>JAJDEB010000010.1 GCA_029260015.1 Phycisphaerae bacterium | reverse complement strand
CCTGGGCCAGCGTCCCGGTCGGCTCGCGCCACACCGAGCGCAGCCACGGCCGACGGATCACCCGCGCCATCAAGGTCATCGACACGCCCCCGTGGATCGGCTTCGCCGGCGCGGTCCAAGTCGCGCAAGTGCGCCGGACCCGGACGGCCTCCGGCACCGGAAAAAAGACCGTCGAGGTGGTCTACCTGATCACCTCCGCCGCGAATCACGACGCACCACCAGCCGTCCTGGCGGCCTGGGTCCGCGGTCACTGGACGGTGGAGAACAAGCTGCACTGGGTACGCGATGTGACCTTCGACGAAGACCGATCCCAGGTCCGCACCGGCGTCACCCCACGGATCATGGCCTCATTGCGCAACACCGCACTCAGCATCCTGCGACTCACCGGCTCTCACCAGATCGCCACAGCCCTACGCCGCTACGCCCGTGATCCAGATCGAGCCATCACATGCGCCCTGGCCTGCTGAAATACGACCTTTCCGGGGCCCTGGTTCACGGGGGTGCCGGGGTGCCGCAGGTGGTGGAGCTCGATGAGTTGGTCGAGCACTTCACGATGCTGCCGGACGAGGTGGCGCTGCTGCGCAACAAGTCGGGGGCGACGCGGCTGGGGTTCGCGTTGCTGTTGAAGTTCTTCGGCCGGCGGGGCCGGTTTCCGTCGGGTCGGGGGGAGCTGCCGGTCGAGGTAGTGGAGTTCGTGGCGCGCCAGGTCGGCGTCGCGGCGTCGGAGCTGGGTTTCTACGACTGGTCGGGCCGGGCGATCAAGCTGCACCGTGCCGAGGTGCGTCGGGTACTGGGGTTCCGCGAGGCCACGGTGGAGGACGCCGACAAGCTCACTGAGTGGCTCGTGGTTGAAGTCGCGCAGGTCGAACGTCGTCCGGAGTTGGTCCGGGAGGCCTTGTTGGCGCGCTGCCGCGAGGAGCGGCTGGTGCCGCCGAGCTCGGCGCGGGTGACCCGGATGGTGGCGGCCGCGCTGCACCGTGGGGAGGAGGTCCTGTTCGCGCGGGTGGCGACGCGGTTGTCCCCTGAGGCGGTGACCCGGCTGTGGGCGCTGGTGGCCAGCCCGGAGGCCTGCGGCGACGCCGACGCCGCGCTGGACTCGGACACCGGAGCTGACACCGGCGCCGAGGCGTTGTTGGGGCTGATCCGCAGCGAGCCGGGCTCGGTGAGCTTGGAGAGCATGCTGGTCGAGACCGACAAGCTGCTGGCGATCCGCCGGGTGGGGCTGGACGCTGACGTGTTCGCCGACGTCGAGGTGAACGTGGTCACCGGCTGGCGGGCCCAAGCGATGGTGGAGTCACCCTCGCACCTGCGCGAGCACCCGGAGGCGAAGACGCTGACGCTGCTGGCGGCGCTGGTGGTCTCGCGCCATCGTGAGGTCACCGACGGGCTGGTGGATCTGCTGATCGCTACGGTGCACCGCATCGGCGCCCGCGCCGAGCGGCGGGTGAGCGAGGAGCTGGTCAACGCGTTCAAGCGGGTCACCGGCAAGGAGAACATCCTGTTCTCCATCGCCGACGCCGCGCTCGCCCGCCCGGATGAGGCAGTGCGCGAGGTGGTGTTCCCGGCGGTGTCAGGTGGCGAGGCGACACTGCGGGATCTGGTGCACGAGTACAAGACGAAGGGCCCGATCTACCAGCGCACGGTGAAGACCACGCTGCGCGCCTCCTACACCAACCACTACCGGCGAGGGCTGATCCGGCTGCTGGAGGTCCTGGAGTTCCGCTCGAGCAACACCCACCGCCCGGTGCTGGATGCCCTCGAGCTGATCGCCCGCCACTCCGTCGCCGGCGGGGCCGCCACGACGGGAAACCGGACCTACTTCCCTGTGGGGGAGGATGTCGCGGTCCACGCCGGGCTGGGCGGGGACTGGGAGCCGCTGGTGTGGAGCACCGACTCCCAGGGTCGGCGGCGCGCTCGGCGGCTGACCTATGAGATCGCCACGTTCCAGGCGTTGCGCGAGCGGCTGCGCTGCAAGGACATCTGGGTCGTGGGCGCCGGGCGGTGGCGCGACCCCGACGCGGACCTGCCGCCCGACTTCGACGAACGACGCGTCGAGCACTACCGCGAGCTGCGCAAGCCACTGGACCCGACCGCGTTCATCACCGAGGTCCGCGACGAGATGGCCACCGAGCTTGACCTGCTCGACGCGCAGCTGCCCGAGCTGGCATGGGTGGAGATCAGCGAGCGGGCGAGCGGGGCGATCAGGTTGACCCCGTTGGACGCGGTGCCGGAGCCGACCGGGCTGCGCCGGCTTAAGGCCGAGGTCGCTCGCCGGTGGGGGACTGTCGCGCTGGTCGACATGCTCAAGGAGGCCGTGCTGCGCACCGGCTGTGTCGACGCGCTGGCCAGCCGCGCGGTCGGGATCAGCCCGGAGGCGTTAGCGGAGCGGCTGGTGCTGGTGGTGTACGGCTACGGCACCAACACCGGTCTGCGGGCGGTCGCGGCCGGTCGTCACGGGCACAGCGAGGACGACCTGCGCTACGTGCGCCGGCGCTACCTGACGTTGGAGGCGGCGCGGGCGATCGCCGTGCGGATCGCCGACGCCACCTTCGCCGCGCGGCGGGAGGCGATCTGGGGTGGCGGGTCGAGCACCGTGGCCTCGGATTCCACCCACGTCGCGGCCCTGGATCAGAACCTGCTCACCCAGTGGCACTCCCGCTACGGCGGCCGCGGGGTGTTGATCTACTGGCATGTCGAGCGGGACTCGATGGCCGTGCATTCCCAGCTGATCTCCTGCACCGCCTCCGAGGTCGCCGCGATGGTCGAGGGCGCGGTACGCCACGGCACGACGATGAGCCTGGAGGGCAACTACGTCGACTCCCACGGCCAGTCCGAGATCGGGTTCGGCATCACCCGCCTGATCGGGTTCGAGTTGCTTCCTCGGATCAAGCAGATCAATAAGGCCAAGCTCTACCGCCTGGCCCCCGGCGAGACCGACCGGTACCCGCGCCTGGCGCCGGCGATGACCCGCCCCATCCGCTGGGAGCTGATCGCCCAGCAGTACGACCAGATGATCAAGTACGCGACCGCGATCCGGACCCGCACCGCCACCACCGAGGCCATCCTGCGCCGCTTCACCCGCACCGCCAACCACCCCACCTACCAGGCCATGCTGGAACTCGGCCGCGCCCAGAAGACCATCTTCATCGCCCGCTACCTGCGCTCCCGCGAGCTGCAGCGTGAGATCAACTCCGGGTTGAACGTGGTCGAATCATGGAACCGGGCGAACTCGGTGATCGCCTACGGCAAGGGCGGTGGACTGGCCACCAACCGCCGCGACGAGCAGGAGATGATCGTGGCCTGCCTGCGGATCCTGCAGTCCGCCCTGGTCTATGTGAACACCCTGATGCTCCAGGACGTCCTCGACGATCCCAACTGGTCGGACGCGCTGGCCCGCGACGCCGACCGGCGCGGGCTGACCCCGCTGTTCTGGTCGCACGTGCTGCCCTACGGCGAAGTCCGCCTCGACATGACCAGCCGCCTCGCCCTGACCGAACAAGGCTGAGCGACGAATCCGCGTTCGAAGGGTGCCTGGGCCCCGAGTATCCGTGGGGTGCGGAGCGGCGACCGGACATCGCCGGTTAGCCCATTTGGGGGATACGCGAGCAAAGCGCCACGAAGCGTCAGACCTCCCGTCCATGATGACTCGCGAACCTCGGCGGGCCTACTCCTGCCGGTGCGGAACACCTGGAGAATCGGTCAGGAGACGAGGTATGAATATCAGCGCGGTCAACGCCACGGGCGCCGGGCTCAATCTGTTCCTCGCGGTCGTTCTGCTCCTGGCGGCGATCCTCAAGGCGCGCGATATTCAGTCGGTGGAGCTGTTGTTGGTGAACACCCTTCCCCGGCGGCTATGGCGTATCCGGGGCATCGACTCACGCATTGTCGGGCGTGTGGCGGCGGGTATTGAGGCGGTCGGTGGCGTGGCGCTGCTCGTCGCGCCGCGACCGGTCTATCCGGTGGTCATCGGGGTGCTGGTGCTACCCCTTGTGGTCATCCTGACCATCGCCGTGCGGGCGGCGACCCGCAAGGTGGCGTGTGGTTGCTTCGGCGGATCGAGGCGCACGGCGGGCCCCTACGAGGTAGGCCGCGCCGCCGTCATCACCGCGACCGGGCTCGGCCTGTGCATCCTGACCTGGCTTGTCAGCGGCGCCGACCCGACCGTTGGCTCGCTGACCGGGTGGAGCTGGAGGGTGGCGATCCCGCTGATCGCGGCCGCTGTCGCTCCAACGGTCTGGTCTCGGCTGACCCGGCGGGCCGCACCGGCCACGGAGCCCGCGCAGAGCGCCGGCGTTGCGCGCTCGCGCCGCGAGGTCCTGCACGGGATCGGGTTGACCACGGCGATGATCGGCGCGGCCGCCATCATTCCCACAAATGCACTGACCGCGCACGCCGCCGAATGCGCGACGCCATTGAAGGGGGGACCGCCCCGGTGCGTCTCGCCCTGCCAGGCCGCGTATGACCGGTGTGTCGGTGCCAATCCGGGCATGAAGCAGTGCTGCATCGATTGTTATGTCCGCTGCCAGGGCGGAGGAGGGCTGGAATGCGTGCCCGGCCTCGCCTGCGCCGGAGCCTGGCCCGATCCGCGCCGATTCTAAGACAAGAGAAATCAGGTAAAGCGAAATACCGATCACCTCAGCGGGTATCCTCGCTGGGCACCAGCCAGAAGGGGGCGTGCGAGATGGGTGTTGCTCACCTCGGTCCGGAAGAGATGGCCTACTTCACCGATCCCAGTCAACGCGATCCGCGTGCCGTGCGGGTCGAGGAGCAGCTTCGCGGCTACGCCGAGCGCGTGGGCGGGCTAACGCTGGAGTACTGGCAGCTCGCGCTCGGCCACGTCTGGGGTCGCCCGCACATGATGACCATGGACGAAGCCGCGAAGCGGCTCGACCGGCCGATCTCCGAGCTGCGGCGGATCGACGAGCAGACCAACGAAGCGCTGGGCTGGGCCAACCACGACCAGCAGCCGGACGAGCAGCCAGCCCCGGACCAGAAGGCGTAAGCCCACACAGAGACGGGTGGGTCATCCGTGCGCGGCGCGGTCGGTGAGCAGATGCTGGAGGAAACGGCCCGGGTCGGCCAGGAACGAGCGGGTGAGAACCACCGGTGCGGCGGCGTCGTAGTCGACCGGCTCGACCCGGCCGGCGTCATCGATCTGTAGGATCCGGGCCCCGGGCACGGCCAGCAGGATCGGCGAGTGTGTCGCCACGATGAACTGGCTACCTTGGTCGACCAGCTGCGCGATCCGAGCAACCAACGCCAGACACCCCTGCGGTGACAGGGCCGCCTCGGGCTCATCGAGCAGGTACAGGCCGTTGGGGCCGAACCGGTGCACAGCGAGGTCGAGGAACGACTCCCCGTGCGAGCGTTCGTGCAGCGACCGCCCCCCGTAGGACGGCAGCAGCGGCACGCTGCTGGCCTTGTCGAGCCGCTCGATCTCGGTGGCCACGTTGTAGAACGACTCCGCCCGCAGGAAGTACCCCGTGCGGGGCTTACGGGTGCCCCACCGCAGGATCAGGTACTCCCCGAGGCACGACTCCGACGCGCGACTGGCGAACCGGAAGGACTGTGAGCCACCTTCGGCGTTGAAGCCGGCGGCCACAGCGATCGCCTCCACCAGCGTGGATTTTCCCGACCCGTTGTCGCCGACCAGGAACGTCACGCCCGGGGCCAGCGCCAGCCCGCCCACCTCCAGCACATGCCGGACCACCGGCAAGGTGAACGGGTAGCCCCCCGCCGCCCCGACCTGATCGAGACGGATCTGGGTCAGGAACCCACCCCCAGGTGTCCGGGGGCCGGCGGTCCGAACCCGCGCGGTCACCGTCTCACCACCGCGCCGCGCTGCTTCCGGGAACTCATAATCCCGGAAGTATACTCCCGACATGACTTCCGGAAACACCGTCCTGCCGGATCCACAACGCGCTGGATCAACTTCCGGAAACACACCGCCCACGGCCGAGGAGACACTTCCACTGGCCTACGCCGCCGCGCTCGCCGGCTACCACCGCGCGCTGCAGACCGCGCCGCTGTCCGCCGGCACCCGCGCCAAGTACGTCTCCCGGGTCCGGGGCTACCTCACCTGGCTGGCCACCAGCCCCCCCGACCTCCCCGGCTCGGCGCAACAGGGAGTCGATCGTGTTGACGTCCCGGAACTCAACGAACCCGGCGCCCGCGACGGCGCCGTACGCGACTGGCGCGCCTGGGCCAAGACCGTCGCGCGCCACCAACCCACCACCATCAACAACACCCTCGCCGCCGTCGACGACTTCTACACCCGCCGAGGCCTCGGCCCCGCCATCGCCCGCCGAGAACCCCTGCCCCGCCGGGCACCCAAAGCCCTCACCGAACGCCAGGTGGTGCGCTACCTGCGCGCGGTCGAACACCACGCAGGCTCCCGCGACCAGGTCGTGGCGCTGCTGCCGTTCTACGCCGGCCTACGGATCAGCGAGGTCGTCGGCCTCGACCTGGCCGACATCACCCTGTCGGCCCGCAAGGGCATCCTGCGGGTGCGGGGCAAAGGTCGAGACGGCGGCAAACTCCGCTCCATCCCCCTGGCCCGGGCCGAGCTGCGCGGCGCACTGACCGCCTGGCTAGCCTCGCGCCGCGACTTGCCCGGCGCCGACCAACCCGCGCTACTGCTCAACCGGCGCGGTGGACGCCTCTCCGACCGAGCAGCCCGGACCATCATCACCGACTTCGGCGACCAAGCCGGCCTCGGCCACGAAGCCGACAACCCCTTCGGCCCCCACATCCTGCGCCACACCTTCGCCACCCAGCTCATCCGCGCCGGCACCGACCCCGTACTGGTCGCCGACCTCCTCGGCCACACCAGCCTCGACACCGTCGCCCTCTACAGCCGCCCCACCGACCACGACCGCGAACAAGCCCTCGCCCACCTCACCACCGACGGATGATCCACACAGGCGCGCCCAGCGGCGAAGCTATCGAGTGATCACATAGAGCTACTTTGCCCCTGGTGACACGATTCTTACCGGCACCCCAGGTTAGGAGCGGGGGAAGGCAGCCTGAGGTTACTGTGATCATGAGAATCTGCCCGGGTCATCTATCAGACAGGCCCCTGAGGCGCCCGAGCAGCCAGGACGGCGAGAGCGTGGTCGCGCCGGCCGCCCGTGCCCGCTCACCCAGCGCACGGTCCGCGCTGACCACCGCGACCCCGCCCGCCGTGTTTCCGCCCGCCGCGTTTCCGCCCGCCGCGACCCCGCCCGCCGCGACCCCGCCCGCCGCGACCCCGCCCGCCGCGACCCCGCCCGCCGTGTTTCCGCCCGCTGCGGCCCCGCCCGCCGTGTCTGCCGCGGAGGCGCCGGCGAGCAGCGCATCGACCAGGGCCACGATGGCCGAGTCGCCGTCCCGCGCGGCGTTCGCGACGGTCAGGCCCGCGACCAGTGCCGGCCCGGGGGACACCCCGGACCGCGCGGCGCCCTCCAGCACGACGGTCACCGGGCCGTCCAGTGCGCCGGCCCGCAGCGCGGCGGCGAGCCCGTCCACCAGGCGGGCGGCCGCGCCGGCCCGGTCGCGCCACCAGCCGTCCGGTCGGGAGCCGACCACGTTCGCGGCGTCCACGACGAGATGCACGCCGACCATCCTCGCGCATGCTCGCTCGCCCTCCATCTCGGGTTGATGGTCGATTCCGGGCTCGCTGTGCTCCTGCCTCGCTGGGGCTCGGTCGATGCTCGCTCGCCCTCCATCTCCGGAAGGCGTCTACCCTGGGGCGCCGTGAGTGTCGAATCAGTCTTCCCGGCCCTGGAGCCGCTGCTGCCCAGGGTGGCCAAGCCCGTGCAGTACATCGGCGGCGAGCTGAACAGCACCGTGAAGGACTGGGACGCGGTCGGCGTGCGCTGGGCGCTGATGTACCCGGACGCCTACGAGGTCGGTCTGCCCAACCAGGGCGTGATGATCCTCTACG
>JAJDEB010000009.1 GCA_029260015.1 Phycisphaerae bacterium | reverse complement strand
GACATTCGATTTGTGATTATCGTCGATGAGTTTCAGGAAGGCATATTGCTTGACGATGTCGGTGTCTGCGAAGTTGCCGGCCCGCCCGATTGCAACAGCAATGGTGTTGATGATGCTGACGACTTGACGGGAGGCACCAGCCTCGATCAAAATGCCAACAGCATCCCCGACGAATGCGATGAATGCGTGTTTGATATTGATTGCAGCAACGGGTTGTTCTGTGACGGAACCGAAATCTGTTTCGTCGATTTCTGCCAGTTCCAATCGCCGCCATGTAGCGCCGGCCAACTTTGTGACGAAGGCACAGACGATTGTTTTGCCGACGGTCCAGATTGCAACTCCAATGGCGTAGGCGATTCGACCGACATCGCGGGCGGTACCAGTTTCGACAACAACGCCAACAGCATTCCCGATGAATGCGACGAATGTGTGTTCGACGCCGATTGCGATGACGGCTTATTTTGCACCGGTGGCGAAACGTGCAACGTTGACACCTGCGTTACAGGAATGAATCCATGCTCTATTGGCGAAGACTGCGACGAGGTCGGCGACGTTTGTTTCGTCATGATCGACTGCAACTCCAACAGCATTAGCGATCCGTTCGACATTTCTGGCGGAACAAGCACTGATCAGAATTTCAACACGGTGCCGGACGAGTGCGACGAATGCGTTCTTGATGACGTATGCGACAACGGTCTGTTCTGCGACGGTTCTGAGGTCTGTGTCGTTGATCAATGTACGAACGGTTTGCCGCCATGTGGGGCTGGCCAGTTGTGCGACGATGCGGCTGACGTGTGTTTGCCGGACGGCGTCGATTGCAACTCAAATGCTGTCGCCGATGCAACGGACATCAACGGGGCTACGAGTGATGATTTGAACTCCAACGGAGCCCCGGATGAATGCGATGAATGCGTTAACGATTTCGACTGCGATGACGGCGAATTCTGCAATGGAATGGAAGCATGCATCGTTGACGTGTGTACGATTAATCTCCTGCCGTGCGATGTTGGCCAACTTTGCGATGAAGAAACAGACCTTTGTGTTCCAGACGGTGCGGACTGCAATACCAATGGCATCGGTGACGACTTCGACATCATACTTAGCACCAGCGTTGACCAGAATAGCAACGGCGTGCCTGACGAATGTGATGAGTGCGTTTTCGATTCGGACTGTGACGACGAGTTCTTCTGCAGCGGTAGCGAAACTTGTGATGTTGATAGTTGCCTACCGGGCGCGAATCCCTGCCTTACTGGTCAAGCTTGCGACGAAATCGGCGACGCATGTCAGCCGATCGGGCTCGATTGTAACACCAACGGTATTGGTGACACGACGGACATTTTCGGCGGTACGAGTCTTGATTGCGATTCAAACGGAATACCGGACGATTGCGACATCGTCAGTGGTGTGGCGACGGATTGCAATCAGAACGCGATACCCGACCTATGCGACCTCGCCAGCGAAGCGTTTGACGATTGCAACACAAATGGCGTCCTTGATGTGTGCGACCTTGCCATCGGATCGGCAGCCGACTGTGACACGAACGGAGTACCTGATGCGTGCCAGGTAGATGGTGATATCGACGGTGTGATCGACGCATGCGATCAATGTCCCGGCACGCCGTCAGGGCTGATCATGGGGAGCAACGGTTGCCCGCTCGAATTGGGGCCGTGCTGTTTCTTTGGCGAAATCTGCATCGACGATCGCATCGAGAGCGAATGTACAATACTCGATGGAACGTACATGGGTGATGGGCTCACCTGCGATCTCGACCCGGATGGAGATGGTGCGACCGGATGCGAAGACTTGTGTCCGCTGGATGGCGGTAAAGTCGAACCGGGGATATGCGGTTGCGGAGTGCCCGATTCGGACCTTGACATGGATGGACTTGTAGATTGCGAGGATCTGTGTCCAGATTCACCGCTGGGCGATCCGATTAACGAATGCGGTTGCACTGCGTTGGGCGCGTGCGAATTCACTCAAGGTTTCTGCTGGGACGAATTGGACGAGGCGACCTGCGGATTGATCAGCGGCCTTTACATGGGCGATGGTTCGGCGTGTGATGACGCGTTTACTTTTGGCGATATTGATGTTGATGGCGACGTCGATCTATCCGATTTTGCGTACTTTCAGGAATGTTTCAATCTTTCAGATTCGATCAACATGGGTTGGCAGTGCGTTCCGGGCGATTTTGACGGCTGTGGGTCGGTGAATATCGTCGACTACGAAGCGTTTATTCGGTTCATGGTTGGTCCGAATGGGTAGTAAACCTCATGGGTAGTAAACCTCATGGGTAGTATACCTCAGTTTGATAGAGTCTCTTGCTATGATGAGCTGACGGCCAATGGGGTATACTGGGGATAGCTATTTTGATGATGGGTTGTTACCTATCGCTTATATATTCTTTACGGTTGGAGGTGACTGGCAATTTCGCGCGCACCAGACATTGAAATGCAGGCTAAGGTGGCAGCAGATGTTAGCGCGATTGGTTTGACGGTGAATGACCTTGCGCGAATGACCCATCCGGTCATCGGTCGCGAGTCGCTGCGCGAGCATGTGTCAAAGATGGTGGCGGTCGTGCGCGATTTCCTGCAAGTGGATGGGGCGATTGCACGAGTGATCGAGGGTGACAACCTGGTATTGCTTGCCGCTGACGGTATACCGAAGGAGCAGTTGGCCAAGACCATCTCAACCAATTCAGGCATCGCCAAGTCGATGATTCGTTCACGCCAGCCTGTGATCGTGACGGATGTGGAGAGTCATCCAGAGACGGCTCACCTGGCCGATACCGCGCCGCAAGATCCCCGCGCCTATGTTTTTGAGTCATATGCCGGAACGCCGATGCTCATCGACGAAGAGGTGATTGGTGTGCTGGGTGTCTATTCGATGTCATCGCAACGGGCGTTTCACCCTGATGAAATCGATCAGTTGCAGGTGTTGGCCAATCATATCGCAGCATCAATTGTCAACGATCGGTTGTATCGTGAACTCAGCGATCGTACGGAAAGCCTAAGAATCGAAATCACCGAACGCAAACATGCGGAATCCAGGCGCAAGGAGTTGGAGGAGCGGTTGAGGGTTTCTCAAAAGATGGAGTCGCTGGGCAGGATGGCCGGTGGAATTGCTCACGATTTCAATAACCTCCTGACGGTGATGACAGCCGGTCTCGAACTTATCGAGACAGCAAACGATTCCAAGAAAAACATAGCAAATTTACGGGACGCCATTCACGCGGCAACGGGCATGACCAACCAGCTCTTGGCGTTCAGTCGGCATCAACCGAGCAAGCCTCGTTCCGTAGACATGCAGAATTTTCTGGACGATTCCGAATCGATGTTGCGAAGTTTGCTCCCGCGAGAAATTGAGTTGACGATTGATGTGGAGGGGACCGGATTAATCATCGAGATTGATCCGACGCAGCTTACGCAGATTCTGCTGAATCTTGTGACCAACGCCAAGGATGCCATCGGTGAATCCGGTGTGGTTCGCATTTGCTGCCGGTGTACGTCGGCTCCGCTTACTGCTTCGCAGGCGGTGCAGGATACCATCGAATTGACTGTCGAGGATGATGGTTGTGGCATGACCACCGAAGTCGCGCGTCAGGTTTTTGAACCGTTTTATACAACCCGTGGTGCCAGTAGAGGGACGGGATTGGGACTCTCGACAGTGCATGGTATCGTCGGCCAACTGGGTGGCGACATTTCGGTTGAGTCGGTCTTAGGAGTTGGGTCCACGTTCCGAGTATTGTTTCCACCGCTGGGCGATGTGTCTCTTAAGATGAACGATTGCCCAATTGCTTCAACGTCCTCGGCGACCCGTGTGCGTCGAGTGCTTTTGTGTGAAGACAACGATCTGGTTCGGGGGGTCTTGGTGGCAACGCTTGAATCGGAAGGGATTGAGGTAGCAGCCGCGGGTACGGCCAAGCAGACGCTTCAACTTATTAGCGATGGTGGTGAACCATTTGATCTGTTGATCACCGATCTTGATTTGCCCGACGGTCGTGGGGATCAACTGGCAAGCCGCATTCGAGAAATCGTCAGCGGGATTCCCGCATTGTTGATTACCGGGTACGTTCCCGATCAATCGCTTGAGCAAATCCGTCAATTTGATCATGTGTTGACCAAGCCCATTCGGCGGGCTGATTTGTTTGAAGCCATTTCAAGATGTGTTGGTTAAACATCGATCCAGCGATGGGTTGGTGATTCGTGTCAAATACCCGCAGCCGCACACAGCGACTGATAGTCTTGAAGATCCACGTCTCCGTCCCCATCCATATCGACCCGTTCACAACCCTCTTGAAGTGATACACCGGGGCCATCCAAGCAATCGGTCATGCATGGAACATCTCCCGAATCGATTGAACCGTTGTCGTCGCAGTCTCCGTGCATGGGTTCGATGATGGAGAGAAATTGATTCGGCGCGACGTCATTGAGTACGGTTTCAAATCCGCTGATGGGCCAATCGACGCGCACCTGATGAACAGTCGAGACGCCATTGCCCAATCCGAAATGTGCGATTGCCGGGTTGTGTGACATGTAGTTGCTGCTGGCTGACATCTCGTGCATCTGCTCTTCACCGCCAGATTCAACCTGCACATAAACACGGGCACCGATTCCAAAGGCGTTCGTCTGTCGGCCTGCTAGTCGGATCTGCAACCAGTCCTGATCGTTCCCTCCGTCGTTGCGTGCGAGGATAGGGTGGTCGCCATTGTTGGCGATGTACACGTCGAGGTCGCCGTCGCGGTCATAGTCGAAGACAACCAGCCCTTTGCCGGATCGTGTGTCGGCGATGTTGATGGCATTTGCGATTTCCGTCATCGCTCCCGCGCCATCGTTGCGCCAGAACCTGACCGGGTCGATGTTGAATTGATCTTCAAAAGTCGTAAATGGCAGAACCAATCCGTTCGTCATGGTGAGGTCGAGGTCGCCATCGTTGTCATAATCCAGAAACGATGTGCCCCATCCCCAGTAACCGTGTCGAACATTCCACGCTTCGGTCGTGTCCGCAAAGCTGAGCGAGCCCATGTTGGTGTAGAAACGGTTTCCCGTGATGCCCCAGTTGCAGGTGTTTTCGGCACAAGTATCGAAAGGGTCGTAAATCGAAGTCACGAACCAGTCGATGTCGCCGTCGTGGTCGATATCACCGGTGGTGGCGCCCATGCCGTTTTCGTCGGTGCCAACGTTGGCCGATGTGGTGATGTCGGTAAATGTTCCGTCGTGGTTGTTATGGAACAGACGCGACTGCAGAAAGTCAGCTGCCACCAAAAGGTCGGGCCAACCGTCGTTGTCGATATCGGCGAACCGCGGCGCGAAACCCGGCATCGAAAACAAGCTCAGTCCGGCGAAGGAAGTGACATTTTCAAAGTGGCCCGTTCCGTCGTTCTTGAACAATGCATTCTGTGAATTGGTCACTCGCCATTCAGCGACGAACATGTCGAGATCGCCGTCGCGGTCGTAGTCGCCGAATGCGACGCTGGTGTAGCTGCGACTCGCGCCGGGTGCGGCTTGCGATAGATCAACACCACGCGCGACAGCCTCTTCCGAGAATGTGCCGTCACCGTTGTTGATGTACAGGTGGTTGCGTTCGACTTGCGAAATCGTATTGACGTAGAGGTCGAGCAGCCCGTCGTTGTTAACATCGCCCCAGCCGCATCCGGATGAGTATGCGCTCAGGTCAACCCCGGCAGCTGCTCCGATTTCGGTGAAGGTTCCGTCACCGTTGTTTTTGAATAGCTGATTGGGGACTTTGATGCGGGTGATGTACAGATCAACCCATCCGTCGTTATCGAAGTCGCCGGCAGCCACTCCTGCGCTCATGTAAAGCAGTTCGACACTGAACGTAACCGGCGAGGGGAAGACGGCATCCCAATGCAATTCGTGCAGGCCGGTACTGATGGTGGCGTCGGTAAACTGTGGTTGGGCTGATGTTGTCGCGACCGGAATAAAAACAAACGCCGCGCAGATCAAACGAAGTTGGACCGATCGATTGACGATTTCGTTATTGGAATTCACGGGTGAATGCTTCGGCATCGCTCAAGTCAACATCGGTGTCTTGATCGGCATCGAACGGTTCGAGACAACCCGTTGGTTGCAGCGGGGGCTGGTCAGGACCATTCATACAATTTGCAAATGCGGCGTAATCGATCAGGTCAACGTCACCGTCGCCATCGGAATCGCCCAGACGGCGAATGGTCACCGTTGCATCGGCAATTGTGCTTGTCGAACCAATCAAGGTTCCAGCAGAATCCGCCAACTCGGGTGACGAGCCATTGTAACCGAAAAAGACCAGTTCGATGGGCGAGCTACCGTTGGACTTTACATTGGTGATCAGGAGAGGTGACACAGCCAATCGGATTTCCACCGGACCAAGCGTGGCACCGGGGTTGGCGCTTAAGACCAATTCACCGAGGTGAACGGCACCGCTGTTTGAATCAAAACCGGGATCAGTGGCAGCAGTGGCTGAGCTGAGACCGCCCGCCGGAGCAGGCAGGGTCAAGGGGATGTAAACGGCACGTTGATCAGAGACGAGTCTCCCATCCACGTTCAAGCCGCCGGTTAGAGCGGTCCCAGACCACCGTTGTCCACCGGTCAGCAAGGGGTTATCAAAATTGAATTGGAATGCGCTCAGGTCGAGCGCCCCGGGACCGGATGCGACAAGATGGATTCCAATGGAAACCACGGTCTTGTCGTCATCCTGATCCGGGATGGCCCATAGATGCAGCGTCGTTGAACTTCCGGCATTGACCGCTACCGAAGGGTTAGCTCCGGTCACCGGTCCATCCGTAACACCGGAAGACATGTCGCCCGTGTCCAAGAACAGAATGACCGCCCGCGCTGAAGGAGGTGTTACTGCACACAAGCAAATCAAGACCAAGGCGATGAACGACTTTCGCATTACCATTTACTCCAATGACAACGGCCTACCAACCGGTAAGACAGTTTGAAAGAGGTTTCGACAATATCTAGCGATTGCGACGTAGGCAAACCAATCCACCAATTGCGAACAGTGCCAATGATGCCGGCTCGGGCGTAATGGTCATGTCAAAAGTCGTGTCCGCACCGCCATTGAAGTAGTACGTTTCGCCCAGTGCTTGCGCGTTGGCGATTGCAAACACTTCAAAGCGATAGTCGCCAGCAAGTAACGTGTCCGACACATTGAATGAATCAAAGAAGTCGTTGGTGCCGGTACTGATCACCTGCGTGGGCGTACCACCGACACCAGTATTGATGATTGACACCGTGACTTGTGACGTGATGCCGTTTTCAAGGCCGTAAGGATTGATCCAACCCGTCAGCGTGAAGTCTTCCGGCGTGCTGAGCGTGAAATCGACAGCGAACAGAGACGAAGCGTCGCTTGATGGAAAGTTCAGCGGATTGCCAACCGGCTCGACGATGACGCCCGTGTAAATCGTTCCGGAGTAGTGGCCAGGATCGATTGTTGAACTCTGATAGACGTCGGCATCACTATAGGGATTGTCGGGCAATCCGAATGAAGTGGTGTAGTCACCGCCAACCCAAGAGCCAGACGCCGGTCCCGAATCTGAAAGGGTAACTACAATGTTGTCACCTCCGGCCATGCCGTTGTTGACGTTGCTATCGACGGTGCGGTCGGTTCCAGTCACGGTCAATCCGGCAAATGCGGCTGTGTTGAACGCAAGAACGGCCAGCGTCATTATCTTAGTTTTCATAGGTCTGTGCCTTATTGTTTGATTTCGTAGGTTCAACGGATTGCAGATCCTGACGAATTGAATCTCAAGATCGTGCAATCTAATCATTTCGACTTAGCGACGTCGACGCAGGATCGTTAGTCCACCCATTGCAAGCAGTGCGAGTGAAGCCGGTTCCGGAGTCAGGTTCATTGCGAAATTCGTTGTTGCAGTCGTTGTTCCAGTTGGACCGAATGCAAAGCCGGCAGTGGCTTGTGCTCTTAGTTCGTAATCACCCGGCAGCAGCGAACCGTCGGCATCAATAACGATATTGTTGGCACCCAACGAGATGTTGACGATTGATTGCGAAGGGGTTCCACCAACGCCGACATTCGCGATGCTGATGAATACGCCTGAGTTGCTACCAGTTGTGGCTGCGACGCCGTCGATGCTGAAGTCCATCGCCGAATCGAGTGTAAAAGCAACGTTGAATTCGGTGGTTGCATCGGTCGACGCACCAAAAAATCCGCTGTAATCAAGGAATGCGAAGGTGTCGAGATCTGCGTCATAGGAGGCAGGCGCGACATTGGAATCTTGGGTGGCATTGGCGTCGGCAGAGTCAGGGCCATCGTCCTTGTGTACAATCTGCGAATCGTTGAAGTTACCGAAGATCGATGGGCCAAAGTTTTGAGTCGGTCCACTGGACGTGTTGTCCAATCCGATGAGCGTATAAGTGAAACGATCGGTGTTCGTTTCCGTGACGCCGGCCATCGCGGTACTGCTGATCATGAGAGCTGTGAGTGAGAGTAATAGGGATCGCATTGTCTTAAACCTCTTTCCATTGTTTCCCGTTGTTGAGAGAAGACCAGCCTTGCGGATCGGGAAACGAGTTCTCGCCGACTGGTTTTTTTCACAAAGCGCCAAGTTGAATGACACACGAAATGCTGTCTTGATCACACCATGTTCGTTTGGATCAAAAGACGATTCGCAAGGTGGCATGCAAGAGAGCATTGTATCACCGCGCGGTCACCGATATCACCGTGCAAGGCACCGATATCACCATGCAATGCAAGAGACGCCGATTGAAATTGCGCCATGCAAAGAATGGAAAACCGGGGCAGAATAGTTCATGAGTCTTTATAGGACCCAAGCGTGCGTTGTTCACGTCACACACTCATGCGGAAAACACCTCATGTGCCACCGCCCTTGCCAGGACTCCTTCACTTTCTCTGCCGAAGCGCTCACTCTCTCCAATGGCATTTATGCGCGCTGGCATTGTTTTCTTACCAAAACACAAAAAACATTTTTTATGCAAATTGGTCAGTAATTTTTCGAGTGCCAAGCGCATATATGCAGGTGGAGTCGAAGCCGTCGATGTGAAGTCGTAGACGTTTCGACTGACCGTTGAAGTTTCCCCTTTAAGGTCGCTACCATGGATTCATACAGATTTGCGTACCGACCCAGGGGATCGAAGATGCTTCAACCGGCAGGTTTTCCAGAAACACGGGCCTCGTTGCTCGCCAAACTTGGCGACACTTCGTTGGGCCAATCGGCGTGGCGGCAGTTTTTTGATTGTTATGCACCAGCCGTTTATCGCGTGGCGCGGGCCCGGGGGTTCGCTGGTGCCGATGCCGACGATGTCGTGCAGCAAGTGATGATGTCGATGGTGACGCACCTTGGCGACTTTAAGTACGACCGCGATCGCGGGCGCTTTCGCAACTGGGTGCGGACCGTCGCTGAAAACAAGATTCGCGAAGTCAAGCGCCGCAAGAAATTGCCGCAAGTTGATATTGACCCGAACAACGAACCCACAACCGATTCGATTTGGGAAGAGCAGTGGCGGTTGCAGGATTTATTGTGGTGTCTCGATCAAGTCGGTCAGGAGATTTCTCCGAAGCGGCTTGCGATATTCAAACTGTATTCCATTGACGGACTTTCGCCAGCAGAAGTCGCGAAGCAAATGAACACGTCCGTCGGGTATGTATACGTCACGCGCCATTTGGTGCTAAACCTGATTCGAAAGAAAGCCAAGGCGCTGGATGAGCCATCCGGCACGCCTGCAAAAGAACAATGAAGCACACGCAAACGTGTCCAAATGAAGAACGCATCGAGCAGTTGCTTTTGTCGCTGACCAGTGAGTCGGAGTCTCGCGAACTCACCGAACACCTCGACGAATGCGAAGCTTGCCAGAAACGGGCGCGAATCATCAGTGAGAACGCGGCTCTTGAAGACGATCTGCATTGGGCTGTTGAAGCCCGAACCCAGGCCCCCGTGCGAATCGAAGCCCCCCTCCATTCCATCAATGAAATGCTCCCCGACTTTGAAATCCTCGGCGAGTTGGGGCGCGGTGGGATGGGCGTGGTGTACCGCGCCCGTCAGCGCAAGCTCGATCGATTGGTCGCGGTCAAGGTGCTTCCAGCATTGCTTGGTACGGTTCGTCCCGACGCTCGCCAGCGATTTCGGCGTGAGGCCGAGCTAGCCGCCAGTTTGGATCATACGAATATCGCCGGCGTGCATGACTTCGGTGAGGTTGAGGGCACGCTTTATTATGTGATGCAGTTGATTGAAGGCCGCAGCCTGCGCACCGTTCTCAACGAGATTGCCGATGCAGGAACCACCGATATCATCGTCGGTCGCGATTCCTCAAGTTCGAGTTCGCGCAGTCGCAGCACCGGTGACGGTGTTGCTTCCCGCCCGACGTATTTCCGCAAAGTGGCGACCTGGATTGCCGAAGTCGCGGAGGCCATGCAGTACGCCCACGAACGGGGCATCGTCCATCGCGACATCAAACCTTCGAACCTGATCCTCGCTGAGGATGGCCGGCTGGTGATTTCCGATTTTGGATTGGCAAGGTTCTCGGAATCGCAGTCGCCAATTATGACCCGCGGACTGGTGGGGACGTGTCGTTACATGTCGCCCGAGCAGGTCGAGTCAAGCTTGGGGCCGGTCGATGCGCAAAGTGACGTCTATTCGCTGGGCGCAACGTTGTATGAACTGCTGACGCTCAAACCGGTCTATACATGTCCGGAAGAACGCGAGCTTTTACGCCAAGTCGTAGAAGTTGATCCAGTACCGCCCAGTCGCGTTGTACCGCAGATACCCAAAGAACTAGAAACGATCTGTTTGAAAGCCATCGCCAAAGAACGGCGCAATCGGTATGAAAGCGCCGGAAAGATGGCCGAAGACCTGAAACGCTGGCTGCTCGATTTGCCGATTCATGCACGCAGACAAACCGTAACCGAGCGGGCATGGCGTTTCGTCCGGAGGCGCAAGCTCTATGTGTTGCTTTCGACGATGACGTTGGTTTTGACATTGACTGCCGCCGGTTTGTGGCTGGCATACAGCGCCACGCAGCGGCAGGCTGCGAATTCCGATCGCGAGGCGCGGGCAAGCCAGCTTGCTCTCGAACTTCGTGAAGCGAGTGGGTCGCTCGAAGCTGAACAGATCGATCAGGTCACAGAGCATATCCGACGTGGTCTTTCAATCGATCCGTTTCATCTGGAACTCAATCGACTCAAGGCGATAGTCTTGTTTCGGACCGGTTCACCCAATGAGGCAATGAACGTCATTCGCGGCATCATCGAGCGTGACCCGCACGATTGGTCGTCGCATTTCTTAGCTGCATTCGCCATGCGACCTTGCATGCCAGATGACTGGACGTGTCGCTGTATCGATCGGACGGGTCTGTTGGGGGCGAATCCAGAAGACACACTTACGCAACGTTTTGAGCATCACTTGTCAGAAGTGCAGGAATGGCGGGCTGGCGAGGCGGAAGAGTTCTGCCTACTTTCGTGCAAAGAAAAAGACCCGCAGTTGGCACTGGCATTGTTGAACTCGGCGCTGGCGAAAAACCCGCTCATGTCTGAAGCATTGATCTTGCGGGCACTGCGTTACGAAAAACTCGGTGAATTCGAAAAAATGAAAGTCGATGCGCTTGCGGCCATCGAGCTTCGCAAAGGTGGCGATTTGGCCCACGGTATCCTGGGGACGGCGCAATACTTGCTTCGCCAGTATGCCGACTCCAAGCAAACCTTGACGGAAGCGATTCGCCGTAATCCACGAACCGTCCTCTGGTGGTACGACCGCGCTGTCGTCGAAGCCTATCTGGGCGAGTTCAACGAGGCGATATCGGATGCCAATACGGCGATCGGCATCAACGCCAAGTATGCATTTGCATACGTTGCCCGCGCCAAAGCTCAAGCCGGTTTGGGTCAAGCGGCGCAGGCAATGGACGATTACAACCACGCCGAACGACTCGATCCGCGAATTCATGACATCTATGTGGAACGCTGCGAGTTGTTTCTAGTTTCCGGACAGTTTGAAAAAGCGATGGCCGACGCCGACCGAGCCGTCAAGTTGCGTCCGAACCATTCATCCGGTTACCAGCGCCGCGCCCACGCGTACATCTTGTCGGGTGATTATGAAGCGGCTCTCAAGCCCATTAACAAATGTCTGGAGATGAATCCAGAGGACGCCATATCGTTGTTATTGAAAGGCATCGTTTATTGCGGTGCCGAATCATTCGACGAGGCCATTACCGCCCTCGATCAGGCGCTGGTCTATAACCCGTCGGATGTGCGAATCCTTCAGTATCGAGCCAAGTCGCTTTTTCGATTGGGTCGTAACCAGGAGGCGATCGCCGACTACACGCGCTGGATCGAACTCAGTCCCAAGGACGCGCTCGCGCTGATGAAGCGAGGCATGGTTTACGAAATTATTGGTGAACACCGGCTGGCACTTGCCGATTTTGATCGTGCGTCATCGGTCAACCCGAAGGTTCGTGGCTATGCGGATCTTTGGTCATTTTTACTTTGCAAACTTGAAGGCGACGAATCACGCGCTGTTGAATTCTTGAATGATCATCAAGATTCAATCGGTGAACCGAAATGGACGCAGCGTTTGTTTGCACTTGCCACCAGTCGGGCAGATTTGGAAACGACGATCAGTGCCGCTTCCAACGACAACGAAATCAACGAAGCCTACTATTACGGAGGTGTCGTCGCTCTGATCAACGGTGATCAGGAAAGCGCCATCCGACTGTTAAGCAAGAGCGCTACTCGCAGAAATGGCGACGTCATCGAAAGTGAATTTGCGCTGGCTCGTCTGCGCAGCCTGGGTGTAAACCCACCCCAGACCCAAACCGCTGATGACAGCGGTATCTCTCAACCTGAGTAACCAAACGGAAGCAATCGGTCATGATTTCAAAGAACCCGTGTATATACTGTTTCGCAGTTGTCGCATCTCTTACCGTGTTGGCCGGCGAAGTTCGCGCTCAGGCGCGCGGTGGCGACCCAGTGATTTATGACAATGGCGCGTTTATCACCGCAAACGACGGCTGTCCGGACAACGGGTACACCGGACGCAGCACACCTGTCGCCCTCAATACGGCGCTGGGCCTGAACGTCGACGGACGATTCGCGCGCGTCGCCGATGACTTTGAAATCCCACCGGGGCAGGCTTGGGACATGTCGCGAGTGATCTGGCGCATGTATCAATTCAACGCTCCAATTGCCACGCAAGCGAGCATAGCGAATGTGCGCATCTGGACCACGAATCCATTGAGCGGAGGCGAGCCGATTCTCGGTGATCTGGTGACCAATCGGCATGAGTTTACGTTTGAGGCTGGAGCGCATCGCGCTGGCCCGACTGCCGCGACAAGTTGTGCCCGACGAATCATGAGCGTCGAATTTAACATGCACTGGGCACCCGTACTGCCAGCCGGTCACTATTGGGTCGAAGTTGCGATCTTCACCGATGAACCGCAAACGATTTTTGGTAATCCGACTGAACCGCGTAATGGTTCGGACAACGGTATCATCATGGACCTTGCAGGCGAAGCATTGTCGTCGATCGATGCTGGCTCGGGACTGCCGCTCGATTTCCCCTTTCAAATCACGGGCGCGATCGTCGCCGATCCAGAGAATGCATGCGCCCTGCCCAATGGCACTTGCCAGAGCGCTACACAAAGCGAATGCGAAGGCACGTTGCGTGGAACGTGGAGTTATCAGCACTCGTGTGAAGATCTCGGCGCATGCTGTAATTTCGCGACAGGCGATTGCGCTGATCAAGTTGAACCCGGCACCTGCATCGACGAAACAGAAACTTTCTTCGAGGGCGTGACCTGTGCAGCCCTCCCGATCTGCGGAGCGGTCAATGGGGCTTGCTGTTTTCCAGATGACACGCCTGCCGACTGTCAATCGTTTACCAGCGGTGTGAACTGTACAGCCGCTGGCGGTTACTGGCATCCGGGGTCTTGTGGACTGGTCGAATGTTTTAACTACTGCGAGACACCCGACACGGTCACCACTGGGGTGTCGCCCTTTGTGACGACAAGTGCAACAACTGATGGACCGCAAGCCAATGCCGATTGTGCGCTTGATCCGCTGGTGGGGACAGCCGACATTTGGTTGCGCTACACATCGACGCTGGCCAACTCCAATGGAACGATCGCATTCTCGATCTGCAACAACGACGGGTTTGACTCGACGCTTCAGGTCTATCAAACCGATGAATTCACCATTTGTGACGACCTCAAGAACACGTCGTTGGCTGAGTACTGCGACAACGACGGTTGCGGTGTGCCTGGTGGGGCATCCGTAATGAATGTCAATTCGTCACCGGGCGAAGAATTCCTGATTCGCATCGGCGGATACGACGGTGATACGGGCGGTGGACAGCTTGAGATCGTGCCCATCGAAGCCGGTTTCGGTGCCTGCTGTACGTTGGACGGGGAGTGCAACGTGACCAGTGAGGGGGCGTGTACGTCTGTTGGCGGGTCGTTCCTCGAAGGGGCGGATTGTTTCAACGGTGAAGCGACCTGTGGGCCGATCGGTGCTTGCTGTCTGGGTGTTAATGGTTGCGTCGAATCACCGGAGCAAGGCTGCTATTCGCAAGGGGGCATGTTCCTTGGCGAAGGTACGACGTGCGTGAGCCCTGCCGACTGCGACGGTGACGGCGAGACGGACTTCTGTGCGCTGGCTGGCGGCGCTCCCGATTGCAATGAGAACACGGTTCCGGATAGTTGCGACATTGATCCGATCGTCGGAATCACAACCGACTGTGACGGGAACATGAATCCCGATGAGTGCGACGTGTTACCGCTGTGTTGTCCGGGCGACCCAGACTTAAACAAGTCGATCGACGCGGGCGACATTTCATTCATCGTCGATGCGCTGCTGGCGGCAAATCCGGATTGCCAAACGCTTGAGTATTGTCGAAGTGATGCCAATGCTGACCATCGCCTCAATGGCAAGGACGTTGTTGCGTTCGTGAACATGATGCAGAGTGGTGCGATTTGCGATCCAGTGATTCACGTCAGCGCGCGGGTCGTCGTGCCGGCGCCGGAAGAACGCGCCAACGAAGTGTTTGTTTTGGACGCAAGCGGTGAATTGTTACGGTCGTATCCGCAGATTGCGGGGGCTGCGACGGATGGGTTTGGTTACCGCGATGGTGCCAGCGACGGGACATACGTCTACTTCGGATGGGGCGGCGGTGTTGCCCGTCACAATGCTGACGGTAGCGATGGAACTCTTTTCATCGCCGGACCAACCCCGGGCACAAGCGTGACATGGCGCGCCCTAGCGTACGATCCGACAGGTGACAATGGCAATGGCAGCTTTTGGTCGCAAAGCTTCAATTCGGGCCTGATCGAATCAGACCTTTCAGGAAACCTGCTGCACCAATTCGCCAACAATGGCAGTTCGCTTTACGGTTTGACCTATGACAATGCGACTGGAAAGCTGTGGGGACATGGACAAGCGGCAGGCGTTTTCTCGTCGGAGGTTCAGGAGATCGATCCGGAAACAGGCCTGTTGACGGGCGTTCGATATACCACGCACTTTGAAGTGCCCGGCGGCGCGCTAGACGATTTCGCGTTCTACGGTGGCTTGAGTACAAACGACGCAACGGGAACGATCTTCGGAGTGCTTCAAGGGTCACCCAACGACGGCATTTTCAGCATCGACTCCGGCGGCAACCCGACACCGCTAATGGAACCAAACCCGCGCCTTGACTTTGAAACCCAAAGTGGCAGTAACGCGGCACTGGGAATCGCGATTGTGCAGCCGTAGTCGTTCATTGTGATATGATGTTTCGTCGAAGTCATGAGTTTCGCCGCTGAGCAGGTTGAACTAAAACAGCGACAGTTGTTCCACCCAGTCAGACTGCGCCTTCGTGTCTGGGATTGGGCAGCCGCGCGCATCTTCGATTTGTTGAAAGGACTCTGCGCAACTCAATCCCAATCGACGAAGTAGACACGCCGCCACAAGCGACGAGCGGCCAATTCCCATTCTGCAGTGAATTGCGATTGCTTTCTTGTGGCGCAACCGAGCCTCAAGTTCATCCAGCAGATTGCGAAATTCCGTCGAGTCGGTTGGTACGGATCGATCCTCAATTGGGAAACGGACGTATTCGACACTTCCAACATCGCACGCTTGCGCTTCTCCGACAAGATCCAATTCTTCGACCTCATCATCGGTGAGCAGTGATACCAAGGTGTCAACTGACTGCGTGCGAAGGGAATCGATCTCGTCTTCCAGCCAATCTCCACCCCTTGGCCGCGCCATAATCGCAAGCCGTACATCATTTACATTTACCCAAAACAACTTGACCATTCGTCAATTACCGATTCCCAAGAACGGAACTTCAGGGCTCGTTGCTGTCAGAATCCTGCCATGTTCGATTCCACAAGTCCACACACTTTCATTTAAGATTTCGGTTGTAATCCTCCGACGACTGTAGTAGGATGTCTACGACGCCTGTAGGAGGTTTTGCTGATGGGCTTGGTGCCTGCGGTTTAGCCCCTGGCGTTGCGGTTTGTGCGTTTGTTGCGGTACGCTTGCGTACGGGCCGGTGTATTTTGGAGAAGAACACTTAAATGGCTGAAAACGAATACGAGTTGGGTGCCGCCGAATTGGATGTGCTGCGCGCCCTTTGGGATGGTGGGCCCGGTACGGTGCGCGAAGTAATGTCGCACTTGCCTGCCCGACGTCGGAAGGTTGCCTACACGACAGTTCAAACGCTGCTCAATCGTTTGGAGCAGAAGGGTTACGTCAAGTGCGACAAGACCGATCTGGCCCATGTGTTTCGGGCCAAGCTGACGCGCGAGCGGGTGCAGCGTGCTCGTCTCAAGACGATGGTCGGTCAGTTGTATGACGGGGCTGTCGGGGCGATGGCCTTGCACCTAGTGAAGACCCAAAAGCTCAATCGCGAGGAGTTGGCTGAGTTGCAGAAACTGATCGACGAGTTGGACGAGTAGTCGCCGGCAGCGATAACGGTTTCTGTAAGATGTCGTTCGTAGGGTGGGCCGTGCCCACCAATTGGTGATTGAATTGGTTATTGCGTTCAAACGGTGGTGGGCATGGCCCACCCTACATTGGCGTTGCAATAGCGTATCGCTTGGCAAACGGAAATGATCATGCCTTGGGTTGAAATCATTTTGGATGGAATGTGGCGCGGCGCGATTGCCGTGGTTCCGCTTGCTTTGTTGACCGCTGGCATCTGTCGCTGTTTGAAGTATCGCCCGGGTGCGCGGCATGGGTTGTGGCTGATCACTTTGTTGGCGCTTGTCGTTGCGCCGTTCTTGCCATCGGTCACGGGCGCTCGATCCGAACTTGGTGATGTTGCGGCGATTCCGGCTGACAGCAACACGCAGGACGAATCAATGCGGATGCCTGATGATGGTCCAATTGAACTTGAGTTACTTGATCTCAGATCACTTGCAGCCGACTCGATGGACCTTCGTGATAATCCCGTTGAACCATCGATAGGGCAGGCGGCTGAATCGACAGGTGGGTTCGTTCAGTCTCACAATCAGTTTCGCAATCATTCTCGCAATGAGGCATCGGAACAACCGCCGAATCTGGAAAATCTGCTGGGTAATCAATTATCGTGCGACCTTGAGGGAACGAGTCGGTCGAACGCCTTGGCGTCACAGTCAGGTTCGATACTGACAGATTCGATACTGACCGATGTTCGCAGAAATGAGACGCAGGCAGCGAACAAGGCGTGCGAAACGCAAGAATGCCAAACGAGTGGAAGTGGCGCAAGCGCAGAGTTAGCCGAGTTGGTTAAGGGAGTCGATCAGACTCAAGTCGCCGGACTCTCAAATCATTCAATAGAATCAACATCGTCTGATTCACGGTCTGATTCATCGTCTGATTCATTTTGGCGACGTCACCTACCGACGTTGCTGGCCACTTGGCGTAATTGGATCGATCAGTTCACCGCTGCACGTGATGCGCTCGGTCGAATTTCACCGATCCCCGGTTCGCTTTGGTTTTTCGGCGCATTGTCATTTGCGCTGATCCACTGGTTCAATGCAATGCGATTGGCCCGTCAGCTCAAACACGCGGTCATCGCGCCGCCAGATGTGCGCCGTCTGGTCTTTCGCATCGCTCACACGTTCAAACTCAAGCGGGTTCCCGAATGCGTGATCGTCAATCGTCGGATCTCACCGATGATCTGGTGCGGTTGGCGGCAGCGTTTGGTACTGCCGGCGTATCTCTGGAACGAATTGGATGCTGAAGGGCGGGTGGCAGTTGTGACGCACGAACTCGCGCATTTGCGACGACGCGATCATTGGGTTCGTTGGATCGACCTTGTGGTTGGCTGCGTTTATTGGTGGCATCCGATTGCGTGGTGGGTGCGATCGCGCATCGGCGCAGAATCCGAGAACTGTTGCGACGCGTGGGTGACGTGGTTGAATCCCAAGAGTCGCCGCGCATACGCCGAAGCGCTGCTCGCCGCTCGGCAGTTTATTTCTTCCGATGTTTATGCCGCTCCCGCGCTGGGTATGGGGGCTGGTGCACGAAAATCAAAAAACTTTGCCAGGAGATTGACGATGATCATGACGCGAAAAGATGCTCCGGGAATGTCGGTCACGGACTTGGCCTTTGCGATGGCGGTTGTTTGTGCCGGATGGTTGGCGATACCTGCACAGTCGGGCGCGGCAGAACCGCCTGAAGGCGACGGCGCGTATGCGGTGGTTGCATCGGATGACGGCGTGATTACGGTTGGAGCGGCGCCGTCACAAGCACAGGAGATGGGGGCAGTCGTCGCCGCGCAAAGCGTCAGTGCCGACGCTCCCCATGTTCATGGGCACGCTGCAGGTCACGGTCACGCTTCTTCCGATCAAAATCAAGATCTGGAACATCGCCTTGGTCGTCTTGAACAACAGATGGCCCGGCTGATGGACTTGATGGAATCGCGGTCGAGTTCTAGTGGCCGCGGAATTGTAACACAGCAGTCGGCCAATGGGCCGAAGCAACCAACATTTCCGAAACCGCCAACCCCTCCTGGAATTCAGTCGCAAGTTCCGCAACGATTCTTCAATAGCACGACTTCGCGTACTCCGGGTGTGAAGTTCAAGAAATCGTATTCGTTGTCGGCGGGTAAGCTGGAGGCACTGACCGCACTGATGGCCCGCGATGATGTTCCGGTTGTGATTTCGCCGGGAAAAGATTCAATCACGGTCAACGGGACCGCCGCTCAGCATGGAATATTTAGTCGTTTTGTTGAAGTGATCGGCGATGAATCGCGCAAGTCCGTCAAGATCAGCGGGGGGAAATTGGAGGCGCTCTCGGCATTGATGATCCGCAACGATGTACCGGTTCGTGTCGCTCCGGGTGACAATCAGATTGAAGTCATTGGATCGCCAGCCGAGCAGCAAGCCGTCACCGATTTCATCAAGATGATTAACGGTGAACAGGTGACGTGGCGTTCGAGGTATGGCAAGACCCTTGGGAAGGCCGAGTCATGGTTGAAAGGCGGCCAACTGGCTGAACTTGATTATTACAACCGTGCCGGCAACGTTCTTCAGAAAGCAAAGCGGAATAAAGCTGACGTCCGAAGTCGCTTAATCCGTGCGGAACGAGATGAACTTCGTAAGCAACTGCGTCAGCTTCGAGGTCAAGTGCAATCGCTGCAAACTCACCGAGAGGCGTTGGAAGAAAATGCCGACCAGATGCGTGAGCAAGCAGACCAGTTGCGTGAAAAGATGGAACGCTCGCGTGAGCAGATCGAAAATCTTCGCGAAAGAACAAATAAATCTGACGCCAAGTCGAACCCAGAAATAAGGGAACGACTGGTCGCTGGGCAGTACGCCATCGCGAGTCTTCAGCGTCAACTCGAACAAGCCGCAGCGCAAGCGGATGCGCAGGATATTCAAGGTGACGCGCTTGATTTTGAGATCGACAAACTGGAAGAACAAGCCGACGAACTCGAAAATCGCGAAGACGAATTGGAGGACATGGCTGTATGGGGCCAGAAGGAGATCGAGTTTTTTGCGGACGTGTTCGAACCGGTCGAGTCATAGGTTATAATTGTACAATCGTTCGGGTCAGAACAATCACTGGCTGACCCGCTCAATTCTTCGCCGTTAGGTAAGGGTAGTTCATAAATCAGAACATTCATCGCGCACCGATTTTGCCCTTCTTGGTCAATTTGATGGTACCGGTGCGCGTATTTGAAACGAGGCGATTCATGCGAAACGCAATTGAACTTGCGGACGTCCGAAGGAGTTGGCTGATCGGTTGCGTTGTACTGTTGACTTGTTCGTCAATGGTATTCGCAGCGAGCCATCCGGACGGATCGCAGCAATCCGCCAGTCAAGAAGAATTAGCCAACGCATCGCGGCAGATCGACGCGGCCAACGGCATGCTGAGTCGCGGGTTGTATGATCTGGCAGAATCCGAATATCGGGCGGCGCTATTGGCCAACGGTGATGATGCGACGAAGACGTCGGCTCAATATGGACTGGCGATTTGTTTGTATCGCCAGAATCGTTTCGATGAGACGATCACTGCGCTCGCGCCACTGATCAAGAATGAATCGTTCGCGTATGGTGCCGAAGTTGGAATCATGCAGGGGCAAAGCCTGCTTGCTGTCGGCCGCTTTGAGGAAGCCGTCCTTTCGTTTAAAGATGTTGCAACGAAGCATGGCGATCACAAGTTAGCGTCACAGGCCATCGTCGGCGTTATCGAAAGCCTTTATCGATCCGGTTCCAACGCAGAAGCGGTCAAATTTTCCAGAAAGATGACCGATCGTATCGCCCATGAAGGTGCGCGAAACCGCGCCGAACTTCTGCAGGCTGCCGCCTTGATCAACATTCAGGATGCGGCGGAAGCTTCAGCCATTCTGACGCACTTACTCACTCGCGATTTGGATCCGAGTGTTACCGCGCAAGTCACGGTCATGCTTGGTCAGTGCGCTGCGCAGGTTGGTCGATTCGCAGACGCTGCGAAGCGATTCAAGGAGGTGCTCGCTGGCGATGCGCCGGGACGAGAGACTGATGCTCGAATGGGTTTGGCTGACGCGCTTTATCGATTAGGCAAATTGGAAGAATCCAGGCGTGAGATCAAAACGCTTCTCGATGCCAAGATGGATGATCCGTTACGCGCGGAAGCGACATTGCTATTGGGCCGCATTCATTTCGACGAAGGGGCGTTTGGCCAAGCCCGCAAGGTATTTGAAATCGTTCGGGAAATCGGGAACGCCAATCGCGCAGAAGCCGAATACTGGATCGCCAAGTGCGCCCTTCGCATGGGAAGCGCCCGTGAAGCCGTCGAACTCTTCGACCAATGGAACAAGGTCCATGACGATCATCCGATGAACGTCGAGGCAACGTACGACCATGCGGTGTCTTTGATCGAAACCGAGCAGTTCGATGCTGCGTCGGCCGTACTTCGCAATTTTCGCACGCGGTTTCCCAGTCATGAACTCAGTCCCGCTGCATTGCATTTGTTGGCTGTCGCGGCATTTCGACAAGGCAACGACGCGGATTGCACGCAGTTGTGTGAATTGTATGCACGGGAATTCAAAGAAGGTCCGCAGCTTGCAGATGTGTTTAGCCTGGCCGGTCGTAGCACGTTTCGTGCGGAAGAGTGGAAGCAATCCATCGATTGGAATTCGCGATTCGCTGCGAAGTTTTCAGGAGATGCGCGCACTTCTGATGCAAACTTTCGCGCTGGCTTGGCATCTTTTCGGCTCGATGAATTCGAAAGCGCTGAGCAGTTCTTCGTCAAGCTCTTGATCGATCGACAAATGCCCGATGCGTACGCCGTGGCGTCGTTGGCGATGGGTGACATTCGCTTTCAAGCGAAAGATTGGCCAGCTGCCGATCGTTGGCTGTCACGTTTTCTGGAAGCGGATGTGGCAGTGCCATCGGGCGACGAGGCGCTATTGAAACGCGGTATCGCCCGGCGAAAAATGAACGAATTGGCCAAGGCGTTGGCCGACTTCGACACGTTATTGAAGCGTTGGCCAAAGAGTACAAACTGTGCGGTGGCGCTTCTGCAGCGCGGCGAGATTCTTGCGTTGCAGGGTGATCAGAAGGCGGCCAAAGTTGCATTCGCGAAAGCGGCGGAATCCAACGGCGGGAAAACCATCTCGACGCAGGCTACGTTTCAGCAAGCCATCCTGGCGATGCAGGGTGGGCAGTACGCAGAAGCCGCCAAATACCTTACTTCGTTCGTGGCAAGTGAACCTGACGATACCCGCCGGGCGGAAGCGCTGTATCAGCGTGGGCAGTGCTGGCTCGCTACGGGCGATTTCGCGAAAGCGCACGCGGATTTTTCGGAAGTGGGAAGCAAACATGGCGAGCATGATCGCGCCGCGGAGTCAGCGGCATGGTCATTCGTGGCGTTGGTTCGCTTGAACAAGATTTCCGACGCGATGGCGCTTTGGTCGGAGCAGCTATCGTCGATGGTTCCGCAGCTCGATGGTCCGACGCGGGCGACGATTCTCTACGAACGGGCGTGGGCATTGAGCGCAACGGGAGAATCTGATGCCGCCGCAAAAGTGTATGCTCAAGTACTCACTCAAACCGAAGTTGATCCGGCGACCCGCGCCCATGCGGTATTGGGGCTGGCAGAAATCGAGATTGAGCGTAACGGATGCGCTACGGGTCCTCAACGCCTTGCGAGCCTGATCGAAAGCGAAGTGGGCGCGGCAAACGTTCCGTCGGCAGTTCGGGAGCGGGCGCTGTTTCGATCAGGACTGTGCGCCCTTGAGGCAGAGCATTGGTCTGAGGCGCATGAGTTGTTTGCGAAATTGTTGGAAGCGTTTCCCGGAAATCCGAATACAGCATCGATTCATCTCTACAGCGGCGAGGCGCTCTCGAAACTTGGTCGCCATTCGGAAGCGCGCGAGCAATTCGAGCGTGTGACAAGCCCATGTGACGATCCAGAAATCTGTTCGGCTGCGATGTTGCGACTTGGTGAATGTCTTGCCGCCTTGCAGCAATGGGCATTGAGTGAACGTGTGTTGCAGGACTACTTGTCACGTTTTGCCAAGAGCGACGTCTGGTTTCAGGCCCAGTTTGGGTTGGCATGGGCGCGGGAACATCAGGATCGACATGACGACGCGATCAAGGCATACCGCGACGTTGTCGATCGGCATCGCGGGCCGACTGCCGCCCGAGCGCAATTTCAGATCGGCGAATGTCTTTTTGCAAAGGGCGAACACGAAGCCGCCGTCCGCGAATTCTTGAAGGTCGATATTCTCTACGATTATCCCCGGTGGAGTGCTGCCGCGCTATACGAGTCCGGGCGTTGTTTTGAATTGATGGATCGGCGGGTCGATGCGCGGAAGCAATTCAAAGCCGTCATCGATCGGTTCGGCGATTCAAAGTGGGCGGCGTCGGCGGCTGACCGTCTCCCGCGTTTAGCCGTTAGCGTGGTTCCCGGTCATTAGATTCAAACCATTCGAACAGACAAATGAAGAGGTTGTGCGGAGGAGGTTCCCGTGTTGACAAACGTATTGGTGATTGGTGCAGCTGGCACGCTACTTGCAACCGGACAAGCGGAAGCAAGCGGTGGACCGGCAGCGGCTGTGCAGGTGCAATCGGTCTGGGATTTTATGGTCAAGGGCGGACCGATGATCGTCCCCATTGCAATATGTTCTTTGGCGGCGCTGACGGTGATCGTCGAGCGTTCGGTTGTGCTTCGACGCGTGCGGGTGATGCCGGCTGGGTTTGTTGAAGGCGTTCGTGCGGCGATGTCCGGTGGCGCATCGAGTGCCCTTGATTATTGTAAATTGAACGCATCACCGATCGCAGAGATATTTCGTGCGGGGTTGAAGCGACTTTGTGATTCGCCAGAGCGCCGCGAAAAAGCCATCGAAGAAGCCGGCGCCCGCGAAGTTTTCACACTCCGTAAACACTTAAGACTGCTCGCAGTGGTCGCAGCGATTGCGCCGGTGCTCGGTTTGCTGGGGACCATCTTCGGCATGATCAAAGCGTTTCAGACGGTGGCGATTTCCGGTGACGCCTTGGGAAAAACGGAACTGCTGGCCAAGGGAATATACGAAGCGCTGATCACGACGGCGGCGGGTCTGCTTCTGGCGATTCCCGCATTGATTGCTTACCACTGGTTGAGTTCGCGGATCGATCGAATGGTGTTTGAGATGGATCGCATCACGGTTGATTTCTTTGAAGACCCGGCGCTCGAAATGAATCCTGCGAGGGTTACATCCAATTCCGTTGGTTCATCGTCATCGGATGGCAATGGGCGCGAGTCTTCAGTTTCGCTCGTAGCCCGATAGGGGGAATTACCGGCATGCTGCTCAAATCCACCCAAACCAATGAACCCATCAGCCTCGAGTTGACGCCGATGATCGATATGGTGTTCCTGTTGCTGATTTTCTTTCTGGTGGCGACGACGCTTCGACAGGAAGAACGAGAGTTGGAAATCGTTCTGCCCGCGGCAGAGTCGGCTGCACCCGTCAGCGTTGCCCTTCGCGAACTTGTGATCAACGTCAATCAAAAGGGCGATGCGATCGTTAATGGAAAAACGATGGACGCCGATGCAGTGCGGATGATTGTTGCAGAAGCCGTCGAAGTAAACCCCAAACAAAAGGTCACGGTGCGCGGAGATCGACGCACGGCATACGATCATATCGCCCGGATTCTCGACGCATGTTCTGCTGGCGGGATTAAAGCTCCATTTCTCGATACGGTTCCCTCGAACTGATTGCACGCTTTACGAATCTAACGGATTGACATGTCACTGCGACAAGCACCCAACCGAAACGCACAGCCTGAGTCTGGTCCATTTCGATGGCGAGTACCGGTGGCGGTGTTTGGGCTGGTGGCTGCGGTACTCGTTGGCGCTGCGACTTGGAAAGCGTGGCCACAAGCGAATGAGTTTTACACCGACGGTCAAGACCTGCGCGTCGAGGCAGAGGATGCGAAGGTGCGCGATGTCCTTTGGCGCAATCCGCAACGGTTGACTGGCGTGGTCAACGTAGACGGCGATGACTACGAACCGGAATTCGATGAAATAGGTGACGCGTTCTATTTCGTTCGCGGAAAGACGGGCGATGATGCGAACATCTTCGTGTCGAATCGAATAGGTGACGGCTGGACCGAACCGCAACCGCTTGCTGAGATCAATACCGAATACGACGACTTGGGTCCGCGATTGTCGCGAGATGGTTTGACGCTCTACTTCTACAGCGATCGGCCGGGCGGATTAGGGGGATATGATCTTTGGGCGAGTCACCGATCGAATCGAGACGAAGCGTTTGGTGAACCGGTCAACCTCGGTCCGAACGTCAATTCAACATGGGATGAATACAGTCCAGCACCGGCTCCGGATGGGGATAGGATCTTTTTCTCATCCAATCGGCGGGTCGGTGAATTCAACGAAAAACCAAAACCGCGTTGGTCGGCGACTTTGCGCGAAGACCGCCGCCGCACCGGTTACGATCTCTACGTGGCGGGCGTAACCGGTGCGGGCTTCGGTGAAGCGGAATCTCTTGTCGGCCTCAATTCGAGTGCCGATGATGGCACGCCAGCCGTCAGCCCCAATGGCGATTTCGTCTACTTCAGTTCCAATCGTGACGGCGGGGCAGGTGGGTTCGACCTGTACCGTGCGCGAAACCGTGGGACCGGTTTTGGCGAGATCGAGTGGTTGGGTTCGTCGGTCAACGGGCCAGCCGACGAACTCGACCCAGTGCTAAGCATGGAAGGGTTTGAACTGCATTTCAGTTCGAACCGTTTGGCCGACGCAAACGAAACCACTCCGCGCGAACCGACCTATGATATTTTCAGGACGAGTTCGCGCGAGGTTTTTGTTGATTCGGAAATGTTGCAAGCCGAATTCGATTGGACTGTTTGCCTTGGGATTCTAGGTCCGGCGCTGTTGGCGCTACTGCTCCTTCTATTATTGCTCTTGCTTTCGCGGATGCTATTGAGTTCTGCGTGGCGGGGTCGCCTCAGTTTGATCATGCGTTGTTTGTTGGCATCGTTGTTTGTACATCTCTTGCTTCTGACTCTGTTTATGTTTTGGCAAGTGACGACGTCGATTTCGGGCTTGTTTGATCGCAAGGGTGGCGTGCGAGTGGCGCTGGCCTCGCCTGCGAGCGATTCGGGATTGACCGCTCAGATACGCGGTGGGTTTGCGGAGGCGGCTGTCCCGACGGTCGAACCTGTGGCGTTTTCGCCCGCGTTCAAGCACACAATTCAGCCGGTGCGTCTCGCCTCAACGCAGGTCAAACTCGCGCGAAGCAACGTTTCTCAACCGATCAACGATACTCAAGAACCAAATATCACAGACTCCCCATCGTCGCAGCGACCTACGAGGGAACAACGCGCGCAGTTGAGTCCAGACACGTTGCAACGCGAGCAGGACATCGCACTCACTGTGCCAGAGGCATCGCAACCTCAGCGCCACTCCGAATCGGTCGAGCGACTTCCAGAGTTTAAAGGGGCGCCGTCGAGTCTTCTTCGCGACACTTCAATGCTGGCACCATCAATCCCGAGAATTGCGGAGTCTGCGGATGGTATCGCTCGCACCCAGTTGCCATCGAGCGCGATGCAAGCAGACGACTCAACGTTGACACCCATCAAGGACGTTGCTGCTGCAACTCTGGCGTCACACAAGTTGACGTCGCGATCGATGAACCTGTCCGACGGCTCGGTGGAACACATCGCGCTTCCGAAAGCCACTCAAATGCAGCCAGCCGTGATGGAGCGCGAACAACCGTTGCCCACCTCAAACGCGGCGATCGGGCGACAACCGATCCGGCCGGTAAACGTGGTACGTTCTCCACCAAGAATGTTGAATATAGCGGATGTGGGGGTTCATGGCAGAACCGTCGAACTGCCCAATGTTGGAATTCCGGCAGACGATTCTGTAGAGCGACTGGCTGACGCGCGCCCAACTTCGCGAACGCCGACGGCAAGAATAGGATTGCCTCAAACGTTAGACGCGCCCGAAATAGCGTTGCCAAATGAGGCTTCGTTGCCAGCCACTGCAACCAGCGAAAATGCACTCACTGTAGGTCCAAACGACATTGCAATGAACGTCGAGCGCCCAGCATTACAACTTGGAGTGCCGACGACCACACGAATGATTCCCTCTGAAATTCTGCCCGGTTCTGATCAGCCGATGGCACTACCTGACACCATTGACGTTGCCGACACCGAGTCGCTTCAGGATGCAAAGCTCGCGACCACGCGACGCACGAGTTTGCAAAGAATCGCAATGACGCCAACCAGCGCCAGCGAATTTGAGTTAGCTCCACCGGCAGTTCCGAAACCGATGTCGACACCCACACCACCTGTAAATGCAATCGGTGGGACGGTCACGGACGCACATACGGGTGATCCAATTGAAGGCGCTACGGTTCGACTCGACCTTAGCGAGAGTGACGCGGTGATCGAAAACACCGATGTCAATGGCGAATATGCGCTCACCGTGCCGCAGGTGCCGGACCACTTTGCGATTTCGACGTCGCATGATGGTTATGTGCCTGCGTCGGTGGACATCTCCAAGGATGCGGTTCGCCAGCGATCCTTGACCGTCAACTTTAGATTGCGGCGGATCGATTTATCGACAGTGGCGCTGGAAGCCGTTCCGGATGTTCATCACCTCGGTGACGATCGATTTTCCGGCTCGGTCAACAGTCAATTTCAGAAACGCAGCGAAGGCGGTACCTATTCGATTGAATTTGAATTGGCCGAATTGCAAACAGCGCCGCACATGACGCGATGCGAACTGACGATGATGACGCGCGGTGTGCAGATGGCCCACACGATATATTTGAATGGTCGGCGAACACCCCTGCGTATAGAGAATTCGCCGCGCGACGGAAGTTTCGGCATCTACCGCGCCGAAATCGACATGCGGTGGCTAGTGCCTGGCGCCAACACATTCGGAATCAAAGCCAAAAGCCGCGGCAATGACATCGATGACTTCGAGTTCGTCAACATTCAATTGCATTTCAAGCCGTGAGGAGTCGCATTCTCAGTTTTAAATGCCAACCTGTCCGATCAGCCATCCGCAAGAAGTTGCGTGGTGATGGGCTTGGCGGTCGTGATCGCGTCGATGAATTTTGAGAAAACATACGCGGCATCGTGCGGGCCGGGGCTGGCTTCGGGGTGGAATTGTACCGTCATGACCTGCTTGTCTGCGTGTACGAATCCTTCAACGCTTTGATCGTTCAGGTTGATGTGTGTGACCGTTGCGCCGACGCGTTCGAGTGACTCGCCATCGACCGCGAACCCGTGATTCTGGCTGGTGATTTCGACGCGGTCGGCTGGCTCGTTTAGGACTGGGAGGTTCCCGCCATGATGACCGAAGTTTAACTTGAACGTTTTTGCGCCCAATGCCAGCGCCAACATCTGGTGTCCAAGGCAGACGCCCAATGTCGGTACGAAACCAGCCAATTCGGCAAGTGTCTTGATCGTCGCGCCGACAGCGGCTGGGTCTCCTGGTCCGTTGCCTACCAGGATTCCGTCCGGAGCCAATTCTTTGATGCGCTGTGCGCTGGCACCTGGCGAAACCACCGTCACTTTGCAGTTCAACTCCGCGAGGTGGCGGAGGATGTTGTGCTTGATTCCGAAATCGAGTGCCACAATATGGCACGTTTCGGAACGCCGCTTGGTTGACGGGCTGTCCTCTTCGGCGAGCCGCTCGGTCCAATCGCGTTCAGTGGTAGCCGCGACGCGCTCGACGAGGTTGGCACCCGTCATGTGCGGGGCTTCTCTTGCAAGTCGAACCAGTTCCAACTCATCGCCCACTTCCGTTGAAAGCACTGCCCGCACAGCCCCCTGCGATCGAATGCGCCGCGCGATGGCTCGCGTGTCCACGTTGCAGATTCCGATTACGTTGTGCTCGGTAAGAAAGTCATCGATCGCACCGGTCGCACGGAAATTGCTCGGTCGTCTCGGCAGATCCTTGACCACAAATCCGGATAAGTGCGGGCGAAGCGATTCAAAATCTTGCGCGTTGACGCCGTAATTTCCGATGTGCGGGAAAGTCATCGTGACGATCTGCCCGCAATATGATGGGTCGGTGAAGATTTCCTGGTAACCCGTGAGCGACGTATTAAACACCGCTTCGCCGACCTGCGTGCCCGTTGCTCCGAACGATCGGCCGGTAAAGACGAAACCGCTTTCCAATGCCAGTTTGCAGATCATCGCATGCGCTCCCCGTCAGCCACCACGCCCGCATGAATCGCCAGGTAGTCTTGTAAGGCTTTGGCCTTCGTTCTGTTTTTCTGGAGCGAACGAATCGCACCGACGGCTGCCTTGGCACCGGCGAGCGTCGTGATCAAAGGGATGCCTCGCATGATCGATGCCGCCCGCCAGCGGCCTTCGTCTGATGCGCTGCCGGTGTGAATCGGCGTGTTGATCAGGAGATCGAGCGCGCCGGTTTTAATCAAATCCAGCAGAAACGGATGTTCACCGTCGGCGAACTTGGAGACGATATCGGTTTCGACGCCTTGCGCTGCGAGGGCATCATGCGTGCCAATGGTAGAGACCAGTTTGAATCCCAGTTCCTTCAACTCGCGAGCGACTGATACGATCCGCGGTTTGTCGGGATCGTTCACGCTGACCAGCGCCGTCCCGGAGGTTGGCAGTTTTGTTCCAGCCGCCAACGTGGCTTTTGCAAACGCGAGTGGAAACGATTCGTCGATCCCCATGACTTCACCCGTGCTGCGCATTTCGGGCCCGAGGACACAATCGACACCGGCGAAGCGGTTGAACGGGAACACCGGCGCTTTCACGGCGACATGGCGCGGTGTAAGCGGCTCACCCACGCCGACATCCGCGAGCGCTTCGGTCAGTGTGCGCCCCAACATCAACTGCGTGGCGATCTTGGCCCAGGGGATTCCGGTGGCTTTGCTGACGAACGGAATGGTGCGCGATGCGCGCGGGTTGACCTCGATGATGTAGACGACGCGGCCTTGCACAGCGAATTGCACGTTCATCAAACCGCACACGCCAAGCCGCCTCGCTAGCAGCTTCGTCTGATGCTTGATTTCATCGACGAGTGATGGCGAGAGGCTATAGGGCGGTAGCACGCAGCAACTGTCGCCGCTGTGGATGCCGGCTTCTTCGATATGTTCCATGATTCCGCAGATGTCGCAGCGCCCTTCCGTCGGCGAGCGGCTGGGCATGCCATAGTCACTGACGGCATCGACATCGACTTCGACGGCATCGAGGAGGAATTTTTCGACCAGGATGGGATGTTGTTCGTCGAACCCTGAGCTTCGATCGGTGGCTTGCAGGGCATGGTCGATGTAGCGCTCCAGGTCTGCGCGGTTGTTGCAGATCTCCATCCCGCGCCCCCCGAGAACATAAGACGGGCGAACCAATACTGGATATCCGATCTCATCCGCGATCGAGAGGGCTTTGTCTTTCGAGAGGGCAATGCCATTGGCCGGTTGGCGCAGTCCCAACTCGTGGAGAATTTGTTGGAATCGTTGGCGATCCTCAGCCAAGTGGATGTTTTCCGGGCTAGTACCGAGAATCGGAACGCCGGTATCGACCAAGCCCTGGGCGAGATTTAACGGTGTCTGCCCACCAAACTGAACGATCACCCCGCGCAAGGTACCCGATTTGTTTTTTTCAAACGGGTGACTGTTAAGGCGCTCGCAAATGTTGAACACGTTTTCGTGGGTCAGCGGTTCAAAAAAGAGCATGTCGCTGGTGTCATAATCGGTGCTGACGGTTTCAGGGTTGGAGTTGATCATGACGGACTCAAAGCCCAGCGCCCTCGCTGCCTGCGACGCGTGTACGCAGCAGTAGTCGAACTCAATGCCTTGGCCGATGCGATTGGGCCCGCCGCCGAGCACAATCACTTTTTCGCGATCGGTCACCGTCAATTCGTCATCGTGCGAGTGAACCAGCAGATGGTTGTCGTCGATCGCCCGGCACCGATAAACCGAGTCAATCTCAAGTTCGCGGAGCACCTTGCCCAGTGTTGCGTGTTCGGTTCCGTTTGCCTGACGCAATTCTGCAACGGCGCGAGGGCTTTCTACAATTTGCGCGATCGGTTGTTCATGGGTCGAGTAGTAATAGGGTGTATATGCTTCAAATTCTGCAGCGCAGGTATCGACCTGTTTGAACTTGGCCCGATCGAAACGATTCTTGATGTGGCCAAGCGTACTTGGATCAATCCGCCAGATGCTTTGCAGTTGCGCGTCACTGTAACCGTACTGCTTCGCCCGCAAAAAGATGACCTCAAGTTCTTCTGTCATCTGAAGTGCCGGAAGGTTGCGCACTTCGAAGGCGGCTAACTCCTGCTCAAAGCGAACGAGTTCATCGAGCTGGTCGAGAAACCACGGGTCGATGCCGGAAAGCTCGTGAACGCGTTCGACGGACCATCCCTGTTTAAGCGCGTACCGGATGTAATAAATCCGACCTTGGCACGGCGAATTGATCTTTGCGGTCAGGACTTCATCGGGCACCGGCCACTTTGTCCAGGCTTGCTCAAGCCAATCGCCCGGCGCTTCGGCGAGCGAACTAGATTGAACGGATTGACTCCTGGGCATCGAATCCTGACCGAAGGCGTCTAACCAGACTTCACCATCTTTTGCAGGATTCGTATGGACATCGCTTTGCGAAAGCAGCCACTTGTCGTTGATCCCAAGACCATACCCGACACGTTTGATTTCCATCGATTGGATGCACTTTTGAAACGCTTCCTTGAACGTGCGACCGATGGCCATCGCTTCACCGACGGATTTCATCGATGTCGTCAGGGTTTCGTCGGCATCGCGAAACTTCTCAAAGGCGAATCGTGGCATCTTTACGACGCAGTAATCGATGACCGGTTCAAAACTTGCTGGCGTTTCGCGGGTGATGTCATTGGGCAATTCGTCTAGTGAGTATCCGATCGCCAACTTGGTGGCGATCTTCGCGATGGGGAAACCGGTGGCTTTGGACGCCAGTGCCGACGATCGCGAGACGCGGGGGTTCATCTCGATGACCACCATGCGACCATCTTTGGGATTTACGCCGAACTGGATGTTGGAGCCACCGGTTTCGACGCCGACAGCGCGAATGATCTTGAGCGCCGCGTCGCGCATCCGCTGGTATTCCTTGTCCGAAAGCGTCATTGCAGGCGCGACGGTAATTGAATCACCGGTGTGGACGCCCATCGGATCGAAGTTTTCGATCGAACACACGACGACCACGTTGTCCTTGTGGTCGCGCATCATCTCAAGCTCGAATTCCTTCCAACCGGTCAAGTCTTCTTCGATGAGCACTTCGCTGACACGCGATTGTGAGAGTCCGTCTTTAACGATGCGCTCGAATGATTCGAGGTCGGAGGCCATCCCTCCACCGACACCGCCCATCGTATAAGCAGGGCGAATGCAAACTGGAAGCTGGATGTCGTTTAGGATCGCCAGCGCTTCATCATACGTTCGGGCGATCCCGGAAAGCGGCAACCCGATGCCGGCATGCAACATGGTTTGCTTAAATGCGTCGCGATCTTCGGCGCGGTGGATCGTTTCGCGATCAGCACCGATCAGGCGCACGTTGTGTTTTTCGAGCACGCCATGCTCAGCCGCTTCCATTGCACAATTCAGTCCGGTTTGTCCGCCCAGCGTCGGCAGAATCGCATCGACGGGGGTTCCTCGCTTGGCTTCGATTTCCAAAATCTCGTCGATGACTTCCCAGTTGATCGGTTCGATGTACGTCCGATCAGCCAACTGCGGGTCGGTCATGATCGTGGCTGGATTGCTGTTTAAGAGGACGACGCTGACGCCTTCTTCGCGCAGGGCACGACAGGCCTGCGTTCCGGAATAGTCGAATTCACAAGCTTGGCCAATGACAATAGGACCACTACCAATGATGAGTACGCGGTTGATAGATGGATGCCGTGGCATGCGTCGGCGTTCCTCGCGTGTGGGTTTGACGCGCGCTTTTGCGCCCGCGCTGACGGGAACCTTAGCAAACTTTCAATATGGATCAATGGCAGTCGTGCGTGCGCATCTGCGAAACTGTTGCGACCCATGCGATGCTCCCGAACGGAGCATGTCGGTGTTGCATATTGCGAAAGAGCGGAATCAACCGGATGACTGTCGGGTGTCACAAACCGATTCGCCCCACAGACAAATGCAAGCGTCGGCGTCATATTCACAGGCGACGTCGCGATTTGCGATCGATTCAATTTTTTGTGAGCTTGCGTGGGTGACGGAGTTCTCTTGTCCGAGATTTCCGGATGTGAGTTTCTACTAGGGCATAGCTCCCGGTATCTGCACTGCGGGCTAGAAACGAATGCTTTGTGATGGGCCGCAGTTTCGACTACAGTTGTGGGATAGCGGCATCAAAATAGGCCTGCAAGCGCTTTCATTGGCCATCTGAGGATTTGCAGTATGAAGTTATTTGCTCACTTTCGAGTTGCGAACATTTGTGCCATGTTGGCGATGACGTGGGTCATCGGATACCAAGTCACCGTCGCGCGGTGCGAATCTCAGAAAGCTGCGGCTGCCATTGGTTCCAAGCGAGTCGAAGCGCTGATAGCTGCGATGTCGATTGACGAAAAGCTCGGCCAACTGACGCAGCGCCCCGGCGGAATGCGAACCGACGACAATCCGGAGGTTGCCCATGCCAAACGCGAAGACCTGAAGCGCGAAGTTCGCGAGGGCAAGGTCGGTTCGTTCTTGGGGGCATTCGGGGCGGAGTACATCAACGACTTGCAGCGCGTTGCCGTCGAAGAATCCAAACATGGCATCCCGCTGATCATTGGCAACGACATTATTCATGGTTGTCGAACCATCTTTCCGATTCCGTTGGCTGAAGCCGCGAGTTGGGATCCAGCGCTTGTCGAGCGCAGTGCGCACATCGCTGCCGTTGAAGCGGCGGCTATGGGGACGCATTGGACGTTCGCGCCGATGGTGGACATCTGCCGCGATCCGCGTTGGGGGCGGGTGGCAGAAGGGAACGGTGAGGACCCGTACCTCGGATCGATCATCGCAGCCGCTCGGGTGCGCGGATTTCAAGGCGACGATCTGAAGGCTTCGGACTCGCTGCTTGCATGTGCGAAACACTTCGCGGCATACGGAGCGCCCGAAGGTGGCCGCGATTACAACACCGTCGATATTTCGATGGCGACACTGTTTGAGGTACACCTTCCGCCATTTAGGGCGGCTGTCGATGCTGGCGTCGGTACGATGATGAGTGCGTTCAACGAGATCAACGGCGTGCCGGCGACTGCAAACCGATTCATCATGACCGAAGTGCTTCGGTCGCAGTGGGGTTTTGATGGTTTCGTCGTCAGCGATTGGACGGCAGTTACGGAACTGGTCGCCCACGGTTACGCCCGCGACGATGCCCATGCGGCGGCGCTGGCGATCGATGCCGGCGTGGACATGGACATGACGTCGCAGGCGTATCGCACGCATCTTGCGAAGGCGATCGATGATGGCCACCTCGATATTCGCACGATCGACGATGCAGTGCGACGCGTATTAAAGACCAAGGAATCTATCGGATTGTTCGACGATCCGTACACTGATCCCGAGCTGCATAAGAAAGTTATTCTTTGCGACGAGCATCGTGGGGTAGCGCGAGAATCGGCGAGGCGATCGATGGTGCTGCTCAAAAATGACGGCAATGTTTTGCCATTGAAACCGGGCATCAAAAAGATCGCACTGATCGGTCCATTGGCTGACAATCAGCGCGACATGTTGGGGACATGGGCGGCGATCGGTAAAGCCGAAGATGTGGTCACGATTCGGACCGGTATGGGTGCGGCTGTCGGGGATGAAGTTGCAATCAATTTCGAGATTGGTTGCCAGATTGAAGGCGGTGATGTCGCGGGAATCCAGAAGGCTGTGGAAGTAGCGCGGGCGAGTGATATGGCGATCGTCGTCGTCGGTGAAACTGCCGGTATGAGTGGGGAGGCCAGTTGTCGGTCGAATATTGATCTGCCGGGTCATCAACTCGAGTTGGTCAAAGCGATTCATGCGACGGGTAAACCAATGGTGGTGTTGGTTGCCAGTGGTCGGCCGCTTGCGATACCCTGGGTGGCAGAACATGTTCCTACCATTGTGCAGATATGGCATCCGGGCGTCGAAGCCGGGCATGCTGTTGCAGACGTATTGTTCGGTAAGGTCAACCCATCAGCGAAGCTACCGATCACAATCCCGCGCAATGTCGGACAGGTTCCGATCTATTACGCACACAAACAAACCGGTCGGCCACCCTCGGACTCCTTTTTTACATCCAAGTACAGCGACGTACCTTGGACGCCGCTTTATCCCTTCGGGTTTGGATTGAGCTACACGAAATTCGGGTATTCGAAAATGAAACTCTCTCAGGTCAAAATGAAACCCGGCGAGTCGATTACCGCAAGCGCGACCATTACGAACACTGGCGACGTGGCTGGTGAAGAAATCGTACAGCTTTACATTCGCGATTTGGTGGGAAGTCGCACACGGCCCGTCAAACAACTCCGCGGTTTCAAACGCGTGTCGCTCGCTCCCGGTGAATCCAAGACTATCACCTTCACACTGACCGAAAGCGACCTTGCCTACTGGGACAGCAATTTTGAATTCAAAGCAGAACCAGGCAAATTTGTCGTGTCGATAGGGCCGAATTCGGTGGACGGCATGTCAACAGACTTTGAACTGATTGCAGAATAACCCCTCGGGACACAACGACAACGATCGAGACGTCCAATATGCCAACGCTACGACAGACTGCCCAAGCCGATCGAATTGCGTTCGCTCAAAAACTAGCATTCGGATTCGGTATGGCTACGCCCATCGCGTTCGTCAATGCGGTCGGTCAACTTACACCTTTGATTTACAACATCGGGCTCGGCGTCAGCCCGTTCATGTTGGGTATTGCTCAGATGATTCCACGATTGTGGGACGCGGTTTCCGATCCGGTTGCCGGATTTGTATCTGACAACACGCGATCGCGATGGGGTAGAAGGCGACCGTATATTGTCGTCGGTGGGCTACTTTCGGGGCTAACATTTGCGTTGATCTGGATGGCGCCGGAAGGACTTACTGAGAGGAGTTTGCTCGCCTTTTACATTTTCATGACACTCCTATTCTACACGGCCGTGACGATCATGTCCGTACCACTTGTTGCATTGGGCTGCGAAATGTCCGGTGACTACCATGAGCGGACGAAGTTGTTTGCCTACGGTAGTTTCGTTGGAAACGTTTTTGCGATTGTCACGCCGTGGATGTATCGGCTGGCCCATATGGATATTTTCGACAACGAAGTGAGCGGGATGAAAGCTGTCGGAATGGTTGTTGCGGTGATCATTGTTGTCTCCGCTTTGATTCCTGGATTCATTTGCAAAGAACCGAAAGCCGTTCAGGTTCAAGAGCAGCGAAAAGTCAAATTCTGGCCAAGCATCAAGACCACGTTTCGTAACCGTACGTTCCTCCGCGTGATCGGAGTTGTGTTTCTGGTAACGGCGGGCTTTAGTTTCGTGGGAAGTATGGCCAACTATATCACCATCTATTACTTGTTCGATGGGAAGACAAAATCGGCATCGTCGTTGATGGCATACAACGGATCTGCGTGGGCAATCGCCGGCTTAATTACGGTGTTTCCGATGGCGTGGATCAGCAAACGCATTGGCAAGGCTAGAACGGTGCAGCTATTTGTCATGTGCATGGTTGTTGGGTGCGTTTCAAAAGTCGTTTGTTACAACCGCGACTATCCTTGGCTGGTGTTGATTCCGACAGTCTTGATCTCAGCCGGAATGTTGGTCTTGTACACGATGGCAGGGGCGCTGATCGCCGACATCTGCGATGAAGATGAGTTAGAACATGGTGTGCGAAGGGAAGGTAGTTATTCAGCAGTCAACAGTTGGTGGCTTAAGTTTGCGGGATCAACGGGTTTCCTTGTGGCTGGGGGATTGATCGAATTGACCGGCTTTGATGAGAAACTTGGCGCGCAATCAGAATCGACACTGTTTTGGCTGCGGTTTTGGGAGATTGGAGTTCCGGCTGTATTCTCATTGGGAGCTTTTTTCCTACTACAGAATTACCCATTGACCGAGTACCGGGTCTACGAAATCAAAGATGCTCTGGCCAAACGTCATGCGTTGGAGGATGCTGTCGATGCTACTGACTCGTCTGGCAGCCACACGACTGACGGGTGACGAGTTCTGGGCGTAGGGCGATGTGGCGCTTGGGAAGGGTCGGTGTGTTGAGTCTTTGGCAAAGCATTTCGATTGCAGTTGCACCCATGTCAGCCAGCGGTACGCGAACGGTGGTGAGTTGCGGGCGAGTCATTCGGGCGATGCGGGTGTCGTCGAATCCGACCACGGCGATATCGTCTGGCACCTGAAGTTGAAGCGCATGGGCTGCATCGACAAATCCGCTGGCCATCTCGTCGTTCGCCGCAAACACACAGTGACTTGCACCCTTCCAATTCGGCAAATGCTGAATCGCAAATGCGTATGCCGTATCGTAATCGTAGTCGAGGTGGTGGACATCTTCGTCGCGTATCGGCATGCCGGAATCGGTTAAAACTTCCTGATACGCCTTGAGTCGGGCGATCGAGTCCATGTTGGTTTCCCAACCACCGACGAAGAAAATCCGTTTGGCATGACAATCGTCGATCAAGTGCCGCATCATTGCCGTCGCGCCCGCCCGTTGATCGATGATAACACTGTCGTGCGGGGTACCTTGGACATCTGAGTCTATCAGCACGATCGGCAGCCGAAGGTCCGACAACGCCTGCTGAAGATGATCGGTGATTTCCGCGACCATGATGGCGATGCCGTCCATGAATCGGCGCTGACGCAAACCGTCGACCAACGCACGCGTGTCCAGCGGATCATGGGCCGATGAGAGGACGAGGCTGTAACCGAGTTCATGGGCCCGCATGTTCGCCCCGCGAATGATCTCGGAGTAGAACTCACCATGCATGTCGGGCAGCACCAGCCCGATCATTTCGCTCTTGCGCAACATCAAACCACGGGCGAAGGCATTGGGCCGGTACCCGAGTTCGCTGATGGCGGCTTCCACTCGCTCGCGCGTTTGCGCGTTGACCAACGTGGGGCGGTTGATTGTGCGCGAAACGGTGCTGATCGACACGTTGGCCCGTAGGGCGACATCTGAGATTGAAGCGGTCATCCAGGCATCCTTATGATGTCACTGGTTATTTGACATTGCCAGCGAGCCTTAGTATCTGCTGACAGCATGAATCGTCAATACATGTTAGTGATGCTGCTGGGAACGACCGTGTTTGCCGCCAACCCTTCGACGGATATTTTGAGGTCTGACGGTGCGAAGGCGGTAGCGACGTATCGGTTTAACGAGTCGGACGAGAAGCTTCTCGATGAGGTGCAACGGGGGTGCTTTAATTACCTTTGGCACGAAGTCGAATCACCTGCATATGTCGTAAAGGACCGCAAGAAAGCACCGGTAGCGAGCGTCGCTGCCGTCGGGTTTCAGCTTTCGGCGCTGCCCATCGGTATTGAGCGCGGCTGGATCACCCGCGACGAGGGCGAAGCGCGGGCGCTGGCGATTCTTGAAGCGCTGCTCTCGCGCGACGACAACCGTCACGAGGGAATCTTTCTGCACTTTGTCGATTTGAAGACGGGGGGGTTGTCGACGACAGGGTACGAGGTACTCGCAAGTACGATCGACACGTCGATCATGCTGCCTGGAGCGATGACCGTATCCGAGTATTTTGGCGGAAAGGTGCGCGAATGCGTTGACCGAATGTTGCGCGAGGCGAACTGGAAGGCGTTTGCCAATAATCCTCGCGGACTCGTTTGTATGGGCTGGCGTCCGAAAGACCGAACCAACATGAACGGCTCGGGAGAGTATCACCATTCATTGTGGCAACTGTCCAGCGCTGAAGAGCATTTGGTTTATTGGCTGGCGATCGGTTCGCCGGTCGAAGCGCATGCGGTCAATCCGAAAGCCTATTACGAACTGCGCCGCGAGATTGGCCACCACAAAGACATGCCGCCTTATGTGGTGTCATGGAGTGGCACTCTGTTTCATTACTTTTTCGACCATTGCTGGATCGACTATCGATCTATGGAGGCAGACCATCCGGGCGAATTCGGTGTGAAAGCGCCGCGTGTCGATTGGTTTGAGAATTCACGTCGAGCGGTGCTGACGCATCGGAAGCGGTGCATCGATGCTTCTTCGCAATTCAAGACATTTGGCCGCAACATTTGGGGGCAAAGCGCTTGCGACGGGCCCGACGGTTACACGGTTCCGCACGTTGCACCGAACATCTCGAAGGACGACAAGTGGTGCGGAGGAACGGTTGCACCGTACGCAGCCGCCTCGGCGATCATGTTTACGCCGCAAGAGAGCATTGCTGCGATTCGCGAGATGCGATCATTGAAGGGCAAAAACGGCAGCCCGCTCATCTGGCGCGATCCAGCCACCGGAGGGTACGGGTTTGCCGACAGTTTCAACATCGATCGCGGGTTCGTTAGTGATGACTATATCGGGATCGACGAGGGGCCAATGTTGCTCGCAATCGAAAACGCCCGCACCGGACTGATCTGGCGATTGTTCATGCAGCACCCCGTCAGCAAGCAGGCGATGAAACGGTTGAAGCTGAGTCGTCGGTAACAGCCAAGTCGCAAAAATGTAGGAGCCCGACTGATTCGGGCGCGATCACGCAACTACTCAAGACGTTCACGGACCGGCAAGTTGATCCGTACTTAAACGCATCTTGGAGGCGATGTTGGCGGGGCCAACGCGGAATCACGGCGAAATGGTTATGGGACGCCATCGATCGAAGTCCAGTTTGGAATTGATCATAGCGTCAGAATTGGGTAGGATGAAAGCGCTTTCAGTTTCGCGAGAAGCGAGCCCGAAGAAACGGAGGATTAGCCTCCAGGTTCGATCGCAACCTGATCGGACGCAATCGACTCAGACGCATCGGGCGAATTCGGTGCATCGGGCGAATCAGTTGCAAAGGGAAACGAGTTCCCCGCCCCAGAAAGGATCCAATCCATGTCCATCGCTACAACCCCGCACACTGGCATCGGCGGTGCGGGCAAATTGAGCAAGCTTCTGCCCAACCGATACGGTCATTTTTCGGAAGATGGTCGCGAGTATCACATCACCGATTGGCGCACGCCCAGACCGTGGGTCAACATCATCGGCAACACCAGGCAAGGAATGGCTGTCAGTCAGACAGGCAGCGGATTCAGTTGGATTGACAACTCGCAGCTCGGCGTCATCACCCGCTGGCAGCAGGAATTTGTTAGCGATTCCTCCGGTAAGTTCCTGTATGTGCGCGATGCAGTAAAGGGGGACACGTGGTCGCTGGCTCCCGCGCCGTGTTGGCCAGACTACGATGAGTACCTTTGCCGACACGGTTTGGGTTACACGGTTTTTGAAACCACCTTCAAGAATGTCAAAGCGCGCTGGACGCAATGGGTCGATCCGAAGGATTCGGCTGAACTCTGGCAGGTCGAGTTGACCAACCTGTCCGATGGTCCGCGGCGATTGGAATTGTGCGGTGCGCTGGAGTGGAATTGCGGTGTCGCACCGTCACCGCGGCGCGAGTTTCACAAGCTCTTTATCGAAACACAATACGACATCGATCGTCGTGCGATTGTTGCCCGCAACCACATGTGGGAGGTCAATCACGAAAAATACGGGCATTGGAATCGCCCATGGCCCTTCGTCGCAGCCTTTGCAGCAACCGAACCCGTGCAAGCCGCGCAGGGAGACAAGGCGGAATTTGCAGGGCGCTACCGTGGTATGGATCGCCCCGAAGCCTTGGAAGCTGACAACTGGCAGCCGCGTTTTGGACGCCATCAGGATCCCATCGGGGCGCTGCGCTGCGAGATCGAATTGCGCGGTGGTGAAACGCGTACGGTCGGGTTTGTGATAGCGGCTGCCGATGACGACAACGCGTTGGGTGTCATCGTCGAGCGCTTTCAAACATGCACTGCGATGGAGAAATCTTTGGCGAGTGTGAAGAAGGATTGGGTTGATCGTTTGTCGGCACATCGCGTCGAAACGCCCGACCCGAGTATCGACCTTCTGGCCAACGATTGGTTGAGATACCAGGCGATTGTCGGGCGCATGTGGGGACGTGGTGGTTACTATCAGCAGAGCGGCGCGTACGGTTTTCGCGATCAACTTCAGGACTCGCAGGTCTGGTTGACGATCGACCCGGTGAAGTGTCGCGAGCAGATCAACCTCCACGCGGCGCATCAATTCAAGGATGGTTCGGTGTATCACTGGTGGCATCCGCTGAGCGAAGATGGATTGATCACAACGATGACGGACGATCTGTTGTGGTTGGCTTTTGTGTCGGCGAACTACATTCGCGAGACCGGTGACCTGTCGATTCTCGATGACGAAACGCCTTTTCTCGATGACAAGCATCCTGCGACGTTGCGCGATCATGTGTTTCGGGCATTCGAGCGCGTGTTCATGCGAACCAGTCCAAGGGGTTTGCCGTATATCGGCGCGGGCGATTGGAATGATGGCTTGAGTGCGGCTGGCCTTCAGGAAAAGGGCGAGTCGATTTGGTTGGGGCACTTTTTCGCGGGCATTCTCGGAGATTGGGCTCACATTCTCGCAACGCTGGGTGAACTGGACGAGGCAGGCGTGCTTAACAAACGCCGCGCCGCGTTGGTCACCGCGCTGAACGAACACGGTTGGGATGGCGAATGGTATTCGCGAGCGACGCTCGATGACGGTTCAAAGTTGGGTAGTCGCGACTGTGAATCGGGCAAGATATTTCTTAATGCTCAAACCTGGGCGATCCTAAATGACATCGCCGACAACTCTCGGGCGTCGCAGTGTTGGCGTTCAGTTTGCGAGCACTTGGTTAGCGAAGTGGGTGCGCTCCTCTTGGCACCGGCATTTACGGAACCCAAGGAAGAGATCGGTTACATCACGCGGTATGCTCCGGGCCTGCGCGAAAACGGCGGCGTCTATACGCACGCGGCGACGTGGGCGATCGCAGCCGCGGCTAAGATGCGCGACGTCGAAACCCTCGAGCAATTGCTTTCTGGGATCAATCCGACGAACAAAGATCCGGAACGCTATTGGGCAGAACCATACGTCACCCCGGGTAACGTTGACGGACCGCTTTCGCCAAACTTTGGGCGGGGCGGTTGGACGTGGTACACCGGGTCGGCGGCTTGGCTGCATCGGGTTATTTGCGAATGGGTGTTGGGTGTGCGTCCGACGTGGGATGGGTTGCTGATTGACCCGTGTTTGCCAAAGTCCTGGCCAAGTGCCAGAGTCACGCGACCGTATCGCGGTTGTACATACGACATTCAGATCGAAAGCGGTGTAAGCAAAGGCAAACAATCGCAAGTGACATTGGATGGCACTGTGCTTTCGGGCAGCGTGATTCCGCCGCCGGAAGTTGCAGGTCAAAAGCACAAAGTTGTCTTGCGTTATGTTTAGTGGTTTGGTACGCAGTGATTCTTGCTAGGGCGTGCCGAACAGCGACATGAAAGTCAGCGCGTCGCCTAAATCGACATCGCCGTCATTGTCCAAATCAGAATCGGCAAATTCTCCAGACGTGCATCCAACGGGCGGTGTTGTCGTATTGGGTCCGCCGATGCAATCTGCAAACACTGCGTAATCAGCACCGTCGATGTCACCGTCGTTGTCGTAGTCCACTTCAAAGAACATGCCAATCGCTGTCATCATCGGGCGAATTTCCGAATTGGACATGAACGCCCGCCAACACAACCCGGTTCGATGATTCTCGATCATTGGAGCGATGGGGCCTTGATCGATGGCGATGTATCCGGAGGCAAACCAATTTTCGCCCGGGTGGAAAGCATCGTAGAAACCAGCCGGTCCGAACAGCGACGAACCATAGGTATCGTAGAAGTATCGCATCGCTGCCAATGATTCGTCCGGCGTGTAAGGCATGGCGCTGGCGGCGGCTGTCGGTGTGATGGTACCGTTGTCGTTGGTTGGTGAATGGGCATCGTAACCGAATGGGTCAAAGCTCGCGGTCAGTCCCCAAGCGAAGGCGTTGTAACCAGCGAAATCGTTGGGATTGTCGATGGCGTACGCCCGGTGGATCAGTGAAATGTTGCGGGCGTTTTCAAAGTAGTTCGCATGACTGTCGCGCTTGTAGCGCGGATCGAAACCCAAATTCGAGTAATGCGTAAAGAATAGCGGGCCGCCCAGGTTTGGTCCGACGTCTTGCGTGATGCCGTAGAACGAACTGCCGTTGTCGTATCCGCCTGAACCCGCCCAGCCCACAGTGTATGCAGTCGCGGGCATCGGGTGAGTCGGTGAGGCCACCGCGAGCAGATATACCATCATCGCTTCGTTGTATCCGCGGACTTGATGATTCAGGTTGAAACCGAAGTTCGGTGACCAATGCCAATAGAGGACGTTGCTTCCAGGGAAGCGGCGATACCAGTCCCATTCGACACCTTCCCACATGGCTGTTGCCCGCGAACGTATCTCAGATTCAACCGAATCAATCGGATCGTCAAAGTACTGCCGAACCGTCAGAATGCCTTCTATCAGAAACGCCGTTTCGACGATGTCGCCACCATTGTCCTGTGCGCCCGCAAACGGAATCGTCGCGCCCGTCATTCCGTCATAGTGATGGGACCATACGCCATGGTAGCGAGGCGTCGTGTCTTGCAGAAATGTCAGGATTTGGAGGACGCGGTCGGCGATGTCGGCGCGCGTTTCAAAACCGCGCTCGGCTCCGACGATTAGCGTGATCAATCCCATTCCAGTGCCACCTGTTGTCACTGTGTTGAGCGAATGTCCCATGTTGATGCCTTCGCGAGCCATCCCGCTATTCGGATGTCCGAATTCCCAGAAATAGCGGAAGTGGGCGTCCTGAATCAGGTCCATCAAGGCGTCATCGGTAAGACCGTTGTACGTTGCGGCCACCGTTTCGCTGGTGGCCAACTCGTTGCCGCTGATTTGGGTTGCGATATGGTAATATTGCGTCGGAGCGCCCAGACCGACATCGTCGCGATAGGTCGTTGTTGTCAGCGGTGACGAGTTGAGTTTGGTGAATGGACCGCCAATATTGTCACTTCGATAAACGTTGTAGCCGTCCAGTCCCGCTACGGTTGATGCGCTCCAATTCAGGTCAACGTGGTCCTCAAACGCGACCAGCACCAAGTCGCTCGCGGGCGGTGGATCGCCAGGGTTTCGAAGTCGCATGTTATCGACAAAAATCGTACCCGTTGAACCGGCGAGGTTTTCAAAAACGAACGCGAATATATCGTTGAGTCCCGTTTGCGATCGATTCGAAACATCCAGCGAAACAGTTGTCCAGATGCCGGTCGTAATCGGCAGTGATGTGGCAATCTGCCAGTTGTCGGGCGGGTTCCACGAAGGACTCCAAACGCCCATCACACCGGGAATCATCGATGGCGTGGCGACATAAACATCGACAAGCAATTCATCATTGCCGCCAAGATCATACGTCGTTACTGACCAGTTGTGTTTGATTTCAAACTTCCCGTCTGCTTCACCGGCTAGATCAAGTCGAAGCATGAATCCGCCGTCCGATGCAGTGGGAGCGCCGCTTTCGCCGGAAGCAACGACAGAAAGCGATAGGCCGAGGTCACCGGCATTGGGCGTAACGGTCAGGTCGGTTTCGGCAGGTTCGTAGCTGGCAAGCGGTGAGAAGATGTCAGCGCGGGCAGACGCAGCAACGTTGAGCAGCAGGGCAGATGCAACGCACGCGAACGAGATTGCTTGCAGGTAATTGTTGGGTCGACTTGTCATTGGCATTCTCCAGCGGTGTTGATACAGCATGGTTTTGGCGATTCATTCGCGTCCCAACCGCCATTTGCAATCCAATCGGCATACCAGAGTCCGCTGTCTTTGATTGTACGCTCCTGCGTTTCAAAATCGCAATGAACCAAGCCGAATCGTTTTGTAAATCCATGCGCCCATTCAAAGTTGTCGAGTAGTGACCACACGAAGTAACCGCGTAAATCGACGCCGGCATCCATCGCTCGACGGGCTGCATCAAAATGCGTCCGGATATATTCGATGCGCTCCGCGTCGTGGACCTTTCCGTCTTCAACAGTTTCATCGGGAAGGGCGATACCGTTTTCGGTGATGTATACGGGAAGTTCTCCGTATCGCTTGGACAACCAGATTAACAGCGATTCAAGACCCTCCGGAACGATGGGCCAGCCCATAGCGGTTCGTGGCCGATCGGGATAGGTGATGCGCTCATAGGCCAATGGACCCGCGTCAGGATTGGCCCGGACGATATCGCTGAAGTAGTAGTTGGTGGCGATGAAGTCGATGGACTTTTTCAGCAATCGTTGGTCTTCATCGGAATACGTCGGGAGGATATCGCCATATGCGTCGCGAAGTTCTTTGGGATAGTCTCCAAACCAAACGGGATCTCCGAACCATCCGGCCATGTCGAGAATAGCCCGCTGCGCCGCGTCACGATCGGCGCTCGTATCGGTGGCTGGAAACATGAAATCGCAGTTCAAGCCGATGCCAATTGCGCCGTCACTGTGCTTGTGATTGCGAAAAGCGGCAACGGTTAGTGCGTGTGCTCGAAGTAGCTGGTGGCCGACCTGAAATCCGCGTGCTCGGTCCTGAACACCCGGCGCAAAGTTGCCGCCGATGTAACCGCCAAATGCGATGCACCACGGTTCATTGATGGTGAACCAATGTTTCACGCGATCGCCAAGACGATCGAAGATCAGCGTTGAATAGTCGGCAAAATGTTTGGCGGTGTCGGGGTGTTCCCATCCACCCAACCGTTTCTGCAGTGCGTTCGGCAAGTCCCAATGATATAGCGTGAGGCATGGAACGATGTTGGCGGCGACGAGTTCGTCGACAAGGCGATCGTAGAAGTCGAGACCGTCGGCGTTGATGCGGCCAACGCCTTCTGGAATGACGCGTGGCCAACTCACACTGAATCGATACGCCTGAAGATTGAGCGACTTCATCAGGGTGATATCGTCACGGAATCTTCGGACATGGTCGCACGTTTGCTGGCCCGTTTGTCCGTCGGCGATATTGCCGGGAATATCGCAGAAAGCGTCCCATATGCTCGGACCCCTCTCTGCTTCTTGGCTGGACCCTTCGATTTGAAATGCCGAAGTCGCCGATCCCCATAAGAATGAATTATCTGAAGTCATTATTAGAATAATTCTTCCGAAGATAGAGTAAAACTTGTTGTGAATAACGTAAATATAGAAAAACTTAATGCGAAGCTCGGGTTCGGCCTGAGGTGGAGTGCCTCAACTTCATTCTAGCAGGCTTCTCACATGCAAACCAAGTCATTGCAAACCATCGTAACAAGCTATGAAAGCGCTTGCAATGATAGGTTTGCGCGGATATGATTGCCTATAGTCCGAGGGCGTCTCTACCGCCATCCAAACTCTCTTCAGGATGGCGATTGTTGTGAGCAAAGTGGCTCTGCGGCGACTCATCATTCTCTTATTCAGGAGGTGTTAAGATGCAACAAAGGAAAGGCAATAGGGTTTCGTTGCTCGTCGCCGTGACATTGGTCACCGCGCTGGGCGTAGCAGTGGAAGCAATGGCGGCACCGACCGTGACGACCACCGTCCTCAACACGCGAGTGTTCAATGACGATGGGGCCTCAACGCTCAATACGATCAACAACTATCCGACGCAAGTGCAATTTGATGACACCACCACCGGTGCCGGATTCGCAAATCTGCACAACTTCCATCTTGCCAGCGATTTTATCACTGAAGCAGTCTTCAATAACGGCGATAGTTTCGACTTCTCAACCGACCTGACCATCAGCGGTACGGGGAGTGGCGAAGCTGGTTTGCAAGTCGCCCCATGGTGGTCGCAGAATGTTGACGGCCGTTTCAACTTCCGAACCAGCGACGGCGAAATTGCGGTCTTTGGTGGACGCCTGCCGTTCTACAGCTTTACTGGCTCACACGGTGTGAATTACACGATGGGCGACACCGTCAACGTTGGCGTCAAGTATCGCGCGAATGGCCTCAATGCCGGATCGCCCGCGACGATTGAATATCTCTTGACGCTCGGTGGTAACGACTACACCAGTGGCGCGCTGGCATTTGACGAAGGCAATCCCGCTGAAGATCCGCCCCATGGACTTTGGGGAATGCTCAACAATGCACGCGTCGGTGGTTACATGCAGATGCTGACTGGCGGAAGTGGTGTCGGTAACAATTTGGTTGCGAATTTTGGCAACCTGAATTTTGTACCCGAGCCCGCAAGTCTCGCGTTGATGGCGATGGGTGCATGTGTTTTGATTCGACGTCGTCGCTAAGCGCCGACAGGATTTTTTCGATCCGCGTCAGCGTTGCACCATTCGGGCAGCGCTGACTGCGGATGAGTTGTCTTCCTTCTCATCGGTGTGACACAAAGTCGAGCTGCCGCACCGTTGAGAAAGAAGTTTGGATAGCCGATTTTCCGAGGCTGATTCTTCAAGGGTTTTCAGGGGACGTATGAAGCAAGGGATGGCCATCATGCGATTGAGAAAAAACCGGGCAGGATTCACGCTGGTTGAATTGTTGGTGGTCATTTCGATCATCGCTCTGCTTGTCTCGATCCTATTGCCATCTCTCAAGAAGGCACGCGATCAGGCGAAGGACACGCTGTGCAAAGCGAACCTTCACCAGCTGGGCATATCGATCCAGTATTACGTTCAAGACTCGGGCGACCGCCTGCCTTGGATTCCCGGAGTTCCAATCGGTGCCCCAAGCCCATATCACAAGGCACCCTTCAAGCAATACCGTCAAATCCTGTTGATGTGGCCTTACCTGAAAGACTTGAATATCTACAAATGCCCGAAGGCGATGTCAGCCCACGCAAAAGGTGGAATACCAGGACCCCGATCGATTACGGCAAACGAATTTCTTACGCTGCAAGACAGCGCCAGTCCATCGATGACGCAGTATATCGCGGTCAAGAGTGACCCACTTGTCAAAGAATTCGTGCAGAAGCGTCAGTTTGCGTTCGTCAGTATTCAGGAGTTTCAGGACCCGAGTACGAAACTGCTCAAGGATGTTTATACGGAGTATTGGTTCAACGATTGGAACGATGGCGCTGGCGATATTCCGGCGATCAGCGGTAACCTGATGAACAAGATTCCGTTTCCCGAATTGTCGGTCATGTTCAGTGACGCCCTCCCACAGCGACCAAGGCACAATGGTGGCCACCATGCACTCTTTCTTGATACCCATGTCGAACGTTTTTCGCAGGAGCGTTACTTCGACTATGAAGCAGATAGTTATCAAGAGTCGAAAGACAGAGATCGTTTTGGGAATCGCCCTTATTGGTCATGGGGTTTGAGCAAGGGCGGCAACAAGGTGGTGGACGGTTCGACGGGCCAGTATTCAAATTAGAATGAAATGAACCAGGCTGGCGGTTTAACGACCGTAGCTGGTTTTCGAGTATTGCAAACTCGTCAATTCGAATTGCAGTTAAACGGAGGCGGAAGGAAGCGGTGATGAAGATTCAAAAAACAATATCTATGATCGCCATGGCGACGATTGTTGCGTTTGGAACGGTAAGCACACTCAACGCTGCGCAGAACATTCTGCTTAACGGCAGCATTGAAAACAGCGACTCGAATGCGTTGGATCCGTTTGTGCCCGGAGGGTGGGAGACGACCGGAAATGTGATCGAGCGATCGAGTGAAGCCAACCTTGTACCTGCGCTACCGCCGGGTGAAGGTCACGCCCTCAAGGCATTTCAAAGTAATCCCACCGAGTTGGCGCTTCAAGATATTCCGGTGACGGCCAGCGTCGATATGGTCACGGTTAGCGCGCAGTTGTTTACGCGAGCAAGCGACAAGGTTGGCGGTGATGCGATTGCTGGTGTTGCGCTTGGATTCTTTGACGATGGCGACAATCAAGTTGGCGGTGCGACGCAGTTTGATTTTGTCATGAATGCAGCCTCACCAGCCGACACATGGATCCCCGCATCGATTGGTCCGGTGTTGGCACCGGTTGGCGCAACCAAGGCGCGGATGACTTGCGTCTGGATTTCAAACAGCGGATCGGGTGCAGCATTCTGGGACGACGCGCAATTGACCATCGGTGGTGATCCGACGAACTTGCTGGTCAACGGTGATTTTGAATTGGCTGGCCCCGGTGAAGCGTCGCCAAACGCAGTCGCGGATTGGGGCGGATTTGGTGATCAGCGCCCGACGATGGATCAGTCGCTCCACGGTGAAACGAGTTTGAAAATCGGAACCGAATCTGCATTCAGTGGTTTGTTTCAGAACACGAGGGAAGTTTTTGAAAACGAACGTGTACTGTTGCGTGGGCGGGTCTTGCACACTTCGACCAATGGATTGACTGCAAACGCAGTGGCTGGTTTGAAGCTTGAATTCTCACCGCCGGGGGGTACTTCGCTTCCGGGACCGACCGAGAACTTCCCGTTCGATGCTGATTCAAATTCAAATGCATGGGTCATGATCGACATTGGTACGATTGGCGTCGAGGTGCCAGATAACGCTGGACTCGCGCGGGTCACGATGATCATGTTCCCTGACGCTTCGACCAATAGTGTGGTCTACTTCGATCAGGCCTTTGCTTCACTGTCGCGGGCACCGTCCACCAACCTGCTGACCAACTCAAGTTTTGAAAATGGTTTTGGCGGACCCAATGGTATTGACGATTGGTTGGAGTTTGGACCGGAGGCACAATTATCATTTGAGGTTGGTGGATTGGCCAACAACTTGGTTGATGAAGAAGTCTTTGACGCCAGCGCCAAGATGGCCGGTTCCGACTTCACCGGTCTGTCGCAGGATATTTCTCTGCCCGATCCATTGCAGCCGAATGAAAAGCTCTATGTGCGGGCCTTCGTTCGCCAGCAGGATGCGGAAGCTCAGCGGCTCAACGGAACTGCAAGCGCTGGTGTGAAAATCGAATGGATCGCAGGGACTCTACCCGGGCCCATCGACATCGGCAGCAGCGAGAACGGTAACACGATTGATTCTACCAGCCCGACCGACACTTGGATTCCGCTGGAAATCGACTTCACCATGCCATCTGGCAATGCTGCATTGACCAGGGTGGTGTGTATTGTGTCGGCTGGTGCGGGATCGGGTGAAGTTTTCTTCGATAACCTCGAAGCCGTCATCACCAATCGCTTTGACGGTGCTGACGCAGACGGTGATGATGATGAAGATCTGTTCGACTTCGCCGAGTTCCAGCGCTGTTTCAACGGGAGCGGTGCCGGCGACCTCGATTGGAACTGCACGGTGTTTGATAATGACGAGGACATCGACATCGATCTCGTTGACTTCGGCTACTTCCACCCGAGAATCACGGGGCCGTAAGCGAATCGATTAACAAGCTGGATGTCAGCGAACAGAACCACGAACATTAAGGCCCTGCCGGTTTGACCGTGCAGGGCTTTCTCATGCGCGGTAAAGGGAGCGAATTCGAAATGCACAGATATTTTCCGGGATTGATGCTGTTGGTGTTGACGATGGCGGCTGAGGCTGCTCCGGTAGTTCTGGACGACTTTGAGCAGTTGGACGGCTGGTCGGTCAACGCCAGTGACGGTGTGGTGGCGTCGATCAAGCAAGCCGATGGTGTCGATGGCCACAGCATGCAATTGGATTTTGATTTTCGTGCGGGGGCGGGGTTTGTCGTTGTCCGGCGCGAGGTTGATATGGAGCTTCCCGAGAATTATCGGTTCACATTTGGTCTACGAGGCGACGCGCCTTCAAACAATCTGGAGTTCAAGCTCGTTGATTCAACCGGTGACAACGTTTGGTGGGTCAACAATCGCGACATGGCTTTTCCAGAAGAATGGAAGCCAATTCGCTACAAAGCACGTCACTTCAAATTTGCTTGGGGGCCAGCCGGTAATGTGCCCATGAAGCGACTTGGTGCGATCGAATTCGCCGTGGCGGCTAGCAGTGGCGGTATCGGGCGAATCTTCTTCGATACGCTGACTTATGAAGTCCTTCCAAAGCCTCAGCCAGTTACAAAGGCACCTCAAATCTCATTCAAGGCGTATGACGATCCCGATCAATTGCAGCATCTTGTTCTCCCGGGCGATGGCGTTATCAATTGGAAACCGACTGCGCCCAATCCGTTTCTCGACCTCGATTTCCATCAGGTGCGTGAGTTGGGTGGGCTGGTGATCGACTGGGAACCGGACAAGCACGCGAGAAATTATGACGTAAAGTTAAGCGTCGATAACTCGAACTGGGAGCTTGCCGCGAAGGTGCGCGGGAGCATCGGTGGGCGCGATTATGTTCCGCTGCCAGATGCCGAGGCGCTTCGCGCGCAAATACTCGTCAAGGATCAAGATAGCGGCCAGCCAATCGCCATGAGACGCATCGAAGTGCGCGACGTCGATTTTTCGCAGGATCGAAATCGCCTGTACGAGAACATCGCGAGCGAATCGCCGCGCGGACAGTTTCCGGCATCGTTTCTCAAAGAGCATTCGCCTTGGACCATTGTTGGCGTTTCGGGCGATACCAACGAAGCGCTCGTCGGTGCGCATGGTCAGGTGGAAGTCATGCGTGGCGGTTGGACGATTGAGCCATTCCTGAGCGTCGGCGACAAACTGTTCACATGGGCGGATGTGTCGCTCAGCCATTCGCTGGTAGATGGTTACATGCCGATTCCATCGGTTCATTGGGACACTGGTTCGGCGAAGCTTACCGTTACGGCGTTTGCGCACGGGGCGGCTGGTGCATCGGAGTTGGTGATTTCGTATCAGGTTCGCAATGAGCAAACCGAACCGATCGAAGGAGATTTATATCTGGCGATTCGACCGTTCCAAGTGCTGCCGCCGTGGCAGGATCTCGGGATGACCGGAGGTGTAACGAAGGTCGAATCCGTTGAACAGAAAGGCGCAACGGTCTTGATCAACGGTATCGAATCACTGGAATGTTGGTCTGCGTCTGACGCATTCGGCGCGACGACGTTTTTTGGTGGAGACATCGCGGAATACCTGGCCACCCATGAATTACCGTTAGCTCTGCAGGCGACGTGTCCGGAGGGTGGTGCGTCTGGGGCGATTCGATATCACTTTAAACTTGAGCCAAATGCCGAGAAACGCTTCGTTGTCTCGGCACCTCTTCATTCGGGTAAGCGAGCAGCCAAGCCGGCTGATCTTGCGCTTCAAGAGAAGTCCTATGTTGCTTTTCTGGAATCCTCGATTGAGTCGTGGCGAGGTATACTCAATCGCGTCCGCTTGAATCTACCAAAATCGCTTCGCCAGCTTGAAGATACATTCCGTGCAACGCAAGCTTACATTCTGATTAATCGAGATGGCCCGGCCATCCAACCCGGATCGCGAACCTATGAACGCAGTTGGATTCGTGACGGGTCGGTCACTTCGACGGCACTTCTATCGTGCGGTCATACTGATGAAGTTCGCGCGTTTCTAATTTGGTATGCCGACAATCAGTATCCAGATGGCAAGGTTCCCTGCGTTGTCGATCGGCGCGGGCCTGATCCCGTGCCTGAGCATGATAGCGCAGGAGAACTCATATATGCAATCAATACCTACTATAGATTTACGAATGATCGCGAGTTCCTCAAATCCAAACTATCAAACGTCGAGAATGCCGTTAATTATCTCGAATCACTCAGAAATCAACGTACTACGCCAAACTACGAAGATGGAGAAGGCATCACCAAGGCGTGTTATGGCCTGGTGCCCGAGTCGATCAGCCATGAAGGATACAGCGCCAAACCGATGCATTCGTACTGGGACAACTTCTTCGTTGTAAAGGGATTCAATGACGCAGCCGCCATCGCGAAAGAACTGGATCGCCCAGACCTAGCCGATCGCTTTGAAGCGTTGCACGTTGCCCATCGAAAAGCCTTGTACACTTCGTTGGACTTGGCGATGAACCACCACCACATTGAATACTTGCCCGGATGTGCGGAACTCGGCGACTTCGATGCGACGTCAACCGCGATTGCTGTTTTCCCATGCGAACAATTGGGGCACCTGCCGCCCGAGACGCTCACGAAAACGTTCGATCGATACTTTGAATTCTTTCAAGATCGTCAATCCGGCAAGCGAGAATGGAACGACTATACGCCTTACGAAATCCGTATTGTCGATGCATACATCAGAATGGGCCAGCCGGAACGGGCGAGAGCATTGCTAAAATTCTTCCTGCAGGATCAACGCCCGACCGAATGGCGACAATGGGCCGAGGTCGTCTGGCGTGACCCGAAGGAGCCGCGTTTCATCGGCGACATGCCACACACTTGGGTAGGTAGTGCGCTGATCAATTCCGTGCGGTCGATGTTTGTTTACGAAGAGGGCCAACGACTGGCATTGCTCACGGGCGCAAGCGAAGCATGGCTTGCCGAAGACAATGGAATCACACTTGAAGGATTCCCGACATTCTTTGGGAATCTGACGATGCATGCATCGATGCAAGGCGACAAACTCACCGTCAAGTTATCCGGTGATGCAAACCCGCCCGAAGGGTTCATATTAAGCCTGCCACGCAAAACTGCCCCATCGGAAATTCTGGTCGATGGCCAGCGAACCCCTCTACCTGCTGGACGTAGTGTCATCGTGAATCGTCAGGCCGGCAAGATCGTTGCTACTTGGGATTGATGCATCGGCGTTAGTTGACGATCTCAAGAAAGTATTTATCGACTTAAATTCTGCCGAGCGTCTTACGCTTCCGGAGAGGCGTGAAATGCCGCGCGGTCACTCGACTTGCGGCGGGAACTCTTGTGCCCGGTCAAATTTACGGATGTTACTCGGCATTTGTGAGTGCCACGGCGGGACTGATCCTGATCGAAGCGCAGTAAGCAGATTTCTGGTGATCCGCTTCCGTCGAATCCTCCTCATCGAATTCATGGTCGACTGACAAAGAGAAAAGGGCGTGCAGTCACGTTCGACTGCACGCCCCATAAATTTACAAATACATCCAACTTCACAGTAACATCAACGAAGGTTACGGGCTGAAGATCGTCGTCAATTCTGAGAAGTCAGCCAGATCGACTCGCTCGTTATCGTCGAAGTCAGCCGCCCAGCAATCGCAACTGGTCACGGAAATGTCAGGACCAGAAAGGCAAGCTTCGAATTCATCGTAGTCGTCGATGGTCGACATACCGTCACCGTTAAAGTCACCCTTGGTTATGAATCCAAGCGTAACTGGTATCATGCAGGTGTTGCCAGCACAGTCGGTTACTTCCACGCCACCGGTTCCACCACATTCACCGCCGGCAATCTCGACAGAGTAGCGGACGATGTTGTCGCCAGCAGCAAACGGATCAACCGTCAACACCAGATTCGACGAACCACCTGTCAGGTCGATCGAACAGATACCGGTGTCGTCCTGTTGCGCATCCTCAGCCCGACCGTCGAAGCGTTTGGCGAAGGTCGCTGACTCGATGGTCAGCGCCCAGCTATCGAATGTACCGCCCGAGTAGCTTGACGAATCGTCAGCAACCTGGAGCGAGTACGTTCCAACTGCGGGCGAGCCATCAAGAACGTTGAGCGCCGGTCCACCTTCCGGTTGGAATGAACCGGTGAACGGTCCAGCACTCGACGTGTCGGGAATCGGTGCGGCTGCCTCATCATCAAGCGTCGTATCGATGAAGTTGTTGGCCGTGCTTCCGATGTCCGAGAACAACGCAATCACCACCGGACTGGTCATCGTCATGTCGATGTCGTCATCGTTGGCATGGGTGATGTTGAACGTTATGTTCACATCGCTGACGATATCCAGATCAGCAACCGCAATGCTCGAGGTGACGCCACCGGGGCTGTTGTTCGGGATGACCTGCGGCGTGTCAGTACTGACGTACCGCTTGGTGTTACTGACCGAACCTGTACAAACCGGGTCGGTTGCGTCGATGTCCACGAGGATGTGGCTGCGATTACCGCAGGAATCGGTCACGCGCACATAACCGCGGCCGTTTTCTGCTGTATTGATCAACCCCACGACAAAGTCAACGCTGCCTGCACCGCTTGGTGGATCAGGCGTGACCGAAACGATTTGCAGATTTGCACCGTACGGAGCGATTTCGACGGATGCAATGCCTGTATCGCTCACCAGATTGTCGGTCGCGTTGCCTTCAAACTTAGCAGAAACGACACTTCCGCTGACGACCGGCTTGTCTTCGTCGCCCGAGGAAGCCGCCAGTGCAATCGGCACGTTTGTTACGTTACCGGCGACATCGGTGATTACAACCGTACCGCTACCGGCTGACATCGGGTCGGTGAGTTCGACACGGTATTCAACCACAGCATCGCCCGGCGTGAACGATGTGACCAGGGTGAGGTTGACTGCGCCGCCTGCGAGTTCGACTGAGAAGACACCGGTTTCAGCACCGGCATCCTTCGCTGTACCGACGTAATACTCCGGTCCGCATGGGTTCTTCAAGGTCAGCGACCAACGTCGGAAGATGTTCCGCGCCGAAGACGCACTGAGTTCCCTTGCATCGATAAACTGCACGTCCCAGTCGCCCGAAGATTCGGCACCATCAAAGACGAACAGCATGTTGTCGCGGTCGTCGGTCGTGATACCGTCACCGAAGAATTCGCCGCGACCGTCTGGCTGATGCAGGCCAAGCGTTTCTTCGGCACCCAGCACGTTTTCGTTATGAATGTCATCGGCTTCGGGGGCGTCGTCATCGAGAATCACATCGAAGCTTGCCTTCGAGTTACCCAACGCGTCACGCTCGTCCATACCGATGCGGTTGACCAACATCGCTTCGCTGGCACCATGGGTCAGCCGCGCGGCGACCCGTCCCTGATCCGTCGCGTCAATATTGAGGGCCACTTCGACCTCGGCCACGGTGAAACTATCCGGAACGCTGATGGTCGACGTCACACCAATGAGGTCGAAACCGTCAACCGATTGCTGAACTTCTTGCGAATAGGTGAGGCTCGTGGTAACGCCACCGGTATTCTGTGGGGCGTTGTTGTCTGCAAGTCCGGACAAGCTGATGACACTGTCACAGGTATTCAACGAAGTATCCGTCACGGTGACTGTCGCGGTTCCGTTCGTCGAACTGTCTATCAGAGAAACGAAATACGTCGCTTCTTGATCACCGGGCGTGAAGTCGCCTGAGACTGCCAACTGCGCGTTGGTTCCGCCTGAAAGGACGATCGATTGGATACCTCCACCGTCGCCAAAATCAGTCGCATAACCCGCGAAAACTTCCGGACCAGCGAATGTGGCGTCAATGTCGAGAGACCACGAAACCAGCGATCCGCCAAAACTCTCTGAGGAACTGTCGTCAACGACCCGCAGCTTCCAGATGCCTTGCGCGTCTTCGCCGTTGAGTTGGGCAAGGCCGGCGCCATCTTCCGGCTGATAGATTCCCGTATATGGAGCCTCACTACTTCCGAACGGAATCACTCCATCACCGTCGTCGTCAAATGTGGTCATCGTAAAGTCAGCTCCAGAACTGCTGGCGCGGTCGGTTACAAGTTCGACCGACGTACCGCTTGGGCTGATTAAGAACAAATCGATGTCGCCCGTATCCAGTGTCTCGATATTCACTGTCACGTTGACATCGGTGATGAGTCCGGAATCGGCAATCTCAATGATGCCGTTGGTCGTGCCATCCGGATTGCTGTTGTCCGGAATGTGCAGACGCGGATGCATGCTCATCGGCGACCGGTTGGAGAAGTTGGCACCCATGCAATCCGGACCGTCGATGTCGATCGAAACGATCGCGCAAGACGTATTCCCGGCGCAATCCTGCACCAGCAACTTCGCGAATCCATTGGTACCGGTATCCACTAATTCTATCGTCAGGTTCACCGACGGATCACCCGGCGTGAAGCTGCCCGACACCATCAGGTTTGTGTTGTTGATCAACGAAACGCTGCAGACACCCGTATCGCCGCCGGCCATGTCGGTCGCGACGAGATCGATGTCATCGTTAAAGAAATCGGGTGTGAGTGCGATCACAGGATTGACGACTTCAGAAAGTGCTGGTGCAGCATCATTGCGGAAGATCGCCAATTCGTAAGTTTCCTTGGGTCCGACGCCAGACGCACTCTGCTGCTCCACGGACACATAGTGCGTTCCAGTGGTTCTCGCAACAAAGAAGGCAGCCTGAGCTGGATAGTCTTCGGCACCTTGCACGGTGTTTGAATCGCTGGAGTCAGAAATCAGTTGGTCTTCGTCAGGATCGTAGACGGCCAACTTGCCGTGGAATCCGTTGGTATTGACCGAAGCACTTTCCGTCGGATCAGAGTCGCGTTCCGGGTCACCGTCCAGTGAGATGAATATGCGATCACCTTCGGTCGCCTCGAAAGCATAAAAGTCAATATCGCCATCTGTATCAACCACGCCACCGAAATAATCCTTTCCAGTGCGATCGGCTGACGCGATTTCATCATTGGGTTCGCACTCTGAAAGCGGCGAACGATCGGCGGGTTCGACACCGACATGCATGCGGTATCGATGTACGGTTCCGGTGGCGTTTTGTGCGTCAACCTGCAGGAAGTGTGTTGCGTCAGAAGTGAATCGTGCGCCGGCGATGGTCGGGGCAGTTGTCGAGTAGATGAAATACAGATCGTCGATCGGTGCATTGACGCCGTCGCCATCCTCATCATCAAACTCAATCAGTGTCGTTCCGTCAGCCGCGAAGAATCGCATGTCCGTATCGAGCGTGCTGTTCGAGCTTCCGCCGTTGTTCGCCCAGGCATACACGCGGTCGCCGGTTAAACCGGGAATCGCCCAGAAGTCCGAATCGCCAGGGCCAACGATCTGACCACCATTGAGCGGTGTGTCGATTGGCGTTGCCGTGCCGGCTGTGTCGTTCGGCTCGACTTCGTTGACTTCGTAGTTAAAGGCATCGTCAATTATCAACGCGTATTCGCCCGAGTTGTTGGTGGTGCTTCCGTTGTCAACAAAGATCCAGTAATCCTTGCCCTGCTCGAACTGCACCACTACAAATTCATGCTTTCCGCCGCTCGTGCCACTGGTGCTGTGGTTTGAAGCACCCATGCACCCGTCGAGGAAGAACGGGTCGCAGGAGTCATCGACATACACAACGGCATCAAAGCCGCTACCAACAAGTTCCACAGCGTACAACCCATCTGCTGGCGCGGTGTATTGGTAAACATGATCGATGCCCGGTGCCGTCGTGGGTGTTCCTCCCGACACTGCACATACTCCAATGTCCTGCGAGAAGGAAAAATCATTAACGGCACCATCAATGTCGTTCAAGACGATGACCGGAAGCGAATTGGTTGTGATGTCGATGTCGGCGCTAAGGCAGTTGTCAACATCGCGGGCGACGACATGGTCCACCAATAGCGTGAACAGAAATTCGTCACGTGTTTGCAAGTTGTGGTCCACGCCGATGAGATACTCAACGCCGCCATTCAAAGTGACATCGAGGGAAACGGGGCGAGCATTTCCGGGGGCGCGTTCGGCACCCACCAATCCGTTGGTCGACACTTCAAACACATATAATGCGAAGCGACGATCCGACGACCGGAGCGGCGCGTGGTGCCACGGATGAAGTTGAAATCGGTAGGTGTCGGTAACGTTCGGCGTAAACGAGTAGAACACATCCGGGCCGTCGGCGTTTGGATCGACCGAAGGATCGCCGATCGTGGTGATGCTGTCGTCGGCACTTGTCGTGGTACCCAAAAACAATTCAGGCAGATTCGTGCTGATGATCTCGGCGTCGGCTGGGCGATCGTTGGCCGGTGCCGGGGGCAGCGCGGCAACCATCATGGGAAAGGCCCAAAGTGCCAGGGTGGTAGATACCAACGCGCCTTTCAAGGCACGGTTGGCAAGCGGGTTGGGGCGGGGGGTGTGCATGGTGGTTCCTCCTCCAAACGCAAGAACAGTTTGTGCCAGCCTCGTCAGCGCGGTGTGGATACAGCGCCGACGCGTACATCTGGCAAAATACGAGACGTTAAATTAATTCACTCCGCGCCAAGCCCATTAGCATCTTCGCGCATCTTTGGTTTTGGAATTTCTTAAGTCGCGCCGTGCTGATTGGTGTGGCGCTCTCTACTCTTGGCGACGGGGAAGGGGCGCGGTGTCTTGCGCCTTGCCCGATGTGCTCCGTCACATTCGCCTTCTCGTACCTACAAGTTGATCAAATCGAACGCGCCGAATCAAGACTGTTGATAAACCGTTCTTTGGCTAATGCCCCGATCATTTGGTCAAGAACGACTAAGGATTGATCGTAACTGCGAGCGTGAAAGACTGTTACCGATCTTGAAGTGAATCGCCTGTTCAGGTACTGTTTGCGGGTGTCGCCATTATAACCAAAACTCCCACACTAACAGCGGCGGGCCTGATGTGTTAAAATGAATAGAATGAGAGTTTTGGGTAGATATTCTCCTCAACTGTTAGGCAATGATGGGAGGCTTCCGCTTCGACGACCTAGTAACTCAAACCTACTACTTCGCCCAGCTCAATGCACTCGTTTTTTGGCGTTGAAGTGGTTACACGTAATTCCTAAGCTGGTAACTGCGTGCCGTCATTCAACAAGACCCGCGACTGCTCTGCACAACCGGAGGGGACGGTGCATTCATTTGTACTAAGAACTTTCGCACGCCGAAGACTGGTTTCTTCCCGAAAAAACGCAGGACTGAGTATCCCAAAAAACGAAACTGAATTAAATGGTGGAGACACTTGGATGAACAACAGTGCTGCAATCTTACCGCGCTTGGTGTTTGGTCTTGCAACTCTTGTTGCCATTTCATCGGCAGTTGCTAATGAGGCTCCGCCAAAACAAGATTGGCCCGACCTTTCAACGCTACCGAATTACTTCCACGACGCAGCCGGAAAGAAACCGTTGAGGGCTTCGGTGAATATGTATGTTGCAAAGATGCGGTCCGCGCCGGGCCGCGACGTCAGCGTTCGTCCGAGCGCATTGGGAGACATGCACGACGCGTCAAAAATTGCAGAGCACGTGTGGAAGTTGGAACGCAGTCTTTCGCAGCGCGGAATTCACGTAGTCCGCAATTTGGATGCCCAAGGCATTCGTGCGGCTGCGGACGTGACCGATGTAATGCCTGTGCTTTATCACGGTGAATTCGATGTACCGATTTATCCAACGAATCGCGTTGTCGTTCGTCTCAATGATGGCAACCGGCAAGAGGAGTTGCAGGCCATCGCCGATCACTACGGCTGTGACCTGATTAAAAAGTCGCGCGGTACATATCGGTTCGTGCTGGCAATTCGCGATACCGACCAAGTTAATCCGGTCGCGCTGGCCAACTGGTTGCATGAAATCGGCGACCTGACCGATTACGCCGAACCCGCGTTCCATCATCCCAAGCTCGCGTTTGCACCAGATCCTATCAACGATCCCATTTACGCACAGCAGTGGCATCTCGACAACGATGTTGCCAACGGAGCGGCAGAGGGCAGCGATCTGAACATGGAAGCGGCATGGGACACGAGCTACGGCGCAACGGCGCTTGGCTCACCCACGGTGATCGTTTCTGTGCTCGACGAATGCGTCGAAAAGTTTCATCCGGATTTGTTTCCAAACTGGGCGGCTGGCCTCGACCTTGATAACGAAGTGCCCGACGACGACCCCAGCCCCGACTTTGGTGAGCGTCATGGAACCGCATGTGCCGGACTTGCGGTGGCGGCTGCGAATAACATTGGTGTTCGCGGCACCGCTCCGAATTGCGGATTGATTGGCGTTAAGTTTTTCGGTGCATCCATTGAAGAGATGGCCGACGGTTTTTACTTCAGCATGGACCCGGACAACAATGGCGACCACAGCGACGGCGCCGCAGTGCTGAGTAACAGCTGGAGCTTTGGCGATGGCACGTTGCTGCCACCCGACGTGGTGAACGCGATCAATACCGTAGCGACCACCGGACGCAATGGCTTGGGTGTGAACATCCTCTTTGCATCGGGGAACAACGATCACACCGTCAACGGTGTCACCGCATTGGCCCAACTCGCAACGACGATGGCTGTCGGCGGCACCAACAGCCACAACAAGCACACCGAGTTTAGCGACGTGGGGCCGGAAATCGGCATCACCACACCGACCAATGATCGCGGTGATGATGGTGTTCGTTTCCCTTGGATCGATATCACCACCGTCGATAACACCGGCGACAGTGGTTACAACGGTTTGCCCGACTTGGACTACACGAACGGTTTTGGTGGAACCAGTGCAGCGACTCCGGAAGCGGCTGGCTTGCTCGCGCTGATTATTTCGCAAGACGAGACCATGACCGCCGCTCAGGCGCGGGCGATCTTGCAGCACACTGCCGTCCGCATCGACGAACCGTATGGGCGTTTTGACGGCGTTACCAGTCACAGTCATCGATTCGGATTCGGTCAAGCCGACGGTGGCTTGGCGATGGCGGCGGCTGCGGGCGGTGTGCGTTGGCCCGATCGCATCAAACAATTGACGGTGACACCGCTGGGTAACGACTTGCAGCTATCGTGGAGCACACCGCTCAATGATTATGCAGGAAGTCTTCTGGTGCGTTCGTCTGTTCCGTTTGCCTGGACACCGACCGATGGCGTGACTTACACCGTTGGGCAGTTCGTCGCGCCAGGTGTCGAAGTCATTCACGTTGCGGGGCTTTCATCTTATTTGGAAGTTGGCGCAACGCAGGGCGGTTATTTCTATGGTGTCTATCCGTATTCTGCGTTGACGCGTTATGGTTTCGGCGCTCGCAATCATCGCATTCAAGGATCAACTTCGATCTTCTATGACAACAGTCAAAGCGTGGACCCAGGTTGGACCACGGGCGGTACCGGTAATGAGTGGACACGCGGAACGCCAACGTCATCAAACTCGGCATTTCTTGGGCAGGTAGTCTCAGGCAGCGGTCCACTTGGCGGGTTGAATGGCTCGCGGGCTATAGGCGGCGATCAGTGTTGGGGCACGGACATGGCCTCTACTTACAACGCTTTCGCTGATGCCTATTTGCAAACACCGCTCCTGAACCTGACCGGTGTCACCGATCAAGTGTTCCTCGAGTACTACGACTGGTGCATGTTTGAAACGTTTTATGACCTGGCGACGATCGAAGTCCTCGATGCTCAGGGTCAATTCATAGGATACATCGACGGAGACACCGGTGGCGACTACGACTGGACGCGCCGCGTTTACGACATCAGCGCGTTTGCCGGCCAACCGATTCACATTCGGTTCCGCATCCAGACAGACGGCGCGATTCAGCGCGACGGCTGGTTTATTGATGAAGTGCGGGTGTCAGTCGCGACGCTCGATAACCTTCCGCCGGTGGTCGAAGACGTTTATGCCGAAACGAATACCAACGTCAGCGGGTTCGTTGCATTTGATGGAACGGATCCAAACGTGGGAACGTTGCTTTCGTTTGTGATCGAGTCGTTGCCGCAGCATGCTACGTTGATCGATCCGTTTGATGCGACGGTCATCGCGGCGACCCCGTATACGTTGAAGAACAACGGTTTTTTGGTGACGTTTGATCCGGACACAGATTACGAAGGGCCCGACGGGTTCACCTATCACGCCATGGACGAATCGCTTCCGTCTAATACGGGCGCCGTTTCGTTGTCGATCGGTACGCCGGTCGTTGCGTATGACTTCCCGCTGAATACCGATCCCGGTTGGCTGACCGATGGCCTCTGGGCGTTCGGTGTACCACAAGGGCTCGAAGGCGACCCGACATCGGGGTTCACGGGTCCGAATGTTTATGGGTATAACCTTGCTGGTGCGTATGAAGATAACCTACCACTGCAATTCTTAACGACGCTCCCGATGAATTGTACCGGTTTGTCGCGGGTCACACTTGAGTTTCGACGTTGGTTGGGGATCGAATCGGCGAGCTTCGACAGCGCTGCCATAGAAGTTTCAACCAACGGTGTCGATTGGTCATCCGTCTGGAGCCATAGTGGAACCGGTGACATAGAAGAGACCGCATGGAGTTTGCAATCGTTCAATGCCGGCGCCGTTGCCGATGGGCAGTCATTCGTGCAGTTTCGCTGGGCGATGGGGCCGACCGACGGCGGAGATACGTTCGCCGGTTGGAACCTTGACGACATTCAGGTGCTCGGCATTGGAACGGCTCAGGTGAATCAACCGCCGTACGCCTTCGGCCAATACGCAGAGACTGCCGTCAACGTTGACGTCGATCTCACGTTGGCTGGCGTTGACGTTAATGACGACGGACTCGCGTTCGTCATCACACAGTTGCCGCAGTTCGGGACGTTGATCGATACCGGCGCGGGTGTCATTGCGTCCGTACCTTACGAATTGGTTGGCGGTGGAGCAGACCTGACCTACTCGCCCAACGCGAACTCAACCGGATTCGATTCAATTCAATTCCAAATTAACGACGGCACGCTGTCGTCGAATGTCGCCGAGGTGACGGTGCGAGTGATTAATCCGACACCGTTCCCGTTCGTCGATGATTTTGAATCGGGTCCGCCGCTTGGTTCCGACTGGACGGCTGACTCAACCGGCCCTGGGCGCATTTTCGTATCGGATACGTTTGGACCGATCGGTACTTATCACGTCATCTTGGATTCCGGTGCAAGTTCGACATTCGCAATGAATGAATTGACGTTGGCAATTAATCTGGAGGGCGCGTCGAATGTGCTCTTGCGTTACGACTGGGTAAGTTTGGGTGACGAGAACCACTCGCTACCAGCAAGTTGGACCGGTTCCGAAGAAGGGGATGGGGTGGCTGTCAGCGAAGACGGTGTCGAATGGCACTTGATCGCAAACTTAACCAATGGAAGTAGTACCCATCAAACGGTGACGCTCGATCTCGATCAGCTCGTTGCGGATGCCGGGCTGACGTACAACAACACCTTCCGAATTCGTTTCCAGCAGTACGACAACAATCCAGCCGACGTGGACGGAATTGGGCTGGACAACATCAGCGTACTTCAGGGTACAGACGATCCGATCATTGCGACGTCAAACTTCCCCGATGGTCGCGTGGGTGAGTTGTTTGGGCCGTTTCCGTTGTCGTCGATTGGTGGCGATGCGCCAATTCTGTGGACCACGCCCGTCGTGTTTACCGAAACATCGACCGGTACAAATGGTTTCCTGGCTGGCGGTGTCGCTCAGAACTGGTTTGCTGACGACGTGGCGTTTGACTACGCGCTTCCATTTACGTTCCCGTTCTTTGGCGAGGATCACACCGACGTTAAAATCGCGGTCGATGGGTGGATCAACTTTGGTTCATTCGTCGGATCGACGCATAACAACAGCCCAATCCTGCTCCGGGCAAACAAGCGCATCGCTCCGCTGTGGGATGATCAAGATACAAGCGTTTCAGGCGACATTTACATCGACGATCAAATCAGCGGGCAGGTGACCTTCCGTTGGGAAACGCAGTCGACAGGTGGACCGTGCAACTATGCAGCGACGCTTTTCAGTGATGGGCACATCCGCTTCGACTATGGAGCTGGCAATCAGACCGCACCGAATATCGGCGTATCTGCCGGTGACCTGGACCGCTATTTCTTCGCGAGTTATGACGGGGTCGGTGATCTTGGCTTCGCTGATTCCATCTTGCTTGACTTCGGCAAATTACCGCCAGGATTGTCAGCCGACATCAACGGTGTAGTGACAGGAACGCCAACCACCCCAGGAAGTTTCATGCCGTTCTTTAGAATCGAAGATGCCTCGCTGCGAACCGATGAGAAGGTCATTCCCTTCACGGTTCTCAGTGCATTGTTTGGTGACAGTGACCATGACGGCGATGTTGATTATCTCGACTTGCAACAGTTCATCGTTTGTCAGGAGGATGAAACGCCGAGCGGCGCGTGTTTCGATTCGTTCGATGGTGACGGTAACGACCGCGTGGATCTGTACGACTTCGCATTGTTCCAGCAGGCGTTTACAGGGCCTCTATAATAACGATTAGGCTAATCTGGTAGTGTGCTCAACGGCGTATCGTCGGGATCGTGGGGCTGCAAAAAGGGTTAGAATAGATTCTAGAATTAGCCCGAAATGGAAACTGGTCTTTTGGGCCAAATTTGGACACCAAGAGAGTCAATCGAGTGGCTAGATTGAATCTCTACCGTACCGTTAGTTCAACCGGTTGCATTAAAGTGTAAATGTGTGTTGGCGACAAGAATGTTACTGTAACTGTAGTGGGAATGTTTTTTTGCAATGAGTTTTAGGATCTGTAATGTAAATTTGTTTAACTACCTTGGAATTTGAATATTCTGATTTTGGCAGTATTGCTACCGTTTGAGTTGATGGGAACGTCATTGGTGGTCGACTGACACTTCAAAGGTTGGTTAGCTATGAACACAAGAAGGCACGGACTCACGTTGATGGAAGTTGGCGTTGTGATCACGCTGATGGGCGGTGGATTGGTGGCGGTGACTTCGGCCTTCAACTCAATGCGGCAGGACGCGGAGGCCAGCCATTGCCTCAGCAATCTTCAGCGCGGGATGAGTGCTGTTCTTGTTTATACGACCGAACATGAAGGCGTGCTTCCCGGACCCGTGATGCCACAGATTTTTCGACAGCAGAATGGCTTACCCCAAGATGGTGTCGTGGAACGACAGAAATCGTTGTCTTGGTTGCTGGGCCCATATCTGACGCCGAACGCGCCTGCCGCTTACGATCCGAGTGTTCCCAACGTCTTGGTTGACAAGTTGTTTCGATGTCCGACGGCATCGATGCTTTCACCCGATAGCGATTTTGGCAGTGATACGTGTTACGCAACTCCGGTGTTCAATTATGTGTGCAATACAAGTGGTCCAATCGGAGACAATGCCCAACAAGCCACCTTTTCGCACACCGATCCGCCATGGTATTTTGGCGCGTGGTCCTTGTGCGACTCATCGCCCGAGAACAATCCGCATTATGACGATATCAGTTGGCAGCCCAAGCAACTTGATTCTATTGCAAACGCGGATTCCGAATGGGCGATAGGCGATGCTTGGTATCGACGACTTCCAAATGCCGGTGGGCGTGGCCCAGGATTGCTTCGGCAATGGCGAGGCACATTTGCTATTGAGGTTCAGGGGTATTTTGCTGCGATTCCTTCGGCTCCGTTTCATCATACGAATCCACGCAAAGCCAGATCACATCTCTCTCAGGGTTTCACTGTGCTGCCATACATTGCGTTTGAAGGTGAGACCAACATGGCGTTTCTGGATGGTCACGTTGCGCCATTCGTGGGTTCATGGGCTGAATATGGTGAAGGCGGAACGGTCAATCCGTACTGGGATACTTTCGGTCCCTGACGCTGGGTCCCTGACGCTGGGTCTCTGACGTTCGGCCCCTGACGTGCCGTCTTAATTCATTCGCCTCAGCCAGCGCGGCTGCATCGACCTGCAACTGGTTGCTATACCCCCGTTGAATTAATGTTGTATCAGGCGAGTCAGTCCATCCCGCCATATCAAAAATTCGCAGCGACTTACCCAATTCTGTGCAGTTCTTTTCGACGCATCCGGCTCGACGCAATTGATCGGCGCATGTTATCAGACGTGTTCGAATTCCAGCAAGTTGAGTCTGGGCACGATCGTTCAGTATTCATAATCCATTGCCGATTTTAACCTTATACAGAGCGTCAGCCCGATCCGCTAACGCGAGCGCCAATGGCACGCAATGCCCATGGTTACCGTGCATCACGACATTGCGGGGAGCTAAGTGCATGCATGCAGGTCGAGTTACAGGTCGTTTGCCAGGCAGCGAGTCTGCACAACAGTCAATCAAGGCATGACGGAGGCCCATGGGAATCCATGTCGCGCAAGACCGGAATCATCGCGTTTCTGATTTGGGGCGTATTGGTTGGAAGTTGGTTTGGGTACTTGGCTTGGTACAGCAACGCACCCGGTGAAGCAAGCGCCGCGCCAATGGACTGGCCCGCGGCGGTAGACATTGAACTCGATGCGTTGCAGCCAACGGTGCTGATGTTCGTTCATCCTCAGTGCCCGTGTACCCGCGCGAGCGTTGATGAACTGGCGAAGATCGTCGCCAGGTGTGAAGAACGGGCGGCATTCTACTGCGTGTTCGTTTGTCCGCCCGGTGTCGCCAAAGGCTTTGAAGATGGTGCACTTTGGGAGAAAGCCGGGATCGTGCCGCATCTTGAGCGCATTGTTGATGCGGACGGAGCGTTAGCCCGACGATTCGGTGCGGAGACATCGGGGGCTGTGCAGGTTTACATGCCTTCAAAGAAACTCGTGTTCAATGGGGGCATCACCATTGCAAGGAGCCATTCAGGCGACAATGTCGGAAGCGACGCCGTCACACAGATCCTGACTGAAGGAAGAACTGACAGGGCGACCACATTTGTATTCGGATGCCCTCTGTTTTGACGGGGCGACCACGCAAATGAATGAATTGCATAAATGAAAACGTCAACGCCAAATCTGAAGTTCAATGCGAGTACGCAAGTACGGGCGGATGAAATCTATGGCGCTCAGCGTGATCGCTTGAATATTTCAACCGATCGCATGTTCGCGCTGCTGATGGCCGTTCAGTGGCTCGCTGGAATTCTAGCGGCGACGATCGTTTCACCCAAAACGTGGGCGGGCTCGATTCCGAGCGTGCACATTCACGTTTGGTCGGCGATCATCTGTGGTGGACTGATCAGCGGTCCGGCTATTGTCTTGGCGTTGACCCAAGCCGGGAAACCCATCACGCGCCTGACGATTGCGGTGACTCAGATGCTTTGGTCGGCGCTTGCGATTCACCTGACCGGTGGGCGTATCGAGACACACTTTCATGTTTTCGGGTCACTGGCGTTTGTCGCGATCTACCGAAACTGGCGGCTTCTCGCAATTGCGACTGTCACCATCACAATCGACCACGCGCTGCGGGGTATATTCTGGCCGCAGTCCGTGTACGGCGTGTTGACCGCGTCTCCCCTGCGCTCGTTGGAACATGCGGCATGGGTGATTTTTGAAGTCATTGTGTTGACGCGTTCGTGCCGCCAGTCAACAGCCGAAATGCACGAGCTTGCCCATCAACAAGCCACACTCGAAGCCACCAACGAACAAATCGAGCAAACCGTTCAACAGCGGACCGAACAGTTGCATCAAAGCCTTGCGTGGAAAGCCGTTGTGCTTGAAACCGCGGCGGACGGAATCATCACGTTTGATCGGAACGGGGCAATCCTTGAGTTCAACCATGCCGCGGAGGAGATGTTTGGGTATGGACGCACGGAAGTGGTCGGCTTAAACGTCTCTACTCTTATGCCAAGCCCATACTTTGAATCACACGCAATCCTGGAATCCTATGATAGAACCAGCGAGACGAACGTTATCGACGCCCATCGTGAAGTCGTGGGGCTCAAGCAAGACGGAAGCAGATTCCCTGTGGAGGTCAGTGTCAGCGTGACGGATCGTGATGGTGATCTCACATTCACTGGTTTCGCCCGCGACCTTACCACGCACCATGAAACGCAGACGGAAATCGCACGGATCAACCAGGACCTGCGCGATGCGTCGCGTCGTGCCGGGATGGCCGAAGTAGCGACAGGCGTGCTTCACAATGTCGGAAACGTGCTCAACAGCGTTAACGTGTCGGCGTCTTTGATGGTGGATCGGCTGGATGCGTCGCGCGTGTCCGGGTTGGAAAAAGCCGTTCAAATGCTTAATGAGCAAGGCGAAAACGTTGGACAGTTTCTGTCACAGGACACCAAGGGGCGACAGCTCCCGAACTACCTGACGCAAGTTGCCAAACATATCGCCAATGATCAAGACTGCATCGCAAGCGAGCTGAAGTCCCTGACCGAAAACATCAACCATATCAAGGCGATCGTCAGTGCGCAGCAGTCGTTCGCCGCAGAACGTGGTGTCATGGAAAACACATCGGTCAATATGCTTTTGGAGGACGCTCTTCGCTTCAGTTCGGCGACATTGCGCCGCCATGAAATTGAAATCAGAGAAGAGTTTTCCCAAGTCCCAGACATCGAAACGGACAAGCAACGCGTCATCGAGATTCTCGTCAACTTAATACGCAATGGGAAACAGGCCATCAGCGCGAATCAGAACACGAGCGGCGTGATCACACTGCGGACAGAGATGTGCGACGATTTCCTGAAGATCCATGTGATCGATGATGGAGTGGGAATTGATAGTGCAAACCTTGGCAGTATTTTTCGGCACGGGTTCACAACGAAAAAAGATGGACATGGTTTCGGGTTGCATCACAGTGCCTTAGCAGCAAAAGAACTCGGCGGATCATTATCCGTTCACAGCGACGGAATTAGTAAAGGGGCAACTTTCACGTTAAGTTTGCCGCTTGCGCAGAATGAGGCAATCGTCTTATGAATATGCTGCATCCATCTAATCATCGGCGCGTTCTGGTCATTGACGACAACGAGCGCATCCACGAAGACATTCGCAAAATCCTCTGCCCGCAACAGGAGTCTTCGTCATTGGACGAAGCAGAGCGCGCGCTTTTCGGAGATGACGCGGTTGAGGCGAAGTCATTCGAGCCCTTTGATGTGGACTTTGCGAACTGCGGAGAAGATGGATTCGCTCTTGTGCAGAAGTCGCTGGATGACGAAGGCCCTTACGCGCTGGCGATCATCGACATGCGGATGCCGCCTGGATGGGACGGACTTGAAACCATCAAGCATATTTGGGCGGTCGAAAACGAAATTCAGATTGTGATCTGCACGGCGTTCACAGATCGTTCATGGCAGGATATTACAAGTGAGTTGGAAGCTGCCGATCGTTTGCTGATCCTCAAGAAACCCTTTGAAACCATTGAAGTATTGCAGATGGCTTCGTCGCTCTCCGAGAAGTGGCGCTTGGCGCGGCGCGCCCGTAGCCAGATTGAGGAGCTCGACGGTCTCGTTGAGCAGCGAACCAAAGAATTGATTCGGGCCAACGAATCATTGAAGTGCGAAATTGCCGTAAGATCGGATGCAGAAAACAGGTTGGCGTATGCCGCAAATTATGACGCACTGACCGGCTTGCCGAATCGAGCGAATCTGCTCGAGAAATTGAATGCTTGTCTGACGCGGGCACGAAGACGAGAAGGTTATCAGTTCGCTGTGATGTTTCTTGACCTCGACAATTTCAAGATCATCAATGACAGCCTCGGACATGACGCGGGTGACGATCTGCTCACCCAAGTCGCAGGGCGGCTGACCGCGTGCGTACGATCATTTGACGGAATCTGTCGAGACACCGAAGCCACCGCGCGTCTGGGCGGAGATGAATTCGTCATCGTCCTCGAAGAATTGAAAAACCTTTCTGATGCAGTCATCGATGCGGAGCGCATTCAGGCCCAGATTTCTGCGCCATACGAAATCAAGGGGCATACGGTGGAGATCAGCACGAGCATCGGAATCGCCGTCAACAACGAAGCCGTGAAGGAGCCCGGCGACTTGTTGAGAAGCGCCGACACAGCGATGTATCGAGCCAAACAAGGCGGAAAAGCATGCCACGCCATGTTCGACCAGCACATGCATGATGAGGTTGTCGCTCGTTTGACCGTGGAAAACGATCTGCGCAAAGCATTGGATCGTGACGAATTCAGGATTCTCTATCAGCCTATTATCTCACTCGGTACGGGTCGCATCGCCGGATTTGAAGCCCTCCTCCGTTGGCACCCAACATCCAAGCCGATGGTGTATCCGGATGTATTTATTCCCATCGCAGAAGAGTTGGGACTCATCAAGGAGATGGGAACCTGGATCATGAAGCGAGCCTGCCATCAGGTTCAGGAATGGAATCAGAATCTTCCAAAGGACCGGCAGGTTTTTGCAGCCGTCAACGTCGCGCGACAGCAACTCGCCGTTCCGGATTTCCCTGATATTGTGCAGGATGTCATCAACAAAACGCACATCGATCCCAAGCTACTGCATTTGGAAATTACGGAGAGCACTGTCATTGATGCGCCCAAGACCGTCGAGAAAACGCTGGCATCTCTCAAAGAAAAAGGCGTTCAATTATACCTCGACGATTTTGGCACCGGCTATTCGTCCTTGAGCAGTCTCTATGACTTCCCACTCGATGCCGTCAAGATCGACCGAGCATTTGTCTATAAGTCGGAACGTCATCGAGAATATGCCGCCGTCATCAGTGCCGTGATGATGATGGCCCGCAACCTGAAAATGAAAGTCGTCGCAGAAGGGATCGAAACCAAGAGTCAGTTGGCTCAGATTGTTTCTTTCGATTGTGACTTTGCCCAGGGTTACTACTTCTCGAAGCCGTTTGATGCGGACGACGCGTGGGCGATGCTGACGTCTGATGAATTGCAAAAGCTCTATAGCAAAATGGAAGATCTGCCCTGCGCAATTGCAGCCAACGTCTGACGCAGCGTTACGGATGTCTATCAGCGCAACTCAATCGCAACACCGGTGTATACTTGATGGTCGTTCTGCGACGGATTGTCGTCGTTGAAGAAATTGCCGTTTGACAAGTGTTGGAAACGATATCCTGTGACCCAACTGACGTTCTCGGCCAACTTCATTTCGATACCGACGCCGGTATCCTGAGTAAAGTTGAAGTTCGAACCCTCCTCGGGAACGCTGTCGTTTCCGTGCATGAACCCGCCCATGATTTCGCCGTATAGCGATACGGGCATCGCCGCAATATCGAATTCCAGAAAGTGATACCGAGCACCCAATGACAATTCATAAGTATATGCATCACCGTCAGATTGATTGAAGATGCGCATCGGCGTCAGCTCGGCCATCAAAGCAAGCCGGTCTTCGATGAAATAGTTCAACCCCAGCGACGCGCTGGCGCTATCGCCCCGGCCTTTCGCGTCGGTCCAGGGTGTCTCGCCCTTGATTGCGTGGCCGTACGTCCCGGTCATCGAGAATTGCATATCGCCTTTGCGATGAAGCCCACCGCTGCAGCCGGCCAGCAACACAGTCAGCGTCATCACGAGGCAAGCAAAAATTCTGTGGGGGTTTGCTCCAGTACGCACGGTCCATCCTCCTTGAGTGTCAGTCTGCATACGCCGGTTGTCGAATTTACAGGGATTCTGCTCAACGCTCAAGATCGAACAACCAAGCTGGCAAAAAGCAAAAAACGCTCAACGGCCAAGATTAAAATGCGGTTCGTGCATTTGATTATGGATGAGCTTGAACTGGCGCGGATTGTTGCCCTTTTCTCTCCAGATCGCGAAGCCGCCTTTGCTCTTTTTTAGCCGCCTCATCTTCTGCGATTTTTTGCCGCTCAAGGTCGTCTTCCGGTTCGAGGTGCGCCTCCCACGGAAACGCGATGTGCTCCCAGGTTAATTCATTACCACGACAACGAAACACCGTATACCCAGGAACCTTGCCTGCCCAACTGCCAGCCCACCATGCGCCACTGACGGCTGCGCTGGTCAAGTACCACACGTCGTTGAAGCGATATTCTTCGATCACATGACTGTGCCCCTGCAGCAGCGCCTTCACACCGTGTCGTTCGAGAATCGCACGTAATCGATGCGTGTCCCAAAGCACCATATGACCGTCCATGGCTTTGCGGTTCGGGTCGCCATGTAGCTGACCGAGATTGCAGAACGCGGCAATGTGCGTCATCGCCACGGTGGGTTTTCCGGCAGCAGCTCCTAGGTCGTACGCCAACCATTCAAGTTGCTCGTCGCCGATTCGCGGTTCGTAGGTTGGTCCGTTGTCAGCATTGATTGGGTGAATGCTGTCGAGCACAACGAAATGCCAACCGCCAAAGTCGAAACTGTAATAACTCTTCTCCCATTCAAGTCGTTCCATGATCAACTTCTTGCCAAGATCAGGATCATCCGACGCGACTTTTCTCCGATTCGACCAACCCAGCACGTCGTGATTGCCCATACAGTGGTAGTGGGGAATACCGAATCCGTTCGTGATCTCGCGATACAAACGAATCTGCTCTTCGAAGTCGGCTTTGGGCGTGTACAAACCGTCGAACGCGAGGTCGCCGCCCATGAGCAGAAATGCTGGCTTGGGTTTTAGGTCGCGTAACGATTCCAGGCAGCGGCGAAACCCCTTGTCGCCCCAGCGCTTCGGTGTAACGTGCATATCCGTCAGGTGAACGAACGAAAAATCGGGATTGGCGGCATCGTTTGGTGAATCGGTTGTTATGGCGTCAGCGAGGGCAGCCGGCGCGAAAGCTCCCACGCCAGTGGTTATCGCACCACCGATAAACCCACGTCGTGAAATCTGAATCGACTGTCTTTCATTAAGTTTTTTCATCATCACGCAATTCAAAAAAGGAATGGGACTCGTGCGTTCCACAATATCACTTGATCTTTGGCATCATGGTGGCGGTGATCGAGAACGTTAGCTGATTGTCATTCAACTCGGCAATCACAGTGCTCGCGAATGCTGAACCCGTTCGGGTATACTCGCGTAGTTCGCCTTCTCGTTCCGAGGCGACGAAGATGCTGTCGCGGCCCGTATTATCGAAGTCAGCCAGGGTGGCTGCGTGCTCAATACCGCTTGAGTTGCGGTCAACGGATTCCAGTGTCCAGCCGACCTTCTCGGTGGGGCGTAGCCACCAAACTCCCGATTGCATTCCTGTGGCGATGATGTCGGTTCGCCCGTTGCCATCGATATCGCCAGCACAAAGAACGCGGCACATTCGATCCGGAAGTTGGGCGATCGTCTCTGTATTGAATTGTCCGCCGGATTCGCGAAACAGAACGATCTGTACCGGTTCAATGATTTCCAGCTTTCCACCCAGCAATTCTGTGCGGGCTTCGACGGCTGCGATGAGTTCGTCTTTGCCGTCTTGATTGATGTCTACTGCGAGTATTTCTTTGCAGTGTGTATCCTTCAGATCGGCGATCGCCCGTTTCTGAATTTTCGTACCGTCAAATCGATACTGGACAATACGTCCCGGTTGTGAAACGAGCGTTGCGTTGTTGGGTTGTGAAGGCGTGGCGAAGATTTCATATTGGCCATCTCCGTCGGTGTCGCCGAGTTCGATTTCGTGAATGATCGTGCGGGGGGCACGGTCAATTGCATTGACCCTCCAAGCGCCGTCAACATGACTTACCACCGCGACAACGCCTTGATCATGCGTGCCGATGACGATGTCATTGTTGCCATCGCCATCAATGTCGCCCACTTCAAAGTCCCTCAATCGATCGAACGCCCCGCCGAATGTAGGATTCCAGATGAGTTCGCTATTCCAAGTTTTTCCGTCCGACTCCCACGCAGACAAGCGCGCTTCCGTGCCACCGATGGTCAGTACTCTGCCGCCAATGGGCGATACATCGATGAACTGCGCCTTATGGAAGACGATACATTTGGAGTCGGTCAATTTTGATTCGGTCCACGTCCCATCGATGCGTTGCAGAACGGTCACCAACGCCGGGCCCGGAATCGCATATCGAGTATTGGACGTACCTTGCGGTACTTTGAATTGCGCCTTGGCCAGCAACAAAGTGGGCACAGCATATGGGGACGCACTAGCAGGTTTAACGTGTTCGGGATTCGTCGTCGTTGCGGCCGTCGAAGGGGCGTCAGACTTCTTGCAACCATGGCAACAAGTCATGGCGAACAAAAGCGCGACACATGCGAATTTGCACTGAGTTGTGATCGAATTAGATGGTAACATAGATGCAAATGATACTGCCAATGTCGCCATTTTTCGCATGATTTCTTATTCCGATTGTGCGCGATCGATGTCCTTCGAGATTGTAAGGCCAAGTGCGACCGTGTTACTGAGGTTGAAAGAGGATAACCGTGTCCAAATCCTTCATAGTGATGAATGTCGTTCTCGTATCTTGCTTCATCCACGTCATCGGGGGTTGCTCGAAGGACGCTTCGAGACCCGTCAATCAAGTCGACCCGGGCCAGACGAATGTGCTTCTGATCACGTTGGACACAACGCGGGCCGACGCGTTGGGTTGCTACGGAAACGCCGATGCATCGACGCCTGTCCTCGACGGTCTGTCCAAGAGCGGGCGCTTGTTTAAGCGATGCACCACCAGCACATCGATCACGCTTCCAGCACACGCGTCAATCATGACCGGCACGTTTCCATACGTTCATGGTGTTCGCCGAAATGCGGAGGGGCGGGTTTCGCAGGCGAACGACACGCTGGCTGAAACGCTGCAGAGCAAGGGGTATTTCACGGGGGCAAGTATCGGATCGTTTGTACTCAATGCAATGTTCGGACTCGATCAGGGCTTTGACGTCTATGCCGATGTATCGCGAGGGGCCAGCGCTATTGCCATCCATGCCGAGCGATCTGCCGCGTTGGTCACCAACGATGCCTTGGCCATGTTGGAATCAGCCGGCGACGAGCGGTTCTTCATTTGGGTTCATTACTACGACGCACACTACCCGTACCTGACGGACGCTGCATCTGGGCAGAACCCACGTGCCGCATATCAACAGGAATTGGAATCCGTTGATACCGAGGTTGGCCGACTGCTTGCAGCACTCGAAGCGTCGAATCAATTGACCAAAACGTTGGTCGTCGTCGCTGGCGATCATGGTGAAGCGTTCATGGAACATGGCGAAGTGCAACACGGCTACTTCACTTATGATACCACGCTGCATGTACCGTTGATTTTTTCAATGCCCGCTGCGTTCAAGGGCGGGCCAGCGATTGCAGATCGGGTTCGGACCATCGATATTCTTCCAACCGTGTGCGACTTTCTCGGAGTCGAAACGCCATCGCGTGCGCAAGGGGCGTCGTTGGCATCGGTACTCCGAGGCAAGCGGGAGTCGTTGGGGTTGTCGCTGCCCGCCTATGGTGAATCAGTTGAGGCCCATGATCAGTTTGGTTTGTCGATCTTGCGAAGTCTTCATCTGGATCATTGGAAATACATTCACGCCCCCACGCCAGAGCTCTACGATCTGAAATCAGATCCCGGAGAATTAAAGAACCTAGCCGCCGATCAACCCGATCGCGTCGCCGACATGCGTGAACGATTGCGCGGGTTGATCGCCGAGTCTCCGGAAATGGTCACACGTGAAGATGTTGATTTGGACCGTTCGGAAATTGGAATGCTGCAATCGCTTGGCTATGTGGGCGGTGTTGAAACTTCCGAAGGCCAATCGGCGCAGGAGTTGGATCGGTTTGAACCTGATGGCGACGATCCGAAGGAATATGCCGAAGTCTTTCGCAAATACAGCGAGGCGCACTGGGCGATGGTGAATCGCCGACCTCAATTCGCTGTAGATGCGCTGCGCGATGTTCTAATCCGGGTTCCTGGCGCGGTTCGTATTCGTACGGACTTGGCCTACTCACTGCAACAATTGAACCAAACGGCGGATGCGGTTACTGAATATCTTGCGGCGATCAAGCAGGATCCGGAAGATCCCTACCCTCGCCGATTGTATGGCGGAATGCTGGTTCAGATGCGCCGTTGGCCCGAGGCTGCTGAACACCTCACCGTCGCGGTGGCCGAGCAGCCGGACGACCTTGAAGCGTGGTACAACTTGGGCGTCGCTGCCGGTTCCATGCAGCAGTTCGCAAAAGCAGAGCGCTGCTTTCTGCGTGCGGTCGAAATCGACCAACGTCATGTTAGCGCGCTGCACGCGTTGGGCTCGGCGCTCATGCATCAAGGTAAGAACGAAGCCGCCCGCAAGCGATTTGAAGAAGTCCTGCGATTGGCACCGAACCATCCGCGTGCAGAGTTGGATCTTGCCAAGGTGTCGGTGAAATCTGGCGGTTGACGTGCCCGATTGGATCACGCCTTGCGCTTGGATTCCGCAGCTAATCCGAAGCAAGCGGATTATTCGCGCCCCGATATAAGAAGTATAGGATCACGATACACACCAGCAGCACGATGCCAGATATCATCGCCGCCTGATATTGCAAGAACAAAAGCTGGCCGACCAAAAACATCATGCAGAAGAGTCCAACCGCAGAAGTCAACCACCCGACGATAGGCCGGACCAGATCGCGATCGGTAATCACATCGGGGTTGCGGCGGGCATACGGTTGCCAAAACGGGCCCGGTGGTCGCACTTTCTTGTAGAACGCATCAAGCGTGTCAGGCGATGGCGGCCTAGTTTGCAGTGTGACAATGATCCAAACCGGTGTACAAATGATCGCCGTCAACAACACTCGAAATGGTCCCGACCACTCGAATTCAAAGAGCTTGCTGATGATCGGCAGCGCGGTCGTCACAACCAGCGACGCAACCATCGCAGAGATTTCTGACCATGCGTTCACCCGCCACCAGAACCACCGCACCATCAAGACCATTCCCAAACCGGCTTGAATATTAAACAAGTAAAGCCAAGCGTCTCCGATGCTATCCATGAACGCGGCGATTGTAATCGCCAGCGCCGCAAAGCCCAACGTTGACCAACGCGATGCGGCGACACACTGTTTCTGAGTCGCCGACTTCTTAAGGAAACGGCGATAGATATCGTTGACGAAATACGACGAGTTCCAGTTCAGGTGCGTGTCCACTGTTGACATGAAGGCGGCAAGCAGTGAAGCGATCATCAGCCCCCGCAAGCCCGATGGCAATAACGTCATCATCAGTCTCGGATAATTGGCTTCCGGGTCTTCGCTTTGCGGGAAGTGGATCAACGCGACCAGCGCGACGAGAATCCAAGGCCAAATGCGGAGAACGAAGTGGCCTAGGTTGTACCAGATGACGGCCAGTATCGAGTCCCGTTCAGATCGCGTACTGAAAATTCGCTGGGTTCCGATTCCGCCACTGCAATCACCCCACCATAGCACCGTCAAGAAGATGACAATCGAAAAGTATCCTGTTCCTTCTGCGCCAGACCAAAGAGGTGTATGTAGTTCGGAATCGCTCGTCGAAAAGAAACTCATGAATCCGCCAACTTGATCGGGTCCGAGTCTTTCGGCCAATCCTTCCTGCAGACCTGAAAGTCCTCCGACTGAATGCACGGCGTATCCGGCAAAAATCATCGACGCGACGATGGCGATGGTGAACTGGATCAGGTCGGTCACGACAATACCCCAGAACCCTGAAAGAACGGTGTAAACCGTCGCGACCAGGAAAAGGGTGATTAGAACGATCCACTTCCAGAGATCGATGGATTCCGTCGGCATGCCCAAATAGGTGGCGACGGATTTCTCAAGTGGCGCAACCCATGCAGGTTCTCCGATGGCCACATCGACGATCTTCTGCATCGCCAGCATGACCCATGCGAGCGTTCCGGTGCTGAAAATGAGCGAGACATAGAGGGCTTTGAATCCGCGCAGGAACGCGCCGGGTTGGCCGCCATAGCGCAGCTCGATGAATTCGGCGTCGGTGAGCAGTCCAGTGCGACGCCACAGTTTCGCAAAGAAGGCAACCGCGAGGGTCCATGCGATAACCTGACTCCACCACATCCAATTTCCGCTGATGCCACCGCGTGAAACCAGACCACTGATCGCCAAAGGCGTGTCAGCCGCAAATGATGTAGCAATCAACGACGTGCCCGCGATCCACCAAGGAAGCTTGCGACCGGCGACGAAAAAATCGTCAACGCTTCCGCTCGCCCGGCGAATGAACAGCAAGCCGACGATCGACACAAGGACGATATATCCGCCAACAATGGACCAATCGAGGACGCTCACGGATTAACGCAGGCAAGAATTTGGTATGGGACCGCTGACACCGGAACCGGTGAAGCATTGCATGAAGATGGCGAAGTCACGAAGGGTTACCTTTCCATCGAGATCAAAATCTGCATCGCGGGCCAGTCCCGTCGCGCTTTCGTCGGGACCGTCATAGTATAAACCAAACAGCAGGTAATCGATCGCCACGTCGACATCCATGTCCGCGTCGAAGTCGGCAATGTTTCGAACGCTCGGCTCATTCCCGATGTATCCGTCATAATGAAACACGCTGAATCCCGCAAGCGCCGATCGTTGGGTCGCGTTGAGCAGCGAATGAAAACCGTCGAGTGATTTGGTCATCGCAGAAAACGGCGTCGGTGTGAAGTTGTCCGCGTAGGTGTTGATGGGCACTTCTGGCGGTGCGGGTTGCAAGTCTGCCCCCAAGATCAGCTTGCGACCCTTGGCGGCAGCGATTCCCAATTCAACATCCGTCCACCCCTCCAAGCCGGATGGCGAATCGATGTAGCTCATCAGCACCACGCTGTCGGTCAGGTCGAGTACATGGGCAAGGAATAGCTGAGTCGATCCGTCGTAAAGCATTGGCGACGGCAACATACCCGCAACATCAAAGTGGGCTGTCAGATCGACGCCGACTGGCATCTGACCTTCGCCGATGCTTGCAAGATGGTCGCTGGCATTTATCAATACGTCGTCGAGGAATTCTCTAGCGACATCCTGCCGGTCGCCTTCGTTGTTCGCGTTGCCCCATGCAGAGCTCAGCCAAAATTCCATGTCAAAATGGATTCCAGCGAAATCGTCCTGGATATTGCCCGACGTGGCGTTGTTGAAGGCGATCACTTCGTCGATCCGCGTTCGAACAAGTGGGGCGTTTTGGTACTCTTCAACACCGCAGATAAGCGCATCGACTTCAATACCGCTGGTGTTTGCAGCTTGCAGGAAGGTGCGAAGGTTATCTTGAACCTCCGGCGTACCGTGGATCGCATTGAACGCACCGAAGAAGATCCGATTGACACCTTCGCGAGCACAGAAATCGAGTATCTCCTGCGAAGCTATCGCATCGTCCACCCGCAAATTGTTCGAAAACGCGTACAACCACATCGCTCGAACATCGTCGCCATCCGGTGGCGGACGAAGCGTCACCGGGTCAAGTTCAAACGGACCACCAGTGACGCCTTCGATGGCAATCACTTCATCGTACTCAATACGACCCTCGCCGGATTGACCGTTGCGTTCAAAGATGAGTTTTGGTTGACCGATGGCCAGATCGAGTGGATGGCCCCCAAACGCAAGCGTCAGGTCAGACAAGTCGAATTCATACGTCGCATATTGATCGGTGATGTTGACGGCTGGTGTTGTCCATTCGGTGCTTGCAGGTAAGTTTAGCGCAAATCGCAATCGCGCCGTACCCAAATGCCCATCGCCCGGGATTGCGCGAGCGTCAATCGAAACGGCAAGTGAGCCTGTCAGATCGACGCCCGAAAGAAAGAGTTCGCCAGCGCCAAATGAACTGACCGACCAATCGACATCCTGAAACGCACCGCGTCCGGAAGATCCGTCGGCGTGGATGCCGCTATCGAGCAAACCGGCACCAAAGGCAAGCCAGTTCTCGCGCGGGTTGGAAGGACCCAAGGCAGCTGCATCAAAGTCCGTGATGACCAAGTCCGCGGCACTCGCGCTGCCACCTGCGCAGCTCAAAACACACACGAGTAACGCAATGAAGACGCTGGCTAGGCCGTTGGAATGTTTGAATACTTGTTTAGACGATGCCACGTTGAATCTCACAATATTTTGCAATTACTTAAAAAATCCCGCCGGGAACATCGGCTTCATCGCCATCCCACCGATCCCAACTGACATTATTATAGCCAATTTTGTTGGGAAGCCTGGGTTCAACATGTGTGTCAATAAAAAGTGCATTGGTCTTGCGAGAGTGCCGATTACCAAGGATTCGAAAAAGCTTCAATGCAGGAATGGTAAGCTCGTCGCCTTTTGAATCGCGCCAACCTTGGTAAAACGCATCGCCGCCAAAACTCGACGTACCACCATCACGATAGAAGCGCCAACCCGGTGAAGTTGTGGTCTTGAGTGGGTTCGCGTTATCGACCAGGGCGATGATTTCACCGGGTCGCCTACAATTGTCGATCTTGCGCAGATAGGGTGATACCGGAGGAGGTCCGGCAAAACCCAGGCGAAGACTGTCACCTTCTCGATGGAACTCAGCGTTGATCGCATAGCTCCCGCCCACTTCCACGCGATCTACCGTCTTGGTTTCTGTACCGTTGTTCCATAGTAGATTCCGAGGTGCCCGTTCCGCCGGACAAAGGAATAACGATTCATCCTCTCCGCTGATCAGCGAGCCCTGCGCATTGTAAACGCCGAGTTCGGATTTGATGATGCCCCCGCGATGAAACGGAACGGGCCAACGGTTTTGAGAATTCAACGCATCAATCGCCGGTGGCCATACGCCACCGAACGATTCCTGATACATGGTAAACGCGATGCCGACTTGATGAAGATTCGCACCGCACTTGACGGCCTTTGCCTGATCGCGGGCTTTCTTAAGCGAAGGCAACAGGATCGCGACGAGCAAGGCAATGATCGATACAACCACCAGCAACTCGACCAATGTGAATGCGTTGCGCGCTTTCAATTGGATTGGACTGGACTTGTGAATCGTGGGTGGTTTCTTCATCGGACCGACTCCAATTCTCGAAAGACATCATAGTAGTGAATGGCCATCCCGGCGCAGCCCGACTGACGGTGGACCGCGCTCCACAATGTGGATAGCTGACTGCGGACATAAGCCCGATCGAAACGTCCCAGGCTCGTTCCCACTTCTACATTCTTTCCCATTCCCAATTCGACACTTGCAAAAACGTCTGTGCCATACTGATCGCCCAGTACAAACTCTTTGGCGCAGCAGTCGATGACACATCCCGCGCCCAGGACACGTTCGCGATATGACATGATGGCGACATTGTCTGCCAGCGCAATGATCGCTTCGATCAAAGGCGTCCGTCCGGCACCGCGATTGATCCAATACAGGTATCGCCCGCGCTCATCAGTCGAATCAAACCAGAACGGTACGTCCAATCCGAATTCGAGTTTGTGCGATCGACAGGACTTCGACGCGGCGACATTGAGATCAAAGTAATTTTGGTGAACGGCGTCGCGTGTTGATTTGTTGCGCCAGGCTTCGAGCAAATACGGTTCGTTGTCAAGGTGGACCCCGGTGAATCGGATGGTTGGCGCTGATTCGGCGTTGAATTTCGCTATCGCATCGACGAAACCAAGTACGCGATTGTGATTCTCTTTCAATACGAACTCAGCATGGCCGTCGAGTGCGTGGGTCCGAACATGAACTACCGACAGTGCGGCGAGCAGTTCTCTTAACTCATCAATATGCGTCAGCGCGACCAAACCATTTTCAAAAGTATAAGGCGTTTTGAGGAACAGGTCCGTGATGCCATGCCTCGCGCAGAAATCGGCAAGCGCCTGCCGCGACTGACTGGAAGCAAGGTATTTGTCGAAGTGCCATGCCCACATGCACTTGCGATGGGTTGTTGGCGATTTCGCTTTGCGATTGATTGTTTCCGACACATCGGTGAGCTGAACACCGCGAAGTTGAATCTCTCTCAGCGTCACCCTCGCTGCACCCGTTCCGGCAAACTCAACCGTCAGGTGTTCGTAGGGTTCCTCATTTGGTAGTACCCGGGGAACTTTCATGACAATTCGCGAAGATGCCCGCGCGGACGAATCGGTGCTGAGATCGACGATGGTTTCAGGTGGCATCGACGCCCGGTCGCCGCGTCGATCCAATCCGAATCGTATGGATCGTTCGCCCGTGATCGCCGGAACACTAAGGATAATCTCGCCACCTCCGCGATACCCGCTTGTGAACATTGGAAATAGTTCGTCGATGGCGATTCGTGCGATCAGTCCGTCGTCAGGAGCGTTGGCGAAGACATCGATCTGCCAACCGGGGACGTTGTCAATACCGCCTGGCGCACCGTTTTGTCCGCCCGATGAATGCAGGCTGTCGCGAATTTCCGAGGGACTTCCGCGATGAACGCCAAATGCCGAACCCGATGTCCAGTCGGCTGCGAAGTCGAACTTCAGCGTCGTCTGAGCGATGGTCTCGGTGGGTTGGGCGTTTGCGACGATCATTATGGTTAGCATCAAGAAGTGCATGAAATTAAATGGGTCGCCACCGAGGAGCGGGAAATCGGTGGCGACCCTTACTCTTTTTAGTGAATTCTATTCAGTTCAATCCGGCGTTGGCGACGTCGTGAAACGATCGCCAGCGACGTCAATGAAACCAATGCAAACGTCGTCGGTTCCGGAACAATTCCCGTCACCTGATCAATCATCAGACTGCCGGTACCGGTGTTGGCTACGCCGGTGCTTGCAGGCACGCGAGGCATAATCAACTGAAACTTAAGGCCGGCATCGTCGAGCGCTGGCAAATTGCCGTTATACGGTGCAATGCTTGCGTAATAGTTCGGAGTCAACGCGACGAAATCGACGGCAAATGTGTTGAACGTATCAGTGGGAACGACTGTTGTGGACCACTCGGCGTATCCGATCGCGATCATCATGCGTACTTCCGCCACACCATCGAAGGCTACCTGCGGTGATGGCAAATCGCCGGGCACGTCGAACTTCAGGTCCATGCTGAAACCCTGATACGCCGTCAGATCGATACCGGTCGGTGATGCGTCACCCACGCCAAACGTCATCGCCGGGCTCACTTCACTCCAAGCGGCTGTGTGAAAGCGCGACGAGTGCGTTGATTGCGAACCGGGTACATCCGCGCCCGCATCAGTGGTTCCGTTTCCAAATGAGAACCAACCATCATTGGTCGGTATAAAATTACCACCACCAACATCCAACTCAAAACTGTACAACACGTCGTCGGCCACTGCCTTGTGCGCTGCGAAAACCAGCATCAAGGCGGCAGCAATCACTGCCATTCGCTTCATCGTAATCCTCCTTCACAAAGAGAGAGCTTCTGCAAGAGAGAGGCTGCATGCGCAGCTTCGACCAAACTTAATCCAATGTGCGCTAGTAGCACCACGGGAAGAAATCAGAATTCGCAAAAGGTCCGAGCAAACAATCGGACAAATTGTTCAAGTCGTCGGCATCGATGTCACCGTCGGTGTCTGCATCAAACGGCACGCAGGGTTCAGTCAATTCAGTTTCACCGGCGCAGATTTGAAAAGCTGCATAGGACAGCAGGTCAATGTCGCCGTCACCTTCGGTGTCTCCCCAAAGCACTGGCAAGTCGTCGATCAGGCGGATGTCATCAAATTGAAGCGTGTTGATGAATTGCGATTCATCGCCTGGCCACCAGAGAATTCGCAGAGCGCTGATCTTGTCCAACTCGAGGATGCCGTCCAGTCCGGCGACAGCGCCGTCGTCAAATCCAGCGTCGAGTTGGTCGAAGTAGATGGTGACCGTTTCCCATTCCTGTTGATCACCGGGTTCAAATCGGCGATCGACCCAAGGATGATCCTGCACATTCCACGGGATCACCGCGACCGAATCGCCTGGAGGGTCGCCTGGCGCTTCACCAAATGCCGGACAAACATGTTCACCCAACCCATTGGAATCGACCAATTCGAATTGCATGCGAACGCCAGCCGTTCCTTGCGTGACTGGTGGAAAATCACCAGGCGGTAATTCCAGACGCACGCGCATGGTGATGCCCGTTCCCTGGCTAAGGTCGAGGTTGACGTCGCAAATGCCTGAACCGGTTGGCGGGCACAGCGGTTGTCCGGGTGGGAAAGGGCCGATCCCCACGCCGTGCCCCATGAATGGACCACCTTGCAGCGTCCAGTCACCCGAATGCAATGCCCCATTCCCATCTTCTGACGTCTTGTCAGCGCCGAAGTCTGTCGTGGGGGTGCCGAAGAAATTCCATTCGTCGGGGTTGCAACCGTTCGTATTGGTATCAAACGTATAGATTACTTCACCCGGCAACACTGTTCTGGCGGGGGCTTGGGCATTTGCGGATTCGGTCATCGCACCAAACGCGACGACGCATGCCGACAATGTCAAAACTGACCCGCATCTAGTTCGCAAATCGTACACGCCACTTTCCTCCTATAGAAATGCTGCGCATGGCCTATGACCAACGCGGTAATCGAAATACATCTTGTAGTGCCGGAACCACTGCACCGCGCACCAATCCAAATTCGCCGAGATCTGCGGCGACGACCCGCGTATGATCGGTGGTTTCCGCCAAACCTGCTTCGCGCACGCGCGATCGAATGCGCGTCAGCACCGGTTGCACGAGTCGAGGCTCATCAATTCCCAAAATCAACATCCCCGGTTCGAGGAAGTTGATGACATGGACCGCCAGTTTTGCGATTTCGTCGGATGAAGCTTGAAGTGCCATCACGGATTCACGATCGCCTTTGGCGACCCGATCGACGAAGTGAGACACCGCTTGCGATGAATTCAAATGTTTGATCGGGTGTGCGATCGGCGTGGTGATCTCGCCGGCTGCGCCGAACTCCCCGTGAAATGGCTCGCCTTCAAGGACAATGCCACATCCCAATCCGAGGACGCCATGCGATGCATTGAGGTATCGTATATTGAGGTAAACAAGATTACGGACGCCGCCCGCTCCACCCAAGAAATGGGCGGCCATCCCGCCTGCTAGTGAGTCGTTGACGACGTACGTTTTGCGATTCCATGCCTTCTCGCACATCGCTCGAAAAGATACTTCGTGCCAATCGAAGGGTTTGGACAATCGCACCAGGCCTTCTTCACCGCGAATCAAACCGGGCATCGCGATACCGACGCCAAGAACTGTTGCCCACGATATTTTCGCGTCAGACAGCAGTTCGTCGCGAAGTCTGGTCAACGTTTCGATCGTTTCTTCAGGCGAGCAAGGATTAAAATCAACAGCGATTTGTTGACACGTCTCGCCATGCAGGTCGCACAGGGCGGCTAGGATTCTTGACTCGTTGATCTCGAAACCGAGTGCCCTTGGAATACTTCCTCGGATCGCAAACAAAAGAGGCGCCCGACCACCGTTGGTGGCACCTGCCCCACGTTCTTCAACGAGGCCTTCGTCCACCAGATCGCGCATGACTGCGGAGATAGTGGGGGGGCGAATCTCGGTGATTTTGGCAAGGTCAGCACGGGACACTTCCCCTTCGCGCCGGATCCTAGCCAATATGATTCGACGATTGACTTCGCGGTTAAGTTGCGGTTTTCCAGTCAGTGAGATGCTCATAAAAACAATCTTAATTAAGTGGATTAAACATTTCAAGAACGTTATTATAAAGAAAGTTAATTAAATTCGTTTCCTTGGACGGGATGCCTGTTTGAAACTACACATGTGACAGGCACCTTGATTGGGAACGTTTTATTCTACAAGGAGTTAGCGGCGTGAGTGAGTGCGGCTGACTACTTTTCAATCACAAGATGCGAAGAGAAGCATGGCGAATTCAGACGACTCAGTAGTAGAGACGCCAATCCGAGTTGGCGATACCAAATCTACAAATCACAAGCTGCAATCCGGTAGTAGTGCAAGTTCGCTGCGCGACGAGTTCGCAAAGATCGATTCGCAGGTTCGCACGCAGATTGATGAATCCGAAGAGAATCGTCCGCGCATTCTTGCCGGCAATACGATGTTCATTCCCGATGGTCGCGTGTATTGCGGTCCGCGCGCTTACGGTGATAGTCGATATCCATATGGTGACAAAGGAACGCACCTTTGGGCGACCGCATCCGGTCGATTCTACGGCAATCGGGGCCTGTTCTTCTACTTCCTGCCGCCAGTGACCGGCCAAGATCCATGCGTTTCGTTTGTTGCGGGGCAGCGCAGTTCCAACTCCGATTCGTTTGAACCGTTTTCGCTCCTGCCGGTACCATCGCTTGCGGGCGAAAACTCCGACGGACTTTCACGTTATACGGTCATCGGTCACGATGGCGTTTGGTATTTCACGGAGACGCCATCGATCCGAGGAGGCGTTCGATTCTTCCTGGACAGCGATTCACTGGGAAACACGGCGATGGTGTGGTCGATCTTCGTTGAGAACAAGAGCGATGCACCAGCCGAGTTGTACGTTTCATCATTCTTCAATCCCCACTTTCGACATCAGTTCCACGAAACCCATGAAGACCGATGGTTTAAGAAAACTTACCTCGCACAAAATAGTACGGACGTTGCAGATGCGGTCGGCGATCGGCACGGGCATTTGCGACCTTTTGTGCTCGAGGTCAATGAAGACCAGAATCGATTCGGTTCAGTGACGCACCAAGGGCTGTTACGTCGGCATGTGATCGTTTGCGAATCAAATGGTTCGGAGGTTGCTCAATCACCGCAGCAGCAAGTCGCCACATCACTCGGTGCGTATAACGGTTCAGTGGTTCGGAATTTGAGTACGGCATCGTTCTTGCAGAATGGTCTATTTTCAAGTCAGCCCGAACTGACTGTGTTTCACGATACGGCAATCACCGGTGACTTGCAGTCATTTTCACTCGCACCGCGAGCCGTCGCGAGATTCGATTACGAACTATGTCATCATCAACTGTTTGACGACTTCGAGAAATCCGTCTGCGATCCGCTGTCTCCCTGGAGTGTCGACCATCGACTTTCTCGCATTCGCAATGCGTGCCAACAAAAGAGCGAACGCATCTCGCTGTCATTTGAAGATTCAAATCAGACGACGCCCATCAAAACCGATGCGATCAATCAATTCATTCCGTATTTGCGTAGGCAGATCGAAGTGTGTGCATCAACCGAAGGTTACATGCACGCGTCGCCCAATTCGCTGATCGGTGTTCGCGACGTCATGCAAGCAGTTGAAGCGATCCTGATCGAAGATCCTGCAATGGCGCGGGCAAGAATTCTGGAGTGCTTGGCCCATGTCTTGAGTGACGGTCGCTGCCCACGGCAATACTCCCTTGCAATCGATGGCGACATCACCAAAGCCGACCTACGCGAGTTCGTGGATCAGGGCGTGTGGGTGATTTCAACGATTTACACATACCTGGCGACGACAGGCGACCTTGCACTTCTCAACGAAATCGTCGGGTACCATGAGATCGTTGACCCGATCGCCGGAACCATTGCGCTATCTGATGAAACCGATACGGTTCTCAATCACATGGAGCGCATTTGCGGTTATCTCCATCGACAACGCGACCTGGAAACCGGTTTGGTCCGGGCCCTTTATGGCGACTGGAACGATGCGCTCGACGGATTAGGCGTGCGAAGCGACGGTGCGGAAGGGTTTGGGTCTGGTGTTTCCGTGATGGCCAGTCTGCAATTCTTCCAAAACTGCCGAGAGATGGCCGAAGTGTACGCGGCGCTTGACGCATCCCGATTCGCCAACGAAATCACCGAATATCAAAAACTCAAAGAGAGTGTTCGCAAAGCGCTCGAATTGCATGCGCTCGTTTCAGAGGGCGGACATTCAAGGATCGTTCACGGCTGGGGTGATGGGCGCGAGTATTACGTCGGGAGTTTCAAAGACGTTGATGGCGAGGCGCGAGACGGCTTAACGTCGTACGCTTTTTGGGTCCTTAGTGGAATGAGAGATGAAGCGCCACGCGGAATTTCGGATGAGGATATCCTCGCCGCATTTTCAAGGTTGGATTCTCCCTACGGACTCAAAACGTTCGAGCCGGGTTTTCGATCCGATGCACGCGGTGTCGGGCGCATTCGAAAATTGCCCATTGGTACCGCAGAGAACGGCGCGACGTATGTCCATTCCACATTGTTCGGCGTGGCTGCGATGTTCGCCATGAATGAACCCGATCGTGCCTGGGCGCAGTTGGCCAAAGTCTTGCCGTTTCTCCAGAAGAGTGAAAATCTTTCACATTCGCCCTTCGTCATGCCAAATTCGTACGCCCAGAATGTCGAGCTTGGTCTCGATGGGCAAAGCATGAACGACTGGCAGACAGGCAGTTCCAATGTGCTATTGAAGATTCTGGCACGCCATGTCGTCGGGATCCAGCCGACACTTACGGGCCTGAAGATTTGCCCTGCCAATGCGTATCCATTCAACCGCATCTCGTTTCGTTGCAAACTACGACGCATGATCCTTAGTGTGAGTGTTGCGCGCTGCGACGTACCAACGAGAACCATTCGCGTGCTAGACGAAGCTGGAAAGCAGATGCAACGCGAGATTCATGCCAACGAAGTTTCGTTTGAACATGCGTCGCTAGAAAATTGCAGTGAGCTTCGAGTTGAAGTGAGCGACCCGTTTGAATGAAGCGGTTTCGGGTGAGTACCAGACAGCGGATAACGCGATTCGCCGCAATGGCGATGCTCGTCGCCAACGTCTAGATCGACCAACCGAATCCGGGGCCTTCGGCAGGATAGAGAATGCCATCCTTGAGACGCAGTGCCGCGTGTGACGGATCATCGATCAAATCAAAATGACCGTCGAGGTCGGCATAAACGACGTTTTTCCGCGCGAGGGCATAGTGCAGTCCGGCGGCGATGGCGAGCCCGGCTTCATCCATGCAGCCGACCATCACCTCCAGCTTTGCAGACTTGGCGACGGCATTGACCTGCAAGGCTTCGAGGATTCCACCCACTTTCATGAGTTTGACGTTGACCATGTCGGCGAGTCCTTCACTTGCCAGCCGAAATGCATCGCGCAGGGACATCAGACTCTCGTCGGCCATCACAGGCAGGGCAACGGATTGAGTGACGCGGCCGAGCAGGTCGGGCGCTCCACGCGGTGTCGGTTGCTCCAGCAGTTCGAGCTTCGCTGTCTTGGTCCGTTCAACAAAATGTCGAGCCTGTTCAACGGTGTAACCCTGGTTCGCGTCGAATCGCAGTTCGATCGCCGGGCCGACTCGATCGCGCACGGCATGCACGCGTTCAATGTCTTCATTCACGTCGAGACCGCCCTTGATCTTCAGACATTGAAAGCCTCGACTTACATGGCGTACGGCGTGCTCGACGGCATCTTCAAATGGCATCAGACCGATTGTGATGCTTGTAGGGATCGAAGTGCGATAACCGCCCAATAGTTGGTAGACGGACAAACCGGTGGCTTTTCCCAGCACATCAAACAATGCCATATCAACGGCCGCCCTTGTTGCGGGGCTATTGGGCAATGCTTCGACAACTTGATCCATCAGCCACGCGTAACGCGAAGCATCAAGACTCTTTAGCAACGGTTCAACCACGCCTTCCAGATCGCCGCGGACTGATTCCGCTGTTTCTCCGGTGATTGGCTCGTCCGGTGCGGCGCAACCAAAACCACAGATGCCGTTATGCGTCTCGATTCGCAGAAACACATTGGTCGTCGAAGTGACTTTCTCGTACGCGATCTCGTAACTTTCTGCCAGTCGCATGCTCACCGACCAGCATTCAATCTTCGTGATATTCATGATCGTTGCCTAGAAGCGGTTTCGTTGATGAATTTCGTCGAGCGTCATCTGCTTGAGATGTTCGACGAGCCCCACAAGGTTACTGATCATGATTTCCCAAATGCGATGGCCCTTTTCAACGGTGGCCTTCGTTGGATCGCCCATGACACCGCTGGAGGAAATTTTCGCAGTCCGGGCGTACCAGTCGACACTCCGTTGCGAACTGAAATCCAGGTATCGACTCGAGAATTTGGAGATGCATTTCTTTGCTTTGTTCATCTGAACCAGGTGTGGCCGAGTCGCGAGCGAAGTACTCGTCTCGACCTCACCTGCATGCAGATCGCTGCGTGTCTCGGTGTGCTCGTCGATGTCGGTGTCGCTGGTTTCTCCGGTGTCAACGCATGTGAAGATGTGGGCGTCGCGGTTGATCATCTGGGCTGCGAACTGGAGCGTCGCGGCATTGCCCCCATGACCATTGATGATGACCAGTTTGGTGATGCCATTGCGCGCCACGCTCATGCCAATTTCGTAAACCAATCGAGAAAGCGTTTCGTTGGTGACGCTGATTGTACCGCGAAAATCGTCGTGATGGTACGACACGCCATAAGGGATCAACGGCAAGACGAATGGCCGAGGCGTTGCGCACGCACGAGCGACTTCTTGCGCCAGGTGATCCGCGTCAAACGCATCGGTATCGAGGGGAAGGTGGTGGCCATGCTGCTCGATCGCCCCAACCGGAAGAAGCGCGACATCAACACTGCGAAGTTGTGCTTCCGCCTGGGGCCAAGTGAACTCGCCCCATAGCCATTTGTCTGTCGCGTTGCCCGCAGATTTCTTGTTTGCAGACTTCTTGTTGGCAGATTTCAATTCACGCTCCGGTTGTTCAAATGGATACGGTTGGGACATGGCGTTGGTGGCCAGTGGGTCGAAAGCAGACCACATGCGGCCCTGCTTCTCTACTGCACCTTCGGTATGGGCGAGCATCAATGGGTAAATCTTCGCACGCAGCTTGGCCGGAATCGCACCAATCGGTGAGCGCTCGCGATCAAAGCGTAGTTGCATGATCTCCTTGCGTTCTTTCACCGACGCTCCATCGATTTTGTCAGCCTGAATCAACCCACGTGACCGAAGCAAATGCCCGAGTTGCTGTACGCCAGCCAGTTCCTGATGTAGTTCTGCGCGGGCAAATTCCGCGAGGCTTTTTACTAACTGTTCTTGCGAATAGCCACAGACTTTTGGATCAACATCGATGGCGGCTAACATGGTCATGATGCGGCGGCACTTTTCGCATTTTCCGCAAGGTCGAATCGTTTCGCCTTCTTTGTGCGTTGCATGACACGAAGTCTGGAGTGCCAATAGATTCGGATAGCGCTGGGCCAACGTCTTCTCAATCAGCAACTCAGACATCGGCCGCAGAATCGAAAATTGGGTGAGCCCCCAGCGCTTTCGTGCGTAATACCGACAGAGGGCGTCGTCGAAGTAGCGACTTTGATCGTACAATCCGTTGTAGTGCGTAATCCCTTCGTGGGTAGTTTTCTCAGTCGTGTCGTATTCGTCACCGATGATGATCTGGCAAGCGCCGCATTTGCGGGCAATCGGCAACGTTCCGAATACAAACACCGCCACCGTCCATAAGCGAATCGGGTAGGCGTCCGATCGGACGTTCGCGAAATCCTGCCGAACGATGGGAAGCTTGCGCAGCATCCATGCAAAGAGTCGATCGGCATTGGTCCAAACCCGATCGGTATTGGGAATATGCTCATCAAAATACCGGTATGCATTGAGCGCTGTGAACCAATGTCGCCCCGATTCGTTGACGAAGACCGGATGAACTTCCGCCTTTGCTTCGCGCAGCAGTCCGAACGTGAGCAGGCTGTCCTTCCCGCCGCTCGACAGAACGAGGAAGCGATTTGCACTGTAAGTCCATTCGGATTGACGGGCTTTGAGATCCTTCTCGGCGGTGCCATCAGCAGCGTCAAAGACCAGTCGAGCCTGGCAATAATGGGACAGTTTGACGACGGGTAGGTGGGTGGCATCGCCAACGAGAAATGAATTCGGTTTCAAAAGCTTGTTGACGTAGATTTCGCGTGCCGTGTTTTCGGCCATGCTTGCAATAAACCGCTGATCGTGCTGGTCGAATATGCCGCGAAAAACGATTTCGCGCGCGAACAGCCCGTAGTTCAGCGCTACCTGGCAGCCGATCATCGCGGCGAGATTCTGGTCAGCGATGTCATCTGGCGAGAACACATCTGCTGTATAACGAAAGATGAGTTCAAAGGTCTCGGTTGTGCCGCCTTGTGACACTTCGTATGGCACGCAGATGCGGCGCGATTCAATCCGCGCCGGACCGACTGTGAGTCGATCTATGACGAAGAGGCAATCGAGCGGGTTTTTCTTGGACGTTTTTCCGGTTGGATGGATATCGCCAGCTCTTGAGTTTGCACGGCGATTCATCGATTCACACTTTCTCTCGCGACACACTCTCTACTTGCAATACGCTGTGCGATGACTTCAGCCAAGCCAGCCGCCCCTTCGAGCAGTACATCAAAGACGGGCAGACCGGTTTCACCTGCGACATCGCGCTTCGACTGTTCGATCGCATCCTGATCGAGCAACTCGTGGTTCAACGTGACTGCGACAACCGGGCGATCAGAAACAACTTCGATCGCTTGAATCTGTCGTTCTAGCGGGTGCATCGGATGATTCGGAAAACCATCATAAACGTCGCGCGCGGGTGCGTGCTGCATAACGACTGCGTCCGGTCTACCGGCGGCTAACAACTCGAACCCACCTGGATACGCGGGGTTGAGCAAGCTCCCTTGTCCTTCAAGGATGATGACGTCGGGTTTCTGTTCTGACCAGGCGCTCCAAACGGCGTGCTCAATTTCACCCGCGACAAAGTCATTGATGAGCGAATCGAGGACGATTCCGTAACGCACGCCCTGCATCCAGGAGGTTTGCCCGGTCCCGATCAACTCCGCGGTCAACCCTTGTTCACGAAGCGCTTTGACGAGCAGGACGGCTGTCGTGCGTTTTCCGATGGCAGAGTCCGTACCAAGCACCGCCACCTTGAAGCTGGTGACGTCTTCGATTTTTCCTGAGAAGAAGTGCAATTGCGAGAGCGGTGGCGGTTTGCGCACATCTCGAAGTTGCACGCCAAACTCTCGGGCAAGCTCTGCAATCTCGGTGTCTTCGCTCAAGAGATCGTGAAGCCCGCTGTCTACATGCAGTCCGGATCGAATCGCCACTTTGACGTCGTCGCGAGCAAATAACGACAACCGCCCGCCATCAGGAGCCAATCCGATGACCAGGTGCGTAGCTGGTTTGTTCGCCTTCTTGGCATCCGTGATTGCAGTTGCAATCGAATCGACCACGGGGATATCGTTGGGCCGCCGATCAAGAAGCTGCCCCGCGTCATTTCCGGCATGCACCGAATCCACCACATTGATGACGCGGTATCGATCCGTGTGTCGAACCAGTCCGTGCGCCGTTTTCCCGTTGGGCGTCGTAAATGCGCCCTCGCAGTAAACGATCGCGTTTCCGTCGAATGAATGACTCATGTTCGTTTACCTGTCAGTACGGCTACATACCGGTCGGGCGGCATTGATTCTCGGCGGCACAGATCAATCAGTGCGATGAGGCCAGCCGTCGAGGCGGGCAGCACACTCAAGCCCTCTTTTTCGCGTAGCGATTTTGCACTGGATAGCATGGCGCGGTCACTGGCAAAAGCAGCGTGCCCATTGGACTCCCGGACAGCTTGCACCGCGTGTTCGCCGTCAATCGCATGCCAGTTGATCAGCGGTTCGTTGATTTTCGATTCCCGGACGCGCTCGCGTGGCAGGTTGTCGCACGTCGGCAAATTGCGAATCAAGGCATGCACGATCGGGTTTTTGTTATAGGTAGACCCCGCGATAAATCGGGGCATGCGCGATGTCTTGCCGCGCCGGTACAAACTTAAAAAGCCTTTGTAAATGCCAGCGAGTGTAGTTCCATTGGACACTGGAACGGCGACGGCTGCCGGTGCGTCGCGTAATTCGTCATAAATCTCGTGGGCGATTTCACCGTAGGCCTGCAACTGCAATGCCGTATTGGCACCGCCAGGATTTGCGTCGTAGATCTCGTCATCAACAGACCGCTGGCGCGACAAGTCAACGACATCTTCATAGTCACCGGGGGCCCGTAGAATCTCGGCACCTTGTTGGGTCATCTCCTCAATTCGCCGACTTTGGTAGCTTTCCGGAATGTAGATGATGCAGCGCAACCCGGCGATGCGCGCCGCGATTGAGAGGGCTGCGCCATAATTGCCACAAGTTGCAACCGTGATCGCATCGAAACCACGGCGCATTGCGTCGTGCGCCTGTGCAAAGGCGATTCGGTCTTTCTGCGTACCGGTGGGATTTCCGCCTTCAAATTTCAAATACAACTGACGAATGCCTTCCGCCCGTTCAATGTTTCGAGCCCGGGCAAACGACGTATCCCCAACCTCTGAATCCATGACGTCTTCAAAGGCTTCCAGACGCTCGTCAATCGTGCGATTCTTGTCGGCGGCTACACGGCGCTGGTCTTTAAGCTCAGCGGGCAGTTGGAACTCATCGGAAGTCGCACCATCCAGCAGCGACTCTGACGTGTTTTTTTGAGGTTGCGCTTCGCTTGTTTCGGAAGAAAACTCAGTATTCATTTTCTAGGTTTTCCAATCCTCGTGCGGCTAAAAAGTGACTGTCAGTCGGCACTTTCTCAAGAGACCCTTACGGGAGGGAACAATGTATATCCCGGTTTTGAGCGCCGCGTGAAATCCACATGAAATAGCCCTAATCTCAAGTAGCCAACCCGCCGGTAATAGCCATCGCCCCTATTGCCCTATGCGTCAAACGGGGTTATCTGAAAGGTGCGAACAAGGTAAGGAGTCATGTTCATGCGACCGGATCATCTGCGATTTCTTGAGAAGCTGTTGAACACGCCATCTCCGTCGGGATTCGAGCAACCGGCACAGCGCGTTGTCCGAACGCGCATGGCTGAGAAGGCAGACACGATTGATGCGGACATACATGGCAACTTGATTTGCGCCATCAACCCCGACGGCAAGCCGCGGGTCATGCTCGCTGCACATGTCGATCAGATCGGGCTTATGGTCACCCACGTCGACGAGCAGGGGTTCGCTTTTGCGCGGGCCATTGGAGGATTAGACCCGGCGTTACTGCCTGGGTCAAGAGTTTCTGTCCATACCCGAAAGGGCGCGACGTCAGGTGTGATCGGACATTGTCCGGAACGTTTACGCGGGCCAACCCAAAAGGATTCAAAATCTTCCTTTCGTGATCTGGCCTTTCGTGATCTGGCGATCGACATCGGGGCAAAGAGTCGCAGTGACGCCATGCGAAAACTGGCCATCGGAGACACTGTTACCTTTGCGCTGGGTGCGGAAATGCTCGGCGATCGCTTGCTGACTGGCCCCGGTCTGGACAACAAAGCCGGCATCGCCGTCATCACGGAAGCGGCGCGCAAGCTGAGTCGCCAACGTCCCAACTGCGCGATTTTTGCAGTCAGCACGGTGCAGGAAGAAATCGGATCGCGTGGTGCTATGACCGCGGCTTATGCAATCAAACCCGACGTCGCGATCTGTGTCGATGTCACCGATGCTGTTGACGTTCCAGATGTCGATCGAAGGACTGCGGGAGAAGTCTCATTGGGCCATGGGCCAAGCATCGTTGTCGGGGCCAATGCGAACGCGCGGGTCGGCGAATTGCTACGTAGCGCCGCACGGGCAAAAAAAATTCCCGTCCAACCAGAAGCCCAACCAGAGTGCAGCCCCTCGGATGCAGACGCGTTGCAGATATCACGGGCAGGAATTGCGATCGGAATTGTGGGCATACCCTGTCGCTATATGCACACGGCGGTAGAAACGGTGGACCTCAAAGATGTCGATCGAGCAACCGATTTGCTTGTTGAGTTCTGTCGTAAACTCCGCCCCGGTTCGAGTTTTCATCCACGATAACGGGGCTCCGATCTGTTGAGAGATACTGTGACTGCGACACGTTGATGAGCGAATGCCCAGAAGTAGCCTGTTGCGCTGGATCAATGCACAGCTGAATTGATTTTCTTGTAGTCGCGATGGGTGACGTTGGTCACACAGCGAAGAGCGCCACCGGATTCAAAGATTCCCGACACATTCACGGTCTCGACGTGAAATCCAATTTGTTCATAGACGCCCTGGGCGTATGCATCCAACGCGTCAACTCCGTAAGTTGGCAGATAAACGGTGCGCTTGCCTTCGCGCTCGTCGATCAGAACGTTGTTGTAGGTCATCATCCATTGCTCGGCTGGGTTCAAAACTGCCGGAATGCTTATGACCACAAAACCGGATTGTCGCAATCGTTGGGCAATCTGCGCGAAAATAAAGTTCGTATCGACCGGCGACGTGAACTGCTCTTCCTCTTCGTCAGCGACTGAAAAGTCGAATGAATCAACGCCCATGATTTGCGCGGCAAGCGCAGGGTCGGCCAGCAACACGGTCTTTTCCGCAACGGGAGTCAGATACATATCGACATGATTCCACGGAACCTCGCCGAGTTCACTGCCCACGATGATGATTTCCTTGCCGGCCAGCTTTCGCAAGTCGCGCATCAGTCGCGCGGAACCGTTGGGATTGCCAAACGCATCTTCGTTTTCTTCAAAGACGTTTGCGCCAACAAAGGCGAACTTGGTGTTGCTGACGATGTTGCCGCCTTCAATGATCACCGAAACAGCCCGTGCATCTGGGAATGCACCGACAGACTCAAGGGCGAACGGTGTGTAGAGTTCGTTTAATCGCCAGAGATCAAACGTGGGTAGCGGTCTGGGCACCAACAGGCAACCCTGCGATCCGTCAGGATTCTGCCGGGCGATGCAACGATCTCGTGCCCAGATCGAAATGTCCATACCGACATTGAACACGCGAACATGACGCCCACCGTGTCGTGCCTTGGCTCCCAATTCCGCTTCAAAGACGTCGACGGTGCTGCGATTGGGGCATGCAATGACGACGCTCGTGTGCGGATTCAATTTTGTCAGGAGTTCGCTTAAGACCTCGCGAATTCCGAAGCCCTCGTCTTCGGAAAAGTGGAGCAATACTTCTGATATCGCGCCGTTGTCATCTGCGAGGATTGCTGAGGAGGCTGTGGTTGGAACAACCACGCCGATCGGTTCCGCACTTCGCGCCGCATTGGCACAAATTCCAACAAGCGCAACCAAGCTTATGATCCACAACCGCTTGACTGAAATCCAATGACTGGCTGAGTTCATACCCATTCTCCGAAGCCGGACGCATCTTGTGACCGGCGACACAATCTCGGATAGAATCCCGATGCGCCATGAATTCTCCGTGAGTACGGGATTAAGAACTTTTCATTCGGTGTGCTTGGGGTAACGATTCCGGGCGTTGGAGCGTTCATTGCCTGGTTTGGACTGAGCGAATACGCTTGTGTCCAGCAAGACTGTTATTCGTATTTACGCAGAGATTGGAGCGTCGCTCAGATGCGTGTCCTGATCGTGGAAGACAACCCGCGGATGGCCAGTGTGATTCGCAAGGGCCTTGCTGAAAACGGTTATGCCGTCGATTTGGCAGGCGGCGGTCACGAAGGTGAAGACCTGGCGGCGGCTGAGCCGTATGACGCGATCATTCTCGACGTGATGCTTCCCGATCAAGACGGGATTCAGGCGTGTGCCAACCTCAGGCGACGCGGTATCAAAACCCCGATCCTGATGCTTACCGCACTGTCGGGTACTGCCGACAAGGTCAAAGGCCTCGACGCGGGCGCAGATGACTATCTGGCAAAGCCATTTGAATTCGATGAGTTACTCGCCCGGCTTCGAGCGCTGCTGCGCCGCGGCCAAGGGGCCAACACCGCCCGTCTGAATTTTGCCGATCTGGAGATGGACCTGGTCGAACGAAAGGTCATGCGAGGCGGGGTGCGCATCAAGCTGACCGCGAAGGAATTTGCACTCCTGGAGTATTTTCTGCGCAATCCGCATCGTGTTCTGACGCGCACCTCAATCGGTGAGCATGTGTGGGACATGAATTTTGAGGGCGACAGCAATGTCATCGACGTGTATGTGAGCATGCTCCGCCGCAAGGTCGATCGAGATTTTGAACGAAGGTTAATCCACACAGAAATCGGCGTCGGTTATGTGCTCAGCGAGGAACCCGTCTGACCCCGCCACCGTTGTATCGAAAAATCGCCATGTGGAAAAAAGCACGATCGATTCAATCGCGGCTCACGCTGCATTTCATAGGCGTGTTTGCGGCTGTCCTGATTGTTGTTTGCGGAGGTCTGCTGATCGCCCGCGATCGCGACATGTGCGAGCAGTTTGACGATGGACTGCGGATTCATGCCGAGGTGGTCTGCGACGCGCTCGCGAGGAATGGAGCCGGGTCAGAATCGCCTGCAACGCAGTTGCGGTCATTTCGATTTCCGGATTATTACCTGCAGCTTCGCAATGCCGAGGGCGTCGTGGTTGCAAAGTCAGCGAGCCTCGCGGAGCAAACGCTACCCTTGCCTGACGATGCAGTGACGCTACTAAAACGTGGACCCGTGTTTGAGACTTTAGAGGGCGCGATTCCGCGCGGGCTTGTTGGGGAATCCGGCGAACTGCGGATGCTGACTGTGGACGTCGACTCAACTCCCCAGCCGCACATCTTGCAATTGGCGCTGAGTACAGCACCGCTTCTCAAGTCCTGGACTCGATTGCGCAATCTTGTTGTCGGCGGTTCCTGCCTGGGATTGCTTGTGGGGGCAACTTTGGCGTGGTGGATGGCGCGACGCAACCTGGCACCGCTTTCGCAAATCGTAGCCACCGCAGAGCGATTTCAAGTTGAAGACCTGTCCATGCGCTTTGATGCGCATGCATCCACGGATGACGTCAAAGCGATGCTCACCGGTCTGAATCGGATGCTCGACCGATTCACGTCGTCGTTTCGTTCGCATGAACGCTTCATCGCCGACGTGGCCCATGAACTAAAAACACCGCTTGCATTGTTGCTCAGCGAAGCACAAGTGTTGGCGCAGTCCGAGCGTTCGCCCATTGAATATGAACGCTTCCTTTCGACCGTCCAGGACGAAGTGCGAGCGCTAAGCCAGGTCGTCGAGAGTTTGTTGATGCTCGCCCGGGCAGAGGGTGGTTTGCAGGTTTCCATGACTGATGCGCCGGTCAACGAATTCGTGATGGCCGCCGTTGAACGCACTGCGCACATCGCATCGCGGGTGGAGGTCAACATCGTACCCACGTTGGCGATGCCGGAAGAGGAACACGATGCCCTCCTTGTACATGGCGACCATGCGTTGCTCTCCCTCGCCGTCACCAACCTGCTTCGCAACGCCATTCGCTACGCACCTCCGCAAACGCAGGTCGGGGTGACCGTGGAAGTCACCGATGCGTTCGCCGTTATTTCTGTTCGAGACGGTGGCCCCGGGATTCCTGACGAACATGTGCCACATGTTTTTGACCGTTTCTATCGGGTGCCGGACGAACACTCCACATTTCAGGGGGTCGGCCTTGGGCTTGCGATCGTAAAGGGGGTTGTTGATCTCCACGGTGGCGAGATTAAGGTCGCGAACCTTCCCGAGGGTGGCTGCCAGTTTACGGTGAGGCTGAAAACGGCGATGTCCCAGAGCCCAAATGAATAGATTTTCAGACGGTATTCACGATCGGTTCATCTCGCCAGTCCAAAATTATTCCTGCATCATGAGGTAGTCAATCGCGAAAGACGAAAACGTGCAGCAGAGTACCCAGCTCACAAGAATCGGGCATGTAGAACTACGTGTCAGAAACCTCGAACGCAGCGCGGCGTTCTATTGTGAACTGTTTGGCTTTGCCCGTCGTAGCGCGAGTGTGCCTTACAGTTGCGTCTGTACCTGCGTAGGTGTCCCGTCGTCTGGTTGTGAGGAATTCAGTGTTGTCTTGGTGGAAGGTCTACCCCAGGCAGCCGAACTAGCCGGGCTCGATCATGTGAGCTTTCGCGTCCTTACTGAGCAAGATGTCCGGGACACCCACGAACGTGCAGTCGCAATGCAGATTCGGTGTACATCACCGCGCCGAGCAGAAGACTCGTTGCAGATGTTTCTGTTCGACCCGGATGGGTACAAGCTGGAAATCGCAGCGCCGCTGACTTCACCTTGCAGCACTGTTCATCAAGATACTTGAATCAATCCGCTACATAAAAGGGCGGATCAAGATGATTCGGTGGACCGCGCTTTGTGGCCATTGTGGCCGCATCGGTCACGGGATCGATAAAAAAAGGGACCAATGCGTGTCCCAAGTTGGAGAATACGAAGATGGGTAAGAATAGCATTTTGATTCTGTCGCTGGGCGCAGTGTGCCTGATGGTGGGATTTGTGTCCGCTATTCAAGCAGATCAAACACGACGCGAAACCGTTGCCCCCAAAGAGGTTTCGCTGACAGGTCGAGTCGTGGACCTGCAGTGTTTCATGACCGGTAGATTTCCGACCGCCGACGAAGCGAAGTGTACACGCGAATGCATCAAAGCTGGCGTGCCAGCAGCCCTTGAGACCGATGACGGTCTGGTCATTCTTGGCCAAGGCACAAAAGGGGCCAGCCGCGCATTTGCAAAGTTCGGTCTTAAGAACGTGGAAGTCAGGGGAATGATCTATGAGCGCCAAGGCCTACGCTACATGGACATCACGACCGCCCGCGAGATCGAAGAAGCACACTCTGCAGTCGGAGCGGATACCGAAGAGGAATCGGACGAAATGGGTGAATCCGATGAGAACAGCGATTCAGATTGGCCAGTCGATTCCGACGGCTCGGATGAATAAGAGGTAAAGCTGCATCTGGGGGAGATGACAGCTGATCCAAGCCCGCGAGCGCAGCAACTCATTGCGCTCTGCGGGTTTTTTTCTTTTGAGAAACCCGGCAACGCCGCCAATTGGCAATTGCCCCGTGCGAAAACGTTCATCGTCTGCCCTCGCGCGCGTGCTGCACGCACAACCACCGATGTGTGTTGTCCGGAAGTCTGACGCGTTTCAGTTCTCCCCATTGGCCCGCTCGATACTGAGTCGGGGCGATTCCCTCCAGAAAATGGGCCAGTGCGGCTCGCATCAGTGACGTTTCTCCGTCCTCGCCTTGCAGATTCCTCACTTGTTCCCCAGGCCATAAATCATCTGCTTTCAGCAACTTACTCGTCTTACCAGAACCCTCTACTACACCGAGTTCAAGGTGCTTCGTGAGTTCCTTCATGAATGTCACTTCATTCTTGACTGCGCCATAGACGTCATCACCGACAGCCAACGGCATGCCTGCGAACGCGAGCTGCAAGCCGGTCGCCAACACCTTCGTCCCACGAGCAATCCACGGTGCTGTCTTGTTCCACCACTCCTGATTCGTGGGAAACCGGACTTGGCCCGGAAGGTGGCGGTGCATCCCGCCTTCGTGTTCGCACCATGGTGTTAGTACGTACGTCTGCTTGAAATACGTTTTCGGATTCCACGGACTCCCTTCCTGCGTACCGATCGAGAACACACTGGGCGCCGACTTTTGATGCCGTTCATCCAGCATGTCGCTCATGTGACCGAGGTATTCACGCAGTTTCGATTCAAGTTCCTGGCGGATCTCCGGAGCAAGTTTGGCTTGATCGACCTGCAACTGGCGCAGCGTCTGCTGATGCTGTTCCGCCCAATCGAGCAGCGTTGTGATATTCTTGATGAGCGGTTTGGCCCAGTCGGTCGATCTGTCTACATGGGTGCGTGTGCGCTCGGCTTCTTCGCGCACAACCGATTTAATGTCGCCACCGAAACTGCCAATGCCCATGATCAGTTGCATCGGGTTGACGTCGTGCCAGCCAACATCGCACGAAACCTCCCGCTGCTTCTGAAGGGCATATAGAATTTTTCGCTCCGGATGGGCGGCGCGGCACTGTGTCTCTGTCTGTGTGTTGTCGTCAACCTCGATGCACCCGTAAGACCGCTCCGGCTTAAGTCCCTTAAAGAAGGAAAACACTGCACCGACATACGCGTCGATCTGATCCAGCATCTTTTGCGGGAATGCAGCCCGCACCTCGATGCTGAGTGTTCGCAATTCGGCGTCGAATTCGCACAAGGCCTGGCTCTGCAGCGGACCTTCGCCGGATTCCAGGAAGACCCCGTTGTGCCAATACACGCCGCGGGGTCCGTCAGTCGCGGCTGCACCCTGTTCGGGACGCACGATCATGTGGTGCGTTTTAACGATAAAGCGACTCATCAAGCCCATCGGTGGACGCAGGTTGAGTTTGTACGTCACCCTCCGCGTTTTGAATTGATCATTCTTGGTCCATGGGATATTCGGTTTGAGGTAACCGAACCGAAGCGGAACCATGCATCGGTCTTTGCAGTCTTCCAGGTCGTAGCATAGTTCAAACTCTTTCATGCAATCGTGAAAGACCCCGAACATTTGGTTTACGTTCTGCTCTTTCCAAATGCCCTTCATGCTTTCAAATGTGATCTCCCCTTTGTCCGCGACAAGCTGCTTGTTCTCCATCACAAAGCTGATGGCTTTGGTGAGCCACTGCGGTTGAAGGACGACGAAGTCGCTCAGGTCCGGACAATCAGGGAATTCTGTGATGATGCCCAACCTGGCCAGCCCGCGGGCAGCTTCCTCGTACCCTTCAGCGTCGATCTTGCTGTCTTCGAAAATGTCATGCAGACTGCCGCGGGTCATGTGCGATTTGCCCTTGGCCTTGTCTTCGATTTGCGTTTCGGCGCTGTCGTATGTCAGCGGCCAGTCGCGACCCATGAATTCCAGGTCGGCTGCTCGGCGCTGTAGCTCCTGCTGCAATTCCGGGATTCCCGATTCGTCTTGGCAACCCACGGCAAACAACCAGCGACCGTCTAAAAGCAGATCGCCGTATTCAGCCAGCAAACGATCTTCCGGAATGTAGGGTGTTCGCTCTTCGCACTCGGTGATGACAATCGCCACCTGAGCACCTGGCGCCCGTGAGCGGATGGTGTCCAGCCAGTACTCGGCCTGATCGAGGAGGAACTGGTCTCGGCATTTGAATACAAGCACATAGAGCGAATCGGTTGACAGGAAGAACTGGTGAGTCTGGTGGTTGATCTCCTGCCCTTCAAAGTCCCAGATATTAAGGGTGATCTCGCGGTCCGCATCATCGGGGTGATCAGGATGGGGGAAGGACCAGGGATTGACTTCCACACCGCGAGTGGTGTGCTGGTCTTCAAATGGCAGTCCACGAAGCGCCGTTGAGACGCACGTCTTGCCTTCATTCCCATCACCGAGAATCAGCAGCTTCGCCTCATACCGCTGCCGCGTGCCTTTGTCTTTTTCCCGTAGGTATGCCTTTACCGCATCGAGTCCTTGCTCGTACGCCGCAGCGAGTTCGGGGTTGAGGGGGTTATCGTCGAGTTCGAGTTCCTTTAGAGGTTTAAGCTGGGCCAACGAAGTTGGCAGGTCCGTTAGACGACAATTGCATAATTGAAGATCTGAAAGCTTTGGTAGGTGCCCAATCCACTCCGGTATCCGTTCAAGTGGATTGCCTCCTGAATTTGTGTCGCCAATCACGAGGGTCTCAAGTTGTTTTAACTTCGCCAATGATTCGGGGATGTTACAAATATCGTTTCCTGAGAAGTCGAGGAATTGCAACGTCCGCAATTCCCCAATCCAATCCGGTATCGTTGTAAGTTGCGTTTCCCAAATAAATAGCTTCTTCAATTGTGTCAAGTTACGGAGACTTACCGGCAATTCGCCCAATGCGATCTTCCCAAATCCCAAAACCGAGAGATTTTTTGTCAGTAGCTTGGGCAGCGCCGTCAATTGGTTGTTGTTAATGAACAGCGTCCGCAACTGCGTGAGCTGCCCAAACGATTCCGGCAACGTCGTCAATTGGTTGTTGTTAATGTACAGCGCTTGCAACTGCGTCAGCTGCCCAAGCGACTCCGGTAACGCCGTCAATTTGTTGTTGTAAATGTAAAGCGATTGCAACTGCGTGAGCTGCCCAAGCGATTCTGGAAACGCCGTCAATTGATTGTCGGCAAGATTCAGCGTTCGCAACTGCGTGAGCTGCCCAAACGACTCCGGCAGCGCCGTCAAGTGGTTGTCGTTAATGTGCAGATTTTGCAACTGCGTGAGTTGCCCAATCGAATCCGGCAGTTCGGTGAGCCCCATTCCACGCAGATCAAAATTGCGGGTTTGGGATCGCAGCGCATTCGCGATTTTGCGTTCAGCTTCTTGATATGCCTTGTCCTTTGCCATCGTCAGTCGCTCCACGCTCCTTTGCACTTTTGTTGTTGTCACCGCGCGCAGTTCGGAAACCGAGAATCCGTTGAGTATGCGTCGTGGTCCATAGTATACGGGATTCGGCGTCATCGCCATTTTCGATGGTATTTCCTAGCTACTACTGATTGCTCCTGCTGACTCGCAATCGGCGTGACAGCTTCACGCGAGTGGATGTGACGCGGTTGCCCTTCAATAGGCCAAGAGTCGGTCTATCGCACAAGCCCGCCTAGTACATCACGGTTCTGATCAGTCGTAACTTCGCCCCCGCACAGGAAGATGAAATCCTCAATGCAGGCTCTGCTACAAAACTGGGCAACTTCGGCCTCTGCCAAAATCATTGGAATCATCATCGAATTCCGCTGCCCGAATCTATCGGATGGGCGGCTGCTCGTTCCTATAAGGGCCAGATACTCGCCAAAGTGAAGCGTTCAAGCAGTCAAGCATGTGGCTTGGTTACGGGGTGCGGTTTTTGTATAATGTGGTGGGTCGGCTATCCTGTGACGGCTTCGGAATGTGTTTGGGAATAAAGAATGCAGAACGGTAACACGCACACTTGGCTTATGGAATATCTCCCGGCGCTTCGAGCGCATGTGGAACCGCAGATTCCTGCGCGTCTTCGTCGGGAAATCGATGTTGACGATGTGCTACAGGATGTCCTCCAATCCGTGATCAGGCTACACGGTTCGCGCGGGTACTCCGGCATCGACAATATGTACGCGTATCTTAGAACCGCCACTTCATCGGTTCTTGTAGACAAGATTCGTCGATTCGAGTCCTTGAAACGAGGCGGTGGTGATAGCAGTGTGCGTGTACTGCATGATAATGATCGCACGTCGTACCTGAATCTGTTCGACAAGGTCTCTGGCAAGGACCCGACTCCGAGCAAATGCGCGGCTGCGGAAGAGAACGCCAAGCATATTCACTTTGCCCTTGAGAGAATTCCTGAGGATCAACGGACGGCCGTGCATCTCTGTTACATCGTGGGGCTTTCGCATAAGCAAGCCGGTCAGCAAATGGGGCGCAGCGTTCAATCCATCCACGGTCTGGTCATCAGGGGGTTGTCGAGTTTGCGCTCCGAACTCAAATACGCATCGCATTACCTGAGCGACGTACCGTCAGAAGTCTGAAGTTTGGCTGAAGTATGATGCTTGGACGTTTCAAGAGGAATTGATGCGTGCCATTCCATCCGTCGGGCAACCCAACACCTGAGGAAGACTATCAAGCTGCGATTGCGCTCATCAACCGTCTCCTTCGTGAAGGAATGTCTCTTTCTGAGATTGATCTTGAACGTCGCTTTCCAAACCTGATGCCCGAATTGGAGAGCAGGGCTCGCGATTTGGAGTTGATCGTCAAAGCGGAGAAAGCCGTTGAAGGGTTTGAGCAGGGCGGACAAGAAGTATCAAAAAGTGCAATGCGAGTTGCGGCGTTGGATGCGGCGCTGACTGGCTATGACGTTCTGGAAATGATTCAAGAGGGAGGGCAGGGGGTCGTATTTCGCGGCTTCCAACGCTCCACCCAGCGCGATGTCGCCATCAAGGTTATGGGTGGAGGTCAATTCTTTACCGAACGGCGAGCGAAGCGATTTGCCCGCGAGATTCGGTTGGTGTCGAGAATCCAGTTGCCCAACATCGTCCCCGTCTATGACAGCGGTGTAGTGGACGGCCAACCTTATTTTGTCATGCCGATGATCTACGGCGTGCCCGTGCATCAGCACGCATTCTTGAACGCCCCAAAGGCTCGTGCGCGCATCGCCATCATGGTGCGGATCGCGCGAGCAGTAAGCCGAGCACATCAACTGGGCATCATTCATCGGGACTTAAAGCCCTCCAATATCATCATAGATGAAAATGACGAACCGCAGATACTCGATTTCGGTCTGGCCAAAGCGATGGGAGAGTCCGACTCGGAGGAGAATATTTCGTTGGACGGTCATGTGGTGGGCACGTTGCCATACCTGAGTCCGGAGCAGGCAACCGGATTCGGTACGCTGGATGTACGAAGCGATGTGTATTCCCTGGGTGTCGTGTTATTTGAATTATTGACAGGGACTTTCCCCTATGGCTGTAACGGTGACAAAGAAAAAGCCAGAGAAAATATCATTCGAGCGAAACCAAGAAGCCTGAAAGAAGCGATCGCTTTGAGTGATTCCGTTACTGTGCCGAAGTTGGCTGAATTCGACGACGATCTTCAAGCGATTGTGTCGATGGCGATCGCCAAGAGCAAGCACGAACGCTATCAATCTGCAGACGCGCTTGCAGACGACTTGGATCGTTACCTATCCGGTGGTGTTGTTCATGCGCGTATCGATCATCGCTGGTATCTGACTCGGCGGATGGTTCGCAAGTATCGGGTTCAAGTTACCGCAATGTTTGTCGTCTTTGCGCTGCTGATCTGGTCAAACCTTCGAACGAGAGAGCACCAACTGGTTGCGCAACAACAACGTGATTCGGCCCACAAATTCGCATCATTGGCTCAAAATACGCTTGGACATTTGGTGACCAAAGTTGATGAGGAAATCGAATCTCTCGCTGGCGGAAGGGTTGTGCGCAAGAGTTTGCTCGCCGACGTTTCAGATCGATTGCTTGAGATGATCGAGTTAATTGGGGCAGACCCGTCGCTGGATTCATTGTCGGTGACGCTGCAGGAAAAACAGGGCGACATTGTCTGCTCCGATGGAGATACCAACGCGGCAGAATTCCTCTACTTGCAAGCAGCCCGGCGGCTGGAGAACATCCTCTCCGATCAGGTCACCCGCGCACGCCTCTACCGGAAAGCAGGCAACGCGGCATTGGATGGCGGCGCACATTTCCAATCCGCACTTCGCATAATTCGAGTCGCCACCGAATCAGAAGATCCAGACGCGAGCGAAGAACTTGTCCGTGTGCTTGTTGATGCCGCACGACATGACTATTTAAAAGGCGAGTACATTGGCGCTCAGTCAACGCTGGATGAAGCATTGTCAATGTTCGAGGCAGGCATCGATGATGAACTACTCCATGCGAAAGCCATGGAATGGGATGGTGATATTAGCATCAAACTTGGTGATTTGAACCGAGCACGAGCATCATTGGAACATTCGCTGAAGATTCGGGAACGGTATTTGAGCGATCGACCATTTGACGTGCGCATCAAACATGAGCACATGCTTGCTTCCATGAAGTCGTGCACTGTCTTGGCTGCGATGCGTGAATATGAATCTGCAATCTCGAGGGCACATTTGTCCTATGTGACAGGGGAATACCTCTGCAGCATTGATGCGTCCAACGTTGGTTATCGTCACGATTGGTTTAGCGCCGGAATTCGGCTGGCGTGGGCGCTGCGTCAATCTGGGGATTCGCGTGGTGCGATCGAAGCCGCCACCCAGACGCTTGAGAGCATCCATGAGTATACTTCTAATGGTGCAAATGACGCGGAAACCATGCGGCGGTTGGGATTTGTATTGGACGAGCGTTCGCGAAGCAACAAAGCGGCGGGCATCATCGCTGCGGCACTTGAAGATGCGGAAGCGTCCTTGGTGATCCGCGAATCTCTTGTCGAACTGCAGGCAGAAAACTTAGAATACAATGCGGAGCTTGCGAGGGCCCATGATTCAGTAGGCTCATGTCTGCAGAAGTCCGGACGGAATTTAGAGGCATTCAAGCCCCTCAATTTCTCGCTGGAGATTCGCAAGAAACTATGGGACAGGCAGCGAAGTGTGCCAGACCGGTCGATTGAACTCAGCATAGCTGAGATTAACCTCGCGGTCTGGCACATTCGTCAAGAAACACACCAAGATGACACCCAAGCGCGGCAACTTCTGGAATCGGCAAACCAGCGCTTGAGGTCGTTGGGAATTGGTGGTGATGCGATCGGTAGTCACATGAAAGTCATTGAAGACAATCTCCGCATCTTGAATGGGCGAAAGTCATCGACTACCCGGCTGGCGGAGTAGGGATTCCTTCCGCTTCCTGAGGCTCATCTTCACCTTCATCTTCCGGTTCCGGCTCAGTTTCTCTCTGAAAAGAATAGGTCATGCCAGCGACGTAGCCACCGTACATGGCGGCTTCGGACTTGGTGATCGCCCCAGTCGCCAATTCGTAGTCGAGGTCATCACCGCTCACATCGGCGTCGGCAGTGCCTTGAAGAATTGGCAGGATATTGAATTCCGTTGCGTCAGGATCTTCCGGATCGTCGTGGGCAACGTGCCAAAGTCCGTCATTACTCGTCACCGTCGGTTGCTGCTTCGTCCAGGCACCGCATGCGATCCCATTGTCGAATTGAACGAAGCGGGCCTCGACCACTTCCCACTTGATGACACCTTCCGCAACACTGTCCGCCTTCAAATCGAGGGACACTTGAAAAATGACGTCACTCTGTTCGTCCGCGGGATCCTCTCGAATGGAGAAAGTCATCGTGTAATCGTCAGGCATCTCTGCGAGGCCCGGAGTTGCCAACATACAACTGACTAGGGTGACCAAAAACAATACGTTCTTCATGAGTATGCTCCCAAAATCAGTCCGCGCACATTCCCCGCACGGCTCGACCACGTGGTCGAACTGGTTAGCCCGTGGAGAGAAATGTGTTTGGAATCAGTAACTGCAGAACTTCAGTCAACGCGTGACTTGATGAGTGCGATTGCACCCGAGTGAGTCGAAGTGTGGAATATGGCTACTGGTTTCCTCGTGTTGCTTCAAACAACACCAAGGAAGTGACAGCGAATCACGCTCTTAGCCGTTTGATGTTGATTGAGAGGTATCGTTGATCGATTCAAAATGTTGCGCGTGAACTTACTCGCATTCAAATTCCTGCTGACAAACGGCAATCGCCGCGAGTCGCAGTCGAATCGGGTACTCGTCACGCCACCAGCGGACGTTACCGACCATTTCCCTCCCGTTGAACACGTCAACAATTCGAAAAAGGTGCTGTGCTCTGGCGGAGTCTAAGTACAAAGGTAGAATCGAGCGGACACCATCGGTATTCAACGCTTTTAGGAGTTTGATTGGAAACATTCTTGTATTCCTTTCTTTTGCCATGTTGAGGAATTGATGCCAACATCAGAAGTGCAACAGGCCCCAAGCGCTTGGAACAAACACGAAAGGCAGTCCCGTGTTCATTTACTAAGGCTCGATCTGGAACCGAAACGACCACTGAATTTCAGTTTTTTTTGGGGGTGGGCTTGATTTCAGGCTATGGAGAGCGTCAGATTAGACGGGGCTTGGACAGGAAAAAGTTCGAAGGTTAGAATTGCGATTCGTTGTTGATGAGCTGGAAGACCCGATTGGATTTCCCCTATGCCAAATGAACCCACTGGCGTGGTCACCGAGATTCTCGCGCTAGCACAAGAAGGAAATGAGACCAGCCGCGACGCGGCCAAGGACCAACTGTTCGGGATTCTCTATACTGAGCTCAAACGTATTTCCAGCCGAAAGATGGCTCATGAACGCGATGACCACACGTTGCAACCGACCGCTCTGGTCCACGAAGCCTACATTCGTCTTGCTGACGGGAATCTGGCAGCGTCCAATCGTGGGATGTTTTTAGGAGTTGCAGCGAAAGCCATGGGCCGCGTGCTGATCGACCACGCTCGTGATCGCAATGCTCTAAAACGCGGACGCGGTTGGAAGAAAGTCAACCCGACTGTTTCGCTTGCGGACTTGAATTCAGAAGTGGACCTGCTCGAATTGGAGGAGATATTGGAGCGGCTCGGGCGATATGATCCACGCGTCAAGGAGATGGTCATGATGCGCTACCTGGCCGGGATGACCGTTCCAGAAGTCGCCGTAGCATTGAACGTAGGCAAAACGACCATCGACAAGTGGTGGAGCATTGCGCGAAAACTGGTGTCACGTGACGAGAGAAACGAAAATTCACATCAGTAGAATTAGAAAGTGCGAGAACAAGGTGATCTGCGGAATGCCAATACGCTCTACTTACTAATTCGATCAACCCAACCCATTTATACTTAGACGATCAAAAGGATTTCAGCAGTTCTTTCAATGGCGCGGTTGTTGGAATGCACGGAATGAACCACTTGGACGCATGTCTCAAGAGCGAATGGATATAATCCGTACGTCGCTCAATCTTCTTCAGGATTCAGGAGTCCGTAATTGCGCAAGAGTTGCTCAGCGGTCTCACCATTCTTACTGGTTGCAGAGAGGTCGGCGCCATGCTTGCGCAGTAGTGTTGCGAGGCGATGTATTTGGGATCTGAATTGTGCCTTGTTCTTTTTCTCCAACCCATACGCTTCAAGCGCCGCGAGCAGCGGAGTCTGGTTGTCGTGTGTTCGAGGATCGACTTGCGCGCCGAGTTCAAGCAGCACCTTCGCCGTCTCCGGCTTAAAGAATACCGCCGCGCGATGCAAAGGTGTGAACAATCTGCTCACACTTGGTTGCTGAAGATCGCACGCATACTCTTCGTTGGCAAGGAGTTCGATGGTTTCCACATGGCCTCCCGCTGCGGCGAGATGTATTGGTGCATACCCAGCGTTGCTCGGTCGTTCACAGTTTGCTCCCTGCTCAAGGAGGAGTCGTGCGGTGGCAGTGTGTCCACGCTGGCAGGCAATATGGAGTGGGCGAATTTTGCCGTCTTGAACCGCGTCCACGACGGCACCTGCATCGAGTAATATCTTGACAATTCCAACCTGCCCTTCAAACGCTGCTTTGTGCAATAGCGTTTGACCGTCCGTGTTGTGAATAGTGTTTACTTTGTACTGATTCAGCCCTGCCCGAACCGTGGACTCGTCTCCACTTGTGACGGCCGTCCAGAGTTGTTCGATCGAGACTTGAATCGCAGCCGATGGTTTGGGCGTGGGGTCGGATTGATCGATTGATCTTTCGCCAAGTGTAGATTCCGAGTCAACGTGTTCCTGCGACCTGCTGGTGTGATTCGGCGTCTGCCCAGGTGACTTTTGGTACTTCCATATTGGTATACCAATTGCGCCAACTGCGATTCCGACGCCAACGATTTTGAGGAGTTGGTGTCTTTTTGGTCTAGGTTTCGTGGCAGGAGTAGGGTGTGCTTGCTTTCGAAGTGCGTCTTGGAATTCTTTAATGCTTTGAAACCGCATTCCGGGGCGCTTTCCCAAGGCGCGCACAACGATATCGTCAAGCCCGCGTTCGAGTCTCTTTGCAAGATCGGCGGGCGCTCGGCAGCGTCGTGGCTCGACAAAAATGTCAGCCTGCTGAACGCAAATGAGTTGCCCGATGTGGCTGAGTAAATGGTATGATTCCAGAACGACCTTGCTCGGTGGGCATGGTGTCACTTCACATACTTTTCGACGGATGTCAGCCTGGTCTCGGCGGTTGATCTGGTACGGGCGCCGACCAGTAAGAACTTCATACAACACGACGCCTAACGAGTAAATGTCCGATCGGTGATCTGTATTCAATCCCTCGACCTGTTCTGGGCTTGCGTATTCTGGAGTGTAGGCGTCGAGTTTCCCGTCTTTGTTATCGCTCAACGGGTCGAGATGCTCAGCCACGCCGAAATCCAGGATCTTAGGATGCCCCTCGCGGTCAATCAGGATATTGCTGGGCTTGAGATCGCGATGCACGATTTCGTGGTCATGCGCTGCGGCCATGCCCGAGCACATGTTGTCAAACAATGCAAGCCGCTGGTCTACGGTCAACGTTTCACGGTCACAGTATTCCGTGATCGCTATACCGCGGTCAACATAATCCATGATCAGCGCGATCTGCTGCTCTGCCTGGACAACGTCCGTAAGTCGGACGATGCCGTCGTGATTCAATCGACTCAGGAGTTGGGCCTCGTGCGTAATTTGACGCAGCGGTGTCTCGAAATCACGGGCCAGAATATCGGAACGGACGAGTTTGATTGCTCGAACGAGTTTGACTGGCGATTCCTTGATGCCCTTGTACGCAGTCCCCATTCCCCCTTCGCCCAACCGCTCGCAGATCTTGAAATCAGCAACAGTTTTTCCAATCCAAGGATCATTGGCCTGTTCATTGACTCGGTCTTTCCAGAGTGTTTCGACCTTTTGTCGAAGTTTGGGTTCCAGTCTGCTCAGAGCGGCGGCGCGCAATGTGGACGTCAGTTCTGATAAGCGCAGAGCGATGGACACCGTGTCTTGTGCAGCTTCATCCTTCATTTAAAGAGTCAACTCCACAAGACGTTGGCCGGATTCTCCATCGTGATGAACAATCCTGCTATTTCTTTGAGGAGGCCAGCACGGACGGTCGTACTTTAAGCATAATCGTATTTCGCGTGGCCTCGCCCTCGTCGATTTCAAACGGGAGCGATCCTTGTTTCTGTTCGAGCCACTGGCGAAGTGGGTCGATACCGGTGTCGTGCTCAACCCAGAATCGACTAACGCGATCATTCTGGTCTTCAAAACCTGTTCCGCGAACCCCGGGAATATTCTCGAATTCGCTGCGGATCAATTCCAATGTACCTGCATCCGTCGCTTCTCGGATCTGCACGTCAATTTTCTCTGGTCTGTCCCAGGATAGCAATATCTGATCCATGAGTTCACCGGCAACCAATCGCACAAAACTGTTCAAGTCGTTCTCGTTGCGCGCACTCTCGATTGGCACGGTACTTGTCATTGACGCGAGAATGGCCGCATTGGCCAGGTCAATTGCGCGAAACGCACACACATATTGTTGAACCTGTCCGTTTCTCGCTCGATCGACACGTACGGTGCCGTCAATCAGAATCTTCGAGACGTCCGAGTTACGAAGCACGTCATCATACTCGGCATCACCCATCAGCGCACCCTCGCGTTTTGCGGCTTTCGTGATTGCACTGCGGGCATGTTTGGCGTCTCGCAAATCGAGGCCAACATCGGCATAATCGGTCTTGAGAATCCCGTACATCGCTGCGGTCACCTGCGTCGTGTCCATTCCGTGGCCGGTGGCGGGGCGCAAATGTTTTGGCGCCGTTCCTAGTGTTCGTAGGTAATAGTAACTATTCCAATGCTCAGGAAGCTTGTCTTTCAGTTCTGTTTCAGCGAGTCCCTGAATTTCTTCGAACGCCAATTCTTGATTGACAACCACTGCGATCTTGGGTTTCCCCTGCTTGACATATGCTTTCGCAAGACGTTCGACGATCGCGTCGCGTTTACGATCTTCGGGGTCGGCGAGAATTCCTGAGCGTGTGGTGGCGGCTGCTGGTTCTGGTGGAATCGGTTCAAACCTGAGAGTTAGTTTTCCATCTGCTTGCGACAGAAAGTCCAGGTTCGCGTTCTCGTACTTGCGAGCATAATCAGCAAGGCTAAAGTACAGATTAAATGAACTGTCTTCGTGCTTGATATCGAATAGAAATGAATAGACCCCATCTGTCTGATCGTTGGATCGCAGATTGAGTTTTTTAACGCCACGGATTTTTTTTGCTCTCGCGTTTTGTTCAAGCCTCCGAAACATATCTATTTGTGTGGCCAAGAGTCGGACCTCAGTCCTTGTTATCTCATTGCGTCGTTCGAACTCGCGAATAAGTTTTTCGGCGAACCACTGTGATATGGCATCCGAATACTTGCGCGCGAATTTTCCGGCCATCCCCGCCTTAAAATCGAACGAATGGCTTGCAACGGCTGTTCCCTTGCCGATGCGGTGGATCTTTACGATGACATTCATCATCGGCGGATCATCGCGATTTTGCATAGGAATCGGGCTAATCCTGATGCTGAGACCATACTCCGCATTCTGCTCAGCAATCGCTGCAAGTATGGCTTCGCCCTCACCGTTGTTTTGGAGTGTCGTCATCAGACTCGAATCTTTTTCCGCCGCCGCCTGAATGCTGGTCAATTGGATACCGTGCTTTCCAGCATCGCTGAGGGTTCCGGAGACGGTGCTTTCAATTCGCGGCGCAAATCCCGTTGGGTCGTAGAAAACAATATCTGCGCCGACATACTGGGCAGGCGTGAACACACCGGAGGTGAGCGGACCGGCATCATAAGCACTCCCTTTGTTCCCCGCTGACCGTGCAGTGTGTTGATCGGAATCATTGTCGTCGCCATCGTCAGTTCTGCCGATGTTGCCATCTATAATCACCTGTGCGTTGCGCGATCTGGTTTGGCATCTAGACAAGGATCTTGGCACGCCGCAAAGCAGCACCATGCGCGGTTCGTTGGCATCAATCCACATTGCCTCAAGTCTGTTGAAGAGCTCGGCCTTCTCTGCTTTCTGCAATTCCTTCGCTTCCTTTTCTGCCTCGAAGGGGGTTCGCGTTGGTTTGGGTGGCAGGTCAGAATCCTGGGCATGGGCGTTTGTTGTTGTCAATATAAAGACGCAGCAAAGCGCAATAGCCGGTGATTTGAAATGCATTGTTTTCTTGTCCTTGTATGTTGATGTTCCTCGCACAACGCGTCTGCCTATTTAATGGTGTGTTCGTTTCGCACCAACGCCTCGCGTGTCCCAGGCGTATGAACGTTGTATTGAACTTCCCAAGTGGTTTTCCCCCGGTAGTTGATTTCTTGGAGTGTGATGCTCAGCGTGGCCATGACGGTTCCCTTGTAGGAAAAAGCCCGTTCTTCTTCGTCTTCGAGTATGGATTCCTCATGGTTCTCGGCGTCGATGACCGCTTGTGCAGCCGCGTGGCTTTGTACCACCTGGAAGTAGTCTGGAAGCGTTGCATTATTCTTCAGGCGATTCAGAATCTTGCGCATGAGCAACCGAGCGTTATTCTGATTGGCGTGGGCACCTTCAGCCGTCGCGGAAGTCTCAGTGAGCACCATGGACGATTTGGATTCGGCGATTTGTTTCTTGACGTATCTTGCACGGACAATGTTTTTGGAAATATCTGAAGCAATAGCGTCGGCAGCACGGTCGAATTGTTCAGGTGAAATCGATCGGTCCCGGTTTTCCTCGCGACGATTTGCTTGTTGTTCCAGCACAATCTGTTTCTGATTATCGCGCCTGAACTGTTCGAGTTCGGCATCTCTGGCTCGTTGTTCCTCTGCATGCCTCGCTTGGGCCTCGCGCTCTTCTTCTTCTTCGTCCCTGCTATCAAGATATCGTGCTCCCTCGATGATACCACCAACAACTCCTCCTCGACCCAAGTAAGAGCACCCGTTGGCACCCGCAAGCAACAACACAAGCAAGACCGATGATCGTTTCATGATTCACCACCTATTCATAAATTGGATAATTGGACCGACCGTAACTTTGCAGCAGAGTTGAGGCATCCGGCGTAATGAAAACACGAACGCTCTGCCAAGTTTACTTCAATTATGAGCGTTGGTGCTTCCAGTTGTTTCTAGAGTAGTCACAATCAAATCGAGATTCAACATTGTACAGAACAAAGTAGTCGAGTTTGGCTTGCTCATCATGCGGGTCAATGAGCTTACCCGAAGAACGCTGCGGCTACATTGGGAGTACGCAACCACCGAAGCAACGAAAACACTCGCGCGGCGAGATGCAATCCTTTCCAGCTCTCTCATGAACAATCACGCAATTGCGCGCGCACCAGCGGCGAGCGTCTGAATTTTCTTTCCATCGTAAGTCATTGAAGCCTCGTCAGTTGTGCGAGGTTCGCCCTTGCTCTTGAATTTTGCGCGCGCCGCCTGTTTGTGAACTGCGCCATTAATCAAAGAGACGTCTATCTGCGGCAATTGAATATCCGACCGCGTTAAGATGGTCGGACCATAGTCCCAGGGGTTCGGTCATCGTGCTACGCAATAGTACTTTGCTGCCGGAATTCGTGTATCCGTTGGCAAACGAAATGTTGTCGCAGAGAACCAGAGTTTAAACCTTGGCTGAGGCTCCTTGTGTTTGAAAGTCGGAGCGCCGAATTACGTGGGCTCTGTGATATGAAGATAGCATACACAAGTAATGAGGACTTCCCAATGAGGTTCGACCGATACATGTTGTTATGTTTCTTAATAACTGTGACGTCGATAATGAGCGCGTCGCAAGCATCTGACATCGTGCTACTGAATACTTTTAGCACCGGCTTGCAAGTTCCTCACGCTGCTGCTTTTGACCCCTTTGCAGATTCCATCTGGTTGCACGAGAGTTTTGGTGAGAATTTTGTTGAAGCTTCCCGCGACGGCGTATTCACAGGGAGCACCCTTGCGCAACCGGGCAATCTCAGTGACGACAGTGACATCACAATCATCGACGAAGCGATCAATGTGAATGGCGTTGTGGTTCCTGCGGGCACGATGTTGTTTGGCACTGGTGATGATTTCGATGGGCCGGAGAATGACGCTCATCTTTACGCCATGGACCCGACGACGGGCGGCATTCTATCGGCGATCGATTTGCCTGATACGCTGCTGGGCACGATGACAAGGAATAACATTGTTGGCGTGGCTCATTCAAGCGTCAGCGACTCGCTGTTCTTTACGTCTTATCGAAGTGATGGGGTCATGGAGTTTGATCCGTCCACAGGAGACGTTCTCAACGAATTCACATTGAGCCCGCCGGGCAGTACACCTTTCGACATCTTCTACGGCGACATCGAGTTCAACGAGGCGGATGGCAACCTCTACGCAATTGGAATAGAGCCGATCATTCGCGTGGTCACACCTTCTGGAGCCTTTGTCAAAGACTATGACCTGGGTCCCCTGGGCGTTGTAGGTCAGTTAAGCGGCCTCGGAATCGACGCCGACCGTTCAGAGCTCTGGATTACAAGCACCAATGGCAACCTTTATCACCTCGGGATACCAGAACCGAGCACACTTTCGATCATCGGGATTGGCGGTTTGTTTGTTATCTCGAAACGCTGGCATCATCGCGATCGAATACTACAAGAGTGAGCACGCAACGTTGATTAGTATCGGTCGGCGAAACCTCTAATGGAGAATCTAGATGTTTAAGGTACATGTGGTAGCGGTTACTGCGCTTTTTGAATTTCTGCTATGCGGAACAGCCGTGGCACAGACGGGTGACTTGCGGATCACTTCGGTAAGTGTTCAGCCGTCGCAAGCGCAGAGTGGTCAAACCGTTGCAGTGAATTTTACAGTTCGCAACTTCGGCCCTGGGCAGGGTCAGATGACCTTCATGGAGATTTTCGTAAACTTCGTTGAGGAATACAGCGAATCGGGACTTTGGAATTTTGGGGGAACAGGAGGCACCATAAGTTTTAGCCGCAACGTTAGCGTCCCCGTCGTGCCGCCCGGCACATTTATCGCGTACGAAGTTGAGGTAAATATTTCCGACGTCGGCAACTTTCCGGTGGGCAATCAAGAAAGCGCGTTCGTTACCGTCGCAGGGCCTGATTTACCGGATTTGACTTGTTTCACGCCAACCGGATGGAGTGGTCCGCTTGTCGTTTCAAACGTTTCTGGCACAACCGTATCAGTGCCGGTGATCCCTGCGGGGAATCAAATTTTTATTGATGCTGCGTGGATCAATCAAGGCGGCGCAATGCCCGGGCCAGGTGGCATCCCCATAGAGTTAAGGCTGAACGGTGGTGTGTTGGCAGGATTCCCGCAACCGTATGCGCCACTCGGGGCGGGAGAAGGTGCCGGTTTCTTGGATCGCCCGATCGGTATTCTATCACCGGGCTCATATACACTTGAAATGGAATTGGATAAGGGCGACTTGTTCGTAGACGAGTCGAACAATGGCAACAACACTTGTTCGATCAGTTTCATGATTGAAGACGACAATTCATTTGGCCCTGCCGACTGTGATCAGGATGGGGATGTTGACCTCGACGACTACTCCGAATTTCAGACATGCCACCTTGGTCCGGCTGCTGGCGCACAAGGATGCGGTTGTTTTGATCTTGACGATTCTGAAAGTGTCGACCTGGCCGATTTTACTGAATTCATGGTGCTGTTTACGGGGTCAGGTATTGGGGCATGTTGCGACCCCGGAACGTTGAGTTGTTCCGCGACGACCGAAACCGATTGCATTAACGGCGGAGGTTTCTTCGAAGGGAATGGAACAGTCTGCGATGGGGGGGCGTGCCCGGCGGAGTATTCGAACACTGCCGCCAGCGTGCTATTTTTTCAGCCCGGCGCAGGGGTAGAAGTCGCCGATGACATGAATCTGTCTGGGAATGCTCGTGACTTAATACTTTATCAATTGGATGTGGCGGGCCTGGGTGGGACGGCTTTTGATGCTGCAATTCAACTACATTCTGGTTGTCCCGGCGATGGTGGATCACCAATTCCGGGAACAGACACACTTGTCACCGGCATACCCAATGACGGCTTCGTCCGAACCATAACAGTGTCGTTGCCATCCCCTGTCACAATTCCGGGAACAGTTTGGATGGGAGTTACTTTCAATGACAGCAATGCTGTTTGGATGATTGGTGAGCAATCGGAGATAGGTTCAACTGTCAATGAATTCGGCATCAATCAACCGCCGTGGATATGCTCGGCAGCGTTTCAGGGAGGCGATCCGTATGCAGGTTTTGTCGCGGGCCTCCAATGTGTCGTCGATGAGCAAGTCGCTCGGGAAGTCGCATTCACAAAGGCGGTGGTGGCTATTAATCCCACGGGCGGATCTGTCTGGGGCGAGGCTGCATCCGTCATGATCGAGCCGTAAGGTTTCTCTCCTGCGATTGCGGCTCTGTGGATCAACGTGAGAGAAAGGCTTTCAGACAGAGGGACCTACTCACTTCAAGCTTAGTTGGGTGCATTGTCCGTTGGCGTTTTTTCTTGGAGGATCAACTGTGAAGTCGGCTAAACTGAAACATTTAGGGATAGGTCTTGGATTAATTGCCGGTGTCATCACTTCCGTATTCTCACCGATCAGCAAGGCGCAGAACTGCCTACCGGAAAACATGTTCGGTGAGGCGCAGACGTTTTCGACAGGGTTAAGGCCCAGCTCTGTTGCCATTGGTGATATCAATAAGGACAGTTTCGCCGATATCGTTACCTCGAACTATGACGGCGATAATCTTGCCGTCTTGTTCGGAAATGGAGAGGGAGCATTTCAGGCTCCCCGCTACTTTAATGCAGGCGATGGTCCCAACTCGGTTACGGTTGGCGATTTCGACGCAAATGGAACACTCGACGTTGTTGCTGCCAACTGGAACAGCGATGACGTCACGCTATTGCTTGGAACGGGCAATGGTGGATTCGGACCTGAGCAGATTCTGGCGGTTGGTGATCGCCCTGGATTCATCACAACCGCAGATCTGGACGGGGACGAAGTTCTCGACCTGATTGTAGCAAACTCGAACGATTGGGATGTATCGGTGCTTCTCGGAAATGGTGACGGTACTTTTCAATCAGAAATGCGCGTGGGCACAAGTCGCAATCCGCACATCACAGTGGCCGTTGACGTGGACAGTGATGACGTCCTGGATTTGGTCGTGATGTCGACATACGGAAGCCCGGCGAGAGTCTCGGTTCTGCTGGGAAATGGCGATGGAACGTACCTGCAGGATCGCGTGTTCGAGGCTGGCGGTGGTAGGCCGCAAGGCATGGTTGTCGATGACTTCAACAACGATGCAATCGTCGACATTGCGTTGGCATCCGCCTACGGATCAACCATTCGGATTCTCTCTGGAAAGGGTGATGGAACGTTTGAAGAGGCTGTTGAAGCGACACCGAGTTACTCGCGATCTGGCCCCATGGCGATCGCGGACTTCGATGGTGATAACAATTCCGACTTTGTCCTTGGATCTTACAATTCCGCGTCGATATTTCTCAGTTTCGGTAACTCCACTTTCCAACGCGAGAGAGTCTTCGATGGAATATGGTCACCAACGGGTATTGCCGTGGGCGATCTAAATGGCGATGACCTGCCCGACTTGGTCAGCATCGCCAAAAACCGCAACAGTGTCTCTACATTCCTCAATACATGCATTGCTGATGCTGACGGCGACGAAATTCTCTTCCCCGAAGACAACTGTCCCGACACGTCAAACCCCGCACAAGCCGATCAAGATGTGGATGGATTGGGTGACGCGTGCGACGATGATATTGATGGTGATGCGGTACTCAATGAGGATGATAACTGCCCGAATGCCGCGAACTTCAATCAGATGGATAGCGATGGTGATGGCGAGGGTGACGAATGTGATGTTGCGGTGACTCCGGATGCGGCTGATATTTTAGATAGTGGATCTAATGGTGTCGGAGACTCAGGGCAGACGGGCGCGGGTGATGGCGACAATGAAGATTCAGGTGACGAAGGCGATTCCGGCACTGATCCAGAGGATAACGAAATTGGTGATGGCACTGATAACTCGGGCAATTCAGGCACGCCAACCAACGAATCTGACAATACCGATAGTGACAATGACCCGTCGTCGGTTGCCACGATCGAGATCGTGGGTCTTCCGTCATGTGGTGCCGGAGGCTCGACAGCCCTGATCGTACTGACGTCTTGTTTTCTTGGGATCACTGGGGTTCGGCGATTCGCGACAGTGCAACAACGTTAAGGCAGCTCAAACCCAAGTGTAGCGCTTTTGGTTAGTGCTAAGACTGCAGCGGAAACCTGAGTACGACTGTGGTGCCTTTCCCATGTGAAGATTCCAACTCGATAGTTCCACCGTGTGCTGTAATGATCGATCGGCAGATCGGCAACCCCAGGCCAAATCCAGCATTGCTTCCCGGACTGGCAGATGCACGCGAACGGGCTTTGTCGGCTCGATAGAATCGATCGAATAGTTTTGGAATGTTCTCTTTTGCAATTCCGATTCCAGTGTCGACTATCGTGAGTATCGCCTCATTGTCTGATGCGATCAGTTTAGCCCGCACCTGCCCTCCGCTGCCCGTAAATTTCAGAGCGTTATCCAGAACGTTGCTCAAGACTTGTTTGATTCTTCCGGGATCAGCATTGATCGAAACTTCGCTTTCAGTTGAATCACTAAGTTCGATTCCGCGCTCTTCGGCTAAGGCGCTGAATAGGTCAATCACATCTTCGATGGCCGCACCAAGGTTGACCGGTTGGCGAACAGCCAGCAACTGCCCTGCGTCCGCCCGTGCAAGTGAGAGTAGGTCTTCGGTGAGTCGCGACAGTCGGTCATATTCTTCAATGCTTTCTTCCAAGGCTTCGCGTCGGCGATCGGAATCGGCGCCTTCGCTCAACGCCATCTCCGCGTTGCCACGCAATGCAGCAAGCGGTGTTCGCAATTCATGAGCGGCATCTGCTGTAAACTGTCGAATTTGCTGTACCTGACGCTCCAACCGTTCGAGCATCCCGTTTAGGACTTGGGCAAGTTGATCGATTTCGTCACGGTCATCAGATTGGTTCAGCCGCGCAGACAAATCGCTGGCATTGATCGCGCCGGCTGTCTCCGTCATTTTCTGAATGGGTTGTAGACTCTTCTGCGCAAAGACACGGCCACCCAAGAATGATAGAATCAGCGCTGCGGCAAGCACGATTAATTCTAGGCGCATGAATTGTTCGAGGTCAGTTGCGACACCGACCATCGAATAAGTGGCTTGGACGACGTATTCCCCGCGTCCAGGCAAAGTCGCGACCATGCAGCATGCCCGAGTTTCATGACGGGCGGCTGTGGGATGTACGGTTTCAAACCAAACACGTGGACCGCGCCTTTCTGAAGGTGCAATTTTCCATGGGTTGGGCAGTGATGGATCTGCGTGACTCGCAAGAATCAACTCACCGTCTGTACTCAACAATCGAAACGTCAAGTCGTTGCGCGCCCGGCTTCCCAACTCGCGACGAATGTCATTTTCGATGGCATCGAAGCCTTCGCTGCCTTCTTCCATGAGTATCGCGAGGAATTCTTGCACTTCGCCTTCGAGGAAACTGTCAACTTCGCGGTGAAGCGACACGCTTAGCCCGATGTACAGCGTGATGCAAACCGCAGCACTGGTGGCGAGTGTGATGAGTGTTCCCCACAACGTCAGCCGCGTGCCGATTTTCATTGGCTCTTCGCACCGCTGTCGCGAATGACGTAGCCCACACCACGAATTGTGTTGATCAAGGATACATCAAACCCGCGATCGATCTTGTTGCGTAACCTGTTGATTTGAACATCCACAACGTTGGTTTGCGGATCGCGGTTCACGTCCCAGACTTTTTCCATCAGCATGGTTCGTGACAACACTTGACCGGCATGACGGGCAAGATACTCAAGTAGCTCGAATTCGCGCGCAGACAGATCGATTCGATGGCCCGCTCTTCGGACCTGCCGCGTGGTCACGTCGATGGACAGATCGCGAATCTTGATCGGATTGTCAAGAAGCTGCGACCCGCGTCGAAGCAAGGCACGTATTCGCGCAAGCAATTCTGCAAAGCTGAATGGTTTGACGAGGTAGTCGTCGGCACCCAAATCCAAACCGGTCACACGGTCATCGACGGAATCGCGGGCCGTCAAGCAGATCACCGGTGTTTTGTTACCGGCTTGCCGCAATTGGTTGAGGATGCTGAATCCGTCTCGTCCGGGAAGCATCAGGTCCAAAACGATAACGTCGTGTTCCGTGCATTCGGCGGTATGCATTCCATCGTGGCCATCAAACGCGACCTCGACGGCAAATCCGTTTTCACGCAACCCTCGTTCGACGAATTGCGATACGGCTTGATCGTCTTCGATTACCAATGCTCGCATGCTGCACATCCAACGTGATTAGCAACCTACCCAACCGCGCCCGAAGGCAGATTGTTCCTGCAAAGAACGGTAAACGCAATCGGTAGTCAATATTCGTTTTCATTTCACGTCAAAGATTACAGGATTGTCATGTTGCGTTCATGCTCTGTCCACAATTCGTCAGTACGATCTGCTTAAAGACATGCTGAATTCGTGGCTGATCGAAAGTGACCATTTCTATTATTCACCAATTTTGCATAATCGTGATTTTCTGCTGCACAGCGTCGCACTTGGTAGTTGGGTGCGCTCAGGTCAATCCCCAGCCCGATTTTCTAGATGCGTCCAATCGAATCAAGCAGCGATTGGCGGTCGATGATGTCTTCGACCCGTCGGCTGAAATTGAAACCGACCAAAAAGTGCTCGCCTTGTTCGACGGTGGGTTGACCGCCAGCGAAGCCGTTAGCGTGGCGCTGCTGAATAACCGGTACTTTCAGTCGTTGTTTCAAACGATTGGGGCGTCGCGCGCGGATGTTGTGCAATCCGGACTGTGGACCAATCCGTCGCTCATGATCGGAACGCGATTCATCGAAGGTGGTGGCAGAAGTGAATTGACATTTGGACTGGCTCAACAACTTGTCGATCTCTGGCAGATTCCGGTCAAAAAGAGAATCGCCGAAGCCCAACTTGAGCAGACCATTCTCGCGGTCCTCAACGAAGCCGTCCGCATCGCCACTTCGACACAGGCGCTTTATTACGATTGTCTTTGGCGGGAGCGATTGAATGTCATCGCGAGCGACAATCTGGCATTGGTTAAGCGGTCATTACATTTGGCACAGGTGCGACTTGACGCTGGTGAGACGAGCCCACTGGATGCCGGTTTGGTGCGCTCGCAAGTCTTGCAAGCCGAGAACGATGCGCTGCTCGCAGCCCGCAACCTAGAAAACGCGCGCATTGCGTTGGCACAGAGTCTTGGCGTAGTGCGATGGGATGATGGCTGGGAACTGACTGACCCATTTTCCGACGATCAATACGTCGTCGCGTCGGATGATGATCTGATTGAGACCGCGACGGCGAATCGTTTTGATATCCAAATCGCCGACGCACTAGTAGAAGCCGCCGCCCAAGATGTCGATTTGCAACTCCTGAAAGTGCTCCCGAGTTTGATCGTCGGACTTCAGGGCGAGCGCACGGAACAGCGAACCCTGCCGGATCGCAAGATACTGGCCGACACTGCTCGCGCCTCCATTGCGGCAAGGCGGTTGACCGCACCGGAGATTCAATCGAAGGGGCAGCGCGATGTCGTCCGAGATCAAATCATCGACGCGCTCTTTGGCACAAGCATTCAGCTGACGCTGCCGATTTGGGATCAGAATCAAGCGCAAATCGCCAAAGCCAATTTTGCGTATCAACAGTTGCTCAAAGAACGTGAATTCCTATTCGACACAGTGACCACCGACATTCGACAAGCGTCTAACAATGCCCGAACGGCTCAGCATCAACATGCGTTGTTTGAAAACAAGATTCTTCCGCAAGCGCAAGAGAACATCAAGACAGCACAAAGTCGCTACGAAAATGGTGAAGAAAGCGTCTTGATTCTCATCGAAGCGCAAGACGCGATGTTCGGACAAAAGCGACAGTCAGCCGACGCTCTCCGCAACATGCTGGTGACGCGTGCGGAGTTGACGCGTGCATGCGGTGGAAGATTACCTGAAACGAGCCAACCCAATGCGACGGCCCCATGTGCCAAAATGATCTTGGGTGCCGAAATGAAACAGTTGGATTCAAACTGAAACGGCGGTAGCAAAGAACATGACCCCAACAACGCAATTATTTGAAACGTTTTTCCAATCGATATTCGGTTTCCTTCTCGATTTCGTACGGCAGATTTTCGCTGCGTTCCTTTTTTAGATTCACGGGTTTCGACATGCGCAAATTCGTTTGGATACTGATTCTCGTCTGCACCGCCATTTCGAGCGGAGCGTGCAAGAACGGCGCGTCTTCCAAAAGTGGTGGCAGCGAGTCGCACGAAGAACGCGTGACGGTCAGTCATCCGCAACCGGAGTCCAAACTTACGACGGTGACGCTTTCAGATGCAGCCCGCACGCATCTGGACATTCAAACCACAGCAGCACGCCGGGAAGATATTCCGAATCATCGGACCTATGGTGGTGTGATTGTCATCCCGGAAGGGCGCTCGATCATGATTTCAGCGCCGCTAGCAGGAACCATCGCGACCACCGAGTCAGGTGCATTCCCAAGACCTGGCGCGCCCGTCTCTGCGGGTGATGCATTATTCCGCTTGATCCCTTCGCTGCAGGGTCAGGTAGAAGTTCTAAACCCAGCGGACAGGATCGCCTTGGTACGCGCCCGTGCCGATTTGGAATCCGCAAAGGCTCAGGCACTCGGCGATGTGGAAGCCGCCAACGCGCGGCTCGGTGGTACGAAGGTTGCCCTCGCCCGCGCCGAGAAGCTCGTCAAAGAGAACGCCGGTTCGGTGCGTTCACTCGACGAAGCGACGGCCAACCATCGCATGGCACAAGCTGCGCTGGATGCGGCCACAGTCAGGCGAGAGGTTATCGAGACAACGCTGAGTTCCCTCAGTGGGCAGGGTGAAAGCGCGTCGCTGCAAATCGCGGTTCCATTCAGCGGTGTTGTTCAGCGTCTATTCGTCGCGCCGAACGAGGTCATCGCCACCGGTGCGCCCCTTTGCGAAATCACGGCGGGCGATCCACTTTGGGTGCGTGTTGGTGTGTACGTTGGAGATACTCAAACTCTGTCGATGAACAAACCTGCTCAAGCACGGCGATTTGGGAATTCTTCATCAACAGAATTCGTACTTGCGCCGGTCAAGGCTCCACCGACTGCCAATTCAGCGACAGCCACCGTTGATCTTTATTACGAACTGGACAATGGCGAGGGCGAGTTTCAAGCCGGCGAGCGGTTGATTGTATCTGTTCCCGTCAATGGCGAGTCGGACGCACTCATCATACCAAGCTTGGCTGTCCTCTACGACATTCACGGTGACTCGTGGGCATACGTCGCGGAGAGCGAGGGCACTTATGTCAGGAAACGGATTACCATTACTCGAACCATCGACGACATGGTTGAAGTAGTAAGCGGCGTTGCTGAAGGTGATCTCATTGTGACGACCGGTGCCGCCGAATTGTTCGGTATTGAGTTTGGAACATCCGGCCACTAACGAAGCGTTGTTGAATTCAATCACCGGCTGCTTGCGAGAATCAAACACATGCTTGCATGGATCGTCAAGACATCGCTGCGACTTCGCGTACTCGTGTTGGCCATCGCCATCGGGATGCTCGTAGCCGGAGTGCGATCGACTTCGCAAGTGCCTTTGGATGTCTTCCCCGAATTCGCACCACCGCGCATCGAAATCCAGACCGAGGCCCCGGGACTCTCAACCGAAGAAGTTGAAAGCCTGATCACGGTTCCACTTGAAAGTGCGTTGAACGGCACGCCGCGCCTGCAAACGATACGCTCGAAATCCGTCTTGGGACTCTCATCGATCGTACTCTATTTGCAGGAAGATGCCGATTTGATGGAAGCGCGGCAACTCGTGCAGGAACGACTTGCCATCGAAACACCAAGACTCCCATCCGTCGCTCGACCGCCGGTCGTTCTGTCGCCGTTATCGTCGCTGAGTCGCGTGCTCAAGATTGGCGTTTCGTCGAAGAAACTTTCACAGGTTGAACTGACGACATTGGCGAAATGGACGATCCGCCCGCACCTGATGGCCGTTTCAGGCGTCGCCAACGTGGCCATCTGGGGACAGCGCGATCGCGAGTTGCAAGTTCGGGTCACGCCGCAGCGATTGCAAGCCCACAACGTTACACTCGACATGGTCATTCGAGCGGCGGGCGATGCAACCGTCGTCGGTGCGGGGGGATTCGTGGACACGCCCAATCAACGCATCCCGATCCGGCACGACTCTGCGGTGCAGTCTGCCGACGATCTTGCGCGAACAGTCGTAACTTTTCAAAACGGTGCGATCATCCGACTCGGTGATGTCGCCGATGTGGTCGAAGGCTTTCCGCCACCGATCGGCGATGCGGTCATCAATGATGGCCCGGGCTTGCTGCTGATTGTCGAGAAACAACCGTGGGGCAACACGCTGGAAGTCACCCGCCAAGTAGAAGCCGCGATCGAACTACTCAAACCCGGACTGACCGACGTCGAAATCGATTCGACGATTTTTCGCCCCGCATCATTCGTGGAACGATCGATCGACAATCTGACTCATGCGATGCTGCTCGGGTCGCTCCTTGTTGCGATCATCCTCGTGCTCTTCTTGTTCAACTGGCGAACGGCTGCGATCAGTCTGCTGGCGATCCCGCTTTCGATTTTCGGTGCGCTGCTGGTGCTGTACTGGCGTGGTGGCACCATCAATGTGATGACGTTGGCTGGGTTGGTCATTGCGGTGGGCGAAGTCGTGGATGACGCCATTATCGATGTGGAGAATATCGCCCGGCGACTACGACTCAATTCAAAACTGGCGATGCCATTGTCACCATTTCGAGTCGTGCTTAAGGCTTCGCTGGAAGTCCGCAGCGCGGTGGTATTCGCGACGATGATTGTCATCCTCGTATTCCTGCCGATCTTCTTTCTTGAAGGGCTTGCCGGGACATTTTTCCGTCCGCTGGCGATGTCGTACATACTCGCGATTCTTGTGTCGCTACTCGTTGCACTGACGGTGACGCCGGCTCTGAGTCTCTTGCTCTTGCCCAATGCCAAGCACATCGCGGAAGACCCGTTCTTTGTTTGCTGGTTGAAGTCTGCATATCGCAGGATTCTCTTGGTATTCATCGGTCGGCCAGCGATGGTCGCTCTCTTGGTCGTCGGTGTATTGGTTGGCTCGGCGTTGAGTGTGCCCATGCTCGGCGAAGAGTTTCTGCCACACTTTCAGGAAACCGATTTCCTAATGCATTGGGTCGAAAAACCGGGCACATCGTTGGATGCATTGAGTCGCTCGACGGTCAACGTAAGTCGCAAGCTACGCGCGATCCCAGGTGTTCGAAATTTCGGCGCACATCTGGGCCGTGCTGAAGTCGCCGACGAAGTCGTGGGGCCAGAGTTTTGTGAGCTTTGGGTCAGCGTCGAACCGGAAGCCGACTTCGACAAGACGATGGCCAGTATCCAAGGCGTCATCGACGAATACCCAGGTATCTATCGCGACGTACTTACCTATTTGAAGGAACGCATTAAAGAAGTATTAACCGGTGCCAGTGCGAGCATCGTCGTGCGCCTTTATGGACCAAACCTTGAAACGCTTCGCAGCAAAGCCAAAGACGTACACGACGCCATCGATGGAATCGAGGGCGTATCGGATCTGCACATCGAACAGCAAACTTTAGTTCCGCAAATCCTGATTACGTTGAAACCCGACGCCGCATCGATCTTTGGCTTGACGGCTGGCGATGTTCGAAGGCCCACTACAACCTTATTGCAAGGCACGAAGGTTGGCGAAATTTATGAAACTCAAATGGTGTTCGATGTAGCCGTTCGCGGTGACGATGGTTTGCGTCAGAACCCACACCAACTTGGCGAATTGCTTATCGATCTGCCGTCGGGCGGGCAAGCCCGTTTGGGTGATCTCGCCGACGTTCGCATCACGCCAGCCCCGAACGCAATCAAACGCGAGTCGGCATCAAGACGGATTGACATCACCTGCAACGCCAAGGGACGAGACCTCGGCAGCGTTGCAAGAGACGTTCGTGCGAAGGTTGAAACCTTGACATTCGATCAAGGCTATCACCCGGAATTCCTGGGCGAATTTGAAGCACGCCAGGCATCCCAGCGCCGACTAATAATTTTCGCACTGGCTGCATTGGCGATGGTCGTCATTCTATTGTACGTCGAGTTTGAATCGATCCGCCTCACGGCCCTTATCTTACTGACGCTGGCGTTTTCACTCGTGGGAGGAGTGGCTGCGGCGTTCATCAGCGGAGGCGTACTTTCGCTGGGTTCATTGGTGGGGTTCGTAACGGTCCTCGGGATCGCCGGGCGCAACGGCATCATGATGGTCAGCCACTACGAACATTTATTGCGGGAAGAAGGCGAGTCGATGAGCGTGGACTTGTTGATTCGAGGGGCGCAAGAACGCCTGTCACCGATTCTAATGACAGCCCTTTCAACGGGCCTCGGTTTGATTCCCCTAGTCATTGCAGGAAACAAACCCGGACACGAAATCGAGTTCCCACTCGCCGTCGTCATCGTCGGCGGTTTGGTGACATCGACAATAATGAACCTGCTATTCGTTCCGGCGATACTGCAGATCGTAAAGCCAATCGACCACAACCAAAATTAGACTCATTGCAATGCCAAGACTATGAGCGACGCAAGTTGGAGAAAGCTGGCTGCGCGGCATAATACAGACTCATCAGGTTCTCTGATTCTAGCAGGTTGCTAAAGAACACCGTTTAGCGACATCAATCATTATTTTGTTGTCTAAATTGCATCTTGTTTTTTCATGAAGGATTCTTGATGCGTGGTGCGATTGATCAACGCGCAACGACATACCACAGGCTACGCGATCAGTCAGCGAATACGAAAGCGAGCGGAAGAGATCTTCGGTTGGTGCAAGTCGATCGACGGCATGGGGCGATCGCGATTCGTGAATCTCTTCCCAATTCGAATGTATCATTGAAATTGGATGGTTTTCTACAATTTATGCTGATCGTGAATTCGCCTTTTGCGTCCCATGGAATGTCGTTCTTCAAAGTGAAATGTTGTGGTCGCGCAAAATTCAGGTCCGAGGAGAGCAGGCACTTCGTTCTATCGGTTTCGTTTGAGAGAGTCCCAAATTCGGGCTGTGTGGTCGCCCGAAGCAGAGACGATCATGGAGGAGTCTGAGCTGATCGCCAAGGCGTAGACGTATCTCTCATGGCCGCGAAGCTCGATCAATTGTTCAAAGGTTTCGGCATCCCAGATCCGCACTGTGTTATCGTTTGATCCTGACACGATGCTCTTGTTGTCTGGTGAAAACTTGGCGTCATACACCTTATTCGAATGGCCTTTGAGCAATTTGACGAGCGCACCATTTTTGGAGTTCCAGACACCGACCGTGCCGTCGTCGCTTGCAGTAAGGAATCGCGTTCCATCCGCCGAGTAATTTATTCGATTGATTCGTGCGCCTTGTCCTTTGAAAGTGACAACGGTCTTACCGGTAACAGCATCGATGATATGCGGTTCATTCGGTTCGGTGATTGCCAAGTAGAGGTTGTTGGGCGACATCACCGCGAGGTATCGCTTCGTCTCGTTGTATACCGCGACCTCGCGGCCGTTTTCTACTTCCCAGACCTTGGCGCTTCCGCTGTCGGGCCGTAGGTAGTCAACGCCTTGAGTCGCAGCTAAGTGTTTTCCGTCCGGGCTGAACGCAATGGAGATTGCTCCCTTAGCCGAAAGGGAGAATTTCCGAATGACCTGCCCGGTTGCTCCATCCAAAAGTCGTATCTGACGGTCGGATGAACCTACTGCGATCCGACTCCCATCCGGACTATAGGCAAGACAGCAAGCCGGTACTGATCCAAGTTCAGCAACGCGCGACGTTTCTCCGCTGACCGCATCCCATTGGCGGAGCGTCGCGTCCCAAGCCACCGATGCAACGCGACGTCCCGTCGGATCGCTCGAATCAAAAGCGACATCGTACACATAGCCCTCGTGACCGCGATAGATTCGTCGCCCGCCTCGAAATCCGATCGCGTCCATGTTCCAAAGTCGAACGGTGTGATCGTCAGAGGCCGACGCCATAAGTGAGCCATCCGCGGTAACGGCCAATCCCCTCACGGAACCGGTGTGACCCAGAAGTACACCGAGTGATCGTCCTGAGGCAGTGGCCCACAATCGCACCGTGTGATCATCCGAACCTGACGCGATCCATTGGTCCGACGGATCCAAAAGGACTGTGAACTGACCTGACCCCCTGATTTCGATCCAACCAAAGAGAGAGTATTCTGGTTGGATCATGGATTTCGAGGAGGTCATTTGATGAGCAGGAAGAGATTCACTACAGAGCAAATCATTCACAAACTTCGTCAGGCGGAGGTTGAGA
>JAJDEB010000008.1 GCA_029260015.1 Phycisphaerae bacterium | reverse complement strand
CGATGTGGGGACTGTATCCTCGTAGAATTCACCTGGGGCAAGATCAGAGAAGCTATCTCGCACCGTCAGATTAACATCGTTGCCAACTTGATCGTCATCACTCAGGTGTATCTGTGTCCGAATTCGATGGCCACCCACCCGGACCGCATCGGCGCCACCGACGTTCGTCACGCGAAAAACCAAATCACCTGATGGAATCTCACCACTCAAACCAATCACCGGCTGATTCAAGATTTCAACTACCAAATCAGGGAAAAGCCCTTCAACATCGGTTGGAACCGAAGCGATACCGAAGTTATTTGCCTCGTCTGACTCAAAGATCGCATCCGATGAATCTGTTTCAACAATGAAGAATCTTTCACCAAATACACCACTTGGGATTTGGATCGTCTTTGTCTGCGTGTAGGTTTGCCCCGTTGCGAGATCTTGCGGACGCGCAAATGCCGCGATGAATGTGTCGGCTCCGACTGCCGAATCGTCGGACAGGTATATCGTATCGAACCACTCGCCACTGGAATCGGCATCGCCTTGATTCACGATCGTCCAGCTCAGCTCGACGACATCTTCTTCGACTCCAACCAGCGGAGCATCGATCGATTCAACCATCAAGTCTGGCTGCTGGGCGCTCGCCGACGCAGCTGTAAGAAGTGAAGAGACAAGAATGGAACAGCTGAATGAAGTTTGTACTGCGCTTCGCATCGTATTCCCTTGTGGCCCAAATGTTCGCAGAATTGCCACTCTCAATACTAGTGAACTGGCAAAAATCATACAACCTGACAGCAAACCTGGGAGTGATCGCAACTTAATTCACGTTCCCAATTTATTCAGAGGGGGACTTCACGAACTCGAAGTCGACAGCTGGGCGTCGCTTCGTTTTTCGGATACGAGAAAATGGGCGAGCCCCTCGTCCATTCGATCAACGGCAGGATCCGAACGGGTTGCGTCAATCAAACCCTATCAGCAGGTGCTTGCGGATGTTTCTCGTTGGGAACTGTAATGTCGATTTGGCACGGCATGTAAGCTGACGCAATCCCTCTCTTTGGCCCGCCCGGCGACTTTGTGTTCGAGGCATTCGTCTATCCCTGGTTGGACAAGGTTGTTCTCTACTTTGATGTCCCCCCATCCAGATGGCAGTCGCCGAAATTGGTCCAAATTAAATTCAGTGCTTGGTGGTAGTAATTGATGGCTTCAGATTATCTAAAGCCATCAACGGGGCGACGCCAATTGAGACCGACCCCCGGGGGCGTTGGAAGTTGGAGCAGGCCGAACAATTGCACCTTGCGGATTCTGGTGCTATATGATGAACGTTATGCAGCATCCATGGCCCGCCAATCGGGGCCCCGGAATGATGCACTATTCGCCCTTTTGGAGGACGATGTCGCTACCACGATGGTTGCGCCAATCACGCTAGCGCGACGTTCAGCCACTGAGACGACGATCACACCAGTCATTCCCGCGATCATACGGTGCGCGCAGAAATCCGCTCGGGCATGAGGCCAAGATTGAATAGGCGATGCCTGAACAGGATGTTCTTTACATTCTGCCAACGGTCTAATAGATTCAGAGGAAGCTAGACAAGGCTGAAAGGGGGAAGACGTGATGACCGAAGACGCTCGACCCACACGCTCCCCTGACACTGTGCTTGCCAGCGGCGATCCAGGGGATGACACGGCGCGCCGATACCGCTACCAGTTCACGTATGCTGGCATCCTCTGCTGTTCGCTACTCGACGACACACTCGATGTGGCCGAGGTCTTCTGTGAACAACATGAAGATGTGCTCGTGAAACACACGGACGGGTGCTTCACAGGATGCCAAGTAAAAACGCGCGCTCCAGAGGGTGCACCATGGAAGGCGAATGATGACGCGATCGAGGGAGCGTGTGTTCGTTTTGCTGCCCTGGAGCAGCAGTTTGCTGGGCAATTCCGGGCGTTTGCAATCATTACGAACCATGTGTTTTACTCGAACGCGAAGACGGGTACGTGTCTGCCTTATCTTCTTGGACTTGCCGCAGATTGCACTTGCGTTGCAGAGGCAAACAAGAAACTCCAGACCTTTTTACGCAAACTCAGCCGGAAAGCGGGGTGCTCCGAAGACACGACACTGGCGGCGTTTCGAAAGGTGCGGTTGGATCACGCGGCCCCCAAACTAGATGATATCTCAACGAAACTCGAAAACACCCTCACTTTGCGCTGGGCACGTGCGAAGGACTGCTCTTGGCCAGTTGTCCAGGAAGCGGCACGCCAGCTTGCCGCCGCATGCCATCTCGCATCATCGCTCGCTCATGCCGATGTCCTTCCATCCTACGTTGTGGTTTCGACGGACCCCATCGAAACCGAGATACAAAGTCGAATCGACGGGAAGCGCGTTGACCGTTCACGACTCGAGGCAATTCTCAATGCGGCGTACCGAGGATCAGAACTTCTTGAAGGACCTGCAGAAGATGTTCCCCTGCCGAGTGCAGGAAGTCGCAGCCTTCTCCGGCAGAAACTGGATGCCGGTGGATTTTCGGCGACTTCGGTGGACTCAGCGATCAATCTGCGTAGCAAGGCTGAATTCCTTGGTGTGCGAGGAACGAAACAACACGGTAAGGATGAAGGACTCAGGCGGTACGACCACCTCCGGTCCATTGTACTCCGTGATTGCGCTGACGCCTTTGAAGATCGCCAGAAGCCTGACGAACGGTTTGGCCGAGAGATGCTTGAGGATATTCGGACTAGACTTGTAGCGCGTCGCGATGCGGGCGAACCCCTCTTTGGATGGCGGAAAGAACACTTGGAGGGTCTGGCGTTCGTACTGACAGGCGAGTGCATGGTGCGGTGGAGCACAGATGTTCCTTGGGAGGAAGCCGACTGATGGACCTCGTGCGAGCATTGGCCGAACTTGACGATGCGGCAGAACTCCACTGTGCTCGGCTGCTATTGTTGCTGAGGGCATTCGCCGGTGACGACGGTGCTGGGAGAATCGAAGGCCTCACAAAACTCGCCAAGCTCGACTTCCTCTTGCGCTATCCCGTGATGCTGGAACGGGCACTTCAAGTGAAAGGCCGATCAATAGCAGGAACCCAAGTCGAGGACTACGAACGTCATAGCGTCGAGTCCGAGATGGTAAGATACCGTTTCGGACCATGGGATCATCGATACCGAAAGCTCCTTAACCTGCTCGTCGCGAAGGGGCTCGCCAAAATCAGCATAGAAGGCCGCACGATCACCGTCGGACTTACGGACAATGGCCTTTCCGTTGCTAGCGACCTGTCGTCAATGCCCGAATTCGATAAGTATACTAAACGTTCGGCCGTGCTCCGACGACATTTTAACCTCACCGGCACCAATCTAATGAAGTTCATCTACGACACGTTTCCCGAAATCCTAGACCTTCGCGCCAATGCGCCAATCAGACCATGAAAATCAAGCTGCTACAACTCGATGTCCGAACCAAGCACACGACTGAAACAGTTGTGTTTGCCCCGAATGTCACCTTCATCTATGGCCCCGTCGGCACTGGGAAGTCAACGGTGGCACACCTAATCGACTTCTGCTTTGGCGGCCGACTGGAACAGACACCGGCGATCCAAAAGGAGTTTCTCTCGGCACAGCTTTCTGTCCAATTGGGTGAGCACGTCTGCACCCTCGAACGTGCGCTGGTGGATACGCAGTCGGTGCGGGTTAGCTGGTCGCGTGACGACGAAGAACATGGGTCCGTAAACGCACCCTTGCAGGCCGACGATGTGCCGTTGATCGATGCTGAGGTCTATAACCTCAGCGACCTCGTGTTCTATCTATGTGGCGTTACCCCTATAATGGTGCGGAAGAGCAAGCGAGATCCTAATGCTCCCTTAGTACGCCTCGGCTTCCGCGACCTTCTGTGGTATTGCTATCTTGAACAGGATGAGCTCGATTCCTCCTTCTTCCAGATGGAGCACCCATTCAAGGGGCTGAAGAGCCGAGACGCAATGCGATTCATCACAGGTTTGCACTCGGAGCGTCTTAATCAGCTGGACATCGAACTCTATTCCACCATTGACGAGCAACGGAGCAAACGAGAGGCCGTAAAGCAGATTCGCAAGTTCATGGACCGCTTTCAGCTCGGGGCGGAACTCGATATCGCATCGCAGATACAGTCTGTCAGAGGCAAACTTGGCGCAATTGAGGCTCGGCAGGAGGAACTAGAGGAGACGCGCCATTCGGAGACACACCAAGTCGATACTCTTCGCGACCAACTTCGCGGATTGTCACAAGACATCGAGCAACTCCAGATGGCGACTCATGATGGCAGTGCGGTCATCGATGAGCAAGTAGCGCTCCGTGACGAGCTTGTCACAGCGAAAACGAAGGCGCTGCGTGCGGAACAGGCCGGCAAGGTGCTGGAGGGTACGATCTTTGTGCGATGTCCACAATGCGGAGCAGACCTCAGTGCGAGGCCGGGTGACACTGATGCTTGCCGGCTCTGCAGAACAGTTGCATCAGCGCACCAGGATGCTCCTGCGCTGGAAACCGAAGCGCTACGCCGCGATGTGAACGAGAGAATCGACGAACTCACCGGGTCCATCTCGCGGCGTAAGGCTGAGCTGGAGCGTACCAGACGGTTGCTTAGACAGACGATCGAGCGTAAAGCACAACTCGATGATCAGCTCGCTGATGAGTTGAATAGGTACGATTCGGCTTTTGTTTCAAACATACGCGCTTTGGATCGGGAAGCCGCCACGCTTCAGGAGCGTCTGGCATCGCTCGCACGCCTGCGAGAACTACCGGAAGCGATTACCAGCCTTGAGGAAGAGGCCGGCGCACTTCAGGGGCGAATCGACAGAACGCGTTCGGCAATTGAAGGTGAACGAGAAAGGCTCCGGCAAGCTGATCGATCAATCCAGGCAATCTCGGCGCGATTTCACGAGATCATGTTGGCCGTCCGGTTTCCAAACGTGTACGAAGACGATGAAGTAGAGCTCGTGCCTAGGAACTGGCAGCCGCTCATCAGACATGGTGAACAGGAGTGGGGATTCTTCGACGCTGGAAGTGGTGGCAAGAAGACACTATTCAATGTCTGCTATGCACTTGCCGTCCACTCGGTCGCACGGGATGCTGGCTTACCGCTACCGTCGTTTCTAATCGTGGATAGTCCGACGAAGAATATAAGCGAGGATGAAAACCCTGAACTGGTCCAGGCTCTTTACTGTGAGATCTACCGACAGGCTCAGCTTGAGGCCGACCCTCCACTCCAGTTTCTCTTGATTGACTCTGACATTGTTCGTCCAGAGAATGAACTCGCCGGTTTCCAGGAGAGACGGATGGCTGGCGATCCCGATGCTCCAAAGCTCATTTCAGACTACGAGGGACCGTAGTGTGCCCAATCGTTGGAACCGACGCCAGCGGACGGTCTTGCGAACTGTAAATCGCGCTCGCTAAGAGCCATCCCGGAGTTCATTGGAATCATTGCTTCCTGGTGAGCCGCTCGGTTCGTTCCCGGCCAACTGGAATTTCCCTTCCGGACATTCCAACGCCGCAAACCACAGCTTCACACTCAGTTCCGCCAGGTGCCAGTTCGGGCATCCGCAGGCTCGTTATCTTCCAACCATGCCGGTCGACCGCCGGATCGCACAGACGCGTTAGGAGGACACCTCAGTGACCACGTTGTAACGCGTGTCGACTCCACCCAAAACCCAGGGGCGACCGTCCTCGTCAGCATCGTATTTGATTGTTCCACCCATCACAGGGTCACACTCCGACAGGTAAGGCGGCTCGAACATGTTGTCCGCGAATTGGTGTGTCGGCTGAAACGGGCTGACCCCGGCGTTTGAATGACCCATCGGCCCAATCACATACGGCTGCACCTGCGGAATCCAAATAGTTCCTGGGTTTGCTGAAGCCAGTCCCCACCAATTGATGTCCACAGGAAAGCGCGGGAGGAACGGGCCAACACCAAAATCACCGTCACTCCAATTGTCATAGGGCGCAAACTCCCGGTCGAATAGTCTGTGCCCAGCGCCGTCGTAAGCGCTAAAAACCCATTGCATTCCCCACCAAGGTTTCGCAGCCACTTCTGCAAAGCCTTCAGTGCTGAAAAACGATGTGAGTTCGCGCGTGCGAACATAGACGCCCTCAAGGTAAAAACGAATCGGAAGCGGGATCGACGGTGTGTCGTTAAACACAGTGTTCTCGCCCAAGAGAATCTTACTTTCGCCCGGCAGGGAATTTCCACTCGCGCCAAACTGCCCTGACCACGCACCATAGCCATCGCGGACCGCACCGGAATGGACGCTATTGGCCGTCGCAAAAAACTCAGCGTCAAGCAGAACGTCGTCGATGTATACCCGCTGGACAACGGTCGTGGACCATGTACTCGGCGCTTCAGAAAGCACGTCACTCCAATTGGTGAAACTGAACCAACTCCATTGAGTATGTGCACTCGCAAGCGGATTCGTAATGGGCTCAAAATCCGTGATTTTGATTTTAAATGTATGGGGGACGATCACGCTGCTGCGACCACCAGCACGAATGTTCGGATAATTCTGCACACCCAACACGCGACGGCGCTGAAAGTGTCTCCCGCGTATGCGCGGCTCAGGCTGACGAATGATGTCAAACGTGTCGCCCGCAATGATCGAGTTTGGAACGGGAGTGGAAAGCGTCAGCACATTGTCAACGCTTCTCGCAATCTGCGATGTAAGCCCCGCGTTGTCACCGGTCAGCCAACGAACCCAATAGCACTCGAAGTAGTCTTCTGGGATGACGTATGGCGGCGTTCCGTTTGGATCAACCCAGCCAAGCGACTCCGCTGTAAAGCTCGCAGTGAACGTCGAAACTGATCCTCCGACCGCCACGTCAGAACTCGCCAGTGGACGCTCTTTCCAAAGATTGCCCGTTTCCCAAATGCGATCCGCGGGGTCCGGCGTGAACGGTTCGCACGGATACTTGCGCAGGCGAATTCGGTTGTTGTCGCTCGCGTCTTTGAAGGAGTACAGCGGTTGGTGGCTACCGCTTACAGCTTGCCCGGGGTTAATTAGGTGCCGGAATCGCAACCGTGAATTCTCACCCGAGTCTTTGTACGGCTGTGATGGGATCGTCCCGGTGCCTGTAACGGGTTTCGGGTAGTCGAAAGGAGAACCGAAATCCGGATCATGCAAACGAAATGCCGGCAGAATGTACCCATCGTACAGGAACGGATTGGGCAGCGGGCCAAGTTTTGGGGTTGCGATGCTCATGGATCTGGTGTCACTTCCGCGATGGTTGGTTCATCCGACGTGATTGCATCGTCGAGGGGTGCCGCCACCGGAAGGTTGGGGTCGGTCGTGATGCAAAGGCTTGGAATGGGCGGTTCTGCATTGGCGTAGTCTGAAGCATTCGGATCGCCGAACAGGTTGGGCATATTCGTTGCCAGCCAGTCGGCATCGTGATTGCTCGGGGAGATGCCGCCCGCACCGACGTACGCGCACAACACCGGCTCCCCGACCTGCAATTCGGTTCCGGGAAATGTGCAGGCGCGATAGAGCTTCGAGCCTGCATATCGAATGAGGCTTGAAGGATCGTTGTACGCCAGCCCCGGATTGCCATCGAACGGTTCGACTTCCACGGTCCCGCGCGGAACGCTCGTGCCCACCCGCGCTGTCTTCGTCACGATCCCATAGAAGTGCCGGCAATCTGCAACCCAAACACCGCCCAACTGGAAGATGCTGATGATCGCCCCAGGGTGGAACCAGCCGTGACGCTGGAGCGGGTAGAATTCGACATCATCGAGTCCATACTCCAACCCGAACGGTGGAGCGCCCTGAATCACGCGACCGACATGACTGTAGATTCTGCCAACTTCAGCGCCGGGTGGATCGGGCGTTTCGGGAAGTGTGGACACATACGGCGTGCCGTGACCGGTGACGACGATCTGCGTCGAACCACCGCTGCCACCAGAACCACCGCCACCGATCCTGATGATCGCCCAGGCAATCGCAGGATCGCCGCGATCTTCAAGCGGCTGCACCCACAGCAATTGGGCCGTACCGCTCGCTGCGCTGACCAGCGTAGCTGTCACACCGTCTGCGACATCGGCGAAGCCGTGGGATTCGTCATCCATCTCGACGCGGGCCGGACAAACGCCATCGACGTATGCTCTGCCGATCGCACCGGCGGCAATCGGTTCGGCCAGAATCACAAAGCGACCGGCATCAGACCCACCGGGAGCACCGCCAGTTAGCAACACGCGATTCTTAAACGAGTCGGTATTCTCCGCGGGAGTCAGGATAGGCCCGGTGATTCCAAGAACGTCGAAGCGATCGCGATCGTCTCCGCTGTCGTTGAGGACCGGTACGATATTCGGAGGCGTTTGGAAGATTTGCCGTTGACGTGATGTACTGCGCTGATTGCTCTTATGCGCTTGTGCAACGTCAATGAGCGTGTTGAAGGTCTCCGCAGAAATTTCAAGCGGATCACCGGGCAGAACTTTTTTCATTGATCCTGCCATGGGTCAGATCCCCAGATCATTCAAATCGTTGGTTCGGTAGACTCTCTCGATGTGGACCGAGATGGGTCGCTGAATCAATTCATTGGCCGTTTCGTCTTTCGTGTGCTCGTATCTAACCCACAGGTATTCCCACCCCTTTTTGTCGATCCCGGTGATGTCGCCGATTGTTTGGCCGGTCACGTTCGGACTGGCGGCGAAGCGATAACCTACCTCCCAATCACCTGCGCCGCGTTTGGTTCCGCCAGCTCCAAGAAACAAGACCTCGCCAACAGCAAAACCCTTGAAGGTTGCGTCATTCACGCACCCTGTGAGATCGAACAGCGTCGCTTTGTACGTCGGGGTCACAAAGCTATCGGGCAGGTAGTGAGTCTCCGAGAATTGATACACGGGCACGGTGATGTCCACGCCAGCGACGCCGTCGGCTGTGACGCCGATCGCGCCTTTGCAGTCGGGCGCAGTCTTGCCCGGCGGTGCGTAACGCGCAACGCTGTTCAGGCTCTGCGTGATGTGCTGCGTTCCGCCACCGGTGTCGAATGAGAACGTCGATTCATCGGTCGCAGGCACGCGGCTATAGCGGACGATGCCATCCCATAGTTCTTCGCCGACCGGTTCGACCGAGATGCTTTCGCGCCAGAGCAACAGGCTGGCGTCTCCGTATACGTCGAACACCACCGGCGATCCGGCCCGCACAGTCACACGTGCCGAATAGTCGTCGTCCGTGCCTTTCACGGTGTAGCGCAGCTCAGCCGACGGGTCATTGCTCTCCGTGATCAGCCGGCTCTCGAATTTTTCGTAGATGGTGATGGCCATCGCAATTCCTATTTGAAGACGATTCCACCGGTAGTCGCCGCATCAACCAGACGTTTGGTGTTCTTGGCGATCTGCGCACTTGACCGGGCGGTACGTTCTGCGGCATTTCCACCACCACCGAGACCGGCGAGCGCCGCGGGATTAAACGTTCCGGTGACGCTGAGTTTGCGGGCGATGGCGTCGCCGACACCAGCCAGCTTGTCTTCCAGCCCTTCTAATGGGTTGCCTAATTTACGCCTGGGAATGTCCGGTTCCGAATCGATTGCTTCACGTTTCGTGCGGGCGGCGGCGATGGCTTCGTCGAGTTGCTTGCGGGCGTCGGTCAGGGCCTGTTTGGTGGCTGCGACTTTGGTGTTGGTCTCGTCGTCGAGTGCTTTCTGGGCGTCGTCGAACTGCCTGCCAATTTCAGCGAGCGTGGATTCATTAAGTTCCGCCGCGCTGCTGCGTTCGCTTTGACGCTGCTGTTCGCGCGCGGCGAGTGCGGCGCTTGTTTGCCGATCGATTTCCGCGTTCGTGTCGGCCAGATCGCTGTCTGCCATTTGTTTGGCTGCGTTGACGTCCAGTCCATCGTCGAACAAACCCTGCAGTTCGAGCAGCCGCTTGGTCGTGAAGTTGATTGCCGATCCCCACGCCTTTTTGAATCCGCCAGTGAAAGCGGTCCAGGTCTTTGAGAGGAATGACGTGGTCTCAATCCAGGCGACCTCGAGGCCATGCAGGATCTGTTGGGTGAACGCCAGTGCTCCGTACCACATCGACTGGACAGTGCCGAGAAAGAACTGCTTCGCTTCCAGCCATATTCGATTGAGTGCGGCTACACCGTTCTGCCAGGCGAGTTTTAGCGACAGCCAGAGAATCTTCGCAGCCAGGCCGATGTCACCGGCGGCCAACGCATCAGAGATGCCGCCGATCACCTTGAAGACCGTGTCTTTCAATGACTGGAATCGATCACCCAGCCAGGCAAGCGCCGCTGCTCCGGCGTCAGTCGTGACCAGCAAGGTCGTGCCCAATCCAACTATGGCGCTAATGGCGAGTCCGATCGGCGACGCAAGAGCCGCGATGGCTGTGCCGATGACACCAAATGCGGCACCGATTCCGCTCAACACGGTTGCGAGTCCACCCGCTGCCGCGCCTACACCACTGATCAAGAACCCCAGCGCGACCAGTGCAATACCACCTGTGACGATGGCGGCGGTCACCTTAAGCGCGGTGACGACGAGCGCTTTGTTCTGCTTGATCCACTCGGCGACTCGCACTGCCACCCGCGTAATGCGTTTGGACACATCGATGATAGCGGGGGCCAACGCCGAACCGATCGCGAAGACATTGTTCTTGAGAACCCGCCAAAGAATATTGAGCGTGTCAGTCAATTTCGCAGCATCGCCCGCTGCCTGAGTCGAAATCGTGAGCCCAAGCGACCGCGCCTCGTCGCGCAGTTCGGCCATGCCCTTCGCACCATTCGCCACCAACGGCAGCAGCTTCGACCCCGCCCGGCCAAACACGTCCATCGCAGCCGCAGCCCGCGCGGTCGGATCGGCAATCTGCGACAACCGATCGGCGATGAGAGTGAATTGCTTTTCTGGAGAGAGACCTTGCAGTTGTTCGACCTTCAGGCCAAGTGCGTCGAAGGCGTCGACGGCGGTGGCCAATCCCTGTGACGCATCACCCATGGTGCGCTGCATGACGCGGACACCTTTTTCCAGGGTTTCCAGGTCCGCGCCCGATTGCTCAGCCGCAAAACCCAATTCGGATAGTGATTCGACGCTGACACCGGTGCGTTTGCTCATCTTGTCGAGTTGGTCGCCCGCAGACGAAAAGACCTTCAAGCTGGCGGCCAGTGGCGCGGCGAGTGTCGCACCGAATGCTGTGATGCGCGTGCCGATGTTTCGCAGCCCGGCTCCGAAGGCCTTCAGCCGCTTCTGTGCCCGGCGCAATCCGCGAGTCAGCTTGTCGCTCACACCGAGTTCGACGAACGCCTTACCGGCTCGAATACCTTGTGCCTTGCCCATCTGCTATGCTACTCCGTCATGGATCATCTCACGTCCAAGCTAATTGCATGTCGGGACCATCTTGTCCGGTACGGAGTGCGCGGTTGGCCCGACAAGATGGCCGAGCTTGCTGAGTCACCGCGAGACGCCTTTGAGCGAGCGCAGACTGTGAAGTCGTGGTTTGGTGGAATGGGATCACTCAATGACCTTGTCATCGATCCCCAAAACAAGCACCAAGTCGCGGATGACGAGATCGATGATGTCAACAAGAAGTTCCTTCGCTTATTGAGTGAACTTCTTACGGTGGCCAACGCGATCATAAGTTCACGATATCGAAATCCATAGCAGCCTTGCCAGATCTGTTCACGCCGCGCTCGACCGAACACTGTTCTTCCACAGCTTCGGCAGCTTCGGCCGTTCCTTCTCCAGTGTCGGCCCCATGTACGGTCGCGGCTTGATCGACACCCGGCGACGCACGACCCGACCGCGCCGACGTTTATGGATCAAGGTCTTGCCACCGTGCTCCAACACGCTCGGGGCTGCACCGGGTTTGTTCAGCTTCACCGGACCGATCACAACCGAGTCGCTGTCCGGCTCGTAACCGAAATAAATGAATTTCTTCAGCAGCCCGGTGTGCGAAGATGGCGGTTTCCCAGGTGGCGATGGAGCCTTCCTGCGGCGAATGCTGCTACGCGCGGCGGTGCGGATGAACGCCCCGGCTTTCGACAGCACCGCCCGCCGCGCTTTGTCCACCGCGCGGACGACCTTGGCTTTGTCGAAGAACAGTTGTTTGATGCGCATATCAATCACAGGCAACCCACCAGATTCAAAATCGTGATGACTATTCCGACCTCTAACAGAAGTTTGAAACGCAGCGCACCCGACCATCCGATCGTGCCCAGGCTACTTGACAAAAACATCGCGCAAGAGGTTGAAGTCCGCTTGGACCGGCTGACCGGTTTTGCTGGATGGATCAAAATCACTGGGGCGATACGCTCTCGATTTTTTCGGGTCGCGATTGCAATTGGCCATTAGCGCCATCAGCGACGACGTTCGACCCCATGCATCCCGTGTACGGGATTCGGCCATGCGGGTCAGTTCATCTAAGGTGAAGGGACCGGGTTCGAGACCGAGGACACCGGCACACTGCCAGATGAGTCGCTCGCATTCTGCAACGCTTGTTCGATGGTTTTTTCGAGTTCGCTGCTGGTTAGCTTGGCTTCGACCATGTCCCTTGCCTTGTCCATCACACGCCAGGTTGTCTCGAGTACCCGCGTCAGGTTCGCCCGATCCCTCGGGCTGGGGGAAAAACCCACGAGCTCTTCGAGCACCGCCTTCGTTGCGTGTTCGATGGCGTCGCCAGCCATGGCGCGACCGAAGTCTTCATCGGTGACGTTCTTCTCGTCCGCTTCCGGCTTGCAGACCACATACACCACATCGCACAGAAGTACGGGGTCACGGATCAACCGTTCGATCAGCGTCCCTTCGACAATCTCCAGCAGGTTCACGTCGAGCATACCCTTCACCCGCTTGATCGCGTCCACGTTGATGGCGATGGTCCACGTTCTTCCGGCGTTGTCCGTGAACTGCTTCATGATGTCACCTTCACCCATTCGGGCGCGACATCCGAGTACGCCGGTTTGATCGTGACGCTGACCATTTGCCCTTCTTCGAGCGGCTCACCCTTTGAAAAACTGATCACCTTGAAGTCGGCCCACAGGCCCATCGTGCCCACGTCGATTTCGTCACCGTCGAGGATGGCCATGGGCAGCACCGTCCGGTTGAGCCATCCCCCAAGAATCTTCGCGAAGCCCGTATCAGCCGGGTCGTAAGCCATTTCAAATTCGACGCTGCCTTCCTTGAGCGTGGGTTCCGTCGCCCGCCAGCCGTTGTTGGCGCGGGTGGTCACGTCGGCTTCACCTTCCTCGAGGTTCAAGGTCACATCGCGGACGTTTCCAAGTTCCACCAGTCCGGACGGAGCCGAACCACCGTAAATGCCATCAGCATCGGGCGTGCCCCAACTGGCGCGGGTTCCCGTGCCGAGGTAGTACATCTTCCCGTTCATTCCCAACTTGATTGCCATGCAACTCCCTCCTCAGCGCGTGTTGCCGATCACCAGCAACTGCGTGTTCGCGAATGTCGAGTTCACTTCAATCGTGTTGAGATCGACACCAGACAATCTCACGTCTTTACCGATTGGCCAGCGCGACGTTTCCGCGCCGTGCCGGATGTTGAAGTGGGTTCCTGCGACCTCAAAACCTGCCGGCTGAAACTGCATGATGGTGACGTTCGCCACCAACGGTTCATCAGCCAGCGGAACCCACGTGGTGGTTAAGTCGATGATTCGAAGTACAGCGTTGTTGGCCACGACACTATCTCCGCACGCGATACGTGACGCTCACGACGCTGGTAAAAACCCGCTGTTGATCTAAGTGCTCAGGGGCGAACACCGGTTCGTTGGCGATCGACAACCACGCCGCTCCGGAAAACCCGTCGAGCGACTTGAGCCGCAGGTGATCGACGATTTGCTCAGCCAAATCCGCGAGGGCATCGAGTTCCGTCGGTTCCTCCGGGTTCACTTTTTGCTGGACGCCGATGTCGATCGTGCAATCGAAGTTACTGCTGGTGCGCGTTGCCGTAGTGATCTCTGCCGACTTCGGTACGACCGTGACGCTCAGTTCGACCAGGTCCGACAACTCAACCGCCGGAACATATTTTCGAACTGCGGTAACCGGCGGTTCGAACGATCCGAGGTTCAAACTGGCGACAACTGCGTCAGCAATGTCAATCACGGTACTCATGGACCATCAGTTTCCGTTTTCACGTGCTTCGTATGAATCCGCAGCGCCACGCGGTACGGATCGCTGTAACGCCATGGCGGTTCACCGCCCGGCGCCATCACTTCGTATACATGGGTCACTGCGCCGTCCGTCTCCCGAATCTGATCACCGGCCTTGGGCAGCTGCGTTTCACCGGCGAGCAGCAAGTCCGCCGTGCGAATGATGTAGTCACGCGCTTCGATCCGATGGAGCACGCCGTAGTCGTCAGCCTGCTCGAATTCCGTGCGACCGATCGTGGCGGCCAATTCGACGGAATCTGCCCCGCGCTGATACGACACGGTCTGCGTCAGGTGCGTATGACGCTGACCATCCAGCCAGGCGGCACCTTGACGCAACAAATCGGTCATGGCTTTCCACCCCCGATCACTGCATCAGGCGAACGCGCACCGTCGCATCACCGTCAGCCGCAGCGAGCGCAGTCTTGCCCAGCAGCTTGTTGTTGCCGGTGTCATCGTCGGTGGTCGCCACGCTGTTGGTCGCGTCCCAGTACACGTTCGCGCCGGCGGTGATCGCGGTACTTGCGCCCGTTGCCTTGGGCACATCGAACACACCGGATACCGCAATTGCACCGATCAGATTGGCCGCGATCGCGGTCTTGGCGATGCCGACCAATTCACCTTGCACGACCACATCACCGGCGGCGACATCTGCGCCGGGCGTGTAATCGATCGCATCACCGTGTTGCACGTAGGTAGCTGTTGCCATCATTTAATCTCCACTCGCTGTGGCATTAATCACTTTGACGATCACGCCTCGCCCTTACTCTTGATCCCACCGCGCGGCTCCTGCAACGCGCAACCAAAATCGTGATACCCGCGCATCTGCACGCCCAGCACATTGAAGTCGGCTTCGGCCGTTTCGATCGTGGGCGACTCTTGTCCATTAAGGAACGCCGTTTCGATCACGGGCAGATCGTCGGGGGCTGCCAACAGGTACCACGCCTTGTCACTGGCGCCGGTGTACTGCGCATTCGCGAGATAGCGGCTGACCTCCACACGGAACTTGCCGGCATGCGGGTTGGCGATCGGATACTTCGTCGAAGCCGACGTATTTCGAATCTCCAGCGATTTGTAGAGCATCGTTCCCATGGCGCTGAGCGCCGTCGGAACCAGCACGATCTGCGGCATCACACCGATGGGCTTGCCGTCGGCATCGACCTGGTTGAGGAATGCGACCTCGGCCTGGGTCAATCCGTCGATCCCCAGCACGGTGTCAGCGCCGCTCAGATAGTTGCTGTTGGCGACCTTGAAGAAGTCGCTGTTGGCCAGGAACGTGGTCCAGAACACATCATTGATCTTCAAGCCCGATCCGCGTCCCAGCTTGCGGGGCACGGTGGTGATCGCACCCAGATCGTCGTTGATCAGATCACGTCGATCGATGGACAGGAGCAAACCAAACGTGTCGGCCTTGTTGCTGTAAGTCTCTTCGCCCAGCGTTCCGTGCTTCAACTCACCGCCGGGTGCCACCTTCTCGTACTGATCCTTACCGATCAGTCGATAGCTCGTCACGGTCTTGAAGTCGGACACGTTGCGTACGCTGGTGATGTTTCGCCAGACGCGTTCGACACTGAAGAAGCCTTCGAGCAGGAACTTGTTGGCGACGTTCGACAGAATCCCGCCGATGTCGATGGTCGAAAACCCGGCTTGCAGATTGTGGCCAAACGCACATCGCAAAACGCTGCGGCTGTCGCGGAAGTTGCGGCCGTCATACCCGTTGGCCCAAGCGGCTTCGAGCAACAATTCCTGCAATCCGATGCCACCGCGGAAACGTTTGGATGCTGCATCCAACGTCTGTTCGTCGTACAGTTGCTCGACCTCACCGAGTTTCGCGGTGAGCATGCACGCGGCTTCGAGCACGTTACCGCCCAGCGAAGTGTCGATGCTGTGAATGGCCGGCGTCTTGGGCCGTGATGCACGCAGAACTTCCAGTTCGCACTTATCGGTGGACCAGCCCTCGGCGATGGCTTGTTCCTCGATCTCTGTGAACTTGCCAGCGCAGATGCGGCGCAAAGCCGAGAGGCGCTTGGATTCTGCGATCGCTTCAGCGCGCATGTCAGCGACGGCATTCACGGGCGATTTGTCCTGCTTGCCAGCGATGTCTGTCGGCGTTGCTTGCGTCGGCTTGGCTTCCGTTGTGGTTGCCGTTGATTCTTCGGTATCGGTGATAGTGGTATCTTCCATCTCTTGATTCTCCTGCTGCGCCGCGATGGACGCGCTCGTATTGCCATCCGCGCCGAGGTCCACAAAACTGATTTCACCAAGCGATGTTCGTCGGGCGACGTACAGCGGACCGTCAAACGTCTTTTCATTCACCGTGGCGCTTTTGCCACTCCGCACGAAATCCGCCTGCGACACCTGCGCCCCAATCGACGCCTGCCACGGAAATCCCCGCTTACCGCTCGACACGACTTCCCGCGCGGCTTGCGTATCCCGCGACACAATGCCTTCAGCGATCAACTTGCCGCCATCGACGGCGATGCGTTCGGTGTGCCCAACACCGGCGTACATGCTGTGCCCAAAACGCACCGGGCGACGCTGCGACGGGATCGACATACCCTCAAGGTCGACGACCACCGGATAACGCCAACCCTCAATCCGCATGGGCTCGCCGGTGTAGGCGATCATCGAGAAGCGGGGGATCGATTCGGTGTCGCCGTCAGTTGCTACGGCTTCCAACGTGATCGCGTCACACGCGCAGATCAGATCCAGCCGATCGGGAACGGTGAGCTTGGAGTCGGAGGCTTGCAGGCGTTTGGGATTTGCGGTTTGGGCGGTGCTCATGTGGCGGCCTCCTCCAATTCCTCTTCGTCCTCTTCGACAAAACCATCATTCGATGCAGGCTGCGGAGTGGATGCAGACTCGCTCAGTCCCAACTCGCGCATCAACGCCTCTTCGCGTGCGCGTTGTCGCAGTTCGCTTTCCCAGTCAAGACCCGCTTTGGCGTATTCCGCAGCCAGCGTTGTCGTTTTACTCGCCAGCCGGGTCGCCTGCGCGTTCGCTTCTTTCGCGGGATCGACGTGCTCAAAACCATCCCAGAACCATTGATGGGGGAGATCGACGTCCAACGTCCGCACGGCTTGCGGCAGGTAGCCTTCGATGAGCACCGCTTCGTCGATCCATGCTTTGAAGATGCGATCAAGCACCATGTCACCGAGGTACGCCTGATCGATTCGAATGGCTTTGAAGAACGCCTGATGGTCCAGCCGGCCCGAAGCGTAGTTGTAGCCACTGGAATTACCCGCAGCGATGTTGAATGGCATGTTCAAACAGCGTGCGATCTCGTTGATCACCTCGTGCTTGAAATCGCCATAGACTGTCGTGGGCTGCTCGGCTTTAAGTTGACCGATCTTCCAACCAAAGGGCATCGTCAGCCACGTGCCGCGATCCATCTCGACCGTATCCATCGGCTCGACGCCGGCAGCATCAGCGTCCGCCGGTGCGTCGGTGTAGATCACACCGGATGGCAGCGCCGCCTGTTCGGCCGATGCAAGCACTGCGAGCGTGTAGCGCCGCAATGTGGCGAACAGCGATAGCGATGAGGTTACTTCGGGCACGCCTCGATTCTGGCCCGGGCGCTCTGCCCGAAACAAATGAATCACCGAATCGGCGGGCAGCATGTCGAATTCGGTGCCGCCAAGACGCAGCGCAGAACCGTCGCCGGGATGTTGCCGCAGGATCGAGTATGCAACCGGATTGCCAAACTCGTCGAGGATGATGCCGTCAACCACGTTGGTGTCACGCCTCGCGACCGGCCACGGCGCTGCAACTTGGTCGGCTTCGATCAGCCGCACGTCGAGTTGCACCGGTGTCGACACACGCGGATTGGTGGAAAGCAGGCCGAAGCACTCTCCTGATTCGCACTGGCCGATGCGCATGGTGCGCAGCTTGTGCGCCAGACCGATCGCCTTGGCCCAGCGCGTGAATTCCTTTTCGATGACGCGATTGACGGCCGGATCGTCGGTGAGCATTTGCAGCCGAGGACCGGTACCCACCACATAGTTGGCCAGCGTCAGCACGATGCCCTTGGCATACGAGTTGTTCGCCACCTCGTAGCGCGTTCGGCTGCGGAGTGTGCGGCGTACATCGGCACTGATCGCGGAGTTGGCAGAGAGATGATCGGCGTTGATCCAGTGACGACGATTCTCGAGCGAGGTCTGAGCCGAGTCGTATTTACCGCGCACGAAAACGGTGCGACCGCGCGGTGTATCGTTTGCACTCGCTTTCTTCGAACCGAGTTGTCGCAGCCACTTCAGCACTGTCTCATTACTCCAGACTACGTCGCTCCCGGCGGAATCACCTTGGTCATCCGCACGCCCAGCCCCTTCTTCGCCGCGTCTTTCGACGCCAGATACCGATCTGCCTCAATCTGGTCGGCCAGCGCATGCTGCTCGACGCTGCCGGAGTCGCCCTGGGCGCGCTTCGGCCCCTTGGCGTTGTCTTTGATCGCATTGGCCAGTTCGTCAGTCATCAGTCACCATGCACGTTCCGTTGAACTACATCTGCAGCCACGACGATTTCGTCGCAGCACCCGCAACCGCCGGACATCCCCGGAGTCGATGCCCACAAAAAAACGCCACGCAGGGGTGCAGCCCTGCACGGCGTCACGATTGTTGGCAATAACGGGGCGACGGGGATCAGCCGCCGACCGCTCGCCTCCGGGAATGCCCGGTGTGGTTTTCTATATCAATATGTATGTCGCCACGAGCGAGATTGCAATGCCGAATTCTCGTTTGGATAAAGTCGTTACACATGTAGAGGGTGTTGACACTGGTAGGTTAGCTGAGTGTCCTTGTGAGGCGAGGTTGACGCGCAAGAATCCCTTGCCAATTGCTCAAACTTGTTTTGCCCATGGGGATCGGTCCGCACAGCCGACCCTACCTTCTAATGATGCGATGAAACGAATCCTGTCGAATCAGGACACCAAGTTCGAAGAACTTGGGCCACTCGGCCGAGAGAAACAATAGTTATTTGAAGGATGGTCGCGTGACTGCGTCAAGATTGCGGATTTTCAGTGGTATATGAGTTTGCAACTACTCATGTTCGCGCCAAGCTATTGCTGGCGTCCTGTCTTGATTAGGTAAAACTCCGGACCCCATCGCAATCGGAGTAGCGGATATTTCCAACTTGTTGCGGCCATTGGCTCGCAATGGATCTACACTTCGAATTGATAACAGAGCCAGAATTCGCTTGCTCCTGCTGAAATGTTGCGATAGCGATGAACTGCCGTAAATATGCATCTTCCAATTACCAGCAACAAAAGGCTTTCGCTTCACGAGCGTGTCTCCATATCAAGAAGATTATGGTGGGTCTCAAGACACCCAGTTAAGCAAGATAGTCGAAAGACGCAACCAAACGGTCGATCAGATGGCCAAGTGTGCGAATACAATCATTACCTGATAGCGCGTTAGAAGTGCTTCAAACATTCAGTGAAATACGTCACCGCTCTCCCTCGCGCTACGTCTTCGGCAATTGGAATGTGTCATTGAGCGGGATCAACCAACCGCTGGAACACTGCGAAGTCCTGCAATTCGCCAACATTGTTCTGATTAAAGTCTATACACTTACAGATCGGTGGAATTGAGACATTCGGCCCTTGAAGGCAAAACCCTATCTCCGCAAAGTCGGCCAAATCGACGACTCCGTTTCCATCGGCGTCGCCGCTACCCACACAAACCTTGTTAAATCTCCACTGAAACGCGGCGTAATCCCTGACGTCAACGTTGCCGTCATTATCAAAATCGGCACACACGCAGCTCGAGCCGTGGTCAGGCCCCAATAAGCAATTGATGAAATCGATGTTGTCGCCATCATTGACAGCTCCATCATCATCCATGTCCCCGGGGATCAGGCAACCAACTAGCTGGTATTCGTGAGCCCCCACGTCTATACATGTGAGACATCCCTCGCCAACATCGGGCACCCCTGGATCCTCAATAATTCGCGGAAGGCCGCCCAAATCAGAATCCAAACTTGCGGCGGCTGCGGAGTACCTAATGTTGTTTCCAGCGTCAATTGCTGGCGAGTAGCTGGCCAGTCGAAGATCTCCTAAATCGTCATTTGCCCCTTCGTCGACGTCGGCAGTAGCAGGGTCATCACCGTATCCGTCGCCACCATCATTGGGTAGTCGAATCAATTGCGGATCGATGTCTCTTACGTTCGAACCGGGATGGTCCCCTTGTACAATTGAATACGAAACGTCATCCGATTCACCGGCCAAGGTGGAAATCTCTGAACCGTTATTGCGCCAAAGAACAGAGTTGGCAATGGTTGAGAACGATTGATCCTCATTTCGGACAGCCCCCCCAATCGGCGCCGAATTCTGAATGAAGGTACAGTTCGTGACAAGAGGGCCGGAGTGCTCTACGTAAAGTCCGCCGCCCTCGGCAGCGGCATGATTGGCGACAAATGCACAATTCGTGATTTTCGACTCAAAGGTCCTCGAATAACCGCTGTAAACGCCACCGCCGATAGATCCACTCCTGTTTACTCTGAACTCGCAGTTCGAAATGGTCGGATCCCCCGATACACTAAAAATACCGCCACCGCGATCACCGGCGAAATTATTAACGAATAGTGACCGAGTGATCGTTGCATCACAAACCGAGTTGTACACAGCACCGCCTTGAAACGTTGCTGAATTCCGAGCGAATTCGCAATCTGTAATTCTTGGATTTAAGCCAGATGAAGCAAAACTATAAATAGCACCGCCATGTTCCTCCGCACGATTGTTCGTGAACTTGCATTCTGAAATCGATTGGCTGGGTGAATAGAAGTTATATAGGCCGCCGCCAAAACTACTCGTATTGTTGTCAAATGTACACTCTGAAATGGTCTGCTCGTCGACTCCGCTATTCATATAAACCCCGCCGCCATAGTACGCGCTATTATTCCTAAATGTGCAGCCGGTCACTGTCGGATTGCTATCGTCCGCGTATAGTCCGCCGCCGCGTAATTGACCGAAAGCAAGAGTACCCGTGCCGTTGATCACAGTGAATCCACTGATAATCGTGTCGGACTTTTCACCTGAAATGCACTTGATGACCGTACCGTTGGAATTGCCGTCAATGATGGTACCTGGCCCCTGTGCAATCAGCTGCACTGCCTTCCCTATGAGATTGATCCTCTCGACGTAAGTGCCCTCGTTTACGAACACTACACTTTCGGGGTGGCTTATCGTAAAGATCAGGGCGTTTTGAATTGTGGTGTAATCACCACCACCCGATTGGTCGACAACGAAGCTTGTCTGTGCAGATGATCTTGCAGAAGCCGTCAGAATACAAAGCACGACGAGCAGCCTGCCTTTAGTACAAAGAAGTCCCTTCATGATCGCTCCTAATAGACTGACAAGACGATGCATGGAATACTCATTGACTCGCTCAAATGTGTTCCGCAGGCCACCGATTCCTGTATCAAGAGCCCGCACGCCTGTTTCCGAACGCGGTTTGCAGAATGGATCATAACAAAACAGCTTTGCCCATGTCGACGCCGATAACTCGAGTTAACCGACATTTCCCATTTAGCCTTGCCCGGGTACGCCGCCGAGCCGTGTTCGTTGATCATACGGCGTCCCCGCCCGTTGCGCCTACCCGTTTTCGAGTACTTTCAGGTCTTACGGGCCGAATCGGTTCCCTCCTTGTGTGCCCAAGGGGCTTTTCGGCCACGTTTTTCGTGATGGGCGCACGGCATCTCCCTGAGGTATCACGACGGGAGCCATTTTGTGGGGCTTGTCGAGTCATCATGAAGGTGCCATGCATGGCGCGGCACGCAAACGTCGGATACGTTCCAGGATGGCGGCGAACAGCCTTCGCGGAACCGCAACCTCAGCCAGTTGAAACGTCACGTACTTCGCATGACGCACCACCTTCGTCCCGATCTTAAACTTCTTCGCAAATCGCTGCTCGCGTTTCTCCCACTTATGACAGTCCATGGATGGCTCGATATGCACCAAATGTTGTTTGCTCGGGTGAAGGCCGACAACATCGAGTTCGCACTTGTAACCGCCTTTTGCGCGCTTGCCCACCAACACGTTACGGCGAACGAAGTAGCCTTGATATTCGTACCATTCTGCCACAAGCTGCTCGAGATAGTTGTTTGCCATGTTGCATGCTCCGATTAAGGCTTAGTTGTCGTACCTGATACTCTCCCAGGTCGTTACCCTCTGTCCGCAGTAGCGGCATTCGCGCCGGCGCATGATGCGTCCGCCACGAACTTTGCGCGTGTAGATTACCTGGAAATGCGAGCCTTCGCACCGACGACAGGTGATCCCGCGTTGCTCATCGGAATTGGGTTTGACTTTAGTCGTCTCGTTCATCTTCTCCCTCCCTGGAGTGCTGACAACTTCACTTGCGGCTTCGGTGCCGCTTTGGTTTCGGTTCCAAACAACACCGCGCCCTGCATCGATGCGGCTACGGCTGCGCCGACGAGGCAGTCCAGCCAGTGGTTGTCGATGCCGTCGACGCGGAGTTTCCATTCGTCCACGGTTCTTCCTCGGCCTTGGGTCTTCACGCGGTATTCGCTTGTCAGGTGTTCGGAGATCAGCCGATGCTTCTCGGCGTTGCGGCCGAACAGCGACAGGCACCCGGGATCGCCCATGGGTACGGCCAATCGCGTGTGCACAAAACTCTTCCAATAATTCGTGTCGAACAAGATGTGCCGCACGGTGCGCCGCCCGGTGATCATTGGGATGCGCCAGTTCAAACCCACACGATCACCGCGTTTCTTCTTGTAATCGCTGAATGGAATGCTCGATGCGCCGACGTACCGCCCGTGACTGGGCAGCACGATGCTCGCATGTTTACTCTGCCGACAGAATTGGTATACCACATCCGTCGACTGCCCCCAGTTCGCGTCGATGAGGCATCGATCGATGCGGACCATCGCGCCGTCGTCCCGACGCCACTCGCGTCCAAGCATCGCGCCGGTCAGTCGCTCGAGGCCGGCATAAATCGCGCCTTCGAGCCCGGCGCGCGGTGACTTCATGGCCAGCGTTTTTCGCACGTCACGAAGCGTGAAGTACGGCGTCTTCTGGTCCGGCTCGGTGCCGTAGTCGATGACGTAACCAGTGAAGTCACTCTCCCACGCCGCAACCAACCAGTACAATGCTTTGCCCTGCACGTCGACGAACATGGTCAGATGCGTCGCGGCCAACGGGATTTCGCCGGACTTCATGCCGTTGGTCTTGCTTGCGATCTGATCAGCCGTGAGCAGTTCGTCGTCGGCATGTTCCTCGGGCAGCGGTTCGTTCTGATACTCCGCCCAGAACGCAGCTTCGCCACGATCCAGTTTTAGATTCATGGCGTGCTGTATCGCTGACAGTTCGTCGGGATGATGTCGCTGCGGCCAGGCGACATCCGCGCCGGCGTCCATGGCTTCACGGTTGACGCGGTAGAATTCGGTCGCATCGGTAATACCGCGATCAGCCGCCATGCCCTCGCGCCAAAGCTGCGCGTACCGCGTCCATAGCGCTTCGTTGGTCGGCCAGGCGTAAACCATCTTCGTCCGTTCACCTTGCCATTGCGGGTGTTTGCTGCGATTGAGCAGGCGATCAGCCAGGTCGGCAGGACGCACAACCGTCAACGTCATCAGCCCGGCGATCTTGCGACCGGGACCGGCCAAACCCAATATCGCACCTGCCAATATCCTCTCGCGCGCCGCACACTGCGAGGGCGAGCGCGCCGATTCGTCAGTTTGCGGATCGTCGATCAGCACCAGCGCCGGACGAATCGAGGTTCCGTCCACGCGTTTGTGCTTCATGCCGCGGATGCGTCCGGTGATCCCGGCCACGCGCATGATCGCACCGCTTGCCGGGCTGCCGGGAATGGTGGGCAGCACAATCTCCTTGGCCGTCCAGCCGATATGCGTCTGATGACCGTGGTAAAGCTGGCCGCCAGCACGCTGGTGAATACCTTCCAGCGCCTGAATCGGAAAGCACACTTCCGGGAAATCCAACAACAACAAATCATTCGATTCCAACTCGACCTTGATGGAGTCAAGCATGTTGGCGGCATGCTCTTCGTCAGCTCCAATCAGCGCGACGAACTCGCGATGGCCATAGACCAGCGACCACAGGCAGGCGATTTCACACAGGCTGGTCTTTCCAGATCCGCGCGGCATCGCCATGGCAAACAAGCCGCCTTCGAGCACGGCCTGCTCAATCTTGGCGATCACTTTGAGATGATCATCCGACCAAGGTAGGTGGAACGTCTGTGGCAGGTAATGTTCACAGAAGAAGCGGAAGTCGCTTTCGGCGCGCTTTTTGGGTTCGGGATTCTCGACGGCTGGCAGGTCACCGATATTGCGGCCCGAGGCCGACATGGCCATGTTGCGTTGGCGAGCGCGTTCGCGATGGGCGTCGTAGCTCGTCGCTCCCGTTGAGTCGGAATCAATCTTGCGAGTACGCTGCTCCTCTATAGCCACTCGCAACCACGCCGCATAACGCAGCAGATCAAGCGTTCGCCCATCGCCGATCCGGAATCCAGCCCGAGCGCGGTGGCGATGCAGTTGCCGTTCGCTGATCACCTCGCCCAGTGCAGTCGAGTTCAGCAGCCGCACCAATTCGGTAGGCCTGAGTTTGCGGGGGTCAATCGCCACCGGTAGCCATCTCCTTCACCAACCAAGCCGTGTAGTTCACCAAGTTGATAGTCCCGTCACCATTGGTCGGCGCGCCGGCGTCCACATCCGTCTGAATCATTTCTGAGTTGATCCGTTGGCCGCCCGCGGCGCTCAACAACTTCGCCGCGTCCACAACGGCCAGGGCCGTGGGATCGGCACGCTGAGGGCCACGGTTCGCATCGTGTGCCAAACTGTCGTTGTTCACGCCGCCCGCCTTCCTGCGACAAAGTGCCATGAAGTGACACCGAAGTTCCACCGTTCGGTGACACTGCAATGGGTGTATCGCGCTACATGCGGAATCTTTTGAATAACTTCGGAATCCGCCTTCCCATCTTGCAAAACGCAGCGTAAGTCATGGGTGGCGACGCGATGATCGCCGCAAAGGACCACACGATGAACACGCAACGCGACGACCACCAAGAAGGCAGCACGATATACCAGGCGACCGTGATCGATCTGGTGAGCAAGAAGCACGCCGATTGCTTCGGGTTCAGCGCCGACAGCGTCGAAGAAGCACGAGAGAGGGCCTGGCGCATCGCCGGAAGCCGGTATGGCAGCGACATCCACGTCCGCGTCGAGCGGCTTTCGAAGTAACCACGAAAGGACGAACGAACGATGAAAAACAAAAACGCCAAAACCAAGACGAATCAATCCGCAATCGACGCTCTGAAACGAGCCCGTGCCGATGTCGCCAGCCTGACCGATTGGTTCGAGTGCCAATTGCAAATCCAACTCGACGAGAACGTCACCTGGGCCACCGTCGGGACGCTGGAGCATGTTCGCGAAAATCTGATCGAGACGCTGGCATTCTTCTCGGGATTCGACGAATCCGAAATCAAACGCAGCCTCGATGAACTTCGGTCTGAAGCCTGATCGACGACCTCGACGCGACGGCCTGCGCGAGCGGGCTCCAGCGCCGGAGCCGCCAGAGAGCACCGGAGAATTCAACCAAGGAGATGATCCATGGCAACAAAGAAGCGCACAAAGAAGTCGACCAAGTCCAAGAAGGCGGCATCGCCCAAAAAGACCGCTTCGAAAAAGACAGCAACCAAGAAGGCCAAGGCCGCGCCGACGAAGAAGGCAGCCGCAAAGCCCAAACGCGTTAGCGCCATTGATGCAGCCGCACAAGTCCTCAAAGCGACCGGCAAGCCGATGCGAGCCCAGGAACTGATCACCGCGATGGCCGAGCAAAAACTCTGGACCAGCCCCGGCGGCAAGACTCCGCACGCAACGCTCTACGCTGCCATCATTCGCGAGATCAATACCAAGGGCACCGCGGCGCGCTTCACCAAGGTCGAACGCGGGCAGTTCGCATTCAACGCCAAGGCGAAGGGTTGAGACATGACCACCCGACGCCAACGCAGCGAAACGTTCGAGGTGCGGGACGGCCACTTGATTCGCGAGGTCGTCCCGCACCGCGGCGAGCCATACACGCATCGTTGTTCGCTCGCCTCGTTCGAGCAGGTGGCCCACGCGATCGACGATGCGAAGGACGGCGGGTTCACGCTCGAGACCGTCGTGGCGGGCGAGGATCTGCCATTCACACAGGTGGCGGTGGCGCTCGCATTCCTCAAGGTGCGCGGCATCATCGACACCCGCTTTCGCCGCAACCATGCGGCGACGGTCACCGGCGTCCATCTCGACGCCATGACGGAATACTACGCCCTGCAAGCCGGGGCCTGACCACATCCCGCCCCCGCCAACGACGCCTCCGCCACCACGGGGGCGTTTCTCCGGGAACGCGGCGCGGTATGATCTTAGTATGAGCGCAGCGGCTGACATCACCCCCACTCGACGAACGCTTCGGTACCACCTAGGGCGTTTTTCCGGTGTGATCCTTTGCAGAATGGGCGGGTCATTGCTACGGAGACACGAGACATGAAGCGAACACAAGCGAAGAAGCCGTCTAAGCTCCAATTCTACTGGTGTGAAATCGAATCCAATGTAGTGAAGGTGGTCCCTTGGGGGCAGTTCGAGGGCTCTATTTACCGACTGCGCAAAATCCGGCCGCAGCGCGACATCCGACCTAATGATGTGAAGGGGGCCGCTTGGGGACAGTTCGTGGGTTCTATTCACCGACTGCGCGACATCGATGAAGAGCTTACGGACGCCTTGCGGAAGCGCGACATCCGAAAGCGATTGCATCGCGTGACGCGAATCATCGAGAGTTATCTTTATCGGGCCTATGAGCTTCGCGAGCGCGTAGTCAATTTGCTGGCTGTGGTCAGTGGTGACGCTGCTGCAGCGAAGGCAACCAAGCATCCCCCGAGTCGCGCGAAAGCGCTGAGCAAGATTCAGCGCTCGCATCTCGCATTCTGTGAGGGGGTCGATCGATTGATGAACATGCTTCAAGACGACATGGATCTTCGAAACGAGCACACGCACGGACACTTTTTGAGCCTCGGTCTCATGGTAGGCAACGGCCCTTACGACCCCGAGGACGTTCTGACGGAGCTTGAGAGTCAGCCCGACGAGTATCGTGCAATGACTGCACTGCTGCGAAAAGAGACAAAGAGGCTCGCAGATGAGTACCGTACTCGAATACGATCTGTCCGGGACGCCGCCTTCGCCCTTGCAGAAATCGCCGATCCGATACGATCGCCGAAGAAGTAATGCAGCCCCCGTGTGCTTCACTTCACGACCTCCCCTGTAGGTACAACGTTGCTCGCGCCGATTCGCTCCGCCTTCCGTCCGGTGAATTCCTCCCAACGCTGCACGATCACATCGCAATAGGCCTGATCCAGTTCCATCAAGAACGCATTCCGGTCAGTCTGCTCGCAACCAATCAACGTCGAACCCGATCCGCCAAATAAATCAAGCACGTTCTCGCCTTGGCGGGATGAGTATTGCATCGCGCGGACTGCCAACTCGACGGGCTTCTCGGTCAAGTGAATCATCGATTGTGGATTGACCTTCTTGACATGCCACAAGTCGGTCGCGTTGTTAGGGCCCAGCCAAACATGCGCAGCGCCTTCGCGCCAACCGTAGAAGCAAATCTCGAACGCGCCCATGTAGTCTTTGCGCGTGAGCACGGGATGCTGCTTGTCCCACACCACTCCCTGGCTGAAATAGAGACCGGCGTCCTTCAATGGCCCTGGGTAATTGCCGAGATTGGCGTAGCCACCCCAGATGTAGAACCCGCGTCCGGGGAGCAACACACGGGCGATGTTGCCGAACCACGCCGCTAGAAGCGCGTCGAAGGCTTCGTCGGTGACGAAGTCATTTTCGAGCGGGCGATCCTTGGGTCGCATCTTCTGTGATGTGCGCTTCTTCTCACCTTGGCGTGCCACATCGAACGATTGATGATGGGTGCGATTGCCGTGCTTCTTGCCGTTCGTTTTCGGATGTGGCAGACCCGAACCGCCAGCTGCGATGGCGTTGTTGCTGCGTGGCTCAACTTTCACGTTGTAGGGAGGGTCGGTGTTGACCAGATGGATTGGCTGGCCATCGAGGAGACGATCAAGGTCTTCAACCGATGAACTGTCGCCGCAAAGCAATCGATGGTTGCCGAGAATCCAAAGATCGCCACGCTTGGTGATCGGATCGTCCGGCGGCTCAGGTACGCTGTCCGGATCGGTCAGCCCTTCCTTGATCTCGCCGCCTAGCAGCTTAACCAATTCATCCTGATCGAATCCCAACAACGACCAGTCGATCCCGGCGTCCTGAAGTTCGGCAAGTTCGAGTGGCAACAACTCCATGTTCCAGTTGGCGAGTTCGCCGGATTTGTTGTCGGCGATGCGATATGCGCGGATCTGCTCGGGCGTCAGGTCAGTAGCCACATGCACCGGCACTTTCTCCAGGCCCAGTTTGGTCGCCGCCTTCCAGCGCGTATGACCACAAACGATCACGCCGTCATCGTCCACCACGATTGGTTGGCGAAAGCCGAACCGTTCAATCGATTCAGCCACCGCGTCCACCGCCGAATCATTGTCACGCGGGTTGCGTTCGTAGGGATTAATCTCGGCCATTAGCCGCATCACGATCTTCACGCTCCGGCCTCCTTGTCTTGGGTCTTAGCCGCCGAATCTTTGCGCTCAAGCGATTGGCCAAACTCCATCCCAAACAGAAATCCAAAACTCGCGCAACCGAGCGCCATCAAAACGTTCCCTAAAATAATCAGAAACATCACAAGGCCTCCATCGTTGAGGACCGCCACCGGTCCCGTTTTCAAATCTCAGGCGGAACCGCGCTCCGCCACGCAATCTCAATCAAGGCCCGTACACGGTTCGCCCGTGTTGGGCCCGGGACGCGACGGCGAGCCCTGGGCACCGATCGCCACGATCGCGTCCCAAAGGCGCCACGTTCGCGACGTGTACCAACCCTCGCCGTCGCACGTAAACCCTTGCGCCAAAACGCTTTGAGTAAAACCGGACAGACGCAACAAACTCGGTCTATCCTTGCGGTTGTTCCCGCGGGCCTGTGCTGATCGTAAGTGCTGGAAGTACCTAATCTTATGGTGAATGGCTAGGCTGTGAATTGTTGACGGATGCCACGTAGCGCTCGTGCAGTGGGCGTTGGTCGCAGCTGCCATGCGCCGATCATCGCAGCATGACCGGGAACTTCTTTCTTCTTTCACCCCCTCTCGCGCACATACGCGAGCGCACACATATGACGTGCGCGGGGGTACGGGTGAAAGAGAGAAAGAAGAAGAGAAGTTGTTGTTTTTACTATATATATTACGCATAACTTCCTTCACCCTTGTTTCACCTTCTTTCCTCATCTTTCACCTGCCAATCGGTACGCAGTGCGTGTCCGACCTTCGGTTGCGGCGGACTCGACGGTGATGTCACCGCGCTGTACGAGCGTTTCGATCAAGTCGCGGAATCTCTTCGAGTCGATCTTCATGCGCTTGAGAAGGACATGGTGAGGGAGTTCCTGATCCGGTGCCTTACGCAGCTTCTCCATCAGCTTGAGACATTCGGCATGGAACGGGTTGTCGGCGACGTGGCCGTACGCCATGAACAGCATGCGACGCGTCTGATGCATGACGAACCGTGTGGCCCACTCAGCGGCTGCAAGACTGATGCACGGTGACTTGTGGTTCTCACTGATTGCGTAGAGCAGCGACAACTTACGTACTTGCTCATTGACGCGGCCCCACACAGTGGTGCCCACATCGTCGTTGCGCTGCTCTGCTGCGGCGTATTCGGTTTCGGCTTCCAGACGGGTTGCAACGAGTACATCCTTCGCAGCGTCAGCGTGCTCGACGACCAAAGGAATCGGATGCCAGTTCTGCAAGTTGCCTTCACCCGGTTGGAATTCCGCCCACCAGCGCGCCGTCGACAGCATACGTGGTGGCAGTTCGCGGATCGATGGTTCCTGCCCGCTGGCCCGCGGTCCGCTTTCCAAAATGATCATGCGGGCGAAGAATCCGTTGGTGAGCATGCGATCGGACAGCGCCTGGTAGTAGTGATTGGGAATGGCCGTGCCGAAGATCACGAGACAGGGCTGATCGATCACGCCCGGTGAATTCTTGCCGGCTTTGCGGCGCATGGGATAGACGCTGTTCGCCGACGAGTAGATCGTCAGCAGGGTGCTCATGATCGCTTCGTGCCGGGCATCCTTAGCCCGGTTGATCGACTGGAGCATGCCGTCGATCTCGTCGGTTTGGAACAGCATCGCCGGGTTTGTGAACAGGGCATCCTGGATACCCTCACCGGATGCGAAGCGTTCACCGAGTCCGTCTGCCAGACCGGCTTCATGGAGGATGCGGGTGTTGAGTTTACGAGGCCAGTCTTTGCCGGCAGCCGAATGCGCCAGCCCCAGCAGATATATGTTGGTGCGGTTGTCCCCGGGATCACGTACCTTGCGACCGGCGAGGAAGGCCTGAAGCGCCACCGCGCCGCAAAACGCCATCACCAGATTGGGATACGGCGCGGTCGCAAGACAATGGTCCATCACCTCGTTTACGAATCCGGGAATGCGAAGCAATTCGTCGGGTAGGGGACCGGGGTCGGTGGGAGCACTTCGTTCGTTGCGGTCAGCGTTGATCGAGATCGGCTGCTTGGTTCCGGGCAATTGAAATCCCGACAGGTCGACACCGTTGTTGGCGTCAGCCAGCGGCAGGTAGTCCGGCTCAAGTGTTTTGCGAAGATCGTGCCAGGTGAAACCCTCGCCCCGATTGTGCTTGTTGCAGTAAGCCAACTTGCCGTCGTCGCCGACCAACACGGCGATGTCCGAACCCCCGCTGGAGACAATCTCGGGATTGATGGGGCAGCGTTCGAGCAATAGCAGCGTCTTGCTGCCATTGCGACGTTCGCCTTTGACCTCGACACCATATGACTGAAGCCAACAGCGAACGCCCGCTGGTGTGCATTCCAAGCGGTTGGTATTTGAGACAATTTCCGGCACTGTTTTCGATGCTGCGGCGCTCGTTGAATCCACGAACGCACGCAGTATCGCCTCGGGCACAATCTCGATTGTTTCGGGAAGGTGAATCAGATTGGAGCGGCGGTGGGGGCGATCAGGCACACCCTCGATGTCATGCAGGTCGTCGCCCTTTCGGGCCATGGTTCCTATCACCTTGACGATCCGCGCAGGATTATGCACCGAGCGATCGACGGCAACTTGTTCGTCGCTGAACTGGTCGGCCAAACCCGCAAGCACCGCCTTGATCAGGCGGTCATCTTCGACGGGCAGATCAACGCGATAGAACAGGTGATAGCCGTTGCCTGACATCGCCTGCAGCGGTGGGGGCCAATCAAGAAAATCCAGGTATTCGACAATGGCGGCAACGCGCTCGCTGGCCAATGCCAGTTCACCGTCGGTCGCACTCACACCCGCCGGACGCACCGGATCAATATCGATCAGCAGCCAGCGCCGACAGGGAATATCCTTATCCTGCGACGTTTCGCGTACTCGCGGCTTGATGCGGTTGGTTGCCCGGGCGAGCAGGGCGGGTGACACGGGATTGAGCGTTAGGTAGATGCCCGGTGCAATCCCCGCGCGGTCGAGTTCCATGATCGAGGTCACCGCGGCATCGAGTGTGGCCCGCGTGAAGTATCCCGAACACGTATAGGCATAGCGTGCATTGCCACGGTCACGGCAATTGGGGGCGCGCACTTCGAACACATCACCCGGCTGATAGAGCAGCTCGAGGCAGCGACGAACATCGGATTGAGCAGCTTTCGATGTCAGAAGGGCACCTCCTCGTCTGCAAAGTTGGAGGAGTACCAGGGCTCGTCATCTTGGTTTTCAGGAAGCGGAGGCTTGGGCCCGAGTTTGTAGCCAACCACCTGATCGAATTTTTCGCCGGGCTTGCGTTCGACGGTGATGGACAGCGCCGGCGCGATCGCTTTGGCTTCAGCAAGTTCCACAGCGCGTTCAGCGGTGTCGGGAATGGGATCGTACGAATGTTGCCTCCACCAGGATTCGGCCTTCTGACGGGCAAACCCATCGTGTTCGAAGCACACCCATTCGGAGACGAAATCGTTGAAGCCAATCTTGTATTCGACGCGGAGTGTGCGCGGGGCATCCGGCTCAGCGTCGCGTTTCTCATGCACGGCGTAATAGGTATCGAGGACTTCGAATTCGTTGCGTTGGATCTGATCGCTGAGAATGCCTTCATCGGATGCCGTGGGATCATGCTCACAGCGGCTGCGTTCGGGGAATACGTGGCCACAGTCAGGGCAGATCGAATAACCAGCGGCAATCACCGACCGGCATTCGGGACATTCCTTGGCCGGCGCATCGCAGTTACTGGGTCTTGAGATTTCCGTGACGCGAATGGCGTCAACGGGACCATGCCGCAGCACGTTGCCCCCGAAATCGAGCACAAGACAGTCGTGCTTGCCCGGGTGCAATCGGAAACCCCTTCCAACCATCTGGTAATAGAGCCCGGGTGAAAGCGTTGGACGAACCAGCGCTACGCAGTCGATGTTGGTGGCGTCGAAACCGGTGGTCAGCACGTTGACGTTGCACAGGTATTTGAGGTCGCCGGATTTGAAGCGGTCCAGAATGGCATCGCGTTCGGCGTTCGGCGTCTCGCCGCACACAAATCCACACTCAGCGCCGTGGTCGGTGTGAAGCACTTCAGCGATGTGTCGTCCATGGGCGACGCCGGAAGCGAAGATGAGCACGCTGTTGCGATCGTGCGTGTATTCGATGATTTCGCGGCACGCCGACAGGACCAAGTCCTGATCGTCCATCAAATCCTCGACTTCGCCGGCGATGTACTCACCGCCTCGCACGTGAAGCTTGTCGGTGTCGGGTTTGATCAGGCCGGCCTTGGTGCGCAGCTGGCACAGGAAGCCCTGCACAATCAGTTCACGCACGCCAACCTCGAAGCAGATTGCATTGAGGATGTTCTCAGGCGCGCAGATCGTGCCGCTTTTCATGCGGAACGGAGTGGCAGTTAACCCGATGACACGAACGTTGGGATTAATCACCTTCATGTCGGTGAGGAATTGCCGGTACATTCCCTCGCCGTCGGGTGGAATGAGGTGCGCTTCGTCCACGATGATCAGATCGACCGCATCGATGTCGCAGGCCTTTTGATAGACCGACTGGATGCCAGCGATGGTCACGGCGTAACCAAGATCCCGACGTTTCAATCCTGCGGAGTAAACGCCCACCGGCAGGTCGGGTGCAACGATATGGAGCTTCTCGGCCGCCTGGTCGAGCAGTTCCTTGACGTGAGCGAGAATCAGAACACGACCGTTCCACACCTGCACCGCGTCCCGGCAAATGGTTGCCATGACCGGGGTCTTGCCGCCCGCCGTTGGGATGACCACGCAGGGATTGTCGTCACGCTCACGCAAATGGTCGTAAACAGCATCCACTGCCTCACGCTGATACGGGCGTAGCGTCAACATCGGCGCCTCGCTTTCGATGGTGGCGCGCCACATACCAGTCGATGACTTTTTGGTGGTCGCGGATCGGCTGGCTCGACGCGATAAGGGCCTTGCAGAAGCGAAGGGTGCAGTCGATTTCGTTTGCATACAACTTGTCGTAGTAAACATGGAACGACCACACGCGAAACTTTGCTTCGATCTCGGTCCACGAGACATCCGGCGCTGCGTTGCCGTCGTCGCGCGCCTCGACTGGTTGGTGATGTTTCAACGGTCACCTGCATATCAGTTGCGTGCCCACGGCGCTGTGCTGGTCGGCGCCTGTGCCGGTGCAGCAGCCGCGGTTTCTTTCTTTGCGTAACCTTTGATCTCGTTGGTCAGTTCACCGGTGTCGGGGCGTTTCTTCAGCCGCACATCGATCACCAGGGGGATGTTGTGGAGTTCGAACGAGTCTTTCGGCTGCAAGACGCCGACCGCGTGGCAGATCGCCGACAGTTCGGCGCGGGCGATCTTCACGGCCGTGGCGTTGGGGTTTTCCAAGTTGAGCCGTGCCCACAGGATGCGGCCCTTGTGATCGCCCTCAAGCAGTTGAAAGGTCAACTGCAGATACTGTCCTGCGCCGTTCTTAGTGGGTTTGAATTCAGACTCGCCTACTGCCGCGAGAAATTTGCCTGCGGGAATCGGCTCGAATGCGGCGGCTGGTTCAACCTGTTGTGCATCAAATCCGTTTAGATTCGCCATCGGTTTGCTCCTCGATATTTGGGTTGGGGTTGGTCATCGCCACCATCAGGGCATGCCATGACAGCGGAAGTTCAGCGGGTAGTGAAAATCGATTCTTGGCGACGCACGCGGGACTTCCGACCGTGCGAAGGATGCGCTCGCCGCCATCCTTGCCCAGACCAGCTGCGATCGTGCGGTCACGGCCAAAACCGGCGTCTTCTGTGCGTGTGATGATCTTGCGAGTAGCGAACAAGACTGCGTCGACCCATTCGCTCACCAACGCATTTGCATGTTTGTGTAGACGTGGAGAGTAGCGATCGTAAGCGGGGTGATCGGGATCTTCGAAGCGTTCGACTTTGGCGTGTGCAAGCAATATCACGCACATGTCGCGCTGGATACGCAGCGCGTTGAGCAGGTCGAGAATCCTTCGCCAGTGGCCGAGGGCGTGCGTGTAACCCTTGGCGTAGCCACCGTCGACCTTCTCAATCGAGGTAACCGCAAACTGGCTGCAGAGCTCGTCCCAGATCAATCGTTCCAGCCAGTCCAAGCTGTCGATGACAACGGATTGATATTCGTGAGCTTCAGTTAGTAGTGCACGCAACGCCGCTTCGACTTCGGTGAGTTTTTGCGCCAATGGGAACGACGAGCAGTCAATCTGATCGAGACCGTCTTCTGTCGGCACGAAAATCGGTCGCGGTGCTTGCGCTGCGGTTGAAGACTTCCCGACGCCTTCAGATCCGTAGATCAGGAATCGCGGCGGTGTCGAACGGGGGCCGGAGTGAACTTGGTTCAGTAGAGACATGACACTCCTTAAAAATGACGGCGCCCGGGTAGGCGCAGGGAGTCTGGCTAAACCGCAGGAACGGCACGCCATCCCACCCGGGCACCGAGAAAACTCATTGCGTTTTGTAATTGGGAATTGCCAACTGGACGTGACTGACATTCCCTGCACACCAGGCGACTTCAAATCGCTGCTTGGCTATTCACCTACTTCTGCACGACGGAGATTCTTGTTGCACTTAATCCCATCCAACCTGCATGAAATGATCGCGCAACTGATGGATCGCGCGATACACGGTGCTCCGGTGTAACCCAAGGTGGGCGGCTGCGTCGCGCGGCTTCATAGACATCAGCGTGACAGCAATCCGGCGAAGTCGCGGTGGCAGGTTGGTTACGATATACGTGACGTCATGCTGAAAATCGACCAGCTCGAAGTCGTCGATGCGCCCATTCCCTGAGTACCGATGGGCTTCGGGCAACTCCCGCCTTGTACTCAGCGATGAAGGACACCACGGCGCGTGGTTTCCCTGGTTTCGGATTTGGCGTACGACGTGTCGGTAGTAGCGATCGAGTACGCGGTTTACATAGGTATTTCGCGATGACCGTCGTGGGTTGAATCGCCGAAGTGCCTTGCAGATTTCGACGGCCATGGATTGCCGCAAATCTTCCGCATCTTCAACAGTGAGTCGAAACGAATGTTTGAGGCGGGCGACCCGGTAGTCGATTCGATCAAGGTCGTACTGTGTGATTGCCGCACTTTTGGCAGTTCGCAGGTTTTTGGAGTACTTCTCCATATCGCCGGACCTTCTGGCCATGAGCCGAAAGGCCCTGGGGGAGCGACAGGTCCGGCGGGAGTGTGCTCCCCGCAGGGCTTCAGTTGATTCGGGTGCCGGCCTGTCGCCCAGAACTGGCGACATGTCGATTTGTGGAGGTTTTTCGAGGCGTGCGCGCACCTAAAGCACTAGCTGGAAACAACTTGCAATCAAAAAAAAGTGGGGGATTCAAAGATTGATTCAGCGACATGTCGCTGGAATCAAACCTCCAGGACTTCAAAGCGGGCTCGCCAACCCTTTACTTCGGGAACATATACAAACGGATCGCTGCCAATTCCAAAGTACGCTCGAAGATCATCGGCCAATCGTTCTCGGCGTTTTTGATTCTTACGATCTGCGTCCGGGCTATCCCACGTCAAATACCCGGAAGAACGCGCGAAGGCGTACAGCAAGTCCCATTGCTTCGTTGGTTTCGGTGAGCGTCGATCGGCCATACCCATGCCTTCGTAACTGACTTTTTTTGATTCGCCCTTGGCAGAAACTGTGACTGTGTGTGCATCGTGAAAACGAATTGAAGTGTCGGACCATTGGGTGCCTGGCGGTGTGAGGAACCGCGGACGACTTGGTTGGCCAAATTGTTGAGGTAATACGGTTGACAGAAACTCGCGAAGTAGTTGCGTAGCGGGCCGGCGCAGTTCGAAACGCCCCGCGCCTTGCAGGCGCAAGCACTCATTCAGGGCGAGCCACCCCGGCCCACCTGCGCCAAGCCAGTCATTATTGTCAGGTGTGGAGTACTTTCGCGATGGCGTAACCAACAAGAATGGACAGCTGCTTAATCCGGCGAGCCCAAGACAGGACTTTCGAAGTGATTCAGATTCTGGGGCAGCCACGAGGTACACAGGGAATTGCTCTCCCTCGATTGGGACAAAATTACCGAGGGACCAAATCTCTGGGAAATCTCTTAGAGAGCACACCGTGCCTGTGAAATCAAATGCCCGTGAAACACTGTGCGCAACTTTGGCGATGTCCAACCTAAGCAGAGCCACGTCAGACCCACTGACCGCAAGGTGAGCACCGGTAGTTGCGTTCACGGCCACGAACTCATCCGCGGCCACTTCAACTACATCGCGGTCTTGAGATTCTCCGTCCAGCCTAATGCTTCCAGCGATCGCTGCGTCGTCGGACAGCAAGTATTGGGAGTCATAGAACGCATCGCCCAAGCGCGATTGCCATTCACTTTTTGTTGCAAGCCAGTCATTGGGGCGTTCCAGCCATTCCCAGAATCCGCGAGACGTCGATTTGCTATCATCCATTTCGAGGACGAAGCCGCGAGATCGCATCCATTGATTGACATACTCGCTGTCGTCGTCGCGTGTAAGCCTGATGCTGGCGCCTCGATTGAGTGTTACCGAGCGCGAAGCGAGGCTGTCATCGAATTCGAATTCAAACTCAGCCTTAAGGAGATGTCCTTTCGGGTGACGTGAATAGGAATTGTCCCATGCGGCGAATAGATCGAATGCTCGTTCCTCGTGCGTGTATTTGAGTGATCGATTGAGCGAAGATTTCACCGCTTTGAGCCGAACATGCCTGATGCCAGGTACATCTCTACACCATAAGCAGCCCTTCCTTGCCGTTCGGATGGGTTCGAGATCGATAACGGCTGAGCGCGAAAACGCGTTCGCATCCGATGTGAGCGCTGACGAGAATGCCTCACGAAGCGCATCATGTTCTGCAACTGGGTCGCGCTTAACAGCAAGTTCACATCTCACTTCGTCGAATACGACGACATCGTACTCAAGGGGCTGATAGCCAATTGTCGATGGTGATTGGCCACGATTCCAGACACCGCGCCGCTCGAAGGCTCCACCCCGTTGCACAACGTAGCGCACACCGCCATCAAACTGGAATGTAAAGACATCGACATCGCCGCGATCGAGGCGGTCCATGCGATTTCCAAGTTCGGCCTTGATGAGTGCACGTACCTCTTCACTCGCTGGGTCATTTACAATTGTGCATCCATCAACTGCCAGAAGGATCTGAAGTGTCCGATTACGTGTACTGAGTTGCGACGCATATGCACGACTAAGCAATTGCGGATCAATAAGCCACGCTTCGAGGGCGACATCTGCGTGGCTCCAATCATGCATTGTGGGGAATTCGTTACTATTTTCACACAGCACGCGTTTGGTTGCGTCGCGACCTGTTGTGGTCGCCATCTGATCGATTAGGAATAGGGCGTCAAGAAGGTCGTGCGGGGCATTGCGTTTAGTGTTGCTGAGGTGAATGGCTAATCGCTCAGGGTCGATATCGCTTGGATGTTTAGGAACTGGGAGTTCGGTCGTTTCAAAATGCGATTCGAACCTCGTCAGCAGTTTGTGCAAACGGTCAGGATTGACCTGTCTTAAGATTTCTGGCTTCGTAAGCCGACGGAGTTTGCGACTAGCCATCAGTAGGGCCTCCCTGCACGGGCGATAGCCTCCTTCCATGGTTCGCCATAGTGTGCACAAGCATGTATTCTCTATTTCATTATACAGCAAATGCTCAGGGTCGGCGAAATGAAGGGGCTGGGTAGGGGCAGAGGAGTGTCAACGGCATCCTAGGTGGCGGATTCAAGCCTGTCCCACGCTTGCCGTTGTGAGTCCCAATCCACCTCCGCAGTGATCGGGCGGACGTGGATCTCGCGAATGGTATCTCGACCCTTGGTTGTCCTTGGTAGGAAGAGGATCGCCTCCTGGACATCAGGCGCGAGGAGCAGCAAGTTCATGATCTGAGTGACACGAGCGCGAGAGACATGTGCCAACGTTGCCAATTCGGCTTGATCGGCGATAGCGCCACTACGAATTAGCCCGTCAAACTTGATCGCGAGCGCCATCAGCCGCGAAATTCGCGGTACCGTCCCGGCGTCTGATTTTTGCGGCACCGGCTTCGGTCCGGGTTTGATCTCACGCCGACCGCGCTTTCGCACGACGAAATGGAAAGACCGCTGGATTGTGATATCTTCGCTACTCATGCCACAAGTTGTTCATTCGCAAGAGATTGAATCCCGTTTGCATGGAAAGTCACGGTTGCAGTTTCGGTCTCCGCGTCGTACTCGACCTGCCGGACGACCAATCGGACCAATTCCGCCTGCTCGGACGGGTTTAGGCGTTCCCAGACCGGATCGAATGCCTCAACGGCTCCCATTAACTCGTCTTGGTCGAGGCGATGGCGTTTGGCTCGTTCAATCCCGTCGTCGATCTCGGTGACCCGACGCTCAGCGTCACCCAACTTCTCGCCAAGATCAGCTAGTTCTGATGGTGATTCGGTCAGGGCTTTCTTGATTTTTCCAGTGAGCTGTCGCGCGAGCTTCGCCAGGCCCTTACGCTCGGCCCGGAGATTGTCAATCTCCGTGTCCACGGCATTTCGCGACCGCGTGACGAGTTCGGCGATGACTTCATCGTCCTTGGCCAACGATCGAATCTGGTCGACCAAAAAAGTTCCAACTCTCCCGCGGGTAGGGATGGAGCTGGGCACGTTGCCCGGCCGCGTTTCTGGGCCTTCACGCAGACGTAGTAGCGGTAGCGTTTTTTGCCCGAAGTGCAGAAGTGGTGCGACATGGCGCAGCCACATGCTTTGCAACGCACTAGGCCCTTGAGAAGGGCACCGCATTTGTTGCGAACGTGAGCACCGCCACTTCTTCCGTTGACCTCCAGCTGTGTGCCCACGCGGCGGAAGAGCGCTTCGTCAATGATCGCGTCGTGTTCTCCCTCGAACACCTGATCCTTGTAGCGCACCTTCCCGATGTAGAGCACGTTGGTCAGCATGTGGTAAATGATACTTTTGTCGAATGGCCTGCCGCCACGTTCCTTGCCCTGCTTTGTTGTCCACGACTTCGTGCGCCATCCGAGTGCGTCGAGCTGCCGAATCGTTTGCATCATCGACTTGCATTTGGCGTACGTTTCGAAAGTATGCTGTACCTGCTCGGCTTCTTTGCGATTCGGAATGAGCTTGGAATTACCCGGCGATCGCACAATGTCGAAACCCAGAATCGGCGTACCGCCAGACCATTTGCCCCTGCGGCGAGCAGCGGCGATCTTGTCACGTGTGCGTTCACTGTTGAGTTCGCGCTCGAATTGGGCGAACGACAACAGGACGTTCAGGATCAACCGGCCCATCGATGAGGCCGTGTTGAAATGCTGCGTGACGGATACAAACGAAACACCTTGCCGATCGAAAACCTCCATGATGCGTGCGAAGTCCATGAGCGACCGGCTGAGTCGGTCGACCTTGTAGACGACCACGCAGTTGACCTTGCCGGATTCGATATCGGCGAGCAGTCGCTTGAGTGCCGGACGCTCCATGTTGCCGCCCGTAAATCCACCGTCGTCGTAATGATCGGGAAGGCAAACCCAACCTTCGTTCTTCTGGCTGGCAATGTACGCGTCGGCGCTGTCGCGCTGGGCATCAAGCGTATTGTAATCCTGCTCAAGTCCCTCTTCTGTGCTTTTGCGCGTATAGATGGCACAACGCACATCCGGCTGTTCCTTCGTCTTGTAGTTGCTGCGAGCGTGCCGAGTCATGCCGCGTTCTCCTTATCCTTGCGAGGATTGCGGACGAGCCCGAAGAAGTGATAGCCATTCCAATGCGATCCCGTGATTGCACGTGCGATCGCGGTGAGTGAGCGGTATGCCTCGCCATCGTATTCAAAACCGTTGGGCAGAACCGTGACCTGATGTTCCGTACCTCGAAACACCCGAGTGAGCATGGTGCCCGGTGCGGGTAGCCGCGGATCGCGTGCGACCGGCAGTTTCGCAGCGACGGTTGGCAGCCCGCGTGGTGCCGGCGACATGTGCGAATCGCGCGGGGGCGTCATCCGAATGTCGGCATCACGGGCCAATTCCCTCGCTCGCCGTATTGCCCGTTCGGACAACTCGCCTTCCGCTTGTGCTTGCAGCCGCCACGCGATGCGGCGAAATAGATACTGGCGATTACCCGAGCGGTTGGGCTCACCGAACAATTCAATGTGCCGCTGCCGTAGTTCGGACACGTTCATCTTCTGCAGCGCTGCGATTTCTTTTTTGATATTTTCTGTCATGGGCAACTCTCCTATCTCGCGGTGTTAACCACGAGCGACACTCAGCCTCGTTTTGGTGGAGAGTTCAAGGCCGTTCTCGTTGGATTCGGAGAGTTCTTGCGAATTGGCGGCCCGGGCGGCGATAAACCTCTCAAGCCCGATGGAAAGTAGGGCGATGATCGCGCCACGTCGCTGGCTCGGCGACAATCTAGCAGTTGGTCGATCAATTAACGCAGCACCCATGCAGACTCCCTTCAAACGGCGTTTCCGCACGTCTACATCTGCATGGGTATCGAAAATGTCGCGAATGGGGCCGGCTGCTTACGCTATGGGGCGATCGCGACGTAATCCCAAGTCACTCCAACAGCCGAAGTGAAGATGGCGTTAAAGATTGATCCTGTGCCTCGTCAGTTGGACGAGCTTACCAGGTTGCCGCGGAAGGATGATGCAGAAAAGGGGGGGCAATCATCGGTGCTCTTACGCGCCACAGGGCCTATATCACGTGCGGGCGCGAGTGTCGAAGAAATCAAGCCATGCAGAAGTTCGTTGGCGCAGGTGTTGAGTACCAGACCGGCTATGCCTATGAATATGTAGATTCATAGCCCTCAGGGTCGCGGGGTAGGTTGAGCCGTTTGATGGGAAACCATCATGCACGGTTCTTAGGGGGGCGGGTCTCCATCTGCTTCTCGAAGAGTCAAACCTCAAGTACGCGATCGTCGTCCGGCTAGGAAGAGACCTGCCAGTGACAGGAGGATGCAGGTGCCGGGTTCTGGAATGAAAGCGAGTGCGCGTGCGTCGGCTTGCGGTACGGGTTGGCCGACAACCGTAGCGGCTCCTGTGTTCAGATCGATTCGAACAAGGTCAACGGTGCCAAAGCTCGAAGCTGAGACGGAACCAAACAACTCTCCATTCTCATTGAATGCTATGCCAACAAGGTCCTCACCGAATGATAAGCCCGTCACGTCGCTTACGAACGATACCGCGCCAGATACGGGGTCAATCTCCACGATTGTTGGCGACGTTTGCGGCCAAGTCTGATCGACGACGCCCCACAGTTGGCCTTCCGGCGTATACGTCATCCCGAGGACACCGATGTCGTTCCACTGGACACCGGTTGCCACGACGGTCGAAGCCGCTGTCTGCAAGTCGACAGAGTACAATGAGAATGGCGCTACCGCTTCGATGGCGAGTGCGGACCCCGACGGATCAATCGCGAGGCCCCACGTCGTGTCAATGCCTGTGTTTCCAATCTCGCTCCAAGCTCCTGTAGTTACATCGATCCGAGCCAGCTTATCGCGCGAAAAGGAATTATCGCCAATCGCGTAGAGTTGTCCCTCTGGGTCAAAGGCGGCAGCGTAGTAGCCCCAGTCGCTGATGTCGAACGATGCGACGACACTACCGTCACCTCCGGCCGACGGATAACGGATAACGCTGTCTCTCCCTAATGAATAAAAGCCCGGTGAAGGCGACGCATTTACGATGAGCGACATCGCGAGTGCACCGGCGCCAACAACGATCACAACAAGCCGGTGGTTGGGTGTAGTGGTTTGTCGCATTGTCCTTACCTTCTCCTTATCACAGCGAATCACCCGGCCGCCTGGCCCGCCATATCGCCGATGTATCCGGCGTTGCCTACCGGTACCACGGTGACCGTCACCTCTGATGTTACGGCGACGCAAGAGAAACAGACGAAAGCAATGATGGACGCGAGACTCCACATCTGTCGTTCCCATCCATCAGTGCTTGGACAGGCGACACCCTCGCACCGATTACCGGCGCGCACAAAAAGAGAGCCGCCTTCCGACGTCTCTCTCATCAACTCCTCCGAGTACAGTGTAGCAGATTTGCCCCGTAGCATTCAATGCGGGAGGTGGCTGAAAATCTTGTGTAAATCGATCGAGGGCATCCTGACCTGACCCCCTGATTTCGGTCCCCGTCGAGTGCGGAAAACACTCGGCTCTAGGCCAATCATGGATGGGGGTCAGATCATGGGCAACCCGCGCGATGGACCCCACGCAAACCCAATCCACTTGCGCCACCATCCGACACGAAAGCCCACATGACTTACCCCAAGAGGGCCTTGAGAACGCAGCGAAATGCCTGAGCTGCGTTGCGCATGCCGATGCCTCAACGGCACGTGGGACGAGTTGCCACTAAGAGTATGGGGACACCTCCCATAGGTCTTCAAGCCCCAATGCAACAAATGAGGAAAAACTAGCGGGAAGGGGGAGGAGTGGCCACCGGGCGCGAGTGTCGAAGAAATCAAGCCAAGCGTACGCACCGAACCCTCGTGTTAAGCGCAACTGCGGAGAGGGCCAGAGAGTGCGAGAGCTTGGCCGGGGTGGGTGTATGCCAGTACGCCGAGTCGTTAACGGTCCGGCGCGAGAGCGACGCACGCCGCGTGCAACCTGCCGCCACAACTCGCGTTACGTCACGCCGTTTGTCGCACGGCGCCCGCGCACGAAAAAAGCCCGTGGCGGTTTGCTACGGGCTTCAATCTCCCCGAGTAGGACTCGAACCTACAGCCTAGCGGTTAACAGCCGTTCCATAATCGCAACTCAAGCTAGTCAGAGGGGCATTCTTACCCTGTAAGAAGGAGGGTATGTTGTTTTTGTTTCAGGAGGCGGTTTTTTCTGCTTGACAAGAACGAATCAAAAATGAATCATATTGATTATGGCGAAAGAACCGAAAGAGCGAGTATCTGTGACGTTGCCTCCCGGTTTGTTAGAGCGGGTAGATCGTGTTGCGGAAGAGCGTGGCGAATCTCGTGCTGTGACTATGGAACGGATGTTGGGGAATAGCATCGATTTTGAAGAGAAGTTTCTTAAGGACATGGAGAATCCATTAGTGCGGGGGTTGGCAAAAGCAGTGTTCGCTTCGCCGCAGTTCTTGGATGCTATAGCGTTTGTAGTGCGAGATCAGGAGATGATGGGCAGGGGTAAGGAACTGAAAGAGTTTGGAGACGAGCAGTTGAAGCGAGGTACAGCGAGAAAGAGGAAGAAGAAGTTGTCGTGAAAAAAAAGGGCGGTGTGAGCGAGTAGTCACATCGGAAAGATAGGGTGCCCCGCACGTTTTCAGTTTAGCGGCCGTTGACGTGCGGGGCAGTGGTTCGAAAACCAATGGCAAATTTACGTCTACATTTCGGAGAAGTCAAGTAACCGCATGTGTACGCAGGAGCGTATACAGAGCGGTTTTTTTGTGTTTGAAGGGATAAAGCGATGTTTGGGATCGGCCACATCACCGAGAGAAAGGATCAATAATGCTACCGAGATTACACACGCGATCGGAAGGGAGTTCGACCGTCTACGGTGCGCCGAAGGCGTGCCGTGGCGGGCGTCCCCCATATCTATCAGGGGGGGGTGATTCACAAAGCGGGGACACTGTGCTATCGGGTGTCCTTTCCTCTCACTGGTTGCAAGGCACGTGCCCACACAATCACCTTGATCGCGTGGTAGCGTTGCTCGAACGCTTCTTCCGTAACTGTCCGTGTGAGAAACTGGATTACGGGCAGTATCGGTATGATCGGTCGATTCGTTTTGAGCCGGTGTGCGTGCAAGTGTTTTTTGATTCTGACGAGAAACGAGCCAAGCGTCTGCACGGTGGTCGTCTTTGCGTATCGATTCCCGGCAGTGCTTTGGACTTCATCGGCGGCGAGAAAGCATGGGAACTGACGTGTGCATTGGTGGATGAATGTTGGATGAAGGGAACGCGGGTTGATTGTGCGTTCGATGATTACCGGCGGCGGATATTGCCGCATCAGATCGCGGAGGTCGCGGAGCGTGGCAATTTCACGGGGTTCAGGCGTTGGGAGCCAGTCAGCCCGCGTCGTCTTGGTGGAGCCAGGGAGGGAGACCAGGTGACATTCGGACGGCGGGGGGCTGACGGTTCGGGGCGTTTCCTCGCGGTGTATGACAAGCTTCTGGAGTCGGGCGGCGAGAATCCTGCGGTGCGGTGGGAAGTGCGGTTTGCCAAGGAGGTCGCCAGGGACGTGGTGTTCCGTTTGTCCGAATGTCGGACAGTTGAAGCATACACAACGTTGCTCGGTGCGTTGGTCGGCGGGTCGATCGACTTTGTCGAACGAACGGACAGGGCTGGCGATAAGAACATCAACCGTTTGCAGCGGTTGACGTGGTGGGCGGAACTAGTGACAGAGCTTGGCACTATTGGTCTGTGTGGTCGCACCCCGGACCGATCGATTCCGAAGTCGAAAGATTGGATCGAGACAAGCGTTGCGGTGACGCTTGCAACATTAGAGCAAGCGGTCGGCCAGGAAGATTTCGCGGAGTGGTTGGACGAAGTCATTCGGGCGGGGCGTGGGCGTATGGGCGTTCGTCAACGTGGCATGTTACAGACGTTTTGGGAACGCGGGTTTACTCGGTGGTGTGATGAAGGAGGCGTGAGGCATGTGCTTGAATGATGAAGTGAAGCGGTTACGAGCAGATGAGTGCGGCCGCATGTTGATTGTTCAATGTATTTATAGGTGTAAGGAGTGCAAGGCGTTGCATTTCCGTACGCGATCGGTGCCGGGGTCGCAGGTGCGATTTTTTCGGTGCGGTGCATGTGGTGGGCAGTTGGGAGGTTCACTGATCGGGGATCGAATGTATATGTGGCGGGATGCTTGGTATCGACCGGAGGAGCCCAAATACCACATTTCATTCAAGAGGCAAGTGTTTGTGGGAAAGCGTGGAGAGCGTGATACGAAGTTGTGGTGTATGCCGAGTGATGGCTGAGTGATTCGAATGGAGGATAGTGGTGTGTGGAAAACATTTGAAGAGGCGTATCGGGACGATTCGATACGCAGGCGAGTTGTTAGGGCGATTCAAGTTAGTGTGTCGCGGGGATGGTTTGGTCCGAGAGTTGATCTTGAAGACCTTGAAGCGGAGACGTGGTCGCGTGCATGGCAATATTGGGATCAAATATCGCAATCGTCGAAGCCGGGCGTGTCTCTTGTGATGAAGGGCCGTGAGGTTGTGCAAGCGTGGCGTGATAAGTACATCGGTCGCGATGTGAAGACGCGAGGGAAGATTCGGCGGTGGGGCGGTACATGGGGTCAAGCGGGTATGTTTACGGATGAGTGCGAGCATCGGGGTTTGACCTACAGTGAGCTATACCAATTTGATCCCGTTGAAGCGTTAGTCGGAACGAGTTCTTCGGCGGGTAGGAGTCAGCCTTTGGTGGCGGCGAGTAGAGCGGTTTTGTTTGAGGAACTCGATCGCGTGGGTTTTGATCCATCGATGTTTTTCACTGCGAAAGATTGGAATCAGCGAGCAGGTAAGGAGCGTCATTTTGTTGATTCGGATTGGCGTGAGCGTTTGACATACGTTTAGTGTTGGTGGTCGGAGAGACCGGCAGGTTACGGTTCTTGAGCACCGACAATGCCTTGCCGGGGTGAAATCATGCTGGTCGTTGTGTCCGCCCTCTGTTCGTGGGCGGGCATGCCGTACCAGCCTGGGAGGGGAGAGGAGACGGCTTGGGGTTTTGACCCTTGGCCGGTCAAGGGTCAAACGCCCGCTTGCCGGGCGTGCCGTTAGGAGAGCGTCAGGCCCACGAATTCACGATGGACATTCGCCGAGTCATTCAAGAGTTAATCGGGCTGCCATCGCTCGTAGAGGCTGCCAAGCTATATGGGCGTAAGTCACGCTTACGCGAGGCGGCACATGCCCTAGGAGGAGGTCGATGTCTGCCCGCGGTGGAGGAGATTCCAATTTCGTTAGATGCGTCGCTGCGGAGTGACGTAGACGACCAGGTCCGTGCGGGCAAGACTTGCGTACGGCCTGCGAGTAAGAATCGAGGCGTGACCAAACGGGATCGGCTTTGTCAAGCCAGCCAAGAGCCTCCTCCGAAAAGCACACATGACGGGGCAACGTCGTGCGATGATCCATCTTGCCTTTGATTCGATACACACCTTCTTCAATCCACGTGCCTTGTTTTAGAACAACGCGGATCACTTCTGACGGTCGCATCAAGCACAGATAATTCAACGCAAGCCAAGGCCGTACTTTGTTCGGTGCTTTCTTGATCATCGTCTTGACTGTTTTGAACGGTAACGATTTGTCCGGTGGCGGTCCGAGCGGAAGTTTCTTGATTGCTTTGAAGCTGACAGGTTGTAGGTACTCCATTGCAGCTGCCCAATCGAGCATCGACTTTACTGCACCTATGTCGTGATTGATCGTCTTGGGAGCATAGCCTGCGTTGAGCAATTCATCTTTCAGATGCTGGATGTGAACGGGCCGGATCAATTCTGATCGCACGTCGCCGAATGGGCGAAGGAATCGCGACAAGTGCTTGTCGTAATACCGGCGTCGATCGATGCCACCTTCGAGTTCTTTGGTGCGTAGAAAGTGCTTTGCAATTTCGGCGACGTAAATGGCCTTTTGCATTGGGGGCAAACGACGGGCATTTCGTTGCGAACGCCATTGGCTCCATTGGTTGAGTTGGTCGAGGTATTTTTCGTGGGCGTCTGAGTGGTCTCGACCGAGATAATGGTCTTTTCCGCCCCAGCGGACGAAGTATTGACCGGTGGCGTGTTTGCGAAGTTTGGGAGCCCGGATATTCATAGATTACCCTCGGAAAGATGCAAGGAGGGTAAATTCAAATCAACGGGGGTGCAAGTTTCGGTGGGCGAAAACGCGTTTTATGCTTCAAATCAAGGTCTTTTCGAATCTCCCCGAGTAGGACTCGAACCTACAGCCTAGCGGTTAACAGCCGCTCGCTCTACCATTGAGCTATCGGGGATTCTTGGGCATTTTTGGGTGCCCAAGCACTTCTAATTATCATTTTCGGGCGGCAAGTCAAGTGCCCTGTTGTTGCGCCTCTGTTGGGCTCGTCCATTGCGGGGCGGTGGGGCGATTTTGGATTGAGATTATCGCCCGTTACTTGTCGGGAAAATTCCAAATCTTTGATCTGCCCTGTCCCAATTCTGAACCTCGGGTGGGCGGGCGGCTTGGCTGTTGCACATTGCTAAGGGCGGCTTCAGCCTTGACGCACTCCTGCATTTGACCGTTCGCGTTATTGGCATTTGCTACTTCGGAAACGCCTTCGGTTCGACGTCCATGTAGCCCTCACCATCGAGTGCTTCCATGAATTTCACCAGCAGGCCAACCTCTTCATCCGTTAGGTTCAGCTTCTTGATTTTTGTCGACAGATGCGGGTTGGCATGACCGCCAATGTTGTAATGTTCGACGACTTCTTTCAGCGTCTTGATCGAACCGTCGTGCATGTAGGGCGGATGCTTGGTCACGTCGCGGAGGGTCGGCGTCTTGAATGCGCCCTTGTCTTCTTCCTTCTTTGAAACCTCGTAACGCCCAATATCAGCTAACTTCTCTTCCTTGGCGTCCCAACCTATCCCAAGATTGTGGAACAGGCTGTCGGTGAAGTTCTGACCGAGATGGCATTGGTTGCATTCGGCTTTGCCGTTGAAAAGTTCAAACCCCTTCTTGATGATGGCGTCTTCTTTGCTCTCAACATAGGCGTCCTTGAAGCGATTCTCTTGCCATTGGTCGTACGCACTGTTCCCACTCATACGGGTGCGCTCATAATCGGCGATGGCTTTGGCGACGCGGTCCTTGGTGATCTCCTCCGTGCCGAACGCTTCCTTGAAGTACGCCGCGTAAGGCTTGATATCACTTAACGACGCGATCATATCCTCGACCGTGTTGCCCATTTCGATCGGGTTCGCCACCGGGCCCAGCGCCTGTTCTTCAAGCGAGCCAGCCCGTCCATCCCAAAAGAAATGCGGGTAGATCGTCCACGCCTGATTGATAAACGATGGGGCTTTGCGGTTTCCCTTCTTGCCGTGAATACCCGTTGAGACCGGCGTCAATTCGGAGAACGCGTACTCCGGGAGATGGCAGGTCGCGCATGAAATCGTGTTGTCGGACGACAACCGCTTGTCGAAATAGAGCCAACGCCCCAGGCGCACCGTTTCGGGCGTCGGCGGGTTTTTCAACGACTGCAAGGTTGATTCGATTCCAAGCGGCGGTTTGGGGAGCGGTTTGATTGGATTCTCTTTTTCCCAAGCCGGTGGGGCAGAGGTGGTGGTTTCGTCTGCGATTACTTGCCCTACAGCAAACATACTTGCCACCATGGCCATTGCCATCAGATACTTTTTCACGTCAACATCTCCCTTTGGAATTATTCTTGAACCCGCTAGTGCGGAGAATTTGTTCTACTCGTTGATGCGTTTAACTACGCTTGATTCTTAATGCGTGAGCTTCCCGTAACAGAAAAAAATGTTAATTGGTCACGATTGACGTCCAACATTCGTTCGTATCGGTCTTTCAACTACGGGTGATTCTACCCGTTACGTTCAACCCGCCAAGGGGTGTTTGACGCCTGACGAGATTTGGCAGACGATTGGCGCGATTGTCGTGGGCGGGCCAACGGTGCCCGCTCGGAATATTCGTTTTACGCCCAAAGGGACTGGATTGTTGCCGATAGCATTGAGTGATTTTGACGATTTGGACGCCGTATTTCGCTTGAAGGGCGAGCCGATGCAGACGCATCAGGGGCGTAGCGTTACGCGGGTGGCGGTCGATGGTCAGACGCACTATCTCAAACGGTTTTGGCTGACTCCGACTCAAATATTTCGGCGGTTTGTGGCTCAGGGGATGCACGAACTGGCGATGATTGATTGGTTGAATGGGAATGGATTCGCGGGACCGGTGGTGGTGGCTCGTGCGTCTGAGAAGCGCTTTGGATTTTGGAATCGAATGATGTTTCTCATGCGAGAAGCTTCGGGCGAAATGCCGCTGGAGCGGTATTGCCGCAGGCATCCCGATCAGCGCGACATGGTGATTAAGCAACTTGCCCGTCATACGGCTCAACTGCATGATGCTGGCTTTTATCACAAGGATTACTCCGAGCGACACATTTTTGTGTGCTGCGAAAACGGGCATCATGCATTTCGTCAGATCGATCTTGAGCGAGCGTCGGTCGGGGCTAGGAGTGAATCGAAAGCTGCGTGTGACGTGAAGACCCTGGCTTGCTCAATCGCCGACCCAGAGTTGGCGGGGACGATCGAGGGTGCGTTTCTGGAGGCCTATGTCCAAGATCGATCAACGCTGGTTTCGGGCGAATCGTTTCGCGATGAATTTAGGACTGCCATCCCGACGAAAAGCTTTGAATAATCGATATTTGTCAATAGATACGTAGTCGTCTGAAGGAATCATGGCTGCATTGGGCGGCTGAAATCGACGACATATAATAGTATGTGGAATCTTTGAAGTTGGGCGTCTCGTTATGGTCGGGTGTCGTTGAAACGAAAGTTTACAGAATTGATGGATCAACATCTCCATGACAAGTTGGACAAGGTCCGCGACGCTTTACGCAGCATGAAATCGGTGGCGGTGGCATTTTCTGCGGGGGCGGATTCTACATTTGTGCTTCGTGTTGCGGTGGATGTTCTGGGACGCGACAACGTGTTGGCGGTGACCGGCCGAAGTGCCAGCGTACCAGAAGCCGAGCTGGTTGAAGCGGCTGAACTCGCTGAATTTATTGGTGCAAGGCACCGGTTCGTCGATACCGACGAGTTTCAGAAAGAAGCATACACATCCAATCCGACAAACCGATGCTACCATTGCAAAACAACGTTGTACTCACACATGGATCAGGTGGTCGAATCGGATGGCATTAAGCGAATCGTCAATGGAACGAACATTGATGATCTGGGTGATTACCGCCCCGGGTTGCTGGCTGCCTCCGAACATCTCGTCGCGTCACCCGTAGCGGATGCCGGTATTACCAAGTCTGAACTGCGCACCCTTTCCGAGTATCTCGGGTTGCCGACGTTTGATAAGCCAGCCAGCCCGTGCCTGTCGAGTCGGGTACCTTATGGCCAGGAAGTCACCAGAGAGAAGTTGCTAGTGATCGATCGTGGTGAACGTTTTATCAAAAGCGAATTCGGATTGCGCGAATGCAGAGTGCGTCACCACGAAGACTTTGTTCGCATCGAAGTGCCACACGCTGACGTGGATTCCGTGTCAATACCGTCGAATCGAAACAAACTTGAGGCGTTTTTTGAATCGATGGGAATCAAGAAAATCGAAATCGACCCGAAAGGATTTCGCAGCGGGTCGCTCAATGAAGTCATTGCATTTGGAAAACGACAGTAAGACAGTGTGACCTGCACCATTCGGACGAGGCGCTCCCGCTTTCAAATACAGGCTTATTCAAAAAACGGATCAGTGGGCGAGCGTGAAAAGCTGTCACCTTCGCCCACTGTCCTACTTCCCGCCCCTCATTGTTTGCTTCGCCCCAGTTGCTTCACCCTCATGGCGCTGAGATTGCCGCCACTTGCCCCTTTCCCGAATGAAACGACCCCTCCTTTGTGTGTCGCCTCATCGACCGGAAAGCACCTACTACACTTGATTGCAAGTCGGACCAAATCGCAAAACGGAATTGTCGGCAGTGTGAATCGGTATCGGTCACGCCGCTGCCCGTAATATGGGAAATGCGGGCGCGCACAACCGAACGCTGGTGCCTAACTCTCCGAATTGAATTCAATGATCCCTGGCTGGGTGGAATACGCTACGAGATCCGCCAACCCCGTACACAAAAGATTATTCTCGGACTTGCGCAAAAGGCAAGCGGCGTGCCAAACATTTTGATTTGTAAATCAGCGAGCGCACCAACGCCCGCGAGTGCAACGTTGTGTCTGTATTGTATCGGTAGCCGTTTTGCGTGCGAGAAATTGACTCGAAGGCATCGTCGCTGACGTAGTTTGGAAACGTATTGAACGGAGTTGTGATTCTGCACAGCGCTTTCAGTAAGACCTGAAGCGAGAAATTTTAGTTCATTCGACCGTATGAATTCTGCGCCCGAACGAGGTTGGTCTGGCGGTTCCATTCAAACCGTGGGCCGGTCTGGCTGCGGAATTGACCGCGCTCGTCGAAGAGTTGCGCCGGATCGTCTTTGGTTCCGATGATCTGAAGAATGTTATCATCGCGCGAGTATGTGATCTGTCTTGCAAGGGCGGAGATTCCTGAATCAACGAAGTAGACCTGCCCCGAGGCGTTGAACGACTGCACCTCGGTTCCGCTGAGGCGATTGGCACCGACTCGGTTGTCGTTGGCTGTCCGAATGAACTGAACGACTAAAGATTGGGCATCGAGCGTGGCCACCCGGCCCTCTTTCAAGATTGCAGCTTCTCGCGCCCCGAGGATTTCAGCCGCCATCTTCATCTTGTCGCCCGAGCGATGGACCAGTTGCACATCTTTATCAAGTTGGGCGATGTTGACATCATACTTGTAGTGCATCGTATTCGCCCAGCCAAGGTACGTTTGCGAGGGTTCGTCGCGAGATGAGGCGCCGAACGGTGTTGCTTTGTCGGTGGCTGGCTTCGCGGCAGTCTTGGGGGGGCGGTAGTCTTCGATGAGCATGTTCCCCTTGCCATCGACATGCACATATTTTTGAAGCAGGTCGATCGACATCGACGGGCCCTTCATTTGAACCCGACTCTTAAGCCGCTTTGAACCCTTTCGTGTGTTTCGGTTTTCTGCAACGACGTGACCGGTGGCCTGAATGAAGATCGGATCCTTGTTGAATGACGGACCGGAGATCTTGAACTTAGCCTGATCGCCCGATTTCCCCGACGCAGAATCCACCAGCGGAGTGAAAATCCACCACTTGGATTGTTCTCTCTTGGAAGCGAGTTTGGCCTGCTCCTCGGGTGTTTTCTGCACGTCGACAAAATCGACCCGCAACGCATCGCAATCATAGTTGCTCGAATCGGTCGAGACATGCACCTTCTTCTTGAAATGGGCGACGTTTTGTTTGCCCTTAAAATCCATCTGTTCGAGCCACATGATCCGAACGAGCGTCGGTGAGTCGAGTTCGCTTCCGTCAAAGTCGCGGTCGGCGAGGAAGGTCATCTTGCCGCTGCCTTTGACATCAGCCGATTGCTCGGTCGCACTGAAGTTGATGTCAGTGGGGGCTGCGATGGAGAATTCGCCCAGTCCGACGAAGGCGTCACGTCCAACTTCCGGAGTGACCACTCCGGTTTCGATTTGCTGGCTATCTCCAAAGCGGCAGTTCAGTTTGCCGCAATCGATTTCCAACTCTTGAAGCGGGTCGCGCAGAACGACGGCACCATCGGCGAAGATGTTGGCGAGTCCGGTGCGGAATTTGCGGGTTGCGTTGTACTTCTTTTCTTCCGACGCCCAATCAATCTTCCCCAAATCCAATCCCCGGTCCGTCGCGTACTCGCGAGCCTTTGATATTTCAAAGGGTGGTTTGGCAACTTCATATGAAGTTAAATCTGCGATCAGTTCCTTGGCGGCTTTGATTAAGCGCTCGCCTTGGGAGACCGTTACATTTTCGATCGCATGGGCCCGGACAGGATAAATCTCGCCCTGTTCGTCCAGTGCGAAATCGATATCGATACGGTTGCACTCGATGCGTTCACCGCCCTGACGCATGTCCACACCGCCAGTAAAGTGCGCCCGATGCAGCGTTTGAATCGATTGCGTTTCTGACACACCCGTGACCGGATCGGTTTGCTTGAAGGACGTCTTGCCGAATCTCGCATCCACACCGCCACCAAAATCCACTTCGAATCGATCGGGTGCGGCTTGTCGATCGGGCATCATCGCTGCGAGGAACGATTTTGGCGACGACTGTTTGGGCTCATTGCTTCGCGATGTTCTCGTGGATACGAGTCTTCCGGGTCCCTTGGCAAACGCCTGACCCTTTGCCCGGTCGAGTTTGATTTCAGTTCCGCGAAGTGAGCTGCCCTCTTCAATCTCGACAAATGCAGGTTGCGCGGACGTGCCATATAATTCAACCAAGCCGGTCTCGTCTTGGTAAACGAGTTTGGTGCAATGGGCCAATCGCTGATCGTCGCGTACCTCGACTTTTTCGCCCGACGCCAAAACGTGCATGCGGCGCACATCGGGATCCATGCCCTCCGCAAGCTCGCGGCGACGCGACGTGACGTGCAGCGAACCCGACCAGGTCAGCTTGACCCGTTCGTCCTCCTTGGTGGGCAAGCCAGCCCCGCCTGATTCTTTGGCGAGCGCCGTCTCTTGAATCAGTGAAGTTTCGTCATCAACCTGGCCGCCTCCGTTGGTGCTAGCGTCGCTAATATCTTCGTCTTGCTGATTCGAAACCGGTCCGCGCGACTGCTTGGCCATCTCTTTTTCTTGTGCCCCAAAATCAAAAAGGATTTCCAACCGGTCGGCGAGCAGTTGCCCAGTCTGCTTGGAAGCAACAAACCGGCGAATGTTGACGTTTTCCTCAAAGATAGCCGTGTATTCATCGGTTGGCTTGGATTTGGATTCGTCGTCCTTTTCGGCGATTTCCAAGACCGGAAGGTCTGCATCTTCGGTTCCGTTCGTCCCAACCGCGGTCGCTGTCTGATCGGTTGTGATTCCATCCTCGTCTGCAGCGGGGGTTGTTATTGATTCGTCGTTGCTCTCATCTGAGGTTTCGCCAGCCAAACGAACATTGCCGCCAAACCCGCTGACTTCGATTTCCTTGCCCTCGCGGACCTTCAATTCTTCAATGCGATTGTCCAACTCGTTGTAATGAAGAAGCAAACCGACGCCAGCCAACTTCGCCTCGACCGACTCGATGCTGAAGGATCGCTCCGTTTGAATGCGTGCGTACTCGAGATCGAATGTGACATCTTCCATTTCGATCCGCACTTCGCGCTCATCGTCAATCTTATAGCGGTCCTCAGGTGGCAAGAGATCGCGCTGTTCGTCGCTCAATCGATCAATGATGATTTCAACGTTTCCCGAAAGCGTTCCGCGTTTGGGGTCCGGACGGCGCGGGTCGTTGCCCTTGAGTTGCACAAGGCCCTGATCGGCTGAGACTCGGACGGTCTGACCATTTGGGGTTCGCAGGTGAATGACCGGTTTGATGATTTCAAATCGATTGCCTTCGAGCGGCTTCCATTCGTCGGCGTTGAGGCGACCGCGTTTCTTGCCATCCTGGTCGAACAGCGCGACGCTGACATCTTCACCGCCTGACACTTGTATTTGCGTGTTGCCAACATGCAGTGGTGACTTCGACGCTGTGGCATTCGTGGACTGGTCGATCGGTGTCGAGATCGGATTGTCGGGCTTGGTCGATTTCGTGACGACGGGCGGAGGTGTTGGCTGATTCAAACCGGAGTTTGATGCGGCAGGTTGGGTGGATCGATAGACCGCAAAAATGACCACCACCACGACCAGCGAGGTCACGGCCAGCACCAGCGAGCGGAGCGTTTTATGTGATCGCATGTTTCAGCTCCGAGATCTACCGTCTGGACAATCGGTCCGAATGGACTTTGTAGTCCGGCAAGTCATTCTGGCCAAGTTCGTCAAAATGCATTTCAACTGCCACCCAACCGACGCGGTTCGACCATCGCATTGCCGCACGGTTTGGTCCTTCGGAGTTGATAGTCAGACCCTGATTGTATCGGAGCCGGGCAACTCGGCAAACTGTAAATGCCCGTCGCGGCGTGATTTCCAGCGTTCTTGGCTCTACAATCCCACTTGCCATGAGCGATCTGACATACTTCGACAACAACGCCACCACCCGCCCGCTCGACGAAGTGGTCGAAGCGATGCTGCCATATCTGCGCGACCAGTACGCCAACCCGTCCAGTGTGCATCAGTTTGGACAGTCGGTGCGGCATTCGTTGGAGTGTGCCCGAGCGCAAGTTGCCAGTCTGATCGGAGCGGATGCCAAGGAGATCGTCTTCACCAGCAGCGGATCGGAAAGCATTCAACTGGCGATTCGCGGGGCGCTGGCGTTTCGGAAACCGCGCAAGCAGGTGATCGTATCAACGGTCGAGCACAGTGCGGCGGGCAAGATGACCGCCCAGCTCGAACGTGAGGGGTACGACATCGTAGAGATTGGCGTCGATCACAATGGCTCGCTCGACTGTGCTGAATTGGAACGTCGGTTGACGGATCAAACCGCGCTGGTTTCGATGATGTGGGCGAACAATGAAACCGGAGCGATCTTTGACGTTGAAAGAATTGCAGAGATTGTGCAAGCTGCCGGCATACCGCTGCACCTTGATGCTGTGCAGGCGATCGGCAAGACCGACGTTCGCGTTGATAAGCTAGCGGTATCGTTTCTCAGTTTGTCGGCTCACAAAATCCACGGACCCAAGGGTGCAGGTGCGCTTTTCGTCAGGCGTCGAACGCGCTTGGCTCCGACCATTCTCGGAAGCCAGGAATCGCAGCGGCGGGGCGGTACTGAAAATGTTGCGGGCATTGTCGGTATGGGGGTGGCTGCCGAACTCGCCCATCAGCATCTTGCAGAGGACGCGATGCAAATCACAGGCTTGCGAGATCGACTTGAGCAAGGCATTTGCAACGCTTCAAAACTTGCCCGGGTCAATGCCATCGATGCGCGGCGAATTCCCAACACGACCAACATCGGGTTTCGCGGTTTGCAAGCCGAGGCGCTTCTGCTCCTGTTAAGTGAATCTGGCGTGTGCGCTTCTGCCGGTGCAGCGTGCAGTAGCGGGTCGCTCGAACCGTCGCACGTCTTGCAGGCGATGGGCGTCGATCCTGAATACGCCCACGGTTCGCTGCGATTCAGCCTCTCGCGGTTTTCGACAACTGATGAAGTCGATCAGGTCATAGAATTGATGCCGTCACTCATCAATCGACTTGCCGCGCTAGGGGCGCGTTGATAACGTTGGACCCATGCAAAATTCCAAAACCCACAAAACGAAAATAGGAATCATCGGCGGGTCGGGCCTCGGTGAGCGGTTGGCCGGCAGTCAAAACGTCGAGCAAATTTACGTCGATACGCCGTTTGGCCCACCCAGTGGTCCGCTCCTGGCAACCAATTGGCACGGTGTGGACGTGGTTTTCCTCAGTCGTCACGGCGATGGGCACACGCTTCCGCCGTCAGCCGTCCCGTATCGGGCCAATATCTACGCACTCAAGTCGGTCGATGTCACGCGTATCATCGCGAGCGGTGCCGTCGGCAGTCTGCGGGAAGAAATCGAACCGGAGCACTTGGTCATCTGCGATCAAGTCATCGACAAAACGCATCAGCGCGTCGGCACATTTTTTGATAGCGGGGTGGCAGTCCATGTCGAATGGGCTGAACCATTTTGCCCGACGCTTCGACAATCGCTCTTAGCCGCGAAGCCGGACGCAGCGACCGTACACGATCGCGGAACCTATGTGGTCATGGAGGGTCCGCAATTTTCGACGCGCGCCGAATCGCACATGCACCGTGCGTGGGGCGGTGACCTCATCGGCATGACTTGTAGCCCGGAGGCCAAGCTCGCCCGCGAAGCAGAAATGTGCTACGCCCTCGTCGCGATGGCCACCGACTATGACTGCTGGCGCGAGTCCGGACCGTCCGTCGACAAGCACACGCTCCTAAACGAAATCATCGGTCATCTCAACAAAGCGGCAGACAGTGCGTTCGCATTGATCGAGCAAACCGTGAAATCGTTGGCCAGTGCCGAAACTCCAGATTGCCACTGCCAAAGCGCACTCGAACTGGCGATCTGGTCGAATAAGAGCAAGGTTAGTCCGACGCTGATCAAGAAACTCAAACCGATCGTCGGTCGCTATTTCGAATGAGCCACTCAGTGCGTGCATTGGTGCGAAACAAATTCGGTTGGTTGATTCTTGCGATCGCATACCCTTGCGTTCCTGCACACACTGCCCAAGGCGAATCGCATACGCTGTCGCCGCAATTTGAGATCAAACTAAGCGATCGTGGGGCGCTTCTTGTGCCGCACGATAACTTGGGCGTCGGCGATTACTTTTTGCTGTATTCGCAATCGCATGTTCGCGCATGGTCTTCTCAAGATGGCAAGATGTTGGGGACTGTCTCTGACGAATTCAGCAGTCCTCCGCGTTGGATCGGCACGGTTGGCAATCGTTTTCTGTTGGCGTCGTTGTTTGAAATCATGGGCCATCGTCTGGGTGAGCCGGCAGAATCCTGGATAATCGTCAAATCGAAACAGCAATCCAACCCCGATCCCGAAGACAACAATCCCATACGACATGTTGTTGCTGAGAAGGAAAAGGTAGTTGCGCTTTTTGGTGACGGACAAGTCAAATGTCTAAACGTCGCAACCGGTGAAAGTATCTGGCAACAAGCGTTGGATCCCAAACCGGTTGGTGCAATCGCCATTGAGAGAGACACGGCGACTTATCTTACACGCGCCGAGCGCGGCGAAACGGTACACACTTTCCGGGCTAGCACTGGTATCGAGCAGTCGGCATACGATGTCCCGAAAGGCGACTCCGTGTTGGATCACTTCCCCGGCGAATCGACGACGATTCTTCAGGTCGAAGATGGGTTCATCGGTTTCGATTCGCGAACTGGCGCTCAGAAATGGCGCATTGCAGGGCATTCCCGATTGAATGCGGGCCACGTCGTTGCGGATTCGGGCGGTGTATATGCCAGCGTCGATGGGCATCAGGTCGTTCGGTTTTCGCGCGAGACGGGGGAGAGAGATTGGCGATACGAGAGCGTAGGAGTCAAGGCTCCAGTTCGGGTATCGATGGAAATCTCCGGCTCTCTCGTCCTAGTTCGCGGTGGCGAGTTCGTTCAAGCGCTGAATTCGGAAGATGGCACCCCACTTGGCCGTATAGAATGTCTAAGCCACGAGAGGATTCATCGGGTTCTCGTTAGAGGTGAAGCGCTATATGCGTTGGTTAAACCGAATCGCAATGACTCGATGTGGCGGTTGGAGTCCACAAGGCTATCGCGAAACGAAGCCAGACATGGTAATGATAAGCACTTCTATTTGCCAGCATTTCCTGATTTCAACGAAGCATGCTTTGTTGGTGATACCGTTGTTGTACACGATGGGAATCGAGTGATCGGTTTTAATGTGCCAAAAGTTAGTCGATGAGCGGTTGGCACATCGGACAGTGGAAACTGCTTCTGCCCGCTGCGATGATTCTCAGGATCGGCGTCTTGCACTTTCGACAATGGTCGCCCTCATGTCCGTAAACCCGCAGACGTTTTTGAAAGTTGCCCGGCCCATCGGGATGCAGGTAGTTGATGATTGTCGTACCTTCGTATTCGATTGCCTCCGACAGCACGCGCTTGATCGCCCGCAGCAATCGACCGGCCTGCTTTGCTTCGAGATGGCTGGCTGGTGTGAGCGGATGGACGCCCGCGCGAAATAACGATTCATCGGCGTAGATGTTACCCAATCCGGCGATATGCTTTTGATCCAGTAGAAGCGCCTTAATTTGTCGGTTTCGATCGCAAATGTCGCGAAATTGAGCGGGCGAAACGTCTGTCGGCTCTGGTCCCAAACCGTGAATTCCCGTGGGTTCTTCGTTGCCGCTTCGTTGGAAGAATCCGAATCCGCCGAATCGCCTGGCGTCGTTGAAGCGTAATTCGCGGTTACTATTGCTGAGTTTCAATCGCAGATGCGTGTGCTTTTCGATAGGGCTTGCTGCTTCGCAAATGCTGAGGCGGCCTGTCATGCCAAGAAAGAAAACGATGCCGCGTCCACTGTCGATTTCAAGAAACGGGCGTTTACCTCGGCGATCGACTCGCGTGATTGGGGCGTCTAGGAATGCCCGGAATCCGCGATGAGACCCGTGGCGAATGACGTCGCGCCGACAATGCTGTACTTTCGAAACACTCTTACCGAGCAGTTCGAGTCGCAGGTGGCGGGTGATGGTTTCGGCTTCGGGGAGTTCGGGCATGAGCGTATCGTATGCGGGGTGGTTTGATTGGCCAACCGATTGATCACATCGCTTTGATGGGACTATGATGAGGCTGACATGCCTGAACTTCCGGACATCACCATTTACGTCGAAGCGCTGCGCCGCCATATCGTCGGAGCGAAGGTGCTTGACGTCAGAATTCGCAATCCGTTTCTGGTGCGCACGGTTGATCCACCGATCGATGCGATCATCGCTAGCTGCGTCGAAGATGTTCACCGCATCGGCAAGCAGATCGTGCTGGTATTCGAGGGCGAACTCTATCTGGTGGTTCACTTGATGGTTGCGGGTCGATTGCTCTGGCGAAAACCCAAAGCCAAAGTGCCCGGGAAAATTGGATTGCTGGCATTGGACTTCGAGGAGGGAACGCTGATCCTCACCGAAGCCGGTACGAAGCGGCGGGCATCCGTACACGTTGAGCGCGGTATAGACTCAATCAACGCACATGATCGGGGTGGCTTGGAAGTGTTGGGTGCGTCACTTGAAGAATTTGCCAGCGTCCTTCGCAGCCAGAATCACACGATCAAACGGGCGCTGACCGATCCGCGTTTGTTTTCGGGAATTGGCAATGCCTACAGCGACGAGATTCTGCACGCGGCGAGGTTATCACCGATGCTTTTGACGTCGCGCCTCGATGAAGGGCAAGTCGAGCGGCTGCACACGTCGATTCAATTAGTATTGAGCGAATGGACCGACCGTTTGCGCAAGCAGTTTGGAGAGCGATTTCCAGATACCGGCGAGATCACAGCCCATCGCGAGGGCTTTGCCGTTCACAATCGATTCGGTAAACCCTGCCCCGACTGCGGTGCCTCCGTGCAGCGCATTCGGTACAAGGATCGCGAGACGAATTACTGCCCAACGTGCCAGACTGCCGGCAAGAAATTATCCGATCGATCGCTGGCCCGCTTGCTCAAAGATGATTGGCAGGACAGCGATTAACCGCGTCAGAATTGCACGTTTACTCATGCCGCATGCGCAGGCGGATTAAGCCGCCAATGACACTGCATGGCAGCAGGGCAGCGAGAAACGACAGGTGATACCAGATGGGCATGACGTTCCAAAACTGAATCTGCACGAAGATGCCAACCGCAACGAGCGCGATGCCCAGGACGGCTACGGGCGTCATCGTTTTGCCTGCCGCTATGATCATCGTGATATACCCTGACACAAGCGAAACGAGAATCGCAATGCCAAGTATGCCCACAAGAACGGACGTGTTAGACGTCGCCCCGGATGTCTCGAATGCGTTCGGCATCGATGCCTGCAGGGCGGCATTGCTGCCCAGCCAAAGGGCGGTCCAGATGATGAAGCCGATGACGACAGAAATGATGTAGCGACCCATGATTGTTCCTCCAAAAGGGACTCTGATTTTGTTTGCACTTGAGATGAATTTCTCAACCTTCGATACGTTTCCACGCTGCCTTCAATGATTTGGTTAGTTCTGCGCCGATGTCGGACTTCTCCTTAACCACCAGCATGTGCCCGATGCGCGGCATCGCTCCGAGCGATTTCGCTTTTTCGAGTTTGCCGGTACATGGTGCATCACCAAGGTCAAACCCGACGCGGATTTCCTTCGACTTGATTGCAGCGACGGCGAACTCTCGCTTGCCCCGGAACGAAACGTAGGTCTTGGTGGGGTGAACTTCGACCTTGGGGTTCCACTTGAGTACGGCTTTCTTCACAGCATCGTAGAGTGGCCGCATCGCCTCTTTGCCAGCAAGCTGGTTGTCGAGCAGATTACCGCCATCCGCATAGACCGGTTTGCCACCGTTTAGGTGCAATCCAACTGCAACGCTGGCGTAGTTGTGCTTGAGGCCATGTTCTGTCTTGAGCCACTTGATCATGTCGTTGCGTTTTTCATGCCCGCATTTTTTGAGGCGAGCCGACCAGGTTTTTGGTGTCGCCCCGGTTTCATCTTTCATCGCATCGATGATCTTTTGTTCCACTTCTTTAGACGATAGTGCCACGATGTATCTCCAACGTTGGGTTGATTATTCCTGCCAGTTTTTGCTGAGCGTTCGTTTTGGATTCAACGGTGCCATCAATTTGAAAAGCACATACAGCATGCGTATACCGAAGGGCGGCTTGCCCTTTTCGATGATTGATTTGAGCGTGCTGGTAATCATCCTCGCGCCGCTGACCATTTGCTTTGCCGACTTGGTGCCTGCGACGAGGTCTTCGATGATGAGCGAAAATTCAACCTGCCCGCCGATGTCTCTGAGTTCGTAGATGACTTTGCAGGGCGGATCGTCGTAGTTCGTAAATTGAAACGTATGCGAATAGAGGTGGGGCGGATCGAAATCGACAACTTCACCGACGACACCGGTATACTTACCGTTGGCCGATCGCATGAAGATCTTCGCGCCCGGCTTTAATTCCGACGTGTGTAATTGCATGTCGAACATGCACTTTTGAACTTCATCCGTTTTGGTGATCTCTCGCCAGACGGCTTCCATCGTGCCGTTGATGGTGACGGTTGAGACCGATCGTATCTTATTGGCCATTGGGGTTGCTCCGTTTTCTGAGTTACTCCGAATTCTCGGTGGGGTTATTGGGATTCGTGATGCGTTTCGTGCGATCGAACTTGGAAGCCCGCCGGGGTTTGCGCTTGGGCGGTTGATTCTCGCGATCGTTTTCGGTCGGCATGCCTGATTCGACTTTGTATTTGATCTGCGTCATTTTCTTGGCCCAGACGGCGCTGTATTCGGTGGTCCAGCGGTCGTAGATCATGCGGATGGGCACTGCATTGTGAAACAGATGTCGCGTCCGCCCGCTCTTTCGCGAGACGACCAGCTTCGCGTCCTCCAGAATTTGCAGATGCTTCATCACGCCGATGCGACTCATTTCAAAAAAAGCACACACGTCGTTAATGCAAAATCCCGGGTTGTCTTTAAGGATGTCCAGCATTCGCCGCCGCACGGGGTTAGCCAGCGCCACGAATACCGCATCCATCGAGTCAGTGTTCATAAGTAACCAATAGGTTACCTATGTGGTGCGTCCGTGTCAATCTTAAGACAAGAGTTTTGGCATGGCCATTCTCAGGTTTTCGCGCAACTTATTTTGAATTAACGGTTTATGAGAGGCGGCAAGCTTGATTGAGGAAGCGGCGGGCAGGCAGGTCTGTCGATACTGCCTGTGATTGGCTTAACCTTGCGGGTTCCAGTTGTGTTCCTGGAGCGACTGGACGATGCGTTCGGCTAGCTTGACGGCTTCGGCGCCGTCTTTGCCGGTTACGGCTGGCTCGGTTCCGGTGCGGACGGCGTTTAGGAATGATTCGATCTCTGCCTTCAGCGGTTCGACGTTGTCATCGACGTCGAGTGGTTCGATGTTGACCATGCCGGCGAAGTCGAAGTGGGCCATCTGCGAGATGTCGTTGAAGTCGGTCTCGCGTGCTAGTTTCAGCAAATCAAGGTTAGCGTCTTTCGTGATCGCGATGCCGGTCTTCTTGCCGTAATCCATCGATAGATATGCGTCGGGATTGAACACACGAATCTTGCGTTCGGTCTTGGTGGCAAGCCTTGAAGCCGTCATGTTGGCGACGCAACCGTTGGAAAACAGCACGCGGGCGTTGGCCACGTCTTCGTGTTTACCGAGAACCGGAAAGCCGGCCGCCGTCACGCGGTATTCACGATCTTTGACCAAGTGCAGAATGATGTCGATGTCATGGATCATCATGTCATGCACCACACCGATGTCGGCGCTGCGAAACGTAAACGGGCTGATGCGGTGCGTTTCAATAAACTTCGGTGCGATTTCCAAACGCTTCAGTGCCAGCACCACAGGATTGAATCGTTCCGAGTGACCAACCGCGATAACACTGCCCGACGCTTCCGCCCATTCGAGCATCATTGCGGCAGTCGTGGAATCCCGGGCGATTGGTTTTTCGATCAAGACCGAAATCTTCGCTTCAATCAACGGTTTGGCGATGGTGTGGTGGTACACGGTGGGGACTGCGACGCTGGCAACATCCACCTGATCGAGAATTTCGGCGACATCCTTGTACGGTCTTCCGCCGTGTTGATCGGTAATCTGCTTCGCCCGATTCAGATCCGTATCGACGACCGCCACCAAGTCGCAGTCGGGCAATTCGCTGTAGATCCGGGCATGGTGGCGTCCCATGTGGCCGACGCCAACAACCGCAGCTCGAAGTTTAACGCTCATTGTATGCCTCGGCGGCGCAGCGCATTTCGTCCAACCCAATGCGTGCAGCCTACGCCTTTTTGGTGCGTGCTGGAGGATTCTTGGATTCGTTGTTGCGCAGTGATTCGAGGTAACGACCACGCCGGCCACACTCGAACGAACGCAGCAGAAAACTGCATAGATACTTGACGTTGTCGTCGTCGGTCTTTGCCAGGATGTCTTGAATGGTGTCGGTAATGGGCACACCGCTTGAACGGGCCCGCCGAGAAAACATCCGCATATAAGCCTGTTTGAGACGAAGGATTTCGGCTTCGCTGAAATTGCTCCGCTTTAGGCCAACGCCATTGACGGCTCGCACTTCCTGTCGTGTCGACCGCGTGGATGCGACCGTTAGGAATGGCGGGACATCGGACGTGACCTTGGTCATGCCTCCGACCATCGCGTGTTTGCCGATCGAAGTAAAATGATGCACGCCGGTATGACCGCCAATCGTGACGTTGTCTTCGATCACCACGTGGCCCGCTAGTAACACTTCATTCGCCAGGATGCAGTTGTTCCCGATGATGACATCGTGGCCGATATGAATCGCGCCCATAAACAGATTATTGTCACCGATCCGGGTGACGCCTCCACCCACTTCGGTTCCCGGGTGAGCGGTCACGTATTCGCGAAAGATGTTGCGTTTTCCGATTTCGAGCGTGGTCGGACCGCCGCGGTACTTGAGATCTTGCGGGGCAGCACCAATGATGCATCCGGGAAAAAACGATGTGCCTTCGCCAACGGACGTGTGCCCGGTGATGGTCACGTTGTTGTGAAGATGGCAACCGTCGCCAAGCTGGACGTGTTCATCGACCACGCAGAACGGACCCACATGAACATTTGTACCCACTGTCGCGCCGGGATGCACGACGGCCATCGGGTGAATGTTGGACTTATGTTCGTTTGGTTTGGTGTTCAATGCGTTGGCATTCATCTCAATAGCACTTCGATTGATCGCTTCCATTTTGTGCCCGTTCGGTCAATGTCGTACGATCACCATTCAACGATTGTGCATCGTGCGATTGCTTATTCCTCATCCGCGTCGGTCAACATGAATTTGATATCTGCCTCAGCCGCCAATTCGGTACCCACGCGTGCTGAAGCACGAACGTGGCCGATGTTACCGCGAGCGCGCACGGAAGTCGCCTCAAGCAGCAACTGATCGCCCGGGGTCACTGGGCGGCGAAATCGAACCTTGTCGAGACTGAACAGGATAGCAACTTTACCCGTGTGTTCGAGGTCCTGAGCGAGCAGGATACCGCCCAACTGGGCCATCGCCTCGAGAACCAGCACGCCAGGCATGATCGGATGCCCCGGATAGTGCCCCTGAAAGAATTCTTCGTTGATGGTCACGTTCTTCAGACCGACGGCTCGCTTAGTCCCCTCGAGTTCGACGAGCCGGTCAACCATCAGGAATGGATAACGGTGAGGCAGGATGCGCCGCACCTTGTGAATATCCCAAATGGGTGTCTTGGTCGCGAGCGTGCGGTATTCAGTCTGAGCCTGCCGATCTCGAAGGGCACGTACCAACGCATGATTCAGTGAATGGCCGGACTTTCGCGCGTGAATACGACCGACCACGAAACGTCCCAATAGCATCAGGTCGCCCAGCAAGTCGAGAATTTTGTGGCGCACACACTCGTTGGGATAGCGAAGTTTGTTGTCGATCGGTCCGTCTTCGCCGAATACGACGATGTCTTTGTAGGTCAGATGCGTTCCGAGTCCGGCGCTTTGCAGTGCGTCTGCTTCGCTCTTGAGGACAAACGTTCTTGCAGATGCGATTTCTTCGATGAAACCTTGCGGTGTGACGCTGAACGAATGCACCTGGCGGCCGATGGGTGACTCGGGACCGTAGTCGAGTTCGTAGAGGATTTCGAGCGTGTCTGCGTTTTCTCCGATGGGTTCAAGCGCCACGAGTTCCATGTCGCCGTCGGATACGCGGATGATGTCGTCGATGACCAGCGGATCGCGGGTTGCATCCTGCTGGCGAATTCCAGCATCCTGCAACATTTTGACGAAAGGCATGCTGCTTCCGTCAAACGCGGGAAGCTCGGAGTTGGTCAGTTCGATTTCAAGGTTGTCGATTCCGAGTCCTGAACACGCTCCGAGGCAGTGCTCGACGGTTTCGATGGAGACTGTTCCGTTTTGGAGTGCGGTGCGGCGGGCCCGTTTGGTGACGGCATCGACGAGCGCAGGGATGCGGACCGGTTTACTCTGGTCGCTACGAACAAACCAGATTCCGGTATTCGGCTCGGCGGGGTGCATCCTGAGCATGACCGGCTTGCCCGTGAATAGCCCCCGTCCTTCAAGCTCGACAGTTCGGCTAATCGTCTGCTGCGGACTCAAGCTTCTTTAACCGTTTCGAAAGTTCGTTGACCCGGCTTACAAGGTCGGGCAGGCGTCGTATGCTGGCATTTTCCCGTAGGAATTGTCGATATTCAACGGCGGGTGAACCGGCGGCTTTCGTTCCCGGTTTGATGCTACTGGGCACGCACGCACACGCAGCAAGCATCACGCCTGAACCGATTTCGATATTATCCTTCAGCCCGGCTTGTCCGCCAACGACCACATAATCACCCAGCTTGGTGCTACCGGCGATACCCACTTGGGCGCACACGATGCATCCTTTGCCGATTTGGACATTATGGGCGACCTGCACCTGATTATCAATCTTGGTGCCGTCACCGATGATGGTGTGATCGGTCTTTGATCGGTCGATACACGTTGAAGCGCCGATCTCGACATCGTTCCCGATGATGACTCCACCGAGGTGAGGGATTTTTCGGTGTACGCCCGCTCGGGTGACATAACCAAATCCGTCTGCACCGACGACCGTATGGGAATGAATGGTGACGCGGTCGCCCAGCGTGCAGCCTTCACGAATCACCACATAGGTCCACAGGCGACAGTCGCTGCCGATTCTTGATCCTTCGCCAACGAATACACCGTCGTGAAGTACGGTGTTGTCACCGATGACGACATGGTCGTCGATGATGACGCGGCGGCCAATCGCGACGTTTTGACCGATCTTTGCGGAGTCGGAAATCATCGCGGACTCGTGAACACCAACTGCCGGTCCAGGGGTCGAAGTCGAAAAGGCGCTCAGTACATCCACGAGGGCTGCGTCTACGTCTTCGCAAACGACCGCGTGCATCGGTGTTTCGCCGAAACCATCATTGACGAGGACCGCGCCAGCGCCAGAAGCGGCGAGCATGGCGCGGTGTTGGGGAGCCGACGCCCAAGTCAGTTCGTTTTGACCGGCGACTCCAATCGTAGCCACGCCCTGAATGACGGCATGTTCGTCGCCGCGAACACTTCCACCGACCACCGAGGCGATTCCGGCTAATGTCATCGATTCTGTCATGGTGTTGGACTCATCGTTCCTGTTTTCGAGCCCGGCGCCCTCTTGGAGTTCGCGGGAAGGGCATCCAACGAACGGATGCCACCACCAGATTTATACTCGTTATTGAGGCGGTTGAGTACCTCGGTCGTGATATCAACTCGCGAATTGTGGTAAATCACCTTTTGAAGCAGGATTTGTTGCCGAAGAGTGACGGAGTCCGGGGCATCCTCAGCCAGGCGGTCAAAGGTCAGGACCAGATCGAAATTTCTTTCATTGGCGAGCTTGGCCACCGCGCCTTGCGTGTTGCGATAAATCGCTAGCAGCCACTGCTTGTGATTGGTCTTGAGTCGCTGCTCGGAATGGGTGGACCAAACCTGAAAATCCACCTCGGCTCTGATCAGTTCTTGCTCGCGCGAGATATAATCCGCCGAAGACGGGTCAAAGGCTGCCAGTCCACGCCGCATCTGCTCGATGGACGTTCGGCGCTGCTCGGCTTCGTTTGACAATTCCTGGCGTTTGGCATTGAACATCGACTCAAGGTCGCGGGTCATCGTGTACGACTCGAAGACCTGGGCTACGTCAATGACGGCGATATTCGATTGGGCGCTGGCGATCTGCGCCGCCGCCAATACGAATACAATCACAGGGGCAATCTGAAGCGGATTCGGGCGCTGGTGATTCCGCAATATCTTCATTGATTCCATCTCCATTCTTCTGAAGCCAACCCGTTTGGAGTGCCTAGCCAGTCAAGAGTGCCTAACCAGTCAAACGGTTACTTGATTGTATGGGTATTGGCGATTCATGTCGGGCAGGGCGTTCGCTAGAATGCCGCACCGATAAAGAAGCTGAATATTTGTTCGTCATCGTCAGTGTTGCGAATGACGGGGGCTGCGATATCGAACTCAAGCGGTACCGGTCCAAAGTAATCGACCTGCAACTTGATACCGGCACCAACCGAAACGCGCCAATCGCTCAACTCGTAATCGGTCTCAACTGTTCCCATGTCGGTAAACAACACACCGCGCAACGTGTCTGAATAGATCGGAAACGAATACTCAGTCGAGAATAGCAGCATCAACTCGCCGCCGATTGCGTCATCGCCAATGCCCTGACGGGGGCTGATGCCTCGGAATTGAAACCCGCGCACCGACCCGATGCCACCGGCATAGAATCGATCAAACACTGGAGCATTACCGACGATCGCGCCAGCCACTCCGCGAAGGGTCAGCACGCTCTTGCGATCCAATTCGTCCGTCTTCAGCGTGAAGTGGCGGGTGTAACTTCCGGTCAGCTTTCCAAAGAACGAATCCCCGCCCATTACGCCGAACTGCTCGTAGGACAAGCGAATGCGATCGCCCCTTGTCGGGATGAATCGGTTGTCAGTCCGGTCGCGCACAAGCGTTGCCTTGGCACTGGTCTGGAAGGTTGAGCCTTCATCGTCGCGAATGTCGCGGGCCACCAGCGGATCCAGATCGTCAAGGCGGATGTTCTCGACGCGAAGGGCCAACTCACCGTACCAGTCTTTCAAGAAGCCCTTGGTGATGCGCTTACCCAGACTGACGTTGGCACCCACGCGGCGCTCGTTGTAATCATCGCGGTCGCGTTCAAAGAAATAGAAGCTGGAATCAAAGCGAAGCGGTTTGTCGAAAAGATACGGTTCAGTAAAGTCAACTCTAAAGCGATTGAGTTCGGTACCCGGCTGAAGTTCGATGCGCAGTCGCTGCCCGCCGCCATAAAAGGACCGCAGTTTTAAAAACTCCGAAAACGTTCTGGGAGTGTCGAACAAATCGAAGTTCTTAATATCGAGCATGATTGACCCGACGAGTCCGCTGTTGCTTGTCACACCGAATCCGAAAATGAAGTTTCCTGCTTTTTGCGATTCCTCGACAGCGATCACGACATCGCGCACTCCCTGCTGATCGCCGACTGGTGTGACCCTGGCGGTCTGAAAAATCTGCGTCGCCCGCAGATTCTCTTCACCCTCTTTCGCTTTGGTGAGGTTGTATACGTCATCTGGAAACAGCTCGACCGATCGGCGAACAACCTTGTCTTGCGTCCGTTCGTTGCCGCGCGGTACCACACGGCCCACCCGAATCTGTTCACCCTCAGTGATTTCATAGGTAACGCGGACCAATCCCGGGGTCGTGCTGAATACGCGAACGGGAATAACGAACGCAAAAATGTAGCCTTGCTCGCCGTATTTCTTTTGGATCGCCTTCCCACCGTCTTCGAGCTTTTTCTGCAGAATGGGTTCGTCGATGTACAAGTCAGTAAGATCGAGCAGTTCGTCGGTTGTGAACACTTCGTTTCCGATGATCTCGATCGATTCAACGTTGTAACGATCGCCTTCGACGATCGTAAACGTGACCGTTATGTCCTGGGCAGATTCGTCAACGTCCACACGATAGCCTGCACGCGCGTCGAGATAACCCTGCCCGCGATAATACCCCTGCACCGAAGCGGCGTCGGCTTCTATGACATCCTCATCGAACTTGCCATCGCGAAAAATCCAGCGATACGGTTTGGTCGAGACTTTCTTTTCCAGTTCCTTCGCGTCGATCGAATCGTTGCCTTCAAACGCGATCTGTCGAACCCGAACGCGTGGTCCTTCTTCGATGGTGTAAACAAGTTCGCCCGTCTCATTGAGCAGATCGTTATCAAACGTGACGACCATTTGGCCGTACCCGGCATCGCGATAGAGTTGGGTGATCGCCGACGCACTCTCTCGAATGCTGAACAGGTCGATGGGGTCGCCAATCTTGGCTGCAACCTCGGCGCGAAGCTTGCGCTCCGGAAACTTGTTATTACCCACAAACTCAATCGCACTGATCCGCACCCGCGCTTCAGCGAAATATGTCACCACTACACCGCTGCCCACCCGCGAAGATTCGTAGCGAACATTGGCAAAGCGTCCCGTTGCGAGAATGCGGGTGGCGTCGGCTTCTGCTTTCGCAGCGTCGAACGGTTGTCCCGCTTGGGTTTGGATCACCGACAGGCAATAGTTCTCGTCGGCTTGCTCCAAACCACTGAAGCGAATTTCGCTGACGGTTCCGCTTGTGCCAACCGCGGAGGATGGGTTCGAGATGGGGGTCGTTTGCTGAGCGATCGTCGGGCTTGTGATGGAGACCGTCGCCATCAGCGCGCACAATCTCAGCCAGCTTCGATGTTGAATTGGTTTCACGTTGCCTTCCACTTGCCAAACGCGACCGGTGATGTGTCGATGCCAGCCGCTATGTATTCGGTGAACCGGCGATCGAATGCCGCCCAAACTCACCTTCCGCACCAGATTGGCCGCATCATATAGGGCGCTTTCGGGCCTAGCAACCAAAACAATTTGGGTAATCTTCGGTTTGTGAAATGAATGATTCCGAAGCAACCTCGGATGCGGGCCATTCGATTAGAACGGCGCACTTCCCCCATAACCGGGATCGGCGATCGGAGAGTAGTTGTCGAATCGTGTCACATGACTGTTAAACGTGAGCGTCACCTTACCGGTAGGGCCGTTACGCTGCTTGGCGATGATGAGGTCGGCTTTGCCTTTGAGGTTGGAGTCGTCGCGTTTGTAATATTCTTCGCGGTGAATCAGGATCACAACGTCGGCATCCTGCTCGATTGCACCCGATTCGCGCAAATCGCTCATGCGCGGTTCGTTACCGGTGCGTCCTTCGACCATGCGGTTAAGCTGGGCCATCGCGATGATCGGAATGTTCAGTTCGCGACCCAGCGCCTTGAGCCCGCGACTGATTTCAGCGACTTCCTGTTGCCTGCTTTCCGAACCGGGTACGTGCATGAGTTGCAGGTAATCGACCAGGACGGCTTCGATGTTTTTCTGCGCTCGCAGGCGACGGGCTTTGGCCCGCAATTCCATCGGACTCATGCCCGGCGTATCGTCGATGAACAGTGGGGCGTTTTCAAATTCGGCGCAGGTGTTGAAGAACTCGCGTTTTTCTTCGCCGCTGAGCATTCGCTTGCGAAATTTTTGGGCGTCGATTCGGCCGCGGCTGCAAAGCATACGCTGGGCAACCTGCTCGCAACTCATTTCCATCGAAAAGAAGACCGCCGGTCGTTTTTCGACGGCGGTCAAGTGCTCTGCAATGTTTAGCGCGAGCGCCGTTTTACCCATGGAGGGTCGGGCGGCGATGATGATGAGGTCGCCTGGTTGGAATCCTGTAGTCAATTCGTCAAGTTCGCTGAATCCCGATGGCAACCCTGCGAGATCATGGTCATCGCCATCGATCATTCGCTGGTAGATGGGTCGCACAAGGTCGGACAGGGCGGAAGCAGAACCCGCCACCCGGCGCTCTGTCACCGCAAACAGCTTCTGTTCTGCTTGATCAAGTACGGTGGCAGCGCTTTCGGCGTGGCTGTAAGCATCTTCGGCGATTTCACTTGCACACCCGATCAAATCACGCAGCATGCCTTTATCGCGAACGATCTTGGCGTAGTGTTCCGCGTGGACGGCAGATGGGGTGCTTTCTGCGCAGCGGACGATGTACTCAGTTCCGCCGACGGCATTGAGTTGGTTGCGTCGCTGCAATTCATTGCACACCACGACCAGATCGATCGGTTCGTTGTGGTCGTAGATATCGACAAGGACTTCAAAGAGCGTGCGATGATCGGGGCGATAGAACCAATGGACATCGGTCTTGCCGATGATCGGGATGACATCGCCGACGGCATCTCGACTGAGCATCATGGTGCCCAGCAGGCAGCGCTCGGCATCTAGGTTTTGCGGGGGGAGTCGGTCTCTGATCGAAAGATCATGTGGGCCCGATACGCCATACGCCTGGCCGGACCGTTGACCTCGAGCGCGACCCTTCGATTGGCCCGGCGATTGGGATGTCCGTTCTGGTTGGGATGTCCGTTCCGGTTGACCCATTCGGGAACCGGAATCCCCAAATTTGGTTTCGGGTTGGTCAGCCGGAGAACGCGTGGAACCCGCAGAGTCTGGCCCCGCAACATCTAGTTCAGCAGACTCTGAACCGTCCCAGTCGGCAGGAGGTTCAGATCCTTGGTAGCCTGTGATATCGCCTAAATCGGCGCTGGGGGTTGGGTCTGTCGCGCCGGTAAGATCGTCGCGAATCTGATTGTCATTGCCTTCGGCGTCGTTATTCGTCTCGTCCCTTAGCGCCACCGAAGACCACCTCCTCTTGTTCTTCGCTCCAGCTCTTTTCTTCCTGCTGCTTTTCGCCGTCTTCGGAACCCTTCGATCGAACGACCCAGACTTTAACCTTGGTTTCGATCTTGTCGGCGAGGACCACATCGACCAAAACATTGTCGAGCCGTTTGAGCGGATCGTGCATGCGGACCTGCGCGGTGGCGACATCGTGCCCCATTTCGCGAAGGGCGGCAGACACCTCGCGCGGACCGACCGATCCATAAAGAACGCCTTCTGCGTTGGCGGCGGCTTCGATGGTCACCTCGACATCGGCGAGTGCTTCCGCGGTGGCGGCCATCTTATTGTGATGGGCGTTTCTCCTCGCTTCAGCTTCGGTGCGGGCGTCAGCCAACATTTTCATGTTCGCCTCGGTGGGCAGAGTGGCGAGATTCTGAGGAACGAGGTAGTTGCGTGCATAACCAGCCGACACATTAACCACGTCGCCAACGATTCCGAGACTGGGAATATCTTTTTTGAGAAGAAGTTTCATCGCTTTTTGGAACCTTATCTAAAACCGCTATTGATCGTTCGTTTATTCAGTCGGTCGCATGATTGCGACTCGATTGGTTCAACCGATTAAAAAATCTGGCAAACGCGCTCCAGTGCTAGAAGGGAACGTTATCGTCGTCCGGTGGTCCGTCATAACCACCGCCCTGATCACTGTAACCACTCTGAGAGGCGGCCGCTTTTTGAGGTGCGCCACCACCACCACCACCACTTCCACCTTGTCGATCACTGGGGCCGCCCACGAATTGGAAGTTCTCGACGACCACTTCAAGCTTACTTCGCTTGGAGCCGTCCTGACCTTCCCACTGGCTGAAACTGAGTCGGCCATCCAAGTGGATGGGTTTACCTTTCGACATGTATTGATTGATCACTTCACCTGCTCGCCCAAAACAAACACAATCGACAAAGCAGACCTGCTCTTTTTTCTCACCGGTGTTGCGGTCTTTCCACGAATGGTTTGCCGCCAAACCGAATTTGCAGACGGCCATGTTTGAACTTGTGTAAGTCAACTGCGGGTCGCGTGTCAGGTTCCCCATCAAGATGACTTTGTTGTAGCTGGCCATTGACTGCGCCCTTCAGCAAGTGACTTGTTCCAAGAGTATCAGTGGGCACTTCGCAGCAATCATGTGCAGCGAGATCGCACCCATCGATTCAAATTCGATTCCGACAAGCTATTTTCTGACAGACTATTTTTCGACAAAACTACTTAGCGTCGGATTCGTCAGTCTCAGCTTCCGCCACAGCCACCGATGACGATTCTCCCTTGGGGCTGTCATCGGTCGATGCCGCAGGTGTCGGGGTTGATGCAGCCGCGGGCTTGGTGCTTGACTCTGCCGGTTTTGACTCTGCAGGCTTCGATTCTGCCGGTTTGGAACCTGCCGGCTTTGAATCGGTGACCGTCGCCCGAGCCGTCGGCATGAATCGCTCGAGGACTGCCGGCGTGATATTCTCAGCGCGCTTCACGAGGATTCGCAAAACCGTTTCGCTCAATCGGGCGTCGCGTTCGATACCAGTGATTTTGTCGCCAGCGCAGTCGAAGTAGACCAGGTAATAGGTTCCACGCCTGCGTCCTTGAATTTCGTAGGCGAGTCGTCGCTCGTCCCATTTTTCAAGGAAGGTGACCTTGGCCTCAGCGCGGCCTAGAATGCGTTCGATTTCTCCGCGAACCTTCTCTTCGTCGGCAGCGAACGTCGGATCGAACAGAAACATAATTTCGTACTTATTCAAAATACCAACCTCCGGGATTCGATGAACCGAACATCGTATTGCAATCGCGGTTGCGATTCGAATCCTTCAAGAATTTGACTTACCGCATTCTACGGAATCCGCTTGCGGCAAGCCAGTCCATCAAAACACCAAATTGCTGAAAAACAAAGCAATTACTGAACGTCCTGACTATAATTTGTGACTTCAAAACAATGAACAACTATCCGTTGAACTCGTTCATCGTGGCGGATGGGCCATTTCCGACCCAATGCTGCGCCGCGTTGGCGGTCTTTAGGATCGCCGGGCCAACAATGGCCTCCTCATCTTCGTGAAACCGTCCCAGCACATAATCAACCTGACTACCCAGCGGCTGACCAACCCCGAATCGCAATCGACAAAATGCATCGGTGCCGATTCGCGTGATGATGTCTCCGAGTCCGTTGTGACCCCCGGAAGACCCTTTCGCCCTCATGCGAAGTTGCCCTGTTTCGAGTGCGACATCATCGGTGATCACCAGCAGGTCAGCGAATTCCAGCCGATAGAATCGACCCGCCGCCAACACCGCGCTACCGCTTCGATTCATGAAGGTGGTCGGTTTCAAAAGAACCACCTTCTCTTCGCCGATCATGCCCGAACCGAACCAAGCATGAAACTTCTCGGCGTCCATCGAAATCGCATGCCGTCTGGCGAGTTCGTCGATCACCCGAAACCCGATATTGTGCCGGGTGAACTCATACTTCGTTCCGGGGTTTCCCAATCCGACGATCAACTTCACGATTTCGCTCTCCGGTTGCGACTAAATCGCGATCGATTTATTTGTCGTCGTCGGAAGCTTCATCTTCCTTGGGCTTACCGATAACTTCCGGCATCGCCTCTTCGCCTTCTTCACCCTCTTCGACTTCTTCAACAACCGACGGGATTCGACAGATCGCCACCTGTTCATCACCTTCGGTGATCGCAGTGACGCCTTCGGGCAATATGAGATCTTTGACCAACAAGTCGTCGTTGACGTCCATGTCGGCGATGCTGGCACGAATCGATTCGGGAATCTTAGTGAGCAAACATTCGACCTCGATCGAATTGAGGAGCTGAGAAACGACACCTTCCTCTTCCGTCCCCTTGGCCGTACCGCGTAATTCAATTTCGACATTGACTTGAACGCGCTCGTTGATATCCACGCGCATCAAGTCGAGATGAATTGGGTTCGTGCCCAAGTAATCGTACTGAACCGATTTGATCAGGAAGTTCGAATTCTTACCGTTGAGGCTCAGTTCGATCACATGTGAATGGTGGTCCAGAAGGTTTTCGGCTTCGTGGGCATCGATCGTGATCGGCTCGGGTTTTTCACCGTGCCCGTAAATGATGGCGGGCATCTTCCCGCTTTTTCGCATGCGTCGGGTGTGCTTGCTCCCCAGTTGCGTTCTGGGTTCAGCATTGATTGTTCCTGATTCCATTTAACTTACCTCCACATCAATTGCATCGTACTTCCGGCATTTTCTGCTCAACCGATTCAAATCCAGATCAAGTCTGCCGGACAAGTTCTTGACTCACTATTCAGTCCATCCAAATTCAGTCTATCCAAACGTTACGTGCGAAACAGAGCGCTGATCGATTCGTCACGATGAATGCGTCGAATCGCCTCGCCCAACAGTTCGGCAACGCTGACCACCTCTAAATTGGGCAGTTTGGCCTTCACTGACTCGCGTTCCGGAACACTGTCCGTCACCCATATCTTCGTAAAGTTTGATTCCGCCAACCGTTCTATACAAGGACCGGCGAAAATTCCGTGCGTTGCGCCCGCGTATACTGACTTTGCGCCAAAGTTTCTGACCAACTTCGCCGCGCTCGCCAACGTACCGCCCGTCGTGACCATGTCGTCAAAGAGCAGCACGTTCTTGTTCTTTACATCGCCAATGACGTTTGTCATTTCGACCGTGTCACCGCTGCGGCGACGCTTGTCGATGATTGCGATTTCACCACCCAATGCCGTCGCGTATTTGTTGGCCGTCTTGAGATTGCCAACATCTGGCGAAACGATCACCGTGTCTTGAATACCGAGTTTCTTGACTTCATTTGCGATGAGTGGGAATCCCGTCAAGTGATCGACCGGGATATCGAAGAAGCCCTGAATCTGATCGGCGTGCAGGTCGAGCGTAACAACGCGATGGGCACCGGCGGCTGTGATGAGGTTGGCCAGCATCTTTGCGGTGATCGGTGTGCGCCCCTCAGACTTTCGATCCTGCCGCGCATATCCAAAGTAAGGAATGACGGCTGTAATTCGATTGGCGCTCGCCCGGCGCAGGCAGTCGATAAAGATCAACAGTTGCATCAGGTTGTCATTGACCGGTGGGCTCGTGGATTGAACCACGAAACAATCGCGGCCACGCACATCGACTTCAAGCTTGACGAATGATTCACCGTCGGGGAAGTCTTCAAGATGGGCTGTGCCTTGAGGAATGTCGAGGTAGCGACAAATCCGTTTGGCCAGATCGAACCCACCGCTTCCGCCGAATATCATCAATTTCCCGGAATGCCGGGAGCGGTCTGGCTGGGTGGTTGATGGTTTTCCTGGGAGTGGAATCATGTTCAGATCTGAGCCTCTGCGTTTGAAGTTCCACTAACCGTGCTTCCCGATGCAATGATGTCACCAGCGGCAATCATTGCATGCGGCCCGATTTGGCAGGCATCGCCAAGCTTTGCCCCACGACCGATGTAGCTGAATGGATAGATCGTGGTTTCCTTGCCGATTGTCGCGTCGCTTTCGATCCAGGTTGTAGCCGGGTCAACGATGCTAATGCCTTGATCCATCCAGTGATTTTGAATTCGACCCTGCATCATTCGGGCGACGATCGCGAGGTCCGCGCGGGAGTTGATACCCATGGCATCTTCGGGGGGGACGGCAGCGACTGCACCTGCACCCCATCCCTTTTTCAACGAATCAGCCACCGTGTCGGTGATGTAGTATTCACCCTTGGCGTTGTCGTTCGAGAGATCGTCCAGCAAACCAAACATTCGCTTGCCGTCAAAGCAGTAGTAGCTGACGTTGACTTCGCAAACGGCGCGCTGGGTGTCGGTGCAATCTTTGTCTTCGACGATCGCAGCCAGTTTGCCTGCATCGTCGCGAATGATGCGACCGTAGCTTGATGGGTCATCGAGAATCGAAGTTGCCAAAGTGACCGCGTCACCGGACCGGGCATTGTCGGCGAGCAATTCTTTGAGCGTATTCTGGCGGATCAGCGGCATGTCGCCGGCGATACACAGGACCTGACTATCACAGCCGACGAGCGCATCTTTGCACATCTGTGCCGCGTGACCCGTGCCTTTTTGTTCTTTCTGTTCGACCCATACGATATCGTCGCAATCGGAAAAAGCTTCAATGACATCGTCCTTGCGATGGCCCACAACAATCACCAATCGCCCGACGCCCGCACCGCGACACGCTTCGATCACATGCGACAGCATGCTTCGCCCGCAAATGTCGTGAAGCACCTTGGGCATCTCGCTTTTCATGCGAGTGCTCTTGCCGGCAGCCAGGATGATTGCGGTTGCTTTGCTCAAGGTGCAGAAAGTCCTTCACCAATACGGTCAGCCGGGATAGACAAACAACACGCCCCAACTGCCTGAGGATTTTTCGTTCGTCACGGCGTCGAAAAACTCCGCGACGAGAGAAACTATTCGTTGGTCATGAAAGCGAGACAGGAGACAACCCGACCAGGACTCGAACCTGGAACGACAGGACCAAAACCTGTTGTGTTACCATTACACCATCGGGTTTACCGAAAACGACTTTCGGACAGGCCAACCCTATGCATTTGCCCAAACCTATGCATTAGATTTGAGACCACCGGATCAACTGGTGGTATCAAGGGCAAGCCTTGGTCAGGTCTCGTGCATCCGCGACGAACCAATTCTATAAGACAAAATGGCGTCACGGTTTAAGACGTGACGCGGCATCGTTTTGCACAGAGGCATGAATGGTCGGCCGCGTAGAAGACCACCCAGAGCGAATCAGGCCGGAATCCCCATCGCAACGGAAATTCAGCCCTAGACGACTGCCCCAATGAGCGCAAAACCCAAGGTACGCAGACAGTTACCTGTATCTGCGACCTGTGACCGGTAGCTTAGTTTGTGGTGAATCGAAGTCAAGACCGCCCAGATGCGGTCAGGGTGCGATTTGAACCGACGGTTTGGGGCGTCGGCTCGCATTCAAGCAGGGGTCATTGGCCGGCTTGTTTGGATTGGGGGCCGTTAGGCTTTTCGGCAGAAGCGCTTTCCTCGTTTTCGCGGCGGATGGCCTCGTAGACTTCTTTGCGATGAACCGAGACTTGGCGCGGTGCATTGATGCCCACGCGGACCTTGTCGCCACGCACGTCAACAATGGTGATTTCGATGTCATCTCCGATCATAATGGATTGATCGCGTTGACGTGATAAGACAAGCATGAGCCAACTCCTTTGGCGATTGCCTGTTGGGCATCGCAGAGGCCATTCAGCACTCAGCGGGCGACCCAGTCGTGGTCGCTTCAAAAAAACGGTGACTTCGTCGTTGGGCGACTCCACCCGAGACGCATCACCGCACCTCGTTACAAATCATCGATGTCCTACACTGTGAAATACTAGTCCAAAACATTGCCCAAGTCACTTGGTCACAGCCATGTCAAAGGCAAGATTGTGGTAAGTGAAGATCGGCAAATAACAGGTACCTGCTTATTTAGCTCGTGCGTCTATCAACAGTGGAACCCAGTCCGGTAATCGCGTGCAACATGCGCGCGAGTTTTTTCTGTCACGTTGGGTGTTCAAAAGCGAATGGGAAAACAATATGGGGCGTAATGTCAGGAAACTTGGGTGGGTTGCGAAAAGATTGAGGCCAACCTCAATCGATACGACTCGCTTGGATCGATCAGTTTCGCCGGGCCATCCGGCTGATTCCGAGAACGCCGATGAAGCAAGTACCCCACGCAGCGAGAATTGCGGTGATCAAATTGACGAGGTTTTTCGGACGTTTGCTGACAAAGTGCGCATCGACAGCCACCCTCTTGGGAAACTGTAGAGCGGCGGGGTTCTCCTCGATTTCCTTTAACTGAACCTGGATGCGATTGATTTGTTGCTCAAGGAATTGCCGTTTGGCACTTGTCGTTTCCAACTCAAATACTTGGTCTAAATAAGTGTTGGTGTCGTTCTTGTCGTCCTGCATTTTTGACAGTGTTTCGATCATCGTTCCGGCGATTTCGTCGGTGGCAGTTCGCAGGATCCCAACGCTCTTGGTCAGCGAATCGATCTTTCGCTGACGTTCATCGAATGCGCGCTGTCGGGCTTGTACTTCCAGCACTTCTTCGATCTCTTTGATAATCAGTGAGCTTCGTTGTGACAACCCGCGTGAACTGCGAAGTGCTGCATCGAGCAGGAATTCGTTGGGGTCGCGCAGGGCGTTGGCTGCGATGATGAAGCGGGCTTGCGAATCAGCCAACGCGTTGATTTCGCGTGTCAGCGTTGCGGTTTGAAAATGGCCCTTGGCGCTGTCGGAACCGGCTTCGCTGAAGGCGCGCAGTTGCAGTTTCAATTTGTCAATCAAGAGTCCAGCTTTGAAACCATAATCAGAAGCCTTGGTGGCAATCTCGTCGTGAAAATCGAGAACATCGTGCTTGGCTGGATCGATTGGCTGATTGGCGAGAATTGTGAAGCCCCCGTTCCAGTCCTGGGCGAATCCTGAAGCGAACAGATCCAGGTCGGTCGTTGTTTCAGAAAGGCGGTCAAGGGCCAGGCGCTTCTCACTGGAAAGCTTGGAGGCGTCGGAGCCTTTGGCGCATTCCTTGATCGTCTTCAAAGACTCTAGAACTTGCTGTAGCGGATGGTCCGCTCGGGAATAGATTTTGGACATCGCTCGGCGGACATCTTCGAGGTGATCTTTAAGTTGACTGAGATCACCATTGAGGACGGTGTGTGCGTTGTAGGCTTTCGCCCGATCTTCCGGCTCGATGATGGCCGTTGCGGGCGGAGGTGTTTGGAGTAGTTCGTCAAGTTGCCTTTGCGTTTCGAGCAGTTCCATCCGTTGGCCCATATACCTTGAGCGGGTTCGATGCAGGCGCTTCCAGTGGCGGCGGAACCCTTCATTGAGCGACCAACTCGTCGTCCCCACTTGGGGGTCGCCAAATTCAGAATCGCCATCCGACAATCCACCGGCCACGCTCGCGTCCATCGGATTCGGAATATCCTTACCATGCAATAAAATCAGGCTTTCAAGAATCGTCGAAAACTCCAGGATTTGGCCTTCCAAGAAAAGCCTTTGGCTTTCCTGCCGCTCGGTTTCGCGGGTTTTCATAGCCTCATATTCAGTTTGGAACCGGCGATCCATCGCGGTGATAAACGATTGAATCGCTTGACGGTCCGTCGAGACGACCTGGATCACCGCATCTGCTGGCGGATTCTTTTGAGATGGCGTTGCTTTTGCGGGCGTCTGGTCCAATTCGAGTGGGGGCATGTCATCACGGTTCTTGGCCTCTGTCCACGCCGATTCGAGAAAGACGCTGCGGATGGACGCAAGGACTTCACTTGTCGCTCTGCGAATTGGCTTGCCCGTTATGGCGCTGGAGGAATCCTCAATCCGCAAAGATGCTCCGCCGCCATACTGTGGAGGGTTGAAATAGGCAGCACATGCGGCGGCTGCTATCGGAATCGTGATCAGTGAAATCAAGCGGAGCTTTCCTCCGCGAGGCGGACGAGACTTCAACGGCGATTGCTCGGGTACCGGATCGCTGCCATCAGCCGGAGGAACGCGAGTTGGTTCGCCGAATTCGGGACGGACGCGTGGTCCCTTGCCGTTGGGACGTGGATTCTCAGGCATCCGTTGGGCACTCAACAAGACGGGGCGTTGTGCATTTTTTGGTCGATGCGTTTTTTTCACAGGACCTCATGCGGGTATGGGGGTGGATCGCGGCGTCAGCTCGGAAACTCATTGCGGTTGGGCTCGGGTCAGCACAGTTTCACTGACAGTGTAACTCGGCGGGATCGGGACTACAATGGTTTGGTTGGTTGGCACGTGAATTGACGTCTTGAATTCGACCTTGGAAACTGTTCTGAAGTCGCCTTGTGTGACCCGAAACGAAGTTGGTTAGAACGGCCAATCACTGCGGATTTTCCGGTTTGACAAGGTATAGTAGATGTCTATACTGGCGACGCTCCAAGGGAAGTCTGCGCGGTTGCAAAAGGCTCATAAACCTTGGAATCTATTGGACTTCCGTGTCGCGGGGCTGGTTTAAAACCACCCGCTACAGTTGGCGTATTTTCGTTCTACGAAACGGCCCGGATCGCTGTGGCGTTTGGACAGTTGCCCAGTATGGACTGTCGCCCTGATCGTCTGATGCGCAGCATCGCTTCTGTAGCTCAGTGGTAGAGCGCGTCCTTGGTAAGGACGAGGTCATGGGTTCAAGTCCCATCAGAAGCTGTCCTGTCGGGATGGGTTGGCCTGTCGGGATGGGTCGGAAGCTGTCTAAATAGATTGCGTCGCAGAAGAAACGTCGTGCATCGGTGGTCGCCAATGAATGCTTTCGGTTTTATGAACGAGAGCGAGATCGGCGAGGCAGCGATTGCCAAGAACATATAACTGAAACCGAATTCGCTTAGAGCGAATGGAACGAATTGATTCGGGCGACATTGGAAAGTCGCTCTGTCACGCAGAACTGGAGGATCATCTACGATGGCCAAGGAGACTTTTGAGCGTACCAAGCCGCACGTCAACGTAGGCACGATTGGGCACGTTGACCATGGCAAGACTACCCTGACTGCAGCTATTGCGACGGTGCAAGCGGCAAAGGGTCTGTGTCAAGCCATCAGCTATGACGAGGTGGCAAAGGCATCGGAGTCGCAGGGTCGTCGCGATTCGTCCAAGATCATGACGATTGCTACGTCGCACGTGGAGTACGAAACTGAAAATCGTCACTACGCGCACGTCGACTGCCCGGGTCACGCCGACTACGTCAAGAACATGATCACCGGTGCCGCCCAGATGGACGGCGCTATCCTGGTGGTTTCAGCCGCTGACGGTCCGATGCCCCAGACCCGCGAGCACATCTTGCTCGCCCGTCAGGTCAATGTTCCGTACCTTGTTGTTTTTCTCAATAAGGTCGACTTGGTCGACGACGAGGAATTGCTGGATCTGGTCGAACTCGAAGTTCGCGAATTGCTCAGCAAGTACGATTTCCCCGGTGACGATGCGCCCGTGATTCGCGGTTCGTCGCTTCCGGCATTGGAAAATCCGAAAGACGAAGAAAAGACCAAGTGCATCGCCGAGTTGCTTGAGGCGCTTGATACGCACGTGCCCGAGCCCAAGCGCGAAATCGATCTCGACTTCCTCATGTCGATCGAAGACGTGTTCAGTATCAAGGGTCGTGGTACGGTGGTCACCGGTCGTATCGACCGTGGAATCGTCAAGGTTGGCGAAGAAGTCGAAATCATCGGGCTGACCGACAATCGCAAGACTACCGTGACCGGTGTCGAGATGTTTCGCAAGATGCTCGATGAAGGCCGCGCTGGTGACAACGTAGGATGTCTGCTTCGTGGTGTTGCCAAGGATGAGGTCGAGCGTGGTCAGGTGCTTGCCAAGCCGGGAACGATCACACCGCACACCAAGTTTGAGTCTGAGGTCTATGTGTTGACCAAAGAGGAAGGTGGGCGTCACACGCCGTTCTTTACGGGGTACCGTCCGCAGTTCTACTTCCGCACCACCGACGTGACTGGTGCACTTGAATTGCAAGGTGGCGCAGAAATGTGCATGCCCGGTGACAACATCACCATGATCATTGAACTCGGCAAGCCGATCGCGATGGAGCAAGGTCTCCGTTTCGCGGTTCGTGAAGGTGGCCGTACGGTGGGTTCGGGTGTTGTAGCCAAGATTATCGAGTAACAGGATCCTCGAGTGGCAGCTTGGCAAAGTGTTGATATGAACAAGTGTGATATGAATCAGGGGTGGAATTGGTTTTCGCCCTTGTGGATATGAAGTTTGATCGCGGATCGCCGGTAGTTGGATTGGCGAAAAGCGTTTTGGTTGGAGGCGTTAGGACGTGGCAAAGAGTCAAAAACGAGAACACGTTTGGCTGCAATGCACTGAAACGGGCGACTTGAATTACCGTACGTCAGTCAATGTGCAGGGTGGTGTGCCGAAGTTCACGTTGAAAAAGTACTCGCCACGTTTGAGGCGACGTACGGTTCACAAGATCAAGCGGAAGTAGATCGGTCGGCTGATCGCCAGGTGCGGGTGGTCCGTGTGAGCGGGCGACAACCGTGGCGTTTTCGCTACGGGCATCGGCGTTGAGGTAGAAGTCCCCGCCGAAGGAGCGTAGCTCAATTGGCAGAGCACCGGTTTCCAAAACCGGCGGTTGGGGGTTCGATTCCCTCCGCTCCTGATCGCTTCGGCTGAATCGTGGGTTCGGCTGCCTTCGAAGGTTTGCCACGAAGGTTTGCCTCGAAGGTTCACGGTGTCCGCCCTATGTTGCTGGCGGGCTGTCATGATATAGAGTCGCCTGAAGGTTGTAGGGCGAAAGGTTGCTGGAGTGTCATTCAATGGCTGATGTTCCCAAGACGGGTAAGGGCCAGTCCTTTATCGACATCTATAAGAAGGGGCAAGGCTATTACACGAGACTTGGCACTGCGATCGGTGGTGCCATCCTTGTATTGGGCCTTGGCAACTTCATCTACGAGAATCTCAACTTTGATCAGGATTGGACCCCGGGTCTATGGATTAAGACCGGTGTTCCCGTTCTCGTCATCGTGCTATTACTAGCTGTCCTTCACTGGCTCATCAATGTGAAGCGTCCCAGTTGTGACTTTCTGATCGCCACCGACGGCGAAATGAAAAAGGTCAACTGGACGACAAAGAAAGAAATTATCGCAGCGACCAAGGTCGTGATTCTGGTGACGATTCTGACGGCGGCTGCGCTGTTTGTCGTGGATAAGATCTTCCAGTACTTCTTCATGGCGATTGATGTGTTGAAGCTGTGACGTGCTAGAACACTGGCGTTTGGTCGAGAAGGTGATGCGCCAATGTCAGCGGTAATAAGCTGATGCGTCAATAAGGCTTTGCGTCAATGAGTGACGCATTTGATTGGGAAACTTCGGAAAAGACGGTTTTGATGAGTACCAATAGTACCGACAGAACTGACGAGACTACCGACACGGCCGAAGGTCAAGCCGATGCTGTTGCTGCGGATGCGTCGGCTGGTGCCGGTGACACTGGTGGATCAAGTGATTCTGCTGGTCCGCCGACGCCTGGCGATGTTGGAGGTCCGCCTAAAGAACCCCTGTGCAAGCCGGGTATGAACTGGTATGTGCTGCGGGTCGCTTCCAACAAGGAAGAATACGTTCGCGACGCATTGGAGCGCAAGATCAAGATCGAAGGGCTCGACACGATTGTCAATCGTATTCTGGTCCCGACCATTAAAGAACGCCGGATGAAGGGCGGGGTGGCGAAGGTTCATAAACGCAACCTCTACCCGGGATATGTATTCGTCGAAATGTCCTGTGAGGACGATGGCGCAATTCCGGAAGACGTCTGGTTCATGGTCAAAGAAACGACCGGTGTGGGCGACTTCATCGGGTCAGACGGCAAGCCAACCCCGATGCCTGATCACGAGATCGAGGGAATGTTAGCCGCATCACAAGAAGCAGAAGAAACACCGTCATTGAGCGGTTTGAATTTCAAGAAGGGCGATCACGTCAAGATCACGGCTGGCAGCTTTGAAAACTTCGAGGGCGATGTTGATTCGCTCGATGAGAAGCGCGGTATGGTGACGGTGATTGTAGAAATCTTCGGACGTTCAACCCCGGTTGATGTTGAATACTGGCAGTTGGAACGTGAAGCGTAAGTAAGATTATCAACGGCAATCGGGCCGAGGCGTGTTTTATTTGACGTGCTTTTGGGCTGAGATGCACTGTTCGCAAGTTTGAGAGACTTATTCGATGGCAAAAGAAATCACGGGAACAATCAAGCTTCAAGCGCCGGGTGGGCAGGCAACTCCTGCGCCACCGATTGGTCCTGCCCTGGGACAGCACGGTGTCAACATTGGGCAGTTCGTTCAGCAGTTCAATGCCCAGACAGCCGACCTGAACGGTATGCCGGTCACCGTGGTGATTTCGGTTTATGGTGATCGCAGTTTCTCGTTTGAAGTTAAGAGTCCGCCAGCCGCCATCCTGATTAAGGATGCAGCCAAGGTTGCCAAGGGCAGCGGTGTTCCCAATAAGGAAAAAGTGGGATCGATATCCAAGGCGCAGTTACGCGAGATTGCTGAAACGAAACTTCCGGAACTCAACGCCAATACCGTCGAAGCCGCTGAAAGAGTAGTCGCGGGCACGGCGCGTTCCATGGGTATTGAGATTTCGGGTTAGCCGGTATTTTTAGGGGTGAGCATTGCACTGGCGTGCTACCCTGGAATTCTTTGAAATGACTTTGAAGTGCGTTGGCTGATCTATTCTAAGACAGTCAATAAGGTGGGTAATCGATGCCGAATACAAACATTCGTTATAAGAAGCAGGAAGAGGCTCGCGGAGGCGAGGATTCATTGCCTTGCGCAAAAGCCGTCGCCAAGGTTAAGGAGATGTCCGAAATCAAGAGCAACCGTTCCTACAAGAATGGTCGCTCGCGTAAGGACAATCCGCAGACGGTCGATCTGGTGATGAACCTCGGAATCGATCCAAAGCAGGCCGATCAAATGCTCCGTGGTTCGATTGCTTTGCCCAAGGGCATCGGCAAGACCAACCGCGTCATTGCATTCTGTGATGGCGAGTTGATCGAAGCTGCCAAAAAAGCTGGTGCCACTGAAGCTGGCGGTGACGAACTCGTCGACAAGGTGTCCAAAGGGTGGCTCGATTTCGATGTGGCTGTTGCCCACCCGTCGATGATGGGTAAGGTCGGAAAGCTTGGTCGCGTATTGGGCCCGCAAGGCAAGATGCCCACGCCCAAAGCTGGAACGGTCACACCGGAAGTGGCCAACGCGGTGGCTGAATACGTGGCAGGAAAGCTTGAGTTCCGCAATGACGCTGGTGGCAATGTTCACATGGCCGTCGGTAAAACGAACTTCAGCGTTGAAGACCTGACTGAGAACATCGAAGCCGCTATCGGTCGCATGGTGAAGTTGAAACCGGCGACGTCAAAGGGCACCTATTTGAAGAACGTTGTTATCAGCGGTACGCGAACGCCGGGTGTGAAGATTGATGTGAGTGCACTCTAAGTGTATCGAAGTACAAGACGCAGAGTAAAGTCTGCGGCACTTAGAATTTAGAATTGATTCACTAAGATCGAATTGATTGATCTGGAAAAAAAGTCTGTCATAGAGCAGTCTGAATTACAGCAGCTTGAAACACAGCAGCCTGGAACACAAAGATGAGTAAGCCACTAAAATCGATGCTGATGAGTTACCTCAAGAATCGCTATGACGGTGTGGATAGCGCCTGCGTGGTGGACCTGACCGGTTTGAATGTCGCCGATACCGAGAAGCTTCGGGAGAAAATCCGCGAGTCAAACGGTCGTGTTGAGATCGTCAAGAACAGCCTTGCCCGTCGCGCCTTCGCGGATACACCGCTCAAAAGTTTGGGCGAATCACTGACGGGTCCGTGTGCGTTGGTGACGGCAGATGATTCGATCATTGATGTGGCGAAGAAGCTTGTCGATTTTGCCAAAGAGTTCAAGCAGGTCCAACTCAAGGACGCGGTACTCGATGGTGACGAAGTGCTGATGTCGGTGCATGATCTCTCGAAGATGAAGAGTCGCTTCGAGATTTTAGGCGATGTCGCCGGTCTGATCTGGGGTCCTGGTCGTCGACTTGCTTCGGCGATCGGCAGTCCTCAGGCCAAGGTGGCTGGCTGTCTTAAGGCAATCGCAGATAAATAGTGATTGCTAAATAGCGGTTGCTAAGTAGTGGCAGCAAGTTGTTGGAGGCAGTTTTGGAATTGAATTGAATTGAATCTCATTCGATCCGAGTGGTCCGTGACTTACGGATGAAATGCCGCTGCGTTGGTGGCGCCTATCGGGTGAATGTCATTTTAGATTTGGAGTTATTGTGATGGCAGAAGCACCAGCAAAAGAGTTTGCGGCAGACATTAAGGATCTCGCCGACAAGATTGTGAACCTTAGCGTCAAAGATGCCCAGTCCCTGGTGGACTGCCTCAAGGATGAGCATGGTATCGAGCCTGCCGGCGGTGGCGCCGTGATGATGGCCGGTCCTGGCGGTGGTGGCGACGATGCGGCCGAAGAAAAGAGCACATTCGATGTCGTCCTGGCTGCGGTCGGCGATAAAAAGATCCAGGTCATCAAAGCCGTCCGCGGCGCGACCGGACTCGGCCTCAAGGAAGCCAAGGAACTCGTTGACGGCGCCCCCAAAGCCATCAAGGAAGGTCTCGGCAAAGACGAAGCCGAAGCCCTCAAGAAAGAACTCGAAGAAGCCGGTGCCACAGTTGAGCTGAAGTAGTTCGCGACGGCCCGTTTTTCGTTTGAAACCAAAACGCCCGCAGCCCTTTCCCAAAAGGGGCCGCGGGCAGTTTTTGTTAGAAATTTGAAGTGCTCGTCCGGCCAAATCCAGTTTGGTTATTGAATTCTAAAAGCGATGACGACTCGTCCTCACAATGTGCAGGGAAGCGACAGGAAACGTCGACAAAGAATGCCGTTCTTGCTGGCTATTCTTTTGGCGGCGTTGGTTGGATTTGTCATTGTTTTTGTTATTGCAGGTTTCGTGGTTCCTTTGGTCATTTCTCTAATAGGCCTGCACGCACCAATCTTGGTTCCACTGGTCATATTGTTTGCCATTCCGATTGCATTTTATGTGTTTCGGCACGTGTTTTCGTATTTTCGATGGAAGTGGGTGTTGGAATTAGGGCCAAGTTGTCTCAACTGCGACTATGACCTGACGGGCAACGTCAGCGGGGTCTGTCCAGAGTGCGGTACGCCAATAGCAAATACGGTGGATTCTGTAGAGAGCGGTTCGGTTTGACGGCTTGGCCGCTATCCGTATAATTACTGGGCTAGCGGTCACTTAGCGAATTCTCACAGTTCGCCGGAGTGGCCAAACAATCCGTCTCGTGCGGGAACGACTGACTTGTTGGGATAGTCGGTTAAACAGATGCACGGGCGGCTCTGATGATCCCATCTTAAAAAACGATTCGTCGTCACGACGTGTGCTTTGCGCGAAATCCATTTTGAAGGTTTGCGCGGTGCGGGCGTCTTGTTTGTTAGGCGACTAGACCTTGGTCGAAGGTATCGTCTTGTGTTGAACTTATGAACACGGCGACGCTTTCAAAGAAGGACGAATAGGCATGATCGCGAGCGGTTCAAACGGTGCGGTGCGGGACTTTTCCAAAGTCGGTGACGCAATCCCGATTCCCAACCTGATCGACATTCAAACCAAATCATATGCAAGGTTCCTTCAAGAGGGAGCTGCGCCGACGGAGCGTATCGACGACGGGTTGGAAGGTCTCATGCGCGAGGTCTTTCCCATCGTCAGCTACGACGGTGACATGCGTTTGGAGTACATCTCCTACGAGTTGGGCAAGGCGCGTTATACGCCGGCTGAGTGCCGCCAGCTTCGTTTGACGTATGGCCTCCCGTTTCGCGTTCGCGTGCGTCTGCACCGCAAAGATCAGGACGAGATTCAGGAAGACCTCGTTTATCTTGGCGAACTACCGATCATGATCGGTGGGGGTGAGTTCATCATCAACGGTGCTGAGCGCGTTATCGTATCGCAGCTTCATCGCAGCCCGGGAGTTGACTTCGTCAAAGATCAGACCGAAGGCGACCGCGCGCTACACGGTTGTCGCATCATTCCCGAGCGCGGTAGTTGGATTGAGATCAACGTCACCAAGAAAGACGTGCTGGCTGTCCGCATCGATCAATCGAGCAAGATCGCAGCCACCACGTTCATCCGAGCGATGGACCCAGCGTTCAGCACGGACGAATCAATCGTCAAAGTGTTTCACAAAACCAAGAAGGTCAAGATCGGTTCGCTCAAGCCGGAAATGTATTCGGTCCGCACCATTGTGGACGAGGATACAGAAGAAGAAGTCGTTCGCGCCGGTTGCCAGTTGGGTGACGCGGTGGCCCGTCTTCAAGAGCTCGAACTTAAAGACCTTGAAGTGATCTCCAAAGTCAGCGATCCGCTGATTCTCAATACCCTGGCAGAAGACAGCACGCGGACGCGCGAAGAAGCGCTGCTTAAGATTTACAGCCGTCTTCGTCCGGGCAACCCACCGCACGTCGAAAAGGCCCGCAAGCTGTTTGAAGAAAAATTCTTCGACGAGAACCGCTACCGCCTGGGCAAGGTTGGCCGATTCCGTTTGAACCGAAAGCTCAACACCAATTCTTCAGACGACGTGATGGTGCTGACCGCCGACGACCTGATCAAGTGCCTCGAATATGTGCTGCAACTGCGCACCGGCCAGACTCAATTTGAGATCGATGACATCGATCATTTGGGCAACCGTCGTCTTCGTACGATCGACGAATTGGCGACCGAAGAATTGCGCAAGGGTTTTCTCAAGCTGCGCCGCACGGTGACCGAGCGGATGAGCATCAAGAACCCCGAGGAACTCGGACGCATTGCCGAATTGATCAACAGCAAGTCGGTCAGTTCGGCGATTGAGTTCTTCTTTGGTCGCGGCGAATTGTCGCAGGTGGTTGACCAGACGAACCCACTGTCGCAGTTGACGCACGAGAGACGTTTGTCGGCTCTTGGACCGGGCGGTTTGAATCGTAAGCGTGCTGGTTTTGAAGTGCGCGACGTTCACATTTCTCACTACGGTCGCATCTGCCCAATCGAAACGCCGGAAGGTACGAACATCGGTCTGATCGCATCGCTCGCGCTTTACAGCGGTGTTGATGATTACGGCTTTTTGATTACGCCATACCGCAAAGTCAACAAGAAGGGGGCGGTGGATCAAAACGGCGTGTTCCTGCGGGCCGACGAAGAGATGCGGCATGTGCTTGCACCGCCCGAGGCGATGGCCCGCGGTGAAAACCGAGTCGAAGATGGACCCCAGATCGTCCGCGCGTACAGCGAATTGACGCAGATGGACAGCACCGAAGTTGAGTACGTTGATATTTCACCGAAGCAGACCGTTGGTGTGTCAGCGTCGTTAATTCCGTTCCTTGAGCATGACGACGCCAACCGCGCGCTGATGGGATCGAACATGCAGCGGCAAGCCGTCCCGCTCTTGCGCGTCGATCCGCCCATCGTGGCGACCGGAATGGAAAAAACGGTGGCAGCGAACAGCGGTATGGTCGTTCGGGCCCGCGAAGCCGGAACGGTGACCTATGTCGATTCCGAGCGAATCGTTCTCAACGGTGCAGACGAATACATTCTTCGCAAGTTTGAAGGTCTAAATGAGCGCACCTGCCTGAATCAAAAACCGCTGGTTGCGAAGGGGCAGAAGGTTGCCGAAAACGAAATCATCGCCGACGGTCCTTCTACCAAGAACGGCGAATTGGCATTGGGTAAGAATCCGCTCGTCGCGTTTTTGACCTATGACGGCTACAACTTTGAGGACGCGATTCTTCTGAGTGAACGTCTGGTAAAGGACGATGTCTTTACGAGTATTCACATCGACTCGTTTGACGTGGAAATTCGCGAAACCAAGCTGGGTCGCGAAGAATTTACGGCTGACATTCCCAACGTCTCCGAGCGGGCACTTCGAAACCTCGATGAGAACGGCGTCGTTCGTGTTGGTACGCAAGTGTCAAATGGTGACATTCTCGTCGGAAAGGTCTGCCCGAAATCCAAAACTGAACTGAGTCCGGAAGAAAAACTGCTTCATGCGATTTTCGGGCGTGCGGGTGAAGACGTGAAGAACGATTCGCTTGAAGCGCCGTCGGGTGTTTCGGGAATCGTCATTGACACCAAGCGATTCAGCCGCCGCATGCACATGACTGACGAGCAGAAAGCGGAACTCAAAGCCGAAGTGGCTGTGTTTAACGAGCAGGCAAACGATAAAATTTGCAAGCTCTTCCAGTCGATGTGTTCGGAAATCGAAGTGATTGCCGGCACCCCGATGGTCGACCCCAACACCCGCCAGAAGGTCGGTCACAGCGAACTGACGGAAGTTATCCTCGAACAGATCGAGGCGATCACCGAGCAGGTGCGGGCGGGCGACTTGAAGTGGGTTAAGAAAGCCACAACCGATGCCAGAGCCATCGAAGTGGTCAGTCGGTATTGGCCACACATGTCAGAGTTGATGGAAGAACGCGATCGAAAAGCCGCCCAGATGAAGCGCGGTGATGAATTGCCCTCGGGTGTGCTGGAAATGGTCAAGGTCTACGTCGCGACGAAACGGCAGTTGTCGGTCGGTGACAAGATGGCCGGTCGCCACGGTAACAAGGGTGTGATCGCACGAATCCTGCCCGAAGAAGACATGCCATTCCTCGACGATGGTACTCCGGTCGATGTGCTGCTGAATCCGTTGGGTGTGCCTTCGCGTATGAACGTCGGTCAGATTCTTGAAACGCACCTCGGTTGGGCGGCGAAGATTCTTGGCTTCCAGGCCATGACGCCGGTGTTTGATGGCGCGACCGAAAAAGAAGTTCATGCGTGCATCGAAGAAGCCAATAAGCATTGTCGCGAACGTGCGGCGAATCCAGAAGCCGTCGCCAAGGCCGGCGAAACACGTGAGCGATTTTCCATCATGCCGTTTGGCGGAAAAATCACTTTGTACGACGGTCGAACGGGTGAGCCGCTGGATCAAAAGGTGACAGTGGGGCACATGTACATGCTCAAACTCGATCACCTCGTAGATGACAAAATTCATGCCCGTGCGACGGGACCGTACAGTTTGATTACGCAGCAGCCCTTGGGTGGTAAAGCCCGAACCGGTGGTCAGCGCTTTGGTGAGATGGAAGTGTGGGGCCTCGAAGCATACGGGGCTGCGTTCACCCTTCAAGAATTGCTGACCGTCAAGAGTGACGACGTCGAGGGCCGGACCAAGATTTACGAATCGATGGTTCGCGGCAAGAACACTTTGGAAGCAGGTACGCCTGTGTCGTTCGACGTCTTGTGCAACGAAATCCGCGGGTTGGGCTTGAATATCCAACTCGAAAAGAAGCGCATTGTTTAAGAATTGCATCGCATAAATCGTTTGGCTTGTTTGAGGTTTAGATGATTCAAGAGGCGCGTGGATCGGTGGGAGTTGTGCAAGGAGATTGCGTCATGGGCGAAAACATTGTCTTGGCAGCGTCGGATAAGATCGATGCGGCGGAGTTGGTTCGGTTTTATGAACGAATTGAGCATCCGATCGTAGGTGATCCTGCCCGTGTCGGTCGAATGGTTGAACAAACGTTTTGCTTCGTCACCGCGCGACTCAATGGCGAATTGGTCGGTATCGCACGAGGGGTGACCGATGGACTCAATGGTTATCTCGCAGAGTGCAAGCTGGACCCATCGCTTCAAGGGCCGGCATGTGTGACGAAAACTGACGGCCGCATCGAGCATGATTCGACGGGCGTCGCTCGCAAGATGGCCACCCGCGTGGTTGAAGAACTTCGCAGCGATGGAGCGGATCGCATTCAAGTGCTGGCCTACGGTACGGAAGTTGACTTCTGCGAAGAGTTGGGATTCCGCCGGGCAACTGGCATGGTCGTACTGCAACTGCCAACGGATGCGAATGAAACGGATTCGAGCCAAGCAGGTTTGAATCAGTCGCAGGTCACCGGAGCGGTGTCGTAATCACGTCCGTGCGTTTTGCGCATGGCGTGCGGTGTGGTTAATGAAGTGAACTGAAAATAGCGATTAGTCGCGCAGTCTTTATAAAAACGAATGCCTGGCAATAAGTATCTACACGCGCCGGCGCGATTGCGAAACTTGGGTGGCTGCAGGTCATCGAAAGTGATACCGGACAGCCAGTTATCCCAGAAAGGCATCAAGACCTATGGTAGCAGGTAACATCTACGATCGGATCAACGACTACGGTAGCGTCAACATTCAGTTGGCCAGTCCGAACGACATCCGCAGTTGGTCGTTTGGCGAGGTCAAGAAACCGGAGACGATCAACTACCGAACGTACCGCGCAGAAAAAGACGGTCTGTTCTGCGAGCGGATTTTTGGTCCGGAGCGCGATTGGCAATGCTCGTGCGGTAAGTACAAAGGCACGAAGCACAAGGGCATCATCTGCGATCGCTGCGGGGTGAAGGTCACCCATTCGCGCGTACGTCGCAAGCGCATGGGGCACATTAACCTTGCCGCGCCGGTCGTGCATATTTGGTTCCTCAAGGCGATGCCATCGCGTTTGGGCAATCTGTTGGGGATGAAGACCACCAGCCTGGAGAAGGTCATTTACTTCCAGGACTATGTGGTGATCGACCCCGGTGATACGCCTCTCGAAAAATTCCAACTGCTCACCGAAGATGAGTTTCGCAGTGCCCGCGAGAAGTATGGCGCGACGTTTCGTGCCGGTATGGGCGGCGAAGCCGTGCGTGAACTGCTTGAAACGCTCGACCTTGCTGAACTTTCCAATTCACTGCACGAGGATTTGATCAAGACTGGCAGCAAGCAGAAGATCAAAGACCTTTCCAAACGATTGAAAATTGTCGAGGCGTTGCGTACCAGTGAAAACGACGCGACGTGGTTGGTTCTCGAAGTCATTCCGGTCATTCCGCCGGATCTTCGTCCGCTGGTTCTGCTGGAGAGCGGCAACTTTGCGACGAGCGATCTGAACGATCTTTACCGTCGAATCATCAACCGAAATAACCGCCTCAAAAAACTCGTGGACCTCAATGCGCCGGAAGTCATTATCCAGAACGAAAAGCGCATGTTGCAACAAGCCGTCGATGCGCTCTTCGATAACGGTCGGTGTCGTCGTCCGGTGCTGGGTTCGAGCAATCGTCCGCTCAAGTCGTTGACCGATATGATCAAGGGCAAGCAGGGGCGTTTCCGCGAAAACCTGTTGGGCAAGCGCGTTGACTACTCAGCCCGCTCGGTCATCGTCGTCGGTCCCGAACTCAAGATTCATCAGTGCGGACTTCCCAAAAAGATCGCCCTCGAACTGTTTCAGCCGTTCATCATTCGCAAGTTCAAAGAGCGGGGATTGGCTGACACGATCAAGAGTGCCAAGCGCATGCTGGAGCGCCGAGACCAGGAAATCTGGGACATTCTCGAAGAGGTGATCCACCAGCACCCGGTCATGCTCAACCGTGCACCAACGCTTCACCGCATGGGTATTCAGGCATTTGAGCCCACGTTGGTCGAAGGCAACGCCATTAAGATTTCGCCGTTGGTCTGTCGCGGATTCAACGCAGACTTCGATGGCGATCAGATGGCTGTCCACCTTCCGCTAAGTGTGGAAGCCCAGGTAGAAACGCACGTGTTGATGCTTGCGACCAACAACATTTTCTCGCCGGCAAACGGCACACCGATTATGTCGCCGTCGCAGGATATCGTGCTTGGTATTTACTACCTGACTACGGATCATGTCAGTGCCAATGTCGACGAGAAGGACATGATGGTCTTCTCAAATGAGCATGAAGCGATGTTGGCGTACTCTGAGCGGAAAATCGGTATTCACGATCGGATTCGTGTCCGGTTAAATCGCACGCATTACATTGATTCGCAGAAGGATAATCCGCTAGACATTCCACGTTCGCGCATCATCTCCACGACGGTGGGTCGTCTGATGTTCAACGACATTCTGCCGACGGCGATGCCATTCTATAACTTCTCGGTTTCCCAGAAGGGTTCGGCGCGAGTCATTGCAGACTGCCATGCGCTGCTTGGCCGCTCAGCGACCATTGACTTGCTCGACGATATTAAATCGATCGGTTTCAAACACTCGATGCTTGCGGGGTTGTCGTTCGGTGTGCATGACATGCGCGTCCCGGCGGCGAAGCCCAAGATCATCAAAGCCGGTGAAAAGCAGGTCGATCGCATAGAGCGCGACTTCGGTAACGGTGCGCTCACCAAACTCGAGCGCTACAACCAGCTCATCGATGTTTGGATTCATGCGCGTGAGCAGGTGACCGAAGAGATGATGAAGGAAATCCAAACGGACTATCGCACCGAAGACGGCAAGTACGCGGCACAGGACAATCCGAATGCGAAACCCTATCTGAACCCGGTGTACCTGATGACCGACTCGGGCGCTCGAGGCAGCGTCGATCAGATCAGGCAGTTGGCTGGTATGCGTGCTTTGATGGCCAAGCCGTCCGGTGAAATCATTGAAACACCGATCAAGTCAAACTTCCGCGAAGGCCTGAGCGTGCTTGAGTATTTCAGTTCGACGCACGGTGCCCGAAAGGGACTGGCTGATACGGCACTGAAGACGGCAGACTCAGGTTACCTCACGCGCAAACTCGCCGACGTGGTGCAGAACGTCATCGTCAACAATCAGGATTGCAAGACGATCCAGGGCATCACCAAAGAGGCAGTGTACAAGGGTGAAGAGGTTGATATTCCTCTCCGTGAGCGGATTGTCGGCCGCGTGGCCCGCGACTCGATTCGCAATCCGATTACCGACCAACTGATCGTCGGCGAAAATGAAGTGATTACCATCGAGATCGCCAAATCAATTGAAGATCTCGGATTGGACAAAATACGAGTTCGTAGCCCGCTGACTTGTGAAAGTGTATTGGGCGTTTGTGCGAACTGCTATGGATTGGACATGTCCACCAACCGTCTGGTTGAAGAAGGGTTGGCTGTCGGCATCATTGCGGCACAATCCATCGGTGAACCGGGCACGCAACTTACGATGCGTACGTTCCACACGGGTGGTGTTGCGTCTCACGATGTCGTGGATAACGAACTGCGTAACGCCCAGCCGGGAACGGTTGTCTTCCATGAAATCAATGCGGTGACGGTACCAGCGTCCAAGGGCACGCCGGAACGAACGGTGGCGCTAAAGCGCAACGGTGAAATCGCGATCGAGGACGATAAGGGTCGCGAAATCGAGCGGTTCAAGGTTCCTTATGGTGCGGAACTGCTCGTGGCCGAGGGTAAGAAGATTTCTGCCCGCACGCCGATGGTGACATGGGACGCGCACCTCACGCCAATCCTCGCTGAAGTCGAAGGTTTCATTCGCTTCCAGGATATCGACGAAGGTGAAACGGTTCGCCTCGAAGAAGAGCGCAAAGCCACCAAGTTCGTGGTGATCGAGCACAAGGGCGAAAAGCATCCACAGCTCATCATTGAGGACAAACAAGGCAACGTGCTGGACTATCATTACCTTCCGGCGAAGGCCCGCATCGAGGTCGAGGAGGGCAAGCCGATCAAGCCCGGTATGTTGCTCGCTCGTCAGCCGCGTGGCATGAGTGGTACGCAGGACATCACCGGTGGTTTGCCGCGTGTGACCGAAATCGTCGAAGCCCGCAAGCCGAAAGAACCGTCGGTGCTGGCAGAAATTTCCGGTGTCGTCGAAATTCGTGCCGACAAGCGCCGCGGTAAGATGACCATCATCGTCAGTAACAAGAAGAGCGGCCTGGAGAAAGAGCATCACGTTCCGCAGGATCGCCAGTTGCTCGTGCATGCCGGTGACAAAGTAGAAGCCGGTGATCCATTGATCGAAGGCCCGATGATTCCGCAGGACATTTTGCGGATTAAGGGTGAGGAAGTTCTGCAGAACTACCTGCTCGGTGAAATCCAATCAGTCTACCGCGCACAGAACGTATCGATCAGCGACAAGCATCTTGAAGTTGTCATCTCGCAGATGTTGCGCAAGGTGAAGATTGAAGATCATGGTGACAGCCGCTTCCTACCGGGCGAAGTCGTCGATAAATTCACTTTCCGCGGCCGTAATGCCGAGTTGGCGAGGAGCGTCAGGATTTCCGTTCCTGGCGATACCGATTTGGTCGAGGGCCAAGTGGTCCTCAAGAGTAAGCTGGCTGAAATCAACGAAGCCACCGAAGAAGAGGGCGGTGAACCGGCGAAGGGCAAGCGTCCGAAACCGGCCCTCGCGACGACGCTGCTTCTGGGTATCACCAAAGCCAGTCTGTCCAGCGAGTCGTTTATCTCGGCAGCAAGCTTCCAGGAAACGACCAAAGTGCTGACTGAAGCGTCGCTTGCAGGCATGAGCGATCCGCTCTTAGGTCTCAAGGAAAACGTGATTCTGGGGCACCTGATTCCGGCAGGAACCGGATTTAAGCCCTATCTGAATATGCAGGTCGAAAAGCTCGGTGTACCCATTCCGGTGATTGAAGATAAGCCGACGGAAGGACTGCCCACTTCTGGTGGTGGGGCAGGGGCTGGCATGTCGCCTCTTGCGGTCCCAGCCGTACCGGCAGGCGACTCGACTGGGGCGGATCCACAAGGCTCTCGTCCGATCATGACAGAGGTTGAAAGTTCCACGCAGGCCTCTACACTGTCCGACTCTCCGTTGGCTGATTCTGTGTTGGCCGACCCGTCGGTGGCAGATTCGACGTCGGCGGTGGCTGAGCAGGATGGTGGTCAGGAGAATCGGGAAATTCTGGGCGACTCGGATGACGATTCATCATCCGACCTGATCGGATAAGTACAGATTGCCAGAGCAGATACAGTCAATCTTCGGATTGACCATAAAGATAAATACACGCCCATTTCGGATGGTAGGGCGAATACAAATTTGGATAATGAGGTAACGGTCAATGCCGACGATCAATCAACTCGTTCGACTCGGACGAGAAAAAGTAATCAAGAAGTCAAAGGTGCGCGATATTGATCGTTGCCCGCAGCGACGCGGCGTGTGTCTTCAGGTTAAGACGCAAACACCGAAGAAGCCGAACTCCGCGCTTCGAAAAGTGACTCGTGTTCGTTTGTCAAACGGCAAAGAAATCACTGCCTATATTGGTGGCATCGATCACAACCTACAGGAACACTCGATCGTGCTGGTGCGCGGCGGTCGTGTTCGTGACTTGCCCGGTGTGCGGTATCATGTGGTTCGCGGCACTTTGGACTGTGCGTCAGTTGACACCGACAAGCAGGGCAAACAGCGTAACCGCGGACGCAGCAAGTATGGCGTCAAGCGCCGCAAGAAGTAGATTTGGCAACGGATGATTGACATGAGTGTGATGCACGCATCCAAAAGAACTTCGATTGAAGCAGTTAATGTCGCGCTGTTGCGTGACATTGCAATGGTCGTGGGATTTGCACTTGCACTGGGAGCGTCGGCGCAGTGGAGGGTTCTCCTTCCCAACAACCCGATTCCGATGACCCTGCAAACGGTGGTTGTGTTGCTCTGTGGTTTTTGGCTTCGACCTCGTTTGGCAATGTCTGCAATATGTCTTTACTTTGCATTGGGCTGGATGACGGCCGGTGGTTTTTCGAAGATGCCGTTCTTCGCTGCGTATCGAGCCGGCATCAGCACCGCGACTTTGGGGTACATTGTCGGGTTTTTGCCAGCCGCCTTAGGGGTTAGCTACCTGATTCGCCAGTTGGGTTCGGTGACTTTACCGCGCGTTCTTGCGGTTGGGGCGCTGGGCACGGGCGTGATCTTTGCTTTTGGATTGGCTTGGATGGCAACGACGGTGACCAGTCTTGAAGGGGCGATTTCGTTTGGGTTGCTACCATTTTTGGTACCGGCTGCTGTGAAGCTTGCGGTGGTTGCTGCGTTGGTCATCGGTGGCAATCTGTTCACCAAATGCATTAGGGGCGAATAAAGTCTTGTAGAAAAATTCGACGGTTCGAATGTTTCGATCGTCGCCGTATATGAGCCGTATATGAAGAGTGCTTGGCTGCTGAATAACTAACTGTTTGAACAGGATCATGGTTGGATGGGACGTAAGAAATACACAAAATCGCGTGAGCAGTTGAAACCAGATTCGCGGTTCAACAGCCTAATTGCCTCGAAGTTTATCAATTGCCTGATGTATGACGGCCGCAAAACGGCTGCTACGAAGGTCTTCTACGATGCGATGGAAGTGATATCGAAACGCATCGACGGAGCCCAGCCGATTGAGGTGTTTGAAACGGCGATCAACAACGTCAAGCCAAACATTGAGGTACGCTCGAAGCGAGTCGGTGGTTCGAACTATCAGGTGCCGATGCAAGTGAACCGCAAGCGTCAGCAATCGTTGGCGATGCGTTGGATCCTTCAAGCCGTTCGCGGTCGCAGCGGTAAGGCGACGAGTACGTTTCTCGCACAGGAACTGATGGACGCGTACAAGCGCGAAGGCGCTGCGATGACCACGCGTGAAAACGTGCATCGAATGGCCGACGCCAACAAGGCGTTCGCTCACTTTGCGTGGTAATTTGGTTTGAAATCCTCTAATGAGGATTTGCCCTGTAGTCGCAAATTGACTCGGGCGGTACGAACCATGAACGTCGCGGATGAGCCGGTACCGACAGAATCGAAGGAAAACCATTGGCGACCCCTATTCGTGGGTCGCTTTTTTTGTAAGGCATATTTTTTGTAAGGCATACCAGTTCTGTGGCGCAGAATGGGCATTTGAAACCAGACAGCTTACATAACAGTAGGCGCAAGATCACCAATAGCCATGAGTACGAATCCAGCGTTAGCGACATTTCGAAACATCGGGATCGCAGCCCACATCGATGCGGGTAAGACCACAACCACCGAGCGCATCCTGTTCTACACCGGTGCGAGTCATCGCATGGGCAACGTTGATGACGGTACGACCGTCACCGACTTTGAAAAGCAGGAACAGCAGCGCGGGATCACGATTTACTCGGCGGCTGTCAGCTGCCCGTGGCAAGGGCACACGATCAACCTGATCGATACCCCGGGGCACGTCGACTTTACGGCAGAGGTGGAGCGATCGTTGCGCGTGCTCGACGGTATGGTTGCGGTCTTTGACGCCAAAGAGGGCGTGGAGGCCCAAAGCGAAACTGTTTGGCGACAGGGCAACAAGTACAAAGTCTCGCGAATCTGTTTCATTAACAAGATGGACAAGGTCGGCGCTGATTTCCAGGCAAGCGTCGAATCCATTCGCAAGCGATTCAATGAAAACGTCCTGCCGATTCAGATTCCAATCGGTGCGGAAAACACGTTTGAGGGCGTCATTGATTTGATGTTGATGAAGGCCCTCTATTTTCACGGAGCGGTAGACGGCGCGAAGGTTCGGCAAGATGAGATTCCGGAAAAACTCAAGGATGATGCTGAGTCGGCGCGGCAGTTGATGATTGAGCGGATTTGCGAGACCGACGACGACCTTGCCGAACGATTCCTTTCGGATGAAGAGATTTCAACTGCTGACCTCAAGAAAGCGCTGCGGGCTGCGACGATTGCAAACAAGGTGAGACCGGTGCTGTGTGGATCGGCGCTCTCTTACATGGGTGTGCGTCCGCTGTTGGATGCAGTGTGTGATTATCTACCATCGCCATTGGATATGCCGTCGATTCACGCCAAAACGCCGGACGGCAAGCACGAAAAGGAAATCTCCAACGACCCGAAAGGGCCGCTTGTTGCGTTCGTTTTCAAGATCATCACGGAGAAACCTGTCGATCTTTATTTCCTGCGAATCTACTCGGGAACGATGAAACCGAACTCGCGTGTTCTTAATCCGCAGATGGGCGAAAAGGAAAACATCACTCGCCTGTTTCGGATGTATGCCAAACGACGTGACATTCTCGATTCCGCTTCTGCAGGTGAGATTGTGGGTGTCGTCGGGCCGAAGCTAGCGCTGACGGGCCATACGTTGTGCGATCCGAATAAACAGGTCGTATTGGAAACGATTGAGTTTCCAGAAACCGTTGTCTCCCAGTCGATCGAGCCCGCATCGTCGCGTGATCGGGACAAACTCATCGATGCTCTAACGGCGCTGGCAAAGCAGGATCCGACGTTTCAATATCGCATGGATGAAGAGACGGGTCAGACTATCATCTCGGGCATGGGTGAATTGCACTTGGAGGTGCTGGCCAAGCGCATCGTCGATGACATGAATGTTGACGTTCGCATCGGCAAGCCGCGCGTGTCGTATCGAGAAGCAATATCGACATCCGCCGAAATCGAAGAACGATTCATCAAGGAAATCGGTGGCAAATCTCAGTTCGCAGTTGTTCGACTGCGCATCGACCCAGTGGGCGAAGAGGACGAAGCAGATCAATCGTTCCACGCGAAAATTCCCGATGGCACGATCGCGCCAGAGTTTCTCACCGCGATCAGATCCGGAGTAAACGATGCGGCGCTCGGTGGTCCGCTCCTCGGTTATCCGATGATCAGGTGGAAGGCGACACTGCTGCATGCTGAGCAGAATGAACAGGAAAGTACCGACGTGGCCTTTGAAAACGCGGCGAGGATTGCGTTTACCAAAGCGGCGGAAACGGGCAGCCCGCAATTGATGGAGCCGATCATGGCCGTCGAAATCCGGACGCCTGATCAATATTTTGGGGCGATTAATTCCGACCTTCACGCACGTCGTTCGATTATTACCGATACTGAAATCGCCGGAGACACCCGGGTCATTCAAGCCGAGGTGCCGTTGGCGGAAATGTTCGGATATACAACGCACCTGCGTAGCCTTAGTCAGGGGCGGGCGACGGCGAGCATGGAACCGCTTCACTATGCTGCGGTTCCGTCGCAAGTGGCGAGCACGATGCTGGCGTGCTAAGGGAATTTCCCTGCTGACAGCCTCGGATGCAGCGGGGCGGCTTGGAACGCGATCTTCGGGGCGAAATAGCACCTTAGGTCTTATGGCAGCACGATTTGTGGGTGCTGCACCGCGTTGACTTGAGCGAACTATTCTCGTACGCTGCGCGGCTCGGAGTTGGTCGAAAATGATGCCGAATTTGAAGATTCCGGCAAGTCAAAAGAGATCAGATGCGCAGTCCTCAAATGGGCGGCGGTCGATGATTCGCAGGACATCATGAAATCAAAACGCAGACATGAATTGAAGAGCAACGACCTCGCCCACACGTTGGAACAGTTGGGCGCTTCTTTTAAGGATTGGGGCGCATACGTCATCGGCGGGTTGGCGATTGCGTTTGTTGGCGTAATCATTTTCACGTACATGAAAACCGCCAAGCAGACGGCATTGGACGACTCGTTCATCCAGTTGCAGAAGGAATTGGTCAAAGCGCCAGCCGGAATCCCCAAGTCAAACGAAGAATTGCTGCGCTCGCTTTCGCGAATCGGCGACCTTGGCGATCAAAGCACCAATGAAGAGTTCAAGGTTGAAGCGCTCATGGGTCGGGCCGATTTGGCGCTCGATGTCGCCATCAGTGCTGAAGCTGGCATCGATATGAAGTTTCTCGATGAATCCAAGAAAGCCTTCGAGCAAGTCGTCCGTGACTATCAGAAACGACCGGTTCATTATGGGCGGGCACTGTTCGGTTTGTACCAAGTCGAAGCCAATGCGTTTTCAGTTGACAGTGATCCGGCGCGTAAAGCGACGGCAGAGGGCTATCTTGAAAAACTGCGGGATGATTCGCGCTTGGCGGGCGTTCCGTTGCAGCGGTTGGCCATCGATCGTTTGAACGAGCTGGATGATATATTTACTAAGGTTGAATTTCCCAATCGGCCAGCGTCATCGGTTCAGACTGTCATATCACCGTCACAGCCGAGTACGACGGTCACTATCGGAACGCCGGAAACAACAGAGCCGGAAACAACAGAGCTGAATACAACAGAGGATGTGCAGGACGTAGCGGTTGATGTGATTGAAGATGTTGAAACCGATTCTGATGCTAAACCAGCCGACGATGACACCAACGATGAGGCGGAAACTGAGGCGGTCGATGACTCCGCTGACGCCGAGCCAGCTCCTGCTGACGACGATGGAATGTCGAATGATGAGGACGAGAATTAGCACCTGCTAACTTCGTCGGGGGCGACATTCTCTGGATTATGGGGATTGAGGGCACGCAAATCCCCAATGGATTCTCCTCGAATGCGTGCTGGTTTGCTAGGAATTGGCTTACCTGTTCGCGACACCCTGACCGACATATAATCCGAGAGGATTGCAGACGCGGGTCTTGAGGCAGCGGCTTGAGGCTTTTTGATCCCGTGGCGGACTGAATCGCTTTGGCACGGAAGTGGGCGAAAGCACCGTCGCTCAAGATCACCACCCGATACGAAACTTGCCAGAACCAAAAATGCAAGACCAGCACGAATTTACATCTCGAGCGCAAAGGCACCCAGTCGCACTTTGGATTTTTCTGGCCATCATTGCGGTCACGCTCGGCGGAACCGCATACATGATGCGTCGGGCCGACGCGCGCATTCAGGTTAGCAGCAACGAGAACGAAGAAAAAGCGATTCCGGTTGAAGTGTTCGTCGTGCGGAATCGGAACATTCCGCAAATCATCGAGGCCCGCGGATTCCTCAGTGGGGTGGACGAACTCTCCATCCACAGCGAGGTCGATGGGAAGGTTGTTTCGCAGGCCATCGAAGATGGGGCGAAAACCCAGGCCGGTGATGTCCTGATAGAAATCGATGATACGTTCTATGCATTGGCGGTGCGTCAGGCTCAGGCGGAACTTGTTCGCTTTCGAGCCCTAAGCGCGGAGGCCATGACGGCGCTGGAGCAGGTCGAGGCTCAACTTGAGGCGGCTACTGCACGTCAGGCGAATGCAGTTGATGAGTTGAATCGGGCCAGGGCGCTTGTCGAGTCGGGTAGTTTTTCGCAAATCGAATTCCAGCGCATCGAGACGGCATTCGAGACTTCCAATGCCGACCTGCGCGCTGCCCAGGCGAGCAAGGGACGCTTTGGCAATCAGTTGGCAGTCGCCAAAGCGGCGGTTGCAATTGCGCAAGTCGCTTACGACAACGCCGATGCGCGCTTGAAACGGTGCGTGATTCGATCTCCGATTACTGGGCGCGTCAACCGGTTTCTCATCGAACCGGGCGAATTGGCGATGGCTTCTGTACCTTTGGTCGACCTGGTGCGACTCGATCAAATGAAGATTCTCGTTGAGCTTTCCGGTTCGGACATCGGGCTGGTTGAAGAGATGACGAAAGCAGAAGTCAGTATTGATTCAGCCCCGGATCGCGTTTTTGAAGGGCGATTGCATCACGTTGCGCCGAAGATGGATCCGGTGAGTCGAAAGTTTCAGGTTGAGCTGCTCGTCAACAATCCTGACGAATCGCTTCTCTCGGGTATGTTTGGAAAGGTGCGTTTGCATTGCGGCGAGTTATCCGATGCGATGACCATTCCTCGTTCTGCGATCTTCAAGCAGTACGGTGCAGATCATTGTCATGTCGTCGCAGAAGAAGACGGGCATCTGGTTTCACGACTTCGCCGCGTTGAGGTGGAATCCGTACGATCGCATCTGGACAAGTTGCAGGTGATCTCCGGCTTGAATGAGGGGGATAAAATTATCCTATCGCGTCGTCGCGATGTACGGGATGGAGCACTTATTGCCGTGGGCAGACTGTACGACCCCGATTCGCTGGCCCGCAGTGAAAACCAACCCACCTCTCCTTTTTGACTTGCTTTCCAAGTGAATATCTAATTCCGTCATGTCACTGACTCGATTTTCCGTGAAGCAGGTTGTGTTGATGAACCTGCTGTTCATCATCATGATCATCGCAGGCAGCCTCGTCCTCACGCGGCTTCCCATTGATGTTTATCCAGATACCTCGCTCGACATCGCCACGATCACGACGGTGTGGACCGGGGCGTCAAGTGAAGAAGTTGAACGCCTGGTCACGCGGAAGATTGAGGAAGAGATTGAAGATGTTCGTGGCCACGATCGCATCTTCAGCGTCTCTCAGCCGGACGCCTCGATCATCACCGTAAAGTTTCGCGAAGACATGTCGCCGACAGAAACGCAGGCATCGTTTGAAGATCTTCGCCTTCGACTCGACCGCGTGACCGACCTTCCATCCGATTCTGAACCCCCCGACCTTCAACGTATCACGACTGATGAGGTGATGCCGCTTCTGCAAATCGGGGTGGCGGCGACCGGTGAATTTGACGAAGGCGTCCTCAGGCGCATCACGCTAAGTCTCAAAGATGCTATACGTTCGGTGGATAACGTTTCAAAGGTGCGGCCCATCGGCATACGCGATCGCGAAATCCACATCAAGTTCAACAAGGCTGCATTGGAAAAACACGGGCTTAGTTTGCAGCAGGCGGCTGAGATTATTCGCGCCAACAATATGAGCTTGCCGGCGGGCTACCTGGGAATGGGTGATTCGGAGATAACGCTTCGCAGTGTCGGGGAAGCGCAGGAATGGCAAGACCTGGGCAACATCAGGGTGATTCGCAGCCCTTCGGGTGCACACGTTTTGCTGCGCGACATCGCGAGCATCGAAGAATCATTTGAACGGGCGTTCTGGGCTGCACGCGTTAATGGCCGCCCCGCGATGATCCTGCAAATCGCAAAGGAAGCGGGCGCGAATTCGCTGACCGTGCGAGAAGACATCGCCAATCTCATCGAAACGTTTCAAGCCAATCTGAATGTCGAAGGTATCGCGATCGACATTCAAGCCGATACCACGGCGGTCATTTCCAGTCGCCTCGATGTGTTGCGCAAGAACCTTTTCGTCGGAATGATTCTTGTATTCCTAGTCTTGTGGGGATCGATTGGACTGCGCAATTCAGCCTTGGCGGTGATCGGTATACCGTTTGCGTTTTTGTGTTCGATCATTTTCATGTGGGCAATCGGCGTTTCGCTGAACGCGGTGAGCGTTTTCTCGCTCGTGTTGGTCACCGGGATGATTGTCGATGACGCGATCGTCGTGCTCGAGAATATTTATCACTATGTGCAGCAGGGCGTACCGGTCAAAGAGGCAGTGATTCAGGGGACGGATGAAGTGGCGTGGCCGGTGGTGACGTCATCGTTGACGACGATCATGGCGTTCCTGCCGATGCTGGTTATGACCGGTGTGCTGGGGCGTTTCTTTTCAATCGTTCCGAAGACGGTCACCGTTGCGCTCATTGCGTCGCTCTTTGAATGCATGCTGATCTTACCGGTGCACTATCTGGACTGGGGTCCCAAGCGCAAGCCCGTCGCCGCTGCAACCAAAAAACCCAAGCAACCTACGATGCTGACCGGTATTTGGCAGCGAACAGTCTCTGCTTACGACCTAATATTAACGCAGGTGCTGGCGTATCGTTATCTCGGACCGGTGGTGATCGTGGTGTGTGGTCTTTTTGTCTGGCAGGCCCAGCGCACCCTTGTTGTCGAAATGTTCCCGTCGGATTTCCCCACGTTTGTTGTGGACATGAGCCTTAAACCGGGCACGAATCTTCAAGCCACCGCGCGCGAAGTTGATCGGTTTTCACCGATCATCGACAAATTCAAACCAGATAAAGTTCTCCGATCAGTTACGGCGGTAGGGCTCAAGATCAACGAAGACAACCAGCGGATCATGCGGACTGATATCGCCCAGACATGGATCGATGTCACCACCGATACATCGCGCGGTAGCGATCCGGTCGATGTGATCAACAACATTCGCAAGGAACTCCTGGCATACATCGACGCCCATCCGGATTGTCTGGTCGAAAGCCTGCAGGTTTGGCCGATCCGCGACGGCCCGCCCGTTGGCAAACCCGTGGCGATTCGCGTCGAGCATCCCGACTATGACGTGGCGCTTGGTGTCGTGGAGAAAATCCGCGAACGCTTAGAGAACATGTCGGGCGTTCACGACGTTGCGGACAACCTGCAACTGGGTAATCGCGAGCTCGTCATGCGCGTCGCCGACGATCGTGCGAGTGAGGCGGGCGTGACGTTTCTCGACGTGGCCACCGCGCTGCGTGGTGCGAAGGATGGTTTGGATGTTGGCGTATTCAAAGACACGCTGCACGAGGAAGACGTGGACATCAAAGTGCGCTACGCCGATTCGTATGTGCAGGATGTCAATCAACTGCTCGACATTGACGTGATCGGTTCCCAGACCGGCAGCAAGGTCAAACTGCATCAGGTCGCCGATCTCGAATTCGATCAGACATATACAAATCGCTATCACTTCAACAGCAAGCGAGCCGTTGAAATCACGGCGGCTGTCGATACGGAATTTACAGATGCTAAGATCGTCAACGAAGCCATCATGGCCGAGTTCGGTCCGCTGGCTGAGTCGGACGAAAAACTTACGATCGCAACGGGCGGCCAATTCGCAGAGACTCAGGAGAGTTTCCAAAGCCTGCGACAAAGTGCGGTGATTGCGTTGGGCTTGATGTATTTGATTCTCGCGTCGCAATTTCGCAGTTATGTGCAACCGTTTGTGATTCTGACGGCTGTCATCTTTGGCGTGATGGGGATGGTGGTTGGGTTGGTGGTAAACGGTTATCCGTTCAGCGTGGTCACCGGTATTGCGATGGTGGGGCTTAGCGGTGTGGTTGTGAACGACGCATTGGTTTTACTTGATTTTATTAACTCCGAGAGGCGAAATGGCGCATCGGTTGAAGAGGCTGTCCGCGCGGGAAGCAAGCGTCGATTGCGGGCGATCCTTTTGACGACGGTGACGACGGTGGTTGGCTTGGCACCGATGGCGATTGGGGTTGGGGGATATAGCAAAATCTGGTCGCCATTTGCGATGAGCATGTGCTGGGGAATCGTGTTCGCGACGGTTCTGACATTGGGCGCGGTGCCTGCGCTCTATTACATTGTTGAAGACGTCAAAGCGTTTTTGGCAAAGTTCTTTGGCCGATCGATTACCAACTCCAGCCAATCAGCGGTTGCGAGTGAATCATAGGTTCATCAATGAAACATCTATTCTCTGTGGTGATGTCTTGGACGGTTCCCCTGGTGTTGATGCTGGTTGGCGGCGGAACCGGTTGCCTGACGCCGAACAACAAGGTGTTCGATGTTTCCGCATCGATCGACGCATTCGGTGCGCCGAAAGTCTCCAGCCCGATTGGTGATACTCAACTTTACGACGAAACGAACAAGGCCATCCTGCTGACCAGCGCGGTCAACGAAGTGGTTGGGTTTCACCTGCGCGTTGGAGGCAGTGGGCAGGTCAACGTGACGGTCTCAGACTTTGAAACCTCGCAGCGAAATCGGTTGTCCAACAACGTCGATATCTTTCGCATTCACAAAATCAAACCCGGACGGTTTCCGGGTTGGTACGTCAAGAGGATGGAACCGTCGCGTCGCCCGCGATCGATTCCGGACGTATTGGTGCCTGCCCGTGCGCCACGCGGGGGGTTGCCTGCTGAAATTGAAGGTTCCGAAGGGATGGAACTGTGGATCGATGTACGCGTGCCCCGAGGCACGACCCCGGGTGAATACGCCTCGAAAGTAAACATTACGGTCAATGGCAAGCCGGCGACACAGGTGCCGGTGACGTTGCGGGTTTGGCCATTTGTTTTGCCGGACAACACCGGTTCCGAACTAATCGTCGATCTGGACCATGAAGCGCTGTTTGCGCATCACGTCACGCTGGACGGGCGGCCCTACCATCCGCCGCGTGTGCTAGAGGGCAGTCCCAAGCGAGTCGAATTGTCTGAGACGATTACCGCTACGATGCGTATGCTTCGTGAACACGGTCTTAGCCCGCACCTGCCGAAGCTATTTCCGATTGCCAAGATCGATGCCGATCAAAGCATTCAGGTCGATTGGTCGGATTATGATTGGCTCGTTGAAGATTTTATCGATGGTGGTGCCTACCGAAGTCGCCTGCCTTCGCGTTCCTGGACGGTCCCTTTTGATGACGCTTTTCCACCACCGCCGAGCTATGGGTCGCAATCGTCGCCGATGTATGCCCGGTTGTTGAAGGATTATCTGGCGTCAGCCGCAAGCCACTTTGACCAGCGCGGGTGGCTCGGTCGTTCGTACGCTCGCATCCCCAATGCCGAGGCCAACGCGAAAGCGTTTGCCGACAACATTGCCCATTATGGTTACATTTGCCGCCAAGCGGATAGCCGCCTTCGCACGTTGGCGGTTGGAATTCCGCAAGACATGAGCGAATTCGGTTGGCACGAATTTCGCCAAGCCGACGGGAAACAGTTCGTGGACATTTGGGCGCCGCGCGGTCAGTTCTACGATCGAAGCGCCCCGGGTGTTGGAACGATGTTCGCGTTGGACCGCCCGCCGTTTACAGGATCAACGTCGGTCTATTCGCCCGCAGTCGATACGCGGGTGATCGGATGGCAGGCGCAGTCTTCGGGCGTGACAGGGGTACTGCTCGGTTGGGCCAACCATTGGCCCGCAGTCGAATCCGAGCCAGCTAGCCCGCAAGCGTGCATCGAATTTGATCCGGAAACGCTTCTCTATCCGGGGGCGTATTTCGGGCTGAATGAACCGGTGGCTTCGATGCGATTGAAACGATTGCGACGCGGGGCGCAAGACGGTTTATATCTGTACCTGCTTCAGGAATACCGTGGTAAGGAGCATATCGCCAAGGCCATTCTGGATTCACTGTTGTATCGATTTGGCGCGGATGCCTATGGGGCGCATTTTGCCGATGGCAGCAGTCATGCCTGGTGCGAGAACCCATACGCTTGGGACGCAGCCCGCCATATTTGCGCGCAGGAAATGCGAGTCGATGCGAGCGACGAAGCCGATCCGATCGAAGAGGCACTGCGTTGGCAGCGGTTCATGCGAGCGGTTCGTCAGGTGCGCTTCGATGTTCGTGGAGTTCGCGTGAAGCGCGGCGTCGGCGAAAGCGAGTTGGATATTGATTTTGTAGTGCAGGTTACCAATGACAGCCGCGTTCCGATCGAAGGAGCCCTGCGCATTGAGGACCCGCCCGTGGGATGGAATGTGGCAGATGCAGCCAAGCGGGTTGACAGTGTACCGCCTGGAAAGAAACGAAGCGTCATGATGAGCGCGTCGGCGCCTACGATCACATGGGGCGACAGCGGTGTACGGTACCTGTCGCTGCTCTTTGAGGCGGAAGGAGCAGAAACCATACCGATACCCGTGCGAATGTGTCACATTGCGGCACCTCCGCTCGAAGAGCCCATCAAGCTCGACGGCGACCTCGGCGATTGGCCAGCCAGCGTGGGCAATGATGCCGGATCGTTCGTTTTGATTTCCGGACTTGGCCCCGATTCCAAGAGTTTTGCCAGCGGCGGCCCGACGCATGATACGACGTGCATCACCGGAACGCGGGACGGCAAGTTATACATCGGATTGCGCTGCGCGTTTGACCCGAGCAATCGGCGGGTGATCGGCGAAAGCAGCGCTGCATCGCCCGAAGACTTGGTGCCCGTTGGTGAGGATGCGGTTGAAATTTTGATCGACCCAACCAATGCGGGCACGCGCTCGACCGGTGATTTGTATCATATTGTAGTCCGCAGCGGTGGCGTTGAATGGGAGCACGGAGTTACGCTGAATCCGCCGACCGGACCTGTAAGGCATTGGCCAACCTCCATCGAACACGCAGCCAAGATTCTCGACGACGTATGGGTGGCTGAGATTGCGATTCCACTCGACGCGTTTCCGGAAAGTTACCGATCAGCATCGGTGTGGGGGTTCAACGTCGCTCGATTCGATTACACATCGCAGCAATACTCGAACTGGGCTGGAGCCGTGGGAAATGTGTATGACCCTCAGGCGCTGGGAAATCTGACGATCCCTTAGTGGTCAATACGATGCTGAAATAAAGTGAGTATGCTACTTTTGGCTCACCATTGGCGTGAACTTGCATCATCGAGCGTTTTGAATTGATTGGGTTTGAGTCCACAACTAGGATGAATTGGTAGGAAACAACATCCCAACGCGAGCGATAGCAATGCTGAGGCCAGACTTCGAATCTAGAAGCACACATGCCCGCGAGGCAAATAGGCGGGCTGCGTTTACGCTGATCGAATTGCTGACGGTGGTGGCGATCATCGGTTTGTTGATTTCGATCTTGATGCCTTCGCTTGGTCGGGCTCGTGATCAAGCCAAGGGCGTGCATTGTCTTGCGAGGCTCAAGGATATTGGGACGGGGCTGGCAGCTTACGAGAACATCAGCAGCGACTTTGTCCCGCCGGCGGAGTGGAATCCGGATGCAACCGATTATCCCGAGGTCGTATATGGTTGGCAGGAAGTTCTGTTCGCGTACATTTACAAAGAACCAGTGTACAGGCCGACGCTGATGACTCCGGTCAGCTTTCCGGTGCAGCGCAATCTCGAGCCAGATCGCTTTGCCGGATATTTCATCTGCAAAGCCGCTTCAACGCGCGGCGTCAACAGCGGCCACTATCGCGTGTACCTTCCCGGGTGGGCTGGCGGATCATACTCGCTGAATGCTGATGGCACCTTTGACGAAACCAGCGGACCCGATCCGAGAAGTGCGGCGACGCGATCGGCGGTTAGCCCCAAAGCCATCTTGATCGGCGACTCAAACGATAAATCTGAACGCGGTGATGGCGACTTTAATTCCGGTGTCAAAGATGATTGCAGTTACATCGACGCGGGAGAAGCCGACATCAGTGGCACAGCACCGGGAACCGGTAATCGATTCTCCGACAGGCACTATGGCGGGACCAATTACCTCTTCGCCGATCTGCACGGTGAATGGGATACGAAACTTCGCGAAAAACTGTCCCGCGATTTTGATCTCAATGGCGTGCTCGACATCGCAGTCGCTCCATAATTGTAAGCCGATTGCCGGTTGGCTGAGTTGATTTCAAGGAAGGATGCCTCACTTCAAATGAGCAGTCGCAACGCCCTGACTTTTCTAAAGACATATATTGCATCGCCGAATGTCACCGGTGCGGTGGCACCGAGTTCGCGCGGACTTGCGTTGGCATTAACGTCGCCGCTGCGCGCCCATCAGAGTCCGTCGCGAATTTTGGAAGTGGGAGCTGGCATTGGTCCCGTGACGCGGGTCATTGGCGATTGCCTGGGCCCGGAAGATCGACTGGATGTTTGCGAAATTCAACCGGAACTCGCCGACGTTCTGGAAAGTGGCCCGCTCAGTCAAGGCAAACTGGCATCGGCTCGAAACGAGGGGCGCGTGCGATTGATTCGTGCGCCGATTCAGGAAGTTGAGGCGGTTGGCACTTATGATTTCGTGATTTCCGGATTACCATTTACTGCATTTGATTTGGAAAGTGTACGCGAGATTGTCAGCGTTATACGCAGTTCGATGAAACCGTGCGGGGTATTCAGCTACTTTGAATACATCGCACTCCGCGCAATCGGGCGCAACCTTGGACTCAAGTCAACCAAAGAGCGACTAAGACCGGTGTCGGCGTTTCTTGACGAAATGATTGCGGATTACCAGATCAAACGCCAATCCGTCATGCTGAATATTCCACCGGCTTATGCGCGCCATCTTGTGTTTGCGGATGCCAAATCCGATGACGCGTAAGTCCGAAGCAAAATCACATATGAATGGGGCGCTTTCTCGTGCGATGTTGGTTGGTATCGCGCTATTCCCGGTGGGTTGCAAAGAGAAAGACCGTACCCCCAGCGCTGACGCGGCGCCAAATCCTCCTTCGATATCGGTGCCTTCGGGCGTACCCACCATTCCAAGTGTGCCTGCCGCTGTGAATTTCGAGATCGACGCTCCCGATGACGTACAGTTTGCGAGAGGCATCTTTCTGAAACCCGGAATGGATGCCGACGAAAATGACGTGCGGATGGCACCGCTTTTTGTTTGCGAGCTGAACGTAAAGTCGCCTGTTGAATTTCTTGGGGGCATCGGCAATGCGGATGGCAGTCTGTCAGAATCACCTGGTCCGACGGTCTATCTTTTTGAAGACTTTTTGGAGATCGATGGTGTTGCGTATCATCGTAGCGCACACCTTTGGGCTTATTCTGATGCCAAGTCAGATGGCACTGCAGATGGCACTGCGCTGGGGTGTGTACAGGTGATTTCCAACCGGGAATCTATGCCGGTGTTGTGGCACGTTTTTGATTCTGAGCCGGCGAATTTGGACGTGGTGTACATCGCTCAGTCCGTTGAGCAAGCCGCGAAACGTGAGCATGGCGCGCCTCTTCGAGGGCGGCGATTTGCTGTCGAGACTTGGGTAGAGTCGTCGCAGGTACGGGTTGGGCGGCTCATCGAGGACGGACCCGAAGCGATGGGGCCGATGGTTTACATTTCGCATTCGCCGCATCGGGTAGCCGCACTTTCGTGTCGGTGTATGGACTCACAAGTGAAAGCGATTGAAGATGCCCGGTTCTATCGATTGATGCGCATGACAGCCGGCGATGAGGCCAGCGGTTCAATCGCCGAGCAAATTCAGAACTTCCTTGAATCCAATGGAATTAAGTTCAACGCTCGGATGGATGGGTATCTCTCGCGAGATGTGCATAAACATCTCAGACTGCCTTCCGCGCTCTAGCTCGTATTGACAGCCGCACGATACATGTCGACGTATTTCTGAATATGCGCATCCCAGGAATGCGATGCGCGCACGAACTCAGCTCCCTTGCTTCCCATCGACTTGAGTTCTTCGGGCGTTGACCTCACAAGTTTGCCAAGTGCCGGCAGAATTCCCTTTCGCGTGGGTTCAACGACTGCACCTGCGCCGGCATTTTCAAGCCCTTCGATACCGAGCGATTCGGATGCGAGTGTGGCCTTTCCGTGCCACATCGCCCATAGAATTGAATTTGGCAACACCGGAGTAATGGAAGGAAGCGCAACGATCTCTGCCGCGTCGAGTATCGATCGCTGCTGGGCAAAATTTGGAAACACGACAAACTCACCGATGTGTTCCTTACCGTGACGACGGGCGGCAGCTTTAAAAAGTTCGAGGCAGTTGTCGATGGGTCTGCCGGCGATAATGATTCGCCACGATTCGAGTTCACTTTCCAACTCGTCGCACGCTTTGAAGAACGGGATGAGGCCGAGCTCACGGTCAATGTCGCCGAAGTACGCGAGAATCCGCTTGCCATCACCAAGGGGTAGCTTTTCAGTCTGGGCGTCGTCGGCGCTCAATCCGTTTTCGTTGGCGAAGTCGCATCCCACGGGCAGCGGAGTTGGGTTGAGGCGAAGGCCACGTTGCCCAAGCAAATGCGCCTCGCGTGAGTTGAGGCAAGTCACTTGTTGCGCCCAGCGAAACTTCTTATTCAATCGTCGATTCTCGAACCATAGTGATAACTTGCCGCGACCCCGAAGATGCGATGTCAGTGATCCCTGTGTCGAAACGATGAGTGGTCTACGTTCGCCTTTGGCGGCGGCTGTCACGATGGCTGCGATGCCGGTGTTGGGGCAGTGAATGTGAATGACGTCAGCCGCGCGAACCAGTGGCGAGATGGTGCGAAGGGCTTCGATCGGTTGGTCTTCGTCGATGGAGACGACATCGTCGGCTGAGAAGTGGTCGGCTTGGTGCGTATCATGCGATGCGCCGGAGGCGACGCTGCATGAAATGCCATGCTTGCCAAGTGCCGAGATGAAGCCCGGCAGAATGGTAGAAAAGAGTCCCGGATGCAGGTCCATGCTTTCGACGACTTGGAGGATACGCATTCGCTTTGGATTCCAATGGTCAGTCTTCGTGTGTATCGAACGTGCCGCAATGGGCGTTCGGTCCGGTTTTGAATTGCGAGTGATTGTATGAATTGTGACCGGACCTGTCACCGTTCGAACTTGGCAGGCGAGTATTTAGCCGCAAACGCCTTTTCTTTCCGGTCATTTACCGTGTTGTTACACTCTACTGTCGGAATGAAGCGAGGTGGGTCGATACAATTTTCGACATCGACAGTTGCATGACCTGGACGCAGAATCGAATACAGTCCGGGTGGACGTATTCGAAGAGTCTTTGGGAGCACACTATGTCAAGACGTTGGAAAATTCGTTCTGCATTCTGCATTGCGCTGGCGATGTTCGCGCCGATTGGGTTGGGGCAGCAGAAGGCACCGGACGTAGAATTGACGCTCCTTTCCAGCGTAGCCGAAATCGCCCCGGGTGAACCGTTTGAGTTGGCTCTTAAGTTTGAGTTTCCGACCGGTTTTCATCTCTATTGGGAGAACCCCGGTGACAGCGGATTGGCACCGCAGGTGACGTGGACACTGCCCGAAGGATTCACGGCTGGTCCGATTCAATTTCCCGTTCCGAAACGACACGAAGCCAGCGGATTGGTGACATTTGTCCTTGAAGGTTCGCCGATTTTTTTAACGACGGTGACACCCGACGAAAGCGTGAAGGTCGGAAGCAATGCGAACATCAGCGCCGATGTCAGTTGGCTTATTTGCAAAGAGTCATGTTTTCGCGGTAGCAAGTCCGTCGACATTGCGATCCCCGTCGCAGCGGAATCGAAACCGGTTGAGGACAGCATCGCATTTAAGCTGGCCCACCGGTCATTGCCCGTCGCTGCGAGCGACGCTACTTACATAACGATTAAACCAAGCGCCTCAGAATCCAAGATCGCGAAGGGCGATGCGTTCGAGATTGTCCTCGATGTGGATATCAAAGACGGATTCCACACTCAGTCCAATGCACCGCTTGGAGAGTTTTTCGTGCCGACAGCTGTGTTCCCACGAGCGGCGGTCGGCTTGGATTTTGGCGAACCCGTCTGGCCAAAGCCACATCTTCGCGAGGACAAGGCATTTGGAAAGATCAGCGAGTTTGTCGATGCGTTCAAAGTGCGTGTTCCGGTTAGAGTCTTGTCGGACACAGATAGTGCGGATGTCCGCATTTCCGGTCTGCTGAAATATCAGGCATGCGACGAAAAAGGTCGCTGCCACTCGCCGCAAGCCGTCGAGTGGGTGGTCAACATCAAGTCCGAATCGGTGATTGCTGGTGCCGCAAATGCGCCCAAAAATGGCGACGCCGGTGGAGCGATCACAACCGCCAATAACAATGCGGAAACCAAACCGGAAGTGAGTCAATCGGAAGCGACCGAAGTCAAACCTGTTGAAGGTACAACGACGACCAAGTTTTCCAAACCGGTAGACAACGGCTGGATGTCGCGGTGGGGCATTTGGGGTGCGATTCTTGGTGGAATGATTGGTGGTCTGATTCTCAACATCATGCCGTGCGTGCTGCCGGTGATCTCGATCAAGATTCTAAGTTTCGTTCAGCAAGCCGACGAAGACCCGAAGCGTGTGTTTCATCTCGGATTGATGTTTTGCGCCGGGATCATCGTATCGTTCTGGGCGCTGGCAGCTGGGATTCTGGCGATTCGGGCGAGCAGCGATTCGTCGGCGGGATGGGGTGCATTCTTCCAGAAGCCTGAATTTATCATCAGCATGTGCGCGTTGATGTTTGCGTTTGCTTTGAGTTTGTTCGGAGTCTTTGAGCTTTCGCTGCCGGGTTCCGCATCAACCAAGCTTTCGGGGGCGACCGAAGGTGAAGGTTTGACGGGGGCGTTCATGAAGGGAGTGTTGGCGACATTGCTTGCGACTCCTTGTACCGCACCGTTTCTTGGACCGGCGATCTTCTTTGCACTGACGAGTTCGGTGGTTGTGGTTGCAATCGTTTTTACTGCTGTCGGTGTGGGTATGGCGATGCCGTACTTCCTGTTGACGGCGAGACCCGGTTGGCTCAAGTATTTGCCACGTCCCGGCGCGTGGATGAATACCTTCAAGCAGTTGATGGGTTTTCTGCTAATGGGCACCGTCGTATGGCTCATCTGGATTTACGCAGGACTCACCGGCGCCGATGAAGTTGTTTTCCTGTTGCTCTTCTTATGCGTGCTTGCCGTTGGTTGCTGGATTTATGGTCGCATCAACCCGATGTGGAGCGGTCCAAAAAAGTTTGGGGCAGTTGTAACGGCGCTTGCCGTGACGGGACTTGGTTCGTTCTACTCGTTCTACTATGAACCTCCGGAACTCAAGTGGGAGTCATATGCGAAGGGGAAAGCAGAGCAGTTGGCTGAAGATGGGTATACAGTATACGTTGACTATACCGCTCGATGGTGCGCCACATGCCAAACGAACAAGAAAGTCGTATTGTACAGTGAGCCCGTGCGGCGACGATTCTTCGATTCCAAGACCATTGCTATTAAAGCTGACTACACCAACTCCGATCCGAATATTGCAGAAGATTTGCTGCGATTTGGCCGCGACGGAGTTCCGCTGAATGTGATCTATCCAGCTGGCAGACCGAATGAACCGATTGTGCTTCCGACGATTCTGACCAAGAATACCGTTATCGAAGCCCTCAAACAGGCTGGCCCTTCACAGAACGACGCGCCCATTTCCGATGATGTCGTCGCGGTCGTGAATTGATAGAATAGCGACATGCAGCGATATTCGGTCATCACCAATAAGCTTCCGCGCGAGATCGTTCTGCTCAAAGGGCTGCCTTGCGTGTGGAGCAAATGCACGTTCTGTGATTACATCGAAGACAACACCACCGACGAAGCGCATATCCAGCGCGTCGCCGATGAAGAACTTGCGAAAGTGACCGGTCAATTCGGGCGGTTGGAAGTCATCAACTCGGGTAGCATTCAGGAACTAACGCTGCCGGTTTTGGAGCAGGTTCGCGAGTTGCTGCATCGGTTGAGTATTTCTGAATTTATATGCGAATCGTATTGGTCGTATCGCAAGAGTTGGGACGAGACGCGGGCCTACTTCGGCGTGCCAACGCGGATTAAGCTCGGCGTCGAAACATTCGACGATCATGTGAGAAATGTCGTGCTCAACAAGGCGATGTATTTTGATGGGCCAGCCGACGTGGCTAAGTTAACCGATACGATTTGTTTGATGGTGGGAATACGCGGGCAAACGAAGGACATGATCCGCCGTGATATCGATGTCCTCATCGAGCAATTCGCGTTCGGATGTGTCAACGTGTTTACGCCAAATACGAAGAGTGCGACGCTGCTTGATCCGGAAATCAAAGCATGGTTCTGCGAGGAATTCACCGAACTGGACGCCTACCCAAACATTGAGGTGTTGCGCGAGAACATCGATTTCGGCGTCGGGGAAATGTCTTTGCCGATACTTTAGACTGCCCCAGGTCGATTCAAAATCACACGCCCGAGCGCCACGGCACCGCGAATCAATGCGCTTATCACCAGCAGAAGCAGCAGCGTGATGACGGTCAGGCTGAGCATGCTCCAACTCCGTTCGACGATGCCTTGGGTCGGTGCGAAGATGAGGCCGATTACAAACGCGATAATGCCAAACGATGCGATCGCTGCGAGCGCTCCGCGCAGGTGACCGGGTAGCGGTGCCATCCGGACCGTGAGGCATACGAGCAGGTACATAAACAACCACGCCCGCCAGCTGGACCCGCCAGCTTGAACGGCTACACCAAGCATCTGCTCCATTAGGTCGATCAGATTGCGAAGCAAATCCCAAAACGCCGGTACGCCAACGGGAAGTTTTCTTAACACTTCGCCCGCAATGAGACGGTCTACACCGGGTCCGCCGATGAGCAACGTCGAAAGTAAGATGCCACCCGCACAAGTCAGAAGCGGTAACACGCCGACGATCAACGGGCCAACGACGGGGATCTTCGACTTGCCAGTATTGCTTTGTTTAGGATTGGCTGACTCGTCGTCGGAAATGAGTGATGTGCCTTCGACCGTTCCACCGGTGACGAGCATTCCCAGGACGTGCCCAAGTTGTGCGGCGAGTGTCCCTGGCAGCAGGACGATGTTCACGATTCGCGATTTAACCATGCCAGCCCATAGGAAATAGACGCCTGAAGCGCTGAGCACGACGATGATCATCCAGAAAACAGCCGCAGCATAAAGCATGCTACCCACTCCCGATTCGACCCGGTTGATACTTCTATTGATAGAAGCCTTCAATCCAGAGGATCGACAAAATCGGGCGATGCCCCACAGTCAAAAGCACGCAGAATCGTGAAGCACCCCGTATCAATCTAGTTGTTCGTCACTCCCGCGCATGCGGGAGTCCAGAATGAGCGATGGGTAACGCGATGGGCCTGGATTCCTGCGTTCGCGGGAATGACGGCGGTATGCAACCCGCAAGATGATGCGTGGGCTTACACTGGGCAAATAAGGCGGGTTACCTTAACGACACCGGGCCGGTGAGCCCGTCGACGAACGCCGCGTGGTCGTCCATGTCGATGAATCGGTCGCCGGAAAGGTTGGCCGATTCGCAGTTGGGGGTGGCGGTAAGGCCGAAACATCGCTGGAACATGGCGTAGTCGTGCATGTCTACGTCGCTGTCGGCATCAAAATCGCCATCGCCATACGCAAGGCAAGTATTGTCCGATGAACAGAACGAACCGATGTCGCAGTCGTCGTCAATAACGCACTCGACGCAAGTGTCGTTGTCTTCGTTGCAGACGGGAAGCGATGGGTTCGTACAGGGATCTCCACTCGACTCGCACACGCTGTCGAAGCAGTTTTCGACACCCGTACAGTAGAAGCCGTCATTGCAGTCCAGCGGTGTGCCTTCGATGCAGACTCCGTTGCTGCAAACTTCCAGACCATTGCAATCGTCACCGTCGTCGCACTCGATGGGCATGCCTGATTGACAGATACCGTTGCTGCACAATTCGACTCCGTTGCAGGCATCTCCGTCATCGCAATCGATGGGATCACCCGCATGGCAAACCCCATTGCTGCAGACTTCCAAGCCATTGCAGGCATCGTCGTCGTCACATTCGATGGGCGAACCAGCCAAACACACGCCGTTGCTGCATACCTCGATTCCGTTGCAGGCGTCGCCATCATCACATTCGACAGGATCGCCAGCGATGCACATCCCATTGCTGCAGATTTCCAACCCGTTGCACGCATCGAGATCGTCGCAAACCGGAGGCAATCCGGCAAAGCACAGCCCATTGCTGCACACCTCGTCACCATTGCAGCCGTCGCCGTCATCGCAATCGGCATTGGCAAAGCAGTTTGTCGATGCCGCGACGAATACATTGTCGACAGCCGCTTCGATGACGCTACCTTGACCGGTCGCGACCCCATCATTCGCGCTGAATCGAACCTGCACGGAGTCGGTCAGGTTGATGTACTCGTGTAAATTAACCGAAACGCTGGTCCAAATATTTGTTCCCGGCTCATCGAATGGAACCATGTCAACCACAGTCCAATCCAAACCGTTATCACTGACCTCGGCGCTGAAGTAGTCGCCATCTTCCTCGCCGACATCGCGATTGTAGAACCACCGCACAAACGCAAACTTGGCGGTCAGTTGGCCGCTCATGTCAATGGGCGGTGAGACCATTTGAACGATGCCATTGTCCACGTCCTGATTACCGAGGCTACTGTTCTGCGCAGTGAACGCGCAGCCGTCACCATCAAACGCATCCTCCGGTTGGGCTTCGTCACCGCCACTCGTTGTGCCATTGGGGTCGCCAATGATCCAGTCGCCTTGGGTGGCTGTGCTGCCAGGACCGCGCAAGTCCCAACCGTTGGTGTTACCGTCTTCAAAGTCGTCTTCAAACTTAGTTTCCATGCAGGTGTCGAGGTCTTCTGCACAGAATTCGCCTGTTGCACAGGGTGTTCCGGGTGAAAGGCAGAGTCCGTCGATGCACTCCTCGACTCCGTTGCAGTACAACCCATCACCGCATTCGCTCGAGAATCCGCAGGTCGCGACGTCGCCATAAGTAAACGTCATCGTCAGTCCCGACGTGCTGATGTTGGCGATGATGTTGCCGGTTGGCACGATTTGCCCAAACTGATACGAGTCGGTATTCGGCACCGTGTTTTCGTCGATGCGACTAACGCCATCACCGTGGTAAACGTCGCCACCATCACCGCGATTGAACCCGTGCTCCAAATCATAATTGCCGTCGGCCTGTAGGATGGCCATGCGATAGTGATTGTTGTTCTGAGGCCAACCGGGTTGACCGGGGAAACCTTCGTCAGTGTTTTGAGGCTTGCCTTCATCGATGTGCCAGATTGCAAGTCCACCTTGCGGCATGGCGCTCTCGATGCCAATTGGTTGACGGTTCTCGATCAAGAGGTACTCGTCCTCGGCATCGGCATACCCGGCATTGATGCGGTAAACGACTTGGTTGAATTCGACGTTGGGGGCGGTGTATCGATTGGGCGAGTCAATGACAATCGGCTCAAGCCAACCAAGGAATGTCTTGGAGTAAGCCGAGAAGTGGGGCGGGTGCAATTGAGATTGATCAAATCCCCAGGCGTTGGCCATCATGCACCATGACCCTGCGCCCTGCCCGCCTCCGTTGATGTCGTAGTAATCAGGCAATCCGAAGAAGTGGCCCGTCTCGTGGGCGGCGACGCCGATGCGGCTGATATCGTTGCCTGAACTACCCCATAGTGCAGGTTCGGTATGGTAATCGAAGACCTCCACGGCTTGCCCGTTGCTATTAAGATCGCTGCTGACCCACCAAGGCGTTTGGGGCGTTTGAAACACTTGGAACAACGCCCAACGATGCGACCAAATCCAGTTGCCACCTCCACCGCCAGTTTCTGCACCATAGCCGGAATGGATGATGCTGATCGCGTCGATCCGTCCGTCAAGGTCCTGATCAAAATCGCCGAAATCGATCAGTGGATCAACGGCATCGAGTGCGTCCGCGACCATGCCTTGGGCGTTGTTCGGATAGTTCAATGTCAAACCGTTTGAACCGGCAGCATAAAACGCTTCCGTTTGTGGCAGCGTCACCCAAACCGCGACGGTGCTGTTGATCGTGAGCTGGCCATACGAGTTTTCGAGGAAGCAGTCACGCACGCTGCCGGTCGGGGCGATGACAGGATCACCACCGACCGCGTTCCACAATTTGTCAAAGTCTTCCTGCGGTCGGGTGTGGACACCGAAATCATGATCCGCAAACTTGCATAGAACTACAAGGTTCTTGACGGTTCCTTTGGCGCCGGAGTCTCCCGACTTGCGCGCTGATTTGCCGAGCACTGATATGGGCGGATCGGCGAGCGTGCGTTGTCGTATTGAATCGACAATGCGCGGATCGGGCTGAATCTTTGGCGTCAATCCAGCCGCTGCAGGATCAGACTTGCCGACGACAAGATCCGTCGCCGTGAGTTCGCCACGATTGTCGCGCTTTGCGTAGACGTATTCTTTGTTCTTGATGACAACAGTAAACCCTTGCACGTCCTCGAACCAATGGTACTCAGGACTACCAAAAATTCGCAGGGTGATGGGTGTTCCGTCCGGTTGAGCCAGTTCGATGGGTGTTGGCGAAGCAGGCATCGCAGAGGCAAACGGGACCGAGACACATAGGGCGATCATGGTTGCGATTGCAAGGTGGGCGCAGGGGTTCGGCTTGCGAGCCCATTCGCTTGGCGATGACTTTGCTGGAACCATGTGGTTGGTCGATCTACCCACTCGAAATTCCCCCAATCTAATGTATGCGCTGGGCAGGATGGATTCAACATATCCGCGAAGTTGTCCGAATTGTGTCTTGAATCGGATTCCTCAACGATAATTGAATATAAATCGAGAATCGTTCGGCTTGTGTATCACTTGTCGCCTTTTGAGTCGCTTGATTTGCCGTTCTGGCCAATGACGTCCATACTCCTGTCGTGTTCCGCAACGACATGGATGTCTCGCTTCGGTTCGGAAAGGTCATTATGACTTCTCAAACGCAACTGCCCGCCGTCGCCGACAAACGCCGGCTCACCTGCATGGAAATCATGGGTGGGAATAAGGCGTACGATGGGGCTGTCTCAGTACCGGGAATTGATTCCTGGATATTCAGCCAACCCTACGGCGGAGATGAATCAGGTGGTGACATTCATTACCTGTCTGTGTGCGGCGGCAGCAAGATTACGCGATTGGCGATTGCCGATGTTTCCGGACATGGCGGTGGGGTGGGCGAGCTTTCCAGGCAACTGCGAAACTCCATGCGTCGATACATCAACCGCGCCAATCAAACGCAAATCGTAAGAAAACTCAATCGAAGTTTTCTGAAGACGGCCGACGGTACGCACTTTGCAACGGCGATCGTCGCGACATTCTTTGCACCTTCAAAAGACTTGATCATCTGCAATGCTGGGCATCCGCCACCGTTGCTGTATCGCGCCGCGCAGAATACATGGCACGAGTTGAGCCCCGATGAACCGGAAGCCGCCGAGTCTGCCGCAAATCTTCCGTTGGGAATCATTTCTGAAACGGAGTTCTACCAATTCGCGGTGAAGCTGCAGGTTGATGATCAGGTGTTGTTTTACACCGACGGTCTCCCTGAGGCGGCTGACCCCGAGGGAAAAATGCTGGGGCAGGCAGGTTTGAAATCGATGGTTGAAAGTATCGAAGTCAATGCGACGCCCAACTTTATCAACGAGCTGCGCAATCGGCTAACAGAGTTTTGCGGCGGGGCGGATAGCGGTGACGATATCACCGCTATTTTGATTCGTCATAACGCAGCGAAGGCACCGCGCCCGTCCGTTGGCGAAACCATCAAAGTCATTGGCAAGTTGCTCCATCTCGTTAAGGTGTAGACTCAGCCAGCGAATTCCATCTAACCTGAAACGTAGGGTGGGCCGTGCCCACCGTCGTTCGTTTAACAATGACATGGTGGGCACGGCCCACCCTACACCGTAGGTTCTCAAGACGGCGAGCAAACCTATCCCGCCAGTTCTTCGCGCAGGTCGCTGCCACCGTTTTTGCGCAATCGAGACAGAATCTCCTGGTGAACTTGGCTGACGCGTGACTCGGAGAGTGATAACACGTTGCCAATCTCGGACATCGTGAGGTTTTCGTAGTAGTAGAGCACAAGAATCGCCTTTTCATTTTTGGAGAGTCCGCGTCCCAAGTAAGCTGCAAGCATGGATCGCGATATGTTTTTCGACGGATCGGATGCCTGCGGGTCTTCGATTGATAGAGCGCGTTGATCGCTGGCGTTTTGGTTGCGACTGGTTTCCAACGTGCTGAAGGGGACGGCTTGCCCCATCGAGGTGATGCGCGACAAGCGAGCGAACTTTGACTCTGTCATTCCCATTTTGTTTGCAATTTCCTGCGGTTGTGGAGTGCGTTCTTTGGCGGCTTGTAACCGTTGGAACACCTGTTCACGTTTCTTTTCAAACGTGCGGATGGCTCGGCCATGAGTGTCTACCGTGCGCATCCAATCGACAACCGCTCCGAACAGCCGTTGGCGACAGTATGTGGGAAAGGTCGCGCCGCCGCTTGGATTGTATGTCTCAATGGCCTGCACCAGTCCGTCGAATGCAGCGCATCGAATTTCATCGAAGGATATTGTCGGCGGAAGCCTGCGGGCCATTCGCCCGGCGTGCTGATTGACGAGTGGAACGTAGCAGCGTACGAGTTCGTTGCGATCTTTCTTGCATCGACGCTGCAAGTATTTGTTCCAGAGTTTTTGTTCGACATCCTTGTGTACCGATCCTGGCATCATCGCGTTTCTCCTCACAATGTCGAACCTCAACGCACGACGTCTAAGCAGACGGATTGACGATGTGTAGCGCGCTGCGGTTCGTACCAACGTTCAATTAAATTGAATTGCAAAAGTGAGTGGGCGCGACTTCAACCTGAAAGGATTACTCGATCTTGGCAGGACCAGATTACCCCGAAATGGGGGAGCGAACTATAGGGTATAGTCCTAAGATTATCGGAACCAGAGTGCTTCTGAATAATCCGTCTCAAGCAACCTGATAATGCAGTTTAATTCGTTCGATCTTTGCACACCGACCGCTGTTCGGATCGACATTAGCGATGATGCCGCAGACGTTGACGTTGTCTTCGGCGACATCGAAGCGCGCGGGGATCGCGTGAACCATTGACTGTAGCACGCGGTTCTTGTCACGACCAAGCACGCCGTCATACGGGCCCGACATACCAAGGTCAGTGATGTATCCGGTGCCACCAGGTAAGACGCATTCATCTGCGGTCGGGATGTGCGTGTGCGTCCCGTACATGATGCTGACGCGGCCATCAAGATGCCAACCCATTGCCACTTTTTCGCTGGTGGCTTCTGCGTGCATGTCGCAAACGATGATCTTCACTTCGCTCGGAATTTTCGCCAGCACGCGGTCAGCCGCTTTGAATGGACAGTCGCCTTGCGGTTTCATATACAAACGCCCAAGTAGCGAAAATACTGCGATTTGGGTTCCGTCGTCGGTTTCGTGGATCGCGAACTCGCGGCCCGGTGCGGTCGGCGGAAGGTTGGCGGGTTTGACGATCTGCGGGGATGTTTCCAGCGTCGGAATGATTTCGCGGCGACGGTAGATGTGGTCGCCGAGTGTCACAAGGTTGACGCCCGATTTGAGAAGCTTTTCGAACAAGGCGGGGGTGATGCCGGAACCCGACGAGATGTTCTCAGCGTTGACAATGGCGCAGGCGATATCACGCTCTTTGGTGATCTCGGGCAGAGTATGTGCGATTGCCTTTCGGCCTGGGTTACCAACAACATCACCAGCACACAGAATATTAATACCCATAAATTACGGCTGCTTTCTAGAACCCGACTTTTACAAGAATCATGCAGACTGAATCTGCTAGCGCGCAATACCCACGGCGCGAACTTCGCGAAGTACGGTGACACGCACTTCACCCGGATACGTCATTTCTTCTTCGATGCGTTTGGCGATATCGTGTGCAATCTTTGACGCGCGGGCGTCGTCAACCTTCTTGGCATCGACGATCACACGCACTTCGCGACCGGCTTGAATGGCAAACGCCTGCCGCACACCATGTTGTTCCGTTGCCAGAGATTCGAGTTGCTCGAGTCGTTTGATATAACGTTCCAGCGATTCGCGTCGCCCACCCGGACGTGAGGCACTGATGGCGTCAGCCGCCGCGACGAGTGGCGTATACGGGCTGGTGGCTTCGACGTCGCCATGGTGACCGTAAATCGCGTTGAGCACTTCCGGTTTTTCATTGTAGCGTTTGCAGAATTCGTAACCGACCAGCGGGTGTCCACCCTCCTGCTCGTGGTCGATGGCTTTACCGATATCGTGCAGCAAACCGCAGCGGCGGGCGAGGCGTCCGTCGAGTCCGAGTTCGTCGGCCATATTCTGGCATAGGAAGGCGACTTCGATGCTGTGGCGAAGGACGTTTTGACCGTAACTGGTGCGGTACGAAAGTCGCCCCAACAGTTCCATCTGGCGTTTGTGTAAACCGCCAATGTTCGCTTCGACGCTGGCAGCTTTACCGGCGGCCATCACGTCTTTCTCGACTTCCTTCGCCGTCTCTTCAACGAGTTCTTCGATACGCCCCGGATGGATTCGACCGTCTTGAATGAGGCGCTCGAGCGACCGACGGGCAACTTCTCGTCGAACGGGATCGAACGCACTGACAATGACAACTCCGGGTGTGTCGTCGACGATGACATCAACACCGGTGGCTTTTTCAAAGGCTCGGATGTTTCGGCCTTCACGACCGATGACGCGGCCTTTCATTTCGTCGGATGGAATATCGACGGTTGAAACGGTACTCGCCGATGTGTGTTCTGCCGCTGACCGCTGAATGGCAGTGATGATCACCTCGCGAGCCTTTTCGTCGGCTTCTTCCTTGGCTTCGGTCAGCGTGCGGTCAATCAAACGGGCTGCATCGTTTTCGATATCGTGCTTGACGATTTCCAACAATTGTCGCTTGGCTTCCTCGACGCTCATGCTGCTGATGCGGACGAGTTCGGCTTGCTCGCGTTCGAGGGCTTCGGAAAGTTCGGTCTCCTTCCGAGCGACCTCTTCCTCGCGTTTGGCGAGTTTCTTTTCGTTGGTTTCAATGTTGCGTTCTTTGGTGGCCAGCGTGTCGAGCTTGCTGTCGACGCTGTCTTCGCGCTTGGAGAGTCGCTTTTCGGTTTCCTTGAATTCTGCGCGGACCGTTGCGGTTTCCTTGGCGAATTCTTCCTGACGCTTGAGGGCTTCTGCTTTTGCGTCGACCTCGGCGGCTTTGATTAGCGTTTCAGCTTCGCGGCGAGCATCTTGAACAATGCCATCGGCTTGTGCCCGTTGAGACGCGTTTCGCATCTTGTTGCGAACGAAAACGCCCACAAGGGCGAGGGCAATTCCAATGATGCCGCCATATGCGAGGTCGGGCGAATCGAAAGCCGCGATAAGCGATGTGGTGATGATCGCGAGCATCTGATTTATCCATCCAGTAAAAGTTTCAATTCTGATGCAGAACACCCATCAATTTCAATTGGCTCGAGGACCAATCGAAACAAGTGTTCGCAGACTCATGGGTCTGCATCGAGGGATGGATCAAAGGCGTCGCTGAATCGAACGACTGGTAGCCTCAAATCACGAGGTCTACAGCGATTCGGAGAGAAAGGGCCAGAACCTTTACGGTCCCGATTCTAAACATCCAAGGTGTGCATTTGGGTCAGTTGTGCATTTGAATCTGCTATATGCGGCTGTGCTCCGCGAACCTCGCAGGCCCCAGACTTTCAGATCGATGAACCTGATACGGCGATCGTTCTGATGGCCGGGAAACATGACGATGATTCGAAGTCACAGGGGACCGCAGCGCCTGGCGAAACAAGCCTGCTCGCACATCTCCCAATACAACTCGATGTGCCAACCGGCGAGCTTGCAATTTTACGACTCTAAGCAGGGGCAACTCAGATAATCGAACCACAAAGGGCAGGATATTCCGCAAGCGGGCAAGTGAACTGCGAACCTTGCCAGCCAGAAGCACCAGACTCAAAAATAACCAGGACACCAACAACATGATCAAGACAACTCGCTACACGATGGATTTTGATGGCATCAACCGCCAAGAATAATTAGCTGTCACTGATGCCCGCATGTGGTCAAGAGTGTTTAGAATCTCGAACGACCAACTTTCTCAAACCGATACAAATTCAAATTGTTTAACCGCTGTGAGAGCTTTTGACCCTCGTTGCAAATCTACTTCATACAACCGTTCCCGACCGCCAAAGAATTCGAACAGCGAAGCGGGTTACGTCTGTTAATTGTTTGGTTACAAATACTTAGCGGACAATTAGTCCACCTGATCCGAGTATAGGCACGGGTACACCCCTGTCAAGCAGAATGAATCGCAGGCATCGCTTCCAAACCAACAGCGTGTCGTGACGAGCCGAGCATGGCAAAACGGCCGCGATTCCAGCCGTGCTGACGCCACTTTCGGCGGACCGCTCCATACCATACGATTCGCGACTTATCAGAAAATGGACCGCCACGGAGGCTATTAGCATGAATGCATTGCTCGACCGGTTCATCCGGTACGTCAAGATCGAAAGCGGAGCGATCGAAGGGACTTCCAAATACCCCAGTTCACCGGGACAGCTCGAAGTGGGCAAGCTCCTGACCAAGGAGTTGCTGGCGATGGGCATCACCGATGCCGCGATCGACGAGAATGGCATCGTGATGGGGACGATACCCGGCAACGTACCCGATGCACCGGTTATCGCCTGGATCGCCCATGTCGATACGTCGCCGGAATTCACCGGACTAAATGTCAAACCGATCGTTCATGAGAAATACGACGGCAGTGATATCGTGCTGCCCGGCTTTCCGAATCGTGCTATTCGACCCGCCGAAAACGAAGAGTTGGCTGCCCTGGTTGGAAAGACCATCATCACGACGGACGGCACAACGTTGCTCGGCGCTGACGACAAGGCCGGTGTGGCTGTTATCATGGACGCGGCGCAATACCTGATGAACCACGGCGAGATCAAACGTGGCGACGTTCGCATTTGCTTTACTTGCGACGAGGAGATTGGGCACGGGGTCGATCATGTCGAACTCAAAAAACTTGGCGCTGTTGTCGGTTACACGCTCGACGGTGAAGGGCAGGGCTACGTCGAGTTCGAAACGTTTTCGGCGGACCTCGCGACAGTGACGGTGACCGGCGTGAATACACATCCGGGGTATGCCAAAGGTAAAATGGTCAACGCAATCCGCATCGCATCGGAATTCATCCGACGCATGCCGGCTGACCGACTTGAACCATCCGTCACCGAAGAGCGTGAGGGGTTCCTTCATCCCTACGTATTTGAAGGCGGGGTGGCTGAGTCTACGATTCGCATTCTGTTGCGCGATTTCGATGATGCCAAGCTGATCGAGTATCGCGATCTACTGCACACCATTGCCAACGAACTGCTTGATGAATACCCAAGAGCCCAGATCAGCGTCGTTATCAAGGAGCAGTACCGAAACATGGCCGCCGGAATCGCGAAGGAACCACGGGCCGTTGACCTTGCGCGCGAAGCGATGAAAAAGATCGGCATTGAACCACAGAGTTCACTGGTTCGCGGCGGAACGGATGGTTCGCGATTGACCGAAATGGGCCTACCGACGCCGAATCTCTCGACGGGAATGCACGATTATCACTCGCCGAAGGAATGGGCGTGTTTGGAAGAGATGGAAACGGCTGTCCGCGTGCTCGTCGAACTTGCCAAACTTTGGGGTGAACAATCCGGTTGATCCACGAATCGTTTGGCGAGCAATTTGGGCGTGATTTCAATCGTTGCGAGTAACTCTGCGATGCGGGCGGCACTGTGGCCATCACCGTATGGGTTTTGTAGTCCCGCCAGAGATTGAGCAAATTCGACTGAACGGGCTTTGTCGATTGCGCTGCGTATGGCGGAGGACATGGGCTCGGTGTCAATGACGTTGGATGCCTTAACGCGACCGGCTTGACGGTTTCCGACGTTGACGACTGGCGTTTTGAAACTCGGTGCTTCGATGATCCCTGCCGAACTGCTGCCGATCATTAGTGTCGCTGCCTTCATCAATGAAAGAAAAGCGTCGCGTGGAATCGAGGTAAACGCACGGGCGGTTTCATGTCGATTGCAGAATCGCGTGATGGATTTGCCAATGCTGCGGTTTCCCGTGTCTGCATTCGGCGAGACGATCACGATGTTTGTTTTGTTATCAACGGTTGATTCGACCGCGTGCAGCAGTTCATCCATCGCCTGCCCGGGATCGACTGACGCCCCACGCGTTTCCGGATGGTATACGACGAGGATATTCGTCTGACCCTCTACGAATCCGTATGTCTTTTCAATCGATGCACCGTCGATTGGGTTGAACACAGCGATGTCGTCCAAGCCTGGCGCGCCCACACAGTGAACGTACTCACTCGGTTCCCCCATTTGAATGACACGCTTTGCGTACTCCTGAGTCGAGACGAGATGGATGTGGCTCATCTTGGTGATGGCGTGTCGAATGCTGTCGTCGAACGCACCTTCCGTCAGTTCACCGCCGTGAATTTGGGCGACGGGGATACCGAAGGGCAGCGCGGCGATGACGGCTGGCAGCATGTCGAAACGATCGCCCAGCACGGTGAGTATGTCGGGGCGGTTTGTCGCGAAGTACGCCGCAAATGCTGAGACACCGCGCCCCATCGATTTCGCGATGTCAGTCGGTTGATCGCCGGATTCGAGGTAATCGAGTTCTGCCGCCACATCAAAACCGTTGGCGCGAATCTCGCGCACTGTCATTCCGAACGCCTCGGACATGTGCATTCCGCCGGCGATAATTTCGAGTTGCACGTCGCCGCGAATTCGCAGGGCCGTCGCGATTGATCGCTGGATGCCCCATTCGCTGCGCGACGTTGTCACCATGCCGACGCGCCTCATGACGTTGTCTCCGTCGGCGCAAGGTGACCCCACGTCAAAAGTTCGTCGGGCCAAACGGGTTTGACCAATAGGCGACCAAGTACGTTTTGCAGTTGCGACGGAGGGATCGCTGTGCCCGGACGCCGTGCGGTCAGATGTTCCGGTCGCAGTATGGTGCCGGCTTGAAGTTGTTTTGCTGCAACTAGGCTGCGTCGCGCGATCTGTCGCGTATTGGATTCTGCATCCCTGGGCTGTTTAATGCCGTCGCCCAGTGCTAATTCGATGACTCGAATGCTATCGATCATTGCCCTTAGGGCAGCCGGTTCGAGTGACGCCTGATGGTCCGGACCGGGAGCCGATCGGTCTAGTGTGAAGTGCTTTTCGATAATCTTCGCGCCCATTGCGACTGCGGGAGCGGCGAGGGCGATGCCGTCTGTATGGTCACTGAAACCGATCGGAAGATGGGTCGCGTTTCGCATGGTGGCCATTGCCTGAAGGTTGGCATCTTCGCATCGCGCGGGATACGCGCTGACGCAGTGCAACAACGCAAGATCTGTACAACCGTTGTCGGTGAGAACGCGAACTGCCGCTTGCACTTCGTCGAGCGAACTGCAGCCGGTCGAAAGGATGATGGGGCGCAACGTGCTGGCTGCGTGAATGAGCAGCGGATGGTTGGTGATTTCTGCGCTGCCGAGTTTGATGGCGAAAACGTCCAGTTCATCCAACAGGTCGATGTCTTCGTTCGAGAACGCGGACGACATGAATCGGATGTTTCTTTTGGCGCAGTGGTTGATCAACTCGCGATGATCGGCGGGCGAAAGCTCCAAGCGGCGAAGCATATCGAATTGCGATTCGTCGTCGGGGTCGTTGCGTTTTTGGTAATCCGCTTTGGGTGCGGTTTGGGTGGTCAACCGATCGGCGGAGAACGTTTGAAATTTGATCGCGTCTGCGCCTGCTAAGGCGGCTTCATCGATGAGTTTGCGGGCGGTGTCCAGGCAGCCGTTGTGATTGACGCCGGCTTCGGCGATGACGAAACATCGATTCTGCATCCAGGGTACGTTGAATGCGTGCTGCGCTTCTGCGGCTTCGAGGTCGGCTGCAACATCGACATCAATGGAACGCTCTGCCGGCATGATGGCCGCAATGCTCTCGCCTGAAATGCAAAGGCTATCGTGTGAATTGATCCAATCGGGCGTGCAGACGTATACCGCACCGTTGAGCGCTACGGTCGAGTCTACGATTGAGCAATCACCTTTCGTGAGGCGATCGTTGGTGATCTCGAATTGAAGGTCCGCCGGCGCAATCAAATTGACCGACACCGTCACGCTGGATACCTGGCAATTGTCACGAAACCGCTCGATGCAAGTCACGACGTCGCGGGTGATGCGAAGCGGTGATGTCGGTTGGAGCAATATGATTTCCGAAAACGATTCGCCGATCGTCGCATACCAATCGATGACGTTACGCAGTGCATCAATTGAGGTGGTATCGTCGCTGGCGAGGTCAGCCTCGCGCATGTATGGGACTTCTGCGCCGAATCTGCGGGCTTCATCTGCAATTGTTTGATCATCCGTACTGACGACGATCTTGTGCGAGTTGCCCAATCGTTGAGCGCTGGCCCGGGCGCACCAAATCGCTCGACCCACCAGTGACACGCCGCCGACAGTCAGCAGGTTTTTACCCGGCAGACGCTTGCTGCCACCGCGTGCGAGGATGACGTATAGTGAATTGTGCTGCTCAGGCATCAATTTGAAATCTTTCAAAAGCTACGCCGCAAACGGGCGGATCATTCCTTCAAAATCGCGTTCGTCGAGGGCACGCTCCATGTCAGCCGCCGTCGGGATTCGCCCGAGGTATTCCGCTGCAACGTCGTCTGTAAAATCGGCGTTGCGCGAATAGCGAATCTCTTTCGCACGGTCCTGCGGAACCGGTTCAAATCGCTTCAATTCGCCGGAATTCAAATGCTCGACGACCGCACGGTGGGCTGATTGAACCGCTTTCATCCCAATGATAAACGGATCGGCTGCTTCAGCTTTTGGAAATGCGTGGCAAAGTATTGGACCCGAATCCAGACCTGCCGTCAGTCGGTGAATCGTCGCGCCAACATATTGCGGATTGTCGTCGTACATTGCCCAGAAGTTCGTCGAGCTTCCGCGATAATAAGGCGATACGCCCATGTGTATGTTGATCGCGCGGTTGGCGACGAGATGATCGCACAACGGTCCTTTGATGTAGCTCGCCCCAAAGACGACATAAACATCCGATTGCAGCGCAGGGGCAAGCACGCTGGGCGACGTCATCGATAAATCGCCCATCCGGATCGCCAACTGACGCGCATGGTTTGAAACAAACTGCGGTTGCCCGAAGACCAGCTGTTCAGCCGACAGCACCCGCCGAAAGTACGTCTGCATCGTTTCCGAGCGACGGAAGAAATCGTCCACCTGTCCCGGGAAGATCGTCGTACACTCCTGAATCGCGAACATTTCGTCGGCGATCGATGCGAGCGATTCGATCAGCGCGACGTGGCGGGCTTGGTTGCCGGTGAAGACTGTGATCCGCATGCTTGCATTTCTCTGACGATGTTGCTGTGATCCTCGCGCGGGAATTCCAAACGCGACCAATTGCCTTCGACCATGTTGGCGCGGAACCCGACGGTTATGCCAATTTCTTCCAGTATTTCCAGCGTTTGCGGCGTATACGAATTGCAAGGGTGGGCCATTGCTCTGGGCGGACCGTCAATGATGGATCGAAGTCGCTGGGCATTGGTTTTGTATTCCCACAGTTGCCGATCTGGCGGCAGTTCCGCGACGGCGACGGGATGCGTATGCGAATGCAATCCGATTTGGTGGCCGCCCTCTGCAAGTGATTGAATCTGATCGGCGTCGATCCACAGGTTCTTGGCGAGCGATTCGATTGACTGCCCGAACAACTCGATCATCTCATCCATGATTTGCGTGTATCGTTTCTCGCCGAGTATTTCATTGCGAACGAATCGGAAGCGTCGGTCGGCTGACGTGTAGAACGGATACTCAGACAGGTATGTACCGATGTCGAGTTGATCAAGTGCATCGGATACAGTCTGGCACCCGACGGTGTTGCGGGCTTGCTCTTCGAACGCGCCGTAGAACTGAATCAACGAATCGAAACAGGTTTCGCGAAACTGGCGGAAGACTTCCAACCGCGAATACTCACCATCAAGCATCGATGTATGGACAAACCAAAATGCGGTGAGCCCCAGGTTCTTCATGACGGGAAGAGCCACGTCAATTTGACAACGAAGGGCATCGTCAAATGTCAGGCAGACATCGTCATCCTGAAGGGCGCCGTTTTCCGCGCGGTGAAGCCATTCATCGGCGGACAGGATGCGATCAGCCCCCACGCGATCAATCAGATCGGCGAACGTTGCGGCATCGATCGAACCCTGACTGGGCGCATGATCTTGGCCATGAAAATGATGAAACATGATTCCGTGCGGGCGCATGATTCGTTTCCGTCTAAACCCAATTTGGCACATGACCAGTTCGGTCCCTGCGCACACTTTCTCCTAGGTTTTTATCGGTCGTCGGATGCCTTGGGGTGAAGGCGGATATGCGCCAGGTGGCGGTATTGAGCCTTACGCGGGGGTCAATTCATAGAGAACTTCTGCCGGATCGCTCTCGCCCGCAAACAAATCGAACGATGGTTGATTCAAAGGGGCCAGCAACTCATCGAGCAATTCGATCCAATCTGACTTTATTTCTCGGCGGGTGTCAGCCGACAGGTTGTTGGCCATCCTTACGAGCAGAGGAGCGATCGGACGCAGACCGATATCCCAGATATGGGCGTGGGTTCGCGTAATGAACGGTGTCCGCGAAACGATCTCCAGACCGGCAGACTTGAATCGCTGCTTCCAGGTTTCGTCATCGCAGAGGCTGGGCCACGACTCGATTCGACCACGACCGATGATGTCGAGCCATCGCTGACTCAGCTTGGCTTTGTGCGCGCTGAGGTTGTAATTGCGCATCGAATCCAACTTGACCGACAGCAGGACGCGTCCACCGCTTCGGGTGATCCGTGCGACTTCGCTCATAAATCGTTCGTGATTCGCCACCCAATATGCTGAGTTGCAATGCACAGTTGTGAACGAATCATTCTCAAAAGGCATCACTTGGTTATTGTCGTGCTCGACGAGGCTTTCATAAAAATCCAGCGTACACGCCTTCAAAAGCATGTTCGGTTTTATGTCCGTACCGATGTCCATCCTCCAGTTGGGAGGGGTCGTGACTTGGGGCGAATAAATACCGGTGGTATGGTCGAACATGTCGGCAAAGGCATCGCGGACCCGATCGAGGTGGCCGACTTCGTGGAACACATCAAACTCGCAATCGAAATCGCCCCCGGCATGAAGGAAGCTAAACACGCCATCGCCGCAACTAATATCAATCGCCGGACCATCGAACTCAAACGCATCCAAAGCTTGACTGCGAAGGCTCATCCAGAAGGCGTTCTCGGGACGAAGCCAATAGCAATTAAGGAAACGGCGCAATCGTGATGAAGCTTCCGCAGTGGCGGATGCTGTTGTAGTCAAAATATCCGGCATGATATGATGATCCTCATTAACGGTTCGCGCAAAGCGTGACATTGCGTCTGATGATCGCGGCACTACACACGCAGATCGATTCCGCGTGTTATCGGCAGTGGGATTCAATGAAATGCAACGGAATTCGAGCAATCGCTGATGACAGCATTGAGAACGCAGATCAAAATCGCGCGGCGGCAGAGATTCAATTCCGTCATTACGGTCCGAAAACAAGAGTGTGGACCGTGGGAATGAGTCGTTGATTCATCCAATGTTCATCCTAAACCATGCGCCAGACAGCGGTTCATGGATTCTCAACGACGGTCAGCAATTCATGGTGCTACTTGGGCCAGTTCTGATAACCAGTGCAGTTCCTTGATTGCAGGGTGTCAGCCTGATATCATGATTCGATAAAGTGTTCTTGAGGGGAAATGAACCATGCGCACATCGCGACTCCTGTTTGGCGTCGGTATTTTGTTGCTTCAACATGTAGCAGCGTTGGCCAGCCAAGTTGTGCCCATGAGTCTCGATGTGCTTGCCGATCATTCCGGCCAAGTGATTGTCGGGACCGTTGAACGCGTAGAATCCCATTGGGAGGCAAACCCCAGACGAATCGAGACAACGGTGACGTTGGGTTCGGTGACATTTCTCAAGGGAATCCCGACAACTTCGACTGATTCGTTTGATCTGACCGTTCCCGGCGGAACCGTTGGTGAATTTCAGATGCGGGTTTGTTGTGCCCCCGAATACAACGTGGGCGACAAGTGGGTGCTGATGCTTCTGCCGACTTACAAGACGTATCCCGTTGTCGGTATCTATCGCGGCGCGCTCAAGGTCAAAGCCGACGGCGACGGTGTCGAACGTGTGTATGACGCTTCAGGTCGATCAGTCACTGGTATCGATGGCGAAGGCCATTTTGTACTTGATGGTCAAACCCAACGCAGCGTCGCCCAACATCTCGTGGGCAGCCGCAACGTGCATTTGAAACCTGCCGACGCGCGGCACGTTGATGTGACAGAGGCGATGCCGTTTAGCGCGTTTGTCAACGAACTCGCTCCGATACTGGCATCCAGTCGTCAACATGCCATGACTCAATCCGCTGGCGTCCGTGTTCCCGCTGATCTGCAACCTGTTTCGCTCAAGCTGTCGCCAACGGGACGCGACGCCGAGTCGAATGCGACGACCTCCGTACGCGAACTCCCCAAGCCCAGACGCGCCGCTGTTGATCCGCGTAAGAGCAGCAAGGAGGACGCACGGTGAATCATCGCTCCTCATTGAGAAAGTTTTCATCGGTATGCGTCGTTGCAATTGCTGCAGCGATTTGTTTTGTGCCCGGTCATCAGGCAGGTGCATTCACGTTCTTTCAAGTTGGCGGCGTCAACGTCGTTTGGCCGGGCGGACTCAGTGTTCGGTATCTATCGCCATCTACGTTTCCCATCGACTCTGCCCCCGACATTCACTTTCTTGCGTCGATGGGTTTGTGGAACCTCGTACCGGCATCGGATTTTGAATATCAGTACATCCATGCGGATCAGGATTTCCCGATCGATAATTTCGATGGATTCAGTGACACTACGGCGGTCGCCGCGAGCGAACTTGATCCGGGTGTGTTGGGCGTCACTTTTCTTGTCAATCAGGGGAACGTCTGGTTTGACATGGACATGGTCTTCAGCGATGTACCCGAAGGTATTGGCTGGTACTTCATTGATAACCCACCATGTGACTTCGTTGCCGAACCGACACCGGTAAACGGTTTCTCGTTTCTGCTGGTAGCCGTCCACGAACTAGGTCATTCGCTTGGGTTGGGGCACGATCCTGTTGGAGATGAGTCACCGGGAACACCTTGGTTTATCGCAACTATGAATCCGCGATATCCAAGCGGTGGGGCGACCGGTCAGGAAAACATCGTCGAATTGCATGCCGACGATCAGAGTGGGGCGCGATTCCTGTATCCCCATGCTGGCCCATCCGACCCGCCACATGTGGATCTTGCGACGGCTGCATTTACGACAAGTGCAACATTGGGGAAAGCTGTCCCATCATTCTTCACGCCGTCATCGGTGTTGCCAGGCGAAGTGCTGACGGTTCGCAGTGTGATCGAAAACCTCGGGACCACGAATGAATTCATGGTGACGCAGGGATTCTATCTGTCTAATGATGAGCTGGTCGAATCGTCAGATTTGGTTCTGGGCGAATTGCTTTGGGACATCCCGTTTGAAGATGCGTTTGAGTTTGACGTCGAAGTAGACATGCCGACCGACATCGCAGCCGGTGACTATTATGTCGGGACCATTCTGGATAATCAGAACGAAGTCGCAGAGATCTACGAAGACAACAACGCGCTATCTTATTGCGATCTACTCACCATCGATCAATTGATTCCGGTGATCAACAACATCGCTCAGGAATCGACCGCGTGCGGCGCTCCATATACCGGACCAACTCCGCAGGTGACCCATCCGTTGAACATGGCCACGCTCACCTGGAGCATCGACAACCCCGAATCAGGCATGTCGATCAATCCAGCGACCGGTGTTGTCTCCTGGCCCGATCCGGTCCGTTCGGAATTTCCATATGTCATTTTCCTTCGAGCCAACAACGGTGCGGGGTCGTCTACGCAATCTTTGTTCCTGGGCGTGTCCTCTGCTGAGCCAGATGTGCTGTCGATTGGGACGCAGACCGCTGAATGCGGCAACGCCTTTGAAGGGCCAATCCCACAGATTTCCAACCCGGCGTGCATGGACCCAATCATTAACTGGTCGCTCGACAACGGTCCTGCGGGCATGACGATCGATTTTAATACCGGTCAAATTCTATGGGCCGACCCTGCCATCGGCGGACCGTATGAAGTGACGATTCGGGCGACGAATGCCGTGGGCAATGGCACGCTTTCATTCGATGTAGATGTGGTTGCATCGGCAGATGGTGATGGAGATGCTGACGTCGATCTAGAGGACTACGCTTCGGTCAACGCTTGTTTGGATGGGCCAGATGCGCTGGCCGTTGGCGGATGTGAGTGTGTCGATTTTGATGGTGACGATGATGTCGACTTGGCCGATGCGGCTGAATTCCAATTGCGCTACACCGGTTCGATCGTTGGGGCCTGCTGTTTGCCAAATGAGACCTGCATTGAACAGTCACCGATCACATGTGCTGCAGACAGCGGTGTGTATCGTGGCGATGACACGACGTGTACCGCTGACGCATGCGAAGGGGCGTGCTGTTTGTCGAACGGTTTCTGTTTGGAATTAAGCGATTCAAATTGCACCGGTGCATCAGGGACGTTTGAAGGAATCGGCACCGAGTGCGCTCAGACCACCTGCCCGACACCCTAGCGCATCATTCGTCAAACAACTTGTCGGCCCAATCTTGCGCCCGAGTAGCGTTTTTCTCACCGCCATCCCATCCTTTTGAATCCAATGTTGCCAAAGCGTGGCACAAGCGTTACTCATTGAGCCGAGCGGCTTAGGTGCAGCCGCCGTGGTATGTACCGGATTTGTACGAGATCAATGGAGGATCGATCCATGCGTAGTTTGAAAGTTGTGCTGATGCTGCTTGCGGTTGTGTCGTTGACGACTGGCTGTGAGATGCAGGTGCCGGGTGGTGACAATGGTGGCGACGACGGTTCGGGAGACATGAATACGAATGGTCCGGACATGAACACCAATGGCTCAGATGTTGACACGAATGGCGAAGAAAACGAGACCTTAGCAAAGTTTCAAGACCCGGACAGCGATTTTGAGACGACGGAGGTGCGCGATGTTGACGGCGAGATTATGCAGTTTGACACTGCGACCGAAGAATTGGATTGGCAACCCGATGGTTCGCGCATTGCAAATTGGCGTGTTGAAGGAACCAATCTCATTTTTGGAAACAGCACATTTCGGGCGCGCTTTGGTACGGAAGATGGCCAGCGCCGTGTTTACTTCACCGAAGTGAACCCGCCAACCATCTGCGATTTGGTTGTCAACAACGGTGCATTGAGCATTTTTTCAACGAATACCGAAGTGCCTCAGGAGTAGCAACTGCGCCATGGATGGTGCGCTAAATCAATAACAGAACGTAACTAGGAAAGATTCGGCGCTTTGGGTTAGATGAAACTCAGAGCGGCGGTTTCTTATTGTGTAATACCGGTGTGTTCCCGTTGTAGAACGCACCGATTTGATCACAATCCTGAATCTGTATTTTTTCAAACAAGCGCGAGTGAACAATTGGGCCGATGGGCGGTCAAACACAATTGGGGCAAGTCGATGACGAAAGTCACGACCGATTAGGAGACACAACATGCAGAGTTCCAAAACACGATTCTTAACGCTGCTGATTGCAATGGGATTGGCCGGCGCACTTGGATGTACACCGATGGGCGACGGTGGCGACGGCGGCGGAAATGGTGGAGGTAACGGTGGTGGTGACGGTGGAGGCGACGGAGGAGGAAATGGTGGGGGAGATGGTGGTGGAGACGTCAACACCAACGGCGATATGGACAGCAACGGTGTGGACCTTAGCCGGTTATACGTCGTCAACAATGATGGGCCATCCGTGACGTTCTACTCCGGTGCCGAAACGCTCAATGGCGAGATCGCTCCCGATGGTGACGTGGAAGCCGGCGCTGCGACATCGCTCTTTCAACCGCGATCGGTTGTGGTGACCAACACCGGTCGACTGCTCGTCAGTCGCCAGAACGGCGGAATCGTCGGGTACAATGATTCAACCACGCTGAATGAAGACACGACGGCTGATCTGGTTGTCGATGGCAATAGCACTGGCTTGGAATCGCCAATCGCCATGGCCTATGACGCCGCCGAAGATCGGTTATTCGTTGGCAACGTTAATGCACAAGATGGCATATTGGTTTTTGACAATGTTTCCGGCCCGGGGTTTGACGGAAACATCGCCCCGAATCGTATGTTTGGCCCGCCAGACCGTGTACCTTTCGATCCGACGGTATTCACCGTCGATTCATTGTTCGTCGCGCCGAATGGCGACCTGTTCGTCAGCGAAGCCGAAGGAGACATCACCGTCAATCGAAATCGAATCCTCGTCTTCACCAATCCGGGAGAAGCCGAAGGCGAAACGCTATTTACGCAACGGATCAACAGCAACGATTGGGAAAAACACGAGGACATTTTCGTTGACGAAGAAGATGTCCTTTACATCGTTGACGCAACCGACACCATCAAAATGGTGAACAACGTATCAACGATTATCGATGAAACGGTGGTTCCGACAACGCTGACTGTTGATATCGATCTAGTGAATTTACAAGGCATTGTTGTGACACGGGAAGGCACTGGGTTGGTCGCCGACCGGGGGAATAGCGCGATCTATTCCTATGACAGCATCGCCGGTCGGACCGGAACGGCGGGGCCAGATCGTACGTTAGATGAATTCGACACACAGATTCGCGGCCCACGTCAGATTTGGGTCGTCGAAGCCGAATTGCAAAATTGATCTTGATTTGTTTTGCAATTTCGTCAATACAAGTGGGGGCGGGCTATTCAAACGGATGGCTCGCCCCTTTTGATTCAAAAGATTTCGCAGATGAATCCGAATGCGCATTTCACAAGGCGATGCATTCGTATCGCACCCACCATAAGTAACTGCAGACTCGGCGAATCGATCGGAAATGACTACCCAGACCGCACGCTGAGATGTCCTGCCCGCACGTTGAGATGTATCGTCGAGTCGCTTAGTTCAGGGTAAGGGCTTCCGGACGCCATCCGTAAATCAATGAGTTGGCATACGGTCGGCCAGAAGCGATCTTGTTCCCTTAATTGATCTAATTTTCGCCGGCGCGACCTTCTAGATTATCGATCACAATAATATCGAGCAGTGTAGCAGCAACCGTCTTGACCGATGTTTCAATGATGTCCTTATAGGTTCCGCTCGAAACACATCCGACCGAGCTGGTGAGAATCAGTCCGCCCATCAACAGAACACTCAGAAACCTGTATTGCATGGTTTTATTTTTCAACTCTAGAATCCTTTCCTATTGCAAGTGGCGTCACATGACTCCCTAGAACTTAAATGCGTATTGCACATAGAACAAATCCGGGTCGTCACTGATTCCGGTATTTGTGATGAACGAACTGTCCCAAAAATGCGAATACCCAAATAACATCGATTGATGGCGGTCGATATTCCACTCCACCGTCAGGTCCAACTCGTGTCCCAATTCGGTTCCGCTATCACCCGTTACGTCGCGTCGACCTGGTGCGCCGGTCACTCCGTACAGAGCGTCGCGCTTGGCGTTCAACCAAAACGCATGATACGCGAGTTTGCCTTTGACTTTCTTGGGAACGGGCCATGCTGTTATATCGACGTGAACGGCATTTAGGTTTTGCCGTGCAACCAAATCGATTAAACCAAGGTAGGCGTGTCCGAGGGGAAAAAGCTGGTCAAACGTGCCTACCTTGCCGTCGACGGGGTTTTCGTCACCGCTAGCCCAGTCAAATCCGGCACCGATTCTTGGCGTCCATGCGTATGCGGTCAGCGTGTATCCGCCCTCAATGCCCCATGCCCATGCCTGAATCGTATCACCCGCCCAGCGTCCCCATTGACCGGCAAGGAACCCGTTGTAGTCGAATGCGCCCGTCTTTCCCTCGAATGATGCACCGAGCGTATAGCGACTCATATCGCCAGTATTTCCATTCGGATTGATACGGTCGCGGGTGTCATCCTGACCGTAAAAGAAAACATCGAATTTGTGCCGCCCGACGCCTTTGTAGCTGAAATAAGCACCATAGAAATCGACGTCTTCTTCCCATCGATCCAGATGTCGTTTACGAACAACCACCGGTTTGGAATAGAAGACGTCGAACTCGAAAGCATCTTCGTGCCAGAAGATCTTAACCGCATCGAAGCGCCTTCGCGTATTGGACCAGTCCAATGGTGATACGAATCGTTGGCGGCCATATTGCAGGTCTTGACGTCCCACGCGAATCGTGAGTGGCGTGCCATCTCCGAGCGGTTTGAGGTCAAAGAAAAACTGCTGAAGTGCGAAGCGGTTTTCATCAATCGCACGCGGCGGAAGCGATCGGTCGCTGATGAGTGCCGATCCAATCTGAAAAAAGAAGCGAGCCGAATCGCGGTACTTCAGATCGAAGTGCATGAAGCTTCGGTAGAGTTGATAGCTGTCCTGGGTGCGCGTGCTGGTCCCGAATGAAACGTTCGTTGACGATTCCATGCGAAAACGTACTTCACCGCCCAACGACAATCGCCAGTCATCGTCAAGATGGATGTTCTTAATCGGGTCGAAGGGGTCTTCGATGTATGTGCCGGGTTCGCCGTCGAGATAGCTGAAGTCGTCGTCGTATCGAAGGTTGTTGTACTTGGGACCAGGGAGAGTGGGGGTGGGCTTCGATTCTAACTCAGGTTTCAGACTGAAGGAATCTGATTCGGCTTGTTGTTCATCAAAATGGCCGGCTGGTTCTACGCTGGCGTCGATCGTCGGTTTCGTCTGACCCAAGGTCATTTGGCAAACCAATACGCCGACAACGAACGCGAAGAAAAACACGCCTGTTGATTTGTGCTTGCAACGCACTGGTCTAGCTGTTCTTTCGATCGCGATCCGTCGAATCGACATTGGGTGGTGCCCTTCCATTGACTCAATTATCGTCCGTGATTCGGATAAGCCAAATCGTTGCGAGAGTCCTATCAAATATCGTCGCTGTTGAAAAGCGAAATCGTTTTCAAAAAAACGCTTCGTGCAATTCGAGTGTTCATGATTTGTCTCAAACGATCGCAAGAAAATGAGTATCGAAAACGTGGTGAAATCGCGCGCGGCGAATGGCTGGTTTGAGTGATTTGGCGCATGTGTTGCCCCGACTTGGACCGAAACGCTGGGCATCGGTATACTCTCTCGAATACGAGTCGAAATGATTGCAGGTGAGGCCTCAATGACAAACCGATTCAAGTTAATCAGCGAGTTTACGCCGGCTGGCGACCAACCGCAGGCCATTGATAAATTGGTGCGCGCGTACCAAGAACGGGCGGGTTGCGCTTGCCTGATGGGGGTGACTGGTTCTGGAAAAACCTTCAGCGTCGCCAACGTGATCGAGCGATTGGAGAAACCGACGCTCGTCATCTCGCACAACAAAACGCTTGCGGCTCAGTTGTACGAGGAATTCCGCGAGTTGTTTCCGAACAATGCGGTCGAGTACTTCGTCAGTTATTACGACTACTATCAGCCGGAAGCATACATTCCCCAACGCGACATTTACATCGAGAAAGACGCCTCGCGTAATGACGATCTCGACCGATTGCGGCTGCGATCGACCAGCTCCCTTTCGTCACGGCAAGACGTCATCATCGTTGCCAGCGTGTCGTGCATCTTCGGGTTGGGCTCGCCGGAGGATTATAAAGCAAGCATGCTTTCGCTGGCCGTCGGTGAGGAGATCGAACGCGACAAACTGTTGCGCCGCTTCGTCGATCTGCAATACACCCGCAGCAACACGGACATCAAGCGGGCTACGTTTCGGGTTCGCGGCGATGTTGTCGAAGTTTATCCGGCGTACGAGCAGTTTGCCTATCGCATCGAGATGTTTGGCGACGAAGTTGAACGCCTCGATCTGATCAATCCGACATCAGGCGAAGTGCTCGCCAATGAAGATCGAATTTTCGTATTTCCGGCAGTCCACTACGTCATGCCAGAGGACCGTGTTGAATCGGCGATTGCATCGATCTCAGCCGAACTTGAAACGCGGCTTATCCAACTCAGGCAAAAGGGCAAACTGCTCGAAGCCCAGCGGCTGGCTGCCCGAACCAAATACGACATGGAGATGATTCAGGAAGTCGGTTTCTGCAGCGGGATCGAAAACTACGCGCGGCACTTGACGGGCGCGCCGCCCGGTGCGAAACCGTCGACGCTGATCAATTATTTTCCGGACGATTTTCATCTCATCATCGACGAGTCGCACGTTACCATTCCTCAGATTCGGGCGATGTATGCCGGGGATCGTAGCCGCAAACAAGTACTCGTTGATCACGGTTTTCGATTGCCCTCGGCGCTCGACAACCGACCCTTGCGATTCGAGGAATTTGAGGAATCGTGGCATCATGTCACATTCATGTCGGCGACACCCGGTCCGTATGAACTTGAAAAGTGCAAGGGCGAGGTGATCGAGCAAGTCATTCGTCCGACGGGTTTGATCGACCCGCCGATTGAAGTGTTGCCTGCACGCGGTCAGGTGCCAGATTTGATTCAGCGCGTCGCGCAGCGGGCGGCGGCCAAAGAGAGCGTGCTCGTCACGACGTTGACGAAACGATTGGCGGAAGACTTGTCGGATTACCTCAAGCGCGAAGGCTTGCGGGCAGAGTATCTGCACAGCGAGATCGACACGCTCGATCGCGTCAAGATTCTCAAAGCGCTGCAAGCCGGCGAATTCGATGCATTGGTTGGCGTGAATCTTTTGCGTGAAGGGCTCGATTTGCCGCAGGTTTCGTTGGTGGCAATTCTCGACGCAGACAAGGAAGGATTTCTTCGCAGCGAATCGTCGCTGATTCAGATGATCGGTCGAACAGCCCGCAATGTGAACGCCGAAGTCATTCTATACGCCGACAAAATCACGCCGAGCATGCAGCGGGCGATGGACGAAACCGAGCGCCGCCGCACGATTCAAACTGCCCACAATGAAAAACACGGCATCACCCCGACGACGATTCGCAAAGAAGTACGGTCCGGTTTGGAGACGGTGCTTTCTGCACGGAAAGTTGCTGCAGAAGCCGTCAAGCAGTCAGCCGCCCAACTCGATAGAAGTGAAGCCATCGAAATGCTCAAAGCTCAAATGCTCGAAGCGGCTGAGCAACTGGACTTCGAACGCGCTGCAAGATTGCGTGATCGGATGGAAGAACTCACGAGTGACAAATCGACGGAAATGGTTCCAGAAACTTCACTGGACGTGGATTCAACTCCACATCGCCCCAAGAGCACCGGAAGAAAAGGCAGGCGTTACTCATGACTGATCGATCGCTGATACCGATTGACCAAACTGCGCTGATTGAGCAAACGCGAACGCTCGCACGCATGGGCAAGGAAGAAGACCTTGGGCGCGGTGACCTCACGAGCGACCTACTAGGTGATCCGGGTAATGGAGTGTTCCGCTTGATCAGCAAGGAGTCGGGGGTGTTCGCTGGGCGGGAACTTGCAGAGACGATTGTCGCAGAATATGCCACCGACATTGCGTTGTCGTGGAAGCCGGCGGGTGTGGATGGCGGTGAATTCGGCAGTGATCATACGTCACTGCTGGAGCTTTCCGGCCCGGTGAATTCGATCCTGACGGTGGAACGCGTGTTGTTGAATTTCCTGCAGAGACTCAGTGGCATTGCAACGAAGACGCGCCGATTCGTGATCGCGGTCGAAGGTAGCGGTGCCGTTATTCTCGACACTCGAAAAACGACACCGGGCTGGCGACATCTTGAAAAATACGCGGTGCGCTGTGGCGGAGGGCAGAATCATCGCATGGGATTGCATGACGCAGTCTTGATCAAAGATAACCACCTCGCCAGCCAACCCACCGGCCAAACGTCTGCGGTGGTTTTTGACATGCTCAATCGGGTTGGAGCGATCGACCCACCGCCACGATTTGTCGAAGTGGAAGCCGACAACTTCGAACAGGTCCGCCAGTTGTTCAATGTAGTGGGGATTGACGTTATCCTGCTTGATAATTTTTCGCTCGATGACATGCGCGAGGCCGTTGCGTTGCGGGCGTCGCTGAATTTAAGTGAGAAGGTCAAGCTTGAGGCATCGGGCGGGGTGAATATTGATACGGTAAGCGATATTGCAAAGACAGGTGTGGATTACATTTCGGTCGGTGCACTAACGCACTCGGCGACGGCGGTTGATCTCTCGCTTGAACGTATCAAGTAGGGTGGGCCGTGCCCACCAGCCCATTGTGCCATCAAACGGAGGTGGGCACGGCCCACCCTACGAATCGTGTTGCATGATTCGCGATCTAATCCATCTGCTCTTCAAACATCCGGCAGTAGCTTTCGTAACGCAATTCTGAAATCGCTCCGTCTTCAACAGCATTCATCACAGCACATTTGATTTCATGTCGATGCGTGCAGTCGGCGAATTTGCAATTCGGAACATGCTCGGCAAATTCTACGAAATGCATTTCAATCTCGTTGATCGGAACGGCGGACAAGTCGAATGAGCGCACACCTGGCGTATCAGCAACAAAACCACCAAACGGCAATTTATACAGCATTGCAGTGGTCGTTGCGTGCCGCCCCTTGTTCGTATCATCAGCCACTTCGGCTGTGCGCAGGTTCAGCGAAGGATCAAGCGCGTTTAAGAGCGAACTTTTACCGACGCCACTTTGCCCGGCGACGGCGGAGGTCTTATCACGAAAGATGGTCCGCAACTCGTTCACGCCATGTCCTGTCACCGTACTCGTGGTGAGCGTTTGATAACCCAATTCGGCATACAACGTCAGCATTTCTTTCGCATTATCTTTTTCATCAAGGTCGATCTTGTTGCAGCAAATGACCGGGGTGATTTCGCCAGCGTGGGCAGCGACGATGTAGCGATCGATCAGGTGTGGTTTCGGACTCGGCTGTGCCGCTGACGTGACGACGATGACCTGATCGACGTTCGCGACAATCGTTTGCATCCGTTTACCGCTGACTCGGGTCAGCATTCCCTTGCGCGGTTCGACTTGTTCGATAACGCCCTCGTTGGTGACAGCCTCCTGATCGGCTTCGATGGAAAACAGCACACGATCGCCAACCGTGACCGACTGGCGTTCTTTGATCAGTCGCGTCCGCAGCACGCGCCGAACGGTACAGGGCCAAACGCGCTGGCCGTCGTCGATTTCGGCGATCAAACCGCGCATCGCCACGACGACACCCTTCGAAAGCCCATCCGTCTTGGGGTCGTTTTCAATGATCGTTCGCTTGCGCGACATCGAGCCTTTGGAGATCACGTTTTCGTCAAGGACGGCGTCGGCGGCTCGGTCTTCGTCATCGCGGTGGATTCGCGTCCAGTCCTTGTCGCGCGCGGGTTTTCCGCGATTTCGGCGCAGGGATACCCGGACTTTCTTCCCGGTCTTTTCGTTGGCGTCTTTGTCGCTCTTGGCCATCAACCCATTATCGCAAGTCTTTGCTGAGACGAAAAGCCTATTCGATCTGAATGTATGACTTGCTGCGTTGCGTGCGCCGGATTCCAGCTTTATATTGCCAAGGACCCGATGGAGAATCGAATGGCTGATGGATTTGCCGATAGACTTGTGCGACGCGTCCAAACGTGCGGGACCTGTGCCTGCGTGGGGATCGATCCTGATTTGGAGCGACTGCCAGCATCGCTGCGAGTTGGCGAATCAACAGATCGCAAGACGTCTGCAGGCGTATTGGAGCAATTCTCCAAAGACGTTATTGATGCCGTCGCAGACCGGGTGGCAGTCGTCAAACTCAACATCGCTTTTTTTGAACCGTTTCGAGGAGCCGGCATCGACGCCTATCACGAGTCGGTGCGCCACGCCCACGATCGTGGGTTGCTGGTCATCGGCGACATCAAACGCAGCGACATTGGACACTCCAGTGCGAGTTATGCTGCGGCACATTTGATCGGTGACGGGCCGACCGACGATTCGATACCCGATGCGGTGACCGTCAACGGATACCTCGGAAGCGATGGGGTCGCCCCGTTTGTCGAGGCTGCGAACGCGACGGGGCGAGGCATATTCGTTCTGGTCCATACGAGCAATGCCTCCGCCGCCCAGTTGCAGCACTTGCCGCTAGGGAATGGGAACATGGTGGTCGAAGAAGTCGCCGCATTGGTTCACGAGTGGGGCAAGTCATCGATCGGTGCGTCAGGGTTCAGCAATATCGGAGCGGTGGCCGCGCCGGGGAATCTGGAAATCGCCCGCAAGTTGCGGCGCCTCATGCCGCATGGCATATTTCTGGTGCCGGGCTTCGGGGCACAAGGGCGATCGGTCGAACAGGTGGCAGCTTGCTTTGATGAGAATGGTAAAGGCGCGATCGTCAATGCGTCGCGCAGTGTAATCTATGCGTATGAGAGCAGCGATGGGGGTGACGCATCTTGGCAGGAATCAGTTGCGCGGGCGTGTGACGAATTCGTTGCGGCGCTGGCGTCCATTCACGAAAACGTTTGAGTCATTGTGCGGTAGAGGGCGGATTGATCAATGAATGATGTACCAAGCCATATAACTGACAAGATGTTGGCCGGTGCCCGGGTTGTGGTGATGGGCCTCGGGCGCTTTGGCGGTGGTGTTGGCGTTACGCGTTTCTTGGTCAACCGTGCCGCGAGCGTTTTGGTCACCGATGTGGCCAACGAGGATACGCTACGCACACCGATGGAAGCGCTCGCCGATGTGTCTGTCGAATATAGGTTGGGTTCGCACAGCGTCGCAGACCTCGAAGGTGCCGATCTGCTTATCATCAGCCCAGCCGTCAATCGCGCGACGAGCGAATTCGTGCAGGCTGCGAGGGAACGGCGAATTCCGTGGACGACGGAGATGGGTTTGTTCGTCGATCGCTGCCCGTCGCGAATGATCGGTGTGACGGGCTCGATCGGTAAAAGCACGACGTGCGCGATGCTCCACTACATTTTGGAATCCCAGGGAGCAAAAGATGCTGCCAAATACAAGAACGCATACCTGGGCGGAAACATCGGGCGATCATTGCTGAGCGAAGTCGGCACAATGTCGGCAGACGATCTGGTGGTACTTGAGTTGTCCAGTTTTCAGTTGGACGTGCTTCCCAGTCTCTCGGGCGATTGGCCCATCGTAGGCATCACGAACATTACGTCGCATCACTTGGATCGACACGGAAGTTACGAAGCGTACATCGACGCAAAACTGAATCTGATTCGCGGGATGTCGCTCGGGGCATGTGCGGTGGTCGGGCGTGTCGATGAAAAGGTGCGCGAGCGAATAGGCGGCTTCGTTCGTTACCAGAAAGGCCGAATGATCAAAGCTGACTCGTTTACCGAATCATTTGACCTTCAAATACCGGGTCCGCACAACCAAGCCAACGCCCGATTCGCCGCGCTGGTTGCAAAAGAGTTGGGTATCAGCTTCGAGGTGTCGCGTTCGGCGCTTGCGGGCTTTGGGGGTTTGGCCCATCGCATTCAATACGCCCGTTGTGTTGACGGCGTGCGATACTTTAACGATTCAAAGTCAACGTCGGTTGAAGCCATCGATACCGCCCTTCGTTCGTTCTCGGAACCTGTCGTGCTTCTGTGCGGTGGCAAAGACACCGGGAGCGAACTCGAACGCATCAAGGACTGCACGTGGAAATCGGTTCGCGCGGTCATCAGTTTCGGCGACGCAGCCCAGCGATTGGCCGAGATGATCGGTGGGCTCGGAGATGCGAATCGCCCCAAGGTTGTTCAACCAGAACAAACGTTCGCCGCAGCTATAGAGAAGGCGCGATCACTCGCGCAGGCCGGCGATGTCGTGTTGCTCTCTCCAGGCTGCCCGAGCTACGACGCCTTCAGTAACTATGAAGAGCGCGGCGACGCTTTCATTGCCGCTGTCAAATCACTCCGATAGCGTAGACCCACGCGTCATTTTGCGAGTTGCGCTCCACTGTCATTCCCGCGAAAGCGGGAATCCAAGCTCCGCGCGTTACACATCGCTCGTCCTGGACTCCCGCATGCGCGGGAGTGACGAACCACTAGATCATTCAACCGCCGTCAAACAAAGCGTTTCTCTCACGGCAGCAATTGCCGCGCAACGTGCGTTTCCTGCGCCTTGGCGTAGGCGATATAGAATTCCAGAATTGACTCACGAAAAATTCAAAAGACGTAAGTCATGGATATTTCGCCATTTACGGCCATCACTGCCCGATGAGAAATTCGTTTGGCACGAATGGCACGGGGTCTGCATTCAGAGGTGTCCGGAGGGACTACGTCCAGAAAGTCCCGGTAGCAACTGATTGTGGAATTGAGATTCGGAGACGCGATTTTGATCCAGCGTAATTCAGCATGCAATTCTGTTCACACCGTTGAAGGAAGCGATGCGCCATCGACAGGCGATCGTTCAACCGTCGATTGGTTGTCTCTTGATTGCGCCGCATTGGGTCAAATGGTTCGCGAGTCGGCCCATCGATCCGTGGCTATGCATCTTTGCGACGTGGTTGATGTGAAGCTTTCAGATTGCGAGGTGGTCGGATGACACACGGAATCTGGGCATCAGTCGGTGGAATGCAGGTCAATGAATACCGCCAATCACTCGCTGCAAACAACATGGCCAACCTCGATACGGTCGGCTTTAAGAATGACCTGGCCGTGATTCGACAACGTCTGAGCGAATCAGACGCGAATCCGTCAGCAAAAATGTTTGAGACAAATCCGTACAACGGTTTGGGCGGCGGGTCATGGGTCAAACCGACACATACGAATTTTTCCCAAGGCACGTTGGAACAGACCGATCGGGCGCTGGATGTTGCCTTAGATGGCGACGGATTCTTTATGGTTGGCGACAGTCAAGATGTTCGTTACACGCGTGACGGCCGATTCGCTCGTAACTCGTTTGGCGATCTGGTTCTCAGCGCAGACGGCGGACGATTCCGCGTGCTCGATCAAGCCGGTTTACCAATCAATATCGCCGACCCGACGATTGGACCGGTCACGATCGGTCGCAATGGCGAAGTGAATCAAGGCGATGAGGTACTGGGGAGAATCGGTGTCGTCGATTTTGCTGATCGAACAGCCCTCAAAAAAGCCGGCCAAAGCACGTTCAAGCTGGTCGGAGAAACGCAAACTTTTCCGGCAACCGCAGATATCTATGGCGGCAATGTTGAATCGTCTACGGTCGATTCCATCGCCTCCTTAACCAACATGATCGAGGTTAGCCGGGCGTATGAACTCAACGCTCGGATGATCTCATTGCAAGACGAAACACTGGGTATGGCCACCACTCGCATCGGACGAGTTGGCTAGGAGGAAGCGGTTTATGGCGATTATGGCATTACACGCTGCGGCGAGCGGCATGAAGGCGCTCGACACGAAACTGGATGTGACCGCCAACAATCTGGCGAACATCAATACAACCGGTTTCAAACGCAGTCGAGTCAACTTCGAGGACCTGCTCTACCAAACAAAACGAGAGCCCGGTCTCCCGAACGTGGACCAGGAGCCGATCCCGCATGGAATCCAGGTCGGACTCGGTGTGCGAATCGCCGGAACGCAGCTTGATTTTGAACGTGGACCTGTGGACCCGACGGACAAGCCGCTCGACATGATGATCGAAGGTCCGGGGTTTTTTCAGGTACGAACGAACTTCGACGGAGGACCGATCACCGCATACACGCGGGCCGGAAACTTCACCACCAACGCGGAAGGCAATCTGGTCCTGGGCACGCAAGCCGGACCAATCCTCGAACCTCCGATTTCCGTTCCGCCTGATGCAACGGACATTGCCATCGGTCGAAACGGTGAAGTGCGCGTGCGACAACCCGGACAGCAACAGCTTACGCAAGTCGGTCAGATCGAACTTGCGCGTTTCGTCAATGAAGAAGGCCTCAAACAGATCGGTGGAAATCTGTATTTGGATACCGATGCGTCGGGCCCCGCAGTGACCGGGCCGCCTCAGCTTGATGGTCTTGGCGCGATCGCCCAAGGGCAGTTGGAGATGAGCAACGTCGATCCGGTGCGCGAGTTGATCGCTCTGATCACCACTCAGCGATCGTTCGAAATGAACAGCCAGGCGATTCAGTCGGCAGAGCAAGCGCTGCAAACCGTCTCAAACTTGAGGCGATTCTAATCGGTCTAGCTAGGTAGGGCGTCAAAAAGACGCGCGGCAGGATGCTGAGACACAACGCAAGGATTGCGACATGAATGCTTCAAAACACATCTCAACGGTGCTGACCTTCGCGACAATCGCAATTGTCAGCCAATCCGCGCGGGCCGAATCGGTCGAACTCTGGCGCGATGCGACGGTCACGGGAGAGCAAGTCTACCTTCGCGACATTTGCACACTGTCACAGTTCGAACAGGTCGTTGTTGATCAATTCTACGCACTCACCGTTGCAAAAGCTCCCGAAATTGGCGCGTCGGCTGTCGTTTCAATGGCGGACATTCGCCGCGTTCTGAATGAAAACGGACTTAACCCGGCGCTGACGATGTTCAAAGGGGCGACCCAGTGCGAAGTTAAACGCATCACGCGAACCCTGCCTGCCGAAATCGCGCAATCGGATTCATATTCACAAACATCTCAGCCTCGCGGGGGCACGTTGCGTGAATTTGTCGAAGCCGAACTTGGCAAAGACGCCCGTCGGCTAGGTGGTTGGGTGCAGGTTGTTTTTGGTAAGTCGATCGGTTCGATGCTCGATATGCGCGAGGGCGAATACGAATTCGACATTCGCCGGACGAATGACAAGCAACTCGGATTGATCAGTTTGGACGTCATCGTTTACAAAAACGGTGAAGAGGTTCAGCAGGTTGGTGTCGTTGCGGACGTCACTTTCGTTAAACCAACCGTCGTCGCAGCCCGGCCCATCAATCTGAACGCTCCGATTACCAAGCGGGACGTCAGCATCGTCAACAAGAACTACAAGCGATTCGAGCAAGCCGGCCTTGACTCGGTCAATGCCGTGATCGGGCAGCGGGCCAAACGCTTCATTCGCGTTGGTGAGATCATTCAAGAACGCAATCTCGAACCGGTTCCGCTGGTTAAGCGTGGCCAAATCGTTCAGGTGCATTCGCGTTCGGGTGGTGTGGTGATCGAATCGGTTGGGCGGGTGATCAAATCCGGCGCGTATGGCGATGTGGTCGAATTGCAGACTGCCGACCGCACCAAACGCAAATTTACCGCGATGGTGACCGGGCCTGGATCGGTCTCGGTTGGGGCGATGGACGCAAGCGTACTGGGTGCAGCGACACACTTGGCCCTGGGAGGTGACCAATGAAACAAATCATCACCATGACATTAACTTTGATGCTGTGCCAAGTTGCCTCGGCGCAATCGTCATCGATCGGACGCTTCAGAGACTTGCCGCGAACCGGTACGCCAGCGCGCGAAGAGCCGCCGAAGCCGGCGAATCCGGTGATCGAATCGTCATCGCTGATTTCAGTGAAGTCAAAGGAGCCCAAGAAATACAAGGTCCACGATCTCATTACGATCATCGTGCGCGAACGTACCCTTTATGAGGCTGAAGGCACAGCCAACGCCCGTCGCCAAGCCGACCTGCGCAGCGAGCTTGATGCATTTATCAAGTTCACCGGTGGCGGTATCGGCGCATCGCCATTTCGGCGCGGTAAACCCAACATCAATTACAAGAGTACGTTCAATCAACGAAACGACGGAGAGTCAGAGCGTGAGGACAGCCTAACCACGCGCATCACCGCCAAGATTGTCGACGTCAAACCGAATGGCAACATCGTCATGGAAGCAACCGGTCAAACGCGTCACGACAAGGAAGTTCACACGTTGCGATTCACGGGCATGTGTCGAAGCATAGACGTGACGCCAGACAACACCGTGCTCAGTACACAGATCGCAGACAAGAATATCGACATCATCACCAAGGGTACGATTCGCAATGCGACTCGTGCGGGCTGGGCTGGTGAACTTTACGATTGGATTAGGCCTCTCTAATGAATCGAATGAATCTTAAATCCAAGGTCTTGGTCGTGTCACTCGTGGCGACACTCTGCATGCCGATGCGCAGTGCGCAGGCGGTAGGCGTCAATGCCCGTGTCGGAGACGTGACCAAGCTTAAAGGTCAGCGCACCAACAAGCTCATCGGTATGGGGTTGGTTACCGGTTTGTCCGGTACGGGTGACGGTGACGACTACCTGCCGAGCATGCGACCGTTGGCCGCTGCGCTGCGACGCTTCGCCAATCCCGTCGCATCGATTGAAGAATTGGGCGGCAGCAACAACTGTGCCATCGTCATGTTGGAAGCCACGCTTCCCGAGTTTGGTGTGCGCGAGGGGGACTCCGTTGATGTGCAAGTGACCGCGTTCGGTTCGGCGAAAAGCCTGCAAGGGGGTCGATTGTTGATCACTCCGCTTCTTTATCACGATTTCAGCGTGCAGAAAGTATTCGCCCAGGCGTCGGGGGCGATCAAGGTGCTGAGCGAAAGCGACCTGGTCACCGGAATCATTCGCGACGGTGCGACGGTCGAGGAAGATGTTCTCGTTCGCTTTTTGGCGACCGGTCGCGAGCTTCCATATGGGGCAGACTGGATCGATCCGAACGAACGGTACATCACGCTGGTGCTGGACGATGCCCATGCCAGTTGGGCGATGGTTCATGAAATCGCGACTTCGATCAATACCGAGCTGGCGCTGGCCGCCGATGTTGAACAGATCGCGTTGGCTGTCGACCCGAAAAACGTGGTCGTGCTCGTGCCCAAGACGCAGGCAGTCGCCTCGTGGATTCAGGAGGTCGAGAACGCGGTGTTGCTCGTCCCCGACGCAGAAGCTCGGGTTATCGTGGATCGGCTGAGCGGAACGATCGTTGTATCGGGCAATGCAAAAATGTCGCCCGTCATCGTATCACAGCGCGGTTTGACCGTGACCATCGCACAACGACCAGATGGCGAATTGGTTGCGGACCCCACCGGTCCGAATTCGTTTGTCGCGATCGATCCGAGTCGTGCGGGTGAAATCAATGTTGGCGATTTGTTGGAAGCACTCAAGCCGCTCAACGTGCCCATTGAAGATCGCATCGAGATTCTCACGAAAGTTCACAAACTGGGGAAATTGCACGCGGAATTGATTTTCGAGAACTGATTTATGCAAATGGTAGCTCAAACAAACTCAACTGCGGCGACTCCGGTTCAACCGGTAGCCAGTTCGCGACTCAAGCAAGCGGCTGACGAGATCGTGGGTTCGGTATTCTACGGAACCATGTTGCGTCAGCTTCGGGCGTCGGAATTCAAGGGGAAGTACGGGCATGGCGGTCGCGGTGAAGAAGTGTTTCAGGCCCAGCTCGACCAGATCCTTGCCAAGGAGATGGGACGCGGAAAGAACGCGAACATCTCAGAAGCGATCGTCAAACGGTATGAACGCAACGCAATTCATGCCGACAGTGTGAGGGAACGTCAGCAGGCCGCCATCGCCCAGGCACAACGCGATGCGCAGCAGTTGGCTCAGCCGAAAGCGGAGAAACCATCGTGGTAATGCAGGGACCGGAAACATCTCGAGTCGCGACGCTTGTTCGATTGCTCGATGAAATCGCCGAGTTGCACGCGAAGCTGCTGGCTGCCATCGACCTAAAAATTGACGCGATGAAGACGGCCGACACCGATCAGATTCGCGAGGCGATGCTGGGTGAGAAGAGAATCGTCGAGCAGATCAACGAGCGCGAGGGATTGCGCCGGCAGTTGACTGTCAACCTTGGAAGATCGTACGGCATGAGCCCCGAACGGTCGCGACGCATGTCGGCGCTGCAAATTGCGGAGCGCTTTGCGGGTACGGAAACGGCCAGGATTGAATCGGCGGTCACGAAGATGCGCGAGCTGACGACGCAAATCGCCCGTCGCAATCAGGTTGCACAGTTGGTATCGCAGAACATCTTGCGACACATGCGAATCGTGTTCGCTTCGATGACGGCGCCGGCAGATGGTGGCGTGGCGTACTCGGCAGACGGTCAGACAAACGCTGCAACGAACGAACGAATTTTCGATTTGGTGGGATAAGACAGATGGGACTCGTAACTTCAGGACTCACTGCCGGACGCAACGCACTGCTTTCTTATCAAGGGGCATTGCAGGTTGTCGGTAACAACGTCGCCAACGCGGGCAACGTGGACTACACGCGTCAGTCTGCCGACTTGTCGGCTGTGCATGGGTCGGCTATCGGCCCGGGTTTGCGTCCCGGTGCGGGTGTTGCCATCACCGGTTTGCAGCGCCACGTCGATGAGGCGCTGGAGAATCGGTTGCGGGCATCTGTCGGTGACTTGCAATCTGCGATCGCTCAGCGGCAGGGCATCAGTCAGATCGAGGTGTATTTCAACGATTTGAACGGAACGGGGATCAGCTCACAGATCACCGATTTCTTCAATAGCTTAAGTGACGTGCAGAATGCTCCGGACGACTTGGCCATCCGTTCGGTCGCAGTCGCAAACGGTGAAGCTTTGACCCGGACTCTTCGAGCGACTCGCACCGACATCATCGAAGCGTCGCTGGACCTAAATGATGAAATCCGCCGGGTGGTGGCCGACGCCGATCGCGTCGCAGCAGATATCGCTGAACTCAATACGGAAATCGTGTCGGTGGAAGCTGGCGGGACGGGACAAGCCAACGCTCTCCGCGATCGCCGCGACGCATTGATTCGCGATCTTAGCGAAGTGTTCGACGTTTTGGTTCGCGAGCAACCAAGTGGGGCGGTCAATGTCTACGTCGGTAGCGAACCGCTCATTCAGCACGGTGCATCGCGCGGACTGACCACGGAAAACGAACTCGACGGAAACTTTGAACGCACCACGGTTCGCTTCACCGACACCAACGCAACGATCAATGTCGCTGGCGGTGTGATCGAAGGCATCATGAAAGCCCGCGATGAGCAAGCGCTGGTTCAGGTGGCCAAGCTGGATCAACTCGCAGCCGGAATCATCGAAGAGGTTAATGCGATTCATGCAGATGGGCAGGGGCTCGCTGCGTTTACGTCGGTGGTGGCTAGCAACGTGGTCGACGATGTTTCTGCACCGCTGAACAGCCTGGACGCCGGTCTGCGAAATCCACCGGTCAACGGTAGCTTCTACATTTCCGTTTCGGATCAAGCTACCAATTCGCCGGTTTCGTATCGCATTGAAGTGGACCTCGATGGTGAAGGTGTGGATACGACGCTCGAAGACATCGTCACTGCGATCAATACCGACGTTGCGGGCGTGAACGCGTCGATCACGCCGGATCATCGACTCAGTCTGGCAGCCGACACCGGTTTTTCGTTTACGTTCGGCAACGACGGCGATTCGTTTCGGTCGGATTCGTCCAAGTTGTTGGCTGCCTTGGGTATCAACACATTCTTTGAAGGTTCCGGAGCGGATGACATCGCCGTACGCGAACAGCTCCGCACCGATGCAAGCTTTCTGGCGGCAGCTACTGTCAATCATGTGGGCGACGGAAACAACGCAGGACGATTGGCCGCACTGACCAATCAGTCGAGTGACGTCTTAAACGGTGCGACGATTTTTGAATTCTATAACGGCATCGCCAATGGCATCGCGGCAGATGGAGCGTCGGTGCAAAACACGTTGGAGGCGGCAGATGTGATTACGTCGTCGCTGGAAGAACAACGGCAAAGCGTGAGCGGTGTGAGTCTCGATGAAGAAGCGATCGGGCTGCTCAAGTACGAACGGGCCTTTCAAGGAGCAGCGCGGTACATCAGTACGGTTGACTCGCTCCTCCAGGAATTGATCGGGCTGATTACATAATCACTGGGTCACGTGGTCAGAGAATCATTTGGTCGGCGAAATCGAATCGTCAGTATGGCAATCGGTAGAGTAGCGACAGAAACGCGTCGCGAGGATTAAGAGATGGCAATCAATTCAGTCAATCTAAGTCGAGTCACAACGACGCAGAAGACCGAGGCGTTGTTGTCATCATTGCGCCGCAATACAGCCGAGTTGTTCACCGGTCAAAATCGACTTGCCACCGGGCAGCGATTCAACACGCCGAGTGAAGCTCCAGGCGATGCGGCCCGCGTACTGAACATGTCCGAGATTCTCGGTGAGCAATCACAGTTCATCACAAATATCCGGCATGCAGCCAACACTTTGGATGCGACTGACGTTGCGATGGGCGAAGTCAGCGGGTTGATCATCGACGCCCAGGCCATCGCCAGTCAAAGCGTTGGCACGCTGTCAAGTACCGCTGAGCGTGAAGCAGCCGCAGAACTGATCGCTTCGATTCGCGATCAACTCGTCGCCGTCGGAAACCGCACGTTTGACGGTCGATACCTGTTCGCAGGGCGTGACACGGATCAGCAACCATTCGTCGAAACGCTTGATGGTGTTCGGTATGTGGGCGACACCGGTGACATTTTTGCTCGAACCGACGTGGACGAGTTAACACCGATCAACCTTCCGGGCAACGTGCTGTTCGGAGCGGTATCCAGTCAGGTGCAGGGAAGGATCGACCTTAACCCAGTCATCGCCGATGACACCCGATTGGAAGATCTAAACGGCGCTCGCGAACTCGGGATTCGCAAAGGCTCATTTCAGATTGTCGAAGATGGGGCAGCCGGTGTGGTCACGATTGACATCACCTCGGCTGACACTGCGGGCGATGTCGTGCAACTGATCAACGATGCTGCCACCGAATCAGGAGCGGGATTCACAGCCGCACTGACCAACAACGGAATCACCGTCACGCCCGGTGCGACGCCAATCACCATTCGAGACATCAGTACGGGAACGACGGCGGGTGATCTTGGTATCACCACGATCGCTCCTACCGGGGCGGTCATTGTTGGTGGCGATCTTGGCACAAGGCTTTCGCGAACAACGCCGCTAACGGCGCTGCTCGATGGTGCCGGTCTGGATGTGTCAGCTGGCTTGACCATTTCCAACGGTGCAGACTCGGCGACGATCGATCTATCGACGGCAACTTCGATTCAGGATGTACTCAACGCGATTAACAATTCTGGTTTGTCGGTCAAGGCGACGGTCAATGATGCCGGAACCGGTATCAATGTGGTGAATCTGCTTTCGGGAACGGAGTTGTCGATCGGAGAAAACGGTGGGATGGTCGCAAGCGCCTTGGGCATTCGTTCACTCGATCTGGACATTCCGCTTTCGAGTCTGAACAACGGACGTGGTGTGCGCATCGTCGAAGGTGAAACCGATCTGCTCATCACCGCGAAGAATGGCAATTCGTTTGAAGTCAATCTCGACGGGCTGACAACCATCGGCGAAGTGCTCGACGCGATCAACCTTGCAGCCACCGGTGCAGGTGTAGGAATCACTGCCAGCCTGGCTGCGGTTGGTTCTGGAATCACATTGACGGATTCCTCCGGCGGTGCGGGATTCATATCTGCCGGCAGAGCCAACCTTTCGTTCGCAGTCGATGACCTGGGTTTGACCGGAACGGTCGACGATCCCGCGACGCAACTGGTCAGTACCGATGTGGCCTCGGCGCGGGCGAACGGTGTGTTGTCGGCAATGTTTGATCTTGAGCGGGCTCTGCTCTCCGACGATTCGCAGCAAATCACTTTTGCGGCAGAAGATATCGACCAACACGTGGTGGATTTTAACAAGTCGCGCGGTGTGGTTGGAGCGCGGGGTAAATCGATGCGCGACCGTCAGTCGCAAACGGAAAGCGCCGTCTTCGCGACAGAGCAGTTGCTCAGCGAGGTGCGAGATCTTGATTATTCGGAAGCGGTGACCCGATTCCAGCAGGCGCAAACGGCGCTGCAAGCCAGCTTGCTGACGGGGTCACAGATATTGAATACGTCGCTGCTGGATTTTCTGAGGTAGCAACGGGTGATGTGAGTATTTCGGGTACGTCGTTGGTGCCCAGCATGAATAAGTTTCATCGTCGTCAGCGTCTGGCAGTCGGGCATGATCGGCGATTGGTTGTCCTGCGAGGAGATGCAGGAGCACGCGTTGAGAACCGCGTGAGAGCATCCGACGTGCGGAAGCGCTCGGCCAAAATGGATCGGCTGCAGGGAGAGGCGCGATGACTATACAAACGTCGCGATTCGGACCACTGGAAGTAAATGAAGAGAGGTTCATCACGTTTGAACAGGGCATTCTGGGGTTTCCAAACCAGAAACAGTATGCCCTGATCCAGACTGGTGACAACAGTGGATTTTATTGGTTGCAAGCGGTGGACCGCGCAGAATTGGCGTTTGTGGTATGCGACCCACGCCTGTTCGTGCAGGACTATCGCGCTCCGGTCAAGTCGGAAGAGTTGACCAACCTTGGTGTCAAAGATCCGGACGAAGCACAGGTTTTCATCATCGTCAATAAGATTGACAAAGTGCTAACCGGAAATTTGCAGGGACCATTGGTCATCAACGTCAAGACCCATGCGGCGCGACAGTTGGTGTTGAGCGACCGCAAGTACTCGACGCGACATCCGTTGATGCGGTTGCCAGAACCGCAACCGGCAATGGCCAAGACAGGATAGTACTTATCATTCGCACCGGGTTTGAAGCAGTTGTTGAACATGCGATTTTGAAGACCGGTGCGTGGTCTCGGTGGCAAGATAACCGCTCAGAGTAATGATGAGCCCAAAGGTTTGCGAAGTTTCGCCGACTTAGCGAATCGTGGTGGTCTTGCCAACAAAATAGCGCAGATATAGGCCGACCCGAGGAAGGAGCCACGGATGTTGGTGCTATCTAGGACGCGCGATGAAACGATTATGGTCGGAGACGACATTGAGATAACCGTCGTTGACGTTCGAGGGGACAAGGTCCGGTTGGGCATTAAAGCGCCGACCACCATTCCCGTTCATCGCAAAGAAGTCTATGAAGCAATCAAGACGGAAAATACTAACGCCGCGATGCTGAGTGTTGATCAGATGGCACAGGTTATTCAGCGGCATGAACATACTAATGTGCAGTAATTGGCATACGTGCAGTGAATTGGCACACGCCTAAGAGAAAAAGGCACTAAGTCAGGGTGCTGGCCCGACAAGGATGAGAGGGTCAGCTAATGCAATCAAGGAGGATTGCTCATGAGTCGTATTACAAACAACATACCCGCTATCGTTTCTCAAAGAGAACTCTCGCAATCGCAGCGGTCGCTCAGTACGAGTCTGCAACGGTTGTCGAGCGGTCTGCAGATCAACCGTGGTGCTGACAACCCGGCAGGTCTAATCGTTTCAGAACGTTTGCGTTCGGAAGTGGCAGCAGTGACGCAGGCCATCGATAACTCGCAGCGAGCCATCAACGTCATCGCGACGACAGAAGGTGCGCTCAACGAAGTCAACTCGATTCTGACGGACATCCAGGCGTTGGTCGTCGAAGCGGCCAACCGCGGGGCGTTTAGTGACGAAGAAGTCGACGCCAACCAGTTGCAGATTGATTCTGCTATTGAGGCGATCACCCGAATTGCGAACACGACTACGTTTGCCGGCCGCAAACTGCTCGATGGTTCGCTGGATTATGTCACCAGCGGCATTGACCCGGGGCTTCTTGCAGACGTTCAAGTCGAAGCCGCTAACTTTGGTAGGGCGAGCTTTATTCCCGTTCAGGTTGATGTGACTGCAGCCGCCGAAAAAGCTGAGCTTCAGTTCCCCGGTGCAACCGTCGGATCTTCAGACGTGGCCCTCGACGTCCAAGGTCCAAAGGGTATCGTCACGCTCAACTTTCCGGCGAGCGCCCCGATCGACGCGATGGTCATCGCAATCAATAACCAGACGGACGCGACGGGTGTCACCGCAGAATTCATCAACTCAGCGACGCAGTCCGGAATTCGCTTCCTGAGTGAAGATTACGGAACCAAGCAGTTCGTTTCGGTCAAGGCGCTCGATACAGGTGGTGCGTTTGATGTGACCAATACATCCGGTGGAACCGTGACGCGGACCAACGGAGTCGACGCAGAGGCCACGGTCAATGGTGCCGCGACAGTCGCTGACGGACTCAACTTGTCGATGAATTCGCGGCTTCTCAACGTCAAGATTGCGCTCGATGAGGGGCTCGGAACGCAAACGACGGGCAGCAGTACGTCGTTTGCGATTACCGGTGGCGGTTCGCTTTTCCAGTTGGGACCGCGCGTCAATACCAACCAGCAGTCGAACATTGGTGTTCCGGCGATGCAAGCCAACAAACTCGGAAACCGAATTGACGGTTTTCTTGCTCAGCTTGGAAGTGGTCAGGCGTTTGCTCTTAGGACGGAAAACTTCGACCAGGCGTCTGACATCGTCGATTCGGTGATCACAGAAGTGACCACGCTTCGAGGGCGATTGGGGGCGTTTGAGCGGAACAACCTTCAACCGAACATCGCCCAGTTGCAGATCACGGCTGAAAACTTAACGGCGTCGGAATCGATTATCCGCGACACCGACTTCGCTCAAGAGACCACTGAACTGACGCGAGCGCAGATCCTGGTGCAAGCTGGAACGTCAGTTCTTGCGATCGCCAACGCCCAGCAGCAAAACGTTTTGTCGCTGCTTGGTGGATAGTCAGGAATCTAGAAATACAGTGGAAGGTGGGCGGCTCCATTCTCTTTCGCCGAGGGAATGGAGTCGCATCATTTTATTATTTCTTATGTAGTATTGTAGGATCCGTTGTAGCGATCGACCTTGAAGAAACGATCTCGATTCAGCGCGCGGTCGGATGCGTCTTATCAAGGTCGGTCGCACCGGAGCGCATCACCGAGAGGCGAACTTCAAACCGGGTGCCTTTGTCTTTGGCTGTCTTGACGCGGATTTCTCCCTGCAATTCGTCCACGATCTTCTTGGCAGCCGCCAATCCCAAGCCCGTTCCACCCTGACCCTTCGACGAATGGAATGGTTCAAAAACGCCTTTGACGTCGTCAGTGTCGATGCCGGGACCGTTGTCGGTGATTCTGATCGAGACGACGTTGGCTTCGGAGTCGTAGCGACTCTTGACCAGCACGCGCCCGGTGTCGGGCGGACAAGCATCGGTGGCATTGAGGATCAGGTTAAACACGACCTGATGGATGCCTTCAACGTCGGTGGGAATCGCGGGAACGTCGTCAAGGTCGGCAAGCAACATTACCCCGCGTTCCTCCGCGTGCCGTTTGGCCAGGTCAACCGCATCTTCAATCACGTTGTTGATTTGTGCGAGTTCAATCTTCGGCGCGCGATCCTTACTGAACGTCAGCATGTTGGTCGTCAGGTTAAATACGCGGTCGAGATTGTGCTCAACAATGCGCCAGCCCGTCCGAATTTTTTCGGAGTCTTCGCGGTTGAGCCCCATGTCAACGATGTCGGCACCGCTGCGAAGTCCTTGAAGCAAATTGCGAATATGGTGCGACAGATACGCGACCGTTTCGCCCGTTGCAGCCAATCGCGCATTTCGCATTCGTGCTTCGGTCAGTCGCTGATTTTCGATCGCCAGTCCGCAGACGCGCCCGATGGCAGTCGCCAGTCGCAAATGATCGTGGCTATAAGTGTGACGTCCCATTGGACAATCGATGTGGATGACGCCGATCACTTCATCATGACCGGTAAGCGGTACGCATATCACGCTTCGAAGCGCCAGGCTTTCGAGGCTGGCAGTGTTGGGGTCGGTGACGAAGCGCTCGTCGGCATTGGCGTTGGCGCAAAGCACGCCTGCTTTCGTGTCGATCACCTGTTGGATGATCGCGCTGGATGTTTTAATTTGTTCATGCTTGCGACCGGCTTTTGAGCGGTATCGAACGACGACCGGTTCCAATTCGGCGCCCACACCTTTTCGCAAGAGAATAAACAAACGGTCCACAATGAGGCTGCGGAGAAGAATGTCGGTGATGCGGTCCAGAAATTCGCGTTCCGATGCGATGACACCAGCCGCTTCCGCCAGTTGATACATGACGTTCCATGATCGGACGGCGGCTGCGTTTTCCGGCGCGGCGACAATCACGCTTTCTTCACTCGACTGGATCGCAGAGAGCAGCGATGAGTCAATCGCATCACCTTCACCACTGAAGCGAACCATGTTTTCAGCCGTCTGCGGACCGCCGAAACCATGGACACCCTGTTGGCCGCGAAATGCCAATAAAGTTCCGCCGATTTTGATTTGGTCACCATGAAGAAGTAGGGTTGGTTCGGAAATGCGTTCGCCGTTGACGTACGTTCCGTTTGAACTGCCCAGGTGGTTGATTGTCCAATCGTCGCCTTCGCAGGTTAATTCGGCATGACGGCGCGAAACGGTGTAGTCGGTCAAAGGTGCCTGCTGGGAATGGCGGCCCAGTAGCACCGAAGCATTGGTGAGTTCGATCGCCTGTCCGGCATCGGGACCTTGAAGGACATAGAGCATTGCCACTTTTTGGTTCTCGCAACATCCTGCAGCGTGACTGGTTTCAGCAAGCAATAAGTCTGGTCTGTTTGCAACAAATCATCAGCTTCGCAATCAGGTGATCCCGACGACGAGATGCAATCTAGTGTGACAGGATGTGACCCGATGGTAAAAACCGACAAGCGATAAGTCAATTCTGAGACGCCATCGAACGCTTGGCCAACTTGAATTGGGCTGAGACCAGATTGTGATCTGATCCGCTCGATTCCACTGTGCCAAGGATTACGTCATAGCTCTTTGGGGCATATTGCGCTGCCATCGCAGGTGACGCCAAGATGAAATCGATCATCGAAAGATAGCTGCGGTTGTAAGTGATTCTTTGATCTTCAGGCAAATCATCGAAGAAGGCTATTAGCTTGGTGTCACCACTTCCGACCAACCGCTGGACCGGTTCACTATCGAATGTGTCATTGAAGTCTCCGCAGATTACGAACGCAGCCTGGGGATCACGGGCTAGAATTCGATCGATTTTGCGTCGGGCGGCCAGCGCCTCACCGATTCGGATGGGCCGCGACTTGTCTGCACCACCATGTTTGCTCTTGAGGTGAACGACGAACACGTCGAACGGGTTGAAGCCATCTGGCTCAATGCTGACTTGCAAGAGGTCACGCTGGAATCTCATGTCCTGACCGTCGGCACTTTTGAAGTCGACGTGTCGATGCGACGTGACTTCGCCCACGGGAAGCCGAGAGACAAGGGCGACGTCAATTCCGCGTCGGTTATTGCCCTCAATCAGCACGATGTCGGTATATCCCATGTCAGAAAGTTGCGTTGCAACGAAGTTTTCCAGTCCGCCCCGATTTTCAACTTCCTGAAGGGCAAGCACGTCGGCGTCGGCATGGCGTATGGTCTTCGCAAGGTTGACGACTTCAGCGTCTCGTTTACCGGGGTAAGACTCGGAGTCAGTATATGGGTCGTCGTAATTGTCAAAGAGATTCAGGACATTAAAGGTCGCAATCTTCACCAGGCCATCGGTCAAGACTTTGGGCTTTCCAGGGACGATGTATGCCGGCTTGGCGATCGTGGGGGTGACCGTTTTGGCAACGGTTTTCGCCGCAACCGTTGCTCCGTCTGCGGGAGGTGTAGGGCTATCGACAATCTGAATTTCGTTCGCAGAGGTCAGTACGATCTCGGGCTTATCTTTAAACTTAATAACTTCACCAACGATACGCACATGCTTGCCACGAAACAACGATTCTGGTGCGGAAGGAAACTGCGAAAAAAGGCCGCTCGGAATGACCCCAGTAAAGGTGGTCCGAAAATCTTTGTCGAAATTCAGAAAGCACCGACTCCCGATGTTCTTTGAACCAACGACCGTTCCATAGACTACGCATCGCTTCCCATAATACTCAGCCGTTTGGCTCCAGGAAATCTGAGGTAAATTGGAGTCGAAAAGATTGGAGTCACCCTGCTCGTCTGCACCGATGACAGATGTGATGTTTGAAGAGAATAATACGGCTAGGACAACCATCGCATTGCGAATCATGGTAAGGCTCCGATACATAGTTGAACCCGATAAAACCGGGGGACCGTCACTATTTTATGGCAATTCAAACTCAATGCCACCTTTCCGGGGCATATTGATATCGTAGACTTCCTTGGGTGCGAGGGTTCGACTCGGGAGGCTGACTGATGCTGAAGATGACAAATGCGAGAATCAAAAAGGGACGTGGAACATCGATGCTGATGGATGACGAATTACCTCGAAACGGAAACGCCTATGCGTGCAACACTCGCGAGTGCGAAAGCCGGCTCGACGAGATATTTGAACGACATCAGTTTAAGGCGGCTGAGTGCAGCTTATCTGCGCCACCACCGCCCAAGTTAATTTCACCCATTGATCTGCTGCGACAGTTGTTTATTGACGAACTGATTCCGGTCGTCAACGAACTCCGTGAGAAGTATGCCCCGAAGGGCCTGAACCTTCAAATGAACGCAGAGCGGTTTCTTGACGGGAAGCGCGAAATTGTTATCGAAATTCAATTCGACGGGATTGGAATGCGCTACAACGGGACCGTGACCAATGGTGCGATCGCCTTCAACCAAACGCGCTTCGACACCGATGATCGCGGGGGTCTAACCGCGTCTGGGGCTGCGCTGCGCACACGCAATCTGAACGCCGAGAAGTTCCGGGCATTCTTGTGCGATCGAATTGCTCACTTGGTCCAACAAGCCGGGAAGCGTCGCCGATAGCGCGCAAGGCCTCGGTGATTTTCTGAATCGTCATGCTGGTTGGCATATGCGCGCAGCGACCTTTGCGGATCAGTCGGCGATCTTCTTTTCGCCCTCCGACACCCTTTCGTCAAAGTGTCGCAATTCGGTCAATACCGATTCCGGATTCTTGCGATGCTCTTCCATCCCGGGCGGTGTCGGTGTGACTTTGTTCGGGTCAAACGGAGGCGAATGAAACTTACACTGCTGTTCAATGAAGGGCAGGACGCCGTCGTAAATTGCCTGGCGCGTCGGTAGGTCGAGCGACTTCCAAACACGGGCCTTCTCCTGCGCAGAGAATTCTGGACTCTGCATGAAGGCAGTGGCGATATCACGCCGCATGATTCCCAACGGTTGAAGCATTCGCCGCGTGTTTCGATCGGTCTTCACATCGCGGTGGTAGTATTCGTACCATTCCTTGGCCGTTGCAAAACTCGACAGACTGCGTGCAACCTGACCGACCGCCGCTTCCTTCAACGATCGTAACAAGAACGCTTGAATAAAAGCGGTAGCGCCAGCCTGTGTATCCAGCGACTCCTTGAATTGACGTTCGATAAAGGCCTTGAACGTTGTGTTGTATCTTGGTTTGGGGATGCCGAATTCGTCCAGATCGAACTTGCGCAGGTAAAAATAGTACTCTTTGGCCTCGTCCATATTCTTCTTGCCGCCGGTCAGGTACAGCTGGCGGATCGCCCGCATCAAGAAGTTTTCGTGACCGGTCGAGTAATTGGGGCCAGCCGTGCCTTCGACAAAATCGGGGTGGTCGCCAAATTGTTCCTTGCCGTATTTAATATAGGCTTCGTGCATGTGGCGAATGTAACTCGGATCGGGCTGCGGATTGATGAATGATTTGCCCGGTTGCACAAAATTTGGCTCGAGGATGACCTGACCACTGCGACTCAGTTGGTCGAGTGCAAAGAAAATGAAACGGACCGCATTCATCGTATCATTTTCATCCCGACTCTTGATTCCAGTCGTCACCTTGTCGCCGTAAGAGGCCCAATACAAGGCATGGGCGAAAGGGCTTCGCCATTCGATGGGGCCATATTCCTCCATTAGCGACAACATGTAGTCAATATTCATGTTGTATTTTTCGGTATCGCGCAGGATGTCGGAACGGATCACCGCATAGAGTTGATCGAGCAGATCCTTGTTGGCCGGATCGCCCAGAAACATCTTGCGTCGCGACTTCAGATCAGTCGGAAGCAGTTGCCCCTCTTCGACGACGAATTGCTCTATATCAGAATAGGTGCGCATGTGTTCTGCAACAAACCGCAAGAGCGATTCATCGGGTTGAAGTTCAAGCGCCTGCAATGATGCGACCAATTCTTGGACTTTCGGTGTTTCTTCGATCCATTTTTGAAGATCGCGCGGCGCCTCGACGATGACGCGAAATCGTTCGACCGCACCTTCATCCTCCAGAACGAGGGGTGGTTCACCGAATAGCCGCTCCATCTCGACGGCCAACTCTGCCTTGTAGGCCATGTGCGAGTCGTCGAGCTTGTCCCCGATCTTATGGTAGAAGATCCAAGCCAGTTCCTTGTACAACGTGATCGACTTGGGGTTGTAAACCAGCCCGCGCGTTCGCAGGTTATCGATCCCATTGGAAACCCATAGCCATCGGGCTTCGTCACCGTACTGGCACACCGAGATGTTGTACGCCATGTTCCAGGCTGAATAGCTCCAAACCGTCGGATATCGCGGTGCCAACTTGCACAGCCAATTGGATAACTGCATGAGTTCAAAGTAGCGGTTTTCTTCCTTCAGCTCTTCAAGTCGGATGAAGGCGATGTCGATGGCCAAGGCGCGAAGCGTGCCAAGCTTTGTCATCAACGCGATGTCTGGCGGTAAGCCTTCTACGGTGACATCCGTCGTAAGTTGCTCTTCGCGACGTATATCGTTGATCGGTCCAATCAGCGCCATAGCGCATGCCAAACAAGCAAATGAAAGTACACCGGAAACGAGGCGCACCCATCGATCACCGCGCATGGCGCTCGTGCGACCCTCAAGGTACGTTTCCATGTTCGATTGTGTTAACTGTGCCATCTCAAACTCACATGTTGGATGCGGAGTTTATGAACTCGCTGCGCCAACCCATCAGACCGAAACCTCATCAACTTCCCGCCGCATGAACATCAGGCAGCCCGCAATCAATAGGATCGAGGTTTTGACAAGTACCAGATTTCCAATGCTCATCAGCACCCACATCAACGTGACGTTTCTGCCATCAACCAAAAGGTCGAGGGCGTTGAAACGGTCGAAGTTTGGAATTACAAAATAAATCGCCCGAATTACATAAGCCAACACCAACTGCACAATTCCAAGCGAGCCCGCGTCTGGGAGCCAACTGATCGAATCCAACAGGAACTCGCGAGTAGTCGCTAAGAGCAATATCGAAAATGCACCAAGACACGCGACCGGAAACGAGAACACTGTGGAAAGAGCAACACCAATCGCCGCGAGGAATGCCAGCTTGCACAACACCAAACTCAACGTTCGGATCAGATTTCCGCCGAACGTTCCGATCGGAAAATAAACCTGCACCGAGTCGTCTCGTTCAAAGACGACGGTATTGTAAACCTGAACATCACCATATTTGACGTCGGGATTGATGTTTTCAAAAATGACCTGAAGGGTATTGTCAGGCGCAACGCAGTCGGCAGGGACGGTCACCGTGTGGACCCGATCCTTGTAATCATGACGTTCGACAGCGTAGAGTTTGGTCCCTTTCTCCGGACTGCCGAACTTCCAGGTGTAACTGACGATTTCGTCCGGCGCGTAGTTGATGACGTAATGCGTGTAACGAAGGTGGATCTTGGAATCTGGGCTTCGGTCGCAGCGCACGTCTTCAAAATTCATAACGCGTGTTTCTGCGGGCCAAACCGCCCGCCAGCGCGAACGCATATCCGCCTGAAGTTTTTTCTTTTCCTTCTCTTCGTCGTGGTCTGCCAGTCCTGAATACTTCCCGACCTCTACGTTTTCCTGGTAGACCGCCGCCGATTCAGCCGCAAAAGTCGGGATGATATAGTTCGATGCGTGCCGGGCGCTGAGCACCTGCCCCTTAAGTCGTTCGGCGTCGAACTCATCCTGCGGCGGTTTCGATGCGATGTACATCGTGAACCCGTAAATCATCAATCCCGCGGTCGCCAGAAGTACGGTATTGATGCAGACAATTCCCAACCATCGCCCAATCACATACTTCCACCGCGCGATTGGCTTCGTCATCAGCATCAGGATTTGTTTTCCCGACAGGTCATCAGAGATCGACTTGGCCAGGAAAATCGATAGGAAGGAGAGCAGCGCGCTGACTGCTGTGACTGAATATGACAAGAACGCTTGAAGGGCGCCACTGACCGTGTTGTCGCCCTTCGACCCGAATGGCAGCCCGACGAGAAGTACGACCAGCATCAACACAAACGCGAGCGCCACCTTGTTGCGAATGCTCTCTGATATCGTATGACGGGCAACAGTCCAGATATTACCCATTGCCGGAATCCTTCTTGTCGGGAACCTGATTACCGGGAACATAATTGTCAGGCCGATTTTTGTCGCCGAGGAGTCCGTCAATTATGCTTTGATCGGCTTGCACAGCCTTTGAAGGCGTATCCGGTGGGGCAGTACCAGGCTTGCTGTCTGCTCTGGTGTCTGTTGATTCTAGGGATGCTTTCGGCTTGGTGAGTTCATCGAGTACCTTCTTGGACGGCTGCGGTTTTTCTTCTTGAATCGCTGCAACCGGAGTTGGTTCCGTCTTGACGTCCTGATCAGCCGCTTTGATCAGCGACTGAATGATTGCACCACCGTCATCGGTCGCAGCCCCAAGAAAATCGGGGATCGCACCGGCTTGGCCCGCACCAGAGGTTTCGATCTTGGCTGCTTGCGCGTCTTCCACGATTTTAAGAAACAGGTTTTCAAGTCTCCCGGTGGGGACGCTGACTTCGATGGATTTCGATTCGCGACGCTCGACCACCGATTTAATTTCTTCAATCGTGTCGGGGCGCAGCTTGTCCGCGCGAATTTGCGTGACGTCTTTCTGGGCCAACAATTCCTTGATGGTGCCTTCAGCCTGCACCTTCCCACCATAGAGAATGCATACGCGGTCACAGACGTCTTCCACATCGGCGAGCAGGTGGCTGCTAAGAAGAATAGTCTTCCCCATGTCGCCAAGCCGCCGGATCACATCCTTAATCTGACGCGTGCCGATCGGATCAAGACCTGACGTGGGTTCATCCAATACCAGAAACTCGGGATCGTTGATCAGGGCCTGGGCCAAACCAATGCGACGGGCCATGCCCTTTGAGTATTCACCAATGCGCCGGCTTGATTCGTGCTGCAAACCGACCATTTCGAGGAGCATGTCGCGCCGTTCGCGCCGGACCTGGCCGTGCTGGCGAAAGAGTCGGCCGTAGAAGTCGAGCGTCTCCTTGGCATCAAGAAACCGATATAAATATGATTCTTCAGGTAGGTATCCGATGCGCTGCTTGATCGCGACATCTGTCGGTGGTCGCCCGAAAATTGAAATGCGCCCCCGGGTCGGATACAGCAAACCGAGCAGCATCTTGATCGCGGTACTCTTGCCGGAACCGTTTGGTCCCAGCAAGCCAAAGACTTCGCCTGGCCGAATCTCAAGGTTTAGATCCTGGACAGCACTTACGCGCGGACGCCGCCAGAAGTCCTTGAAGACTTTGTGAAGCCCGACAGTTTGAACCACAGGTAGTGATGGTTTGGTCATGGGTTTGGTGTGAGTCCAAGGTTACTGGTTGACGCTGCCATGCCTAATTGCTGCGCGACATTTCTGATGAAGAGTCAAATGCCTCTGCGAATTGCCCTTAAGGCATAAACGCGTGTAGCTTTTTCTGTGGAGCGAAATTGTATTCGTCACTTTCTTCACGCAGTTTCCTAATTTCATCTCGGGCGGCTTGTTCCGGGTCGGGTTCAATGTGGATTCTTAGTTCTGTAGCACTTCCTGCAACAAAGTGCTTCGTAAGCCCGTCTAGCTGTAGAACGCGTTGCTTGGTTTGTTCCCAAAGTCGATGGACCAATAGATCGGGCGACTCCAAGTACTCATCCATTACAGCCATGTATTGTTCCACATCTCCGTTGATCTGTTGCACGACTCTCGTGTAATAACCGCGGGCCAAACGAATGCGTTCACCCGCCGCCCCGGACGCCTCGTTCTCCAGGATTTCATCGATCTCGGCTTCAAGCGTGAGTTGAGCAGCTTCGTCGTCCCCGTCAGTAGCCGCTTCCAGTTGATCAATAAGGCCAACATGTCGTTCGCCATCTTTCGACGTATAGGTTGTCAGCTTCTGCCACGCGGTTCCTGCCGTTGCGTTGAGCACTTTGATTCGATGCTGCTGTGCTTCCTGCACGGTTTTGTCGCGCTCACTCTGAGCCTTGGCCACATCGTCGAACGCGGTCATCGTTGGTCCGGGTACTGAGGAATGCGGAATGTCCAATGCCACAACTTGAACGCCAGTGTCCAGTTGATCCAGCCGTTCGTTGACAGCCGACCGAACCTTAAATGCGACTTCGGTTGTGGAACCGCGCGTGACGTCCTCGGCGGAATATGTTGAGACCAACCCAATGGTGGCATCATCAAGAAGCGATGATATGAGCGCCTCGACTTCAGTGGTCGATTCGTCACCGACGTTCATGACGTACTTTTCAAGATCGCCCACCCGATACTTTACGTCCCATTGCATGTGAACGATGCCGTTGTCGGCAGTGAGGAGCGATCCATCGAGTGAAGGATTCACAACTCCGGCGCTGCGAACCTTGCTCAGCGGTTCGTTGATCTGACTCTCTTTGACCTTGGGCCACTGGTTCAGGCTGCGAAATGCGTTGTCCTTCTTTGTTGCAAAAATAAGCGTTTCTTCGATCGGGTAGGGGAATGCGATGGACGGTCCGGATTCCTTGACTCGGTGCAGTTTTCCAAATCGAAAGACGACGCCCTTCGAATCTTCATCGACGATGCGCACTCCGCTGAAAGCATACAGTACAACGAGAATGACCATCACAAACTTGAGAATATTGAAGCTCGCCCGCATCGCATCCGCGAGGGACTGGTTTGCTGCGTCAAGCGGTGCTTCGCCCGGCAAGTCGCCTGCCGGAGGATGGTGATGATGATGCGAGTGGGCCATGAATCTTACCTTGTCAAAATCTGCGTCGCGTTTAGTGACTTAACTCTTCTTCCAAATAGCCGCGTCAATATGCCCCTAGTTGCCAATATGCCCCTAGTTGCTGGTCGCGGTCGCAGGTTTTTCGATACGCGTTTTTTCGTTCCATAGATTGAACGGTTGAATTTCAGTGTCGAGGAACACTTCAGCCCGATCACGGAGGATCACTTCGATGGATCGCAACTGATCGAGGAAGATTCGCAATTCCTCATGCTCCTGGAATTTCTTGTAAATCTCGCCGACCTTGGCCAAGCCTTCGCTCTCGATGCCGGCCACCTTGCGATCGACCATGGCCATGATTCGGCCACTCGCCGCCTGCGCTGCTGCCTTGATACGTGTGCCTTCGGCGTCACCTTCTGAGCGGTATTTGTCGGCTTTGACTTCCTGAGTCTTTTTCATCGTCGTGAAGACGGCTTGGGTGACGTTCGCAGGCAGTGCAAGTTGCTTGATGCCAAACATGCAGATCTCGACGCCGAAGTCATTCTTTGCATCGGTTGCGATGGCGTCCATCATTTCCTGCTCGATTTCCTGTAGCTTTCGGTCGGACGCTGTTGTCGACACAAAGTCAGAGAAGTTGTGCTTACCGATGACCGCTTTCTTTAAACTTCGGATTCGGGTTCGCAGCGCGTCTTCACCGGACTTCACTTCGTTGTAGCGCGTATGAAATTTGTACGGGTCAACGATTCGCCACGTCGCAAACGTCGTGACGATGATCTGCTTGCTGTCGAGCGTCGGTGCCTCTTCGATGCGCCCTTCGAGCATTCGCAATCGCGTGTCGTACTTGACGACACTTTGGATGGGCCAAGGCCACTTGAGATTAAGCCCGGCGAAGAAGCTCTTGTCTTCATCGACGATGCGAATCGGCTTTTCGTCGGCGTTTCCAAACGTTTTCTTGATCGCCACTTCGGTTGACCGAACCTGAAATGTACACCAGTACATCAGCAGGATGGCCATCAACAAAACGGCGGCGATGATCGATGGGGTGTTTTTCATTTTTGCTTCTCCGCGAAATCGAATTCAATCCGAACGCGTGTTTGTAAGTCTCGTTTATTCCCTAATTCAGGATCACTCAGTTTCAATGTCAATCGTACCGGTCTGCGGTTTGTCGTACTCGACAATGATTTTCTTGCTCGGATCGGTGACAATCACATACTTGCGGACGTTGGTTAATGCACCCTGGAGCATCTCCAGGTATTTTCGCGTTTTGTAAAGTCGCGGCGCTGCTTCGAACGCGGCGATCTCTGCTTTGAATACGGTCAGGTTTCGGTGCGCTTCAGTGACTTCAAAGAGAATTCGCGCCTGGATTCCGGCGATTTTGGTGGCAGCTTCACCGCCTGTCGGAATGATATCGCCTTCAGACTCGATCGAACCAAGCAGCAATTCATCCACGCGGTCGATCGATGCCTGAATCTGTTCACGCGTCGATGATTTGTCCTGGGCGATCCGATCCATCTCTAAAATCGCCCGGTCGAGACGCAACGCCCGATTGCGACTTCCAGCCACCGATGTCAGGATTTGTTCAGCTTGACCGCGAGCCTCTTCGACGTAGGCGTCTTTTTCCATTTCAGCCTTGACGACTTCCTGAAACGATTTTGCCACGTCATCGGTTGGGTGGGCTTCCTGAACACCGCAGTAGAGGACTTCAATTCCGAGCCCCAATTCATCGATCCGCTGCTGCAAAATCGTGCGCAACGTTACGTTGACTTCGCTTCGACCCGGTCCAATGATGCGATCAACGTCAACGCTCGCTGCGTAATCGGTCAGCACCTGATAGGCGATGGCCTCGACGAGTCGTTCGGGCTCGTTGTATTCGTACAAATAATCGTCAAGTGATTTGATGCGGTATTGAATGTCGACGGAAACCATCAGCAATCCGACTGCGACAGCTTTTCCTTCGTTGGGCGCACGGTTGGTGATCGCGTCGCCATCTTCATTTTCGAGGCTAGATTCAGATTCAAAGTTGGTGATGTCAGGACTGGCGACGATAAGCATCATCTCGGCGTTGAACTCGTGCTTCTCGCCCCAGAGAATCGGTTTCTCTCTAAGCTTCCCGTCAATCTCCTCAATGCTGGAACCCTTTTCATGATCGACGGAGGAACCAACGGTCAAGGATCGCACACGATCAACGCGCGCTCGATACACACAATCGATGGGCCAGGGGCATTTGAAGTGCAGTCCCGGAGAAAGTACATCGTCGCCCGTTTGCAGACGCTTGCCAAACCGCTCGATGACAGCTTGCTCGTCGGCGTCCACAAACACAACGGTGGACAAGGCGATGAGCGCGAACACACCGAACGCGATCATCGGAGCCATCGCCCGTTGGAGCAGGCCATAAAACCAAGTCTTGCTGACCTCGAATCCGAATTGATAGTTGATGGCGTCGGCCATCGATCGGGCAATTCCGCCGGTTTCGGTGATTAGCGCGAGAAGGCGGCTGTCAAATGCGGGCCTGCTTTCCTGGCCGATCGTGCGCGGGCGGTAGAAGTCGAGGATGAAGTTGGCGATAAACTCGATACCGAGTACCAACAGCGTGATCCGTAGGATGTAGGTGACGATCGCTTCTGGATTTGGAAGATCGCGACCTTGCAAGGCGATCGCAATCAGGACGAAAAGGCACGCCATGGCGTTTCCGGCGAGGAAACTCGCACCCGAACGCAGCATGCGCCAACCCGGCATCCGGGCCATCCCCGCGGTGTAGCGCGAAAACAAGAACGAAAGAAATCCCACTCCGCCTACGAAGGCCATCGCAGGACCGGCATATTGAGTCTCTTGCCACGGGCCGCTGAGCGGTGCACCAAATTCCCAACGCCATGGCCAGATCGCTGCCACAATGTGATAAAGTGCAACAACCAATGCTGTCGTCGGAACCACCCACCGCAGGATCCAACCCAGCCGCTTCTTCTCAATCAGGTAGGCTTCGTCTTCAGTGTCAAAGATCGCCCCGACGCCTTCGCTGCTTCGTGAACGTTTGAGTTCTTCTGCGTCCAGGCGTTCCTTTGCGGTTCGACGACGCTGACTGTAGACGATGGAAATGACCGGCCAGATGATGACGCCGCCGAGCATGAAACGAGCCGTGGCGCTAATGACCTCGGATTCGCAAACGCGGCCCACGACAAACATGACGATGAAGAATGTCGCCTGAAATATAAATCCGACCAGGGCGGTTAGTTGGGCACGCCGATCTTTTAATACGGAAGAATCACTCATGATGTCAGAATACGCTTCTCGTTTGTTCCAGCTTTTCGTTTATCCCAGCATTGTCGGCACGGTCCGTTGCTTGGGGTACCGTACATCCATTCCTACGGAAATCTATTGCGATTGAACCGGGACCGGGGCTAACAATTGGCGACGAGTCGCCATCTAGATACTGGCGATTCGTCTATTGCGCACTCGACGCGTTGCGGGCGCCTCAACTATGTCAACCGCGGCGGGGGAGCATATCGTAATTGCACCCTATTGCCAAGGTCGTAGCCACATCCCGACATCATCGCAATCGCCTGTGTGCAACTGACTTACGCGTCCACAAACCGGCTCGCCTGCCCCAACTTGCTAAGGATCGCTCAAAGACACTCAAGTTTGAGACTCGAACGGTCTATGAAGCAACACGTCAACGAATCAATACTTGGGTGAATCCCGCGCAATCGGCGAGCGACCCGCCAGGACGGCAGGTTGGAATCGAAAAGGACTGCACACGCCCCGCGCTAAGCCAAGGGCCTGCACTGGGCACACTACCTAAATCCACAAGACTGCACAAATTCCGAAGTATCCGTTCCTGGTGCTGTGGATCCGGGCAGCAGTTCTCTCTCATCTCGCTCGTGAATGCGGCGGTCGCGACAACCGGGTAGATTGGCCATTCGGACAGATTGGCCATTCGCGCAGATCGCCCCCGATATCGCATTCGCAGATGTTACGAACGATCTCATCTTTTGGTTCGTAGAAATTCAAAGAGATTGGCAAAAGCAGCTGCACATAGCCGAATCGGTTTGCAAAGTCGCTGATTGGGCACGGTAAAGCCCGCTGATATGCACCGCCCGTCTGGACGTAGGTCGGCTCATTTTCTATGCTTGGCTGTCCTGCACGTGCGATGAGATGTGATATCCAGAGCGACAGGTCTGGAATTAGAAGGTAAGACCATAAATGACGAAAATGCTGGCCATCATGGCGACGACGTTCACCGAGACGGTGCGTCAGCCTATCTTTGGGATTGTGCTCCTCGCGACCCTCTTGCTGATGCCGCTCAACGTCGGGCTGGCAGCCTTTACGCTGAAGGACGACAACAAGCTGCTTTTGGAGTTGGGCCTTTCAACTCTGCTGCTCAGCGGATTGTTTCTGGCATCCTTCAGCGCGTCTTCGGTCCTGACGCGCGAGATCGAGAACAAGACTGTCCTGACCGTTATCAGCAAGCCGGTCAGTCGGCCCGTCTTTCTGATGGGCAAATACTTCGGCCTCATCCTGGCGCTGGCGTTGGCATACTTCATCGGATTTCTCGGGTTCTTCATGTCGGTGCAGCACAAGGTTCTCGAGAGCAGTGCCGACGAGTGGCATTGGCCTGTCTTGGTCTTCGGGCCGGGAATGTTGATGGCCGTTTTTGTCGTCGCTGGCATCTACAATTTCTTTAGAGACAAACCATTTATCAGTACCGTATTCAAACTGGGCACACCGCTGCTGACCCTTGGGGCGATTGCAACCTGTTTCCTGGGACGGGCATGGGAGGTTGTACCATTCAACCTCGGGTCGGTGGGCATTGAGGTATTCAAGGCCGCGTTCTTGGTGTTCTGTTCGGTGATGATTCTTACGGCGGTGGCGTTGGCAGCTTCAACGCGAGTAGGGCAGGTCATGACTTTGCTAATCTGTCTAGCCGTTTTGATGGTCGGGTTGATCTCAGATTACTTACTCAGCCAAGCCGCCCAAGTTTCGTCGCTCGCCCATGCTGTGTACGCCCTGATTCCGAACTTCAGCATCTTCTGGATCATCGACGCAGTGAACGCCGAGATTGTCATACCCTTCAAGTACGTCGGCATGACCGCCGCCTACGCTACGGCTGTTTCACTATCGGCCTTGTTCTTTGGGGCTGCACTCTTTCAACGCAGAGAAGTTGGATAAACCACCGGGTCATCGATCCACTTCGTTCCAACCCAAAAAAAAGGCGTACCCAACATTCGTCAGGCACGCCTTGGTGAATCTCGATTTATGCTTTATGCCTATGAGGCGGCCAGGTATCCTGACTCCAGAGCGTGGCGAATCTTCTTCAACGCCTTGTTCTGAATCTGCCGCACACGTTCTTTTGTCACACCGATGATGGTGCCCACCTGCTCGAGCGTTTTGGGCGTCGGTATTTCAGATGCCTTCGGTGCCAGCGCGAAGCGTTCGAGAATGACTGTCTTCTCGACTTCCGAAAGCGACGCAGCGTTGGCGGCGATAATGTCCTTCAGTTCAGAAATACAGTCCGACTCGACGCGTGCCCGTTGACTCTCGACATGGTCACTCTTTTCGATCGACGGATCATACTCAACCGGGAACGTTCCGCGATAGCGACTGGCTTTCATGGCAACCCGCGAGAAGCTCTTGAGAATCGCGCGACACGAGTAAGTGCTGAACTTAAACCCACGCCCGCAATCGAACTTATCGACGCTTCGCAGCAAGGCCATATTGCCTTCGCTGATCATCTCGTTGAAATCAATATTGCTGAGTCGCGTGCGCTTGGCCATCGCCAAGACGAGCGGCATGTTGAGTTCAACGACTTGCTCTCGAACCTTCAGTTCCCAATCGCCCCAGGCGATCAGCGTTCGCGCCGCTTTCGGTGTCAGTGGCCGGTTGGCGTAACGCTCAAGGATTGCGCCGATCTTCATGCGCGTCAGATTCAGGCGCAGGAATATCTGTGTTTCCTGCTTACCTGTCAGCGTCGGTGCACGAGTTGCGGGCGAAATGCGACCGGCTTGAATTTCTTCAAATGACCGGAAACGAAATCCGTCCTGCGACTCCAGCTTTGCGACGACACCGAAGAGTTCGACATCGGCTTTGGGCCGGTGAAGATCAGGGTGATCCATGGGAGGTACCGGTTCGGTACACAAGCGATGAATAATCTGGCGGTCTTCATCGCTAAGCTGGTGCATGAAATCACCAGTCGGTGGAAAAGGTGCAGCCGACGCGTCTGCATTGTTGGCTGCTGTCGTGTTCGCTGTCGTGTTTGATTGCGATTTAGCCATGATTAGTCTCCCTGGCACGCGTTTGCGACTTCTTGTCGCGGCAACGCCCTCGGCGAAGCCCCCCTCGGTCTGTCCCTCTTTCGGTCTGTCCCTCTTTCAGTCTGTCCCTCTTTCAGTCCAACTCTTCTTCCGGGTCATGCCTCAAAACAACCTGCCCCAAAAACGTCCCAAAAGATACTACGCATCTCATGGCCAATAGGATCCGACCTTTCGGTCTGAAAATGTAATACTTATTGGCAATATGCGTTTCCACATAAACCGCACGTTCTTTCTGCAGTGTTTTACACACTGCTTTTTTGGCCAGTCCGATGACGCGAACCAACCGTAAATTGCAAAACCCGCGCAGGCAGAATTGGCGCACGAATCGTACAGTTTTACATGTCGTGGGGTTTCAGTCGTGGGGGGAGCACTGCAACTGATGAAGTATACGACAAAAAATCTGAATCAGCAAATTGACTTTCGTTTTCGGACGGCGGTATTCGACGATTATTTCCAGTTCTTGTCGGTATTAACCAGCGAAATGTAGGGTTATGTCGGATTTGTGTCGACGCTGTTTCGCTGCCGCATCGGTCGTATGAAAATTTGATGAAAAAGTGTCGCAACGTGGCACTTCATGACCAATTCGGCGCCTAGAGAGCGTCAAAAAACTTTTTCTCGTCTTCTATTTTTTTTGATCGCAACGGTTATTGGTTCCTAAGCGCCTCGATCGGATCAAGTTGGGCGGCTTTCATCGCCGGATACATCCCAAAGAAAATTCCGATCATCACGCTCAATCCGAAGCTCAATCCAATCGACCAAAACTTAACAATGGGGTCGCCCCAATTGTAAATGTGCGCGATCGCATAGGCACCGGCATATCCCAGGATGATTCCGAGAAATCCGCCGGCCATCGAGATGACTGCCGTCTCGACGAGAAACTGAATCGTGATGTGCCTACGCTTCGCTCCCAGGGCTCGCCGTACACCGATCTCACGCGTCCGCTCTGTCACGGTGGCCAGCATGATGTTCATGATGCCGATACCGCCAACCAGTAGCGAGATCCCCGCGATCGACCCGAGTTGATACTGTGAATTTTGCTTCTTTTTCTCGGCCAATTGGAGGGTGCGGTAGGGGACCACGATTTCGTAATCGACCTTTTCGTGGTTCAGTTGAAACGTTCGCCTCGCCACTTCAGAAACCGCAATGACGTTCTCCGTGCTATCGACGGCTAGGTATAGCGTTGTCAGATCGATTTTCTTGAATTCGCGTGAGCCTGATGAGCTCCTTGCCGTAATATCACCGAATTGCTTCGTCGCAACGCTGAACGGAATGAAAACGTCCATATTGATGTTGCGATCCTCGGTCCCTTTTCTGGGCGTACCAGCCGTCTTGACGCGGTCGAGGATGCCAACAATCGTGTAAGGTGCGACCTTGCTCTGTGTCGTGACGAACAGGCTCTTTCCCAGCGGGTCTTCGATACCAAACAGCAAGGAACCGATGTCAGCACCAATGACGCAGACGGAGCGAGATTTGAGGTCGTCGCTGATGCCAAGCACGCGACCGCGGGCCGCACTCGTATTCACCGTCGCAAAGAAGTCTGGCGTGGTTCCAAAGACATTGGTCTCGATCCTTCGATCGCGGTGACGAACTGTGAACGCAACCTGTTTGACGGGAACCACGCGGTCGAGGTGGGGGACGGTTGCCTCGATCACCTTCATGTCTTTGTAGGTAATGCCATACGCCAGCATTTGCTGAGAGCCCTCCGAAACCTGAATCTCGGCTTCGGGCTTGACCGAATTCACCACGATATTCTGCGTGCCGAGCAATTGAATCATTCGCATTTCATCCGCCGATGCCGTTTCGCTGATCGACAACATGCAGATGACCGCAGCCACCCCGAAGATGATCCCGAGCGCAGTGAGCATCGTCCGCAGTTTGTGCAGGCGGAGGCTGCTCATGCCGAGACGAAGCATCTCAAGATTGATCGTGTTCATACCCAGTGCGTCCTGCGTGCGCTTTGGGAGCGTGCAAAAATGTTCAGTTCCACTGGTTGCCTGCACCCATGATAACTACGCAACGGAGTATATCGCGCCGCAAAATCGACGGTGATTGGATTGGTCTGAACTTGTATGGTTACCCGTACGTGACGGCATTTGGCATGCGGGCTGGCGACCCGGAGGTTGGCGAATCCGATCCGTTACTCGGGAACCTTGATCTCCACCTCGATCTCTTGGTCGGCTGTGATCATGACTTTGATTGGTTCGAGGTCTCCTGCATCCTCATGCCAGCCACCAATGGTGTGTTCGCCAGCGGGAAGTTCGATGACGCAGGTTCCGTCGGTTCCAGTCACCGCGTGGTAAGGGTGATCAAAGACGCCGACGTACGCACTCATCCACGGATGCACGTCGCATTTAACTTTGACGAATTCCGGGCGGGCAAATTCGATGTCGCGCTGGTCGCCTTTGCTGGGTTGGGCAAAGTTGGTCGCCCGCTGTTTCTCTGCAAACGTGTGAATGTTGTGCAGCGTCGCGTCTGAGTTGCGCACCGTGATGGGTTGCTTTGTCATCACGGTTTGCACATGCGGCGAATACATACAGCCTTGCTGATCGAGCATGGCCTTCTCGGCCGGCGGTTCAAAATCCATCCCGTCTGGAGTATCCTTTAAGAAGCAGATCACATTTCGCGTCGTCATGTCTTTATTAACGAGTAGATTCGCGTTGCCGATTTTCTTGCCGTTGTTGGCTTGAACGCAGTCGGGGTTGCCAGCCATGTTGAGGACGATGCGTTTGGGGCGATCTGCGCCTTGATAGACGGCTTTGATTTTGACCGTTCCGGTCATACCTTCGGTTGAGGGGGCCTTGCTGTCGCCGGTTGCTGGAGCAGGTGTCGCTGCCGGTTTCGGTGTCGCTGCTGATGATGGCGATGCAGAAGGAGATGGTTTGTCTGTTTTCTCAGATGGCGAACACGCTCCTAGACCAATGCCCATGACGAGCGCTGCAATCGTACTTGCGAACATTCGACAGATGTCAGGTCTTGCGTTCATTTGAACAACCCCCATTCGTTTCACTCAATCAGCTTTTGGTCCTGCATTCCCCGATGAACCTGAGTCCCCAGATCCGCCCGATGGTTTCGATCCGCCCGATGGTTTCGATCCGCCAGAAGAGCCTGATCCACCTGACGATCCCGAACCTTCAGCGCCTTTGGGCGATTGATCCTGGTTTGTTCCTTGCGGTCGTGAACGGCGGGAACGACGACTTCGGTTGCGCGATCCGTTTCCGCGCCGATTTCCGCTGCGCTGCGAACCGTTGCCACCATTGGATTTCTTCTCAGCGTCGGTCGCCTTAGAGGTACCAGTCGCCTTGGAAGTGCCAGTTGCCTTGGATTCGCCCTGGCTATTCTTGTCTGTCTCGGTTCGACTCTTCTCAGACCCGGCTCGGTTCTTGCCAGACCTGGAATCAGATCTGGATGGTGCGTCGCGTCGCGAGTTGTTGCGCCGGCCACCACGACCCCTTCGACTTTGGGAAGCTTTTTCGGGAACTGCCCGCTTGGCGTATCCCTCTTCGATGTCGATTCCGTGCGTCACCTGACAGTTCGGGCAATAGAATTTTCCGTCTTCGACAGCTTTGGGTTCTGCCTCAGGTTCTGATTCGCCGGCCAACGCTAGGCGCACCCATCCATCGTGCATGGCCTCCTTGGCCACCACGGTCTGATCGCAATCTGTACACGGGAAGACAGCGGCGGGGTCGTTGCCCATCGTCTTGGATGCCAACTCCCACCAACCCCACTGCCCGGCGTCTTTGATTAAGATTTTTTCCATGTGCAAGAAACTGATATATTCTCGAATTCCACTACCGCATTTCCAATCAACGCGAAGGTAACCGATGCGGATGCAACTGCCAACAAAAGATCTTAATTGGATCGTCCCATCAAGGCGAAGCCGTTTCTCGATCGGCGAAATCAGTCACATTTGCCTGCGGAGTTGGCTGAATTTGAAACGGCGTATAGCTCGTGTAAAACTGCTCGGATTCCTGTGTACCGGAGGCCTGCAAATAGCTTATCGCGTCGGCATCCCCGGCGACATGCGCCCGCATGAACATGCCAACCCAGTCCGCCGCCAAGGCGATTGAGGCTTGCTGTTTAATAAGCGGGCTGTTTGAATCGGCGATCGTACCTGGCGGATTGTTGATATCAGTGATCGCAAAATGATTGGCCCCTTTCAGCGCGATGAGTTGTTTTGCGCCGTTACGACCCGCCTCAAACATACGCCGAGTGTCATAAGGATCGGCGACGGAATCCAAATCTCCAAACATCATCTGAATTGCAAGCCCCCGCGCATCAATCGAAATGACGTCACCTGCTAGATCGGCAAGATGTGATCCATAGACGGCAATCGCCCGCAACGAAGCCGGCTTTTCAAATGGCACCGGACAGAATGGAAAATTGCAATCCCCCTGAGCCAGCGTCAGTACGGTAGCGCCACCGAACGAATGTCCGACGATCCCGAGTCGAGTCATATCGACGACGCCAAAGAGTCTTCCATCGGGCTCGTCCGATTCTGCCTCCAAATATGCCAACACCTCATCCACGCTTGACGTTGCAGTAAAGTAGCCAAGCGTTGAGTCATGATTCGCTGCAAGCACGACGAAACCGTGGGCGGCGATTCGTGCGCAGTAATTTGAATAGTACGATTTGTGGACTCGTGCGCCTTGAAGCAGGATCACCACTGGCATTGGGAATTCTGTTTGCGGTGCCGTCGGAATATACACATCGATCGCGCTTGAACCGTTTTGGAAATTGTCGGTCGTTCTATGGACGATTTCAATTGTCGCAGTGCCAAGGCCGATTGATTCCTCGCTAGGGACTTGTATTTCGAGCGAGGTAGTGGGATCGATGCTGGACGTCTCGCACCCTGTTAAGGCGTGCAGTGCAATTAGAATGAGCGTTCCCAGTACACCACAAGTTCTGAAGGATGGACTTCGTATGCTGGCCACAAATCTAATTCCGATTCGTTGTTGACGATTTCAAATGTGAAAGCGACCGCTCCAGCCATTTGCGACGCATTCGGTTGATCGAATCGTCCAGATTCATTTCACTTAGCTGCTCGGCATCGAACCAACCCAAATCCTTGGATTCTTCGCTGATGGTCAGTGTTTGGCATTCAGCCTGCAGCAAAAAGCGCACGTCAAAGTGTTCGTGCGATGCAATGTCTTTGAACTGAGGGATCCTGTGAATATCCAAATCAAAGATCGCCGATTCAAGCACAATGATGTCGTCAATGCCCGATTCTTCCTGGGCTTCGCGGAGGGCTACGTCCAAAACATCGCATTGTCCGTCGGCGTGTCCGCCCACTTGCAGCCAGCAATCGAGCTTGCGATGGTGGGTCAGCAGAACCTTGTGACCTGATGGATCCATTAGCCATGCCGATCCGGTAATGTGGCCGACGGCCAGAGAGCGCTCAAAGCAATCGGTGTGCGCGTTGACAAATTCGACGAATCGCTGGCGGCATTTCGCATCGCGATCGTCTGACGCTCCATACTCATCGAGCAATTTGAGGAAGGGTTGTCGATGCATCGTTTCAGATCCCAGCCGCGTGCGTCGAGAAAATATTTCTGCAGAACGCGGACAACTTGGTTTCATCCAACCGGCCATCAGTGCGAACGCCAGAGCAAATATCGACGCCGAACGGTCGGACCTGTTCGATTGCACCGGTCACGTTTTGGGCATTTAAGCCACCCGCAAGGTATACAGGAACCGACACCGATTCACATATCCGGCGGCTGATCTCCCAGTTATGCTTTCGTCCGGTTCCGCCCAATTCCTTCGTCGCCAGTTTCGGATTTCCAGAATCGAGCAGGATCGCATTAACATGTGGGGCGGTATCCCGGGCTTCATCGATCGACTCGTCGCCGAGAACGTGAATGACTTGGACGATTCCGATTCCCGGTAGGGCGCTCCGCAGGTCGTCATAGGTGCCTTTGGTTAGACGATCGCAGATTTGAATCGTGTTCACGCCGCAGCGCCGGTGCTGATCGATGATGTCGCCAGCATCCTGCAGACTAGTCAGCAGAAAGGATGCAACCCCTGGCGGAATGGTCTTTGCGATTTCGGTAATCAGCGATTCCGAAATCACGCCAGGGCCACTCGGCATAGACGAAACGAGTCCCAACGCGGACGCCCCGTACGCGACAGCCAACTCCGCTTCTTGCAGACTTGAAATGCAGCAGATTTTAAATCTCGTTCGTCGCTTCAGGTTCATGCGGTTATTATACGGTACGGTGGAAGCTGGTATACAGCCGGCAATGAAAGTCGGTAAGAGTACGGGCAAAAGTTGAATTTTGAGGCGGGTGCTTCATATGATGTTTCTAAAATCCAAGGGCGATCGTTGACGCTCGTTATGAGGTGAATTGAGAAATGCAAATCGAAAAAGCAACATTCGCAGCCGGTTGTTTCTGGGGTGTCGAAGCAAGCTTTAGAAGCATCAAGGGAGTCGTCGATGCGGCTGTCGGGTACTGCGGCGGAACCACGACGAATCCAACCTATGAAGAAGTCTGTCGCAAGAACACCGGTCACGCCGAGGTCGTCGAAGTTGATTTCGACCCTGACGCGGTTGGCTATGACGAACTTCTAAATGCATTTTGGAACATGCATGATCCGACGACATTGAATCGCCAGGGGCCCGATTTCGGTTCGCAGTACCGCTCTTCGATTTTTGTTCACAACGACGAGCAGCGGCAACTTGCGGAAGCGTCGAAAGAAAAAGCGAACGCGTCCGGTCAATTCGGCAGGGCGATTGTTACCGAGATATGCGATGCACCGGTCTTCTATCGGGCCGAAGAGTACCATCAGCGTTATGTCGAAAAGAACGGGGGCAGCGCCTGCTCGATGTAAGGCGTCTGATTCTTCGAGCGGTGTCAGTTACTGGCACAAATTGGATAAGGGTGGACTTTTCAGTACAGGAATAATCCCCTTGTTGATTTTTTCGTCTCAGCCAATACTTCACTATATTAACAGGAAGCGACGCTTTTGATTCAATGAGCGAAGCTTCCTGCAATTCTAGAGACTTCGATGTGCCTACCGTCAAAGTTTTCGCTCAAAATATTACATAAAATGCTTGCTCATTGCTAAAGTCTTGTTGATGTTAAGCGGGTATGAGTTAGAGAGAGTGCGATGCTTCTTTCCCCTCCTCCTGTAGTAGACGCCGCGACAGGCTTTGCTTGTCGCGGCGTTGGTATTTACAGATAATTCGCAGGCCCTTCATCGCGAATTTGTTCAATCAGCCAATGTGCAATCCACTTGAAGCGCCCGATCCAAGCGCCGCGTGTATTCATTCCGCGGTATTTCGACGCAATTAAATTGCATCAAGTGCTCGGTTGTGAACTGAATATCAAGCAACAGAAAGCCACAATCGCGCATCCTTTCAACCAGGTACACGAGCGCGATTTTTGACGCATTCGATTCACGTTGAAACATGCTCTCGCCACAAAACACTCCACCCACTGAAACGCCGTATAAGCCGCCCACCAGTTTCCCATCGCGCCAGGACTCAACAGAATGAGCGAAGCCCAACCGATGCAGTTCGACATAAGCTTCGCGGATTTCGCGGCTGATCCAGGTGCCTTCGGGTCGATCGGCACACGCGTCGATGACCTGCTCAAACGCGGAATCGATTTTTAGCTCAAACGGTTTCTGCCGATAGAGTTTGCCAAGGTTCCTAGGTACATGAAACTTATCGAGCTCAATGATGGCGCGGGGATCTGGCGCAAACCATAGGAGTTCGCTGTCTTCATCGGCCATCGGAAAGATGCCTTGCGAATAGGCGTTGATCAAGAGCTGCGGCGTGAGCTTGACCTTCATGATCTCGTTGGCGTGCAAAGCTGAAGATGATCAGTTAGTTCGCACAACTCGCGTACGCAGATGTCCGGCTGATGTTTCTTTTTGGTCGGCATCTGCGCCGCCCGAAGCGCCGAACGCATACCAACGCGGCAAGCGCCGACGACGTCGATGTGTGGCTTGTCACCGATGTACAACGCGCATTGCGGAGCGACGTCAAGTTGCTTGAGTGCGACCTCAAAAATTTTGGGGTTGGGCTTGGGCACACCGACCACGCACGAAAATACCCGCACGCTGAAATACTCAAGCAAGCCCTCTTGCGCCAAATGATCTTCAAGCCCACTCGGTGGGGCGACGGTGTTGGAAATCAGCCCGATCTTCATGCCAGCCGCCCGAATCGCCGCGAGCGTATCAGCCGTCTTCGGATGGGCGTGGGCGAGCGCTTTGTTCGGGCTATACAGCAAGCGGGCCAATTCCGCAGCGTCTGAGAAACTCAGGGTGATGCCCATCGAAGCGTGCATGCGACCAAAGTGCTGCATCGGATCAAGCTCGCTCCAGGTCAGACGCGACCACAAATACGCTCGGCCCAATCGCCGCAGAATTCGGCGACGATAAACGCCAGCTGACGGTGGGGCATGACCGAGCGAAATCAAATATTGACGGGCGAGTTCGGCCCCGGTTTTCAATTCAGCGTACGACTCATGACGATCGAAATCGAGCAGCGTCCCACCGATGTCGAAGACGACGGCTTGGATGTTCTTTGTCCAGTCCACGTCAGAAATGATAGACCATCCTGCGTCGCAAAGCCAAAGTTGATAACCGCCAAGTGTCTCGCATGGTCAATCGCGAAATCAGGCGCGATTGCGATAGAGTTGTTTGTCAACGACGGCAGACATCGCCGCGGTATCGAGCGAACCGCCCAGGAATTGATTGATCGAATCGATCCGATCAGACGGGTCCGAAATCAGTCGGTTGTAATTGACGTAGAGCGTGTCCATGACTTCGTGTTTCCCAAGAAAGTCGGTCACCTGCTCGAGGTGCAACAGAAACATCCGCTTCATTTCATCGTCGGAGATTTCCGGTTTGTAGGTTCCGCGGCGGATTAGCATCTTCTTTTGCGACGCCAACACTTCGTCGATGTTGCGACGCATGAAGACGATTTTGTATCGAATCGAACCGTCCGTCGGCAGATCAAGCAGCAACTGCGAAATGGCTTTGATAACCTTACCATTGGCGTCGTGGAGCCAGCTTGAATCGGCTTTGATTTTCTTGATTTTCTCGAGTTCAAAGTAACCCTTGGGGTTGTCTTCGTCGGCTGTTCGTTCGCCATCGACGACCAGTTCCATCCCGCCGGCATCCAGCATGGACATCATCATCGAAGTGCCCGATCGGGGCAGGCCCGAGACGAGCGTTACGGTGCTTTCATGTTCCTGTGCAGTCATGTGGATTTCCTACTGGATTCTTATGCGTCGTGTTAAGCGAGGGGTTATTGTAATTTGAAATTCTATGGACCTGTCGATTCGCATACGTCCTTTGCCGATTCACGAGTCACGGCGTCTTGCGATTGACCCTCAAGCATTTTGACGGCGGCTGATATGACCCGATCGACCGCATTGGCCAATGTCCCCGACATGATCACGCCCGCCGCTTGCCGGTGTCCTCCTCCTCCGAACTGTTGCGCGAGACCGGCCACCTCGGTACTACTCTCGCCGCGCAGATTGATTCGGACTCTGCCCGGTTCGACCTCAGTGAAGAGGGCGGCAATCGCCACCCCGGCCATCGATCGGGGCACGTTGACTTGATCGTCGATGTCTGACGGGGCACATCCGGACTTCAACAAATCGTCGTAACTGATTGTGCTGTAGGCGATTGATCCATCCGCGAGGGTGTGCGTGTTTTGATAGATACTCTTTAGCAGTTCAAATTGCGGTTTGCCCACAGAGCGATCAACCCGTTCGGCGATATCAGATGGCGACACGCCAAGTTGCGTTAATTCGGCGGCGATGTTCAAAGCGTTTGCTGTTGTGTTGGGCAGCGAGAATCCCCCGGTATCCGTGTAGATCCCAGAATACAACAGCGCCGCGGTCGCTGGATCGATCTCAATCGAAAGTCCGCACAACAACTCGTAGATCAACTCGCAGGTGCTAGATGCGTCTTCGACGATCCAATCTATGTTACCGAAACATGTATTGGTGAAGTGATGATCGATATTCAGGATTCGGTGATGACCATCTGGTTCAATTGAAATGGTTTTCGGCAGGTCGATGCGCGACGGCTGGGACGTATCGACAACGGCTAAACGGTCAGCCGCTTTAAGAATGCCGGTATCCGCGCGCGGTACGTCGGCAATCTCAAGCATGAACCGAAGTCGCGCGGGTATGGTCTGCTCAGTGACCCAGACAAACGCGTCCTTTTTCTGGGCGATGGACCATGCCCTGGAAAGCGCGAGCGCTGCCCCCAGGCAATCCGCATCGGGAGAAACATGACCGACGCAGACCAACGACTTTGCTCCGGTTAGCGCGCTAAGAATCTCTGCTGGTGGAAGGTGCCGGTACGTTCTTTCGCTCATGATCCCAACCAACTGTCACTGGTCCCCGCCCATTGTGGCCATTTAAATGCCACCGTGCATCACCAAGACATGGGATGCTAGTGTAGGCCCACTCGTCATCTTGCGGGTTGCGCTCCACTGTCATTCCCGCGAAAGCGGGAATCCAAGTCCCGCACGTTGCTCATCGCCCGTTCTGGACTCCCGCGTACGCGGGAGTGACGATCGGGCACCCGCATATCTAGCCGTGAGATTGCGCAAGGTCCGGAAGAATAACCGTTCCGCATTTTGCGCGCTGCGAGTAATGGTGACTGTTATTCTTTGGTGACCATATTGTCCTCTGCCGGGGCATTTGCCGTTTCAGATGATTCAGCCGACGTCGCAGTTTCGTCCGAAGGGATAGGTGCTTCAGTTCCTGCGTCATCTTTTGGCTGATCGGTTCCTGTGTCATCTTTTGGCTGACTGTCCTTGCCCTTCTTTGGCTTTTCGCTCTTGGTCTTTGGCTTGATCTTGATCATCTTCTTGGTGGGCGCGATGACCATGGTCATGCGGCGGCCTTCGCTCTTGGGCATGCGTTCGACTTTGATCAACTCCCCGAAATGCTCGATGATTTCCATGAATAATTTGCGGGAAATGTCCGCATGTTGCCGTTCGCGACCGCGGAAGAGCATGGTGAACTGAACCTTATGCCCCTCGGTCAGGAACTTCTCGGCGCGGCTGATCTTGATGTTGCGATCGTTGTCGTCGGTCTTGGGTCGCAGGCGCACTTCTTTCAGAGTCGCTTCGTGAGTCGCGCTTTGTTTCTGGCGTTTCTTAAGCGTGTACTGATGGCGGCCATAATCCATGATGCGACACACCGGAGGGCGCTCGTGCGGGGCAATCTCGACGAGGTCGAGTCCCAAGTCGCGAGCTTCTCTTAGGGCCACATATGTATCCACAACACCACGCTGCGCGCTGTCCTGATCGATCAGGCGAATCTGCGGCATGCGGATCTCTTCGTTTAGTCTCGGTCTCTTGGCGATGACACGTCCTTTCGGATACCCATGTTAATGTAATTGTATTCGAGCAAGAAAATAGTTGGGTAAGCTATTTGCTGCGCTCGGGTGCGGTCAGCGATTGATGCCGACTCTTGCCTTTCGTTTGGATTTCGATGAAACACCATTCGACAAAACTGTCGAGCGGATAACTGCCCATGGTTGAACCGTCGCGATCGTTGATGTTGACGGATTTTTCTTCCGCCTCGCTCTCTCCGACGACGAGAATGTATGGAATCTTCTGAGCGCGCAACCTGTGTTTCTTGGGTCCGATCTTGTCGCTTCCAGAATCCAGAATCGCGCGGATACCGTGGCTGGCGAGTTGGTCGTAAACCTTCTGCCCATAGCCGATGCTCTTTTCACTGATCGTCGCCACCGCGACTTGAACTGGTGCCAGCCAAAGTGGAAACGCTCCGGCAAAGTGTTCGATCAGGATTCCGACAAAGCGTTCCATGCTGCCGAAGGGGGCTCGGTGAATCATCACGGGGCGGTGGTCGGTGTTGTCAGTGCCGACATAACTGATGTCGAATCGATTGGGCAGGTTGTAATCGACCTGAACGGTGCCCAACTGCCACTCGCGTCCGATGCAGTCTTTAACCACAAAGTCGATCTTCGGACCGTAGAACGCCGCTTCACCTTTTTCTTCGGTGGCGTCGATGCCCATCTCTTTGATCACGTCGCGCAAGTCTTGCTCAGCACGATCCCAAAGCGCCGGGTCACCGGTGTACTTGTCGGAATCGGGATCGCGGGTGCCCATGCGGACGCGGTAGTCTTTGAATTCCAACGTCGAAAGCACGAGCTGCGTCAGCTCGATCGTGTCGCGAAGTTCGTTGGGCAGTTGCTCGGGCGTGCAGAAAATATGGGCGTCGTCCTGAGTGAAACCGCGAACCCGAACCATGCCGCCCAACTCGCCCGACTGCTCGTAACGATACACCGTACCGAACTCCGCCAACCGCACCGGCAAATCGCGATAGCTGTGCGGCGACGCTTTGTAAATGTGGATATGGTGCGGACAGTTCATTGGCTTGAGCAGATAGCCCTCTTCGTGCGTGAGGGCTTCTTCAACAAACTCAAGCTGCTTGTCCGGTTCGGCGTTTAAATCGAATTCGCTCAAATCGTCGAAGACGGCTTGTATGGCCCCGCCGAAGTTACGAACTTTGCTGACAGCTTCGTCGCGGCGCGGACCGGCATGTTCTTCCGCAGCACGCCGAATCAGATTGCGCAAACACAGCAGCATCCGCCCGCGATCGGTTTCGTAGAGTGCGGGGAACTGCGAGTCTTCGTAATAAGGATAGTGTCCACTTGTCCGGTACATGTCGAGTCGGCCAATGTGGGGCGTAAAGACCGGATCGTATCCGCGAATGATTAATTCACCCTTGATGAAGTTTTCGAGCATCATCCGCACGATGGCGCCGTTGGGCTCCCAAAGGACCAAACCGCTGCCAGCCTCGGGCGAAATCGTAAACAGATCCAATTCCTTGCCGAGCATTCGATGGTCGCGCTTCTTCGCTTCTTCAATTTGCTGCTCCCAAACGCGCAGCGATTTTTTCTTAAAGAATGCCGTGCCATAAACGCGCTGTAACTGCTGCTCATTGACGTCACCGCGATAGTATGAACCGCTGACCTGTCGAACCTTGAACGCGCCGATGCGCTTCGTCGAAGGAATGTGCGGTCCGCGACAAAGGTCTTCAAAATCTTTGCCGCGATTCTCACCGGTGACGTAGAAACTCAGCGAATCGCCTTCCGCTCGCTCAGCATTATCGACTTTGAAGCGATTGCCTTCCTGCTCAACTTTGGCCATCGCCTCGGCGCGATCCAATTCATAGCGCGTGAACTTGCGATCTTCGCTGACGATGCGTTGCATCTCGTCTTCGATCGCTTTGAATTCTTCAGGTGTGATTGGTTGCGGACAGTCGATGTCGTAATAGAACCCGTCTTCGAGCGGTGGGCCGTATGCGAGTTTCGTACCCGGATAAATCTTGCAGATGGCTTCGGCCATTACGTGTGCGGTGCTGTGGCGAAGCAGCGTCAGGCTTCGGGGGTCTTCGTCTGTGGATGTCAAAAGTGAGAGTGTGCAATCGCCTGTGAGCGGGGCGTGGAGATCGATGACCATCGCCTCGCCATTCGGGTCCAGAACTCCCCCGATAGCCGACTTTGCCAAACCCGGACCGATCTTCTCAGCGACCGAATATGCCGATGAACCTTCCGGCATTTCGAGACACTTTCCATCGGGCAGGGTTACGTTAATGCACTTGCCACTCACGACTTTCGCTCCTGACTTTCTTCCGTATTTTGGGTGCGAGATCCAAAATCCTGACAAACACCATCCCGACAAACACCACTTACAAATTCACTCATCGAAGTGACTTCATGCGCAAGGCGCAGCATTCGGCTGATTCGAATTCGCAACGGTGCTGATATGGGATTGACAGTTCGTGTGGAATGAACACGCAGACGTGTGTTCGAGCCTGACGAATTTTCGCGCCATGCACATCCATGCCAACCGCCCAGATCGAATGATCGAATCGCGGAACCAAAGGCTAGCATGTGTATTGCGTCATAAAACTCTTTGCCATCAAGACAGCTTTAGGGCAACACCGCAGAGCTTTGGAGTTACCAAGTATCACTCTTATTGGACTAGACGTTATCGGACAAGATGCGCCTGCCCGCAGAAATCCTGAATAATCGGAATACGAAGAGGTCCGACCCACAAAATATACCACACCGAGCAGTCGGGTCAAAATCAAATGCCCGCCAACCCTCAAAAAACCGATGTCGCAGACCGTCAAACCCTCGCCGGATGCGGGCGGAAACAATTCGCTCCAACGTTGACAATCGGCATATGTGCGCTTGAGCCTGAGTCGGAGAGCCACGATTTGGCCATCAACAGGCGTATGGCGATGCCAAGACTTACGGCGATGTGGTCGTACCACCGCCAATAAAAAGGCTGAACAGCGACAGCAGAAAAGCTGAAATCGCGGACGCCAACTGGGTCAAGAACGATTGGCTCGTAAAAAACCCGTCAATATCGAGGTTGGCCAACACCACCGCGCCGTCTGGAATCATGTTTGAAATCATCGGTAAGAACGTCATCGCTATTTTCTCCCAATGCGTGAAGTCACGCGTTGATTGTACCGTGCCCCAAGTTGAGCAACAGCCCTCAAGTCTTATTTACTTGTGATCAGCTTCCATGAACTCATGAGCCAACCGCCGCTGTCCGCCACTTTGAGTGCTTACGCCAGACCATACAGCGGTTTGTATTTGCCGCTCAAATACTGCATCAGTGGGGCGGTTGTCAGCCGTTTGCCCGTGACCCGTTCGCACAATTCACCAGCCCGGAAGCGTTTTCCGTGTTGATGAATGTTCACGCGGAGCCACTCCCGAAGGGGCTGGGCCTCGCCACGGGCGATCTGCTCGTCCAAGTTGCCCAGGTCCTGGCTCGCTTGCTTATAAAACTGAGCGGCGTACAGATTGCCTAGCGCATAGGTCGGAAAGTATCCGAACCCCGCGAGTGACCAGTGAATATCCTGCAGGCACCCGTCAGAGTCATTCGATGGCGCCAGCCCCAGGATTTCCTGTGACTTTTGATTCCAGGCTTCAGGGACATCTTTGACCGCAAGCCGTCCCGATACCAGTTCGCGTTCAATCTCAAACCGCAGAATGATATGCAGGTTGTAGGTTACTTCGTCGGCTTCCACGCGAATGAGCGATGGGGCAGATTTGTTGATCGCCCGGTGAAAATCATTTAGCGAGATACTTCCCAAAGCCTCCGGGAAATATTCCTGAGCCGAGGCGAAGTGGCATTTCCAAAACGGTAACGACCTACCGACCATGTTCTCCCAAAGTCGTGACTGCGATTCATGAATCCCCAGCGAAGTGGCCGCCCCCATTGGCGTAAACTGATGGGCTGGGTCGAGGCCTTGCTCGTACAACCCATGACCCACTTCGTGCAGCACGCCGAAAATCGCGGGCGAGAAGAATTGTTCGTCAAACCGCGTGGTGACGCGAACGTCGCGCGGGCCCATCGACGTGCAGAACGGATGCACGGATCGATCCAACCGACCTGCTGAAAAGTCAAAACAGATTGCCGCCGCCAAATGCCTGCAAAGGGCTTCCTGAGCAGCTTCCGGATAATGTCGTCGCACGATTTCATCGTCGATTTGATTGGGTGATTGGGTGAGTTCGCGCACCAGCGGGACGAGTTCCTCACGCAGCGATCCAAAAAGCGACGCAATTTCAGCCGTTTTAGCACCCGGTTCGTATTCGTCCACAAGGGCGTCATACGGTTCGGAGTCGTATCCGAGGGCATCTGCTTTCTGTCGAACAAGTCCGAGCAATTCTTCGAGGTGTGGGGCGAACGCCTGGAAATCATTTTCCTGCCGAGCCTGGGCCCACGCGCTTTTCGCGAGTGAAGACGCCCAACTCAACTGTTCGACGAGTTCAGCCGGCAGCTTGCAAGCCCTCTCGTAGTCGCGTTTCGCCTCGCGGATGTTCGTATCGCGGATGGGATCACCGGTTTCACTGTTGGATGCCAGCAATTCGCCAAGAGCGTCAGCGGTTTGAAGTTGGTGGGAAGTGATCGCCACCTGGGCGCACATTTCTGCGCGAGCCGAAACACCTTGATCTGGCATGTAGGTGTCTTGGTCCCATTGGACGAGCGCATCAACCGCCGCCAGTCGGCCCATCTCGATGATCTTGTTTAGTAATTGGGTATACGCATCAGGCATTCTTGCAGGTCCTGGTCGAGTTCAATTCATCAAATCCTCAATTACATTTTCGTTTGAAGATTCATCGAGAATTTCTAAGTCGTTGTTTTAGCGGCATCTGTGGTCGATGTGGATTTGTTTTCAAAAAAATTTATCGGGACGTGTCAAAAGGCAGGAGCATTGTGTCTATGACGTAACGGTGCGAATCTACAGCCTTCTTTGGTTGAATTAGAACTGAACTGGTACATGTGACTTCGCACTTCTCTGCGTCAAGGCTGGCGGCATTCTAGAAATAGTTTCACATCGAGTGGGTTGCTTGCAAGACCTTCGCTTCAAGTGGAACTTAATGTGTCACCGCAAAGGGTCACAAAGTGGCATTCTTAGAAAGCTCCGTAATCAAAACATCTTTCACATCAGCGATTGACCCTTTATCACGTCGAATTGTGTTGACTTTGTATCAGCACGTTGTCAAAATTGTAACCAAGGCTAGGCTGGCCAAAATTTCGCTAAATCAATCATCTCTTAGTCGGAGGCCGGGGCAATGATCGGCAAATCGGGGAATGGGCGCGCAGGTACTGCAACAGTGCCGACATCCATTGGAGCAATCTGGAAATGTTGTTGTTTGAATCGACGGGCCTGCATCAGCAGGTTGGCGATTCTAATAATGGTATTTGGTTTTTTGGCGATGCCCCTCGGTGTCGGCATCGCGCATGCGCAGTTGCCTTTTGACTATGACCGCGACGGCGACCGGGATATTGTCGACCTGGAAATCTTTGAGCTTTGTCTCCAAGGTCCAGGCATTCCGCATATTCCCGGCTGCGAACCAGGCGATCCGGATGGCGACGGTTCGACCGATCTGCGCGCATTCGCGCAACTGCAGATAGAATTCAGCTTGGTGGCTGAAGGTGCATGTTGCCGCGACGGCACAACAGCCTGTGCGGTTGTTCCTGAAGACCAGTGTCTTGGAGCACCATTCTTTGGAGTCTACTTAGGCGACGGAACCACATGCGATCCGAATCCGTGTGCAGACCCGACAATCTTCCCGGCAACGGCGACAGAGTGTCCGGTCGAGTTCTCGTTCTGTCCGTGCGATCCGACACGATGCCCGCAGCAACCAACAGCCTGCCCGAGCGATGTTACCAATTGCCCGCAGGCTGCAACTCTATGTGAGTTTACGGTTTGTCCTCAGTCACAAACCTTCTGTCCCGACCAACCGACGTTTTGCCCCAATCAGCCGACGCTTTGCCCTGGCGATCCGGCTGCTGGATGTGATCCGACTGTTTTCCCGCAAGTTGCGACTGAATGTCCGCTCGATCCAACCGTTTGTGAGCCGACGAATTGTCCGATCTTCCCAACGGTTTGTCAGGATACGGTGTGTCCTGACGTTTTGACGGCTTGCCCCAAAGAAGTAACGGTGTGCCCGGCCGAACCGACGACTTGCCCCAAGGAAGACACTTTCTGTCCGAACTTTGATACGACCTGTCCATTCCAACCGACGCAGTGTCAATTCACGATCTGCCCGAACATGGACACGTTCTGCCCGGCCAATGGTGTCGATTGTCCGCCACCGCCAGACCCCACGGTCTTCCCGGTGGTTGCGACCCAATGTCCGCAATTACCAACCGAGTGTCCGGCGCATTCGATCCTGACGATTTGCTCAGTCACGGTCTGTCCGGCTGGTGCAGGTGCGTTCACGCAGTGCCCGGTTGAGCAAACGTTCTGTCCGGTGAGTCCGACCAACTGCCCGTGCGACGAAACGCGTTGCCCGGCGGTCCTAACGAACTGCCCGACCGAGCCGACCCTTTGTCCGCAAGATGGCGCGAGTTGCGAAGTCACGATTTTCCCGACAAGCCCCACGACCTGCCCGCAGGCGGTGACGACTTGTCCGGAAACGCCAACGATTTGCCAGACGACGCTACCGACGGTTTGTGCAAACGTCTTTACCGTGTGCCCGGCGACTCCGACGCAATGTTCAAGTCAGTTTACACAGTGTCCGGATGGAACGGTGACGACTTGCCCGGTTCAGGATACGACTTGTCCGGTGCTTCAAACGACCTGTCCGAAGACAGTCACAGCCTGTCCGGCAGACCCGACGAACTGTGCGGTCGTGGCCACCGTGTGCCCGTCGTTCGATACGTCGTGCCCGCAGCAGATGACGGTTTGTGAGCACACGCAATGCCCGACGATTGTGACGGTCTGCCCGATTGATGCGGCAGGTAACTGTCCCGACCCAACGGTGTTCCCAGCCGGCGCCACGATTTGTTCGGTGATTCCGACTGAGTGCCCGCAAGAGGCAACGACCTGTCCGCAGGTGATCACGGAATGTCCGAAGACGTTTACGGTATGCCCGTGCGATCCGACGACCTGCCCAGTTGACCAAACGCAATGTCCGGAAGATGTGACGAACTGTGCAACGGCGCTGACGGTCTGCCAGTTCACGCAGTGCCCGGTCGTCATAACGAACTGCCCGGCACAACCCACCGCATGTCCGGCAGAGCCGACGTTCTGTGATCCCACCGGTTTGGCGACGGTTTGTGAGTTTACGCAGTGTCCGCAGGACGTTACGAACTGCCCGTCGAGCCCGACGCAATGTGAGTTCACCAACTGTCCGCAGTTCCCGACGCTCTGTCAGTTCACGCAATGTCCGCAGGATCCGACATTCTGTCCGAAAGAGTTCACGCTCTGCCCAACTGAGATCACGACCTGTCCGCAGACCGATACGTTCTGTCCGAATTTCCAAACGGAATGTCCGGTGATCCCAACGTTCTGCGAATTCACCTTGTGTCCTCAGGCGGATACGTTCTGTCCCACGAATGTGACGACTTGCCCCGTGATTCCAGGCATCTGCATGGATCCGGAACCGACGGTCTTCCCGACTCAGATCACCAATTGTCCGGTGCTTCCGACCGAGTGTCCGGTGGATTCGACGATGTGTGAATTCACGATCTGCGTGATCGCGGGTCAATTCACGACCTGCCCGGCCAACGAAACGTTCTGCCCGGCGGTGGTCACAACTTGCCCGTGCGATCCGACACAGTGCGGTGTACAAGGGACGACGTTCTGCCCGCAGGAACCAACGCATTGTCCGCAGTCGCCGCCAGATTGCGACTTCACAATCTTCCCGACGAACCCGACATTCTGTTCGGCGGACATCGTGACTACGTGCCCGGTTGTGCCGACGATTTGTACGCAGGATCAACCGACCTCGTGTCCGGTCGATACCGTGTGTCCGTTGACCGTGACTTCATGCGAGTTGGCGATCACCGCGTGCGTCAGTGAACAAACGGTTTGTCCTTTGCAGGATACAGTTTGTCCGCAACTGCAAACGGCTTGCCCGCGAACGGTGACGGAATGTCCGTGCGACATCACCCGATGCCCGTCGCAAGTAACGCAATGTCCGTTCTCGCAAACGATCTGCTCGGACGGAACGCCCACCTTCTGCGAGTTTACGGTTTGTCCGCAGAATCCAACGTTCTGCCCGATGGATGAAGCCGCAGGTTGTCCGGATCCAACGATTTTCCCGTTGATTCCGACGCAGTGTTCGGATGTTCCCACGCAGTGTCCTGAGGTGGTCACCGAATGTCCGGTGATGCCGACGAGCTGCCCGACTGAGTTCTCGGTATGCCCATGCGACCCGACACGTTGTCCGATCCAGGACACGTTCTGTCCACAGGCACCGTCATTGTGTCCACAGGCTCCGACGCTCTGTAGCTTTACGGTTTGTCCGAATACGCAAACGTTCTGTCCGGATCAACCCACACTCTGCCCGCTGACGGTCACTGAGTGTGAAACGGGTGGGGCTACAACCATGTGTCCGTTGGCCACGGTTTGTCCGATTCAACCGACGTTGTGCGAAGACGTGATTACCGTTTGCACGAGCGTAGAGACTGTCTGTCCCGAACTTCAGACGACTTGTCCGATGATCGAGACGCGTTGTCCGCGAACACCGACGGTGTGCCCGTGCGATCCAACCTCCTGTCCGGTTGCAGAAACGGTTTGCCCGCACTTCCTGACGACGTGTCCGAATGACCCGACGCTTTGCGAGTTCACGGTCTGCCAAACGACGGACACTTTCTGTCCGACATTGCCGACGACTTGTCCGGGAATTGGAGGATTCTGTCCAGACGATCCGACGATCTCTCCGACGTCACCGACAACGTGCCCGGTTATCATCACGCAATGTGAATCGGCTCCGACGCTTTGTGCAGATGCGCTCATCACCAGTTGTCCGGGACAATGGACATCATGCCCGTCGAATCCGACGATTTGTGCGTACGTGGAAACGGTCTGTCCGTGCGATCCGACGACTTGTGCGGCTGTCTTGACCACGTGCCCGGCATCGCCGACCGAGTGTCCGCTAGAATCGACGGTGTGCGAGTTCACGCTTTGCGAAGCTCAGCCGACCTTCTGTGCGGTACAGGAAACCGTTTGCCCGTTGACGGTGACTATTTGTGCCGACGTGGCTGGTGCTCAGACCATCTGCGAACCATTCATCACTCAGTGTCCGACGACGATTCCAACGACGTGCGAGGACAACGGCTTGACGATTTGTGCAGGGCCGACGGGTGTTTGCGACTTCACGTTCGCGCCGGTCTTCTCGACATCATGCCCGGTCTCGTTTACTTCGTGTCCGTGTGATGTGACGCTCTGTGCGGCAGTGGTGACGCAGTGTCCTGCTGACCTCGCGACGGTTTGCCCGGGCGCGACGCCCATTGGTTGCGACTTTACGGTGTTCCCGCAGAGTCAAACCTATTGCCCGGCAAGCCTGGGTGCAGGATGTCCGTTGCCGCCGGTTGTGACGGTTTTTGGTGTCGATCATACTGCCCTTGGCCAAGCTACGTTGATGGACACTGGCGGTCGTTTGGTTGTGTCGAATATCGGTTCAAGTGGTAAAGATGGAGTCAGTGTTGATTTGGATTTTGTTGTCGACAGTTTCTTCGACATTACCTACACGATTGACTTCGGTGCGTTACCGCCAGGTTCATCGTTCACCGTCGATAGCTTCTTCGACATCACATATCGAATTGACATTCCGCAACCGGGTCAGCAGGTGTTGTCCGCCGATCCGTCCAGTTGTGGAAATCCGGCAATCGACTTGCGCGTCGATCTGTTGCACTTTGGTAATCCGGTGGGTGGAGGATTCTTCCCGAATCCGGCACCGGGTGAACCGCTTGTCGTCTCAAACATAGGATCGAGCGGTAAAGACGGTGTTTCGATCAACTTGGGTGATAACAATGGGCAATTCAATGTGGACAGCTTCTTTGACATCACCTATCAGATCGAATTCCAGGCTCAGATTCCGGGTCAGCCGCCTGTCCTTTGTAACGAGATTCGCGTCAGCCATGAGAAGTGCGTGGATGAAACACCGCGCGATGTGCGGCTGACGGGTCAGAATCTGAACAATGGAACATTCGAGATTTCCGGATTGCAGGTCAATCAGAATGGAGGCCCGCAATAACGGCTGGTTGAATGTTGCTGTTAATTGAATAGATTTACGACTCGCGACTGGGTGGGCCTTAATGGCCCACCCAGTCTTTTTTTTGTGTCGCAAAATCGATCTGCGGCAGTTTCACGAGGGTTTGGAATCAATCGACGGTTTCATCAATAGAGGCGAGGGTATACAATGTAACTTCTTTGATTACCAAGCGGTTACAAGTCTTAGCAGGTTGTGCGTCAGAACCGAGTCTGTCGCCACCTATGTCACTGTGAGGAAAGGTAAAACCATGGCTGGCAAGAACACTTCGCACACATCGGGGGCTGGATCATCGCAAGGTGGTTCACCCAATCACGAAAACCCAAACCATCGATTGAATCCGATTGCAGTGCTCGGTTCTTGTGTGGTTGCGGTGGCGGTCTTATTTGTCTTGATCGTTGCCGACGGGCAGATGTTTAAAGATCCGGAGTTTTCCGGGCTTTATAAATTCACGCTGGATCAGGCGTTCTCGCGCTTCGACGAGAGTGATCGTCAGGTTCCGGCGAAGCCATCAGCGCCAAGCCAGCAAGGTTCGGCCAATACCAACCAGATGGCGCAGCTGGGTGCTCAAGGAATGACGCCGGCTCAAATGCAACAGATGGCCAAGTTTGGTAAGAATTCCGGCGGGCTCGGGACACTTCCGCGTGGTCGTCAATCGCAAGGGGGCCAGCAAAGCGCCGCAGCGGGTCAGCATTCGCATGACGACGGTGGTCCGCACACGCAAAAAGGCAACGAATTTTTCCGCACTGGCAAGCACGCCGAGGCCGTCAATGAGTTTCAACTGGCGCTGCGTGAAAATCCAAATCGCATCCAAGCCAGACACTCAATGGGTGATTCTCTTAAAGCGCTGGGGCGTAATGACGAAGCGGTTGCGGCTTATCGCGAAGTGCTCAAGCAAAACCCGCAATACTTTTGCTGCTACACTCACATTGGCGACATCGAAAAAACTCGCAACAACGCTGCCGCTTCCGAGCAAGCCTATGTAAAGGCCATCGAAGGATACAAAACGCAAGTCCAATCCGGCGGACCGGCAGCGCCTTCCGGCAAGTTTCAACTTGCAAAACTCTACAGCGATCTGAATCGCGAGTTACCGGCAGCTGTCAAGTTTGCGGAAGAGGCCTACGCTACATCGCCGGACACGTTTCAGTACATCCAGGTCCTGGCTGAAATCTACGGCAAACTCGGGCGCACCAAAGAAGCAGTGGCCAAGTATGACGAACTGCTCAAACTCGCACCTCAACACGCGCAATACATTCAATCTCAAAAACAGCAACTCGCAGGTTCGGTTGCCAAAACTGCTACGAATTAGTGGTCCGATGTGCGCACGTTCTGTCAGGCGTCAGCCACGACGTGCGCGGAGGAACTTACGTTGAAATATTTGAGCGTCATTTGTGCATGGTTTGGCGTCGCGTTTGCGGCTGAAGCGATGGGTCTATTCGCCCACGAATTCAATGCTGCCGCAGCCGTCATCCTGCTGATTCTTTCGGGTCTCCTGCTACCGACCAAGTCCGCTGCAGTCGAAACCGACGGTTTGAGAAGCGACCAGTCCCAATCGCCGTCGCGATCGTCGTTTCCGATTATCGGTTTGGTTATTTGTATTGCTGGTTTGCTGATGGTGCCGGGTCATTGGACGTATCGATTGTTCGGTGCGGCAATGTGGTTTTGGGGACTTGAAGTCATCGTCCGCAAACGCTCGGGGCGTTCGTCGCATTTTGCGGCGTTTGCGGTCGCGACCATGATCTTCGGGACGTTTCAATACCTCTACGGAAACAGCCTGACCAGTTGGTACTTCAGTCAAGGTGTTTCCGATTTGTTTTCAGGCATCGCAAGATGGATCGTCGGAGCGGGGGCGGAAAACAATACATTTGGTCCCACGTTCAGCGGTATCGGTTTGGTGTCATTTGCAGCGTTGGTTTTGTTCTTTGGTGCGATTCTTCCGGCCCATCGTCGATTCAATGTTTGGGGAGCCATCACTGCGGTGGCGGTCGTATTGATCTACGTTGCATACCTTTGTGTGTTTTCGCGATATCAATACGGTGCGGATGTGTTGACCAGCGAGTCGCTTACCTGGCAGCAGAGAATCTGGTCGGCATTGCATCCGCTTTACATGACCGGACTTCTCGCGATCGTGCTTAGCTTTCCCATCGCTATCTACTTCAAAGCGATTTCCGCAATCAAAGTTCCGCCGAGTCATAAGCAAGTCTCGAATGAAGTCGGGCTGGTTTGGTTGGCGGTGCCGATGGTCGTCATTGGCGTGCTTCTATTCATCAACGCGCCTGGAGAACGACGCGAAGGCAAGGGGATGGCCGGTACGATTCGATACGCCTTATACAAAGAAGGCTTTCACAACTGGATGACCCCCAACAAACAGCGCTACGGTTCCAGAAGCGCGGGAATGTTCGGAAACCTTCCCACGATGCTCGATGCGATGGGCTGGCAGGGGAATCTGATCGAATCGCTCGATGAGGCCTCGCTCGCCGATCGCGACGTACTCTTCATCGCCAACCCGAAAGACCATCTCTCGAGCGAGACCATCGTCCGAATCGAAAAATTCGTTGAAGATGGCGGCTCACTCTTGATGCTGGGCGATCATACATGGCGCAAAGATGACGAGCCCGGTGGCGACAAGATTCTCGATGAAGCCATTGGCAATACCAACATCACCTTCAATTTTGACTCGGCATATTACTACATTGGCGGATGGTTGCATTCGCTTCAGTATTGGCCGCACGCCAGCACCGTTCATCTTCGCGACGAGACCAATGAATCCGGCTGCGTTGTCGGGGCGTCGCTTGATATTTCGTATCCCGCTACTCCGCTGATCGTCGGTCGATACGGTTATGCCGACAAGGGCGTCCATGTTCGCAATCCGCAGCGGGGTTACATGGATAACGCCGCGCCCGACCCGGATGAACGTCTGGGCGACATGGTTCTGGTCGCCGCTCAGAATGTCGGTAAGGGGAAAGTCGTCGTGGTCGGTGACACGTCCGGGTTCGTCAATGCGATTCAAACGCAAACGTGGCGATTCACCGCCCGCGTGTTTGATTGGTTGGCGAGTACCGGACATGCAACGGTGGCGCGATGGCGCGATGTATTGGGAATTATTCTGCTGTTCAGTGCGATGGGTTTGATCGTCCGAGGAACTCGCAATCAGGCTCCGATTGTTCCCGTGGCATGTGTTGCGATGCTGGCATCCGGCTGGGGCGCTCGGGAATATCTGGCGGCCAATTCGAAGCCCGCGCCACTGTCCGGCAACATTGCATTGGTCGATCTATCCCATGTTGGGCTGCACTCAATGGAAGCGTGGCGCGATGATGCGATCAGCGGCATTTATCTAAATCTCATGCGCGAGGGATACTTTTCACTCGGTGCCAGAGATTTTGACGAAGACCAACTTCTTGCAAGCGACTTGTTCGTAACCATCGCACCGTCCAAAGCATATTCGAGCAGTGAACTGGACGCGCTTGAACAGTACATGAAGCACGGTGGTACGGTCCTCCTTTCCGTCGGCTGGGAGGAGAAAGCTGGCGCTTCTTCGCTCCTGGAGCGCTTCGGGCTCGACATTGCTTACAAACCGCAGGGCCGCGCGACCAATCCAATTCCCGGCACGACGATCATGCCCAACTATTGGGAAGTTTGGCCGGTCATCAGCGACCCCGAATACGGGCCGCCGGCAGAGACGATCGCAGACCTGCGCAATGATCCAACGATCGTGCGAAGGCGCATCGGCGCAGGGCAACTGGTGGTCATTGGTGACACCAAAATCTTCCATTGTCGAAATTTTGAAACCGAAGAAGGCGCGGTCATGCCAAACGTGCAATTCTTTAGTTGGCTGGTTAACAACATTGTAAAGCAGGGTGCAATATGATTCGCTGGGCGGCTGTCATTCTGGCTTCGTTGAGTTGGTTGTTTGCATTTCATCAACACATCGAAGACGTACCGTTTCGTCAATGGACATTGGTCTTGGTCGCGGTGGTGTGCGGCATCGTTGGATTGCGAAATTACGCGCCAAAGATTGAAACGTCGAAGGCCACATGGTTGTTGTTGGCCGTCGTACCCTTGGCGGTCATCCTGCTGCTTGCACTTCCTGCATATCGCACAGGTCCCATACTGCTGCTCGTTGGCGTCGTAGCGCTGCTAATCGCCGGGCGATCATTCGTGATGCGGTCGGTAGGGATAGCCACGATGTTTATCGGGGCGCTGCTGCTGCTACAGAGTGCGACCTACTGGATGACGATGGGTTGGACAGCCCGCAATCCAAATGTGCCGTTCGTTGGTGCAATTCTGTTTCAACTGTTTTCTTGGCTGGGCGCTGATGTCAGTTACAGCGGTGGGCGGCTGGGCGTCAGGATGATGCGCTCGGTCCACGAGTTCCCGCTGCTATGGGAGCACGTCGCGATTTTTCCGATGGCGCAGATATGGCTGGCCGGGGTATTTGTGGCATGGTTGTCGCGGGCCAAGCATTCGTTCGTCGTCAATGCGGCAAAGCTCACTGCAACGCTGGGTCTGTACGCGATCGCGCGATTGTTTGTGCTGATTCCGATCTTCGTGACGGCGATGATGTTCGTGAAGCACGAAGCCGACATCGTCCACGTCGAAGTTTTCTGGATGCCGTGGATCACGGCGCTTTCGCTCTTACCACTAATTCCGATTTTGGCGCGTTTCATGCCCTGGTCATCGGAAGCACCGGAGTGGGTGCCCAACACGCAGGCCTGGGATTTTCCGAAGCAACGGGCGACGATGCTCCTCGCAGGATCGGTGGCGTGTTTCTGTGCGGCAGTCGGGGTCAACTATTGGGACCCGGGTTCACGCAAAGAGGGCCGCGTTCTTCTTGACGAGGCGCATAGCCAATGGGAACGCACCGACAATGCGTATACCACCGACTGGTACGGTCACGAATCCGGTTACAACTATTACTGCATGGCCGAGTACCTCAAGCACTTTTACAAACTCGACGTCAATATGAACGATCCACTGACGCCCGAGCGACTGTCGAATTATGACGTGCTCATCCTCAAGACGCCAACGGATCAGTATTCTGCCGAAGAACTGGTGGCGATGGAAGAATTCGTCCACAACGGCGGGGGGCTTTTCGCACTTGGCGAACACACGAATGTATTTGGTTCGAGCGTCGCGCTGAATCCGATCACACGCAAGTTTGGCATCGCATTCCAATACAATTCGGTTTTCGACATCACCCGCAAGTGGGAACAGGTGAGTATTCCCGGTGGTGACAAGCGTAACAAAGTGATTCCCACGCGTCTGGGCGTTCATCCGATCATGCAGAATGTTCCGTTCTATCGGTTTGCGGTGTCGTGTTCGATCGCAACAGATTCGTGGAGCATCCGCCCGGTGATTCGTTCCACGGGTTTGTGGTCCCTTCCGATTGATTACGCAGCCGGAAACTTCTATCCACACGTCGAAGATCTGACCTACGCACGTTTTGGCGCGATGGATCAGACGGTATGCACGACAGCAGGCGAAGGTCGCGTGGTGGCGTTTGGCGACAGTACGGTTTATTCGAATTTCCTGGCATTCTATCCGGGTAAGCCAGAAATGCTGCTCGGAGCGGTGGAATGGCTCAACCGCACGAACAGTCTTGAATTCGTAAATCCGATGATGCTCGCCGCGTTCTTTGTGCTCTTTGGGGTGATGATTCTTGCCAGCTGGCGATTGCGCCCCGACGTGTCTTTCAGCGGTTTGGTCATTGCTTGTGGTGCGGCATCGGCATGGTTTGGCATGTGGACATGTGCTGAATTGTCGGCGCAGTCGTATGCACTACCGGAGGCCAGGACGCCAGTTCATACCATCGTGTTCGACATTGACCACAGCACCAAACCTGAGGTGGAAAAATCAATCGTTGAGCGTGCAGAGGAAGAATTGGATCGAGAATTCTCATTCTTCGACAGCCCGGAAGAAAAAGAAGCGAAGAAGAAGGCGAAAAAAAACGCCATCTGGCCAAACAGCTACGAGTTGCCTTTGTTTGGATTCACGAAAAGGTACGCCGATAGCTATGAGATTTTCTATCAATGGGTTCTGCGACTGGGATACTACACGACGGTCGGGTTTGATCTGGACCAGGCGCTGCAGGGCGACGATCCCATCGTGATGATCAAACCGCATGTGCCTTTCAGCAGCGAAACACTCGCCAATATCCGAACGTATCTGAACCGCGGCGGAAGTTTGATGGTGATGGATTCGATGTCAAACGTTAAGTCGGTCGCACCGCAACTGTTGGCCGAGTACGGGTTGTCGTTTGGAAAGACACCGTTAAATGGCCCGATTCTAGTGTCTGATGACAAGGTTCGTGTGTGCGACGGTTCGGCGATGGTTCCCGTAACCGGTGGCAAGCCGATCCTCGTGGCAATCGATGGCACGGCGGTTGCCAGCGTCGAAAATGTTGGCAAGGGGCAGATCATCGTCTGCGGGTTAGCCGACCGATTCACCGATGCCCGCATGGGTGGCAGCAGTCGAGGCGTACCGACACCGGACACTCGTGCGGTGTTTGAGCTGGAGTTCGCCCTGATGCGCGGTCTGGTGCAGAAGGACTTCGACGCTCAGATGAAAGAATTGGCCAACACATTCAGGGTCGCGGCAAGACCGGAATCCGATGAATCCGCAACTGGTTCATAAATCGGACTGCGTCGGTCTCATCGCATGACGCCAATACCTTAGTAGGGTGGGCCGTGCCCACCACCGTTCGGATGATTTACAGATTGTTGGCCACGGTCCACCCTACAGTCGCGCGATTGTGAGCGGGTCTACGCGACCTGCGTGTTTGACTTCGCACCTTCGATCATGACGCTGCTAACCAAATCGAGGGCGGCGGACCAGTCGTTTTCGAGCTGTATGTTCCAGGCATCACCTGCAATCTCGCCAAGCACTTCCAACATCGTATCGCGCACGAGTGGATAGTGTTCGGGCACTGCACCGTATTCAGCATGGCGTTTGCCCATTTCAGTCAAGGGGTCGAGCAGTTTGTCCGGCGTGCGAATGTTCTGCACCACGAGAACGAGGGAAGCGATCAGTTTCGTTTTCTGATCGCCCATCTGATCAGGAAACATCGGTCGGACCTGCGGATAGCGCGAAAACAATAGCGCGTAGAACCGATCAACCAATTCCTGTGCCCGCGGTGCGACCAAGTTGAAACTGCTTTCCAATCGTTCAATGCGTTGCTGATCCATGTCGTGTCTCCCAAACTTGTGATTTGTCGAAAAGGTGATCTGAGTATTCGCGCTTCGTTTCCAAAAAGCTTCAATGCAATCCTTGGAACGAAAGCTCATTCGGAGCTTACAATTCGATTTGCATGGTGAGACTGCGCACAGAGACCGTCCGGAAAAACGCAGAAACAGGGCGAAACCATGCTCGGTCGAACGGAACTCGTCTTCCCAGGATCGGTTGCGTCATATAAGTATTGACAGACGTGCCATCCAATTGGCTGATCGCGAGCAATGATCTTCCCAACTCAAGAGTGGCATTTCTGCAAGGTGCCAATTCCGCCCAATCGTTGCTTCTACACCCGTCTCTGTAATTCCAAAAACTCACAGCTTCTTCGTCGTTATTGGTGTCGGGAAATCTTCGTTCTTAATCAAGACTTAACGAATCGTTCATACAGAGAGAATAGATGATAGGCATCATTCCAAGCCTCTCAGGGTGAATGATCGCGGGATCGTTTCGCTCGCAACTTAGGTCTTCTTTGGAGGTGGACAAGTAATGCGAATAGAGAAGCTTGGAATCATGACGACGGCGATCGGAATGGCCTTTGCCCCGGCGGCGGTGGCTGCGATCGATTTGCAGGTAACAGAAGCATTCAATGGTTTGTCCGGTGAAGATGGAACGGTTGATTGGATTGAGATCACCAACTTCGGCGACACCGTCGCCGACACCGCAAATTATTGGTACGACGATGACAGCCAGACCATCGCTGATGGTGGCAACCTTGATTCGTTCCTCCTTGGTCAGGGTGAGTCAGCTGTGTTCCTGATTGACACCGCGCCAGCAGACGACGTGACCTATTTGACCGCGTCGGAAGAATTCACGGCGATCTGGGGTGCGGTCAGCAACCTTGGTCAAACCAATGGTGGCGGCGGTCTTGGTCAAGGTGGTGACACCATTACGCTGCTCGATGGAACCGACACGATCATCCACAGCCTGACCTATACAGGAGCCGAGGGCAACCAACTGCAATCGACAGAACAACTCGGTGATCCGATTCGTCTGTCAGTCTTGGGCGAAAATGGTGCCTACGAATCAGGCCAGTTTTTCAATGACAACATTGGACCAAGCCCAGACTTCTTGGTGAGCATGGTCGGTTCGCCAGGTGCCGTTCCCGAGCCGGCATCACTCGTGCTGCTTTGCTCAGGTGCAATTTGCCTGTTGGCTCGTCGCCGTCAGTCGTAGTTGAAACAATTTTTTAGAGTTGAGCCTGAGTTGGCGCGGTCACTGCCAGTTCAAATTCAGGCGCAACCTTTAAGCCGGATGAATCAAAAGCGAAATATGCCCAAAGGCTCCGGGAAATGTACATCCCGGGCCTTCGGGCTCGCTGGCATTTGGAATTGAGTATGGCTACGAAGCTTGACGGCTTCGATTCGTGTCCACATTAGACTTTTCAATTGGAGTTCATCATATGGATCGTTGCTTGGCGGATCGATTCAAAACAGGGAAGTGCCGGGCGTTTACGCTCGTCGAACTTCTGGTTGTTGTTTCCGTGATCGCTCTCTTGATTTCGATTCTGCTGCCGTCCTTGCGCAGTGCAAGAGAGCAGGCCAAGGAGGTTGTCTGCGCGTCGCATCTCGCCGGTATGGGGAAAGCGTTCTACACCTATGCAGGCAGCAATGAAGACTATTTGTGCAGTGGGGCGTTTGATCCCGACATCGACAACGGCCGCGACGGACCCGTGGACAAAATCGGCTGGGTCGCCGACATGGTCAACGGAGAATATGCCTATCCCAACGAAATGCTCTGCCCGTCCAATCGATCCAAAGTAAATCAGAAACTGGGCAGTGGTCCGACGGCTGGCGGTCCCGCAGGATTCTACACCACGGAAGAAGCCGACGACCTCATCAAGAGGGGATACAACTCCAACTACACACAATCGTGGTACATGGCCCGCATGCAGGCGAACTGGCCCTCCTCCACAGGAGACATCAACTGGAAGCGTGTCGCGACGACGATGGGGCCGCTCCGGGTGACGTCGATGCGCAACGTGCCAGCCGCCAATGTTCCGTTGATGGGAGACGGTGCGCCGAAGATCGACGATCAGTATCGCGGGTCGATTTACTCGGAACGTAAGACCGTTCGCACGATGTCGGATGGACCTTTTGGCGGTAGTCCGTTTGGCGTGCAGAGCTACACTGACTTTGGCCCGACGCACGGCTTTGGCAAGACCTACCGCTTTGATGACGGCGGGTCGAGCAACCGAATTCGCGCCGAGATTCTGTTCGCCGACACCCACGTAGGCAAATTCACCGACAAAGTTCGCGACGGCAAATTCAAACTCACCGTAACGACTACTAACCCGCTCGATCATGTGCAGGATGACCTGGACAATCAGGTGTTCGATGGCGTGATCGGTTTGGGCCGGCGATCAAAAGCGGAATGGGAATTGAAGTAAACATTCCAAACTGAAAAACCCAACCACTGGTTACAGACCAGGCAAAAAGCAATCAAACGAGAAGGGGAAATTCTATGACGAAGAAGTATATCGCGCTGGGTTGCGCTCTCGCGATGTTTGCAGCGCCGGCATTAGGCGTTGTTTTTATCAATGAAGTGTTTGTCAATCCGCCAGGCGGAACAGATGAGAATGAAGAATACATCGAGATTATGGGCACACCGGGCATGAAGCTCGACGGCTATGCAGTCCTGAATATCAGCGGGACGGAACAGAAATTCTTTCCGCTCGGAAGCATTCCGCCGGCCCCAACAGTTATCCCAGAAATCGATGAATTCTTCAGCCTCGACGGCTTGCAACTTGGCGACAACGGCATCCTTGTCATCGGTTCCGGGATTGCCGGCGGATACCTTGAAATCCTGCCCGACAGTAACTTCCGCAGATGGCGACATACCAACGATGTCACGCAGCAGGATGGGATTTGGAATGGTCTGCTCGATACACCGGGCGGTTTGGAAAACGACGGCTCGCTGACAGTCTTATTGATTCGCAATCGCCCGGGAATCACCGAAGCCGATCCCACGAACTCGAATGGATTGCGTTGGGGCAAAGACATTGCCCACGACACCGAATTGATCACGCCGGTTTTGGATGACAATGACGGTATGATGAAAGATCAATTCGGCGATGGCAATCTGGACAAAGCTGAGCCGAACAATTACGGCGGAACCACGTTGGACCTCAAGGGTTCGAGTACACCGGGCGACATTACCGATGATCTCGAAATCGTGGACGAAGTCAGTTACGAGGGCGGACGCGGTTGGGAATATGACCTCGACGATCGCACGGTCGATGTCGGAAGCGGCGATGGTTCATTTCCACAACGTGGCGTTCACGCGCTCGACGACCCCAACGGGTTCAGCCCCGACGCTCTAACGCGCGTCGACTACCGCACCAAGGGTGACGGCTGGGCTCCGGCTGCAGGGGGCACGGGTGAAATGATCAACGGTAACAACTGGCAGGACACTGCAACCGAGCAGTGGATTCGCGGTGAAACCGGCGTGACGGCTGTCATGGGTGCCGTGCCGGGCCCGAACAACTTCTACACCAACGTCGCCAACCCCGATCCTGACGCGGTTCAACCGTTTGATGTGAATGTTCCGCTTTGGCTCGATGATGGTTTGGGCAGCGACTACGACTTTACGATGACGATGACATACCAGGTCATGCCAGGTCGAATCAACCCGTTGGCGGTTCCGTTCATTCCGGGCGACACGGATCGCGATGGCGATTGCGATGTTGACGACATCGCCAAGATCGCAGCCGTTTTCGGCGATGACGATTGGGTGTTCAGCAACTCCTATGACGCCGCACCGGAAGGTGACGAAGGCGACCCGGCGACGCAAACTCGCCCATGGGACGTGGATGCGACCGGAACCGACGGCATCGAAGCGAGCGACTTGCAATGGACGCTTAATTTCCAGGGCAATACGACCGGGCAGGTCAATGGCGTGACTTACGACAGTACAACGCCGTCGGCCAGCGGCGTTTCGCTGAACTCAAATGCGGGGGTCGAGGTGACCATTTCAACGTCAGCATTAGTACCCAGCGGTCGAACGCTGTCTACACTGGAATTCGGCGATTTCGTCGAGCTGACCGTCAGCGCGGAGGTCACCGGCGGGGCGAACCTCACGAGCGATGAAGAGAATGGCATCATGCAATACGTTCACGATGTGGTGATCGATACCGATGATGTGCTTCGCGTGGTTTCCATTGATGCGTTGGGGGTGTTTGCCACGACGCGATTAGATTTGGAATCGCCTGTGGGTGACAATGGCGATTTGGGCATGAATAACGTCAACGGTTATGCAGCGAGTTTCACGGAAGGATTGTCGGGCGCGTCGACGCTTTATCGCGTGACGCTGCGTGCGATCGGTGACGGTTCGACGGATTTCAGCGTTGAACCTGCAAGCATGGGCAAATTCGCTTCGAGCACGCCGGAAGGCATCAAGGTTGGGCATACGAACGAAATCGGAAACCCTGCATCTTCGATCTATCCAGCCGCTATATCGGCAACGGTGGTTCCGGTGGATGACGACGAATTCATTGAATGTGTGACCGGTCCTGCAGGCGGGTTGCTTGTCGGCTGCAGTCAGTTCGATTTTGATCAGGATTCAGACGTCGATACGGAAGACTACCATTTCTTCCAGACAGCTTTCGACTAACCGGCAAGCTCGGTTGCAAATGCTACCCAGCAGTTGAGCTTTGCATATCGACATCTGTCATTAAACCAGTTGGTGAAAAGGGGACGAGCACTCGAATGCTCGTCCCCTCATTGATTGCGCTCTTGAGTTCCAGCCGGCCACCCATCTGTTCAACAGCATGGCGCACGATTGAAAGCCCCAATCCGGTTCCGCGTTTAACACCGCCACTTCGGGCCCGGGTGACTTGATAGAATCGTTCAAAAACACGCGACTGATCTTCCGGCGGAATGCCAATACCGGTGTCGCTGACGGTGAATGCAAACTCGCTTTCAAGCGGTGTTGCGGTCACGCTGATCTGTCCGTCACCAGGGGTGAACTTGATCGCGTTGTCTACGAGATTATTAAGCACCATGTTGAGGAGGCGCACGTCAATTCGTAATTCCGGAGTGTTGGTCAATTCGCCGGACCCCACGACTGCGTTCCATTTAATATCTTGCGCTGAGAGGCGGTCGGAAAAGCGTTCACTGAGATCGGTCAGCAGTTCATTCGGATCGACCGTCGTCGGCGTGATGCGGGTTCTGCCCGATTCCAACCAAGAGAGGTCGAGCAGGTCGGCGACCATCATGCCAAGTCGGTCGCTGTGGCGATCGATGATGTCGATCAACATGTTTTGCTCAGATGGTTTGCGATCGTCATTGATGGACATCAACGTTTCGATCGCGGCCCGAATGGCAGACAGCGGTGTGCGCAACTCGTGAGAGGCGTTGGCAACAAAGTCAGCTTTGATTTGCGTCGCCCGCGTCAACTCGGTGACATCCGTGAGGACGAGAATCCGCCCGTCATTCGTCGTGGCCACATCGCCGGCTTGCGTGTAGTGCGGAAGTGAAATACGCGACACTCGTACGAGCAGAATTGATAGCGACTTGCCTTCGCCAATATTGATGCGTCGTTCGATTCGCGGTATTCCTTCGTCAATTTCAGCCGGCATCAGCAATTCTCGCAGGCCATCGGGCAGGGTGTCGATCCTCGGTGGTTCGCCCGACGGCGTTGTCGGTTCAGAAATTTGCAGCAACTGCCAAGCGGCTGGGTTGGACAGGATCACGACGCCATCGGAGTTTGCGACGACAACGCCTTCATCGAGACGCGTTAACATATACTGAAGCGTCCGCCGCTGCCGGTCGATCATCGTCAGTTGGCCGGAAAGGCTGCGGCGCATTCGATTGACTGAGCGGGCGAGCATTGCGATTTCATCGTGACCTTCAACGTCAATATCACTCGAAAGATCACCGCGCGAAATCAATCGGGCCGCCGACGTAACGCGCTCAATACGACGACTCCACATCAACGTCAAACCCAGCGCCAACCCAACAGCTACAACGAGCGCGACGCTCGCGATCTGCCAGATGAGTGCCTGTGCCAACGCCAACCGAGCGGCGATACTTCGCATGGGCAGTGCCACCCGCACTACACCAATAACACCGTCAGGTTCGACAACTGGTAGTGCCACATACTTCATGTGTTGTTCGACGGTATTCGACCAGCGCGAACTTTCGCCGAACCCTGACTCCATTGCCTGCATGACTTCGTCGCGGGTGGCGTGCGACTCCATGTTGTGCGGGTCTGCCAGCGTGTCTCCGAGAACCGTTCCGTCGGCCATGATGAATGTCGTACGCAGTTCGCGGACTCCGTTGGTCTTGGCCAGTTTGTCGAGTTGATCGGCATGCTCGGCGTTGAATTTGTTGCCCGTTTGTTCGCGCAGCACCGTCGCATATCCGCGGAGGTGCTCCGTCAATTCCGATTCACAAAAGTCATCCACCTCACCGATGATGAGCCAAACGCAAGCCACCAGCGCTCCGGTCAAGAGGACGGCGTGCCCGACAAACAGCTTCCAGAAGAATCGGCTTCGACGTCGTTTCATAAGAAATATCACAATGGACCGGATTCGGCCGTTTATGGCTTGCCACTCGAACCCTTGTTACATGGAATCGCCAGCTTACCCAAATCTATTTGGATGAATTGTAACACCGACTGTATGCTAATTCGACGTTGGTTCACGGAAGGTATACCCCACGCCGCGCACAGTCTGCAGCCAATTCGCCGCACTACCGAGTTTCTTGCGCAACGCTGTCACATGGACATCAATCGTGCGATCCGTCACGATGACGTTTTCGCCAAAGGCCTGATTGAGGAGTTGACTGCGGCTGAAAACACGTCCTTTACCTCGAAGTAGCGCCGCGAGGATTCGAAATTCGGTGGCTGTCGGAGAGATTTTCTTACCGTTGATCGTGACTTCGTATCGCGTCTCATTCAGCGCGACTGGACCTGCACTGACAACTGTGTTGTTTTTAATTGCGTGCTTCGGTCTGCGCACCACTGCAGCCACACGCGCCAGTAGCACCTTCATCGAAAATGGCTTCGTGACATAGTCATCGGCACCAAATGCGAACCCAACGAGTTGGTCGTCTTCTTCGGCTTTGGCGGTGAGCATGATGATCGGAATGTGTGCGGTCTTGGGGTCGCGTCGAAGGGACATGATGACGTCGTCGCCCGTCAGCCCGGGAAGCATGCGATCGAGAAGGATGAGGTTGGGCGTGTTTTCGCGAATGTATTCAAGCGCCTTATCGCCCGAACTCGCAACCGCGCAACCGTATCCGTCGCGTTCAAGATTAAATTGCAGCATCTTGGCCAGGTCCGCTTCATCTTCAACAACAAGAATGGATGCCCGACTTCCCGATGCCTTTGCTGCTTGCGCTTTGTCGATCGCGGCCATGCTGTCCTCCCCCAAACACTCTTCGTCTGACCTTCGAGTTTGCAATTATCGATTGACGTTCGTTGCTGCAAGGTGCATTCGGTTCGTCAGTATAGCGTTCGTCAGTATAGCGTTTTCAAAATTGGGAAAAAGGCGGACTTGCCGGGTGGTTGCGGTGCGGGCACGCAGATCGATACGAATGTCCTTCTATGTGATCCGCCCGGTGTGATGTCCGCCAGAAATGGCCGACGTATATTCGGGAAACCGACACCGCGCGTTTGCTGCACTATTCACCTTGAAAATAGTGCTACGACTGAAATCGGCTCCGATCACGTTGCGTCAGCGGTGAGGTGTTGACAGCGCTTGAGACGCGCGTGCAATGGCGTTTTGACGCATCAAACGAACCGGCTCAAGCCTTTTTATTAGCGCATTCTTAACGAGCAAGGTCGAAATGCTAAGAGAAAAGGCAACACGCCCAATTTGAGCGTGTTGCCGTGCTGTGCATTTCAAATCAACGTTGAAATAATCGGGTCGGCCGTCAAGTCTATGTGACGACCTTAATCGTCGATTTCAATTTCGATACGGCCATCATCGAAGTCCACATCGACATCAAGATTGGTAAGGCGGTATCGCGTGAATCCATTCACGATTACCGGTGCGTATGCAATCTCTTCGTAGATGTCCACATAATACAGCCGACCATTATGAAACACCCGGTGAGAGTCGGGCGGAAGATAGTCAACAATGACTTCTTCTGGCGGATTCACGACGACATACGCAGGTTCGTTGTCAATCACCTGATAATCGTAATACGTATTCTCGTATCGGTAATAGGTCCGACCTCCGAATGCGACCGTCACATATCCGGTCGGAAGGTAAGTCAATGAGAATCCAACAGGCGGGCGCACCACATGATACACGTTGCCATATGGTCGATAGTAAACGCCGTCGGAAAAATAATACCGATGCCCGCGGTGATTGATCAGACGATGGTGCGACGGAAGCTGCACGATGTTTGTCCCGTATCGCGGATAACGTCGCACGCGCACATCGCGATGGGTGGGATACACGGGCAAGCGTGTCGAGCGACCGGAACGATACTGGTAATTGCGTACCGAGCCTGAGCGGGCATGGTAGCGGTTGCGCGATGTGTTTGAATGATTGCCCTGTGAATTTCGACCTTGGGAATATCGACGCCGATTACCGGAGTTGTCGCGATCGCGATTATTCTGCGATGATGGACGCGTACTCTCGGATGACCGGCGCGAATTTGAGCGAGCGCGGTTTTCCCGCCCCGAATCGTTTCGGCCAGAATTCGAGTCGCGATTTGAGCGGTAATAGCGCACCGATCCGCGAGATGCCGGCTGACCCTCGCGGCTGCCTTTGCGTTGTTGCTGATCGCCTCGCTGGGCCCCCGACCGCTGGGCCCCCGACCGATGTCGCCCGGTCTCACGCCGTTGTGCGTTGGCAGCTTCTGGAAGCACACACAAGACGAACATTGCAGCGATCAGTAGTTGATAGTGTCGACGAGTCATAGTTTTATTCTCCATCCTTGGCATTTTCGACATCGGCGTCAGGTGCCTCACCGCTCGTGTCGTTAGATTGTTGGCCTACGAACCGCTCCATTGGGACTGCCGTCGCTCCGTTGGGGGCTGACGTATCAAAATGCTTGGCGTCGGGCGTGACATCCGTTTGCCATTCGCGAAAGACCGCCATGAATTGCGGCCGAACGTCAACGTCCTTGTATGTAATGACGAATTTTCTAGGAAACGGGTGCTCACCGTCTTGGATCCACAACTGCCAGTCAAGCAGTTCGCCGGTGAACGCGATCTGCTCACATTGTTGCTCCGCGACAAACGCCTTGCCAAGGTGCGCTGTGGTTTCAGCGCTTTCCGTCATGGCCCCATAGATGTCGCGCATCAAGAAATCGACGAGAGGTGGCGAAGTGCCATACTCCTCGAACACAAATTCGAAGAATTCATCGAGAGTGGCGGGCGCTTTGACCCGGCTAAAGAGTTGGTTTGCCTGATCGTGCAACAGGAATTGCTCGCCATCGAACACGCTTACAAGATTTGAGCCGCGATCACCCTGCGATTCCGCACGCAGTTTGCTGGGTCGCGACACTTCGACGCGCGAGCGTCTGCCGAGCTGAACTTTTTGACCGTCGGGTTCAACGGCATCGTAGGTGATCTCGACGCTGAAACGGAAGTTCTTCTGCTTTGCAAGAAAATCACTCATCGCTCGGACGCGCTGGTCTGCTCGGGAATCCACTAAGGCGTTTGCCCCAGCGTCGTCCTTTGCGGTTGGCTCTGGTGTTGTTTCCGCAGGTTGTTGAGCAACGGCAGCGAGCGGACTTAAGGCAACGGCAGCCCATACAAGTAAATCGTTTGGCCGAAGCATGACTGGTTCTCCATGGACAGGTGAATGACTGCCAATTAGACTGCGTGCGATACCGGGAGGAAACGCCAACCGGAGAGCACGCCCGTGATTTTATCCTGCAGCGCGGTAAAAGGGTAATTTGCACAGCCCGCCAATTTTAAGTGATTTGAGTTGGTTGAGTTCAGGGGAGACAAAAAATGAAGCTTCGCCAGATTCACATCCTAGCAGTAGCGACTTTCGCGACGGTATTCGTTGCGGGCTGCGGTTTTTCTATCTTGGCAATCATTCCCGATTCAGATGAAGTACGCGTGCGCGTCATTAACAATACCGACTTTGACGTCGATCCGGGAGTCGAATTCGGCATGTCGGAAAACGCTTTGGAGTTGTTCGATTCCGGAATCATGGCATCTGGCGAAATAATCACCGCCGACATATTTTGCGATGACATCATCGTCCTGACCGCTACAGAGCCGGCTCAACTTGGTTTCTCCAGTGATTTCGTTCTCGATTCGTTGCCATTCTTTGAAATCGACTTTGATTACCTCTGCGGTGACTTGGTCGAATTCGAATTCGCAGGCAATGGCCAGGATTTCGACGTGTTCGTAGACGTCAACGGTGAAAATCTGTTTTAGCCATGGGGCTGCGACCTCGGTTGACTCTGGACTCTGAGGACACGAAGTTGATTCGACTTAGGTTGAAGGGCTTAACATTGAAAGGATGGTCTACGATGATTCGGCGAACGTGCATTGGCATGATTCTCGGTTTGATTGGGGTTCTGATTGTTGGACCGGCTTGCGGCGGAAAGCGCGACGACGAAGTGCGCTATCGACGAACGCAGCAGCCGCGTTACGATCGCCATGACTCCCGTGATCGCCACTCGAAGCGCTCGGATCGTGACGATCGTCGTGACGATTCGAACCGTTCGCGCCGTTCCGATTACTCAGATCGATCGGATCGCAATCGCAACAACGTTACACCCAGAGAGCGTTCCCGCGATTCGGATCGGTCAACGCGCGACCGCGATCGTTCGGAACGCGATTCGCGATCACGCAATCGCACCCGATCCGACCGAGACTAGCCAGCCGCCAAAGCGTCACCGCATGTCATAATAGCAGGTCTCTATCGCATCATCGGTGGGGCGGTGATGCCTGGCGTTCAACATCAGAATGGACTACAAATGCGGAGTGTTAGCAGCTCAAGTCGATCGCCTGGAGCCCGGCGTGCACTCCCCCGGAGACGCGCCACCGGTACCAGTTCAATAAGCCAGCCAGGTCACGCGGATCCTTGCATTCATGTTGCATAAGAAATCGCAACGGCTAGACTGTTCCCGTCGCCGCCGTAGCTCAGTTGGTAGAGCAGCGGTTTTGTAAACCGCAGGTCGTCGGTTCGAGTCCGACCGGTGGCTTTTGTTTTTGAGCCTTGTGCTCATGCGTTTCTCCCCTTGTTGCATGGGTTTCTGTGAGTGACACACCGCGACACTTCCCGATCAATTTGATTCTTTAAATGCTCGTGATGGCACCGATTCGCGCACGAAATATCGGGGTTTCGGGTGGCAGCGATCTTTTGTGCTTTTCGGCGTGTTGTCGTATGTCTCGGTTGCCCTTAGCCGTTCGATTCGTGTCATCAGATTTGTCCGGTACCGGTTGGCTCCCGTGCATTCTTGTTGCAATTCAGCGAAGTCCAATGAGTCAGCGTCGCCGTCCAGATCGAAGCGTCTGCAGTTCGGACCGAGACTGCTTAAAGGCTTGGTGACACATCCGACGAATGGTGCAAAGTCGGCTTGGTCATCGTCAGTATCGATCGTGACTGTGGCGTTCTGAAATGCATTGGCATTGCCGAGAAATGCGGTGCCGTTGCCGACAATTGTGAGTTTGCCGCTGTATGAATTGGCGAGTTCTTTCAATTGTTATTGTTGTCGCCCACCGCCGAGTTGTTTGCCATCAGTGCCAAAACGCTGCAGAACAATGCGGCACGAGTCATCGCGCGCGACCCGCCAGGCCGTCCCCAAGCCGATTTTTCTAGGCTGAATTGTGCCGGTTTCGTTCGATTGTGTTCCAATCTTTTCCGCGGTTCCCCGCATCACTCATGCGTCTGCGTCAGACGGCTTTCGCCAGCGGTCATTCTGTTGTCGATTGACGGCTCTACTCTCCAAGCGAAGACTCCGCCCGGCGTGCAGACTTTTTTTCGAATCCCTCCAATAAATTGCACTTTCGATGACGATAATTGGGGTTCTGTGTTCTAAGGATTCATACGGGTTGGTTTGCCCTGCCGATAAACTTCTTGAGGCAGTGCTTGTTTTCGATCGTTTGAATTGGCTCGGCTGAAGTTGTAGAATTAAGGTAGAAATGAAAAACGTCGCCCGACTATTAATGATCTTTCTAATCGCAGGACCGCCCGCGTTGTGTCGTGCTGGTTTGCTTGTGCGTTGCTGCGAGAGTCGGGTAGCCCAGCCAGTAACAGTCGAACCTTTGACAGACAAGGCTCCGTCTTCGTGTTGTAAGTCCGAATGTCGGTCGGGCGAGCCGGAAGGGCAGACTCAAATTGAATCGACCGATTTTGAACTGCCCGCGCAGGAAGTACCTCTCAAACGGGAAATGCCTCGCAATTGTGGAGACTGCGCTGCAGTCTGTGCCGGCGCATTCAAGCCTTCGGATGGACCGCCTTCGCTCGTCCCATCGACGCCAGCATCGTCTGAATGCATTGGCGTTCTCGACGCCATTGAAGCGCAGCTAAATTCACCCGCCGTTGAACCAGCGAATAAGCGACCATCAATTCCTTATCCGGCCAGCGACGTTCCCCTTCGAGTCTGATTCACTCGACATTTCACTATTAAGGTAGAAACGCAGCTCATGGGATTTCCGCGCGCCGTGGCTTGGTACATGCGGGAGCACATCCGAATGGGGCTGCTCTGAGCAATCATTTATCGATTCCAATTGAGGTTATCATGAATAGCATATCCAATGCGCGCCGCACCGTCGTATGCACAGCACTCATCTCGCTGACCATCTCAGGCGGCTGCAAGAAGGATGAACCGATGCAATCGGCAGACTCCGACAAGACCAAGTCAGCCGCAAAGACAAATCCGACCACAGCGTTAGGACCGGAAAGCAGTCCGATAGAACCCACGTTGGATCAGGGTTGGTGTGGTGGTCATGGCGTTCCTGAATCGGTTTGCACGCGTTGTAACGGGACGCTGACCGAGACGTTCAAAAGCGCCGGTGACTGGTGCGCAGAGCACGAACTTCCGGAGTCACAGTGTTTTGTCTGCAACCCAGAAGTTGAAGCCAAATGGAAGAAACTCGATCCATCGGCATCGCCTGACGAGCACGATGACGATACCGGAAGCGCTATTGAACCTGATGCGGATGGACTGCTACTGGAACGTTCGCCGCGACTGTTGACTGGTAGTACCGATCCATTTTGTAAGGTTGACACGCTACGCGTCCGATTCATTGATCCTTCCATCATAAGGAAAGCCGGTATCGAAGTTGTGCGGGCCGAGCAGCGCCCCATGACGGCGACGATCGAAGTGCCCGCTGAGGTTGAATTCGACGCAACGCGTGTCACCCGGGTAACGCCGATGGTATCGGGCGTCACGCGCGAAGTTTCAGTGACATTGGGGCAACAAGTCGAAGCCAACGATCTGCTCGCAACGATCGACAGTCCTGTCTTGGGTGAGGCAAAAAGCGACTACATCGAACGGGAACAGAATCTCAAATTGGCGCATGCTGACCTTACCCGAGTCAACACGATTCATCGCGGCACCCTGAAGATGCTTGAGGTTTGCACACCCGAAGCCAAGTCCGAAGACATTCGCAACCTGCTGGCTGAACTGCCCGTTGGAGATGCCAAGGCCAGAATGCTCAGAGCCCATGCCGCGCTGCAACTGACGCGGTCAGAAGCTGAGCGGGCTGCGACACTGCAACGGAAAAAGATCAACAGCCAGCGAGATTTCCAGGCAGCCCAAAGCGCTTTAGCCGCCACAGAGGCGGATTTCATGGCGACGCGTGAGGAAGTTCGTTTCAACGTTGAGCAGTCGCAGTTGACAGCGCAGCGAGGGGTTGAAGTCGCTAACGGTTCTCTCGAATCCGCCAAACGTCGCCTGCACATCCTTGGATTAAGCAAGGAACAAATTGCGGCCATCGGAACCGAACGCAACGAATTACTTTCCCGATTTGAGTTGCGTAGCCCTGTGTCGGGGCGAGTGATCGAGCGGGCAGTGTCCGTCGGAGAATCGGTCGGGGCGGATGATGTGCTATTCGTCGTCGTTGATTCTTCGACCATGTGGCTGATTGCCGACATTTACGTGCGCGATTTGCGCCAATTGCGCACCGGGTTGCCCATTCAATGCACCATCGACGGTATGGCCGGCGCAAGCTTTGGTGGCCATGTTTCGTGGATCAGCAGTCAGGTCAACGATCAAACGCGCACCGTTAGCCTTCGGGCGGACGTGCCCAACCCAGACGGATTGCTGAAGGCAAAGATGTTCGGAACGGCTCGCATCGCCATTCACGAAAACGATCAAGTTGTCGGTGTCCCGGATGAGGCAGTTCAATCCGATGGATGTTGCCAGCTTGTGTTCGTGGAAGAGTCCGAAACTGTTTTTCAACCGCGCAAGGTCGTGTTGGGTTCGCACGCGAATGGTTTTGTGGAAATTCAAAAGGGTCTTGGCGAAGGCGAAAGGGTTGCCAGTGCTGGAAGTTTCTTGATGAAGACTGAGATCCTCAAGAGCAGCATCGGTGCCGGTTGCTGCGAAGTCGATTCGGGAAGGTAGGCACGAATGTTAAATGCCATCATCGAATGGTCGCTAAACAACCGGTTCATCGTGATCGCGGCAAGCGCGCTTATCGCCGTCACCGGAATGGTATCAGCCGTCAATCTTCCGGTCGATGCATTTCCCGATACGACACCCGTGCAAGTACAGATCAACACCGTCGCGCCGACATTGGCACCGATCGAGATCGAACAACAAATCACGTTCCCAGTCGAGCAATCGATCAGCGGACTCAAGTCGCTGAAGGAAGTACGCTCGCTCTCAAAATTTGGTTTGTCGCAAGTAACCGTCATCTTCGAGGATGGCGTTGATATCTACTTCGCCCGCCAACTCGTGATGGAACGTCTTGGAACAGTTGATCTGCCCGAAGGCTTGCCTCGCCCTACGATGGGACCAGTGGCCACGGGGTTGGGTGAAGTCTACCACTACATCCTGACGAGCCAATCGCACAGCCTCAGTGAGCTGCGCACCATTCAGGACTGGATCATCAAACCGCAACTGCGCAGCGTATCCGGTGTTGCGGAAGTCAACAGTTGGGGCGGTCGCGAACGGCAGTATCAAGTCGTTGTCGATCCTGCGCGATTGCTTAAATATGACCTGACGTTGCTGGAAGTGTTCAAGTCGCTGGAGCGCAACAACACGAACGTCGGCGGGGGGAACATCACCCGTGCGGGCGAGTCGCTGCTGGTTCAAGGCATTGGACTTTTGACGGACTTGCAACAGATCGAGAATGTGGTCGTCAAATCCGAAGATGGCGTGCCCGTTTTTATTCGCGACCTTGGCAAAGTCGTCGACGGCCATGAGATTCGTCGTGGTGCTGTTACCTATGCGGGACGAGGGGAGGCCATTCTTGGATTGGGTTTCATGCTCATGGGCGAGAATACCCGCGATGTGACCGAGCGCATGAAGTCGCGTATGGAGGAAATCCGCCCGACGCTTCCGGAAGATGTCGAAGTCACCGAAGTGTACGATCGCACGGAACTCGTTGATCTGGTCCTTGGGACAGTCGAGACCAATCTTCTCGAAGGTGCGATTCTCGTCGTCGCTGTGTTATTTGTATTTCTGGGAAACTTCCGCGCCGGGTTGATCGTGGCGGCTGCGATTCCTCTGTCGATGCTTTTCGCCGCGAATTGCATGCTCCAAGCCGGGATAGTGGGCAGCCTGATGAGCCTCGGCGCGATCGACTTCGGTTTGATCGTGGACAGTTCCGTCATCCAGATTGAAAACAGCGTCCGACATCTCGCCAACGATAACGAACAGCGTTCGCGGATCGATGTCGTGCGCGAAGCCGCCATCGAAGTTCGCAAGCCAACCATGTTTGGCGAACTCATCATCATGATCGTATACCTGCCGATCCTGACGCTGGAAGGGATCGAAGGGAAGATGTTTCGGCCAATGGCGCTGACAGTGATTTTCGCCTTAATCGGATCGCTGGTGTTGTCGCTGACGCTGATGCCGGTGCTCGCCAGTCTATTGCTCCCCAAGAATCTAAGCGAGCGGGAACCAATTTTGGTTCGGGTCGCGAAACGCATTTATGCTCCGGCATTGGGTTTTGTGTTGCGTCAGCGGGCATTGGTCCTGACGTGCGTGGCGATATCGTTAATAGCCGGTTTCTTCCTGGCCTTGCGCTTGGGTACCGTGTTCGTTCCCAGGTTGTCGGAACAGGCGATTGTCATCAATACGGTACGACTGGCCGGCGTGTCGGTGGACGAGTCCGTTCGATATGGCACGCGGATCGAAGCCCTTCTTCTGGAAAAATTCCCTGACGAAATCGATCACATCTGGTCACGGACGGGGACGGCAGAGGTGGCGACTGATCCGATGGGACTCGAATTGACGGATGTCTTCATCACATTAAATCCGCGCAACCGATGGAAACGCGCAACCACGCAATCCGAAATCGTCGAACAGATGGAGTCGGAACTTGCGGGAATGCCTGCGATGCGCACGATCTTCACGCAACCGATTGAAATGCGCGTGAACGAAATGGTGGCGGGCATCCGCAGTGATCTGGGTATTAAAGTCTTCGGCGATGATTTTGAAACGCTAAAGTCCATCGGTGATCGGATTGCCACGCAATTGGAAACGATTCCTGGCGCAAGTGACATTACGGTCGAACAGGTGACCGGTCAGCCGCTTCTTGAAGTGCGCGTGCGACAAGATCAACTCGCCCGATATGGCATCGCGGCGGCTGACGTTTTGGACTTTGTCGCGTCGATCGGCAACGTGAAAGTCGGTGAGATTCGACAGGATCAGGTGCGGTTTCCCTTGACCGTGCGCCTTCCAGACACTTATAGACGCGACCCTGAACGTGTAGGAAAGCTATTAATCCCGACAGCGAAAGGTGAGCGCCTGCCCTTGTATCGCTTGGCGGAGTTGCGAATTGTCGACGGCCCGTCATCAATTAATCGCGAATGGAGTAAGCGGCGACTCACTGTGCAATGCAACGCTCGTGGCCGCGACATCGGTAGCTTGGTGAAAGAAGTTGAAGAGCGAATCGCGACAGAAGTAGAACTTCCAACCGGTTACTTTGTACGTTTTGGCGGACAGTTCGAGCATCTCGAACGCGCCGGTAAGCGATTGATGATCGTCGTACCGCTTGCGTTGTTGTTGATCTTTCTACTGCTCTATTTCACGTACGGGCGCATCACCGATGTGCTTCGCATCTTCATGACGCTACCCTTGTCAGCGATCGGAGGGATAGTTGCGCTTCATTTACGCGACATGCCATTTAGCGTGTCGGCTGGCATTGGGTTTGTTGCGATGTCTGGAGTGTCAGTGCTGGGCGACATGGTTTACGTTTCATTCCTTCGTGGTCTGCTTGAGAAAGGACGACCACTTCCCAATGCAATCCGCGAAGCCGCCTTGGCCAGAGTACGCCCAGTCTTGATGACCGGCTTGGTTGCGAGCCTTGGTTTTGTTCCGATGGCGCTGAATACTGGTGTAGGTGCGGAAGTGCAGCGTCCCTTGGCGACAGTTGTCATTGGGTGCGTTGTGACATCTACCATGCTGACGCTTCTCGCTTTGCCAGTGTTTTATTCATTGCAAGGCGATAACCCTTCAGCCTCGAACTAACACTTTTCAAACAATGACAGGATGCTAACCCAACTGTCCCAAACCGGGTGACAACTGGCGGTTTGTTTCGCTGAAATCACAAAGCGGGAATAATCAGTTGCCATGTGGGCGTCGAAGCCGGGCTTGGTAAGAAGAAACTGTGAGCAATGCGTAGAAAGGTGATGCCGCTCGTTCATGACGAACTGCGTAACCTCGCTACATAAAACTTGCACCACGATCGGACCGACATTGGAATCGCATGCCTTGCGCGATGTCAATGCGCCTGCTGTCGAACTGGCTGCAAACGGACTGCCACACGTCATGATCATCGGGTATTGGCCACCGACCAACGAAATGCTACGCCAACGGAGCCAGGAGCCTTTCTGAAATTTCACCGGATGAGTTGGCGAGAAATTGGAAGGTTACCGCTACAATATTTACGCGTTCTTCCCAGAGTTCCCCGGAGGTACGGATGAGAACCCGAATGGCGACGGCGACTTTGAAGTCGATTGCCAAGGCGCCTCCAGCGATTGGTGACCATTGGTCGAAATGATTCGCACGATCGCTATCGCCACTGTGAGCCGGGCGAACATTGTTAACGGATGTGAATTGGAGGTTGGAAACCGCAATAGTGATGTTTCTTCGGTTGATTGTTAAGTCAACGAAGTCGCATGTGCCTCGACAACTGTGGGAACTGAATTCCTAGGAAATGCTCGGAGGAGAATCAATGCAACTGATTTCAAGGCCCGCTATCGGCGCAAGTTGTCATCTTACGCAACGATTCATTTGTTCACTAAATCAGGGCAACGGCTTGCGATTAGCGCTGAGGTTGCTCGTCGCATTGGTCGTCTTGCAGAGCGCAGTGAGCACGCTTGCCGCAGATGTCGTGCTTCCCAAGGAGGGCGTGCAACTAAACTTCATTCATGTGCCATTTCGCTGGCCAGCAATCGACGGCGCGAACACTTATCAGCTGCAGGTCGTCGAAGACAACGCAAGTTCAGATCCGTTCGACGGGGTGGCACCGGTGGTCGACATTGTGAATCCAGCGGTTGAACCGCGCGTTGTCGTGAAGTCCGGCTTGGCGTTTGATCGTTCATATGCGTGGCGTGTTCGCGGGCATGATGGCCTGCCGATGCCTTGGGGATCGACTCGGCGATTCGGGACACTAGCGCTTCCATCGGATATTCCTACACTCACGGTCACGAGTGGTATTGGGCAAATGGAGCCTGGACTGACTCTGTTCGATATTCGATCGAACGCAGGCATTTTCTCAGGTGGGCGGCTGGTAGCTGTGGACGCGGTTGGAAATATCCAGTGGTTCTTGGAAACACCGAATTCAGTCGGCGATCTTCGTTTGGCAGACAACGGCCGCATCATGTACGTCTCGGCTTCTACTATCAATCGGGTGGGCTTCGAGAAGACGCTACTTGGGCAAACGACATGGATGTCTCCTGATGACCAAGATCTGGAGGTTCATCACGAATTATTCCCCATGCCAAACGGCAATTTCCTAGCCTTGGTCTTTGAGTACGCCGAGGTGTTTCGTGATGGTGAATTCCAGACCTGGCGTGGCGACCGCATCGTCGAACTAGATCGGCATTCCTTGCAAGTGGTTTGGGACTGGCGGTCCTTTGATAACTTCTCAACTTTGGACTTGGACGAAACGTCGATGCAGACCCCTGGGCCCACCGGATACGATTGGACCCATTCGAATGCGGTGGTGTACAACGAACTTGACAACAGTGTGTATTTGTCGGCTCGTACGCTGAGTCGCATCACGCGAATCGATTACGATACGGGCCAAATCGTCTACAACATGGGACTTGACATGCCTTCCGGCGATGTTGATTTTGGCGACGATCTATTTTCCTTTCAACATGCCCCGGAGCTACAACCCAACGGAAATATGTTGCTGTTTGACAACGGGGGCCGACGAGACCATATCGTACAAACCAATGAAACCGGAGTCAGCAAAGCCGTAGAATTGGCATTTACGGGCGACCCACCGACTACAGCGTCCATCGCATGGGAATTCACGCTGCCCGAATATGCACCCTTCGTCGGTGATGCGGACCGATTGCCCGGTGGCAATACTCTCCTGGTCTCGGGGCCGGCGAATTTCATTTTTGAGGTGTCCACCAACGGGCTTCCCGTCTGGGCGCTGAATATAGAAGATGGTGGTTTCCCAGAATATCTGATCTACCGTGCGGAACGTATTCCCGAGTTGATCGTCGATACGCCAAGTGACACGGACGGAGACTGGGATTTAGACTTGGCTGACTATGCCGCGACGCAGAGATGCTTTACCGGTCCCGGTCCAGCCGGACTCACTTTCGATTGTTCGTTATCCGACGCAGATGACGACAACGATGTGGACGGTGACGACTTTGCCGAGTTGATGAAGTACTTCTCAGGTCCGGTGTAGAGGCGCGCCTTGGCATGCATCGGCGCGGTTGCGGGAAAGTGTCGGGGTTGCTTAGACTCGAATTTGCGACGGGCAATACCGCCCGCTAGTTTCATCTCATTCAAACTCCGGTTGTCCGGACATGTTTCCTGGAAGATTACGACCATGCCTTGCAATTACCTGGTTTGCGCTGGACTGTTCATCCATTGATGGTCAAAAGAGTCGTCTGCTCGAATCCAACTTGAAGCGTTGGTTGTTTGGCCTAACCCGCAATCACCTTGAACTCAATCCCGATGCTTTCATTCTTCTATGACTGCGGTATTGCAGACATTCGTTATGCGACATATTCTTGCTGGCAGTGTTTGTTGGCGCGGTACTGTTCTGCGCTTGCGGATGGGAGCGAACGGACTTGGAACCTCAACAATGACGTCTCTTCGCGCCAGGCAGCGGCTTGGCAAATATCGGATCGTTCGGCGGTTGGCTGAAGGTGGGTTTGCGACGGTTTACAAAGCCCACGACACCATCGCCGGGATTCATGTGGCTTTGAAATTGCCGCACGCTGCGCTCGTCACCAAAGAAACGCTTGAGACATTTCGCAAAGAAGTGCGTCTGACTGCCGGCTTTGATCATCCAAACGTTCTCACTGTCAAAGACGCCGGATTCATAGACGGTCATTTCGTCATCGTCTATCCGTTGGGCAAAGAGACATTGGGAGATCGTCTCGGTCGGCGGATGTCCAACAAGACGATGATCAGCTTCGCCGAGCAGATGCTTGAAGCTGTCGCATATGCCCACCGCAAGAAAATTCTTCACGGTGACCTTAAGCCCGAAAACTTCATTCTTTTTCCAGGCGGTCAATTGCGGTTGGCCGACTTCGGGATCGCCAAGGTGGCCCACCGCACGCTGGTCGCGTCAGGTTCAGGAACCATCGGGTATGTTGCGCCGGAACAGGCGATGGGCAAACCGTCGCTTCGCTCTGACGTGTTTTCGATGGGCTTGATTCTCTACCGCATGTTTTCAGGTCAACTTCCGGAGTGGCCCTTCGGTTGGCCACCCCCAGGCTTCGAGCGGGTACGCAAGTGTCTTCACCCGGACCTGATCGCATTCTTGCGCAAGAGTTTGGAGATCGACGACCGCAAGAGGTTTGCAGATGCCACGCGGATGGTCGCGGTGTTTAGACGAATCAAACCGCGCGCCCTGCGCGGTACACCATCGCGCCGGCGGCGCACGAAGACTTCGCGTAACGGTGCAAATTGGAAGACGCTGCGCACCAAAGAGTTTCTCAAAGAGTATCGTACGATTCTCGAAGTGCGCGGAACGTGCAATCGCTGCAAAGCACCCGTCTCAGAATCGATGCAGTTCTGTCCCTGGTGCAGTACCAAGCGCAAGGTTGCTAAAGAAGAGAGTCGCTTTCGCAGCAACTGCCCGCGTTGCAAACGCGGTATGAAAACCGACTGGCGATTCTGTCCGTGGTGCTACGGTGCTGCGGTGAATCCCGATGCGACGCCCCGCCATAGCGACGTTCGCTATGCTGGTAAGTGTGCCAACGCCAAATGCGGGGGCAAGGAATTGATGCCATTCATGCGATATTGCCCGTGGTGTCGAAGAAAGGTTAGGCGACCGTGGAAAATCGACGGCGCCAATGACCGGTGCGGCGGATGCGGGTGGGGAGTGCTTAAGGATTTCTGGGAACACTGTCCTTGGTGTAGCCGCACCATTAGAAAACGTTAGGGAACACAGATGGCACAATTAGCGGCTGACCGCATTCAGTTGTTCCTGAACGTCGACCAAAGCGAAGCGGAATTTCATTCGATTGCCGGTGGGGCAGCCGCCGTATTCTCACGTCGGTGCCCCGATAAAGAAACGCCCAACGAAGATGCGGCTGCGTTCGTTGCCTGCGAATCGGGTAGCGGTGTGCTAGCGGTTGCCGATGGTTTCGGAGGTCAGCCGGCGGGCGAACAAGCGGCGCGACTCGCGCTTGAATCACTGACCGAATCTGTGAAGCAGGCGCTGGCGGATGGTGGCACATTGCGCACCGGTATCCTCGACGGATTCGAGCGCGCCAACGAAGCCATCAATGCGATGGGCATCGGCGCTGCGACGACTATGGTGGCTGTTGAAATCGATGACGGTAGCGTGCGGCCTTACCATGTGGGTGATTCGATGGCGCTCATCGTTGGGCAGCGCGGCAAGATGAAAATGCAAACCGTTTCGCATTCACCGGTTGGGTATGCGGTCGAATCAGGAATGCTACATGAAAACGATGCGCTTCATCACGAAGATCTGCATATCGTTTCAAACATGCTGGGGTCAACTGAGATGCGCATCGAAATCGGAACGCCGGTGCGATTGCGTCCGTGGGACACCGTTTTGATCGCGAGCGATGGCGTATTTGATAATGTCCCCACGTTGGAAGTGACCGAACTCATTCGAACTGGTCCGCTTTCCAAAGTTGCTAAAGTATTGGCCGCCGAATGCGATCAACGGATGCAGAACCCCAGCGAAGGACAAGCCAGCAAACCCGACGATCTGACGTTTATACTATTTCGGCAACGCGGCTGACTGTCTAAACGGCATACAATTCTTCATCTTATCACCAATGATAGATTCGCCTGAGCATATGACATTGGACTCAGGCATATGGCATCGGGTACCATCGACCTCGAAACGCATAGAGGGTTCGGGTGATGGTTCAACTACACTGCCAATGTGGAAAAAAGCTCAAGCTGCCACCGACGCACATCGGTAAGCCGGCTGCTTGTCCGAATTGCCACAAACGCGTTCGCATGGTTTCAGCCGAGCAGTTGGACGGGGCTCGATCGTCTGCAGGTTTCGTCATCGAATCAGGCCCAGAGCGCGAAGGTGAGCTAATTTTCCTGCTCGGCAGCGAGCAGATCGATGTCGGTAAGAGTGCAGACGCCCACCTTACATTTCGCTCTGCAGACGTTTCCCGATTTCATTGCCAACTGCGCGTTGGGCAGCATGGGTGGCGCATCGAAGACAACGACAGCACCAACGGATTGTTCGTCAATGGTCGTCGGGTCAAAGGGCATAATCTGCTTGACGGTGATGCGGTCGGCGTGGGGCCTTTTGTCTTGCGATACAGTTCAGACATTGCGTCAAGCGATTCAGATTCAAGGGCGGCTGCTGCGTCTCAAGCGGATTCAGTCGACGCCGAAGTGCAATCCGACGCATCAGGAAGCCAGATGATCGAACTGTCCGCAATGGGTGTGGCAGCCGGCACGACTTCCACGGAAGCGGCTGACGCAACCGATGGTAATTCCGACGGTAGCGGTTTGTTGAATCTGCTGAGCGATGACATTTTCGTTGATGAAGGCAAGACGATCGATGTCCCCGCGCCGCCCAAACCTGAAGGCGATTCGGGCGATGGTCCGACGTGTCCGAGTTGCAATCGACAGTTGCCAGCCCGCTCAAAAATCTGCGTTCAATGCGGCATCAATATTCAAACCGGGCGGCAGATAATCACCTCGCAAGATACCAACCTCAACGAAATCTACAGTGTGGCGGAGGGGGCGATTTGGTGGATCAGTTGGATCAGTTGGGTGGGGATTTATCCGATTGCTTCCGAGGCATTCGGCTTGAAGAAACCGATCGTCGTAAGGTCAATCGCCGTTGTCACGATTTTGATCAGCGGTTGGTTCTTGGTCGTTGAGTATTCGCAGTCGGAATCGATGGTTCGACACAAGAACTTAATGCTATGGAGCGGTACGGGTGAACCCGATCCGGATATGCTTTGGGCTTACTACTACGGGACAAATTGGGGCGACAGAGAAGCATTAGAAGAGCAGATGGATTTGTATGAAGACAGCGACCTCGGCGAAGACGAGATTATACGCGCTGCCCATAACGCGCTGCCGCCCGAGAAACAGGCCATCGGTCAATTCCGCGCGTCGCAACTCATCACACACGCATTTCTGCACGCTGACATTTCTCATTTGGTGGGGAATCTGATTTTCTTGATGGTATTTGGATCGCGGGTGAATGCATTGATCGGACCGTTGTTGACCGCCATCGTATATCCGATTCTTGCGATTGGGGGTGGGTTGGCTGAAATGATGGCATATGGAAATCAGTCGCCCGTACCGATGCTGGGCGCATCAGGTGCAATCATGGGGTTAGCCGGTATGTATTTCGTTTTTTTCCCCGCCCACAACGTGCATGTTGCGGCATGGTGGCGGTGGTGGATTATTCGGTGGTTTGAACTCTCGATGAGCATATTCCAAGTGCGTGGGTTTTGGGTGGTGTTGTTCTATATCGCGTTTGACGTCGTGTTTACGATCATCGGCGCAGATGATGGCGTCGCCCACTGGGCACATTTGGGTGGGTTCATCGTCGGAATGGTTTTGGGCCTGATCCTACTTGTTGCCCGATTGGTCAATGCACGCGGCGGCGATTTGATATCGGTGATCCTTGGCCGCCGCGCATGGGCACTACTGGGGCGTCCGGGGCAACCGGTTGAGGAATAGTTCTGCACGCAATGGGTGCCGTGCATGATCTTCCCAACACCGCTACTCGCTGCTAACTTTCCGATCAGCGTTCCCTTCAAAGATTCGATACAACGCCGGCAACACGACGAGCGTGAGCAGCGTGCTGGTGATCAGCCCACCAATCACCACAGTTGCCAGCGGTCTTTGAACTTCGGCACCTGTGCTTGTCGCCAATGCCATCGGAACAAATCCGAGTGACGCAACCAATGCGGTTGTCATGACCGGTCGCAGCCGCGTCAATGAACCCTGAATGATCGCCTCGTGAATCGGTCGGCCTTCTTCCCGCAGTTGATTGATAAACGTCACCATCACCAACCCATTGAGCACAGCCACACCCGACAGGGCGATGAAGCCAACGGCTGCTGAAATTGAAAATGGCATGCCTCGAAGCCAAAGAGCAGCGATGCCACCGGTGAGCCCGAGTGGAACTGCGCTGAAGACAAGCAGCGAATGTCGAATGCTCTTGAACGTACTGAAGAGCAGAACGAAAATCAGCAGGAAGCAGAACGGAACAACGACCGAGAGGCGGCGACGGGCGGCGATGAGATTCTCAAACTGTCCGCTCCATTCAAGCCACTGTCCTTGTGGCATCTTGATCTTGCCGACCTTTTCCTGAGCTTCGGTGACGAATGTACCAAGGTCTCGGCCGCGCACGTTGCACTGGACGTAGACGCGGCGCTTACCGTTTTCGCGACTGATCTGATTGGTTCCTTCTGTAATCTCAATACGGGCGACATCTGAAAGCGGGATGAATCCCGTGCGTAGCGAGCGGGGCATGATTCCGGCTGACTCGGTTGAAGATTCGACCCGGACGTCTCGAGATCGGTTGTCGCGATTGGGAAGTGGCACCCAAAGGTTCGCGATGGCATCGGGATGTTCGCGAAGGGCATCCGGAAGCCTGACGACGATATCGAATCGTCGCTCGCCTTCGTATACTTCGCCGGCTTCCTGCCCGCCGATCGCGACGGCGACCACCTCTTGAACATCGGACACGTTCAAACCATATCGTGAAATGGCTTGTCGATCGATTTCGACGGTCAACACCGGCATTCCGACAGTTTGCTCGACGCGAGCGTCAGCCACACCGGGGATGGTTTGAATGGTCGCGAGAATTTTATCGGCTGTCTTCCGCATCGCCGCAAAGTCTTGTCCAAATATCTTGATGGCAATATCGCCGCGCACCCCCGCAATGAGTTCGTTGAAACGCATCTCAATCGGTTGCGAGAATTCATAGTTGTTACCGGGCAGCAATCTGACGGACAACTCGATCAGTTTCAACAGTTTGCCTTTGTGCGTTGATGTTTCGATTTCATGGTGTCCATGACCCTTTTCGAGTTCATCCTCATCGTGATCGTCATGGCCGCCAAGAGTACGCTCGTTTTCTTCAGTTTGCTCATCAATCAAACGGTGCAATTCCTCCTCACTTCGCCATTGATCGGTTGGCTTGAAAATGACAAACGTGTCGGCGACATTCTGGGGCATCGGGTCGGTGCCGATTTCGGCTGTCCCAATCTTGGAGTATACGAAGGCCACCTCGGGAAACTCTCGAATCGCCTGTTCAACATCAAATTGCATTTGCTGGGATTGCGTCAGCGATGTACTCGGAATCCGCAAGGCATGCATCGCCAAGTCTTTCTCGTCGAGGCGTGGAATGAATTCCTGCCCGAGTGTATTGAACAATGCCAACGATAGGGCGAACACAATCAATGAACAGCCAACAAGCAACCAGCGAACACGCAGGGCCCATCGGATCACCGGTTCGTAAATCGCTTTGGCCCATCGGATCAAAAACACTTCATTTTCTTTCACCCGACCGCGAATGACAATCGCCACCATCGCCGGTACAAATGTCAACGAAAGCACAAACGCGCCAGCCAACGCAAAGATGACCGTCAGCGCCATCGGATGAAACATTTTGCCTTCGATACCGGTCAGCGTCAGAATCGGAATATAGACAACCGTGATGATCGCTTCGCCAAACGCCGTCGCCGTCCGTACCTGTTTGCTCGCGTCAAACACGACGGTCATGCGTTCCTTCAACGTCAGCAATCCGCCCTTGGCCTTCTGGGCCTCGCTCAATCGGCGGATGCAGTTCTCGACGATGATGACGGCGCCATCGACAATCAGCCCGAAGTCGATCGCACCCAACGACATCAGGTTTCCGCTGACTTCGTATTTGACCATCCCAATGGCCGCGATGAGCATCGATAGCGGAATCGCCAAGGCGCAAATGAGCGCAGCGCGGAAGTTGCCCAGTAGAACAAACAGCACTGCAATGACCAGTATTGCGCCTTCGATCAGGTTTCTTTCAACCGTACGGATCGTCTCATCGACTAGTTTGGTGCGGTCCATTACCGTCTTGGCCCGGATACCCGGTGGAAGCGTCTTGCGAATCTGTTCGAGCTTGGCATCGACGGCGGCTGCCACCGTTCGACTGTTCTCGCCGATCCGCATTATTGCAGTTCCCACGACGATTTCTCGTCCGTTTTCGCTGGCCGAACCGGTTCGCAATTCCCGTCCGATTCGAACACCATCGGATACGGTGACGTCGTGAATATGAATGGGAATTCCGTCGCGGGAACCGATGACGATGTCCTCAATTTCCGCGAGCGTCTCGACCCGGCCCGTCGTGCGGACGATGTACATTTCACCTTTGTGCTCGATGTATCCCGCACCGGTGTTGAGGTTGTTTCGCTCCAATGCCGCGATCACATCATGAAACGTTAGGCCATAGCTCACGAGTTTCATGGGGTCCGGTTGAACGTGATACTGCTTGACGTATCCACCGATCGCGTCCACGCCAGCCAGCCCGTCGACGGTTTGCAGCTGCGTGCGAATGGTCCAGTCCTGAATTTCGCGGAGATACGCGACTTGCTCGAATTCGTTCCGGAGCCTTTGGTCCTCTGGCGTCAGATAGGTGCCATCACTCTGCCACCCGTACTCACCGTCACGAACCTCCGCACCGACCCCATCGGGATGTTCAAACTCGACGGTATACATGTAGATTTCGCCGAGTCCTGTCGAGATGGGCCCCATCCTGGGGTCAGCACCTGTGGGCAGGTTGTGTGCAGCGTTGACCAACCGCTCGAAGATTTGCTGCCTTGCAAAGTAGATGTCAACGTCGTCATCAAAGACTGCAGTGACTTGCGCGAAGCCGTTGCGCGACAGGGACCGCGTTGATTGCATGCCCGGGATGCCCGCCAGCGCCAATTCGATGGGAAACGTGATTTGCTTTTCGACTTCGACGGGCGAGAGCGCCGGATATTCGACGTTGATTTGCACCTGATTGTTGGTGATATCCGGGACCGCATCAATCGGCAACTCAAGAAGCGCATTGACTCCGATTGCCGAGACGATGATCGTAAACAACACGATCAGCCACCGGTTGCGGATTGAAAAATGCAGGATCGTTTCTAACAACTCAATTCACTCCAGATGACGTTCGTTTTAATGCTGATGTTCTGCTGTGCCTTTGCCCAGGTCGGCTTTGAGCAGAAAACTTCCAGTCGCCACATAGGGTTCGTCTTCATGCAGACCGGTATAAACCGGAACAAATCCGCCAATCGTCTCGCCTATCGAAATGCGACGGGCCAAGTATGTATTGGCTTCGTCAGCCACCGGAACGAAAACCACAGGATGCCTATCAATCATTTGGACCGCAGCTTCGGGAATGGCAAGCGTTTCGCGCTCCGACGATTCGCCATGTTTCGAGGCCGCAATGCGAACTTGAACGAACATTCCTGGTTTGAGTGATCGATCTTCGCACTCAACAGCCACCCGTACCGAAACGGTTCGCGTTTGCGGATCAATCATCGGTGCGACATACGACACCACGCCTTCGTGTTCGTGAATGTCGAGCCCACCGGCATTGATCCATGCCTTAGCCCCCAACGCCAGTTGTGGTAGATGGGCATCGGTCACGTCGGCGAGTACCCAAAATGTCTCAATGTTTGCGAGTACCATGAGCTTTTCACGCTGTGGATTCACCAATTCGCCAAGCGTGACTTCGCGTTCAACGACCTCGCCAGCGATGGGCGCAGCAATCGTAAAGCGTGGATCGACATCGCCAGATGTGCGCATTGCTGCGACATCCTCCTGCGACATGCCGTAGACAAGCAGCGTGTTCCTTGCAGCTTCTGCCGTCGCCTCTGCGGAAAGTATCTGAGCCTGCGCAACTTTGTATTCGACCTCGCGTTTTTGAACTTCGTCGAGAGCGATGCCACGATTTTGCTCGTAAAGATTCGTCGCCCGACTCAATCCGTTTTGAGCCAGGTCAACGGTCGCTTTTGCTGCTTCGGCTAGGATGACTTTTTGAAGATAATCGCTTTGGGCCTGTCCAAGTTGCGGGCTTTCGACCTCAAGTAGTACGTCACCTGGTTGCACCTTGTCGCCGAGGCGAACAGCCAACTCGACGACGCGTCCGGGAAGCGTCGAACCGATGTGGGCAACGGCTTCTGCGTTGAATGCTACGCGAGCCGGGGCAACGAACGTCGGTAGGAGTTTCTGCAAGGAGGCTGTTGTGACGGTAATGCCATATCGCTCGACGGCTTGCGGCGTGAGTCGAATCTCTTCAACATGATTGTGCTCGCCGGGTCCATGCGCTGAGTGATCGTCACTCGACTGCTCAGCCCTTTCGGATTCCGTAGCATCAGGCTTGGCGCTTTCGTGCGAATCGCGACATCCCGCTTGCATGAATAACGTCAGGCCGGTAATCATCAGCCCGATCCAAGTGCGCGCACCGCCATAAGAGAACTTGTAAATCGAATCAGTCTTAAATCGCGTAGGTATCATTGTGCTATGCATTCTTAATCCTCGACGGGTTTCATCCGCATGGATTCATGTGACGGAGCTGGTGATTGCGACTCGGATTGACCGAGAAGCTGTTCCATCGGCCGCGCCGTAACACGTTCCAATTCTACCGATGCGATTGCTGCACTCTGCAGTGCCGCGACATTTGACCGGCGTGTTTCGAGCAGTGAACGTTGGGCATCAATCACATTTAAGATCGTGGCTTGACCCGATTGGTACGTAGCCTCAGAAATCTCCAGCGTTCGTTGTGCCTGGGGAAGCACGTCCGATTCAAACAACTTCGCCAGCCCCCATGCCGTCGCCAACCGGTCCACCGCACCGTGGGTCTCTTGAACAATCACGCGTTCGATCGCGTCGAGCAGGGCGCGATTTTGCAGGTAGGTCATTTTGGCTTTGGCGATCTGTGCTTGGTTTTGATCAAAGATCGGTAGCGTGACGCTTAAAGACGGTCCAAGGATCGATTCGATGCGTTGGCTTCTCGCGAGGCGACGCTGCCCCGGTGTCTCGATAGTTGGCACGGTGAACCCGCGGTTTGCAATCGAACTCCGCACAGTGTCGGCGAGTATCTTGCGATCTTGTTGTGCTCGACGGGCGTTTCGCTCAATCGAAAGCCCAATTTCTACGTTCGACCAAACCTTGGCGAGTTCAAATTCAACTTGCGCAGCGGCTGCTTCGGTTGCTTCCAAAGCGGCACGAACATCGAGCCGAGCCTCTAACGCGATTTCGACGAAGCGGTCCGCATCGAGCGGGCGGACTGTCGGAGCCGGCAGCGGGTCGGTGAGGACAAGCTCGTCTGCAAGGACCGTCAGACCAAGCATCGTCGCCAACGTACGCAGCGCGTTGGAAGAATCCAAACGCGCCGATCGAAAGTCAACCTGTGCTTTCAGGGATTGGCCCCGCGCAAGATTGACGTCGAGTGAACCAACCGTACCGGCTTCCAGTCTTGCTTCGGAAATTTGCAGAAGCTGCTGGGTCAACGCAACGTTGTCGCCTGCAATCGAAAGAGATTCGTCAGCTCCGACGGCATTGAAATACGCCACCTTGGTGTCAATCGCCAGCAAGACCAGTTCTCGGGCGGCTGTTAGAATTGCCCGATCAAGATCGCGTTCCGCAGCCTCTTTTCGCGCCGGGATCATCCAAAGGTTTGCGATGTTTTGTGCGATTCCGGCTTCGATGTTGCTTAAACCACCGCCCTCTGGAAGTCGCACAGAAAGGCCAAGCGTGGGGTTCGACCATAAACCGGCTTGCACCACATCCGCCCGGGCCATTCCGACGTTCAGCAACACCGCCCGCGCCCGTGGATGATTCAGCATTGCCAGTTTGACAGCGTCTTCAACAGAAAGCCCGTCAGCGATCAAGTTGGCTGCGACGTCGGGAATCTCCAAATCCGCTTCCGGGTTATCAAGCGATCGAGCGCCGATGGCCCGATGTACTTCGTCTCCGGAACGGATGTAGTCTAGATTGGCATCCACATTAGCGCAGCCCGAAACGGACGCAATGACAGACGATGCCAAAAGCAGGTAAATCCAATTGCGAAACATCAGATCGACTCCACAGCAATGTCGATTCACATACACGCGCAGTGCAATATTCAGCGCGCGTAGCGATCTAAACAGTGCTCAAATTCAAGTTAGATTGGAACGGTGAACAACTGGGGAGAAATCAGATCAACAGCGGCAGGTCGCTCTCGTAGACAGGCAGAGACAACAGTGGGGGGGCTGATGCTACGAGTTGATCAACGCCAAGTGCAGCGACGTTCGCAACGGAAGCAGCAAGAATTGATAAAGGAAGCGATAAATTGGCAAGCTCCGAATCTTGTGTGCGAGCTTCCTTAGTGACCGTCAATTGCTGACAGGGATCAGAATCACAATCGCCTTCATGTGAACACGAACCCGACTCCGGGTGACTCGAAGACTCGGGATGCTCAGAATCATGATCGAAGTCGCTGCAAGGCGCGCTCTCGTCAGGTTCGCAAGGATGAGACAGAACGCCAGCCACACATAGGGCCGGCGACACCTGCATCGCCCAGCACGCCATAATTAGATTGAAGATTTTCCGACGCATATCATTGATTGATATCGGCAATGCAGGTGAAAGTCAATAATATCTGTGTAACGGAGGGATTGCAGCGTTCTAGTCATCAGAACCCATACTTCGGTACTCGTCATGGCGATTTTGCCAACTTATGGCTTCGGAGTGTTTACCCCATTTTGCATAAAACTCGGCGATTTGTTTGGCCAATGTTCTTCGGATTTCAAGAGCCCGCTCGTTGTCATCCTTGACCGATTCGAAATCGGCGAGGATGTGCTTCTCGGCTTCGGCGAAAGACCCGTCCGCTTCCTTTTCCTGGCCGAGCTTGCGCTGCGTTTCCGCCAATAGTACGAGTGTCCTGGGATAAACGGGATGGGTTGAACTCAGCGTATTCAAATAGGTTTTTGCGGCGATTTGAAACAGTTCGGCTGCTTCGTCAAATCGCTCCATTTCAAAGAGTACGGAACCGAGTTCGCTTTGGGCGCGGGCAGTGTATGGATGATCGCCCATGACGCGTGTAAATACTTCAACGCCTTCACGCGAATGGGCTTCCGCCTCTTCCAATTTACCTTGGCGGCGAAGTACGTCGGCCAGTTTCGCGAGGGCGATGCCAACGTGTGAACTATCATTGCCGTGGACTTCGCGCATCAGCGGCAGGGCTTCGCGAAACAATTCTTCCGCTTTCTCGTGTTCGCCCTGCTCAGCTAACAGTCCACCCAGGTTGATCATCGCCGTTAGCGTTGACGGGTGTTCGTGTCCATGATTTGCACTGAGGTTGGCGATGGCTTCTCGAAACGTAGTTTCCGCTTCGTCGAACTTGCCGCCTCGCTTCAGCGTGACTGCAAGTGTGCTGAGCGTTCCACCGACATAGGCACTGTCATCTCCATGCATGCGTCGTTGAATGTCCAATGCCTCGCGCTGCAGTTCTTCCGCTTCGACGTAAACAGCATCACGCGATAACACAGCTCCCAATTCCAGGAGCGCGTCGCTCAACCCGCCCGGGTCAGGGCCGCGCATCCGATGGAATGCAATCGATTCGCGCAAGATTTCCGTAGCCTCTTTGTAGTTGGCCATCCGTTTGTAGATGCGTCCTAAGGTGCAAAGTTGGCGTCCCAAATATTCGTAGTGGGGCGGCGTGGCTTGGCGGAGGCGGTCGATGGATTCTTTAAGCAACTGTTCGGCGAGTTCGTAATCTTCCGTCAGATATAGGTTTTGCGAATATAGCGACAGGCATTCTGTTGTACGTTCGTCGTCGGGACCAAAGAGACTGTTTCGCAAGTCATACGCGGCTTTTAGATGGTGGGTCGCCTCGCGATACACACCGACGCGATCGTAGGTTTTCCCGATCGCGAAGTGAATCGCCGCTTTGATTGACGGAGTGTCGGATGCGAATTCGTCGATGTGTGCAGCCGCTTCATCGAGTGCCTCGCGAACAGTCATGACATGCCCGCCATAGCGCGCCGGGTCGGCAGCATAGAGGATCTGGTTGAGAAAATCGTTGACGGCTTCGGCTTCGCGCTTAGCGAGTTCTGAATCTTCGAGTCTGGTCTGCGCCAATGACTGCGCACTTCGGGCCTGCACCATTCCGATTGAGGTGGTGATAACGCCCGCAATCAATACAACCAACACCGCCGCCGCCCCCACGACGGCCGGTTTGTTGCGACGGGCAAACTTGCGAAACTGATACAGCGTGCTGGGCGGTCTTGCATTAATCGGTTGATCGGTTAAATGCCGACGCAAATCGTCAGCCAACTCACCCGCCGATTGATAGCGCCGATCCGGGTCTTTCTCAAGCGCTTTGGACACGATGGTTTCGACGTCGCCGCGAAACACGGTGTTGATCGAACTCAAACGCGATGGTTCCACATTCTGTATGACTTGCACCGCATCTGGAATGGATCGCGTTTGCAAATCATGCGGCAACTTGCCAGCCAGCACTTCATAAAGAATCACACCCAAGGCGTAAACATCCGACCGACGATCCAACCGGTGCGATGTCGTGGTAACTTGCTCTGGACTCATGTAGGGAAGCGTTCCAACCAGTTGCCCGACGTTCGTGTGCATCGTCGTCACCTGCACATCCGAGTCGGTCAGCCGTGCGACGCCAAAGTCGAGAATCTTGGGCTGCCCTGTTGCGTCAACAAGAATGTTGCTCGGTTTGAGATCGCGATGGATGACGCCTTGCGAATGGGCATGCTCGACAGCATCGCACACGCTGGCAAGAAGGGTGAGGCGCGCCGTGGTCGAAAGGTCGCGCTCGCGGGCGTACGAAACGAGCGATTGCCCACGGATCAACTCCATGGCGATAAACGGTTGTCGCGAGCGCAATTCACTGCTCGATTCGACATCGGCGACGCCGGCTTCGTAGATGTGAGCGATACCGGAATGCTGCAATCGCCCAAGCGCCTGCGCCTCATGCTCGAAGCGCTGCATGATTCGATGGGTGGCGAGTCCCGGGCGAATCACTTTCACCGCGACCACGCGTTGTGGGTTGTCTTGGCGGGCTTCATACACCACCCCCATTCCGCCATGCCCCAGCACTTTGAGGATTTCATACCGCCCGACACGTGTGGGCGATTCGCTCAACCCCGGCATCGATAAACGATCGGCATCGGTGGCGTTTGAACCGACTGCCACCTCCAACGCACTTCGCATAGCGGCGAGTTGATCGTCGGAAAATGCATCGGCGACCGGTTCGTCGTGCGACAAGAGCGACATCACTTCCGCATGCATCTCAGCATTACCGTTGCATTCGCGGTCAACGTAAGCGGCGCGTTCTGCTTCGGGTAGGTCCGTCGCAGCTAAGAAGATTTCTTTGATGCGTTCGTGTTGGGCCGTATTCACAGGGGGGCCTCGTCGCTGAGTTCGCGGCGCAACCACGCCCGCGCCATTCGCCATTCGCGCTCTACAGTCGATACCGATAGTTCCAACACTTCCGCCACTTCCTCAACCGTAAGCCCGCCCAGAAAACGCAGTTCGACAATCTGTCCTTGTCGCTCGTCCAATTTCGTAAGCCGGTCGATCGCTTCTTCAAAAGCTACCAGCTCGAACGCATTGCTCGCGACCGGTGTCGACAAACCGGACAGCGTGATGCGATTATTTTCGCCGCCACGTTTTTGCGTGCGTCGTCGGCGGGCATGATCGGTGAGAATCTGTCGCATGGCCTTGGCGGCAACCGCGAAGAAATGGGCGCGACTCTGCCATTCAACTTCGCTCGGGCCGACGAGTTTCAGAAACGCTTCGTGAACCAATGCGGTCGGCTGCAATGTGTGGGCTGGTCCTTGATCTCGAAAGAACCCACCCGCGAGCGCCCGCATCTCGCCATAGATCAACGGCAGCAATGCATGCACCGCCGAATCGTCACCACCCCGCGCACGGACCAGCATCTGCGTGAACTCGGATTGGGTTGGTTCGGTCATAAGAGGCTTTTCCAAAGATCGGCCTATTTGAGATCGGTGCTGGCGGTGGTTTCATTCAACTGTAGCGATCATCGTGGGAACTGGCAACGATCATATCACCATGTAGCAGCTAGAGTTATGAAAATTTTTAAATTTCATGAAGGGTTCATCACGTCGATTGCGTGATTTGAGTGAACGGTCGTTTGCCCGCGTAGGCAAGCGCGATTGCGAAGCAGCAAAGGGCGGATGGGCCCAAAGCCAGAATGCGGAGATGAATCATGATTCGTTTGAAAAGGAGTACCAGAATGAATTTACGGGGTTATCGGGGTATGCCACTGGTGGCGCTGTATGTGGCAATCGGAATGCTGATGGTCGGTTGCGATGCGGTCGCGCCCGGTGGTGGAAACAACGGCGACGGAAATAACGGCGGTGACGGACCGGGAACCAACCCGGGACCGCGTGGTAACAACGGCGGTGGAAATCAAGGTTGCAACGGACCAGCCGCGACCAACAATGCCGACGACTATTTTGTTGCAGGCAACGCTGGGAACGATGCCAATGTCGGTTCGCAAGACGAACCGCTTTCAACGATCCAAGCTGCAATTGAACTCGCCGATCAAGCCGGTGGTGGAAATGTCCACATCGTTGGTGGCGTGTTCTCCGAATCGATTGAACTTCGCTCAAACGTCAGCCTGCTCGGTGGGTACGATTCGACCAGTTGGACGCAATGCCCGGACGAGAACCCAACGACCATCGTCGGCGGAACCACTGCGGTGTCCGGTGAGAACATCCAGTCGGCGAAACTCAACGGTTTGACGATCATCAGTTCAGAAGCTGGCAGCGATGAAAGCTCGGTCGCAGTGCGCTTGGTCGATTCAACCAACGTCGAAATCTTCGGCAATCGCATTGTCGCCGGTGACGGTGGCGATGGTTCCAGTGGTGCCAACGGTGCTGCGGGTTCCGCAGGCGAAGAAGGAAGCAACGGCGCCAACGCTGCCGCATGTCCGCCCGATCGCAATGGTGGTTCCGGTGCGCCAGCCAACGTTGGTGGCAGCGGTGGAAGTGGTGGTCGAGGAGGAGCGGCTGGCGGTTTTGATGGTTCATCAGGCGGTGGACCGCATGGCGGTGCCGGTGGACAAGGTGGCGGTATCGGAACGAGCGGTGACGTGGGCGATCGCGGAAATCTCGATAACCCGTCCGAGACTGGCGCATTAGGTGACGGTGGACTCGGCATCGGTACGCTTGCTGACGGATTCTATCAACCATCGGATGGTGATGACGGCGACAATGGCGAAGACGGTTCCGGTGGCGGTGGTGGTGGTGGCGGAGGTGGCGCACTGGTCTTTGCCTGCGGTGGCGGCGGAGGTGGTGGCGGTGAAGGTGGCGACGCTGGAGATGGTGGACTTGGCGGACTCGGTGGTGGTGCATCACTGGGAATCGTGCTGATCAATTCGACCGACATCATGATCGACGACAACGTGATCGAAACCGGAAATGGTGGATTTGGTGGAGACGGTGGCGAAGGTGGCAACGGCGGTGCCGGTGGCGAAGGCGGTTCGGGTGGATCGCGCTTTGGTGGCCAGGGTCCCGGTCGCGACGGTGGAAAAGGTGGTGATGGTGGTCAAGGTGGTGCTGGTGGTGGTGGCGGCGGTGGACCCGTCGTTGGTATCTTTGAAGATGCTGGCAGTTCATCGACGCGTACTGGTAACCGCGTGCTGCTCGGACTTCCGGGTGAAGGTGGCCTGAGCAATGGCGGAAACGACGGCGAGCCGGGCGAAGAAGGTGCCTTCGTTAAGTTCGACGATGCCGGTGATGCTGAGATCTTTACGGCTGCGTCTGTCGAATAGTTGAAACGATCATTCTGATAATAGAAACGGGGCGCACTTGAAAGTGCGCCCCGCTTCTCATGATATCAATCGGTTGTCAGATGGACGACTACTTCGCTTTGAGTAGATCGCGAATTTCCGTCAAGAGTACCTGTTCTTTCGATGGGGCTGGTGGCGCTGGTTCTTCTTCTCTTTTTCGCATGGCGGCATTCATGATCTTGATGGCCATGAAGATTGAAAACGCGACAATCAAGAAGTCGATGACCGTGTTGATGAACACACCGTAGTTCAAGGTCACAGCTTCAATTGCTTCAACGCCATCGGCTGCTGGCTTTGCATCTTTGAGGGTTACGCTAAGTGAGCTAAAGTTCACGCCGCCCAGCAAGATGCCAATGGGTGGCATGATGATGTCTTTGACCAACGAACTGACGATCTTACCGAACGCGCCACCCAGGATGATACCGATCGCCATGTCCATCACGTTGCCGCGCATGGCGAATTCCTTGAACTCCTTAATCATTCCCATTTCTTAAACGCTCCTGTGCCTAGGGAAGGGGTCGTCGCATACGGTTTACGGACCGCTGCGTGTCTTCCCTTCGAATGTTTCGGGTTGGTTTGAATCGGGCGTATGGTAGGCGTTGATAGCCCGATCCCGCAAATGCGGAATATCCCCCACTTGAGTAAATGGATGGTTCGGATTGATTGGGTAATTCGATTCCCTGGGAAGTTCAAGGCTCGCAACTGAAGCGAAATGCGTCGTCCAAATCGATGGGAAGGACCAGCGTGTGTATGCCGCGATCGCTGGCGGTTTGGCAGAGGTTGGCCCGTTCATCGACATCATTGACGAATGGGTCGGCGTACTCGGCATTGAAGACCGGTTTGCCGTCAACGATAAACGGTTCGTTGGTTTCGCACTCATCGAATTCGTGGCACTGCTCGTTGACGGCGAAATCGAAATAGTCGACGAGTTGCGGAATTTGCTCGAGATCGTTCTTGAGACCGACGGCCAACCCGCGCCTGTGGGATTCGTTGGCGATGAAGCGATTGAACGCCAACTGATCTTCCGCGGTCAAATCGAAACCGGTCTCATTTGAAAATCCGGTGACATTGTCTGGTTCGACACCATCGAAGCCCTTTTCGACGGCCAGGTCCAGCCGCGCCTGCATGATGCGCCGGACGTTGGCGCTGCGAATGTCGAGCCAACGCTCATCCGGAAAATCACCCAGCGGTGTGCCGATTTCGGCGGGAAGAAATTGATCCGCATCGCTGCGAAAGTCCTCAAAAGTGCCGGCTGAAAAGTAGGCGATGACGATTCTTCCTTCCGACTTGAGCTGCGCGACCAGCGATGTCGGCACATCGAAAAGATCGATATCATAAAGTTCGACGTCATAAGTCGTGTTGATTTCGCCAACTGCGTTAGGTTGAAGCTGCCATTGCCATGTGGTGTCCGCAGGCGGTCGAACCCAGTCGCCCTCGGTCATCGGTGGGGCGTCTGGATCGAAAATATTGCTGTCGTCCTCTGGCGCATCTGACGATGGTGGTACGCAGCCGGACGCTGACAAGAGGGCAACCGAAGTGATTGTTGTCAGCATGGCCAGAATTCGTCGAGCGCTCATTTGATGTCGTTGCTTCATGGGCGAGATGGTAGCAGCAAGTCTGGCGACAATACAACGCATGTTCCAAATCGCTACCTCTCTCAGGACTGCACCCACGCAATCCGGTGAATACTCGACTTGCGGGATCAGAATTGGGTATTGGCGGGTTCGGGGCTATACTTTGTAACGCTTCGACGGGGTGCGTCATTGACTTTGAAAAAATGGACAAGATACGTTCCAAGATTCCTCAAACGGATTCAGGAGATAAACATGACAAGACCAACATTTCGATTGGTAAAACGTACGGTTCTGACAGCCACTGCATTTGCAGCAATTTGGGCACTTCCCGCATTCGGGCAGGAACGGTACCGCTGCGCCGTGGATGGCTGCACCATTACGCACGACCACACACATAGGAATTCCGGCAGCAACAGCTCTTCCGGCAACGACAGCTCTGCCGTCAATGAGTATGAGGCGTTTCGAATGTGGCGCGACCGCACGGGTCGCAAGGATGCCACCTATCAGGATTATCTCGAAGCCAAGAATCGCGGGGATGTCGGGCGAGAGCGCGACGTCGAGCCGCCAAGAACCACGCGTCGTCCCGATGCACCACCACCGGATTCGCGCCGAGCGCCCGATCGGGTTCGGCCCTACCAACCAGCCCCGAGGCCAGGCGACAGACAGCGCCAACCCGATCGGCCCGTCAGGACCGGACCGATGCATCAGGATTGTCGAGCGCACCTTAACGACTACGCGCGATTCACGGAATTCCCATGCATTATCGAGCGCGCATGCAAGAAGTGCCCGACGATAATGGTGATGTACGCGAACAATTATGAGTACGACAAATACAACCGCTTGGAAAAGATCGAATACCGAACGGCGACTTGTCCCAACTGTCGCTATGAAAATGATCTCTCGATTCGTTTTCGCGATTAGCTAAGTCGAGTTGTCAGACGTACCGAGAATTGAGAATGAGCCATGACACCGATCATTTCGGGTCATGGCTTTTCTCTTGCGTCCGTCAGCTACGGGATACAGCAATCGGAACCGACGTCGGCACTGTCTGCATTGTTGATCATCTCGCCAAACACGCCATCTGGATCGATGATGCGAACGCTTCCCGCAATGACCGAAATGACTGTTAATGTACGAATCGTGCTGTGGTAACCGTTTTGAGCAATGATGTTATCACCGTCGTCGTCCTCTTCGCCGCAAAGGCCAGCCGATGGCGGATTTAACCCGACAGGTTCATAAAACAGAACAAGGCTGTAAGTGCCCGGTGTGCCATCTGTTCGAGAATAGCTACAAGTGGCGGAATACGCATCGGTATTTAGCACGAATTCAACCATCGACACGTCGTGAATCGAAGGCGAGAACACACCGAAGTCCATTTCAAAGCTGCCCGGACACACTCCCGCAGACGGCACGCCAAACGGTTTGCACTCGCTGTTGAAGCAAACTTCGCCATCGTCGCAGCCGCTGATCTCGCAACCTTCTCCGACATCTGTTCCATCGACGCATTCGTCGACAATGCAGATCTGGCCATCGGGGCAATCGGTATCGAGTTCGCACGGACCGCAATCACCGTTGATGCATGCTTGCCCATCAGGACATCCGGCTTGCTCGCACGATTCCTCAAAGTCGGGATCGGGAACGCATTCGTTGTCGACACAAATCTCGTTTTCGGCGCAGTCACTCTTGATTGCGCATTCCGGTTCGTCTGGCGTGGGGTCGATGTCGATTGAATCCTCGTCGAAAACGAATTCGCAAAACTCGATCAGATCATCACTGATGATGACGCGCTGCCGTGGATTCGGGCCATCGCATTTCGCCGCTTCCAATGAGTTACTGTAATCATTGGCCGAAATAACAAGGCTAGCCCCGGGACTCAAGATGCCGATCGTGTACCGACCCGCTTGACTGATGGCCTCGCGCGAAGCACTGAAACCTTCGCCATCATCTTGACCGTAAGTATCCGTATTCTGGTTGGCTGCAAACGAAGTAAGGAATCCTTGCATAATGCCTACAGCGGCGACAACCGCGCCAAGTCCGATGAGTCCGGGTGACTTCACGAAAATTCCGGCAATCGTTATCGCGGCTCCGACGGCAGTTGGGATGACGCCTCCAACCTTGGCGGCGCGGAGGGCCGATTCTTTGACATCTGCGATGCATTGTTCAAGACATTCAACAAGCGCGTCGCCTTTCAATTCTTCGACTTGTTCGATGCAGTTTCCGCCGATCAAGCGCGCAGCATCGCTGGGGTTTCGTCGAGCGATCTCAAGATGGACGCCAAAAATGATACTGGCCAAGTACCTTTCGAGCGTACGGATGTTCTCACTGTTGACTTCGACCGTTTCGGTTTCTGAGACAAAAAAAGTCATGCGGCCGTCAGCGTCCCATTCATCAATCAGCCCTTGTAGAAACTCCCTATTCTCGAAGACGTCGCTGCGAAACTGTTCTTGAACCGACGGCTCGACGACGCCATCAAGGTCGCCGGCCAATTTGGCGAGTATCCTGCTACAGTCTTCCACTGCCGACTCGGCGAACAAACGAAAGACAGATCCTTCGTCAAGATTCGGTAGCTGATACATATTCTCAACTTCGATTTCAACCGGCGAGGTGACTCCGTCGATTGAAACGTCGAAGAAACCTCCGACAAGCGCGTCAGTTGTTTCGCGATAACTCGGTGGCCCGGCAACGCTGAGTTCCCCATCGGCGTGCGGTACAACTTCAATTTCCTGCACAACACCATCGGGCTGTTCCAATGAAACGGTGCGCACTTCACCTTCCTTAATCGAAGAGTGGCTGATGACGATGAACTCGCCGATTCGTACGTTCTCTTTGGCGAGTTGTATGGGTTCATCGCTTGTGCCCGAATCGTTTCCGTCGGAGCCATCGCCGCCTGAGTCTCCTCCCGAGTCACCGCCTCCATTGATGGGTTGTTCGCATCCGGAAATATTACCGGTGACGAATACCATCATCGCGATGCAAAGTATCGAAGTGCACGCAAGTAGATCGCCTTTTTCATTCATGGTTGGTGATCCTCAGTCTGGTCCAGCCGGAATTGGTATATCTTTATTCAAACTCCTCGACGCACTGTTTGCAATTGAAAAATGGCGAAATTGAGTGTCCTACCTATTTTGATAGTCCAAGAACTTCGCTGCCTTGCTCGAAGACGACATCGACAGGGATGTTGGCCTTCGACAAGCGATCGAGGTCAGCTTGCAGATCCGCACCGACGATTCCTTTTTCTTTCATCAGTTGGACAGCACCGTCGTAATCACCGTCGCCTTGCAGGTTCAAAATCAGGCGACTCAGTTCGGTCATTGCGGTTTGCATTTTTTCCATGTTGACGCGGTATGCTCCAGTTTCGGCGTCGCGACTAAACGCGCCTGCTTCCGCAAAGTAATTGAATCGCAGCATGTTCGCTCGGCCATGAGCGCTGGCCGCCCCGAAGCGCACCGATCTAAAAATGCCCGCTAGAAAAGTGACGTAGTTGTCCATCACTTCACCCTCTTTGAGCACGCCGTCTTCAAACATTCGCGTGACCATGTAGAGACCGAGGATGTCTGCTTTCCCTTCTTCGAGCGCCGACGCTTGGTCCTTCATCGCCTGGCGCACAGTGCCTTTCCCGTTGATCGTGTTCTTGATTCCCAGGCCGTGAGCGACTTCGTGAAACATGGTATTGCCGAAGAATGCGTCGAACGTGATGTGCTTGCGTTGATCTTTGGCAATCAGAACGTCAGCGATCGGCAGCAGAATCTTGTCGTACTTTGCCCGCATGGCGTTCTTGAGTTGCAGACGACGTGTGCCTTTCTTGAGTTGGACTTCTTCGTCGTTGGGCAGGTTGATGGCGATGGTTTTTGAACCGGCATTACAATCGCCAGCGTAGTAGATTACATCATACGCGTTTAGATCTGAATCGGTGCCGGGCATTTCCTTCTTGTACGCGATTTGCACCGGCAGGCGTCGTTGAAGATCGGGGAGCAACTGGGCGTAGTGGGCCAGTCGATCGCTCCATTCCTTATCCTTGACGAGAACGTACGCCTCATGGGCCGACTTGTAACCGAACAACCGATCTTCATAGTTTTCGATCGGGCCGATCACAATATCGATGATGTTCGACTTCATATCCATCCATGCCAAGTCGCTCGTTTGATATTCGTCAGACAGCAGCGCATCCGCACGCAGCGAAAGGTATTTTTGCAATCCACCATCTTCCGCAAGGGCAGCCGCCTGCTTCAGAAGTTTGCTTGCGGTTTGGACCTGCTTTGCGAACGCTTTGGCATACGGCGTTGCAAGCAACATAGGTGCGTCGCCAAAATCGTTTCGCCTCACAATCGTGTATTGATGTTCAAGGTCGGTTTTCTGTTCAGGATTATCCTTGATGTACTTCTCAAACTTTTCACGCGTCATGTCGGGTGGATAAAACGATGAACCCAATGGTTTCGGACCGACGCCTTCAACGAACGGCTCGTTTCCTTTGAGTCGATCCCACGGCCCATAGTTGATCGTCGCGTGTCGTTTGATTTCCGGAGAGGGCAGATCCGGAATCTTCAATCGGAAGTCCCCCGACGCCTGCATCCAGAACACGTCATCCATTTCCTTTGCGGCTTGGATAAGCAGGGGGATCATTTGCCGTTGCTTGTCAGTGAGCTTCGAGAGATCGGTGGTCAGTCGAACGGTCGCGTAGGTGTTCGGATCGATCATATTTTTGGTCTCGCTGGAATCTCCATGGGCTGGCAATGCGGTGGCCGAAAGGGCAACGAACGCGGACAACACCAAGCACGCCATTCCGTCGTGTCTCTTAAATTGCATTTCAAATGACTCCGTTTTCGAGGGGTTCGTCTGCAATGGGGCCCGGTTACGCCAAGTCTTGTTATGGGCAACACGCATCAGCAAATATTGTCGTTACCGGACACAGAAGTGCAAATCGAACCCCATTTGTCCGATCGTGCAAAACTTTTTCGACCTTAGCAAATGCACATTTTGGAATCGTACCTTGTGAATGCATGTCGGTGCGCCGCGAGGGCAGGTCACTGCGGGGCATCATTCTGATAGCGAAATCGAACACGACAGTAGAGCAACGGAGACTTTGGCGATGAACTGCACGAAACTCAAATGGGTCGGATCGACGATGGTGTTGGCGATGGCGGTTGCCGGTTGTCAGCAGCCAACCGTAGGCGGCGACCTTTCAAACCTTACCGACAGCAATAACAATGGATTTGACGACATTGCACCTCCCGTCGGTTTGGAATTCAACGAAGAGACGAATGCAAAGGTTCGTCTTGAAAACACCATCGACGGTCAGGATGTCGCGCTGTTGGCCAGCCAGCAGGGCATCGATCCGAGTCTGCTTGCATTTGTCGCCGTCGATGTCGAAATTGTTTTGACCTTGGGTTACGACGGATTCGAAAGCATCGTGCTGCGTCAAAACGAATCGTTGGAACCATTCACCCGTGCGTTTGAAACCGCTTGCCCGGATACGATCAGCGTTGCTGTCACGGTGACGGCCAACGTTCCGGTTGCTGGACCGCAAAACGTCTTCGACCAGGTCTTCGATTTGGAAGTGGGCGTCGATTACGAATGTGGTGGGACGTTGAATGTCGAAACGTTTGCCGACGAAAATGGCAATCCGCGAGTAGAGGTCAGCTCGTCTTAAGGCTGATTCCCGTTCAGCACGATCAGAATTAAAAAGCCTCCCGTGGCTTCAACTCCACGGGAGGCTTTTCTGTCTGCTGCAATATTGCCTTAGGACTAATCGGTGTATTGACGTTGAAAGTCTGCAAAGTCGCGCAAGTCAACGTCACCGTCGGTGTCATCGGTATCAAACACGTCGCACAGACAACTTGTGTAAGAATCACCGGGACCGCCCATGCATTCTTTGAATGCGTCCGTGTCAAAGCCATCGACGTCGCCGTCATTGTCATAGTCGCTGGGCGTAGGAGCATCGACTGCGCCATCTGGAACAATCCTGAACACTTCGCCCCCGAAGATGTCGCAAATGTAGAGTTCGCCATTGGCGTCTTCGCTGATGGCGACGATATCGTCAACGGTTGATCCGGGGGGATCGAGTTGATTCGTCCAGGTTGTGATCGCAGGATTGGGCGAACCTTGATATCGAAATGACCAAATGCTGCCCGCGCCGCACGAATCACCGAAGAAATAAGTCCCGCGCAGGTCGGGAATCGCGCATCCACGATATACGCTCCCACCAGTAACGGCACAATTAGAGCCGAATCCAGTATTGGCGTATACATGTACAGGATCAATCAGATCCGGATCCGATGTTGTGCAACCAAATGGGGCGCCGCAACTAACCGTCGCATTGGCAAAGCCTTCCTTGCAATCCCAACCGTAGTTTTCGCCACCCTTGCTGTCCCCTGGCACTACGTCGATTTCTTCCCAAGCGTTCTGGCCGACGTCACCGATGTAAAGTTCACCTGTAAGTCGATCGAAACTACAGCGATAGGGATTGCGCAGACCAAAGTGCCAAATTTCGTCACGCTCCGGTCCACCAACGAAAGGATTGTCAGGGGGAATCGCATAGGAAGTCCCTGCGCTGACATCAAGCCTTAGCATAGTTCCGAAGAGGTTCGTCAGCGTCTGGGCGGCTTGAAACGGATCGCAAGATGAACCACCGTCGCCAATCGCCACGTAAAGCATCCCGTCCGGACCGAATCCAATCCAACCACCGTTGTGATTCGAGAATGTCTGGCTAAACGAAAGAATGTTGGTCAACGTCGAATTGGCGATATCTGGATCTGAAGAAACCGTGCCCGTCGCGACGCGCGTCGTTCCGCTACCGCCTGCTTGAATGTAGTAAATGAAGAAGCGGTCATTGGTGTCGTAATCAGGATCAAATGCCAGTCCCAGCAAACCTTGTTCGTTGCCCGTTGCGACTCCCGAAACCGACAAGAAGGGCGTGGGATTCAACGTGTTGGTATTCAAGTTGAAAATGCGAATGCGTCCGGTGCTTCCACTTCGATTTTCAACAATAAAAATACGATCCGTGTCACCTGGTGGCGCGGTGACAAAAACCGGACGGGAAAGCCCGGTAACCAATCGTTCTGTGGTTAGGTCGGTTGCAATGGCTGATTGCGGGCAGGCCATATAGCCCAGCATCAGTGTCGCAGCACAAATCGTGGCTGTCTTCATCTTTCCTTCTCCTGAGTGAATTGTCGTTCCCGGTCCAACTTGATTGAATCCGAGCAATGAACAATGGCGGAAACTGAATACAAGAACAGAGCGTGCGATACAATCGCAGATCTGACATGGATAACATTGGCATTGGTCGTTTGACCTGACAAACCCATTTTAGTAAATCACGTGGGCTTTTGTAAGGATTCGGGGTTTTCAACAGAAGGTGACCACGCTTGAGCCTGGATGGAGCAAATGGGTCGTTTCGAAATGCTTCAGAAATAACTCGGTTTCATTTTGGCTAAGTTTTCAGTGGCGTCCTGCGAAAATAGCCGCATACTTGTAATCCGGTGGAATCAAGGAATCGGGCCCGCAAATCCAAACCTTATGCTCGGTAACGATTGTGGTGGGCCAATCATATGTGCCTGAAGCAGGATTGTATCGTTTGAATCGTAGACTCGTCGGAATAAATGGCAGTCAACTGCAACACTTGGTGGACGAAGTTCCAGCCGCCATCTGGCAAGCCGATCCGGGTACGTACGCATTCGAGTTTGTCAGCAAAGGGGCAGAAGCGATCCTCGGCTATCCGGTTGAAGAGTGGCTCGATGATCCGCAGTTTTGGATCAAGCATCTTCATCCGGAAGATCAACGGTGGGCTGTTTCATTCTGCCAGTCTGCTGTGTCGGCGGGGCGCCCCCATGAGTTTGAATACCGGATGATAGACGCTCAAGGGCGCGTCGTATGGATTCGCGACGTGGTCAAAGTGGTTTCATTTGAAGGTCAACCGCCCAAATTAGTGGGTCTGATGATTGACGTGACCCGGCGTTGCAATTCAGAGCGCGACAAATCCAGCGTCGAAGAACAGATCCGCAATGAACGGGCAGCCGAAGCACTTGCCGAATTGACCTCAAGTGTTGCTCACGATTTCAACAACACTCTTACCGTGATTTCAATGCATGTGGATTTGCTTCGAAACAGTGCTCTTAATAGTACTGCGTCTGCAGACTCCCTGTCGTCAGTCGAAGTCGCATTGCGGCAGGCGGCAGATTTAACCAAATCGCTGATGGCGATAGGCCAGGATCTCGCGAGTGATAAGCTGGTCATCGATCTGCGCGAGGCGGTCGCCAGGACACATAGCATGTTGCGGCGTATCCTCCCGGATAGTATAGAACTGCGCTTGGACAATCCGGTTGACCCTCCAATTCGGATCCGTGCAGACGCCCTTAGAATTAAACAGCTTATTCTCAACCTCGCACTTGATGCCCGAAGCAGTATAGACAACGGTGGCATATTGACGATTGCTTTGCACCCTTGCGCTGCTTCGTCTAAAACTGACGAGGTTGCGATAGATGTTGGATTGCACGGTGCATCGGCTGGCTTCGCACGTTTGAGCATTCGCCAGGAAAAAAGGAGCGGATCGAGTCAATCTGGCGATGGCGATAAACCTCGTGCTCTTGGTCTGGACACGATTGTGACAGAGTCGGCTGAACACTACCCGTCGGTTCTGGATATCGCAGAGGATCACGGTGCCCGATTTGGGTACGAACCAGACAAGACAGGTACGACGATCCGAATCGATTTTCCCCGTGTGCCGATGCCATCGGATGATGCGAGTAATAAGGCTTTCACCATCAAACCAATGGCAGACTGCGAGATACTGATAGCAGAAACCGATCAGCAGGTCAGGGATATCGTAGCGGCTTCGTTGAGGGATTTAGGATTTTACGTGGTTCCTGTAGCGACTTGGGCCGCTTTTGAGCAGCGTTACGATGCGTCTCGAGAGTCTGTCCGGTTGGTTGTGCTGGGATCACAGTTTCGAGAGGGGGCCATCGTCGATTTCCTGACTAGAATTCGCAAAGAGGGCTACCGAACCGCCGCAATCATTCTGGCAGAATCGCACGAAGCAGAAGGTGCAGACGCCTTGATCAAGAAACTGTCGGACGAATGGACTACTCTCTTATGCAAACCTTTTTCGACGAATTCTTTGATCGGGCTGGTGCAAAGCATTCTCACCAATGGAGGCATTGACCCATGAATTCAAAGACCACCATTTTATTAGCCGATGATCATGCGCTCCTGCGTGATGCGCTCCGCGATCGTCTTCGCAGCGAACCTGACTTTGAGGTTGTTGGCGTGACCAGTGATGGTGAGCAGGCTATTTCCGAGGCGGCGAGGTTGCACCCCGATGTAATCCTGATGGATATCGATATGCCCGGAACGATTTGCTTTGAAGCCGCCAAAACCATCAAATCGATTTCACCAAATACGCGCGTTATCTATGTCAGTGCGTTCTTCAATGATCGCTACATCGAGTCCGCACTCGCAGCAAACGCATCGGGATATATCACCAAAGACGAACCACCGGAGGTCGTCATCGAGGCGATTCGCCAAGCCGCCAAGGGATTTGCTTATTTCTCAACCAAGGTGCAGTCGCGGTTGGTCGTTGACGGTGGGGGTGTTCGATTGCAATCGACTTCAAAATCACGGGTATCAATGCTGACCGAGCGCGAGTTGGAGGTGCTGCGTTATGTTGCGCGGGGAATGTCCAAGAAGGAAATCGCCAAGGTGATGGTGATCGCGGTCAAGACGGTCGATCGGCATTGCGCAAACTTGATGTCCAAACTTGAGATTCATGACCGGGTAGCACTAACCCGCTTTGCGATTCGTGAAGGACTGGCTGAGGCCTAGTGGTTCGTCACTCCCGCGAAAGCGGGAGTCCAGAACGAGCGATGTGTAACGCGCTGGGCTTGGATTCCCGCTTTCGCGGGAATGAGAGTGGAGCGCAACCCGCAAGATGAAGCGTGGGTCTACACTAGGCAACGGTTTCGCAGGCTTTCAGATCGCAGATTAAGCAGGACAGATGACAGGACCGGTTAGTTTTTTCTAGTACAAAAAGCTTACCTCACTTTGCCAGATCGCTACTTCAAAGGCCCAATTCATCGACCGGGCTGTGAATTGAATCAACCAACTTCCCTTGATCATCGCGAATCCTTGCCTGTCACCGGTTCTCCTGCTAATTTGAGCCGTTCGCTGGCCTCAGGCAGAAGCGAATTTCTGCGAGCCAATCGCACTGACAGGAAGCATCGACACCAATGGCCGTTGGATTCACCGATTCGCAGACTCCCGTCGACTTGAGGCGGGGCGAACCACTCGAAATGCGAGAATTCTGGCGCGTTGAAGGTGGCTTGGTCGATCGTGGAGCCATTCGCGAGATCGTGTTCCTCGCGGTGAACTGCCAAACATTCTTTGGCCGCTGGACTCGGTTTCTCGGCTTGGCCCTTCTCGCACCAGTTTCGATCCTTGTATCTTTGATTCACCAGGGGTATTCGCAGCGGATTCTCCATGTCGTGCTGCGCGGCATCAGTCGCGATCGATTGGACGTTTTGGGCGAGGAATACTTCGAGTATGTCTTGCGGCCCAGGATGCGGGCTGAGGGGATCACCAAACTCAAGAGCAAACTCATCGAAAACGAGAATCTTGTCTTGGTCAGCAGTGGTTTCGAGCATGTCATTCGGCCTCTTGCCAGATATCTAAACGTCAACAACGTTCTCGCCAATCGATTGGATTTTAGAGATGGGTTTGCGACAGGGCGACTTGAACGCCCGGTTGTGAAACCCCGCAAGTGGATCCATCGCCTGACTCGCTATTTGCGCGATGTCGCCCTCGGCAAGAATGAATTAATGACGCAGCTCTCGGGTTCGCCGACCGATCTGACCGTATCCCAAACCATCCTGCCCGCACAGCGTCCGCCGATCAAACCGCGGAAGTCGTGCATCATCTTCGATGATTCGATGTCCCTCGAGCCCCTTCGCGTCCGCCAGGCGATAAAGGGGAAGCACATACTGCTTGCGGGTGTGACCGGGTTCATTGGCAAGGTTTGGCTGGAACATATCCTCAGCGACATTCCAGAAGTCGGACGCGTGTATTTATTGATTCGCAAGACGCGGACTCGGAGCGCCACGGAGCGCTTTGAACGCGTCGTCGCCGAGTCGCCGGTTTTCTCAGCGTTGTATGCTCGGCACGGTGAAAACGCGGCGAAGTTTATTTCTGATCGTGTGGAAGTCATTGAGGGTGACGTTTGCGCCGAAAACCTGGGACTCGACCCCGAGGTGGCTGGGCGACTGCGAAACCAGTTGGACTGTTTCGTCAACAGCACAGGACTCACCGATTTTACGCCTGATATTAGAACCGCGATCGACGTCAATGTAGACGGTCCGCTCAATGTATTGGAGTTTGTCAAGAGCTGTGACCACGCTTCATTGATACATCTTTCGACTTGCTTTGTCGCCGGTCAGCGCGACGGCCGCGTCGCTGAAACACTTCACCAAGACTACACCCCGCGAGAGCTACCAGACTTCAGCGCAGAAACATTATACTCCGAAATCAAGAACAGAATCGCACTCGTCGAAGCGGAGGCTGAAAGCGACATTCGCACTGCTGCATTTCAAAAAGAGGCAGAGGCTCGAAACAACGGTGAACCCTTGGCTGACCGGGCGCTCGCCAAGCAGCTTCACAAAGCCCGCATCCGTTGGACGCGTCGCCGTCTAACTGAGCGCGGTGTCCGATTGGCAAGGAAGTACGATTGGCCCAATACTTATTGCCTCAGCAAGAGCATGGCAGAGTCGCTGTTGGCCAGTCGAAAGGGCGATGTCCCACTTTCGGTGGTTCGGCCGGCGATCGTGGAAACGTCGGTTCGTCAGCCATTTGAAGGATGGAACGAAGGCGTGAACACCGCAGCGCCGCTGGCCCACCTTCTGGGCACCTACTTTCGGCAGTTGCCATCCAACAAACGAAAAGCGCTCGACATTATTCCGGTCGACATGGTGTGTCGCGGGATGACTCTGGTGACAGCCGCTCTTCTGACCCATCGCCAGCGCGACGTGTATCAACTGGGAACATCGGGCGACAATCCGTTTGAAGTCGGGCGGACGGTCGAACTGACGGGGCTCGCCCACCGTATTCACAATCGCCGGCAACACGGGTTCCGATATCGATTCCGCTCGCAGTTCGATGCGATTTCGGTTTCAAAGACGCGCTATGTGGCCATGTCGGCGCCGAGTCAGCGAGCGGTCATCGGTATCAGCAAGCGGGTTGCCAAAGCGCTCGGATTCAATGAGTCACCACTCGCAAAAGCTGAGCGCGGCTTGAACCGCACGGAAAAGCTGATCGAATTATTCGAGCCGTTTATTCTCAAGAACCAGCAATTTTTCGAAACGAGTAACATTCGCGCGCTGTCATACGCACTCGATGAGGAGGAGGCGGAAAAGTTTGCCTGCGACATCGAGTCAATCGACTGGTGGCATTACTGTCTAAACGTCCACATGCCCGGTCTGCGACGATGGGTCTTTCCGCTTATTGAAGGCAAGACACCTGAGATGGAGCAGCCGCGGACATTCCATATGCCGGCGCTGGGCGCTGCAGCAAACGATAGCTCCACAAAAGATAGCGCATTGACCGACGACCCGAATTCAGCATCAGGAGGAACCCCATCCCCATGGCCATCTTCCTGACCGGTTCCACCGGATACGTCGGCGCACACGTCGCATCCGAACTTCTCGAAAATCACGGGCAGTCGCTCAACGTCCTCGTTCGCGCCAAGAGTGACGAAGAGGCGCAGCACCGACTTTGGCAATCGATGCAGTTGCACCTCGATTTTGATCGGTTCTACGACCACCTGAAGAATCGCATCACGATATTCCGAGGCGATCTGACCGGCCAGCGGTTCGGCATTGAAGAAAAGCGCTACGACCAATTGGTCGATTCGACGGATTCAATTATCCACTGCGCCGCTTCGCTGAACCGCAAATCGCACAAAGCCTGTTTCAACGTAAATCTGCGTGGCACATTGGAGATGATTCAACTCGCCCGCCGAATCCAAGACAAGCACGGGCTGAATCGCTATAGCCACGTCAGCACGGTGGCTGTCGCTGGCGAACGGCAAAATGAGGTCGTCACTGAAGACGGCTCGGTCGATTGGTCCCGCAGCGACTACGATCCGTACGCCAGAACCAAGAAGTTTACCGAGCACATGGTCGCCAACCTTCTGCCCGACGTGCAGACCACGATCTTTCGACCAAGTATCGTTCTGGGTGATAGCCGCCACGGTGAAACGACCCAATTCGATATGGTGCAGGCATTCGTGTTTCTTGCGTCGCTCCCGATCCTTCCGTTTCGACCGAATGACCGTATCGACATCGTTCCCGTCGAATTCGTTTCGGAGGCGATCGCGAAGATTCACGTTGACCCCCATCCGAAACATTCGATCTATCACCTGTCGTCGGGAACCGGATCGCAGACGTTTCAGGAATTAACCAATGCGATCTCCAATGCACGCGGAAAGTCGGGCCCGTCGTTTATTCCGCCGCTGGAAAAACCGTTTCAGGGGGCGATCAATTTTTTCTCCAGATTCAGAAAATCAAAGATCGGGTACACCGCAACTTTGATGAAGGTCTTTGTCCCATACCTGCTTTGGAATACGGTTTTTGACAACGCCCGCGTCGTCGAGGCGATGGGGCGGATGCCGACGAAGTTCTCCGAATATTGCTATCCGCTTTATCAATTCAGCAAGGATAACAATTACAAATACAAGTACGTCGGTTGGCCAGCAGGCACTCCGATCACAACGCAAGTTGAGCGGACTGTGGTTGCAGGAGGAACTGGCGCATGATGGACTACGCATTATGATGGACTACGCATTATGATGGACTACACACTGGGCCTGTGGACGAGCGGACTGATCGAGCTTTCCAAACTCGGTTGGATGCTTGGTGCCAACAACCGATGGACGACCGATCGCAAGCTGCGGTTTTTGTTCGCCGGTTACAACGGTGCGCGCAATACCGGTGCCGACGTCCGTGTGGAAGAAATGCTTCGACAAATCCGCCGAGTGCTGGGTGCCAACAACGTGGACCTCAGCGTACTGACGCAAGACAAGAAGCTGACCGACGGATATTTTAAGGGTACGCATCAGGTTCGATTTCCCGATGTCTTCCCGCCGTTTCTGTTTCGCGAACTTTCCAACTACGACGGCGTGGTGACCTGCGAAGGTTCGATGTTCAAGAGCAAATTCGCCAACGCGCTGTCGATCATGATGATCGGATCGCTCGGTTTGGCATCGGCGCGCAACGGTTTATCAGTCGGTTACGGCGCAGAAGCCGGACACATGGACGCCTACCTTCGCCGCATGTGCCGACGCTACTGTCGTCAATCGCTGGTCATTACCCGCAACACGGAATCGCGCGATATTCTGCACGACTTGGGAATCTCCACCGATGTCGGTACCGACACCGCTTGGACTTTTGAACCGCACCCGGCAGAGTATGGCGAGAAGGTTCTCAAAAGCGCTGGTTGGGACGGCAAGACGCCGGTGCTGATCGTCTGCCCAATCAATCCATTCTGGTGGCCGGTCCGGGCGTCGGTTCTCAAATGGATGGCCCGCATGACCACCGGCGCATTTAAGTCGAGCCACTACCGCTCCATGTACTTCCACAATTCAGGACCGGATGTGGACGCGGCATACGCGCGATACATCAAGTCATTAGCCGGTGCCATCAAGACTTTCAAACAAAGCGTTCCGGTGTTTCCGGTCATGGTCGCGATGGAACGACTCGACACCGACGCCTGCCACAAGGTCGCCGACCAAATTGGCGGCGCACCGGTGATGACGTCGAACGATTACGACATGTACCAACTCGTCAGCATCGCCCGTCGCGGCACGTTCATGGTGTCGTCGCGATATCACGGCATCGTCACCACCATGCCGGCCGGCGTGGTGTCAGCCGGTGTCACCATGGACGAACGCATTCGCAACCTGATGCACGATCGCGGTCAAAAAGAATTGTTCCTAACCGTCAACGACCCCGATCTCCAACCCAAACTGCTCGAAGTGTTGAAATTGCTCGGTCGCAAAGAAGAAAAGATCCGCGACGGCATCAATCAGTGCGTGGCAAAGAACATCAAAGTCATGGCCCAGATGGGCGTCCGCTTTGAAGACCACGTCCGTCGCCGCTTCCCCGAATTTCCACTGGCTGGTGGTGTCCGCAGATGGGATGCATACCTGCCCGAGCTGAGCCAACCGCTCCTCAAGTTGATGGAAAACCACGGTTAAGATGAGCTTTCTAGACAACATCTTCACCACCCTGGAGCAATCGGCAGGGCGCAGCGTACTGTCTGAAGTCCACGCAGCATCGACCGTCGAAGTGGACGGCCCCCAGCTTCGCAATCTGATTCAACAAGCCCGACGATACATTCGACAAGTCGGAGTCAGCGACGGTCGAAGATGCGCCTTAATTGCCACCAACAGCATCCACTGGGTCGCGATGGATTTGGCGATCATCGCGGAAGGCGGAATTGTCGTCCCGCTTTATGATCGGATGTCACCGCAGGATCAGGTGGCCATCATGCACGACTGCGAACCGGTGCTGGTTGTCTGTGGCGATACATCGGTGCAACAGGCGGTTAGCGAGAATTGGCCCGGCGCTCCGCCGACCTGCGTATTGGCTGAGGTGTTTCACGACGAAGAGAAGGCCGGGAATTGGCAGGACCCGCCGACGATACCAGCCGATCGTGTGGTGGCAATTATCTATACATCCGGAACATCGGGCCTGTCCAAAGGCGCGATGCTGACGTGCGGCAATCTGGACTTCATGCTTGGACGAACGGTAGAGCGATTTGACCAGTTGCTTTCAAGTGTTCACGAGCGTCAACGCTTTTTCCACTATCTACCGTTTTGCTTTGCGGGGTCATGGTTCCTGTTACTTTCAAGCTTGATACGGGGCAACGAACTGTATCTGTCCATGGACTTGCAGCGCATCCGAGATGAATTGAAGCGTGCCCAACCCCATTTCTTCATGAACGTGCCAACGTTTCTGGAACGCATCAAGCGTGGTGTCGAAAGCGCCGTAGACGAGCGGGGTGGTTTTGGTAAAAAAATGCTTGTCCGCGCGAAGGCGGCGTGGTCAAACCGTTTGGCCGGGAAGCTTTCCATCGGCGGTCGGATGTGGTCGGCAATGGCCAATCGGTTTATCTTTCGGGCGGTACGAAACGGCATCTCCAAAGACCTGCAAGCCATCGTCTGTGGTTCCGCCCCGCTGGCCGAAGATACGCAACATTTTTTCGAGATGATGGGAATCAAGGTGTTGCAGGTGTATGGCCTGACAGAAACGACGGCGATCTGTACGATGGATTTGGAATATGACATCCAAGCTGGCTGGGTGGGGCATCCGATTGATGGCGTTGAATTGCGCCTCGGCGAGAATAGCGAGGTGCAAGTTCGTGGTCCCAACGTGTTTGCCGGCTATTGGAATCGCAAAGGCGATACGAAAGCTGCGTTCGATGGCGAGTGGTTTCGCACCGGTGATCAAGGTGTGGTGAGTCCTTCTGGAAATTGGAAAATCACCGGACGCATCAAGGATCTGATTATACTAAACAGCGGGCACAATATTGCTCCAGAACCATTGGAAGCGATGCTGCTCGAACTGATCCCCGGCGCGACGCACGCGGTGATGGTTGGGAATTCAAAGGGTTTCTTGGGTCTGCTGGTATTTGGTGCGGTGGAAAAGGAAACAGTGTCCAAGGCATTGGAACAATACAACGAAACGCAGACCCAATACAAACGCGTGCATGCGTTTCACATTTGCGATCGGGCGTTGGATTCGATCGAAGGTTTGTTGACAGCCAACGGCAAACTCCGCCGCAGCGCCATCGTCGAACATTTTGACGGCGAGATTTCCAAAATGTACGAAAGGGGCGCGTCATGACCAAAAACGTCAAGGCCGAAACGCTTTCCTGGTCGTGCAACGAAGGCGTGATTGAGTTGGAACTTCACCGAGCGCCGGCCAACGAAATCGGCTCGCAGACATTGGCGGACCTGGAAGCCTTCGTTGAAGCGCTCGCCGAACTGCAAAACGAAGCATCTGCACTCATCATCCACAGTTCAATCGATGCAGGTTTTTGTGCGGGGGCTGACCTGCGCGAGTTGTACCAAACGGGCAAGACGATGGGATCGAGCGATCGCATCGCCGGTGTGCGCGAATTTCTCAACCGAATTCACTCTGTGCTAAATGCCATCGACGACCTTCCGCTCACCACGATTGCGGCAGTCCATGGCACCACGTTTGGTGGCGGCTTCGAATTGGCATTGGTGTGCGACTTAATCATCGCCGACAAAATGACGCGGTTTTGTTTCCCGGAACTTCGCCTCGGATTGATTCCCGGGTTTGGCGGAATCCCCCGATTGAAACGCGATTTGGGCAATGCAGTCGTTCGTGATCTGCTCCTGACCGGTCGCAGCATGAACGCCACGAAAGGCGCCCAAATCGGGCTCGTATCGCAGCTTGTGGGCGAAGGAAAATCACTCGTCGCCGCCCGCTCGACCGCACGACAGATTCTCAAGTTTGACAAAGGGACCTCAATCGCGGCAAAGCGATTCGTCAAACCAATTCCACGCGCCGAACTTCGCGAAGAAATAGAGATTTTCTGCGACCTGTTTTCGCGGCCCGCCGTCGATGCGGGGCTTCGTCGATTCGTCGAAAGCGATGACCCCTACCCGTATTTGCCCTGATCGAATAAGATGCCGTGGCGAATTCTTTATTTCTAATCAATCGCTCTAATGGGAGAATCGGGCATTGGCAGAGACGCAGCACATCATCGATGAAATCCAGAAGCTGGCAGCCGAGCATTTCAAAGTCGCCGCCGATCATGTCGCCCCGGACGATGATTTTTTCCAGAAGCTGGGCATCGACAGTTTGCAAGCGCTGGAGTTGCTCACGCGCCTCGAAAACCATTTCAACATTGAATTGCCCGACTACGAAATGCAGGGCGTGGTCGATTTCAGAACTCTCGCCGACCGCATTTCGCAACGCATGTGATGATTGAACTTGATTCATGTCAATCGCTGGCCGACGCCATCCGCGCCGCCACCGATACGTTCGAAACCGAAACCTGCCTGATCGAAGCCAACCGCGACCGCGAAAACGCTCGACTGACCTACGCGGACTATCGCGCACAAACCGATCGATTGGCGGCAGGCTTGCAGGCAAATGGTTTCGTAGTCGGCGACCGCGCGGCGATCATCATGACGAACCAATCGAAATGGCTTGTCAGCGCCGGAGCGGTGTTCTTTTCGGGTGGCGTGCTCGTTCCACTGGATTACAAGCTCAGCGGTGAAGAGCACATCTTCCTTGTCAAACACAGTGGGGCGAGCGTTCTCGTTGTAGAGTATTACCTCTGGCGGGCGGTCGCGTCGGCTGCCGATTTTGAGTCGCTCACAGTTAAGACAGTGTTGGTGACCGAGACACCGAAGAATGCAGATCTTTTCGGTGCTAAGCGTTGGGAGGAATGTGAGAGTGTCGAAGCGGTCATACCGACAACGCGTTCGCGCGAAGACGACGCTTGCATCGTGTATTCATCCGGAACCGGCGGTGATCCGAAAGGTTGCGTTCTAACGCACGGTGTTTACCTCACGCAGTGCAAGACGCTGATGCAACTGTATCACTTCGACGTCGGTGACCGATACCTCAGCGTCTTGCCGACAAACCACGCCATCGATTTCATGGTTGGGTTCATCGGCCCCTTCGTCTGCGGCGCAACGGTCGTCCACCTTCGCAGCCTGCGCCCGGAATTCATCAAGCAAGCGTTCACCAAATACCAGATATGCTACATGGCCCTCGTACCAATGGTTCTCAAGAACCTTCGGGCTGGTTTGCAAAACACATTTGACGGATTATCACGCACGAAATCGGCGATGCTCAATGCAGCGATCGGATTAAACAAGATGCTGACCCAGTCGCAGCCGAACTTGAACGTCAGTCGCAAGTTGCTTGGCAAGGTTCATCAAGGATTCGGCGGAAAACTCAAGGCGTTCTTTGTCGGGGGGGCGTTTACCGAACCCGATGTGCTGCAGTTCTTTTACGATCTTGGGATTCCCGTCGCCAACGGGTACGGACTCACCGAAGCCGGCACTGCAATCACGCTGAACGATCTCAAACCTTTTCGAGCCGATACGGTTGGCAAGCCGCTGCCCGGCGTCGAACTTAGGATCAAGGATGCCGACAAGCACGGCGTCGGTGAAGTCATCGTTCGCAGCCAAACGCTGATGTCGCGTTATCTGGATGATCCGGAGCAAACCTCGCAAGTGCTTCGCGACGGCTGGCTTCATACGGGGGACCTCGGTTGCATCGACGCGAGCGGCCACCTGCAACTGTTTGGACGGCGCAAAAACATGATCGTCACCGCCGGCGGCAAAAACGTCTACCCCGAAGATATCGAAAACGCCTTCAGCGCCCTTGCGGTGCAGGAATATTGCGTTTTCGCGTACGATTATCTTTGGCCCAGCGGCGAGGTCCGCAAGGAATCGCTCGTTATCGTGCTGCATTTGGAATCCAGTCAAACGTTCGGCGACTCGCATTTGCAGCAGCTTCAGGCAATAAATCGCCGCCTCCCTGATTACAAACGCGTCGGCGAATATCTGATCTGGGATCGTGACTTCGAGCGTACCGCTTCGATGAAAATCAAGCGTATCGTGCTTGCCAAGTCGATCGGCGAAGAAACGGCTTGCCCCACTGGAGAAATCGCCTCGTGAGTCGGACATTTCTCGCTGTGGTTAACCGGGCGGCTGGCGGTAAGCGTTGTGGCAAGCAAGCTGACGCCGTTGTCGCCGATCTTCGCGCGAAGGGGATCAGCATCGATGTCGTCGAAACCAATGCGCGCGGGCATGCTACCGAGATTGTGCGGTCGGAATACGCCAACGGACGCACTGATTTCATGGCCGTCGGCGGTGATGGTACGTCGTACGAGATCGTCAACGGGTTGTTCCCCGAAGCGCTCGAAGGACCGAAGCCGCGTTTGGCGCTTTTGCCTTTGGGGACGGGAAATTCGTTTCTGCGAGATTTTTCGAACGATGGGGCGGCGTATGCGATTGAATCGCTGCTTGCGGGACGCTCTCGCAGCTGCGATGTTTTGCGAATGAAGCACGACGGCGGGACGATGTTCTATATTAATTTGCTAAGCATCGGGTTTGCTGCCAATGCGGCGGCTGTCACCAATCGCCGGTTCAAACGGTTTGGACCTGCCGGCTATCTGGCGGGTGTGTTCGCGTGCTTGTTGAAACATGAACGCCGAAGTTTTCCATTGCGGATCGATGGCGAAATTGAAACGGACGATCGCAAGTGCCTGTTTCTTTCGTTTAACAATAGCAAGTTTACCGGAGGGACGATGATGATCGCACCCGATGCTGACCCGACCGATGGCCAAATCGAATACATTCGCTGGGGGCCCATCGGACGATTCGGTGCGCTGGGCCAGCTCAAGCGCATCTACGATGGCACGCATGTGAAACACCCGCTGGCTGAAGTTCGGCGGGCGAGTCGGTTCGATTTTGATTTGGACGGGCCGATCGATGTGATGGTCGATGGCGAAGTAATTCGTATAAAATGCAAAGCGTTGGATATTCTGCCCGGCGCACTGGAAGTTTGCGTATGAGAAATGCCTATCTTGTTATTCGTAGCATCATCGCTTGGACCATTGCCAGTCCGATTTTCTTCCTCAGCGTTGGTTTTCTGATACTGCTTGCCAAGATCATTGGGCCAGAGCGCACCGATTTTCTCGTCCGCTTCTTTTCCCGGTTGCTCATGCTGGGTACGGGAGCAAGCTATCGGGTGCATCGCACCACTGAATATGATCGTTCGCGCACTTACATTATCGTCAGCAATCACGTCAACATTTTTGACCCCTTCGTGATCTATGGGGCGACGAGCAAGTTCTCCTGCGGGATGGAATTAGAATCGCATTTCAAGATTCCGATGTACGGCTGGTTCATGAAGGTCTACGGCAATGTCCCGGTCGCAGAATCAAAGAACACCGCAAACGTGCGAAAGATTTTTCGGTTGACCAAGGAGACGCTGGAACGCGGAACCAACCTGATGGTGTTACCCGAAGGAACCCGCACCCGCACGGGCCGAGTGGGTGAATTCAATGACGGTATCTTTGTCATGGCGCAAAAATTCAAGCAGCCAATTCTTCCCGTCAGTATTGTCGGGTCGTTTCAATTGAAGCGCAAAGGCGATTGGATGCTCCGCCCAGCCCACATCGTCGTCCACGTCCACGAACCCATCGAGATGGACAACGTCAAACGCGAAGATGTCCCCGCCATCCGAGACAAAGTATACGAAATCGTATCCGGCCCAGTCCACGCCGATCTGATCGCCTACCCAGTCGAACCGCCACCCGATCCGGAGTTTCTCTAAATCTGGACCACAATGATCGCTGTCGGATTTGCGAGCCAAAGTTGATCGGTGCAATTCTATGCACATTCAAAGTTGGCAAGATCCCAGAGTTCATTGCAACTTGCGCACCTGCCAACGAGCGTAAACCAATCGAACAAGTCTTGCAGTCGGTCAGCGAATTCTGCAAAGTTGTCAGTGAATAAGTCGTCTGAGTATTCAAATCTCGTAAAAACATGGAATTCAGTCGAACCGCAGCACGAACACCCGCACCGAGCCTCATCCCCTATGCCGCTGATCGTATAACATCCATGACCGAGTTCGACATCGTAGCCGTGCTTTTCGGCATCGAAAGCTAGGGTGGTGCTTGAGCAGCCCTTGCATTCAAGCCTGATGGGACCAACGAATACGGAACGTCCTCCTTTCTCTTCGGAGCGCCAGTCGTGTCCAATGACGGTACATTTTGAGTTACCGCAGTTGCATCTCAGTTCAAATACAGGATTTAGGCCTTCTCCGTGTCCGTCAAAACCTGAGCCCGGAAAATCGGCTAAGGCCACCTTAAACCCTTGGATACAGCGAGGGGGATTCGACTGTAGAAACCTCAACTGATCATCTCTCGTATTGAAACTGGCATTCGGTTCCATGCTGAGGCCCTTTACACTCAACTCGTTAGTCTCTGCAAATGCTGATCGTTTCTCAATTAGAATAATCGCGCATCGACCAGCCAAACTCTATTTGTTTAGCGTGAGAATCACTGTATAGCTGACTTCAACCGGTGGATCGTCGTTCGATACCCGAGCCGGAGTTCATGTAGTCGATCCTGAATCCGCGCTGTTGATTATCCACCAGACAATGCCCAATTTTCGACAGGCTTCCACGACTTTGGATAGTTCTTCTCCGAAAAGTAGACCAACGCACCACTTTCAATTCCGCTGCTTGTGACCCCGGGAGTGACGATCACCGTTATCCTCCATGTGCCACGTGATTCATTTAGTTGGTAATTAAACGCGGGGTAGGCAGCGAGGCCAGTGCTTGGAATATGTTCGATGTAAATCGGAAGAAGTTCATCGAGCGATGAAGGTGGGTGGCCAGTTTCTTCAGTGAACTTGGCGATTGCGGTTGCGATGTCGTCGCCGACCGCTGCTACTTTTTTGAATCCACCGATCCGGAGATTCTGACCGATTGATCGCGCGGGAAATGAAACAAACAAGAATCCCAAAGCCAGAATTGTGATGGTCGAGGCGGTCCAGCGCATCCAGCGAAACGGTACAAACCAACAGTATGACACGCCAATCATTGCAATGAGGCTGCAGATCATTACCGCCTCGGCCGCAGCTTTTGGCCCATGCGAACCATTGGGTTGAACCGACCACCAATCAGCCATGACCATCGCAATTCCATACACGATGATGATGGCCATCAAAATAAGATGGCGACGAAGTGTTGATCGCGATCCACTCGCGTACGAGTCGTATGTCTCCGAATGGTTTGGATGCTTTGCAATCATACCTCGATACGAAGGGGCATTCCGCGATCGTCGATGCACTTGTACGAAACTTCGTCGTTCGTGAACGTCGGATCGGGGAGGATCGAAATTTTCTTATTCGACTTCGTTTCCAGGTGATTCAAGAATGACCGCTGTTGGTTTAAGACCAACGTGCAAACATCCGGCGCGACGGAAACGGCAACTTGGGCGACGTCGTTTCGATGGGTTAAGAGTTGCAATATCCGCAACACTTCCAGCGACATCGACTCAGCCGTCTTGACCAATCCGCTTCCCGAACAATGGCGGCAGTCCACAAAGACGCTGCGCTTGATCGACGGTCCTTGACGCTGCCGGGTCATTTCGATCAGGCCGAACTTGCTCATGCGCAAAATGCGAGCGCGCTCTTTGTGCAATTTAAGTGCGTCGCGCAAGGCTTTTTCGACGGCCCGCTTGTGACGGTCCTGCCGCATATCGATAAAGTCGCAAACCACCAAGCCACCCAGGTCGCGCAACCGCAGTTGCCGGGCGATTTCTCCAGCCGCCTCAATGTTGATCCGGTAGGCTGTTTCTTCGGCGTCGTTTTGATCGCGATACTTTCCGCTATTGACATCGATCGCCACCATCGCTTCGGTTGAATCGATGACGATCGATCCGCCTGACGGCAACGGCACATGACGCGAATAGATGCGCTGGATTTCTTGTTCGATTCCGTAGAAATGGAAAATCGGTTCGTGCTTCTGAAAGGCGACCACATCACCCTGCGTTCTGGGCATGGCGATGCGGAGGAAATCCTTCGCCTTGACCGCAACGGCATGATCGTCAACGACAATGCGTTTAAAATCGCTCGAATACACATCGCGAATCGTTCGAATGACCAGGTCGGATTCCTGATAAAGCTCGCATGGCGTGGCTTGGTTCTTGATACGCTTCTGAACGGTTTTCCACAATCGGTTCAGGTAATTTAAGTCGCTTTGCAGTTCGCGTTTGTTACGATTCAGGCCGGCTGTGCGAAGGATGAAGCCCATCCCATCGGGCATCGAAAGCTCACCGAGCAAGTCACGCATGGCTTTGCGGTCGGCGTCGTCTTCGATGCGCCGCGACACGCCCAGTTTGCTCATGCCAGGCATCATCACCACGAAGCGGCCGGGGATTGAAAGATACGTTGTTAGCGTCGGTCCTTTGGTGCCCACGCCTTCCTTGGCAACCTGCACGATGACTTCATCGCCACGCCGAAAGCACTTTTGAATCGGTGGGCGATCGCGTCGCGGCACCTTTTTGCCCACGTCTTCGGTGGCGTCGGCTTTGTTTGGGAAGTACTTGGGGAGCACGTCGGAGATATGGAGGAACCCATTCTTCGCGAGACCAAAATCGACAAAGGCGGCTTGAATGCTGGATTCGACGTTGGTGATCTTGCCCTTGTAAATATTGCCAACGTGCGACGCGGCGCTTTGTCGTTCGATGTAAATCTCTTCGAGGCGCCCATTGTGCAGAATGGCAATGCGGCACTCGGCACCTGCCGTCGAGTTGATGATCATCTCCCGACCTTCGGACTGCACCGTCTCTTTAGGGCTGTCGTCGGTGATGACGGAGATGTCGTCGGTAAGTTCAACCGATTCAGTTGTTTCCTCGTCGACGGGGACCACTGCTGTCGTGGCGGTCGATTGCATCGTTACTTGGGTTGATTGACCCCTGCCGGTTGAACTGCCCTTTCCCCGTCGCCGTCGCCGGGTGCGCGTCGATGTACTCTTCCTCGGACTGTCGTCGGCGTTGGTGGCCTCGTTTGGCGCTGCATCCGCGTCGGGCGTTTCTGTTTCTGTTTTTGCTGATGTCGCGGCTGGCTGTTTCGCTTGCGGAGTCGTTTGGTTCTTTTCCTCCGCTTTCGCGTCAATACTTGAGCCAGTCTTGCCGCGTGATTTTGACCGGCGAGCACGACGGACCGGACGTCGCTTCAGTACAATACGAGCTCTCTTTTCTTCTTCAGTTTCACCGGGTACGTCGTCAACATCCGCGTTCGCGGCTTCGGAATCCTTGGCGCTTTCAGGTTCGTCAGTTGGCGCTTTGCCCGATTTGGAATCGGTTGACCGCGCCTGGGCTGTTGCTGTCGCCGCGCCAGTTTTCTTTCGTTTGTTCTTGCCCCCGCGCGAGCGCCGTCTGCCGCTTCTGACCTTCTTGGGTTCATTATTTTCAGAGGCGTCGGCAGCAACGTTTACACCTTCACCGCTACCCTTGTTGACGGGTTCCTGCAGAGATGGGGTCTCCGGCTTGGATTCGCTGGCAGGTGCCTGGGTAGCCGGTGAACTGCTTCGATCCCGTGTGATACCGGCACCGAAGGGTTCTCTTGATTTGGAAACGGGCCCTGACGTCGTAGCCGCTTCAGTGCTACTTTCGGCTACCGCACGTTTTGAGTCGCTGGGACTTTCTGTGCTTTCTTCCCGGACCGCCGTTTTCTTTTTCCGCGTAACTCGTTTCCGCGTGATCCCGTTGGACTCGGCGTCCGCGTCTACTTTCGCCGCCGCTCGAGGTTTGGAACGCTTCAAGGTTCGCGACTTGCTGCTGGCAGGGGCGTCAGTCGCACCAGATTGAGGCGTCACACCAGTCGCAGCCGGACCGCTTTCCGCCACCGCATCGCTCGCGACAGTAATTACAGTAATTGAGGAACCTTCACCGGAGTCATCTATTGCCTCGGACTTGCTTGGCGGGGCAGTAGAAGTACTCGAGCCGCTTGGCCCCGTTCTCTTCACGCGCTTGCGTCGAGACGCCGAAGTAGAGGCAGTCTTGCTTGTTTTCTTTCGCTTGCTGGTCGCACGTTTTTTGGGCGACGCTTTTTTGGTCGTCGCCGTTACGGTGTTGCGTTCTGTTTTTTCGGATTGCTGAGCCATTGAATTTTCACGCGACGGACCCGGTGATTGATCACGTCTGCATCCATGCCAAGGGCCTGACACACCTCTGCGGGCGTCGTCAGACCTCCATCAGATTGAGTAACCAAAATCGACATGCGAATGCTGTTTCCAACAACATCCAACTCGTCGACAAAGGGCCTGATGTCCACCACCTTGACGCGACCGTCACGATGGCGTACGCGCGAAACTTCAAAAACGAGAGACGACAGAAATGATTCAATGCGTTTTGGCAGCGGGGTTTCGTCCGATGCGCCGGCGTCTATGCCAGTCACATCAACTTCATAGGTCACGCTGCACGGACGACACGGTTGGTAAGGGTCGGAAGGTACCGCAGCAAACACCCGAATACCACTTGGCATTTGCTCGTTAAGCCGATCTACCAAATCGCCAGTTTCAAACTGACGCGATAGGTCAAGCTGCACTCGTTCCGTGTCGGATCGCTGACCAACCGGTCTCGGGAATGGCAGGGTCAATCGGGCACGCGGGTTAAAACCTTCGGAGAAGCTCACCGGTAATTCAGCTCGGGCACATGCCTTGCTAAACATGCGCACCAAATCATTGTGCGCCAAGTACCGTATATCTCCATCGATCGAAAAATCGATGAGGTAGCGAACTCGCCCTGCGTCCTGAGTTGATCCTTCCAACAATGATCCTGCCAACAGATATCCCAAAATACGCCGACTACTGAATTCTTTCTGCCGGTCTCAAGCACGCGCTCAGACCGCCTTTACAATTTCCATCTATTCCGGGCCGACGGTCTCAATTGAAACCGTTAAATCGGATCATCCGGAAGGAGCTTTCGCGTTTGGGCTCGCAGGTAATTGACCACCTGCCTTTCAGTCTCAAACGTCAGTGCCCGTTTCGCCACTCGCTCCATTTGTTTTATCTTACACATCCGCAGGAGTTTTTTCACCTCTGGGATGTCGTGGGGGCCCATCGAGAATTGTCGGAGCCCCAAACCAGCCAGCAACATTGTGTATAACGGCTGACCGGCCATTTCTCCGCACAAGCTACACGATATCCCTGCCTTCCGGCAAGTCTTAATGACATCGTGAATTACCCTCAGGACGGATGGATGGGCTGATGAGTAGAATCGTGATACCTTCTCATTGCCCCGGTCAACCGCCAGCAGATACTGCACCAAATCGTTCGTTCCAATACTGACAAAGCCGACTTCGCGGGCAAAATCACGGCATTGGATAGCCGCAGCTGGGGTTTCTACCATGATCCCGACTTCAATATCGTGATTAAATGGAATTCCTTCGTCTTCTAGGTCTTCCATCGCGTCATGCAGTACCATTTTAGCCTGACGAAACTCCATCAGGCTGATGATCAGTGGGAACATCAACCGGACCTCACCCTCGGTGGCGGCTCGAAGGACAGCCCGAAGCTGGACTTTGAACATGTCCAGCCGCTGCAGGCTGTAGCGAATCGAACGCAGGCCGAGCATTGGGTTGGGCTCGCGCTCCACAGATTTATCTTGCGTATATTTGTCTGCGCCCAGATCAAACGTCCGAATCGTCACCGGTCTGCCAGCCATGTTGCTAATGACTTCGCGGTAGGCTTCGTACTGCTCGTCTTCCGTTGGATCGCCTCGGCCTTGAAGATATAGAAATTCAGTCCGGTACAAGCCGATGCCGTCACCGCCTTGTTCAATGCAGTGCGCCGCCTCACTCGGGAACTCGACGTTGGCCAACAGTTTGAATTCAACGCCGTCATGAGATTCGGCGGGCAACTCGCGCAGCCCCGTTAACTCCTGGCGAATTTTCTTGTAGCGATTTTGTTGGTCTCGATATTGTTTGAGGGTGGCTGCGTCCGGCGCGATGATCACAATATCGTTGACGCCGTCGACGATGATCATATCGCCACCGCTGACATGTGACGACAGGTCGGTGACACCAACGACCGAGGGCAGGCCCATGGCCCTGAGCAGAATCGACGTGTGCGATGCCGGCCCGCCGACATCAATCGCCACCCCGACGACCTTGCTGGAACTCAACGACGCCGCGACCGAAGGCGTCAACTCGTGCGTGATCAGTACCACGGGGCGCGACAGATGTGCCAAGTCTTCGCGCGTTTCTCCTAAGATGTGGCGCAGCAAACGACGCTCGATGTCGCGCACGTCACGAACACGTTCAGCCAGCGCCGGGTCGTCGATTTTCTTGAACCGACGTTGAAATCGTCGCATCGCCAGACTCGTTGCATAGGCAGCGGAGAAACGACTCTCTTGGATCAAACCCTTGATTTGTGTCCGGAGTTGCGGTGTGCTGAGGACTCCGAGGTGCCAGTTGAATATGTCAGCGGTGTGTTGCCCCAGTTCGTTCGACCATCCGTCACGCTGGCGGTCCAGTTCGGCAACTGACGCTGCGAACGCACGTTCCAGGATTTCGGCTTGGTGTTCAACATCTGCGGGCGCGACGGTGCGCTGGGGGATGCGATAATCTTCCGCATCGAGAACGATCGCCTCGGCAATCGCAATCCCTGGTGAAACGGCTATGCCCCGAAGAATCTCCATAGTTGAAAGCGCTTAATTCCTGCACAACGAGAGTTTCGTGATTGACCTCTAATGGAATGACGAACGTCTAAAACTTGCAATGAGAATCTGCGACTCGCCGCTTGTTGTTGACCGCTATTCAACCAAACGGCGCCGATGTCGCAAACACATGGGGAAACGAATTACTTGGCACTACCATTGATTCACAACCGCGTCACATTTCCCCAAAACCGCCACTGACCAATTCGGAAAGCGACTTTAGCGCTGCGTCGGAATCCGCACCATCGGCGATGATCCGCAAGGATGTGCCCTTGGGGGCGGCGAGCAACATCATGTGCATCGGGCTTTTGCCGTCGACTTGCTCAGTACCGGATCCTTTATCCACCTTGATGTCGGATTGGAAAGTTGCGGCAAGATCGACAAACTTCATGACCGGTCGGGCGTGTAGCCCTTGCGGATTGACGATCTCCAAGGTGACTTGTCCATTGGTTTCGGACACCGCTACTTGCCTTCCAGTTTTGGTACATACACCGCACTATGAACCCACACACATTTCGATCAATCGGAACTCAACGCCCATCAACGATGTCGGAGTCTGCAAGAGAACCCAAAGATCGTTTGCTATTCTTCCTGATACTCGTCTGCTTCGACGATCAAATCGCGAATTGCATCTTTGCTGTCGGCCTGACGAAGGAATCGGCGGAAATTGTCTCGCTGCAAATGACGAAAGATCCGCTCCATCGCAGCCAGGTGCATGTCGGGGTCGTCGGGTGGGCTCAGCACCATCACCACGATGTAAACAGGGGCTCGGTCCAGCGCCGCGAAATCGACGCCCGCAGTCGATCGACCGATTGCAGCCGCCATCCGCTTGACCACCTGGTTCTTACTGACGTGGGGAACGGCGACACCTTTGCCAAACCCTGTGCTACCGTTGTTTTCTCTGGCGATGCACGCTTTTGCCGCCGCTTCTGTGTCGTCAGGGTCGATGGCTCCGACCTTGGACAAAGCTTCGATCAATTCGCGTATCACGCCGTTGCGATCGGTCGCCTGCAATTCTGGAATGCATGCGTCAATCTCAAAGAAGTCATTGAGTTTCATACGAACCCCTAAATGTCCCAAACTGCGTTTTGCCTCTGCACCATCAAGTCAATGCAGGCAACGTGCCAATTCTGTCGAACACCGGTCGTTGCCAACGACTAGTCGTTGTCAACCGCCGTTTCCGCACTGTGGCCAGAGTGTTTATGGTTCTTAAGTTTCTCTTTGTGTTTGGTCAGTTGGCGCTCCATTTTGTCAACCAGAAGATCGATACACGCATGAGCGTCCGGACCGACTTCCTTGGCAACAAAATTAGGTGTACCCGCCGCGAGAACAATCATCTCAACGGACATCTGGTCGCGTTCTTTTTCGAGAATCACGTTGATCGCTTGAACCCGATCAAAAAACCGTGGTAACTTCGACGCCTTTTCCTCTGCGTAACTTCGAATTTTGTTTGACACATCAACGTGTCGTCCCGTCACCGAGATGTCCACTGATTCCACGCTTATGTCTCCTCGTTTTTGGTCTCTATTTGACCAAGCACCGGGTTGGGATTCCCCAATCCCGGTTCTACAGCCACCGGTTCTACTGCTAACTGCGTGTCAGGTTTGACGACACCCGCGCTAATGATGAAGCGAAGGGCCTCATCAATGGATATATCCAACATCAACAATTCTGATCGTGGCACAGTGATCGTATACCCGGTTACCGGCGCTGGGGAACTCGGGATAAATACTGTGACCAGATCCTCATCCGTCTGATCCTGCATGGCCTTCATGGGACGACCAGTCAATAATCCAACCGACCAAATTCCCTTGCGTGGATATGGAACAGCCACCACACCGGAGAATTCCAGCTTACTTTCACTGAACAGGAAGTCTGTAACCTGCTTGATGTTCGGATAGATTGCACCCACCAAAGGCATTCGACTCACTGTACGCTCAACCAGCCGCAACGTGGTTCTGCCGATGAAACTCGCCAGGAAGAGTCCGACGAAGTATACGACAATGATCGCAATCAAAAAACCGACCAAGCCCAATTTGTATTTGCGGAACGCGATTTGCCAGAGTGCTTTGATCTTGGCATTATCGGCACGTTTTCGAACCTCAGCGTCACTGCTTTGTAAAGCGTTACTGAAAATGACGTTGTGTTCGACGGTATCCCGCGTTCCAGCCCACTCGCCTGATTGAATCCAGCGGTCCACCGGCTCGCCATAGGTCAGCGAATCTTCCTCGGCATCGACAGCCGACGGTTCCCCAATCATGCACATCACCCCCAACATCCCACGGGTGATATGCTGACCGAGGTACGTGTCCACCAATCGATACGCCCACAGGAATATCGCAATGGTCAGCAGCGTTGGCAGGACGGCTGCCAACCCGCGAACAAAGAATCTCTTGAATTCATCCATAAGGTGCCATTGCCCGTAGCGACAGGCTCGCGCCCAGTTGAAATGTTCGACGTCAGGATTCTAGGCCGACCGCTCGAAAAAACACAGATCGAACGTTGTCAATTGCGACCGTGAATGTAGGCGTCTACCCGGAATCGGTCAACCGTTGTCACGTCCGAATTCACACCGTACGATGCTACACACATGCAATCGCATTCGATCAACCATGTCCCCAACAGACGCATGCGCAGTCTGGTCTTCGGAATCGGATCGCTCGTCGCTGTCTCGGTGGCTGTGAACTACTCGATTTCACAACGCACGCAACTGTCACTCGACGATGTCGTTACCTTCAGCGGCTGGCGAATCAGTTTGAAAACGCCGATCGGATGGAGCGAAGGCAAACCGCAAACCGACCTGTCCGGTGCCGACGTATTCGTCTTTCATCCCATCTCCGACAAATACGGTTCAACCAACGCAGTCTTGCGCGTCCGTCGGGCACAAGCCGAGCCTCAAACCACGCCTCGCAATTATTGCAATGACGTGATTGCCCAGTTTGCCACGATCGTGGGGCTGAAATCGTTTGATGATGTGACGTTTGCTGAATCAGAAATGGGCGATTGGCCAGCCTGTCGCGCGTCGATCGACCAGCAGCAGGATTTGTTTCGCGATCAGCTTGGCCTCCATGTGCAGATATTAACTGCGATCGACAACCGTGACGCGGTGCCCTACGCCTATTCAATTGACCTGCAAACCGCCGGCCCGATTCGAGGGCGCGAACAGGCCACATGGGACCGCATCGTTGAGTCCATTCGCATAGTCGGTGGGTAACTCATGATCATCGGTGTCATGTCAGACAGTCACGGGAAAGCCGCCCGCGTAAGGACGGCCGTCGAACTGCTCGAACGCGCCGGTGCAAAGACACTCATCCACTGCGGTGACGTTGGCGGCATCGAAGTCTTCGACGAATTGGTCGGGCGCGATGTTCATTTCGTCTGGGGCAACACCGACTATCCCGACCAAGCCACCATCGCCTATCTCGACACCGTCGGAATCGCGCCACCAACCGCCATCCCGCGATCGCTAAAACTCGCCGGCAAAACCATACAAGTCTTCCACGGCCACGAGCCAGAATTCAACCAAGCCCAGCGAGCGCCAAAGTCAGACTACATCCTCCACGGCCACACCCATATCGCCCGAGACGAACGAATCGGCAACTGCCGAATCATAAACCCAGGCGCCCTCCAAAGAGCCCGCGAATACACCGTCGCCACGATCGATCTCGAACGCGACGAAGTGACGCTTCACCGGGTATAGCACCATGCAAGTGCAGCACACAAATCAAGACATCTCATCCGACTCAGCAATTGAGAATTGCCCAGCGTGCATGTACGACCTGAGAGGGAATTTGCTTCCAACGAATTGCCCGGAATGCGGTTTCAGAGTCGCTGCAGATATTCTGGTGTACAGACCATCGGGGCGTATCCGAATTGAATCGATTCCTGTGCAGGCCTTTGGGCTTATTCCGGCCTGGCATTTCTGGCAGTCATCTACGCGATTGAGATTCCCGGACTGGTTCAGTATCTGCTACTTGGTACTTTCGATAGTCTTAGCGCTGGGTTTCTTTTCATTCTGCGTTCGCCGCTTGAGACATTCGTATCCATTTGAATGTCTCGTACTCGCGTCGGAAGGATTCCATATTCGAGTTAAAGGATACGCCGACATTTCGATAGATTGGACCACTGTCGAGCGCATTTCCGTTTCGCGCTTCTTCGAGCGCGTACTCATCTATGAGCAAGGAAAAAAACGGCCAACCGGTATCCCTCGATTCTTCTGGCCGAAAAAAATGCCGCTGGCTGAATTCGTTGCAAAATTTGAGCAAGCGTTGGCTCGTGCCAATTTCTAGAGGCGCCACACAGCGACCACTGAATTGGCTATATATTCTCACCAAAGAAAAACGCGCTGGCCATTCGGTCTGTCATGGGTTGGTTTGAGAAGATTAGTGGGGCTAGCAGTTGCAGGTCGGTGTTGGGTGGGCGGAGGTAGTCGCCCATTTCTAGTCGCCATTTGGTTTCGAAGGTCATCAAGGCATCTTGCGACGATTCTGCTTTCATCGCCGATTCGATGACCTCTGCCGCAATCTTTGCCGACCACATCGCCGGATAGATGCCTTCTTGACTGACTGCTGCAATGAATCCGCCAGCATCGCCGACTAGCAGCGTGTGCTTGCCTACGTGGGAATCCAACTCCAGTGCCGGACCGAGATTCGATACTGCGCATTTGACGGATTTGGAGCCGATCGGAAAATCGGCGTCGAGCAGTTCCTTCTCCCGCAGTCGGGTCGCGAGGTCTAGGAATTGCTCGCGGATCGATTCTTCCTTTCCGGCAGAATTCAACGTCAGCGATACCTTATCCTTCTGACGCGTGAGGATAGCCAACCCGTTCTGCGGCGTGACGCCCAGGACAATGTCGACGTCAGCGTTGGCGGCGTTGCCTTTCGACTTGCCTTCCAACTCCTGCTCGATCAGGGCGCTCCAGCGGACTTCGCTTGAGTTAGATCGCCCGATCCCGACTTGTCTGCGAAAATCGTCAGACGCACCGTTCGCCAGAACCAGCAATTTGCACTGGTACGTCTTGCCCTTGGCGTTGTGAACACTCACGCCAGATTCGTGCGGTTCGAGGCGGGTCACCTCGCACTTTTCGATCAGTGTCGAGCCAGCCCGTTTCGCCGCGTTGGCCATCCGCTCGTCAAAGACCGCTCGGTCGATCAGGTAACCGGGCGACGACTTCAACGTCGGCACTGCTGACTTGCTTAGCTCGCCGTTGTGAAACGCGATCCTTTTGATCGGGCGCGAGAGCAACTGCTTGGAAGCAACGTCGAGTTCTTCAAGAAATTTTGAAACGTTTCCATTCACCCAGCCCAGGCACGGCTTGCTTCGCGGGAAACTCGCCTTGTCGAGGAGGCCGACAGACATTCCCGACTTGGCCAGCATGATCGCAGCCGTCGCACCTGCCGGTCCGGCGCCGATGACGATCACGTCGAATTCGGTATTCTTTTTCTTAGACATAGTGGGATTGTGCGGTTTGTGCGGATGGCTGCAAGTGCGCGGGTGATTATCGTTTGTTCAGGAGTTCCCAAAGCGCCTGCTCGGCTTGACGATATTTCTTGACGCTTTCTGCCAGGTCGGCTTGGATGTTCATAAGCTGCGTGTCATCGCGATCGATCGCCGTACCATGCAGATCGACCAGTGATTTCAAGCGAGACGTCGAATCGTCCAGGTGGGCAGAAGCCGCCGCAAATTCGCGAGCGACGTTGAACATGTTAAGTTCGCGAAGCTCAGATTTAGTCGGTTTCAGGAAGGCTTTCCACGGGTGCAGCGTCAGATCCTTGATGCCACCCCGCAGCAGCATCCCCGCCTCCGACGCATTTTGCACCAACTCGTCGATTCGGTCGCGATTTAGAACGATCACGCCTTTGGTCGTCGAACTGATGGCGTTGACATCGTCGAGAGAGCCGTTGAGTTTTTCAAACGCAATATGAATCTGCGCGAGCGTTCCGGCTTTGTGGTTCGGGTTAAATTCCTTGACGAGGCTGTCGATGATCTGCGTATCGATTTTGACCAGCGCCTGTTCCGCCGAGTTCAGCGTCCGGTGGATGGTGGGGCGGGTTTCTTCCAAAAGGGCGACGAGCTCTTGCAGTCCGTGGTTGACCTTGTCCATGCTGAGGTGCAGCTTGTGCAGCAGATGTTCTTCCTTGTCGCGGGTCATCTCCAAAGCGAGGCTGCGGGTGATGCGATTGATGTCTCGCGTCGACGCATGAACATTGGCCAGCAATGAATTCTTATCTCTGACGTCGAATTCTGATTTAACCATCCGCAGCAGTCCAGTCGGATTCATATCGTCCAACTCGCGGGTGACGGTGGCCAGCACCTCCTGAAAACCGGTGACGGAACCATACACAATCGATTCAGGATCGAGCGGTTTTTCACTGACACCGCGATTGACGATTTCGATCACGCCTTTACCACCAAGCGGTGGACCCGTCGAAATGATGCGACAGTCGGAACGCAGATTCAACGCTTCAAGGGCGGTGGCTCGAACCTCCAGATACGGTTGATCTTCCTTGGAGCGCCCGGTCGGATCGGGCGCTTCGACGAACACGGTGTCGACGACTTTACCGACGGCTTGCCCGAAGCAGTTGACCCGCGAACCTTTAACGATTTCGGGCATCGCTGCCCCAAGGCCAAAGCGAACCACGAATTCCTGAGTGGGTGGATTGAAGATACCTTGCGCGCCGACGAACAACATGAACCCGACGAACACGCCAAACATCACCAACAGCGTCAGTCCGAGCGTAAATGTGTTTCGTTTCTTTGCCATGTCGTCAATTCGATCAGATTAAACAGTTTAGCCGCCCGATGATGTCTTGATTAACTTCTCAAATTCGCTGAGGCCCTCCGCATCCGTCAGCGGTCCCTCACCGTGTCCGTTCAAAAATTGATTCATCAATCGATCATCCGAACGGCTTAACTCTAGGGGATTCGCGTCGCGGAGCAATTCAAAATCGCTTCGGTTGCCGATTTTTAACACGCGCCCCTTGTCGAGCATGACCATGCGGTCAGCGATGCGAAACGCCGAATCCATTTCATGCGTGACCACCACACTCGTCACGCGCAGTTTTTGAGACAGGTCCATCATCAACTCGTCGATCGCCGTCGAAGTCACCGGGTCGAGACCGGCAGAGGGTTCGTCGTAGAATAGAATTTCCGGATCGAGCGCCGTCGCACGCGCCAACCCCGCCCGCTTCTTCTGCCCGCCAGAGAGTTGCGACGGCATTTTGTCGCGGTGGGCGAGCATCTTAACCTGCTGAAGTTTTAGGGTGACCACGATGTCGATGATCGAAGGATCGACATACGAATGTTCTTCGAGCGGTAGGGCGATGTTCTCAGCGAGTGTCAGCGAATTGAACAGGGCGCCGCTTTGGAACAGAATCCCGTAACGCTTGCGAATGTCGTTGAATGCCTCATCGCTCAGCGTGGCAATATCGGCGAGGCGATTCATGTCGCGCGTGCGAAATTTGATCGATCCCGAATCGATTTCATATTCGCCAATCATGCAATTTAGCAGGGTGCTCTTACCACATCCGCTGCCGCCCATGACCACCAGCGTTTCGCCGCGATGAATATCAAACGTGACGGAATCCAAAACGACATGGTCGTTTCCTTCGTGATCTTCAAACGACTTCCGCACATTGCTGAGCGAAATAACCACGTCGTCAGTTGGGGCGTCCATTGTCATTACCAGTGGAACCGTTCTGAGTTCTACAGTCCGAACACATAAAAAATCGAAGTGAACACCGCGTCCATGCCAATGATCGCGACAATCGATTTGACCACAGTTGCCGTTGTCGCCTTACCAACACCGACCGCACCACCTGAAACAGTCAGCCCCTCATAACACGCGATCATCGACACCAACATGCCGAAGATGCAAGCCTTGCTGAGTCCGGTCAGAAAATCTCGAACGACGATCGCGATTTGCGTAGATGCCAGATAAGCCTCGGGAGAGATGCCCAGCGCCGCCCACGCCGTGAGTAACCCTCCCGCAATGCCCACCGTGTCGGCAATCACTGTCAGACCGACAATCATGATCGTTGTCGCCAGGAATCGCGGGACAATCAAAAAGCGAATCGGATTCAGCGCGTGAGCGCGGAGGGCTTTGACTTCCTCGGCTTCGACCATCGAACCGATCTCAGCCGCAATCGACGCGCCGGCATAACCGCTCAAGACGATCGCGGTAATAAGCGGCCCCAACTCACGCACGATGGCAATCGCCACGACATCGGCGATTTTTTCCAGTTGGCCATAGCTTTCCAAAGTGGGGGCGAGTTGCAAGGCAAGGATGCAACCGATGAACGCCTGAACGAGCACAACGATGCCGATGCTCTTGACGCCCACGCGGACCATCTGGTCGGTCAATGATCCCCAACCGAATTTGAGTCGTCGATAGAACAGCCCCTTTGCGGCCCAGACAAGGGTATCGCCCAATAAGTAGGCCATCCCGCCAATGTCGCGAACGAATTGCCCCATCTGGTTGATTGATCGATCGCCGACAGCGCCGACACTTTCGATGGCGCTGCGGACTCGAGACGGTTTGAATCTTGATGAAGCCATCGACGGCGGATCACTTACGAATCAAGCGCTTCTTGCACCGATTCAAAAATAGGAAAGAAATTATCGAGCTTGGTAATTTCAAACACGCTTCGCACTTGTTTGTTCATTCCGACCAACGACATGCGGGAATCGTTTTTCTTGTTGCGACGGAAAAGATCCACCAGCGTCCCCACTCCTGCAGAGTCAATGTAGGATACTTTTTCAAGATCGAATACCCAATGGCCGCCGCTTGATTGGTTCATATCCAATAGCGATTTGTGAAAGTCCGGCGCTGTGTGGATGGTTAGTTCGCCCGACATTGCGATCAGAAGATGATCATCATTGCGCGTGATTTCTGTCGCCAAACCGTTGCTCATTTCAAACCTGTGTCCTTCTGGTCGCGACTGCAAATAGGGTGTTTGCCTTAGTTTGGGTTATTTCAGAATCCAAACACTTTCAATCTATCCGGCAGAATCGGTTTCGGCTTGATCTTCAACTGGGGAATCGACACCGACCGAACGATCCTTGGCGATCCGATCCATCTTGCCAGCCCGCTTTTCAATGTACCTTCGCCAGTTGACCACTGCATCTCGACGCCGACTGCTCTCGGCAGCATACTCATAATCCAGCCGTTGTCCGGTCAGTTTCTCAAGTGCCACGATCGCATACAGCCGAACAGCCACATCTTCATCATCCAGGCGATTGACCAACACCGGGAGCAATTCATCAACACGGTCTTCACCAATCGAGTGAATGGCCCGTATACGCTCAGCCGGATCCTTAGATTCGAGTTGCCGCGTCAGTGCATCAACGCGACTGACGCAGCCCGACCCCGCGAACAGGCCGAAACCCGCGCTCAACAGTAAAATCGTTCGTCGCAGGCTTGCCTCACGCAATCCTTCAGAATCCCGGAAATCGCTATCATCTTGCCAATAAAGTGATTATAAAAGCAAGCGTCTTGGCTGCAACACATTCCCACTTGCTGATCGGAGGATACCATGCAGCGATGGTTGTGTCGTCGATCGAAATCACTGACCGCGTTGTTTTTGATCGGCGTCGTCGGAAATCTTGGATGCGTATCCAACAGGGGGCTCGCGCTCAACTCTCAGTTGCCAGAAGGCGTCGCCCACGGTGATGATTTGCCGATACTGGGTGAACTCTCACAGTCTCAAACGAGAATTGCAAAACCGCTTCGCATAGTGATTTACGATTATCCCTCCCTGTCTCAGTTCCCGTTGTTGGAACTGGATGTGGACTTTGACTCGCAGATGGTGCTGCTGGCTGCGATGGGGCCGGCATCGAGCAGATCATGCAGAATCGAGATCGAAAGCGTCTGGATGGGCGATCGGAAAATTGAGGTGGATGTGACCGAAATTTACCCAGATTCAGACGATCAGAAGTCTCCGGCGATCGTCAGCCCCATTCACGCAGTAGTCGTCCCTCGGTCAGAACTACCAGTATCGGGGTTTACGAGTCGAATACCCAAGAATCTCTATCTGCAATAAGAGGCGATCATTCATTGCAAACCGAGCCTTTCCAAGTTGCCGGTGGTCTGACCATTTCGCAGCTAAGCCCTGCCGATTCGGCATTTGATACTGCATTCTGCATCGCCCTGACCGGCCATCAATCTGCATCGGCTGAGGTTGTAGCCCAACGGCACAGTATCGACACCATGTCACGATCAAGCGGCGTGAAGACCAGTGTATTCCTTGCGTCGGATCTGGCGAACGTCATTCAAGCGGCGGTGCTGATGATGGAGTCGCCTGGTCGAAGTGCATTGGTCTATCTGGGACCGAGCGCCACCGGCGGTCCGACGTCAGCGTTGCTTTTGGAAGCGATCATCGGTCACTCCAAAAAGCGTAAACTCAATCTCCTGCAAACGTTATTGCAAACTGCTGACACCCGGCGGGCGCGATTGATCGCCAACTTGCAGTTTGAATATCTTGCCGAGCTTATCTATATGGACTGCGAAGTTGGAAACTCGGGCACCGAAAACATTAACCTGCCGAGTCAATTCAGGTTGCAAACATTCGATGAGGAATGTGAATCACTTTTTCTTGCAGCGCTTGAAAGCACTTACGTTGACAGCTTGGATTGCCCGTCATTGACACCCCTTCGCACCGCAGCCGACGCGTTTGCAGGACACAAGTCGACCGGAATCTATGATCCCAGCGGGTTTTATGTCATTGCGGCTGAAGGAAACCCGGTCGCCATCTTGTTGACGTCCAGCGTGATCGATCGATCGGCGCTCGAAGTGGTGTACATGGGCGTGAACGCCACCGGTCGTCGGCGCGGTTTGGGTAAGTCGTTGCTATCACTGGCAAAGCGCCGCGCTTTCGAATTGGGACTTGCGCAAGTCACACTTGCCGTTGACGCAATCAACATGCCGGCGCGTCGCCTTTACGAGAAGTCCGGCTTTGTCGAACGTGCTCGCAGGCGGGCATGGATTCGCTGTGTATGAAGGGTGTTTTTGAACAAAGAGGTCTGATTTTCACTGCGTCCACACTTTTTCAACACGCGCGCTTGAACTTTGTGCACAACTGTTGTTTTCAAAAAAATTTTGAAACGGTAACCACTTATCAAATTTATTGTTCAGGCGCGCGGGTCGTTGTGAAACACGTTTCAACGCTAGATTCCTATTGACGATTTCTTGAGTTCTATGTTACATTTCGCCCCTGTTGATGTGCCAGTCGACGGCCAGTAATGGCGACTGCCAATACTGCTGTGCCGAATTCTTTATAGTTTCATTTATTGTCAATCATAACCCTTGATGACGCTCGCGTCGTTTCAAACGGCAAGAGCTTTGCCACGCGCTGGAGGTCTATGCACAATGCTTTCATCGATTGCGGATGCGGTCTGTCAATTTGAAAACGCCATTGCTTTGCGCATCGGTGCGCAGGATTACAAACTCTGGTTCAAGAATGCCACGCGATTCACCATCGCCGATGAGTTTGTCCGTCTTGAGGTACCGAATGTGTTTGTCGGAGAATGGATTGAACGTCACTTCATGACGGCGCTTCAGGATGCGGCGGAGGAGGTGACCTCAAAGCGACTTGAGATTGTATTCTCGATTGACCCTTCCATCGCCAAGGAACTCCGCCGCAAGCAGCCTGACTCGCAGTCCAAATTTGCGGCAGACAATCCCGAACGATTGGCCCGCAAACGCAGGAAGGCAGGGGCGGTCGCAGCTCCGCAAACCCTTCAAGGCAAACTCAGCGAGTTTATCGTCGGAGATTCCAACCGCTTGGCCGTCAGTTGTGCCCGCGCGGTCGCGGAGTCGCCATGTACGCAGTTCAACCCGCTCTTTATCCACGGTGGCAGCGGACTGGGTAAGACCCATCTCTTGCAGGCGATCTGTAATGAGTTGCAGGAGAAGCATCCGGGCCTGCGCTGGAAATACGTGTCAGGCGAAGACTTTACGAATCAGTTCGTCTATGCGGTAAAAAATGGCGAGCGCGACGCCTTTCACCAGCGATTCCGCCGCCTCGATGTGTTGGTGATTGACGACGTTCACTTCTTCGCCAACAAACGAGCCACCCAGGAAGAATTCCTGCACACGTTCAACGCCATAGACGCGTCCGGCAAGCAGGTCGTCATGGCCTCCGACGCCCATCCGAAACTCATTGGACATCTGTCGGAACATTTGGTGAGTCGCTTCATCGCGGGCATGGTCGTCAAAATCGATTCGCCCGATCATGCCACACGGGTTGGCGTCCTGCAGAAGCGCGCCGCGAAGTTGAATTTCGAGGTTCGTCCGGAGGTCATCGAATACATCGCCGCGAATTTCCAGGCGAATGTTCGCGAACTTGAAGGGGCGCTTCTCAAGTTGGTGGCGCTCGCCCGGCTCAGTGGTGAACCGCTGTCCCTGCCGCTTGCCCATCGCGGACTGGGTGATCTGATTGAACACACCGTGCCGGTCATCAAACTGACCGACATTGAAAGTGCGGTATCAATCTTCTTCGGGCTTGCACCCGCCGACCTGCACACATCTCGTAAGACGCGTACGATTGCGTTGGCCCGCGGCGTTGCGATGTACCTTGCTCGGGCGCACACCAACATGAGTTTCCCGGAGATCGGGCGATTCATGGGCAACAAAAACCATTCAACCGTGATCCTGGCGTGCCGTCGAATCAAGAACATCCTCAACAATGGACAAATTGCCAAGTGGATGACGCCTGCCGGAGAAAAAGAAGGCAACCTCGTTGAAATCATCGCGGAGATGGAAAAGCAGTTGGGGCTGAAATCATCTGCGGGTGAGGTTGCTCAAACGAACTAATCGGGGATTCCCCGAAACAATTTATACGGGGAAACAATTCATACGGGCGCGCCCCGGTAGCGCAATGCGGCACGGAATGCCGGGCGAAACTGGAGCGATCGCTTCCTCGGGCCCTGCGACCAATGGATAAACCCTTTGGTCGCGGGCCCGATCTTGTTTTATCAAATCGATCTTCTTTTCGTAAACACCAAGTCGCTGGCAAACACTTGCTGAATCTTTCATAATCGGCTGCGAAGTCGTGCGGGGTATCAATCTGCAACAAGACTCACTCGAAAAAGGAAAGGCGATCGCAGCATGGCATTGATGATTGGTGTTTCAGGAATTCGCGGAATTGTTGGGCAAACGCTGACCCCGCAGCTGGCTGCGTCAGCCGGTTGCGCGATGGCGAAGTTTGTCGGTGGTAAACCGATTGTGCTCGGGAGAGATTCCCGACCCAGCGGTGAAATGGTGCGCAATGCTGTTGCGAGCGGTTTGCTGGCTGGCGGAAGCGATGTGATCGATCTGGGCATCGCAACAACTCCCAGCACAGCCATCATGGTGACGGAGCGTCAAGCTGCCGGTGGAATCGTTCTGACCGCGAGTCACAATCCGTCGCAATGGAACGGGATCAAGTTCCTGACGGCGGACGGCCATGCTCCACCTGCAACGATGGCCCAGGAGATCATCGACATCCTTAAATCGGAGTCGTTTTCACTCGCTGATTCTCTGAACGTGGGCAAGATGTCCTCGGATGTATCGACGATCGACGTTCATGTGAACCGGGTTTTAAAGGTTGTTGACGTCGAGGCCATTCGGGCCAAACGATTCAAGGTGGTTCTCGATAGCGTCAACGGCGCAGGGCAACCCGTTGCGCGGCAACTGCTTGAATCGTTGGGATGCGAAGTAACGTATCTGAATCCTGAACCCACGGGATTGTTCGCCCACACGCCCGAACCCTTGGAAGAAAACCTCGGCGAACTTTGCGCGTTCGCCAAATCTGCAAATATCGATGTCGCTTTTGCACAAGATCCGGATGCAGATCGATTGGTCATCGTTGACGAAAACGGAACGTATATCGGAGAAGAGTTCACGCTGGTGTTAGCCGCCCGGCGGGTGCTTGAACTAACCCCAGGTCCGTCGTGTGCGAACCTTTCCACATCGCGAATGCTTGATGACCTCGCGGCGAAGATGGGTGGCGACTCTTGCGTGCATCGCAGCGCCGTGGGAGAAGCCAACGTTGTCGAGACGATGAAGGCGAACAAGTGTATCGTTGGTGGCGAAGGCAACGGCGGTATCATTGATCCACGCGTCGTCTATGTGCGCGACAGCATCGTCGGGATGGCACTGACGTTGGACCTGCTCGCCGCGTCGGGGCAATCGCTGTCATCGTTGGTTGCAGAGTCACCGCGCTACGAGTTGGTCAAAACGAAAATGGAATGTCCGAAAGATAAAATCGCCCGCGTGTTGCAGAATGTGCAGGCGATATTTTCTGATCAGAAACTCAGCACGATCGACGGCGTGCGCATCGATTGGCCGGAAGGGTGGGTGCATGTGCGGGGCAGCAACACCGAACCAATCATGCGCATCATTGGTGAAGGGGCGGATCAAGCGACGGCGCAGGAATTGGTTCAAAGAATTCGGAAGGTCGTCGATTCAACGGATTGACGATTTCGACGACTTCGAAGAAGTAAAAACAAAAAACGGTACGCATCTCGAATGAGACGCGCACCGTTTTATTTATTGGCAAAGGATTGATCAGACCATGTCTTTCATGGCCTTGAGCGGAAGCGCCTTGACAACGTTGCGCGCCGGCTTGGCTTTGAAAACCATTTCTTCTTTGGTGAACGGGTTGATGCCCTTGCGCGCCTTGGTGGCAGGCTTGCGGACAACTTTGACCTTCATCAGGCCCGGTACGGTAAACACGCCAGGTCCGCGCTTGCCGAGGTCTTTCTTAATCATGGTTGCCATTTCATCAAACACAGCCACCACCTGCTTTCGCGAGAGTTCTGTGCGTTCCGAAAGCTCACGATAGATTTCGCTTTTGGTGCGTGGTTTTGAAGCCTTTACAGCAGCTTTTTTCTTGGCCATCAATCAAATCCTTTCATACTTGTCGTTTCGCCAGGATCACTTCCCGGCATGTTTCAATAACCAACATTGCCCATCAACGCGGGCAAGATTTTCCAAAGCCCATTTGCGTCGCGCGATACATTGGAGGAAATCGGCTTCTATGGCAAGTAATTCTTAGCCAAAAAACCCTAAAAAAATAGGGGTCATATGCCCGACCGATTTTGGCGGGCGTTGGAGGAATGGCGCAGCGCAGACCGCGCGACGGCATGACGCTCGTGCGTTGATCGCTCATGATGGAGTTGCGGTCAACCGACTGCAGCGCGAATACTGACGCGGTCGCGGTGGTGAATTGAGCGGTGATTGCAAACGTCAGCAGCCATGTCGCTGGCCATTGTGATGCACGAATTCGGGCCAGTCGCGACGCTCATGCCGACAGTGTCTGACACACAAAAAACCCCTTAAATCATGCTGAGAACGCACGTTTTGAGCATTGCGGCGTGTATTGGAGATCGCGATGACGGTCGTGGTGTCAGGGCAAAAGCAGGAGTGATCGGCGGCTGCAAGAGTGTAGATTATCTCGCAAGCCAATCGGCGAAATTGCCCACGCGGATTGACTAAGTTGGCTTAGATTTTGCTGTGACATTCGGCGATTCGCATGCATCCTCGCCCACCGATATGGGGCGATTTCCCAGCACACCCGCGAGGCAGAAACGCCTACTTGCCGACAAGAATGGAATCCAGGAGAGCAGCCATAGTCCAAAATTTTCAGGGATTTTTCTGCACATTCCGATCAATCCGCCGCCACATCCGCAGTCGAATGCCACGTCGCAGAAGGACTTAAAGTCGCCCGTTTTGTACATCCCGATCGCGCGAATCGTGATCACGATTGTAAACGCGGTAAGCATCAGCAGCAGTGTCAATCCGGCTCCGCGCACGAACAAGCCAACGATCAAGAGCACACCGCAAACCACTTCGATCCAGGGAAGCGTTAAGGCAATGATGTTCTCGAACACGAATGCGCCTGTCGGAAACATTTCATACTCGCGCAGCAGTTTTAGAAAGGCGACCGGATCGTCAATCTTGCTCCAACCCATCTGGATGAAAAGTACGCCCAGCACGAATCGCGCAATGAGCAGCGGATAACCGGATCGATCCAGCAATCGAATCCAGCCCACCCTGGCGTTATCGGATTGAATGGGTTTGCTATTCATCGCCATAAGTCATATCGCCGCTCAACCGTTCACCGCGCTCAAATGGCAAGCCATCTTCACTCCAGGCGACAACGCCACCGAGGTAAATGAAAATCTTGTCTGCGAGCACGCCATTCTCAATGAGGTCCATCGCTGCCAGCTTGCTGTCTTCGCATTTACCGCCGTTGCAATACACGATGATTCGTTCGGCATCGGCACATACGGGAAGAAGTTCGGTGATATAGCGGTCGGCGAAATAATGATCCAGTTGGTATGCGCCGGGAATGTGTTTCTCGGAATACGCAGCATCGTTTCGCGCGTCGATGAAAATGCATTGGCCCACTTCGTATGCCGGACTCTGGTAAACCTCCATCATCTCTGCATGTTCGATGTACTGGAATATTTCGACTTCCTTCGCGCCGCTTGATTTGGCAGTCTTGAAATAGTCGCGGGTGACGTCAAAACGATTACCCGATTCCTTCAACTGATTACCAACAAGACCGACGATGGCACCAATCGCCACCACGGCAAACGTCTCCGCACCCAACCTGCCCACTCGAAGGGGCTGGGCGCGGCACTGGGATTGCAGGAATCTGGGCAACATGGTTCGCCTCTTCCAAGACCATTCGCGTACATATCGAACGAAGCTTTCAAATGATGATGGCTATGAACGTACCGGGAGTCAATTCCCTCGAATCGAGTTGCGCGTGGGTTACAGGCGCAGCCAGCATGATATTGTGGAAAACCATACCCCTAGTGCAATCCAACAATCAGAGACGTTTGCGGTCGTCGCAAAACCGAATATTTCGCCAGGTTTTCGACGTATTGCCAGCGACGCACTTTCTCGGCTAAACTGTTCCACTTCGCCAAACATGACAATATTCTCACGTCTTTTCGAGGAGTGGATGGATGGCCACAATTCCAATCGCGGATATTCGCAACATCGTGTTCGTTGGGCATTCCGGTGCCGGCAAAACTTCCCTCGCGGAGTCTTTGCTTTACAAATCCGGGGCGACCAATCGCCTTGGATCGGTCGTAGACAAAACATCTATTTTTGATTTTGCCGAAGATGAAAAGGAAGCAGCGCACTCGATCGATTCCAGCGTTTGCTGCATTCAACACGACGGCAAACACGTCAACATCATCGATACGCCCGGGGCGACAGACTACTGCGGGCAGGCGGTCGCGGCCCTTGCCGGTGCAGAAACGGCGATTCTGGTCGTTTCGGCAGCCGCTGGCATTGAAGTCAATACCCGCAAAATGTGGGAGCGGGCCACCAACTATGGCATGGCGCGCATGATCGTCGTCAACAAAATCGACGCCGACAATACCAACCTCGAAGAATTACTCGAAACGATTCAAGAGTTCTTCGGCAGTGAATGCGTTCCGATCAATTTGCCAAAGGGCGGCGGAACAGATGTGACCGGATGTTTCAAGAACAAAACCGGCGAGTCGGATTTCGGTGACATCCCCAGCGCCCACGAAGCCGCCATCGAAGCCATCGTCGGCGTCGATGACACGCTGATGGAAAAGTATCTCGGTGGTGAGGTTTCCGACGAGGATGTGCTGGTCGTTGCAGCGAAGGCCTGTGTGGCGGGCGAATTTGTTCCCGTCCTCTTTACCAACGCATTAAAAGAAGTCGGATGCCCGGAACTGCTCAATGCCATCGTCAAAATTGCGCCCTCACCGCTGCTCGGTAAAAAGCGTGTCCTGACCCGCGAAGACGAAAAAATCGAGATCATACCGAAGGCCGACGGACCCTTTGTCGGGCAGGTCTTCAAAGTGATAAGCGATCCGAAAAGCCACATCAAATACTCGTTTATTCGCGTGCATACCGGAAGTGTTGCCGGTGACGCAGCGGTCAAGACCATCGAAGATCGCAAGGGTACGCGACTCGGTCATATCAGCCGCTTTCAAGGCGGTGAACACAAAGATATTGATGCGGCGTCAGCCGGCGATATCGTGGCGGTCGCAAAGCACGATTTTCACATTGGCGACGCAGTGTTCACCGACAACGGCGGCGATATTGCCATGCCCAAACGACCGATGCCGATGTACGCCAAAGCCATCGAATCTAAAACGCACGGCGATGAAGACAAGATCGGTCTGGCGCTGAAGAAGTTTGCGGAAGAAGATTACTGTCTTGATATTGAGCGCGACTCAATCACCAAAGAACTGGTCATCCACGGTATCGGTGACTTGCACATTCGCACCGTACTGAAGCGGATGTCCCACCAGTTCAAACTGGAGGTTGTCACGAAACCGCCGAAGATTCCATATCGCGAAACCATCACCGGCCGCGCCGACAGCATTGAGTACACGCACAAGAAACAATCTGGTGGTTCGGGTCAGTTTGGGCGGGTGATCATCAACATGTTCCCCAGTGAACGCGGTGAGGGTTATCAATTCGTCGACAAGATTTTCGGTGGGGCGATCGATCAAACGTATCGCGTCAGTGTGGACAAGGGTATCCGCGGTCAGATGACCGAAGGTGTGCTGGCTGGCTATCCCATCGTCGATGTGACGGTCGAATTGATCGACGGCAAAACGCACCCGGTGGATAGTAAAGACATCGCGTTTCAAATCGCCGGCAAGGGAGCGTTCAGAGAAGCGTTCATGAAATCCAAGCCGACGCTGCTCGAACCGATCGTCGAGGTCGAGGTGACCGTGCCGCGAGACACTGTGGGCGACATCCAGGGTGACCTGGCCTCCCATCGTGGACGACCGCAAGGGCAGAAGGCGCTGCCGGGTGGACTGTCGATGCTATCGGCGTTGGTGCCGTTGGCTGAACTGTCCGATTATAATTCGCGACTATCGAGCATCACCGGTGGGCAGGGCAGTTTCACGTTGGAGTTCTCGCATTACGAATCGGTGCCGGCAAATGTGGCCCAGCAGGTCATCGCTCAGAGCCAAAAGGAAAGCGAGTCCTAGGCCCGAAATGTCGTTGCGATAACCAGCATAAAGTTTTGCTTTAGCGATATGTCGATTCGTGATATTGCGACGTAACATTCTGTAAAATAAAAGGAAGGGAATTTGCTTTCCGGTTTGCTGCGGCCTAATAATCTCAGTGACATAGGTTATGCGGACGTTCGCCAGACGGCGATTTCCATAGAGCTTTTCCCCTCCGGAAAGCACCGGGTCTGTCCCCTTTGGGGGTAGCCCGGTGTTTTCTTTTTACGATTTTGCCCGGAAGGCAATGCGTCGGTTTTCCGGTGTGGGGCAGATCGTCCAACTACAAGTTTTCTATGAACAGCGAACGACTTCGCAGTTCTCGCATGCGGGTGCGGATGTGCTCTGCGATCTTTTCAGGAGTTCGGATACCAACGATCACCAGATGTGCGTCTGAAGTGTCGGTGGTCAAAAGTTCAACCGACCCCAACCCCAGCAGCCGATCGACGAATTTCTTGCGAACGCGAACGTCATCGACACGGATCAATTCGATCTGGTCGATCGTCTGCGAGAAGACTCCGCGCTCAATGAACAATCGCTGATCGGTCAGTCGGTAGCGGGTCCGCACGATTTGAACGAGGATCCATAGCCCGACCCCCATCGCAACCAGAGCGGTGATCATCACGCAGATTAGAAACGCCCATCCACCCGTAAGCGACGTGTGCGACGCTGTGTAGATCACGATAACCCACGCAATCACGATCGCACAAGCGGACGCGGTACAGATCCCTGCGTAATATCGCCAATCGGTTCGACCTTGCCAAATGTGACCTTCAAGTTCGGGACCAGCCGAATCGGCAGCTGCCTTTGTTGAATCTGGTGAAGCCAAGGGTTGACCGGTGACTCTTGGACGCAAGCTTTCTGAGTCAGGGCTGCGTCCTGAATCCTCGGCTGGGTTGGATTTGTCCGGGTGATTGAATTCTTGCTCATTCATCATGCGTCTCGATATTCTGGTACTTCATCCGGCAAGCTGATTTACGGTTGGCCTCCAATACCGCGCATCCAAGAAGAAACCGGTTTCATGGTTTCATGGTATGGGCAATACGGATCGTTGGCCATGATGGAATCGCGTGCAAGTTGTAGTTGACAGGCTCGGTATCGGTGCGTCAAAATCCAACCGCCAATCTGGAGGCGACATTGAATATGATTTTCAGCGTTCAACTGGTCTTGTGCATTTGGTTCGGGTTATCACCGATTCCGTCATTCGCCGTTGTCGGGGATGTTGCGGCAGAACGCCCGCAAGACGTAGGCGGGGTTCGATGGGAGGCAGGGGGACTAACGTGCGCACAGTTAATTGAACGCATCTGCGAACAAGCGGACGTTGCATTCGCAATTCGCGCGAATGAGCAGGGCGGAAGCCGACCCGCGCGATTGCACTGTACCGCTGACTCGGTCAGCATTGCTCAGGCGACCCAACTGGTTGAGTCCGTGTATGGATTGACTGGCTGGACAACCGGGCGCACCAGCATTTGGATGGAGGCGGTTCGGGTTCCGGGGTTGATTGCGTCGGACGCTCGTCAACGTGGGGAAGCGCTCACCGGTGCGGAAGGAAAACTGGCTGAGGGAACGCCCATTGGTGACGTCGAATTGGAGGATGCCTCACTGCTTGAGTCGGTCAAGGCGATGGCCCTTGCGTTCGACGTGGTCATTGTTTATTCAAGCCATTGTGAGATATCTACCGATGGCGTTTTGGTAGAACGATTGACGCTTTCATTGGACGATGTGGACTTGGATACTTGCATGTCGTTGATGACTGAGCGTTTCAAACTCGCTTGGGCGGTGACCGGTGATTTGATCTACCTGACCTCTGCGGAAAATGGGGCTGGCAACAAATTTCTGCCCAGGTCGGACGCGGACTTGCGAGATGGGCAGGAATCCGTTACCGAATCGGAAATCGGGCGGGCCAATATGCTCGGAAAGCTTGCGGAACGACGTGATCTGAAACGTGCTGTTGATGATCAGATAGAAGCGGCGCGGTTGTGCCGCGAGCTTGAGAATCAGTAACGATCGCAAGGTTTATCGCAGAGATGAGCGTCAAGAGACTCAAGTGCGATCGGTTGTAATGGTTTAAGAAGGAGTGCAGTTGCGGCACTCCGTATGCGGTTGTTTGTCCAATCAGAATCAAAAGAATTAGACAGGGGGCGAACTGTCACATGCAGAACGAAGTCATGCAATTTGAGCAAGTAGGAACCGATACGATCCATCCAGAATTTGTACCCGTCTTGTTTGCAACTGAGATGGAGCACGCTCGACGCATTAAGGAATTGTTGGAAGACAACAATATTCCGACGATGCTTGACCACGATCTTGACGGAGAAGCCGCGTATACGACGCTGCCCCGCGGGATTGGTGTTCTGGTGCCGGATTTGATGCATACGATAGCCTCTGAGATCGTCGCCAGTGATGAAGACGATTTTGAAGAGGATGGCATCGAAGACGATGAGTTCGATTCTGAGTTGGAAGAGGATGACGACGACGATATTCCGGACGATGATGATCTCGACGACGATGATGATCTGGATGACCTGGACGATCTCGACGACGATTACGACACCGACGACATGGACGACGATCTCGATTAATTGTCGCTTATTCGAATGTGGCTTGATTGAAGAATTGAATTGACTCACCAGACTTGCCCGGGATGATGGGTAGCAGGCGCAGTTGCTCTGAGCGGTGGCACTTATTGGCTGCGCATCTCTGTGGGCTTGAATCGACAATGGTCGGCCATCAATACGACGTTCGGCGTTTCGCCGGAAAGGGAGAGAAACGATCCCATGACCGACTACACTGGCAATAACGATCGCCGAGCGGAAGAATCCAACGATCGGCGCAGACAAAATGTCGATCGCCGCACGGGGCTGGATCGCCGTCGTGGTCCGGGTCGCCGACGCGGTGAAGTTCGCCGGGCAGCCGAAGAGGGCGAATTGACCGACGAACTGTTGGAATTCGTCATGGTCGTCGATGAATACAAACGCATCAATGATCGCCCCTATCCCACCATTTCAGAAATCTTCGAGTTGGTCCATTACCTGGGCTACCGTAAAGTCGCAGAACGCTCCGAACACATCAACACCGCCGCCGGCTCAGCAGACAACAGCCCGGGCGCAGAAGACGATTCTGACGACGGGTAGACAGTCCGTTTACGTCACACGAATGAATTCTAGAGGATGAGAGCTATACGGAACCGATGCCACCTTGGGTGGATTGGTGCGGTCTGACTGGTTTTTTGTCGCCGGATTCCAGCGTCAAGCGAAACCGTGCGCCATTGCCTTTTGCACTGGCGACCAATTCTAGTTGGCCGCCGAGCATTTTGGCCCAGCTTCTTGAGAGCGCCAGCCCCAATCCGATGCCACCCGTTACCGTTGTGGCGTGCTGCGCACCGCGTTGATATGGTTTGAAAATCGTTGATCGTAATCGTGACGGGACTCCCGGTCCCTGGTCGGTGACTTCAAAAGCGCACTTGCCTTCAAAAAGTCGACCCGTCACAGTGACTTGGGCGGATTCACCGTTGCGGCCATATTTGCAAGCGTTATCGATCAGGTTGCCCAAGATCTGAACAGTGAGCCGGCTATCGGTTAGGACGCACATATCGGGCGCGTTGTTCGCAAAAGTGAGTTGAGCGCCAGACTTGGTTGCCCAGGGTTCCTGAGCACTCCGCACTTCTTCCAGAATTTCAGACACTGGGACCCAGTCTTTTGAAACCGGTACTGAACCATTTTCAATTCTCGAATGTTCAAGTACACCCGACACCAGACCCGACAAACGTCGCGATTCCTGATTCAACGTTTCAAGGTATTCCTGCCGGCTTGAATCGGCGACCAATCCGTTCGCGAGCATGTCGGTATACAGTTGAAAGGTGGTCAGCGGGGTTCGCAGTTCATGTGTGACAGCATAAGCAAACTGCGATCGGCGCTCCGACAAATGCAACATCGATCGCAACCCGATCCCGATCGCGATGAGCAGCAGGATTGAACCGCACCAGCCCATCAGCAAAAACGAATGCGTGTGATTCCACCGCGTTCCTGCATGGGCGACCTGCGGTGTATTCGGAACAAAGCGCGCCGGAAGCAAGCTCAAGATGGCATCGTCGGGCGATTCCTCAACGTCTTCCAGAATTTCGATTTGGGCACTCGGGAACAAATCAGATACCTGAGCCAGGAGTTCACTTCTAAAACGCGGCCAATCGATGATGAAACCCTGAAAGACTCGGGCACCGCCCACATCCAGACCTCTGAGAAACATGAGATCCTTGGTGGTTCTACCTGCCAGCTCCGTCCAGAGGGGCACCATGTTTTCATAGCGAATACCGACAACGCTGTCCTCGTCTTCGTTGGCATCAGCCACCTCCTGCGCCGACATGTCGGTGAGGTTGGCGGCTGCGACTTGCTCGGGAGTGCAAACGATGCGTGGCGTCTGTAGGCGCTGAAGCTTGCGCACATTGCGACGTCGCCAATGATAATCGGTACCGTCTCGGACATAGGGGCGGGAGACTTCGCTGGTTGCGAGTGTGGCCGAACTTGGTTCGTCGCCAGCGCCACTTTCATCCCCATCGCCATTTTCTTCGCCGGCTCCATTTGAATCGCCGAGCAGTCCGCGTTTGGCGTCATATACCTGAGTTAACTCATTTCGGGCAAACGTATAGGCAAGAGAGATCAAACGAGATTCGTACTTGATCCAATCCAGAGCGTTCGACTCATCGAATGCTCCGGGCCAATGGCGCGCGAAATCCGGAGGAATTTGGGGCGAACCGAACCCCCCCTCGGGCGACATCTGGAAATAAAGCAGAAACCAGTCATAGCGGGACGGTTGGGTCAGAAGGCTCGACAGTTGTACAAACGTCGCGGGGGCGAGCATTTCGCCGGACTTTAAACGTATCTCATCAGGAACATAAATCGCAGAGTAATCTGCGTAATCACGTCGAAATTCGCTGAACAGAATAGGGTTCGCCCAGCTTTCCATCTGGTTGATGGCCAAGCGCACCCGGTTATCGTGGGCTTTTTGCTGCGATTCCGATTGCTGCTTTTGATCAAGGTGTAGCGACACGACGGTCGCCCAAGTCAGGATCCCAACGACGAGCAGACACAGCGCACCAAATGTGATGTACGCCCATCTTCCGCTCTTGGCGATCCAACTCATGGGATGGCATTCCCTTCGGCCATCACTGCGTCAGCCACGGTTGGTCCGAGCATGTACCCCTTACCGCGCACCGTCGAAATCCATTCAACGGTGATTGTGTCGTCGGGAGCAGTGAGTTTGGTGCGCAATCGAGTGACATGCATATCGACGGCACGCGTATCCGAAGCGTCTGCAGAAATGCCCCAGACACGGGTGAGTAGTTCTTCGCGGGTGATGACTCTTCCGGGGTTGGAGGTCAAGAATTCGAGGATGCCGGCTTCCATCTCTGAAAGTTTGCGACGTTCATCGTTTGGGAAAACAACTTCGCGCCGGTCAAAGTCAACTTTGACTCCACCAGCCACGACGGATGAAACCGCGGTCGGGCGAGCAGGCGTTCGTCGCAGAACGGCTTCGATCCGCGCTAGAAGTTCGCGCGCGGAAAACGGTTTGACGACGTAATCGTCAGCGCCGCGTTTGAGTCCCTGCACGCGATCATTTTCAGCACCGCGCGCGGTGAGGATAATGACCGGCAGGGTCGGATGCGACTTACGGACCTCTTCGAGGACCTGCATCCCGTCCATCTTGGGAAGCATCAGGTCGAGAAGGACGAGCACAACGCCCGACGTGCGGGCCGCGACAACCCCTTCTTCACCGTCAGCCGCTTCGACGGGCGTGTATCCACCAACGCGCAGCATGTCGCAGATACCGCGTCGTATCGCCGCTTCGTCTTCAATGACTGCGATTCGTCGTTCTTTCAATGAACTGTTCTCCTTGAAACCGTAGGGGCGAATGGTGCAACAATCCAGGAGTCTAATCGGCAAGTCGCCTCGCGCGACCACACCCGCAAACCTTGGCACACGCCCACTCCAGTGGGTTCGTCACTCCCGCGCACGCGGGAGTCTAGGACGAGCGATGCGTAACGCGCGGGGCTTGGATTCCCGCTTTCGCGGGAATGACAGCGGATCGCAACCCGCAAGATGACACGTGGGTCTACTCCAGCACCCACAAACAGTCTATCGCCAGGATTCACTACCCACCCGTAACCCTGAAGTAACTTGACGCTTCGGATACATCTGGATATAGCCACAAACCGGTATCGATGATGACCTAAGCAGACTGGTGGTCGGCTGCGGGGGGAGAAGTGTTGGCGTGCTTAAAATAGAAATAGCACATGATCGTGAGGATACCGCTGGCATTGGCGATAAAGTCAGCCCAGTCCCGATGCCGGTTGCTCAGTGGTTGCAAGGTTTCACTGATCGCCCCGAACAGCAGCAAAATGCCCGTCCATTTGAAAATGTAATTTCCAGTAAGGTCGCCTCGGCTGGTACGCGAATAGACACACAATCTCGTCAGTATCGCGAACGAGCAGAAATGGGCGACGAGACCCTTCTTGCTGATCTGAATGGGCATGCGCGGTAGCTTTGGCAAGTGCAGCAAGACGGTAAGGCTAAGCCAATAGATCAGCCAGATCGCGGTGGCATATCGTCGTAGAAACTGTGACTGGACCGAGATTCGAGACTGAACTGGGATGTCAGATGATTCAGCCAAACCGGGCCTCAGTATCTGATTCGACAACTTCTTCAAACTGAATCGGAATACGGCCACCGTTGGGACGGTTGGATTCATCGCCAGAATCAGCCGTGTCATTCGCTGGAGTTGGTGTGTCGGAGGCTTGCGGCGTTTCGGAGTTCTCCGTTGCCACATCGTCCGGGCCGGTGACGACGCGTCCTTCGACTTCCAGCGGGGGCACCTCGGGCAGAGATTGAGCAACGATAGCACGCTGCGGCGATTCCGAAATGGGTTTCTCAGTCGCAGTTTTTTCTGGTTCCGTTGGTCGCTGATCGGAAGCTTCCTTTTCGTCCTGCGACGTCAGTATTAGTTTTGGTGCATCGATCTGCTCGATTCCCAGCACTTCGGCAGCAAGCATTGCGTAGTCAATCGCACCGTTGCTCGACTGGGCGTAATCGAAAATCGTTTTCCCGTAACCGGGACTCTCGGCGAGTTTGATATTGCGGCGGATAAATGTGTCAAAGACCTTGGCGCTCGACCAGGGCTTCTGCGAATCTCGCGACGATTCGACGAAATCCTTCAAGTCCGAGGTCACTTCTGCTGCGAGTCGGGTACCGGCTTCGTACATGCAGAGGATGATTCCGGAAACCACAAGTTCAGGATTGATGCGCTTCTGAACCAACTCGATGGTCTCCAGCAGTTTCCCTACGCCCTGCAATGCCAGGAAATGCGGCTGAAGCGGGATCAATACTTCGGTGGCAGCCGCCAATCCGTTGATCGTCAAGACCCCGAGCGACGGTGGGCAGTCCATCATCAACACGTCGTATTGGTCGGCGATCTCTGGCATCGCGTCGCGAAGCAAGACTTCGCGGCCCATGACGCTGACGAGTTCCATCTCAGCCGCTGCAAGATCGATGTGTGCAGGGATCAGATGCAGATTGTCATTGAGCCTAATCAACGCTTCGGAAAGCGGCAGATTGTCGGTCAGCACATCATAAACGCTGGTGCGGTCCGGGTAGGGATCGACTCCCAGATGCATGCTCAGGTGGGCCTGCGGATCGAGGTCGATCATCAGAACGCGCCGCCCGGTCGAAGCGATCGCCGCCCCGACGTTGCAACACGAGGTGGTCTTACCGACGCCACCCTTCTGATTGATAACCGCGATTCGTCTCATTGGATTTCGCAAATGCCCGCCAACATCCCGCCAACAATGGGCCAGCAACGATGCTGACCCCAAAGTATAGCAGCGAGGGGTCTATTTGGAACCTGTTATGTGTGGATTGACCTGACTGGGCTTGGTTGCCTGTGAGTTGTTGTGATGTTTTTTGGTTTCGTTACGAAGGATCAGTTGAGGAGGGCGTCGATCAAATCCTGATCTTCGATACCGAGGTCGGCAAAGGCGTCGCGTTTTTCTTCTTCGGACAGGGCGGGATCAGCTGCGATGGCTTCGAGATCATCAAGCACATAAGTCTGGCCGTCTTCACCGGTTTCGGCATTGTCCAACTCAGGATTGCGAAATGCCAGCAATCCGCATCCCGCTGTGTATAGAGTGAACGCGATGAGTGTGACTGACAAACTCTGTCTTGCACGAATCTTCAGGAGCATTGGTCGGGTCTTCAGGAACAGCGGAATCATTAGGTCGTCATTCTACACGCGACTGATTGTACGTCGGATCAAATGACACGCAACGTGGAGGAATTGTTTGCTGGCTGCATTGATCCTACTGGAAATCGCGGACAGTTCGCGATACTCTCGTGGGGCTGGTTTCGTCCTATAACATTTGATCCCGCCCGAACGGTCCATACATCTAATTGTGGGCTTGAATACACCACGGATTGGTGTTCTATTGGGCGACAGGAGGTCGCAGGACTGTGCTCTTAAAACGCGTGACAATGTCGGGCTTCAAAAGCTTCGCCGAGAAGGTCGATTTTGACTTCGGTTCGGGGGTGACTTGCATCGTCGGTCCCAACGGGTGCGGCAAGTCTAACGTCGTCGATGCCTTCAAGTGGGTCTTGGGCGAGCAGTCAGCCCGCTCGCTTCGTGGTCGCCAGATGCTCGACATGATTTTCAACGGTGCGTCCGGCCGCAAGAGCAGCGGGATGGCCCAGGTTGATCTGGTTTTCGACAACACCGACCGCACCCTGCCGCTGGACCGCGACGAAGTCACGATCACCCGCAAGCTTTTTCGATCTGGTGAAAGCGAATACCAGGTTTGCAAGGAATCTTCGCGCCTCCGCGATATTCGCGAACTGTTTCTCGATACGGGTGTGGGCACCAATGCCTACGCGGTGATCGAGCAGGGACGCGTCGAATCGCTTCTGCACTCATCGCCGACCGAGCGCCGGTCGATTTTTGAAGAGGCGGCTGGCATCAGCAAGTACCGCTCTCGCAAGCGCGACGCCGAGCGTAAGCTTGATCGTACCGAGCAGAATCTTTTGCGCGTTGCGGACATCATCGAAGAAGTCGAGAAGCGTCTCCGCAGCGTCAAATTGCAAGCCGGTAAAGCCAGAAACTTCCAGCAATATGACGAACGCCTCCGCGAGTTGCGGGCGAGTTTTGCGATGGCAGAATTCCATCGCTTGACCGAGTCGGCGGCTGCGATTGAGGAGAAGGTCAAAGGGGCTGGCGATGCGGCGAAGAAGCTGCGCGATGACATCGATGCGAATGACTCCGAATTGACGCGGGTCGCGCGGGAAACCGAAACGCTTTCTGAATCGATCGCGAGCAACGACAACGCGCTGGTGACGATCAACTCGAAAGTGTCAGCCACAGAAGAACGCATCACCGCTTCCGAACATCGAATTGAAGAACAAGAATCGAATGTCGAACGATCGAAAGCTCGTTTGACACAGGAAACCGGTCGGCACGAACAACAACTTTCCGAAATCAAGCACGTCGAAGAGCAAGCCGCCCAGCTTCAGCACAAGACCGAAGAGCACAACAAACTCATCGACGAACTCAGCGCCAATGAGCAAAGCCTGGCGCGTCGCATCACGGAGTCGGCTGCTTCTGTTGAAGATGAAAAAGCGGGCGTGGTTGATTTGCTTCGCCGGACCGCTCAGATCAACAACGAAATCACCAGCCTTTCAAAGCACAGCGACACGCTCGAAGGGCAGAAGGGGCGGTTGAGTCAGCGGATCGACGTCATTCGCCAGGAGTTGGAGACGGCAATCGGGCGCCGCAACGAACTGCGCAACAAGCTTTCGGAAATCGATCAACTGATCGAAATCGAAACGACTCGCCTCAATGAAAAACGCGACGCAGCCAGAATCAGCGACGCCCAAAGTGCCCGACTTTCGGAAACGCTCGCGGCAGAACGTGAATCCCGAACAGCCCTTCGCAGTCGCCAACAGGTGCTGGAAGACTTGCAGCAAAAGATGGAAGGCGTCGGAGCCGGTGCCCGGCAAATTCTGGATCGCAAACTGTTAGCCAAGGGTGATGGACCTTACGACACCGTGCTGGGTTTGGTGGCGGATTTGTTTGAAACCGACATCCACCGCGCCCATATCGTCGAAGCTGCCATCGGCGAACAGGATCAGCATCTGGTCGTGACCGATAGCAATGCTGTCCTTAGCAATGCCAAATTGATCGGCGATCTTAAAGAGCGCACGATTCTGATTTGTCTGGATCGATTGAAACCCGTCACCGATGTGGTCGATTTTTATGATCGACCTGGTTTTGTCGCGCGGGCGACGGACTTTGTGCGGTATGACGAGTCACTGGAGTCGTTGGCTCAGACACTCTTGGGCAAGACGATTGTGGTCGATACACTCGCCAATGCGCTGGCGATGTCGGTTGAGGGGCATGGGCATCGATTCGTCACGCTGCGCGGTGAAGTGGTCGAGTCGGGTGGCAGGGTGCGAATTGGTCCGCCACGCAGCCATGCCGGGTTGATTTCGCGAATCAGCGAATTGCGCGAACTCGATGGCCAACTGGCGATCATCGACGAGCGGGTGGAAGAAATCAGCGGTGACCTGAATCGATCATCCGCACAAGCCGCCCACCTCGCAAAAGTTCAGCAGGATTTGCGCAACGCCATCCACGAAATGCAGACCGGTCGCGTCGAGATCAATGCCGCTATCCAAAATTGCGACGAAGGCATTCGGCGACTCACGTCGGAACAACCACTGATCGTTGGCGAAGTTTCGGCGATTGAAAAAGAAATCGAAGATGCTGCCGTCAAGTCGATCGAAGGCAAGGGGTTGCTTTCGGAACTCGAAACCGACAGCGCCGCCCGCGAAGCCCAGGTGCAGGTGCATCAGGAAGAGTTTGATCGGTTGACGACCGAGCGTAAGGAAATCGTTGAGACGCTCACCAACGCCAAAGTCGAAGCCGGTCAAATGCATGAAAAGAGGGCGGCTGCCGTTGAGACGATCAGCGCGCTGCGTCGTGGTATTCGCAACGCCCAAGAGGGCATCGAAGCCGCCGAGCGCGAAATCGCCGACGCAAAATCCAGAATCGAAGAATCCAACGGTGCGATTGAAAAAGGTCGCCAGCAGTTGTCCGAGTTTGCGGCGGATGCCGAACGTTTGGAGGCAACTGGGCGCGAACTCCGCGAGCAGCGCGACGGCTTTCGTCAAAAGTCAGAAGACCTGGCCAGCCGAACAAAACACTTACGCGATGAATTGACGCGAACCGATGAGCAGTTGCAGGAACATCGCATCAAGTTGCACGAATCGGGCGTCCGTCGCGATGAACTGGTCTCACGCGTCGCCGATGAATTGAAGATTGACCTCGCCAATCTGTACGAAAGCTATGAGCAGGACGACCAGGATTGGGCGGCAGTCGAGGAAGAAATCGGCGAACTCAAGAGTAAGATCGAACGCTTGGGCAACATCAACCACGACGCCATCGCCGAGCAGCAGGAATTGGAAGAACGCGAGCAATTCCTGACCGATCAGCGCGATGACCTCGACGGTGCCCGCAAGCAGCTTGATGAATTGATCAACGAACTCAACGGTTTGTGCGTGACCCGTTTTGTCGAGGCGTTTGAAGCCATCCGCGAAAACTTCCGCGAATTGTTCCGTAAGTTGTTCGGGGGCGGTAAAGCCGAGATTATTCTCGAAGACCCTGACAATGTCCTCGAATGCGGTATCGAAATCATGGCCCGCCCACCAGGCAAAGAACTGCAAAGCATCACGCTTATGTCGGGCGGTGAAAAAAGCATGACTGCGATCGCGCTGCTGATGAGCATCTTCCGTTCGCGCCCGAGCCCGTTCGCCATTCTGGACGAAGTGGATGCGGCGCTCGACGAAGCCAACAACGAGCGGTTCAACGGCATCATTCGCGAGTTTCTGGACAAAAGCCAATTCATCGTCATCACCCACAGCAAGCGCACCATGGGCATTGCCGACCAGATGTACGGTGTGACCATGCAGGAACCGGGCGTCTCCACCCGCGTCAGTGTGAAGTTCGAGCAAGTGGATGAAAGCGGTTCGATTGCGGTCGCCTAGCCGCACAACGCCGCGATTGCCCTATCATTATCGGTCCATCTTTAACATTTCAGCGATGCCGTGAACTCGGTATCCCAGTGCGTCGATCAAGATGTATCACGGGGATACCTTTATGCGCAGAATCAAGAACAACCAAAACACCGGTCCTGTCCCATGCAGCGCGGCCGGTCAGTCCACCTGTCGCAAACCTGCGATGGCATTGATCGCGGTCCTCGTGGTGACGGCTGTCATCGTGACGCTTGCGTCAACGTTCATCGCCTCAACCGGAACCACATCGGCAATCAGTCGAAACCTCGAAAACCATGCCCACGCCAACCGCATCGCCGAATCCGGTATTCGCATGGCGCTGGCTTACATCCGCGCCGAAGAAGATTGGCGAACACAAAAAAGCGAAGGTGCATGGGTGACCGACGCGGCGCTGATGGGCGGAACATTCAGCGTGACGGTCAACGATGGCGAAGACACCGACGGTGATGGCGTGATAGCCAACCCGGCAGAAGGTGACGGTAATCTTGCTGACGACGATGAAGAGGTATTTACGATCACCTCCACCGCTGCGTATTCAGGTACCATGTATACACTCTGGGCTATCGTCACGCCTGAAGGCTCTAGCATCGCCACGTCGGTGTTGTTCGTCGTGCCCGACAAATCGAGCTTGTCTGCGCAAGACGATGCCAAGAAAGCATTAATGGAGTCTTGGGACTTCGACGTGCAGCTAGTCTCTGCCAACGAATCACAAGAGGCATACGATGTCGCGATCGCCGACACAAATGTGGCGTACGTTTCGGAGGAAGTGACATCTTCGCAAGTGGGCACGAAATTCCTCGGTGCGCCCATAGGCGTCGTCAATGAGGATAACGCGCTTCCCGATGAGTTGGGCATCGCCTCAACAGGCAATTGTTACACCAACACCGGTATCGATGTTGTCGATAATTCTCACTATATTACTTCAGGATTAAGCAGTGGCGTTGTCGGAATACTTTCAAGCTCATCGGACTTGCATGTCGTTGCGGGAACTCTTGGCGGTGGGACGACCGCGCTCGCGAACCAACCATCGAGTACAAACCCTGCACTGATTGTCATCGATACGGGCGGCGCGCTTTATGGCGGTGGGACAGCAGTCGCACGCCGCGTGCATTTGCCGTGGGGATGCAGCGCATTTGATGTTGATCTGCTCACAGATGACGGAAAGACTATCTTGAAGCGTTCGTTGGAATGGGCGTCACAAACTCCGCCAGCGATCAGCCCGATTCTTCATTACGACTTCGACGAGCAATCGGGTACAACTCTGAACGATCGAGAAGGCTCAGTTAATCTGTCAACTGACGATGGAAACGGTGCCTTGACCTGGGTTACCGACATCCAAGGTGGGACGGGCCTCTATTTCAATCAAAACAGTCAGTCGGGTACAGCCCACTGTCAAACGGCCAGCAACTCTACGGCGGATGATTTCAAGGATGCCCTGCAATCGTCGGATGCAATGACTGTGCAGGTATTTTTGAAAGCGGAAGGCATTGACGACTCGGGTGGGCGGATTGTTACCTATTCGCGCGATACCGGTTCGTCGACGCGCAATTTCAGTTTGATGGCTGGGTATACCGGTGCGTCGACGAACGATGACTTTGCCGGACGAGCGAAACACAGCAGCGGTAATGCTGTGGAATATCGACAAAACGATGTCTGGTCGATGGACGAGTTTCATGTGCTGGCGTTTACGGTGGACCACGGTTCCAACAGCGACAACGTCAAATTGTATGTCGACGGAGTACTCGTACACACGTCATCTGCGAGCGGTGGCGACTTTGACGATTGGTCCAGCGAGCATTTTTTGTTGGGTAATGAAGCGACCTTCGACCGCCCGTTTCGGGGCACCATGTTTGACGTGAAAGTGTGGGACCAGGCGCTCAGCGGCGCGCAGCTTTATAAGAATGCGTTGGAAATGCTTCCGGCTGATGATAACGATCCGCAGCTAATTGCCCTTTATGAATTCAACGAAGTGGTTCCAAACCCGCAGCTTGATCATCATTGGAAACTCGACGATTCGGGTACGACTGCGGCAGACGATACTTCAGACTTAGACGGGACTGTCCACGGTGCAACCCCTTTGGCCAGTGGTATTATTCGCGATTCATACAGCTTCGATGGCAGCAACGATTACATCGAATTTCCTCACGACCCGAGCCTGCTTCTCGACAACGGGACCATATCGTTTTGGTTGAGTGCGTCTTCGGTATCCACGACGGCGGGGTTGTTTTCAAAGGACGCCAATGGTTTCGTCGACGGCGGACATGTGCATATTTATCTTGAAGGGTCCAGGGTCAAGGTCAGATTTCAAAGCGACAGCGCATCTTACACCATGCAGTCTGGAACGATCGCCAGCAAGACGTGGTATCACGTTGCCTTTACGTTCGGCAGTGAAGGCATGAAGCTATATGTGAATGGAACCGAGGAAGATTCTGATTCGTACCAAGGCGGGCTCGGGTCCACTTCCGGTGGATCGGGCAACACCGAGCCATTTGTTTTGGGCGCCAATACCTGGACCAGTGGAACCGGTTCGGTAACACCATTGAGCAACTACTTTAGTGGCTTTATCGACGACTTGCGCATCTATGACGACGCGCTCAGTGCCTCGCAGGCCGCCAACCTTCACAGCAAACAACCCATCGGTGCACACGGTGGAACGGGAACTTCGGTGAAGGATACAAGCTCATTTGGTACGGCTTTGAACTTAACGGTCACAGAACCTTCTGATGTTTCGTGGATTTCCGGCGGGGGGCTGGAGATAACATCGTCAACCATCATCGAATCAGGAGTCGCTGCGACGAAGTTGTATGACGCCTTGACCGACACCGATGAGATGACGCTTGAGGTCAAATTTGCACCTGCGAATACCACCCAAGACGGACCAGCGCGAATTGTCAGTTACTCGTCTGGAACCGGAAATCGCAACTTCACTCTTGGGCAAGAGGACTCTCAAATCCGTCATCGGGTCAAGACAACATCCACTGACAACAATGGAATGCCCGATGTCGCCTCAGGAAATGTCCTCAGCGATGATACGACGGAACATGTTATCGTGACCTATGACGGCGAGAACGTGAAGCTCTTTGTCAACGGATCGCTGGAAACCACAACCGCCCGCACGGGTACGTTCAACTGGAATAGCGGCTACGAATTGGTGATGGCCAACGAAACCACCAACGATCGCGCTTGGCTTGGCAAGTTGTTTCGTGTGGCGATTTACGATCGGGCGCTTTCGACGACGCAGGTCGATGACGTGTTCTCCGGGAATCCGCCTTCCACTGTCGGACCCGAAGGGTGGGTTTATAACGCCCACTGGCAGGGCCTCCGCTAGAACCATTCGACATCCTTCGACATGTCCGTTTCCTGCGGGAAAACAACCATAAATTACGCAATCTACATCCGCCGAATTCATCGCGTTACCTGCATTGCGTCTGTTTGTCGTGACGGCTACGATGCCGCTCGAAATCAGCGTTATTGCAAGGATTGAACATCGGGCGTGAAGGAGATTCAAAAGATGGGAAGTGTTCGCATGGATCGTGGTGGAAACCGTAACCGACAATTCTGGTTAGCGACTGCGATGCTCGTCGGCACTTTGGTGCCGACCATCGTATTCGCTGCGGTGATGAATTATTCGATCACGCCGAATTCGTTTCAGGGTCATGTGAATTTTCTGGCTGCAGACGAACAGGGCGGTCGCGGTTTGGGCACGCCGGGAATCGAGCGGTCAGCCGACTACATCGCCAATCATCTTGCCAGTTCCGGGCTCGACCCAGCCGGCGACAACGGCACGTTTTTTCAATCGTTTGAGGTGTCGCTCAACCCGAAACTGTCGGACAAATGCCGGCTTGAAATCACCGGAGCCGAAGATCAGCCAACTATTGAAACCGACTTCGTACCGTTTGGTTTTTCTGGTTCTGGTGCATTTGAAGGCGACGTTGTTTTTGCGGGCTACGGAATCGTCAACGACGATCAGAAGCACAACGACTTTGCCCACTTTGATGTCAACGGGAAGGTCGTGCTCATGTTGCGTCACGAGCCGCCGTCATGGACCGAAGATGACAGCGACTTCACGCCGCACGCCCAGTTCAGCAACAAGATATACAACGCCAAGGAAAACGGTGCTGTCGCTGTCCTGATCGTCAATCGATTTGGCGAGGGCGAAGATCGACTTCAGCGATGGCGCAGCGGAGGGAACGCAGCCGACTACGGCCTGCCCGCGTTTCATGTCTCTCAGTTGTTCGCCGAATTGATGATCAAAGCCGGTGGGGCGGGAAATCTGCGATCGCTGCAAGATCAACTTGACGCTGGGACTCCGGCATCGACTGCCCTTAAGGGTGTGCATATCAAGGGCGACCCGGGAATCGTGCGCGAAACGACGATGACGCGAAACGTACTCGGCATTCTAAAGGGCGTCGGACCATTGGCCCACGAAATCGTCGTGATCGGGGCACATTACGATCACCTCGGCAAAACCATCCCGCGATCGGCTCCCAGCCACAACGCCGAAACCGTGGATCAGATTCCGCAGATCCACAATGGTGCCGATGACAACGCGTCGGGTACGGCTGGTGTGATTGAACTTGCCCGCAAGCTTGCGTCGCAGCAACCGTTGAGGCGCAGCGTGTTGTTCATGGCGTTTTCGGGGGAAGAGTCGGGTCTGCTGGGCAGTAAGCATTTTGTGAATCATCCGACGGTCGAATTGGAAAATGTCGTGGCCATGCTCAACATGGACATGATCGGGCGGCTTGCAGAGGACAACAATTCGATTCAGGTTTTCGGTACAGAGGCGGCAGAGGGATTCGGCGATATGCTGGAACGACTCGCCAAGAAGCACGCGTTCGATTTAAAGGGAAGTGCCAGCGCGACCGGCCCGAGCGACCACACATCATTTTATCAAAAGAAGATTCCATCGCTTCATTTCTTTAGCGGATTGCATGAGGACTATCATCGGCCCAGCGACGACGCCGACAAGGTGAATACCGACAAGTCGGTACGCTTTCTTGCATACATCGAAGAGGTTGCGAAGTCGATCATTGATGATGACGCACGCCCGGTCTATCACTATGTCGCCGCCCCGGCTCAAGTCGGTGGTAATCGTTCACGGGTTCGTATGGGCATCATGCCAAGCTACGCCGACAGCGGTGAAGGACTGGGCGTTGATGCCGTTCTCGAAGACAGCCCAGCCGTCAAGGGTGGCATGAAAGACGGTGATGTCATCGTTCGAGTGGGCGAAACCAAGGTCAAAAACATTTATGACTACATGGCCGCCCTACGCGACAAGAATCCCGGTGATGAGGTTGAAGTCGAAGTCCAGCGTGACGGTAAGTCGGTCACCTTAAAGATCGTTTTAGGTTGATAAATAAGGGGGAATTGCCAGATGCTTCGCTCATCACAGTCGAAACGAATGCTCAAGAGCGATGGTAAATGATGACGAACAACGCACAAAAGTCGGAGGTGCAGATTCGGGTGCGCTACGCCGAGTGCGACGCGATGGGGCTGCTGCACCACGCTAAGTATTTTGAGTACCTGGAGGTGTCGCGGACTGAATTGCTGCGGACGTCTGGCGTTAGTTATCGTGAAATGGAGGAGAAGGGGTTCTTCTTCGTGGTCGCTAAAATCGGCATACGGTATCGCGCTCCGATTCGCTACGACGACGTGGTGACGATCCACACCGAAGTCGATCGCATCACCCGCACGCGCGTCGATCACAGTTACAAGATTATCAACAACGGCATCTTATCAACCGAGGCGACATCGACGCTCGCCTGTGTCGATCGAAACGGAAAGCCAACCTTGATGCCGGAAACGTTGTGGACTGACGAATGACAATGCGGCTGCCTGATTGCTGCGAACTTGTACAAATGTATCAGGACTGAGCGAGAACATGGATGTCTAGCGCAAACAGTCATAGTAAGCACGCCTGCGTTGTCGGGATGGGCTGGGGCGACGAGGGTAAGGGCAAGATTGTCGATCTGCTTGCCGGCGATTTCGACGTTGTTATTCGATTCAACGGTGGCGCGAATGCGGGCCATACGGTGCGCATTGGGGACGACGCGTTTGCCCTGCATTTGTTGCCCTCTGGTGTGCTGCGTGAGAGCGCCGTCAGCGTGATCGGTCCGGGAGTCGTCGTCGATCCTTTGGCATTGGTTGACGAGATTGAAGGCCTTGAATCCCGCGGGATCAGTCTGTCCGGGCGACTCTTAATTAGCGACCGTGCCCACTTGGTCATGCCATACCACAAGTTAGAAGACCGATTGCGCGACTCCGGTTCGCAAGGAAAGAAGATCGGAACCACTGCCAAAGGCATCGGTCCTTGTTACGCTGAAAAGATGCTGCGGTCGTCAGCGTTTCGGATGGTTGACTTGGTCCATCTGGATCGACATACCGATCGGCTGAAAATGGTCTGTCAACGCAAGCAGGCGATTCTTGCGGCGATGGGTGCGGATGACGAGTCGCTGCACGACGACGCGCTTGATTTCGATGGCGTTCGCTCGATGTTGCAGTCCGTTAAGAATATGCTTTCAGGGTACGTCACCGATACGACATCGTGGCTCGAAGATGCAATCAGCAAGGGGCGTAACCTGCTGTTTGAAAGCGCCAACGGAATGCTTCTCGATATCGATCATGGGACGTTTCCATTCGTCACCGCCAGCCACACGGGACTCAACGGCGTACCTGCCGGCGCCGGTGTTTCGCCCCATCTGGTACAACGCTGTGTTGGTGTCACCAAAGCATATGCCACAAGGGTGGGCAACGGGCCATTTCCTTCTGAATTGCTCGATGAACGAGGCGATCGGATTCGCGAAGTAGGGCGGGAATTTGGCACGACGACCGGAAGGCCCAGGCGTTGTGGTTGGCTTGACGCGGTGACGTTGCGACGCAGCGTGGTACTGGGCGGCGTGACGGAAATCGCCATGATGCACATGGATACGCTCAGCGGTCTTCCAGAGATCGGCATTTGCACGGGGTATCGTCTTGGTGATGAGACGTTACGATCCATTCCCGCCGATGCCGACGATTTCGGGGCGGTTGAACCGATCATCGAGATGGTGGCTGGTTGGCTTGATGATGTGAGTTCCGTAAAGCGATTTGAAGACCTGCCCGATGCCGCGCGCAAATACATCGTGAGAGTTGAGGAATTGGTGGGTGCCTCGATCAGCACTGTCAGCGTCGGGCCCGAACGAAACCAGACGATCCATCGTACAAGATAACATCATGGCCAATCACCCCGATCCACTAGATCCAAAAGACGAAATCGGTGTCGACCGTTCGCAGCTTCCACGGCACATCGCAATCATCATGGACGGTAATGGCCGCTGGGCTCAGTCGCGCGGATTGCCCCGTATTCGTGGCCACGAAGAGGGTGCAAAAACCGTCCGCACCATCGTCACCCGCTGCGCCCGTCTCGGCATTGACGTTCTGACCCTTTACAGTTTCAGTCACGAAAATTGGAACAGACCAAAAGTCGAAGTGGACTTCTTAATGGAGTTGTACGGCCAATACTTGATTTCTGAACGAAGTGAGATTGTCGAAAATAACATCCAATTCGTCCATTTGGGTAGTCGAACCGGATTGCCAGACAATGTCCTAAAGCAGATGGACATCACGAAAGAAGCGTCTAAATCGAACACCGGTTTGAAGCTTTGCCTCGCACTGAATTACGGTTCGCGCCGCGAGATTGTTGAGGCGGTCGCATCGATCGCTACTAACGTTAAGGATGGCGATCTAGCCGTTTCGGACATCAACGAAGACACCATCTCCAATGCCCTTTACTCGCGAGGACTACCCGACCCCGATCTGCTGATCCGAACAGCCGGCGAACGTCGCATCAGCAATTTTCTGCTTTGGCAGATCAGTTACGCTGAGATTTTCGTTTCTGACGTTCATTGGCCGGAGTTCACAGCGGAACACTTAGACGGTGCTATTCGCGATTTCGCGGGTCGAGAACGGCGATATGGAGCGCTGCAACCCGCTGACCAATCCACTTAGGATGTTCTCCTTGGATTGTGAACTGACCCTTCACCACGGGCGACCCAACCACTTGCAGCCTAGATTCTCATAGAGTTTTTGCGTAATCCTCTTTCTGTTTTCACATCTGAACTGTATCCTTTAGTGGTAATCCAGAATTGAGGCGGCCGGGAAGGAAGCGGTGCTGACGAGCACAGGAGGAGAACCGGAAGCAATTTAATCTTGCCGCCGTTGGGCGTTGTCATGGTCGGTAGGGGGTTTGTTTGCGCTTAATTCCCGGGTATTTTTGCCCGGAATTCCATCCTTCAAGGTTGCTTTGGGTCGGTGTCCTTCCTGTTAGCGATTCGCTCTGAGATTCACATATGTTGGGCGGTAAATTTAGCGACGCTTGGTGCGTGCGCTACAGGAATACGTTGGTGATGAGATTCCCCAAAATCCTACCGATGATGTTGGCCTTGGGAATTGCTCACTGGGGGCTCCCGGCCAATTCGTTGGGAGATTCGCCGACGGGTCAACCAGAGACGGCAAATCCAGTTTCTGATGAAATGAGCCATCCGACTCTTCAAGGCTCCGGTGATATCTCTGAAATCCTGCCGTTCTTGAAAGACACAGATCGTCCGCTCAAATGGTGGAACGTATTGATTCTTGTCAATCAAGACAGTCCTGCTGGTTTGGAAATCGTCAAGATGTACCGGCAGTTTCATCCTGACATCAAGGACCACCAGGTACTGCATCTCGCAGGTCTGACCGACAGTGCGACGCTTACTTCGACACCGGCGAACGAGATTATTTCCCGGTCAGATTTTGAAACCCTGATCGCTCAGCCGACTCGTGATCACTTGACGTCATTGGGCATTGAAAATCGCACCTATGTCATCATCACGACGGCAGGAATGCCATATCGAATTGAAGATACCGATCCGGATTTTGCAAACGTGGTGATGCCAGCCGCATCAGATCCCGGACTGACCGTGACCAACCGAAATCTTGTGAATGCTGCATCGGTAGAGTCTGAACTATCGGTGCTGTTTCAAATCGACCCGCAACTAGATGAGACTGCCCGGGCGCCCATCAACGGCCGGTTGGTGAATCCGTATCAAGGCTATCGCAGCAGCATCAAGAAGTGGGCGCTTGATCGCGATATCTTGGGAAAACGGAATGGGTTTCGCTGGTCCAACATGTGGCGCATTTTTAAAAGCGCGCTGATGGAAGGTGAATTCAATGGCGCAGGGTATGCAGCACTCGAACGCCGCATGAGTCCTGCTGACATTTATTTGGTGTCGCGTTTGGATGGGCCGCGTTTGCAAGGTGAATATCCGGTTCACGCGGTGTACAACATGCTGCTGCGATCCGCAATGGTCAGTGATCCGAATCACCCTAGGTTTGTAGGGTTAAACGAAGCAGACAGCATTTTAGTTCTTGATCATTCACCAACGCCGCCAGCTCCATCAGTCTTTGCATATACTGAAGTGCTAAACATGCCGCCGCAGTTTCAAATACTCGATTATGAAACACATCCGATCCCACCGGGAGGCGAGGACTATGGCACGTTGTTCACCGCAGCCAACCACTTTTTTCGAGCGCATGAGTGGGCGACCGGTTCGCCAGCCACCGCCGGAGCAACGGGACAGGTGTCGGCAACACTGACACTGGGTGGCATCAGTTTCTGGGACGACACTGGGACGATCTTAAACGGTGCGCTGGTCGGGGACGATCAATCAATCATCGCCCTGCAGAGTTACGGGCGCAACGGAGGTGATGGCCGGCCTACAAATTATCTGCTGGTGAGCGGCCCCAATAACGGCCCCCTGTTCAAGTGCAGTCCGGGCGCGATTTTTTCATCGTTGGAAAGCTACAATGCCGTGACGATGTTCTTAAATCCTTTCACGAATCAAGGAAAGATTTGCGAGTTCATTGAAATGGGTGGAACGGGTGCGGTTGGCCATTCGTTTGAACCGGAGGTTGGGGGCACGATTCAAGGCGAATTCATGATATCCAACTATCTTCGCGATGACGACGGAGATGGCGTTTCAGACCTTTGCTTGGTTGAAGCTTTGTACACCGCAATTCCGTATCTCAGTTGGACTGAGCTTGCACTGGGCGACCCATTAACCCGAGTTCGCAGCGGAGAGGGTGGAAGAATCAAAGTCGCACCGCGCCCCGGCGATGCAAACCGTGATGATTACGTGGGATTTTCGGACATTTTGCTCGTCTTGACGCATTTCGATTCGGTCCTTTCTGAGCCGGCGTATTCTGTGCTGGCCGACGTGAATGAAGATGGGCGGGTCGATGGGGACGACATCAACACAGTAATGTCGAATTACAATGAAGATTATTCTGATTTGGATTAGATATGCGAGTTGCCCTGATCGTCATAAGTCAAGTTGTTGCAGAATGTTGTGAATGGATTATCGGACTCAGTCGCATCGAAGGGCAATAAAATCGAATTTAACTTACGATTTAGTGATTGACGGCATCTATCGGGATTTGATAGCATAAATCCTTAATCTAAGTTCGCCTGCATCCTGGGGAGGAGTGCGGGCGGAAGTGAAGCTTGGCGAGAGTTCCCATTAGGGGGATCCGAACCGAGTGGAATCGAGAGAGAGCGAGACGCGTGCGTCTTGGCTCTTTTTTTTGTTGCAAACTGATCGGGAAGTACTGGTTAGTAGTTAAAGGTACTAAGGCCGAAGTAATCAGGCCGGGCCCGTTTGAAAGAGACAGTGGAAGGAAAGAACTCAGGTACTCGTTAAGAAATCTCGCAAGTCGATCAGCTTGAACGAGAATTCAACGAATACCGCAAGGAAGCAGGAGGACACGAAGCATGCTTAGGAATATAAGCCGAAAAGCCGTGCTTGGACTTGCCGCTATTGCAATGTCTGCAACATCGGCAAATGCGACGCAGCTCTTAATCGGCGGAAACGTTGGATCGTCAGTGCTTTTTGATAAGTCTGACGGAGCCAACGGCGAAATCGACATCAGTGGTGCGTTCTTGGGAGGCGTGAGCTTTTTCGATCCGTCATTCACGACCTTCTTGGACATCAATGATGGCGGAACCTTCTCATGGGCGGGCAACGGCCTCGCCGCTGACTCGAGTGCTGGTGGCTTGGCCGCTGGTGCATTTTCGGGTGGCGGGACCATGAGCCTCAATGGAACAGTGACGAGCAGTTTTGTGCCTGCGTTCACCGGATTGGCGCTTGAAGGAACGATGAGCGGTTTCCAATTGGACGAAAACGTTGGCGCTGATGATTTTCTTGATTCGCTCAACGCGGTGTTCACACCGACGGGTGGTTGGCTCTTCGACAACGGGCACGTCGTTAATCCCTACACCTTTAGCATCACCTTCATCGGTGCACAGCAACTTGGTGGCGGTGTCGAAGACTATCAAGACGATATTCAGTTTACAACGAGTTCAACGTTTCAGATGGTTGAGATTCCTGAACCGACGACCTTGGCGATTCTAGGGGGTCTTGGACTCATGTTGGTTCGCAAACGTCGCTAGAAACGCGATTGCAAACAGATGTAATTTGTAATGCTGTATAGCGTGATTTTGAATTGGAAATACGAGCGAGCCGTAGACCGATGGCTCGCATGTAGCAGGGAAACGAGGCACCCTTTTTCAAGGGCAAACCGGAAAAGCGAGGAGCGTAATGAGGAAAGCAATTTGTGCAGCGATCGGACTGTTGATGTTTGCGGGTACACCAGCACTTGGTGCAGGTTATGCGTCAATCATCCACAACATGCTTGATGGAACACTTGACACATCATTCAATGCTGGCGTTCTGACAGTGAACTCTTCATCGAGTCAGAATGTTAGCTTGTTGGATCCAGGTCCCGGCGGACTGCCTGGTACCGTATCCAACGCAGCATTTAACATGACTTCAACTTTCAACGGCTTTGATGGCCCGCAGGCGCAGTTTGTCGGCGGTAGTCTGAGCTTGACGTTTGATTATGAAGATTCGAGCAACGTCGTGACGAGCCACCAAATTAGTGGTCCAATCACGGGGCTTTTGTTCAATCTCCCAGCGCTCGTGGCTCCCGGCATCTATCAGATTGATGGTGTTGGACGTTGGACGGCAACCACGAAGAATCTACCTGGTGCGACTGAAATTGGCGGATCGGGCCTTTGGGATGATGGTGGCGGTTTCAGCAGTCTCGACTCGTTGACGCTTACTTTCGGCGAAGACCTTTCGAGCTTTGATTGGGCCAATGACACCGTCAACAATGGTGAGACCAATTACCAGTTGTTCCCGAACGACAGCGCGACTCCTGAGCCCTCAACAATCGCGCTACTTGCGATTGGTGCGGCTGGCTTGATTCGCCGTCGTCGCTAAACGCCAGAATCGAAAGATTGGCGTGAGAACGAGGAGCTTCGCTCCTGTAGAAATCTTCTTCGCAATTCCAGGACGCTTGGGATGTCATCCCAAGCGTCTTTTTTTGTTTCATTTTCGCGTTTCGCAGCGAGGGTACGACGGACTGATCGCCACGCTGCATAGGACCTATTTTTTGGACCGCTAACCGCAAGGCTATGGATGTCGATTAATCCATTGAGTGTTAAAGAAATAGGGCTAAATCAACACAATAGGCGTTGGTCTATAATTACGATAATGGATTCGCTCGGAAGGAGTGAAGTAGAAAAGCAACGCAGGGGCGGAACTGAAGAGAGGGACGGTGACTATTGGCCCTTGCCAAGAGCGAGGGCTTCCTTTGTGAACGGTTCTGTTCAACGGGCGCACTCAATACCAATAGACACTGTCTCAAATCCAGCGCTTCGGCATCCATGCGTCTACGTGGAACACTTCAGCCCAGCCGACCTACGTGCTGGGTTTAGTCCTATCGCGTTTTTTATTCAGTGAGTGCATACCGGGAAATATGAAATTGCTGGTTGGCAAGTACCCAGTGTGACTCAGAGCGGTGTACTGCGTTTTGCACGACTCTCGATTGCAATACGCGTTGTACGAAGTTCTTCAGGCCAGCGATTCCGCGATCCGTTTGTTCGGAGTCGGTCAGGGGCATTCGACCCATGGCGGCCTGCCTGAATCGTCGTCCAATTCGATTCTATGTAAGTTCTCATAACCGGCTTTAAATTGAAAATCTGGGGCAAATTCATGCCTGTGATTTCTCGTTAGAAAAATACTCCAATCAGGAGCCAGCAGCCATAGGGTATCGCCCTCAGTTGGCGTCATAAATTCAATCAATGGGGAAACTTACGCGATTTATGCGTAAGTGCGATGAGTCTTGGCTTTGGCTTCGAGTATGTATGCGAAGAGCCTCCAGTTCTGTGTGCACTATTTAATTCGACTGCGAGTCTAGTGAAGCCGTTATTGTCCGCAGGATCGGTATCTGTGTTTCTCCGCAGGTCCATTGCGACAAATAAGTCGTGAGATGAGTAGTGGGGCTGTGGCGGATTGGTGTTTGGAATATGGTGCACGAGAGAATCGACGACAAGGAGTGAGCCGAATTCAATTGCCTTTGTGGTCAGGATTCCTCGGATAGGAATATAGATCTGTTCCGATTCAAAGCGAGGTTCAAAACCGTCCAAACGTCGCTTCCCGTAGGGTGCCGGTCAGGTCGGCTGAGATGAGTTGCCGATCCGCCGGACTAGGCAGCCAAGTCTCGAGGTTTTCTGGCTTGTTGCAGAACTCGATTAGAGAATCGATATCGGGGAATTGATGCTGCGCCAGAATAAGCTTTGCTAGGTGGTACTTGATGCACGGAAAATGACCGGTTTTTCGCGATTGCGAAATTCGCGTTGGTACGAGGCGATTCAGGATTTGCGTGTATTCGATGGGCATAGCGAACCTCCGTCCGTGGAATCGTCAAAACGCTGCATCGCAACTGCCAGAATTCCCCGGCAATGCCACGAAGGCGCACGAATTCCTGGCGAATCCGAACTTTCGGGAGCGCCAAACGCGCTACCGAACCCAATAGAATTGCTAATCCCCAAGTTATTCTCAAGTATACTCCACAAAACGCACACTGCCCAATCGACCAGGTTCGACTCGAGACGACGTTGATACAAATCCCTGTGTGCCAGCTGGCAGTGCGTGGGCAATCGCGCATCCGTGAGACTTATCTAGGGGCGGCTGAATTCTCGATGAAGTTATTCAGGTTGGCGAATGCTCGTGGAATCCTCAGACTCCGTTCGCACAACTCTTGTAACTTGGGAAGTCAATAGTCCGGAAGCGAGGCTTGCGACGCGCTCTGACGCCAAAGTGTCACCGCAGATCGGGTGTGCATCGATATCGGCGGGCAGCGTTCGAATCGGCGTGTGTTACGCGAGCACCAAGATCATTTCTTCGCGCGCCAGGCATCGTCTGGTTTCCGGCGCGATTCGCGTTTTTTCAATCGCAAAGCCGTGCTTCGTGAGGACGCGAATCGACGCTGCATTTGTCGCTGCCGTCGTCGCATGTAGGGGTCGAATAGGCACTTCCGCCAATAGTAGACCCAGGGCGCGCGACGCGATCCGCCGACCCCAGTAGGCTTTCCCCAGCCCGTACCCCACGACGTGTCGGCTATTCAGTCGATGGCACCCGATCGTGCCGCAAAGTTCGCCATCCACGAGAATGACCTTTTGAATGACGTCAGTCGTTCCGCTTTCCCACCCATCAAAGATGTTTGCCCAAGCCGCACGAAATTCGTCTTCGCTGCGCGACTTGACCATCGCCATAGCACACCAGGTGGGATCATTCTCAAACGCGAAGAGCGTGGGCAAGTCCGCAGGCTGAACATCGCGCAGCATGACTTCGCCATTGAATGCCGACAGACTTGTATGATTGGATCGCATAGAACGTGACTATGAGGGCCGCGCCAAATGCCCTGCTGAAAGGGCTCGGAACCAGCGGATAATCAGGATCGGCCGTGTAGGTAATCGTGCAAGTGGTCGATTTGGGCTTGCTTCTGCGAAACGTTGAGGGCCATCAAGTCGCCGGTTGAAATCATTCCGACGAGTTTCTCGGCTGCGCCGGACCGCGTAATCACCGGTAAATGGCGGATCTTTTTGGCGGACATGTCAGCCGCACATACGTTGACATCACAATCCTCGGGACATGTAACCACAGGCGACGTCATCACGTCGCGAATCTTTGTTGCGGCTGGGTCGAGCTGTTTGGCCACGACCCGGTTGAGCACATCGCGCTCGGTGAACATGCCGACGATTTTTTCGTTTTCCAGAACAGTCATACCGCCGATATGGTGCTCGTTCATCATTCGGGCGGCGTCTAGGACCGTCGCGTCCGGGCTGACTGAGATCACTTGATGGCCTTTGCGTTTGAGAAAATCTCCCACGGTGAGCATTCGTCTGACCTCCATGCCTTTACTTTGATCGACGCAAAATGGTCGATCGCTCTAATCACCACACACTCATCGAAAGCCTAACACGGATTTGCCGATTTCGGGAGCAAAAAACAATGCCTCGAAATCAGCAATCATAGCTGTTTACTATTCCATATTGTCGTCCGATTTGAGCCGATTCAAGCATTGTGAAAAGATTCGCAACCCATTCGGAAGCTTTGGCCAAGTCCGAATATAATTTAGGCGCGAGGCAAGTGATAAAGTAAGCCCAAGACGCACGCCGGTGATTGACGTGCGACTTGGGCTCGGGTGTGTGCGCCGGTGCGTCAACCGGCTTGGTGGTCCTCAAGTGTGTGTTGAGGAGGGTCTTGGAGTTTTGTTAATTCGCCAACCACTGCGTCTGTCGGCGAGCGTTTTATTGAAGCCAATTTGCTGATTGATTCTGCTCAGCTGAACGGTTCTATCCACTAGTCTGCTTGCGAGAGATTGCGAGATCGCTCAGCAATTTCATTTTCGAGTTGTTGTATCGTTTCGAGCGGTTCCTCATTCCACCATGCATCGTCGAGTTTTTTCCTCAACCCAAGGAGGTGGTTTTGAATCTCGGTTGACTCATCGCCTTTTGTATTCTCAACCATCGCTGCGCCCTCCAGCATGTTCGACGTGGCTTGCGAAATATTTTGACTTTCTGATCTTTTTCGACTCGGGGTTTCCGTCACGCCATTTCGTCGATCAGATCCTTGGAGCGAGATATGCAAATGCCCATTGCAAGTCATGGAATCGGTACTCTCGAGCGCCCATCGCTCATAGTCTACTTACACCATAGACGGCTCAAAGTTGTCATCCTGTCATCAAATCCTGTAAGGAATTGTTGGCCAACGACAAGAACGCGGGTTTTGATATTGAGAATAGGGTTCCAAGACGAAGGCATTCGTTGCACGAATGTAATTCTGCGCAGAGTTTCAAAGAGGAAAGCCAGGCCATTCCGCGAACTACCGCGATGAGTTTCATTATCTGGACTTTTCCGAAGCGAAGCCTGGTGTAGGCCCACGCGTCGTCTTGTGGATTGCGCTCCGATGTTTTTCCCGCGAACGCGGAAATCCAAGCGCCGCGCGTTACTCATCACTCGTTCTGGACTCCCACTTGCGCGGAAGTGACGAACCATTGGTGATCAAACGGTGTCGCGGAAGTCGGGGAATTGCTTTAACGCAGATGCTTTGGTCCGATTTTTCTTGACAATAAGTTGTTACAAGTGAATAGTGATTTAGGCGTTGGTGTTTGCGGTAATCACTTCGCCATTTGTGCACTGTTGCCCGTTGGTATCTGAGTAGTCATTATTCCATTCATATCTAGCACCGTTTGCAGCGGTATTCGTTGCAACACCTAACGGGCTTTCCATTTCACATCTGGCGTAGCATCCAAGAACGTTCGCGCCCAAAAATCGGATTCATACGAGGCGGATCGTCTCAATAGTGATCGTACGCGCGGCAATTGGCGTTGCCAGGGTTCACAAACCGGCTAGAGCACGCGTGTTCGATGCGGCGGTGATGTTGCGCGCGGTGCGTGCTGTGAATGGTGGAAATGCGAGGGCCAATGCGATGTACGCAAACTTCGAACTCACGCTGATGCTGACGCACGCCTGCAACTTGCGGTGTGACTATTGCTACACCGGTGCCAAGGTTGAAAAAACGATGCCGATGTCCGTTGCGCGGAAGGCGATCGTTCGGTCCATCGCATCGTTGTCGCCTGGAGGGACGCTCAACATCGGATTCTTTGGCGGTGAGCCTTTGCTTTGCGCGCCAACGATCACGAATTTGGTCCGCTTCGCCCGCCAGTTGACCCAAACGCGCGATCAGCGGCTGAGCCTTGCACTCACCACCAACGGAACCATCGTCAGCCGCGAGGCATGGGCGGTGATGATGACCCCGGAGTTGGAGCTCTCGATCAGTTGTGACGGAGCGGCAAGCGTTCATGATCGGCACCGGTTGACCGCGTCCGGGCGGGGGACGGCTGCCAAAGTTCATCGAACGATCCGAAGGTTGGTTTCAATCGATCGAGATTTTTGGGTCATCGCGGTGGTTCGGCCTGACACCGTCGAGCAATTGCCTGAGACGATCGCGTTCTTGCAGTCGCTGGGCGTGACCAGAATTCAGCCGTCGCTCGATTTGTGGACGCAATGGAGTGCGGACGACATCCGGCGTCTCGAAAGAGCAGTTGAAAAGTCAGCGAAACTCTGGCGACGAGCGATCCCGGAGTTGGGAATATCATGGTTTGACGCGAAAGCCGGCATGCTGGCGGGGGCTAAGATCGAAAAGTCTTCGCGATGCGGATTTGGAAATGGTGAGATTGCGGTTGCGCCATCGGGACGGATGTATCCGTGTGAGCGGCTGATCGGTGAAGATCGCCCGAGCAATCCGATGGCTCTGTCCGGAGATATTTTCGATGGTTCCGATTTTCTCAACGGGTCGGAATCGCCTTCGCGATCACACGATTCGTGTGACGATTGCGCGATGGCTGGCGAATGCGACACGGTCTGTCGCTGCAGCAACTATGTTCGCACCGGAAACGTTGCAGAGCCTGACGGGTTACTCTGCGCATTGAATCAAGCCTGCATGACGGCCACCGCTAACGCACTGAACGAGCCCGTTCAGCTTTCAATACGAATGCAAAATCAAGGAGCAATGTCATGAATGATCAAGAACAATTTCCGGATTCGCAATCCCCAAGATCGGATAAGAATGTCGAACCGATCGAAGCGCTAGAGCCTAGACCCATGAAAGCCAAGCCGGCATTGCAATCACTGTCGTGGGTGGCTGGTGTTGCGGCTGGCGGATTGCTCGCGTTCTTGCTCGTGGTCACACCTTCTGTATCCAGGGGAGCAACGCGAGCGGGTAAGGCGGCATGGCAACTTCGTAACCCGAAACCGGGTGACGTTTCGAATGATCAAGCGCGAGTAGCGTCTACCAGAAGACAGGCATGCGCAGACGCGAACATTTTAGAACCCGACGATAAGAGAATTCAAAAGGACGATGACCATGCCCGCCGAGACGAGTCTTCAACAGATCGGCACCAATAGCGCAACGCCGACAAATGTCAGAACAAATGGCGTGGTCCATCGGTTGATTGTTCGATTGGCTCGCTTCATTCGCGACTTACTGGCATTCTTTGGCCTGATCTGTCTGGTGTATTATGCGGGGTTTGACTTAACCAAGGTCATATCCGGTTCGATGTCCCCGACACTTTGCGGTGATGGCGGAGCAGACAGCGATTGGGTGCTTTGCGAGCGCGTGTCGCACTGGTTTAGAGAACCGCGTCGGTGGGAGGTTGTTCAGTACACGACCGACGATCGAATGTTGGTGGCCAAGCGCATTGTCGGACTACCGAATGAGTCGATTCGATTGGTTGATGGACAACCGCAAGTCGACGGTAAGCAATTCGAGACACCGAACTCGTTAGAATACCTGAACTATAAGCCGCAAGGCAACCTCGCCAACGGACACACGCAACCTTGTGGCGATCGCTTCTTCTTTCTCGGCGACGATTCGGAAGATTCCTGGGACAGTCGTTTCGACGGTCCGATCAAACGCAGCTCGATGGGCGGACGGGCGTGGCTCATCGTTTGGCCGCCATCGCGCATCGGATTCGTCAACGATGGGAACCGCTAAACATCCTGAACACGTCGCGTGAATACCGCGGGCGCCGCTGATCGATTCAACGACGCCCGCACCCACACACACACCTGACTTGGAGCGACAGACGATTATGTTACGCCGATTCTTAGGGGCCAGCAAACGCCGACTGAAGGATTCTGTAGTCGTTTGCGTCAACGTCGTTGTCCAAATCGAGATCGGCAATCGCGCAGCATGCGGAATCGTAAAGCGGTGCGTCGCAGTCGCCTGAAACACATGGCCCCGTGATGCATGCGGCAAACGATTCATAGTCGCCAAGATCGATGTCACCATCGCCATCAAAGTCGGCGGAACCTGCCACGCTGGTTGGCGTCACCGCTGAATTCGCCGGGTCGCTGCACGCGTCGAGTTCGTCGCGATCGAAGTAACCGTCCTGGTCGCGATCGACGCCGATGCGATGCTCACTGCCAGCCGGTGTGACGGTGAATGTGATTTCGTTGCCGGTGGCGGCTGACGTTCTTAGCGCGGTGACGGTCAACTGTTCGCCCATGCGGTCGGACTGCATGACTTGGCTGCCGTCGTATTTGTACCCACGCTGAATGTCTAGCTGCTTGCCCTTGGCGACAACGCCGACCGCTCCGGTATCGGCAAGCGCGATCATCTGACCCAGCAGGTTTACGAGTCCAACGCTATTCTGATTGGCGGCATTAAACGTCACCTGCACACCCACGGCGCTGTGTGTGTCATTGCTTGGCGGACCGAGCAATTCATTCGGATCGTCTATGCTACCCAGAGGCAGGTCCGATCCGCCGAACGCCATCATGAACGCAACGAGGTCGGCGATCTCCTGATCGTTGGCGACGCTAAATGGCGGCAACGAGATAAACCGGGTGATTGAATCGACACTTCCGTCGTGGAGGAATCCAAAGCCGCGATTGTTACTAAGCTGCGTCTGGTCGAAGCCGGTCTTCTCCAGCATGGTTCGGAGTTGGGCCACCTTAAAGTTTCGTTGATTGGAACCATCGGCGCGGATGATGCCATGATGCAGTTCGCCGTCGGGTCCGGTTGGAAACTCGAAGATCATTCCGTTCGTGCCGACGACCAAATTTGAACTGATTCCGGTTGGCAAGGTGTGGCACGTCACGCAATCGACGCCATCGAGTTGCCCGAATCGAAAGTTGTCGAGTCCGGCGAGCGCATTGCCCGGTGGCAACGGCGTGCCGGCTGGGCTGAATCGTCCGATCGAAAAGTGCCCGTCGAGCGGTAGGTTCGCGGGCAACGAATTGTCCAACTCACGATTTGGATTTGGCGGAATGACGATGGTGGCGAGGAAGTCCTCGAATTGCTGCATTTCCAATGGCGTCAAATCATCATCGTCGCCGAGCAGGCTCTTGAACGCACCGTTGAATTCCTCGATGCCGGTGCGATCGCCGCGCCAATGGTGCGGTTCCTTCCCGATGATGTCTTGAAACGTTTGTGTGACCATCGGTCCTTTCAAGGGATGCCAAGACGGGCAGTTTGCTCCTTCAATGCTTCCACAGTTTTGATCGAACGGTCGCATCTCGCCGGACGGATCGCCCAAATCCCAGGCCAACCGGTCGGTGCGTCCGTCGATATGGCACGACGCGCACGAGATTTGTCCCAATCCGGAATTCTTGTGCGTGTCGTAAAGATGCTTGCGGCCCACGCGTATTGCGGCTGGCGTCGGGTCATGCAACGAGATTGAAGCGACAACAGTTTCGGTGGTCAGGTCGAGCATCTGGATGCTTGCAGCGAATTTGTTCAAGACGTACAGCACGTTTCGGGTGCGGTTGATCGCTAATCCGGTCGGGCCTTCGTCAAGTTCGATGGGGCGGACGTCGGGGGCGCTAAGGGGTTGGACGCGATTGCCTGCGCCGTCGATGACGAGCAGATTGTTTGAACCCATTGCCGCGACGTACCCGCGGTTTCCACCGCTGCCCCATACGATCGCGCGGGGGTCGCCAACGGATAAGTCGCGCTGCGATTGCGGAACCGGTGTGAACGAACTTGTGTTGGCATAAGTCAAATGCGAGTTTAGATCGACGATGTTCGTGGGGTTGATACCGGTTGGATCAGCCGCGGCCAAGTTGACACGGACGAACCGTCCGTTGATGACGGGTTCAAAGCGGATGTCGTTCGTTGCTTCCGTTCCGACGACCGTCACTTCTCCGGCGGTCGGCCGCACAGCCATCGCCATGTTGATGTTCATTAATCCGCTGATGTAGCTAACAGTAAGCGTGTTGACGTCGATGACCGCCACGTCGTGGTCGGGCATGTACCAACCCACGGGTCTGCCCGATACATCGGCATTTGGCCCGCTGACGAAATCGGTCCAGTCGGCTGCGTTGTCATCAAGCCAGTTGCCGGCATCGTCTTTGCGAACGATCAAAGAAACGAGCGGGGGGGTGCAAACACAATCGGGCGGCGGATTTGCAAAACATCCTGGCGGCATCGGATCGCAGAGATTCATCGGTGGGTCGAATTCGTTGCCATTGTTGGGTGGTGGGTTGACGCCAGCGTATGGGCCGTTGGTGTTTTGCATGGGCTGAGGCAAGTTCAGAAACTCGTTACCCGTAATCAAGGTGGTAGCGTTGCCCGATTCAAAGATTGCGACATAAACCTTGGTGCGGTCGGCGCTGAACGCGAGTGCGCGCGGATCCTCCCCTTCGATTGGAAGTGTCGCTACTGGAACTGAGAGATTGCCGAGGTCGAACACTTGTACGACGTTGGCCTGCGAGCATGACACAAATGCGCGGCGCGGTTCACCGACGAAGACCACGTCGGCTGGTTCGTCTTCGGTGTCAACCGTGGCGATGACATTTAGCGTGTTGAGGTTTACGATGCTGACGGAATCGGAAATGTGATTGACGACCCAGGCGACTTCGTTGCCGAAAGCGCGCACCGACACGGGATCGAGTCCGACCGAGACCGAACCGATATGGGTTGGGGTTGCGGTCGAAGTATCGAAGACTTCAAGACGATTGTCGGCAGTGTTGACCGCGAGTAGCCGGTTGCCATCAGGCGTCAGGTCGATCGGATGGACGTGAGCGTTTTCCCAGTTGACGAACGTTTTACCGCACGGTCCGACATGGGCGATTGAACCGCCGACGGCATCGGCTTCGCAATCGTTGCCATAGGTCACGCCGTCGCAACCGCAAACTGGATCGACGTTGTCGGGACACACCACTGGTAGCTCAACGCAGACGCCTTGCCGATCGGAGATTTCGCAAGTGCCGACAGGAAAGTCGCAGAACTCGCCATCGTCGCAGGTCAGTCCCGCGATACCACCGCAGACTTGCGGGCAATCGATCTGAATGGGAACGGGCCCGCCGGTACTGGTCGCATGTTCGCAAAGTGCGGTGGCTTGGTGGTGTACCTGTTGGGCAGTGGCGATGCAACTGGCGACAGCGATCGTCAGCGCAAAGAGTCCGTAGGGTAATCGTTGACGCATGGTTCCACTCCGTTGAATTGTTAGTGACGCGAGGCTGTCGGTCTGTGGATGATTCAATGCACTCACCCAACCGACTGAAAACGCTATGGTGCATTTCCAATGCCATTGCATGTAGCGATTGAGGGCTCGACCGGATATGCGTTACAAGTACATTGTGCGAAGAAGGTTAGGCGCGCTGTTGTCGCAATGCGATGGATTCGTTGCAACGCCCAACCGCTGGCCAATTCGAGCCACTTCGCAATGAGTTGGCTACATTGAGCCGTCTACCAATCGAGTTGGAAGAACACAGCCGCATCGCCAAAATCAACGCGACCGTTTTCGTCAAAGTCGAAAATCGTAGTGCAGGTGGCCAGCGACGTTGGAGGAAGTGGATCGGGTTGGGCGTTCGGGCCATTCAGGCAATTCGCAAACATGGCGTAGTCGTCCAGATCAAGATCGCCGTCGTGATCTGCGTCACCGGCGACCAGTGATCTTCGCGTCAATCGTACCATGTCGAAATGGGTTGATCGGTCTTCAGCGGTGGCTGAGATGTTGAGTCGTATGGCAAGCGGTTGACCCAGGAGCGCGGGATTGACTTCAATGGACGAAACGGTGGCGAACGTATCGTGAAACACGCCGAATTCCGGGTTGACCGTGTCGGTGTCACTAGCGATGACGGTTCCGCCGGCTAGCAGTTCGATCGTGTATCCACCAAAGGTCGAAAACGAATACGGTTGATCGGGTAGGAACTTTCCGATCGCAACACTCAGTGTGTATTCCATGTCGCCCAGCAAGACATCAGATAGCGTTTGCGATGCCATGACCGATTCGCTCGGGCCACCGTTGTTGAATAGAAAAGCAACGTTAGCACCATCGGCACCGGTGGGCGCTGCGTTGCCACCTGCCATCGGATAGCTTCCAACCGGTGGGTTAAAAATTCCCAGAAACGTGTTGGCTGTCCCGTCAAACGTCCAACCACCGATTACGCCTGCGCCTTGGCTTAGACTGCTGTCGGGAAGTGCCGGAACTTCAAAGCTGGGATTGAAGACAGGAACGTCGACGCCGACAGTCGGAGCAAGTACGGAAATCGATACCGGTGACGACGTGCGCGTTGCGCCTTCGTTGTCCGTCGCCACCGCCGTCAGTGTGTTGTTGCCGGTTGGAACATCGAGCCAGTCGAATGTGTATGGCCCATTCGTATCAATATCGAGCAGCGTTTGTCCGTTGTAGAATTCGACTTGTGTGACGAATCCGTTTGTATCCGAAGCGTCGGCAGAAATAGTGATGTTGGCCGGTGCGTCGAAGCCTGCGCCATCCATGGGTGTTGTGATCGTGACCGATGGCGGCGGGTTGATTGCATTTAAGAGAGGGGATAGGGCAGTGCACCAAACGCTGGCCATCTGATCTTCACCGGTGGTATTGGGATGAATGCCATCGGCTTGCATCATCGTGCCGAGATCGTAGTTGGTGTTCTGATCGACTAGGAAGATGGGTGATCCGTTGGTGTTCATGTCGCTGGCGACGTCCGCGATGACTTCGTTGAGCGGATCGACTTGGTCGGCATTGTTAAAATACGACGAACCCGGTCCAATCGGAATGACCTGTGCCAATAGCAAGGTTGCGTCGGGGCGTACCGCGCGAATTTGATCAATGATCGATCGAAGGTTGGAGTCTGCATTGGTCACGCCAGTCGCACCCATCTGGCCGATGTCATTCGTGCCGAGGTGAATCAACACGATGTCCGGCTGAGCGCTGGTGGTTGCGTTGGTGATGATTCCGTCGATCTGGTCGGTGCGCCACCCCCAATAGCCCTCGTGGTCGCGATCAAACGTCGTGAAGTATTCGGGATACCAAGCCAGATTCTGATCGCCGCTATTCGTGAAATCCCGCTGTCCGACGAAGTCCACATCAAACCCAGCATTTTGAAGATCAAACCAAAGCGTGTAGCGATACGAAACATGCTGCTGCCCGCCCTGGGTGATTGAATCGCCAACAAGCATGATGCGTGTTTGGGCGTTTGCGACGCCCATTGAGATCGTCAGTGCGGAAACTGCGCAAATACATCGAATGACGCGTTGCGATTTGGTTGTATGTCGGCACATCCGTTTCAATGTTTCCCTCGCGAGTTGGTGGTCCTGTCCAATAAGACGAGAGTTTGCGTTTAGTCTAGATCATCCTTGTACAGATGACCATCAGGCATTCTACCGAGTTGAATTGATTCAGTTTTCGGCAGAGGCAGGCATGCCGTTGGATGAGATCGCGATGGTTGAAGGAATATAGAATGCATCAAGGATCGTGAGATTCCATCCATTGCTGGTGGCCTCGATCATGTAGTCGCCGGGTTTTTCAAATGTGGGCGTCATTTGGATGTAATCATTCATTTCAACCTCATCGACAATTTGTTGATATGTCTCGACAAATGGTTTGTTTCCCGGCCTGTTTGCGAGTTTTCGGAGCACTTTGTCGTGCGCTGATGCCGCGAAAATCGGATGCATCGAAGTGCCTGCTTTTAAGGGTTCGACGTCAAGCGCTGAGTAGCAGATTACACCGGCGATCAGAGCGGTTGTGAGCGTGATCGGAAGTCGCTTTCGTGCGAACGTGTGCCACGCCCATCTTTGTTTTGTTGCTGTCGGCACGAAAAGTGGGAACATGAAGATGACCGCTGCTGCTGCGGCGATGGCGCTGAGCGACAATGCGCTATTTCGGTCGTGCAATTTGATTTGCGAATCTTTGGGTGCGATCCAATCCAGGGTCAAATCTTCTTCCATGTCTCGCGACGAGAGTTTGCCGCGAAGACGCGTGAATGTGCATCCCGGCCACATTAAGTCGGACACGTCAGGCAGGCCGATTCTTACGGAAAGAAAGCCGCGTCCTCTGTAGATGGGCGGACGCGAGGTTTCGTACTTTGCGAAGCGTCGATAGTCGTTCTCGATCTTCATTCTCTCGCTCACCCAGGTTTTCATCATTGCAGTGGCGGCTTGCTTCTTGGCGATGACGAAAAGGTCGAGTTGGATGGGCGATCCGTCCGAACCGGTCAGGCGCAGCGGGTAGATGGCCCGCGATGTCGGAAACGAAACGCGAAGCGGATGATGCGTGACGTTGCCAGATTTTTCGGGCGATACCTTCGCTGCAAGAAAGCACCAGTTGTCAGTGACGTATTCTTCGATGATCGGTCTGGCAGACGGTGGGCAGGCGAATCCGTTGGAGGTCAGCCAATCGGTAACCGCTGCGCCGTCTTGTGCCTTGATGATCGAAACATCGTAGACGCCGGCTCTTGTGTTTTGGAGGATTTCGACATCGCCACCTGCAACTTTTGCGGGCACGCCCATCAGACTCGGGACCATGAATAGCGAAATCATAATCAGAAACAAGAGTGCAAGGAGCGATATCAGGAAACCGCGCTCGATCCCGTGTTGCTTGCAATGCACATGATCAAGGCATGCATAGATCGTCAATCCCATGAGCGCCAAGAAGAAGATCATCAACCTGGTCTTCGGTTTCGCGAATTCTGGCGTTACGATTTGCGTGAGCGCTTTGAGTGTCATGGATTGGCACGCTTCAATCGATGTCGGTTCAGCCGGTAACGGCAACACCCAGCCGAGCGACTCGCCTGCGTTTTCAATATCGGATTGAACAATCAGCGTTTCAACGCCATCCCGAAACGCGACAACAGCCCGCTGCGCAGCGATGCCTGGCTCGTCGGCAACTTCCAACCGGCGGAAGAATTTGCCATCGGCCGATGCCTCGCCGGCATATCCCAATAAGACGATCATGACGAAGCAACGGGCCAGGACCGTTCGCAACGTTCTAGATTGAGTAGAATATTCGACTAATCGGGGCATTTTTGGCTCAGTTGCTGGAGTTACTGATAAGTGTATTCCGTGCAAGTATTTCCGCCAACGTCGTGAATTGATGCAGTACTTGTCATCATTATAAACGAAACGCATTGCTATACTGGCCACAGTCGCAGGGGCACGCAATAGTGTATCTTGAGCTCTTTAGGAATACATATACTCATATGCGAAGGATAGGTGGTATGTTTCGAGAAAAGGTATTCAGATTTCGCAGGCTTTCGTTGACGGCCAGTGCTCTTATATTGGGTGCTTGCGCGGTTCTTTGTCTTCCTTCATGCAAGAAAAACCAATCGAATTCAAAAACATCAACTGCGAAGCCCACTTCCGGGGTAGATGCGTCGGCTGATCCGCTGTTAGAATTCAAACGGTTGCTTCCAGTAGTTGCCACCCGCGAAATTTCTGACAAAGTGACGCTTGATTCCTTTATTCTGCTGGCGTGCGATCATGCCGAGGTAAGGTCGTGGATAGCTGAGGAGTATGGAACAAAGACATATGATGAACAGTTCACGATGATGTCGGTTTTTGGAACATGTGCGGCCAAGAAGGTGCATCCCGAGTGGGTTCCGATGATTCGGTGGGCGATTAAGAACGATCGGCATGCGATTCGTGCATTGAGGGCGCTTCGGCATTACGACCTCGAAGACCGCAAGGAACTTATCGTAAGTAAGATTGCAGTTGGCGCTTCATCGGCTCGCTATGTTGTGGGTACTGCGCTTAAGGTGCATTTGGATCTTTATGGAACGGATGGAATTGAGGACTTGATTGGAAAGCTTCTTGAAAGTCCAGCCCGGCAGTTCAGGGGCGATATGGATGCGATCGTTGTGGGGAACTGTGAAGGTGATTTGAAGCAAAGGGCGCTTGCGGATCTGAATACAATCTTGTCTGATCCGGGTTTTCGGGCTTGGGATGCGGTTGCAGGATTCTTCTCGGACTTGGTGAAAGCGGAAGAATGCGGCGACGAGCAACTGGTCGAAAATGCGAAACGCATTCTTGCCGAAGGCGATACGGTTGCGAAAGAAGATGTGCAAAAGTTCTTGGATATGTGCTCAATGTAATTGTTGTATGGAGTTTGGTGTCTTAGCAAAGGCTGATTGCTTGGTTGAATTCATATGTGCGGACGATACACACTGGCGACGTTTGAAGATCAGTTGGCTGCGGAGTTTGAGTTGCTCAAAGCCGAGGTGATTGATCAGCGGTATAACATTGCGCCGACGCAGGCTGCACCGGTGGTTCGGGCGCTGGCGGCTGACGATGCGTTTGCTGGTGATGCGGATCGAGTTGGTGCGAACAAGCGTCAGTTGGATCTGTTGCGTTGGGGGTTGGTTCCGCATTGGGCGAAGGAACTCAGCATTGGCAATCGGATGATCAACGCGCGATCTGAAGGCATCGAATCGAAGCCGTCGTTTCGTTCGCCCATTCGCCGCAAGCGCTGCCTCGTTCCCTGCACCGGTTATTACGAATGGAAGAAGGTTGAAGGCGGCACACCCAGCAAGCCCAAGAAGCAGCCGTACTACATTCGCCGCCACGACGAACGCGTTTTTGCGCTGGCCGGCTTGTGGGATCGATGGGGCGATCCGAATGGCGATGTGGTCGAGACGTATTCGATTATCACGACCGGCCCAAACGATCTGATGAAACCGCTGCACCATCGCATGCCGGTGATCGTCGGTGCGGATGACTACGACCTTTGGCTCGATCCGAAGGTGCAGGACGTCGAACCGCTTCGGCGACTGTTTGAACCGTACCCCGGTGAGGAGTTCGTCGCCTTTCCGGTCAGTAAGCAGGTGAACAGCCCGGCCAACGATTCGCCCGACTGCGTGGTCCCGCAATCCTGACGGACACATCCGCTTTTCCTTTTGCTCAATACGCTCCGTTGCATCCCGGTGGATTTTTGCGATTTCGCGAAATTCTGATCTTGATATCCGCCCGTCGAAAACCTAACATATACCAAACATAAGGATTTTGCGAGGGGAGGCCCGGGGATGGTTCGGGTGGCGACGATTCAGGAACTTCGCGAGAAGTTGGGTGGCATCAGCGTGGCTCGGGCGGGTAGCGACGAGGTGCTGAAAACCGGTTGGGCGGGAGTGGATGCGGTGCTTGGTGGCGGGTTGCTGGCGGGTGGGCTGCACGAGTGGATCGGGGTGGTACCTCCCGAATGTGAGCATCAGCAGGAATCGGATCGCAAGGCGAAACAAGATCGTCAGCCGCGGGCGCGAACGTGGAGTCCTCCGCTTTGCGTGTTGGTGCATCTGGCTTGGCAATCGCTACTCGCCTGTTCGCAGCCGCGTTGGACCGTTTGGGTGGGGCAGCGATGTTTTCCGTATCCGAGTGTGATGGTGAAAGATCGGGGGGTGGATCGGCGTTTGCTTGATCGCTCTCTTTTTGTCACCCCGCGCGATGCGGAGGGTCGCTTGTGGGCGGCGGACATTGCTTTGCGGTCGCCGGCAGTTGGGGCGGTGGTTGTCGATGGCAACACGTTTTCGATGGCGGCGACGCGGCGAATTCAACTGTTGGCCAAAGAGCATCGCACGTTGGCGCTCGCGGTTCGTCCGAGTTGGGAGGAAGGAGAACTGTCGGCGGCGCACAGTCGATGGCGTATTTGCTGGCAGAAACCGCCTGCCACCGCAGAACGAACCGCGCGTTATCCCCAATGGAGCATTCGACTTTTGCGCTACAAAGGCCGTCCGCCGAAACGCGGGCGCGACCGGTGGATTCTGGAGTGGGACAGTGGTGCGGGCGCTCTCAATTTATTTACCGAAGTGGCCCATCCGGCTCGCGCAACGAAAGATATACACGGGCGTTTCCGATCGCAGCCAACCTCGCAAACCGCTTGAACCGCACGCGTTGCTGCTGGTTTCGACAACGCACGGGAAGCAATATGTTGCCGACTGTTGCGAGCGGGCTGATGGTTTTGGCGTGCGAGCAGGCATGACCGTGGCGCATGCCTGTTCGCTTTTGCAGGGAGCGAAGGTTTGGCTGCGACCGCATACGCCTGTTGAAGATGAAAAGAAGCTGGTGTCGTTGGCGAGTTGGGCGATTCGATTTTCGCCGATAGTTGCGCCCGATCCGCCGGACGGTTTGCTGATCGATATCGCCGGATGCGAGCATTTGTTTGGTGGCGAAGAGAGTCTTGCGCGGGCGGTGTTTGATGCGCTGGATCGACTCGGTTTTCCGGCGCGGGTGGCGGTGGCTCCGACGTTTGGATGTGCGCGAGCGGTGGCGCGTTTTGGAAGGCGGACGATCGCTTTGGTTCCGACGGGGGGCGTGCCGGAGGCGATTGAACCGTTTCCGCTCATGGCGCTGCGCATCGAATCACCGGTATGTGTCGCCTTGAATGAAATGGGCGTCGAGCGCATCGGTCAGATGCTTGGTTTACCGCGCGATGAACTCGCCGCGCGATTCGGTCATGCGCTGCTGGCGGTGATCGACCAGGCCTTGGGGCGCAGTGCGGAAGTGATTGAACCGGTCAAAGTGGACGCACCGTTGGAAGTGTCGCACGTTTTTGGTGGTCCCGTTAAAACCATTCAATCGATTCTCATCGTGGTCAAAAAGCTGCTGGGCGATTTGATCGTGATGCTCAAGAAGCAGCAGGAAGGTGCGCGTTTTTTGATGGTCGAGTTGCTGCGCCCGCGTTTGGAATCGGAGTGCGTTTCGTTTCAACTGACCTATCCGAGCAGCAACGTCGATCACCTCTGGTCGATGTTGCTGCCGCGACTGGAACGGGTGAATCTCGGATACGGGGTTGAAGAAATTTTTCTGCGCACCACGCATGTTGGCCGGATCGTGGATGAGCAGTTCACCCTTTGGCCTGACGATTTTGTTGATGCGTCGGCGGGCCCGTCCACATCGTTCGGCGAGTTGGTGGATCAACTGGTGCATCGTTTGGGCGGTAAGGCGGTGTCGCAGGTTTCGGCCCGACCGATGTACGTTCCCGAACGGGCGTTTCGACGAATGGGGCCGAACGAAGCGCGAGGGTCAGAAGCGCGGGCGGCTGAGAGATCGAAGGGTGCAAACGATAAAATTTATGCAGCGCCGCGACCTTCCCGATTGCTGAAGATGCCCGAGCGGATTCGCGTCATCGCGCTGGTGCCCGATGGTCCGCCGGCATGGATTGAATGGCAGCGGGTATCGTACACGGTTAAGTCGAGTCTCGGTCCGGAGCGGATCGCGTTTCCGTGGTGGGAGGACGGCCCTGCGCCGACGCGGGATTATTACATGGTGGAAGATGAGTTTGGCCGCTGGCTTTGGATTTTTCGCGATCATGCTTCGGGCGACCCAATCTCGGGGGAATGGTACGTTCATGGTGAATGGGCATAAGGATCAAGCGACATGCCCGACCTTCCCGATCCCAAAGCCCACAGTCATCCGCACCACCGCCTCGATGTCCGCTTGCAGGCAGCTTCCGATCCACCGGGCAACAACAGCACGCCATACGCCGAGCTATGCGTCACGAGCAATTTCACGTTTCTAACCGGTGCCAGCCATCCGGATGAACTCGTCTGCCAAGCTGCGCAAGTTGGTTATCGCGCAGTAGCGATCACCGATCACAACTCGCTGGCTGGCATCGTGCGGGCGCATGTTGCTGCGAAGGAAGTGGGTGTTCCGTTTTTGGTTGGATGCCGCCTGGTTTTGACCGAGCCTGATTGGTTGCAAGTGCTGGTGTATCCGATCGATCGAAAGGCGTATGGCCGGCTGTGTCGATTGTTGACGGTTGGCAAGCGGCGAGCGCCGAAGGGGCAATGTTTTTTAACGTTGGATGATCTTGTCGAACACTGCGAAGGTTTGCTCGCCGTCGCGCTGCCTCCAAATGACGTTGCAATCGATGCGACAGATGCGCTGCGAACGTTGCGAAATGTTTTCGACGACGATCGCTTATCGATGGGGCTGACGCATTCGTATGAATTCGAGGATGAAAAGCGAATCGATCAGGTTTGCGATCTGGCTCGCAAGCATCGGATTCCACTGGTGGCGATCAACGATGTCTATTACCACACGCCCGAGCGAAAATCACTTCAGGATATGGTGACGTGCATTCGCAGCGGCTGCACGCTGGCTGATGCGGGGTTTCGTCTATTTCCCAATGGCGAACGCTACCTCAAGACGCCGGATGAAATGGCCCGTCTGTTCGCCGAGTGTCCGGAAGCAATTGCCCGTACGCTTGAAATCGCTCAACGGGCAGAGCGATTCAGCCTAGACGAACTGCGCTACGAGTATCCGGATGAAACCTGCCCGGCGAATATCAAGCCGATGGATTATTTGCGCGAGCTAACCTGGGAAGGTGCCCGTTGTCGCTATCCCGAACGCGTTCCGGAGAAAGTGTGCAAGCAACTCGCACACGAGTTCGCGTTGATCGAAGAGCTTGAATACGCCCGGTATTTTTTGACCGTTCACGATATCGTGGCATTTGCCCGATCGTGCGGGATTCTCTGCCAGGGGCGTGGGGCAGCGGCGAATTCAGCCGTCTGCTTCTGTCTGGGCATCACGTCGGTCGATCCGGATCGGGTCAACGTTTTGTTCGAGCGGTTTGTCAGTGTCGAGCGCAACGAACCACCCGACATCGACATCGATTTTGAACATGAACGCCGCGAAGAAGTCATCCAATACATTTACAATAAGTACGGCCGCGATCGCGCGGGTCTGACCGCGACGGTAATCACCTATCGCCGCCGAAGTGCGATTCGCGACGTGGGTAAAGTTCTGGGATTTTCGCTCGACGCCGTCGATCGCATCGCCAAACGTGTGGACCGTTGGGAGAAAAATCCGTTCGCCGATTCGGATTCTGGCGATGTGCCGGCGCAGTTGGAAGAACTTGGTTTTGATGCCGGTGACAAAACCGTTCAATTGCTGGTGCAACTCGTGCGCGAAGTCATCGGTTTTCCGCGTCATCTTTCGCAGCATGTCGGCGGGTTCGTGATGACGCGGGGATTGTTGTGCGAACTGGTGCCGATCGAAAACGCGGCGATGGAAGATCGCACGGTGATCGAATGGGACAAGGACGACATCGACGCGATGGGTATGCTCAAGGTCGATGTGCTGGGGTTGGGGATGCTGACGTGCATTCGCAAAGGGCTCGAGCTATTGCAGCGACATCATGGACAATCGCTGACGCTTGCGACGATTCCGGCAGAGGATCCCGTGGTTTACGACATGCTTTGCAATGCAGATGCGCTGGGGGTATTTCAAGTCGAGTCGCGGGCTCAGATGACGATGCTGCCACGCCTCAAACCGCGCTGTTATTACGATCTGGTCATCGAGGTGGCGATCGTGCGACCCGGTCCGATCATCGGGCAGATGGTGCATCCGTACTTACGGCGGCGAAATGGCGAAGAGAAAATCGAGTATCCCGATGACGCGGTCAAAGAAGTGCTCGGGCGAACGTTGGGCGTACCGCTGTTTCAGGAACAGGTGATGGCGCTGGCGGTGAAGGCGGCGGGGTTTACGCCCGGAGAAGCCGAACGATTGCGACGGGCGATCACCGCATGGACCAGCCGCGACAAAGTCATTCATTATACGACTCGCTTCATTCAAGGCATGCACGATAACGGGTATAGCCGCGAGTTCGCCGAGTGGTGCTTTCAGCGGATGAAGGGGTTTAGCCAATACGGTTTCCCCGAATCGCACGCGGCGAGTTTTGCACTGCTCGTGTATGCGTCGGCTTGGATTAAGTGTCATCATCCGGCTGTCTTTGCGGCGGCGCTGCTTAACAGTCAGCCGCTGGGTTTCTATGCACCGGCGCAGATTGTTCGCGATGCACAGGATCATGGCGTCACCGTTCGGCCGGTCGATGTCAATCATAGCGCGTGGGATTGCACGCTCGAAGATGGTGGGGCGGTGTTGCGATTGGGCATGCGGATGATTAAGGGTTTCAAAGAGACGAATGCAAATGCGATTGCGGATGTTGTCGAGCGGCAGGGCGCTTTCGATTCGCCTTTTGCATTGTGGAAGGCGAGTGGTGCTGCGACTTCAGCGATGCGTGCATTGGCGCGGGCTGATGCGTTTGGTTCGATGAATCTGGATCGGCGACATGCTTTGTGGGGAGTGCAGACGTTTCATGGCAAGCCGCTACCGCTCCTGGATGAAACGGTGCCGGTGGTGCGCGATGTGTCGCTGCCCAGTGTGCGGGCGGTGGATGAGGTCACGCGGGATTATCAGATGGTTGGTCTTTCACTGAAGGATCATCCGATGTCGTTCTTGCGTGATGTGCTGGAATCGCGAGGCATTTTGACGGCGGGGGCTGTTAAAGATGATCGGCAGATCGCACATGGTCGAACTGTGTCGGTGGCTGGCGTCGTGCTTTTTCGACAGCGTCCGGGCACGGCGAAAGGTGTCATGTTTATGACGCTGGAGGATGAAACCGGGCGCATCGATTTGATCGTGCGGCCAAACATCTATGAGCGCCATCGCAATGCGGCGGTGTATTCAAAATTGGTGCTGGTGCGCGGGCGTGTGGAGCGGCAGGGGCTGGTCGTGCATGTGCTGGCGACGCATCTTCACGACATCGAACATCTGGCGAAGGAACTGCCCCGCCTGTCGCGCGACTTTAGATAGTCAACCCATCGAGAACGGAAGAACTATTTCCACACAAGGGTTTGAAAGTTATTCCGTACCGTATCAGAGATGCCCCTGAAGTCGATGTTGACGGTGCCCGGGAAACCGTAGAACACTGTAAAGTTAACGCCTTGAACACCCAGTGCTTTGGAGCGTTCTGCGGCCGCATGACCGTCAAAGTAGACCGCCTGCGTGTACCCGTCCTTTTCTTTATGCGCTAAAAACGAGGCTGCGGTTTGACGTTCATTCGAGTCATTGGGGAACACGATCAATGGTTGTGAACGACGGTGCGGGGGGGCAAAAGTCAGCGCCGTGCCACTCCAATTGCTTTGAAAAGTACCGTCCTGCTGCAGAAACGTAAATTGACTTGATCGTCTGCGATACCATGCGTCGGCGATCGCCCACTCGTCTGACGGACGCTTTATTCGAGATAGGGTGACAGGTGGTGTCGGGTCTGCAGTCGAACCAAGTGACGGGCTTGCACCAAAGTAGTTCGGTGGATTCGTTTTCCGTGGATTATCCGAGAAACCATCGTTGTCGGGATCGGACGATGTGTCGCCGTAATTGTTCAACGCATAATGGAACGGAAACACGGTCCGGCCCGTGTTGGCTTTGAAACTGGCGAAGTGTTCATTGGAAAGAATTCGTTCAACGGATGGGCAAGTCGAAACGCCATCCGAAATGTTCACGCGATCCGCATCGCCTTTCTGATTCATGACAGAATTTAGTTTGTAGGTCAGTTGGCGATTCTTGAGAAACTTAATTTGAGCTTCATCGTTGATGCCTCGATCAATGTAGTTCCTGTCCGTTTGCTCCCGATACAACGACGGATGCAACGGGCCAGGCATTCGCCCATCGTATTCAGTGGCATAAAGCATCAAGCCCTGCCCGAGGGCGCGAAGGTTACTCAAGCAAACTGTGGCCTTTGCTTGTTCGCGGGCTTTCTTGAGCGACGGGAGGAGAATCGAAACCAAGAGCGCGATGATCGAAACGACGACCAATAACTCAACGAGGGTAAACCCGCGGCCGTGTCGATTTTTTTGCAACTCACCGTTACGGTGATTTGGCTGATTTGCGCAGATCGCTGAATTCATCATTGCTTCCACCTGTGGTTCGCCTTGCCAACCGGTTCTGACGCCAACCTGCCGCACCCTACCGTGCTACTTATGCACCATCGGAGAATCGTAGCCGGCATGCCGGGCCGTCAACTATGTACCGGGATCGCCTCAATAGATAATTCCCTAAAAAAGCGGGATATCAAGTACCCAATCAAGTATTCTATCGATTAAATTCAGATATGGGAACAATATTATTATTTTGTCCACCCAGGGGGTTCTGAACGTGGATGGCTGAAATCAGTGCGGAGCATCGTTATCGACCGTGCGAGGGTTGGCGGGTAGTTGAAGCCGATTCGCCAGACCGCATACACTAGATGTCTCGCCAATTCGGCTGAATCGGGGGTTGAACCTCAGTCCGCACGAGGCGGCACGGGGCAGGAACGGGAAAGAAAAAGGCAGAAATCAAATGACAAATGGAGTTACCAAGTCGGCTGTCTTTGCGATGGCCGTTGTGGTTTCGATGGCGCAGGCAGTTGCAGCGTCGTCGCCAAACAGGGATGCCGGTTTGATCAATGATGCCAATCTGATCAGTCGAGAACTGGCGAAGGTTGTCTCGGATCCCGGTGAATCGGGGAACGGGCTGCTTCCGGTGGGTGCGACGGTTGAATCGCATTCGTGGGATCGGGGCGTGCTCCGATTGAATATCGCCTTGCCAGCTGGCGCTGCGAATTGGCAGACATCCGACATCGACGTGCTGCACATCACGCATGAATTCACCGACGCATTTATGGAACGCGAAGATTTTCGTGGTGTGGATGTTCGCGTCAGAGACTCTCACGCGCGTGCTTTTCAACCCATTGGAACGTTTGTCGAACAAAAGGCCGTGACATCTAACGAAGTGCCAACGATCTCGCCCGCTGAGACGCAGGCGACTGCGATTTCTATCGCTCAATTTGCTGCGGCGCCCGCAAGCGTGCGAAGTGGCCCAACTGCAAACTCGCCAACGCAGCCTTCCGGGGCGCTTTCGGGTGTCGTCATATATTGCGCAGCCGGACACGGTTGGACCGCAGACACCAACCAGTGGATTCTTCAACGTTCAGCCGAGTTGGAAGGAATGAACGAGGACTATGGAAACATTGATCAGTTGAATTACTTCGTTCATTATGCGTTCAATGCCGGAGCGACCGTCGTACCTTTTCGACCGGTCGGATACCAGAACATCGAGATCGTCATCGACAACGCCGATGCAGAGGTGGCCTACACTGGAACGTGGTCGGCTAACAATTCAAATGCGAAGTATTACGGGCAGAATTCATCGCAGCGATATCATTTCGCATCGGCCAACCCGTCGGAAACGGCAGTTGCACGATACTCGGCAAACATTACGACGACCGGGTTTTATCCGGTGTATTGCTTCACGATCGCAGGCACGAATCGCGTGCCACAGACCTATCGCGTCAAACACAGCGGTGGTATTGGTGAAGTCGTAATCGATCACCGCGAAACCGGTAATGGTTGGATTTGGTTGGGTGAGTATCACCTCATTGCTGGCGAAGACGCGTACGTTGAGATTTCAAACGCATCGTCGGTTGCAGGCGTCGTGGTTGCTGATGCCATGCGTTGGGGCAATGGCATCGGTGATACGATTGCCACGAGTCTGAACACGGTCAGTGGCTATCCGCGAAACGAAGAATGCGCGCGGTATTGGGCGGCGAGCGAGTTGGGCGATAAAGCCAATGGATTCAGTGCGGCGAGCATTTGGGATTCAGCAGGTTCAGATCAATCGGACAACGTCAGCACTGCGAGTCGCTGGGCTCGTGAGATGAATCAGGTTCCGGCTGGCGGTGTGTTGCAAGATCGGTGGAAACGGGCATATCTGGAATTTCATACGAACGCGTTTAATGGGGCCGCACGGGGAACGGTTGCTCTTGAAAATGTCACTAGCCCCACCACGAATCAAAACGCATTTGCGACGTTTATATCCGACGAAGTCGAGGACGACATGATCCTCGCGACGACAACGGACAACCCATACGAACATGTGTGGGCAGACCGCGCTGGTTCGGTTTTGGCGGGCTCTTATGGAGCGATTGGAACGACGGGAAACAGCAACGAATTCGACGCGACTCTTCTCGAAGTGGCGTTTCATGACAGTCCGATCGATGCACAACTCTTGCGCGACGCGCGTGTGCGTGCGGCCGCCGCTCGGGCGAGCGTGCAGGGGCTCATTCGATTCCTCAATAGCCTGCCGAGCAGTCCCGTCCCGCTGGTTTTTCCGCCTGATCGTCCGCAGGCCATGCAGGTGTCTGATCTCGGTGATGGAAGCGTGCTGCTTGATTGGGAACTGCCGGTGATCGGCGAAATCAAAGGCGGAACCCCTGACGATTATGTTGTTTACTCGTCAACGAACGGATTCGGGTTCGCGATCGAAACCGTCATTGCAGGCGGGGGAGGCACACCGGCGACAACTGCGACCATCGGAGGCATTCCGCGCGAAAAAACGATTTACTATCGTGTCGCGGCGCGCAACGAGGGTGGTGAATCACTAACGTCCTCGACTGTAGCAGTACGCAGGCCGCCAACCGGTCAAGCGGACATTCTGGTCGTGAACGGATTTGATCGACTGCGCCGACAACAAAACCCAGTAACTCTATTTACTCAACCGCCCAACGTGGCAGGTCTTGCGCCGGAGCGACCACTTTGGCGTCAGATCAACTCGTTTGATTATGTTCATGAGTTTGGCGAAGCCATTGCAGCAGCCGACCGCGGTTTCGATTCGTGCGAGAATGAGGCTGTCGAGCAAGCTCTGGTGACATTGGATGATTACGAAATCGTCATGTGGAACAGCGGTGCAGAGAGTATCGAAGATTCGACGTTGTCGTCAGACGAGCAGACGGCGTTGACGGACTACCTTGATGCAGCGGGCGGTCTCTTCATTTCGGGTTCCGATCTCGGATTTGATCTGATTGATCAGGGTAACGGAGCTGTGTTTGCGGATACTCGGTTGGCAATCACTTTTGTTTCAGACGACGCCGGAACGTTTAACGTCAACACTTCTCCTGGCGGAATTTTCTCGGCATTGGGAAGCTTCGATTTCGACCCAGCCGCCGGGGCGCGATACGAAGTCTACGAACCGGACGTGTTCGGAACCAGCCTTGGTGGCGAAGCGGCGCTTTCCTACTCGGGCGGGGGAGTTGCTGGCGTTCAACGCAATTCGCCGACCTACCGCACAGTGACGTTCGGTTTCCCGTTTGAAACGATTTCATCTGCATCGGACAGGTCAGACGTGATGGCCGAAGTGATCGCGTTTCTCGATGGGGCAACGGCATCGGTTCTCTTTGATGCTGACAGTGATGGGGATGTTGATCTGACGGATTATCAAGTGATGAACGCTTGTCTTGCCGGACCAACGATCGTGTTTCCGGAAGGAAACTTTTGTTTGAATAGCGACGGTGACGGTAACCGTACGATCGATCTCCAGGACTTCCATTTGTTCCAGCAGCATTTCACCGGATCGATGCCCTGATTGTCATTCACACCCATCTTCAAAAACAAAACGCCATTCGTCGATCAATCGACGAATGGCGTTTTTTTTTGTTGGGTTCTTTGACGCGATTGAGTCTATGGGGCGACAAGTTCCTGGAAGATTGCGAAATCGGATAAGTCGAGATCGTTGTCCCCGTCGAGGTCGCAATCCAGACAGATGTTGCCATTGGGGAAGTTAGTCCCCGGCCCCAAGAGACATGCTCCCAATAATGCGAAATCGTCTGCGTCTACATCTCCATCATCGTCGGTGTCGCAAGGGACGGGCGGCTCGCCGAGTTCGACATCGATACGAGTCACCTGACCGGCAACGACCTGCACATTGTTGACGACCTCGTTGCCGATTCCGGGTTTGTCGACGGTCAACGTGTAAGTTCCCGGCGCGACTTTCAACATTGAATAAAGTCCGTCACCCGATGAAAGGGCTGTGTACGATGAACCGTTTCGGGTGATGTGGGCATCGACGATCGGATCACCCGAGCCCAACTCCGTGACGTTTCCAATCAGGATGCCTTCTGTCGGCGAATCTTTCCAGGGCATGGTAGGGGTTGCGACAGGCGTTTCGTAAGGTCCACCCGGATTCGCATAGGCCGGCCAATAGTTGCTGTTATTGAAGCTGTTGTAGCTAAACACCACGTTGCCATCTCCGCCGATGACTTTGGTTGCGCCGATCTGACTCAGCAATTCGGTTGAACCCAATGACGTGATTTGACCCGCATAAACGTGCCGCCCCGCGTTGTTGGCCACCCAGTCGGGTAATACTTCGCTGAAGTCGGGGTTGGCTCCTCCATCTGCCCAGTAGATTTGCGGAACGATGAAGTCTTGAGCGCCCGCAGCCAGCCAAGCCTGTGCGTCTTGATACACGCATGTCTTGCCATAAAAGAAACCGCACGCCGACTGAGGATAACCGGGATAGCTGCTGCCTTGGTAAAGGCCCAATGGTGCGGAACTGACTTTTAGGGATGAATCAACTTCCATGATTTGGGCATACAAGTCGCAGAGCATTCGGGTGATCTGGTCGCGGGTCCAGTTTGCAAAACTCAATCCATCCGGATTGCCTTCACCGGTGAATCGAGCCTCGGAAATTGGATCGTGTGAGTATTCCGTACCGGGCGTGCGAATGCGGTCGAAGTGGACGCCATCGACATTGTAATTCTCGACGACGTACATCACCTGCTTGCGTGTGTATGCACAGGCATCGGGAACACCTGGTGCGATCCATGTGTAGCCCGATTCTTCACATTGAACTGGAACGCCAGAATCGTTATGCACGAGCCAATCACGAGCGCTTGGATTGTCAGCATCAAAGTGATCCCAGAATATGTGATTCAGACTGTAGGTTGGTTTGGTCGGCGGGACGACACACGTTGCCTGCCACGCGGTGTGCGTGTTGATGTAGGCGTGAAATTCCAAACCACGCGAATGGGCCTGGTCGATTGCATAGTCCATTGGGTCGAATGATCCCCAGCCCGGAGGGGCGTTACCGTTGTTGGAGAGAATGTCGGACCAGACCTCAAATGGTGACGGGTACAACGTGTCGGCTTGCCCGCGCACCTGAAATAGGACCGCGTTAAAGTTGTTGTTCTGTAGATTCGTCATCATGTTGACGATGCGACTTTGAACGGTGCCAAGGTTGGTACTGGGCCATTCAAATCGCGAGATCCACATGCCGCGAAACTCTGGATCGGGACCGGGAGGGGGTTCGCCAAACGTGAAGCGAACAGCGTCGGCCATCACAACAATGGGCGATGCATCGTTGCTCAGTGAGACATAGCCAGCCGAACCTGAATTGAATGAATAGCTGCCAATGGAGTTCCACTGCCCGCCGTTGGCTTGTTGATTTACGTCGATGGTTGTTGATCCGCCGGCATGGTGAATGGTGAACGGCGAATTTGGCGAGCGGTTAACGCCTTGCGGATAATAGACTTCGACGAGGTAATCGCCTGCGGTTGCGATCGTTGGTCGCCATTCTGCTTCTGACGTTCCACCACCGGCTGCTGTGATGAATTGATAATCATTTAGAAATTTGTCGCCGGAAGACGAAGCGGTCGTCCACGATCCGGAATTGATTGTGAACGTACCGTCACTGTTGTTGGCGTTATCATTATCAACGGTAATTGTCTGACCGATTGCGATGATTGGTTGAAGCAATGCGAACATCGTGAACGATCGCATCAAGCAAGGCCATCGATTGGATTTGCTCACTGGCATCTGAACTCCATTCCCAAGTTGGTTGTGCGACGGGATGCAGGATTTGCGCGTCGCGTTGTTACTTGATTATTCGCGAGTTTGATCGCTCGACTTATACGGAATCTATTTTTTGGACGGACCCACGGCCGCTGGGCCAGTTTCGAGAATCCGCTCGCGAGTTCCGAAAATAACTGCTCCCCCTGATTTTGAATAAGTCCCTAAAGCGAATCAAATAGCGCGATACCCGATGTAGCTTAGCAAATGGGTGCCGTTCGATGATAGTATTCTCCTTGCGATGTGGTGTTTCAACATCTGATTCAGACACGGTTGCAATCGCATCGATGAGCTAAATGGCTGTAACTTTATGTCATGCAAATAGTTACACACTCGATGGCCTGGATTCGACACCAACGTCCGGGAATAAAATCCTTTTTCGAATTTTATTTGGTTTGCCGTTGAAATCAGGCTCGGCGGTTCGCTAATATGTAATTAAGGAGCCGTGAAAGAGAGAGAGCGTGCTGCGCATGGTGGAGGCTATGCGATTTGGCGCTCTTAACAGAGAAGTCCATATCGCAAGTCACATCTTCGAGATTTGCCTGACTTTTGGGCGAGTCCTTGAGTCGCTGTGTGATCACCGACCGGTCGATCGAAAGCGAAGCGCATCAAATTATTGTGTTTAACGAGTTGTTAAGAAGATAGTTGTAGAAACTCTCGAAGGCTTATAGCTCTCGAATGCGCATCTCTCTAAAGGAGGAGTAGAAAAAATGAAGAAGTTACTTGCAATGGGAATCGCACTTGCGTTTTCTCACCCGGTGTTCGCGACCTTGATCGTGAACGAAGATTTTGAAGGTTATGCAGACACCACTGCGATGCAAGCCAATTGGGGTGGTACTGGTCTTGGAACGCTTGACAATGGGTTTGGTAACCCGGGACAGTCGGCTGCCCACCCGGGTGGAGCTGTCAACAGTTGGCAAGGTTCGGCATTTTCGTTGACGCCTGCGGCCGGCGCAGAAATCGTGTTGACGGCTGACATCTATGACGACGGTACCAGCGCCAATGAGCGAATGACGGTTGGTTTGCGAAACGGTGCAACTCCGCTATTTGAGATGGGCCACTACAACTTGACGACTGAACAATATCACGTTCGCGTTCTAAATATGTATGGCGGTGAAAACTGGGTGCCGCTTTCGCCGGGTCTCAATGGTGCAGGACAGCCGGCCGGTTGGAACCGTTTTCAGGCAACGTTCACTGCCACGTCATTGACCGTAACCATCGACCTCGGTGCTGATGGTTCGATCGACGGAACGTTTGTTTCGGCAGGTGCTCCGTCGGCCAGTCCTTTTGTCGACCTCCGTTTTGGCGGTCCCTCAAATCTGTCATCGGCCGGTGGCGGCGCGTCATTTGACAATATCAGTCTTGAAGTTATTCCTGAGCCCGCAACACTTTCGTTGCTGGCACTTGGTGGCGTCGCAGTATTGCGTCGTCGTCGTTAAGACCATCTGAATATTGAAAGCAGCATCAAGATAAGCTCCGAGATCGCTCCGTTGGTTACAGCGGAGCGATCTTTTTGCATTTAAGGCCAGCAACCCGCTGACGAAAATGCGCTCAGGAAGAGGCCGGTAATATGGGGACGCGTTGCGATAAAAAAGTCGGAAACTGAATTATTTCCTCTTCCATTGATTGTGGGCAGTTGGCTACAATAAGAAGGGTATTCGGTGCCAGATCACGAATTGCGCGTGGGTTGGTACTGTTTCGGGTTTCGGTTACGAACTGAAACTCATTGTTTCGAAATGTGAAGCAATACGGGAGGGGTGAGGAAGGGCGGATCTCAGAACAATCTTCGGGGATAGAATCTTCCGGATTGTGCTTGGTATCCCAAAAGTCGGTGATGGCGGTCATCGCGAATCACAGAAACTCCCCCATCTCGATTTTTCACCGTAACAGGTTGACCCATTGATTCAATGGGCCAGAGACAACATGGCGTGATCTTGTCGAACAATCAGAAATTATTTGCACAGAATTCTAAACGGAAAAGGAGCAAGGAAACCATGCGCATCTTGAGTCATCGGAGCGTGGCGATCGTCTGCCTGACCTGCATTTTTGCAACGTCGGCGTCGGCGCAGTTCTTGTCGGAAACAGTTGATTTCAATCAGGCACCGATCGGGTCGCCGGCGAACTCGCAGGAAATGTTCAAACTTCCTCAGTTTTCACCCAGCACTTCTGAATACATTGTCGCAAACTCTGAGGGAAGTCTTGACCAAAATCAGGCATATCGAAATCCAGATCTTGCACCACCGACACCAGGGAACCTGGCAGCGCTGCAAGTTACGTTCAACTGGATCGACCCATCCGATCCCGACGCGTGGGTGCGCTTGACCACGGCCAACGGACCGCTTCGGCCAAACCCGTCGCTGCATACAGCGGGCAAGGTACGCTTGATTTTTACGTCAACTATTTTTGTCTCGGAAGTTGGTCTTGCGTTGGGCGTGCGCGAAACCGGAGTCATCGCCCCTCTATTGTCGAACGGTGGAACGGCTGGACCGATCGAGTGGGTCGGTGTGACCACTGATCTAACGGTCATTCTCGGTAATTCAAACGGTATCGAGTCAACGCCGGGTGGTGACGACATTCTAGTTAATTCGAGCGGTGTGGAATCAATCAACTGGGGCCCCAACCGAATTCTTGAAACGACGCCCTCGGGTGATGACGTCGCCACGACGGGATTCATCATTGCCGGCAACGGTGGACGTGTGCCCGTTCCCGCAATTCAGTTCGCCTTTACGCCGGCAGGTCGCATGATCGAATGGGATCTTGCCACCGGTACGGTTCGCGTTTCGACAGATGCGACAGCCGCCAATCTCGGCTCGCCAGTCGGAGGATTCGCCGGGTTCACTGGAAATGCCACACTGGCTGACTCCCCCGACGGGCGAGGAGTGTTCGAACATTTGGCAATTACCAACGTGATCGCCGATTCGACTGAATCCGCAATCCTCGCGGTCGATGATCTGGTTTTCGATTCACCGGTTGCCGACCCAGCCGTCGCGCCGACATTGGTTGAGCCGATTGTTGCCGGTGATACGACTGTGACGGTGACTGGCTTGATTCAAGATGTCAATCAAGTTCGGGTATTTAGAAACACTCAGTCGGTGCCAGAGCGTACGGTTGCCGTGGCCAACAACGATGATCTGGATGTGACGCTGCTTTCGCCAGCCGTAGCAGATGATATTTTCTGGGCGAAGCAAACATCTTCCTTTACCGGAACTAGTGGATTCTCTGAACCTGCAATCGCGATTCCGCCGGGACTTCTGATTGTTGAAACGTTCGACAACTACGCCTCGCAAGCAGAGATGCAGGCGGTTTGGAACAACTCTGTCGCCGAGCCCGATGACGAACTCACGCTGGAGTCGGGTGATGCGGTGAGCTGCAATAACTTCATTCAGGAATTCAACGAGAACTCAACGACGTTTGGCGAAGCGCGGTCGTATCGCGGATTCGGATCGGCCAACGGAACTGACGCATCGCCGTTGAGCGCCACCTGGCGTTTCCGTCACACGTCGGAAAGCGCCAATATGCGGACGCGATTTGAACTCGCTCGATTCACGACGGGGGATTGGTCGGCTGGGCCGCGTGCAAACGGATCTACTGGGTTCACTTTTACCAACCAATTGCCGGGTGCATACCTGTCCGACTATGTTGTGACGATCAAGTCTGATGTCGATCCGGATGGAGCTGGTACGGTGTTCCAACTCGACCCGCAATCAGGATACTACAGTGCTCCGTCCGGGGTCCTTCGAACAGCCGATGTTTGGCGAAAGTTCGAAATTGTTGTGGAAACCGATTTCATCAATTATTACATCGATGATCAACTCATCGAATTCGCCGGATTGCCTGATGGTGTGCCGCGTCCGGACCCAAGCCCATATCAGTTCGTCATTCTCGGAGTCGGTCTCAGCACGAACGCAGGCCAAATGGAGTGGGATGACATTGCCGTGACCACCGGCTCGCCGATACTGCCGTTTGGCGATCCACCTCCGCTCGCGCCGCAAATCGGCGGTTCATTGCTGCCGAATGATACAAGTGTTTCGATAATTGATGTGAACACCAACGCCACGCGCGTCACGGTGTATGAGAATGCGACGTCTGTTGGTTTTGTAAACTCCAATGGCCAATTTGAAAGTACTTCGCTGACCGTTTCAGTTCCACCGCTCTCCAACGGTGCGCTGGTCACGGTGCGTCAAACTGTCGACGGTGTGGAAAGTTGCGACTCAGTCGCATTCCCAGTGGGGGCCGTTCCCGGTCCTCCGACTGTTGTGACCCCGGTCCAGGAAGGCGATGGAACGGTTACGGTTGAAAATGTTGATCTCTCTGCAACGCTTGTCACGGTTTATGTCGGCAGCAATTCGGTCGGTTCGATTGATCCCGCCGGAGCGTTGTCGGTCAATGTGCCCGTGTCCGGGTTGACTGCATTGGAAACGGTTACTGCGACAACCACAAATCCGATCGGTGAGAGTGCCTTGTCGGAAGGATTCGAAATCGGCCGAGGTAACGGTGTGTTCCTGCTTTCGGTTGGTGTTCGAGAAACCGGTGGTGCAGGTCCGGTTGGAGATAACGCTGGAACGGCCAACGGTATCGAGTGGATTGGGCCAGCTGAAAAAATTGGTGGTGCACCGCAAGGTAAACCGATCACGCCCGGACCGACCTGGCAGGCAATGACTTTCGATCCTGGCGTTGATGACATCCTCGCCTTTGCAGGATCAGGAGCGAACGGTGTTATTGGTCAGACGTGGGGCGCCCTTGAGCACTTCGCTATTACACCGGATGGTGACAATCCCGATCGTTCTGTGGGTGTCTATAATATCTACATCGATAACATTCGCAGCGGCGGAGTACTGCTGACTGACTTTGAGGCATTTACGACGGGCAGCACCGACGTGCTCTTGCGAGCGCCGACGTTCTCGGGTTCGACCAGCGGAAACCTGAACCCGCCGCCAAACTCGGTTGAGATCGCAGGCATCGGTAATCCCGGAAAGTCGATCAATACCCAGTTCCACTTTGTCGATTCGGCTGAGAACCGTTGGGTGCGTCTGACGACCAACAACACAGCCAACCTGCCGAACCCATTTATTCGGCTGGATCAACCACTCACATTCGACATCCTCGTTCTTGAACGTCAACCTCCGGACGCTCCGTCATTGGAAAGTCCGTTGGAAGCGGGTGACACTTCCGTCACCGTGAATGACATTCTTCCGGATGCGTTGTCGGTTGAAGTGTTGGCCGACGGTGCAGTCATCGCCACGGTGGACCCGATGGGTGCATCAAACGGTTTTGAAATCACCGTTCCACCGCTGGTCCACTTGGAAGAAATCACCGCACGTCAATCAACGTCGGATGGTGCCAGTGCACAGTCGGCTGGCATCGAAGTTGGTAATGGCAACGGCGTCTTGACGGTTTCCCTAGGTGTTCGCGAGACCGGAGATGCAGGCCCGATTGGTTCGCCAGGTTCAGCGGCAGGTGGCATCGAGTGGATCGGTGCGACGGGTGCAGCCAGCGGTGCTCCGATTGGATTGCAGTTGTCACCGTCAAACAGTTGGCAGACCGTGACGTTTGATCCGACGGGTAACATCTTCCCGTTCTTCGGTGGCGATGGCGTGTTGGATACGGCGACCGGAACGCTTGAGCACTTGGCGATTTCGGTGGACGATCTCTCGCCATCGCGTTCATCGGGTGTCTATCGCATGTACATCGACAACGTCGTCAACGTTGGTGCAGGCGGTGGCGGAAGTGACGTGGTCATTTCTGACTTTGAAGGATTTGCACTCGGCGCAGAGGTGATTTTCCAGGAACCGACGTTCTCAGGAAGCACCGGTGGAAATCTGCTCTTCCCACCAAGTGCCAGTGCGAACAGCGACAACTTTAACAATGGTGGATCGCGCTCGCAGTTGGTGACTTGGTTCTTCCGAGATACAGCCGAAGGACGTTGGATTCGTTTGACGTCATCAGGTACTGGTAATGTCCCAAGCCCGATCATCGACCTCACCAGACAAGTTCGCATGGACATCCTTCTGCTTGCGGGTTGTCCGACGGCATTGGGTGACTTCGATGGTGATTGCGACATCGACGATCAGGACACGATTGCGTTTAACGCGTGTCTTGCAAATGGTCCCGATTCGTCGTCAGGGGTTGGCTGCGTTTGCGGCGACTTCAACGATGATGGCCGCGTCGATCTACTCGACTATCGTGGGTATCAAGATGCCGCAGGTGTCGAAGATGCCAACGGTGGATCGATTCCGGCGTGTACTCCGTAAGCGCTTAAGTCACCGTAACGAAGTATCATAAACAATACCCCTCCCGATGCTGCAAGGCGTCGGGAGGGGTTTTTCGTACGCGGTTAAATCGTGTGGCTTGATACTTACCAAGCAATGGAATTGATGATCGCGTTATTCATCCGCGGCTGAGTTTGAGAAATCAACCTTGGGCGTCTCGCGTGCGGCGTCGCTGATTTCAAAATACTCGGCTTTCTCGACACCTGCTAGGCTGGCATAAATCCTACCCAGCACTTTTCGAGTAAACATATTCAACGACTTAACCGATTCGTTGTATCGTTTGCGTTCAACTGCAAGCCGGTTTTCTGTGCCCTCCAAAGAATCCTGTAGCTTCAAGAACGATTCATTTGACTTGAGTTCCGGATACGACTCACGTAATACAAGCAGTCGCGAAAGCGCACCTTCGAGACCTTGGGCAGCTTTGATTTGATCATTGCGTGAGTTGCCCTTCGCCGCATTGAAATATGCCTCGCGCGATTTTGAGATGCCGAGGAACACATCCTTCTCCTGGCCAGCAACGCCTTTGACCGTTTCGACAAGGTTTGGAATGAGCTCATAGCGCCGCTGAAGTTGATTCTCGACCTGCGCCCATTTCTCTTTGACGGTTTCGTCGAGGCTTATTGCCTTGTTGTATCCCGACATGGTCATGCAGCCGCCAATTACCAACGCGCCCATAAACAACACCGCGACTAACGCAAGAAGTTTCATGCCTGATTTCATAACAGCTGCTCCCGAATGATTGAGTGTCGCACCGCATGATGCGCAAAATTTCGCGTCGACCGCGTTGGTCGTTTTACATGAGTTACATTTCTTACCAGCTCGCACCGCCACCACCTCCTCCGAATCCGCCACCGCCACCAAACGATCCACCGCCAAATCCACCACCGCCACCGCCGGAACCTCCCCAACCTCCACCACCCCTACCGCGGCCACTAAAGATCATGCCCCAAAGTACACCTTCGGCGATGTCGCCAGCCCATCCGCGCCGAGAGCGACGTCGCCCGGAACCGCGAATGATGATGACGAAAACAAAAAGCGCGGGAACGAAGCAGCCGGACAGGACCGTGAAAACGCCCTTCGAATTGTCAAACTGCGTCAGGCGCAATCGCGATTTGGGATTGCCGGTCAACGTGATCTTCGACGTTTCGGCGACTTTATTGGCAATCGCGACGCACAACTCGTGCAAACCGTCGGAGTATTTGCCGGCTTTGAAGTATTGCTGAGCGACGGCGCGCGAGGCGCTTCCGCACCATGAATCAGGAAGGCTGCCTTCGAGGCCATAGCCAACTTCAATTTTGATTTTTCGGTCGTCTACGGACAGTGCGACCAGCGCACCGTTGTCGTGGCCTTTCTGACCCAGTTTCCACAACTCGGCATGGCGGAGTGTGAAACCGTCGATGTCTTCACCGTCCATCGATTGCACGGTCAACAACTTTACCTGCGTGGAGGTTTTCTCTTCCAACTCCTTTAGAATTGCGTTGAGCGCTTGCTCTTGTCCGGAGCTGACGATTTGGGCGTGGTCAACCACAAAGGCTCCGGTGTCGCGCACGGTGACGTCGGCGAGGACCGGGAGCGCCCAGAATGTGCAGATGAATATGGATTTGAGTCGCAGGTGATTACCACGCATCGGCAATCGCTCCGAGTATTTCGACATCGATGTACAGACGATCGAAGTCAGCAGGTTGTAGTGTCCCGGATTTGTTAAGCAAGAGTTGCGTGCCGAGCAATTCGCAATCGAAATTTCGCGCAATTTCCTCGACGACTTTTGAACCCGCCAGTCGTGTACGCTCACCCTTAAGCCAAAGCATTCCCCGAATGACTCGAAGCAATCCGTCGCCAGCGCTTTGCATGACATCCGTGATGACTTTCTCGCGGCCGGTAGCAGCCAATAGCCCCTGCCGCAAGCTGATTGCGAGGACTTTGAGTTCGCGCTCGCATTGATGCCGAATATCAGAGTCGTCAAAACTCAGATCATTGAAATTATCGTCGCCGAATACCATGATGTGGTTTTGCTGGATGTCGAGTAGCTCAAGCGGAAAGGTGTCGCAGGATGCTTTAATGTAAGATGGCGTCATGATCAGTGGGGCGGCAATGTGCTGCTTGCCGAATCGCGGGCCCTCGTCACTGATGCGTCGAAGCAAGTCAAGATCGACCGTATCAAGGACCAAGACGCTGCGAGCCGATACCCGGTCGCTCAGTTCAGTGTCAGATACGACCGATCCAAAGAGCGTGAGCGACTTTGCATTTTCACCGCCCAGTTTGCGTAGCGACTCGGCGAATCCGCGTACGGGCACCTGCATTGACTGGGGGATGGCTTCGAGCGATGCTGATTGCGTCATTCAGTGAGTTCCTTTGATTTAACAGTGGCTGCGTACAAGTCGCATAGGGATCATAGTAAACGTGATCCGAATTGCCTTTATAAAAGCAATCGACGATTGTAACCAGTGGTTCCGTTTTTGCGCATGGGAACGCGTTATGAGGAGTTCATGTTGGCGCTAAACTTGTTAATTGTACGGACCGGTTCAACGTACAAGGAAGTTGTTGCGACATCGGGCGATTACGGCGCTTGGTTTATTGCTGCGATTAGCGATATTGACTGGCAGGTGACCATCGTTGATTCGTTAATTGATCAATTGCCGAGTCCGGATTTGTTTGACGCGATCATACTCACTGGAAGCTCGCATTCCGTCATGGAGTCGAGTGTGAAGCTGGATAACTACGCTGGTTGGATTCGGGACTTGTTGCGTTGGAAAGTGCCCACGCTCGGTGTGTGTTTCGGTCATCAAATGATGGCTCGAGCTTTTGGCGGTGAAGTGAGTCGACACGATGCCGGTCGGCAATTCGGAACCGTTGACGTTACTTCAAGCGATGCCGGGCATGACGATTTTCTGTTTTTGGGCATTGATCGGGATTTTCCGGTCCATTCGTGTCATGAGGACGTGTGTACGCGCGTGCCGGAGTCGGCGACGCTACTGGCCAGTTCTGCGGCGACTGCCATCCAATCCTTTGCGATCGGTCCAAACTTACGAGCCGTTCAGTTCCACCCTGAAGTGGGTGCGGGGCTCATATGCCAACTCCACGATGCGCTCGTCAAGCGCGGTGGGTTGCATAAACGTGGTGGCGATTTCCACTCGGCACAAGCGGAGTCGGTCGGCCAGAGAATCCTTGCCAATTTTGTGCAGTTTGCGGTGGATCGGAAGCGCAAAAATGCTTGACCCGAGCCGTCAATGAGGCTTCACTGGTCTTGATTGAAACCGAATTCTTTTTGCGAGAACCCTATGCCAGGCGAATCAACCAAACGCAGCGATCGGCATCGTCAATACTGGCGAGCGAACATTCGACTCATCGTAGTGCTGCTTACCGTTTGGGCTGCGGTTTCGTTCGGTTGTTCAATTCTATTTGTCGAGCAATTAAACGCGTTCACGATTGGGCAGTTGCCGCTCGGATTTTGGTTCGCGCAGCAGGGGGCGATCTACGTCTTCGTCATTCTTGTCTTCGTCTACGCTTGGTCGATGGATCGTTTGGATCGCAAGTTTGGTGTGGCTGAATGACGCTCGCGATGTTAGCCCAAGCCGCCAGCACCGCTCAATCCGGGACGGATGATACCCGCGTATTCACGTACATCTTCGTGACGATTACTTTCATTGCATACCTGTACATTGGTTGGCGTTCGCGCGTACGCGAGAGCGGCGGATTTTACGTTGCCGGACGCGGGGTTCCAGCGATTGCAAACGGTGCAGCGACGGCGGCTGACTGGATGTCGGCGGCCAGCTTCATTTCGATGGCCGGTTTGATCAGCTTCATGGGGTACGACGGTTCGATTTATCTGCTTGGCTGGACGGGCGGATATGTGCTCTTGGCGTTGCTGCTTGCGCCATACCTGCGCAAGTTCGGCAAATACACCGTGCCCGATTTTGTGGGCGAACGCTACTACAGCGAAACCGCCCGTGTGGTGGCGGCGATTGCGGCAATTTTTGTGTCGGTGACTTATGTCGCTGGTCAGATGCGCGGTGTTGGCATTGTCTTTAGCCGATTCCTTGAAGTGCCGATTTGGGAAGGCGTCGTCGTCGGTATGGTCATCGTCGGATTCTTTGCGATCCTTGGCGGCATGAAGGGCATCACCTGGACGCAGGTCGTGCAGTATGGCGTGCTGATCTTCGCTTTTCTAATCCCAGCCGTCGCGCTCTCGCGAATGTTGACGGGATATTCGATTCCGCAAATCGGTTTCACCGCCAGCGACATCACGACTAAACTTAACCAAATTCAAACCGATCTTGGTTTTGCTGAGTATACGCAACCGTTCGCGAACAAGTCAAAGCTCGATGTGTTTTGTATCACATTCGCCTTGATGGTCGGGACGGCTGGCCTGCCGCATGTGATCGTTCGGTTTTACACAACGGCAAGTGTCAAAGCTGCGCGATGGTCTGCGGTTTGGGCGCTTTTTTTCATCGCCATCCTCTACACAACCGCTCCAGCGCTAGCCAGTTTCGCACGATACAACCTGCTTCATTCAATCGAGGGCAGAACAGTGGCCGAAGTAGATGGCCTTGCGTGGGTCCAGAGTTGGCGACGAACTGGGTTGCTGGTTTATGCCGACAAGAACGACGATGGCAAAATCACCTTTGCGCCGGGTGAGGCATTCCTGACGGGCGACGATAACAAGCCCGATGTGAATCAACCCAATCCTGAGAGCGTCAACGAGGTTTATGCCGATCGCGACATCATCGTGCTGGCCACCCCGGAAGTCGCCCGCCTTGCGCCATGGGTCATTGCGCTGGTTGCCACGGGTGGGTTGGCTGCGGCGCTTTCGACGGCGGCGGGTTTGTTGCTTGTGATTTCAAGTTCGATCGCCCACGATTTGTACTTCCATTTCGTAGACCCCAAGGCGCCGGAATCGCGCCGCGTGCTGGTGGGGCGGTTGACGATTCTGCTGGGAATATGCGTCGCAGGTTGGTTCGGTGTGCATCCGCCAGGGTTCGTCGCGCAGGTCGTGGCGTTTGCGTTCGGGTTAGCCGCGTCAAGCTTTTTTCCGATCATCCTGCTGGGCATCTTCGACGCGAGGACAAATCGCACCGGCGCGGTGTGCGGTATGATTACCGGATTGCTATTTACCGCGATTTACATTCTCGGTAACTACAGCGTTAAGATTTTCGGAACAACTGAACCGCTCATGGGTCGTTGGTGTTTCGGTATCAGCGCTGAAGGCATCGGTGCGGTCGGTTGCCTCGTGAACTTTGTCATCACATTCGTCATCTCAAGAATGACCGCACCGCCGCCCGCGTCGGTCCAAAAACTCGTAGAATCCGTCCGCATCCCCGCCGGCCCATCGAAAATAGAATCCCACTTTGACGAGTCGGACGCATGGGCGGATAACCCTTGATATCCTTTGAGTTTTTACGGGCCTGTTATCAAAGTTGCATATGAAGTCCAATCGTCCAGGTTAATTGCGTCATTTGTTGTGTCGAGATTCGCGCAGGCGCACTCTGGAGATTCAGCGACATTGCGTTCAAAACAGTCCATAAAGATTTGCAGGTCGGCGAGATCCAGGTCTCCGTCCGAATCCATGTCCCCTGGCATTGCACACAGGCAGGTGTCCAGAACCAGGATTACATTATCGCTAAAGGCGATGCAACTTGCGCCCAATGTGATTGCCCGTTGCGAGTAGCTTCCTTCGTCTATTGAAGAAACGTTCTGAATCGTAAGCGTATCTGCAAATGCACCAGAGACATTTCCACCATCAAACATGGGCATACCGTTTTTGTACCACTGCCGAAATATTGAAAACCCCTTTACGTTGGCGATTGCTGTATATGCAACAGTGGATCCAGTCGTCGCACATTGACCGATTGGCTGAACGTCAAATTCGGCATCAGCGAATTGAATCTCGGCGGCGGTTGAGGTATCATTCTCACCACAGCTATCACTCAAATCGCATGTGTATTCGGCTAGGTCATCCGAGTCGACATCGATGATACGCAATATCGATTCGCCAACACCCTCATACTTGCCTGATTGTTCCGCCAATAGCTGACCGTTTCGCCGCCATGCATACGTAAGCCCGTCGCCTGTCGCTTGTACCTCAATCGCAACAGTGTTGCCAAGGCAAGTCGTCGAGACATCTGCTGGTTGCATTGTTATGCCAAACTCAGTCAAAACAGTCAGGAATGCGAGTTCAGAAGTCGTTGAAATACAACCGAGATTGACTTCGCAATAGTAAAATCCCGTATCGGGTGGCTCGGCACTCAGAATAGTAAGTGTTTCAGTTTGTGTGCCCACGGCGTCTACTCCTTCAATTAACGTGGATCCGATCTTCTTCCATTGAAATGACAGTCCGCGCAGCGACGATGAAACCGTAAATTGCGCGTCGCTCAATGGGCAGGCGTTTGCGTCTGTTGGGCTTGCCAGTGATGCGACCAACTCCGCCAATTGGCAATCGTCAGGAATCTCATCGAAGTTGCAATCATTGTTGGCCAAATCACATTCGTCGGGCACGCCATTGGAATTGCAATCTTCGCTTGTCTGATTTGCGAGATCGCAGTCGTCGGGAATCGTCGTTCCGTTGCAATCAAACTCGCACTCATCTGGGATGCTGTTTTCATTGCAGTCTTCACTTGTTTCGTTCGCAATATCGCAATTGTCTGGAATGCCCGTCGCATTGCAATCGTATTCGCACTCGTCCGGAATCATGTTGGTATTGCAGTCAAGACTGGTCCCACCTGCGATGTCATCTGGATCTTCGATGCCATTGTCATTGCAGTCGCCCATTCGCATCATCACAATTTCCGTTCCCCATGTGTTTGTAGAATGAGCAAACTCCTGAATCGTCCAGAAAGTCAGATCGTCACGGGGATCCACTGATGTGAAACTATAATCGCCAAACCGGTTGCGGCCCGCTCCGTCGATGACATTTAGCGGGGCTTGACCGGATCTGTAGAGGACTGGGGGAGCCATCATGCCCGGTGGATCAAATGCCCTTCGCCCTGTAAAGTAGGTACTGGCATATTCAGTTGGCGAAGAACCGCTGAACCCCAATGCTACCTGTCCGGACGCGTTCACTGCGATTGACGGAAAATAGTAGTACAACCCAGATGAATCGATGACGCCTTGTTGGGCAGCGGTGCGGGTTGCCATGTCGATTTCGTACCACTTGCAGGCTGACCGTCCGTTGGCATTGACAGTGTTGCATAGCCACAGGGAACCATTGCGATAAACAGCGTTCATGATTCGAGAACCGACCGTGTCGAGAGGCACTGCGCTGCCAAGGGCCGGTGCGTCCGGTGGGAAAATGCCTTGGTCAACGGAAACCGGGGCATAATTCTGTAGAACGGGAAACGTGATCGATCCCAGTAACTGTTGTAGGCGCAGACTGCTTGACGACGCCAAAGATACGAATAGCTCACCGCCGGAGTCACCGAAGGTAGCGGCCGGTTGTATCGCACCACCGCCTGAAAGACCACGGAATGCTGTGACTGCACCGAGGCTCGGCGTAACGCTGAGTAGGGGGGATTTTTCAACGGCAAAGATGCTGTATCCGCACCCTACCATGAGGGATGCAATGTAAATTCCGGCGTCGTCTACGCCAAGTGTAGGGTAATCGGGCCAGCAAGCACTATCACTGTCGGCGCTGACCAGGATACTTGTCTTGTACCAAAGTCCCATCGGATCGTCGCTCAACGAGACGGCCAGGTAGATACGAGAACTAAAGTCAGACACAATGATAATCCACCGGCCACTGTGCTGGTCGTAATTGATGCGAGGGTCGCCGTTTGAACCAGGTAAAAAAGAACCCAGGCGTACATTGGCGAGTTCAACTCCAGAGTCCCTCGCGAAGACGGCGAAGTTGCGATTGACAACCTCTACAAAATGATTCGGCCCTATTGCACCGTGTGTATCAGGCGGTGACGCGGTCGAGCCTGCATCGCCACGTACTACACCTTCGAATTGAAGCAGCAATTCGGGGGGAGCAATCTGCGGGTCGATGCCTCGTATTGTCCGAGTATCTGCTCCGGGCTGGAGTCGCTCGAGGTCGGGCGTATCCACTGGCGCAGGCACAATCCATGCTGGCGAACTCTCGCTGCTACCAAACTCCCAATCCAGCCCGGCATAGTCAGTTCCTGATAGATCTTGATGAAAGGCGCAGTCCTCGAAATCTAAAAGCACATGGCGAGCGGCCTCTGTATCTTCATTCAAGACGATGTAACTGACGTTATCAATTCCATAAAATGCGACGCCCATCGCGGACGGTATCGCTTCAATGACGATGCGATCGACGCCCTGAAGATCAACGGACATCCAATTTGGATTCTCGTCGATTTGGTCGAACCATTCAGTTTGATCAACGAGGGCGTCATCGCGATAGCCCATAACGCGAATAGCCTCCGCCCATACGGCTTCCGTTGATTGCCCGGCTACGTAGAACCCGACGATGTTGACGCTCCGGTTAAACCCTACTCCCATTTCAGTGTCGCCATACTTGTTGACCAGATTGTGCTCACCGGACTTCGTGTAGTAAGTAGCGCGGCGACTGGGGATGATCCATACACCGCGATTCATTTCGATATCGCCCGCAGAAGATTGCGATTTGGCGTCGCGCGTTATGACTGCGGTCATGTTTTCAACGTAGCCGTGTGACTTCTGTTCGATAGTAAGCCGATGTCCGCTGATGGTTTCGCCGTCATGTCGGGGAGCGTGCTGCGGCTGAGCGTGAGCGATTGGGGACAGTATTAAAGCAAACGCGACGATTCGACTTGATGGAGTCATTGGCGGTTCGTCCTGAGCATGGGAATCGATTTTTATGAAGCAAGGGTACTGTGGGTGCGGGCCAGTCTACCACGCAACAAGCGACGATTGCCAGTTTTCCGTCGCCCACGATTCGAAAGGGCGGAGTTTTTGTGGACTGATCGTGCTTTAAGAGAAAAACGACCGGCAAGAACGAGACTTACTACTATTCCCGGAAGATGCTGGGCAGCGGAATTAGTTAGCGCTTCTGGACCAAAACGTGCCATGCTCGCAATCGTAGGATCGTGCCTTGTTGCGATCAGCCTGCAATCTAATCTTGTTCAAGTCATGCCTGAAGAATTGTTGGGGAAACAGGTACCACGCAGAGCTTGGGCGATGATTGCCATCGTTGACTTGGATGTCAGACCGGAATCCATGCTGGCATTTGTCGGGTCGGCCGGACACGGGTCTATGCAGTCTGTCGCACCGTCGCCGTCAAGCTCCGCTGCGTTGCATCCGCAGACTCCGGGGGTAATGCGGTCAGTATTGTTCGGACAACCGTCGCGATCGTCGATGACGTTGTCACTATCGCTATCCGCATCACACTCGTCGAGTACGCGGTTGTTGTTGCAATCTGATCCCCACTCACAATCGCGCTGATACGCGCGACCACGTCTTGTCAGCAATCTTCAAACGCTCTCAAGACTGATGCGGATGGACGTCTACATATTGGACCCGCTCTGAATGGATCTGCGTGCCTACTGCGGGCCACTGAGTTCCAGGCTTGCCGCGAGTTGCGCGTAGTCAGCCAAGTCGATCAGACCGTCCAGCCCGATCAGGTTCCCATCACCACAGGCCGGTATACTTTCGACGTCAGCGCCGAAACATGCAGTAAACATCTGGAAGTCGATTAGATCTACGTCAAAGTCGCCATCGAAATCACCGTTGCCATACGGCTGACATGCGTCTCCGGTTTCCGCACACCACGTCCCGGCGCTGCACGGTGAGCCTGGGCCCACGTTGCAGCCGGTGAACGTGTCGCAGGTTTCGGCACCGTCGCAGTACAGGCCATTATCGCAAAGGGCATCATTGGCAGTGTTGTCGCAACTATCATTCCCTTCGTTGCACGAATCGTCTGTGCAGCCAACGCCATCGTCGCAATCAACGGGCGTTCCGGCTTGGCAGTCGAGCAATGCGTCGCACGTCTCAACGCCATCGCAGTAGAGGGTGTTGTCGCAGTTCGCGTCATTGACGACGTTGTCACAGGAGTCTGTACCTTCGTTACAAGAATCGTCGGTACAGCCTACACCGTCGTTGCAATCAACCGGAGTACCGGCCACACAAGTGCCAGCAACGCACGTCTCGCTGCCGTTGCAGAACGCGGTGTCATCACAGTCACCGTCACCGAGGCAGTCCACGCATACATCGCCACCCTCGTCACACGATTGGCTGGGACAGGGGTCTATACCAGCTTGGCAATCAAGCAACGCATCGCAAGTTTCAGCTCCATCGCAAAACTGACCGTTGACGCAATTTCCATCGTTGGCAATGTTGTCACAAGCATCAGTCCCTTCGTTGCACATATCGTCCGTACAACCAACGCCGTCGTCACAGTCAATTGAACTCCCCGCCTGACAATCAAGCAATGCGTCGCACGTCTCGGCGCCGTCGCAGAATAATCCATTGTCGCAATTGCCGTCGTTGGCCAAATTGTCGCACGAGTCGGTACCTTCGTTACAGGTGTCATCCGTACAACTTACACCGTCATCGCAATCGACAGGAGTACCAGCTTGGCAATCGAGCAATGCGTCGCATGTCTCAACGCCATCACAGAAAAGACTGTTATCGCAATTGATATCGTTGGCGACATTGTCACATGAATCGGTTCCTTCATTGCAGGAGTCATCCGTACATGCGACACCGTCGTCGCAATCAATGGGAGTGCCAACCTGGCAATCGAGTAAAGCGTCGCATGTCTCGGTGCCGTCGCAGAACAGACCATTGTCGCAATTGGAGTCGCTGATGACGTTATCACACGATTCGGTACCCTCGTTGCATGAGTCATCCGTGCAACCTACGCCGTCATCACAATCGACGGGTGATCCGGCTTGGCAGTCGAGCAACGCATCGCATGTTTCGACGCCATCGCAGAACAATCCGTTGTCGCAGTTCGCGTCATTGACAACGTTGTCACAGGAATCCGTACCTTCGTTGCAAGAATCGTCGGTACATCCGACGCTGTCATCGCAGTCGAATGGCGTGCCAGCGACACAAGCGCCCGCGACGCACGTTTCGACTCCGTTGCAAAACGCGCCGTCGTCGCAGTCACCGTCACCGAGGCATTCCACGCACTCATCGCCACCCTCGTCGCACAATTGTCCGGGGCAGGGGTCTACACCGGCTAAGCAATCCAAGGTAGCGTGGCACGTTTCGGTACCGTCGCAGAATTGGCCGTTGTCGCAGTTGGCATTGTTGGCAATGTTGTTACAGGAGTCGGTACCCTCGTTGCAGGAATCATCCGTGCAACCGACACCGTCATCGCAATTTACAACCGTCCCGCTTACGCAAAGTCCAAATGTGTCGCAGGATTCTGCACCATCGCAATACTGGCCGTTGTCACATGCGGGGTTGGATGTACATTGGCACGCGCTGCAAGGGCCGCCACAGTCGATGCGATCTTCGCCTTGATTTTGAATGCCGTCGCTGCAAGTGCCACTGGCTGAGCAAGTAAACGCGGTCACTTGGAACGCATCGAGGCCGCTTTCGTTGATACTTGCCGAACCGGTATCGTTGGCGGTAAACCGCATGACCATATTCGCTGTCAGCGTCACGCCGGCTGCTGTTAAGTCTCCCTGCGTAATTGTGTGCGGTCGCCAGGTCGTTCCGCCATCGGTGTCGTGGCGCGCAATTTCGATCCAGCTTCCACTTCCGCCATTGTTGTTGATTTCGACCAGAAGCATATCAATGCCGTCTGCGACTGTCAGGTAAAGGTAATAGTCGTAGCTGATCGTGACCTCTCCCCCTGACATGTCGATGACCGGAGACGTAAGCCGCACCGAACCTCCGTCAATATCTGTATTACCGACCGAGTTCATGGTCAGGTAGCATTGGCCACTACCGTCCGAATCGGAAATGGGATCGTAGTCCCAACCCGAATCATTCACCGGTACGCCGCGCTCCCAATCGCCGGTTGACGCGCCGAGATTCGACGGAGTCCATCCCTGATCCGATTCAAAATCATCTGTGAACACGATCGTGTTCGATCCGACAATCGCCGTATGAACGGACCCAGGCGCGCCCGTCGGGCTTTCCACAACACCTGACAGCGAACCTTCGGCGCTGAAGTAAAACTCTGGCGTATCGCCGCACGTCGCCGCCGGTAACGTACCCTGATACAAGTCTCCAGATACATTCGACAGGCCGGACGCGGAAAACGCTCCTCCTCCATATCGATAGAACACTGTTGGGCTGGCTGGCACGACTGTCTCGCCAAATGCCACGATCTCGACGTCGATCACCTCGGGCGAACCGGGCGACATCGATGCTGGCAAACCGTTGGGGAACCCAATACTTACGCCGTTTGAAAGTGTCCCGTCTCCTACGAGGGAGAAACTCTGCGGTCCTTGCGGAACGTTAAATCCAAACACTTCGACGGTCCACGTTCCCGCTTCAGGATTGTTGACCAAGACCTGCTCGATGTTATTGAGGTGGTCTTCCTGCGACTGGACCGCCGCGTTCGACGGATTGCCAGGATTAAGCGTCCAAGGGTAGTGCCGAACAGCACTGGGACTCGTGACGACAAGGTCCAGGTCATTGACCAGTGCAGGGTTGACGTTGGGCGTGCCCGCAACATCATCCCAAGTTAATGTCACCTTGAACTCGGGATCGCCTCCTGCGACGACCACTTGGCGCGTAAAGGACGCCCCTTGCGACACGTTGTTTTCGAGAAACGCAGCACTTCTCATCAAATCAATCGCCTGCTGAACCCGGACCGACCCGTACCCGAACTGGTAATCCGGACCGACGTTGCCATTGTCAACAGCCGAGTGCGCGAGAAGCCCCTTGAGTGTCGAGTTGCGAAACATCGGCTCGGCTGGGAACTGAACGGCAAAATCTTCCATCATGAGAGCGGCAAGCCCCGTCACAGTCGGCGCGGCCATGCTCGTTCCGCAGATCGTGCCATAGTCGGTGTCGCCGGTGTCCCATGTTGAGGTCACACCACCGTCGCCGTTGCTCTGACAACCAGGTGCTGAAATATCAGGTTTGATGCGTCCGTCATCGACCGGTCCCCAACTGCTAAATGAGGTAATCGTGTCGTTGTTGGAGTTGAGCGCGCCGACCGTGATGTGATTCTTGGCGCCGGCGGGCGGTGCAGTTGACGCGTAGCCAGTGCCGCAGTTCGGCGACCCGCGTTCGTTTCCATTCGCCCAGATGATACGGAACGGGCTTCCTAGGCTGCCGCCCACAATGTTGTCAATCACTGCTGACATGACGCCGTAATCGCCCGTGATAGCGCAGTCGAAGCCGTTCTGCGAAACATTCGTGCCGATTGAGTTATTGGAAATATCCGCGCCGTGAACGTTGATCGCTTCGGTGTAATCCGACTCGATGTCACCGGGATTGCTGTACAGAAAAATGCCCGACCCATCGTATTCAAACCCATACGACAGGAGGGTGGTGCCTGGTGCCATACCTGTGTATGTGCCGCCGCTCGCGCTGCCGTCGCCACCGATGGTTCCGGCGACGTGCGTCGGGTGGTAATGCAGTCCCGATGCATCATGCACCGACAATCGACCGGAAAAGTCTTGGTGCGTCGAGCGAGCTGTCCCGCCGTCATACACGAGCACCGTAACGCCTGAACCGTCGAGGTTGTACGGAGCGGCCTGCACAGAACTCGCCTCAGTCAGCAGGCGGTTGCTGTCGTTGTTCATTGTGAAGGGCGGTAGTGCCGGCTCGATGAACATCACACCGTCTTCTGCCGCCAATAACGGAACGGAAGCAAGAGGAAGCTCGATCACGAGCGCATTGACGGTCTCAAGACGATCGCGCACGACCACGCCTTGTCTGTTTGAGATCGCACGCGACGCATCGGCATCGATGTCATCGTGAAACACCACATACGCCCCGATCCATTTTTCTTCTGGCGCACGCTGGCCAACCGGCGCGGGGACGATCGCCCACTCGGGGGACTGGCCTTCTGCAAAGATTGGGTGAAGCTTCCAAGCGAGTTGGATCGGTTGGGCGTCAACTAGTGAACTTATTGCGGCCAGCGAGTCCTTGTCGTGTCTGCCTGCACGCGTCACTGCAAAGTACGCATCTGCGCCGAGGTAGCCTTGCAGCGTTACGCCCGCCTCCAAGAGGGCTGCGCGTTGTTCGGGCGTGACTGGCTGGTCGAATTGAACGACCTGCCGGATTGGCGCGCCGCGCAAGTCATCACTCGCCAATTTGTCGATCACCGATGCCTTGTCCAGCCCAGAATTCGGTGCAACGCCTGACCTCCACTCGATTTGCGCCTGTGCAGTGGATACGCACAAAAGACAAATAATTGCAGCGCCGAACGCGCATAGAATTTCATTACCCCGTCCATAATACTTAGGCATTTTCGGTTCCTTGAGTAACCACACACACAAGTTGGCTTGCAATCTAACACGCCTCAATGGTGTAAGAGACAGGCGCATAGACGCAAGAACAACAATGACTTGGAGACGCTGTTCAACATCTTAAAGGAATCATGTACCGAACCCCAACAACTGTTTGAATCGAATGAATACAATTACGGACGTAGGTCCGTAAATGATCGCGCAATCAGCACGTTGATGACTCAATGCTAACTTCTGCTTCCACTTCGCATCGGTCTTGTTTCCGAGATGTTGCAATGCGAGCATTCTGGCGTGGGATTTCTTGACTGGCGTGATTCTTGACGGTGAATTCTCTCTCAGCTTGCGAGGGTCAAAACTGGCGCTTTGATTCCAACTTTGGCGAGCGGCACGTCGACGAGTTCGGCTTTTGACCATCGGAAAGGAACTCGGCCACGACGTTAAGGACATCGTCGGTATTGTGAGACCCGAGACCTGTCGAAGCTGGATCCGTCAGAACAAAGTCGGCGCGTCAACATCTTTTGGTTTCGCCACCCAACAGCTACAGCGTTTTCATGTGGATATCTAGTTGCGCTCCGTGAAGACGTTCATCCAGTCCGCGCGATCAAACCTCTTGACAAAACTTGAATCATGGGATGAAGATTCCGTCTTCATCGGTTGCATCATGGTTTCTGGCTCGCTTGAGCGGCTACGATCCAGTTGATGTCTTCCTTGTTGAGCAGCGGATTTAGAAACCGGCATTCGTGAATCGACACTTCCGCGAAAGCCATTTTCATGCAATCGATCAACTCACTTTCGGGCGGGTCGGCAGACCAGAACGCGAATACGCCGCCGGGGTGCAAACGTCGAATCACGGACTGCATGCCTCGCTCGGTATAGAAGGCACTATTTGAAGACTGCAAGAGGCACTTGGGCGAATGATCAATGTCGAGCAAGATGGCGTGGTATGTTGGCGCGTCGACGTTATCGGGAGGCGAGTTAGCAGACTTGATCAGCTCGAAGAAGTCGCCGAGAACGATTTGGCATCGCGGGTCGCCAAGTAATTCGTTCGCCAACGGCACCAAGCGCTCTTCGTGCCATCGGATGACTGGCTCGAGTAGTTCAATGACCGTGACGGTTCGAACATGTTCGACATCGAGGGCTGTTTTTGCGGTATAACCGAGCCCCAACCCACCGACCAGCACATCGAATGAGCGGTCGTAAACCTGCGAATGGGCGACATCCAATAATGCAACTCTGTCCAAGGCGATGTGGGCGAGAGCTTTCTCGGCGTTGTTGACCAAGCTAGACATCAGAAATTCGCCATCCAACTTGACTTCATAAATCTCCGCATTGTCAAGCGACCGGATGCAACGCCGCCGAAGGATGAGTTCGCCCAACGATGTCATCGCGTGATCTAATTCTTCTATCAACTTTGCCACGGAACGCCTTTCCAAAGATGTGTTCGTTTTCGCGTTAGCATTTGACCCCGCCTTGGTAGCCCCTCACAGTCTTGTGAACCAAGGCGGTCGTTTGTATTGTCTGACGACCTCGCGCACCGTGTCACCCTGACATCGTTTTCGTGAAGCACATCATCATACATTCTTGACCAGCGCGAGTCTGCGGTCGTACCTCGAATCGCATTGCAATGCGCTTTAAAGCCCTGCATTTATTTCCCCGCTGAATGGGCTTGCGTCCCCCAGCCGACGCGGAATTCGACATTCTCTGTCAATGCCCGGCGCGTGGATTTAGGGCAGGTGAATTCCCAATTTCACATTCATTGCAAGCGCATGAAAAACCTCGGCATGCGCCGAGGTATCTTCAATGAAGCGTACCGGTAATGTCGCTTCCCTTGTGCTCCCAGTCAAGATCAAGGAAGCAGATGCTTAGATGACCGGAATTCGATTGCCCATTGCTTTGGTTGATAGGTTGATGTAGCGACTTAGTTCCTTCTTCAGTTCATCGAAGTCCATGGGCTTGGAGAGGAACGCGACGGCACCCAGGCTGATTAGCTCGCGTTCCAATGCGAAGTCTTTTTGGTTTTCGATGCTCTGACCCGTAAGGACGACGACCGGGATGTTGCGCGTTATTGAGTGGCTTCGCAACTTTCCCAGCAGAAAGTTTCCGTAGCCTTCGGGCATTCTGAAATCCATGATGACGACGTCGGGCTGACCTTTTAGCGCCGTCCAATATCCCTGCATCCCGCTGAACGCCCGATCCACTTCGACCCCGTACTCGCGAAGTCGAATCTTGATTGCTTTTGAGATGTCGGGGTCGTCGTCCACGACAAGAACCTTGGGGGCTTTCGTTGGGCTTGCATCTGGTTCGACTTCGACAGGCGCGGTTGTCTGTTGAGGCGATTTCTGATCGAACGATTCATCAAGATCTAGCAACTGGCGAACAAGTGGCTCTAAATCTCCCCAAGTGTCCAGTCCTTTCCATACATAATGCACACCCAACTCATTGCAACGTGCGATGGTTTCCTCGTCCGATTGTCCGGTTAAAAGGATCGCTGGGATGGGTTCGAGCGATGCATCTTTTGCAAGATGCTCGTGCAGAAAAAGACCGTTACCACCGGGCATGTTCATGTCGAGTATCAACAGGTCGGGCCGAAACTTCGCGATCGCTTGGCTGGCTTCGAGTCCGTCCGAACAAGAAATGGTTTCAAGTCCGAGGCTCTTGCAACGCAAGCTAAGTGCTGTCACCAGCGTTTGATCGTCATCTGCCAAAAGCACTTTCTTCTGTGCCATCGTTCTCTCCGTATGCAACGCGCGCTAAAGGTTTCCCGACCAGTGTTGCGCGATTCGATTCACATTCTCCGACCCACAACTTTCACAAAACTATTCTACATTTTCACATTGGTGAGCGTCGCATACGATCATCAATATCCTGGTTATTGGTACTGAATAGCATCGCTCTGCTCGGTGTCGCTATTTGGCGTGTCATCCGCAAGTTTTAGCGTGAAACGAAACGCTGAACCCTCGCCTATCTCCGACTCCGCCCAGATTTTTCCACCGTGGCGCTCGGCCACTTTCCGACAGATCGCCAGTCCGATTCCGCTGCCTTTATATTCGGATCGACCGTGAAGCCGTTTGAAGGGCGAAAAGATCTGTTCCAGATATTGCTGCTCCATGCCAATTCCGTTGTCGCGGACTGTTACAATGTGGCACTCTCCTGTTGACTCGGCGAAAATCTCGACGCATGGCGTGCGATCTTGGCTGCAATATTTAATCGCATTACCGATTAGGTTTTGAAAAAGTTGTGTAATCAGTCGCGAGTCGCCAGTTACCTTTGGCAATTGCGAACACTCGACATTTGTACCCGTCTCCTCAATTCGCATTGACATCGTGGTCAACGCCTCATCCAAACATGATTGAAGTTCGACCGATTCCAGCCGCGTTTCGCCCCGTCCTGATCTTGACAACTCTAGCAGATCGTTAACGAGCGACTCCATGCGATTCGCTGCGTCAGTAATGAATGCCAGATCATTCGCTGCGTCCACAGGCAGGTCGCCACCCAAGTCCATCGGTAGTAGCTTACTGAACGACTGAAGTTTTCGCAGTGGCTCTTGGAGATCGTGGCTCGCGATATAAGTAAACTCATCCAACTCCTTATTTCGGGCGACGAGGGTATCGTTCGCGAGATCCAATCGCAGTGCAATCTCTTCGGCATCTCCACGGGCCTGCTCTGCGTCTTCCATCATGCTCAAAAGCACTCGTCGTTGTCTGGAAAGTTCTTGAGTTTGCTTCATTTGCTGCTCGTTGACTTGCATTAAGTGATTCTCTGCAGCAGTTCTCCTCTCGACTTCCTTGCCAAGGCGTAAATTTACGACATTCAATTCGCTCAGATTCGACCATGCATTGGCGTATGTTTTCCGCATGTCAGTGACCAAGCCGACGAACAGGCATCCGTAACTCGAGATTTTTAGTACGTGGGCTGCATCGAACATGATATCGTTTAGTGCTCGTGACCTGGACATGAACAAGACTTGCGCGCCCAATCCAACAATGAGCGAGATGACCAACCAGTGTTCGAGGTGGTCATGTCTCCAACGCCCCTTTGAATAAAATCCGACCAATGCGACCAAAAATGCAATTGCCGGCAAGAACTCTTGTGGCCTCGAGAAGAAAAGCTCGGGATAATGAGCACGCGGAAGCGGGACAAACGAGAAGAAGAACATTGTGGCAATCGTGATGATCCCAACAAAAACAAATGTCTTGGTTTCGCTGACAGGCGTTTTCGTTCCGACCGTATCCCGCCTCCATACGAACCAGCTGGCCACCATCAGCAAGCTAAGGAAGCAACGAGAGGCATACCAACTCCACGGTAGCAGCGACGGCGGTGCAGTTGGAACAAACTGTTCAAACAGTGAGCAAGTTAAGCCACAGTGAATGCCGTCCAAGAAGGTCGTGCCGAGGAATCCCGCCCCCAACAGCAGAATCGCATTGTCCTTCTTGGAATAGTAACGTACCAATGCGACTACGCCGATGATCAGAGACAGTAACGTAGAAATCAACTCCATGCGCGTATGGATTTCATCGCTTCCAATCCAATCATTGCCGCTGATCAGAATGCATCCGCACAGTAGCACAGCGACCACAAGCAAATAGGTGATATTGCGATTTCGCGCGATTCTAGCCACCCACTGATCCTTGTTTGAATTGAGACTCTATGTTGTTGTAATCACCCTGATACTCACGCGGTTGACCAGCGGCCTCGAGCATTACGTTGAGACGCTGTTTCAGCTCGATGATTCGTTCCTCGCGGCTTATCGCCAATTGGTTGAATTGCTCAAGGTCCGAGTTTACAGACTCCAGCTCCTTGGCGCGATCTTGAAGTTCAGAGTACATCGCTACCTGTTCGCTTATGTCACGAATAACGCCAGTAAAGACGCGCCCCTTCGCAAGCTTAACCTCACTCACGCCAAGCTCAATGGGAACGGTGACACCGTCAGAGCGCATCGCTTGAAGTTCGTGCCGCGTTCCGATGATGTGTTTTTCGCCAGTCTCAAGGTACTTCCGCAAATATTCGTCGTGTTCGGATGCAAACGAAGGGGCCATCAAAATGTTGACGTTCTTGCCGATGACATCTTCTGCGCGATGCCCAAGGATTTTTTCGGCTGACGCGTTAAACAGCTCGATGGTGCCTTCTTCGGAGATCGTCACGATTCCATCGACGACCGTTCCCAGAACGGCTCGCAGTCTTTGTTCGCTATCCGAGAGCGCGCGAGAAACACGTTGGATCTGCGTCGAACGGATCAGTGTTAATACGACAAACCATAAAGCGACGGTATAAGCCATCAATCGAAGAACATGCCAGCCCCACCAAGGTAAGTCCCATAGTGTGGATTGTTCAAACATGATCGAGGCTGCGCCAAAAAGCATGCAGTGGAGGCAGAAGAGTAGATCGTCGAAGGATTGATCCCTAAAGTAGGTGCGTACCAATCCAATCCCGGAAATCAGAAAAAGAAAGCCTCCACAGAGGTTCATCGATTTAGCGGTCAGCGTGAATCCAGAGTCATTTGTCATTCTCGGAATCAGCGAAGGATACGCCATCGACAAGAGTCCGAATCCCAACGAGAACGCTGCCACTGCCCAAACCCAACGGTGAGTCCTTCGCGCCAATGCCCGTTTGGGCAAATAGATCAGGCAAAACAACATCCCGCCAGAAAGGGTTGCAACGCTGTGGAGCCAAACAAAAACTTTGCCAGCATGAACAGCTGCATGCAAGCCGTCAAACACTCCCATCGCCACGAGAGCACTTGCAATTGGGATGTTAAAACTGGTTCCTTCATTTCGACGCTCAAGCGAAACCAGCATCAACGCCACAAGTATTGAAATGATTGAACCGCCAAACTCAGCGCACGCATGTAGTGGATAGTGGACACCCTTCCAGCCGGCGAATACCGTGTTCCCAGCCACCAAAGTCAAGGCATGGATGCAGAGGCTGATCATGATGATCGACCAGATCGCTTTGCGCATTCGTGGCGAAGCGGCGGAGTCGCTTGGTTGTCGGGTGATTGATCGCAATGTCTAACCCTGTAGCAATGCGTGCTAGTTGCTAAACTCTGTGTTGATGGATTCTTGCTGTACGATCGCGGCAGATTGCTCGGCGCAAGCGAAAAGTTTTTGAATACTTGTCTCACTGAATCTCCACTGTCCGCCAATTTTTGCACCGGGCAGGCGCCCTTCTCGGACCTCCCGATAAACAGTCTCTCGGCTGACTCTTAGGAGTTTGCTGACATCATTGATGTCGAGAAATTTGTCTGACATTCGTGACGCTTCCTTGGTATTCATGACCACGCGTGGCCAAAGCTGATCAGTCTCATCGGTATGAATTGAGGTCATCTTCATGCATTCAGTTGCAATCACAATTAGTCAAATGCTACGCTACGTCAGTTGCAGGTGGAACTGCAATTCAATTCGAAGAGAGTGGAACAACATGTCTAAGATTCTGGTTGCCGACGACGACTTGATGGTGCGCACGGTGGTCAAAAAACGACTGGCTCACGCTGGACACTCTGTGGTTATCGCGCGTGATGGAATCGAAGCGTTGCATCAATTTGAATGCGAGGACCCGGACTTGGCGTTATTGGACGCTTCAATGCCATGGGTGAGTGGATTCGATGTGTGTCGCGAAATCCGAACTTTGGACCCACATCGGAATTGCAAAGTCGTATTTCTTTCCGGCGCTACCGTCCCGACAGCAGATTACGTGTCTCGTTGTGCGAACGCCTGTGAAGCCGACGCGTACATTCGCAAGCCATATGAAGCCGACGATTTGCTTCGTGTCATTGAGAATGTTCTGGAGACGGATTAGCACGAAGCGAATCAGAGAGTTATAGCCAGTAGCGATTCGATCATGGCAACGAGATTCGCGCCATCAAAAGGCTTTTCCATAAAGTGTGCGGCTCCCAGCGAGAGCACTTGGGTGCGTGATTTTTCGACGGCATTTGCCGAGAGTGCGATCACCGGTATTTCGCGTGTTGAGTCGAGCCGCTTCAAGTGCCGCAGCACTTCAAAGCCGTCCATTCCAGGCATCCGAATGTCCAGTAGGATGAGACTTGGTGATTCGTCGCTCGCTAGCGCCAAACCAGCTTCCCCGTTGTCCGCGCAGATCACCTCGAAACCCTTGGCGCGCAGGCGAATGGACAGACTCTGAACGATGCCAGGTTCGTCGTCAACGATCAGGATTCGCACTGGATCATGCATCATTGGTCTGCAAATCCGAGACTCTTGCCAAGAATTGTTTCATGAATTCCTTTGATTCATAGCCAGCATTCCAAGTGCCGAGTTCATTAATCGTGGTGTCTTGGGGCGATGCGCCTTCGTCGCTCGACTGCTGTGCGATAATTGATTTCTCGATGCGTCCTATCAACGATTGATAATCGTCTGCGTTGCCGGCAGCGACCAATAGCCACTGGTTCGGTCCGGTTCGAAAAAGTAGATCGCTGCGTCGAATCGTTTGGCGAATGTAAAACTCCAATGCGATCGCGGGGTCGTGTTCGTCTGCGCAGCGCACTTCAATCATCGAAACAGTCGTTGATCCGTTGCGAAGATGGCCAACTCGCTTCAAGTACCTTGTGATTAGGCTCTGTCGATCTGAAAACGGTACAGTAAAGGAGAATGTACTTCCGTTGCCAAATTCGCTTTCCGCCGCAATGTCACCGAGGTTCAAGTGGGTCATATCGCGTGCAATACTTAAGCCAAGTCCAAACCCCTTGAATCCGCTTTTTGCACCGTCCTCCAATTGGCGAAACCGTTGGAACAGCACGCTCAAATCTTTTTCGGGGATACCTCGTCCGTTGTCTTTGATTGAAACGCGAAGTTCATTTGTATCAAAGTTGGGACGCACGTTGAGTTCAACAACACCTGGGTTTCCGCAGAATTTCAGACCATTGATGACGAGATTTGTAATGACGCGTCCGGCTTTTTCGCCATCACAATAGACCGATGGGAGATCTTGCGGAACATCAAACTGAAGTGTGGCTCCGTTTGCCATCGTCCGTTGCAGGAGCGGCTTCCTTAGACGCTCAATCACCTCGCCAAATTGCAAGTCCTGCCGATTAAAGCCCAGGAGGCCGGCTTCGAGTTTGCTTGTGTCGAGCATGTCGTCTACGAGAATACACAAGTCTTCAACACGATTGACAATGATACCCAAGTATTCGCATTGCTCTTCACTCGGTGCACCAGCCAACCCGTCGCGCATGATGGAGGCGAATTCCTTGATGACCGTGAGTGGCGTTCGAAATTCGTGGGAAACGTGGTCTACGAAATCATGGGCGGTATCGCACATTTCGACCAATTTGCGATTCTTAACAGCCAGTATGTCATTCTGTTTGCGCAAATCGTTAGTCAATTGCTTGTTCAGTGATTCGAGGCGTCGTTGATGAAAGCGACTTCTGGCTTGTTCGATTGATCGTCGAAGTGTCTCTGGGGTTAAGTCACGTTTAGCCAGATAGTCGTCCGCGCCCTTTTTCATTAGCTCGCGAACGACATATTCATCTCCTCGACCAGTCAGTGCAATGATCGGGCGGAGTTCTCCGGCGTTCCTAAGCTGCTCAGTGACGTTTGCGCCGTTCTCGGGCCCCAGCTTGTGATCGATAAAAATCAGGTCAATGCTCCGAGCAGCGAGAAGTTGCCGTGCCTCTTTCGAACTTGGCACATGGGTAAAATCAATTTGGAACAACGAAATTCCGACAAGTGCTCGCCGTAACAATTCAGCATCGCCCTCATCATCATCTATCGCCAGTACTGAAAGCGGTTCGCTAATCATTTGTGCTCTCCGCAAGCCGAGGTTGTGCAATTGCTGCGCTGTGGCAACGGTTGCGCCCTTCCTTCTTCGCCTCGTAGAGCGCTTGATCGGCCAACTCTCGGACGTCTGACCAATGAGAGCCAGTGTTGGTGGCGAATCCAATGCTGATGGTGACGCGCTTGGATGGCGCGTTGAGCTCATGCTTGATGTCAAGATCCCAGACGGCTGATCGAATTCGCTCTCCCAACGCTTCCAACTCGTCGAGTAGCGTAACGCAAGAAATCAGGACGAACTCCTCTCCACCGTATCTTCCGAGAACGTCATCAGCACGCACCGTCTCGCGGATGGCGTTTGCGATTGACTTCAGGCACGCGTCGCCCGCCGAATGTCCATAGGTATCATTGAAGAGCTTGAAGTGATCGGCATCCATCATGAACACTGCGAAGTGTTTATTGGAATCACGGGCCATTTCGCAGACATGGTCCGCTGACTCTTCCCATGCACGGCGGTTGAAAACTTGAGTTAGTGGATCGGTTCGACTCGACTGCGCGAGTTCCAGGTTCGCCTCGGCCAAATGCTGGTATGCCGCTTCAGTACTGGACTCGGCACGGCGCTGATTTGCCCGCATTGTCGCGACGTGAATCGAGCCCTCTAGCACTTCGACTGTCAGGTCAGATTTGATGACGTAATCATCCGCGCCAGCTCGGACCACATCGGCTGCAACATACTCGCTTCCCGCACCGGTTGCGACGATGATAGGCCGCTGGTCACCTTTGGATCGCAACTCGACAAGATAGTCAAGGCCCGTTGCGCCGCCGAGATGGTAGTCCAGGAAAAGAACGTCAACGTCCTTTTCGTCCAGCATCTGGCGTGCATCCGCAACGCTCTGAGCGTGCAGCAAATCGGCCTCGAAGTTTTCACAATGACGAAGCGTCCGGCTCATCAAAAATGCATCGCCCGGATCATCGTCAACCAAAAGAATTTTAATGGCTTTCCGACTCATACTGTAGCCTCAACAGGTAAAGTGACCAACTTAAACCAGTAGTGACCCAACTCAGCGATTGCTTCCACGAACTTAATGGGATCGACCGGCTTCGTAATAAACGAGTTGCAGCCCAAGTTGTAACTCGTAACCACATCTTGTTCGTGTTTCGATGTTGTAAGCACGACAACCGGTATGCGCTTGAGACGTTCATCTGCACGCATTCGCTCAAGAACCTGTCTTCCGTCAACCTTGGGCATGTTGAGGTCGAGAATAACCAGGTCCGGCGTCGGGGCTGTTTCAGGCGAGTATTCCCCCTCGTGTCGCATGAATTCGAGTGCCGCGACCCCATCGCTTACGATCGAAAGATTTATACCAATCATGCCTTTGCGAAGCGCACGACAGACCAATTCCTGATCACCGGGATCATCTTCGACTAGGAGCACATTTGCGGTTCTTGTCTTTCGTTGTTCCATGACGTTGCCTCTTCACTGCAACCAATCGTAAATTTAAACTCCGACCCTTGGCCCAATTCCGACTCGGCCCATATTTCACCACCGTGACGTTCTGCAACCTTTCGACAGATCGCCAGTCCAATTCCGCTTCCGTCATATTCGGTTCGGCCGTGCAATCGTTTGAACGGAGAGAATATCTGTTCTAAGTATTGTTCCTCCATCCCGATGCCATTATCGCGAACGACAATCGTATAACCTTTATCTGTGGATTCAGAAAAGACTGCGACGATGGGATTGCGGTCCTTGTCTCGATATTTGATCGCATTGCCTATGAGATTTTGAAACAACTGCGTAAGTAGACTCGAATCGCCCTCGACCGATGGCAAGTTAGTGCATTCGACTTTGGCTTCCGTTTCTTCAATAAGCAGCGACAAAGCGGACATCGCTTCGTTAACGCACGACTGCAGCTCGACAGTTTCCGAATGGGTTTCGACACGGCCGGATCGCGAAAGCTCGAGAAGGTCATTGACTAAATTTTCCATACGGTTTGCGGCGTCTGAGATAAACTTCAAGTCCTTGGCTGCGTCTTCTGGTAGGTCTCCGCCAAGGTCAATCGGCAGAAGCTTGCTGAAAGACTGAAGCTTGCGGAGCGGTTCTTGCAAGTCATGGCTTGCGACGTAAGTAAATTCATCCAGCTCTGCGTTGCGACGCCTTAGAATCTCCTGATGTTCGCGAAGCTCCGTTTCAGACTTGCGGGTTTGCTCAAGCAACGTTTCAATCTTCTCGCTATGCTGGCGGAAGACTTGCGCGGCGGCAGCCAGTTCGCCGATCTCGTCATTCCGTTCAAGAAATGGGATTCGATCGGTCGTGCTACCATCAGCCAATCGCTTAAGCGTTTTCGTGATCGCCTTGAGTGGCGGTGCGATGGTTCGACTGATCCAGAAACCAGAGATGATTCCCAGCAATATTGTCGTCACTGCAATCGCGCCACTAATTTTCGCAAAGCTCTGCATGCTTGCGTCCATGTCGCGCGAGAGAGACTCGCTTGAGTCGGCGATCAAAGTACTAAACTGATCAGACAAGCGCAAGAATTCTGCTGCCTCGCCGGCCATCGCAACGTTGACCAGATAAAGATAAGTCCGAGTTGCTTGAACAATGTTGATCAATGACTCTTCATAATCAACTATCGATTGATTCAACTCTGCCCGAGCTTCTTGGGTCGCTGACGACTCGTCATGCTTGAGCGTTTTCATGGCCAACTGGATATCGCCGATTCGACTCTTGGCAACATTAACTTGGTTGGTGTCGGGCAATCGTAGAAAGCTTAAAGTCGCCACCTGGGCCTCTTGAACAAACTTGGAGCATCGCAGGAATTCGAGGGCGTGCTCATTCGACGCACCATCTGCCAGCCGCTCGAGGGCTTTGGAGATATTCTGATATGCGGGCACAAGTTCATCATCATAGATCTGATCGCGCTGCCCTCGTTCATGTATTACGGAGGCGAAGAGTTCCTTGTGCTGTTGCAAGTGACCATGCATTCGATGCACATATGCTTTCCCATCCAAATCGGAAACTTCCTGATCTACTGTTTCGAGTTGTTCATCTATAGTGTCATGCAATTCTGTCGTCCGAATGGCAGTGGACCGGTTTCCCGTTAGCACGAAGGAAAGTACGCCGCGTTGTAATTCCTCGACCGATGTGTCCAGTCGTGTACTATCCAGCATGACTTTCCGTAACACATGGTGCGTTTCGAGATTGCGTTCCGCTCGATTCTGACCAACGAGCGCAATGAGCGCGATCAACACCTGTAATGCCAGCACGACCGTAAACCCAAGCGAAATGCGGGCGCTGACACTCATGTTTGAACTACTCGTAGATGGATTGCGCGACTTTTCCATAATTTTATCTAAAACTCACACCTCTCCGAACCATTGAATCAGAGAGCAACAAGCTCGTACCATCGAACCAAGCTGTACTCGTATGTGTTCATGACGGTATTCCACACTGCGATATTGCTGAGGCGTTTCGCATATGAGCCTCCCGAACGACCTTCTCCGGCTTTGGTCACGACGCGGCCATCTGGTCCAACAAGGTCCATCGTTGCCGGCTCTCCCTCGTACCAGTAATTCCATTCGCATGGTTCAAGAAACTCACGCGAGCGCTGCGGATTAGAGATGTAGTATCCTTGACGGGCAATGAAAGCGCCGGGCCAACCGGAAAGCCACCAGTTCATGTATTCGTAAGCAAGATCCTTAACGTGCCCCGATGCAGCCGACGAAAGGCACATGACGCCATGCCACGCGCGAAAGCCTTCACGCGGGGCTGCATATTGGCAGGGGATCCCTTGACCGCGAAGCATCGCGACTGCAGGCGAGAACATGCTTTCGAGAACAACACGACCGCTGCGCATGAACTCAGCCGACTGTGGTACCGAATTCCAAAGACCGCTGAAATGTCCCTTTGACTTGTACTCCAGCAGGATTTCAAATAGTTCGTCTACCTCAGACTTGCTCATGCTTCCGATGTCTTGAAATTTCATCAGTCCTTTGGCTTGGACGGCCAGCGCCGCATCGAACAAACCAATGGTCGGTTCGTTGGCGAGGGCAACTTTTCCTCTCCATGTGTCATCGAGGAGCCATCCCCAGCTTTCGGTCTCGTATGGCACGCCACGTTTCACGACGGCTGAGTTGTATCCAAAGGAATCGACGTTGTGCACATAAGGCAGGAAGCTGATCAGGTCGGATTCGCTTGACGATAGCCGATCATCGCACTGGACGTACAGTAACTTGTATGGCGCATCCCCAGCCCCCAGCGGTGCCGATTCCGCAATCCTACCCGTCTTGGTCAGTCCGTTGATTTCATCCCAATGTTCGATCCGGTTGCGTTCGATCGGCTGAATGGCGTTCGCTTGCCAGAGAATGTTGATACTATTGGACCATTGCTCGTAGAGATCGAACGTTTCCGGACGCGTCGAAGCTTTGTGCAGAAGCGCCGCATCGCCCTTGGGTTCAAAGATTATTTCAATTCCCAGATCGCGCTGAGCTTTTTCGCGGATGGCCTCCTGAAGCGTGACGTGCGTTCCGAGCACGCGCAGCCGGCGACGTGGTGAAGCATGGACTGCAGGTGCGCCCAAGACGCAGCACGCCGTCGCAGCCCCCGCCGACTTCAAGAACTTCCTACGATTCATCGCAATCCTCAAATTGGGTGTATCCCCACGCGATCTACTAGATCTCGTCAAGTGAAGCGCGAGAGCCGGCACTTCGTGTCAGAATTGACAGACTCCAAGTATACGAAACACTTCGAGTCTTGAATCGACGTTTCCCAGAGGTGCCTTTAGGGTTGGTACGTCCTATCGCATACCGGTCGCAACGAAGAGTGAAAGCGGCCGATAACACATTCGATTTTCAAAGGATCCGCTTGAATGGGATCCATTTGTATTGAACGCTTGGATGTCTCATTGCAATCTGCGCGGCTTGATCAGCACGGGTTGCATTGAGGTAAGTAGTTGATGATTAAACACCGCAGTCAATCCGCCGAACATGGTTGACAAAACGATACGCGAAGATCGTTTGTCGCCGAATCACAGTGTTTAGTTGGGATGCACTTCAGCACTACAATGGAGAAGTGAATGATGTCGAAGGGGCCTGTACCGGCAACGATCATGATTATCGACGATGATTCCGCGCTGCTCGGAGTGTTGCGAATTCGACTAAGCGAAAGCGGTTACAACGTAATTGCCATTGAGCATCCGAACGATGCAATGCCACGTGTCCTTGCGGACAGGCCCGACCTAATTATCCTGGACATAGAGATGCCATATTTCAATGGTTTGGATTTCCAGGAATGCCTGTACGCAACCGAGCGAGGACGCCAGATTTCAATCGTCTACCTTAGCGGCGCCGGCACATTTCCGAACCACATTGATGCGATGAAGATGGGCGCAAAAGCATTCATTTCCAAACCGTATGAATTTCCTGAACTGCTCAAGACGCTTGACCGCATCTTGGTGGCGTAGCCACCGTCTTATTGCGCACGTAATTGGTTTCATAACTTTGACAACATGATTTGATCATGAGTTTGCGCAATGGCCAAGGCCCTGTTTAATTATGCGGCGACGAGATCCAATATCGCATCGAGTTCGCTTTTGGCGGTCTCGTTGATCTGCCGTCATGCCGGTCGGCGGCTTGGGATTAGGGCAAGTGCATTTGATACGATTGAGTTTTGCCATCGATTCGCTCTCTGAATCGGGCCAGTTTTGTCGAGCCGTCCTCCGACTCATGTAATAGGAAATAACATCCATTGAGTCATGTTGATTTTCAACGGTAGGAGGGAGTGGTGGGAGTCATCCAGATTGGCAGACTATCGCGCCTAAGGAATTGATCCGATAATGCGAGTACAATCAGACGCGCAACGAAGTGTCCTACGAAATAGCGATGTCATATTGGGTAAGTGGACCCTCGGCCTGGGCCGAATGCACTATCCATACACCCGCAAACCGGCAGCCGACTTCTCAATCAGCCGCGCAAGACGCCGACCGCGCGTCTCATCTCGCTTAGCACTCATCACCCAATATCGAGCCTTGCGCCGATACCCTGCCGGCTGCGCTTCAAAGAACTTCCACGCCGCCTTGTGTTTCTTGAATGCGCGCAGTAGCTTCGCATCCAACTCACTATCCAGTTGTTCGTGAGTGTAACCAGTGTCCTCTGGATCCGGCCTAGCCGCGAAAGCCGCCCGGCCCGCTGCCGCCATTTTTCCGGCTGACTCCAACTCCGCGATCAGCCGGACGTTAACCGCGCTCCATTTGCTCCCACCACGTCGCGGAGTAAAACGGATCATGTAGCTTTCGTCGTCGATGGTGCGGCGAATTCCGTCAATCCAACCGAAGCAGAGCGCTTCGGCGACTGACTCGGGCCAGGTCAGAGATGGTTTACCTGTATGTTTCTTGTAATATCCGACGTGAAGTTCGCCCGCTGTTTTGTGGTGCTTTCTTAGCCACGTGCGAAACGTAGATGGTGACTTGAAGAATCGTGCGCGTGGCAAGTTTGGCATAACGCAGGCCGATCACAAAACGCTCATTTGTCGTGCTCAAATAGACGATTCGCACCAACCCACGACTTTAAAATCGAAACTCGATACTCATTGATACGCAACACGGAGGATTGATCACCATGCTCGTCGAAGGCTTCAGTGAAAAATCGTCGGCTTCTGCGGCATCGGTTCGCTGACTGATTCAAGCTCACTCACCTGGCTTTGGCGGCTGGTAGTGCAGCCGAAGCGTGAACTCGTTCAACATGACTGCACCGTTCTCGTTGCCCTCCAGCATCACAACCAGGTTCCACGGTCCCGCGGTAGATTCGCCGTTGAAATTTGCCAGACTGCCAACTCCGCTGGGTGGTGGATTGGTGTCGTCGTCGAACACCGTGTTCACGATAACGCCCGGGGAATTCAGGCTGTGCCCGCGAAACAAAAGGACGTTCGTACCGGCCGGCGATCTCAGCACAATCGTGACTGCGTTGAATTCGCCTTCGAGGTATTCCATATCCAATGCGATGTCGAGATCGACCACCTCGAACAAGGCTTTCGGAAGTACAATCGGCACTTCGATGACACTCGGACTTTCGATCCGTAGCGGCGCGTCCAAGTAACTAAAGTAGTGACGGCCGACATCGAGGCGCACTTCCCGAATCTCTGGCATCGTCGACGTCACACCGCCAAATAACGACAGGAATTCGACTGATCCGACATGAACACCGTCAGGCAAACCAGTCGCATCAAGTGAAACATGCGCCGTTGCGGTGTGCCCACTAACATAAGGATTCATAGTGTCGAATGGAAACACGATGTTCGGTCCGATCTTGTAAGTCGCGGGGCCCTGACCGCCGTTAATTTTGATCCAAGAATCACTCGCGGTCGCGCGCACTTTTTGGACCACACTGTAGCGATTGGAGATGACATATGTTTTTTCATCGCCGTGCTGAGCGCCGGGACCGTCGCCGGCGAAGGGCTCGTCCGGCTCCAAATCAAATCCTTCGACACCGACCAAGATTCGGTGTAGCCGAAAGTCTTTCGCACGATATGCATCGTCGGAGAACTCGATAATCGCGTCGTGGGCACCAATCGGAAGATCGAGCACAGGCGCGAGCAAGCTTGTCACGACGCCATCGACATCGCCGGGCTCCAGTGTGCCGGAAATCGTGTCCGACTGAGGCAAGCCATTGTGATGACTAACCCCAACCAAGCCGGTAGCGTCTGGCGTCACAGTGTAGTTCACCGTACGACTCTGCAGAAATCCCGGCGTTGCAGGCGGAACATCAATCTGATACGTGAAACCGGGAACAAAGTTTGCGTCGCCGAAGGTAAAGGGGCCACCCGGTGGTCCGTAATACTCAATCGATTCGCGGGGAGAAACTTGAAGACCGACCGGCGGCACTGCGCCTTTCGCCGAGACGATCTTCACGGCGGCGATTTGGCGCGTAAATTCCGGATCTGCGCGGCAATCATCAACTTCGTTGCAATCAAGATACGTGGGCCCTGTGCGAACAAGCCCCTCGACCTCGCCTGTCATTTCATTGATCACGGGACCGCCGGAACTTCCGAATCGAATGAACGCCGGCGCACGAATAACGCTGCCGGTCGCCGAACTGATTTCGCTGCGTTCGAGTTTCAACGGCATTCGATCAGGGAACCCTACAACGGAGACCGGCGTGCCGGTTTCAACGACGTCATTGCGTCGAATTCGAAAAGGAATACGCGCTTGCGGCACGGATCGGTCCAGTCGAATCAGCGCCCAGTCATTAGGGACTCCTATACCGCCGATCTCCACGGCTTCTGCGCAGAAATAGACATTTTCCGCTGGAAACTCAAGTGAGTCGGCTCCAGCGGTTTGTCCAGTCATCGGGGCAAATTGGAAGTGGTCAAAAACAAACGCGCGACCGTCGGCACAAAACTGATCCGGATCGCCGAGTGGTCCGCCGAACGTGTGTAGCGCGAGTAAGACAAGATCATCGCCGACAAGAAATGCACCAGAGCCGAACCAAGGGGCAGTAGAGATTGGCTGCCCGAAGAATCGCACGTCGGGACAGAGGCTCGTGGAAGTCGAATTGCACCCAAGAGGCCCCATGTCCTCGGTCCATGGAATAACGTCGAAGCCGTAAGTACCGTCACCGTTGTCCTGAATCTGGTTCGAGCCGACATGGAATGCCACAGCCGCAGCATAGCGTTCGAGGAATTCGTTTCCCGAATACTCCCAGAAGTCCATTCGACCATCGACATGCCCGCCCTGGCTCTGTGATTGTCCAATACTTGATGAATTCGAGGGAGGATTGGATCCGTCCGATTGAGCGAAAGTGACTGATGGGGTCCAGCTAGAAACGATGATCACCCAAAGGACGCGACGACTGTTTAAGTGTATCACCATCATATGACTCCTTTTGTGACGATATGCTTGTCAAGACGGACAAACACCGGCTCGAATCATAAGGCGTATTCGTCGAAAGATAAGAAACATTCTAAGCGATTTGTCTGGCTGCGGCCGCTGTTGCAAATTGCATCGCCCAACGTAGATAAAGCTATCTTCGTGTCCCATGGAGGCCCCTCTCCAGATCCCGAACAGGCGAGAATATATTTTATCTAAGACACAAATATTGCAGACTGAAAACAGTCTCCTGCTGTTTGATGATTCGCTTCTGAGTTCAAGAGTCGCGGTGCTAGATTTTGGGGAGGTGGCCCGAACAATTTGGGAACCCTTGGGGATTGGGTGAAAACCTTGCAATTTCAGGGATGAACTTCATGCAGCCCAAACGGCAGGATCGCGGGGCTTTCGAGCTGTTTCAGGCCCACTTCGATCAGTTGCTTAATCCGAACCATGAACTGATTCAACTGGCGCGCAAGTTCGACTGGGAATGCTTCGACGTGGCATTGGCGGGCGGCACTTCCTCAAATACGCGTTCAATGAATCAGACGAATCGTTGGTCGAACGTTGGGTCGAAAACCCCTACTGGCAAAACTTCTGCGGTTTTACCCACACCTGAAGCGTGCGTGCCCGCTCCACCCGACGAGCATGACCAAGTGGCGCAACCGCGTCGAGGCTGATCGGCTGCAAACCCTGTTGCAGGAGACGATCTCACTGGGACGGCGTGAAGGGTTCATTCGACCGCAGGAACTGACGCGTGTGAACGTCGACACGACGGTGCAGGAGAAGAACATCACCTATCCGACGGACTCGAAACTGCTTTACAAGTCGATTGAAGAACTCGGCACCGTAGCCAGATCACGCGGTATTCAATTGCGGCAGTCGTACATACGCGTCGGGAAGCGCATGTCGGTCAAGGCCAGTCGCTACGCCCACGCCCGGCAATACAAGCGGATGCAGCGCAGCCTGCGCAGTGCCATCGAATCGAAGATCGGGCATTTGAAGAGCGATCATCGCATGAACCGCTGCTTCCTGGCCGGGTTAAACGGCGACGCAACCAACGCGATCCTCGCAGCCGCTGACTCCAATCTCCGAAAACTACTCCGGCGGTTCGCCGCTGCGCTGATGCACTGGCTCACATGCTTGGCCAATCGGACCGCGCAAGACCGCCGCCAACTCTTGGTCGCGTAAGGCGGACTTATTCAGGGACGACTCATTAAGTTCAGCGATTCGTGGGGCGGTGGGGGCGTGCCGCTCCGCGCGGTGACGGCTTTCCGAATGTCGGTGTGCGGTCGCGCTTGAGCCCGTTCAATCTTGCGACGTTCACTGGTGAGGCGTTCGACTGCCGACTCGATTGGCGTGTGAGCCTGACCGAGCGTTTCGCGCAACAGAATCGGTGTCCCCACCGATGCACCGAATCTCGTCAACCACTGCCCGCTCGATCTCGGCAGCCGGTAGCGATCGGCTCGGGCAAGCAGACCGACCTCGTTTAATCGCGTTCGTGCAGGAGTAGTAGCAGTATCGCCGCTTCCCCTTGGTTGTGAACGTATGGGGCATCACTCGGCGGCACGATTGGCAAAACAACAGCCCGTGAAGCAACGCGCCGTAGCAATTTCGTACATCAGCGACGCCACAGCGACCGTGCCTCTTCAGCAGCAGCTACACCTGATTGAACAAGTCGGCAGAGACAATGGCCCCAGGATTGAACGTGCCGACGATTTCAAGATCATCGCGCAACGGTCTCAAGTCGCTGGGACGACAAAGGCGGGCGGTGGACAGTCGGTGAATCATGATCCAATCGGATCGACTGCAGAAACATGACTGGCAATTCCAAGCGTGTAGGTATCCTCAGAGCGAGGTCCCTTCACACTTTTTAGCGGGGTAAACTTGATGTCATTTCGCTCGGCGAGAATGTGCCGTTCGTCGTCCACCAGAACCAGATAGATCGGGTTTGGTGGTAGGGGATCCCTCAATTCCCAACGGCGCGCCTCACGATTAAGGTAAAAGCATAATGACGAGTGGCTGTCCTGGGAGATGACATGAATGATTGTGTCGTCCGGGATGAAAGGGGCAAGAACTGAAGCGACCATGCGCTCCGATCTTCTGGAGACGCGGCTTGGTTGGATTGCGGTTGCGTAAATAATTGCCCAAATCAATCCCAATGTCGCAAGGACAATCGGCGTGCGACGACCTAGTCTCAAGCCCAGTAGTGATTGAGGTGGCTGGGGCCCAGGTTCAATGCGAGTTGTCCAGTTGTTGCCAATGGGGAAGAATGACTCAGCGTTAATTCCACAAAGCATCGCCATTGGCACGATGAGCGGTAGGTAGTACCGCATTTCATCGGTTCCCGCGATCAGGAATACAACGGTTCCAGTGAGCAGAAACGCCCAAGCCGCTTTTTGGAGTTGCTTCGCGGTTCCTGTCGGCTTTCTGACATGAGGACGCAAACGCACGATGACCAGAATCGCTGAAAACGGTAGGAACGCGACGAAGATCATCAGCGGTGTTAGAAGTCGCAACCCTAAAGTTGCCCACGACCATTGTCCCGATCGGGTCAACAACTCGCCAAGGTGATCTGTGAATGCAGCCGATCCGGCTTCCTTATAGCACAAGGTTATATAGGCAGAACAAATCAGAACGAATAGCGCGCATCCAAGCAAGTGAGGAACGCTCCATAACATTCGCAACTGGTTCAAACTCAGGCAAGCGACAAAGAGACCGGAGCCATAAATGGCGATCGCGGGTGTGCCCTTGGCCAGAAACCCCACGCACAATCCGGCATACACCACGAGCCAACCGTGCCATTTCGCCTGACCCATTGCCAGGTTTCGGCAGGCATAAAGAATGGCGACGCCGGTGCCGAGAGCAAGAGGGACGTCAAATGATGCCGACCGCACCTGCTCAACGAATAGGACGGACGTCACCGCAGCCAGCGCACTCCATAGCCCGCACCGCGGATTAATCAACCGGCCAATCGTCCGGCACAGCACCAGTCCCAGAAGAATTCCGCATGCGGCTGTCGGAAGGCGCAGAGTGAATCCTGTTTGCCACCCTAATATGTATTCAGGGATAGCCGCCAACCAATATGCAAGCGCTGGCTTGAATGCATAAATGTCGCCGTAGAGTCGCGGCACAAACCAATCGCCAGTGGCCAGCATCTGCCGAGCGCCCACGGCGATAATGCCCTCCATGGATGCCACATCGAGATCCCAAACAAAGAAAAGGCTGATTGGAATTGCCACCAACAAGTAAATTAGTGTATAGGAGCCTCGCGTTTGAACCCATTTCGTTCTTGAATGAAACCCCATACTATTCCCGTATCTGTGCAACCGAGTTTCAATTCAAAACGTTCATGATTCAGGCACTGGCAAATTCGACGATGCACATCGAGACCAATTCAATATTCCAACCATACCTTCACGGATTGGTCATCTGCGTTGACGTTGCATACGATGGATCAACTCGGGCTCTCTTGCACTTCCCCATTCAATTCGCGGAATGATTCATCTCGTAATTGGCCTTCGTTCTGTGGTGCGCATCTGTCAATCGCGATTTTGTTGGCACACGGACATGCCAGACCAGTCGGAACCATTTCATCACGCAGATGACATAGTATCCCGGATCGACTTGCCACCATCGAAGGCCAAATTTCGCGGACGCAGGGAACGCGTGGTGGTTGTTGTGCCAACCCTCTCCCAATCCCAGAACGCCGAATATAAAATTGTTTCGGCTATGATCGTCTCGATCGAAAGGGCGGGTTCCCCACAGGTGGCAAATCGAATTGATGCTCCATGTCGTATGATGCACCAGAAACACACGAGCGAGTCCGCCCCACAGAAAACCGAGCAGTACGCCTCGCCATGTTCCAGTGATCAAGCCACCGAGCACCGCTGGCACCGCTAGCCCAAGTGCAACCCAAACGACAAACAATTGGCTGAGGTGTTTGATCGTGGTGTCTTTTTGTAAGTCCTTGACGTAGCGATCCAGTCCGGGCGAACTCGGTCTAAAGAGCCACCCCATATGCGCATGCCACAAACCCGCGAGTACGCCGAATGACCGTTCACCGAAGTTGTGCGGGGAATGGGGATCTTCGGATTTGTCGCTGTGGTGGTGATGCTTTCGGTGGGTGGCCACCCATTGCAAAATGGGGCCTTCGACTGCCATCGAACCCAGCACGCCTAGAATAATCTTGACGGGACGAGCTGTTTCAAATGAACGATGCGTAAAGAGGCGATGGTAACCAATTGTGATGCCAAGACCTGTGGCGATAAACATAGCCACCAGCAACACAAGCTCTGTCCAATAGAATCCCCACCCCCATAGTCCATAGCCAGCAGCGAGGAATCCAAGAAATGGTGCAATCACCACGACAAGGCAACCGATTCGATAAGTTGTAGAAACCGGCGCGAGCGATGTTTCGTTTCTTGCAGCGATTTCCATGACACCTGTCTCCAACTTAGCGCGAACTTAGAATCGGCAGCGCCGTCGTGCGCGAAGCTGCCGAGCCACGGGTGATCGACTCTGTGGATACTTGAATGGGTTTTTCAGATTCCGGGAGTGCGTGACTCGCGCGGAGCCCGTCAACGGCGCGCATCGGAATGCGGTTCATTGGTGGGGCACTCTTGCGACGAATCTTTCCGAAACGAAGGCGCAACACCCAGACAAACGTTTTTTTCACCGTTTGGGCAAGCCCCCACATTCCGGCGGCCTGCCAGAGTGCGTCTACAAGATACAATCGAGTGTTCGGTCGCACCAACGCGATTAACATTCGAAGTGGATTATAGAAATATGCATAGGCGAGTAGAATATTGATTTGCTTTCGCCACGGTTTTGCGTGGTTCGACGCGATGACATAGTTCCCGCCGAGCATGTGCTCTTCAACCGGGCGTCCACCAACGCTGTCGTACGCCATGCCGGAATTGTACGTTCCCGAAAACAACTTCGAACCGGTGGCAGGCACTAGCATGAGCACTTGCATGCTGACGGCGCCGGCTTTTCGCAGCAAGCGCACCTGATTCAAGAGTCCGTAAGGCTTGGGTCCGCGGCTGATTAGGGGCTGTTCGTCGTGGTGCATCATCATTGGCATGGGGTGGATGCAATTCTCGCGAAGGAGTCGGAAAGACTCGCTCGTCTTGTCAACACTTTGCCCTTTCTTGACCAGCGTTGCTGTCATATCCTCAACGCCAAGCCACAAGGAACGGACGCCTGCTTTGCGGATCAACGGAAGATGGTCTCGGAGTTTCAGCGTATCGTGTACGGTCACTTCCGTCGCCCATCGGAATCGGTTGCGCGATTCGCCAGAACCCTTGCGAACTTTTGCAAGTGTTTCGACGATCTCCAGCGTCCGCTGCTCGTGATTGAAGAAGTTGTCGTCTGCGCCAAAGTAGAAGCGTAAACCGAATTCCTCGCGGAGACGGGTCATTTCATCTGCTATGCGCTCACCGCTCTTGACGCGATACTTCCGCTGGTTGTAAGCGGGGATCGGACAATAAGTGCATGCGAACTTGCAACCGAAGGTCAGCACGAGTGATCCGATGGGACTGAATTTTGTGACGCGATGATCCGGTAATGCCTGAGAGGTCAGCGTGGACGCTCGGCTTGGTGGTTCGAGCAAACGATAGCCAAGAACAGGATGTGGAAGTTCGTCAAGGTCACCGACGAGTCTTTGGATGCCGGTGTCGATCAATTCTTCCGCAACACCTTCGCGTTTGGAATGGGCATAAACCAATCCGGGAATGTCATCAAGCACGCCACTGTCGCGCGCCCGCAGAAACGTTGCGCGGAGCGGCTCGTTTTTTGCGCGAATACTTAGGAGCGCCTCAATCAAACTCAATAGAACATACTCTTCACCGGTGACCGCTACATCGGCGCCCCAAGGATCATTTGGATCAATTCCGAATACATCCCACGGTTCGTAAATCACCTTGGGTCCGCCCACGATGATTAGCGGCCGGCGCGATGGATCGATTTGGCACGCGTCGCGAATGAGATCAACACACGCAGCCGTGTGAAGCTGCATGCTCGAAACCATAAAAATGTCAGGGATACGGCCATCCAGCCGCATTTTTGATGGTTGGAAGTTTCGATTCCATTGCTGCAAGACGATGCGAGTCTTCTCAAAACCCACATCCGCCATCACAGAACCGATGGCGCGCACGCCAGCAGGTGCCATGCGGAGGTCGGCGTAAATAAATGGCAGCATGCGTGTGCGATGATCGAATGCACATGCGATCACGCTCGTCAAATCATGTCTGGACGAAACCGCGCGCAATCGATCTCGCAATCCGCGCAATTCACCCGAACGGAGTAGTTCGTCACCCGAGGTGCGATGGGGTAATTCCATGGGTTAGTCTCTAGGGCGCGTTACGGCGCAACATTAGTCCAGTACCGATATCGACATTCTTCGCATCAAGCGTCAGCGAATCCGTCGCCTTCGCGACTTTCGCGCTCATCAAGAGTACGTCGCGGCCTTTATGCGTTACGCAAGTATCATCAGGACGTTTGCTGTCCAGCCGCAGCTTCCACCCGTTCTTACGGCGTTTGAATCTCAAAGCCAGATCAAAGTTGACATCTGCTTTTAGAAGACGCGACCGCAGACATTCACAAGCAGCGATTGTTACATTCAGCATGGTTCAACCTCCAATCAGATGGTTCTCCGCCCGTATCTCGACAGAAACCGGCTCCCCACTTGCGGAACCAGTCGGCCGTGGCGCTTCTTCTTGATTCTGCATCCATCAAGTACAAATGCAGTAGCCTGAAGCGAGAAGCCAACACGCTCATGGGCAAGACGCACATCGGCCAGCGAACGGGGTTCGCCATAAATGAACGCAAGTAAGCGATTCACAGAACGCCGATCGCCACCATCGATAGCATGGAGAATTCGTGTCACATTTGGCTGGGGCGTGGCTGGGAGCATTGTAACGCAGGAATTCCCTCGTGCACAGCAACCAGCATGAGGCTGCTCATCTTGGCTGGGCATGCGATTCACGCAGGGGGCTGAACAATTGAAGCTCTTCTGTGCAAGAATTTGAGGTCAAATTACAGCGTTTGTGGGCCATCTCGACGTCTGGACGACACAGAGGTACATTCACTTCGTGCCGAAGGACAAACGGGCCACCCGTGGCGTTGGTGCTTTTCGGCCTGTTTGCTCAACCGTAACAGAAGAGAAACAAGAATGGCCAAGACTTCAGATAGCCAGTGGTTCGTCTACTTGCTGAAGTGTTCTGATGACTCGCTGTACACCGGCATTACGACTGACGTGAAACGACGATGTGGTCAGCACGAGGCGGGGACCGCTTCTCGATATACTCGCGGTCGTCGTCCCACATGTCTCGTATATCTGGAGGCAATCGCCAATCGAAGCTTGGCGTTGAAACGTGAATTGGCCATAAAGGCGTTAGCGCGGCATGAGAAAATGCTCCTGATCCGGTCTGGAGCATTGGACAATGCAGCGGGACATCCATTCCATGCCCAGAGATAAGGGGAGAACGACGGCAAATTCTACTCCGTTTGATTTCTGAGGATTTGGGTTTGGGCTGCGCGGAAGTCCTCAGCAGACACAACCGAGCCATTCTCTTATGATTACGACATCATGAACGAGCCCACCATGAATTACCCCGTCCATTACCGTACGGCCGTCAGGGTTTATCTGCGCTTCGCTCTGGTTTTCCTGATGGTGGGGCTGCTCAGCGGCGTTGCCTTTCAGGAGTCGTCGAAGAAGTTCAATGTTGCGTCCGCCGGCGACATGGGTTACTGGGACGCGAACTTGCGGTTGGCCCTGGTGCATGGCCACATTTTTTTCATCGGTGTATTGTTGCCGGTGGCACTGCTCGGAATGTTGCACTTGGCCCGGACCCACGGGGGCACAGAGATCGGTCCGAAGGCCATGCGGTGGACATCGAGGCTTTACTTGCCGTGCGCGGCCGTCACCGTGGCGCTTATGCTCTATAAGGGCTATCATGTGTTGCTTAGCGCTCGTTCGGGAACGACGGACCTCGACGCGATCAATGCCACGTACTTCGGCGGGATTACGGTATTGCGGCACGTGATCTATGGACTTGCCCACACCGGGATGGCCGTTGGATTGGGAATATTCGCCTGGGCCTTGTGGTGCAGCTTGCGTACCATCAAATAGTAATCAACCCCTGAGGCACAGCTTCACGTTCCTTCTTGTCGGACAAGTAATGACAAGCGGGAGACTGTCCTTTCCTTACCGTCTGAATTTTGACCAAATACCGATTCGACAGGCCGACAATGCGCTCAACGGAATTTGGCAAGATGCTTAATGCTCTACCAAGACGGAACATCGTGATTCTGATAAACCCTTGCCATTGAGGCTGCACACACACATTTTAATTTGAAGGATACATTTAGAAGCGGATTGAATCGTTGAATCTTCGGTTTGACCCGGTTCGCTGGATGTTGAGGTTTTCCAATGGGATTGTATAGACGCCAAAAAATCGAGAACTGGGTTAGCGATTTCTGTGGCTCCGACGCTGCGCAGTCGTTGTCCAGTGGCACACGCGAGTACGCGCCGGAATTGTTGACCACTTTTCTCGTGGCGGCGTGTGAGGCTCGTGACGTCGAGGCGGAGGACATCGAGGAGCCCGATCTTAAGCCCGCGCTGCTGAAGTTGGCCCGATTGCAGTTGCCCGGGAGCGTTAAGTCTGAGGTTCCCGCGCTGTGCGGCGCAATGCTGGCGGATCTGGAATCCCAAGGGCGGTTGAGCGGCGGAAGGGTGCTTGGTGCCTATGTCCGCGCATTGAAGGAAGCATTCTCCGAGGCTGCAGCCGGTAAACCCAAGCCGATAAAGCGCCCCGGTAGCCGCATTGGTCGCAACGATCCCTGCCCGTGCGGCAGCGGTAGAAAGTACAAGAAGTGTTGCGAAAACGATTGATGCCTTAAGCCCGTGATTCAGTTGTCATGCTTTCAGGATGTCCACATGATCCGATGTCCGAGAGGGCGGGACGCCCCCCGGGGCTTGAGATTCGGGTGACCCTCTCAAGCAGTGAGACATGTGGCGGGTGGGACGCGACTGTTTGGGTGATCTCTCAATTGAGGTACGATCAATGAGCACGCTATCCAGAGACGCACGGGTGATGAAGGTCACCGAGAAATGGATTAAGACTGTTGTGGTTGATCACGAGTTTTGTCCATTCGCAGGACGTGAATTAGAAGCCGGTAGCATCGCGATGCGCGTGCTTGAGCAGTGCACGGATGGCGCCTGTTGCGATGCCATGTTGGACGAGCTTCATGGCATGGATAGCGACGAGACCATAGAAACAACTTTTCTCATTCTCATCAACAGCCACAGCGACTTCGAAGAGTATCTCGATTTGGTCGGTTATGCCGAGTCCTTTCTAGAGTCGAATGGATATGATGATGTTTACCAGCTGGCCAGTTTCCACCCGGACTACTGCTTTGTCGATTCGTCGCTGGATGATGCAGCTAATTATACGAATCGATCACCGTATCCGATGATTCACATTCTGCGAGCTGATAGCGTTGAAAAAGCCATCGAGCAGCATCCGGATACGATGGCCATACCGGAGAGGAATATAAGGGTGGCTCGCGAGTTAGGTGTGGATACCCTCAAAGCGTTGCTCGATCAATGTTGGTTGGATGAATCGGGAAATCGCCTCGAAATCTAAGATCAAGTTCTGATTGAGTCCATAGAAGATGCGAATACAACACACACGATAAACACCAGCCCCCGTGCTCAAGGCTCTCCGCCCACACGTTGCTCATCACGGTTGCCCGTCAAGCCCGAATTCACCCTTGGGCGGCCAATCTTCGTTGCCGGTGGGCTTCGAACAAGCACACGCCGGTGGCGACCGAAACATTTAGGCACTCGACCGCGCCGGACATCGGAATCCGCACGAGCTCGTCGCAATGCTCGAGCGTCAGTCGACGCATGCCGGAGCCTTCGAAGCCCATCACCAACGCCAGCGGGCCGGTCAGATCGCAGTCGTAGAGCGTTCCCTTGGCTTCGTCCGCCGTGCCGATGATTCGGATGCCGTCGCCCTGCAACTCGCCAAGCGTGCGTGCCAAATTGGTGACCTGGACGAACGGTACATGCTCCGCTCCCCCAGCAGCCACCCGGCGGACGGTTTCGGTAAGGGAGACGGCGCGCCGCTTCGGTGCAATGACGGCGTGTACACCGGCTGCATCCGCGGTACGCAGACAGGCGCCAAGGTTGTGGGGATCCTGTATGCGGTCGAGGATCAGCAGCAGCGGCGTGTCGGTCTTTTCAAGCAGCGCGTACAAATCGCTTTCGCTGCGCGGGATCGCCGCGGCGGAATGATCGACGTGCCTGGCGGCCATCGGGGTTTTCGTTTTCCGTCCTCGACCCAAGTGTCAGCCCTCTGTTGGTGTTATCCGAATGGCGCCCGAGAACGCTCGCGGTCAAGACAATCGATCCGGGATAAGCTCGACGTTCTGGACAGGCAGGTGCTTAACCGCTTCGGCACCGAGTGGCGGGGATTGTCGCGCCTCCATGGCGGGCATATACCCGTCAGTTGTCCGATACTTCTATATCGCATGTAGCCATTCGCCTGCAAGCCCGGCGCGGGTATCACGCACTTTACCATTCGTTCATCTCGATTTTCGTTGCACAGGGCAAGACGTGGGATCAGATTGCGGCGTCAGCGGGATATCTGGTCCAGAAGGCGACACAGCGGTGTATTTCATGCCGAAGGACAAGCGGGAGACGGCCAACTCGATTCCGTTCGAGTTTTAAAAGGACGCGCAGACCTTCGTCGGCGGACAGCGGTGGATTGGCGTGGGCTTGCTCTTGATCAACATGCGCGGTGATATTACGCGCCCTGCTCTGTAGGCAGATCGCTCGGCGGAGCCTCGGGCTCTGAGTCCCTTCCTTCGAGACGATGCTCGCGCTTCAACGCTGCTTTCTCGGCCTTGCTTTGTTCGCGCAGGCGCTTACGCATTTCCCGTTCTCGCTTGAGGACCGACTGACGGTTTTTATTTGCCATGTGAACTCCAAAGACTGGTTGCCTGCCACGTGTGCGAATGGCGGATGAAAACCTTAGCGCGTGGCGATTGAAAAACTTCGGTGGAGGGCCAGAGCTCATGATAACTTTACGCACAAGCCGCCACGACCCAAAAGAAAGCCCGTGCCGGTTTCCCGGAACGAGCCTTCATTATTCTTGGGTATTGTATTCAAACGCGACCGAAACTAGATCGGAGAGACGTTCGATGCCTTCGGCCCCTTACCCTCTTGAGTCACCTCAAATTGGACCTTGCTGCCTTCTTCGAGGGACTTGAAGCCCTCGCCAACGATCGCGGAGTGGTGGACAAACACGTCCTCCGATCCGTCCTCCGGAGAAACAAAACCAAAACCCTTTGTGTCATTGAACCATTTTACTGTACCTTGCATCATCACAACCTTCTTACAATTGAATTACGCGCCGGGCAGGCACTGCCTGAAACATACGTTTGTTTCAAAGTGAATTTGAACCTGCGACTTGCACTCGACGTGTAATGTTACAGGCCCGCTTGTAACCGATGACCCGTGTCCTGTCCAGTTTGCCAAGGGGCAGGTCTACATTGGGCGAACAAAGTTACCGAGATTGCATCCATGAACGTCGAATCGAGCTATATATGCGACTCGTGCGGGGAGGATATCGTAATCCCCGTCGATCCGTCGGCCGGAAACAATCAGGAATACGTGGAGGATTGTCCGGTTTGTTGTCACCCAAACATGATTCGCGTCCAGATCACCGGCGACGGCCACATCAATGTCTCGGCAAAAATGGAGTAATCTTGTGGCACAGCCATTTTTTGACGTTCTCCCCATATCTTGATCCATTCAAAATGAGAGTTTTCGGGTAGACTTCGGTCATCAGACCCGGCCTTCGGCCGGGAGGAGAACGCTGATGAAGAAGTCCAGATTCACGGAGGAACAGATCGCTTTTGCGTTGC
>JAJDEB010000007.1 GCA_029260015.1 Phycisphaerae bacterium | reverse complement strand
TGCCTCCCGTCAAGTCGTCAGCATCATCAACACCATTGCTGTTGCAATCGGGCGGGCCGGCAACTTCGCAGACACCGACATCGTCAAGCAATATGCCTTCCTGAAACTCATCGACGATAATCACAAATCGAATGTCGATGAACGTGTTTATTGCGGCCGGCGGAAGCGGTAATTCTTCAACAGTCGTGATGGTGTTCGTCAAATCGAATTCGCCGAGTTGTTCCCAGACACCGCCACTCAAACGCCAGTCCACTTGGAGCACATCCGTCGCTTCGGCATTACCATTTCGAGCTTGCCATACGAATGTAAGAGCCGGATCGGTGAGGCTCGAAGTATCAATGTTCGACTGTGTAAGGCTTGCAGGTGCGATGCCCGTTCCAACGACATCTACAAAGCTAAATGGAAACGAAGAGGTGATCAGGATTTCGGGCGCAAGCGATTCCACTTCAACCCAGCCAAAGCCCACGGTCGTACTGTCTGGTCGCTGAAAATCATCGAAGAATGCGCACTGTGCCGAAGCGCGTTGGCTTGATGCGGCGATGACGCCGATCGCGATTAGCATTGAGATTTGCAGTGCAGCCGTCGATCGTTTGTTGGTTTGTCCAAATGTTGGCATGTTGACCTCTCTAGTCCAACCAGCGGTACGCCTCGGTTTCTCTATATGCAAGTAGCGATGTGCCCCAACGGGCAACACCGTTTTATTGAACAGCGAATGTTTAGGCTTTCAAGTCGGTTTTAACCCCAAAGCTGTGCAAGATCGTATGCGCCAAACCCGGCAAAATCTACGAAGCTCCCGGTTTCGGCGTGTGGTTCCGTCTGCCCCCCGGCGCGGTCCCATAATGATCCTCAGCAATAAGCATTATGTGACGCGGCCCGTGTACAGGCAAGACCAAAGCGCCGGTCGAATTCATAAATCGCCGCATAGGTCGCACCGATGCGGGGGTGTTGAGTCACTCGGATTTGGCTTGCAATCCGTCCGCATGTCCATTCTCGGAGTCGCAGGCGGCTTGTTGTGGGGACTTGACCCGATACCCGCCAGCGATCACCATCGTCGACCATGTTCGTGCGAAGAAGTCTTGCGTATTACCGATTCGAGCACCTTGCAGTCATGCTGGGGGTGGCGGTTGGTGTGGCTGTGCTGGCCGGTTCGTTGATCGTGGGCGATTCGGTTCGCGGGAGTTTGCGCGAACAAGCGCTTAGCCAGTTGGGCAACGTCGAGTTCGCGGCGACGGCGGGTCGATTTGTTCGAGCTGAGTTGGCCGCCGAGATTGCGCCTTACGCAAACAATGCGCCCGTCGTGTCAGTCCTGACCGTTCGAGGCAGCGCCGTTCATGCTGAGACGGAAGCGCGCGTCAACCGAACGTCGATCTGGGGAATCACCGACGAATTTACAAAGCTCGATGCCGATGGTGGTTCTGATTGGACACCCACCGATCGTGACATTGTTCTCAATAAGGCGCTGGCTGACGAGTTGGGTGCGAGGGTCGGTGATGCGGTGCTGCTGCGTTTGGGCAAGGCGTCGGCGATTGCGACGGACACCCTGCTGGGTCGGCGTGACGATGTGACGACGCGAATGCGTTTGACCGTTCGGGCGGTCGTTCCCAATGAAGGCATGGGCGGGTTTTCAATTCGACCCCAGCAGCAAACCCCGCGCAATGCCTTTGTGTCGTTGGAATTGTTGCAGCGCCAACTGGGGCAGGAAGGCAAGTCGAATGCGATCCTGGTTGGGCGTTCCGGCAGCGCGGACGAGTCTGCAGCGGCCGTGTCCAGGATCAAACAAAGCATTCACGACTATTTGACGCTCGAAGACGTTGGATTGTCCATTCGCACACACAAAGAACTGCAATACGTTGCACTCGAATCAGATCAGTTGTTGATCGATCCTTCGGTTGAAACGTTGGCGGGCGAAGTCGCGAAGGAGATGCCCGCGATCATAGAACCGCTGATGGCCAATCTTGCCAATTCGATTCGCATTGGGCGAGGCGATGAGCAAGTTGCCATTCCGTATTCGACGGTGGCTGCACTCAAGAGTAAGAGCACATCGGTTGTGACTATGCCGGTTACCAGTGGGGCGATCGACGAATTCGGTCCGGGCAAAATCATGCTCAACGATTGGGCGAAAGAGGCGCTGGGTGCGAAGGTCGGCGATCGCGTGCAGATCGAGTACTACGATCTTCAGGACGATGGGGCGCTTGACGAAAAAACGGCGCACTTTGAATTGGTCGCCAGTGTCGCAATGTCGGGAGCTGCGATTGATCGCGGATTGACGCCGGCATACCCCGGGATTACCGATGCTGCGAAAGTATCTGATTGGGATCCGCCGTTTCCAGTTGATCTCAAACGTATCAAGGATCGCGACGAAGCGTATTGGGATCAGTATCGCGCCGTCCCCAAGGCGTTCATCGAACTGGGCGATGGCGAGAAACTGTGGCACGATCCGACAAGTCCGCATGGCCGCTACACGTCACTGCGATTTCGACCCATGGCAAACACGGACATCAATGCATTCGCCGATCAACTCCGTGCGACGCTGACGAAGAAACTTGACCTAAGCGCAGCCCGTATTCAGGTTCTTCCCGTTCGTCAGAACGCAATACAAGCCGGAAAGGGAAGCACTGATTTTGGCATGCTGTTTGTTGCGTTTAGTTTCTTCTTGCTTGCCTCATCGATGATGCTGGTGCTGCTGCTTTCAAGGCTCAACATTGAACGTCGCAGCCGCGAGATCGGATTGCTTGCGGCGATTGGTTTTTCGAATCCGCAGGTTCGCAAGCATCTGATTTCTGAAGGGCTGGTCATCGCCGTCATGGGTAGCGCGATCGGATTGGCTGGTGCGTACGGTTATTCGTGGTTGATGTTAGCCGGTTTGAAATCGTGGTGGTCGGAGGCGGTCAACGCGCCTTTCTTGGGATTACATTTTTCATGGGTGTCGCTGGTTGTTGGCGGTGTAGTGGGTGTGATCGTTTCAGTCTTGTCGATTGCTCGGGCGCAGCGTGGATGCCTTACAGTGTCGCCATCGGCGCTTTTGCAAGGGGCCACCGATCAACGCAGCCCGAAACGCAAATCGTCGCGCCACCGCCGATGGGTTGTCGGTTCACTCGTTTTCCTTGCGGTGGCTGTCGGTGCTGCAATCCTTGGAATGCGACTCGACGGCATCGCCCAAGCCGGGGCGTTCTTCGGCTCCGGGTCGGCGACGCTGGCGGCGATGTTGGGTCTGTTCGGTGCGACGTTGTATTCAAGCAGCCGCCTTCAGGTCAATTCAAAGAAGGCGTGGCTTCAATTGGGCGTTCGCAATGCGGCGCGTCATCCCGGGCGCAGCTTGCTGACCAGCGCGCTGATTGCTTCCGGTGCGTTTCTCGTGCTGTCACTTCAGGCATTTCGACTAAACGTTGATACCACCTCTGCGGCGTCTGCTGGGGGTTTCAACCTGACGGCAGAGTCGGATGTACCGCTGCCGTATTCCTTGGCGACCGACGCCGGGCGAGAGGCATTGGGGTTCAACTCGGCTTCGGCAAAGCGATTGTCAACCTGCGAAGTCGTACCGTTTTCGCTGCTGCCCGGTGATGAAACGAGTTGCCAGAATCTGTACGTCCCCACTCAGCCGCGAATCATTGGTGCGCCAGAGTCAATGATTGATCGCGGTGGTTTTCAGTTCAGTGCCGTCACCGACGCGACTTCCGTGAATCCGAGGAATCCGTGGACGACGTTGCGGATGGAATTCGATGACGGCGTCATTCCGGTCATTGGCGATGAAGCCGTCGTGAAATGGCAGATGCATTCCGGGTTGGACAAAGATGTGGTGATCAAGGATGAAGGTGGTCGCGATGTGACGCTGCGGTTTGTCGCTCTCCTAAAGGGAAGCCTGCTGCAAAGTGAACTGGTCATCCACGCCGACGCGTTTCGCCGGTTATTTCCGCGTCGAAGCGGCGGGGCGTTTTTTCTGATCAGCGCGCCGAACGACGCGGCGAACATCGAATCAGATTTAGAACAAGGTTTGGCGCGATTCGGATTCGACGTGCAGGAGTCGGCTGTCCGACTTCGCGAGTATTTTTCGGTGCAGAACACCTACCTGTCGACGTTTCAAACGCTCGGCGGCATGGGTCTGGTGTTGGGTTCGTTTGGATTGACAGCCGTCCTGCTTCGCAACGTCTGGGAGCGGCGGCGCGAATTGGCATTGATGCGGGCGTTGGGTTTTACGGCCACTTGGATTGGTTTGAGTGTACTCTTTGAAAATGTGTTATTGGTGGTTGTCGGGATCATCGCCGCCGCCTTAGCCGCAACGGTGGCTGTCCTGCCGCAACTGTCCGATCGAGCCGACGTGATCCCCTGGTCGTCGCTGGGCTGGGTGCTGGTGGGCGTGACGTTTGCGGGCGTGGTGACGGGTTTGCTCGCACTTCTGCCGACGTTGCGATCGCCGATGTTGGGCGCGTTGCGTAGTGAGTAGCCGGGTCGACCGGCCAATCAGGTTGCATTGCACGGTAGCGGGATGTTGTGTGTGGAATCGTATGATCGGGTTGTTTGATTGGTGATGCGCCCCTATCCTTCTGGAAACCGTGTTGAGATTCCTTTGGCGGCTGGAGATATCCATGCAGATTTCGAAATGGTCAGTGACCTCTGCGTTCGTATTTGTTTCGATGATTGCAACGCAGAACGCGACGGCAGACTGGAGCTGTTTTCGAGGGCCGGAGCACAATGGTATCAGTAGCGATACCGGATTTGTAAAGGAATGGAAAACCCCGATCCCGTTGGTTTGGGAGCGCGACATTGGTTCGGCGTTCAGTTCGTTCGCGGTAGTCGGCGACCGTTTGTACACCTGTGGCACCAGCGACGACCAACAGACACTTTATTGCCTAAGCACGAAAACCGGTGAAGTGATTTGGAAGAATCCGTTTGCCCCGGGATTCAAGGATAGTTTTGGTGACGGAACGCGGGCCACGCCGACGGTTGCTCACGGTAAAGTTTACGTGCAGGGTGCGAAGGGCAAACTGCTCTGCGCCGATGCCGAGACGGGCAAGGAAGTTTGGAGCCATCAATTCAATCATGCGCCGACGTGGGGTTATAGCGGTTCGGTTTTGGTAGAAGGCGACCTGGCGATTTCGTCGGCGGGCGATAATCAAGGCGCGCTGATTGCGTTTGATCGGGTCACCGGTGCCAAGAAGTGGCACACTGGCGACGACCCGGCAGGCTATTCAACACCGTATCCGTTTACGTTCAATGATGAGCGTTATATCGTCGGGTTCAACGGTGAGTCGGCGATTGTGGTCGAGGCCAAGTCCGGGCGACAGGTGTTGCGCATTCCGTGGCAGACCAATTACAAGGTCAATGCGGCTGCACCGATTTATCACGACGGTCATCTGTTTCTAACGTCGGGTTACGAAACGGGATGCGGGTTGTTCAAACTCGAAATCGACGGCAAGGGTTTGGCCGCCACCGAGGTATGGAAAAGCCGCGTGTTGATGAACAAGTTTCAGTCATGCATCCTGTACGAAGGTAATCTGTATAGCTGCGATCAGAAAGCATTGGCATGCGTGGATTTTATGACAGGCGAGGAAAAGTGGCGCGTTCGCAAGGTCAAACACGGAACGCTCGTTCTGGCAGATGGGCATCTGCTTCTCCTGACGCAGACCGGTGAATTGCAAATTGCGCCGGTATCACCGGAAGGATTCAACCCCGTAACCAATGCGGAGATCCTCTCTGGAAAGTGCTGGACACTTTCGGTGCTCGATGATGGCAAGCTCTTCGCCCGCAACATGAAGCGGGTGGTTTGCATGGATATGACAAAATCAAAGGTCACGGCTTCTGCAGATTAATAAAGGATCGGTATCGGGTGATGCGAATTCTGAAATCCAGGACTGTTGGACTTTGCGGGGTGATTGCGGCGTGTTGCGTCATGGCCACGCCGTCGGTCGCCGATGAGTCCAAGTCGGTTATGCTCGCGCCCAAGATGGTGCCAGGAGCGAAGCATTTCGTCGAGATGAACGACGAGATCGAAACGTTTTCGCGTGGTGGGTTTTATGGCGAAGAGGGTGTGACGCGAAAATCCATGCGCCTGCGCACGGCAAAGCGCACGGTTGCGAAAGGATCGGCCGACGCCAAAACGCGTGTGATGCTGACGTTTGATCGCGTGGCGATGTTCATGGAAACCAGAGAAGCGCCCGTTCGATTTGACTCAGACGTAGATGATCCGACCGACGAAATTGATCCGTTGGCCGTCGCCCTCGGTCCCATGCTTGGTGAGGAGATTGCAGTCGATGTCGATTCCAAAGGGCGAGTCGTGAAGACGTCAGGAATCGACGATGTCTATTTTGCGGTCGAAGAGGCAGCCGCCGGTGGCATGTTGTTCGTTCAGTTGGAAGAAGAATTGACCGAGCCGCGCATGCGTTTCTATTGGCACGATTCGCACGCCTGTTTGTATCCGTACAAGAAGGTGAGTGTTGGCGAGACATGGGAAGCTTCGTCGATTCAACCGAGTATCTATCAAAAGGACATCCAGCGGTCGTATGTATGCAAGGTGGAATTCATTGGCGAGCGTGACGGCACAGAAGTTGTTGACATATCGTACGAAGCAACGCTAAAGGAAACCAACGACAAGAAATCCAAAGCCAGGATGTTCGGCATATCAATGGCCCTCAAAGATGGGCACGCCAAGGGTCGAGCGACGTACGATGTCAAACGCGGTCAATTTGTGACCCAAACCGAAGATCTGACAATGAATCTGACAGGTACGACCGATGCCCCCGGACCGGGCGAAACCTCCACAGTTGAGTCGAGCATTAAGACAACGCACTCGATGACTGTCGTGACCGAAGAACAAAGACGAGCACAACGAGCGGCCTCAAAATCCGATTGAAGTGCTCGCTCGATTCTTCATCAATTCAATTCGCATCTCATGTTTGGATTTATTCAAGATAACCGCAGCTCACGCGATAGTGAGAAGATCATGTCAGAATGTTCATTCTCAAGGTCTATGGCTGCATGAGGGGGCATGGGCTGCAATCCGCGCGGTGCAAGAAGTCGTCGAAACTTTGTTTCAGTGCCGATTGAATCCCCGCCATTGGTGGTGCGACGGACGATTCAGTGATACTGATTGAATTTAATCATCATGATTCGTTATGATGATGGTCGTGGTTTGTGCCAATTGTTGGCACGAATCCGCTCCCATTCGCGGCGCAACTCGAATCAAGAACATGAATGCCAAGCAGCGGTCGTGTGCGATAGCACTTTGGATCACTTCCAGGCGCACAACTAAATACGATTGAGAAACTCTCATAGATGGAGATTGCCCCATGCTTCCCACATCAAATCGTTTTAATCGGATATTCATTCGTATCATTACTTTTACTTTTCTAGGCGTCGGGGCAGCTTCGCTTCATGCACAGGAGCGCGGCGTTCCTGTCGAAGATTGTTGTCAGGTTCACTTTTCACCCGGATGCGATCAGCCGTCGGTCGTCAATTGCGTCTGCGGAATGGACCCATTCTGCTGCGACACAGAGTGGGACGCGATTTGCGTCGACGAAGCGATAAACCTTTGCGGGGCCAACTGCCCGAACTCTGAGGCGTGTTGCGAACAGGGTTCAGGTTGCCTGCAATTGGAACCGCAAGATTGCTTCAATGTTCCCGGTACACCACAAGGGCCGGGCTCCGATTGTCAGGCTGCACCATGCGATGGCGGTGGTTCCGAAGCATGTTGCCTGCCTGATGGAAATTGCAGTTTCGAGGATCCATTCAATTGTCAGAAAATCAACGGTATTCCCCAAGGCACTGGGAGTGACTGCCAAGTGGCGGTTTGTTCCGAAGCTGAGGCATGTTGTTTTGGAGCGACCGGGTGCCAGGACGTCACACCCGATTTTTGCATCTTCAATATTGATGGAGTGCCGCAAGGCCCCGGCACGAATTGTGCTCAGGGCATCTGCGGTGGGCAGCCACCGGAGGCTTGTTGTTTTTCGGGCGGAAGCTGCTCGGAAATCGACCCCGCGCAGTGCGTCAATCAAAACGGAACTCCGCAAGGTGCAGCAACGACCTGCGGTTTTGAAGCCTGCACCGGTGGGGGTTCGATCCAGGCTTGTTGCGATGACCTGTCGGGAACATGCGTCGAAACATCTGTTGACGATTGCATCAACTTTCTAAGTGGCTTGCCGCAAGGGCCGGGCACCAATTGCATCACAACGACTTGTCCGCTACCGACGGGGGCTTGTTGTCATCCAGACGGCACTTGCAGCCAGGAAACGATCGTGAATTGCATACTGCTCGAAGGATATCCCTTCACCCTGGGAAGCAGTTGTCAGGAAGTTGATTGCAGCGATTGCAACGAAAATGGCGTGCCCGATCAGGTTGATATCGCGGGTGCGACGAGCAACGACGTTGATTCCAATGGCATTCCCGACGAATGCGATCCGGATTGCAATGGGAACGGTGTTCCCGACGAGGTGGATATTGCGGGCACCACAAGCAATGATATCAACAGCAACGGAATTCCGGACGAATGCGAATCGGACTGCAATGAAAACAATGTGCCTGATTCGTGGGAAATCGCTCAGGGAACTGCGACCGATTTGGATACCAACGGCATCCCCGATCTTTGCGACATTCTTGCTTGTCGGTATTCCGATTTGAATTACAACGGATTGCCCGACGCGATCGAGATCGCCGAGGGTAGCAGTGCTGACGCCAATACCAATGGCATCATCGACGAAGCGGAAGAACCGGCTGGGCAGCACTCAGCGCTTGCGTTATTGAAACGTGCGAGCAATGGACCCCTCTTTGTTGATTCCAACGGATTACCGCTCAAGGTGCTGTTCAACTCGAATGGGACGATGAAGTTAGACTCCAATGGTTTCGTCATTCCCGATCCCAACGGCAAGGCGATAATCGACTGGGTACGGGATGACCAATTTGCACAGAAGTTAAAGGATGCACTGATTGATACGAGTGGTCCGAATCCTGTTTCACGAATTAAGCACGTCAAGGTGTTCATGCAATCGTGTCACGGTGGCGGAATGCTCGACGATATAGCGAACGCATTTGGCAAGGTTGTTTGCTGGGTGGGTGGATCTGCGGCCCGCAGCAATGAATTGGCGAGAGGAGACAGTGACGCCGAAGCGGACCCGATGGGACATTGGACAAAAGCGTTGCGAGATGCGCTGATCAACACCAATGGAACGGTGCTACAAGCGCTAAAAATTGCTTCGCGTACCGGTGAGTCTTCACCCATCCAGAGACCAGGCGACCGCAAGACGGAACGATCCGTCTATACAAACGGCACCAAGGGCGGCGATGATAAGATTCCACTGTTTGATTCGGAAGCGACAAGTCATCACGCCATTTTCATCGCGGGTATTACGGATCAAATCGGAATCGAAAACGAGATCACGCGATTCTGCGAGTTGCTCGAAAGTCAGTGGGGCGATTTGAACACCAACGGTACAAGCGTGCACATTTTGTTTGGAACCGGTAATAAGAATCCGTGTACGAGTACCAATGTGCCCAACGCGAATATATTGCCTGCGACGTTTGGCGACTTGTGCCAACTGATCACCGATCTATCGACGAACGGAACATTCAACCCCAATGAAGAGCTACTCATTTTTGGCGGTGACCACGGCCTTGGCACGCAGGCTGCAGTCAACAAATCGGGCAGAGCCGCCGATCGTGATGCCGGGGACCGCGGCGTTGCACCGCCAACCGTCGAGCAGGAATTCAACCTTTCTTCAGGGTTTAAATTCAGCATGACGCGCGACCCATTTAACGATCCGTACATCCGCATTCTCTCCAGTGGGCCATTTGCACCTGATACGGTTAGCGTTTCTGTCAACGGCGTCATTTACGGCTACCTCGATCCGAACGGGTCAGCGATATTCGGCGAACCGGAATCGCGCGTGTTCGTTCCGGAAGGATCGCTTCAAATCGGACTGAACGATTTGACCATCGAACCCAACGGTCAGCCGGTCGTGGTTCTGGAGACTGAATTTATTACCGGAGCCATCGCGCCGATTCCGACGCCCGGTTGGGGTGATATGAATGGCGACTCTGACGTCGACCTAAGCGACTTGCCCGATTTCGCAGATTGCCTTGCAGGCCCAGGTGCGGGTTACGTTCTGCCAGATTGCGTGTATGCCGACATCGACGAAGATGGCGATGTCGATATGGTCGATGGCAAACTGCTTCAGTCTGTGTTTACGGGTGGCCTGCCTTAATCGTCACCATGCATGATGCTTTCAACGCCGCAGCGCGCTCATGTCGCGCTGCGGCTTTTTTTTCAATCGATATTTGAGTAGATGTTGGCCGTGAGCCCACAGTGGTCCGGAAAAAAACAGCATGGTAAGAACTGGGGAACTTTCCCTAGAATCTCTAAGGCGGCTGCTTCGGTGTGTCGAACAAGTAGGGGAAAGCTGGCAGACGTATCGTAACGTCCAGCAAGAAGGACAAATCACACTTGGTTGAGGGGCCAATGACTGGGTCCGCTAAAATTCTGCGCCAACGCATCGAATTGGCGCAACATCTGCCGTCTTCGATGACCGTCGCCGTACAGATCATCGATCGATGTCGCAATCCGGAAACGGGATGTGCAGATATTGCAGAATTGGTCGCAACCGATCCATCACTCTGTGCACGATTTCTTGGCCTTGCAAATTCTGCTTGGTTCGGGCTGAGTCGAAAGATCACCCGCGTCAACCAAGCCGTCAGCCTCTTGGGCGTGTCCAACGCCAAATCGCTTTGCGTGTCACACAGCCTCACTGGTCTCTATCTGGGTTGGAACCTCTGCGACGAAGACGGCCATGCATTTTGGCAAGCCGCACTTCTCAAAGCTTGCGCTGGCGAACTTCTCACCAAGGGTTTCGCCGAAGACTGGTCCGAAGATACGTTTACGATGGGGTTGCTCCAGGACATCGGCGTGGCGCTGATGGTTTCGTGCGACGGTGTTGAATACGCAGGGCTACTTCGTGATGAAAACGTCGGTTTGGCCAAGCGTCTCGCATACGAACGTGACGTATTTGGCATGGATCACGCCGAGGTCAGCGCTTGTCTCGCAGAAAAAATCGGATTACCGCAACCGATGCCGGAAGCGATTCGCCAGCATCATCGTGGTGTTGATCCTAGTGTCGAGATGAATCGCAGCACCGATCCTATCGGGTTGGCGATGGGTTTCTTCCCGCACGATTTTCGATGTTGGTCGCAACACGACTTCCAGTCGCTGGATGTTCTTGTCGGGGAAAAGTTCTCGAGTCATTGGATCGGCGCAAAGCAACTGGTCGACGAAGTGGAAATCCAGTTCAGTTCGATGATGGAATTATTCTCGGGTGGTGAGAGCGAGGGGTCTTCGTTGCATGATTTGACCGCACGGGCGTGTTTGATTCTTTCACAGGCGACGACCAACCTGATCCTGGAAAGTCAAAAATTGGCGGCAGACAATCAATACCTGACGCGCCATATGCTTGAGACCGAATCGAAGCATCGCGACGCGGAGGAACGCGCCACCCATGATGCCCTGACGGGTCTCTTGAATCGTGATGGGTTCGCCCGTGAGTCGGCAAGTATGGTTCATGGCGCTCGCGCGGGAAATCGGTCATTGGGGCTGGCGCTGTTTGATCTCGAAAACTTCAAGGCTTTCAACGATGACTACGGCCACGCGTGCGGCGATGAAGTTTTGCAAGCCGTCGCCCGACGGTTGCAGTCGGTCATTCGAGGCAAAGAACTCGTCTGCCGTTGGGGTGGTGATGAATTCCTGATCATGCTGGAGGGGTTGTCCGAAAACGCAAGCTACTTAGCCGTCGAGCGCATGGTCGCCGCCGTTTCAGATAATCCGATTTCTTGGCGCGACCTGCAGTTTAATGTGCGCGTCAGCGTCGGAACTGAATGGATCGAATCAGTTTCTCCGTCGTTCGATCTTGACAAGTATATCGAACGGGTTGACATCGCCATGTACCAAAACAAACGATCCAACCCAGAGGACCAAGTCGCGAGCAACTCCAACACCGCGTGTTGATATTGTCCTGCCAAATCATGTCGCAATCTGGTTTGACCGGCCCAATTCACTTGTCCAAATCCTCCAATTCAAATTGATGCTTGCGGATCGTCGCTTCGAGCCGCAGAATTCGAGAAACAATTCCCGAGTGACACTTGGGAATCTTGCAATCAATCCGCGTCTAAATGGAATCCAAAGATTCTCATGAACCCGATCAAACGATACACGCGCTGGCTGCACACGTCCTGGCCGGCAGGCACCGTCGAAAAACTTCCCGATGTCCACGAAGACGGGACCACCAAATTGCCCGGAGTTCGCGTGGTGGGCGACCTGACGGGTATTCCGCTGCTGAAATTCTCAGCCGACTCAGGTGCGAAAGCGGTCCACGCCATTCTCGCGGAACCCGACTTTGCGGCGAAGCGGGGTGGCGAAGACGGCGTCTACGATCTGGCTATCATCGGTGCAGGCGTGTCGGGCATGTCGGCTGCTATAGAGGCCAAGAATGCCGGCTTGAATTTTACGATCCTGGAAGCCGCGCAGGACTTCTCGACGATCGTGAATTTTCCCAAGGGCAAACCGATCTACACCTATCCAACGGAGATGGTTCCTGCGGGTGAAGTTCAATTCAAAGCTGACGTGAAGGAAGCCCTCGTCGCAGAACTCGAGTCTCAGCGTGATGATGCCGGGATCGAAACAACACGAGCGCGAGTCGAATTCATCGAGCGCAAATCGGGCGTGTTGCATCTGCATGTTGCCAGCGAAGATGACGATGTCAAAGCGCTTCGTGTGATCGTGGCGATTGGGCGCAGTGGAAACTTCCGAAAGCTTGGCGTCAAAGGGGAATCGCTCGATAAAGTCTATAACCGTTTGCACGATCCGCAGGATTATTCGGGAAAGGCGGCGCTGGTGGTTGGGGGTGGTGACTCTGCGATCGAGTGCGCGATCGCGCTCGCCGTCGCCGGTGCAAAAGTCACGCTCAGTTATCGCCGGGAAGAACTCTCTCGCGCCAAACCCGAAAACATTGATCAGCTTCACGAAATGGTGGCGAATCCGAAAGCATCGGTTGGCGTCGAGCACCCCAGCAGCGAACGCGTAACGACATCGTTTACGCCCGAAATGTGCGCAAAGGTTGGCGAAGGCTCGGTCTGTTTGGCGCTGGCGACTGAAGTGGCCGAGATTCGCGAGACTGAAGTCGAACTAAAAGACCAAAGCGGAGAAGTCAGTACGCTGCCCAACGATGTCGTCTTCTCAATGATCGGACGCGAACCACCGCTGGGGTTCTTCAGACGCAGCGGCATCCCCATTCGCGGCGAATGGCCCGTCAGCCGCATCGTTGCGTTTTCTTCGTTTATGCTCTTCTGCATCTTGCTATATCACTGGAAGAAGGAACTGACCGAACTGCCGATTGGCACCTGGTTCAAGGAACACGGCTGGTTTCCGGCAAATGTTGGCAATTGGTGGGATGCAGTGGGCGGCTGGTTTGCGGAGGCATCGAGGCGACCGGCGAATTTGCTCTACACGCTTCGCAAATCGATGTCGTCGGCTGGTTTCTACTATTCGTTGGCCTATTGCTTGTGCGTCTTCGCATTCGGATTGCGGCGAATACGACGGCGCAAAACGCCCTACGTCAAATTGCAAACCTGGACGCTGATAACCATTCAAGTCATACCGCTGTTCCTGTTACCAGAAATCGTGCTGCCGTGGGCAGGGCGCAATGGTTGGTTCGCAGATGGTGCGGTTGGCGCGACGTTCGCCGATCAATTCTTTGAACGCTACGACGACGTCGGTGTTGAGCGTGCGTATTGGCGGTCGTACGGATTCATCCTCGCTTGGCCACTGTTCGTCGCGAACGTATTCACAGACAAGCCGATGTGGGGCTGGCTGATCATTGGATTTTTGCAAACGTTCGTGCTGATTCCGCTGATCATCCGCCGCTGGGGCAAAGGCGCGTATTGCGGTTGGATTTGTTCATGCGGAGCATTGGCCGAAACGATGGGCGATGCACATCGCCACAAAATGCCGCACGGACCCAAGTGGAATCGCCTGAACATGGTCGGACAGGTGGTGCTGCTGTTCGCGTTTCTGTTGCTGCTTCTGCGGATCGTGGGTTGGGCGATGCCCGATTCGTTCGCGAGTTCGCTTTACGACAAGGCTTATAAGAAAATTCCGTATCTGAATTACAATTGGCTCGTCGATGTGATGCTCGCCGGTGTGATCGGCGTCGGCTGCTATTTCTGGTTCAGCGGCCGCGTATGGTGTCGCTTCGCCTGCCCGCTCGCCGCGCTGATGCACATCTACACCCGGTTCACGCGTTTCAGAATCTTCGCAGACAAGAAAAAGTGTATCTCCTGCAACGTCTGCACGTCGGTCTGCCACCAAGGCATCGACATCATGAACTTCGCCAATAAAGGTCTAGGCATGCGCGACCCCGAATGCGTCCGCTGCTCAGCCTGCGTGCAAAGTTGCCCGACAGGTGTGCTGACCTTCGGAAGACTCGACGCGAAAGATCAACCCATTTACGATCGCCTAGCCGCCTCGCCAGTACAGATGAAAGAAGGGGGCACAATGGTCAGCCTGCCTGTACTCGGCGGAAACGGCTAGGCGCAATGAACTATACACCCTTCATACCACAAGAACCGCCGCTTGCAGGTGCGATTGAAGTCGTGTTTGCACTTGATGGTTACTTGCCCGAGCACAAACGCGAGCGCCTTGTGCCCAACGGTCGCATGAATCTGGTGATTGAGTTGGATGGCCGTCCTCGTCATATCTACGAAAACGAAAGTGGCACCGTGCGGCAAGTTTGCCGGGCAGCATGGCTGTCGGGACTTCAAACGCAATACATAACGATCGGTGACACTGACGAGGAAAGCAAACTGTTGGCCGTTCAGATTGCACCTGGCGCGTCTGCCATGTTTACGCACAGACCGGCCAGCGAATTTGTCGACACGGTTGTTCCTGCCCAGTCGGTCTTTGGAGAATCGGTACTCAGTCTTCGTGACCGTCTCATGCAACTTGCCGACCCAATCCAGAGAATCAGAGTAGCCGCAAACTGGTTGACCGATTTGCACAATGCAGAATTCGCAGCGCCGGATTACACGGTTGACGGTGTACAGAAAATCATCGCCAACCCGGGCGAAGTGCGACTCGATAAAATTGGCGAAGGGGCTTGCGTTTCGCGAAAACATTTTATCGATCAGTTTCGCAAATTCGTCGGTGTGACGCCCAAAACTCTCCAGAGGATATTTAGGCTTTCGCAGATTTTTGAGGCCATTCAAAACAAGGTTCAGGTGAATTGGTCTGAACTCAGCGTCGAACTCGGTTTCAGCGATCAAGCCCACCTTATCCGCGAGTTTCACGGGTTTTCCGGATTTCGTCCGGCATCGTTTCATGCAACAGGACCCGATCGCCCAAATTTTTTCCCCGACGATTAGTTCCGCTTTCGTTGCCGATTCGCCCAAGGTGAAAATTCTTCAATACGTTTGACTCACCGTGTGCCATACTGCGAACTTACCATTGGCGAAGTCGCGGTCTACCTTGAGCGCCGCGCATGATTACCGAAAGGATCGTTAGATGAAAACGTCAAAGATACCGTTCACGTTTGTAACTGTCATGGTTGTGGCTGTCATTGCGATTCGGTTTATTCACCCAGTTTCAGCCAGTGACGAGCAGGAAAAAAGCAAGGAAGCCAGCAAGAGAATTTCGTCGAATATGATCAAGACAGATGCCGGTGAACGCGTTGTGATTCAGGAAGTTCTTCTAAATGCGAGGATCGAAAAGGTCTGGGATGCGTACACAACAGATGACGGGTGGTCGGCATGGGCATCACCGGCAGTCAAGATTAACCTGCGCGCCGGCGGAACGATTCAAACGCATTATACGCCCAATGCAAAGATCGGTGACGCGGGAACGAACACGCTGCATATCGTCAACTATGTGCCGCAAAAAGTTCTGACGTTGCGAGCGGAACTCTCAGAGCGTTGGCCGGACATCATGAAACAAGATGCCGACAATTTGATGAATGTCATCGTCTTTGAGGCGATCAGCGACAACCGAACGCGGATACTGTCATACGGCGTCGGATATCGCGACGATCCGGCGTATGACAAGTTAATGGAGTTCTTCATTCCAGCAAACGAAGGCCTTTACGCGAAACTCATCGACTACGTGGAAAATGGTAAGCGAGCAAGTTTCGACGGCCATTGAGCGATCGACTTCGCAGGTGATCTGATCGTCCTAAATTCTAAAGGCGCAGTAGTACGCGCCGTAAATCATTCCGGGCAGGAGGACCGCCGCCCCAACCGTGAAGAACCCAGCCCGTACATGTGACATTCCAAGGACCCTAGCATAATCGCTGCGGAGTGATTGATACCAGGATAGCGCGTTGTATGCTACGCAGATTCCTAAAGCGATCGCTAAGTAATTCGGTGGAACCCGAATTCTGGGGTCAATCCAGATTGCAAGCAGTTCAATCGGCCAGGTCAGAAAGACGGCGATCAGCAAGTAGAGTATGCGTGGTGATTCGTAAATCAGTGCCGCGTAAACAGACTGGCGCAGTTGAACCTCGGAATCATCGATTGTTTTCTTGGCGCGTTCGCCTATGAGAAAAGCGGGAACCGCCCAACATGGAAAGGCCCAAAGGGCGAATATTGCAAGACAATGCAGGGTGTCATTCCAAGTGCCGCGTACGATACTTCTTGCATAAATCGATTTGGTCTCACCATCTTCCATGCCGTCCAAATAGTCGTCCGCATTGGCAGGCGAAAGTTGCTGGGCGCGATATATCCCGAATGGTCCCCGTAGTCGGTCAAAATGGAACATCCGTGAGGGGATTCCATGCGGATTACGGCGGATGAGTTTAACGTTTACTCGTATGTAAGTTGTTCCAAGCGTCACGGCAAACAGCCCTGCGATCAGAGTTGAGATTAAGATGATGCGTTTGGCGACGCGTCTTGAATGGTCTCGCCGATCTGACAATCCCCACCACCACGCGCGGCGTCTCTTGCGCAGCATTGCAAGTGGATCAAGCACGAATAGCCGACGACGTTTTGTCAGCGCGACGGCTTCTTCTGCCATGGCTTCGAAGTCGCTGCTGACGCCGCACTCCGGGCAGACAGCCAATGTCGCATGGCCCCTGAGGTCGTACCCGCAGGAGTAACACTTGGCGATGTTGTGCGCTGGTTTTTCCATGTCGGCGGCTGGTTGCGGGGCGATTCTAATTGGTCAGAATTTTCTACGGTGTTGGCGTCAGGATTCCCACCAAAGAAAGCGATATCGGTGAGAGCCTTGCCCGAAACACGCCGCCTCGGACGGCTGGGTCTTTGTTCATGATGGCTTCGGCTGTTTCGCGGTCTTTGGCTTTGAGGATCACGATTCCGGTGTAGGGCGGGTCGGTAGATGGGCCGGCGAGCTGGACGGTGCCTTCGGCGGTTAGTTTCTTGAGGTATTCGAAGTGAGCGCCGACTTTGCGGGCTTCGTCGGGGGTGGGTTCGGTGATGAAGCCTTCGCGGACCGGGTGGATGTAGTAGATGTAATGTGGGTCCGGTGGTGGGGCGATTTGTGCGTCGGTGGTGTCTTTCGTTTGAGCGCAGCCGGTGATTGCTGCGGTGACGATGAGGCATGCAAGCATGGTGTTGAAACGATTCTTCACGGTTGATGCTCCGATGTAATATGATGATGAATTGTAGGGTGTGGCTGGCCGCACCTGTTAACCGCATCAGATAAACGGTGCGGCAAGCCGCACCCTACAGCGCTTCGCGCAATCGGACACAATCCTGAAGAAGCGACTCGAACAAATCCAGTGGTAATTGCGTGGCGGCGTCGCTTAATGCAGAATCCGGATCGTCGTGAACTTCTAGAAATAGTGCGTCTGCACCTGCTGCAATCGCAGAGAGGGCCAGCGTCTTGATGTACTGGCGATTGCCGCCGGTCTTGTCACCGTCTGCGCCCGGGTGCTGACAACTGTGCGTTGCATCGAAAACGACCGGGGCGATCTCTCTTAGCTGTGGAATCGCGGTCATGTCGTTGACGAGGCGTCCGTATCCAAAAAAAGTGCCACGCTCTGTCAGTAAGGCGTTTTCATTACCAGTCGCGATGATCTTCTTGATCGCCGGACCCATCTGCTCCGGGGCCATGAACTGCCCCTTCTTGACGTTGACGCAGCGACCGGTGGTGGCGGCTGCGACGAGCAGGTCCGTCTGCCGGCAAAGAAACGCTGGTATCTGCAAGCAATCGACGACGGGTGCGAGCGGTGCAACCTGGTCGGGCAGGTGGACGTCGGTCGTTACGGGCAGGCCCATTTCGTGACCGATCTCCGAAAAGATACTGATGGCTTTCTCAAGTCCCGGACCTCGATACGCGTTGGCGCTGGTTCGATTGGCTTTGTCGAAGCTGGCTTTGAAAACCAGCGGCACGTTCAACCGCCGACAGATCGGGGCGATGGCGTCGGCCATCTTTAGGGTATGGTCGCGCGATTCGATCACGCACGGTCCGGCAATGATCGCCAGCGGTTGGCCGGCACCGATTTTCACTTTGTCAATTTGAGCGCATTTGATGGCCAAGGCACGGGCCTCTGATTCTGATCGAACGGACACACACGTCGGATTGCGGATTGGGCAACCGACCCCAATTGGCTACACGAATGGCGACGGTATAGCGGTTGGGTGTTCGCGTCAATCGGTTGGAGACGCTTGCGGTTGTGGCGGCAGTTTGCTGATCCAATGGGACAAGGCGACGAGGAGAATGCAGCCCACTTGGCGGTTTTCAAAATACCTAACATTTTCCTTACATTGTTGGCGAAGTTGGTGTATACTGCTTGGAAGAAGCTTAACAGGTGTGGCAAGGCGCACTGTACGGTGCTTTCCGGAGGTGGCTCATGGGGCGGATGGATGGGGACTTGACGACGGACGTTGCGACGAATGTGGCCGATCGGGTGATTGCTCATGTCGATCTGGATGCTTTCTTTACGAGTGTCGAGCAGCTTTTGAATCCGAAGCTAGCAGGCAAGCCGGTCGTGGTGGGCGGGGCGGCGAATGAACGCGGGGTAGTGGCTTCTGCGTCTTATGAAGCGAGGGCGCGGGGCGTGTATGTGCCAATGCCGTTGACGCGAGCGTATCGCGTGTGCCCGGAGGCTCACTTCTTGCATGGGCGGCATGGCGAATATTCGAAGTTCAGCAAACGCGTGTTTGAAATTTGCGAGAACGCGAGTCCGACATTCCAACCCGCCAGCATCGACGAAGGTTATCTTGACTGGAAGAAGGAACAGTGGTCGGCGATTCATCCGCATTTGGCGACGCCCAGGCATTGGCCGATCGAGTTGGCCACCCGTCTGCGCGATCGAGTTTTACACAATGTTGGCCTGAGTGTGTCGGTTGGACTCGCGAAAAATCGTTTGGTCGCCAAGATTGCCAGCAAATACTGCAAACCGCGCGGCATTTGTCATGTGGCGGTTGGCTCTGAGCGGGCGTTCTTGCGCCCGTTGTCGCTGTCAGTCGTACCGGGCATCGGTCGCCACGCTAAGGAGATGTTAGCCGCCACCGACCTGCACACGTTTGATGATGTGCAGCGATTGTCTGAAAGCGAACTCGAATCGCGCGTCGGGGCGAAGTGGGCGGAGCGACTCCTGCGACTCGCCAATGGTGAGGGTAGCCGCACGATTTCGCTTTCGGGCTCGCCCAAGTCCGTCTCGAATGAAACAACCTTCGCCGAGGACTGTCGCGATCGGCAAACCGTGCAATCGACGCTCTATCGTATGGTGGAAAAGGCGTCATGGCGATTGCGAAAAGCGGGACTCAAAGCCGGAACAATCAGCGTGAAACTGCGGACCGCAGAATTCAACACCATGGAGCGATCGCGGTCGCTCGGATTCCGGACCGATCAGCACCAAGAAATCTATGGGTGCGCCCGGCAGTTGTTCCACGAGCAAATGACGCAGCGATCAAATGCCCTGTTCAAAGGCGTACGGCTTATCGGTGTGCGGTTGAGCAACCTCGACACCAACAGCAATCGTCAGTTGTTGCTGCACGACGCACCCAGTCAATGGGAATCGAATGACGTGGACAGAACCGTGGATCAGATTCGTGAGCGGTTCGGATTCAAGAAGCTGCTGACTGCGGGAGCGATTTAGATTCGACTGGACTCGCCACCAAGAGTACGACAGATTTGGTTGGCTATCGCCGATCACCTTGAATGCCCGCGCGAACGAGTACAGGGTCGCCTTCGGCGCGCGCTTCGCAAAATGCGGTCACGTCACGATAGGTGGCGATGGCGCCGAATCGTGGCATGCGTTTGGCAATGCATGCGCCGGATGCGATACCGATCGGAACGTATCCAATCGAGTCGGCGACCTGCAACAGGCGTTCGCCAGCAGATAGAACGATCACTGGCCGGGCGCTGCCGACAAGCGATTGGAATTGGGCGTTGATTCGGCCATCGGTCAGGGTTGTGACGGTGGCTTCGCAACCGGAGCCGGTCACCGGTGTAAGTATTTTCCAGAGCGTTTCGGCGTGTGTGTTCTGCGTGACATAATGGCAGGTGCCTAGTTTCTTGAGTTGGGTAGCGTAGTCGCGGGCGTCTTCGTGTAGTTCGAGTTTTTCGGCGAACGGTGGAGCGCCAAGCGCGGTTGAAAATGCGGTTTCGAAGGAAGCGATGTGGCGCGGCTTGCCTCCTTGGACGACCATTGAAATCGGGTCGCCGCGGCGGATGACGCGCCAGAATGAGCCTTCGTCGGCACAGGCAAGCCCGACCTGACGCATCGCATCCTGGTAGGCCTGCCAGTATGCAGGACGCAGATTTGTGAGGATACCGTCGATTTCAACGATTATTTGCATGATTCGGGGCGGCTCTGAGTCACCGATAGGGGAAGTCATCGGCCCAAATATTGTAATTCCGTACACGAATACCGCGGAAGAGGGGCTTAATATGCCCGCTCATGACGATGATAGGGCATATTTGGGATCGTTCCAAACGTTTGCGACGATTGTAATGTGCGTCAAGCCGTTTGGGTTGTAGATTTCTTACGGAAGCAGATTTCGTCGGAGATCGGTTTCCAATCAGGATGAATGCCCTGTCTTGCGGTTCTTGTGAATGAAGGAGAAAAATGATGGCCACCGACATGATTCGAAATCGATCGAATGTAACCCCGTTGATATTGCGTATTGCGGTCGCAGGGGCGTTGGCCTTTGCAGGCGCAGCCCAGTTGCAAAGCGGCCCGCAGCCACTGCCTGTTGACCAGGGCACGGCGCTTTCGGCAGATCCGGAAGGGATTGAGACATTGCCGTCTTCAACCGAGTCGCTTTCCGAAGCCAGTAATGTTGGACTCAAGGATAAGATTGAATCGGCGATCGCCGACAAGACCAACACCGTCCTTTCGACGGCCCATGCAGACAGCAGTGGTGTCGAAGTGAAGATGGGTTGGCAGGAATTCACCGGGTTGGCTGAGCTTTCGTTTGCTGCCGTTCTGCTGATCGGCGCTTTCATTCGCCTGACGTCACTGGTTGGTGTTGGTGCGTCGGCGATGGGCACGCTTGCTGGCACGGGCGTATTGAACAGCGATGGTGCGTTGGCGCCGCTTGCTGGCATGTACGACGCAAATCCGCTGGCCTTCATGTTACTTGGTGCAGTTTGTTTGACGCTTCTCTGTTCGGGCAGTGGTCCGCTTTCGCTCGATCGATTGATGTTTGGTCGACGGAAAGTGGCTGAAGCGGCTGCGTAGTCGAACCACACGATAGTGGTCCTTGCGGTGCTGCACGCCTTACACCCACACGTTTTAACAGCACCGATTTTTTGCGGCACCATCGCCACGCACACGGCGATGGTGCTCTTTTGCGCGAGGTCGCTGGCCTCGATACACCGACTCACTTACGATTTAAGCATGCAATCGACACCGCACAATCTATCCCAAGTACAGCGTCGAGATGGCTGGCGCCGGCCGATCATGATCATCATCGCCATGGTTGCGGTTTTTGCGTTGGTGGTGGCGTTTCGAAATGAGATACGCGTTCGCTGGTGGGGTTATCGTCTTGCACAGTCTGCCGACGTGCAAGATCGCATGCAGTATCTGAGTCTGCTCTCGAGCATGGACGCAAAATCGTTGCCGGTCGCCCGCAGCCTGATTCGCGACGCCGACGCAGCCAACCGATCGTTCGGCGTAGCGCTCGTCTCAACCATCAACGGAGATGAAGCCGACCGTCTGTTGGAAACCGCTTGTATCGATTCTGATGAGACGATTCGGCAAAGCGCGATCCTTGGTTTGTCGATGCGATCGTCGGCGAACACCGTGCAGCGGTTGGCTGGGTTGATCAAGCAGCTTGACGCAGAGTCGGCGATGTTCGCGGTGAGCCGTCTCGTCAGCATCAACCTTCCAGAGTCGTTGGACGAACTCATTCGGATCGCGCGGTCGCATCCGAAAGACGGTGTGCGGGCGCAAGCCATCGAGTCGCTAGGACAGTGGGGCGGTGATGATGTGGTTGCGGCGCTGATCGATTGCTTGTCGGACGAAGCAGTGTTTAGCGGAATGACGGCAACCGAATCGCAGGCTCAGGAAGCGCTCGGGACAATGGCACCTCAGTTTGCAATCACCGGTGAATTAGCAACGGATGCCAAGATTTCCGAGTTACGAGGCAAGAGTGATACCAATGGCATGCGGGCAGCCCATGAGCTTCGCGCCATCACCGGGCAGTCGTTTGAATTTCTGGAAGCGGACGAACTGGGACGATTGGCTGCGATCGGCCAATGGCGCGAATGGTACGAGGCCAATCATCGCCCATGATTTCAAAACGATCGAACGCCTTACCGAGCCAAATCGTTCAGCGTCACATACAAGAATGCCGTCGCAATCAGCACCAAGCCGATCACTTGCGTCGCGACCTGAATGCGAACACTGATCGGGCTTCCCTTGATCTTTTCAATGATCAAAAACACCATCAAACCACCGTCAACGATCGGCAGCGGTAGGAAGTTAATCACCGCAAGATTTGCAGAGATCAAAGCGAGGAACCATAGCAGGTCTACGAACCCGGCGCTGGCCATCTTGCTACCGAGATCGACAATGCCAACCGGACCGGAAATCTTGTCAACACCAAGCGTGCGCGAAATGATCATCCGCTCCAACACCTGATAGACTTGCATCACGAAGAAGTAGGTCTTTTTGACGCCGAGTTTCATCGCAGCGATCGGATTCGTTTTGCGCAGCGTGATCATCTCTCCGCCGGTGATGAGATCGACCGTGTACGCGGTCGAACCAACCCATGGGACGAGCATGTCTTCGGTGATCGTGACTTCTTTGGTCTCAGCGTCAGCAAGCGGACCTGGCCGATATCGGATTTCGACCGTCTTGCCGACCGATTCCTTCAGCGCTTCGTAAAGCGCCAGCGATTGGTTGACCACAAGTTCGGCAGTCTTGCCATTGCGTTCGACCTTGGCACGTTCCTGACCATTGACTGCGAGGATGCTCGACGCCGGGCCAATACCAAGCATCGTTCGAAGGCTATGCGGAACGCCCAGAGTCGCGGTCTTACCGTTCTCATCGCCAAGATTGTACGTCACCGTCACGTCGTGACCGGCATTGGCTCTTAGCGCTTCGGCCAACTGCACCCACGTTTGCATGGGTTGGTCATTGACAGCAGTGATGAACGCGTTGGCTGGTATGCCCGCTTTTGCGGCTGGCGTTTCGCTGCCCATCATCGTTTCGACGATCGAACCGACGCGAAGGTATTGATCGGCAAACATCTGGTACTGTGCCTGGATCGTGGGATTGCCTTTTTGAATGCGCAGGATGGGAACGATTTTGATTTTTGGGCGGATCGACCTATTGACAATTTTGCCAGTGCTTTGCTTTAGGATTTTGACCGGGATGTCTCGTTCGGTCGGACCCCAATCTGTCTTCTGGGGTTTCAGGATGCTCTTTTCAATTTGCTCTGAGGTGGGGTTTTCAATGTCGCCCCATTTCAAAATGACGTCGCCGACTTCCATGCCGGCAAGGTCGGCTCGTCCGCCTGGGGTGATGCTGCTAAATCGCATTAGCGGGGCGAGTCCCAGTAAATGCGGGGTGACCTCCTTCGTATCGAGACGCCGCAATGCAATTCTGGGTTCAAGATCAACGGTGACGCGTTCGGGTGTATCGTTGGTTTCTGCTTTGGCTGTGATTGGCAGTCGCTCGACGACGACCTGACTAAAGCGCAGCGGATCGATGGCCAACAGGTTCATCATCGAGTTGGCGTTATCTTTGGTCACTTCGGTGTCGCCCATTTTGACGACGGTGTCGCCGACGCGCGGGTGCTTGGGATTCTCCGAATCGTATCCCGGACCAACAACGAGGAACGTGGCAGTTTGCGGGGAAGCGATGCCGACCTGCATGATGTCGGCTTTGGTGTTGACTTCGGGGATGACATTGATCGTCTTGGTTTCCCCGTCGCGTTTGATCACGAACTCAAGGGGTTCGCCCGGTTTCGCGAGCATGACCGTCATAGGGATGTCGGTAAATTCGTCGATGCTTGAACCGTTGATCGACTTGATCAGGTCGCCCGGCAAAATGCCTGCCGCCGCCGCAGGACGCCCGGGAATGGTTGCGCCGACGCGCGGTGCCTGCACCTGTTTCCCGATTGAGAAAATGATGACGAACAAGACAAGCGACAGCACGAGGTTCATGATGACGCCCGCCGACACGATGGCCATACGCACGCCGACTGGTTTGTTGGCAAAGGATCGCGGGTCTTCGCGGTACTGCAACTCACCCGTGGTGTCGACTTCAAAGTCCTCCTGCCCGAGCATCTTCACGTATCCGCCCAACGGCAGCAGATTGAATGAATAGCGGGTTTCGCCTTTGGTAAATCCGACGATCTCGCGGAAGAAACCGATGGCGAATTGTTCAACGCGCACACCAGACCACTTGGCCACCGCGAAGTGTCCGAGTTCGTGAATGAAAATGATAAACGAGAACCCGGCGAAAATTTGAACGTATGACCACAGCTTCATGAGCCAGGTCGGCTCGCCGATGGCCGCGATCATGGTTTGGCAGATTAACGTTGAGCTATCCATCGTGGTTTGATTCTTTCGTCGTTGTTATTTTCAGTGTTTAGTAGGGTGGGCCGTGCCCACCGTCGTTTCGGCGATTTACAGAATGGTGGGCACGGCCCACCCTACGCGCCTTGATTTAGTTTACTTTCTTGATTGGGCTGGTCGCCAGCATCGATTCGACTTCCCGTCGTGCCCAGCCGTCCGCGTCAATCAATTCATCAAGCTTCGGATGATCAACGCGATCGTGCGCGCCGAGCACTTCTTCGGTCAATCGTACAATGTCACAAAACCCGATGCTCCCCTTGCGAAACAGGTCGTTGCACACTTCGTTGGCCGCATTGAAAACCGCGCCTGTCGATCCGCCTTCTGTCGCCACCCGATGCCCCAATCGCAGCGACGGGAAGCGTTGCGTGTCGGGTTCCAGGAACGTCAGTTGACCAAGATCGGTCAGCGAAAGGCGACTCGCCGGGCACGGAAAACGCCGAGGATAGGTCAGCGCATATTGAATCGGCGTTCGCATATCGGGCGTACCCATCTGAGCAATGACGGAGCCATCGCAGAACTCAACCATCGAATGTAAGATCGATTCCGGATGAATCACGACATCGATCTGATCGCTCTCAAAACCGAAGAGCCATCGGGCTTCGATGATCTCGAGCGCTTTGTTCATCATCGTCGCCGAGTCGATGGTAATCTTCGGACCCATCGACCAGGTCGGATGATTCAGGGCGTCCTTAACGGTCGCGTTTTCAAGTTCACTTTCGGTGGCGTCGCGAAACGGACCGCCCGATGCAGTCAACACGATGCGTTCGACATCCTCTTGCAAACCGGCTTGCAGCGCCTGAAAGACCGCCGAATGTTCGCTGTCGATTGGTAGTATCTTTGCCCCGGTTCGCTCGGCTGTGCTCATCAACAGTTCGCCGGCGATGACGAGCGGTTCTTTATTGGCGAGGGCAACCTTGCGACCCAGTTCAACCGCCCGAAGCGTCGCCGGCAGACCGGCTGCACCGACGACGGCAGATATGACGCAATCGCAATCGACGGATTCGACCAATCGGGTCAGCGTGTCGATGCCATCGATCAACTGGCACCCGTCAGGAAGCTGTGCTTTGAGCGATTGCTGGTGCGATGTGTCAGCCAACGCGACGTATTTTGGATTCCAATATCGGGCTTGCTGCGCGAGTTTCTGCCATTGGGTGCCGCCAGCCAACCCGACCACATCAAACGAGTCGGCCAACTCCGAAAGCACCGAAAGCGCACTTTCGCCGATCGATCCGGTCGAGCCCAGAATGATGACTTGCTGTTTACTCATTCAAATGGTCGTCTGAGAGTCTAGCCCTCAATCGTTTCGGGAAGCTTTCGCATCTTGCGAATCGTGTATATGTGCCCTTGCGAATACGGTCGGCAATGTTATTCGGCAAACTCCACTGCGACAAGCATTTGCCCATGACTTCCGGCGCAGCGGTATCAATTGTCGGGGCACCATCCGAACCCTATAATCGCGTGTGCGGTTTGAATTGGAACCGCTTCAAACGATTCTGGCGCAAGATTCAAATGGTGCATCGACCCCATGTCCAAAAAACGTTCACTTCTTCATACGCCAAAGTTCGACGTCGAAATGTGGAAAGTTGCACTTTCCGACGGGCGGGAGGTCGATCGTCAGGTCGTGGTCCATCCGGGAGCCGTCACGATCCTGGCGATTTGCGACGATGAATCCATCGTGATGATCCGGAATCGCCGATTTGCAGCCGATCAAGTGCTTTTGGAGTTGCCGGCTGGCACGATGGAAGCCGATGAAGAACCTGTGAACTGTGCCCGTCGCGAGCTTGAAGAAGAAACGGGATATCGGGCCGGCACGATCAAACCGCTGATCGAATTTTACACGTCTCCGGGAATTTGCACGGAGCGGATGTATGCGTTTGTCGCCAGCGACCTGACGCACGTTGGACAAGACCTCGACGATACCGAAGAGATTGATGTTGAGATTGTGGCGGCTGACAAGATTCGACAGAATCTGATCGATGGAAAGCTGCTCGATGGTAAAACCATAGCGGTGCTGGGAACGTACTTTGCAATAGATGACGCCCGTCGCGGGCAGCGTGTCGCCGGCGCGTAACGATTTGAGTTTCGAGCAAAGGATGGTTTGAAAGTATGGGTTGGCAGGATCGCGAATACGCCCAAGAGCAATCGTACTACGGTGGACGCAAGCCGATGTACCGCGGGTCCGGTATGGGCACATGGGATGTGGTTACGCGGATCATCATCGCCAACCTTGTCGTCTTCTTTCTTTGTGCCATGTCCGATCCCATCGGTCCCCGCGTCACTTACTACGGGGTCATGATCGCATCGAATGTTCTTCATGGCGAAGTCTGGCGACTTTTCACCGCGACGTACCTTCATGCCAGTTTTGGGCACATCTTTTTTAACATGCTTATGCTGTACTTCTTCGGTCCCGTGCTTGAGCGGCGGTGGGGCGGCAAGCAATTTTTTATCGTCTATACGATCGGAGGCATCGCCGGAAATGTCCTCCTTACGATCGCCGGTTATTTTGGCTGGATCAATCCGGACATCCCGGGCTTGGGTGCGTCGGGAAGTCTGTGGGCGATCATGGCCGCCGTGGCGATTTACTTTCCCAATGCCGAAGTGCTTGTCTATTTTCTGGTCCCGGTGCGCATTCGCACGATGGTCACCGTGTACTTCATTTGGTTTATTTACAATATCGCCCAAGGCGGTCCGAATTGGGGCGGTGATGTGTGCCACCTTGCGGGACTGCTCGTCGGAGTCTGGTGGTCGAAGACTGGCGGGTGGATTTGGGCGGGGGGATCTCCGCGCGGGCTCGGAGGGGCGTCGCCGGTTCGCGGTGGAAGTGGGGCTGGTGGCGGATGGTTCTCACGTCTGTTTTCTGGCGGAGCCGCCAAGACTGGTGGCGGGACATTTCGTGAACGCGTCAAACAGCGCAAGGACGACGTTGAAACGGTGAATCGTATTCTCGAAAAGGTCTATGCAAAGGGCATCAACAGCCTCTCCGCCGACGAGAGAAAGGCCCTGAAAGAGGCGACCGAGCGATCTCAGGCCGAAGATGCACGGGCGGGCAGGGCGTGAACATTTCGCCGAAGGTTGCGATGTAGGGTGGGCCGTGCCCACCAAGTCCTGAGTCATTCGAACGACGGTGGGCACGGCCCACCCTACGATTCGCGATCGAACTGGCAGTGAACGTTTTGAACCAATCGAAGAATCTGCATTCTCAAGGAAACAACGATCTTGTTTGGCACGGGTAACAAAGACAATCCGCTGAATTGGTCGTTCCGCGTTGGCCATCTGTTCGGCATCCAGATTCGCCTGCATGTCTTGTTCGTCTTTGGGGCGATCTTTCTGATTGGTCGGGCACTCTTGACTGGTGCCGATGGCATTGGTTTAAGTGGTGCGCTTGATGCCGTCATTTCCGTCGCGATTCTTTTCTTGATTGTCTTACTCCACGAGTTTGGTCACTGCTGGGGCGCACGAAAAAGTGGCGGTGAAGCTGACGAAGTTCTGCTTTGGCCGCTCGGTGGCCTTGCTTCCGTCCGCCCACCGCACACCCCCAAAGCCCACATGCTGACGACCGTCGCCGGACCGATGGTCAACGTTATCATATGCGCGATCGTTGCCGGTATTCTCATCACGCTGGGCGGCTTGGGTGCTGTTCCGTGGAACCCGTTTCGCGCATTTCTGCCCATCAATCTGAACATCGATTCGGCCGGAGCGTTGCAGCATTGGCTGCGCGTTGTATTTGGGTTGAGCTATGTCATTCTCCTGTTCAACCTGATGCCCGTGTTTCCGTTTGACGGTGGGCGAATTCTTCAGGCATTCCTTTGGCCGCGCAAGGGCTTTGGTCCGTCGATGATGACGGCAACATACGTGGGCATGGTCGGCGCAATCGTACTGGGCCTCGCAGGATTGTTCACCGGTGCGACGATGATGATCGGCATAGCCGTTTTCGGGTACATCACCTGCTACTACGAACGCCGAGTTGCGAAGATGCGCGAACTCGAAGGCGACAATAACGAGTTTGGCTACGATTTTTCCGGCGGTTACTCGACGCTCGATGGTCTTGACGACGACAAACCCAAAACGCCCGGATATTTTGAGCGTCGCAAGCAGGCCAAGATCGAAGCCCGCGAGCAGCGCGAAATCGAACGCCGCGAGAAGTTGGCCATTGAAGTCGATCGCATCCTTGCCAAGGTCAGCAACCAAGGTATCGATTCTCTCACAACTGAAGAAAACCGCATCCTCGCAGAAGAGACCAAACGGCAGCAGGGCACCAAGTCGTCTTGATCAACGGGCAGGCTGACGCACCAATCATCACAGGGCTTTCAGCATTTTTGTTCCGTGCGGGGCTGGGTTCGCTGCGCGGTGGGGTTATAATGTTTGCAATTGGCGATGGACGTTGGCGCATATCAACATGATCTCCGCTCATAGCGCGTTGTTCTCAACAGAGCTTGAGTGTTTTGCATTGAATTCTTCAGAGGGTGAATGTGGGAAAGGTTGAAATCGAATCGCTGGAACAGTTGAAGCTTGCGTTTCAAAAGCTTCCGGGTATTGGGCCGCGCAGCGCGGAGCGCTTGGCATTTCATGTTCTTCGCAGCGACCGAAAGGAAGCTGCGCAACTGGCGAACGCCATCATTGCTGTTAAAGACCGGGTCATTCATTGCAGCACGTGTTTTAATCTCACCGAATCCAACCCGTGCAATTTGTGTTCGACAGCCAACCGCGATCACACGCAGGTATGGGTGGTCGAGCAACCCAAGGACGTCATCGCGCTAGAGCAAACCGGTTTGGTGCGCGGGGTGTATCACGTGTTGATGGGGCACATTGCACCGCTTGATGGCATCGAACCGGGCGACCTGACGATCGATGCGCTGATGAATCGCGTGAGGGCGCAAAATGTCACCGAGATCATTTTGGCTACCAACCCGACCATCGAAGGCGACGGGACAGCCCTTTATCTGGAAAGCCTGCTTGCAGACACCAATGTGGCAGACACCAAAGTGGCAGACGCCAAAGTGAAAGTGACTCGCCTGGCGCGCGGGTTGGCTGTCGGTTCGCAGTTGGAGTACGCCAGTCTCGGAATGCTCGAAGCCGCCATACGCGGTCGCACCTGAACGCAAACTTGAATTTAATGTTCAATCAAATTGGTTGAAGCAGTGCAATGTGCCGCGCTGATGCCTGCAAGTGATTTTATGGGTGCCGCAGCATTACTTCAAGAATCGTTGATCATCGGCGGTGACAATACAATTTTCAAGTTTGTCGGTTTGTCTCCCCGAACAATGTATAATGAAGTAGCGGGTTACTTGGCGATACGCTTGCCGCGTCGGTTTCTTTGGTTCGTTTGAATGGTTCAAAATGGCACCTGGTCTTTCACAATCGATGGGTCAATACATGCGGATGGAGCAGAAGCTCACCCCGCAGTTGATCCAGTCCATGAGCATTCTGCAATTGAATGCCATGGCCCTCGAGAACCGGGTGGCTGAGGAGTTGGAAAAAAACTTCTCACTTGAAGAAGGCGAACAGCCTAAAACCGATACCGACGGCAGTCTCAGCGAGCGGAACAATGCTGAACGAAGTCGCGGTGACACCAATCAGAATAACGGCGACTCCGGTCCCGATGACATCAACGGCGAAAGCTTTCAGCGTCTCGATCGATTAACCCGCGAATACGGCAGCGACGATTCACGCGGGATGGCCAACACCGTTTCGCGTGGAGCGATGGTGGGCGAGCGCGACGCGAAGATGGACGCGATGGCCAACGCAGCCAGTCGTCCCGAAAGTCTCGCCGAGCATTTGCTGGTGCAGTGGGCGGTGATCGAACTCGACGACGAGACGCGTCGGGCGGGTGAGGCGATCATCTACAGTTTGGAAGACGATGGTTACCTTCGCGTTCATCTTGATGAAATCGCGGTGAATACACGACCCGTGCTGGAAATCGATTCGCTCGAAAAGGCATTGCTGCAGGTGCAGCGTCTCGATCCGGTAGGAGTAGCTGCTCGTGATATCCAGGAATGCCTGTTGCTGCAACTTGATGCACTACCGGGTGACAATCAGATTGAGAAGGAACTTGTCCGCAATCACTTGCGCGACGTGGTCCGCAACCGATACCCAGCGATTTCCAAGGCGACGGGATTCTCCGTTGGCGAGATCACCGAAGCCGTTAAGGCGATGCAGTCCACTCTGCACTTGCACCCGGGCTACACGGTGGTTGATCGGGAGATTCCAAGAATCACCCCCGACGTTATCATCGAACACAGCGAAAGCGGTGGAGGGTTCGACGTACGACTGACAAGGGCGAGCAGTCCGCAACTGCGGTTGAGTCAGTCGGCGATTGATATGTTGCAGGACAAATCGTCGACGAAAGAAGTGCGCGATTTCGTCCGCAAGCATGTAGAAGCTGCCAGCGCCTTGATCGATGCGATCAAGTTTCGACGGGACCGATTGCGACTTGTGGCTGAGCGCATCGTCGAGCGGCAAGCCGACTTTTTTGAAACCGGTCCGGAAGGTCTCAAAGTGCTTCGCATGAGTGAGTTGGCTGAGGAACTGGAATGCGATCCATCGACGGTAAGCCGGACGGTCGCGGGCAAATATGTGCAGACGCCTCGCGGAATTTTTCCCATGCGGTATTTCTTTACCGGCGGGACGGAAAGCTCGACGGGTGAAAGCACCAGTTGGGACAGCGTCAAGACGAGCGTGCAGAAACTCATCGAAGAGGAAGACAAAAAGAACCCGCTCAACGATGATCAGGTCGCGGCGCTGCTCACCAAGCAGGGCATCGACATCTCCCGCCGCACGGTCGCCAAGTACCGGCAGCAGTTGGGTATCCCATCATCGAGACAGCGCAAAGAATATTGATCGAGATGAATTCGCCCCTGTTCAAAATTGTCTTTGCGGTCCTCGCCGTTGACTTGGCCTCCCAAGTCACATAAATGTAAGCCCATGCGACAGGACCGATCTTATTACATCTTCACCTTGGTCATCGCATTGTTATCTGTGACAATAGCTGGTTGCCTTCGTTCCGCAAAACGCAGTGACGTCTCCCAAGACACAAACGCCGAAGCGAACACCTCCGACTCCACGACCGAACCACAGTCGGCATCTATAGCTTCAAACGCATCCCCATCGACGCGGAGTCGGTCGGTACACATGCAGTTTGAGGTTCACCGCATCGAACTTCCAATCGAGAGCGAGCGAAAGTCGCTTGCCCTCTGGAAGCACCTGGATGAATCGTTGGGCGATCCGCAGTTGACGGCGCTTCTCGCGCGGAACGGTTTGCGCGTTGGCAAGGGCGACCGCGACGCTTGGCTGGCAATGCGAACCATTATTGAAAACGCGGGCGGGCGAATGGGAACGTATCGCCATGTGGTGGATAATGGCTTGTCGCTGCTGATCAATCTCGATCGAACCGAGGGCGGCGAGTCTTATTTTCTGCATGAACGCGGTGGTGCGCTCAAAGGCGGAAGTCTGCCGGAGGGTACGAAACGATTCAGAATTGATTACTTCTCGCAGGACAGCAATGAGGCGCGTGTGCTGCTAAAAGTCCGGCCAGAATTGCAGGGAGCCAAGACCCGTTCCCGTTGGGTGGAACAGGACGGTAATGTGTCCAGCGTTGAAGATCACAGCGGTATCTTCTTCGACGAAGTGTCGGTGTCGATTGGACTGGGTCCCGACGAGTTCACCGTCTTGGGTAGTAGCGAGCAAGCCGACAGTGGATACTTGATCGGAAGTCTGTGGTTGTCCTCCACGCTGGGCATGCAGCAACACGAAACGATACTATTTATTCGCCCTCAGTTGATTCGCGTGCAATAGACGCGACGACAGATTGACGTACACTCTGGTGTAAACGCAACCGAAACCGGATCGCCCCCAACCGGATTCAACAAAGTGAACGAATCGGCCAACCCAGCCCCCTCGGAAGAATCGTATCGTCTGCTGTTTAATCAGGCAGGGATGGCGATGGTGGCTGCCGACCATGAAGGTCGAATTACAGCTTGGAACCACGCTGCGCAGCGAATCTTCGGGGCCTCAGCCGCTGAAATGCTCGGTAGCGATTGGGAGTTGCTGATCCCGCTGGAAGAACGAGAGCACGCCAGCGAGTTGATGCGTGAATGCCTGAGCGGTGGTGAGTTAGCCGAGTTCGAGTTCGCCATGCGCGACGAACTGGGCAATCGTCGCCGGCTTGCTGCGACCATTACCCCGGTCGCCAAAGTCGACGGCCTACCATTAGGGGGGTTGGCGTGCGTTCGCGACATCACCAATCGGATGGTCCTGCAGGAGAAACTCGCCTATCAGTCGAAGATGGCCGCCCTCGGCGAGATGGCCGGAGCGATGTCGCACCATTTCAACAACATCCTCGGCGGGATCGTGACCAGTGTTGACTTCGCCTTGGAATCGCGCAATCCGGATGTGCTCGCTCGCGTCTTGAGCACGACCGCAGAAACCTTGAATCGATCGACGGAGTTGGTCAGCAACCTGCTTGCGTTTGCCGAAGGCGATTTTCGAGATGCTTCATTTTGCGAACTCGGGGAAGTGGTAATTGACATTGTCAAAGAAACGCAGGCGAGAGTGCAGGGCAAGGGCATTTCGCTGGAGAGTCGCATTGATCTGATACCGGTTATGCCTGTTCCGCGATCCGCGATGATGACAACGCTACGCAACTTGATTGACAATGCGATCGAAGCGATGCCCGAGGGTGGCGAATTGTCGATTGCCATGAGTGACGGTGGAGACAGCGCGCGGATCGTTATCGCAGACACCGGGTACGGTTTGAGCGAAGAAGCGATTTCGCGAATCTTTGAACCGTTCTATACGACCAAGCGAAGCGATAGTGATCCGGCATTTAGTCGCGGATTGGGGTTGGCGGTCGCTCACGGAATCCTGAAAGTTTTACATGGATCGTTTACAGTAAATTCCTCACTTGGAAACGGAGCGGAATTCTTGGTCACGCTTCCTTATGCTGAAAACGTCGATTAGATGACGGCAGAATCTGCTATCTACTGGCGGATGTCTGTGGAAAATCTTCAGTGAGAGTTGCCTTCGGTTTTGCTGGCATATCCTTCTTAAACTCCCTATACTCTCGGCGATGAAGTGGTAACTGGCGCAGTTCCGCTTCGTGTTCGTCGTATGGCTCATGTGATCGTGTTTATGCATGGCGGTGGGTGCGCTTTGAGGTGCTGCTGCCTTGGCCCGGGCGAAGTGAGATCGGCGGCTATAGGAATCGTTGGAACTCTGCCGATATCCTAAAGAGCGTATGTTGCTTTGGGCTGGCTATCAGTGAAGGGGGCTGGGGACCATGAGCTTTTCCGCCCGGCTGCAACGTTTTTGGTTGGTGGTCGGTATCACTCTTTTGTGGGGGGATTCAAAATCGGTGTCGGCGAGCGAAGTTGAATAGAACTGCGGCTGATATCGTAAACTCCCGTGCTGAGACCTGAGATTGCAAAAGTTGATGTTCGGCAGTGAGTTTCCTGCTGCATCTTAAGTGCTTAGAAAATCATTCTTGTTTCCAAACGAGTAACCCATTGAATAATAATCCAAAAAAAAGAAACCGGCGCAATGCGGCGATGGTTGGACTGAGCTTCGTCGTTGTCTTCAGCATGCAGTGCCAACGCGATTCGCAGGTGACGATGTTTGCGGGCCCCGGCGTAAGTCCAAAAGCTGGCACGGTTTCAAACCCGCAGCCATCAAGAGTCGCGGTCCGATCCTCAACCGGTGCGATGCCCACCATGAAGGCGCAGACCATCGAGCAGCCCATCGAGACGGAGAGTCGTAAACCGGTCGCAAGCAAGAAGCCGCTTGCTTCGTCATCGACGGAATTGCAAGTTGCAGACATGGCGCCAGGCGGCGCGGTTGCATCAACGGCGTCGGTGCAAGCTCAGCCCATTCGTCTGCCTGAGTCTGACCGTCTGGCCGAGTCGGACAAGATCGAAGCCTTTGGCACGAACCAAGCGTATGACGAGAACGAAGAATTCGCTCGGCGCGATCCGATGGGATTTTTGAACCATTGCTGGGATCAATACAAGAGCAACGTTAGCGACTACCGTTGCACGTTCACCAAACACGAACGCATCAACGGCGAATACAAGCCCGAACAAATCGCCGATGTTCGCTTCAGCGAAAAACCATTCAGCGTCGATATGACGTTCACGAAGAATATTGGCGAATGCGCCCGAGCGCTGTACGTTGCCGACAAGTGGCTCGACGACGAAGGTAATCAGCAAGCTTGGGCCAAGCCCGGTGGTGCGATTGTACGTCTGCTGATTTCCAAAATCCTTCAACCCATTCACGGTGCCCGTGCCCAGAAAGCCTCACGCCGCACGATCGATCAATTCGGATTCGGCAAGTCGTTTGAGTTGATTCTCTATTACTCGGTCAAGGCTCAGAAGGAAGACGCTTTGACGCTGCGATACGTCGGTGAAGGTTCCATCGACGGGCGGCCTACTTATCAATTCGAGCGGGTGTTGCCATTTGATGGTGACGAGTCCAACTACCCCGACCACTTGCTCGAATTCCACGTTGACAAGGAATGGCTGCTTCCCGTCGCTTGCATCGCTTACAGCGACCAAGCCGGTAAAGACCTGCTCGGAAGCTACATTTACACCGATGTCGTGTTGAATCCCGGATATACACCCGAAGACTTTGACCCGGATGTCATCAACTTCTAGGTCCGGTCTCTTCCGAAATCACAGATCCAATCGCGGTGTTGCGGCCTACCAGTACACCGTTGCGACCAGTGGTTCGTCACTCCCGCGCATGCGGGAGTCCAGAACGAGCGATGGGTAACGCGATTTGCGTGGATTCCCGCTTCCGCGGGAATGACGGTGGTACGCAACCCGCAAGATAACGCGTGGGCCTACACTCAGTTTCCGAGTTGACCACCACGCCCATCGTTTCTATGTTTGGCGCTGAATTCAGTTAATCAGCGAGGACGCCCAGTGAATCAGAATAAGTCAGTGGATCAGAATAATTCCGAAGCAGGTTTGAATCTTGTTACCGGTGGCACCGGACTTCTGGGTAGTCATTTTGCCGAGCAGTTGGTCAAGCGCGGGCGTCGCGTTCGCGCGTTGGTTCGGCCTGGAAGTGATACACGGTTCCTCGAATCGGTCGGCGCAGAATTGGTCGAAGGCGACATGACCGACGAAGCCTCGTTGCGCAGAGCATGCGAGGGCGTGTCGATTGTCTACCATGCAGCCGCCCGCGTTGGTGACTGGGGACCTTGGCACGAGTTCGTCGATATCACGATCGAAGGCACCCGCAAACTGCTGACTTCGGCGATTGCGGCTGGCGTGAAGCGGTTCCTGCACATTAGCTCGATCAGCGCGTACGGCCATCCAAACCAACCGGGTTTGGTGATCGACGAATCAGATCCGCTCGGCGTCAATCTGCATCACTGGAGTTACTACTCGCGTGCCAAGGTGGAAGCCGAGAAGCTGGTGTGGGCCGCCCAAGAGCGCGGCGATATCGAAGTGACGGTCATTCGACCAAGCTGGTTGTACGGCCCGCGCGATCGCGCCACGATTGGACGACTCTGCGACTCGATCCGCAAAGGCAAGATCAAGCTCATCGGTGATGGCAATAATCGCCTCAACGTTGTTCATGCGGGCAACGTCGCTGAGGGGGCTATTGCGGCGGCGGAGTCGCCCGAAGGCGTGGGCGAAGCTTACAACTGTAGCAACGACGGCGTTTTGACGCAGAAGCAGTATTTTAATTTGGTGGCCAAGTCGCTCGGTGAGCCGGAAGTGACGCGTAAGGTTCCATACCGTGTTGCATATACCGCCGCCTTTGTTTTTGAAATCCTCGGGCACATGTTTCGTCGCAAGACGCCGCCACTGGTCACCCGCTATTCGGTGTGGTTGATGGGTCGCAAAACGTTCTTCGAGTGTCAAAAAGCGCGCGAGAAGCTCGCGTGGGTGCCGACCGTCAAGTACGAAGACGGTATTCCCGAAGCTGTCGCGGACTATCTTTCGCAGCAAAACGCCAACCGCACATCGTCAATCTCGGCAAAACAAGTGGTCGCGACTTAGTCGTTTGACGACCGGGTCGTTTGATGACCGGCCTCTGGTGATACTGCCCATAACGCCTAGCTAGCAGCCGACCCTGATATCCCGACCCTGATATCCCGAGTCTGTTACATTTTGCAACTCTGGCACATTCGCGGTTGTCTGCCCGTGGGGGTTGTCTACAATCGCCAGTATCATGCAATCCAAACGCCTCAGTCTGAGTTCAACCCGTCTTATTTCGATGCGCGCGTTCGTTGTTTTTCTGTCAGCAGTTCTGGCCTTCGCAATCGTATCCAAGGCTCAACAACCCACGTCACCACCTGAAAAGGCCGCGGCGGCCATCACCCCTCAACCGGTCCCAAAAACGCCCGAAGAGTTTGAGAGCGTTCGCGCGGCGATTCAAAAGACCCTGGATGAACTGCCGCCCGAAGAAGTTGGACCAGAAGCCACACCTGCAACACAACAGAAACAAGCGGCTGCATCCACCGCTCGCGAGGTATTAAATACCTGCCTTGAGCAACTAAGCGTATACGAGGAGATGCTCAAGAAATCCATGAGTCTTGGGTCCGATGAACAAATCGCTCAGCGAAGCACAGAAGTAGACGAATACCGCAATCGCACCGCGCAGCTTCAAAGTTGGATGAAAGAGAAACCTGGTGCGCTTGAGCAAGCCGAATTGGAAAAGCGGCGAACTGATATCGCGGCTGAGTACAAAAAGGTCAACGCCCTGACCGACACAACCAACAAGCAGCAAACCAATCGGACCAACACCATCGGCGAATTTACGCAGCGCGAATCAGATGCAACCAAAGCGGCTGCAGATGCCCGTTTCGAGTTGGACACCAAAATCAAGAAACTTCCCAACGAATCGCAGGACGGAATCGACGCCGCGACGGTACGCGAGATTCATCAGATCAACCTCGTACGCAACGTTTGGAAAGTATTCCTTGCAGACCTTCGCATCGAACAACTCGCCGCCCAGAAGATCAACTTGAACTTGGAGATGTCGGCGACCGATCAGGTGCTTCCGGAATTAAAGGCCTATGTCAAAGCCCTCGGCGATTATCGCACCCGCCTGGAAACCCGGGCATCGGTCGGTGAGTCAGAAACCATAGAATTAGAGCTAAAGAACGCGGAAACGCCGGCGCAAAAAGCATATTGGAATTACCGCAATCTGATCGCCACGACCCAGAAGGAATTTCTAAGCCATCGCGACAGCATTCGCAATCGATATCGCGAAAGCGACAAGAACGATCTATCGCGCGACATGAAGCAGATTCGAGCAAAGTTCACCCGTTTGCAAGATCGACTGTCTCGCATGGGTGGGGCGGAAAAAACGTCTGGATACCGAAGACTGATCGACCTGTCCGAAGACCATGCGATTCAACTCGCTTTGCTCAACGCTGAACTCGATCTGGCTCGCCTTGAACTCGATGAATTGCTCATCGCTCAAGACGACGCAGCCGAAGAGATGGCCTCTGCACAAACGCAGTTGAAAGAAGCGACATCAAAGATTTCAGAACTTTCTGAGCAGGAATTGTTCGCCGCCAGGTCGGCAGAGCTTGCGTCAAAGTTTCGTCCGGCATTGGATGAAACGATCAGCGAAACCGTTTCAGCGGCGCGGGGAACGGTCAATCGTCTTGAGGAATCGGTCAAGGAGTTGACGACGTTTCTTGAAGATCTAGCGCGGTTTCGACAGGGTCTGTATTGGTCGTACACGCTTGCCAGAAGCCAACACATTGGCGGGAAAATCAAAGACGCTTACGACGAGGTGCAGTCAGGTCAGAGTTTAGCCACAATCAAAAACGCCTTGGCAAATTTGAAGTTAAAGGCCAGCGGATTGGGTTCATCGGCATATCGTGTCGGCGGAATCGTGATCGTCTTGGGAATTCTCCTGGGGATTTACGTCAGGTCACGGGCAAACAAGTTAGCGGCTAAGACTGAAGAATCAGTAACCGCCGCGCTGCAGGCGGGCAGTATCACCGAAGTCGGCATGACGAGCCGTTTTCGTATTCAAATTGCCAACATTACTGCCTACTGCACAGTCATTGTTTTGCCTTTGGCGATTCTTGCCGGTTGGATTTTCCAATCGCGATTCAGAGGCGATCCGATGGCAGCGTTCGTCATGCGGCTCTGCGTGATTGTGGTGGCCGCGGTCATTACGCGGGCAGCCCTTGTGCATCTGTTTCGCTCGGGCAAACCGCGCTTTCGTATCATCCCTTGTTCCAACAACGTCGCTCAATACTATCGCCGTTGGTGCGGATTTTTCTGGTGGTTGGCGCTGCTGCTCGGTGTTCCGGTTCTCTTGTTGGAATCGCTGGAAGTTGCCCCGGTATTGCATGACGGAATCTGGGCAGCTTATTGCACGCTTGCATTGATTGTTTCCATCTTGTTCCTGCGAGATCGCAATTCGGTCGTGCGGGTGATGGGACGCAAGTTTGCCCAGCGTCGTCCGGTCGTTTTCGGTGTGATCGTGCAGGTCTATCCCATTCTCGTACTTGTCTTGTTGGCGCTGCTCGCCGCCGAAGTTGTTGGCTATGGTGCATTCGTTGACTATCTGGCCAGAAACGTTGTCCACACCGTTGCAGCAATCGCCCTTGCTGCGTTGCTGGGGGATGTTCTGGGCGACCTGCGCAGGCGTGCAATTCCGAAAAAGGCGATCGAAGAGGGCGACGACGATGAACGTGATGCAGACCAGGAGTTAGATGAATTGCTCGGGGGGGTCGAGTCCCGTGAGTTGGGATTGGTGGTCGGCGGAATCACCAGCGTGGTGCAATGGCTGGTGTGGGTCGGTGCGACCGTATGGATTTGTGCGGCGTGGGGGATGACGCGACTTTCGGCGCGTGCGGTGTTGACCTACAAACTTGCTGGCATTGAAGAGCATGCAGTGACGGTTTGGCGCGTGATTGCCGCGATCGTGGCGTTGTTTGCGGTCATGAAGATATCCAAAGCCGTCCGCGCAACGCTCAACGCGAAGATCTATCCGACCTATGCGGGAATCAACCGCGGTGCCCAAGCCACCATCAATGCACTGCTGCACTACATGCTGATCGTTTTGGGGCTTTATATTTCCCTTCGATTGGTACACATCAACCTGGGGGCGCTGGCTGTTCTGTTTGGTGGTTTGGGACTTGGGTTGGGACTCGGACTACAACCGCTGCTCGTCAACTTCATGAGCGGATTGCTGCTATTTGCGGAGCGTCACGTTAAAGTTGGCGACATCGTCGAAGTCAGCGGCGAACTGGGCGAGGTCGTGCGGATCAGTATGCGTTCGACGCAGATTAAGTCATTCGACAACATCGACCGCATCGTACCGAATTCCGAGTTCATCACCAGCAGTGTGACGAACTGGACGCTGAACAACGATACAAAGATCCGCGGAAAGATTTCAGTTGGGGTGGCCTATGGCACGGACGTGGCGCGGGTTCGTGATATGCTTCTGGAAATCGCCCAAGCTGAACCCTCCGTGGTTGCAGATCCGGAACCGCAGGTGTGGTTTGTGAACTTCGGTGATAGCAGTCTCGATTTTGTTGCAGCGATGTGGTTTCTCAGTCCGGGAGAACGTTGGAAGGGCATGATCGACATGCGCTATGAAATTGATCGACGCTTCAGAGAAGAGGGCATCGAGATTCCGTTCCCGCAGCGCACGTTGTCTTTTCTTCCAGATTCTAAGGTGGCCATCCAGCAAAGCGGTCGGTTGGCTCAGCCCCATGCACCCGATCAACAGGCACCCGATGAACCGCAGCAACCATTAGAAAGCGAATTGGAGAGAATCCAACAACCATGAATAAACGAACGGGCATTGCCCTCTCAACCATATTAGCGGTCAGTGCTGCAATGATGGCCAGTCATGCAGCTGTAGCTGGCGAACCGGCTGTCCAGGTCGGCATCGATGTGCTTCGCGAGCAAGGTTTTAAAGCGCTCGACGGCAAGCGAGTGGGTCTGATCACCAATCCGACCGGAGTCAGCGGTGATCTCAGATCGACCGTCGATCTGCTGCACGCGGCCAAAAGCGTCAAGCTGATTTCGCTTTACGGACCGGAACACGGCGTACGCGGAGATGCGTATGCAGGCGATAAAGTCGAGAGTGGGATTGACCCGGACACAAAGCTACCGGTTTATTCACTATACGGCGCCACCCGCAAGCCGACCGACGAAATGCTCGAAGGCATCGACACGCTCGTATTCGACATACAGGACATCGGCTCGCGTTCGTACACGTTTATCAGCACGATGACGGTCGCGATGGAGGCGGCTGCGGAACACAAGCTGGCGTTCGTGGTACTCGATCGGCCCAACCCGCTCGGCGGTGACCGCATTGAAGGCAAACCGCTAGATATGGAATTTCGATCGTTTATCGGGTTTCTGCCGATCCCGTATTTGCATGGGATGACGGTCGGTGAGTTGGCGCAGATGATTAACGAGGAGGGTTGGCTTGAAGATGGAGCCAAGTGCGACCTGACTGTTGTTCCGATGAAGGGTTGGAAGCGGTCGATGGATTTTGACGATTGTGGTTTGGTTTGGGTTCCGACGTCACCGCATATTCCCAGGCCCGAATCGTCGCTATTTTATGCAGCCACGGGGATCATGGGTGAGTTACATGTTGTCAGCGAAGGAGTTGGTTATCCGCTACCATTTGAACTGGTCGGTTTGCCCGATGTCAGCGCAGCGACGTTCGCCGCTCAACTCGATGATCGCAAGCTTCCCGGCGTGCGGTTTCGACCGATATATTTCAAACCGTATTATGGCCCAAACAAAGGTAGAGTTTGCGGTGGGGCACAGGTGCACCTGACCGATCCCGGTAAGGCGCATCTGACAGCGATTCAGTTTCACGTCATGGATGTCGTCCGCAAATCGTTTACCGATTACAAACTGTTCGACAGCAAGCGGAAGCGATCGTTCGACAAGGCGTGCGGCACCGATGAAATCCGCGATCTCTTTGAAGCCAGCAAGCCCATCGAAGAAATCCTCGCCAAATGGAACGAAGGCGTCGAGGACTTCCGCAAAGCCCGCGCGAAGTATCTGCTTTACAAATAGACCTGATTGCCAGTGGCTCGTCACTCCCGCGAAAGCGGGAGTCCAGAACGAGCGACGCGTAACGCGCTGGGTTTGGATTCCCGCTTTCGCGGGAATGACGGGGGATCGCAGGGAATGACAGTGGAACATAGCCCGCTAGATGACGCGTGGGCTCACACTAGCGGTGCTGCTCAAGCATCCACGCGATGACTTTGGGGTCGCCGTATGTCGGGTCCCACGAGTTGTGATTGACCCCGGGGTACTCGGTGTACTTGATGTCTCCGCCGGCGGCTTGGACGGCTTGCACCATCTCGCGCGATCGATCGGGCGAAACGACGTTGTCAGCGTCACCGTGAAAGCACCAAATCGGAATCTGCGTCAACGACCCCACATCGAACGGTTCACCACCACCGCAGACCGGTGCCAACGCCGCGAATCGGTCGGTGTACGTACGGCCCACCGTCCAGGTTCCGAACCCGCCCATCGAAAGTCCCGTCAAGATAACCCGGTCGGGATCGATGTTGTATTCGCCCATCGCCTCATCGAGCATCCCCATCACCACCGATTCCATCATGCCGGTCCAGCGACGATCGTCAGGGCATTGCGGCATGATCACGACGCAAGGAAAGCGTTTGGGATTTTCGCGGATGGCCTTGCCCAATCCGACCGTAGTATGCCTGACCCCGTCGCTGCCGCGCTCGCCCAGGCCGTGAAGGAACAGAATCGCAGGATAGGTCGAGTCGCTTGAATAGTCGTCGGGGACGAACACCGCATATGGGAACGTTTCGCTGCTGCCTTCGGGTGTAAACGTGTGCGATTTGAACGTCGCTTCGGCGCTGTCGGGCATGGATGGATCGCTCCAGAAATTCTTCGAGTCAGAACAGCCGACGGCAAGGGCACCGATCAGTGTTGCCAGGGCGGCGGCTAATGCGGGGCGTCCTTGCATATTGCGGTTTCTGTTCATGCTACGCGTCACTTTCAAAACGGGTCTCGCGGTTGGTATGCTACGCGTTTGAGGATTGTTTCACAGCCGCCAGCGGGTAGAGTACCCCCAAGGCCAGAAGATGTCGAAAAAGGGTTGGAGCAGAATATGATTCATGTGATTTCTATGGCGATGGCACTGACATTGACAATCGGACACGACACAACGAAAGCCACATCGAAGGATGCAACGGTGGCCAAAACGATAGAGTCGTTTGAACCGTTTTGGAAACCACCTGTGGGAACGCTCAAGGGCGTCACTGTGGTGATTGATCCAGTCGGTGGAAGCGCTGCCACCTCGCCCGAACGCACTTGCGAAGACAACAACGTCTTGACGGCATCGTATCTCTGGCACTTCGTCAGAAAAGCCGGTGGTAATGCGATTGTGGGACGACTCGGCGATGGGCCTGCCGACCTCGACCAAAGCGGATCGGTGACACCCCTTGAATTCGCCCGCGATCCGAAGCGGACGGCATACATCGCGATTCAGTTCGATCGAACGGCCAAGCAAGCCGTTTACCGATTCGCGTCGGCGGCTTCTCAGGAAAGTCAAAACGCATTGAAGCAATCGCTGCTCGATGCTTCGGCGGCAGGCGAGGCGGGCGTCGAACAATCCGAATCCCTTCGCGCCGAGTTGACCAAAGGCCCGGGGATGACTTGTCAATTTGCAGCGATGACGCCGTCTGTTTGCAAGATCGTTCTGCCATGTCCGGAACGAGGCAATCGTCGCGAACAGCGCGACCGCACCGTCTGTCGAAAAGCAGCGCAGCAAATGTGCGAAGCGTTGATTCGATCGTTTGCGGATGTTGTTGAACCGTCTGAAACCAAGACCGATTCGCTTCCGGACGGTTATGATCGCGTCGGCGCGTCGCGCGCTCGAAGTGCAGCGCGACGTATCTGGCCCGATGGCAAACTACCAGCCGACAAGGTCGATTGGTTTGTCGACATGTACAAGCGCGTCGCCATAAAGAATACCAACCTGTGCTACTTCAACGTTTCGGCGCAGCAAAACGAACATGGGTTTCGACTGGTCGGTTCCACCAATGTTGAAAAGGTGGCCAACGGCTTGATGTTTGCCCTAAACGAAGTCGGTATCGAGCGGATACAGAACAACGTACGGCCGCTTCCGGATTTCAGGAAACTGGACGGAAAGGCTTACGGAGCCTGCACGGCTGGCATGGTGCGTTCGTACAATCGTCCCGGAAGCGCCGACGGAATGACCTCGCGGGCGCTGCAAACACAATTGCTTTATGGCGAGCCGCTCCATGTTCTCGACCGGGAGGGCGAATTCCTCCTGGTGCAGGCGACCGATGGATATTGGGGATGGGTGCCCAAGTCGTCGGCGCGAATGATGAATGCGAAGGAATTTCATCACTATCGTTCGCATCCGCGCGGGGCTGTCGTGACCGATATTGAATTCGAGTCAATACGGATACCGCGTGGGGCAACGCTTGCGCTGGCTGGCAACAGTGAAGGACGTCTGCAAGTCGTGCTGCCGACGGGAAAGTTGTTCCCGGTGGCTGCATCATCGATTCGCACTGAGCCCGTTCAAAACGATCGCGGCGCTGATCGCGTCCGTGCTGCGCTCGACCTGCTGCAAACGCCGTACCTATTCGGTGGGAAGTCGCCACTCGGACTTGATTGCAGCGGTTTGATGACCAACGTGTGCGAGCGAGTCAATCTGCCGATAGCGCGCGACGCTTGGCAGCAGGCGATCGCCGGTGACTTGACCGCCACCTCGTGGGATCGAACCGGCATCGAACCGGGCGACCAGATATTTTTCATGGACAGCAGCGGAAAGATTTACCACACCGGCATCGCGATCAGCGACCACCATGTGCTGCACGCCGCCCCTCCCGGTGTTCAGATCGGTAGCCTCACAGAAGGCGATCGACTTTTTGACTCGCGGCTCCATCGTGATTTCTTTGTGGCCAAGCGACCGTAATTTGTTTCTTAAGGATACGACGTTGAATTCTAGACGCATCTGCATTTTGACTGACGGGTATCTCGATACGTTTACTGCGAAGACGGCGCTCGGATTGATTCGGTACTGTCCTGATGAGGTCGTCGCCGTACTGGACCGCCAGCACATCGGCGAATCCCTGGTCGATCTGGTTGGAACGGGTCGGGGGATTCCGATCATTGATTCCGTTGACGCTGCGCAGAAGCTTGACGCGAACCAGTTGCTGATGGGTGTGGCACTACCGGGTGGGCAACTTCCGGAAGTGTGGCGCACATTTCTAGAAGAGGGCCTGCAGTCCGGAATGGACATCGTTAGCGGCATGCACGCCAGGCTTAATAGCGACGAGCGGTTTGCCAAACTTGCCAAGGAACACAGTCGCACGCTGTTCGACGTGCGCAATCCCGGTCCGACCCCGCCCGTCGGCAGCGGGAAAGCTGCGTCCACTTCGGCTAAGCGGATTCTCACTGTGGGGAGCGATTGCAATGTGGGCAAACGGGTGACGGCGCTGGAGATTACCCGGGTGTTGAAACAGCGAAACGTCAACGTCGAATTCCTCGCGACCGGGCAGACCGGAATCATGATCTCTGGCGCAGGGGTGCCAGCCGACGCGGTCATCTCCGATTTTCTCACTGGGTATATCGAGCAGGGCGTACTGGAGCGGGGCGCTGCCGACTACGTTTTGGTTGAGGGGCAGGGCTCGCTGCTGAGTCCGGCGTTTTCACCGGTGACGCTGGGCTTGATTCATGGGGCTATGCCCAATGCGATGATTCTGTGCCACCATCCACCGCGCAAAAACATGCGCGCGACGGAATACCCAGTTGCCGATTTGAACGAATTGATCGCGCTGCATGAAGCCATCATGCGCCCGTTGTACCCATGCAAGGTGATCGCCGTTTCGGTGAATTGTTTCGGAATGGAACCGTCGGCGGCTGATGAGGCGGTCAAGCGGATTTCAGAGCAAACAGGTTTGCCGGCGGTGGATCCGATTCGCACCGGTCCGGAACTCTTAGCCGACACGATCCTATCGCTTTAGTCCTGCGACTCGTTCAGCGTTGGTTGAATTTCCGGAATATGGGCTTCTTCCGATTGCGGTTGGTCGGGTCGTCTGCGGAAGCCCTGAATCTGCGGACTGTCTTCGGGTTTCTCAGATGGATGCACGGCGAACACTTCGACGCGCACGATCTCTTCAAAGGGTACACTGACGACGAACGCCCCAACGCGATATTGATCGTCCACCGGTTCGCATTCAAAGGTCAGGTGGGCTTTGGTCGGAACCTGGGCGAGCTGCTTGATTTCATAGCTGAAACCATCGCGCAGATAGATGAGTTCACGCGTCTCGACGGTGTCAAAGAACTCGCGAAAACCCTCGTTTTCCAGGCATGTCTCGTGGTCAACGTCCGGGTAATGGGCCGCAGCGCATCGATATCGAGCTTCTTCTCGCTGCTGCTGAAACGCGATACCATGGAACCAGTCGTAATCGAACATAGAAGTATTCTTCTTTGTTAGACGTTGAGGATGGCAGCCAGATTCAAACCGAAAGAAATGGCGAAAGCCAACTGACCTTAGGGCTGTTTTGGGCGGCTGTCAATCCTCGCCCACCGTCCTGATATCGTCTGTTTTAACGGAGTGCGTGCGTTGTGAATTCGATAGAAATCAAGCAACGTATTATCAGTCTGTCTGTCGAAATGGGTTTTGAGCGCTGCGGAATCGCGTCAGCCGGGGCGATCGAGCGGGGCGACTATTATCGGCGCTGGTTGAAGCTCGGGCGGGCAGGGACGATGGAGTATCTGCACCGCCATCAGGAGGAACGCACCGACGCGACCAAACTCCTTCCCGACGCGAAAAGCGTCATCGTCTGTGCCCTCAATTATCACCAACCTGATCCACCGGCGGTTGACGAATCCGATGGGCAAGCCACGGGCCAGGTGGCGATGTACGCCTGGGGCGATGATTATCACAAGGTCATCAAACGCAAGCTGTTTGGGATCATGGATCGTCTGCGAGCTGAAGTGGCTGACCCCTTTGAGGCGAAGGCCTGTGTCGATACCGCACCGATTCTGGAGCGCGAGTATGCGGCTCGGGCGGGGGTCGGTTGGATTGGCAAGAACACGCTCGTGCTCGAACCGGAGTTAGGCAGCTATTTTTTTCTCGGGCTGATCGTTACCACGTTGGAGTTGCCGCCCGACACACCGTCGCCCGATCACTGCGGAACGTGTACGCGCTGCCTCGAAGCATGCCCAACGGATGCATTTCCAGCCGCCTATGAGATGGACGCGTCACGCTGCATCAGCTACCTGACGATTGAGCATCGCGCGGACACGATCGCCGATGAGTTGCAATCGAAGATGGGCGATTGGGTATTCGGGTGCGATGTGTGTCAGCAGGTCTGTCCACACAATTCTGATGTGCCGTTAACCAATGAGGCGCGATTTGCAATTCGCCCGCCGGGCCCACGCGTTGATCTTGAAGCAATGCAAACGATGACGGATGAGGCGATTCGTGAGCAGCTTAAGGGAAGCGCCATCAAACGCGCCAAACCCGACATGCTTCGCCGCAATGCCCGGATTGCGTCGGCGAACACTCTCGCAAATCCTGAAGAAGGTGAGACAGGTGTCACTGCTCTGTAAGCAGTGTAGAATGTGATTGACTTCGAAATGCCAAGCACTGCTCACAGAGCAGCGGCACAGGATTACGAATCGGTTATTCCTACTTGCGCAGTAGAATGTTCAGTTCGTCGCATTTGAGGATTCGGGCGGCGACGGCATAGACGATCGCACCGATTCCCACGGAAACCAGCAAGCGCGTCCAATCACCAATGGGCAAACCAGCACCGAGTGCGGAGTCTTCGCCCATGATCCATAGGACACCGCCCATCAATGCGGCAGCGACGCAGGCCTTCAAACCGGACCAGGCGATGAGTCTCCACGAGAGTTCACAGACATTCTCCTTCATGAGTATGGCTAGCAACACGACCTGCAGCGACGCCGTGATCGCAGTTGCAAGTGCCACGCCGGCTTCTCGCAGGACCGTTTGAACCAAAATGACATTGAGGATGAAATTCAAGCCGACCATTGCAAGCGAAATGCGTACGGGCGTTTTCATATTCTCCTTGGCGTAGTATCCACGCACCAGGACTTGCTGAAGTGCATACGCCCACAACCCAAGGCAATAGCAGATCAGGGCTGTGACCACCCGTTCGCTGTCGTCCGGCGTGAATTCTCCCCGCTGATAAAGCAACCGTACGAGCAGCGGTGCGATCATGATCAGACCGACAGCCGACGGAATGGCAATAAACAGCGACGTCCGCAGTCCAGAATCGAGCGATTTCACGAAACCGACTTCATCGCGCTCGGCGACGTTTTGACTCAGCAGCGGAAAGATTGCCGTCGCAATCGCGGTGGAAAAAACGCCAAGCGGAAGGTGACCGAGATACTGCGCATAACCCAGCGTCGCCGGTCCTTTACCGTCTTCCACCAACAGAAATGCGATAATCGAATCGACAAACGTGTTCAACTGGATCGCCGATACACCGACGATCATCGGTAGAATCAGCATGACAACGCGCCGCACATATGGCGATCGCCAATTCATGTTCGGGACAATCCGAAAGTCGATCGCTCGTAACCAGAAGTATTGAATCGCCACCTGCAAGATACCAGCGACCAACACACTGTAGGCGATCAGACGAAGGTGCTCGTTGGGCTCGAGTTTCATCCAGGACCCGCCAAGCCACGTCGCGCTGATCATGATAACGTTGAGCAATATCGGCGCAATCGCCGGTGCGGCAAAACGATGGAGGCTGTTAAGGACCCCGGCAAGTATCGCCGTCGCGCAGATCAAAACCATGTATGGCAACAGAATGATCGTGAGGTACACGACTGGGCGCGATGTATTCCATTGGGCTAAAAGCAGTCCGATTTCGGTGATAACCAGAATTGCGGTCAGGATCGCCACGACCAACGTCAACACGCCGCCGGCAAGTCGCTTCGCAGCTTCATCGCCCTCGGCAATTCGGCATTTGGCGAACACGGGAATGAATGACGAAGTGATCGCTCCTTCACCGAACAACCGCCGAGTAAGATTGGGGATTTGAAAGGCGATACGGAATTCGCTGAGTTGGGTGCTGATTCCGAAGAAATAACCAAAAGCCATCTCGCGCGCAAGCCCAAGCACGCGCGATGCCAGAGTCATCAGCGAAATAAGTTTGGCCGATCCAACAAATCGGTGTTCATGTGACACGGGCGTATATATAGGACGAGCGGGTGATTCAGACAAGCGCGAAGACTTGCGAATCTGTTGTGATGAAAAAGGGGGTGGAAAAATAAAATTGAATTCGCTACTGTCGAGCAACCGATGGCACTAAAATCCCCCCCGCGATTTGAGTGTGACAAATCGGGTGGCTTTTCGGTTATGGTTGTTGCTGTACAGAAACGCATTATTTACTCTGCATCACTTACTCAAGAGGAAGCGGCTGACCGACCGTTTCGGAATTGGAGAATTGGATCATGGCACACATTGTTGCGGAACCTTGCGTCGCTTGTAAATTCACCGACTGTGTCGCCGTATGCCCGGTGGATTGTTTTCATGAGGGCGTCAACTTCCTCGTGATCGATCCCGACGTTTGTATTGATTGTGGGCTTTGCGTGCCCGAGTGTCCGACCGAGGCAATCTTTGCTGAAGATGATCTGCCCGAGAAGTGGTCCGACTATGTCGAAATCAACGCCAAGTACACGCCTGATTGGCCGGTCATCGACGCGCAGAAATCACCCCTTCCCGAAGCGGAAGAAATGAAGGAAGTCGAAGACAAGAAAGATAAGCTCGATCCAAACGCGTTCGCTGATTGATACCTGTGACGGGTTGAATCCTGTGGCGGGTTATCGATTAAGTTTGTCGAATTTGAAATAGCATCGGAGAATTCTGAAGTGGCGCATATTGTGGCCGAACCCTGTGTGGCTTGTAAATTTACCGACTGTGTGGCCGTCTGCCCGGTCGATTGCTTTCATGAGGGAATTAACTTTTTGGTGATTGATCCAGTCGAATGCATCGATTGCACCCAGTGCGTTCCTGAATGCCCGACGGAAGCGATCTTTGCCCAGGACGATCTGCCTGATAAGTGGTCTGAATATGTTGAGATCAATGCAAAACTCACACCAGACTGGCCAGTGATCGACGCCCAGAAAGATCCGCTTCCCGAAGCCGAAGATTTGAAGGACTACGAAGGCAAGCGGGAATTCCTCGACCCCGGTGCGTGGCAGGAATAAGAATTCGAATCCGGCCATACATTGGAAGGGTTTATAAGAGTTGTGATAATGGCACGCACTTGATCAAATCGAGTGCGTGCCTTTTCTCTTTTAATTTCGGAACGATCCATTGAATCGTGAACTTACGGTGGAGGCGATCCTCCCATCGGTCGAACGCGTCGTAAGTCGGCAAAAGCATTTGGCCATCGACGAGGCGGCGGTAAGGCGGTTTGCACAAGAGTTAGCCGCACAGCCGCGAATCGCCGGGCCGGAAGACGACGCCCTGTTGTTTCGCGGCAATCGCGGTGAATGTGCGAATTTCTGCCTGCTCTGTGACGCCCTCAACTTTTGCTTCTGGTCTGACGAGGGTTGGGAACTTGAGTATCGCGGTCAGCGTTGGACGCGGACCCATGCCATGATTGCCGGAGTCCTGCGGGGGATTGAACAAGATCGAACGTGGCTCAAGGCCGACCGATGGCAGCATGCGACGGCCAAAGACATTGCAACGATCTTTGCAGGAATGGGTTCCATTCCCCTGCCCGACCAGCGGCTGCGGATCATGGTCGAGACCGGCCAAGTGCTCACCGATCGTTTTGACGGCCAGTTTACAAACGCGGTCGATCATGCTGTCCAGAATGCCGTTGGCATCACCGCAACGCTGGCCCGCGAGTTCTCCTCATTTCGCGATGTGGCTGCCTATTCGGGCGAATCTGTCATATTCCTAAAGCGGGCGCAGATATGCGCTGCGGACCTGCATCGAACCTGGGTTGCGAATGGCCATTCCGGTTTGACTGGTCTCGACCAACTTACGGTTTTTGCAGACTATCGCCTTCCGCAGTTGTTTCGACATGTGGGGGCGATGGTGTTGAGCGACGCATTGACGGGGGTTGTTGACGAGGAAAAAGAAATCATAGCGGGTTCGGCGGAGGAAGTGGAATTGCGCGCCGCGACCATTTGGATTGCGGATCGATTGGTGCGCGAGATTTGCCGCATCGGACAACGGGTCGATGCGTGGGAACTGGACTACACGCTATGGCTCAAAGCCCGTTCACCGGAAGTACTCGTACCGCATCATCGGACGATTTCGATCTTCTATTAGTCGTCTGTGTGGAATTGCTGCAATGCGTCGATCAAATGCTCGTCGAGATGACAGGATCGATGGCTTCGCAGATATCGCGCAGCACAGCCAGCGGCGACTGGTCTGCGTTGATGTGGGCAATCAAGTCTTCGTCGTAGCATTCCAAGACGGGGCGGGTCGATTCTTCGTACACTTTGATACGGTTTCGGATGACTTCTTCCTTTGCGTCATCAGGGCGGCCCGACTTCGACGCGCGCAGTTTCAAGCGTTCGACGAGTTTGTCCCGATCACTCATTTTGAGGTGTACGACCTTAAGCACATTGACATAACCTGCGATCAACTCAACCTGTGTTGGCGTGCGCGGGATGCCATCGAGAAGCAGCGTGTGGTATTTCGGATTGATCTGCCCTGTTGCGACCATTCCGACGACGACCTGATTCCAAAGTCGAACAGTCAGTTCGTCGGGGACGAGCATGCCTTTTGACGCATATGACAGGAACTCCTTACCGAGATCACTCTCCTTGTCGAGCGCGCGAAAGATGTCGCCCATCGCAAGGTGTACCATGTGGGGCATGCCAGCCAGCGCAGCACCTTGCGTACCTTTTCCGCAACCGGGATACCCGAAAAACAAAATAGCGCGATACGGTGCACTTCCCAAGATCGTTCCTCCGACTATTCCCCGTTCGTCAAATGTTCCCACGCGATGCGCGTACGCCGATCACTTTACGAGTTGAGCCAATCATTGCGTGAGTTGAGACTGGCGATTCGCGTATTGATGGGCCAATTCCGGATCATTGATCTTTACATCGGCCTCTTCCAAGAGTGACCTGTAAAGACTCTGCATTTGGGCGTCGGCCCGCCGCTCACGAAGACGAGCCACCAATTCCGCCCGGTACCCAGCCCAATCAGTCTCCCCGTTTGTGACTTTTTTCTCAAGTTTGAGCAAATGCCACCAGGGGCCAACCTGTATGGGTTCGGAGACCTCGCCGACATCGAGCCCAAATGCCGCCCTTCTGAGCGGTTCCGGGATGTCTATCGAGCCCTCCCCAAACGGTTTGAGCAGCCCACCTGGCGGTCCGGTTCGCAGATTCGCGCTGTGGCGGCTGGCTGCGTCTTCAAAGGCTAGCCCGTCCGCCAGCATCGCCCGAAGTTTCTCCGCATCGGGCTTGTTGGGCAGTTGGATATGACGCACAACTGCCTGCTCTGCGTAATGGGCCTCAAATTCCTGCCGGAGTTCGCTGTCTTGGAACTGCATTTCATGATTCGCGATTGCCCGCAGATAGGAATTTCGTTTGATTGACGAGAGGTATTGAACTTTGGAGATGTTCCGCCGTTTGAGGATCCCTTTGAGGATGCGCTCGGCTTCTTCCCGGTCGAATTCGGAATCCCGATCTGCCTTGGATTCATCAACGCCGGATACTAACGGTGACAGGATGGTCTTGAGGCGGCGGTCGTATTCGCGCTGCATATCGACATCGGAGACGGTCAGCCCGAGTTCTTCGCACCGTTGTCGAGCCCGCTCTAGAACGATTAGTTGCTCGAGCGCATCGGCTCCGTGTTGATCGAGCATCATCCGGGATAGGTGATTGGCGGCGATGTCGTGGCCATTGATCGTGGCGATGGCAAATCCGCCGGCGGAATTCGAGTTGGCTGAATCGGAAAAAACGTCGTTATCATCTGGCGACTGGTCCGTCCAGGATTGGTTACGGTTGTCGTCGGCGGAATCTGAAGTTGAGGTGTCCTTACGCGGTGGATCGTTGTATCGTTGGGCAACGGCTTGGCGGACTGTCGGCCCTTCGAGTTCCTTGGACGACGAGCAGCCGATAACCGTTAGAACGCTGCCCACGATCGCGACAGCGAACGCAGCATTGCAACGCGAGAATGTTATTGTTTTGAGGGCGGCTCGTCGGAACATGGATGGGACGGTATCAGGGGTAATTTGCCCCGTCAACCGATGCAGTAACCACGCGCAAGGAATGCACGATGCCTGAAAAACATGCGGTCAAAGTGACATTTCTGGGGACCGGGACGTCGCACGGTGTGCCCATGATCGGTTGCGAATGTCCGGTTTGCATGTCGGACGATCCGCGCGACAAACGCACCCGTACGAGCGTGCTGGTCGAATCGTCGGGAAAGGCGCTGCTGATTGACACGTCGCCCGAACTGCGTCTTCAATGCGTTGCCAATGGCGTGAAGCATATCGACGCCGTTTTGTTCACCCACGCCCATGCCGACCATGTGACCGGTATGGACGACCTGCGACGTTTTAACTGGCTGAGTCGGTCCACGCTCGACTGTTACGGATCACCCGCAACGTTGCAATCGATTCGATCCATGTTTGCATATATCTTTCAAGACGATCCTGAATACCCGTCACACAAGCCGTCGCTGCTCCTCAACGAAATCGATAAGGAACCGCAATCGATCGCCGGTGTCTCGGTAATGCCGATCCCCTTGATGCATGGCCCGCTTCCGGTGCTGGGGTTTCGATTCGGCGATATTGCGTATTGTACGGATTGCAACCAGATCCCAGCCGATTCGTTGAAACGACTGGAAGGTTTGGATGTGCTTATTCTCGATGCCCTTCGCGATACGCCGCACCCGACCCATTTCAATTTGGTCGAAGCTGTTTCGATGGCCACCCGAATCGGCGCGAAGCAAACGTTCTTTACCCACGTCGCCCACGCCCTGGGGCATGTAGCCACCAACGACAAACTTCCCAAAACGATGGCCCTCGCCCATGATGGCCTGGTCGTAGAATCCCTGGGTCGTTGAATCCATCGGTCGTTGAATTCAAACAGGCAACCGAACGAGCCGCTGGACATCGTTGTGGTGCTGCCCCATAGTATGCGGGCGTAACCAGATCGCGCACTTTCCACGTCGGGCGCACGTCCTGAAAGGCGCGAACTTCTGCAGCGACTAAACGTCGCAGATCGACGGTGTAGTGGAGTCCTGGCATTGATCATTCTAGCCCCAATCCTCGCCTTGACTCACGAGGCTCCGCAGTCGCTTACTGACATTGCCAGCGCATATTGGCCGGTCCTTGCGTTTTCCTTTGGCATTTCTCTATTGGCGACGCCACTCTGCCGCGCGTTTGCCAAGCGCCTCAACATTGTCGACCGGCCCGACGACTGGCTGAAACCGCACAAGCAACCCGTCCCATACCTGGGTGGGGTAGCCATATTTTTCGCATGGGCGGGCGGCATAACGTTTGGAGCTTGGTGGATCGGACACCTCGATCCCTGGGGCAATATCGAGGGGGCGCAAATTGCACCACTGACGATCAAGAGTCCGATGCTGCTCGGTATTCTGATCGGTGGCACTGCTATCATGGCCTTGGGTTTGTTTGACGACCTGCGGATGGCCTCACCCCTCGTGAAGTTGGCAGGAAATATTTCTGTCGCACTGCTCCTGGTATTCGTCGGACTTGGTGACGATTTCGTCGGGACAGTGTTGCAGAGCTTCGGCGCAACCATGACGGAGAAAGACCAGTGGCTTAGTTGGGCCTACACGGTTCCGCTGACCGTGTTCATCGTCGTCGGGGCATGCAACGCGACCAATCTGCTAGACGGAATGGATGGTTTGTGCAGCGGTGTGCTGGGCATAATTTCGTTCGGGTTTATGGTTCTGGCAATTCACTTGCACATGTATGGTGCGTGGCAGCACGACAACGTCTTACGAATGCTGGTGACGTTGTCGATGTTGGGTGGCGCGCTGGGTTTCCTGCCATACAATCGAAATCCTGCGAGCATTTTTATGGGTGATGCTGGTTCGATGCTGCTGGGTTTTACCGCAGCGGTCATGATCCTGATGTTTGCCGAAGACCGGGTTCTCAAGTGGATGTTGGGGGCGATTGTGATTGTCGGACTGCCGATCGCAGACATGTCACTCGCACTCATACGCCGGTGGCGCGCCCAGCGCCCGTTGATGATGGGGGATCGTAGTCACTTTTACGATCAACTTCACGATCGCGGGTTGAGCGTCAAGAAGGTGGTTTTGATCAGCTACGGGCTTGCTGCGTTTTTTGCGGCGGCGGGTTGTTTGGTTCCGATTTTTTTCAAGACCCGCTATGTCGTTCCCATTTACGCATTTCTCGGTTTGCTCACGCTTGCCGCAATCAAGAAATCTCACATGCTTCGCGTCGATTCGCCTGCGACCGAACCCAAGTCATAAGGTCAATCACATCGAATTCATGTGTAGGGTGAACCGTGCCCACCAATCCGTAAACCGTGCGAACGGCGGTGGGCACGGCCCACCCTACGCGGCGCGAGTTTGCTTACGCCCATGTCGGCATCTTGCGTTTTGGCGGCTGATTGGGTTCATTCATTCGCAGCGAAATGCGTTTCGGATCAGTGGCGTAGTCGAGGGCGGTCGCCATGTCGAGTCGTCCGGCTTGGATGTGTTCGATGAGAACTTCGTCGAGTGTGATCATACCGTCATTTTTCCCGGTGAGGATCGCATCGCCGATCGCTACCAGATTGTTCGAGCGAATCGCACTGGTCACCGGCAGGTTGCTGAACATCACTTCATAGGCAAGGACGCGGCGCTGGCCCGGTTGAGCATTGGGCAATAGGTGCTGGCTTAAAACCATACGCAGGTTAATCGCAAGCTGGGCGCAGATTTCATCGCTGCGTTCGCGCGGGAACAAGTCGGTGAAACGGCTGACTGCTCCCTTGGCGTCGCGCGTGTGAACCGTCGTCAATACGAGGTGGCCAGTCTCCGCTGCGGTGAGCGCCATTTGCGCGGTTTCGCGATCGCGAATTTCGCCCACGAGAATAACATCCGGATCTTGTCGCAGACCGTATTTCAATCCCGCCCCAAAACTCGCGACATCGACGCCCACTTCGCGCTGCGTGATTAACGCGTTGTCACCATAACCATGCACATATTCGATCGGTTCTTCGATGGTGATGACGCGGCTTGTCGATCGCTTGATGATCTCCTGCAACATGACAGCCAGCGTCGTGCTCTTACCCGAACCGGTCACGCCGGTGACCAAGATCAGGCCATTGCGAAATCCGACGACGCGGTCAATGACATCCTGCGGCAGCCCCGCCCACTGCGCTGAAGGTACTTCTCCCGGGATGACACGGACGCACGCTCCGAGCCGACCATGCGCGTAGAAAACGTTGACACGATAGCGCTGAAGCTCACCGTTCACTTCAGACTCAAACGAGAAATCCAGATCGTGTGAAAACGAATCGCCCAACTGGTCAGCCGCCTTGCGGACATCTGTGTTGATGTTGTCGCGAATCGAGGGTGGGCAAACATCGGCGAGCATTTTGGCGAGAACGTCGTTGCTGATTGCGTCGCCGAAGGATTTCAGCTTTCCATGAACACGGATTCGGGGACGTTCGTCGCCTACCAAATGAAGATCGGACGCTTCGGCCCGAACGACATCGGCAAGCAGTGACTGTAGTGACGACGTATCGGGCACAAACGAATCGGGTTGTGAAACGTCTTCAACGTCAGCAAACGGGTTTGTGTTCAAGAAGGAATCGCTCACGAATGTTCTCCAGTCCGCACGTGCGATCATGAATCAGCTAAATAATTTATCGGTAGATGCAGATACCTGCGGGCGTTGCGCTGCAAGTTTGCGGAGCGTTCATAATCCGAGCGAAACTATCAGACGTTGCCTGAGGATTTTGATTCCGACTGATTCAAGACTGAAAGGATCGCATTATCGGACAGGCCTCACCAGCCATCGAAGTTGCACGAATCGTACATTCATCATGCCGATACAGCCGTTGGCTGGCCACATTTGGGAATCGAGCGAACCAAGATAGCGACGTACAACCGTCAATGACGCATGGAGTTCGTGTTTCAATCCGCGCATCCCCGCAAATCGGAGTCGCGCGCATAAAGGAGTCGCTGCCGTGTCAAGTGCCTCAACGAATCAGTCATCGCAATTGCTATCGATCGCCGAACAACAGGGTCAACCCGACGGTGATTCGGGGTTGCGCAAACATACGCGCTACACGTTAGGCATGCGCGTTGAAATTTCGACCGATCCGAATGAGGGGACCGACGTTCAATCGGTGCTGGTTCACAACGTGTCAGCCGGCGGAATCGGCGTGTGGTCGCAGCGACAGTTTGCAATCGGTAGCAACATCTCAGTGCTGGATGTGGAAGGAACGTGCTGGATCGCGGGGACCGTGCAACATGCTTCGCCTGGCGTGCATGGGCATCTCGTCGGTATTCAATTCGCCAAGAGTCTTGCAACGTTGTCGGGTGACAAACCCAATGGCCATTCAAATGAAACCGACAAATCTGCTGACCAGCCGGTGGCCGATTCTAGCATTCAAGAGCAACGATCTCGACTATGCTTTCCGCTCGCCATCGCGCGAATTTTCAAGGGCGGATTTTTTGGGGCTGTGATCGCAGGTGCCATCTATTTGGGATTGATAGTTCTGGATTTTGAGATCTTCGCGAGCGAAATTGGCATCGGTTTCGGTGGTTCAATTTTGATTGGTGCGGGCTTGAGCATGATCGGCATGCGAAAAGAGCGCCAATTCCTAGCCGGTATCGAAGCTGCAGTTATTGCACTGGTCGAAGATGGTTCGATCAAGTCATTGCCAGCCGCTCCAACCCAAGCGCACGCTGCTATTAACAAAGGTATTCAAGCACTTGCAGCCCACCACCAGCAACAGAGCGTTGAAGGTAGAATTCAACGTCAGCAAAACCTGGAACTTGAAGAAGTCAAATCAGGCATCCTTTCAATCGTCTCGCATGACGTTCGCCAACCGCTGCACGCCATTCTGCAGCACGCCGAAGTCTTGCGGGAAGAAGTGGATTCGTTGTCGCGTGAGAGTCGCCTTGATTTGATCGAGACTATCGCCCAGCAGAGCACCAACATCGCTCAACAAATCGGAGACCTTGAGGAGCTTCAACGCCTTGACTGCGAGGCTGACGGAGCATCGGAAAACTACAGCGATACTTGTTGTCTGGAAGAAACGATTACCGATTCGGTTTCAAGTTTTGAAACGCTGGCCCATTCACGTTCGATTCAGCTAAGTCTGGACTGCCCCGGCTCGCTGCCACCCGCACTTGCTGATGGAGTGAAAATTTCTCGCGTCTTGCGGCGGCTCATTTCAAACGCCATCGCCAGCACACCCGACAGCGGTACGGTGCAGATAGTCGTTGACGAACGTCCGTGCGAGTTGGTCGTTTCGATCGCGGACAGCGGACCGGGAATCTCGCGTGAATTCTGGGGAGCGGTTTTCGATCGGGCTGGACAAGTGGAAACTGAAAGCGAGCAGGAACCACGCTTCGGGTTGGGACTCTATATTGCCCGCAGAATCGTCGAGGCATATCACGGACGAATCTGGATCGACAGTGAGTTGGAAAAAGGTGCGGTCGTGTACTTCGCCATACCGACGATCGACACCTGTGTCGATGAACCAGTTTCGATCGAACCATTTTCCGGAAATTGTCGCGTCATTGTGTGCGACTCCGATCCGGAACTCGCCGCGATGATGGCTCAGGCCCTACGTCAACAGCACTACCATGTCACCGTGGCACATTGCGGGTCGCGCCTGATCCAACTTCTCGACCGCGAACCGTTTGATGTCGTTCTAACCGACGTGCAACTTCCCGACATGAGTACGTCCGAATTGTTGGGAGCTCTTCATGGTCGGCGCGAGATGGGGTTTGCGACGATACTCCACAGCTTCGAGGATGGTTTGGACAGCGCTCATCGAATGCCCGTTGTTGCGTATCTGCATCGGCCAGCCGATCGTCGGCGACTGTATGAAGCCGTCGCGCTGGCTGCGAAACGCAGACTGGCTACGGGCAAGACGATCTTCCTCCTTGAGCATGGATCGATGGAGACGCGTCGATTACGCGGGGCGATGGAAGAAGCGGGGCACGTTGTGGTCTCATGCGGGACGATGAAAGATTTATCCCGACTGCTCAAGAGCTATCGCTGCGATTACTACATGGTTCCGCAGGGAGCCATTCGCGGCGACTGGGGCGAAGTAATCAAGATTCAGGGGCACGATGAGGGTGGCATGACGACCAACGGAAGCGTTCAGCCAGTCGTGCTCGTTGACGAAGTACGTCGCAGCGAGCGGAGCGTCGAAGAGCAGTTCGGCATCAAGGTCGTGACCTACCGGCCCGGATTTGAAGCCGACGTTGTCGCCGAATTAGAACTGCAAACCGCAGCGAAATCCGAATTGGTCGGGGCGATTTAGTGGTTCGTCACTCCCGCATGCGCGGGAATGAGAGTAGAGAGCGACCCGCAAGATGGCGCGTGGGCCTATACCAGGCATAAGGCACCGCGTTTCGACTCAATTCCCGTATGGGCATTCCAAGCCATTCCCACCAACTATTCCGGTTCGACTTTTCATCATTCACTTCCGGCCATCCAAGCGATGGTTCGTGCCTGTAATTCCAGTATTGATAGATAGTTAGATGTTTCATTGGTCTTGTGCAAATTTGAACTTGCGGCTTCGATATTTGTGTGATATGCTGAATATATCATATCAATATTTCAAGGAGAACCATTGATGACCAAAGAACGAGGCATTTCGACGACCAACGGTTGGCCCGTGTTGTTCTTGCTGTTGGCCGTCTTTCTGGCTGACGCGTATGCGATATTCCTGCCAATTCGAAGACTCGCGACGGGTGGGTTTAATGCAGGTTGGATTGCGATTCTGATTGCTTCTTCGATTGGAATGGCTGTATGGCTGGTCTTGATGTGCGGCTTCTTTACGCTCCAGCCGAACATGTCGGCGGTGTTGCTTCTTTTTGGAAAATACAAAGGGACAACCAAGGACGAAGGATTTCGTTGGGCGAACCCGTTCCTAACGAAACAAAAAGTTTCACTGCGTGCCCACAACCTCAACGGTGAGAAGCTAAAAGTCAACGATCGCAACGGTAACCCGATCGAAATTGCCCTTGTGGTTGTCTGGCGGGTGGCTGACACCGCAGAGGCTGTGTTCGATGTTGAAGACTATGTGGCATACGTTTCGATTCAGAGCGAGTCGGCGCTGCGTCACCTTGCCACCAAGTATCCGTATGACACCGGCGAAAGCGATGACGAACTGTCGCTTCGTGGATCGATCGACGAGGTGTCAAACGACCTTCAGGAAGAACTGGCAGAGCGTCTTGGAAAAGCCGGCGTCATTGTGGACGAGGCCCGACTCAGTCACCTGGCATACGCGCAGGAAATTGCCGGCGCAATGTTACAGCGACAGCAAGCTGAGGCCATCGTCGCGGCGCGCCGCCGAATCGTCGATGGGGCAGTCGGCATGGTTGAGATGGCACTCGAAAAACTGGAAGAACACAACACCGTCAAACTCGACGACGAACGGAAAGCAACGATGGTGAGTAATCTTCTTGTTGTGTTGTGTGGAGATAAAGCCGCGCACCCCGTCGTCAACGCCGGTTCGCTCTATTAAGTGAATAGTCGAATTGTTGACCACTGGATTGGATCAATGGAATTAGTTGCCAACGATTCTTTGGAGCTGCCAGGAAGGCGAAATGGCCGAAAAGAAATCGATCTTGTTAAGGCTTCCGCCCGAACTTTGGGCAGACGTCAAACGTTTTGCTGATGCGGAATTGCGCAGCGTGAATGGACAGATTGAGTACATTCTGCGCGAGGCAGTCAAGAAGCGCACGGGTAAAGACGAAGCCAGCAAACCAATCGACGACGATGAATGATGCTTAGTCGATTGCGGGAATGAGCTAGGATTTGAAATGTATCGACTTTAGAAATGTGTCGAGTAAAAATAAGTCGGGCGAGCCCGTCGCTCCTCCTCCACTCGACGAGCCCGCCGCTTTATCTGGCGACGGGCGGTAATTTGCATACCGACCATTTAGTTTGCAGGCCGGTCATCGTAACGGAATCGATGCAGATTTTCACGTCCGAAATGCTTCAAATATATGTGTGTTTTTTCGGGCCGCACAAAAGTAACGTGCGCGGTGCAGTCGTCATAATCGTTACAAACTGACACTTTGCTAAGGGTCTATGAATAAAGACTTGCGCAAGTGTCTTGATCGACAAGCAGAAGCCTCGCGGTGGTCGGTTCGTATTTAATTCAGGCGAGATCAAAAATCGTTTCGTGCAGCGTTTTCCCCAGGCGTCAACCCGAACAAATTGCAATGATTTACGGGATTCCAAGTGTGCCACTGCTCTGTGAGCAGTGCGGAGGGCGAGAAATTGGCTGCATGAATAATGCTCACAGAGCAGCTGCACATCATTCATTTTCGTTTTCACAGTCTATTTGGGTACGCTACGCTTCGCCGGGCCGTCGTAAGTGTGCGCACCGGGAATGATCTTGCGCAATTTTTTCTCGCGGGTCATTTCTTCATTCGCCTGGGCGATCAATCCGGGAACACGGGCGATCATGAAAAACCCGTTCATTAATTCCGGTTCAAAACCCAATTCAAGCAGCACCGCACCGATCGCACCGTTGACGTTGATCGGCAGCGGCTTGCCGCGTTGCTTTGTCAAGCCGGCTTCGATCAATTTGCACGTTTCGACAAACTTGCCACATACGCCTGCCTCCTGAGCCAGTTCAAACAATCGCGGGGTCCGCGGGTCGGCGGTGTGCAGAAGGTGGCCAAATCCCGCCACGCGATATTTCCGTGCATGGTATTCATCCAAGACCCTGGTCGTTGCGTCTTCGAGCGACATCGACTCATGCTCGGCGCGCTTGGTTATTTCGAGGATGGCCTTGGCGCAGTCTTCAACCGCACCGCCGTGATAGCGATTGATGTTGAGCACGCCGGCAGCGACGCAGGCATTGAGCGGCGCTCCGGTTGATGCCGCCAACCTTGCACCATTGACTGATGGTGAGGCAGGTCCGTGATCAATCGACGAAACAATGATCGCCGTCATCAGCTTACCAATCGCCGCATCGGGCAATTCGCCACGAAATAGCAGATAAATCGCCTGCCCGAAATCGACGTTGCCCATCAATTCCTCAATAGGGTAGCCGCGAAGGAGGATTTCGTTCGGTTCGGTGCTCGTGATAGCCGTCTTGAATTTGGGCGTTTCCATGATTCCGGCAGTATCACCGAAACGACCGACGGATTCCAGAATCCCACGCCACAGATGAATCGACGATTCTGATTAAAGCGGTCACGGGTCGACTCAGCCCACCGGGCGCTTAGAATCCAGGCAATGAATGACAAACACGTCATGGAACTGACCCGGGAAGTTCGGTTTTCACTGGTCGACGCTGAGTCGGGCACCAAACCGCTGAATTCCTGGGCGGGTTGGCCGGCATCGGTGCGATTGGCGCCCTATCTGGTTCTGCGGGTTACGGTCGTTGGGGAGGTCGATGCGCGAACCGGCTACCTTTGCAACATTGTGACGCTCGATCGGGCGGTGCGTGATGTGGCTATCCCGCTGATGCTGAAGTCACATCGACAGAGTAATAATCAAGATTCAACGCATGAGGCGATGTTGCAAAAAGTGGTTGCGCCGCTTGAATCGGTCATGCCCGATGGCGTTGAATTGATTCGACTCGAACTGCGGGTGACTCCGTTTCTGGCGTACACTTGGCGAAAGGATATTTTGAATATGGTTCAGGTCACGCAGTCATTTGAATTTGCGGCTGCCCATCGGTTGCATTGTGCTGAATTGAGCGACGATGAGAATCGGCGAATCTTTGGCAAGTGTACGAATCCGAATGGCCATGGTCATAACTACGTCGTGGAAGTGACAGTCGGTGGCGAACCCGATGCTCAATCCGGAACGGTTCTTGAAGTGGATCGTTTGGAGCGGGTCGTCAAGGAGCGCGTGATCGACGTGTTCGACCACAAACATTTGAATCTGGATTGTGCCGAGTTCGCAGACCTGAATCCCAGCGTCGAAAACATCACCCGTGTGATTTGGAATCGACTTGAAGGCGCGTTTGATCCTGTCAGCTTAAAGAAGGTCCGCGTGTACGAAACGCCAAAGACGTACGCAGAATTCAGCGGTTAATGTCGCTTTTGAAACGGTAGTCGAAATTCGGCGCGATGCCTGGTGTAGGGTGGGCCGTGCCCACCGCAGTTTGCATGCTAACGACTTGGTGGGCACGGCCCACCCTACACCTCGCGATAAGCAAGTAGCTTTTTGGAATCGGCATTAGATCGAATCAGTCATCTAGAACGAACGTGACTTTCATATTGACGCGGTATGCGGTGATTTTTCCGTCCTTTACGTCCACCTTCATTTCGTTGATCCACGCACCGGAGATGTTCTTAAGCGTCTTGCTTGCGCGGGAAATTCCAGCATCCATTGCGTCCGCAAAGCTTTTGCTTGAACTGGCGGAAATCTCTGTGATTTTGGCGACTGATGACATTTTGGTTCTCCAAAGTTTGAGGAATTGACCCATAATCACTGGGTGCGGCCGCAATGATAGCACGATCCGGCAATCGTCGCTCGCCGCTTGTGTCGAATGTGTGTCACCGCAAATCCTTGAACCGCACTGCGGATTCCCGATACAATCGTCACGGAATTCGTTTTCTACACGCCGCAACATTCGAGCGTGTCGGAGTTTCTGCGAATCCAATATGACTGCCGCCATCGCCGGGCTCTGCGGGCGGCAATTCAAGACTGACTGCTACCAATCATCATGTTCGTCCGCGCCTGTACGCGATTTCAGTAATGCGGATGGTCGCGGGCGACGATGCGGAGGAGAATCACAAGTGCGAGTACGCATCACCTTGAGCAGAAACCTGGTATCCATCTTTGGCGTGGTTTCAGCGGTCTTGCTTTCAATGCCTTCGATAACTTTCGCGACGCTACCAGCCGGCACGACCCTGGAAGATTTCTTCATGCCCGGAACCCAACCGGGTCTTGGCAAAGGGGCTGACCTTGAGGAACCGTTGGTCGGTGCGTTTGAACAGTGCATCATTTGTCATCAAGCCAGCGCGCCCACCGCGACGTTCGACGATACTACTGCACCGTTTGATCGCTGGGCGACGAGCATGATGGGCCAAGCCGCGCGCGATCCGATTTTCCATGCAGCTCTCGCCATCGCCGAGCAGGATGCCGACTTTGCCGGTTCGTATTGTTTGCGATGTCATTCACCCACCGGATGGGCGGAAGGCCGCGTTGCTGGTCCCGGCATGACCGATGGTTCCGCATTAATGGGCAAGGATTTTGATGGCGTGTCATGTTCGATTTGCCACCGCATGGTTGATCCGATTTACAAACCCGGCATTAGCCCTGCGGTCGATTCGGGCATCCTTGCGGGCGTGTCGGGTGGCGTTCCGGTGAATCCCGGTTCAGGTCAATATGTTTTTGATCCCATCGACCGCCGCCGTGGTCCGTACGATCTGAACGCAGATCACGGAGGATTCTTTCCTTATCACGATTTTGAAATCTCGCCTTATCATCAGACTTCGCAGCTTTGTGCGACTTGTCACGACGTGAGCAACCCGCTGTTCACCAAGCAGTTAGACGGCAGCTACGCATTCAACGATCTCGACGCCGAACATCCGACTCAGGACAAGTTCGATCAATTCCCCGTTGAACGTACGTACAGCGAATGGGCGCAGAGTGCGTTTGCCTTGTCGTCGATTAATCTTGGTGGAAGATTCGGTGGCAATTTGCCAGCCGTCAGTTCCTGCCAGGATTGTCATATGGAAGATACGACTGGTGACGGTTGCCGTTTCCCACCGATCTTCACGCGAACCGATTTGCCGCAACACAATTTCAACGGGGCGAACAGTTGGGTGCTGCGGGCGGTGCGCGAACTGTACTCCGACGCGGAAACGGGTCTGAGCACCCGAGGCGTCAACGATTCGATCGCTCGAAATGAGTTGATGCTGGTGCGGGCGTCGGACATGGAAACGTTTGCCGTTGGTGATACATTGACTGTCCGAATCATCAACTTCTCGGGGCATAAACTGCCGACCGGTTACGGTGAGGGGCGCCGGATGTGGATCAACGTCAAGTTCTTTGACGATATTGACGCACTGGTGACCGAGCACGGCGCTTATGATGTGACGTCGGCTGGTTTGACCACGGTTGATACCAAGGTCTACGAAGTCAAGCACGGTCTCGATGCTTTGATGGCTAATTCCACTGGATTGCCACAAGGTGAATCGTTCCACTTTGCGCTGAATAACGAGGTGCTATTGGATAATCGTATTCCTCCGATGGGTTTCGTGAATACGAATTTTGAATCGGTGCAAGCGGAACCGGTGGCGTATGCGTACGTCGATGGGCAAAACTGGGACGACACCGATTACACGATTCCGCCGACGGCAGTGAGTGTCGAGGTGGCGGTGTATCATCAGACGACTTCGAAGGAATACATCGAATTCCTGCGCGATGCGAACACGACCAACACAGCCGGCGATACCGCGCATGCCATGTGGGAGATGTTCGGTAAGAGCGCACCGGTGGAGATGGATTTCGTCGCTCGCGATCTTTTCATCGCTGGTGACGGCGACGGAGATGGCGATGTAGATGTCGATGATCTTCCGTCGTTCGTCGATTGCATGGCCGGTCCAAACGTTGCGCCCGCCCCAGTGGATGCGAATTGGGACGCACAGGATTGCCTCGACGTCTATAACTTCGATGTCGATACCGACGTAGATCTCGAAGACTTCGCCGCGATGATGGATTCGGTTGATCCATAGGGTCCGCTGTGCGGACCAATTTCGATTCAACGACCGGTCCGCACAGCGGACCCTACAGGCTAAACAATTCTGACGACCCATGCCGTTTTCGGCTGGGTCGTTTTTCATTTGTGGCTATCCTGCGATACACTTCGGCGAATCTGACTTCTCTGATTTACTGCACAAGGAATTGAATATGCCATCTGTCCGCGCTGCCGTTATGCCCGCGCCGCACAAATCCGTCGAAGTGCGTGAATTACCCGAGCCCGATTTGGAAATGAATTCGGCGCTGATGAAGGTAACGACCAGTGAGGTTTGCGGCACCGATGTACACCTGCTTCATGGGCAACTTGCCGGCGTGCCGTATCCGATTGTTCCCGGTCATGTGTCGGTCGGTGTGCTTGAGAAGATTCGGGGCAATGTTTGCGACGTTAGTGGCCGCGCGTTTGCCGAGGGAGACAGCGTGACGTTCCTCGATGTGCATCGGACCTGTCATGCCTGTTGGCATTGTCTCGTGGCGAAGGCGTCGACGCGCTGCCCGTCGCGAAAAGTGTATGGCATTACCTACGGCATCGAAAATGGTTTGACGGGTGGGTGGGCTGAGAAACTTTACCTGATGAATGGAACGCACATCATTTCGCTTGACGGTGTGGACCCGATGGGTTTTATGGCCGGCGGATGCGGGCTGCCAACGGCACTTCATGCGGTTGACCGAAGCGATATTCAAATCGGCGAGACCGTGCTGGTGCTGGGTGCAGGACCGGTTGGGTTGGCTGCGGTTGCTTTGGCATTTTTGCGTGGGGCTGCGAAAGTTCTGTGTATCGGCGCTCCGTCGCACCGCCTGAAAATCGCCGAGAAGATGGGGGCAACCACGACACTTTGCATTGATGATGCGTCGGTCGAAGATCGCCAAGCGTGGATCATGCAGCACACCGACGGTCGCGGAGTGGATGTTTGCATCGAAGCTACCGGCGCACCGATCGCCGTCAAGCAGGCGATGAATTGGACGCGCGACGCGGGCCGGGTGACAGTGGTGGGGCAGTACACCGATGCGGGTACTGTTGAGATCAATCCGCACACCGAACTGAATCGCAAACATTTGGACATACGCGGCGTGTGGGGTTCGGACTACTCGCATTTTTATCGCAGCGTCCAACTGCTCAAGGACGAACGGATGCGGTCCGCATTGACGGCGATTACGACTGAGCGCTACAGCTTAGACCAAGCCAACGAAGCTCTCGCCGACGTAGAAGCCGGTAAGAGCGTCAAAGCCTTAATCGTTGCATAAACGTCTCGCCACTGTAGGGTGCAACCCGGTCGCACCTGTTAGTCTTGATCTGACCAAAAAACTCCGAGACAATGATCGGGCACCGGGTCCACAAACGATTCAATCATTCCAAGGAGCGTGTGATGAATAAGAGAGTCATTGGATTTATCTGCGTGATGGGCCTATTGGCGTGTGTCGCGATTCAGTCCACCGTTGCTGACGAACCGCCCAAGCAAGAACAACCTGTCGCCAAGGAATCGCCCAAAGAAAAGACGGACTCTCCCAAGGAAACGCCGTCTGGCACTTTGAACGAGAAGGAGAAAGCCTTCGCTGAACTGCTAACCGGTGCGGTTCTCGAAGGCACATGGCGGATGACGTACTTCGATAGAGCGGGCGAAGAAACGAAACTCGGCGAGCCCAAGTCCGACCGTTACGAAATCGTGTCGACAGAGAAAAGCGGCGGCGACAACTGGGTCATCACCGCAAGAATTGTCTATGCCGACCGCGATGTAAACTTGCCCGTTCCCGTCAGGGTCGTCTGGGCCGACGACACGCCCATGATCACCCTGACCGAACTGACCATGCCGATCCTCGGCACCTATTCTGCAAGAGTCATCTTCCATCACGGATTCTACAGCGGCGTCTGGTATGGATCGGGTTATGGCGGTGTGATGTCCGGGCAGGTTTCGAAGGTTGAACCGCCAACCGACAAGTAGCGTGTCGTATTTTCAACGGGATACTCCAGCGACCCGCATCAATGGTTTGGTGATGGTCAAACGCGATCCGATTTTTGAAGGGTGCAACTGCAATATGAGTGAATTTCAGGAACGGCTTCAAGGTGCCCGTGAAAAATTAGATTCAGGCGACGCGTCAGATGCATTTCAGATTATTCGGGGCGTATTTGAGGACTTGGAGTTAGCCGCCCGCGATGATGAAATCGCGTTGGCATTGCGAGACCTTGCTCCGATTGCCGGTGAGATTGGGGGGGCTGAGTTTGAAGATGCGATCAAGGCCTGCGCTTCAAATATTGATGACCCCGAAGCCCTGTTTGAATTGGCACAGACGTTCGCGGAACAAGAAGTATTTGATATCGCCGCATGTTTGCTGATGCGGACATGGAATATGGTACCGGATGAAGAAAACGTGCTTGCCGTTTTGATAGACGTACTTGAAGATGACGACCGCTTTCACGACGCGTATCGCATTCTCAACGAACATGCGCCCCGATTCCCTGACCACTTTTACATTCAAGCCCTGAAGGCATTCAACGCGATTATGTGCGGTGACTTGGACGCGGCGCGTTCGTTGGAAGAGCAACTGCCAAGTTCGACGGATGACGATGATCAGAGCTTTCACGAGGAAATCCGTGGAATGCTTAGCCGCGCGAAAGAGATCAATGGCGTCTGCGATCTTGGCACGAATGACCTACGTGGTTGGCATTTTGTTGCAACCGGCGGACTGCTGCTGCATTTGTCACCATTCGGCATCGACGAAGGGATGAATGGACGATACGCGTATACTTCTGATTCGTATGGCCGTTGTCGCGAGGGCCTGGTTCGCTTGAAGGCAATTCTCGAGTTGTGGAAGTGCAAACCCACACACATCACGATCCTTCCAGAGCGGGGAAGCCGAATCATGGGGCTGGCCGCTGGCACTCTGCTCGACTTACCGGTTCGGATGTGGAATGGCGACAATCAGGACGGCCTTGTTGTGGCGTATGATTTGATGGACCTGGAGGAGGATATCGGCAGGGCACTCTGGGAGCATGGTTCCGGTCAAATTCTTTTTGCGCACGCCACGCGATGGGTAGAGGTCTATCCATATGTGGCGGACGTCACGACATACCTTTACCAACTTCAAAGCTCGCCATGGGGAGAGCGCATGGAAGTGCAAGGCGACAACGTCGAAAGCATTGCAGCAGACGATGCGGCTCCGGAAGACATCGCAGCCCGCATCATTGAAGCAGAGTGGGAAGCCGAAGACGACGATGTCGATCATCTCAGTCGAGTCGAGAAGGTCGCAGCAGGCATGGGGCAATTATCCGCAGCACGACAAACCAGCGGAAACCGTTCACATCTCTGGACTGGCCCAGTCAAGAGCAGTAAGTTCGGTTAGCCTTAGCCGATCGAGCAGCGCGACTGCGACTGACGTGCCGCGCGGACGAAAACGCAGCAGGTGTCGATCACGCTCAACTGTGCCAAGATGTCAGTGTTCCACATTCATGATTCTTTGACCGAGTTTGTGCGCATTGCGGTCCATGTTTGCAGAATGCTCTCTATGGTTTCGCGGTTGTCGCGCGGGTCTAAATCTCTTGCGGACTTGCCTTCGTCGTTTTGAACGGTGGGATCGGCTCCTGCCGCGAGTAGTGCGATCGTCATCGGTACGTTGCCGTGAATCGTCGCCGAGTGCAATGCCGTGTGACCGGCGGTTTGTTTCGCATCAGGGTCCGCGCCCGCCGACAGCATGACTCGCACCATGCACTCATCACGCGTAGCCGCAGCGCTATGGAGAGGGCGAACTTTTGAATCGTTGCGGGCGATGGCTTCGACGTTACCGCCGTTCGCTAGGATGTATCGAGCCACTTCGATTCTGCCGAAGAACGCGGCGAGATGAAGAGGGGTGAAACCGTCAGCTGAATAACGGTTGAGTGATTCCGGGTCGCTCTGAAACAGGCTCCGTATCGCGGGAAGCTGCCCCATCGCGGCGGCTTCGAAGATGTCGAGAGTGTCGCGTGATTCTTCGATCCGCGCCGCGATCTCTGAGTGCCCTCGATAGAGTGCGGACAGCAGAACCGACACGCCGCTCGCGTCCTTCTCAGAAGCAAGGTCTGGATTCTGCATAAGCAGTCGGTCCACACTGGCCAGGTCGTTGGCATTGACGGCTTCTTCAAGCGACATCATGTCTACGTTTTTCATCTGTGGATGCTCCCCAATCTAAGCGGCGGATAGACCCAGTCGACTTGCGCTGCGGAATAATGGTTGAACTCCGCTTGACAACAATTCAAGTCATTTATATAGATAGGCTATCTATATATTACAGCGACGTCAAGGGTTTGTTCATATGACAAAGCGTACAGCGGTTGCGGAGGATCTTCACCGGGCCGCGCTCAGGCTATTGCGTCGATTGCGGAAGGCGGACGAGACGCTGGAGATCAGCACGGCTCGGTTGTCGGCGCTTTCTGTTCTGGTATTCGTTGGCCCGCAGTCGGTGGGTGGGCTCGCACGGATCGAGCAGGTATCGCAGCCGACAATGACCAGTTTGACGCAGGGGATGATTCGTCAGGGATTGGTACGGAGCAAACCCGATTCGAATGACGGCCGCGTTCGCCAGTTGGTCGCGACCGCCAAAGGAAAGAAGCTGCTGCATCGTGGACGTCAAAAGCGCATCGAGATGCTTTCATCGATGTTGAAACGCCTCAACGCAGACGAGTTAAGCGCACTCGCGCGCGCCGCAACACTAATGGAGTCGATGCTGCACGAAGCGTAGACACCCGCCAACTAGAGCAGTTCTTGGTAATTTGATTGTCCGTCATCGCCACTGCGTTCGCTGATGAACAGGCATGGAGAGCGGTTGCCTCTTGGATGGAACGGGTTGGAACACGTCCATCGACGGCAGTTTGCTTTCGGGCGATGTTGCCTGCTTGGGTTGAATGACCCTGACCCCGCAATCGCTGCAATCAGTGCCGAAGTCGCAGAACTGTTCGAACCCGTCTGCCCCGTCGTCGCACTCGCCGTCTTGGGCGAAAAAGCATGAGTCGTCACAGAACTGTTGGCCACCTCCGTCGGGAGGGCTGATGTCCACGCCCGAGCAGTCAGGTGCGTCGGTCCTGGTTGCTTCCCAGGTGCCCACAAATCCGCCGGCAGTCTCGACATTACCGGTGATGGTGTCACCGAAAATGAAGCCATCGAAACCGAAGAAAAAGTCCGGTGATATCATAAGCATATTACCTGCCGCATCGGCGCTGCCGAATAATTCTACGATCGTTTCAAAGCCGAATTGCAGCACCGCTATTTCGCCCAGCAAGCACCCCTCCGCGTCGATGCCGACAGCCACCGGCGTTCCATCGTTGGCCACCCCACAATACAAACCGGCAATGTCGCCGACCGTACCACCGCCGAAGTTTGGTGTGAACGGATCAGTGTCCTGATCGATCTCATCGCCGTCATTGATGCCATCACCATCCGTATCAGGGTTAAGCGGATTTAGGCCGAACACAACCTCGAAATCGATCAACCCGTCATTGTCGGTGTCGGCATTGTTCGGATCGGTACCGGTGATGAATAGCTCGGTGTCGGTGTCCAATCCGTCTCCGTCGGGATCGTCGGTATCGACGTTTGAAGCATCGGTGGGGATGTCGGTCGGCATGTCTGGTCGATCCGGCTGACGGGGCATCACGCCGCCGTCGCGCGCCCCGTAAAGCTCTTGTGCGCCTGAGATGTCATCCTGATCCAACGCAAGCTTGCGTTGACCAGGTCGATAGCTCGGGAACATGATCGCGGCTTCAACTTCGCTGTGCCCCAAACCGAGGCCATGTCCCAACTCGTGAATCGCGGTTTCCAGCAGCCGGATTTGCGAACCGGTTGCGTTGTCGTCGGCCCAGGTTTCGGCATCGTCGAAGTGGCAGTCGCCGGCATTGGGTCCGCCGCTACCCGGTGGGAAATAGCAGTGGGCAAGCACGCCGCTGGCACCATCAAACGCACCCCCTTGGCCAGCCTGCGCCGGGCACGTTTGGTTGGTTGCGTCATAGAGTTCGCAGTGGTCGCCTGTTCCAAAACCGATGACCATGTCAGCATTGCCCGCGGCATCCACCCGTTGGAAATTCAGCGGTACAATGTTTGACCACACCTGCAGCGCGTCGGCGATGATTTGCACCTGTGCTGCTTCGGGCAAGTCAGAAGTAAAGCTTTGAATGAAATAGGTGAGGTTCTGCTTTTGCCAGCGGGTCTTCAACGAGAAGTTGGCCAGGAATTCGGATTCCTGCTGATCGGGCAAGCCGTCGTAGCGCGTTTCTTGCGCACTGGGCCCGCCGTCGCCGGGTGGCGTCGTCTGGCAACCGGAAAGCAACATTGCCGAAATCATAATCAGTGACCATCGCTTCATGATCCGTTCTCCCTTGCTATTGCCTGGATCGACCAGGCTGAATTCGTTGCACTGTTTGAAGGTTGCCTTGCCAGCGTCTTTTTCTGAAAGAAAATTGGCACTTTCATCGTGCCATGATTCCGATTCTTGCAATACAGTTCGGCAGGTTATAATCATAACCCAGACGAAGCAAAGTGATTACGAAGCAAAGTGATTATTAGAACGTTTGAAAACCCATGAACGATTGGCCCAAACCGACATTACTCGCCTTCTGCATTCTGGCCGCCATCGGGACATTGGTTCTCGGAGGTTGCCAAGATCCGCCAATCGATAACGGCGGAAACAATGGCGGTGGTGGCGATGACGGTGAAAATGGTGGTGGCGATGATGGTGGCGTCCCGTTCGTTACCGGCGAAACCAAGCGGGTCGCTCTTCAAAGCGGATGCGCCCAAACAGTATTGGAATGCACGACGTCGCGGCCGGTCGTCGTTCTGGATGTGCTCCCAGTAGAAGGGCAGTTTGTCACCGAAAGCGACACTGGCTTTGTGGTCGTCGGTGGCAATGAGGATGGATCGGAAGTGTTGAGTTTTCGCGGGAGTCGCAGTGTGCCGGGCTTGGGTGCGAGCGGGCTGACGTTTGAATGGAGCACCGGCGCGACCGACGATGATCCCGAGACGTTTGCCCCGGGTGAGCCTTTTTCGACCGATGCCGATACGACGATTCGCATGGGCGTCGGGTTTCACTATGTTCGATTGACGGTCCGCAACGACAACGCCATTTCGGCTGCCCCTTCGACGGCTGACATCACGACGAGTTTTGTCGAGGTCGAAGTTGAGGTGCGGTTTTCGCAAGGTTCGGACTTTTTTGCCAAGCGAGATGTGGTCCGAGACTGATCGTAGGGTGGGCCGTGCCCACCGCCGTTCAGCACGCGAACGACTTGGTGGGCACGGCCCACCCTACACCGCAGACAGCACTTTTTGAAATGCTTTTGGAAGCGGTAGGGTGTCGTCCGCCCGTGCCCATTGGAATGTTTTCGGCAGGCGAACCTTCTTGCAACTCCCACGGAAAACTTTGAAGCGCACACTGCGATGCGTCAGTTGATGTTGCACGCCGCGCGATTTTGAAAGCTTGCCCAATGACTTGCGGATGGTTGCAGGCAGGATCGCCTCGCACACGTCATCGATTGACTTGCCATTCGCTTCCACATTTGGCAATTCCCACATGCCCGCCCACAATCCCGAGTCGGCTCGCCGGTGCAAGAGAACATACCCGTTTGCTTCGACGACCAATGCTGTCAGATCGAGGCGAGTGGGTATTCTTCGTTGGCGAGCGGGTGGAATAACGTCTGTAAGACCGCGATTATTGGCGATGCATATTTTCTTGAACGGGCAAGTGTCACATTTTGGCACCTTCGGAGTGCAAACCGTCGCGCCCAAGTCCATCATCGCTTGATTAAAGTCGCCGCAACGCTTGCGCGGAATGATTTTCCCTGAAATGCCCCAGAGTGTTGCGATCGTTTGGGGGTCGCTTTGAGATTGCTCTATCGCGAAAACGCGCGAGAGAACTCGCTTGACGTTGCCATCGAGTATGGGTGCACAAACGTCGTAAGCAATCGATGCGATGGCGCCCGCAGAATACCTTCCCACACCGGGTAGCTTCATCAACCCGTCAACCGTATTCGGAAACACGCCGTCCAATTCCTCGGCGACGATCTTCGCAGTGTCGTGCAGGTTGTGGGCTCGGCGGTAATATCCCTGGCCCGCCCACATGGCCAGCACATCCCCGCGCGGGGCGGCTGCCAACGCGAAAACATCAGGGTACGCCTGAAGGAACGCTGCGTAATAGGGGGCGACGGTCGCCGTCTGCGTTTGCTGAAGCATCATCTCGGAAAGCCAAACCGCATACGGATCGGGGTTGTCGCTTCGCCACGGCAAATCGCGGCGGTTTCGATCGTACCAACGCAGCAGGCGTCGTCGGAGCTGCGGAATATCAATTTCGCCAGGTGCGGATTTCTGCTTTCGATTTTGGGCCGTCGCCATTTTCGCATTGTGACCATACGGTTTGATTGCGCCAACTGGTCATCGCTGATTCGCCCCTTGCCCTCGGTTGTGATTCGACATAGCCTGCCATCGTCTTATGTTGTAAAGAACTTTTCCAAAATCATGGAGGATGAAAGACTCATGCTGGCTGCCCAATTAACTCGATCTCTTCGCATTCAACTCATCGCATCGCTCGCCATTTGTGTGTGTCTATTCACCGGCTGCACATCGATGAAAACAACCGTCGTCGGAATGTCGGTGGATGATCGACCCATCGAGTGTCAGCGGATCGGGTTTGGCCGCGACACGGTTTTGATATTGGCGACGATTCATGGAAACGAAGCGGCTGGCACGCCATTGGTGGCGCGGTTGGCCGAGCATTTGCAGGACAATCCGAAGCTTCTCAAAGGGCGCAAGGTCGTCATCATTCCGGTCGCCAACCCGGATGGATACGTTCACAACTCGCGGTTCAACGTCAACGGCGTCGATCTGAATCGAAACTTTCCGGCTGACAATTTCGATGCGTCACAAAGACACGGTGCGTATGCGTTGTGCGAACCGGAAAGTCGCGCGATCAAAGCTGTCCTCGATAAATACAACCCGTCGCGCATCGTCAGCATTCACCAACCCGTCGCATGCATCGACTACGACGGACCCGCCGCAAAGCTAGCTGCTGCGATGGGGATGCACACCAATCTACCGGTCAAACGCATCGGCAGTCGGCCCGGATCGCTCGGTTCGTACGCGGGCCTGACGCTGAACACACCGATCATCACGTTTGAATTGCCCGCAACCGCAAGCTCGTTGGACCGAGAATCGCTTTGGAATGCTTACGGCGACTCATTGGTTGCGGCGATTCGATATTCGGACGAAGAGTTGTATTAGTTCGAACACGTCGGATATTGACACGCCCTAGTAGCGAATGGCTGCATTGCGTTTCGAACTCGTGTCGCGGTTGTGTCCGGTCGGTGTTGTTCGACTCGCAATCGCTACATACACCAGCAATGTCAGCCACCTACACGCATTGACCCCCAGTCCGTCCGCCTTCTATAATCGCTATCTGAAAGCGTAATGTTGTCGGCAATATGTGTGCGTCGGCAGTCACACCAAGACAGGGGAAGGAATCACTCCAAATGGATAGGTGCATTGCGCCACGGAAGATTTCGTGCGCGGTTTTCGGGATGGTCATTGCCATCGGCGGGGCGGTATCGGCGGACGAAATCGGGCAGTCGGTTGAGGTGCGCGTCCGTCGCGATCAATCGATTCGGTCGATGGATGTGGCGCAGATCACGGCGGCTAAACAGCAACTCATCGATATGGGTTTTGAGGTGGCGCGATGTGGGCATCATCCTGCCGACGGTGTTTTTCGCCTTGAGGTTGGTTCTGAAGATGACGTGCGGCTATTGGAAGACAATGGATTTGACGTTGTCGAAACCGACGACCCTGGTGTGCGCGGTGGGTTGGTCGAAACATCTTACTTCGATCCCGGCGAAATCCTGACGATGCTGAACCAAACTGCGAGCGACCATCCGGGGATCACTCAGGTCATTACCATCGGCACCACCATTGAAGGCCGGCCCATCCGCGCCATCGAAATCTCAAACAATCCCGGTATGCCAGAAGACGAGCCGGCGATCCAATTCAACGCCCAGCATCATGCCCGCGAAGTGGCGACATCGCACATCGTGATCGACCTGATCAATCGGCTGACTGACAACTATGGTATTGATTCCGAAATCACCGAATGGGTGGACAATTATAAAACCGTGTGCGTGCCGATGGTCAATCCCGATGGTGTGCAGTATGTGTTCAGCACGGACAACAACTGGCGCAAGAATCGTCGGACCAATCCCGGTTGCAGCGGAAGTGGAACAGGTGTCGATCTCAATCGCAACTATCCCTACCTGTGGGGACCGGGTTGTGGATCATCCAGCTTCTGCACCAGTTTGATTTACCGAGGACCGTCAGCCGCTTCCGAACTCGGCACGCAGGCGATGATGAACCTGCAGGATCAATACCGATTTACGATTGCGACTTCGTATCATTCGTCCGGGCGGTTTGTCGATTATCCCTATGCGTGTAGCAGCGGGGCACCGTCGGGCCAGATGCCCGAACACGGGATCATCCACGAGATGATGATCGCGATGGCCGGGGCGATCTCGGCAGTCGATGGCGTGACATACGACCCCTATACGCCGGTGCCGTTTGGCGGAGTCAACGGTGATGACACCAGTTGGTATTACGCATACGAAGGTGTGTATCCGTTCATCGTCGAAGTGGGCACGTCGTTCGCCCCGTCATTCTCGCAGGTGCCCGGCATCATCAATCGCAACAGAGCCGGGTGGGAGTATCTTTACGATCGGCTCGGTCAAGCCCGCATGGACCTGCGCGTCGTCGATCACCTGACAGGCCTGCCGCTCGAAGCCCAGGTCGAGATGCTCCAGCAAGACGCCACGAACATTCTCTTCGACACCGGCGAACTCGATCGTTTCAGCGAGCCTACGTTTGGCCGCTCGCGCTGGGTGACCGAAGCCAACCACAGTTACACAATGCGCATCACCAAGAGTGGCTATCAAACGCGGACGATTCAAGTGCCGGTCGTCAATGCGCCCGTCGATGTACGCGTGCTTCTCCTGCCCAACGGCGTGACCCTCGGCGACGACAAACAAGACGGCGACGTTGACCTAGCCGACTACGCGGAATTCCAAAAATGCTACGACATCTCGCCGATTCAAACGGATTGCCGCATCTTTGATATGGATGCCGACGAAGCCGTCACCTTGAGCGATCTGGACGATTGGACCGCAGTGCTAAACGGCCCATAACTGCAGATTCAATACGACGCCTAAAGTTTCTTGTAGATTCGGTAGTAGGCCCAGTGTTGCAGCAATGCGGCGAAAGCGCATCCGAGCGAAGCCAACCCGACGACGCTCTTGCTTGCGGGCTCGGAATTCCAAAGCGTTCCGCATACCGCCAACCAAAGAAGTAAATTGATCTCGATAGTATAGAACAACAACTTCAATTCAAATTCTCCCCATTGCTCGCAGGTTAATTCCCATTCTGCTACCACTGAACTCACCGTTTGAGCGTCTTGCCGTACGTTACAAAACTCCAACAAATCGGGTGAATTGACTGACTCTGGAGCAGTCCTACTCGATTAGTCATGCGGTGTTGTACAAAGCATTGCAAGAGGCAGAATTTTGGACATTGATTGCAATTCTAAATGCTCGCGAGTGTGGGCGGAAGATGGTTATCGTTCGTTCGCGCGTGTGTTCACCGACGCCTTCCAACCTTAGTAATAATCCCCATTTTGCAGAAACGAAATCGCTCGGTCTCATTCAAACGCACTGTTCGGGCGATGATTGTAGTCGTCTGAGAATGGAAACAAGTGTTTATCATGTCAAGGAGCCTCATCATGTCGTTTTCCGAAACGGATTCTACAGACGCACCAGCAGTCAATAGCAGAATGGCGCGTGGATGGACCGCACGCATTCGTTCATTCTGCCCGGTTGGCGTCCTGCTGGCAGTTGTCGGTGGATTCGTACCGAGTGCAAATGCGGTCACAATCACAGACATGCACTTTGCAGACATGGCTGGCAACCCGGTTGCTTGCGCGCCATCCAGCGGGCAGTTTCAGGTTTGCGCCGATGTCCGAAATGACTCGATACTGTCAGGACTGATATCCAGCATGATCTTGACCATTGATGGCCCCGGATTACCTACGGTATGTAGCCAGACGTCCATCGCATTATTGGGAAGTGCCACGACTGAATTCTGCTGTACACATACAATTGTCGCGGGTGAAGAGTGCGGTCCATGGGACGCTGACCTCGTCATTGCTTCATTACTGGGCGGTGATACCGAGTCGATCAGTTGCAACAAAGAGGGCGATTCATGCGATGACGGCCTGTTTTGCACCATCAACGATGCGTGCAGTGCAGGCGATTGCGATGGTGATGCAAGAGTCTGTATAGGTGACGGGAACGCCTGCACTGAAGAAATCTGCAATGAAGTCACGCAGTGTAGTCCTATCGCTGTAGCAGATGCGACCGCATGCGACGACGGCGACGCTTGCACCATGACCGATCAATGTACATCTGGCGTGTGTGGAGGGGCTGCGTTGGACTGCGATGATGAGGTGAGTTGTACAACTGATAGCTGCGTAGCCGGTCAATGCGTACACGATTCGGCGGCTTGCATATGCTTATCAGATAGTGATTGCAACGACGGTAATCCATGCACGGCGGACTCCTGCGGTCCTCAAGGAACATGTGTGGTAGTCGACGCGGCAGGGAGTTGTGATGATGGAAATGCATGCACGATTAACGACGCGTGCTCAGGCGGGGCGTGCGTGGGCAGCGCGATGCAATGCAGCGATGGAGCGGATTGCACAGATGATAGTTGCGTATCCGGTGTGTGTATTCACGACGATAGCAACTGTACGCTGGACGAACTGCTGGACCTGGACGAAATTCTCGACAGCGTTCTGGATGACGACGATTCGGGCGATGACACCGCGGACGATGGCGACAATGAGACCGATGACGAAAACGATGCAGGCGATGATGTCGATGACGCTGCCAACGATGACAACGGTTCGGATTTGGGCGATCTATTCGGCGGTGGGCTGGACACCACGACTCTGACCGAAGGTGGCATCACGATTCATATTCTTGGTTTGGATCCGGACACGTTGATATCGACGGAGACGGACGAAAACGAAGTGACGCGCACAGTGCTTGGCAACCCATTAGAACCGGACTTTGTATTCTCAATTGATTCGGATGTGGAAGGCGACCAGATTTCCGCGCTGCTCGAAGATCTGAGCAAACCAACCCTTGCCATTGCAGATTCCGAAGGTTTGGAAAAAGCCAGAATAACCGCAGTCGGATTGGGGACGCCTCCAGAGATCGCCGTCGTTGTTACGGGCAACACCATGTCTGTCAATCTGATGGATGGATCGGGAAGTAACTATTTGCTCGACATCATTAACGCCCCCCAAGGAGCCGTAGCTGTATATGAGGTGGATGGCAATGACGTGACAATTTCGGTCAAAGACCCAGCCAATGTTGTCGTCGGTGCGGAACTGCTGGCCACCACCGTTACGCAAAACTTTGGCGCATCGTTTGAGTTCAGCGATGTAATGGCTTTGGGGACGGAGTCGTCGCGCTTGTACAGTTTTGAAAAAGCGGATGGCATTGGCGGCGTCACTAAGATCGAAGCTGAAAACAACACAAGCGAAACGGTGTATCGAGTATCGCTACAGTTCCAACAAGCTCAGATCGACGCCTCGGTTGACGAGCATCCCAGGCTTTATCAATTCGCCGCCGTCTCTCAGCAGTTTCGACCGGCTGGCGATGTGGACATAGGACAAGACCCACCTACTGCAACGCTCGGTCACTATGGTTTTAACCCAAGCAGCAGAGAAGTGTGGGCCGCTCTCGATGAAGTGGGACGCTTCGCGGTCGGTTTACCCAAGACGGCGGGCGTCGCTCCAACGAGCTCAGCCGGGTGTGGGGCGGGGGCCTGCGGATCAGGAGCAGCCGCGATGATTCCCCTCATGTTCCTAAGCTTGCGATCGATGCGACGACGGGCCAGGCGATCGGCTTAACGTTGCCCACGCTGATAAAGGCAACAGCTCAAATTGAAGCAAGCATTCGGTACAAGGTTTTCCTTACGCTGAAGAGTCAACATCGGACCATCGGTTGGAAGTGTCTCATCCGTTGGTCCGAATTTGGCCATGTGTCGATCGCCATCAACGGCGGAACAAACGAATCTGCGTGATGGCAAGTCAAGGATTGTACGCCGTGTTACTGCTGGAGCGGAGTTGATCCGGTTGAAGCGTTCAGTGTGCCACAAGGCGCATGCCAGCCGATGTGACTTGAACGCAGGACGCGCTGCATGATTCAGCACCACACCAGACTCGAATTTCGCCGAATTCCAGGTGGCAAGGATATTCCCCGTATCTGACGATTCGTTGGTCTAATCATCGCATTTGTGCAAGTTTACGATTGCGATCAATCGGGTATAATGAAGTGTTGACCGCACACACGTCAAACATCGGGGGCGATTGGATTCGACCGGGTGAGACGAGGTGTAAGTCGCGTGCCCAGGTTGCCGGGAGGCCTGGTAAAACACCTGGCAAAACCTTTATATGCCAACACTCAGTTGCGCATGGCAGCCTAAATAGGCTACCCGTCCTCCGGCCGACGCCCACTGGGCTGGCAGGACGTCGCTAGTGGGCTGGTCCAGTGACGACGCCTGACCGTCATCGGATGAGAAAACAGTCGGGCTGGACAAAGGCGAAGCCTGTCGATGGGAGTCACCGGCGTCGAGATTCAAACCATCGACTATGCACGTAGAAGCTTATGCTAAGCCACCGCGGGACGGGGGTTCGATTCCCCCCGCCTCCAGTCCGTTAGATACTTCGAAGGATTCAAGTTGCTCGTCGCTTACCGCGTTCGATCTGCTCTTGGATCAGGGCTCGCATCTCGGTCATTTCTTCCTTGCTCAAATCTTCGCCTGCCATCTTGGATGCGAATTCCATTACTCCTGGCAACTTGGCCACTGCTAAACCGACTGCCTGGAATATGGGGTTCTCAAGCAGCCTTAGGTCCTTTCGCTCCTCGATTACGCCGTTGTGCAGCAATCGCTCAACCAGAGCCGATCGTGATTCCCCGCGTGCTTTTGCGACCTCACTCAATGCTTCACATAGTTCTGGACTTACTGTCACTGACATTATCTGTTTTCTGGACATATCATATACAATAATATGAGATATTCTGTGAATCAAGAGAATTTCTGGTCCGAATAATCCGTTTTCCAACACGGATTGCCCTTAGCTGTTTGCGGAACTCACGGGCCAAGTTATCATGCAGGCCATGGTCAGTTGAAGTTTTTCAAAGTGAAGCTTTATTTTGTGCGAAGCTTGGCCCTTCTAATTGGCGCAAGTCTTAGGAATGATAAATGTCTTTCAAGCCCGCAGAATGGACAGTAGTAGTCATAGGTCTATGGAATAGGGGCATTCTCACGCCTTCGGGAATAGTGAAGCACTTGCTCGAACTCCCAGACGGCGCGGCAGTAGAGCTTATGTTGCCAGCGGAGGGAATTGGGCCCTTTATTCTGAAGCGTGACGATCTAATCATCTCCGTTCCACCAAATAGTTTGAGGATCGCTCTTGAGAACCGAAGTTATGAGACACTCGATTTTGCACGCCAAATAGCCATCAGGGCTGTACAATACTTACCGGCGACGCCATTTTCCGCTGTTGGATTTAACGTTCGCTTCAATTCAACAGACCCTGAGCCTGAATTGCTTGAGCAACTCTCTGCACCTCTGGACAGGGTGCTGACAGGCGCGGTGGAGATAACGGGGAAACGGAAGACAAATAGGTCAATTTTGGAATTAGAAGGACGATTAAACTTAGACATCGATAGTGCTGAAGATGACTCACTTACAGTGAATTTCAATTTCCATCTGGACTCAAACAAGAGTACCGAAATTGTGGAGTGGTTGGGGCGACCCATTGATGAAATTAAGAATCGTGTAGAGTCAATTTTGAGCATGCTCAAAATGGAAGTAGAGGACGAAAATCATGACGAGTGATACAGATACATCTGAATCAAACGCCAATTACGAGAGTGTACGCCTACATGGATCGTCAGGAAGTCTACCGCAGGCGACCTCAGGGGAAACGCGTAAGTCGAGAACAATCCCAATCCCGGTTGTTAATACGCCCTTGACCGTACGCTTGATTCCACGCCCACAAAATACCAAAGCGAATGCGAGTACTTCGTCGTAGGACGATCATGACCAAAATATGGCTATACACTGGACTTATGACAAAGATTGCAACAAGTCTGGCGAAAGCTCGGCAGATGATGATCTTCAACAAGGCGATATCCTTGCACCGACTGAGGAACTGAGAGAACTCTTCAGTGCAGTACATAACCATTTCACTGATGATAAATACCTTGGATTCATGGTGATCACGCAGACATGCGATTTGGTCAGGCGCGGAAATAAAGAAAAGTGCAGCGCCCGATATATCAACCTTGCTGTAATTAGATCAATGCAAGATGTTCTGAACGATCAAATTAAGACAGTCTGTCCAGAGATAGCCCCAGGATGTTTTCGCGCAGCGGATAAGAATGAAGCAGAACAGCTGATAAAGCGGATCCTGAATCAGAATGAAAGCAAACTAGGGCTCTTTTATTTGCATCCCGATGCGCTAATTGGATTTGGCGAAGAATCCCTTGCACTTTTACGTGTAAGCGTCGCTTTCAGAGCTACTCACTATGATACGATCCGCGGCGCTCGAACCGGCCGATTGAGTACAGAGTTCGCACACAAACTAGGCTGGTTGGTTGGCAACCTGTTTGCTCGCGTTGCCACTCAAGATTGGACAGAATCGAGTGATCGCAAAAACACTCTTAAACAGAATTGTTCACAACTTTTGGATCCAGTAGACACACCAGAGAGAATTTGGCTAGAAAAATACCAAATCAAGGGGTGCAGGAGAGCATTTGGTAGCGACTTTACTGGGCAAACCCTTGAAGCAATTGCGGAGGAAGCCAGGCGCCACCATCCTCAAGATTTCAAGAAGGCGGCTATCGATCGAGGGCTATCTGTCATTAGAGCATTAGGTCTCGACCTTGGTGCTGAAGACTTGGCTCGGATCGAGGCTGCGTTTGCTGCTGATCAAGCCTTTGCGTCGTACATCAGGAAGAAATAAGAGCGACGAAGACTTCTGAGAACTCGCATCTCAGTCACAATACTTCCAAGTAGACCAAGTCCAAGCGGCGGTGCCCGCCGCCTGCAGTCCCTGGCGTGATTAGTCTTGTTCACTGGCTGCGTTCAATTTGCGTTTGCTCCACCATATTTGCAGTAACCACATCGCGACTGCGAGGGCCACTCTCCCAAGCAGGCTGTTCAACTGCATGACAAATGCTCCAATGGCGGAAGCGGGACAGTCGCCAATGATTTTTTCAGATTGTCGAAACTGTCCAAAGTTTTTCTAGCGTGATCTCTCCGAGATAAATTGACGTTGAGTGTCAATTTAATGTTTTTCCAATCCTATCGTTGAGTGACGCCCCATATTGCGGGTGAGGTTCAGGTGCAGATTTTGATTCGTTGGCACTTGGTTCGATGCTTACAAGTTGCTTTCTTGACGTGAGTTGCGGCGGATTGCTTTGGCTGTCGCTTGTTGAGCTGGTTATCGGTCCTTCAGATTACATGCCGTTTTGAACCGCTCCGTTTCGGGCTGTTCGTTTGCTATACTGGTCGACTTCAGGTGCTGGCGTTTAGCGCCTGAGACGTTCCTAAGCCCTTGCCATCGTTTCAGTCCGAATTACTGACCATTTGGTTTGGGGCTTGACCGGTCATTTTTGGTTTCATTGCTTGATTCGCGACGCGTGTTGATCGTGCCATTTTGTTTCGGGTGCGAACACGATGCCGCGAGTTTCTTTTTTGGAGGAGAAGTTTCATGGGTGGTTGTCGGACTCTTGCGTTGGGCGTCGTAGCATTGCTGGCCCTTTGTTGCAGCAACAAATCATTGGCGGCTGATTGCAACACCAACGCAATCGAAGACACCACCGACATCACCGGTGGAACAAGCTTTGACTGCAACACCAATGGCGTGCCCGACGAGTGCGACTTGGTGCAGATCGTTCAGCAAGACAAGGTGATTGCAGGCGATCCAGTAGCATTCGCTTTCTATGGCAGGGCGGTTGCCATCGATGGCGACACTGCGGCTGTTGGAACAACCGGTGACGACGAAGCGTGTGGCGGTGGAGGCATGTGCAACGCTGGCGCAGTGTACATTTATGTTCGCAGCGGGGCGAGTTGGATTCAGCAGGCCAAGATCTTCGCCGACGATGGAGCGTCAAGTGACAGCTTCGGTTTCAGCCTATCCCTTAGCGGGAATACGCTGCTTGTCGGATCAGTCAATGACGATGACATGGGCGGTCAATCTGGCTCAGCTTATGTCTATACCCGCAGCGGCAGCGTTTGGACCGAGCAGGCCAAGTTGACAGCCGCCGATGGCGCAGCGTCAGATTCTTTTGGCGTCAGCGTTTCGATCGATGCCGATACGGCTGTGATTGGTGCTTACCAGGGCGATGACGATGGCGCATCTTCAGGTTCGGCGTATGTGTTTACGCGAACAGGCAGTAGCTGGTCGCCACAGCAAAAACTCACTGCGGACGACGCGGACGCAGGCGACGAATTCGGTTGGGCTGTTTCGGTTCATGGCGACACTGCGGTTGTCGGCGCTCACAGAGACGGTGACGCTGGCGTTGATTCGGGTTCGGCCTATGTGTTCACACGCAGCGGATCGGTTTGGACTCAGCAAGACAAACTGACATCGGACGATGCAGCCGCGGGTGATGAGTTTGGTATCTCCGTAGCGATCAATGGCGATACGGTTGTTGCAGGTGCCCACCATGACGACGACGCATGTCTGAGTTGTAATTCGGGTTCGGCGTATGCGTTCACGCGAACGGGCGGAATCTGGTCGCAGGAGGGAAAACTCACTTCAGCAGATTCGGATGCTGATGATGAATTCGGTTACAGCATCGCGATAAATGGAGATACCGTGATTGTTGGCGCTCGATTGGATGATGATCCCGGGGCAAACAGCGGATCGGCGTATGTGTTTACGCGCGATGCAGGCAGTTGGTCGCTGGAGAAAAAGATTACCGGTGACGATACGGCTGGCAGTGATACTTTTGGACAGGCAGTCGCGACCGATGGCGACAGGGCGATCGTCGGCGCGATTGGCGACAACGTTGGTTTTCCGATTTCGGGTTCGGCGTACATTTTCGATTTGGCGGCTAAGGATTGCAACAGCAATGGCATCCCGGACGAATGCGAAGCCGATTGCAACGGCAACGGCGTGGCTGACGACTGCGAACTCGCGGCTGGTTCGGGCTTCGACTGTGACCTCAACGGTTCGCTCGATTCGTGCGACATCGCTTCGGGCACTTCGACCGACTGCAACGCGAACGACATCCCGGACGTGTGCGACATCCTCACGGTTTCGAGTTTCGATTGCGATGGCAATGATGTGCCCGACGAATGCGAGATCGCAGGAGGTAGCAGCAGCGATTGCAATTTGAATAGCAATCCCGATGGATGCGACGTTGCACCGGCGTTTGATCTGGACAAACTGCTCGACAGTGATGGTGAAACGGGTGATGCATACGGTCTTGTCACAGCGATTGACGGAGATACGGTGGTGGTCGGTGCGGGCTACGACAATGATGGTGCCATCAACGGTACGGGATCGGCTCACGTTTATGTTCGCACCGGTTCCGGTTGGACGCTGCAGGCCAAACTGACCGCATCCGATGCAGCCGCGAATGACCATTTTGGTGTTTCCGTTGCGATTGACGGCGACACACTTGTCGTCGGCGCGCACTTCGATGGCGACACCATCTTCAACTCGGGATCGGCCTACGTATTTGTTCGTGTTGGGGACACGTGGTCGGAACAAGCGAAGCTAAACGCTTCTGATCCTGCGTTTCAGTCCTATTTTGGTTTCACGGTTTCACTCGATGGCGACACGGCATTGGTCGGCGCACGAGGCAGTAACATGGGCAGCAATCCCAACGGCGCGGCATATGTTTATGTCCGCAGCGGAACCGTCTGGACCGAGCAGCAGAAACTCTTCGCAGCCGACGGCGGGTCTGAAGACAATTTTGGTTATTCCGTGTCATTGAGCGGTGACACCGCGATCGTCGGTGCGTTCGGGGACGATGACTTTGGTGCCAACACCGGATCCGCATATGTGTTCACGCGGACTGGCGTCACTTGGACCCAAGAGGCAAAGCTATTCGGAAGCCAAACGGACAACAGCGATCGCTACGGGATTGCAGTTGCTGTTGATGGCGATATAGCCGTTGTGGGTGCGTACAACGACGAGACGTACCCTGGAGGCGGTAACATTTTGAACAACGGTGCAGCGTACGTCTTTGGCCGTGAAGGTGGAATATGGACAGAGCAGGCCCGACTCACGACTGAGAACGCCAATACTGGCGATTCGTTTGGCCAACCGGTGGCTGTTGATGGAGACACCATCATCGTCGGTTCGCGCAGCGACGACAGCGCGTGTCCGGGTGACATCGGTTGCAACTCGGGAGCCGCATACGTTTTCGTTCGCACTTCCAACGATTGGGTGCTGCGATCGAAACTGGGTGTTGGCATTACAGCAGCGGGCGACCAGTTTGGCATTGGACTCGCGATCGACGGAGATAACGCAGTCGTCGGCGCGAATCTGGACGATGACACCAACCTAAACGCCGGTGCAGCATATGTGTTTGATTTGCAGGATTCAGCCGACTGCAATGACAATGGCGTTCCCGATGAATGCGACCTCGACAGCAGCTTTAGCGATGATTGCAACACCAACGCGATTCCTGACGAATGCGAAACCGATTGCAACGTCAACGGTGTTCCGGACGACTGCGACCTCGCAAACCTGACCAGTGACGACTGCAATGCGGATGGCATTCCCGACGAGTGCGGATTCACTCCGGGAACGTTCATCGACTGCAACTCGAACGGCGTGCCGGACGAGTGCGATATCAGCAGTGGCGGCAGCCCCGACTGCAACACCAACGCAATCCCCGACGAATGCGACATGATCGGATTGATCGTGCAGCAAGCCAAACTTGTGGCCGACGATCAGATTCAGTCGTTGACGTTTGGCGAGTCGGTATCGATCAGCGGCGACACGGCCGTCATCGGAACCAGCAGCGAGCGTGTCGGACCTTACAACAACGTCGGGGCCATTTACATATTCACTCGCAATGACGGTGTGTGGACGCAGCAAATCAAAATACCGAACCCCGATCCCGCGAACAATGACGCGTTTGGCCGTTCTGTGGGGATCGATGGTGACACGATTGTCGTCGGTTCAAGCGGCGACGATAACGTGGGGCCATCATCGAGTTCTGGTTCTGCCTATATTTATGTCCGTTCGGGTGACGTGTGGACGCAGCAAGCGTTTCTCACTGCGGACGATGAAGGCAGCGGTGACCAGTTCGGTTTTGGGGTCGCGATCGACGGTGATACCGTCATCATCGGCGCTGTCACCGATGATGCGCCCGCGCTCAACTCTGGTTCTGCCTACGTGTTTGTTCGCAGCGGAACCCTTTGGACGCAGCAGGCCAAACTCGCTGCCGATGATGCTGGGACGCAAGAATTCTTCGGCCAAGTCGTCGCACTGGATGGTGACACCGCAATCATCGGCGCACCGGAAGTGAATACCAGCCCCGGTAAGGCGTATGTTTTCGTTCGCTCGGGCAGTACTTGGACCCAACAGGACAAGTTGCTCGCAGACGATGGCTTGAACGACGACCGGTTTGGCTCTTCCGTATCTGTCGAAGGGGACACTGCGATTGTCGGCGCGATTTATGATACCCATGCCGGCCCCTTTTCCGGTTCCGCGTATGTCTTTGTCCGAACCGGTTCAGTTTGGACTCAAGAGCAAAAACTCACGTCGTCCGAAGCTGCGATACAGGACTTTTTCGGCATATCGGTGGCAGTGCGCTACGACACCGTATTCGTTGGTTCAGCGCGCAGCGATGTGATCTGTCCCGGATGCGATGCTGGCGCGGTGTATATGTTTAATCGCACCGCTGGCGTCTGGTCGCAGGATCAAAAAATTACGGCAGTCGATGCATCGACCAATGCATTGTTCGGAGGTTCCGTGTCGGTTGATGAGTTTGACTCGATGATCACGGGTGCTTTTGGCGATCGATCCTTCAAACCCAGCGCCGGTTCCGCTTATGTCTTCAGGTTCCCATCGCTGGACTGCAACTTGAATACCAATCCCGACGAGTGTGACATCGCAACGCTTGCCAGCCCCGACTGCGATACGAACGGTGTCCCGGACGAATGCGATCCTGATTGCGACTCAAACTCTATTCCAGACGCGTGCGACATTTCGATGGGCGGCGGCGCTGATTGCGATGGTGACGGAATACTCAATGAGTGCGAAGTTGCCGCGTTTGACCTGGGCGACTATGCAACATTCATGATGTGTTTCACTGTTCCGTCGCCGCCGTGCCTGGACGAGTTTGATCTTGCGGAACCCTGCGGAGTGATCGACTTAGCCGACTACGACGTATTCGCAACCTTACTGAGCGGCCCGTAGTTCGACTAGTCCGACATTTGAATAGCGACGAACATAAATATCACGTTTTGAATCCTGGGGTTGTCGCGAAGTCTTGCGCGGCGATACTGTGTTGACGGCAGACGCATCTGCTGAAACAGAACAATCCATCGCGAAGGCTTGTGGGATTCAAAAATGCAAATGTCGAAACGGGTAGCCGGTAAAACACTGTGGGTCGCGCTTCTGACGTGCGTCGTGTGGGCGTCTCCATCTCGGGCTCAAGGTGGAGCAGAGAACGCATCAATCGGTGGCGTCATGTGCGGCATCGATGTCCTAGTTGGCGACGACTTCAAGCAGTTGGCGGGTCGCAAGGTAGGTCTGATCACGAATCACACCGGGCTTAACCGTTTCGGCAAGTCCACGCTCGAATTGATACACGCAGCCCCAAATGTCGAACTGGTCGCGCTGTTCAGCCCCGAGCATGGATTAAAGGGAAAACTGGACGAACGCGTCGCCGATTCGACCGATTCGCTGACCGGATTGAAGGTTTTTAGTTTGTACGGCGAAACGCGTCGCCCTTCGCCGGAAGCGCTCAAGGGTGTCGATACGCTGGTCTTCGACATTCAGGATATCGGGACGCGCTTCTATACATACATTTCTACAATGGGCATGGCGATGGAAGCCGCTGCAGAAGCGGGCATCCAATTCGTCGTACTTGATCGGCCCAACCCGATTACAGCCACTCGCGTCTTTGGGCCATTTTCTGACGTTGAGGGCAAGTTCACCGCATATCACAACGTACCGCTTGTTCATGGCATGACCATTGGCGAGTTGGCGAAGATGTTCAACGTCGAGCGCAAGATCAATGCCGACCTGGTTGTCATTCAAATGCAGGGTTACAAAAGAAGCATGTGGTACGACGAATCGGTGCTGACATGGGTCGATCCTTCGCCAAACATGCGCTCATTGACGCAGGCCACGCTCTATCCGGCGATCGGGATGATTGAAGCTTGCAACGTATCGGTGGGGCGCGGAACCGACACTCCGTTCGAGCGATTCGGAGCGCCGTGGATCAACGAGCGTAAGTTGGCCGTCCGGCTGAATGGGTTGGGGTTGGCCGGCATCCGATTTCTGCCGTATCGCTTCACCCCGGTTGCTAGCAAGTTTAAGGGTGAGGAATGTGGTGGCGTTCAAATCGTTCTGACCGATCGCAATGCATTCGACCCCAGCGAAACCGGGCTATCTATCGTTCGAGAGTTGCACGCATTGTTTGGTGATTCTTTTGAAGTCGATAAAGTCAATCGCCTACTCTTCAATGTGGCGGTAGTGAATCGAGCCAAGGCGTCGCCCGAACCCACCGTATACACCAAGACCTGGACAACTGAACTCGAGGCATTCATGGTGCGCCGATCAAAGTTTTTGATCTATGAATAGCCACACACGATTGCGCGTCTTTTCATTCAACTTGCCTACAAAACAACCGCCGCGAAAACCTTGCAGCTTAGGCGGCGGTTGTGGACTTTTCGTGATGCTGCGTCTGCAACTTTATGTGATCATCCCGTAAACGCCATTTGGAATTCATTAAAGTCGGCAAGGTCTACGTCGTTGTCGGCTTCGGCGTCGAAGTGGTCGAGGCATTCAGCCGCGTCGACGTCATCGATGGTGGGCGATGGGGCTGCGTCGGGGCCATTGAGGCAATCGGCGAAAACGGCAAAATCACCGCTGTCGATGTCGCCATCCTGATCGAAATCCTGCTGGGCAAACGGCAGTTCGGTGATCAATGCCGGACCGGTGATCGTCGTTGTGAACGGCTGACCCGGGTTGAAGAATGCCCACTGCGAAGTCACGAAGTAGTACGTCGTGTTCTCTTGCAGCAGCACTTCCACCAGCGAAGTACCAGCCGGCGTTCCGTTCGGCGCGTTGCCATTTCCCAGACCGTAGTCGAGCAAATTATCCAACGGTTGCGTTGGATCGAACGCACCTTGATACAGGAAGGTGAAGTTGTTACCGACAGGAACGACGCTGTGGAAGATGTACCCACCGGCTTCTGCTACTTCAAAACGCAGCACGTCGTAGATGACCGGTCCCTGCCCGCTGATGCCACCGATGAAAAACGGGCGATCCCAATTCGGCCCCGTTGCGACGGAACCGTTAATGACTTCGGCCACATCGGGCACGGTCGTCAGCAGGTGATAGCTTACGTTGCGCAATCCGGCGACGTATGGGGAGGGTACTCCGGCATTTGTGAACTGCCACGAGAAGTCACCGGTACCCGAGACCGACGGGAATCCTTCGGTGAAGTCCTGCAACGGATAGTCGGCAATCGTGACGTCGCCGCCGAGTGGGTCCCAGCCGACCGTCGTGCCGCCGCCCGGGTCGGTGACGTTGACGCCCAAGTCCAGCGACCACGGATAGACACCGTTCTCATTGTCGGCGACCACGCTTGTCCAAAGGGCAGTGAAGCCGACACCGGTGACTGGATCTGTTGTCGTACCTGTCACGGTTTGAACGACCGGTGTTTGCCCGATGTTGAAGTCGGCACCGGCGATCGTTTCGACGAGCTTCTGGGCGCCCGATGCGGTTGACGCGATGATTGCGCCATGCGCAAGCGCGCAACATGCAACTGGAGCGAACCAGGGTCGCGCGCACCGTCCTACCAGCTTAATACACTGTCTGAGCATTGCGGAATCCTTTCATGCCTTGCGACGGCGCAGCACCATTCCGATTGAAACGAAGAGCAGGCCGAACGTTCCCGGCTCTGGAACCAGTGTAAATGCGTCGGTGTCGTTGGCCAATCCGGCGCTGGTGTACACGCTCTCGCTCATGTAAAGCGTCGCGGTGTCGTTGATCGGATCGTATTCAAAAACGTCGCCATCGAGGAACGATACGCCGCTCACGGTGTCGGTCGTGTCAAGGAAGCTAAGGAGAAAGTTCCCGTTGTCCAGAACATGCACAGCATCGACATCGCCCGCGCCATCATCGAACAAGCCGGCTTCTGAGATTAGAAGCGTCGCCACGTTCGTGTTGGGATTATACTCGAAGACATCGCCATCAAGAACATTGAGTCCGCCGATGGTGGAACTTCCAACCGTTGACATAACGAAGTTGCCGTTCTCGCGGATATAGATGCCGTCAATGTCATCAGAGGTGCCACCGAACGCCGTTGAGCCGTCAAAGAGCAGCGTTGCGGTGTTGGTGTTGGGGTTGTATTCGAGCAAGTCATCATCTTCGTATGCAACGCCGGCAAGCCGTCCGTTAAACAGATTCGAGATGACGATGTTGCCGTTGGGCATGTAGTGGAGGGCATTGGTATCACCGGATCCGAGATCAAAGTCGGCTTGTTCCAGGATGATTGAAGCGCTGTCACCGACCGTGTCGTACTGTACGACATCAATGTCTGTAAGATCGGTCACTCCGCCGATTGCGGAACCAACATTGTCAGCCACCGAAAGCATCACGACATCGGCGAAAGCGGGGGCGGACACAAACAGCCCGACACAAAGTGAGAGTGCGAATGATTTTCTAGTCATTTTAGAGACCTCCTCCAGTCATACGGCAAATGCAAAGCGTTCTCCGTCGCGCATACGGGCACGGCGGTGCTTTACTGGTTCAGTCTCTCTTTCTCCCGGATTTTGTATTCGCTTGTCCTTGATCATCCGTGATCGATCAAGCCAAATGGCAGGTGTCGAGAGCACTCCTCAACATCCTCAAGATACCGGCCACAAAGCGTAAATGTCAAGAGAACCGGGACTGGGAATCAGGGCCGCAAGAACCCTGGTAACTCTTCTAAGATTTCCGAGCGTGTTGCCGCATTTTGCAAGGATTATGCATCAAGAAACATCCCATACACAAAAGGGTAATGCTTTCGAGAGGTAAATTCGCAAGTTTTTGCGGGTTTGGCTTCTGGTTTGATCATTAACGGGGATATACTGAACGTAGTCTTAACTATGCACTTCAATGTTTGATCTTATTGACGCGGAGGATGTCCCAATGAATCCCAAATCAAAGAATGTTAGCGTAGGTTTTTTCATTGCATCGGTGATCACTTTTGCCATGCCATCGTTAGCCGATACGCTTGAACTCCGAATCGTTGGCGATGGCGATGCATCTGTTGTACCCGGAGGCGCCGCCGTGAATGTGTTTATCCAAGGACGCATACAAAACCCGACGGACTTTGGTCTGGCGCTTTGGAGCGCCAACCTTTCGGATACGGGCGCGAACGGGGAAGACCTTTCGGGTGTCCTGCTCGATTCACCCGGCGGCGACATTGACCAGTTCAAGAAAAATCTGGGACTGACCAATCCTTCAGGATATGGGGGGACGCCGATCACCGGCAACCTGATTCAAATCGGTGGCGGGCAAAATACGATCAGCAACACAGGCCCAACATTGTTTCCCGTAGGCACGGTAGCAACCGATGTCGCCAATGGTGCCGCCTGGGTCAATCTGGCCGTCGGAACATTTGACACGACAGGGGTCAGCGGAGATTTCGTGCTAACGCTGGACACCGGTTTCGCCAGCACACTGGCTACCGACAGTGGTCCTTTTTTTCCGGTAAATCCAGCGACCGTCAGCATCGGTGGTAGCCTCACACTTGTAGCCTGTGTCTGCCCACCTGCCGAACTGACACAAATCGCTTCGACGGGCCAACATGACACCAACAGGGCGTTGGGAGGCGCGGGATATGATATTCCAATTGATCCGACCGACGGCGCCGATAAATCGGGATTGATCGAATCGCGTCAATTTGCATCCAACGGAAACCTTTCGGTTCGTGTTGATTTCTTAGAAATGGTTGCAGACGGCTCCGTCAGCTCCGAGCCCGCGTTAGGGAGTCTTGTTGCTACACCAAACGGCAACAGCCTCGACATTACCTTCGACGCGCCTGCGAACGGGTCTTGCATTTCGTTTGATCTAACCGGGACACAATTCGCAAGCGGAGTAGTTCTTGACGAATCACTCGGGAGTTCGGACGCTGACTTCTGTATTTGTTACTTTGAGGGCGACGTCAATTTCGATAGTCAGGTCAATTTCATTGATAGAGGCGTCGTCGCGCTACCCAACAATTTCTTCCTTACAGTCGATAATCCCGGTATCACTGGCCCCCAAGTTGACGTGAATAGAGATGGAATCATGGATTTCCTTGATCGAGGCGTCATCGCACTTCCAGCGAACTTCTTTCAAGACTATACGTCTGTAACGTGCCCGTGAGAACTCGCGTCAAGGCGGTTATCATATGAGCACACAGAATTGCCTGCGCCTAATTCACGTCTGTGTTGGCGGAGACTGTGGCGGAGGCATCTCAATCGGCCCTGGTTTTCTGGCCGAGTCTGGATTGAACGCTGGCAGTCGATGTCTGTATGACACATCGGGTTCGGGATACGGTTCGGGCGGCGGTGGTGGGGGATCGGGAATGGCTCGGCGTAGCGCTACGAAGAATAGCCACATCACGATGAGCGCGTATGGTGCCAATGGTAGTAAGCGATACCAGAAATCTGATAGCGTGTAGTGAACGTCCAAATCAACATACTGTAAGACCGCCGGGGCGAAGTCGTGCGGAGTCATTTCGCGGTGCGGCCACATCCATGCACAAAACGCGGTGACGCCACCAAACGCGACGCCCAACAAACCTTCGCCAGCCACATAACCGGAGGCGGCTAACACACCCGCGTCGTGGCTGTCCGGGTCCGGGTCGCGATGAACCAAGTCGACGATCAGTCGAATCAACCCGCCGATCATGATCGGTGTGGAGAGTGCCAGCGGTAGATACAGACCCACCGCAAATGGCAGGCAGCCAATTCCCAAAAACTCAACGATCAGGCCAGCGGCTACCCCCATACCGATGAACAACCACGGTAGATTTTGATCAAACACACCGTCGAGGAGAATCGCCATCAGGTTGGCTTGCGGTGCGTTGAGGGCGTTGGGCCGATCGCTGGTAAAACCATAGCCCTTCTCAAGCAAGAAGATCACGCCAGCCACGCACAGGGCTGCAGTTAGCACACCGATGACTTCACCGATCTGCTGTTTCCAGGGCGTACCCTGAACGAGGTACCCCGTCTTTAAGTCCTGAGAGCAATCACCCGACACCGAGATCGCGACGCATACCATCGCACCAACGGACAGGGCGGTGAACTTGACGTCAGCCAACTCTGGCATGAAGTAGAAGAACAATAGCGACGTACCAAGCAACGTTGCAATCGTCATGCCCGAAGTCGGGTTTGAGCTGCTGCCGATCATACCAACTAGGCGCGACGACACGGTCACGAAGAAAAACCCAAACACACAAACGAGAACCGTACCTTGCCATCCGACTTTCAATTCAGGCAAATTCCACATTAACGCAGCCAGCCCAACAACACCGCCGGCTACCAGGATAAACGGGAGATCGCGCGCGGTTCGATCTCTTGATCCACTGGGTGAAAACATCGCGAGAAAGAGATTCCAGATCGAACCTAAGATTGTCGGAAAGCTCTTGAGCAATGAAAGCAAACCACCGATGGCGACTGCACCGGCGCCGATGTATTTGATGAATTGCTTATGGATTTCGTCCGGTCCCATTTCGGCAATGGGTTTATCTGCCGGGAAAATGGTTCCAGGTGCCGAAACGGTGTAAACCTCAAAATGATCGCGACTTGGCGGTTGCGTGGGATTGACGAGACCATGCAGAACCACCACGACGATACCGGACTTCAGAGGTTGCTCGAGTGTTGGCTTGGGTGAATAGTTTGATGTCATTAACAGCGGTTGATCAAGATCAGGCGAGAGTCTCTTGGAGTTCTTGAATACGCTTGCGCTTGCTGAATATGCGGTTGTACCGTCAAAGACACTGACGACACGGGCAGCATGACTTTCATAGGATTTCGGATCGGTATACCCGAACTCGAACCGATCGGCGATGTCGAAAGCGATACGCTCGCGGTTGTTGCGCATGTCCTGCGTAAGTTCGTAGGTGACAATCGCAGTAACATTTCGGGCATCCGGCTTATGGTTGGATGCGGTCAGCGTTTCGCCATCGGGCATCATGGCGATGTCGGACAATTCAAGTTCTTCGAGGCTTAGCGTAGGCGATGCGAATGTTTCGACCTTGAATGCTGTGGTCGCCTCTGAGTCGTATTCGACTCCATGGATCGTGACGGCGACTGAACCGGGCTGAATCGTGCTGGCTGTTTTCACCAGCGAAGGTTTGAATGTGTCGAGGGTCAATGTCTGCCCGTCGAGGGTTTGACGCGTTCTGTACACGAGATTGCCCGCAGTCACCCCGGCGACCTTTGCGTTCGCAGCGTCGAATCCATCCGGAAAGGTGATCCGCATACCATTGCTCGTACCATCAAGCGGTTGCGTTGTGTCAAAGCAAATGAGCGCGGTGACATTGTCTGAGTTGCGACCTTCCGGCACGAGGTAGATTTTGTTGGGGGCGTCGGAATTCCCATCAGGCGGAACGGTAACGGTCGATTGTTCCAGAATCGGACCATACTCTGCCGACCCAAAGAACGACACGCCCGGGATCAACACATACCAACCCAGAACCGCACCAGCGAGCATGTATGCGGAGATGCGTGGCCCGATGATATAGCCAACACCAAGCAGTGCTGGCGATGCGTCCAAAGTGGCTTTCGTGCGCAACTGAGGAACGCCAACCGAAGCGATGGATCGCCAGAAGCCAAGATCACGAATCGACGAATAGACAAAACTGATTCCCAATCCCCAGAAAACAGTCTTGGCCAACCCGCCACCTTTTTGACCGGCTTCCAATACTTCTGCACACGCCAACCCTTCCGGGTAGCGGAGGCGATCGTGCTCTTTAACGATCAAGTAGTGACGCAGCGGGATCATAAAGAGTACGCCCAGCGTTCCACCGATCGCCGCCCATGCAGCGATGGTCCAGTAGTCGGGCGACAGGCCCATGATGAAAAGCGCCGGGACTGTAAACACAATACCGCTGGCGACCGACGTACCGGCAGACCCGATGGTTTGGACGATGTTGTTTTCGAGGATGCTGTTGCGACGAAAGATTGCCCGAAGCACGCCCATCGAAATGACCGCAGCCGGGATCGAAGCGCTCACCGTCATCCCGACTTTAAGCCCGAGGAATGCGTTGGCCGCGCCAAACACGACGCCAATAACGACGCCTAGAATGACGGACAGGAGTGTAAATTCGCGTCCGTTGCCCATGAACCACCTCGTCAACTGAGATCAAACCGGTGTCATCGCCCAATGCGAATGTTGGGGCATGATACGGTGCGCCAGCTTCTTTGTGAATTCGGACGATGCCTTCGGTGAGATATTTGAGCTGGGGCGGCACGTTGACAGATTCTTGCGTTGTCGATGCCAAATTCGAAGTTACACACGCGTTACTGCGATGGGGCGCCAAAGGTCGTCATACGGGGGTATAGCCGACGCTCGAATCCGCCTGCAATACAGGGATTTACCGGGCGAGACGACGAACTTCGGGTCCGTTTCGTTACATGTTCGTGCATTGCCATTTGGGTGGAATGGTGCGAACATCTTTAACAGGATTGATCGGTTCTCAGCCGATTGAATAGTGGGCCGATTGAATATGAATGGGCCGATTGGATATAAGTGGGGTCGACTGTTTCCAGGTGTGCCGTGACAGCGTTTATCCTTACGTCACAGGCGAATGAATACCGGTAGTCGTACGCAATCGTGCGATGCCGAGTTCGCCATATGTGCGAGTCGCGAGCGTGCCTGCAGATACCATCGACGAAAACAAGCAAGGGAATTCAAAAGGGCATTGGAGACGACCATGAAATGTGTTGCAATTGAAGAAGGAGTTCATGCTTCTTCTATTCGGATTTCAAAGACGTTTGTGACCGCAAAGATGATTGCGACAGCGATGACGCTGGCGTTTGCGTTCGCAAGCGTTGCCTCAGCTCAATCGAATGGCGAAAAGTCGGTCGAGAAGACTGCAGACGCGACGGATGCCGCGCCGAAAATCGAGCCCGTCGAGCCGACGCACGATTTCGGAAAGGTCTGGACCGGCGCTGATCTGAAGCACACATTCCAAATCAAAAATGCCGGAACCGCGCCGCTTAAGATCGTCAAAGTCAAGCCGGCCTGCGGTTGCACCAAGAAGGGCTCGCACCCAAGTGTCATTGCACCTGGTCAAACAGGTGAATTTTCGTTCGGTTTGAACACCAAGAAACTCAGAGGCAACTTCACCAAGAACATCACCATCACAACCGATGACCCCAAAAACGAATCGGTCATGCTCAAGTTGGTTGGCGAAGTGCAGCACTTTGTAGAGGTGACTCCAAATGCTGCAACGTTTGGTCGTCTCAAGCCTGATTCGGTGGTCACCAAAACGCTCAAGGTTCGCAACAACACTGGCAAAAAACTGGACATCAAACTGGCTGACGATGCGAGCCAGGGTTGCTTTACGGCTGAGTTGGCTGAAGTCGTTCCCGGAATGGAATACGAATTGACGGTCAAAGCAGCGCCGCCATACAACAACGGAAACAACCGTCACGCGATCAAATTGCTGACGGGCCATGAAACACAGAAAGACCTCAGCGTCACCTGCCTCGCATTGGTACCCACGCGTCTGGAATTGCGTCCGGACAATCTGCGGGTGGCATTGGGGGCCAAGACCCAATCGAAGCGTCGCATTCGCTTTACCAACAACGGTGATGATCCGGTCAAGCTTCTCGATGTGACCTCAACCGCCGATTCAGACAAGCTTCTCTCTGAAATCAAGACGTATCAGGAAGGCAAAAGCTACGAAGTCACCGTCACGATCCCTGCAAATTATGCACCGCCGGAAGGTGGCGTTTCCATCGTTCTCAATACCGATGATAAGGAAACACCGAAGCTTGAGGTTCCGATCGCAGTCACCAAGCCGCGTACGCCCAAAAAACCGAGACGCCCCGCCACGGAGATGCTCGGTAAGTCGGCTCCGGCCAACAAATTCAAAACTGTTGCCGGTGATGAAGTGAACATTGGTGGAGAGTCGGAAGAGGTCGAGGTTCTGTTCTTCTACGCTTCGTGGTGCGGTTTCTGCAAGAAAGCCCTTCCAAAGGTTGAAGAACTTCACAAGCAGCTGAAGGCAGAAAACAAGAAGGCGAAAGTTTATGCGATCAACCTGGATGATCGTACTGGTCGCCGAGGTCGCACCGAAGACCAGACCATTCAGCACTTCAAGGACATGAATCTGAGCATTCCGCTGATATTGGATTCTGAAAAGAAAGCGGGAAAACCATTTAAGGTAACCAGCTTCCCGACCATGTTCGTCGTCGGTCAATCGGGAACCGTTGAAGCAGTCCACGTCGGTGCGAAAGACGGATTTGAGAAGTCACTCGCCAAGGAAGTCGACGCCCTTCTTGCCGGAAAGAAACTCACTGAAGCGGGAGCCAAGGCAAAGGCAGTCGCAAAAGATGTAATGGCGAATTCCGCACTTAAAGAATATGAAATCAAGCAGGCAGTTGTTAAAGGGGCCCAGAGCAAAGGCGACGTCCGCACGATGGCGGCAGAGGGCGAAGAACCCAAAGGCGTGCCTGCCAAGAAAAAATCAACAGAGGACTAGGTCAAACATTCCAGCAGAGATACTTGGCTGGACCCAATCGAATTCTCGAGATGCACCGTCGAACATTGATTCGGCGGTGCATTTTTTTTGCAACTCTCAGATTCGCAGTTCATCTACCGCGCCAATCGTACGTTCCGATAATAACGGGCGCTCTTGTCGCTCGGATCGACGTTGAATTCGGTCTGCTTCATGGCATCAAACTTGCGTTGCCCATGAATTCCAAACACACCATCACATAACCCAATGTCGCACAGTAGTTTGTTGCGATCACTCCATTTATTTGTATGAATTCGTGTTGCTTGTAATCAACATGCATGCGCAACCCGACGCCTGAAGGCCCATGGGCGGAGCGAAATTGGGATTTGTAAGTGTTGTACAAACATGAATTTATGGCCGTCTGAAAGGTTGGTTGCGTTCATTGCCATTCAATCATGCAGAGGGTTATCCACGAGAAGAGCAGCCGTTGATGTCTGCTGCCAGTGGAACGTTGGGAGGGACCCGACGTACAATCAATCAAACGTCGCAAGTGGCGACGGCCCCAGGAGGCGAAAGAACATGAACGATAACACTTTCCAAAAGAAACTGGCTGAGTTGGTGGCAGAGATTGGTACGTTACCGGTCGATGACCGTGAGAAGCTTCAGGTCTTGGCGGACGAAACGCGTGAGCGTCACCAGAAACTCAAACAAACCGTATCCAATCTGCACGAAAGCATCGACTTCCTGCGACTTTCGATCAAGTATTTGCTCTTTGATCTGGAAGCGACCCGTCGTGAAAACGTGCAGATGCGTAAGATTCTCGAAGAAGGAAACAAGAGCGATCCCGAAATGGAATAAACGCGCCGAGCAGCATCAGCCTCAATACTCTTGGTCTCAAAACCAATGGACAAAAAAACACCCGCCTGCATCCTCGAAGATGCGGGCGGGTGTTTTCGTTTGTTCGCGTTTATGTCTTATCGGCGATTCAGGCTTCACCGTCGGTGATGAGCTTCAATTCCTTCAGTGCCAGCAGGGCGGCTTGTTGTTCAGCCTCTTTCTTATTTGGTGCCCATGCACTGGTAAATCGTCTGGCTTGAATGACAACCGCAACCTCAAAGCATTTGCTGTGGTCTGGGCCTTTTTCATCGAGTGATTCGTATCTCGGTGTTGCGTTGAGTTGCTTCTGTGCGTACTGCTGAAGGGTGGACTTGTAATTCTCCATGTTCTTGGACTTGACGGTACGCTCGATGTGGCGCGTCAGGTGCGGCATCAGGAATTCGCGAGTCACTTCCATCCCCGCGTCCAGATAAAGCGCCGCGATAAAGGCCTCGAAAACACCCGCCCGCACAGACGACGGGATGGTGTCGCTTTCCGTCATGCCCTTTCCAAGTCGCAAAAGTTCACTTAACCCGATGCTGTCTGCAATCTTCGCGCAGACTTTACGCGAGACGACGACCGATTTGACCTTGGTCATCTCGCCTTCCAGTTTGTCCGGATACCGTTGGAAGAGTTCCTCGCATACAATGATTCCGAGAATTGCATCGCCGAGAAACTCCAACCGTTCGTTGCTGGAAAAACGAGTGGTTGCAAGAGATGCGTGGGTGACGGCTGATACGAGAAGATCAATGTCGGTGAATCGATGCCCCGCAAGTTCCTGGGCGCGATTCAGCAATTCGGATTGTGGCACATCTGGGCTCCTGACAGGCCCGTGGCGAACTCCCCAAATAGCGGCGACCCTTTCGGATCTGCCACTCCTGCGAACCTCGCCATGAACCGGTCTGACCGGAAACATACGAACGGACAAACAACTTGAACACCGAATCAGCCCGCAACTGCGTTCGAAGAACTGATTCGGCGATCCATATCTATTCTATCGGTAGGCATGCAGATGGCATGAGTCCAGCCTGAATCCGCACAAAAGTTACAGTTTATTAGCCCCGTGGCGCGCAGAAACTGTCACATGCCTTTGAACTTTTTTGAACTACTGCCTGGTATAGGCCCACGCGTCATCTTGCGGGTTGCGCTCCATTGTCATTCCCGCGAAAGCGGGAATCCAAGCCCCACGCTCATTCTGGACTCCCGCATGCGCGAGAGTGACGAACCACTAGCCAGCCGCAGAGCGAAGGGCATCTAACTTGGGCGTTGCTTCCCAAGTGAAGTTCGGCTCTTCGCGGCCAAAGTGCCCGTGACGGGCGGTCTCAAAGTAAATTGGCCGCAACAAATCCAGACCCTTGATGATGCCCGAAGGCGTCAAGTCAAACGTCTTGCGGATGGCGGTTGCCAACTTCTCGTCGCTGACGGTTCCGGTACCAAACGACTCAACCAACACGCTGACGGGTTCAGCCACACCGATCGCATAAGCGAGCTGCACTTCGGCTTGATCGGCTAGACCAGCCGCGACGATTGACTTGGCGATGTTGCGACACATGTAGGCGGCTGATCGATCGACCTTTGACGGATCCTTACCGCTAAACGCGCCGCCACCGTGGCGACCGCGACCTCCGTATGTATCGACGATGATCTTGCGGCCGGTCAATCCAGCGTCACCATGTGGTCCACCAACGACGAACCGACCGGTGGGGTTGATGTGGAAGTTGATGCTGTTCGACCACAGTCCCGGCGCGTCGCGTTCGACGACGGGCTTGATTACGTGATCGACGATTGTCTTGCGAGCGTCCTCGGTCATGTTGCCGTCTTTGCCGACGACTTCTTCAGTGTGCTGCGTCGAGATGACAATCGTTTCGATTTTGGTCACTTTGCTGTCACCGTCATATTCGCAGGTTACCTGCGACTTGGAATCGGGACGAAGCCATTTGATGTCGCCCGACTGACGTACTTGGGCAAGTTGTTCGACGAGGCGATGCGACAGGTGAATGGGCAGCGGCATGAGCGGTTTGGTTTCGCGGCATGCGAACCCGAACATCAGGCCTTGATCGCCGGCACCTTGCTGCGTGTGGAGTCCCGCGCCTTCGTCAACACCTTGGGCGATGTCGGCTGACTGGCTATGAATGGCGCGAAGCACCGCGCAACTGCGATGATCGAAACCGCCGGCTGAATCGTCGTATCCGATCTTCTCGATCGTGGCGCGAATCGTGTCTTCGGCGTTGGCCAGCGCTTTTTCAGCGGCATCGTTGTTCGTTCGAACTTCACCGGCACAAACGACCAAGCCAGTCGTTACCAAAGTTTCGACGGCACAACGGGCGTTGGGATCGTGCTGGAGGAGACTATCGAGGATGGCGTCTGACACCTGGTCACAGACCTTATCGGGGTGACCCATCGAAACGGACTCAGAGGTAAACAGGTGCTTTCCAGCTTTCAAATCAGATGCCACTACAAACTCCTTCGTTTGACAATAAACAGACTAATCAGTCGCTACCAACACCGGCCCGCGACGCAGTCAACGCATCCCTTGCGATCGACCGAAACGGCGATCTTAGGTTTATCGGTGGTTCTTGACAACTGGTTTGCATTGATTTGAAGCGTTGTCAGCCGCTGACCCGTTCGGAGGCATTGCATATGCCATATTAGCGTTGTATCAGGGAAGAAACGGGCGATCGCGAAGTGCTAGTGCGTTCTTACGGCTAGATTTGCGGGTGCCCGATCGTCACTCCCGCGTACGCGGGAGTCCATGACGGGCAATGAGCAACGTGCGGAACTTGGATTCCCGCTTTCGCGGGAATGACGGGAGTATGTATCCCGCAAAATTACGCGAGTGTCTGTACTAGCGGGGCTCGACGACGATGGCTTTGGGGGTGGTAGGGCAGTGCTCCTCACAAACGCCGCACCCGACGCAGCCGGCTGTCTCAACGATCGGTGGGCCATCGCCATCCAATCGAAGGGCGGACTCGCCAATGGGGCAGAGATCGACGCAGATCGTACAGTCGTTGGCGATTGTATCGGGAGGAGCGATGCGATGTTCCGAATCGTCCGCTGCCGGTTCGCGCACGCAGACACCCGCATTGACTTTCGCCAAACCCATTTTGATTTCCGATGGCGATTCGAGTGGACGCAGCGCCCCGGAAGGGCAGGCGTGGGTACAAAGCAACCCGTCGCACACGACGCACGCGGCGGTGCTGGCGTTGATGATGGGCGTCGGCTCGTTGGAGTAGTCGGTCGAAAGAAAGATGGCATTTGCCGGACAAGCCTTCACACACTCGCCGGAATGATCGCAGGTGCGAGCAAAAACCAATTCGGCAATCGCGCCCGGTGGTCGAAGCGGGCGCGTGGGTGGCAGGTGCCGTTTGAACGGCGGCGCGCTTTCGGACGACGACTGATCTTCAGTATCGTTCTCAAGAAAATCAGCCAATGGAGAAGCCAGGCGCGCAAGACTCTCGCGAAAGAAACTCCGTCGATGGTATTTATCTTCTTTAGACATCTGAGTGATTGATACCGCGTATCGATTGAAGAGTCATTCAGTAGGAATCGCAAGATCGTTGCCTGCCTAATTCATCTTATCGGAACCAATGGCGCGGGCCAGCAACCAGTCTTGAAGATGCCTTGGATGTGGGAGTTTAAGGATTCCTAGCAGAGCGCCGCGTAGGTCATCACCGTCAGGAATGCGACCTTGGCTTTGCGTCTGAAGAACCAATACACCGTGTACCTGTCGATTTTCATGGGATGGGCTCCTTTGGCCTCCTGGGCTCGATAGCCTTGCTTCTCTCTGCCAAACAGTTTGCAACCGTCGGGCCATCCAGCGCTCCGCGACGGGCTTGATGCCGGCCCATTGCAAGCCGTTGATTGGCAAGAAGATAAGAACGCTCCCGACGATTGTGCGGGCTATCGGACCTTTTGAATTGTATGGACGCGTGGCGTTGGAGCAACATTGATGGGGTCGATGTTGCTTTGAGGCAACGTTGAAACAGGCGATGAGTGGCAGTCAGACGATCAAGCTTCGGGCGGAACTTGCCCGGCATTCTTTGTCGGATGGGCGAATATCTGTTAGATACGCGGATTCGCCAATCGGAAGGTCGTGCGGTTGGCCAGCATTTGGTGAATCATCAGTTACGCAAAGGACGAAGTTGGATGGCCGCAAACCCAGGCAAATCAGACTCAGGTCTGTCGAAGTCAGAAAAGATGGAAAAGATCGTCGCCCTGTGCCGGCGTCGCGGGTTCATTTTTCAGTCCAGCGAGATTTACGGCGGGATCGGCGGCTTCTGGGATTATGGCCCCCTCGGCACTGAACTGAAGCGCAACGTCAAAGACGCGTGGTGGCACGACATGGTGCGCAATCCACCGGTTGGCCCGAATGGCAAGGACTTCCAGATGGTTGGCGTCGATTGCTCGATCATCATGAACCCGAAAGTTTGGGAAGCGTCGGGGCATGTCGGCGGGTTCAGCGATCCGATGTGCGATTGCAAGCTGTGCAAGGGACGCTTCCGCGAAGATCAAGTGGCTGAGTCGGTTGAGGCGAGCGGTTGGTACAGGCAAGTTCGCGATGCGTTCGATGCGAGCAAAGCCCCGAACTTTGAAAAGCTCAAAAGTTGGGCGAAAAAGAAGGGGAGCAAGCAGGCGGCTGGCCTGCCGTTGGTGACGCAGACGGATAGCGTGATTGCGGCGCTGGCGGGCGAGGGTGACGGCGTCGAATTCGACGCGGCGATCAAGCACCTTTTCATCGATGGTGCGAGCAGCGGCTTGAATAAGACTTGCCCGAATTGCGGCGGCGAACTGACCGAACCGCGCGAGTTTAACTTGATGCTTCAGACGAATATCGGGGCGCTTCAAGATTCGTCGTCGATTGCTTATTTGCGGCCCGAAACGGCGCAAGGCATCTTTGCGAATTTCAAGAACGTTATCGATTCATCGCGCGTGAAACTGCCACTTGGCATCGCACAAATCGGCAAGAGTTTCCGCAACGAAATCAACCCGCGCAACTTCACCTTCCGATCGCGCGAATTTGAACAATACGAAATCGAGTTCTTCTGCCATCCGTCAGAAGCCGACGAGTGGTACAACTTCTGGCGCGACGTGCGTCACCAGTGGTACGTGGGGCTTGGCCTCAAGAGTGAGATGCTGGTGCTGCGCGAACATGAGGGCAAAGAACTCGCCCACTATGCCAAGGGCTGCGCCGACGTCGAATACGACTTTCCGTTCGGCGTCAGCGAGTTGGAAGGCGTCGCCAACCGCACCGATTACGACCTCAAAGCCCACATCGCCAAGAGCGGCAAGGATTTGTCGTACTTCGACGACCAGCGCAAGGAACGCTTCGTCCCGTATGTGATTGAACCGTCCGGGGGTGTCGATCGCAGCGTGCTGGCGTTTATCACCGAGGCGTACACGGTCGACGAGAACCGCGCAAGCCCCGAATTCATGAGATTCCACCCGCGCCTCGCCCCGATCAAAGCGGCGGTATTTCCGCTGGTGGCGAAGGATGGCATGCCCGAGGTGGCTGAGCCGATCTATAAGGAATTGCGGAAAGAGTACGCCTGCCAGTACGACTCCAAGCAATCGATCGGAAAACGCTATGCCCGCATGGACGAAGCCGGTACGCCTTGCTGCTTTACGATTGACGGGCAAACGAAAGTAGATGGAACAGTAACAGTCCGCAACCGCGACGACGCCAGCCAAGAGCGGATAGACAAATCTCGCTGCGGCGAATACTTGCGTGACCAATTACAAGCGTAAAAGCCGCATGAATTGACCGAAGTCGCGATTCAATCAGTTTGCGTTTTCCGGTTAAACTGCGCTGAATCGGTCAACTACAGGCTCTGCATAACATTCCCCAAAATCAACTCGACTCGGCGCTGCATTGTCGGTGTCTCCAAGAATATTCATCAATGGGCACTTGCCGTCACAATCGAGGATTGGGATAATTCCAAGACGTTTGGGGGCATTATCTGGGCAATTGCCGTCGAACGGACTGATGGGTTTTGGCTTTTTTGGCCGATGACTATTGCCGATCATTGAAAGGGTCTTTTGGAAGCAGACTTGTTTTTGATGATTGCCCAGACGTAGAATGACTACAGACTTAGAACGCAGGTGTAGTCAACGCAGTATTGAAACGCGTATTCCAAGACTTTCAAGCGAATTGTCTTGGGGGTGAAACGAATGAAATCGAGTACCGCCGTAAACGTCAATCAGTATCGTCCTTCCGAATACCGAGCCATCCTGGTTCACAAGTATTATCTAGGCATCGAGTGTGGTCACGATCCAACGCTTGAAGAAGCCGTTGAGAGTTGGGAAACGAATCACGCTGACGGTTGGCGCAACCAAAAAATGCGCCGCGATGTTGAAGCGCAAATCCGCGAAATTGACAAGTACTGTGACCGAATTTCAAGACAACGCGGCGTAGAAGTGTGCTGGGAAGACGCGGCCAAAGAATGGGTCAGCACACGCGAAGCCAAATGGCGCGATCAGTGGGAAGCATCGACTTACGCCGGTGCCTAAAATTCTGTCCGACTGATTGATCCCAATTGAACATCACGCCTCTTATCACCTTGTGCCGATTCCATCATGAATACCAAGCTTCGGCACGACGCTTTGTGTAGGGTGGGCCGTGCCCTCCACCGAAAGCGTTTGGCATCCCTTGGTGGGCACGGCCCACCCTACCAAGAGCAGGAAGACTTCTGGAAACGTCACCCGATTCCGCACACACTACCGATGTGCAAAACCTGATCGGCTAATTGGCCATTGCGGTTCGTTTGGATTCGATGGCGGCTAGCAGTTGGTCAAACGATGCGGCAAACGACTTGACGCCTGCCTCTCTCAAGTCTTCGGTGACTTTGGCGAGTGAGATGCCCATTTCTTCCAACCTGGCCAGGTCACTTTTGGCTTCGTCGATATTTTCGGTCACCTTGCTTGAAACATCGAAGCCGGTTTTGATCGCATCGATGGTCGCTGGCGGGGCGGTGTTGACGGTATTCGCACCGACGAGCGTATCGACATAAAGAGTCGGAGAATAGGACGGATTCTTCGTGCTGGTGCTGGCCCACAGAGGTCTTTGAACCCTTGCACCTTTTGCTTTCAGGTCCGCAAACGCTTTGCCTTCGAACACAGCGAGGTATCGCTGATACGCGATCTTGCTGTTGGCGATGGCGGCTTTCCCTTGTAGTGATTGTCCGTCGGGCTTGTCCGCCAGAAGCGGATCGATGGCGCTGTCTACGCGGCTTACGAAAAACGATGCGACCGATGCGACGCGCGACGGGTCATTGCCCGCATCGACATAGCGCTGCAAGCCGCGGATATACGCCTGCATGATGTCTTCGTAGACGTCGGCGCTGAAGATCAGCGTGACGTTGATGTTGATACCCGTGGCGATGCATTCTTCGATCGCGGGAATGCCTTCCGTCGTTCCCGGAATTTTGATCATTACGTTCGGACGTTTGAGCGTTTGAAACAATCGACGGGCCTCAGCCAATGTACCCGGCATGTCGTAGGCGAGCTTCGGATTGACTTCGATGCTGACGTAACCATCAACACCGTCGGTCTTGTCGTAAATCGGTCGAAGCAAGTCAGCCGTCTTCGCAATGTCGTCGCGGGTGATGGCGTCGTAGATGTTCCACGCATTTTGGTTTTGTCCGATCAACTCGCGAATCTGTTCGTCGTAGTCGTCGCTACCGGTGACAGCCTTCTCAAAAATCGTGGGGTTTGATGTGACGCCAACGATGCCCTCGTCGAAAAGCGCCTGCATCGAGCCATCGCCCAGCATGTCGCGGCGGACGTTGTCGTACCAAATCGATTGGCCACATTCCGTTAGTTTCTGAAACATCGCGTGCATGATGGCGTATTCCTTAAATCTTTCTTCAACTCTTTGACGGCGCTAGTTAGCCAACTGGCGGATGAGCTTACGGGCTGCGTCTGCAACAGCATCGGCGGTGATGCCAAAGTGGGCCATCACTTCATCGCACGGTGCTGACATGCCGAATGATTCGTGCGAAATCATGATACCGTCTTTTCCGATGTATCGCTCCCATCCCATGGCGATACCGGCTTCGATGCCGACGCGGGCGGTGATTTCGGGCGGGAGGACCGAAGCGCGGTAGGATTCATCCTGTCGCTCGAACAATTCCCAACATGGCAAAGAGACGACCCGCGCGTTGATGCCTTCGGCTTTCAGCGTTCGATATGCGGCGACGCAGTGCTGCAATTCAGTGCCGGTGCCGATTAAGATGACCTGCGGCGCGTCGGAATCCTTGGTCAAAACGTAACCACCGCGAATCGCCGATTTCGCATCGTTGAATTCCGATTTATCAAGCGTCGGAACATTCTGTCGCGAGAGCGAAAGCATCACGGGACGATCGGTGGATTGCAGCGTATGTTCCCATGCCGCGACGGCTTCGTTGGCATCACCTGGTCGAAACACATCGAGGTTGGGAATCGCCCGCAGCGCCGCGAGATGTTCCACCGGTTGATGCGTGGGTCCGTCTTCACCGACGCCGATGCTGTCATGCGTAAATACGTACGCCACCGGCAATCCCATCAGCGCCGAGAGGCGAATCGATGGCCGGGCGTAATCGGTAAAGACCATGAAACTCGCCCCGAATGGCCGCAGTTTGGACAGGCACATACCGTTGCACATGGCGGCCATCGCGTGTTCGCGAATGCCAAACCTCATATTGCGGCCGAGGCGGTGGTTGGCACTCATGTCGGTGGTGTCTGGTAGCAGTGTTTTGGTAGACGGTGCAAGGTCGGCGCTGCCGCCGATGAGCCACGGAATTTTTGCAGATACTGCCACCAGCGCTTTACCGCCCGATGCGCGGGTGGCCATCCCTTTGGCATCGGCGTCGAACATTGGGAAGGCGTCACGCCAACCCTCTGGCAGCCTTCCATCTTGCAGCGTTCGCCATTCGTTGGCCAGGTCGGGATGGGCTTTGGCGTACGCCTCAAACTTGGCATTCCACTCCGATTCGATGTTCTCGCCATTGGTGACGCAGTGATTCGTCCATTCGTCATTCACCTCAGCCGGAACCTCAAACGGTGCATGCGTCCAGCCGAAGAATTCCTTGGCACCTTTTATCTCTTCATCGCCCAAGGGTTCACCGTGCGCCTTGGCTGTGTTCTGACGCGTCGGAGCGCCGAATCCGATGATGCTTGGCGTGATGATCAGCGTGGGGCGTTTGGTTTCGGCGTGTGCTTTTGCGATTGCCATCAGGATCGAATCGGTATCCTCGACGTTTTCAATCAGAATCACACGCCAACCATACGCTTCAAAGCGTTTGGCGACGTCGTCCGAATACGCAAGGTCGGTTCCGCCTTCGATGGTGATGCGGTTGCTGTCGTAGAACCATGTCAGGTTGTCGAGTTTCTGATGGCCAGCGAATGACGCAGCCTCAGCAGTGATTCCTTCCATCATGCAGCCGTCACCCAGTACGGCATAGATGCGATGATCAACGATCTGGTGGTCAGGTTTGTTGAAATAGGCAGCGAGCCATTTTTCGGCGACGGCCATTCCCACACTGTTTGCCGCGCCCTGACCCAGCGGGCCGGTCGTGGTTTCAACGCCCGGTGTATGACCATGCTCGGGGTGCCCCGGAGTCTTGCTATTGAGTTGGCGGAACTGCTTGATGTCTTCGACCGATACATCGAACCCGCTTAAGTGAAGCGACGAGTAAAGCAGCATCGACGCATGACCGTTCGACAGGACGAAGCGATCGCGGTTCGCAAACGCCGGGTTCTTCGGATTAAACCGCAGTACCTTGCGATAAAGGGTGAAGGCAAGTGGGGCGAGCGCGATCGGTGCCCCGGGATGTCCGGAGTTGGCCCTTTGGACCGCATCCATTGACAGCGTACGGATGGTATCGATACACGTTTTTTCAACGGTGGTTGGGCTGGCAGACACGGCATCTCCTGAATTGGATTACACGAAAAAGGTGGACACCTGCGGCAGACATTGAGCCCCAATCGGGTGCTGATTGCCATCAGGTCGTCCGGGCGCGATCGCGGAACCTGCGTACTGATAACAGGTCGTCGGATGATTGCAACGTTTGGGATGAAGTGGAGCGAATCAACCTAATCTGAATCGATTTCGCTTTTGTTTGCGACCCTGGCTTCATGGGTTTCGGTGGCTTTGGCGAGGATGAGGCGGGCCATCCGGCATCGCGAAAGAAAATCGTGCATATCCTTGGGGCGTTTTTCGGGATTCTGCTGGCAGCAGTCGACGATGAACTTGGATATCACTGGCGGGAGTTCTTCAAGTGACGGCTGCTCGTTGTCGGACTTGCGCACGCCGAGTCGTCCCAGCGAGTGGACGTCGAGACTTTGATTCATGTTGGTCGCGATGGGCTTGCCAGTCAGCACCTTGTGAAAAGATGCTCCCAATCCGAAAACGTCGGTGCGTGCATCGAGGCGTTCTTTGGCGCCTTGCTCGGGGGCCATGTAGTCGATCGTCCCCTGGATGCGCGGTTTGGACTGGTTCATTTTGCAAGACTGGCCGAAGTCGATGAGTTTAATTTCTTGGTCGGCCATCACCAGGATGTTGCCCGGTTTGAGGTCGGCATGGACGTAACCAATCTTGTGCATCTCGGCGAGGGCGTCTGCTGCCTTCTCAAAAAGATACAACGCTTGAAGAACGCTCAGCGACTTGGCGAGTTCTGCAAGAGATTTGCCCTCGACGTATTCCATAAACAGCATGGCCGACTTGAGCGTAAGTCGTCGTTTGACAAAACGCAGTTCATAAGTCTTTCGCAGCGCCGGGTGGTCCATGATCGAACCGCACTGATGCTCGTCTTTCATCAACTCGATGGTCTTATGGCTTTCGGGCGACGTGACTTTGACGTGCTTAATCGCATACACGACCCCCGTCTTCAAGGCCTTCGCCTGATAAATGGTGCTGTCGGCGCCGGTGCCGAGTTTGCCCATGATTCTGTAATGTGGAACGTCGATGCTCATGTTGTTTGTTGGCCAACCTTGATGACTGTCAATCCGTATTCTGCTATCGGCCTATCCCGCTGCGTTTCATTGTCGAGAACTGTCGCCAAAACAACTTCGCAGCCACCTGCCACACCGGTCCTGTTGAACAGTCCCATTGATTAGTCACTTTGACTCGTCGGGTTGACACCCGTGTGTCGAATTCCGTTTTGAGCTTGCAAACCACTACCATCCTTCGATTATTACGAACCCCAGATCGGTCAATCCGAACGGTTCGGTTCAATTCTGAATATGCGCGCATTACAACTGGGATTGCTTCGAAGTGACTACACACAGAACACAGAGTGGGCAATGAAATCTTGCGATTAAACATCATGCCCGGGAGGGCACAAATCGCGCAAAAGCCCCTCCGACGAAATATAGAGGTCGCCAATTCGCCAGTCAAACACCAATCGGGATTTTTCCTGTCGATGGCACTTCCAGGTTCGGTGCGTTTCGCTCAACCCGCGTTCTCAGTGTGATCAGCCCGATTTCCGGAGGGCAGAAAAGCCGTACCGGAACCGGTGATGAAGCTCCTATTCCGGCAGTCACATGCAGCCAATTCCCATTAACCATATGCAATCCGCGCGACATCGAGACTGGAATCCGGTCATTGTTGAAGACGCATCCGATTCCGGGAATCCGGACTTGCCCGCCATGGGTATGCCCAGCCAACATCAGGACGCCTGATGCTGAGGGCAGCTCGTACGCGGTTGACGGATAATGGGTCAGAACGATTCTCGGCAGCTTGGGCGACGCACCCTTCAGAGCTGTTCGCGCTTCACCGCGTCGATGATGACTTTGTTCGACGCCGGCAAGGCACAAGGCACCGCCCGAATCGAGTTCGATATGGGTATTATCGTTTCGCAAGAATTGCACTGGCATATCGTGAGCCGTAAAGCAAGGCAAGTCGTGATTGCCCAGCACCGCGACGATGCCATGCTTTGGTGCGATCGGTTCGAGAAGTCTGGATGTCAGGTCGGCTGCATGTGCGTGTTGCTGCGGTCGGTTGCAAAAGTCGCCGGTGATGAGCAGCAAGTCGTGATCGATGATCGACAGCAAGCGCTGGACTTCGCGTTCGACGCGTCCCCATTTGCGCAGATGGAGGTCAGACAAGTGAATCAATCGCAGTCCGTCTGCACCGCGCGGTAACCCATCGAGTGGTACTTCGATATGACGGACGACAACTTTTGCCATTACAATTCCCCCAGCGTGTCTAGCCAATGCACGGACGCTTGCCATCCCAGGCAATTGGCTTCTGCCGCGCGCAATTTGGACCGGTACCATGCGAAGTGAGTGCGCTCCGGTCGCACTCCGTTCGCCTTGTACAAAACCCAAGCTTCATGCGCAGGTTACGATACCATCGGCTGACTGCCCCCGGTTTTGCTAAGCGCAATCTAATTACGTTTTGAATGAACGATGTGTTCGCGGAATTGAATGTGCACGGTCATACGGTGCGACGGCTTGTGCCGCTAATCAAAGACAATCGTGCGATTTTGATGGACCAATATCTTGTCTTCGACGTGCAAGCGCACTGCGGACGCAAGCACCGTGCGCTCAAGGTCACGTCCTTTTCGGACCAGATCATCGACGGTATCGCGATGGTTAATATGGACTGTGTCTTGGGCGATGATCGGACCTGCGTCGAGGTCCGTGGTCACATAATGCGCCGTTGCGCCGACGACTTTGACGCCGCGTTGATAGGCCTGATGGTAGGGGCGTCCTCCTGCAAACGCGGGCAGGAAGCTGTGGTGAATGTTGATGATGCGTGAGGGCCAGCGATCGACGACTTTGCTGCTGAGGATTTGCATGTAACGGGCGAGCACGACGAAATCAATCTTGTGTTCGTCGAGCAGTTGCATCAGGCGCTCTTCCTGCTTGTCCTTGTTGCCAGATGTGATCGGGAGCGTGAAAGTGGTGATGCCTTGTGCTTCGAGAGCATCGGCTCCGTCGGGATGGTTACTAACCACCAACGGGATGTCCGCATTCAATTCACCGCAGCGCTGCCGATAAAGCAAATCCTGCAAACAATGGTCCTGCTTGCTGACCATGATGGCCATCCGTTTGCGATTGGTTGAATACGCGATCCGCCACTCCATCGAAAATCGCTGAGCCACCGGCTTCCAGGCGATTTCGAATTGCTCCCGCGAAAGGTCCATGGCCTCAGACTCAAACTCCAACCGCATGCAGAACGCACCGTCTGCCGGGTCGCTGTGTTGGTCGGCTTCGAGGATATTGGCGCGGTGCTCGGCGAGAAATCCCGTGGCGGCAGCGATGATTCCGGTCGAATCCGGACACCAGATCAACAATCGTGCAGTGGCTGGTTTCATATCAGGTGTCGATCCTTAACCGCGGGCTGGGGTTGTCGAATTGGGGAAACCTTTGAGCAACCGAGCCGCAACGGGACCAGGTTTTCCGGTTCCGATCGGTTGGCCGTCAATACTGCGGGCGGAAAGAACGTCGATCGAAGAACTGGTGATGAACACTTCGTCGGCGGCTAACATTTCCGACTTGCTGATCGAGCGCTCTTCGCAAGGAATCTGTTCAATCCGGGCGAATTTTAGAATGTGCCCACGTGTAATGCCATGCAGAATGCGCGTGTCGGCGACGGGCGTGATTAATTTGCCGCCTCCAACGATAAATACATTCGCACAACTCGTTTCGAGAATCTCATCGTCTGGCGTGGTGATAATCGCATCGAAGAACCCGCGCTGCTTCGCCGCATTCTTGAGCATGATGTTTGCGAGCAGGGCGATTGATTTGATGCTGCAATGGGCCCAGCGGGTGTCGGCGACGGTTTCCAATTCGATGCCCGCTGTCCGCAGCGCCGGGTCGATGATCGGTTTGCGTTTGAACGTCATCACGAGGTTGGGTGTCAGGTCGGCAGCGTAGGCATGTTCGCGCGATGCAATGCCTCGCGTGATCTGCAAGTAGACCATCACGTCGCCATAACCGCACTGCTCAATCCCGCCTTGAATCAACTTCCCCAGGCCCAAAGTTGAACATTCCAGATTGAGTTCAATGCCATCGGCGCTTCGTTGCAGGCGGGCAAGGTGCTCATCCAGCAGGAAAGGCACACCGCCATGGGCAACGATAACCTCGTACACACCGTCCGCGAACTGGTACCCACGGTCCTCGATCGGAACCACCGCCTCCGACAGCGGCATGAACGTTCCATTGATACATGCAATGTCTGACATTCACCCTGCCTCGCCGCTCAGACGACCATCCGCCCGAATCCTGCATCCGCCCGACTCTCGGAAGCGAATGATTCAACCTGTGAATTATTCCTTTCGGCAGCATACCAGATTTCGCCACAAGAATTCATGTTGACGGTAGGCAAGCCGGTTCGATGATAGCTTTAGCGCGGTCAATGGGGCGTACCGTTTGCCCATGCCGCGTGTGCAATACGCTGCTAAAGGATTGGCAGGATGGCCGACACCCATGAGAAGATCAAGCCGTTTTCCCGTCCCCGCCCCGATGTAGAAGTTCGCGTCCGGAAGGCACCAGTCCGTTCTGCCCGTGAAGATCCGTCCGCAAAATGTCAGCCCCAAGTGGTCAGCCACCTTATCGCCGAAATCGACCATCGTGCCATCGTCGAGAATATCAACGTCCTGCGTTCGTATCTTCCGGCTGGTTGTCGATTCTGCGTCGCAGTCAAAGCCAACGCCTACGGGCATGGGCTGGATGTCGTGCTTCCCGCGCTTGACGCCTCACACGTTGACATGATCGCGGTTGCAACGGTCACCGAAGCGCGGCAGGCCCGTGAACTGGGGTGGTTGCACCCGATCCTGCTGATGGGCACCGAACTGAGCGTCTATCAAGGCGCCCTCAAACGCGACATCGCCGAATGGCTCATCCGCAACGATGTCCGCATCACGCTGCTGGCGATGGACGACTTGCAGGTGATCGCAGATGCGTCGCGAGCCGTACAGATGCCCGCGAAGGTTCACTTAAAACTCGACAGCGGTCTGTCGCGGATGGGCGTGGATGAGGCGACACTGATCGAATTGATCGATCGCATTGAAAAGTGCGCGTCCGTTATGATCGACGGACTGTATACGCACTTCGCATCAGCCGACGAACCCGGCTGCTCGTTCGCCAGTGAGCAGTTGCAGCGGTTTCGCCATTTTGCAGATGGGCTTCGTGATCGCCTTCCGCAGATGTCCACACTGCACGCAGCGAATTCAGCCGCAGTCGTGAACATGCCGGGCAGTCATTTCGACATGGTGCGCCCGGGGATTGGCGTATACGGATATCAAACGACACTGTGCGATCAATCGCGCGCCAAACTAAAACCGGCGATGCGCGTTGTCAGTTCTGTGATGCTGATCAAACGTGTGCCCGAAGGAAGCGCCGTGGGCTACGGTCGTAGCTTTTGCACGACGCGCGAATCGATTTTAGGCGTTGTCCCGATGGGTTATGCCGATGGATTGGATCGGCGGCTGTCCAATTCCGGATATATGACGGTCAAAGGCATGCTCGCCCCGATCGTCGGTAAGATCAGCATGGATCAGACCATCATCGACCTGACCGAAATCGCAAACCAACACGACATCGCCGCCGGCTGCGAAGCCGTGGTGATCGACAACGACCCAACGGCTCCCAACAGCGTAGAAAGCATGGCCCGCCAACTGGACACCATCCCCTACGAAATCGTCACATCCATCAGCCCCCGCGTGGTCCGATTGGCCAAGCGTGCGGATGGCTTTAGGAATGATGACTGACCTGAAAATTTCTGCTATCGTGTTGATGACGAATGCGATGCGACCTGCCGGACAATAAGTAGGTGGCTGTTCCGGTCCGTCTGGCTTCTTTGTTGCTGAATTCTTGGTGATCACTCATGGCAACAATTCAACAAGACGACTCGCAAATCAATCTGACCGCCGACGACTTGGTCGTGTTCACGCACATTCCCAAGACGGCTGGGATGACGTTCAAGAAATTGCTCGATCGTCGTTTCCCCGCCGCCCAGCGTCCGAAGATTGGTCCGGACTACCAGGCCAGCGTAGACCGCATCAAATCGCTTTCGGAAGAGGCCAAGGCGCAAATCCGATGCCTCAGCGGGCACCTTCCCTTTGGCATTCACAAATTCTTCCCGCAGCGGCGGATGCAGTACGTTGGATTTGTGCGTGACCCGGTGGGCCGGGCGGTGTCGGAGTACTTGTTCATCGCCAAGCAACCGCAACTCATGCCGCTCATCGGTCTAAAGGCCGGTACGAATCTGTCGCCGCAAGCCTACCTGGAGTATCAGGCGTCGATTGGGATGATGGACTTTCAAACGCGGATGCTATGCGGTTACGACAACATGATCGAGTCGATGCTGCCGCCATATCCCGAAATGAAAATCGAGGACGCAGACACACTCATCAACAGAATTGTTGAGTCGTACGCGATGATCGGAACCGTCGAACGCTTCGACGAATCGCTCCTGCTCATCAACGAAAAGTTCAACTGGCGAAGCGCATGCTACGTCAGCCGCAACGTCGCCGCCCCCAGCAAAAAGAAGGCCGAGCTAAAACAAGCGATTGCCGACGAGGTGCGACGACTCAACCCGCTGGACTGCCAGCTGTACGCCACCATCAAAAAGCGCATTGATGATAAAATAGAATCCAGGGGCCAACAGTTCAAAGAAGAACTAAACCGCTTCCATTCGAAGAACCGCCTGTACTCCAAACTATGGCGAGTCTACCGAGCCACAGGCCTAAGACGTTTGAAGCGACTGGTGTCCAGAAATTGACCCGACGTGAACGACATCAGCGATCACGTAGATGACGGCCACCTTGATGGCCAAGAGTATCTGTCCTGAATTATTGTCATTCCCGCGCACGCGGGAATCCAGAGCCGCACAAATAAACTCCACCGGTCTTTGCACTACACATGGTCGGAATAATTAGGAGATTGTGCCTCATTTCCTTTTCCTCTTTTCTGGCAGGTCAAAGCGGCCTGTCTAATTGCAATTCAGGTCGATATGATTAATTCTCTAGCTGGCGATTGGGTCATCGAATACTAGGATGCTTATACAATGACTACCCGATATTTTGTTTTATCAGTTCTTGTTCCAATACTTGGAATCATTGCGACGAGTGCGACCGGATCGCCGCCACCGGAGCCGCAAGATTCAACTACATTGGGTGCAAATCAACTCGAGAAAGATCTCAAGAATTTACAAGCTGCCGCTGAAGCTGGTGATGCGGAGGCTCAGTTTGATCTTGGGTTTTTCTACTGTTCCGGTGATGGCTCTCCGGATGAATGTTCCAAGGCGCTCAAGTGGTATCACATGGCTGCCGAGCAAGGTCATCCGATGGCTCAAAACAACCTAGGGAATATGTACGCTTACGGTAAAGGCACCCCCAAAGACGAGAAATCAGCATTGAAGTGGTATCGCATGTCAGCGGATCAAGGTGTGGCTGAAGCGCAGTTTAATCTTGCGTACATGTTTGACGAGGGCTTGGGTGTTCCAGAAGACAACGCCGAAGCGATCAAGTGGTATCTCAAAGCCGCCAAGCAAAACGATACGGACGCACAGTACAATCTTGGCATCACGTACGACCTAGGCGATGGCGTTCCCGTGGATAAGAATGCCGCTCTCGAGTGGTTTCTCAAGGCAGCGTCGCTGGGGCACGCAGACGCACAGTACAATCTTGGCATTACTTACGACCAAGGTGATGGTGTACCCGTAGACAAGAATGCTGCTCTCAAGTGGTATCGCAAGGCAGCATCGATGGGGCACGCAGAGGCACAGTTCAATCTTGGCGTTAGTTACGACCAAGGTGATGGTGTACCCGTAGACAAGAATGCTGCTCTTAAGTGGTATCGCAAGGCAGCATCGCTGGGGCACGCAGACGCGCAGTACAATCTTGGCATCACCTACGACCAGGGCGACGGTGTGCCCGTGGATAAGAAGGCCGCGATAGAGTGGTTCCGAAAGTCCGCGTCGCTCGGTTTTGCCGATGCCCAATTCGTACTTGGAACAAAGTATGAACTGGGCGATGGTGTGGAGAAGGATAGGACGACTGCTATTCAATGGTTCATCAAGGCCGCAGAGCAAGGGGATCCGTCGCACCAAGAATACCTCGCCATCACTTACGACCTCGCACCGTGGGGCCAGAGCAACAAATCCGAAGCAGCTAAATGGTATCGCAAGTGTGCTGAACAAAGGGATGCTGACTGCCAGTATTTCCTTGGACTTGCGTATTTGAATGGCGATGGTGTCCCCAAGAGCAAGGATGATGCCAAGACTTGGTTTGCAAAGTCTGCCCAGCAAGGAAACAAACTCGCCCAGTCCGAACTCGCAGGACTCTAGCAACGCGACTCGCCAATTCTGTGACGTTCATGGCTATTTCGCTTGAAGCGATTAGATAAACCGGGACAGAGGGGCTGTTGAAAAACCCTCGTTTGACAAATGCACGCGGTGCACGATCCCGCTTGACGCGGCACGGAAAGCATTCTTCACTTTGCGATCCTGCTTGCCACCGGACTTTTTCAACAGCCCCACAGTCACCTATTTGTAATTGCGGAAGCACATAACCCACGCGAGGAATATGTGGCTGTCCCTTTTTTCATTTCCTTTTCCCTTTTCCTCTGCCTTGGCAATTTCTAGATCAATCGTGAGTCGTTTCTGACTTCCCTTCGTCCTCCGTCATCTTGGACTCGCTAGATTCGTCGATTCGCGGCTTCCGTGATCGAGCCGGAAACACAATTAAGAAAGTGACTACGCAACTAACACACACCGCGATGAAGTAACATAGTTCCTTCACTAAGAACTTGATTTCCAGCGCATCCCCTATATACACTAATGCAAAATATACAACTATGATTAACGCTAGAGAAATAGGACCTGAGCCAAACACAGTCCAGCTAGTCTTGAGTATCTCTCGAATTCGAAGTCGTTTCCTAAAAAGCAGGACAGTCACCTATTTCCGTTTGTTTGAGCGTAGTCCGTCAACTCGACTCGGTTCCCTTTGCAATCGTTAAGTCGATTAGCCCCTGAGTCTGCGCTCACCCAAAAAAACGAAAGCGCAAAATCGCCCAGAGCGCGGCGACGCCGTCTTTCCAGGTTATCTTTTTTCCTTCTTCGTAGTCGCGGCCGGCGTAGCTTATGCCTACTTCGTAGACGCGCCATCTGCCTTTGGCGATTTTTGCGGTTAGTTCGGGTTCTATGGTGAAGCGATCGCTGATCAGCGTTAGCGAATCGATGACCGGGCGGGTGAAGACTTTATAACATGTTTCCATGTCGGTTAGGTTCAGGTTGGTCATCATGTTCGACAGCATCGTCAGGAAGCGGTTGCCCAGCATGTGCCAGAACAGGTGCACGCGGTGGGCTGCGTCGCCTACGAATCGCGAGCCGTATACCACGTCTGCTTTTCCGTCGAGGATCGGTTTCAATAGCTGCGGGTAGTCGGCAGGGTCGTACTCGAGGTCGGCGTCTTGGATCAGCACGATGTCGCCGGTGGACATGGCGAAGCCCTTGCGGACGGCCGCCCCTTTGCCCATGTTGCGCGGTTGCAGTTCGATCTTGAATGTCTGGTCGGGCCAGCGGGCTTCGATCTTTGGATATACGTCGCGGGTGCCGTCGCTGCTGCCGTCATCGATGAGAATGATCTCGCGTTCCAGCGGCACGTCGACGGCTAGTACGCGGGCGACGATTTCTTCGAGCGTCGTTTTCTCGTTGTAAACGGGAATCACGATAGAGAGTGTTTTCAACGCTTTAGCCGCTTCTTTCAGGGTTTGGTTCATTCGGAGTCAGACTTGCGCCGGCACCTAAGATTGCCGGTACCTAAGATTGATCGTCAAAACTGCTGAAGCCGGCGGCTAACAGGTCTTGAACGTCGATCAGCCCGACGAGTTTGTGGTCGTCATCGACCACGGGCAGTTCGTCGATCTTGTGCTTTTGAATAAGTTTGACGGAGTCGGCGACCAGGTCATTGATGCTGGCGGCTTTTGGGTTTTGCGTCATGACGTCGGCGATGGGTAGATTGAACCAGTCGCCATGGTCGCGGGCGCATCGAACGAAGTCGCCATGGGTGAAGAACCCGACGAGGCGTTTGTCGGCATCGACGATGGCAGCCGCTCCGGCACGCCGCGGGGCACGCTGGATGGCTTCGTCATATTTTCCGACGGTATCGGTCGAGTCGAGCGTGGGGCAGTCGTTGTCCGTTCGCATGATTTCGTTTACGCGCATCAGGCTGCGACCGAGTGCACCACCCGGATGGTACGCCGCGTATTCTTCCGGGGCGACGTTCTTAAGCTGCATCACCGTCAATGCCAAAGCATCACCCACCGCAAGCATGGCAGTCGTTGACGAACTCGGTGCCAGTTGCAGCGGGCAGGCTTCCGGGGTGGCTCCGATGTCGAGCACAAGGTCGGAGAGCTTCGCGCAGGTGGATTTGGGTCGGCCTGTAATCAAGATGATCTTGCAGCCCAGTTTGCGAAACGTCGGCAGGAGTTTGACGAGTTCCTGGGTTTCACCGCTGTTGGTCAGTGCGAGGATGGCATCTTCCGGGCAGATCATTCCGAGGTCGCCATGAATCGCCTCGGCCGGGTGCAGCGAATAGGCACGGGTCGCGGTGCTGGCAAAGGTGGCTTGAATCTTGCGGCCAACGAGGCCAGCTTTGCCCATACCGGTAACAGCCAGCCGACCCTTGCAATTCAAGATCACATTAACAGCATCAACGAACGCATTGTCCAAGTTGGCTTTCGCTTCGGTGATGGCTTCGCACTCGCGGGCGAGGATGCTGCGACCAATCTCCACGATCTTCGCGTTGAGATCAGTGGTGACGGGTGCGTTTATTGAATGGGCAGTATTGGCGGTCGTATTCATATCGCCAACCATTATCTGGAATGTCGCCGCAAACTCAAATCTTCGTCGGCGGATGGTAGATTAAGGATTCTTGGCTTCGGGTGACGGTGATGGAGAAGGTGCAGGTGAGGCTTGGGGATTCTTCTTTTCTGCAGCCTTCCGTCGGATCTCACCGAGGTCGGCGGGAGCAGGCGAAGGGCTTGCTGCCTCTGGGGCACCTGTTTTTTCCTTTGGAGCCTCTTGCTTAGGTTGCTGCTTCTCGGGCGTCGAAGTTTCTGGCTCATTCGCGTCGGATGCAACTTTGGGCGGCTCGTCGAGGAGCTTCATGGTCAGGTTTTTCTGATTGATACCGGAACCGATGATGGCCCGCCCAGCCAAGCGCGTGAAGAGATTCATTTTTTCGACGGCATCGGGCTCGACCGGCATCGCGGTCAGGCTGACCTTTAGATCGGGGTTGGTTTTGATTTGCTCTTTGATCATCGCGTCGAGGGACAGGGCGTCGAGGATTTCGTCGCCAGATTGAAAGAAGCCTTCCGGTGTCAGCAGAAGGTCGATGTTGTCGGACTTCGCTGCCGGCGCGGTGGTCGTTGAAACCGTCGCTGCAGGTGGGGGAGTCGCAGCATCTTTCTTCGGGCGGATGATGACCGTGCAGGTCGTGCCCAGCATTGGCACGCGATTCTTATCGGCGAGCACCCAAAGCTCGGAGTCGCTGGCAGAATGGGACGCCGCCAAACCGATCAGCGCCGTCGAGAAATCTACGACGCAGGCGATGGTTCCATCGGCGTCGGCTGTAAAAGTTCCACCTTCCATGCGCGATCCGCAGAAACGCCAATCGAGCGGGGCGATGGGCTTTTTGTTTTTGGAATCCACCATCCATTCGTGGGCTTTCTGGCGCAGTTTCTTACCGCTTGATTCATGCTCAATTTCGATGTCGAGCGGTTGGCCCGATGCGGTGGTTTGTTTACCGGTGGTGGGGTCGAAGGACATTGGCGAACCGACAGTTGCACCGATCAGTCCAAGGGCTTCGTAGATTTTTCGCGGCTGGGCACCGGTGGCCAGAATGCTTTCGTGTTCCTTTGAGTTTTCGGCGCAGAGCAGCAGTTCGATCGGGAGATCGGTTTGGACGACGCGGGCTGTGACTTCAACTTGGAGTGCGTTCCAATCGATGAGGATGTCTTTGGCGTATTCGGTTCGCTTACCGGTTGGTTCCACCGGATACATGGGTCTTGGCGTTGGAGTAGGAGCAACCGGGTTGGTCGCTGCCGGCGCTGGGCTGGGTGAGGGCTGCTTTGGGTCGGCATATGTAGCCGTCGAAGCGAACAATGTAGCCAGCAGTGCGCATGTGAATACCGGTGCGGACATAACGCGCGACAAACGATTCAATCGATCGCAGCTTCTTGAAAAGACGTCCATGGATATTTTAAGACCTTTGCTGGTTAGGAACGTGATCCGAACGTCGGGAACGCTTCTTCTTCCTGCTCACGCTGGATCAGGATTTTCGGTTTCACCAGGATCAGCAGCACCTGCTCGTCTTTGACGAGGTTGCGGGCTGAGTACAGACGCTTGAGAACCGGAATCTTGGACAGAATCGGTACGCCGGCTTCTGCTTCGATTTCCTGAGCGGTTTTCAGGCCACCGATCAAGAGTGTACCGCCATCTGGTACCGACACGGTCGTGCGGATGACCTGACGCTGGACGTTTGGAAGCTGAATGAACGCATCTGCCGCCGCTGCCGCACCCGACGAACCGCCGCTAAACGGAAATACTTGAAGCGGACCGACTGGCTGAGCGACACCTGGACGCAGGTTCATGGTGACGTAGCGTTTGTCTGACGACACCACAGCCTGCACGTCAAGAACAGTACCGGTCGGAAGCTGCTGCACGTTCGGCTGCAAGGCGACGGCGTTTTCATCTACAACCGGGAAGACCGATGCCACGTAGGCAGTCGAAGTCAGCACGCCGACCCACGACCGTTGACCATTGAACAGCACAATTCGTGGGGCATTCATGATGCTGCTTCGGCGATCGGCTTGTGTCGCTCGCAGAAGGAAGTCCACTTGGATGCCGTCGAGGAAGCTTCCGAAGATGCTCATGGCCGGTGTCGTCGATCCACCGAAAGAGTTCGGGATAATCGTGTTGCTGGGTTGAACTAGATCGAGCACGTTTGAAATAATCGGTATCGGAGAGGCGTTGGACGCATTGACCAACCCGCCACCTGGTGCGGGAATCAACCCCGGGTTTCCGAAAGGCTGCGATGCGCCTTGGAACTGACTGAGTTGCAAGCCCGTTCCGGGAATGCCAGGAAGGAATCCGAGTCGCGAAAACGATCTCGGCATCAGCACTTGAGACCCCGTCGCGCTTTGACCCGTGCGGTCGAATCCGGCATTGCCTTGATTCAAGACGACGTCGAGGTCGAGTCCGAGTTCTTCCAGGTAGTTCGAGGTGATGGTAATGAACCGCGCTTCGATGGCGATCTGAATCGCACGTTGATCGCGGAGTTTTCCGAGAAGGTCTTGAATATCTGCGTGAGCGCTGGCTGTCTGCGTGACGACAAGCTGTCCGCCAAGTTCAGCGATAGCTGCGTCGGTTCCGCCGTTTTCTCTCCAACTGTCGGGTTCGATGGTATTGCGGATCAGTTCCAGCAATTCGTCTACGCGTTCTTCGCGGGTGCCTTCATCTTCGTCATCGCCTTCGGAGTCGCCGCTGTCGGAGAACGGTTGGCTAACGCCTCCACCGAATCCACCGCCACCACCACCGCCACCGATTCCGCCGCCGCCACCGCCGCCGATTCCGCCGCCGCCACCGCCGCCGAATCCGCCGCCGCCACCACCGCCGATTCCGCCACCACCACCACCACCGCCGCCACCGCCTCCGCCACCGCCTCCGCCGCCACCACCGCCACCTGTCACATCAACGCGGGGGCCTTCAAAGTCGGGGACGCTAAGCAGCAGGTCTTCGATGGGGTAAACGTCAACGTAAGTGTCTTTATCGAGCAGGGTCTGGGTTGCGATCTTGATGACGCCGTCCGCCACCACATAACCCAATTCCACCTCACCACCACCAACCTGATCAAGCACTTCTTTCAGCGCTTTCTTGAAGGTGACTTCTGATGGGAATTGGAGGGTAACCGGTAGGTCGCGATCGATACCAACGGCCTCCAGATCATTCCAGATGACGGTGATGTTGGTGGCCTGATTGGTTGCAAATTCATCGATGACTTCTTCAAAGGTCGTGTCTTCGATGTTGACGGGTATCGACGAGTCGAGTTTGGCATGAAGCTGACGGTCTTCCGGAGACAGCCGCTCGCGACCGGTGGAGACACGTTCAGGACCGGAGGTGATTTCGATCCAGTCCTTTGGATATTTAATTGTCTCGTGCCAAGGGATCTTTGATTCCTCGGTGTCGACCAATACTTTCTGAGACTGCTTGTACATCTCCTGTCGTGATTCGTATTGACGATTGAGGTGATAAACGTCGCTGAGATCGTCAATCATCCAACGGGCACGATCGTTTCGCGGATCGAGAGCCACGACCTGTTCCAGAACCGCGATGGACTTCTTGAGTTCTTTGTCTTTGCGAAGCTGAAGGGCTTCGTTCATCAACGCGTCGATCCGGCGGCTACGGCGTTCTGCAGTCTGACGATTGCGATCACGCTCTGTACTCTGAATCTCGTCTCGCTGGACGCGTGCGCGGTTCTGGTCGTTGCGCTCCAACTCGGACCCGAGGTTCTTCTCCAACGCCGCGATTTCGCTCATGATACTTTCGTACTTGATGAGCGGTTCAGCGTACTGCTTCGCACCTTCAACCACCTGACGGGCACTGAGCAGAAGCTCGTTGGCCAGATCGAAGTTCCCGTCGATGATCGCTTCCTGGATTTCTTTTTCGTACCCTCGGAAGGTTTCCTGAGCCCGTTGCCATTGAATCTGGTTACGCATCCGGATGCGGTCGAGCAGCGTACCGCTTGGCGATTCCACCCGATTGTGCCCTCTGGCTTGGTTGATGCCTTCGACGGCCTGCGGATACCCGGGAACCTTGTTGAGTGCTTGATTAAACAAGCGTGTGGCTTCGTCATTGTTACCAGCCCGAAGAGCTTCATATCCCCGGCGCGTTAATTCGCGGGCCTGTTCGTTTGCGGAACCGGATGACGGACCACCGGAAGCCACCTGAGCCAGCGGTTGCGATCGGTTGATCGGGGTCAAACCACTGCTGCCTGATCGCGCGTTTTCGATCTCGCGTTTGTGGCGCATGGCTGACGAGCGCTGCATTGACGTGGCATATTCGTTGGCGACGACGGCATTGAGCAATACCTCTGCATCGCCAAGGCGCGATTGCTTGTGCGCCTGCACACCGTCGTCGAGATCGGTCTGCGCCTGATCCACCATGCGAAGCGCCACCCGCGTGCGATTCACATAGTCCTTCCGCTGCGCTTGCATCGCCGGATCGAGATCGCGACGATCGATCGTTAGCAGCATCGATTGGGCTTCCTCATATTTTCCACGATCGAAGAGTTGAATCGCCTCTTCAAGCGTGTCGTCACCGTCGGCTGCAAAGACGAACGATGGCATCGCAAAGGACATCGCGAATGCGAGGAGTGAAGTCGTGGTCAGGTTACGCTTTGACAAGAGCCTAGTTGAATGCACAGATGCTCTCCTTAGCTGGATGTCAGGTGACGCTTGCAGGTTTGAACGCGGAGCCTGCCAACGCACAGAAAGTTTTGATGACGACAGGTTACGAAGACGAATCACAGAATCCGCAGGATACGCGCGCCTGCGGGTGGAATCTCGCCCTTAAAGTGCTGGCACATTACCGGCTAAGACTATGGGCTGCAAGCACATAAGTCGCATTCCGGCCTGTCAAATCATGCCGCGAGACCCGTGGCTGGCGGTGGGATTGAATTCTTAAAGCAAGCGTTGCAGCGCTGACACGGTACGGTCAATGTCGTCTTCCGACAGTTCTGCGTGGAAGGGCAGCGCAATCGTCCGCTCCGAAAGGGCCTCGCAAACCGGAAAGTCCCCAGGTTTGAACCCGAAAGAGTCGCGATAGAACGGTTGCAAGTGAAGCGGGGCGAAGTAATTGCTGCATCCGATACCCTCTTCGCGAAGCGTGTCGAGAATGCGATCGCGGGCTTTGGGGGCGTAACCGTCTTGAAGTCGCACGACGTATACGAACCAACTCTTTTGGCAACCGGGTGTGATCGCTTGGGTGGTCAGTCGGTCTTCGCCAGCCAGCCGCTTGTCGTACATCGCTGCCACGGCGGACCGCTTGTCGAGGATTTCGTCCAGCCGGTCGAGTTGAACGCAGCCGATGGCGCAGTTGATATCGCTCAGGCGGAAATTGTAACCGAGGCGTTCGTGGGCAAGCCAACCCGCACCGCTTCCGCGACCCTGGTTTCGTACCGACCGCGCGATTTCGGCGATTGTGTCATCATCGGTAACGACCATCCCGCCTTCGCCAGTGGTGATCTGCTTGTTAGGATAGAATCCGAATACCCCCGCATCAGCCAGCGAGCCAGCCGGTCGATTATTAAGTGTCGCTCCCAATGCTTCGCACGAATCTTCGATCACCCGCAGCTTGCGCGCATTCGCCATCGACATGAACGCATCCATGTCCGGTGTAATACCGAATACGTCAACAGGAATGATGCCTTTGGTTTTCGACGTAACGGCGTCGTCGGTTTCTTGCGGATCGAGGCACCAGGTATCGGCGTCAATGTCGGCGAATTTCGGCGTCGCCCCGACAAACATGATGCAATTGGATGAGGCGATGAATGAAAACGGCGTCGTGATAACTTCGTCGCCCGGTCCGATATCCATGCCCAGCAGCGTCAGGTGCAGCGCACTGGTTCCGCTGTTGCAGGCGATGGCGTGTTTGGTCTTGCACTGTGCGGCGAACTTCTCTTCAAATTCGACAACCTTGGGGCCCAGCGACAGGTTGGGCGTCTTAAGCACCTCGACGACGGCGTCGATTTCCCGTTGCGAGATATCAGGCCTGGCCAGGGCGATGGATGTATTGGTAACGTTCATGCGGTCCGTATGCTCCGGTTGGTGTCAAAAATCAGCGGATTCAGTATTCACGATACGCCCCAAGGCCTCTGCGGGTTCGTGCAGGTCACAGGGCCGATCAGCTTCGGATACGCCTCGAAACTGCCGATCTTAAAGCCAAAGCCATCGCCTCGCTGGAATCTTAGCTGGCTCGAATCACAGCAGGCTGGAATCATAACAGACGGCGTCGTCTCGTCGCAATGTGCTTGCTTGCATGAATGGACGCGGATTCTATGATGACCGCTCGTTTTGCATCGGATCATCGCTGCCGACCCTTTCGGGGAAATGGCCAACTCAATCGGAGAATCGATACGTGCCTCACACTGATTTGATACGCCGGATCAATGATCGGAAAGCCGTCGTGGGTATCGTGGGCATGGGGTACGTCGGATTGCCCTTGTCGCGGTCTTTCTACGAGGCTGGCTTTAAGGTGGTTGGCTTCGACGTCGATGCGAAAAAGGTCACCCAACTGAACGCGGGCAAGAGTTACATCAAGCACATCCCGTCGGCGTTCATCAAAGAGGCGATCAAAAAGAAGAAGTTTTCCGCGACCGATCGGTTCGCCAGCATTGCCAAAGTTGACGCGATTATCATCTGCGTGCCGACACCGCTGACAAAAATGCGCGAGCCGGACATGTCTTATGTGTCGAGCACCTGCGAAATGGTCGCGAAATATCTTCGCAAGGACCAGTTGGTTTGCCTCGAAAGCACGACGTATCCAGGCACCACCCGCGAGTTGATGCTGCCGATTCTGGAAAAGAGCGGCCTTAAGCCCGAAAAGGATTTCTACCTCGCCTATTCACCCGAGCGCGAAGACCCGGGTCGCAAGTCGCACAACACCACGACGATTCCAAAACTCGTCGGCGGATACGGACCCAAGAGCATCGCAGTTGCTGAAGCGCTCTACGATGCCGCCCTTGAAACGATCGTGCCGGTTTCAAGCTGCGAAGTCGCGGAAGCGGCTAAGATTCTGGAAAACGTCTACCGTTCGGTGAACATCGCCTTGATCAACGAAATGAAGGTGCTGCTCGATCGGATGGGGATCAACGTTTGGGAAGTGGTCGATGCTGCTGCGACGAAGCCATTTGGATATCAGGCGTTCTACCCGGGACCCGGACTGGGCGGTCACTGCATTCCGATCGACCCGTTCTATCTAACGTGGAAAGCCCGCGAGTATGGCATGTCCACTCAGTTCATCGAATTGGCCGGCGAAATCAACACGAACATGCCGCATTACGTCATCAGCCGCGTCGCCTTGGCATTGAATCAGGAAAAAAAGGCAATCAACGGTTCCAAGATTCTCGTCTTGGGGCTGGCCTATAAAAAAGACGTTGATGATATCCGTGAGTCGCCCTCGATCGAATTGATTGAACTTCTCAGAGAGCAGGGGGCGAAGGTCGATTACAACGATCCGCATGTTGCCAAGACACACCAGCAGCGTGAGCACGACCTGAAAATGAAGAGCAAACCGCTGACAGAGGCCATGCTCAAGTCATATGACGCGGTATTGGTTGCAACCGATCACAGCGCCTACGATTATCAATGGATAGTCAACCATGCGAAGTTGATCATCGATACGCGAAACGCGACGGCTTCATGCAAATCAGGACGCAAAAAAATCGTTCGGGCCTAATGCTGCAACGCATGGCGGTCGCCGTAATGCTGTGCGCGTCTTGGGGTGCCATTCGGTTGTACGCTCAGGTCGACCTAGACGCTTCGGAAGCGGTGTCCCCTGAGTTGCAAAACGCCGAACTCCTCGACGCATGGAATTCGATTGCCAAGCGAATCGAAAATCGAGAGTCCTGGGATGTGTTGCGGGCCGACCTTCACGCCGCCATCGAAAGCAATCCGCTGGCTGAGCACGTGGGACTGTGCCGGCAATTGCTCGCCAGCATTGATGCCGTCATCCAAACGCCACCACTGCACGATGACATCACCGAAGATTCTGAAGTACCCGACCTGATCAAATCCCTCCCCAAATCGTCATTGAATTATCGCCTGGCCATTGCACCGAATGCCTATTACGAATCGGTCGGAGGATTCGTCTGGGATTACTATTCGAAACTTTCGATGACCTTTGTGCCTGATCCGGCGATGGTTTTGTTTTCGCGGGGTCGGGTCGTGATCGATCCGCTGATTGAATGTCTTGATGATATCCGAGCGACGCACTGCGTAGCCACTTCCGACGACGGGATGCGTCAGCCGACCGTGGCGCGGGTGTGCGACGTAGCGTTGGCATTGATCGAAGTGCTGAGTGGATGCACATTTCGGGAATCGAACTACAACTCCCCATTCGTTTCTGAATGGACGACTGACGAGCGTGGGGACCTGATTCGGACCATTCGCAAATGGCGATTGGCAACGCAATCGATGTCGCCTTCAGAAGCGGTCCTCTGGCAGATTGAAAACGGGCCGGAGAAGCTGCGGATTCAGATGATCGAAACATTGATCGCCCGCAAGGATTTTGAAGCGGCGCTGACCTATCTCGAAAAAGTGTATCGCGAAGGAAGTGACGAGAAATTGAGTCTTTTCGCGAATCGCATGGTGCGGGCTGGCTCGCGTGAGCCGATCGATCGAATCCATCGGTTGGTGGACGAAAACAAGGTGCGTGAGATTGATCGCGATTCAATTCTTCTCATCGCGCATTTCGGCGAAACGCGTGACTTTCAGCTGCTCGTCAATCTGGTTGAGTCGGCTGGGCAACATGATGATGGCGCTTTGGTCATGCGAATTCAGATAATCGTTGAAGCGCTTCGGGCAGCGAAAGATCGTCGGGCTATGATGGCTGTCCCTGTACATATTGCCGTGATTCAAACGATGCAAGATGAATGGTCGGTGTTGTTGTCGGAACCGATGCCGCGTCACGCTTTTCCGCCCATTCTCGATAAATCAATTTATGCCATTCAGCAGTTCAGTGGGCGCGGATTTGGCATGCATGAAGAATCCGAATCGTTTGATCGCGCCAGGGCGTGCAAGGCGATTTTGAAGTGGTGGGACGAAGAGGGTGAAGGAGCCTTCGGGCTAGAACAGAACAAGGCGCACGCTCCGGTCGGAATCCGTTAATCCGGGATCACAGGTCAACCCAACGCAAACATAACATTTCCATACGGGGAATCTTAAATCATGCCAGCACTCGTCAGCATCATCATGGGATCGAAAACCGATTGGGAAACGATGGCCAAAGCAGCAGACACGCTTAGCCGGCTCGACGTGCCTCACGATGTTCGGGTGCTCTCGGCGCACCGCACGCCCGACGAACTTGTGGCCTATGTCGATGCCGCCCAGAAGGAAGGCGTAGAAGTTTTCATCGCTGCTGCGGGCGGAGCTGCGCATCTCGCGGGCGTGGTCGCCAGTCGTACCGTCCGTCCCGTACTCGGGGTTCCCATGCAGTCGCCAGCACTTCAAGGGATGGATTCGCTGCTGTCCACAGTTCAGATGCCTTCGGGCATTCCGGTTGCCACGTTTGCGATTGGAAGCGCCGGCGCGGTGAATGCAGCGTTGTTTGCAACGTCGATCCTCGGACTGACCCGGCCGGATTACGCCAAGAAGGTTCAAGGCCATCGCGATGCCAAGCGTGACGCGATCCTAGCCAATCCTGACCCGCGCAAGTAAGCCGGGAGCGGACGCAATTTGAGCGTGACAGTGTTCGTCCGTTCAATCAAACCAAACGTCACAACGCATATCAGCCGTCTGGAAGCGATTCTTGGCCGACTCGACCGGAAATTTGAATCCCGATCGCAGGTGAATTGTATTATCGCTATGGAGAGCAGGGCGTGTTGATTTGGCGGTAGGCCAACGGGGACCGACGATGAATCTGTTTCAATGGACTGGGATGGCGATGCTGTACGTTTCAGCGATGATTTGCGTGCTTGATTTTGCAGGTGTGCGGCTGGGGCGGGAAGCATGAACCGACTTCGATTCGAGGCGGTCCGGATTTTGTGATCGCTGCCTGTGATTTTTAGCATGTCTTTCACAGAAAGAACGTTGCAATCGCTAGAGGCGATCGGATACAACGGAATGGTTGACGTTGACTTTATCGGAAACAAGGTTGGAAGCGAAATCACGATGATGCCAATTACCAAGAGCAATCGAGAGTTGTCAGCCGCGTTGGCGGTTTGCGACCTTTCTGGCGTCATTATTATCAGCCGCCCGCTTGGGCGGCGATGAGGTTTTCGTGCAATTCGTGTTTGCTCAGAACCGTCATCCGCCCAGCGAATGACGGTTTTTTTCGTACCTTTTCGCAGGAAGCGCTGTTGGCTAACGGACTGGCCGTCGATGGAAGTTGTTAAGTGTGGCATTTGGGACCCGACCACTTGGAGTGTCGGGTTGGTCGATGCCCGAACTGACAACACGTGTCAGGAGTTAGGCCGTCATGCGTCAGAAACAAAAGCACACAACCAAGTATTCAGACCGCGAAACCCGAGACCGAAAATCCTCGACCGGTCGAGGTGAATGGCGGCCTTCCACCCGCGGCAGAATTGCCCCAGCAGACACGTCTGAAAACTGGGTGTCGTCGCGCGGATTGATTTTCGCCCGCCCATTCGCCGAAGTCTGAAGTCCGCTGCATATCAGCAAGTCCTTTGCGGCGGCCAAGGTCTTTCGAATCGCTTGGTTTGACTCGTGTCAAGTCACTGGGGCATTGTGGCTACTGTCAGTTGTGTGGGCACAGCATCTCAGACGCGATCGGCTCAATCATCGAGGGTTCAAATGTTTTTTGCACGCGGGTTGAGACCTTCAGAAATTGTCCATAGCCTAACGCTGCAATGATGAACCTCACCCTTTTGGTCAACTTGATATGCCTTGCTCTTGCGGGTACATCGGAGCAATCGATTCAGGATTGTTTGGACGGTCCTTTTGGTGTTTCGCCCATCGGTCAGTGCGCGACATTCGACATTGATGCTGACAACGATATCGATCTCTTCGATTATGCGGTGTTCAGTGCGACGATCAAACCGGCTTCAAGTTCATTCTACAGCAATCAGAAATGGTCGCGCCGCTACGGTATCGATGCGACTGATTCTGCCGGCGGGGTTGCTCTGGGAAACGAACCCGGTAAAGCCATCGCCCACATCATGGAAATTCCGGGCTTTCATGTTTACCGGGGTAAGACCCTGCGATGGAAAGAAGCAAAATTTCTCTACCGCCGACAGGAAGACGTCGTCTCCGCACGTTTGTTCCTCGCAACGCGAAAAGCCGGAATCTGGACGCCCAGGATTTCATATGACTGGCTTGGTGAGTTTCAGGCACAACCGGCAGGTTTGGATGCGACGGTCACGCTGGATATGTCCGCTTTGATGTCTGATACCGAAAGGACGCTGATTCTTACGGGTGATGAAGATGGCGTGGGCTGGGGGATTTTTGCCGATTCGAGTACAGCAGACGCGGCCACGATTACGACCCGCACAACATCAGGAGAAGCCGGAAACTCAAATGGTTTGTCGCCGGCGTTTCACTTCGTGGATGACATTGAACACGGTTCCACGTCTCCAGAAACGTATGACCAATCAACTGCTAGCTTGGAAGCGTACAGAAACACATGGATTCAAGGCCGCGTCATTCTGGAAGAGGACAAAGACCGTTCACCGATCAAGCTCGATGATCCCTACGATGGAACAGAATCTAAGACATTTGTGTTGCCGCACGACGATACTGACGCCCCGTATTCCATCTTGCTTAAGGGCGTCACGACACCTGGCAGCGGAAACGTGGTGATTCGATTGCTCAAGCCCTTTGACAATGCCGATCCAACAATTGATACGACATTGGCGTACATCAACCTCGACGTGACTAACGGGGTAATGAAGTTCGATTCGTCGGATTCAAATCCCGGAAGCGTCGAGTTCGTCGCCGATCAAGACTATGCTTTGTTGGATTTGCTCATTTGCGTTAAGAGTGCGACGACCGCCGAATTGCTTTGGATTGCTCGCAAATTCGGTAAGGCAGAAGGGCCAAAAGGAGACGGCGATACACCTTCAACACGATATTCGTCGGATTACGTTTGGCGGGCTCACGCTTCGACTGTTGCCCATCGACATAAATCGCACATATCTATGGCTGAAAGGCCAACTCATCTGATGCTGGAGGCTGCTCCGGGCTTTGCCGCAACTGAAATCTGGGTCGGCCGACCGGTGTGGATAATCGGAGATTCTCAATCGATTTATAACACACCGTTTCAACAACAGCAGCGTTTGTCAGAGTTTCTCAACAACCACTTGCCGTTTCCACAGGGATGGTGCTTAGTTGGTTCGTCCGGTGCGAGTCTGACTCTGGACAACCCTGTTCATACCGCTGTTTATCAGAAGGTACAGCACACATCATCAGTGGGCATGGGATCAGCCATCTCCGGCATGTTCAATTGCGATGTGCTCATTGCCGGGATCGGCGTGAATGATGTCGCCAATAACGTGTTCAACGAGACCCAGCTAGATTCTTTGAAAAGCACATACACGACGCGGCTTACCGGCATCACCGATTCGGTCTTTGCAAATTCGGGAGACAATGCCGTTTGGTATTTGGCACTTCCGACCTGGCCCGGTGCCGACCCTCCGATTGAGGAGACGGCTGTCTATGACATTGGCCGAATCATTCTGGAGCAGGCCGCATTGAACGGCTCGCCGGGATACGATCCATATGGGTGGACCTTTGAAGATCCAAGTCGGGTCAATCAGGGGAATCTCCATTACAATAGCGCTTCGGCCAATTTCGTCATCAGCCGAATGGTTGATGCCATTGTGGGTGGGTACTATGCTCTCAACGACGACCCGGGCTCTTAATGAAGATCCCGTGACAGCGGCAGTTGGCAGCGGTTCCGGTTCAGCGGCTGATGAGCATGGTGATGGTGATCACTAACGCCTAGTGCGTGCATTTGTTGCTTGCAGTGGGGCTGAAGATAGCAGATAATTGATTTGTTGAATCGGCTTTCGTCGATTCGCCCGGAGAGATTCGTTGGCATTTGAACTGACAACAACAGATGCATTGGTATCCACGCTGGCCCATCATTGGGCGAGTGAGGGTAACATGCGCTGTCTTTGTTGTTGCGAAAATGTACGCCGCTGCATGATGATCAATAGCTGTATGATTATTCACGACTGCGGATCGCCTTGATTGCCAACGGATAAAAACAGTTTGGTGTTCAAGGCCCGCGGTTGAAAGCTGCGGGCTTTTTTTTGTGAGATTTGGTTGTGGGCGTTTTCAATCGTAGTCGTGGTTGGAGTCATCAAAGATGGAATTGAAGGTTGTATCAACTGCCTCGGGTAAGCGAATCCGGCCCGACAGCCCGACGCCCGATCTAATCGCGTGGACCATGGACCACTTTCAGAACCAGCGGTTGGCAATGACCACCTCCTTCGGAATGGAAGGGTGCGCGCTTATCGACATGTACGCGTCGCTCGGCAAACCGCTCACGGTCATCTACCTCGATACGATGTTCTTCTTCCCCGAAACGTACGCCCTTCGTGACGAAATGATCGAACGCTACCCGCATGTCGATTTCGTCAATCGCGGCACCGATCTTACAGCCGAACAGCAAGCCGAGAAATTCGGCGATGAATTGTGGAAGACCAACCCCGACCAATGCTGCAAGATTCGCAAAGTCGATCCGATGCATCAGGTATTGCTCGATGTGGATGTCTGGATCACGGCCCTGCGCCGAAGTCAGTCCATCACGCGGGCCCATTTGAAAGTCGTCGAGTGGGATTGGCAGTATCAACTGCTCAAGGTCAGCCCGCTAGCAGCATGGGAGCGCGAGGACGTCTGGAAGTACATTCAAGAGAACAATGTTCCCTACAACAAGCTGCACGAGCAGGGCTATCCAACGGTCGGGTGTACGCACTGCACGTCGAAGGTTGAAGGCTCCAAGCCGGGCGAATACTCCCGCTCCGGGCGTTGGAAAGAGTTCAATAAAACCGAGTGCGGTTTGCATGGTGACGGAATTTGATGCGTGCGGTTTGCGATTTTATCGCCACAATGAAACAAGACCATGCGTTGCCCCGAAGCGACGTTGTTCAAGCAAGCAGGAAGTGGTAATCGATGCCCGAACAGGACAAGCCCAAAGAGTCTAAGGTCGAAGGCTACAAAAAGGCCAGCAAGCATTTGCGCGGAACCATCGCCGAATCGCTTGACATGGACACCACCCATTTCGACGAAGCCGACATTCAACTCCTCAAGTTTCACGGTTCGTATCAGCAGGATGACCGCGACTTGCGGCGTGAGTTGAAGGCGGTGGGCAAGGAAAAAGCGTATTCGTTCATGATTCGGGCGGCGATCCCTGGTGGAATTCTGTCGGCGGACCAATACCTCGCCCTCGATGCGTTGGCCGACGACTATGCCGGAAGCGCCCTGCGCGTCACCACGCGACAGGGCATTCAGTTTCATGGCATCCTCAAGGACAATCTCAAGAAGCACATTGCGGGGATGAACAAACGATTGGTGACGACGCTTTCAGCGTGCGGTGACGTGCAGCGCAACGTGATGGCCTGCCCAGCTCCGCTCAAAGACGCCGCCCATCAAACGATTCGGCGTTTGGCAATCGCGATCGCCAAGGAATTGCAACCGGCAAGCGGGGCGTATCACGAAATCTGGCTCGACGGTGAAAAACACGTTTCGACGCAGAGCGAAGAACCGTTTTATGGCGATCGGTACCTGCCGCGAAAATTCAAAACCGGTATCACCCATGCGGGCGACAACAGCATCGACGTGTATTCATATGATTGCGGCCTTGTTGCGATCTTGAGTGGTGAGGAGATCGTCGGCTACAACGTGCTGGTCGGTGGCGGTATGGGCATGACCCACAAGAAAGCCGACACCTTCGCCCGAATCGCTTCGCCATTGGGATTCATCGAACCCGAACATGTTCTGGAAACGGTGCGAACTGTGGCTGCGATTTTTCGGGATCATGGCAACCGGGCTGATCGACGTCATGCGCGACTCAAGTATTTGATTGAAGCGTGGGGGATGGATCGATTTCGCGAGGAGTTTAAGTCGCGCGTGGGTTTCGAGCTATTCGACTGGAAGCTTGTCAACGTGCCTGAGTATCACGACTACATCGGTAAGAATCCGCAAGACGACGGCAAGTTTTTCTACGGTGTGTTTGTCGAGAATGGTCGGATCAGAGACACGGGCGATGCGAAGCTAAAGTCGGCTCTACATAAAATCGTAAGCGATAACAACGCTGGCGTCGTCTTAACGGCCAACCAAAACGTTTTGCTGACCGATCTAGATGAATCTTCGATTGAGTCGATAGAGAATACGCTCCACGAATACAACGTGCCCTTCACCGATCAACTCTCAAACGCACGTCGATTATCGATGGCCTGCCCGGCGCTGCCCACCTGCGGGTTGGCGATCACCGAAGCCGAACGCGTCATGCCTGGTTTTATCGATCGCATCGAAACGGAACTCACCCGACTCGATTTGCAGGACGAACCCATCACGATCCGCATGACCGGTTGTCCGAATGGATGCGCGAGGCCGTATACGGCTGACATTGCTTTCGTGGGACGGGCGACGGACAAGTATCACGTCTTTGTCGGTGGCGATCGATCGGGTACGCGGCTGGCTGACCTGTATGCAGCCGACGTGGCGACAGACGATGTGATCGAGGTGCTGCGCCCGCTGCTGACGAGTTGGTCGAAACACCGAAAAGCGGGACAGGGGTTGGGCGATTTTTATCAGCAGCAAGCCGGTCGCAAAACGGCGCGACAAACCGTGACTGGTGGAGAAATACCGACGCGAGAGATCGTTCAGTTGGAGGTTAAGCTCTAATGGACGGATTCATTTGCATCGCATCTAAATCTGCCGATTCGTCGCAGTGCTCGCACTTTGTAACAAACGAATTTGAGCACATCGCACTGAATACGTGCGAACGTAATGAATTCTATATGTATGCGCAATCGGAGGTCGCATCTCAATTAGCCCTTGATGGCAATGAGTGTATACGCATTCTGTACGGGGAGTCTGCCGCGCACCATCTGCTCCGCGTCGCAGCCGGTTTGGAGTCACGAATTGTTGGCGAACCGCATGTATTAGGGCAGGTGCGAAAGGCATTCACCAAAGCGGAATTGCGCGGAATGTCGGGAACAAATCTGGCTACACTTTTCCGAGCAGCGCTACGAACGGGAAAACGCGTGCGCTCAGAGACTTCGCTGAATGTGGCCAATGAATCCGTCGAAACGCTTGCGACGCAGCGAATGTTTGGTGCGCTGGGGACGCTAAACGATCGATGCATCGGAGTCGTGGGGACGGGTGAGGTTGCGCGCGGCGTAGCGCGTGCACTTGTAGACTCCGGCGTGCGGCGAATATTTGTGTTCAGTCGCTCTTGCAATCGGATGGGTGAGATCAATTGGCCGCGAACGCATGCGATGCGACTGGATGATTTGGCTGGAGTCATGGGAAATCTCGATGGGTTGATCGCATGTAGCAAGTTGAATCAGCCCATCATAAATGCGAATCATCTTGCGTCATGCAGTGATGGGTTTCCTGTGATCGATCTTGGATCACCGCCAAACGTTGGCGATTTACACATCGTGGCTGCAAAGATTGTCCTGACCAGACTTGCTGAGTTAGAGCGGGCTGCCCCAGATGCGCAAGTGCGGTTGGCAGAGAGTATCGTCGCCGAGGAATTGCTGCGTCTCGATCAATGGTTTCGTCATCGCACAATCGCGGGGTCGATCGAGCGCATGGTCCGCGAGGCCAACCTGCCTCCGCAGCGATCGACCCCGACGCTGCACGCTAAGATCATGCGGGCCAAAGCGCAGGTGGCTGCGTGATGTCCGCGTCGATTGTGTTAGCCGCCCACGGGTCAAACGCGAGACCTCAAGTCAATGAACGCGTCTGCCAACTCGCCGGTGAGCTTGAAGCCGGCAGTACATTCGGTCGCGTCGTCGCCGCGTTTCATCAAGGCGAGCCCTATTTTTCTGAAGTGCTCGATCAGCTTCCCGTTGGACCCGTTATTGTTATTCCATTCATGACCAGCGACGGCTACTACTGCGACACTGTCTTACCACGCGAGCTTCGCAAGAATCTTAGCTTCAACACGGATACGGTCCGGATGACCCCGCCCGTCGGTTCCCATTCGAAGATGCGAATGATATTGGCTCATCGATTAGACGAGTTGATTCGCGCGTACGATTTGCGAGCGTCGAAGCTTGCGGTGCTCGTCGTCGGGCATGGCACACCACGCCACACTGCCAGTCGGGACACTACCATTCGGCTCGCCCGTGCATTGAAAATCGAATTTGACGGTACAAAGATTCTGCCTGCATTTATTGATGATGAACCGTCGGTGCTGTCCTCAGTCGAATCGATCGAACATCTCGACTGTGTTGTCTTGCCATTCTTCATGAGTGCGGGAATGCACACGATTGAAGACTTGCCCCGGATGCTCGGGTTCACGCAAGAATTGGACGACGTGCCCCTGGTCAAACGTGACGCCGGCCGCAAAACCGTTCTTGATCGGCCTGTCGGTTTGGACGATGGCATGTTCGAGATCATCAACGACCTGGCGCATTGGACACCAACTGCCCGCGTGCGACGATCGCGAAAACAGCAATCGATCCGACTCGGAACGCGTAGCAGCAAGATGGCCATCTGGCAGGCGACCCACGTCGCAAGCGTTCTGCCAAGCGAATATCGCGTTGACGTTGTTGAAATATCGACAATGGGTGATCGCGACCGCACGCAGCCGATCGATGCATTGCCCTCTGATGCACCGTTCACCGACGACATCGAAACCGCTTTGATCGAAGGGCGAATCGATGTTGCCATTCATTCGCTCAAAGACCTTCCACTTGGTGAATCGCCCCAAACCAAAGTAGCCGCCATCCTGCCGCGCGGTGATGCCCGTGAGTGTATCGTTACGCATGATCGGGTTTCGCTCATGAAACTTCCCCGGGGCGCAACCGTCGGGACCAGTTGCGCTCGGCGAGCGTTGCAGGTCTTGCGATTGCGACCGGATGTGCAGATCGTGTCATTGCGTGGTCCGGTTGACGATCGTGTGCAACAAGTGCGCGATGGACGAATGGCCGCTGCGATACTGGCGTGGGTCGGTTTGCAGCGACTCGATCTGCTCGATGCGGTTGATGAGGTTTTTGATCTCGAACAATTCCTGCCAGCCCCAGGACAGGCTGCACTGGCTGTCCAGGTTCGAGCGGACGATCAGCGCATGTTCAATATTGTCTCACCGTTCGATGAAGCAAAGACGCGAGCGGAAACCACGCTTGAATTGGATTTGCAGCGGGCGATTGAACCCGACAGCGACTTGACCGTTGCAGCATATGCCAGACACTGCGAAAACCGCTTCCATCTACATGCTCGCATCATGAGCAAAGTCGCGAAACGAACGTTGGACCTTACCGAATCGGGCGAATCAGCCGACGCTGTCTTGGAAAGCGTACTGAGCAAACTGAATCGCACCGGTCTTGGCGTCGCCACGGAGTTCGTCCATTGAAACGTTGCGGTACCGTCTATCTTGTAGGAGCCGGCCCGGGCGATCCGTCGCTTATCACATTGAGTGGTATGCGATTGCTCAAGCGCGCAGACGTCGTCATCTACGACCGTCTCGCACCGAACGCGCTGCTATCGATGTGCCGCACCGACGCTATCAAGATCGACGCAGGCAAGTCGTCAGATTCCGGCGGGAATAGCCAGGATGCGATTAACGCAAAGTTGATCGAACACGCTCAACGTGGATCGGATGTCGTGCGATTGAAGGGAGGCGATCCGGGCGTGTTTGGGCGGGCGTCTGAAGAGCAAGCCGCATGTTTGGAACATGGCGTGCCCTGCGTCATCGTTCCGGGTATTTCGAGTTGCCTCGCCGCGCCGGCAGCGATGGGTATCGCAACGACGCAACGGGGATGCTCGCGATCGTTTACTGTTCTCTCCGCCCGAAGTAGCGATGGCGGCGGTGCGGAGACACTCGACTACGCCAAGCTCGTACGCGACGAAACGCTGATTATTATGATGGGGCGAAAGGAACTTGCCGCCATTTGCAATGGGTTGATCGAGGCGGGCGCCGATCCAAGTCTACCGGTGGCATGCGTCGAACGGGCGACGATGGATCAACAGCGCCAGTGTCGAGGCACGCTTGAAGACATCGCAGAAATTGTTGAGCGAGAGGGTTTGCAGGCACCGATGGTTACGATCATCGGCGAGGTTGCTGCAACCGACGATTGCACCGCCCGATTTACGAAGTCGCCACTCTTGAACATGAAAGTTGCCGTCACCGGTTCGCAAGCACTTTGTGCGAAACTGGCAGTCGCATTGATGGCTCGCGGCGCAGACCCGATTCGTTGTCCGATGATTCGCATCGAATTCTCAACGACCGATCCAGCACTGGAGTTAGCCGTCAACGCAATCGATCAATTCGATTGGATCGCATTTTCGTCGGCCAATGGCGTTCGCGGTTTCTTCAAGCGATTGATTGCAGCCAAACTAGATAGCCGTACCTTGTCGAATTGCCGCATTGCCAGCGTGGGCGTTGCTACGTCGCGCGAACTCTTGAAACATGGCGTACGCACCGACATTCAATCTGAAATTGAAACGGGCGCGGGGCTGGCGGATGCGATCATTGATACAGCCGGTGATTCAGGCCAATGTATCTTACTACCGAGGTCGGATAAGGCGCTTGCGACTTTGCCCGATCGACTGGAATCTGCGGGCATGAACGTCACGCAGGTCGTCGCGTATCTGACGGTGGCCATCGCACCACCGACAATCCTTGTCGATCAAATCAACACGTCAGCTGACGCGATCTTGTTCGCGAGCCCGTCAGCCGTAAAGTGTGCGGGAGATGCGGGATTGTGCTTGGATGATAAGCTAATCGTCTGTATCGGTGAAACGACAGCCGCCGCTTGTACGCACAAACACATGAAAGTTCACGCGGTGGCAAAACGGGCAACTGCGGAATCGATGGTCGATACGCTGGAATGGTTGGCCAGTTTGAATGCAACAGAGACAGGAGTTGGCGCATGAGCAATCCACCTGCGCGACGCATGAGACGATTCCGCGCGACGGAATCCATGCGCAACCTCGTGCGCGAAACGCGATTGTCTGCCAGCGATTTCATTCAACCGCTTTTCGTCGTCGATCGCAGCGATGACGCCGGACCAATTGAATCGATGCCCGGTGTTGCGCGTCATACGGTTTCACAACTGGGCGATGTTGTCGGTGCAATCGCCGAGTCAGGCGTCCCGGCAGTCTTGCTGTTTGGCGTTCCGTCGAACAAAGATGCGACCGGTCGTTCGGCGATTGAGCCCGTTGGCATCGTGCCGCAAGCCATCCGCGCGTGTCGAAACGCAGCGAAGGATCTTGTCATCATCTCGGACGTCTGCATGTGCAGCTACACCGATCACGGTCATTGCGGAGTCATTCGCGAAGATCGGGTGGACAACGATGCGACGAACCAACGACTCGGCGAAATCGCAGTTTGCCATGCCAATGCAGGTGCAGATTGGGTGGCACCAAGCGCGATGATGGACGGGATGGTCGCGGCGATTCGGTCGGCACTCGATGATGCCAAGTGCGAAGACGCAGGAATCCTGTCGTACGCCGTGAAGTACGCTTCATCTTTCTACGGTCCCTTCAGAGATGCGGCTGACTGCGCACCGCAATTCTCCGATCGGCGAACGTATCAAATGGACCCAGCCAACGTCGGCGAAGCGCTCGCAGAAGCGAAGCTCGATCTCGACGAGGGGGCTGATATGCTGATGGTCAAACCGGCGATGGCGTATCTCGACGTGATCCATCGCGTCAAGACCGCCCATCCGGATGTTCCGCTCGCGGCGTATCAGGTCAGTGGCGAATACTCGATGATCCAGGCGGCTGCCCTGCGCGGTTGGCTGGACGAAAAGCGCGCGGTTCTAGAATCGTTGACCGCGATCAAACGCGCCGGCGCGGATATGATTATCACCTACTGGGCCAGCAAGGTCGCAGGATGGTTGAGAGAATCGTAGCGATTGATTTCGCTCTGTAGGGTGGGCCGTGCCCACCAATCCGTAAATGATTCCAACGGCGGTGGGCACGGCGCACCCTACATCGCATGATGTCTAAATCCGAGTCACTATTCAGAGAAGCGTTGTCGCTGTTACCCGGCGGTGTGAATTCACCCGTTCGCGCGTTTCGCGGCGTCGGCGGATCGCCGCTATTCATCGATCGTGCGGAAGGGTGTTATCTGGTCGACGTCGATGGCCAACGATACATCGACTACATCGGATCGTGGGGACCGATGATTCTCGGGCATGGGCATGAAACCGTCATTGCTGCAATCACCAATGCGATGACGCGCGGTGTCAGTTTCGGAGCGCCGTCGGCGCTTGAAGTTGAACTCGCCCGCGAAGTGGTGGCTCGAGTGCCTTCGATTGTAAAGGTGCGATTCGTCAACTCTGGTACGGAAGCCGTCATGAGTGCCGTCCGACTCGCCCGCGCGGCGACGGGCCGCAGCAAAATTATCAAATTCGCCGGATGCTATCACGGGCACGCTGATTCGCTGCTGGTTAGTGCCGGGTCCGGTGTCGCAACGATGGGGTTGCCCGATTCCCCCGGAGTGACCAAAGGGGCAGCGGCTGACACGTTGATCGCACCGTACAACGATTTGGCATCGGTTGAGAATATCGTCGAAGCACACGGTGGCGAGTTAGCGGCTATTCTCGTCGAACCGGTGGCAGGCAACATGGGAGTGGTTTGCCCAAAGGACGGATTCCTGCCGGGCCTTCGCCGGTTGTCATCCGCGTGTGGGGCGCTGCTGATTTTCGATGAAGTGATGACCGGGTTTCGATTGTCACCGTCAGGTGCGCAAGGTGTGTACGATGTGACGCCCGACTTGACCACATTGGGCAAGATCGTCGGCGGCGGACTGCCGGTGGGGGCGTATGGCGGCCGATCGAATTTGATGTCGATGGTCGCGCCCGAAGGCTCGGTATACCAAGCCGGGACGCTTTCGGGCAATCCGCTCGCGATGGCGGCAGGGCTCGCGACGCTTAAGGCGCTGACGGCAGAGACGTATGTACAACTCGATCGGTCGGCAAGTCGGTTGCAAAAAGGCATCGAAGCAAGCCTAACGGCGCATCAAGTTTGCGGAACCGTTCAGCGGGCTGGCTCGATGCTGACGCTGTTTTTTGGTCGTGAATCGGTCACCAATTTTGACGAAGCCCAGGCATGCGATGCGGCGCGTTTCGCAGAGTTCTTTCATGCGATGTTGAAGCGAGGCATCCACCTGCCGCCGAGTTCGATGGAGGCATGGTTTGTGTCAACCGCACACGATGACAGCGTGATCGATCAGACGATTGCAACTGTCGATCAATCGATTTGCGCGCTCATCGCTTAACCGTATTACTAATCGCAGCCGACAACATGCCGATCTGTTCGCTCCCCGATGACAGCACCGCATCGAGCATGACGTCGAGCGTGTTGATGAAGTCGAGCATGTCTTGGAGTTTCTTGTCGCAGTCGACGGCTTTCTGTTGGCGTTCCTTTTCGAGTTTCGGGGTATCGCCAGCCAAGTCTGATCGACATTGTTTGAGCGTGTCGATGATTGGCCCGACTTCGCGGCGACGCCGTTCGCGGGTGATGGTTTCAAACATCTGCCAGGTGTCGAGGTCGCTGATGAAGTATTCCTTGCGATCGCCACGCAGGTGCGTGCGCCGGATCAGCCCCCAGTTGACGAGCTGCCGCAGATTCATGCTGGCATTACCGCGCGAGATTTGCAGCATTTGCATGATGTCGTCGGTGCAAAGCGGATCACCGGTGATAAAGAGCAGGGCATGAACTTCGGCCATCGTGCGACTGATGCCCCAAGTAGCCCCCATCTCGCCCCAACGTCGAACAAAAGTCTGTTCAGCCCGCTCCAACGCATCGGCACTCATAGTCATTCCTTTCAATAATAACTGAAAAGACTATAGAGCGGCGAACGGTTGAAGGCAAGAGGGTTTTCGTGACGTGGGACGTCGATTCAATTGGGGGCCGTTGGCAGATGCTGTTGCAGGTTCGCCAATTGAGTGGACGGGAATTCAAACCCCCAAATGGACTCGTATTGCTTTGTACCGAGCCGGTCTTCGATGGACTGGAACGCTTGGACCAAAGACGCGATGGTTTCGGTCAGCGCAGACGAATGACGCAATTGCGTTTTCTTGTTTCGTGACCGCTGCATCTTGGCCCAGTCTTTTGGTTTGCCCGTCTTGATAGCGCGTTGAATCTTCGCCTCCGATGCGCGGTCACCTTCCCAAGAGTACCGCGTCACGGAAACTTCAACGTTTAGTCCATTCTTCTTCAAGCGGATCAACGTGTTTTCGGGCTCGCCGTTGCAGTCAATTTCTGCGGCTGCGCGTTCATCACCTTCCGCAAGCGCAAGGAATGCACGCGTAATTTCGCCGAGGCAGTCTCCGCCAAATTCTGAACAGGGGATTGTGGTTTTGTGATTATCGGTGTGCAGCAGAATCGTTGCCCATCCCGGCGAAGCACTTTCGATTTGCAATTCGAACCGAATCATAGTGTGATCGAGCGAGCCATTCATAATTCAATGCACATGTAAACCTTTCAGTCCCCCACCCTTCCGCTTCGCTCAAGGATGGGGCACCCGACGACATCATAAGCCAATTGGGTGAGTCGTCCGCGCAAAAAAGTTCCCAGGCAGGGAATGCTCGTGTGAGCACCCCACGCCTGGGAGGGAGAGAGAGAGCGCTATTAGTCTCTGACTTGCCGGTCTGCTTTTTGGAGTGGCAAGCCAGCTACTGTCTTGTTGTTGGGCGGATACGCTTTTTGCGCATTCCGCTTGGTGCCGGACTTATGCCGACTGCCAAACTTACGCCGACTGCTTGTTCACCACTTTCGTCGACGCGACCTTTGATGGCTGCATACCTGTCGGTTCCATTTGCAGTCGATCAACCGGAACGATCAGCGGCGAATGGATGCCTTCTACTTGCACGACGGCGAACGCACTCTTGTCCGTACCGCGATCGCTGAGCATCGTGATCTGTCCGCGAATCGTCAACTCCGGGCCAACCTGTTCGAGCGTCCTGGCAGCGTCCGGGCAAACGACATCGCCGATTGCAAATGATGCAGTCGCGCCTTGTCGAATATCCTGTGTCACCGTTTGGCTCCAAGTTGGGTCTGGCATGTTGCGTCAATCAAAACAGCGGTGACCCAAACGAATTTAGACTTAGGATCACCCAACATTTGGAATATAAGCATGCGGCGTGCCATTCGTTTTGGATTTCAAAAAATCTCAAAAATGCCTGATTTGAAGCCAAAACCGTTACTTCTCGTTTTGTGACGCCGCGGCGCAACATGTTGGACGGGTGACACTCGGGAAATAGTTTGCACACGGGCAGTGCAACGATGGAACTCACATTGTGTATTGTGGCGTGCAGTAGACGCGATCGCCGATAATCTGCCGGTTATTCGCTGCTGTCAGTATTGTCACGCGGTCTGGTTATGCGTTGTCGTTCGTGTGCAGGGGGAGTGCATGAATCTGCACAAGGGTTGTGGATCACTGCTAACTCCTGGATTCCCGCTTTCGCGGGAATGACGAGAGGGGGCGGGAATGACTGTACAGGTTTCGTCACTCCCGCGCACGCGGGAGTCCAGTACGGGGATTGTGTAACGTTCGGGGTGTCGTGTGAATTGAAACCCTGCCTTATACCGGCGGTTGTTTCAATCCGTACTTGCGGATCTTGTTGTAGAGGGTGCGGCGGCTTACCCCGAGTTTGTCGGCGAGGTCGCTGCTGCTTTCGGTGGAGTTGGCCAGCGACTTTCGCAGGGCAGTTTCTTCGCAGGCGCTGACGAATTCCGGAAGTGTGATTGAACCAGCATCGACCATCTTGCATGCGGCATCAACCAACTCGGTCAGGATGGGGATATCATTCGGGCAGTCATTCGATCGGCTGGCGGTGCTAGAGCCGAGCCCGGTTCGCAATCGCTGCGGGATGTCGTCCATGCTGACGATGCGTCCACGCCCCTTAAGCGCCAACGTTTGCCGGATGGCGTTTTCCAACTGCCGAATGTTGCCTTCCAGAGTGCAGTTTTCAAAGAACGCATAGACGGCTGGCTCGACCCCTTCAATCGGATGCTGATAGTAATCGGTATACTTTTTCAGGAAGAAGTCGATCAACAGTGGAATGTCCTCGCGTCGTTGCCGCAGCGGCGGAATTTCCAAAGCGATGACATTGAGTCGTTGATAGAGGTCTAGTCGGAATCGACCTTTTTGAACGAGTGCGGGAAGTTGACGATTGGTCGCAGCAATAACTCGGGCATCGCACTGGACCGATTGATCCGATCCCAACGGCGTCAGCGTGTTGTCTTGCAAGACGTGCAAGAGCTTCGGCTGAAGTGCCAATTCGAGTTCGCCGATTTCGTCGAGCAGAACCGTCCCGCCCTCTGCGGAACGGAAGATTCCCTTGCGCGCTTCAGACGCACCGGTAAACGCTCCACGCCGATGTCCGAACAACATGCTTTCTGCGAGCGTGCCCGAAATGGTCGAACAGTTGACTGACTGCAACTTTCGGTGGCTGCGTTTCGGATCGAGGCTGTGAATGTATTGGGCGAGCAGCTGCTTGCCCGTTCCGGATTCGCCAAGGATCAACACGGGTACGTCCGAAATTTGTGCGGCACGGGTGGCTTGCTCAATTAGGCGGTGCATAGCCGCACTCTGCCAGACCATTCCGCCGGGGTTGCATAGCTTACCCGTGGAATCGGATTTTGAAGCTGCGTGCCGACCTTCTGATTGGAATCGGTTCAGCGCGGACTCAATATGCTTCTTGAGCAGCTTATCGGAAAGTTCGGGTCGGTGATCTTGCACCTCGATCAACGCAGATGCACCGCTGGAAATAAATGTCTGGCATTGTTCAACGGGAAGGGCGCGATGCGATAGCAGCACCAACCGCGGCGCGGATGATAGCAAACCTAACCGCTTGGCAAACGCGACAATGGATTTTGATTCAATGTGTTGTGACGCGTCAATCGAAACGATAACGGTGCAGACGCTGTCGTCGGATTTTGCAAGGTGAATTGCATTGTCCAACTCGCTCGCTTCAACAACGGACGAGCGGTTTGCGCCGGTATTCGAGCCTGAAAGTTGGGGGAACGCGCGCTCGATTTTCGACCGCAACACTCCGCGCGCAATGGGATCAGAATGGACCAGCAGCACCCGACCGGATACCGCCTGCGACAAATTCAAACTCTTCTCTCTCCTTCGCCCACCGCCTGCTCGCCAATTCCAGCGGCAGCCCGACCAATCGAACGATGGGCGTTTCCCTTTCCCGGTAGGCATGCAAAAAGTCACAAGCACACCGAGCAAATTCGCCGATGGCAGCAGTCGCTGCGCGCAAACCGGCAAAATTCAGTCTAGAAAATCACTGTCTAATAATTGCTGTCGAATAGCAGACGGGGTCTGTCCTGAAGTGAATCGTCTCTCTCCCCGTAAATCCTGACAGCCAACACCGCATATCAAAAACCGGCTTAAAACACCGGACTTCTCAGATTGGTGGTACTGCAAACGTGCTGGATGTCTCCCAAACATCCCTTCACGTCCTAAGTTGCCACGATAATGAATTCGGCGGCTCAAGTCAATGGTAACTTTGGAAAGTACAGTAACATAGGCCTGATTCGGCACTTCCAGACGCATCTGTTAAGGGCATGTTAAGGCACCATATGTTGGATTAACCCACGCTGGTAGCCCCCAATTTCGACCCCTTGATTTTGCCCCATGCGATTCTATAAGAACGGCACGCGAACCGCTGGCGACGGTCGCTTTGATTCAAGTACGAAGCACAATTTTCGACGCCAGATCGACGAGAAGGGGAACCGATGGTGGAGAAACTAGCCGCAATCATCCTGGGCTTTGCGACGGTCGCCGCCTGCGGCCAAAACACTTCACCACCGGGGGACACTCGGCTCGTGGTGATGATCGTGATCGATCAGTTTCGCGGTGATTATCCCGGTGCCTATCAGCGTCACTTTGTCGAGGGTGGATTCAAACGGTTGATGCACGACGGAGCGTGGCTGACCAATGCGCACTTGCAATACGGCTGCACCGCTACCGGACCGGGTCACGCGACCTTAGGAACCGGCGCGTATCCGTCCGAACATGGCATCGTCGGAAACAACTGGATCGTTCCGAAGGCTGGCGGGAACCTTGAATATTGCTGCAACGGGGGCGAGTGCAAACTTGTCGGTTTGGCCCCGCACATGGCCGACTCTGCCCGTTCACCAGAAACGTTGAAGGTGGCCACACTGGGCGACCGGATGAAAGAACACTTCGGCGACAAGTGTCAGGTGTGGGGCACAGCGCTGAAGGATCGGGCTGCGATTTTGACCACCGGTCGAAAAGCCAATGGTGCCATATGGTGGCACCCCGCGACCGGCAACTTCGTTTCCAGCACATACTACGGGGTGAAATTGCCTTCGTGGGTTGAGGCATTCAACCAAGAACGATTTGTGGATCGCTACTTCGGAAAGAAGTGGGATCGGCTGCTGGAAGGCAGCAATTATCCGACGAGGTTTTTGAATGGTGGAGGTGAAGACGTCTGGCGCAAGCATCACCCAAACGCGTTCCCAAAGACCTTGGGAGAAGGGCAATCATCGCCGAATGTTGCGTACTATGCGGCGCTATATGCGTCTCCCTTCGGTAACGACATCGTGGTTGAGTTGGCCCGGCGGGCGATCAAAGCGCAATCGTTGGGTTCGGATGAGTATCCGGACTTGCTGTCGATCTGCCTATCGAGCAACGACGTGGTCGGCCACCAGTACGGACCCGACAGCGACGAGGTAATGGACTGTTCGATTCGCACAGATCGGCAGTTGGCTGACTTCTTCGAGTGGCTGGATCGCGAGGTCGGTTTGAAGAATTGTATTGTCGCGCTGTCGTCCGATCATGGTGTTGGGCCAGTTGCCGAATTCTCCAGCGATTGCGGGCACGGGGGTGGGCGATTGAACTCGGGCAAGATCGAAGATTCGCTTGAAAACACGTTGGCATCGAAATTTGGGAAGCCAGCGGACAATCGTAAGTATGTAAATGATTTGATGTTCCCCTGGTTGTACCTTGATGAGGATACAATCTCGGCGCAGTCGGTCTTGATCGCTGATGTCGCACGAGCGGCTCGTGATGCGATCGTTAAGGAAGAGGGCGTCCAAGATGCGTTTGATATTGCAGAAATTGAATCGGCTGGGTTTGCAGCCAAGGGCGACTTGCAGCGGCAGATCGCCAACAGCTATTACCCCGAGCGATGCGGGCATGTCTATGTGCATTGGGACCGGTATTGGGCCAAGGGTCGAAAGGTGGCTGTCCACGGTGCGGCGCTGGATTACGATCAGCATGTTCCGGTGATGTTGATGGGGCGAGGCATTAAGTCCGGTGCATTCGATGAGGCCGTTTGTCCGACCGGGATGGTCACGACGATAAGTCATTTGCTGGGATTGCCGAATCATGCAAAACTCGGTGGCCGCAAATACGATATGATTCTGGTTAAACCTTAAACTTGGGCATTCCTTCTTTTGGGCAAACATTAGTCGCATCATCAACAAACGCAGAGGGGTTTCATGATCGATCCACGCATCACCAAACTCGCCGACGTTCTGATCAACTATTCCACGGAAATGAAACCGGGCGAGAAGGTTCTCATTGAGGCCATCGATGTGCCCGAGAGTATCGTTTGCGAACTCATCCGCCTGGCGCGAGTAGCCGGCGCCGATCCATTGGTGACGATCAAGAACAATCAGATCAAGCGATCGCTGCTCATCCACAGCACCGATGAACAACTTCAAGCGATTGCGGATGTCGAGTCGGCGCGGATGAAGCAGGTTCAGGCGTACATTGGTGTGCGTGGTTCGGCGAACATCACCGAACTATCCGATGTGCCCGACGATCGCATGAAGGCGTATCAGAAAATCTGGTGGCGGCCCGTGCATGGAGCGATTCGCGTGCGGGAGACGCGCTGGGTGGTGCTGCGTTTTCCGTCGCCATCAATGGCCCAGTCGGCTGGCATGAGTACCGAAGCGTTTGAAGATTTTTTCTTCAACGTTTGCACGATGGATTACAGCAAAATGGCCACCGCGATGAAGCCATTACAGCAACGGATGGAACGGGCAGAGAAGGTTAAAATCATCGGGCCGGGCACGGACCTGCATTTTTCCGTCAAAGACATCCCAGCCGTTTCGTGCGATGGCAAGCTCAACATTCCCGATGGCGAAGTGTTTACCGCACCAGTCCGCGATTCGGTCAATGGAACTGTTCAATTCAACACGCCAACGGTCTATCAAGGCGTGCGCCACGAGAATATCAAACTGACTTTCAAAGACGGGAAAATTATCGAAGCCACTGGCAGTGACACGGTGACTTTGAACAAGGTTCTAGATGCCGACGAAGGCGCCCGCCACATTGGTGAGTTCGCCATTGGCTTCAACCCATATGTCACCAAGCCCATGCTCGATATTCTCTTCGACGAAAAGATCGCTGGCTCATTTCACTTCACGCCCGGCGCCGCCTATGAAGACGAAGCCGACAATGGCAACCGCTCCCAAATCCACTGGGACATGGTCTGCCGCCAAGATAAAGCAAACGGCGGCGGCGAAATTTGGTTCGATGATGAATTGATTCGCAAGGACGGCATCTTTGCAACGGATGACTTGAAGCCGCTCAATCCTGATCAATTGAAGTGCAACTAAGAATCAAGTCGTGCGTTTGATTTGCTGCGAGCGGACTCTATTCGAATGAGTCAAACGGCAGGCAGAGTCCATACCGAGATTGCGGAAAACCCAAATGATCCGACGCCCTAAGCTCCGTCGCGTGATGAAGTGGGTGGGGGTGTCGGTGTGTGTCGCCATTATCGGCGTCTACTGCCTCAGTTGGTGCGCTGTCATTGAGGCCAAGAATGGAATGAATATTTGTTGGATTCAAAAGGGGGCGGCTTGTATCCAACCTGACGACGACTTGTGGGATGCTGTATGGCTGTCAGTGCACTGGCGGTTAAGGGATTCAACATCGTACCCGGCACAGTGGTGGCCCAAGAATGCACCGGTCATGTGGACCAGCCGACTGATGGATCGATATTGGGTCCCGCTTTGGATTCCATTTGTTTGCGTTTTCCTGCCCACCGCAATTCTGTTCTGGATGGATCGCCCGCCGCCGAAGGGATGTTGTCTACCTTGCGGTTACAATCTAACGGGCAATGTCAGCGGCGTTTGCCCCGAATGTGGTGCTGAAACCTACTGCGCCGAAGCCAGAATCGAGCCGGAAAGTTGACAAGCTTCTAGTCCATCTCAAACGCTGCTTCCGCGACGCCGTCGGGGCGGACGACGTAGGGGGTCCAGGCTAGGGCTAAGGTTTCGATGGCGATGTCGCCTTTTCTTGGGCGGATGGTGAATTCCTCGAATTCGAGGTTGTCGATGTCGGCTTCGGTGCGGATTTCTTCGATGTCGGTTTCGAAGGTGGCTTCCATTTCTGCAAGTCGCTCTTGAAGTGCTTTGACGTTTTCGACGGCTCGGGTGACATCGCCTTTTTCTTTTGCGATCCGGCTTGCACTTCGGATGGTTGAGGCCGCCCGCCCGACATTTCCGACGCTGGCTTTTTTTCGGCCAAATAGTGCGCCGAGGATGGTTGCGCCGAATGACACGGCGGTTTGCACACCCTTTTGTTTAACTTGTGATCTTTCACGATCCTCGCGTTCTTCGGCTTTGCGAATGCGTTCTTCGAGTGCGGTTAGTTTCGGGGCGTATTTCTTGCGGAGTTTTTCAATATCCTGATCGCGTTCTTCGTGTAACAAGTGGCGCAAGCGTACGCGGAAGTCTGACTCGGATTCATCGAGTTCGGAGTATTGCTTCAACTCCTTGCACTTGAGAATCGTTTTCTCGTGGTTGCGATACAGGTGGTTGGTGAACGATTTGGACCACTTTGGATAACTCGTCTTGCGTTGTGCGATCGCGGGCAGGGGGGCGAAGCGGGCTTCGGGCTCGCCGGACATCTCAATGTCAACGCACGTCGCCGCGTCAGCCGCCTCCCAAATGTTGCTGCCCGATTGACCATCGATCATTGCAAGCAGCGACACATCACGCCAATCGTCAATCTTCGCCGACACTCGCACGAAGTGCAGCTTGCCCTTGCCGATGATCAACGGTTCGTAGCGCAGGTAACCACCATCCGGAATGCTTTTCGTCAGCGGCAGGAATACTTGATTGACACCCGGTGGTAACGGCGGGGGGAATGACATTAAACCCGGATCGCTTGCGGCTATCGCTGCCTGCTGAACATTGCGCGGCTGCTTGGCGTTCGGTGCGGTTGCGACCGGAGCATTCGCTGCCGCCTCCGTTTTCTTCGGGTCCATAAGTTTTTGAATCTGACTGCGGGTCAGCGGACCGCGCAAGTACGACAGTGCCCAACGCGTGTGGAACAGGGTTGGCGCATCTTCATGGACATTGTTCATAAGGAACACACGGCTACCCAAACTCGATAGAACTTTTTCGGTTTGCGATCGGTTCATCTTCGATGATGCGTTGGCGCTTTCCAATCCATCGAGCAGTCGCAACTTGTCGCGTTCGGTTTGCAGGCGGCCTATGAACCATGTCCCCGTGTTGGCCAGACCCTTATAATCGAGGTCAACCGGGTTCTGCGTCGCGAGCATCACCCCGAGGCCATACGCCCGCGCCTGTTTGAGGAGCGTGAGCATTGGAATTTTCGATGGCGGGTTTGCCGACGGTGGGAAGTATCCGAAGATTTCATCCATGTAGAGAATCGCCCGCAGGCTGCCGGTACCGGGCTGGCTTCGCACCCACGCGACGACTTCGTTGAGCAGGATCGTCACGAAGAACATCCGTTCGGCTTCGGATAAATGCGCGATGGAAAGAATCGAAACGCGCGGCTTGCCTTCGGTGGTATAGAGCAGGCGATTGATATCGAGCGGTTCACCAGTCATCCATGCGGCGAACCCTGGCGACGCGAGCAGGTTGTTCAGCGCCATCGCCAGTTTGAATCGCTCCTTCGACGGAAAGAACGATTCGACATCCATCACGCCGAGTCTTTCAAAGGGTGGCGTCTGGATCGATTGAATCAGACTGGCTACGTCGAGATCGCGACCGGCCCGCCAGCTTCGATCGACGATGTTTGATATCAAAATGTGCTCGCGACTTTGGATAGGGTCGGCGTCGATACCGAGGAGCGCCAGCAATCCCGAGACGACGGCCATCAACCGTTCACGCATGGCGTCGTTATCATTGAGCAGGTTTTCGGGCGGCGCTTTGAGCGAGCGGAGAATCATCAACGGCATTCCGGTGCTGCTACCGGGTGTATAGATGTTGATGTCAGCCGCATTTTTGAAACGTCCGACGCGAGCGCCGTCCTGGTCCCAGTCTTTGAGACCCTTCTTCCAAAGGTTGGCGCGGTCGGCTGCGTACTCGTCGGGCGTCATGCCTTTGCGAGCCGCCTCCGCTTCGTCGATCCACGGTCGAAAACTGGTGGGTTGGAGATTCGGGAACGTCAGCAGCAAGTTGCCGAGGTCGCCCTTGGGATCGATGGCAATAGTGGGGATGCCGTCGATCGCCGCTTCCTCGATCAACGACAGGCACAATCCTGTTTTGCCGCTACCGGTCATGCCGACGCAGACGGCGTGCGTGGTCAGGTCCTTGGCGTCGTATAGCAAAATGTCGTCGGTGATCGCGGCTTCGTCGAGGTTGTACTGCTTGCCGAGATAAAATGCCGCGAGTTTTTCGTAGTTCGGGGTGGCCATCGTTTTGCGATTCTCCTCGCCTGAAATTCTGTAGTGCCGCCAAGTTTGCAAACGGCGCGATTAAATCATTGATAATTTCGTCCGCCGTGCAAAACCCACCCACCCGGACGTCTGCCACCCGGGTCGTGATGGGTCCAGTGGATAACGCCGCCGCGATCGTTGGTTTCGTATTGACCGCGAAATTGGACGCTGTCGCCTTCCTCAACCGGGACGCGCTTGGCCAAGTCGATGTTGTGTGCCACAAGCAGCGTACTTCCCGATGCCAGCCGCACAATGAACCGTTGATGCCGCGAACCGTCGTTGTCATCGGGAAGGGTTTTCGCCACCGTTCCGGACGCTTGCATTATTTCGCCCGAACGGCCGTCGCGGATGATGGCTTCGATGCGGTCAGCTGGCGTGTCGGTCTTGCTACGAGATTCAGTGGTGGAGGTCGCGGTTGATGCTGATCCACCCGCATCGGGCGATGCCTCGCCAAACCCTCCCCATTGCTTGCCAGCGTAGGCGATCAGTGAGACGACGAGGATCAGTACAATTTGCAGCGGTGTTCGTTTTCGGTTGCGGGCCATGCCGCGTATGTTAGCGGCGCTGCAGGCCCGGGCCAACCGAATCGCGTCAGCCATTCGAATTCAACGGGGTTGCCCCTGGCACAAAAAAAACCGGCTACCGACCCGAGCGGGTCGATAACCGGTTTGGTATTTAGGATTTGCTTCGCCCGACTTGCGTCAGGGTTGCTCAATGCTGCAATTACGGACCGGCAACTGAACCGGACCAATCCTCGAAGTCGGTCATGTCGATGACACCATCGACGGTGAAGTCGAATGCTGCACCGCACTGATTGCCGGCTGGTCCCTCGAAGCACAACTGGAAGGCTGCATAGTCGGCAAGGTCAATGTTACCATCGGAGTTGTAATCGCCGGTCGCACTTGGGCAGTTGGCCACGTTGACCGCGAAGTCGTCGATGGCGGCTTCGGTGTATGACGCTGAGCCAGTGTCATTTACCGAGAAACGCAGTCGCGTCTGACTACCAGGTGTAATGTGGTCGTCCAAAAGCGTGGTGTAATTCTGCCATGAACTCGCACTTGCGGTGAACACAGCGATCTGCGTCCAATTCGCGCCGTTGTTGCCCGAAGCCTCGACCACCATCGCGTCGCCGGTTTCGGAATAGAACCAATACCAGAACTCGACCGTTGCGTTGCCCGAGCTGGCATTGATCGCCGGTGAAGTCAGAACCGTCGGTCCACCGTCAACGTCGAATGAGCCAGCCGATGCGCCTGCCGCCGCCTGCGTCACATAACACTGCGTTCCCACAGCGGAGTGGTCATCGCCAGGCTGACATATACCGGAAGGTCGGTTGGTTTGTTCCGGATCCGCACGTTCCCAAGCGCCGGTCGTCAATGAACCATCGTTTGTAACCGACCAACCCGTCGACGTTTCAAAGTCGTCACTGAATGCAGCTGCTGAATCGGACTCGCAGTCATCCGGTATGCCATCGTGATCGCAGTCAGGTTCGCAAACATCCAGGATGCTGTTGAGATTACAGTCCAGCGAAGGCGTTGCTGCAATGTCGCAGGTATCGGGCTGACCATTGCGGTCGCAATCGTCTTCGCATTCGTCAGGCACGGAGTTGCCGTTGCAATCTGAGCTTTGTCCGCAGCCCACAACACCGCTGCAACCCGGATTTGCGCACGAAACATCGCATGGATCGTCGATGGAGTTGCCGTTGCAATCCGGAGATTCGCCGGCAGGAACTTCCAATCGAGCGGATGTCGAGGTGGGTGAGCCCGGTTTGAAAAGTTCAATGGTTACATCACCGTTGATGGGGGGGATGTTTGCGTCAAAGTAGAAGTTGTACATCGTTCCCCAGCGAAGGGCGTTGGAGTTTTGATTCTGAGCGAACGTTTGTGGGCTGTTCCAGGTGACTGCCGACGAAGTCACGGAACTCGACCAGTCGGTGTTGTCGTATGGTTCGCCACTGTGATAATCGACATCGTGGAAGCCAACGTTTGTGACTACCGTCCCGTTGACGATCGGAACCGAGAAACCACCGCCCGCTCGATCGGAGTTAATGTTAAAAACGGCGTACTCGTAGTGCCAAGTTCCGTTGCCCAAATCTGTTACTTTTGATCCGAGGAGAAACCGCGCACCGATTCCAACGTCAGCCGACGAAATGTTCACGCTGTTGTCCGGAGTGTTGACCCCATTCCCGTGATCGAGCCAAGCGTAGATTGCCGGCTTCTCACGTTCAGTGGATCCCTGCGTCGTCATTGAAAAATTGCCGTTAACGTTGACGCGACGATATGAAGCGTTGTTCTTACCGTTACCAGCCGCAGCATCTTCCGGATGGACGTACTGACCTTCAACGAAGTACAACGCACCGGGTGTTGTCAAATCAGACTCGGGCACTTGAATACGTTTGAATACGGCATTTCCTGACGTTCCGCCCGGGTTCGAGAATGGAAACGGGAAGAAGCCAGTGGTTGGGTTTACTTCAAAACGCGGACCAAGGCGGCCATGCGAACCGTTGAGATTTGAGCCGTAAGGGTCTGAACACCCGACGCCCAGTGCATCAGTGCAGCCGCCACCAGCCGGGATGCAGGGTCCGCATTCGGTTCCTTGCAGCGCACAGAAACCGTGCTTGAGCCATGACATTCCGATCTGCTCGATGCGGCCGTCGCTGAGGCGATACAGGTTTTGGCAGATGACCGGGTGTTGGTTGGATTGTTCAACCCACGAGAATTCCTCGTCGCCAATATTGCATGAAGTCGTTGCGACTGAATACGCCCGCATTCCCCCAACCGCGCCGGAACCCGTCCAGTGCCATACATCCGGCAATTCGCCGACGATGACATCCGGCCCGGCGAGTGCGACTGACGGAATAACCGACGCGCAAATTGTCGCGACGACCATATGTGACCAAAGCTGTCGTTTCTTCATGCTTTTGTAACTCCGTGTTCCCAAGGTTTAACGTTGGCATTACCTGCGTTAAGAAAATGTGTGTGCCAATGTATCGAATACCAGTTACCGGAACCTGTGCGGTGTGCGCAACGACCCACATAATTGCGCGACAAGGTGCCAGTGAATAGAGACTAGAACCCTAAGCTTAAGGGTCTGCGCGAACCCGATCAAGGATGACTTACCTCCTGGTACAGGGCATTTCTGGCTCGCCCGAGGCAGTAGTCCGATTGTGTATCTAGATTGATTCCTCGATGTGTCTAGCCTGCGAATGCCGTTGCGCTTCGATCACGCCCAATCATCACAGCGGCACGTGAAATTTCGCGCTTCGGAATCGTATGGTGAGCGTTGGCGATCTGGACTTCGGAAGGCTACTCGACGACCCATGCAAACCGAAACACGCCTTGCACTTATCTAAGGCTCCGGATTCTTGCAGCGTTGTGATGCAAACATGTCAGTTGGCGATTCGTGGCGACGATTCACAGGTCGTCATTGAATTACCGGAATCCAGGTGCGTCTTAACCCTAACTGGTATAGTGACTGTGATAGGAAGTGACACTTTAGGAATGTGTCCAAAGCAATATTTGTTGGTCAATGAGCCGGATTTGAGGTGAATCTTCAGCGGTTCTCAGTTGACTGGGCACCTGTTGGGTTCGATAATCTACTTGGGTATTTAGTACTTCTTGGGGGTGTTCCGGCTGAAAACTCGTTTTCGGTTTCCTCATAGGGGATTCTAGGTACCGGTACTCTAGCCTTCTGCTGAAACGAGGTTGAAAACATGACCAAATTCGCGAGCAAAGATCTGGCGGAATTGGCCCATCAGTTGCAACTCTCCCCCAAGGCAAAGCGCCTGTCGCAACTTCAGGGCATCGAAACCCTGCTGGAACTTATTGAAGACGACAAGACGTACCCGTACGACATGGTGTGCTTCCACGTTACCGGGTATCGCAATCGGCGCAAGTCAGAAAAAAAACCGCTTTGCGGTTCGTCACTTGTTGGCGACTTGGTTCTTCTCGCCGAAGAACTCACCCGCAAGACGGCAATTCCTGTTGAAGAAATCACCGAGCCATATCGCGCATGCGAAGAGTTGGCCAGTGATCTGGGTGTCAGTACCAAGACGATTCGACGCTGGCGTCATCGCGGGCTGATGGGTCTTCGAGCGATGTGTGAGGACGGGGTTAGCCGGCTTCTCTATCTCAAGACTACGATCGACCGGTTTGTTAAACAAAACCAGGAATTGGTCGAGCGCGGTTCATCGTTTAAGCAACTGACGCAAGAAGAAAAAGACGCCATCGTCAACCGCGCCAAGGAATTGCTCCAACACAAGCGAATCAAACTGCATGTCGTTGCCCGTCAGATTTCAGACGAAGTCGGCAGGGCGATTGAGACCATTCGATACACGCTGCGGCGCTACGATCAAGCCAACCCTGAAAGGTCACTTTTCAGCGGTAATGGTTTGCCCATGGTTTCACCGACGCATCGCCAGGTGTGGAAAGCACACGAAGGTGGTACGAGCGTTGCGACGATTGCGAAGTCCCACAAACTTTCAAAGACAGAAGTAGACTCAATCCTTTTGGAAATGCGCGGTCGGACGCTGAAGTCCACGCCGATCGATTACATCTTCAACGACCTGTTTTCGTCACCAGATGCCGACGCAATGATCCTCGATGTACCGCGTCCGTCAGGTGATGGCAAGAAGTCAAGAGTCAGACCGCCCAAAGATTTGCCAGCGTATTTGCGGAGTCTCTACGAAGTACCGCTCATGACCAGCGATCAGGAAGTGGACGCGTTTCGCCGGTACAATTACGTCAAATACAAAGCGGCTACCTTGGTCGAAGCGCTGGACGTTTGCGAATTCCGTGCATCGGATCTCGATCGCATCGACGCACTCGTGGAGAATGCAAGCAGCCTGCGTCAGGAAATCGTCCGGGCGAATCTTCGGTTGGTGGTCAGCATCGCCAAGAAGCACGTTGGATGGTCGCCGCGATTCTTTGAAGTTATTTCTGATGGCAACATGTCGCTCATGCGGGCCGTCGAAAAATTCGATTACGGCCGCGGTTTTAAATTCAGCACCTACGCGAGTTGGGCAATCATCAAGAATTTTGCCCGCACGATACCGGAACAACATTACCACTTCACCCGCTACGTCACCGGTCAGGAAGAACTGATCGACGCGACGGCAGGCAGTGCGCCGCAAATGGGGCGTGAGCTGGACGCCCAGGGTCTAAAAGACATGATCCGCAAGAGTATGTCCGGGTTGACGGAACGCGAGCGCACGATTGTGACGTCGCACTTCGGATTGTTCGACAAAGACGAAACGCAAACGCTCGAAGAACTGGGTAAGACATTCGGCGTCACCAAAGAGCGTGTTCGTCAGATCGAACGCAAGGCGATCAACAAGATGCGCGGTTCGCTTCCTGAGCAGGTGATGGACCTCATTCCGGGTTAGAGCTGCTAATGTAGGCCCACGCGTAATTTTGCGGGTTGCGCTCCATTGTCATACCTTGCGCTCCACCGTCATTCCCGCGAAAGCGGGAATCCAAGCCCCGCGCGTAACACATCGCTCGTTCTGGACTCCCGCATGCGCGGGAGTGACGAACCACTGGGACCTATACATTGATTCCCTCACGTTGCGTGTTTTCATCAATTCCAGATAGGGCGGTTGATCGTCTCTTGGGCGTTTGTATGATCCCTTGCATTCTTGAATTTCGCCCGTCGCGGAGTGGAATTCACCAGAATCTGTATTGCCCAGAAAAATCGATCTGACCGACTTTCAAACAATCGCTCAAAAAACAAACGAGGTAGAGTCCCATGCATGGTTGGCCACTAAAAAAATCCTTTGTTGCAAATTCTGTTTTCCTCTTACTTGTTTCGGTCTTGGCGACTCCGGGCTGCATGGAAGGTCCTTCCGGGGATCTGGATGGTCTCAGTACCGACGCCAACAACAACGGTTTTCCTGAAATCCAGCCACCTGCCGGCGTCTCCTTTGACGATGTTGGCAGCGTCAATGTGGCTATGGTCAACGAATTCACCCGCGACGACGCCGGAGACTTTCTCGAACAGATCGGGTTGGACCGAAGTCTTGTGAATATCGGTTCGCTTGATTTGGATTTTACGATCACGCTTGACTATGGCGGCGGTATTTCAGATACCGTCGAAGACAGTGAGACGCTTCGTCCGTTTGAGAAGCGGTTTGAAGTCGCCTGCCCCGAGACGGCAACAATTGAAGTGGATGCGTTTGCGTCCGCGCCATTTTTTGGTGAGCAGTTGGTTGCGGCGTTTCGCTTTGATCTGAACCAAGGCGAGAATTTTGAATGCGGCGATACCATTGAGGCGCGCACCATCGTAGACGCAGACGGCGATCCGGATTTTGAGGTGACCGTTTCGCAGTAATTGGCCCACGCAATGATAATTGGCCCACGCAATGAATTAACTACGCCTGTAGGCGATCGGCAAGTGTAGATGTGTCGAGGAGTTGAGCGTGCAGGTTTGGACGGGCTGCGACAAACGTCGCTCCGCCATTGGTGTTGCAACACAAATCGAACGGGAACAACGGATCGCCATCACCGCAGGTCATTCGTCCGCCGGATTCTGTGACAAGCACATACCCTGCCGCAAAGTCCCACACTCGACAATCCATACACACCGCGCCATCCAGCGCACCGACCGCAACATAGGCAAGGTGCATGGCGCTTGATCCGAAATTTCGAACCCGAACTCTGCCAGCCCACGCCGGCAGGTGCTCCACGTCGGTCAGGCGGTGCGACGGTTGAAACGAGACCACCGGTTTGCCATGTTCGTTTGCAGGCAGGTCGCCGAGTAGACGTTCGTTGAACCGAATGCCCTGACCGATGATGGCCGAGTAGGTGTTGTCTGAATTCATGTCGCCGATCACGCCGACGATAGGCAAGCCGTCCTTGAGCAGGGCGATCGACGTACAGCAAGAGGGAAGCCCGCGCACATAATTCCGTGTGCCGTCGAGAGGATCGATGACCCAGCAGTACTGCGAGTCGACTGGCTGGGGCATGTCGCTGAGGTAGTCGGCTTTCTCCTCGCACAACACCGCATGGGTTGGGTCGAGACGGCGGACCGCATCGCAGATTTGTTTCTGGATGGCGTGATCGGCATCGGTGACGACGCTTCGATCAAGCTTGGTGGCGACGTTCATATTGCTACGGTATTGAGCGGCGGTCTCGCGAGCCTGATTAGACAGCAGGCACGCGAAGACTCTCCATTTCTCCAACTGGGCGTTGTGCATTTATACAAGTGTATCACAAAGAACCAAGCCGGTCTTGGTTGCGATACGGACACGCTGCTTGACCAGTCGCTCATCAAATGAAGAATGGGCGGGCCATGGGTGAATCGAGGTTCAAAATCGTCGTTTCCGAAGCGTACAGCGAAAGCGCGTTGTCGCGCCTGCGCGCATATGGCGATGTGGTTGAGTTGGATTCGTGTGATGACGAGACGGTTCGCGCTGCGCTGGTTGATGCCGATGCATTGCTTGTTCGCACTTATACCGACGTGACACAATCGCTGCTGAAAGTAGGCAAGCGCTTGAAGGTGGTGGGGCGGGCCGGCGTCGGTGTTGACAACATCGATCTGAATGCCGCCAACCATCAGGGCATATCAATCGTGCATACGCCAGCCGCCTCGACGCAATCGGTTGCAGAGCACACCGTCGGTTTGATGATTGCTTTGGAGCACCGCATCATTGCTGGCGACGCGGCTGTGCGTAACGATCAATTTGCAGAGCATCGCAGCACAATGAAGTGGCGCGAACTTGCAGAATGCAAATTGGGAATCATTGGCATGGGGCGCATCGGTTCACGAGTGGGCAAGATTTGTGCCGACGGCTTGGGGATGGAAGTCGTCTATCACGATGTTAAACCGATCGATGCATTGGAGTTCGCGGCGAGCGCCGTTTCGCTCGATGAATTGCTGGGAGTCACCGATGTTGTGACATTGCACGTTCCGCTGACGGATCAAACGCGCAGGTTGATAAATGCCAAACAATTGTCACTGATGAAACCGATGTCGATGTTGATCAACACCTCTCGAGGGGCGGTGGTCGATACAGTCGCACTGGCTGACGCCCTTGAATCATCCGTCATTGCGGGGGCGGCGCTGGACGTCTTTGAGGATGAACCCCTCTCGCAATCTCATCCGCTCATGTCAGCCCCCAATACGATTCTCACACCGCACGTCGCCGGGCGATCTTCTGCGGCACTCGTGCGGATGAATGATGTCGTTGACGATGTCATTGCCTTGCTTGAAGGGCGATTGCCCAAACATCCTGCATCTTCTTAGTAGCAGTTCGTCGCAAATCTGAGTCGTAAGAATTAGCCTTGCCTATTGGGGCGGGGTTTCGATAATGGCGACGACTCAGCGTCCCGCTTGTCTTCCCATCAAAGGCTGAATTCATCGGAGTGGGTGACGTTTGATGACATGTCTTGGATGCGACCATTGGCGCGATTGGTCATAATATCATGGCCAACAGGAGAATCGGATCATCGCCGCGATCATCGAATTGCTTTTGCGAAACTGGGCACTGATCAGCATGGTTGTGACCCTGGCGATCCTCGTTGTGGTTCCGGTGCTGATCCTGCGCAAGTACGTCCACCTCATTGCCAACATTTTTGAAAACACGCACGTTCCGTTGTCATTTGCTGCACGCGACTATGCCCGGGTAGAGGGCGACATGGTGGAGTTTCATGCATTCGATGGGCATCTTCTGAAAGGCGTATTCCTTCGCCCCAATGCGAATGCTTCGCAAAAGGGCATCGTTATTTTTGCCCATGAATTGGACAGCGATAAGTACAGCGCAAACCGATACTGCAAGGCGCTGCTCGACGACGGGTTTGAAGTATTCGCGTTCGATTTTCGCGGCCAAGGGGAGTCGATCCAAGAAGATGGTTACAAGGTTCGACTTTGGCCCAGCGATCGCGAGCAAGCCGACATGCTTGGGGCGATTGCCTTTGTCGAAGATTGGCTCGAGCAGCAGGGGCGGCCACGCGAGTTGGGGCTGGTCGGCATTTCTCGCGGGGCTGGGGCGGCGGTCATTGCTGCGGTGCATGTGCCGAGCGTCAAAGCGATCATGATCGATGGTGGTTTCAGCACCGATGCGTACCTCGAATATCTCATGCAGCGTTGGGTTGGAATTTTCGCGAAGGTTCGGTTGGTGTACGAAAACCACCATCCTGCGTTTTGGCGATTCTTGCGCTGGCTGACGATTCGCGAGGTGAGTCGCCGTCAGAATTGTCGATTCCCGTCGGTGCGAAAATCGTTGCATCGGTTGGGGTCGATGCCATTGATGGTCGTTCATGGCGAAAAGGATGGGCATATCCCGGTTGCACAGGCTAAGATGATTTATGAGTTGGCCCACGGTCCGAAGTATTTGTGGATTTGTCCCCGGGCCAAGCACAACCAAGCCGTCGTCACCCAGCCGGAATTGTATGGCAGCTACTCGGTTCGATTCTTTCGCCAGCATCTAAGCGGTCTGGCCCAAGACGAGCCCCTTCGCGGTGACGGATTGCTCAGCCAGATCGCCCAGCCCCTTGATGAAACCCCGCGCATCTCTTACACCAAGTACACCAAACCCGATCGAATGCGCACGCGGGCACGGAAGTAGTGCCTTGTCGCAGCGCAGTTGACCCACGATGGAATGAAACATCTATGAGTGCGAGCGACTCGCCAACACAAGATTCATTCGCTGCTACCGACTTGAAACTGAATCGAGCAGCCGGCACATTAACGATCACTTGGAAGGATGGTCACGTTACCGCCCTCGATGCGCCGACGCTGCGCATGGCATGCCCATGTGCAACCTGCAACGAAACGCGCCGCAAGGAATCCACGCAACTGTTTAACGTACTCAGCAGCGATCCGGGAACCGGTGTACCTCAGATGACCGGTGCGTCCCTCGTTGGGAATTATGCCATTCAACTGGTGTGGGCCGACGGTCACAGTTCGGGGATTTTTGATTTCAAGTTGCTGCGATCGATGGACAAAAGCAGCGACTAGTGGTTCGTCACTCCCGCGCATGCGGGAGTCCAGAACGAGCGATGGGTAACGCGCGGGGCGTGGATTCCCGCTTTCGCGGGAATGACGGTGGTACGCGAACCAGTCGTCGAATCCGCATCCGGACGATCGATTTAAGACCATGAGCGCTTCAATTCGCAAACGTGTGATGTTTTTCCTGCGCCTGCTCTTGTGCGCAGTGTTTGTCACGTTGGCGATTCGGGGCGTGGCCATTCATGACCGGGTTTCATTTCATGCGACGGACGAATCGAGTTCCAAGATCATCGAAGCACGGCTTGTCGAAGAGCGGGTGAATGATGTTGTCGTTCGTCGGGACGACGGCACGGAAGAGTCTGTCCCGCGAAGGCGAATCGCACTGGATTCCGGCGGTCAGGATCTCATCGAACGCGGTTTGCTGACGGCGTTTCAACAGACGGACAAGGTCTATGTGCTATTGGCGATTGTGATATTTGCGCCGGTTACTTTGCTTCAGGGTTGGCGACTCTGGATCATGATGCGTGCGCAGGATATTCAGATTTCGTTGTGGGAATGCATCAAGATTTCTTACGGCGGAAACTTTCTCAATTACGTTTTCATGATCGGAACCACCAGTGGGGATGTGTTCAAGGCGTACTGTGCTGCATCGCACACCGACACGCACAAAACAGAAGCCGTCGCGACCATTTTTCTCGATCGGGCTGTCGGATTGGTCGGGTTGCTCATGGTGATGACCGTGGCTGGGCTTGGGTTTTCGAGCGATCCCTTGGTGCGTCGCATCGGAGCGATTGCCTTTGTGGCTTGTGCGCTGCTATTCGTGGGGTTGGCGCTGTTCACAGCCAAGTGGTTGCGGGCCATCGTACCGGCAGGGTTGATAGGTCGAATGCCCGGGGCAGATCATTTCAGACGGGGGTTTGAAGCCACTTGCCGATTGTCACAACATCGAGGAATGGTGTTTGGTGCGATTGGGTTAGCCGCCGTTCTCCAGTCAATTGCGATCGGCGCATTCGTGGCCTGCGCCCGGGCGCTTCATATGGATTTTACCGGTGATAAAGTTTGGGATTACTTCTCATTCATTGCGACCGGACACGTTGTTGCTGCAATTCCGATCAGCGCGCAAGGGCTCGGTACGATGGAACTGACCTACAAGACACTGTTCCTCGGATCGCACGGAACGTTGTCGCAGCTATTGTGCCTGGCGATATGGGTGCGTTTGCTTCAACTGGCTTGGTCGCTGCCCGGTGCAGCCGTGACGTTGGTCGGTGGATGGCGCAAGAAGGGTGGAGCGCTGATCGCCAATCCTGATCAACCGCTGTCCGATACAGGATAACGATTCGTTTCACATCGTGTGTTTATCTACAACGATCCGGTGTATGCCGTCGTCAGGATACGATAGTCGCGAAGGTCAACGTCACCATCGCGATCGAGATCGGCATCGTCGAATTGAGCGCCTGCGCATCCTGGCATCAAGGACCCGGAACCAGGACCGGCGATGCATGTCTCAAGCATCTCGAAGTCCGTTAGGTCCACATCGCGATCCTTGTCCAAATCACCAATGCGCCCCCGACCTTCAGCCGTCGGACCCACGATAAAATTCTGCGACACTTCGAGTGCGGTGAGCGCCTGGGAATAAACGGCTAACAGGTGTACTTCGCCAAGCCACGGTCGGTCGAGCGTGAATTCGTTGAACAACGCGAACCGGTAATCGTCGTTCCAGTTGTTTAAATTGCCACCGACCGTATCGGAAGCCAGTTCGCCTTCGTTGACGTAAATTTTGGTTTCACCATTGGATCGTCTGGTGAAGACCAGATGGACTATGCCATTGGTTGTAACGTTCGGCCCAGTGCTGGTGGCGGGTTCACCTTGCGTGTCGGTATTGGTCGATCGCAAACGCGTACTGAATGCCGTGTCATCCTGCATGAACGAGAAATTCCGCTCGTTGGTATCGACCGAGACCGTCGCAATGCGGGATGGTCCGGGTTGCGACAGGCTTGCAAGTTCGATCCACGCTTCGATCGTGATGGCCCGAGACGAGCGGCATTCGTCGATGATGCGTTTTGCCGGTCCGATGGATGATGCGATGGTATTGGAGTCGACCGAAAGTGATTCGCCGAGCCAGGTGACTGCTCCGCCATCTTGAATGAATACGTCCGTCGGAATGCCCGTACTCGAAACGTCGAGAATCCGCGTGCCGTCTCCATCTCTAAAATCATAGAGAACGAGCAAATCGTCGATGACCCTCGGAAAGATTTCCGCTTCGTACGCGCCGATGTCAACGATGGGGCGCATCCCGGTTCCCGTATCCGGGACCGCAACCACGTCGGCGAATCGAATTTGATTGACCAGGTCCAACGGCAATGGTTCGTTGGCGTTTCCATTGGTGTTGAGATCGGGTGAGTCCGGAGGGACGGCGCCATTGCTGCCCGCATCGACACAGGACGAATTGGCACCGAGGCCAAGGTCGCCATAGTTGTCGTTAACGCCGTCGAAATTGCCATCTGGTCCCGGACTTGGAACGGCTATGAAATTTGGATCGCCGTCGATGTTGTGGTTCAGCGCTCCGCCAAATGGTATCGACGCGTCGCCGGGGTTTGTGTCTTGAATGCAGCAGTAGCGAATTGTGGTTCCACCGAATGAATCGAAGACCTGTGCCGACTCATCGAATCCACCCGCATCTTTGTTACCCCAGATCACACTGTTCAAAACGATGTGGCTACCGTCGTTGTAATAAAGTCCACCGCCGCTGCCCAATTCGCCAGCGTAGTTTCCGCTGAGTGAGCAGTTGATCATCGTTGCATTACCGCCAAAAAAGTAGACCGCACCTCCAACGCCCAGAATCGACGACACCGAGTTTCCGCTAAACGCAGAATTTGCAATCAGTGGAGCGCCTTCATCGATGCGGACCGCACCACCGCCGGAAAACGATGTGTTACCGATGAACCGTCCGTTGATGAGAGTGGCTTGTCCCTCCCGAAAGTGGACCGCACCGCAGGTGGACACGCCGCGATTTTGAACAAAGTCGCAGGAAAATATCTTAATCGTTCCCCCGTCTGTTCGAATTGCACCGCCCGCGTCGGCTGAATTCTTTACAAATCGGCATCCTCTGATGATCGGATTACCGTTTTCGTTGTAGAGTCCTCCACCGACATCGTTCGGGATACCCGGTCCGCTAGTACCGTTGGCGTTTCCTCCGGTAATCTCAAAACCATCCAGCACAGCCGTCGGATCGGCACCGAATTCTGCACGCACAACGTGATGACTGTTTTCTGCATTGTTGGCAAAGTTCGCACCGTCGTTGTCATCAAGGTCACCGCTGAGCGTCGAAACGAACTCGTTGGGCAAGCGTTCGTCTGGATCACCGCCACCTGCCAACCCGCGGTACCCGCCCGATAGCATCACTTCATCCTGCAACACAAATGACTCGGTGCGCGAACCAGCGACAGCCGCTGCTCCTTCCGAGTCATCCGGATGATACGTTCCGCCAGCCACTCTGATTTCGGTGATCACCGGATTGATCGCAGCGTCGGCTAACGCGTCTTGCAGGAATCGATAAGCCGTCGCCCAACTCTGACCATCACCAGCCGCCGGCGCGTCGTCGTCAACGAAGCGCGTGACGGCTAATGAATCAGATGTGATGGTAAGACAAATCATCGCAAAGACGATTGATGGAATTCGAAAGCCAGCCAATCGGTCAAGATTGCATTGAGCGCTTTTCATTTGACGACTCCCGAATTTCTAATCCGCATTAAATGCACGCGCATGGGCAAGGTGAGGGCGCGAAAGAGACCGGCTAGTCAGATGTGATGCTGCCCCTCGAATGTGCCGGCGCTCCGGTCCACATCCTGTCTTTCGGCTGGCCGAGGTGTTTGGCTACAGTCGGAGACGCCCAGAACGGCCGCAAAGTATCACTTCAGACGCCAAGAAACGATCGATCGCCTGTTTGCGGGTCGATGACGATTAGTTGCCCTGGATGATTTCCGTCGATCAGCAGTAACAGACCTTCGTCATCAACGATCAGGTCGATGGGGCGGCCAATGTCTGGTCCTTCGCCATTGTCGGGACCCGACACGAGAGTTCGATTACCGCTGGCTGGGTCGATTGCGAAAATCACCGACACACCAAGTCCGAACGAACTGTTTGCTTCGTCGCCTTCATAAATCGTTCCGTCGTCGGCAACGGTAATTGTGCGTGGTGATTGGCCGAAATCCGGACCGGTGCCCACTTCAGTGTCGACTGGTCCGGCTTGCGTGTCGACATTCGAAATGATCGTCTCGTTATCGTCTGGCAGGGCAACTTCCACGATGGCGCGACGAAACACATCGACAACCAATGCTCTGTTGCCTCCGATTGGCACAATATCATTGACGCCATTTGAGATGTTTGCCGGAGTGACATTTACAAGTTCGCCTGCCTGCTGATCGACGCGTGCGATATCGGGTTCGAGTACGAAATTCGTCACGTAAACGGAACCGTCATCCGTTGCAGCAATTCCACTAAACGATTTTGGAAACGGATCGTCTGCGATGCTGGCATCGAGCAGTAACGTGCGATTGCCATTGGTTGCATCGATGCGGAAGATAAGGCGCTTCAAAGTTGTGACAAGAAGGCTACCGTCGGAATCAAGAAAGACACCATTGGGCGAATCAAGTTCCGGTCCACTACCGGCACCATTCCCTGAGACCAGCGTAGCCGCACCAGTCGCGCGATCGATGCGAACGATTTGGTCGCCAACAACATCCGCACCAATCAAACTGCCGTCTGTGTCCAACACGATTGCAGCAAGCTGATCGATTGCGACTGCGTTACCGCCGTTGCTTCCGCCACCGCCGCCATTATCTCCGCCGCCATTGTTGCCCCCACCATTGTCACCACCGCCATTGTCGCCAGGCGTGTTCTCGGGCGGTTGACAGGCGATGCCTATGGCGAAGATGGCAGTCATCAACACAGTGCCGATCGCTCGGCGTGCGAAGTGAAAACGGGCGGAAGAGATTCGATTGCTCATAATGATATTCCCTTGTTTGAATTCCAGGCGAATGCCGTGCCAACGCATATTAAACCATTGGTTGCATTTGCCTGCAATCTGATTTGTCCTACTTTTAGAAACGCTTGACTTTGGTGCGTCCCAATCCATAAAAACCATAGACGGTGAAGTCGTTGCGTCATCATCCATTCGCAATCGCCATTATATCTTTCATTTCTGCGCAATTCACCGACCGTTGTAGTGACCCACTTTCTTTACGTCGAATGAAATCGTGCGGTACCGTACCGCGCTCATATCTACTCCTTTTTAGCGGAGATGCCGCCATGGCCCCCACGCTGCGCGCATGCTCTTCGCCCACCCTGCGATGGTGGGTGCAACGAAACCCCGCGTACGTTCTCAGTGCGGCATGTATTGCGTACGGTGCGCGGATGCTCCTTGTCCCGGACGGCAGATTGCCGGCTGGTGACCTCACCCTGATCCTGTTGACGCTTAGTGTCTTGCAGGCGTATGAGATGATGGTTACGTCGATTCTCATCGCGTTGCGACACAACATCAAAGCGCCGGAAGATCAGCCGTCGATCGTAATTATCGGTACGATCTTCTGGACCGGTCCACTTGTCGCAACAATGGAGATGACCGCAGCCAACCCAACGCTGGGATTTTCGCTCGCGCTTGGTGCGGTCATGGTTGCGGTTGGCGAAGTGCTGTTCGTGGCCCGCACGTTTGGTTGGAAGTTGGGCCGGGCGATCGTGTTCACTTCGGCAGCGTTCTTATTGATCGTTGCTGTTGCGCAGCCGCTGCTACGCGCTTCGATGGGCAAAGAAGGAGTCAATGAGTTACTGCTTTATGCATTGTGGTGGATTGTCGCCGGAGCAATCTTGGTGAGCGGCGAATTTTTGCGCCGCGTAACGGATTTTCGAGTAAGTGGTTCGCTCATCGCAGCCGCGGCGGGTGCGGCGATGCTGCATCTTTACGCGATGAACCATGCGTTCGTCGGGCATGCGCGGGCGTTTTATGTCGTACCTGTGCTGGCTGCGATCCCGCTCGTGGCGCTTCAAGTTAGAGGGAGATTCGACTCGCGTGAGTGGCTTGGTGCGTTGCTCTGCTTGCCGGTTCTTGGGATCGGATTGTCGGTGGATCGCTTTTCCAACGCGGTGGCGTTTGATGGGGCGTTCTTGGTCTATGTCGATCCGTTGTTCGTCGCGCTCATACTTGCCGGAATCGTGTGGTGGCGCGGGTCGGTGCTCCTGGGTTGGGAATTTTTGCGTCATGCCGCGGCGATCGCGCTGCTTTGGACGGCGACGCGCGGGGCGTTTTTGGATTTGGGCCAACGCGACATTGATGCCGGCGTGTTCGATAATCTGATTCACAACGGGCAACAAGGCATCGGTCTATTGGCAACCGCGTGGTATCTGTTTGCGATGGCATGGTTTCGACGATCGCGGGCACTCTTTGCCGTCGGCTTGATTCTCAACCAAATCGTAATCTCAAAATTAATGCCCGAAGTGTTACCCCGTTCAGATTTCATCTGCATTGCGACGTCCGGATGGACCGCACTACTGTTTACGCATGTCGTCGTGCTGCGAATCAGCCTGGCGTGGCGATTGGTGCCGATTAGCTTCCTCGTAATTGCCGGTTGGATCACTGTATCGCAGTCACACTCGCCCATTGAAATTTATATCGCCAAAATACACAGCGGCGCAATCATCGGCGTACTCATGGCCGCAGGTTTCGCGATGCGCTGGACACGATACCGCACCGTAGCAACGGTAATCGCAATGCTTAACGCAGTCCCATACGCTGTGCACTGGGTTCGCCATCATCCTCAGGGGCCAGCCACCACAGTCATCGCTGCTGGTTTTGCCTTGCTCGCCATCGGAGCAACAGTAAGCTGGAACAAGAAATCCTTGCTCGAAGGGGTATCGGTTCCCGCTGACGCAATAGACGAAACGTGTCCACCATAGCGGTTTGAATGAGTACCGACACAGCGTGAATAATCATGTCAAGAGCATTGGCCCGCAAGTGGCAATAAGTAGTAGAGGTTTCTTGCTGTTCGTTTGACAACGAATCGAGAGGTTACACTCTGTCAGTTTTCATCGGTCGTCATAACTTTCGTCCCGGCGAAGTGGGCGATGGCTCTTGATTCGGGGACCATTTTGGCGGCTTCCTGGTACATCTCGGCGGCTTTTGCGTCATTGCCGTTGTGCCTGTGGATGTGGCCATCGACAACGTAGTTCCTTGAATCGCGCCATCGCAGCCAATCGGTATTGTATTCGGCGTCAATTTCCGGGTCGCCTTTTTTGATCCAGTCTTTACGCGGCTGCGATTGGCTGTCCATCATCTGCTTAAGATTTTTCGACATCGTTTGGGCGTAGAAACTCGCATGCGTTGCATAGTCGAGGATCGGTTTATCGTCAGTATGCAGCGGGGCGTTCCCCACATAACGCGCGACTTCCTCTTCAGTCAGGATGACCGAAGCGGCGAGGTCATACGGATTGGTGATGCCGACCTCTTCCAAATCGTAGTACACATCGGGAATCGTCATGCGCGATCGCCAATCTTTGATATCGATGCTCAGCGGTTCGGGAGTGCCGACCACCACGACAAAGTAATTCACCACGTTGCTGAAATACCAAACCGATGTGTGCGGAAAGACCTCCTGAAACGATTTGATGGCGATCTTCAAGGCGTTTTCTTCGATGCCGTTGACCGGTACCCATGCGCAGGCAATACCGTCGGGCGAGAGGTTCTTCTTGATCAACTCAAAACACTCGACGGTATAAAGATTACCGTTGTTCTTGTATTGCAGGCTAGTTAAGTCATCAACGATCACGTCGTAAGGTTCTGTCGCGAGATGAAACCAACTGCGGGCGTCGTCAAGAATGAGTTTGAACCCGCTGTCATATTGGCCAAGTCCTTGATCCAACCCGACGGCTCCGTGATTCTGTGCGAAGAACTGCCTCGAAGCTGCCGGTACCGCTCGTTCGATCTCGACGCAATGCGTTTCGACGTCGTGTTGTTTCATCGAATAGCTTGTTCCGCCAGTACCGAACCCAACGCTGATCGCGCGCTTGGGATTGGGGTGCAGCAGCAAGGGCAGGTGGGCCAGCATTTTTTGATCGGTCACCAAGTGTCGCGCGGTGCCCGCCACCGATTGGCTATCCACAAGAAGCGAGCGCTGCGTTTCGCCGGCATATTGTGAAAGTTCGATGTGAACGACGGCTGATCGGCCTTCCGCGTAGTATACGATCGCGTTGTTCGGGTCGACCATTGGCCGATAGAACTGCGTATTCTGCGGGACGAACGTGCAGGCAATGATAAACACGACCGAAGCAATGGGAATCAACTGTCGGTGACGGGGGGTGGCCCGTTCGGGAGAGGGCGCAATGACGCATGCCAAAATAAAATTCCCGACCGATAGCAAGATCAGACTCGCACGAATCCCGAACCAGGGGATAAACACGAGGCCGGTCAGCGCCGTACCGATGACTGTTCCCCAAGCGTTAAACGCGTACGTTTTCCCGACCGATCCGCCCGGATGGTCCATGCCGCCGGGAATCAATTCCATTAGTAACGGAAGCGACATGCCCATGATGATCGTCGGGATGAAGACGATTCCGAATGCGATTGAATACTCTGCCCAGAACACATCCGAACTGACCCCCAACTGCAAGTCATACGACCATTCCGCGGCGACTTGTGTAAAGAGCAGAACAAGTGGTCCGGTCATCGCAGCGAAGAATTGAACGTAGGCCAGGATTTTCGAGACGCCGTTTCGGGCGCGCCGAATGACCACGGCAGCGATGCCTCCACCGATCGCCAACCCGCCCAGGAAAACTGTCATCAACATCGTAAAGACGTAGACGCTGTTGAGCGTGTAGACGGCAAGCAACCTTGACCAGGCAACCTCGTATCCCAAGCCGAGAAAACCGAGTGACGCTGCGATCAGGTGAATTTGACGGATGGAAAGATGTTTGTCGCGGTCGTGGGTTGATGGAGCGACGTCGATTCTCGAGTGTGCGACGACAGTTTTGGGCAGTGTTCTAAGTTGTCGGCCAAACGAAAGCAGGATCGCGAGCAGACCGGCTGTAACATTTCCGGCGAGTGCGACGTACGCGGCTTGCCGCATACCGATTTTGGGGATCAGGACAAACCCTGCCACCGCAGCACCACCGACCGACCCCAGCGTATTGATCGCGTAGATCCAGCCAAAGGCGCTTCCAATCGTTCTGCACGAATGCGCTGCGATCCGCGACATGAACGGCATCGTCGCACCCAGGAGTGTGCTGGGGATCAGGAAAATCAAGAACGCGAGGACGAACCGAATCAACTGCGATCCGAGAAAGCCCGGTTCCAATGCGTGAGCGATTTGAACGTAGGCGGCCATCAATGGATCGATCGCAAACGAAACGGCCAGCGCCGCCAATGCGATAGAGAATTCGATGAACGCGTACGAGCGGACGGGGTTGGTGCTGCGATCGGCAAAGCGACCCATGCACCAACTGCCCAAGGCGAGCCCAGCCATAAACGCGGTGAGTACGGCTGTGATGCTCCATGCGCTCACGCCGAAGACCAGCATGAGCATGCGCTGCCAGACGATTTCGTAAACGAGCGCAGCCGCCCCAGACAGAAAAAAGCAGACGTACAACATTGCGATGACGATGCGATTCATGGAGGGAATTCTAGTGTGAATTGAACGCAGTGCGAGTCATTTCGCACAACAAATTCCACGGGTTACAAGTCCACGGGACTACGGACCATCAAGTTGCTCCGCAAAGCCTTCCATGTCCGCAGCATCTACGTTTTGATCGACGAGAAAATCAAACACATAGCATTCGTCGGCTGGCGGAATTGCAATGCTTGGCGTTGATGCGCACTGCTGATAGACCGCGAAGTCTTGCAGATCCACGACGCCGTTGGCATCATGGTCTCCGTCGATGATAGAGAAGACATATACGGTGCCCGCGTTGTTCGGGAATGACCCATTGTTAAACGGAGTTCCAAACACGACTTCATCCGCGCCATTGCTATCGACGTCAGCCGCACTCATTGAAAACCCGATGCGGTCCGACGGTGCGCCGATGATGCGAACGTCGGTATTGACATTGACTTCAAATAACTGACCGGCGGTGAAGTCGCGACCAAAGACGATATCGATCGTGCCATTGACACTAGGACCGCCGAATCGCTGACCGGCTGCGACGTCGTCGTAACCATCACCGTTAAAATCACCGGCGGAGAACTGTGCACCCATGCTTTGGTTGGATTCGCCGCGGATTAGGAAATCCGGCGAAGCGCTGGCATAGTCAATTGTGAATGTTCCGGTCTGGTACGAAGTGGAGCCCAGAAATCCGTAGATGAATCCATCGTTGACGTTGATGTCCGGCGGGCCGAGATTGGCACCAGGTGCTGCGGTCGCCAGGTCCATGATGCCGTCACCGTTGAAATCGCCAACGGCTGCATCTTCTCCCAAATTGTCGTATGGATTCACGCCAAGGAGCGTGATGTCAGCTGCGGATGATCCTAGATTGATGACTGAAGACCAAGCGGGGCGACCTCGAAAGATCAAGACAGCGCCTTCAGCGTCGAGAACACCTTGGCTGTAATTGCGGTTTGGAATAATGAGCTCGTCCAAACCGTCACCGGTGAGGTCGCCGACTTTGACGACATCGCCGAGTTCATCAAGCGATCCCTTTCCGAGGATCACGGTGTTGTAGTGTGCTCCGTTGGCGAGTGATAGCGTCGTACCCGAAGTAAAAGCCTGTCCGTGAACAACGTAAACCCGACCGGCGGTACCGGCTGCTCCGTTTGCAAGGTGAACACCCAGTACGATATCGCCGAATGAATCGGAGTTAAGCTTTCCGATCGCCGCAGCTTCGGAATCCCCGCCGCCAAAGAACAAGCTCGCCCCCATGTCACCGCCAGTGACCGGGCCTTCAATCTTCACGTCCCAATCTGCGATGATCGCCATATTGCGGGTGGCGCTGGCGAAAAACGAAGGACCGCCATAGAGCAAATATGCCACACCGGCACTTGCTCGTGGTCCTGCATCTGCACCGGATGCGCAGATCAACAGATCATTGTATTGATCTCCGTTGACGTCGCCGATCGCGATTGATGAGCCAAGGTTGTCGTCGAGCGCAGCGCCCGCAATCGTCAGATCGACACCGCCGGCCATCAGATCGATCGTGCCATGGTCGGCAGCGTTGGGGCCGCCACGCATGACGTATACGAAGCTCGTTACGCCACCAAATACTTCGGACGCCGAGACGATGATTTCGTCCCAGCCGTCACCGTCGAGATCGCCTGCCGCGACGGGCCGTCCCCAATCGCGGTCTGCAATCGCACCTTGGTAGATGGTTCCTGCATCGTTGCCGGAACGCTCAATCGGTGCCGCAAAAGTTGTACCGCTTCCAATGACCAAGAGCGCAAGAATCGAGGGGAGATTCTTCATTGCTTGCTTTATGCCTCCAATTGTAGATGTTGCCTGAAACATTCAGGCGTAATTTTCGTGTAGGGTGGGCCGTGCCCACCGATTAAATCAGTCCGCAAATAATTGTTGGAACATCTGTGCGTCATCGAGATCGACATCGCTGTCGGGTTCAAAATCGAACGGCCCGCAGTCGGGCAGTGTCGCACCCGTGTCGGGACCGTCCATGCATTCGACGAATGACGCATGATCGAACAGGTCTAGACCGACGTCGAAGAAATCGACGACCGCGCCCATGATTTCAAACCTACTCGATTCCGACGTGATGGTCTCGAATGGGAATCCGAGATTTACAACCTGCGACGCGCCGTCAAATACGACAGCAGCTGTCCCGCCAGATCCTCCGACGTAGGTCAACGCGGCAGTGCTACCGCCGAATGTGCCAAGACGGTCTGGGAATTCCGCATCGTAATAAATCGAGCCGTCATCAAACGCAAACGAACCGATGCCGGCGAAGATCGATCCACCGACAACACCAACGTCGTAAGTGTTTGCATCGTCACCGACATAGTCGGCTTTGAGGGCGTTGTTGTAGAACGCTACACCATTACCGAGGTTGTCGAGATCCCACGCAATTTCTGCGCCGCTGACAAACAGTCTTCCACCCGCGTTCAGGTAGTTCGTTACGGATGTTTGTTCGGTGGCGTCAAAGGTTTCGTCGGCGGAAGATTCCTCGCCGCAAATCCAAAGAACCGCTTGGTAGTTTGCGAGGTCAACCGCACCGCTGATGATGTTCTCATTTTGGCACGAGTCGAAATCAACACCGGCATCTGCCAACGCGTCGCCATGTTGAATAACGTAGTCGAACGAATTGACATGGCGAAGGATTGGCCGGCGCTGCGTGCCCAGTCCGCCGAGGACTTGCCTGGGGTCCTGCGACCGCGACACGCGATCGAAGCCATTGACGATGAGATATTTCGCCGGACCGTTCAATCGCGCTCGAGCGCCAATGGTGATTGACGGTAGCGATTCGCCTCCCGCGTTGTATGCCGCGATGCGGAAGTATGTCGTGGTGTAGGGCGGGACGTCGTTTAGAGTCACCGAATTGGTCAGGCCGACATCGGTTCCGTTATCGAATCCGTAGCCATTGCTAGAGCGATAGACGCGATATCCCGTGGGGGCGTCGCCTTGGGCTTCACCCGTCAATGGTGTGTCCCACGATATGGCAATGCCGCCATTGCCATCGTGAATGGCCCGCGGATTTCGCGGTTGAGTTGGCAAGAACGCAAGCGGGACGGTGCTGCCGGCAAGCGAATTCAGGAACTTGGTGACCCCGTGGAGGCTCGACCGAGCCACTCCGTCGCGCACCTTTGGATCGAGCAAGAGTGCTGCGTCACTCGCGTTGTCATGAAATGCGACCTCCAGAATCGTCGCGTCGAATTCGTCGCTGTTCGCATTGGTGCTGATAGCCCCGAACGAACCATTGGCAGGATTGCTTCTCGCCACCCACGGGAATTCAAAATCTGCGTCGAGAATGAGCATGTCCTGCTCAACCTCGTCGCCGAGAATGGTCGCGTACTCAGTTTGAAACAGCGTCTTGGTGGAGACCCCCGTCACCAGTGCAACCGTACCGCGAGCCGCTCCGCCTGACGCATTGCTGTGGAATTCAAGATAGACGCGTCGCCAGCGGTCAGTGTTGAATGAAGTATTGTTCATCTCCCGCGCCCAGCGAGCGGCGGTGGAAATGTTATCGCTGTTATCGCTGCCGCAGCAATTGTAGATAGTGGACGGTAATCCGACCGCGTTGACCCCGGATTCACTTTCTGCCCAGTAGCGTTGGGCTTCTTCATCACGCGGATAACCGCTGATAGTTCCAGGGCCTGCTCCGACGATGTCGCCGATGCCATTACCGAATCGAATTGCGTCGGCGATGACGTTTCCGCCAGCCGCCGATTGATTGCTGATCTCGACGTATCCACTGGTTCCGGCTTCAAAGTAATAAGCACCAAGGTAAACCCAGCCGCGTCCGACCATACGGTGATCAATCGTCACTTCGGCAGTGCCACCACTGTGGGAGATTCGGTAGAGTTGCGGCGTGCGATTGTTTGAATCCAACACCCAAGTATAGACAGGGAAATAATCTGACGTGGGGATGTTTGGCGTGTAGCGGGCGGTTGCGGATTCAGTCACGTTGGCAACTGCGAACCGATAATTGATCCCGCTGTTGGTTGCGTTGTTTTCATAGTAGGGGCTCGAACCGCTGTTGACCCAAGAACCGGTGTACGTCACACCGGGATCATCCTGGTCGAGAACAACTTCCTCGGTTTGGTAGCCCACCGGTCGAAACGGAACGACGGTCGCTCCCGCATTGAACAAATAATCGACAAAGTAGTTGAGTTGATCGAGATTGCCGTAGTCTTCGACCATGTCGAGCAGTAACGGCCGCTGCAATCCCCATGAACCTGCATTGGCAGTCCATCCGTGACCGGCAGTTGTGTAGACGACGACGCCAGATAGCGCACCAGCCGGTTGACTGCCGGCATTCGCACCCGGACCGCCAAGTGTTCGCAATTGCTCAGGTGTCGCAGCATTCTCTCCAGGGAGAATGGCGGCGTCTTCACGCAATGGCGGGTAAGTACCAGGTCCGACGACTGGAACGTAATCTTCTAGCGGACGGTAGTCGTCCGACTCGCCGGTGCGTACGCTTACGATCACGCCGCCATAATCGAGATCACTCTTGATCGAACGCATGAGCGATTCGCTGAGTTCTTGAATGTCTATGATTTCCGGGCTTTCAGTCGAGAATGCAGGAATCGTTAGCTTCAAATGACAAACGTTTCCGACCCAGTCCGTCTGATCGACTCGCCCCCCGTCCATGAATGCAAGGTTGCTTTGCGGATCCAATTCATCGATGTGCGCGTTTAGCCTTGTGACCAGGTTTACATCTGCCTTGATTGCTGAAATGCTCGCATCATCTGATGAATTGGATTGGCCGACGGCAACTGTGGCTGTGATGGACAGACCCAGAATCAGACACGTCGCGACGAGCGTAGATTCACGCCGACATTGAATATCCAAATCGTTTTTTTTACTTCGGTGTAAACATCTCATCAAATTCTTCTCTCCACCTTGAGGTTGTGTTGCTATTGGTGCGAAACGTCTGGTGCGCAGCCATCAAATTTTAGCTACGCAGACGACGAGTTCTTTGCAAAATCAATCGTGCAAAGTGGTGTCACCAAAAAAGCGGGCCACCCATGGCGGATGGCCCGCTGACTCTTGGTTGACTATTTCACAACACCAACACCTTGCATTAAAGCACTGTGTTTATGGTGTGACCGTGTCCTGGAACGCTGCGAAGTCGACGAGGTCAACATCATCGTCAGCGTCGCTGTCAAACGTACTCAGACACGTCGCTTCACAGCCGGTAACACTTGGAGCAGGCGACGTACCTGGTCCTGCGAGACAGTCCGCAAGACCTTCAAGGTCACCGTTGTCAACGTTACCGTCTGCATTCCAGTCCTGCACGCCGATGGTTTCGCAATCGTCGCCAACTAAGTTGACATTACAGTCACCACCGCCGAAGCCTTCAACCACCAGGTTGTCGATCAGACCGAAGATAAGGCCTGGTTCGTTGGCCAACGAGGTGAACGGATCGCTGTAACCAATGCTGATGTTTCCGGCGAGCGGGAACGTGGCACCGACGCTGGCGTCGATTTCGGCGATGGGAAGATCATCGATGACCCAACGCACGATGTTGCCGCTGCGGTAAATGCTAATCTCGTGCCAATCGAAACCAGCCGCACCTGTTTGCAGTATTCCCGTTTGCGTTGCCGGGAATGCAGCATTTTGCCCGAGTGCTCCAACATCGATACCGCCTAGACCACTGTAATAGATTCCAGAAGCGTTGCGTGTTCCCGCGAAGAACGAGGGGAACCCTTCAAGAACCGAATCCTTGTAGGCGTGGTAGTCGCTACCAGAACCGCCTTCAGCGCTGCACGCGAACCAACCGCCAGACCCAATTCCAAAGGCCCGATTTGGCGTGGTATTGTCGTAACCCACGCCGGCAGTGAGGAACTCAGTCGATCCAGTTCCACCACCTGGGAATGGTCCGTGTGCATTCATCCACATGTCGAACCTCAAAACGTAGTCACCACCAAAGCTCTGTCCGATCGGCGAAAGAGTTATGGCTTCGGCAGAGTTTGGTGCTGCGACGTTCGCAGCCAAGCGGAGACCCAAGGTCGTTCCTGGACTGTTGGGCGCGGGAGGAATCAAAAGTCCGCCAGCGCTGTAGTCGAATCCGAACGTGTATTCAACGTCAGCAAGGTCAGTGGCGTTAATGTTCCAACTCGCGGAAGTGTCTGTATCAAAGTTGTCCGAGAACGCGATACCGCACGGCGTCGGAGACCCTTCAACGATTGCCAGTTCAGAATCAGGGCTGACCAATCCGTTGACCGTCTGCGTTGCCGTTAATTGATCGCCTTCGTTGACTGCAGGCACCGGCGAAATGGTTTCCGATGTAGTCTCGAATCCAGTCGTGTTGACGGTGCCAATCACACCGCCATTGGCGGAAACCTGAACCTGAGTTGTTGTCGCATTGGCAACGAGGAGAATGTCTTCGATATCGATCGAAGTATTGCCCTCGAATACCGGCGAAACGACCCTCGGTGCTGGCGGAAGCGTAATTCCGCGTGGGAATCCGAGTTCGCTGGTGCCATCCGGCGTCGTCTGTCGTGCGGTGTATTGATCAAGCAACTCGCTGGTAACACCAGGAACGATGTCCACTGACGTGCCGCCCGGAACAGCAGATGTTAAGAACGAACCGTTGCGGTAGAGCTCAACCAAGGTCGCTGATGGATCAACATCGTTCACGCGAATGAACGGGACATCTCCGATATTCGGTTCAAGCAATGACGGGACAGCCACGGCATTCGTCGTGAAATCGTTAAACAGGACATAGAATCCAACAGCCAATGCGTCGTCGTCAAATGCGACGTTTGGACGGAACACGGCAGTTAGGTTACCGGGATTCTCATTCGGCCATTCCCAATCAACTTTAACTGAGCTTGATCCGTCCATACTGGTATCGCCGGTGGTAACGCTCGAATTTCCAGTGCCTGTACTCTGGCCACGGAAATCTGGGAACGGGTTGGAGATTTCTGCATCGGCAATGAGAACTTCCTGTCCGCCCGAATCAATGTAGAACGCATGGTCGAGATAAACCGTGTATGGTCCAGCACTAACTGGGCCATTGGAATTGATGCTGAAGAAGATCGAATCGATACTGTAGCTCAATCCTCCCGCATCGAGTTGCCCCGGTGTTCCAACGTTATCAAGGAACGGAGTAACGGGGTCGCCACCGGTCAGTGAAAATTCAAATCGCTGCCAGACACCGGTCTGAGGATCAAGTGGCTTGCCATTCGGCGCAGAACCAATGGTGTCGGCTGCACCGACGAATTCAAAGTCTGCCTGGCCGTCGCTGCTGACGCCGTCCTCGTCTATCGCAACCGTGACCATCAGGCTGAGCGGTGGACGGAAGCGGACGATCTGTGTTGGCGAATGCTCGCTTTCCAAGCCGCCAATGACTTGCGTTGCAGTGATCAGATCACCGTCGATCATGGGTGTCACGGTCACGGCAACTGCATCGGTTGTTGGTGAAAACACCGTACCGATTAGCGTTGTGGTATTTGCGTAGACGCGGATTTCATCGGCGATGTTTTCTTGAACATCACCGACGTTGACGATCGTGTCACCCGGCTTCAAGACTTCATCAAGGATCACCACGCTCGGAATCAAAACCGTCACCGAAGTCGATTGACAACTCGACAGACCGCCGATGGTCTGCTCCGCAGTGATCACATCTTCAAATGCAAGCGTCGGCACCGTGATGTCCAGCGTGGTTGACTCAAACCCAGTCGTCGAAACCGTCGCGATGGTGGTTGTACCGTCGCGGATGATTCGGACTTCTGTTGCGTTGGTGCTGATGTCAGTCAATGTCACGACCGTATCGCCCGGGAACAACGGTTCCTGAATCGTTGGCGGATCTGGACGCGGATCGGCGAATGGGTGTGTCGTACCGCCTGCGCCAATCGTGACCGAAACGTTATCGAAGATCATCGTTGGATCGTTGTTGCTGAATCCTTCACCGATGATGACATGCGTGTATGGGTTTACATCTGGACGCGGTACGCCGCTTTCGTACGGCGACGGGTTTACGTTGACGTCGTCGATGAAGTAATTGATCACATCAGACCTGACTTCAATCTGCATCTTGTGCCAGGTGTCGATGACGCGAGGCACACCGCTCGCCACGCGATGGAATCCAGAACCGCCGTCATTGACCCAACCGTTTGAAGTCAATTCCTGGGAAACTTCCGTGCTGTCAGCCACCCGTAACGTCAGGTTATAGTCGGTCAGGAGACCGCCCGCGACCTGATTGTACATGGTGATACCTGCGGTACCTGCACCACGGGCGCCCGTCGAAAAGTTTCCACCCGTGAAGCGAGCCAACTCAAATCGCGTTCGTGAATTAAGCGTAGCGCTATCGGTGAACTTGAAGTTCCAAGTCACGAACAATGGATCATCGTCGCTGCCGTTGGCCGAACCGAATGTGCGATACAATCGGGCTGCGTTCGCGCTGGGAGGATTGTTTTCTCGGAGGAAGTTCGGGCAACTCGCGCCACCACCGGCAGTCAAGAGAAGCTTGGCATCTGCCGGATTCGGGCTGCCGATTGAATCGCTCCAGAATTGATTCAGTTCGGTTTGGTTGGCGTAATTGTCGAAGTTGTCAGCGAGGATGACACCCGGGCCGAAGACCTCGACCGGGTTCGACTGTGCGCTCGTAACACTGCCCGAGCCTTGTGTGTCAGACTGGGTCGCAGTAATGACGTCACCCGCTACCAACGACAAGCCCGTAAAGGTTGCTGTTCCGTTTGAAGGCGACACTGGGTTGGCGGTGACATCCACACCACCCACGGCTGACACGCCGTTGATGAACAGTTCGACATCGTCAATGTCTGACATGTCGCACAGATTGAATTTGGAGGAAACGCTGATCGACGAATCCGTCGAGAAGATTGGACCTTGAACCGTCGGGCGGCTGATTTGCGTATCGTCAACCGGAGATTCGAGTTCAACTTCGTCAATGTAGATGAAGAAGTACTCACCGTCTGAGTTGGCCGTGTCGGCAGAGAAAATCAGTGATTCAAGCGTACCGCGATTGACCCCGTTGCCATTGCTGGTTGCATCCAGCACGCCGTCGCCAGCCGTGTCAATTCCATCACCGTCAACTGCGAAACCGCGAACACGACTACTGTCCAGTGCGCCGAGATCAAACTCGATCTGGGCGAATTCGCTTGCATCTGGTGGCCAGAATTCGTTGCTGGCGTCGAAGCGCTTTCCTCCTGGGGGGAACTCGCCAAAGAATCCGTTGGTCGCAGCCGGAATGACTTCCGAACCGGGAAGGTAAACGTACTCAAGGTCGCCGGTTCCAACATCCTCAGCACCCAAAGCGACGTTGGTTCCGGTTTCGCGAACCGACATGCACATCAAGATTGCGGCATCACCAGCAGTCTCTAGTGGAACTTGCGCACCGAAGTAATTCGTGACCGGGTTAAACTTAAACGCGGTGACGGCCATCTTGAAGCGAACCTTGCCCCCTAGGTGAATCGAGGGGCTGGGAAGGTTGCCAGCGCCACCGGTAATAATCCGCGCACCGGTCGTTGTTGCATCAGTCGGATCGCCCCAGGCAATTGTCAGTTCGTAACATGGCGACGCAATGCCCGCAAAGTCGCCTGTGCTCGGAACGCGCTGGGCGTAGTTGATCGGAATCGACGGCAGCGTGTTGGTGGATCCGAGAATGATTCCGTCCGTTGACCCCGACGATTCAGCCTGTCGCCAAATCACTTCAGCGCCGACTCCGTTGAACGGATCGCAGACGGCGGGGCCTCGCGCACCACAACTAAAATTTTCTTGCTCTTCAAAGTTTGAAAGACAATACGTCGTCTGCGCCATCGCGGTTGAAACAAAAGCCGTTGAGGAAACCCCAACCACTGCGACCACCAGTACCAAGCTTGCTAGAATTTTGCGTGTGAGCATGAGTCGCTCTCCTAAACAGATATGAGTTTTGAACGCTGCCAAATTCATTTGAATCAAATTCCCCACATAGGAATGACAATTATCACAAAGTCGTTTCAATTCTGATTTTCTCCGATACAGATCAGTTCTCCATCTCAGGCTCAGGCGACCTCAACTGCTGGATACCATCGAATGTTCCGATCGCGCGAAGAGTTCGATCGGGGCTAAGAAAACGAATTCAATCGAATTCCGAATTAAAAGGAGTGGGCGACATGAAGACAAAAGCGCTCGACCACGCGCTTCTTCGTTCGACGCTGCATGGGTGCGGAATCAACGCAGGCACGCACGTCTCTTTCGTCTACTGTGTATCGCTTCCTTCTTTCGGCCGGGTGGCTGAAGAATTGCCTTACTCCCCTCAGACCACTTCCTTCGCCTCACCACCATTATGCGTGGATTAGGGCACCGGATACAAGGTATTGATTGCCAAAATTCTGATCTTGGACCTATCTGGGGTAATTTGCTTGGTTCTGGGGGGATGGCTTATCGGTCGGACGTCGCGCCTTGAATCGATCAACACGACGCAAATCCGATTTCAAGCTTGCTGGACGGCCTGTCAAATCGCTAGGATTGTGGGCGAACCGGTCACGATTCTCGCGGCTTGGGTTTGGGGTTGTGAGATATTTGTTCCTAATGCTGAATTTTATCACCCGTAGCACCAATGCCATCGGGGAGAAGGGGTTTGGACCATGATGAATTGCCTGAAATGCATCACAGCGACCATGCTGGCAACTTACAGTGTCAGTGGAATTGCGGTTGCAAGCGATGATTCCGGTATTCGGGGCGGAGCCCCTATTGCATTTACGGACGTAAGTGCAAGCGTTTTGCCATCCAGCTACAACGTCGATGCTCGCAGCGCCTCACTTGCAGACATTGATAACGATGGCGATCTGGACCTTTTTTATCAGGGGGCGTCCGGGTCGCAGCGCCTGCTTAGAAACAACCTGATTGGTCTCGGTACCCTTTCATTTACGGAGATTTTGGGAAATCTTCCGGCAGGCTTGGGTCCGTCGTGGAGCGCCTGCTGGGGCGATTACGATGGTGACGGTTTCATTGATGTGTTCGTGGGTCAATCAAACGTATCCAGTGGGGCGGTTGGCGATGTGTTGAAAAATGATGGGACCGGTGTCTTCACAAATGAGAGCGTGTCGACCGGCTTGGACGATCCGGGGTTTCATCAAAATGTTGCGTGGTGCGACATCGACGGGGACGAAGATCTCGATTTGATCCTTGCGATGGAAGGCCCCATTGAAAAGCACGAGATCTATCTACAAGGCCCGGGGCAGGTTTTTGCGCCTGTCGGTGCCGGCGTTGGGTTTCAGGAAGAAGTGGGCGTCAAGGCATATGGTATGGCCATCGGCGACTCCGATGGCGATGGCGACATGGATATTTATATTTCCACTTGCCGCGGCGACAACAACATCCGAAACAATTTTTACGAAAACCAATTGGTCGATGTCGGCTCACTCGGCTTCATTGATATCGCCGACTCAAACGGTACGCAATTCATGACCAACAGCTATGGAGCCGAATTCTACGACTTCGACGACGATGGTGACCTCGATCTGTTCATGGTCGGTGCTGACAGCGAGCTGAGCAAAATCTGGCGCAACGACGGGGGCAACCAATTCACCGACGTTGATACACTTACGGGGCATACGCTGCTGACGGATGTTGCCGGTGATTTGAATGGTGGGCGCGCCGTTGACTACGACAACGATGGCGATTTGGATTTGTTCCTTCATGACCATGATGACCGCAATGGCTCCGATACGTCGCGAAAACTCTATCGCAATGACGGGAATTGGGAATTCACCGATGTCACGGCAGCCGAGGGTCTGGAGCAGGTCAATCGCGGTTCATACGACAGCCCATGGGCAGATATCGACAATGACGGTGATCTGGACTTGATCGCAACAACCGACTCCTCATGGATCGAGCGCGTGTTCCTGAACAATTCGGTCGGCAACGGAAACCACTGGTTCGGCGTGAAGCTGGTCGGGCCTTCAGCGAATACGACGGCAATCGGCGCTTCGGTCTACGCGACCGTTAATTCAGGCACGCCTTCGGAGCGAACGTATCGGCGCGAGGCGAATACGAATGCCGGCACGTTCAACCAAAGCGACTTGCCCGTCCACTTTGGACTGGGGGCGGCCACGACGATCGATCGCCTCCGATTCGTCTGGCCCAACGGTGCTGAGCGCGAATACTGCGACGTAGGCGTCGATCAATACACTGTGATTCATTACCCGCGATTGGGCGACTTCGACGGTGATGGCGAGGTGGCTGACAGCGATTTGGAATCGTTCGTGGATTGCTATGCCGGTCCAGCGTCACCCGCCAATCCGGTTTCAGCGAATTGCGATACCGCGTGCGGGCAGACATTTGATGCCGATTCGGATAATGATGTCGATCTGACCGACTTCGCGAGTTTCCAAATCGAGTTCGGCCAATAAGACAGAACGCACCCCCGCTTGCGGGAAGGGGCGATAACGTTCTGTCAATTAGTGGCTTGCGACTTAAAAGTGGGCTGTGATCAGACTGCTGCTTCGCCGATTTGGGCCAGGATGGGGAAAAGACCCTGATAAATTCGGATTTATGAACAATAGTTCTTGAATTTCCTAAATTGAATCGCGTAGACTGAACGTCGCACATCAGGGATGAGGAGCCGATCCGTTCAGGGATTGGTGGCGGGGTTGCGTGAATTTCTCACGTTTCCGCCGCTCGATGCAACGAGAGAGAGACGAATTGAATTTTGTGATTTGCCGGTGAGTGCGTGTTGCGCATTTCGCTTGGCGTGGTTTTTTGTTCAAACGTCTTTCATGTAAGACAACTGCTCTCGAGGCATTCTAGGCTTACTCAACTAGGAGGAGAATTATGGTGAAGACTATGAAATCGCGGTCGCTTTTGGCGGCAGGCCTTTTCGCAGGCATGGTTGCTGCGCCGGCATCGGCGGCCGTTCTGTTTTCGGACGACATGAGCAGCGGTGCTGCTTGGACTGTCAACGCATTCAGCGCTGACGACACGGCAACGTTTGGTTACGACTACGGTGCGCTGGCAGGTATTCCTGCTGCCCCAACTGCCGGAAGCGATACGGTTGGTCTGCGACTCGTCGCGAACACGACCGATGCTTCCGAAGGCGGTGTTACTGTTACTGCTACTGGCCAATCTTACTCTGGTATTTACACACTGTCGTATGACATGTGGATTCAGTGGGACAGCGCCACTGGCGGAAGCACCGAGTATGCAGGTGGTGGTGTTGGCTACGATGGCGTGACACAGCAGGGCGATCTGGGTACGGGCTCGGGTGCACACGTTCTGTTGGTCGGCGACGGCAGCTCGTCACGCGACTACCGTTTGTACAAAGATGCAGGCGAGCAATTCCTCGCCAGCGGCCAGTACAACCCTGCTTTGACTTCAAATACCGACGCAGATCCGTTGCTCCAGGCCATTTCGCCATCAGTCGATATGGCTGACTTCGATCCACCCCAAACCGGTGCGACCGGCCTCACGGGTGACGGCGTTCCTGGCTTTAACTGGACGCACGTTGAAATGATCGTCAACGAAGGTGCTGGTACGGTTCGCATTGAACTCGACGGCCTTTGGCTAGGTACGCTCGACACCAATGTCGGCAGCCCGGTTCCGTTGAGTGGTGCAATCTCACTGTTCCACTATGACCGTTACGGTTCAGTCGCAGGTGAGTGGGCAGCCGCCTACTTTGACAACATTGTGGTCACCGACGTTCCCGAGCCGGCAAGCATGGCCCTGCTCGCACTGGGTGGCATCACGTTGCTGCGTCGCCGTTATCGCTAAGTTGTAAATCTGAATTTGTGACGCAGCAGTTTGTCACGGATTGAAAATAATGGGAGGTCGCCGATTTGGCGGCCTCCTTTTTTTGTAAACGCGATGAACTTGGTTGCGTCTCGCACGAACTGTGCATCATTCCGCTTGGCATGCCATTGCTCCCGTGGTAAGAACGTCAGTCTCGTGGGCGCACACAGGATTTTCGATGACTGACGAACCAATCAACTCAAAAGGCAAACGCTCGCTCATGTCGTGGGTCTTCCCGGTCGTTTTGATTGGGGCGGGTGTTGCGCTTTGGCTGATTCGATCGAGCAGTAACGACGTGACCAAACCGTCTGTGCTCTCGGAGATCGTGAACAAAGGGGCGGCGGCTGGCTTTAATGTGGTCTTGATTACGATGGACACCACCCGGCCCGAGTTTCTGGGGTGCTACGGGCGCGAGCAAGCCGATACGCCAAACATTGACTCACTCCTTGATCATGGTGTGCGTTTCGATGATGCGGTCACCAGCGTTTCGACAACCTTGGCATCGCATGCCACGATCATGACCGGACTTTACCCGCCTTCAACTGGTGTGCGCGACAACGGAATCTACAAGCTCGCACGGAAGTTCGTCACGTTGGCCGAAACGCTTCAAGGGCACGGCTACGACACCGGCGCATTCGTGTCGAGTTTCGTGCTCGATAGCCGTTTCGGACTTGATCAAGGGTTCGACACATACGAATTCAAAACCGACCGAAATATTCACCGTGGTCCTGCTTCGCTGGAGCATGAACGGCGGGCCAACGATGTGACGGCATCGGCGATTGACTGGTTGCGAGACCATTCGAAAGCTGAAGAGTCTAGACCGTATTTTCTTTGGGTTCATTACTTCGATCCTCATGCGCCATACGACCCGCCGTTAAAGCCATCGCGCGGCTCGAAAATGACTGCATACGACGCCGAAATTGCCTTTGTCGATCGGGAGTTTGGGCGAATTCTAAAGACGATCGACAAGCAAGGCACGCGCGACAAGACGTTGTTTGTTCTCGTTTCGGATCATGGTGAGGGGCTTGGCGATCACAAAGAAAACCTGCACGGCATTTTCATATACGAATCCACAACACGGGCGGCATTGATTATTTCAAATCCCAAGCTGTTTGCGGAATCATCGCGCGTCGACGATCGTGTGGTGGGCACGGTGGATCTCATGCCTACGCTTTGTGATCTGTTGGGCGCTCCTCCACCGGGCGGGTTGGATGGCATAAGTTTGCTTGCGTCCGATGTACCAGCCGACCGAGCGATCTACATGGAAACGCTTTACCCGCTAAATCTCAGTTGCAGTCCACTTCGCGGGATTCGCAACCACACCTCGAAGTTCATTCTTGCTCCGCAACCCGAGTTTTACGACCTAAGCAATGACCCCGAAGAATTGAACAATCTATTTAGCCGAGGCGGCACTGCGATGGACGCCCTTCGTGGACAACTGGTGGACCAACTCGAAAAATGGCCCAATGATGGGCATGCCGATATCGCTGCCCACGCGCTGAGTCAGGAGGATCGAAAGCGATTGAGTGCGTTGGGGTATGTGAGTGGTTCATCCCCGGAAGATGATGATTCACTTCCCGACCCCAAGGAGCGAATCCAACAGGTCAATGCGATGAGTGAAGTCGTTCGGTTGTTGACTGAAAGCGAATTCGAGGATGCGTTGGCGCTGTCTCGCGAAATGATTGTCGATGCCGGTGATTGGACCACGCCAACGTTGATGGCGGCTGAGGCGCTGATGCATTTGGATCGGCATCGTGAGCGCGTGGACGTGCTCGAAGCATATTGCCAAAGAAACCCCACATCCGAAATGCTATTCTACTTGGCCCACGCGCTACTCAAGACTCGCGATTACACTGAATGTGCCCGGAAGCTGGATCAAGCCGAAAAACTCGACCCGGTATTTGGTGCCATCCCGGCGCTGCGGGGCGATTTGTATATGGCCCGATCGCAATATGCCGATGCTATTGCCGAGTACGAGAAGGCCATTGAAATCGATCCTGATCGTGTAGACGAATCGGTGTTCGACAGCCTGCAACTGGCTAAGAAACTCAACTCAAGAGCGAACCCTTAGCGCCCCATCCCGGGGACCGTCGATTCGTCGCTTCACCAACATATACATTGTGCCGCCAACGATCGTTTAGTTATTGGTCCCGTGACGTTTGTGCGGACTATTCATTCGCACTCAAATAGGTGAATGTTTTGATTCGGAATCGTGAATTAACGGCGTTATAATGTCGTGGTGGACTCCATCAGCGAGCCAGCCAATCCGACTGTGCGTAGCCAGATAGGGGCGGGAATGATTCATTTTCAGTCAAAGCGAAATCACATGTGGCGAATTGCGGTCGTTGCAGCCGTTCTGTCTCTGATCGTTACCAATCAACGTGCCAGCGCTCAAACGATTATTGTGGACAATATCCACGACGGATTCAGCATTCCATCGGGAACGTGGAGCACTTTTGACGCAACGGGGCAGTGGCTCACGGACTACCGCCACAAAAGCACAGACGATGCGGTTCCTGCCGTCGCTGAATGGCGTCCAGAGATTCCCGCGACAGGCAACTATGAAATATCGGTCTGGTATCGTTCGACCGGTTCGGGGCGGCCAACTGACGCGACCTACACCGTAAACCATGCCGGTGGATCAACCCTTATCGTCGTCAATCAGCAGATCAATGGGTCAACCTGGGTGCCATTGGGTACGTTCGGTTTCAACGCTGGTAGCGGTGGGTCGGTGACGTTGAGCAGCGCAGCCGAACCGGGCAAGACGATCGTTGCTGACGCCGTGTCATTTCGCGGGTCGGGCGAGTGGCGGGCGATGTGGGCTTATTCGTGGGGCAGCGGTTTTCTAAACGCGACGCAAACCACCAACATGATCAACACGCTCGCGGCGAACAATTACAACGTCATCGTTCCCGAAGTGCGAAAAGCCGGCGACGCTTATTACAACTCGGCGTTTGAACCGCAGGCGACCAACGTGGCATCGGGGTACGATGCGCTAGCTGACATGATTACCAAAGCGCACGCTGCCAACATCGAAGTGCATCCGTGGATTGTCACCTACCGCATCTGGAGTACAAGTTTTCCATCCGCACCGCCGTCGCACATTTTCTCGCAGCATCCCGATTGGTTGATGACCGACAATACCGGAGCGACGCTCGAAGGCAACAACTACTATCTCGATCCGGGCATTCCGGCTGTCCAGGACTATGTTCTTGCGGTGTCGATGGACATCATCGACAACTACGACGTCGATGGCTTCAACCTCGATTACATTCGCTATCAAGGTTCGGAATGGGGTTACAACGCCATCAGTGAGCAGCGTTTCTTCGACGAGTTCGGAGAGTTTCCGCCGACATCGTCGGGCTCGCCGCTTTGGAGTGCGTGGGGCCAGTGGCGTCGCAACCAGGTCACCGATCTGGTTCGCAAGATTTACGTTCATATACAGGCGTCGAAACCGCACGTCGTCCTAACGGGCGATGGCATCACCTGGGGGAATCTGAACAACTTCACTGGCAGCGATACATACAACTATGTGTTTCAGGATTGGCAGGGGTGGATGCAGGAAGGTATTGTCGATGCGCTGCTACCGATGAATTACAAAAACGATAACACGCACGCGGGACAGTATCGCGATTGGGCGCAGTTCGCGGTTGAAAACAAAGGCGATCGTCATGCCTACATTGGTCAAGGTTGTTATGTGAACACGGTGGCCAACACGTTGACGCAGATGCTCGACGTTCGCTCGATGGGGGCGGATGGTCATTGCCAATATCAGTATCAATCCACGAATGACGGCAGTTCGTCTGACGCAGCGTTCTTTGCTTCGATGAAAACCAATCTGTATCCGTCGCCTGCACCGACGCCGCCGATGCCCTGGAAAGATTCGCCGACGCAGGGCATTCTCGGAGGAACGATCACCGATGCGTCGCAGCCGAACGATCCGATTTATGGCGATCGCATCTATCAAGCCACGATCAATCTGACGGGGCCGGAATCGCGCTCGGTGTTGTCGGATGGCACCGGGTTCTACGCATTCTTGAAACTGACACCAGGCGTTTACTCGGTGACTGTGACCAAGAACGGTTTCGATCCGGTCGTTGTCGACAATCTCATTGTTACTGCCGGGCAGGTCAACATGACCGATGTCGCACTCGGCGAAGGGGTTAGCGGTTGTCAGAGCGCGATGCTTACTGGTTTCGAAGGATTTCCGACGAATACCGGTGCCGATGTAATGTTCCGCCCACCGACCTATTCGGGATCGACTTCGAGCGATCTGCTTTCATCTCCCAATGAAGCCGAAGTGACAGCCGACGTCACTGCGTTTGAGGGCAGCAATGTTTCGCGCGTTCAGTGGCAGTGGGTGGATAGCGACCTACAACGTTGGTTGCGATTGACCACCTCAAATGTCGCTACGTTGCCAAACCCCACGGTCGATTTTAACCGGCCCATACGGTTCCGCGTACGCCTGGACAGTGGCGCGGTGCGAATTTGTATCGGTTTGCGTGAGACATCTGCCAGTGGACCTATCGGTTCGGATGGTGGAACTTCGGGCACGATCGAATGGGTGGGGGCAGGCAGTACGATTAGTGGTTCTCCGCAAGGTATTCTGGTCAATGCATCCCCGGGCGAATGGCAGACGCTGACGTTTGAACCACAGTTGCATCCGGTGCTGGCGATGACGGGTGATGGTGTTTTGAGCAGTGCGACCGGGATGGGAACGTTGGAACATATCGCGATTGCATCCATCGGCGACGCGGGTCCGTATACGCTTTATATCGACACGCTCGAAGAAATGTGTGTGCCGGGCGATTACGATGGCGATGGCAATGCCGACCTTGCCGACTTTCAGGAGTTCGGTGACTGCATGACCGGCCCGGTTGCTGGCAATGTGGACCCATCGTGCGTTGCGTTCGACATTGACGAAGATGACGACGTTGACGAAGCCGACTTTTCGCAGATGCAGTGGCGGCTGGGTTCGTAAATGCGCTGGGGTCGAAGCGCCTTATGAGGCGTTTGGATTGTCGAAGTCGACGACAAAATCCGGCGTCATGTTGGCGTGCTTAAACATGTTTTGAAATTGAATCGAGACATCATGCGCGCCGCTTTCGAGGTCATCGGGCGCGGTGATTCGCAGCTCGTAGATTTCCGAATTAAACTCATGTGGAACGCGCTTGCCGTCGATCCGCACTGCGATCGAGTCCGCCAGAATCATCGATCGATCGCTACCCCACCCACCCCGTTCGCGGAGGCCATCATCCAGTTGGAAGATGATTGTGCGCGGTGGAAGGGGGGCAGTTCCTTCGACTATTAGCTTGACCACAGCGGTCGGCAGTCCGCCTGCCGCATAGCGGGCCAGCCCCATGAACATCCCGTATGCTTCACGCAGATTGTATTCGGGATCGCGCAAGTTCTGTTCTTCTTCGGGGTTGGTATAGAACGAGGTTTCGCAGAGCGCCGACGTTTTGCTCGCAGCCCGAAGCACACCGAATCCGCTTTCGTACATCAGTTGATCACTTTTAAGCGGATTACCTGTCAGTTGTGGCAGCCGGAGCGAATCGAATAAGCCTTCGCAAAGGTGGCGGGCTAAGTCGAGGTTGTCAGGTCGATCGTCCACGCTTCCGTGATACCACACCGTCGTGCGGTTGGCTTCGGCGTTGCCGGCTGCGTTGTGGTGGCAACTGATGAAAATGTCCGCGCCCCAATCGTCGGCCACCTTGGCCCGGTCGGCTAGGCTTAGATCGACATCCCTATCGCGAGTCAGTTTCACCTCCGCGCCGACGTGTTCGAGTAGATCGCGCAGGTATTTCGCCACCCGCAGATTCATCTCCGCTTCCCGCACGCCCGTCGGTCCGCGCTTGTAGCCTTCCTTGTGTGCGTCACCGCCATGACCGGGGTCGAGACAGATGCGCACATCGGCCAAGTATTTGGCATGCGGTGGAATTGGAAACGCCTCGGAATCGATTCGCGTCTGTGCAAAGTCTTCAGGTGCTGGCAACAGCGTTTCAACCGCAAGCATCGGGTCTGTATCGTCGTCTACAACTTCAAGCGATTGATTGGTTTGATTGGATGTCCCAATAGGTTTATTAACGTGGCTGCACGCCCCGACGATGCATGCGATCGCCAGCGCGGTGATGCCAAGGTACGTCCAGGTTCGCATGGAACCTGTTGCTTTGATTTCAGTGTTGTGCGATTCTTGATCCACGACAAAACTCCCAAGTCAGCGCCACGATGATTCGGGTCGGAAACGCTAAGCGTAACCGCTGTTGGCGCAGATGCCAATCACGCGTGTCGTAGGGTGGGCCGTGCCCACCAAGTTGTTCCGCATTTGAACGGCGGTGGGCACGGCCCACCCTACGCGGCGACCGCATTGGCGTAAGAACACGCGCTAGACTTCGCGTTCGCAGGCCATCAGGTCGTCGAACGTTTCCCGGCGGCGGATGAGACGGGGGCCATTGTCATCGACGAGGACTTCTGCCGCCCGATTCCGCGAGTTGTATTGGCTGCTCATGACTGCACCGTATGCCCCGGCAGAATAAACTGCGAGCAGGTCGCCCGTCTGAACCGGCGGGATGAATCGATTGCAGCCGAGGTAGTCGCTGCTTTCGCAGACCGGTCCGACGATGTCCACCGGTGTCGCACCGGCAATGCGAGACTCTGGCGTTCGGTTTGTGGGGGCGGCGCCGTCAGATGGCTTGACCGGCCAAATGAAGTGGTATGCATCGTACAATGCAGGTCGAATCAAATCTGTCATCGATCCATCGACGATGACGAACTGCTTCGTCCGCGATTGTTTAAGGTAGACCACACGCGTCAAAAGTATGCCCGCGTTAGCCGAGATGGATCTGCCGGGTTCGAGGGACACCTTCAAGCCGCGATCTTGCAGGAGCGGAACGATGGCTGCGGCGTATTCGCTGGCCGTCGCCGAAGGTTGATGACCGTATTCAGCTCCATAGCCGCCACCGATGTTAATCGAATCGATGGTCACGCCTTCGGACTCAAGCTGGCTGATAAGTTCAAGCGCCTTGGTGACCATCTCAACGTATGGCCCAACCGTATTGACCGGTGAGCCGATATGCAGATGAATCCCCACGAGCGAAAGGAACGGGTCGTCCTTGTGCTTTTGAAATAGTGCCCGCGAACTGCCGATTTCAATGCCGAATTTGTTTTCGTCTTTACCGGTGGTGGTGTGGCGGTGCGTCTTGGCATCCACGTCGGGGTTGATGCGAAGTGCTGCCCGCACCTTCTTGCGCGTTTCATTTGCAACGGATGCGATGACGTCCAATTCCATCGCCGACTCTGCGTTAAACGTGCCTACGCCCAAGTCAACAGCGGCTTTGATCTCCGCAGGAGTCTTACCCACACCAGCAAACACAATGTCCGAAGCGTTCGCGCCGGCTTCAAGCGCCCTGCGCACTTCGCCAATGCTCACCGCATCAAACGATGATCCGCATTCGTGGAGCGTTTGCAGGATGTGAACGTTGTGGCAGCTCTTGATCGAATAACACAATCGCGGCTTGAGAGCGGCAAATGCATCATGCAGTGCGCGATAGTGTTCGCGAAACGCCCGAGCAGAATAAACGTATGTCGGTGTGCCGAACTGATCGGCGATGTCGGCAATGTCATGCCCATCGCAACTTAGCACGCCCTTGGTGTATTTGAATGCATCCATTGGCTGATTACCCAAACTTTATCAAAGCGGTCGTGACCGCCTCGGGACAAGAGAATCGAGCGTCGCATGATCCAAAGATCGGGCGATGATTGCAAGGGCTGCATAAACCATTCGGTTGCCCATTCGCCGCCAAAAATGGAAAGGGATTGAGCGCTACATTGGATGTGTTAGGCTGAAACGTCGAGCGTGGCCCCAATTGTGCGCCACGGCATTGATTTCTTCAAAATGATCTCTAGGAGGATTGGTCCTTTGAAACGCGCGACGTTAACGGTGATGGGCTTGTTGTTCGTTGGATTGGTTGGCTGCGCGCCGTCGAAGGATTTCGATGTCGTGATTCGGGGCGCGACGATCATGGATGGTTCGGGCGAAGATGGCTACGTCGGCGATGTGGCGATTCGCGGTGATCGGATCGTTTCGGTTGGATCGGAAGTTATTGGCGAAGGCAAAGTTGATATCGACGCGACGGGGATGGTCGTTGCGCCCGGTTTCATCAACATGCTCAGTTGGGCTGGCGAATCGCTTTTTGAAGATGGCCGGGCGATGAGCGACGTGCTTCAGGGCGTCACGCTGGAAGTTTTGGGCGAGGGGCGATCGATGGGCCCGCTCAACGACGCGATGAAAAAGGAGATGCTTGAAGAGCAGGGCGACATCAAATTCGACGTCGAATGGACAACGCTTGGTGAATATCTCTCGCATTTGGAAGAGCGGGGCGTGTCGGTCAACATTGCTTCGTTCGTCGGGGCGACGACGGTGCGTATTCATGAAATTGGTTACGACGATCGCGAACCGACGCCCGAAGAATTGGAGCGTATGAAAGCGCTGGTTGACCAGGCGATGCAGGAAGGGGCGGTTGGCGTTTCGACTTCGCTGATTTATGCGCCGGCGTTCTATGCCAAGACGGACGAAATCATCGCGCTGGCTCAGGTGGCTGCGAAGCACGGCGGCATTTACACATCGCACATGCGCAACGAAGCCGACAGCCTGCTCGAAGCGTTCGACGAGTTCCTGCATATCGCCAAGAGTGCGAACATCGCAGCCGAGGTGTATCACATCAAAGCGTCGGGCCGAGCCAACTGGAACAAACTTGAGTCGCTCTTGAATCGAATCGAGCAAGCGCGGGCGCAGGGATTGAAAATCACCGCCGACATGTACACCTACCGCGCCAGTTCGACTGGACTCGACGCGGTGATGCCGCCGTGGGTACAGGAGGGCGGGCGCGACGCGTGGGAGAATCGACTCAAAGATCCGGCGATCCGTGCGAAAGTTAAAAAGGAGATGAACACGCCAACGACCGAATGGGACAACGGCTACCTGTCTGCCGGCTCTCCGGAAAACATCCTGCTGGTCGGTTTCCGAAATGATGATCTCAAGAAGTACACAGGCAAAACGCTCGCTGAAGTTGCAGCCCTTCGTGGCACGCCGCCCGAAGACACCGCGATGGATTTGGTGATCGAAGACCACAGCGATGTCGGGGCGATATTCTTCACCATGTCGGAAGACAACATCCGCACAAAGATTCAGCAACCGTACATCAGTATTTGCTCGGACGCCGGATCGTATGCAACCGAAGGCGTGTTCCTCAAGCGCAATCCACACCCGCGTGCCTATGGATCGTTCGCCCGGTTCATCGGCAAGTACGCCCGCGACGAAGGCCTGGTCCGCGTCGAAGATGCCGTGCGGCGAATGACCTCGCTACCAGCAGAAAACCTGAGCCTGAAATCTCGGGGCCGCCTGACCAAGGACTACTACGCCGATGTCGTCGTCTTCGATCCCAATACCTTCGGCGACCAAGCCACCTTCAGCAAACCGCATCAATACGCCATCGGCATGAAGCACGTTTTCGTCAATGGCGGTCACGTGATTAAGGACGGCAAGCACACTGGAGACACGCCCGGACAATTCGTTCGCGGTCCGGGTTGGAAAAATTGAGCGACAGCGCTTTAATCCGATCGGTGCAATTGTCCAATTGATCTGCCGCATGGCGCGGGCACAGTTCTAATTTTGTTCATGGACGTTCTCACTTTATCCCGTTTGCAGTTTGCTGGAACGATCATGTTCCACTATCTGTTTCCGCCTCTGACCATTGGTCTTGGGTTGGTGATGGTGGTGCTAGAGGGGATCTGGCTTAAGACCGGCGATCAGACTTGGAAGGATGCAGCTCGCTTTTGGACGCGCATCTTTGCTGTAAATTTTGGTCTTGGCGTTGCCACCGGACTGGTGATGGAGTTCGAGTTCGGGACGAATTGGGCCGCGTACAGTCGCTTCGTGGGTGACGTGTTCGGATCGGCGTTGGCGGCAGAGGGCATTTTCGCCTTCTTTCTTGAGTCCGGTTTTCTTGCGGTTCTGGTGTTTGGCTGGGATCGCGTTGGGCCCAAGATGCATTTCTTTTCCAGCTTGATGGTTTGGCTGGGCAGCATGTTCAGTGCGGTTTGGATTGTGGTCGCAAACTCGTGGCAACAAACGCCAGCCGGGTATCACATCGTTGAGATGGTCGTTGGCGATCACACGCGACACCGTGCCGAAATCACCGACTTCTGGGCGATGATATTCAATCCTTCGAGCGTTGATCGATTGACCCACACGCTGATCGGCGCGCTGATTCTCGGCGGGTTCTTGGTCACTTCGGTCAGTTCGTATTACTTGCTCAAGAAACGCCACGAGTTGTTCTCCCGCAGGTGCTTTACGATTGGCTTGATCATCGCGGCAACGTTCAGTCTGTTAGCCGCCATCACCGGACACGACCAAGCCAAGCAGGTGGCACGCACGCAGCCAGCCAAACTCGCCGCCTTTGAAGGACACTTCAAGACCGGACCTGCGGACTTGTACCTTTTTGGTTCGCCTGATTCGACAACGGGTGAAGTGCGATTCGGATTGGCTGTTCATGGCATGCTCAGCTATCTAATCACCGGCGACACGGGTAGTCCGATTACCGGGTTGAATGATATCCCCGCCGAAGATCGCCCGCCAGTGTGGTTACCTTTTCAGATGTATCATCTGATGGTCGGGCTTGGGATGTGTTTCATCGTGTTGACGATCGGCACGCTGCCGCTGTTGCGACGGGGGCGCGTTTTCAACATGAGGTGGTTACTTTGGGTGTATGTGTTCGCCGTGTTCGGTCCGATGATCGCCAACCAAGCCGGTTGGGTCGCCGCAGAAGTGGGGCGACAACCATGGCTAGTTCATCCGAGCGAGCAGGACGGTGTGGCGATGCGCGGTTTGCGCACATCCGACGGACTCAGCGAAGCCGTGACAGCCCAGCAAGTGCTCTGGTCGATCATCATGTTTGGAATGATCTATCTGCTGCTGTTCTTCGTTTGGATATTCGTACTCAACAGCAAGATCAAACACGGGCCCGACGAACCTGAGCCCGGTTCCGAGCCCGGTGAACGGACGTTTTTCAAAACGGCTGCGACGATGTCCAGCCACCAGCGTTCGCTAACCGAAACCAGTCCGAAAGAGCATTCGTAATGTTTGAACACGATACGCTGTCATTGATCTGGTTCGGGCTGCTAGGGTTTCTGCTCGTGGGATACGCCATCCTCGACGGGTTTGACTTTGGTGTGGGCATCTTGCACCCGATCGCTAAAAATGATCGTGATCGTCGGATCATCTTGAATTCGATCGGACCGCTTTGGGATGGCAACGAAGTGTGGCTAGTAACGTTTGGTGGGGCGTTGTTTGCAGCGTTCCCTGAAGCTTATGCGACGGTATTCAGCGGTTTCTATGTGGCGTTCATGTTGCTTCTGTTTGCATTGATCTTTCGGGCGGTGAGTATTGAGTTTCGCTCGAAGACCGAACACCCGGTGTGGCGAACAGCATGGGACTATGGATTCTTTGGATCGAGTCTGCTTGCGGCGTTTCTATTCGGTGTGGCGGCAGGCAACGTGATGCAGGGGATGCCCGTCGATGAGGACATGATCATCCGCCAGAGCGTGTTTGAGCAACTGACGCTCTATCCACTGATGGTTGGTGTTTTGACTGTCGCGTTATTCAGCATGCACGGTGCGATCTTTTTGTATCTCAAGACCGAGGGCGATCTTCAGAAGCTGGTGGAGCGTTGGATCTGGCGGACGTTCGGGTTTTTTCTCATCGCGTATATTTTCACGACGATGTATACGCTCGTCGAGAACCCCCGCGCGATCAAGAACTTTCACGACAACAAGTGGCTATGGTCGGTGCCAATGCTCAACGTGTTAGCCGTCGCCAACATTCCGCGGGCGATGTATCTGAAGAAACCGGCTTACGCCTTCGTCAGTTCGTGCGCCACCATCGCCGCATTCGCGACACTCTTTGCCACCGCGATCTTCCCGAATCTCGTGCCGTCATCGATGAATGAATCCTGGCACATGACCGTTTATAACGCCCGCTCAAGCGAGGGAACCCTGCGGATCATGCTACTGATCGCGTGCATCGGCATCCCGTTCGTGCTGACCTATTCCGGCGTGGTCTACTGGACGTTTAGAGGCAAGGTCTACATCTCGCACGAAAGCTACTGATCGAAACTCGATATCCGATTGGTTTATTCCCAAGTCTATCCGATGTAACTATTCTTCAAGCGAATATCTCGATTGGCGAACGGGCCTGTCGCGTGGTCGTGCAGGTCCACGATGAACTGCTCTCTTGAAAACATTTTTGACACTTCGCGAAAATCCTGATTATGCTTCTGCAAAGATTCGAAGATCACGTCGCGCAGCTTGATCAGGTCTGGGACCGGAACATCCTGCTGGGTTCGTTCGAGACTGATCCGTAGTTGTTTTTCAAATTCGGAGGTTTCTTCGACTTTAATATGGAACGAATGGATCAGGCGAACTATGTCCGGGGCTTGATGAATGATGTGATCCAAGTCCGATGTGTATATGTTGGCCCCATAGAATGATACGGTCAGGTCGCTTCTTCCGAAGAGATAGAGCAAAGGGAAGCAGCGTTGGTGTTTAAGAGCAGCGACGTTGTGGCCATGCTTGGTCACGGCATCGAGAGCATCGGCATAGCCGACCGTTCCGCCGAAGTCACGCAAGTTGTATCTAATCTTGGGGGCAATGTTTGAAAGCCTTGCGATCGTGAAGATCAATTCGCCGTCGTCGTTGGTTTCTATGACGTAGTCCAGCGGATTGTACTGAAAAATCATTGGTGCGTCGTTACGCCCAAACATCGCCTGACACAACGCACTGTCCTTGAAACAGAGTCGCCGTAATGCAACGGTGAAGTCCGTCTCTGCCGCGATGTTGATCTCGAGGTCCGATGCGCCGAACGACGAATAGACACTCTTGAATGATTCCAGGAAATAATCGCGAAGGCCTTCCGTCATTCCCTCACCGCCCACGATCAAATGAACGTCCATCTCGGCGAGGTTCAATTCCGTTGAGTTCAGGAAATCCTTGACGAATGGTGGGTATCCGGAAATCAAATAGCGGTAGCGATCGCCGAACAGCTTGAGCGTGTTTTCGAGTTTTGCCTTGTCCGGACCGATGGATTTGAGAATCAGTGAGTCGGCCATCGACATGGACACGTTCATGCCAGTGGCCCAGGGACCCAGCGCAAAGCAGTTCAAGAGCATGAAATCTTCGGAACCGTACTTGAGTTGATACGCAATCTCCATCAGCGCTTTGACGCAACGGCGTTCGTCAAGACCGCGAACCCAGTTGTTGGGTGTACCACTCGAACCGGACGACTCGTCGATGACCACGCCCTTGCGCGGAATCGCGCCGCCATAGCAGCGATCTTCAATGGAGTACGCTCGGACGTAATTGTCCTTTGTGGTTTCGGGCAGGTTGGATACGTCGGCCCAGCGTGGGTTGGGCCAGATGTTCTTGCTCAGAAAATCTTTATAGGCAGGACACGTTTTCTTTGCCTTGACGAATACTGCGTGCGCCTTGAGTTTGCAAATTGATTGGAGGAATGGTTGAAAGCGAAGCCCACCCAGCACGCCCGACCGCGTACGGATAGATGGGAACATTCGCGCGAAGAGCCTGAATGTGCGGCTACTAACTTCGCAGGAGAAGAGGAGTAAATGATCAGTCAATGATAATTTCTGAGACATCGAGTCGATAGCTCCCCGGAGGTTCTTGTGTGTATCCCATTCTGAAGACGAGCCAGATATTTTCTATGCCTAGTTTTTTCTCGAGCGTGCTTCGCGTCTCTAGATTGGTAACGAGATTTCCAAACGGGTGAACGTAAACATCTTCGCGGGCCATTTCCAGCCAAAGCCTTAACAAGTACCGGCCAGCCGCCACCGCGGAATCGTTGTCCCAGAATGATCCGGATATGATTCCGAAATGCTGAATATGCCCGATGCGGAAGTTGTACCAATATTTGATAAGAGTTGAGATGACCGGTATTTGGTACATCCAGTAGAAATTGGCGTTCATCCAGAATTCGATCGGCTTGAGATTCATACATCGTGCGTCAAGGCCGTCGCGCAGCTCAGCCGCCTTGCGCGGATTCGTTCGCACCCAGTTGTGGAATTCCCTGCGATAAGGGGCTTTGTTCATGTCGATGAACGTTGTCTCAAGATTCAAGTCCATCATCCAATGTATCAATTGTGGGTCAGAGATGACGGAAAGTCGTTGGCCCGATGGGTTCTCGATTGATTTTAATCTTGCAAGCACTTCATCCTGCACAAGCTTTTTGAGATTCGGGAGACGCGACGTTTTTCGCTTTGAATACAATTCTCTTGGGAATGGGGTAATTGCGTCATCCGCCTCCGACAATTCAAGCTTTGCAAACAGGTTCAACTCATTGTCGAAGCTCGGATCAAAATACTTCGCCGATAGCCGAAGACCATGGGTAGCCGCGATTCCCTCCAATGCTTCACAGAAGATGCCCATGGCGCAGATCATAAAACACCCGGTTTCATCTTCGTCGGGTAAAGCGCGCTTGCCGTCGATAAACAATTCCGCGTGCGATTCATCTATGATTCGCACCTTCCACGGTTGCGCATTGTGAGGCGAAGGCGAACTTGCGGCGGATTGGATGAGGATTCGCCACGGGTTTTCGAGTTTGTTCATATGCTCCGTTCCTATATCGCACCTGCCTAGCCTTAAACGATGCGCATGCCGGAAACGCACATCTTGGGATCAAATGGATGCCGAATCCAGCCATTTTCCTGACAAAACGTGTCACGCATCGCTTGAATTAATAGTTGCGACTTGATTGGAGGGCCGTAGCCCACGCCGCTACCCATCGGGTCTTTGGGAACTTTGAAGGTACGATTGTACCTGAACTAACTGAATAAGAATGTGAACAAGAAAGGACTGCGAGAATGGGGGATGAACGATCATGTTAATGCGCCACACCTTGAGGGTTTCTTGCTCTCGCGGGCTAGTGAATTCAATCTCGATGCACTTCCTAAAGGTCGAACACGGATTACAGGGATAACCTGGTACGAACACAATATGCGCCCCGTAACCTATTGGCGCATGTGGTCCAATCAGATCATCTATACGATACATCTGCGGGTTCTGAGCCATATCAAGGATGTTTGTGGAATTCCCAGATGACCCTACTTCATGCGGTTCAAGTAACCCTACAGCAAACCCGTAAGACGAAGAATCTGGGGCTGGTGGTTTTGCCAACCATCATAAGGTGACTTTAGTCACCGCAGACGATTGTGACAGATTCTGCGATGATCCCCGCGTCAACATCGTCGGTGATGGTGAATTTACCGATGCCATCGAGCAGGACCCATTGGCGCTTTCCGGCTCTTATTTTTTTGTCGCCCAGCGTCAATTCGATGATGTCCTGGGGACTCAAGCCGTCGGCTTGGATTGGTAGATTGAATCGTCGAATCAGTGTGCGGATTCGCTCAATCGCCGGCCCATCCAGCAGGCCCTTGCGGAATGAAATGTGGGCAGCCGCGAGCATGCCGATTGCGACGGCTTCTCCGTGACGCATTTGATAGTTGGATAGTTTTTCGACTGCGTGGCCAATGGTGTGCCCGAAATTGAGGCATGCCCGGACGCTGCCTTCACGTTCGTCCTGTTCGACGACGCTGGCTTTGATTTGCAGATTCCTGGTGATCAATTCGGTCATCACGGTGGAATCGACGCTGCGGATCGACTCGGCGTTTGCCTCGTGCCAATCGAGAAACGATGCGTCGGCAATGAGGGCGTGCTTGATCGACTCTGCCAGTCCTGCAGAAATATCCCGTGCGGGTAGCGTCTTGAGGCAGGTCGGATCGACCGCGACGAATTGCGGATGGTGAAACGCCCCGACCATGTTCTTGCCGGCTGCGTGATTGATGCCGGTCTTACCTCCGAGGGAAGCGTCTACATCGGCTTCTAAGGTGGTGGGGCAGTTGGCATATTCGATACCCCGCATCCATGTGGCTGCGGCAAAACCGGTCAGGTCTGTGACCACACCACCACCAAGAGCGACAAGCATGCCGTCGCGCTGAACGTGCAAATCTCCCAGTTTATCAAATATGCCATCTAGCTGACTCAAGCACTTGGACTGATCGCCCGGTGGGACTGTAATTAGCTCCGATTTCAAACCACTTTGGCTGAGCGACGAAAGCAGCTTGTCGGCATACAGGTCGGCGACGGTCGAATCTGAGACGACGACTACGATAGGTGGTATACGACGCTCCGAGACCCACAATCCAATGTGTTCAATGGCGTTTTCTTCAACGAAAACCGGTGTTTCTTCGGATTCCGTGTGAAGTGTGAATTTTGGAATCATCGTTGGCATAAGTCATTTTTAGATAAGTAGTTGTGATTGGATCTCAGCAATGAGATTGCTTGTGAGTTTCGCTTGATTGGACCCTAGAAGGTCCGGTAAGCTTGAAAACTGCGTAATTTCATGTATTATAACCATTTGAGAATTATTTTCACCTGTTCACGGATGGATCCGTGCGAACGTTTGTCGGGCCAGTGCGTATAAGTTACCGGTGAATGTTTAAGTAATCGGCTAATTTATCGGCTCGTCGAATCTCAGCCGTCGGCGCGGCGGTACTAAAGTCGTTCGGTTATCGCTCGACACCTTGCGGGGAAACGGAATCCCGGGCAACGTCGATCGGACAGGTATCCCTTCTGAGCGAGAGTTTATCTGACTTCTCGTTTAGATCATCATAAAATCGGGGCAATTCAATACGATGGCACGCGCAACCGCGACTCGATCCAAACCCAAAACCAAGGCATCCTCTGCGACGAAATCCAAGAGTACGACCTCTCGGGCGACGACTTCGAGATCTTCGGTTAATGGATCTTCGGTCAGTGGGAATTCCTCAAAGCGATCTTCTGCAGGAACGGCGACCAAGTCCAAACGCGCCGCCTCGAGCAACGGATCGACGCAGACGAGCAGCCGGGCCAGCGCCAACGGCAGTGCCAAGTCCAACGGTAAGGCCAAAAGCAGCCGCAAATCAACATCGTTGCGAACGTACCGGTCGGTGCTGAATTTTCTTCGTTCAGTAAGCAACTATGAGAGCGCTCCGCCCGTCGCTTACAACAAGCGTACCTTCAAGCTCGACCGGATGAAGCGTCTGCTCGCTGGGTTGGGCCATCCAGAAAAAGACTTCAAGTCCATCCACATTGCTGGCACGAAGGGTAAGGGCTGCACCTCGACAATGGTGGCGTGCATGCTCCAGGGGTGCGGTTACAAGGTCGGACTGTATACCTCGCCGCACCTGACCACGGTTCGCGAGCGGATGACGATTAACAGCAAAATGCCGACCGAGCAGGAATTCACCAAGCTGATTTCCAGGGTGGCTGTAGAGGCTTCAAAGTCGCTTAGTAAGGACGACGAGGCGACTTATTTTGAGCTTTTGACAGCCGCAGCTTTTGTTTGGTTTGCCGAGTCCGAAGTGGACTTCGCCGTCATCGAGACAGGTTTGGGCGGTCGATTGGATTCGACCAATATCATCAAGCCAGAGGTCTGCGGGATCACCAATATCAGTTACGACCACACTTCCCTATTGGGCAGCAAGCTATCCGAGATCGCCGAAGAGAAAGCCGGTATCTTCAAAAAAGGTGTCCCGGTGGTCAGCGCTCCGCAGGATCCCGAAGTCATGGGGGTTCTCAAGCGAGCGGCTGAGGAATCGGGGTCTACGTTTTGCGTTCCGGGCGATGACAATGAATTCAGCTATCGTTTTGAGGCGACACGTCTGCTGGGACCGCACACGCGGTTGTCGCTAACGACGTCGCGCAGTCGCTTCGAACATCTGCCGGTACCGCTTCCGGGCGAGCATCAGGCGATCAATTGCAGCGTGGCACTATCTATGATGGATGCGCTGAAGACTCGCGGATTCAAGATCGACGATCAAAAGGCGATCGAGGGTTTGGGAAATGTGAAGATTCGTGGTCGCATGGAAATGGTTCGCGATGAGCCGCGTACGCTGATCGATGGCGCTCATAATGCAGCCAGTGTTGAAGCGTTGATGCGGGCGATTGGCCAGACGGTTCCGTATGATTCGATGATCGTCATTTTCGCATGCCAGCGCGACAAAGACATTGCAGGCATGCTCGAACATGTGCAGTTAGGGGCAGACAAGATCATCTTCACGACCGCGCGAACCAAGCGCTCTGCCGACCCACACGACTTGTTGCACACTTTTCAAGAATCTTGCACCAAGATGGCCCAAGTGGCTGAGAACCTTGAGGAAGCGCTGAGTATCGCCGAAAGGGCGGTGTCGCGCGACGATCTGATCTGCATCACCGGATCATTCTACATCGTCGGTGAAGCCCGCAAGAAATTCAAAGAGCAAGTCGCGGTTTAGTCGCAGGCTTAGTCTTTTCAATTCGATTGATGCGTTGCCATTGCGCAAGGTAAAACTTGCCCAGCGAGGTTGTTTGCGCGAATGAATTGATGGGCAGGGCCCACCCTACGATTTTGTTTCTGGTTTTTGCCGCTCTATTACCAGAGTACCTGCGACGAGGTCGCCAAGGCGCTGATGGTTTCTGGTTAGGATGATGAGCATTGCAAGAGGCAGGAACGACAGCTTGTAGTACAACTCAAATCGCAGGCAATTCCGGATGACAATCGCCAGAGGGGAACATTGATTGCCCGTCGTCGAGCAAACGCGAAGGCCCAGGATGAGTTTCCCGATGGTGGCTCGGCAGGCGATTTCCATTGCCGCTGCATAGACGACAAACAGCAACAGGCTCTTGGTCCACGGGGCGAACGCTGCGTTTTGATCGTATTCCATCAAAAAACTCAGTTCACGTTGAATGTCGTCACCCGGTGAAAAATTCGCCGTCATCCAAGGTGCAACAAACAGCGGAAACGCAATCAGCGCCACGACGAACAAATCGATAGAAAATGCCATCAGGCGTTTCCATGAGCCAGCGAGGGCATATCCGGAAGGCGTTTCCATTTCGACAAAGAGGCTCGGTGTGCGACGAACAAAGACGACGAACAGCAGCGCACTAAGCAGCACTGCAATTCCGATCGAGATCCGCTGCGACGATGATGACAGGTTGCTGTCTTGATTCAGCGCGGGAACTTCCGCCGGTTCGACCAAAGGGGCACCGCCGGCGACTGGCCAAACTCCGGTCCATACCCGCGTCGAATCTTCGGTTTTCAATTCATAAGCGAGGACCACACCTTGCCCGTACCTGCTTGCCGTGACCTCGTCTCCGAATTTGTGAGTAGGATCGAGATTGAATTCCATGCCATCACCGGGTTTCCAAACGCCATCGAGCCACTGATGCGCTTCGATGATGGGCGGGGCTGATTCGACTTCTGATTTTTGAGTGATCGCCGTGAACACATTGCGATTGCAGAAGAATCCAATTACGCCAGATGGATCGACGCTTGGGCCATTTGTTGCAGGTTGCCAACTGTCGATAGTTCCGACGGATAGCCTCAGGCTGTTCTTGCTGACGGCTGGTGCAAACAGGATTGCGAACGTGTCATTCTCGGTTGCCAACCACATGTTCGCTGCAGACTCGATTTCGCCTGGGCAAAGTGTTACGAATTGCCACTCGGCGTGATGGTAACGCACCAACGAATGCAAGCTTTGCGTCTGCGAACTATCGATGACCGAGGCTGCGGTGACACGTGGAACTCTAGTCGTCTCGCCATTGGTTGTTGCGTCGATGGTTTGGTCGGTAAGAGGTTGCACATGGAGCGGAAGTTTCATTACCGATCGTGTTGGGACAATCGCATACACCGCGTCGGCATCGGTGTCACCGTACACAGCCATCGGGACCACATCACCAGGAGCCGTTAGTTCGCGAAAGTCGTTATCACGTGGTGGTTCGGAAACGGTCCGCTGCACATAGCGCAGCCGATAATGCGATCCGTCACGATAAAATACATGCAGGTTGTTACCTCGAATCGCACACGCTGCAATGTACCCACGAAACCCATCGCCTTGAAAAACGCGAAACCGCAATCCGCTGTCAAATGATTGGCCATAGGTGAACGTGACTCTTGAATCGTCGGCTTTAGCAGCTGGAACCGTCCGGTAGACCCAGACATTGTCCTCGTTTCCGATCGCGCCCAGCGGTGTGATTCGGTCCTCGGCGGCTGCACTGGATAGGTGAATTGAAATCGCGATGAACGCGACCGCAGTGAACGCCCAACTCTGATTCCTGGAAATCCCAATGGACTCAAACATCATCGGATTCGTTCTCTGGGCCCGTGTTAGCTTCGTAGTCAGGCGCATCAGAGAATGGGGCGTCCTCTTCAGGAGGTGCGTAATATTCAAGAGGCACACCGTCACCGTTGAGCCTTCCCTCTTCCTCCAGTTGCATGCGGATAAGATCGCTTGTCTTAAGCGGGTTGTAAATGTGGTCGAGTTCGACGTCGAGGTCGACGATATGATCAAACTGCGCCCCGCGATCCAGCGGAAACTGAAACGCAGGATGATCTTTGGCAACCTTGGGCATCAGTTTCCAGCCGGAAGTCGTCAATAGCATGTACCCATCGGTGGCTGGCCAGGTGACTTCAAATCGATTCGGGATCAGCGGACCGCCGGGAACAATTGGCTTGTATTTGCCAAGTTTGGCGTCCATCACCAGTTGCCCCATCGGATCGCGGAAGATGACGCGGTCGATCAATTGCGGTGCGAATCTTGAGAGCCAGAATTCCTTGGTAATCCGTCCGTTTGAATGACCACCTTCATCGAAGAATAGCAATTGCTGATGCGTGTCAGTCAGTCGTTGCATCGGTGCGGCAGCACCTTCCGGGTTTTCGGGAATCATTGCGATGCCCAGGGCTTCGACAATCAGTTCGGGTCGGATGATCAGGTCGCGGGCGTTCGGTTCGATGTCGCGATCGTGGCGGCCCCACGTTAATGCGTGGGCATCGGGTTGTTCGACCCAATAGCGCGCATCATTTGACCCAAATACGAAATACGACTTGCCGAGCACGCTCATGTCGAGACGCATGTTGCGCGGGCAATTGACGATGAGGTTGGCATCGACGTCGAACTTGCGTTTGGAACCGTCCTGATCAGTGAATTTGCAACGAGCGAAACCGCCCTTGGACTTGATCGTCATTTGCAATCCCTGGTTGTTTTGATTGACAAGGGCAATTGCATCGGGCATGGGGATCGGGTCGAACGGTTTGATTTGCTTGTCTGGACCCGGCTGCGGACACCCAGCAGTGAAAATGAGCATGCCCGCACAAAGGAGGGGGAGCATCGGGGTTGACATATGCCGGAAGGCGATTGGATGGTCGCTAGTCATTTTGAGTCCCGTACTGTTTCAGAATCCGAGTCGGCGTGATCTGTTTGCATTTCAACGTTTTGTTTTGATTCGCCTTCGGCCCCAGTCGAATCCTCCAAACCTGACTCAATCAATTCCGATTCGGCGGTGTCGATCTCATCGAAATCGCCCATGTCACCATGTAGGATGGCTCCGAGTTGGCGGCTTACGCTGTCGATCTGGCTGTCGTCGAGTTGCGGGTTGATTACTTTGTGGATGGATTGTTCGCGAACGAGACGCATGTGCCAGACTTCGTTGCCTTCGATCTGCGTGGTTTGCTCGTATTTGAGGATGCGCTTGCGCATCAGAATGAGGGCGAGTACGAAGCGAAAGTGGATTCGTTCGTCTACCGTTTCGTCGGCAAGGCGTGTGAAGAAGCTGATGAGTACTTCGTCATCGAGGAGCAGGCGTTTCTTCTTCTCGCGTGCGGGCACCGTCGTTTTGAAAAAGCAGTAGCAATCTGCCGGCGGACCGGGCCAATCTTCGACGGAATAGTCTTCACGTCGAAAGGTATCGCCTTCGTCGAACAGCACGGCGAAAATGGGCTCGTTTTCTGCAAGTTCACGACCCGACGCACTGCAAACGCTCGTGCAGCGGGCAACTTCCCATTGTTCCATGTCTTGATACCGATCCTGTATAAGTCAAATCCCAGCCGAATCTGCCGATCACAGCCTGCCGATGGACGGACAAAATGCGGGATCATTCTCGCCTTTAATCATTGCCTTAAAGGGTAACCATCCTTGAAGCGAAGGAATGTGTCAACCGTCTGACTCTAGCAGTTTGGCGACAGCGTTCTTGACGGTCGCCGTTGACCCGTTTGAAAGGGCGATCTTGCCCTGTCGATCGATGACAAACATCGAAGGGATTGCCACGACGCCGTAAGCGTCAGCCGTCTGATTGGCATTTCCGCTTTGACCAAAGACATGGTGCCATTTCATTTTTCGTTCTTTGACGAAGGATCGGAGCTTGGCTTCGTCGGCATCGAGGCTGACGCTGATGATGACGACATCGTTTTTGTCAGCGTAGGTCTTGCTGAGTTCGATCATACCCGGGATTTCGCCGATGCACGGACCGCACCAGGTGGCCCAGAAGTCTAGGACAACGATCTTGCCTTTAAGGTTGGTGAGCGTCAGCGATTTGCCATCCAAGTTCTTAACTGAAAAATCGGGGGCTGGCTCGCCCGATTTGATCGATGCCGCCATTTCAAGGGAGGCGCTGCGCGGATCGACTTTTAATTCAAATTCATACGCGGACTTTTCGGCGGAGATCATCTGATCGAGCAGCGGTTCAAAACTGTTTGCGTAAACGGAGATAGTGAACTCATCCAATGGAGCGTCCATGATTTCAAACGCGCCGTTGGCGTCAGTCATCGCGGCCAACCCCAGCGTGGCGTGTCCGCGCCAACCCGTGGCGTTGATGTATGTGCCGGGTTGCCCGTTACCTTCGGCGTTTTTAACGACGCCAGTAATCGACCTTCCCGGTTTGAGTTGAAAATCAACGGTTGTTTTCTTGTTGGGCTCGACGGTGACTGTTCGCAATTCGGGTCCATGACCTGCAAGGTGGGCGGTGACGATCGCTTGACCACCGGGAACGCCCTGAATCTCGTAAAGGCCGTCGAAATCCGACCACGCTTTCGGGCCTGCTTCCTGCGCGGTGGTTCCTATGGATATGCGGGCACCGTTACTTGGCACCGCATCGCGTGAACCGTTTTCCGGCGATTTGGAAGTGATCGTGCCTGTGACGATTCCTGCGGCGGCCATAATCAATTCGTGATCGGAACTCTTCACGTCTGCCGGTAATTCAATCATCCGCTCGAAATCAGGGTCGGAGACTTTCGTGGCATGGGTCAATCGCACCTTCAGCGATTCACAGTCGAAATCGAGACCTTCCAGTTTTGCCTTGCCATCGGAGTCGGTGGTTGTTTGCCGATACTTTTGATGCGGAGAATCAATGACTTCCACGACGACGCGCGATACCGGGGACTTGCTGTCGTCGACAATGGTTAAATTCACGATTCGTTCCGGCGAAAGAGGAATGGTTTGCAGTCCGGCGTTTTCGGCTTCGCGAATTCGTACGTCGTGATCTGCGTAGCCCTTGGAAGTGACCTTGAGAGAAAGCCCACCGGGCAAAATGCCTTCGAGCTTGAACGCGCCTTTTCCGTCCGTCTCGGTCGTGTAGTCCTTATACCCGGACTTTGCGACCACTTCCGCGCCCGCAATTGGTTGCTCGATTGCTTTGTCTTGAACGGTGCCTTCGAGAACGATTGCGCCTTCCAACCGATGATCCACGAACGGAAGTTCGCCATCGTGGGATAAAGTGACGTCGATGTTTGCGGTGACGTAGTGCGTTTTGGAAATGGTGACCGTCGCATCGCCGGTCAATCGCTTTTCGGCTTTGAGCTGGATGTCGCCGTATTCGGTCGTCTTTGTTTCGGCGATGACCGAACGATCCTTCTTCAAGGTGAGTATGACGGTAGCCTCAGCGATACCACCCCCGCTATGATTAAAGACTTGCCCTTCGACAAGCAGCACATAGGGCGCCGGCGTTGCTTTTGGGGCAGGTGTCGCCTCGGGAGTTGAGGTTGGATCAGCGAAGACAATATCGCCCGCCAGGCAGATCAATAGGAAAGAAGTGACCCAACGAAACCAAGATGATGTTTGAGCGCGCTTCACCATAAGTGCAAGTAATTGTATCGTCGAGTCGGGCGATTGCGAATCCCTCTGTTAAGCTATCGAAATGGCAATTCCGTTACCGGATCAAGGAAAGGTATCTTCCTGATCAACTGGATCAATTTTTCCCCATCCACCAGCGAGACGATTGTTCCATTTGCGAATCTGCGGGCACCGGGTCCAAACGTACCGCTCGTAACAAAGTAGCCGGCATCTGCATTCATCTTCGTAAGTACGCCTAGGAATTCGCGCACCGGTGCCTGTGCAATGGCTTTGCGCTGACGCTTACATTGTAACATTGCGACATAGCCGTTACGACTGATGATTCCATCGATGCCGCCATCGCCAGTTGGTGGCGTACTGGTTGTATCAAAACCGCGATATTCGAAATAACGCAAGACGTAACATTCGAATTCGATCGGCGACATGGCGAACATCGCGACTCGATTACCCATTCGCTTGAATTGGGCGAGTTCGCGATTGTAGACGGAATTCATCGCCCAACGGGTGCGGGGCTGCTCCAACCGGGCAATTCGACGATTGCGAACGACCCATTGGGCCGCTAATAAACCGCTTGCAAATACACAGAATGCGGTTGCGGCGGACAGCGGGATTTGCCGTAGTTGTATGTAGGTGCAAACAAATGATCCAGCGGCTGCGACGAGCAATGCGACGGTGATCCAAACCCAGTAATTGGTGTGGTTCGATGATTGCCTGTAGCTTGGAGGACCATGGCCAACCGAATCGGATTGGGTATCCGTCGAATGCAACACGTATCGTCCTCCCGGACTTGAGTGCTATTGCATCCGTGCAAATTTGAATGTTTGTCGTTGAATGAGTCCCCGACCAAAGGGATGTCTGACTGATGCTGCTGTGATGACGTCCGAACAGGCGATATCGGGCATCACAATGGGGAGACAGCATCTACGCCGATCTTGACGACGTCAGACAGTATACTTGTTGCCCGGTCTACACCGGGAGCGTAGAATTGAATTTGGGTAATTGTACCTAAGCTGCAACGTTCCAACTTGGTGGTAGTAAAACTGTTTGGGTCGATTTGTTTGAATCAATTTCGACTCGGCTGGTAGGAGGCATGACCGATGTCCAACGTTCAGAAACAGGTCGCTCGTACGCGTACGCGGTTGTGGATGAATCAGTGGATTGCGGTGACCGCCCGAGTTGTGACTTGGGTGGCTGTCGGATTTGCCGTGTTTGTGTTGGCCGGACGGTTGTCGGGTTGGCAGTTGCCTTGGTTGATGATCGCGGGGATTGCGACTGGGATGGCGCTGGTCGCCGGTACGATTTGGAGTTTGGTGTCTGCGCCCACAGAAGCGCAAGCTGCCGCAGCATTGGATAATGCAGCCGGTTTCTCCGAGCGGGTCAGCAGCAGTCTTTACCTGACGGATTCTTCTGACCCATTCGACAAGGCGGTTTGCTCCGATGCTGCAAACGTTGCTTCTTCAGTGACGGTCAGAAAGCATCTGCGCCTGCGTTGGCCACATGCTGCGACGTCTGCGATTGCGGCGTCGCTCGTGGCGCTGGCGATGTTTCTTATTCCCAACGGATTGTTCCAATCTGACGACAGCAAAGAGCGCGTGCAGGATTCTGTTCAGGTCGAACGGACCAAAATCGAAGTCAACAAACGACTCGAAAAAATCAAAAAGATGGCCAAGGGCAATCCGGCGATGTCGGATATGAAGGACGAGATCGAGAAGCTTGAGGCGATGTCCGAAGCGAAGATGAATAAGCCGGAAGAACTTCGTCATCAGGGCATTAAGAAGATCGATCATCTCGCCGATGCCCTCCGCAAGAAACAGGATGATGAGAAGTACGACAAAGTCACCGAGACCAAGCGGATGCTTCGGGCGCTGAAGGAACCGACGGGTGAACGCACGCCGGTTCAAAAGCTGACGCGCGAGTTGGCGGCGGGCGATTTCAAATCGGCTAAGCAGAGCTTGGAAAAAATGCGTGAGCAGTTGGCAACGCTCAAGCAGGAAAGCGACAAAGAGTTTACCGAGAAGATGCAGAAGCAGTTGGCCGACCTGGCCAAGCAGCTTGACAATATTGCCAAGCAGGAGCAACTTCAAAAGAAGCTAGAACAAGCCGGCATCAAAAAAGAAGACGTCGAGCGGATGCTGCAAAAGCTGACCAAGGAAGACCTTGAGCAGATGAAAAAGACGCTCGAAAAAAACGGCTTGTCACAAAAGCAGATCGACAAACTCGCTCAGCAAGTCAAGAAGCAGCAGGGGGCAAAGCAAGCCATCAACCAAATGAGCGAGCAGATGCAGAAAGCGGCGCAGGCGGCTGCCTCGGGTCAGATGGATTCCGCGAGCAGCGAGATGCAAGCGGCTGGCGAGCAACTCAGCGAGATGGAATCGCTCGAACAGGAAATGAGCCAACTCGAATCGACGCTGTCAGATCTGGAGACGGCGAAGAACGACATGAACGACTCGTGCAAGCAGTGCTCGGGCACCGGTCAAAAGGATGGCAAGAGTTGTTCGGGTTGCAACGGCAGTGGAATGGGGCAAGGTTCGGGCAAAGGCAGCGGAAGCGGCAGTGGCCAGGGGGACATCGGTCAAGGTCGCGGCGGATTGGCCCAGAAGGAACAAACCAACATCGGTTTCAAGATCGAACGCGGCAAAGTCGAGACGACCAAAGGGCGCATCATCGGTCAATTTCTTGTCGATGGTGAGCAGGTTAAAGGTGAAGCCAGTGAGGAATTTGTCGAGTTGATCGCAGCGGCTGAACGCGACGCGATTGACACGGTGGATAATGATCGGATTCCTCGACAATATCAAAAAGCCGTTCGCGAATATTTCAAACGCCTGCCCAAGGGATTTAATTCCAATATGCCGAGCGTCAAGGACAACAAAGACGCGGGCAACGACGACGAAGCCGAAGCCGGCAAAGATTCCGGCGAGAATCAGCCAGATGACGAAAACACTGACTCGGATGAAGATGACGCCGACGAATAAGTCGGGACTTGTCTGTTGGCGACGGACCATTCGCCCCAATGAACTAGTGGTTTGTCACTCCCGCGCATGCGGGAGTCCAGAACGAGCGATGTGTAACGCGCGGGGCTTGGATTCCCGCTTTCGCGGGAATGACAATGGAACGCAACCCGCTAGATGACGCGTGGGCATACACTAGCCCCGGCGACGCACACCCATGAATACCCGAACAGGATCGTTACGCCGAACTATCGGTTGCGTGTTGATGTCAACGGCCGGAATCGCTGCGATGGTCGGCAGTGTGGCTTGCAAACCGTCTGCAAATCCGTCTGGTAAATCCGCAGCGAACGACTCGGTGATTCTCTATTCAAGTGTTGACGAAAGGTTCCTGCGCGACGTCATCGCTCTGTACAAAAAAGAAACCGGCGAGCGCGTCGAACTTGTGACCGATTCGGAAGCGGGCAAGACGACCGGTTTGGTCAATCGCATTCGCGCTGAAAAAGACCGCCCCCGGGCCAACGTATTCTGGTCGAGCGAACAATCGCAAACTGTTCTGCTCGCCCGCGAAGGGTTGCTCGCTCCCTACGATTCACCGAGCGCCGCCGATATCGATCCCGCGTATCGCGACAAAGAGAACGATTGGACTGGTTTTGCATTGCGTGCGCGAGTCGTTGCTTATGTGCCTGCTGACACAGCACCGGATGATTTGCCGAAGTATTGGGAAGACCTGGCCAAACCGGATATTGCATCAAAACTCGCTATCGCCAATCCATTGTTCGGAACGACCAGAGGTCATGTTTCGGCGCTGGCGGCTGTATGGGGGCGTGATCGATTCGAGGATTATCTAAAAGCGCTCGTCGCCAACGATGTATTGGTCACCGATGGCAACAGCACCGCCGTTCGCCGTTTGATTGATGGATCGGTGCGGTTTGCGATGACTGATTCCGACGATGTATTGGTTGCGCAGCGTAAGGGCCACAAGATCGACATGGTGTTTCCGGAACTAAAAGAAGCCGGTATCCTGACCATTCCCAACACGGTCGCGCTGTTAGCCGGTTCGGCGGATAATGAAGCTGCCCATCGTCTGATCGACTTTATCCTTTCACCCAAGGTGGAACGTATGTTGGCCAAGAGTGATTCCGGAAACTATCCCGTGCGTCCGGCGCTATGCGAGGAGTTGAAGTTGCCGAAGTTTGATGCCAATCTCGTTTCCCCCGACGACATCGCCGACGCCATGCCGATCGCCATCCAAATTTGCCGCGAGACATTATTGAAGTGACGCAAAAGGCATTCGCAATCTTCATGTTGATTGGCGTTTGCCTGCTCGCGGCGACGGTTTTGTTCCCGGCAGTGATGTTGGTTTACAAATGCTTTGGCGCTGCCCCGTCGGTTGCGACCGCTCCAATGGGCCTCGCTGCCACATCTTCGGGCGGATTTGCGTGGAGTTTGTTTTGCAAGTCAGCCGGATTGGCTGCGTTGGGTGCGACGGCTGCTTTTGTTCTGGCGATTCCCGGTATTGTGCTGGTTGGTTCGAGTGCGAACGCAAGCCATTTTGGTTTCGTAGCAAGTCTCATCATGGCCCCGCTTATTATTCCGCCGATGGTGATTGCCCTGGGCGTGCGGGCATGGGTTGGCGGGATCAGTGAGATTCGCTGCATTCTCGTTTGGGCGCTGTGGTGTTGGCCGATTGCGGCGCTCTTGGTAGGCGGTGCGTGGTCGCGTCGTGGTCATCAGCTTTATGAAGTCGCGCTCTTGAATGGCTCTAAGCTGGGGGCTCTTCGAACGGTGCTGACGTCTGTATTGATTCGGCCAATCGCAGGCGGTTGGCTGCTGCTCTTTGCGCTTTTTCTCGGTGACTATTCGGTACCGCATGGGTGCGACATGATCGTCTATGCCACGGCGCTGCTCAGCGAAGCAACATCGTCACCGTATCCTGTGGGTACGGTCATTGCCAGCCTACCCTTGTTGATACCGATGTTGGTCGCGATCGCAGTTGCGTATGTCGTCGGAACACGTGGCGCGGCCGATGCAAATGACGAATCCGCGAAAACACAATCACAGGTTTCCATCAGAATCGTTGCGCTGGTCTTCATAATCGTTGCACTGGCGACCTTGGTTCCCGTTTATGGCCTCGTCAAAGACATCGAACTCGGCAAAGCAATCGCTCTGACCTGGGAACTCTATCGGGCAGACGTTGCCTATTCGATCGTGACGGCGCTGGTCGCCGGTGTGATCATCATATGGATGGGGACATGCGTCGCTGCATCGGCAACGCTTCGTCGTGTCGCGCCGCTGTTGATTTTGGCATGGGCAGTCATTCCGGGGGCATTGATCGGTGAAGCCGTGGTGGCTGCGTACTTGCCGTTTGACGCGGTGTATAGCCACTGGTCATTGACCGTCATCGGATATGTCGCCCGCTTTGGATGGATGGGCGTGCTGTTCGCCTACGTTGCGGTTAAGCAAACCGACGAATCAACCGTCGGTGCGGCGATGGTCGATGGGGCGTCACCGGGGCTGGCGGTCTGCCGCGTGACATTGGCCAATCATTGGCCGACGATGTGTGCAGGTGTGTTGATCGCAGCCGCGATGAGTCTGGCTGAGGTCGCGACGACATCTCTGACACGGGTGCCAATGTTTTCGCCGGTGTCATTGATATTGATCGAAAAGTTCCACCGGTTTGAAGACGACATACTCGCCGCGCTGTGCATCTTGCTGCTCGTCGCGGCAATTCCAGGCATTGCACTGCTATCGTTGGCTGGGCGATGGAGGCGTTAGATTCGATGATGCGTATATCAATACCACCCATTGCGCGTTTGGGACTGTTTGCGGCGATATGCGTTTGCGCATTCTCAGGTTGCAAGCACGACATCGAATCGCATGACGAAGTGGTGGCTATGTTCGGGCGTCTTGGGCTTGGCCCCGGCGATTTCAGTTATCCACGGGCGCTCACCGTCGATCAGCACAATCGAATCTACGTTGTCGATAAAAGCGCCCGCATTCAGCGCTTCGGACCCGACGGCGCGTTTCAAGTCGGCTGGTCCATGCCAGAACGGTTGGCTGGCAAACCGGTGGGCATCCATGTTCATGATGACGGACGCGTGTACGTGGCAGACACCCACTATCACCGCGTGATGATCTTCGATGCCGATGGAAACGAACTTGCTCGATTCGGTCGCGAGGGGAATGGTGACGGCGAGTTTCAACTGCCGACCGATGTCGCGGTGGACAAAGACGGATTCATTTACGTCAGCGAATACAACGGAAACGATCGCGTCACAAAATGGTCGCCGACGTACGAGTTTGTCAGCGTCATATGTGCGGGCGAGGTTGACGGAATAGTCATGCGCCGGCCCGCAGCGATGGACATCGACAACGAAAATACGCTCTGGGTCGCCGATGCCTGCAACCACCGCATTCTGCGATTCGATCTGAACGGTCGATACTTGTCGTCATGGGGCGAAATGGGGGGCGAACCGGGCCAGTTGCGGTATCCTTATGACATCGATTGCCTGGACGACGGTACGATTCTCGTGTGCGAATTCGGGAACCATCGATTACAGTGGTTTGATCGGGAGGGGAAACTCATCAAGTACTGGGGAAAGCAGGGGCGTCGCAAGGGAGAACTGTGGGCACCCTGGGGCGCGGTTGGTGGTATTGATGGCCGCGTGTACGTTGTTGATTCGCTCAACGCACGCGTGCAGGTTTTGGAGAATTAGTCAACGTGGTCAGCGCCATGCTCAACCAAATCGGTTTGGGTTTGATCCTACCGTTGTCGGTCGATCAACCGGTATGGCTGTGGTTGCTGCTAATCATTCCGGTGCTATCGGTGCTATCGGTGGTGTCGTGGCGGGTGCTGGGTGCGATTCAACCGGCGCGGCGCACGCTGGCGATCGTGGTTCGGTGCCTGGTTATTATCGTGTTGGCATTGTGCCTCGCCGATGTGACCTACGTTCGCACGACCGACAAACTAACCGTTTTCTTTTTGATGGATCGCTCCGACAGCGTCAAAGACTTGCAGCAGGTTCAGGAAGAGTATCTCAAGACCGTTGGTGAGCAGATCAAGAGTAAGCCCGACGATCGCGTCGGCATGATCGACTTCGCTTCCAACGCATACCTTCAGCAGCTACCGATGCACGGTGGATACCATGTGCCCGTGGGGCGGCTACCTGAGATGGACTATCGCGATCGCACCGACGTCGCCGCGGCGATTCGGTTGGCGCTTGCGATGTTTCCCCATGACAGCGCCAAGCGCATCGTGCTGATGTCGGATGGCAACGACAACATGGGCAATATCCTGATGGAAGCTGAAAACGCCCAAGCGGCTGGCGTGCAAATCGACGTGGTTCCGCTTTGGTATGAACATCGCAACGAGGTGTACTTTGACAAACTCGTCGCCCCGACGCGTGTGAGCGAAGGCGACGTGGTTCCGTTGCGAATGTTGCTGCATGCTGAGCAAGGCACCAGCGGGCATGTGGATATTTATCACAACGGGCGACTCATCGACATTCCTCGGGAAGAATCGCGCATCCAACTGCGAAAGGGCAACAATCCATTTACGGTAAAGATCCCCGTGCAGGGTGGCGGTCCGCAGCGCTTTGAAGCCCGCTTTGTCCCAAGCGATCCGGAACGCGGCGACAGCATTGAAGAAAACAACACCGCCACCTCGTTCTCATTCGTCGCCGGAAAGAGCAAGGTGTTGCTGCTCACCATGCGCGAGGAAGATGATCTTGCACTGGTTGAAGCGCTCGCCAAGGAAAACATCGACGTCGAAATTCGCGATGTGTCCTCCGGTGAATTGGACTTGCTCGATTTGATGAGCTATTCGGTGGTCATTCTTGCGAACGTTCCGGCGAATACGTTTACGTCTGAACAGCAAATGGACATCGTCAACTATGTGTCGAATCTCGGTGGCGGATTGATCATGACCGGTGGCGATGAATCATACGGTGCGGGCGGATGGATCGGGACGCCACTGGCTGAAGTGATGCCAGTGCATTTTGAAATCAAGCACAAGCGGGTGATTCCTCGCGGAGCGCTGGCGATCATTTGCCACAGTTGCGAGATTGCTCGGGGTAATTACTGGGGTACGGAAGTTGCGAAGAAATCGCTGGAGACGATCAGCTCGCGTGACTACTTCGGCGTGCTGACATATTCGTGGTCACCTGGCGGTGTGAATTGGGATGTTCCGCTGCAAATCGCGAGCAACAAAAGCGCCATCAAGAATCGCATCGACAAAATGGTCATCGGCGACATGCCCGATTTCGACACGACCATGAAGATGGCCGTCAAGGGATTGGCTGCAACCGACGCAGCGCAGAAACACATCATCATCATCAGCGATGGCGATCCGTCACCACCGGTCCCAAGTGTGATCGCCAATATGAAAAAGCTAAAGATCACTTGCAGCACCATCGGAATCGGTTTCGGTTCGCATGTGATGGAGGCATCGCTCATCGACATCGCCAAGAAAACCGGTGGCAAGTACTACCCCTGTCGCAACCCGAAGAAACTGCCCAAGATTTTCGTGAAGGAATCGAAAGTGGTGCGGCGCTCGCTGATTAGTGAAGAGCGTTTTTCACCGCAGGTTCAATACGCTGCCAGCGAAATGCTGGCGGGGATCAGTTCGGGCGAGGCGCTCCCACCGCTCGGTGGTTTGGTGCTGACATCGCCCAAGGACGAATCGCAAATCGCGCTCGTGCGGTTGGGTGAGGACGGCGTCGCCGATCCGGTACTCGCGCATTGGCAAGCCGGCTTGGGGCGTTCCGTGGCATTTACCAGTGGGTTCTGGCCGCGATGGGGCGATGCGTGGGTCAGTTGGCCGCAGTTTTCAAAACTCTGGTCGCAGATTGTGCGCTGGTCGATGCGTCAGGATGCACCGGCGAACCTCGATGTGTTCACCCGCATTTCCGGTAACGAAGGCACGGTGGTGGTTGACGCGGTGGACAAGGATGCCGGTGCACTTAATCTGTTGACGCTACCCGGTGTGATTATCAAACCCGATCAACAAACCGAGCAACTGGTGTTTACGCAAACCGGTCCCGGTCATTACGAAGCCAAATTCAAAGTCGATCAGACCGGCCAATACATCGCCAACGTTGCAGTCAATGAAAACGGAGTGTCGCAAGGTTCGATACAAACGGGCGTGTCTGTTCCGTTCTCGCCGGAATTTCGTGAGCTCACAACGAATGTGGCCATGTTGGAGAAGGTCAAAGACATCACTGGTGGACGCTGGCACGACGACATGAGCCAAGCCGCGAGCCATCCGATTTTCGATCACGACATGCCACCGACTCTTGCGAAGGAACCAATCTGGGAATGGATGCTCGCTTGGATTTTGTTACCTCTATTCTTGTTGGACGTAGCCGTACGCCGCTTGGCGAGTTGGTTGGCGTTTTCGATTGTGTTCGAATTGGTCCTGATGGTTGTCTTGCTGTTCGGTGTTGGTGTGATACACGGTCCGTGGTGGGGCATTCTCGGAGTGATTATCCTTGTCGAGTTGGTGGGATGGTCGATGCGGTTCAGGTCGATCGGTCCGTTAATCGAATCGCTGACTTCCAATGTGGCGGTTCTCGGCCAAGCCGGTGAGCGCAGCACCGCATCGATCGGTCAACTCAAAGGGGTTCGCGACCGGGTACAGGATGAACGCTCGACTGATGCTTCCGGCAAGTCAACCACCAAACCATCGCACAAACCTGATATTGATCGCGGGGCGCGTTTTGACGTCGGTGATGATGCGGCTAAGATCGACGCTGGCGATTTGCGAGAGTCGATCGATTCCGGTTCAGCCGGTAAGAAAGACAAACCGCAAGCACCGAAACAACCCGACCGCGATGCAACTGATGGCGACGATGAAGACGCGACGTCTCGATTGCTGCGAGCCAAACGACGGGCACGTCGCGACATGGACGACGATCAAAAAACATAGGCATTGGCAAAACAATTAGGCATCAGAATCGTCGGTTGCGATTCGATTGCCACGAATTTGAGGAGAAAGCATGAGGCATCATTGGACTGCGATACTGACGCTGGCTGTGTGCCTGGGTATCGTTTCAAACGGTTATGCCCAGCAAGACGCGACGGCTTACGTCGGTGCCAGAATCATCCCGATTGTCGGGGATGAAATCGAAAACGGCGTTCTGATCGTCAAAGATGGCAAGATCGTCGAAGTGCGAACGGCGGACGATCGAAAATTCGCCGACGGGACGCAGGTGGTTGATGTCACCGGTAAAGTCTTGATGCCCGGTTTGATCTGCACGCACAGTCATATTGGAGGTGTGGGTGGGGGCGATGGTTCCGGTCCGCTTCATCCTGAAGTGCGCATCTACGACGCGATCAACGTGCGCTCCAGTGGGTTTCGTCGGGCGGTGGCTGGCGGTTTGACAGCGCTCAACATCATGCCCGGGTCCGGTCATTTGCTGAGTGGTCAAACCGTATATGTAAAGCTTCGTGAAGCCCGCACTATCGAAGACATGTTCATTCGCCTCAAGGATGGCCGCATCGCTGGTGGCATGAAGATGGCCAACGGCACCAACTCGCAGCGCGATAAACCGTTTCCCGGGACGCGGGGCAAGTCGGCGTCGCTGGTGCGCGAGATGTTCGTCGCAGCGCAGGAGTATCGCGACAAGATGGCCAAGGCATCGGAAGATGACAAGAAGCGACCGGACCGTGACCTCGGTAAGGAATTCTTAATTGAGGTGTTGGAAGGCAGACGCGTCGTTCATCATCATACCCACCGCAACGATGACATCATGACGGTGCTGCGACTCTCCAAGGAGTTTGGTTTTCGCGTGGTGCTGCACCATGTCAGTGAAGGGTGGATGGTTGCCGACGAGATTGCGAAGTCGGGCGCGCCTTGCTCGGTCATCCTGGTTGATAGCCCGGGTGGAAAACTTGAGGCCAGCAACCTCATTTTTGAGACCGGCGCGTTCTTAGAAAACGCGGGCGTCCTCACCGCGTTTCATACGGACGATTGGATTACCGATTCGCGCGTGTTTTTCAGGATGGCCGCCCTCGGTGTTCGGGCAGGCATGTCGCGGCAGAAAGCACTGGAAGCCTTGACGATCGCAGGCGCGAAAATCCTCGAATTGGAAGATCGCATCGGGTCGCTCGAACCCAAGAAGGATGCCGACTTCATCATCCTCGACGGCGATCCATTCAGCGTATACACCAAGGTGCTTGAGACGTACGTCGAGGGTGAGAAGGTTTTTGATCGCTCCGATCCTGAAGATTATCTGCACGCGGTGGGTGGGTTTGGTGCTGGACACGATCAGGAACCGTATCTCTGTTGTCGCGGTCATCAGTCTGATGATTAGAATCGATAGAACGTTTGGAATTGTTCCTGATCCGAGGGGCTCGTGTCGTCGTAGGGTGGGCCGTGCCCACCGCTGTATCCATTAATACGAGACATGGTGGGCACGGCCCACCCTACCCCGGCACGTTCGACACATAGACATTTTCGATTGATGGAAGGTCCGTCGTGATGAGCCGATACTTTTTTCAAATCTTATTCTTGCAGTTGGCATTCTGTGTTTTTGCAAGCGCCGCAATTGCGCAAGTGGCGGTTCGCGGCAAGACCATTTATACGATGGAAGGCGATCCGATTTCAGACGGTATCGTCGTCATACGCGATGGCAAGATTGCCGCGGTCGGACCGGCTGCCTCGGTTTCGATTCCGGATGGCATGAAGGTTCTCGAAGCAAATGTGGTGACGCCTGGTTTGGTCGATACGCATGCCACGGTCGGTTTGACTGGAATTCTGAATCAAAAGCAGGATCAGGATCAACTCGAGCATTCATCGCCCATTCAACCGGAACTGCGGGCGATTGACGCGTACAATGCCCACGATCCGCTGGTGGCTTGGGTGCGACAGTTCGGCGTGACGACGGTCCACACCGGGCACGCACCGGGCGAGTTGATATCCGGGCAGACGATGATTATTAAGACGCGGGGCAATACAGTCGAAGATGGTCTGATTCGCGAGAGGGCTGCCGTGGTTGCGACGCTGGCAAGTTCGGCACGCAAGAAGGGTGACAAGTCCCCAGGTACCCGTGGCAAAATGATGTCGATGCTGCGGGAAGCGTTTGTCGAGACGCAATCGTACTTGAAAAAGCGTGAACTCGATGATCCTGAAAAGAAAGCTGGCTTCGATCTCACGAAGGAAGCGCTCGCCAGCGTACTCAAGAAAGAAGTACCGCTGGTCGTGACTGCCCACCGTGCCAACGATATTGCCAACGCTTTGCGACTTGCCAAAGAATTCGATATTCGGTTGATACTCGACGGCGGGGCCGAAAGCCACATGTTGATCGACGAGATCAAAGCAGCAGGCATCCCGGTAATTATTCATCCCACGATGGCCCGTTTCAGTTGGGAGTTGGAGAACGCCAGCTTTGAAACGGCGGCGAAGCTGCGCGACGCCGGTATTCTGGTTGGCATGCAAAGTGGATTCGAAAGCTACGTCCCCAAGTCGCGGGTAGTGCTGTTCGAAGCTGGCTTGGCTGCCGCAAATGGTCTTGGCTTCGAGGGCGCCCTTCGTTCGGTCACGATCGACGCTGCAAGAATACTTGGCATCGAAGATCGCGTCGGTTCGATTGCGGTTGGTAAAGATGGCGACCTTGCGCTATACGACGGCGACCCGTTTGAATACACAACGCATTGCGTCGGTGTCCTCATCGACGGTGAGTTTGAATCGGGCGAATCATACAAATCACCTTCCGACAAATAGCCACGTTGCATCGGGTTTGCCCTGGCCAACTGTGATCATGGCCTACTGTGACAAACCGGATACACGACGATTCCGATGGTCGTTGGAAATGTGAAGTGGTGTCGTAGTGAAATGCTTTTTTCAGCCCCATGCTGCGTTTCGAGCGCAAATCCCATGATCATTTGAATCACCACCTTATCGAACCTATACTTTTAGCGTCATTGCAAACAAGGGGTGCAATACGCGGGGTATTGGGTTTCCATTTCTTATCAATTTGTAGATGAAAACAAGCCACGCCGACCCTTGATGATGACATTGGGAGGATGTCAATTGTCTGAACACTTTCTGGGAAAAACGATACTCGTCGTCGATGACGATCCGGATATTCTTTCTGCGATCCAAACGGCGCTTCAAGACACCGGTGCAAATGTGTGTACCGCTTCCGATGGCGATACGGCTGTCTCCATGGCCGAATCCGGTGCGCCCGATTTGGTGGTCCTCGATGCCATGCTGCCTAAACGCAGCGGTTTCCTCGTGATGGACAAACTCAAGCGGGGCGATGGCAACAAGCCGTCAGTCATCATGATCACCGGAAACGCGGGCAACCGTCACAAAGCCTGGGCGGAAAGTCGTGGGGTCGATGGCTACCTCAGCAAACCGTTCCGCATGGAGCGTCTCCTCGAATACGCCGAAAAACTTCTCGCCCCCAAATAGCCATAACCCGATTCCGAATGCTACGAATGATGGTTCTGTATCCGTCGGCCCGGATTCTGCTTGGATGTGCCCTGCACCAGCCGATATATTCAAAGGTTCGGGCGTCCGATCGGGGTTGATCAAATCGTCAGGCACATCAAACAATCTGCCGCTGTGCGCAGGCAGCGCGACGCAGCCTTTACGCTCGTCGAACTGTTGGTGGTGATTTCCATCATCGCACTTCTGGTATCGATTCTGCTACCGTCTCTAAAACAGGCCCGTGATCAGGCACGGCGGGTGGTCTGCCTTTCACATTTGCGCGGATTGTCGAACACCTGGGAGTTGTACGGAATCGGTTACGGTTCAGCCCCCCAACTCGCGCGGCGTGGTGTGGATATCAACTGTCGATGTGACGAATCCGAAACCCCTTGCGAATGGAAACCGGTTCACATCGGCGGGTTCGGTCCGGAATATTTTGACGAGATTCTCAATACGAACAACGATAACCAAGTCTGGTTGTCGGCAATGCATCATCGGCATCACATCTTTCAGGTTTCCAACCCACCACCGCCAGGCCCTGAACCGGGGCATTGGTGGAACTTCGGACTGATGTGGCAGTCGGGCGAAGTGAAAAATCCCAAGGTATTCTTTTGCCCGTCGGTCAAAGATCCTGACTTTGCATGGGACACGCCGATCAACCCTTGGCCGCCCAGCGTTGAAACCATGTGGCGGCCCGACAATCCCAACTGGGTGAATCATACGCAAGCCAGTTTTGAAAGACGTGTTGGTTTGACGGGCGTCCCGTGGGATCGAATCAAACCACAGACGGCGATTGCGCATGACATCGCAGCGCCGAACATCGATCAGATCGCTCACGGAACTGGCAGCAATGTTTCATATCGTGACGGGCACGCCGAGTTTGTTAAGGGTTCTGCGTTTACCGATTGGTGGGAGCAGGGCGATGCATGGTACAAAGAGGCGACACGTCGCAAGTTGCTGGCATTTAGCCATTGGATGGATCGCGGTGGTGGCAGTTGGCCGCTGGATATTGAATAGATGTGGGTGAGTTCTTGTGGTGCAGCCCTCAGACTGCTACGGCGTTTTCGTTGGTGAGGATTCGGAAGCGGTATTCTTGGCGGCGACGGCGACATTGGTGTGATGAACATCTTTTGCAACCACAGTGGCGGCTGCGGATTTGGCATCACGACTCAATAGTGCGGGCTTGATAAACAGCAGCAACATCAAACCGCTGCACGCCACAATTGCCAGTCGAAGTGCCGCTCCGCCTATGATCTTGGTTTCGCTTTTGGGTTCGCGGTTGTAACAGGCAGCGATGATGCGCAGGTAATACGCTGCACCGATGGCAGAGTTGATTACGCCGATGACTGCGAGCACTACCAGCGGCCCGCCGAACGGATGCTCCGACCCGACTGAAAACGCACTCGAGAAGATGTAAACCTTACCGAGCAGACCGGCTGTCGGTGGGAAACCCATCAGGCTGAAAATGCACAACGCCATCGCCAGCGCCAGGCCCGGATGGCGTTGATGAAGGCCTTCAATATCGGCGATGTCTTCGACGCTCTCGCCAGATTTCTCCAGCGCCCCCAGCACTGCAAACGCGCCAAGGTTCATCGCGCCATAGAGCACCATGTAGAACAGCATCGCCGAGACGCCATCGCGCATCGGCCCCGCTCCGGCGAGCAGGCTTGGCCCCACGATCAAACCGATGAGCATGTAACCACTGTGGGCGACGCTTGAATACGCGAGGATGCGCTTGACGTTGCGTTGCAACAGGGCAATCGTGTTTCCAACCGTCATGGTGGCGGCTGCGACGATCCAAAGCACCCATAGCACTTGCGGAGGGACGTCCCACGCAAACACACTGAGCAGTTTCACGCCTGCGATCAGTCCTGCGAATTTTGGAAGGAAACCCAACAAACCGCTAACGGTTGACGCCGGGCCTTCATAAACGTCTGCGACATACGAATGGAACGGGACCGCTGCCAACTTGAAGAATATTCCGGCGAACGAAAGCAGCATGCCCGCAATGATGATCGCATTGTTGGTATCAGTCGCGCTGGCGACGGCGGCCATCGAGTCACCGCTACCGGAAAGTGTCGTGGTCCCTCCGAGAGCGCCATACAAAAAGCTGAAGCCGTAGACCATGATCGCAGCCGACATCGCTCCGAGGAAGAAATACTTCACGCTGGCTTCCGAGGCCCGTTTATCTTCTCGGGCAAGGGCGACAATGATGTACGTCGGAACGCTGACCAGTTCGATCGCGAAAAACAGAACGAGCAGATCGTTGGCGGCTGCGGTGATGAGCAATCCGGTCAGCGAAAACAGGATCATCGAAAAGAATTCGGCACGCTCGTTGGCAACCGGTAAGTGCAGGTTGGCGAGCAGAATGAGCACGCCCACACCGAGACCACCGACGCGCACATAATAGAGCAGGTCCGTCGCAACCAATCCCGGTGGGCACGACTCGCCACCTGCCGGATGCCCCAGCCAAAGCGTAATGAACAGCGACGTCAGTGTGACGACGATCGCCAGCAAACCCGGAGTCTGCTTCGACATATCGCCCGGAACCGCCGCCCGCGCTGGCGCGCCCAAGAGCAGCACCGCACACGCACCGATGATCATGACGAATTCGGGAAGGAACCCGGGGAAGTACGCACTAAGATCCATGTCGCACCTCTGATCCCACGAGTTGGCTACCGGTGAATCGCTGAGCTTCCGTTGGCTTTGATTCTACTTCCATGCTGTCTGCCTGAGGGCTTGCGGGAGCAGTGTTTGAAGCGACCGATTGCCCTTTCATCGCCTTATCTGCATGAGCGACATTGATATCTTTTTCCATCACCCGTGATGCCAGGATGTGTTCTTCAATCGCCGGTTGCATCGAATCGATCATCGGTTTCGGCCAAATGCCTATGACCAGACACAGCACTGCGATCGGTGCAAGGATTCCAATCTCGCGGCCACTTAGATCAGGCGGCAAGCCAGCCGACGTGTCTGGCGTGCCCGGAGGTTCGAGGACCGGTCCAAACAATATGCGGCGACACATCCAAAGCATGTAGATCGCACCGAGGACGATGCCCGTCGCTGCCGGAACTGCGTAGGCCATTCCAAGTGGACCCGCGATTAAGCCATCATGCGTTTCGGTTGAGGCAGCCGTGCCGATGAGAACGAGCATTTCGCCGATGAATCCGTTGAGACCGGGAAGACCGATGCTGCTGAGTGTGAAGATGATGAGGAATACAGCCATCACCGGCATTTGTCGGGCGAGTCCGCCGAGTTTGTTCATGTCGCGGGTGTGGTAACGTTCGTAAATCATCCCGACCACGAGGAACAATGCGGCAGTCGATAAGCCGTGATTGACCATGTACATCACTGAGCCGGTCATGCCAGCCATCTTCAAACTGAACATGCCAAGTACGCAGAAACCCATGTGCGACACGGATGAATACGCCACGAGTTTCTTGACGTCTTCCTGCACCCAGGCAGCCAACGCTCCATAGATCACACCGGCGATCGCCATCACCGCCATGAAGTGGGCGAAGGCCTCTGCACCTTCAGGCAAGATTGGAAGGGCGAGTCGAATGAAGCCATAGGTTCCGAGCTTGAGCAGCACGCCGGCCAACAGCACGCTGCCAGCGGTCGGTGCTTCGGTGTGGGCGAGGGGTAGCCATGTGTGTACGGGAAACAGCGGCACCTTAACAGCAAACCCGGCGACAAGTCCGAGGAATATCCACCACTGAACGCCCGCGGGGATCAAACCACTTTGACCGTATCGAACCAACGTCGGAATGTTCAGCGAAAACACGCCCGTATCGCCGTAGCTGTATTGATGGAATGCGAGGTACAAAACGCCAGCAAACGTCAGCACACTTCCCGCGACGGTGAACAGGAAAAACTTGGTAGCTGCCCGGGCCCGTTCCTGTCCGCCCCATGTACCGATCAGGAAAAACAGCGGGATCAACGTGAACTCGAAGAATACATAAAAGAGCAAGAGGTCGAGCGAGCAGAAAACCCCGAGCATCCCCGATTCCAAAAGCAGAAGCAGGCAGTAATACTCCTTCGCCCTATTGGTGATCGAAGAAAAACTCGCCCAAATCGCCAGCGGACAAAGCAACCCGGTAAGCAAAAGCAACCAAACGCTGACACCATCGATGCCCAACGTGTAGTTGACGTCGATGCGATTGTCTCCGTCGGCCATCCATCCGGACGTGTGGTACAAGCCGTACCCATCAACGGTTTCGCCTTGCCCTTGACTGTGCATGCCCGCCGCGCAAATGACGAGGAGCAACGTCAGCATCGACCCGATCATCGCGTTGCTGCGGACTTGCGACACGCGACTACCGCTGCCAAACCACACATACGCCGCACCGACGATCGGCATGAAGATGATGGCGGTTAGAATCCAGTTTGAAACGAAGTCCACGGTGCTTAGTACCTTTGCTGTCGAAACGACGGCTTACGTTGTCATCATGACCAAAACAATAATCAGCGCGAGGCCGGCGGCCATTCCGAGGCCGTAACCTTGCAGCGCGCCGGTTTGCAGCGTCCGCCATGATTGTCCGAACATTCGCGGAATCACGGTGATGAACCAGACGATTCCGTCGATCAGGAAAACGTCGGCTTGGTAGCAGAAACGTCCCAATCGGCGCAGCGGTGAAACAAACACCGTGTCATAGAATTCATCCACGAAGTATTTGTGCAGCAATACAAAATGCGCCTTCGGGAATGTCGCCCGAACCACCTGCGGTAGCCAGGGTCGCTGCACATACCAGACGTATGCGACGAGGATTCCGAGAATCGAAAGCAGCGCCGAGAGATACATCAGCCAATGGTGGGCGATCGCTGCGAAGAATCCATGACCGATTTCTGCTGCGTGGGCCTCGTGCGCGTGTGCAGCGAAGGGGGCGGTCACCGGTTCGAGGAAGTGATGCAACGCGCCATGCGGTTCGAGGAACCCAAGGAACCCGCCACCATGAACATGAACGCCAAAATATCCAGAGAAGATTGCACCTATCGCGAGAATTCCCAGCGGTACAAGAATCCACTTGCCCGATTCATGGGCCGACACACCTTCCGGTACGCGCTCTTCTCCCCAGAATGCCAGGAACATCATCCGGAATGTGTAGAACGCGGTGAGGACGGCGGTGACCAGACCGACGACTCCGAGAAGGACATGCTGATTAAACGCGGCGTGGACGATTTCGTCCTTGCTCCAGAATCCAGCCAGCAGCGGAAAGCCCGCGAGTGCAGCTGACCCAATCAACATGGTCAGGTAGGTCACAGGCAGGATGCGTTTCAAACCGCCGAAGCGTCTCACGTCGATGATACCGCCCATCGCATGCATCACGCTACCCGCACCGAGGAACAGCAAAGCTTTGAAGAACGCGTGGGTCATAAGGTGGAAGACGGCTGACCCTGCGGCGAAACATCCGACACCCAGAAACATGTATCCGAGTTGGCTGATGGTTGAATACGCGAGGATGCGTTTCATGTCGGTTTGCACAAGCGCGATGGTCGCCGCGAATATCGCGGTGGCTGCTCCGAGAATTGCGATGAACATCATCACCGCATCCGACGATGCAAAGATGACACCACACCGCACCATCATGTAGATGCCAGCCGTTACCATAGTCGCCGCGTGAATGAGCGCCGAGACGGGCGATGGGCCTTCCATCGCATCGGGCAGCCAGACGTACAATGGCAGCTGAGCACTCTTACCCACCGCACCACACAACAGCAGCAGGGCGATGATCGGGAGGCGCGACGAGATCGTCATCGCAAGTTCCGACGCTTGAATCGCATCGATACTCATGAGGGTCGCGAGCGCTTCGACGTTGTGATCCATGCCCAAACGGGCGGCTTCAAATACGGTGGCATAATCCAAGCAGCCAAACGTGATATAGATCAGCAGGATGCCAAGCCCGAATCCAAAGTCACCGATTCGATTGACCAGGAATGCTTTCTTAGCCGCAGCGGCAGCCGACGGTTTTTGATAATAGAAACCGATCAACAGATAGCTGCACAGACCGACTGCCTCCCACCCCAGATAAAGCAGCAGGAAGTTGCCGCCGAGGACGAGAATGCACATTGAGAATACGAACAATCCGAGAAACGCGAAGAAGCGTTCGTAACCGCGCTCGGGTTGGTCGTGGTGTCGCATGTATTCTTTGGAATAGATGACGACAAGGGTGGAGATGCCGGTGACCACCGCGAGCATGACAGCTGTGAGAGGGTCGATCAGCAGTTCGACGTTGAACCACGAACCACCGCCGGCTGTGAACCATTGGTAAAGCTCGATGAGAACGGACGACTCTTCGCCAGCTCCCGCGACTTGAAAGAGCAAAATATACGACGCGATCGCCGCGCCACCGACACCGAAGACGACCGGCCAATGGCTGTTGCCCTTAAGATGGCGCGGACCCAAAGCTCCGGCGCACAATGCACCGGCAGCCGGTAGCAGCAAGATCAGAATACTTAAATTGGTGAGCAGCGATTCGTTCATTGATTCCTTCAACCGAGCGTAAACATTGATGACTCGGTGATGCTATCCACTCATTGCCGACCAGCTTTCGGCGTCAAGCGAGTTCTTTCTGCGATACAGGAGTACGACCAGGCCGAGCGCCAAACCGGCTTCGACCGCCGCGATGACGAGCATGAACAATCCGTAGACGTCGCCTGAAAGGCGGCCATGCATGCGACTGAATGCCACGACGTTAAGCACGACGCCCTGGAACATTATTTCGGTGGACAAGAACATCACGATCAGGTTGCGGCGGGCCAGAAACCCGACCATACCGATCGCAAACAGAACCGCACCGAGCAAAATGTATGAACCTGGATCAGGCATTGTGTTTGGCTTTCAAAACAACTTGGCTTTCAACGAATCCGTAGGGTGGGCTGTGCCCACCATGTTGTTGGCGCTCGAACTGCGGTGGGCACGGCCCACCCTACAACGGCGCGATTGTTCTTACCCTTTAGAACGGTGGCGCTTCACGGCCAATCTGGCCTACGGGTAGTCTTACCTCACCCGTGTCTTCGATGGGTACCTGCTTTCTCGATATCGCAATCGCGCCAACCATTGCGATGAGAAGCAGGAGTCCAGATAGTTCAACCACAATCAGGTACGGACCGAACATCAGCTTGCCAATCGCCCGCGTGTGCCCGGATTCTGATTTCGATTCCGTCGCTGCTTCGATTGCACCCGCATCCGACGCTTGCGTGATCGTGCGATCGGGCAATTGAACCGGGACGGAATTGAGCTGTTCGATCTTTCCGGCGATGGCACCGGCGATGACGAATGAAACGAGAATTGCCATCAGTGGTTCGCGGGCTTGAGTATCGGTTGCGACAGCGCCGGACTGCTGCGCTAGCATGATGACAAACGCATAGGTGACCAAAATCGCGCCGGCATAAATAATGATCAGCGCAACTGCCAGGAACTCTGCACGCTGAATGACGAGCAGCACAGCCACACAAAGAATTACGACGGCGAAATACACCGCGCTGTACGTCGGTACCGGATGCGTGACAACGCGGCCAGCCGCCAACACCGCGATCCCTGCAAACATGTAGAAAAAGAAGTTGTTCGGGTTGGGAGCGACAGAGTGCATGCTCATCAGCGCCATCAGTCCCGCGACCACCGAAACACCCAACACCAGCGCTGCCCGCTTCTGCGAACCGGCTGGCTTGGGCATGGCGAGATAAATCGCAGCCCCGCCCAATGCAAACAAGACGTAAAGAATGTAGGGAATCATCGAGGTCAAGATGCGTTCCCTTCGCAGGTCGTTGGGGAAGATTTGGATTGATCCGGTTCGCGTTCGTTGACCATTTTTTCCAACCGCTCGCGAAGTTGATCGTATTTTTCGCGGTCGCCCGTTCCTTCATACCCGCTGATTTTTGGGTTCTTTCGCGGTTTGACGTCTTTTGTTTTGTCGAAGACGCTCAGCAGCTTTTCTTTGTCGAAGATCATTTCGTCGCGCGTATGACCCACGATGTCGTACTCGGTGGTCAGTTCAATCGCATCGACTGGGCAGGCTTCTTCGCACATGCCGCAGTAGATGCAGCGGAGTTCGTCGATGTCGAATTGTTGCGGGTATTTTTCGCGGTCTTCCCAGGGCGATTCGTCGGCGACGATGTGGATGCAGTGGGCTGGGCATGCTGTCTCGCACATGAAACAAGCGACGCACGCCACGCGACCATCGGGGTCACGGTTGAGTCGATGCACCCCGCGATAGTTATCAACTCGAAGTTGACGTTTTTCTTCGGGATACGATACGGTGACCTTTGGTTTGAAAAATAAATGGTTGAGCGTCACCTTCACGCCTTCGGCAATTTGCGTGAGGTAGAGCTTGTCGGCAGCCGACAGCTTTGGCTCTTTGATGAGAATGATGTCTGCGTCGCTAATCATAAATCACGTCGATCGAAAATTTTGTTTGCACCCCAATGTGCATTAACCGCCGAGCGGTTGACCCATTGCGGGCATGTTGCCCTGACGTCCGCTGACCGGTTTGTTGGCCAGAATAACCACGCCCAATGTCGCCGCCACAATTGCAATTTCACCGCCAAGGTTGAACAGAACGCTGCGCTGCCAACCCATATACACACCGAGAACCGTTAGGATCAAAAGTCCCAGACTGATCGGGATCAATCCCTTCCACGCCAACCGCATCAACTGGTCGAAGCGGAATCGCGGCAGGGTCCATCGAATGAGCATGAACAGGAAGATGAAGAACGCCACCTTGACGCCCAGCACGCCGACCTTGATTAGCACTGAAATCAAACCCGTGTCGTCGAGTCCCGTGCCCGGAAATGCAGGACCAATGCCAAACAATGACAATTCCCATCCACCTAGGAATAGCACGCAGATAAACGCGCTACCCGTAATCATGTGAACGTATTCGCCGAGGAAGAACATCGCGAACTTCATGGCGCTGTATTCGGTGTGGAAACCACCGATGAGTTCCTGCTCAGCTTCTGCGAGGTCGAACGGGGCACGGTTGGTTTCGGCGAATAGTGTGATCAGCAGAATCAAGAATGCCACGGGATGCAGAACGATGTTCCACAAACCGTTGCTTCCGACCTGACCGACGACGATTTCTTCTAAGCGCAGCTGCCCACTCGCGAGCACCACGATCAGAATCGCAATACCCATCGGGATTTCGTAGCTGAGCATCTGTGCCGTGGCGCGAACCGCACCGTACATCGAATATTTGTTGTTGCTCGCCCACCCGCCCAGCACGACGCCATACACGCCCATCGACCCGACGCCGAGGACATAAAGCAAACCGACGTCGGGGTTGGCGACCTGAACATTGAGAAGTGTGTCACCGAGCAAATAGTAACCGCCCCAAGGAATCACCACGAAACCGATGAGGGCGACAACCATGCTAATCGCGGGGGCAAGGATGAAAAGCGGTTTGTCCACGCGTGACGGAATGATGTCTTCCTTAAGGAGAAACTTTGCACCGTCCGCCAGCGGTTGACCGAGCCCCCAGAAATGAAAGTTTCCGAAAAGGCCGAGGAATCCAACGCGGTTCGGTCCTTGGCGATCCTGAATCCACGCGGATATCTTGCGCTCAAAATAGATGCAGTAGGCTACGCAGGTCATGATCCCACCGATGAGCAGGAGGGACAGGACCGCACTGAAGACTGCCTGATTTTCAAGCCAACTGAGCATGTTACCTGCCAACTTCTGAAAACTACCTCAACATCACAGCGATGTAGGGTCCGCTGTGCCGACCACGGATGTCATCATCTACCAACCGAACGAATGGTCCGCACAGCGGACCCTACGCGGCTTGTTCTTCTATTAATGCTGATGTTCCGGAAGCGGCGGCGGAACGTACACGTCTTCAAATTCTTTGATCTCTGCGGCCATCATCTCACGCACGTTGGCGGCTTGGAACAGGCCTTCGAGTTCGGCCAACTCATGGAAAAACTGCCCGTCGCGCTTGCAACCCTGTGGTTGTTTGATCGCACGGGCAAAAGGTTGAACGACATCGGTCGCGTTTATGAAGCTTCCGTCACGCTCGGCGAACGAACACGCCGGGACTATCAATGTTGCGTCTTCGGTTAAGGCGCTTGCGAACAGATCGTGGACAATTTTGAACGGAATCTTACTGGCGGCTTTGGCGAAATCCTTGCTGACCCATTCGGACGCGTAACCACCGCTGATCCAAGCCGCCGCGTATTCGCCCTTGCCAGCTTGTTCTACAAAGGCGTCAAAAGTTTCAACGTTACCGCCGAAATGTTTGATGATGAGTTCAATGCCTTTGCGGTTCGGGCATTTTTCCTTGCGGATGATGAACTTGGTGTCGCCGTTGGTCGCACCGATCGGGAACCGTTGATCCTGTTCGACTGTTGGCACCGGACCCAGAACAAGCGTCGCCTCCGGTGCGACCTCGCGGATCGACTTTGCCAGCAACCACGCTTCTTCGCAGGCCACAAACGGTGAAATCATCACCGCCGTTTTCTTTTCGGTTTCCTTCTTGGCGATTTTCTCGAACCGGAAGCGAACCGTTTCAGCCAGCGATTCCCAGGGCAGCGATTCCAGCGATTCACCGCGTCGCAGTTTCAACTGCGTCAACCGATTCTTGTCGTGAATGTATTTGAATCCGAAGCGCCCCTCGTCGCATATCCACCACTGATTCACGCGCGGGTTGAAGCGCGGTTTGATCCGATAGACATGCTCCTCGTTTTGATCGATGCGAATCGAACAGCCAGTGCTGCAACCCGTGCAAATCGAATCGGCACTTTTAAGGTACCACACGCGCTGCTCAAACAGGAAGTCCTTGTCCAGCAGGCAACCCACCGGGCAGATGTCTACGACGTTACCCTGCATAGGGTTGTCGAGCGGTTTGCCCGGGAACACGTCGATTTCAGCTTTGCTTCCACGATTGGTAATACAAAGCTCACCAGTGCCAACTACTTCATCACAAAACCGCACACAGCGCGAACACATCACGCAGCGGTCGGAATAAAGCAGCGTCTTCGGGCCGATGTCTTTTTTCGGCGTGACGTGCTTCTGATCGACCATTCGCGATTCGCTCTTGCCGAAGTTGTAGGAGTAGTCCTGCAAGTGGCATTCACCGGCTTGGTCGCAGACGGGGCAGTCGAGCGGATGGTTGAGCAGGAAGAACTCCATGCACCGCTCTTGGTTTTCGTTGACTTTGTCGGAGTCGAAACGGACTTCCATCCCGTCGCGCACCGGTGTCTGGCAAGATGGCATTAGCTTGGGTGCCCAACCGAGTTCACCCGTTTTGGGGTGGGGCATTTTCATTTCCATCAGGCACAATCGACACGACGCTACCACCGATAGACCCGGATGGTAGCAGTAGTGGGGCACATTCAAGCCGGACTCCAACGCGGCTTGCAAGACGGGAATGCCCTCGCGAGTTTCGACTTCCTGATTGTTAAGAATTATCTTGGCCATTACCCGCGCTTCTATTCGAGTCGTAGATTTACGCCAACCACACGTTGCAAATGAGCCATCATCGCCGACCGCGCCAACAGTCAAGACGATTGATCAGGCTCAATTCGCAATTTCCAATGCGATACGAACCCCGTCGTCTTTTTCACTCCGAACGTAGCCTTCCAACTCGCTGCGGAATTTTTCGACAATGGTCCGAATCGCAAACGCTGCGCCATCCGACAAACCACATATACTTAATCCGGGCATCATTCCCATCTTCGCGGGGATTTCGCCCAGGAGTTCAATGTCTTCCATGCGTCCCAACCCGTGTTCGACGCGGTTGGCCATCTTGTACATCCACGTCGTGCCTTCGCGACATTGCGTGCATTGCCCGCACGATTCATGTGAGAAAAACCGCGCGACATTTCGCAGCACTTTGCGAATGTCGGTTTGGTCGTCAATCACGATCGCGGACGCCGTCCCCAAACCCAGCAGGCCGTACTTCGCCGGGTCGGAAAAATCCATCTTCATATCAAGCTCGTCTGCCGTCAGAATGCCCATCGATATTCCACCGGGCATGACGGCTTTGACTTTGAGTCCGTCGCGCATCCCGCCGCCGAATCGATCGCTTTCGATCAACTCGCGGACGGTAAAATCCATCGCACCTTCGTAGCATCCCGGTTTGTTGACCGCGCCGCTGATGCAGAACAGCTTCGGGCCACTGCTGCCTTCCGGACCGATACCCAGAAACCAGTCAGCCCCTCGATTAATAATGTGCGGAAGGTTCGCCAGTGTTTCGACATTGTTGACAACGGTCGGTTTACCAAACGCGCCTTGTATCGCCGGGAAGGGCGGTTTGATTCGTGGCCAACCGCGCTTACCTTCGAGCGATTCGATCAATCCCGTTTCTTCACCGCAGACATACGCACCCGCGCCGCGATGAATGTAGCACTCCAGGTCGTAGCCACTGTTCAATATATTCTTGCCGAAGTAACCGGCTTCGTACGCCTCGTCGAGCGCGATCTGCATGATGTGATACTGCTCAGCAAATTCCGCACGCATGTACAAATACGCCACCGTCGCTTGCGTCGCATAGCCGGCAATCAATATCCCTTCGAGCAATTGGTGCGGATCTTCTTCCATCAGCACGCGATTGCTAAAGGTCGGCGGTTCCGATTCGTCAGCATTGACGCACAGGTACGTGACTTCACGATCCTTCGGCAGAAAGCTCCATTTCACACCTGCCGGAAACCCAGCCCCTCCGCGTCCGCGCAGGTTGGCACGCTTGACCACGTCGATCACTTCGTCGGTCGTATGCTCGAGCGCACGCTTCGCGCCCGAATATCCGCCGCCTTCGACGTATGTCGCAAGCCGCTGCGAATTGGGCTTGCCGACGTTTTGTAATAGTACCGTTTCGTATTCGCTCATTGATTCATTAAGCTGATGTTCGATTCGCACCGTCGTACAAATTGCTACGCGGAATATCAAGGGCGTCGTTCGCGTCATCTTCCAACAGCTTGCGGACATCCGACGGTTTGACGCACTTGTGCATTTTTTCGTTAACCATCAAACAGGGGCCATGATCGCAGGCGGCTAAACATTCTTCCGTCATCAAACTGTACTTACCGTCGGGCGTCGTCTCATGATCGTCGATGCCCAACACCTTCTTGCATTCACCTAGTACCTGATCGGCACCCAACAGGTCGCACGACACACTACGACAGGCCATCACGACCTTTTCGCCCTTGGGGTGCGTCCAAAAATGACTGTAAAACGAAACCGTATCGAACACGTCCGACGCGGTGATTTCTAAAAGCTCAGCCACTTCCTCCATCGCCTTCCAGCCCACATATCCATGATCGTCTTGAATCATGTGCAGCGCCGGAATCAACACGGCTCGCTTTGTCGGATATCGATCGAAGAACCCGCGAATCTTTTCCTTCAGCGGTTCGCTCAGGCTCGGGCCTTCCTCTGCCGGCGCGTTGACTCGATCTAGCGCTTTCCATGCCATGACTGCAACGGCTCCTTAGCGATCCAATTCAGCCGCAATAATGTTCATCGAACCCAGCGCCGCAATCACGTCGCTGATCTGATGCCCGATGACCAGTTGCGGGAAGCATTGATAGTTGATGAAACTTGGTGGTCTGCACCGCGCGCGGTACGCGCAATTGCCACCGTCACTGACCAGATAAAATCCAAGCTCCCCGTTGGCGGTTTCGTTCGCGCCGTATGATTCGCCGACGGGCGGTTCATGTCCGCGATTGGTCATCACCTGTTCAAAGTGATGGATCAATCCTTCGATGCTAAAGTAAATCTCGCGTTTGTCGGGCAGCGTCTTCTTGTCATCTGCCAGTACGTTGATCGGTCCAGCAGGGATGTTGTCGATGAGCTGATCGACGATCGCCAATGACTGCCGCATTTCTTCAAGACGCACTAGGTAGCGGGCGTAGCAGTCGCCCATTTCGCTGACGGCGACCTTAAACTGAACGCCGGAACTGTTCTTGCCATCCCAGTTGTCGGCATAGCAAAGGTACGGTTCGTCCTTCCGCAGGTCGCGCCGGACACCCGCCGACCGCGCGAGTGGTCCGGTCAATCCAAAGTCAATCGCATCCTCTTTGTTAATGTACCCGACCCCGCGGGCCCGTTCGATGAAGATGCGGTTCTTGGTCAGAAGTTTTTCAACGTCGTCGAGGGCGCTGGGCAGCTTCTTGCAGAAGTCCCGCACCATTTTGGGCCAGCGGTCGGAAATGTCCGACATCAACCCGCCGACGCGCGTGTAGCTGGTGGTGAATCGTGCCCCGCACAATTCTTCGAAAATATCGTTGAGGTATTCGCGCTCGTTAAACCCGTAGAGAAACGCGGTGAACCCGCCCAGATCGAGGGCAGCCGCTCCCACGCATAGCAGATGGTCTTGAATGCGAGCCAGTTCCGCGATGATCGTGCGAATGACTTTGCAGCGCGGCGTGATTTCGATACCGAAAAGTTTTTCACACGCGTGATGCCAAACGACATTGTTGGCGATCGGCGAAACATAATTCATCCGATCGGTCACGACCACATACTGGTTGTAGTTCAAATGTTCGCCGAGCTTTTCAAAACCGCTGTGCAGATAGCCAATGTGAATCGTGCAGCCAACCACCCGCTCGCCGTCGAGTTCCAGCACATGGCGCAGCGTACCATGACACGCCGGGTGCTGCGGACCAAGGTTAAGCGTCCACAGATCGCCGCCGGGTTCGACAGGTGCGTAAGTCGTTGGTGCGAATTCAGTTGTTGATGCAGTCTGAGTCATTAATAAGTTATTGATTCGTTCTATGCACTGTCGCGCGTCAGTTTTGTGTAGTTTTCACGTTCGCCAATGCCGCGCAACGGATAATCCTTGCGCAACGGATGAGCGCCAAACCCTTCCCATGTCACGATGCGCCGCAAGTCGGGATGCCCGGTGAACTTCACGCCAAACAGATCCCAGACCTCACGCTCCAGCCAATTCGCCCCGCGCCACACCGAAGTGACCGAAGGCAATTCCGGATTCGGATCATTCACAAAACACTTCGCCCAGATGCGGTGCCCCAAATCAATCGAAAGCAATGAATAAGTAATGCCATATCGATCGGTCGCATCGGGGAAATCGAGATAATCGACACAAGTCAAATCGCAAAGCTGATTGAACTGGCATCGGTCATCTGTCTTGAAAAACGTCATCACGTCGATCAATTTGTCCGGCGCGATTCTGATGCAGATCTGTTCATCGTCTGCGTTCGCTTTTTTGATAAGCGGGCGCGGAGTGAAGTCGATCGACGCAAACGCATCCTTCAAGGCAGCCAGCACATCGGTCACGTCGTGAGGATTCAACGTTAGTTCCTATCCGAAGGAAGCGAAACTTGAACCAAGTCTGCTGGGGCGGAGGCCATCATCTGCATGCCCTTGCCACCACCACGTTCTGTGCTCGGCTTCACGCCGTCTTTCTCGACGATGCGTTGGATCGCCATCACACCTTCGAGCAGCGTCTCAGGTCGCGGTGGACATCCGGGAACATAAACATCGACTGGCATGAACTGATCGATTCCCTGTATCACCGCGTAAGTGTCAAACACGCCGCCAGTGCTCGCACACGCGCCCATACTGATGACCCATTTGGGTTCGGTCATTTGCATATAAATACGTTGCAGCACCGGCATCATTTTAATCGCGACGCGCCCGGCGCAAATCATCAAATCGCACTGCCTCGGGGTGAAGCGCATCGCCTCCGCACCGAATCGGGCGATGTCGTATCGACTCGCGCCGGTGGCCATCAATTCGATCCCGCAACATGCGGTCGCAAATGGCATCGGCCAAAGCGAATTCTTGCGCGACCAGTTGACCGTACGCTCACGCAGCAGCCCGACCAGATGATCCAACCGCGTGGTGAGGACGTCTTCCTTGGAGGCCATGTGAGGGGCGGTTTCGGCTTTTATTGATCCCATTCAAACACCCCTTTCCGCCATTCATAGACGTATCCGACCAGCAGCAGGGCGAAGAAGAAGCCAGCCCCCAGCAGCAGGTATCCTGCACCGAGCATCCCGCCCGTCGCCATGCCGGTATTTTCTGCAACCGCAGCATCGTGAAACACGAGAGCCCACGGCCACAAGATGACCACTTCAACATCAAAGAGCAGAAACAGCAATGCGACAATATAGAAGCGCACATTAAATCGTCGGCGGGCGTCGGCGATGGGTGGCATGCCGGATTCGTACGATTCGTCTTTGCGCTCGCCCTTGCGCTTGGGGCCAATGATGTGGGTGAGGATCAATATCACCGTCGCCATCGCGACAGCCACGCCGATCACGAACAGAATGGACGCGTACGGCTGCATCTCGTTGGTGATGGCAAGAATATGCATTGGCCTTTCCGTAATGAGGCAAATGTTTCGCATACGCTCCGGAATGCATTCAATCGGACCCAAGACGGGGGTCGGCTGATTCGCACGCCGGCGAACCTGGCAATAACGGTGCATGCTTTCGAATGCACTTTAATTTCGGCTCATAGCAATGCAAGAGACTACGAGAATTTTTTCACAAAGTCGAGGGATGGGGCGGTCCTGGATTGGCCCAGCAGCGGTAGTACTATATGTAAACTATTGTTATTGAAGAAGTTATGTCTGTACCGGCCCTATGGCTCAGGCTGTCATGGGTTGCTTTGCTCTGATTCGTCCGTTCCCAATTGAGAGCGAAACCGGGCTCTTTCGGCTTGGTCCGCGTAGATTTCCGCTTTTTCGGTTTCACCCAATCGCAGATAGGCATCTGCCAATTCCTGGCAGACGATGCTGAGTCGTCGATCCAGAATCCTTTCGCGTTCTCGAATAACCCGCTGAGTGACTTGTGTGGCTCGGCCATACGCCTCCTCGGCAAACTGCTGGGTCGTTCGACTGACGCCCACCGCGATCAGCAGGATGAGCGCAACAGAGATTGCTCCTCCGATGTACGCGAGGTTCCGGGAACTGAATTTCCGGAATCGGTAGAACCAGGAATCGGACATCGCCGAAATGGGTTTGCCTCGTTTGAGCGCTTGGATGTCCAGTAAAAGCGCTTCGACGGATTGATAGCGTTCAAGATGATTCAGGTTGGCGGCTTTTGTCACGATCGCAGCCAATTCGGAACTGACCTTTGGAGCGACTTGTCGAATGGGAGTCGGCGCTTTAAGCGCGAGATCCAAATCGTTGACGTTGGATGCCGTATCCGGTGCGGGGCGAGCGCGCTTCAGCGCAAGCACTTCGTACATGAGGATGCCCAACATAAATACGTCGGTCCGCGTGTCGACAGAACCACGATCGGTCACTTGCTCTGGGGCCATGTATGCCGGAGTGCCGGCGACACCGACCAACGTTGACTGAGAATCCGACGGGCCAACTTCAATGAGTCGGGCCAATCCGAAATCGAGGACCACCGGGTCGCCCGTCGAATCCATCAAGACATTGCTGGGCTTCAAGTCCAGATGCATGACACCGCGCTTATGTGCGTGGCTCACTGCGCTGCAAACATTCTCTAGAATCTTCAGTCGGTTGTTGATCGAAATTCTGTTTTGCTTGACGTACTCATGCAGCGGAAGACCCTCAATCCAGGGAGTCACGAAATAGGCATGGCCGAAGACTTCGCCTTCCGAGCGAATGGGAATAACGTGAGGATGCCGCAGCCGAGCAAGTGAGCGAATCTCGCGAGAAAAGCGTATGTTTCCCCCTTCATTTAAGGGTGAATTGTAAAACACCTTGATCGCCACCTCTTCGCCGCTGGCTTCGTGAATGGCGCGATAGACTCTCGACTGACCGCTTTCGATAAAATCGCCACGCAGTTTGAACCCGGGGATGAACAGATTCTCGGGAAGTTCGATCGCTTCGCTGAGTCCGGGCGCTTCATTGGCACCTTCAACGTTTCCAGCGACCGCGAATCGAATGCTTGACGCCACTTTTTCATCGATTAAGAATCGCTTCCACTGGTCATAGCAAAGTTCGCATGAAAGCACATGACGCAGCGACTTGCGCGCTGCAGCATCATCCTGCTCTTCGCGGTATACCTGGAAAATTTCAAGCTCGTTGAGGCATCCGTCCATCAGTGGTGCGCCTTTTGCAATGCTGCATTTCGCGAAGTGTTGGCGGCGGTCTTCATTGGCAGAATTACTTTTCCCATTGCGAAATGAAACGCGGTCCCATCGCCAGCAACCAGTTGGCAACGCTACGTCGTTTTTGAAAGACAGAGGTTTCGCTGATCCCGATTCGCTTCGCAACAACTCTTATCGGAAGGCCGCGCACTTCGACGAGAAAGTAGCAACGCATGTCTTTGGTGCTGAAGTTAGTAGATGCAACCCGCAGCAAAGAGGACAGGCGATGTCTGACCCAAAGCGCGTCGAATTGTTCGTCTGAGCGATGCAATTCTTCCTGAGCGCTGGGGTCTTCCTGTTCCGACCAGAATCCTGTTTGGGGTTGAGCGCTGGATCGATTCGCTGCCCGTCTGCGATGGTTGCGAACAACGTTGCGGGCGATGCCACCGATCCAATCGCGCAACCGCCCCGACGACTTCTCGAAGCGACCCTCTCGCAAACCCGTCGCAGCCCGTTGGATGGCGTCTTGAGCAAGATCACGGGCGACGTCTGAATTGCAACCGGATTTAATAAAATATCGCTGCAACATGGGCGAGTATCGGGCTTCAAACGTCTCCCATGCCCGGCGATTATTGAGCTCGGGAAGGCGGGTGACCAGGAATGAAACCGTCGTAAACATGCTTTTATGCGGGATTCCCGAGAAAAATGCAGAAACTGGTTTAGTTATGGGCGACCCGGCACAACATATAAGTGTCGGCAAGTCGGATTCGTCAGCGGGCGTTGTCTTGAATCGATTGCGGTATCAAGACGAATTCGACTCTGATGAAGATTATAGTCGGACAAATGATGGCGAGCCAAACATCTTTAAGCGAGCTCGCATCTTGAGTTCGGGCAGTCTTGAGTTCGGCTGTCTTGAGATTTGATTGAGATATGACGGGTTGGTGCGGTTGTCTGCGGAAGGTATGTGTCTCACATTCCAGTGTCCTTAACTTCTTGCAGACGCCAGAAACTTCTTGCAGACGCCAGACCGGCTCAATTTGGAATTGAAGTATGCTTCAATTTGCGTCAACTGGTCTTTGAGTTAACAAATTCAAAGGAGGTGCGTTTCAAACAAAACAGATTGAATCGAATGGACTACACAGACTGGGAACGCGATCCTGCTAATTACGGATAGCGTTCCCAGTACTTTTTACGTGATACATTTTTGCGTACTGCACTCTGCGCGAGCCCAATGCTAGGAAATCGCAATGTGTACGTCGGTTATTAATTCTTCAGGGACCGTGTCCTGCGGGCTGTTGACGTACACTTCAAACGGCGGCGCATCGCGAATTTCGTGACCGCTGCCCGGCAGCCATTTCCCCAGTAGCGCACAATAGGTTTGGGCGAGTTTTTCGTACGGCCCCTTATGGCGAACGATGGCGTAGTTGCCCCCGGAAATCTCCTGCACGCCGACCTCCCCTTCGCCTTCAATGTTCTCATCGACCGAAATGCAGGCGTCATAGCGCGTCTTGTCGGGCGGTGTGACTTCCGGATCATCATGGCCGATTCCGATGCAGGTCACGCCCAGACCCACGAGACCGCGCGGACCAGCCCAACCCATTAGTTTCTGCCAAGCGTTTTCGGCATCCTGATATGGTCCGACGTTGCGGACAAACGCTACGCGCTTGGGTTCGAGTTTCTCAATGCGTACATCCATGGTGTTGGCTCCTAGTGTCAATGGTTTGAATTGTGTGATGGGTGATTCAGGCGAAAAGTGGATGCCCGATTCAACGAGCGGCATCAACATTTGTCTACGTCCGGCTCGATATTCCGACGGTGGCACCCCAAATGCCGATCGAAACGCTCGACTAAATGCCTCCAACGCTTCGTACCCGGCATCAAATGCAACGTGCGTGATTGCCTGATCGGTATGCACCAATCGCATAGCAGCCCGTTCCAGTCGAAGTCGCCTGACGTGCTGCATCACCGATTCGCCAACCATACCGGTGAACACGCGGTGAAAATGGTAGGGCGAGAAGCACGAAATCGACGCCAGTTCTTCCAATGACAAGGCATCATCCAGCGAATTCTGAATGTGAACCAACACACGCAAGATCCGGGCTTGATAGTCTTCCTTGGTTGTGCGTTTCATGCGGTTGGCATCCGAAACGATGTTGTCAATTAGCGTTCACAAGCTTACTGCCCATTGGCAATTCATGCCTGACGTTTCTTGCGGTTTTTGAAGTGTGAGGATATGCGCGCAAAAAAAGGTCGCCGAAATTCGACGACCCATTGATTTGTAGTAAATGGTAATGCAATTGTAGAAGGAAGTGGTGGCTAGTTTCGAACGATGATCCTTCTCATGATGACCAAACCACCGATCCCCAACATTACGAGCGTGGTCGGTTCCGGAATCGCGCGGATTTCAAGTTCTGAAAAATCTGCGGCGATGCCATTGCCATCGTTGCCCGGTCCTGGACTGACGGCAGCAAGGTATACAACCAATTCGCCATCCATAATAAAACTGAGCGGTACCGGAACATTGACCACACTAACAGAAGAGGGCGGCGCCGAGATTCCTTCAAACGACGAGTCGGGCTGCTTCACACCGTCAAAGTAAAGGTCGATCGTGTCGGTTGGAAATGTCGTGTCGAACGAATCATGATCGATAAGTCCGATGGTCAACTCGGCATCGGTCGGTGTTTCACCGGCTAGATCAAACGTGTGCGTGTAGGAAAATGAACCGAGACTGTCGTCCAGAATGTCGCTGCCAAATAGCGTACCGTCGAATGGAAACGACTCGTCGGCACCAGCATTTGCGAGCTCGAATGCAAAGATCGGCGACTTACCGTCACTAAAGTCCTGGAAGCCGAGCAGGCTAACCGTGGATCCTTGAGCAACTTGCGGACTCGATGCGATGACGATGATCGCGACGAAAATGGCACCTACCAGGGCGCGCAGTGTTTTGTTCATCTCTTGACTCTCCCTCGATTGATCATCCGGCCTTCGTTAGATAGACCGGATCAGGTTGACGTCCTAACCGTGCATTTCTTCAGCGTGTGTTATCGGTTAGATCGAAACCTGAATCGGGCTGGAAGCGGATATGTTCAGTCTTATTGAAGGGGCTGCCGGATGGCATTGTGAGGTGGCGGTTTCCAACTCTTCGGCACGCGGTCCAAACGTGAGACTGACGGTCTTGCGTGAGGCGCGGACTTCTCGTATAGCAAGCGTGGTCGACGGGTGACCGTCACGTAAGAATTGACTCGGTAAGGGGCGACACAATGATTGATCTGTCAGGCAAGCGAGCATTGGTGTGCGGCAGCACGCAAGGCATGGGTAAGGCGAGCGCCATCGGGTTGGCCGCACTCGGCGCCAACGTGACGCTTGTTGCCCGCAATCCCGAATCGCTCGAATCGGTTCGCAACGAGTTGGACGATTCGCGCGGACAGTCGCACGCCGCAATCTGCCAGGACTTTTCAGATCCCCATGCGCTCAGCGACAAGGTGCAGTCTTATGTTAAAGACAGCGGTCCGATTCACATCCTGCTCAACAATACCGGTGGTCCGGGCGGTGGACCGATACTTGCGGCCAAGCCAGAAGACTTCGTCAAAGCGTTTTCGCAACACTTGGTCTGCAACCAATTACTTACGCAGGCGGTTGTGCCCGGGATGAAGTCTGAATCGTATGGCCGCATCATCAACATCATCTCGACGTCGGTGAAGGTACCGATTCCGGGACTTGGTGTTTCAAATACAACGCGTGGGGCGGTTGCCAGTTGGGCGAAAACGATGGCTGGCGAGTTGGGACCGTTTGGCATTACCGTCAACAATCTGTTGCCCGGATTTATCGACACTGCCAGAATCTATGACGTCATCAACGCGCGGGCTAAGCAGACCGGCAAGGACGCCAAGGACGTCCAGGCGATGTTCATCGGTCAGATACCAGCCGGTCGTTTCGGCAGCCCGCAAGAGGTTGCCAACGTCGTGGCATTCCTAGCCTCGCCAGCCGCATCGTATGTGAATGGAATCAACATCCCGGTAGACGGCGGCAGAACGCCAACGTTGTAGGCTTTTCCGAAAAGATCAAGCAGGGGCCAATTCAATGCAGGTTGACCGCAGCCGGCGAAGCCGGATAATGACCGCTGCAACATATTGCCACGCACTATGCGTAAGTTGCAACAATCGGGCGATTAGCTCAGCTGGCTAGAGCGCACGGATCACACCCGTGAGGTCGGGGGTTCAAGTCCCTCATCGCCCAGTCGATCCAAGTCTCGCTGAGTTCGTAGTTGACGTTCTCCCCATATCTTGATCCATTCAAAATGAGAGTTTTCGGGTAGACTTCGGTCATCAGACCCGGCCTTCGGCCGGGAGGAGAACGCTGATGAAGAAGTCCAGATTCACGGAGGAACAGATCGCTTTTGCGTTGC
>JAJDEB010000006.1 GCA_029260015.1 Phycisphaerae bacterium | reverse complement strand
TACGCGGGATCGCACGACGACTACGACGTTCACGCGATTGCCCCAGATCCGCTGCCAGAAAATGCAATGTGGTGGGTCGAAATTCAGATGCCCGACGGCAAGAAGTCGGTCGGATCGGTGAAGCCGTTGAGGTAACTGCTCTGCTCTCGGAAAATCATCCACTGCTGCGCACAATCCGCGCAGGCCCATCCAGCGGGGGTCCAAAATGTAGAGGTCCTTCCGATTCAGTTTTGGAAGCGTTTGAAGATTGGTGAGAAGAAGTGGTCGCGCGTCCATAAAGAACGGTCTCACGCAGCGCAGTTGATTGCGCACAGGATACGCCCGTCCAACCGACGAAGCACAGGATTAATCTTTATCGCCTCCTTCACTTCGGCTGTTGGAGTGACTTGGGATTACGCTGCGCTCGCCCCATAGCGTAGGCAGCCGACCCGCCTCGGCGACTGTTTCTGATCCACCAGCAGAGATAACCGCATCGTTCATCGTGGCCTCCGGTCCGGCTGGGCGGCGCCCCCCCTATTAGCCAGCCGAATTTCCCGCCCGGCCCACTCTGTCTATTTAGCCAACGTTTGAAACTGGTTGCTTTCGGGGAGGTTCTTGTTCGAGTGTTCGAACCCCCGCGCGCCGATGGATAGCGTGGAACTGTGCGATCAACTTGATGCGTGGATGACGGTGGAAGAAGACATGAACGCACAAGGAAACAGCGGCGTCTTTGCCTGGCCTTTGCAGGCCAATCTGATTGAACTAATTGACGGTTCAACCCCCAATCAGAATCAAGACTTTATATTGCGCGTGCGTGCATGGATCCCGTCACAGGAAAGCGACACGCCGTCCGAGGAGACTCATAACAATGACTTGACGAATTACGGGTATTTCCACTATGTCGCGCCCGTCCAAGCATCGTCGAGCCAGTCGAACGTCTTTATGGAAACTGCTACGCCATAACTTGCGTTTCATCCCGAGCAGTGAACTCTTGAGGTGCGGGAAATTCTTAAGGTGGGGAGCCGCGTTGATCGGCCCCCCACAATCACTAACAATTACTAACAGGCCGAGACCGGACGTATACTTAGGAAAATCTGGGGCACACTCTTCGAGTAGTCTTACAAACAATTCTGCTTGAACGCCCTAGGAACCATCTCTCACTTGGCGATCCCGCGTTCAGAAAGTGAATTTTCCGCTTGTTGTTAATCCCATCCTGCTCGTAGTCTGACCCCATCGAGATCCATAATCAAACCAACGTACACATTCGTGAGTTGAATCAACGTCATCGGGCATGTCCAATGCCTCTCGCACTCATCTTGATACCATTGCATACGTCCACGTTTTCTGCGATCAGCCTATTCGTCTTGCGTGGGTTACTTCCGCTCTTCGATTCCACCTCCGCAGCCGTCGTCTGCACATGACGATTCTGGCGTCCATACACCGCCGTTGCGATACGAGCAATCCTTCTGCGAAATGTCCTCGCAAATAGGATTGTTCGGATTGATGCCCACGGAGCAACATCGTCCAAATTGTGGACAAGGGCAGAGCAATCCCTCACGGAAGACGCCACCGCGACATTCGCAAACGGGTTGAATCGATAGCTCACACTCATCGTTTGCGAAGCAGCATGAGCCACGTGCATAGCTACAGAGGCAAAGTCCGAACGGATTGAAGACGCCACAGTTAGCTTCGCACTCGCTTTCGGTCATGGCCGCACAACCTTCTTGGCCCAAGCAACAACCACCAGGTCGATCGCAGGTATCGCCTGACGGTGTGAAGGTACCCGTACTTGCAGCGTGGGCTTCACATTCGTTCAAGTACTCCTCTCCGTCACAACCACAAACAGGATCTGGTTCGGTCGAGCATTCGTACGGAATATCGGTGCACTCGCCTGATGAGAAGGGTCGGCACTCCGCCTGCAGGCAGAACCGCCAACTAACGCAGTCCTCGTTCTCCCGACACGGGCACTCGGAGAGGCTGACCACATTGACCCCTACAGCGTGGGCGTCACATTCTCCCGCATACTCGTTGCCGTCGCAGCCACAAATTGGATCGTACACAAAATACTGTGGACACACTGTTGGCCGCTTCTTGCACGATCCCGCACCGTCACAATCTCCGACCTCCTTGTCACAGTAGAAATACGCCTTGCAATCCACATTTCCGAGGCAAACATTACCGACCCCCACATTCCACGTTTTTGTTTCCGTTAAATGAGCGTCGCGGGCAGCCATGTCGCGTACCAACAAAGTCTGGTCAACTGCGCGAACTGAAACCTCGTAAATACCATCGGGCAGCGATCCAGGATTGGGAATCTGAAACGTTTGACCAGTGGCACCGGGTACTGCCGTTCCGTCAAGAAACCACTGCACCTCAACGGTTTGGCTGACCGGCTGAATCACGTCCACTTGAAACACCGTGTTGACCGGCAGTAATTGTTTTTGTTCTGGCGGCGTTACCGAATCGATCGTCGAAACAACCTTGTAGATCTCAATCACCAAGCCTTCACTGTTGACCGGGCCAAAATCGAATACATTGACCGTCCGCATCGCCGAGTTCGCTGTTGCGCGAAAGACGTCGTATCGATAGTAATGATTCCCTTCGTATGTGCTCACACCGGGGACATCGAGCCACCGATACCACTTGGTCATCATCTGCGTTTGCTGCGACGCCGTAAATTTGCTGACGTTGTGGATTGACGGTTCGTTGAACGGGTATGGGATATTGTTGGTGACGTACTCATCGGCGAGTCTCCCGATCGAGTGCCCAAGTTCATGAACCGTCGTATGCAGTCGGAATGTTGACTTGCCAGCCACATGTGCAAATCGACCGGCAGCACAACCACCGTGTACCGTAGAGTTTGCAAGGCCGAGAATCACTTGCCAGTCAGGCGCGCATCCGGCCGCATCAGACATTTTTGAGAAACTACCGATGATACAACGTAGCGGTCGGGAATTGTCATCTCCGTAACCAAAATCAAGTGCAGTATCGCACAAAAGTCCCGTCGGCGGATAATCGATACAAGGGTCAACTGAAATGACCTCAACGCGGTGCACGTTGAAGTAATTCGCATACTCCGAATACGGTTGTGTTTGAAAAAGCCGGTCGATGTGCTCCTCGGTGAGGGATTGATAACGAGCGAGATTATGCTGTGGTTCGCTCGGATCATCGACGAAACCGTCGCCCAAGACGGCGATGTCATATCGGTTTTCTGAAGGACCGTTGTCGCGGATAGTCACCACATTCCATCCATCCGTGCAGGTGCCGGCGGATTCGATCGCCCCTTTTTGCACCTCCGTCAATTCTAAATTACCCCCGCACGGAGGTGTAGTCTGAAGTTGATCCGCCATTTGCCCATTCGCCTGCAGAGCCGATGACGCCAGCAAAGCGCCCATTGCGAGCACCGTCAATGAATGGATAGTTTTCATAGCGCGACTTCCTCCATATCAACAAAGTTAAGATGATGTCGAGACGACCACGTGTCGTTTCCACCGCACACAGAATAATCAACTTCCTATTGGGCAATCGTTCACAATCTAACGGTGCGTTAAGGATAGGGCAAGGAATCGTAATCGTGGCATCACATAAATTGTGGAGAACATAACAGAGTGCTGGCATAGCCATGTTCAACCTTGATCATCGCTAGTGAGAACTCTTCCAATCAATGACCGTTGCAACGGAGCCCATAAGCCAGCACCCAGAGGTAACTCGAAAGAATGAAATTCGTATCTGTCCGTGGCAAAGCCTAAACCCTGAGCAACGATGTCATCCGCATGCACAATTGCGCATGCGGATGACGTGAAAGCAGAAGTAGCTATTTTGAAGAAGTAAACCAAAATCCGTCATGCATAATTCTGCGTCCGCCCAACTAATTAACGTTTTAGACGCTTTCGCAGAATGTACCCATGCCAGAGAATCACCGCGTTTTCACGAAACTCATAAAATATATCACTTACCTGCTGCACCTGACTCACAAGATTCACCGCAGTCTCCATTGGAAGTCCATACACTTCCATTTAATCCCGCACACTCAGTCTCTGAAACGACCTGACAAAGCCGAGGAGGCTGTAAGCCGTCAAAGCAGCATCTACCAACCGCATCGGTGATCTCTACAGAATTGTCTGGGATATAGGGTAAATGATCGAAAGGGAAGCAGTTTGGGTCAGTACCCTCTACTACACCTCCTACCTTGATAGTATCGCCAACCGTCGCCCCACCGACATTGTCAATGATGAACTCCTGCCCACAGGATGCCTGAAAATGGTAACACCCTCCTTGCGTAAAGTTGCTCAATACACCTGTGCCGTTAAATGGGTCACCAACACAGGCTTCAGGCGCGCACCTGAAACAGAGATTGATTACAAAGTGTGGATTTATTGGATCGTTCGTGTCGAACTCAAGAGTGTCCACGATTTCGTTCTGTTGCATGAGTTCTGCTGGAGTCAGCGTCGAAACGAGTCGCAGCAGATGACGGCGGCAGGGGCGTATGTTACCTGCTCCGAGAGTAAGCAAGTTGAAATCTGAGGGGACAAGAAAGTTACTTAAGGCCAAGACGTCAACACCGTGATTGGTTACTTCAATGGCAAAGCTCGTCGCACTCGGATTCAGTGGAAGATTTAACGGGGCACCATCATCATCCACAGGAATACTGCGATGGGCCACGACCAATCGCGGTGCAGCTTCCGCAGGGTTAACCGTGAAGCTACGCGAGAATGATGTGCTGTCGCCAAACTCGTTGTGGGCAATTACTTGCCAGTGATATGTTCCCCCGATCGGCAGAGACAGACCAAGTGGCACGAAGTCGAATTTCCTCAAACCCGGCGCAGAGAATAAGATAGTACCGGTGCCGTCGCGAACAACAAACTCAAAGCTCTCAACAAAATCTACGGCTGACCAAACAAATGGAATTGATGACGGCTGTGGTGATTCAACTCTGTCCGCCGGACATTGAAGTCTTGGAGTGCCTGGCAAATTCTGTTCAACGGTGGCTGTTGCTTGAAGATTGACATTGAAATTCAATCCACTCAGAAGGCCTGGCGTTGTGGTCAGAGTACTTCCGAAATAGTCGCCAGCGAAATCAGTAGTTTGAAATTGCAATTGAATTGCAGCCGTACCCAAGGGTTCGATGGTCTGTGGGGCGCTGATGATCGTAAACCTTCCAGACGCATTGTCCTGAAACGTCACATCGATTGGCAATTCGCAATCTTGATTGTTCTGAATCTGAACTGTCTTAGTCGTGGCCTGACCCCATAGAACATCGTCAAATACCAACGTATCACCATTTGTCAGTTCCATGCCCTCGCTGCTGAAAGTTGGTGCAACAAAACCAGCGTCCTGCAGACACGCGTATCCACCGCGTGCGGCCAATATCTCATCGTGAGTGCAAGATCCAAATTCCGGCTCAGTGCCAAAGGAACATCCTGACAGCACCGAGCGCATGATGGGGCATGCTACCCCGCATGAACCCTCACATAGACCTCCGCTTAGGTTACAATGTTTGGCTCCCCATGAATGTCCGGTTTCGTGAGCAAGCAATTGTAGGTCCAAGCCATGCTTCTGGGTCCAACTGACCCCAGGACGACAAACATCCGAAAGATATGCGGCGCCCGCCGCGAGACCGCCAAGATTGCGACCAGTCCAGAGATTCACCAGATGGGAATCGGAGTCGACCTGCGTGTTGTTCCATTCAGTCCGTAGAGCCGTTAGAATCTGACCGCTTGCAGAATCAGGATATGCTAAATAAATATCATCGGCCTCATCGGAACGGGTCACAATCCTTGATATCTCATAAGATGTATTAAGGGGAGGCAATTCAAACACCAATGCGCTAACTTCGTTTACGTTGGCAATGACGCGTGCTTCTGCATCTCCCGGAGTGCCACCACCGCATGAACCTGGAGGCGAGCAGCCACCACCACCACCATTTACGAAGGCAGAGTCAATATCACAGCCAATTCTTGCAATGATCGGACCGACCGTCTCACAAGATCCGCCCGCCAAATTCATTGGTGGTGCTGCCATGGGGCTAGCCAAAGAACCGCAAAGTGCATTTGGCTCCGCGGAATCAGCAAGGTCATAGAGGATGTGAGACTTGGCGCTAGCACCTGGAATGACAGTGCTCACGGCCACTAAGCCATACATGCGGCCCGATGGCATTCTGATCTTTGCGGTTAACCCATTTGGTAGAATCGAGCCAGCAATGATCGAACCCTCCACATTTTCGACACTGCCCCGCATGGTTCGAACCGGGCCAGGGTCGATCCCGACAAGACCGCCGGTTCCATTCGATCTGTAAATTGAAAACCCTGCTGCCCGCATTGATTTAGGATCCATGCGTATTGTGCGGAACTGCCCCTCAAGCATGATAGAAGCACTATAGTGATTACCCAAAATAGGTTGTACGTCGATCTCAATGAGTTCACTCGCCGAAAGATTCAGCAGTTCATTGGCTTGCGTGCGCAAATCCGGTTTGGTCTCAAATGCACCGGGCTTCTGGGCCGAGGATGTCTGTCCCCAGAATGTAATCAAAGTGACTGCGAAAAGGGTTTGTCGAACAGAGCCTAGTTCCTTCATTGAATCCCATTCCTCTCGTAGCGCTCACCAACAGTGGATCAAAATCTCTGGTCCGCCGTCGGAGAGCTAGCAATCTTTTTGCCCGGACTTTCACCACGCGACCAATCCACAGTTATTGACACAACTCAATACTGCGTCGTCATGCTTTTAATTCACCTGCCAGATTTAAATGGTGGCGAGGCGAACGACGAGTCGAGAACGCCCCACCCGCAACGAAAGATCACGCCAACTGGCCTGCTCCGATCTCTGCCCCATACGGAATGGCAGATCAGCCGGAATGGCAGATCGGCCGGAATGGCAGATCGGATAGCGAGCCCCGGCGCGCACGGTCAACATTCAAAAATCAAGCATTCACACTCCCTCGCAACCTGCGCCAATCCATAGACCGCTAGATTGCGTACAGCATGTGTGCTTGATACAATCGAGACGCCCATTGGCTCCCAATTTCAAATGCAATTTTTAAAGAGGAATTGGTCAAAAAAAATCGCTGAATTCTACGCTTACCGCATTCCATTACTCTGCGGGCGTGTATTGACTCCGCATTTTGGCAATGATGAGCTTCCGCAGCATGACCGCTCGAACTGAACAGCAATTCCACACGTTTTTGCCGGAAGTTTATGGCAGGCTTCGAGAACTGGCGCAGCATTGCCTGGCGAAAGAGTCGCCCGATCATACGCTGCAGGCCACCGCCCTAGTACACGAAGTCTATCTTCGACTGACCAAGAACCCGCGTCGCAATCATTACACGAAGAACGACCTGATTGGATTGGCCGCACATCTTATGCGCCAAATACTCGTGAACCACGCAAAGAAAAAAGGCGCCATAAAGCGTGGGCGAGGTTTTAAAAAAGTGCCATTCGTGGAAGAATTTACATGTGTCGAAACCAGAGCCATTGATCTCGTTGACCTTGACAGAGCTCTATACAAATTGAAGGCATTAGACAGCCGCCTAGCACAAATCGTGGAACTACGCTTCTTCGGCGGATTGTCCATAAAATCCACCGCAGCATTTCTCAGCGTATCTGAATCCACGGTGAAAAATGAGTGGGCGATCGCACGCGCGTGGCTCTTTCGTCAAGTTGAATGCAAATGATGGATAGCGATCATCGCCAGCAAGATGTTGGTACATTCGCCCGACTTAAAGAAATCCTTTCCGATGTCATTTCTCTTCCACCTGAAGAGCGAGAAATGCAACTACGGAAATACGCAGATAAGGACCCCGCTCTTGTAGAGGAAGCGAGAGAACTCCTTCGTGTAGAACCGAAATCGCAATTTCTTGAACCAGCTGTCGAACTCGCCGATTCTTCATACGGTACCATCGCGCCTCGCACGGGGCAGCACATTGGGTCGTATAAAGTCTTGCGGTGGATTGACTCCGGTGGAATGGGAGACGTCTACGAAGCAGAGCAGAACGAAACGTCGCTGAGGCGCCGTGTTGCAATCAAAGTGATTCGACACTCCCTGGGAGTTCCACTATCGCCGGCACAGATGAACGAGGAACGCGAATTTCTTGACAGACTACACCACCCCAACATCGTAAAGATTCTTGGTGCAGGCAAGACCCAAGACGGTGTGCCATACATCGTCATGGAATACGTAAAAGGCACACCACTTACCCGATATTGCGATGAGAAGGCTCTGACGATCGTAGAGCGCATCCATTTGTTCGCCGGAGTCTGCGAAGCGGTCTACTACGCGCATCAAAACCTAGTTGTACACTGTGATCTGAAACCTTCCAACATCTTAGTAACAGCCGATGGTTCTATCAAGTTGTTGGATTTCGGGTTGGCGAGGCTACTTGGTGCCCGCCCGAAGAATGAATCAGATATTCCACCCAAGTCCATTGGATGGATGACGCCAAGATATTCGAGTCCTGAGCAAAAGTCTGGTGAAACGATTTCGACATCAAGTGACATCTACTCCTTGGGCGCGATTCTCTTTGAACTATTGGTGGGAATACACCATTTACGACCGCAACCAGCACAGGCCGGCCATAGCGAATTGATATCTCCTGAAAAAGGTGCAAGGAGAGCCAGCGCCTTTGTGGGAATCGACGGTGTCGATTGGCCGCATATTGCGGGCAGGCGTTCAACGACCGTAAGGCGCCTTCGCAGATCCTTGCGAGGAGACATCGACTGCGTGCTATCGAAATCGCTAAGTCACAAGGCATCGTCGAGGTACACCTCCTCTCAACATTTAGCGTCTGACTTGCGACGTCACTTAGGGAATCAACCGCTAGAAGCGCGTCACAAAACTCTCAAGTATTCGCTCGCAAAGGCTGCACGCCGCAATAAGTGCGCCGCGACAGCCGCGCTGATTGCTGTGGTGAGCCTGTTGGGCGGATTGGTTGTCGCCGGCCTATCTGTGCAACGCTTGGAGCAGCAATGGCGCCAAACAAAGTTAGCAAGCGTTCGGTCGCAAAGGGCTATGAGTTTTTTCTCGAGACTCTTGAGTAGTCCACAATTGCGAGCAATTGACGGCCGAGCAGATGTGCGTGAAGTCTTGCGCATCGCGGAAGCAAGAGTTCAATTTGAGTCCTCTCAAGATATTGTTGTGGAGGCGGCTATCCGTACTACGCTTGGCCAAGCCCATCTTAATCTGTGCAACTGCGAGGCGGCGAATAAGCAATTTGAGCGCGTTTTCAGTATTCAAAGAACCTCGCAGAATACAAGCGAATTTGCTGTTGCGCGAACGGCTACGCTCTTGAGTGCCACCCAGAAGTGCCTTGGTGACTACCGCGCCGCAGAGGAAAGTGCTAGGCGTGCATTGCAAATGTATGAAGCGTCGGAAGGCCCCGATTCAATTGCCGCAGCAGATGCGCTTCATCGTCTAGCGGTACTTCTTCAGCTTTGCGGAAGGTATGGAGATTCTAAACCACTGCTGCATCGAGCAATGTCCATTCGACAAGAGAAGACGCCAAGTACCACAGAACTTGCATCCCTGAAGAGTGCCCTCGCCATAGCACTATTTGCGGAGAATCGTACAGACGAGGCGACCCCATTGATGGAAAGCGCACTGTCCGAAATAGTGAACGGTCAGGTATCCGATTCGATGGTGGCCACGGCTTGGAACAATTACGCGCGACTCTTAAGCCAAAACGGGGATTTCGAAAAGGCAAACCGATTGCTTGACAAGGCTTTGCTTCTTCAGCGGAACGAACTCGGTCCTTTACATCCGGATGTCGCACGTACGCTCAACAATCAAGGATCCCTAAAGCTAACAACTGGCGACACGACCGGTGCCATCGCGCACTTTCGAGAATCGCTTGATATTAGAAAAGAGTCTCTTGGGCGGAAACATCCCGAGTATGCCCAGGGACTACTCAACCTTGGCATGGCACTTCGTCGTGCCACATGCTTGGAAGAAGCGGAATCCGTTTTAACAGAGGCGTCCGAAATATACGAAGAGCAACCGAGAGCCAATAGACTGGCCCTAGTCTCAGTATTACATACGCTTGGTACGGTACAAATGGATCGCGGAAACTTTGATAAAGCAGTCCTGCATCTCAGACGAGCCGTCAAAATACATGCAAATACGGTTGATGCAAGAGCGAGCGGATGCGATCAAACGCTGATTTTGATTGGCATGGCGCTAATGGAAAGCGGCAAGCTAGGGGAGGCCGAGACCCACTTGAAGTCAATCGTCGCACTCCTTGAAGAGAAGCGCGGCCAGTCAAGTATAGAAACAATTGACGCGTTGAGTTTACTCGGTTTGTGCTTGTGGCGAGGCGGAAAAACCGTTGAGGGCTGCGAAGTCATGGCCGCGAGTTACGAGCGCCTAGCTAGTACCGGCAATTCGTCCGACTCTCGAAGTGGTTTAGTATTCGGTCGCATGCAATCGGCTTGCCATTGAACATACGTTTCACACGATGTTCAAACCGATGCTTACCTTGCTCCAAAGGCGTTCTGCATCAATACTTGGTGTGGTCGATTTAGAGATCAGGATTTCACCAAATCGCCGCGGCGGATTACCAACGCAGCGAATTCCAGATGTTCATCGACGAACTCATCAAAAACGCGCTCCTGTGTCGTTGGCGAAGGGGACTCGTATTTTGTGCTGGTTTCAAGAACATTCTCAAACCCTATTTACCGACCGAGCGGTCATGCTGAAATCGATCAGCGAACTTGAGCCGCCATTACAGAACATCCTTGGACTAATATAAGCTGTGGTATTAACACTGGTGTAAAGTCAAGACTGCTGGCTATCTTATCGGCGAAACTGTTATGTCACTCGCGGATTAGGTCGGTTGATGTGAATATCAATCCTTGGCACTCGATTTAAGTCGGCCAACAACTGACTCACCCAGAAACTTCCTTGGTGTCGTGTTGTAGATTTTCTTGAGAGCGGTTTCGCCCAACCCAACTCCGCGCATGGGCATAAGCGGTTTGTAAAAAAACCTGAAACGTTTCATTTCCAATAGCTGAATATACGACCGAAGTGTATTGCGGATATAATCAACGTCCTTGGATTTTTCGAGAACCATGTCTGAACTGTACATGAATCGATCTGAGTACTTCGTAAGATACTCGTTGAATCGAGACGGCCATCTCGCCAGTTTTTGAAACCCTTGAATATGAAATTCCCACCAACCAAAGCTGATGTCTGAGAACATGTTCGGATACCGGTCAAACAGACCTGCGAGTCGATTTAGCCTCTTCATGTTGTTTTTCTGCAGTCCAAAATGTGGTACGCAAACCACGAGATTCGGATTACGGTCCATCATTTTAACGAATTCATCGTAGTATTTGATGAGATTCACATGAAGCGTAACGGGAATTCTTTGTCGATTGCAATATTCAAAAACTGGAGTCATTCTAGGATCACTTATGCCCATTACATGGAACGGCTCCTTTCCTGTAGCACCACCGTGCCCGAGATAGAGTTTCAAGCCGCTTGCACCTCTCTTGATATAGTCTCGGAGACGTTCCAGATTACCGTCATCAACGGGGTTGAGTGTCACAAACGCCGAGAATCGTGTCGGATATTTTTTGACGATGCGAATGATTTCCTCGTTATTCTCACCGTACTCCTCAAACCCGTGCTGATTATCAAGCGTGAAAGTGTACTTTGAAGTACCCATTAGACACACATGTTCGATCCCCAGCTCGTCCATCACAATGAGCAAACGCTCCGCCTCCTGCATGTTCAAGACGTGCTCATGCACATTTATGATGGAACGATCGCGATCCGGCAATGTCTTGATCGACAGGTTTACGTCGTCCTTTGAGGAGTACGCCTTGTCGCGGGCGTAGTAGTCGGGTTGCTCCTTCTTGATGTCAACGTGCCAGGGCTTGACATCTTTCTTTGATTTATGTGCTTTGCTCTTCTTTGACTGCGTTCCAGTTCCCACGTCGGCAGTCGAATCGTCGCCGTCGATGGAATCCGATTCGACACAGCGATGTGACTCTGCAATTACCGGAGGCGACGAATAGGCGAACCCTGTCTTTCCAAAAAGGATGACAAACGAAACGAGGCAAATGACTTGGCGGCATATTTTCATATTCCGATGAAATGGCACGTTTGGCCCGGCAGCGAGACTGTGCACGCCATCGTTCGTGTTTGAATAACGTGCGACAGTGGATCCGCCATCGCTGGATTGCATTGAATTCTCCCCTTCAACTAAAGAAATACTCTGGACGATCATGTTATAAAGTGACCTCAAGCATAGAGAACGACTCGGACGATGTCTATTCAGATACGTTGTGAGAGCAAGCCCCACTGTCTCGCCAATTGATTCAATCAAGTGGAAAGCAATGGGGCTTGCGCGGTCCAAGGTTACGCCTCAACTTCGAAAGGCGAGGTCAGAACTCAGAGACTTAGCCTTCATGATCTTCAAATGCGCCCTGAACACGTTCGATCCTGGCGTCGGACGCCGGTGCAAGCTGAATGAACCGATCCCGCAATTCAATCGCTCGATCAAACTCGCCTTGGCCTGCGTACACATTCATTAGGTTAAACGCACTCTCCACCACATAACTCTTCATGAGTGGATTGCCACCTGACTGAGGCGCGTATTCGTCAATGATTCTTGCATAGTTACGACGTGCTTCCCTGATGAGTTGCTTTGCTGCCTGATCATTGGCCAGTGCAAAAAGTACTTCGTACAAATGATTGTCATTGGCATTCTGATCCACCCAGGATTGAAGTCGGCTTTGATATCCTGCTCCACCGTTCGCATACGCTCGTTGCGTGTAATTGATCAAGTAGCGAGCGACTGGCGTATTCAAGTTGTCAATCATCTCCAATCGCTGAAACTGAACTTCTGCTTTTGGAACATCCCCGATTTGGGCGAACGTGATCATCGCACCTGCAATAAAGGCTTCCCGACCGTATCGCGATCTCTCGAGGGACTCCAGAAGGTCCCCATCATCATCTGGTGACCGAGGCGCAATTCTTTGTGAGATGAGCTGCTCACTATCAAGAAAGAGCTTCGCGATTTCTCCGGTCGGGCCAGTAGTCATGAGCCGCAATGAGGCTTCAAGATAAGCACCGACGATGATTTTCTCGCTCAAACCGCTTTCAGGATTGACGTATTTTTCGTATCCATTGACGCGGTCCAAGCGTTTCCGCGCGCTTTGGAAAGCGGCGATCGCCTCTTGTGCCTCGGCGATATCCCCGGCTTGGAGGAAACGCTGGTTCGCAATTTCTCCAGATTCCAGACGCCAGAATATTTCATCACCTGAATCGCTTGCAGTTGCAGCGAGTTGTTCAGCGATTGTCTGCGAGAGGCCGAACTCATTTAACCCATTCGCCAATGACAACCGAATGATCTCCACTGGTCTTAGATTCGGATTGGATTCGTACGACTCACTCAACTCCGAAAACCGGTCCAGCCAGTATCGATAGGCAATGGGGCGCTCGTCAGCGCTCCACCCTGCCGTAGATGCCTGATGGTACTCTTCGATCAGCCGCTCGATGGATTCTGATGCCACAATGTCCGTTGTGACATCACTCGGACCATCGCTTGTTTGGGCGACCGCCACACCCATCGTGAAAACCGCCGTCAAAAGATAGAATGCGCTCCCCTTCAAAACGGTACTTGTCATTTTCATATCTCTATCCTTTATTATTTGCCGCCAATAGGCAGGCGTTTAGTCGATATAGATTTCGCACGTTCCAGAATGTCCATTCGCTTGAGTTATGGACACCCCGTGTTTCCGAGCCACATGGCTGACGCCGCACCCCAACTGTCACTTGCGGCGGTCGATACTCTTGTTGTGAAACATGTGGCGTTGTGGATTGGTGGGCCCGGTATGCATGGCGGGTTCGGACCTGATGTCAAGACAGTTGTCCAATGATAGTTGTGCGTGATCGCATGGACTTCACCCACCGAGCGAGCAACGCTGACCGTGTATCGTCCGATCTGACATGATGGAAAGCTGCCGCTACCGGTCGAAACACTCCAGGTCTGCGTTGCAGATCCACCAAATCCAAACGACTGCTGCAACGATGCCTTGAATCCTGGTATTCCAGCTTCCACGCCGCTCGCAATGCTGTAACTAAACGATCTTGAGAGTGAAATCGCAACGCTTCCAATACAATTATGGGTAAGGGTTGGCGGGTTGGCACAATCACAGTCTGGACAACACGTGTTGCATACGAGCTCTTGACCGGTGGGCTGCGAGAGTGCTCCGGGTGTCAGAGTATACGGAGCACTGTCAGTTCGATTGCAGACAAAGCTGTAATGGCATTGCGGGTCGTGCATAATTGGATTCACACTGCAAGTACACTCGCCGTCAGGTACTACAAGTGCCGAAGCCTGCTGAACAAAAATCGAAGGGAGCAATGAAGCTACAACAGTTACAAAGTACATATTTCCGTGGATTTTAGATGTCATCGTATTCCTTTCTTCACTCATTGAGTCGAGTGTGAATAAGTTCAAGCCGCCTGTGAATACAAAGATAGTGGGATGGTCATTCGCCTAGGGACTTCCTTCAATCCTCTTGTCCAGAGTGCAGTTTGATGGAGGTTCGCATTCGCCTTCACCCTCTCCTTCGCCTTCACCTTCGCCTTCACCCTCTCCTTCGCCTTCACCCTCTCCTTCGCCTTCACCCTCGCCTTCGCCTTCACCTTCCCCTTCGCCTTCACCTTCCCCTTCGCCTTCGCCTTCACCTTCCCCTTCGCCTTCACCTTCCCCTTCGCCTTCGCCTTCACCTTCCCCTTCGCCTTCGCCTTCGCCTTCCCCTTCGCCTTCGCCTTCACCTTCACCTTCCCCTTCGCCTTCACCTTCCCCTTCGCCTTCACCTTCCCCTTCACCTTCGCCTTCGCCTTCGCCTTCGCCTTCACCTTCCCCTTCGCCTTCACCTTCGCCTTCACCCTCACCTTCACCTTCCCCTTCGCCTTCGCCTTCACCCTCGCCTTCACCTTCACCTTCACCTTCCCCTTCACCTTCCCCTTCCCCTTCACCTTCACCTTCACCTTCCCCTTCCCCTTCGCCTTCACCCTCACCTTCGCCTTCACCCTCACCTTCGCCTTCACCCTCACCTTCGCCTTCACCTTCCCCTTCGCCTTCGCCCTCTCCTTCCCCTTCACCTTCGCCCTCTCCTTCTCCTTCGCCGCCCCAACCTCCACGGCAGAAAGTGTCGAGGATCGAATCAACAATTCCAACCACGCTCACACTTGCCGTGGCTTGTGAATCTCCTGGAAGAAGATTGTCACCTTGAACCGTCTGCGAACTCACAATGAACCCACCATTCATGAATAACATCGAAGAATCACTCACCTGATTCGGAACAGCACCGACATTTGCTCCACCGAAATCAGTTGCCTGAGCAATGAGGATGTCATCCAATCTATGTCGAAAGATGTCTATCAGGCAGCAAATGAAATCGATGATGCCGTCTAGGAACGAGTTGACAGCGCCCACCGACACACCCGCGAAACTTGACGAAAGATTTGCTTCTTTACCAAGCGTTTCAATGACGTATCCAAGATCCAGCAAGCCAACTTTGCCGCTACGATCAAGGTCTCCGAACAATGTATTCGCGGCAAAAACGGCACTGCTGTCCTGATCCGACAGACCGACCTTATCCAATCCAACCATGTGATTGGTTGCGACAACCCATTCTGCCAGTGAGGGATCATCCCAAACATCTTGTAAGTCCTTTGAGATCGAGTCAGAGATTGCGTTATGCAATTCCCGGTTGGTGTCGGTCAATCGATCCAGCTCTCCCATGGTGACTCGTCCAGAATACGCAAGACCAGCCAGCGCACGACTCATATTAGCAATACTGACAAAGTGAAAGCTTCTTGAATCAATGTCGTAGAATAGGCAACCCCCAAAAAGCTTTTCGAGTGATTCAGCCTTTACAATGACGTTATCATCGGCCGGTTTTCCTGCGACATCGATCGTAGTGGCCACGTTTGTCGGATCGTTGGTAAGGGAGTTTTGCGACAGTACACTCTCGCCGGAATCGACGGCGACGACTGAAATCAACTCGCCTTTGTCCGGAACGAAATGTGCAAATATTCCCTTTTCGAAGCCTTCGACAACCCAGTGTCCCTCGTTTAGTACTTTCGCCGTAGGTATCTTCGCACTGCCGATTACGGTCACTGTCCCTGCATTGGTATTGACCTGCCCCTCAGCGAACGCTTTAGAAGTTTCGCTCCCGGTACAGATTGCGAGGAACACAAACACTCCAAGCAATCCAATAACCAACACTGCTTTTGAACGTATTCTACGGGATGTCGTCCTTTGCATCAGATATCCTCCAATATTAAGCCTGACTCTAGTATGAAAGACGGAGACAGATTCGCTACACTATAAGCCCGACGATACACTTAATCGGGCTAGAATTTTGAATCGCAACAATACCACTTTTACAACATCGCCGGATATACACTGCCGGATATAAACTACTTTTCTTCTTGCCAAATGCTGCGCGCACCGAGACTAGACACTGATTCTGCTGACTACGCCAAGACTGAATTCAGCCCGGCCTGCGAACAGAATTTGCAATCAAGGAATCCTTGAAACCCAGCAATTTCAAATGCTACGACTAAGAGCGCGACGCAAGATTCTAGGTTGCCGAACAGTTTCTAATTACGGATACGGCCCGACATTGAATGAGACCTGACACACACGAAAGCCGCTAGTTGACGCGACATGTAAAGCCACTGAGCAATTCATCTACAGTGCGAGCATACACGTCCGCTTTGCAGCCTAGCACACGTGCACATACAAGAAATTTCAAGAGACTCTTAGGGGGCGCCTGCTCCGCACCTTCTCCAAAAACCCATGACCGAACGATGTGATTGCACAATTCTACAATTTGAATTTGTAAAGGTCGTGACGCAAGTGCATCGCTGGACTGTTGACTTAATTTTGACTAGCAGTTGCTTCTTGGCACAAGTCAAACACGGACGTTCAACAGCAACGATCCTTGCGCAGAACATAACGCCAAACGTTGCAAGGTCAACGAAAAACTGCGCGAGACTCTCGATGATTTGCTTTGCGCTAAATTCACGTTCGCGCAAAAAATCTCTTAGTTTACTCAGCAGCTGGCAACATCGGGCACAGCTTGAAATATTCGGAAATTAATTGCACACACGAGTCAACGGGCGAGAGCCCAACTGTCATAGGTAATTTTACTTACTCTGCTAGTTCGCCTACGCATGGATTGATTCAGCGTAAAAGTCCCCGCGTTGATGATCCATTTATTGAATCAATATGAATCGAGGAGTAACAAAAAAGCGTCACAGTTTTCCAAGCCCCATTGCAAATAGCCCGATGCTCTAGAATGATTTTGATTTTTTGATCGAGTTAGCGCGCGAACATGCGCCGATCGATCCGATGTGCTCCGTTGCCAAACGCCAGGTGACCCCATCAAGGCGATAGGCCCCTGCTATCAACCTTGCCGGTACTCGGTGTTGACGATTGGGCTGGGCGCAAAGGACGCCGATACGGCACGCTTCTCTGCGATCTCGAAAAGCATCAGCCGATCGACTTACTGAGTGATCGTAGGCCAGGCACACTGGCTGCGCAGCTAGAGGCTATCCCAAAACCGGACATTTAGTTCATTCGTATTCTTTCGCATGATGATGAAACTCACGGAAGAGCAACTCGATTGGTTGGTGGAACGGATTCCGGATCATACGCTTAGCCCGAAAGGTGGCCGGCCACCGGCGTACAAGCGGCAAGTGATCCAGGGTATTTTTTGGATGCTCGACAACGGCGCAAAGTGGAAGGATCTGCCGCGACGCTTTGGGTCGAAGAGCACCGTTCATCGTTGGTTCCAAACGTGGACCGAAGCTGGCGTCGTCGAACAGATCATGCGCGACGCTAGCCAATGCGTTGAAGAGCGCAACGGGTATAAGTTGAACGAATGCTTCGTCGATGGCACGTTCGCTAAGGCCAAGGGCGGCGGTGACGGCATCGGAAATACCAAAGCCGGAAAAGGCGTAAAAATAATGGTTTTGGTCGACGCCAGGGGTTTACCCGTTTCCATCGACACCACGTCAGCCAGTTCCCACGAAAGTAAACTGGTGCAACGATTGTTCGACTTCATGATGACCACCGAAACCCCCGAACGTCTCATTGGCGACAAAGCCTACGACAGCGACGAACTCGATGCCCGGCTATTCAAAGAAGTATCGAATCGGAAGAGGCGCAGCCGTTGGCCGACCAGAGAGAGAGCATTCAACTCGCTATGCGTTGCGGGCCAGCATCCGCCAGAGCCGCGGTGACTTGGGAGGTGCGGAAGACGACATCCAGAGAAGCATCGAATGGGGAGAGGCCCAGACTCCACGACATGAAATCAACCTTGCCAACCGGTAAGCGTCGCGGTCCCGCATCCGACAGCAGCGTGGAGACTTGAAAGGCGCTGAGGAAGATATTCAATAAAGCATCGAAACTGGGCGATGAGGGACTTGAACCCCCGACCTCACGGGTGTGATCCAGATCTGGCTTTAGCCTCTAACGCGCAAACGACGCTACCAACGCGAGTTAGAGTTTGCAAGGATTTTGTATTTTGCGGTGATTTGGGCCAGTTTTCGGCCATTTGCGCGGTCAACACCGCGCGCAACGATCCCTTGGCGATGCGTCAGTCATCCTCTGCCGCTAATTTGCGCTCGCACAATTCGTCAAACCAAACAAAGAAACTGTCGCGGTCAACTTGTATAGCAGCTTCTCCGCAGAGGACATCACGGTTCGAAATGGCGTCGCAACTGGAACCATTGGCGGGGTTGTAAGGATCGTCACCCAAGCAACTGCCTCGATTCAGCGCTGCCGTTTCCAGAACAACCAAAACGGCGCGAGCGAAATGGGCGCCGAATTTGCAGGTGGCGGTTCAGCATCAACGTTCCAGCAATGCGTCTTTGAAGACAATTACTCCAACGACTTAACTTCCGTCGTTGGACTGGCGGGTTCGCAAACGACGGTCCGATTTTTAAACACGCTCTTCCATGGCAACACCGGCAACGCCGCCTATACGGCTCTATGCGAGCGCGGCTCGATGGAGTTCGTCAACTGCACACTTGTTGAGAATCCAAATCAACGTACGTTTGGGCAATCGTATGGTGGTAAAATTGCGATTTACAACTCCGTGCATGACGACACCTCGATTCCGGAGGCAGAGATCAACGTTAGCCGTTCAAGCCCGGCATTGATCGCACCATCGAGTCCCGCGAGCGGTGACTTCATGGCCAGCGTTTTTCGCACGTCGCGCAGAGTGAAGTACGGCGTCTTCTGGTCCGGTTTGATATCTTTGGTTCACTGAGTGGGGCGTATTCCCATTGGCTAGATGGATGGCTCCGCGTGCTTTGGCGCAAGAGTTAGCCAAAGGTGGTTTTGCTGACGATCTTCCCGACTGGACTACGAACGGGGACGTTTCGGCGGTATCTGTTGTGGTCAACGGCAGTCACAATGTGCGGTTCGAAGAAACGCATAGCGACGCTCGGCACCTTTGGGCGGCCGCAGCAGTATCAGCCAGGCGTTTACGCTCCCCGGTAGCGCGGTCAACGTGATGACGTATGCTGGGCTTGTGATTGCGATGGGCAATTGCGCGTTGAAAGGCGCTCTAGGGGGTGGAACCCTCGAAAGCCAAATGGCTGACGCTTAGCCAGTGCATTGCTCAAATAGGGCATTTGGATGGGCAGTCCGCAGTCCCGAACTCGGCCAGTCAAACAATTCAAGCGCGTCCGGGCCTTCGGTTGACTGAATTGGATGGGGGAGCCAGGAACGGAAGCAGGCGTAAGCGACTGCCTTTAATGCATTTAAGAAAATAGCGGCCCCTGGATTCGAACCAGTGACCTGCGGCGACGCGACGGTTGTTTGCGGAATTCAAAACCTCAGACTTGACAACTAGACGACTGGTCGTATATTTCTGTCATGACTGCTGCCACCGCCAATACCAAGGACCGTATTATCGAGGCTGGTTCGTCGTCGATGGCGGCGAAGAGTTTCAATGGATGCGGTTTGAAGGAAATTCTTGATCTGGCCGACGTCCCGAAGGGATCCTTTTACCACTATTTCAAGTCCAAAGAAGACCTTGGCGTTGCGGTGATTGAAGAATCGGCGGCGGCCCATGCCGAGTTCATTCGTGAACATCTCAGCGACCGGCAAATGCGTCCGCTCAAACGTGTTCAGAATTTGTTCGGTGCGATGCGCGATCACTATGTCGAACGGGGTCCAATGCGTGAATGCGTGATTGCCAAACTCGCCCTTGAAGTGGCGCAGTTGAGTGAGCCTATGCGTCTTGCAATCAAATATGCCTACGCTGATTGGTCCGCGCAACTTGCACGGGCGCTTACGGAAGCAAAAGCTGCTGGCGAAATCAGTGAAGCACAAGACCCGGAAGAGTTGGCCGACTTCCTCGTCAATGCCTGGGAGGGCTGCACAGTTCGCATGCAGATAGATCAAAACACGGAAGCCGTCAACCAGTTCATCGAGCGCATAACGACGACCCTGCCTCGGATCTAGAAACTCTTTTTTTAGCTGCTTACTAGACGACCGGTCTATTCTAATCAGGAGCGATCACGATGCACGCCAAACCAAAGCCCCGTACCGCTGTCGCGATGCTATCAGTCGCTGCTGCAATTCTCGTGGCGACGCCCGCAATCGCGCAAATGCCTATACCTGTGCGAACCGAATCCGTCACCTCAGAGCGTGTGCAAGAACATCGCCGCGTCACCGGTAGCTTGCAAGCTGTCGCCCGATCGTCCGTTGCATCTCAAGAGGCTGGGCAGGTGCTTAGCATCGTAACTGACGAGGGCATGCGTGTAACGGAAGGCCAGGTGATTGCGCAACTGGATGCCCGGCGTCTGAAATCTCAACTCGCAGAGACACTGGCCCGCGTCAGCCGCACCGAGAGCGACTTGGTCGAACGCCAATCAGCACTCGAGTTCGCCGAATTCGAAAACCGCCGACTCACAAATCTTCGTGAAGGTTTGGAAGCAAGCGAGCGAGAGGCGATGGTCGCGCGAACGGAATTCAGCGCCGCGAAAGCACGGGTGGAAGCCGCACAGCGAGCCATCCTCGAGGGACAACACCAAGCCGAGTTGCTGCAAATTCGTCTCGACGACATGACGGTGCGCGCTCCATACGATGCCCGCGTGGTCACCCGTCACGTCGATCCCGGCGAGTGGCTGCAACCTAGCGAACCCATCGTCACGCTTGTCTCGACTGGCGCCATCGAAGCGCGTTTGGAAGTTCCCGAACGTTTCGCCGATCCCGTCGCGCAGTACGCCGACAGAATTTATGCAGACGTTATTGGTGTCGGCCAAACGATCCCTTCGACGGGACTGCGGGTCATCCCCGATGTCGATCCGAAAGCGCGCAGTTTCAGCGTTATTCTTACACTGGACAACCCAGACGACCTTCTGTCTCCGGGCATGTCCGTCGTCGCATGGATTCCCACCAGCGATGAAGCCGAACAACTCACTGTTCCGAAGTCGGCTGTCACGCGCAATGGCAAGGAAGCATACGTATACCGCACGACACAAGATGCAGACGGCGCAACCAAGGCATCACGAACGCCGGTGAAGGTGTTGTTCAACTGGGAAGATCGCGTCGTGGTCGATGCAGAGAACTTGCAAGCCGGCGACACCGTCATCGTTGAAGGCAACGAACGGTTGATGCCCGGCGCAACGCTCGCCCAATCGCAAGAAAACTAACAAACAAGGCGTGAAACGGGCGGAGAGGATCTAAGCCATGAATCGTCTGATTGAACAAGCCGTCAAGCAACCGATTACTGTGGCAGTCGGCGTGATTCTCGCGGTCCTTGCTGGATTGCTGGCCGGCTCGCGGGTTCCGATTCAGATGACGCCAACGGTGGATTCGGTCGTCGTTTCGGTTTCGACGTTTTGGGAAAACGCGTCAGCCGCCGAAATCGAATCCGACGTTATCGAAGAACAGGAAGAAGTTCTGAGCGAATTGACCGGTCTGGTCTCGATGACCAGCGTCAGCCAAGCCGGTTCGGGAAGCATTCGCCTGGAGTTTCGAACCGGTACTGATATCCGCCAAGCCGTCGCCGAAGTCGATCAAAAACTCGGCGAAGTTCCCGGGTATCCTGTCGGTGTCGATGAACCCGTCATCGAAGATGTTGACCCGGAATCGATCGACTACATCGCGTGGATAGGTTTGAGTTCGTCGGACCCCCAATTTGACGCGACGACACTTTATGACTTCATGAACCGTCGGGTCAAACCTCGCTTCGAGCGTATTCCCGGCGTGTCCGAAGTCGGTATCCGCGGCGGTCGCGAAGCCGAAGTTCAAATCCGAGTCGATCCTGCCGCACTGGCACAGCGCGGGCTCACCTATGCAAACCTGATCGATGCAATCAAAGTCACCAACGAAAACTTCTCGGGTGGGTTGCTGCCCGATGGGAAAAGCGATATCCGCGTTCGAGCGGTCGGTCGATTTCACGATCCGCAGCTCGTCGGCGAGATGGTGATCCGTCGTGATGTGGCAGGACCGGTGTACCTGCGCGATGTTGCCGAGGTTGTACCGACCTACAAGGAAATGACCGAATGGGTTCGGGCGCGCGGCGTGTTGATGCCGTTCTTCAATTTCCAGCTCGCGCACGGTGCGAACCTGTTGGAGACCATGACCAACATTCAGGACGAAGTGCGGGCGCTCAATTCGGCTGGCGGGCTTCTCGAACAAGAAGCCAAACGCCTGGGCATGAATGGCGAATTGGAACTCGTTCAAACCTATGACGCATCGTCATACGTCAACAACGCGATCGCCTTGGTGCAAAACAACATTTACGTCGGTGGTGCGCTCGCGGTTATTACTCTGCTGTTGTTCTTGCGATCATTACGAACGATCGGCATTATCGCGATCGCCATTCCGATTTCGGTCATCGCCTCACTTGCGATTCTGGTCGGGCTTGGGCGTTCGCTCAACATCATTTCATTGGCAGGGATCGCATTCGCCACCGGTATGGTGGTGGACAACGCCATCGTCGTCATCGAAAACATCTTCAGGCATTTGGAGATGGGCAAGGGCGTGCGGGCAGCCAGTGTCGACGCGACACGTGAAGTGGCTGGGGCAGTCGTTGCATCGACAGCGACGACGCTGGTGGTTTTTCTACCGATTCTCTTAATCGAAGAAACGGCTGGGCAGCTTTTCCGCGACATCGCCCTGGCGATCATGGCCGCTGTCGGACTTAGTATGATCGTCTCAATCACAGTCATTCCTTCGGCAGCAGCAATGATCCTGCGCCGCCCTGCAAACAAACCCGACGTTTCTCACGATGCGAATCAATCGCATTCGCGAGTCGGGCGAATTTGCTCGAGTTTTCGCAATGGCGTTCGTACCGTTACGAACCTCCCTGCGCATGTCGGGAACCTGATCCACTGGCTCAACGGCGGGTGGACTCGGCGACTGGCCACCATTGCGGTTTTCACGTTGGGCACGATCGCGGGTATCGCGGCGCTTATGCCGCCAATGGATTACCTGCCGCGCGGAAACCGAAACATCGTATTCGGTGTGCTGATCCCTCCACCGGGTTACAACGTCGATCAGCTTTCCGAAATTGGCGATCGACTCGAAGACGCAATTCGACCCGCATGGGAAGTCACCGAGAACAAATTCAAAGCCGAGTCGCTCCCAGGTGCAACCGATTACACGGGTGAAGACCGCAGACAACCGATTAAATTGCCTGATGGAAGCGAAATCATTCCGCCCGGTCTGGATCACTATTTCCTGGTTGCCTGGGGTGGATCCGTTTTTCACGCCGGTATCGCAAAGGACAGTTCGCGCATCATCGACACGGTGAGCACGCTCAATGAAGCCGTCGCCGGACAAACGGCACCGGACGTTCTTGGGTTGACGTTTCAGTTTCCGCTGTTTCGAAACGGCGGGCAGTCAGGCTCGGCAATCAAAATCGACATGATTGGTGACGACCTGGAGAGGGTCAACGCGTCGGCGACGTCGCTGATGTTTTCGTTGATGGGTGAATTTGGTCCGGGAACGGTGCGCCCCGAGCCGGCAAACTTCATGCTGCCGACGCCTGAGTTGCGGGTGACGCCAAATGATGAACGCCTGCGCGATCTCGGTATGTCTCGGCGAGACGTGGGATACGCGGTGGCTGTCAATGGCGACGGTTGGATTCTGCCGCGTCAGTTTCAATATGGTAGCGAACTCAAAGATTTGAAGATCATTACGCCCGCAGCGATCGAGCCCAATCCAATCGAGGCGATGCTCAATGCGCCGATCGCCACGCCCGACGGAAGCATCGTCGATCTCGAATCGCTCGCAGATGTGCAGTACATTCGTGAGCCAGCCCGTGTCAAACACGTCGCCCGACAACGCGCCGTCACATTGCAGTTCACTCCGCCAGCCGAGTTGGCGCTGCAAACCGCAGTCGATCGGGTGAACTCTACGGTCAGTCAACTCCGCCAAGAAAAGAAAATTGATCCGGCTGTCGTGGTCAACCAAGCCGGAACTGCCGGTAACCTGGCGGCGATCCGTGAAGCATTGCTGGGTGATGGTACTGCTGTTGGCATGCTGAGCAGTTCATTGTTTCTCGCATTGTTCGTCGTGTACCTGTTGATGGTCGTGCTGTTCCAAAGCTGGACCTATCCGATGGTCATTTTGGCATCGGTGCCATTGGCAACGTTGGGCGGTTTCATCGGCTTGGCGTTGGTGCATCATTGGTCGCTGGCAGATCGCTACATGCCAGTGCAGAACATGGACGTGTTAACGATCTTGGGGTTTGTCATCCTAGCTGGCGTTGTGGTGAACAACGCAATCCTAATCGTTCATCAAACGCTGAACCTGCTCAACGGCGAGATGGAAATCGAAGCTCAGCGTTTGACCAAGCGGGAGGCCATCACCGAAGCCGTCAAGAGTCGCGTGCGACCGATCCTCATGAGTACGCTAACAAGCGTCGGCGGAATGTTACCGTTGGTTCTGATGCCAGGTTCAGGAAGCGAACTGTACCGGGGTCTGGGCGCAGTCGTCGTCGGCGGACTTGCGGTCTCAACAGTGTTCACGCTACTGCTCGTACCGGTCGTGCTAAGCGTCGTGTTCGACGTCAGCGAGTATGCCAACACCCGTTTCTGCACGGAAGAGCAACTTGCAGACGACCCCAAACGATCTCAACGCGCACTCTAGTTGCCCGACCCTATAATTCGACAGAGACGGTGCTGGCCTATTGAATATCCGGGCCAACACTCCCTATTATGACGCATTTTAGTTGACTGCAAACCATTTTATTGACATGGCCTGAACGTTGTACCACAGCCAATGTTAGTCCGTCATTCACATTCGTATGCACTGGGCAAGGGTACAAAGCTTATGGTGGTGGCAGACGGCGCGGGTGTACCTCTTGGACTGCGAATCACCTCTGCGTCGCCGGCTGAAGTCACGCTCTGCAAAGACACGTTTAAGACGGTGAGCGTTTCGAGAAAACGGGGTGGTGCGCCGCGGCGCAAACCCAGACGATTGATTGCCGACAATGCATACGATGCTGATTGGCTGCGCTGGCGATTGAAGCATCGGTGAATTGAGTTGACTTGTCCGCATCGGTCGAACCGCAAAAAGAAGGCCATGCAGGATGGCCGCTCGCTGCGAAGGTACAAACACCGCTGGATCGTGGAGAAAACCATCGGCTATCTTCAAGTCACCGATGAGCATTTCGAGCGGGCGGTTGAGTCAACGAATTCAGCCGAATCGAAAGCGCGGCCAAAAGCGCTGCAGTACCCGACCGCATCGAGTGGAAATGGGTCGCAAAATAAGAATCAGCAATTGAGGAAATCGGCGATTGGCGGCCATGAGCGAAGAAATGCGACACCGTGCAACGCTGGTGTGATGGCAGAATCTCCCCGAAAGCAACCTTTTTCGAACTTTGGATAATAGCAAGAACGGGGCCGGTGCGCAATGCGGCCGGTTAACAGGGGACGCCGCTGCCTACTACTGGAATGCTGTGCTCACCAACCTGCCTCTAAGCGGCTATCTTGCGTGCAATCAACGGCGCGTTTACATTTTAGACCCTCGCAGAATCGCCTTGCGCGATGCTCAACCATTTGTCTCTTGGTGATCCGAACCCAAACCTCCAGCGCCCGAAATGATGCTGCCGCCGCCGAGGGCCTGGTAGGCGTTGACGATGGCCGCGAGTTGCTCCTTTTTGGTTTCGATCAATACCAATCTTGCTTCCAGCAAGTCCCGCTGTGCGAAGAGAACCTCGCTGTATTCCTCGCGGGCGTTTTGGAACAGTTGGCTGGCGGATGCGACCGATTCTTCCAGCGATTGCAATTGCTGCTGTTTCAACTCAATGCTTTTTCGAAAATTCTGAACCATGGAAACGCGGTTGGCGACTTCCATAAACGCATTCAGCACCGTGCGTTGGTACTCGTAAATTGCGCTGAGTTGCTTCGCGTTCGCCGTCATGAATTCAGCTTCGATTGCCTTGCGGTTAATCAGCGGTGCGGTCAGTCCACCGGCAATGTTCCACGCGAGCGACTCGGGGGTTTCGAGGAGAAAACGCGTGTTGTAGGCTTCATACCCCACCCCACCGGTGAGCCTCAGTTTCGGGAGGAATTCCGCGCGGGCGGCTTTCACGTCGAACCCGCTCGACTGCACTTCAAGCTCAGCCCTGCGAATGTCCGGACGATTTTGCAGCAGGTCTGGCGAAACGCCGACGCTCAGCGCATCGATGTTGAGTTCCAGGAAGTTGACGCGACCACGTTTTATTGTTTGCGGGAATCGACCAAGTAGCAGGTTGATTCGGTTTTCGGCTTTGACGATTTCCTGCTTGACGATCATCCGCTCGCTCTGGTTCTTTTGTACCTCGGCCTGGAAGCGCTTGACTGCGAGTTCGGTCCCCCGGGCGGCTGCTTTCTTTGCCTTCGCGACTTCCAGACTTTGCTGCTGCAATGCGATCGTCTGTTCAATGACTTTCAAGCGCTCGTCGAGCGCCAGCAATTCGTAGTAACTTTCCGCGACTTCTGCGACCAGGCGTGTCACGACATATTTTCGCCCCTCGTTTGTCGCAAGATAGCGCAGCGACGTCGCATCTTGAGCGTTGCGAAGTTGCCGCCAGATATCCAGCTCCCAAGAAAACTCGGCAGCCACCAGGAAGTTGGGCAGTGGTTCGGGGAAATGCCGGCCCGGCACTTCCTCATGTTCCACTTCGATCTCGCCTTCTCTGGTCAGTCGCGGGCGCCGACGAATCGAACCAGGAACGGCTTCCAGCTCTTCTTCGACGGCACCATCCGGCGTGAATCGCGGTGTCTTTGTGAGCGACGCACCGGCTTTCAGTTCCACGAACGGAAGGTATGCACCTTGCCGGGCGAGGACATCATTACCGGCAATTCGAATCTCTTCCCCAAGGATTTTCAGTTCCTGGTTATGGGCCAGCGCCTGTTGGATGAGTTCGGTCAGCACCGGATCGCCGAAGAAATCTTCAACGCTGACCTGCGCGGAACTTTCTGCATCGTTTGCGCCCGGAAAGGCCGTGGGGAAGGCGTCCGGCAGTTCGGGCCCGGTTTCTGCGAAACGAACGTCGGGTATCTGGCATGCTGGCAAAAAGAGAGCGAGAGTGCAGGCGATCGTTCCAACGATCACGGGCATTGCGCGCATGAATTGGGCGATTGTTCTGAATCGTGTGGCCATATCAACCGCGCTCATCGGCGCGCTCCTCAGGAATAAGGTCGTGCTCAAAGGCTTCGCTCAATGGTTCGTCCACCTCGTCGCGAAGAAGCTTTCGCCCATCGCTTATTCTGCCAAAGATGTAGTAAAGTCCGGGGATGATCACGACGCCTGCAATCGTGCCCAGCAACATGCCGCCGACACCCGTCGCGCCGATCGTGCGGTTTCCGATGGCCCCTGCACCGGTAGCGCCCACGAGCGGGATCAGCCCGGAGATAAACGCGAATGACGTCATCTGGATCGGTCGCAATCGCAACTTGCCGCCTTCTACCGCGGCTTCGTGGAGCGGTATGCCTTCGCGGCGACGCTGCACAGCGAACTCGACGACCAGGATCGCATTCTTGCCCAAAAGTCCGACCAGCATGATCAGGCCAATCTGGGCGTAGACATCGTTGGACAATCCGAGCATTCGCAGAAACAGAAACGATCCAAACAGACCGACGGGCAGCGAGGCGATGACAGCCATCGGCAGAAGAAAGCTTTCGTACTGGGCCACGAGAACCAGATACACAAATACCACGACGATGATGAACAGATAGATGGCTTCGTTCCCTGTCTTCGCTTCGTCGAAAGACATGCCTTCCCATCCGATGTCGAAACCGTTAGGTAACGTTTCGGCTGCGACTTCCTTGATGGCCTTGATTGCCTGCCCGCTGCTGTATCCCGCAGCCGGCGCACCTTGAATGGATGCCGACGGGTACAAGTTGTAGCGGGTAATTTCGTTCAGCCCTTGTTTTAGTTTGATCTGCATGAATGCCGAGTAAGGAACGACTTCTCCGCTTTCATTCTCGACGAACATGTTGTCGAGGTCTGTGGGGTACCGGCGAAACTCCGGAGCCGACTGTACGTACACCTTGTAAAACTGTCCGAAGCGAACAAAGCCTTGTTCGTAGGTACTGCCGATGAGGATGTTAAGGTTGTCGAGCGCTTTGCGAATCGATACGCCTTTCTGCATTGCGATGTCGTTGTTGATGACAATCTCGTATTGCGGATAGTCACTGGTAAACAACGTGAACAAACCCTTAAGCTCTTTGCGCTGCGACAGGGCGGCCATGAACTCGTCGGTCACTTCGCCGAGGCGCGCATAGTCGAGTTGATTCGTCTTATCGAGAAGTCGCATGGAGAAACCGCCGGCGGCTCCGAGGCCGGGGACGGCTGGCGGTTCGAAGAATTCGATCTTCACGTTGGTCACGCGTTGGCACTTTTCCTCGAGCTCTTCGATGATGTCACGAGCTGTCAGTTTGCGCTTGGCCCAGCTTTTGAGGTTGATGATGCAAGTTCCGGCGTTTGAACCGCGTCCTTCGGTCAGCACCTCGTAGCCGGCCAGCGACGTGACGGAGGTGATTTCTTCGAGTTCCTTCGCGATCTCCTGAAGTTCGTGGGACTTTGCGTTGGTGTATTCGAGGGTCGACCCCGGGGGTGTCTGAATGATTCCGTAGATGACGCCCTGATCTTCGTTCGGGATGAATCCGCTGGGAAGTTCACGGCCCACCGCATAGACGCCGAACGCGAATGCGCCGACGGCGATCAACGTGAACAATCGGAGCCTGACGATGCCACGAAGGAGGCTGGCATAGGCGGCGACCGCCCACTCGACGGCACGGTCGAAGGGACGCTGAACGATGGGGACGAGCATGATCAGGAAGCCCACTGTTCCCCAAAGGTAGTATGACAAGTAGGTGATGAGCGCCAGAATTGGCAGACCGACGAATATGTAGGTCAGGGTGGCGCGAAGGCCAAGACGTTTCTTGGGTCCCTTCTTTTGATTGTGTTGATAGGGTTTGAGAATCATCGCGCATAGCACGGGCGTCAGCGTCAATGCAACGAGGCCCGAGAGGATGATCGCCGTCGCCATGGTGATGCCGAACTGGGCATAAAAGGTGCCGACGGCGCCGGGTACAAAAGTGACCGGTACGAACACGGCGGCCATCACCAGTGTGATGGCGATGATCGCGCCGCTGATCTCATGCAGAACCTCCATCGATGCGCGATAGGGCGACAGAAACTTTTCGTGCATTTTTGCGTGGACCGCTTCGACGACTACGATGGCATTGTCGACGACGACACCGATCGCGAGCACCATAGCGAAAAGCGTGATCAGGTTAATGGATAGACCGAGCAGTTGGATGACGAAGAACGATCCGATCAAAGAAACCGGAACTGCCAAGGTCGGGATGAGGGTCGATCGGAGGTCGCCAAGGAACATGTACACCACGAGACAGACGAGGACGAACGCTTCTAACAGCGTATGGACGACTTTTTCGATCGAGGCGTCGAGGAACTTAGAGACGTCATAGGCGATCTGGTAATCCATTCCGGGGGTGAAGGATTCCTTCTTGATGGCGTCGAGTTCGCGTTTGACTTCTTCGATGACCGCGCTGGCGTTGGAGTTCGGGGCCTGCTTCAACACAATGGAGGCGGCAGGGTGGCCGTCGATGTCGGAATAAATGTCGAAGAATTCAGATCCGAGTTCGACTTCGGCGACGTCTTTGAGTCGCAGGATTTCACCTTCCGGGTTGGCTCTCAGAATGATGTTTGCGTACTGCTCGGGTTTGTCGAATCGTCCGACGTAGGTCAGCACGTATTCGAGCGACTGCGATGTCTTGCCTGTTGCCTGACCGAGGCGGCCCGGCGAGCCGATGACGCTCTGGTCCGCTAGGGCTTCCATTACGTCTTCGGATGAGACATGGTATGCCCGCATCCTTTCGGGGTTCAGCCAGATGCGCATGGCGTAGGCGCGGTTTCCGAGGTTGCGCGGCAGGCCCATGCCTTGAATTCGCTTGAGCACCGGCATGACGTTCGCGTTTGCAAAGTTGTACAGAAACGCCTGATCGGCGCCCGGGTCGGTGCTGAAGATGTTGACGTACATCAGCAGACTCGGCACAACCTGGCTGACGAGGATGCCCTCGCGCTGCACGAGCGGAGGGAGCCGACTCATGACGATGTTGACCCGGTTCTGCACGTTGACGACGTTGATGTTCGGATCGGTGCCGGGTTCGAAGTAGATTCGGATGGTGGCTTCGCCGGCGCTGGTAGCGTCCGAGGCGATGTAGCGCATGTTCTGTACGCCGTTGATCGATTGTTCGAGCGGGATGAGGACCGAGTCGACCAGGACGTTGGCGCTTGCGCCGGGGTAGGCGACAGCGACTTCGACGGTCGGCGGTGCGATCGACGGGTACTGCGAGATGGGGAGCGTGACGATCCCCAGTATGCCCAGAAAGACGAGGATGATCGAGATCACAATCGCCAGTGCGGGCCGGTATAGGATTTTTGTAAACATGCTTCCGCCTTACTCGCGTTTCATTACCTTTGCGCGACTGCTGTCTGGTAACATTCGGTGGTTATTTTGATTCGGTGGTTACCCTTACTCGGCGTGGAACTTCTGGTCGGACAGTGCCTCGTCGGGCGAACGGAATTCGTAGTGTTTCAGTTCTTGGCCGTCATGAACCTGGGCGACCCCTTCGAGTACGATCTTGTCATTGACGGACAGACCGCTCTTTACGACGAATACGTCTTCAAGCTCATGTTCGATAACGATCTCGCGCTGATGGATGACGTTGTCTTCGTCGACGACGAAAACGTATCGCTTGGCGAGGACGGTGAAGGTTGTTCGTTGCGGAATGACAAGGGCGTCTTTCGACGTTCGGTGAATCAATACCTTGCCGGTCTGTCCGTGGCGCAGCAGGAAGTTCGGATTCGGAAAGTCCGCACGGAACGCGATGTTGCCAGTTTCGTTATTGAAGTCGGCTTCAATGGCTCCGATCGCGCCAGACTCAGAGAACGTGCGACCATTCGCGAGTACAAGTTCGATTTCGTGGGTCTCGGTTGCGTTGCTTTCGTCGGCCATGTATGCGAGGTATTGGGCTTCCGGCACGTTGAAGTAGACCCACATGACGCTGTTGTCAGACAACGTGGTAAGAACGTCGCCTTCATCCACAAGGCTTCCATGTTGCTCGTGCAGTCGGTCAATGATGCCGTCGAAGGGCGCTTTGATCACTGTAAATTCAAGCTCGACCTCAGCCAGCTTTACGTGGGCTTCGGCTTTGGCAAGCTTTGCCTCGGCAATCGCTAGCTCCTGACTCGATACGACGTTTTCCTCAAGCAGTTTCTTGGTGTTGTTAAACTCAATTCGTGCCACTTGGGCCTCTGCCCGCTCGGTCTCCAATCGCGCCGCGTAGAGCGCAGGGACGATCGTGAACAGCGGTTCATTCTGTGTCACCTTCTGTCCCTCTTTGACCGTGATTTCTTCGAGATAACCACTCTGAAGGGTGCAGACTTCGATATGGCGGCGCGAGTGAATCAGGCAAACGAACTGTTGGGTGATCGTCACATCCTGTTGCTTGGGGCTGGTTACCCAAACCGTGTGCTGTTCGTGCTCGGCATGTTCGCCATGGGCTGCATGTTTTGTCTGGGCCCCGTCGGCAGGCGTACACCCAGAGATGGTTGCGGCAATCACCAAAAGGAAAATGAACAGGATCTGTGCAATCTTCATAATTCTTCACTCGCTTACGGTCTGTAGGCCCGGACAATTTGCGGACAGGCCGTAGTGTTTCTTTTGTAAGCGCCATTGGTTCATTTGACGCTGAATTGAGGTCCGTCGATTTCTCGAGTACGGGATCTGTGTTTGACATTGGTAGAAGATGCAAACGGCCTGCGTCAATCCGTTCAGCGTGTCGCAAAGCTTCGTGGCGATGCACGAGGCAGTGGCAAACACTCTGCACAACGGATCAGCCAAGACCGTATGCAATCAATCTTTGAATAGGGAGGAACAATCCGGTGTGCCCGTTTGGGTCGCAATGCAATGCACTGGCAACCGAAGCGGTCCAAGCAGGCTTGAGCCGATTGCTCAGGCTATGTATTGAATCGGAGGCCCACGGCCCTGCTGATTGTGGCGCGCGGTGACGCATGTAGATGGCGAATCGCCAATGTCCCAGGTGTCGGGACCGTGCCAAGGCGGCCAAACAGCGACATTGAGTAGAATGTCGTCATCTGACGGATCGTCTGGAATGGTATCGATTTGCTCCGAAGCGAGTGCGGCATCGGCCAACAAAACCTTCACGCAAACGTCGCGGTTGGGCCCGAGCGTGTCAATCATTGACGCGCCGATCACTGGCGCAATAAACGCAATGATGACGCAAAATTGGATGGGGCGAATCAAGAACACTTCTGTGGTTCTCCACTGGCAGCCGGAAAGATATACTTCTGCTCGACTCAGATGTCAACACAAATGAATCGCGTTTGACAGGGCGGTGACAAACAGTTCTAGCCCGATTACCGCTCTAAGGCCGCGCGGAACGAAGAATCGTACTGCCTCGGCGAGAGACAGAGGTACATCCGAAACGTAGAACCGACCTGACCGTTCCCCTTCAAACTGATCCACGTGTTGAGTTAGTGTTTTGGTTTTTGACGCTTACCCCATTTCTGTACCAATCGTAACGAGAAATTTGGGACGCTCTTCGGTCATGGCTTTCTGGCCTTCATTGGCGAATTCGCTGGGGGCCAGGTTTCCCAGCGAGCCGTGGGGACGTTGTTCGTTGTAGTGC
>JAJDEB010000048.1 GCA_029260015.1 Phycisphaerae bacterium | reverse complement strand
CATGACCAAGTGACGAACCGTCAGGGTCACGTCCTTGTCCTTGAGTTCTGCGGCGGAAATGAACTTCGTCGGGTAGAGGAGTCGAGCATCCATTAGAGCCTCACCGCCTCTCCGCCGACCATCAGGGTTTCCTCTTCGACTCCGTAGTCCCACGGCGCCAGTTCGAGCTTCTGGATCTTGCCGCCGCCGACCCCGGGCCAGTTGTCCGTCACCAGGCACTCGGCCAGCGTGTCGAGACAGTAGCGGTAGATGCGCCGGCCTTCGTCGAGTTCGCGCTCACCGACCTCGAGGACGAGGACGTCATGCGGCGCGACCGACTGGACGAAGATCAGTGCGGGGGGCGCCTTCATTTTGTGATTCCCGGCGCGCAGTCCGTCGTAGTAGTACGCGAGCTGACCGTGGTAGCGCATCGACCCGATCTGCTTGCGCACGGCGCGCGGGTGAATCATCGCCGTGGTCTTGAGGTCAGACAGACTCCCGTTGATGTGATCGACGCGCCCGGTGCAGAGGAGCCCGGTCACGGGATCGGTCCAGTTGATTTGCTGTTCGGCCCGGCCCGACGTGAAAAAGGGTTCGGAGATGGGATCGACGAACAGGGCGTCACGCATCCGTTGCGCCGCGTCGATCTCGGTTTGGAGGGCGAACTCGATCTTGGGGTCCACTGAACGGGCGTACTCGAGTTGGGCGTCCCATTCGAGCGCCGCGTCCTTGCCGCCGTCGTACCCTTTTGAAATCGCGGTGTCGTCCTTCATCCCGCGGTGGAAGTTCGGCTGCACGATGTACCGCGCGACGAGCTTCTCCGGCTCGTAGACGGCGGTGTGCGTGATCCTGCCGAGTCGCATGGCGGGAGTGTCCGCGTGTGGCACGGTCAGCTTGTGCCGGTACTCTTTCGGCGAGAACTCGATGTGCTTGATCGTGCTCCAGTTGTGTCGTTCAGGAAGGTCTCGGGTCTGCATTTCAGCTCCTTTGCAATTTTCTTGATGGCGCGGACAGTCGGCTCGCGCTCGCCGTTCTCGTACTCAGAAAGCGACGACCTAGAGAGGCCGGTCTTCTCGGACAGTTCCCGCAGCGTGACGCCGGCCTTCAACCGGGTCATGCGCAGGTTCCGGGCTACTACCTTCCCCGACGCGGGGAACGCCTTGTTCTTCGGTCGTGCCATGAGTGAACACTAAGTCGCCGTCCGAAGTTGTCCAGGATATTCCGAGAAACTCCTTGCCTTCACCGCGCAGGTGGTCCAATCTTCCGCCGTGGAGAGACGATTCCCAACGGTCGAGGGCGCGGTTGAAACCAGCTATCCATCCTGCGGTGTAGTCGTCCATGACTCCGGTATCGACACGCAGAAAGAGAGACTGAAATGGTACTGATGGAATGTGCGGAATGCGGGTGCATCGACGCCTGCGGAGCGATCGCGGAATGTACGCGGTGCCGGTCGAGCCAGGTGCGCCGGTTCAGTGACCGCCCGACGTTGCAGGATCGGGTCGACACCTTGGAAGCGGTGGTTGACGTGCTGTGCAAGAAGGTGGCGCGTCTGGAAGACAGAGGGGCGGTGATCGGATGAAGATGTCCGACGAGTGGCTTCAGGTAATCGCCATCATCGCTTTGGGAGTCTCTGCCGTAGCAGCCGCCGTTCGATTCTCCTACCTCGAAGCCCGCATCGACGCGCTCGAATCCCGCCCCGTCTGCGAATGCAGCCCCGGCCTACCGATCAAGCCCGCGCCGAGGGTCCGATGAAGGAAATCACCTACAACGGCATCGCCCTCGAGGTAGACGCCGAGGCCGAATCGTTCCGCGTCATCGACTTCGAGGACATCGACGAAGCCCGCGAGTCGTTCGACGAGTGGGGCGACCCCGAAATGCGCTGGGCTCTCCACTTCCGCGGCCAGAACGCGGACGGGAGCCGACGCCGGCCGAGCTCCGGTGAGGTGAACGTCTACGACCAGGCGACCGCTCGAGCGTGGGAATCGCTGGAGAACGGAATGATGGACGCGGACGACCGCGAGGCGTGGGAAGAAGTATTCTCGATAATGACCAAGGAACTGTTCGAGCTGGCCGAGGAGGCCAAAAACTAGATGAGCACATCCCTCAACCGATTCTTCCAAGCCGTCGCGCTCGCCCAGGGTGTCGAGATTGGATCCAACGCATACCGCGCCGCTGGCCCGCCGCCCTTCTCGGGTCAGACCGGGGGGCATAGCTCCTACGGATGGCGCCACGACTACAAGCTCAAGGAGGGCTTCCCGAAGGCCCTCGCGTACACCCGTGCCGCGATTGCGAACTACTGTTCCCGGCCCAGCTACTACGAGGATGCCCCCAACCGGCACTCGGGCTATTGGAAGGCCGGTCGCCCGTTCGGCTGGACTCCCGAATCCTCTTCGGACCTTGCGGACGGGAGACAGGCTTACATCACGTCCAAGGGGCTCGTCATGGTTTCCGGTCCCGACGTGCAACACTTCTGGCTCGATCCGTTGTGGGCGATCATCGACGAGGGCGACGATGCGCTGACGTTCATTCACCCGGACACGGGGGACGAGTACCCCGCGCACTGGATGGCTCGCATCGCGGCCCAGTACCACGTCAAATCCTTGGCCGGGATGATCCGGCAATACTACAAGTACACCCACGGCGGGCGTGCCACGGCGCGCATCATCGACACGTTCGTTCAGGCCGGGAAACGGAACCTAGTGGACGAGCAGGACGCCGCGCTGCTTCTGCGCTGGCTCGACGAGCAGGCACTACCCCAGCTCGAGCGAGCTCCGGGCGTGAACGAGGTCAAGGGCTCCGGGTACTGCAACTGGTATCAGGAGTGCGGTTGGATGATGCTGCCGTTGTACGAACTGTCGCAGACGATGGAGCTGATTGACGACCCCGAGTACATCGGCGATCGCGCCGAAGCAATCCGGTACCGGATCGGGGGGTGGATGTTGGAGATCGACGAGATTGGCGGTCACGCGGCGAAGTGGGAGCAGCTTCGCATCACGACGGAGATGCGCGCTGGGGACAGCGGAGCCGCGCTTTCGACGCTGGGCGGGCACATCACGAAGGACGACCTTCGGGGACAATACAGCTATTCGCTGTGGTCTGTCACGGCTGCCGACATTGCCCGGCTCGACCATCCGAGCGACGAAGCCGATGCGTTCTTCGAGCGCGTCAAGGCTGCCGCATTTGCCGACGCGGCGGGGGACCCGGGCAAGAAGGTCTGGTTAGTTGATCGAAACCGCGACTGGCTGGTGACGCCGTGAGCCGCATCTTCTGGTCTCGCATTCTCCTAGCCATGTCAGCGACGGCGTTCGGCGTTGCCTGTGCAACCGGGCTTCCCATTCCGGTGCAGATTGTCCTCGGACTTGCTATTGGGGGCTGGGCGCAAATGGGGGAAGAGGTGACGCCGTGAGCCTCGGGGATAAGGCCGTGTATCCGGACGAGTACGAGCTCGGCATGACGCTGCGCGAGCACTACGCGGGGAAGAACATGGCGCAGGTTCTGGGGGCGCTGTTCAGTTCCGAGAACTTCAATGAGTTCTCCTACAAAGAGCGCTTGAGCGTCATCAGGAACGCCGCCCCCATCACGCTATTCGCCGCCGACGTGCTGCTGGCCGAGCTGGCGAAGGAGGCCCCCGATGCCGAGTAAATCTGTAGAGCGACGGCTCGCCCTCCAACGGGGGGACGACCCCGCGCGCGCGCTGGCGCGGAAGATCGCGAAGGACATTTGGCTGGACGTGGACATCGAACACGGCATCTCGACCATTCTCCCGCACCTTGCGCCGGTGTTCGAGGCGCTGCGGATCGGTGGAGACATGTCAGACGTCCTGTTCAGCGTGAAGCAAACGAACGCGGACGAGCCTCTACGGGAGCTGGCCGAGCGGCTCCAGAGTCAATGGGATCGAGCAATGGAGAAGATCCGCCATGACTGACACCCCCACCCCGCCGAGCGAGGGGCGCGTGCCTTGGGCCTGCTTCGACTGTGGGTTCACTGGGCATTTCCGCACCAAACAGTCAGGAATTCCCATCGATAGGCAGGACGTTGATGCTGCCTGTACTGACTGTGGCTCCACGAATATAGGCGACCCGGGTTTCACCCCGCCGAGCGAACCGGAACCGAGGGCGGACCTGGAGGCGCTGCGGAACTGGCGTCGTGCCGTTTTTGCCGGACCGCTGGTGAGCAAGGAAGCCGAGCGCTATCTGGCCCATGTCGATGCAGCCATCGCCGAGATCGAGGCGAGCCGGGAGAAGATTGACCGGCTACAGCGCAGCGAGGACGATGCTCTAGGCCGACTGCGGGCGGTCGTTGGTCTGGCGAACGGCGACGACGGGCCGGACCTGGAGGAGTACGCCCGTGGTGATGAGGTCGAAGCCGTACGACGCCTCCGCGCGGAGAACGAGGAGCTGCGGGCGGAGCGGGATATGTGGAAGCTGGGGGCCGAGGTTTGGGAGCAGAACTACAAAGACCTCGCCGCGCCCGCGCCTCCCGCCGAGCCCGAGGAGACGGTGGTGGTGCGGGTGGGGTTCATCTTATTGGGGTCTGGCGAGCGTGTTCCTGCCTGCGTCCAGTCACGCAGCGATGCGACCGGGAAACACCTCGACATCCGCATCCCCCGCGCCGCCGTCGACGCCCTGTTCCAGACCCCCGAGGTCGCCGGAGAGGTGGTGAGCGATGGGACTCCCGAGCCAAACTGACCCCAAGAACTGGACCGAAGACTTCTCGCACGAGAACGGGAACTACATCTGTACGTGCTGCTACTGCGGTGGACAGTTCCTAGGGCACAAGCGGCGAGTGGTCTGCAATGTCTGCCATGAAGCCGAGAAGGACCCCGACCAATGACCGACACCGAGAAGAAGAGACCGGACTACGCGGAGGAGGCGCGCAGGCTTTACGTGAGGATGGCGTCCCTGCTTAGTGAGGAAGAGGGCACTGAACGATTCCGCGCCGTCCTCCAAGCCGCCGACGCCGCAGGCTATGCCCGGTGCCAGAAACGGGCATCGAAGCGCGAGCGCAGACTGAAGGTCTACCGTGATGGTGACGCCGCAGGCTACCGGCGGGGGCTGGAGGACGCGGCGGCTGAAGTTGGAAGGGCCCTGGAAACCGGTGAGTGTATGGGTCTCGAAGCTATGTCCCGCCTCGGCCCGTTCTCCATGGCCCGGGACATTCGTCGCGCCATCCGCGCCCGCATCGACCAGGACGAGGTGAAGGGATGAAGGCGAAGACCGGAGACATGGGACAGCGCTACCAGGTAGAGGGGCTTGGGCGTGACTCGGACAAGTGGGAGGTCGTTGGCTGGACTGAGAGCGAAGACGGAGGGAGCCTTGCTGAAGGGGTGCGGTTCTGGCCTAAGTTCAAGGACGTTCGAGTAACTGACCGTTCACCCCAGGCCGCGGGCGACCAGGACGAGGTGAAGGGGTGAAGATACTCACAGAACGCGCAGTCGCTCTATTGATGAGCGCAGCCCGGGAGGAGGGGCGACAGGAGGCCTTCGATCGGCTCCACGGGGACGGGTGGTGGTTCTCCGAGCACCCTCCGACGCAGGAGCTTCTACAGGACTTAGCCCTAGCGGGGTGGGGGCCGGGCCGACTCGCTGAGCTTCGCGAGAAGTGGCGCAAGAAGATGAAGGCCGCGAGCGAGGAGGAAGGGTGATGCGCACTTGGAATGCTTTCATGCACCCGGGGTACCGATTCCCGTGTCTGCTCAACAGCAAACCCGGCGGGTGGACCAAGCCTGACCTTGCCGTCACGGTTTGCCCCCAGAGACTCTTCGATGCGATGCGCGCGGTCTGCGACGCAGCGAAGACGCTAGACGAGCAGTGGAGCGAGGAGGGCGCGCTGGAGAGTTCCTACGTCTATCTGCGAGAGACTGTTCAGGCGTTTCGCGAGATCGCCGCCGAGCGGCAGGAGGCGGGCGGTGAGTGAATACCCGAATCGGGCGTCGGACATCATGGTCAAGATCCCGGGCGACCGCCTAGAGCTTGAGCCCGGGTTGGCCCTGGCCATCCTCGCAACCCTGGAGGAGATTCGTTCTGAACTGCTGACTTTGAGGCAGGAGGCCCGCGATGAAGATTGAACTGGACGAAGACGAACTACTTTTCCTCGCTGAATGCGTAGAGGAGTACCGAAACCGAATAGGTTCCCGAGGGATTCGTCGACGCGGGCGCGGACGACCTGTGGGAGAAGTTAGACGCGCTCACGGTTGAGGGGCGCGAGTACAGGGAGCGCACCGATGACTGACGAAGCGAAGCTGGAGCCGAAGTTGAGCATTGCGGCCCTGCAAAGGGAATTCGGTCTCAACTACGTTAGCGCCAAGAAGGTGAAGGACGTTGCGACCGTGCTCCTGGAGCGCGAACGCGCCGCCTGGAACCGCCGCGCGGGGGAGGGGGCGGATTTCGAGCTGCCGAACGGCGACCTCGTACCCTACGTCGAAGCTCGCCAGGGGGTGGCGTCTCTGCTGGATAAGGTCCTAACTGCCGATGAGCGGATCGCAAGGCTAGAACAGCGCGGAGAGTGGGCCGACCCTCTCGCCGGGATGATGTCCGAGCTTGCGGATCGCTTTGCACCGGAGAACATGAAGGGAGAGAACACGTTCTCTCGTTCGCTTGTGGCTGTCGATCACATCAAGTCCCTCGCCGAGCGCGTGCGCGAGCTGGAGGACGAACTAGACGACTACCGCGACGGTCTGCGCCGCGTGGCCGAGGAACGCACGCACGGCGACGAGAAGCATTGCGCGTGCGTCCCGCACTACCGCGAGCTGCTGCGGGATCGGACAGCCGATGTCGTGCGCGTCGCCGCGCTGCTGCCGACCCCGGGCTCGGGGCGAGAGGGGGAGAAGTGATCGTCGTGCTGGAGCAGGACGGGCGCAGCCGCAACGGGTCCCGGTTCAACTGGACGCCGCACCTTTTCCGAGGCCGGTGGGGTGGAGGCCCGACCTGGCGCTTCGGCTGGGGGATGTGGTCGATAAGCTACTACCCGTCGCCCGGCATCAAGGAATTCTTCGACCACGTCGAACACACCGAATGGAAGGCCGACTGATGGCGCGCGAGAACGAGTGGACGCCGGGCGAGTGGTCGTACTCGCTCTGGGCAGACCATATGCCGAGAGCGGGGCAGCCCGCATCCATCTACGTGGAACTTGCCGAGTACCCCGGAGAGGAGGCCGAGATCGCTTGTTTTATCGAGTATGACGAGGGAATCCCCCCCGAACAGGAGCACGCCAACGCCCGCCTCCTCGTCGCATCCCCCGCCCTTGCCGCCGCGCTGGAGAAGATCGCGGAGTTTGAACCCGTATGCGACGGAGCGCTTCAACCGCACCTACTCGCCACCTGGCTTCGAGAGTGCGTAGACACAGCCCGTGCCGCCCTGGCGCGGGTCAACCAACCGGAGACCCCATGAAATACCTACTCTCAGCCTTCCTCGTCACCCTGCTCCCCGGCGTCGTCGCCCACCAGCCAAACGACGGAGTCAACCTGTCCCACTCGATCGACTTCGAGCGTTCACTAGACCCAACGCTACGCCACGCCAACGGCGTCCCCATCGGGCTCGAGCACTTCATCGACGAGCGCGGCGACAACATCCCACGCGGTTGGTTGGACGAGCACGGAGAACTTGTTGTCCCGACGCGCCCGCTACCCAAGAACGAGCACGGGCAGAACCCGCCGATCTTCAACAACCCCGACGTGCAGGGACCGTGCTTCACGCCGCAGTACGACGTCGCGGACGGGACGACCATTCTGATGTACCAGACCGAGTACAACCCGTTCACGGAATGGAGCACGTACAACGTGATGAACAACAACACCACGACGGCTACCAATGACCCGTGCGGGTTCCAGTACACCGGCACCGGCGAGATTGGCCCCGGGCACAGTATCTCGATCCAGACTCGGCGCCCGGGGGTCGGCTCCCCGCTGCTGCCCGCTGATGCCTATGCGCTCACGGTCTGGACCTCGGGATGGGTCGAGCCCGTCTACACGCCGTTCGGCTGGACGATGTGCGACACCGAAACGATCATCTCGGTTTGGGTCTACGACGAAGCGGAGAAGTTTTTTTTCTCGGATGGGACGCTCGCGGGCTGGTGGCGGTTCGGGATCGAGTGGCCCGACGACCCTAGCTTGGTCGGCGTGAAGGCGTATTATCAGTCCGTGATCGCGTCGGTCACGGAGAACGAAGGGCGTGCTGGAAACGTCTGGGTCAACATCGGATCGGATAACGAATGAAAATCACGAAGCAGCAGGAAAACGCCGTCGCCTCGATCGCCGTTCGGATCGAGCATCTCACCACCGCCGCGAAACGGAAGCTGGTCCACCGGCTGGTCGAGCAGGAGCCGGAGAGTGCGCAGACGATCTACGCCGAGTTGTGCCATTTCCTCGGCCCGCAGACAGTCGGGCAGGCTGTCGACTAGATGCCTGACTTCCGGGAACAGCGCGGTGTCGCCATCTTCGGCACCGAACTCGACGAAACCATCGAGTTCACGGTTAGCCACCCGCTGGCCGTGGACCCGTCCCGCTCGTTCCCCCGCCTGATGAGCACTCGCTACACCGGGGCCGGTCGGGACGTGGACGCCGCCGTGACGCTGGACAACCGGGACATGGGGGCGCTCCTCGACACCGTGACGGCCACCGGGTTCCGGCTGGAGCGGGGCATCCTGTCAGAGAAGGTCGAGCACCGGTACTACCACGGCACGCTCGAGGACCGCACGGCCGATCAGCCCCTCCACGGATTCTACACCCGCGAGGTCAACAGTCAGCGCCTAGGAGCCGCCACGGCGTCCTACACGGGCTCCCCTGTCCCGGGGGTGTCAAACCTCGCGCAGACCATGCTGTGGCCCGTAGCGGCCCGCTCACAGACTCCAGCGCCCCGCTGGTCCCAAACCGCCATGACGGCGTACCTGGACGGGTCGGGCCAGGTGCAGCTCGACAGGGGGGATACCGGCTTCACGGCCACCCAGAGCTGGGCCGTCGTGGAGTGGGGTAGCGCCTGGACCGTGACCCGGCTATCGGCGTCCGTGTCCAGCCTGGGAGTAGACGTCCCGCTTCCCGGGGCAGGCCCTCAGCCCTGGTCCAAGAAGTTCTACGTCGCCACTGCTCGGCTCCCCGCCGGCGCGGACACCCTAGCCGACTATCCACTGGTCCGCACGTCCAAGACGAACCCCGACGAGCTCCTGATCGAAGTCCCGTCAGCCGCCACGGCGGGGACGTACACGGTCAGCGTCTACGTGCTCCACCACCCGCTGCTCGAGGTCCAGCACTGGGGGTCACTGGACAGCCAGCCCTACGACAAGATCGGGCAGAACACCGTGGACGAGTACCGAGGGCTTCCCGATGGACCGCCAGCGGACCCTTCCGCAGTTTCGATCATCGTGCACAGCGACGGCGCCGGAGCGGGCACCGAGTACCCTCGGGCACACTGGGGCTACGAACTCGACACAGCCGGCCGGCTCCACATGCGCAGGGGCCGAACCGGAACACGTTCGCAAGACTTCTCGGCCCAGGCCGTGACGTGGCCCGTAATCTGCCGCGGAGCGTCCCCGACGATGATCGGGCACACGACGTTCAGTCGCCAGTTCTAGGGCGCGAGGGCTTCTAGTTGCGCTACGAGCGCCTGGAGTGCTCGCCAAGGCGTCGTGTTCCTGGACACGCTGTTGAATCCTAGACGGTCAGAGAGCAAAAGCTGAGAGCCGTTGAGCTGGTCGCCGCCGAGATAGTTGTAGAGCTCGTAAGTGACCGTTCGCGTCCCCGCAGAGTCGTAGGTGTTGAACTCGAGGAGCGAATACTCCTCCGAATGGATCGCCCGGTCCCAGGTGTCGATCAGGGGGTAGGCTGAATCGTTCGTCGCCCCGTTGAGCAGCGCGCCGGCCGCTAGACCCCCGTCCGGGTTCGCCGCGCTCGGGGTAGCAAAGAGCTCGGTGTAACTGTACGTCCGGGGTCCCGTGGCGTCGGCGTCGGCCAGGAGCGCAGCGATGCTCACCCCATCGACCGTGACTCCAGGGAACGCCGTAGCCGGGTCGATGGATTCCAGATCCAGTATCGTGCGCCAGATGTCGACGAGGTCCACCAGACGATCGCACGTCGAGCCAGCCGTTGCGGTGACGCCGTTTCCGGCCACGATCATCGGGACGCGCGTTCCCAGATCGTAGACCGTGTTCTTCCCCATACTACCGACGATGGTTGAGCTCGCGCCGTTGTCTGAGACGTACCAGACCGTCACATCGGCGTTCGTCGAGATGTCCACGTTCGCATCGGCGAGCAGCCGTCCAATCTCGGTATCGGCGGCTTCGCACATGGCGATGTGCGCCGCGTAGCTTGCCCACTGAGAAGCCGTGTCCACGGCGGACGGCCAGCCGTACCCGTCGAGCACCGCCTGATTCGTCGGAACGTCGATCGACGATAGGATGTTGACGTACGCAGCCGTCACGTCCTCCATCTTCTCGGACATGAGCCGCGTGGATCCGTACCCGCCCGAGACCCGTTCCGCGAGGGTCGGCGGAATGTGCAGCGGGGAATGGGGTGCGTTCATGGCGACGACGCAGAGCCAGTCGCCCCCCTGCGCTCCGATCCAGGAGATTGCGTCGTCGATGTTGATCGTGGTCGCGTAGTTCGTGGCTACCCGGTTCGCTGGCCCGTCAGCGTCACCGATGGGGAGCGCAGCCGTCGCCAGGTCGTACAGGACTCCGTCGCGGAACCGGCTCCAGTTCCAGTAGGTCTCGCCGCCGAAGATGTTGGCGTAGACCCCCTGCCACCGGTCTAGGCCGGCGACTCCACCGGAACCGGACTTGAGCGGGCTCAAGAGGTTGCCGTTGTTCGCGTTGTAGAGGTGCCACTTCCCGATGTTCGCCGTTGTATGGGTCGCATCGAGCGCCACGGGGAGCCAGGACTCAGCCGCACCGGGAACGGTGTTCACCGCCACGGCGTTGTTGCCCATGCCGGTACGGAAGGCATACCGGCCCGTGAACAGCAACGACCGCGACGGCGAACACCGAGGGTTTACGTACGCACGGCGGAACCGCACCCCGTCGTCAGCGAGCGCATCGAGGAACGGAGTGGCCGGCGCCAGGTTCGGGTCGATGTTCGCCTCGGGGACCGTGCGCGAGTAGCCCTCGAGCCCCAGGTCGTCCGCGACGATGACGAGATGCTTTCCCATCAGGTGGTCGGCGCGAAGGGGACGTTGACGTCGATGAAGCGCGCATGGACGGTTCCGTACGTCGCGCCGCCATCGAGAGCGTAGTCAGCCTTGTAGGTGCGCCCGCCGCGGTAGTAGTTCGTGAGCAGCAGGGACATCTTCAAGACGTTCAGGAAGTTGTACCCCTTCGTGTCGCGCCCACCCCAGTTGCCATCCACCTGGAGCGTATCGAAGATCGGCACGCCCGAACTGACCGTGACCGGCGACGGGGACTGATAGATCGCCTCGCCCTCGTCGTCGTACACCGTCAGGACGTACGTGGTGAAGTCTGTCGAGACGTGGGGCGTCCCGTCCGGGCGGGGCAGGCGCGCGACGTGGGTTGCGTCGTGGCCGTCCGGTAGGTGGGTGGTGGGGATCATACCTGCTTGACTTGGGCCAGGTCTTTCCGGCGCGTACCGTTGCGGTAGAGGTTCAGGCCGATCATGGAGAGCGCTCCGGTCAGGCCACCGGTCGCGGCCAGTTCACCGAGCATCGACTCGCCGCGCTCCTCGACCTCTTCGGCCACGGCGCGAATCTCTTCTTGGAGTTCCTCGCGCTCCTCGACGGTCACGATGCCGTCCTCAGTGATTGCGGCGACCTTGTCCTCGACGCGGAGTAGATCGCCCGACGTGACGCAGGACGCGGAGAGCAGACAGACGCAGAGGATGGGGTACTTCAATACTTGGCCTTCCCTTTGGACTTCGGACGCGGCTTCGGACGAGTGGGCTTCTTCTTTTTCCTCATTCTGGGGGGCATGGTGTGATGTTTTCGATGAAGTTGGCGACCTTCGCCAAATGGCGTGTCTCGCAGCTTTCCGTGGTCTCCTGCGGCCTGCACGTCGTCGAGATCGTCGTCGTGACCTGCACAGTAGTCGGTGGTCTTGTCGGGATCTCGAGAAGGTGGCAGATCGGAGTGGAGTAGTCGGGGGTCACTTTTAGGGTTCCTTCAAGCGTAATCGGTTCGTCGATCGGCCCAGTCCGCGCTTCCATGCGCGTAACCGTCCAGGCCGTCAGTGCGCCAAGTGCGAGCAGGGCCACGAGGGAGACGTTCGTGCTATTCACTACCACATACTACTTACTTGCCTCCAACTGAGTTAGGCGGGCTTCCAACACGCCGACGCGGACCCGAAGGTCGGCCGCCTCGAATACGGCAAGTCGGTCTTCAAGCCGCGCAAATCCGCTGTCAACGATCCGGCTGCGCGCCTCGAACTCAACCTTCGTCGGGAACTGCTGGAGCATGTAGAGGCCGCCCGCCTGGATCGCCATCACCAGCGCGCCTAGGGCCTTCTGCCCAATCGTGAACTGAATGCGCTCGGCGGGGCGTTCTTCGGTCTCGGTCATTAGAAGTCCAGTTTCCTCGGGTCGGCCTTCTTCTTGTCCTCGTCCGGATACGTCGTAGACGTGTGCATTCCGACCGAGTGCGCCACCGCATCGAAGCCGTCGATCTCACCAGCCAGCCAACCGATAGCGTTCTGCGCCTGGATCGGCAGCACGCCTTGCAGCTCGTTCAGGAGGAACGAAGGTAGCTGTTCAGGATCAATCGAGCCGCCGCCGCCGAACTTGAAGGCGACCGTTTTCCCCTTGAGCTTGCCGCCCTTGGAGTCGCCCGCTTTGTGGTGCCCGAGTCGCGTCGTCGCGTAATTGCCCTTGTCGTGGTCGATCCCCAGCAGCTCCTCGTACGTCGTGAACGAGCGCCCGGCGTAGTCCGTGCCTATCAGGGCCTCCAGCACCGTCCCGCCAAGGATGCTGCCCTTGTTCTTCGCCGACCGGGCCGGGTGCCGGATCCACTTGATCGGATCCTTGAAGTGCCCGAAGATCGAGAAGAACTTGCTCTTGTCGTCCTCGCCACCGAGCGCGTTGTAGATCGGGGTTACGTCCACATCGAGCCAGCGGAACTTGCCTTCTTCCCACGCGGCCTTGTACTTGTCGCGGAACTCCTCGTCATCGCCGCCCGCCATGATGTAGTTCCACAGCACGGTCGCCAGGCCACCCTTGAGGATCGTACGCCCCCACATCTTGCGGTAGGCGTCGGGCGACTCACCGCGCCCGATGGACTGCGTCAGCGTGCGCACGTTCGATTCAGTCCAGTCCGGGGCGAGCAACAGCAAGCGCGCGATGTGCTGCTTCGTCGGATCGCGCCGCATCTTCTGGAGGTTCAACCCTCCGAAGTCGTCGTTCGTGATGTTCGCGGCAATCTCGGCCAGCTCAGACTTCTGGATCTCCCCGGATTCGAGCTTCGCCTTGTTCCTCTTGATGAGGTGCTGATACTCCATCAGGCCGGACATGACCTTGAGGTTCGGTCCCATCCGGTGGAAGAGGAAGTCGAGCTGTTGCTCGGCAAGAGATACTAGCGTGTTCTTGATCTCCCGCGCGCCGGGGACCTTGTCGATCACCTTTGAGATGGCGTTTGCCTCAAAGGTGCGCAGTTCGTCGAAGTCCTGGATCCGCCCGATCGTCATGCCGCCGCGCACAAGGTCTTGCACCTGCGGCCCGTAGTTCTCGATCGCCTCGCGCCCGCGCTTGTACGAGCGGCCCACCCTGAGCGCGTCCGCCGTGTTCTCCAGCGGCGCACCGAGCGAGAACGACCGGATGAACGCCTGGTGGTGGAACAGGCTGGTGAACAACATCTGCGCCTTGAGCCGCGCATTCCATGCCGTCACCTGGTCGAGCACCGGGCCACGGAGCTTCGTGCTCCCCAGGATCTTGTTGAGCTGGTCGCCCAGTTCCTTAGGCGCGTACATCGGGACCGTGGCAAACAGGTTCCCGTCGTCGTCAGCGAACAGCTCGCGGCGCCGAACTTCGAGGCTCGCGGGATCGCGTGTCTCTTCCACGAACGCATTGCCAGCGTGGACCACGGTTCGGAAATTGGGATGCTCGATCTGCACCCATCCATCTTGTTCGACCGGGGAAATCAGCCCGGCCACCTTCGCGGCCTTGATGAGATTCCGGTCGTGGATCACCTGCGCGATCTGCTGGGATGCGAGCAGTTGCGCGTTCACGGCGCCCGAGACCGAGAGTTCGCGGCCGGCTGCCCACCCGTTGAGGATCGACTGGAACGCCCGCCTCCGCTGGCGGCCCGTATTGCGCGTGAACTTGCCGGTGACAGTCGGCGGAACCGAGGAGTCCTCCTCCGTTGGCTCCCAGAGACGCGCCGTGTAGTTGTCGTAGAAGTTTTGGAGGACGTCCGCTTCGAGCCCACGGGCACCGAGCGCGTTGTTCTGCGAGATGATCTCTTCCGCGAAAGTCTGCTGCTCCGGGGTGAGCGCCTGGGACTGCTCGAACGTGGCGACCTGTTCCGGCGTCAGCTTCTCACCAAATCGGTTGAACTGCTCCTGCGCGTCACCGTAGCCGCGCTCTTCGGCGTTCTTGAGGTCGATGTAGACGTGGATCGCTCTGTCTAGCGCGCGCGCCTCTTGACGCCCCGGCTCCGGCGACGCGGCCTCCTTGAGCACCGTCCCGACCGTACGCTTGGGGACGAGTTCGCGGAGCTTGTTCTCGTTGACCGACGCCTGGATCTCAGCCCGAGTCTCGTCTACCTGCCGGTTGCCGAGCCACTCGTCTACGAGCGCGGTCGGATCCTGGGGGATCGACTCCTCGGGAGCAGGTTCGGATGCGAGCGCGTCGGCGTCGTTGTCGGAGGGGGGCGACGATGAGTTGCCGAGGAATCCTCCGGGTGCGGACGCGAAGCCAGGCGGCAGTTTCGCCGCATCGAGCGCGGCGGGTGTCGTCTCAATTGAGCGGACCCCGCGGCCCTGCCCGCCCGGGTATGACGGGTGCGAAGCGTTTTCACCAATCGCGTTCAGGAAGTCGGCTTCGCTAATGTCGCCCAGCTCCAGACCCGGGAAGAACCCTTCGTCGATCGCCGCCTCCATCGCTTCTTCAAGCGACATGCCCTTTTCCCGCGAGAGCGACATGAAACCAGGACCCTTCATCTGATCTACGCTGTCCGCGGCAAGGTCGATGTCGGGGCTGGGAATGATCCCGCCGCGCGTCTGGAGCCACGGGACGAGTCCCTCGCCGCCCTCACGGGCTCGGTCAAGGCGTTTGCCGCGGCCCTTGTTCGACGGCTTCTCGAATTGCTTCTCGAACTCCTTGATGTCCTGCGCGCCGGGCTCGGGGTCAGAGTCCGAGTAGCCGAGTGCGCGTAGGTCTACATCGAGGTCCGGGTCTTCGGCGCCGCCGAACGGGGTGGGGTCGGCGGCCTGGGTAGCAATCGGCGCGTCCCCGGCCTCCTGGGCCTCCCCGCCCGGGCTCCGGTCGACCAGGTCCGCGCCCGCGTCCGTAGACCGATCCCGCAGGTCCCCGACGCCCTCGGGGAGCGGGTCCAGCGCTCCCGGTGAACCTTCGCCATCGTCGCCAAACTCTTGACTTTTCGCCTCGGCCTCCGCCTGCCGCACCTTCAAAGCCTCGGCGCGCTTCGCCCGATACGCCTGCGCCGCACCCTGCCGGGCACTCATCGCCGACGAGAACAGCCCCGCCGACATCGCGCCGGCCGCCATCGACTCGAGCAGCCCGTCCGTCAGTTCACGATCGGGCTCGTACTCGACCAGGTGCGCCGCGACGTGGTTCCCCCACAGCGTCTGCACCCCCTCCTGGATCGCCTCCTCGCTTGACTCCTTCGCCAGCGCCTTGAGTGTCGCCACGACCCCGCCGCCCGTGGTCTTGTTCGCCCGCGCGAGCATCTTCTGAATCGGTACAGCCTCGATCCAGCCAATCCCCGGACCCTCGAGGATGAACGCCTGGAGAGCCTCCTCCTCAGTCGCACCCGAATCGAGAGCCCCCTGGAACGCGCCGGCGCCGTTCACCGTGACGCCCAGCGCCGCCGAGGTGACCCATGCCGGGAGCTTCATAGCCTGCCCCGCCGCGCCACCAGCCAGGAAGACCCCCGTCGACCCCACCGCGCCAGGGAGCGTATCCCCGACGAATGACCCCTCGAACGGGTTCTGCTGCCCGCCCGCCGCATCCTCGCCCATGCCGCCGAGCACGATCTCGTACCAGTCGCGGATCGCCCGCCCCACCTGGAACGAAGCCTCGTCCTCAATCGGCTTCACCCCCGCCGCGTCCTGGAGTGCCTTGAACGACGCTGTGACGCGCAGAAGGGCATCCGGCAGGGATTCCGCCTCTCCCATGCCCTTGAGGTACTCGATGCCCTTAGCGGCCCTCCTGGCGGCTCCTGTGAGAACCCCCACGGCCTCGAACACCGACGCCACGCCGCCGACCACGGCCCGGCCCGCGGACTCTTGAGCCTGCCCCGCCAGCGCCTCGCCGTACTCGACCGCGCCGCCGAGGTCTACCGCTGTCCCCAGTTCCTCCCCAGCGAACCGAGTCGCGGGCTCGACAGCTTCCTCAATCGCGCCCCCGATCGCTTCCGGGGGGATACCGGCCCCCTCTGCCGCTAGGTCAATGAGCCCGGTGTCGTTGATCGCCTGCCGCACCGCTTTCGCGCCGAACTGCTCGATCAGGGTTGCGAACAGGCGCATCCCGCTCGTCGCGTCGATTGTTCCACGTGGAACATCCTGGGGAGCTTCCTTGGCCCGCGTCTGGACAGAGCGGAGCCGGTCAGCATTTGTGCCCCCCTTGGTCTGCGCAGCTCGCAGACGATCAGCTACGCCTTCCTGCGGAGTCACCCGAGCATCCTTTCGAGCCACTCAAGCTCACGGGGGCTCAGGTCATCGAGCGAGATGCCGGCCGCGGTCGCAGCTTCCTCGGGGTCGGTGCCCTCGAGCATGGCGCCCAGGACCGCGCGGATCTCGGGACGGATCGTCTTGCCCTCGGGCGTCGGCTGCTGCTGCTGCTGCTGCTGCGGCTGGGGAGCCTGCTGCTGCCGCGGCTGAATGGTCCGAGACGGACGCGGAACCGACTCACGGCCCGGGCCAGGGTCCCAGCCGAACACCTCGCTGAACACGACGCGGGAATACTCCGGGTCAAGGGTCGCCATCATCATCAGGTCCCCCTTCGCGTCCTCGGCGGTGATGTCCACGTACCCCATCGTGCTGAACTCGGAAACGTACAGGTCGTACATCCGGCGCTGCCCAGACGTGGCGATTCGCCCAGCCGCGCGACCCTCCTCGGCTTCTTGCATGAAGTCGTCTCGCGTGCGCAGGAGGGCCTTCTCCTCTCCAGCGGCACGGCGGATCTTCGTAAGCTGCTCGCCCAGTTCCCTCGGACCGAACCCGTTTCCAGGCTCGCGGTAGAGCTGCTCGATGTGCTGGAGCATCCCGGCGAACTCGGCAAGCTCACCACTCGCCGCGAGTTTGTGATGGTGTCCTAGTAGGTCGTCGGCGCGCTTGAGTTCCTTGGCGTAGACCTCGCTTTGGACAGCCCGCTCGGCGCCGGCCAGGATCGAGCGCACGTCGGCGTCACTGTCAAAATCGAACTGGCTCGCCAATTCGCTCAGGTCCGCCAGCTTCCCGTCGAGTTCCTCGAGGGCCTTCCTCGAGTGCCGGTCTTCGTAGACCGAATCCCCGAGTAGCTCCTTCTGCTCGAACTTTGCCTCGTCGAAGATCCCCTGCACCGCGTTCATGGCGAGCTTCTCGCGCGCCTTGTTCTCGCGGCCCTTCATCTCAAACTCTTGAACCTGCCGGGCGTACCTCTCCTCCTCGCGGGCCTTCTGCGCCTGGGCGCGCTCGTTTCGCTCACGGTCGCCCTTGCCCTGGCGGTAGCCCTGGAGCCCCCCGCCGATGATCGAAGCGGTCGCCTGCGCGAAGTCGAATCGGTTACGTACCGGCATTACCCTTTGTTCCCCGCGATGTAGGAGATGCCCTGGGTGACAGAGCCCAACAGGTTGTAGAGCCCAGAGTAGTCCTTCTGCGACCCGACCTGCGCCTGCTGGCCGGCAAGGAGTGAACGCTCCTGCTGCAAGAAGGTCAGGTAGTCGTCCGCTTGCGCAAGGTACGACTGCCCGAGGCTGCCCAGCACGTTCGTCGTGGCCGAGGTGCGCGACAGGGAGAGGTCGCTGTAGAGCCGCCCGATGCCCTCGTCGATCGCGGACAGTTGCCGCGTCGTCGCGTCCGCGAGCCCGCGGCGGTTGTAGGCGTACTGCGCATCGAACCCGCCCGACCTGGACGAGAGTTCCGACGCCAGTTGATCCTCACGGTCCAGCGCCCGGGATCGGGCCGTCTCGCCCTGGCGCTCGGTGTAGTCGAATGCGTCATTGAACCCACGCTCGATCTCCTGCCGTTGCTGCCCGACGACGTTGCGGAACTGCCCGTAGGCCAGGTCCGAGAACTGGCGCTGCTGGTTGTAGGCGTCGACCGTCCGGTGGTAGTTCCGGTCTCCAGGGCTCAGCTCGTCGTACGGGACGCCAGAGGGCCCGAAGAACGCGCTGGTGCGACCGCCCGAGAACACGCCTTCGGGCGCCGCCGTGGCCCCAGCAGGGCTGCCGTACGGGTAGCTGACGTTGTACGGGTACTGGGAGAAGAACTCGTTCTCACGTGGAGTCGTCGCCGCCAGGCCACCGCTGAATGATGCGTTCCCGCCGTAGGGATTGTTCCCGTAGGCGTAGTAGGCCGGGTTCGACTGGAACCCCTGCGAACCGCCGAAGAAGGGCGCGGAAAGTGTGCCGATATCTGTAGGCATTAGAGCAACCCCTTTCGGGCCAGGAGCTCCAGGATGAAGTCCTCGAGCTTGCGTTCGTCTATTGTGAGTTTCTGGTCGCGGTCAATGGTAAGCCAATCGGTCAGGTTCAGAGGACTCAGAACTCGAGACCCCCGCGTGAACGCGAGCCCAGCGAGCCGGTCACTGTTGGGGGGCTGTGCCATCGGGGATCTCCAGCGGGTGTTGCGCGATCGGCCCATACTGGCTCGGGCGTTGGAGTCGCTCCGAGAGGACCGGGTTGATCGAGCCGGGACCGGGAGCAAGCCGATTGCGCTTGGGCTGTGCCAGGGGAGCCTGTTGTACCGGAGGGGCCTGCTGGTCCTTGCCGAAGACCGCGGACCCGATCGTCGAGACGGCCGCGCCTAAAAGTGCTGCGAAGACCATTAGAGTCCCACCGTGTTCTCTCGGGCTTTGGGCTTGATGCGGCCGGCGAGGCTCGCCATGACCGAAGAGTGCTCGAACGCGAACCGCTCGCCCTGCCGGTTGTTCGATAGCCGAAGCCACAGGTGCGCAGCCGTGGCGCGATTGTAGATCGGCCCGTTCCTGCCCGGGACGAGCTCTACGTCCATCACGGGGGCACCCTTCACGTCGGGCTCGTTCGACTTGAGCATCTGCGCTCGAGCCCCGTCCTGGTCGTCCGCAAGCGTTATCGCCCAGCGGTTGAACCGCGTTTCCCTGCCCGTGCTCAGGGCGCCGAACGCCCCGATGTCCACCGACGCCTGGATCGCCGTGCCGTCGTCGTCGGGAGCTAGACGGTCCTGTTTCAGCACGTAGCCGTCACCAGTCCCGACCATCAGGATCCGGTCGCCCGGCTCGTCGCCGTCCAGCGCCCACATCGCCGTGGGCTGCTTGTCCAGGTCCGACGACGTGTCAGGGTGCCAGGCGTCTACCTGCTGCTCCCAGAAGTAGCGTTCAACGAGCGCGCCCGGGGCCCCCCAGGGAAAAAGCGCCACCCGCAAGCCTTCGTCCTCATGGTCCCATTCAAGGTGCACGTAGTAGGTCGATAGGTCGATAGCGCGCAAGCGGCGTTCGATCTTGTCGCGGGTAATGCGCTGCGCACCACCGCCCAGGGACATCACCCAGACGCCCCCCTGACTCTCGAAGAAGTAGATCCGCCCCTCGCGGTCCTTCGTCCACGAACTGTTCCACGCAATCCCGATCTGGTCGGAGATGACCTGCGGTCGACCCTCGAGCAGCGGCTCGCCAGTGATCGAGTGAATGGAATGATCGCACGCGATGATGAGCGTTTCCTCTGACGCCGGGATCAAGGCGCGCACGATGTCGGGCACCGCGCCCATGCGGGTATCCGAGAGTCGGAACGCCTGGGTTGCCAGCGGCACCGGAGGGTTGCGGTTCCAGTCGAGGAGCCCACCCTGCGCACCGAAGTAGACTTCGTGCGGATCGTCACCAGCCGAGAGCACCGGCCGACCGCGCCACAGCACGCCGATCCGGCACCGCGGCGGAAGCTCGCCCTGGTCAGCTACCCATTCGGTGACCTCGTCCGTCTTCGGGTCGTACAGGTAGTAGTTCTTCCCGTCGAGGATGCAGCCCTTCTCGTAAGCCGCGAACATGTCCAGGTAGCGCGACGTCGCGTCGAGGATCCCGCTACCACCTGTCGGCGTGGTCCGCGTTACGTCCGTCACCTTGTAGAGCGTGTCCCCGACCGCAGCCACCTGGGTAATGACGCGAGACGGGTTCGCGTTCACCGTCTCTGTGATCGTCGAGACGCGCACGATGTTGTCGATGTCGTTCGCGCCCTCGTCCTCGCCCTTGCCAGCAGCCCAGAAGTACGGCGACCGCTGGCCGGTCAACGTGTCGGGGTACGGCGGAAGCGGCCCAGGCGGGACAGCGCACGAAATAGCGAACCACTGATCGACGCCGGTTCGATTGAAGTTGTGGAGCACCGTGCCGTCCTTGTCGAGCACGACGACGTCCCCACTTGGCGCGCTACCCGACGCCGGCGTCACCCCAACCGGCACGTAGACGTTGTCCTTCTCGTCCACCGCCATGCGCGGCAGGGTCTCATCGAAAGTCAGGTTCGTTTGCGTCATGCCCAGCGAAGCGAGCCACGTGTCCCCGCCAGTGATCGTCGGCAAGTCGCCCGTGTCGTCAATCCTGCGCGCGAACACCGCCGCGCCGTTCGCCGGGCCGTAGGAGTAGATGTACCCCAGCGGCGAGACCTTGACGTCGTATCCGATCCCGCCCAGCCCGAGGTTCGCACCCTGCACGCTCCAGATGGGGAGCCCAGAGTCACCGGACCACTTCGCCAGGATTCCCGAGGCATCGCGCAACGTGTTCACGTTGAACGTGGCCGGCTGCGTCGGGGCCAGGGGAACGTCGCTTCGGTACGGGTGTCCGTACTCGGTGCTCGTTCCAGGGGCCACCGACTTCTTGCCCCAGCGGTGCATCAAGTACCCCTCGAGCTTGGCGAGCTCCGTATCGTCCTGGTCCACGAACTGCCCCGGCCAGTCGGCATCACCGGTTACAGGAACTGTCGAGTTCCCGTACTTCGTGTGCTCGACCACGATGTCCTCGGTCGTTGCCGCGGCCAGGTCCACCGTGCGCGCAATCACGATCTTCTCGAGGAACCAGCCTTTGAAGTATCGGTTCAGTTCGCCAAGCGTCGGAACCGCAGGAAGGTCGGCGTCCGCAACACCGGTTCCGCCCAGGTAGTCGGGCTCGAGCGTGTAGTTCGGGTTCGAGCAGTACCGGTCGATCGGACGCCCGTTGTAGCGCACGAAGGAATGCGTGACGTCGTCGGCGTAGTTGCCCGCCTCAAAACCGCCGTCACACAGGTACGAGATGATGGCGATGTTCGACGTGTTGTCGATCGCGTCACCGAATACAGGCGTCCCGGCGCCGTCGTCCAGGCCGAAGTCGCCAGAGAAGTTACCGGATGCTGGCAGGAACCCGCCTGCTGGACTGTTGCCACCACTTGAGCCAACGGTCGTGTGATCCGTCTGTTCGTGAACAAAGATACGGCCCGTATCAGCGCCAACCGCTACGTTTGTGGTCAGTGCGCTCGAGTTCTTGTTGACGAGGATGTGGCGGTCTTCCGGCGTACCAGCGTCGTCGTCCGCGCCTTCATGCGACCACAGGAACCGAGCACGCGCAGAGTCTTCGTCCAAGTCAACCCGCACCGCCATCACGACGAGGTACGCGCTACCCGTGTTCGGCGTCACTACGCCCAGCTCGTCGCGCGCAGCCTGGTACGCCGGAACCGTCGTCTGCTGCCCGTCACGCGATCCGTAGCCCGTGGAGACGTTCGGGCGCGACTTGTAGAGGTTGGAGGTCCCGTTGAACCGGAGCCCAGGGCGGCCCGCCTGCGCCTTCTCAGCGAACGTCCCGGCCGTGACGGCTACCGGAGTTCCACCCTTGATCTCGGGCAGGCTCTCGTCGATCGCCGCATAGTAGTGCCGGCCGTTGCCCGACTGGTCGATGATGACCGGCACGTCGTCGTCTTCGCTGAAAGATGAGTTCCCGAGTCCGTCCAGGTTGTCCGCAGAGTGCCACGACCAAATCCGGCTCTCGTAGTTCGTCAGGTTGCGCGGGCTCCAGGACTCCTGAACCGTATCGGAGTCTGGGGCCTGCGGGTTCTTGCCGCGGTCGTTGTTCGGTTCGTGCGCCGTCAGCAGCGCGCCGTCCATGTTGACCGCAATCGCGTTCGCCGGGTGCGGTAGCTGGATCTGTTCGAACACCTTGAGCGGCTCGTTCCGCCCCAGGTTCGTGAGCGCGACGAGGTTCGTCTTGCCCGTGTCAGGGAAGTTTACGACGTAGTACAGGACCCCGTTCCGCTCGACGAGGTCCGGTACAAGCCCGCCAGGCTCGTAGGTCCAATCGAGCGAGATGTCCGTCTCGAGGTTTGGACGGTACTTCCAGATGCGCCCTAGCGTCGGCTGCTCGCCCAGGGAGACCGCCGCGTAGACGTTTGAGAAGTCGTCTACCCACAACGCGCGGACTTCGTGAGTCTCGTCTTCGGTCGGCAGGTTGATCCGCCACTGTTCCTTGAACCTCGGATTGAACTTCACGATCCCGGCCTTGCCGTCGATCGCGTAGATGTCGCCAACCCGATCGGTCACGATGCGCGGCGAGTCCCCCATGCTCGGGGTGTCCGCCGAGTCCACGATGTCCGCAGCAGCAAGCGCGCTCGCCTTGTTCCCAAACGTGATGTTCGGGACATCGTGCGCAACAACGAGCCCGCGCCGCACCTTGCCGGCCGCAAGCTGGGTCGGACAGTATTTCGTGTGCCCCGACCGCTGCCCGCCACGGAGCGAGCCAGAGACAGGGTCCTTCGTCCGCACGTTGCGCCCGTCGCGGTACGTATCCGGAGCCTGCGAGGAGTGCGCCTCGTTCTCGTCCAGACCGCGCCGGGGCCATGTGATCGGGAGGTCGGGCATCAGGAGGGCGGGAGAGTGTTCCCGTCAAGGTAGGGCGACGCCACACGCCGGAAGTTGGCCGAGTCCACGAATCCACGGCGGCGCATACCGCGACCGTGTGAGAGCCTGGCGTCACGCATCGAAACCGCTTTGAACACCTCGCCTCCACGCACCGCTGCGAGTTCACCCTCGAGACGCGCCGCTCCGCTCTCCTCGTTCTCCAGGATGCCGCGAGCAAACGCGACGACCATCTGGCGGTAGAGGGGCTTCATCCAGTGCGTCATGCGCACGACGTCCCCAGGAGTCGCCAGCTCGTTCCAGTCGGTGTTGTAGTAGACGTACAGCGTCTCCACGGCGGTCGGAGTAGGTGACAGCCGGATGATCGGGATGATGACGTTCGACGCGACTCGGTGCTGGATGTCGTACAGCCGGGGCGTCGGCGTCGAGCCGTAGGCGTCGTACTCGTTGATCTGTTCCGGCGATGCCTTCCGCAGTTGCGTGCCGGTTCCGCTGACGCGCACGCTGCGCTCGCTTCGGAAGTCGTCGAACAGGTCCACGTAGTCCTGCCCGATGACGGTGTCGAGCGTTCCACTGGCCTCGTACACGCGCCAGGTGCGGGTCGCCACGAAGAACTGGCCCGCCTGGTTCAAAAGGTCCATCTGTGACGTCGTCTCCTCGGGTATCGAACCGAGGTCGGCCTTGATCCAGTCGAGAGCTTCGAGGGCCTTGAACGTCATGTAGCTGTAGGGGTAGTGGCGACCCCGAGATGGGTGGAGAATTCCATCCCGAGGTCGCCGAGCAGCAGGGAGGTGCTACGCAGTGATGAAGCCGAGACCGACGCTTCCGATTCCGTTGACGAAGCACTCCAACAGTTGGCGCGTAGTCGTGACCGTCGCGCCTTCCTGGAGGATTGCCATGTAACGGTTCAGAATAGCGCCGCCGTCAGCGACAAAGTCCTTCGCTGAGTTGGTCGTGCGCAGTGCGGCACCGATTGCGACCGTCGCCGACGCAGAGCGACTGACGAAGGCGTTGACGAACCCGTAGACCACGAATTCGCCGATGTCGAGGTCCGCAACGTTGCGAACCGCCACGCCGATAATCGGGCCGGGGGCGTCGTTGTCGATACCAAGCAGCGTTGCAGCCGCCATGTTCGACCAGGTTGAGGTCTCGAGCCCCAACGAAGCGGATCCGCCCGTGGGGGTTTCACTGTCAGCGATGACAGCCAGGCCGGCGTAGTCCTGCTGGTGAACATCACCAGCGACCGCAGCCGCACCACGGACCTTGAAGGGCGCAGTAACGCGACCCGGAGAAATTCCGACCGGGCTCGCCGAGGGCGCCCCGATCATGGAAACGGGATACTGAGAACTCATTTTTCTTGCCCTCCTTTAGAGGTCGACGGACGGGGAAACGATCCCCTGGTGGCGAGGACTGGTGTTGATGAGCTGGTGCCAGAGCTTGCACTTCACAACCCACTTCTCATCGTCGTTGGGATCCTGCTCGGCAGGCATCATCTCCCAGAAACGATCGGCGTGGCACGTCGGGCGCAGGTAGTTGCCGTTCAGCAACAGCACACGCTGGCCGGTAATGTCCGCCGCCGTGTCAACAGCGAGCCCGCCGCTTCCGTCGTCGTAGACAGCCGAAGTCGCCATCTGCGGAGCACGGTGGATCGGGATGCCGGCGTGGGCCAGCGTCTTGATGCCACTGTCACCGAAGCGCATCCAGGTGTCCTGACCCTCGCGGTTCAGACCCTTGATGAGCTTGTGCCCGGTCGGGGCGACCATCATGAACAGCCGTTGCATCTCCGGATTGGAGAAGTACTGCTGATCGTCAGCCGGAAGCTGCCAGTTGACGGCTTCGATGCCCTCGTCCAGCCCTTCCAGGATGTTGTCGGCTGTGCCTGCGGTCACGCTCGAGTACGTCGTACGGACGCGCTCGTAGTTGCCGCCGTACGCCGCGTCCGCGGGGTTGATCCCGCCGATCGTCGTAAAGTTGCCACCCGGCGTGTTCTGCATCAGACCGTTGGCGAAGTCGTTCACCCACGTCCAGACCGAGAACGGCGCGTCCTGCGTGGACCCGTCGCCCTCCATCTTGGTCGGATCGGGTACGGCCCAGGTCTGAGCGTCGAGCCCGTTCCAGTGGTCCGTTTTCATCGCGGCAACCTTGCCTTCGTGCAGGTCGATTGCCTGCAAGAAGTTCCCGTCGCCGCCCGAGCCCTCGTTGAACAGAAGCTCCTGGTCGCGCCACGTCATGTGTGACTGCGTGAACCGCATGTAGAACTGCGGCTCCTGGAGGTTCTGCGCGTCAGTGTACGGGCCGCCAGAGCCGCCCATCTTGTACGCCCGGAAGGACCCGTTCCCCGAGAGGATGATCGGCGCCCGAACGCTCTTGCCGCTGTTGGCGTAGAGCTTGTCCGCCCAGCCGTAGGCGAGCTTGCCCCAAATGTTGGTGTTGATGCTCGCGTCGTTCTGGAACGTCTTCTTGCCGCCGTCACCGATCCATAGATCGGTCGTGGCTTTCACGAAGTCCAGAAGTTGCGAGATGCTGACAGTAGCCATTGTGACTACCTTTCTCTGCTACGGGATGAGCCTACTGTGCGTAGAGCGTCTTCCCGGGTTCGGGCGGAAGCCCCGCAGCATGGCGCGCTTGGGCAATCGACTTGCCCTTTTGCATCTCGTTCCAGATGACGCGCTGTTGCTCCCTCGTCGTAAGCCCACCGGACTTGCGGTTCGGGGTGGTTCGACCCACTCCCGCCGCAGCCGAGGGGCGCTTCTTCCGCACCGGCTTGTTCTCTTCTGGAATCGTTCCGCCCGGTCGCCGCCCGTAAACTCGCTCTGCCGCCGTGTCGAACACCGCACGCACCAATGCGTCCGGGTCCCCCGCGTGCTGGCTTTGCAAGTACGGATCCCGCGCCAAAAACTCGACTTGGTCGAGAATGTCAGACTGGATCGAAGCCTCACGGACATCGGGAAAACTCTTCCCGAGCCGCGCCATCTGCTTGTCCAGTACTTCCCGCCGAGTCGGGTCGAGCTTGGGCTCGTTCCCCTCCTGACGTTGGACTGGCTGAACAAGACTCGACAGCTTCTCTTTCAGGCCGTCGTCGAGCTGGTCGTAGTCGCTACCGAGTACCTCGCGCAGCTTCCGCGCTTCCGGGGTGAGGCCGGCTTCCGCCAGTTGCCCCCGTAGCGTTCGGTTCTGTTCCTCGAGATCTTCGGTCTTGCGCCGCAGCTCGCCGCGCTCCTGGAATGCACGCTCTTGGCTCACATGACGCCGCTGGAGAAACTCGGCCCATTCGCCGAGCGTGTCCCCCAGTTCGTCGTCGTCTGCGAGCTTTTCCAACACCGATTGCGGGACGTGCGCCGCGCGTAGGATCTTGTCTCGTTTCGAGACCTTGGGTGCCGGTTGTTCCTCTTCCTCTTCGTCGTCGTCGAGTTCCGCCTCCTCGACAACCTCCTCAGTCTCCTCGACCTCGACCTCGGGCTGCTTTCCCGTGATCTCTTCCCACTTCTCGCGGGCCACTTCCAGTTGCTCCTCGTTCACAGAATCAGCTCCTTCTCCGTTTTCTCTCGCCGCATCTCCACCCACAACGCGGGCAGCATGTGCATCACCGGGGCCTGCAACGGGTTGTAGGGGTTCGCCTCGCCCTTGCGGTAGATGTGCCACCCAGCCCGCTGCATCTCCTTCACGCGAGCCAGGAGCTCTACGCGCTTCTCCAGCCCGTCCGGATCGTCACACACGGCCTCGCAGCGCAGCGTGCGGTAGACCCACGGTTCGGACGCCTCGTTCTTGAGCCCGAGCGCGACTTCCTGCTCCGTCAGCCCAGAACTCCAGCGCTCGCGCCACTCCCGGTAGTCCTCGTCCGCACGGCCCAGCGTAGCGCCGCCCTGCGGATCGAGACGGTGCGCCATGGGCACGTCCCGAAGCGGGTCCTTGTTCATCCAGCGATCGAGGAAGCGCGGCATCAGTCGAAGATCCCTTCGTGCCGCAAGCCCTCGGGCGAATCGGCGCCCACCGCGTTCAACTCGACGACCTGCTTCTTGCTCTCGAACAGCGGCCGGCCGCGCTCGTCACACTTCCCGCCGCGCTTGAGGTGCTCGGTCCAGAAGCGGGGCGCCGTGCTGCTGCGGAAGTGGAAGTTACCCTCGACCTTCATCGCGGGCACCTCGACGATGCGCTGGTACTCACGGTCACCGCGGCGCATGCGCTGACCGATCCCGACAACGTCCTCGTGAGACACCTCGAAGTCGATCACTTTGGCCGCGAGCTTCCCGCTCGGCAGGACTTCACGGAATCCGTAGATCATGCGTCGTCCTCCTCGTCGTCGTCGTCGACCTGGGCCATGACCGGTACCGGCTCGACCTTGACCGACTTCCGCGTCCGCTCACGCTCCGACATCCCGACGACCTCGATCTCGATCCCCGCCAGCTTCGCGTCACCCACCGCCATCTCGACGATTCGGTGCTCGAGCCGCCAGCGCCGGCCGTCCTCGTAGTCCGCCTCCTCGCGGTACCCGAACGGGCCATCAGGGATCCCGGCGTAGCCGTGCCCCCTCATGTCGGCGCCGACGACAAGGATCCTCTTGGCCCCCATCGTGATAGCGACCGCCGCGAAACCAAGCCACGGCGCCTGCGTCCACTCGCAGCGATGCGGAAACCCCGTGAACTTCTCCAGCGCCGGCTGGCGGTTCGGGTACGTCCGGTCACACCGACCGATCAGGTAGTTCTCCGTGAGCCCAGAGTTCGCCCAGATGCGCTGATCCGTTTTCTGGACCTGGTTCACCGACAAACCGTAGTCCGCCAGGATCGGGTCGATGTGCAACGGGATCTTCGTGAGACCCCAGACGTCCGCGTCGTCAATCAGGCCGATTGCCTCGTTGACCGCGATGATCGGCCCGTCCAGCGCCTCGGACGGATCCCAGTCCGCCAACGACGGGCCAGGACAAAGGATCGTCCACTCCTCCACGTTGAGGGGCTTCGGCTGCTCGGGCTCGGCTTGTGTCAGGTAGTCGCTCATCAGATCGCCTGCGCTGCTCCAGGCGGGGAGTTCTGTAGTTGCGGCCCCTGGGGGGCCTGCGGGGCAGGAGACGCCTGCGGACCCGGTGCCCGCGACCTGAACGTCCCCTGATCCCCGAGCATCGTCCCGAACGAGTCGGAACCAAGTTGTGCGTTCGGCTGGCTCTCCGCCATCTGGAGTTGGGTGAACCGCTTCGTAGCTTCAGCCAGGATTTTCTTGTCGAGCATCACCGAAGCCAGGTCCGGCTCGTCCCAGTACCCGCCGACCGCCTCGAGCAAGTCCGCCCAAGGGATCCACGGTGTCTGCGGCATCACCGGCCCGACCTGGGTAGCCATCTCGATCATGCGCTGACCGCGCGCCGACCGCTGGGCGTCCGTCTGGTGCTGCGTCGACCGGAAGTTGAATCGAATATGGAGGTCATCGAACGAGATCCCCTCCTCCGGCCCACCGTCCCAGACCGGCATCAACGCCGGCTCCGGACCCTGCGGACCCTGCGCTACGAGCCGGTCCCGCCTGTGCCCAGTTCCCACCAGAGAGACCGAGAACTCCTCCCGGTGGTACATCTGGTGCGCCATCAGCTCGCCGACATCGCCCATCGCCGCGTTGAACTGCCCAATGTGGTAGCCCAGCCGCAGGTCACTCGCTCCAACCGCCGCCGTGATCTCGGTCGCCGTGGCATCGCCCGTGACGACGCCCTGGGACGGGTCAGGCGTGCCAGCTACCCGGTCGTACTGCTCGCGGAGGTACTGCGCGTGGGCGTACATCGACTGCGAGAGCGTGGAAAAGTCGATGACAGCGAACGAAGGCCGCCCATCACGGGTCACCATCTCCATGTCAATGGCGTCCCCGTGGGCAGCCTCGTTGATCGCCGTCTTGATGAGCCCGTCCCCATCGTCCTCGACCGCCACGATCGTCTTCGCGTCACGGCCGGCCTTGTTCACCGCCCGGTCGTAGTCGTTCATCTCCCGCGACTGCGCCTCGATCGCCGCCAGGTGCGACAGCCCTACCGTCGAGCCAGGCACAGGCACCCCCGACGCCATGACAAACGGCCCCGTGGGGCGCCCAAAGTAGGGCTCGGGCCTCTTCAAGTGCCCCGCATGCCCCTTGTCGCCCAGCGTCAGCATGAAGCCGTAGTGGTCCAGCGACTCCTCCATCTCCCGCTTCTCGTCCGCGTCAAACGTCCAGCCAGCTTCCTCCGCGTCCTCGAGTTCCAGCTTCGGGAACCAAAGCACCCGCCCCGCGATCAGGTCCCGGTCCCTGTACTTGCGCCGCGACCGCTCGGGAATCTGAGTGTCCCGCTCGTCAGCCAGCAACGCCGCCCGCTCGACCTCCTCCATCACCCAGCCGTCTTCGGCGCTCAAGCTCGACTTCGAGAACAGCTTCCGCACCCCCCGGAACTCGCTCTCCTCCCACGCATCAACCGCCGTGTCCCAAATCGCATCCTCGGGCTCATGGTGCCGCGGAACAGGCCACCAAAGCCCCTCCGCATCACTCTCACGCCGCTCGAGCAGCCCCGACGAGTCCGGGCGCTCCTCCATCATCACCGATGCGTACGCGAACGAAAACGCGTAGTCCGTCGCCATCCGGCCCACGAAACGGCGCAGCTTGAGCACCGTCGATACCCGGTCCAGGCCCAGCGTCAGCGCGTCCGCAACCTGCCCAGCATGGCCCGGAATGTGCGAGCTCACGTCCCACTTCGGCACGCCGGCAGCCACACGGGCCAGGTACGCCGTCACCCAGGCGTAGTGCGTGTTCGTCGGGTTCGACTGGAACCCCGTCTGCAACGTCCGCTGGGACGGTCCAGCCCCCGTGCCGCCCGTGTACGACCCCTCGTAGAACGGCCCCACGTAGGAAGACACCATCTCGCCCTGCTCCCGCAAGTGGCGCCCGATCTCGTCGTGGCTCTCCGTCACGATCGACTCCAGCGTGGAATCGTCGAGGTCCGTCAGGTTGAAGCTCATCTTCGGCCCCGACCCTCTAGGAGCTGCCTATCCGCCCAGTCAGACCACTCTTGGGTCCCTCGGTTCGGTTCAGGTCTCGGTGCGCTTCTTCCCATCACCTTCGGTCTAACGTAGTCCCAAGCTGCCTGCAAGCCCATTCCTACAGCATCGCACGCATGGTTCGCGCACCCCTCGTCCGGAACCTCCTTCGATCGCTTCCCCTCCCGCGTCTTCGCCCAGATGTACCCCTCCACCTCATCGTCCCACCCCAGCGGCTTCATGTCCTCCTGCAATCCCGTATCCGGGCCGAGCCAGTCGGAACCACTCAGGAACGATACCTGCGGACCCATTATGTCCACGCCCTCCTCCATCACCGCCCCAGGGTCCAAGAACCAGCGCACACGCTCGATACGCGCCTTGATCGCCCCCGGCGCCGCCTTGTACCCCTCCACAAAGCGCGGTTTCCCCACCCCGTGCAGGAAGTCGTTTATCAGCTCCCGAATCTCCGGCCGCTCGTGCGAGAACACCAGCCGATCCAGCCCCCGCCCCCACTCCTCGCGGCAACGGTCATCTACTTCCCCAACCCGCTTCGCCCAAGAGTTGATCCCGAGACCGCGCCGGTAGAGCTCGAATAGCCGCAGCGTATGACCCCCCTCCGTGATCCCGAACACCTCGAGCGCCCCAGGATCGTTCGTCCCCCAGTCGAAGCCGCCCACGACCTTGACTAGCTTCGCCTTCCGCCAGCTCTCCCGGCTCTGATAGTGGATCGAGCGCGCGTACTCGGCCCAGATCGCCGTTTCCTCCGCGCACCACTCATGGTGCAGCAGCCTGCGCTTCCTCGCCCCCGTCAGCCGCGCCAGCTTCGTTAGGTACTCGACCCCGTTCTCCGTCCACCCCTCGCCGTCGTGGAGCATCGGGTTGTCCTCATGCTTCGCCCGTAGACGCCGGATCTCGCCCCGCTTCGCAAGCTGATTGATCCAGTGCCCATCCATCGCCGGGTTCACGTCCAGCACAATGATCGACTTGCGCCCCGTGCTCGTCGGCTCCCGGCTCGTCCGCGTCGACAGGTACTCGTACTCCTCCTGCGTGATCTCCGTCGCCTCGAAGATGACGATGATGTCCCAACCGGCGCCCATGTGCCGGCTGATCTTGTCCATCCCCCCAGGAACGATCATCGCCCCGCTCGCCAGGAAGTCGTACCGCTTCCGCGACTCCCCACCAAGCACCCTCACGAGGCCCGCGTCGATGTGCCCCTGAATGATCCCAAGCTCGAGCGGCTTGATGCAAACCGTGTCGATACAGTCCGCCCGCACCTTGCGCAGCACCAGGATTCGCGCGTTCGGCGTCGTCTCGGCTACCCATGCGAGCCACGCGCAGATGCTGAACGTCTTCGAGCAGTTCGCCCCGCCCTCCAGCACCACGGGCTGCGCCGTGTCGTGCGTGAATAGCTCCGTCGCCTCGCCGCGGAGTTCCAATCAGCCCACGTCCGCGTCCGCGTCCACGTCAAGCCGCTTCGGGGCCTCCGGAAGCGCCGTCCGCGCCGGCCTTGCCTTGAGCTCGATCAACAACGGCGGCGGATCCGTGCCGTCTGCGTCATCCTTCGCAGCCGTCTGCGCCCGAATGATGCTCTCCGCGACCCGCACCGCCGCCACGTCGTCCATCAGCGCCGCCGAGAGGACGCGGCTGGCCAGGATCTCGGCTTGCGCCACGGTCTTGCCCGTCTCGGAGTCGATCACCTTCCGCTCGAGCTCGCGCTCAATGAAGTGCAGTAGGACGGGTCTAGCCATCTCCGGTCCGCACATCTAGATCGGTCTCGATCATGCGCCCCTCGATGTACTGGGTCGCACAGACCGGCCAATGCAGGACCACTCCAGTAGCGAATTCATCGTCTAGGCTCTCGTTCATCTCCCACTCGTACCCGTCCTCGCCGTCAAGTACCGACACCATCATCCTATTCTCGCCCGTTCCCAGTGCGTACCTGTTCAATAGCAGCCAGGGTCCGTCCTCGCACCGAACCCCGCAGACAGGGCAGGTGATGTCAGTCGTGCTCATACCCACCTTGCGTCCTGATGCATCCAGCCCGCATCACCCAACAGGACCGGCCTAGCCACGCGCAGCGTCCTTCCGCCTCTTCTCACGCTTCTCGTTCGGATCCCCCAGCGTCATCCGATAGAGCTTCCCGCCCGTGCTCATGCTCCCCAGGCCGCACTCCACCACTAGCCGACTGATCCGCGCCGCAAGCCCCGGCTCAATCTCGCACCAGGCCAGACAGTCCGCGCGCCGCATCAGCTCCTTCTTCAGCCGTGTACGGGGGCTAGGCTTCGGGTCCGCCTCGATCGCCTCGACCAGCGTCAATAGGTCCATTTCACGCGCCAGGTTCGCGCGGGCGTCCGGGTCTCGAGGGCGGCGCGGGCGTCTCATCGCATCCTCTTCCGGCGCTTGTTCATCACCCTGCACCGTGACCTATCGGAAACCCGCAGACACAGCGCTTCGGCAACGGGAGCCGCACCGCCTGCCCGTTCGCCCGTAATGCGCCCCACGTCTCCGCGACCGCGTAGGCCGCTTCGTCCTCGGCCCGTGCCGCTCGCGGCGCCGCTACCTTCGGGAGCAACCAGCCTTCGACCCGCTCCAGGTCAGACCGCCCCCTGTCCGCAAGCTCACCCCCGGCCGCGTTCACGATCGCCGCCCCGTCCAAGTGCGCCGGGAGGGCGACAACCGACCCATTCGGGGCATCCCGGATCTGCTTCGCCAGTTCTTCGTCCCCAGTTATCACGAACCGGGCCTCGTCCCACTCGCTATACACAGCACGCTTCCCCGCGCACGTCGCGCACGGGCACCTAGTCCACGCGTCTACTCGAGCCATACCGTACCCCCATACCACGGCTCTTTGAACTCCACACCCTCCGCTACCCAACACGGCGGCATCGGACCCACAAGGCTCAGCCTCTCGATAACACGCCCGTCCGCCGCATTCAGGAGCCCTAGAAGGACCAATTGAGGGTCCGGGCCGTAGTCCGCGACCGTATCGGTCATCCCGTGAACCACAACACCGCCACCAGGGCCAGGGCAGCCCAGATCGCCGCCCACGCAACGTCACACGCCACGCGAGCCCAGCGACGGGTCATAGGTCGAGTACCCAGTCGATCGTCATGCCCAGCCCGATCCCAAGCGGGACACCCAGGAGGACCATCGACACCCAGAACCATACCGGGCCCATATGTCCGGGGTCGACCCATCGAGCCCAGCGGTGGGTCATTGGACTTCGAGGAAGATGGTGGATAAGTCGCCCAGCGCATGTAGCCGGGCCTCGAAGTCGTGCGGAACCGTACCCACTGCAATCGATCCGTTCGGACCCTGCATATGGTCAGGTGACCGGACAAAGCTACCAGCAAGCTCTAAAAGCTCCTGGATACGCCCCAGGGCCGAGCTGGGCTGTAGTTCAAACTTCATGGCGTCTTAGGGCCTCTCCTATCTGCTCGGCAGTGTTCCCGCTCCATCGAAGGACGCCCGTATAGCGCCCAGATTCATCCAAGTCAACTTGGACCATAGCCCCCGCGATGATCGCCTCGATACAGGCTTGCCCAAGGGCTTCGTAGTCTAGCTCGGGGCGGGTCACGCCTCGCGCTCCTTGTAGGCCAGGGTGTCCCAGAGCTTCTGCCCACGGGTCCCCGCGAAGCTCATTAGCTCCCCATCGCTAAAGGCTATCCCGCACTCGCACGCCATCCCGAAGTGCTCCGTCTTCTTGAACCGATGGACCGGGTGCGTACCCCTCAGTAGGTGCGACCTCACCGGGAGAAGAAGTTCCCCCTCCGGGCTGTGAATCAGCGGTATCACGCCTCGTCCCCCCAGACCGTCCCGTACGGCAGCCGCTCGGACGCGGGCCAGTTGGCGGGCAGCGTCACGCAGGGCGGCGGCTCGTTCGGGCCAAGGTGGATCGGGGTCGCCACACGTACCAGCATTCGGTCTATCGCGGCGTACTTCCGAGCCCGCAGCTCCCGCCAAGCAGCAGGCGACCCGGCAGCCTCACCGCTCGCTGAGTCGCTATCCAGCTTCTCCATCCCCCCAGCATCCCCCGCCGCGGCCCGGCGTGTCAAGGGGCGGCCGGGAGGGTCTCGAACCCTAGCGGAGCGCTCCCGGTGCACCGGTCGTCGCACCCCACTCCCCCAACCGTTTGCTTCCTAGGGGGGACCCAGCCAGTAGTAGCAGCGGCGCCAGCCAGCCCCGCAGACCCGAGACAAGGGCAATAGGCCGGCCGGCGCCGCGTTCAGGACACTAGCCCAGCGACCTCGAGGAGTCAACCGGCCCCCCCCTTCGCTATCCCCCCCGCGGGCGGGCCAGGCGCGCGCTGGGATCGAGCTCGGCGCCCCCCCCACAGCCCCCTCGAGCACCTATGCGCTGAGTGAATAGCTTACTGCCGAGCTATGCGCTGGGTGGATAGTAGAACAATTCCGAGAAACAAGTATTGCCTCCCCCGCTCTTGTCCGATATATTCCGAGTAACCGCCTGGCACTACCGCCAGCGGCAATAATCAGGAGATTATCGAACATGAGTACACGTGGTTTACCTCTACCGGCACCACGACGGGTATTTGCCCTACACTGGTGCGAACCTGTGGCGCCACCTGCGAGAGGCTGGCCAGTCCCCTACGGCCCTGCTTGCATCGCTTCTCGGTCCGGGTGTCGGGTCGAATGACGACGGGACCTACGAGGTGACGACGTACCTTCACGGGGACATCGAGCACTGCTACGAGATTGTGGGCGGCGCTGACCAGGAGTGGCGCGTGAGGCATTCGGCGCGTCGTGACTGGGAATCCAGCGTTGAGTCCTGGGCATTGAGCGGGCCGTCGAAGACGCTCGAGGGGTTCGCGGAGCTGGTCAACGCGGAGATTCGAGGTAGCAACGCTCACCTGCGCGCGGCCGGGTCATCCTACCCCCCTGTCGCCGAGGTGGCGTCATGAGCCCGCAGGCGCCCCGCTACGGGCCGCAGGAGGACACACCCCTCCCGTGTTGCCTGGTGGCCCTCGCGTTGATCGTAGGCGTCCCTGCGGCGTTCTGGTGGATGCTGGGGGGTGCGTCGTGAGTGTCATCACGCGCGGCGAGAGCGGGGCCTTCGAATGGGTGCTCGTGGACGACTGCCCCCCGGGTAGGTGCGGGCATTGCCGAGCTCGCCACTTCGCCCGGGCGTTCCAGGTTGAAGACGGGGAGACGTATTGCTCCGAGACGTGTATCCGGGCCGTGTACGGTGATCCCCCGGACCGTTACGACGACTGGCCCGGCTCCTCCTGGAACTGGTGCAACGCCGATATCGACTAGGGAGCCCTCCTGACTCCTTGGCCGGCCGGGTCAGTCCTCGAGCGGGGGCTGGCCCGGCTTTTTGTCTACCTGGCACCGTGGTGACGCACACCCCTACACCCCTAGCGGTACCGGGAAGGGCGGTCGGGGGTACCTTGAAACAGGGTAGACAGGGATAAGCCCTTGCTGTCCATGGGCTTACGCCATTTACGTACACCCTGCCCCCGACCTGCCCCGCGTATCATAAGCGATGTGCATATATTCTAGTAATGTCCCCTCTATGCCCTTCTATTCCCCCCCATGGAGGTATACAAGGTAGACCCCATAGGGGGTAAAACAGTACTGGCGATATCTGGAATGGCGATTTTTGCGTGTACACCTTGGCTGGCCTGGTGCGCAAATGGTCACCCCGAGGTAGTACGAAAACGGTCGAAATTGGCCCTTGCGGATATAGTTCCGTGTCTATACCGTCATTCTTTTCCACGTCGAAGGGAATCACAAATGCAACATGGTGGATATGATTCGACCGCGTACCGTTCACGTTCCTACTACCAGGAGCCCGGTGAGAAGAGGCGCGGACGACCGCCCATGACAGCCGAGGAGCGGCTCTCTTCCAAGGTCACTAGCAGCATCACGCTGGACGAGCACGAGCGCGTCTTTGGCGCGTGTCAGTTCCTCAAGGTCAGCGTCAGCCAGTTCGTCCGCGAGGCGATCATGCGTTACCTCAATCGGATCGACGAGGTTCGGACGCCAACCGCAGCCGGCGCCGCGAACCCTTCCCCCGACTCTGAATCCTGAACTCGCCCACGACCCGATCCACGATCGCATTCAAGACGCGCATTCCGAACGACGTGCGCCGGCCGCGGTCCGTGGATTGGCTCGTGATCCCCTGGAACAGCTCGAGCCGGTCGGCCAGGTCGAACAGCACCCCGGTTTCTACGTCGGTCTCCAGGTGCGCCGCGTGCCAGGCGTTTACGAACTCCCGGAGCTCGCCGGAGAAGTCATCCGACCCACCGCGCCACGTGGCCAGATTTTCTAGCCATTCCGGGTAGCCGGCGTGCTCGAGGATGCCCCCGACGACACTAGCCCAGCGTTCGAACCCGCCGAGGGGTTTGCGAGAGAGCGGGCGGCCGGCGCCTTTCCAGGCCTCTACGAGCCGCAGGAGCGCCGCTAAGGCCCTCGGACGCTCGGAGAGGATGAATGCCCCCAGATCGGGGTGCGCGAAGTCCTGGCGGCTCTCGGGGCTCTCCGTGGCCGGCACGAGGATGATAGGCACGATGCGTTTCGCAATCTCGCCCGATGCGTGCATGTTGTTCGAAGAGCCGACGATCGTCATGGAGTTGGGCACGGATACCATCCTGTTGCCCCCCAGGAGCCGGTTTCGAATCTGGGTTGCGGTGAGCAGGCTGGCCAGGCTGGCGGACCCCAGGAACTCGGTCAGGTTGTCCAGGTGACAGAGCGAGTCGCCCCCCAGGACCAGGGAGAAGATTCGCTTCTCGCGCTCCTCCTCGCGGACGCCGAACGGTGTGGCCTCGAGTGGCCGGCCCTGGATCACGCCCCCGAACACGGATTCGATGAGCTTGGACTTGCCGGTGCGCTCCACGGGCGAGCCGACCAGGTGCATCGGGGTATTGCCGTCCAGGCTGGGCCGCAGGATCGGGGTCAGGAGCAGCCCGAAGAAGTTGGCCCGGTCGGCGGGTGTGGCGAATGGGAAGTCCACGACCAGATCCTCGAGCACGGCCCGGGCTGACTCGAGGTCGAGGTCGGGCAGGTCGAGCCCGTCGTCGGTGCGGTAGACCCCGTGGTCCGCGTTCCAGCCCGGTTCGGCCAGGGTGAAGTCGGGGCCAACCGTGATGGGGTGGTTCGCAATCTGGCGGAGCTCGCGGATCTTGCCCTGGGTCTCAGCGTAGGCCAGGACGAGGGAGGCATGGTCGCGGGAGCAGGATCGGAACTGGACCGAGTGCGTGCCGTCCTTGTTCTCGCGGCCCGCTCCTAGCCGCACGTGCTGGTCGGTGATGGTCCGCATTCTGTCGGGTTTCACGGGCTGGAATGCGTCCCCGTGGATCTCCCCGACGACCTGGGCACGGCGGTAGAGCGCGCCGGGTGGGATCCGGTCGAGGCATTGGGCCGCGAAGAGGTCTGAGCCTTGTTCCAGGTACTCGCCCTCGGGGGGGAGCTGGTGCGCACCGGGGGTGAGTACCTCGGGCCGGGAACTAGGATTGGCGCGCGCGGTTTCTGATACCGTAGACGTGGCTGACCCCTCTTTACGGGCCTCAGGAGCCGGTGCAGTTCTCGGATGCTGCGCGCCGGCCGTCAGCCCTGAACTGATGGTCCCGGCTATTTTGCGATCCTCTCCGCGCCCCCCGTCGCCGGCGAGTTTTGCGGCCGCGGTCAGTTGCTCGGTCACGGTCCCCCGGTCGAGTTCCCCCCCGGCGACGAGCTGCCCCAGGGAGAAGGCGGCCCGGTTTAGCTGATCGTTTCGCGCCCCAGGCGTGGCGGTGCGGACGCGGTGGACTTCTTGGAGGAGTGCCGTATCCGCGTACCCGGCCCCGCGCGGCTCGGGTTCGGCGTCCATGTTGACGATCGTAGGGGCAGCGGGGTACGCCGCGGGAGTGCCGAAGCTGTCCCAGACGTACGGCGTGCCATGCTCCGCGTGGGCCGACCCAGGGAAGACGACGTATCCGCCCTCGCCGCGGACGTCGACGTGCGGCGCGAGTTGGGAAGCGGAGTTCCGGGGGCAGGGATCGGGCGCAGCGTAGTAGTAGTGGCGCGACCCGGACGGGGAGAGGGCTACGAGCTCGGTCGCAGGCGCGGGGTAGGGTTCCTCACCGTACTTGACTCGATCGTCGTCGATGACCACGACACCGGACTCGATGCCGGTTCGGAATCCGAGGTTGTATCCGATGTCGATCCACTCGCGGACGGTGTCCTCGGTGACTGGCCCGAGGGTGCGCCAGCCGTCGAAGGCGGGAACCTTGCCGTGCAGGGCCATGAGCCAGGGGCCTAGGTTGTGTTGGAACGCGAGTGTGATCGGGTCGGTCATGGGTTCAGTTCTGTTTCTACATCGTCAACGGATCGCGCCAGCACGTACAGTCCGCCCATCGCCTCGAACATGGCGCGGAACGAGCGTTGTCCCTTGGAGAGCACGGCGTTACCGGTCTTGCACTCTATGGCGACGTACCGGCCGCCCGTCTGAATGCCGCCGATGTCGGGATGGTCGGGGATACCGAACTTGAGGACGCGCCCGGTGTTAGTGCGAGCGGCGCCGTTGTTGACTTTCCACAGGCGCATGTCGGGGCGGGATCCGTACTCGAGGAGGATGGCGTGTACGAGTTCGGTGTGCGGGTTGGTCACGGGGTCATTTTGTTTCTGGCGCGCGTGGCGTCGCGCCGGCTGATCGTCTGCCACGTGATGCGCCCCCCAATCGGTTTTATCAAAGACTTCCCGACCCGCAGGGACACGCTGGGGTCTACCGGCACGTAGCCTTGGCGCTCCCACTTGCGGACCACGCTTTCGGGGACAGCGAAATCGACGCGTAGAATCCTCATCGCGGGGGCTCCACCTTCGCCCAGTGCGTAACTTCCCAGCCCCAGTAGCGGCCGGGGCCAAAGGGGGACCACTCAAAGCCGACGCCCTTGTTGTTTGCGCATTCATGCCCCCTCACAGCTTCCCGGCAAGCGACCGAGGCAAAAACTGTTGGGCTATCAGAGCCCCAGGGCATGTGCGGCGTCCAGACTAGAACGTACTCATTGAATTCAGGCAGTTGTTCCTTGGCGCTGATCCACTTCACCGCGGGGGCTCCTCGATCGGGACGGGGTACCAGAGAAGTGTCGGGCGCAGCGTCCCGTTCTGGCCCCAGTACAGCTTCCCGTTTGCAAACCAGACATCGACGACGCGAGCGGCAGTTCCATCCGCGACCAGCCAGTACCACCCCGGCTCGGTTGGCGCGGTCGTGGTCCAGGCGACGGGGGGCGACTTCTCTAGATCCGGGTTCATCAGCAAGTCAGCGAAGCCCTCGCCACGCTCCTTTTCTCGCCTCCGCTGTTTGTCACCCATCGGACGGCCTCCCGGGGCAGTACACGTAGTGGGTCCGAGAAGAGTCTGTCCCGCAACGGACGCAAGGCCCTCCCCACCGGACGAAAGCGTGAGGCATACGCTTGAACCGCTCCGCACCCACCTTCCGCCCGCGCCGGATGCGCACGTTGTAGGGGATCATCGTAGTAGGTCCAGGTCGGCGTCGGTGAGGTCCATGTCGCTGAGGTCGAAGGGTTCACTCTCCCTCGGCGGAGCGAGCGCAATCCCACCCGCCCGCGCCTCCTCCAGCTCGCGGCGGAGCTGGGCGATGGTGGCGCGGTGCTCTACGTTCTGTTTCTTGAGAGCGCGTTGCTTGTGGCGGATCCCATCCAGCCAGCGAAGGTTGGCTTTGCGCTGGAGTTCCGATTGGTGCAGTTCCTCGTCCCGCTTGCGGCAGATGGTCGCGCAGTCGTCGGACGCCTTTCGCCACGTCTCGCTTTCCTGCCGCTCTTTCGCCAGCTCGTCCATCGTGTCCGCGTGCTCATCGCGCAGGCGTTGATTGATCTCGGGGAACGTCTCGCGGCAGTAGAGGGGTCCGTCTGGTTCAGACGGCGCGGGGTCGTGCCAATCCCGCGAGAAGTTGCAGTACAAGCAATCCCCCTGATGCGGTCGCGTCGTGTAGATGGGGCGCCAGGTGACCGACGCTTGCTTCCGCAGGCGGGCGAGTTCGGCGCGAGCACCACCGAGCGGGCAGCACGCCTTAGCATGGTCGCGCCCGTACTTGCCGCGCACCTTCGCGAACTCGTCGGCAGGCACGTCCGCCGCGTCCAAGAAGTCACCCCGCAACCGCTCCACCTCGGCTTGCAGCTCGATGATGCGATCCGACTTCCGATCCATCGCGGCGTCGTGCTCGTCGGCGAGCGTTTCGAGGTCTCGGACGCGCACGCGCAGTTCTAGCGTTCGCCTCCCGTAGTCTTCCACGCGCTTCAAGAGCGTCTCGCCCTTCAAGCCAAGCCCACCCAAGAGGTCGAAAGTTGCGCCCTCCTGGGACTCGAACACGAATGTCCCCAACCGCTCTACCTCGTCGGCCAGGGCGGTGAGGAGGACAAAGTACCTCTCGACAGGCATCAGCCAGTCTTCGCGCTTCGAGCCAGCAGCCGCATCCCGCGCCTGCGCCACAATGTCCTTACTCGGCATCGTCGGCCTCCTTCGCGCGGGCGGCGTCGAGGGCGGCGATTAGGGATTCAAGTCCACACAGCCGGTCCATCAACTTCTCGCCGCCCAGCCGTTCAGGCATGTCGACCTCCCACCCTGCGGGGTTGAATTCCCGGTCGATCTGGCGGGCCAGGGCCAAGACGTCTTCTCTCGCGGACAGCGTTCCGACGGGGGGCACGCGGGGTCCGAACCTGATTGCACCTCTGGCAGCGGAATCCTTTGCCGAAAACTCAGACCCGCTCAGGTGAACTGTGTCCCCTTCTATCAGGAGTACGAGCCTTTCCAAGTCCTTGAACCAGACCCAATACCACCCCGCCACCCTCGGCGGCTCGCTACTCCAGACGCTCATCATCCAACCTCCACGTAACACCGGGCGCACCGCTCCACGACGCGCGGCCCGTAGGTCTTCGTTTCCGTTTCGTGGCCGGAACACCGATACAGCTCTTTCTCCAGCGCGCGGAACCGGGGCCATACCCCGAACTCCTCCTTGTACTTGAACCGCGCCCACGCGAGCTTGTACCCGCAGTCCGACGCGACGCGCACGCGATCCGTATACCACGCCCGTTTCTCGTCCATCGTCGCGGTCCGGTTGAACTCGACCAGTTCCCCCGGGTTGTCCACCCCGGGCGGTGTCGGTTCCGACTCGGCCGTGATCTCCGCGCCGCACTCGGGGCATTCCTTCGTACCCGCTGGCACGATGCAGTAGCACTCGGGACAGGTCGAGATACCCGGCGCCGGCGCGTCCTTGTCGGGCTCGAGGTCGAGCGACCACGCGATGTGTTCCGTGATCGCCCCGTGTTCGTGATGGTTCCCCGCGTGATCGAGTACGACTGCATCCGTCTTGCCCGGCGCGGGCCGCATGACGCGCCCGATCATTTGCCGGTGCAGGCTGAGCGACTTCGTAGGGCGCGCGACGATCAGGCATTCCAGGGACGGCATATCCATACCCTCGGTCCAGAGCTCGCATTGAGTGACCAGCTCGATCGACCCGTCGCGCAGGCCAGCGTTCGCCAAATAACGGGCGCGCTTGCTCGAGGTCCCGTCGATGTGCATGGCCCGCACCCCGGCGTTCAGCGCGGCCCGCTCCAGCATCAGGCTGTGCTCAACGTTGACGGCGAACGCGAGGGTGGGCCGACTCCGTGCCGTCTCGCGCCAGGTGTCTATCAGGTGCCCGCAGAGCGGCGACACGCGCTCGAACAGCTCGGGGATCGAGTAGTCCCCGCCCCGCTTGCGCACGCCCGAGAAGTCGGCAGGTGGCGCGTAGACGGTCGGCTCGATCAGGTAGCCGTCGCGGATCAGGTCCGCGGTCGTGACCGGCTCGACGATCTCGTTGAAGATGTGCCCCAGGCTCTTGCCGTCCAGGCGCAGGGGCGTTGCCGTGATTCCGAGGATCCAGGAGTTCGAGTAGTGGCGCACGATCTTGGCCCAGGACTCGGAGACGGCATGGTGCGCCTCGTCGATGATGACTAGATCGGCCTGGGGATACTCGCGCCGGATGAGGGTAGGCACACAGGCCACCTGGACGCGCTGGGAGCGCCGCTCCTGGTATCCGGCCTTGATGACGCCCGCCGGGATGCCGAAGGCTGCGAGGCGCTCCAGGGCTTGCTCTACGAGCTCTACGCGGTGTACGAGGAACAGGACGGTCCTGTTGCGCTCGAGGGCGCGCCGGATGACTTCGCAGGCGATGACGGTTTTCCCCCCGCCCACCTGGAGCGCGAGCACGACGGCCCGGCTCCTGGTGAGCGCCGCGCGGAGGTCGGTTACCGCGCGGTGTTGGTAGGGGCGGAGAATCACGGGGTTAGAACGGGACCCCTTCCGTCTGATCCGCGACCGGCACTTCACACCCTGCCGGCACGTCGGCCTCGGGCTGGAATCCCGCGTGCGATAGCTGCTTGATGTCGGCCTTGAGCGAGGGCTCACCTTTGAATTCCTCCACAAGCGTAGCGACCCAGACACGCTTGCCGATAAATGCGGGCGGGTCAACCTCTTGGTCGCCAGCAGGGGGCACGCCGAGAGCGACGAGTTGTTGTCGTCCCATGCCGTAGGTGAACATCAGCCGGTGCCGCATCGTCTCGTTCACCTTGCGGACTCGTCGGAGTTGCATGTCGAACATGCCGTTTCCGGCTGCGCTAGTCGCGTGGGCCATCGACGCAACCTCCCAAAGATCTATGCCCGGCTTGAGGTTGCCGGACATGCTGACAAGTACCATTTTCTAGTCTTCCTTCGTTTTGGTTTCGGTTTGCGGGGGCAACACGTCGCGCACCCGGATGCAGTCCACGATTTCCCCGAACGCTTCACACTGGGTCGGGAACAGAACGATCTTCTTCCCTTTCCATGCGTCGGTTTCGTGACCGAGCAGCTTGATAACAGTCTTCGCGTTCGTCTTGTTCAGGACGAGCCGCTTCTCGTTCTCGGGCTCGTTCTGCTTGGTCGCAGCCGCGAGGGTTTCGACGAAGTACATGACGGGCTTGCGCTCCTTGCCCCCTCCTTGGCGGGCGATCTCTTCCATGACCAAGTGACGAACCGTCAGGGTCACGTCCTTGTCCTTGAGTTCTGCGGCGGAAATGAACTTCGTCGGGTAGAGGAGTCGAGCATCCATTAGAGCCTCACCGCCTCTCCGCCGACCATCAGGGTTTCCTCTTCGACT
>JAJDEB010000047.1 GCA_029260015.1 Phycisphaerae bacterium | reverse complement strand
CGCGCGATCTCCGCACTCGCCGCTCACCGGCTCGCCATCTCCTCGGACGAGGACGGCAATCCCATCGCTGACCAGCCCGGGATGCTCGCGGCGGCCACTGCCGATGGCGTCTCATCGACGTACCAGGTCCCCGAACACCTTTCCTCTCAGGATCTCGCGCTCTACGGAACGGCCTACGGACAGTCGTTCCTAGAGATTCGGAACCGCTGCATCGGGGGCCCGACCGTTGCCTGCTAGAGCCTCAGTCAAGCAGCGGACCCGGCGAAAATCCGGCGGACTCAAGAAGTTCGAGAAGGACCGCCGAAAGGCCATCCGCAGCGGGAAGGACCGCGTCAAGATCGGCCTTCCTGCCAGTGCGGCCGACTACCCCGACGGAACCAGCGTGATCATGGTCGGCGTCGTGCACGAGTTTGGGAGCGAGGACGGGACGATCCCGGAACGGTCCTGGCTGCGGTCCGCGATGCGTGAGAACAAGGAAAAACACCGCAAGTTCATCAAGCGATTGGCGAAACGGGTGAGCGCGGGAAGCCTCGCTGTCGACAAAGCCCTCGATCTGCTCGGGACGCGCGTCGTCAACGACGTGAAAAACCAAATCGTCGCGGTGATCGATCCGCCGAACACTCCCGAAACGATCCGCCGCAAGGGCGGGAAAACGAACCCGCTCATCAACACCGGCCACCTGCGGCTGCAAGTCACTCACCAGGTCGTGGGGAAGGGCAAATGAGCCCCGCTCCGCGCATGGGACGAGTCGCCTTCTCACAAGGCTCCCGCATGGTTCGCGTCCGATCCGGCACCGTGACATTGGTCCGAGGCCGGGCCGTCGAGACCTCCGACCAGGACCGAATGATCCGGGCCGTCATCCGTCCGATTTCCCCCTCCGATCGGAAGCTGCTTCCCGAAGGAATCCGGACCGAGGACTCGACCGTGTTCCTGACGCGCGGAACGGTCGCGCTCAAGGTCGAGCACAGCCAGACGAACGGCTCGGCCGCCGCCGATCGAATCCTGAACGACGGATGGTGGTGGCGGGTCGTCGGCGAAAAACCCTGGGTCCCGAACGGGTTTCGCCGGTACGTCGCGATCCGTGAGGACAAGGGAAAGGATCGAGGCCGGTGAGTTTTGCACGCAGGATGATCCAGGACTCCCTGCACGACTTCGCGAAGTCGGCGCGTCCCGGGATGACGTGGATGAACGCGAACGAGGAGGTCGACACCCCGGCCCGGCCGTTCGGAACGATCCTCGTCTCCTCGTCGGCCGTGCTCGGGACCGCGGACGTCGAGATCGAGATGTCCGGCGCCCAGATCATCGAGCGGCTTCGCGAGGTCTTCGAGCTGACGGTCTCGATCCAGACCTTCGGCCGTGATGCGATGGACGACCTCGAGGCGGTGAAGACGCACGCGCGACGGCCTTCCACGGTCATCGGTGAGGCCGGAGGTGTGCTGCTCGGGTTCCTGTCGGCGGGTGAATCGCTCGACCTGGCCTCTGTTGTCTCAGCGGGTCAAGAGGGCAGGGCGCAGGCCGAGTTCCGATTCTCGGCGCGCTTCGACTGTGAACTCACGATCGAGACCGTCGCAAGCGTTGAAATTCATGGTGCCGGCTCTACCCAGACTGTGGAGGCGCCATAGCCATGACCCTGCCCCTTTCCAATATCGTGACGGTGAATATCAGCCGTGAAACCCTCTTCCCTCAAGGGCCGGGGTTCGGGACGCTGCTCATCGTTGGACCCGAGGCGACGGGCGTCATCCCCCTGGCCGAGCGGATCCGGTTCTACACTTCGATCGATGGCGTGCTGGCCGACTTCGGATCTTCGACGGAAGAGGCGAAGGCCGCGACCGCCTACTTCTCCGCGAACCCGCGACCGACTCGCCTCGCGATCGGCGTGCGCGATGCAACACTCGCCCCCGGAAATATCGGCTCCGAGATGTCGGAGATCGTCGACGTTTCGGATGATTGGTACGGCGTCATGCTCACGGCGGAGGGCCGCGTCTCCGACGACGCAGTCGCGACTACCGAGCTGGCCGTCTGGGTCGAGGCCCGAAAGAAGCTCCACATCACTGCGACGAACGAGGCCGCAGCGATTGCCGCCGGTGGCGGACTGGTCGGGATCTTCGCGACGGCTGGCTACGACCGCAGCATGGTGATCTACCATCCGGATGCGGACGCCGACCCGGTGAACTCCTACCCAGAAGCCGCACTCTTCGGCCAGATGCTCACCGTCAATTTCGCGGGCGTCGACACCACGAAGACCGCCAAGTTCAAGCCGCTGCCCAGCATCACCGTTACGCCCCTCACCCAGAACGAACTCGACTTCCTGATCCTCAACAACGGGAACGCCTACGTCACGATCGCCGGGACCAACATGTTCCTGAACGGCACGATGGCCTCGGGTGAGTTCTTCGACATCATGCACGGCATCGACTGGCTCCAGGCCGAGATCGGATTCCGCGTCTTCGGCCGACTCGCCACGCTGCCGAAGGTCCCGCTCACGAACCAGGGCGCCGAAACGCTCGCGAACGAGGTTCGAAACGCGCTGATCCAGGGCGTGAACAACGGGCTCCTCGCGGCGCAGATTGACGACGACGACAACCTGCTCGATGCGTGGGAGGTGACGGTGCCGTCGGTCCTGTCGCAGTCGCTTGCTGACCGTTCGGCGCGTAAAGCGCCCCCGATCTCATTCGTCGGCCGTGTCTCGGGCGCCGTTCACACATCGCAGATCGACGGAAACGTCACGATCTAGGACCGGGGGTCGATTTTCATGCTCGCAACCTATTCGCCGAAAGACGTGACGGTCCTCTTCAACGGGGTGCCTCTCACTGGCTGGGCTGATGGCGATGCCGTCATCACCGTCGAGCGAAGTGAGGACGCCTTCAGCCTGCTGGTCGGCGCCGACGGCGATGCGGTCGCGCTCAAGAATGCCAATCGCTCTGGCGTCGCGACGCTTCAGTTTCTGCAGAGTTCGCGTGCGAACGCGATCATCACGGCCGTTCTGAAGATCCAGGACGCCGGGCTGCTATCGCCAGTGCCGTTCGCGGTGCGCGACTCCAACTCACTCGACCTCGCGATCGCAGAGGCAGCGTTCCCCGTCGGTCCTCCCCGATTGATCTACGGCGTCGGACACAATGCGCGCGAGTGGCGACTGGCCCTGCCCGCCGTCGACATCTTCGCGCTCGGGGCTGCATAGAGTGCCCTGTGAAGACCGAAAGACCGTCATCGACGGACACAAACTCACCGTGACTCAGATGGCGCCGACCGACGCGCTCGCGCTCGAGATGCGCATCGGACCTCTTCTGCTCAAGGGGTTGACCGCTGCCCTCGGTGGGGCGGGAAAGAGCGAGGACGACCAGGTCGCCGCGGCCGTGAAGGGCATCGAGACCGTTTTCTCGTCTCTCCCTCCGGACGAGATGGCCGAGATCATCACCGACCTCTGCTCTCAGCCGTTCATGGACGGAGAGAAGGTGCAATTCGACCGGGACTTCGCGGGAGGCAAGGGCGTCCTTCTCCGCTACCGGGTCGCGTGGTGGGTGCTGGAGGTGAACTACGCCGATTTTTTCGGCGAAATGCTGCCCGCCGGCGCCCTCGCGCGAGCGCAGCAGATGATCGAACGCCGGATGTCGAGCGCCGAGTCGACTGGAGAATCTGGCGACCCTGCTGCACAGAGCCCCCGCTCTGCCGGCTGAGCGAACTGCAGGACGGGACCTATTCCCTGGTCGACCTCCTCGACATGCACGAGGCACTCGACGATCGGGATGACATGAGGGCGGAGAGAGCCGAGGGAGCGAAATAGTGGCTGGCATCCTCGACGAATTCGTCACAGTCCTCGGCCTCCAAATTGAAGACGACGGCCT
>JAJDEB010000046.1 GCA_029260015.1 Phycisphaerae bacterium | reverse complement strand
AACCCAGGTAGCGAGCTGGCTCGGGATTAATGCGCGCTGGCTCAAGCCGGTCCTGATTCCCATCGCCGTGAAACTCGATGACGTACTGGGGCACGGGATTCGTAATCCGGCCAAGAAGTGGTGGCTTGATCTCGAGATCGTCGACGGAGTTTGTGTTGAGCCGCGCAAAGGCGTGAACCAGCGCGACCTGGATCTGGACCGGCACGTGGAGCCTGGTGCGCAGAAAATTGCCTATTACAATGCGAATGTTATGCCGCCACCGAACAGCCAGGGAATTCCCGTTTTTCCGAACAGAAAGGAGGCCATTGCGGCCGCCGCACTGCTCGAAACGCCGCAGGAAGCACGGGCAAGGATGGCAGCAGGTGGCGAGAAACCAGCTCACTATGTCCCGACTGCACCGCTCACCGAAACCGAGCTGTCACAGCACCGTGCCAGCTGATACCGTCTGCGAATCATGACCAACTCGCAGGGCGCGGGCACTGCCATACCGAGACCCTCGGCGACGATCGTCGTTGTCAGGGAAACCGATGCCGCACCCGAAGTGCTGTTGGTGAAACGTCGTGCGGGTGATGCATTTGGCAACAGCTATGCGTTTCCTGGTGGGGTGATTGATCACAATGAGGCCGATGCAATCCCGTATTCTGCCGGCGTAAGCGATGCTGAGGCCAATGTAGTGCTGGGCGTCGAGTCGAACGGTCTCGATTACTACTGCGCCGGAATAAGAGAACTGTTTGAAGAGACGGGCATTCTCCTCGCGCTCGACAAACAGGCACAGTGGGCTGAGTGCGATGTTGAGGTTGCACGCCTGCGTACCGACGTTGACCGGGGTGTGCTTCCCTGGTCGGAGTTTCTCAAGCAACGTGAGCTGACGATGGCATTCGACTCGCTGCACTATTTTGCGTACTGGGTGACGCCACTGGTAAGACCAAAAAGGTGGACCACGCGTTTCTTCCTCGCGGAATCACCACCGCAACAGACAGCCTGCCATGACGGCGTTGAAACCATCGACAGCCGCTGGATGTCTGCCGGTGACGCAATTGAAGAAAATCGGGCGGGCGCTCTGGAGATTCCCTACCCGACCATGAAGACGCTCAAGCGCCTGCGCGACCTCGAAACTGTCGCAGCCATGAAAGACTTTGCGCACAGCCAGCAAAGAGCCGGCATTCAGAAGATACGCCCGGACCACGTTGTGCTTGCCGACCAGGTCAGCAAACCGGCTGCAAACCGAAACCGGAAACGAAGATGAGCGCGCCACTGACCACGGGCGTCGCCGTCGAGATCGGCCCGGGCGTGCGCCGACTGCTTGCGCCGAATCCCGGACCGATGACGGGTCCGGGCACCAATACCTATCTTGTTGGTGAGAACGAGGTTGCCGTCATCGACCCGGGGCCGAAGATTGCCCGGCATATCGCCGCGATTCAGGAGGCCGCTCCCGACAGGATCAAATGGATACTGGTCACCCATACCCATCCTGATCACTCGCCCGCCGCCTGCGAACTGGCTGCAGCGACCGGTGCCCAGCTGCTCGGCCAACCCCCTCCCGCCGGCAAGCTGCAGGATCAGACATTTGTCGCCAACCGGGTGCTGAACGATGGTGACGCACTGGAAACGGATGAGTTTCATCTTAGCGCCGTGCATACACCGGGACATGCATCGAATCACCTGTGCTATCGACACCGGGAACTCGGCTGGCTATATACCGGCGATCACATCATGAGCGGCTCGACGGTCGTGATCAATCCGCCGGACGGAGATATGCAGGACTACCTCGATTCACTGGCCCGGCTAAAAACATTGAACCTGTCTGCACTGCTGCCGGGGCATGGCCCACCAATAGATGACCCGAACGGAACCGTCGACCGTCTGCTTGCGCACCGACTGAAGCGTGAGTCGAAGGTGCTAGCCTGCCTTTCGACGCACCGGGACTTAACGGTCCGCCAATTGACAAAATGTGTTTACGACGACGTGCCAACGTCGTTGCATCAACTGGCAGCCAGATCGTTGACGGCGCACCTCCTAAAGCTCGAAAAAGAGAAGCGCGCACTTAAGACCGATGCTGCCTGGCGCCTAGTCGCCGACGTCGGCAAACCTTCGGCCTGACTCGGCCAGTTCCTGCAGCAGCTGCGGCGGTTCCCAGTACATCGGGCCGAACCTGTCTTTGAAACTGCAGACGGTGGCGTAGACCTTGTCGAGACCAATCGAATCGGCGTAGTGCATGGGACCACCGCGATATCGTGGAAAGCCGTAGCCGTTCATCCAAACCACATCGATATCACTTGAACGAATCGCGATGCCCTCCTCGAGGATTCGGGCGCCTTCGACAATCAGCCCGTAGATGCAACGCTCGATAATCTCTTTCTCGCCAATGTCGCGCCGTTCGACACCAAGTTTTTTCGCTTCGCTGCGAATCAGTGCATCCACTTCAGGGTCAGGCACAGGCTCTCGCGAACCGGACTCGTATAGATAGGTACCCTTGCCGGTTTTTTGCCCGAAGCGACCCATTCCTGCCAGCATATCCGCCACGCGATAAAAACGCGGATCATCCGGCAGGTCGGTCCGCTCCTGTCGAATCTTGTAACCCACATCCAATCCGGCCAGGTCGCCCACTGCATTCGGACCCATGGCCATGCCCCAGTCGTAAAGCGTTTGGTCGATGTACTCGGGCGACGCGCCTTCGAGCAACAGCAACTGATTCTCCCGCCCATAGCTGTACAACATGCGATTGCCGACGAAACCGAAGCAATTGCCGACGACCACGCCGATCTTGCCCAGGCTTTTTGCCAGCGCCAGCGACGTCGCGATGACATCGTCACGGGTCTCTGCGCCTTTTACAATTTCGAGCAGGCGCATGATGTGTGCAGGGCTGAAGAAATGCAGTCCGATGACATCGCCGGGTCGTGAGGTCGACGCAGCGATTTCGTCGATACTGAGTGTCGACGTATTGGTTGCAAGGATTGCACCGGGTTTGACGATCTTGTCCAGCGCGGCGAAAACCTCTTTTTTGACCGCCATGCTCTCGAAAACCGCTTCGATGACGATGTCCACGTCTGCGAGGTCAGCGTAATCCTGGCTGATTGCGAAGCGCGACAAGCCCTGCTCCATATCTGATTCTGAAATTTTGCCGCGTTTAACCCCGCCTGCGAACAGTCCTGCAACGGTTTTTCTGCCGCGTTCCAGGCCTTCGTCGCTATTGTCCAGTAACGTAACCCGCAGGCCTGCCGAGAGACAGCTGTAGGCGATGCCGGCACCCATCGTACCCGCACCGATGACGGCGGCGCTGGCGCACTCCCGGACCGGAGTCTCTTTGCTGATTCCCGGCACTTTGCTGACCTGGCGTTCTGCAAAGAAGGCATGCCGCAAGCCGGCCGACTGCGGCGACTCCAGGCACTCGAGAAAGTATTCGCGTTCTTTCTCGAAGCCGTCCTCGAAATTCGTTTGTGTTGCAACTTCGACACAGTCAATGATGCGGCCGGGTGCAAACTGGCCGCGAGTTTTCTGCGCGAGCTTTTCCCGCGTCGCGGCAAAGAAGTCGGGCGCGACCTCGGCGACCGACATAGTACTGATTCTGCGCGGACCGTCGGTGATCACGTCGCGTGCGAATGCCAACGCGTTGTCATCCAGATCAATCGGGTTCGAAATCCGATCGATCACACCCAAAGCAAGCGCACTCGTTGCGTCGATGGGTTTACCGGACAACATGATGTCCAACGCCTTCTCCGCGCCGATCAAACGCGGCAGTCGCTGCGTACCGGAAGCGCCGGGCAACAATCCCAGGTTGACCTCAGGCAGCCCGACCACGGCCGACGTCGCAGCAATTCGATAATGGCAACCAAGTGCTACCTCGAGGCCACCGCCTAACGCCGTTCCGTGGAGTGCCGCAACGACCGGCTTATCACATTTCTCGATGCGTGCAACAACGTCCGGAAGCGACGGTTCCAGCGGTGGCTTACCA
>JAJDEB010000045.1 GCA_029260015.1 Phycisphaerae bacterium | reverse complement strand
AAATCGGAATCCTTGATCCCGCGTGCCTCAAACGACTCGTGCGTCCAGCGAACAGAATTGACAAATAACTCGGTGCTGCGAACAGCCACCGCTTGGGCGAGCATGTGCAGTTGGGCGAGCGTGTGGCCAATCCAGTCGGTGCGCCAGGTGCTGCCGTAGAGGTTGGGCATCTCCGGATTCAAACTGGCATGTTCATCGACTGTCCAATTGGCGACGGCTTTTGCCACGGAGTCGATGACGAAACTGGCCTGTTTTGCGGTTTTGTCCATGATGAGCCTCGAAGTTAAACCTAAATGCTACCCATGCGTCGTACAACCACGCATTCCAGCCGTCTCCCGCTAGCTTGCAACTGCGCCAACCACCAAGAGTGGGCCATCCGATACCACGACTCCGCCAGGTTTTTCCAGCGTGATGGCAAATACGCTCGGTTGATCGACAGGCAACTTCGCATCAATCGGGACGATTGCATCCTGAGCGGAATCGACATCAAAAACGCCGCCGTCAATCGGATGATCGTCTCGGGTGGGATCGACAATCCACAATTGGTACTGATTTACGCTCGGATCATTCGGCGGTAGGTCCTTAAATCGCATGAACCCGCCCTGGCCCGTACCGCTCCACGCGAACCCTCCAGATACCTTTTCGTAGCCAACCACCTTTCCACTCCAACTGCCCCGAACGACATCGCTCGATTCATTCAGGAAACGGTCGTACTGCGCGGTTCGTGATTCAATTCTTGTGGTCGGATTCAGCACCTGCCACCAACCCGCGATGGCCAAAACAATCGAAGCAGCAGTAAGGTACCATGCGAATCGATTGGGCGCTCGCCCGTATTGAGCGTTGGCACTCCTAAAGTTCGCAGATTCAGGTTTTTCAGCACCAAAGAAATCAACGGCACCAGCCATGATGCGATCACGCAGTGCGGTTGGCAGCGGTCCGGTCGCACAAGGCGTTGCGGCAAGGTCAAGGACTGTCGCCGTCCAATCCAATTCGTCGCCGCGATAGTGTGATTGATTTTCGAGGAGTGTGTCGAGTTCCATTGTGGCGGAGGCATCCAAGCCTTCAGTCGCCCGATCGGCAAGCAACTGCAAGAGTCTATCGTCGGCTCGTGCGGTGTTGTCGCTCATTGCACGGCCTCCCTTCCGGACTTGCTGCTTTCAACTTGAAGTTCTTCGCGCAATTTGATCAAACCACGTCGCACGTGCGTTTTGACGGTTCCCAACGGCATGCCCAGGCGATCGGCAATCAGTTGATGTGGCCATCCCTGACACACCGCAAGTTTGAGAACTTTGCGCTGATCGGGTTTCAGTTGATTCATCGCCGTAACCGCCTGAGCGGCTTCGTCATTGACATCGACCTGCTCCAGCGTGTTTGAAGACTCGACGGAAAGATCTTCAATCGGAATAGATTGACTAACGGGTCGGCGGGCGTCGCGGCGGCGGCGATCGATCAAACGGCGTCTTGCAATCATCGCGACAAACGTGGTCTCGGACGCAACTGAAGGATCGAAACGGGCTGCGTTCTTCCAGATTTCAATGAAGACTTCTTGAACCGCATCCTCTGCTTCAGACGTGCGCTCCAAAAATCGGCGCGCCAGCGACCAGATCAGCCCACCATAGGCATCAACACATGCTGCGACCGCTGCCGTCTCACCGGCAGCGACCCTTTGAAGCAGGGAGTTGCTCAAGTCAGACTCCAGCCCTGTTGTCGGCATGTTGCATTCTGATCACAGCGCAAGACCTGAATGTCATTGGGCTCAAGAATCATATCCATTGATGCAGATAGCATGACTCTCAATTCAATATTCTGCAACTTCGGTCGATTTAACCAGGCGCTGACGCATCCTGATGCCTCGGATTCCTATCTCCCGTCAGTTCATTCGCCAATCCAGGCTGGGCAGATTCAAGCGAAGTTTCCGAAATTCACCAACTCAGTTCGAAGACATACATGAGCCGGTGATGTGATCAGCACACTATTCCAGACATTTTGAGATCGAACAGATTGAATCTAGTTGCGGCAACTCAGCGAAATCCATCCTGGGAACGCAAGTTCAATGAAGTGCATGGATCGGGAATACCGCATACGCGGTGACAAAGGCCCGGCAGAAACAATCCCTCTTTCAAAAGGACGGTGTTCAAATGCGTAAGACAAGTTTAGCAGTGTTGACCGGTGCGGTGGCAGTGATCTATTCGGTCGTTCCAACCGCACTTGGTCATTGTGGCAAGTGTGGGCATGATTCGGAGGCCAAATCGGTGGCGACCGGAGACATTGTTGACACTGCGGTGGCCGCCGGAAACTTCAACACATTGGTGGCGGCTGTCAAGGCAGCCGGGCTTGTGGACACGCTCAAATCCGAGGGCCCGCTGACGGTGTTTGCACCAACCGACGAGGCGTTTGCCAAACTGCCATCGGGGACTGTCGAGAAGCTTCTTGCTGATCCCGATCGTTTGGGAGCGATCCTGAAGTATCACGTCGTGCCTGGGAGGGTAATGGCGGCAGATGTCGTGAAGTTAAGCTCGGCAAAGAATGTACTCGGACAAACGCTGAACATTCAGAGTGCGGGTGGCGTGAAGATCGATTCCGCAAATGTTGTTTCGACTGACGTTGAAGCTTCAAACGGTGTCATCCATGTGATCGACTCCGTCCTGATGCCAAAGAACGATATCGTCGAGGTTGCGCGGTCGGCGGGTAGTTTCAAAACATTGCTGACAGCGCTGGATGCAACTGAGCTAACTGGGGAATTGCGCGGTTCCGGACCATTCACGGTCTTCGCGCCGACGGATGAAGCGTTTGCGAAACTTCCCAAGGGAACGCTCGACGCCTTGCTCAAAGACACAGACAAACTCAAGGCAATTCTGATGTATCATGTCGTTGCTGGCCAGGTGATGGCCAAAGATGTCGTCAAGCTGAGCGACGCCAAGACGGTCCAGGGACAGTCGGTGAAAATCGATGCATCGAACGGCGTGAAGATCGATTCAGCCAACGTGGTCAAGACCGACGTGAATGCCGAGAACGGTGTGATCCATGTTATCGATACGGTGTTGATCCCGTCTGAATCGGAGCATGCAAGTGCAACGGAGTCGAGTCGAGCCATCATTGAAAGGGCCATCCATCATGGTGCCACGCTCTACAATGACGGCCATCATGCCGCATGTGCAGCCGTCTATGAAGTTGCAGCAATGGGCCTGCTCAACAATACTGATCGATCAATCGCCGAATCGGACAGGACAAAGCTGCGGGCTGCAATCGCATCGGTCCAACGCTCGCACAACGCCCGCAACAACGCATGGGTCATGCGCCACGCGTTGGACAATGCCTACGCCTCAGCGTCCAGCCAGTCGATGGCCATGATACCTTAGTGTTCGCTCGTTTCATATTGCGTACCAGACTTTCTTTGTGCGTATGGTCGCATATTTTAGCAGAATTCGACGCTCGAGCACACCGGGCAATTCGGCGGCTGGCGGCAATTCAGGACATGTCTACTAAAATCGTCCGAAAGATTTTTCAGCTCAATCTCTACTGAGGTAATTTCGGATGTCCTCAATACATGCTCGCGCATTGTCGTCAGCCACATTGATCTTGGGCAGTCTAGTTTACACTGGATGCTCTGGCCCATTGCCTTGGCCAGAGAGCCCATTGTATGAGCCGCGTGTGAACGATCCCAATTGGGACATCCCCGCGAACAGGAGCGAAGCCATTGAAACCATGGCGGGGCACTATGCCCACTATGATGTGGCCGCATATCAAGGCGAGACGCCCAATGGGCCTTTGTTAACGTTCATTGTTTCGTATGGATTTACGGACCTGGTCATCGAAGACGGCCAACTCGTCGAGTATGATCGATTTTGCCATGCCGAACAGAAAGCCAATCAAAGTTTTGTCTCGACATTTCCTGACGAAGCCACGCAAGCCATCCTGCCCAGAAGCGCTATCGTTGAAGTTCGCAATGAGCAAGGAACATGGACGATTCATCGCCCCGCGACTCCCACCCTGATCGGTATCGATGGGAATCCCGATGAACCGTTGTCGATGAATCCCAACGATCCCCTGATCAACGATGCCGACAACGACGGCCGGCCGGGCGTAACCGTATTTGTGAAACTGTTTGGATTGATCGAGGGTGAGATATACCTTGCTCGCCGTGAGATTTTCCAATATGAAATGTCGCTCCACTCCGACGGGAGTCTAAGGGGCACAGTCATCGACGATTCGGAGCAATTGGTCGTTGGCGCGTCACTGGATATCTTGAATACTCCTAACAATCCAGATCAATTCGACGACCCTGGTTTGAATCCGATTAGTCTGATTCCGATTTCCAATGACATCGATGCATGTGAAGAACTCATGGAGAATCGAGATGTGCTGTTCCCGGCTGAGCCTGAGTTCTGAGATCGCACAATTGCAGCAATATATACACGGAGCAATCGTCGCATCGCTTTGTCGACAGGGAATTCATTGTAGCGCTGCCTATAGCGGGGTTTAACACTCGGAAGTCAACCAGCTTCGGAATTACGGTAGTGGGTCACACAGAATTCAGATCGATTTCGCCCGCTGGCACGCTGCGTGATATTATAAAACGCATGAACGAACAATCTAAAACCAACGAACCCACGCAGGACAATCAATCCTCAGATCAGCCCAGCAACCAATCCACACCCGATGGGCGCGGCGAGCGCCCGGACGATCCGAATCAGTTGGCCCGGTGGATTGTTGAGGAATCGACCGGGGACGAATCACACCCCAGATAGATAAATCGCCCGCCACCCCGACGATTTATATCTATCTCTAACAAAACCATTGACGCCCCCCGCCAAATTGATAGAATTACCAGCGTTGTTTGATATCTCCATTTTCCGAGGGCATGGTTATGGCCACGATTCCGCAGATAATTAAGGAAAAGAAGACGCTGATAGCCGACCTTGAACGCCAGCTGGAATTACAGAGGGCCGTCCTAGATGAGCTATTGCGACTTGGCGAAAATGGCGAAGTTGAACAAAAAGCGCTTAAAAATAAGGCTAAATCTGCAAAGCCGGGAACGCTTGCATCTCATGTTGAAGAGGTCTTATCGAATAACGGCGGGGAAATGTCGTCCGCAGATATTGTTTCGGAATTGGAAGATCGCGGGGTAGAAACTTCAGCGGCAGCTGGGCTTAGCCCTTCGGTGGCCGTGGTCCTGAGCAGGGGCACAAAAAACGGTGATTTCGTTCGGGTTCGATCAGGAGTTTACAGGCTGGCCAAGATAGGACATTAAAAAACCGCAACGCCTTTGCGGGACGTTGCGGCTTTATTACTAGCTGTGCTAGGTGTACTGATTCTCAAGTCATCCTCCTAGCCCAGCGCACTTGAAAGGTTCGCAAATGGCACAATATGTCATTAAGGCGATTCTTAGGTTGATCCTCATCTCTATATGGCGGGCGACAGTCTGCAAGGGCTGATTGCGATATTGGTTTGCGGATTCGGCACGCTCCCTCGTGTCGTCTCTGCAAATCATATTGTTACGAATGTCATCGGCTTTTGTCAAGGTCATTCAACACTATTTTGGCAAGCTTGATTAGTTCGCTTCTCGCCCAAGTGCTTGTTTCTAAGGCATTTGCGTCCGCTGCTTTCTCAAGTTGATCGCGCTCGGAAACAGTAAGGCGTATCCTCAGCGTATTTGTTCTGAGGTTTTCGTCCGATTTCTTGGGCCTGCCTTGCATGTCTATATTGTAGCTACAAAAGAGCTTTTCTGCAACAAGATAATTCCGGTTGACACGTAGCCTTTGTGTGGCTACATTAAATACATGAGAAAACTAACAAGCGATAAACGAGCGTTGGTTTTGAGTGCTCTGATAGAGGGCAGCGGCGTTAGGGCAACCGCGCGAATGTGTGGCGTGAGCATCACTGCCGCGATCATCGCGATATTTAGGAGGATGCGCATGATAGATCACCTTGGCTTGAATGATTGAGCGTCTGCTGGTCAGCGTTGCTCACGCGAGTTCGGCAAGGGCTCATCAGGTAATGGCCCACATGCCATTCGTTGCCCTTCCGATATCCCCAAAGTTCCGCACATGCCATGAAAAAAATCCGCCAACGGTGATACCAGCGCCGGGCCTCGTCGGGACCATAGGTCGCCTGCAAGACTTCAAGCACTTCGGATTTTCGGTCGGTCATGTTGGCGAGCCAGGCGTTTGCGGTTTTTTCATAGTGCTGCCCATTGACGCACCAATGGCGGTCGAGTCGGACCGAGTCCTGCATGTAAAGTAAGAGATGGTCGGACGGCATCATCCCGCCGGAAAAGAAATATGTTCCCATCCAGTCGTCGCGCCCGGTTGTCTCGAATGGATAGGTGCATGACGTGTGCGTGAATATGTGGACAAACAGTTTGCCATCGTCTCGAAGCCACGACGCGATCCGCTCGAGCAACAGGCTCAGATTGCGCATGTGCTCGAACATTTCGACCGAGACGACGCGATCGAACGTGCCATCCGGGGAATAGGTATTCATGTCGGCGGTGATGACGGTTACGTTGCTCAGTCCACGCGCTCGACATTGTTCGCGAATAAATGCGCCTTGGCTGGTTGAGTTCGATACAGCGGTTATCGTTGAGTTTGGAAAGTGTTCAGCCATCCATAGCGTGAGTGAACCCCACCCGCACCCCAATTCCAAGATGTGCTGCCCGTCCGCCAGTTCTGCACGCTCGCACGTGAGTTTCAACATCGCGGCTTCAGCATCATCGAGCGTGCGCGTACCGAAGGGCCAGTAGCACCCGCTGTACTTGCGATGCTTGCCCAAAACCAATTCGTAAAAGCGAGCAGGGATTTCGTAGTGCTGTTCATTGGCTTTTTGCGGAACGATAGCCACTGGGCTGTCCTGCATCGCGGTGAGAAAGCGCTGCTGCCGTTCATGACGATCTTCGCAGTCGTCGCCCAGTTCCTGCTGCAGTCGCGTTTTCAGCAATCGGCGGATGCCCCACCTGACGAGAACGTCTGGCAGCCAGCCGCGTTCCGCCCAGGCGATCGGGCCTCTGGATTGATACTCGTTGTTCATGTTGCAGAATTCCGTGGAAACCAAGGGATAAACGCGCTGGTCGTGCGCTGATACTCACGGTATCGTTCTCCGCGACTTTGCAGCGCCCGCTTTTCAGTAGGCGGTATACCGGTGATTTTGAGAAGAAAGAAAAGCATAAGCACCGGGCCAACGAGCGTCAGCCAGGCGATGTGGCCCATCCCGATGGCCAGCACTGGATAAGCAAACCAATGCAGCCATTCAAAAAAATAGTTTGGATGACGCGAGTAACGCCATAATCCAACTTGACACACCTCGCCCTTGTTGGCCTCGGATTTGCGAAACATGGATAACTGCCGATCTGCGATGGATTCACCAATGAGAGAAACGGCGAGAATGGCGATGGCCAACACGTCAAGCGCGCCGATGGTTCGCGGGTTTTGCATCGCAATGTATTGCGGTAGCGCGAACAACACGACCCATGTGGCTTGCATCAGAAAGAATATGAGCAAGACCGCGCCCTGCCGTTCGCCCGCCCAGTCTCGAATATTCTTGTACCGGCCATCCTCAAGTTCGCTCGTGACCCGTCCGAGCAAGTGGAAACCCAGGCGCACTGACCAGGTCACCGTCATCGCAACCACAAGAACTCGCCGCGACACGGCGCCGCTGGAGAACACCGCCACCCCCAATGTCAGCGCGCCGATGCCAAACGCCCATCCGACATCGACGATGCCGGCATTCTTGGTGCGACGCTGCAAGAACCAAAGGCCAAGCATCAACGCGACAGCGCCGGCCAATGCCCAGGCAAGATGTTGACCCCAATGATTCACGCCGGATTCCTTGCGTAATCTCCCAAAGCGACTTGGGCGTTGGTTGAATTCCCTGCGGCTGACACGACCAGCTTTATGGTGAGCGGAACGACGATCGCCCAAAGAACCGCGAGAACAATGATGCTCCAAACCACGTCCGGCATGTCCACGATATTCAGCGCCACGCCAGCCCCATAGGCAGTCGGACCGCTGGTTGCTCCCATGAATGCCGCGGCAAACGGGCGCTCGGATAACCACGAAAAGCAAGGCCGAATCAACATTGCAAACGCGAGCCACATCGCCGCAATCCAGATCGGCGCTGGGAGCATCCAGATCTGTGTCGATTCGAAGCGAAGGACACCCAACCATGTCGCAACGTTGTCGGCCGCAAAACCGAGACTCGCGGCTGCAGGCACCGACCAAATCTCTGCGCGACGATTTGGCGAGTAGGCCAAGTGGATGAGGAAAATTATGGCGGTCACGACCAACCCAACCCACGTCGCGTCCGCCCGCACAGACAAGACGCAACTCCACCAAGCCACTTGATACGCAGCGACCGCAAGCGCAATTCTCCAGACGTTTTGGTGCTTGTTCATAGGCCACCCATGGGCAATGCCCCGCTGAATCTCGGCTTGGTCAATACCATCTGCACATCACCAATGACGCGCTCGTGGAAGCCTGCCTCGCAATAGCACAAGTAGTATTCCCACATGCGAATGAAAGATTCAGGAAATCCCAATGACCGCACCTCGGGCAATCGATCGTCGAATCGGTTGCGCCAACATCGAAGCGTGGTTGCATAGTGCGGGGTGATATCTTCCATGTGCCCCAAGGTCAGGTCTGACGCTTTCGCTACAGCATCGGTCATCGACCCGATGGAGGGGATGCAACTGCCAGGGAAGATGTAGCGTTTGATAAAGTCGACTTCACGCTTGGACTCTTCGTAGTAGCGATCTGCTTTCGTAATCGCCTGAATGCAGGCCACACCATCGGGCTTTAGAAGCGCCGCACATTGCTTGAAAAAGTTGGGGTACTGTTGCCACCCGATGGCTTCGATCATTTCGATGGATACCAACTTGGCATATTGACCGGTGAGTTTGCGATAGTCTGTTCGGAGTAAAGTGATCCGATCAGACAACCCGGCGTCATCGATGCGCCTACATGCGAGTTCAAACTGCTTTTCAGAAATCGTCGTTGTGGTCACGCGACAGCCGTAGTTCTTCGCGGCATGAATCGCAAAACTTCCCCAACCTGTGCCGATTTCGATGACGTGGTCGTCAGCAGTCAGCCCTAGCTTGCGGCAGATCCGATCCAGTTTTGCGACAGACGCCTCCTGCAGAGTTGATTCCTGCGATTCAAAGATACCGCATGAATAGGTCATCGTCTTGTCGAGAAACAATTGATAGAAATCGTTGCTAAGATCGTAGTGGGCGGAAATGTTTTGCCGGCTTCCCTTTAGGGTGTTGCGCCGAAACGCGTGCCATGCCCGCTGGGCCAAACCAGACAATCGCGTGCGAGTTCCGTTGAGCTCTGAGAACGCGTCATGATTACGGATCAGAATGCGGATGAGCGTCGTCAGGTCAGCACAATCCCACCATCCACGGATGTAAGCTTCTCCGGCGCCGACAGTTCCTCCCCAGGCGACCGCACGATAAAATCTTGGATCGATCACGCGAATCAGCGCAGTGGATTCTTCTACCGCATTGCGATCACCGCATCGCAGGTGGTGCTCTCTGTCGACCAATTCCAGGCCACCCTCGGCGATCCGCTTTAGACCCGCCCAGACAAGCTTGCGGGCAATGTCGTCGATCACACCGGACCCGCCGACATTGACCGCCGAACGAGATGTGGGAACAATGGTTTTGCTCAGCATGTTTTGACTCCGCGGTTCTGGCGCGCGAGCGTGGCAGGGTGGGTATAGCGCGGGCAACCCTTCAGCCGCAAGCGAAAGGCCTGCCAGTAAATGGCGTACAGAACGCGCAGCGTCATCAAGGGGTAGCGATAGAGCACACGATTCAGCGAAGCGGATGTGATCTCGCAGCGCTGCATGGTCATCGTGGCGTTCAAATGTCTTTCACCTTTGTGCAACGTGTCCATGACCACACCGAGCTTCTCGCCCGGTTGCGAAAATCGCCAATCGTACTCCATGTCCATCCCCACAAACGGCGAGATGTGAAACTCCTTACCGAACTCGAACCGCGTGTCGACCGAAGGCACCGAGCGATTCAAGATGGAATGCACATAGCAATGCTGCTCTTTCCAAGGCGTATTGTTAATTTCGATGACGATCGATTCGACATGCTGATCGTTCGCATCGAAGCAGAAGAACAGGCTTACCGGGTTAAACCGATGCCTGAAGTACTCAAGGTGGGTGAGAAGTCGGATCGGACCGGACGGTGCAACACCGGTCTGTTTGGCGACCAGGTCACGCACGGCTTGGCGGAGGTCCTGCGTCGGCGGCGCATGCCCCTTGAGATGGTCGCGGCGCCTGAACCGGGCAATCCCGCGCCCGTCATTGGACCACAACCGGTAATGGTCGAACAAGTTCGGAAGTTCGTCGAGGTCGAGATACATCATGAATAGTGCGTAGTCGAATTTATGCTCGACCGGCGTGAATCGCTGATGGCGGACTCGTCCCTCGTAAATGGCGCTAAGCATGGTCAGAGTCCCTTGCCAAATTGCTTGCAGACAGCCAGCCCGCTGTTTACGCCGTCCTCATGGAATCCATAACCCCAGTAGGCGCCACAGTAGTGGGTGCGATGAACCCCGCTGATTTCACCGTGGCGCTTCTGAGCCAGCACGCTGTCTGTCGTGTAAACCGGGTGGTCGTAGCGCAGCTGCCGTAGGCATTTCTTGTCATCGAGGTGCTCGCTGGCGTTGAGCGTGACGCAGTACGTCCTGTCCGTACTTAGCGACTGCAACTCGTTCATGTTGTAAGTGACAATCGCAGCTGACTGCCGTGTCTTGGGAATGTGATAATTCCAACTGGACCAGGCCTTGCGCCGATGCGGTAAACACGAAGTGTCATGGTGCAGCGCGACATCGTTGCGCTGATAGCGCATCTTCCCCAGCACTTCAGTTTCTGTCGGCGTTGGGTCTGCGAGCATTCTTAGGGCCTGGTCGCTGTGCGTTGCGATGATCACTTGATCAAATTGCTCAGTCCCACATCGCTCGGACGTCACCTCCACGGAATCAGGGTGACGTTTGATCGCTTTGACCGGTGTATTAAGGCGAATACTTGAACGAAATGGCACGGTGATTTTTCGCACATACTGCATGGATCCGCCGCGAACCACACGCCACTGCGGTCGGCGGAGGATATTGAGCATGCCGTGGTTGTGACAAAACCGGATGAAGTAGCCGGCAGGGAAATCGTAGAATTGGTTCGGGTCAGCCGACCAGATCGCGGCACCCATCGGAATCAAATGACGCTCGATAAACTCCGTTGAATAGCGCTCCTGCCGCAGGTAGGTGCCCATCGTCAAACCGTCGGCTGACCGATCAAGCATCCGCCGCGATTGTCTATAGAAGCGCAGTATTTCGTAAAGCATGCGGTAGTGGCCCCACCGCATGAGATTGCTTCTTTGGGCGAAGAGCGTGTTGAGGTTGTCCCCTTTGTATTCAATGTCAGCCGCGTCGTCACGAACACTGAAACTCATGCGGCTTGGTTGCGTTTCGACACCGAGGCGATCAAGCAATTTGCAGAAATTCGGATAGGTCCATTCGTTGTAAACGATGAAACCGGTGTCCACGTTGGCCGGACCGGATGGGTCATCGACTTTGATCGTGTGCGTGTGGCCACCGATGTAGTCGTTCGCCTCGAAGACGGTCAACTCATGGTCTTCGGAAAGCAAATACGACGCGACCAATCCCGAGATGCCTGTGCCAATGACTGCGATGCGCATCAGGCGTGTCCTGCGTCATTATCTTGATCTTGAGTTCGCTGGCGTCCCTCCGCAAGCACATTTGTGGGCACCGGGTTTAGCTCCCAAATCAAACCCATCCATTGCAGGACCCGCAATCCAATATAGGTTAAATCGATCTCCCACCAGTAAAACCCTTGCTTCACCGAACCTGGATACCGATGGTGATTGTTGTGCCACCCTTCACCCAGCGTCAGCAACGCAAGGAAGACACTGTTGCGGCTGTCGTCTGTCGTATCATATCTGCGCTTGCCAAACAGATGGGCAAGCGAGTTGATGGTGCAAGTGGCATGAAAGAGGACGACGGTCGAAATAAAGAATCCCCACACAACCAACTGCCAACCGCTGGTGCCGAGACTTGGAGCAAATCGACTAAGAAACGCTCCCAAACTGTAAAGAGCCGCGCCGAGGATCGCTGGAACCAGAACACTAAATTGATCCAAGAATCGGAGCTCAGGAAAACGCAACAGATCACGCACGCGTCGGGCGTGAATGACGAGATTGTCGGACGCCGTCAGCCAACCAATGTGGCTCCAATAGAATCCGTGCTGACTTGGCGAATGGGCGTCGCATTCGTCGTCGGCATGGGTGTGGTGATGGCGATGCTGCGATGCCCACCAAATCGGTCCCCGCTGCGCCGAAGTGTTACCCCATACCGCAAAGAGAAACTGAGCAATTCGCGATGTCTTGAATGTCCGATGTGAAAAATATCGATGATAAAAACCGGTGATGGCGAACATTCGAATGAAGTAAAGCGCCACCGCCACGACAACAGCAAACCAACTCCAGCCTGTCCAAATCACACCGAGACAACCCAAATGTAGAAATAGGTAAGACCCCCAGCATGACAATCGAGTTTGCTGCAGACGCTTCTCTGGAAGCGATTCGATGATCGGAGTGGGGCCTAGCAAGCTTGCGATGAATTGAACTGTCGTGGTCATTGGATTTTCCGACGATCAAGCGCGGTGGCTAAATGGGAAAAATGCAGCCAATAGGCTTCAACATCAGCTCAAGACCGAAATTCTCCTCCACGTTATAGGTGACTTCGCCAAATGGACCGGAATAGATTCAGCCGGGTTTAAGTCAGTTGCGCCAGAATTCTATGTACCATATTGGCTGAATCCAGCCGCCAACGACGGACGAATAACTTGGAGATGGGACCGACGGCTCAGGAAGCGCACTTGGGCGAATCGAAGAGGAAAGCTTTCAAATGTCGCTGCAATTGGTTTGCCATGAGATGTGGGGCGGTAACCTCTCGATCGACAGCCCGGTAGAGATGCCCGGACTGCGCGGTCACATCTATTCGCAAGCTTGCGGCGGCGGACAGGGAGGCGATGTTCATTCACTGACCACATGCGGGTCGGGACTCCTTTCGCGAATGATGATTGCCGATGTCGTTGGTCACGGCGAATCCGTTTCGGCTGTCAGTTCTATGGTCGGGCGAACGATGAAAAGGTACATGAATTGGCCGGACCAGCGGAGTGTGCTGCGGCGACTGAATCGAGAACTGTCAGGGGTCGGATTCAAGGCACTCACGACGGCGGTTGTGATGAGTTATTACCCGCCACGGCGATGGCTTTCGTTGAGCTATGCAGGGCACCCTCCAGCTTGGTACTTTCGAAAACAGGAAAACGCCTGGAAAAAACTCAATGTGATTGAGTCTCAGCCGGAGCAGCCTTTGGAGGACTTACCTTTGGCAGCCGAGCTTGAGACGGTCTACACGAGGCAATCATTGCGCGTGAATCTAGGGGATCGCCTTCTCTTGGTCACGGATGGTTTGCTTGAGGCGCCTGATCCAGACTATACATTATTCGGGTCTGCAGGCGTTGATATTGTGCTCGAAAGAATGCAGCAGGCATCTACTCAAGATATCGCAGAAAATCTCCTCAGTGCGGTGAAGATTCACTGCGGCGATCGCGAATTGAAGCACGACGATGTCACATTTGCGCTTGTTGAATTTGTCGAGGGGCCAAAGGGTTCCACACTTCGAAATGCCATCGTGAATCGAATTCGTCGCCCGCGCGGCAATAGCGAAAAGCTGATGGCCGAAAGTGCCGCATCCGCGTAGTTCAATCAATTCTCAGTTCAATCAATTCTCAACCAACGGCGAGCGTCGCCGCGGGCAAGCCTAGGGGCTGGCAGCTGACGTTCGTGTAAACCTCAAGTCAATTTCTGAGAAAGACCTTGGCGTATCCGCTTGGTTTCCGGGCTGAACAGTCCAAAGGGCGTCGCCGTTTTAAGATACAGCAAGCAAAGACTAACTACGCGTCGAGTTTTCTTGAATCCAGATACCCCCCGAATTGCGAAAGCGTGAATGTGCGGGTGCGACCTGCGGTCGGCTTGCATAAGACAAGAGTCTAACCAACTAAGATGCCAGAGCGTTGCCTGGGCCGCGCCCTGCCGTTTTTCACTGTGATCACTGTTCGCGCATTTTTCGATGAAAAGACGTCGCGGACGAAGAAGTTCTTTCTTAAAGGTAACCCATGATGATCGCCGCCCGCATATTCACGAGCATAGTCGGCATCGCGTATCTGGGGTTTTCTGTTTGGTGTACGCTTCAGCCCCAGAAAACGGCATCGAGCGTCGGTTTTGAACTCAAACCGGGGTCGGGGCAGAGTGAGTACCTGGTCGTGTACGGTGGACTGCAACTGGCGTTGGGTTGCATTTTTCTGCTACCCTTGCTGCGGCCCGATTTTTTGCAGAACGCGCTGCTGATTTGCGTGATCATACATGGAAGCTTGGTGCTTTTTCGTGGCATCAGTATCGGACTTTATGGACGCTTGGATGGTACGACCTACGTTCTGTCGGCACTGGAATTGTCATTGCTGGTAGTTTCAGCGATCCTTCTTGGCAAAGAGTGAGAGTGATCGAATGGTGACTTTAAGGCGTCCGTGGGGTCGCCCAGCGATAGACCCTTCGCCAGTGGCGATGAGGTGGCCGTCAACGCCAACGGTTTTCTGCGCATCCCGGACGGTGAACGCAACGCATGGTTGGTGCTGATTAACTTTGCCAACAACCACGACTTTCTGCCAAATGTGCCACTACCCGGTGTTGCCTATCACTACGCACCGAGTGAAGACTTTAGCTTGGTGGCTGGTGTTCCATTGGTCGCCCTGCGCTGGAAGCCTGCGGAAAAGTGGACGCTCGAGGCATCGTATTTCATTCCCCGCAACATTCATGCAGTTCTTAACTATCGACCAGTAGAAACCGTGCGACTCTTTGCCGGATTCGATTGGACCAATCAACGATTCTTTCGACATGATCGACTTGATGACGACGATCGCCTGTTCTATTTCGAAAAGCGCGTCGAAGCCGGGGTGCAGTGGGACATCGACGAACGCGTTTCGCTGGAGGCGGCAGGTGGTTGGGCGTTTGACCGGTTTTGGTTCGAGGGCGAAGATTATGAGGATCGCGGTGACAACAGGGTAGGCATCAGCGATGGTCCAGTCGTTCGCTTTCAAGTAAGGATCGCACTGTAGCTATTCAAATCAAATTGTCGCACCATCTTTACCAAGCGACCTATCGAATAAGATCTGACCGCCCTTCACATGACCCGTTTTTTGAAATCGTCACAGGCAGCAGAGTGCCTTGGTGTATTCAGCCCAACTGTCCACGCATTCTGCTTGCGTTGTCGACCGAGAGTGAGTTTGATCCGATCGAAAAACGGCTGCGTGGCTATGCTTGGGATGAAAACGTTGGCTGGATTTATCTCGACGACGCTGAGCAGTTTGTGGGCGTTAGCACACCCTGCCCAAATTCGCCCAACGACGACGGCGACGTAGACATTCTTGACTACGAAGTTCTACACCTTCTCCTTGCCGGTCCGAATATGACCACTCCGCTCGGGCCATGCACCGAGTCTCAGTTCATGCAGGTCGATTTTGACTGCACGGTCGCGTGGACCTGGCTGACTACGACGTGTTTCAAGCTGCCTTCGCCGAGCCGTAGCAAGGTACGATCAACCCTGCTGCCTGCGGGCTCTCAACCCCACCTGAAATCGCATTTCTAGGCTATCAGGACAGTTATCTTAGCCCGAGCGCGGCAGACTACGGAAACTCACGCTGATAAGCCGCATGTCAAACCATGACACGGTTGTGCCTATGGTCAATGTCACGAAGCGTGTCCGGTGCCCACAAACCGGACGTCAATTCCGGCAGCCGACTACCGCGTCAGCGCGTCGCGAGGGTGGTCCACTAGTTTAAGGCGCGCGGCTCTACGCAGAGGTGCCCACCCATGAATCCTCAATCACCACCCGAAGAAACTGAAAATCATGACGCGATCGTTCACACCCATAAAATATGGCCCACGATGATCATCGGCGCAGTTGCCATGGCGTTGGGAATGTCTGGTCCCTTCGCGATCGGCGATGAGGGATCGAACGCGCCGGTCGACGAACAACCCGCCGCGAATTTGGCATGGCTTCCAACGGACGCACGGGCATTGGCCGAAGGCGTCGATCCGCGTCCCGGCGCCAGTTACGCTTTGCCCAGCGCCGGCGATATTGATCTGGATGATCCTACCGCGGTTTTCGCCCATGTCTTTGCGAACCTTCCGGAAGACGTCGACGTGATTCCCACCGAGAACTACCTCTATTGGCGGTTTCATACAACCAACAAGTATGTTTGGGGCAACGTTCGCCTGGGTCCGGGATCGCGCGACTCGGGCCAACTTCATATTGGGTACTACGAATTCCATGAGGCGCTAACGGGTCCGGAAGACGCCAATCCGCGACACACCGTACTAGACGGGCAAGCCGGTATCAGTATCAACCGGATCGACGCGTTTACCTACGATGTAGCATTTGAAGGAAAGACGGTTCGCTTTGCCCTGAACGAAGTTCCGCAGGGTCTTCCCACGGCGTTTACGCTTCCAGGGGACGATCAGTTCGTGATGCGCACCCACGATGAATCGGGTCAGCGGTTTCATTTACTGTTCAACGAACGAAATGAAAACTTCATGTTCGTTGCCGATGAAGACGAGGGCGCCATTGTTGACGCAGTTCCCGTGGGTGATGACCTTTCGCTCGATCTATCCACTGGTTTTCTGTATCTGGTCGATCATGATAGCTTCGACCGCAAAGTGTTGGTTGCGGTCTATCGTCGAAACACAGCTCAAAACAACTACTTTGACGGACCGGCAGATCAACTCTCAGACAACTACATTTCTGCCGTTCCCGAATATCGCGAATATTTGAATCGTGCCTATCCGTTCACACGTGGCGTCATCGATCAATACGGATTTTATGTCAACGATCCGGAGAATCGAATCGCAGTCGCTCCGTACTACAGCTACAACACCGTGGCGGAAGTCGAGGAGATGCTAGACGTATGCGCGATGCGCGGAGACGCTGCCGATATCTTGGCTTGCATGATTCCCGGCGGGTATCACGATGCCGACGATACACTCGATTTTAGATTGGATGCACGCGACGCGCTTCAACCGCTGGTCGGTGAGCCAGGTCTTCCTGCAAACACGTTTCCCGAGCCGGTCAGCGCGGCGACACGCGGTGCGGGTGCCGTCAATCGGGTCGATCTGTTCGTCGAAGATTGGGAGGGGGCTGACCCGCTGGGTGCTGGTGGTTGGGTCGCAAGCGGGTTGTGGCATTTGGTGAGCAATCCACCGACGCTGTGCCCCCCGGAAGACAGCTTCTCCAGTCCGATCACGAGCGCATACTATGGCGTTGATGGGACTTGCTCATACGATGTTCCCGGCGTCACTTCAGGGCAACTGACCTCACCCGTGATTCCCGCAATTCCACCCGGTGCGGTCCTCGAATTCAAGCAGCGGCGCAACACCGAAAACGCCTGCAACTTCTACGATCTTTCGGAAGTGTACATCTCTACCAACGGGATCGATTTTGAACTGCTCTTTGAAACCTGCGACGAAGCCAACATGTGGGTCGACAGTGGGGCGATCGCGCTGGATGCCTACGCCGGCGAAGACATCGCGCTACGATTCCAATTCAACACGATAGATGGCGTAGACAATGGATTCCTGGGATGGATGGTCGATGACGTGAACGTGTACGTGGAGACGATCGTTCCACCCACGCCTGGATACCCGCCACCACCGCCACCGCTGCGTCCGAGACACGCGGCTGGAACAACCTGGCATCTACCGGGACAGAGTTTTATTCCTCCGGGGAGCAAGCACGCTGCTGGCATTACGTGGCACCTCCCGGCGCAGTCATTCATTCCGCCGGGGACGATACACAATTCAGGTGTGACCTGGCATGTGGGCGGTGCGTCGTTTATTCCCAAGGGCAGCAAGCACGCGGCCGGCATTACCTGGCACATGTTTACCCTTACGTTCATTCCCCCGGGAAGCAAGCATAACTCGGGCGTGACGTGGCATGTGAACAATCAGACGTTTATTCCACCCGGAACCAAGCACGCCGCCGGTGTCACATGGCATCTGGTCAATGCCACGTTTATTCCCCCGAAATCGAAGCACAATTCTGGGGTCACTTGGCACGTCAACGGTCAAACTTTCATTCCACCGGGCACCAAACACAATTCAGGTTCGACGTGGCACGTAAACGGTCAGTCCTTTATCCCACCCGGTAGCAAGCATAATTCCGGTTCGACCTGGCACGTTGGCGGGCAGTCATTCATTCCACCGGGGACAAAACATGCGGCTGGCACGACTTGGCACATTGGTGGGGCGAGTTTTGTTCCGCCCGGCAGCAAGCACAATTCGGGTTCGACGTGGCACTTCAACGGTCAGTCATTTATCCCACCCGGAAGCAAGCATAACTCAGGGTCGACGTGGCATGTGAACGGTCAGTCCTTTATTCCGCCCGGTAGCAAGCACAACTCGGGTTCGACCTGGCACGTGAACGGGCAGTCGTTCATCCCGCCGGGCAGCAAGCACGCAGCCGGAACGACCTGGCATATTTCAGGGGCCAGCTTCATTCCACCGGGTAGCAAGCACAACTCGGGTTCGACGTGGCACGTAAACGGTCAGTCCTTTATCCCACCCGGAAGCAAGCATGCAGCCGGTATTACCTGGCACCTGGGTGGCATATCGTTCATTCCACCTGGAACGAAGCACAACTCAGGTGTGACATGGCACGTCGAAGGTGAAACGTTCATCCCACCCGGAAGCAAGCACGCGGCCGGTATTACTTGGCACTTGCCCAATATCACGTTTATTCCGCCGGGCACCAAGCACAACTCCGGAATCACCTGGCATGTGGCCGGCGAGACATTCATTCCGCCCAACGCGAAGCACATGAGCGGACTGACCTGGCATAAGTCTGGTGCGACGTTCCTGTTGGCCAATGTCAATGCAGCCTTTCAACCATGCGTGGACGACGGTGAATGTCCGGCAGAAGAGTGCTTCGTGGGTTCATGCAATGCGGTCGATGGAACGTGCGAGCTTTTCCCGAATCCGGGGCAGTCGTGCGATGACGGTGATCCGAACACGCAAGCAGACACCTGCGATCAGAATGGCGCGTGTGTCGGCGAGAGCATTCCGGGCACGCCTTGCGATGATGGTAACGACTGTACGGTTGGTGATGTGATTCAACCGACAGGAGCTTGCGCAGGTGGTTTGGTCCTGGGCATGCCGTGTGACGATCCGAATCACTGTGCGATTCCGGGAACTGGAGCGTGTCAGCCCGATGGCATGTGCCGCGGACTAATCGACATCGGCGCGACTTGCGACGACGGTGACGCCACGACTCTCTTCGATTTCTGCAGTGAAGAGGGCGCATGCAGCGGGCAAGTAGACTTGGAGTGCGACGATCAACTGGCCTGCAACGGTGAAGAAATCGCCGACCCACTGCAAGGGTGTCTGCCCGGTGAACCGCCTGCTTGCGGTGACGTTTGTAGCGGTGAAGTGGGACTGTGCGATGATGCGACCGGATGCGTTGCCGACGGTGCCCTCATCTGTGACAACCCGGACGATGATTTTGAATCGTCATGCGAAGCCGAGTTGCAAGCTTGCGTTGATACACCTGTTGATTGCGACGATGGCAATCCCTGCACCGACGACTTCGCGGACCCCAGCGGAACGTGCTTTCACGACGCCCTGCCAGACGGTGAAGCATGCGATGACGGAACGGCGTGCACCACGGGTGATTCATGCTTTGGCGGCGAGTGTATCGCAAGTGGAACGGTCGCGTGTGGTCCGTGCGGCGAATGCGACCCGGATACCGGCGAGTGTGCTCTGGTTGGAAGCACGGACGGTGACAATGATGTAGACTTGGACGATCATGCGCATCTATTGTCCTGCATGGATGGTCCCGGTGGACTATCCAGCAATCCGTCATGTGCTTGCTTCGATCGAGACGCCGACAATGACATTGATCTGATTGACTTCGCCGAATTTCAGATCAGCTTCACCGGATCGCTGGATCTGCCATAGTTTGACAGAGGAAAGGTGCGACGGTCACACGGGTTGCTCCTTCTCGAAGTCGATACCGTGGCCAGTGTGAGTCTCAAGAATGTTCTCAATTACCGGCTGAGATGTGCTTCGCGACGCACGTCTCAGCCGGCTTAATTACACTTGGGCATGAAACGTATTCAGCCACTCGCGAGCAACAGCCCGCAATCGCCTAATTCCACGCCTCTTCGTGTGATAATGGAATGAAGGACAGTTAGCTGACAGGCTTTCTTTTCCAGTTTGTTCGGCTGTCGTTCTCAGTCCATTTCTTGCCTGGGATTCGTTTGCAGTTCTCTTTCCCCAACATCCAGATCATGCACCCCAATCATTCCAAGCGCAGAATAATCAAATGCTGACCAGTTTTTCCGCGCGAACGATCGCCTCATCAAGCGACTTGTGGCTGGAGATCGCGGTAGACCCTGCAAGGATGGTTACTTAGGACTAAAGCATGCAGTCGGGGACGTCACCAGTTCCCAGTCCTGATCCCCACAACGTCGTCTCTGTGACGGTGACGATTTTCTAATGCGCTCGAAATCCAATTGTCGGTCCAAGGAATGAACATGATTGACTCGGCGACGACTCCTTCCGATATCAATTATTGCAAAATATCGTCGTAGATTCTGGGGGATGTAATGATATTGACAATCTCTTTGCAAAGATTTGCAGGGATGATCGTCACAAAGACATAACGGTCAATCTGCGAGCTTCAAGCAATGAACGACTATTCCCAACGTGGAGTATGGCGGTGATAGATATGGACTCGCAAGAAGGCAATCTGTTGGATTGCGAATTGTGGCATGCGATTGATTTGGACACCGCCATTCGCGATCAGACCACGGGAATCTTTCTGGATATATTCACTCAGCTTAGCAGCCGGGTGGGTAATTGCCTTTGCTAACGAGCGGTTGGCCTAAGGCTCATCGTCCGTCATATCCTGATTGAAGTTCGATCCTCCGTAACGATCCGAAGGGACGTTGCGGATTTTGTACGCGCACGAATCCTTACCCATTTTGTGTCGTTCTAAATGGCAATTACCAAGATATCATCCATTTGGTGGAATGGAAGAAGACACCCTGGAAGCCCAAAAGCGGGTAACTGCACAAGCACAAAACAAGCACAATTCCAATGGGCCCAATAGTGAATGATGCGCAAGACAATGGCGGCCAACAGTTTACGTTGGCCGCCATTGAATCGAACGGAGAGGGAGGGATTCGTTTTTCGGGTTTCTGTAAGTCATTGACCAAGAACGGATTACAGGCATAACTTGTTTTCTTGACGAACGTTATGTTTCGATGCCGTTGGTCATGAAAGGTCACGGATTCTCACGATTAGTCACGAAGTTTGGCACACTGTGCCAAACGACGATCCGCTTGCGGGCAGCCTCCATCTTAGATGGAGGATTGCGTTATGAACGCAACCGCTTTGAAGCATCTATTGGCTTCTTCGTTCGTATTTCTTCTTCTTGCTCAAGTGGGCCGGGCTGAACCACATGCGCCGGCGGCCGATCTTGTCCCTGTTGATGACGTGGAACACACATACGTGCCCACGATCGAAGTCTCAGGGAATTCAGTCGAGACATCGCTAGTGTACGCGTGTCCGATCGCACCGGCAATGACGCGCCGGCGCTGGCGTGTGATCCTGTACGCACGATACAGCACGGACCAGCAATCGCCTCGATCGATCGACGATCAAATCGCCAAGTGCCGCGAGTTTCTGGACACCTTGGCACTCGGCGAAGTCGAGGTCATCATCGTCACGGACGCGGCCATTTCTGGGGAATACACGCGTCGACCAGGGATCGATCGTGTATGGGAACTCATCGAGTCCGGGGGCTGCGATGTGCTGATCGCAGAAGATCTATCCCGCCTGTACCGACATTCAACACGGGCAATGCAGCTGATCGAGAGCGCCGTCGACGCCGATGTTCGCGTCATCGCGATCAACAGCAATATCGACACAGATGAGGAAGAAAGCCGCTGGCGAATGGGCAGTCACTTTGCCTCCATGAAGGCAGAGACAGACAACACCGAAACACGAAAGCGCATCGTGCGCGCAATGGAGGGACTCTGGCGCGATGGTTACGCAGTGGGGGCGCTGAAGCCTGGCTACATTCGAAATCCTACGACACCGGCTACCGATCGCGAACTCGCCAAGGGGCCGTTCCGCGATCAGAAGGACGCCCGGTGGACATCGGTGATCGAGCGAGCTTACGAGATGTGCGCCCAGCATGATATGCCTTGGGTTATCGCGCGTTACCTCGACGATGCCGGTTTCCCAAAGAGCCGCAGCGCGAGGCTAAAAGAATGGACGGAGACAAATGTGATCCGACTAATCCGCGACCCGATCAACCGTGGAGAGGAATCGTACCGCGTCCTCCAGAGCGTGAAGAAATATTCGATCGGAAGGAGCGTTCAGATCCCCTCGCCAGCCAGCGAGATTCTTTATCGTCAGATGCCGCACCTGGCTCATGTATCGCCCACGCTGTGGCGCGCAGCGAATCAGGCGATCGACCAGCGCAACGTGAACTCCAACCCGAGTAGGGGAAAATGTAGCCCTCTTCATCGTTCCAACCGCGACAGCCGCACCGCTCTCTCGGAGCTATTCGTTTGTGACGTTTGCAAAGCGAAGATGTACCGGCGCAGCACATATTATCAATGCGCAGACTCTCGCCGCTTGAAAACCCTTCATCGTGCAAATGGCAGCCGCTGCTGGAACCGTTGCACTCCGCAACGGGATACAGTGCATCGCAATCTCGCCCGTTCGATCGTGGAGACATTGGTCTCACAAGCCGGTTACTTCGAGGCCATGTGCGCGGAAGTCGTGCGACTCGTCGAACAAGGCGCTCCCGAAGTCGGTCGTCGACTCAAAGCGCTGCAGGGCAAGGACGCTGAACTAAAACGGAAGCGAGATAACCTTACTAAGGCCATTGAGGACGGCAACGATATACCCCAACTCGTGGTTCAACTTCGTGATCGAGAACTTGAGCGGCAGAGAGTCCAGACGGAAATCGAAGAACTTGTTGCGCGAAGCCGAACGAAAGTCCCCGTTCCAACGACTGATGACATCCGTAACATCCTTGACGATGCTCGGGCCAATCTTCTCGGCGATTTTGACTCTGAAGCCGCGCCACTGTTGAAGCGTTTGATCGACGGGAAGATCCATGCCGTTCCGTACAGTCGGTTTGACAGCGATTCGCTATATCTGCGCGCTCATTTCACGCTCAACACAGTTCGGCTCCTGCCTCAGGGATGGCAACAGTTGCTGGACGATCGGGCGAGTAACGAGTCCCTCGCCAGCGTCGTCACGAGCGCGGCGATACCAGTGGTTGTGGATCTCTTCAAGGTGCCCAAGCGGATTCAGTATGCGAAGTCAATGTTCGGACTAGTCCAAGGGGGTCTCACGCTGGCGGACGCTGCGCGGCGATTGGGGCTGCCTGAAACGACGGGCAACAAGGCCTATCGAACGGGGAAGGCAATGGCTGAGCAGGGCGTGGACGATGCTTACGCAAGGGTGACCGACATGCCTGACCGGCCTGGACGCTGGCGTCCACACACGGATGAGCCCGATGCCTTTGACGCGGCGTGACCCGGCGGCGGCGATCATCGCCGCCGGGCGTGTTGGTCGCCACAGGCACGTTTTTCTAGCTATCAGGTGCCCATGGATGCGAAAATCGGACACCACCAAGCACGTGACAATAGGCCTCGATAGGGAACCACATTGAGGCTTATTGCCAAGAGGTTGGCGTCGGCCCGGTCAGAACCGTGGAGGAGGGCAAACTGACCACCATCGGCATCCGCGAGGATCGCATCGACGGCGGTTTCGTGAAACTCACCCCCATGCAACTGGTCATGGCCTGGTGGCTTCACCTCGAAGGGCATCTGACCCGCAGACAGCTTCGCGTCTAGTTTGCCGCCCACGAATTGCTTGAACGTCGAAGACACGGCGACAACGCAGAAGGCTCCACAAGGCCCCTGTATCGCGTCGAAGAGATTCAGGCGCTGGTAGGAGCCGAAACAGCCAAAAAAGCTAGGGCGGTCCGCTGATGGCGAGCTCGATTGCAATGGATTCGTGGTCGACGAGATCGACCATTCCAGCAACGTCGGCCACCATGATGTTTCCGCTCGTGGATTTTACTGGTTCCATGGTCAGCACCGGATTGGCCCTGCCCCTGCAAGCTGTGAACCGGATCCGGCGTCTTCCGTCCCGCACCAATTGCGACATTCGCGTGGCTGATGCTCTCGGACCGCGTCGACCGCATCGGGAACACGTTGATATTCCCCGGTGAAATCGTCACCGGTGCCCACCTGTGAATTAGGCCAATCGGGCGAGCCTTGGAGCGAAATTAGAGAATGCAACGAAAGGCAAGTGCGGAAGCTGGAGGTGAATTGCCAGTTTTCGCATCAGACCGAGGGGTATTCTGAGGTCTGCTTGATCGCAAAACGGCTTGTCGATTGTCTTCGCATTGAATGCGCACGAACTACTTGTGCGAACGTAGGCCGTCATTACCCGAACCGCTCCGGGCGATGGTGTTGGCGATAGTGCGCAGCGGTGGATAGTTTTCTGAGATCGGAGCAGTTACCTCAACGGCTTCACCGATCCGACCGACTTCTTGCCGTCGGGCATCTGAATTTCGACCCACCACATTGCATTTTCTGGCAGCGGATCTGGGGCAATCGCGTGAACGTCGTAGTCGTCGTGCGATCCCGCGTA
>JAJDEB010000044.1 GCA_029260015.1 Phycisphaerae bacterium | reverse complement strand
TGTCGAGAATTTCTTTGAGACAGGCAAACTCGTGAGTTCCCAATGCGAGTCCTGCGGTGGAAGCCTCAAGCGCTGTTCCCGGAGTGGAAACGAATAGCGCGAACAATTCGGCTTCCGACGCTGGAATCAGCGGATTCTCGTATCATGCGCCTAGGTCTGTGATCTTGTTCGCGTCCCTATTCACGTTGCTCGCTCTAACGCCGACGGAAACGCACTGGAGGTCCAGCCAGCTTCGCCGCCGTAAGCCGGTTGATGCCCATATTGCAAGACTTCCCTTAGTTTTAGAGATCGATTCTCCAACTTAACGAATCGTGAATTCGGCGATGATTGCGAGACCCAGTAAGCCATGGTAAAAATACCTGCCCCCTGTAGTTTCCGCCACTGTTCTCTCTCCTTAGCGGCAGCGTGTCTGACGTGTGCGCTCAGCGAATCGCTCCATGTGATTGTTGAACGACATCAGTTCGTATCGACGGCCGTGATGGTGATCGCCATTTTCTTGACGTTCACCCTATATCTTGATCCATTCAAAATGAGAGAATTCTGCTAGGTTTCGGTCATTAGGCCCGGCCTTCGGCCGGGGGGAGGATTCTCATGAAGAGGTCCAGATTCACAGAGGAGCAGGTCGCTTTTGCACTTCGCCAGGCGGAGTCGGGCACGGCGATCCAGGAGATCACCCGCAAGCTTGGAATCAGCGAGCAAACTTTTTACCGTTGGAAGAAGAAGTATGCGGGCTTGGGCGTTGCCGAATTGCGGCGACTCAAGCATCTCGAAGAAGAGAACCGCAAGTTCAAGCAATTGGTTGCTGACCTGAGCCTTGACAAACAGATCCTTCAGGATGTGTTGTCAAAAAAACTGTAAGGCCTGTTCGTCGGCGCGAAGTGGTGTCAACGGTCGAACAGGGCTATCGCGTCAGCGAACGCCGTGTTTGCCGTGTGCTGTGTTTCGCCAGATCGACGCATCGATATCAGTCGGTTGCCGATGAGCAGGCCCCATTGCGGATGAGGCTTCGAGAACTGGCTGCGGTTCATGTTCGTTATGGATCGCCGCGGCTGCACGTTCTGCTTCGACGCGAGGGATGGATGGTCAATCACAAACGGGTTGAACGCTTATGTAGAGAAGAAGGCCTGGCGATCAGGACGCGCGTTCCCAGGCGGCGCAAGAGTTGTCGTATTCGCACAGAGCGCCCTCAAGCCCAACGAGTCAATGATTGTTGGTCGATGGATTTCGTTGCCGATGAATTGTTCGATGGCCGTCGATTGCGGGCGTTGACGATAGTCGATAGCTTTACTCGTGAGAGTCTGGCGATCGAAGTAGCTCAACGGATAACCGGCCGTGATGTTGTCCGAACGTTGACCCGCGTCGCCACCCAACGGGCGCTTCCGAGTACCATTCGTGTCGACAACGGTCCGGAATCTATTTCCAAAGCACTCGATCAGTGGGCCTGTTGGAACAGGGTGGCACTCGATTTCAGTCGGCCCGAAAAGCCTACAGATAATGCATTCATCGAATCCTTCAACGGACGGCTGTGACAAGAATCGCGCAGGTCCATTCAGAACGGGTCCAAAATGTAGACGCCCCACCGATGTAACTTCGGGAGTGCTCCATGGTTGTTGGATAGAACGTGATCGCGCGGCACAGAGGAGTCAGTTTCATCGAGCGCAGTCAACTCTGCGCACGATAACGGAATCGCCGTTGAGTGGCGAGAACGAGAATCGTGGCAACATGATGCGCCCAAGCGACGGATCGTCACGCGGCAGCGCGATAGTAATGGCGCAACAATCCGCCGAGGATCCGCTTGCAGCGGACCTGTTCAGGTTCCGCCAAGTCATCACGAACAGGTACTTCCGGTGGCCCGGCCCGCGCAGCTGGAATTGTGAGATTGCCGAGTCCCTGATGCGGTCGGTGTTCGTTGAAGAAGCGAACGTATTCCTGGCTGATGTGATCGAGATGCCCCAGACTGAAGCACATGAAATGGTTCAGACATTCGCGTTTGATCGCGCCGATCCAAGCTTCCGCGAACGCATTCGCGTCTGGCGCCAGGAGCGGCGTCCGCAAGCAGCGCATGCCGGGACCCTGGAAGAGACGACGAAACCCGGTCGTGAACTTCGTGTCGCGGTCGTGGATCAGGAACCTCACGCTGAGACCCTGTTCCTCCAGCCACATCATCATGTTCCGCCCCTGCTGCTGGACCCACTGTTCGTGCGGGTGATACGTCGGCGAGCTGAGAAACACCTTGCGTGAGCCGACGTGAATAAACGCAAGACTGAACGCCATTCGCGCACCCATCGGCGTGATGACACTCTTGGTGAAGAAGTCGCAAGCAACAAGCGTGTTGACATGAAGTCGGATGAACTTCCGCCAAGGGGTCTCGCCTGCTCTCCCCCGCCGGGTCGGTGAGGGTGTCAGTCCTTCATCTTTCAATATCCGCCGGACTGAAGATCGTCCGATTTGCAGTCGGAGCTTGCGAAGCTCGCCGACGATCCGCCGATAGCCCCAGCCGACATTCTCACGGGCCAAACGAAGAACGAGTTCGCGCACGTTTTGAACAATCTTGGGCCTTCCGACCCGTTTGGGACGCCGCCCTTGCTGCAATTCCGTGACCCAGCGAGAATACGTCTGTGGCCGGACGATACCGATCACGTCTGCAACCTCGTGATTCAATTCCTGACCGAGGGCCAGCAACTGAGCGCGATCGTCCGGGCTTGGGATCACTCGGTTTCCGCCCAGCTTGCGCCGGAGGATCTCGACCTGGGCTTGTAGGAAGCGGACACGGGCGTCCCGACGAGCGGCGCCGGCTTCGGCAAGGAGATGCAGGATTACGTTGAACCATCGCCGCATGATCGATTAGCTCCTTTGAAATAGCCGCTTGGAACGCGGCGATGAGAGGTCCCTACATTTTGAACCCTCGCCCAAGCCGGGGCAACCGACGGCCGACCACGGCCGAAGCGAAACTTGTTGACGTCACCATCGGGGGTGACCAAAATAAGGCCCAAACTGGCGTTCAACATGTGCTACATGTGCAACATGTTGAGCAACGATTTCGAAGCGCAACCACTTGAGAATGCGATAAGTTACGTCGGGATTGGGATTTAGCGATTCTGCCGCCTGTCGGGCTCATAACCCGGAGGCTGTCACGCAATGGGTGTCCGCAGGTTCATTTTACGGCGTTTTGACGTATAATATAATGGAGGGTTATTAGCATTCAGATTGCTCGTGATGCCATGAGCTCGGCGGGGTTTTGATCGAGCGGTCACATCCTGCCCCCCCTTGATTACCTCACGCGACGATCGCCATCAGCAGTTACCGTCAACCATCGCCCTTTCATTGGTTGGGCGGCTGCCATTCCGTCAACTAGACTCACGCCAAGTGGCTTAGTAATCTTCCGAAGTGACAACACCATCACTTTGATTTCGCCTATCTCAACCTACCCGATATACGTTCGATGCAATCCGCGTTCGTGCGCCAATCCTTCCTAGGACGCTCCCCAAGCTTTCCGCTCCGAGCGAAGATACGTGCCCAACCGGACCGATACGGAGTCCTCAGCGGCTATACCGATTCGGTGTTGTAGGGACTGTTGTGCTCTGGCGGCGTGTGCAGAATCCGACATGTCGAAAGGAACAAATACTCGCCTGGGCAGTAAGTCACGAGGATGTACGTAATAGGGATACGTACAAAAACCTCGTTGGGGAATGGTTCATCGCTTCGTCCGAGTACTTGGTCGTGGATAGGAATGGCGTGCCAGTCTTCAAGAACCCAGTAGATTCTGCAAAGCAACTTTCTCGCATTGCAAGAATTGTTGCTGAGGGTGGATACCACCGATTCGGTGAGATGTTCATGTGGGGTGGCGAGTTGATGGATGCATGTCCAGGCATCGCTGAGGTAATTCGAGATCGTTTTCCCATCTTTTTGTTGGATGAAGCACAGGACAACAGCGAAGAGCAATCCAAGATTCTCCATCGTATTTTTGTTGCCGGGCCCGCGCCCGTGATACGCCAACGCTTCGGCGATTCAAACCAAGCGATTTTCAACGTCGCAGGAGACAAAGGAGCACAAACAGATCAATTCCCTAATGACTCGATCAAGAAGGACCTGCCTAGCAGCCATCGATTTGGAATGACGATTGCAGAATTAGCTGGTCGACTTGGCTTGACGCAGTACCAGAACGGACTGGTCGGGCAGGGTCCGCAGACTTCGCATGCCTCAGTCGAACCCCAATGCAAGCACAGCATCTTCCTGTTCGACGAACATGGCACAAAAAAAGTCTTGGACGCGTACGGCACCCTTTTGGTCGAGACGTTTCCTGAGAAGGAATTGCGCAACGGAACGTTCACGGCTGTCGGCGCAGTGCACAAGATCAATAGCGACAATCACGCGCCGAGGCATGTGGGCCATTACTGGCCGGACTATGATCCAGAGCTGAGCAAGAGTGATCCGAAACCACGGACTTTCGTGCAATATATCTTCGCCGGGCAAAGCGAAGCAGGAGTGTCTGGCGAGGTTTATCCCGCTATCGAGAAGATTGCCGAAGGCTTGCTGCGTCTTTCAGGCATGACTGATCAACATGTACAAATCAAGCGTCGCAAGAATCGCCACCGATACGTCCTCCAACTCTTGCAAGACGCACCCCAGCGTCGAGCGTGCTACAGAATTTTGAGCTCTCAGTTTGCGCTACGGCGCAGGATCCTCACACAGGCGGCGTGGAACGGAAGGTGGTGTTTGGCGATTCGCAAGATTGCGGAAGCTATTGCGGGAGTACCGCTATCAGGTTCAAGCGTCGATGCGTTCTTGGCGTGGAGTTCTGAAACGTACCCGAGTCCATCGGCGTCCAAGGCTCAGGTGGGCCGGAATAACATTTATCGCTACCCTCATGATGAACCGAAAGTTCAAATTCGAGTTGGCTCAATCCATTCGGTCAAAGGCCAAACGCACACGGCGACCTTGGTGTTGGAGACGTTTTGGCGTGCACACAATCTTGCTGATATATTATCGTGGATTGATGGAAGCGAGCGTGGATCAAGCTCGACCAAAATACAGCTACCGGCACGCCTCAGGATGCACTATGTTGCAATGACCCGTCCTACTCATCTTGTTTGTCTAGCCATGAAGCGCAGCACATTTGAAAATGAGAAGAACGAATTGGATCAAGAAAAGGTTGAGAAACTAACGGACCACGGCTGGGACGTCAGAGAGGTCAATTAGATGCGCTCTCGGTGATGATTCTTCTAAGCGTCAGAAACCAATCGACAATCGCATTCTGATGTCGATTATCCGTCCAATGGCTTGGCAATATCCATTGCATTGGCTGAGTCGATTCCGAGTGCTTTCAATTCGATGCCTGCTATCTCCGGTAATGCTCCCCCGATGATCCCGGCGACATCACCGTGCATTCCGACAGTGTTGGCGAGAACCCGTTCGATCTGCTTTTCTCGCTTTGCCCAGATGCGCTGCATCGCTCGCTTCTCTTGTTCGAGGTCATTTCGCAGCGCTCCAAACGATTCGATGGTGGCTTCGACACGCTGGCGAAACTGCGGACCTGCGAGATAAGCATATAGAACTTCCATCTTGCTATGGCGGCCTTCCTCCGCTTGCTTGATTGTGTTGATCTCGATGAGGCTTAGGCGTAGCGCCGTCGCAAGACCCGCAACACATGCCCCGCTTGTTATCCATACGCCCTCAACCAAAGCGAAGGTCGATACATTGCTGGGAAGCGCGACACTGACAATCGCGGCCAGCTCTGCTTTGGCGTCCCGTTGGTCGTCGCGTAGTTTCGGAAGCCAGCCGTCGCTCCACGCCTTGGTCCGCTTGGATTCCCAGATGATTGTTCCGCACGCGTTGCCGTTTGCGTCGTGTACATGTTGGAGCACATCACCGCCATGGACACCTTTGGGGACTGGCTGAATTGTGTCGCCCGGGAATCGCGTTGAAAGAAGTGATTCGAGTTCAAGCTCCAAGATTTCACCCTGTATCTGCTGGGAACCTTGTTCCGCTTTGCGCTTCAGGTCATCGATCTGCTTTCGCATTGCTGCAAGTTGTTGTTCTTTCTCAGCTTCTTTGAGGCGATGTGCCTCCGACAGTTCAAGCTGAGCGGCGTCTCGAATCGCTTTACGTTCAGTGTCCAGCTTACGCTCGACTTCGAGTTGCAATTGCTTCTGGCGTTCCTCAAGGTTGCGCCGCTGCTTGCGTAGCTCCAGCTCATTCCTCTGGGCGTCCTCAAGCTTGTTGGCCTTTTCGTCAAGTTGTTCGCGAAGGTCATTCAACTCGATTGCAATCGCAGCAGACGCTTTCTCAGACTCCTCTCTCGCCACGCGTTGCCGTTCGGTTTTCAAACGCTCAGCCACTTGCGCATCGATGGTCGCTTTCGCATCTTCGAGTTCTGCAGCTTTGCCGGAAAGGGCCTGTTCGCGCTTGGCTAGTTCTTCGCTCTTTTTGCGCGCATCGGCTTCAAACTGCTTTCGCAGACGATCGACAATTGGAGCCGAGATCGCTTCGGTCAACTTGATTTCATGGCCGCAATTTTGACAAATGACGACTTGTTCGGACATCGCATATGCTTCCTCATATGGGGAACGTATCAATCAATCTCTTTCGATCATTATACTTTGATGGCATGCATTGGGTGAGGAAAAGGGGATTTATTAGAGCAGTAGTAATCCAACCGTAGCGCTTTGTGTACCACGGGGCGCGTGCCTCCCAGTGTTTGCCCACGCGAGGTCACCCAAAGACACGTTATCCATCAACGCCGTTCGGCGTAATCTTGATTCTGATCGGTTCGGTCCAGGTCTTGAATTCGTCTGTGTAGTAAAGGTACGCGCGGCTGGCAGGACCGGTGTATTGGCCTGGAATAGCCGCGACCAGCGAAAGAGGAACGTCGATCGTTTGACCGGCGCTCATGCCGCGCCAATAGAGCACGACTTCACGACCAATGACCTCGTATGCGGCGATCTTGCCGGACTTCACCAACTCCTTGAGTTGATTGTGACGCGGCTCCAAACCGCCCGGCAGACCGATGATCGCCACCGGCGTTGGAATCGCCCCATCGTTGCGATTGTGAACCTTCACCATGGCCTCCGTCACTTCACCCTCCGCCATCAACTCATCGGCGAGCTTCACCTGCAAATCGACGGCACACTGCTTGTGCGAACCCAATTGCGTGCTGAAGAAATTGACGGTGACGGCGTAAGGCATCTCACTGCCATCATCCATCCGCAATGCAATCGTGTGTGTACCCGGCGTCAACAGATCAGACATGTTCGGGCAGACGATTTCGCCTTGCGTGTCGCGGTCAAACGGAATGGGGGCACCGACCGGTTCACCATCGTGAAGGACCGTAATCGAACCGCCAGCCTTGGGGCGGGCTTTCGAGCGGTCGTATTCAACGATGGCTTGCAAGGCTAAGACCGTAGACTGCGTGGAACCGAACCGCCCAGCCTTGCACGATTCAAACAGACTGCGGACACCTTCTTCGACCGACGCTATGTATGACGGATCGCGCAACCATGCCAGAACAGCCAGCGCCGTGGTTTCAACGTTCAGTGCTTCACCGCCACTGCCAACGATCGAAGTCTTGGCCCCGTCGATCCAGCCATTGTCATTTTGTCTTGCAGCGAGGCGATCCATGAAGACCTTGGCGGATTTCATGTCCCCAGCCAGTGCCATGATGTTGGCGGCCAACGCCGTAACGTACGTGTTGGAGTCGTTCTCCGCGGCGCTCTTGAACGCGGCGACTTCCTCTTCTAGTCCTGATTCGCCTGATTCCTGTAGCGCCCAGAGGATATATCCGTTGGAGCAGTTGCGGTCTTCAATCCAGGTGTGCAAGGCTCGACGTCCTCGAGTGAAACCGCCATTTCCGTCGCGCGTTTTGAGTAACCACTGACGGGTGCGCTCGATCATCTTGGCGTCAACATCACGCACTTTGGCCATATCGCAAAACTGCATAAGACCGTAAGCGGTCAGCGCTTCGTGCCCGGGATCCTGACCGAACCATTCATATCCTTTCTTGCTGCATTCGAAACCCGCGAGTTTGGCGTAACTCTTCTGGAGGTTCTCACTACTACGGGCAATCAACTGCGGATCGATTCCGCTGTGGCTCAAAAAATACTGTTGGGCCATCACCAGCGGGTAGCTCGTCGAACTGGTCTGCTCGAAACAACCGTGCGGTTCCCGAATCAATCGCTGCAGCGCGGAGGTCATATTCGCCAATGGTGTTGGATAGACCGAGATCTTGGCCTGGACGCTACCGGCAACCAGATGCTCGGGGATCACGATTTCGTGCTCCGTCGGTTCGCCGGGGCTTAACACACCCCCGTGGGCCAACTCGACCGGAAAGCCCAGCGGTTTGATCGCGAGTGGCCGCGTGACCGTGTCGGTTTGATCCGAAGAATGACCGCGAATGGTGAGCGTTGTCGAACTCGCTGCATTTTTGATTTGAACGTTGATGAGACCGCGACCACGATTGTTTGATGTGAGCGACACGGGCGAAACAGGTTCAACTGAAAGGCCCTCGGTTGTATCGACTTCAATCGTTGCACTGTCGCCAGCGACATTCAAATTGCTGACGATGCCGACTGGAATTGTCACGATGTCTCCAGCCGTCACTTCCAGAGGCAACTTTGGTTCGATGTAGAATGGTTTCACCGATTCAATCGCCGACGCACCTTGCCCAAGGTGACCGTTGGCATCAAAGGCGTCTGCAATTACGCGGAATGTCGTAACTGCATCACTGAGGGCAAAACGCACCTTGGCTTGGCCCGTCTGAGAATCCGTACGAACACCGGCGTGCCAGTAAAGCGTTTCGGTGAAGTCGATGCGGTCATTTGGTTGACGTCCGGTGCGAAGCTGATGGGCATATTCGCGAACAGCAACCATCACGTTGTTCCCAAAAACATCAACGTCAAACGACTCAATGCTCTCGGACATCAATGCCAACTGTTTTGCCCTACCGCCACGCTGCCGCCTTTTCGCCCGTCGGTCGCGGTTAACCAATTCGCGTTCGAGCGCGACGGGAACATTCTTGTCACCAACGCCACCCGGACGGCCAGGCCCATTGTCGTTTTTGGCGGCCAACTTCTTCTCTTCATCTTTCAGTGCCACGGGCATGGGACGCGGAAAAACCGCCATGTCGCGAATTTCAGCGCCCAATTGAATGACGTCAGCGTCGTTGGGTAGCCCGCCACCTTTGCCAGCGAATCCTCCCCGTCCAAACCCATCATCGAATCGTAAACCATCACTTGATCGAGTGTTTCGAAATGCCAGGACCCGCGCCGCGGCGTCTTCACTCTCGGCCATGAATTCTTCGGCATGGTGGAATGCAAAGCGCCGCCAACCTTGAGTGCCAAGCAGCAGGTCGATTGCCAGCGGAGCCTTCGGATTGGCATCATCCAAGTAAACGTGGGCATCGGCGATTTCACGGGCTTCCGGTTCGAGAAACACCATCACGGGCAATCGCGGGGCCTGCTCGCGCTTTTCGATCATCTCTAAGATACTGTCGTCGGTCACTTTTAGACCAACGACTGCGCTGATCGGAGTCCCCTTAACGTCCGTTGTGGTGATGGTAAACGATGCAGCATCCCCAGGCGTGTATTGCTCGCGATCAGGGCTTATGTCGATCTTGATCGGATGTTGCGGCTTGCGAAAAACCAATCGCTCGGCCAAGGGTTTGCCATCGGCGTCATAAACCGTAGCGATGAGTACACCGTCTACGGGTTCCGGAGCATAGAGCATGACATCGCTCAGCGAACCGGAAGGGGGATCGATTGTGGCTCGTGATACGATCGTCTCGCGCTGACTTAGCGTGACAGTCAATGGCATCGCTGCATTTGCACCGACGCGTAGCTGGATCGAATCGCCGGCCTCAACGACATCTTCAACCGATCGCACGACTGCTCCGCGCTCTTTGACAATCGGAAGTGGATACGTGGTTCTGATCCCAGCCGGTTCGGAGATATGCAGTTCATATTGCCCGCCACGTTTTGGAGTGAAGGCGAAGCGTCCCCGGCCTTCATGCTCGGTCTTGAGGGTTGCAACGGTTGCACCCTGTTTGTTGACAACACGTCCGACGATATCCGCCGGTTTGTCGTTGGGCGTCCGGGCTTCTACGTAAACACGTGTGGGCAATCCTGCAATCAGTTCACCGCTCTCCGGATACATCATCAGGTCCAAAGTTTGCAACAAGATGGGAATGGACTTGGTGGCTGTCTCTACCACACCGCCATCCTCAATGACCAACGCCAGCGTCCCCTCGCCACGAGCGATGTCCTGGGGCAGGTCAAAACTTACTGTGCAGATTCCAAGCAAGTTCACGCGGGTTTCGTTTCGATGGATCTCCATACCATCAATGCGCGCGATGGCGGTGACCCTTGCGCCCGAAGGGACGCCACCTTCGGCGCGGTCGACATGGAGTGAGGCCGTCGCCCGATCACCGGGACCGTACCCGTCGCGCAGAAATTCGATCTGGGTTTTCAAACGCGGAGCTCGGTAATTGCGGATGTCGAAACTGCGCTCAGCCGGTGGTTGACCCGTAAATGGATCACTGATTCTGACGACATACGGACCGCCCGGCTGCCCGTCGGGAATGTCCCACGCGAACGAGATCACACTGTCTTGCGATGAGGCATGCCCTCCAGCAACGCGCTCCCCCTTGGGGCCACGAATCTCAATCAGTCCGTTGGCAGCAAGGTCAGCCGGCATGGGCATGTGCGTTTGGGCATGAAGCTTAACGCCACGGATGTAAACGCGTTCACCGGTCCGATAGACGGGTTTGTCCGACGAGACAAACGTCAGATAACGATCGGGACCTCCCAGCGACTCCGACGTGGCTCGGTCAACCACAGGCGCTGTACCAGCGGCCAGTAAAGCAACAACAGAAGAAAACACTCCGACCGTAATTACGCTAATTGTCTTTATCAACATGGCAGGCCCCATTCAAAAATCGCTGTTCCATAGGTGTATTACAGAGGACGTGTGGACTTGGACGCACTGTTCGACACGGAGTTCCCGCGACTTCTAAGGAATAAGAAGATTTTTCAGTCGTTACGAACCCAATACGGAACTACCGATTGTACGACACCGTCCAATTCACCTCATGCGTCGTGCAAATCAATGGAATTGATGGCCTGCGGCCTACATGAAGGAGAGCTAACCATGTACAAACCAACGCATTGGACCCTAAACAAGTTGGTCCAACCAGTCATTGTCTTGGCGCTGACCGGTATCGGTGATCTCTGTGCATCAAGCGCCCTGGCTACCAACGGTGATGATGCTCGCGGGGAACTTGACCTCAAGACATCACGCGTCATCGTCTTCAAGGACGGTCATGGCTTATTCGTCAAACAGGCTACCGGAATTGCCGACGCCGACGGCCGTGTTTTTACGAACGAGGTCCCGGATGGAGCGATCCTCGGGAGTTTCTGGGCCAGCGCAGGCGATCGCACGCTCAGCATGCGCGCCGAATGGATCGAGAAAAAACAGGAGCGCAAAAGACTGACAACATGCATCTCCATACTTGATCTGCTACGGGCCAATCAAGGCAATGCCGTCCGACTCGGATTGACAGGCAATACAATTCAATCGGTGGAAGGGCGGTTGGTGGCGGTTCTGGATCGTTCCGACGACTCCATGCTCGACACGCCGCCCAAAATCACCCCCCAAGCTGCGACACCGTTGCACTCGAGCATCTACGCGAATTATTCCTTGTCTCCTACTCCTCCAGTGTCATTGCCCCGTCATCAAGTTGGGGAATCCAAACGAGAAATCATCCCCGTTGGTGGTCAATTCCTGGTGATTGAGACGGCAGATCATGGGCAGTTGGTAATGCCAGTTGCGGACGTGCGAACGGTATCGGGTGCCGGACTCAAGACTCAAATCGAACTCCGCGAGGAAATCGTTAGCACCACAAAACGCCTGACCATTGAGATGGGTCCACAGATGGCTGGCAAGGCCGTTGATCTGAATCTACTTTATTTTTCCGAAGGTGTTCGATGGATTCCTACTTATCGATTGGGCGGAGCGCTGGAAACCGACGGCGCCTTGGCTCTTCAGGGCGAGCTACTCAATGAAGCAGAGGATATCGACGGTGCGACAATCGACCTGGTGGTTGGCGTCCCGAATTTCAGATTTAAGTCGGTGGTGTCCCCGCTTTCGCTGGAACGGACCCTTCGTCAAACCTTGGCCGTGGCTGCCCCCAACTTGATGGGGCAAACAGGCCGGTTGAGCAATGCTCTACTAACACAGCGCATCGCCGAGTTGCCCCGAGGCATGTCCGCTCGGCCGCCTGTGGCCAACGATAGCGCGCTTAATCTTGCCCCTGAGCTGGCGTCCAACCGTGAGCAGGACCTCTACGTCTACAGCGCAGAAGACGTGTCTTTAAACAAAGGGGCTAGACTCACCCTGCCCCTGTGGCAAAACGATGTTCCCCTTCGCAGTTTGTACACTTTTGATCTCCGCGTGGTTCGGGATGAGGAGTCTGGCCAAGTTGTCAACGCAAAGACTGCGGCGAACGACTCGCCACTGCGGCTATCCAACAACAAAGTCTGGCATCAATTCGAATTGATCAATTCCACAGGGGTCCCGTGGACCACCGGCCCCGCCTTGGTGCTTCGCAACCTTCTACCACTTGCCCAGGAGTTGCTAACCTACACGCCAGCTGGCGGGACGGTGCTTCTTCCTGTCACAGTTGCTGTCGATGTGCGCGGAGACTACGTTGAACAAGAGCTAAATCGGATTCCGAATGCTTTGGTTTGGGACAGAGATCATTTTTCGTTGATACGAAAGAAGAGCACGATCACAGTTACCAATTACCGCGATGAAGCTTCGCAGATGCGAGTGAGCACGAGTATCGGCGGCAAGGTGGAATCAGCCTCAGACAACGGCGTCATCCGAATCAACGACTACCATCTCCAGGACTGGAAAAAATATCGAGGTTGGACGGTCAACAACCACAGTGACGTAACTTGGGAATTCAAACTCAACCCAGGCGAGTCAAAGTCAATCACATTCGAGTTCAGTTTCTATGTTCGATAGGACTTCCAAACGAGTTTCCTAGGGACTGAACAGAGCCTACGTCCTACTATGTGTTGCTTGATCGTGACGCGGTTCCCCGTGATTTTATGCCGCTTCCCTAACCGTTAGCGCATTGGGCTGACTTTGGCCCTGGGTCTCAGGATCATAGTATTCATAAACCCTCGCGGGCGGGACGGTAATCTTGACTGGCATCGTGGCTGTCAGTTCGTAGTTGAACATCACCGGCGTCCCCGGATCAAGCCCGCGCAGATAGAGCACCACCGTTCTTGGATTGACCTGGAATTTGGCAATCGCATTCGATTGCACGAGGCGGTCGAAATCCGTGCGGTCGATGCCAAAACCGGCTGGGATGGGCAAATCTAGAATGACCATCGGGGCGCGATCAGCCATGTTGTTCACGATCGTCGCAACCGCCGTCATCGAATCTCCAACGCGCAGTTCAGACTTGGCGTAGCGAATGTCGATCGACAAGGGTTCATCGCGGCCAGAGACATTTTCCGAAGGCACGTGGTAGCTGAATGCAACCTGGTAGCCGGCCGCATTCTCTCCCCGTGCCGTCAAGGCCAGTCGCTGTGAACCGACTCTGATCTGTTCGGATAGATCGACTTGCCGAACGACTTCACCTTGCTCAGCCGGAATGGTAATCGTTGGTAGCGGTACGTCGTTCAATACAAGCTCGATTCGACGTTCAGCAGAATCCGCGAGAGGTCTTCCGGTTCCCTCGATCAATGCCTTCAGACCCAAGACCGTTGCTTGCGTGGTGTGGAATGTCCCGATCGAATCCTTCTGTTCTGCCAACCAAGTCAGAGCGCTTCGAACGGAACGCGTGTAACGTCCCGACTCCATCAATGCGAGCGACGCCAGCGCCGTGGTCTCGATGCTTCCGCTACGGCCGCTTCCATAGAACGCAGTGCGCTGTCCTTTACCCTGTTCCCACCAAATAGTTTTCAAGTCATCCGATGTCCGCTTAATGTCGTCGAGTCTGGCGACGTAATCCTGTGCGAAACCGCCACTTGCGTCCATTGCGAAAAGCGCGTTGCAAACCAGCGCGAGCAGATAGGGATCGTCGATCGACTCCGGGCGATGCGAAAGCAGATAGTCGAGCGTCGCGGCGGCGTCAGCACGTGACGGAGAATTTCGATAAACCGCCCAGGCGACGTACGCGGTGGTGCTCAAAGTGGCTAAGTCACCGCGCTGCGTCGGATCGACGTGCATCTTGTGCGATTCGGGTTCCCACGAGCCGTCGATTCGTCTTTGGCTCATGAGCCATTCCCGCGTCCGGCCGATCAGACTCAGGTCCACTTCGCGCACTTGGGCCATGTCCTCAAATTCCATCAAACCATAGGCCGTCAGGGTGCGGTTGGCCGGCGGGCGACCAAACCAATCGAACCCGCCGCCATCGACTTCAAACCCGAGCAACCGCTGGTAACCCAAGTGAATGTACTGATGGGCCTTTACCTCGACCTCGGGAACGCTCGTCCCGGTTCGTCGCAAGTAATCCAACGCCAACACGTTCGGATAAGTCGTGGATGACGTCTGCTCGAAGCAGCCGTATGGCTTTTGGAAAATCGCATCGAGTCCCTCGACAAGCTGGCTGAAACTCGAGGGATAGAATTTGACGATCGCCTTGGCGCTGCCCTCGATCGCCGATTCCGGTAGCACGAATTCCAAATCTGCAGGCTGCGAAAGGGTTCCGTTGAAAACCCGCTCGACGCGTTGGCCATCGGAAACAACTTCGATGGATCGCTTGATCGCGTCGGCCACCCCACTGCCACGGGCTGTCACTTTCAGATCGTACTGCCCGACTTTGCGCACGCGGATTCGATATCCGACCGACTTGACCTCACCAGCAGCAAGTTCAACGCTTTGTTGCCCGACGTCTATCCGCTCGAACCACTCTGCATCATCCAAGAGCAGTTCAACCGTTTGCGCCGAATCAAGATAGTTGTAGACCACCACGGGAATCGTAACTTCGTCCCCGCGTGTCAAAGCCACCGGCAGATTCAGGTCAACAAAGAATGGTTGAAACACACGGATGGCGGCGGACGATCCACCGAGGCTTCCGTCGGCGGTCACCGCGCTGGCAGACACTCGCCACGTGGTGATCGAGTCGGCCAAGTCGATATCAATTTCAACCCGCCCGTTGTCATCCGTAATCAATTCCGGCCGCCAAAGAAGCGTTTCCGGGAACCAGTCGCGAACGCGGACGGGTAAAGGTTTCTGACCTGCGATGGGAACAACGGCTTCCGATTTATCGTCCGACGTAAACGTCATATTCGCCTGGGCAAGTGACCGCAGGCTGGCCCTCGCGGCCACGGTCTTTGACATTTCGCGTGCTCTGCTCAATGAAGGCAATAGTATTGAAACAAGGAGCGCGAGTATTAAACCAACCACAATGATGTTGACCCAGATTCGCGACATCATACAGAGGCGTATCATCACACAGACTGCAAGAGCAGCGCCCAGCGTCTTCCAGGTCGTCTTCATTTTACGCAGCGCCGAATGGCGTGTCCGAGTCACCTCACGTGCTTTTGCCGGAAAGCTGATCGCCTGCAAGGTGTGCTGATTCGTTTCGTGGAGTAGTGCCGCAAGTTCGTCGGAGCCATCCACTGATTCCATCAACTTGACAAGATTCGGATCCTCCAACACTCGGAGCGTTCGGGGAGTTACATAACCGGAGTCGAGAAGCGCCTGAATTCTCTCACCGCGCCCACCGCTCATGCCGCGCGTCCGCGCGTTCGACGCCACAGTGAACAGTGCGTTTTCCAGCGCGATACGATCGACGGTGGGCTTGCTGGTGGTTAAATTCGGTGACCACGGATAGATGGCGTAGATGGGCTCAAGCAACTCTTGTTCGAGCATGAAGAATCGTCCTTCGAGTCCGGGCAATTGATCGAGCACCCCGAACACCGCCTCATCGACGGCGGCTAAGCTGATTGCGCCGGGCGTTGGTTGTCCATCCCCATTCGCCAATGTGAAGGTCAGCTTCGCCTTGCCACCTGGACGATATTCGTCGAAGTCGAGGTTACTCTTGATCGTCAACTCGCTGGCTTGTCGTACAAACAACACGCGACTCTTGCGGATGGGCAGGCCAGCCGCTCCGAACCGGTAGGCGACCAGTTCCAACGTGCCAAAGATGTCCGGTGGCAGATCCAACTGATACGCACCGCGGCCGTCGACCATCTCGACCGTTTCAGTGAGAATCGTTTGGCCATCTTTGATGAAGTCAATGAACACCGGCTGACTTCCATAACCGATGGTAAGAAAGTCAACGGTCTCGCCACCGTCGTACACGGATTTGTCCGTCCGGATCAGGAAATCAGACGTGTTCTTACCGCAAGTGAGGGTGACATGGCGGCGCCCGACACGGCCCTGCTCGTCGGTGGCGCGAATCGTCATCCCAACCTCGTCGGTCGTCGGTGTCAGATTGAACGTTGCCACGCCCATCGAATTGGTCAGAATTTCGTGATCCAAACCAGTGACGGCCAGCCGCGCGCGTGCTGGCTCGCCATCGGCATAATTCGCAAGCAGGTGAATCGTGTTTGAAACACCACGTACGAGCGATCCATTTTCGGCGATAACCTCAACACGGATGGGGTTGGTGGTAACTCGGAGACGGATGCGCTTCGCTACGCTTTGACCCGCCGGATCGGTCACGTCAACGCTGATCGCGATCGACGCATCGCCCGAAACCTGCTCAGTGCCAGGCATGGTACTGGGAAGCGTAAACTCGAAGTCGGCCAAACCGGACCCTTCCGTCATGACACTGAGTTCCGCCAGCGTTGCCGAAATGCCGTGTACGCCATCGGCTTTGACGTTGACCCGCGCATTCGCGACAGGTTTTCCGAAATAGTATTCAGCCTGAACTGAACCGCGCACGGTTTGACCGGGTTTGTAGTACGGCTGATCGAGATCGAGCGTGATCTTAAACTTCGGTAGTACGTATTTCTTCACCTCGACCGCCAGTCGGCTGATTGTTTCGCCCACCGTTGCTTCGATGGTGTACGGGCCTTCGATGATTTCAGTGGCCAGCGGGCATTCGATCGATGCGATTCCAAACTTGCTCGTCACGTCGTGCTGCTTGAAGATCACATTTCCCTTGGGGTCGGTGATCGTAAACGTCATGCCGTGACCGGCGATTGGCTTTAGGTCTGGTTTGCGTAGTGCCAGACTGCGACACAGAATCGTCTGGCCCGGTTGATAGACGGGCTTGTCGGTGCTGAGCATGAGTTTCCAAGACCGCGTCAGCTTGATGTGACGAGTGATGGCCTCCCGCTTACCGGCCACGTTTGCGATCACGCTCAGTTCGTACTCGCCATCGGTCCAATCGGGAAGGCGAAATCGCGTGCGATGTGAACCACCCGTGTCGGTTTTGAAGCTCGCGAGTTTGAAAACATCGCCCGACTGCATATTTCGCAAACCGATTGCCACCGGCGCCCCAGATACACCCTGTTCGCGATCGCGATCGAATAATTGCACGCGAAGCGACGCGTCCGAATTGGCCAACAGTGCGGTTTGGCCGAAAACCCGGAGATCATAAGGAGACGGCGCCAGGGTGAGATAGTAAACGTGCAGCACTCCGACAATGGCGACCGAAGCCGCGACACCGAAGGCGACGAATCGCATGCCAACCCGCCGACGTCGGTCGCTCTTGGTTGCATGGTCTTCAATCCCGCTCAGCGTCTTGCGAATCAAAGCCTCCGATGCTTCGCTCTCAGGTAAGTTGCGCATCAGTTCATCTCTCTTCTGCGCTTCCGCCAATGCCGCCCGCCACACTGGCGAGAATTCGCACTGCTGTTCGACAAATGCTCTGTCTCTCGATGAAAGCAACCCGTTCACGTAACCGTCTACGAGCGTGAGGATTTCATGCTCTCTGTTTGCCCCATGGTTTCTGTTTGACATCGTCTGACTCCCAACCAGCACGCCGGGTGCTAACGCATACGCCGTTCCAGATATGCGCGCAACTTGGCCAGCGCATGGTGCATGTTTGATCGCACCGTGTTTTCACTTCGATTCAAGATTCGCGAGATTTCCGAGTACGAAAGCAATGACCACACCCGCAGCACCAACACCGCCCGCTGTTTTTCTGGAAGGGTCGCCACGGCGTCTGCAACCAGGGCTGCTGATTCCTGTGACAATTCGCGATCGTCAGGGGCACTGCCGGTGTCTCTTGCAGCCGAATTCAACGCGTCGGACGGCCCTGGCGCCATCGGAAGCGTTCGGCGACGAAACGAAGAGCGGCATTTGTTGACGGCGATTTGGTAAAGCCAAGGCTTGAAGTCGTGGTACCCGTTGTACGTCTTTCGCTTGGCCCATACGGCCACGAACACCTCTTGAAAAAGCTCTTCGCTTTGGTGGCGATCACCGGTCATACGCACGATGAATGTCAGCAGGGGATTGGCATATCGGCGGACGAGAATGTCGAGAGGTGCGCGGTTGCCCTCAACGACCTGCCTCATCAACGACTCGTCGGATATTTGGCCATGTTCCATCACCGTCTCCACGGATCTCCCACTACCCTATACGCTACCCGCCCCGATATGTTGAATGGAAAAACGAGACCAGAGCAAGATGAGCCACGATCAGGCGATCTGGTAAACCGTTGGCAAAAAGCCCCGCAATTTGCTGGGCAGAATATCCCCGAACGAGATGTGCTGGTTCTTGAATTAGAGCTGGCTACGCGGCGTCATGACTGCAGTCATATTCGGTCCAACACTTCCAAACCGTCCACGAATCTCCGGGCTCATGTCCAAGATTCGCCTGTTTCTCGCAGCGAGACGATTGTTGGACCGACTTGAACGCATCGATTCTAAATTGACGTTCCATGTATCCGCGTCTTGGTCACACCGCGAAGTTCCCCAATGACAAGAACACCGCGCGGTGAACGTGGGGATTCGGGTTCGATTTCCATCGGCCGCAATCAAAATGGACAAAGTGCAAACACCTCAACTCAGTGAACGGCTCCGAGCATTGGGAATTGATGCAGTCCGTCGAAGAAACCGGGGCACCGTCGAACTCGTCGCTTCTATTTGTTCGCTCAAAAACTGAGGCAAGTGGTCATGCAAGGGATGTCAGTACCAAAGATTCATGTCTGAGTGGCTGCCCATCAAGCAAATTCTCAAAGGTCCCGTCTTGTTTGACCAGCGGTTGCTGGTGGACGCCAGAATCGCGATTTCAAACAAGAACGGTGCGTACTGTAACTGCTTATACCGGAGCGGCTTACGTGGTAGGCGATACCGACTGGCTTCAGCCAGATGAGCGAATTGCACCAAGGATCAACCCGCTTCGCAGTCAATTACATGTTTGAAGGCCGGTAGCACAAGTCGCCTAACCGATTTCGACGCGGGGGATTATGAAAGTGGTCGGCAATGAAACGCCGTCCACGACGTCCAGCTTGGGAAAACGCGACTCGGTCATAAACCTGTACCAGGCAAGGGCTTATACCGTATCTTGAGGGTCAGGATGAGGGTGGCAGGCCGCTGACAGGTGGCTGAGAAGTTGAAAACGAGCGGTCACCAGGTGGCGACTGACCCACTTTTGACCCACCGTTGGGTGGTGCATATCGGCAACAACTTCAGAGTTTTCGGCTTGGCGGCACGGGCGGATTCATAACGGTCGCGTGCAACCGGGGCGGAGCTCCCATTCGTCCGATTTCTTTTCGCCGCAAGCACGTCTTGACCCATGACACGCCGGAAATGCTCAATGGTCGCTTATGAACCACCGGTCTTCGCCAGTACGGTATCCTCGGACAGTAAGCCGAGTGACGCGAGCATGTTGACTTGCGCTTGATTGTAGCCGACGACCGCCAGGATGTACCTAAGTCTCGCTTGCGTCAGCGTGTCCTGGGCTTGGAGCACGTCAAGTGTAGTCATGGCGCCGGCCTGGAGGTTGGCCTTAGAAAGGCGCAGGGCTTCCTCGGCAGACGCAATCTGTTGAAGCGCAAGTTCGCCGAGTCTTCGATTGGCGATCGCATCCTGATTAACGTTTACAACGTTTGCGCGAACCTCATCGAGTTTCCGCTCGGCGTCAATCAGCGCGCTCGCCTCGACGGCCTCGGCTTTCTTAAGATCGCCGAAAGTGGAGACGCTGAATCGCCATCCCACACCGGCGGTCCCTCGCGTAAATTGCGAGAAGCTAAAAGTCTGATCGTCCGAACCTGCCAGCCGCTCTGATCCACGTACGATGCCCTCTCTGACTAGGCCGTTGGCCAAAGGATTTGAACTGAATGTCCCGTTTGCAGACAGTGGATTGACCGCCAGGTTTCCTGGAATTCCTTCGTTCGGGACGACGTTATTTGCATGGCCGGTGAGGCCGCCGTACTCGTACCCGACCGTGAAGTCCGGTCCGAAGCCCGACCACCATGTCCGTTTGCGATCGGACAACGCGGCTTCCATGAGTTCGCGTACGCTTTGCAGCTCCGGGCGAAATGTCACGGCGATGGCCAGCAACTCGTCGATTTCCAGGTCGTCGCGCACGAGTGTTTCTCGCGGCAGCGTATCGATCTTAGGAACGAGCGTCACCGACGCATCGAGGTGCAGCGTTACCGTGAGGTTTACGGACGCGCGGTAGAAGCCGTGCAGCGCGGACACGAGATCCTGCTCCCGCTCTGCGAGTTGCGCTTTGGCGCGTAGTTCATCGGCCTGAATACCGGTTCCTGTCCGAAGCCGTACCTGCTCAATTCTCAGGAGTTCCTCCGCCTCTTTGGCGCCCAGGCGGGCCGTCTCGATTCGGGCCTGAGCGAGCGCTAGAGAATAGAATTGCACCGCGGCGACCCGCAGCGTTTCCATCTTGACGTGCTCTTCCTGGAATTCCGATGCGTAAAGACGTTTCTTTGCAGCGAGGATGTTGTAGATGATCTGGCCGGGGTTGATAACCCAGTCGATCGCGACTGATGCGGAGAAGGTACCCGAACCGACATCGAAGATGCGACCATCGGTGTTCAGGAAGTGGCCGTCTCGGCGCTGAAAAAAAGCCATAGGCACGATGGCCGGAAACGCGTCGCCAACGGCGCTTTCATATCCACCCTGCGCAGCTTGGACCGCTTGGCGGGCTTGTTGGATGTCGAAATTCTGCGCTTGGACGAGCCGGACGACCGTCGGCAAGTCCACTGCGTGCAGTTCTATGTACATCGGCTCGGTCTGCGAAGTATCCAACCGCAACGGATTTTCATCGATGACGTGCTTGGCGGGTGAAATGTTTGGCCGCGGCGGATACGCTTTTTTCATCGGCTGGTGGCAACCGAGAGGAACGAGTGCGCAGCATGTCAAGAGGCAACCGCGACGAAACGTCGAACCTCGTAGTCGGCCATGCCGGCGCTTTTGATCGGTAAGCACTGAACGCCCGGACGGAACGGTCGTTGGTATCATGTTCATATCGATTTGCCTGCTCTCGACAAATATAGCGAATCAGAGGCCGGCTTGAACCGCAGCAATAGCCGTTCCGGCGGTGACCGCACCGCTCGTCCCCAAAATAACGGCCTCGTTCCCATCCAATCCCGATAGCACTTCGGCCCAGATACCGTCGTTGTATCCGACGCTGATCGGCCGAGACTGTGCGACGCCATCGTTGACCACGAGCACGACCTTATCCTCTCCTGTGGCGCGAATTGCCTTGGAAGGAATCATCATCGCCTCTTTCTTCGATTCGAGAGTGACGACCACAATGGCGTACACGCCGGTAGTAAGTAAGTTGTCGGCATTGTCCAGGTCGGCTTCCGCCCGCATGGTGCGCGTAAGCGGATTGACGGCGCCAGCCGTCCGCGTAATCGCAGCGGAAATCGGCTGACCACCCAACGCCGCGATCGTCACGGTGACTTCGGTGCCGGGGCGGACATAGGCTGCGTCTCCCTCCGCGATCTCCATCACGATACGGACGCGATCGATCTTCGCGACCCGCAGGAGCGACAGGGTCGCGCCTTCGGCCGCCGATCGCACGAACGCCCCGTGGTCGACATTGCGCATGGTAACAATGCCGTCGAACGGCGCCCTGATCTTGGCATATTCCATCAGCGTTTCGAGTCGTGCGACATTGCCACGGACTACGCTAGTCTCCGCTTTCGCGACTTCCTTGTCGGCCTCGACCGCTAGTTGCTGCGCCTCGGCCGCGGCGACCCTAATGCGAGCCTTCGCCATTTGCGCTTCGGCGACAGTGTGGGCGGTTTGCGCCTCCTCAAGCATTTGCTCCGGAATCGCATCGCCCTCCCGAAGCTCCTGTTTGCGCTTGAGGTTGAACTGGCCCAGTTTGTGTTTGGCAACATATTCTTGTACGTCCGCCGATGCCGTTTTTACCTCTTGTGCGGCTTGCGCTGCCTGAGCCTGCAGCGCGCGGACTTTGGCTTCTTTGGCCTGAACAAGTGATTTCGCCTGGTGCAATTCATCCAGCATCTCGGGTACGTCGATTTTCACCAGAACATCACCCTTGTTGACGCGACTTCCGATGTCGACGTCGATCGTCCCAACGAATCCGCTTGTCTTGGCATACAGGTCTACCAGTTCGTCGGCCCTGGTGCTGCCTGGCAGACTTACCGTGCGCAGGAGCGGACGATGCACCGGTGTCACGACCTCCGCTCTGACCCTAGCGCTAGCGTTGCTCTGCTGTCCCGACGCTTGCGCTGATCCCAAAAGCGTGTGCAAGAGCAGTAGAAGCAGAGCACCCATCGCTGAAACCCGCCAACCACACATTCCAGTTATTTTTATATCCATTTCGGTTTCCATCCTGTCAAAAGACTCGCCAACTTCCACCCACCGGCGGGATCAACGCACGAAAACACAGCGGGCGAATCTTTGTGGTGGACTCGCATCAACACACCACGGCCTCATCCAGTTTCGGTACACGTTTAACCATCACATACATACAGGGAATCACGATGAGAGAGAGAACAGTGGCCGCTAACACGCCGCCGATGACTGCTCGGGCGAGGGGAGCGTTCGCCTCGCCGCCCGCGGCTCCGATGGCCATCGGTATTAACGCGAGCCAAGTCGTCAGCGATGTCATCAGAATCGGGCGAAGCCTGATCCAAGTCGCTTCCCGAATCGCATCTCTCACGGTCAATCCGTCGCGTACACGTTGATCGGCAAACTCCAGAAGGATGATGCTGTACTCGACCACGATACCTGCCATCATGATAATGCCCATGAACGCAGGAATATTCAGACTTGAACCGGTTATCTTGAGCGCAGCAACCACCCCAACAAAACCAAGGGGAATGCTCAGGACAATAATGAACGGTACGGAGAACGATCTAAGTTGTGCCACCATCGCCAGGTAGATCAGGACAATCGCAATTCCGAGTCCCGTGCCGAATTGATAGAACGCGTTGCGCATGGTCTCCGTCTCGCCCTTGAGCTTGAAACTGTAGCCCTTCAATTCGCCCCTCAAATCGTAGAACGTACCACGCTCATCATGTTTCTGGTCGACCTTGAGATAGTCGGATTCCTGAAGGCGACTTTCGATCTCCGCCGCCACTGATCCGGCGTCGTAACCGCTCGCTACGTTGGCAAAAACATCGGTCACTCGCGTGATGTTGTGGTGGTTGACTACCGCCGGCCCGGAGCTCATATTGAACTCTGCCAGGTTGCGGAGTGGAACCGGTTGTTGATTCTTGAAACCGGTGATCGGAATATCCCGCAGCGTCTCCAGCGAGTCGATGTCCTCCTCGCGGTATTGCGCGCCTATAAAATAGTGATTGAAGTTCGGCGCGATCCAAAACGCCGGGTTGAATCCGATGCTCGAATTCAGGGCCGTGACCACGTTCTTGATAACCTCCTCCTGCGTAACACCCAACTGGTGAGCCTTGACACGATCCACCTCGATGTTGAGTTGGGGATAGTCGTTGCGCTGGGCGATTCGCACATCGGTCGTACCCGGCACTGCTGCCGCGATCTCTTGGATGTGTGAAGCGATTTCCTGGGCCTTTTCGAGATTGCTGCCACTAATCTGTACCTGAATGGGAGAAGGAAGCCCGAAGTTCAGCGCCGCCGTCATCATCCCACCCGTGTCGAAGGCGAAGTCGACCGCAGGAAATTCCCGGTTCAGTCGTTCCCGCAACGCGTCAACGATCTCAAACGTGTTGGGCTTATCGCTTTTCCCCTTGGTTTGCACCAACATGAAAGCGTCCATGGGGCCGTTGTTGGGCGTGTATGCCGCCGGCCAATCCATCAACACGCCAATGTTCGATATCAGAATCCGCAGATTGGAGTCCGGGTGTTTTTCGTCCTCCGGATCGGAGTCCGCCTCGCCCATCTCGTCGATAACGCTTTTCTCGATGGCGGCAATGATACGCTCGGTTTTTTCAATCCGCGTGCCGGACGGCGTGCGAACGTAGATGGAAAACTGCTTGGAATCGACCGGGGGAAAGAGCTCGGTTCCCATGGTCGTGACCACGAGTCCGGTGATGACCAGCAAACCGAGCGAAGCCAGAACAACGACGAAGCGCACGCGAATGACAGTTTGAAAGATGTTCTCAAACCAGCTCGGCACAATCGGCCCGCCGTCAGAGCCGTCTGCTCCATTCGCCTTGACCGGTGACGTCTTCAGTAGCTTGGCTGAGAAGGCCGGGATGACCATGATAGCGATCAAGTAGCTGGCAATCACCGCGAAAGTAACCGTGATCGCTAGCGGTCCGAACAGGAATCGCGGAACACCCGAAAGGAACACAACCGGAAAAAACACGATGACGAAGGTCACTGTCGAAACCAGAATGGGCAGCGAAACCTCCTGTGTGCCGTGCAGCGCCGCTTGCATCGGGGATTTGCCGAGTTTGTGATGACGCACGATGTTGTCGATGACCACGATGGATTGATCGACAAGAATTCCGATCGCCAGCGCCAACCCGCCAAGCGTCATGCTGTTGATGGTGTCACCCGTGTAGAACAGGCCGATCAGTGTTGCGAGAATGGAGAGCGGAATAGACAGGAACACGATGAATGTGAGCCGTAAATTGCGCAGGAACAGTAGGACGATGAGGCCAGCCAGCAGTGCACCGAGCACAGCGGACACCTGAAGCCACTTTATCGACGCCCGCACCGTACCCGACTGGTCCATCACGACGCCGAGGACGAGGTCTCCGGCCTTTGGGTCCATCTGCCGGAGGCGAATATTGATCCGTGCGAGCTTGGCTTTGATGGAGTCCACGATAGCCAGCGTGTTCGCTCCGGGCTGGCGATAGATCGGTATGTACGCCATCGTGCTGCCGTTGATGCGAACCTTGTTCGACTGAATCTGATGGCTGTCCTCGATCCTTGCGACGTCACGAAGAAAGACAACCGCATCGCCTGTTGAACTGATCGGTAGGTCGTCCATCTCCTCGACGGTCTTGGTCATCGCGTTGGAGAGGACTTGATAGTCGACGTCGCCGATCTTGGCGTTGCCTGTTGGGATAAAGACGCTCTGCTCGCCAAGGGTTTTGACGACATCCATTGGCGACAGCCCGTGGGCCGCCAACTTCATCGGATCGACGTACGCCAAGATACGGCGTAATACGCCGCCATACACGGCCGGTGCGATCACGCCCTGGATAGCCTGCAATCGATTTCTGAGTTCATAGTAGGCGACGTCGTAGAGCTCCTGCTCCGTCATGGTCGGACTGGAGACGCTCACCAGGCACAGCGGTACCGATGCCGTCGGGTCGAACGGCATAATCATGGGCGGTATCGTGCCCGGCGGCAGGTAGAACATGTCCGACATCGCAAACGACGTAACCTGTGACATGGCCGTATCGAAACTGATGTCCTCGCGGAAGAAGTCCTTGACGATTGAGACGCCAAGCATCGACTTGCCTTCTTGATGCTCAATGCCCACCGATTGCCCGGTCCACCTTTCCAGGCGACTCATGATGTCCTTTTCCATCACCTCTGGCGGCATACCGGGATAGAAAGTGACGATCTGGACCGCCGGCGTGTCGAACTGGGGAAGCAAGTCGGCGGGGATTTCCATCATGGCCCGTACACCCACCACAACCGTCGCGAGTACCAGTACCACGACGAGATAGGGATTGCGTAACGTTACTTCGATTGCTTTCATAAGTTTCTATCCGTAGATGGCATCGATCTTGAGTCCGCGCTTACTTGCCCTTCTCCGGTGAGGCGGTCGTTTCGAGCAGACTCGCAATCATGACGGCGGGATCCGTCGTCGGCAGTTTGCATCGGTGGTTTCTGCAGACGTATGCAGTTGACTGTCCTTGCCGGGACTCTTGATTCTCCGTAAAGGATGCAAGCTCGGTGACCGGCGGCGCTTCAGCGCCGGACCGAAACAGTAAGACCTTGTTTGGTGTAAAATTGCGGCGTAACGGTGCGATCATCGCTTCGGTACTGCTGCTCTCAGAAGTGCCGGCGATCACAACCTCGTAGCTCGGCCCGTCTCCGAATTCGAGCGCATAGAGCAACTGTGCGTGCGCCGATGGGGCACGAGAAACTTGCGTGGCGAACGCACGTCCGATTCCTGCGGCCTTCTCTTCCAGTTCGGTTTTGCCCGTTATCCGCGCGATGCGCAAGAGGTTCAACATGGTAACGGAGTTGCCGGAACAGTACTCGTTTCATTACAGTTTCTCCTTTTTCAGCACCTTTCACCCAAACGACTCAAGACATCCCGCGTCAGCCCTCAGCGGGTGGCATCAAAAGCGAAAGCGACTCCTCGGGAAGCAGCGAAACGACCGCATAAATCAACTCCCCACGTCGACAAACCAAAACCGTATGGCCTCGGCAGCGATCCACCCAATGCGTGTGACCGTCGCGTTCAATGCGCCGCAGGTGCGCCAACGATTCTTCGGCCTCGTGCATCGCTACCACTGAGGCCAACTCATTGCCGACACGATAGACCGCGAACGCCGCCGGTTTACCACCGATCTTGCACTTCCGTCCGCCCTGGAGTTCCGCGATCGATGAATCCACCGCCGGCATTCGAACCACTAGGGTGGTTTGCTCTTGCAGCCACCGAGATACCTGATCCGCATCAGATGAGACGATCCCAAGCGGCTTGGACGCGGTGACGAAGTGATCGAAATCGTCAACCAGCGCGTTCGCTAGCGAGCCGTGCTCCGTGGGTGCCGGCTCATTGCCCACAAAAAGTGCTAGGGTAAGTATGATGGCCGCCGCAATTCCGCTAGCGGCGCCAACCATCCAAAAGCGACGTGATTCGCGGTGCGCGTGCGGAGGAGCCGGCTCACCATATCGCAGCATGCCGAGAATCGTTGATTCGTCGAACGCAGGCATGTTGTCCACAGACTGAAGCCTTGCGGCCAATTGACGGCGAACGGTGTTCTCAATTTCGCACTCTCGGGCGCAGTACGGGCAATGCTCGATGTGCTGCTGCACGTCGAGGCTCAGCGCGGAGTCAAGCTCGTTGTCGAGGAATGCGAATATGTATTGTCGAGCTTCGCCACAAGTCATTTCGTTTCTCCGGCTTGCGGCTCATGCGATTTCTTGATCTTCCAACCTGCCGCCTTCGCCGCGTCGGCCAGTTTCTCTCTTAAGTCACGTCGCGCCCGTGCCATCCGCGACATCACCGTGCCCAACGGGAAGCCGAGTACGTCGGCGATCTCCCGGTAACTCAACTCAGCCGCCACCGACAGCAAGAGAACTTCCCGAAAGCTCGGTTCCAATGAATCGAGCGCCACAACGGCATATTGATCGAGGAATTCCCGAAACTGAGCCTCGGTCGTGGGTGGAAGCGATTCAAAAGGCTCGGACAACTCGGCGCCCACCAAGTCTGTAAGTTCCTCGTTTTCGACTAGTTTCAGCCGAATACGCCGGTGCGACTGTCGTGCCCATTCCGCAGCAATACGGCGTTGAATGACGAACAGCCAGCCCTCGCGGTAAGATTGCCCTTCGCCGGGTCTGTACGCCGCCCATGCCCGAAGCAGCGTTTCCTGGACTAGGTCGCGCGCACCCTCGGAAGTCGCGGCGTAGTTCCGCGCAACGAGGTGCAGCCGCCGCCAACAGGGGCGAACGAGCTGTAGGAATGCGGCTTCCACTTCGGACATTCAACTGGCTCCAACGTCACACTCTATAAGCAAGAATGACGAGACTCGGAAATTGCATCCCGGAATCCCCAAAAAAAAATGCGGGTTTCGCGAGCCAATATGATTCTGATCGGTTAGAGGAGAAGCGAAAGGCGGGGGCGACCTCAGCGTAGCGCTCCGCGGCGACGTCGATCGAGATGGGCGAATAGGCCTGCCGATAGTGGCACTTGCAACCGGCATTTTTGCAGACCCGTTGGAACACGACAAATCTTTCCGAGTCTTCCCCGATGGCCTGCCCCGGGTTGTCAATCGGCTGGTGCAATGTTCGTTTTGCACCGGGAAGCGCGGGACAGGACTCTTTCGCGCCCGCTGACACGCCCAGCTCGCACCTGCCGCCCTCAGGAGTCCAGAGGCTTTCTAAGCGGGTGGTCTGTTAGGTGGAAAAGAGATTCAATCTGCTTTCAGGATTGCACGAGAAAACCGTTTCGACATCTTGCGGGATTATTGGTCGGCAGGTGATACCAGAGCCTCCCGCCGGCTCGAAGTGACCCTGTCGAAGAAATTTCGCTTTTCTATGCGAATCGCCTGCCAACGGTGCGCGGGGCGCAGAGCACGTTGGCACCCATTAGCAAAAATCTGATCACGCATCTCCGTTGCGGGTGGCCCGGCAAAACCGTCAGCACCTCGCGGTTTCCAATTCCAGCGCCAAGCCGGAGACCTGAATGATCCTATGGAATTCGAGAAGGAGCTCGGCGTGGTATTTAGCCCTCGACGTTTAAGTCATGATTCGCCACGCCGCGTGGAGAATCCGGACGGACGAAAGGAATCTGCTTGCGCTAAAAGGAGTTTTGTCAGCTGTTATTGCATGTGAGGTCGCCGCGCAGCACTTGTGAGCCGCAACGCGACGTAAACACCGACCGGGTCCCGGATTACGGCGTGTCTGGCCCCTGTTGCCTCCCAAACGACCTCGCCGCCGCCCTCGCGTACTTTTCGAAGACTCTCCGCGAAGTCGTCGACGGGCAGATGAAGTATCCAGACGGAAGGGATGCCCTCATTGTTGTCACTTAGAGGGCAGATTTCCGCTGCGGCGACACCATCGGGTCGCCGCATTTCGCGTTCGCCTTCAATGCCGGTAGGGGCCGCCGACCATCCGACAACTTGTTCGTAGAATTCGCATATCGACGCAACGTCCGAGACCGCGAGTGAGAGCCAAGAGATACAACCAGTTCTGTCGAGCTGACTTGCACCCTGCGATTCATCGACTACGACGGGGATTACGCCGAATGCAGCGCCGGCGGGGTCAATGAGAACTGCCCATTGACTTTGTCCGTCGCCGCCTTTGCCGTGCATCAACTCCTGGCCTCCAAGTTCGACTGTCCGTGCGGCGCTCGCGGCCACATCGGTAACTTGGAAGTGCGGCATCCATTGCAGAGGGAGGGCTTCGTACTCTGGTGAACGTGCCCCTAATCCGATGACCGGCGTACCTTGGTTATTGGTGAGATCGTCTCGCCACAGCGGCGCCTGTCCCGTCGTAAGAACCTTCGTGTAGAAGCCGAGTTCCCGCTCATGGTCCGGCACCGCAATATCTGCGCTTAGAACTCCACCGACGCCGTGGAAGAATGAATTTCGCATGACTACCTCATCTCGTCTGACATTTCCTATTTGAATTGCACTTCGGCTACGCCGTCGTAGTAACCGAGATATCCCATTTGCCGCCTCACGAGCGGCAATTGTACGATCCTATTGTCCCGCTCAAAACGCGCGCCGACTTTTTCCTGAGAATGCACTCTGCTCACCGCCATGTCTTCTCCATTTTCCGTTCTCGAAGTGCCGTAACGGGCGTTTCCTTGTAACGCAGCGCAGTAGCAACCGTCCCTTAGCCAGGATCGTCACGATCTTCTCCTAGTCCGCCACCACACAGGCTGCGCGAATCCAATTCCCACCTTCGCCTCCGGTTCCAAGCCCTGCGAAGGAGCACGCGTGAGCTACATCGGCAGGAGTACTCTTGTTTTCGGATGGGCATTCCGCCACTGGCCCAATGGCATGGGCGTGGGCTTGTCCAGGAACTCTATGCGTGTGCCTTGCTTGGCACCAGATGTTGCCTCCAGGTGCTTGTCACCGGTCGGATACCAGATTGATTCGGACTCCCGATCGTAAAGGACAAACACGTTGTTCATCGTGTAGCCCGTCGTGCCGAACGTTACCGCTTTGTCATCAATTTCGCGTCCGTAGACTACGGACAGTTGGTCCAGCGGTCACCATCCGACGGTTACGGGCTTACCGCCCACCGTGTCATTAACCAACTCATGCCTATTTAAAATCTTGAGAGGATAGGCTCGCGCATCCCCACCGTTCAAGAAACCAATGATCAAGTCGTTCTCACCGATTCCGTGCTCTTGTAGTCGCAGATCGTCGGCCTCGACGAACTGTGGGGCATCGATTGACGCAATCGTGTCCTTGCCGATTCCGTGCCGAAACCGTTCGGGATCGATTGTCGAATCTGTGACGTCAAACCATTCAAATTCATCGGAATCCGAATCATCGCGTGCCCACAGGAGCCGACGCCCGTCACGTTCTACAATCGGACGGCTATGCAATCGACCATCTGTGATACTGGGCCCTTTAGTTTCCTCATTCGACAAGAAGAATTGGCGGGTGACCTGCACGACGAGGCCGGCGACGACGACGCACCAAATGGCAACGAATCCTCGCCCAATGCGCGATTTAGGCAAGAAGGACGGTGGTATGGAGTCTTGGTGGTTATCGGAATTCATGAGCATTTGCCCCTTTCATTGTTTGCAAAACCGTTCTGATGCCATCCATGAAATGGACAAGGTGGCAAATTCAATTCCGTTCAACTTGCCGTGCTCCGTCGCCGGCCTATGAGGCAACACCCTGGCACGCCACAGAGTCCAATTCGGCACGCAGGACGAACACGTCTACGTCTTGGGTGCGAACGATGTCGAATACTCGTCCGGCGAAGGCGCCGATGCATTTTCTATTTGGTCGCGTCGCCCCCGCCACCCGGCCAAGCGCTCGGGAGATACGCCCAAACGCCTTGCCACGATGCACGCTTGATTCATGAGCGTCGTTCGCCACACTCCGTTGGCCAGCCAACGACGCGCGGACGTCGTCACCGCCATCGGGGCGATTGCAATCCGGCCGAGGCGGCGGAGTCTTTGAACGAGTTCGTAGTCTTCCATAACCGGCCAGTCTGGAAAACTGCCCGCCTGACGAAACGTCGCCGGGTTTACAAAAATGGCCTGGTCGCCATAGGGACTCTGAAATATCGTCGAACGAAATCGCACGAACGTCTCGATCCAGCGAAACGCCCAGCTCGCCGAGGCGATTCGCAGTTGAAAAGCTCCGGCGCTGACTTTGGGGCGAGCCAGAACTTCACAAACTTGGCGCTGAAATCCAATCGGCAGAGTCGTGTCGGCGTGCAGGAACAGGAGAATCGAGCCGCGCGCGGCGGCGGCGCCTACGTTCATCTGATGGGCGCGGCCGGCCGCAGAACCGACGACGCGCGCACCCATGGCGCGGGCAATCTGCGGCGTGTTGTCAACGCTGCCTCCGTCGACGACTATCACTTCAACGTCTGGGCCGACGGATGCACTCTCGATCGCCCGTGCGATAGTCTGCGATTCGTTGATCGCAGGGATGATGACCGAAATCCTCGGCCGGCGATATCGCTCCCACACACGCAAGTCCTTCGGCTCGTCCACGTCTGTAAGCACCCTGAGTCTGTGAATCGCCAGATCAGCCGCGATCGCCTGCCGCTGCGTCTGTTCAAACACCTGTGCCGAACCCCATGTGATGCCTTCGAAGACTTGTCGGCAGAGGCTTTTGAACCCAATGAGGTAGTACCCGCCGTCGTCCGAGGGGCCGATTACACAATCATGGCTGCGGAGTGCATCAAACGCCTCGCTGATGATCTCGACATCGAGTTCCGGACAGTCGCTCCCAATGACAACCACCCGTTCCGATCCACGGACGAAGGCTTCACGGAACGCATGATGCATGCGAGCGCCGAGGTCCCCACAACTTTGGGGCAGGTACGTATGCTGGTCGCCAAACGTGGCGGCCATGCGCGATTCATCTCCGCCCGCAAAGCGGACTTCGATGGACACGTCGCGGATCAATCGCAGGCGATCCGTCGACCGAAGAGCCTGAATCGTCATTGCCCGTTGCAGGTCAGCGGCACGTTCAGGAGCCAGCGCGGGAATCAAACGTGTTTTTGTCAATCCGGGTTCGGGGTAGCGGGTGAAAACGATGAGGTGCTCGCCGCAAACCTGATCGTCGCTCACTGTCGTGGGGTGCAATCGTTCCCGAATCACTGTCGAAAGAATCTTGATGCTCGCTCCGATCACGCCTCGTGTCGTTCCAGAGATCTTCGATCGTCCAATGCGCCGACGATAATCCACTGGGACTTCGAGTATTCGTAAGCCGGCGCGGATGGCGCGAATTTGCATCTGAATAGTCCATCCGTACGTCAGGTCGTCCATTCGAAGGCAGCTAAGCGCGGTCCTGCGCACTACACGAAAAGGTCCCAGGTCGGTGTACCGGTGCCCCCAGAGCGTGCGGATAAGGAGGCAGGCGAGTGCGTTGCCCCCGCGTTGTTGAAGGGTGAGAGCGCCGTAATCGCGGCACCCTTGAACGCGAGACCCGATAGCAAGATCGGCATCGCCGCGCACTATTGGCTCAACCAGATGCACAATTTGTTCCGGATGGTCACTGAAGTCCCCGTCGAGAAACACGAGAATCTCTGAGTCAGAACTGGCTGCGATTCCGGCAAGGCAAGCCGCACCGTATCCGCGCAACGGCTCAAGAACTACTCGTGCTCCGTGACGTTTTGCGATGGCGGCGGTCTGATCGGTGGACCCATTGTCAACAACGATTACGCCGTCGACCCATTTTGGAATCGCGTTCAGCACCTCTGCGATGGCCTGCTCCTCGTTGAGCGCAGGAATGATGACCGATACCGAAGCGTTGTCTAACATATCAGCATCCAGAATCCGCGTAGGAAACGGACTCGATACGGCGGAATCGCCTTTGACGGATCACGCTCGATGTCATCTCTCGTGCCAGCAGTAGCCAGACGACACCGTGCTCCAACCACACCACGGTGGGTACAACAGCACGCACATAGTAAAGCGGCAATAGGAAGCTATAAGACAGCAAAGGTATGCTCGGAACGACGGACAGGAACGGCAGGAGCCAAACGTAATACCACGGGAATTGGGCGGGAGCCAGCAAGAACAGTGCGGCGACGGCAAGACAGCATCTCCGCGGAACATCGCGAATGGCGATAACTGGTTTGAGACTCAGCCAGGCAATCCAAGCCAACAATGTGACACCCACGATTCCGCGCGCGATCGGTTGTCCCAAGTAAACGTAGGGTTCGCCAATTCCGGCCAAGATATACCGGCCGCTGCGTTCAAGTAGCGTAAACACCCCAGCGTTGTTTTGCCACGCCTCAGCGTAGGCAATGAAACCGCTGTCAGCACTAAGGGCGTGAGGAAGGGTAGGTAACCACACCAGCGCGGTCGTCCCAAGGAACACAGTCAGCGGCAAGAACAAACGTTTCGGCGTGGCAAGAAGAGAACCCAAGAGGATGGGAGCCAAGATGATCGGCCAGAGCTTGACTCCTCCGGCGAGTGCGAGAAGAAGCATGGATACGCTGAATCTCTTCTTGGTGGCAAGTACCACGGCTCCCACAATGAACGGAAGCAACAAGACGTCCATGTGTGCGCCGCCATAAATCTCGCGAAGTAGAATCGGGTTCCACCAATACCAAACGATAGCCGTCGATGACAGACCCAGGACTGACAATAAACGAAACAGGATCACAAGCGTGACGCCTTCCGCGAGAAGCAGAAGCACTCGCCAGGAGTCAGTGCTCCACGGAGCGATCATGTGCGCTGTGGCGAAAGCGAGTTGCGCTATCGGCGGGTAGATCGTGGTAAGGTGAGGGTGGTTCACATGCTCCAGTATCGATCCGGATTCGTCGGCAAGTTGCCGTAGCGGCTGCGGAATTGGTTCAGCCCCAATCGACCCCCACAAAATCTGCGTTGGCGAGTATTCGTAAGGATTCAGGCCACGTGCCGTGACGGCACCATCCCACAGGTAACGATAGAAATCGTCTTCTATTGATGGCGGAGACGTCATCACGATCGCGCGCATTGCGAGACCGGTAAGGATGATCGCCGCGACCATCATCTTCGTAGAAGGGTTCCGCATGATCAGCCATGCTCCCCCAAGGTAAATCAGCCCGGCGGGAATTGAAAATACAACGAGCCAGTTCGCGGCACTTTGGAATTCGAGCTGCGACGCCACCGTACGACGTGAGAGCCAAGCAAGTGCGCCCGCGTACGCCAACAGGCAAGCGACCACGGCAAACAACGCGATGCGCCTCCCTGCGCTCGAATCGGTAGAGGTCGAGGTTTCAGCGACGCAACGCACGAGTGGCTCCTATGCTCGAAAGCGTCGAAACGACATACGGAACGACAACGGTAAGAGCCATTCTTGCAACCCTCGCAGCGTTGACCTGTCCAGCCAGTATCGCATCGCCGTGGTTGATTAGGATCAGTATGGCTCCAACCACGATTCCATAGGCAAACGACCGCTGCACAACGGAGCGCTGGAGCGCAATCTCCAACCACGCTTTTGGCTTGGATTCATCCTTCATCTTTTCTGCCTACTATTTGGAAGCAACTATCGTCTCCACCGCAATAGTATTTCGAATATGCCCTTTACCCGCGGTGTCAGTCTCGTCTTGTTGTAGGCATCGCCGGCCTTGCGGATCACTTCCGCCTGAGTGGGATAAGGATGAATCGTCTTGGACAACGTGCCGAGCCCCGCGCCCGAAACCATCGCGAGGGTGATTTCCGAGATCATCTCGCCGGCGTGACGAGCAACGAGCGTCGCCCCGAGGATCTTGTCGGACCCCTTCTTGACGTGGACCTTTAGGAATCCCTCATCTTCGCCGTCGAGCACAGCGCGGTCGACATCGGACAATTCCACGGTGAATGTTGTCAAGTCGATCCCCTTTTCTTTCGCCTGTTGCTCGTACAGGCCGACATGAGCGATCTCAGGATCAGTGAAGGTGCACCAGGGAATCGTCAGGGCGCTGGCCTTGCTCCTCCCGAAGAACAGCGCGTTTTGGATCACGATGCGAGCCATGAAATCGGCCGCATGAGTGAACTTGAACTTAGAACAGATGTCGCCTGCCGCGAAGATCTTCGGGTTGGTCGTTCGCAGGCGATCATCGACTTTGACGCCGAGCTTTGCGTCGAATTCGACCCCGGCCTTCTCCAATCCTAGCCCTTCGACATTGGGTGTCCGCCCGACGGCAACGAGTACGGCGTCCACCCTGAGTGAACCACCAGTCTCCCCTTCAAGTGTAAGAACGCGTTCGTTTCCGTCCTTCCGGACACCTGTAATCTTGGCACAACAATTCAATCGCACACCGTCGCGCACCAAAGCCTGTTCAACACGCTGGGCCGCGTCACGGTCTTCGCGGCCGAGAACCTGGTGCATGGCCTCAAGCAGTGTCACCTCGGAGCCGAACCGCGCGAATGATTGAGCCATTTCACAGCCGATGGGGCCGGCGCCAATCACCGCAAGTCGACGCGGTAGTTCCGTGAGGGAAAACAGAGTCTCATTGGTCAGGAACCCGGCCTCGACAAGACCGGGTATGGGTAAAGGCACCGCCCTCGCGCCGGTGGCGATGCACGATCTTGAAAAACGCAACGTCTTCCCATCGACCTCGACTGTGTCACGTCCCGAGAATTTGGCGTCCCCAATGAAGACATCGATTCCCAGTTCGCGAAAACGCTTCGCCGAGTCATGCGGGCTGATGCCCGCTCGAAGTTTCCGCATGCGCTCCATTACTGCGCCGAAATCCACGACTGCGCCGTCCGGCACAGCGACGCCAAAGGAACCGGCGTCACGAACTTCCGCAAACGCACGAGCACAACGGATCAGGGCCTTGGATGGAACACATCCTACATTGAGACAATCGCCACCCAATAAAGCGCGCTCGATGAGCGCCACCTTCGCGCCAAGGCCGGCTGCTCCCGCTGCCGTAACCAGCCCGGCGGTGCCGCCACCTACCACCACCATGTTGTAGCGACCCGTGGGCTGTGGGTTCACCCAGTCCATCGGGTGTACGTTGGCAACCAGGCGACGATTATGTTCGTCAAACGGGAGGGCCTGCGGTAGACCCGCAAGGGCTAAGTCCGACGGCCCTTCCCCAGTGCCAGACGGTCCTGTCACGCTTGAGACACCCCCAGGTCCCTGGGGGTCAACGCTTGTTTTTTGCATCGTTTAGTGTCCAATCGTAGTCGAGCCATTTGATTTTGGGTTTCATACCCGCATCCAATGCCGCCTTAAGCGGCGCGGAATAACGAGCGGCAAACTGGACGACGGAGCCCGCTGCCTGCTCGAAGTCCGATCCATACCAATCGTAGAGTTTCGTCAGATGGACTTCCTTGGCGCCAGGTTCATAATCAAACCATCGATCGTGCAAATGCACGTAGTGAGCCTGGTCCTCCAGTTGCTTTTCGATGCGGTCCGCTTGAAAGGCCTCGTTGCGTAGCTTCGGACAGCCAATGGCGGCGCAGACCAGGGCAAAGTGTATGCGCGGTTCAGCGAACTTCGGTCTGATTTGTTCGTGCTCAATCTGATTCAGACTGAGCGTCATCGTTCCGATACGCCAGCGCTTATCGTCCCAGCGCTTCGCACCGGGAATGTCCTTGATCGACTTGACGGGGTAGTGATCAAGAATCAAACGAAGCGTAAAGGCGTTGTAAGCGTTGATGAGCAGCGACAGTTTTTCGTCGCGACCCAAGTCCGCGAACGGCGCATTTGCGACTTCCGAAATGTACGCATCCAGCGTTGCCGCTTCTTTCTGCAACCCTGCATAGTCAACCCATCCATCGGCGTCGACATGTCTCCGAAGCAAGGTATCGAATTGAGCATGGTCAACCTTCGGACCATCCGATTGCCGCTGATAGGTCTCTTGCAGGGTGACCGGCGGCGGCCCGAACAAGCCCTTAAGTGTGTCGGCCTGCAACTGTGCGCATGCGGCTATGCCGAGCATCACAACGGCGATGATCGGGAGCACGATTGTGCTCCACGAGCGCCCGGCAGCATCGGTGGCGGGCGACTCCGCCAACTCTTCGGCACGCAACGTATTGGTCGGTTGCTCTTCGATTTTGGTCTGCTCACGAAGCGCCTTGCGCGCCAATCGAGTGACGTAAACTGTAACCGCAACTGTGGCCAACAATCCAACGCCTAGAAGCGCCCATTCGCCGAGTGTTTTGCCTCTCTGCGCACCTGCCGCGGACCGCAGACCTTCGGTACCGATGTGTCCCAAGTAGACGTACATGAATGTGCCCGGGAGCATGAACAGCCAACTGGCCAAGACGTAGGGCCAGAACCGGATGGAGGTAAGGCCGAATAAATAGTTGCCCAAGCTAAACGGTACAGCCGGTGACAATCGAAGCATCGCAATGATCTTCCATCCACCGTTGCCAATGGCCCGATCGATGGCCTGAAATTTTGGGAATCTTTGGGCCTGACGCGCGACCTTGTCGCGGGCAAGATAACGAGCGATCAGAAATGCCAATGCGGCGGACGTTGAAGCAGCAACGGAGACTGTCACCGTTCCCCAGACGAGCCCGAAGACCGCGCCTGCTGCGAGCGTTAGAGCTGAACCAGGAAAAAATGCCAACGCGGCGATCACATATGCCGCTCCAAGGGCGATCGGACCCCAGAACCCAAGCCCATCCGCCTTCAACTTCACCATGTCGATCAATCGATCCACCGGCAGCGCCCGAATCACCACGAGAAGCGAAACGATAATCAGGATGATCGAGATTGCTTTGATAAGCCCTGCTCGACGATGTAGTTGGGACGCAATTGACATTCGGATTCTTGATTTCGGTAAAGGCTCGACCGAAGCGCTGACGGCTTTAGTGTTGACTGCAATCATCCAAAGACACTCCTAGTTATACCTTCCATCACGGATTGGCTTCCTCTCTCGGGGTAACGAAGGCTCCGACTTCCGACACCGGGATCGCAAAGCCCACACTCTCAACTCCGGGCCCGCCATCATGCCGGGCAAGTCTGGTTCGTCGAGCTTCGCCGCCATCTGCTCGTAGACCCACTGGCCGATTTGGCTCACTTGCTCGCCATGGCCGGCGACGTCCGCCAAGGCGATGCGCGTGACTCTGTCGGCGCTACACAACGAGAAATAGTAAACGTCCCCGCCTTTTCCACCATCGCAGGAGCTGGAGTACAGGCTCACGTTCAGGCCCGGAGAACAGACATCCAGATCCTCGTTCTTGATGCCGCCCCAGACTTCAGCACATTGCAATCGCAACATTGATTCAGGCCTCCTGGAGGTGGCATTGAGGACGCCGAATAAGCTCACAGTCTGCGCCGATGCCACCTCTGCTCGGTTAGTCGCTGCCCCGCGCCTAAACCTTACGCGGAGTCGCGGCCCAGGAACCAGAACAGGCTGGCGAGATCCGTTCGTTTGAATGGCCCAGGTGAATCGGGACAGGGTCGCTTACAATTCGGAAGGACGAAACAGCCCCGGACGTGAAGGCTCAGCATCGATCCAATTTTGCCGCTTCGCGGACGGCCATTGCCACCTTGGCCGAAACTTCCCTGTCCAACGGATTTGGGAGAATCTGCTCGACCGCCGGTGTGGCAACTGCACCCGCCAGTGCATGGCATCGCCCAACGCCTGCCCCGCCGGAGGCGGCGCAGCGGCCACCAACGGAGCAGAGAGTCACCGGAGGTGCATAATGAGGCTGACTCACTTACACCCCGAAACGAGGCCCCCGTAAACTGGCATGGGGCCGACGGTCAGCAAAAATATTGTGGCCCGTCCTTGACCTTACATGTAGGTGTAAGGTGTATAGTTTAGGGAGGTGATTGCCATGAGAACGGAAAACGCGAACCGACTGACCATCGGCGAGGTTGCCCAAGCGGCGGGCGTGGCCGCCACGACGCTGCGGTACTACGAGCGCGAGGGATTGCTCTCGCCGACCGACCGGAGCCGGGCGGGCTATCGTCTGTACGACGACGGGGCCATCCAGCGGCTGGAGTTCATCCGCGCCGCACAGGCCGTCGGGTTCACGCTGGACGACATCCGCGCGCTGTTGGAACTGAACGGGGACTCGCCGTGCAAGAAGGTGCAGGCATTGATCGAACGGCGGCTGGCCGAGGTCGATGAGAAGCTCGCCGACCTGCGGCGCGTGCGATCTACGCTCGCCGACGCCCTTCAGCGCTGCCGCAAATCGAAGAAAGGGTGCGCCGTCGTAGCGGACTTGAAACGGAAACGCGGAAAACGGAGATCGAACTGATGAGAACATTCAGGACTCTTACGCTGGCTTCTGCCACAACCGTGGGACTGGTCGCCGTCGCAAGCATCGTGCTTGGCCAGGCGCGCTTCTAGCGCCCCGACTGCCCCGGAAAGATCACCTGCCCGCAGACGGGCGAGATCATCTGCCGGGACAAATGCCCAACGGTCGATCCGAACCGCCCGGACTGTCCGGGCAGGATCGCCTGCCCGTTGACCGGGAAGCTGGTCTCCATGGATCGCTGCTCGCTTCACAAGAGCGGCACCATTGCCGACACGCAGCGAACGAAGGTGCCGCCCTGCTGCGCGAAGAGGGTTTCGTGGCGGCGCCCGCTGGTCATCGAATCGGAGTGAACTGATATGCAGAATTGTCCTTCATGCAACCGTCCGGGCCGCAAGGTCAAGCGCGTGACGCTCGAAAGTCTACTGCGCGCCGATCGCCTCGCGGACATCGGGGACGAGCCGTACCATGTCTGCCTGACGCCGGAATGCGAGACGGTGTACTTCGGCACGGGCAACGCCGGCACTTTCGTGAAATCCGACCTGTCAGTCCGGTTCGGCTTGAAAGAAACCGAGCCCGCTCGTCCGTTGTGCTTTTGCTTCGCTCATAGCATCGAGGCGATCCACGATGAGATTCGTCGGACGGGCGAATCGACGGTGTTGGACAGCATCAAGGCCGACATGAAGGGGCCGGGTTGCCGCTGCGAATACACGAACCCCATGGGTGGATGCTGTCTGAAGAGTGTGCAGGAAGTTGTGGACCAAGGGTTCAAACTTGCTGGCCGCGAGGAAACTACGGTAGAACACGGCGTCGGCGACCAGAAGGACTGCTGCGCGTCGGGTGCGGCGCAGACGGGATTCGCGGACGAGGTACGCGACGATTGTTGCGCGACGCAACCTGCCACCCTCGGCACTGGAGTGACCCGTCGTCGGGCTGGTGTGATTGCGGCGAGCGGGTCGGTACTGGCCGCGATCCTTTCGTCGGCCTGCTGCTGGCTCCCGCTGGTTCTGATCGCTTTCGGCGTGTCAGCGGCGGGAGTGGCCGGGTTCTTTGAGGCGTACCGCCCCTATTTCATCACAGGCGCGATGGCCATGCTCGGTATCGGGTTCTACACCGTCTACTTCCGTCGGGAGACATGCGCCCCGAACTCTGCCTGTGCGGCTCCCAACCGGAGGATGCGCGCGTTCAGCCGGATCATGCTGTGGACGGCAACGGGCTTGGTCGGTGCGTTCGTGTTCTTTCCGAACTATGTCGGTCACCTGTTCGCCGCGCCGATATCAGAGAGCGCTCTCGCGCCAGATGTTCGCCTCACCACGGCTAGATTCCATATCGAAGGTATGACTTGCGACGGCTGCGCATCCGGACTGCGCGCGGCGCTGGCGAAGCTCCCGGATGTCGAGTTTGTTGAGGTCGACTATCCAACGAAGACGGCGGTGGTTCGGTACGCCGCCGAAAACCCGCTTGTTGCCGATCAAATCGTTGAGGCCGTGAAGGCCAACGGTTACAGCGCGGCCATGGTTGAGAATCCATAGTTGAGTCTCGCAGTATCGCTCGAGATGCAGCATCCAAGGCGAGCACAGCAATGCGTCACCTCGATTTCGGACCGTTTCCTGTGCGCGTACTCACGAGATTACGGAGTATTCAATTCCGCTGCGTTGCGGACCGCCATTGCCACCTTGGTCGAAACTTCCCTGTCCAACGGATTTGGGAGAATCTGCTCGACCGCCGGTGTCGCAACAGCATCCGCGAGTGCATGGACAGCGGCCAGCTTCATCCGATCGGAGATTCGCGGTGCCCGGGCATCGAGAGCGCCGCGGAAGATTCCGGGAAACACCAGGACGTTGTTGACCTGGTTGGCAAAATCGCTTCGACCGGTTCCCACGATCGCAGCGCCACCGCGGCGCGCCTCGTCCGGCATGATTTCCGGATCGGGATTGGCCATGGCAAGGATGATCGAATCTTTCGCCATGCTTCTGACATCGTTGGCCGTCAGGAGATTACCTCTCGAAACACCAATGAAGACATCGGCGCCTCGGAGCGCATCATGGAGGGTGCCCGACTGGTCGTGGCGATTTGAAAACGACAGCAGTTCTCTCTTGTATGGATCTAGATCTGTGCGAGTTGAGGAGATGATTCCCTTGGAGTCGCAAACAACAACATCGGCTGCCATCACGCAGGAGCTCGATGCGTCGTTACGACAACGTAGGATTTTGACAATAGCTGAGCCCGCCGCGCCCGCGCCGCTGACGACAACAGACAACTCGTCCACTCTCTTTCCGACGATCTTGGCACTGTTGATGATCGCAGCTAACAGGACAATCGCAGTTCCGTGTTGGTCATCGTGAAACACAGGAATACCGATATCCTGGAGGGCCTGCTCAACAACGAAGCATCGCGGTGCTCGGATGTCTTCGAGGTTAATTCCGCCGAAGGTCGGCGCGATTGCCCTTGCAACGTCGATCAAATCTTCATCGGTTGCCGCTTCAACGCAAATGGGAATTGCATCAATGCCTGCAAATTCTTTGAAAAGTATTGCCTTGCCTTCCATCACCGGCAGTGCGGCTGAGGGACCGATGGCTCCTAGACCCAATACTGCAGAACCATCGCTGAGCACGGCCACCGCATTCCCCTTCATGGTCAACTCGTAGGCCGAATCCGGATCCCGTGCGATGGCTTCACATGGTCCCGCGACACCCGGTGTGTACGCGAGCGAAAGATCATCCCGCGATGCAAGGGCGACCTTGCTCGTGATTTGTAACTTACCGCGGTGCTTGCGATGGAGTGCGAGCGATTGTTCGAAGAAATCCGTAGTCATGTTTGACGTTCTTTCATTTGCGAAACACACCGACTTCCTGCATTTGGCTAATCGCGTGATATTCAATACCGGCTGACGTGCCACGGGCAGAAAACAGACGGGCCGTCACACGACTTCAACACACGCTTGGGCAATAACTCATTGATGCTGAACTTCAAGCCGTGGAAGCGCTGGAACGCTATCTTTTGTTGCCCAAACTGAGCACCCTTCGGAAGAGTCAGGTCCCCCATACACCGCCCACCAGGAAAATGATTCCTAGGGCGCCGAGCAGCACACGTCCCCAAGTGTGGCCAATAGTACCGAAACCAGCGTATGCTACGACTCCGATCCCAATGAAGATGCTCCCGATGCGGTCAACTTTGCCAAGTGTTGGGTCGATGTTCACTTCGCGTCCTCCAAAATACTCGTAAGCTGGTGCGCCGTGTGTCCATCGCGATCGCTGACATCCGAAATGTAGCCCGCAGGAGTCTTGTTCAACTGCGAAAGCAAGAACACGGATCCGCACAATTGGCAGTTCAAGGTTTCAGCGTGATGGCGTTGTGGGCAATAGGCTTCACCCGGCTATAAAGAACATGGTCGCAGTGATGAGCTTCGAATAAACCCGGTTGACAGCTTCGACAGTCTCTGCGTTCTTGTTTTCCCGAACGACCGATCGGTAGCAACAGTATCGTCGATCAAGTCCTCATGTTGGTGCGTCAACTGATCATGGAAAAGCTCCTGGAAAGCACCGACACGAGCAGGAACGCGCCATGCCTCTAGGACGGCCACTCATAGGTTTGTCGGTGTGCTCGAAAATACCTTACGTCCTTCACCGTGCATGACTCTCCTCTATTCATAGCGTGCATCGCGCCGCAATCCAAGCGATATCGTTTCGCTGATGAGAACCCAGACCGGAGCCCCCAGCTACAGAACAAACGCCCGACACGGTCACATTTGTCGCAATTCCCATCGGCGCTCATTGCTTTCCCCCTTTGTAGTCATTGTTCGGTGGACCGCCCGGCGTCGAAGTGTGTCCAAGGATAACCTTCCACTCGTCGGACGCCGGGGCCTTCTCGAGAAGCCAAGTAATGACGCCGCCGTATTCATGGTTTTCGGCGCCGGGGATCGTTAGTTTGGTTCGGAACTTTGATCGCACCGATGCCAAGGATGCGCTCAAGGGTACTACGTGGATTCTTGAGATCGTTGTCTCGAAGCGAATGCCCGCGTATTTGCGCATTCCTGCAAGAACGTCGTCGATGGTTGCGTAGGACTTCACGCCATCCGTGAACCACGCGAAGCGGTCGTCTTCAATGAATAGCGCACGGATAGCCTTCTCATTTTTTCCTTCGAGCGTCGCGATGTAGTGGATGATGAAAGCCTTGATTTGTTTTTCGACGTCTGGGTGAGACTCATCCTTCTCCCCTCCCGTTCGTTCGGCATCCATACGTTCGTGGCGCGGACTTTCTACTGAATCACCGATCGGTGGCACCAAAGAATGAGTCAGCAACGCAGAGCCCAACGTCACGATAGCAATTGCGGTAAGGCCAAGGATCCCGCCGGTCTTGCCCAGTGAATTAATCATGCTCATCGAGCTCCCTCCTGATACTGCATCGCTCCCGCCACGTTGCCTTCGGTGTCTTCAAACATGAGAAGCGTGCCTACCCCTTCAATCTCAAAGGGCTGTATAGTCACTCTGCCTCCGCACGCCTCAATGGTCTTGGCTGCGGACTTCACGTCCTTGACTGCGATCGAGCACTCGAAACCGATCATACCTTGTCCCGACACAGGTGCCCTGCGCTCCTGTAAGGCTCCATGAATCGCACCAGGACTTGTGTGGATGCGCCAGAAGTTCGGCGGCCCCCAGGGTTCAAACGACCAGCCGAAGGCCTTCTCATAAAAGGCCTTCGCACGTTCACAATCGTCAGCATGTATGGCAAAGTGGGCAATGTCGTTGGGCATGATTGTCTCCAGTCGTTAGGGATCTAGTCGACTTCAGAAGATCGGATAATAAGCTTGCCATGTTGGTCTGTCTTGCGATATATTGACAAGTTATGCCGCAAAACCGACAACCACGAAAAGCCGCTTCTGAGTGTGCAATCGTGGTCCGTTCGTTGGGCTTGCGTTTCGAGTCCGGCCACCGCGTCGCGTCGCATTCGCACAAATGGCACCAGTTAGTCTATGCAACCCAAGGTGTAATGACTGTGGACACGTCGATCGGCACCTGGGTGGTCCCCCCTCGTCGCGCGGTCTGGATCCCGGCAGGCTTCGAGCACGCCATAAGGACGACCGGGCTGGTCCGAATGCAAACTCTCTACCTTCATCCGGGCTATCGCCATCTTCCTGAGCGATGTTGCGTGATCGACGTGACGCCACTGTTGCGCGAGCTGATCTTGGAGACGATGCGGCTAAAGATGCTTGCCGACAAAGTACCCGAACAGGCGCGATTAGCTGCCGTCCTATTGGATCAGATCATTCACCGGCGGGAAAACCCTTTGCAGTTCAAGCTGCCAACGGACGCGCGTGCTCGGCGCGTCGCGGAGAATGCCATGGCCAACCTATCGGCAACGAAATCGATATCTGAGTTGATGCACGGGAGTGGCGCAAGCATTCGGACAATCGAACGACTCTTCCTTAAAGAATCGAGCATGACTTTCGGAAGATGGCTAACGCAAGTAAAGGCGCTGCACGCGCTCGAGCGACTGGCCGCTGGCGATTCTGTCACGGCAGCAGGGTTGGCTGTGGGCTATGACAGCACAAGCGCCTTCATCGCGATGTTCAAGCGAGTTCTGGGCAAAACGCCGGGAAGCTATTTTTCGCACACATCAAAGACTTCCGCATCAAGGTCGATGTGCCTGGCGTATGAACAAGCGACAGGTCGCCGCGCGATGCAAGGGACACCTTGCTCATAGCGCTCCGCTTTTCAGGGTGTCGGCGATGGAGCGCACGCGACCGTTCGAACTAATCTGGTGACATGTCCAACGCTCCCTGATTTGGACAGTACACCGACGGCTGGACCAAGGCGCAGTTCGCCGGAATTCAACGATGCTCCGGATTCGCGAAATCGAATCGGCGTCCTGGTTCATTCGTGCGATGTGGAGCAGATTCCACTTCATAAATGTCGTGTTTCGATTCGTGAAATCGTTTTCAGGGCCACCCGAACCGGAATCAAGGTAAGACGGGCCGGGGCCGACTTCTCCAATCCGCCCGGCATCGGCCTAGGGCGGGATGACGTATCCGATGTGCTGTAGCACATAGAGAATGCTCATTGAGCAGTGCTTCACGCCGTCCTCGTTCCCGGTGATCAGGCATCCGCCAACACGGCCGTAATACGGGTATTGCCCATGTTCATTAAGGTCGCCGGACGTGGAGTAAAGCCGCTTGATGACTTTGGTGCACACAGATGATTATTCCCCCAACCAGATAAGTGATCCCAGCACAAGGATGTTGGCGGCCTTGACCTTTTCTTAGACCGCTGACCATGCGTCTTCCGCCCAGCCGTGCTCGGTCATGTCTGGGTATACTCCGTTACACGATGTTGGAATCTACCGGGCGAAGCAATTCCACTGAGACGCCGTTCTCCTCCATGATCGCCCTTGAAATTGCAATCAGCCCTTTTGTGTGCGAGCCGTCGGGCGATTTCTTTAGCGTGCAGTTCAAGAAATGAGCCATCAATCCCGAGAAGTCCCACTGGCTGGAGGAACATAGCTCTTGCTGCCGTTCGTTGAGTTTCATGAATTCGACTCCCTAAATTCAATGATGTCTGGGTGTGTCGCAACATCGTTCTACGCTATTCCCCCGCCTCACGAGTTGAAATCCGGACTTCAGCATGCAGCGTACGGTGCACCGGACAGCGATCAGCGATTTCCAAGAGCCGTCGTCGCTGGGCCTCATCGACGGCGCCTTCAATCGTGATTTCACGATCGATGTGGTCGACCCAACCATCGCTTGCTTCGCAAGATTCGCAATCCTTAGCGTGTATTTTACTATGGCGCAGACGAACCGCGACGTGATCGAGCGCAAGCTCCTTCCGTTCCGCATACATTCTCAGGGTCATTGATGTGCAGGTCCCCAGTGCGGCGAGCAAGAGATCGTAAGGCGTGGGTCCGTCGTCATTGCCGCCGACCGACGCTGGCTCATCCGCGACGAATTCGTGGCGCCCCGCTCGAATACGCTGCGTGAACTTGCCGGAGCCGGACTCATCGACAACGACCACTCCAGTCGGAACATCGGAGGGTTCTTGCTGGTCAAGATTGGGAAGATACCGGCTGGTCCATGCAGCGAGCACCTCTGCAACGTAGGTGGCGTCTTCACGTCGTGTAAGCAGATGGTCTGCTTTGTCGAGTGAGACGAAAGTTTTCGGATGCTTCGCCACCTCAAAGATTCGTTCGCCATTCTCAATGCTAACAACGACGTCATCCGGAGAGTGCAACACCAACAAAGCCTTGCCAAGGTCGCGTATTCGATCCTCTAGGCTGTGGCCTTGCAAATCGTCAATGAATTGCTTGCGAATGGTGAATCGGCGCCCGGCGATTTCCACGTCTGCTTCGCCTGATTCTCTGAATTTGGTGCCAGTGCCTACCAGAAGCTCTTTAACGTGATTCGGATCTTCCGGCGCACCGATAGTCACTACCGCGACTGCCTCTGGAACGGAACCCGCGGCTGCCAATACAGCAGCGCCGCCCAAACTGTGTCCAATCAAAAGCGTTGGAGCTTCGTGCTCGGCGCGGAGCCAAGCGGCCGCGAGAACCAGATCTTCGATATTGGATGAAAAGTTGGTATTGGCAAACTCGCCTTCACTGTGCCCAAGGCCCGTGAAATCGAATCGCAGGACCGCGATCCCACGCGCTGACAGTTCGCGAGCAATGCGCGATACCGCTAGGACGTCTTTCGAACAGGTAAAACAATGTGCGAACAGGCCATACGCTCGTGGGGGACCGATGGGCAGATCCAATCGCGCGGCAAGTTTTTCGCCCTGTGATCCGACAAATTCAACCCGGTTTGATGGCATGCTTGCTGAGCTCCTGCATAATTGCTGCTGTTTCCATCCAATTCGCCTCGCCTGGAAGATAGGTAATCACTTCGCTATCTCGTTGCTGAAGTACCGGCTAGTGCCCTGTGCTTCTATCGCTTCGCCGATCCGATTTAGCGCGTGTACATAGGCGGCGGTGCGCATGTCGATGCTTTTTTTCAACATCAACTCGTAGATTGCATTGAATTCGCGCACCATAATGGCGTGGAGTTTGGTGTGCACCTCCTCCAGGGGCCAGTAATACCCAGCTTTGTTTTGCACCCACTCGAAGTAACTTACGGTTACACCGCCCGCGTTGGCAAGAATGTCGGGGACGACGAGCGTATTCTTCGCAACCAACACTGCATCGCCATCGCTCGTGGTCGGGCCATTTGCGATTTCGACGATGACCGGGGCTTTGATGTTCGCGGCGTTGTCTGCCGTGATCTGGTTTTCCATGGCCGCTGGGATCAGAAGGTCGACGTCGAGTTCCAGCAGGTCCTCGTTGGAGATGGTGTCAGCTTTGACCGCCTCGCAAACCGAACCGTCACAGTACACCGCCTTCACTTGTCGCGTCTCATTCTTGGCCTGAATCAAGCTTGCGATGTCGAAACCCTCGGGCCGGTAGACTCCTCCGCGCGAATCGCTGACCGCGACGATGCGGTACCCGTCGTTGTGCAGCAGTTGGGCGACGTGTTGGCCGGCGTTTCCAAACCCTTGAATGGCCACCCGAATTTCCCTCGGCTGCCACTTGCGCAATCGCTCAAGTTCCTTGATGCAGAAGTAGGCACCGCGCCCTGTCGCATCGTCGCGACCGAGGCTCCCGCCCAGCGACACCGGTTTGCCCGTTATCACGGCGGGAGTACGTTGACGCCGGAGCTTGGAGAACTCATCCATCATCCAGCCCATGATCCTTGCGTTGGTATACACATCGGGTGCCGGCACATCGGTTTCGGGGCCAATGAAATCAGCAATCTGGTCGATGAAACCCCGACTGAGCCGCTCCAGTTCCAGAGGAGACAACTCCTTCGGGTTAACGATTACGCCACCTTTCGCACCGCCGTATGGAATCCCCACGACGGCACACTTGCAGGTCATCCAGAAGGCGAGGGCCTTTACCTCGCTCAAGTTGACGTCCGGATGGTATCGGATGCCGCCCTTCGTTGGACCACGGGTGTCGTCATGACGTACGCGATATCCCGTAAACACACGAAGCGTCCCATCGTCCATCCGAATGGGGATTGATACCTCCAGAATCGCTTTGGGGTGACGAAGACGCTGCACGGCTTCATCCTCGATCTCGGAAAGCGCTGCTGCGGTCGTAAGCCGCGTAATCGCGTCCTGAAAGAGATCATGCTGGGAATCTTCTGATGTTGGCATAGTGCGAACCTTCTTCCATTCTTAGGTTGTGTTGATTGCGTCACCAATATCGCTCGACGTGCAACGTCCCCGGCAATCGTGCGTTGTGTAGCGTGTATCCTTGGCCAAGGAGTAGTCGTTGAATGTCTTCGACCATTTCGGGGTTTCCCGAGACGAAAGCATGCGTCGCGGAAGGCGACATTGAGCCATCCAGCGCGGCATCGATCGTCCCATCAGCGAACACGGACTGAACACGACCCACGTGACCGCGCCAGCCTTCTTCGGGCTCCGGGCGGCTTACTGTTGGGACATACACCAACGTACCGCAATCTCGATCGAGGACTTCGAGCTCGTCGCGGTAACCCAATTCCCGGACATGTCGTGCGCCGTGAACAACGACGAATGTCCGACCAGAGTTGCAGCGGTGATGCTCCCGAATCATAGAGATGTACGGAGCAAGGCCGGTTCCGGTCCCAATCAGCACCACGTTTTTGTCCTGCGGTAAATCGTCCATCGTGAAATGGCCCTTCGCGCTCGGGCTGAGCCAAAGTCGATCACCCGTTCGCAATAGCCAGAGCCGGGGTGTCAATTCGCCGGACCGGACCAGAGTGACATAAAGTTCGACGTATTCATTCGTTTTCGAGGAAGACGCGATAGAGTAGGCTCGGCGAATGAGTTTGCTCGCGGTTGGAGCTTCATCATCGTCGGGTTCGGAGTGTTCAAAACGAGGCGCGGACGCGGGCAGGCCGATTACCGCGTATTGCCCGGCACGGAATCCAAACAACTCGCGATCGGGCTTGACTCGCAACACTGCCAGATCATTTGCCAAATCCTGGCGCTCGATGAGTGTGCAGTTGTCCCAACCGTTCGGCAGTCTGTTGTCGTTCTTCATGCCAGCGCTCCCACGCACGAAGACCCATGTCCGGCCGTACAACCGAAACAATGATCACCCGTCACGATGCGCCGGTGCGTTAGCGCTTCCCCATCAAAGTCGCGAATATGCCTCGGTGTTCCATCATCCGTTGGCATCCCAAGAGCGTAGTTGAAGTCGCAATCGTGCAGAGTTCCGTCCCAGCTTACATGAACTTGGCGGCGACACATTAGCCCGTCTAGCGTCGCGGGATTGAACGACTCGCGCAGCAACTGCAAGTATTGCTCGTCCTGGCCGTCACGACGAAGGTCGTGCAGGAACCGGCCGATGGGCATATTGGTGATCGTGTAGAGTCGGCTGAATCGGATGCCGAATCGCTGTTCGAGTTCGCCGCGATAGGTCTCTTCGAGTTGATTCTGATCCGGCGGAATCGCTGGCCCTCCGGGGTTGTAGATCAGATCGAGCGGAAGGTCCGACTCGGTGCCGTAACCGACGGCGTTCAGATGCCGGATTACTTGGACACTTCGATCGTACACCCTCATGCCACGTTGCCGATCGACGTTTTCTGAAAGGTAACACGGCAACGACGCGATCAGATGAACACGTTGATCGCGGTAGAATTCAGGCAAATCGGTGTACGCGTCGCGAAGCATGATCGTGAGATTCGTTCGCACCGTCACTTGCAAATCCATGAAACGGGCAAGGACTACAAGCCGGCGGAAGTTGGGGTTCATCTCAGGCGCACCGCCCGTTATGTCAAGTTGGTCCGCGCCAGATCGTTTGGCTGCCTGCAAGATGAGCAGCATTGTCGACCAGTCCATTTGCTCCGTCCGCTTCGGCGATGATTCGACGTGGCAATGGCGGCAGGCAAGATCGCAGGTAAGTCCAATGTTGACTTGAATCGTCTCAAGTGTTTGCGCAAAGAGCCCGGTGCCTGCTGTTGCCTCGACCTGGCGTTGGAAATCATCCGACTCGACAACGGGTAGTAGTATGTTCAATGCAATACTCATTGGTTCAACCTCGAAGATGCGTCATGAACAAGTATCCACCGGCCCCGAGAATGGCGCCCATCGGCAGCGTCGTGATCCAGGCCAGCAAGATGTGGCTGATCGTTTTCCAACGAGCCGTCCCAGAAACAATTCCGATGCCGAAGATCGAACCACACGAGACATGGGTCGTGGAGACAGGCATACCGAGCCGCGACGCGATAAGAACCAGTCCGGCCGTTACTAGGCTGCTGGTCAGTCCCTGACCCGAATTCAATTTGGAAATTCGCTTGCTCATGGTTTCGGCCACCTTTCGGGCGCTGAGCATTCCGCCAAGCGCCATGGCCACCGCTACAAGACCGAGTTTCCAACCGACGCCGATGGTTCCGGCTGTTCCAGCCGCGAAGAGTAGCGCGGCAATCTTAGGTGTGTCGTTTACTGCCCGCGCAAAGCAAACGGCGAGCCCGCTGAAGGAATGCAGGCCGTCCACGGCCGCCTGCGCGCTAACCCCGACGACGTTACCCTCGTAGTGCTCAACGCACTCGTCTTGAGTTGCAACCATAAACCTGGGGCCGCCGTCCAGGGGCACGGCCACAAACGCTGCCCCATCTGCCTGCATCCGAACGGGTATCGGTGGGCACCTTCCGATGCACACGCAAGTCTCGCGTGTGATGCCACGGGCGAGGCGCGCACGGTGAAAAAGTACATAGAGTATCGACGCGCCAAGGATCGCAATCACCGGACTGATTAGCAGGGGCACTAGAAACTCCGACAGCAACTTGGTGAATCCCGAACGGTCGGGACTTGCGACGATTGCCACGCCAGCCAGCGCGCCGGTCAATGCGTGCGTCGTTGACGTTGGCATGCCCAGAATCGTGGCCAGAAAAATCGTTATCGCGCCCGCCGATGCGACCGCGATCAGTAGTGAACCGCTTTGCAAAATGTCGGGCGGGACGAGCCCCTTACCACTGAAGGATTTCGCGAGTGAGCCTGCGAGTGCGATCGACAACACGCTTCCGGCAAGCGTAGCTAACGTTGCCCACCCAAGCGCCGAGCGAAACGTAAGCGTCCCACTTCCATAGAGCGTAGCAACGCCTTTGAAATTGTCGTTCGCACCATTGCTGTAAGCGAGCCAGAAGACGGCAAGGGCGAGAATGAACAGCGTCATCGTTCAATTCCGTTGTGACGTCGCACAAGGGTAAGTTGTCTCAACAACACTGATCGCCGTCGCAACATGGTCCGCCTTCACCTAGAGATGTTTCACTGAAATCCTGTCCCTTCGTCTCTTGCGGATCACGCAGCTTGACTCTATGGCAATCAAATGGCCGAGCCGTATCCAATGGAACCTCGTCCCGCGGCTGAACCGAAATGATGTCAGTCGCATACGGGCCTTTGAGGTCCGTAAGAATTCGTAGCGTCTTGTCGCAAACGGCCATGCGCTGGCCACGATGCAGGATGTGTCCGTCGTCGTCGCGGACCTGTTTCCACGGACCCTTGTAGATAACTGCCTGGTTGCGTTCCAGACACGGACCCTCCTTGCCTTTGTAGGCCCGCACGGTCATGGACCGGAACTCAATTCCGTCGACAATCTGCCATGGTTCCGCTTGACGAGCGACGATCTCCACGCCGTAGAACCCGGCCTTTTCGAAGTGCTCCAGAAAACGATCCTCGCGAAACGCACCGGCGATGCAGCCGCTCCAAAGCTCGGGATCGTTGACAATTGCCTGCGTCGGCTCCTCATCGCAAACAATGTCCGAAATCACTGCCCGGCCGCCACGCTTGAGCACACGATGAATCTCGCCGAACAGGCGAACCTTGTCGGCGGGGCGAACGAGATTCAGAACGCAGTTGGAAACCACAACGTCTACGCTTTGGGACTCGACTGCTGGCGAAGTGAGCCGCAGCCGGTCGCACTCGCTTTCAAACGCGGCGATCCCCGTCATCTCCGTGATGGGATGACTGCGCAACCACTCTTCCATCTGCTCCAGATCCAACCCCAGATCCTGTATGCGCGCTTTAATGAACTGCACGTTTTCGTACCCAATTCTGCAAGCCATTTCCTTCTGGAACTTCCGGGCCAGTGCCAGCATCGTGTCGTTCATGTCGATGCCAATCACTCGTCCCGAAGGGCCGACCGTCTGTGCCAAGATGTAGCAAGCCTTGCCAGACCCTGACCCGAGATCAAGAACCGTTTCGCCGGACTTTGCGTGCGTGGAAGGGTCGCCGCACCCGTAATCGGTAGCGACGATCTCGGGGGGCAGTTTTTCCAAAAGCTTTGGATCGTAACTGGATGCCGGACAGCACAATGCAGGTTCCACCGTCCGAGCAGCCTGTGCATATCGCTCAACGACGTGCCGCTCGACGTCCGATACGCTCCCGTCCACCGTTGCATTCGCGTCAACGCTTTCCGCAACAGTCAATCCCATAAATCACCTCTTTCGCTTCTCAGGTGTTCTCCGGCGGCATCAGCCGGATTCCTGCGACACAATTGCGCCCAAACGATGCCTCGCAACAACGTCCTGCCGGGGCGGGAGAGTCGCGTAGCAGACGACCGCCACGCGACTCGCAGCCCGGCGTTAAGAAAGCGGTTCCCTACGTGTCCTATTTAACCGCATATCGCTTGGGGTTTTTCCGAAATTTATCGAGCTGCTCCTTCGCCGGAAAAAGGTAGCGAGTTGCTTTGTAGTCCCAGGCAAGGTCCGCTTTGCCCTTCACTTCCTTCTTTGCATCCACTCTGCAGACGGGACAAATTCCGCTTAGCGCCAAGTCGGCGTCGGCGTACTTTTCCGGATTGGCGATGAATGTCTTGAGGGGCTCCTCAGATGGGAAGAGGTACAAACGACCGTTATGGACCCGACGGAATTCCGGCTTGCCCGGTACGTCTTTCTTGACGTCAACTTTGCATACGACGCAATTGCCGCCCAATGCGGGAGCGAAAGCCGCCGGGTTTTCGTCAAACATTTTCTTGGCCTCAACGGAAGGAAAATTGTACTCCTTTCCATCATAGACCGAAGAATGGGCCGGACTTCCCTTGATCAGCTTGTCCATCTTGACGATGCTGACCGCGCAGTACCCGTCCAGCGCGGTGGGGTGAGTCTCCGTGCCCGAGCCCTGCGCAATCGCTATCGCAGGGAGTACTCCTGTTAGAATCAACGCACAAAACTTCATCTCATTTATCCTTTCAAAAAATAGAACTCGCTACTGGGTGCTTGCGCACTCGGTACCAACCTTTAACTCACTGACTTCGGGAAAATCGACCACCGTCTCGGCGACGTGGTTGAAATAGTTGGTGAAGATGTTCACCGCGACCGTCGCGACGATTTCGGCTATCCCGCCGTCATCGAACCCGGCGGTTCGCAAGCTTGCTAGGTCATCGTTGCCAACCCAGCCGCGCTCGCGTACGACTTTCCTTGCGAATCCGAGTGCGGCTTGAGTCTTGGCGTTGGATGAAACGCCGCGGCGACTCTCCTCGACTTCCGCTTCACTCAGACCGGCCTTGTTGCCAAGCGCCGAGTGCGCGGCCAGGCAATATTTGCATTGATTGGCTTCACCGACCGCCAGAGCGATCTGCTCGCGAAGTTTCGCCGATAACGATCCCTTGCCGAGGGCCGCACCAAACGCGAGATAAGCCTCCAGCACCGCCGGCGAGTTTGCCATCGTCCGCATAATGTTCGGCGCCATCCCCAGTCTTTTCTCGACGCCTTCAAGAAGCTCACGAGCTTGGCCCGTCGCATCCGAGGTAGTTACTGCTTTCAATCTTGGCATATGGTTCTCCTGGTCATCTCGTTGTGTATTGCGCATGCGTCGCCATCGAGTGAGAGTCCCGCCGCGCGGGGTTCACTCAGCTACTCCGATGGCTCCCTGTAACCGTCTAAAAATCTCCGCATGTCGTCGGGCACGCCGGCGACCAGACCGGCCGATACAATGGCTTGTAGGTCGGCGAATGGCGCGCCGCAATGCGGATGAGCGCCCGCAATAGAGTGTGCACAGTCCGCGCTGTCGCGGAGACGAACGAACTCTTCAAGTCGCCAGTCCACGCGGGCCGTTGTTACTGCGCCCTGCTTGTCCACGACGACAACTTGTGGACCGCGCAGTCGCGCCGTCCAGCGATCGCTCGGCGTGCGAACCTCGACGCGGGTGTGTTCTCCCGCCACGACACTGCTCACTTGATCCGCGGAAACTTTCACATCGGTTTGATCGAGCGCCGACAAGACGATGAAACCCGGCTGATCGTCCGTCATGCCAACGGCCAGGAACCCGCCACCGAGATTGGTCGTGTATTCAATCACATCGGCATTGGCTTGGGTTCCGATACGTTCAAAGGCGGCGTAGAGGGACACGATGGTGGCGCTCATCAACAGTGTTAACGGGATGGGCCGACGCCACCAACCGCTGACCGCAAAGGCGGATTCTGACTCGGAGCATCCCGCGCCACCTTCGACCGTTGACCCGTCCACAATATCCTTGGTTGCCATGCGCACTTGTACGTACCTCGACCGGGAGGGAATGCCGCCTTCCGTTTGGGACGACGGTTGATTCCGTTTCCGATTGGCTAACGTCAACCACGCCGTGCGGCCTACTCGACCGCTCGCTCGGTTGCGCTTCTGTTCTGCAGGGTTGGTCGCCGGGGAGCTGAAATACCTTACGAATCTTTTTGCGGTTCAGATTTGGATGCGGCTTCACGCAGCAAGGCCTTGATTCGCTCCAGGTCGGTGCGAGCAAGGGGCTCCGTCGTCGTCCGCGACGGATCAGCGCTATAGTGTTGCCTGACGGCAAGATCCAACGACCGGATTTGACGTGCGTATCGCGGGCAGTGGTGGCACATTGCAACGTGGAGACGCAGGGATAGCCGTCGCCAGAACGGCAACTTGTGGTCCATTCCTTCGGACATTAGTTCGATGGCTTTCTTGCAAGACAACATCAACCGGACTCCTCTATTTCCGATTGAAACCAATTCGCCTCCAGGCAGACGCGAAGCCGTGCCCGCGCGCGGTGCAGCGACACCCATAGGTTAGTCGACGTGATCGACAAAACCTTACATACGTCGTCCGGCTCCCGATCATCCACCACGCGCAAAGCAAACGCCTCCGCCAAGCGCTCCGGCAGCGCCTTCAGGCACGTCTCAAAAACGCGCCAAAAATCGGCCTTGTCTTGGAGCGTTGAGGGATCCACGTCGTACTCGCCAGGCCATCGTTTCCACATGCCCTTCTCGTCGAACCACCCGTCGATCACTGAATCCGTCGTGTCAAGCGATTCTGTTTGAGGTTCACGGCCACGTTTTCGATAATGGTCGGCGATCTTGCGGCGAAGCAGGCCCACGAGCCAAGTCCGGGCGCTGGAATCCCCGCGGAATTTGGCCGCAGACTTCAGCGCCGCCATGAAGGTCTCCTGCAACACCTCTTCGGCGACATGACGATCACGAAGACGTGGGAGGGCGTACCGAAGCAGGTAGTCGGCGTGCTCATCGACCCACGCTTCAACCAAGTTCAAGTTTGCCGGATGATTTCCGTCCTTGCGGTCCAGCTCCGTAGCACTCATTTCCTCGCGCGCCATGACGAACTTTCCGACGCCTCCAAATTCCCATGTCCGGGTCCGACCGCCGGTGGCCAGAAGATTGCACATTCTACCCGCTGGACAAAGCTTGCACACCCTAGCCGTGATGGCTACAGAGACCGACCTTGACTTGGTCTGTGGGCAAGCGCTAACTCTCAAGGGAGCGGCGGTACGGCTTAACTATTCTGCTCACGAAGGCCGCGACCCGCGATTTGTCGACGCGGTAGTACTCCGGGGAGGGAGGAGAAAGGCGCCATTCGCGAGGCTCGCTCCGAGTGGCGGGGAAGCCTCAGGCGGAAGTGGAACAAGTGTGATCGTCCAGGCGGGCCGCCAATGTGTGCTCAGATTCTCGTTTTGGGCTCAGCCGGTAATTGCGTCCGCGCCTCAGCTCAGCGCCTCACTTTCGCAACACCCATCCACTGAGGAAAAATAGGCCATTCCTTGAATCACCGATGTGGCGTTCTTTGCCCACGGCGTCCCCTTCCGATGAATCAAGCACGAATTGGCCGAAGCATCCGGTTTGCGCTCTTCACTGGACAAGAACCGGGAGAATTGATCGCGACCATCGGAGCCGGAGTCCAGGCGCGCAACCTGGAATTAGTCTCCGGCGCGACCGCGAAAGATCCAAGTCCAGCTCGGAAGAACTCCGGGAAGCCGATCCAGCTGGAATGACACGCCAATTGTGACAAGAACAAATGGTTTGCACCCCGCAACTGACCCACTCTTGACGCACACTTGGCTCACTGATTATCACGTGCGTAGATTCCGCGCGAACCGGTCGATGTTGCTTGGGCGGACAGGGCGATCGGGCATCGAGGGACGCCTCCGAGAGCGCGACGCTTGCCGTGGCTGCCCTGGGCGGGTTAGAATCTTAAAGAGACATGGCGTTGATCATGTTGATGCTCCGATTGACACAATGACTGCCAGCTCACGCAGCTGGCCGTCATAAGTCGGGCCAATCGATTTCTCGATAAGGGCGTTTGCATTGGACCGCCGCGTAATCAAACACGAAGTCGTGAGTGACAGCGCGAGTGACCCGCGATGTATCTTCAAATAGCCAACGCCCGATCTGCATCAACTACACAGACTTCCGCTTCCCCTTGGTGGTTTTTCTTGCGAGCGACCGTCGGCGATATCTTCCGTCTGGCGCGATAGTCCCTTCTTGCTCGTGTGCGAAACGCAACGCTTTCGTCACCGTGTTTGGATCAAGGTTGAGTTTCTCCGCAATCTCCTGCATGAGGAGGCCAGTGTCTGCGAGTCGCTTGACTGCGTCTGCCGCGCGTTGATCTTTTGGAGGCTCTCGGTGTTTACGTTTGAGCGACGAACGGCGCGTGCGCCCGTCAGGTGGGCTTTCGCCCTGACGCTCATACCAAATCTTCAGTGCTTTTGTGATCAAATTGCGAGAGCAGTTCAGACGCACCGCGATTTCCTTCATGAGGAGCCCCTCATCGCAAAGGCGCTTAGCGTCGTCGGCGATTTGTTCCGCCGGTGCAGGTTCTCGAAAATCAACGGTAACACCAACGCCATCGCCGTGATGGATCCCACCGGTGAAATGATTCACCGTTGATTCGAGCAGGTGGTTGCGGAAGGTCCCCTGGAGCCAGCCTCGCTGCGCCTTTCGTTCGCCCATTTGCTGGAGATCAATGATGCCTCCCGTGATCAGCTCGATCACGCGTCGAACGCGGGCAGTGCTTTCTTCGTCGTTGGATTCCGAGGAGAGTTGGAGAATCTTGACTAGATCGTTTAGGAATGAACGGATTTCGTCATTTGTCGGCACCTTCACAACGCGCGACTCTGCATCCTCCAAGGCTCCGATCTTAGCCTGCACACTTGCTCGCCGACCTCGCGTGTCCGCCAACGCCGCCGCGTCTTCGCTTTGATCGTCGGGCGATGCTCCGCAGTTGGCCAGAATGAATTGGATGCGGCGCGTTAATTCCGCCTCCTGGCTGCGAAGCTTCTTGAGTTGGCCCGGATCAGGTCGCTGGGCACGTTCAACAAACGCTTGGGTGCAGGCGATGATGTCGTCCACGAGCTCGCTGTCCTCCAATAGAAGTGACGCACACTCTTGGTTAATTGTTTTCCAGGCGAGTTCACGATTCAGCATGCTGTAGAGCACCGGAGCGTCCATTCGTTTGCAAATTGGGCAAAAGTAATATCGCCCGTGTGCGCCGCCAACATGCATGCGGGTTTGATGCTCTTTGCACCGTAGCATGGCATTCAGAAACTCTGGACGTCGCTTCCTGTCTTCCGTTTTGGCCGTCCGCCCTCCGCGCCTCGGTTCGTTTGCCAACCGTTCCTGCGTGCGCAGCCACATTACATGATCGACGATACGAAGACGCTCAATCTGTTTTGTTCGCAGCGGCTCATCGCGCGCGACTTGCCGAACATAGTCTTGCTTGTTTAGGTACTGCGACTTGGTTACGCCGTATGCCCAGAGACCATCGTATCGCTGATTTCCAAGCAACAGACGAACAGCCTGATAGGTCCATTGGCCCGTTGTGCATTTGGGCGGAAGCGGCGCTTTCTCGCGATTAAGTTTGCGAATAATGGCACTGATGGAGAGGCCGTCATCGACATACCACGCGAAGATCTTGCGCACCCATTCGGCTTGGACGGGATCAATCTCAAATCGCCGACGCGCGTTGTTCTTCTTAGTTTTCTGGCCAGAAACGGCGACACCGCGGAATCCAAAAGTCACTGTGCCGTGAACCAACTCCTGATCCAACATGCCTTCGTGCGCCGCACGGATGTGAGATACACTCATATGGACAACCATTTCGTCCATCATTGCGTGGAGGTGCAGAAGCTGTCGCCAGCGGTCGGTGTCCGCTGTGTCGATCCCGGACCTGACGAAAACGCAGCGAATTCCACGATCAACGATTTCCTCCTCCACGAATTGGAGCGATTTATAGGTTTTCCGGTAAAGTCGATTTGTCGAAAAGATCAGAACGATGTCGATCTCGCCTCGTTCCAACTCAGAACAGAGCGCAGTGAACCCGGGCCTGCGGGTACGACAGCCACGAACGCTGCTGTCAGAGAATATCAATTCATCAACGATGTCGATTCCATTCATGTCCGCGAATTCGCGGCAACTCCGCACTTGGTCCTCGATGGAATGTTGGTCCTTCGTCGAAAACCGTGCGTAGATTGCACCGCGAATTCGTTTTCCCGTGCGGGTTCGCCGTCGCGCGCGCAAGCTGCAAGCGGGTAATGCCAGTGTGCTCGCGCTGCTATCGGTGGAATGCAACTTGTCCCGGATTTGTCCCGGTGCACTGCGCTTACAACCGTATCTGACTGGTATTGATGGTGAACAACTGGAATCGCGCAACAACGTTTCAACGAAGAGCTTACGCGTAAATCGAGCGCAGTCAGCAGGTTGCGCAAAACCGGGGCTCGCGAATCCCCCCTCTCCGTTTTACATTTTTGGCGTTTCGTAAAGACTTTATTTACAAGTCGTTACGAGGCGTCTTTTTTTTGGCACAATGAACTGTGCCAAGAACTGTGCCAAAACTCGCGCGGGTCCATTCAGCGAGGGTCCAATATGTAGGTGCCGCTTCTATTCGGCTTCGGAAGTGATTTGAAATTCATTCAATGGCGTGGTTTCGTGAGACGGATGAGTCAGTTGCGAGGATCGCAGGCAACTTCGCGCATGATAACAGAGTCGCCGTTGAGTGGCGAGAGCGAAAGATGTGGCGACATGAAGGGCTTGGGCGACTGATTGTCACGCAGCCGCGCGATAGTAGTGGCGCAGCAAACCACCGAGGAATCGCTCGCAGCGAATCGGATCCGATTCCGGCTGCTCGGGCGGCGCTGGATCGTTGCCGCCAGCGACAGCCAGTGGGCGATTATTCAGCCCCTGATGTGGGCGGTATCTGTTGTAGAATCGAACATACTCACGCAGGATGTGATCCAGGTGCTTGCGACTGAAGCAGGTGAAGTGGTCCAAGCATTCACGCTTGAGCGAACCGATCCACGATTCGGCAAATGCGTTCGCGTTCGGCCCTTGTACTGGCGACTTCACAATGCGGATTCCGACATCATTGAACAACGTGTCGAATACAAGCGTGAACTTCGCATCGCGGTCACGGAGTAGGAACCGAGGTTCAATCTTCTGATCCTCCATCCACATCTGCACGTTCCGCGCTTGTTGCATCATCCATTGCCCATTCGGATGGTAGGTGGCCGAACACATGAAGACTCTGCGGCTCTTCAAGTGAATGAAGAATAAACAGTATGCAGTTCTGGACCCGATCGGTGTCCATACGCTTTTGGTGAAGAAGTCGCACGCAACGAGCGTGTTCATGTGTAATCGCAGAAACTTCCGCCAAGGCGTTTCGGTCGCGTGTGTGCGGCGTGCCTTCCCCGGAGGAGGCGCGAACCCTTCTTCTTGCAAGATGCGCCGAATGCTGGAGCGACCAACGGGAAGATGGAGTTTGAAGAGTTCGCCAACAATCCGGCGATAGCCCCAACCGAAGTTTTCTTTGGCGATTCGAACGATGATCCGGCGTCGCACAGTGCTGATCCGGGGGCGTCCGACCGGCTTCGGTTTTTTGCCGGCTTCATTCTGACGGATCCAGCGTCGATAGGTCTCGGGTTTCACGATCCCAACAAAGTCCTTGACGTCGTGGCCGAGTTCCTTTCCGATGGACAGCAGCCGGGAGCGATCAGCCGGGGACGGGATCACGCGATTGCCGTCGAGTTGCGATCGCAGGATATCAATTTGGGCAAGCAGGATTCGAACGCGTGCATCGCGACGTGCTGATTGACCTTCGAACAGGAGGTGAAGAACGACGTAGACCCAGCGTGGCATGAGGTATCGGCTCCGACGAACAGGAGACGTAAGTCCAGTAGTCACAAGCGGCCTACATTTTGGACCCCCGCAAGCGGCTGTGCAACCGCAGCCCGCGAACCAGCGAAACGCGGCTCCCCCCTGCTAACCGGTCGAATCGCCCGCTCGGCCCACTCTGGTATGGACGACAGGGATTCGTCGTCTCGTGCAATGTAAGCAATGGACAACAAGAAGAGTCGGTGCCAACCCGTGCGACCTGCTGAACATGAAACTCATTATTCGTGATCAAGTCCAAAGTCGAATCGGGACAATAGAGCGACAACCTACCAAGGCGAATAAGATCGACTTCGGACTCGATGATCCGACGAATCAGCCGGAGACCGAAGTGGAGGTCCAGCCGGAGACCTGGGGAGAGCAAAATGAATGGATGCCCGTTCACCTAACCGGCGTGCAATGTAGGCAAACCTACACCCTTGGAATCGCCAATCATGTTTCTGCAAACCATCCAATTGGATCATGACTCGCAGGTCGATCGCCTCTTGATTCAGCCTACGTTGGTTACCACTTTTATGCTCATCCGCGGCATTGATGTGCCCGATGGATTTCCACTCCAGACAGAGGCAATATCATGATTCGCCGACTATTCACGACCTGCCTTCGTCGGCCCGGCGACTCGAGACCGTCCCACGTTGATCTTGAAATCGTCGGCACGTTCAATCCTGGGGCGATCGCCTTCGGTGACGAGGTGATCCTTCTCGCACTTCGCTAAATCTAATAGACGCGGCAGCTTGTCGCAGGATCTTCTATTTTACCGACAATTGAAGGCTGCCAGTACCTTGCATTTTTCTCTTCTGAAGTAACGCGAGACGCAGCCGTTGACATCACGCCTGCAAACACGCCTCCAAGAATCGTAAAGACTTGACCAGACCATGAGAAATTTCGGTAAGCAGGTCCGCAGAGACGGCATCGCCAAGTTCAGTGGAGGCATCAATGGCGGATCGCGTCGTCGAGACTAGGGCAGAGAAACGCATCGCCAGGGTCGCGACGTGCTGCATACCTCCCTTCACGTCGGGGGTAGACTCGGTGAGACGGGACGCCTCGGAGGTTATGCAGACTGTAGCCCCCAACACCGTCGCCCGTTCGGCGATCAGATTGGAGTACTTCTCCAACTGTACAGCTAGGTCGTCAAACTGTTCATGCAAATTTTGAAACTGCGGGTCTCTGACGTTCCAACTCGCCTGCTTGATCTGCCCGCAGAGGTCGAACGTTTCAGTGATTAGTTGATTGAGCAGAAAGATGATCCTATTCTGCTTTTCAGGGGGCAGCACGATGCTGGTGCCTAATGTGCGTCCGGCCGCCCTATCACATCTCTTGCCCCACGTGCGTAGATTGGATCCGACCCCCACCCGACCAATGCCTGCCTGCGCATGGACGCGGCCACCCTCGTTTTCCCATTGATCGATTGGCATCCCGTCATCATCGATTTCTGGTTTATTTCCGGCGACTTGTTTCGTTCGCGCAATGGGGGCCATGACTTAACTCCGCAAGAAATCGTCGAATCATGCAATGATCCTGACCGCCAAGTCGTTGGGCACGCAGACCGGCGAGAACGGCCTACATAACAAAATTGAAGAATTGATTTTGGACACGGTAGGCACCGTCGTCGTAGCCGCCACGGGTTGAGCCTATATGCAGAGTGGTCGTAATTCGTTTCATCGCCTACGCCGTGAGTGGCTTTATTCGCCACAATCGTCGACTGTTCAGGCGACGTGAGATGCTAGCCTGATCCACGGCGCCCAATGCGTTCCTCTTATGATAAGAGCAATGGTCATCTTATCATTCACCAAAGACCTGGTTCTATCGGAAAAATGAAAGCAGCATTCAGATCTCGAAGTACTCTTTGATCCCTTCTAAGGCATTGTGCGTTGCCGCCGATGCGAGAATCAATCCCATGACGCGGCTAATTACGCTAGCGCCACTGGCACCGATCACGCGCTGGACACGACCAGCAACGAGCATGAGCACAAGGGCTACAAGGAGAACTGCAAACATCATGAGAACGGTTTGCGCCTGCTCCCAGAGGTTGAATCGGGCGTTCTCAGTGAACAGAACGGCAGCAAGCATCGCGCCCGGACCCGCAAGCGAAGGCACTGCCACCGGAAAGATGGCGGTGTCTTCAGCGCTTTCGGCGAGCGTAATCTCATTCTCGGGCTTGCTCTCTCCCAATATCATCGTGATCGCGAACAGAAACAGGACGACGCCGCCTGCGATGCGAAATGCCGGAAGTGGGATGTTCATCGCCCTGAGGATTATCTCGCCTACTACAACGAATACAAAAAGCACCACCGCTGAGACCCCTGTAGCGATCAGCGCAACCTTGCGCCTCGTTGCTTCGTCGTGATGTTGCGTTACTGCGACAAACACAGGCACCGTTCCGATGGGATCGATTACAGCGAAGAACGCAATGAAAGTCGCGACGTAGTCAATCATCGAGTGATGTCCGCGTCAGATAGTTGGCCTGAACTGTACGCAGTGAATGCGACATTCCCGTAATTGGCCTTACGCGAGCATCCGCCATGTCGTTTAACCATGATGCACCTATTTGTGTCCATGACCGGCAAGAATCATGTCTCGGCTCCGTCCATAGAAAGTGCTCAATGGTCTTGCAGCGAATGTGACCAAGAACGATTAAGTCCTTCAGTTGTTTTTCTTGCAAGACATGGGTAGTCTCCGCAACAACCTCGTCTTCACCCTATGGCAATATTACGCTTCCGAAATTTTGGACAATATAAACTTCCCCGATCTCAGAAATTGAATTTTGATCAGGTTGAAAACCGTTTTCGGAACAGCAGAAAATGACGGCCGACCAGCCGTCTGAATTGGGCTGCAGTTACTTGAGGTCTTCAATCGTTCCGAACATTGACCGAGCGAAACCATGAAGGCTTGGGGCAAGCGGATTCAAGGTGGGCGAATCCATTATCAAACGTCGCTGCCAATCGCAACCTTGTATGCGTCTGCAATTTCATCAGGGCCAGAGATTGTGACTTGAATGTCGCGGATCAATCCATCTTGAATCTTGTAGATCCAGCCATGAACAGAAAGTTCTTGCCCCTTCGCCCAAGCCTCTTGAACGATGGTGGTATGGCAAACATTGTTTGCTTGCTCGACAACATTTAGCTCGCAAAGCCGATCAAATCGCTCATTTTCGTCTGCGATGGCGCTTAAGGCGGCGTCATGTTTATTGCGCACGTCTCGGATGTGGCGCAACCAATTGTCAATCAATCCAAGATATTGGTTTTGGCTGGCAGCCTTAACTCCACCGCAACCGTAGTGCCCGCAAACGATGATGTGTTTGACTTTCAGAACGGCAACGGCGAATTCAACAACGCTCAAACAGTTGAAATCGGTGTGTACAACAACATTGGCGATGTTGCGGTGAACGAAGACTTCACCGGGCATCAACCCGACGATTTGGTTCGCCGGGACGCGACTGTCAGAGCACCCAATCCATAGATATTTAGGGCTCTGTTTCTTGGCCAACTCGGCGAAGAAGTTTGGATTCTCAGCAGTAACGTTCTTGGCCCACGACCTGTTTTTTTCAATCAATTCTGGCAATAGACGCATCGCTAACGTATCTCCATAAGAAAACTGCGAGAAGACTGAATGAGTGCTGAAAACAATTTGTGTGTCGACAACTTAATATAGCGGTTCTAGGAGATTCCACTTACGTGTTTGTCGCTCAAATCAAACCCAATGAATGCATGGCGTCAGCAACTCCGACGAATACTTCGATGTGGGCTACTCGCGGATTGGGCACGACTCAGTGGATCGGAACTGGCCAATCACCCAACCAGGGAATTGCGGGACCGATGAAACCAAAGTTGCCATCTTTGATAATACCGGCGACTTCAGCCGTGAGCAAGACTATTGGAATCGCTCAGTCGGTTCTGCTGTTCGCACCAGTGACACCGTGCATCAAGTGCATCGAGTCGTGCAGCCGCTCTCCGAAAACTAATGCGGCGTTTTGCTTGGAGTCAACTCGGACGCCGCCACTCAATCAATGCCACCACACGACCAGTTTCGACGAATAGTCGTTTCACTCCGCGACTGTCTCGTGGGTGAGATGGTTGTCCCTTGCCGGGTAACGTTTCACGAGATATCTGCGGAATGCAGTGCCAACTAAGTGGGTTTGTGGGTCATAGAAGTGACGCAGTCGTGGATTGCATCTAAGATGGGGCGCCAGAATTCCGGGCTTGACAGGATATCGTGGGTGCCATCCACAATGAATTGAATCCCCACGCAAACTAGCAGGAAGCCCATGATTCGGCCCATGGCATTCATGCCGGTTGCACCCAAGGCACGGACCACCCTGGTAGCGGAACGCAGCACCAGCCACGAAACAAAGGCCACCAGTCCAATTCCCGCGACAATAGCCAAGATCTCACCCACTCCGTTGGCCTCCGTAGCCATGCCGATGGTGACGGCGATGCATCCGGGTCCGCTGAGCATGGGCATAGCCAATGGTGTAAATGCAATGTCGACTTTTCGCGCGGCTTCCTCTTGGGACTCCTCGGACATTTCGTTCTCTGACTTGGAATTCAGCATCCCAAAACCGATGCGCGAGACGATCAATCCCCCAGCAATGCGCAACCCTGGAATTGAGATGCCAAAGAAGTTCATAATCAACGAGCCCAACAACAGGAAAGTGACCAGAACGGCAGCCATATAGATGCAGGCCAAGCGGGCTTGTTTCCGGCGCCAGTTTTCGCTGAAACCTTCAGTGAGAGTGAGGAGTACCACCGCCGTGCTGAATGGGTTACCGGCGTGTCTGGGTCGGGGAAGTCGAGCCTTGTGAGTCAGACGATTGTTGAATTCGTCGGTAAGACACTTGGGCAGAAGCGAACCATTGAGGCTCCGAACGGGGAAGTCGATCTTTTAGAACGCGAATTGGAAACATCAACTGTTGGGCGGATTGTTGACGGAATGGAACACGTCCGACGGCTCGTGACCGTTGACCAAAAACCGATCGGTCGCACACCGCGTTCCAACCTGGCTACATACACCGGTTTATTCGATCACGTCCGCAAGTTGTTCGCGAAAACGCGCAAAGCCAAGTCTCGCCGATACGATGTTGGGCGGTTCTCGTTCAATGTTGCCAAGGGACGATGCGCAAACTGTGAAGGAGCCGGTTTTGTCAGCGTCGAGTTGCTATTTCTTCCGTGCGTCTATACACCGTGCCCAGTGTGTCAGGGACAACGTTACAACGAAAAAACGTTGGAGATCACGTACAGGAACAAAAACATCGCCGAAATTCTCGATCTGACCGTCGAATCCGCACACCAATTTTTTGTCGATGAAACTCCAGTGCTCCGTGCCCTTGATGCCTTGCTGCAAGTCGGCCTCGGTTACCTCCGACTTGGTCAGCCAGCAACCGAACTCTCCGGGGGTGAAGCCCAACGCATTAAGCTTGCAACCGAATTGCAGCGTGGACAGCGAGGTGACACGCTATACGTTCTGGATGAACCAACAACGGCCTGCATCCAGCGGACGTGTCGAAGCTAATGGATCAATTAAACGGGTTGGTTGACGCAGGCAATACCGTCATCATGGTCGAACACGATATGCAGGTGGCCAACAGCAGTGATTGGATCATCGACATCGGCCCCGGCGCGGGCGACGAGGGCGGACTCATCGTCGTCCAGGGTCCGCCGGCCAAAGTTGCAAAATCCAAGACGAGTCGCACCGCCCCGTTCTTGTTCTTGGATCAGAAGTCACTTTTAGGCTCGAACAGCACTTGCACTGAGTCTGACGGAAGAGCCTAACGCGTAACGGAAACCTACTGACCTTCCCCCGGTGTTGATACCAGTGCTTATGTTAGACCAAGGGTGCTTTGACGCTTACCCCATTTCTGTACCAATCGTAACGAGAAATTTGGGACGCTCTTCGGTCATGGCTTTCTGGCCTTCATTGGCGAATTCGCTGGGGGCCAGGTTTCCCAGCGAGCCGTGGGGACGTTGTTCGTTGTAGTGC
>JAJDEB010000043.1 GCA_029260015.1 Phycisphaerae bacterium | reverse complement strand
TGTCGAGAATTTCTTTGAGACAGGCAAACTCGTGAGTTCCCAATGCGAGTCCTGCGGTGGAAGCCTCAAGCGCTGTTCCCGGAGTGGAAACGAATAGCGCGAACAATTCGGCTTCCGACGCTGGAATCAGCGGATTCTCGTTTAATGCGCCTGGGCCTGTAATCTCGTTCGCATCACTATTTACGCTGTTCGCTCTAAGGCCGAGGGAATCGCACTGGAATTTTTGCCAGCTACGCGGTCGTACGCTGGTGGATGTTCTCACTGCAGGACTTCCTTTGGTTTTGGCGATCGATTCACCAATTCGACGGAACGAGAATTCGCGCGATGATTACGAGGCCTGGTAAACCATGGTGAAGAAACTTGCTCCCTGTAATTTCCGCCATCGTTCTTTCTCCTTGGCGGCAGCGTTTCTGATGTGTGCGCTCGCCTCCGCTTCACCGCCCAGCACCATTCTCAATGATAGGTGCCCGGTCATGGCGGAAGAGAAGGTTGACCCCGCCATCACTCTGAATTATCGCGGAAAAGTCGTTGCATTCTGCTGCGATATGTGCGTCAAAAAATTTCAGGCGAATCCCGAAAAATACAAAGGTCGGCTTCCACAATTCGCCGAGGCTGCAAATGCGGCTGCCGACGGTCAGATTGGAGACCTCGGCCACGATCATACAGATGTACCCGGTCACTCAGGCCAGGATGGTCTTGGTACCCACGGGACCTCAAGCGGTGAAGCCACGTCGGTATCGGTGGCTGAAAGTGGACACGATCACAGCGATATCGAGTCGGGCAACGAGCGCGAACCGTTTCTCGGTCGTCTGCATCCGATCATCATCCACTTTCCGATCGCAGGATTGCCGCTTGCGCTGCTGAGTTTCCTTGTGTGGGTGCGGACCGGTCGTGAATAATTCGCGCGTTCCGACGCTATCCCCCTGTTTGTCGCCACCTTGGCCTCAATTGCCGCGGTGATTACCGGCAATATCGCACACAACTCGATGCGGTTCAGCGAATCGCTCCATGTGATCGTTGAACGACATCAGTTCCTATCGACGGCAGTGATGATGATCGCCATTTGCCTGTCGGTCATTAGACTCTGGCGATGGAACAGGCTTACGGGGAAATGGCGATGGTGCTATGGGGGCGGGCTGGCGATTGTGTGTGCGTTGCTTGGTTACACTGGTTTCTTGGGCGGCAGCCTTGTCTTTGGCCCCGACCACTTGGCTTGGTGACGCGGAGTACGGATTTGCTTCAAGAAACGGCACTGAGGCACACGAGCAAAACAGCTTGCAAAATGGTTGTTCGTCCTCAGGATTGTCGATCAGGCGACGTTGATCTGTACAGCGAGCGCATGGCGGTAGCCGACAGATCCGTTGCAGGGCTGCGTGCCCCAAAGCGTCGGAGGCTTGAGGGAACCTGTTTCTAACGGACCGACCCCAAGGAATTGCAAACATGGCAAGAACAACAGGAATCAAGCCGCCCTTGCGACGCGCGGCGTGCTGCGTTGCGGTGTTGGGCTGGATTGTTGGTGGGTGCGCTTCGTCTGAACGAACCGGAGTAGCCAGCAACCCCACGAGGCGAAACGCTCGGAATGCTGAGTTGTTACCGACCTCACAGCCGAATCGGTTGAATGATGACGTTGCACTTCCAACATTGGATGAGTCATCCGGCCTCGGCGACTACCTTGCCTACGCGGCGTTGAACAATCGCGGGTTGGAATCTGCGTTCAACCGATGGAAAGCCGCCCTCGAGCGCGTGCCGCAAGAAAAAAGTCTCCCAGACCCCCGATTCACGTATCGATACTTCATCCGCGAAGTGGAGACGCGTACTGGCCCCCAAAAGCAGGCTCTCGGGCTCTCACAGTTGTTCCCCTGGTTCGGCAAGCTTGAATTGCGTGGTAGCGTCGCGGCCGAGGCGGCCAAGGTAACGAGGCAGCAGTACGAGAACGAGAAACTCCAACTCTTCTTCGAGGTCAAGGATGCGTTTTACGAATACTACTACCTCGGCCGTGCCATCGACGTGGTTAGGGAAAATGCTGAATTGGTGGAGTACCTAGAAAGCGTCGCACGGGCGAGATACAAGACAGCATCTGCCGGCCATCCCGACGTCATCCGCGCTCAGGTTGAACTGGGAAAGCTCGAGGATCAGCTCCGTTCATTTCAAGATCTTCTCATTCCGGTGGTGGCGAGGCTCAATGCCGTGCTGAATCGTCCGACAAATGCCGAATTGCCCCTTCCCCAGGCAATTTCGGATGAGCGCCAGACATTCACAGACGAGCAGGTGCTTCGCTGGCTTACGCAGGACAGCCCCGTACTAAAGGCGCTGGATCATCAGATCGAGCAGGAACGTCATGCCGTTGCCTTGGCGAAGAAGAGCTACTATCCCGACTTCACGTTCGGCGTGGACTTCACCGACGTGGGTTCCGCAATTCGATCGAAGGCTCAAGGCTTTGGGAATCCAGCAGCGCTGCGCAGTGCATCTCGAATCGCTGGCGGCATGGGAGATTTGGTCGATTCTTACGCGATCGGAAAGAGTTTCCGTCCAGGCGGGAGGCAAAGTGACAGCGGGAAAGACGTCTGGATGGTATCCATGTCGATGAACGTACCAATCTGGCATGGTAAGTATGCGGCGGGTGAGCGAGAAGCTCGGGCACGTTATCTCGCGGCGTTAAGCGCACGCGCCCAACAAGAGTATTCTCTAACGGCCGTCGTTCAACGTACGCTCTTTGAACACCGGGACGCCGGGCGAAAGATCGCGTTGTACCGAGATGTATTGATTCCCAAGGCCAAGGAATCGATCGGTTCGACGGAAACCGCATTTCGCGCCGGTTCAGCGAGTTTTCTCGATCTCGTGGATGCAGAACGGTCACTACTGGAATTCGAGTTGTCGTTCGAACGTGCTTTGGCCAATCGAGCCCAGCGACTGGCTGAACTGGAAATGCAGGTGGGACGCACCCTTTCGCATGAAGATGGGGCGAACGGTCCAGAGGAATCGAGCGACTCATCTCAAATTGCGGATTCTGCGGTCAACGAAAATGCTAGCGACGTATCCCACTCGATGCCGTCGGAAGAAGGAGCCAACACGCCATGAACCCCGCAGCCAAGAAAACGCTGGCGATATTCTCGAAAACACCGATGTTACTGATCGTCATTGTGGCATTTGCACTCGGTTATACGTTTAAGGGCATAGTCAGCACAGCACCGCGAGCCGCAAGCACTGATGCCATTGGACAATCTCAGGATGAAGCGGGCGAGGAAATCTGGACCTGTTCGATGCATCCTCAAATCCGCTTGCCCGAGCCGGGTAAGTGTCCCTTGTGTGGGATGGACCTGGTTCTGGCGGCAGAGAAATCCAAACCCAAGACCGCATCGACGGCAAAACGCGAGCCCAAGTACGCTTGCTCGATGTTTTGCGTTCCGCCCATGTCCAGGCCAGGGAAGTGTCCCATTTGTGGCATGGAGATGGTGGAGGTCGAGAACTCGGGTGGTGAAGAAGGCGCCCCCCGCTCACTCACACTTTCTCCGATGGCCCAAAAACTCGCAGAAATCGAGACGGTGGCCGTTGGCCGAAAAACCGTTTCGGCGGAAATCCGAATGGTCGGAACAATTGATTATGACGAAACGCGCTTGGGATATATCACCGCGTGGGTGCCGGGTCGACTTGATCGATTGTACGTCGACTACACGGGTGTCCCCGTACGAAAAGGCGACCACCTTGTCTACCTGTACAGCCCGGAGCTTTCCACGGCGCAGACCGAACTCATCGAAGCATTGCAACGGACAAAGCCGAGCAGCGCGGGTGGAAGCTCCCTCCTCAATGAACGAGCTGGAGCGTGGCTGGAGGACATTCGCGAGAAGTTTCGCTTGTGGGGTTTGACAGACGCGCAGATCGCTGAAATCGAAGAACGGGGAACAGCTTCAGATTACATGACGATCTACGCCCCCATGGGCGGGATAGTCATTCATAAGAACGTCCTCGAAGGAAGCTATGTAAAGACCGGCACGCGTATCTATACGATCGCCGATCTTTCGCACCTCTGGGTCAAACTCGATGCATACGAGACCGACTTGGCATGGCTACGCTACGGTCAGGAGGTGGAGTTTGAAGCCGAAGCCTATCCAGGCGAGACGTTCACGGGGACCGTCGCATTCATCGCACCTGTACTCGATGCGAAAACCAGGACGGTGAAGGTGCGCGTCAATGTCGAGAATTCGGATGGCCGTTTGAAACCAGAGATGTTCGTGCGCGCGGTAGCACACTCGGAGGTCGCTGCCGGAGGGCGGGTGATCGATGCTGAACTCGCGGGTAAGTGGATGTGTCCCATGCACCCGGAGATTGTCAAGGATGGAGCCGACGATTGTGATCGGTGCGGGATGCCATTGGTCCGAACAGAAACACTCGGATTCGTTTCAATGGGGGCTGGCGACGTTGAAGCACCGCTGGTTATCCCGGCATCCGCCCCCCTTATTACGGGCAAGCGGGCCTTGGTATACGTTGAAGTTCCTGACGAGCCAGGAACGTATCAAGGTCGGGAAATTCGGCTCGGACCGAGGGTCGGCAATCATTACATTGTTTTCGACGGTTTGGAAGCTGGTGAACGCGTTGTCGTTAGTGGTAACTTCAAGATTGACAGCGCCATGCAGATCATGGCACAGCCCAGCATGATGAGCCCCGAAGGCGGCCAACCGGCACCGACCCACGACCATGGTCAAAAGCAAAACGAGGGTAGCGCCGAGACAGACCAAATGCCATCGCCGCGACAAGACCTCGACGGGTTGGATGGGCTGAAGTTGAATATCCCACCGACTTTTGCCATCGAGTTTGGTCCTGTGCTCGCTGCATACTTGAAAACGCAAGAGGCGCTGAGCCACGACAAACACAAGCCGGCGCAGAGCGCCGCAGGAAAATTTCGTGATGCCCTTGCACGCGTCGACATGAATCTACTGACTGGTGATGCCCACATGGCTTGGATGAAAGAGTCGGTCGGCATGACCAAGGCGGCCAGCGACATTTCTGAGTCGGCTGACATCCAAAAAGCACGCGCTGCCTTCGCGGTCCTTTCAGAATCGATGATCGTAACGACCAAATGCTATGGCGTCGCAGCCGAGCCGGTCCATCGCTTCCACTGTCCAATGGCATTTGGCGATCGTGGTGGAGACTGGCTCCAGACGAAAGACAAGACTGAGAATCCGTATTTTGGCTCAGCCATGTTCCGTTGTGGCGTGAAGAAGGAGACCATCGGGCCACGTTCGGCAGGAGGTGCGAGCGATGCCCCAAACTAGTCTGCAAGAACGGCCACCATCACCACCCGGTTTCATCGATAAGACCATTCGGTTCTGCCTCGAAAACAAGTTGGTTGTTGTTCTCTTCATGGTGTTCATCATCGGCTGGGGCTTGATGTCGGCACCATTCGATTGGGAGTTGGGCGGCCTCCCCCGCGATCCGATGCCGGTCGATGCCATTCCCGACATTGGCGAGAACCAGCAAATCGTTTTTACGGAGTGGATGGGCCGGTCACCGCAGGATGTTGAGGATCAGATCGGCTATCCCCTCACAGTGTCGCTATTGGGGATCCCTGGTGTCAAGACCATTCGAAGCTACTCGCTGTTTGGCTTCTCATTGATCTATGTCATCTTTGATGAAGATGTGGAGTTTTATTGGTCTCGCTCTCGCGTGCTGGAGAAGCTCAACAGCCTGCCGGCCGGCACGCTTCCCGGCGAAGTGCAACCGGCACTCGGACCAGACGCGACCGCGCTTGGACAGGTATATTGGTACACGCTCGAAGGGCAGGATGTTGACGGTAACCCAACAGGCGGTTGGGGTCTCGACGAACTCCGTACGATCCAGGATTGGTATGTTCGCTACGGGTTGCTGTCAGCCAAGGGTGTTTCCGAAGTCGCCTCGGTCGGCGGTTTTGTCCAAGAATACCAAATCGATGTGGATCCGGACGCGATGCGCGCTCACGGTGTGACGCTCGACGAAGTTTTTATGGCCGTCAAGATGTCCAACGTCGACGTGGGCGCCCGAACGATCGAAGTGAATCGCGTCGAGTATATCATTCGTGGACTGGGCTTCATCGAGACGCTTGAAGATGTTGAAGACGCGGTCGTCAAGGTCAACGACAATGTGCCCATCTACGTTCGCAATGTCGCAAATGTGACACTTGGACCGGGGCTCCGAAGGGGGGTATTGGACAAAGCGGGTGCCGAGGCTGTTGGCGGCGTCGTGGTCGTTCGCTACGGTGAGAATCCGCTGGCTGCGATCAAGAACGTCAAGGAGAAGATTGAAGAAATCTCCCCAGGCTTGCCCCGGAAAACACTCGCCGACGGAACGGTCAGCCAAGTTAAGATCGTACCTTTTTACGACCGCTCGGGTTTGATCTACGAAACGCTAGGTACGCTGAGCGATGCGCTGCTTCAGCAGGTCCTCGTGACCATCATCGTCGTCGTGGTCATGGTGCGCCATTTGCGCAGCTCGATCCTTATTTCGGGCCTGCTTCCATTGGCGGTCTTGATGTGCTTCATTGCGATGCGAACCACCGGTGTCGATGCCAATATCGTGGCGCTCTCGGGGATTGCTATCGCCATCGGTACGATCGTCGATATGGGCATTATCGTTTGCGAGAACATTCTGAAACACCTGGATGAAGCCGACCCAGAAGCCAACCGGCTGGAGGTCATCTACTCCGCTTCGAGCGAGGTTGGAAGCGCGATTCTTACAGCCGTCTCAACCACGATCGTCAGCTTCTTGCCCGTCTTCACAATGGAAGCCGCCGAAGGAAAGTTGTTTCGACCTCTCGCTTTCACGAAAACCTACGCCCTGATCGCGTCGGTCATCGTCGCGCTGACGATCATTCCCCCCGCCGCCCACGTCTTGTTTACAAAAAACCGCAAAGGACGCCGAAGCCTTACATGGCTGCTCTATCCAATACTAGCCATCGCGGGAGTAGGTTTGGCATTTGGCTATGGGTGGTGGTGGCCCGGCGGATTGCTTCTGGTCATCGGTGTTTACGGTTCACTCGAACCGAAGCTTCCTTCATTCGTTCGGAAAATGGGTCCGCAGTTGGCAAATGCCGTCGTCGTTGGCGCAGTGTTGCTTCTGCTTACGCAATCGTGGCTGCCGATCGGACCGGAGAAGGGCCTCTGGCGCAACGCGATTCTCGTGGGCGGAACGATCGGCGCGTTGCTCCTGGTGTTTCAACTTTTTCAGGCGGCATACCCCTATGTGTTGGCCTGGGCGCTCGACCACAAGGCGACTTTCCTCATCTTGCCGGTCATGATCGTTGTCGCCGGTGGTATGGTCTGGCGCGGGTTCGACGAGTTGTTCGCGTGGATGCCAACGACCGCACAAGAGTCTGAGCCAGCTACATATTTCGCTGAGAAATTCCCTGGGCTGGGCAAGGAATTCATGCCACCGCTTGACGAGGGCTCTTTCCTATACATGCCGGTCACGATGCCGCACGCATCCATTGGTGAAGTGATTGACGTACTCCAGAAGCAGGACATCGCCTTCAATCAGGTCCCGGAAATCGCGCTGGCGGTGGGCAAGTTAGGCCGAGTCGAAAGCCCGCTCGATCCAGCACCGTTGTCCATGATCGAAACCGTCATTAACTACCTCCCGAAATACATGACGAACGAAGCGGGTCACCGGCTCGCGTTTCGCTTCGATGAGACTCAAAAGGATTTGTTTCGCGACAAGGATGCAAAGCCAGTCCCCGCAAACGACGGCGAGCCGTACTATGTGCAAGGTACGTTTGCGCGCGATGAACAAGGAAAGCTCATCGAGGAGTCTGGCGGGATGCCATTTCGGCAGTGGCGACCGGCGCTCGATCCGGCGATCAACCCCGATCGCGAAGCATGGCCTGGCATTAACACGCCCAACGATATTTGGGACCTGGTCGTTGCGGCGGGCAAAATTCCGGGGGCCACGTCCGCACCGAAGCTCCAGCCGATCGCTGCTAGAATCGTTATGCTCCAAAGTGGCATGCGCGCGCCAATGGGCGTCAAGGTGAAGGGACCGAGTCTCGAAGCGCTGGACAAAGTCGGCCTGCAGATAGAGCAGTTCCTCAAAGAAGTACCCTCCGTCGAACCTCAGGCCGTGATCGCCGATCGAATCATCGGCAAGCCCTACCTCGAGATTGACATTGACCGAAAGGCCATCGCTCGCTATGGGATCAAACTGCGTCAGGTGCAGGATGTGATTGAAGTCGCGATCGGTGGCAAGCGTGTGACGACGACCGTTGAAGGACGCGAGCGGTACCCCGTGCGCGTGCGCTACCTGCGCGAATTGCGTGACAGTATCGAATCGCTGGACAAGATCCTCGTTCCGGCGCCAGGTGGCGCGCAGATTCCGCTGATCCAGTTGGCGAAAATCGAATACGTCCGCGGGCCGCAGGTCATCAAGAGCGAGGATACGTTTCTTATCGGATACGTTCTTTTCGATATGAAGCCAGGCTACGCGGAGGTCGACGTGATTGAACAGGCCAATGCCTACCTCAGAGAGAAGATCGCATCGGGTGAACTGGACATGCCGGCCGGAGTCAGCTTCACCTTCGCAGGGACTTATGAGAGTCAAGTAAGGTCAGAGAAGAAACTCATGGTCGTGCTGCCACTGGCGCTATTCATTATTTTCATGATCCTCTACTTGCAGTTCAAGTCGGTCATCACAACCAGCTTGGTTTTTACTGGAATCCTGGTCGCTTGGTCGGGCGGATTCCTGATGATTTGGTTTTACGCACAACCTTGGTTCCTCGACTGGAACATATTTGGCACGAGCATGCGCGAATTGTTTCAAGCGCACCCCATAAACCTGAGCGTCGCTATTTGGGTAGGGTTTCTAGCGCTTTTCGGTATTGCATCGGACGATGGCGTCGTGATGGCGACGTACCTGAACGATTCGTTTTCCAATCAAAAAGTAGAGAACATCTCCCAGATTCGCGCCGCAACACTCGAAGCGGGCAAGCGAAGAATCCGCCCCTGCCTGATGACGACAGCCACCACGATACTTGCGTTGCTCCCCGTCCTCACATCAAGCGGGCGTGGATCAGACATCATGGTTCCGATGGCCATCCCGTCGTTCGGCGGTATGACGATTGAAATCATCACAATGCTTGTGGTTCCAGTCCTCTTCTGTACGTTCCAAGAAACCAAGTTCAAGGCGAGTCAACGCCGATCTGAGACATAGATTCTGAGAATGGTGGCTGTGCAGGTCGCGACATAACCAGAGTTGGGTCTGGCCTTTCCCCCTCAACGTGGTCCACGTATTGGATTAGTTTGAGGCGGAAAGGCCAGCCCGACAGGAAACCAAATCATGTTCCAAATCCTCTGGGATACCAAAGGCTACTTGTTTTGGCTGCTACTCGTTTCGCTGCTTTGCCTTGTCCTGGAACGCATCATACCGTGGCGCCGGGACCAGAAACTCCTGCGGCGTGGGTTTGTGCAGGATTTGTTTTGGCTATTCTTCAATGGCCACTATGCGGGAATTGTCATTGCGCATATCGCCGCGTTTTCGCTGGCCTGGGCATATCCATCCATTGAAAGCGCCAAAAATATAGCTCTGCTCAGCGAACAAGCCCTCTGGGTTCAGTTTCTCGTGCTCTTCTTGCTCAAAGACATCATGGAATGGGCGATCCACAATCTCCTCCATCGCGTACCTTGGCTGTGGGAGTTCCACAAACTTCACCATTCCATTGAGGAAATGGATTGGATCGGCAACTTTCGTTTCCACTGGATGGAGATCGTTGTGTACCGCGGAATGACCTATTTCCCATTGGTGATTCTCGGTGTCGACGAACGGGTTGTGCTGGCCATCGCCGTGTTATCAACATTGATCGGTGATCTTAACCACAGCAACCTAAACATCACATGGGGGCCGTTTCGATATCTGCTCAACTCCCCCCGCATGCATATTTGGCACCATGACCACGACTATCCCGAGGGGCGTGAGCACGGTGTCAACTTCGGCATTTCGCTTAGCGTGTGGGATTGGCTTTTCAGAACAGCCTATTGGCCGACCATCACCGACTCCTCACGGCAGCAACCTGCGCGACTAGGTTTCAATGGAATGGAGGCGTTTCCACGAAGCATTGCCGGCCGCTTCATCTATCCCGTGGGCGGGGTTCATCGGAAAAAAAGCGATCCGAACGAAACCTAGACTCGGCTAGTACTACATTGCTAGATTTCAGGCCATTTGCATTGGACCGGGTTCTTCAATCTGTAGCCTTGCGTCTGTAATCGTTCGACCGTTCGTTTACGGTGTCCAATCTTAGATTTCTATGTGTAAGAGTTCTCCAGTCACCAGGACTTCGGAAGATATGCGGGGTCTAAGTGCCGGAATCACCGGTTTTCCAACCCCCTTTGATGTAAAAGGGTGCGTTTCGACATCAAACGTCAAGCTGTACAACGAAGGCTCTCAGTCGGGAATCAACGCGAGTACTGGAATTCGGCCCCAGCCAATGCATCGGCGACCCGGTCAGCGGCTTGATCCAGCCGGTGGGCCCGAATGAGAGCTTTGATTTCCTTCATTGCCGTCCCTCCGAATCACGTTCTGAAACCGTCCAGGGCGGATTGGGAAAGCCACTTGAGTCCGCGGTTTTGCCCACGGCGCAGCGGTCAGAGCAAAACACCATAACGCTCTCGCGCTCCGCTGAACAACCACATCCCGAGAACATGAGCAATAAGCTGGAGAGGCCAAGTCTAGCCCACCGCCGTCTCCGCAAGTTAGAAGACATATCGTTGCACTCCCTTCGTGAGTTAGATTGCCACTTCTTCCGCCTCTTTCTTGCCGAACACTTCGTAGAGCAGCGGTAAAACGAAAAGTGTTAGCAGCGTCGACGTGATGATGCCGCCGATGACGACCGTCGCAAGTGGTCGCTGTACTTCGGCTCCAACGCCGGTCGAGATTGCCATGGGCAAGAAGCCGACTGCGTCTGTAACCGCCGTGGCTAACACGGGCCGGAGTCGTTGCCTTGCAGCCGTTGCCACAGCTTCATGCAGGCTCGCGCCGGAATCTCTCAGCGGTCGAATCGCGGAAACCAGTATCTGTCCATTTAAAACGGCGATGCCTCCGAGGACGATGAATCCCACGGCGGCGCTCACACTGAACGGAAGTTCCGCAAACTGCAACGCCAACACTGCCCCGACCATCGCAAACGGAATGCCCGTGTAAATGAGCAGCACATCCCGGAGGCTCTTGAGGCTGAAGAGCAGAAGGAAGAACACGAGAACCAGCGTCAGCGGCACAAGAATGCTCAAGCGAAGTCTTGCCCTTTCGAGATTCTCGAACTGCCCGCCCCAGTTGATGACGTATCCTTCTGGAAGTGGTATTTCCTTGTCGATTCGTGCCTTTGCCTCTGCGACAAAAGATGTCGTATCTCTTCCGACGACATTGCACTGCACTCGAATCAGGCGACGACTCCACTCGCGGTTGATCGTGGACGCCCCTTCGGTGTCCTCGATCTGGGCCAGTTCACTGAGTGGTACGCGTGGCCCGATCTCCGTTGGGATGAGCGTACGGGCAAGTAGCTCGCTATCCGCGCGATACTCATCGGGAAGACGCACGACGAGCGGGAACTTTCGCTGCCCCTCAAAGATCTCTCCTACGCGTCGAGTACCTATGGTTTCCACGAAATCGAGCACGCTGCGGGCGGGAATCCCGTAACGGGCGATCTTCTTCCGATCCACGCGGATTCGCAGCGTTGGCTGACCCGACACTTGATCCACGGCGATGTCCGATGCCCCTTCAGTTTCCACTAGGATTTCCTGAACAAGATTGCTCAGTCGGATGAGTTCGTCGAAGTCGTCACCGTAAATCTTGATACCCAGGTCGGAGCGGATGCCCGAGATCATTTCGTTGATCCGCATTTCAATGGGCTGCGTGAACACCTGGTTCAAGCCAGGTAAATCCGCAAGCTCCTGCTGCATGAGTGCGCTTAGCCCGGCCTGCGTAGCCGCGCGTGTCCAGTCATCGCGCGGCTTGAGTGAAACGAAGATGTCGGTTAGTTCGATCCCCATCGGGTCGGTCGCGACCTCAGCCGTTCCGATGCGACTCCACACGTTGCGGATTTCATCCGGGAACTTCTCAAGCAAGAGGCGTTCGATGCGCGAGTTATAAGCAACGGATTCGTCGATCGCGACGCCGGCGAGTCGTATCGTATTGATGACTATGGAACCTTCACTAAGGCGAGGAATGAACTCGCCCCCCAGCCGCAAGGCCGAAAGACCGGTCGCCACGAGTAGAACAGCCACGGCTGGCAGAACGATGATGCGCATCCGTGAGGCCCAGTTGAGCAATAATCCGTACACTGAAACCAACGCACGCCCAACGAGACCCGCGTTCTCGCTGACCTTGCGGGGCAGAAAATAGTAGCTCAAGATGGGTGAGAGCGTGACGGAGACGATCAGTGCCCCCATCAATGCGAAGATGAAAGTCCACGCCATCGGCCGGAACATCTTGCCTTCGATTCCCTCCAGCATGAGGATCGGGAAGAACACGACCATGATGATCCCAAGGCCGAACACGGTTGGCCGAACGACCTGCTTGCTGGACTCGATGATGCAACGCAAGCGTTCGTTTCGTTGAAGCGGGCGACCAAGTTCGGTTTGACGTTCGGCGAGCGTTCGGAGGTTCGCTTCCGTCATCACCACCGATCCGTCCACGATCACGCCGAAGTCAATCGCCCCGAGACTCAAGAGGCTGGCGGCAATGCCGAACTCGTACATCCCCAGCACCGCAAACAGCATGGCGATCGGGATCGCAATGGCGACAAGCAGGCCAGCGCGGATGTTCCCGAGCAGGATCAAGAGCACCACGATCACGAGCACCGCCCCAGCCAGTAGATTGTGCTCGACGGTGCCGATGACCTCATGTACAAGTTCGGTTCGGTCGTAAACGATCTCAACAATGAGGTCGTCCGGAAGAGACTTCTTGACGCCTTCAAGTCGCTCTTTGAGCAGTTCCGTGACGACCTTGCTGTTCTCGCCCATCAGCATGAAGCCCAAGCCAAGCACAGCTTCGCCCCGACCTTGGGCAGTCACCGCGCCGCGGCGTATTTCATGTCCGATGGCAACCTTGGCGATGTCCTTGATGAACAGCGGTGTGCCACCGTAGGATACGAGGACAATGTTCTCGATTTCTTCGACACTGGTAACCCGCCCGATGCCATGAACGAGTCTCGACTCTCCGCCCGAGATGACTTGTCCGCCGCCGACATTGTGATTGTTCTCTTCGAGCGTCTCGAAAACGTCGTCAAGCGTCAGGTTATATTTCAGGAGCGCTTCCGGTGACACGATGACATGGAATTGCTTTTCGTTGCCGCCCCAGGAGTTCACCTCAGCTACACCTGGAACCTTCCTCAGTTCCGGCTTGATGACCCAGTCGTGAATAGTACGAAGGTCTTCGAGCGTACGATTCGGGTCTTCCGAGCGTACGATATAGTGAAAGATTTCTCCCAAACCCGTGGCGATTGGGCCAAGCTCCGGTCGGCTAATACCGTCTGGAAGCTCTACGCCAGCAAGGCGCTCCGACACATATTGTCGTGCGTCGGTGATCGTTGAGGAGTCATCAAAAATCGCGACGACTTGTGAAAGCCCAAACTTCGACACCGAACGCACGTCTGAAAGCCCAGGCAAACCTCCGATGGAAAGCTCGACAGGCAGCGTAATCTGCTGCTCGATCTCCTCCGGGTTCAGAGCAGGGGCCACTGTGTTGATTTGCACCTGTACGGGCGTCGTGTCAGGAAAAGCGTCCACTGGAATATGCACGAGCGTCCACCCGCCCAGCCCAATCCCTAGCACGAAAAGAAGCAGCACGAGTAAGTGGTTCTTGAGCGCGAACTCTACAAGACGATTCAGCATGAAGGTGACTCCGCTTAGTCGTCCACGCAGCCGGCACCGAGGCGCGACTTGAGGAACTCAGATTTCATCGTGAACCCACCCGAAACGACGATCTCATCGGTCGCGAGAATACCCGCGAGGATTTCGACCGAATGAGCGCTTCTTGCACCCACCGCGACTCGCCGCAAATCGAACAAATCCGCATCCTCTCTGACAAAGACATACGGTCGCCCCTCAAACCGCTGCAACGCCGATGACGGCAAACGAAGCATGTTCACCGGTTTGTCGAGCACGACCTTGACCGTGCCGAACATGCAGCTCTTCAGTCTTATATCGGGATTTGGAACCAGGGCGCGTGCTCTGACGAGCCGGGTTCGCTCGTTGACGCGCGAGTCGATCCAGATAAGTTCGCCTTGACTCGTGTCATCCGGCAATCCGCTAAAGGTCGCCTCGACTGTGTGGCCCGTATGCACTCTTTCGATTTGGTTTTCCGGGACGGCAAGTTCGAGCCACATGGTTGACAAATCGGCGAGGGTAAAGAGTTGCGCGCCTGGCTTAACCGCCTCTCCAACCACGGCCAAACGTTCGACCAACGTCCCCGCATAGGGAGCGCGAACGCTCATCAACGACGAACTCGACTTTGTATTCTTGATCTGCCGGATTTCCGCCTCGGTGAAGCGGTAGTTCAGAAGCGTTTGTCGCGCGGTCGTCGCGACCACTTTCGCCATGGCAAACTCGGCCTCGGCCTTCTGGTAATCCGCTTGGGACGCAATCTTTTTGGCGACCAACTGCCCTTCGCGTTCAAAAGCGAGGGACTTCACATTCTCATCCACCAAAGCCAAGAGATAGTCTCTCTTAGCGGATGCGATTTCCGAGGAAGCAATCTCGACGAGGACGTCTCCCTCAGCCACAACCTGCCCGACGTCGACGAGAACGCGCTCGATCACGCCGGGAGCGAGCGGCGTGATGCGGGCAACAAGATTCTGGTTGTAGCGCACCTCGCAAAAAACGCTGACACCGGGTGACGATTCGCCGGGTTGCGGTCTTGCTGTCGTAATTCCGGCTTTCGACGCGGAATCCCGTGACACCTGTCGAATCCTCAGGCTTTCTCCCGGATTCAGGTCGGGAGCAATCTCCGGGTGACAGATTCCGCACTCCTGCTCCAGTACATCGTGCTCTTTGCACATCAGTCCGCTGTTCGCTTCACTCGTCGGCTGGTTTTTCAAGTCGGGGTGGCAGACGAAACACTCATCTTCGTATACGTCGTGCTCCGAACACCAGAGTCTTGCTGGATCTCGCGGCGCGCTTGGGTCCGGTTTGGGTTGCATCGACGCCCACTTGTCCCGCGCGCTCGGATTGCACGCCACACACTGCGATTCCGGTAGGCTATGCTTACCACACCAATCGCCCTCAGCCTTGAAGGCAGGAATCAGGGACGCATTGCATCGTGTACAGAATGCCTCCGGCACGTCGTGCCCAGCGCAAAACCCGAGCGTCCTGATCAACTTGGGATTGCAGAACGGGCACCTCGACTCCGCGATTCTGTGCGTCGCGCAGAAGTCCAACTCACCAGACTCCTCGGCCCAGACAGGGCACGTTGTCTGCATTAGCAGTGATACCATGAGGACCAGGTATCGGCCCCCGTAAGGTCTCTTTGTTTTCATTCGCTTGTCTCCGAATTCCGTAACTGGAATATCAAGAATCTCACGGCGCTTTGTCATGGAAGCGATCTGTGGAACACCGCAGCCACATTACCCGACGATGGTCCCGTCGGATGGTCGGGGGACGCGCGAACCCAATGCTACAGTGAATGGCGCGAGGCTCGCTGCTTATGTAGGATTGGAGGTCAAACGAGAAGTGGTCGGTCTGGAATGGGATACGGAAAGTGCTCCCGCATCAGATACGCGAGCCAAGCAGGACTACTCTCATGCACTGTTTCGCGCTGGACTATGCTGGGCGTGGTCGCCACATTCGCCGCCGGCACAATGTGGTCAATGTTTGGGCGCCCGTTCTGCTCCGTAAGCCAAACGGCTGCGTTACACAGCTCTAAGCAGGACGAGCACTGGCATGGCTGGGATGAATCGCTCTCGTCTGGGCAGGCATCTTCGCAGCATTCAACAAATATCCCGGCCTGACAAAGCGTCGGCACACCGATCAGGCCCCATGATGCAATGAACACTGCCAGTAATCGCATCATCGTGCAGCCGACCTCACACTTCCTGCAGCACCAATGTTCGAACCTGAATCGGAGATATGGCTCATCACCGACCGAGCGAGTTCCAACCAGAAACGATCCGCGAGCGAGTAATAGGCGAATTTTCCAGAGACTCGATACTCAATCGCACCCAATCTTCGCAGCTCGCGAAGTTGCTGCGAAAGTGTCGACATCGAAACGTCCAGCGTGGCCGCGAGGTCACAAACGCACAGTTCACGCCCGTCCAAGGCTTCGAGCACGCGAAGTCGGTTTGGATGAGCAAGCACTTTGAGGGCCTCGGCCACCTGCTCCAGCACCGTGCGTCTTGGAAGCGCGGCTCTTGTTTTCTCGACACTCGCCGAGTCGACCGAGTCGATTTCGCACAGTCCATCCTTCACACGACACCGCATTGGAGCCTCGCTGGTCAATTTCGTCATTCCATGAATTATAGAAATGAAGAACGAAAGGTCAACCTCGCAGACAGGCCCAAAACCAGGGCATTGGGGCCCCGGAGGCCCATCCACGGGGCGGCAGTGCCACCAGCGGCCGTCGCCCTTTCCGGGCTCTGGTTGGAATCTGGGTAGTCTAACCTCCGCAAATGGACTAAGCCGTCAGGGCGATCTCAGGGACCAGGTGACGCGGAGGCGAATGTTGAACCACCTTCCGGATCAGCGAACGCCGTGACGGCGAGAACCATCACCTGCCGGGCGAACCACGCTTGTTCTTCGCTGTCTCCAACCGTGACTTTGCTCGTCTTGGTCCGCAGATGCTCGAGGATCGGCTTGGGTGAATGGTCAACCTTTCTCACCTCCTCGAGGTGTTCTTGCCGTTGCTTTCCTGCGTCAGGAATCTGCGCTGCTGCTGTGGCAAGCATGCTTGGCTGGTTACTCGACAACTCAGCGGCGATGACCATCAGGAGTGCCGCGATCACGATCAGGATTCCCTTTGTCATCCGATCAAATGCGGATTCACATCCTCTCATCGTGTAGACCCTCTCGCTCAGTTGGTTCAAAGGATAGTGATTGCCCGTTCGCTCTACTGGCGGGTCCTCGTAGCAATCGCAAACCATTGAAGGTTACAAGAAGTGAAGCGCCAGCATCGGCTGCGATGGCCATCCAGAGATTGGCTAGACCGGGTATCGCCAGCACCAGAAACACGGCCTTAATGCCGAGGGAGAACGCAACGTTCTGAACGATGATGTTTCTCGTTGACCGGCTGTGCCGCAACAGCCACGGAAGCTTGCGAAGGTCGTCCGTCATTAGGGCGATGTCCGCGGTCTCCAACGCCGCGTCCGTTCCAACGGTCCCCATCGCTACACCAACCGTCGCCGCAGCAAGAGCGGGCGCATCGTTGATTCCGTCTCCCACCATCACGACGTGCTTGTGAGAACGACGAAGCTCTTCGACGGCCGAGACCTTGTCGGTCGGTAACAACTCGGCACGGTACTCAAGGCCGTCGCATTCTTGGGCAATCGCCTTCGCCGTCCCCGCGTTGTCGCCGGTCAACATGACAATTCTCTCTACGCCAGTATCGCGCAGATCTCCTATGGCTTGTTTGGCCTCCGCACGAAGTCCATCAGCCAGAAGAAATACTCCCAGCGGATCACGGGTCGAGGCAAGTCCGACAGTCGTATGTTGACAATCTTCATGCTCCGTCATGATCCGGTGCATCTCGTTAGTGCACACCTTGCTTTCTTCCAGGAGCCTGTGGTTGCCGATCAAGTACTCATCGCCGTTCACCGAGGCGCGCGCTCCCTTCCCACGAATAGCTTGATAGTCCTGGCACGCGGGCGGCGTGACGTTATGTTGGCCAGAATAATCGACAATGGCTCGGGCGATGGCGTGCTCGCTACGCTGTTCGATGGCGGCGGCAATCTCCAACAGCCGGCCGGCCGGCGTGTCGTTGACGGGGATCACCTCTTGCACGACTGGTTTGCCGGCTGTTAACGTGCCGGTCTTGTCGATAGCGATAACCTTGGTTCGGCCAATCGCCTCAAGATACTCGCCGCCCTTCACCAGAACGCCATTACGTGCGGCCGCAGCCAACGCGCTGACGATGGCGATCGGCGTGGATATGACCAGTGCGCAAGGACATGCGATGACGAGCAGCACGAGGGAGCGGTAGAACCAGGTGGACCAATTCGCGGCCAGCAGCAGGGGCGGAAGGATGCACAATGCCATGGCACCTACGACGACAGCCGGTGTGTAGTAGCGCGCGAAGCGATCGACGAACTGTTCGGAGCGCGAACGTTGCGATTGGGCTTGTTCCACGAGGCGGATTACACCAGCAAGCACGGTGTCGCCGGCCAGTTTAGTGATCTCAACCGTGACCGCGCCGTCCTGGTTCAGTGTTGCGGCGAATACTTCGTCGCCAGGCACTTTCGAAATGAGGGCAGCTTCGCCAGTAATAGGCGCCTGGTTTACCGAGGTTTCGCCCTCAAGGATATCCCCATCGAGCGGGAACTTCTCGCCCGGCCGGACGACGATCCTGCTGCCAACTTGGATTTGTTCTACGTCTTGATCCTCTTCGGTACCGTCGTCCCGCAGTACGCGTGCCCTTGGCGGACTTAGCTCCATGAGCGACTGAATCGCACGGCGAGCACGATTGACGCTCCATGTCTCCAGTACGTGCGAAACCATGAAAAGGAAGGCCACTGTCGAACCCTCCAGCCATTCGCCTAAGCCGATCGCGCCGACGACGGCGAATGTCATCAGCACGTTTATGTCCAGTCTGAGACGGGTGAGTGAACCGAAGGCCTTGGGGAGCACGTACCGCCAAGCGGCCGCGATGGCAAGAATGTACGCAACGACCGCAGGCCAGGTGGCATGGTGGAACTTCGTGGCAGGCACGTACGACAGAATCGCGCCGACGACTGTACCCACTGCAGCAATGATCATCATAAAAAGAGGCCCGCGCGGAACGGTGGCTTTTATCCGGCGCGGGCGCCAAGACCCATCGGTGACCGAGGCTTGCATCCCGGTATTCCGAATTCGGTCAATGATGTCCTCGGTACTTATCATTGACGGGTTGTGTGTTACGGTCATGCTGGCGCTCATCAGGTTGAACGACAGTTCACTGATGCCGTCGACACCTTCCAGGCATTCGCGCAACTCCGTGGCTTCGTTGGGGCAGTCCATACCCTCGACACGAAAACAAGTCGTGTGTTTCTTATCGTCAGACTGCATAGCCACCATGTTTCCTTTCAGCGTGCTCGCACCGAACAAGGCTCCCAGTCTCTGCGTGATGTCGTTGTCCGCTGCGAGTCAAAGGAACATCCATGTAACCATGATGAACAGCGGCTGCGGACAGCAGTCCGAGGATGATTTCGGCTCGTTTCCACCACGCCAATGGCGGGGGGGGTACCAGTTGCGAACTAATCTGCATACAGGCCTTACTCACTGCGCAAGCCACCCATTGATGAAGTACTGTCGTCAGTCACTGGAGTCTCCCGACGAGCGATGCGGCGTTGATGCCACTTCGGAATTCACGGTTGCCCTAATATTGAGAACTGAGCCGTCGGATGGAACCATCTTGAATCTCATGTCGAAGTGTACGCCGCCTCGCTTACACCGAGACAAATCGCGGCTCGTTTCCTCTTCAAGTACAGATGACATCGCGGATAGAAGTCTGATGTCGACCTGAGACGCAACGGGGCCCGCCGCGGATCCCACTCGGTTTAGGCAACCGCTCACAACAAGCCCATCTTTCCGCACGTACGCGTGGGCGTCCTGCAGTTCGACATTCTGGGGGCCTGCGAATTGAAGTGTAAGGTTCCTCGTGGCCAGCAGGTCTCGATGGTACCGGCTCTTATGCACAGCGTTCGAAATCAGGATGGCCGCGACGCCGAACACATTTAGGCCGAGTATTACGTAGCCGATAATGGACATCCATTTTTCCGTGGATTTTTTCATGTTAGCCTCTGAGAATGGAAAGACCCCCGACCAACCCGAGATTCAATGTTTAGAATAACTTCCGGAGCAATGTGCCCCACAAACGTGCGGCGGCTTCGTAGTCAATAATGGACATGCATCAGTATCCCCTCAGGTGGTGCTTGATTCGAATCGTCGCAATGGCATCGGCTGGTATCTTCACGAGTGCCTCAAACCGCGCGTGGCGAACGCGTGAGCTGGCAAGCGGTCGATGGACTTCAGCCCTAGCTTCGCCTAGTAAACCCTCGTCTGGTCCGAGTACTTCGACATGTACGTGGCCGGCCGGAAGGAAGCGACGCACAAAGCCGGTCACGACGATTCCGTCATCTCGTCCATCGACGAAAATGTCTCGGAAATACCCGCGCTCGCCGGGGTCACGTTGGAGCGCGAGTGCACCCGAACGCACGAGGTCAACTCGCCCGGCATGACATCCTGCAAGTGCCAAGCAAGCACTTGCCCAAGAAACGGCCCACTGACGTTGTTTCTGAAAGCGTGTCATGTCGCGATCCCTTCAGCGCCGCCGGTCACCTAATCGAGTCGCTGCAACCTCTCTCCGGTTCGGATCTTGACCGCGTCCTCAACGTCATAGACGAAGATCTTTCCATCTCCAAAGCTGCCGGTTTGTGCGGCTTGCTGTATCAGCTCGAGGATAGAGTCAACATTCTCCTCATTGACAACGCACTCGAGCTTCACCATCTCGGCTGTACCATACTGGACCGACTCGCCCTCAGAATTTGAGCGTCCCCTCGCCCGCCCGAATCCCCGAACGTACGATACTGTTATGCCGGGCAACTCTGGATGCGCGTGCAACGCATCTAAAACTGCGTCTAACCGGTGCTGCCTGACGATGGCTTTGATTTCTTTCATTGACTTTTCTCCGAGCGATTCTCCACTTTAGATTTCTACTTCCTTCTCGCCGGGGTCGAACCACCGGTAAACCGTAGGCAGGACGAAGAGTGTCAAGAATGTTGATGTCACCAACCCGCCAATTACGACCGTCGCCAGGGGACGTTGCACTTCGGCGCCAGCACTGCTGGACACCGCCATCGGAAGGAATCCGAAGGCATCGGTCACGACAGTCATCAGCACCGCCCGAAGGCGAACACGGGCGCTATGCCGGGCAGCTTCTTCCGGCGCCATGCCTGTCTTGCGTTTTTCCTGGATGTACGAGACCAGAACGACGCCGTTAAGCACCGCAATGCCGCTCAATGCGATGAATCCCACGCCCGCCGAGATCGAGAACGGATAACCGCGAACCACAAGAGCGATGATGCCGCCGGTGATCGCTAACGGCACGTTCAAATAAATCAGCAAGGCAAGTCGCGACGTGCCAAACATCGTGTAGAGTAGGACGAAAATCAAAAGCAGCGCCATAGGGACCAAGACAGCCAAACGTTTCGATGCTTCTTGAAGATTCTCAAACTGTCCGCCCCAATCGATGTACCAACCGGACGGCAGATCGAGTTCGGCACGCAACACCTCTTGGGCGTCGGTAACGAACGAGGCGAGGTCGCGCCCGCGGACATTGGCTTCGACGGTGATCCGCCGACTGATGTTTTCACGGCTGATTTGAGCAGGACCTTCCTCGATTTCTATCGACGCGAGTTGCGAAAGGGGAATCAATCGAGGAGCACCATCGCCTTTCGCTGGACCGGCGATCTTGAGATCGCGGACTCGGTCGAGATCCGCGCGAACGCTATCGCCGAAGCGTACTTGAAGGGCAAAGCGTTTTTGACCCTCGAGAACGGTGCCAACTTGGTTGCCACCGACCGACTCAATAACTTCGAGAACATTCTCAGCGTTAATCCCGTATCGCGCGATGGCATCGCGATCAATCCGGATGCGCATCGTCGGCAAGCCAATGACCTGCTCCGCCTTGACATCAGCAGCGCCCTCTACGCGGTTGATGAGCCGTACGACGTCGTCCGCCTTCTGCTTCATCAGTTCGAGGTCATCACCATAAATCTTAATGCCTATGTCACTTCGGACGCCGGAAATAAGTTCGGAGACACGCAACTCGATGGGCTGGGAATAACTGAAGATTGCGCCGGGAACCTTTTCCTTCAGTGTTTCATCGATCGCCTCAATCAATTCCTCTTTTGTATCGTAGCGCCACGTCGACCTGTCTTTGAGAATCAGGTATGTGTCGCTGATCTCAACGCCCATCGGATCGGTCGCGATTTCGGCCCGCCCCGTACGAGACACGGTTGTTTCGATTTCGGGAAACTCCTCCTTGAGAACACGTTCCGCATGAAGGCTGATCTCGTTTGACTTCTCCAGTGATACACTTGGCAGCCGCCAGATTTGCAGTGCAATCGCGCCCTCATCGAGGCGGGGCATGAATTCCGCGCCCATGAATGGCACGAAGCACATACTGGCAACAAACACTGCGAATGCGCCGCCGAACACGCGCGCCTTGTACCCCATGATTTTTTCCAATAGCGGGTAGTACAGGCGCTTTGCGAAACGGTATAGGATGGGCTCCTTCTCCGTAACATTCTTGAGGAACAACGACGCCAAGACCGGCATCAACGTCAAAGCGCAGATCATCGAGCCAATCAAGGCAAAGACGACAGTCAGCGCCATCGGGCGGAACATCTTCCCTTCAATTCCACGCAACGCCATGATCGGGAGATATACAATCGTAATGGTCATCACGCCGAACGCGACAGGACGTGCCACTTCGCGACAGGCGTTGCGAACAGCTTCTATGTGGGATCCAGAATCCTTCCGACGGCCCCGAAGAACACGTACGACATTCTCGATCATCACGACAGACCCATCGACGATGATGCCGAAGTCGATCGCCCCCAAACTCATGAGGTTGCCGCTGAGCCCCGTGATCCGCATCGCAATAAACGCGACCATCATGGACAAAGGAATAGATGAAGCGACGATCAAACCACCGCGCAGATTACCAAGTAAGAGAAGAAGCACGATGACGACCAGAAGACCTCCTTCCGCTAGGTTCCAAGCGACGGTTGTGATGGTTCGGTCCACGAGTTCCGTTCGGTTGTAAAACGTGTCGATCGTGACACCCTCGGGCAGGAACTGCTTCAGCTCCTCGATTTTCTCGTCGACCGCTTGCGAGACAACGCGAGAGTTCTCGCCCATCAGCATCATGACGATTCCGACGACAGCTTCCCGATTCCCGTCGCGTGTCACCGCGCCCTGCCGAATCATCGGAGCGAACTCGACGGTTCCGATGTCCTTGACGAAGATCGGCGTACCAGCGTCGGCGTCATGCTTGACGATGATGTTCCCCAGATCCTCTGCCGTCTCTACGAGCCCTTCGCCTCGGATTAAGTACTGCTCGCCATGGTGCTCGATGTAACCGCCACCAACGTTGCGGTTGTTGTCCCGCAGCGCTCCAAGGATATCGCCCACCGGTATGTCCAGAGCAGCCAGGCGGTCAGGATCGAGCGTGACCTGGTAAGTTTTCAGTTCGCCACCAAACGCGTTGATCTCCACCACACCGGGGACGCTGCGAAGTTGGTAGTTGACATACCAGTCGAGGATCGTCCGAAGCTCCATCGGCGTGTGGTTTTCACCGCGCACCTCGAACTGGTAGATTTCCCCAAGGCCGGTTGAGATCGGACCCATTTCGGGTTCGCCGTAGCCCTCTGGAATCTGCTCGCGCGCCTCTGTAAGCCGTTCGCCAACGAGCTGACGCGCCCAATAGATGTCCGTCCCTTCCTCGAAGACGACCGTGACAACGGACAGGCCGAATTTCGATACTGAGCGAACTTCTTCAATGGCCGGAAGACCACTCATCGAGGTTTCCACCGGGAACGTGATAAAGCGCTCGACCTCTTCTGGCGGAAGTCCGGGTGAGTTGGCTAGGATTTGTACCTGGACGTTGGTCACATCCGGAACAGCATCCATCGGAAGTTTGGTAAGGGAATCCAGGCCTACGAGTACGACCATGAACCAAAGGACGAGGACCAGAAATCGATTATTCAGTGAAAAGTCAATAATTTTCGACATGATGGCTCCGTTAATGCGAGTGCCCGCCGCCCATTTCTTCTTTACCGATTTCTGACTTGAGCACGAACGTGTCACCGACGGCGACCTTGTCGCCAAGGGAAATCGCCCCAGTTACTTCGGCAAACTCACGGGATTTTCCAAGAACCTGGACTGGAACGAGTTTGTATTCGCCGGGCTCTGTGAGTTGAAAGACGACGAATCCGTCCTTGACTCGTTGCAAGGACGCCGCGGGTACGAGCATGCCCTCTCGGTCCACGTCGTTGGTTCCATTTCCAATATGGATCGCGACCGTCCCGAACATGCCGGGGCGGAGCAGGCCTTCTGGATTTGGCAGAACCACACGAGTCTCGACGGTTCTTGTGTCCGTATCCAATTGGCTGGCCACATAATCGACTTGCCCCTCGAACAGCTTCCCCGGAAACGCGTCGAGGCGGACCGTCGTCTTCTGTCCGGGCTTCAGGAAGCGAATATCGCGTTCGTAGGCGCGGCCCATGACCCAAACGTTCGAGGCATCAGCAATCGTGTAGAGCCGGGTATCGGTGCTCACGAGTTCTCCTCGCGTCAGGTGACGGTCAACGATCATGCCGGAGATCGGGCTTGCAAGCGCCGCGCGCGCAATGTCCGTGTCAACTTCATTGCCGCGCTGTGCCACCTCTTCGGTTTGCTCGCTCGATAACCCGAGAATGTGTAGTGCGCGCTCTGCATTGCGCATTTCGGTCTTCGCGACTTTGAAGTCCATTTCCGCCCGGAGGAAGCGAAGTTCCAGATCGAACGAAATCTCCTCTCGCGTCGACAGATAATCAGCCCGTGAAACTTCATAGTCGCCCTGTGTATCGAAAAACTCCGCTTCGCTGGCAATCTTGCTTGCCAGAAGCGCTTCGTTCCGCTTGTATTTGCGGAAGTTCACTTTCATCCGCGTGTAGGAGGTCAACAACTTGTTCTTGTTGTCGCCGACCGGAAGATCACGCGCTTGCATGAGTGCTTCTTCAGGAGCGGGCTCCGAGTCCAGAATCGCCAAAAGCTTCTTGGTGTTCTCAAACACGGTACGGGCACGCCCGTAATCGGCGCGTGCCACTTCGAACCGGCTTAAATCTGTGAGGTACTCCATCTTGGAATCGCCCATCTCACGAGAATCCAAGACACAGAGTAGATCGTCCACATTTACTGTATCGCCAAGTGTTTTTTCGACGGATGACACGATTCCGCTGACGCGTGGCGTGACATGCACGAGGCGGTCAGCGTTCCATGCCACTTCGCCCGGAAGCTCGACCATCGTGGTGAGCGAGCCACGTTTCACCTCCGCATAAGACAAGGTCAATCCCGAAAGTTGTGCCGCATTCAGACGCACTACACCCTCTTCGTGTCCCCCATGTCCTTCGTGGCCACCATGCTTATCGCCTTGGTCGCCATGTTCGTCGTCGTGGTCATCATGATCGTCATGGCCCTTCTTGGGGTCATCATCGTGATCGGCATGGCCATCGTGCCCTTTGTCGTGGTCGTCAGCGTCGTCACCATGACCGTGCTTGGTATGGTCTTCCTGTGGTACTTGCGCTGTCGCAACAGAAGAAAGGCGCAACCACGCTGAACCAATTCCCAGAATGGCGACAGCTAAGATCAACGTCGATATTGTTCTCATCTTGCTCATAAGATTGTCCTCCGTCGCATGCCTAGCCGTGCTACAGTAGAAACGCCGCCATTGCGCTGCGCAGCAGATCTGTTAGAAACATCTCCAGGCTCTCGGAAGTGTCATGTGTACAGCCTCCCAAGAGCGTCACGGACGCGGCGGCCAGGGTCATTGCCGCGAAGCAGGTACGGTTTTGTTTGTTCGTCATGGTTTGGTTACCTCCTCGGCGGGCTGGTTCGGCCTCGTAGGCTCGTCGATTTCTGATAAGAATCTGTCAAACGGTAGCCCGACCGTTCGTTCGAGTTCCGGTATCATCGTGGCCGCTGATTGCGATGCTTCGACATACCCCCGCCGGGTGTCGAGAAAGAATCGTTGTGCCTCCAGCACAGATAAAAAGGATGCGCGGCCCGCCCGATAGGCCTCTTGGGAAAGATCGAGATTACGTTGCGCCAAAGGAATCGATTTATCGCGGTACATTCGCATCACGCGCCACGCGGTCATCGCACGATCGACGGAGCTGCGTACTTCCTGAGTAACCGCGCGGTCGAGTCCGTCCCGCGCCTTGCTCGCCTGCTGAAGGGCCAACTGGGCCTTGGCGATCTGTGCCTGGTTCTGATCAAAGATGGGAAGCGTAATGCCGAGGCTCGGACCGATGATGAAGTCCTGACCTTTTGCACTAAGCCTTTGAGACCTGGGCTGTATGTCCGGCGCCGTCAGGCGGCCATTGGCAATCGACGTCCGCGCCGTGTCGGCAAGGATGTCTCGACCGCCCTGGCGAGTGCGCTCCGATCGTTCCAGAGAAAGACCAACTTGCACTTGCGGAATGACCAATCGCTGTTCGTACTCAAGGTTCGCTTGGGCGGCGGCAACAGTTTGTTGCGCCGTTTGAATGTCCAGGCGCCAAGTCTTGGCCAGTTGAATAAACGACTCGGAGTCTAGGGTCTCGGGAGATTCGGTTGGCAAGGAATCTGTCAGTACCAAGACATCAGCATTACCGGTGAGGCCCAGCATGGTGGCCAATTCCCGGCGAGAACCGGCGGCCACTAACCGCGCCTGCTCCACCTCAATCTCCGAATCCAACGCGATGCTACGAGACAAGTTGACGTCTAATTCGTTGGCTGCTCCTGCCGTTTGACGCGTCAACGTCAGATTGAGAAGGTTCGTCGCAATCTCAAGATTGCCCTGTGCGATCCGCAAGCGTTCATCTGAGCCAACGGCTATGTAGTACGTGACTTTGGCGTCTGCGGCGAGGACTGCTGCCGTCCTGGCGAGATTAACAATCGTCGCATCCAGAGAGCGCTCAGCCCTGAGCTTGCGAACGGGGATTTGCCATAGCTCTGCGATGTTTTGGGCGACACTGGCTTGAATATTTGCCAAGCCGCCGCTGTCAGGGAGCAGCCCTGCGACGTTCAGAAATGGATTTGTATACAACCCGGCTTGGATAGCGTCCGCGCGGGCCATCCCAACATCCATGAATGCAGCCTGAAGCGATGGGTTGTTAAGCAATGAGATCTGCACCGCGTCGTCGGCACTTATCCCGTTTTGCAGCAATTCTTCAACCAGTCCAGCGACCAGCTCATCGTCTTTGGGGTGGTACATATTCTCCTGCCCCGTCGCCTGGGTGATGTGTCGTACAACTTGCGCATAGTCATGTTCGGGGTTTACGGTAGCGCAGCCGCCGACCACAGCCAATGCCCCGAGCAACCACGCGATCTTTCCGGTTTTCTTAAGCATGCAGAAAATCCCTCAATCGGTTTCAGCAAGTCCGGCGCACATCGTACGGATGGCGCACGCAGAAGATGCTGCAGAAAGCGCACAGACGTGGCCTACCACAGCCAATGTGGGAATCAGAACGAGGAATCAGATCAGGAGGGGAAGATCGCTGGGTGGGAGCGGTAGCTTTATACCGCCGGCCCATTCGTGCGTGCCGGCTCGTACCAACCGGGTCGAAGTCTGGCTGACAGCGGTGAGGATGATCATGGTTGATATTATGGGCTGAGAAACTGTTCCGACATCGTCACCTTGGCGTTGGGTCAGCACGACGCGGACGCTGCATGGATCATCGGTGCATCCGCCTTCATGCCTACAATCACCGTCATGCCCACCGTCGGGCTCATGCTCGCAGTCTGTTTCGCACGGGCATGCGATTTCCGAAGCGCATTCACAAGCGTGCGAAATCATGCCGCCCACGCACATCGCCGGGACGGCGAGAAACGACGCAACAGCCACAAAAATAGCCAGAATCTTGGTCATTAGTGACTGAACTCTAATCTGCCGTTGGAAATCGGTCAACTCCACGCAGTAACTGTGCCGTAACACCCTGCCTTGGGCTTGGCGATGTGTATCGAACGCCCGTCACACCTTGCGATTCAACGGGTTGCCCCAGGGATCAGCTATCGATCCTGGGCCGCTGGATCGATGCCGCGACAAAACGTCCACATTCAGTTCCTAGCAGTTTCAGCGACATCAATCGACTCATCGCTTTATCGGAATTCGTCGAGCTCACCTTAAGTTGCCCGACCAACGAAGCAGCTCCTGGTGGAGGACCATCATGTCTCGGTAGGGCTGCTGATGCCGAACAATTCGGCGGTCCAGGAAAGTTTCGTGCGGTGATCGGGTCGCTTCTGCGGAAACATCGACGAAGACGGCGATATCGACAGCGATGAGGAGGCGGATTACAGCGCTAAAGTTGCTTGTGGTCCCGTCGCAAGTACTACGCAGTTTGCAGTATGCAATGACAACCGGCTCGACGACATCTGTAATATTTTGATGAACCAGTCAGAGGATGAGAACGAGATACCCGAAGAGCGTCATTAAGATCACCGGCATCGGACGATCGGCCGATTTGGGCTGCGAAACCGTCAGAGCAAAGCGCAACGTGTAAAGCGATGTCGATTCAACCGTGCAGTTCAAACAAGTCGACAAGACGTGCATAAAGTAAAGGCGATTCCCGCCCACCCGATAAGCCGGCTATCCCGAATTGAGGCGCGGCCTCAAGAACGTCACCGGTAGCAAGGGTGTGTAACCAGCTCCGCAAGGATGCAATGAATCCAAGTCACACCTGGTCTGTCACGCAATGGGTGTCCGCAGGTTCATTTTACGGCGTTTTGACGTATAATATAATGGAGGGTTATTAGCATTCAGATTGCTCGTGATGCCATGAGCTCGCCGCGTTCAATTCCACCGGTGCAATTGCGATGCATGCCTGATTGGAAGCCAAGTTCTTCCTGCGACCACCCCGTTCCCTCGCGCAGTTTACGGAGTCTCCGGCTCACTTCGGATTTAGTATCAGCGACTCTCATCGTCGGATACCGCACTCATTGGCAGTACAACACCTACACACGATGCGTGTGATTAGAAACGATCGCCGCCTGCAAGCTTAATTTTACGGCCTTTTGTGTTATAATATAGTGAAGGGCGATTAGCATTCAGGCACTATTGTGGCCGGTGCTAAACGTGATATTTATTCCCAAAGCGAGCCCTGTCGATCATGTCATTCGGAACGCGAAATCGAATCGCGGTTCCAACACCCAAGAGCATTTCGATTCTTAAAACCAATTGAAATCCATTGTCGAACGATGACGATACGCGCGGCGTTTCGGGTCGTTCTATTTTTCTTTATGGAGGCATTACCATGTGCAGTATGCAATCACTGTTGGGTTCGTTGTGCAAGTCGTCAAGTAGGCAGCAACGCGTTCGCGAACACAAACGCCAGCAGCCGTATGGCCCCGGTCGGCAATTTCGCAAAGAACACCACATCGACTCGTATTTGCGGCGGAAACGCGATATTCGCTGAGTCGTTGCCTGTAACGCTCGATCACTAGAATCCGATGCCATCAATTGTTGGTGGCACCAATCCGCCCGTTCGAATGGAGGCCTTTCATGAACTCGCGCCGTTACAAGAAAACAAAGCCACAAACTGGTCCATCGCCACCTAATGATCCTTTTGATGAATGGCTGGCCCTGGTGCGTATACTTGTCGTCAAGCCGATGTGGGGATTGCTTCAGGCGTCTTGGCGGCTTGTTGTGTCCAACCGCCACAAGAACAACGGTGAATGTTCGTCATCGCGACGACGCAACCCATCTCGCCGGCGGCGTTCCCAACGCCCCTGAATTCTGGTGAAAAATTCCTGATGGTTGCTGGAGGCTTGTTAAGCCTGCTGATCACGTACAGGGTGGCACCGGTCACCTCGATTCTGTTGATCATAATGCTCCTGGTTCTTGTCGGAACCGGCGACAGCGACTCGAATCAGTAATTCAGCCCTTCCGTCGTACTCCTCAATTTTCCCAAAACCCAACCGTAAACCCAGAACTCAACCAACACAAGCGCCCAAGGTGCGCGCAAACCCTGAAAGGAGAGAAACATGATCCTGACTTCTGATGACATCATCCCCAAGGAACACCATTTACTATTCTGCTCCGATCCCAAACTCGCCGACGAAGTTGCCGACCGCCACGGGGTGCGGCGCAAAATGCAGCTAAATTATTCAACGGTGATCAATCGCCGCAGTGACGAACGTTTGTAGCGACACAATCAACACACCCGCAGTGCACACCAATCCAAAATCTCAATCTGAAAACCACACTCTCTGAAAGGACCATTGACATGCGCATTTTGTTCATCAACAACGATGGTGCCGGATTCGCCGACCACATCGAGATTGAATCCAACATGCCGGTCGCCAAATTCTTTGCCCAGAAACTACCGCACGGTCGGCCGGAAGATTATCTGATTCGCGTCAATCGCCAGCCGGTGTCTCGCGATCAGATTCTGCGGGAAGGTGACCGTGTGACAATCACGCCTAGGAAAATCGAAGGTGCAATCGTCTCGTAAATCAAATGTTCACGTTCTTTGGAAGATCAATACTCCATGCCGGTGGCGCGCGTGTCGCGCCACCGGCTTCCTTATTGGAGGACACTTGTCCATGTCGACACATAGAAACACGCGGATTCCGCGAATCACCTCCCGCGTCTGCGAGAATCTTCAGCGCCGATCACGTTTCTTCGGGAGGCCCGATTCGTTGCCTCAATTACTCGACCTGATACCGGAAATCCAGTGCGCAGCAGCACGCTACAGGATGTCCCAGAACAGAGGCTGGTCAGCCGCCCAAGAGCATTCCCGTCGTGAAGTTCTGCAAAGTGCAACACGATTTGAACAGGCCGCTTCGCGATTGGTCGTCGATCTGCGAACTCAACCTCCAAAAGTCCCATCCTATCGAGATGTTTACGACGACATTCTGGAGATCAATGCGGAATTCGGAAACGTCCGCTTCGACCGGGACGCCAACGCACTCTGTGTCCAAACCGAACCTATTACACTCGACCACATCGAACTTGGTCGCTTTGAGATGCAGCTTCATCTCGGCGCGATCGCCGCCAATGATGAATCGACCTGGCTTCGTGTCGTGGCGCTCGATCCAAACCCGTGTGCGGTCGACGAGCTAATCGTACATCCGCACGTCAACGACGAACGCGTGTGCCTCGGTGACGCAGCGGGACCGCTTCAAACTGCTGCAAGGCAAGGTCGATTCGCCGATGTCTTTCAAATCGCGGCGGCTGTCCTCCGCACCTACAACACCGGATCGCCATATTGTGCCCTCGACATCTGGCATGGCCGCACCTGCGAAGACTGCGGCGCTGTGTCCCACGATGACAATTCTTACTTCTGTGAGCACTGTGAACAACACTTCTGTGACGAGTGCTATAGCGGCTGCGTCGTTTGCAATGAGTCGTCATGCGCCAGTTGTCTTGCGAGTTGCGAGATGTGCGACGAACGCGTGTGCTGCGGTTGTCTGCAATCCTGCAGTCATTGTGGTGAATCGGCATGCGCGTTGTGCCTGGAAGAAGAGCTTTGCCCGTCCTGTTTGGAGGAAGTCAACGAAGAGGAGATCGAAGACGATGAAGAAGAAATCCAAGACCATTCAATCAACCAACAAATCGGCAGTCCGCGCGAACGAATCCACGTCCCAAGCCCACGCAACACACCGACAGCGACGGAAACCCTTTCTTCAGTCGTTTGAAACGCCAACGTTGCGGTTTAATCCATTCGCTTGGGCCAAACTCAAGTTTCTTTGTCATGCTGGTGACAGCGAAATCGGCGGGTTTGGAATCACTTCCAGGGACGACCTGTTGCTTGTAGAAGACTTCGTTACCGTCAAACAGAGCACCACGGCCATCAGCGTGAAGTTCGACGATGTTGCGGTCGCCGAGTTCTTTGAAGATCAGGTCGATGCAGACCGAATGCCCGAGCAGTTCGCGCGAATTTGGCTGCACACCCATCCCGGTGATTGCCCAAATCCCAGCTCAACCGACGAAGTGACCTTCGCCCGCGTCTTTGGAAATTGCGATTGGGCGATCATGTTCATTCTGGCTCGCGGTGGACAAACTTATTGTCGGCTGCGCTTCAATAGCGGTCCCGGTGGAAGCATGAATATTCCGGTCGCCGTCGACTTCTACACGTCATTTGCGGCCAGCGACCACACCGCGTGGCAAAAAGAGCATAAACGCAACGTGACCATCGAACCGCTTGTGCCCCGAAATCGATTGCTGGCCCAATCTGACGACTGGGATTTGGTTGAAGATCCGTTTGCCAATGAAGTCGAGGCGCTCCTCGAAGACGACATGTTTGAGTTTGAAGTCGAAAGTTGGGAGGACGATCAATGCAGAATCTAGAAGACCGCGATATTCGTCAACGTGATATCATCCCACGTGAAAAACTAGCCCAATGTAGCGCCACCGTCATCGGCGTCGGCTCGATTGGTCGACAAGTTGCATTGCAATTAGCCGCCATCGGAACACCTTCGCTCCAGCTAATCGATCCGGACATTGTCGCAATCGAAAACCTGGCCAGCCAAGGTTTCCTTGAAGATGATCTTGGAAGCGCCAAGGTTCATGCAACCGCAAGTATGTGTCACCAAATCAACTCGCAGATCGATATCCAATGCGAGCAGAATCGGTTTAGGCGCAGTCGTAATCACGGGAATTGCGTTTTCACCTGCGTTGATGCAATCACGACAAGGCAAAGGATTTGGGAAAGCGCTGGAACAAACGCAAAGTTTTACGTTGATGGTCGCATGAGCGCGGAAGTGGTTCGAGTCCTAACGGCCTGCGACCCAGCAAGTCGTGCTTACTATCCGACGACATTGTTCGCAGCCAGCGAGGCCCATCGCGGGAGTTGCACATCCAAGAGCACGATTTTCTGTGCCAACGTTGCCGCCGGCTTGATGATCAGCGCGTTCTGCAAACATCTTCGAAACATACCCTTCGACTACGACCTGAGCCTCAACCTGCTCGCCGGTGAATGGACATGCAATTCACTTTAGCACCATTCGCCAGATTGGATCGCAGTACTTTCGAATTGCGGTAGGCCAGTAAAGACCGACAACTGAGTATTTACAGAAAAGGACAAAGCAATGAAACCAAATCATAAATGCCCCAACAGTTCCGAAGATGTACCGGAAATGAATGATTGCAACCAAACAACCGCATGCAACGTACCCGTCAGGGAGATTATCAATGCGAATCGGAAACTGTTGCGATTACTTGCGCAACGAATCGCGGAAGCCTGGATCCAGAGGCATGATTCACGCGATCAAGTAAGAATTCCAACGAACAGGACATAAAGACCAAGATCGGTCAGTGATGATGAACTGATCCGGTGAGATAACGGCAGGTACGCATGGGTGCCTTTCTTGGGCGTACACCGACCGGTAGGGGGTCTCCAGTAAAGGGGTCGATTGGTGACGAAGACTGATCACCCGAACTGATTTTAACCATTGTCTTGACGCCTCTGCTGAAATTATGATGTCGGCATGGAATCTGCAGAAACATTATCAAATGATGGGATGACCGAATGGGGGCCGGATACCAACAACGTTTTCCATCCGAAAATCCCGCCACGATACCAAAATGACAAGCTGGTCAAGGGTGAAGTCTATTACGGGATTCCACGGACTTTGGTGATCGAACTGATCCGTGAGTGCAAACGCCGAGCATTCGGATCGCGCGCGCTCGCAAGGGAGATTGCGGTCTACAAGTCGCTTCGATTCACCCCCGAGCATGTGGGATTCGATGCAGACGGGGAACCGATCTACTATTCGCATTTATCACCGGAGGCCGCCCCAGTTGGAGAATTACTCGCCGAATATGTGCGGATAAAACAGGCTCAGTCGAAGGGAAGACCCCGCGAAGATCCGGATGAACTTGGTCGGATCGCCCAGGATAGGTTCGATTACAACATGCAGGCCACACGTGGTTACCTGGGCTGGCTGGTCACCAATCCAACGTTCCTAGAGGAACGCGACGCGCTATTCACCCAATGGAAACTTGAAATCCAAAAGAATGGCATCCCGCGTAGCGGGCCGACGATGTTTGGTCCCATCAAGCATACGGAACTCATCACGGAGATTCGCAAGAAAAACACAAAGAGCTACTTGGCTGATTTCGCCAGCTTCTATGCGCGTTGGCGGTTACAACATCTTGTCACCCGAGAACTTCCTGAACCGCTGCAGCCAAAGATCCCCATTCTTCAGCCGCTTTCGCTTTTGACCCACTTGGAGGCTGGCGGCATTTCGTACTACCAGCCAGACACTGTTCCTATTCCGCCACGCGATGAAATTCGCGGGCATCTTGAAGATCTTCGAAAGAGCCGAGGGGGCGAACACCTAGGCGAATGGAAAGAGGTTGTCAGCACGGATCGTGGAAACGACCACGCTCTACGCAGATATTCGCGAATCTTCGTGCTGCACTTCTATTGGAAAATCCTCGATCAACGCCACCCGAAGATCTTTACCAATCGAGTGACAAAGATAAAGTCGGCGTTCGGCAGCTTTCTTGGGGCCGATGTAAAAACGGTCGAAGCGATCCGCACCCAGATTCGCCAGCGATTAAACCAAGCCCCGTGAAACCCAGGCCCTGACAGTACCCGTTTCACCCATTCCTAACTTCTCGGCCGACAAAATAGGTGTCCATCCCAGGCCGGGTGCCCAGAATTCGGACAACCGACTCATCGATTTCACCGCCCCAAACTTGGGCGATCGCTGGGTGGTTGTGCGAATGGCGGCAAGCTGTGGACGTTGTACCAGACAAACCAAATCTTGAGACCAGCGATCTTGCTCGTGAAGCTGCAGACGACGCTTCTGCAGCCACCAGTGCACGAGCGTTCATGTCGATCGGCGAATTCTGCGATGCGACCGGGCTTTCAAGCAGCACCGTACGGCGGCTGATTAACCGAAGGCAACTCGAAATAAGCCAGCCTGGCGGGCATCGGTGCCGCATCCTGATTCCGGTGTCCGCGATTCAAACCCGCCAAGACCAGCCGGTATCAAAAAATGATGGCCCAGAGAGTCTTCCGCACCAATCACCTCCACCACGATTGCCCGGGCCAGAGCCCCGTTGGCGTAACGGTACTTTGTCTGTTGCCCGACGCACCAAGGAGAAGAAATGAATGAAACGTAAGCGAACAGAACCTCTAATCAAGTGCCGCTATTTTCAATGGAAACTAAGAAAAAGAAGCGGTGTTTATTTTGCGGATGGTCGAGTCAACAATCCGTCAGTTGGTCGACACTCCTTGGGAACCAGGAGCCGCGAAGAAGCCCTTCGAAACCTCGAGCAACTCGACCGCATCAAAGCTGTTGAGCAAGGTCTTGCGGATCGTGACATTTTCGACCGCGCTGAACACGAGCCAGTCGGGTTGGAGGAGGGGTGGAGCTTCTATCAAGAACACCTTTGCCGCACGGAAGTTCTCGGCGGAGTCGACCCGAAGACGAGCAAACGATACAGGGCGGTCGTCGATAAATTCCGTCAATATGCCCCAACCCAAGGCGTTTCGGATTGGAACAATGTCGATGCGAAGCTCATTAAGAAATACCTCAATCATCTTGACAAGCTGGGCTACGCTGACGGCACTCTCCGTTTTGAAGCAAATCTCATCAAACAGATCGTCAAGTGGCTTTCGGAAGAGGAACATCTACCGGTGTCGACCACGATCAAGCTGAGTGTTCGCAAGTCCACCGGCTCCAGCACTTATTGTTGGCAGCAAGATGAGGTGGCCGCCATGATTGAGCACTGCGGCAAGAATGAAAGACTAAAATGGATGGCGGACATCATTGTCACTCTTGCGCACACCGGCATGCGGATTAGTGAGCTGTCGGCATTGAGGTGGGTCGACGTTGACTTCGAGAATTGCAAGCTCGGTGTAACCAACGACAGAAATCCTCGCAAGATTTCCGGTCCAAGGCGACGAACGAAAAATCGGCGCGATCGAACGATTCCAATCCACCCGGTTCTCTATTCAACCTTGCAACACATCCCACGGAACAATGATGGATTCGTATTCCACGGACCGCGCGGCGGAAGAATCAAACCCGATGTGGTCAGAAACGTCCTAATCAGAGATGTCATCAAGCCGTTAGAAGTACGGTTCCCGACTCCTGCTGGTGCGACCGGTTTTGCAAACGGACGGCTTCATAGTTTTCGACATTACTTCTGCAGCACGTGTGCAAACGCCGGAATCCCGGAGGCAGTCGTAATGGAATGGCTGGGGCATCGGGACAGCACGATGATTCGAATTTATTACCACTTGAGTGGTTACGAATCCCAGAAGCAAATCGGAAGAGTCGCTTTCACGAAAAGCGCTCCGGCCACTGGATCGGGGAATATGCAATTGGCGGGTTCGGAGAGCCCTTACAAGAAACCAATTGATAGCGTCGCCAGGACTGAAGCCGAACGCCAATAGATGCAAGTTTCTACGGAGACACGAAATGGTTTTCACCGGTTCATCACTAGCTGCGAGCTAGAGCGTTTTGCAGCGGGTCGTCGTCTAAAATTCGGACATCAAATTCCACAATATCTGGAATCGTTCGCCTAAGGCAGAAATTAATTAAAAGTTTGTCGCAAAGGAGAAATCGATCGCGTCGTGATCTATGATCTAACAAGATGAGTCCGGGACACGAACGAACTCGTGCGAATACGCCGGATGCTTCAGGATTGCGGCGTGGTGTTGGAGCTAATCGAAGACAACACTGGTGGGTGAATCGTTGACTTTCGCGAATCCGATGTTGAATCGTGAACGCATGGACGGATTGAATTCTGCTCCGTACGTCCATAGCACTAGAGGATGCCGTTGGTCAATGAGGGCACGCCAAGCATTCCTGCGGGAGAGTTGGCGGTGTCCGTGAAGATAAGCCACCGGTTTGAAGCAATCAGAACTATTCATGGGCGGCACCATTGCGATGGCGCATAGGTCATGTCGCCCAATGTTACGGAGGACGCTCGCAGCGGATTTTTGATTCGTGAAATGACCTCAGGATTAGTTGATGCAGACAGTGTTCGGGATCACCAAACCCTCTGCCCGTGGACCATCAAAAGTTGGTCTCACAAGGGCAGTTTTGGCACAGTTTTTGGCACAGTTCACTGTGCCAAAAAAATGACGCCTCGTAACGACTTGTAAATAAAGTCGTTACGAAACGCCAAAATTGTAAAACGGAGAGGGAGGGATTCGAACCCCCGCTACGGTCACCCGCAGACCGCATTTCGAATGCGGCGCCTTCAGCCGCTCGGCCACCTCTCCTGTATTGCTCTTCGGCTTCTGTGTCGTACAGAAATTCTAGCCAACACCCGAGACCGATTTGCTGTATTCACTTTTCGACACCCGCCGCAACCTACCCCGCGACTTGTGAAACCTTTATTATCACGTTCGTTCAAACAAGTCCAGATCAGCGATACAGCCGCTGCCAGAGTCCAATACACGGGTTTTTAGCGAGCACTCCGGGGCGAATTCGAGCCATCGGATTTCGCCGGCTAACCTTTCGCCAGCTCAGCCAACACAGCCTTTAGATACTGCCATATCTTCCCAACCGATTCGACCCACACCTGCTCATCGGGGCTGTGGGCACCTTCAATGCGAGGACCAAACGAAATCGTATCCATTTCCCCCACCCGCTCACCGATGATCCCGCATTCCAGCCCGGCATGGATCGCAGCCACCGTCGCTTCTTCGCCGAACAGATCCTTATAAATTCGCGAGCACGTTCGCAGTAGCGCCGAATCTGGATTCGGTTCCCAACCCGGGTAATCATTATCGTGACTAACCGTCGCCCCGGCGAGCTCGCCAATCTTGTCAATCTGATCGAGCGCTTCCTGCTTTCGCGAATCCGATGAACTTCGCGTCAACATGCCGACCTCGATGTGCAACCGATCGCCCGAGTCCTCCGATGCGATCGTCGAAATGTTGTTCGATGTCTGCACCAACAACGGAATCTTCGGGTGCATGCCCATGACGCCATGCGGAATGGCCATCAACGCGGCTAACAGTATTGAAGTGTCACCCAATGACATTACGCGTTTGCATTCGTCCGCACCGGCGCCGGAAACTTCGATTTGAATGCCCTCTTCAAACGATTCCGCAGCCGCCTCTGCCGCCACTGTTTTCGCTGCACCTTCAAGCGCTTTTTTCGTGCCAGCTGGCCCGCAGACAATCGCGGCTGCCTCGCGGGCAATCGCATTGCGCTTGCTGCCTCCATTGATTGAAGCAACCTGCAAACCGGCTGCCTGCAAGAGCGCCCGCACGATCAAACGGTTGGCTGTCGCTCGTCCCTCATGAATGTCACCACCCGAATGCCCACCACGCAAACCAGACACCGAAACGCGACAACACTCGACCTGAGAATCAACTGATACAGTCTCAAAGTCCCACGCTAAATTCGTATCTCGACCGCCAGCGCAACCGATGTACAGCGCGTCGTCTTCTTCCGAATCCAAGTTGATCAACCGCCGGCCTTCAAACGAATCCGGCGAGAGCGCTTTCGCACCGGTCATCCCCTCTTCTTCATCGCAGGTAAAGAGCAACTCCAGCGGACCGTGCACAACATCCGGATCGCTGGCGGCTGCCAACGCAAGACACACACCGATACCATTATCCGCCCCAAGCGTCGTTCCATCCGCACGAACGATCTGCAAGCCCTCATCGTCTTTCGCAATCACTGTGCGGATGGGATCAATGTCAAAATCCTGATCCACACCGGCATTTTTCTCGCAGACCATGTCCAGATGCCCTTGTAGAACCGTGGTCGGTGCGGACTCACAACCAGACGATGCGGGCACCGAAATCACTATGTTCCCGGCTTCATCCCGCTTGGCACTGAACCCGAGTGACTCAGCCACCCCAAGCATGTGCTCCTGAATCCGCTGCTCATTCTTGGACGGCCTGGGGACGGATGTCATCTGGTCGAAAAACGTCCAGACTGATTTCGGTTCCAACTGAGTCAAATCGGCAGATGCACGATCGGCAGACATGGGCAATCCCTTCCTCGAAAAACGGGGTCATTCGGAAAGGCATATTGTAAGGGATGACGAAAGACGTGCCATAACTCGACGCGTGGAATTCTGGCAACTGGAATTCTGGCAACGCAAGTCAGACGGTCGCCCAACTGCGCCGCTTATTATCGAATGCGGTTGAAAAACTTCGATTAACGGATATCGCGCGAAGATGCCACCGATGTAGGTCGCCGATGCGTTGACGGTGGTCGGGCCGAAGACCCATCCAATATGTGCTTGGCGATTTCGTAGCGTATAAACTTCTGATTGGTGCAATCGGTGTGCGCACCCGCCCACCCCAGCCGAACCCAACTACGATTCCAGGGCGTATTCACGACGCGTCCTTCCATACCGCGCGGTGCTTTCAAACCCACCGCACCGACGGAATTGACCCCGCGCTTACCGTCGATCGTTCCAACGATCTTCACCGTTTCGAGCACTTCGTCGTACGGTGAATGGTAGACGAATATTTTGCCCGTCATTTTGCTCAGTGCCAACCGCATGTCGTAATCATGCGAGAGTGACGAACCAAGCAAGATTAGGTTGTTGACCGTGGCTCCACCCTTCAACCCTTCGATCGCCCACGTCGCAACACCCGTGCCAGCCGACAGCGCAATCAGGTTGATCTTCCGATTGGGATAACGCTCGTGGTAATTTTCAATGCGCCGAGCCAGCGCCGAAGCGCGCAATTTTGCCCCGGGAATATTCAACTGATCAACGAGCGGATTAAACGAAAGCGTCCAAACATAAAGTTCGACATCACCGTGATAACCGGCTTGCTGCAACCCACCCGGAACTTCAGAAGCACCGAACCCCCAGTTGCCCGCGCCATCGAGGTAATACGTCTTGCCAAAGTTCTCGGCGGTGCTGCGCTTCTGACAACCACACATTCCAACCACGCAAAACAAAATCAATAATGTCGTTATTATTCGCATTCTGACTATATCGCCGCGCAAGTGCCCAAACATGAACATCCAGCCCACAATCAGCGAGTAGTGTAGACGCGACGCGTTATGGGTCAAGAATCACTGGGATTAACCGCAACAGATCACTCGTCAATTACCCGTGATCCTCGGCTGCAATGATTGACCCATCCTTCGCTTATGCCCCATAATCTTTTAGCCGAACTTAGAATGTGCTCGCCAAACCGTCAGGACCAAAGGACATAAATACATGGTACGGGTCAAGATATGCGGAATCACCACGCCCGACGACGCGATTGCGGCTGCACATGCAGGTGCTGATGCCGTTGGTTTGAATTTCGTGAAGGGTCCGCGAAAGATCACGCCCGACCTTGCCGCGGATATAATCGCATCTCTTCCACCCTTCTGCTCACCCGTCGCTTTGGTCAACGTCGAACTCAATCCGCTTGGCGATGACCTCTGGAGTGCGCTCGCCCAGATGCGTATCAAAGCCATTCAGCTATATGGCGACCCACTGGATGAGTCCATCGCCCCATTATTGCACGAGGGATTCTTTCCGATCCTGGTACACCCCATAATACCGGACGCATTCCCCACCGATTTGGAATCACGAATCGACCGAATGCGCCCCGCACTCCCGCACGCTGTTGTTTTCGACACCCACGACCCTGTTCAACTTGGTGGAACAGGAACAACGTTCGATTGGAACGTGATCAATAAGTGTCACGATGCGTCATTTAATGATTTCATGTTACACACTATTCTCGCGGGTGGCCTCACTCCTTCCAACGTCGCAGACGCAGTGCGAATCGCCCGACCATGGGCAGTCGATGTTTCATCTGGCGTAGAGCGCTCGCCCGGCCGCAAGGATGTCGAACTAATGGCGGCATTCGTAAGCAATGCCAAGCGCGCCCGCGCATAGCGCCTCGAAAACCGCCGCTTCCTATAACGATTCATCCTATAAACATGCCACCGAATTTATGGGCCTGATGTGCGCGCCGCTGCGCGCTTCTGACAAACCGTTTGGTCATTAAGAATCCTGTTCAGTGACATCAAAATCCGTCCAACAAATCCAAACGATTCCATCCAAACTTCGCAAAACTTCCCCAAAGCACGCCCGCTAGCCATTCGCCTTAAATCGTATCGTAGCTTTCCCCCGAGACGAATCCGGCAGCGCGAACACCAGGACGCGCACTGTACTGACAGCCTCGACGAAATGGGACACGGGGAGAGAAACGATGGAAGACATTGCAAAACAGCTTGATGATGTTCGAGATGAAATGGTCCAACTGCTCAACGAGTATCCTCACGTTGAAGGGCAGGAACGCAACGACATTTACGAACGTTGCGAAGTGCTCGGCGGCGAAATTCAGGAACTCGTCGGACTGCTGAAAATGGCGATCAGGTCAGCCAACCAGGAAGCAGAAGCCGAAAGTGAAACCGATCCGGCATACACAGAGCAGATTCAAAAGCTCAGCAACGAAAGCTTGGCTGCGATCCATGAAGCCGGCGTAGAAGTGTCGGCCGTTATCTCCGTTCTGCGGGATCGTCGAACCGAACTCGATGAACTTGACGAGCCGGACTACATCTGACCGCTACACCAGCCCACAGGCCCGCCAAGTACAGGTCATCTCAAGGGATAACCGAACTGCCTAAAAGCGCGATATGGAGGCGCTGGGCATCCTTTCATTTTGCCTTGATGCTGCGCCCTTCCGGTACACCCCGCACCTGGGCACAGTCTGATTGCCCAATCCCCGTCTTTGATATATCGTGCGCCTTCTGCGGAGATTCGCCCAAGCGTCACCTGCTTGCGCGCCCAATCTCACGCACCGTCGCATGACATTCACTCAGCTCAGGAGAATTTTATGACTTGCCAATCAACAACCGTCCTCGCGCTTGGCGCCGCACTTGCACTTTGCACGTCCGCTAGCGTGATGGCCAACGACGTCTCAGACGATCAAGCCAACGCCCGAAAATCCCATGAAGAATTCGTCGCACTGCGCGATGCCTATCTCGCAAAATACAAACCGCTGGCCCTCACGTCAGCCAACGCTTGGTGGGATGCATCCATTTCCGGAAACGACGAAGACTTCGCCAAGAAGAAGTCAGCCGACAACAACCTGCTCGACCTTCACAGCGATCACGAGTTCTTCAAGAAAATCGACGTTCTGCGACAATCAGGTGGCTTGCACGATCCCATCTCCAAGCGCCAACTCGATGTAATGTACTTTCATTTTCTGCCCGCCCAAGCCAACAAGGACTTGCAGAAAAAAATCCTCGATATCGAGAACAGAGTTGAGCAAGTCTTCAACACCCATCGAAGCGAAGTGCGCGGCAAGAACATCACCGAAAACGATGTCCGCAAGATCCTAAAAGACTCGAAGGATTCCGAAGAGGCCATGCAGGCGTGGATGGGCTACACCAGCGTCGGCAAGAAGATCGCCCCCGACCTGAAAGCCGCCGTCGGTTATCGAAATCAGATCGCCAAAGAACTCGGATTCGACAACTTCTACGATTTGAAGCTGGCCATCCAGGAAATCGACAAGCAAGCCTTCGTCGAACTGTTCGACGAACTCGACAACCTGACCCGCGAACCCTTCGCCAAAATCAAATCCGAAATAGACGAGCGGATGGCCAAGAAATTCGGCGTTTCAAAAGACGATCTGCGCCCTTGGCACTTCGGCGATCTCTTCTTCCAGGAAGCCCCGGGAATGGAGTCGGTCAACCTCGACGACATTTTTGCAGACATCGACATGATCGACCTGACCAAAAAGTACTACGCAAGCTTGGACATGCCTTGCGAGGACATCATCGAACGAAGCGACCTTTACGAACGCGAGGGCAAAAGCCCGCACGCGTTTTGCACGCACATCGACCGCGAAGGCGATGTCCGCGTCCTCTGCAACCTAAAGCCCAATATGTACTGGGCCGACACCCTCATGCATGAGGTCGGCCACGCGGTTTACGACAAGTACATCGATCGCGAACTGCCCTACCTCCTCCGCGAACCGTCCCACAGCATCACCACCGAAGGAGCGGCGATGATGTTTGGTGCCCTCGTCAAGAACGAAGACTGGCTGAAGAATGTGCGTGGCCTCTCCGAAGATGAAGCCAAGAAGGCAGTCGCCGCCGCCCAGGCATCGCTTCGCATCGAAAAGTTGATCTTCTCGCGCTGGACACAGGTGATGGTTCGGTTCGAGATGGCCATGTATGCCAAGCCTGATCAAGACCTCAGCAAGCTCTGGTGGGATCTCAAGAAGAAGTATCAACTCATGAATCCGCCCGACGACATGACGCTGCCCGGCTATGCCGCGAAGATTCACGTTCTGTCGGTGCCCGTCTATTACCACAGTTACATGATGGGCGATCTGTTCGCCGCGCAGGTTCACGCGTATGTCGCCCAGAAGGTTTTGAAAATCATGAACCCCGACAAGACCTGCTTCTACAACGAACCGAAAGCCGGCGCATACTTCCGCAAGAGAGTATTCGGACCGGGCAATCTGATGAGCTGGAACGAATTGACGAAGTTCGCCACGGGTGAATACCTAAGCGCCAAATACTTCGCAAAACGCTTCGTCAACTAACCCGGTTCAGGTAGGGTCCGCTGTGCGGACCGAAGTTCTGACATTACCGCACAGCGGACCGTACCCATTCCCAGCCCACCGGCTTACGCGAGGAGACTCAAGAAAAAGAGCACCCATGTCCATGCCACCTTTTCAACTCGTCGGAATCGGTGAACTGCTCTGGGATTGTTTCGAGAACGAGCGCAAGCCAGGCGGAGCGCCAGCCAACGTTGCCTTCCACGCCCAGCAACTCGGCATGAGTGCAGCAATCGTTTCGAGCGTAGGCGATGATGCGCTGGGCGAGGAACTTCAAGGCTTCCTGCAAAACCACGGACTTGATACGTCGCACATCCAAACCGACACTGCGCACCCCACCGGCACCGTTTCCGTCGAAATGGTCCGTGCCGATCACCCGCAATACACGATTCACAAAAACGTTGCTTGGGATTTCATCGAACTCGAGGACAATCTTCGCAAAGCATGCACAAATGCCGACGCCATTTGCTTTGGTACGCTGGCTCAGCGGTCACCGGTTTCGCGTCAAACAATTTTGAGTTGTATCGCTGCCGCCAAGAACGCCGTCATCATCTACGACGTCAATCTCCGCTCCCCCTATTTTGACCGCGATACCATCGAAACGTCTCTGCAGGCGTGCAACATTGCCAAGTTCAACGATGAAGAAGCCAAAGAGTTAGCCGACATGCTGAAGCTAAACACAACCGACCTGCAAGAGTTGGCGGCTGAGATGCTGGCCAAATACAAACTCGACTCGGTCTGCATCACCCGCGGCGCAAATGGTAGCCTGATCCACACAGCCAACGATTCTGCCACCGAACCGAGCCCGCCCATCAAGGTCGCCGATACGGTCGGCGCAGGCGACGCATTCACCGCCGCCATCACCTTCGCACATTTAAATCAGTGGAGCGCCAAGACGACAGCCACCTTCGCCAACCAAATCGCCGCAAGCGTCGCCGCCCAGTTCGGCGCAATGCCCACACCCGACAAAGACTTCATCAAAGCCCAGACAGAAGCAGCCGCCGCATCAACCACCAAGTGAAAATCCTCAAGCCAGTGAAAATCCTCAAGTAAGAACCTTACGTCACCTCAAACCGATGAACCACATCGCCAACCTTGCCCTCAATGTTCTCTCCCCCCTTAGGATCCATGCCGGTCTTGACGTACTCAAAAGCAACCTTGTCCGGCCCAACCGTCAACCGCGTGTACCCGACATCCATAATGAACGCATGCGGATTGCGCTGACTGCGATCGCCATAGGCTTCAACAAACCCAGGCGCAGACGCCCAGAACGGAACGCTCGTCGGCCGACCGCAGCAAACAAAGTGAATACCTTCGGCCTCTTGGTGAGCAAAAATATGATCATGACCGTAAACGAAAAACTGCGCACCATGCTTCTTGATTGCCTCGGTTATGCGCGCTTGCTCCCCAACCGTCGCATAGCGGGCGCCGCCACGACCGTATGCATAGCCCGAGTTCTTATTCTCACACTTTCCGTCCCAAATTGATCCACCAACAAGATGGTGTGCGATAACAAACTTCCACCGCGCATCGCTTTCCTTCAAGACGCTTTCAAACCAACGCTGTTGCGCAATTCCAAGTGTCCAATCTTCTGGCCGAACCGGAGTGTCTAGCCCGATGTTGGTGTATCTGTGAACATCCAGCACAACGAACAGTGCGTCACCCCAAGACCGTGCAAAGTAATTCTGCAACGGAGAGCAGTTGCCCTCTCGTCAGCTCCACCCGTTTTGCCTGAATCAATGAATCCGCGCCACCGTTCGTCTTCTCCGCCCTCTCCATATGTCGTAGGCAATGGATTGGGAAAGTATCGTTTTCTTGCGATGGTCGCCCAACGCTGCAAGAAAACACCGCTTTCACGATTGAGTTGTTGGTAAAATCCAGCCTCACCCTCAAGGTTGCCTAGTACCATGAAAGTAGGCATCTCCGCCAACAATGGTTGCATAAACTGGCGCCAGTTGCGCCATCTCTCGCGCACAACCGATTCAATACGAGCATCTGTGTCAAGATCGCCTCCGAATAGTGCGCTGGATTCGTCGCCGAGCCATATTCCGAAATCTGCGGGTTCTTCCCTCACGACCTCTCGGCATTGGACTATGTTCTCGCGTCTCTTGGCTTGATGCTGAGCGCTGCCATAGTGCGAATCAGCTACAATTGCAACCTGGAATCGCTCTCCCGCGTTTCGCCGAGTCCGATTTCTGCGTATTTCCGACTCCAACCACGCGCTCGACTTATCTTTGCGATGCCGACATTGCCAGTAGATTTCACTACCCGGTCGATGCCCTGTGATTTCAAACTCAACGGGTTCACGGCCCGTTGCCTCATGGACAACGGCAAGCGATTCCTTCGACGGCCCCGCAAGTATCTGCGATTCAATCGTCGTGCGCGGGCCCCAATGAATCGAAGCGCCCTTCGATGTAGGACGAAAGATGCCCTCCCCGGCTTCCAACAACTCCTACGCCTCGGGCGGCTTGGGACTTGCGGACAAGGGTTTATTATCCTCACCGGGTTTGCAGGCAAGATTCGATAAGCAACACGCGCCCCCTAAAGCCGCAGCGCCAATCTTCCCTATAAACGAACGACGAGACTCTTCTCGTTTCTTCATCGAGATCTACCCTGCCCTAATCTGTTCGTGATTGTAGTCCTAGCTGATGACAATCCGATGCACAACATCGCCCACTTTCGCTTCCGTATTTTCGGCAGAACGAGGATCGACACCTGTTTTGATGTATTCAAATGCGACCTCATTCGGCGAAACGGTCAGTCGCGTGTACCCAACATCCATGATAAATGCGTGCGGATTTCGGTCTTGATAACGGCCGTAGGACTCAATGAATCCAGGAGTCGTCACCCAAGTCTTCGGAACCATCGTGGGCCTACCGCAGCAGATGAAATGCAAACCCTCCGCCTCTTGGTGAGCAAAAATGTGATCGTGCCCGTATACAAAAAATTGCGCCCCAAACTTTCGCATCGCATCAGTTATTTTGGATTGTTCACCAATTCGCGCGTACTTTGCACCTCCGCGCCCATAAGCATATTCCGGGTGCCGGTCAATTCCACTTGAATCCCAAACCGATCCTCCCACCAAGTGATGGGCAATCACGAATTTCCAGCGGGCGGTACTCTTGATTAGCACCTGTTCAAACCACCTTCGTTGCGCGAAACCCAATGTCCAATCTTCCGGCCGCGACGGCGTAGATTTGCCGAAGTTGGTGTAGCGATGGACGTCTAGAACGACGAATAACCCGTCACCCCATGTCCACGCATAATAGTTCTGCAATGGCGAGCCGCCCCCATGGCCTGTTTCCGCTGAATCACCAGCAACCACCCCACTCTTTGAATCCTGGTCTTCTCCGCCTTCGTCATACGTTGTCGGTAATGGATTCAAGTAGTAACGCTTGCGCGCGTTCGTAGCCCATGTCTGCAGAGGAGCATTACCATGTCCGATCACCTTCTGATAGTACCCAGCCTCCGCTTCGTGATTTCCCAGAATGAAGAACGTAGGCATCTTCGCAAGCAAGGGATTAATAAACTGGCGCCATTCACGCCAATGCTTTTGCACCAGCAATTCACCCTCCGCGATCCCTGGACGTTCCTGAAGATACGCCACCACCAATCCGACTTCGTCTCCGATGAACACACCGAAGTCTGGATCCTCTTCCTGGACCGCATTCACACAGTCCTTGATGTTCTGCAAACCTTTAGGGCGGCGCAATGCGCTATAGTAGTGGGAATCGGCAAAAAGCGCCACTCGGAATGTCTCGCCCGCACGACGCTGCGTACGACACGACCTCGTCGGCGAATCAATCCACTTGTCATTCGATTCTCTACGATGGCGGCATTGCCAGAAGAATTGATCGACGCCTGAAAAGGCCTCCAACTTGACCTCGACAGGATTGCCAGAAGTGACCGATTTAACGATCTCCAGGTTCTTCACTGAGGTTCCAGCTAGAATCTGTGATTCAACCGTACCGCTCGGCACCCAATGAACGGTCGCGCCCACTGCCGTTGGACGAAAAATCCCCTCAGCAACCTCAAGTATACCCGCGTCGGACGCATCGCTCAGCGATCCAGCTGCTCGCGGTTCGCCATCACCTTCTTTGCAACCCAAATGGGGAAGCCCACATGCTCCTCCGATGACCGATGCACCTACCACCCGGATAAATAACCTGCGTGAATGCTCGTTTTCGCTCATAGTTTGTTGATCCAAGGATCACATGCGGACACGTGATCCCACTTACATCGCTTTATCAGCAGCCCCTGTGTCCCCCGAAATGTACTTCTTCTAATGACTGCGCAAGTGCGCAACAAACCCCCTTGTCACACTCCGACCCACACACTCTTTCGCCCGACGCAACATTCAATCACTGACTCAGCAACCATTTATCTATCAATGTGAAGCAAGCAACCAAGTCAGCCATTGCCCAAACAGAGTATGGCCACAAAAAAACGGAGCCGACCCCGTTATGGATCGACTCCGTTAGTTTGTCAACTTATTGGGCTCTCGCCCACCGAGCCGCTGCGATCTTAAGAACTGATCACAACAAACTCAGTTTGAATCAAAGCAGCCTTAGCTGCGACGGCGCAGAACAGCAACACCACCCAGTGCGAGCAGCGCCAAAGCGGCGGGCTCAGGAGTGACAGTAATGTTCATCGGAATGGCGTCGGAACCGTTGTTCTTACCAGCGAAACCATTACCAATGTCATAGTTGCCTTCATAACCATTCGGGTTACCGATATTGAAGCTGTAAGCACTGGCTCCTGGCGGGTGTGCGAGGTCGGGTGAGGCCGCACCTGCACGTCGCAGGATGTAGAAGTCGTGCAAGCTACCGATTCCGGCACCGGCATCAACCGTAATATCAAAAGTACCAATGACCGAAGTGCCAGCATCACCCAGGAAGCTTGCGTCGTTTCCTGCATACTGAATGGCGCTCAAACCACCGACGTTTCCGTCCGCACCACCGGTACCCCATGCACCAATTGTCGTACCACTGTTGCTAACTGCCAATTCAGAATCTTCAACAAATGCACCTTCACCAGCGGCCGAACCCGGGCCGTTGTGCACACTTGAGGTCAAGAGGAAGAATGCATTGGATAAACCAACGGTAGCTTCCTGTGCATTCTGGGTCCAAGTCACTTCTACCGTGACCGAACTGCCAGCGTCAACGCTCGTGTTTGTGTCGTCACCACCTGAGCCATTGTCAACAAAGCGAAGACCCAATTGTGACGCGCTTGCGGTGCTTGCGAACGTGGCAAGCAGTGCAACTGCTAGTAATTTCCTCATTGTGTTCTACTCCTCCTTTTGGAAAACGAAAACTTGCAAGTTTACAGTTTGAAACTCCACATACCGCGTGGAATTATTTAATCAACAGTCCTTACCCGCAGAGCATTCTGCGGGTAAGAACTGACAAGGGTCTAGATTACGGACAGGTTGCTGCACTGAAGTCATTGAAGAAGTTGGCCGGCAGTGCGACAACACCACGATCGAGGAAGTCCATCACACCGTCACGGTTGAGGTCAACCTGCGGACCGGTGATTCCACCTGCGTCCATCGTGTTGAAGAAGTTAGCGGGCAGAGCAACAACACCGCGATCGAGGAAGTCGACGCTGGCATCAAAGTTGATGTCGCCTTCAAAGTAGCAGACGCAGAAGTCTTCGTCAGCACTCCCGCCGTCGACCGTGGCACCACCTGAAGCGGCCGTTCCGGTAAGGTCAAAGCTGTAGCAGGTTCCGTTGGCCGGAGCATCAAAGGTGATGTCCAAGCTGTTGCCATTCGGGGTTGCAACCAAGCTGCCGAGTGCCGGATTCGATGAAACCGAACCGCTTGCAATGGCTTCGGCGAAGTCAACTCGAACCGAAAGGCTACCGGCTGCTCCAAACTGACGCGGCTCGGTCTGATCGGCAACCAATGCACCGTCTGCCGAGTCCATCGAAATATCCAAGTCGCCACCACCAAAGGTTCCGTTGGCATTGTGGTTACCAGTCGAAGCAACACCCGTGAATTCGAGTGAAAGACCGGGGCCGACAGTAATCTCCAATGCTCCACCGATTGTGACGGTCGCCGCATTGACAGGGAAGACGGGTCCGGTATCAGCAGCGAGAGTATTCGCAAAGCCGGTATCCAACGTCAGGAGGACATCACTACCTTCACCACTTGCATCGTATGTGCCTGATGCGAGATTAACCCAACCTGCACCGTTGGCAACGTCCGTTGCGACAGTACCGACCGGGAAGAGCGTCGGGCCCGCGTTGCCGATGGTGTTCTGTCCACCACCAATCTGAATGAGGTCGCCACCAATGGCGGTTCCGCCGTAACCGGCGGGGTTGGTGAGTCCGAGGTTTTTCTTGAACTGATCGATGTCGCCACCGGGCGAGTCTAGCACAGCACTCGTCACATCGGCACCTCCGACACCTGCGTCTGAAAGATTTGCACCCCAAAGGGCCAATCCATCATCAGTAGCGCTCTGAATGCGGCCTTGAATGAACACGTTCACTGGGCCACCGCTGCCATCTACCGAGGCGGCATCACCATCACCTACAACACGCAGCTCAAGGGTGTCGGCCATGACGGGTACGGCCAAACCGAATGCGGCTGCTGCTGCCAATACTTTAGACAATTTCATCTTACGTTCCTCCGTGGGAAACTGAGACAAACGGGTTAGTTAGTGGTTGCGCGTTAGTCTCTAGTTTGTGCTTCTTGTTTTGGGCTTCTTGTTTTGGGCTTCTTGTTACGACCCTCCAGGCCCGGAACCAACTCATTCGAGCGAGAATGACTTGCGGGTAACGGCCCACAATCTCGATCAAACGCTTCGGCAACTTCCCGAACCAAACGCTTTTGCTGCAAATAAGGCTCTTACTGCAAATGTAGCTTAAACAACCTTTCCATCTTGCAGAAACGCGTGCCTCACGGGGGTTAACCGTTCATCGGCATTGGACAGAATCGGAGTACAGGGATTGTGCTCCTTGTCCCACGTCACCACACTGCCAGTTATACCCGCTCCAAGAACACGATTCAACTAGAAAAGCGATCAAAACACAATTCTAACGGTAGCACCATAACGCATTATCAAACAAGAAGTTATGGCAGCATGTCCGAACTGGTTAGGGTGTCTGCCCCAAGCCTCCCCAATACTATAGGCCCTTCAATGCCGCCGTTTGACCGAGTTCGGGCGATTTTGAAGGTATTCACATGCATCGATGCCCGGAAATGCCGGCATTGCGTCGAAGATTTCACACGTTACCGCCTTGTCGGAATGCGCGTATCGCGGCACATTGGCGCTTGGTGTCGGGATTCAATCATCTGTTTTCGATTACGGATAAGAAATAAGAAAAGAGAACGGTCGGTTGGAATTTATCGGCCTTGATTTGATAACAATTGGTCATACACAAACTACACTGACACGCCATGGCATACTTCCAACTCACTACAAGTGTTCGGACCCTGAATCGTCTGCAGCAGATCGTTCGCGTCCTGGCGCGTCATGGGTTTGGTCACGTCGTCGAGCGCATTAATCTCGGACGTTACCTCCCGCTCGGAAAAATACTTCGATCAGCGAAGGCCGAAACAGGCGCCGCACCGCCCGTATCGTTGGGCAAGAGAATAGCGGCAGTCTGCAGTGAATTGGGACCAACCTTTGTCAAATTTGCACAAGCGCTTTCGACGCGTGCCGATCTTGCGTCCGAAGATGTACTCCGCGAGTTGCGCAAATTGCAAGACCATGTCCCGCCATTTGATAACGAAACCGCCCGCGCCATCATCGCTGCCGAGATCGGTGAATCGCCAGACGCGTGCTTCGCATCATTCGACAATGAACCCTTTGCAAGCGGTTCCATAGGGCAGGTCTATCACGCCCAAACCAAGACCGGCGAAAACGTCGTGGTGAAAGTTAAGCGGCCCGACATCGAAGACGTTCTTCAGCAGGATCTTCACATCCTCAAGTGGATGGCCGGCGCTGCAGAACAATGGATTCCCGAGTTGGCTCGCCTTCGCCCGGTGCAGGTGGTTGAAGAGTTTGCACTTCTTCTCAAACAAGAAGTGGACTACGTCAGCGAAGCGTCGGCGACGGCGCGATTTGAGGAAGCTTTTGAGGATGACGCACACGTCCATATCCCCCATGTACATTGGAACTTGACGTCATCGAGTGTGCTGACACTCGGACAGATTCGTGGCGACAGTTTCGAGGAAATCCTGCAGGGTGGAAACGATAAAATCGACCGGAAACTGCTAGGCAAACGTCTCGTCGAGATGTACGTCAAGCAGTTCTTCGACATGCGATTGTTTCACGCCGACCCTCATCCCGGCAACTTTCTCATCAGCCCGCCAGCCCGCATCGGCTTGATCGATTTCGGACAGGTGGGCACGATCAGCGACGACATGACGGGGCAACTGGTAACGATGGTCGTCGCGATGATTTACCGCGAACCGCAAATCTTCGTGGATGTTCTTTACGACCTCAATGCCGTGGAATCGGACACCAACCAAAAGGCGCTCGTTCGCGATCTTCGGCGACTGCTCGATAAGTATCATGGGTTGCCGCTCAAACGGATGAATCTGCTGACGATCTTCACCGAAATCGCCAACGTCATTCGTCAGCACAAGGTCACGCTGCCAAACGAATTGGTGATGGTTCTCAAAACGCTGATCACCATTGGAGGCGTGTCTCTACGACTTGACCCGGAACTGGACCTCGTCGCGGAACTCAGCCCCAAGATTCGCAAACTCGTGGCCGGTAGGTTCTCGCCCAAAAAAATCGTCCGCACAACCGGTGTCACGTTGTGGCACTTGTTCAGCATTCTTCGGTCCGCACCGGCTCAGCTTCGCGCGGCGCTGCGGCGCATGGGCAGCGGTAAGTGGCAGATCAACATTCGCCATGAAAACCTTGACCGTCTGATTGAGGAATTGGACCGGTCCAGCAATCGCATGTCATTCGCCATCGTTATCGCGGCGATCATCGTCGGCAGTTCCGTGGTCGTCAGCACCGATACCGAATTCCCGGTACTCGGGGTCGACATCCAGTGGTTTGGGGTGGCTGGGTATTTGATCGCGGGCCTGTTGGGACTGCGCTTGCTGTGGGCGATCTACCGCAGTGGCCGGCTGTCCTGATTGACTGGCCTGATTACAGACTGGCCTAATTACAGACTGGCCTGAAATCCAACCGGCCTGATCACCGACTTGCGTGCCATGGTCAGATAATACATCCCGCCAAGGCTGCGTATCTTCGTTGTTTTATCGCATTTGACTTTGCGTTATCACGAATTCTATATTCGTGGTGAAAGCTGTCGTGTCCCCTTTCAGTGGCCTCGCCCCTTTGATCGAAGGAGCGAGGCCCGTTTTTTTGCCTGCCTTCCCCGTCCCCCCTATTCGCCATCGCCATACCCCGAAAATTGTGGGTCCACACATTAGCCATGACCGGTTGGGACATGAAGTCCGTGACATAGAGTCTTGATCTTTCCCCGTTCTCACGCGACGATGCCGGCTTCATGGGCAACATTCTGCCGGGGCAGGAGGTTTAGGGGCCAAAACGCCGATTCAGCTCCAGGATGTAACGCTCCAGTCAATCGCCAAAAAACATGGATGTGCCAGGACGACGGATGACTGCTAACGACCCATTTCACAGGTTCGATCGATCAGCCCGCAAGCACTCGCGACCGCGATACTGCTTCTGGATGTTGGCGGTGCTTGCGATCGTGATATCGACCAACTCGGCGCTTGCTCAGAGGAGCCGCGAATCCGACGCGTTCCTCAATCAACAGCGCGGTGTTCGCGACCAGATCTGGGAGCAGATCGACCGCGAGATGCCAGCCACCCAGAAAGTGGATTTCGATTTCGGTGGGAACTACAGCTTCAACCTTTTCCTCTACGACGACGGTATCGATAGTTCGCGGACATTGCGGCGAAACGACTTGCGCTTGTGGGCGCGGATGGCATTTGATCAGGGTGCGCACGAAATCTACGCACGCGCGCGACTAAGCTTCCTCGATTTTAATACAGGTGATTCATACGACGGCAACGATGATGATTGGAATGGCCCTAACCTCGAACGCGGGTATTATCAGTTCGATTTGAAGCGGGCGATGCGGGCATACGCCAATCGCGAAATTGACTTCAACCTCAAAGCCAAAATTGGGCGCGACCTCGTCGAGTTCGGAACCGGATTGGCGCTTTCAGACATCCTCGATCACGTCGCAGTCACTTACAGCGACAGCGAGTGGGAACTCACCGGGTTGGCTGGCAAAACCGTGGGCAGCAGCCAGGACTTCGATCTGACCCGTCCGACCAGTCGCACGCGTCGAGCCGTTTTCGGTACGCAACTTCGCTATCTCGGCTTTGAAAAGCATCGCCCATTCGCCTACGTCCTCTGGCAAAGCGATCACAACCACGAAACGCGCCCGACGCCATTGCAGGATTATGACTACGATTCCGTTTATGTCGGCTTGGGTTCGACCGGCGAATTAACCAAGAACCTGTTTTACTCGACGGAATGGGTTTACGAAGGTGGACGCAGTTATGGTCATCGGGATTTCTATAAGCGCGACGTCATCAAAGCCTGGGCGTTTGATATCGAACTCGAATATCTATTCGACGTTCCCAAACGCCCGCGTGTGTCAGCCGAATACATCTTCGCGAGCGGTGATCCCGATCGTTTGGCAAGTCCGACCGATGCATCGGGCGGTAATCGTGGCGACATGCGCGACAGCAGCTTTGTCGGTTTGGGTTATCGCGACACGGGTCTGTCATTCGCCCCGCGACTAAGCAACGTTCATATCTGGCGGATGGGTGGTTCATTCTTTCCACTGGCGGGCGACCCGACATTCGATCGTTTGGAACTCGGAACGAATTGGTTTTTGTATTGGAAGAATCGACGCGACGGTGCGGTGTCCGACCCGACGGCTGACATGCAATCGGGCTACCTCGGTTGGGAAATGGATTACTACGCGAGTTGGGCGATCACGACCGACCTGTCATGGACGGCACGCTATGGCCTGTTTTTTCCGGGAGACGCATTCAGTGATCAATCGTCACGCTCATTCTTCCTAACCGGCATGACGTGGAGCTTCTAACCCTCATGCGAACACACAAGACCATCTTCGCCATCACTGCCATCACCGCACTCATGACGGGTGGCTGTGCGCATTACCGCGATTTTCAACCGCCAGCCGAGCCTGAGACCTATTCGGAAACGCAGTTCCTGCATTACCTCAGTTCGGTGCCAACGGTCACATTTGCCGAAGGTTGTCGCGCGATGGCGATCGCGGCTGATGGTTCAGACAACTACAGCAATCACGACGAACGCTACACCGCACTGCGCGATCGCGACATTGTCCGCGACGCTTGGGAACTCGACGCCGAACAATCGCTCGATGTCAGCACGATGGCATACATGGCCACCGCCATCTGCAAACTTCGCCCCACCGTTTGTTCGACTGTTTTCGGATCATGGGGTTTGGGCGACCGGCGTTACGCCCACAAGCAAGCCGCTGCCGCCCAACTGGTGCCCTACGAACCGTCGTACAAATTCGTCACTGGGGGCGAGTTGCTATACACCGTTGCAAGAGTTGACGACCATTTGGTCAAACGCGATGGCGAATCCGCCCAAGAAGAAATCAACGCGCCAAGCGATGTGGCAGCGCCATAAACGCGATTGAACCAGGATCGAACACGCGAAACCGGTTGCAAAAGTAGCCTGCCCACTTCGCAAGGTCTATAGTTTGGGTGCGAAGCAGCGACCGACCCCAATCGCCAAGTTCCGAAATCTGGGCGGGTTGATGCCTGTTAATTAGACAAATGATTAATTAGACAAATTAATTAGACAAATGATGTCGCTTGCTAAAGAAGGTGATCATGCCAAATATTAGAGTCAAACAACTGGCCACCGCAATCGCATTCGTGTCGATGGTCCCATTGATGTCTATGGTCACTGTCGCCAACGCTCAGCAATCGACGAGTCAGCCGCCAGTCACGCAATCGAATTCTGGCGCTATCCAAAAAACGATGACACCCGTTGGCACTGCTTCCGCTTCCAACCCTGTTAATAATGTAAACCCAAAATCAAAAGCGCTCCCTCAGGCGACTTTGGCGGCCAACACCAACAGCGGTTCGCTGAAAGCCACCGTCGTCGAAATCAAGGGCACGGTCGAAACAGCGCCCGATGGAGCTGACGCAACGGACCCCGAAGTATGGAAGCCTATCAAAGAAGGCGATCAGCTTGGCAAAAACGTGATGATCCGCACCGGATTGCGTTCGCGCTGTGTGCTGATGTTTGGGGAAGAACCAAACCAAACCGTCATCAGCGTTCGCCGTGCCACCCTGGCGCGGATCAGCGAGTTTGCCAAGACGCCAAACGAGCAGCGTATTCGTATGGGCTTGGGGTACGGCGCGATTCGCGGTGGCAGCAGCGAAGGCACCCTGCGCAGCGATGTGGTCATCAACTCCACCGTCGCCACGCTTGCCAAGCGCGGGACCGAAGGGTTTGAAATTGAAGTCGAACCCACCACAGGGCGCTTCCGCATATCCTTGGCGCAGTCGGGTCTGGTGGAAGCGTTGTCGAACCTCAGTAACCAGCGCCGTTCGGTCGCCCCGGGCCAATACGCCACCAACGGAAACATCGCCAAAATGTGGGTCAATCAAGATATCTTCGACCGCTGCGTACGGTTCTACGAATCGGAAGCCGTCAGCGAAACGGACCTGAACTTCATCGCCCGCGAAACAACGGGGCTGTCCAATCTCGGACCCGGTGGCAGAGGCTTGTTTGAAACGTCAGGCCGCAACCTTGGCAGCATCGCACAGGCGCTGCAAGACAATGGGAGCAACAACTCTCCAACCACGCTTTTGCTTCCCGACGGCCTGCCGAGTGTCCGACCCGAGGGCAACTTTGGCTTTGGGCCGACGTTCCGGGTTGTCACGCCGCACTTCGAACGACCCAACGTCAACCGCATGCTTGGGCGTCGAACGCGAACCCATGTGCCCCGTTCCGCATCCCTTCGACCCAACCGGCTCACCCGGCACCGCTCCAGTTCACGTCGCTAAAATTTCCCTGGAAAACGCATAAGCTCGGCAGTCTCGGTCAAGCAGGATTGGCCTTGCAATCCAGGTCTGTGCCCATCGATTGCGATTGCGCCGCAATAGCCCTCCGGCTCGATGCGACATCTGCCGATGCAACTGTTATGATGGACTACAGTCATTCCTCATCCGATCTTGTTGATGCTTTGTCCGATCTGGAGCGACCGACCATGTCTTCCATTCAAAACACCAGTCGCCCCAAGACCACCGCGCCGAAATCGGATCGGACCAAACCGATTCTATTCGAAACCGCGTGGGAAGTTTGCAACCAGGTCGGAGGGATCTACACCGTCTTGCGCTCCAAGGCATCGGTCACCGTCGATGATTGGGGCGATCGATATTGCCTCATTGGCCCTTACGTAGAAGACAAAGCCGCCGTCGAATTTGAAGAACTCGAACTCGGCCCGACGCTCGGACCGACGATCGAAGCACTTCGCGCGACGGGCATGAAGATTCACTATGGCCGCTGGCTTGTGGCGGGTAACCCGCGAGTGCTGCTCATCGATGTCGCTGCCGCCTCCCACAAGCTCAACGAATTTCGCCACGCCTTCTGGCAGGATTGTCAAATCAGCTATCCTGACAACGACGTCGAAACCAACGATTGCGTGGCGTTCGGATATTTGATTGCCCAGTTTTTTGAGGCGCTCACGAAAGCGCCTGAATTCAAACGCCCCATCATCGCCCAATTCCACGAGTGGCTGGCGGGGGCTGCCATTCCAATCATCAAACAGCGCAAACTCCCCGTCGCGACGGTCTTTACCACCCATGCGACCTTGCTCGGAAGATACCTGTGCGCTTCGACGCAGAACTTTTATGAACGCCTGCCCTGGATCAATCCCGATCAGGAAGCCGGTGATCGACAAATCTACCATCGCTACTGCATCGAGCGGGCAGCCGCCCACGGCGCAGATGTGTTCACGACCGTTTCGGACATCACCGCCATAGAAGCCGACCATTTGCTCAAGCGCCGACCTGAAAAAGTTTTACCCAACGGTCTGCGCGTCGAGAAGTTTGCGGCTCTTCATGAATTCCAAAACCTGCATCGCGAAGCCAAGGAAAAAATCCACCACTTTGTGCAAGCCCACTTCTTCCGATCGTCACCATTCGACCTGGACAAAACCATCTACATGTTCACGTCGGGACGCTACGAGTATCACAACAAGGGCATCGATGTTTTCATTGAGGGCTTGTCGCGGCTCAATAGTCACCTTGTGCATGCCGGTTCAAACGTCACCGTTGTCGCCTTCATCGTAACCGCAGCCCCCACGCACCACCTGAATATCAAGGTGTTGCAGAATCATTCGATGCTGGCTGAACTCAAAAGCTGTTGCGAAGACATTGCCCGCAATTTTCAAAAGCGCCTGTTCGACGCCACTGCTCGCGGCGAAATGCCATCGACCGAACAACTCCTGTCAAATGACGAGATCGTCGTTCTAAAGCGCCTTCTGCATTCGCGCACGCAAACGGAATTACCACCGATCGTCACGCACCATATGGTGGACGATGCCACCGATCCAGTGCTCGCCCACCTGCGCCATCGACACCTGTTCAACAACAAGCACGATCGCGTGAAGGTCGTCTTCCATCCGGAGTTCATCAACCGTACCAACCCGCTGTTTTCGATGGATTACCCTGATTTTGTACGCGGTTGCCATCTGGGCGTGTTCCCGTCGTACTACGAACCCTGGGGCTACACGCCAGCCGAATGCGCCGTGATGGGCATCCCCTCGGTCTGCACCGATCTATCCGGTTTCGGCGCATTTATGCAAGCGAAGTTTTCCGACCACGACGAAAACGGCATCTACGTCCTCAAACGCCGCCACCGAGACACCAACGATTCCATAGCCCAGTTAGCCGACATCATGATGCGCTTCTGCGCCATGAACCGCCGGCAACGCATCCAACTGCGAAACCGAGTAGAGCGCCTAGCCCAATGCCTCGACTGGACCGAACTAAACCCAGCCTACGAAGAAGCCCGCGCCCTGGCCATGCAACGCGCCTATGGTGAAGTCGCCGTCAGGCAGTAGCAACCAATCCGCAAATTCAAGGAAATCGCGCACGAAATCAACGCAAACGCCCTCAATGGTGGTCCATCTCATTCTGAGATGGGGGAAACGATGATCACCGTCCTGAGCGCACCAACGTATCACCAAGCGTCTTCCGTCGCGAAATCACAAGCAACAAACGGTCGATTGCTTTCGTCTCCAAGAGCGCCGTCCCGCACTTCGCACCCCATCATCGGCTCCCCCTTGTTTGAAAACATGGGCCACCCTGTCTTTCAACTCAGTTGCGAAGTAGATCGATATGAGAAGGCGGATGGGCGAAGGGCCCACCCGCCACGAATTGAATCAAAGAAAGATGAAGTTGTACCACTTTGCAGTCCTGTACCATTCAAGAATGCAAAGCGATTCTGCGATTTCGTTTCCGCATTCTGGACAAGCCCCCTCTTTGTCATGACCTTCAAGGGAATACCAACAAAACATGCAAAAGTTTTCTACTGCTAATCTTCGACGAAAGCGACGGACTGGCCCCAATCGGTATGCTAAATAAGTAGCAAATAGGAGAAACAAGCCCAAAATCCCTCCCACAGCATTCGAGAACCAACCCAATCGCTCCAGCGTCATGTATAAGCCAAACATGACCAAGTAGGCGAAAATGTATGGCAACACCAATCGCGAAGCACCACTACGTTTGTAGACCATTGAAGGCATAGAGGCGCCTTGATCCGCAAAGATATTCTTGAACACGCCCGGCTTCGCAAACAATTCCGCGCACATAAAAAAGGGCCATTCCCCAGTAACGTAGCGCCGTGTCGCAGAACCTCATTACTGATGCGGCGGATGGACTTTGTAGCCATCCGCCGCGAAGGTATGAAGGTTTGTGTCGCCAATTGGACGGCGGTCATTTGTAGTCAGTAGAGTTGCCGATAAAACCAACCGGCGCTGCGATATTCTTCGAGGAGCCTGAGCGATTCTTCAATACTCTCCCCGCACTCGGGACAGCGTGATCCCTTGCTCGCTTCAAGCCCCTTGTGAGAGTAGCCACAATACATGCAGAATTTCTCCCGCAACGAACGCTTTCGCATGCGGCGCACGGGGCCAAGCCGATACACAATCCACGGCACGAAAAAAGGTACAGAAATAAGTGCAGTATATGCATTGAGTGACATCCACTCTAAATTCAGCCACTTAAATCTACAGGCGACAAAGAGTAAGAAATTACCTGCACTCCATGGATATAAATAACGAAAAAACGTTCGTAGCGACATTGTCCACGCCCAGTCTCCATGTCGCTCGGATCCTGAACACATGCGCCGCGTCATTATGGAAGCACTCCAAGCGGGAGACAGTCCTCGATTCCGATACAGCATATTTCACGCCGAGTTCTGGCGTTTCCTAATTCATTCAGAAAATCCCGATGCGCGGCCTGTTTGCACTGGTCATACATTGTTATGTCGTCTCCGACTCCCGGAATCCAACAAACAATAAGGCCGACTACACACCCGGTGGCTGCTCCGACACCTGCTCCCGGAATCGCCCCTATACCGCCTGCCCCGCTACCCACGCCAGCCCCTATCGTACCACCAACTCCAGCACCGCCAGCACAACAACCATACGCTGAATGACGCGTGCTCTTGCTATTTGAGGCGAGATCGATCTCGCAATCCGACGACGCACTTTCGAATTCTCCCATTGCCTGATCCCATTCAAGACCGTGCTGCAGGTTACACGCTGTGGCTTCGTCATCATCACCGCCGTCGTCGTTGCCCGAACTGCTTTGAGCTACTCCGTCGCCAACGGGCGTTGCATCGCTAAAGACACCCGTCATCGTTAGGAGTTCCGCATGCGCTTGGGCCACATTTTCTCCGGTGATTCCGTTTGCGCTGTCGCCCATAACATATATGATGGGATGAATAAACGTTTGAGTCACCGGGGCTGTTGCACTGACGCCGTCGCGGGTGAGTTCAAACGAAAGTGAAAGTTCCTTGATACTGGCTACGACAAACTCGTCTGCACCGCTGTTTGGTGACAGGAACCATACGATTCGCTCACTGAGTTCTGCACCATCCTCTCTGACCAACACGCCGGATGGAATCGACCCAACCAATTCGACTCCAAGTGAGTCATTGGAGACTTCGTCGCGATAAGAAACCGCATCGAATTTCGATTCACTATCGGCATTGACGAGAACGTGATCCAAAGCATTCTCGACGAGTCGTGCCTCGGCCGTCTGAACATTGTCCCAGTATATCTTATACGCATTTTCGCCAAGTGACTTATCCTGCTCTGCAATGAGAAAATCTGCCTCAGCCCATTCTGCATCGGACCGCCCAAATAAGTACGCCGGCGTCGCTTGAACATCAGGATTTGAATCGACACCCTCGAACACGACATGGTCGAGCAACTTGAGCTTTGCCCAGCTTTCTTTTTCGCTTCGGCTGAATCGTGAGCTCTGGACCTCAATCAAACCGTCGGCCAGCGCGACGCCGCCACACATCATTGAAATCAAATCGGAGTCATCTTCATAAGTTTAGCCTTTCCAAGAACATGGGGTCAAGAAAACCAACCGCACACACCAAACCGGCAGCTTGGCCAAGCGGTCACGCATACACACTGCCTGTCCGAGCCGGATGCCAAACTCAGTTCTGCGCCGAACTACATCTCTATTTCTGATGGCAGAATTGACTACTATGGACCGGCCTGAATGGAACTTAGCATACTCAGTTGCATCGATTCAAGTACGATTCGGCGCACTAGTTTTGATTCATCTTGATGACTCGAAATCGTCCTAAGAGATCCACGACTCTTTGAAGTGAGGAACACACCTTAAGCGGGAGTACATGCAAGACATACCGCAGGCTAATTCCCCAATGACCGCTTTGAGGAACTGTTGGCAGATGTCCACGAAGGATTAAGAAGATGATTCAGAGTTTGTATTTTGAGCGACTGGACAAGCGCAATGACTCAACGATCTTTTGGTAGGATAGAATTCGGCGGACACACACTTCATCTCTAGTTCTTATCGAGTCGCCCCAACATCAGCGTACATACAAATCCGACGACCAGCATCAGCGATGCCAACCCGACCGGGTGGCCCGTCTCATCCTGAGATGGGGGAAGCGATGATCATCGACTTTCGACCTCCGGCATTTCACCGGACATTTTTCGTGGTGAAGACATTAGCAATTTACGATCGGTAGCTTGCGATTGCAGAAATACAATACGGTGCTTCGAAACCCATCATCGGCTCCCCCATGTTTGAAAACATGGGCCACCCTTACGGATCGTGCGCTTCCATTTCATTCTTGCTCTTATCCAATCGCCCCAGCAGCAGCGTGCAGACGAAACCAGCTACTAGCATTAGCGACGCGAGTGCTATGTTCTTGGAATTCAAATCTGTGTTCTTGCGCGCTTTCCACTGTTTGACGATGTGATCGGCCCGGGCGTCGATGCCGACTTGATCGGCTGCACCTTCGATTCCGACGACGTCGGCGAACTCTATTAGTTGTACTTCGGTGCAGCGCTCGAGCGCTTTAAGCGGTGGGGTTTTGTCGAACGGCCACAATCCCAGGACCGAACCCAATAGCATCCCCAACAGCACCCCTAACGTCGCATCCTTTCGCTTACTCAGTAGATACTTGAGCAGATTGGAAAGCCCGACGATTCCGATGACCGCGCCTATCCCTACCGGTGCAATGATGCGCAGCGCTTTGAAGTTTCGGTCCTTCAGGTCAGCCACCGCGCCGATGACGCGATCGTATTGATCCAGAATCAGCAGCATGTACGAACCGCTGATACCTGGCAGCACCATCGTCGTTGAACCCACCACGCCCGACACGACATCCATCGCCGGGTTGCGCGGCATCGCCACATGGTCCTTGGCGAGCGCGATGCCGGCCATCAATGCGATACCGGCAATCGTTCCAGCGATCGAAGCCGGCGTGGCATTGCCGATCATCTTGATGAGCAGCGGGGCACCGCCCAGCGTCAGCCCGATGAACAATGCGAACATGATCGGTGCGTGCCAAAGAAGCAACGACAGAATGGCCCCCGAGAGCAAGAAGATTGCGGTTCCGGCGAAACCCATCACGAGCGCCAGGAATACAACGCGCCGCCACGAAAATCGCAGCGAACTGATCTCAGCCACCGACTCAATGAATTCCTCGTAAATCCCGACGGCCAATATCATCGTCCCACCGGAAACACCGGGGATCAGATTCGCGATGCCCATCAGCACGCCGCCAACCGCTACCAAACATCCCCAACCCACCGACATGATCGACCGTTGTTCTTCTGTTGTATCCGGCACTTGAAACTCCTGAGTAGTCAGCCCCTTTGTCTTTCATCCGTTATCGCTTGAGGGGGTGGCCAACCTTGTATCGATTCCACGCTGCCGCGTCGAGTGCGCGTCGGATTCCTTTCAATTCCGCGGGGGCAATCGCGACGAAGCGCGGTATAATCCTGCACCCACAAACCCAAGTTCAGGAGTACAAGATCGATTGCCCAATTCGCCGACCAAATCCAATCCAACCAATCGCAAACCAGTCACCGACAAACCCGTCATCGGGCTGACCGGCGGAATCGGTTCGGGAAAATCCACCGTCGCCCGGGCGTTTGAAGATGCTGGCTGTGGGGTGATTGATTCGGATGAATTCAATCGCCAACAACTCGCCAGCCCCGAAGTCATCTCAGAATTGGTGTCCTGGTGGGGTGACAAAATCCTCAAAGAAACGGGCCAGCTCGATCGCAAAGCCATCGCTTCTGTCGTCTTCGACGACCCCGATCAGCGAAAGCGGCTTGAAGCCTATTTGCACCCTCGAATTTCAGCCGAAAGCGAAAGACGTGCTGCCGAATTCCGCGCCGACCCTGCTATTCGCGCCATCATTCTCGACAGCCCGCTGCTTTTGGAAGCCGGTCTGGACGCTGGCTGCGATGCCGTCGTTTTCGTGGATGCAGACGACGAAACCCGCCTTTCGCGGGTCAAGAAATATCGCGGTTGGTCAGAGGATCAGTGGCGTCAACGAGAAAAATCGCAGTTTGCGCTGGACAAGAAGCGTGGTAGAGCCGATCATGTAATAGCAAACAATTCGTCGGACCTCGATGAACTACGCTCCTCTGTTGATGACATTCTGCATTCCATTGAAACAGGCCTGTCGTCAACCGATTGATTATTGTTCTTAGGCGAATATTCCGGTGGGCGGTTCTGGCAGTGTTTGGCGGTTCTGGCAGCGTTTAGATGAAACGGGCCATTGCAATTACCGCGTTTGGATAGTACAAGATAAGAGTAACAGGAACGACGCCACCCCCAGGTGGCAGCTCCCTCAAGACCAACGGGTGTATCAGAATCGACGAATGATTCAGATCGCTCAATTCACTTCAAATAATACTGATGAATTCCGTGCAACCGCGCATCGTTGAATGGTCAAATGCGCATTCGCCGGCTAACAAAGTGCTTCAGCCCATATGTCACTAATGCAAAACTCAGTCTTTAATCGACCCCTTTGGAGGTTTAATTCCGATGGCAGGTAACACCGGCCGCTCACGCAGCAGTTCGTCCAAGTCGAGTTCCAAGAGCTCTTCGTCAAAACCCTCTTCATCAAAATCAGCTCCGAAAAGGAAGAGCCCTTCGCCATCGAAGCCGCGGCCAACTTCGCGCGCCAGCACCGCCGTCGCTGAAGCTGAACCGGATGCCGTAAAGAACGCGCCGCCAGCCAATGGTGACGACGCCACACCAGCCGATCCGGAAACCCATGCCAAATACGAAGAGGTCAAACGCGGCAGCGTCCACATCACCGAATTGCAGAAAATGACGGTGACGGAACTGCACGAAGTCGCACGCGGTGAAGGCCTGGAAGAACACAGCGGTCTTAAAAAACAAGATCTGATCTTCAGAATCCTCAAGCAACGCATCCACCAGACAGGCATGATGTTCGGTGAAGGTGTCCTTGAAATCCTGCCCGATGGATTCGGCTTCCTGCGTAGCCCCGAATACAACTATCTGCCCTGCCCTGACGACATTTACGTCAGCCCCTCACAGATCCGCCGCTTCGGATTGCGCACGGGCCACACGGTTGCAGGACAAATCAGACCGCCCAAGGAGTCTGAGCGCTACTTCGCGCTATTGCGTGTCGAAGCGATCAACTTCGCCGATCCGGATGAAGTCACTGATCGCACCAACTTCGAAGACCTTACCGCACTGCATCCGGAAAAGCGGCTGATCCTCGAGACGACTTCGGACGAAGTGGCCATGCGCATCGTCGATCTCGTTGCGCCCATCGGTATGGGTCAACGTATGCTCATCGTCGCGCCGCCGCGTACCGGTAAGACCGTCCTCTTGCAGAAGATGGCCTGCGCCATTTCCAAGAACCACCCCGAAGCGTACGTCATCATTTTGCTGATCGACGAACGCCCGGAAGAAGTCACCGACACCCAGCGCAACACGCCAGCCGAAGTCGTAAGCTCAACCTTCGACGAGCCGGCATCGCGTCACGTACAGGTGGCAGAGATGGTCATCGAAAAAGCCCGCCGCCTCGTAGAGTATGGCCGCGACGTAGTCATCCTGCTCGACTCGATCACGCGACTAGCCCGCGCCCACAACACTGAGATACCCCACTCCGGAAAGATCCTGTCCGGTGGTGTCGATGCCAACGCATTGCAAAAACCGAAACGTTTCTTCGGAGCGGCTCGTAACATCGAAGAAGGTGGCTCACTAACGATCATCGGAACCGCACTGGTAGACACCGGCAGCAAGATGGACGAAGTCATCTTCGAAGAGTTCAAAGGAACAGGTAACGCCGAACTGCACCTAGACCGTCGCCTGGTAGACAAACGAGTCTGGCCAGCAATCGACGTCGCAGCCAGCGGAACCAGAAAAGAAGAACTGCTACTAGACCCCAAAGAATTGGAACTGGTCTACCGCCTACGCCGAGTCCTAAGCGACATGAACCCGGTAGAAGCAATAGAACTACTGCGAACCAGACTAAGCAAATCGCGAACCAACGCCGAGTTCCTGATGACGATGAATCTGGCTTAATAAGTGAACCGGCAAACGCCGACACACAGACAACCAAAGAGCGACACAGAACGATGAGCGGGCAACCCCCACTCATCGTTCTTTTTTTTTATTGCAACAAAGCAAGCAAAGGGTGGCCCATGTTTTCAAACATGGGGGAGTCGATGATAAGCGTCAATACGGCGCATCGTACTCTTGGTGACAAATGTCGTCACTTGCCATTTGTTCGTGATTTCTTGGCGAGGGCGCGCGATGGCTGTTAAAGTGATAAGGAGTTGAACGGCGCAGATCATCAGCTCCCCCACCTCCAAGGAGGTGGGCCACCCGGCAATTCATTAGAGCTAAAGGAGTGCGGCGCAAGTTGAACTCGCTTTGCGTCTTGCTACTAGGTCTCACATACTCCGATGGATTCGGTGTATAATTGTGCACGGGCATGACACGTCGTGCCAATTCGCTGCCCTGTCCGCAAGTCCTTCAAGAAGGGGCGGCTGTAGGGGCCTTTGGCAACAAAGCAAGAAGGCATTTGGTACGACCAGTCCAGCGATGCCTCGCATCCTTTGCGGAGCCGACTAAATGGTTTTCGGCCACCAACTGTTTGTCAGCAAACTTACACAGTCCTACTAGAAGGACTCACTATGGACGAATCACAAGTACCTTTACGCATTATTCTAGCGGAACTTCTCCGAATCCAGCGATGGGCGGGCGGCGAAGGCGTTTCTGCGGGGCGCATCTTTGGATTAATGCACGGTATTGAATCGGTCATAAGACAAGAAAACGAGTCGTTTGGCATTGATGAGGAAACGCAGCGCAAAGTCGAAAACCTGCTGGAAGACGTCGACCATGACAAGCAGTCGAGCGATGGCACGGCAATCAAGGACCGATTCCAACGCGACGGTGTTGACGAAGCGGACGCAGCAACCATCATGGAGTTGTGTCGGCTGCAAGGTCGATTTGGTCCCGCAATCGATAAGATTGTAAAGGGCAAAGGCTCAACTTTTAGTCGTCTCGACCAACTCCGTTCACCCGAGCAAGATTGGTTTGGGTCGCTTCATTATATGGAACTCATTGATTGCACCGAAGATGTTCACAAAGAGATGCATGCTGTGTATGCGCCTGCCGTTCCGCGTGTTGGCGAAATCGTGACGCCACAAAAAGGCGCCCCAATGCGAGTGATTGGCGTCGACCACGTCGTGACTGACCAAGGGCGGCAACAGGGCCTGTCACAACAGCTCCTTGTTCCACACGTTTTCCTTGTGGAGAATGACGCTGATGAGTCCTAAACGCGCTGCAAATACTTGTGGATAAGCGGGGGATAAGCGGGACAGCCACCTATTGTTTTGTAACTAACCGCTTGAAACGATTAAACTACAAAGTGTTTGTTGTGCTGGATATCGATCGATCGACCGCATGTCAGCCGCCGTGCTTTTCTTCGCCGATCGAGAACACCAAACCATCGGGGTCGGCGTACTGGGCGATTCGTGCGCCGAATACATCCTTTGGCTCTTGAATGCATGGCCCGTTGTGTTCGAGCATTCTCTTATGGAACGCGTCAATATCGGGAATACCGAAACCTGGGCGGCATCGCCCGGCAGGCGGATGCTCATCATTTTCGGGATTGGCGTCGTCACTTGGGTGAATCGCCAAAGTCGTAGCCTCCAAACCAAACTCCGTCCAGTGAGGCGTTTCAAACTTCAGCGGCAATCCAAGCACATCGCGGTAAAACGAAACCGAGCGCTTCATGTCGCTCACAAATATAATCGGAAAGCTCACTCGCATGCGAATTCTTCTTGCGGTAAATCGCTGACGGTAATGGTTACCTCTGGAAATCGCTCTGATCTACTTCGGTTTGATGCAACCCGCCATCCGCTTACTGATCCTGATCGGTCGCTCTCAAGCGATGCATTCCTTTGGTACGCAACCAGCCTCCCTTAAATCCTGCGGCCTGCGATACTCGGGCAGATTCATTTTCGCGTTTTGACATGAGACCGAAGTCGGATACATAAATGGACCAGACCTCGATCTTGACCAAGATGGCGCAACCCTCGATAATGGCTTGCATATAGGTGATTTCACCTGTTGCGGGCGTAATTCAGTGGTAGAATGCCAGC
>JAJDEB010000042.1 GCA_029260015.1 Phycisphaerae bacterium | reverse complement strand
CCGTCGTGTTGATGGTCGCAAGGGAGGCGTCTTCCGTCACGGTGATGGCACTGATGGCCGTCGTGGCATCGCCGACGGTGAAGGTCTGATTGGCGGCCGACGAGATCGTGGGCGCGCCGATCGCGATGGTCTTGTCGTCGGCCGCCGTAGTGCCGCCGTCGTTGGAGATTTCGAGTTCGAGATTGTCCGCGGCCTCGGCGGTCGTGAAGGCTTCGAAGGAGAGGCCGGAAACCGTGATCACATCGCCCGTACTGAAGTTGGTGGTGACGTTGACGACGAGGGTGGCACTGGCGTCCTCGTAGGAAACCGTGGTGGAGACCTTGCTGGAGGCGGCTCCGCCGATGGTGGCCGTGGTGTCCGCCGTGTCCCACGTCATCCCGAAGCCCGAGGGAATCCGGATCCGGATGTTGTCCGTCGTGTTGATGGTCGCGATGGAGGCGTCTTCGGTCACCGTGATGGTGCTGATCGCGGTGGTGGCGTCGCCCACCGTGAAGGCCTGGTTGGCGGCGGATGAGATCGTCGGAGCCCCAATCGCGATGGTCTTGTCGTCGGTCGCCGTAGTGCCGCCATCGTTCGAGATCTCGAGTTCGAGATTATCCGCGGCCTCGGCGGTCGTGAAGGCCTCGAAGGAGAGGGCGGAGATCGCAATGGCGTCACCCGTACTGAAGTTGGTGGTGACGTCGACGACGAGGGTGGCGCCGGCATCCTCGTAGGAAACCGTGGTGGAGACCTTGCTGGAGGCGGCGCCGCCGATGGTGGCCGTGGTGTCCGCGGTATCCCACGTCATGCCGAAGCCCGAGGGGATGCGGATGCGGATCTCATCGGCGGTGTTGATCGTGGCGGTCGTGCCGTCTTCGGTCACCGTAATGGCGCTGATCGCCGTCGTTCCGTCGCCGACCGTGAACGACTGGTTGGCGGCGGATGAGATCGTGGGCGCGCCGATGGCGATGGTCTTGTCGTCGGTGTCCGCGACGTTGCCCGCATTGTCGACTTCGACCTCGAGGTTGTCGGCGGCTTCCGCCGCCGTGAAGGCCTCGAAGGAAAGTCCGGAGATCGTGATGACATCACTGGCGGCCAGGTTGGTCGTGATGTTCAGCACGAGGGTACGGCCAGCGTCCTCGTAGGCGACGGTGGTGCTCGCCTTGGACGAAGCGGCCCCGCCCAGGACCGCAGTGGTGTCCGCGGTATCCCAGGTCATCGAGAATCCGCTCGGAATCGTGATCCGAACGTCGTCGGTCGTGTTGATGTTCGGGACCGTGGAGTCTTCGGTCAGCGTAATCGTGCTGATCGCGGTGGTGGCATCACCGACGGTGAAGGTCTGGTTGGCCGCGGACGAGATCGTGGGGGATCCGATGGCGACGGTCTTGTCGTCTGTGGCGTTGGTACCGCCGTCGTCGGAGATCTCGAGTTCGAGGTTGTCCGGGGCCTCGGCGGTCGAGAAGGCTTCGAAAGAGAGGGCCGAAACGGTGATGGCATCGCCGGCGCTGAAATTCGTCGTGACATTGACGACGAGGGTGGCTCCCGCGTCCTCGTACGCGACGGTGGTCGAGACCTTGCTCGACGCGGCACCGCCAATCGTTGCGGTCGTATCCGCCGTGTCCCAGGTCATGCCGAAGCCCGAGGGGATGCGGATGCGGATCTCATCCGTCGTGTTGATGGACGCGGTCGTGGCGTCTTCCGTCACCGTGATGGCGCTGATCGCCGTCGTTCCATCGCCCACGGTGAAGGTCTGGTTGGCGGCGGAGGAGATCGTGGGGGCACCAATGGCGATGGTCTTGTCGTCGGCCGCAGTAGTGCCGCCGTCGTCGGAGATTTCGAGTTCGAGGTTGTCTGCGGCCTCGGCGGTCGTGAAGGCTTCAAAGGATAGGGCGGAGATCGCGATCGCGTCGCCGGCACTGAAGTTGGTGGTGACGTTGACGACGAGGGTGGCGCCCGCGTCCTCGTACGCGACGGTGGTCGAGACCTTGCTCGACGCGGCACCGCCAATCGTTGCGGTCGTATCCGCCGTGTCCCAGGTCATGCCGAATCCCGAGGGGATGCGGATGCGGATCTCATCGGTCGTGTTGATGGAGGCCGTGGTGGCGTCTTCGGTGATCGTGATGGCACTGATCGCGGTGGTGGCGTCGCCCACCGTGAAGGTCTGGTTCGCGGCGGAGGAGATCGTGGGTGCGCCGATGGCGATGGTCTTGTCGTCGGTGGCCGTCGTGCCGCCGTCGTTGGAGATTTCGAGTTCGAGGTTGTCCGCGGCTTCGGCGGTGGTGAAGGCCTCGAAGGACAGGGCGGAAATCGCGATGGCGTCACCGGGGCTGAAGTTGGTGGTGACGTTGACGACGAGGGTAGCGCCCGCATCTTCGTAGGAGACCGTGGTCGAGACCTTGCTGGAGGCGGCTCCGCCGACGGTGGCGCTGGTGTCTGCCGTATCCCAGGTCATGCCGAAGCCCGAGGGGATGCGGATGCGGATCTCATCGGTCGTGTTGATGGAGGCCGTGGTGGCGTCTTCGGTGATCGTGATGGCACTGATCGCGGTGGTGGCATCGCCGACGGTGAAGACCTGGTTGGCCGCGGAGGAGATCGTGGGGGCTCCGATCGCGATGGTCTTGTCGTCCGTCGCGGTGGTGCCGCCGTCGTCGGAGATCTCGAGTTCGAGGTTGTCCGCGGCCTCAGCAGTCGTGAAGGCTTCGAAGGAGAGGGCGGAGATCGCAATGGCGTCGCCGGTGCTGAAGTTGGTGGTGACGTCGACGACCAGGGTGGCGCCGGCGTCCTCGTAGGAGACCGTGGTCGAGACCTTGCTGGAAGCGGCCCCGCCTATGGTGGCGGTGGTGTCCGCCGTATCCCAGGTCATCCCGAAGCCGGAGGGGATGCGGATTCGAATCTCGTCCGTGGTGTTGATGGTCGCGATGGTGGCGTCTTCCGTGACGGTAATGGCACTGATCGCGGTGGTGGCATCGCCAACGGTGAAGGCCTGGTTGGCTGCCGAAGAAATCGTGGGCGCGCCGATGGCAATGGTCTTGTCATCGGTCGCGTTCGTCCCACCGTCGTTGGAGACTTCGAGTTCGAGGTTGTCCGCGGCCTCGGCGGTCGTGAAGGCCTCGAAGGAGAGGCCGGAAACCGTGACGACGTCGCTGGTGCTGAAATTGGTGGTGACGTTGACGACCAAGGTGGCGCCCGCATCTTCATAGGAGACCGTGGTCGAAACCTTGCTGGACGCGGCTCCACCGATGGTGGCGGTGGTGTCCGCGGTGTCCCAGGTCATGCCGAAGCCCGACGGGATCCGGATGCGGATCTCGTCCGTCGTGTTGATGGACGCCGTCGTGGCGCTTTCCGTCACCGTGATGGTGCTGATCGCCGTGGTGGCGTCGCC
>JAJDEB010000041.1 GCA_029260015.1 Phycisphaerae bacterium | reverse complement strand
CAATCCGATTCTTTGCAGTTTGCCGGTCGCGCCTTTAGGGATTTCATCGAGAATAAGAACCTTGCGTGGCACTTTGAAGGAAGCGAGTCGCTCCGACGCGAATGACCTGATTGACGCCTCGTCTGTCGTTTCACCTTCTTTGAGTACAACCGCCACCGCGACTTCCTCGCCAAGCGACTTGTGCGGCATTGCAAAAGTGACGACCTGCGCAACCGCGGCATGGTCCATAAGGATGTCATCGACCTCGCGCGGCGAGATTTTTTCACCGCCGCGGTTGATTATCTCCTTGAGACGTCCGGTGATGGTCAGGTAGCCGTCTTCGTCCATGACGCCCTGGTCGCCGGTTCTGAACCAGCCGGCAACGAAGTTTTCCGCGTTGGCGGTGGGGTTATTTTCGTAGCCCGGTGTCACGTTACTTCCCTTGATGACGATCTCTCCGGTTTGTCCTTGTGGCAACAGGTCCGCATTTGACTCGTCCATAATTGCGACCTCCGGACCCGCCGCACAACCAACCGTACCCGGCTTGCGAACCCCCGGCGGTAGCTGGTTGCAGGTCATCTGGTGAGATGCTTCGGTCATTGCATAGGCCTCGACGACAGGAACACCGAACAGATCCTCCAGCTCATGCAATACCTGTGCGGGCAGGGAAGAGGATGACGAGCGGATAAACCGCAGTCGCGCGCCTTTGACAGCCCCCTGGTTGCGTTTCGCCCGGGCGAGTATGGCCTGGTGCATCGTGGGCACGGCGGTGTACCAGGTCGGGCTTGCCTGTTCGAGCCAGGCATAGAACTTCAGCGCATCGAAACCTGACGTACAACATACGCTGCCGCCCTTGCCGAGTGTCGCCAGCACGGCTGCCATCAACCCGTGAATGTGAAACAGCGGCATGATATTCAGACAGACGTCAGTGGCTTCGAGGCACAGTGTTCTCTCAATATTTGCGGCAGACTCACACACATTCTTGTGCAGCAGCGGCACGATCTTTGGCCGAGACGTGGTGCCGGATGTGTGCAGCACGAGCGCAACGTCATCCGGCCCGGCCATACCGGTGTTGTCAGGCTGCGTTGACTGCCGGGCAGCGCCAGCGCGAATGGTGAATGCACCTGCCGGCAGATCAGACTGCGTTTCCAGTTCAAGGATCTGGATGTCCAGCTCCCTGGCCGCTGCGACTGCCGGCGACTGGCTGCCTTTTTCGACCAGGAGTGCCTTCGCATTCAGGTCAGAAAGATAGAAATCGTATTCGTCTTTTTTATATGCCGGATTGAGCGGTGCTGTCGTAGCGCACGCCGCGACAGCAACAAACGCCCCCGCCATCTCCGGGCCGTTGGGCAGAACGATTGCAACTCGATCATTGCGGCCGACGTTCAAGCTGTTGAGCGTATCTGCCGTTCTCGATACCAGTTCGCGCAAACCACGATAGGTCAGGCCCGGGCGATCAATGCCCGATATCGAAATACTGCTATCGTCGCCGTATTGCAGCAGGTCGAAAACAGTGGACGGCGTACTCATTGACGGCTCCTGAATTATTTTTATTGTCGCCAGCTCAACTAAGGCTTGTTTTTTTTAGATCACTGCGCGTCCATTGTCGAGATCAAATACATTCCGGTCAACCCGACCTGGTATTCACCTGAACGTTCAGGACTTCAGAACTTGCGGGAGAGATCCGATTCGGCGGCAATGCGTCCGAATGATGCCCAGCCGCTTTCAGCGATCATCTGCTCGAAGGCTGCACGCGCCTTGTCTTTTTCCCCGTTATAGAAATACCAGTTGCCGACACCGTACATGGCGGAGTCGCCGCCCGCATCGGTAATGCCGGAAGTCAGTACGACGCCCGTCTCCGCTTCGCCCTTGTACAGCAAGCACAGCTGGTGATATGCCATGCTTTCGATGACATTCATGTCAGGGTGTATCGGTTCGAGCGCTGCAATGGCATCTTCCTTGCGGCCAAGAAGCTGCAGGGTCATGTACTGCCAGTGTGTCGTGGCGACACGCATATCGTCGTTCGGTGTTTGTGCGATCGCGATCTCGTAAACGCGTAGTGCGTTCTCGAGATCACCCTTCAGGTAGTAAGCAAGCCCCAGGTGATACCAGATGTTGGAATGCAGGGTGCTGACCGGTATTCCGGCCGGGTTGGGAGCGCCATCGGGCTCGACGGTATCTTCCGTTCCCGCAATCAATGTGGCCGCATGTTCCAGATCGGCAATCGCGCGATCGAATTCCCGAATGGATATGTAACGGTGCCCTCGATGCCGATAAAAACGCGGATCGTCCGGATGTTTTTCGATGCCCTCCGAGAAAACCTCGATGGCGCCCCGATAGTCCTGCGTGTAGCCAATGCGACGCCCGTACCAGACGATCGCATCGGCATCAAACGGATTGTTTTCATATTCTGCTTTCGCTGTCGCAAGGTTCTCGAGGACCGCTTCGCTGGCTGGCGAAGCCTTAAGTTCTTCACCCAGCAATGATATCGCCTGCACACCATCCGGCACGTCGGGCAGTATGGCGGACGTCATCGACGTAGCGGCAACAGAAACCGGCGGAGCGTCGTCGCTGGCGCTGCAAGCAGACAGCAGCAGAATCGCCAGGAATGCTGGAACATGACTGATTTTCATTATAATTCCCTCGATCGATCTGCGCCTAGCCAATGGTTTCTGCATAAATGCGCCGCACATTGGCTCCCATTATTTTTTCGACGTCGGCATCGGACAGCCTGCGATCCTTTAATCCGTCCCAGATGGTCTCCATGCGTCTCGGTCCGTTCAACTCAACCATAAACCACGGCAGGTCGTCTTCGTTCAGGTTAGCGCCCTGTTCAGCGCGTAACTCGTCGAGATACTCCGGCGTCAGGTCGATAAAGCGATGATCGCGGTCGCTGCCTATGCCCACGTGATCGATGCCGCATACATTAACGGCGTGCTGGATGTGATCGAGATAATGCTGCAGCGCACCCTCCCTCAAGGTCGTGATATGCGGTCGAATCTGATCGATTCCGACCACGCCGCCGTTGTCGGCCAGCAATTTGAGGTTTTCGTCAGTCGTGTTGCGAATATTTTCGTGTATGGCCTGGCAGCCGGTGTGCGACACAATAATGGGCACTTTCGACGTGCGTATCGTATCGGCCATCGTCGGCATATTGGCGTGCGAACAATCCACCAGCATGTTTGTGTCGTTCAGTTTTGCAACCAGTTCGATGCCGAACTCCGATAAACCGGCGTTCGTTCTTTCCTTGCAACCCGCGCCAGCCCAGTTCTGGTAGTTATAGGTCACCTGCACGGTTCGCAGTCCCAGTTTGTAAAAGGTATCGACCATGTCCAGGTCCTTGCCGAAAGGCGTGGAGTTCTGAATAAGGTAGAAGACCGCGATTTTGCCCTCACGTTTGGCGCGGTCCAGATCGGCAACATTCCTTGCTTTCAGCACCTGCGCAGAGTTGGCCTCGATCCAGGCGTCAAAACTGCGAATACCCTCAAGCGCGACATCAAGTGCTTCCCGCTCGAAAGTTTTCGGGTCACACATGGTTTTGGTGATGCCATTCAGCCCGCTGTCGATCATCTCCTGCAACAGTGCTGAGTCGTAAACTTCGCGAATTTCACCCATCGCGTCGAATACCATTGCAGATTGCGTGGATGAAGCGCCTAGCGCGGTACCCGTCCATGACGCAGAGCCAAGGACGCCCGCGGTCGCGAGTGATCGCTTGATGAAAGTTCGTCGATCGTGCATTTTTTGAATTCCCCCGTTTTCCATGCTGCATGCTGGCCCGAAATTCTATCAGTAAACCGCAATACCGATGTAGGCGATCTGTGTTCCCGACGCAGGATTCAAGCCGGCTATTCTCTCCAGATCCGCGTCCACACGCCGCTCAGTGCGCGATTCTCGACCGCGAACGGCACCAGTTCGGTGGGTATCGATTTCCAGTGCGGATTACCCTGAGCTGCGGCGATATGGGTGAAAACGTAAAACGGTTCCTGCCCCATGCGCAGGTCACTTAATATGAGCCTGTCCGCGTCAATTTCTGTTTTGAGAAAATCGCTCGCGAACCACCGCAAGCGGGCAACCGCCCACACATCGTTTGCTGCATTGAGTGCAGCGTGGTCGGATTCGTAAGCTTCGAACCTGATTGTATTGTCGTCGAGTAACAGCGAATCGAATCCTTCGAGATAGCCATCCCCGGTGAGAACCACGATGCGCCAGAGCAGCGTATTGAACGGTGTCGGTGTAATAAATACTGGCGCATCCCGCAGCTGTATTTTCGCCAATGTGTCACCAGCATGTTGCGCTACGATCGTCTGGGCTGCCCACGACCAGCCGACATATAATGTGCTCAGCGCAATGCCGGCCCGCAGTGCGCAGAGGCCCCATGCTCCACGCGGTCGAACCGCTGCAACCACGGTACCCGCGAGTAGTGGCAGCGTATAGGCGGGATCGATGATAAAAAGCGTCGCCCACATCGTCGGTGGCGTGGTGAGCGGCCAGAAAAGCTGCGTGCCGTAAGCCGTGTGGGCATCGAGTAGCGGGTGCGTCAGCAGTGCGAGGCTGATGGCCGCCAGCCAGCGCAGGGGTGCATCCCGAACCGGCGACCACCAGCGGCGCAATAACAACCACAGCGCAATCGAAAATGGTGAGAGTACAAGAAGCGAATGACTGAACCCGCGGTGATAGGTGAAATTGCGAACTGCATCGCCATAATCAATTAAAACATCAAGGTCTGGCAGCGTGCCGAGCATTGCGCCAGCGACAAGCGCCCTGCGGCGATGTCCCGCAGGCGCACATACACCAGCGACACTTGCGCCGAGAACCGCCTGGCTTAACGAATCCAACAATCCTCCTCAGGAGAAATATCCCGCTGCAACAGCGGGCCACTATCGCTCGCTTGATTGAATCAATGCAATATATCTCCTGGCACGCTCCAGGTCTGTGTATGGGCGCGGCTGGCTGCAGCCGCAATCTACAGGTATTCTAATCAATCCAACCACCTGAACCCCTTAAGGATACGGTTGGACTCGAGTGAACGAGTCAGTGCGCGCTGCAATACAGCTGGAGCCTTGAGATGTCCGAACTCGAAGACAAAATCATTGTCGGCAGCCAGGAATGGTGCGGGTTTCCTGATCTGGGGATCCCGGCCATCAAGGCACGGGTCGATTCCGGCGCGAAAACATCCTCTGTTCACGCATTCAACATACAGCCTTTCAAACGACACGGTGAATCATGGGTGAGTTTCGAGATTCATCCCCTGCAGGGCAATCGCCGCACAACTCTGAAGTGCGAATCCCGGGTGGTCGATCGCCGCATGATCAAGAGCTCCAGCGGCAACAAGGAAAAACGTTATGTCATTCGCGAGCCTATCTCACTGGGCTACCGCGTCTGGCCCATCGAGCTGACACTTGCCAACCGGGATTCGATGGGATACCGCATGTTGCTCGGCCGGCAGGCAATGAGCGAGCGCATCCTTGTCGATCCGTCCACGGAATTCTGCCACGGCCAGTTGGCCGAGGCGGACATCGACCACCTGTACGGCAAGATCGAGAAAACCCACGGCGGGCTGCACATAGCCGTCCTTGCCAGTGACCCAAAGCTTTATAGCAACCGCCGCCTCGTCGAGGCGGGTGAGGAGCGGGGCCACAACATGATGTTCGTAAACGTGCGGCACTGCTATATGAAGCTCGACGCTGCGGTCCCGGAAGTGCGCTACCGCGGCGGTCGCGTTCTGGACGATCTTGACGCAGTTATCACCCGAATTCGGCCGAGTGCCACCTTCTATGGGTGTGCGATGACACGGCAGTTCGAAAGCATGGGCGTCTTTACTATCAATTCGTCAAAGTCCATCGCCCAATCCAGAGACAAGCTATACGCGCTGCAGATGTTGATTCAAAACGGCCTGGAGGTGCCGGTGACGGGGTATGCGAATTCTCCTATGGATACGAAGGACCTGATCGAAATGGTTGGTGGCGCACCGCTGATCGTAAAACTCCTCGAAGGATCGCAGGGTCGCGGCGTGGTAATGGCCGAAACGAGGAAGGCGGCCGAGAGTGTAATTAACGCGTTCAAAGCGTTACGCGCAAACCTGCTGGTGCAGGAATTCGTGAAAGAAGCTCAGGGCAAGGATCTCCGTTGTTTCGTAATCGATGGCAAGGTGGTAGCGTCGATGGAGCGGCAGGCTGCGCCCGGCGAGTTTCGGGCGAATCTGCACCAGGGTGGCAAGGCGTATGTCGCGCGTATCACCAAAGGCGAGCGTTTGTTGGCGGTACGCGCCGCCAAAACACTGGGGTTGAAAGTTGCCGGAGTGGACATTATCCGCTCGCAAAAAGGGCCTCTCTTGCTCGAGGTCAATTCATCGCCGGGACTCGAGGGGATAGAAACGGCCACCGGAAAAGACATAGCGGGGATCATCATAAATTCGGTCGAAAAACATCTTAAGTGGGAACAAAAAGAAGCCAGTCTCGCGGATGTTGGCAAGTCCCGGCTGGCGTCGTAAAAAAAGGATCGATCGACATGTCAACCGGGCGAATGTTGCTTACCCTTTATTGTCTGCTGATGACATGTAAGGGGTTCACTGCTGATGCTGGCGCGTATTTAGGCGATCTGTCATGGCCTGAGGCCGAAGCGCGAATCCAGCAATCGCCCATCGTCGTGATTCCCTTTGCCGCGGGCGCCAAAGAGCATGGCGCGCATCTGCCAATGAATGCCGACCAGGTCGTGATGGAATACCTGGTCGATCAGGCTGTAGCTGCGGCAGACGTGATCATCGCGCCGCCGATACTGCACGGCTGGTTTCCGGCGTTTCGCGGTTTCTCGGGAACCGAAGTCAAGGAGCCGGCGGTGTTTGGGGAATATATTTTCCAGGTGGCGCTGTCCCTGGCGCAACAGGGAGCAAACCGGATTGTCTTTCTGAACACCGGAATATCGAATGCGACCGGCTTGCCCATTGCCATCGTAGCGCGGGAAATTCGCGTTCAAACCGGCGTGCCGACCCTGGTCATCTCCTGGAACGATCTCGAAACTGCCGAAGTGGAGACGTTTACGGAACAGCGGGAAGGCGGACATGGCGACGAAATCGAAACTTCGATCAATCTGTACCTGCAACCAGACAAGGTCAATATGGCACTCGCGGTTCGCGACTACGGAGATCGACCAGAAAAAGATTACCCGGGATATGAACCGGGTTTGTTTGCAAGAAATCCGTCAGATCCGCGCTATTCGGAGAGCGGCATATACGGAGACGCCACCCTGGCCACGCGGGAGAAAGGGGAGCGAGCGCTCGCCATCATGACCGCAGAATGGCTGCGGGCGCTCGACGGGTTTGGGGCAGTGCCAACCGAGCGCAATGATTAGCCGCAGACTGAACGTCGCGGACCTCTAGTCCGCTGAATAGTGTAGTCACCGCACCGGCAACCGCGCATATTTTTTCTGATCTGTGACCACCGCCCTGACGGCTGGACGCCCAGGTGTTGAAATAGCGACTGTTGCGGAGCTTCGTGCATGTTGTTCATCCCTTACAAATTCGATCTCAGTCTTAACCGGATTCCGTTCATCACGATCCTGGTTTGCCTGGTATGTATTGGCATCTATTCCAAGCAGTATGCCAACGAAGCCGATTTCCAAAAGCGCACAATTTACTACTGCAGCACCACGCTATCGAACATTGAAATCATGGCGATGGAAAAGACCTTCGGCAATGCATCGCCCGAGACCTGCAGCAAACTCATGTTTGAACTGGCCGTTTCCAGCAAGCCGGAAGTGTTGATAAACGAGTATGCCGCCGAAAGCGTAAAATTCGCCGGTTTTAGCGAAGCGGACAGCAAGATTTATATTGAAAACATGTTGCTCGATAAATACGAGGGCTACGAGCGAGCGGTCCCGCCGCTCCACACCAAGGAACTTTGGTACGTTCCGGAGAGCTGGGACCCGGTAACCATGGTGACGTCGACATTCTCGCATGGCAGCTGGGATCACCTGATCGGAAATTTGCTGTTCTTTTATGCTTTCGCCGCCGCTGTCGAACTGATCATTGGAACACTTGGATTTCTTGGCGTCATCCTGGCGATGGCGTTTGGCACCAACGTCGCTTACTCGTTGGCGATGATGCCGGTCGCGGATCCGCTGCCGACGGTCGGCCTGTCGGGCGTCGTCATGGGTATGATTGCAATGCTGACGTTTTTCCTGCCAACTGCGAAAATTCGCTGTTTCTACTGGTTCATCATCAAAATTGGCACGGTCGCTGTGTCCGCCTGGTTTCTTGCACTCGTCTTTATCGGACTTGACGTGCACACGTTACTGACGCAGGAAGAGATGGGTGGCATAAACCTGGTTGCACACGTCAGCGGCGCATTTCTCGGCTTCACCCTGGGTGCGATATTCTTTCGCACCCAAAAAAGAGCAATCGTAATCGATCGTTAGCAGGCCGCACTTGCTGGGGAGTCGAATAGAAAACGAGTTGTGGCGGAGATTCCCCGCTTTCTGGATTAGAATGCCGTTTGCATAGCGCTCGTTTATTCACAAGGAATGCCAATGGCTGCCAGGCCGATACTTCGACTCGGTGACCCCGTTCTGCGACAACGCTCTGTGGAAGTTACGGAGCTGGATACGCCGGAACTCCATGCGCTGATCGCCGACATGTTTGCGACGATGGAAGCTGCCGACGGTGCGGGCCTGGCGGCGATCCAGATTGGTGTGCCACTGCGCATCATGATTTTTGGTTTCGAGGTAAATGCCCGCTACCCGGATGTCGAACCGATACCGGTTACGGTGCTGATCAATCCGGAATTCGAGGTCCTGGATGCGGCGAAAATAGGCGGTTGGGAGGGCTGTCTGAGCGTACCCGGCATGCGCGGCTTTGTGCGGCGCTTTTCCCACATACGCTATAAGGGAGTGGATCAGTTCGGCAACGAAATTGCCCGCGAAGCCTGCGAGTTTCATGCCCGGGTCTTCCAGCATGAGTTCGATCACCTGGAAGGCGTGCTCTATCCGGATCTTATCGACGACCCGCTGCAATTCGGCTTCCATGAGGAGCTGGTGGCAAGCGGCATCCTCTGATTTTTGTGGTCATTTTTACGCAATACGAGCAACCGCGACCAGGTTCTTGAGCGGTTGGGCAATTCGATCCGAACTTCAATTCGCGCACGGCAAAAGCGTGCACTTGATCAACCATGGGCCGCAGGCTGTTTGACACAATAAGCCCCAAACGCCAGCCAAGAATCAACAAAATGAGCTCACCGGTTATCTACATTTTGGTCGCACTCACTTTGATCAGTGCCGTCATATCCGTGACCTTCCTGCTGGCCTGGAAGACTCTCGGCGAGAAGCCTTACACACTCAGCTGGGCAATTGCATTCCTCGCCGCAACGTTTCACTGGGCACTTACGCTCATGCCGAACTGGTTTCCGAACGTCGAATCCTACTGGCTCACTATCAGTGCGCTGAGTATGGTCATGATCACACTCGGACTGCGCGGTCATTGCCAAAGGACGGAGTGCAGGAAACTGCCACAAAACCTCTGGCCCCTATCGGCAGGTCTTTACCTGATCATCGTCTGGACTACGGCCGTCCAACCGCACGTTGGAATCAGCACTTCCCTGATTCCTGGCGTCGCGGCGGTAACCCTGTTTCTCTCTGCAGGAATGATCTTGCGCCATCGCGAGGTGTCGAGACCCGCCGAAATCGCAACAGCAGTCACTATGGTTATTTTCGGTTTCGCCCAGCTGGCGGCGTCGGGAATTGCATTCATGCAGGGTGCCGTGGTCGACATATTTCTGCGTGACATTTATACCCACATCAGTTTCATGTCGTTGCCAGCCGGTTATACCGGTATGGCGATTTTCGTGCTCTTCATGGTTGCCTCGGATCTGTCTGAAGACATGAAGGAGTTGGCCGTCAGGGACCAGTTGACGGGTCTCCTTAACCGGCGCGGTTTCGGTGAGCAGGCCGTAGCGGCATACGCGGCCTCGCGGCGTTCGGCACGTCCGGTCTCCGTGATAATGACCGACATCGACCGGTTCAAGCAGATCAACGATGACTTCGGACATTCAGCCGGTGACATTGCGTTACGTCATTTTTCCGATTTTCTCCAGGCAAACAGACGAGAGGACGACGTTACTGCACGGGTCGGCGGCGAGGAGTTTGCGTTGATCTTAGCCGGAGCGGATCTCGCCGAAGCGGTTCGAATGGCTGACGAGTTGTGCGCTCGGATCGAGGCTACGCCGGTCGATCTGAATGGCCGACAGTTGGTGATGACCGCGAGTTTTGGCGTGGCGACTATTTCCGACAAGGACGACAGCCTGGCCGACGTGGTGGTTCGGGCCGACCGCGCCCTGTATCGGTCGAAGCGAGAAGGGCGCAATCGAATCGATCTTGAATCATCACAGATGGTGCTGGCACTCGACGGGTCCCTGAAACCTGTGTCGGTCTGACATATTCTCGATCCTGGCTGTGCTATTTCGGGGGATTTTCGCTGCACATCCTGTAGAATCCGCGTCACAAATTCTCTTCAAACGACAAAAAATCAGGGGATACCGTGAGCAACGCAGAGCAACTCGAGAAAATCAGGACAGCACCCGGATTCATTGCCGCGCTTGACCAAAGTGGCGGCAGTACGCCCAAAGCACTGAGTCTTTATGGCATCACGCCAGACGCGTGGTCGAACGATGATGAAATGTTCGATGTGGTGCATGCGATGCGTACCCGTATCATGACCTGCCCGAAATTTAACGGTGATCGCATTCTCGGTGCGATACTTTTCGAGAATACGATGGACCGCGAGGTTGAGGGACAGTCAACGGCATCCTACCTGTGGAATGTCAAAAACATCGTTCCCTTTCTTAAGGTGGACAAGGGTCTCGCTGAAGAAGCCAACGGTACGCAGCTCATGAATCCGAACCCGGGCCTGGGTGATCTCCTCAAGAAAGCGAAGGCGGCTGGAATTTTTGGCACCAAGATGCGCTCCGTCATCAAGCAGGCGAATGCCGAGGGCATTGCTGCGGTAGTTGACCAGCAGTTTGAGGTTGGCCGCCAGATTGTTGCGGCGGGCCTGGTGCCGATTATCGAGCCCGAGGTGGATATCCATTGTCCGGACAAGGCCGAAGCAGAGGAAATGCTGCACGATGCCATCATGAAGCAGCTCAACAGCCTAGGACCGGATGAGATCGTCATGCTCAAGCTCACGCTGCCTGAAAAAGATGATCTCTACGCCGACTGCGTGGCACATCCCAACGTCGCACGGGTGGTTGCATTATCGGGTGGCTATTCCCGTGATGAGGCCAACGACCGTTTGTCTCGACAGCATGGCATGGTCGCGAGCTTCTCGCGTGCCTTGTCGGAGGGTTTGAGCGCACAGCAGTCTGACGATGAGTTTGCCGGCACGCTCGATAAATCGCTGGACAGCATTTGCGCGGCATCTGCGACGTAAGCCGGCAAGGTAACCAGGAAAAACCGGACAGCGGTCACCCCACTGCCCGGTTTTTTTATACGCACACAAAAATAAATGTGCCTTGCAAACCATTACCTGACATTTCCGTTGCCTATTAAAAGGCGCTCACAGATAATCCCGCCAGACTCAGCGGAGGCAAACGAATGAAGATCGGTGTTCCGAAGGAAATTTATGCCGGCGAACGTCGCGTAGCGACCACCCCGGACGTGGTTACAGAGCTCAAAAAACTGGGATTCGAGGTCGCGATTGAGGCAGGTGCTGGCAGTGCCGCGAGCTATACAGACGCTGCCTACGCGGCGGCAGGCTGCGAAATAGTCAAAAAAGCCGCCGATATCTGGAAGCATTCCGATATTGTTCTGAAGGTTCGCGCACCTGACAGCAAAGAGTCGAAGTTGCTGCGGTCGGATCAGACATTAATCAGCTTCCTCTGGCCCGCACAAAACCCCGATATGCTAAAGGACCTGACCGATCGCGGCGTTACGGCGATGGCGATGGACAGCATTCCGAGAATTTCGCGCGCACAAAAGATGGACGCGCTCAGTTCCATGGCCAATATTGGCGGCTATCGCGCTGTCATCGAAGCAGCGCAGCACTTCGGTCGATTCTTTACCGGGCAAATTACCGCGGCAGGCAAGGTGCCACCGGCCAAAGTGCTGGTCATTGGCGCCGGTGTGGCGGGTCTCGCGGCCATTGGCGCCGCGAAGAGCATGGGCGCCATCGTTCGTTCATTCGATACCCGGCCGGAAGTGAAGGAGCAGGTCGAGAGCATGGACGCAGAATTTCTGCTGCTCGACTTTGATGACGAGGATGGCTCGGGCGAAGGCGGCTACGCCAAAACCATGAGCGATGAGTTCATTAAAGCAGAGATGGCGCTGTTCGCAGAGCAGGCCAAGGACGTTGACATCATCATCACCACGGCGCTCATTCCGGGCAAGCCGGCGCCGAAACTCATCACTGCAGATATGGTTCACTCGATGAAAGAGGGCAGCGTTGTTGTTGATCTTGCTGCGGAACAGGGCGGCAACTGCGAGTTGACGGAACGGGACCAGGTCGTCGTTCGCGACGGTGTATCCATCATTGGCTATACAGATCTGCCCAGCAGACTGGCCGCCCAGTCGAGCCAGCTTTATGGGACCAATCTCCGTCACCTGTTGACCGAACTGACGCCGGAAAAAGATGGCGAGATCGTCGTTAACATGGAAGACGAGGTTATTCGCGGTGCGACCATTTGCACGGGCGGCGAAACGACGTGGCCGCCCCCGGCACCCAAGCTTTCCGCAGCCCCGAAAAAAGCTGAACCGGCACCCGCGCCTGTTGCCGTTGTAGAAGAGAAGAAATCTGCAGCGGGGCCGATCATTGCAGCAGCGGTGGGTGGACTGGCGCTGCTCGGGCTGGGTGCAGTTGCACCGCCCTCTTTCATGGCGCATTTCACGGTATTTGTGCTCGCATGTTTCATCGGTTACATGGTGATCTGGAATGTATCGCCGGCACTGCATACACCTTTAATGAGTGTGACGAACGCTATTTCGAGCATCATCGTCATTGGCGCACTTATACAGATCAGTTCGGACGACAGCACGATCAAGTGGATTGCCGTAGTCACCCTGTTAATTACGAGCATCAACATCGCGGGTGGCTTCGCCGTCACGCGTCGCATGCTCGAAATGTTCCGCAAGTGAGGTCGTCATGATTAACGCAGGTGTTGTTACCGTCTCGTACATTGCTGCGACGATTCTGTTTATCCTCGCATTAGGCGGCCTGTCGAATCAGGAAACCGCACGACGCGGTAACTGGTACGGCATCATCGGCATGACCATCGCACTGTTGGCCACGGTTCTGGGCGTGGTTACCCAGAACTACCTCGAACTGGTGGCAGCGCTGGTGGTAGGCGGAAGCATTGGCCTGCTGCTTGCAAAGCGCGTGCAGATGACCGAGATGCCGGAGCTGGTGGCGATTCTCCACAGCCTGGTCGGTCTGGCCGCCGTGATGGTTGGCTATGCGAACTTCATGGATCCGTCGGTGCACTTCACCGGGGTCGAGCTGACCATTCACGATATCGAAACCTATCTCGGTATTCTGATCGGCGCGGTGACGTTCTCGGGGTCTGTCATTGCGTTCGGTAAATTGTCGGGACGCATCGGCGGCAAACCGCTGACACTGCCGGGACGACACCTGTTCAACCTGGGCCTGCTGATTGCGACCATCTGGTTTGGTCGTGAATTCGTTATCCAGTCGGCGGCCGGTGGCGGCCTTACCCCGTTGCTGATCATGACGGGAATTGCGCTGCTCTTCGGCATACATATGGTGATGGCGATCGGTGGTGCAGATATGCCCGTCGTTGTATCGATGCTGAACAGTTATTCCGGTTGGGCGGCATCTGCTACAGGCTTCATGCTGAACAATGACCTGCTCATCGTGACGGGAGCGCTCGTTGGTTCGAGCGGTGCCATCCTGAGCTACATCATGTGTCGCGCGATGAATCGAAAATTCCTGTCGGTCATCGCCGGGGGCTTTGGCACCGGTGGCGGTTCTGCGGCAGCGGGAGGAAGTAGCGAAGACCAGGGCGAAGTCGTCCCGATCAGCGCTGACGAAACAGCAGAGCTCCTGGCCAACGCAAAAGAAGTCATGATTATTCCGGGATACGGAATGGCCGTTGCCCAGGCGCAGCATATCGTTTACGAGATTACATCGTCGCTGCGGGCAAAAGGTGTCAATGTGCGTTTCGGCATTCACCCGGTTGCCGGTCGCATGCCTGGACACATGAACGTACTGCTTGCGGAGGCAAAAGTGCCCTACGATATCGTTTTTGAAATGGACGAGATCAATGAGGACTTTCCGAAGGTCGACGTCTCTGTCGTCATTGGTGCCAACGATATCGTGAATCCGTCTGCGCTTGATGAACCCGACAGCCCGATTGCGGGCATGCCGGTACTCGAGTGCTGGAAAGGTACGACATCAATCGTGCTGAAGCGCAGCATGGCGACGGGCTATGCCGGCGTGCAGAATCCGCTTTTCTTCAAGGATAACACCCGCATGCTCTTCGGCGATGCGAAGGAAACGCTGGACGCCGTCTTCAAGGCCCTCTAAACACCACCCAACAAATCGGGACATTCTTGATTTAGCGTACTAATACACTAAATCAAGAATGTCCCGATTTTGTTGCATCTAGGCGTTTTCCAGTATTCAGCCTTCGCTGCATTCAACCGAAGATAAGGTATCGATTCGGAGGGTTGAGCCGTGAAGATTCGCAAACTGTTGTTACTGGTACCGCTGGTCCTGCTGGCTTGCGCCACCGAGGCGCCGTTCGATCCATTGATCGATTATGAAGAAGTCGACGCAATGACCATCATCGATGCACCGACGCCAGCCTATGTCGCTCCGGAAAATGCAGAACTGGTCGCCCGCGGTGAGTACCTGGTGGAACTGCTTGGATGTGGCGCCTGCCATACTGACGGGGCACTTATCGGCGAACCCGACATGCGACGGTCGCTGGCGGGTTCTGCTATTGGAATCGCCTACACAAATCCTCTCGACAACCGCAATCCGGGTGTCGTGTTTGCGCCGAACATAACCCCCGACCGGGACACCGGCATCGGGCGTTGGACAGATAATGAAATAGCTGAGGCGGTGCGGTCTGGTCTGGGTCGACACGGGCCACGCCGAATTCTGGTGATGCCATGGCAGGGATACGCGAAAATTTCAGATGATGACGCCTGGGCGATTGTTGGCTATTTGCGCAGCCTGGAACCTGTCGAAAACATGGTGCCCGCAGATGTGCCTGAGGGCACCCGTTCCAGCAGTCCCTATGTGCATTTCGGCGTTTACAGAAGCCGCGAACTGGGACCTGGATAGACAGCTACCCAGCAGGTTGGCGGCTTCGTTTCAAAAGATGAACGCGGTTAGTGGTTGCCCAGCACGCTATCGATGTAAGCGTATGCGTCCGCAAATTCTGCCCGGGCCAGCCAGAACAACGCTCGTTCGCGCATAGCCATTGCCATCTCCTGATCTTCGATTACTTGAATCAACGCCCGCATGGCTCGCTCTTCCGGCAATTGTGATAATGCGAAAACGGCTTCCTCGCGAACGTCCTCATCTTCATCGTTCAAGAGTGCGTATCGAATTACGGCCTCGCTTTCATCAGCTTCGGACTCTGCCAGCCAGAACCAGGCCTGTGAGCGAACCTTTGGATCCGAATCGGTCCTGCCCTGTTTAATCAAGACATCGCTGACATCAGTGGCGCCTGATTGCGAGTAGGCAAATGCAGCGTGTTCACGGATGTCCGGATCCAGGTCTTCATAAATAAAACTCTTCAGGACGCCCGCTGTTTCGTAGACCCTCGTTTGTGCCATCCAGAAAATCGCCGCTTCCCGATGGTCCCTGTTGATGGCATGGGTAGCTTTGTCGATAAGAATATCTCGTGCCCTGGAGCCTGCGTGAACTGCGATTGCCGCGATGGTGCCAGCGCTAATCTTGCGGTTGCTCGACACGAAGGGCTGCAGCCATTGGACGCTGTCATCCGCATCGATCAACCCTATATCTGCAATCGTTGAGCTTGCCGTCACCGGGCAGTCGCTGCTTAGTGCGCGAATCTTTTCAATGCTGCTTCCCTGCATAAGAACATAGATCTGCACGTGTTCATCGCCGCCATCAGATTCGCCGGTGCCGCCAAAAGCGCCCTTTCGTCCATCAAGGTCACAGCGGCGGTTCGTGATATTTCCACTGCGCCAGCTATAGCAGCACAGGTCCGGAACAGCGGCGACCGCCGGGACTTGCCACGTATGCCAGCCGTCACTCTGTATCCCGGTAAGCTGCCCGACCGCCCGATTGCTAAGCGGACCAGAAATTATCAGGAGCAAAGCGATCCAGGCTGTCGAAGTTTTCCAGGGCGAGCGCACTACCGTTCGCCTGCCAGTGCACTGTCAATGATTTCCCATACTGCGTCACTTTTCATATGTGTCAGGTATTCCAGGATTTCGCCCTTTTCATCCGCACTGCCCGCTGCGCGGTAAAGTTCCAGGAGGCCGGCATCATGGCTTGCGATGAACAAGCCCTCCAGCGCTGCTTCCCTGATGTCATGGTTGTCGGAACTCTGATAAATCCTCACCAGCGTCGATCCAACATCCTCACCGCCGACAATTCCCAGCGACTCGATAGCCTGCGCCTGTAAATCCGGGTCAGACGTATCCATGGCGAGTTCAACCAGCGTCTGATAGTCACCCGCAATAGCATAGGCCTCAATCAATGCCTCGGACATGCCGCCTTCATCGCGAATCCTGCGCAATGCGTCGGTGGCCCCCATGGCACCCAGCATTTGGACCGCTGTCTCAAATTCGTTCCCGTCCGATTGCATCGCCAGCTCGTAAATCGAGTCACTATCGTCAGCAATCAGATACGCCTCTATAACGGCTTCTCGCACGTCGCTATCGCCATTGGCATAGATGTCTTTCAGGCTGGACAGCGCCGCAGCATCACCACCGATGCCGATCATTTCGATGGCCTCGATCTGCAGGTCGCCACTGCTCGTCCTCGCAGTCTCTGCAACAATCGCATGCGCTTGCGGGTCGTCAATCTGGCTCAGGATAAAGAGCGCGCTTTCCTTCACTTCATCGCTGTGATTCTCCTGCATGATTTT
>JAJDEB010000005.1 GCA_029260015.1 Phycisphaerae bacterium | reverse complement strand
CGCAGCGAGATGCCGGAGAGATCGTCGGCGGAGAGCCGGTCTTGGGGGCGCAGGCGGACGCTGATCGGAAATTCGTCGCCGCCTTCGCGAAACCGCCCGGCTTCGACCCCAGCGACGCTGGCCAAGAGCGTTCGCCCCACTTCCCGCACCGACAGACCGAGCTGGGCGATGCGCCGACGGTCGAGGATCCAGCGTTCTTCGGGCTGCCCCTCCCGGCGGCTAGTCCTGACTCCGGTGACGCCAACGACGGTCTCCATGCGCCGCCGGATCTCGTCGGCAGTCTGATCCGCCTGGTCGAGAGCCCAACCGCGCAGCTCGATCTCGATCGCTTGGCCACCGCCGCCGGAGCTGAACACCCGGTTGAGCATCCACAGGCCCTGCTGGGCCTCAACCTCGAGTTCGCCTCCGGGCACTCGACCGTCGACTTCGCGGCGCACGAGGTCGGCGAGCACGGCGGCCTCCGTCGACCGGCTCTCCTGGGGCGCCAGCTTGAGCTCGACCGCCGCGTTGTCGCCACGGATCTCGGTCGAGAACAGATGGACATCGGACGCCGGCACCACCTCCCGCACCCGGTCTTCGAGCTCGTCGACATAGGCCCTGACGACGGCGATGTTGGTGCCACGCTCCATCTCGAGCTCGATGTCGAGCTCGTCGGCGTCGGTCTGGGGCGCCAGTTCGATCGGAATCAAGGGCCACAGCACAAGCGCCAGAATGAGCAGCGCGCCGGTCGCCACATACACGACACTCGTCCCCCTCCGGGGGAACCCTTGTCCGCGATGGCGGAGGATGGCGCGCAGGCGGCCGGTATACCAAGTCTCGAGGCGCCGAAAGAAGCGCCCCCGCTTCGACCGCGCTCGTTCTTCCGGCGGCCGCATGCGCAGAAAGCGCGAGGCGGCGACGGGCACCAAGGTGAGGGCCACGAACAGCGAGCAGGCCAGCGCGAAGACCACCACCAAGGCCAGGGACTGGAAGAGAGCCCCCGAAGTGGTGCGAGCGAAGACCACCGGCAGGAAGATGACGCAGGTGGTCATTGTGGAGGCGATGATCGCCCCCGCCACGTCGCGGGTGCCGAGGCGGGCCGCTTCGACGTCCGAGACCGCCTCCTCGTCGCGCTTGCGGACGATACTCTCGAGCACCACGATGGCGTTGTCGACGATCAAGCCCACCCCCAGGGCAAGGCCACCGAAGGTCATCTGGTTGAGCGTAAGGCCTCCGAAATAGAGCAGGCCGAAGCTGGCGATCACCGAAATCGGAATCGCCAGGGCGATGATGCCGGTGCTCGAGGCGTTGCGCAGGAAGAGGTAGAGGACGAAGATCGCCAGCAGCGATCCCCACAGCGCCGAGCTGCGGACGTTGGCGATCGACCGGCGGATGAAGTCGCTCTGATCAACCACAATCGTGAGTTGGACGTCGTCGCGGGTGGCGTTGATCCGCTCGGCCTCGCGGCGCACCGCTTCGGCCACCGCCACGGTGTTGGCGCCGCTCTGTTTCTGAATACCCAGACTGATCGACGGCACGCCGTTCATCTCCACCATATAGCGGACGTCCTGGTAACCGTCAGTGACCGCCGCCACGTCACGAACCCGGATCGGCCGGCCACCCGGGCGGGCGATCACCGTGTCGGCAATCTCCTCGAAGTCGCGGTACTCACCTAGGACACGGACGTAGAGATCGTCGAAGCCACGCTTGACCGTGCCGGTGGGCAGGGTAACGTTATCGCGCGACAGCGCCTGCTCGACGTCAAGGGCGGTGAGGCCGGCGGCGCGGATGCGATCTCGATAGAGTTCGATGCGGATCTCGCGGTAGACGCCGCCGCGCAGGTCGATGGCGCCCACCCCCGGAATCTGCTCGAATCGCCGGGCGAGATCATCTTCGATGATTCGGGTCAACTGCTCGAGGTCGCGCGTCGAGGTCACCGCCAAGCTCACCACTTCGACCCGGTCGAGGTCGAGCTTGAAGATTTCCGGCGTGCCGGCCTCGAGCGGCAGCTGATCGCGCAGCCCGTCGAGCGCTGCCCGAAGGTCGTTGGCGGCCTCGTCGACGTTGGTGCCGCGAGTGAATTCGAGCCGTACCCGGCTGCGCCCCTCCTCGGACTCGGAGGTCACGCGCTCGAGGTTGGGGAGTCCCGAGATCGCGTTCTCGATCGGGTCGGTGATGATCTGCTCGACCTCTTCGGGGCCGACATTGGGATAGCTCACACGCACCGTCAGCTGGGTGAACTCGACCTTCGGCAACAGGTCTACCGGAAGGCTGCGGAAGGAGACGATGCCGAGCACTATGACGATCAGGAACAGCATCGTGGTGGCGACCGGCCGGCGGATCGAAATTTCAGTGATCGACGCCATCAACCGCCTCCAGCATCAGCGGCGCTCTGCTTCGCCTGCTCGAGCACACGATCCACCGCGGCCTCGCTGTCCGGGATCTCGGCCCCCAGGGCCGCCGCCACCTTCTGCTGTTTGTCGAGGAAGCCGGCCAATAGATCTTCGCGCGTCAGCCCCTGGAGCTCCTGCACACGCTGCCAGGAGATCGGGCGCACCCGGGCACGGGCAGTCAGCGGGCCGCCCGCTGACTGAGCCCCGTCCTGACGTTGTTCGTCCCGCGCCTGCTCGCGCAACATATGCTGGCCGATAACCACAACCCACTCTCCGTCCCGAACGCCGTCGACGCCCATCGTGCCCTGGCCCTCGGCCAGGATCTCGACCGGACGGAAGATGATCGCCCGGGACTCGTCGCTGGACTGAGGCGGCTCGTCATCGGCTTCGGCGACGCCAGACGAGCCGGAGCTGCCTTCTCCGGGCGGCATGAGACCGGCGGCGCTCTCAACCGCAAAGACGCCCCGTCGGCCCGACCCAGGGTCCTCCCACACTGCGCTCGCCGGCACCAAGGTGGCCCGCCGGCTCTCGCCGTAGAGAATGTGGACGGTGAGGTAGTTGCCCGGCCGGAGTTGGCCGTTCCGGTTGTCGACGTCGATCTCGCCGACGGTGGTAAAACTCTCCTCGGCCAGGAACGGCGACACCCGAGACAGGGCGGCACGGATCGGTTCGCCGCCGGACTTTCGGGGCTCGACGATCACCGGCATGCCGGTCTCGACCTGATCCATCATCCGCTCGGTCAGCGGCACCTCGATAACAATCTGATCCAAATTGCCGACGACGAACAGAACGTCGTCGGGGTCGATCCGCGTCCCGACCTCGACCCGGCGCTGGCCAACCCGGCCGGCCACGGCTGAGCGCACCACGGTCTTGGCCAGGGCCGAGCGCCGTTCCGCGGTTGTCGCCTCGGCCTGCTCGACCCGCGCCGCCGCCAGCTCGGCGCTAGCCTCGAGCGCCGCCAGCCGGGCCTCCTGGGTCTCGACCTCCTGAGCGCTGACCAGCTCGTCCACCACCAGCACTCGGGTGCGCTCGACCCGCGCCGCCAGCTCCGCCACCCGCGCCCGCGCCTCGGCGGCAGCAGCCTCCGCGACCCGAGTGCCGGCCTCGGCCTGGCGCAGCTGATCTCGAAGCTCGTCGTCGTGCAGCCGCACCAGGGCCAGGCCGCGGTCGACCGCCTGGCCGCTCTCGGCCAGTACCTCCGCCACAACACCTGAGATCTCGGATCGGATCGTCACTTGGTTGCGCGCCCTGGCCACGCCGCTGATCGTCGCCTGCAGCGGCAGCGTTCCAGTCCGGGCCGCAACCGCTTCGACCAGTGGCGTTTGGCGCTCTACAGCCTGGTCGTCACCGACACCGCCACAGGCGACGAGAGTCGCCAGCGCTGTCAGTCCGCAGGCCGCCCGAAAGGCAGTCAAGATCTTCAACTTTCCCATGTTCGGCAGTATACGCCGCTGACGGCCCAGTCGACACAAAGCTCTCGGCCAGGTCTTCAGTGGCCTTGGCCTTCATGATCTACTATGAGATCTATGATCGCACTTTCTTCCGTCTCAATAGCATCGAGACCGCTTGTTCTCCCGGTCCAGAGGCAGAAGAAGACTTGTTGCGTTGCACCCTGAGATTACCCGGAATCCTGCGAGAGTCTCCGTTCGAGCTGGGCTCCATTATCAATGAACGGCGCCTGACACTCATTCGTTCCTGTCCAGCGATAACGCAGGTTGGCGCTTCCTCGCCAAGAAACAGCCGGAACGGTGAGACCTGAGTTTGGCAAGACCTGGGTAGGGGCGCACGGCTGTGCGCCCTGGTGCCGAGACCGAACTCACACGAGGGGTTGAAAGCCCCTCGCTCAGTGACAACGTACCTCCAGCTGCGCTTCCGCCTGCCGGGACGAAGAAAAAGAGGCTGGTAGCAATCTTGCTCCTATCCAGCAACAACGCCGGTTGGCGCTTGATCGCCAAGGAACAAGCGAGCATTTGCCACGAGGGGTTGA
>JAJDEB010000040.1 GCA_029260015.1 Phycisphaerae bacterium | reverse complement strand
TGCAAAGGCAGCGGAGGCGGTTGATGTGGTGTAGGTCACCGTCTGGCGCGTCACCCCGCCGTCTTCCATGCCGCACTGCGCATAGATGCGGTTATCGATGGGCGCTAGGGATTCGTACTCGGTGATGAATAGGGTGGCCATGTCAAACTCTTCCTCGGTTGTCGTACTTCAGTTTGCGGCCCTTGCCAATACGGACAGGCGACGCGAACGTCAGCGCCAGCGCGTCACCAGCATCTGGCGAAGCAAGGCCACGTTCTTTCATGCGCTCTTTCTTTTCAAGCTGTATGCGATTCTTACCGTCAAAGCCATACTCCGGAGCGATCAGATCGTCTGCAAGTTCTTGATCGTCGGGGAGACAGCCCATTTTCAGCCAATCGCGCATCTTGCCCCACATTTCGGCACGCAGATTATAATACTTCTTTTCATCGATTGGCGTGGCCCCTGCGTTAACGTCGGTTACTCTATACCCCAATTGCCTGAGCCGGTCTACAACGCCTCCGCCAACGCCCACACCGTCTATGAAGCATGCAGCGGGCTCTATCTCATCCATTGCCTCAGAGACTTTGCCGGCGGTCTGCATGGTGTCGAGCCCACGGTAGCGGTCAATGACCTTTACCTTGTCACCTTGCCTGGTGAGCAAGACGGTTTGGTCATCACCGAAACGGGCAACGTCCACAGCAAGGATGACGGGTCCGTGACCTGCCGGCTTACGAGATCTGGCGTCTTCCACGAGGTCACCAGGGATAAACTGGTTCGAGCCAGCTCGTGGGAAAACACCACGGACACGGACACGGGCGAAGTCTGAGTCTTCTCCATAGTCGTCAATCCATTCTTGCAGCTGGGATTTATTGGCCATCTTGGCGTCACGGCTATCGATCTGGTGCGTTATCCACCTGTGCTTGAAGCGTCCGAAGCACTCTCGAAAGCGTCCGGTATTGCGGGTGGGGTTACCGAACGCGCACCAGATGGCCCCAGGCGTCGTCATGGCGCCCTCGGAGTTATCCCAGATGATGTCATCCACGGCGGACGCCTCATCGTACAGCACGAGCACGTCGCGGTTATGCTGGCCTGCAAAGGCTTCGGCTCTGTCCTTGGACCAAGGCACGGCGGCGACAAACCAGGTCTCAGGCTCTGCAATGTGGTAGAACTTAGTGGCTGTCCATTTGAACCATGCGGCATTGATTGCGCGCTTGTGCCACAGGGACAGCTCTCGCCATGTCTTGGTTTCAATCTGTGTCTTGGTGTTGGCTGTGACGATGCCGGAGAGGTTCTTACGGGTAGACATGGCCCATAGGATGATCCATGCACAGAGCGTTGACTTGCCTACGCCGTGGCCGGAGACCGCTGCTATGCGTAGTGCCTTGTTTGGTGTGAGTGAACCCTTGCCGAGTTCATTAAGGACTTCGCGTTGCCATACGTCGGGGCCAGATTGGCCTTCCAGTTCACCATGGCCCCAATCGAATGCGTATAGGACGTATCCCAGCGGGTTGGCGAAGAAGCCCCCGATTTCGTCAATGATTTCCGGGCTAATGGACGACGGGGCTTGTCTCGTCACTCTCGCCATTCTCCAGCGTACGTTGGCGGGCGCGTTCCAGGCGGTCGAATTCGCCCATGCCAGCGACTTCCACCTTTTCGACGAACATGCCCTGCCACTTTCCGAGGTCCACGAGGGCTTGACGCTTATCTGACATGCGCATTGTTTCGGGGAATTCGTCAGGTGCATAGCTGGCGATTTCAGCCAATCCACGGACGACGAAAGCCTGGTCCACTTTGACCTCGGCTGTCAGTTCCGAACGGCGTTCTGCGATTGCGGAAGCTATGTCAAGTTTTGTCAAGTTCTGCCCGGCTATTTGCCTAGCGGTCTTCTCACTATAGCCGGCGCGGATTGCAGCCTGGGTTGCATTGAGGTCTATCAGATATTCCTCAACAAAGCGTTGCTGTTTGGGGGTGAGCTTTTTCATGCGTCAGTGCCTTGTGGCGTACTTGTCGTAGTACTTTTGCAAATTGGTTATCGTTACCAACGCCAGCACGCCAGCCATGACAGCGGTCGGGAGCGTCACCACTACGTACCAAAATAACGCGAGTTCTGCGGTCATCATGCCGGTCAGTGCCTCGTTGCGTACTTGTCGTAGGCTGTGTCATAGGGCGACTGCATCACGCCTTTTTCGAGGGTTGCACGATCACGGCCTGCCTTCGCGTCTGCTTCTCCCCAATGCCATGCGTTAGCAATATCTGAATGATGATTGAACCAAGAAAACCCTACGATCACGCCTAGCACGAACGCCAGGACCGCGACCAGTATTGTAACTATTGCGAGTGCGAAGGTCATTTGCAATCAATCCACGTACAGCTTTGCAGAGTTGTCATCCCAGACCTTCTCGAAATCCCTGCCAAGTGGCTTGTTCCCCGTAACCAGTGCCCGCCTGATATCAATCCACTCCTTGCCTCCCTTGCCATCCAGTCGCAAGAGCCCGTGCCCTGTAAGCATGGCATCCCACCACATCCTGGCAACGGCCTCATCGTTGGTCATTTGCAATCTCTCCGCGTTCCCGCCATATGATCAAGCATGCGATCCACTGCGCAGAGGAGCCAAGCGATGCTGAAACCTGTGATGATGGCCTTGGTGATGATGGCGGTGGTTGCGAATGCTGTCATTGCGGGCGACCTGTCTACGGTGACGCTGGGCAAGTACACGTATGGTCCTGTTGAGCGGGTCGTGGACGGAGATAGCTTTATCTTTGACGGGCGTCGGATACGGTTATGGGGCATTGACGCGCCTGAGAATGATACTCCGGAAGGGCTTGCTGCGACAAGCTTTTTGCGAGAGTTGGTTGCTGGGGAGGATATCTCTTGCACGTATGGGGGTATTGGTCCGTATGGCCGGACGATTGCGCAGTGCTGGGTTGG
>JAJDEB010000039.1 GCA_029260015.1 Phycisphaerae bacterium | reverse complement strand
CCGCGTATCGACTCGGATTGGCCTCGAATTTGGCGACGCACTTGTCGCAGCAAAATCCGATCACCTGACCCTGAAATGTCGTAGTGAATTCAGGACTAACCTTCTCCTCCGTCATCACCGGGCAGTATGCGTTGATCGGCGTCTGAGCATTGCCAGTTCGGACACTCACAGCCAACAAGGCCCCAAGCGCCGTGATCGTGACAACACACCGGGACCACGAAAGCAACCGGGTCCCCATTGCGTCAAGCAGTTGGGCAGCTCTGGGATTGAATTCAGTGTTCATCTCTTCGCCTGTTGAGAACCGTTGTCGCCCAAAGATCGTATCCGTTGCCGTCGTGCCCACCGACATCGAATCACGTCCAGCATGGTCGTCTATGTGACAATATTGCTATGGATGGTCGTGACCAAGTCCGTCGTGCCCCTCCGCGCCCCGCTTGTCTGCGCCGCTCACCATCTCCTTCGTTTTGACGCTGAACCCTTGTGCGATCAAATTCGGCGTGTACTTTTCAAGATCCCCATAGAACTTCTTGTTGCAGCCGTCACAGCAAAAGAAAATGCGCTTCCCATCAGCGGCGGTCGTGAACGCCTTCGGATCAATGTGCTCACCCATGACCGGGCACTTGGTCTGGTACGTATAACTGTTCGCAAGGGCGGAAGCGTATCTTGCGGGGTCGGCCTTATACTTATTAATGCAACCCTTGCAACAGAAGTAGACCGTCTTTCCTGCGCTTTCGACGGAGATATCCTGGTCCACCGGATCCTTTGAGACTGGGCAGAGTACCTGAATCTTAGGTCGATCAGCCAAAATCTTACGCTGCGCGGCGATCTTGGCGGCATACTTTGCCGGGCTGGCTTGATATTTGGGGATGCAGTCCTGGCAGCAGAAGTACACTGGTCCGTCGGCAGTCTCCACGTTGACCGCTAGGTTGATAGACTCATTCATGACCGGACATTTTGCGAGTCCAATCGGAGAGGCTGCCTTATCGCCGTGTTGGGAGTCATCTTGATTGCTGCCGTGGCCCGAATGCTGGGCCAAGGCCGGCGCAGGGGCGAACACGAGCAGAGCCGTTGATCCCAGTAAAACCTGTATCATGAGATGTGTCATTGATAATACCCCCTGAAATTAGTTCCATCGCTGTACGGACCAAACTACGAAGCATGATTTCTTTGACTCTATTCCAACTGAAGTTGAGTGCGTTAGCCATTTGCAACTCATCAACGTCCTTTTGCCATTTTGCGCGGTATCCGCTCATACGCATTTGACTGGTCGCAAGCGATGGACTCCGCCGTATCGCTGAGAGTCCCCTGCCCAATGACGACTGGGTCGCGTCCATTACTTGGTTTTCTGAACATACCGACCGGCTTGAGCTTCAAAACGACGACGACATTCGTCTATGCAGAAATAGTACGTCTTCCCACCATACTCGACCTTGGCCGCGGCCCAGTTGCGATTGACCGGCATTCCGCAGACAGGATCCGTCTCCATGTTTTCGGACTGGTAGTGCTTAGCTGTTTCGAGTTGCAGGTAAGTCATTGCGAATTCCGCAAGTCGATCCTCGACCCACTGGGCAGCCGAAGGTTCATCCATCGATCGTAGGGCGAAATCCTTCTGATCCATGTTCTTGAACTGCATGAATACGGGGAGAATCTGCAAGTGGTATACGAGGGATACGTGCTCCAAACGCTCCCCCGGCGACACGCTAAGGCTCAGGCGCGTGGTTGCCGGAAACCGCGTTGTGTGCCCGAAGACGCACGTACACATCGCGCCACTGGACTCGGTCGGATCGAGCAATTTTGCATTTGCGAATCGATCAGCCAACGTTTCCATTCGCGGGCGGACCACGGCCGCCATTAGCCGACTGGCCACGCGATTGAATTGATCCGCCTGCCGGGCCTCATCCTCCATGCGCTGTCGCATATGATCCTGGTGGAGTCCTCTTTGCGCATCCGCTTGCTCCAATAACGAGTCCAATCGGGCAAGGAATTGTTCCGATGCCTCCATTTGCAATATCTCCCAAGGATCGTTTGCCCCGATCGTGCCAAACGACGAGTCGCTCGATTTCCCTACAAGTATTTATCCCTAAAAAGTTCAGTTGCTCGTCAGAGTTGTATTTCCGAGGCAATCGCGACGAGCTCGTCTGTCGGCACATCTCCCATGACGCACAACCAGCGCGTGCCCTTGTGGGCCATGACCATGTTGATGCCGTTGGCGGTGTGGGCGACGAATACTCTCCCGTCACGAGTCATCGTCTTGCCTTCAGGCGAATGAAGTTTGGCGACCTCAGCAATGGCTACGGTGACAAGGTGGCCGTCGCGCTCAATCAGGACACACGTCAATGTCGTTGCGGCATACTGATGAAGGCAACACGACCGTACCTCGCCCGGCAATTCGAAAACCGGCAGTGCACCACCTGACTGCTCAGCCAGGAGTCGATTGGCCTCCGCCACACTTGAAACCTTTAGATGCGGCGCAAGTCCGTTGGCCACGTCGAAGTGAATCCGAGCTAATTCCGTCGGAGAAGCCATCGCGGGCGAGGTGGCTCCATCCAGCATCATCCATCCAACTACAACCGCAATGAGGATGGCCGCAGCCGCCGAAATCGGTCGCCACCATGGCCTCCAAGCCAACACTCTCACTGGTTTCTGCATCACCGGCGGTTGTAGTGATTGCTCCACCCATTCCTCAACGCTTTGCGTATTGATTTGACGGCCAGCGAGCTTCGAGAGGCGCGCTGCAGTTGCCCGGTCAAGCCGGTCTTGGCGATTGGCGTTGCTCACCGCGATCCCTCCTTCGGACAAACCCATCCGCGTTGAACCGCATGGTCGTAGAGTTGGTCACGCAGCATGGCACGGCCCCTGTGGGTGCGGCTCTTGATCGTCCCGACGGGTACGTCCAGGACTGCGGCGGCATCAGCCTGCTCCATTTGTTCGATGTCTACGAGCAACAACGTCCACCGAATGTCATTTGGCAATCTCTGCAATGCCTCGATCACAGTCGCGTCATCCAACCGATCCATCAACTCCTCGGGTTCCTCCCACTGCTCGTCGAAGCGGCCCGCCCGTTGATCTTTATCGCCTGGTAGGTCCAGTTCTTCTGCTTCAAGCGATAACTGGAGGGGACGGTTCCGCTTGGCGCGAAGCCAATCGATGTGCGTTCGACGCATGATCGTCAGCAGCCATCCTTTCATGTCAGTGCCATCCTGAAACGAGTCAATCGCACGAGCCGCCTTCAGCATCGTCTCTTGTGCCAGGTCTTCCGCTTGATCAAAACTCCGCGTTAGGCATTCTGCGGTTCGCAGCACGACCGACACCAATGGCCAGGCTAGCTGTCTGAATCGCACTGCCTGAGCATGGGAAATCGACCTGCCAATCATACGCTCTACCTTCCTAAACGATTCTCGATCTTCGCCGAGTTCAATTTCGCGTCGGTATTTTCGCGATTTTCGGAAGAGGGGGCAACCAGTTCCTCTCTGCCCGACACCTCAAACGAAGGGTACCTACGGCTTTCGACCGGAATCCTCGTGACTTAATCCGCCTACGAATAGCGGCCGGGGGTTGGATTTGCCCCGGTTATTGCCCGCCTCCGGCACCTGAGAACATCGACTACGATGTTCAGACGATTGCAACAATGACAGCGCGCGATTTCAGCTCTTGCCGTCTTGGCGGGCAGCACTTCGTTCGGGTTCGACGAGAAACGCAATCCCGAGTTTTTCATACCCGCAGCACAGCCACCGTAATGTCGTCGAGCTGCGGCTCACCGGCGCGGTATCGATCAGCCAATCGAAGCAGCTGGTCGGCGATGTTGCGTGGCGATTCGTTGCCACACTCAGCCAGCGCCTTGGCTACGGCGTCTCGCCCGAGCAAATCACCATTTGGCGACATCGTTTCAACGACTCCATCGGTGAGCAGAACAATCGTATCGCCTGGCGTGACTTTGAGTCGTGTCAACTCGTAACTCGCGTTTGGGTCAACTCCCAACAGCATACCTGTAGAGTTTAGTTCTTCGAGACGACCGCTTCGCCGAATGAGATACGCGGTCTCATGTCCCGCGCTCGCGTAGGCAAGCCGACACTCGCGCCGATCAATCATACACATGAACATCGTCGCAAAATGACCGTCGAAAGTAACGGTCTGAAATCGTCGATTGATCTTCTGAAGTGCCTGAGATGGTTGAAGCGGATCCCCGTCGACATCGATCAGAATTTTGAGCATACTTGCGCTCATCGAAGCCGGGACGCCATGGCCGCTGACATCTCCGAGGTAAATGGCAAGACGGTCGTCGTCGATGACCTGAACGTCGAAGAAATCTCCTCCGACATCGTCTGCCGGAAGATGAGTATGGTGAATCCCGACCGAATACAACTGGTCCGGACTGGGCATTAGGTGCCGCTGAATCCGCCGGGCTTTGGCCATTTGAAAAGCGCGATGCTGGTCGGCCTTGGCCAGTGATCGACTCATCGCTCCGATCTCCGTCGCCAGGTCGTCCAACTCGGTCGTGGTAGAACGTCGCGGCTCAATACCGAGTTCGCCGGCCCCAATACGTTGAACCGTTTCAACCATCCGGCGGATCGGTTGCGTCACCAAACGCACCAGCACCAGGTTCACGATGCCAGTCAATGCAAGCCCGACCAGGGCAATCGCACCCGCGCGCGAGCGCATTTGCGCCCGTGCCGCCTCGCGAATATTTCTTGTAAACTCGGAAACGTAAACAACCAGGCCATCGGTACGCTGCGAGCCGACTATGATGGCGTGGCCTCCTACGTTGGCCTGATAATCGGGCATCGTCGAGGCCTGGCGCATCGCCAGAGCAAAGTCGGGAGACGCACGGTGATGAGAACGGGCCTGCAAGAGAAGGTCTTCAACTTGCGCAGCGATATGATGTCCTGGAGACGCGGCATCTTGCATTTGGATGCAGGCCTTGTCGAGGTACGCTTGCACCGCATTCAATTCTTGATGGCGGATAGACTCAATCGCCGACAAGACGAGCGCCGCTTCTTCGGCCATCGCTACGTGCTTGTTGTGCAACCGCTCGGCCAATCCCCGTTGAAAGTCCCACACCAGCAGTGCCGCTAATCCGATCAGCAGCACTGCGTTTACCGCGACCAGCAGCTTGGTGCGGAGGCTCAGCCGCCAGCCGGGCGAATACACCCCAGCCTCAGAATGGCCGGGGCGGCTGGGGCGTGGAGCCCGAGGGGAATGCTCGTGTTTGGCAGTAGTCCTTTCCACGTCAAGGGCGACCTGATTCTGGCAACTCACAATCGTCCGTAAGATCGAGTCTCGGCGCATGGATTCCTCTTTTGCGAACATTCGGAATCGTGAGAACAAAACGCTGCCGAACTAGATGTTCGTGTGTCTCCAAATAATTAAGTTCCTTGAATATCGCTTGTGCGATGACTACGCAACGATATCTACCCGGCTGCAACAAGAGCCATGCCATCCAAAGCCCCGGCTGGGTTTCGCCCAACACCAACTGTTCGCCTGACGCGCAGAAATCGCCAATTAGTCTGACTCTCTCGACATGCCGGCTACTCAGGGCGAAACAGCAACGTACCCGCGGGTCGTCTTCGATGAAGCCGGCACTTAGACATCCTCTGCCGTTGATTTCCAGCGATACGAACATCATGGAGTTACCTCCGACGACAGCGGTGATTGCGGTTTACGGCGTCGATTGTCCGAGCCGTCGGGATCGGCGCCGCCGTCGCCGAGACGTCCGGTTTTCGCATTGTCCACAACCGCAAGAAATGCGGCGACGACCTTAGGATCAAAATGGGACCCGCTCCCCTCAACCACCAGATTCCGTGCATCTTGAAAATGCATCGCCGAACGATACGGGCGATCAGATGTCACCGCGTCAAAGACGTCGGCCACCGCGAAAATCCGGGCGCCCAATGGAATAGTCTCTCCGGCCAATCCTCGGGGGTAACCTGCGCCATCGAAGCGTTCATGATGCGCGTGCACCAAGTCGGCGACGCCTCGAAGATGCCTTGCCGCGCTGAGGATGGCATAGCCCATTTCCGCGTGCCGCTGCATGACGCGGCGCTCGTCGTCAGTCAGGGGACCGGGTTTCAGCAACACGTGGTCCGGTACGCCGATCTTGCCCACATCGTGCAGCAGTGCCCCTTCATGGAGTACGGCGAGTTCATGTACGTCCAGCCCCAGCTTTGCTCCGATCCGAAGCGACATGTCGGCTACCCGGTGCGAATGCTGCTCAGTCTGGTGTTCCCGCGCGTCGAGCGCTGCGACCAGGGCGCGGAGCGCATCCCGGCTCGCATCTGCGGCCCGCTTGAGCGCATGCCTTTCGCGTGTCGCGAGCCAGCCCGCCAGCAGGCCGACGATCCAGAACGTAACGATTTCACCCAATTGGTTCAGGTTCTCACCGAATTGGCCCGACCACGCGACCTTGATGTAGGGCGCATAGACTACCGAAACGACACTTGCCGATACGATCGCACCGCGAAAACCGAGCCAGATGGCCCCGAGCAGGATCGGCACGATGAATAGCTTGCGCAGGAGGATGTGGATCGCATGCATCCACGCGGCTGTCATGGGTGTTGCCCAATGGCATACGGTAACCAAGACGATGAGCACAAAGATCACCGACCACCTTTGCTGGCTTGTCCGCTTCAACTGTTTGGGTGTCGATCGATACCAGGAACTCGCCAATAGCGAATCACTCTGCAACCCAGCTAAGGCGCCACATTTTGTCGAGCGGAGTGTCGGGTTCATCGGCATGGGCAAGTGTTACTCCTCAATTCCTCGGGGCCTGTGTCATTACAGCTCAGCACGACGCAGCCTCAACGCGTTACCAACGACTGACACGCTGCTTAGTGTCATGGCGGCGGCGGCGAACATGGGCGACAACAGGATGCCAAAAAACGGATAAAGCACGCCTGCGGCGACAGGTACACCGGCCGAGTTGTATGCAAACGCAAAGAACAGGTTTTGACGAATGTTTTGCATGGTCTTTCGGCTTAGCTGCCGACTCTTGGCGATGCCGCGAAGGTCGCCCTTGACCAGCGTCACTCCAGCCGATTCGATCGCCACATCCGTGCCCGTGCCCATCGCGATACCGACATCGGCCTGCGCCAGCGCCGGCGCATCGTTGATTCCATCTCCGGCCATCGCCACCCGTTTGCCTTCGGCTTGCAGCGCCTTGATGAACTCGGCCTTTTGCTCCGGAAGAACTTCCGCCTCAACCCGGTCAATCCCAAGCTCTTTTGCGACCGCCTGGGCGGTTGTCCGACTGTCCCCGGTGAGCATGACGATCTCGACGCCCGATTCGTGCAGCAGCGCAACCGCCTCGCGCGTCGAGTCCTTGATTGGGTCGGCCACACCCAGAAGCCCCATCGTCTTGCCGTCGATCGCAACGAACATCACCGTTTGTCCCTCGCCACGCAGCGACTCCGCCCGGTCGCCCAGGTCATCGGTTGACACGCCGAGGTCGGTCATCATC
>JAJDEB010000038.1 GCA_029260015.1 Phycisphaerae bacterium | reverse complement strand
CGTAGTCGGTTCCGTCCAGCAGGCCGGGCCGACCCAGACTGTAGTCGCAGGAGCAACATGAGCACGAGCAAATCCACGGCGCCGAACCGGCCGCTGTCGCCTTTCATGATCGGGCCGTATTACAAGCCGCAGTTGACCTCGATGCTGTCGATCACCCATCGGCTCACCGGAATGGGCCTGGCCGGCGGCACGCTGCTGCTGGCCGGCTGGCTGATCGCCCTGGCCAGTGGTCCGCAGGCCTACGCGGCCTACGCCGGACACATCGGCGCCTGGTACGGCCAGATCCTGTTGCTGGGGTTCTCCTGGGCGCTGCTCTATCACCTGTGCAATGGCATCCGCCACCTGTTCTGGGACATCGGCATGGGCCTGGAAGTCGATGCCGCCTACCGGTCCGGCTATGCCGTGATCGCCGTTTCGGCGGCGCTGACGGTGGTGGTCTGGCTGTTCGCCTGCCTGACCTGAGGGCTTGCAATGAATCTACGTTCTCCACTGGGGCAGGCCCGCGGACTGGGATCGGCCAAGGACGGCACCCATCACTTCTGGGTGCAACGGGTGTCTGCCGTTGCGCTGATCCCGCTGAGCCTGTGGTTCGTGTTCAGCGTTGCCAACCTGGCCGGCGCGGACTACGAACAGGTCCGCTGGTGGGTCGGCTACCCGGCCGTGGCGGTGACGCTGGTGCTGTTCATCGCCGCCGCGCTGTATCACTCCATGCTGGGCGTGCAGGTGGTCATCGAGGATTACGTCGGCAACGAGGCCGCCAAGATCACCGCGCTGCTGCTGTCCAAGTTCCTCCACCTGGTCGTCGCCGTGGCGAGCATCTTTGCCGTGCTGAAAGTCGCGCTGGCATGAAGCCGGGAACCGAGGATCGGGAATGGGGATCGTGACCGCCCCCGCTTCTGCCGACTCCCGATTCCCGACTCCCGATTCCCGAGAATGAAATGACTTACGAAATCGTTCATCACGAATACGACGTGGTCGTGGTCGGCGCCGGTGGCGCCGGCCTGCGCGCCACCCTGGGCCTGGCCGAATCCGGCCTCAAGACCGCCAACATCACCAAGGTCTTCCCGACCCGCTCGCACACCGTCGCGGCCCAGGGCGGCATCTCCGGCGCCCTGGCCAACATGGGCAAGGACGACTGGCGCTGGCACTTCTTCGACACCGTCAAGGGCAGCGACTGGCTCGGTGACCAGGACGCCATCCAGTACATGACGCGCGAGGCCATTCCCGCGATCATCGAACTGGAACACTACGGCGTGCCGTTTTCGCGCACACCCGAAGGCAAGATCTACCAGCGTCCCTTCGGCGGCATGACCACCCAGTTCGGCGAAGGCCCGCCGGCGCAGCGCACCTGCGCCGCGGCAGACCGCACCGGTCACGCCATGCTGCACACGCTCTACCAGCAGTCGCTCAAGTGCAAGGCGCAGTTCTTCATCGAATACTTCGCCCTGGATCTGCTGATGGACGACGACGGCGCCTGCCGCGGCGTCATGGCCTGGGATCTGTCCACCGGACAACTGCACCGTTTCCGCGCGCAGATGGTGATCCTGGCCACCGGCGGTTACGGCCGTGCGTATTTCTCGGCGACATCCGCACACACCTGCACCGGCGACGGCAATGCCATGGTGCTGCGCGCCGGCCTGCCGCTGCAGGACATGGAGTTCGTGCAGTTCCACCCCACCGGCATCTACGGCTCGGGCTGCCTGATCACCGAAGGTGCGCGAGGCGAGGGCGGCTATCTCACCAACCAGGCCGGCGAGCGTTTCATGGAACGCTACGCGCCCAGCGTCAAGGACCTGGCGCCGCGCGACATGGTCAGCCGCTCCATGGCCACCGAGATCCGCGAGGGTCGCGGCGTCGGCGAGGAGGCCGACCACATCCACCTGCATCTCGAACACCTGGGTCCGGAGGTGCTGCACAAGCGCCTGCCCGGCATCTCGGAGAGCGCCAAGATCTTTGCCGGCGTGGACGTCACCAAGGAGCCGATCCCGGTGGTGCCGACCGTGCACTACAACATGGGCGGCATTCCCACGCTGTTCACCGGCGAGGTGGTGACGCTGCGTGACGGCAACCCGGACGCAGTGGTCCCCGGCCTGATGGCCGCCGGTGAAGCGGCCTGCGTGTCGGTGCACGGCGCCAACCGCCTGGGCTCCAACTCGCTGCTCGACCTGGTGGTGTTCGGTCGCGCCGCGGCGATCCAGGCCGCCCGCCTGGTCAAGCCCGGCCAGCCGCACAAGACCATCCCGGGCACCTCGGAGGAAAAGTGCCTGGCGCGACTGGATGCGCTGCGCAACGCCAAGGGCTCGACCACCACCGCCGCGCTGCGCCTGGACATGCAGAAGACCATGCAGAAGCACTGTGCGGTGTTCCGCGACGGGCCGCTGATGCAGGAAGGGGTCACGCGGCTGGGCGAGATCGTTGCCGGGTTCGTCAACGACATCGCGGTGACCGACCGTTCCATGGTCTGGAACTCCGACCTGGTCGAGACGCTGGAGCTCGACAACCTGCTCGGCCAGGCGCTGGTCACCATCGTCTGTGCGGAGAACCGCCAGGAGTCTCGCGGCGCCCACGCGCGCGACGACCTCAAGGACCGCGACGATGCCAACTGGATGAAGCACACCCTGGCCTGGCGCGAGTCCGACACCGGCGTGAAGATCGACTATCGACCGGTACACATGGAGACGCTCGACACCGACGTCAACATGATTCCGCCCAAGAAGCGCGTCTACTGATTTGCCGAACGCAGGGCGGGCCGTGCCCGCCGGCGACACCCGACAAAGGAACGGCGGCCACGGGCCGCCCTACCCAAGGAAGCATCGAAATGGCCCAGTTCACCCTCCCCCGGAACTCCACCGTCAGCAAGACCGCCGGCAGGCACTACCCTGCGCCAGCGGGCGCCGGCAAGGTGCAGACCTTCAAGGTCTATCGCTACGACCCGGACAGTGGCGACAACCCGAGGGTCGACAGCTACGACATCGACATGTCCGCCTGTGGCCCGATGGTTCTGGACGCGCTGATCAAGATCAAGAACGAGATCGACCCCACGCTGACCTTCCGCCGCTCCTGCCGCGAAGGCATCTGCGGGTCCTGCGCGATGAACATCGACGGCACCAACACGCTGGCCTGCATCAAGGGCTGCGACGAGATCAAGGGTGAGGTCAAAGTCTATCCGCTGCCGCACATGCCGGTGGTCAAGGATCTGGTACCGGACATGACGCATTTCTACGCCCAGCTCGCCAGCATCGAGCCCTGGCTCAAGACCGACTCGCCGGCGCCCACCCGCGAGCGCCTGCAATCGGAAGACGACCGCGCCAGGCTCGACGGCCTCTACGAGTGCATCCTCTGCGCCTGCTGTTCCACCAGTTGTCCCAGCTACTGGTGGAATGGTGATCGCTACCTGGGCCCGGCCGTGCTGCTGCAGGCCTACCGCTGGCTGGTCGACAGCCGCGACGAGGCCACCGGTGATCGCCTGGACCAGCTCGAAGATCCGTTCAAGCTGTTCCGCTGCCACACCATCATGAACTGCGCCAAGACCTGCCCCAAGGGCCTGAATCCGGCCAAGGCGATCGCGCAGACCAAGATGATGCTGGTCGAGCGGCGGACCTGATCCGGCGCCTGCAGATTCTCGCCGTGTGCAGGACGTGGGTGGGTGGCGACGCACGCCTGCCACTTTTTGTGCAGACCGGCAACGGATGGTGATCGGCGCGGAGTGGGTGGGGCCGGGACTGGATTCCCGCTTTTGCGGGAATGACGACGGAACGGAATGACACGATGGCAACAGTGATCAACGCGAACTACTCGACGATCGTCGGCACGCCCGAGCAGATCAAAAAACTGCTTGGGCTACTACGCGGTGATCGGGCCAGCATCGTCAATCTGGACTACTCGAACTTCGTGGTTTTGGGCAAGCCGGTGACGGCGAAACAGATCGCGCATGCGATCGATACGACGCCCAAAAAACAGAGGTAGGGACGAACAGATGAACCCGACGAAACCAACCAGCGAACAACCGGCGATCGAGAGAATGGCTGATGCGGTCACGCAACTGCGCGAAGAAATGATCGCGTCGAACTGGGCGGCGGGCGAATTACTGGACACCCACGAGCCGCCGGTCAAGTGCAAGTTCTGCGAGACGGAATTTTGGGCGCTCGCGTTGCTGATGATCGCCACGAGTGCCGGTTGTGTGGAAGGCTATTTTAGCGGCGACGTTGCCGCGATCGCGCTGACAGTGCAGGGCGTCGCCTATTCAATGTACCGGCAACTGACCAAGTCGCGGGCGGCGAAAGCGGTGGCCACGATTCCAGGTGAACTGCTTCAAACTGAGTTTGACCAGGGCGTTGATGTTGAAGACGTGTGGGTGCAGGTCGAAGCCAACGACCGTCGGCTGGAGTCGATCGAAAAGATGCTGGGTGAGATGAACGCACGATTGATCGGCAATCCAGGTCAGTCCCCCACCCTGAAGGATGGGGCACCCAGTTTGAACGGACAGGCAACAGGCGGCCAGGCGGTGAATGCACCGGACGGGCCTTAACGAACACCATATTGCGAAATGGCGACAACGGGTGCGGCGATCAACGCACCGTGGGCAAACTCAGATAAGAGCGACGGATTGATCGCTGCCCGTTTTCGCCCTGGCGTTTTTGAGGAATGAATCGTGAGTGTGATGCGATACACAGTTGAACTTGAACTGCTGAAGGCTGCAGGTCCGATCACCGCGATCGAAATGGCCGACATCGTCGAGATCGACGGCACCCACGAACACAAACGACGGGCGATCCGCAAGCATGTCCACGAGCTTAGAAAACACCGCAACCTCATGGTGTGCTCGTCGAGCGCTGACGGCTACTGGATCGCTCGCGATGCCGCCGAATACGCGGCGTGGCAAGAGGCAGAGAGACGCAAGGAAATCTTCCGGTGGGCGGAGATGAAAAAGAACCTCGACGCCGTGACGGATGAACGCAGTGGGCAGGGAAAATTGTTTGAGACGGGATCGCTGTTCGACATGGGCAATGCAAAGGGAGCTTACTCCAAGTGAGATTGTTTGAACTGGAAGAGCAGATCAACGCGGGCGTGGCGGTGCGGCGGAAGTCGTGGTCGGAAGGTGTCGCGATCCGCATCGACCCAAAGTCTGGGTTGCTCCGCAACTGGAACACTTCGGACTATGGGCTGCACTTCGATGGCTTGGTTGAAACCGCGCTCCTGTTCGCCGACGACTGGGAACGCGCTGACGGGCTGGGGCGTGATGCGGCCGATGCGAACGAGGACATCTGCGATTTGATGTTCACGGTTGCGATGCTGGTCAAGGATGCACTCAATCATCCGGGTGAAAAGCAACTGCTCGAAGTACACAGCCTCGCAACCATCGAACAGGTTAGGAGAATGCTCAAACGCTTTGCCGGTCTGGAATTATTCGTAGGCGGCCACGCGGACAAGTTGGAAACGTTCGATGTGTTCGTGACGTGGCGAGGCGACAAGCCCAGCAAGAAGCAACCGCCTTCGAACTTCAAACGGATTGTGTACCTCGAACGCAAACCGTGTACCCGTCTGAACTGCTCCTGCGCAAAAGTCGAGGAGGTATCTTGACCACTCAGGAAACCAACCAAATTACCGCGCAACTCGCGTCGCTTAGTACTGAAGTCAAGACGCTCAGCCGCGACGTCGGGATGATGCGTGATTCCAATACGAAGCAAACGGCGGAACTGGCCAAGGTCAACACAAACCTTGAAGCCATATCAGCACGAATGGGCGCAGTCGTCGAACAGAACGGCAACGACATCAAGCGGCTGTTCCATTTGCATGCGAAACACAACGATAAGCTCTCGGATCATGTCACCGACCACATCCCCGAAAAGGAACTGCGTGAGCAGTTTCAACGGACAGATGAACGGTTTCTGCGTAACGCCCAGCGAGCAGATGATCGCTTTCAAAAAACCGAAGCCGAAATCGCACGGGTCAACGGACGGGTGAACGGCTGGGCGGGCTTCTTCGTGGCGATTCTCGTGGTGATCGAAGTCGGGAAATTCGTGCAGGGCTTTTTCAAGTAAGGAAATCGGCATATGGACCCGGCAAGAAAAATCAAAGAACTCACTCTGGAACGCGAGCACCTTCTCACGCAACTGCAGCGCAAAAGCGCTGAGATCATTGCGGCGGTCCATGACTGCTCGACGGATTCGGGAATTCTGCAAAAGACGCCCGACGACTTCACGCAGGTCGAAACGGACGTGTCGCAGTTGCGGCTGGTCCATCGACAACTGGTCAAGATCAATCGGTCGATCAGCGAACTGGCGAAAGCACTGTAGTTGATCGGTCCGCACAGCGGACCCTACGAGAATGGGCATGGCGAAAAAAGGACGCGGCAATAAGGCGATCGATGCACTCGCGCCCGACGTACGCGCCCAACTCGACGCAATGCTCGACGCCGACGGCAACGCGACCGCAATATGGGAAGAATACCCCGCGATCCAGTTGGCCATGAGTTTGCGGACACTTCAGGAGTACGCCAAGGAGCGACGTCGCAATCGCAAAATCCAGATCGTGCTCGACGCTCAGGCTGTGATGGACGGCTTGCTCGACTCGCTAGACATCGATCGCTCGACGATGACCCGCGTGCAGCAGATCGCTTTGGGCACGTCGCTGATGGAAACGATTAACGCCGAACGATCGTCGAGCAGACTGAACGGTGTCGATGCGGTCCTGCAATTCCGCAAGGACCAACGCAAAACGGAAGAACACGCGATCCGCATGAAGCTCGGATCGATCAAGGCGAAAGTCGAGCAGATGGCGCTCGACGCACGAACCAATAAGAAATCCGCCAAGTCGGGCGCTGAGGCATACGAGGAAATGGCCAAGCTGCTTGACGATGCAATTCGTGCTGGGGATGTGAAGTAATGGGCGTCATGGTGGCACCTAAATTTCTAAAGACGCAAGCTCGCATCCGCGACTGTTGGGATGACTACCAACTCATTCTCAAGGGGCGACGCACCGGCGGAACCTACGCGCTGGCCTACAAGCATTTCATGCGTCGGTTGCGCAATGAAACGAAGCGCAACCTGATCTTCGTTTCGGCGATCCAGAGAACGTCAAACGAATTCATCAGCTACATGCGCAGCTTCTTTGACATGGTCGACGAAGCTGCCGACATCGTCGAGATCGAACTGGATATCGACGACAAGAAGATCACGCAGACGATCGCGACAATGCCGAATGGTTCACGCATCATCGCGATGCCGTCAACACCATCGGCGCTTCGTGGTTTCGAGGGTGACGTGATCCTCGACGAATTCGCGATGCACGCCCACGCTCCCAAGCTGTACGACGCGGCACAGCCTTTGATCATGCGCGGCGGCACGCTCACGATTCTCTCGACGCCCGAAGGCAAAGAGAATCTGTATTGGAAGATGGTGGTTGAAGCCCGCGCATACGCGGCGGGCAAGCGTGAATCATCGGACAAGGAATTGATCCCGTGGACGCTGATCGAATATCCCCTTAGCAAAGCCGTCGAAGAGGGGCTCGTCGAAGAGCAGATCAATCCAAACAACGAAAAGCCGCTGACTCGCCAGCAATTCATCGACAAAGTTCGTCGAGGCTGCCGGTCCCTCTCAGCGTACCTGCAAGAGTACGAGTGCGTGCCGGAAGAAGCAGTCGGCGCTTGGCTTTCGCACGCACTGATTCACCGATGCGAACACAACTTGTGCCCCATGCCGAACACGGGACTTTCCAAGCATTACTCGGGTGGCCCGTGTTTTGGCGGCATCGACGTCGGGCGCACGAAAGACCTCACGGTCATTTGGATATCAGAGTTGGTCGGCAGTGTTTTGTGGACACGTCAGGTTGAGGAAATACATCACGCGAAAATCAAAGGCGGCACGCTCATTCCTGATCAAGTGACGCTCGCCTATTCACTTTTCTCTGCGGTCAAGGTGGTGCGCGTCGGTGTGGACAAAACCGGTATCGGAGTCGGTTTGTGTGACGGACTGATCAAGAAGCTTGGCGCTTATCGCGTTGAAGGAATCGACTTCGGAAACGCCAACAAGGAGATCATTGCCGTCGATCTTCTCGAATGCATGGAAGATGGGCGGATGCGCATTCCGGAATGCGACGAGGTCTTCAACGATTTCTATCGCGTCAAGAAGTTGCTGACGAAGACGGGCAAAGTGCGTTTGGACGCCGCGCGAGTGGAAGATCACGCGGATCGATTTTGGGCAGCCGGTTTGACCGTGCATATGCAAAAGAACGGCGTCACTGATCCGGGAGCGCATGTGGTTTAATGGAAACGAAGCTCGCACGCATCTGGAATAACACCAAGGTCTTTGCCCGGTCACTGACCAGCAAAGGCTTTACGCTGCGCGATCCACTGCAAGCCTGGCTGACCGATTCCGATTCCTACGACGGACGCATGCGACACGTCAGCGACGTGTTCCACAATTCCGTCTACATGTACACCGGAATCACCAGCGTCGCCGAATCGATCGCATCCATGGCGCTCAACGTACAAACCGACACCAACGACGTGGTCGAAAACATCGACGATCCGTCGGTGCGGATGCTCGCCCAACCCAACGCGATGCAGAATCGCGTGGACTTCTTCACTGCCACCGCGATCCTCAAACAACTCGACGGACAAGTGTTCTGGATCACGCTCGATCGACTGTCGAAGATGAGCGAGTTCCGCCGCGCTGTGTTCATCGCGCAGGACAGCGAGATGACCCCGATCGTGTCGGGCGGCATCCTGGTCGGCTGGACCTATCGCAAGAATGGCATCGGCACCGCGTTCGAACTGCCACTCGAACAAGTGTGCCGGCAACGCTTCTTCGATCCCCGCGACGAACTCGTAGGCATGTCGGCAGCCACCGCAGCCCGCATGGCGATCGACTCGCACTACTGGGCGTCGGTCTACAATTCGGCAGCACTGCAAAACGGCGGTGAGCCGGGACCGGTGTACACCACCGAGCAGCCGCTGGACGCGACCCAACTGAATCAAAACAAGGAAAGCATCAAGGCGTCCAACCAAGGGCCGCACAACGCACGCCGCCCGATTATCCTGTCCAACGGACTCAAGTACATGCCGGGGACGCGCAGCTTGCAGGACATGGAATGGCTCGAAGGCAAGAAGCTGTCGCGTGAAGAAATTCTGTCGGCGCTGAAGATTCCGCCAGTGATCGCGGGCATCTACGAGAACGCCACGCTGAATAACTCACGCGAGCAGGTGCTTTTGTTCTGGGATCAACGCGGACTGCCGATGCTGCGCAGCATGCTCGACTGCTGGAATGAATTCGTGCAGCGACCGATCAATCCGCGACACCAGGTGGTTCCGGTGATCACTTCGATTCACGCCCTGAAAGAACGCGAGATCGAAAACCATGACAAGGCGCTGAGTCTGCAAAAGCATGGCTTGTCGCTGAACACGATCATCGACGCGCACGACCTGCCCTACGAACGGCAGCCTTGGGGCGACGTGCCGTTGGTCAACGCGGGGCAGGTGCCGATTACGCTGATTCATTCGGAAGCGGAAATGCTATTGAACGCAGAACGCCAGCCGGAAGGGTTGCCCGCACCGGACAATGACGGCATCGAAGCGTTGATCGTCGAACCCGAAAAGATCGCACGACTGCCCAGCGTCGCCCGCGACTTGTTCGCTCAGTTCGATGAAACGATCAAGATGCTCGAGACCCAAGATGTGCAAAAGGCCCGCGCAACCGATCAGGCGCTGCACCGCCAGTGGACGGCGAGTTGGAAGGGACTGCGAACACAATCGGCCAATCGCTTCAAAGCGTTTCTGATTGGCCAGGGCGAACGGGTGATTGCGAAGTTGCAAGCGGCTGGTCTGCCAGAACGAAGCAAGGCGTCCGGTGACATCTACAGCAAAGCGTCGACGTCAGAATGGCTCGATGCGGTGTTGGTGGACTTCAAGCAGAATGAAAACGGCTCGCTCGATATCCTGTCCCGGTTTGAATTCAAGCAAGCCGCCCAGTTCGGCGGTGCCCAGGCGATCGACGAAGTGTCGCCGGTTGCGCCCGGCGAAATGCCGACCGCACCGACGGTGGACTTCAACCTTGATTCGAGCGCCATGCAAACGCACCTCAAACAGCAATCGATCCGCGTTCGCGACATCAACAAAACCACCGAACGCAAACTCCGCAAGACATTGCTGGAAGGATTCAAAGAGGGCGAATCGATCACGGAACTGTCCGAGCGCATCGCCAAGGAACTTGGCGAATCAGCCGGTAAGCGTTCTGCGTTGATCGCCCAGACCGAAGTACACGAAGCGATTTCAGCCGGTCGGCACGAAGGATTCAAGCAAGCCGGTGTGCGGGCGAAACGCTGGCTGACGAGTGGTCGCGGCGTCGAACCGGCAGGACCGGTGCGCAAGAGTCACTTCTATGCCGAGCAAACCACCCGCCGCAATCCGATCGCACTCGGTGAAAAGTTCGTGCTGTTCAACGCGGACACGCAGTCGAAATCCACCTGCGACTATCCGGGCGAGGGCACGCTCCCGCCCGAAGAGAAGATCAACTGCTCGTGCGTGCAACTGGCGGCGCTGAAGGTCGGCAAGTCGTACTCGTTCGATCGCTATCAGAATCACAAGTTCCTGACCTACGAAGAATACGCCCGCCGCGTGTCGGCGCAACACAGGGCAGCATGAAAAGAGGACGCCCATGATCGTACGCATCAATGAATTCAAAAGCTGCATTCCGAGCGAGTATCGGGAACTGATCGGTGACGATCGCTATGTGCGCACCGGATGCGCCTCGGATAAACCCGTCACCATCGGCAAGAAGTCGTTTGAACCGGTGGACATGAAAAACAAGCTTGTCACGTTCGTTTCGAGCGACTCTGGCATCGACCGAGATGGCGAGCGTATCGAGCGTGGCGCATTTCACGGAACAATCGACAGCTACAAACGCGCAGGGGCTCCGGTGATCAGCAGCCACCTCAAATGGCTGGAAAGCGGTATGGCACCGGTCGCGGGGATGGCAGCCGAGATGTTTACCGAAAGTGAACCGTTTATCTCAATCGTGAAGTTCGCAGAGTCAGTGATCGGCAAGGATTTGTGGGCGGTGTACAGCATCGGAGCGATGCGGGGGATCAGCGTCAACTTCCGGGCGATCGACGTCGTCAAGGAAAACGGCATCCCCGTCATTAAGCAGGCAGAGTTGATCGAACAATCCTTGGTCGTCGCGCCCGCGAATCCGCGTGCGGTGGCGATCGACGTGGTACGCGGCGAAATCGGCAATGCGGCATTGGCCAGTCGAGACGACGGCGAAGTGCGCGAACTCAAAGCCGCCTATGAAGAGTTGCTGGCTGTCGTGAACAAGAACTCAGCGGTGGTCGACCAGCAATCAAAACGGATCAAGTCGCTGTTTGGCGATTCACCTGACGACACGCGTAGCAAAGCACTTGCCGATGATGGCGGCAAACTGGATCACGAGGGACGCAGTGCCGTCGCAGAACTGCTCTCGATCTTGGACGTTTAGGACACAACTGCGCCCCCGAATGACGGGGCGCTGTGACGATACTCGAACGGGGCAAGGATGCCCAAGGAGACCATGATGGAACCAACCACAACAGAATACTTCAAATCGATCACCGAGAAGTTTAAGGGCTTTGCGGCTGACTATGAAAAGCGGCTGGCGACGCAAGCCGATGAAGTCGCCAAGCTCGCCAAGACGGACGAGGAACGCAAAGGCGTCATGGACGCGATGAAGACTGAGCTTGATTCGCTCAAGGCCTTGCGCGACGACGTCGAGCAGTACAGCAAGCAGATGCAGGTGCAGTCGAGCGACGATCGATTCAAAGGGGACACTTCGTACAAAGGCTTTTGGCAGAATGCGAAGATGGCAGCCGACATGGGCCACCTCGTCTTGGCTGAAATCTGCAATCGAGAATCCAGTGCCAAACACCTCGTCGAAGCCGGTTACAAGTTCTATGACGACAAGGGTGCAGAGGTTGCGGGCACCGAATACGTCAAAGCGATGTCGATCGGCACCGGCTCGGCGGGCGGCGTGCTCACGCCCGATCTGCTCATCGCGCAACTGATTCGCAAAGTTGAGATGTATGGCGTGTTCCGCAAACACGCGTTCGTGGTGCCGATGTCGCAAAGCAAGCAGACCTGGCCGAAGCGAACCGGCGGCCCGACGGTGTACTACCCCGACGAAGGCGTCGCCCTGACTGCCAGCGACATCGCATTGACGAACGTGACGGTTGATGCATCTCGATGGGGCGTCCTGGTGATCTTCAGCCGCGAACTCGAAGAGGATGCGGTCGTTGGGCTGGGCGAACTGATCGCGCAAGAAATCGCACTCGCCCTGGCGAAAGCTGAAGACACCAACGGATTCATGGGCGACGGCACCGGTGCCTTTGCTGGCGTCACCGGAATTTTTGAATCGGGCAATGTCGCAGTGGTAACGATGGGCACTGGCGACACGTCGATGGACGATATCGCCGACGATGACACGATTGATCTGATTCGTGCGACGCCGGACTACGTCCGCATGGGAGGTCAGGCTAAATTCTTCGCTTCGTCAGACGTCACTGGCAAGCTCGAAAAGATTCGTGACGCTGATGGACGTCCTCTCTATAAGCGGGCCAATGAAGGCGGCAAGCTCTTGGTCCACGGCTACGAAGTTGAGGAAGTCAACGTGCTTCCTGGCACAGCCGAAGACGCGGTGAGCACCAAGTTCCTAGCATTCGGATCGATCCGTGACTGGGGCATTCTCGGTCAACGTCGAGGCATGCGTCTTGAGCGCAGTAACGAACTGAAGTTCCTTGAAGATCAGATCGCCATCAAGGCAGTTCCTCGTCAGACGATCAAGGAGTCGGACGGCAACGCGATGGCGGTGTTGCGCACTGCTGCTGCCTAGTTTGCTGCCTCACAGACTGAGCCAACTGAATTGAATCGCGGAGTCCGGTCGAGCGACCGGGCTCCGCATAACACGACACATGCAACACGAACGAAAGGACAAACATCATGGCCAAGGAAGCAAAGAACAACTCGCCGTCGCGTGGTTACGGAAAATATCAATCGACCTGCCACCTGGTCGTCGACGGCGTCGGGCATCTGTACGCCCCGACTGACGAAAACAAGAAAGCCGGTCTGCCGACCGAGTGCGTGATGGCTGACGCCGACGCCGGGCGTTACGGAAAAGACCTCAAACGCATCGGCGACGCGAAAGCGCCCGAACGCAACAAGATGGTGACGGATACCACCGAAAAATAGCGCGACGCGGGCAAGGCCCATGAACGGCTTGCGGACTGCGACGATGTGATCGCGGGGCCATTCGATCGAATTGAAAATCATCAGGAGATCAACGTGTCAAAGGACAAACCAGTCAACGAAACGTCGGCAAGTGCGGAGGGCTACACGCATCCGTGCCCGACGCACGATCAGGATCAATGCGTCGTCGAAGTGGTGTACCCCAAGGGCGTCGTCGAGAACGGCAACACCTATCGCCAGGGCGAGCAGCTTGTGTTGCCGCGTCGCCACGCCAACTCCCAAAACAAACCGGGCCGACCGGTGTACCGCGTCGTGCGCACACTCAAGTACGTCAACGATCCGACTGCCGTTTCGACGGCGATCGGATACGAAGAAGAAGTGGACGAAGGTCCGCTGAAAATCAGCTAACTCGGACCCATCATGCTCACGACCCGCGACATTGTTAAATCGGAAGTGCCCATCAGCGGCGACAGTCTCGACGACATCGTCGATCGAGCCGTCGCCGCGTCCAGCGAGTGGATCGCAGGCGAACTGCTCCGGTATGACAGTGCCCGAGGCGTGAGCCTGCTGGAACGCGTCGTCGATCGCGTGGAGTACCCGCGATCGATCGACGGCGACAAGGTGCGGCTTCGCTGTTATCCGATCGAGTCGGTAAGCGAAGTCGTGATGGCTTCGGACCGCGAATTCGACACCGCGACGCCTTTGGTTGAAGACGAGAACTTTATCATCGACGAGGAAACCGGAAGCGATTCGCTGCTGCATCTGTACGGCGGATTCTATCCGGGCGCAAAGGTGATCCGCGTGACGTACACGGGTGGCTACTGGACCGACTTCGACAGTTCGCCGCCTGCCGGTGCGATCGCGCTGCCCTCAACGCTTATGCAGGCGGCGACGCGGATGGCGGTTCACCTGGTCAAACATCGTGACAAGTTTGGCGAGCGCTCGATCAACGTCGGCGATATGTCGGTTGCAGGTGTGAAGGACGAACTCTTCAAGATGGTTCGACAGATGATTCAACCGTTCAAGCGGTACAGCTAACCGCTCTTGTTGGAAAAACGCCCATGCTTCGTGTGCAAGTCATCACAACGCCGAACTCTGAAAAGGCGATCCGCCTGTCGGGCGATCGTGGCGGGCGACTGGTGACGGAACTTCCGGGCATCGTCGATCGGTCCAGCATCCTTCTCGCTGGTGAGATCGCGGAGAACGAACTTGGACCGTCGGGCCTGCTCAACGTGGTCAGCGGCAACTTGCGCCGATCGATCGCATCGCGCGTCGATGTGTCGGGCGGCGGCATCACTGCTTACATCGGCGTGACCAAGGGACCGGCGGTTAAGTACGCACGGATTCACGAGGAAGGCGGCGTGATCAAAGCCAAGCCGGGCAAGGCGCTGGCGGTGCCACTGGACGCGGCGCGAACAGCGGGTGGAAAGCTCAAGTACCCAGGTGGCCCGCGTGAAGCGGGTAAACGCGAAGAGTTGATCTTTATTGATCGGCGGGCACAGGGCAAACCGCCGCTTCTCGTCAAGGTGCATCGCACGCCGGGAAAACCGGGCGGAAAAGCTGCGGGATTTGAACCGTGGTATGTGCTGCTCAAGAGTGTGCGAGTGCCCGCGAAGCGATACTTGTCGGGCGGTGTGCAACGGCATTTTGAAGTGTTTCGGGTGTCGATCCGATTTGAAATCGACGAACTCTACAAGGCTGCTTGATGGGGAAGATGGATGCCACTTGATGAAGCGAAATTCAGCGGGCACATGAGCGAGTTCGTCGCTCAACTTGTGGCGACGGACGAGTTCGAGTGCGTCAAGCGACGGCAGGTCAACGTGCTCAAAGAGAACGAGTTTCCGTTGCTGGCGGTGTGGAGTGATCGAAGCGGTGACAGCGGGAACGCGGCGTCGGACGGGCAGATCGCTGAGGAGTCGACGTATTGGGTCTTGGTGGCGATCCGGCTCGGTCAGGATCAAGAGCAGGACATTGAACTTGGCAAGTACATCAAGCTCGTCAAGGACACGGCAGAGACGTTCGTTTCGACGGGCGGCGCACGCTTTACGGCGGGCGATTGGGAAGGGGACAACAACGCCAACGAAGGCGACGGCGCGATGGTGTGGGCGGCGATTCCGGTGTCGCTCCAATTCGATCGCGATCCGGGCGAGTATTGACCCGCCCAGGAATCAGTAGCAGTTCATTCAATGAAACGGAGACACACCGATGGCAAAAATAAAACACGCGTATGTGGTCAGCGCTACGCATGACGCCGCACAGATCGAGGGCGTTCGAGACGTTCAGTACAAAACGCAGACTGTGCAAAAGAAGGGAGCTTCGGACGGCGAATCGGAAGATTCGTTGACGACCGATTTCAAGATCGTTGGCACCGCGACCTTCGACAACGAGGCTGCCCCCAACCAGGCGCTTGATGGCTTGGCGTCCAACCTGGTCTACGTCATGGTCAACGTGGCGGGCGGGACGCGGGTGACCACGATCAAGAACGTGACGTTCAAGGAGTACGACGGCACGGTGCCCACGCGGCAGGATCAAAACTTCGCGTCGTGGAAGCTGTCGTTTGAAGGGATTCCAGGTCCGAGCGACTTGACGCCCAGTTCGATGGTGTCGCACGCATCTGGATCGTAACGCGAAAGCTGCGGACTTAGAAAGCTAACTGTACATGCCACCTATTGAACAACAAATCAAGGTCACCGGGGCACAAGAATCCAAACAGCAACTTGATCAAGTTGCTGAGGGGATGGAAGGCGTCGGTGAAGCTTCCCAGGAAACCGGGAAGCGGGCAGAGGGCGCTGGTGATGGGCTGGCCAAAGCGAGCGACAAAGGCAACGCATTCGCGGGGGCGCTCAGCAAACTGACTGGCGGGCTGGGCGCACTGTCAGCAATCAAAGACTTGGTCGCCCAGATCATCGCATCGTTTGAAGAAGCGCTTCGGTTGCAACGGGAGCTTGCAGGTGATTCGGTTGACCTGTCCGAGCAAACGAAAGCGTTTGGTGCACAAGTCAGCACACCCGACCGGCCAGTTAGCGAAGAGGAAGCGATCGCGACGCTCTCCAATATTAGCAAACGCACCGGGCTGGATCTGAACTCGGCCCGTGAACTCGGCATCGCCGCTGATATTGCGTTCAGCGATCAGGGTGGATTGTTCGCCGGTCAGAATCTGGAAACGACTGCGGAGATCGGATCGTTCGCTCAAGCCAAGGCTTTTGACGCGTCGGCGTTGTCGTCGCTGCTCGGATTCCTAAAAAAAGCGGGTGCCCTCGAATCGCCGGAAGATGCCAAGGAAGCCGTCGCGAAGATTTCGGCAGCAGCCACGGCCTCGGAAGCAAAGAACGTCGGCAAGTTCGTGGACGAGCTCGCACGTGGCGGCACGGCACTCCTGCAGCAGGGCGTCGGTCTCGATGATGTGCTGGAAGTTGCAACGCAGACACGAAGCGTCGAGGTGAGTGAAGAGCTCGCGGCGCAATCTCTGAACACACTTCTAGAGGTCGCAGTTACTGGCACCGCCAAGAAGTTCACCCGTGAGATCGAAAAACGCGCCACCAAGGATGGACTTGATGCGAAGTCGTTGACGTCTGCGCAAAGGATTCAACTGACCCGTGACATCATCGGCGACATCGACACACAAGCAGAGCAGGACGAGTTCCTTTCGCAAGTGCCGTCCACAGCGGGCCTCCGTCTGCTCAAGGCGTTTGGTGGTGATAACGTCGCGGCGAATTCTGTTGTTGGTGACGCAGTGGATTCCGCGACCGCTGCTGATTTCGACGCAGTCGTCGCTGCCGATCAGGATTCGGTGATTCGGCGACGTAACGAAACGCAGGCAGAGATCAACTTGCTCAAGGATCAGACTGGTCGCCCGCAAGCGACAATCGCAAACGCCCGCGACTTGGCAGAGGAACAACTCGATTCAGATATCGCGCAGGACATTGTCGTCGGTGTCAATGACCGCAATCGCGAGGCCGAAGTCGAAAAAAAAGTCGTTGCAATCCTCGAAGAGCAAATCAATGAGCTTCGTCGCGGCGGTGCGGACGTCAGTGCTGCCGAGGAAAGCCTGGAGTCGCTTCTGGGGGGACCATCTGCGATCTCGCTGGGGTTGAATGCAGCACTCCGGTCCGCGACGGGAGGATTGTTTGGCGGAGAGATCGAAGGGGCTTTCAATCCACTCACCGGATTCGATGACGCCAAGATCAACCAGGTCGCCCGCGAAATCGAAGAAGCGAGACGTGGGAGCCGTCTGAACATCACCGTCGTCGGCACCCAATACAACGACACCGAGGCGGGCCGGCACCCAGACGAGGGAGACGACCTCAATGAATAGTGCCCAACCGATCGATGGACGTGGACTCTCTGTTCAAATTAGGAGCGACTGGTCGCAATGGCGGTGAGCTTCACAGGTTTGGACGTTGGACTTGTCGGCGGTGCGCTCTACCCAAACAGCGCCCGCAGCAAGGTCAACGTGACGCATGGCCAACCGGTCGTCGCACGCACCGAGTTCGCGATGGAAGGCGTGGACGGCGTGTTCAGCCACGATCACGGATCGCGAGGGCGAACCATCACCTGGCGGCTGGACATTCGCGCCGCGTCTCTGACGGTGCTCAACAACATCGAAGTGGCAATCGAAAATCGCAAACGCACGGGGGAGGGTGTTTTGACGTCAACGACGGGTAGACCGTTTTCGAGAACGATCATCGAAGATTACCGACCCGGTGATGGTTACCAGACGATCCGGGCGGGTGAGCTTGCTGGCTGGGTGACGCGGACTGATACGATTGTTTTCAAGGTAATGACGTAAGACGAAAGACGAAATGGTGCGACCGATCACAACCAATCAGCCGATTGCCCCGTTTGCATTCTATGTGCAGCGTAGCGAAGCCGATCCGCGTCTGTACTTTGACCCGCGCGTCAAGGTCAGTCGCGTGGTTGTTGGCGTCGAAGCCAACAGCGATGCCGATGCCGAAATCGATTGGCTCGAAACCAAAAAACACGGCACGCTGCCCGTGCGACACGAGATGTCGGAAGCGTGGATCAATCGATTCTACTCGCCGCGCTTGCGCTGTGCGGTGATCGCGATTGTACCAGGCGTGTCGGATTTTCGGGACATGCCGGTATTGATTCACGGGTACATCGACGGGCATGGCATGTCGATCAACGGATCGCCGAACAAGGGCGGATCGTATCGCCGCCGGGCCATGAAGATTCGGTCGATCTTTCGCCGGGCTGGCCGTCGTAAGCCGTCGACCATTCAAGGGCGCTACATGCTCAGCAAAGGGGCGAGCGAGGCGATCGACGATGAAGACCCGCCGTCAACCGACCCTGTCGACATGGACTGGGACGAGCTCGCCAAGCGGATCGAATCGCTTCCTGCGATCTTTAATTTCCAAGGCAAACCGAACCGCCTGGCACGTCCGGTGTTGGTCAAGGATTCGATCGCCCATGATCCGAATGCCCCGATCCATCTGTTCACCTATGACGGCGATCCGGAAGCCGAGTACTGGACGTTTCTGCAGGCGCTGCGCTACCTCGTAATGATTTACCTTCCGTATGGCGGCGACGAACAAATCGATCCGGGCGACCTGTTTACCACGCTGTCGAGCCAAGACGCCGAAGCTTGGTGGTCGATGACTGAAGCCGAAAGCGATGCACTGCTGACGGGCCCGGTCAACACTGGTTGGCGGAACATGATGGTGCGCAACTGCCACGATCTGTCGGTTGAGGGTTTGAATCTGATCGAAGCGTTGGCGGTATTCACGGCGCACGCCGGGATGCACGCGGGCGAATCGCACACCAACGAAACGCAGTCGGGCGAAGTTCGCGTGCTTAGTCATTTGGACTTTTGGGTGCAGGACCAAAAGGCTGCCGACGTGCTGCACCTTGAGCGCAACGCCAGCCAGTTTACGGCGGGCGGACAGCTTCGCACGATCAATGACATGCTCTCCAAGAGCAACGTGCAGAGTGCGAACCTGCGGTTCGACACCGGTTCGACGCTCGCTCGAACCGAATTGGTGGCCGGGCGCAAGTGGTGGATTATCACGACGGAACTCAAGCCGCTTTGGGAGATCGATTTCCGTTGGGACGATGTCGACGAAGAGGACGCTGACGATTATCGAAGCGATGCGTATGGCGACCCTTTTGTGATCGACACCGAAGGCGAATTCTACAAACGGTACAGCCCGCACGGATCGAAGTTCCAAGACTTGGACTATGCGATCGTCGGACGTTTGTGGGGCATCGATCCGGCTGGCGAAATCGATCCGATTCTTTTCGAGCGATTGACCGGTCCTTACCAGAACTACGATCCGTTTGTGATTCCGAACATCGCCGACCAGGTGCGTCGGCGTCGGATGATCGACCATCCGGAAGCCAAAAAACAAACAGGCGAGCGCAAGAAGATTCGCCTCGAAATCTCGCTCGATGGAGGCGACACCTGGGCGGTCACCGAGACTGCTTTCGTGCTGCATCGTCAGCTGAGCGCGATCTACTTCAAGCAACCGAACCTGCTGACAATCGCCCGCGAAGTGATCGAGGGCAACGGCACGGTAGATAACTTCTACGACGCGTATCTCAAGCACGCGTTGCGATTCCGAGCGACGTTTGCGATTGAACTCGACGAACGCTTGATTGCGATCGCCAACACGTTGGGCGGGAGCAACGCGTCGCCACTTGCGGGTACAGGCACGACCAAGATGTACCTCAACACCAAGACACATCAACAGCGGTTGATCGATGAGATCAGCGTCGATCCGGCGGTGGTGGCGACGATCGACGAGGTTGATGACATCGATTCACTCGATCGACTTGCCAAGGCTCGCCTCGCTGAGAATTCCGTCGCCAAGTGGCGTGGCAATCCGGTGATCCCGTGGATTGAGTCGAGTCGGTATCCGCTGGGCACGCCGATTCAGGGGATCGTTCGGACGCCAGGTACTGGAGACGTGATTTCGTTTGGCGGTGATGCCAAGCGCAGCAGTGGCTATCCGCACGTCGTGTCGAAAGTTTACAACGCGGCTGACCAGACGACGGATTTGGTGCTGCGCGATCACAGTTTGCGCAAAGGCTTGAAGGGACCATTCTGATGCAGTCGATCGCGATCACATTGCCAACGGGTGAAGCGTACGAAGCGGGCGACACCGCACGCGTCGAACTTGACGGTGTGGTGATTGATCCGGCGGTTGACCTGGCTCCGGATGGTGTTGCGTTCGATGCTGACATCGTTATCCCGACGGGCCTGTTGGAGCACGGATTGCACACCGTTGAAGTGACGACGGTGGATGCGATCGGCAACGAGACGGCGACGGGCAGCGTCGATCGATTCCTGAACACGGGCCCGAGCGAAGTACGCGACATGGCGTTTGCCCGGCAAGAGCTCGACGGTAACTGGACGTTTGCGATCACGCCGCCCGTGGAGTGGCTATAGACGGTGAATGGGAGCAGTAAGCATGGCTGACAAGTACGTCACGACAACTGGAACCGAGGCCTGGGCGACGAACACGATCGGGAATCCGTCGTCACTCGCTGAGGCTGAAGCGAACGCGGCGGCGGGCGACGTCGTTCATATCAAGGCGGGCACCTATGTGCTCAGTGCTGCATTCAATCCGGCCAACGCTGGCAACCGCAACGCTCCGATCGTGTGGCGTGGCTACAACGCCGCTCCGGATGATAGCGTGGTTCCCGTCGTGACGTTCGACATCAACAGCGTCGCGGACCATGTCATCAACAGCGACCAAGCACACCACCGCTTCGAGTACATCTTGGCGACGGGCAATCCTGCTGCCGGTGGCGAGATTTACGGCTTCTATTTGAACGGTGTCGGGAATGTCGCGTATCGCTGTCGGGCGACGAGCGTCAATCGAGGCATCGACATCGTGGGCCAGGGATCGTGCATCATTGCTTGCGAGATCGACAACTGGACGTCGGGTGCGGGCGTGCAGATGGACGCCGCCAACGGATCGGCGTTCGGTTGCTTTGCGCATGACGGCGGTGGTTTTGGATTCGGGTTTCGAGGCGATAGTTCGGGTGGTTACAACTCTTGCATTTCAGCACGCAATGGCGGAAGCGGGTTCAGTGGCGGGCAGACCGGTGAAGCGCTCACGCGCATGATGGTCAACTGTCTGGCTTACGATTCTGGTCAACATGGATTGAACATCAACGGCACCCCTGAAGGGCAGCCGGTCATTTGCCAGAATTGCCTCTTTATCGAAAACGATCAGTACGGCATCGGCGGAACAAACATAGCGACGGGAACGCCCAACGTGACGCTGCTCGGTTGCGGATTCTTCGGCAACGTCTCGGGCGAAGTCCACGCGAGCGCCCATGTGTTCGAGCCGATGGGACGCTTGTCGCTTCCTGCCAATCCGTTGGTTGATCCCGGCGGTGACGATTTTCGGGTCCGGTCGCAAGCGGGCGTAACACAGATCGCGTGGCCGAAGTATTTCCTGATCGATGGTGTGCTATCGCCCTGGAAAAACTACGCGGACATCGGTCCGGTGCAAAAACGTGAATGGAGTCGCTGATGAACAACATCGGTCAAATTGAAAAGAACCAAGCCGTCACGATACCGGTGGTGTTGCGCTCGACGGCGGATGGCAGCATGCTCAGCAACCCGACGATCGCTGCAGGCGATTTTAAGGTTTCGATTGGCGGTGCTGCGCTTGCTAATCTGACGAACCTGCCAACGGTGAACCCGGCGGCGAGTGGATCGGTGGAGCTTGTGCTGACAGCCGCCGAAATGAATTCCGATCGCGTGATCATCATCTGGAAAGACCAAACCGCACCTGCGGAATGGGAAGATGACACGCTGGTGATTTCGCCGTCGGAACCGATCACCGACCTTGCCCTCTTGCGCAAGACGCTGCTCAATAAACGTGACATCAACGCCAACACCAACACCGAGATCATTTACGACGATGACGGCGTGACGCCTTTGAAGACGATCACGCATTCCGAGGATACGGCTGGAATCATTACCCAGAGCGTGGCATGAGTTGTGATCTTGTAGACAACTGGTTTGGTGTGCGCTTCCGTGCTGCAAAGCGCCCGGACTTCGGTGTGATGACGCACTGCATGCCGCGTGATCGGCGGATGCGGTGGCGTTTCGTCGATGGTGGATACACGCTGCATCGCGGCGGTGCTGTCAGCGTCACCGACGACAACATTGTCGTCGGTACTGCATTGAAGGGGCAGACCGAGATCACTGAGACGTTCAACGATCGCGCGTTGGCGCTTCAGATCACGCGCGTGTTTGGTGTGCGAGCGCTTGGACCGTTGGGTGTGATGGATGATGGCGACGCGTTGGTGTCGTCATTGATGGACGTTACCGGTGCTTCGGAAATCCTGCCCGCTCCTTTGCCCCCGCTGAGCTTCTCGGTGGTTCCCGGTGCCGACGGCACGATCATCGTCACCGTCAACACCAACAACATCCTTGCCGAAACGCCCGCTGTCGAAGTGAGCATTTACACCGACGGTGGTACCGGCGGTGCGATCAACTACGGGGCACCACTGGGCGAGCGCGAGCCGGTTGGACCGGGCTATGACCAACTGGAGATCATCCGCGATCCCGGACTCGCGCACGGAGTGACGCTCAGTGTGACTGTGCTGACGCGATCTGCTGACGAAGTGGAGTCTGACCAGGCGGCGGATTCATCAACGCCGCAGGACGTGGTGATCGATTCACAGGGACCGCCTGCGATGGCTGGCTTTACAGTTGAGGCGGTGTGCGAATGAGTTTTATGGATCGCGTTCGTCGAACGATCGCCCACGCTCAAGATGAGCTTTTGCCTGACGACAATGTCGGGTTTGATCGACCGTCGGAAGGTGGTGGCACATCGTCATTCGTCGCGAAGCTTATGACCGAGGGACCGGAAGAAGAGGCGGACTATTCCGACGCTCGCTATTGGGTGCAGGAGGTTGACGACACGTCTGAGAGCGAGACTGACGCTTTGATACTGGCACCGATCGATGTGGAAGATGGTGGTCGATGGGTGACAGCGACGAATCTGCTCGAACTCGGCATCGGCGGAAGTGATGCGGGTACGCACGCGATCGTCAAAGCGGTGACGGGCATTACAGTGCCTGATCGCTTTGTGCTCGTGTCTGAAAAGAGCTTCGGTTCGGCTGGCAAGCGCTATGTGTTTGAGAGTTATCCCGGTCAGCTTCAGGAAGACTGGTACGCGTTCCTTGTTTCGTGCCGCAATGGCGATTGTCCTGAAGGCGGTTGGTACCGAATGGACGGGCCTGGGTTTATTTCGCAAACGGAGCCACCGGCATGCTCGTAAGCGCAGCACCTGCACTCTTGAACGACGAATGCGATTGCCCGTGCGGTTGCTGTGAGCTCGTGGATGAGACTGTGTCGCTTTACGATCCGGCGACAAGCACGTTCTATTCATCGGCTGGTGAAGGTTCTTGGCATTTCAGCGCCCCGGACCATCGTCGCGGCAAGACGTCAACGACCTGGGGGAGCCTCTGGACGAATCCGAAGTTGTGCTGGCAAGGTGGACTGGACGCACGGTTGACGATTTGGATCACGCCGCCGGTTGTCGAAAAGGCGGGCAAGTACTTCTTCTTCAAACAGATGCGGATCACCTGGGGATGCGATGGTGAGTTTACGACGGGTTGGATTCCGAGTCGGGCTTACACGATCACGTTGCCGATTTGTCCAGCCGGAGAGGCTTGCACGATTGAGCTTGAAGCTGAGTACGAAACACGTTCAGGAGGCGACTACGCTTGCGGTGGTTGCGCGTACGACGCATCGTCGCCGCTCTGGTCAGAATTCCCATTGCTCGCCCAGGTTGCTCCGACGTATGGCGACAATCAGAACTCCGATGCGAGCGGATGCTTTGCTCGGGCGTTTGAACTGACGGACCCGTCGCTGCCGAGGATTGTCCCGCTCAATCGTGCTGGATCGTTCTCGTCTTGCAATTTCACGGGAACCAATCTGGTGACGGTGAATCCCGTTGGTTCGCCGTGTTCGGTCGCATTGCCCACTGTCTTTGCCAACGGCGACATGAATGGCGGCATCGTCGTTAATATCACCTGGTCTGGAACGACACCAACGGTGGTCAGTTATCGCCTTAATGGTTACGCGCGAGTGGTCACGGTCGGTTACTCAGGGCTACGACATGCGGTCGGCGACGGATTCCCGCTCGTCGTCGTCAATCAATCTCTCGGAGCGATGTCGAGTCCGGAGGAATGGTGCGCTGCGATCCTGAACTACTGTGTCGGCAAGTCGGGGACGTCGCCAGTTCCCAGCCCTGATCCTGACAATGACGGCTCCGTGACGGTGACGATTTTCTGATGCGTATCGAGGTCAAACAATTTCGTACGGATCGCGGGCCGATGTACACGGCGACGGGTCGGTACGTTCAACCGCAAGGCGGTTGGTACCGGCTTCGCGTTCGATCCGCTTTCGCAAAGTTGTGGTCGTTCCTTCGAGCGATCACGCGTGGGCGGGTCAGCCGTCGTATTCAACTGGCCCGTCTGTATGCGTGCATGGGCTGCGATCGTTCGCGTGAGGGCAAGGACGGCGGGCTGTACTGCATCGAGTGCAAGTGCGGCATGTGGCCGATGGCTCGGCTTCAGGGGCGAGGCGGCAAACTGCAATGGAAGGGATCGAAGTGCCCGCATCCGAAGGGATCGCGGTGGCCGGTTTGACGAGAGATCGATCAGGGTTTGAACGGTGTTCGATTGCCGCTCGAACCGGAATGTAACCATGACTCCGGGGCGATGTCCCGGCTGCCCAATGGGCATTGAAGTCTGGCCGCAATGCGGTCGTCATCCCGATTGAGGGTCAAATCCTCCGTAACGACCCGTCAGGGCGTTGCGGATTTTCCACGCGCAGAGGGTTTTGACCATTTCGTGTCATTTTTTCCCATTTCAAATGGCAATTACCACGCGAAGGTATGCGGTAACTCTGCCCACGCGAAACAGACCGTTTTTGCGCGCCATCAGATCGCTCCTCAGAGAATCCCCCGCCACAAACCGCCACAAAAACCGCCACAAACGGGAGAATCCGGGAACATCCCAAAACGACAAAAGCCTGCGAATCCTAGACTTAGGATTCACAGGCCTCAGAATTAACGGAGAGGGGGGGATTCGAACCCCCGGTACCGGCTTTATACCAGTACGCCGGTTTAGCAAACCGGTGCTTTAAGCCGCTCAGCCACCTCTCCATCGCGTCGTTTTTGGAACTTGCTCTGGTTCCAACGCGATTTGATGCGGATTGTATTGCTTAAATTGCTCGCGTCGAGTGGTTGAGCGTGGGTCGCTTGGAAATTGTAAATTTTCTTTCGCTTTGGTTCTCGGGCAATCAGCGCCGCGCACGAATTTGAGATCATCCAGCATCAAACACGTTTCAGCATGAAGGCGATATCTTTGCGATTCGTCAACGACTCATTTCTGGAAATGCTGTCCCGGACCATTTGATTCACATTGTCGATAGCCGTTTGACTCGGGACTCATATGGCAATATAGGCAAAGTGGATTCGCTTCTTACTTACAAGTTGCTTAACTCGAATATGACTCAAATAGCAGAGGCGACAGGGATTTATGATTCTGGTCGGAGGCGTGGGGCTGGTTCGTGAATTCGAGAAACATAATTGACACAAGTTGGTTGACTTTGGTTGCTAGAATTGAAGATAATCGGAGCCAGCGAATTAAATAGGCTTGGGCATCCAAAATTTGGATGAACGGTCAGAGTCGTAAGTTCTTGCGGACGGTTTGTTTGGAGTCGTTCTCGAATAGGGATTGAGGGAGATATACGCGGCTGGCGTATGTTTCCTTTTTTTGTGCGCTGAGTACCGCCGCAGCCTTTGTTTCACAGTTAGAATTGTTGGGCAAATTTGTTTGGCCGCAAACGGTTATTTCGACTGCTGTACGTCATTGAGTTTTGAATAGAAACACAATCGATCACGATCACCGGTTGCAATTCAACGCGACAGGGATCGATAGGAAAAACGGACACGACATTTAGCTGCGAGGGACGAAGCATGTTGAATTTCTTCAAATGGAATTCGGAATCTAATCAGAACCGCGTTTGCAGGATTTTTAAACTCTGCGCCATTACCGCTGTTGCGATCAGCGCAAACGTAGCAATGGGTCAGATCGCATCGTCGCTCGTCAATGAAGGCGACGACGTCGACTCCAATGGTTTTCCGGGAGACACCATCGGGACCATCAACAACGTTGCCGTCAACAGCATTGGCGGTTGGGCCACGACTCTAAATGCGGGTTCGCTCAGCCACATCTACGGATCGATCGACGGCGTCTCTGCACCAGGCGTCATCTTCACGGAGACAACTGAAGGCCCGTTGGTTCAGACCAGCTTTGAGTCTCGATTTGGAATCAGTGACTTCGGCGACGTCTGCTACAGCGCATCAGGTAACGGTGGACCCGATGGCGGATTCGATTCTGCGTGGGTCAATACGATCGGATTCGCTATTGAGGGTGAGGAGATCACGACGGGACCGCTGGCCGGTTTGTTTTGGTCGTTTGCTTCGGCACCGACAATGAATGCCAATGGAATTGGTTATTTCTCCGGCGGAACCCGTACAACCGTCGGTGGCGGCACGAGCGCGCGTGGCCTCTGGGGAACTGACAGCGAAACGCCAATTATCTTCTCAGGTGATGAGTTACCTGGACTGCCTGCTCCGATCGACGGGGGCAGCAGTATCGACTTCAGTTACAAATTTTCGCGATTCGGCAGCGCATTCATATTCGACGGAATTATGGAAACGACTGGAACAGGACTTCCAACCGGCGAAGACCATGCTGTTGTTATGAATGGTGCAGGACTCTTCCTTGATGGCCAACTCGTCCAGGAAGGCATGGTCGTTCCCGTTGCGATCGGTGGAGATGGAGCCGAGACCTGGGCCGCAGGGTTTGATTTCTTTGGCGTCAGCGATATGGGCGAGTATCTGTTTACAGGCGATACGTCGGGGGCGATAGCAACTGACGAATACCTCGTCGTCAATGGTGTCATTCACCTTCGCGAAGGTGACGCACTAGGAGCGGATACGCTTTCTGGTGCGATAGAAGCAGCCGACATGAACAACAACGGCGACTGGGCCGTCATCTGGCAACTCACCGGAACCGGTGCCGCGCTCATCTACAACGATCAGGTGCTTCTCCGCACTGACGATCAGGTCGACTTCAATGGTGACGGAGTCATCGACGGAGCAGACAACGGTGCGACTGCAGATGACTTTGAAGTATTCACAAATGCAATGGTGGTTAGCGATCGCGATTCCGCGGGCAACGTTTCGATCTATGTGCCGCTGGATGTCGATCTCGACGGTCCGGGAGGTTCGACGGCACTTCTGGAAGGTGTTTACAAGATTACCGTCACCGAATCGGCTGGTCCTTCTGGCGATTTGGAAGTGGTCGTTGTCGATGGCCCCGATCCGCAGGTCATGGTTCCTGGAAAAGTGACCTACTCGGTCAAAGTGCGAAACAACAGCGATACCGCGATTACCGGAGTCACGGTAACCAGCAATCTGGATGGAGGCTTGACGTTTGACGCCGGAGCGTCCGACGCAATCGCAGTACATGCTGCGGGCGTTGTCACTGCCAACCTTGGCACCATCGAAGCCAACTCGGTTCGCACCTACAAATTCGTGACCAACGCAGCGGTTGCAGGCATCTACACGACGACGTCGAGTGTGACTGGTGGGGCGGTTGACAGCGTTCCCGGTAACAACGACGCAACCAACGAAACGGAAGTCGGCAAGAAGGCCGATTTGTCGATCTTAATTACCGACAATCCTGATCCCCTTACCGTCCCTGGTGGTGCCATCACTTATACGCTCGACGTGCTCAACAGCGGACCGTCGAGTGCGACCAATATCGTGGTAACGATGAATCTCGACCCATCCACAACTTTTAACGCAGGTTCGTCTGACCCGGCTGCCAATCATGCGGCAGGTGTGGTGACGATCAACGTGGGGACGCTCGCGAATGACGTAGGGACCAGTTACGACGTCGTCGCCAATGTGACCGTGCAGGGCGTCATCAGTGTGGACGCTTCGGTGACTGCCACCGAGTCTGATGAAGTACCCGGCGACAACTCCGATACGGAAGACACGCTCTTCCAGTTGACGACGGATCTGGTCATGACCATTTCCGATGCACCCGACCCGGTTCTTCCGGTGGGTGGTCAAATTACTTATGAGGTCTCGGTCGATAACGACGGGCCCTCCGATGCATCGGGTGTCACGGCCAGCGTTACGTTGGATGACAGCGTTAGCGTTTCGTCGGTCGGTGCGCCAGGAGTACACGATGGTTCACCATTTGGTGGTGTTGTTACATATGCCATCGGAAATGTCGGTGCGGGCAGCAATGGTTTGATCGCGACAATCGTTGTTGACACGACCGAAGCAGGGCGACCAGTTTGCACCGGTACAACTTCGGGCGGCGGATTTGAGACTGATCCCGATTTGGTAAACAACGACGCGTTGGTCAACACATTGGTGATTGACGATGCGAGAGGTTTGAGCGTCGGCATATTCTCCAACATTGCGAGCAGTCCGACGTCGGACGTGCCGGGATTGCCTGGAGCAAAGTTCGGAACTGGCGTCGATCGTCCATATCGTAGCCCGGATGGAAAAACCTGGATTCTTTCCGCCGACACCGATTTGGGAACTTCGGTCGATGAGGTCATCATTGTCGGAAATATCTGTACCAGTGGCGTGCGCGTGCAAGAAGGCGTGACCACGCTTGATGCCAGCGATCAAGTTGGGTTCATCGATCAGGAATTATCGATCAACAATGCTGGCCAATTCGCATTTGCAACGAATACGAATAACTCAAGTTCTGCAGACGAAGTTATTGTTCGGTCAGACGGTTCGACGCATGTGGTGATCGCCCGTGAAGGCAATACATCTCCGGCCACGGGTGGTGACTTTGGCGCGACGCTTGCTGCGCCCAATATTGTATCGGACAACACCGTTTGGTTTGACGCTGATACGACATTGGACTCCGCGATGGACCGATTCCTGTTGAGCAAGAATGGCGTGATCATCGAAGCGCAGGAAGAAGTTACGGTTCCTGCAGGACAAGCCGGCGGCGGAACCGATCCCTGGAAGTTATTCAATACGGGCAGTCTCAAGGTTGATGCGACAGGAAGTAATTACATCGTCGTTGGTGACACAACCGGTGATACCGCTACCGACGAAATGGTCGCCGTTAATAATCAAGTAGTTGTACAGGAGGGCCATGTCATCGCAGGGTCCGGATTTGCGTCACCAGCCGACATTAGTACCAGTACTGAACCGTTCATGTTTGCGGGCGGAAGCTGGATGGTTCGTGGGTCCAACCAGGATGGCGTTGACTGGGTGTTGCGAGATGGTGCAGTCCTTTCGGCGACGGGCGATCCCATCGTGACTGGCGCTGCTGAGTCTTATGACGACGCCTCGTTCAGCCAGGGTTACTTTGCGTATGCCCAGAACAATGCTGGAGACTACGTCATCGCATCGGTCACCAATGCGAGCGAATCGTTCTCAGATGCTGTATTGACGCTCAACGGCGAAGTTGTGATAGCACGCGAGCACGATCCGATTGATCTCGACGGAAACGGAATCGTTGACGATGGAATACGCATTCGCAGCTTTGGGAATGAAGACATCATTCTCACCGAAGACTTGCAGGCGTACACCACAGCCACCGTTCGCGACTTCAACGATGGCGGATCCAATTCTGATATCGGGGACGTCTTTATTCGTTTTAACCTGTGCGGGTTGGCTGGTCCTTGCGGCGACCTTGACAACGATAAGGATGTCGATGGCGATGATTACGACATTTTCGTCATGGCGTTTGGTTCAACCACTTGCGATGCCGAGTACGCGATCTGTGCCGACTTTGATGAAGACGGTGTGGTGACGCATGTGGACTACCAGCAGTGGCTGCTTTGCTACCGCGATTTTGTTGGCAATCCGCTTGCGGGTCCGCCGATCACGATCATGGGTGACTTTGATCGCGACGACGACATCGACCTGAACGACTATTCCGAGTTCCAGACTTGCGTCGGTTCTCATTCGGATAGTGTTCCGTGTCGTGCGCGGTTTGACTTTAACGATGACAGTGTTGTCACCTTGCTCGATGCCGCAGGACTGACGGATGTTCTGACCGGACCGGCAAATGCGAACGACTAGCGCTCGTGTGAGCTTGGTCGAATTGAACCGATGTTGAATTGATTGTGGGATGAAATGCCGATCGAAGTGTTGCCTGCGTCAAAATAGCATGCGAGACGCGGGCGACATCAAGACGGAAGATCGACGAACTTAATCGTTCCGAAGAGGAGAAAAGAAGATGCTGCAACGATGTAAACCTTTTATGGGGGCGATTGCGACCGCATTGGTTGCTGGCGTCCTGCTGGGGCCTGCTCCCGCCGAAGCAACGGTGGTGGTGTCGCTATCACCAGCCAATCAGGTCGTGCCCATCACCAATGGGACGGCAACCGTTGATATCGTCGCGATCATTCCGCAATCCGATGCCATTGTCGGTTGGGGGCTCGACCTCGATCTCCTTGGTTTGAGCGTCTCGGTGGCTGGTTCAGCGGTCAATGAACCGACTTGGACCGCAGTGAGCGGCGCGGATGCGGATGGGTTGGCTGGGTTGGTTCCGACACCTCCCGGTACGGCAATTTGGAGCGATCCGGTTTCGATCGTATTGGCGACGGTGACGTTTTCGCTCGATTCGCTCGGTACAACGGATCTGAATCTCAGCGATGATAATCCGAGTGACTTGTCGGAGGGATTCGCACTTGATCCACCGCCTGTTGGCGCATTTGCTGATGTGACCTATCAGCCGGGATCGATCACGGTAACGCCCGAGCCAGCAAGCTTGATGATGTTGTTGCTGGGCGGGGTGGCCTGCGTGTCGCGCCGGCGCTAGATGTCGCAGCACAACTCGCATATATTGATGCTCGTGAACGAGTGTGCGACTCTATTGAAGAAGAGCATGCGAATCTAAGTGTGCAGAGCTGCGCGACTGTCTGGACAAGTTGAGTAATATGCGGTGTCCGATCAATCGACGAGCCTCGGTTGTCGGGCACCGCAATGATTCATACATTAGTGATTCAAACTTTGCCTGGTGATATTCGATTCGCCAGTTGTCTGATTTGTGATTTGCCCACCGTTACGCATTCGCGGATTGTCATGCCAACGACAAACCCACCTCTCATTCTTAGTCGTTTGAAACGCGAATTCAACCGAGCCTTGCGCCTGATTAGTATCGCGCGATATTCTTGAGGAGTCCCATCGTCATGCGTATTTCAGCAAACCGATCATTCCAGGGAATTCCGTTCTTGGTTGCGGTGGCCGTCACGCTAGTTGCGGCAAGCGCCTCGGCGGGCGACATCAAATGGCGATCCGGTACAGCCGAACTGACGGAAGAGGCAGCGCCAGAAACGGCCCGCAAGCTGGTGTCGATGGTGCAGGCCCGCGCTACGGATCAATCGACGCATGTGGTTCTGCAGTTCGCCAAACCGCTGTCGAAAACTCAGCACCAACAGTTGCAGGCGGCTGGCGTTACCTTGCTGAACTACCTCGGCGATCACGCGTACTTTGCAACGGTGCAGGCCAATGCGCTGGTCGAAAGAGACATCGCAGCTGTCGCATCGCTGAACTCTGTTGCTGATGTAAAACGTGAATGGAAACTGCACCCGTCGCTACTGCGAAACGAAATGATGCCTTGGGCGGATGCGGATGGCGATCCGGCGATCTTTGAAAGAAACAGCGAAGCAGAAGTTCGCGTCGTTCGGCCCGATGAAGCAACCAAGGTGCAAACGGCAGTCCATGTTCTTTTTCATCCGGATGTCGACCTGGATCGAGATGCGGTCGAAGTGCTGTTGCAGCACAAGGCTACGATCGTCGGAACGATGCGAAGCGTCAACGGGTATTTGGTTGAACTTCCTTACGCCCAGGTTGCAAAATTGGCCGACGAAGATGCCGTTCAATACATCGAACCTCCATTGCCCAGAATGTCTGAAGTCAACGAAAGCAATCGAGCGCGCACCGGTTCCGATGTCGCCCAAGTCGCACCGTACAATCTCGACGGAACGGGTATCAACGTGCTGGTTTACGACGGCGGTATTGGGCTCGCGAGTCATGCAGATTTTGGCGGTCGATTGACCGCCCGCGATTCTTCCGGACTTTCCGATCATGCCACGCACGTCTCGGGAACCATTGGCGGCGATGGAACCAACAGCGCCGGCACGAATCGCGGGATGGCCCCCGGTGTGACGATTCAATCTTATGGTTTTGAAACCGGCGGACCTTTGGAAGCGGGTTTTCTGTATACGAACCCAGGGGATTTGGAAGCCGACTACACCGAAGCGATCAATGTCTACGCAGTTGATATTTCCAACAACTCTATTGGTACAAACGTAGCGCCCAACGGCTTTCCTTGTTCATGGGAAGGCGATTACAACGCCACATCCGCGTTGATCGATTCGATTGTCCGGGGCAGTTTGGGTTCGCCGTTTCGGATTGTCTGGGCGGCGGGGAATGAACGAGGCAATGGCAGTTGCGGTGCGACGTACAACACCATCGCACCGCCGGCTGGTGCTAAGAATCATCTTTCGATCGGTGCGCTTAACAGCAACGATGACTCCGTGACCAACTTCACCGGGTGGGGACCCACCGACGACGGTCGCATGAAACCCGACTTTGCGGCGCCAGGTTGTCAGACGGGCGGCGATGGTGGCGTGACGTCGTGCTCAAGCGGCGGGAATTACAGCGTCAAATGCGGAACGTCGATGGCGTCGCCAACGGTATGCGGAATGAGCGCCCTGATTCTACAGGACTTCCGTGCCAATTATCCAGGCGAACCTGATTTTCGCAATTCGACGCTCAAAGCGGTGCTTGCCCAGACCGCAGTCGATATCGAAAACCCCGGTCCGGACTATCGAACGGGCTACGGTTCGGTTCGCGTGGTTCCGGCGATTGAACTTATGCGGGCGGGCAACTTCCTGGAAGGCGAAGTCGAACAGGGGCAGGTCATTCAGGTGCTCATTGTCGTCGATGCCTTGGATACACAGCTCAAGGTGACGTTGGCGTGGGACGATGTGCCCGGTACGCCAGCCGTCAATCCCACGTTGGTCAACGATTTGGATTTGCGTGTACTCGATGTCAACAGCAACGCGTACTTACCGTGGACGCTCAACCCTGCGGCACCTGCCAACAACGCTGTCAAAACGCAAGCCGACCATGTCAACAACATCGAGCAGGTGGTTATCGATACGCCGGCACCGGGCGAATATTTTGTGCAGATTTCCGGGTTCAACGTTCCGCAGGGACCGCAATCGTTCTCTCTGGCAGCGGCGCCGCTTTTGATCAACTGCAGTCCGCAGGGCGTCATTCGTTTCAATCAGGAAAGCTACAACTGTACCAGCACGGCGGAGATTTCTGTCAACGATTGCGATGTCAATACCAATGATTTTGAGATCGAAACTTTAGAAATCGTTATTGCGTCAGACACGGAACCGGGAGGCGAAGTTGTCACGCTGACCGAATCGAGTTCGCAGTCGGCCCACTTCGTCGGGTCCATTCCATTGGCGACCGCAGATTCAGTTGGAACACTGCACATCACCGAAGGCGATTCGGTAACAGCCAGCTACCTTGATGCGGACGATGGCTTCGGCAACACGGATGTCTTGGTCGAAGAATCGGTGGGCGTCGATTGCACTGCGCCCTTCGTCAGCGGTGTTTCGGCAATCGATATTGATCCGCGAAGCGCCCGGATCGTCTTTAACACCGACGAGCCAGCCGTTGGTGCCGTCCGATTCGGAACCGATTGCAACGATCTTGCAACCACAGTTTCTGCAAACGGAATGAACACGTCACACAGCATCGACGTTGACGGACTCGTGGATGACACGACGTATTTCTTTGGCGTAGAGGCGACGGACCCGGCGAACAACGTGGCATTTGATACGAATGGCGCGGTTTGCTACAGCTTCACAACGCCAGAAATTCCTGATTACTTCACCGAAGACTTCCTCGCCGACTTCGATCTTGGCAACAGTGCAATTCTGTATGCACCCAATGGCAGCGTCGATTTCTATAGCTCGTGTACGTTTGAAACGTTGGTATTACCGACAGACCCATCTGGGGGTACACCGGTTGTCGTTTCGGATACCGGATCGGTGGAAGTGAATCTTGCCGGTGGGGCGCAAGTGCATCTCTATGGCGTCTCTTACAACACGGTCTACATCAACGCCAACGGGAACATAACGTTTGACGGCCCCGACGACGACACCACCGAAACATTTGGAGAGCATTTTGATCAGCCGCGGGTGTCGCTGCTATACGACGATCTCGATCCGAGCGAAGGCGGATCGCTGAGTTACAAACAACTGGGCGACCGATTTGTCGTCACATGGTTTGACATCTCTGAAGATGGCGTCAACAACGACAACACGTTCCAGGTTGAGTTGTACTACGACGGCCGGATTCAACTCGCGTGGCTTGGCGTCGATGCAAATGACGGCATCGTCGGATTGTCGGGTGGAGGTGGATTGCCGATCGATTTCTTCGAGTCTGATTTGTCGGGTGTTGGCGATTGCGGTCCGCGACCTCCTTCTGCTGCCGGCCGAACTGTGATTGTCGGTGAAGATCGAACAGCCGACATCGTCCTGCTCGCCTCCGACGACGGTTTGCCATTGGTTCCCGGCATGGTGAGTTACATCATCACGTCAATACCGATCTACGAATTGCGCGACGCGGGCAACGATCATATGATCGAAATTGGCGACTTGCCATATACGCTTGTCGGCGGCGGAAACGCGCTGTCCTACACACCGACCAACGGATTCCTCGGTATCGATACTCTTGATTTCAAAGCCAACGATGGTGGCACACCGCCCGATGCTGGCGATTCCAATTCGGCTACGGTGACGGTGCGGGTCGATCCGGTTTTGCAGGTTCCGGTGTATGACCCATTCCCGACGACGGTTTTCGACTCAGGGATTTGGTCGCTGGTGTCACTTGCTGGCATCGATGACGAGGGGATCAACGAACCGTCGCTGCCGTATTCTGCGCGGCTCAATGGTTCGCCAGCCGGCGGCGACGAGTTGCAGACGCACCTGGTGGACCTGAGCACAGTGAGCGACGCGCGGCTGGTCTATTGGTTTGAGCGCACCGGAAACGGCGAAAGTCCGGATTCGGGTGAAAACCTCCGCGTCGATTATGTGGACAGCAATGGCAGTTGGCAGCCACTCCGCGAGTATGCGGGCGATGGCGACGACATGACCGACTTCCAACGCGAAGACATTCTGCTGCCGTCTGCCGCGCTGCATGATAGCTTCCGGGCGCGATTCCGCACGACGGGAACGGCAAGCGCCAACAACATCGACGACTGGTTCGTTGACAACATATCGGTCACGCTTGGTGATGCGCCATTTGCAAACGACGTTTTCGCAGAAGTACGGCAGGACGATATCGCTGATATTTTTCTTGTGGGGTCGGATCCTAAACTCGATGTTCTGGATTTCGTGATAGTGTCACTTCCAACAGGTGGAACACTGACGGATCCTAATGGCGGCGTGATCGAATCCAATGATTTGCCGTATACGCTTATCGGCAATCAGAACGTGGCGCGCTATCAGCGATCGGGCACCTTCCTTGGAAACGATTCGTTTACCTTCCGAGTAAATGACGGGGCAAACGATTCGTTCGTGGCGACCGTCAATGTCGAAGTGCAGCCGTTGATCGAACTACCCTTTGAAGATTCATTCCCCGATTTCGTATTTGACCCGCTCAAGTGGGGCGAAGTTCTTGGCGCAGCGATCGATGGCACCGGAATCAACGAACCGACCCCGCCGAACTCGGCGCGGCTAAACGGAAGCTCTTCAGTGGGCGATGAGCTGGTTTCATTCCCGGTCAATCTTGAAGCGCAGTCCGGTATTCGGCTGCGATATGCCTGGCAGCGTACGGGCGGTGGAAACTCAACCGAGACTGGCGACGACTTGTTTTTTGACTATCTCGATACAAATGGCGTGTGGCAGGTCTTCACGCAACATCTCGGTGACGGTCCGGACATGACCGTCTATGACGTCACCAATGAACTCCTGCCATCCGATGCGCTACATGGAAATTTCCAGTTGCGTATCCGAGTGACCAGCAATGCCGGAGATGATTGGTTCGTCGACGACGTGTTGATTTATCATCCCGATGCGCCGACTGCAACGAGCCAGAGTATTCTGGTGCGCCGTTTCGGATGGGCGATCATCGATTTGGTTGCCGATGATCCGAACGAAGATCCATTGGATTATGTAGTTACGTCGCTTCCGGCGCAGGGTGAACTGTATGATACGAGCGATGGTGCGATTATTTCCGAAGGTGCGCTGCCGTATGTGCTTTCTGGCGGGGGCAACCAAGTGTTGTACGCGCCGCCGCTTGGATATGAAGGCGTTGACGTGTTTGCGTTTCGGGCCAATGACGGTGTTTATGATTCAACCCTTGGTGTGATCTCATTGCAAATTGGTGGCGAGCAACCGGTGGAGGACTTCCCGCTCGACGTTGATCCGGGATGGGCGACGGAAGGGCTCTGGGCGTTCGGCGTGCCGCAAGGGATCGACTTCGATCCGTTCTCCGGAGTGACGGGTACCAACGTTTACGGCTACAACCTTGCGGGTAAGTACGAAAGTAACTTGCCGCCTACATATCTGACAACGCCACCGATCGACCTGTCAGCCGTCCAAAATGCAGAGTTGCGCTACCAGCGCTGGCTCGGTGTCGAAAGCAGTTTCTTCGACCATGCGGCGATTGAGATTTCGATCAATGGCGTCAATTGGGATGTCGTTTGGGAGCACACCGAGATCGCAGGTATCTTCGATCGGGCGTGGATTCCGCAGGCCATCGATATTTCCGCTTTCGCAGATCAGCAATCAAGCGTGCAACTCCGTTGGGTGATGGGAGCGACTGATGGTTCCGGTGAATTCGAAGGTTGGAGTATCGACGACATCCAAGTCTTCGGCGACGTGATTGCGGGGCCGGGCGACATTGATACCGATGGCGATGTGGACGGCGCCGACATGCGTGCGTTCGTCGCGTGCCTCTTTGGACCCGATGCATCACCCACCCCGGCGGCTCCGATGCTTGCACAGGATTGCCTGGATGCGTTTGACTTCGATGACGACGGTGATGTGGACCTAATCGATTTTGAAGCGTTTACCCAGCTGTTTACAGGTGCGTCATAGAATTTTTGAGACGCCGGTCGTAGTAGGGTGGGCCGTGCCCACCAGTCGGTAACGCATTTCGCAGATTGAATCACCTTCAAACGGCGGTGGGCACGGCCCACCCTACGCGCGGATTGACGCCGTCTTAGCAACGATGTCAAATGTCCAATGCCGCTCTATTGCGCGGCTTCTTGAAACTGTGCGAAGTCGGTTAAGTCGACGTGATCATCGTCGTCGAAGTCAAGGATCGAGCAGCCGGGCGGTGTTGCGTTGACGGGCCCTTGCAGGCAATCTTCAAACGCGGCGGCATCGTCGGCGCTAACCAGCGAGTCACCGTTGTAGTCGCCCTTGGTCGCAACGCATCCTTTGGCAAAGAGTACCACGTCGTCAATGTTCCAACCGGGCAGAGAATTCGAACCGTCGGTTGGTCCCATTCCCCAGCGAACGAAAACCGTCGGTTGATTGTCGGCGACGCCTGAGATATCGAAGGACTGATACGTCCAAGCCTTGTCCGTTTCAAACTCGTTGTCGCTGATGTGGTCGGCGGCAGCACTGTATAGCTGGGTCCAGTTCGTGCCGTTGTTGCTCACCGCAACGGTTGCGTCGTCGAAACCAAACGCTGACTCAACGCCAAGCCAACGCCAGAAGCGAAGTTCGACATCGAATTGACCGGTGCAGTCGATCGGTGTCGTCGTCAGGTTGGTCGCGGGCAGATTGTTCGCGTAGTTACCCGCAAGGTTGTAGCCATAGACATTCGCGCCGGTGTTGCCGCTGGTCGGGTCTCCGTTAAATGATCCGCCACCGGTTGGAACGCCCCATGCCCAATCGCCCTCGGTTGTCCAACCGGGATCGGAATCAAGATTTTCTGCATAGAATGCACCGGCGGCTACCGGTGGATTGAATGGCCCCAGTTCAGCCGGTCGGGGAAGCGTTGAAACTGAACCCTGGTCGCTGTCAGCCGCAAAGAAGAATTCCGGCGTTGAATTGCAGTTCGTCGCCGGAAGCGTTGTCTCGTATCCATTGCTGCCAATTTGCGTCAGCATCAGTTCATTGAAGGGTCCGATGGTATCGAAGCGGTAATACATTCGCGCGGTCCCGGGTGTAAAGTCTTCATACTGCGATGTGACAGACACTTGAAGCGGTAATTCCACACCGGGCGTGAGCACTTCAGGAATCGCGGAATCCAATTCGATAATGACGGGAGATCGAACGAAATCGGTATTCGTCAGATACAATAATGCTGGCGTAAACTCTTCGTTGTTTGGAATAATCTCATCAGGATCGAGAATAAAACCCGAACCGAATGGTCCAGTTTCGGGGCGCAGTTCAAAGCTGTAAGCAAGGATGCCGAGCTGCGCATAGGCCCAATCGAGCGAATCCCCGTTGACCGGGTAGATCGTTTCATTGATCGGGCCCGCAACGTAGTTCAGTCCATGCACGTCGAAAATTATGTCCTGCATCGCAAATCCATGCTCTCTAAACAAGGGGTCATCCGGGCAGAGGTCGGGGATGTATCCCCAAGGCCAAAGGATGAGTTGCGTAAAGCTGTGGATGTCAACCATCGTGCGAATATTGGAGTGGTTCAGCATCATGTCGCGAAGGGCGACGGTTTCGGATTCCGAGAATGGAACTGGGCCGCGAAAAACGGCACTGCTACCGCTTCCGCTTGATCCGTCGTCGTCGTAACCCCACGCCTCACCCCAGTTGCGGTTGATATCAACACCGATGGTACCGTTGGAGTTGATCGTTCGCGTTTTTCGCCAGAGTCGATCATCGCTCCAGGTGAATGCAAATCCATCAGGATTGGATACGGGCACGAGGAAAATCTCGGTGTTATCCACCATGTCTGTGATGACCGGATCGGTCCCATAGTTTTCCAGAACATGCTTGGCGAAGTAGTTGGGGCTCGTCGTAGTCACCCATTCGCGGGCGTGCACACACGAAAAATAGAGGGCCCCGGGTTTGTTTCCGGCGATTGCATCGTTGGCGAGGCGCAGGCTCCAAATGGTTCGACCTTCTCCGCTGGTTCCGATGTCGACCATAGACGCAAGATTTGGATAACGCGTCACGAGCTCGTTCATGAACCAGACGATGCTGCCGACACCGTTGTCGTATTCGTGATAATCGAGAAAGAAATCGTCGTAAGGATCGCCGCCGCGCAAGGGGCTGGGCTGCCGCTCAGCGTTGATCAGCGCCTGCACATTTTCGTGTTTGACATGAATCGTCAGGCCAAGCGCTTGAACCGCTTCCAATTGCTGCTGGTCGGCAACCACGTCAAGGCTGCCGGGTGCAGGGGCGCAGTCCAGGATGACGGCACCGGTTGCTTCAATGGCGCGAAGTTGATCGCGGCTAGCATCGCTGATGTGAACGAACCGATGGTCTCGATATTTGTCCAACGCATCGGCACGTACTAACTCGGCGACGGGTAATAGCGAAATAGCAACCAAGAGCACGCACCGCTTCATTCCATTCATCATCAACCTCCGGAGTCAAATTCAACGTTTGAGCTGAGAATTACAATGAATCAGCCTGTTTCACAGCGGGCTCATTATAAACCATGAGGGCAATGCAAGGCCAACCAATCCAATTTGCCTGGATTTTTGACGGTCGAAGGTCTGAATCGAAGAACTCGCGTTGGGCGCCAGCGGCTAATGTCTCCGTTGCGGCGCAAGCGAATGAAAAAAATCGCAACTGCAAGTCATTTGAACATGGTTGGTAAAGGATTCTCGAGGGTCGACAGGAATAAAGTCAGTTGTGATTTCCGGCTTGGACCTCTTTGGTGCTGTCGCATGTTTCGGGATTTAACTGCGGGTCGTTCGCAAAGTTATCAAGATTCAGCGCAAGACACACAAGTTCAAGGCAGGCACGGATTTCATCAGGTCTTGCATCGTTGACGATCATTTGGCGAAGCTCGTCGATAACACATAGTGCTTGCTCGACTGGAGTGGCGTTGTTCTTCTTCCCACACGCGTTCTCATTCGTCGAAAAAATTCCAGATTGGTTGCCGGTCGCATTTGGTTGAGATTCATCGCCCCGTGATGATTCCGATTCTATCGTGTCGTCAAACCAGGAAAGATCGATCGGTGAATCGAATTGTACGCCGGCAAAGTGAATGTGCCCCCAGATATTTCTACAGTGCGCGATCGTTCCGTCAATACTTACAGACTCTCCATCGACGGTCGTCATTCCAAGTCGGCATCGTGTTGACGCATGAACATAGTTTCCAGTAAAGAATCCGACTCCACCTTCACTCAGGTCATACGATCGGACAACGTATTTCCCCGTTGTTCCCCCGGGTTGAATGACGTCAACTGACATACGCATGAAGTTGGTCCGACGTCGCGAGAATTGCCGCTGCACGCCCGCTTCGCGCATTTCTTCCGTGACGACGACAGAAAGTTCATGATCCGTCATACGAAGCGTGTCGAGATACTTTCGATTTTCAACTTTGATGGACATTTTCGCTCGCTCTGCGGATTGATCGGTCCCGACGTTTTGGCGGATTAGATTAACGGGGGTCTGGTGGAAAAAACGTGCGCATTGTCGAATTTTATTTCACGCATTTGGAATTCGGCAGCGGTTATTCATCGTGCCAACTATTAGGGTTTTGTGCTGTCAGTGGAATTACGTTGCGATAATCTGCTCAATTGCAATACGGCAATACGGATTCGTTTGAAGCGATAGGGAATTCACCTACCGGCAAATCAATCGCAAGGTCTGCTAAATAGAAAGCGCATAACTATGAGGAATGTACCTCCCGGCATTTCGTATCGGTGGCCTGACATAATCGCAATGCGGGGGCGAGGACCGTCGTGGAATTCGATATGTACTCAGGTACACGCGATGTCCAATGCCTGATCGCCAGTTGAATTCCAATCAAAATCCTGCATGACTGGTGGGGCCTACTCCGGTTTGCTGGCTGACGGACATTTAAGACTCACTGGCAGCCTGGGCCACATTCAGCCGCCAAAACAGCCTCGATTGGCTATGTTGGTCCGATGAAGTGCAGCAAAATGTTGACTCGAAGGGATTCTTGGTCGCAGGCGCATGTCGAATCGGCTGATCATCGAATCGGCGAGTCCAATAACAACTGGCCAGGGTCATGGTGCCCCCCATGCTTATGGGCGGTCGCCTGAACTTGAGAAAAATCCGCCTTGCGGAATTGATTTATTTCTCAATACACGCGTGTCCAGTACCGAAAGATGACTTAACCAGTACTAGATCATGCGTGTCGAGAATCGAATGCCGGTGGAAATGTGAAATCGACATTGGAATGCGTGTCTAGTCCTGGAAAACCGTTAATTGCAACTCGACATCTTGTCCGTCTTGGCGGATCCGAATTGTCAGTTGTGGCACGAGCGGATTTGTCCGTTGAGGCAGTGATTCAAAGTTCACGTCGTCATCGTTAGTGGCGGAAATCCTGGAATCGCGGTGGCTCGGCCGTTGCCAGTTCACCCACAAACTGTAGAGAGAGAATCCAATGGCGAGACAAGCAAAAAGCACGAAGAAGTCGGTGAGCAAGAGCAGCAAATCGAGCAACATGTTTCAACGCATGGTTGAAGACACGCCTTCCAATATTATCTTGGCGGATAAGGACTTCAACATCACCTATGTTAATCCGGCGACCATTAAGAATCTGACACCTCTGGCGCACCTGCTTCCGATAACGGTCGACCAATTGGTGGGAACCAACATCGATGTCTTTCACAAGAATCCTGCGCATCAGCGCTCAATTCTGAGCAATCCAAAGAATCTGCCTTACAAGGCACCGATTCAGCTCGGTGAGAATAAACTTGAATTGATGGTCAACGCGGTCTATGACGCGAAGGGTGAAGTTGCGGGAACGATGGTGACCTGGGACTTCATTGATGCCGAAAAAATCAAACTGGAAGAACTTGCCCAAGACAATGCCGGTAAACTTGAGGCGATTGGGCGAGTCCAGGCCGTGATTGAATTTGATTTGGATGGCACGATTCGGGAAGCAAACGAGAATTTCCTCAACGCTTTAGGCTATACGCAAGATGAAATCAAGGGGCGGCACCACAGCATGTTTGTCGATGAGGCGTATCGCCAGAGCAACGATTACAGGGAATTGTGGTCGTCACTCAATCGAGGAGAATTCCGAGCCGGGGAATTCAAGCGAATCGGAAAGGGCGGAAAGGAACTCTGGATCCAAGCATCGTACAATCCAATTTTCGACGTGGATGGGAAACCTGTGAAAGTCGTCAAATATGCGACGGACGTAACGATGCAGGTGATTGCCCGTGATGAAATTGCCAAGTTGATTCAGGCGGCTCTAAAAGGGGACTTGACGGCGCGTGCCGAAACCAGCCGGCTCACAGGTGAATTCCAAGAAATGGTGGAAAACGTCAATAATCTTGTCGCAAAAATCGGTGAAACCATGCAACAGGTTTCAAACGCGGTTGAGCAAATTGACGACGGCGCTACCCAAGTTACCGGTTCAAGTCAGCAGTTGTCCGAAGGTGCCAGCGAGCAAGCCGCATCGCTCGAAGAAACCTCATCATCGCTTGAAGAAATGGCCGCGATGACTCGCACCAATGCAAGCAACGCAAAGCAAGTCAATGAACTTTCCGGAACAGCTCGAAACTCAGCAAACGAGGGCGATCAGACAATGGGCCAGCTCAACCAGGCCATGTCGGACATCAATACTTCATCCGGAAAAATTAGCAAGATTATCAAGGTGATCGAAGAAATCGCATTCCAGACCAACCTGCTCGCATTGAACGCAGCCGTCGAGGCGGCTCGTGCTGGCGAACACGGTAAGGGATTTGCGGTGGTGGCTGACGAAGTTCGTAACCTGGCTCAGCGTGCCGCACAAGCGGCAGGTGAAACCACCAGTTTGATCGACGAGTCGGTCAAGAAAGCGCAAGAGGGAACGACCGTTGCGACCAGCGTTGGTGCGGCACTCACGTCCATCGTGGAACAGATCAACAAGGTTTCCGACCTCGTGGATGGCATCACCAAAGCTTCTGAAGAGCAGGCTCAAGGTGTTGATCAGGTGAACACTGCGGTAACGCAAATGAACACCGTGACTCAGCAAAATGCTGCCGGGTCGGAAGAATTGGCAGCCGCCGCGGAGCAAATGTCATCGCAGGTTGCGTGTCTTCGTGAAATGATCGCCCAGTATAAGCTTAGCGAAGGCGGCACTCATGGAGGTTCAGGTCAAGGCTCACAAGGATTTGCCAAGACGGGCTTTGCCAATCAGTCTAGAAAAGCGCCAACACCCGGGCGTCAGCCGGTCGGGGCTGGCGCGGGTAACAACGGCAATGACTTCTTCCCCATGGGCGAGGACGATCTATCAGATTTCTAAACGCGTTGACCAAATGAACAGTCGGCATCAACGAAACGTCGGTCGCCCCGCGGGCTCTGCAAAATTTTGCGTGCCCGCGGGGGACGGTTGATTGCCTGAGCAACTCGAAATGAATTGTTTGCAAGTCTGCACGCCCAAAGAAGAGGTATCCGCAAGATGAGTGCATCAGCAACGCAACCCATTCAAACGTCATCTGAAGTCGACGCCAATATCCGTGACCTCAGCGGAAAATACCTGGCGTTCAAACTCGCTGACCAGGAGTACGGCGTCGAAATTCGCAAAGTGAGCGAAATCAATGGTGTGGTGAACATCACACCAGTCCCGCGCTCGCTCGACTACATGAAGGGTGTCATCAGCCTGCGCGGCACGATCATCCCGGTCATCGATTTGCGAGTTAAGCTCGGTCTCGAAGAAGCTGAGCACACGGACGAAACTTGCATCATCGTCGTCAACGTGGGGCGCGAAGTAGGCGTTGTGGTAGACAGCGTGTCAGAAGTTCTCGACATCAATGGCGAAGAGATCAATCCTGCTCCGCCAATGGGAGGGGCTTCAGACCAATCGTATATCCTCGGGATAGGTGAGGTCGCAGGCTCGATGAAAATACTGATTGATATTAAGCAGGTCTTGGACAGTTCAGACGCCGAGAATACCTAAGTTTCAATCCAGTTTGCCGTTTCCACCCAAAGCACATTTCGTCAAATCACCGTATCAGAATCAGCAATGGTGCGATCATTGTCGGATTCAATCCCTCTGCCTTGGTTGAGATCGCCAACACAATCCAAGGGAGTCTGCGCGCTACCGACCGTCCACGCTCCGCGTACAAAGCCCCAACCCATTTCCCTCTTGATTGCGCATCAGCCAATCAATGAATTTGATCACGGTCGTAAACTCGCCTGAGTATACCGCGTCGGTTATGATCGTTTCGCTTCATTGGAGGATTCAATCATGAACAAAGTCATGGGTGGCATCTTGATGTGTTGGTTGCACTTGGCCGGTCTGTTCGGTTTGGCATTGGTGTTGGAAGATGGATTGCTGGAAATCACTGTAGGCAGCAACCAGGAAGTTCACTTTTTCGAATAACAAGTCAGCACTTGGATGGTGATGGACAGATTGGAGGCGCAGCGCGAGACATTCGCGCTCGATTCATATGGAATTGCAATGGCATTGACTGATGGCACGCTTGTTGTGGGTGCCCGCAGCGACGACGCGGGTGGAAACAGGGCGACTGGCGCGGCCTACGTTTATGCAACCGACGATGATTCTGGCGTGGATATTCCTGACGGCGTTCGATTCTAACCCATCCCTATGACCGAAACGCAAAACAACTGGCCAGCAGTTTCCTTCATCGAAACTGATCGTTACTGCACCGAGTGCGGGTACAATCTGCGTCGTCAAACGGTGATGCGGCATCCGGATTTGCAAATCTTGGTCAGTCGCTGCCCAGAGTGTGGCCGACATCACTCGGCATCCGATTCAACGACGATTGGAAGCATGTGGGCGCGAAGGTTGGGACGCCTGGGTGTGGCTGCGTGGGTACTTGGCTTGGTGCTGGTCATCCTGTGGATGGGGTTTCTAGAGACGCTACTCATGTATGGAACCCTCGATGAGATGACGAAGTACAATTACAATCGCAACTTCACCGGAATGCCCAATTTGATACTCAAGGACGTCACGCTTGAGATGTACGCCTTTGTTGCTTTTTTGGGATTCCTTTCGTTCGTAAACGGCATGCTCATGGGCGGAGGCGCGGTGACGTTCTGCTACCACTGGCGACGAAGACGTTACTATATGCTGATTCTTGTGATCTCTCTCTTGGCGGCAGCGGTGATCAATTCCTTGTGGGCACTGGAAGCGCCACACTTGATTGCGTTTGGATTCAAAACCATTTCTGTGCAGACAGGCTTGTTCATCCTCGGTGGTGGGATCGGAATCATGTGGGGGCGTTCAATTTCGCGGCTTATCATTCGCGCCGCACTACCGCCGAGGTTTTGGCCGATCCTCGGCGACCTATGGTTGATCGACAAGATGGAACTTCCGCAGCCAAAGGACCAGGATCCGCAATCGTCGCAGAATGTCTGAGGCCTATGGCGATGTTGAAATTGACCTCATTTATGCAAGCAATTCGTGACGCTTGGTTTTTCCCAAATTGCCCCAAGACACACCAGAACGCGGCAGCCTATCTCGTTGCAATCTTGTCCCGCGTGCCTAAAATCCGCACTGCTGAAGCGTTCATGCCCGAAGCGCCAGTAGCTCAGCTGGATAGAGCACCGGATTTCTAATCCGGCGGTCGCAGGTTCGAGTCCTGCCTGGCGCGTTCCGTCTCTTAGCATCGCAATTACCGAGAAGTGTTCAGGTCCCGATCCGCAAACCTTCTGATTCGCTTGCTTAGACAATTGCGGGTTCGGTATCATGTGCTTGGTGGATATCGAGTGTTTGTTGGGCAATTGAGCAGCAAGCGATGCAGTGTCATTAGGGGGACGGGGAGTCATGTTTGGACAGAAGCTGCCGGTCGGCATATTGGGCGCGATTGGATTCGTGTGTTTGGCATGTACATCTGCTGTTTGCGCCTGCGAAGCCGAATCCATTGCGATTCTGAATCCCGGTTTTGAAAATGACCCGGTCAGCCCCGGATGTTTTGAGGTGATGCCGGTAGGCGGGTGGTTGGAGTTTGACACCAACGGTGTGCTGGATGGCGGCTCTAATTCGGTGGGTGGGATCAATTTGCCTGTCGGGTCGGTGTTTTTTCCCGGCGGCGCCCCGGAAGGCGATCATGCGTCGCTTGTCTTTCTGCTCACATCGACCGGAATGGGAGCGGCGGGTTTTCGGCAAGAATTGAGCGCGACTTTGCAGGCCAACACCACTTACACGTTGTCGGTTCAAGTGGGCGACATCGCGACGGGAATCGGTCCACCACCCTGCGATATATTCGGCGAATTCAATCTCGAAGGCTTCCCCGGATACCAGGTGCAGCTGTTGGCCGGCGGTGAGATCATCGCAGAGGACGACAATGAGTTGGCCGGTCTTCTCGACGATGGAGAATTCGGTCTCAGCACTTGCGAAGCGATCATCGGTCCAACGCATGATCAACTCGGTGAGAATCTCGAGATTCGGCTGATCAATCTCAACGAAGCGGAGACTCCCGAGAACCCCGGTGTCGAAGTCGATTTTGACGACGTACAATTATTCGCGCAATCGAACGCGCCAGCCGCCCACGGCGATCTTGATTGTGATGGCGATGTCGATCTAGACGATTACGCCTTGTTTGAACCCTGCCTGGACGGTCCCAATCAGCCGCCCGCCGCAACCTGCGACGTAGGAATTGACGGCGACCTTGATGATGACGGCGATGTTGACCTGGTGGACTTCATGCTGTTAGCAATTGCGTCTTCCCCATAACAGCGATACCTTTCAGATCGCTGCACTTTCAACAACCAGAAAACTGCCTGCGATTATATATATGACCCTAGCCGTCAAGCGAATGACGATCTATCCGCTTTCGTTTCCCTTGGGGCGGAAGGTTTCGCACGCCACATCTGTGCGCGACGTCAGCGAACCTATCGTTGTTGCTGTCGAATTGATGAATGGGGCGGTGGGTTATGGCGAAACCTTGCCGCGCGAATATGTGACCGGTGAAACGAACACGACCGTTCTCGAACTGCTTCAGGGCGAGTTTGCGAAAGAACTCCTGGCATTTTCACCGGACAGTTTTCCCGATGCGCTGGAGGCGATCGATGCGCTGCCCGCGATTGCGGAGGACGGATCAAATTGTGCAGCCGCACGGGCGTGTGTCGAGTTGGCGCTGCTGGATGCGGTGCTGCGAAGTGAAGATCGGACGCTGGACGGTGTGACCGGGTGGCTCGGTGATCCGAAACTTGGATCGCCCGGAAGTTCAAGGTCCTGTCGTTTCAGCATGGTGCTCGCGTCGGATTCGATTGACACCAACACACGAACCGCTCGCTATTCCAAGTGGGCAGGTATTCGTCACTTCAAACTCAAAGTCGGTATGGCTGACGACGATGCCCGTATCGAATCGACCATGCGTGTCTTGGGCAAGTTGCTTTCAAGAGGTAAAGCCACATTGCGCCTCGATGCCAACGGTGCCTGGAATCTTGATCAGGCCGCAGATGCCTTGAATCGATGGCGTCACTTTCCCTTGTCCGGAATTGAGCAGCCGCTTCACCCATCAAAAGATCGCGACCTCGTTGAATTGAAGAAGCGTACAGACCTTCCCGTGTTTCACGATGAATCGCTATCGAGCATGGATGACGCCGAGCGACTCTTTGAGTTGGGCGTTGCCAACGGTTTTAACATTCGCATCAGCAAGTGCGGCGGATTGTTAGCCGCTCTCAAATTGGCGGGTTTCGCATTGCGGCGAAATATCCAGGTGCAGTTGGGTTGCATGGTCGGTGAGACAAGCGTGCTGTCGGCAGCCGGCGTCCGGTTCATTCAAATGACACCGGGAGTAAAGTTCGCCGAAGGAAGTTTCGGGCCGCTACTCAGTCCGTACGACATCGTCCGCAAGCGCGTGCGGTTTTCGTGGGGTGGCAAAATTCCGAAGCTTGGCGAACACGGTTTAGGTGTTAACGTTGACGACGATTTACTCATGCAGCACTCCACCGACGGTTCGATTGTCATCGAGCTTTGAGCTGCCCGATCACTCAACGTAGCCAAGGCTGCGAAGTGCCCGCATCGTTTTGGCATCGGTATTGCCAGCAACAGGTCCGTGGTTGTGCTGCCCGTTGGCGAGGTGTGTGGGTCTACCGCCCGGGTCAGGGTCGCTGCGGATAAGGTTGCAAAGTTGAACGTATTCGCTTGCGCTATCCGAAACCGGTAGAGGGTTTTGCTGCGTCGGGTCATTTGCCAGATCGAACCGCCAATTGTCTCGCGGAACGTTGGATCTGCCGTGCTGGACGACGGTCTTGGTCATCGCGCTGATCAGCGTTCGATGCAATCCACCGCTGCCGCTGCTGTCCAATCCTTCGGCATAGATTGTTCGACTCGGACTCGATTGACTTACGGTCACACCATCAAGCGGTAGCGGTACGGGTAGCCCGACGAATTCCAAGATCGTCGGTGTGATGTCGGTGATCGAAGTCATTCGGTCAGACATTCCGGCCTTGATGGAGGGATGCCTTACGATGAGCGGGATGTGAATCACTGCATTATTGACATCGTACCCGTGCGAGAAGTAAGTGTGGCCTTCCATCATGTTTTCGCCGTGGTCGGATGTGACGATCGTCAGGGGCGGCTGACCAAACTTCAAGCCGTCGAACTTCGCGAGTAACCGTCCCACTTCGCGATCGGTATAGGCGATTTCTTCATCGTACCGATCAACATATTCGGCTGCGTCGCTTAGCTCAGGTTCGCGTACATATTCGGCAATCCGTTCCATGTCGACGGGGACGGGCGCGTCATGGCTGAAATCTTTCGGCGCATCTGATGGCGCGTCATAGGGACCGTGCGGATCAATGTAGTGTACCCATAAGAAGAATGGCCGTTCTGGTTCGCGTCGATTTTGAAGCCACTCAAGTGCAGCATCGGTCGTGCGCCTTGCGCATCGCTCGAGCATGTCGGGCCGATGGGCTTCTGGTTCGTCAACGTTTTCATCGTAAAAACTGAAGCGATCGCCCAGCTTGCAAGCTTCGTTTCCCAGCACGATATTCGAGACGACGGCTGCGGTTTCGTATCCGGCTCGGTGCAAATAATCGACGACGGTAATGGTGTCTCGGTCAATCGGTTGCCAGAGCAGTCGCACGCCGTGACGATTCGGATTGAATCCGGTCAACATGCTGACAATGCTGGGAGTGGTCAGCGGGGCGGTTGAATAGGCTCGCGAAAACACGGTGCTGCTTTTAGCGAAGGCGTCCATCTTGGGACTGGTATTGCGCGAGTATCCGTACATTCCCAGGTTATCAGGGCGAAGCGTGTCAATCGTAATCAACAGCACGCTGTTGCCATTGGCTTCCTGGGTCGCTGGTTCGCTGAAGAAATCCTGCAACTTGCTTAGATGCGCTTCTCGATATGTCTGCCGCGCTTGGCTGTCCCTTGGTGCAGGCTTGAAGTACATAGCGACCACTGCCACAGAGACCAGAATGCCCAATAATATTTTGTGTGTCATGTTTATGGCACTCCCACGTGGATCAGCCTCGACTCGATTCGTTTGCACGCCAACCCAAGAATAGAAGCGAGAATCCAAGCCACGGATCCAACATCGATTTCTTTTGGCTCCAGTCCGGACCACGTCCGAGGATGCTGCGCCCCCATTGATCGCCAATTGCCTGCCAGAATCCGGTGCACGGAACGCGACTCTTGACGAAACCAACTTCCTCCGCGCGCCGCAACAATTCACGGCGCGAGTAGGGAATCTCCATTCCGTAAGGCCACCATCCGCGTAATTCGAGGTACGCTTTCCAAACGCGATATTGCGGGCATCGGGAGTTTGGAACACCGATGACAGCCAACCCGCCCGGACGAAGCACGTCGTGGTGCGTCTTAATCGTTTGCGTGCGTGCGTCGTGCTTGAAATGTTCAATCACACCATACGACAGTGACACGTCGAACTGTTCATCGATGAGCCGGCTTGGGTTGAGTAGATCACCCTCCCGGTACTCAGCCGGCAGACCCAACCGATCGAAACGTTCGCGTGCCAGGTCGAGGGCTTTGTCACTTTGATCGACGAGCGTCACTTTGGCACCGCGCTCGGCGAGTAGGACCGAAAGATCGGCTCGTCCGCTACCCAACTCGACGGTACGCAAGCCTTCAAGTCCGCCGAACGTCGATTCGATTGCGTCAACAATACAAGCCCAACGCGGACCTTCCCGTTCCCGCGTTAGCGCCGCATTGTCTTTTTCCGCATCGGGAACATGTTTCCAGACCCGCTCCCAAACGCGCGTACCAGTGTCATGACGCGAGGGTGGTTGATTCATCTGAATGGTGGCTTGCTCGGTCATCGATCCTGCGACTCCGAAAGTTCGGGATGCACGCTATCCGCCTCAATGGCTTTATCGGACGACCCGGATCGGTCCTGAAGAATGGATCGTCGTTCTAGACTGATAGCGGCAAACAACCCGCCTCAAAGCCAGTCATTTCGACCTCAGTTCGACCGAAAACCATCCGATAATAATGGGAGGCGTGCCCCGATCGTTCGCCTTTGTAACTGAAACTGGCTCCCGGGAAGAATCATCAGAAATGGCATCAACGCCGCTCGTCAGCATCATTATCCCAACGTTTAACTCGGCGAAGACGCTTCCTCGCGCGATCCTTTCGGTGCTGGCGCAACGTGCGCTGTCGTGGGAACTCATCGTCATCGACGACGGTTCGACGGACAACACATACAACGCAATCCAGCAACATCGCTTACGACTTGGCGAGCGAATGCAGTATCACCGTCAGCCCCAAAGTGGCAGCAGTGTCGCCCGCAATACGGGAATCGCCCGCGCCAGCGGTGAGTACATTGCATTTCTCGATGCCGACGATGAATTCGTCCCCAGCAAACTACTGCGTCAGCTGGAATTATTCTGTCGCCGGCCCGAACTCGGTTTGGTATTCAGCGATTTTTCGTGCATCGATGTTTCGGGAAAACTGCATCGCAGCGCGTTTAACGAATTGGTGGAAGAGGAGGGCCCGGTGCGAATGGAGGAGATCGCACCGCGTCAGTATGTTTGCGATCGGAGACTGGTTGATCGAATGGTGGTTAGCTATGTCATATCACCGATCACCGCGATGGTTCGCAGGAGCGTTCTTGGTTCTGAAATACGTTTCCCTCCTGGTCAGCAGTACTCTGAAGAGTGGCTTTTCTTCCTCGATGTTGCGTCGCGCTGTCGTGTCGGATATGTCGGTGAACCGCTGTCCATTCAGCACCAAACGCAAGGAAGCCTCAGCCTCACCAGCCCGAAGCGTAATACGCGGCAACAAGTTCAAGCGATGCAGCGCATTCTCGAACGCTATCCCGACGCCGCATCGGATGCTCGACGCAAACTGCAAGGCAAGCTGGCTCATTGTTTCCGGCAGATGGCTTTCGACCATTTCAAGAGTGGTGAATATCGCTCAGCCCGCTCGGCATTTTGGAAAGCACTCAGGCACCATGCCGATTGGAGTACAGCCCTGCATCTCGCTCAGGCAACTTGGGCGGCTCGGGCGCAGAAGCCAACTGACGAAAGCAACCAGGTTCCAGTGACTCAGGCCGGTTAGGAGTGATTCAACATGGCGGCTAGCGCCCCATATGCCATCCCTGTCATCACCAATGCCGTCCGGCAGATTCAGCCGCGGTCCATTCTCGATGTGGGCGTCGGTTTTGGAAAGTACGGTGTACTCTTTCGTGAATACGTCGATGTTTGGTCGGCGAAGAATGCCCGCGAAACCAAACGCGGCGGATGGCGCATGCGCTTGGAAGGGATCGAAGTCTTCGAAGATTATTTGTCGCCACTTCATGACTACATCTACGACAAGATCCACATTGGCGAAGCCGAATCGGTGATTGATAGATTGGGGCAGTACGATGTCATCTTCATGGGGGACGCCCTCGAACACTTCACAAAAGACGCAGGGCGTCGCATCATTGCGAAGCTCTACGAACACGCGAACAAATGCGTGCTATTGACATATCCGCGCGACGCTCAAGAACGCGATGGTATCTTGGGGAACCCCGCCGAAGCACATCTCAGCACTTGGTCGGAAAAGGATTTCGAACAGTTTCCGCGAATGGCTTATACGGTCTTGGAGAATCGGGCGGATGTCTGCGCGCTCGCCAAGCCACCGCATGAGTTGCCGTTTCTCGTCGGTTGCTTCGCCGCCCGAAAACGCAGCGGTTGGAAGGGCGCAGTCGCGAATGGCTTGGTCGAGTTGTTGGGGAATTCAAAAGCATCAAATGTGGTCAGCAGATTGACCGGCGAACAAATCGCACTGCGGAAGGAAAGTTGCTCGCGCGTGCGACAGTGAGGGTTGATTCATGAAGATTGTCTTTGTCACATATCGATATTGGCCGGCAGTTGGCGGTGTTGAAAAATACATGCACCGCCTGAGTCAGGCATTGATCGCCAAGGGGCATCAGGTTGACCTAGTGTGCGCGGCGCATGAAGACGGTTTGCCTGACAGCGAGATTCACGAACGCGTCCGGGTCCATCGCTTTCCAGCCCACCGTTCACCAATGCGTTGCTGGTTCGATTTGATGATGAAGCGCAAGTTGTTTTGTGACGCAGATGTCATCCACATCAGCGACACCTTGGTGTTGGAATATTTCTATCGCATGCTGGCATGGACGATGCCGAACAAACCACTATTCCTTACACGACACGGCATGTCATACACATATCCGGTTCCCGAAAAGGAAAAAGCCCGAGCCAAACGCACGCTGAATCTGGTAGACGGAATCATCCACGACGGCGAGTTCATCGAGCCAATGCTCGGTGTGAAACCGGACTGCATTCCGAATCAGGGATTGTTTCCAGAAGCGAAAACCCTCAAGGCGATCGACGAGCCAGCCCCTGACTCAGCCACCTTCGTCGGCAGGCTCGAACCGGACAGCGCCATCGAAATCTACGTCGATGCGATTCAGGCATTGCGCGACCAACACAAACTGAACATTCATCTCAACGTATACGGTGACGGAACCCTCCGCGAGCCGTTGGAACGCAAGTCGCAACAGGGGGCACTACCGATCACGTTTCACGGTTGGCAGCCTGACGCACAGGAGCGCATCACCGACGGCTGCTTCGCGTTCATCGCAGGAAGGATGGCCATTCAGGAATCAATGGCCCGCCGCAGATTGGTCGTAGCCGCATACCCCGATCCGCTCAAAGATCTGTACGTCAACGGCGAACCGTTCAGCCCCTACCTCGTATCTGGCGGAGACGCTGAAACCATCGCAGCCCACGTCGCCCACTACGCAACCCAAGATGACGAACGTCGCAAACTAGTCGAGGGCGGCTACCAACACGCAAGCACACTAAGTTGGTCGAAGACGGCCGACGAATATTTGAAGTTGTGGAAAGAAGCACCAAGACGCAAGAACCGCTTGCAACACGCAACATTCAAATCAAAAATCAAACTCGCCCGAGCCGTGGCCCGCGAAGCGAATGCGGTCTAGTCCTCCGGCTGTGCGAATCTCCTCTTAGTTGCAACAACGAGGCGATCAGACGCCCAACACACATGCCAAAATCAACACTATTCATTCCCGCAAACGCGGGAATGACATGAAAGGTGCCAGAAAAATAGGTGACTGTGGGGCTATTGAAACCCCCCGTTTGACAGATGCACGAGGTACACGATCCCGCTTGACGCGGCACGGAATGCATTCTTCACTTTGCGATTCTGCTTGCCACCGGACTTTTTCAACAGCTCCACTGTCGATAGTTATCTGGTGCGTGTCCATAGTTATCAAGACCAATCAACGGCAAGCGAATCCTGGGTCTCCGGCAACTCCATCCACTTAGGTGTAATAAGTATCTCTCGCCCCATTCGGCGACGCGCCGCAGCGTATCTCAAAGAGAAACTCCTTACGCTTGCCCAAGGCTCATAAAGTCGACGAATCGGCTCACAGTCGTCGTAAGTGAGTGCCCATGCTTCATCGGGCTTAGCCCGTAAGACTTGCGACAGTCGCCGGTGATACAAAGGGCCAAGCTCGTTGAGATAGAGCAGTCCGCCCTTCTCGTAATAAGGGGGATCAATAAAGAGAAATGTGTCCAGTCCTCGCATCGACCGAACGAAATCAATTCCATCCTCAGCAGACACTTCGATTCGATCACGGTACTCGATTAGCCGCTCAAGTCGTTTCCTTAACTCCGGCTTGTTAAATCTCGCGTCGAGCTTCCACTTCCCTTCCTGCTTCACGCCGCCGATCGGTCCTCCATTCACGATGATACCTGATCGATTACAGCGGTTCAGGTAGAAAGCGGCGAATCCAAGGTCTAACCGACTGACTCTATTGGGAGATCGGTATGTATCTCGCTGACGGTGCCATTCTGCCATACTCACCCGAGTACGGGATAATAGCGTCAACAACTCCTTTGGCTTCTTCTTCAACGACCACCAGAAGGCATGCACAGCCGGATCAGCATCGTTGATACAAATGCTCGAGGCTGCCTCGCTGACTAACAGTGATAACGCTGCACCTGCGCCTCCAGCATACGGTTCGGCAAAGGATGAGTGGGCAACGTCATTTATGTCCCGTATCTCCGACAAGAGCCCCGTCATTGAGGCCTTACCACCGGGATAGCGGAACGGGCTGACCGTATTCACGAGGCTGCCTCAGGCAAGTCATCGATCAAGAGCATCTCCATCGCGGCACTGACACGCTCCCAGAACTGCTCTAAATCGTGGGCAGTTGGCATGTCCTTGGGGCTGTGAACGAATGAGTGTAATTCGCTAATCGAGAAGCGAGCTTTTGAATTTGGTTGCATTGCCTTTGCCGCAAGGTCAGCTTCGTGCTTAGGGAGTCGTAACTCAATACTCTTGAGAACCTCAGTGACAATATCCTTCATTCGTGGATGCCCAAATGGCAACTTACCTAGTTTCTCTAGGCGCTTGCAAAGAGCGTCGTAGGCACCAGTGCGAGTCAAATAATCCCGGATCGCCAACTCTAGAAACACGCGAAGCAGTACTGCGCCACCATTCGGATAGTCAACACGTTTCATGCGGCACAGCTCTTCAGCGATCGCGCGCACTCGTTTGCCGCCATAGCGAGGCTTGAAGTTCTTGGGTATTACATAGTTAGATGTACGAGCTTGTGGCTTCGGTTTTTTCGGCGGCACCCATTTGACGTCGGTTTTGGCGCCTGTCCCAACAAGATCGGCAGGAGTCGTTGTTCGCTGCTTCTTCTGCGGCAATTCGTCCTTCTTCCACCGCTTGTCGAAATACTCTTTAATTGCTTGTTCGTTGTTCAGAGTTCGTGAGTTTTCGATACCCTTTGCAATGTCGGTGACAAGCTTGACGAGCGCCTTTTCAATCTGAGGCTTGGATGTCTTCACAACGAACCCGTGACTAGTGTCGGGTTCGATGAAGAGCTTCTTTCTCGCGTAGGTCGAGTCAAAGACTCGCTCGATGGTCGAGAACATTCCTGGCCGTTCGGCCGCGATCGCTGTCTTTGCTTCTTCGTCAGCAAGCGGAAGCGCACGGGAAATATCTGCGATCGACTTGGTCTGCTTGGCCTTCTGTATATCACTAAGCGTGAAGTTCAGTTCGTCGCGCAGTTGATCGACGGTGTACCCCTCGTCGAGTTTTTCCATGATAAACGACGCCCGGTCTTCAGCCTGCCAAGGCTTACTCGAGTGGCTGATATGCCGCCCCGCAACCGTCCTATCTGTTGCACGACGATTCGGCGCAATCACGACAGGCACCGACGTTAATATACTGGAGTCTCGCATTCGATTGCGGAGAGATTGAATCTTAGCTCGCAATGGAGGATCGAGTATCTCGGGATTGTGCAGTCCTTTTAGAGCAGCGAGTCGGCGATTGCCCTCAACGACAACTAATTCGCCTTGTATCTTGACAACCAGTAAAGATTCGATCGGGTAATAGCCTAATAGGGCAATGCTCTCTGCAACTTCAATTGCTCGGTCATGCTCAAATAGATACTGGATTATCTTTTTTTGTGAACTCGACTGCCGTTGGCGACCAAGGCGCGGATTCTTCGAATCCAGATGAAGAACGGCAACAGACTTCGATGCTTTCTTAAACTCGCTTCGCTTCGCCAACGCAGAATCCCTTTAACCGATGATGGGCTGACATTCTAGAACGTTACAATCTAGCTTGCAACGACCCCTCGGGCTTGAATTCGTTGGACTCTGCGGACGCTCATATCAAGGGATCGTAGCGCGACATCGATCAGGTTCGTGGTCTTCGCCGTCGACTTATCTTGACCGTGTATCTCGGTTATTTTAGTAAATCAGGTTGGTTGACATTGTACAGTGTGCGAGATTTAGGAAGTCTATCGCGCGGCCAATTGTTGACCAGCTGACTCCGGATTGAGGTACTGCTGGAGCATCTTCGCGTACCAGCGGTTTCGGCGGATGCGTTGCCAGGTTGCGTGCAGGTATCCGACTGCATCGCCAGCGACGACTGTCCAGTGGACTAGCATGGCCAGCTCGTAGGCGTTGGTTGGCGAGCAGCGTTTGGCTACCCTTCGACATTTATCGTGGTAGTTGTAGACGAAGAAGTACAGGAATGACGCTGCGCCGGCAATCCAGAATGCCGGGTGGAGGAAGCCGGCGGCTAACAGGCCGATGGTGATGGCCATGTTGCGGAGGTTGTATCTTGTCGCGCCGGCATCGAGCTGGGTGTGGCCGGTTGTGGACGCGTAGACTCTGAATTGTTTGTAGAGGCTTTTGAGCGTTTGACGCGGTCGCCAGTGAACCACGGCTTCGGGCGCGTGTGCCCGGCGGACGTTCATCTGGCGAATGCGCAGGTTAAACAGGTTGTCATCAACCGGGGTCCACTCTGGGAATCCACCGGATCGCTCCCACAGGTCTTTCGTGTAGGCCATCGACCGACATGACGGATTAAACGTTTCCGGATCGATCGGGTCGAGCACGCCGCGCATGGTGACCGCGCCGATGATTTCTTCGAGCGACGAGTGGGACTCGACTTTGTAGGTGCCGCCGACAAACTCAACTTGTGGATCGTCCACGAATGGTTGAACGATTCGCTCACACCACTGCGGTTCGAGACGACAACCGGTATCCGTGCTGACGATGATGCGACTGGTCGCGTTCTTCACGCCGAGGTTGCGACCCTGGCCAATGTTGCAGCCGGGGGCTTCGATCAAGCGGATCGACGGATCGCGCTGGGCATGCGATCGAATGACGTCAATCGTCCCGTCGGTCGAACCACCATCGACGACAACGACTTCATCCGGCTTGCGGGTCTGATGGATGAGCGATTGCAGGAACACATCGCAGCCTTCGCGTTCGTTGAGTACGGTGGTCACCAGTGAAACGGTGCTGCGGCTGGCGGGCGAAGTTTCAGAATTCATGCGAAGGCTCACCTCTGGTCAAGAATCGGATTCGGTCTGGCTGATATACCTTTATTATCGGCTGTCTGGCGTCATGGATTGACCACTCACATTTGTAAAAAGCAGCCTGGTGAAGCCGAAAATCCCTCATCCAAGCGTCGATCGCGGACGGACGTCAGCCGGAAGAGTATTGGGGGGATCATTTGCATATTCCGATAACCCATGGATGAACCGTTCGCACGCATCAACGACTGATTCGCCATCGTCTGACAGCGATTCGACGAGTGTTCAATGCGATAAGACGGGGCGCACATTGATCGTCAGTTGGCATTGGCCGCCCACCAAGCGCGCGTCGACGCAAGTGCTTTCGACGTTATTCGGCAGCGCGTCGCCCAAAGCGTTCACCGTATTGACTCGCGATATGCAGCAACTGAACAGTGACGACGCGACGCCGGTTCCAGATTTGCCAACGCACGCAATCGGACGGCCCACCAAGTCCGACGAAGACGGCACCATCCGCACATGGATTGCGTCGATCATCACAGCATTTCGCATCTGGCGTAAGGGGCGATCGCAATCGGTAGACCGGGTGTTGGCAGTTTATCCGCATCGTTACAGTCTCCTCGCGGGTTGGCTCATCGCACGAAGTAGCAATGTGCCGCTGGTCGTTTACATGCACGATCTGTTTGCAGAAACGCAAATCGCTCGCAACAAGCCGAAACGCGCCTTTTGGAACTGGGTTGATCGAAAGGTGATGCAGGAGGCTTCGTTGGTCGTCGTGCCAACGCGCGAGTTCGCAGAGCACTATCAACGGCGAGGCGTCAAACAAACCTGGGTGCTTCCGCATTGCATCGCGAGTTGCCAAAACCAGACGCTGATACCTGCTCTCGATAGCGGTTTGCGTTTGACCTATGCAGGAAGCATTTATCAAGCCCACGAAGATTCGATTGCTCGATTGCTTAAAGGCACAGAACGGCTCGACGACCTTTCGCTCACATTTCTTTCGCAACCGCATCCGATGTTGGCCGGTCGAGATGTTCAGTGGTTGGATCGCTCATCCGTGATGCAGAAACTCGCAGACTCGCACGTCTTGGTCGTAGCGCTGGGGCACGACACGCCATACCCAGCCGAGGTTCACGGTTGCTTTCCATCCAAGATTGTCGATTACCTGGCGGTGGGGCGGCCGATGCTGGCTGTGGTTCCGCCGGGATGCTTTGTGGACCGATTTGTCAAGGAAACAGGCTGCGGAATTAGCGTGTCGTCGCGAAATCCTGTTGATATTCGCGCTGCTATCGAGGCGTTCAAGAATCCCCAACGACTCGAGCAGTTCGCAAAGGCTGCCCGCACCGAAGCGGCTAAGCTGGATTCAGCATTTTGGATGGATGAATTAACGAAGCAGCTTGCGCAGATCGGAATGCAAGCGGCTACAGATTGGCAAACTTCTCGCGAATCACACCAACGATCTGATCCGGCGCAATTTTCTCCACATCGTCCGACGTGCGAAGTTTGAACTCGACGATGCCATCAGCCAGCCCACGCTTCCCAACCGTGACGCGGTAGGGGATGCCAATCAAATCAGCGTCCTTAAACTTTGCACCGGGCCGTGAATCACGGTCATCGAGCAGCACGTCGATCCCCGCGGCTTCGAGTTCGTCATGAATCTTGGTAGCCGTTTGCATGACGGTATCGTCGCGCACATCCAAGGCGACAATGTGTACCGAGAACGGGGCAATGCTGACGGGCCAACATATCCCGTTGTCGTCGTGTGATGCCTCGACACTGGCGGCCAAAATGCGATTCACACCGATGCCATAACATCCCATGATAATCGGCTTGCTCTTGCCGTTTTCATCAAGGAATGTGGCTTTCATCGCGTCGGAATACTTCGTCCCCAATTTGAAGACATGCCCGACTTCAATGCACTTTTCAAATACGAGCGGTGAACCGTTTTGCGCTGCGTCGCCTTGCACTGCATAACGCAGGTCAGCCGACTCGGTGATCGAGAAATCGCGATCGAGATTGACGCCGGTGTAGTGATAGTCTGTCTTGTTCGCACCGGTCACTGCGTTTTGCATGATGGTGACGGCTTGGTCGGCGATGATGCGGACGTCTGATAGCCCGACCGGTCCGGCAAACCCGACATCGGCACCGGTGACCTTGCGGATTGTTTCGACGTTTGCGAGTTCGAGTGACTTACAATCCAGGTGCTTACGAAGCTTGGCTTCGTTGACTTCGTGATCACCTCTGACCAGCGCGATTGTCGGCGTACCGTCGGCGCTGTACACGATCGTCTTGATCATGTCAGAGGGCTTGCACTTGAGCAGCGTTGAGACTTCGTCGATCGTCGCTTTCCCCGGAGTGTGGACCTCCTCGAGATTCGCAGCATCTTGCGACGGGCCAGCTTTCAGGGGGGCCATCACTGCACGCTCGACGTTGGCAGCGTAAGAGCCGTCTTCCGTGCGAACCAGCCAATCTTCACCGGCATCGGTCACGACCATGAACTCATGCGACGCATCGCCACCGATCGCTCCGGATTCGGCTTCGACGGCGACGTAAGGCATGCCGCAACGTTCGTAGATCTTGCAATATGCTTCGTACATCCGCTCATAGCTTTCGTTGAGCGATTCGAGCGAGGGGTTAAACGAATAGGCATCCTTCATCAGAAACTCGCGGGTCCGAAGCACGCCGCTTTTAGGGCGCTCCTCGTCGCGGAATTTCGTTTGAATCTGATAAAGTGTTACCGGAAGCTGTTTATAACTACTGACATATGCCCGGACGATTTCGGTAATGACTTCTTCGTGGGTTGGCCCCAGAACGGTGCCTTTGCGAAAGCTCTTGTCGGGCAAATGGACGAGCGTGCTGCCCATCGCCTCATCGCGGCCCGTCTCTTTCCAAAGGTCGAGCGGTTGCATCGCCGGCATGTGCAGTTCTATCGCACCGGCTCGGTTCATCTCTTCGCGGACGATGTTTTCGATCTTGCGAAGGATGCGATGGCCGATCGGCAGATAGGCATAGGCCCCAGCCGCGATTTGTCGGATCAAGCCGGCCCGCAGCATTAGCTGATGGGACGGCACCACCGCATCGGCGGGCGTTTCCTTGAGGGTCGGTATGAAGAAGTGGCTCCAGTGCATAATGTGGGGCACAAATACCGGTTAAAGGGCGACTTTGCAAGGCCACGAAACTTAATCGGAGCGGAAGTTGACTGCCCACATAGGTGGTTCATTATTAAGGCATGGTGCGACGGACATGCCGAATCGTGCCTGGCTGACCGGGCTGTGACCGGGGCAGGCCGATAATTCGGTGTATCACCGGTCGGCGGATCGTATGGTTCAGTTTGTGCTTCGTCACTCCCGCGCATGCGGGAGTCCAGAACGGGCGAAGGGCGTGGATTCCCGCTTTCGCGGGAATGACTGCGGAACGCAGGGAATGACAGTGGGGCGCAACCCGCAAGATGGCGCGTGGGCCTTCACTTGTCGCGATGGGCTGTGATGGGGATTACGACTGCTTCATTCAATGGGTCAGAACTGACGATCATTAGTCATCGCAAAAAAGACATCGCATAAAATTTTGATTTTGGCGTTCCAATGGATTGGATAGACCAAAGTAACGGGTCAAAGAAAACAGGCGGAGAATATTTGATGCAATTCAAGAGACGGGCATTAACCAAAGCATTGGCACTCGGTTTATTGGCTGGCGGATTGGCCGGTTGCGAAGTTGACCTGATGGCACTCATCGGTCGGCCTGGCACACAAGATGGTGACGGCGACGGTGGGGGCGATCAGACGCCTGCAGCGAAGCGCCTGATCCGATTTGAATCCGCCGATGAACTGGGCGAGTACTTTGTCGAGCAATCGAAGAACTCGCAGAATCGAGGCGGTGTTTTCATTGATGAAGATGTGGCGCTGTTCGGCGACGATACCGACGCAGCACCCGCGCCCACTGCCGACGGTGGCGCTGACAACGGCAATTTCGGCGCGTCGGAATCAGGCGGAGATGCGAGTGGCCAGGATAGCAATACGGCTGGCCGTAATGACGGCGACTTCTCGACGACCACCGAACAAGAAGAGGGCGTTCAGGAAGCCGACGTCATCAAGAATGATGGAGAGTATCTTTACGTTCTAAGTCGCGGAAACCTTCGCATCGTCAAAGCCGCTCCGGTCGAATCGATGGAAGAAGTTTCATCGGTGGATTTGCGCGGATACGGATTTGACATGTACCTCGTTGGCGACAAAGTCGTCGCGATCACCACGCCGGAATTCGAGGCTATCCCAGTCGATGTATTTCCCACCGACGGTGGAGGTGGAGTTTCGGTGTCGCCGGGTCGTCCAGCACCCATTCCGACTGCACTGATCGCGGCAGATTATTTCTATCAGCCGCGCGTTCAAGTAACGGTGATTGATGTCGCCGATCGAGCGAATCCGCAGGTTCTTTCGCGCACGCAGTTGGATGGCAATGTCAATACGTCGCGGATGATCGGCAATCGGTTGTATTTGGTAATGGTGCATTATCCGGATTTCCTGCCGCAGATTGCGGAGTCTGTCGATGCGGCTGAATCGAAGGATCGCGGGATCAGTGATGTCATCCCGAACATTAAGATTGATGTTGATGGCGTTAATGTTGTCGATGCCGATGTCGCTGAACCGACGGACTTTTATCGTCCGGTTGATCAGGATGGATGGGGTCTGACGACGGTGGTCAGCTTCGATGTCGATGCGCCGACTGACTATCAGTCGCAAAGCGTCGTGGGCTACCCGGCCAACGCATACATGTCCACCGAGGCGCTGTATCTAACCAACACCGATTACAACTTTGAAGGCAACCTCCGCGAAACCACGGACATTTATAAGTTCGATGTCGTCGAGGGCGGCACGGAGTTGGCGGCGACTGGGTCGGTTCCCGGCCGCGTGTTGAATCAATACTCGATGAGCGAGCACAACAGTTTTCTGCGTATCGCAAGCACGGTTGGTCCGAGTTTTAACCGCGTTGGCCAGAATACGAGCGAATCAAAAAACAACGTTTATGTCCTCGAGCAAGTCGAGGATGCATTGACGGTCGCCGGAAGTGTCGAAGGTCTGGCACCGGGCGAAAGCATTCAGTCGGCTCGCTTTCTTGGCGATCGTGGGTTCCTCGTGACGTTTGTTCAGGTCGATCCGCTGTTTACGCTGGACCTTTCCGACCCACGCAATCCGCAGGTCGTCGGTGAGTTGAAGGTTCCAGGGTTTAGTACGTTCATCACGCCGATGGGCGAGAATCACCTGTTGACCATTGGCCGTGATACCAGCGAAGAATTTGGTTTCGTCCGAGCGGACGGAGTGCGCCTTTCGATTTTCGATGTGACTGATTTTGCAAACCCGCAACTGGCCCACTCCGAGACGATCGGAATCGGTGGGGCATATTCTGAGGCGCTCTTCAATCCCAAGGCGTTGACGTATTTTGAACAGCGCGATCTGCTCGCGTTCCCAGTTGAGATTTATGCATTCAGCGAAGGCATCGATTTCGCCGTCGACGGTGAAGCCGGTGGAAGCGATGATGATTTTGGGGACGCCGAATTTGAAGGCGATGGTGACGATGCTGCGCCGGACGATAACACCCCGGATTCCGATCTTCCAATCGAGGGTCAAGGCTCGGCTGGCAGCGAGGGCGAAACGACTGGTAGCGGGGGAACTTCATCCAGCAATCTTGGTGTTGCAACCAACCCGGTCGCTAGCGAAGATCCGCCAAGCGATGAACCGACCGATGATGACGAAGTTCCGGTAGACTTTATCGACCTGCCGCCAGTTCCGACCGATTTCTTCTACGGCGTGTATGTTTACGAGGTCACGCCTGAAGGCGGGTTCAACCAACTCGGTCGGGTCAGCACTGCACCGGAAGGGCAGTACTATTATGGCTCGGCGTTTACGCGTGGGGCATTCATCGGTGACTACCTTTACGCCACGACGTCGGAAGGCATTAAAGCCGTCCCCGTCAGCAACGTCGAAGAGGTTGTTAAGTCGGTGGACTTTCCGGCCCCGGAATTCGTTGACGGACCGGATGGCGGATTTGAAGATGACGTTGTCATCGATCTTCCAGCCCCAGCGCCAGCCGCCGAGTAGCAACGCCAGAATCGTTGCTAAAGCAAACCAGCCATGCGTCGGGTGAAGACACGATCTTCATCCGACGCATTTTTTATTGGGCGGATCCGGCTACAATGCGCGCTGACGATTCGGAAATTGCCTGGGAAGTTCGCATGGATATAGAATCAGTAGACATCGAGGCATTTCAAAGTGCGCTGTCTGCCGCCGCTAAGAGTATGGAATTGGCAGTTTCGCCAGCCCAGTACGAATTGATGGGCAAGCATTTCGAACTCGTACTCGAAACCAATCGCCAGTTCAATCTTACGCGCATCACCGATCCGGTGATGGCCGCCACGCGACTCTATGCCGATTCGCTCGCACCAGTGGCGTGGGCGGATGAGGGTAATCTATCCATCAAGTCGATTTTGGATATTGGCACCGGCGCCGGTCTTCCAGCTGTTCCCCTGGCGATCGCGCGCCCGAGTTGGCAAGTTACGGCGATCGACTCGACTGGCAAGAAGGTGCGATTCGTTCAACAAGCGGCTAACGATCTCGACATCAAGAATCTAAAAGCGAAACAACATCGCGCGGGTGAGCCATCATTTCGGCAACGTTTTGACATGGTGACGGCTAAGGCCGTCGGAAGTCTTCAAAATTGTATTCAGATTTCGCATCGACATGTGAACACGGGTGGGCATCTGATCGTCTTCAAAGCGCGGGGGCTTTCCGATTCGGAGCAGCAGCAGGGAATCGTCGAAGCCGAAAACCACCAGCTCCAACTTGTCGATGTCTGCGACTACGGGATACCTGCCGGCGAAGATGTGCTTGAACACAGCCTGATCGTGTATCAGAAAATTGGTAAGCTGTAGTTTGACTGCTGAGTTGATTTGAACCTGACGTTGCACTTCGCGGAATTCACTGTTTGATCTTAGTGGGTTGCTCCTTCTTTCCGGGAGTGTGATCGTTCACCAATTCAATCACCAGTGTGAGAAGCGTTTGTTGCTTCTGGGCCAGTTTCTCGAGCATCGGTTGTTCGTTCGGCGCTGATTCAGTGGGAACCGCGTTCGTTGATGCATCAACCCATGAGTTAACGCCTCCTGCCGATCCTGCTCCACTGAATCCGCCACGGGCGAGAGTATCCTTGCCAGCCATTCTCATTTCTTCTGCATCGTCGTTGGGTAGCAGACCATAAGCCTGCAGCGCCTGAATCCACTGGCCGGTTTCGGGGAATGACTCTGCACCTTCTGAAATTTGAGATTCGCTTTTCTTGGCCCGTTGCGTACGGGCTGACGGAATCAATTTGTTAGCGACCGACACGGGCGGTTCAATCACTTCACCAGCCACTTGACTGGCTAGTTCCCAGAGTTGGTCCTGGTTTTCAGAGCGAACGTTTCCGACGCGCATTTGCACTTCTTCCGCGCCGATGGTCGAAAGGTCATTGACGACTTCGCCAAGTCGGTCGCTATTGATTCGCACGAGATACTGACGCGAATTCGCAACACTTGCGTAATTCTGCGACGACAGACCGATATAATACGCTTCGTCATCAAGGTCGATCTTCTCGGGCGCGACTTCGTTGAAATCCTTCGCCGATGGAATCTGATCATTCAATTCCTCATATGACTCGGCGTTTGCAGCAATAGGCCGCATTCCGTTTCGCCCCAAGAATGCCTGCAATTGTTGTTCGCCGATGGCTTGTTCCTCATCATTTTCAAAGGATACCGAAAGCTGCAATGGTTCATTCATGAATGGATGATCGGTAACAGCCGTTGCGTCTGCACCGGCAACGAGCTTCTGTTCAAATGTCATCTCGGCATCAAGTTTCGCCAGTCGCGCTGCTGGAGGCTTCTGGGCGTTCGCTGCATCGGAGACGACCGTTGTTTCGGTGTCGTCTGGCACAAGTTCAGATTGCGGTATAATGGCATCAGCAAACAGCGGGCCCAATGCTGAGACATCTTGTCGTTCGCTTTTACCCTTGGTTGAAACGGGTTCATTCACGTTTCTTTTTTCATCCAGTTCGCGCTCTACGGTTGACAGCGCTGCGGGGCCAGATGCTCGGCCTCGTGTCGACTCCGATGCGTCCATGACAATTCGTCCAGCGATGTCGTCGGACTCGATGTTGGAAGATTCTTTACGAAGGCCCAGTCGCTCATCGGTTGCCCCCTTACTCGCCATCGCGCCAATTTCCGAGTCCGCATCGATCTGCATCTCAGATTCATCGAACAGTTCGCGTCCTCTGTTCTTCGAGTCTTCGCGCATCGCCAGCATTGAATCTCTCGGCGAAGCGGACTTCGATGCGAGCGGTCCATTCGCAGGTTCGGTCTGGCGCGTAATAGCGCTATTCTGTTGACTCTTCAACGATACATATAGGCTTGCGCTGACGGCCACCATGAGCATCGCCGCAAGGGCCATCGTCGATCGGAACGGACCCCGCTTATGTCTCGCGAGCGTGACCGATTCTTCAGGCTTCCCCAGAAGTTCAGCCCGCTCAGCATGCGCGGAGACGCTTTCAATGATCGAAGACGGAGCGGAACCACGCGGAAGCTCGCGCACCGCCCCAACCGCTATCGATAGCGCATCAAGCTGTGCCCTTGCAGTCGGATCTGATTCAAGTCGTGCCTCGACCGCAATGCGTTGATCCGCTGATAACTCATCATCGAGATATGCGCAAAGCATCTCGCCGAAAGCATCGTCGAAAGGCTCGGCTGCGTTACGATTTGGTTTTTTGTCATCTGAACGCGTCATGTCAGATAACGTTTCCTTCCGTTGTACTCTTGTTCGGCTGAGGTTGTCCGACAGTATCGCTCAGCAATGCACGCAGGCTCATTCGCCCGCGATAGATTCTTGACTTCACGGTTCCGACAGCCACCTCAAGAATGTCGGCAATGTTTTGATAGTCCATGCCTTCAATGTCGCGCAGCACAAGTACGGCTTGCTGATCGGGATCAAGCTGCGCAAGGGCCTCGGTCACGAGTTTTCCGCCCTCAGATTCCAACGCGTGGACGGCAGGGTCGTCGTCTGCATCAGACGCAAGGTTCGATTTCCAATTTGCAACTGATCCGTCGCGCGAGTTGTCTGTGGCATCCAGCGAAACGGTCTTACGCTTAGCCTGTTTGCGCCTGAATGAAAGCGACTGGTTGACCGCTATCCGAAACACCCAGGTGTAAAAGGCGCTCTTGCCATGAAACTTTCCGATGGATTGATACGCTTTCATGAATACGTCCTGCGTGAGCTCTCCGGCATCCGCGTGATCGTTGCAAATTCGCCAGCAGGTGTTGAACACGCGGTCCTGATACTTGGTAACCAGCGCATTGAAGGCGTGGACCTCCCCGGCTTGCACTCGGCGAACCAGAACCGCATCCTCAAAATGGCCTTCAGCTACATGCGATTCCAACGCATCACCTGTTGCTATTGGGTTAGACGTATGTTCTACCCATCGGTTCCAATTGGCGTAATGATGACTTGCGAACGCATCATGTCGCCGAGTCATTATAGGTCTTATTTTCGAGAGTCAGATGGGAGCAGCAAAGGACCTCGAAGCATACGTTTATACGATTATTCGGCTCGGATGGTGCGTTTCGGTCGTGTTTCGGCTGCAAGTGCTTGAAGTTATCGCAAATTTCCACACGTCCAGCGCGAATCCGTACCCTTGGCGGCGTTGCTTTTCACATCGCAAAGTCATAAAACTACGCGACTTATCCGTCAGAAACCAGCGAGGAGGCAGTACCGTGGCAGTGCCTTATAACAAGAGAACGCATAAAAACGGGGAGCTTCGTGCATCCCAAGTGGGCCAAGATGTCATCCTTGTCGGATGGGCCCACAATTACCGCGATTTGGGCGGGATGGCCTTCATCGACATTCGCGACTATACCGGAATCACCCAGGTCAAGTTCAACCCGCAGACCGATCCGGTCGCCCACAAACTGGCTGGCACGGTCCGTCGCGAGGATTGCATTGCCGTCCGAGGGAATGTGATCCTTCGAGGCGATAACGTCAACCCCAAGTTAGCCACCGGTGAGATTGAAGTTGAGGGACACGATCTGGACGTCCTCAGCAAGTCCGACACGCCACCGTTTGCAGTCGAAGACGATACCGACGCCAGCGAAGACGCCCGATTGAAAAACCGCGTGCTCGATTTGCGTCGCCCAAAGATGCAGGACATTCTGCGTCTGCGCCATCGATTGGCGAAGGCGGCTCGCGATACTTTTGCGGCTCAGGATTTTGTCGAAATCGAGACGCCGTTCCTTGGCAAATCGACACCCGAAGGCGCCCGCGACTATCTCGTTCCGTCGCGCGTATATCCTGGAAAATTCTTCGCGCTGCCGCAGTCGCCGCAGCTATATAAGCAGCTATTTATGATGGCCGGTTTCGATCGGTATTGTCAGATTGTCCGTTGCTTCCGCGACGAAGACCTGCGGGCAGACCGTCAGCCGGAATTCACGCAGATCGATCTGGAGATGGCGTTTGTTCAAGTGGACGACGTGCTCGAAGCAGTAGAAGCCGCCGTCGCGACGATGTTCAAAGAGGGTATTGGCTTGGATATCCCCACGCCGTTCCCACGAATGTCATACCACGAGGCGATGGACCGATTCGGTATCGACCGCCCCGACCTGCGATTTGGGCTTGAATTGCAGGACGTTACTGAGGTGGCTGGCAAGACTGACTTCAGCATTTTCAAAGACGCCATCGGTAAAGGTGGTATGGTCAAATGCATCGTCGCTCCTGGCGGCGGTGAACTGACCCGCAAGGTGACCGATGGGTTGGCCGACGAGGTCAAGGGTGTCGGTGGTGGCGGACTGCCCGTGACCAAAGTGATTCAGGGCGATGGGGGTGTCGAGCTTTCGACCGGGGTTGCGAAATTCCTTCAGCCGGTTTGCGATGAACTCCTCGCCGCGACGGGTGCGAAGGTCGGAGATGCGATCTTCTTCATGCCCGGAACCTACGCCGAGGTCTGCAAATACCTGCATTTTGTCCGTTCGCGTTTGGGCGAAATCCTTGATCTTATCCCCGACGATGAGTGGAACATGCTCTGGGTCGTGGACTTCCCGATGTTCGAGTGGAGCGAAGAGGACAAGCGGTTCTATAGCCTGCACCATCCGTTCACCGCGCCGAAGGACGAGGACATTCCCATGCTCGATACAGACCCGGGCAAAGTCATCGCCAAGGCTTACGATCTGACGCTAAACGGCATCGAGATGGCTGGTGGTAGCATCCGAATCCATAGCCGCGAGATTCAATCCAAGGTGTTCAAGTTGCTGGGTATTTCCGATGAGGAAGCCCAGGAGAAATTCCAATTCCTCATGGACGCCCTGCGTTACGGCGCACCACCGCACGGTGGTATCGCGATGGGTTTCGACCGCTGGGTGATGATGATGGCCAAGTGCGATTCGCTGCGTGACGTGATCGCGTTTCCGAAGACGCAGCGCGCGGCATGCCCATTGACCAATGCCCCGGGCGATGTGACTGACGAACAACTCGTCGAATTGGGGATCGACAAGCGCCCCGAAGTCAAAGCCAAAGAGTAGCACGGGCCAAAGAGTAGCACAGGTCAGGAGGATCGCATGTCAGACCGCGTGAAGAAATCGGACGACGAGTGGAGCAAGGAATTAACCCCCGAGCAGTATCAGGTAACGCGATGCGGCGGAACCGAGGCGGCGTTTACCGGCAAGTACTGGGACCACAAGGGCGACGGTGTGTATGCGTGTGCCTGCTGCGGTGAGTATCTGTTTTCGTCCGACACCAAGTTCGAGTCGGGCAGCGGTTGGCCAAGTTTCTGGGATGCGGTTGACAAGTCAAAGGTGACCGAAATCGAAGACAACAGTTTTGGGATGCGGCGGATTGAGGTTCGATGCGGTCGATGCGAGGCGCATCTTGGGCATTTGTTTCCAGACGGACCAAACCCGACCGGACAGAGATACTGCATTAATTCCGCGTCGCTTGATTTCAAAGATGGAGCGGTCGGCTGATTAAAGCCAAGAGAACCCATGAACGATTCTGGAAATGACACTACGTTGGCCAAGGCGCTGGCATTGATTCCCAGTGGTTGCAGCATCATCACCGCCGGGAAGGGCGATTCGGCGACGGGGATGCTGGCCTCCTGGGTACAGCAAGCCTCGTTCGATCCGCCTCATGTGACGGTTTCGATTAAGGAAGGCCGACCCATCCAGGCGATCATCGCGGATTCGGGACGCTTTGTGCTTAATTTGCTGGGCGAAGATCCGGGAGCGATGTTCAAGCATTTCGGAGCAGGGTTTGGGCCCGGTGAACCGGCGTTTCAAGGTCTGGCAATCGTCGAAAATGAGTGGGGCGTTGAACTGGCGACTGCGGCGGGGAGCCTGTCGTGTGAAGTCCGTTCGTCGGCGAAGGCGGCTGACCATCTGGTTTATGTCGCCGAAGTCTGTTCGACGAAAACCGCAGGCGACCAGAAACCCTACGTCCATCTCCGCAAGTCAGGGCTTTCATACTAAACTAATTCAAATCCACTCTGTGTGCTTGCCACCCAGTGTGGTTCGTCACTCTCGCGAAAGCGGGAGCCCAGAGCGTGCGATGTGTAACTCGCGGGGCCTGGGTTCCCGCTTTCGCGGAGATGACAGTGGCGGGAATGACAGTGGAGCGCAACCCGCAAGATGACGCGTGGGCCTACACAGGTACGATCCGGTTCAGGTTTCACGTCGATAAGTAAAAAAAGGCGTGCGGCACCCCGATTGTATTGGCGCGGTCAAAGGGTGCCGCAGCGAGTGGAAGATCGATGTATTGTAAAGGTGATTGGCAACACCAAGCAGCGATCTGTCTGCCGGGAACGATCTGTCCGCTAGGAAAGATGTCTCCCGCTGCATTGCCCACCGAATTTGCGTTGACTAATTGGGCTGCTGAATCGAAGTACGGCAAGCGCGGTGAATTCATACTCCGCATTACCAGTTCATCGAAATCGTCCCAACTGTTCTTTAGTTACCGCTCCCTGTTGCTGCGTTCATGTTGGTTGCTGCGTTCATGTTGGTTGCTGCAATCATGTTGGTTGCTGCGTTCATGTCACTGCCGACGGTACTCAAATCTCAATATTCATCGACACTCATGAGTTACGAGCGTCCGCTAGATGTCATTGTCCTTTGGACCGACCAAACTTTTCGAGCAATTCCGAATTCCACGGGTCGCTTGAACACGGGTCGCTTGAACACAGGTCTCTTGAACACAAGCCTCTCGAACAAGTAGCCCCACCCGGACCTTCGGTCGATTTTAGATTCGCGAACCAGTCGCAATGCGATAGCCCTTGGATTCATGACGATTTCGGACGCAAAATCTCGCTGCATCCATCGGCAAAAATCACATCGAATCTAAACGTCCCCGTTATGAGTACTTCACGGGCGATTCTGTAACCGTCTATCGTTTATATAGTTAGCGAAAACATCGATCAGGGCGTGCAAAACGACCCAAACTGACAAGAAACTGCCCCTGTCAGCCCACCGAGATTCACGAAACGTTCCAACCATTTGCACCGTAGTGGGTTACTCACAGTATAAGAATGCTGAATACTAAAGGCAATATTTTGTTTGGCAAAAGTAAAGAAAAAATGTTGACAGGCGCAGAGTCGATGATCCGTCTTGTCTCACCGCGCACCAAATCGGTACCGCAGAATTGATTCGACTCTCGGTCAAAAATCCGATTCGGCTTTGCTACGGGTTCGGTTCTGTGCTGTCTGTTTGGTCATACTCGACAGCGTTAGAATCGAAACTTCCGGCGGGCAGAAAAACCGGATTCGCGGGGCGCTCCCGCGCTCGCAACCAATGCCCCGTGACACATATACGTTTTGATTGTTGAGGCGACTGAGTCCGCCTGCAGCGACGCTTCGTGGAACAGCGGACAACGTTACCGGTGGTCCGAAACCGGGAATCTGAATTTGGCCCCCGTGGGTATGGCCGGCGATGATCAGATCGATGCCCTCCGGCAATTCGTCCAGCAGGGCAACGCCGGGACGGTGGGCCAGCACGATGGTCACGTCTGACTGATTGGCGGTACCGGGTAGCCTTTGCAGCGTGTCGATCGCGATGGGTGAGCGATAGTTGATCGGTACTCCGGCGATCGCTAGCCGCGTGCCTCGAACGTCGACGGTGGCCATACGTCCATCGATGAACTGGATGGCCGTTCCCTTAATCGCCTGCATCAGGGTGCTGAGTCGATCGCAATCTCCGCTAACCAGAAATACCCCGCTCGGTGCTTCAAGCTTGTTAAGTAAGGCTTTGATCGCAGGCTCTTGCTTGCGATAATCGGCTTCCGACCCTTGAAAGACATCGCCCGGGATCAGGATCAGGTCCGGATTGGCGGCCAACGCGAGATCGACCGCCTTGTGCTCATGTTCGGTCACTTCCTTGAATTGCAGATCGGCGAGGACTGCGATTTTGATGGGGGATGGCGACGAAGTCATTCCGGGCACGTCGAGATTACTGGTTTCTACCTGGAGGTTGAATGGTTCGACATAGGAAGCGTATAGGCAGATTGGAACCAACAGCATCAATAATAGGGCGATGACGGTTCCCGGTGAACCGAACGTCACCTTACCGATGCCCGGGGTGCTGCGGTATCGACTCAAAATCAGCAACATCCCGACGGCTGGTGCGACGATGGCGACATCGAGATACAACAGGTGAATCAGTCCGAAAAGGCCTATTCCCATTACCATCATCGCGATCGATTTTACAGATACGATAGCGATCGCCCCTGCAAGTGATGTTGCAAGCATTCCGAAGCTGACTCGGTCGGTGCCCTTTCGTGACACATGGTACGCGGGCAACCATATGAGTATGGCAAATACTGCGAAATCGAAAACGCAGGAGGCGACGAGTATCAAGAAAAAGGGTGTCATGGGTTGAGTTACGATCAGAACCCCGTCAAGGTTCATGCGGGTTCGTGCAACCAGGTGTTGCCGGTTATACTGGATTCATGCATCTGGCAGGGGATTTCGGAGCATCCCAGCAGGTGCGCGACCGTCGCGCGAATACGAAGCGCCGTTGTAATCAACTATGAGACTTTTTCCCAACACGAAAATCTCATTGGCCCGCAAGTGCCAGTTTCTGTTCGGGGCGGCAGTCCTGATCATCATCGCTGCGTCGCTGATTATTCCGGCGATCCGGATGAACGACTTAACCCGCGAGCAGTACCTGCGGATGGCCAAAGAGTCGGCGACGGTCGCGATCATGGAAACCGATCTGCTGGGGCAGGACTGGATAGTCGCCCAAGAATCGATCAACCGGAATTGGCCGCGACTCCGCAAACGATTCGGTGCAGACGAGCTAGCCGCTACGCCCCCCAGGCTCTTTCCAGTCGAAGAGGCGCAGGCGAGAGAACTCTTAGGACAAGGCGAAGGGTTTCTCACCCATGCAATCGCCGAGCTTCAGCGCGATGCGGATGCCATCTATCGGTACAAACTGGAACATCTCGAAGACGGTCGAACCGAGGTTCGGCTGGCGATGGCGGTTCGAGAAACTGGCGGTGATCCCGGCACCGACAAGCTGAAGGGCCTGATCGAAGTACACATTCCCATTCCGCAAGAGCACGCGCTTTTGAACATTGGTGTTTTGGTGGCGTCGCTGGCATTGGGGGCGTTTCTGGCAGTCCTGGTGTTTTATTGGGTGACGCAGAAAGTGCTGCTCTCACCGGTCAGGAAACTGCGCCGAATTGCGGAGAAAGTGACGCTCGGTGAAATGAGCGCCCGATCGGTCATCGAAACGGGCGACGAATTTGAGGAATTGGGCACTGCGTTTAACGAGATGCTCGGACACCTTCAGGATTCACAAGAACAACTCAGCAAGACCAATCGATCGCTAGACACGCGCTTGGGCGAGTTGGCGGAAACGAACGTTGCCCTCTACGAAAGCAACCGCGTCAAGAGTGAGTTCATCGCCAACGTCAGCCATGAGTTACGCACGCCGTTGGTTTCGATCATCGGATTTGCAGAACTACTTACCGAAGCTGGCGATGGCAAGGCGATTGATCCGAATCGATTGTCGCGATACGCCGGTAACATCCTGACCAGTGGGCGAAGTCTGCTCGATATCATCAACGACTTGCTCGACCTCGCCAAGATCGAAGCCGGTCGGTTTGATCTGCATATCAACACTTTCGAGTTAAATGACCTCTGCACGAAGCTGATCGACTTTATGACTCCGGTTGCGGATAAGGGCGAACTGGAGCTTAGTCTGCACATCGACTCGGACCTGCCGGTAATGAGTTCCGATTCAGGACGGTTACATCAGATCCTTTACAACCTTTTGAGCAACGCGATCAAGTTCACACCGCGAGGTGGCTCGATTGACTTGATCGTGCGCAATGCTGGCGACGAGAAAGTTTCATTCGCCGTCAAAGACACTGGTGTTGGCATTCCCGAAGCGCAGCAGGCAAACGTGTTTGAGAAGTTTCGGCAGATGGATTCGTCAATGACCCGTGAATACAGCGGAACGGGATTGGGCTTGGCGATCACGCGGGAACTTTGCGAGATGCTTGGGGGAACCATCGAGTTGGAAAGCACCGTGGACGTCGGGAGTACTTTTACGGCGACACTACCCTTGGAGGCGTCACCCAATACGGTTCCGCCGCTCGTCAATCTGACCTGATTATGTGCGCATCACTGGTTGCATCGCGTTTCCCGATACCGGGTAGGGGGTCATCGTTAGAAGAACTCGAGCACTTCTTCGAGATCATCCGGCAGGCGTTCCAGCAGCGCGCCAAATTCGGGCCGATCTGCGAATCCCAGATCCTTGGCAGCCCGCGATTCGAGCAGATTGTACGGCTGGTAGGGAGTAAATGTCAGCAACGAGCAGATCATGTCGGTCAACTCGATGAGCAGGCGTTCTTTGAAAAGGGGATCATCGGGCTCGGGATATTCGTGATGATTCGAGACCAATGACCGAATGTGATCGGGAAGGCCCCAGGAATCAGCAATCAACTCACCGAATTCTTGATGGGTCTCCTGACATAGATACTCAAACGATTCCATATCGATCTCGAAACGCGACAGCTTCTTGAGGCTGTTGGCCGTCCTGAGAACCATGACGTTACCGATGTCATGGAGCAAACCGATCATGAATGCTTCTTCGACATCCAAGTCAGTCAATTCAGCCAGCTCGCGCATGACGTAAGCGGCTGACAATGCGCGAAGCGACAGCATCTCGGCGATTTTTGCATTTGCCCCGCCTTGTTCAAATGAGGCGGAACGCATCGACTGATGGAGCATTAGCGTCTTGATCGCATTGGAGCCGAGTCGAACGACGGCCATCTCCAGCGACGTGATTTTGTTCATCCCGCGATAAAGCGGTGAGTTCGACATGCGCAGCACGGATGCGGCGCTGACTTGGTCTTCGCTGATGTCATGGGCGATTTCAGGCAGGTTGCAGTTGCGCTTGCGCAGTTTTCGCAGGACCGCTTCGGGCACGCGGGGAAGCGGCGGAAGCGAAAGATCATGCCCGTCAAATTGCGAGATGAGCATATTTTCCAAAGCGCGGGCCTCGGTCGAAAGATTGATCGAATCAAGCGGTGCGCGTTCTGTGTAGCATTCGCCTTCCGCCTGCCACCAGCACTCGCTGTCCGAGTCGTTGTTCGCCTTCGGCGCTTCAACTTCACGTTCGAGTACAGCAACCGCAGTTGATGATTCGGTCATTCTTACCGGAGGACTGGCAGCGTCGGAGTTGCCGCCAATCAACATGTCCATGACCCAGTTCCACAATCCCACTGGCGTAACCCCCGAGTTTTGTGAGTTGGTTTCCCGTCCTAAAACGATGGCGCAAGGCGATCGCCGCGAGCGTCTATAACCTACAATCCATATCGACTCGAAACGGAGGTGAGTTGTGTAGTTGCGGGCAGCCCGTTGAATATGGCACAAGTCTTGACACGATCGTTCCTTATGGTCCAATAAAGAATTGTTGCTCGGCCAGCACCACGCTATTCATCATTGTCTTGACGGTAAGGATTCATGCGCAAAATCGCGATCGGGGCTGACCACGGCGGGTTCCAGTTGAAGGGTTCGTTATCGGAACACCTCCAAGCCCGCGGATTCGCTGTCGTCGATTGCGGAACGTTTGGCGATGAGCCTTGCGACTATCCTGTGATTGCCAAGGACGTCGCGTCGCGGGTTGCCTCTGGTGAAACAGACGCAGGCATCATGATCGATGGCGCTGGCATTGGTTCATCGATGGCCGCCAACAAAGTGCCAGGTGTGCGGGCGGCGCTCTGCTATGACCTGTCCAGCGCTCGCAACAGTCGCGAGCACAATGACGCAAATCTGATGACCCTGGGCGCGGGTTTGATCGGTCCGGCATTGGCCAAACAGCTTGTTGACGTTTTTTTGGATACGCAGTGTACAGCCGAACGTCACCTTCGCCGCGTTGAGATGATCAACGCGATGGAGTACGGTGCGAAAGCTGATTCGCATGCTTGCGGATGCGCTGGTCGTGCTGACGGTTCGTGTGGATGTGGACATTCCGACTCGTCGAGTGTTGACTCTGGCGCGTTGATGGATACCGCATCGCAGAAGTTGGAGAGTGAATTGACTGATTTATCCGAAGCCGATCTTCAGCGGGTTGCCGACCGGATCGCATCGATGCTCGGTGCTGGGATGCCGGCATCAGGCAGCGATTGCGTTGGACCCGAGTGCGGATTCTGCAGGCCCAGCGGACCGGTTGATCCGGAGCGACTTCGCGAGTTTGTTGCGATGGGTGCGGATCGCATCGTGTGCCGTGGCAATGGTTGTGACGTACCGAAAGAGATCGCCCGCTACATCGACCATACGCTGCTGCGTCCTGATGCGACGTATGAGCAGATCGAAACGCTTTGCAGGGAGGCGATTGAATTTGGATTTGCCTCGGTTTGTGTCAATCCGTGTCAGGTGAAGCGAAGCGCGGCGATTTTGCGAGGCAGTCCGGTGAAAGTCTGTACGGTGGTGGGCTTTCCGCTGGGTGCGAACGTTGCTGAAGTCAAAGCGTTGGAAGCGCGTCGGGCGATTCGCGAAGGTGCCCGTGAAATCGATATGGTGATCAACGTCGGTGCGCTCAAGAGCGGCGATGACGATGCCATCTATCACGACATACGCAGTGTGGTTGAATCGTGCATGGACGGCGGGGCGATTTGCAAGGTTATTTTAGAAACCGCACTTTTGACCAACGACGAGAAGACGCGGGCGTGTGTTGCTGCCCGTCGGGCGCGAGCGGACTTTGTCAAAACCTCGACCGGTTTCGGTCCGGGTGGCGCGACGGCAGAAGATGTGGCGCTGATGTCTGAATCGGTCAAAGGAACCAAAATGGGTGTGAAGGCATCGGGGGGCATTCGCAGTTTCGATGATGCCACTCAGATGATTCGAGCCGGGGCGACACGCTTGGGTGTTAGCGCAGGCGTTCGCATCGTGCAGGAAGCAAAGGGCGTAACTGTTTCGGCAGGCGCTGGCGGTGACGGGAAGTACTAGGCCGGGACGTATTAGAGAACTGTAAACTGGCGGTGACAACAACCGCCCGAAATCATCGATCGGAAACTTGATATGGCAGACGTCGATCTACGAACGTATTGTTTTCTAGACAGCATTCAACCGCAGTACGCTGCGTTTTTGGGCACGGTTGCGCAGGGCTTTCTTCCTGTCGCGGGGATGGCCAGTCTATACATCGAGATTTCTCCCGGTATTGAAATCAACCGCGTCACTGACATTGCGCTGAAGAGCACCAACGTTAAACCCGGTATGCAGATTGTCGAGCGACTATATGGCATGCTTGAAATCCACTCCGATTCGCAAGCCGATGTGCGACAAGCCGGGGCTTCTATTCTTGAATCGCTGGAACTCAGCGAAGAGGATCGCGCCAAACCACGCATTGCGTCAAGTCAGGTGATTCGACATGTTGACGATCATCAGACGCAGTTGGTCAACCGCATGCGTCACGGCAACATGATTATCGCCGGGCAGACGTTGTACGTCATGGAAGTCGAGCCAGCCGGTTATGCAGCGCTGGCTGCGAACGAAGCAGAGAAAGCGGCCAACATCAATGTGCTAGAAGTGCGGGTGTTCGGCAGCTTTGGGCGTTTGTATCTTGGCGGTGAAGAACGAGACATTGAGGTCGGTTATAAGGCAGCGCTGGCTGCGATCGAAGGCGTAACCGGTAAGAGCAAAACAAAATAAACCAAATGCGATTAAACGATCCGTTGGCAAGTTGGCTGGCGGATTCGACAAAAGCTTCAAAGGAGGTTCATCATTATGGCAGATGCCTTGGGTATGATTGAGTGTCGCAGTTTTCCGACCGTGGTGGAAGCAGCCGACGCGATGGTGAAGGCTGCGAAAGTCGAATTGGTCACCTACGAAAAAACGGGTGGCGGATACGTCAGTGCGGTGGTTCGTGGTGATGTGGCAGCAGTAAAGGCTGCTTGCGATGCAGGGCAAGCCGCCGCTTCGCGCATTGGTGAAGTGGTTGCGGTGCATGTGATCGCCCGACCGCACGCCAACGTCGATAGCATTATTCCGCTCGGTCGCGCCGACAAGGGCAAGAAGGGCTAAGTCAATCTGGAACGCTGCGGATCTGTGCGTGTGAGGTTTGGACGCGCGCCGGTAGGTTGTGGCATATTCACATCGGAGCCCTTGAAATGGTCCTTGCCAAAGTCGTTGGCACGGTTGTCGCCACGCAAAAAGAAGCATCGCTCGATGGCTTGCGCATGATGGTGTGTAAGCCAGTCGACATCGACGGGAAGGAAAAATCCGGACTGGTGATCGCGGTCGATGCGGTCGGGGCTGGTGTGGGCGAGATGGTGATGTACGCGACCGGAAGTTCTGCACGACAGACAACGGTGACGCGCGATCGTCCGTGCGACGCGGTGATCATGGCTATCGTCGATCAGTGGGAGGTCGGCGGTAGATACAAATACAAGAAGGACGAGGATCCGCCGTACAAGTGACCTGAAAAGCAATTGAGGATGTGTTGAAATATGCCACTGCTCTGTGAGCAGTGTCAGGTTGTCGGCGACGATCAAGCATCACTGCTCACAAAGCAGTGGCAAGGGATTGAGTCGCCCCCCATTCGCGGCATCTGGATTCAACGGGAAGAAGGCGAACGTGAGTCAACTTTCGCAACAACAAATCGATCGCATCGCTCAGTCGGTGCTGACCCGGTTGGGATCTGGTGCGGCACCCGGTGGTGCGCCGGCAAACATGCCGACATCGGATCAATTCGGTCGCGAAGTCATTGGCGTATTCGCCGAACTGGATTCTGCAGTGGGTGCTGCAAACGCCGCGTTTCGTGCATTTGATGCGCTGACACTTTCCAAGCGAAACGACATCATCGCTAACATTCGCAAGCATATGCTTGAAGCGGCTGAACTGCTTGCCGACGAAGCCCATCGCGAAACCGGACTTGGGCGATACGAAGACAAGGTCATCAAGAATCGATTGGTGACCAACAAAACCCCGGGCACGGAAGTGCTCTGTGCCGAAGCTCAATCGGGTGACAGAGGTTTGTCACTGTTTGAACGAGCTCCGTTTGGCGTCATTGGATCCATCACGCCGACGACCAACCCGACGTCCACCATCATTTGCAACAGCATTGGAATGTTGGCTGCGGGTAATGCCGTCGTGTTCAACGTGCATCCCAACGCCAAGAATTGTTCGATCAAGTGCATCGACCTGTTGAACCGCGCCATCATTGAAGCTGGCGGCCCCGCGAACCTGGTGGTGACGCTGGCCCATCCGACTGTCGAAACGGCACAGGCGTTGATGGTTCATTCCGGAATTCGATTATTGGTTGTCACCGGTGGGGCGGGCGTCGTCAACGTCGCCATGAAGAGCGGCAAACGGGCGATTTGTGCAGGACCGGGCAATCCGCCGATTGTCGTTGATGAAACGGCTGACCTCGACCAAGCCGGTCGCGACATTGTGCTGGGCGCGTCATTCGACAACAACGTGATCTGCACCGACGAAAAAGAAACGTTTGTCGTTTCGTCTGTGGCCGATCGGCTTTTCAAGTCAATGGCCGGAAACGGTGCGGTCATCCTGACGCAATCGCAAACCAAGCAGTTGGAAAACCTGATCTTCACCAAGACCAACGGGCCGCGCAAATCGGCGAGTATCAATCGCGAATTGATCGGAAAGAATGCTGGCGTCATCTTGCAGAAAATCGGCATGAATGTGCCCACCGACCTTCGACTGGGCGTGATTGATGTGGGCGTGAATCATCCGCTCATCTGGACGGAGCAGATGATGCCGATCATGCCAGTCGCCCGCGTATCCAATGCCGATGAAGCGATTGATCTGGCGGTAGAAGCCGAGGGCGGAAGGCGACACACGGCGGTGATGCATTCCAAAAATATTGACAACCTCTCGCGGATGGCCCGCCTGATTAATTGCAGCATTTTCGTTAAAAACGGTCCGTGCTACAGCGGTTTGGGCGAGGGCGGTGAGGGGTATACATCATTTTCGATTGCAAGCCCGACGGGCGAAGGAATGACCGATCCGCGGACATTCTCGCGATTGCGTCGCTGCGTGCTTGTGGATCACTTTAGAATCGTATGAGTGACTCGCCCGCCATCGCTTTGATTGAGTTTTCGAGCATCGCGGCTGGTACGTTTGCAGCTGACGCGATGGTCAAGGAAGCGTCGGTTCAGATTTTGCGAATCGGTACCATTCAGCCCGGTCGATTTCTTGTTCTGATCGGTGGAATGACAGCGGAGGTTGAACTTGCTCATCGGGCAGGCATTCGCGCTGGAACGCCCCAAATACTCGACGATGTTTTTCTGCCCGATGCCCATAGTGATGTGGTCAAGGGCATCAGTGGGGGGCGGTTGGCCAAGGCATCCGACGCGATGCTTACGTTGGAAACGTCGAACTCAACGGCGATGGTCCGTGCGGCTGACGCTGTGGCCAAAGGCGCGTTGGTGTCGCTGATGGAACTGCGTTTGGGCGATGGATTGGGCGGGAAAGGACTTGCCCGATTCGTCGGTCTGCGTTCGGATGCGGAAGCTGCGTCGCAAGTTGCGCGCGACGCGCTGGCTGGTCGAGATGTGCAGTTGTGTGAATCAATCGTGTCGCGAATCGACGACGACCTGGCCGAGCGATTGGCCGACTCGTCGCGTTTCGATGGCGAGAAACGATAGTTCGCGAAAGCGAAAGGATGTATAGCCTGATGCTGCTTGGACGTGTCATCGGAACGGTTGTCGCAACTGAAGCCTGCGAAGGACTTACCGGTGTTCCGTATCTACTGGTCCAACCGCTTTCACCGGATGGTAGTGAACGCGGAGAGCCGTTGGTCTGCGCAGATTCGACAAACATGGCCGGGCCCGGTGAACTGATCTATTACGAGGGCGGTCGCGAGGCTGCGATGGCGCTTCGCGAAACGTTTGTTCCCGTCGATCATGCGATTATCGGTATTGTGGACGACGTGCATCAGGAGGCCACGCCATGATACAGGAGACGGAACGGTGATTACGGGCGTGGTGACGGGCGATATCGTTTCGACAATCAACCATCCGTTCTATGACGGGCGGCGCATGCTCATCGTTGAGAAGACCGATGAACTCGGCGAGCGCAACGGCGACTACATTATCGCCGTCGCAGCAGTCGAAGCTGGCGTGGGCGACGCCGTGCTGATTGTCGATGAGGGTACCGGCGCTCGACAAATCTTAAACGACAGCAAGGGTCCGGTGCGATCCGTGGTGGTCGGCATCATCGACGAAGTCCATGTTGAGAACTAAACGTTAAGTTGATCGAGATTCACCAGTTCCACCAACAAACCGCAGGACGGCACCTGATCCGATGGAATGGCGATTACGACGTGAGATGGTGTCCGTTGCGAAGCGCATTGATGAACGTCGTCTGGTGGCTGCCAGCGATGGTAACATCAGTGTGCGAATCGGCGGGGGGCGTTTCGGAACCGGTCGAATTCTGATCACCCCCAGCGGCATCGCCCTCGGTAGCCTGCGACCGCAAGACATCGTCATGATCGATCATAAGGGCCGCCTCCTGTCGGGCGACCTCAAGAAGTCATCCGAATACCGCCTTCATCTGATGGTCTACGAAGTTCGCTGTGACGTGCAAGCCGTCATCCACGCCCATCCACCCGTCGCCAACGCATTCACGTTTGCCGGAGTCCCGCTTGATCCGTGCATCGTTCCCGAGGTGGTGGCGACGCTGGGGCGAATACCGACATCCGATTACGGCACGCCGGCTACTGATGAAGGCGCGACCGTCGCTCGCGAGTTGATCGCCGAACATGACGCGATCATGTTGCAGCGACATGGCAGTGTGACGGTTGGGGAATCGCTTGTGTCGGCGTATCACAAACTTGAAAAGCTGGAACATACGGCTGAAGTGCTCTTAGCGGCGTATCAGTTGGGCGGTCCCAAGAAACTTTCGCAAGAAGAAATCGAGAAACTTGGCAAACTTCGCGAAGACTTGGGGATCGGCGCAGCCAGTGATGTGTTGCGCGCTTGCAGGCCGGCAGATCGCTGAGAGCGTTACATGTTGGCGGCGATGTCGGTGCGAAACGTGGCACTCTTAAATTGAATTTTGCCCACTGCTTCATAGGCTTTGGTGCGCGCTTCCGATGCGTCCTTTCCCAATGCGGTTACACCAAGTACGCGTCCACCCGCAGTGCGCGTGATCGGAGGATGCGATTGAGTTGCCGCATGATAGATACGGACGTCATCGCCGAAATCGGAATTCAATCCATCGATCGAATGACCGATCATGTATTTCCCGGGATACCCGCCAGAGGCCATGACGACGCACACCGCGATTTGGTGATCCCATTCGATTTCAGCATCTTCAAGCCTCCCGCAAGCACACGCATGCAGTAGCTCGAGAAGGTCGCTCTTGAGGCGTGGTAGCACCGCCTGCGTTTCGGGATCGCCAAATCGACAGTTGAATTCAAGCACTTTCGGACCGGCTGCGGTCAACATCAAACCGACGTACAGGACACCGCGATAGACGCATCCTTCTCGGCGAAGTCCGTCAAGTGTCGGGATGATGATCTCATGTTGGATGCGTTCGAGCAGTTCATCGCTCACGTGCGGTGAGGGGGAGACCGCACCCATACCGCCAGTGTTGGGCCCATCGTCGTTGTCGCCAAGTCGTTTGTAATCTTGCGCGGTTTCTAATACGCAAATGGTTCGGTCGTCGATCAAGGCGAGCACTGATATCTCAGGGCCTTTGAGCCTTTCTTCGACAACGACGGTCTGACCCGCATCGCCAAACTGCCTCTTGCCCATGATTTGTTCAACAGCCAACAGGGCTTCATAGGGTTCGTCGCAAATAATCACGCCCTTGCCCGCGGCGAGGCCAGCAGCCTTGACGACTTGGGCTGTGTCGCGGGTGGCGATGTATTCTTTCGCACGTTCCAGTTTGTCGAATATCCTCGCTTCAGCTGTAGGAACCAGCGCTTGTGACATGAGCTTCTTGGCGAACGCCTTGTCGCCTTCGAGACGGGCGGCTGACTTGGAAGGGCCGAATATGCATAGTCCTTCTTCCTCGAAGCGATCAACAATGCCGGCGCACAGGGGGGCTTCCGGTCCGACGATCGTGAAATCGATCTGCTTCGCCTTCACAGCCGCAACGATGGCGTCGTGATTATTGGCGTCGATATCCAGATTGGTTGCAATCAGCGCCGTTCCAGGATTTCCGGGCAGGCAGAATAATTCCTTGAGTCGCGGACTATTTGAAACGGAGGTCGCGATGGCGTGTTCGCGACCACCACCACCGATGACGAGTACATTAAGAAGGCTATCGGCCATTCGCAAAATCTCCAAGTTGGATGGAGCGCGAATGGTACGCACCAAACGGCAAATCAACAACACGAACGGTGGGCAAATCGATTCGAATGTTCAAAAAAAGGGCGTCACGATCATAAATCGCGACGCCCCTTCAATCGTTTCAGGCATTAGATGTATTAACGCTTGCGCCGAATCTTGCGACGATGCGTCTTCATGCGGCTAAAGCCCAGGAGCATCAGCAGCATGGCCGCAGATCCGGTTCCACCGCACGGCACGTCAGCGCCACAATCGGTATTGTCGGATTCGCCGCTGTCTACGCACTCACCATCAACGCAATTCTGCCCAGTTGGGCAGTCGGTGTTGGCCGTACATGCTGCATCCTCGATCGTACACTGACCGTCAACGCACGTCTCGCCCTGAGCACAGTCTTGCGACGTGGCGCAACCGTTCGACGAGACTTCACAAACGTTGCTGACGCAAACCTCACCATCGATGCAGTCAGCCGTTGTTTCGCAATCTGCGCCCGGCAGGCTGGTCTGCGGCAATGGAATCGCACAACCGTCATCATCGACAGCCGTTCCCGGCGGGGTGCCCTGGCAAAGGTCGTTGCAGTTCGGAACGCCATCGACGTCCGAGTCCGTATCGGCAACGCCGCATCCACACTCACCGACGACGGCTTTGTTGGCGTCGTTGGGACAATCGTCACAAGCGTCACCGACACCATCACCATCGCTGTCCAGCTGGTTCGCGTTTGAAACGTCTGGACAGTTGTCAACGCAATCCAGGTCGCCGTCGCTGTCGCTGTCCGTATCGGCGCTACCACAACCGCAAATTCCGACTGCGGTCTTGTTGGCGTCGTTCGGGCAAGCGTCACACGCGTCTCCGCGTCCGTCACCGTCGGAGTCCGTTTGGTTTGCGTTAGCATTGATCGGACAGTTATCGTTGCAATCCGGCACACCGTCGAAGTCCGGGTCCTCTTCAGCCACGCCGCAACCGCATTCGCCGGCGTCTGTTTCATCCGCGTCGTTCGGACAATCATCGACACAATCGGGCGTGCCATCGTTGTCGGTGTCGATGCGGTCGTCGGCTTCGTCACCGGTTCCGTTGGTGCAAACGTCGATGCAGTTTGGCACCGTGTCACCATCGGTATCCGTTTCTGCGATTCCGCACCCGCAACTGCCTTGCGACGTTTTGGATGGATCGGTCGGACAGCCGTCATTGCAGTTCGGCGTGCCGTCATTGTCCGTATCCGTTTCCGGTGTGCCGCACCCGCAAGTGCCCGGTGCGATTTTCAGGAAGTCATTCGGACAGCCGTCGCACGGGTTAAACGTGCCATCATTGTCGGAGTCGCCCTGGCAACCGTCGGGAATGCGGTCGTTGTTGCAGTCCGCACACTCGTCGGCATCGGCAAATCCGGACGGGCAGTTGTCGATATCAGTCGTGTCTAATATTCCATTGTTGTTGCAGTCTTCGCACTCATCCGGGATGCCGGTCGCGTCGACATCGGGGCTGAACCCCGAGGCAATATCGCAGACGTCAAGGACATCGTTGTCGTTGCAATCGTTGCCGTCAATCTCGCAAATGTCCTGCGTTCCGTTGCTGTTGCAATCATCCTGCAATTCGCATTCATCAAGGACGAGGTTGTTGTTGCAGTCATTGCCCACAATCTCGCAAATGTCGAGGACGCCGTTGCCATTGCAGTTATCCTGCGGTTCGCACTCGTCGGGAACTGCGTTGGCGTTGCAATCTTCACTGCCGGTCGCAATGGCACAGAAGTCCAACTCGCCATTGTCGTTGCAGTCGGCCTGTGACTGGCATTCATCTGGAATGTTGTTTCCGTCGCAATCATCCGACAAGCCCAACAGGTCGATCGTGTCGGCGATACCGTTCGTATTGCAATCCGGAATGCAGGTACAATTTTCGGTACACAACGGATCGACCGGGACCTCCCCGCAAGGACACTCGTCCGGGGCAAGTTTGTTTGAATCGAATGGGCAGCCGTCACAGGCATCACCCGCCGGGTCGTTGTCACTGTTGATCTGATTGGCATTGGGTATTTGAGGACAGTTGTCGCTCTCATTACCGATGCCATCCAGGTCGTCGTCACGCGGCCCCACATCAATGGTACGTTCGATCGTCGAGGTCACGCCAGAGATCGTATTCGTAACGGTCATCTGGATATCGGCACCAGTGGCTTGGGACATCGCATAGGTATGATCGACAACCGGGCCGGTGCCCACCAAGTCTTCACCATCTCCAAAATCCCATGTGAAGCTGAGATCAGGATTGTCCAAAAGATAGAATTCGTCGCGTGTTTCCGATCCATCGAATCGCACGACCAATTCGTTACCGGCATCGGGATTATTCGTTTCCAATTCGGGGAACAGGCGTGGCAACACGTTGCCGTTCAGAAACGAAATCGGAGCGCTGTAAACGGTTTTTCCCGTGGTGAAGAACGTAAATCCGTCGGCGCGATTGTCTTCATCCCCAGGCGAGAAACTGCGGACGCGATAGGTGACGTCTCCAGATGAACCACTGTTTCCTGGATTCTGGGCCAAGACCAACTCGTTCGGGGAAGGCACCGAGATGATGTTGTAGAAACCCGGTACCGCACCCGTTCCACCGGTAATCCTGACGATGTCGTTGGAGTCGAAGCTCGTCGCATCGAATGACGCGTTTGGATCGATCAGTCTAAACGAATTGTTTGTATTGGATACGTTGGCGGTGTCTCCCGTGATTCCTGTCCAATCGATGGTGAACGTTACTTCGCCGTTGTCGCTGGTGTACTCGACACCGGTGGTTGCGTTTGCCTGCGTGCCTGAAATTTCGCCGAATACTTCCCAGATTTCCTGCCCGGCTACTGTTGCGTCAATGCAAATCACGTCCCAGAGTTCAACCTTTGAGGTTGAGAGATCGACTTGCACTGGGAGGTCCGCAAACCCGGACGTTCCAACCATTACGCTTCCGCCGGTTACTTTACCGACACCGCGATTGGTTCCAGTCGGTCGAGCGGGTGAAGCGCTCGGGTCGGTTCGGCCATCCTGACCCGGTCCGGGAACCATTCTTGCGTAGAAGAAATAAGTGCCGTCTCCAGGCAGACTAATAAGAGGAACATCATAATTGCCGGCCACATAGCCAGGTGCCTTCGTGTCAAGCGGACTCAAGAGCGTACCATCGTAACCTTCATTGTCGGAGTCATAGTAGAATTCGATCTTGGTTCCACCGTCGAAGTCGAATGCGTTGTATGCAATTCGATACTGGTTGCCTACGACGAGACCGCCTGGAGGATCGACAAAATTAAGTAGCGGTACCAGACGCGGCGACCAGAGAAACGTCACAAATGAACTCTCGAATTCCTGAACGATGTCCAGGATTTCGATACCACTGCGAATCTGCCCATACCACCTTGAATTCGGATCGGTTGCATCTTCGCGCCATTGGGTGACACCGTTGATACCAGGGAATGGGTCACCGGCATCTCCGGCATCTTCACCACCGTCCGCCTGCAAGATCGCGTAGATAAAGTTTGCTCCAACGCGCTGCTGTAACGGTTGAGCTTCTGGATCATCGAGTAGCGGGCGCGGAATATTGGTGTGCATCAGCATCATGCCGTTGTTGATCGGGGCACCTGGTGCATAGGTGGAGAAGTTGATTCGGTTTCCACCGGCGCCTGGTTCGTCTGGTGGGTCGACGCTTGTTAGTCGATAAAAATAGAACCGTTCTTCGAGCGTCGGATCGGCATCTTTGTTGCGATTTTCATGGTAATAGACCGAGTTTGACGGATCGAATGCGAAGTCGGGCAATTCGATTACCGTCGGTTCGCCTGGGCGAAGCACATCGGCGAGGTCGGTCACATCGATCCACGGGGGATGAGCGGTACCGAGGAAGCCGTTGCCAGTGAACTTCTCTTTCAAAACGGGTGATGGATGGACAAAGCCGCCGGCCATGATGTCCCAGGCGCCCACCGGTGTATCAATGATCGAACCCGGTAGGTACTCGTCGTAGTCGTAGAGGTCTGGGTACAATTCCCAAACGTGTAACCATTCGTGAACCATGAGCTGCTTTCCAGCCCCCCCGAGCGGACCCCCACTCGTATTGCCTACCTCACCGACATCGCCCAGCGTGGTTCCAAAATCTGAGAACCAAATGGGCGACAAGGAACCTGGGATGTCCTCTCGTACCTGAATCGGCAAATCCATTGCTGGTGCCGGTAACTGGAACAACCCTCGCCCACCGGCAGCCAATCCTGGCGCGATGATTCCTTCGGGAAGTATGAAAGTTGAATGCAGGAAATTGAAATGTAGGTCGAGACAAATTTCTTCCTCCTGCCCCAAAGGCAATTCAAACGTAATGCAGAAGGAGTTGTCGACGGGCATGACCAAAAGATCCCAGTCGGCCGAATCATCATGCACTTCGACGGCATCTTCGGTCAGTCGCCGCCGATTGAATGGATATCTTGTACTCGGACCGCCGTCATTGGGAGTTCCCGCGTCAACATCTACCGAATAATTTTCAGTACCTCGGTTGCGAACTTCACCTTGGTCGAGAAGACCGTCGAGATTGAAGTCACGTTTCATGGCAGCGCCGGAAGTTGCGTCGTCATCTTTGCGCCAAGTCAAGAATTCCAACGTCGTTAGGTTTCCACCATCGAAACCCGCCGTTCCATGGATGTTAAATGCGAACGGCCCTGCCGGCGGAATGATGGTGTCGGGTCCTCCGGCATTATTTGGGTCGTTGGCACCTCGATCATGTCCCCAGTCGTTGGTGTTAAATGGTGAAGTGACTTCTCCGAATCTTCCGTCACCTCCGTACCATTGCCCACTGGTTTCAGGTGCCATGGGATCAAGATTATTTGAATTGATGAATCCAAAGTGTTCGTAACCGGAATAGACTGCTTCCCCACCTGTAAAACTCCTGGTGTGGTACATCGATGACGGAAGGTCGCGGAATTCCGCAGGACCGTCATAGTATCCAACTGTATCAGCGTAAATACTACCTCCACCACCATTTGGGTTTTCCAGATCAAAGCCGTCGCCCACGGTGAAGTCTTCCAAGATAGGCTTGCTACATTCCTCCTCCATAACTTCTACATCGGGAAGACATTCGACGCCCGTTCGGGCGTTCGTACCTCCCGCGTTGGGATTGAACGATCTTGGACCACCCACCGATGGCGAATTTGGGTCGAAATCCCTTATGATAGGGATGGACTCAATCCAGGCGGGTGCATCAGGTGCTGGGGTCGGAATCAAGCCACTATCAATGTGCTCGTCACGCCAATATTCCTCCCACCATTGTTCGTATGAAATCATGGTTGGATAGAACGACCCCGGTTCCGGTGTGATGGTTAGGAAAAACCCGCTTGGTTCGGGCGCATGCTGAAGTTTTGTGTTGCCAGATTCAGTCCAAGAGTCCGGGCCGTCATAAACGCCATTGCCGCAGCGCGCAATCAACGCGTCTGCATCTCCTGGATAGTTTCTGCGGATGTAGGCCTCCGCCCACACACGACTACCCATCGAATCGACGTCGCCTTCAAAAGTATTGTTGGGGCTCGGATCGAGTTTGATCCATCGATTTTCAATCTCAGTGGTATTCCGGTTGTAAATGACCAGGAAGTCTTCGAAGGGTTCTGCATAATCCCATTCGTCATCCAAGTCAAAATCGCAGAATTCGTCGGTTTCGATTTCACCGTCCAGGCTACAGTCGGGCACCATATCGCCAAGGTCATTTTCCGATGAGCCTTTGAATCCGTCGGCGGTGTCCTCAGTGAGCGCGTCGTAATAACCGTCGCCATCAAGGTCAACAAAACGTTCGCCAGGTGTCCATACCGGATTGCCATGGATGTCTGTATCTGCCAAGCCGGGTGGGTAAATTCTTACGTTGGCTGTGGGGTCGTCAGGGGTTCCTGTGCTGTCGTTTTCAAAAAGTTCACCGTTGTAGTCGATTCGAAACATCTGGCGGGCTTCGGAAAATCCCTCACCGTTGAACTGTCCGAACCCTCCCCCATTTAAGTTCGTAAAGGGGAGTGACCCTGTCGAGCCTGCGGGCAGCAGTGGCCAGGGAATCTCACCCCAGTCAAATACGTTTCCCGTGACCGTCACTTGGCCATAGGAGATTTCTTTCCAATACTCTGCAAATGAATCAATCACCGGATTAAAGTCATCGAAGTATTGATCAAAAATGTCGCCGCGGGCAACGTCCGTCACACCGGACGGCGGATATCCACCGGTTACCGATTTGGGGGGAACAACCATCATCACCGTAAACTTGCGTTCTTCGGCGACGGCGCTGGTTGCCGCGAATAGCGAGAATATGAATGCAAGTGCCAGGCCCGAACAGGTCCAGTGGCAGATTCCTCTAGTGCGGTTGTTGATTTTCACGGCAGCTCCCCAATGGCTCGTTTGGTTGTCTTGTTCCTGCGATCCGTGCGATCGCAGGCAAGTGAGTGTTCAGCTAGTGCTTATCAAAAAACGTCTGACCGTGTATCTGACCATTCAGACGACTCAGACTTCTATCACGATCCCCACCGAAAACTTCCGATGAAGGCGGAAGCGTACTCCAGATTCATTGGATGCTAGCCCGGCCAAGGCGCTTTGAAATCAGTTTTGTACGTCGAGCGGTTGGGTATCTGCACGCCTGATGACACCCGGAAGAATCGCGTTTACAGTCATCCTAGGCAGCATCCTTGGAGACATTCAACGCCGATTGTCGTCGATCTACAGGTGTCCAGTCAAGTCTTGTTGAACGCACAACTTATGAACCGTGACTGATATCTGGACCTTCCCGGACTGCCCGGTATGTCAGATTTTGTACAACGCTGTTATGGGCGTGAAGAATCGCGGGCTTATCGGCCTTCGCCATTCACTTCCGCAATCCGCTTGAGGATCGAATCCCATGATGCCCGGTGGTGGACCATCATCGGAAAGATCTCACGAATATGACCCGTCTTATCAATCAGGTATGTCGTGGTCTGATGATATCGGTCCTTGGTGATTCCTTCCACGTCAGCCACCAGTTTGAACCGGGGGGCTGGGTCGAAGTGTTTTAGGAATTTCGCGTGGGTTGCGAGGTCTTTATCTTCCTGTGCCACCGCCACGACCACGGTATCGAGCTTCTCGAAATCGTCATAGCGTTCCTGCAACTGAACCAGTTGCTTAGCGCAGAACGGTCACCAGAACGCCCGGTAGGTTGTGATGATGAGGTTGGACTTGCCGAGAATGTCACCAAGATCGACCTTGGTTCCGTCAGCTTGAGGTATCGAAATAGGCTTAACCTGCTCGCCTATTTTCCCGAAATTGTTGCGACCCCAGGCCGCATCTCCGATTTCGACTTCTTTACCTTCGGCCTTCGCAACAACCGGGACAGCCAATCGTTTGCGAATGAACTGACTGGTCCCATCCTTGGCCGTTGAATAGGCGATGAAATTGATCGCGATATGGTCGCCTGCTGCGGGAGCAGAGATGAGTTTGAATTCGATCGATTCGGTCTTGGATTCGAGTGCCCGCTCAAAGGGCGCATAAAGGAATTCATTTTTGGACAATTCCTTGTGTTCTTTCAATTCCTTTCCAACCAACTCGATTGAATCGGGCACGTCGATCTGAATCAGCGGGACGGGAACACCGGCTTGGTCCACAGCAGATTCCGATGTGACATCCCACTTGAATTCGAGTTGATACGTCTGCCCGACTTTCAATTCATCCGCATCGAACTTCGCGGATAGTTCCACGGCGCTGGGTTGCAGCAATCCAATCGCCAGCGTGCAAAGTAATTGCGTTGTCATCTGATGTGGTTCTCCAAAGTCTTCAGTGGTTCGTCACTCCCGCGCATGCGGGAGTCCAGAACGAGCGAAGTGTAACGTGCTGTGCTTGGATTCCCGCTTTCGCGGGAATGACAGCGGAGCGCACCCCGCAACATCATACGCGAATATGCACATGTCCAACAGTATTCCGCAAACGTCTGTGTTTATTGCAGGTACTGCGTTGAATTTGCTTTCAGGCGAAAACCGCATAGCCTGTCAGAGACGTGGTTTTGACCGGTGTTTTGCAAAACTCAAAGGAAGGCAGATGGCGGATAGTGCAGGTCGTTACATCATGCTCATCAGTGTTCATGGTCGCGTCCGCGGCTCGGACATGGAATTGGGCGCTGACCCGGATACCGGCGGACAGATTACCTACGTCGTGGAATTGGCCCGCGCCCTCATTGAGCATCCGGAGGTCAATCGCGTCGATCTGGTGACCCGACGGGTGATTGACCCCAAAGTTGACCCCATCTATGGCGAGCCCAAAGAATCGCTGGCGCCCGGCGTAAACATCGTGCGGATCGAATGCGGTCCGAAGCGGTATCTGGCCAAGGAGTCACTTTGGCCGCATCTCGACAGCTTCTCAGACAACCTTCTTCGTTACCTGCGGGATCAAGGACGGGTTCCCGATCTGATTCACGGTCACTACGCCGACGCCGGTTATGTCGCCGGTCGCATGACATCGCTCTTGGGCATTCCGATGGCGTTCACCGGTCATTCGCTCGGGCGGGTCAAGAAGCAGCGATTGCTCGAACAAGGGATGGCGGAAGAGGCCATCGAGAAACGGTACAAGATCAGCCGCCGCATTGACGCAGAGGAATACGCCCTCGACAACGCGACCTTCGTCGTGACGAGTACGAGTCAAGAAGTCGAAGAGCAGTATGCCCTTTACGACAACTATCAACCCAAACGAATGACGGTCATTCCGCCAGCCGTCGATTTGAGTCGGTTCACGCCGCCCCCGCGCAGTTGGCGAAACCTGCCAAAGATCCATAAAGCGATCACACCATTCCTGGAAGACTGGGCCAAACCGATGATCCTCGCGGTGTCGCGTCCCGATCCGCGCAAGAACATCGCAACGCTGATCAAAGCGTACGGCGAAAACGAAAAATTGCGCGACGTTGCAAACCTGGTCATCGTGGCTGGCAACCGAACGGACATCAACGAGCTCGATCGCAGCGCCCGCGAAGTCATTGGTGAGATTCTTCAGTACGTCGATTTGTATAACCTCTATGGCAAAGTGGCCTATCCAAAGAATCACGACTCCAGCGATGTGCCTCACCTTTATCAGTTGGCGACAAAGACCAAGGGTTTGTTTGTGAATCCCGCATTGACCGAACCGTTTGGCTTAACGCTACTCGAAGCAGCGGCCAGCGGTTTGCCGATCGTGGCGACATCGGATGGCGGACCGAGGGACATCGTTGCCCTTTGTCGCAATGGCGTTTTGATCGATCCGCTCAAGTCAAAGGAATTGGGTGAAGCGCTATTGGCTGCCGTATCCGACCGTACCCAATGGAAGAAATGGTCCAACGCGGGGTTACGCGGGGCGCATGGCCACTACTCATGGTCGGCGCATGTGAAAAAGTATGCGGGCATCGTCGGGACTGCAATCCGTAAGTCCAACAAACATCGGCAAACGCTTTCTTCAAGCGCGCGACTGATCACAGCCGATCGCATCGTGGTCTGCGACATTGATAACACGTTGGTAGGGGATAAGAGCGGACTTCGCGAGTTGATCCGCCGGCTCAAGAATGTTGGCTCCAATGTGGCGTTTGGCATTGCGACCGGTCGCAGCCTCGACTTGACGCTTTCTGTCTTGCAAGAGTGGAAGATTCCAACGCCACAACTCTTGATTACTTCGGTGGGTAGCGCGATACATTATGGGGCCCCCTTGATCGAAGACCGTGGCTTTGACCAACACATTCGCCATCGGTGGCGCCCAGAGGTGATTCGTGAGGTGATGACCGAGCTACCCGGCCTTAAGCCACAAGGAGCGGAAGGACAGACCAAATACAAAATCAGCTACGATATGCTTGAAGACGAAGCACCAACCGCAGCCGAAGTGACGCGGCATTTGCGGCGTTCGCGACTACAAGCCAATGTCATCACATCGCACGGGGCATACCTCGATATCTTGCCGATAAGAGCATCAAAGGGCATGGCATTGCGCTATTTCGCCATGAACTGGGGTGTCGAACCGGATCGCTGTTTGGTGGCTGGCGATTCTGGCAACGATGAGGAAATGTTGACAGGTAATACGCTCGGTGTGGTTGTGGGAAACCACGATCCTGAATTGGAGAAACTTCGTGGCGAACCGCACATCTACTTCGCAGAAAAAAACTACGCCTGGGGAATCATCGAAGGCATCGAACACTACAACTTCTTCGGAAAGATCCGAACCCATGAGCCAGAATTCGTCAACACAGAACCAGCCAAACCCAAACCCGTCAACAGTGCCTGAGTCGCTTTCGACTTATCTGCGCGAACATCGCGACGAAGCCTATCTGCTGTTGCGCAGGATTGCGGCGCTCGACAAGAAATTCGTGATGCGTTCAGAGCTTCGCGAAACGATGGAGGTGTTGTCGGCTGAGCAGGAGGATTCTTCCTTGTTGGCGTCGCCATTGGGCGATGTGCTTCGCTCTTGTGAGGAGGCTGCGGTCGATGGTCCATGGGTGGCGATTTCGGTTCGCTGGCGTCCGGGGCGCTGGCAATTTCTTCGCTTCCATGCAGAGGCAGTGGATGTCGAGGAGATCGACGTTTCCGAGTTTCTCGCAGTCAAAGAGCGGCTGGTTGACGGGCAGGATTCACGCGATCAATGGCAGATGGAAGTTGACCTAACGCCTTTTAATCGTGGGTTCCCAATGCTGAAGGAGCCGCGTTCGATCGGTCAGGGAATGAGCTTCCTCAACCGTCGCCTCTCCAGCGATCTGTTTCAGGATTTGGACAAAGGTGACCAGCGATTGCTGGAGTTCCTTCGCCTGCATCAGTATTCGGGCAGGCAGTTGATGCTGAGTCGGCGCATTCAAGATGTGACAGAATTGCGCCGTGCGCTTCGACAGGCGGATGGTTTTCTAGGCAAGCAGCCCGAAGATGCAACCTGGGACGATGTGTCGATCAAGCTGGAGTCGCTCGGTTTTGAGATGGGGTGGGGCAAGACGGTTGATCGGATGCGCGAAACGTTGCGCATGCTTTCCGATATTCTCGAAGCGCCCGATCCGGCGATCCTGGAGAATTTTCTCGCCCGTATTCCGATGATCTTCAACATCGTGATTCTTTCACCGCACGGTTACTTCGGGCAGTCGAACGTTTTGGGGCTTCCCGATACCGGTGGGCAGGTGGTTTACATTCTTGATCAGGCGCGAGCGCTTGAATGCGAGATGCGCAAGCGCCTCGACGAACAGGGGATCACACTTGAACCACAGATTCTCGTCGTCACGCGTCTGATCCAAGATGCACACGGAACCACTTGCGATCAGCGATCGGAAAAAATCATCGGCACCAACAATGCGCGAATATTGCGTGTGCCATTCCGTGATGCCCATGGCGAAATCGTGCCAAACTGGATTTCGCGATTCGAGATTTGGCCATACCTCGAACGCTTTGCCGAAGAAGCAGAAAAGGAAGTGCTAGCCGAGTTGGGCGGTAACCCCGGGCTGATCGTGGGTAACTATTCTGACGGTAATCTGGTGGCGACGTTGATGTCGCGGCGCTTGCACGTCACCCAGTGCAACATTGCCCATGCCCTCGAAAAAACCAAATACCTGCTGAGCGATCTGTATTGGAAGGACAACAACGATCAGTACCATTTTGCCTGCCAATACACCGCTGACCTGATCGCGATGAACAATGCCGACTTCATCATCACCAGCACCTATCAAGAAATCGCCGGAACCGAAGACAGTGTCGGACAATATGAAAGCTACTCATCGTTTACCATGCCGGGACTGTATCGCGTGGTCAATGGGATCAACGTCCATGATCCGAAATTCAACATCGTGTCACCGGGCGCTGACCCCGATATTTACTTCCCGTACACCGATACGAAACGGCGGCTGACTGCGCTCGAACCAGAGTTGCGCGAGATGGTGTTCGGAGATGGCGGAGGTTCGCCACACCGTGGACACTTCGACGACGAATCGAAGCCGATCGTCTTCACGATGGCGCGGTTGGACCGCATCAAAAACTTGAACGGTCTGGTTGATTGGTATGGCCGATGCGAACAACTTCGCGAACAGGCGAATCTGTTTGTCGTCGGTGGCCATCTCGATCCGGCGCTGTCCAACGATCACGAAGAGCGCGAACAAATCGAACGGATGCACGAGCTGTACGACCAACACAATCTGGACGGGCAGTTCCGCTGGTTGGGCTTCCAATCGGAGCGCAACCTCGTCGGCGAATTGTATCGGTTCATCGCCGATACACGCGGTGTGTTCGTTCAGCCGGCATTGTTTGAAGCGTACGGCTTAACGGTTGTCGAGGCGATGTCGTCGGGATTGCCAACCTTTGCGACCTGCTACGGCGGACCGTCTGAAATCATCGAAGACGGTGTCTCGGGCTTCCACATTGACCCGAACCACGGCGACCAAGTCGCAACGCTATTGGCCGAGTTTCTTCAAAAGTGCAAAGAGATCCCGAAGTATTGGGACCAAACATCCAAGAACGCGATCACTCGCATCGAAAGCGGATACACGTGGAAACTTTATGCCGAGAAGATGATGACGCTGGCCAGGGTCTACGGATTCTGGAAGTACGTCACCAACATCGATCGTGAAGAGACCCGCCGCTATCTGGAATTGTTGTACGGGTTGCAGTACCGGTCGCTGGCTGACTTCTAGCGGGTGTTGGCGTCGCCCAAAGTCCAGATTCACATTTCGATTACTCCATCAAGTCACCCACTGATTGCGGGCGGTTTCCGCGCAGTAGGTGCGATTTCAGTAGCGCCAAATCCTCTTTCCTACCCATAAGTAATTGATTAAAATAAGCTTACCATCGGGCGATCGGGCCGCGCAGAATTCTTTGAAATCGTCTGAAAGGTGAAAGGATCGTGGCGGCCAATACCATTCGGGTTATTGGCGAAACCTCGGCACGGTCAAACACTTGGAGGAATTACATGAATCGAGGACTCAGTCTTGCGTTAGCAATTGTGTTTTCAATTCTGACGGCTTCGTGCCAGATGCCAGACGATCAACCCGGCGGGCAGGATCAGGGAAACGTTGGCGACGGTGATGGTTCAAACGATGGGGGTGACGTCGGAACAAATGGTGTCGATGATGTAGACGATATTGGCGACACAAATACCAACGGTGAGCCACCTATCGACGATGACGCGGGAATCAACGGCATACCCGACGAAACGCAAAACGACGATGTCGATGCCGACGGTTTCACCAACGATACCGACAATTGCCCCAACGCTACGAATCCGGATCAGACAGATACCGATTCGGACAACGTGGGCGACGTGTGCGACAACTGTCCGATTATCGCCAATCCGACCCAGGACGATTCTGATGGCGATTTTGCGGGTGATGCGTGCGACCCATGTCCGGACGTTGCCGACGAGTCGGCTGACGATGCGGATGGC
>JAJDEB010000037.1 GCA_029260015.1 Phycisphaerae bacterium | reverse complement strand
AGTAGTGGACCCCGTTGATTGTACAAAATGTAGACGGAGATAAGTGTCTTCCTCCACTATGAGCGACAAGCTCAGGAGAGAGGCGATGAGAAGAAAGCGACGTAATCATTCCCCGGCCTTCAAGGCTAAAGTGGCTTTGGCGGCGTTGAAGGGCGAGTTGACGATGGCGGAGTTGGTTCAGAAATACGATGTCCACGCGAATCAGATAAGTGACTGGAAGAAACAGTTGCTTGAGAGCGCGCCGGATGTTTTCGGTAAAGGCCAGCAGAAGGCGGAGGAGTCGGCGGAAACGGTGGAAGCACTGCACGCCAAGATCGGTCAGCTGACGATGGAGAACGATTTTTTAGAACGCGGGCTCGAACGGATCCACGGGCCCAGAGGAAAGAAATGGTAGCGCGCACGGAATCCCTGCCAGTGAAACGTCAGTGCGAGTTGCTGGATTTACCCCGGTCGACGTTCTATCACGTTCCTGGGCCAGTCAGCGATGCGGAGCTTGAGCTGATGAAGCTGATCGACCAATGCCACCTGAAGCATCCGTATTACGGAAGCCGGCGAGTTCGGGATTGGCTGGAGGACCGGGGCCACAGGGTCAATCGTAAGCGAGTCCAACGTTTGATGCGCACCATGGGACTGGTGGCGGTGTACCCGAAGCGGAACCTGAGTCTGGCCAATCAAGCGCACAAGGTCTATCCGTATTTGCTTCGGGGTTTAACGATTGACCGGCCGAACCAGGTCTGGGCGACGGATATTACGTTCGGTGCGCCCAGCCTCGGGAGGCGTCTGGAAGACGTTGCCTGAGCCTGAGCATGTCTGGAATACATGAAGATAACGAAGGAGAACGTTTATCGATTGTCAGCTCGTTGCTATGAACGAGCAAGAGCCGAAGCGGCGGTGACCTGCTGCACACTGGCAGGGTGACGTAGCCCGCGGGAAACGGGGCGTGAGGCGAAGTCGTTACGCCAAGATGCGTCTCTAGGCTGAGCATTGGAAGGTTGAGGAACACGAACCGGTTAATTCGCGTCTGTGGGCTGAAATGTCGCCTGCACCTACACGACTTGACAGGTGCAATGCAGACGCGTGCCGATGACACGAATGCATCGGCGCGCAATGAGTCGTTGTATATGTATGGTGGCGGCTCGGAACTGTGGGACGTGCATAGTTGTCCCGCAATGTCTGCATCAACTTGCGGCAAGCAAGGATAAAGATTGCGACCGGCAACCTCACCGATGCGTTTGAGTCCGACATGTGAACTGGGGAAGGTTCATTGACGATGCGAAGGGAGTGTGGCCCCGAGGCGCGATGGACTGGCGGAGCTCTCGTAGTAGTCCGAGGTCGTGAAAGCCGATCACATGGCGAAGGGGAGCAGTTCGAGCAGCTTGTGCGGTCGATTAGCTGACCGCAAAGAGGTGAAGACCTTTGATAATCAGCGAAATGCAGCACAAGCTGGCAATGTGGTCCACGGCGAACAAAGAACGAAAGTTTGAGCGTTTGTTAAGGATCATTGCCGATCGGTCGTGGTTGACCGAGGCGTCCCGGATCACGTTGGCATCGAGTGGTGCCCGAACGCCTGGGATCGATGGTGTGGACAAGCAAGCCATGTTGGCGAATCTTCCTGCCGAGCTTGAGCGTATCCGCGCCGAGTTGCTGTCGGGTAGTTATCAGCCGCAAGCGGCGCGCCGAGTGTACATCCCGAAAGCCAATGGTAAACAACGACCTCTGGGTATCCCGACACTTCGGGATCGCATCGTGCAGCGCGCGATGCTCATGGCCATGGAACCCATCTGGGAAAGCGACTTCCATCGTTTATCTTATGGGTTCCGACCGGAGCGCAGCGTGCACCACGCTATCCGAACAGTAAAACTCCAATTGGCGGATAGTACCCATGAGAGGGGCCGCTGGGTCATCGAAGGTGATCTGGCGAGCTACTTCGATACGGTACATCACAAACTGCTGATGGGATGCTTGCGAAAACGGATCTGTGATCGGCGGTTCCTGAACCTCATCTGGCGATTACTGAAGGCCGGTCATATAGATCGGGGCTTGTTCTGTGCTGCCAGCGAAGGCGTTCCGCAAGGCGGGGTACTCTCCCCACTCCTTTCTAATATCGTGCTCAATGAGTTCGATCGATGGCTGGAGGCGAAATACCTGAGCGATAAAGCACGCAAGGATCGCTGGTACTGGAACGACAGTATCAAACGACAACGGCCCATCGCCCTTCGCGAGAATCGGCAGTGGCAACCGGCGGTAGCGTACTGTCGTTATGCTGACGACTTTGTCGTCATTGTTAAGGGAACCAAGGCACAGGCGCGGATCATCCGTGAAGAATGCCGGGCGTTCCTGGAAGGCGATCTGAAGCTGACGCTGAACATGGACAAAACCCATGTCACTCACGTCAATGACGGCTTTGCCTTCCTTGGACACCGCATCATTCGTAAACGGGGACCGCGCGGAACCATGCGGCCAGTGACGACGATACCCCGCGACAAGCTCCGAAATTTTGCTGCGAAGCTGGCAAAGGAGCTGTCGGGTAATTACAGCGAGAACAAGATTGATCTGGTGGAAAAGCTCAACCGTCAACTGGCGGGCTGGGCGAACTTCTACCGCTTCACGGACTATACCGCGATCATGTACGGCAAGGTGGACAGGATTGTATTCTGGAAACTTGCTAACTGGTTGGCAAGGAAATACCGAACGTCGATCAAGTCGCTGATGCGGCAATGGGTCCGGCGTTCAGCGAATAGCCCGGCGTTGACTTGGGTGTTGTTCGGCCGCAGCGGTAAAGGCAATCTCTGTGGGATCTCTCTGCGCCGGCTGGTTACCAGTCGCAAAGATCAGTTCCGATGGCGTAATCCGTCCATTAATCCGTATCTTCGCCCGGACGATGGACGCAGTACCGTCACCTCTCGCTATCGTGATGTTGCCATGGCCATGGGCCATGCTTGAATGGAGAGCCGTATGCGCTGAGAGGCGCACGTACGGTTCGGGGAGGAGAAGCAGGGAAATAGTGCGACTACGCCCTGCTTCTTACTCCACTACCGATGGCGCGGGGGTTCGCGTACTTGGTGGCCGTCATGGATTGGTACTCTCGCCGGGTGCTGTCCTGGCGCGTGTCCAACACGATGGATGCGAGCTTCTGCATCGATGCGTTGAATGAGGCGATCGAACGCCACGGCGCGCCGGAGATATTCAACACTGACCAGGGCGGCCAATTCACGAGCGACGCGTTCATTGGCGTGCTCAAGCAACACGATATTCAAATCAGCATGGATGGGAAAGGCCGCTGGATCGATAATGTCTTTGTCGAGCGTCTGTGGCGCAGCGTCAAATACGAGGAGGTGTACCTGAAAGCCTACGAAAATATCACGCACGCCCGGAAATCATTGGGCGTTTACTTCAACTTTTACAATACGGAGCGGCGCCACCAGTCACTGGACCGGTGTACGCCTGACAGTCTGTACTATGATGTTGCCAGCCTGGCAGCTTAACCCGAGGGAACACTTATCGACGTG
>JAJDEB010000036.1 GCA_029260015.1 Phycisphaerae bacterium | reverse complement strand
ATGCCCAGCAAGGGACAGACCGAAAGCGACAGCCGGCAGGCTCCGCTCCGCTCGGTTCCCTCGCTACGCTACGCCCGCCGGCTGGTGTAACAGATGGAAGAACTCTAACATAACAGGTGGACTAACGATGGGGTCAGGTCACTGCCCAGTTGCGGTCTGAACGCCAGGCCCATGAAGCGGCGATTGCCGAAATCGATGAAGGCCTCGCCTCACTTGGAATTACTGCCACAGATTCAAGGAAGCGAAAGCGGGTGAATGCCGGCAAGAAGCATGGCAAGAAATCAGCGAAGAAAAAGCGGTCAAAACGATCGACCAAGCGCAAGAAATACAAGATGACTGCGAACGAGTTCGTTCTCGCCACGATCAAGAAGGCAGGTGCAAAAGGGGCAAATGGTGCATCGATATCAAAAGCATGGAAGGCTTCCGGTCGGTCCGGTGATGCGTACAACACACTCGGCTTGCTGACCATCGCGAAGAGAATCAAACGGCAAAAATCACCCAAAGGTCGGGGGAATATTTATCGCGTGGAATGAACTACACGAGGCCTTGATGGGCTCTGCAGCCAGTCTGTTGCACGCTCTTCGCCGTCTCAAAAAGAGGTCGCATATATGAGTGTGCCTCTTTGATATCGCGTTCGGTATCGAGTCAATGGCATTTGAGAGACAGCGGTGCCTCCTGAGTGGCTGGCCAAGTGGTGCCCACGCTATGCCTTGGACGCAACTCGCATCTGCAGAAATGGCTCAGTGATTCGCTATTGCCAACGCAATGGGATGTAGTCGTCGTTCCAAAACGATCAAGAATCGGAGCGAGAGAATTCGAAATCAAGTCCAGAAACCTGCCAATTCAACAAATCCTGCACCGCAGACGTGATTCAGACATCATTGCCTAATCGGCGCAAATATGTAATTACTTGTACAGCAATCTGGCAATGTGAATGATGTGGCCGGAAGAACATGTGGATACGCAAGCGAATGAGAATGTTGGAAGTTTGAGTCGCAGTTGAAATCACCTATTTCGTTTCCTAGAATCTGAAGGGGACACTCCAGCGATTTGTTCACGGCAAACAATTCAGCCCTTCAATACGGTGCCAAATCTGGCCTGGATATCTCCAAGAATTCCAAGGAGATGAATCATGGCAAAAGAATCACCCACAGTCCGAGCGTCACGCATTAACGGGAAATTCAAATTGATTGCGGCAGGATTCGCACTGGCTGGCGTGGTCATTGTTGCTCTTGTCTCAAGCGCATCCAACGGAAGTGGCGTTTCTGTTGATGGCGAAATTAAGAATGGGGGGGGGAATTCTTGTCGTTGGCCCAAACAATAAGATTGGACTTCCTGAAGAATCGGAGAAGAAGCTGGATGAGATTGTCGAGACTGAGGAACAGCAGCAAAAGAGCCTTGAGGGACTCTCTGAAAACGCGAAATTTCAGAAGCAATGCAAGAACCTTGAAATCTGGAAACAAAGCATCGAATCTCATATTCAAAGTGTGCAGATTGTAGTTGAAACTCTGCAAGGAAGATTTGGAGAAATAAAAGAAAGGGCGTCGAGAGATAGCTTGCCACCGGTCGAAGCAATGTCGACAATTGCCATGGCATACGAATCGGTTAAGGAATATGTGCGTGAGATTTCGAATACTCTAGAAACTGAGAATGTCGTTCTTGGTGCAGATGAGTTGGCGAGACAGAATAGAGATTATGACACAAAACTTGAAGCCCTGTTTGCCAAGCAAGCTCCTGAAAGCATAGATGTTGTCCTTGCTACGACGCACGTTCATAGCATGCTCAATATGTTCGTATTGAATATGAGGTTGGCGCTTGCGGATGAATACGAAAACAGATTCAGCAAAATCACATCCGACAACGAACATGCTCTCGACAGGGGTCAATAAACAAAAATGTAAGATTCGTAGTCGATGAATCGGAGTTCATTGAGGCATTTGAGACAGCGGGAATTGTCCGCCGCTTCTCTTTTACTTGGGCCCTCGGTGCGGGCGATGACTTCTTTGGTCGGGTGACTGACGCCCACCTCTACGTCATTGACTCATCGACGGTTGTGTTGCTCGCAGATGTTGATTTACCTGCCACGCGCCTTGGATCCGCCACGAGTAGTAATCTTGATGGTGGCGACCACTTGACCGCCACACTCTTCTTTACTTTCTATGTACGCAATCGTGTAATTGAATATGAACCATCGACCGGGAGTGTCGTCAACGAATTCGCATTGTACCGTATGGAAAGACCCGGTTCAATATCTTCATTGGTAACTTTGACTTAAGTAGCGCGGATGGCAATTGATACACTGTGGGATTTTGGGTGAGCCTTGGGGCATTTAGGCCGATCATTTTGCGATTATCAGTGCCTTGAGGAGGAATTTGTAGTGGAGTAAATATACTGGCGAGGCATTGGTGAACTGTTGGTAGCGAACTACTTTGGGCACAGCCCCGCCGTTATAGTTGTTTGTGTTGATCTTTGCACGGTTACTTAAGCTCCGGGAGTTCCGAAATAGCCCGAATTTCGTGACGTTTTACACCTATACGTCATTTATTTGGTCTATCAAACATCAGTAGCAGATTGACCATTGACCTAAGACTGCAGATTAATTACCGTCTTGGGTATGAAATTCGGCGCGGATCGCAACTCAAACAAAGGAGTAGCAAATGCGATACATTACGATGATTGTAGTCTTGGCCGCAACTGGCGCGGTCCAAGCTCAGTGTATTAGCTCATTTGTTGGGGGATTCAGTTCTTTACCCGCAAGCGACATCGGCGATGCTCTAAATGTGGACTATGATATTTGTGTTCAGCGCGGTGCGAGCGGATGTAATCTCTCAATTCCGATTTACTATTCTCCAACTTCGCAACTCACGGGTGAATCAGTGCAAATTGGCACGGATTCGGTCTCAGTGCCCGCCACCGGGTCATTCTGCTTGTTTACGAATATCAACGTCACAATTCCAGCGATTTCTGAATGCCTTAGGCCGGGAACGCACTACATCCTAATAAATTCGCCTGTAGGGCCGGTCCAGGCGATACCGTTTCAATCAGCAAACACGATTTGTGATGATCAACAGTTTTGCAATGGAAGTGAATCTTGCGGAGCGGGCACTTGTCTGGATGGGACTGATCCCTGCTCAGGAACTTCGCTAACGTGCTCAGAGGCCATTGATGAATGCATCTGTTTCACGGCGCTTCAATGCGACAATGGCGTTTTTTGCGACGGCCAAGAATTTTGTTCTGGTGGCGACTGTTTTTCAGGCAGCGCGCCTTGCGGTTCTCCAATTGCGTGCAACGAATCAATAGACATGTGCTGCGAAGAATCTGGAGACTACGACTTTGACTGTGATATTGATCTTGCCGACTATGGACGATTCAATGATTGTTTCGGCCCAACTTCAGGGATGGAATGTGACAGATTCGATTTCGATTCTGATGGTGACATCGACTTACAAGACTTCGGCGCGTTTCAATTAGCGTTCACTGGATGAATTTGCAGGGCATTTCATTAAACATTGAATGCGTGGCGGGTTGCCCTTGGGGACTGTCGCTGTCGCGGAAGTCTTTGGCAAAGCGAAGGCTTATCGGGCAAGGTCGGAGGGCGAGAAGGTAGTTGGCGGCTTCTACAGCGCGTGTTGGAAGAAGAATATGTCGACCGACGAAATTCTGCAATCGAAGCTGACTCGCGCTCTTTGGGCCGCAGGGAGTCCAAAGCTCACGGATCAGGCAATGGCAATTATCTGGAATGTGCTTGACCGGGTCTCTGCGGACCCGAGCTTGCTGGAACCTACGCTGGGGAATGCAAGATCGGAATTGCTTGGACTTTCACAAGCGATGGTGCTGGGAATCAAAGGCCAGTTGTTGACGTGGAGAATCGGGGAAATGGATGAAGATACCGCCGACAGGTTGGTTGCGGCCCTTCGGTCGGTCTTGAGTGAGTAGATTCGAGATCAACCCCATGTGTCCACTGATTGTCCACTGTTTTGATTCAAACATTGATAATCAACGGGAATCAGTGAGAAGCAATGAGGCTTACTGAGAATGCATATCTTGTGGATTTGAAATGGTTTAACGCTAAGTCGTTGTGAACGCTGAATTAGCGGAATCAAGCTAGAAAACCGCTCGATAGGATATCAGGTTCTCATCCTGAAGACAGGGGTTCAAGTCCCCTTGGGGGTATAAATCGTGGATCCACAATGGTTTATGAGCCTCTGAGGCACATTGTATTTGTGGGATCAATTCCGTTCGCCCACTGATTTGATTTCAACTGGCGAGCACCAACGAGAATTCACGACAGCTTGCACACATTTTGACCTCACCATGCGATCTGGGATTAGTCGGATTTGGTTCGTATTCGGCGGCTTAGAATCGATCCGCCTCATCCATTCCGCTTCGACCCATCCCCCAGATACGCTTGGAGCAGTTTCGTCAGTTTGCACATCACCTCCGGCACAAGACGCGTGTAATGTTTGAGTGTCAGTTGATTGTCGTGGTGGCCGAGTTGTTCCTAAACGTCCGCGAGCGTGGCACTTTAGAATTGAAATTCGCAACTTGTCCCGCTACGAAATGTCGCAAGCACTCATCGGGCGACTCAAACGGTGTCCAACGCAAGTGAGATCCGAGTCGACGCATCATCCAATAGTCGGCAACCGCGAAAACAGAGCCGGACCAAACAGAGACAAGAGGTATCTTATCGGCCCTTCCTGCATTCAGGTCTCACTTGCTCGCGATTTCTTACACTGGCAGGTGTAAGTTTTCTTGGGAGAGCGAGTTGACTGGAGTCTTCAAGTGGCTCTCGATGACTGTGCGTCATATTATTAAGTGCGGGAGCAAGAACCCGGCTTCTGTTAAAATGATGACGTATTCTCGAACAGGCGTTTGAACCTTGGCGAATTCGCCAGGAATGAGCTTCGCTGCTGCTGGCAAAGTCAGGAGAGCCAAACTTACACATTAACCGTATGTCCAAGACCCGATCAAGCCTGCTTCGTCGAATCCAGAACCCCAGCGACCAGCCGTCGTGGGAGGAGTTCGACAGACTTTATCGACCACTCCTGATTCAGTACGCGTCTTTGCGAAATCTGACGCGGGATGAGGCTGAGGAAATAGCGCAGCAGTCCATGGCCGCCATTGCGGGCGGTGTTCAGAAGTTTGAACGCCGGTCCAGTCTGCGCGGTTGGATGCGTGGTATTGTCGACAACAAAGTCAAAGATCATCTGCGCGCAAACCGCAAAGAGCGAAGGGCCCGGACTGGTGATTTCCTACGTGAGCAAGACACCGAATTGGACCCAGCAACTCTTTGGGAGCGGCAGTGGAACAAGACGCACCTGCTTTATTGCCTCAATCTCATTAAGGGCGATGTTTCTCCGCTGACCTATCAAGCCTTCGAAATGTATGTGATCCAGGAACGACCGACAGTCGAGATAGCCAAGAAATTGTCGATGTCTCCGAATCAGATTTATGTTGCAAAGCACCGGGTCATGGAGCGCCTGAAAAAACGCTGGGGGGAACTGGCCGATGGCATCCTCTAATCCAACTTGGTGTTCTGATCGAGCGTTGCTGCGTCGCTATGAAGCCGGCGAGCTTGCCGATACGGAAACAGACATCCTTGACGAACACGTCATGGCGTGTCCAGCGTGTGAAGCATTGCTCGAAGAATTTCGATCCACCGACCTGACCAGTCGCTTGATTCGATCCGCGGTCGGCGAGCAATCATTCGAGGATGCAACCGAAAAAGGTAGTCCCCTGTCTGCTGACGAGGTTTCGACGGTGGCTGAGTGGCAGATTGCTGACTATGAGCGCGTGCGTTTAAGCGGTGAGGGTGCGTTTGGGACTGTTTGGGCTGTGCGGGATCGTGTGGGTTTGTACCGAGCTCTGAAAGTCTTGAATCTTTCGCGATTGCGTGCTGCCAACGTGCGCTGCCGCGAGTCGACCGCGTTGGAGGCGTACTGCCGCAATGTTTCCAAGCATTGGAATCTCGTTGAGATTTTTCACGTTGGTATGCTGGGCCAGTCACTTTATTACACTATGGATCTCGCCGATGATGATCGCACTGGTCGCGCCACTCGAATGAAGCTGCCTGCGCAGTATCGACCCATGACATTGCAATCTGTAATGCGCCGTGAGGTCATCAGCGCGGACACGGCGATCGAAATCGTGATTCGACTGCTGCGTGGACTTGAAAAACTGCACGCTGTCGGTCTGGTGCATCGCGACATCAAACCGGCCAATGTTATCTTCGTGGAACGCAACCCCAAGTTGGCCGACATTGGGATGATCACAACCGAGACGGCATCGGCAAGTGTAGTGGGCACACCAGAGTACATGCCGCCAGACGCGTGCATGGACCCGACGGCTGACGTTTATGCGATGGGGCGCATCCTCTTCGAGTTGTTGGCCGGCAAGGAGGCAAACAGGTTCCCAGAACTTTCCCCGCATGTTCACATCTCCACTGACAATTGGATGATGACCGAGGTCGCCCGAGTGATTGCGAAGGCTGGCGCGAAGAAAGCAGAGGACAGATACACGACGGCAAGCGGGATGCTTAAGGCGCTCGAGTCGTGCCGAGAGTTGCCGCTACTGGTCCAGCTTTCGAATTCAACCCCGGACCCGACACCCCAGAAAACAAATCATCCCATGATGCCCATCGCAATTGCGTTGATGAAGGCCATTCCCTGGACTGCGGGAGTTGTTCTGGCGTACAAATTGATTTGCCGGCTGCTGTGACTGTTGTTTCTGTTGCGAATGTCCGAATAACCCAAATCACTGTCGCGATCAAGCACGCCTTCCGCATACCGAACAACAAGAGAGTCCTCGCTAGCATGTGACGCCACTCTGGGATTCATGCTGCAAGATCAGGACGTCGCAGTTTGCCAATCAACGCAAATGTTGGATTCAATTATGCACCCGTGGTGCAAACTCAACAATTCTGAGTTGCTCGTGTAAGATTTTCTGTTTTTGGGCTACTTGTAAGGGAGAGTACGCGGGAAGGTGAGGAACTTCGCGACTATTTGGTTCCGAACCGCCGATCTCGTGAGGCGCTCACGCTCTAGCGGCTTGAGTCCAATCAGTTGCTTCGGGAATCATACCGTTCGGATAGCAATCAACGGTATTCCAGGACGACCAAGGACAAAGTGGATTAACAATAACCAAAAAGGACAGATCCCCAATGGCAATCTCACGCTTAGCGCTAGCTACCCTGACATCGTTAGTTGGATCCCCACTTCTAACCCGTGCGGGGTCTGATGTGACCCCGATGCCTTTCATTTCGGGGTCACCAACTTCGGCTTCTCTTCTTGATCCGACCGGGGATACTTTCGGTACCGTTGTCGGAGGTTTCAAAGAAGACGCCTTCTGGGATCTTGCAGAGGGGGTGGCGATAAGCGAAGCAGCCAGCGAACAGGTATTTCCGACAACCAATACAACAATCGGTAATAATGCCTTCTACCCAGATCCTGAACCTATACTATTTACTGCAACGTCAACCCCTGGACCAGGTCCCAATCAGCTCACAATCACTTTCGAATGGCGCATGCAGAATGGCCTCGAGCTGGTTCCGAGTGGGGCAAACATCGAAGGCGAGCCTGTCTATGGAATTGGCTTCGAAGTTGGAACTCAGAACGCTTTGGGAGACGGATTGGGATTTGGGCAGCCTTTCACCTTTGACCATCCTGCGCTCTTTCCTGAGACCCATCCAGAGCTGTTTTTTGCACCATTAGAATTTCTTGATACGAAAGGGGAGACCTGGGCCAGCGGGCCCTGGTTTGGAGTCTCTGCACATTCCGAGAATGAATTCTCAGGCAAAATTGGCTTAACGGTAGCTGGTGGAAATCTGGCGGGTCTGGACCTTGGCGGAGCGCGTGCTCAGGTGACGATAACCGGGGTACCTGAGCCCGCCACGTTCATATTGCTCGGCGCCGGGATAACTCTAATACTGAAACGTTCTCGCCGCTAACGCACACTACTCCGCACAATTACCAACGCTGCCGCGCGGAGCGGTTCGGAGAACTTGGCCATGCTTCGATGATGGCTTGCAGGTCGGGGTCGAGTCTCCTTGGGAGTAATAGATCGTTGAACCACAAGGTTCTATGAGCCTCTGGGACATGTTGGATTCGCCCGATCAATTCCGTTTGTCCATTGATTGCCAACTTGCGGTGCTTGTCGAATCTCTAACAGGGCCGGCCGACGTTTTGGCATGCCCGCTGAGTACGGCTCAGCTCACGGTTGCATCTTCGTTGATCGGGTTAGAATATCAATGGTATAAGGACGGCACGCCATTGATCGAAGGCGTCGATGCGATTGGAACAGACGCTGCAACTCTGACTATTCCCAACATTGAATTGGTGGACGAGGGCGTGTATTCGTGTGAGGTTTCATTGGGTTGCATTTCAACCGTGAGTGACCCTGCGACGCTCTCAATTCCTGAACCGGTGAGCATCGCCCAGCAGCCAGCGCCACTCTCAACAACCTGCGAAGGGAATACCGTTGCGATTAGTGTCGTTGCAGCGGGCGAAGGCCTAACTTACGAATGGTTGCTGAACGGTTTTGGTCTTCAAGAGCAGCCGGGCAAGTATGAAGATGTGAACACTTCGGTCCTTCGAATCGTCAATGTCGACTTGGGCGATCTTGCTGAATACTCATGTGTTGTTCGCGATAGCTGTATCGGCGAAGAGACGTCAGATTCTGCATCCCTACAATTCGGAGATGCATCGTTTGTCGTTCAGCCCACCCCTCAATGCGCGTCGCTGGGCGACACAGTCTCTTACACTGGTACCGCGGAGGCCGGTGCATTTTCCATCATTCGCCAGTGGCACAAAGATGGTGTTCCGCTCATTGACGGAGGCAGCGTATCAGGAACCTTCACTGACACACTTCTGGTTCAGAATGTCTCGACCAATGACGAGGGCGCCTACTCTCAACGCGCCATATCCATCGGAGGCAATTGCGTCGTGTTCAGCAATAGCGTTAATCTGGAATTGGAAGCATGTACTTGCGACACTCCAGGTGATTTAGATGAAGATGGTGACTTGGATCTTGTTGACGTTTAGGTTTTCTTGAATTGTTTTGGATCTAACGTTGCAGATTCGATTAATTGTGCGTGTGCTAATCTCGACCAGACTGCCGACATGATTGATCTTGATGACTGGACTGCTTATGCCAACTTGCTAACCGGCCCGTGAGACGCATATCGAATCGATGCTGTCGGCCAAAACCTTCGATTATTGGATACTGTGAGCGCAAATATGTAATGAATCGAATTTAAGTGCGCAGTGGATTTTGCCACGGCTGTATTCAGGATCATAGAGTGTAGATCGCCTTGTGGTCGCTCAGACTTCGTGGATCCAATAATTGCGATGATGAACGTGCCGAACAAATTCCTTTTTTCATCTCACACAACGCATGCGCTGACAGGGTCTCGCGAACTCCTGGATTCGATATTGGAAAATAGCAAATGAGTATTCAATTCAGGTGGTTACTTATTACCTCCTTCTTGGTGCTTTCCAATGCGTATGCGCTGAATTGCAAATCATCCTTCTCGCTTGGAACCATCGCCCAGCACATTGATGAACTGCTTTGTCAAATCACCAACCAGTTTCGGCATAAATGCATGAAGTGTTCGAGGGTCAGTTGATTGTTGTGGTTCCGCTACGCCTCAACTGAGTTTAGGGAAGACGCTTGGACCAATATAAGCACGCGCGAACTTGAAAATACGTCGACGCCTGATTTGTACTACCGCAGAAATCGATACTTCGAAGACGATAACGTTCGCAATGATTTAGCGGAATGGACTTTCAGCGCTAGTCCTTCGACAAGACAACGACCGTGTATGGTCCAATACCGACGCTCGCGTTGTAGTTCATTCCATCCTTTGAGCCCCAGTTGGCCGTCACATCATTTGAACTCCAATTGCCAAATGAAGAATCGTACATGCTTGCATCACTGTTAAACCGGACGCGCCATGTTCCTCCGCTCGGGAAGCCGACATTGTAGGCAGTGTAACCCGTGCCCGAGAAGTTCGCGACGACGATCACATCGTCCCCTCCACCCCCTTGGTCCCAGCGATGGTACGAAATCACTTTGTTGGTGTCGTTAATATGATGAACGTTGACATTGTTCGCTGAGAGGCCCGCAGTGTTGCCCGAGAGATCTCTACGAAGCGAGATCAAGTCTGAATAAAGATCAACGAGGCCGCTGTACGTTGTCGCCCGCGTCCAGTCAAGTGGGTCGGTGTCTTGAAAGTATCCGTCCTCCAAGAATTCCTGGCCTTGAAAGATCATCGGTATTCCGGGGCTCGTAAAGGTGATCGCTGCGCCAAGTGTTGAACGTTTCTTAGATGCCCAACTTGTCGCATTGCCCGGCCAAATTTCCTCGGGAACTCTGGACTTCCCGTTGGCCACCTCATCGTGGCTCTCGGTATAGATCACGCGCTGAACGTGATCACTGTTGTACTTGTGTGTGATTGCGTCGCGAACCGAGTACATGTTGCGAGAACTGTCACTTGAAGGAATGATCGCATCGCGAATGGGGTGTACGAAATCGGCATCCCATTGAGAGTCGAATCCGGCACCACCCGCACCTGTGGACTTGCTAAGCCACTCGTCGTTCTGAAGATCTTCTGCGATTGAAATCTTACCCGGCGAGTTTGCGTCAATTTCGTTGTTGATCCACTGCATCACAGACCAACCATCCGCAATGTCTCCACCGCCACCGTTGTTTTGTGTTCGAATGTTTACGGTGGAGTCCCAACGCAAGCCATCTGCGTTGTAGTCGGTCAGCCAACTGATCGCATTGTCACGCAGGTAGGTGCGAACCTCGCCACGTCCATAATCGGGTCGCGTGTCGCCCCATGGTGTTGGGGCTCTCCAATCCTGGAAGAAATAGATTCCGCCCTTGCCATTTTGCGACCAGCCGTCGAATTGCCATAGGTCGAGATCGCTTGGCCCAAAGTGATTGTAGACGACGTCGATTAACACTGCGATATCGCGAGAGTGGCACTCCTCGACAAAATCTCGCATGTCAGTTGGAGAGCCATAGATACTCTCAGGGGCGAATGGATGAGCAGGGTTATATCCCCACGAAAAGTCACCGGCAAATTCGGCAATGGGCAGTACTTCTACCGTGTTGATGCCCATGTCTTGAAGGTGGTCCAGCCGCGTTATCGCGGACTGCCAGTTTCCCGGTGTCCCACCAGGCGCGTCGTCGAAAGTGCCCACATGCATTTCGTAAATAATCATTTCGTTCCAAGCTGGCCCGGTAAACGAAGAGAAGCTGTAAGAATCGTCAGTAACAATCCCGTTGCCCACGGAGTTTGTCACCCGGCGTGCCCACGGATCAATTCGCCATAGATTTCCGTCGATCACGTATTGATATTCGTCACCGATTGCGCCTGGACCAACATCGACCGACCAGTTACCGCCAGATTCCGAAGCGAGAGGGTTTGCTGATGTACTCCAGCTATTAAATGATCCAGCGACGGACACGCTCGTTGCATTGGGGGCCCAGACGCGAAATGTCACGCCGCCGATGTAAGGGACAGCGCCCATGCCGAGTCTTGATGATGGAACGAGTGCGGCTGTAAAGGAATAATTGGAACCACCGTTATTGTCATAAATGTGTCCACCCCAATCATCGTAGCCGTGGAAGTAGTACTCGATGGTGCTACCGGGAGAATAACTTTGCGTGGGCAAATGAACCCACTTGGAATCGCTTCCCACATTTCCGTCATATGACATTTGTGATACTTGCCAATTCCCTCCATCGACTCTGATTCCGATTTCAGCATGGAGGCCTACGTAACTCTGGTTCATGAGTACAGTGAACGTACCGGCATTTTGGCTGTCAGTGTGCCTTTCATATGAACCATACACGCCGATCCATGATGGAAACGCGTAACTCGCCGCCGCAGGCACTGACAAAAAGACAATCGCTGTCGCAATCAATGTACTTGGTCGAGAATGCTTTAGAAACATGGTGAGACCTCCAAGCGAGGATGTTCGATGATCTTGTCAATTCGCAATCACGTGTGCCGGCTGCCGACATCAGAACACGAGTGCGCTGCAGAGGAAATATTGCAGCAAGCCTCGTCGCGATTCACTGCTCGTGTTACACGTCAGCACTTCACACGAAAGTAGAGTCCATCACACTTGAACGCCAGCAAAAAAACGCAATGTGGTTTTGATATCTTCGCAAAACCAGAAAACTGGGCACAGGGTAAATTCCCTATCGACTGCCCCGATATTGTCTAGCCGATTTTTGAAAATTAGCATTTTTGATTTGTTCTGTACCGTTTCAACCACCAAGCAATGGCATGGCTGCGGTGAAACAGTTTCGTGCATTGAGTTCAATTCTAAATCAAATTGACTTCTACGCATTTGATAAATTCTTTTGATTCGAAATCTTCTGATGTAGAAATCGCCAGCTCACCCGAGTCGCCACATATCGAGCAAGAGCTATTGATTGATTTAGCTAGCGACGAAGGAGTAAATTGATAGAGAACCCAATCGCATGTTTCCTTTCCCTGCAAGTGAGACCTTCTCCGCACGCTGAGTCGGCGAGAATGTCTTACAAGAATCAGCGGGTCGGATGCATGAATCGATTGTGTAAGAAACGCGGTAGTCACAGTTGATCGCCAAGTCAAACTGGCACGGTCCAGCCCGCCTACGATTCTGTACGGTCGCAGGGGAATTCGTCGACACAGGTGATCGAGTATTGGTTGCGGAAATTGAATCAGGTCTCTTCTTCGTTCGCGACTGGATCCATCGCCCAGCTCACCGATGAACTGCTTTGTCGATGCACACATCAATTCAGGAAATAGGTGCGTGAAGTGTTCGAGTGTCAGTTGATTGTCGTGGTGGCCGAACTGCTCTTGGACGTATGCGAGTGGGGCAACCTTAAGTTGTAACTCGCTACTGATTCCGCTGCGAAACGCCTTTAGGTGCGATCCGTTGGGGAACCGCCGATCCCACGAGCCGGTTTCGTCTTTCCCGGCCAGGTTAAGGTATTCGTACAGGGACTTCACTCTCCGACACGCTTTTCTTCCCAACTCTCGTCGTTCGGCTTGCACATTATCAAACGTGACCCCATCCGGATGCGTAAACACAAAATGACCGGGACTCCACACGTTCACCAGTGTAGTTTTGAACGCTGCGTGCAAGTCCATCGTTCGACCACGATGTGCCCTGTCGCCGTGATCGGGCACTGACGTATCGATTCTTGTATTCCAACAACGACGCCGTTTCAGTCGGTCTGCCATTCCATTCGGCGGACAGTTGTTCGTACAATCGATCACACGCCTTGTCGGCTTTGCGTGGCTCGTCGTTTGGCGACGGCGCTACCGGACTCGCGTCCTTCAACCGGTTCGGCAACTACCCGGCCAGCGAGTGGTACACACACACACAGGTTTAGCGTCGCTTCCTAAGTCATTGAACCGTCGATTTAATTTGCCGGTTTTACTTGTCGGCTGTTGGAGTCTGATCCTTTGAGTCGTCCGACAGCGTTTGGGCAAGCCGAATCTTGTTGCCATCCGGATCGAGCAGGTCCGCCAACTTGACCACGTTCGGAACAGTAATCGTGGGCTTGAGAAACTTGACGCCTCGTTCTTCGAGAAGCCGCCTTGCAGCATCTACGTCGTGAACGCCAAGGTTGATGGAAACAGTTCCGCTTCCTGCAATATCGACTCCCTGACCGATTCCGATCGTTACGCCGTTCATTCCATGACTGACCTTAACCCATTGCAACGCGTCGTTTCGATGAACGACTTTCATGTCGAGCAGGTCGCGGTAGAAATGAACGGACTTTTCCAAATCAGCGACGCGAAGCTGGACAAGGAGTGTTGGGCGATATTCGATTCGATCGGGAGTCGTTCTGCTATCTGGTTGATTGCCATCTGCTTTAGTGAAATCAGCAACGAGCAGACAGCAGATCGCAACTGCGGCAATCGCTAGAACACTGGTGGTTCGGTGCATCGAATTCATGTTGAAGTCTCCAAATATTTCGCCCGGTGGATCAAGACGGAGTTGGCGACAAGTTCTAAAAATGATCCAAAGCGCCAACCCATCGCATTCGTGCTAGTTTTGCTTTTGACCTTCGGTTGTCCACTATTTTGTTTCAATCATCAAGAACCAACGGGAAGGAGTGAGGTGCCGCGAGAAAACCTATCTCGTGGAACAAGAATGGTTTATCGACTGGATGCGGGGAATGGAAAGGCTGCTGGGTAGCACCCGGAAAAACGCCACGTTCTCACTTCAGAGACAGGGGCTTAAATCCCCAAGGCGGTCAAGATGATGCGAAGATTTCGTTGCGCATCGTCAAGATGAAAAGATGAAAAATCGTTTGATTCCTCTCGTTTCTTAATCGTCTTCTCGGTGTGAACAGATCCACTTCGATTCACTTGACTCCGCAATTGGTTGCCCATATTCGCGCTATACGTTTGATTTTAGGTGCGTTATTTCTACGGATGTCCGTTTGACAAAGGGAGATTTGCAAGGGACGGCGATCCGTGCGACATTGATCGGTAGTAATTGATTGGCGGATATTTCACTTTTGTCTTTAAGGAGAAAGATACGATGCGAGTTCTTTTGAGAATGTTGATGATGGGGTTGTTGGTTGGCGCGGCTGGCTGCGACATTATTCCTGATGGCGACGGCAATGGCGACGGCAACGGCAACGGCAACGGCAATGGTAACGGTAACAACAATCAGGCGAAGTCTTTCAGCGCAGATCTATCGGGCGACGCAGAGCGGCCAGATCAAGTTGAGACGGATGCGACTGGTACGGGTACGTTCGAACTTAACGATGCAGAAACGCAGTTGACGTACAACGTGACAGCCACCGGTCTTTCCGGTGATGTGAACGGTGCCCACTTCCATTTGTCCGACAATGGCGCGGAGGGTTCCGGTGGTATCGTTTTCCCGTTTACCGATGAGGTCGTCAATGACGGCAACGGTGGGGCAACGGTGCAAGGCGTTTGGGATGTGTCTGCTGATGATGTTGCCAACATTCGGGCGGGTGACATCTATGTAAATTTTCACACCGATGCCAACCCGGCCGGTGAGATTCGCGGGAACCTTGTTGAAGCATCCTAGTTGGAAGTTCAACTATAGACTTCGCCCCGGGATGGATTTCAACTAATGCCCATCGACTCAGTCCGCTCGCGCTTCGGGCGGGCTGAGCCGGTGAGGGCGAATGGTGACCGCTCGTTCCATGGCAAAAAAGTGTTGGCGTCCCGAACAAATTTATTCAAGCGGCTGAACCCATCTCTCGCGAAACTCGTCCGTCATCCACACGCTTTTCTAGCACTCCGAAAAATCGCCACAAAGATTCGCAAACAAGTTGATCGATGCGCCGAGTTTGCAGTGACTTTTGAAAGCTTGGCAAAGCCGATTCACGCCGATAGCATTCGTCGACCCATGTAGCGCTGTAAACCAAACGTGCCCCTACGCGTGGAGGCGATTGTATGAAGCGGCTGAAAGAAACAATCAATGACGACTCGTTTGTGCTGGGGCTTGCGGCGTCGAGCTTTGATGAAATCCTCGCGCGGGCGGTTGATGTGGCGGTGCGCAACGGGCGCATCGACGCAGCGCAGCAGCCCGACGTTGTTGAAGCCCTTCGCCAGCGGGAATCGTCCGCATCGACGGCGATCGGGCGGGGGGTGGCTGTCCCGCACGCTTATCTCGATACGCTCACAGAGCCGGTCATCGTCTTCTTGCGGTTGGCCCATCCGCTGAATTTCGGCGCGCCCGACGGAATTCCCACGCGGTTTGTTTTCGTTCTGCTGGGACCAAAGGATGCGGCGGCTGAACATCTCGACACGTTGGCGACGATTGCTCGCGTGATGTCGAATGATGAATTCCGTTTTGAGATTGATTCGGCAAAGAGTAAGACCGATCTCCTTCGGGCGATTGATGACTTCATCCGACGAACGACTGCGCCGGTCGCAGAAGCCGCGGTTGTTTCCGACGCCCTGGTATCAACCGGCAGACTCTGCGGCGGAATCGTCAATGACCTCAAACGCCGTCTGCCGCAATATGCAGCCGACTTTCGCGATGGACTCAACGCGCGCACTGTGTCGGCGATCGTGTTTCTGTTTTTCGCATGTTTGGCTCCGGCGATCACGTTTGGCGGCATCATGGGCAAGGAGACCGACGGGGCGATCGGCGTCGTGGAGATGTTGGTGGCGACGGCGGTCTGCGGGCTCGTCTACGCTTTCATTGCGGGGCATCCTCTGATTATTCTGGGGGGAATCGGCCCGCTGCTGATCTTCACCGCGATCCTCGCGCATCTCTGCGCCGATCAAGAATTGCCGTTTCTACCGACGTATGCGTGGGTTGGCTTTTGGACGAGTTTGCTCTTGATCATATTGGCGGTCACCGACTCCAGCGCGCTGATGCGATTCTTTACGCGCTTCACCGATGAAATTTTCGCCGCGTTGATGTCGATGCTGTTCATCTACGAATCGCTCCGGGCGATTTTCGGAATGTTTAACAACAGCTTTGCCGGTGACAATTCCGATCACGACATCGCGTTCTTTTCATTGCTCCTCGCGCTCGGTACATTTTACATCGCGACGAACCTTTCCCGTTTTCGCAGTAGCCGATACCTCCAACCGAAGATGCGCGAATTTCTTGCTGACTTTGGACCGGCGATCGCGCTCGCGAGCATGGCTGCGGTGGCGCTGTTCTTGCGCGATAAAATCAGTCTGCCTTCTCTCAATGCACCGGAGAAATTTGGTACGACGAATGGACGCCCCTGGATCGTCGATCCGTTTGAAGGGCCGATGTGGAGTTGGTTTGCGGCGATTGGCCCCGCGATCCTGGCGACAGTGCTGATTTTTCTTTCGCATAACATCACTGGCAGGCTTCTCAACAACCCCGACAACAAATTGCAGCGTGGGGCGGCGTATCACTGGGACCTTGCTGTCGTTGGTTTGCTGGTGGGCGTATGTTCGGTGTTCGGCTGGCCGTGGCTGGTGGCGGCGACGGTGCGATCGTTGGCTCACCTTCGATCTTTGGCAACGACGGAGGAAGTTGTTGCCCCGGGAGGCGATCGACGAGAGCGCGTGCTGCATGTTAATGAGAATCGCATCACCGGACTGGTCGTACACTTCTTGATTGGCATGTCGCTTCTTTTGCTACCGGTGCTGAAGATGATTCCGATGGCCGTGCTCTATGGCGTGTTCTTGTTCATGGGTGTGGTGTCGCTGGCGGGCAACCAATTCTTCGAGCGGTTGACGCTGCTGTTCATGGATTCGTCGCTGTATCCCAAGACGCACTTCGTACGCCGCGTACCGACTAAAATCATGCACGCTTACACCGGTTTTCAAGCGGCATGCCTTGCCGTCCTGAGTGTCGTCAGTCTGATCCCCATCCAAAGCCTGCGACTGCTGTTCCCATTGTTTATTGCGCTGCTTGTCCCGCTGCGCAGCATGGCAAGCCGCTACTTCAAACCCGAACACCTCGCCGCGCTGGACGCCGATGAAACGCCATCCGAGGAAGAAACGCACTGGGCTGGTTAGTTGATGAGGTGAATAATCCGAACTAATTCGTTGTTTGATCCACAACTTCCTCGACGGTTTTGTTGGCAGCTTTCAGGCTGTCTGCGAGTTCTTCCAACTCGCTCAATTCGGCTTCGGCGTGGTACACCCATTTCTCATGTTTGCATGACTTGATCAATTCGCGCATGCGGCGGATCGTGGTCCAGAGTTTTCGGCGGATTTTGTTGCGATATTTGACAACATCTCGGTCGTCTGGCCCGAGACGTTTTTCCTTGTAAGCGAGGACTTCGAGATAGGCCTCCCAGACGCCTTCGATGTTATTCTGAACGCCGGGTCGTTGGCCGAAGTAGCTGTTGAGGTTGTCCGATTCGAGTATTTTGAACTCGTGAACTTCCGCAAGTTCGTGGGTGATTTCTATGATGATCGGATCGTCGGGGCCGCGAAGCTTTATATACCAGGACCGAGCGCGGCGAAAAGCCATGCTGGCAGCCGTATACTTAGTTTTCCGGGACCACACGTTTTTTTCTTTTTCGGCAAGCGCCTTGTATGAAATCCCTAAGCCATATCGCATTTCCGCAATGATTTCGGTCTGACGAGCGGCTTTGTCCTGAGCCGCTTTGGGAAGCGCCCGCTCAAAATATCTGATGACATCGACGTATTCGCGGTGCGAAAAGGATTTGGCTCCGCGTTCGTAGTCGACTTGCCAGAAAGGCTTGGGCGGATCGTCGGCGAGTGCGAGTGAGAGGAATAGTGTAGTCAGGAATACTGCCATCAAATTCATTCAGTCGAGAATAGTCGGTATCAATTTGTAAATGATGACGAAACAGGGAATGCAGATGACGATGAATAACACGCAGACAATCGATAGAAAACGAATCGCACCAAACATGCTTCGGTGCGTTCTTGCGGACTGCTGTGCTTTCTCTGAGCGTCTGACGGGCGATTGATCCATCTGGAAAAACCCTTTAAGCCGCTCACACCAATCACGACTATTGCGAGAACACGAAGTCGATCACCGCATTGGCGCATGTCGTACAGTCAGAGAAGCAATTCGCATCGTCGTCGGGGTCGTCGCAAGTGCCTGTGCATCCGCCGGAAGCGAAGCCTTTTGATTCGGCGGCTGAGAATCCGTCATCTCGGTCGCGCTCGGCAAGCGCGACAGTGTTGTTAAAACCGGCTTCACTGAAGCCAAGGTCGTCGCAGGTCATTCTCGCCTGTTCTTCTGTGGTTGTCACCACCGGGGCAGTGCATCCAACGAGCATCAGTATTCCAATACAGATCAGGTATCGCATCGTGCCGTACTCCTTGCGCTTAGTATCTAGACAACATCAATCGAATTGCCGGTCACATGCCTATCGACTCGCCGTTGCGAATACTCTTGACCAGCCGATTCGCACGCATCAATCCAAACGGGAGCGTGAGTATGAACCAGATCATCGTGACAATCCATAGTGGAATTAACACCGGAAGCAACAAAATGAAAAGCCAACTCATCGATCGATTGTCTTTCCGCTGCAATTCGTAGCGCCGCATTAATTCCGATTCTGTGATTGGACGGCCGTATTCGGCTCGTTCTTCGTCGCCGATCGGCTTACACGGTGTGCCGCCAAGTGCCTCCAATGCGAGTGCTGTCGTACACATTAGTGCGGGTTCCAAGCCAACGTAAGATCGAAGATGAATACTCCGCTGTTCGTGGGCTTCGCCCGCACTTTTCATGACACGTTTCATTACTTCGCCGAATTGAGGATCCTCGCTGAATTCATCGTTGCAAAATCTATCGATCGCTCCAGGGCGGTACGCTGAGAGTTGTAGCTTGCAATCCTGATCGCATTCGAATGCGATCGTCGCGTCAATGTCTTGCAGTTCGTCAGTGCTAGATTCAATGATGACGACAGGAAGGGTGCAAATCGATTCGATCTTCGCGCAAATTTGCCCCAACGTGGGTAGTTGGTCTGCGAAAGCAACATCGCAAGTTACAATGCCCATTGCAAAACTCCAGGCTTGGAATGTCGCCATCCAATTCGGCGTAAGTAATTAGCTGGCTCATGGCTAACTTCCTGCGGTAGCATATCAAGACGGCGTGGTTGAGTCCAAGTTCGGCTACTTTCATAGCAATGATGGCTTTCCTAACTCGCATTGTGTCGGCGTCGAGCGCAAGCTTAACTCGCACCCACTTGTGCTAATTCCTAATCGCGATTGTATAGAACCCAAACAGGTCGTTTTCGAGGTCCATGCCTCCATCGGGCTTTCCCCATCCCAGGGCTTTGGCCATCTTTCTGGTTTCTTTGTCGTCGTTGGTGTTATAGCTGGCGACTTGGAAGCCGGCTGACTCTAGCATTTCTTTGCTGAACGGGCTTCTACCGTCGGCCCAGTGTTTGTAGGGTTCGTCTGGTTTGCTGGGGGCAGGGCAGATGTTGTAGATCACGAATGCGCCGCCCGGTTTGAGGGCTTTGTGGATGGTCTTGGCGAATTCTTCGAGCGACACGCCGAGGTCTACGAGCCGCTCCTTGGGAACTTCGCGCTCGGGGTTGAAGAAACCATTCTTTAGTGTGTTCTTTGACGTGATCAAATCGTAACCACCGCCGACTTCATCGCTGATTTCTGGAAAGCGGCCGTCGATGATTTTGACGTGACCGGGTTTGCCGCTGTCGTTGGGTACGTCACCTTGATCTTCGGGCTGGCTATACAGTTCGCGAAATAGCGGATCGACATCCACGCCAACCGCATCGACTCCGCACGCAGCCAGCATGCGGAGTTGGCCGATGTTGCCATACCCGAAATCGAGAATGCGCTTGCCAGCTAACTTGCCGTCAGAGTGGGGGGCATAGAGTTCGAGGGCGCGGACGTAAGCAATTGGCGTACCATATTTGGTGTTGTAATAGAAGTTCTCGGAGACGTCTTTCTCGACGAGGGTGATGCTTTGCTCTTTTTCAATCTTGATACGATGTTGGGGGCTGTAGTAAGTGCGGGTGCTTTCATCGACGTATAGTTTGCGGCCTGCGATGCGCGGCAACTTCGGGGCAGCATCGAGGTAGGTTCTTGCGATTGCAGACGTGACGACTGGGCGCACGGCTTTCGCTTCGACGCAGATTTTATCAACGCCCTGCGGTTGTTCGGCTGGGGCTTGCTTTTCATCTGCAACTGCGACGGATGCAAATGTCGATAGCGTGGCAATACAAAGCAGCGTTCTTAGCATGTTTGGTCATCCTCGATTCAAAGACGGGTGGCCCATTTTGAAAGCAGTGCGATTGCGTCGAAGCTTGAGCCTCGTCAGCCCGTAGCCATTTCCATTATTCTAACAGCAACTGGGAAAGTTCGTGATGACAGCCGCTTGTCGAAACTTGTGTATGCTCTGCGCGCAAAAATGCCCCGGGACACCTCGGTTGGAGGCAGTCCCGGGGCGGGCGCGAATGAACGCCAACACTGGCGGTCATTGTTTCAAGTTAAATGCGATAAACACTCTAATTCACCAACCGATCCAGCACGATGATCGAGATCACCCAGTCTTGTTGCGGAATACAACCAGTACCATCGCCCGTGTCACGCAAGCCGCGAAAGGCCACGACTTCCGACGTGCAGACGACGTCCGCGCCCATTAGCGAGCCCGTTATTGTCGTGCCTTCCGGATCAGCGAAATCGGTGAATGCGCCTCCGGTACTCATGAGCACAAAATCCTGTGCGCGCGGTGGTCCGCCGCCGGCGATGAACCAGTGACTGCCATCTGGCGTGATGCAGACGCTTTCGCCATACCCAACGCGCTTTTGTTCAGCGCAATCTTCCTGCGAAAAAGTTGGACCGGCTTCGGATGACAAATCGACGTTGCTGTCTCTGAATTCGTAGAGATCGAGTTGGCTCGCACGGGTGGCGGTTGGCGCGGTGGCGACTTGGCCGATTCCACTACGCAGCATCAGCGTGCTCGGTGAGGTGTCTTCCTTGTCGGCTTCTTCGTCGAAGAGAAAGTACCCGAAACTACCGCCCGCAAGCGCAACCGGAGACTCTTCGAGACTTGGATCGAGCTGCATCACAGTTCGATCGGCGAGGTTCACCAGCGTCACCACCGGGTCGAAGTCGGACGTGTCATGGTACATCAGATAGCCGCCTTCGAGTCGCATCTGCGTCATCTCACCGACCAAACCGAACTCCGTACCCGGACCTGCGTCGAAGCGTTCTGCGTCGGCGGTGGGGTCGTCGAGATTCCAAAGGTAGAAATCGTTTTGAAAACTGGTGCCGGCGGCTACGACCTGGCGATTTTCGGCGTCGACAATGACCTGGCTAAACTCGATCACTTCTTCGTTGAGTTCGCCGAAGGGATTCGGAAAGCTCAGGATGACGGGCTGGTCACCGCTGGTGTCGATGACTTTGATGGCATTCCCGTCGGCGACTTCATCGGTGTCGTTGATGGTGGCGACGTATCGGCCGTCGGAAATCGTGTTGCCGGGGACATCCTGATTCGTGGGGGTGCGGTGCAGGGTGATTTCCGACCGGTCGATGTCAACGAGGTTGTCGCTCTGCGTGTCGTAGATCGACATCGAATTGTTGGATCGGACGAGGGCTACCTTCTTACCGACGACTTCGAAATCACGGTGACCGAAGAGTTGATCGCTGCCGGGAATCATGGTGCCGCCTTCGGTGTCTTTGTCAATTTCGGACGGAATCAAGAAGTGAATGCCGGGCGGTTGATTGAAGCGTGAGAAGACAACGTTTTCGTCTTCGTCATTGCCAACTCCGTAGACAAGCAGGTCATCGCCCAAGTCGATTTTTCCTCCTTGGCCGACGATGATCTGAGTCTTGATGATGGCTTCTTTGGCACTGTCGCCTCCGTCATTGCCACCATCATTCCCACCACCATCGTTTCCTCCGCCATCATTGCCACCGTCATTCCCGCCGTCATCTCCTCCTCCGTCGTTTCCTCCATTATCTCCGCCGCTGTTGTCACCTCCACCGGTCGGGGCCATCGGTGTGCAGCCGCCCGTATTGACCACCAGACCCGCGACCAGCGCTGCGGACATAAACTGAACCAACCACTTTTTCATTCGATTAACCTGCATGTTTTTTCATCCTGTTTCGATTGACCGGAAACCCCATCCCACATGCCTGCAAACGATCCAGTGAGAATCGTTTGCGGCTAACTGGTAAACGAGGTCTGCGCGAAAATCCCGCAGCGAAAAATATAGAATCGTGCTCAGGAGTGCGTAACACGTTGCCCAATAGTGCCTTAGACGCGAAGCATGTAGAATGAACGCGCGATGGCTGGACCTGACCAAAATGCTGGAATGCCCGAAGACCCACCCGGTGATGCGACTCTGATTCTCGCCCGGATGCGGCAGGGCGACGCGCGGGCTGCTGGCGAATTGTTTGATCTGGTTTACGAGAACCTGCGCGCTCTGGCTCGCAGTTGCTTTCAAGGGCAGAATCCGCAGCACACGTTGCAACCGACCGCCCTGGTACACGAAGCGTTTGCGAAGCTGGCGAAGTCGACACCGCCAAGTTGGGAAGATCGGGCGCATTTTTTTGCCGTCGCAGCCACCGCAATGCGGCAGATTTTGAAAGACTATGCGCGCGGTAAGCGAACGCTGAAGCGTGCGGCGGGTGGCGAGCGGGTGACACTTTCTGGTATCAAGAGCACATCACCCAGCATCGTTGACATCGTTGCATTCGATGATGTTTTGAGCGAGTTGGCCGAACTCGATGAACGTCAGGCGCGTATTGTTGAGCTTCGCTTTTTTGGCGGTCTGACGGTGCCCGAAGTCGCGAAGGTGTTGGAGCTTTCAACGCGAACGATTGAAAATGAATGGCGACGCGTCCGGGCTTGGCTGAGCATGCGTTTGCGCGAGGAAGACGAATAAATACAACGGATGAACAATGGCCTCCGATCGACACCGCCAACTCATGTCTTTATTCGACCAAGCCGTCGCGTTGGAAGTTGGCGAGCGCGACGCCTTTCTGGACAAGGCGTGTCAAGGCGATGAGTCGCTGCGCCGCGACGTGGAAGCGCTCATTGCCAACGATGCCGATCCGATCAGTTTTGTAGATGCTGTCCCGTCGCACGCTGCTCGTGCGGTGGCGGGGACGGATGAGCAATTGAATAGCACTATCGGAAGTTATTCGATCATCCGAAAGCTGGGCGAAGGGGGGATGGGTGTTGTCTATCTCGCCCAACAGGAGCGGCCAAGACGTCAGGTGGCGCTGAAGGTTATTCGTCCTGGAGTCGAATCGCGGGAGTTGTTGCGGCGTTTCGAGCAGGAGTCGCAGGTGCTGGGTTGGTTGCAGCATCCGGGGATCGCCCAGGTCTTTGAAGCCGGAACGGCAGATGCCAATGGTGTTCGCCAACCGTTTTTTGCGATGGAGTATATCGAAGGGCAGTCGCTGACCGACTACGCCAATGCCCATCACCTCACTGCCCGGCAGCGCTTGGCATTGGTCGCAAAGCTTTGCGATGCGGTTCACCATGCCCATCAAAAGGGCTTGATCCATCGTGACCTCAAACCGAGCAACATTCTCGTTGATGCGACCGGCCAACCCAAGATTCTCGACTTCGGAATCGCCCGGATCGTCAATGCAGATGTGAATGCGACCGCAACAGAAACGATGACCGGCAAACTCGTCGGCACGATCGCGTACATGAGTCCCGAGCAACTCGGTGGACGATCGCGCGATCTCGACATTCGCAGCGACGTGTATTCGCTTGGGGTGATCTGCTTTGAATCGCTCACGGGGCAACTGCCGCAAGACATCACCGACATGACAATTCCGCAGGCTGCACGGACGATTACCGAGAAAGAGCCAACGCGATTGAGTTCGATCAATCGGTCGTTGCGCGGTGATGTTGAAACGATTGTCGGCAAGGCGCTGCAGAAGGAAAAGGAACGTCGCTACCAATCAGCATCTGACTTTGCGGCTGACATTCGCAGGTATCTTTCCGATCAGGCGATCAGCGCCCGTCCGACAAGTACGTTTTATCAGCTCAGCAAATTCGCCAGGCGCAACAAAGCGTTGGTCGGTGTTGTGGTCGTCGCGTTCGTGACGCTGGTTGCAGCCCTTGTTCAGGTGACCGTCGATCGCAATCGCGCTGTCATCGCAGAACACAGAGCCCGCAAGAACGCAGAATTGGCGATGGCGGCTGAGCAGGACGCCCGGCGCGAAGCCGACCAAGCCGAAGCGGTCAATCGATTCCTGGTGGACATTTTCAAAGCGCCGAATCCGGAAGTGTCGGGCCATGATGTTCGCGTAGCCGACGTGCTTGACTTGGCGAAGGACGAAATCGCGACCAGCTTCGCAGATAAGCCCGACGTTCGGGTGGCGCTGCACACGGCGCTGGGTAGCACATACTTTGGGCTGGGACTGTTTGACGAATCCGACGCGGAATTCGTGGCAGCGATGAATACCGCCAGCGAGCATCTGGGCGAAACACATGAAGAAACGCTGGTAGCGATAGGCAGTCTTGGGCATGTGCGCTCGGTTCGCAGTCAGTTTGCCGATGCGGAGCGATTTCTGAAACAGGCATATGAGGGGTTTGAGAGCACGCTTGGTGAAGATTCACGTCGGGCGCTGGTGGCTGCGAATAACTATGCGGGGTTGCTTCGTCGGATGGGGCGCGAATCCGAGGCGCTTCCGATTTATGAGAAGAACCTGGCTGTGCGCGAGCGGCGGTTTGGTGCGGATGATCCGGACACGCTGGCTTCGATGAACAACCTTGTGGCGATCTACGAAGCGCTGAAGCGATTCGACGACGCTGAAGTGATCCTCAATCGGTTGCTCCCCGGTTGTCGAAAAGTCTTTGGCGACTCCGACCCGCGGACGTTGATCGTGACGCATAATTACGCGGTATTCCTTGAAGGGCAGGGCAAAGCGAACGAGGCGACACCGCTCTATAGCGAAATTCTAAAGACGTCGCGATCGGTGTTTCCCGAAGGTCATCCGCAGACCTTGGCTGCGATTGCGGCGCTGGCGGGAAATCTATGGGATGAGAAGCGCTTCGATGAATCGACGCCCCTGATGCAAGAGATCGCGGACAACCTTTGGCCCGACCGCGTCGATTTCGATCCGCCCTCATTCAATCCGGCGTATGGCGATTTGATGTATCACTACGCGCTCTTCGGGTTGGCTGACGCGTGCATCGAAGCCGATGATGCGAAATGCGCAATCAAACATCTCGACCAAGCCGTAACATCAATGGATCGATTGCCAGAAGAAGATGCGTGGCGCATGGGTCGCATCGAGCAATTCTACGGTGAAAGCCTGCGACGCCTCGGACGTTTGGACGAAGCAAGAGAATATTTGCAGCGCGCTTGTGATTCGCTTCGCAAAACAAAGGGCGACGACGACAAGCTCACGCAGCTTGCGATTTCATCCTTGGCTAATCTCTTTGAGGACCTTGGCTCCTTGTCGAGAGCTGACGAATACCGAAAGCTGCTCAGGGGTACGAGGGATGAAGCCGTCTCGAATTAAGATTGCGATTCGCGACTGTGGATTGCTTCGATGAGAGCCATCACGATCATCGGACCACATCCAATATCCACAACCAACGGTAACCAGCAGTATTTCATAGCGCCCTCGATCGGCATCAGGAAAATCCCAATCGCGCCAAACAAACCTCCAACGACAGGGCCTAGAGATCGACCTTGGGGGTTTCGCAACTGACTGAAGAATATTTGGAGATTTAATAGGGCAAAGGCGGCAAATACAAGCAGGCAGGGTATGGTCAAACACCAGCGAAATGTCGGGAGAACTGCAGGATTCATAACGCATTCGCATTCATTGAGTTTAGACAGCAAGAACCATTCGCGACAATCACCATCGAGCCACCGGTGCGCGGCGTGTTGTTATCAATGAAAACAACCGACCTCGCTGGTGGTCTTGATATCATATGCAATCGAATCCTGCATAGTCGATAGAAATTGCGAATCGCAATCAGGCTCACAGGTTTAAGCTTGGATCAATGAGTGGGCAGGTTGTAGAATGGCGCGATATGAAGAAGTTGTGATTGACCTTATCTTGGGGTAATGGAAATGGTTTCGAGTGATAAGCGCGGTCGGAATGTTACGCGGAGCCGCGCGTTCACCTTGGTTGAGTTACTGGTGGTCGTCTCGATCATCGCGCTGTTGATTTCGATTCTCTTGCCTTCTCTGACCAAGGCACGCGAGCAGGCTCGGACCGTCAAATGCATGGCCAACCAGCATAGCCAAGGTTTGGCGATTCTGACTTATGCGTCGGAATATCAGGGTGTATTGCCCGGGCCAATTCATCCGGCGATCAAGCGCAAGGTTCACAGCATCACCAACGATCCGGTTGATCGGCAAAAGTCGCTGACGTGGTTGCTTCGTCCGTACTATGGCAAGAGCCTGGGCGATCCCGACCGCGAAGATAAGCGCAGCGACGAAATCAGTTCATGCCCGACGGCTGAACGCATCGTGCCGGATCAGGATTTCTTCGATTACCAACCAAGCGGCAGCTGGCAGGAACGCCCATACAGCTATGTGGCCAACACCTGGGGCATTACCGAACCGGGACCGTCGGTGTCTAGGTCAATTGCCAGCGATACCGATCCACCGCATTACTTCGGCGCATGGTTCTATACGAATCCCAGTCCGGATGTTCCTGGTGTCGCGTGGTGGCCCAAGAACATCAGCCGCATCAAACGACCGGGAGAAGAGTGGGCGGTCGGCGACGCGTGGTATCGGCAGACGTCGACAGCGGGCGGTCGCCCGGGTCCGGGGCCAGCGACCAAGCAGTGGTATGGCACGTTTGTCCCTGAGCTTAATAACTATCTGGCGATCATTCCCGACCGTCCGTACCACCGAATCAGCAGCAGCAAAGTCAGCTCGCATGCCCGCACCGGTAAAGCCGTGCTCCCGCAAATCAAGTTCAAAGGCTCAACAAGCATGGTGTACTTCGATGGGCACGCGGCGCTGTTCTTCGGACAGTGGCGCGAGACGGGCGACGGAGGTACGATCAACCCGTTCTGGTCAGACTTTGGGGGCAAACACGTTCGTTCGTCTTACAAATGGTATCCGGATAATTTCCGGTGATTTGAGAGTTTAGTTTGCGAATCGTCTCCTTATCTTTTACCAGTCGTGAGGATTCGTAGCGGTGTATATTTGAAGCAATGTGGCGATCGCTTGCTGACGATAGCATTCAGCGCCCCGAATTCCCAAACCAATGCGACGATTACAATATCATTCCCCATTCCGGGCATATGCCGTAGTCAATTTCGGTTAGCCTACGTGCGCACGAATGTGACTCCGAGAGTCTTGGTTGTTCGGTTCGGTCTATAAGCTTGACTGCTCAATTGATTGAAGCGATCGACCATCCACGTCTTACGCCAGTCTAATCGCTAACCCCAAGCCTTCGCCAGAATGTGCGGTTGCCGTTATACTTTCGGGCCATCGGTGCCGGAGCGGTTGCAGAATGCTTTCTAATTCTGCGGGCGTTGGCTGGCTTGTTTGATTTGGACCACAGACTAGCAGGGAACATTTATGAGAATTCGATCATTTTTTTCGCAGTCGGTTTCGCTTTCGCTCTTGAGTCTGACTGTTCTTGCGGTTACGGGTTGCGTCGGTCCCACTGCGCCCGTGCAATCGCAAGCCGGTACGACCACCACGATTATCATGGTGCGCCACGCTGAACGCGAACCCGGATTTGATCCACCGCTCAACGAAGAGGGTGAAGCCCGCGCCGAGGAGTTGGCCGACGCGCTCGACGAAAATGGTGTTACCGCGATTTTCTGTGCTGCGTTTATTCGAAATCGGCAAACCTGTGACGTGCTAGCTGACCGGCTTGGCATTACCGTTGAGGACGTCTCCCAAGCTGAACTCGCGCTGACCAAGTCCTTTGCCGACAACTTCGTCAACAACGTTCTTGAGAATCATGCCGGTGGAACGGTGCTGTGGGTGGGCAACACCGGGCCGGTGATCGAAGATGTGCAGAGCGGGAATTTGCAAGAGTTGTATATGCGGCTCGGTGGGACTGGACGATCGCCGACGCGCTATCAGGATATCTACACAGCCACCATTCCAGAAGAAGGACCGGTTCGATTCGTCAAAGCCGAGTTTGGCGGTCCGAGTAGTCTGGACTAAAACTTAGGTTTCTTGTGGGGTAAACTCGACGTTGTGCCACTGCTCTGTGAGCAGTGTCGTGGACGACGAACTAAAAATCGCACTGCTTACAGAGCAGTGGCACGTCAATCGTGAACGCGGTGCATCATTGATGTTTAAGAAAGTTCTAATCGCCAATCGCGGTGAGGTGGCTGTTCGGATCACGAACACGCTGCAGCAGATGGGCATCGTAGCCGTCGCGGTTCATTCCCAACCGGATCGCTGGGGGCTTCATGTGCGCCGCGCCGACGAAGCGTATGCCCTCGAAGGCGAATCGGCGGCAGACACTTACCTCCGCATCGATCGCATCATCGACATCGCCAAGTCGTGCGGTGCTGACGCGATTCATCCCGGTTATGGCTTTCTTTCTGAAAACGCAGAATTCGCCCAGGCGTGCAGTGATGCGGGGATTGTTTTCATCGGTCCGAGTCCCGACGTTATTCGCAAGATGGGCGACAAAATGATCGCCAAGACCACGCTAGCCGATGCCGGCGTGCCGGTGGTTCCGGGATATTGGGATGACGGTAACGCTGATGTCGCGACGTTGGAGAAGCAAGCCGAGCGGATCGGGTATCCAGTGTTGATTAAAGCCGCGGCAGGTGGTGGCGGTAAGGGTATGCGAGTCGCGCGGGATGTAAAGGAACTGCGATCCGGTTTGGATGTTGCCCGGCGAGAGTCGGTCAGCGCATTTGGCGATGACCGCGTGTTTCTCGAAAAGTACGTTGCCTCGCCGCGCCACGTCGAGTTTCAGATTTTCGGCGACTCGACTGGTCGAACCGTACACATGTTCGAGCGGGAATGTTCGATTCAGCGCCGTCATCAGAAGATCATCGAAGAGTCGCCGTCGCCCGCATTGACGCCAGAGCTTCGGGACGAGATGGCCACCGCAGCCGTTCGAACGGCGCAGGCCATTGGTTATGAAGGTGCGGGCACAGTTGAGTTTATCCTTGATGAATCGGGGGCGTTTTATTTTCTTGAAGTCAACACGCGCCTGCAGGTCGAACATCCGATCACGGAGATGCGCCTGCGACTTGACCTTGTAAGGCTTCAGATTGAAGTGGCGGCTGGCCTGCCGCTACCGTTTGAGCAGGTGGACTTGGTGCCAACCGGTCACGCCATCGAGTGTCGCGTTTATGCTGAAGATGCCGCCCGTGGATTTTTGCCATCGGTCGGAACGATTCGCCATTTTGATGCGCCGGTTGGTGCGAACGTTCGTCTGGATTCGGGTGTGCAAGCCGGCGACGAGGTGACGGTATATTACGATCCGATGCTTGCGAAGCTCGTCGTGTGGGGTATGTCGCGCGAGGAGGCATTGTCGCGGATGGTTTGGGCGCTGCGGCGATTCGCGGTGACGGGTGTGACCACGAACATCGCGTTTATGGCGAAGGTGATCGGCGATCCGGCATTTGTTCGCGGTGAGTATGACACGCATTTTCTTGATTCGTTCGCGGTTGAAGATCATGAGAGCATTCCCGACGAAGTGCTGGTGGCTTCGGCGATGATGGCCCGCGACGCAAAGAAGCAAGTACACGGTTCGCAATCGGCAGCGACGGCGGCAGCTTCACCGTGGCGCGATGCGGGCGGTTGGCGCGGCGTATGATCTACAGCACTGAAATTACAGGCACGCAATTTATGCAACCTCACCAGAAGCAGAAACGAACATGTCGCGCAAGATAACACTACAGCACGCCAGCCAGTCCGAACCGGTCAGCGTTTCGATCGAGAAAGTCGCCGAGGGTTCGCCCAACGATTTCCACGTCGTCCTAGGGGATCGGAGGATCGATGCCGAAATCGAATTGTTCGGTAGTGGTGCGGGTTGGATACGCTTGGGCGGTAAAGTGGTGCGTTTTTATGGCCATCGGCAGGGCGACGATATCCAGGTTTGGTATGGAGGCAAGGTCTACGACTTCAAGACGGTCGATGCGGAGGGGCCGAAGGGCGCTGTAAGAGGGGCTGTTCTCTTACCGGAATTAACCGCACCGATGCCCGGTACGATTCTTCGCATTCTGGTCGCCGATGGCGACGAGCTATCAGCCCATCAACCGCTGATCATCATGGAATCGATGAAAATGGAAATGACGATTTCCGCACCGGCAGTCGGTTGCGTGAAGGAAATCACTTGCAGCGAAGGTGATCTTGTGGAGATGGGTGCCCTGCTTATTCGACTCGAAGATAGCGGTGGTGGGGCTGGCGATGAGTGACTCGCTCCCCAAAAAGGTCCGCATTGTCGAGGTCGGCCCGCGTGACGGTCTGCAGAACGAACCTGAACCCATCGATACCGAACACAAGCTCGCATTCATACAAAAGCTCGTCGATGCCGGGCATACGCACATTGAAGTCACCTCATTCGTTCATCCCAAGTTGGTTCCGCAATTGGTTGATGCGGCTGATGTCATTGCGAATCTACCCAAGTTTGATCGTGTCCATAGCGCGCTAGTACCCAATGAACGCGGGCTCGATCGGGCGATTGAAAGCGGCATCAAGAGGATCGCCGTGTTCACCGCCGCTTCAGAAACTTTCTGCCAAAAAAATATTGGCATGAGCCGTTCGGAATCGCTGGCGGTTTATGCGAAGATTTGCAAACGCGCGATCGTTGCGGGTTTGTCTGTTCGCGGATACGTTTCGACGTGTTTCGTTTGCCCGTACGAAGGCGAGATTGCAGAGTCCGTCGTTGCCGAAACGACGCAGGCGCTGTTGCAAATGGGCGTAGATGAAGTGTCGGTCAGTGACACCATCGGTGCTGCGTGTCCGACGGATGTGCAAAGGGTGCTGTCAAGTGTTTTAGATGCTGTACCGGTTGATGCGATCGCCCTGCATTTTCATGACACTTACGGTACGGCGCTGGCGAATGTGTGCGAAGGGTTGCGGTTGGGGGTGACGACATTCGATGCATCGTCGGGTGGGCTTGGCGGTTGCCCGTTTGCTCCGGGGGCGACGGGAAATCTTGCGACGGAGGATTTGGTGTATCTGCTCGATCGGATGGGCATCGAATCGGGCGTCGATTTGCTGCGGCAAGCCGAAGCCTCACGATTCATGTCAAAAATACTGGGCCATCCACTTCCGAGTCGCCAACTCCAACGGCTTGACGCGGCGTGCGGGAATTGATCGGCACCGATGTGCCGTTTTGCCCCGACTTTGATACAGTCTTAACGTCGAATGACTTGGTATTGCAGGGTGCCCCTCCCTTTAGGGTGGGGGACTGAAGGCGTATCTAAGGGCGCTCGAAATTCGTCAGTCCCCCAGCCTGAAGGCCGGGGCACCCGTCACTATGCTTGTTGTAATTCACGTTTTGGAACGGACCGTTTCATGAGCAACACATGCACCAACATCGAGCAGGCATTTGAAGACCTGCGTACGGGCAAAATGATTATCCTCGTCGATGACGAAGATCGCGAAAACGAAGGCGACTTGGTGATGGCCGCAGAGTTGGTCACGCCCGACGCGGTGAACTTCATGCTCAAGGAGGCCCGCGGCGTTCTTTGCATATCGATGACCCGTGAGCGCTGCGAAGCGCTCCACCTGCACAAGCAAACCGCCGAAAACACGACCCGCTTTGGTACCGCATTTACGGTGACCGTCGATGCCCATTCGCGATTCGGCGTGACGACGGGTGTGTCGGCAGCCGACCGTTGCAAGACGATCGAAGTGGCGTGCGCCGAAGATACGCGGCCCAGCGATCTCGCCCGACCCGGTCATCTTAATCCATTGATGGCCGCCGACGGTGGTGTGCTCGTGCGCTCCGGACAAACGGAGGGCACGGTCGATTTGTGCAAGCTGGCTGGCCTAAAGCCGATGGGCGTGCTGATCGAAATCATGAACGACGATGGTACGATGGCCCGCCGCCCGTCGCTGGAAGCTTTTGCAAAGAAGCATGGACTCAACATTTACTCCGTCGCGCAGATCATCGAGTACCGTCAGCAGCGCGAGCAATTCGTGCAGCGCGGCGAAGTCATTAAACTGCCCACCCGTCACGGCGAATTCACCTTGATCGAGTATTCGTCACCGGTAGATCATGAACCGCATCTGGCGCTTTGTTGCGGCGGTATTGGTCCGGTGGGTGTGGGCGGCGAGTCGGTTGTGCAGAAAGACCCGGTGCTTGTTCGCGTTGAGTCGGAGTGCATGACGGGGCATGTGTTTGGAAGCCAGCGCTGCGACTGCGGGAGTCAGTTGAATCAGGCGATGGAGTTGATTCAGAAGGAAGGCAAGGGCGTGCTGATCTACCTGCGTCAGGAGGGGCGCAGCATCGGACTGCACAATAAACTCAAGGCATACAGCCTGCAGGATGGGGGGCTTGATACGGTCGAAGCCAACGAGAAACTCGGATTGCCCGCCGACCGCAGGGACTACGGCGTCGGTGCACAAATCTGCCGCGACCTCGGTTTGCAGCGATTGCGGATTTTGACGAACAATCCGAAGAAAGTGAATCGGTTGGAAGTCTACGGGATCGAAATCGTCGAACAGTTGCCGATCGAGATTTCACCGAATGCTCACAACAAGGCATACCTTTCGACGAAGAAGCAGAAAATGGGGCATACGCTCGATCAGGTTTGACTGACTGACTGACTGACTGGGCTGGCTAGTGTAGGCCCACGTGTCATCTTGCGGGTTGCGCTCCGCTGTCATTCCCGCGAAAACGGGAATCCACGCCCATCGCGTTACCCATCGCTCGATCTGGACTCCCGCGTGCGCGGGAGTGACGAACCATCAGAGCATTCTTGACATGCTTGCTGACATCACATATCAATTTCGACCTATGGGAGGATGAATTCGGCCGGACGAATCAGTTCCGAGTTCATTGGATGTTGTAATTATTAATCAGGACTGCAGAGGTGTCTATATGTTTCGAAATCGCCGCACTCGCGTTTGTGCATTTCTTGTATTAACCATGACCGTTTTTGCGCTGCCCAAAATTTTAATGGCCCACCCCGGTCACAGCTTGTTGACGGGATTGGTGACCGATTCGCTGCTGTTGTCAACGGGTGGCTGCGACGATTCGGCAAACACCGAAGCCGAGTAAATCTATCAATATTGGCTGAAACTCAAAATCGAGTATTCATCAGGCGCGAAATGCGCGGAGGGTTGTTGTGCATCTAAATTGTTCACTTTTGAATCGGGCGATGGTCTTGGTTGCTGTCTTGGTGTGTGGTTTGAGAGTCGATGCATCGGAGATTGATTTCGAGGTTGGCTTGAGTGATTCGGAGCAAGCCAACTTGGCATTGATCCGCCCGGCGTTGGTGGATGAACCGTACACTTTGGCGCGCATTGGGTCTGGGGAATTTCTCGGTTACTACATGAACATTGAACCCGGTTGGGATGGTCTGGCTGTCGATCGTCCGCAGGAAAATGTCTTTGCCCTCGACGATGCGGTTGAGGTTGCGCTTCAGCGAGTCAGCTTTGACAGTGCGTTCAGGCTATTCGACATCGACGGCAACGAACTCCTTTCGTCAGACGGTGACAGCCACGTTTTTGCGGGCGAACCTGAGAGCGAAGAGATGCTGTGGCACGAGCATTTGATCTTTGCGGTTGAGCCTGGCGTCGATGTTTCGCAGACCTATTCAGCGACATTTCGATTCGTCGATTCCAACGGTGTGTACGCCGATTCCGAGCCCTTCACGTTGACATTTCAGCCAGTCGAACCGCAGCAATGTGGCGGTGGTGGATGTGGGGCTATCGGGATGACGGGGATGCTGATGTCGATCGCGGGATTGACGCGAATCCGTCGCCGCTAATCTCGCAATTCAAGTCACGTTGCACATGGCACCTACGGTCCGATATTTCGACCAACCCGCGGGCTGCGAGAATTCCAATGCGCGGTCTACAAGGTCCACCTTACCGGACGGTGTCTGTCACCCATTCCTGCGTGCACTCAACCCAAGCCGACTGCAACGCTGGTCGATGCAATATTAACGACCGATTCAAGTGAATCGCGTTGGTAAGTGCGGTTGGCTATGTAGAGATTCCCATCTAGGAATTCTGCGCGCGGAGTTTGAGATTCAAGTGATTCGCATCAGTAGACGGATGACGTTTGCGGCGATCGGGATGTTGTTCGTCGCTGCAGTTTGTGCGCTGACCAGTGCCAAGCGGGACCATTCTTTTGTGGGGCACCTGTTTGAACAATGGATGCCGGTATTCTTGTATTCGATCGCCGGGTCGCTGGCGGTCATAGCGGTTGGCGTCTTTGCGACGGGCCGGCGCTGGTTGAATGAATCGGCGAAGCTGAAAGAAGCGATCCGTGAAGCCAAGTCGGAGGATACGCATATTGAACCCGCACAGTTTCGCGTCAAAGAAATTCGGCTGTGCGCAGATGTCATCGCCAGTACGCTCGCGACGATGCGCCACGAGCATAAGCAAATCAGCGACGTGGCGTCGCGCGACCCGTTGACGGGACTGCCCAACCGCCGCGCTTTCATGCAAACACTCACACGCGAGGCGGCAGTCGCTGCCCGTACCGGCTGGCCGCTGTCGCTGATGATGGTGGACCTCGATCATTTCAAGAAACTTAACGACACCTACGGTCACCAAGCCGGTGATTTTGTTTTGCAGCGGGCATCACGAAGGATGGCCAGCCAGCTTCGGCGCACCGACGAAGTTGCGCGATATGGCGGGGAGGAATTCGTCGTGATCCTGCCCAACACGCGCATCGATCAGGCGCGCGAGGTGGCTGAGCAACTGTGCAATGCCCTGCGCTGCGACCCGCTGACGTTTGAAGGGCAGTCGATCAGCGTGACCGCGAGCATTGGCGTGTCGGAAGTGCAGGAGAGTCAGGTAGATGACGCAACCGAACTGATCCGGTTGGCCGACGAAGCCCTATACGAGGCGAAGGAGCAGGGGCGCGATCGCGTTGTGGTGGCTGAACCGAGTAAGAGTACCAAGGGTGACGTGCCAGACATGAGCGATTTGCTCACGTCGCTGCAATCCCCGTCGAAACCGGCCAAACCTGATGTCGTCGATCGCGATGCCATGGCGCTGATGGGTTCAACTTTTTCGATCTTGCAACTCATCCCCGATCGTCACCGTGTGGCCCAGGACATTGTCGAACAGGTGGTGGCTGTCTTGGGAGGAGCACAGGCGTCGCTGCATGTGCTCGACGAACGCACGCACGGACTGGAATGCCTGGCTGATGTTCGCATCGGTGACGAAGATGTATTACTGCCCGAAAGCACATTGATGCGCTGGGTTGAAGATCAGCAGCAATCGATCGATACGGCGAATTCGTCGATCGTGCATGTGACGATGGAACCGATCGGTCCCGGCGGAGTGTCCAGACCGGTCGTCCGTGTGCCGCTTCAGGCGTCGGGCGTTTTTCTCGGAGTAGTGGAAGCCGTCCCGCAAGGTGGCGAGCCGACCCTGACCCCGAGGCAACAATCGGTATTGGTGGCGCTGAGTGCGATCGGTTGCACGGCGCTGCGAAACTGCAATCGACACGTGGCCCAGCAGCTTCGGTGGGTGCGGTTGATCGAAGCCCTTTGCCATACCATTCACTCGGTCCACCCCTACATGCGCGATCACGCCGAGCGGGTTAGCGTGTTGGCAGTCAAGATCGCACGCGAAATGGGACAGAGCAACGAAGACGAGTTGCAGCGAATTCAACTCGCCGGTTTATTGCACGACATCGGTAAGATCGGCTTGCCGCGAGCGTTGTTCGAGAAGCGCGGACGTCTGCGGACTGGAGAGCGTCGCCGAATTCAAGAGCATTGCGAACTCGGTGAGAGCATCCTGCGCCGCGTACCCGATATGGAGCAGTTGGCTCGGGTTGTGCGACATCATCACGAACATTTCGACGGAGGCGGATATCCCGACGGTCTTGCAGGTGATGAGATACCACTGGAGTCGCGAATCATTGCGCTGGCAGAAGCCCGTGACGCGATGCGATCGAAGCGGCCTTTCCGCGACGTTTTAAGCGAAGCCGAAACATGCAGGCGATTGCGCGAAGCGTCGGGCACGCAATTCGACCCAGCCGTTGTTTCGGCTTACCTGACCCTGTCGAGTAAGATGGATGCTCCGTCGTCAAAGTCAGCGCAACTGCTCGAAACGTAGCCGGGTTCTTGACCACGACTTTGACACCCTGTGAAAAATCAGATATGAATGTTCCGTGCCACACCAACTCTTAAGCATCTTTGTGTGGAGGGACGAGCGATGAACGCACTTGCGGTCATCCCGGCTCGCTTTGCCTCCACCCGTTTTCCCGGCAAACCCCTCGCCAACAAAACCGGAAAGTATCTGATTCAACACGTTTACGAGCGTGCGTCGCAGTGTACGCGCGTCGATCGCGTCGTTGTTGCGACAGACGACGAGCGAATTCGTGATGCAGTTGCGTCGTTTGGTGGCGATGTGGTGATGACCCGCGAAGACCATCCGACGGGTACGGATCGCGTGGCAGAGGTGTCGGCGAAGATCGCGTCTGAATTGGTGGTCAACATTCAGGGCGACGAGCCGGAGATCGATCCGGCGCACATTGATACGCTGATCGAGAGTTTGCAAGCTGATCCTGATGCGACAATTGCAACGCTGGCGTGTCCGTTTGCCGTGCTGGAGGGGGCTGACCCGCGCGATCCGAATGCAGTGAAGGTGGTGATGGATGGCTTCGGTCGGGCGATTTATTTCAGCCGGGCGTTGATTCCCCATCCACGCGGGTTTGAAACGGAAGGCACATCTCATCAACCGGCGCCCTATTTGCTGCACCTGGGCGTGTATGCGTATCGATCGGCGTTTCTAAAAGAGGTGCAGACGCTTTATCCAACGCCATTGGAGCGGACCGAAAAGCTGGAGCAACTGCGCTGGATTGAACATGGTTACAGAATCGCCGTGCGATTGGTCGATCGGGCTGCGATCGGTATTGATACGCCCCAGGACTATGAAGCATTCGTCGCTCGGTTTGGAGCGACGTCGAAGCAAAAGCAATAATCGGTGCGGGGTCGATCGTTTCGATCCTGTTGTGAGCGAATGATACCAGTGATGCGGCGGTGGAACCCATGAATCAGGAAGACATCTTTGCATCCATCGGTGAATCGACGGAAGACACAGAATTCTTCACGTCGCTTCCGCCCGGATACAGACCGGGACAATGCAAGTTCGTCATCGTTGTCGGTACGGTGATGAGCGGTTTGGGCAAGGGGATATTTTCCAGTTCGCTTGCGCGCATTTTGCAGGACAAAGGACTTGCTGTTGCACCGATCAAACTCGAAGGTTACCTCAACCGCGACAGCGGCACGCTCAACCCCTATCGACATGGTGAAGTATTCGTCCTTGATGACGGGATGGAATGCGACATGGACCTGGGGACGTATGAGCGCATGCTCAACCAGAACCTGACGCGCTTGAACTTCACGACGTCGGGGCAGATTTTTTCACGGGTGCTCGAAAAAGAGCGCAAGGGTGAATACCTCGGCCGCGACGTGCAGATGATTCCGCATGTCACCGGCGAGGTGAAATACCATCTGCGGCAGTTGGCTGTCGAAACGAAAACGGACGTCGTGTTCGTCGAAATCGGCGGGACAGCCGGCGACGTTGAGAATGCGTATTACTTAGAAGCCGTTCGCGAGTTGGCGTTTGAAGAGGGGCCAAGTAGTTGCTGCTTTGTCGCGTTGACGTATGTGGTCGAACCGCCATCGCTTGGCGAGCAAAAATCAAAACCGGCGCAGCTCAACATCAAACAGTTGATGGCCGTCGGGATCATGCCACACATTATCGCCTGCCGCGCAACCAAGCCGGTCACCCGCAAAGTGCTCGAAAAACTGGCGATGTATAGCAACGTACCGATCGACCGCGTATTCAGCATGCACGATGTCGAAACGGTCTACCTGATTCCAGAGGCGCTGCGCGAAGACGGCATCGATGAAACCGTTCTCGAAACTTTGGACCTCAAAGCCAAGAAGAACGCCCAGGTCGAAGCGCAGTCGCGGGCGCGGTGGTCGGATTATCTGACCCGATATCGAGCCGCGTCGTCGCCCGTGACCATCGGAATCACCGGCAAATACACGTCACTTCGCGACAGCTATGCGAGCATCATTCAAGCGTTGGAGCACGCCGGTACGCATCACGGTATCAAAGTCGAAATCGTTTGGATCGACAGTACGGAACTGACCGATCAAAACGTCGCCGAGCGATTAAAGGGTGTCGATGGCGTGATCATTCCGGGTGGGTTCGGCGTTCGCGGAGTCGATGGCAAGATCGCCTGCGTCAAGTATGCCCGCGAAAACGGATTACCCTATCTCGGATTGTGTTACGGTTTTCAGATTGCGGTGATTGAATTCGCACGCAACATGTGCGGTTTGGGCGGGGCGGGTTCTACGGAGATCGACGCGAACACACCGCATCCGGTCATCGACATTTTGCCCGAGCAGCGCGAGCTTGCATCACTCGGCGGTAACATGCGATTGGGCGGGCAGGATATTGCGGTCGCGAGTGACTCAATGATTTCAAAAATGTATGGCGGGGCTGAATCTGTTCGGCTGCGATTCCGCCATCGTTACGAAGTCGCGCCGCAATACATTAAGCAACTAGAATCAGCCGGCATGCTTTTCTGTGGCCGTTCGCCCGACCAACGAATCATGCAGATCCTCGAACTGTCAACCAACGACCATCCATACTTCGTAGCCACACAAGCCCACGCCGAATTAACAAGCCGCCCACTTCGACCAGATCCGATGTTCCTTGGCCTCGTTGCGGCTGCAAAGTCGTTTGCAGATTCAAAAGATGGTCAGTCGAAGAAGGGTGAGAGAGTCACCGCAGATTAGAGTCCGTAGGGTGGGCCGTGCCCACCGCCGTTCGGGCGCACTACGGCTTGGTGGGCACGGCCCACCCTACGAATCGCGATCAACCTGCGAGCAAAACCATCAATGCTTTCTGTGCGTGTAAGCGATTTTCGGCTTGGTCGAAAATGACGCAATTCGGTGTGCGCGACGTTTCAAAGTCGATCTCTTCACCATAGTGCGCGGGCAGACAGTGCATGATGATTGCCGACGGGTTGGCATTGGCCATGAGTTTGGCGTTGACCTGATACTCCGCGAATCGTTCGCGACGTTCTGCCGCTTCCGCTTCCTGCCCCATGCTGGCCCACGCATCGGTGTAGACCACGTCTGCATTCGCGACTCCCGACAAGTCGGTGACAGCTTCGATGGTGCAGTTGTTTAATTTGCCGAGTGCTGCCGCCTCCGCGCAAATCTTGGAATCCGGTTCGTAATTCGGCGGAGTGACAGCCGTCATGTGCATACCGACCTGAGCGCACCCGAACATCAGTGAGTGGGTCATGTTGTTGCCATCGCCGACGTATGCCAGCTTGAGCCCTTCGAGGCGGCCCTTCTTTTCACCGATCGTTTGTAGGTCGGCGAGAACCTGGCAGGGATGCTCTTCGTCGGACAGTCCGTTGATCACCGGGACGGTTGCGTGCGTCGCGAGGTCAACGACGATATCGTGCCCGAAGGTCCGGGCCATGATGATGTCGCAATATCGCGAAAGCACTTTGGCGATGTCTTCGGTCGGTTCGCGCTGACCGATGGAGATGTCATTCGGTGAAAGGTAAATCGCGTGTCCGCCGAGTTGGGTCATGCCCGATTCAAAGGAAACGCGGGTGCGCAGTGATGGCTTTTGAAAAATCATCGCAAGCGTCTTGCCCGCAAGCAGCGGATGCGATTGGCCTCGAAAGCGCTCAAGTTTGAGCGTGTCGGCGGTGCGGAGGATTTCAAGGATTTCTTCACGCGAGAAATCCTTAAGCGATACGAGACTGCGTCCCTTTAGGCTAACGGCCATTGGATATGCTCCGTATATTTTGTGCGCGGCAATATAGTGCGTAGGGTGGGCCGTGCCCACCGCTGTTCAAATGTTCTACGGATTGGTGGGCACGGCCCACCCTACGTCGCGCTATTGAAGTACGTTGATCACACGCTCGAGCGCCCAATCCAGATCGGCGTCGCTGATGTTCAGCGGCGGGGCGATGCGCATCACGTTCTGAACGGTGTCTTTGCAAAGCACGCCCTCGGCCATCAGCTTCTTGCACCAAGGTTTCGCCGCGCCGGCATCCGGTGTCATCTCTATACCAATTAGAAGACCTTTACCGCGCACTTCCTTGATCTTCGAGCAATTCGCAGCCCGCAGTTTGTCGCGGAAGCTCTGCCCTTTCCTGTCGGCTTGTCCGGCAAGGTCTTCTTTGGTGAGCGTTTGCAAGGCTTTGCGGGCGACGGCACAGGCCAGCGGGTTTCCGCCGAAGGTGCTACCGTGGTCGCCAGGGTGGAACACGCCTAGCGTTTCTTTCGATCCAACGATCGCCGACACCGGCATCACGCCGCCACCGAGCGCCTTGCCCAGGATGATGATGTCGGGTTTGACGTCTTCATGATCGATTGCGAAGCGTTTGCCCGTGCGAGCCAAACCGGTTTGCACTTCGTCGTCGATCATCAGGATGTTGTTCTTCGTGCAGATATCGCGAACCTGTTTGAGGAATCCATCCGGTGGCACAACCACACCGCCCTCGCCCTGGATCGGTTCAAAGAGAAACCCGACGGTGTTCGGTGTGATGGCGGCTTGCAGCGCATCGATCGAACCGTACTGAACCAACGGGAATCCGGGCGTGAATGGTCCGAACCCTTTCTTGGTTTGCGGATCGTCGCTGAAGCTGATGACAGTGGTGGTGCGTCCGTGAAAGTTTCCGGTGCAGCAGATGATCTGGGCTTTGTCCTGTTCGACACCTTTGACTTCGTACCCCCATTTGCGAGCGGTCTTGATCGCCGTCTCGACGGCTTCCGCGCCGGTGTTCATGGGGAGCACCATGTCCATACCGGAGAACTTGGTAATCTCTTCGCAGAATGGACCGAACTGATCGTTCTGAAACGCCCGCGACGTCAGCGTGAGTTTTCGGGCTTGTTCAATGAACGCTTCGAGTATGCCTTTGTGCGAGTGGCCAAAATTGAGCGCCGAGTACGCGCTGAGACAGTCGAGGAACTTGTTACCCTCAACGTCCCAAACCCAGGAGCCTTCTCCGCGCGAGATCACCACGGGGAGCGGTTCATAGTTGTTCGCACTGAACTGCGAAACCAATGCCATGTGATCGTTGCTGCCGAGGTTTGATGGGTTGGCGATCGCGCCAGAATTATGTACTTGTGTCATGGTCGTATTCCTCGCAAATTTCATCCGTGGATCGGGGTCTAACTTTCCGGTCCATGTTATTTATGTATTCCTAATGTCGGCAGCTTGGGATCACCGAATTCGTTTGTTTGATTGCCTACGCGTTTCGCAGAGATTTGCGAATCGGTCTGGTTACGAAAGCTGGGCGCCGCGGTTGACATCGTCGTCCGCGTGGCCGGTGATGACCTCCCGGTTGGGGTGTGTGCCTATCGCCATGATCGGATTATTACGGGTTTACGACGCCCAATGCAACCGTATGGGTCAGTGGTTTCGGTGGCGGCGGAGAATATGCAATCCAACTAGCATAATAAGCACGCTCGAAGGCTCTGGAACACCGGTCGCGCGGATCATCCAGGTGCCGCTAAAGGGCGTGCTGGCCATGTTGTGAAAGAGCGGTGACGAGCCCAGATCATCGAGATTAATCGCCCCGTCGAAGAACAACCACGATCGGCCCGAATTCGTGGAATCATCCATGTGGGCAGCGATTTCACCTTGATCCAGGTCCATCATCACACCAACGAAGAACCCGCCGGAAATCGTTGTATCGGTGATGTCGAAGGTTTGGAATTCGTTGAATCCGGATGCCACTGTGATGCTGTCGGTGCGTGCGAGCAGCTCGGCGTCCGACGGGTCGAGATCGTCGGTCGGATCTTCAAACAAGAGCAGCGAAATAGGTTCGCCCAAAGGTACACTCTGTGAAAGCGAAACGGAAATTTCGGTGATGGTTTCAGCGCCGGGTGCGGCGTCGAAGTAATTTCCCCAGAGCAACTGTGCGTCGAACTGGCTTGGACCGATGTTAAATGCGCCACTGCCATCGTCGAGGATATAACTCGAACCATTGGCCGTACTGGCTGAAGACAGAAGCAGAATATTTCCAATCACCAACGCACCAAACAGGCGCATACCGATCCCGCTGTGAGTCATTTTTTCCCCTTGTTAAATGTTAAAGAGCGATACGCGACAGCCCAGTAGCGCGGGATGATCGCAAATGGCGGAATGTTGTCAACCCGAAATGTGTAAGGAAATGGCCGTGACGTCGTCAGCATGCCAGGTGTTTCGTGCGGTTTCACGTAGGCGCTGGCGTAATTCGCTCAGCAAATCGTCGATCGGTGTGTCGCAGCGTTTTTCAAACCATGCAGCCAGGGCACGCTCGGGCGCATCTTCATTGACACCGTCCGACGCCAGCAGTGCCTCCAAGCCGTCGGTTGCGAACACGACCGTTTCGCCCGAGTCGAGTTGAACAGTTTTCATTTCAAAACCGGCGTCATCGATTACGCCCATGATCGGGCCATCCGATACCAGCGCCGAAACGGTGCCATCGGCAGCAATGCGAATTGGGTAAGGTACGCCCGCCCGCGCAAAACTCAGGGTTAGCGTGTTGGTGTCGTAAACCGCATGCAATCCAGCCGCGAATTCGCATTCCGACATGTCCATGCCCGCCAACTGCGATTGAACGGCGCTCAAAACGTCTCCAGAGTTCTTGGTGTCGTCGGTCGGCAATATGTCTTGAGCAATGCGGAGGGCTGTGAGCAGACTCGATGTCAGTAGAGCGGCTGGCACGCCGTGGTCTGAGGCATCGATGAGACCGATTCCGACTTTGCCGTCGCCAAGCTCTTTCACCTCAAACGCATCGCCGCTAACACCGTCCAGCGGCTGATAGAGTATGCCGAGCTTTGCACCGTCTACTTTCGGCAGGACGGACATGGAGTCTTGTTGAACGCGGGCGGCTTCCTTGACGCTGTGCTCCAGGGTCTGCACTGTTCCAAGAAGTGCATCGCGCTCACTTAGCAATGCAGTCATCTTATTCTGCAATTCGTCAATCAGTGCCAAGTATGCGATTGTGTTTGCAGGTGTGTCGTTGGTGCGAAATGGCGCTGGCGATGCGGGGGCAATCTGCCGTTCGAGTAACGGGACAGCCGTCATCGAAAATGAATGGGTGTGCGACTGGACCACGATGCTTCTTTCCTCCGCCAACTGATTCGATGCGAGTTGCGATTCGCATGTGCCAAAACCAAGTGTATGTCGGAGGATTGTCAATTGAACTTGAACAAAACCGGTGCGCGATGTGTGAGACGGCGCGACGATCGCATCGCGCGATGAAACTACTTGGTGGTCATGGTGATGGCCATGTTCCAAGCGTCGCCATCTGGTGGCGGATTAAGCTGCAGTTGTTCGATTTCATTGGCGTACAATTCGAGCGCCGGATCGTTCGGGCGACGCTCTTTGCAGTATTGAAAATGGTGTTTTGACCCCGCCCAGTCGCGCTTCTGAAACGCTCCGACGGCGCTGCCGAATGCCTTTGCGTAGTCGAGGGTTTCGTCATCGACCTGCCCTTTTCGCCCGAGCAATTCGTAGACCTGGACGGCATGGGCTTTGCCTTTGACTTGCAGGGCTGCGAGGTGGCGATACTGATATCGATCGCCGGCATGGTTGCGGCAGATGTCGGAGATCATGATTTGCGTACCGAACGCTTTGTTGGCGCTTTCGAGGCGGGCGGCGAGATTAACGGTGTCGCCGATGCAGGTGTAGTCAGTCTGGTTTTCGCTTCCGAAATATCCGACGTAGACCGGTCCGGAATGTACGCCGACGCGCATCCACAAGTCGCGGAACTCATCGGCATATTCTTCGTCGGCTGACTTCTTTAGCTCGTTGAGTTTTTCTGCCGTCGCCAGCGCCGATTCGCAACCGACAATGATGTGATCTTCGACTGGCCAAAGCGGCGAATTGAAAAACGCAAAAATGCCGTCGCCCATGAATTTATTAAACGCGCGATTATCGACGAGGACTTCACCCATCGCCCCGAGGTAGTGATTCAGAATGGTTTTGGTCTGATGGGCGTCGAGGCGTTCGCTGATCGACGTGAACCCTTGAAGGTCGCTGAAGTAGCAAGTGACTTCTGCCGGCTGGGGTGAGAGATCGAGCTTGTCCATGTGTCGGGTAATCGAAGCAGCAATCGCTGGCGACGTGTTGCGGGCCAGCGCGCGAGAAAACGATCTGCGCTGACGTTCTTCGGTAGACTGGCGATAGAGCGTAATCATCGCCCATGCCACAAAAGTGGTGACTGCGGGCACAAATGTCGCAACGAAGAATCCGTACTTCCAAAACAAGAAACATGAAACGCCCAACATCGGAGCGATGAGAAACAAGAGCGAGGCAAACGCAAACCACGGTCCCTTGCTCGCGGTCAGCAGCGTGATAATCGCGCCAACGATGATAATCAAAAGGACCGGCATGTACGGCGGAGCCACCGTTGGGATTCGGTTTTGCAGCAGCGTGTTGACGAGGTTGGCGTGGGCCATCACCCCGGGCATGTTTTCAAACACGGGTGAGTTGACCATGTCTGCTTGCGCCGATGCGGTGTGCCCGACGAAGCAGTATTTTCCGTTGAGCTTCTCACGCAGTTCGCCGAGCAGTTCATCGGCGCGGGCTTGCAGGCGCGCGTTATTCGCTTCGAGTTCTTTGGTGAACGGTCCGGCGATTAGTTGTTCGTGCAGATTGGCGATGCGTTCAAAGAAAATGCGTTCTTCTTCGTCTTCGGGTTCCAGCCCGCCAATTTCCTGATGCATGCGCTCAACATTCGAGAGCGCGAGCCTTTCGGTGTATTCGATCTTCTTCAACAGTTCTTCGCGCTGCGCTTCGAGCGACGGTCGCGATTCTGCGTTGGCAAGATCGATCGCGGCTTCGAACAATGCCAACCGGCGAATGCGGGCTTCGTGGTCGAGCAAACCGGACTGCGCCCCTTCATACATTAACTCGACGGCTTGAAAGCGGCGGGTGCGCAGGAGGGCGTTGTTGTCCTTGATCGTCCGCCGACAGGTGGCGATCTCCATCGCCCGCGAAACGGGAACGTGCGTAAAGCTTTTTTCCCAGGTGGGGGCGCTTCGATCAATGTGCCAGTTGACCAGCATCTCACCGTTTTCGTTGAGCGGTAAACGCCATTCATGCGATTTCGATTGATCGGTCACGACGAGACGGTTCTTGTCGTCGGCTGATATGGTTGAGAGATCGAAATCAAGAATGTCAGCCGCCAGCGAGAATGCAATCTGCTTGACCACGCGACCTTCAAGACGCGTCAGCACCGGGACATGTCTGAGAATCCCATCTTCGTCCTTGTTAAAATTGACGAATCCGATCCGCTTTGCCGCGCCGGCGATGTCTGCGACGGGCACCGTGGGGTCGATACCGTTTGGCAGGAGATGGCTATACGACGCAACTTCCTCCAGGCAGTGCTGTTGGACGTAATGTCGCGAGAGTGCCCGGGTGTACTCGCGAAACACGTCATGTCGATCGCGCGACGCAATGTTGGGTGGATGGTTCGGTAGGATTGCAGCGTACGCTTCAGCCAAGGATGCGTCAGCGTTTTCGGATAGCAACTGCTGAATGAGATACTGCGCCGCGATGGGTTTCATCCTGCTAAGGTGAATTTCGACATCGCGCTCGGGGATGGCCAGCCGTTCGGCAATCTCGTTTTGATCGAGGTCGAACTGGTTGCGCAGAACGTGGTCGATGCGGGCTTGGGCAAATCGCGTTTCGGAATCAAAGTTGGCTGGCAGGTTCAAACTTTGGGCGAAATCGCTTTGGGTGATTTTGGAATTTTCGTCGAGAAGCTTGCGGGCGGCGTCGCGAAGTTGCTGCGGATCGAACGACGGCGGCGACGATTCAAAAAAAAGTGCGACGTAGACGTTGCCGGCATTGCGAATCGCGGTGGCCAGTTCACGGTCATCGTAGATGGCGTTTTCGATTGAGGTCTCGCCAAGGATTTCGCCACCCAATGAATCGGCATCGTAATCTGGTTCGAGGCGCGGATCGGAGATGCGCCCGGGCGATGGTTCGGCATAGACGATATCGAGAAGGATCGTCTCCGCTCCGCATTCTTCGAGGATGCCGACGAGATCGGCTTGCATGCGTCGGGGCCAGGGCCAGCGGTGTATGCTACGGAGCGCATAGTCGTTGATGTCGATGAGCACGATGCGAGGGTCGCCGTCGATCTGGTTGAGGTGGCGGAAACCCTGGTCGAGTTGAAAACGCGAAAGCGGTGCGAACCAGCCAGCCAGGTATGCCAGCACCGCCAGCGTCGTGACAAACGTGCCCACCGAAAACGCCCAGAGGCGTCGCCTGATCCATTCGCTCAGATTCATGCGGGCATCGTAAACCGCTTGGCGAAAGTCCGCCACGCCGCACCCTATCCTCGGCATTCTGCGGAGCTGTCGTAGGGTGGGCCGTGCCCACCAAGTCGTGACGCGCTTGAACGGCGGTGGGCACGGCCCACCCTACGAATGGCTTTCATTGGCGACTTGGGTAAGTTTCTTTTTGGCTTCGCCCGAGTCGATGACCTGGATGGCCAGCTGGACGCCTTCACGCAGCGAAGCGGTGACTCCGTAAACCGTCAGCGCCGCCGCCGCATTCAGAACGGCATGGTCGCGCTTCGGGCTTTGCTCTTTGTCGAGGATGGCACGAACGCACGCCGCACTTTCCGCCGGTGAATGAACGATCAGGTCAGCCAGTGGGGACACAGTCAGTCCCACATCACCTGGTTCAATCGTGTGCATTTTGGTGGCGCCATCGCGTAGTTCGCAGATATGCGTCTTGCCCGTAATTGTCAGATCGCAAAGCCCGTCATGACCGTGAACCACCCAAACGCGTTTCGCGCCGAGTTTCGCAAGTGCGCTGGCCATTAGTTCGAGATGTTCAAAGCGACTCACGCCGAGAATTTGAAACTCCGCGCCAGCCGGGTTGGCCAATGGTCCCAACAGGTTGAACATCGTACGTACGCCGATCGCCTTCCGCACAGGAACGGCATGGACCATCGCCGGGTGCAGATGCGGTGCGTGCATGAATGCCAGGTTGCAGTTTGTAAGGCAGCGCTCTAATACCGAAACGTCGGCTTCGAGATTGACGCCCAATTCCAAGAGCACTTCGCTGCTTCCGCTGACCCGCGTGTTCGTGCGGTTGCCGTGCTTGGCCACGACCGCTCCACCTGCGGCTGCGATGATGGCAGCCGTCGTCGAAACATTAAACGTGCTGATGCCGTCGCCACCGGTGCCGCAAGTGTCGATGCACGGCCGCTCGCTCTTGACGCGTTTGGCAGCATGCCGCAGGGCTTCGGCTGCCCCGACGAGTTCGTCCACATGCTCGCCTTTGGTTTTTAGTGCGCAGACCAGCGCACCGGTCCATTGCGGTTCGAGTGAGCCGGCCATCATCGCTGCGAACGCCTGACGGGTTTCTTCGCGCGTCAGATGCTCACCGTTTTGCGCGCGGCGAATTTGTTCGGTGATGACCGAATGCATGATTGCGAATCCTTGTCGGGTCAAAGCGCAGTTGGTCACGGGACAAAAGAGTCAGTACAGTGTAGCAGATTGGTGGCTTGGTTTTTCTCGTTTTGAATATCGGACGGTCAATTCGTGGATGGCGTTTCGTTTACCTATGCAGATGTTGACGATACGATTGTCGCGGTTTGCACTGCCGCCGGCATCGCGCCGCGTGGTATCGTGCGCCTTTCCGGACCCGATGCGTTTGAGATTGCCCGAAGTGTCTTTGCAACTGAGTCCGACGACGCCTTGACGCGGCGACGCGGGTTTCGCTGTATCGCAGGGAATCTGGAGTTTGATGCCCATCATCGCGTGCCGGCACAAGCGTATGTTTTTACCCAGCCGCACAGTTACACGCGGCAGGACTCGGTCGAACTGCATACCGTTGGGGCTGTTCCGGTGCTTGATATGTTGGTCGAGAGTTGCATTCGCGCAGGTGCCCGTCCCGCACATCCCGGTGAGTTTACAGCCCGAGCCTATCTATCCGGCGCTCTGACACTATCAGCGGCTGAAGCGGTTGCGACTACGATTCACGCACGGACCGACGCCCAGCTTCGATCTGCGCGAAGGGTGATGCGTGGCGATCTTCGTGAAACGATCGTTGCATGGCAGGATGCCCTCGCCGACTTGCTGTCGCTGGTGGTGGCTGACATCGATTTCGCGGAAGAACCGATCGACTTTATTTCGACGGAGCAGCTTGCGTCGAAAGTTTCGGACCTACACGCACGGTTGCGCGGGTTGATCGAGTCGGCTGATTCGCAGTCCCGTTTTGACGTTGTGCCCCATGTGCTGCTTCTCGGATTGCCCAATGCAGGAAAGAGTACGCTGCTCAATGCATTGACGGGGATCGATCGTGCGATCGCGTCTGCGGTTTCGGGAACGACCCGCGATATTCTTGCTGCACCGGCGACGCTCGATGGAGTCGAAGCGATGCTGCTGGATTCTGCCGGGGTGGATGACAGCCCCGACCAGGTGCTGGTCCATGCACGCCAACGTGCCAAGGAGGAAGCCGGTCGGGTCGATTTTGTTTGCATGACGGTGGATGTGTCGAGTCCGATCGATCATGAAGCCGTTGCCCGGCTGCGCAGCCTCACCGACGCGCCGACGATGCTGATCGGAACCAAGCTTGATCTGGTCGAATCCGATCGCGATGAGATTTTGAAAATGTTGTCAGAGTGCGGGGAGCAGACTGTCTGTCTGGTCAGCGCCGCGACGGGTGAGGGGATGCAAGAACTTCGCACCACGTTGGCCCGTCAGATCGTCACGCAGTCGGGCGATGCAGAACACAGCGCGATCACTTTGACGACGAATCAGCACGTCGCGCTCGCCACTGCGAATGACGCTTTACAGCGATGTATGGACCTGACCACTACATCCGACAATCTTCTGGACATCGCCGAACTAGTCGCCCTCGAATTGCGCGAAGCACTCGATTCACTCGCATTGACGACAGGAACGATCTCAACGGATGATTTGCTCGGGCGGATTTTTTCATCCTTTTGCATCGGTAAGTAGCCTGAATGAAACCGGCGATCATTTCCCGCATAAAACGAACGGAAGCAGTTTTCGACGCAATGCGTTACTATGGTTTCAAATTGACACGCAATTTTGCGCCAGTTACAAACAGTCCGGCGTATGCCTAATCAGACGCAGGTCAGCCACACGGATGCGGTTTGACGAAAGACTGGGTTGGTTATGATTATCACCACCATAGGCCGGAAGACGAGCAACGCCCTCGAAGCGTTCGGTCGGTTCTGGATGTTTTGTTTACAAACCACCCGCTGGATGCTTGGCGGATTGTTTCGCCTTAGAAACTGGCGACTGGTCATGCCGCAGCTTTACGAAGTGGGTAACCGCTCACTGCCGGTCATTGCAATTACCGGAACGTTCGTTGGGATGGTGCTCGCGGTGCAGGCCTACGATCAGCTTCATGCGGCTGGCTTTGCTGAGCGGATGGGCGTGCTGCTGAACTTGACGCTAGTGCAGGAACTCGGACCGGTGCTGGCTGCGGTCATGTTAGCCGGTCGGGTTGGCGGAGCGCTGACGGCTGAGTTGGGCACGATGAACGTGACCGAGCAGATCGACGCCCTTCGCGCGATGGGGTCCGATCCGATCCGCCACCTCGTGGTCCCGCGTTTTCTGGCATGTTTGATTCTCTGCCCGATCCTGACGTTGTTTGCAGACGTCTGCGGTTCATTGGCTGGCTCATGGATCGCCGTCGGGTTGAAGGACATACCATACGAACCCTACAAGTACTACACGATGGACGCCGTCGCGAAGTGGGACTTGGGAGTGGGGTTCATCAAGAGTTTGATATTCGGGTGGATCATCGGAATGGTCGCCTGCTACAAGGGTTTTCATTGTCGAGCGGGTGCTGAAGGCGTGGGTCGGGCGTGTACGGAATCATTCGTCGCGACATTCATTGCCATCCTGATCGTGGACTTCTTCATCGCAACGTTCAGCACCGGGTTGTACAAGGTGCTCTACGGGTTCAAGTCGTTGGTATAAGCCTAAAAGGTACGCAAGAAGGTCTAAAGCGTTGAGCGAAGTTTCAAAACAATCCATCGCAGACAGCATCGATATTGGCGAACCGATCGTCGAATTGCGCGGGGTCAGCAAGCGGTTCGGATCGCTCGAAGTGCTTCGCGACGTCAGCGTAAAGTTCAGACGTGGTGAAACAGCGGTCATCATCGGTGCGTCAGGCGCAGGCAAGAGTGTGATACTCAAGCATATCGTGTCGCTGCTCAAACCTGATTCGGGCGAGGTGTATTGCGGTGGTGAGCGCATCGACACCATGTCCGAACGAGAGTTGGTCGGAGTGCGAACGCGGTTCGGGTTCTTGTTTCAGATGGGGGCGCTTTTCGATTCGATTACGGTTGGGCAGAATGTCGCGTTCCCGATTGTCGAACATACCCGACGAAGCAAAACCGACATCGCCAAAACCGTTTCACAAAAGCTGCAAATGGTGGGACTTGAGGGATTGCAGGATAAGAAACCGGCACAGCTTTCCGGTGGGCAGCGAAAGCGGGTAGCCCTCGCACGGGCGATCGCCCTCGATCCGGAGATCATCCTCTACGACGAACCGACCACCGGTCTCGATCCGATCCGATCGGACGTAATCAATGAGTTGATCATCAAATTGCAGCGCGAGCTAGGTGTTACCAGCATTGTCGTCACGCACGATATGGCCAGCGTCCGCAAGATCGGCGACCGGGTCGTCATGCTTCACGAAGGGAAATTCATCTTCGACGGAACGCCCAAGGAGATGGAAACCAGCGATGTGAAGATCGTGCGACAGTTTGTTGAAGGAAGGGCAGAGGACGAGCAACTTGCAGGCATTCGTTTGAAAGGCAAACCATGAACGAATCAAGAAGAAATTTCGCGGTCGGATTGTTCATGATCGGGGGTATCGCAGTTTTGGGATATCTGATGGTGCTCTTCGGCGAGGCCCCGGGGTGGCTTGGCGGTGCGGAGTATGAACTAAATATCGAGGTTCGAGAGATTTCCGGCATCGATGATGGCACGCCGATTTACCTCAACGGTATCAAGGTCGGCAGGGTTACTACGCTTAACTTCCGTGACATGGCGCGGCCTGAAATGGGCGTGGTCCTGGTGGGCAATATCGAGAAAGAGTTCAGCATTCCTCAAGGTGCCCGAGCCGAATGCATCAGCCCGACACTGGGAATCGGTCGGGGTCGCGTGGATATTTTCGCAAGTGGTGGCAGCGGTCATATTGAACCCGGAGGGTCGATCACCGGCGTGATGGTCAATTCGCTCGAGCGCATCTTCCCCAAGAAGATGTCCACCTCGCTTGAAAAAACCGTAGTCGGTATCGGCGAATTCGCCAACGCATACGCACCGGTCGCAGACGACCTTCACGAATTGTTGAAGGTTCGCACGGTGGCTGAAGTGGAAACCGATCCTGAAAAAGTCGCGGCAAATTTATACACCGCAGTTCAGCGTCTTGATCAGGTGCTCAAGAGCCTCGGTGAAGTGATCGGTGACAAAGACATGCGCGGCAAACTGCGCGAGGTGATGGATAATCTTCTCGCCATGACAGCCGACGCCAAGCTTGCGATGGAAGACCTTCGGGCAACGACCGAAACCTTAAAGTCAGACATGGCCAAGATCACCCAAGGTGCAGAGAAAACGCTGACGAGTATCGATACGCGGGTCAATGAGCTAGCCGACGCAACGCTGCCGACACTCGATCACGCCGCAAAGACGGCGTCGAATCTGCATCGGGTCTCTCAGAAAATTGCAGACGGTGAGGGCACGCTCGGGCGACTTTTGAACGACGAACGTTTGTACGAGGCGACGCTGCTGGCGATTCAGCGCATTCAGGACATGGTCGATTCGATCCGCCGGTTGGCCGACCGGTTCGAGCGGCGCGGACGGATCGGTTTGGAGGTGGGCGGTTTTCCCGTCGATCAGGAATTGTCGAAACCGAATTAGTCTTCGCCTCGACGTCGCGATCGCTTGATCCAAATAAACTCAACGACCCATGCCAGCGCAAACGGCGCGTACCACGCGGCGAACACCCACGATGGCATCTTCCACTCGCCGGTTAATGCGAGGCTGGCTTCGGCTTCAAAATAAAAGATGGCCAGCATGCACAAAATCAACCAGGCAATTCGCACGCGCGACCAGGCGAATGCAAGGAACCAATTCAAATACCAAGCCTGGACCACCGGAAGGGCGAAGATCAGCATCGCAAACACCCGCGCTGCATATTGCGGCAGTTCAAGTCGCTTGGTCGCCAATGCCATGGCGAATGCGGCGACGACAAATGCAGCAAACATGCGCGCCTGATCACCACCGAGGACTGGCTCGATCATGGTGACGAGCAGACCAAGGCTTGTCTCTGAGTTTCCAAATCGCAGTAGACTGTCAAACACATGAATGCCGGCATCGGCAAACGGCAGATAACAAATGACGGCGACGGCTACAGTTGCCACAAGCGCTAGCGGTCTTTGAAAAAAGAGCCACGGTAACAGGATCAAAGCCACTGTCTTGGTTGAAATCGCGGCCCCCAGGAATGCACCACACATCCAAAATAGTTTACGCGTCGCCGCCAGGGATGCGGTTGCCAGCGCAAGAATCATCAACGAGTCTTGATGACCGTCGATGGCGATTGTCGTGATCGTCAACGGGCATAGTGCAAACACCGCAGCCCAATGCGGTGATCGATCGAGGGCGATAAGCAACCGACCCAAAACCAAAATGGCCAACAGTTCGATGAAGACGATCGCGCCTTTGACGATGTATACCGAGTCACCGATCATGCTCGTCAAGCGAAAGAGCAGTTGCGACAATGGCGGATAGATCGCCGGAAAGTCGCGATGATTGATGCGTGACCAGTTGGAATCGTTCTGGGTGAGTTCGACGTGATCGATGTTTTCGGGAACGGTGACGTAAGGATTTAAGCCGTACCGCTGGATCTTACCTTCCCAAACGTATCGGTGCAGATCGTCGCTTGGCACAGTGTGCAAGAGGGCAATGCGAATGGCGACGATGCCCAGAAACCATATTGGCCAGGAACCCAGTCGATGCGATGGGTGCCTGATGAGTGCAAAGATGATGAGGCCATAACCGACGCATCCTACGCCCCAGGCAATTTGAAATGCGCGAAGATGATGGCGGTAGTCGATCAGAAACGCACAAACGCCAACGAACGCAATAACAAGCAACCAACCGAATAGGATCGGTTTTGCCAACCGGTGATCGTTTGATTCGTTTGTTTCGCCCATGCGTTTGGAAAGGCGATCCGTTGATGCTTACAAAAGTTAGTTGGACGTCGCTTGAATGGCCGTTGACGCGCTGGGTTCAGCACTTTCATCCGTCTGGCCACCCTTGGGACGTTCCGGTCGCGACAACACGCCCATCCACAGAAACCCCAGCCCGTACAGCAACAGGAAGACACTGAAGAAATATCGGTTGTAGTCGAGGTACTGCTTGAAGGTCCAAAGTGAATATATGCCGAGCAGGATTTCAACCAGCCAAAGTTGCTGCTGAGCGACTTGGTAATTGCTCCTCGCCCGACGCCCCTCGACGCTTCCGGACTTCGGTGTTCGGACGAATTCTCCGCCCTTGAGATATAGACCACGGATCACGGCGATCGAGTTGTTCACGCAAATGCCCATGCCCAAAAGCAGCATGCCCGGTATTACGCGGATTCCGCCCCAACCTTCACCAAGTGAGTATCGTGCGTAGGTATAGACCGCCGACGGAATGAGCGCGGTCACGCAGACAATTGCCCAAACAGCATAGAACCAATCCTGAAAGTGCGCACCCTTGAGCCAGATCAAGAGCATCGGCCGCGCCACCACGGCGAGGATCAGCATGAACACAGCCACCGTGTAATGCGTCAGGTGCAGCGACGCCTCAACCTTCTGAGCCAGCGACAAATGTGAACGCCAGATGCGCGGCAACAACTTACGGGCGACTTGAATCGATCCGGTCGCCCAGCGCCGCTGCTGACTCTTAAACGCGTTGGCTGTTCCCGGAAGTTCGGCAGGACACGCAACATCGACGCAGTACTCTATTTCCCAACCGGCGAGTTGTGCGCGATAGGAAAGGTCCAGATCTTCGGTAAGCGTGTCAGCCGACCATCCGCCAACCTCCTCGTCGAGGATCGCAGCCTTGCGCCAGATGCCAGCCGTCCCATTGAAGTTCATCAGTAAGCCGTTCCAGGCGCGGGCACCTTGCTCAATCGCGAAGTGTCCGTCGATGCCCAATGCCTGAGCGCGGGTCAGCCACGATTCGTCTCGGTTGAGATGGCCCCATCGTCCCTGCATGCATGCGGCTTTGGGATTGGCCACTAATAGGGCGATGCACTTCTTGAGGAATTCGGGCGACGGTGCGAAGTCGGCATCGAAGATAGCCAGGAATTCACCTTTCGCCTGCGGTGTTGCGTGGGCGAGCGCGCCGGCTTTGTATCCGTGGCGGTCATTTCGACGAACGGCTTTGATGTCGTAACCCTGGTTGGCGTATTGGCGAACGATCTTGTCGATCAGTTTGCTGCACTGATCGGTGCTGTCGTCAAGAACCTGAATCTCGTGCTTGTCCTTCGGATAGTCGAGCGCCACCACCGCATCGATGAGGCGGGTCACCACATCGGATTCGTTATAGACCGGAAGCTGCGTGGTGACGATGGGCCAGGATGCGCGATCGTCAGCTTCGACAAAACCGTCGATCGTTGCTTTCTGCTCGGCGCGTTTGGCTTTCTGTTTGCGCGTAAAGAGTGCGAGCAGGACGGCGAGGTGGAGGCCATAACTCGCTGCTGCGAGGGTGGCTACGAGAAACAAAACGAATGAAATGTCAACGAGTATGGGTTGCAAACTGTTATCGATCTCCAGGTGTCTCTGGCTCCAGGTGTCATCTGGTGTTCAGCGCTGGACCAGTGGGCATGAATTGCAGATGGATTCGGTTGTAATCGGCGATTATTTGCGCCAGTTGTTCAATCGCCAATCGTATTTGAGGTACGAAACGCTCCACGTGTCCGTTCGCAATGACGTTGCAAGCGAGGTATCTTGCACGTTGTCAGCCGCAAACGTCAAGACACTGGGGCTGGAATTCGAGTATTTTGGGTCAATAAAGTCGGATTGGTACCATTGTATCAATTCTGACACCGACCAAATCTTCTCAGTCGACTCAAATTGACTGCGATTTTTGTCAGTGAGAAACGATTGGGTTGCCCGATTTAACTGTTCTTCGAGACGGTCTGCGACGTATGGCTCGCGACTTAGGACAGGGCAGCCGACAGCGCAGCACACCAGAGCGAAGTGAATGCGGGGGTCGCCTTTGTCCGGCGCGAGACGTTTGAATTGTTTACGATCGTCGTCACTTAGCCCGTCCCATTGGCGGAGAAGAATTCGTTTCTCGATGTCGTCGAGCGAAAGTCGCATCCCGCCAACGTCAAACCGAATACCGACAAAGAAACCCTTGTCGGGCGGCAAGCCGTCGATGGGTTGGTCAACAACGGAAAATGCAGCCCAATCTTTCTCGTCATCTGGCAGGCGCAACGTCACGCCATAAATCGCAAGCGCGTTGTATGCGTTGATCCAAAACACCTTGCGTTCGTCAGAACCCTTTAGCTTGCTCAGATCGATTTTCGCGAGTCGGCCAACATATGAGCTGAGGTCGAGGTCTGTCTTAGCGATCTTGTAATCGACGAGGCCCGAATCGCTTACATGCTTAAAGAGAAATCTTGCCCACGCGGCTTCAAGCGGGAAGCTTTCGGATGACGGAACCGGCGCGTCCCAAGCGATTGCCGACTGGGTGGCGCTGGTCATCAGGCCTATAACGACGATCAGTTTGATTAGTCGCATTTGTTTGAAATGAAAGGGCATGCCTCTCCCGATCGATGCGGTCGGGAAAAACCCATTCCGCAGTCGCACTGGCACGTTTCCGATGAATATTGATAGACCGCGCCCGAAAGCGCATTCTTTTAGTCGAATTACCCCAAACGGTCCAGCCGCAACGCCGCCGCGTTGACACTTTCGGGGGCGACCGTTACGATCCGCCACTCGCCTGTCAGCCAACAAAACGTGTCTTTTTTCACCGATATTTTGCAAGGATTCGATGCGATGAATACCGCTTCAGCAGAACTCAAACCACCCACCTCGGGCGCTACGATCACCATGGGCAAGGACGGCTTGAACGTCCCCAGCAATCCGGTCATTCCGTTCATCGAAGGCGATGGCATCGGACGCGACATTTGGCGGGCGGCGGTCAGGGTTTTCGATGCTGCGGTAGAGAATGCCTACGGCGGTGAGCGCAAGATCGCATGGTACGAAGTGTTGGCGGGCGAGAAGGCGCACGACGCCACCGGGTCATGGCTGCCCGACGAAACGCTCAAGGCATTTGAAACGTATCTGGTCGGCATCAAAGGTCCGTTGACGACGCCGGTCGGTGGCGGGATTCGGTCATTGAATGTCGCCCTTCGGCAGCAGCTCGACCTCTACACATGCCTGCGTCCAGTGCAATACTTTAGCGGCGTGCCGTCACCGGTGAAGCATCCCGAAAAAACCGACATGGTTATCTTCCGCGAAAACTCGGAAGACATTTATGCCGGCATCGAATTTGAAAACGGAGCTGAAGACACCAAACGTTTCATGAAGCTTTTCAAAGCTGAGTTCCCCGAGATGTACAAGAAGATTCGTTTCCCCGAATCGACTGGCATCGGTATCAAACCCGTCAGCCAGGAAGGCACCGAGCGGATCGTCAAAGCGGCGATCAAATACGCGATCGACAACGACAAGCCTTCGGTCACCTTGATCCACAAAGGCAACATCATGAAATTCACCGAGGGTGGATTCCGCGATTGGGGCTATCAGATTTCCAAAGACATGTTCGGAGCGACCGAGCTTGACGGCGGACCCTGGACGCACTTTAAGAATCCCAAGACCGGTAAGCAGATCATCATCAAAGATGTGATCGCCGACGCGTTCCTTCAGCAGTTGTTGCTGCGACCGGCTGAGTACAGCGTGATCACCACGATGAACCTCAACGGCGATTATATTTCCGACGCGCTCGCCGCATGCGTGGGCGGAATCGGAATCGCACCGGGTGGCAACATCAATTACGACACCGGTACTGCGATCTTCGAAGCCACGCACGGAACCGCACCGAAGTACGCCGATCAGGACAAAGTGAACCCGGGTTCGGTGATTCTTTCGGGTGAAATGATGTTCCGCTATCTCGGTTGGACCGAAGCGGCTGACGCTGTACTTAAGGGAATCGACGGCGCGATCGGTGCGAAGACAGTTACTTACGATTTCCATCGCCAGATGGAAGGTGCGAAGCTGCTCAAGTGCAGCGAATTCGGTGACGCCGTCATCAAGCACATGTAGTGATGTCGTTCGTAGGGTGGGCCGTGCCCACCGCCGTTCGGGCGCGTCAATGCACTGGTGGGCACGGCCCGCCCTACGGCGCGGAGGGGTGATGGAAAAGCGAAGGTTAGGTCATAGCGGAATCGAAGTCTCCGAAGTCAGCCTCGGTTGCTGGACGATGGGCGGTCCGAACTGGTCGGAGGGCAACCCGGTTGGCTGGGCTGATGTCGATGAAACCGAATGCATCGATGCGGTCCATTACGCCATCGATCAAGGGGTGAATCATTTCGACAATGCCGACGTGTATGGCAATGGTCGAGCGGAACGGATGCTGGCCAAGGCCTTGGGTGATCGGCGTAAGGACGTCGTCGTCGCGACCAAAGTCGGTCATTTCAAAGGGACAGCCGTCCACGCCTACGACCCGCTGCACATTCGCCATCAATGCGAGCAATCGCTTCGCAATCTGAATACCGATTACATCGACGTATACTACTTCCATCATGGCGACTTCGGTGATTCCGACATGTATGTCGATGGTGCGGTCGAGGTGGCCAATCGCTTGAAGGATGAGGGTAAAATTCGGGCGATCGGTCTAAGCGCGTACAGCGACGACGATTTCACGCGACTCGTTCCGAAGATCAAACCCACGGTGCTGCAAAGCTGGTCCCACTGCATGGACGATCGTTTCATTCGCAGCGGCGGGGCGGTTCATACATTACTTGAGGCATTCGACATGGCCTTCGTCGCGTTCAGCCCGCTGAATCAAGGGATTTTGCTGGGCAAGTACAGCAGCGAGAAAGCGCCCGCATTTCCCGAAGGCGACATCCGCAGCAACCGCGACAAGTTCAAAGCCGACAAGTTGCGGGCGGCCAATGTATGCGTCGATCAGATCAAAGAAATATTCGGTTCATCCATCGAAGAGATGGCCCGCGTCGCGCTGCAATATGTCCTGTCCCACGATCGCGTAGCATGCGTGATACCCGGTTTCCGAAACAAGCGCCAGGTCGAATGCAATCTGTCTGGCGCAGGCATCCCGCTGTCCGATGCCGAAGTGCGAACCATCCGCGATATCTACGAAGCGTGCCCGGTCGGCCAGTAGTTTAAGCAATCCGCGCCAAAAGTGCCGCCTGCCCAGCATTGGGCCCTTGCCGGCGGTAAGAATAAAAACGCGTATCACAAATAGTGCATTGAGACGGCAATCCGATTTGCTTTGGTGCGATACCCCATTGTTGCAACTGCGCTGCGATCATCATCGGCAGATTCAGATAAAACTTCGATTCGTTTGTCGCATGTCGCAGGACCGTCGAGGCGTCAACAGTACTGGCTTCGACTTGTTCGGCGACGTCTTGTTTGATTTCGTAGCAGCAACCGCCGGCGCAGGGGCCGATGGTCGCCCACGCTGCCGACATGTTGGCACCAAGGGTTTCGGTCATCGTTGCGATCAATGCCGCGACGACATTCAAACACGAACCCTTCCACCCGCTATGGACAAGGCCCAGCACTTTCTGCGTAGGATCGAAAACCATTACTGTTGGGCAGTCGGCTGTAAATGCCATTAAGGTGACGCCGGGATCATCAGTTGCGAAGCCGTCTACCCCCTCAAGGACGCGCCGTCCATCTTTGGCACCGACGACTGCGATATTTTGTTCGTGGGCTTGTTTCGCGCAAACGAGTCGTTCGATCGATGAACCTATCGCCGCACACGCCTTGACCCGTCGCGGGATGGTGCTGTCGGTATCGCTGCCGCTTGTCTTGGACATGTTGCAACCGAGCGGTGCGAACGCGTGCTTTACGCCACCAAGTTCGTTGACGAATGACGATCGCCAAAAGATTTCGTCGGTCACATGCGGCGGTGACCAGCAAGCATCGGCATTTTGCGTGGAGGCATGCATCACGGGTTGATCTTGAGCAGCACTTTGACGGTGTTGGGTTTGGCGTTGATTTCGAATGCTTCGAGCCCGCGTTCGATGCCGATGGTGCGGGTAATCATCGAACGCACGTCGATCTGCCGGCGGGCGAGTGAGGCGATGGCGTCGGCGAAGGGGCCGCAACGACTACCCACGATATTGACTTCGTTGATGACTGTTGGGGCGAGGTCGATCTTCCCACCGTCTGCATAGGTGCTTTTTAGAACGATCGTCCCGCGCGGGCGGACCAACTGTTGCGCGATCGCCAACCCTTGCGGCGATCCGGTGCATTCGATAACCACATCGCGATCCTGTCGCGGGGCTAACCGTTGTACGTCGATTGATTGAATATGTTTCTTCTCAGCCAGTTCCAACGTGTGCGGATTGCGACCGATCACATCGAGGCGGCAGTCGAGCGTCGCAACGACCTGGGCGATGAGCAGCCCGAGTTTGCCGCTACCGACCACGCTGACGTGCATGCGTTCGTCGAGCGGAACCTGCTTAATGACCTGCCAGGCAGCGGCCAACGGTTCGACGAAAACGGCTTCCTCATCCGAAACGGTCTCGGGGATCTCGTGAAGGTTGCGAACCGGCATGGTGACAAAGTCCGCGAAACACCCGTCCTTATTGAGAATGCCCAATACGGTGCGGTTCGGGCAGTGATTGGATAAACCGGCTTGGCACATGGGGCACGTCTGGCAGACGCAGTTGATTTCGCAGGCGACGCGTTTGCCAACCCACTCATCGGGGCCGGTGACGACTTCGCCAACCATCTCGTGACCGAGTACACCCGCAAAGCCCATGTACCCTTGCATGATGGCGACGTCAGTGCTGCAGATACCCGCATAGCGCACTTTGATCAGACACTCTTTGTCTCCCGGAGTCGGGTCGGGAACGTCGTCGCGAAAGGACAGTTGTTTGTCAAAGACGAGAGCTCTCAATGCGTGCTTCCTAAATCTAGCGATTCCAATCAAACCACGATCGTTTGTCAGCCGTTTGTTGCGGCATGTCTTCCGGGGCGTTGGCGAAGGGGTTGGCTGTCCCTGAAACAAAGATGCGCCAATCGTCGGCATTGCAATCGTACGATTCGCCGGTGAGTCGGTGTAGCGATTTTTCGGCTTCATAGCAAATGCCGAAATCGCGTTGGCTCAGCGCCGAAATCAAGACATCGAGCGCCTCGCGCTTCGGAAAACAGCCGAGCATTCGGACGGCTTCCAGGCGCACATGACGCGAGCGATCCTTCTCAACCACCTCGCCAGCCAGCGCCACCGACGATGCGAGTTCTTCGGCAGCCGCGCGGTTCTCATCGACGCAGTGTCGAATCGTTTTGATCGCCGCTGACCGAACGGAGTCATTGTCGACTGGCAGTTTCTGTTGGGTGTCTTCGCGAAGAATCGCCAGCGCGGCATCGCAGGCTTGGGGCGATTCAGATTGATCCAACACCAGCATTGCTGTCGCCCGGACGGGTGCGCTTTCATCGGTTGTGGCCACGTCGATCAAGGTTTCGATCACCGATTGATCGGTCAGTTGCTTACTTTTGCCGAGGCGTTTGACGGCGCCGCGGCGCTCGTCAGCCGACGGGTCGTTCGTCGCAATCGCGATATATTGATCGACGTCTGAATCCGATAGCATCATCGCCGGTTTGCGATCGCGAAATTTGTCGGCGCATCCGACGGATGCGAGCGCACCCAACATTGCGATTTTAACAATTCGCCGAATGGCAAGGCGCAGCAGGTCCTGGTTGGGGCGGTCGTTGGATTGGGGGATATTGTCAGAGATGGTGCGACTCCAAAATCACGATGTATCGAGTTGTCAGCCGACGCAAATTACCACCTTTGTCTAGCCCGCTCAATGGACGTATCTGCCGATCGAAGCAGTGTGCCTGTGAAACAGTGAGACGTAGGGCGGGTTGGCCATAGACGACACCGCCAAGCGATCCTACAATGCGAACCGCCCGAATTGGATGCTTCGGATGCGGTCATTTGGGAGATTCAGACAGGGCCAAATCGACAAGTCTTTGCGACCCGGCAGGGGTCACGACTCGGTACGATTCGCAATAGCGTGCCTTCATGAAAAGGAGTTCGCTCTTTGTTCCATCCAACGTCAGAGCTACATGTTAGAGGCCACCGCGTCGCTAGGTTGGGAATGCTTCTGGTGTGTGGCGCGGCATTGTTATTGAGTGGTTCACACGCGGTCGCCCAGGATGCAGATCCGCAGCGGGCTGAGACGATGGAATTCGACCCGACGACCGGTCAGTGGACAGATGTGCTACCTCCGGTTCCGGGTACGCCCGACGGCGACCTGCGATTGGCCCGTGCCGATCATGCACGCGGTGAACACAGAAAGACCGTCAAGGCAATCAAGCAGTGGTTCAAAGTCTATGGCGATATGGACCCGCTGCGGCCCGAAGCCATTCTGCTGCGTAGCCACGCGCAAATTGCGATGAAGGATTACTACAAGACGTACAAAGATCTGCAAACGTTCTTAAGCGAGTTTTCGGGGACGAACTACGAGAACGAAGCGCTGAACATGCAGTTCGTCATCGCCGAAGTTTTTCTATCCGGAGCGAAGCGAAAGTTTCTAGGCATGCGGATGCTTCGCGCCGACGACATTGCTTTGCGGATACTGGATGACATCGTGGCCAACGATCCCGATTCACAGTTGGCAGAATTAGCCACCGTCACCAAAGCCCGCTACTACTTTGCCGAAGGGGATTTCGCGTTTGCCGAGCAGGAGTATGGTTTTCTGATTCAGCAATATCCGCGAAGTCGTTATGTGCGCCAGTCGCTCTTGCAAGGGGCGTATGCGGCGCAGGCGAGCTTTACCGGAATTAACTTTGACGACGCGCCGCTCATCGAAGCCGAGGAGCGCTTCCGCCGCTATGTATCGCTTTATCCCGGTTCTGCAGAGCAGGAAGGGATCGCCATTTTGCTGGATGGCATCAGCGAAACGCGGGCTGAGAAGGAGTTGAGCATTGGGAAGTATTATGAAAAGGTCAAGAGACTTCGCGCCGCGCGGTTCTATTATCGTTCGACCATGACGAATTGGCCCGACACGGTGGCTGCGATCGGTGCGGCTGAGCGACTCGATGCGTTGGAAGGTGTGGTATTGGAGGAGGATGTCGAGACGACCACTTCGCCGGATGACGATGTTTCACCGACGAACGATCCGGCATCGGATGAAACGATCAAAGACGCAATCGAGCAACGACCAAGCGCCCATCGGACTGATCAGGCGGCTGACGATCAGCTGGCGATGCTGCAAATGCTTCCGCATTGGGAATAAATTGACCCTTGTTTGGGCTTGCTGAATCTCATGTGGATTCGAGCGAGAAAATGGAGTCAGGATGAACAAGGCCCGAAAATATCGAACTCTGTCGCTTCTGATGCTCTTGATGAGTGGACTCACCACCGGTTGTGGATATTCTGCGAAGCGGCCATTTTCTGCCGATATCAATACCGTCTGCGTGGAAATGATCCATTCGCGTGAGTTCCGCCGCGAGTTGGAATTTCACCTGACCGAGGCGTTGGTCAAGCGTATTGAAATGGATACGCCGTACCGAATCGCCGATCGTGAGGTAGCAGACACGGTTTTCAGCGGTGAAATCCTCGAGGTTCGACAGAGCGTCCTGGGCAACCAGTTTCAGACGGATGACCCCAGGGCGATCGGCACATCGGTCGTGATGCGATTGCGGTGGCAGGACCAGCGAACCGGCGACATCCTCGTGGAAAGGCCCAGATTCGTCCATATGGACAGCTATATCCCCACTGTGGGGGAATCGTTCACCACCGGAGTCGCGATTCGATCTCTGGATCGGATGGCCGAGCGGATCGTCGAAGCGATGGAAACCGATTGGTAACACCGGCAATTGAATTCAGCAGAATTGGAATCCAGGCGGTCCGATTCCTAGGATACCAGTAACGGGGTATTAGGGTCGCTCGCCAGTTGGGCTACCCGACCCGTTGGCTCATCGGCCAAATGGTCCATCATTGCACTGACGTACATTGCACTAAGTAGATTGCACTGAGGAGAGACATCGACATGCCGGAATCCAACGGCAATGGCAACGATCCGAAGAAGCCGGATCCGAATAAGAAAACGCCACCGCCCAACATGAAAATGCCGTCACGCGGCGTGGCGACGTGGATGGTTTTTCTGGCGCTCTCCCTGCTGCTCGTCGTGGTGTTCGCCAAGGGTTTCGACAGCCCCAAGCAGATTACCATCAATGAATTTGAAACCTACGTCGATGACGGTGCGATTGAAAAGCTCGTCGTCAGGCAAGATAAAATCATCGGTGTACTCAAACCTTCGGAACGCCACCCTGTCACAGAACCCCGTCGCTTTGAAGTCCTTTACATCAAGCAGGCGATGGACCGTGAGTGGCTCGCGCATGTCCGTACGAAACTTCCTGATGCGGAAATTAAAGTAGAAGCCCCCAGTTACTGGGTCGAGTTTCTCATCGCGATGTTGCCGTGGTTGTTCATCTTCCTATTCATCTACCTGTTCGTATTTCGTCAGATTCGGTCGGCTGGCGGGGGTGGTGGCATCCTCGGGAACTTCGGTCGTTCGCGCCATCGCGTGACGTCGAAGGAACACGTGAACGTTTCCTTTGCAGACGTTGCAGGCATTCAGGAAGCCAAGGAAGAAGTTCAGGAACTCATTGAGTTTCTAAAGAACCCGAAGCGTTTTCAGCGTTTGGGCGGACGCATTCCGCGCGGTGTGTTGCTCGTGGGCCCACCCGGATGCGGTAAGACTCTGATGGCCAAAGCTATCGCCGGTGAAGCTGACGTACCCTTTTTCTCGATCAGCGGTTCTGACTTTGTCGAAATGTTCGTCGGTGTCGGTGCGTCGCGCGTTCGCGATCTGTTCAAGCAAGCCAAGGACAATTCGCCCTGCATCATTTTCCTTGATGAAATTGACGCTGTAGGCCGACGTCGCGGCGGAAACTTCGGTGGCGGCGGTCATGACGAACGTGAGCAGACGCTCAACGCTATCCTCGTCGAGATGGATGGTTTCGATACCTCCGATCAGGTCATTGTCATTGCAGCCACCAACCGCGTGGATGTGCTTGACCCGGCATTGGTTCGTCCCGGCCGCTTCGATCGCGAAGTCAGCGTGTCGCTGCCCGACGTTCAGGGACGTTATGAAATTCTCAAAGTCCATGCCCGCAAGGTGCGCTTGGGACCAAACGTCGACATGCGTCGCCTCGCACGAGCCACCCCGATGTTCAGCGGTGCAGAACTGGCTGCGATCATCAATGAGTCAGCGATCATCGCGACGATGGGCAACAAAGATTACATCGAAATGGTCGATCTCGAAGAAGCCCGCGACAAGGTTCGCTGGGGTCGCGCTCATCGCAGTCGTCAGGTCGATGAACACGACAAGAAAGTTACCGCATACCACGAAGCCGGTCACGCCATCGTTCAAGTGCTGCTCAAAGATGCCGACCCGCTGCACAAGGTCAGCATTCTCTCGCGTGGTCCGTATGGCGGGGCGACGTTCTCATTGCCCGAACGCGATCGAATGGTCTACACCCAGGAGTATCTGACCGCGATGATCCAGGTCGCGTTTGGTGGCCGCATCGCAGAAGACATGTTCTTCGGCGAGATCAGCAGCGGCGCGTCGATGGACATCAAGCAGGTGACAGCGATCGCCCGGCAAATGGTCAAAGAATACGGTATGAACGAATCGCTCGGATTCGTTTATTACGGTGAAGAAGAAAACGAGATGGGTCTGGGGCGGCAGTCGTATTCCAGCCAAACCGGTAACCAGATTGATCAGGAAATCAAAAAGCTCATCGATACGCTCTACGAGAAAACCAACAAATTGATGGGCGAAAATCGCGATGTCCTAGAGAAAATCGCCGAAGCCTTGCTCAAATACGAAACGCTGACTGGTGACGACGTTCACGCCATCATCCGTGGCGAAACGCTGGAGCGGCCAACGATTTCCGACATCCTCGATTCGGAACACTCCAAACCCGGTTCCGCGATCGGTAAAGCCAAGCCAGCCGACTCAGAGTCAGACGCCGGTTTGGACCTGGGCGGCGGAAGCCTACCCGCGCCGGGGTAATCTTGGGTTCAGGTCATCATGTTCGTCGCAAAAGCGATGACTGTACCACTGCTCTGTGAGCAGTGCAGAACAGTAGATGGCTTGGGAACAAAAGCACTGCTCACAGAGCAGTGGCACGACCAGTTGTCTTATCGCCAACCCTCAAAATGAAGGGGCATCGTTTCACTCTTGCACGCACCGTCGATCAGTTGATAGGCAAGGTGGTTTCTTGGCGAGCCATTGCCGTTCAATTCCACATCATCTCGAAAGTGAACGCCGCAGCATTCCTCGCGCATGTTGGCTGACGCGGCGACAAGACGTCCCAGTTGAAGCATGTTCTGAACTTCCCACCCATCTGGCGAGTCAAACGTCTTATCGAGGATGAACTTGCTCCAGAAGTCGATGATTTCGACCGTTTCGCTGAGGCGATCGCCGTTGCGGACAATCCCGGCATTTCGCCACATCAGTGCCCGCAAACTCTGCTTGATGTCAGCCAGATCCAGCATCGTTTTTGATGATTTCGGTTTGGCATTGCTGATGCGAATGGGACGCACGCCATAACCGTTTTGTAAATCCTGCAGCGCTGAATCGCCAGTGATTTTGCCCATCACCAATCCTTCCAGCAGCGAGTTGCTGGCCAATCGATTCGCACCGTGCAATCCGCTGCACGAAGCCTCGCCACATGCAAACAAACCGGGAAGCGTCGTGCGCCCTTCGATGTCTGCGACGACGCCACCGATGGAGTAATGTGCTGCCGGTCGAATCGGAATCAAATCGCTGCTGACGTCGATCCCGAATTCCTTACACGTTCGGGTGATCGTCGGAAAGCGCTTGGCAAATGTCTTGCGTTCGATGTGCCTCACGTCGAGAAAGACATTGGTACGACGCGTCTTGTGCAGACGATCGACGATTGCCCGACTCACGACATCGCGCGGGGCGAGTTCGGCATCTTTGTGGTAGTCCGGCATGAATCGATTGCCGTCGGCTTCGACGATGTACGCCCCCTCACCGCGAACGGCTTCGGAGATAAGGGCGCGGGTCGCGCCGGCCACATAGAGCGTGGTCGGATGGAACTGAACGAATTCCATGTCAGCCACTTTCGCACCGGCCCGCAGCGCGACGGCGATGCCATCTCCGGTAATCTCGGATGGGTTGGTTGTTTCGCGATAGATGCGGCCGTATCCGCCGCTGGCCATGATGGTTCGCGCGGCCCATATGAGCTGATGTCCGTACTTCGCATGAAACGTGACCGCACCCACGCATTCGCCATCGAAGGTGATCAAGTCGATCAGGAAGCAGTTTTCAAAAATACGAACCGAGCGTTTGTCGCGGGCTTGTTCGGTGAGATGCTCGCTGAGCGCTTTGCCCGTCGCATCGCCCCCGGTATGCAGAACGCGTGGGGCGCGGTGTCCACCTTCCAATCCGAGGGCGATTTTTCCGTCCTTGCGATCGAACGCCATCTGCTGCTCGATCAAATCACCGATGCGGGCGACGCCGTCGCGGCAGACCAGTTGCACGACATCGGGGTGGTTCATCCCCGCGCCCACGGTCATCGTGTCTTCGATGTGCTGCTCGATCGAGTCGGACGGATCGAGGACAGCCGCGATTCCGCCCTGTGCCCAGTACGTCGCCGAATCGGGCATGCCGCCCTTGGTCAGGAGCAAAACGTTGGCACCATCGCTGGCTGCCAACGCAGCAGACAAGCCGGCTACGCCACCACCAACGACCAGCACGTCGGTCAATACATGTCCGATGCGCGTCGAGTCGAAATTCGTTAGATACCGTGAAATGGAGTGTGAATCAGCCATGCTGGCCATCGTAGGTATACTTGCGACCGACGGCAACGCCAAAGCGATGTCTGTGCGGGTCGGACTGGCTTGTACGCTTAGGGCGCTGCTATAATTTCGCCGAACTCAACGGAACTCACCATAGTCCCATTCATCCCGTCACACGGAAAGCATCTATTCAATGACACTGCGAATCATAATTCTCTTGGCGATGGCATTTACCGTTGGCTGCGTACCAGAAGTGGTCGAACCGGAACCCGACCCGACGCCGCCGGTGGGGATTTTGAAGATGGATCTCGCCAACACCGAAACGGATGCCGGCGTGCTGACGCGCATCTACGGTTCGTCAGGCGATGGGCGGCGCGGCTTGCCGGTGGCGGGCGGGTTTGATTGCGACGGGGATGGAATCTCCGATACTGCGTACGCATCGATCCAAGCCAGTCCGCTCGATCGGCAGGGTGCGGGCGAAGTCTTGCTGATTTTCGGCGATGGTACGATCGGTGGGACATTGGATACGATTGGATTCAGTGATCGAATCCTCAAAATCGCCGGGTCTGCGGTGTTGGAGGTAACTGGTTGCGAAGTCTGGATGGACGATGTCAATGCCGATGGCGTCGGCGATCTGCTCATCTGCCGGCAGAATTTTTCACCAACTGAGGAGCGGCGCGGTGCCGGGGCGCTGACGATCATTTTCGGTTCTGCCGCCCTGCGCGAACACGCCGAAACGCAGACGTATCTCGACCTTGCCGATCCACCCGCCGACATCCGGATCTTGACATTTGTGGGTGTGAGTGCGTTTGATCGATTGGGTATCTGGACGCGAACGGGCGACGTGACTGGCGATGGCATTGTCGACATCATCGTCGGTGCGGACGAAGCCAACCGGGGTGAAGAGGCCAACTCGGGCGAGGCGTATCTGATTCGCGGCGGTGAACACTTAAACGGCAAAACCACCATCGACCTTGCCGACTTCGGAACCACAGAACTCGCCGGGCACATCATCAAATTCCTTCCGCCGCCCGACGCACGCAATTTCCATCTTGGTGCGACTTGTGCTATTGCTGACCTCAACAGCAATGGGCGCGGTGAAGTGTTGTTAGCCGCAGCGTTGACGCGTGCGGGCGCGGGTATTCGTCTGCCCAACGCGGCGCCGGGAACGGGGGCTGCGATCGGTGGCGCACCGGATGGCCGCATGTACATCATCTGGGACGACAACATCGCCAGTGGCGAATGGGCGCCGGGCGAAACGATCGAAATTGTAGAGGGCGCGGAGGCGTTCACTACGATTCGCGGCGCGGAAGAAAACGGCGCGTTCGGTGAAGAGATCGTCGGGGGGCTTGATTACAACGGGGACGGTTTCGCAGAATTGTTCTTAGGTGACTTGGTGGCTGACGGTGTAAACGGAAACAGTAGCGGCCGCGGTTATATTCTGGATCGGGCTGAGAGTCTTCGCGGTCTTGACTTTGTGATCGATGCCCCGCCTGACGGAATCAAAATCAGTGTGATCGAAGGACCATCACGCGATTCGCTTGGTGGTGACACGATGGCACATGGTGATTTCAACAATGACGGGATCGCAGACCTGGCCGTCGGAAGCCCGCATGGTACACCACAGGAGCGGCTCTCTGCAGGCGTCATTCATATCCTGTTCGGTCAGACAAAAAGTTGGCCTGAAGTGATCGATCTCGCGCAGATTGAATCGGGCGAATCAGGCATCGACGCGGTGTCGATCGTCGAAGGGGCGATGGGGTCAAAGACCAGCGATGCCGGCGACACACTCTGCTACAGCGCGGCGGCGGCAGACCTGGACGGTGACGGATTCATCGATCTGATCGTCAACGAGATGGCCGGCAACGGTCTGGCAGACGACACTGTAGACGTCGGCAACATGCTCCTCATCAGCGGGGCAATACTATCGGACTTTCCCTGATTTGGCGCTCCGATAACCGTTGTGCACATCAACGGACCGCACACCAATGCCGATAAATTGGGATGAAACGACAGTCATTGCAATGGTGTCGTCGGCGCTTCGGTTTGCGCACGTTTTCTCACGCGTGCGTTTGCGCAATCCTTGTGCAATCGATCCCCACATTCGCAGATGAGCAAGATTCGGTGGCGGCTGATACAGACAGCACGAGTCGAATCATCCACACGTTTGATTTCAACGAACCGAAAAACTTCGACACAGTCCCCCGCAACTGGGTTCGATTCCCCGATTCGTCCGTGGGTGATCCGAGCTTCCCACGCTACACCGAGGGGCGATTCGACAAAGAGTCCGGGCACCATAGCAGCCCATCTTTCTATCTGGAGTCTCAAGGGCAAAGCGTCGGGTACCGTTACGTCGGTCCGGAGACCCGCATTCGACCGGGGACGTTTCGCGTGCGCGGATGGATCAAAGCCGACCAGTTGCAAAACGGACGCGCGGCAATCAGTGCGTATTTTATCGATTGGAACGGTCGCTACATCGGTGACACCCAGCAATACAGCCGATTGGTCGGCGGGTCGGAAGACGGTAGCGATTGGCAGAAGGTCGAAATCGAAATGACCGACGTTCCGGTCGGCGCGCAATTCATCGGAGTGACCTGCTGGCTTGTGCAGCAGGATGTCTGGCGCGCAGGCAAAGAACCGCATCGCCACATCGACCATATGGATGTCTTTGGGGGGGCTTGGTTCGACGACATCCAAATCATCGAAGAGCCCTTCGCTGAACTCAAGCTGAGCCATGCCGGAAACGTGGTCCCAGCCAACGAGCCGATTGAGGTTTTTGCAACCGTCGCCGACGACGTTGTCGATGGCCTCATTGCGTCACTGGTCGTCACTGATGAATCGGGAAGAGTTTATGCCGATCAAACGATTCCGGTTCACGACTTTGAACAGCGGCAGGCGACGGTAGTCACGTTGACCAATCTGCAACCGGGCTTGTATTACGCAAGGCTCAATGTTCAAAACGGGGGCGAAAATGTTCTCGAACGAACGCTGCGATTTGCGCAACTCGGAAGGTCGCACCATCCTCCGCGTCAGGTGTCGCGCAGAATGGGCATTTCGCTGGCCCACCTCCCCAGCGAAAACATTGAGGATGCATTCGCCTTATTAGATGCGCTGGACGTCGGCATCGTGAAAGTGCCGTTGTGGGGTGGTGACGACGCGACGACAGCCACACGATCAACGCTGGATGTCTTGCCTCAGACCATGAGTCTGCTCCTTCGCTTGCAGGTCGAAGTCATTGGCCTCTTTGGTGGTCTTCCAGACGAATTGGCCCAGTCGCGATTCGAGCACAATATGACGCTGCTCGACGTGTTGTCAGACGACCCGAGAGGATGGCGTCATTTTCTCGATGAAATCGTAGCACCCCATGCCAACATTTTTCGATCTTGGCAACTGGGCTTTGACGGTGATTCATCGATGGTAGACGACCCACGCTACGGGTCAGCCGTCAGTGCCCTTCGTGCAGGTATCCAAGACATGATTGCAGCCCCTGATTTGACGGTGATCCAATCGGCATCGGTGCTTCCGGATGGAACCAAGCTCGATGCAGAGAACCTTTCGGTCTACCTGCCATCTGACATTCGTCCCGAACACATCGGTGATCATTTAAGTGAGTTCATCAAAGATGGCCGTTCCCAGAATCAATACGACTTGGTCTGGGCTTCGGTCGATGCTGGAACGGACCTTAATGCTGACGCGATTGGCGCATGGGCACTTCGAATCCTGGAAGCGCGCTGGACGGGTGTCGATGCCGTGTTTGCTGCCCAACCCTGGACCGCGCGACGATCACCCGAAGGAACGGTGTATGAGCCGACGCTGGCCTACCTCGCATTTCGAACCCTTGCAGATGTGGTAGGTGACAAGATTCCATCACATCGACTCGAACTTGATCAATCAGCGCGGGCTCTTACATTCGTCCGGGGCGACGAAAGTGTGTGGGTGATCTGGGATCCGAAATCGCCACCCCTGGGGCGCCCGCTTACGATTCAATTGGGTTCGGTGACAGAAGCAGTTGATCTTCTAGGTGGGCAGGTTCCGCTTCGCACTTCAGATGACGGTCGCCAAGAGTTCGAGGTGACCAAGTCGCCCATTTTTGTCGTCGGTTCACATCGATGGCTCCCAGCGTTTAGGGCAGGGGTGAAACTTTCGCCATCACAAGCCGACTTTGCCCTCGACGCCCGAGAGCACACGCTGACGATTCAAAATCCCCACAACATCGCCATGTCGGGAAATGTTGAACTAAAGGCGCCCGAGGGATGGACCATCGGTCCGTCACGAATATCGTTTACGCTCTATCCAAACGACGAAAGAGAATACGTCGTTTCGATTCGGCATCCAAGTAGCGAATCGGCTGGCGTGAAACAACTGTTTGCCGAAATATCGCTCGGATCACCCAAGCAGTATTTCTTGAGGGTTCCGCTTGCGCTTGATTTGAATCTGCACGATGTCGATGTTTGGGGCTATGCAGTGATGGATGGTGATCGTCTCGTCGTTCGACATGGCATGACCAGCCGCGCGGACGTGCCGATCAGCTTTCGGTCGTTTGCGACATATCCTGGTCGAAGTCGACAGTACCGTGTGATCTATGAACTACTCCCGGGCCAGACGCTTGCGACTGAGTACACGTTCGGTGATGTTAAGTCAGCGGTTGGAAAAACGATTCGACTGGGTTTGCGCGAAGTCAACGGGCCTCGCATCCACAACCTCGAAATCGACGCACCATAACGTTAGTCTGGAAAGTTAGTCTGGCGAACCATAAGCAACCTCACTCGTAGACCAGACTGGGCGACTTGGCCGGTTGACTAGACTGGGTCTGGGGCGTTGGTTATGCTCTCGGTGACACGCTCAATTATGATGAGATCTGAATGTCCGAATACGGTGAATCTGCCTTCCCCTCAATTCAAAGGAAGAGTCGTTATGAAAAATATTTTGTCGCGGGTGTTTGCGGCTGCATTGTCAAAACGTTCACTTGAATTGAGTCGTGGGTTCGGCTTCATGCGCGCACTTGTCATCGTCGCAGCGTTGGCGATGGGTGGTTTGACGTGGTCGGGTTGTAAGAAGTCCGATACGAGCGAGTCATCGGATGGCAACGTAACGAACACCACTGGCGATGTCGGTGGCTCATCGACAAGCGCACCCACACCCGCGCCAACACTTCCCAAGAATGACTCGCCGGTTGCGCCAGAAAAAAAACCAGAATCACGAAAGACGCCCGATCCTAGAAAGCCCGCGCCAAAGAAAGACGAACCGATCGCGAAGTCTTCCAGCGCGAATAAGAAAACGAATTCCACATCCGACAACCAGCGATTCGAGTACGACCATGATGCCCTGGTCGAAAAGTGTCGCAAAGCAGGCATTCCTGCGCCGCCAAATCTGAGCGATCTCAAGCCCGACCTCGCCGCCCTGATTCACGATCAGGCGATCAAAGCTTGTGATGGCGGTAGTGCAGAAGACATCGGGCGACTCGGTTCGATGTATCTGGCGATTTCAACCAGTCGTGAAGACTCGGATCGGGCGGTGAATTGTTACTCCAAGGCAAAGGAATTGGCTCCAGATGATCACAGGTGGCCATACATGCTCGCGCGGCTGTTTCTCAAACGCGATTCGGCTGTGCGGGGTCGTCTTGAGTTGGAGCGCACTGTTGAACTTAACCCGGATTATGCAATGGGTTATGGATGGCTTGGCAATCTGTGTCTGAGCCAGGAAAACGGCAAAGAGGCGAAGGAATTCTTCGACAAGTTCATCGGACTGCGACCGGAAGATGCTTTTGGTTATTGCGGTCGCGGAGCGGCGCTTCTGATTCAGGGCGAACTCGAAACTGCAAAGCTCGATCTCGATAAAGCCATTGAACTTGATCCGACGATGGGATGGGCTTTTGCATTGACGTCGCGCTACCACGAGGGGAAGGGGGAATCCGTAGAGGCGAAACAAGCGATGCGCAAGGCGTCGACGCTGCCCATTCGCCCGGGGATGTTGCTGCGTGATCCGTTGGCGGTTGAACGCTGGCGATGCCTTGGGGCGACCGAAACGGCGCTGCTGGAGTTAGCCGCACTCGCCCAGGCGCGCGATCTGCCCAGCGCGCAAAAACTTAGCGAGATTTTGCTCTCAGACCATTCCGACAATCCTGTCCTGATTCTTGGATTGTCCCGATTTGAGTTGATTCAAGGCAAGTATGAAGAAGCGCTGAAGTTGGCAATTCGAGCGCGGGGACAGGATCCCAACTCGGCTGACGTTCATGAAACTATCGCTCGATGTTACATAAAGCTGGGCAACCTCGACGAAGCATTGGCGGCTGCTGAGAAGGCAGTCGAAGCCAATGATCGCGTCGACTATGCCCATCGTGTAAAGGGTGAAGTGTTGCTGGCGATGAATCGACTTGATGATGCCAAGGCATCGTTTACGCGTGATCGGGAATTGAATCCTGGACGTCCTCAAACCGCACAAATGATCGCCAACATTTGGTTCATGCAGGAAGATTATGAGAAGGCGAGGGAATTCTTTGAGAAAGCGATCCTTGCCGCCAACGTCGGCAATTATCCAATAACCACTTACGGACCGTTGTTCGCTGGGCTGGGTGAGGTTGATTTGCGTGAAGAAAAAATGGATCTTGCGGTCACGCACTTCGGGCAGGCCATCGCATCCGATCCGGGTTATGTTGATTCCTTCATGTCGCTTGCGTCGGCATTGATCGATGAAGGCCGCGGCGACGAAGCACTGGCATTTTGCGACAAGATTCTTTCCGAACGGCCGGAATTTGCTGTCTACAAATTGATGCGTGTTGAGATATTGGACATGCTCGGTCGATCTGATGAAGCACTCAGAGCGATTCAGGAATTGGTCAAATTCAGTCCCAATGCGCCCAATACGTTCTTGGTTGCAGGGCGAGTTTTCAACAACAACAAGTATACAGAGCAAGCCGATCTGAGCTTCAAGCGCGCTGTCGAACTGGCGCCTCGTTTGGAGAAAGCCCAGGTGGCCCATGTCGAATTTCTATTGAGTCAGGGGAACGGCAAAGAGGCGCTCGCTGCGGCAGAGGAAGGCTTGGAGTATCTTCCGGAATCCGTACGACTCGCAAACACGGTCAGTTGGTTTCGGGGGACGATCAGCGATGAATCACTCCGCGATCCGGAGAAAGCCGTCAAGTGGGGAGAGTTCGTATGCGAACGAACCGAAAGGAAACTGGCGAGTTGCCTCGATACCCTTGCCTGCGCCTATGCGTCAGCCGGTCGGTTCGAAGACGCAGCCAACACCGTTCAGGAAGCCATCGACATCGCCAAGACCGATCCGCGACTAAGCGAAGAACTCACGAATTACGAATCCCGTTTGGAGTTGTTTAAGAGTCAGAAACCCTACATCGACACCGATCACTAGCGTATTGTACTGAGTCGCGTGTGAATGCCCTAAACGCGTTCAAACGGTTCAAACATCCGAAGGTAATCGTCCTGGCAGAATCGGTCGGTCATACCCGCGATATAGTCGCACACCACCCGATGCACCCCTTGCTCGTCGATCCGCTGCGTAAACCGTGGTGGCAGCATCGCCGAATTCTCGACATATGCATGGAACAAACGCTCGATGAATCGCCGCGCCTTGGCGTCCATCCGGACCAAACGGTGATGGTGGTACACGTGTTCGACAAGAAACAATTCCAATTCGTTAAGCTGCTTGTTGCGCGAATCTGATAGGGCGACCACCCCGTCTTTCATCAAGCGAAGGTCGTCAACAAGCTTGGGGTCGTTCGCCGCGATGCGCTTTCCGGTTTCTTCGACGACGTCTGCGATCAATAAATTCCCAAGACGGTCAAGCACAGGTCGGCGTATCGCTGCAAGCACATGATCGGGGTATTGCTCGCGAATCGGTTCCATCGCCTCCGCCCAGATGTCAACGCTGGCCAAGTCATCTTCGTTGACCAGATTGGCTGCGATGGCGTCTTCAAGGTCGTGACCGTCGTAGGCAAGGCGATCAGCGACGCATGCGACCTGGCCCTCCATTGATGGGAGGTTACCGCATTCAAACAAGTCCCAGAGGCTCGGATCTTTGCTGGCGCCCTCCGGACGATCGTACTTGGTGCTGTGTTTGATCAAACCTTCGCGGGTTTCAAAGGTGAGATTCAATCCGCGATGTTGGGGAAACGGGTGTTCAAGATAATCAACGACCCGCAGCGCGTGCGTATTGTGTTCAAAGCCGCCGTTCTCGGCCATCAATTCGCGAAGGGCCACTTCACCAGCATGACCAAACGGCGGATGCCCAAGATCGTGCGCCAGTGAAATTGTTTCGGCCAACGTCTCATTGACGCCGAGCGCTTTTGCCAACACCCGCGCGATGCCCGCGACTTCCAAAGTGTGCGTCAAACGCGTGCGGAAGTGATCATCTTCCAATGTTACGAAAGCCTGCGTTTTGTATTCGAGTCTCCGAAACGCAGCACAACCAGCCACGCGCTTGCGGTCCAGTTCAAACGCGTTATTAAAAGGGTCAAGCGATTCGTCGAATTGGCGGCCATTGCTTTGATCAGAATGGCAGGCATATGACTTGAGTGCGTGAATGGACACTGGCACCTCGCGAGTTGGGCGACCTGTTCAAGTCGCAGTGCTACTAGTTGACAAATCCCAGTTGGGCGGCTGCTTCGATGAGTCGATCGTACGCCGAATCAAGCCCGTCGGGTATCACCCGGGTTCCACCCAAAACGGCCATGAAGTTGGTGTCGCCGTTCCACCTTGGGACAATGTGATAATGCAGATGATCGGGCACGCCAGCACCGGCGCAGCGCCCGAGGTTGCACCCAATATTGAAACCGTCGGCATCGAATGCGGTCCGTACCACTTTTGCCGCGTCGTATGTCAGTTTCGTGAGACCGTTCTGTTCATCAGCCGGAAAATCCGAAGGTTCACCGCTGTGGCGTTTCGGCGCGATGAGCAAATGACCGTTGGTGTATGGAAACCGATTCAACATGACAAAGGCGCTTTCGGTTCGCCACAAAACGTGATGGTCGCGATCGCGGCTTGGGTCTTCAAAATATGCGCAGAAAAAGCAACCGGCGTTCTCGCCAAGGTCGTCATTAAGGGACCGGATGTACTCCATGCGCCATGGCGCCCAAATGTTTTGATTGAACTCGGCCATCAAAGTCCCGTTCGCCGCTAAGCTTTTAACTGCCAGGGAATACCCGATCAAGTGTACCTAAAGTGTATCTGGATCGAATGGAGGCGACAACGTGAATGGCATTTTCAGCGTCCGACAGATTTACCCAGATGTCGGAACTTGCCTACGCGCTGATGCTGTCCGTTGGATCGTTGCATTCGGGACGGTTGAGGCTACACTTCATTTTGCCCATAGAGATGAATTAAATGAATCAACTTAAAGACAAACACATACTGTTCGCAATGATGATCGCCGGCAGCATCCTGCCGCTTTCCGGTTGCAATGAAAACGCCAGACTCGCCGATCATGAAGTGCGCGCCAAAGAAGTTCAAACCATTACCGCATATGGTCGTGAACTCAACCAAGCCGCCACTCCTGTCGATGTCGTTTACGTTTTCGCAAAAGCCGTCCTCGACGATTACGATGCCGGTGACGATCAAACCAAACGCGAAGAAGCCTTTGACGTGCAACTTGGCACGCTCGCGACGGAAAAAGTCAAAAGGGAAGTTTCACGCAAGTCTCAAAACGAGCAGCAGATTCTCGATAGCTTTTTCATGGCCGCCCGCCGCTTTGCACCGGTCGTCGGTCACTATCGGGAAACGTTTCGCGAAGACTACCAAGCCCTGACGGCTCGGATGTTTTCAATCGTCGGCAAAAGCGATGGCGAGGCTACGTCGTATGTGTTGATGAATTTGGACCATCCCGACCCCGAGCAGCGAACGCAAGGCAACGTCATTGCCAAATTTAACCTCGTACGCGAAAACGGATACTGGCGCATTTGGTGGGTCGGTTTCGACAATACCGCCCGCGACTGGAAACAAAAAACATACCAGGGCAGGCCATTGGTTGACATCGCAAAGCAGCAACCAGACGGAAAAGATTCATAACGTATTGTTGTTAAGTTGCTTCCCATTTGCACCAGCTATTCGGGTTGGTGATTCGTTCGATCAATTCATGGAAACCAAATCGATCACGGTTAAGGGAGCTCGCGAACACAACCTTCGCGGTGTGTCGCTGACCCTGCCGCAGAACAAACTGATCTGCTTTACCGGTGTGTCGGGCAGCGGCAAGAGCAGCCTCGCGTTCGATACGCTCTTCGCCGAAGGACAGCGTCGCTACATCGAATCGCTCAGTGCTTATGCCCGCCAGTTCCTGGGGCAGCTTCCCAAGCCTGATGTCGATCTGATCAGTGGGCTGAGTCCAACGATTTCGATCCAGCAACAATCCAGTGGCTGGAATCCGCGCAGCACGGTGGGAACCGTGACGCAGATCCACGACTTCCTGCGGGTTTTGTTTGCAAGGTTGGGACGTCAGCACTGCCCGACCTGCGGCAAACCGATTACAGCGCAGACGCGCGAGCAAATCGTGGCCCGCATTCAAACCATCGGCAGCGGGCAAAGTGTGACGATCCTTGCCCCGGTGATTCGTGGGCAGAAAGGTGAGTTCCGCGATCTGTTCTCAGATATGTTGAAGCGGGGGTATGCCCGAGCGCGGGTTGACGGAAAAATGGTTCGCCTTGCTGACGACCCGAAGCTGGATCGCAACATTCGCCACTCCATCGAAGTGGTCATTGATCGACTCAAATTGACCCCATCCGGGCGAACGCGACTCCATGATGCGGTTGAACAGGGGTTGGGGTTGGGCGATGGCGCGATCGTCGTTCAGGCGGAGAGCACCTCCGGCAAATCGGAATCTGAAAAAAGCGTATCGGAAGACATCGTGCTGTCGGCGAAGTATGCGTGTACGAAATGCGACCGCAGCTTTGAACCGCCCACGCCGCAAATGTTCAGCTTTAATTCGCCGTCGGGGATGTGTCCGGCATGCGATGGGTTGGGAGAGCGATTTGATTTCGATCCGGAATTGCTCGTACCCGATCCAAAGAAGTCGTTCCTGAAGCTGGCAGTCGAACCCATGCGGACGCGGATCGGTCGCTGGCGACGTCACATTTTTCGCGGCGTCGCCGAATCTGTTGGCTTCGATCTCAACAAGCCCTGGAAGGACCTGCCCAAGAAAGCGCGCGACGCGTTGCTCTTTGGCACAGGCGATTTGCATGTGACCTATACATGGAAAACGCGCGGTGGCGTCTGGAAGCATGGCGGTGAGTTTGAAGGCGTGATCGCCGATCTTCGCAGCAAGTATCGAAAAGCCAAGTCATCGATGGTGCGGGCGTATTACGAAAAATACATGCGCCGCAAAGCATGCGATCAGTGTGAAGGCGCGAGGTTGAATCGCCAGGCGCGGTCGGTACAGATCGGTGGACTGACGCTGCCCGACGTTTCAGGCATGACCATCGGAGAAGCTGCCGACTTTTTTGCAAAACTCAAGCTCAGTGAATTGGAGCAGTTCATTGCCGAAGACGTGCTTAAAGAAATCAACCATCGACTCGGTTTTCTGGTGGATGTCGGTTTGCACTATCTGACATTGGACCGCACCGCGCCGACGCTTTCGGGCGGGGAGTCGCAGCGGATTCGATTGGCTTCGCAGATTGGGGCGGGGTTGGTCGGTGTGCTGTATATCCTTGATGAACCGAGCATTGGCTTGCACGCCAAAGACAACGCCCGATTGCTGGCGTCATTGGAGCGACTTCGCGATGCCGGTAACACCGTTATCGTTGTCGAACACGATGAGGAAACGATGCGGGCAGCCGACGTGTTGGTTGATTTCGGCCCTGGCCCGGGTGTGCGGGGTGGCGAGGTGGTGGCTTGCGGTTCGGTTGCTGATGTGATCAAGAATCCCGACTCGGTGACCGGTCAATTCCTAAGCGGTAAGGAAGAGATCGCAGTGCCGAAGAACCGCCGTCCAGTCGGTCAGCCGCCAAAGGTTGCTGCGGCCAAGAAACGGGCAACGAAAACCGCAACAACGAAGCGGCCAAAGAAAGTCGCCAGCCGCCGTTAGCCTGAGGCGATGATCGCGTGGGCAGACGGAATCTTGATCTTGCTGCCAGCCGCCTTCGGTAAGGGCAGATCGACGTCCGGTTCGTTGATTTTTCGCATGACAGCGTTCGAGCGCAAGTGCTTCAGCGATGTGGGCCAATCAAACGTCATCGTTGCGGCGTCGCGATTGATGACGAGCATCCCCATCATCAGCCCGAAAATCTGCTCCATCAAGAGCGCTGCCCAGTCGGTCTTCCAAATCGAATCGCACAGCGGCGCGGTGTGACTCTCAGGCAATTCGACGCGAATCAATGCGGCACTCGCTGCCTTCGCCGACCGATGAATCGGATCGTCGAAGTCCTCGTCACCGGTGACGACGTTCGTCTTGAGATTGTCGAAGTGCCAACGGATGTCTTTGATGCGACTTCGATCTGCACCGAATTCTGGCGATCGATAAAAATGTCGCTTGGCGATGAGTTGATCCATCATCACTGGCAGCGGTGCCAAACGATTTGCAATGTCTTTGTTATTATTGACGGTGACTTTGACTTCATGAATTGGCGCGGTGGTCAGGTCGATCCAAGCAGCCAACGCTCCTTTGTCAAACTTTGCATCAATGTCATGTCGCTTAACATCATCATCCACAGCCCACCCGCCCCAGCGTTGCACTTGCGTACCGTGAGGCAGCCAGGCAACGCGAAAGTGTCGATTGAGCGTATTCGCATAGGGCGAAACGAACGGTGCAGGGCGCAGCATCGACTTGACCCACAGCATCATGCCATACGCAGCGTCAACGTCGCATCCATTTAGAATGGATCGAACGATGATGGCCGGACGTTCCACGACCGGTAGCCCGACCGTTTCGCGATCGCGTCCGATGGTGATGATCGCTGGTTGTTCAGGATCGGCTGGGCGGCGCTCTTCCGGCCAAGCCAGCGCAGGAAAACGATCGACCATGTCACAAAGATGGCTGTGATATTCCGATTGCGATCGGCTGACCGCGATGAACTGGCCCAGCGTCTGCTGCGAAACGCCCATCGCCGACAGTAAGAGATTCATCGCGGGAACGGATTCATGCAATGAACTTTCGACAGCTTCCACCGCGTCGATGTCCATGACCACGATCGCACCGCCAGCGGTTCGCTTGAATAGTGCGATCGGTTTTTCGGAACTGGTTTCCGAATCGGTCACCGAATCGAGAAACACGTCATACCCGTGTTTTTTGCAGAAATCTTTGAAGACCTTGTTCTGTCGGAATTGCCGTTGAAACATTTGCGACGAATGATCACTGCGCCCGGCGAAGGGCAGTTGATCGTAGAGTGCGAATGCCGACGTGACGTAGTTTGAGTGTACAACGCGGGCGTGAAACGGATCGTCAATTTGCTTGACCAGCTTGGTCAGCAGGTGCCCGTCGGAAATCGCTTCAAGGCACTGCGTTGAAATGATGACGATTCGATCTTTCGCCAATGCGTCGAGTGCCTTGATGCTGGAAATCTTTGAGGGCGGCTTCGCATCGAGAATCAACACCGCGTCAGCTTCCAGCGCATTGGGTTGCAATCGTTTTGCGTTCTGCGTCTCGACGCGATTCTTGCCAAATCGCTTCGACAGCAATTCAACGATTGGCCGATCCGATTGATCCGTCACAATGCTGACGGACCGAACCGGCTTTGGCGGTTGATGGGCAAACGGCGGCGGGGGAATAGCCGCCGGGTGCGAACGACTTTCGGGTTCGATGATCGGTATGACCCGCACGTCATGAATTCGGGCCATGCCTTCGGTGTGACGCAAGCCGATCTGCATCTCGACCGAAGCGATATCTTCGTCCGCCCCAAAGTAACCACGCAACGTGTACTCGTGAGCTTGCTGAAGCGATTCAAACGCAAACGGTTTAAGCGTTTTCCCTTCGCGATCGGTAGGAAGCAACTGCACAACCAGTCCACCGCTTCCGTCGTCGTTCGTGCAATCGCAGGAGACGACAACTTCGACGCGGTAGTATTGCTCCTTCTTGCAGCGAAACTTCTGCGACCAGAATCCGCCCGAACGCACGCTGGTGCATTCGAGTTCCATCCCGCGGAGGTGGCCATTGGTCGACTTGGGCATAGGCCGCCAATCAACATCGTCACCGGCAGAGGTCCACTTCCAACTGCGCGGTTTGCGTTGACCTTCAGAGAAGTCCGCATTCTTAATTCGGTTGAGTTCTGCAAGCATATTGTGTTCGCCTTCCTAATCGGTTTGGGCATGTATAGCCGCCAACCGCGACGCTTGCAAATGAAGCGATACGAGGCATCGTGAATTTAAGTGCGCTCCACTGTCATTCCCGCGCACGCGGGAATCCAAGCCCCGCACGTTGCTCATCGCCCGTTCTGGACTCCCGCGTACGCGGGAGTGACGATCGGGCACCCGCAAACCTAGCCGTGAGAATGCACTAGTCTTGCGGTGACTCCGATTCTTCCTCGGTCACCGGTTTGGATGGGTCGAATGGTTCTTCTTCCACGGGGAGCGGGCCAAGCTCGTCGCTTCGTGCCAACGTCATTTCGACATCGATATGTTCAGCCCCGCGCAGTAACCGCACCGTTACGCGCTCGCCGGCAGGCACCATGTACAATGCCTTGACCAATTGCCCGAAATGTTTGATCGGCTGTTCGTCGATGCGAACGATCCAATCCCCGGGCAGCGCGCCCGCCTCTCGAATCGGCGACGGGTCCGCCGACGAGTGGATCGCCACTCCTTTTTCAATTTTCGGATCGACCGTCATACCCAGCCACCCGCGATGAAACGACCTGCCCTTTTTAAGGTCGGCGACAATCTCATGAACGCGCTTGCCCGGCACGGCGAAACCGACACCGGCATCGTAGAATTCGATGCCCGCAAGTTCACCCGGTCGCTGGGCCATTGGTACGCAAATACCGATGACGTATCCATACGAATCCAAAAGCGGGCCGCCATAATTCGCGGGTGAAAGCTTCGCATCGGTTTGAATCGCGTTGCCCATCATGCGGTTGACTGCGCTGACGATTCCGACGCTGGCCATCGGTTCTGATCCACCGAATCCCATGCCCATCGCGATCGCTGATTGTCCGGGTCGAATTTGTTCTTCGGGCACCCACTTGGGCGTGGGCAGGTCGGTTGCGTCGATTTTGAGCAGGGTGAGTTTGCGGACGCGGTCGCGGGCAACGATGTCGGCTGTCATCTGCCTGCCGTCGGAGAGCGCGACGGTGATGATTGAAGGATCGCGGACGAAGTTGAAGCTGCTCGTCAGGATCAATCCGTCGGATGAATAAATAATGCCCGTCGTAGGACCGTCAGCAACCATGAAACTCGAACCGGGGTTATCGCGAAACTGATTGGGATTCTTATCGTCTTTCGAGGCAAGCAGTTGATCGAGCGGCTGAACACCTCCGACGGTTTCGATGCGAACGACGATTGGACTGGCTTGGGCGATCGCTTGTTTGACGACGTCTGAGACGCCGTCGGCGCGCGGCGCGGCAGTCTCCGAGGCTTCAGTCGTTTGCGTCAACGAGATTGCAAATACCGTCGCGACGAATGTGCATCGAATGACTTGAACGATGGATCGAATCACTTTGGCTCCTCCAGTTCGATGCGGATTTTCTTGACCTTTTCGCCGCGCAACACGGTGAGTTCGAGGGTGTCGCCCGGTTCGCAATCATCGATGATCCGTTCAAGCACTTTGAGCTTGGCAATGGGGCGGCCATTGGCTCCGATGATCAAGTCGTCCTTGCGAATGCCGGCGTTGGCCGCTGGCGATCGTCGGCGTACCCGTTCGACATAGACCGGGTTGGATCGATACCCAAGTTCGAAAAACTTGATGCCGTGATAGACCTCGATGTTTTTTTTCGACGATTGGTTGGCGATGGTTGGCGCGGAACTGCCTCCACCTGCAATGAATTCGGCGAGGACCGTGTTTGGAATCGCGTAGTTGAGTTGCGTATGGGTGAATCGCGATTCCACGCCACGACCGACAAGCCCGACCAACTTGCCCGCAGCGTCTACCAGCGCTCCTCCGGCAAACCCCGGTGCACTGGTGATCGCGTCGATGATCAGCACATCACCGCGATACGGAAAATCCTGCGTGCCGCGCGTAGCATCAAGTTTGGTGGTGCCGCAATAGACACCGCGACTTAACGAGATGTATTCACCTTTGTCAGCGACCTTGAAAGGATTCCCGCCCGCGAACACGGTTTGACCGATCGAAAGCTCAGGAGCAATGCCAAGGTCGAAACAATCGTATTTGGCATTCGCCTGATCGACGTCGGCGAATTCGCCCGGTGTCAACTGAATCAACGCAAGTTGCAGGTCGCGGTCGGCATGAACAATATCGACGTGGCGCGATGACCCATCATACAGATAGGCCCGAACGTTGGGCGAATTGAGCAACCCGGAGTCAACCGTTAGAACGAGACCGTTCGTCGAGATTAGAATGCCGCAGCCGTACCCTTCGCTCTGGCCCACCCGCGCTCCGATCAGCTTGACCACGCGGCGGGCAACATCATCGAAGACCCGCGTGGCAAGCGTCGGTTCACTTTCGGGAGAGTTCGTGGTCTGTCGTGTCGTGGCGTGCTTTCGATCTAAGTCGTTGGACGGTTCATCTCGATCCATGATGCGAATCGTCGTCTTGCCGAGATTCGATTCGATGACAAGATCGACGGGCCAACCCGTCGCGTCGGCCAAGGTCAGACTGACGGACTCGCGCGTCGGCTCGTCGGTAGCAATGACGCGACGAAGGTTTCCTACGCTTGCATCGAAACCGAATCGAAGCGTCGTGTGATCGTCCAGGGCGGCGGTGATGCATTCCAGCAGCGTAGAATGCGACACGCCATTGGAGTCGATATCCAGCAAGGCATCTGCGCCGGAGTGCTCGAACAATCCTGCCGAGGTCTGCGGGTCAGAATCGATGAGCCGTTCACGTATGAATGCTCGCGCCCGAAACGCAAGGTCCCTGGCCAACGGAAGCGGGGCATCGTCCTTGCTGGCTTGCAACACCCCATCGATTTTTTCGACCAGTACGCTTCCTGAATCGTTGCCCGCAGATGTCCATGAAACGCGACCGTCATTGGCGGCAGCCACTTCGTATTCGACAGGATTGGTACTTGCTACACCTGTTGCATGCACTTCGCGCCACGTTTTCTGAATGGGCTTGTTGGGCAATTGTTCGACCGTCTTTTGAAATCGCTTGAGTACGCGTTCGACCCCGCGGGCAACGACACCGGAATCGGGAACGAATGGTTTTTTGGTTTTGATCTTGATTCCTTCGGTGCGGGTGACGCGATGGTGGACTCTGCCTGCAGCGTCGCGATAGCTAAGAGCCACCGGCCAACCGCCGGGCAGCGTACCCAAGACGCTCGCAAAATGGTTCGCCGATTGAATGGATTGATTGGCGAAGCGGAGTAGTTCATCACCGGGCCGCACGCCGACATTCCATGCTGGTCCATCTTCGTACAATTCGACAAAAACCACACCGGCATCTCGATCGCGCACGGTGGCTTGAATCGTGCCATGCTCGACGAGCAATCCAGCCCGCATCCCCGGGATGAACGGTTTGATCTGATTCGAGGTGATCGCGTAACCCATTCCCACGTTGACGCGGCCCCTCATCGATACGGAGATGCGTCCATTGATGCCGATGACTTCGCCGCCGATGTTGAAGAGGGGTCCGCCCGAGTTGCCGGGGTTAATCGCGGTGTCGACCTGAATGCAATCGGAATAGAGCAGCACGTCGCCCGAACCATATTGATAACGGTGAATCCCGCTGACAATGCCCGAGGTCACCGTCGGCGCATAGTCGTCGGACAAAAGGAATGGATTGCCCATGGCGATGGCAGTGTCGCCTACGCGCAACTCGTCGGAATTACCCAGCGCCGAATGTGGGAACGAGTCGCGCCCGGAAAGCTTAAACATCGCCACGTCACCGCCCGGATCGATTCCCAGGACTTGAAGCGGGTAGAGCTTGCCGTCGGAAAGTCCACCGAATCCGCTGCGCGATTCCATCATCCCTTCGACAACGTGGAAGTTCGTCAGACCGTAACCGTTCGGGCTGATGACCACGCCGCTGCCTCCACCGCGTTCGTCTTCGTCGAAGATGCATACCACCGATGGGGAAACCCTTTCGATCACCGCGATGCGGGCAGATTCGGCGCGCTCAGCCCGTTCAATGGCAGTGAGCTTCGATAAATCGGCACCCGATGCTGCATGGGGCAGACCCGAACCAAGGCTCACAAGAACCGCTGCAAACAACACAAATGATCGACCGGGATAAGCGATGGTGACTCTCCTGCCTGGTGTGTCGTTGGGAAACTCAGCTTTGTGTTTTGGGTTTGATCAACCGCGCTGCCGCCCAGTTCGCCCAGTCGCCAATGTCGGCTTGTTCGGCGCTTTCAACCACGAGCGTCATCCATTCTACGCCGGACACTGAAACATTAACGGGCATGGCCCGATCCGATCCGGACATCGGTTTGCTGTCGTAGGCAACCTTGCCATCGACGACGACTTTGAATCGCACGTTACCGTTGGGCCGCACGCTGTCGTCGAGGCCAATCGTCGCGGCGAACGTCTCAAACGCGCCATCCAGGCGGTACTGAATCTCGCTGTGGGCGTGAACACCGATGCCATGTTCATATTCAATCGCATCCATCCGCATCGGTTTGTTGAAGACGTTACGGTTCTTGCGATGGGTCCATCCTTTGTGGACAACTCCGGACGATGAATGACTATGAGGTTCGATCGCATCTAGATAGACGATGCGATCGTTGTTGAGCGTTAGCGATTCAATATCGTCGATCGAACACGAGAACGCTTGTTGGAATGTTGTGGTGATCGATACCGTGTTGTCTTCGACACCGACCAGCGAACCGGGCACCATGTCGCCGGATGTCAACTCGACCGATGCGGGGGCGGTTGGTGCAGTTTCAAGCGATGCAGCGAAGATCAGTGCGTATATCTTTTCAACGCGAATGCGACGGGTGCGATCGTTGAAATGAAATTCACCGCTCGTTGGGCCCAATTCCACCAGCACCCCGGGAATTGCGCTGACACCGTCGTCTGCTTTTTCGCTTCGTGCAAGAAGTATGTCCTCGGCAGTTCGTGCGTTTACGATCGCTGATTCATACCGGGTTTGCACCTCTGGCAGCCAACCTTGTTTTTCAAACGTGATCGCACGAAGGTCAGAAAACGGTACCTTCAACCTTTCGGCGAATGACGTACGCAAAATGATGCCATCAGGAATGGATTCCGAAATCGTGCCAGACAGTTGACCGCCCGCTTTCGGGAACACCATGCACGGTCGTGGTCCTTGCTCTCGATCAAGTCGGTGGTGAAACGTAATCTGTGCAAGATCTGCAAGGGGTGTCGTGTGATCTTCGCCGTCAGATTCCCAGACGATTTGGTCAAGCGACAACGACTTGTATTCACCAACCGAAGTTGTGCCATCGACATCGGTCAGGGTCACTTGAGACGCATGCGCGCGGATGCCCATTAAGGCAATGATACCCACCACCGCTGCACTTACTGTCGTACCATGTACCAGCTTTAGAATCACGGTTGCTCCGCCAAAGATTCGTAGTATTGCTCAACCAGCGCTCGATAGCGCCCGGGGAAACGATCGCGCAGAACCTGCAGCACTTTGTCGCGGTCGGCTTGGGGCATCGACCCCCATGCATCGCCGGGTGTAATGTGCCTGCCGGTTTTCTTGCCGGTTAGTTGTGAACCGCCTTTGGGGGCCTGCGAATCTTCCGGTGGAGTCTCGGACGGATTCTGCTGTTGCGGGCTGTTCTGTGGTTGCGACTGTTGCGAGTCCGAATCGGATTGCTGCTGTTGTTCCTGCTTTTCGGTTTCTTCGATCAAGGTGTCTAGCAGTTCGATGACGCGCTTCTGGGCGTCTTGAAGTTGTTCGCCCGTGTCAGCCGCCGCAAGTCGCTTGTGCGAAAACGACATCAGGTCGGCGACTTCGCCAATGCTTTCGGGGACGCGGCGGGCCAACTCGGCGAGCATCTGCCTGGCTGTCACCACGAATCGCGGTGACGCATCGGGAAACCGAATCAGAAAGCCTTCAAGCGTCTGCTTGGCTGCGTCATGCTTGAGATTGTGAAGCTGGCAGTACCCCAGCATGTAGTGAAGGTCGGGTTCACCAAATGCGTAGGTATTGTATTCGTCGATATTTTTGATGATTTTTTCGATACGGTCCTCGGCTTCGATCAGCATTTCCAATTCAACCAACTGCCGCACGAGAAATAGCTCTGCGTTGTGATGGACATACGGATCGGATGATGCAGCCAGTTTTTTCATTGCGGCAATGTTCGCGTCGCTCGCCCCGTCTTCGTCATAGGCATCCAGCGCATCGCGAAACTCCGGCGACATAAGTACCAGGATTTCAATCACGAGCGATTCCGGGTCAGCCGAGTCGGCTTCCGGGTCTTTGAGGTCGCGTTGATACACAGCCACCGCGTCGGCGATGATGGCTTGCGCTTTATCATCGACCGAATCGATCAATTGCACATGGGTGACCAACCGGTCGAAGAAGCCGTTGCCGCCTGCATCGTCGGTCGCGGCTTGGGTGAATCGCAAGAACCCGAACGATGCGAGCATGGCGATGGCGAAATGTCTATAGCGCTTGATGGTCACCATTACCGCCCCTTTTCCGCCCGGGTTTGAATCTTTCGCGACATTTCTTCGAGTTTCGATTGCCTGGATGCGGTGGTAGAAAGATGGCTTTTGATGTCCGCTTCGGTTTCAGAACCATCCTTCAGCGCAGCGTCAGCCGTCGTCGTCTGGCGATTGATCCTAAGCTGCGAACTCTTAAGCATCTTGAGTTCGGCAGACGTTGGAACCAGCGGCGGTGTGCCTGCCCCGCCTCCGCCACCACCACCGCCCTGGCGTTTTTTCTTCTTTTGCTCTTCGATCAGCTTCTTGAGCGACTCGAGAAGCTGGCCCAACTCTCTTTCGATGTCGGCTTGGGTCCCGGTGGTGATTGGACCCAACTCGGTGTTGGCCAACCGCTCAGAAACCATCTGCATGTCGGCAGTCAACTGATCCATGATCTGCGGAAACACAACCGTCGTTCCATCTTCCTCCAGCAAACGCACGCAGGTTTGCGCCGAGGTGGCTAGTTCGCCCTGACTCTTAGCCAGCTCGTCGCACTTGAGATTCTCCGCCCGGCGGAACTGTTCCCTGCCAAGTTCGGCGAGCTTTAGGGTTTCACCGTTGATGGTCTTTTGAATCTCAAGCATCTCAGCCAGTCGGGCTTGCAGACCACGAAGAATATCTTCCTGCTCTTCCTGGCGAAGCTGTTTGAGCGCTTCTTCCAACTCGCGCTGGGCCCGTTCCAATTCGTCGAGGGCTTTATCTTCTTCGAGAACGGCTTGCTCGATGTCTTCCTCGTCGAGCTCCTTTCCAGCATCTTTCATGTGCTTGCCAGCCCGCTCGACGTTTTCGTCACCGGGTAAGGGTTTATCTTCGGGCGATTGCTTCGAGTCGCCATCGTCTTTCTGCTGGTCGCCCTCTTGTGGCTCACCGGATTCCTTTTGCTGCTTACCCTTGGGTTTGCCTTGGGATTCGCCACTCTTCTTCGATTGCATTTTCTGGGCGAGTTTTTCGGCTCGATCAGAAAGGTTTCGCTGGGCATCGCCCGACTCGGTGGCGTCTTGTTTTTTCTCCAGTTCCTTCTTGGCTTCTTCAAGTCGATGAAGGGCACGCTTCAGTTCTTCCTTGGCATCCTCTTGTGATTCCTTCGGGTCTTTCTTGGCAGCATTTTTTTGCTCAGGTTGCGAGTCGTTCGAGTTCTCGCCGCCTTGCGACTCTGGGTCGCTTTTCGGTTGCTGATTCTTGCCGTCAGCAGGTTTCATGTTCTCAGAGGCTTTCTTGAGTTCTTTGGACGCCTCGTCGAGTTTGTCTGCCGCCCCTTTGTTTTCGGATGGCTCTTTGGCTTCTGAACTGTCCTCGTCATTTTCGGGATCCAGCGACTTGCTGATATCCTCAACTTCTTCGCCGAGTTTCTTGGCTTGGTCGCTCAGTTTGCTTTGCGATTCGGCGTTTTTTTTGCCCTGGGCTTGATCGGTTGGATCGGAATTCTCCGATTGTTCTTGCAGCGATTCCTGTTGATCGAGCAATTGCTTGGCTTTCTTGATCGCCGCATCAACCTGCTTCGCAGCCCGCGCTGCCCGGATGGCGTCGGTTGCTTTTTGGCGCTGCGTTTTCTGTTCTTCGATGAGCGTCTTGAGTTCGCGTTTGGCGTCGCGCAATCGCTCCATTCTTTCTTTACGCTGCTGGTCATTGGGATCCTGATCGAGCAACACCATCAGGATTTTTTCAAAGTCTTTGACCAGTAAGTCCTGATCGGTGGCGGCTTGGTTGAGTTGTTGGGAAGCTTCCAGCGCCATCACCAGTCGCTGCACCCGCTCTTTGACTTCCAACTCGCCGGTGCGCGATAGCGCCTCACCCAGCTTCGCGGCATTTTCGGGTTCAACCTCTGCCAGTTTCTCGCGCAGGCGGAACATGTGTTCTTCCAACCGCGCGATGCGATCGAGAATCATCTGCTGTTTGGTCGCAAGGGCATTGACCGGTTTGTCGTTCAATGTGCTCTGACCAAATGCGCTACCGGCCAGCGACATCAATACGAGCGTGGCGATCAAACAACCGATGCAGCTTAATTTCGTCTTGTGCGTCAACATGGCATCCGCCTCTCATCTATGATGATTCTAGAATCCGAATGGATATGAATCGAATTCAATCATCAAAAACGTCGTCGGTCCCGGCTTCTATCTCTGCCTGCGTCTCGACGTTCAGGTCCTTTTGCAACTGCATAATTTCGCGAAGCAGCGTCACGGCCTGCTGAAAACCTTCCCACTTGAGCATATGATCCAGGACGCTTTGCATCTCGTATAGAATTCGATCCTGCTGCGGATCAATCTGTCGGGCGATTTCCATCGATGGCTCGCGCCCAAGCTGACGAATCAAATCGGCGGCTTGGCTCAGTTCGCGCGCTCCAAGGTCGGTCAGCGGCGTGATGATTCCATCTTGCAGACGCTGACGAATTTCGGGTTCGTCCAGTTGGTTGATTTCCAACTCGCTGAGCACTTGCACAAATTGCTGGCGGATCACATTCACCTGAGCCAACACTTGTCTTTGACGCCGTTCCAACGGTGCCAGTTGCAATTCAATTTTGTCTTTCTGGTCCGGATCATTCAGGTGCGACAATACAGTCAGCAAATGGCGTCGCAAACGCTCCTGATTATCGACGGCCCGCTCAAACTGGCGGCGGAATTCCTGTTCGCGGCGATTGAGTTCGGCGAGAAACTCTTCGGCTGTCACGACGCGAAACGTAATCGTTGTTGATTCGCCGACACCTGGTCCCGAAACGGTGTTGAGGTCCTGCGCCTTAGCGAAGACCGCCACTTGTTCACCGATGGCGGCTCCGGTTGACTGCACTGGCCAATCAAATTGCGTGGCATATTGTTTTGACCGCGGATGAAAATCAGCGAGCGTCACCGATTGTTGCGCAGCATCGGGATTGTCGATTCGAAAAAGCATGTCCGCCGATGCAAGTCCGAGGTCGTCGCTCATGTCGATCTCAACCGGAATCCGAGCTGCGGGGGTGGCCATGTTCCCGACGTGTGCGAACGTAAGCTTAACTTGTGGGGCGATGTCCTTGAGCATGCGAATCGAGAAGCGCATTGGCCGGACGTTATTGAGCCCGTCGAGATCGGTCATGCTAAAGTGCAGCGTCTGCGATTCATCCGGCGTCACCGATGCGGTGATGGTCTGGTTCTCCGGTTCAAGCTCGCCAAGCACTTTCGTGCCATTCATCAGCCGCGCACTGGCCAGCGGTTTCGACGCGATCGCCTGAATCGCAACAACGCTGCCAGGATAGATTTCGCACGCCCGCTGGCCCGATGGCAATGTGAACATCGCCATGCCCGTATACGGCGGCGGTTCGACCGAAAGCGTCGCCTCGTCGATCGTCGGGCGCTCGGTCAGCCGCGTCTCAAACCAATCGGTGGTGTCGTCACCGCCCGTTAGATAGAAGCGTGCCTCTTCCTTGGCCCGTGCAAACGTGTATCGAAACTCGCGCTGACCCACCCCGGTCATGTTTTCGCGTCCGCTCTTTCCGGATGCGGTTTCAAAGACGATCTCGACATTTCGCGGCACGACCGAACCTGTTGGGATCGACGCGCGGATTTCAAGGTCGTCACCGATCGCCCCTTTGATGATGCGGTCGTCAGATGCATCAACGACGATTACGGTTCGCTTCGGCCAATTGACGTCTCGCAGCAGAATGTTGCGGTCGAGCCAGATGCCCATCTTCTGAGGTGAAATTGCAATCGACGCGACCATCACCGACGCCACGGCGAACACCTTGAGCGTCCCGCGTCGTGCCAGCTTCGGGTGGATAATGTCATCGAAAGACAAGCCCCGAGTCGCTTCGACGGCTTGGGTGACGACGGACGCTGCAAGCTGCGGCGAATTGGATTCGACCGGTCCCACGTTTCCGGCATCGAAATCGACGGCAGAAATCAGCAACGAATCAAGTTGCGGGAATCGTTCTTCGACCACTCGGGCGACATCGCGTTCGTCGAATCGCAATCGCTGCGGTTTGATGAGTTTCCGCCAGGTGATCCAGCCAATCACGATCAGCACCACCCCCAACAAAGCGCAGCGCATGTCTAACCGAAGACGCAGTGTATAGTCGAGAGCAAACTGAATCGCCAACACCAGCAAGACAACAACCGCAACCGCCCCCGCGCCGACCAACGCTCGGTTGACGCGCAAACGCTTCGCCAAGCGCGAGAGGCGCTGCAACACATGCTGTCTAAATGGCGTTTGGCTTGGCATCATTTTTCGCTGTGCAATATCCGCGTCTATAACAACCGGAAAATCTTGCGCATCGCCCATTCGGTGCTTAATAAACTCACGAGCAGCATCAACACCCACTTGTCATCCCACAACGGCGTCGGTCGCGAACGAATCGTCGTGGATTCGTGGCGGTCCGGAATCTGATCGGGCAGGGTGGCTGCATCTTTGACATCATAGTATCGCCCACCCGGAGTCTGTTCAGCCAGCGCCACCAACCGATCGCGGGCAAGCTGCGGCTGAAGTATTTCCAGGTTGGGTCGGGTCACTTGCACTTCGCGGCGGACGACGTCGTCGGAGATATCGCCATCGGGAATGGGCAGCGTCAATTCGCAGCTACCCGTCGTCGGAGGAACGAACCGCGCTTCATACCAGCCAGGTCGATCGGTGATCCGCAGCAGCGTGATCTTGCCGCGTTCATCACCGATGTGGTATTCGGCTTCCACACTGGGAATCTGCATCGGTTGATATGCCCGGTCGAACAGGCGGGCCGACACGTTGATGACGTCACCGAGTTGATACGAATCACGTTCGGTCAAAATCGAACCGCGCTGGTTACCGCCGACAAGTTTGCCCTCGACGACATAGCGCACCAACTGCACCCAGAATTTATTGAAGACGCTATCGCCATACGCACGCCAGCGCCAAGTGCTGTCGATACCCAGAAACGCAGATCGGCCCGAACCGGCATACTGCGTCGCGAGCAAAATATGAGAACCGAATCGGTTTTGCATGCGCGGATCGCCATGCCGCATCAACACTGTTGCGACGGGCTTTTCGCGAAGCACCGGATAATGCCAATACACCGAACCGACGTTTGCCCAACTGAGTTCCAACGATGTGTCGCCAGGCAGTTTTAATACAGGGTGTCCTTGCGACGACGACGGTACGATCAACGGATGGGCGATTTTTTGATAGTGACCGATCTGGTTTAGGACCAAATCGGCATCGGGGTCGAATGTGACGGGCAAGATACGCAGCAATTCCTTCGTTGCTTCGTCGCGCGCAAATGCCGGGGCATGAAGTCTTGACGCCGCATAAATCAATCCGCCGCCATGTCGCGAAACCAATCGGTCAGCCAACTCGACCCACTCGGCTGTAAATTCCAGCGGGTCGGGGTCGAGCAGAATCATCGCGTCGTACTCGAACAGTTCTTCAGCCGACGCCGGTAAATGATCGATGATGATGTTGCCATCGCGGGCGGCATCGTCGTCTGCAGATTGGAGCCAGCAACTGACTTCAAACGTTTCGTCGCGTTCCAACAGTCGCGACACATAGCGGTATTCCCAACTCGGTGCGCCCGCAACCAACAGCACGCGAATTTTATTGTCCACCACATTGACGGTGATCTTGCGCTGGTTGTCGTCGCTGACGGATTCGTCTTCATTCAGCGGAACCTGCACCTGATAAACAAAACGTCCGACCGATTGCTGGCGATGCTTGAACGTCAGCGGTTCGGCGGTGTTGTCTTCTGCCAGGGTGATTTCCTGCGACGAAACGATGCGCCCGTCACCATCGGAACCGGCTTGCTTTTCGACGAGTTCAACGGTGACGCGTTGTCCGACCATGCCCTGTGCGCTGATCTGGGTGACGATCGCGAACGGGTCCTGCGTGAAGACGTTATCCGGAGCGATCACTTCAGCCACCCGCACATTACGCGGGGGGGCTGCGTTGCCGACACCCACAATGTGCAGCGGAATTCCACGGTCCTGGGCGAAGCGGGCGATGTCTTCGTACGAGTCGCCGCGATTGATTCCGCCATCGGTCAGGAGCACAACGCCAGCCACCGGCGATCGGTCAGCTTTTTCGATGGATTGCCGCACGGCTCGGCCAATATTCGTCGCCGCGCCTGTGGCTTGAAATTTGGTGATGAATGCTTCGCCGCTATGGGTATCGACGACGGGTGATTTTTGATTGGCGGGTTTCGTATCGTTTGCGGATGGAGCATCTTCGTTCTTGCCAGTTGATTCTCTCGCGGCTCGTATGGTGTACTGCGTTTGGACGTTGTCGGCGAACGTATGAACTTTGACGCGATTATTCTCCGCCAACCCTCGCAGGAAGCGTTTGTCGTTACCGCTTAGCAATTCGTCGATGACGTCGCTGCGGCGAACGGGTTTCTGCGATGCGTCGGCGACGACAGTCTTGATCCGATCGAGATCTTCGCTGCGTCGATAGCGGTCCTGCAAGTCCATGCTTGCTGACGAATCGACCAACACAAGCGTGTACGAACTGACCCAACGGTGCAGGTACGTCGCGAGTATCGGCTCGAACAGTATCGTCAAGAGACAAAGCATGACGCAGACTCGCAGGGTGGCCATCACCATCCGCACGCGCAGGCTGGCTCCGATTCGACCCTCTCTGCGGTAGAACCAGATGATGGCGTAGACCAGCAGCGCGGCGATGACCATCGTCACCACGGTCCACCACCCTCTGGGCAGCGCCGCAAATTCAAGGCGACGTTCGACCTCGATGTGGTCAACCTGTCCCATCAAGTTGTTATGCAAGCTTGCGTTCATGCCAATTCAAGTATCCATCATCAACCGCGCCCGAAGCGCCAGGCCATTACCTGTTCGATCATCAAAAGGCCCATCGCCGCGATAAGCAGCATCGGCCAAAGTTCTTTCCGCCCACCGTCGGCTTCATCCGAAGCCATCGCGATGCCCTGGATATATTCAACTTTCAGCCCATCGAGCGAACGGCGTAGGTCTTCTTCCGTCGCAGGTGACAGGTCGCTCTCTTGTTCGTCAACGTTGACGGCGAATCGCCGAATGACGCTTCGCCCGTCGCGACGGCGCAATTCAAAACTGTAGATGCCCGACTGGTCGGTGTGCGGCCAATTGATCTGCATGCCGCTGCTGCCATCGGTCGAGGCGACGACTTCTTCGTCTTCCTGCTGCGGATAGCCCGGAAGGCGCAGCGTCGCCTGCGGTTCGTAGTCGGATGGGTTTAAGGCAAAGGTCAGCGGTTTGCCGACGATCGTTGATCGATTCGCGTCGCCCGCCCGCGCCAAATGCTGCGTGACTTCGAGCATGCCGATGACGTAGCTGGCATCCCGCGCCCAATCGTTCCACTCCAGATCGCACGATGACGTGAACATCAACACCCGCCCGCGTCCGTATGAACGCTCCATGATCGCCGGCGTCGATTCGTCGTCGTCGAAACGGGCAATGACCGTCGTCGGTGCCCGGGCAGATGCATCAGCATTTTGTTCGTCGGGTTCAAAGGTCGCCGGTTCGGTCGCAAAGTATTGCTGAAAGCTGACGCGATCGAGAAACGGATTGACCTGTCCCGAGAATACGCGGACCACCGGGTGCAGAAAATCGCTCTGCGCCAGATGCACACCCGACTCCTTCGCCCGCACGATCGATTGCAGCGATGCCGGAAGCAACCCCTTGCCGTCGCGATACAGACTCGCGTTGTATGCCAATGCGTCGGATACCTGGTCACCGAGAAAAATCGCAAGACCTCCTCCGGCGAAAACAAATCGGTGCAGGTCGTCGGCGATCGGTTCGCTGACGCGGTACAGATTGCAGAGAATGACAAGGTGATAGTCATCCAGCGATGCGCCGTCGAGTGACGACTCGTCGATAACATCGACCTGATTACCACTGAACACGTCTCCCTCAGGTCGAAGGGCTGTCGTCAGCAGATGGACTTCGTCAAGGTACGAATCGGTGGACGGCTCGCCGTTGACGACCAGCACTCGCACACCGTCGGTGGCTTCGACAGCCAGATAGCGCGTGTCATCGATTGCCAATCGGTCAGGGTTCGCCGACACGGTGATCGATGCATCGCCAGCCCGCTGAATCACCGTCGAAATTGGGACCGTGACGCGTCCACCGGCTGAGATCGGATCGGTCGGTACGGAACTCGCACCGGATGTGTCGCTCGCGATCTGCAATTCAAGGGCGTCGGCGTCCCGGGTGCCAAAGTTGCGAACCGTCACTTCAAGTTCAGCCGATACCCCGGTGACCACTTGGCGCTGTTTGGACTGCAACTCGGTGATGGCGACGTTTTGCGGCGAATCATCACCGACATCAACCAACACCACGCGCACATCGCGATCATCGTTCGCCCAATCACTAAGCTCGCCGGCCAGCATTGCGTTTGCGGGATTGCCTTCACCCGATGGTGTATGGGCGGTGAGCCAATCGATCTCTTGGAAATCGCTGATGACGTACAGCACGCAGCTAAGCACTCCGTCATCGCCATCGAGCAACTTGCGCACGTTGGTCATGCAGCGTTCAACAGATTGCGATCGCTGTGTCGGCTGCATCGCTTCGATGCGGGCGAGAAGAAGTTCGTACTGCCTGTCGTCGAGAATCGCACCTACGACGATCGGGTTTTCGGGGTCGGTGGTGCGAATGAGCGTCACGGTATCGTGCGGCGCATGTTCGCGCAGGCGCTGCAACAGATTGCGAATGCTCGATTTCATATCGTCAATCAACGCCCGATCGTTCGCCTGATAGCCCATGCTGAGCGAATCATCGAGCAGGAAAATGCGTTCGGTGCGTTGCGACCCACCGAGCAGCGCCGCGACTCCTGACGGTTGAACGAAAGGCCGCGATACCAGCAGCCCGATCAAGAAAATCGCCAGGCAGCGCAGCGCGAGCAGAATCAGTTCTTCCATCCGAACTCGCTTGCGGTTCTGTTTGTCGGCATCCATCAAAAACTGCATCGCCGCCCATCGGATACGCTGAAATCTCCGGCGGGCGAGCAAATGAATGATGATCGGCGCACTCATCGCCGCAGCCCCGCCCCAAAAGAGAGCCGGGTTGACCAATGCAGCAAGAATGTACGGCGACATATTCATAGGGTCTTCGCGATGGGGTTTATGCCATCGATTTTGTCTGGTGCATCCGGTTGGATAGAAAGCGCGTCAACGCCACGTCGAGCGGGTCGGCTGTACTGATCTGAACGTAGTCGATGCGGCTATTGAGACAGATGCTTTGCACATCGTGAATAAACGCCCGAACGCGATCGAGATACGCCGTGCGCAGCGACTGCGGATCGGTCAGGATTTCGTCAGTCGAGTATTCCAGTCCTTCAAAAAGTGTCCGATCGGTAAATGGGAATTCGAGTTCGTCTTTGTCGAGAACGTGAAACACCATGACATCGTGATGCCCAAATCGAAACCGCTCCAACCCGTCCTTGAGTTCGTCGATGTCGGTGAGCAAGTCGGAGATCAACACGACCATGCTGCGTTTAGGAAGTTGGTCGGCGAGGTACCGAAACAGCACCTTGGTCTGCGTTTCTTCCGTCGGTGCGGTTTGTTCGATCATTTCGACCATGTTGCGCAGTTGCGCCGGGTTCGTCGTGACGGGCAGATTATTTCGAATTTCGTGGTCAAAAAGGATGAGTCCCGCACCGTCCTGCTGCTTGACCATCATGTAGGCGAGACTGGCTGCGATGGTCGAAGCGTACTGCCACTTGTTCATGCGATCTTCGACGTGGTGGGCAGGGTACTGCATCGAACCACTGGCATCGAGCAGCAGGTACGCCCGCAGATTCGTTTCGACTTCGTATTGCTTGATGTAGAAGCGATCGGCTTTTGCGTAGACGCGCCAATCCAGATGGCGCAGATCGTCTCCGGGCACATATTCGCGATGGTCGGCGAATTCGATGCTGAACCCGCGGTAGGGGCTGCGATGCAATCCGTTGAGAAAACCTTCAACAACGTGCCGCGCCCGCAATTCCAACCGCGTGATCTTATTAAGCGTCTTAGGTTGAAAGTAGTCGGTTGTAACCATCTTCGCCCTTTAGTACGGTTTCGTTGGGGTCGAGCATGCCTAGCAATTCTTCAATGACGCGATCGGTCGAGTATCCGTCAGCGCTGGCTGAGAAACTGGTGATGATGCGGTGTCGCAGCACCGGTAAGGCGCAGCGGCGGACGTCTTCAAATGAAACGTGGTGGCGGCCATGAAGTGCCGCGCGGGCTTTTCCACCGAGTACCATCGCCTGCACCGCACGCGGACCCGCCCCCCAGGTCAGCATCTTGCGAACGATTTCGGGGGCGTCGGGTTCGTTCGGGCGCGTCATGCGGGCCAAGTCCAGCGCGTGACGCATGACTTCCGGCGCGATGGGAATGCGCCGCACTGCATGCTGGAAACGGAGGATCTGTTCGCCGGTGAAAACCTGCTCGACGTTGACTTCCTTATCAACCGTCGTCGTTTCGGCGATGCGTAGTTCTTCCTCGTATGTGGGGTACTTGACGAAAACTTTGAACATGAAACGATCCTGCTGCGCCTCGGGAAGCGGATAGGTGCCTTCCTGTTCAATCGGATTTTGCGTTGCGAGCACGAAAAATGGCGAAGGCAGCGGATGCATGTTTGACCCGACGGTCACTTGCCGCTCCTGCATCGCTTCGAGCAGCGCGGCTTGCGTTTTCGGAGGCGTGCGGTTGATTTCGTCGGCAAGAATCACGTTGGCAAACACCGGTCCCGGCATAAATCGAAACGAACGCACACCGGTAGATTTGTCCTCCTGCATCACCTCCGTGCCGGTAATGTCCGAGGGCATCAGGTCGGGCGTAAACTGCACGCGATGAAACGAAAGCGCCAAACACCGCGCCAGCGTCGAAATCATCAGCGTCTTCGCCAGACCGGGCACGCCTTCGAGAATCACATGGCCATTCGCAAACATCGCGACCATCAACTGATCGACGACCGCATCCTGACCGACAATGATTTTGCCCAATTCAGAACGGATGCGGTTGTATCCGTCGGTCAACTCGCGTATCAACTCAGCATCGCCCGGCTGTGCGGGCACATTTTGCGGCGCTTCACTCATGGTGTTTCCTCTTCGATGTTCAGCCGCGGTTCGACGGACTCCCCAAACCGTGCTGCATCCAATTTCGGCTCTTAACGTTGCATGATCGGTATTCGATTGTATGGCAGCTGCAGGATGATGAGTGCCAGCGCCGTCCCATACGGCTTGCCGACGCCATCACCCAGCCACGATCCGTCTTCGTTCTGTTTGCTCAGTAGCTTGTCGCGTATCTTTGGAAAATACTCGTCCCATGCAGCCGCATCACCGGCTAGGTACAGCGCCTGGGCATAGTACAAATGGGCGTAGAAATAGTGGCCAATGTTCTTATCGCCCGGACCGATCGTGCTGCGACAGTATCGCAGCGCTTTTTTGGCCATCGGGTTTTCGTAGTCGCCGGCATTGAACCAGCAGCAGATCGCGGCGGCTGTGATCGGTGGGCGCGACGGGCCCGGGTTGCGCGCCCGATAGGCGATACCGCCGTCCGATCGAAACGAAATTTTCAAATAGTCCAGCGCCTTATCGATCACACTCTTGGGGACGCTGATGCCACCGTTGCGACATGCCCGCAGTCCCTGCAATTGCGTGATCGTGACCGAACCCTCATCGGTTCCGCCATCGGGCTGATAAATCCAGCCACCCAGATCACTTTGCGATTGTGCGGTCAGTGTCACCGCCCGCTTGAGAATATTGTGGATGCGTTGTTGCCGATCAGCGTCTTCGGTCATGCCATACACTTCGCCGAGAAACAGCATGCTGAACCCATGCCCATACATGGGTCGGTTACCGTCCTCTGCACGCAACGCGATCAAACCCGTATCTGTCGCGCACGAAATCAAGAAGTCCGTGACGCGATCGACGTTGGCTGCGTACTTGCCCTGTGTCGGCGTGCTGCCATTCATCAAAAGCGCCAACCCTCCCAGCGCCGACATCGAAACGGGATAGGTGCCATATCCGGTGCGATTGCGCCAAGCACCTTCGCGACCTTGCGTGTTGACCAGATATTCCAGACCTTTTTCGATCGCCGTTTCCGTTTCCGCGTTGATGTGCTTGGGGCGCGGTGCGGGTGGTGGGGTGGCAGGCTCGCCAGGGTCTGCGCTCAAACCGACGGGCCACGCAACCATGATCGCGATCGTCAATCGAATCGTCCTATGATTCAAGGCCAGATCTCCTTATCACGCGTTGAACCCACATCCTCAGTCAGCGGGGCGCTGAGCAAACCATGATTGGCGCCAAGAATAAACTGACCGGGCCACAACCCGAATTCCCCGGTCAGCGAATTATTCATGTTGAGCGGCATCCCGGTTCTCATCAATTCGCCGATCGTTTCGCCAGTTCGCTTGTCGATCAACTCGATGGCCAACTCACCCAATTCCTGGATGAACGCGCTTTCCGATTCGACTTCAACCCTTCGCAATACCGGCATCACTTTTTCTGCCAACGTCAATTGACGCCAAATGGCGTGGCGATTCAATCCGACCTCGCGAAGGTTTTCTCGCTTCCACACAACTTGACCGGAATTTGCATCAACGCCATATAGATCGGGCGAGTCGCCGCGTGAATGCTCGGTGATCGACATCAGGACCAACCGATCGTCGAGCAAGACACCTTCGGCGAAACCTTTGGTTTCCTTCGGGATAGTGACATCTGTGCGAACATCACCTGAGAGTGCGTCGATCAGAACGACCCGGCCCCTGAAACAACTGATCCCGATGTACCCGTCGCCTGGTTTGAACAACCATCGTACTTCGTTGGGCGTGGCATGGCGCCAGTTCTGTTCGCCCGATCGGGCACTGTAGCAGACGACATGGTCTGGCCCGTCCGGTCCGATCACATGACCGTTTTCGTAAATGACCGGGATCGCCGCTTTGCCATCTTCCGGTTGACGAAACTCGACGGTACTGAGCAGTCGTCCGGTCTTCAACGCATAGGTCGTGACAACGCGGCGCTTATTATCAAGCGTCATGCACAATCCATCTTGCACGAACAGACTGTCGATCTTCTCGCGATTGAGCACGCGTTCCCATTGGACGTCATTGGCGTCAATCAGTGACGTGCATGTCAACACGCCGCGTCTCAGTGCTGCAACCAGCAGCCCATCACTGACGCCGACGAGTCGGTCGCGAATCGCGAGCCCTTGCGTCAGTCCACCGTCTTCAAACGGAACACCCCAAAGACGTCTTCCCGTCCGGACGCCAATGCCAAACAGTCCTTCGTCGCCGTTGATGACTGCGATTTGTTTCTCGCAGGCCAGTCGTGGATGTCCAGGTTGCTCTTCATCGTCTTCTTCGGTTTCCGATTGTACGGAACCGAGCAGTCGCAATTCGCAGCGCCATGCCAATGAACCGTCGGATCTGTGAATCGCTGCCAGCCGCCTTCCCGATTCCATAAACAACAGGTGATCGGTCAATGCTGCCGAGACCGCGCGCGAGTGCGTGAACATGCCTAATCCGCTGCGCTCTCGATTCACTTTGAACAACGGCGATTCCCAGCGGAACGATTCGGGCTGTTCCGTGAAAGCACCCTCTGCAACAAGCGTTTCATCCAGCGATCCGCGCAACCGCATGACTTCATCCTGCACCGAAACCATTTGGCCCGATTCATCCGCGATCTTCTGTCGGGCGAATTCCGTCTCCAACCGCGACAGCAAACGCGACGCATCGAAATGCATGCGCTGGTCGGGTCGAAGGTATTGCTCGATAAGGTCGCGCAATGCGACGGCAGTTTGGTTGGCCATCCTGTCCGTTTGGATGGCGCGAAGCGCAAACTGTTCGGCGAATTCAAAATGTCCGCGATCACGTTCAAAAGCTGCCAGTGCAATCAGCGACGCCTGCCCAGCCCCCCCGACATCGTCCATCTGAGCCAACTGTTCAAGACGCAGGCGCGCTGCGGTTCGGGTCGTTGGGTTCTGAAGTTCGAGGATGGCTTCCTGGGCGTGCTGCTGGGTGATTTCGGCGATGGCGCGAAGCTGCGTCGTGGTCAGATCGCGCTCCATGCGTGAAAGGATGTCGCCAATGATCAGGCGGGCTTTGTTGCGCAGCCGCGGTTCGATCGTGACATACCCATCGCCCGAAGGCGTCAAACCGAGTTGCCATAATGAGCGATAGGCCTCGTCGGCTTGTCCCACTTCGCGCAATCGAAACGCCAAAGCAATCGTAGCCCGCAGGCTGGATTGACCACCGTCGGCGAGGCTCACTGCTTCGCGAAGGTTTTCGATGGCTTCTTCAGTTTCGGTATCCGCAAGTGCAGAGATTCCCAGTAGTGCCTCAAAGCGCAATTGTGTGACATCACTCAGACGATTAGCCCGTCGCTGTGTGGGCGGCTTGACCTGTTGAAGAACGTCGTGGGCTTTACGAGGGAATCCGCGACGCAGTTCCATCCATGCCAAACGAATCGCCGCATGTCGATTGGTCGTGTCGCGTTCATGAGACGCCAGCGCGTTCGGATAAGAGAGCGTCAAATCCGGGAATTTACGAACTTCATTTGGATCAAAACTGATCGTCGAATTGGCGATGCAAAGGATATTGCCCAGCGGTGGTTGATCGCCCAGCGACAACGATTCAACCTTCTCGCCAACATTCGCATCAAATGTTACCAAACCGTCAACGGTGGGGACAAAAATCTTATGACCGCTCAGTGCACCACGGCCCGTGGTCCGGAGCGGGTCACCAGTTGTCGCCCATTCGATCAGTCCGTCGCGCAGGTTGACGCAATACAGCTGCTCGCCGCCGAGCCACACATGGTCGTCATCAACGCCCAAAATGTATTTGGCATCAGCAGGTTGCCCCAGGGTCCATTCAAGTTTGCCCGTACCGCGATCCAGGGCCATGAGCATCTCGGAATCGGGCGGAGTCGCCAGCAGCAGATTGCCAGCCAGCATCGGCGGTCCGCAGCGCCAATGTTGATGGAACAGAATGTTATCGTAACCGGCGTGTTGCTCGTATTGCCCTGCCCAGCGCAACGATAACGGAGAAATGCTGACCGAGACAATGACGCCGAATCCGGTTGAGACGAACACGTTCGCCCCGTCTGACGAAGGGTAAATCGCGAGGTGCTGTCGCCTTTGGAGTTGAGCCGTATCAACCGTGCATAGGAGCAGGTTGCGCAACATGTCTCCGGTGTCAGGCGAAAGTATCCCAAGAAACAAATCCGATTGTTTCGCGTACACCACCCAAAGCTCATCGTTGATCGCAATCGGTGCGGAAAGAAACTGCACGTCGCCGAGCGGATCATTAGCATCACCGCTTCGCCCGCGCTGCCATGCGAGTTCGCCGTGCTCGACGTTGTAAGCGATCAGCCGCGATCCGCGATAAGCCTGGAATGTCTTGAACGAGAATCCACCGACGTTTGCGGATGCGGTCGGCGATTGACCCACACCATCGCGCTCAATGGCATAGACGTTGCCAAACGCTGTTGAAAGTGACCCGCCAACATGGTCCAACAAAATCTGATCTCTGAGGGTGTAGCTCGAATCGATTAATCGAAGTTGTCGGAACTGCCGCAATCGATTGGTGCGGATGTTGCGGCGCTGTTCTCCATCGATTGTGATCGGGCGGTCCGACACCCACAGTGGGTCAAGGCTTTCAAGATCGAGGGCGACAACCTGTTGCAGATTCTTGACAAACAGACGACCCTCGCTGACGGCGTACTCACCGACCGCGTAGGCACCTTCCGATTTCTCGCTGCTTTCCCAGAATGCTTCCCACCATGACGGATGTTCGTGGTCTGCGGGCAGGACAAACCGCCACGGTAGATTGCCTTCCAACTCCGGTGTGACTGCCGGCATTTCAAAACGCCGAGTCAGGTTTCCACCATGAACGGTCCACGATTCATGACCAGCCGACGCAGACTCGATCGAGGATTCCGGCCAACCGGACTGCACGAATCGAACAATCGCATCTTCGTCGAATCCGTCGTCGTCTTTCGGTGCATTGTCTAATTTTGAAAGCGCATCTGTTGCCCGTTTCTCATCGCGCAACATGGTCCACGCTACCGCTCGTTTGACGGCAAGTTGCGATGGCGGAACGTCGGTATCGACCGAAAGCGTTTCGACGCGGTCAAGCAGTTCCAGTGCTTCTGCCGGTCGATTGCGATCCAGCAGCCAACCGGCTACGACGTTTGCAGCATCATCGCCGTAACTGGTCACCATGTATCGCGCCAGAATCGTGCGCAGCGCCGTCTCGTTGCAATCCCTGACACCGCGTTCGTAAAGGGTCTTGGCGCGACCATCATAAAATAACCGATACGCGTCAATTCCATCTCCAGGCATCGACGCGAGAAGCATCGTCGCCCGATCCTGCGCCGATTCAAAAAGGGTCAGACCAGTTTCGATTCCGCCGTCTGGAGGTTCTGTGCTTAACAACGCGCCACCCGGGTCATCCAAAATGCGCTGCAGCGAATCGATCGCAAGTTTCCAATCCTCACGCTCGATAGCCCCGGTGGCTTTGCGAAGCAGGTTTTCGATGGGGGCATTGCGTTCGAGAATCGCAGGCCGAGGCATTTGTGTTCTGCGCGAATTCGGTCGTTGGGCTTGAGCCTGAATGAACGTAGCGCCCAACACCAGGCATACAGCCACCGAAACGATTAGCCGGAAACTTGAATTGGAAGCGGCAGATCGGTAACGCAGAGTCCAAGCACGGACTCCAGTTGGTCCAAAGATGGGCGTCGATTGGATTGGAATTGGTTTCATCCTGACGCCCAGATTTCAAAATCCTAAGCCGCGCACGGCAGTGCGGACGGCCAACCATGCTCACTTCATTGGTCGCACGACCAAGCAGGAGGTTTCAGGCAGCGCAGTCAAAACCGGTATTCTGCGAAAACCTGAAATCGGCAACTAGCAGTCTTAGTGCCCCTTTTTATACGGGCTGGAACGTTGGCTCGCCGCCAGGAATCGCGGCAGAGACAAGATTATACACACATAGAATCGGCCAACCGCGGGTCCCGATGCCACCTTGCATGTCTGTTACGATGGACTGTAAGCAACAGGAGCAGGGACGGTGGGCGCAAAGGACGTTCCCATTGAACCGTCAGGGGCGACGTAATATATTGTCAATTATGAAGTTGCGTCTAGCGTGACTGGGTCAATCGTCATAGGTCAACAACGAATGCACGGTGTATTGCTGGATCCGATCGCGACCCTTGAGAAACGCCAACTCGATGACGAACGTGACCCCGGCGATTTCGCCGCCGAGTGCTTCGACGAGGCGGCAGCATGCTGAGATCGTCCCCCCGGTGGCCAGCAGGTCATCGACCATCAGCACTTTTTCGCCCGGTTTGATGGCGCTCTTGTGGATATGCAGCGAATCGACCCCGTACTCTAATTCGTAATCTTCCGAGATCGTTTCGCAGGGAAGTTTGCCCGGTTTTCGAATGGGCACGAATCCGATCGACAGCGATTGGGCCAGCGCGGTCCCAAATATGAACCCGCGCGATTCAGCACCGACGACTTTATCGATATGGACTTTGCGAAATGGTTGAGCTAGATATTCCACCGCCAGCGACAGGCCAGCCGGATCGGCTAGGAGCGGTGTAATGTCCTTAAATACGATGCCCTTCTTGGGGAAATCGGGTACGTCGCGGATAAGCCCGCGAAGATCGGCAGTTCGGGATGTTATGGTATCTTGCATGGCAATCATTTTCCCTCACGGTGTCGCAGTTGAAGCGTCGCCAAGGCCATCGCGGCGTCAAGTCGGGCATCAAGCGCCGAGACAGTAGCGGGCCGACCACGCGACCGCAAGCGAAACCTGATGTGAGCCTTCATAACCCGTCCGGACATGCCTGGAACTCGGTCTGAAAACCCGGTAATTCCCACCGTTTTCGCGGCGAAAGTTGGCTGGACTTCAATCTCAGATTCGCTATAGTCCGCAGTCCGCTGAGGGTGCGTAGGCGCGGATCATCCCGGCGTAACTCATTTACCTTTCTAAGTTTAAGCACATGCATGGCCACCGTTCGCAAAGCGCGGAAAACGGTTGGCCAGAACATGAACAAGAGGAGATCAGACTTGATCGTGTCTAAGGTTTTGAAATCGACTGTTTGGGTGATGCTGATTGCATTCGTCGCGTGTAGCGCTACGTCGGCAATTGCCCAGGATAATGCGGACGGCGCTGCAGCTGTTGCGTCGGATGCAGCCGCTCGCTCGCCGATCCCGGGCATTTGGTATTGCGCTCCGGCATTTGCGATCGTGGCACTTCTGTTCGCCCGCAAGTTCTATTCGGAGGTGATGGCCGCCGACGAGGGCGACGAGAACATGATCAAGATCGCGTCATATGTACGCGAGGGTGCGATGGCCTATCTCAACCGCCAGTATAAGGTGGTGTTCTGGGTGTTCGTCGTGCTGGCAGGCATTCTTGCATTCATGGCCTACGGGTTGCACGTCCAGCATAAGATCGTCTGGTTCGCATTCCTGACCGGCGGATTCTTTAGCGGGTTGTGCGGTTACCTCGGTATGCGTACGGCGACGATCGCCGCTCACCGCACGACAGCCGGCGCTCGCGCTAGTTTGAATCGCGGGTTGGTTGTCGCGTTCCGAGCTGGTGCGGTCATGGGTCTGGTCGTGGTTGGATTCGCACTGATCGACATCACTGCATGGTTCTACATTCTCAACAACTACGTCCCAAGCATGACGCTTAACGAAATCACCGTGGTCATGCTGACGTTCGGTATGGGGGCAAGCACGCAGGCACTCTTCGCTCGCGTGGGTGGTGGTATCTACACGAAAGCGGCAGACGTCGGTGCTGACCTCGTCGGTAAAGTCGAAGCCGGTATTCCCGAAGATGATCCCCGTAACCCCGCCGCCATCGCCGACAACGTTGGTGACAACGTTGGTGACGTCGCAGGTATGGGCGCTGACCTTTACGAATCATACGCCGGTTCGATTCTTGCGACGGCTGCCCTAGGTGTGGCGGCTGCCTCTGCTCTGGCACCAACCGATGTCGAAGTTGCAACAAAGAATGCCATGATGCTGCTGTCGGTTCCGATGGTGCTGGCAGGTATCGGTATCATCCTGTCCATCCTCGGTATCTACATGGTGCGTACGCAGGAAGGCGCATCGATGGGGCAGTTGATGTCGGCGCTCGGTAAAGGCGTCAACGGCAGTAGCGTGATGATCGCGGTTGCGGCATACGGTATTTGCTACGTGCTCTTGAAAGAAGTTGACGGTGTAACGTGGTACGGCGTGGCGTCGAGCGTGGTGGTCGGGCTGTTCGCCGGAATTATCATTGGTAAAGCCACCGAATACTACACCAGTTACGAATACAAACCGACTCAGGAAATAGCAGGCCAAGCCGAAACCGGAGCAGCCACCGTCATCATCGCAGGTGTCGCCGAAGGTATGAAGAGTACTTGGGCATCATTGGCAACGATCATTGTCGCGATCATGCTCTCGTTCGTTTGTGCAGGTGGTGGACGTGAATTCATGCTCGGTCTATACGGCGTCGGTATCGCAGCCGTCGGTATGTTGGCGACGCTGGGAATTACCCTCGCCACCGACGCATACGGCCCCATCGCAGACAACGCCGGTGGTAACGCCGAAATGACCCATCAAGATCCGCAGGTTCGTGAACGCACCGACGCGTTGGATTCGCTCGGTAACACCACAGCCGCAACTGGTAAGGGTTTCGCCATTGGGTCGGCTGCTTTGACCGCGTTGGCACTGTTGGCTGCCTATGTCGAAGAAGTTCGCGTCGGTCAGCAACGCGAGGCGATGGGTTATGTGCAGGTTCAAGAGCCGAATGCCAAGACGGACGATGCAGCCGGCATGGAAGAGATTTACTACATGGGCCACGGAAAATTCGCACAGAAGTGGAGAGTGGGAACCGGTGAGGGAGCCTATCAGGCTTATATGATGCTGAATCGTAAAGCCCACGGCGAGTTGAAGGCCGGGGACAAGTTCCTCGCAGCCGACTTGGGTGAAACCACGGAAGCCAATGAGTTTGTTTACAACGTCAGAATGGGTGACACTGAATGTCACTTGGTCAATACGCAGCGTGCGTCCATGCAGCAATACATGACGTTCTATGACGTGACTTTGATGAATCCGAAGGTGCTGTGCGGGATGTTCAGCGGTGTGTTGCTGGCGTTCCTGTTCTGCGCTCTGACGATGAAAGCAGTGGGGCGTGCGGCGTTCGAGATGATGCAGGAATGTCGCCGTCAGTTTGACGTGATTCGAGCCTACCTGAAGTCGCAAGGCAAGGATGATGCCTTCGCCAACGATCCGGAGAACTGGCCACGCGAGCAGATTACGCACGAGGGGCGTGACATTCCCGACTACGCCAACTGCGTTGCGATTTCGACGGCAGGGGCTCAGAAGGAAATGATTTTCCCGTCTCTGCTGGCGATCATCGTCCCCATCATCGTTGGCCTCATCTTCGGCGTGCCAGGCGTCATGGGCATGTTGGCCGGTGGTCTGACCAGTGGTTTCGCCGTCGCCATTTTCATGGCCAACGCCGGTGGTGCATGGGACAACGCCAAGAAGTGGATCGAAACCGGCAAGCATGGCGGTAAGGGCAGCGAAGCCCATAAAGCCGGCGTCGTCGGTGACACGGTTGGCGACCCGTTCAAGGATACGTCGGGTCCGAGTCTTAACATTTTGATCAAGCTGATGAGTATGGTCAGCGTTGTGTTTGCCGGTCTGATCGTCAAATACGCGCCGCAGATCAGTTCGATGCTGGGTCTGTAGAAACGCTTTCTCGATCGCATAGGACGCCGTCGCGAACGCTGTATCTAAGAAAAACGCGCGGGGTTGTGTCGGTCGAATATCCAACGATTTGAACACGACACCCCGCCAGCCGCCAACGTGCAGCTTGCGGGGTGTGTTCTGTACAGCCAGCTATGGTAAGATGAGCCGGCGAAATCTTGACGGGAAAATAAGAAACAACGTGATGTCCGAGACCCAAGACAATTCAATCGAGCAAGCAGCTTCAAAGCAGCCGGCGCAAGAGTTAGACGCCTGTGAGCTTGCCATCAAACTCGCGAACCTCGCCCACGACCGCCGCTGCGAGCAGGTCGTCGTACTCGACCTGCGCGGATTGAGTCCGATCACCGACTTTTTTGTCGTGTGTACCGGGACCAGCGATCGCCAAATGCGTGCCACTGGCGAAGAGATGATGGTCGAGTGCAAGCGTGATGGCGACCCGCCGTATGGTCACGCCGGTCTCGATTCGGCATCCTGGGTGTTGATCGATTTCGTCAATGTCGTCGTGCACATCTTCACACCGGAGCACCGCGCGTATTACGATCTCGAATTGCTCTGGGGTGACGCCCCACGCATCGAATGGCAGCAAGGTCAGTCGCAAACCTAACCACACAGCCAACAGGTGCCGCGTGTTTTCAAATTCCATGCAACGATTGGGTGATCGGTTTCGCCAAGCCGTCCAGATGTCATTCGGCGATGAGTGCCCGTTCGATGAGCAGTGGATCAAACCATGCAACGATCCGCGTTTCGGTGACTACCAATTCAACGGTGCGCTGCCTCTCGCCAAGTCGCTGAAGAAGAAACCGCGCGACATCGCCGAGACCCTTGCAGCAGCCGTCGAACTCGGCGACATATCCGCACCACCCGAAATTGCCGGCCCCGGTTTCCTCAATATTCGCTTAACTGATGCCTACCTTGCAGAAGCACTGACATCGATACCGGCAGAGCAGGCTGACTCGGAATATGATCGCCTCGGTTTGCAATTCGACGATGAGACGGAGACCGTCGTCGTGGACATGTCGAGCCCCAACCTCGCCAAAGAAATGCATGTTGGCCATCTACGCAGCACGGTCATTGGTGAGAGCGTCGCTAGAATTCTCGAATTCGCCGGGCATACAGTCGAACGCGTCAATCATGTCGGCGACTGGGGAACGCAGTTCGGCATGTTGATCACGCAACTCCGCGACGTGAACCCGCAAGTGATCAGCGACCCGGATTCGTTGGCGATCGGCGATCTGGAAGCGTTTTATGTGGAGGCGAAGAAGGCGTTTGACGGCAGCAAAGATTTTGCCGATCGCGCGCGGCAAGCTGTTGTTCAGCTTCAAAGCGGCGATGAAGAAACACTCGCAGTCTGGCGGGCGTTTTGCAATGAGTCGCTGCGCCACTGCCACGCCATCTACGACTTGTTGCGGATTTCCAAACTCGTCGATCGTGGCGAGAGTTTTTATAACGAGCAACTGGCTGCGACCGTTCAAGAATTGACCGACGCCGGAATGGTCGAAACCAGCGACGGTGCCGAATGCATCTTTCTGGATGACTTCAAGAATCGAGACGGCAATCCACTGCCCATGATCGTCCGCAAATCAGACGGTGGGTTCAACTATTCGGCGACCGACCTGGCAGCCGTACGGCATCGCTTACGCGTTATTGGCGCCACGCGATTGATCTACGTTGTGGGCATTCCGCAGCAGCAACATTTCGCGATGCTCTTCGCGGCGATACGCAAGTCCGGTTGGGCAGGGTCGAACGTTCGACTTGAACATCTGGCATTCGGCAGCATGTTGGGTGCCGACGGCAAACCCTTCAAAACTCGTGACGGCGGGACGGTCAAACTAAAGAACCTTCTCGAAGAAGCAGTGCAAGCCGCTCGCACCGCGATCGATGAACGTCAAGGCGATGACGACGATCGCGCATTGAGCGAATCGCAGAAACAAGCCATCAGCGAAGCCGTCGGACTCGGAGCCGTCAAGTACGCCGACCTGACGCACTCGCTGACGACCGACTACCGCTTCGACATGAAGCAAATGCTTTCATTCGAAGGCAACACCGCGCCATATATGCTTTATGCATACGCCCGCATTCGCAGCATCGGTAGGAAAGCCGGCATCGATTTCGACACGTTGCCATCAGACGCACCCATCACCATCGAGCACGATTCCGAAGTCGCCTTGGCAAAAATGATCGCCCGCTTCCCGGAAGTCATCAGCCAGATCGTCCGCGACCTGCGCCCCAACGTCTTGACGGAATACCTCTACGAGTTGTCGAAAGCGTTCAGCCGCTTCTACGATCGCCGCCACGGCGTCCGCATCACCGACGCCGAACCCGAATCAACCAGAATGTCGCGCCTGCGCCTCTGCCAGATCACCGCCCGAACCATCAAGTCCGGCTTGTACCTGCTTGGCATCGATACCATCGAACAGATGTAACGCCGCGCATTGGCGAAGATGGGTGAAGATGGGTAGGGTCCGCTGTGCGGACCATCTGTGAGCACAGACGGGGTTTTCCAGACGAAAGGTCCGCACAGCGGACCCTACTTCATGGTCATCGTTGCTTGGTTGTGCTGGCCAAATGCTTGTACAGGCTTTGGTGGGGGTGCGGTTGTTGGGTGATTTCGATGGAGCGTTTCAGGCACTGGACGGCACTGTCTTTTTCGCCGGCTAGTTCGTGGGCTCGGGCTTTTTGTTCCCAGGCGTCGGCTTCCATGCGGCGGTTGTTGTGCTTTTGGGCAAGTTTTAGACGTTGGTCGATTGCTTCAAGTGCCGGGTCGGTCTTGCCTTCTTGCAGGTACATCTCAGCCAGGTGTTCGTAGACCATCGTTAGCCCGTTCCAGAACTCAGTTCCGTTGAGTGCGGTCAGGGCTTCGTCGAAACATGCTTCGGCTTCGGCGTAATCATTCATCAGGCATGCACATCGACCGAGGTTCATGTGCGACACGCCGATGTTGACGCGATCGCCGACTTCGTTCGCCAAGCCCAGTGCCCTTCGATAATACTCTGCCGCTTCGGCATAACGCTGCTGTTTAAGAAGCACGCCGCCCATCCCGTTGTACGGCCAAGCAAGCGAAACCACGTCGCGGTATTTTTTGTGAATATCAATCGCCCGGGCAAAGGCTTGTTCGGCTTCTTCAAAGTGCTTCAATCGCATCAGCACGAATCCGAGATTGCCTTCGTATTTTGCGGTGTCAGAATGTTGCTCCAGATCGATGGTCAGGTCGCGGGCCTTTTCGAGAAACTCGTACGCCGACGTGTATTCGCCCTGGTAGTAGTACATCACGCCCAAGTTACCAAGCGCCTCAGCCACCCGCCGTTGGTCGCCCCCTTGTCGGGCAGCCACCTCTTCGCGGCGATGAAACTCAAGCGCCCGGTCGTAATCGCCAGTCCGCGCGTATGCCGCCCCCATCAGGCTGACTGCGTCAATATAGTCCCGGTCGATCTCCAGGGCTTCGTTGCAAAGCTTGATCGCAGCTCCGTACCTGGCATCTGAATAAGCCAGTCGGGCTTTGATGAACTTTTCGTGTGCCTCTAGGTTTTCCGTGCCAGCCGTGTGGACCCTTCCATCTGTACGAATGCTGCGATGGGCACCGATCGCGTCGATGACTTTCGCGGCCAACTGATCTTCGAGGGCGAACAGATCTTCAACATTGCCCACGATGTCCGCCGACATGGTCGGGCCCTCATCGTTTGTGCGATTAATGGAGCGGGCGATGATGCGAAGTTGGTCACCCGTGCGCTGATACGTTCCAACAATCACCGTCGCAGCTCCCAGCATCTCCGCCGAAGCAATTAGCTGCTTGCCATCGTGCATGTCGACGGCTGTCCCTTGCTCTTGCCCCAGCAGCTTGGCGAGACTATGACGATCCACGACGTGCAACCCGTCGAGGTCCATGAGTCGGGCACTGAGAAACTCGGCGACCGCTTCACCGATCCAATCGTCGGTCGGTTGGCGCGACATGTTCTCAAACGCGGCGACGACCACGCCCACCGGCGCACCTGTGTCAGCCGACTGTGGCACCAGCGCCGTCACGTCAACGCCGCTGCGCAGCGCTTCACTGAGTTTCTCTGCGTTTTCAAAACGATGTTCGGGGCGCTTGGCCAAACACACTTCGATCACGTTGCGAAGCCAACCGGGTGACGACCGGGTGATGTCTTCGGGCCAGATCACCGGATCGTGCTTGTGGCGGTTGGCCAGTTCGATGACACCCGAGCCACGAAACGGAGGTTTGCCGCAAAGCAGGTGATACATCGACGCGCCCAAGCTGTAGAGATCGGCACGATGGCTTAGCATGTTGTCGCCGTCGAACTGCTCGGGGGCCATGTAATATGGCGTACCGAGAATCTGCCCATCGCAGGTCAACGCCATGTCGCCCTCAAGACCTTTGATCTTAACCAAACCGAGGTCGGTGATTTTCGCGACACCGTTGGCGGCCAACATGATGTTGCTGGGTTTGATATCCCGGTGAATCAGGTCGGACGCATGAATAGCCGCCAGTCCATTGGCGATCTGGACACCGATCTCGACGACCTGCTGCCAGCACATCGCCCCCACCGCATTGAGCATTTTTCGCAGGTTTTCGCCCTCAATGTACTCCATCGCGAAATACCAGGTGTCATCCACGCAGTCGCAATCAAGGACCTTGGCCACGTTTGTGTGGGAAATAAGAGCGCCAGCCCGTGCTTCGGCTTGCAATCTTGCGGTGGCGAGTTCGCGCCATTCGTCCTGGGTGACGATGATTTTGAGGATGCAGATTTGGTCGAGGTGGCAATGATGGGCGAGTAGGATGCGGCCTTGGGCTCCGGAGGCGATCGCCCGGATGATCCGATAGCGGTCCGACCGGACCTTAGGCCAGGCCTCACCGGCAGTATCGAAGAGAGCTGCCTGCTCGCGCCAGGTGCTGCCGTCTTGTACCTGCCTTGGAGCCGCAACCGAAAACTTGCAGGATACGCAAGTGACGAGATGCCGGTCGGTGGCACTGGGCAGGGCGTTGGAACCTTGGCAATGCGGGCATGTCCATGTCGTGTCGAGCATTGTTTCTCTTGCCATGTTGAGCCCGGTTCGTCCGCCTACGCTACTCATCTTAAACACAGTCAAATCATATCACAGACGTGTGAAATTCAATCCTTCATTTTACGGGCATTGGGCTTCGACTTCGGATTAACCTACATCTTGTGTGGGGTGTTCTTACGGTTACATCTTGTTGGAAAAGATTCTACTTGATCGCGCAACGACCTTTTGAGGTTGCGTTTGCGAGCGAGCGTATTTCACAAGTCGCGCAGAAATGTTGACCAATACCTTTGTCCTATCCCGATGAATCCATTACAAAGGCAGTCTGATATTTGGCGATTGGATGCGCCGCTATCAAACCCGAATCAAACCTCAAAAATTTGAAGAGTACCGATGGACGAACGAACACGGATGTTCCGAGTTTTGAGCAGCCTTGCCATTGCGATGGTGGGTGGTGGTGGCTTCTTGTTCTGGCTCGAGCCCGATTCCGGAATCAGCCTCCGTTTGACCCCGTCCCAATATGCCCATAAAGCGGTGCAGGCTTGCCCGACTTTGGCCCAGCATTGGCGGGGCGTGACCATCGTGCCGATCGATTCGTTTTCACAGAGCCGGACGCTGACAGCGGTGGGCCAGCGCGAAGATTTGCATTTTGTGGTGATGCCCGATGGGGCGATTCTGGCTCAAGACCTTTGGATTTCGCAGGAAGATTGGATTTCGCAAACTGACTCGATGGCTTCGGGTTACGACGGCGATTTAGCTATTATTCGCGTAGGCATGCACGTTCAGGCTGAGGGTAAGCAAATTGGTGCTGATCAGTTTGAGGGTCTGCGGGCATTGTGGACGACGCTAAACAACCGCGTTGGTCATTCTGGCGGAGCGATTCCGCTCAACCTCAAGTTTGCCGGCATGGATCGATTCGACGGGTTGGGAGACTCAATCTCAGCCGACCTGCTCGAATCCAACGAACTGGCCAAGGGCTAATCGGACCCAACCGGATTTCCTTAAACACCATTTGAATTCAGTCAAACAGGTCAGCAAGGTGCTACGGGCGCACATTCCCTGACGCGCCTTTCTGTCGTGAGCAGGAATACTCCGCGCACCGCCTCTCGACGGCGTCAAATCTGTCAGCCAAAGACGCTCAAGCGATGATCAGCCCGAAGGTCGAATCGGCCTAGGCGAACATGTCGATTCGATCACCCAATCCTGGGTGCGAAGCTGCCTGTCGCTCGGTTCGCTGGACTTCGTCACCCTGCGAAACCTCGCGCTGCTCTGAGAACCGCTCAAAGTCTGCCGGTGTCACTGCCCGCGATGTTTCTGTCTGGTCCCCCGATCCCTGAGGTCGCACCCACATAGGTGGCGATCCTGCATCGTCAGATGACGATGTCACTTGCCGATCTGTCAGTCTTGTCTGTTCCTGTGCCGCGGGTACTGCCCCCACTGAATTAACCAAACCTACCATTGCTCTCCTCCTCTCCTAATCAAACAAGGTCATCCAGCAAGTACCGCCGGACTGACCCAAACAAACGCTTCCATTACACAAATAAGATATCCCGTGCCATTGAACACCAAAAACTTCCGGATCGGGGGAAACTATCTCGGCCCGCATAACCATTCAGAGTCCGCTTCACACCCCCATAAAGGCCGATAACTTCAGTCGTGCCGGCTAGGTTCCGATATTAAACGCGAGTACCGCCATTCTGCGCCGATTGTCGTTCTGCAATGACTGTGATGATCGGTCGTCGATTCTTGAGATCGAGCGGTTGAAGGAGCCGTCCATGGATTCCACATATTTTGAAACGTTTGGAATGAGTCGCCCGCCGTTTGAAGAAACGACCAGTGCGGAATTCTTCTGTGCGAACGAGGCATGCGACCGAATCATGCGGGCTGCCAAGGAACAGCTAAGTAGTGGTGGCGTTTCCTTGATCAAAGGTGCCAGTGGATGCGGGAAGAGCATCCTGGCTCAGACGATGGTTGCGCGGTTCAAGTCTGACGCACGCGTTCTGTCGTTATCGGTCCCACCGCAGGGTATCGATGCTGATGCTCAGAATTCCGGCGGAACCGACATCGGAGCAACATCCAAGCGCGGTATCGAACAGGTGGCTGGCGAGATCGTGGAGATTATCGCAGATGCGACAGACAAGAAATGTGCGGTGATCGTCGATCAAGCGCAGCACTTGTCCGCCGAGGATTTGCTTTCACTTCAGGCGCACAACAAGACCGCGAACGAACGCGGATTAAAACTGTCGATCATTCTCGTTGGCAGCGACGCCATTGAATCGACGCTGCGCTCCGAGGAACTCAAGTCCATTACCGATTCGATGAAGCGATTGGGTGAATTGAAAGCGCTGAACTCATCGGAGACAGAAAGCTACATCACCAATCGATTGCGCGTTGCCGGCGCCAAGCGCAGCAACAAGGTCATCGCAAGAAAAGCCATCCGCCGTATCACGGAATTGACCGGCGGTGTTCCCCGTAAGATCAACGATCTGGCCAAGAAAACCCTGCATCATGCTGCCAGCCAGAAAGAGACCACCGTCACAGCGGCGATGGTTGTAAAGTGCGCGGCGGCTACGAATTCGAATGAAAACATGAACGAATCGCAAACCCAAAACGCTTCTCGAAACGAAAACGACTCTCAAGTTCAGGACGTGCCCAAAATGAATCAAGGCAAAGTGCAAGGCGTGGTCAAGCAACTGCAAGACGCGCTGACCAAAACCCCTGAAACGACGAAAACCCCTGAACCCATCGGTGCTGCACGTCAGGGATCACACGACAATCTGCCGGATGTGACTGACACGCTCGAGGAGTTGGCAGAATCGGCGGGGGAAGCAGATGCTAAGGCTACCAAGCTCAATTCGGCTATCCACCGTGCGGAAGAAACACACAATCAACTCGTCGACTTTGCAGACGCATTGTCGCGCATCGGATCGTCTACGGATGAGCGCATCGAGTTGCTGTTGACCAGTCTTGAGTCGGCGCAACAGATTCACGAGGAACTGCAGCATATCGGTGACCAGGCGCAGGGTTTGATTGACGAATCGCGCAACGTCGTCGCCGAAGAGCATGACAAGATGCTCGCCCAACTTGACGAGTTGACCTGTCGTCGTGAAGAGCTTTCGAATGTCATCGATCAATTCAAGCACGAGCAGGAAGATTCACTGCGTGACGCACGGCGCGAAGTTGACGAAAAAATCGTCATCATCCGCGATGAAATGGACGTGGCCTCTGGAGAGTCGCGGCGAATCCTGTCGGAAGCAGAGCACACCCTCAAACGCAGTGAGCGGTCGCTGAAAGAAACCTCGAACCTCGGCGAGCAGGTCGAAGCATCGCTGAACGACGCCCGACACCTGGAAGGCAAGCTGGCCAAGACGTTCGCGCAGATTCGTCAGGACCTTTCGACCCATCGCGACAACGCAGCCGCCGCAACCACCGCTCACGAACAGTGTCGCCAGGCGACGATCGAAGCCCGCAAAATAGCGGATGAAACGTCAGCGACCACGCAGAATTTTATCGACGCTGATGAGCGGGCCAAAGCACAACAGTCCAAACTTGAAGGTGCCATCGAAAACGCCAAAACAGTTTCCGATGAAATCACCAATCGTTCGGAGACGATCCACGACAAAATCATCCATCGTGCAGAGACGCTCCACGACGAAATCACCAATCGTGCAGAGACGATCCACGACGAAATCCGTCAAGCTGGTGAAGGCATTCAAGAGCGATTGGCAGGCGGGATCAAGGAGGTTGGCCGACTGACGGATGAGGCCACCGACAAAATCAATCGCGCTGCGTTTACCATTGATGAGCAAATGACCGACTCGGTCACAGCCGTCAAGTCCGCCGGCGACAAGGCCAATACAACCGTCCGATCGTCGCGCGACGACGCGATGGCGTCACTGCAGACGACGAGCCAGCAGATCGAAGCGCGCATCGCAGACAGCATCCGACGTTATGAGCAGTTGGTCGCCGCAGAAGAGTCAGCGGCACGGCGTGCTGAGGAAGCTTCAGCGCATGCGACGTCGATGATGAATCGCGTCAGTCAGAGTGAAGCAAAACTGGCTGAGACGCAGCAGTCGATCTTAAACATCGAAGCGCTGGCGGCAGAGACGCTGGCTTCGGTCCAGTCGAGACTCAAGACCATGCAGGATTCGGTCAATGTCATCGTCGATAGCGGTGCCGCCCGTGCCAAAACCATGCTCGATGAGTCGTTGGCGGCATTCCAGGATGAAGCGCTTGGTATCTCTGAGTCGCTGCGCAATTCCGCGACGGATATTCATGAATCGATGCAGACGCAGGCGCAGCGGATTCAGTCAAACTTCGACATCAAGAAGCAGGCGACTCAGGAGATTGTCGAACAGTTTGGCGTTTCCATCGATGATATCGCGATGGGCAAAATCACCGACACGCGCGACACTGTCAGTCTGATCGCCACCGAAGCTACAGCGATGATTGAGCAGCAGAAGATCGATCTGGTCAAGGACATCGATGCTCATGCTGCGAACTGCGACGTGCGCATGACTGAATTGGCACAGAATCAAAAGGATCAGATTGGTCGCCAGATTCAGGAGCAGAGCGGTATCGCCATCACCGCCATTCAGAATTCAACGAACAAGTCCACCGAAGGACTCAAGAACCTCTCGCTGGAAATTGACAAGAAGTCTCGTGCTGCGCTGGTCACCGTTGAAGACACCGCAATCACGACATCCGAGCAAGCCGAGAAACGCGTCAACGGTGCAGCATTGGCAGCCGCCAAGGCTATTCAGGACAAGATCGCCAGCGCCACCGAAACCGTCAGCATTCTGGATCAGGCCATTGTCAGCGGTAACGACATGATCGCCATTGCCGACGAAAAGCAGCAAAAAATCAATCAACTGATTCAGGACGTTTGGTCGCTGACGTCCACGACCGACCACCGCGCCCGTTCGCTTGAAGCCTTGTCTAGCAAGGCCAAAGCCTGCGAAGACAATATCTCCTCATTGGTCGATCAAGCCGCGACGCGCATCACGGTTCTCCAGGAACAAAACGAAGCCGCCGATCAAAATGGCGCGACGCTCTCAACGCAGCATGAGCAGGTGGAGTCGATTTCCACCGAATTGGCCAAGCAGCTTTCTGTGGCTCAGTCGCTTCACGAAGAATTGATCGATGCGAACTCGGCGGGCAAGCAGATTGAAGCCAGCATGGCCGCCCATGCCGAAGAGATTCAAGACCTTGTCACGACGGCTGACGCTATTGTCAAAACCATTCGTGATGACGATGAACGCGCCGCCCAGATCAGCGCGAGCGTCAAGCATTCATCTGGCTTGGCTGAGAATGTTGAGCAGCGCCTAAGCGAATTGCAGCAGTCGCTTGCCGATCCGATCAGCACGATCCAGAACGCCCGCGCCCAAGCCGACGAGCTCAACGAACTGTGCCTGGCGGTCAAGCGCATCTTCCGCGGAGTCTCGCAAGCCAGCCTCGATGCCAACGAACGCATCAAGATGATGGGCAAAATGCTAACCGCGTCGCACAAAACGGCAGAGACCATGAAGCAATGGGTCACCGAAGCCGAACATTCACGCGAACGTCTGGAAGCTGCGATTCGCTCTACGCCTACGATCAACGACACCCATCCTCCGACGATGTTGCCCGACGCAATGGATATTGCTGAATGCCTTCCTAGTCCAGTGGGGGCGAATGATCTGGCAGCCGTCGCCAAAATGGCCCAGTCCAAGATGACTCAGTCGGTTTCGGCGGAAGCGCCAACGAAGCCAGCGCCCGCCAATCGCGGCTCCGTGTCGAGCAAGGCAGCACCCTCCAAGCCCAAGACGATCAAGTTTGAAGGCCCCGAGGCGATGGATGCGGAGGAGCGGATCGAGCCAGCCAGCTCGGTCAGGCGAGCCAATCAGCGATCGGTGGCGACGCCGCAGAAAACGCAGCCGAACCAAGGTTCCGCGACTGAGCCTGCCTCTGAACCGGCTAAGAAGCGTAATCGGCTAAGTGCGGAAGACGTACGCAGCCTAATCGAAGCCGCAAAAGGCAAGTCGGCTGTCGGTTGATCGGATGGGCTGACGTGACTCCCGAACACGACTGATCGTGTAACAACTTTTCGTGTAACAACTTTGAACGCGCATTAAAAAAGCACCGTCACAAGTGACGGTGCTTGGCGTTTTCATACGGTATTGAAAGTTGAGAATCGGTACCGGGTACTAATCCATTCCTAAATTGCTGCCGACTTCCGGATTCCAGCACAACATCTCCAGATCCTGATCGATGCGGCGGAGCATCTTGTCGATGCTCGTGGATTCATCGTAGCCGTTGGTGTGGATGGCCCGTCGTAGGCGCATGACTTTCGCCCAGCGAAGGTCGGGAATGGCGTTCAGACGTTCTTTCCAGAACGCCAGCTCGTCTTCATCAATGTTTGGGCGCACCTGTGCGCTTTCCGGCTCTTCTTGGTATGGCATCAACATCAACTCCCTCCTTCAGTCAGACTCACATTTCTGCAATCTGCGTTTTTGGAACCTGGGGGACCCGAGTGTGTGTTTCCTTCTCTGGCTTTATTATCGTTCAAAAGTGTCATCCAACTGTACGCAAAACACTGCAGTTTGGCCCGCTTGGTAGAGCGTGACTGCGGATTGAAAATCAGATGGTCGCATTTTGCCATTCGTGCCGATATGCTTCTAAAGGCGAGTTTTTACCGCGTTGGTTCGATAGATTTCGGCGATGGTAAACGGGCCAAGTTAGGCGATTGTAAACTGAAGGGTTTGGGTATGAACTGTGTCGGAATTGGATCAAAGTTGGTGGCGGGCGCCGTACTGATTTGCGTGTTGGCGACGGGTTGTGCGGATCAGAAAAGTAACATGGATCGTTTTTCCAAACCGATCTTCACTACGAAACCACCACGAAAGACGCGGGTGACTCCGATGCCAGCGCCTCCTCCCGTGCAGCACTACGTCCATCGTCCAGTTCAGCCGCGAATTCAGCCCCCATCGGGCCAACCCAGACAAGTGGTCGCAGAAGCCGGCTGGATTCCTCCGGGCGGCGTGCGTAGCCGCTGGAGTGAAATCGTCATTCATCACAGCGCTTCGGCGACAGGCGGGGCGGTTGCCTTTGACCATCATCATCGAACCGTCAATAAATGGGATGAACTCGGGTATCACTTCGTTATTGGCAATGGCACCGACACCGGTGATGGCAAGGTCGAAGTCGGGTCACGCTGGACGAAGCAGAAAACCGGTGCCCATTGCAAGACCAGTGACAATTTCTACAACGAGCATGGCGTCGGTATTTGTCTGGTGGGTAATTTTGAAAGCTCATCGCCGTCGTCTTCACAGATGGCCAGCCTCGACAAATTGGTGTTGTTCCTGTCGCAGCAATGTGGATTGTCAGCTTCCAATGTTACGGGGCACGGTAGCGTGACGCACAAGACCGCATGCCCGGGACGTCGGTTCCCGCTTTCAGCCGTAAAGCGAAACTTAAGTCTGGCACAATCCAATCTACATACCAACATGCTCGCGACAGCCAACACGCAGCGCTAGGCGGCAGAATCGGTGGTGGCCAACTGTCGCGAATTTGGATTGTTGACCGAATCCCACCCCTATCTGGCCTGCCCCTGTTTGGGTGTGTTCGGGACGTTACATTATCGGACAGATGGTTCCCGCCTAAGATGTATAATCGATCATATCGGAAGTTCTAAACCGCACCCCATTTGCTTCCGATGTGTAGAACGAATAGAGATCTGCGGAATGCGAGGAACTCGGTGATTGTCTTGCCTTCGTGGGCGGCATAACTTAGCCTCTTGACGGTGACCGCGCTTTCGCCGCGTTCAAGACGCCATCAACCGCAAAAAATGCAGGAGTCCATGAAATGGCAAAGCGAGGCAAGATGCGTAATCGGGGAAAAGCACTGGCTGCTCTTCTCATGGGTGGAAGCGTTCTGCAGTTGGGTTCGTGTGATCCGACCGTTCGCAGCACGTTGCTTACTGGTTTGGAAGCGACGGCCAGCACCCTAACGCAGACCTTCATCACGGCGTACTTCACCGGATTGCAGCAGAACGTTGACGGTACCGGTTCAACCGGGCTGACTACAACACCTTAATCGGGTTTGGTCCTTAATCGGGTTTGGCTGTTGCGATTTCGGCATCGGGCAGGCGTCGATTCGTTTGATTTCGATGAAACGCTAGCCGTGCGCTGACCGTGTCTGGACGAAGCAATCCGGATAGCGGTTGGTATCGATTTTCTGACCAATGAAATCTGCAATTAGAGCGTAGCTTTCGGCTACGCTTTTTTTGTAACTGTGTTTTGGTGACCTCAAGTTCCCTTGAATCTAGCCAACAAGCAGGAAATGATCGGCGATCTGAAGTCCGATGAACGTCACGGCCAACGAAAGAACCCCCGCCATCGCGACGATCATCAGCAGTTCGGTCGCTTGCAGGCGCACGGTGAACCAGCGGCTTGCACCGATATGGCGGATCGTGTCGAGCTCTGGCTTACGAAGCTGCGTTGAAAGTGCCACGATCAACCCGACGAACAGCAGAGTCGCGATCAAGACGAACAAGTAGTACGCGTCGAAGAATGTCTTGATCTGCACGACCATGCTCAGAATTTCGTCCACGACCTGCGCGCAATTCTGAAGTTGCAGACTCTCTTTGTTTTCGTATCGGGCCTCCAGAATGGTTGCCCCTTTTTCGCTTTTTGGGATCACGATCGCGGCGCTGACGGGGATCTCTGCCGGATAAGCGTGCAGGTGGAACGATGAGCGGTTCTCCGGCGTGACTTCGTGATAGGCAATACCTTGACGATGGGGGTCTTCGGTGCCAGCATGTTTTGCGTTGGGATGACCATGCATTAAACCGTCAAGTAGCCATACGGTTTCAAGCGTTGCAAACAATACCCGATCGTCGGCTGTTCCTGTTGGCTTGAGTACGCCGATGATTTTGAGATTGACCGGGTTTTGGCCAGTGATGTCATAGAGTGTTTGGCGGTCCGAGAGGATGCGGTCGCCCACGCTCAGGTTTAATTCTTCGGCGACCACCGCACCGGCCACAACATCCCCCAATTCCATGCGAATGTTCGGGTGGTGTGCGGACAGCTTTCGGAAATCGAAGTACGTTTCAGAGACGCCCACGATGGGGCGACCTTTGGCGGTATGTTGCAGATGCAGGGCGATCGTCGTCGCCCAATCGGAGCGATCAACCTGATTGACGTCTTCCATGGTGATCGCGTCGATCTGCGCGTCGCCGAAGTAAAGTGCCTTGAGAACGAGGTCGAATCGGTTGCCGCGCATACCGAGGACATATGGTGTCGAGTCTGCTCGTGATTTCAGTGCGTCACCGTACTTGGAAATGATCAGGTGCGACGCGACGGGCAATGCGATGGTCAATGTCAAACCCAACACGAGGATCGCGCTTCGGACTTTGAAGAAGCGAAGGTGCTGCCCGGCCATGTACAAGGTGCCACTCATGTGTACGCCGCTGCGAATTCGGAAACGTCGATCGTTCGATCGAATCGATTGGTCAATTCCAGATTGTGGGTCACCACGATTAGAGTTGCACCGGACTGTTGGACGCAATCGTCAAGAATCGAGATGACTTCGTCGGCTGTGGTGCCATCAAGATTACCTGTGGGCTCGTCGGCAAGGACGATCGATGGCGATGTAACGATCGCCCGGCAGATCGCGACGCGTTGGCGCTCACCGAACGAAAGCTTCTGCGGATACCGATCCAAGTGGCGATGAAGACCGACACTGCGAGCCAATGCTTCGGCGCGGTCACGGGCCTCCGGAGACATGGGCTCCGCCCCCAATCGACAAGGAAGCAAGATGTTGTCGCGTACATTTAAATAGTCGAGCAGGGCGAATTCCTGAAAAACAAATCCGATCCGTTTCAATCGGAATTGTCGCAGCGCCCGGTCATTCAAATTAGTGAGCTTGGTATCACACGAGATGATCGTCCCGCGCTGTTGAATCAAAGCGCCGGACATCAACTTGACCAATGTTGTCTTGCCGCTTCCGCTCGGACCAACGATCGCCACGCGCTCGCCATCTATGATGGAAAGGTTTTGGATCGTAAGGCCAAAGGTGTGATCCGGGTAAGTGAATTCGACGTTGGTGAATTGAATCATCGTGACGGTTGAAATCGCTGGATATGACTCTTTCGTCGATTAGGTTTCAGGTTCGGCTGACAGTAGTTCGGTCTTAATGATTTTCCAGAATCCATCGCGCGGGGCAACTGTATAAATCGCCTCAAAAATATTCGACGTGTCATGAACATGACCCCAATGATAAACCATGCCTTCGACGCGCCAATTCCCTCGAACCTCGAATGAATCGCCAGTGGTTTTGGCCTTGCTGACCAATTCGGATTCCAGGACTTCAACAGATTTTATTTTCGCGATCGCGCCGTTTTGCTCAGCCGACACGAGACCAGACTGGACTTCCTTGTAAACCGAGTCCAGCAAACGCCCATCGACACTTTGGGCGAGAACGTCGTAGACATCACTTTCATTTCGAAAGTCAAACGCCCGGTAAATATTCTTTAATAGTGAATCAAAGACGGTGGTCGCTGTTTCTGGGGCCAGTTCCACAGATGATGGTGGTTGTGGTTTGCTCAAGATTACTTGACCGACGGTTCGCAGTTGAAAAGCCGCTGCGGCAGCGACCAAGACGACAATCGATTGTGCCAACCTCGGTCTTCTTATTCCCCTGCACATCCATCCGCCAAACAACCCCAGCATGCATAGGGCGATCGAAAGAAGCGGAATCGCCTGGCTGGTATTGGGTTGTTTAACCGACGGCGCGGCGATACGCATGTCTGCAGGGGCTTGCGGTGATTCCCATTCGATTGCGGGTTGGTCTTTGGTAAAGGTAATGATCCGACTTTGAGTTCGTGTATCCAGGCGGGCTGCTAGGCTCGCATCGATCGGCTGACCGAATGCATCGACGGAATACGCGTCCGCGAAGATGTTCCAGAACAACTCGACTTTCTCTGGCTCATCCTTAGTGGGAAACGAGACGGATATGCGAGCGTCGGGGGGCAGCACGTCGCTGACTTGCCGGTTGGCCGACTCGCTGGATCGCACGAACTTGAAGCCTTCAAATTGCGGCTTGGATTCAACCCCGTTGATTTTGATTGGAGGCAACGACGAGAAGAATTCGGCAAGGCTCTTACGCTCAGCCGCTTCCTGGTTCGCATCCAAAAAGACGAACGTGTTTTCTTCAAGTCGCAATTTTAGAAACCCGCGCTCTTGCGGGACGAGTGTGTTTAAGAATCCATTGGAAAGCGAAACGTCATAAACAACTCGACCACTTTCGATCGTGATGATCAGACCCAATGCCGGGTGTTCGTGGCTGACGATTTCAAATGGGTTGTGCGGATGTGCCATCACTGAACAGGGGCGGGCTGACATGCTCAGCACAATGAGAATGACCATCGCGCGGAACCAGTCAACCCGCCCCGGTTGAAAGCACTTGGGCGAATTTTTCCGACTAATCAGTTTTCGCATCTGCAACCAGTATGAATTCTTCAAAACGGGCGGCTTGGATTTCGGACACTTCGACCGCACCGTAGGCCACCAATGCGAGGGGCCAATCGATGTCTTCGTTGAGTTGATCGGCGCGAAGCGAGGGGAATCGTCCCGTGCACTTGTCGTCAAGGTACAGGGCAATTTCATCGGTTACAACGCAGGTCAGCGAATGTTTTTGGCGATCTGACAGCACGACGCCAACTTCGATTCCGGTGTCGTCGCCGCGGTGATCAAGCATTCCCAATCCGAAGCGGGTTGGCGTTTCGTAAGATGCCTCGGGTGCCCGCACTTTGCATTTGAATGCCATCGGGGGTTCTTCGTCAATTCGCACACCCAACAGCGATCCGATCTTGCTGGGCTTCATTGAGCAGATCAGCCGGTCGCCATCGACTTTCCAGAATCGCTTGGACCCACCCACATCTTTGAATGAATCCAGGGAATCGCTGCGCACATCGGACCATTCCTTGGCGTGTTCGACGGTAGCGACTTCGCTGAAATCGGCTTGCACGAGCGGCTTGTCGAGTTCGGATGCAACGGCGACTTCGCCTTCGTCGATTTTTTCGCCATAGCGAATGTATTGATCGCGGGCCCATAGGACCCAGCGACGCTCGAATTCATCGACAGCCACGTCTACCGGCATTCCGAGGGCGCCGGCTGTCGCTTCGTCATGACTCTTGCCTTGCTTGAGTGCGGTGAAGAATGCAGCGGCTGCATCGGGTCCGTATTGTTCGAGCAAAAAGAGAATCATTGTTGCGCTTTGTTCATAAAAGCGCCACACACGATCGCCGCGATGCGGGTATTCTTTTTGGGCGAAAAGGTCGCGGAAGCGATAATATTCGCCTGCCGCTGCGTCCCGGCCGGTTTTGGCCGCTTCCTCGTAATGATTGCGGGACTGCTCCATGCGGCGGGCCATCCCTTCGTTGATCCAACGGGGAACACGCACACCGCCGAACCATTCGTTGACGACCATGTGAACCAATTCGTGGGGTAGCGTACCTTCGAGCGCATCACGATCGACTTTTCCTTCCTGGTCGAGCATGTACATGGCGATGTAGATCGGCACGCCGGTTCGCGAGTCGCTCATGGTGATGCCCGCGCTTCCTTCCCACGCGGGGTTGGTGCTCACGTAGTCTTTGCTGTCCTTGTAAATCAAGATGGGTACACGCAGCGCCCATTCCTGTCCCACATGAAAGTACTTTTCGAGAAGGAATTCGGTGTACTTTTCGGCGAGTTGGTTGGCCACATAACACGCCCGTTGGGTCGGTGCGTACATTTGGAAATAGGGGCTTTCCAGCAGCACCGGTGGGTACTGACCTTGGCCGCCGACGGCTTTGACTGCATCGACGTCCGCTTCGAGGCGTTCCCAGTCGATGCGTCCGACGTCAACTTTGTATGGATCATTTTCCCATGTTTTTTCTTCGTCGATATCCGGTTTTTGCGGGCCGCGAATACGGAGCAGGCCCAAGCGCGCCAGTTGGGTGCGCTCCGGATCGCGGGTGATGGTTTTCAGGTTGGTCCAGACCTTGGCGGCTTCTTCTTTTTTGTCAAGCTTTTCGTACGACTCAGCCAACAAGGTGTACGCCTCTTCATGGCCGGGGTTGTTTTTGATTTCTTCAGTGAGTTCACTCACGACGGCAGCGTACTCGCCGGATGCGAACTTGGTGTGAAGGTCGGTCATGGACAATGCAAAGGCGCTAACACCGCTGCAGAGCATTCCACCTGCAATCAAGACCGCTGACAGTAAGTTCTTCTTCATGATTTAGGTCGTCCTTAATGACATTCAATTCAGACAACATGGCGCTTGCGACCGGCGTTAATCGGCGTATTTCAAATCAGACGCGCGACCGATCGCGATTGCGATTCGTGTTTTGCTCCATTTGTTGAACGCGTTCAAGCGTATCTTCCCATTGTTTGATAAATGGCTTGAGCTTAACAGGAAAACCGCGGGCGCGCGTCAGCAGGTAATCGATCAGTTTGGTCATCGGGCGACTCAAGTCGAGGAACTGATCACAGGCTTCGCGCCATTGTTCGCGTTGGTCCACAGTGAGACGCCCATCCTCTCCGCCAAATGAGAAGTTTCGATTATCCGGGTAAGCTCGGGAGAGCGTTGAGAGGAGATTACGATACACCAGTTCGAGGTGAATCACTTCCGTTCGAACGAGATCAAGTTCAAACCCGGAGGCATATCCCGGCAGAATCGCCTGGGCTTTATAGATTGATTGTTCGGTCTTGCGCAGCAATTCGAGATAGGGCAGGGTCTCTTCGACGACAATTCGTCGATCAGGATCGTCCTTGTCATCGATGACGTCGAGAATGGCTTTTTCGGTTTCGCGGGGATCGAGTGATTCGGAAAATGCACCCACGCTGATCTTGTCGTTGCGGACGATTTGGTTGAGGTATTCGAGCAGGGCCGCCCGCATGATCTCACGATTTTGCAGCGAGTTTCGCACCTTGGCTTTGTTGCGCATCTCGCGTTCCATGAAGTCCTTCGTTCGGACGCCACCGACCTTGCGCAGGTTTCGTTCGGGGTTTTCCTTGAAGATGTCCGTGTGAGCTTTGGCGCGAATCTTGTCGGACTCCAGGTCGGATTTTGACATTTCCTCCAGCATTTCGTCGACCTTCGTCCAATCGCCCTTGCGCTCGAGATTCTCAATCAGAAGCCATTTGATGCGGCTGTCATCGATTTCTGTTCCCTTGCCCAACAGCGGTTCGATCAATGGGGCGATTTCGTCAAAGCGTCCGAGTTCATAAAGAGCGTCAGCGTTCTTGAGAGTTTGGGCCAGGTCGGTCAGTTCCGTATAGTCGCGCACCTGATGCAGTGAAAAGACAGCGCTGCCCTCACGGTTTTCTTTGACGATCTTTTCGATCTTGCTGCGTCTAAACGATTTGTCGCCGAAGCGGGTTTTGACTTTGATGTATCGGGAAGTCTCTTTGACGATTTCGCCTTCGACGATCGTGCCGTCAGACAGGATGATCGTGTCGGCTGTCGCGCTTTGTGCGAACATGAACAGGCACGCTGCCAACACGCAAGCCATGTTCCGGACGCTATGATGGGTTGCCCATGTAGCCGGCATTGGTTTTGCGGAATGCGGCTGTTGCAACTTCGCTATGCTATTTTTGCTGAATGTCATAATGGTTTGCCAGAATCCTCGAAAATGCATCGTGGTTTCTCAGTTCCTTTTGAATTTGGCAGGCGCCCCAAAGTCACCGGCTGGGCGATCGCCAAGAGCCTACATACCTTTTTCCAACGTTCGCTGGATCGAGTAAAGCACCAAATTGGCCGCCAACTGTCGACTCGAATTCGGCATGATTCCGCGGCATTTCGGGTACAGGAAATACCCGAGCCCGCTTCCAACGTCGTGCGTGCTCAAGATGCCGATCTCTTCGCCGTCGCGTTCAATGATGTATGCATCAAGTCGTGGGAGTTTTTCGAATTCATCGCGTAACTCGCGGCGCATCGCCACCGTACGCACATCATAACCAAACGTTTCGTAAAGCTTTCCATTGAGTACGGGATGGTTCGCAACGAGCTTGCGAATGCGGATTTCACCGTCGAGCTTCTGCAGGTCGGCACGAAACGATTCCGCCCAGTTGGGATCGCCCGTCAGAACTTCGGCGAACACAAACGCACCCTTATCAATCTGCTTGTTAATCAGCCCCAACTGCTGGTCGGTTAACGTTTCAGGTCCGGCGCATGACAACCAGACCAATCCCACATCGTCTGCCGGTTTGTCGATCGGAGCGCTTTCAATCGACATGCGATAACCGGATTCGATCGAGCGCGACAGTGTCTTAATCAAGTCCGGAAACACCGGTTGCTTTGCTCCGACTTCCATGTGTGCCACCTTAAGAGATCGGGCAGTCGTCGTGCCCATTTCCCATGTCGACGTCAGGAAACTGCTGTGTGGCGGGTCACCGTCCATGGTGTAATGAAGCAAATTGTCGAAGAACTCGAACGGAGTTTTGTCGCCTTCGATGTCGTAGGTGTTGAGCTTGCAGGACCAATCCCTCGGTGTCAGAAACACAAAATCCTTCAACCCATTGTTGATGGTTCGCATCCCGCCGAGGTTCTCGTGTTTCAGAGTGTGCTTGCTTTTCAGGAGTTCACTGTCTTCTGCGATCGATGTAAGTTTGTACTCACCGAACGCCTTCGCCAAGCCAGCTTCGACTTCGCTGCGGCGGTTCTCCTGGTCTTCAGCGATGTTGAACACCGCCACTCCACCGTTAAAGCAGTAATCGCGAAGTAGTTTCCAATAGTCATCGTCGAAATCCAACTCGCCGGCGACGTGGACATACATGATCGGAACGCGAACCAATTCGTCAATCGACTCGTCGGTGTCGAAGATCCGCCAATTCAAAGGCGTCTTGCGACTCCTGCGAAGGAAACGCGCAAGGTGATCGCCGTCGCGTGAAAATTCAAGTTCGGTTTGGTCGGTCGCAACGTGTCTTTGAAAAACGACGGGAGCGCTGCCGGCATCGAGCATGTTGAGAGCGGCAGCACTGAAGATCAGACTTCCTGCGAATAGCCCGCTGCCTTGATCGAAGAAATTCATAATCGATTCAGCTTCGGTGCGAAAGATGTTCTTGTCATGAAGTTGCTGAACACCGGATAGCTCCATGAAGCCCTGCATGGCCAACGCATTGTAGATGGGGTTGGGCTGACTGTTCAGCGTCGGAAGCTTTTTGTAGTACTCATCGTAGTAGTCGTCGAGCCAATCCATGCCATGTTGAAGGCCCGAAAGGTGTCGCGAATTGCTGAGGTACTGCGTGCATCGCGATGACCCCGCCGCAAAGGCCATGTCGAGCGTCATGTACAATCCGGCCATTCCCCAGGCTGTGTTCATGGTGGTCGTGGCTTCACCCAATCCACCGGACTTGTCGAGGCGCGCCCTGAATCCACCGTCGCGGGCTTGGGCGTCTCTGAAGTAGCGCGCGGCATTGACCCATGTTTTGCTGTCTATCTTGTACCCGGCGTAGTACGCTTCGCGCAGCGCTGAAACGGCGTCGATCGTGCTGGTGTTGTCGGTCTTTAATGCGCGATTTTCGGTTTCGGCATCAGGATCTGTCGATGTTGACCAGCCGCCATCTTCGTACTGCGCGTCGATCAGGGTGTTGATGTCGCCTGCCACCGTCTTGCGATAATCGGGCATTCCGTAATTCGCCAGGAAGAACAAGCGGTTTCCGACGGCATTGGTGGTGTCGGGCTCTTGCTCAGCCAGCCACTTCATTCCCGCCTTCATTTGTTTGGAGGTCACGTCTTCGCCTTGGCGTGCCAGTGTGTCCATGATATACGCGGTAATTCCAACGCTATCGCTGACGCTTCCGCCATTCCAAAAACCTTGCTGATTCTGCCCGCGTTTCAAAGCGTTGGCCGTCAGCTTGTGGGCCGAAACTATCTGCTCTTCCAAGACGTCGTCGATGGTGATGTATCGCGTCGGTGTAGGAAGCGGTGAGTCCTTGCCTTCAAGAAGTGCTTCGTTCAATTCACGCAAGCTGACACGCGTGAAGATGATGTCGCCCTTGTAGCTCTTGGGTAGCTTGATCACCAGCCACTGACCGCCGGTGACATATTCAAAGTCTGGCGTTTTGATCACACCGCGACGGGCAAAGTCGTCGTATGACTTGATCTCTTCTGGCCAACTGAGATCGACCTTCGACCCCATGAACTGACCATCAGCCCAAAATGCCGGGACGATCATTTCCATGTTTGGAATCGTACCCTTACCGTTGAACCGACAGGCGACGTTGTATGAATACCTGCGGTCCGGACGAATGCTACCGAGCAAATCAAACCAGACTTCCACGTCATATTCGCCGGTGACCTCTTTGGCGTCTTTTGTGTTGATCCGCAAGCCGGCAAGGCTCCCGCCCTGAACGTAGCTGACATCCATCCCTTCGGCGAGTTTGCCTGCAGACTGACCGCGGGCGATCACGCGCCCGAAATTTTGACTTCCAGGGAATTCAAAGATGGCTTCGCGCTCGGTTCCGCTCAGTCGAGGAATCGCGCGGGTTGTTGGTTGCTCCAGATCACCGTTGGCAACCATGTTTGGATTGGCGCTTGCCGGCGATATCGCAAACAGCATCCCTACTGTGACCACGAGTGAGGCGATTCGATGGCCCTTTGCTGCAACGTTCAAACCCGAAAGGTCGATCATGTTTGGAAGCTCCACTGAGTCTGCGTCCCACAAAATTGTATGCCGCGTTACCGAGAATATGGGACCAACCTGTCCACTTTGATTATTGTACCGCAGGACGTACTAAAGTGTGCGGTACTACGAGCGCCATTCTGAGGCGCAGTCATTCGTTACGCTTGGCCCAACAGGTCGCACGCAGATCGGTGCCCCGTCTCGATGCATCGGCTAATAACTGAACTAAAAGAACTAACACTTTTAGTTTATCAAATTGGTCCAGTTCCTGCCAGTCATTATTACGGTGAGGTCGCATGTTTTTGAGCCGAGCTTCATTCATATCGAGCCTGTCTGCCACCTCTTGAAACATACCAGCTTCGGTCTTGGCGTGCTGGTCGGATGCGGTAAGTGTAATTGCCAAATAGGTTTACAGTTGTTGTGGGATAGGCTCTTGGCGGTAGAATTCAACCGCCGTCATCCGATACCAGACTTCAAAAGGACTCGAATCACTTGAGCACCATCACCATCGTTCTGCCGTTGGCCGCCCTCATTGCGTCGATCATCTCCGGCATCATCGGAATGGGCGGTGGCATATTGTTGTTGGCTGTGATGCTCTCGTTTCTGGGGCATGGTGAGGCCATCCCGCTTCACGCGGTGGTTCAACTTTGCAGCAACACGACGCGATCGATCGCGTTTTTAAAGAGTGCCGACTTTTCAACGGTTCGGCGATTCGCCATTGGACTGCTTCCCGGAACCGTCCTGGGAACGTTGGTGTTGTATTGGATCGGAAACCTCGATGCAGGTGAACCGTACTTGAAGATGCTGGTTGGGTTGTATGTGTTGATCGCGCCGTTCGTTCCGAAGCGAAAGTCAACCGATGATGACGACGGCCAGCCAAATCAAAAGGGGTTCTTCGCGATCGGTTTTCTTGCGGGTGCGATGGCGCTGACGGTCGGGGCGATTGGTCCGCTCATCGCGCCGATGTTCGCGCGTCACGGCTTCGTCAAGGAGCGACTCATTGCAACGAAGGCTTTGTGCCAAACGCTGGCACACTTTATCAAGCTACCGGCTTTTCTGATTCTCGGAAGTTTCAACGTAACCTCAACCAGCTTATTGATGTTGCTCATGGTGTTGGCCGTCATTCCGGGCACGCTCATCGGCAAGCACCTGCTTCAATATGTTTCACCGCGACTGTTCGTTTGGATGTTCAAGGTTGCACTCGTGGTGGCTGGGTTGAAGGTGCTGATTGTTGATGGAGTCATGAAATTGCTTGCAGCTTGATGGGTCTACTTCGGCGACGCTGAATAGGCGGCGTAACCGAGCAGGACCCAGCCTGCTAACAATAGTGCGCCGCCGATTGGTGTAACTGCGCCAAGCTTCTTGACCTCCGTCAGGGCCAGCGCGTAGAGGCTGAAAGAGAAGATGAACGCGCCGATGGTCATGCAGTAACCTGACGCGTTGATCGCTTTGGATGGAAACTTCGACGCCAGAAACGCCACACCGAACAATGCCAAGGCGTGATACATTTCGTAGCGGGCGCCGGTTTCGAAATTCGCGGTTTGTCCCGCCTGCCCCAAGCGATCCTTCAAACCGTGTGCGCCAAATGCGCCAAGAGCGACTGAAATGAATCCATGAACTGCGGCGCATACAAGCCATATCTTCCACATGATTCTTTACTCGCTGCTAAGTGTTTTGCGTTGACGCGTCGTCGGAATTGGGTGTCACGTCGCGATATGTGACATCGATGAATTCGTTGTCCGATTGAGAATCAGTTGAAGCGTTGGGATCGAAGAATTCGCCTCCGCCAAAATGCACGGTGGTCGAACGCGTTGCCACCCGGTGGCTGAACTGAGCTTGGAGCATTTTCCGCACTACTCGTCGGATAGGCGCGATGAGCAATGCAAATCCCACTGCATCGGTAATCACCCCGGGCGTCACCAGGAGGACGGCGGCTGCGAAGATCATCATCCCCTCTATCATGTCGTCGGTGGGGATTGTTCCTGACGCCACCCGCTCCTGAATCCGCATCATCGCCCGCATGCCTTCCCGACGTGCAAGAGCGGCTCCGATGATGCCAGTCAGAACGACCAAGGCGATGGTCGGGCCCACGTCGATCGCTCGGCCAATGCGAATCAGCAACCACAACTCAACGATCGGGACCGTTATAAAAAGCAGAAACAACCAGGGCATATTACTCACACTTCTCAGAAAATTGCTCGACGGCGAAGCGTCCAAGCTGATTTCGTCGCAGTATCGAATCTCAGGCGAATGCGTCAACTCGCGGTGCCTCGCGCTGCGTAGTCAACACATTTGACCATCTATCTGTGAATATAGGGAGGATGTAGCCGATCGACCGGGAATGTTCGAAAAATAAAAAAATAGTCTGTCAAGAAATGGCCCTTAACGACGTATATATCAGTGGATAACGGCTTTGGTTGGCGTCGAAAAGCAAATGCCGCTGAAAGGTTGGAATCGATCGACGCCAATAGCATGTTGAAGAGAGCAACACATTGAACATGGCAGTGACTTCGAAACGAACGGCGAGAAAAACTGCCAGTAAGAAAAACGGATAGCAACACTTGCTAAGGCATCAGCAAGCTAACAATACTCCTCCTTCTCCTTCTCGTAGAGACCCCACCGCCGCGAGGCTCTGGGGTTTCTTTTATTTTTACCGCTTCAATTCTTTCGACCAACGGAGATTCAACCGCCGGACCGAGGGGACCATGCGTTGAGGGCGCGGTCGAAGGGGAGCGGTGTCACGCGATAGCCGGATGCACGGGCGAGGAACTGCCGGCGCTGCGGGCCGGCAAGGTGCATGAGGCAGTTGAGCATGGTCGCGGTCGTGTTGCGGGTCTCGTTGCGAAACATGGTGTATAATTCCTCACGGTAAGACCAGATGTCGAGCGCTACGAGCAATTGCTGTTTCTCGTGATCAACAACGACCATTCGCGGATCGTCGATCGATCGCTGGGCGAGGTCTCTTAATCGATCATCAAGACCGTTCGTGCGATACGGTTGATCGCTCAACGAGGGCGAGCCCATGGCGCCGGTACACAATGCAAAATGGACTCGGGCGTTCCCATTGCTTTCTTTGACGGCTTGCTCGCGAATTTGTGCGAGGTTGACGACGTTTCCATCGATGCGAAAACGATAGTCATATTCCAAATCGCGCATGGCCACATCGTGTATGGTCGATGGGATGTCGGCGGCCAACACTGCTTTCACCACGCACGCGTTGTAACAGTTGATGTAGTATGCCATTCGAGCGGGCGGGGTTCCGAAAAATGTCGGTGTCGAAGTTGGGCCGACAAACGCGACCTGGTCGAGGTAATTCTCGAGTTGACTTGGATCGCGCTTGAGCGTTTCGTAGTCAACAAGCCCATCGCGCACGCACGTTCGCAGAACATCTGCCCAGAGTCGATCATCGTAGACAACCGGCGCTTCGGCGGGTTTTGCTGCGGATGGGTCGAACAGGTCGGCTTTGGGATGGCCGCATCCGGAAGCGACCCAACCGATGCTAAGGAGTATCAAGTGTCGCATGGAGGCGAACTGATATTTTTGGGCCAGTGGATTCGCCACGCGCTACTCCTCAAAGAGTTGATGAATCGTTAAACCTGTTGCCAGCTTCGGAAAGAAAAACGTGCTCTTTTGGGGCATGAGTTCACCGGCTTCGCTGACGGCGCGGAGTTGCTGCATCGGTGTCGCCTTTGGAAGGATAGCCACCCCGCCACTTTCTTCGGCCATCTTGCAGGCGAGTTCGATCGACTTGGCATAGTCGATTTTGAAGTTCGCATTGGCCGACAGGTCGTCGATGAGGTAGTGGTGCAGATACGCCACGTCCAACTCGCGCCAAGCCGGGGCGCGGTCGGATGCGATTTCGTCGAGGATGGCACGGTTGGTGAATCGAACGGCTGCCTTCTTCTTTGAAGCGCCGTCGAAAAGATGCATGTCAGCCGCATTCTCATCGGTGGCTTCAATTCCGTCGGACCAGCCTTCCATCAGGCCGCTGAGGTTGACGCCGTTTCCAGAGAGTACTCTGTTGTATCCTTGAATCACGCAGCCGGGGTCGTCCATGCTTGCAAGCACCATCATCACATAGTTGGCTGGGTGATGCTCCGGTAGGCTGGAACCGTGCATTTCAGTAAGATGCGTACGGTAATTCAGCGCCGTCGTGTATCGATGGTGACCGTCGGCGATGTAGAACTTCTTGCACATGAGCGCATCGACCACGCCTTTGATTGCCGCTTCGTCCTTGACGACCCACATCTCGTGTAACAACCCGTCGCAGTTGGCAACCGCATCGGGCTTGCCGCCGGTTGGCGAAGCGAGCGCGTTTCCGACAGCGTTTTCTGGATCGGTGTAGACTGAGAAGATCGGCGACAGGTTGCACCGCGTTTCTTTCGTTAGCGCGAAGCGATCGGCTTTTGGTCCGCCGAATGTTTCTTCATGCGGGAGGACCAGACCTTCGTTGAATTCGTGCAGACGGGCGGCGACGATAATTTGATGTCGCGTGTGCTTCTTGCCGTTCAGCTCGAACGTCTGGTTGTAGGCATAGACGGCAGGCGTGTCTTCGCGAACGAGCACGCCCTGGGCTCTCCACATGTCGAGGTTGAATTGCGCGTCTAGGTACGCCTGTTGCGGACCTTCGTCTTTGGGCGGAATGTGCGGCAGATCGACGGCGACGATGTTGTGCTCGTCCTTGGCGAGAAGCGCGTCCTTGTCGCATTGATCGAGCACGTCGTACGGGTGGGCTAACACATTCGACAGGTCACCGTTGAATCGGTCGAAGTCGTAGCGCAAGGCTCGAAAGGGCGCGACTTCAGGCATCGTCTTTACCTCGTTTCAATAGAAATTGGAATCAAGCAGCCGATGCTACCCATCACAACCGGCATCGATTAGAGCGGACGGTAGATTCGGATTCTCCCCTCGTATCGGCCGCCCAGCGTATCGTTTGCCCGGTCATGCTGCAACCTTCGAAAGACGTGGCAATTCCGCGTGTTTCAAGTCCATTTCGAGCGATGTCGCAAGTCGTTTGCAGGCGGCGTTGCCTCGAGTCGCAAGACACTGTTTCAGTCTATTGGCGGCGGATTTCTGGCGTGGGTTGCCTCGCGATGCCGATAATACTTGGTGATGGTTTTAGCCCGCAAAGTTCGGGCAATATTTTGTTGACTAAAGGGATTGTTTGGCGTGTCCGATTGTGTGGTTCTTTGTAGTGGTGGCATCAACAGCACGGTGGCTGCGACCCACGCAGCCCGCGAGCACGACGTACATCTGCTTCACGTTGACTTCGGGCAGAAGGCGGCAACGGTGCAGCGAAGGGCTGTGCGCGAAATTGCCCAAACGTTGGAGTGCGGCGTCAGCGATATCGACTTGCCCCATGTCGCCGAGATCGCCGGGTTGAATCGAAGTGCGAAGCAGCAATCGGGAGAGGCTGGCAGTTCGGTTGAAATCACGCTGGCGTCGGTTCCGCTCTTGATGACTGAGCTGCTCGCGGTGGGCGTTCAAACTGCCGCCCGACTCGGAGCCGCGTTCGTCATCGTCGGGTCCAGCGAAGCCGCCAATGAAACCGAAACCGAGTCGGCACCCGGACACGGCATCGCCCATCTTCGGCAGGATTATTACTACCTGCAAAACCGCATGCTCGAAATGTCCGTCAGCGCCAAAAAACCACTCCGCATCGAGACCCCACTCATCGATTTCACCCGCGACGAGATCATCAAAATCGGCAGCCGCTACAACACCCCCTTCGACTTAACCTACGCATGCAAGTCAGACCTCGGTACTCACTGTGGCACCTGCCCCGACTGCGTCGCCCGTGACAGGGCGTTCGAGCGCACCGGATTGCTCGACCCTATCGCCTCAGTTGCTTTGGGCTGAGTTGTTTGTTGTGAATACTCACGTGTCTCCGCAGACAATGATTGCTGTTCGCTCGTTGAATCATTCTCAATCTACCGGCTGCATTCCTCTCTTCATATCTTCCCGCCGCGTAGTTAATCTAACGAAAAAAGTAAGTCCCATAGTGGTATCCCCAATAACTGCTTGGATCGAATGGGTATTCCGAGTAGGATTACCGATTCATAGTCGATGGAAGAGAAACTACTGCCCAGGAGATTTGGAATGATCTTTCGGCTAACGCGAGTGCTGTGTGTGTTAGGAGTATTAGTGTTGCTGGTTTCGGGTTGTGATGAGGTTGTTGATTGCACGGACATTCCAAGTTTTTGTGACGACGGGGAGTTCTGCAACGGGGCGGAGACTTGCGTGGCAGGCGTATGCGTGCTCGGCGTCCTTCCCTGTGAATCCTCGGACCATTGCAACGAGGATTTAGACACTTGCCTCGAATGCATCGAGAACTCCGATTGTGACAATGACTTGTTCTGCGATGGTTTCGAACGTTGCATCAACAACACTTGTGAAGTCGGCGTGGAACCTTGCACAGGAACGTGCGACGAGGCGTCAACTTCGTGCTCTGGTAGTTGTTCCGACGACACTCCCAGATCCGTTTGCGACGACGCTTGCGATGACGGTTTGTTTTGCAACGGGACAGAGTCTTTCTCGTTTCAAGAATGTAGAAACGGCAACATTCCTTGCCCCGATCAGTTTTGCGTGGAAAACGAGCAGGTTTGTGTCGACTGTGTGACGGATGACCACTGCCCCGGCGACGAGGTTTGCGATGATGGATCGTGCCAAGCCCCCGACGCCCCTGACCCGCTATCCATATTCATTACGCTTCGAAACAGCTCAGGTGGAAACATCCACATCTTGACCGCACAGGAGAGTTTCGGTCCCGAAAACCGCCTGGAACCCAATGCGACGCGCACGGTGACCACGGGGGCAGTATCGGTCGGGGAACTGTTCACCTTCCGGGCCGGCGTCAATGGCGTTGTCTCTCAGACCGCGCAGTGTACGTTTCAGACACCGGCCGACCCTGATGCCGCTCAGGCCGAAGTCGTCTGGAATGGAACAGCCTTGTCCTGCACAGGCGATCTGAATTAGAGCAGTTCAGACCCAGAGGTGGCGTCGTGTGCCACTGGGAAAGAATCTCAAAACGGGGACGTGGTCAATGTGGACCGCGTCCCCGTTTCAGTTTTCGTCAGCTTTGGTCTGTGTCCCACGATGAGCTTCTCGCTATGGCGTCTAGTTTGCTACGAGAACCGGACGACAATCTCGCAGGAATTTCGTGCAAGAAACTGAAAGCGTGCCGAGCGAGAAACGTGAGGTTGCTCTGAGACTTGTCTCCAATCATAATTGATTTACTTTGAATCGACGGGAGCGAACGTGTCCGATATCGGTAACATCTTAAACCTCGCTCGCAGCAAGATGGCTGGCGATGTTCATATTGTGGCTGGGTCGCCGGTTTTGTTTCGGATTGGCGGCGAGTTGCAGCCGGTGACGCGCGAAGTTCTGGATTCGCGGATGGCGAAGGATTTGACCTATGCGCTGTTGACGCCGGCACAGGTCGAAGATTTTGAGCGTGATCTCGACATCGACTTTATGTATGCCGACACGCAGAAGCGGCGGTATCGCGTCAACGTTGCTTACAACGATGGCGAAATCGGCGCAGTGCTTCGACTGCTCGCCAGCGAACCGATGACGCTCGATCAAATCCGCATGCCCGAGATCGTTCGCAAATTCGCCCACGCACGGAAGGGGCTGGTGCTCATCACCGGGGCTACGAGCGAGGGCAAAACCACCACGATGGCGGCTATGATTGACGAGATTAACGAGACGGCTAAACGTCATATCGTCACCATCGAAGACCCGATCGAATACGTCCACGCCAATAAGAACTCAGTCGTGCGGCAGCGCGAAGTCGGTAAGGACACGAAGACGTTCGGGCGCGGTTTGCGGGCTGCACTTCGACAAGACCCGGACGTCATCGCGATCGGTGAAATGCGCGACTACGACACAATCAAAATCGCGCTGACCGCCGCAGAAACTGGTGTGCTGGTGATGTCTACGCTGCACGTCATTTCGATCGACAAGATCGTCGAGCGGTTGCTTTCGTATGCACCCGACAGCGGCGATGGGCACATTCGCAACCTGATGGCCGAATCGCTCCTCGGTGTGATCCATCAGGAGTTAATGCCCACGAACGATGGCGGCAAACGCGTGGCCTGCGAAACGCTTGTCGCGACGGATGCGGTTCGGAATGTGCTGCGAAACAAAGGCACGTTTCATCTGCGAAATGCCATCACCACCGGTCAGCGTTATGGCATGCAGACGATGAAGAGCTCGCTCGACGCGATTCTGGCGGAGGGCGTCATCAGCGAAGCGACGTATCATCGCGTGCTTGAGAATTACGTTTAATTTTTGCTTGATCTGTTCGTTCAGAAGTAGGTCGGGTCATCGACCCGACACCGAATGCGATCGAGTAATCTGTCGGGTCGATGACCCGACCTACACCTGTCACCCAGAAGGCATCAGCTTGGTGTAACCGATATATCCGAAGAACAGCAACGTGAGAATCAGCAGGGCGTTGGTCAGGATGCCGTTCTTGTATTGTCTGCCGACCCACTTGGTGCGGTTGTTCATGATAAGCAGTGTGCCTGCGAGGAAGGGCATGAACATGGCGGCCATCACTGCGTAGTAGATTTGCACCTTTTGCAGACTCAGATTCATCATCACGAGTGGGACGATTGCCAATGCGATAAGGAACGCGCGATAGGCTTTTGTTTTGGTGTAGTCGATGTCGCGGCGCTGATTGGCGTTGGCTCCGGATCGAATGAGCATGAAGTCGGCGAACAGGTAGGGGATGCTTTGCCACACGCCGAGCAGGCTTGAAAACACTGCTCCCCAAAAACCGAATAGGAACAACCATTTTCCAAACGGGCCCATGACGCCTTCGAGTTGCGCAGCGAGTTCGTTGGCTATGTTTTCGCTACCGGGTTGAAGTTCCAAACGCGAACCGATCATCAACATTGCCACGCCAAACAGCGACGTCATCGTGTAACCGATGGCCAAGTCGAGTCGAGAATCTCGCAAGCCGCTCATGCCATTGCGGCCGGCTTCTCTTATCCAGTAACCGTATGAAAGCAGCGTGACCGATCCGCCGACGCCACCCAGCACACCGAGGATGAACTTTGTGTCGGTCTTTGCGAACGTGGGTTTGATGATTCCGGTTGCTACGGCTGACCAGTCGGGTTTGATCATGACGGCTGTCACCATGACGGCGCAGAACATGATGCCGATGCAGACGGACATCAGTTTTTCAAACAGTGCGAACCCACCGATCCAAACCAGCGTCAGACCGAGTAGCGAGTGGACGATGCCCCAGATGATTTTGGCATGTTGGGCGGACAGGCCCAGGTCATAGATACCAGCCCCCGCGACACCGCACGCGCTGATGAGCGCTCCACCCGTGAAAACCGACCAGATCAACAGGTAGGTGATGAACACCCATCTGACCGGCGTGCCGAGTCGATCGTTCCAGCCCTCTAGCAGTGTGGTGTCGGTGGCGAGTTGCCAACGGGCGAGTCCTTCGTTGAGCGTCCATTTGAGCACGCCGCCGATGACAGCCGCCCAGGCGATGACGACGCCGACGTTTGACCCAGCGATGCTGGCTGTAATGAGGTCGCCCGCGCCGACGCCGGTGGCTGCGATAAGAATCCCCGGTGCAAGCTTGTGAAATAGGCTCGAATTTTTTTTGGGGGTGTCGGACATGGTGTGCGAGATTACCGCAAAGACGCTTGTATGTCGCGAGTGGATTGCGAATTTGCGAGCGTGAGGGGTTATGCTGTTGAACGGATGAGCCGCATGGGTTCAAATGCGAAAGTTAAACGGGCTCATAGCTCAGCGGTTAGAGCAGTCGACTCATAATCGATTGGTCCGGGGTTCGAATCCCTGTGGGCCCAATGTCGTTGAGTTTCTCGGAATCTCATGAGGATGTTCCCTCGGTTCTAGAAAAAGGAGACGCACATGTTGAAACGCAAGTTGGGGCTTTCACTGATGATGTTTGGTGCGGCGGGTTTGTTGATTTCCATCGCCTCATGTCAGAGCGGAGGTAACAATCAGTGTGAAACCGACGATGATTGCAACGAAGGCGAAGTATGCACCTTCGATTCAGAGGTTAACGGAAACGCCTGCCGCGACGGTAGTCTTTTTGGCTTATAGGTTTGATCCAGGCGTGGCGGGCCATCAGCAGGAAAATAAATCGGAACTATCTGAATTTCGTCAGTGACTGTGATTCGATCGCAACGTATGCGGTTCATTTGACGAACGGGGACGCCTTAGACGTAAAGTCCGTCTCGTTGCAAAGAGTTGGATCATCTTAGCGCTCCCTTAACAATTGGAAGCTAGACTCCCCGCGACGTTGGTCAATGAGACGTTGGTCAATGATTTGGGCAAATAGCGCGGAGAATAGGATGCGAAGAATTGTTCCGTCACTCGCTGTATTTCTTCTGACAGTTCTCTTGGTTTTCAATTCCGGGTGCGGACTTAGGGAAATCAGAACCAAGACTAAATTCGGCGTTGAGGCAAGACATACGAACAAAGACAAGTCTCATGTCGAGCGCTACCTCGTCCAGGAAGCCCTTCAACTCAAATGGGACAATGGCGTGGACACGTCCTTGATCTATCGGCGACGAGACGTTTCAAATAGCGAGTCTTCAGATGCGGATGACGGAGTCTGGTTTGAAATTGGTATTCCGTTGTGGAAGGCGCCGAAGAAGCCTGACGAAGTCAAGACGCGGATGGCCGCCTTGGAGCGACGGGTGGCAGAGCTCGAAGAGATGGTTGACGAACCAAATAAGTCAGCGATGCAAGAAAAATCCAACGGCCCACCACGTCAACCTGCCAGCGAAATGCAGCCGGTCAACTTTAACGAACATTGATCTTAACGAACGGTGATTACTGAACAGGTTTTTGAATCAGGAATCGCTGGTAGCGCGAGCGGCCGGTGGCGAAACGCTCCTGAATGCAGGAACCCTCAACGCCAGCGAACTGTCGAAACAGCGGACGCAACAGCGTCGGGGCGAGTTTTTTGACGAGTTCGTTGTTGTGCTCGGTGTTATCTGCCAACCCTTTGGCGACGTTGGCGGTGATGTCTTCGTCTTCAAGTACCGTCAACCCGGATTCAGCGATCTGCTTCTTCCAAGCGGCGACTTCCTCTTCATTGCGAAAATCGGTGTAGAGGAAATGTCCACCGGGTCGCAAAACGCGATGCACTTCGCTTAGGAACTTGGGCACATCGAGGTAGTCGTGCGACGCTTCGACATTGACAACGGCATCGCAGGACGCACCGTCAACAGGCAACCGCTGGGCATCACCGCAAATGTATGCGAGTCCCGGTTCGCCGTGCTGTTTGTTGCAATACTTGACGGCGCGTGGTTGACGATCGATGCCGCACATGCGACGGGCTTTGAGATAACGCTTGATGTATTTCGCACCGCCACCGCGCCCGCTGCTGACTTCCAACACATCGCGCCCCGACAAGTCGACGCGGCTGACGACGTGATGGTACAGTTGGATGTAAACGCGGTTGCGCTCGTCGGCTGGCTCAAGTTTGACGGGTTCGCCATCGAGCGGCGAGAAGCCGTAGTTGAGGAAACTCACTTCGGCAGAGTTGTCGATTTTTTTGTTGAGGTAACGATAGAGATTTTTGGAGACGGTATCTTTGACGCTGTCGAGACGCAGAACATCGTTGACCTTATCGACAATCGTATTGAACACAGGTTGAGTCCCTTCGCAAGCCCGCCATATGCGGGGAATGACTGATGATGGACGCGGCGTCCATTCCGAGTCAGGCCTACATTTTGCCGAATTCGGTCGGGGTATGCTAGCGACAAGTTTGCATGGGGCAAGGTTGCTGGGGCATAGACTCAAGCTCGTCAACCCCAACTCTTTGAATTTATCCTCATGATCGCGATGCCGATTTATTCATCATCAGGGCAATCAAACGCGGTTTCGGGGTCGAAACTTGGGTCCCGAGCAAATGCGAGGGTCCTCAGTGCTTGCTCGCCGTTGCCAGCCCTGGCGAGGATGAAATACCCGTGCCACACTTGTTTTCGGGAGTCGGTCTCGATCCCACCGCCAGAATTGAGTCTGACGTAGAAGTCATCAATGAACGGGCAACCGCAAGAGTCCACGGAAGAGCATCCAAACCAATCGGGTGAGACCGGGAAGCTGAAGTCGGCTTCGAACGTGCCGGATTCTTGTTCGGCTGGCAGGGTAAAGCGCTTGGTCGCGCTGGCCATGCAGAAGGCTTGAACCTCTCGCCCGTTTGCCCCATCCTTGTGTTGAATCAGTACCCACCCGTGGTCGCTCCCGCCGCCAGCCGGTTCGCCGTCGATTTCGATTTGTTGAAGTTCTTCCTGCGTGCAGAAGCATCCCACGTTGCATCGCGAGCAGGCGGCTGACGCGTACACCGTGACGCCCGGGAGGCTATGGGTTGCGTTGAATGAAACGGTGACGTTGATCCGATCTCCGCCAACAATGTTCGTGGAAGCACCGACGATTCTGATTCGATCACCCCGTTGATAATCATCTTCCGGAAATTTATTGCATGGGTTTTCCTCAAGTTGGAACCCTCTCACCTGGGTGGTCGCCGCCCCGAGGTAAACGCCATTTGCATCGGTGGCGCGCACGGTGACGGTGTCGATATCGCCAACCACGAAAGTGAGCGCTCGATATCTTGCGGTACGCTCTGTCGTCGTAAAGGAAGTGAGGCCATCGCCATCACCGGGGTCGGTCAATGCCGCGACGATGAAACCGTTGTCGCCTGATGTACTCCATTCATAGGTGACCGGTTCTGCCGGACTGCCCGCGACCGATACGGTGATATCTTTCGACAGAATCGTTTGAGTAAGGTCGACCGGGGACGGATCGAGTCGGACAGCCGCCACTTCTGCGTCCCAGAATTCGGCGTCATTGGAACGGGCCAGATGATCGACAACCTGAGCGACATCGCGATTGTCGAAACTGTTGTAAATCGCGAGCAGGAAACTTTCCATCCGGACGAGGCGCTGCATGCCGTTGGCCATCTGTTCGGTGCTGATCTGCTGTGCCGTTCGAGCGTCATATGCCAGGGTGAGTGCAGCGATCATGTCGAAGCGAAATGCCTGATTGTTCATGAAGCGATCTATGACGACTTGCAGCGCTTCGACATATCCGTCGCGCGAAGTGAGCGTCACGCCAGCTCCTTCAAGGATGGGCAATATCAACTGGGCAAGCGTACGGCCGGCTTCTGGAACGCTGTCGAAAACGGTCGAAATACTCGCCCCGAGGCCCATCTGCTCGCCCAGCGGGATCAAAACTTTGAACACGAAATTTTCGAGGCGCAGTTCTTCCAGCTTGTCCTCCCACTCGCTGCGGACGTTGGCGTATCGTGTCGCGCTCAGGATGGATTCGTCGATGGGATTGAAGGATGGCCCAAGGAAGACGAGTTCGTAGGTCGTGCGGTTGGCCCCCTCGTGTTGCCGTAAGTCGATGGGTCCGACTTCGCGGTTCTCCCATATCGCTCGGTCAAAGTCAGTGACGTTGACGGATGCAATGACGATCGAAGCGTTAAACGAGCTGCTTAACGTTCGCGCGTCGGGTATTGCAATGGGTTCGCCGATGGGCTGGTAGACATTGTGGTCAATCCGGTTGCCTTCGATGTCTTCGTAGCCGGTTTCAAGGATGTAAAGCAAACCGGCTCGGCCGAACTGATTGCGTGCTGTAATGGTGGCTGTGTCGTCGTTGGGTACGATTGTTATGCCCCCTTGCTCGCCGCGCGGAGAGACTGAAATCAGGGCGTCACTTCCGGTATCGACGCGAGTTTTTTCCGTTCGCTTGGGGCTGACGTTTCCGAAAACGTCGTCGCTGAGTTCGTTGATGAAATTGACCGTTTCCATCTCCAGGCTTTCTGTGACGTCGGGGTCGCAATTCAGCGCGATGCGGTTCTTGGTCAATGCGAAAGCGATGACGTCGGCCAACCGTTGGCACGCCTCGGTATTCTCGATTTCAAACCGCAAGTCACGCGTCGCTTCGGGTGGCAGTCCCCAACCACCGACGGCCATGTAGAGTAGTGCTGCCGCGGTCGTGTTGGTGTTGATCTCGGGAGGGTCGCGAAGCAGAATCCAATCGTGCCAACTGATCAGTACGATGGCGTCGTCCTGATCGACCACTTGCACGAGTGTGGTTTCGGCGGACACGGTCTTAACGGTGAACTGACCGTTGGCCGACACCGGTGCGTTGTCGATGTTGGTGCGGACGCGAAGGTCCTGTGCTCTAAAAGAGACGCCAGGTGGAATCATGACCACGCCCGGGGCGAAAATATTTTCGGCGACCACGCCGTTACCCACCGTGCCCGTACCCGGCGCATCGGGAATGCCCGAGTTGTCGTCAGAGTTGGAACCACCACCGTTGCCACCGCCATCACCAGGTGGGGGTGGGGGATTGCAACTGACCATGACCGTAAGCAGAACTGAAACAGCGACACCGATGAGCGTTCTAGAGAATCGCATTTCTGTATCTCCGCAAGTTGGCATCCGCCGGTGGGCGGTCTTCCATCCAGTCAAGAATAACGGACGGACCGGCGGGTCTTTAACAAGTCCTTGCCGGTTGCGGAGCGAAGTCTGAAATGAATTTGCAAATTGATTTCCGCCTATTGGGCGGTCAGATGGCCATTTTTTCGAATAGGTGGGCTGAGGTTCGGATGCCTTTGTAGAAGTCATCCACCACCATGAATTCGTTGGGCCCGTGCAGATTACACGTTGGCAGGCTGAAACCGATCATTAACGACTCTGCGCCGAGCACTTTCTTGAATAGTGGCAGAATCGGTAGAGAGCCACCTTCGCGGGTATATGCGGGAGCCACACCGAATCCAGCCTCCACAGCAGCAGCCGCTTGTTTTAATCCGGGATTGGTCAGCGGGCACATGTACGCATCGCAAAGGGTAAAGGTCTTGATCTTGTAATCGATGCCGGCGGGCGTGTGTTTCTCGACAAACTTATCGAACGATGCGCTGATCTTGCTTGCCGACTGATTCGGTACGAGGCGCATGGACACCTTGCCCATCGCCTTGGCCGGGATGATCGTCATCGACCCCTCGCCGGTGAATCCGCAAAGCAGACCGTTGACGTCGAGCGTCGGGCGCAACCAGCGGCGCTGCAATGTCGTGAATCCTTTTTCGCCGACGAGCGCTTTGGCCCCGACCGAGTTGCGGTATTCCTCTTCATCAAAGGGCAACGTCTTAAGCGATGCGAGTTCTTCGGGCGTGCTTTCGAGAACGTCGTCGTAGAATCCTTCAATGGTGACCCGGTGATCGGCGTCTTTCATCTTGGCGATCAATGCGTTGAGTGCGTTTCCCGGGTTCGGGAATGTCCCGCCGAACGCGCCGCTATGAAGGTCCTGGGTTTGGGCGGTGTAGTTGATCTCTTTGTAAACCATACCCTTGGTGCCATAGGTGATCGCGGGTGTCTCTTCGCTGAGTTTGGGCGTATCGGACAGGCAAACGTAGTCACATGCGAGGCGTGCCTTTTCCTTTTCGAGAATTGCGCCGAGGTGTTTGGATCCGATTTCTTCTTCGCCTTCGATCAGGAATTTCACGCGGATCGGCAGCTTGCCGGCGACTTTTTTCCATGCCTCGGCGGCTAGCATATGGGTGAAGACCTGTCCCTTGTCGTCGGCTGAGCCCCGGGCATATAGCCGGCCGTCACGAACTTCCGGCGAGAACGGTTCAGATTTCCACAACCCGGGGTCACCGGTGGGCTGGACATCGTAGTGACCGTATACAAGTACGGTCGGACCATCGCCCTCCACGGGGCCGGTGTCGGCGATGACGGCTGGGTGGCCTTCGGTTTCAAGGATCATCGACTCGATGCCGCAGTTTTCGAAGAATCCGTGAATCCAGTTGGCGGCTGCCCGTATGCCGGGTTTGGCCTCGGGGTCTGTTGAAATGCTGGCGATTCGCAGCAGTTCGTTGAGTCGATTGAGGTAGTCGTCACGATTGGCGTCGATGTGACTGATGATGTCGTTGATCACTTTGGTTTCCCCACAAAAAGCGACAGAATCAGGTAGGATCGGCGACGATCGTAGCAGGCGCATCAAAACGTGTCCAACGCAGCCGAGCTTTGCCGATTTGGAGTGCGGTCGATTTGAATCGTAGGACAACTATCGACAGGGTGCGACGAGAACCAAAGATGCGAATCGTTGTTACGCGTCGATCAGAGCGGTATAACCTGCGTTTGGTCTGGGGTTAGCAGGTCAACCGAAACCATCTAAGAATAAGCCCGTCGCGTCTCAGCCGGTTTTTCGTGCGCGACCCAGGAGCAAGTCAAGTTGAAGAAGTGGATCTTAATATTGGGCACGATTGTAGTGCTATACCTCGGTTACCAGCAACTGAGCGGGGCGCGGGTCAACCTTGCGTTCTTGCAGGAAAAGACGGCGATCGTCGGGCGCGGTGATTTGACGATTCCGATTACCGGTACCGGTGAGATTCAACCGAAATCCCGCAGCGTGATCAAACCGGAAGCGAGTGGAGAGGTTATTGAGATTCCGGTGGACCCGGGTCAACTCGTCAAAGCCGGCGAGCTTTTGATTCGTCTCGATCAGGAGGAAGAACAGCGCAACGTCACGCGTGCGGAAAACGAAGTGGCCCGTGCGTCGGCGACCTTGAAACAGCAAAAGCTGCGTCTCAAGGAACGCAAGTCCAGTGCCCTCGCGCAAATTGATGCTCGTATCAAAGGCGTTGAAGCACAGTTGGTTGACGCAGAATTCACATTCAACAAGACCAAGCAGTTGCAGGAAAAGATTTTTGAAGGCCGCAAAAAAGACTTGGCGAGTATGGACGAGTTGACGACTGTGCAATCCCGCTACGAACAACTCGTGGCTCAACTTGATGGTGCAAAAGCCGATCGGGTTCAGGCGGAGATTGGGATCGAGCTTTCGGAGCACGATGTAGAGTTGGCTGAGAAGGCTTTGGAAATCACTCAAACCAATTTGAGCGATGCCGAAAAGCGTTTGCGCGAAACGGAAATCCGTTCACCGATTGATGGCATGGTTTCAAGGATCAACGTTGAGGTTGGTGCCGTCGTGCAGGGCGGTAAGACGACGTTTACCGGTGGAACCGAGTTGGCTGTCGTCTCGGATATTTCGGACGTGTATGTGCAGACAGAAGTGTCAGATGCTGACATTGGTGCGGTAATGTGGCTCGCTCCCCCGCAGGCCCGACCCGGTGGACTCGAACTGGCTCAGCAGTTGGCCGACGATGGGGTCGTTCCGTTGGTCAGCACGAATAGTCTCGTACCCGAAATCGGTCTGGAAGGCGTTCCTGTAACGGTGATGGTTGATTCGTTCCGCGATCAGGAATTCACCGGTGTGATTGAGAGTATCGATCCGGAACCGCGCAAAGCGCAAAACATCGTGACGTATGTCGTACACATTCGCGTCACGAGCAAGAATCGCATGATGCTGGCATTGGTTCCCGGCATGCAAGCCGACGTAGAATTCACGGCAGAAGCGGTGACCGACGCGACGTTGATTCCCCATGAGGCCATCCACCGAGGTCCCAACGATGACTTGGGCGTATATGTGCGCGAGCTTGATCCTGAAACCAAGGAACACAAGCCGCGCTTCGTAGCGTGTCGGTTCGGTTTGGACAATGGGCTTTACGCCGAACTGGTCGAAGGCAAAGGCATCACCAGTGGTCTTGAAGTGTATACCAAGCTGCCCCCACGGCTCGGGAAGGATGATGATGAAGATGACGAGTAGTCGGTCGTCAGGTCACGCGTCGCAATGATTGAACTTCGGCAACTTCGCAAACTTTACAAGATGGGCGACTCGATCGTTCATGCGCTCGACGGCGCCGATCTCGACATCGGTGCGGGCGAGTTTGTGTCATTGACCGGTGCATCAGGAAGTGGCAAAAGCACGATGATGCACCTGATCGGTTGCCTCGATCGCCCGACGTCGGGCACCTACAAGCTAGACGGGCTAGCCGTCAACCGGATGAGCGATCGTCAGTTGGCGATGGTGCGCAACCATCACATCGGATTCGTGTTCCAGACGTTTAATTTGATCAACCGAACGTCTGCGGTAGACAACGTGGCCGTTCCGCTGATTTACAGTCGCAAGACCAGCACCCGAGCGGCTGCGATGGCCGCACTTGATAAAGTTGGTTTGACCCCGCGGGCATCGCACAAACCGAGCGAACTTTCCGGTGGTGAAAGACAGCGCGTGGCCATCGCCCGTGCCATCGTCAACGAACCGAAACTGATCCTCGCCGACGAACCGACCGGAAACCTTGATACGCGGACCGGCGAACAGATCATGGCTATTTTCCATCAACTGCATGCAGCTGGCACAACGATCATCCTTGTCACGCACGAAATGGATGTTGCTGCGCAGGCAAAAAGAATTATCCGAATGCGCGACGGGAAAATCGTCGCGGATGAAATGCTCGACGAACATAAACGAACTGCGCTACAAGCCGAAGCCCGCGATGCACGGTATCCCGTGGGGAGTCCGACTTAATCGAACGCGGAATTGTTGCATCGGTTGAAGTGACTACCGTTTGAATTGACCTAAGAGTACGCGATGTTTTTTCTTCGAATATGTTGGATGGCAGCTAGCAGCCTTAGGGCAAACCTGATGCGCTCGGTGCTTGCATGCCTGGGCGTGATCTTCGGGGTGGCTGCGGTGGTGTCTGCGATGGCGATTCTGGAAGGTTCGACGCGCGACGCAGTGAAACGGTTTGAAACGCTCGGTGCCGATCAGATCATTGTCATGAACGGCAGCGATGGGGGGCGTGGATCGCGCAACGCGGTGAGTCTGTCGTTGACGCATTCGGATGCAGACGCGTTGGGTGAACTGGAATCGGTTAAGAATACAGCGCCCGAATCGCTCATCACGGCGCAAATCAAACATTTCGAAAAAAACCTGAGCATTCAGTTGCTCGCGACAAATCAAAACTATGCGACGATCAACGGCTACAAAGCCGTCCGAGGACGCACATTGACTAAACAGGATGTGGTCAGCGGTCGAAAGGTTTGCGTATTGGGGCACAAGGTAGCCCGCCAGCTGTTCGGCGAAACGCCCACCGTGGGATCGCGGGTTCGCATCGGCGGCATTGGATTTACCGTGATCGGCGTGATGGAAAAGAAGGGCTTTCTTGGAATGCGCGACGTCGATGACCAGGTGGTGATTCCTCTGACCACCGGCTTGACGCGATTGTTTGGCAACAAGTATGTGCAATTCATCACTGTTCAAGCCGAAGAAAGCAGCGAACTTGAAAGCATCATGCAGGAAGTCAAACGCCACATGCGCGTCGAACATAGTATTCGTGCCGGCGAGGTCGACAACTTTCGAGTGATGACCAAGGAGCAAATCACTCAGCAAATTGGCGGGTTTGTTCAAATCATGGCAATCGTGCTATACAGCATCGCTGGTATTTCCCTGGTGGTCGGTGGGATAGGTATCACCAATATCATGCTTGTGTCAGTGACCGAGCGTACCCGCGAGATCGGTGTCAGGATGGCTGTCGGGGCCAAGCGATCCGACATTCTCCTTCAGTTCCTGTTAGAAGCCGGAGTGGTGAGTGTGCTGGGTGGAGGGTTAGGCATCCTTCTGGGTCGCGGGTTTACGAAGATTCTTGAAAACGTCACCCAACTTCTCGAAACGTACACGACGCCGCGCAGCATCATTCTTGCACTGGGCATGGCGTTCTTCACCGGGGTGGCGGCTGGGCTTTATCCTGCGTTCCGTGCGTCGCGTCTCGACCCGGTTGAAGCACTGCGACACGAGTAGGCACGTTCCATCTATTGCTTGGCGGTCATGAAACCGAACATTCAAACGCTGGCATTCATTACGGGACTGTTTGGGGCGATCCTATGCGGTTGTGCACCGTCACTTTCTGAATTGCAATTGCAGGAAAAACAGGGGTTGGTCTGGATGTTCCCGGGTGTCGAGGGTGGCCCGATCGCGCTGACCCGTGCGCGGCGGGCGCTTCGCGATGCGGGTGTGCAGTCGCGCATTCGCACGCACGATTATGGCCGACCCTTTGGCCTGCTGGCGAACTTGATGGCCTACGAAGGCAATCGACTCGCCGCAGCCAACATCGCAACCCAAATCGTCGAGTACCGCGTCAAGCACGCGAGCGTCCCGATCGATCTTGTCGGATATTCTGGTGGAGGGGGAATGGCTATCATGGTGGCGGAGGCGCTGCCTGAAGACGTCCGCCTGAACAACGTCATCCTATGTCAGCCAGCCATCAGTCCCACATACGACCTGAGCGACGCACTTCGCCGCATCGAAGGCAAGCTTGTGAATCTGCACGCACCCAACGATTGGTTCATGTTGGGTTGGGGAACGAGCATGTTCGGGACGATGGATAGGCAGTATGTGGAGGCGGCAGGCAAAGATGGTTTTGCGTTGCCGTTGAATCTGGACGACCCCAACCTTGCAGAGCATTTCGAGCAGCACAGGTGGACGCCCGACATGATCTTGAAGGGGCACTGCGGAATGCACACCGGTATTCTGACCTATGGTTGGAATCGAGAAGCCGTTGCGCCGTGGTTGGTGCCCGGCGTCGGAGTCGCAGCCGATCCAGCCGAGTAAAGGATTCGGGCACGCCTAATCTGCGCAAGCAGCATTTCTTCCCATGTTTTCACACCCCAGGGGTCGAACGGCTGGTACATGGCGACCGCCCGAAGTAATATTCCACCGCAGTTGAAGTGCGGTGTGTAGGTCCAAACGATCGAGGAGAATCTCAATGATCTTGTCTTGTCGATGTTCGATGTTGAAAGCGTTTCGTGCGAAATGCATAGTCGCATGCCTGGTCGGGTTTGCTGTTTGTCCGACGACTCTTGCCGATGACGCAGCCTCCAAAACCAAAGTAACTGCTTACGGTCTGCGCGTTGTGCCGAAACCGTTTGAAGGCAACGACATGATGCGTGCGTTTCATGCATTCGAGGGAACGTCGGTAGCGATTCTATTGGAGCAGCCGAGCGGTGGGTTGATTTCGTTTGATTCGGATTCGAGCAAAATCGAATCATTCACCGACGACAAAGGTAAGAATCTTCTCGAATCAACCAGCGAATTCGGGATGCCAGCCCTTCCGATGTCGCCGGAAATCGGGGAAGGCGGTAAAGCTGTCGTCATCGAAATCAATGGTGGCCAAACACCGACGAAGGGTGCAACGTCGCTGAAGATTAAAGGCAAACTCGCTTTCAAAGCGGCTACGCAGAAAAAAAGCTACACCCATAAGGACCTCGAAGTCAAAGAGGAGGCGAAGATCGAAGCCGGTCCGATTCCGCTGACGATCGGACGGGCAGGCAAACCTGAATGGGGCGAAGAACCACTCGAAATTGTCCTGCAAGCCAAGAAGCATCTCGATGAGGTTGCGTCAATTCGATTTCTCGATGCCGATGGTAAGGAAATCGAATCGAGCGAAAGCGGCAGTATGACGATGTCTCTTGGCGATAGCGTCTCCGTCGAGCGCAGCTACACGCTGGCCAAGAAAGTCGAAAAGGTCACTGTCGAAATCAGCTATTGGACCGACATGAAAGCCATCGAAATCCCGGTTGATTTAACGGTATCACTGGGCTTGTAAGGGCGGCTAATTGCCCGCGGGTCGTTTTCGATAAGGATGTTCAAATGGCGGTGGAAGTCGCACGATTTCGGCAGTAAACCACTGGCATGACAACGCAAAAACCCACCAGAACAGAAATGCGTCGCGCCCATGAAGCCCGTGACGAAAGTTACGATGGTGTGTTTTGGGTGTGTGTGAAAACGACGGCGATTTTCTGCAAGCCTTCGTGTTCAGCCCGCATGCCCAATGATGAAAACTCCGAGTACGTGCTGTCGGTCAATGATGCTCTCGCGGAGGGGTACAGGCCCTGTAAGCGATGCCGGCCTTTGGAAGTTGATGGCCGTCCGCCCGAATGGGTCGCACAGTTGCTCACCCATGCCGATGCCCATCCCGACGTCAGACTCTCAGACGCCCATTTGAAAAAGAACGGTTTCGATCCCGTTCGCGTGCGTCGATATTTCAAGCAGCATCATGGCGTGACGTTTCACGCGTTTCATCGCAATCGGAGGCTCGGGGCGGCTGCCAAGGAAATCGTCAATGGTGCGCCGCTTCTTAATGTCGGGATGAAACTTGGGTACGAATCGGACAGCGGTTTTCGGGATGCGTTTTTCGCGACGTTCGGAACAACACCGGGTCGGTTTGACGCATCGAGCCAAGTCGTCATCGATACGATTTCAAGTGCGGTCGGGCCTTTGGTGATTGCGGCGACCCATCGCGGTATCTGCCTTGTCGAGTTCGGTGATCGGCGAGCACTTCCGACGGAAATAAAGCATCTCAAGAAAACGTACGGTGATGCGATCGTCCCCGGAAGAAATGAATTCTCGGATTCGATGGTCAAAGAGTTAGCTGCGTACTTCGAGGGAACGTTGCAGAAGTTTGAAACTCCGCTCGACCGATCGGGTACGCCGTTTCAGCGCCGCGTTTGGGATGCGCTCTCGAAGATTCCATACGGTGCAACCATGTCTTACGGCGAGTTGGCCGAACACATGGGCAAACCGGGTGCCCAGCGGGCGGTCGGCAGGGCGAACGGAGCGAACCGCATCGGCATCGTGATTCCATGCCACCGTGTCGTGCAAAGCAACGGTGAGTTGCGGGGTTATGGCGGTGGTTTATGGCGCAAGCGATTCCTTCTCGATCATGAACAGCAACGCGTGGCTGAGTCGAACTCAGGGATGGGTTCATCTGCAATGGCGCAGCGCTAGTTTGATCGATATTTGAACAAGAAAAAACGCTGCGAATGACCTTGGTCACTCGCAGCGTTTGTTTTGATGCGGTGTTTGTCTTGGGCCTGTCGGCTATTCGTTGGCCACGTCCACGTTTGATTTGATTGGCGTGGGCGTCATGTCGGCCATCTGCGTCATTTGATTGTTTAGCAAATGGAGACGCATCACGAGCAGCGCCGTATCGAGCTGCGGATCGCGACGGGGTCGATTGTTGACGTCGGTTTCGTCGTCATCTTTTTCGTCGTCATCGTTCTCGTCTTTGGATTCGTCGGAATCCTTCTTGTCGTCATCGCGCGGTTTGACGGCTTCCTTGATTTCTTCCTCAGCCGACGTTTTGACCGCCCCAAGGACATCGGAATCACGGCGCATGAAGAGCACCTTGCTAAGTTCCTTCGGTGCGAGCGACACAGTGATGTCCGGTTCGACGCCCCAGGTCTTGGCACCTTTCTCGCGATGAAGCGATTTTCCGCTGGGCAGGTAATAGCGTGCCGTCGTGAGTTTCAAATGGGCTTCGCTGTGGGCCAACTGAATCAGGTTCTGGACGCTGAACTTTCCAAACGATCGTTCGCCCAGAATGAGTCCGCGCTGATGATCGCGGATTGCACCCGAAACGATTTCCGATGCGCTCGCTGACGATTCGTTGATCAGGACGATCAGCGGAATATCCTTAAATTCGCCATTGCCTTCGGCGGTCACGACCCATTCCGGACTGCGGAGACCCTTGGTACTGACAACGCGATCTTTGCGATCAAGGAACAACTCTGACATCTCGACGGCTGACTTGAGCAAACCACCTGGATTGAAACGAAGGTCGAGAATCAAACCCTTCATGCCATTGTTCGTGGCGTCAGACAATGCGAGGCGCAACTGCTCGACGGTGTTCTCCTGAAACGCGACCACTCGGAAATAGCCAACGCCAAGTTCCTGGTCCAGCATGAAATCCCACTGCTCTTCGTCGTCGGAGCGTCTATTGTGGCTCTTCACGGATTGAATCTTGACCAGCTCGCGTTTGAGGACGACGTCGAATTTCTCAGATTTGTCCTCCGCATTTTCGCGACGGATCGTAAGGGTGACGTTTGTCCCCAGCGGGCCGGTAATCTTGCTGACGGCTTTGCTGACGGGAACACCCAACAGCGACTCACCGTTGACATCGGTAATAATATCTTCCGCCAAAATGCCAGCACGGTATGCCGGTGCGTCATCCAGTGGCGAAACAACGAGAATCTCATTGTCTTTGAGTTCAGGATTGTATTTGTTGCGAATCTGAATACCAACGCCGACAAAATCGCCGCGGGTGTGCTTCTCGAACTCGCGGAAGTCGGACGGCCAAATCATGGAGGAGAACTCGTCTAATTCCTCAAGAGCCGCCGACGTGTACTCCTTGATGATCATGGCCTCTGGCAGCTGCGCGGTCTGACGGTTGATTTTCAGTGCTCGTCGGAAATGCTGCAGGGCTTCGCGATAGGTCAATGAATCGCGCTTTTGAATCTGGGCGTAGCGATTGGACAGGCGGTTGACATAGTCTTCACCGCGTTCGCCCTTCAATCCTTCAAACTGTTCGCCAAGCGTGGGCGACTCAGCCAGCAGCAGTAGTTCTGCAAAACCGGCTGCGGTTAGGCTCTTGAAGTTGGCTTCTTCGACGTACTTTTGATCGATACGCCAAAGCGCTTCTTCAATTGTGCTCTTGGTGATTCCTTCAAGCGACTCTTTCCAGTCGCGATCCTCGCGCTCTTTGTAAATTTCATCGAGGCGGGCATGTTCGAGGCATTCGCGACGACCCTTTTCGATGTCGTCATCGTTCTCAAAAATGATGCTGAGTGAATAATAGACCGCGTGCCCATCGCGCCATTCATGTTCACGACGAAATTTGTCGGCGTGTTGGGTGGCGGCTTGCTTGAGATCCTTAACCCAGTCGAGCGTCTTGAACGTGTCTTGATCGAGTGCGTTGAGCATCGCCCAATAAGTCCACTTGAGGGCGTCGTTGTAGTTGCGATCTTCTGCGGGCTTGGCGAATTCCTTCGTCGCACGTTTGACGTAGCTCTCATAGTCCTTTTGGGTGAGTTCCTGGCGATTCTTTTCAGATTCGATCCAGTCAGCCACCCATTTGTTGGCTTTCTCGGGCATACCGCTGCGATTGGCAAGACGCTTGAGCAGCGTTTCCGCTTCCCGGTATTGGCCGTGGCGGATGTGTTCAAGGCTTGCCGACCAGGTCTTGTTGTTGTTTAGCGCTGCGGCTTGCGTCGTCTCGTCAGGTTCCGTGGCATAGGTGGTCACCGCGGAGGTGATCAAAAGCAGAGTGACGGCTGCCATTGACCACAGATTCAGCACTCGGGATTGCTTTCCGGTCATAAACTTCTCCTCGGGGAACCTTATCACGATTGAAAACGATGCGCGGTTTGGAGAGCAACACCGCACATTCTCACCCTCCGGGTAGAGTTGGTACTCTCGTATTTAGTATAGGTCGGCCAAAATTGACCGTCCATGGCGTTATGACACCAACAACAATCTGTTACAGCATGTTTACAATATGCCCCTTATGTGGGGCAAGTGGGTTGTCAAAGTCGCAAAACTTCGCAAGCATGCGTCCACTGAGATTTTATACCCACCTGACAACCAACGCGCCGCTCTAAAATGAACCAGAATCTCAGCAAATCGATGCCAAAAGCCTTGATTCGTGGCGTCAACAGGGGGTTTGTGACGATTATTCTGCCGGTCAGTCTGTTCAACAAAACAGGACATTGTTCCTTAATCGGGAATTGGCAGCCGATAGCTTGATTCGATAAGTCCCAATTCATGGCACACAAGATCATACACATTCGCAACGGCCGGCAGCACAATCTCAAGGGCATTCATGTGTCCATCCCGCGCGAGCAGTTGACTGTGGTGACGGGGCTTTCGGGATCGGGAAAGAGCAGTCTCGCGTTCGACACGGTGTATGCCGAGGGTCAACGGCGATACGTCGAATCGCTTTCGCTGCACGCCCGGCAAATGCTTGCCCAAATGCCCAAGCCCGACGTTGAACGCATCGACGGATTGATCCCGACCATCGCGATTCAGCAGCGCATTGCCTACGGAAGTCCGCGCAGCACGGTGGCGACGACGACGGAGATTTACGACTTCCTGAGATTGATTTTTGCGCGAGCAGGGACGCCATCGTGCTGGGTTTGCGATCGTGAGATCACGCGGCAACGCACTTCGGAAATCGTCGATGCCGTGATGGCCTTACCGGATGGCACGCGGGTGCTTGTTCTGGCACCGCTTGTGGTTGGGACCGATGAATCAACTGTAGTTGCGCTGGAGCAAATCGCCAAACAAGGTTTCGTGCGGGCGCGGATCGATGGCGAAACGGTTCACCTTGAAGATGTCGCCGATTTGAATATTGACCATGCCCAACGAATCGATGTGATCGTCGATCGCATCACTGCGAAACCGGATGCGGCGACGCGTATTGCCGACAGTGTCGAACTCGCTTTGAACATCGGGAGAGGTCGAATCACAATCTCTGCGGAGAAGTCACGCGGTCAATTTCAAGACGCGGCGTACAGCACCAGTTTTGCCTGTCCGGATCATCCCGATGTCACCCTCGAAGACTTGAAGCCGCGGATGTTCAGTTTCAATTCGCCGCATGGTGCCTGCCAGAAGTGTCATGGCATCGGTACTTATCTGGACTTTGAGGAAGCGCTACTGGTGCCCGACCCGACTCGGCCGCTTGGCGGTGGGGCGGTTGCGGCGTTTGGTTCTGCGAGCCAGCGCTCGGCGGCGACACCCAAACTGATTCAAAAATTCTGCGAGCGTTTTGATGTGTCACCGGATGCGACCTACGAATCGTTGACCGATCAGCAGAGGCATGCGCTCCTTTGCGGATCTGCGGACTTCGAGGGCGTGGCTGCGTTCCTTCGCAATCGCTGGGAGAAAACCGATTCGGATTCGGTCAAAGAGCGCCTTCATGGGTACATGTCAGAAGCGCCATGCTCCGATTGTCACGGTGAACGGGTGGGTCAACCTGCTCGCTCGGTACGCATTTCCGGCTTGAATATTGCCGAAATCTGCGCCCAAAGCATCGAACAAGCCCGCACATTCTTCGAAGACTTGCGTTTCGACCCCTCGCTGGAACCGGTGGTCGAACCCATTCTCCGCGAAGTGCGGTCGCGGTTAAGTTTCATGTGTGAAGTCGGCGTCGAATACCTGACACTGGATCGACCGAGCAACACGCTTTCTGGTGGTGAAGCTCAGCGTTTGCGACTTGCGACCCAAATCGGGAGTGGACTGTCGGGGGTGTGCTATGTGCTCGATGAACCGACCATCGGACTGCATCAACGCGACAGTCAACGGTTGGTGCTGACATTGCGAGCGCTTACCGAACAAGGCAACACCGTTTTGGTCGTCGAGCATGACGAAGAGATCATCGCTGCTGCCGACCATGTGATCGACATCGGTCCGGGTGCGGGTGATGCCGGTGGAAACGTGGTGGCTGAAGGAACGCTTGCCGATGTGATGGCCTCCGAAGATTCACTTTCGGCGCAGTACTTGTCGGGCCGGCGTTCGATTGAAACGCCGAAGAAGCGCCGAACGGTAGATCCGAAACGCGCAATCGTGATAACAGGCGCGCAGGCCAACAATCTCAAGGGCATCGATGCAACGTTTCCACTAGGCTGCCTTGTTTGCGTCACCGGCGTGTCGGGTAGTGGAAAGAGTACGCTGGTCGGCGACATCCTTTGGCGGGCGCTGGCTCGTTCGATCAATGAGAGCGGACTCAAGCCAGGTGATTGCGAGGGCATATCCAGCCTCGACGCGATCGATCGCGTGATTGAAATCGATCAGAAGCCGCTAGGTCGCTCGACGCGAAGCAACCCTGCCACTTACGTCGGGGCGTTCGATCAGATTCGCAAGCAATACGCCCTGACCCGCGAGGCGAAGATCCGTGGATATACGCATAAACGGTTTAGCTTCAACATCAAGGGAGGTCGCTGCGAAGATTGTCAGGGTCTGGGCACGCGGCGGATTGAGATGCACTTCTTGCCGGATGTGTTCGTTGAATGTGCGACGTGCGGTGGAACGCGATACAACCGTGAAACACTGGAGGTGCGATATCGCGGTAAAAACATCGCCGATGTATTGGCCATGCGGGTCGAAGAAGCTGCGAAGTTTTTTGAGAACATTCCCAAGGTTTATCAGTTGCTGCAGGCGCTATTGGATGTGGGGCTTGGATATGTCGAGTTGGGGCAATCGGCGAACACGTTGTCAGGCGGTGAGGCGCAGCGCACGCGACTGGCGGCAGAACTCGGCAAGTCAGCCGTCGGTCATACGATGTACATTCTCGACGAGCCGACCACCGGTTTGCACATCGCCGACGTGGATAGTTTGGTCAAAGTGTTCGATCGATTGGTTGATCTGGGACATACGTTGGTGGTCGTCGAGCACAACCTGGAAGTCATCAAAGTCGCCGACTGGGTGATCGATCTTGGACCGGAGGGAGGCGATGCCGGCGGTCAAGTCGTCGCACAAGGCACGCCGGAAGCGATCGCCAAATGCAGAGAAAGCTACACCGGTAATTACTTGCGAAAACGTTTGAAGGGCGGGGCGATCATTTCAATCCCGCGTTCTTGAGCAGCGTCTAATGTCGTTTCGCCAACGCGAGACCTTGAGTGAGAAACGCCTCGAATTCGTCGGCTGGCTGAAATCCGTCGACCATGCCGAGTTTGGTTCCATTTCCATCGACGATCACATACGCGGGCAGAAAGTTGATTTCATAGCGAACCGAAGCCTCTTCGTTTTTGGTCGCGTCGAGTTTGACGGGGATATACTTGTTGATTGCTGCGAGGATTTCCTCTTGCGGGATGACTTCTTTTTCCATCTGCACGCAGTAGCCGCATCCGCGCGAGGAGAAATTCAGCAGGATGGGTTTGCTTTCTGCAGCCGAGGCAGCCAACGCTACGTTTAGATCTTTGCCCCAATCGACGGCGCTTTCGACAGTTGAATAGCGTTGGTTGATCAGGACTCCGGCAAGGACCGCGACGGCGATTAAGCCAAGTATCGATGTAAACCGACTGCTCTTTGCTGCGCTTCGCGGTGTTTCTGTGTTCTCACTCAATGCCTGCTCCTTGTGTGTTTCGCCCGGATTAATTCGTGCCGGCCATCAGTTCTTCAACGTATTCGCCGATTTGATCAACGATTTGATCATTGGAACATTTTCGATCGACGGCTTCTCTGATGCGCCGAATGATCGCACTACCGACGATCGCGCCGTCAGCCACTTTGCACACGTTGCGCACATGCTCGACCGACGAGATGCCGAATCCCGCAATAAGCGGTGTTTTGGTCCACCCGCGAAGTTGCTTGATCATGTCGGGCAGTTGGTTATCTACAGCGCTTCGTTCACCGGTAATGCCTTTGGCTGCGATGACGTAGACGAATCCATTCGCATGGTTGGCAATTTGCTGTTGCCGTTCTGCAGACGATGTCGGAGCGCACATGAGGATGCTGCGAAGATTTTGTTTTGCGCTCGCGTCCGCGATGATTTTAGATTCATCGACGGGGACATCGGGAACGATGATCGCGTCGAATCCGCAGGTGATCGACTTTTGCATAAACGCTTCGATGCCGATGCGCCGGACGATCGACATTGACACCATCGCAATGAGCGCGGTCTTTAGTTTCGGGCGCAGTTTTGCGATGCGGTCGAACAGTGCGTGGATCTTGAATCCGGTATCGAGGGCGCGGTTGAATGAATCCTGAATCACCGGGCCGTCGGCGACAGAATCGGAAAACGGAATCCCGATTTCGACGGCAGGGCAACCGATGCGATCGAGTCGGTCCAATAACGCGGCAGTCACATCGAGATTGGGGAACCCCGCCGTGACGTAAGGCATCAGGCATTTGCGCCCGGAGTCAAGCGTTTGCAGAAGATTCTGGTCGAGTCGGTTTTTCTGCATCGCCTGCCTCTCGGAAAATATCTATTGCGCAACGCAGTATAGAGGGATTCTGTGCGATTTCGATGGCCGGACTGGGAAACGTCAATCGCACGCAATCGAGACCCGATTCGCACTAAGATCAAATTGCACATGAGATTAGAATAAATTCACTCTCCGGGGCAAGTGGGCGCCCAACAGAAATTGCAATTTGCAAGTTTTTTTCGCGCAAAAAATGTTTCCGCAGGAGCAAATGTGAAACGTTCGTGAAATCAAACTCACGCTTTTTTTAGGCGGATGTCGATGCTATAGTTTAGAAGTCCAAACGGTTTGACTGCGGTGCCCGACAGGGGGCATAGTTTTGTGCGGACCGTGAAGCGAACCTTAGGGAGTTTCTCATACATGGCTCGCGGACAAGCCCGCTTGACGGGACGTCCTGGCCACGGAGAACTACCCGCCCTTGTTGTTATTAGGGTTCGCCAAAACGCCAAACCATCGACATCGGCGGTTACCGCTTGGACTTTTAACGGCCCATCGCGTTTGCGGTGGGCTTTTTTTATGCATTCAACTCGCATGCGAGCGCACGCGTCGGGCTTTACCCTAAAACATGGCAACCCATTGGCGGGTTGATATACTTTCGCCCATGTCCTCTGTGATTCTCTTTGAAGATGCCCGTTGGGTCGACCTGCTGCCGATGGTCTATTGGCGATCGGTGTTTGAATTGTTTGCCGGTCGAAAGACGTTGCTCGACAATGCAGCCGTCAATCTAAAGCGCCCGATTGATGGGTTGTGGATGCGCGACTGGATTGCCGATGTCGGTGCGGATCGCTGCCAGATGCCGGTGAATCAACCTGTGGCTGCCGGTGATGTGCTGGTCAATGGTCGCTGGCTTATCAACGAACCGGTTGAGTTTGAAGCGGCGCCATTTATCGGCGTTTGCGGTGATGACATTGTTTATGTCTCGTGCGATGAAGCGCTCGCGAAGGCGGTGTCGGCAGCGATGTTGTGCGACGCGAAGGGTTGCGATGATTTGCGACAGCGAGCGAAGACTGGAGAGGTCGATTCAACACTGCTGCGTTATCCGTGGGACATCATCTCGCGCAATCGGGACACGCTCCTCAATCATTGGAAGGGTGACGACCGATCCAATAATGGCGATGTGAGCAGTTCGGCGTTTATGATCAACCCCGATCAGATTCACGTCGGTGACGAAAGCGTTGTTCGACCAACGGCGGTCATCGATGCCGACGGCGGTCCGGTGTTCATCAGCAACAATGTCATCATCGATGTGCATACTTATATCGAAGGTCCGGTGTACATTGGACCGGGCAGCCACGTTAAACCGAATACCTCGATTCGCGCGGGCACCACGCTGGGGCCGTTGTGCAAGGTGGCGGGCGAGATCAGTGCGTCGGTCATGTGCGGCTACGCCAATAAGGGGCACCTTGGGTTCATCGGCGACGCATACATCGGTAGCTGGGTGAACCTCGGAGCTGGCACCACCAACTCGAATCTTAAGAACACTTATGGCAATGTGAAGGTGCAACTCGGTTCGCGCGAGATCGACAGCGGGTTGCGATTTGTTGGATCAACCATCGGCGATTTTTCGCGACTCGGTATTGGTCAGCTCTTGCCAACTGGAGCCGTCGTCGGAATGGGCGCGATGCTCGCGACGGGAACGTTGGCGCCGAAGTTTGTGCCGTCGTTTGCCTGGCAGACCACGGGCGGCCGCAGCGATGCGGACCTTGAGAAGACGCTGCACACCGCCAAGGTGATGATGTCGCGGCGCAATGCCGACATGTCCGAATCGGAAGAAGTGCTGTTTCGCAGCACGGTCGATCGTTCAAAAGAACTCGGCGTCTGATTGATTACCCTTCGTTAGAATCTTGCAAACGTTCGTTGAGCGCTTCGTAGTCGTCGGGGGTGTCGATGTCGATCTGTGTGGATTCGGATTTGACGCACACGCGGTGTACGCGATCGGACGCTTTGTTCAGAATTCCTTGCAAGCCAACATCGTGTAGTGTCTTAACTTCATCCAGCATCCCGAAGGGCACGACAATCGGATGCCCGGCTTTATCATCGTGCGACGCGACGACAATTTTACCTGCGTTGCTCAGATATTCACGAGCACATGTTGCAGTCAACTCGCTCGTCACGCCCGGCACATCACCCGGACAAACCATAAACGCATCGGATTCACGCGGTGCAAATTCTTTCGTCAACCGTTCGACGCCCAGCAGAATTGAGTCGAGCATTTCAGCTTTTGGGTTGGTCAGGATCGCCGTGAGAAAACGCGGGTCTTCCGATAGTTCGAGTGCGTCGTCGATGGCGAGTCTGGTGACGACAACCAATCCGTCGGTTCCAGCTTGCAGGATTGTTTCGATGATCGTTTCCAATACGGTCGAGTCGCCGAATTCCAAAAGCTGCTTGGGCGAGCCCATGCGTTTGGATTTTCCAGCGGCTGGTATGATCGCGAAGACGCGCGGTTGCGTCGGGTTGTCGTCAGGAGGTGTTGAAGCGGTCATTGTGATTCAGCTTTCGACAGTCTAGCTTTCTATAGTGATCGGCCCTTCGACCAATCGTCGGGTGTTTTCGCGGCGGACGGAAATTAGTTCGGCGATGATGCTGATGGCGATTTCGGGAACGGTGACAGCATTGATCTTGGCGCCGATGGGTGCGTGGACGCGATCAAGGTTTTTCGGATCGATGCCAGCGGCTGCTAAGTCGTCGTAGATGAGTTTGATTTTGCGGCGACTTCCGATCATGCCGATGTAGCGGGCATTGGTTTCGATGACGGCACCGAGTGCTTTTTCGTCGTGGTTGTGGCCGCGGGTAACGACTACGACGTACGAATCCTTGTCGATGTTGTGACGTCGCAACGATTGTTCGATGTCGCCGACGATGATATGGATCGGGGGCGGTAAGCGCTTTTCATTCGCGCAGTCGCTGCGATCGTCAATGACGGTGACATCGAATTCCAGATCGACCGCCAACCGCGCGAGTTCGATACCCACGTGGCCAGCCCCTGCGATGACGAGTTTCGGCTCGGCTTCGATGAGGACTTTGAATTCGCACATCGCCCCCTCGTGCATCGCCCGCATGGAGACAAATGCGTGGTCGCCGTTGTCGATGGCGTCGAGGATTTCGGCGAATTGCGCGCTGTCGGTTTCCGAGAGTATCGGCGTCGCCACCACGTCCATCCCGCCGCCGCAGATCAACCCGTCATCCCACCCGTAGTCATGATTGAGTTGAAAGCTGAGCAAGCCGGACTGGCCCTTGTTGAGAAGCTCGAACGCCTGCTTGCGCACTTCAGCTTCCACGCAGCCGCCACCGAGCGTGCCTACCGTGTGCATCGTCTCGTCAATCAGCAGCAAAGCACCAGGCGATTGCGGGGTCGAACCGCGCGTCTTGACCACCGCGCAGAGCATGGTCCGCTTGCCCGATTGGGTGTCGGTCAGGATTTTCTCAAACAAAGGGCGATGCAAAATCAATGACAGCCTCCGGCATTTTGTTGCGTACTTGTGATGGTGTTACTTCAAGCGATCGACAAGTGTATCGTATTCGCATGGGGATCGAATAAGCAAACGTGTTCTCGATGATGCCAAAACGCATTGGCGGTGGGGCGGCTGCAACGTTAGCATGTCGGACCGTGAGCCCAGAAACTTCGCGAAACAGATGATGGCCGACCACAAACACGATTCAGGCAAACTTTCGGGACGCATTGAATTGATCTGCGGACCGATGTTCGCGGGCAAATCGACGATGTTGATCGAAAGGCTTGCGGCGGCCAAGGGTCAGAGTAATCGGGTCATCGCCTGCAAGCCGGCGCGGGACACGCGCTATGCGGCAGACCGCATCGTGACGCATGACGGGGCGGATATTTTGGCAGAACGAATCGCAGGGTCGAGCGATTTGTTAATGGCCGCCCAAAGCGCCGATGTCGTCGGAATCGACGAGTTCCACTTCTTTGAGATGCGGCTGGTTGAAACATGCGAAGCTCTCGATAACGCAGGAAAACGCGTGATCTGTGCGGGGGTCGATCTGGATCATCGCGGGCAGATGTTTGATGTTATGAATGCGATCATGCAGCGAGCGGGCGACGTTGTACGATTGACCTCGACGTGTTCAGTTTGCGGGCAGGTGGCGACGTTTACACAGCGAATGGTTAAGGGTGACGATCGCATTGTGGTCGGTGGAACGGGCGACTATGAACCGCGCTGCGAAAACTGTTTTGTACGTGACGCATCCTGAGTAAAGGGTGGCTATGAATTTGCATCTCGGTGGTATCATTGGATTGTTCGTTTTGCTGGGTATTGGTTTTGCGCTGTCGAGCGATCGGAAGCGCATTCCGTGGCGCATCGTCATCGGTGGAGTCCTGCTGCAAGTTGTGCTCGTCGTGTTGTTCTTGAAGGTGCCTGCCACCACGGTTGTGTTCGAGAAAATGGCGGCTGTTGCGACCCGCATCTTGAGTTTTTCCAATGCAGGGGCTGAGTACATTTTCGGAGCGGAATTATTTACCAACAAAGCGGTTGGTTTCGTTTTCGCGATTCATGTCTTGCCGACCATCATCTTCTTTGCATCGTTCATGTCGATTCTTTATCACATCGGTTTGATGCAGCGGCTTGTGCAGGGAATGGCCTGGGTGATGAAACGCACGATGGGGGTCAGCGGTGCCGAGTCACTGGCGATGGCCGCCAACGTTTTCGTCGGGCAGACCGAAGCGCCGCTGGTGGTGCGGCCTTATGTGGCTTCGATGACGCGGTCGGAGTTGATGACGCTGATGACCGGCGGGTTCGCGACGATCGCGGGCGGCGTGTTTGCGGCGTATGTGTCGATGCTCGGCGGTGATGACGCGGAAAGCAAGGTTGAATTTGCCCGCCATTTGTTGATGGCATCGGTGATGTCAGCCCCAGCCGCCTTCGTGATGGCCAAGCTGATGATTCCGGAATCCGAAGCGTCCAAGACTTCGGGTGAAATTGATCAGACGTTTGAGCGCACCACAATCAATGTGCTCGATGCCGCGACGACAGGCGCGGGCGATGGACTGCGGTTGGCCGCAAATGTTGGGGCGATGCTGCTTGCATTGATTGCGTTGGTCAGCGGTGTGGACTTTGTGCTCGGATGGGTTGGCGATTTGTCGGTGATTCAGCCACTGGTGGCGAAATGTGGCATGGAGTCGCTAAGCCTAAAGAGCATTCTCGGGCTGATCTTCTCGCCTTTGGCGTGGACCATGGGAGTTGAATCGAATGATGTTCGAGCAGTTGGCAGTTTGCTCGGTGAAAAAATCGTGCTTACCGAATTCATCGCCTACGATTCTCTCGGCGCGAATCTGCGCTCAGACGACCCGATGGCCGCACGCAGTTCCATTATCGCCACATACGCACTGTGCGGTTTCGCAAACTTTGGCAGCATCGCCATCCAACTCGGCGGTATCGGAGGCATCGCCCCAAGCCGCCGCAAAGACCTCGCCAAACTCGGATTCAAAGCCATGATCGGCGGCGCGATGGCCAGCTTCATGACGGCCACCATCGCTGGCATTGTTCTTTAGTAAGCTTCCGACTGCTGCGATTGGCATGCACACGTAATAACAAACACGGAATCAAATCATTCGCCATTAGTCTCGTCCTCCGGTCGCGGGAGAACTACGAACTGGGCAACTGCATAAAGGTCTTCGGTCGGAATGGGCGTGTCTGTGACGTTCAATATGCTCGATAAACTGACTGTCACCACAGAAACAATTCCTCCCGACGCGCATCGCGTTTGTGCGTTTTCAGAGATGGGTACGGAAATGGTGTGTGTCGACGGGCCGTCAGACGGAAACCTGACCCAGGCGCCGGATGTACTGATGACCAAACCGTGTTCAGCCTCGACTCTTGGGTTGGTACTTATGTGGCCGACCCCGGCTCTCTTGAAGTTACCGGTCGTACTCGAAACCATTGGTGAACCGTCGAGCAGGACTTCGTGCTGAAATTCGGGGCGATCGACACTCTTGGTCGCGGAAATCGAGATGCGGCTGGTGGATACGTCCGTCGGTCGTTCGCTGTATTGTTGGATAGCCCCCCGATTAATCGAAATGTTGAAGGTGAGGATGCCGCCGGCGACCACAGTTGGGGGTACATTCAATGAGAACAGAGGCGTACTCGGCTTGTCGGAGTACCCGACCGGTTCGCAGGGCAAGGGCTCATCGTCATCGTCATCGTCCTCACTCTTTCCAAACACAGCTGCGCTGGCTGATCCGATGAACGTGTCGCCGTCGAACACATCGACGCTGACAGTAGCAAGCGTTCCGTCAACAATTGAAGCTGCATCGGCGACGAAATACTCGATGGTATTATCGTTACTGATGATGCTGCTTCCCGAAGCCGACGCATCGTTTACATCGAACCCGAGCAATTCACCTCTTGTACCGGTCATTGACCATTCGTAGGTGATTGAATTGCCTGTGTCTGTGGCTAGGTCGGCGGTGAATCTCGCGGAGTGATTGCTGGTGGTGATCGTGGCTTCGCTGGGCGTTAGTTTCACGTTTGAAAATTCCGCGATCCAGGTGCTGGCCGAGCGCGAGCCACGCAGATCTTCTAGCACGTGACCGGCATCACCGGCCATGCCCAAGTTGATTGCCGATTGGACGCTGCGCAACTCAGCCAGTCGATTGAAGTGTGCGGCTAGACGATCTCGACTGAATCGTCCACCGGTGTCTTCGCGAAAGGCGCTAACGATCGCATCGATGAGGTTCTCTCTGAATGCGAGATTGTTGAGCGCCCGCGTGATCACGACGTTAACCGCCTCGGTGTAGCCAGCCGTCGTGCCGAGAGAAATGTCTGCACCTTCGACGACTGGAAGGATCAGTTGGGTCAGTGAGAATGTGGCGGTTGGCGTGTCCTGGAATAAAGCGAGGTTGGTTCCGAAGCTCATTGATTCAGCCAGTGGAATCATAAACTCCATGACGAACGTTTCGGCTTGCAAGTCGGCGAGCTTGGTCTGCCATTCATCGAAAAGCAGTACATAATCTGGATCGCTGAGAATGGCGGGGGCTGACGATTCGTCAAGCGATGGGCCGATGAGCACGAGGGTGAGTTCTGTTTTGGATGCGCCTTCGCGCGGGGTCAATATCGCAGGGCCCGCTTGTCCAGGTGTCCAGAATGGAACTCTATCGCCCTCAATTGCATCATCGATACTGGTTCCGGCCACGACGTCTTTTATTTCGATGCCGGGTTGCACGCGTTTTGCAGCTGGGACTTCAAGGGCGGTTCCAATCTGTTCGACCGGCGATATTTCGGTTCGCACGCCTTCGTCATCTTCGACGGCTGATTGGAAGACGTAAAGACAAGCGCGACGTACAGCTGAGTTCAAAACGTTTACGCTGGTGTCGTCGGCTGTGAGGATTCGCGCACCGCTTTGATATCGTCCTTCGTCCGGGTCGATCGTGAGAAACGAACTCGCTGCCCCTTGCGTTCGAGCCAAACGCTGAATCACCTTGGCCGTGTTTGTCGCATCAGTCGCACCCGGGTCTGGGGTAAGAAGTTCCGCAGCTGCATTTTCGAGGGCTGCGTCTATGTTCGCGTCGCCATCCTTGAGAGCCGTTGGATCGCTGGCGATCGCAGTTTCGATGACATCGGCTAAGTCGGCGCAGGCGTCGGACGTTGAGATTTCATGCAGAAGTTCCGGTAATCGATTGGCCGGAAGCGTCCAGCCGCCAATCGCGAAGTATAGCAGCACAGTGGCGGTTGACTTGGCGTCGATGTCACTCGGACCGTCGTCGCCTCCGATGAAGCCCATCAATACCGCTGTGTCGTTCGCGTCCACCAACATTGCGAGGCTGGGGACGTTGCTGAAAGTTTCGGCGTCGAAGGAGCCATCAGCTCCGACGGGTGCTTCGCCCGCATGCGTATCGACGCGCAACGTCGACGCATCGAGACCGCTTCCGGCAGGGAGTTTCGCCGAACCGTTGATCGACTTTGCGTCACCGATCATCGGTTCAACTTCGGTGAACTCAATCGAGTCGTCATTGGAATTCATGTCGCCGTCGTCAGGCACAATCTGCGGAGTGCAGCCGACCAATGCGACGGTGAAGAAAGATATCGCGAGCGCGGATTTCGAGATTCGATACATCTGCTTGACCCCATCATCAGTAATTTTGTGGAGGATTACTCCGTACATAGGGATATTGACTTGCTCAGCAGACAATCGGAAAAAAAATTGCGAAATGGATCGAATCTTCCAAAATCGTCCTAAATCGGCTGGAATGGCTCACAATCGGCGCGGCTGACCTTGTACGAAACGCCTTTGGTCATCGCTGTTAGACGCTTGGCGAGGTGCTTAAGCGTTGGGCGTTCGCTGCTCCAGTGACCTAGTGCGAGGGCGTTGCAGGGTCGGCGCAGGATGGTGAGTGCATCGTGATGGCGGATTTCTCCGGTGATGATGACGTCGGTTTTTCCGAGCGGTATGGAGAATGGAAGCGAACCGGCTGCCCCTACTACGATGACCGCACGGTTTATCTTTTGCCTTGGTTTGCCGACGATGTGCGTGCTGGGTGCGCCGGTCGCTTGCTTTAATTTCTTGGCGAGCGTCTCAAGGGTGACGGGGCGCGGCAGTTTTCCGACGCGTCCGATACCTCGCTCGGGATGCGCCTGCGTCGGATAGATGTCGTACGCCACTTCTTCATAAGGATGCGCTTTGGTCATCGCAGCCGTGACTTCGGGGATGCGGTTCGCCGGGCAGACGATTTCTAATCGAACCTCATCGACGTGCTCGTACGTTCCGGATTTCCCGGCGGCAGGCTGGGTGCCATCGGTTCCGTAAAACGTTCCCTGTCCGTTGATGCGATTGCTGCACTGTTCGTAATCACCGATGTGGCCCGCACCTTGCTTGAACATCGCGCATGCAACGACATCAACATGTTTCGCCGGAACGAATGTCACGATTTTGCATTCTGGCGTTCCAGTCGTTGCGTTTTCAAGCGGCTCGGTTTCGGTGATGCCGCAAAGGTTGGCGATGACATCGTTGGTTCCGCCGTCGGCTGCGTCGAGCGCGGTGTGGGTGCTGTAGACTGCGATACCGTTGGCGATGCAGCGGAAGATTGCCGCTTCCGGTCCGCCGGATTGTGCCGTCAGCCGCGCGACGGGTTTGAAGATCGGCGGGTGGTAGGCCATCACAAAATCAGCACCGGTTTTGATCGCTTCGGCTGCGACTTCTGGCGTCAGGTCGATGCAGAGCAGCGCCTTGGAAACAGTCGCGTTTGCATCACCAGCCAGCAGGCCGACGTTGTCCCACTTTTGTGCGAGACGTAACGGGGCTATCGTTTCGAGGGCGCTGCAAACATCTGAAACACGCGGAGTGTAATTGTTTCGCGACTTGTTGTTTTGAGATTGGGCCATGAGTTGCGTTTATCCCTGGGCTTTGCATTCCTGATCGACGAGGTCAATGTACAACTGTCGCAATCGCTTGGCCATCGGACCTGGATTGCCATCACCGATGTCTGTTTTTTCGACCGAGCATACCGGAACGATCTGCATGCTGGAGTTGGTGATGAACACTTCGTCGGCACCGAGTACGTCGTTGATGTTAAGCGTCTTTTCGTGATGTTCGATGTCTTCGCGCTGAGCGATTTCGAGAACAGCACTGCGGGTGACGCTTGGCAACACCGGCGTATCGAGCGGTGGCGTGGCGATGGCGTTGTCCTTGACGATAAATACGCTGCTGATACACCCTTCTGCCAGGTAATTCTGCGGCGTAAACCAAAAGGCTTCACCGCAATTGAACTCGCGCGCCTTTTTCAAAGCCAACAAACGCGGCAAATAGTTGGTCGTCTTGTGGCCCATCAGCGGGTCGGTCGTGGACTGCGTATACGTCGTGATCATTACCTTCATGCCACTTGCGTACAATTCGGGTGGATAGGTTGGCAGTGACGAAGCCGTCACACAAACCGTCAACGCCGGCTTATCAACCGACACATCGGAAGGGTGCATCGAGCCCACGGTAACAGTCATGCGAATCCGCGCCGTGGTCAGGTTGTTGTCGGCAATGAGTTTATCGAAGTCGGCTGGGGTTGGCAGCGCATCGATTGTGATCGGCAACCCGAGCGCTTCGGCAGAAGCGACCATCCGCTCGAAATGCGGTTGCAGGCGAAACACATGGCCATGATCGGCGCGCATCGTTTCGAACAGACCGGCGCCGTGCAAGAATCCGCCGTCAAAGATGCTGATCGTAGCCGCCGACGCAGCGATAAACTCTCCATTTAGTAATACGATTGATTCCATTGCTATCCGTTTCGTGCGGAGTGTTTGGACATGGTTGATGAAATATTTTCGTCGATTCCCAAGGAGCGGAACATACCTTTCGCCTTCGAGAGTGATTCGTTGTATTCGTCTTCCGCGTTGCTGTCGGCTGTGATCGCTCCGCCAGCATAGATGTGGATGCGATCGCAGCGATGGATCATTGTTCGAATGGCGATGTTCATGTTCATCGAACCGTCGGCACTGATGCAACCAATCGCGCCGCAATATGCTTCGCGCGGGGTTGGTTCCAATTCGCGGATGATTTCCATGGCGCGAATCTTTGGACAACCGGTGATTGATCCGCCGGGAAACATTGCCCGCAACACATCGACTGCATTCACACCGGGGATGGCTTGGCCTACTATGGTCGCGACCAAATGATGGACCGTTGGATGCGTTTCGACTTCGGCGGCTTGTGCGACGTTGATCGAACCGAACTGACACACGCGACCCAAATCGTTGCGCAGCAGATCGACGATCATCGCCAACTCGGCGCGATCCTTTTCGCTATGTTTCAGTTCGTCGCGCATCACCTCATCATCGCCAATGCGAGGCCGCGTGCCTTTGATGGGACGCGTGACCAGCGAACCCGTGCTGCTCATTTGAACGAACAATTCCGGTGATGCCGACACGACGGCTTGATCGCAATAGCGAAGGTACGCGGAATAGTCAGCCGGGTTGACCTGCTGAAGTCGCAAGTACAAATCCAGCGGATCGGCTTGGCGTTCCACGGTGAATCGCTGGGTAAGGTTGACCTGATAAATGTCGCCGGCACGGATGTACTCAATCGCCCGTTCGACTTTCTCAGAGTATTCAGCTCGCGACATGTTCGAGACGATCGGCCCATGATCGGTGCAATTTGCCAGACCATCTGGAGCGCTCGGAGTGGATGCCGCCTGCGTTAGACGTTCCTTCCATTCGCTCAGTCGATGATCGGAAGATGTCCGACTTTGTGGAAAATCGACGGCAACGATGGTCCATTGTCCTGTGCTGTGGTCGAAAATGGCGGCTGAATCGTAGAGTGAAAACCGCATGGCGGACGCATCTGTCAGGGTAATGCCCACAACCGGCTCACCACATTCGAAGGGAATGAATCCGACCCATCCACCGACGAATGGAAGCGATTCATTTTCGACGTGAGGCAAAGCGCTGACGGCGGACTCCAGGGCTGAGAATCCATCAATTCTGCCCGCGTCAGGTGTTTCCAGAAGCCGCCTGAGATCATCAATCGGTCCGGTGCTGATGATGCTGAATCGGCCATAACCACCTGTGTTGCAAGAACTTTCAAGAGCGAACAGACCTTCTTCATGGCGTAGCGCCAAGAGCAATCGGGCAACGCTGCATTCGATCTTGACGACTTCCGTCCTGGGCAGGCAGATTGGTTTGGTCGCGGTCCTGGTCATTGGCGGGGAGTATAGCAAACCGAGTGAGAAACTGGCCAACCGGATGCGTCTTCAACGTGGAATCGGCGGAGATTTCGGGAACAAGTCACACGGTTGAAACGTCTAATCACTGGTTCGATGTGGACCGCCGGGCTAACGTCATATTCACAATCACTACTGGCTTGGATGTCAAAGTGGGTTGAGTTGATCATTGACACTACCGCCGGGTGTGGATAATTTTAGCCCATCGCACGCGATTTATGCTCGTTGACCTGAATTTGCTCAGCCGCTCTTGCATGCGGGGTGAATTCACAAGATGGGTTGATCGGTTGCGAATGGCCAGCTTGCTTAACGTAGCAAAACAGTAGCCAACGATGGATCGTTTCAGCAGATGCCCAAAGGATTGGATATCATGTCATTTCTGCGCGCCCGAACTTGCCCCGTACTTGTCACCTCACTTTCGATGCTGGTCCTTACGACCCAAGCCGACGCAATCGAACCGTATGTCGCCGAAGTCACCGCGACTGAGGTGAACCTTCGCAGCGGACCCAGCACGAATTACTACGTCGTCACCAAGTTGCAAGCTGGCGACCGTGTTGAAGTCATGGAGGAAGATGGTGGATGGTTTGGCATCGTTCCACCGCCCGGCTGCTTCAGCCTGATCTCCAAACATTACGTTGACCTTGACGGCAACGGTGGCGGTGTGGTCAACGGCAAGAGCGTGCGCGTGCGTGCGGGTTCCAATTACGACAACGGTCGTTACGCCGTTCAGTTGAAACTCAACGAAGGTGACGAGGTTGAAGTATTGGAAGACGGCCCTGAAGGCTTTTTGAAAATCAAACCACCCAAGGGTGCTTACGCATGGATTCATTCGGAGTTGACCGCCCGAGCGTCTGAAAAGTGGGTTGATCCGGATTCATTCAAATCCAATTCGGCTACCGCGTCACCGCCAACAACCGTGGTTTCGCGGACACCATCAGTCGATGTGACGAACCGCCCGACAAAGTCCGACGATTCAATGAACAGGATGAATCGTGAGGATGATATCGTTGAATCGAAAACGACATCGACCGAAAGCACGGGGGTTCGTCCGGGTTTTGGTCCGCGTGAGAAGTCGGCGGATACTACGGATCGTGTGGCTGTATACACTTGGTCAGATGAATCAGGCGGTAAGGTCAAACGGGTTGATTCGAATACTGGCAATGTTGGCACGCACTCAAAGTCGACGATGTCCGACGCAAGTGCGCCCAAGGCAACGTCAATGCCGGATCGCACCAAGCCCGCCGCGCCGTCGCAGGCAATGCCAAGTGAAACCCAACGGGTCGCCGAGATTCAGCCCACCGAGAATCGGGCGACAACGGTGGATTCATCGAACGCTGCGAATGCTGATTCGCAGGGTCATTCGACTTCGCGATCGGCACAGTTTTCAAATGATTCGACTGGTCAAGTGGCGATCATTAAGTGGGACGATTCGTCCGGTGCAGCCGTGTCGCAGCCAAGCGTTCAATCGGAGAGTAGCCAGCAACCCGAGATGAGCAGGTCCAATCGCAATCAGGCGATGCCCTCCAGCAGCCAAACAAATATGCACGCTACTGGAATTTCCTCGGCGACACCTCAGTCCTCGACGGGTGCAAATGTGATGACCATGCAGCCGACGACCGTCGAATCAGAATCGAGCCATACATATTCCGGGCATGGGGATCAGTCGGTTGCCTACGTTTCAAATACGGCAACGATCGAGCAACCTCAATTCGCAATGCGCACCGAGGCACCACCGGTTCAAACGACCACAGTTTCGGTGATTCCATTCACCGGTGTCGATCCGCGTGCCGAGCTCAAGTTGATCGACGATCAGATGATGCGCGAATTGGACAAGCCACTAGGCCAGCGACAGTTTGGCGAATTGATGGCCAAGTATCGCGGGGTCATGCAAGCCGACGTTGACGAGGCGTCGCAGCTTTACGCGGAGCGGCGGATTCATCAGTTGGAAGTACTTTCATTTAGAATCAATGCGGTGGGGCAGATTAATAATCTGGTCACCGAGGTGACGGAAACGCGGTCGACGGCTTCGCAACAACGATCGACATTCACAACGATCTCCGAACAACCGCGCATCGGGTTTGCAGCCACCGGCGAGTTGCGCGAAAGCATGGTATTTTCGTCACCGGTTGGTCCGCGACGCTATCGGCTTATCGATCCCAATAAATCGGTTCCACATACGCTTTGTTATGTCGAGATTCCACGCGATTCAAACATCGATGTCAGCCAGTATCTGGGCCGCGTTGTTGGCGTGCGGGCGTCGCGCGAGTTTGTCGAGACCGGAAACGTCGATCCGATTTCGGTCTTGGTGGCCAGCTCGATCGAACCCGTCAGCAGCGACACCAGGTCATCGGTTTCGACCAGCCCGATGCCGTCGTCGCAATTGATGGATGTTCGTTCAAATGTAACAACGCCCAGTGAATCCGGTCAGATCGCGATTCGCCCCATGGAACCGACCTACAATCCGTGATAAGCTCTTCGTTGTATTCGAGGTGATTGGGTGCCCGAACTGATTGGGGCTAGCGGGATGGGTCGATTGTGGATTGGAGTTTGCGGATCATGAAGAAGACTAAGAGACGAAGTTCATTGGCAAAAAAAGCTTCGGTTGCACTGTCGGCTGGGATGCTGTTTCAAACGGCCCAATGTTCGCTCAACGAGCAGGCGCTTGTCACGAGTCTGGTCAATTCAATCGCGACGGTATTTGTCACCGATTATGTGTTTGACCAATTCAATGTCACACAGTCTCCATTTGGCTTCTAGCATGTTCCATTTGGTTTCTTAGTTTGGCCATGGCGACAAGCCGGTCAGCAAAGCTGTCGTTGATATCGCACGCCTAGTTGTCGCACCAACCAGATTGCACATGATGCTCTCGGAATGGAAAAACATTAGCGTAGTCGGTGACGGAGCGATGGGCACCGTTTGCGCGCTGATCCTTGCCGAAGCCGGTTTCGACGTGACGCTCTGGAGCAACTTTTCTCTCCAGGCGACCGACCTGCAAGACAACCGCGAAAACAAGCGATTCTTGCCGGGGCTTAAGTTTCCCGACAACATCGCGGTGACGGCAGATGCCCAAGTTGCATTGGCCCAGCCCGACCTGATTGTTTCGGCGATCCCTTGCCAATTCATCCGCGGTGTTTGGGAGAAATTGGCCAAGTATCATCAACGTGAGACGCCTGTCGTTGCGGTGTCCAAAGGGATCGAGGTGGAAACATTACAAGTCTCTACGCAGATCATCGGAGACTTGTTGCACGATGGTGCGAAGGTAGCCGCGTTGTCGGGACCGAGTATTGCACCGGAACTTGCAGCGAAAAAGCCCTGTGCCGTCGTGGTGGCAGCCGACGACGCTGAACTTGCTTCGTGCATTCAGCAGGCATTCAGCAACGATTATTTTCGCGTGTATACCAATGATGATGTCATCGGTGTTGAGATTTCCGGCGCCGCCAAGAACGTCATTGCGATTGCGGCAGGGATCATTGACGGGATCGAAGGCGGTTGCAACGCAAAAGCCGCTTTGCTGACCCGGGGACTGGTTGAAATCACTCGCCTCGGAATTGCGATGGGCGCGAAGGCCGAGACGTTTTTCGGATTGGCCGGCGTCGGAGATTTGGTGACCACCTGCATTTCAACAGTCGGGCGCAACCGCAGCGCCGGTGAAAAAATCGGTCGCGGAATGACGGTAGACGAAGTCATCGCTGATACCCATTCGGTGATCGAAGGCATTGCGACGACCCATGCGGTACTGAAGCTTGCGGAGAAGCACGGTGTCGACATGCCCATCACCCGCGCTGTCGGAGCGGTCCTGGATCAAACCAAGACTCCGCGCGAGGCGATCAATGCGCTGATGACTCGCGAATTAACCACCGAATAGCGCCATCGGTTGAGGCCACTTGAATAGAAAAACGGCATCCACGCGATCTACGTGGATGCCGCTCTGTGTTGGCTTTCGACTGTTGTACCGTCGCTGATGTCCAGCGTATTCAAATACCGCCAACTACTTGGCGTCGGCAACTTTCTTGTCGCGGGTGTACTTGATTTCCATGGTCTTCATTTCTTCTGCGCTTTCGCCCATGGTCATAAACATTTCCATGACATGCGTGTCTTTGTCGATTTCTTTGTCGACAATGCGCATCTTTGTCTTCATGCCCGGCATCATTTCGGCTTCGCCCTTTGTCGTCAAGGTCTTGGTGGCTTCGTCGTAGGTGCCTTCCATCGTCATCAAGCCGGTGCCCATGTTGTCGAACCAGACGGAGACGTACTTGCCCTTGGCTTTGTCAAATCCGAAGATGCCGCGACCAATGAACTCCTGGTCCATCATGTTGCTGGTGAAGTGTTCTTCAAGGTAACGACCGCCCATCACGGACTTGATAACAGAAACGCCGGTGGCTTCCATTGGTTCGCCAGGTGCCATCCAGTGCTTCATCTCGGTCTTCCACGTTCCGACCGATTCCTGCATGTGTTCATGCTGCGGACCGGGAGCGGCCATCTGTTCCATCATCTTCTGCATGGGGTCTTGACCGTGTGCTTCACCTTCTTTGTGATTGTGCCCATCGTGGTCGTGGCCAGCATGATCGTGTCCCTCATGACCTTCCTTGGCACCCTCTTTCGGTTGGTCAGCAATGACCGACGGAACCATCATGGCAAACCCGCAAACCGCAACTGCTCCCAACAAAAATCCAAAACGCTTCATCGTATGACCCTTTCAAGAAGTCCGTTGTTTCAATGCGCCCGTTCGGCGTGATCGGGCTGAATTGTCATTTACCGCAGAATATTCGCAACCCTAACAAAAACAAAACAAGACGTCAAGTAAAGCGCGTCTTTAGTCGATTTGCCCCTGTACATAATGGAAAGAGGCCCTTCAGCATGACAACAATAGTGATTTTCTACGATTCCGATTAGTAGAGGTTAGCGGTTCCGTTGCGGCATTGCTTGATTATTTTTGGGGAGACGAGAGGCCATTTGCCATTTCCAATGGCGCTTGTTTGGGGCAAGTGGTTCGGGGATTTGAAGTCCGCTGTGTCTTGCAGATCGAATTTTTGAAAGGTTGTTTGATGGGTTTCTTGATTGCCAAGCCTTGCCAGTGCCGAGACGTGCCCCAGCAGCGAGTCGTTTTGGTAGGTCTCGGTGAGATCGTCAAATTTAATCCAAAATCGACCTGGGTTGGACTCTTTCTAGTTGCCGCCAGCGTTCCTTTCGTCTGCTTGTTGATTTTCTTGGGCGATACCGTTTCCAGAGGTTGGTTCAAACTTGCAACGTTGGTATGTGGGTGGGCGTTGTACAAGTTCACGCCGCTCGTTGCTCTCGCATGTCCGAATTGCAAGCGGCTGCATTACATCGAATTCTCAACTGAAGTGCCCGACGACTGGGATTCAAATCGATACCCTGCGCCGATCTGCCAGGGATGCGCCAGTCTCTTGCAAGGTGCAATACGCGCGAATTGTCCGAAGTGCGGACAAGACATTCCGGAAAGCTGGTTCGATCGGGACGCGTCTGAAAATAATTGACTATGCCGTGCCTCGTGATGTGAACAGCGCCTGCGGCGATTCGATAAGCGCACGAGCCAATCGCTTGGCGACAGCCAATGTTCCTTTCGCGCGCAATGTATTCCAGCGGGCCCGGTAGTAACCCATTCGCGATTTGATCGCGGGGGCGGTGACGAAGCGCAGCTTGTATGCCGGAATGATCTTGCGATAGAAATGAAACGCAGCCACCGCAAGCCAGCCGGGTTTATTGGCGTAACGGACCAGTAGTGTTTGATAGCGCTGCAGTAGTGCGTTGTCGATGCCATCTTGTGTCAGTACCGTTCCCGAATAATAATTGTCGGCTGTGTCCGAGGGATCGTACATGCCCATCTGAATGGTCTGGTCGTATAGCTTCGTACCCTTGAGCGGGTAGAAGATGCTGAACTGGGCGCTGGTTGGCATGATGTCTCGCATGATGTCCCAGGTCTTGAGCATCGATGCGATGTCTTGCCCCGGGAGGCCCAGCATGGTGAACGCGTGAATCTTGACGCCGTATTTCTTCGGAAGGGTGAAGGCTTCGATCAAAACGTTGACCTTGGTGCGCCGGTCGAGGAGGCTGGTGCGTAGGTCTTCGTCGCCGCTTTCCAGACCGATCGCGACATAGTGCAGCCCCGCATCGGCGATGATTTCGATTTTTTCTTCGGTGATGCACTCGGGCCGTTCCATGATGCTGAAGGGCGCGGCGATTTCTTTTTTGTAAAGATCACGGAAGTGCTTGAGTCGTTCGACACCCGTCAGCCAAATCTCGTCGACCCAATAGACAAAATCGAGCGAACCGAATGCCTCGCGGAAGGCGGCTAACTCTTCGACGATGCGTTCGGGCGATTTTTCGCGACGCCATCGACCCTGTCCCGAATACGAATCCATCAATGCGTGGTTCGAGCAATATGTGCAGGTAAACGGGCAGCCGCGACTTCCTTCGATCGCCGCGACCATTTCGACTTCGCCCATGACGCCGGCAATGTACGAATCGCGGAAGTGAATGTCGCCGAAGATTTTCCAATCGGGCAGCGGTACGTCATCGAGATTGTGGATGAGGTTGCGCTTGTCGGTCTTGACGACGTCGCCATCGACATTGACCCAGGTATTGGGGATGCCAGCCAGCGGTTGGTCTTTGGCGATGGCGCGGAGGATGTCCATGACTGTGCCCTCACCTTCGCCGAGAACGATCGCGTCGCAGTCGCCAATGGTTTCATCGGGAGCATGCGTCGGATGCGGGCCGCCGACGATCTGTTTGATTCCGAGCGTCTTCGCCCATGCAAGCATCTTTTGAGTGAGGGGCCATTCGTTTGATCGGACCGAGTATCCAAGCACATCGGGCTTCTCGCGTTCGACCATTTCCTTGAACGCGTCAAATTCGGTGCCGCGCTTGATACCGGTGATGTCATACAAGCACACATCCGCGCCGATTTGTTTCGCACATGATGACAACACTGCAACGCCCAACTGCGGTGTACGAACGCGCTGCACATTGGGATAGACCAACATAAGTTTGACGGATGCGCCGTCGGGCAGCGGAGTGAAGTCCATGACTGCATCGGGTTTGCGTTGATCGGGTAGCGAAAGTTGTACGAGTTGCGTCATGGTCTTGTCATCCACTTTGCGGGCGGTCCGTGCCAAAGTCGGCTTCGAACTGTCGATTGCGATCTTTATCGGGCGGGTTTTCTTGATCGCCCTTCGTATGTGTTATCGGCGGTTCACGGACCGCATGTAGCCAAATGCATGGGATCGGATTAGCCTTTTCGAGGCGGATGGGCCTGCCATCGTCAATTGAAATTGAACACGACTTTGATGATGTCCGAATTTGCCGGCCCTCGCTCAAAAGACTGGGCTTCAAACGTCCGAAAAACCATTTGGAAGTGTGCATGAATTCGACCTCCAATCGGTTGGGGTGTCGATGCGCGCTCGTTGTTCAGTCGAGATTGACAAAACGCATGCACGCGACGTCAACGGCCAACCCGTTTTCAGAATTGATTCGATACCGCCAGCTTCTGGCATCGCTGATTTGGCGAGACCTGAGGGTGCGATACAAGCAGTCGATGCTTGGAATGGCGTGGGCGGTCTTGCTGCCCATGTCGATGATGCTGATCTTTACATTCGTCTTCACGCGAGCGGTCAAGGTCGTTGGTGGACTCGATATCAGCATGCCGTATCCGCTGTTCGCGTATACCGGCTTGGTACCGTGGACGTTCTTTTCCGCGTCACTATTGGGGTCGGTCAATTCATTGGTCGCCAATCGCAATCTGGTGACGAAGGTTTATTTCCCGCGTGAGGTGTTTCCGCTGTCGAGCATTGGTTCGGCGTTCGCGGATTTTTTCATCGCGGGAAGTGTGCTCGTAGGATTGGTTGCATACTTTCATTTCTTCACGCGCTGGACGTTCGTACCGTCGGCGGCGATCGCATTTCTGCCAGTCATCGTCGTCGTTCAAATCGTGTTCACTGCCGGTCTGGGCATGCTCCTGGCGATGGCCAACCTGTTCTATCGCGACGTGCGGCAGCTACTTGGCGTGGCGATTCAACTTTGGATGTTTCTGACCTGTGTGGTCTACCCGATCAGCAATGACGGGTCGTGGTGGGGAATCGTCGCCGTCTGTAATCCGATGACGCCCATTATCAAAGCGTATAGACAATGCCTGCTTGAGGGGACAGTTCCGACGGGCGGGGCGTTTGCGTCGGCATGCGTTACTGCCGCGTGTACGTTTGTGCTGGGTTGGTGGTCGTTTCGCAAGATGTCGCACAAGTTCGCGGAGTGCATTTGATGGCGGTAGCCGTTCAGTTTTCAAAAGTGGGCAAACGGTTTCGACGGGGGGCTGTCCATGAAAGCCTGCGCGATCTAATTGCTTCTACCGGGCGACGACTCGTCGGGCGCGAGGTGCATTCAAAGCGGCCGACCTTTTGGGCACTTCGCAATCTGGATTTCGAAATCGCACCGGGCGAAGCGCTTGGCATCATCGGACCGAACGGAGCCGGCAAGAGCACCGCGTTGAAGCTGCTTGCAGGTATCCTCCGAGCTGACGAGGGCACCATCAAGGTTCACGGGCGCCTGGCTGCGCTTATCGAAGTTAATGCCGGAATGCACGGCGACCTGACCGGGATGGAGAACATCTTCCTCACCGGTGCCATCATGGGCATGTCCCGTGCGGAGATCAAAAACAAGCTTGACGACATCATCGAATTCAGCGGCATTGGTGATTTTATCCACACGCCGGTGAAGCGCTATAGCACGGGCATGCAGGCGCGGCTCGGGTTTTCGACTGCCGCCCACGTGTCGCCCGATGTATTGCTCGTTGACGAAGTATTGTCAGTTGGCGATGTGGCGTTTCGGCATCGCTGCGAAGAGCGGATGCGCGAGATGGTGGAGTCGGGTGTGGCGTTGATTTTTGTGACGCACAATTTGGAGCAGATGCGCAGCATTTGTCATCGCACGCTGGTTCTTGATGGCGGCGAGTGCGCGTTTGTCGGTTCGCCGGCAGATGCGGTCGGGCATTATCTTAAAGCCACGATGACCCGCATTGGCGAGATGTCATACGTTGACAACCCTCGCACCGGTAAGACGGATGGTCGCGTAAGCGGGATGAAGTTTCTCGCGGCTGACGGCGGCGAAGTTGAATGCGTCCGTCCGACCGAACCCTTGACCATGGAAATCGGGTTTGAACTCGATCGCGACGTCGATCGATTGACGGTCGAGACTGCACTGCGGCGCGACGGTGGCGAGATGATGGTGAGTTTGAATTCCCGTCATCAGGGGATCACCTTCAACGCTCCGGCAGGCCGACACGACGTGCGGATTGACCTTCCCGCGTTTCCGCTTGGTGGTGGCAATTATTTTGCAATCGTCCGATTGTGGGATGCAGATCGAAGCGAGTTGCTGGCTGAGACACCGTACAAGTTCATGCTTCAGGTTGACGACGAGGGCAAGGGTACGGGACTGCTGACCTTACCGCACGAGTGGTCAGCGATTCAGTCCATTGAACCGATGCTGACTTCCCGCAAGCAAAGTGCAAGCCCGGTAGCCTGCGAGCCATGTAACTAGACGCCATCCCATGCGAATCTGCATCTTTGCCCATCCCCAAGCCACTCACACCAAACGCATGGTTGCGGCGCTTCGAGAGCGCGGCGCGACCGTGCATCTTGTTTATAAGGGTGACCATCAACCCGAAGGTGCAACCTACGAACGATTCGGTGTTCCCGGGCCAAGCCTGGGAAGTTCGGTGCGCCGCAGTGTTCGCCGCGCGAAGTACCTGTCCAAGTTTTTCAAAGAGCACGATCTGGTCACGGTTTTCTATCTGAGTGATTGGGGTTTTTACGATGAGCCGATCAGTCATGGCCGGCTCGCCCTTTGGCCCTGGGGTTCAGACATCAACCCGCCACCCGAAGCGCCACCAGAGACGCCGCGTCTTAAAAAGCGACGGATGGAAATGTTCAAAGGCGCGCACGGAATCGCGACGTGCAGTCATTGGTTTGCAGAGCGGGTTTCCGAGTATGCAAGTGTTGATGCGAAGAAGGTCAATGTCATACCGTTGGGCGTTGACTTGGATTTGTTTAGACCGGCTCCTACTCCGGTGCGCGAACCGATAGTGGGTTTCCTAAAAGGTTTCGGCCCGGCGTATGGTGCGGAGCGGTTTATTGCGGCGATGCCTGAAATCATGGCGCGCGTGCCCGATGTGCGATTCGAAATGGTAGGTACAAGAGTCCGCGCGAAAGAATTGCAGCGAACCGTGAGCGATCCAAACGTTGCAGCCCGGATTCGGTGGTTTGAACCGAAGCCCCACGATGAGATTCCCAACTTGTTGCGACGATGGCAGGTATCGGTGATTCCGTCAGTGGTCGAAAGCTTCGGCGTGGCTGCATTGGAGTCGAGCGCTTGTGGTGTGCCGGTGGTGGCATCGAATACTGACGGGCTTCCTGAAACGGTTATCCACGATCAGACAGGTTTGCTCACGGATACCAATGACCCCGAGCAGTTGACTGACGCTGTGGTGGGATTGCTTGGTGACGAAGACCGCCGGATAGAATTGGGCAAAATCGGACGGGAATATGTGACTGACCACTATGAATGGGATAATTGCGCTGATCGGTGGATGAGGTTTTTTGAAGCGTCAGCTGGCGTTGCCGCGGAGTCCAGGACGCCGATCGGGTCCGTTATACACTAGGCAATATGTAATAAACGGTTTTTCGGTATGCACTTAGCGATTTTTGGCAACCAAACTCACTTCGACGCAATGGTTTCTGGCCATGAAAACATTAGAAGCACGAGAAGGTGTTCAGACCCATTGACTCTCGAGATTCGATTTCGCTAGAATCAAGGTAAGTCGGGCGGGTTTGAGAGATCCTGTTTCATTCGTGTTCCTCATAATCTCACATGGGGAATTGGGCCGAGGTACTCGGGGCGGAATTACCTGGTAAGGTTGATTTCAACCACAGGGGAAAGAAAGACCGATGCGAACTCTCACTGGCGCGATATTGTTGTCCTTGTTCGTGGCGCTTCCTGCGTCCGCGTTTAACTTCACGACTCCGATCTTAAATCATCCTGATGCTGAACAAGATCCACCGCCCTATGGGCTGCGCTTGGACAACTTGTTTCAGCAGACACCATCGTCTGGAAGTCTGGTTGGTGGTGTGGGTGGGGTTACCTCCTTTTCATTTGACCCCGGTGACGGGTCCAGCATGAGCATGAACGTCAACGATTTGGGCGGTGACCTCGAGATCAACATTTCGGGTGTGGCCAAGGGCGGCGTCGATGCGGGTGGTACATACGGCTACGGTGAAGGATTATTCGCCATTGACTTTACCTACACGATGAACGTTGAAGGTGTGGTCGGCCCGATGGGTGGATGGAAAGTTACGCCAAACAACGCAGCGAACAACGGAACGATCACGGCGCTGGCTGGCAATGCTGACATTGCTGCTGGCACCGAGTGGACGATCTGGGATCAAGTTGATGGGAACAACGATTCGTTTTTGGTCGTTCGCGATCAGCATCGTTTAGGTTCGTATCCGGCGGTTTCCGCACTGGACCCATTGGTCGGACGCGGTTGGGTGACATACAGTTCGATTGGTCAGGAATCTTCGGGAACGCAGGATTGGTTGTTCATTGCGGATACGCCCATTCCCGAGCCAGCATCGATTATGCTTCTGGCGGCTGGCTGTGGTGCGGTGGCACTTCGTCGCAATCGTCGTTCGTAGTTCGACCTACAACTTATCAAATGATAAAGACCGGACGGTTCAAACCGTCCGGTCTTTTTTTATGCCATGTTTGTCTCGATGTTCTGATTACTTCTTCGACTCGGAACTGACGTACTGCGATTCTCGAAACTCGTATGGCTTTCCTGCTCGCACGTTTTCCATGTCTTCGATGAGCCACCCGTTTTCGATGTAGTTTTCCAGCACACCGGGGCAGGTGGTTTCGCCCGGGGCATAGTCCTTGTGCCCGGCGATGCGGTCATTGGGCACATCGAGGTCGGCTGCTAGTTTCACGAGCAAGTCCACCAGTGAACGGTACTGATTTTCCATCAGCGGTTGCTTGGTCAGATCGCCGTTGACGCAAATGCAGATGTGGCTGTCGACGTCGTAACTGGTGTTCGTGTCCGGAGCGTAAATCATATCGCGCCCTTCGCGAATGCATCCGGTCCGATCGATCACGAAGTGGTAGGGCACATCACCCCAGGGTCGCTGCTTGACGCTGAAGTTGAAAAGCCGCCTCATTTTTTCGTCGCCCGCCACCGACCCGTCATCCACCACGCCGGCATGGTGAATCGTTAGTCGATCGGGCGCATGTTCGACGAATCGCTCCATCATCGGAACGTCGTCGGCACCTGCCCAGTCAGCCCGAGAAACAATCTGCACATCCGGCACATGAAGATTGGAACAGCCAGCCAGCATTCCGAAGGCGAGCACAAGTAGGATTTTACAAGGCCTCAGACTTCGTCGGAGCTTGCTATTGGGAACGCATGTTTGAGAAGTCGCCGCGATTCGCGTTGGCATCATTATTACCTTTCGTTGGGGGTTTCAAATCAGCCAAGCATGATCGCGGGTTTGTCACGATGCTTCAATCCCAAAAGTCGCGGTCACCACGGCGCGGACGTCTTTATCGATCGTATAGGTGTCGTATATGCCGTAGCTGCTGACGTCGGTCGAATCGGGTGCGGTGATTTGCAGGACGCCCATCCGCGCATCGCGCAGTTCGCCCAGTTTGCTCTCGGTGCTCGCCGCAATATTTTCAGCGCGGTCGTGGGCATCGGCAGAGGCTTTGGCCATCAACTCGATTTTCAATGGGGCAAGCTTGGTATAGGTGTATTCCGGCGATTGAGAAATGACGAACACGCCCTCTTTGAGAAGCTGGGTGACGTTGCCAGCCGCTCTGGCGACCAGATTCACGTCAGATGTCCGGACGCCGAAACGCCGCTCCAAACGGTATCCGGTGACTTCGTCGGTTCGGTTTCCTTTGGCGTCGCGGGCATACTTCGTCGTGGTCGAAATTGCACCAAGTCCAAATTGATTGGCTGCGAATCCGTTGGTGTTCAGGAACGACCGGACCCGTTCGACGCCGGAATCGAGTACTTCGAACGCCGATTGCAGGTCTTCGCCCTCGCCCTTGACTACGATGGCCCAGACGGCTCGGTCGCTTCGGACGCGGTGGCGGGTCGATCCTTTAACGGTAATGGTCTGATTCTGGTGATGGTCGAATTTGTTTCGGCCTTCATAAGCTTCAGCCGCGATGTAGGTACTGGTGACAAAACTCGCGGCGATACCGAGGGCAATGACAACGATGGCGGTGGCAAACTGGATGCGGACACGGTACTCCATGGCGCTCCTCCTTGAGCTGCTTTAGAGCAGTTGGCTCGGGTGTAAGATAAATGTCAGAAGATTTGCAACACCGGTGCGGCAGAAGCGAAAATCCGTTTCGCAGCGTGGCAACTATAACAAAAACCACAGGTGTGATTCAAGGGCATGAAAATAAACTTCTTGTGGCGAGCGCAAATGCATTTGTTTCTTTGATGATGCGATCGTCGTTGTATGTATTAACATGAGCGCATGCGTCGTCTTGGTGAATTATTTACGAAACTAACGCAGCGGTTTTTGCCTGATCCGTTGGCGCTGGCTTGTTTGCTGACGCTGGTGGTCTTTGCGCTTGCCCTTTTGGTTCCGCAGGAACAGTCGGTCGCTCGGCAATCGTTTGGTGATCGCACCGTGCTGCTTGGGGGCATGTGGCTTGACGCGATTTGGAACCCGGGCTTTTTGACGTTTGCTTTGCAGATGTGCTTGGTGTTGCTGACCGGATTCGGGTTGGCCAAAGCCCCGCTCTCGCAGCGCATGTTGAAGCGCATCGCGTCGATCCCGCGTTCCAATCGTGGCGGTGTGATGATGATAGCAGCCGTCTCTTGCGTGGGTTGCTGGATCAACTGGGGGTTCGGGTTGATCCTTGCGGGTGTGCTTGCTTCGGAGCTTCGGAGTCAATTTGAACGTCGGAAGATCACCTGCCAGTATGCGTTGATTGTCGCGGCTGCTTATGCGGGCATGATGATCTGGCACGGCGGGCTTTCCGGGTCGGCACCGCTGAAGGTCGCGTCGGAGCGGATGAACATCATCGTCGGATCCGGCGATAACAGTTTCACCGCCGAGATCGCCCCAATCACCATTGATCGCACGCTCTTGGGGTCGCGAAACTTACTGCTGACGGCTGGCCTGTTTGTGGCGATACCGTTGTTTTTTGGATTGCTGGCCCTTCCGAACGGCAAGCAATCAACTCAAAAAAAAGCAACCATTGAAGCGGACGATTCCGAATTGCCCGAATCGGAACCGCCGGCGCGAACGTTGGCGCGGTTTATCAACGAATCGCCGGCGCTGCCCTGGCTGATTGGTGGGCTGATATTTCTCGGATTGTTTCAAAGGGTGGCTGACGCTCATTCGGTCAAAGAAGATGCCGGTTGGTGGATGGCGATCGCCCGTTCGATCAATCTAAACTTCGTCAACAGTTTGTTTCTGGCGATGGGATTGGTCCTGCATGGCAATTTGATGTCGTACTTGCGGGCAGTGTCCAGCGGTGGGTCGGCGATCGTGGGGATCGTGATTCAGTTTCCTCTATACAGCGGTATCCAGGGTTTGATGGCCGGGGCGGGATTGGCGGCTGCGATATCGAACGGGTTCGTCGAAGCATCGCAGATCGCAGCTGGGTTGCTCAACATTTCAGTTGATTGCACGTTTCCGCTGGCGACGCTCGCGAGCGCGGGCGTGGTGAATTTCTTTGTGCCGTCGGGCGGAGGGCAGTGGATTGTGCAGGGGCCGATCATGTGCGGAGCGGCGCAGGAGCTTGGGTTTTCGATGGAGCGGACGGTGATGGCCATCGCGTATGGCGATCAACTCACGAACATGGTGCAGCCGTTCTGGGCAATTCCGCTGATGGGCATGACCAAGGTGAACGCCCGCGAATTCATGGGGTATTGTGCGCTGTTGATGTTGGCGGCGATACCGATTTTTGCGTTGGCGGTGGTGTGGTAGGGTGAGTGCGGCACCCGCTAGGTGGCAACACGTCCCGCCGTCATTCCCGCGCACGCGGGAATCCAGTTGCATGCGTCACCCCTGCCAAAGTAGCGTTACCGACCGTGGAAGATTCGTTGCGACCACAAGTGATGGAAAGAATAGTGGAGTATTCTCTTGCGTTTCTGGATTCCCGCATGCGCGGGAATGACGGTAAAGCGCGAATACCACCAAGAAACCACAGTCGCCGTGCTACGACGACGTGATAGAGTTACTACCAAAATGGCCGCTGAATTTGAAAACCAATCCGTCGTGCTTCTGTTTGCCAAGTACCCAGTGCCTGGCGCGGTGATGACAAGGTTGTGCCCACCGGTGTCGCCGGACGATGCCGCCCGCATCCAGCGAGCATGCATGCGACACATCTGGCGCGAACTGACTGTGGATGAATGGTGTTGTCCTATCTTAGTCGGGTCGCCCGACGACGCATTGGACGGGTTTCTGCCGATTCTTGATCCGGAGGCGTTGCAAAATTTGCAGGTGTCATGTTGGCCTCAAGGTGGTGGCGATTTGGGCGAGCGTTTGGAGCGGGCTTCTGCGAAGGCGTTTGACGGCGGTGCACGCGAAGTTGTGTTTCTCGGTGTGGATAGCCCGATGCAGAATTGGAACACGCTCCGCACCTTGCGAAGGCGATTGACTTCGGTGGACATTGCCGTCGGTCCTTGCGCCGATGGCGGTTACTATTTTCTGGCGACGCGGCGGCACTTCCCGCAGTTGTTTCGCGGTATTGATTGGGGTACGCCGCGCGTGTTTGAACAGACTACTGCGATTGCCGAACAGAACGGATTGTCGATTTGGCAGGCGGAAATGGGTTACGATATTGATCGCGTCGAGGATTTGAAAAAAGCGCTGGGCGATCTCGATGCGGATTGCGAATTGGCGGACACGATCGAGAAAGTGTTGGTTAAAATGAATATTGATTATGAGAAAGATACAGCATGACGCAGGCAGGTGATTCCAAGTTGGTTGACATGGGGCTGTCGGAATTCTTCGATGCTGTTTCGGCCCGCGTTTCGACGCCCGGTGGTGGTGCGGTGGCTGGAGCAGTTGGCGCGCTGGGCGCGACGCTTTCGCGGATGGTGGCTGCTTACTCGATGCACAAGGATCGCCAGACGGATCAGAATTGTCCGGTTTGGTCGATCGCCGATCGTTTGCGCCAGCTTGACGAATCGCTTCGCCAATCCATCGACGACGATGCGAAAGCGTATGGCGCGTATGTGGCTGTGTCGAAAGCCAAAAACGATACGCCCGAGGCGAAGGAAGAATTGCAGCAAGCCACCCGTCGATCGATGGGCGTTCCGATGGGCATCGCTACAAAATCAAATGATGTGCTTGGGGCGCTAATTGATTTGATGGAGTGGGGTAACAAGTGGCTACTCAGTGACCTGGAAGCCGCAGCAATTTTGGCGGAGGCGACGGTGCGTTGTGCGGCTTGCAGCGTACGGGTCAATGCGGATCAACTAGCTGATTCGGTTGAGGCAGAGGAAGCTGGGCGGCGTATTGACGCATTAGAACATGCCGCCAACACACGGTTATCGGAAATCATCAGGGGATTGCGCACGCGAATGAAGCGCGGGGCGTAAGGCTGCCGATACAATCTTTGATGAACAGCGATCCGGACTTTATTGTCGATATTGATGGCCTTGGCGAATCGGACGAGTGCGCCGTCCCGCCCAAGCGCTCTTGGATCGGTGTTCATTTTGAATGTTGTGATGTTTATGTCCGGGTTTACAAGAACGCTGCCGGTACCGTCTACGAAGGTCGGTGTCCGCGTTGTCTTCAAAAAGTTCGGGCACGCGTCGGGCCAGATGGCACCAGCGCCAGGTTTTTCTCAGCAAAGTAATCGCCACGAATCAACTCATTCCAAATTTCACCAAAAAGTCAAATTGTCCAGCGCAGTGTTAGATGGTTATAATCTGCAACCCTTGCCGCCAAATACCAGGCAAGTCTTCGAGGCGAACCCGTGCTGACACAGTGGCTGTACCCCAACAACGTGACGACACCGATGCTTTTGGGCGAATTGCTAATCGCCGGCGCGATCGTTGTGCTGATCGCCATTCGCCTGACGAAACTCGCCGACCGCTTCGCCGATGAATGGAAACTCGGTCAAGCATTTGTGGGAATGTTGCTTCTGGCGACGGTAACGAGCCTGCCGGAAGTCGTTGCTGGTGCGACGGCCAGCGCAATTGGTGCGGTGGATATGGCCTTCGCCGCCGTCTATGGCAGTTGCTCGTTTAATGTCGTCATCATCGTGATCATGAACGTGGCGCTGGCGGATGGTTCGGTGCTCCGGAACGCGCGTCGCACTCAACTGCTGAACAGTTCATTCGGAATCGTGATGATCGTATTTTCCATCAGCGCGATCGCCATGGTGCAGAAGTTTGCAGGCAGCCCGGTCATTCAGCAAACCATCGAGATCGTTTCGTCGTTGTCGATCATCGTGACGTACATCTGGTTTATGAGTTTGTCGCAACGTTTCGAAAATCGTGGCTCTGCGACTGTGGATTTGAAGGAAGCGTCCCCACGACCTATGGGGGTCGTCGTGGCGTTGATCGTCGTTTCGGTCATGACTGTGATGTCGGCATGGTGGCTGACGCAAACAGGCGATGTGTTGTCGGAACATCATATTGAGTGTTTGGGGCGTTCGTTGGGTAAGACGGCAATCGGAATTTGCTTCCTTGCCGTCGCGACTTCCTTGCCGGAGATCGCGACGAGTTTGACGGCAGTCAAGATTAACAATCTCGACATGGCCCTCGGGAATATCTTTGGCAGCAACATGTTCAATATGTTGGTTGTTCCGGTGATCAAGGTCTCGACGTTTGCGACGGGCGACCCTTTGAGCATGTCTGGCGATAACTTCTCTGCCAACCTGAACATTCTGGCTGGGCTATTTGCGGTGATGATGATGTCAATCGCTGTTGCGGGGATTGCTTATCGAACGACGCGTAAGGTGATGGGGTTGGGCGTGGACTCGGTCGTGCTGCTACTCGTGTATGTTGCTGGTATGGCGATCCTGCTTACGCAGCACTGATGTCCAGTTGCAATGTAGGGTGGGCCGTGCCCACCAATCCGTCAATCATTCCAACGGTGGTGGGCACGGCCCACCCTACATGCTGGCTGCGTTTATCGACTCTGAATGATTCTTGATACTTCGTCGGGATCATTTGGCAGGGCGGCGGTCAGGACTTCCGGTCCGTCGGCTGATGATTCTCGAATGGCGACATCTTCTTCGATTCGGATGCCACCGAATTGATCATTGAGCAGTGCATCGACAGCCGTCCGATTGATCGCATCGGTGAAGGGTTTGACCAACGCGTCGCGTTCCCAAATCGACGGGACGAGATAGATTCCCGGTTCGATGGTCACGACCATGCCCGGTTCGAGATCGCGATCCAGACGCAGGAAGCAATCGCCAAAGCGTTCCGGCCGCATTCGACCCGCCGCGTATCCAGCCAAGTCGCCAAAATCCTCGAGATCGTGAACACCCATGCCGATCAGGTGCCCGACGCCATGTGGAAAGAATAATCCGTAAGCGCCGCGAGCCGTAAGATCAGCTGGATCGCCCTTGAGCAGACCGGCTTCAACAAGTCCTTCGCAGATTGTTTGCGCAGCGAGATGATGGATTTCGAGATATCGCTTGCCCGGAACACATGCGGCGATCGCGGCTTGTTCCGCTCGCAATACCGTTTCGTACAGATGTCGCTGGATCGGCGTCCATTCACCACCCGCAGGATACGCCCGTGTCATGTCGCTGGTGTACGCGCCGGTTTCTTCCGCGCCGGCATCGACCAGGATAAGCGAGCCCTTTTCGAGTTTGCGCCCGGCGCATTCGCCATGAAGCACTTCGCCGCGAATCGTGCAGATGGGCGAAAAGCTCTCGCGACAGTTGTGGCGGACGAGTTCGGCGATCAGGGCGGCTTGTATGTCGGTTTCGGAGTTACCGACCTGTGCAGCCCGCATAGCTGCAAGATGACCGGCCACGCCCGCGGTTGCGGCATGACGCATCGCCGTTAATTCGTGATCGTCTTTGATCAACCGAAGATCGATAATCGCCAGCGATTCCTCATCGGTTGCCTTTGAAAGTTTTAACTTGCAGGCATGTGCGAGCGTGTCGGGATGCGGTGGCGTGATGCACGAGACATTGCCAGCGGCTGTTGCGGACTCGAGCGCGTCGTAGTCTTTAATTTGTGAAACGGTAATACCGATGGCTTCGGCGCAGGTTGCGTCAGACGGTGTCGGTCCGAGCCAGAGTGGATCGTCCGGACCGGGCGGCGTGCGGAACCAGGTGCAGCCGTCGCGCCCGTTGCTACCGGGTTCGATGAGCAGTGCGGCATGTTCGAGTGACGGACCACCGAAGTAAAGATAGCAGCTTTCCGCCCGGAAGACGTGCATGTTCGTCGCGTACGAACGGGCGAGGGCATGCCCGGAGAAGATGACCATTGGGCGACTGATCTTGCCCGCGAGGCTGGCGCGACGCTTTGCATATGCGGTGGGTGGTGATGTCATGCTGAGGTCCATGGCGGCCATCTGGGTTCTCGCTCTGCGTTTGGATTAACCGTCCGACGTTTCGGGCTTCGGTTCAGCCAAGGCTTTCTCGACTGCACTTGCGATTTCTTCGCTGTCGGGATTGGTGCGCGGTCCGAATTTGGCGATGACCTTGCCACTGCGATCGACGAGGTACTTTTGGAAATTCCATTTGACCTCGCCGGCGATGTCTTCGTTCGGGTGATTGATCAGAAACTTGTACAGATCGCAGCAATCGTCTCCTTTGACGGAGACTTTTTCAAAGAGCGGAAAGCTGACGTTGTACTTTTCGCAGAACTTTGCAATCTCTTCGTTGGTGCCCGGTTCCTGCGACAGAAAATCGTTGGCAGGGAATGCCAAAATTTCGAAACCCTTATCCTTGTACTTCTGATAAAGCGGTTCGAGTTCTTCGTAATTCTTTTTGGTCAGCCCACACTTCGACGCGACGTTGACCATGAGCAATACGTCGCCCTTGAATTTTTCGAGCTTTACGGTTTCACCGCTATTTGACTTCATCTCGAAATCGAGAACGGACTTCTTCATGTTGGCCTCGTCAGTCGGTTTATTTTGATCGGGCGTGTCGTCGGCGAGCAATAGATTGGCTCCTGCGAACATCGAAAGCACCAGACAAAGTTTTGCCGTTTTCATGCGAGTCACCCTTCAAGTTAAGAGATTGCCAGCCAACCGTTATTAGTGTTGCATGGATTGCAAGCCTATGCAGTCCCAGAACGTGAATTGTAAGCGCCCCGCAAGATTCCATCCAATCGGGCCAGACGGCTATCTGGAATGGATGGAATTAAGCAGTTCGAGAATCTTGTTCCGTCGGGTGTGGCCGCCCGGAGCATCGAGCGATGCCTGAAGATGCTGTGCGGCGAGGTCCAGTTTACCGGCTTCCAGATAGGCAATCCCCAAGTCGTAGTGTCCTTCGGCACTGTCGGGTCGTTCGGCGAGAAAATACTTGAGGTAGAAAGTGTAGTTGGTCAGGTCACCGCGTTGTTTGAAACGATTGGCGGCTTGGCGATACGCGGGTGCAAGCCAAGTGTTCGCCCGAATCGAATCAAGCTTCGCAGCCTGTTTGACGAGGGCGATAAAGCGTTCCATGTCGTCGAGGCCAAACGCCGCTTCTGAATATACGATGTAGGCATCGGCGCGAACTTGAGGCGTCACTTCGTCGTCTTCGAGCAGGTTTTTGAATTGGAGGCAGATGGTCTGAGCACGATTGAAATCTCCGTGGCGCATCCAGACTTGGGCAAGTTCGGTGATGACGTCGAGGCGCTTGACTCCTTTCGCCCGAGCCATCTCCAGTTGATAAACGGCTGATCGCTTGGGGGCTGCATCGAACGTGCCAATGACGACGCCGCTGCGTTTGATCAAGTACCATTCTTCGGTGAGTTGTCCGGGTTCGCCGGTTGGGAGATCGATCGTGCGGACCCGTCCGAAGTCGCGGCCAATGCGTGCGTAGGCGAGTCCGAGTTCGGCGTTGAGCTGCGGGTCGCTCAGCCCCAGGTCATCGGCTTGCTCGAGATGTTCGAGCGCCATCGCGTGTCGGCCTTTCGAAACGAGCAGACGCCCGATGCGAAAATGGTCGTCCGGTGTTGGATCAAACGTCAGCGCCATTCGCAGGTGTTTGATCGCCGACGCGCTTTGGTGGTGTAGTTCAAACATGTCAGCCAGCTTGCGATGGGTAATCGCAGAACGTGGATTGGACCTGACGATGCGCGAAGCAACGGCATCGGCGTCGGTTAGCTTTTCTTCTGATAAGAGTCGCTCGACCTGTTCGTACAGCGCTTCAACGGAAGCGTGCCCCGACTGGGGGAGGTCGTCGGCTGCGACAGAAACGATCATTGCAATGACAAGTGCGCGAATCAGCATGGATCAACCGGGGTTTGCTTTCTGAGAAAAAGTTACAGGTGGCATATAAAGTTATAATCTCCGTGGTGATTCTGTCGAGTGGGCGGGCGTCTGTCGCAATCGTTGAATTTGAGCGAATAAACAGTTCTGCTAGACTTTGCAGAATGACATCGGGGCGAACGGGCATCGGTTATTGGCCACGAAACTTTGAAACACCAAATCATTCTGGAGGGTTATTTCTTGCGATACGGAACTGGCAGGCGGCTTACCCCGCATCGATTCCTGATGCTGACGATGATTTCACTTTGCACGGTTTCGCTATACACGGAGGAAACGTTGGCGGGTCCGATCGCAGACGAATACCGCGAGCGGGCTAACCGGATTATCGACGGTGCTTTAGCCAGCGACGATGCGTACAAGAAACTGCAATTCTTGTGCGACGATATAGGTCATCGCATCTGCGGGTCCGATGCGCTCGAACAGGCGGTTAAATGGGCGGCAGATGAAATGCGTCGCGACGGGATGGCCAACGTGCATGCCGAACCGGTCGAAGTCATCAAATGGGTACGCGGCAAAGAATCGTGCGAGATGGTGTCGCCGCGTAAGGAATCGATGGTCATGCTTGGCCTCGGCAAGTCGGTCGGCACGCCACAGGAAGGCATTATCGCGCCGGTGGTCGTGGTGGCCAACGAGGATGAACTCGAAGCGCTTGGCGGTGGCGTGAAAGGCAAAATCGTGCTCTTTAATAATCCGATGCCACCGTACGACGAGGAAAAGGGCTCAGGTTACGGTCACACTGTGCGGTTTCGAACGAACGGTGCGCGGTTGGCAGGCGAAAAGGGCGCGGTTGCATGTCTTGTTCGATCGGTGACGGCTCACAGTCTTCGGACCCCGCACACCGGAACGATGAATTACAGGGACGCCAAGATCAAGATTCCGGCGGCAGCGATCACGGTGGAAGATGCCGAAACGATTCAGCGACTGGTTGATCGCGGTATTGAAGTGGTCCTCAAAATCAAGATGGAGGCGAAAGATCATGGACCGGCGATGTCGGCAAATGTGCTTGGCGAGTTGACCGGTTCGACGCATCCGGAGCAGGTCGTGGTGATTGGTGGGCATATCGATTCGTGGGATGTCGGTCACGGCGCGCACGATGATGGTGCGGGCTGCATCATGGCGATGGCCGCGGTGAAGCTGCTCAAGGATTTGGGGCTTCAACCGAAAAGGACGATTCGCGTGGTGCTTTGGACGGGTGAAGAGATCGGTTTGTATGGTGGTAAGCAGTACGCGAAGGATCATGCCGACGAATTAGGCAACCACATTGCGGCGCTGGAATCTGATAGCGGTGCGTTTGCACCCAAGGGTTATGGCGTCGATTGCAATGAAGGGGCCCGGATGAAGATCGCGGCTGAGCAGCTTCGCGATATCATGACGTTGACGGCGAAATTCGGAGCGTCGGACGTTAGCGAAGGGCACGGTGCGCCGGATGTCAGCCCGTTGAAACCGAAGGGCGTCATCGTGATGGGGCATGAGGTCGAAGGGGCGAAGTACTTTGACTATCACCACACGCCAGCCGACACGATCGACAAGGTTGATCCGCTGGAACTCAAGCAGAACGTCGCCATGATGGCCACCGTTGCGTACATCCTCGCTGATATGCCGCAACGTTTGGGTGCCGACGAGAAGAATTGAATTCAGCGCGTAGGGTGGGCCGTGCCCACCATCTGTTCGTATGCAAAACGGCGGTGGGCACGGCCTACCTTACGAACGACTCCAACGCACTTGATGGTTAGTTGATTGGTCCTGATGAGAGTTCCGTCATTCTGTTCAGCATCGCCCGTTCGGCGCGTTTATCTCGTCGGAGCGTTCGCCACGCGGAATTTTGTTCGGTCGTGGTGGCTGCTTCTCGGTCAGCCGGTGTGGCGGTGGCTGTGTCGTCGCGCTGCATGTCGTTTATGAACAGGTTGTGTTCGTTGGATTCGTTGCGTTCGATGGCCACTCGGCACCACGCTTCGGAATTCTGATCGTCACCGGTGACGTAGGCGGTGACCACGCGCCGAACCGTTCGAGGAACACCGACAAGATCGCCGACCCTGGGGGTGGTTGCTTCCTCTTCGGTTTCCTCGGGCACGCTGTGAATCGTCCATTCGTCGCGATCGATGCGGGCGATTTCGCAATTTTCGCGAAGGGCTTCGGTCGCCGCCGAAAACGCGCTGGCCCGATCGACACCCGAAAGGCGCACATAGCTGTATGTCTGGGTGGTCGGACCGGAAGTCTCGCAACCGGTGGCCAACAGTCCGCCAAATACGACGATCATCATTTTGATTTTGTGGCTGTTCATGTGGAAATCTCCGTTGCGGGATGTTAGGTTGCGCCAGCGCATGTCGCAAGGAAAATGATGCGTGCAAATGGAATCGGATTCAAGTCCACGTGAACATTTGCGAGTTTGGGTAGGTCGTTTGAAGGATTGAATTCTGCATGGGTCGAATGACTTTTGTCATGATTATCAACGTGTTGATTCCGGGAGCGGGCTTGGTTGTTCTGCGTCGTGAGTGGTTGGGGTTGGCGACGTCGGTCCTATTTGCGCTGCTTGCGATTATTTTTATTAGTTCGCGATGGATCATACCTTCGGACATTCCTTCGTGGGCTGCATATCTTTCGCTGATTGGGTTGATTCTGGTGTGGGTTGGCTCGATGGTTGCAGTTGTGCAGCGTGCCCGGTTTGTGAGAGATCCTGAAGTGATCGCAGAAATCAAGCAGTTGCAGCAGCAGGGGGCGTCCGCCATCGAAGGCGGTGATCTGGCTGAAGCCCGGCGTGTATTGCTGGTTGCGATCAATCTCGACGACGAAGATGCAGAAACCTGGGCGATCTGGTCGAAACTGATGGAAGGTCAGGACAATACCCGCGCCGCCCATGTGGGTTGGAAGCGCGTTCTACGTCTCGCCGATCGGCAGGAACTTCAAATCGAGGCTCGGCAGCGACTGGGTGAGGGCTGAGAATTCGTTAGCGGGGCGACGATTGCGACTTGTCGGTTCGTCGCTCAAAGCGTTAGAATCGATAACCGACGCTCGTTTCAAAAACAATGCAAACAGTTTGGCGAAAGCCGACCTGAAGATGAGGGAACGGATTCCCATCGTCTGACAGCGAGCGGACAAGTAGGGCACGAGGCCCATCATGCCGGAAACACCTGCAATTCGAAATCTCAAGTCGCTCACGATCGGACATCCAGGCGTGCCGGTGGCTGCCGTCGCGATGCTCGCCGGTTTGTCATTGGTCACCCTGTGCGCCGCGTTTACCGAATGCACATACCGATCGATGGATATTTCGCCGCTGACGTTTCAGCTATCGATGGCTGCGGCGATGTTTGCAACGGCGCTGGGACCGCTTGTCTTGGCGCGGGTTGTACTTTCACTGCGCAGCCTCTCGTTGAAGCGAAGCGTATCAAATTCGGAATCTGCATCTCGAAGAGTCCGGACGACTGAGAAGCGGGATGAGGATCGCGAACTTCGTTGGATGGTCACGTCCATCGTGGCGTTGGTGGGGTGCGTATTGATTCTCGCCACACCGGAGGTTTTCGGTTGGGTTCATCAAATCAAGACCGCCATCCTGGGTGAGTTTCTCTGGGCGACACTTTCGGTTTCAATTCTTGAGGGCGTCGTCTTGTTCGTCATCGCAGCCGCCCCGTTTTCGTTCCTTGGGCTACTGATTCGGTGCGTGCATCAAGTTTCGAATTGCGACGGTCGCTGGAATATTGCGACAGCGGCGTGGTTTCTCGTTGGTGCGGGGATTGCCTCGTTGACTGTTCCTTTAATTGCTGAGCGATTGAACAATGACTTTCTGCTGATGCGATTGGCCTGCGGTCCAATTGTGTTGGCCGCCTTGATTTCAACCTGGCAGGTGTCTAGGAAACTGGTTCCGCGTGACAAACAGAGTTCGGGCGATCCTTCTGAACCGGAATTCGGTCAACGTTGGCCCACGGTATTGCGGTTGGCTGTTGCGGTCATGTTTATGTCGATCGTTTGCGCCAGCGCTGTGTGGATTTATGTTGCAAGCGCGGTGCGGTTTGATCGGGATGTATCGTTGATCGCATGTTCGGGCCTGTTCATTTCGGCGGCAGCGGGCATTTACCTGGCGAGTCGCCGGGCCCGCGATGCGAATGATTTGGTTGGTGTGTTTGGCCAGAGTGCGGTGGCGGCGGGGATTGTGCTTGCTGGCGCGGTGGCTGTCTTCAACCTGGTGCTTCGAGAATGTGCAGCGCCGTTTGTGCAATCATTTGGATTCGTTTTGCTTTGGGGTGTGTGCGGGTGCGCTCCTGTGCTCTTTGCAGCCTATGCGATTGGGATCGGTTGGGTTTCGATTCTTCGGCGCTATGTCTATCGAGGGCAGCAGGGTGCGACGCTTCTTTGGATCAGTTTTGCGGTGGTCGGTTTGACGTTGCTGTTCGTCGCCCCCGGATTGATGAGGCGCTTGGGTAGTTTCGCAACGTTGATCGCAGCCGCATTGTGCATGGTGGCGACGGGCGGCATCCTGATTATTCACGGACCATCGGTTCGACAAGACTACCATCGCGCCCGAGTGGCTGGCGTGTTTGCGGCGGTGTTGGCCATGATGTGGACAATGCCATATTTCGGGAACGGGTGGCTTTCCGATCAACAGCACCCACGTCGGATGATCGCGGAGTCCACCTGGATGTCATATTACTTTGACGATTCCGGCCACAAGCGAGCCATCCATGCGGGCGATCTGTCATTGGGTCGCTCCGTGAAATCGACTCCGGGTTTGATGACGCAGCCGCCTTTTGCGCTGCGAACTACGGACGACGTTCGTGAGCCGAGAGTCGGCGTGCTGGACTTGGCCGGAGCGGGTCTTGAGCTGTTACCGCCAGATCTGTCTGAAGATGCGGACGCGTATTCCTTCGACCTTCACTTGCGCGGGCGAATTTCCCCGTCGTCAAAATTGGCGTCGCCGATCAGGTCCTGGCCGCAGCTTCGTTCGAGCTACGATGTTTATGACCTGCTCGTGGTTTCGCTTTCTGACCTGCCGCCGCGAGCGCTGCGCCGAACGATCAATCGCAGCTTTCTGGAAACAACGATCAACCGATTGAGTGTTGACGGTGTGTTGATGTTGCTGCTGCCGATGGACGACACCAAGATTCTGAATCAGTTCGGCAGGTTGGCTTCGTCGTATGATAGCGGACAATTCTATTGCGGTGTGACGAGGGTCGAATCACAAGGCCGGGCATTGGTCTCGGTCTTCTTAAGCCGTGGCTCGAATGGAGAATCGAATGTTCGAGAGTGGTCGCCCAATCTGCTGTACAAACCCCAAGTGCTCACCAACGTTCGCCCAGACTTGACCATTCAGTTATCTGACGCCAGTGCTGCGAATCCAACCGGTCCGGTATTTGCAGCCATCGAGTAAAAACCCCACATCCTGTCTGATTTCATTGAAAAGGCGAGCGTCCAATCACTTGTTGACGCAGCCGATTCCATTGGCAGAATCACCGAGTCGCAATTCGATCGTACCTTAATTCCCACCAATAAGTTCGCAAGTTCAATAAGAGGCATTCCGATACTCCAAAACAGAGCCGGATTGCCATCACGAAATCAGTTTGGAAGATCAAACTGTTCAGGGAAATTGAAGAGTTCTAGGAGAGTGCCGAATGTCCCGACTGCGAGCCAAAATGAAGGCGTTTACGCTGGTTGAAGTCCTGATTGTTGTGATTGTTCTTGGAATCCTGGCAGCGATTGTCGTCCCGCAGTTCTCGACAGCATCGGGTGACGCCAACCTCAGCGCACTTACGACGAACTTGCAAACGATTCGAGCCCAAATCGAACTCTATCGATTGCAGCACAACGATAACTATCCGGCGTTGGCAAGCTTCGTCGCTCAGATGACGGCGGGCACACTGGTCGATGGGACTGCGGGCTCGGATTTCGGTCCATACCTGCTGGCTATCCCGCCGAACCCATTCAATGGCGTCACCACGGTTACGAGCACTGGAACGCCGGCTTCGACTCTGGGATGGTACTACAACGAAACGACAGGGCAGTTTGCTGCGAACGATTCGGTAGCACACAAAGCGCTGTAGACGCGTTTGTCATTTGAACAAATTCGGTGCCGCTGCCAACCGGGTGCTTCCTTCAACAGGGATAGCGCGATGTTGGCGGCGGCATTTTTGTTTATGGATGAATTGAACGACCAATCGATTCTCGCACCTCATTTTAGGGAGGACATCAACAATGGCGAATCAGACGCAGCAGCCAAATCGGCAAATATTGCGCGTGATACTGGGAGCGTTTCTGCTGGTCACTTGCATCAAAGTCTGGCTTGGGCCGGCAAACGTCGTTCAAACGGCTGAGGCTCAGATCCCCAATGCCGGAACGCAACGCATTCAACTGGTCAATGAAGTCCGCAAATCCAATGAACTTCTGGCCCAAATTGCCCTGACGCTGAAGTCACAGACTCTCAAAGTCGAGGTTCAGGGCACCGATAATAACAAGGGAAGACGTACGCGTTCGCCTGCTGTCCGGCGCCCATAGTGCGCCCGTTTTTGTTTGCGAAGATACGCACGGACGAAAGAGAGATTTGTATTGAAAGGGCGGTTGCACAACACGGGGCCAATCGGACTGGACATCGGTGCGCGCGCGATCAGAGCCGTTCAGCTCAAGCGCACGCGCGCTGGGTTTGCGTTGGTCGGTCATGCGCAGGTCGAAGTGTCACCTAATGACATTGAAAACGAAGATCGCCTGTTCGAGTACGTCAAGTCGATCCTCTCTGAAAAATGTTTCTCCGGGCGCGAAGTTGCGATTTGTATTCCCGATCGGGCGCTGGAAGTCAAGAACCTGCGCGTTCCGCAGATGCCTGCCGCTGAACTCGAAGACGCTGCGCTTTTTGAAGCGCGCGAACGCTTTGCAAATCTGCGAAACGGTTACACGATTCGCGCTCTACCCGCAGGGCTAGTCGGGACGGATGCCAATGCTCAACAGGAATTGATTGTGGTCGCGGCGGCTGACGAACCGGTGGAATCGCGACTCAAGATGATGATGAAGCTCGGTGTACAGGTAACGTGTATCGAACCGACTGCGACGGCGTTTTTCCGGCCATACGAACAGTTCTTGCGGCGCAGTTCTGATGCGAGCGTTCCCAATGCTTTTGTGGACATTGGTGAATGGAATACGCGGGTGTTGATTTCGACTGGCGATGAGATCGCGTTCTTGAAAGTGTGCCCGGTGGGTGGACATCATCTGGACACGTCGATTGCCAAAGACTTGGTCCTGCCGCCACACGAAGCGACCAAGGCCCGAATTAGTTTGGTCTACGCCATCGACGGACAGAGTTCGGATCCAAAGTACGATGCGGTCGCCAATGCGATCAAACCGGCGATTGAGCAACTGTCAAAGGAAGTTGCGCTGTGCTTGCGCTATCACTCCGTCACGTTTCGGGCTGAACGACCCGATCACATCACCATCGCGGGAGACGGGGCGAACCCGACCGTCGCGGCGATTCTATCGGAGTCATTGCAAGTTCCGGTGGTCGTGGGCAAAGGGTTGAATGCAGGCGCATGTGAAAGTGCGTTTGACGCGGTTGAGTTGGAAACCGGATTACCGCAGTGGACGACGGCGCTGGGGTTGGCGATGAATGACATCCGCGTCGGGCAGAGTCAGAAGGTGGCATCGTGAGGCCGATCGACTTTACGCCAAAGTGGTATGTCGACATTCGCCGCGAGCATCGCTCGTCGAAGGGGCGGGCTCTTGGTTTGATGATCGTCCTGGTGTTGATCGTTGTTTGCAGCGTGCTTGCGGATCGCGATTCGAAGGCTGCCGTTGCAGATTTGACGGTTTTGCAACAGAGCTTTCATGCTCAAACTGGATTGGTCGAGCGACTCGATGAATTGGACCAAAAGCACACAGCCACTGCGCATCAAACGGACCTTCTCGAAGATGCAGGCGGAGGTGTGACGACGGCGCAGGTGTTTCGAGAGTTGGCCCATCTGATGCCACCGGAGTTGAGTATTCGACGCGTTGTGTTGAACAAGGCGCTTCGTTTTGCGGTTGATCCGGAACTGTTGGAAGTATCGCTAAAGGACATGGACCCACCGCCGGTCGTGACGCGGTTGGAGATCACGGGAATTTCAAAAAAAGGGCGCGACATTGGAAGTCTGGTAAGCCAGATGAGTCGTTCACCATTGTTCTATGACGTGCAGTTGCGCTACGAACGATCGAACAGTGCATATGGCGCTGACGTGGTTGAGTTTGTCGTCGACAGTAAAATGCCGGTATTTGAGTGATTATTCGATGAAGCTGGTCGGAAAACCAATACACATTGCGCTGGGTACGATAGCGATCGCGGCGATCTTCGCCACTGGAGTCGTGACACCGTACATGCGGCACATGACGTCGGTTAAACAGGGCGTGACCAATGTGCAGTCCGACCTGCTCCAATTGGGGTCGCGTATTCAGCGGGCAAAAAGGGTGTTTGAGGCAACGCGCGCCAAGGAGACGGCGCTCGAAGTCTTCGACGCTGCGATTCCTCAACGGGTTCAACTGGGTGAGTTCTTGGAAGCCGTAGACCGTCTCGCGCAGGAAGCAGGCGTTACGGACAAGAACGTGACTCCTTCGGAGGCCATCATTCAGGAAGACTTGGGATGCCTCCCGATCCAGATTCGATTTACCGGCGAGTTCGCATCGGTGTATGCGTTTCTTGAAAAAGTAGAGCAGTTGCCCCGCGTGGCACGCATTCAGAAGTTGGAACTCAGTGCGGACGACGAAGCACCCGAAATGCTCGTTTCGTCCATGACCCTGCACGTTTATTTCAGAAACAGTTAGGCGAGTAAGCGCGTGCCAAACGCCGGTAGAAATCTTAAAGCCGTCATGGTCAGTAACCTGAAGGCATCGCCCGTGAAGTCGGCGATCCTAATGCTGGGGACCGTTGTATTGATTGTTCTCATTGCAAGACAGGTCGGGGGTGGACCGGATGCAGCGTCTGCAAGCGATGGGGCGGTTGCCGTCTCTGGTGAAGAATCGTCAGAGGATGGTGACAAAGCAACGATCATCAAACCCGTCGTGCGGGTACCACGACCTCGCATCATCGAGACGCTTGCCCGCGATCCGTTTGGGATGGATTGGCTGGACATGAGCCGAGTTGGGCGTGTTGAAGTGGAATCGGATGTCGAGGACGACGTCCTTCAATTGCAATTGACGTTGACGGGAAAAGATGAATCCGGACGGGCAGCAGCCGTTGTTTCGGGCACTGTCGTTCATGTTGGTGATCAAATTGCCGGTTTTGTAATAGATCGAATCGAGAAACGCTCCGTGGTCCTGCGTAAAGGATCGGAGAAACTCAAATTGCGAATGCCGTAAGTGCCAAGGGGCCGACGTGGTCCCCAACCGCGAATGGATGTCGCGAACAATCAGTAAGGAGACGAACCGATGGCAAAGAGACATCGGTGGTTTTGGAACGGAATCCTGACCGCAATCGGCATGTCGATCGCCACGATCGACGTTGTCCGCGCCGAAGAACCTCCGGACCCAATCGCCCAAGCTGTAAACGACCTTCTGAATTCAAGGGATGCAGGTGACAATCCGCCCGACAGTGGTACGCGGGAGGTTGGTGCTGAACCGGATCTCAGGCAAAACACCGAGTCGCAACCCATTGACGTGCAAGAAGCGCAGGTGTCCGTGTCCGATGCCGGAACGGTTACCCTGAACATCGTGGACCTGCCGCTCAATACGGTGCTGCGGGTACTCTCGCTGGAGACCCATCGCAACATTATCGCGACGCCTTCGGTGCAAGGCACAGTCAATGCGAGCCTGCACGATGTGACGTTTGAAGATGCGCTCGATGCGATCCTCGCGATGAACCAGGCATCGTTTCGTGCCCAAGGCAACTTCATCTATGTGTATACGCAGGATGAGCTGGCCCAAATCATCGCATCGGAAAATCCACCGGTGTCGCGCGTGTTTCGACTCAACTATGTGTCCGCCGCCGACATCGAACCGGCTATCACATCGCTCTTGTCTCAAGTGGGAACGCTTTCCGTGTCAGCTGCGACTGAGGTTGGCATCGGCGCTGATGACAGCAACGCCGGTGGGATGGCGCTGGCAGCCACCGACTATATCGTCGTTCACGATCGGCAGGAAAACATCGACCGCATCGAACAAATTATTCGCGAATTGGATGTGCGCCCGCGACAGGTACTGATTGAAACAACAATTCTCAGCGCCGAACTCAGCGACGACAACGCGCTGGGCATCGACTTTGCGGCTGTGGGTGGTGTCGATCTGGAGTTGCTCGGTTCGACATCGGTGGCGGTGCAGGACATCAACATTGGCGCACTTCCGACGGATCGCTTTGAACAGTTCAATGCGAATATTTCAACCGACCTGACGGGCAACGTGCCCAATGGCGGACTGTCAATCGGTGTAATCAAAGACCATGTGGCTGTCTTTGTTCGGGCGCTTGAGCAAATAACCGACACCACAGTCATCGCCAACCCGAAGATTTTGGCCTTGAATAAGCAAAAGGGCATGGTCGTTGTCGGTCGTCGCGACGGTTACATCACCACCACCGTGACCGAAACGCAGGCGATTCAGACGGTCGAGTTTCTGGTGACGGGTACACAGCTTCGCTTCCGTCCCTTCATTGGAAACGATGGTTTTGTGCGTATGGAGATTCACCCCGAAGACAGCACCGGTGGGCTCAATGCAGCCAATCTGCCGTTCGAGCAGACGACGGAAGTGACCACGAACGTCATGGTGCGTGACGGACAGACCATTCTGATCGGTGGATTGTTTCGAGAGACCGATTCCGATTCTCGATCGCAATTACCGGGACTTGGTGACATACCCGGTGTGGGTGAACTGTTCAAATCGCGATCGGATTCGATGACGCGTCAGGAGGTGATCGTGCTCTTGACCGTCAAGATCGTGAAGGATTTCGACGCGTACGCCCGCCAAAGCTGGGAGCAGGCTGAAGACATGGAACGTTTGCGTGTGGGGCTTCGCGAAGGGCAGATGTGGCATGGCCGCGAGCGACTGGCGCAAAACGCGTACAAGACGGCGCTCGAATGCTTTGCAGCCGGTGACTATGACGACGCCCAATGGCATGTCCGCATGGCGCTGCATCATTCGCCACGCATGTTGTCTGCAATCAAGCTTCAGGAAGAACTTCGCGGTCTGCGTGATTGGGACGACGACGGAACGGCGACCCGCAGCTTTATTCACGATGCGATCATGAACGACCGGGGTGTGCAGATGCCGATGTACGATCGGCCCGCACCGCCATTTGTTCGGCCAGAGGCACTTCCCGAATCGGAGGAAGAAGCGCCAGCCGACGACGAGATGGACATGATGTTCATGGAGGCGATCGATGAGTAGAGCGAATCCAAAAATGAAACTTGTTATGTTGGGCATGTTCGGTTGCATGGTCGCAGCGGTTACCGGCTGCTCAGCCAACCATCAGCAGCGCCGCGTTCAAGCCGAGCAGCATTGGAATGAAGTGCGCGGCAAGATCAAACTCCAGTTGGCCCGCCAGCAGTTCGAGCACGGTCTCGTCGACGAGTCGGTGAGTTATCTCGAAGAATCGCTGGGTTGGGACACGAAGAACGTTGATGCGTTCATGCTGCTGGCTGAGTGTCGCTTGTCGCAGGGACGCATCCAAGCCGCAGAGCGTGCGATCGAACAGGCCTATGAGTTGGATAGGCAGAACGCCAAAGTCCTATCGGTCCGGGCGATGATTGCGGAGCGTACGAAGCGATTCGCCGATGCCCTGCGTGATTATCGACTGGCTCGATCGATCGACGATACGGAAGTCAGTTACCTGATCGCAGAAGCCGAATGCCTCGTCGCGATGGGAAAGTCGCAGGAAGCACTGCGCCTGTTGGAAACGACGAAGCTCTACTACGACAACAATCCAAGTTTGCTCGCGCTCTCTGGTGAGATCGCACTGCGGTTGGGCGATGAGGATGCGGCTGAGCAGGCGTTTCGTGCAGTGCTGGCGGCTGGCCACTATACGCCGGTGATCGCGGAAGAGTACGCACTGCTCGCTGTTCGTTCGCACCGTTATGCCGAAGCGCTGACCGTATTGCAACCGCTGTTCGACAAGCACGGTGATCAGATGGCCTCATCGGTTGTGCGGGCTGTGGCCAAGTGCATGCTCGAATTGAATCGTCCGGAATCGGTGAAGATGACCTTGCGCGATGTCCTCAAGAATAATCCGGATGACTACGCAGCCTGGATTCTGCTCGCAAAAGCTGGCATCAAGTCAAAGGACATGGGAACCGCGCGGCGCGGTGCAAGTAATGCGGAACGACTCTCGCCCAATGATCCGCAGACGTTGTTGATCGTCGCGTATGTTAAACTGCGAGAGAAGAACTTTGCGGCGGCGAATCGAGCGCTCAATAAACTCGTTGCCCAGAATGACCGAGATGTATTGGCGCATTGCCTGCTCGGGTTGGTTTCGATCAAGACACAGGATCTAGCCGCAGCGCGCAATGCATACAAACGGGCGCTTTCGATTGATCCGGATTGTCACTGGGCCCGAACAGCGCTCCAGCGATTGTCTGCACCGAGCGCAGTCGAGCCGCCCATCGATGCTTATGGGCAAGGTGACGAAGCGGCGGACGATGGCAAGGAAGTCGCGATGGGAAATGCGATTCCGTAACCCTAACGGGCACTGCAACAATGACGACCAGCACCATACAAGACAATGTCTGCGTCCTGACGATCGAGGGCGAGTTGAACAAATCGACCGTCGGTCAGTTCCAGGAACTGGTTGACGCCGCCGTCGTCGAGAGTACGCATGACTTTGTGATTGATCTGGTGGATTGCACCGGTGTTGACAGCGCCGGGCTGGAGGCGTTTACGCAGTTGCACCGCGAGTGTCAGGAACGTCTGGGAATGTGCAAGATTTGCACCCTCAGCGAATCGCTCGAAAAAATCTTGGAAGTCACCCGACTCAGCAAGCAGTTGGAGTTGTGCGTGACGCTGGAAGAAGCGATGGCCGCCCTCAACTAGGTGATCTTGAATGTCCGGTTCGGTTGAAGCAAAAGCAGTTCGAGTGGGTGACGTTCTCGTCGAGCGCGGGTTGGTCTCGTCTCAGCAGATCGAGGAAGCGATTCTCGTTCAGCAAGAAGGCGGGAAGCGGCAGCTTCTTGGTGAGATCCTCGTAGAACTGGGCTATGTCACTCAAGAGCAATTGACTTCCGCTCTCGCAGACGCCCAGGATATTCCGTTTGCGCGTTTGACGTCTCGGATGGTCGATCGCAACGTCTTTGGCGTTCTGTCAACCGAATTCATCGAGCAGTCGCAAGTTGTGCCCATGTTCAAAGTTGACGGTACGTTGACGGTGGCAGTCAGCGACCTGACCAATTTTTTTCTCGTTGACGAAGTCGCACAGCAAGCCGGGTGTCCGGTACAGATCGTCGCCGCGTTGGCTGAAGACATTCAAAAAATCATCGAAGATGTCAGCCAGGACGAAGCACCCAGTTTTGATGAACTCTTTGCCGAAGCAGAAAGTGCTTCGGGCAGCACCTCCAAAGATTCAAATCGCGCGGATGTCGAGGAATTGGGCAGCGATTCGCCCGTGGTCAAGCTTGTAAACCACGCCATTCACAGTGCCATTCGCGAAGGCGCGAGCGACATTCACTTTGAACCCGACGAAGAAGAGTTCCGCGTACGCTATCGGGTGGACGGGCAACTCTTTGAAAAGCTTCAACCGCCTGCACAGATGCAGCCAGCGATCGTTGCGCGCATTAAGATTATGGCCGGCATGGATATTTCCGAACGACGCCTACCGCAAGATGGGGCTATCCGCGTGACGTCGCGCGGAAATCAGGTAGACCTGCGTGTTTCGACGCTTCCCAACAAGTATGGCGAAAAAGTCGTCATCCGCATCATTGACAACTCCAACAGTTTGCTGACGTTTTCGGGACTCAAGCTCGATGCGGATTCGCAAACGTCGATGCAGCGCATTTGCAAAGAGCCCTACGGAATTGTTCTTGTCACCGGTCCGACCGGTAGCGGTAAGAGCAGTACGCTTTACTCGATGCTCAACGAGATCAACTCACCAAGCATCAACATCTGCACCGTCGAAGATCCGATCGAATATAACGTCAAAGGCATCAACCAGTTTCAGGTGCACAGCAAGATTGGATTGACGTTTGCGTCGGTCTTGCGAACGCTTCTGCGACAGGATCCGGACGTGATCATGCTGGGCGAGATTCGCGATTCGGAAACAGCGGCGATCGCCGTACAAGCTGCATTGACGGGGCACCTCGTGCTATCGACGCTGCACACCAACGACAGCGCCGGTGCGATCACCCGTTTGCAGAATCTGGGAATTGAACCGTACTTGATCAGCGCCGCAATTGTCGGTGTGGTCGCCCAGCGTCTGGTGCGCTGCGTTTGCAAAGAGTGTGGTACCGAAGCGGAGCCGACGCCCAATGTTGCGCAGGCGGCTAAACGTGCTGGTTTAACGATCGACAAAATCACCAAAGGACGCGGATGTGCGGTGTGTCATCAGACCGGCTTTAAGGGACGCAGAGGCATCTATGAAATTCTGATCCCAAGCGACGAAATGCGCGATGCCATCGCTGCCGGTGCCAACCTCGGAAAGCTTCGATCGATTGCCCAGACGCAAGGAATCAAGACCTTGTTCGATAATGGGATGGCCAAGGTCCATTCTGGTGAGACGACGGTCGAGGAAGTGCTCCGCGTCACCAGTGGTTAAAGGATGTGCGCTTGTTTCCGGCACATAAGGATATCCGAAGATGCCACGATTTGACTACCTTGCACGAAGTTCAACAGGCGACTCTGTCGAAGGCGTGATCAGCGCGCCGACGACCGCAGACGCTGCCCGCACGCTGCGCGCCGATGGCAAGTTTGTTGTGCGCATTCAGGAAGCAGCCCAGATTGTCGAAGCTGCAGCTACACAGATTCGTTTCGGCGGGAATCGGGTCAAATCCACCGACGTCATCCATTTCGTCACGCAGATGTCAGTCATGGTGGACACCGGCGTATCCATCACTGAAGCGCTCGACAGCATCATCGAACAGACGGAGTCTGAGGGTTTCAAGAAAGTACTCCAACAGATTCTCACCGACGTTGAATCCGGTACGCCGTTTTCAACGGCACTCGCTCGTCATCCGAAAGTATTCAAACCGCTTGTGGTCAATCTTGTCAGAGCGTCGGAGGCTTCCGGACAGTTGGGCCCGATGCTCGATCGATGTGCCACATACCTTGGCAATCAGCGAGAGACAACCCGCAAGGTCATCGGTGCTTTGATTTATCCTGCGTTCTTGATGTGCATGTCGATCGGTGTGGTCATCTTTCTGCTGACGTTTTTGATGCCGAAGTTCACGGGGCTTTATCGCGGTAAAGAGCAACTGCTACCGATGCCCACGAAGATTCTGATGTCGATCAGCGGTTGGATGACAGCTTACTGGATGTACTGGGTCAGTGCGCTGGTCGTCACCGTCGTCGGATCAACGCTGTTCTTTCGATCCGATAGCGGTCGTCGCCCCCTTCATTGGATCCTGCTTAAGACACCGCTCATCGGGCGAATGTTTCACAAGACCTGCCTCACCCGTTCGTTGCGTACGCTCGGTACGTTGACCCGTGCGGGCGTGTCCATTCTCGATGCCGTCGGAATCACCCGTGCGGTGGTCGGGAATCGATATTTTCAGGACATGTGGGATGAGGTGGACGCACGTGTGCAGACCGGTGAGCAAATCAGCGCGCCCCTGCTCGAATCGAAGTTGATGCCGCGGTCGGTCACGCAGATGGTGAGGGCTGGTGAACGGAGCGGTCACCTCGCGGACGTCCTCGATCGGGTCAGTACATTTCTCGAGCGCGACCTCGAACAATCCATCAAACGCGTGACACTGATGATCGAACCCATCATGATTTTCATCATGGGTGGTATCGTCGGTAGCATCGTTATCGCACTGCTGCTGCCAATCTTTACAATCTCCAAAACCATGAGCCACTGACGCTCCGTTTGTGGAGTTCGTCGGTCTGCGATAAAATCGCGGGCGGGTTGGATGAAGTACGATGGACAGAGTCTCAATTCACAGAGTCTCATTTCACAGAGTCTCATTTCATGGACACGCGGTTGACGTTCTTTACCAAGCCCGATTGCGAACTCTGTGACGCTGCATGGTTTGTGGTTCAGAAAGTCATCGGCAAACGAAGCATATTGCTGGACGTCATCAACATTGACGCTGCCGGAAATGCCGATTGGGCAAATCGCTATGGCGAACACATTCCCGTGCTGCACATCGATGGCAAAGAATTCTGCCGACATCGCGTCGTCGAGAAAGACCTGCGACGCGCTTTGAAAGGTTGCGATTGAGAAAACGATTGAAAGTCATTTACGGGTTCGCGGTTCTGGCAGCATGCATCGATTCTGCTGGTTGTGCCAAGACCCATGCAACGGTCGAATTGTTCCACCCTTTTGAAATCGGCAGCCAACAATCGGTCGAACTCGACAGCGAATCGGCTTATTTTGGTCACGATGCTGGTGAACTGGTCGCGCACCTTAAGTGCGAATGGCCACTGCCCGGTTCGCGACTCGGTGCGACGCAATATGTGTTGTATCTTCGACTGCCGCCGTCGGATGGCGTGTTTCAAATCGGCGCCGAGATTCTTGCCACTGGCCAAGATGGCATTGCCAAAGACTCCAACTCACAATCGCTCGATTCGGATCGAGAAGTGGTGAGCGGGTTTCTGATTCAGAAATCTGGACGTCTCAAAGGTGTCACGCATCTGGCTTCAGGTCACATTGAAATCAAAGGCGGCAGAACCCGGCGTGGAACAGTCAATTTAACCTGCGCCGATCAGACCGAGATCGTTGGAGAATTCGTAGCCAGGTCCGGGTTTCGGATGTCCGCCTTCGAGCAGGATCATCGAATCGACATCGCCAATGCCCGAATCGTCGCCAAAGGAGGGAGCATTCCTGCGCCCCGGCTGGCCGACGAGCCGAAATCAGACGGGCAATAGTGCATTATCAATACTGGCATCGGCAACTTTGAAAGTTATGCGGCGGGCCGATTAATCGACATGCAATCGCCGGGGTTTCGATGCGAATTGGCTCGCAATGAGCCCTGTGATTTTGCTTGACGAAATATCGCCGTCCGGTCAGAATCTGGATTGGACAATTCACGTGGCAACAATGGACAGGAGGTCCGCCGATGCAAAGGATTGCAACAACTCTGGTGGCGCTGTGCGCCCTCGTCGCTGTCAACGGATGTAAGGAAAAGGTCGAGCACCTCGACACCACTCCCGTTCGAGACAGTTCCTACTCATACAATTATCAGGAACCGACTACGTCGAACAGCAACTATTCATCTGCGCCGACATCTGGCGGTTCGCCGTCGTATGACAATGGTGGCCGTGTCGACAACAGCTACGGGGCGAACGATTCCTATGCGAGTGGTGGCAACTCGACCCAGAACTACACTGCCACCCAGCAGTATGCCACGCCAGCCAGCAATTCGTACGGAGCGCCGGCAGGTGGTGCCGGTGGATCGCACGTCGTGCAGCGCGGCGAAACGCTCTATTCACTCGCGCGCATGTACTACAGCGATCAGGCAAAGTGGCGCGTGATTTACGACGCCAATCGCGGTGTGATGTCCAGCCCCCATTCATTGCAAGCCGGGCAGGAACTCATCATCCCGTAGTCAGTTTTCTAAGTCGTAACGATAACACCACCCGCCAGGACACAATCGGCGACGCATTACCCCACAAAACCGCAGTGGGCTTGCACTTGTAACCGCAAGCCCACTGCGGTACCGTCGTTTCATGCCCTCTGATCTGCTCAGCAAACCGATCATGTATACCAAAGGTGTCGGTCCGCACCGCGCGGCAGAGTTTAAGTCGCTGGGCGTGCGCACCGTTGGCGACTTGCTCGAATACCTCCCGTTTCGCTATGAAGTTCTCCCCAAATCCAAACCGATCGGCGAGCTTGAAATCGACGAAGTTGCAACGGTAATCGGCAGCATCGGTCGGGTGCGAGCGACGCAGGGTTATCGGCGATCGTCGGTGCTGGCTGACGTGGTCGATGGAACGGGGACGTGTCGCGCTCGTTGGTTCAACGCGCCATACCTGCGTGATCGACTCGGGCATGGACAGACGATCAAGCTGACGGGTAAAGCGGTTGAAGACAAACGCTGGGTGCAGTTCGTGAATCCAACGTTTGAGATTCTGCCCGATGATGTTGATCCGCTGGGTGCAGACGACGAAGCGCTGGTGCCCGTGTACTCGGCGACGAAGCTGCTTCCGCCCAAGCAAATTGCGCGGGTGTTGGATGCGGTACTGCCTCTTGCGATTGCGGCTGTTCGCGAGCAATTGCCCGTTGAACTCATCAAGCGTCACAGCCTCATACCGCGAGCTGAAGCGATTCGCGAGTTGCATCGACCGACATCGCTGGAGAACGTACATGCTGCCCGCAAGCGTCTGGCGTACGATGAGTTGCTTCTGATGCAACTGGCGATTCGGGTGCGCCGGCATCGCATGCGGCAGGCGAATGATGCCCCGCCGATCATCACGACATCCAAAATCAACGAACGAATCCTCGCGCGGTTACCATTTGAATTGACCTCCGCACAGCGAAAAGCGATCGATGAAATCGTCGCCGACCTGAGCCAGTCGCGACCGATGACGCGGCTGCTCCAGGGTGATGTGGGTTGCGGTAAGACGGCTGTCGCCATTTATGCGGCGCTGTCAGCCGTCGCCAACCGCATCCAGGTGACGATTCTCGCGCCGACCGAAATCCTCGCCCGTCAGACCCATGACAAGATTTGCAGATACCTAAAAGGCAGCCGGGTCAAGATCGGTTTGCTCGTTGGGCAGATGCGGGCGAGCGAACGCAAATCGATGCTTGAGGGTTTGGCATCCGGCGAGATGGACATTGCAATTGGAACCCATGCATTGATCGAAGATGACGTGAGATGGGCGCAGTTGGGGCTGGTAATTGTCGACGAGCAGCATCGTTTTGGCGTAGCTCAGCGGACGGCACTGCGGTCGAAGACGCGCGGGCATCACTATTTGGTCATGACCGCAACTCCGATTCCGCGCACTTTGGCGATGACGGTGTATGGCGATTTTGAAGTGACGACGATCGACGCGCTGCCAGCCGGTCGCAAACCAGTCGAGACGAAAATCATTTCGCCGAACATACAACCCGCCTGCTGGACGTTCGTGCGCAAGCGCGTGGCGGCTGGCGAACGCGTATTTGTCGTGTATCCGCTGGTCGAGGAGTCCGAGACGCTGGATTTGAAAGATGCCGTCGCCCAAGCCGACGCGCTGCGCACCGGTGAACTTCGCGGGTTCGAGGTCGGGTTGCTGCATGGGCGGATGAAGAGTGACGAGAAGCTTGCGACGATGAACGCATTTCGCGAAGGGCGCATTCAAGTCTTGGTTTGTACAACCGTCGTCGAAGTCGGCGTGGATGTTCCCGAAGCCACCATGCTGATCGTCGAACACGCCGAACGATTCGGATTGGCGCAACTGCATCAACTTCGCGGTCGCGTCGGGCGTGGAAATAAACCCGGAACGTGCTTGCTGTTTACCGACTCCGAATCAAGGAAAGCCAAAACGCGTTTAGACATTCTGCGATCCACCAGCGACGGATTCAAAATAGCAGAAGCCGACCTGAACCTGCGTGGCCCGGGCGAGATCGTAGGCACAAGGCAAAGCGGCATCCCGGTCTTCCGAGCGGCTGACCTGACGAAGGACGACGATCTATTGCAATCTGCGATCAAAGACGCGGATGGGATCACCCAAGACGATCCCGACCTCTCAACCCCCAAGAATCAAAAGCTATTATATGCCGTCAAAGAAGCCCATCCGCTGGCGATGAATTAAGCGATCGCCTTCAGTATATTGAGATTATCAATTTCAATTGGAGGGGGAAAAGAATGCTAGCGGCCCACGCCTCACTACATCGGGCCGGATGGAAGGAAAGGCATGTTTGGAATAGCCGCTAGCCGTTAGATTTATAGCCGCGAATTCGTTTGATTGACATGCGGTCAATTCCCCAAAATGCAGTGCGCAATCATCGTGACGCTTTTATCAGGCGCGAGCCAAGCCAATGCTGGCGATGCTGCCCATCGCGCGATTTGGAAACTCCCCCTTTGGCGGGGGCAAAGTGGATGATACTTGGTGGACGCTGCCCAGTGTAGGTCCACGCGTCATTTTGCGGGTTGCGTTCCGCTGTCATTCCCGCGAAAGCGAGAATCCAAGCCCCGCGCGTTACCCATCGCTCGTTCTGGACTCCCGCATGCGCGGGAGTGACGAACCACTGGGCCCTTGCCGCATAGGGTCTTCGACTGCATATTCTCTCGCGGCCCGGTGCATAAGCTTTTGATTGAACCGCACCGTCCGTCTGGATAAAATGGAGTTCATGACGTCTGAACGGACTCAATCCAAACGGCAACCAATCGCGCGACCACCGTCGGGCGCTGTCGCTGTCCAGATATCACAAGCCGGGAAACCGCAGATTGAGAATTCACAATTTCTGGCCGACAGGTCCGACTTCCCAATGACTTCTCGATTCCCGCTGAATCATGGTCATCGTTCCGTCGCCACATCGGGCTGGATGGTGCATGAGGGTCCGCGTCATTCCCGTCGTTTGCTGTCCACACCCATTCATGCCCGCGCGAGTCGTTCGTGCGATATAGCCACAGCCCTTCGTGTACGGATCAGGCTGACCGTACGCAGCAGACCTGCGGCTGGGATCGTAGGCCTCTAGGCTCGCGCCCGAAGTTCCCATCCGTCAACTCGGCTCGACCAGAAAATCGGCACAACCAGAAAACCGGTGGTATTCGTATGAGAAAATCAAATTCAATTCAGAATCTAGGTCTGTACGACCCTCAGTTTGAACATGACAACTGCGGTGTCGGTTTGGTGGCTGACATTGAGGGACGGCGCTCATATCGCATCCTTCGCCAGGCGATCACCGGTTTGGTTAATCTGACGCATCGCGGTGCGGTCAGCGCCGACGGACTGACGGGTGATGGTGCCGGCATCCTCACCAACATTCCGCACCGATTGATCTTGAGGGAACTGCAACGTTTCGGCATCGAGCTTCCTGATGCGAGCAATTTGGCTGTCGGAATGGTGTTTATCCCCTCTGGCTGTGACGATGCGGAACGGATTTGCGCCGAGATCGTAGGCCGCGAATTTGCCCATTGCGATCTATCGGTATTGATGTGGCGAGATGTTCCCGTCAACACCGACGCCTTGGGCGGGTACGCGCTCAAGACTTGCCCGATCATTCGGCAGGTGATCGTGCGGCGCAATGAATCGCTACCTGAGAAAGATTTTGAACGGGCGCTGTATCGCGCCCGCAAACGCGTCGAACGGGCAATCGCCGATACGCATGTTGAGTCGATTCACATCGCGTCACTATCGAGCCGAACGATTGTCTACAAGGGATTGATGGTTGCGCACCAGTTGGATTCGTTTTATCCCGACCTTGTCGATCCTGACTACGAGACGGCGATCGCGCTATTTCACCAACGTTTCAGCACCAACACGAACCCGTCATGGGAGCGGGCCCAACCGCTTCGTTTTCTAGGGCACAATGGCGAAATCAACACGCTTCGTGGGAATGTCAATCGCTTTAATGCCGGCGTCAAGCAAATGACCAGCCGCGTTTGGGGCGATCAGCTTGCTGACCTGCATCCAATCATTGAACCATACGGGAGCGATTCTTCCGCGTTGGACAATGTGTTGGAGTTGCTGGTCAATTCAGGGCGCGACCCACTCCATGCGATGTTGATGCTCATGCCCGAAGCGTATCAGCAGATGGAAACCATGCACGAAGACATCGGTGCCTTCTTTGAATATCACGCCTCGATGATGGCCCCCTGGGACGGACCCGCCGCGGTCACATTTACCGACGGTGTGGTGGCCGGGGCGATGCTCGATCGCAATGGGCTTCGACCGCTTCGGTATTGGGTGACAAAAGATGGCACTCTGATTGCAGGATCCGAAACCGGAATCGTTCCAGTGGAAGACGGGCAGGTGGTTCAGTCATCGCGGTTGGGGCCTGGTCGAATGATCGCAGTCGATACAGCGGCTGGTCGCGTGATGCTCGACGACGAAATCAAGCGACATTATGCCAACCGCCGACCCTACAAGCGCTGGGTCGTCGGCAAGATGATTAAACCTTATAACGAACTGGCGGCCATCTCGGCGGAAAATGCGGCGCAGGATATCGACGACCTGACCCGCGTTCAGAAGGCATTCGCCTATGGCAAGGAGGACATCGACCGATTGCTCATTCCCATGATTTACGAGGGCAAAGAGCCAGTCGGTTCGATGGGCAATGACACACCGATCGCCGTGTTGAGTCACTTTCCGAAAACAATCTACCGGTATTTCAAGCAGCTATTCGCCCAGGTGACCAACCCGCCGATCGATCCGTTGCGCGAGCGACTTGTGATGTCGCTGCGGACGGCTGTCGGTGGTCGGGCGGGGCTGCTGGATGAAAACGAGAACGCCGCAGAACTGATCAAGTTTGCGTCACCGGTGATCGATTGCGCGCAGTTTGAATGGATCAAGTCGCTATCAAACGATCGCTTTCGCGTGCGGACGCTTTCTTGTCACTTCGATGTCAACGGTGGACCGGAGGCGTTTCAACCGGCGCTCGACGCCCTTTGTGTCACGGCAGAAAAAGCGATCGACGAAGGCGCGCCGTTGATTGTTTTGTCCGATCGCAACATCAATGCCGATCGTGCGCCAATCCCGATGCTGCTTGCGACGTCGGCTGTCCACCAACATTTGGTTCGCGTCGGAAAACGAACGCAGGTGAGTCTCATTTGTGATACCGGTGATCCGCGAATGGATCACCACTTCGCGTGCCTGCTTGGGTTTGGGGCGTCGCTGATTCATCCGTATGTGGGGTTGGCATCGGTGCGCGAATCGGTGCGTCGCGATCCGCGCGGGCAAGGCATTACCCTAGCCGACGCGCTGCAGAACTATTGCAACGCGGTCAACAACGGTCTGCTCAAGATTATGTCGAAGATGGGCATCTCGACGATCAGCAGCTATCGCGGGGCGCAGAATTTTGAAGCCGTCGGTATCGCCAATTCGGTGATCGATCAGTATTTCACGGGAACTTGCAGCCGCATTGGCGGCGTCGGATTGCACGAAATCGCAGTGGACGTGTTGCGCTTTCATGCAGAGGCATTCGGAGATGATCCGAATCTTGCGGACCGCGGCATCTATGCGTATCGCAAAAAGGGCGAGTACCATTCGACCAATCCAATTATCACCAAAACGCTGCACAAAGCCGTCCGCACGCGCGACACCGAAGCGTTCGTGCAATACACGAATCTTGTTGACGAGCGTCCGGTTTGCAACCTGCGCGATCTCGTTGATTGGAAACGCGGCGACGAACCGATTCCGCTGGAAGAAGTCGAGCCAGCCGAAGCCATCGTCAAACGATTCTGCACGCAGGCGATGAGTCATGGGGCTGTCTCGCGCGAAGCCCATGAAGTGCTTTCGGTTGCGATGAACCGCATCGGAGCCAAGAGCAACAGCGGTGAAGGTGGTGAAGATCGCGAACGTTTCTATCGGTATCATAATACATCGTCAGGTCGCTCGCTTGCACCGTGGCATCCCGAAGCAGATGACTGGGGCAACAGCGCTATCAAGCAGGTGGCATCCGGGCGGTTTGGTGTTACACCGGAGTACCTGGTTAGCGCTCGCGAAATCGAAATCAAGATGGCCCAAGGTTCCAAACCGGGTGAAGGCGGTCAGATTCTCGGCGACAAAGTGACCGAAGAAATCTCCAACCTGCGTCGGGCGATGCCGGGCGCGCCGCTGATTTCACCACCACCGCATCACGACATTTATTCGATTGAAGACTTGGGGCAGTTGATTTTCGACCTTAAGCGCGTCAATCAAAAAGCCCGCGTCGGCGTGAAACTCGTTTCGGTGGCGGGTGTTGGCACCATCGCTGCTGGTGTGGCTAAGGCTTATGCAGACTTTATTCAAGTGTCGGGTCACGATGGCGGAACCGGTGCGTCTCCGCTTTCGTCGATTAAGAATGCGGGGCTGCCCTGGGAGTTGGGGTTGGCTGAGGTGCAGCAGGTTCTTGTACTCAATGACTTGCGTGGTCGTGTGACGGTTCGAGTCGATGGCGGACTCAAGACCGGTCGCGATGTCGTCATTGCGGCGCTTCTGGGTGCGGATGAATTCGGTTTTGGAACGACGGCGCTGGTGGCGGCGGGATGCGTGATGGTGCGGCAGTGCCATTTGAACAACTGCCCGGTGGGTATCGCAACGCAGCGGCCGGAACTCCGCGCGAAGTTTCCGGGCGAGCCGGACCATGTGATTGCTCTGATGATGTTCCTGGCTGAACAGGTGCGGATGGAACTGGCGGCGATTGGGGTTAGCGGACTCGATCAGATCATCGGTCGATTCGACCTGCTTAAACAGCGCGAGGGGATTGTTCTGCCCAAGACCAACAACATTGATCTATCGGCGATGCTGACCGACCCTGATCCGGGCGGCACCAAAGCGCGTCGTTGCCTCGTTCCGTTTAACGATGCGGTCGAAACAAGAGTCGAATTGGATCAGCGCGTGTTGCAAGACTGTCAGCCAGCACTTGGCGAATCGGCGTGCATCATCAAAGGGTACGAGATTACCAATCGTGACCGCAGTGTCGGAGCGAGACTCTCCGGTGAAATCGCCCGTCGATACCGCGATGCCGGTCTGCCCCATGACTCGATTCGCCTGCACTTCAAAGGCGTCGCTGGGCAAAGTTTCGGCGCGTTTTGCAACAAGGGCATGCGATTGATTCTCGACGGAGAAGCTCAGGATTACGTCGGCAAGAGCATGCACGGTGGGCGAATCGTGATTCGGGCCAATGGCCACCACGTTGAACCACCGGTGCTGATGGGCAATACGGTGATGTACGGGGCGACCGGTGGCGAGTTGTTTGCGGCTGGCTTGTCGGGCGAGCGATTGTGCGTTCGCAATTCGGGCGGCAGAGTCGTTGTCGAAGGCTGCGGCGATCATGGTTGCGAGTATATGACCAATGGTGTCGTCGTGGTGTTGGGGACGATCGGACGAAACTTTGGTGCCGGTATGACGGGTGGAATCGCTTTTGTGTTCGGCGAGACGAGTTTCGTCAAGAGCATGGTCAATCGGCGGGATGTGGACGTCAGACCGCTGGCCAATGATCTGGAGCAAGCCGTCGTCCTCGCGATGATCCGACGTCATTTTGACCTGACCGGCAGCACGCTGGCTGCGAAAATTCTCGACAATGCGCGTGAGAATCTCCAGCGATTCCATACGATCATACCACTGTCGGTCAGCGAAGCGTGGGCGGAAAAACAGCGTCAGGAACTCGAACGGGTACTTGCCGAATTGAATGATTTCCGACAGGCTACGCCAGCCGTTTGAACGGAAGTATAACGCAATAAACCAATCGTTGAGTAGATGACCGCCCATGACCGAATCACTGAATAAGTTTAGCCGCCGAATCACCCAACCCCGCGCCCAGGGCGCATCGCAGGCCATGCTGGTCGGGACGGGTTTGAGCGATGACGATCTCAACAAACCGCAAATCGGTATCGCCAGTTGCTGGTACGAAGGCAACACCTGCAACATGCATCTCAATGATCTGGCAGCTTCGGTCAAAGGTGGTGTCGTAGAAGCCGGCATGGTTGGCATGCGGTTCAACACGATCGGTGTCAGCGATGGCATCAGCATGGGCACCGATGGTATGAGCTATTCGTTGCAGTCGCGCGAAATTATCGCCGACTCCATCGAAACATCGGTGGCCGCCCATTGGTACGACGCCCTGATCGCGATCCCCGGTTGCGACAAAAACATGCCTGGCTGTGTGATTGCAATGGGGCGGCTGAATCGTCCGGCGATCATGGTCTATGGCGGAACCATCAAACCCGGTTGCCGCGATGGGAAGAAACTCGACGTGGTGTCGGCATTTCAAAGTTACGGCGAATTCCTTTCGGGAAAAATTACCGACGAAGAGCGGCGGGCGATCGTTCGCGAGAGTTGTCCGGGGGCTGGCGCGTGCGGTGGGATGTATACGGCCAACACGATGGCCTGCGCGATCGAAGCGTTGGGCATGACCCTTCCGTACAACTCTTCGACACCGGCAGACAGCGACCGGAAGACTGAAGAATGCCATCGCGCCGGCCTGGCGATCAAGACGTTGCTGGAGCGCGACTTGAAACCGCGCGACATCATGACGCCCAATGCGTTTGAAAATGCGATGAACGTCGTGATCGTACTTGGCGGAAGCACGAACGCGGTGCTGCATCTGATCGCAATGGCCCGATCGGTGGATGTCGATCTAACCATTGACGATTTCCAGAAGGCGAGCGATCGCGTGCCGCTTCTTGCCGACTTGAAACCCAGCGGTGCTTATGTGATGGAAGACTTGCATGATGTTGGCGGTACACCCGCGATCATGAAGCTGCTGCTGGAGCACGACTTGCTCGATGGCCGTTGCATGACGGTGACGGGCAAGACGGTTGGAGAGAATCTCGCAGACGTTTCCGGGTTGGCTGACGGTCAGCAAGTGATTCGTCCGTTCGATCAACCGATCAAGAAAACCGGGCACATTCAAATCCTTCGCGGCAACCTCGCACCCGATGGTGCCGTCGCAAAGATCACCGGCAAAGAAGGTGAAGGCTTCAGCGGTCCTGCCCGGATCTTTGACAGTGAGGAAGACATGCTAGCCGCATTGGAGGATGGTAAGATCGCCAAGGGTGACGTAATCGTCATCCGCTACGAGGGTCCAAAGGGTGGCCCGGGCATGCCTGAAATGCTCACGCCAACGTCGGCGATCATGGGAGCGGGGATGGGTTCGGACGTGGCACTGCTGACAGACGGGCGGTTCTCCGGCGGGAGTCATGGATTCATCGTCGGGCACATTGCACCGGAAGCGCAAAACGGCGGGCCAATCGCGCTTGTCGAAAGTGGCGACCGCATCACCATCGAACTGGTCAACCGAACCATCCAAGTGGACGTTTCGGATAAGGAGCTGAGCGCCAGACGTTCCCGGTGGACCGCACCACCACTCAAAGCCAGTCGCGGCACGCTCTATAAATACATCAAGAACGTCAAGTCGGCATCGGAAGGTTGCGTCACCGACGAATAGCCAACGGTCATTCGCTTCGCGCATGTAGGGTCCGCTGTGCGGACCATTCCGTCTGAACATTTTGCACCGACAACAAATCGGTCCGCACAGCGGACCCTACTTGGGATATCCGTTCGGGTGTGTGCGGTGCCATTGCCATGCGGTTTCGAGAATCGAACCGATGTCGGTGTACTTGGGTCGCCACCCAAGCTGCGATTTGATTTTGGTCGGGTCGGCTAACAATGTCGGCGGATCACCGGGCCGGCGGGGGGCGTCGGTGGCAGGTATTTCGCGATCGGTGACTTCGCGGGCAGACTCGATGAGTTGACGCACGCTGGTACCGATTCCCGTGCCCACGTTAAACGCATCGAACACTCCGGGATGAATGTTTTGCAATGCCAGCAAGTGCGCTTCGGCTAAGTCTTCGACGTGGATGTAATCACGCACGCAGGTGCCATCGGGTGTCGGGTAGTCTTTTCCAAAAATACTGACTTGCGGGCGCTGCTCCAATGCGACTTGCAACACCACGGGGATCAGGTGAATTTCTGGATCGTGATCTTCGCCGATCGAACCGTCAGCCGCCGCGCCAGAAGCATTGAAGTACCGCAATGCGCATGCGCCCAAACCCCAGGCCTTCGCGCAGTCTGCCAGCGCCCACTCCATCGCCAGCTTCGTGTGTCCGTACGGATTGATCGGCGCTTGCGGCATGCTTTCGGTGATGGGGAATTCCTTCGGTTCGCCGTATGTTGCGCAGGTTGAACTGAACACGAATCGTTTGATGTCGCAATGGCGCATGACGTCGAGCAAGCCGATCGTGTTGGCGACGTTGTTTTTGTAATACTTGAGCGGTTCGCGGACAGATTCGCCCACATCGAGAAACGCAGCAAAGTGCATCACCGCTTCGAAACCCTGACTCAGCGCCTTGGACAAAGTGTCAAGATCGGCTAAGTCGGCATGGATGAACTGCACGCCTTCAGGGATCGCAGCCCGATGGCCGGCGCACAAGTTGTCATAGACCGTGACGCTGTGCCCGGCTTGCACAAGCCGACGAACGCAGTGACTACCCACATAACCAGCCCCACCCGTAACAAGAACATTCATGTCCAAAATCCATCCCTGGTTGGCAGCCCACCTTCTCCGCAGTTTCCATAGAACGATATTCAAATGCATCGACGAATGACGCGGTGCAGGATCAATCGAATCTGACGAGTGCGTGAGATTCTGCAGTGAATTGGCCGCCCTGTCGGGATAGCACGTTATTCGCCCAGTTTAGTTGTCCGGACATGACAACAGTGATTCGTAGAGTGGATTCACATCAAACTTGATCGGTTCGATGTGGAAGCCCGTTGGACTGCGGACGGCAATGAAATAACCGCGCCATACGAGAATATCAAAATCCACCTCGCCGTTGAATGTCGCCCCGGTCAGTCTCGGACAAGTACAATCGGGTTCGTCGAGCGGGCAACCGGGCCAATCATCTGCTACCGTGAGTTGGAATGTATGAGTGACCGCCGCGCCGTTCGCGCCTTCGGGCTTGGTGAAGCGCCATTCGCCCGACGCAGCACAGGACATTTCGATTCCCGGTACATCATCCGTTGGGCCCTGCCAACGCACCAACGACCTGTCCTGGCGGTTAATCGCCGGCTCGCCATCGACAAAGATGGGCGTTGCACTTTGTGAGTCACAGCGGCATAACACTTCACACCTCGGGCACACTGCCGACATGAATACCTCGATCGATTGCGAAGTCTCTATTCCATCAGGTGGGAAGTTGTAGGTCACCTCCACAAAAACATCCTGGCCCCCCAAGATCACGTTCGACGAAACGTTGACATCCATATCGTCACCGAAGCTGTACCCTTCATCGACGAAGTCCGGACATGGATTGTCTTCTTTCTTACTGCTGCGGATCTTGGCGCTCGCCGCTCCCAGCAATATTCCATTCGCATCGACGACACGTACCGTCACAGTGTCGATGTCGCCGCCACCAACCACCGCAGATGGCGTCGTAGAATAGGTCACGGTCGATTCCCCTGTCGTCAATATGCTTGCCTCGTCGTCCAGTGCAGTAAAGAACTCGCCGATGCCTGCCGACGAGGTCCATTCGTAGGTGAGCGGTTCAGCCGGGCTGCCCGCGACTGAAGCAGTCATATCGACGAAGGGAAAGTTCTCGCTGACGCGCCCGGGCGAAGGCGTAATCTTCACCGCGCCCGTTTCCGCGCTCCAAATCGCCACGTCGTCGGAATCTCTGAGATGATTCAGCAGACGGCCCACCTCGTCATTTTCAAAAATGCTGAGGACCGCGCTTCGAACGTTTGTCGCCCCTGCAAGGTTCTTCATGTGTGCACTGACTTTGGTCGCGCTGATATCCCGATTCAACTCTTCACCATATGCGGCTATCAGCACTGCGGTCAGGTCCTCGCGAAAGGCGCGGTTATTTGCCCAACGCTCGAGTACGACCTCGATTGCTTCGAAGTAGCCGTCTTCCGTATGCAGCGAGACGCCTGCGCCGTCAAGGATCGGCTCAATCAGTTGGCGCATCGTCCGTGCGACGGGCGCCTGATCGTCGAACGGAACGGCACTGCCCACTCCCATTCCAAACAGTTCCGCCAAAGGCATCATGAACTTGAGAACGAACATGTTGATCCGTTGTTCTTCGAGCAGTTCCTGCCACTCCGACCGAATCGCGGCATAGCGCGACGGATCAAGCAACGCGGAGTCAACCCCATCGAACGACGGGCCCAGAACAACCATATCGTAGTAGGTTCGCGTTGCGCCTTCCCGCGCGGGAATCTCGATCGGCCCGGTTTCAGTTGATTTCCAAACGGCTGACCTGTCTTGACGGAATAGTGTGCTGAGGTGGATGCCGCTTATGGTAAGGGTGTTCCCTCCGGACAACTCGAGGGGCTCGCCGATGGGCTCAACGACCGGCAAATCGACATGCTGCCCGGTCGCATCGTCGTAACCGGTCTGCACGCGATACAGAACCGCTGGCCTACGATAATTGTTGACCACGGTAATCTGCGGGGCGGACGAGTCCAGAAGCAGGTTAATCCCAGACTGAGGCGTCAACGGACTAACGATTAGGAAGGGATCGCCCGGAGCGATGATTCTCGAACGCGTGGGCTGGCTCTTCGCAAAGGGGCTTCCAAACGCCTCACCCGATACCATTGCCTCCAATGCTGCCGCGAGAGACGCGTCGATCGCATCGTTGCCGTTTGTAATCGCCAACGGATCGTTCCTCATCTCCTGCGCGATAACGTCGGCGAGTTCGTTGCAGACATCCAACTCACTGATCTCAAAGAGGATTATAACGAGTTCGTCTGGCGGAAGAGCCCACCCGCCCATCCCCAGGAAAATCAGCGCGGTGGCTGTAGTCTTCACGCTTACTTCTTCGTCGATGGATGAATTGATGAATCCAAACAACACGAGGTTGTAGTTGGCATTGACAACTGACACCAGCGACGGGCGCACCGAATAGGTCAGCGTATCGAATCCGCCGTCGGCGCCCACCGGCTGATCGTCTGCACCGGAGACGCCACGCAGACTCTGAAGTGAAAGATTGACGCCGCTTGGCAACGTCACAATTGCGGTCGCAAGCCGTGGCGATTCGATTTCGGCGCGCACGTCTGCATCAGGACCGGTGATTTCACTTACATCGATATCGCCCCCGGGCGGACCATCGTCGATCGGGCCACTACCGCCACCGTTTCCTCCGCCACCACCACCGTTATTCGATCCGCCGTTTTGCGGTTCGCATCCAGCTACCATCAACATGATCACAATACAGCCCGTAATAACCCAATGGATCATTTTTGGAATTCCTATTACTGGTTGGACGAATGACACATGTATTACCTCACTTCAGAAGATACCAGTTTAACGTCAAGCGCTTTCTCGTGCATCGAAATTCTCGATAGCAAAAGCCACAAGTTCGTTCATCTGACGGGAGAATTCGCACCGCATCCGATGTTGTTTATCCACCAGCAATAGCGCCGACGATCATGAAAGGTTCCGCGCCGTCGGCAACTTCCTGCGGCAGTGGGGCGTCGGGCGGGTCGTGCGACAGATCCTTCTTGCACGCGAAGTACCTCAAGAAATCTCGGCGCTTCTTGGTGATGTGATCGCGGATTGTCCCGCGCAACATGGGATATTGTGCTTCGAGTGCGTCCAGGATTGCGATGGTTGTCACCGGCTCACTCACTTCGAGCGTGACTTCTCCGTTGACGCGGGCGAGCGTACACAGGTGAAAGGGCAGCGTCACGCGGATCATGGAATCGCCTGGGCTTCGACCGACAGGACCGATGGCAAGTCGCGCACGATCGGTGACCAACTGTCCCCAGAGTCAGCCGACGCATACACCTGCCCGCCCGTCGTTCCAAAATAGATGCCACATGGATCAAGCGTGTCGGTTGACATCGCCCCGCGCAGAATATTGACGAAACAATTTTCTTGCGGGAGGCCTTTGGTCAACGGTTCCCATTCATTGCCGCCAACGCGACTGCGGTAAACGCGTAGCTTTCCTTCGGGCGGATAGTGAAGCGAGTCGCTGAGAATCGGAACGACGTAGACCGTTTCGGGTTCGTGAGCATGGACGACGACGGGAAAACCGAAATCGCTCGGCAGATCGCCGCTGACGCACTTCCACGAATCACCACCATCGTCGCTGCGACAAACGTTCCAATGAAGCTGCATGAACATTGTGTTGGGGTTCGATGGATTCAGCGCGATGCGATGTACGCAGAATCCGACTTCGGTATCGGGGTCCGGGATGTACTTCGACGTCAGTCCCTTGTTCTTCGGTGCCCAGGTCTTTCCGCCGTCATCGGTGCGAAAGTTGCCAGCCGACGAAATCGCAATGTGGATGCGGTTCGGATTGCTCGGGTCTTGCAGAATCGTATGTAAACACATTCCGCCGGCGCCCGGTTGCCAATCGGGGCCCGTACCATGACCGCGCAACCCTGAGAGTTCACTCCACGATGCGCCGCCATCGGTCGTTTTGAAAATCGCCGCATCTTCCACGCCAGCATAAGCCGTATCCGGATCGGACAGCGACGGCTCCAAATGCCACACGCGTTTGAATTCCCACGGGTGCTGCGTGCCGTCGTACCATTGATGCGTGGTCAGCGGCTTGCCTTGCGGCGAATCGGAGTCGTAGACGAACAGGTTGCTTTCGCCCATCGGCATACCATCGGGCGACATCACCGGTGCGCCTTCGGGCGATCCCGGTTGCTCCCAGGTTTTGCCGCCATCGTTGGAGCGTTGAATGATTTGCCCGAACCAACCGCTGGTCTGCGATGCGAAGATGCGATTGGGATCGACGGGCGAACCCTTAAGATGATAAATCTCCCAGCCGGCAAAATGGGGCCCGCTGATGTCCCAGTTCTTGCGCTGTCCATCCGATGTCAGAATAAACGCACCCTTCTTAGTGCCCACCAAGACCCGAACTCGACTCATCTCATTACTCCTTGCCAACCTGTATCTAACCGACCCGAAAACGATGACCCCGATTCGCTGAATAATACCGCAACTTTGCAGTTCGCCAAAACCCCAAGCCGCCGCCGCACTTTTTGCAGCATGGCGTTAGTTCAAGGCCATCTCTACCGGAAAGTCTAGCCGCCCAAATACAGAGACATTGAACACGCATATACGGACGGAGTCGGCTCGATGTCAAGACGGTTCTACGGGCAGCTTTTTTATGGGTACTCAAAAGTATCCGGGATAGATGGCTTCAACTCATTCGTATAGTTCACTGGATAAGCGAACAGCCGTCGCGCAATCGTGCGTGAGGGTCGCAGTGTGTCCCATAATCACGTTGCGTGTAGGCAATGTGCCGGTGTTGTATTGCTCGTGCGCTCACGGCGTGCATGCAACTGCGAGTCCAATGTGTCTTGAAACGCTAAATAAAGGTTCAGTCTCTCTGAGTCCCATCAACCAAGGAGGAGGTAACGAAGATGAATTCCATTCGAACAACAGGGGAAAGCCCGCACCCTCGTCTTAAGATCGCGGTAGCGCTTCTAGCGGTTGTCGTCGTTGGGCTGAGTACCGGTCCTGCGCAGGCCACCGTCATCACCCAGACTTTTGCGATCGATCATGGTGAAGAACCGTTTCCGCAGCTTTCGCTCGACTACTTTGACACGATGGGCGGCACGAGAACGCTGACAGGCGTTTCGATTGAATTGGATGCGGTGGCTAGTTTGGACATCAATGCCGAGAACCTCTCCGCGTCGCCGGTAACTGGCTGGTTTCTGGATTCGGCGATCCTTCCGCGTTTCGAGATTCTCGACGCCAAGAAATCAAGCTTCGGAATCGGGGCTTCACCCTATCCGCTCTTGTCCGCCGATTTCGCAGCGAGCGACGGCGTAGAGGGAAGCGGTCCAGACTTCGTTCAATTCGAAACCAATTCGACCAATCTGCACGGTGACATCGATTTCAACCCGATCGATTTTGCATTGTTCGAAGGGATCGGTTCGGTCGATGCATTGCTCAATTTGCCGCTAAGTTTCGCCATTCCGCCGCTACCGATTGGGTTTGCGGCGACGCGCCACGAAGTTGGCTCACTCGTCGTCACCTACGAATATGTTCCGGAACCATCGACGCTCGCAATGCTTTCGATCGGCGGCACGCTGTTGATGCGTCGCAAAAGGTAAATCCATTAGCGCAATGTCTCTCAACTCTCGATACGAAACACTTTGGAGGATAAGAACAATGATGTACTTCAAACGCACAACAATCACTGCACTGGCAGCGCTCGCGATGATTCTGACCGCTGCCCAGGCCAACGCTGACATCGAAACTCAGACGATTCCGTTCAGTCACGTCGAAGGTGAGACGGGATTCCCGTTCTTTACGATCGATCTATTCGATACGCAGGGCGGGACGCGAACACTGACCGGGGTGAACCTTTCCCTCGATGCCACTTCGACGCTTGAAGTCTTTACTGAGAATCTCGGCGGTCAGCCGATCAACAACTGGGGGTTCGACTTCGGTGTGTTTCCGCACTTTGAGTTGCTAAGCGCCAAAAAAGCCGCGTTCTTTTTTGACCAGGCATTCTACCCGACGGTCAACTTGAATCTCGCGGCGGCAGACGGAGTCGAGGGCAGCGGTCCTGACTATGCACACATTCCCGCGCGATCCATTGACCTCGACGACAGCATTGATGTCGGCGCATTCGAGATCATCAACTTCATCGGAGCAGGAACCACGGATGCATTCATCGGTCTGCCGTTCTTCTTCCCGTTTCCGCCCGGATCAACCGACACGAGCTGGAATCGCAGCGAAACCGGAGCGCTCACCATTACCTACGACTACGTTCCGGAACCGTCTGCGATTGCGTTACTGGGTGGTGGCGCACTACTGGCATTGCGACGCAGGCGCGGGCAGTCATCGCGACAACTCAAAGGTTAGCCCGGACCAAACGACGAGCAGAATAACCTGTTTCCCCTTCGTGCCCTTCAGGCGAACCACACACACCCTCGCCTGGAGGGTTCTTTATTGCGCCTTAGGCTTGGGTCCCAATTGTTGAATTCGAGCAGCGTCGGCTGGACGATTCATCTTGTCATATGCTTCGCTCAAAATGCGAGAGGCATCGTCAGCCAGTTTCTTGATTCGTTCGTCAGTGTCTTCAGGATGGACGGGAAGTTCGCCGGCGATCTCACAGTATGCGGTGTAAAGAGAATCGGCGCGGGCAACCTCTCCGTTATCAACAAGGATTTGAATGCACATCAACCAGGGGGCGACACCTTCCGTGCCGATTCGTTCGGGCATCGGTCGGTCGATTGGAAACAGATCGTTTGCAACTGCGAGCATCGCTGTTCGGTCGTTCTGACTGAGTTCGGATTCAGAGTAAGCTTCAAGAAGGAGCCCGCCGATGCGACGGGTCACGTCGTGATTCACGGGCAAGTTACCGCGACTGCTGGCCCAACCGTTCTCGAGCACAGTCATCGCTGCATCCCTTTCATCACAGGCTTTCATGCACATATATTGACCGATGACGGCACGATAATACGCGTGATGATCAAGTCCGAGTGACGTCCCTCGAATGCGGCGGGCGTCGTCCATCACTTTGATCGCTTCGGCGCATTCACCGGCGGCTTGCAGGACTTGTCCCAGTCGTATCATGGACGAACTCGTGTGCGGATGATCGATACCGAATCGCTTCTGTCGGTATCGGACGGCTTCGCGGAGAAGGTTCTCAGCCTCCAACAATGATCCTTGGAGCAGCAAGACTTCGCCAAGGATCGACTGCGCCTCAGACAGCATCGGATCAGTTTTGTCCTCAAAGGTTGCCATGACATCGCGCAATATCGATTCGGATTCATCGAGGTCGCGCAATTCAAGACAGAGATACGCCAGACCGATCGCCGTGTTTCTCGTGATGCGGCTATGTGGCCCAAGCGATTCCAGCAGCGTTTCGTACGATTGCGTCGTGATCGTACGCGCTTCGGCAAGTCGCCCGGTTTCCTTGATGACAGAAGCGCGCTCGATTTGAATTCTTGCGGTCATGGGGTCACGAGCCCCCAGTACCTTTGTCGATTTGCGTTCCGCTTCTTCCAAGACCCGCAGTGCTTCTTCTATTTTGCCGGCTTCGTTGAGAACACCGCCCAGAGACTTCATCAGTTCGAGTGTTTCGAGTACCGATGCATCGCTACTTTCCTCAGAGAGCGCCAAAGCCCGTTTGAAATGAACCGTTGCGGTGTCGAAGTCGCCAATGCCTTGATACGCGTTTCCCAATGAAAGGTGCATGCCGACCTGGGTCATCGGCGAACTCGGGGGGTTATCAGCCAGCCGGTTGGCAGCAGCATTGAGTACGTCAACGACTTTGACGTCCGGACCCTGACGGCCGTATCCCGGTGCAGCGAGGACCTCCATGATGAACGTCGTCACCTCCTTGGCCATCGCTTCGTTGGCGACGGCTTTCTGCGCTTCGATCACAGCCCGCTCGCGTTCGCGGTTGGCTTCAACTGTTTTCCAGGCCATCCCGACGACGCCAAGAATTAGAACGACAAACGCAAGACCCACGCCCAAGGCAAACCCCTTGTTGCGTCTGATGTGTTTGCCCATGCGGTACGAAATGCTTGACGGTTTGGCCAGCACTGGTTCGCCATCGAGGAATCGCTTCAGGTCGTCCGCAAATTCAGAAACGCTCGCATAACGTCGTTCCTGTTCCTTTGCCATTGCTTTCTCAACAATGACTTCAAGGTCACCCGACAGCTCAGGATTGATGCAGCCAAGCTTCGCCGGATCACTGTTCAAAACGAACTGAGCAGCTTGTGCAAAATCAATCCCTGAAACGTCGATTGGCATCTGATTACTCAGCAGACGGTACAAAACGACGCCGAGCGCATAGACATCTGCACGCGTATCGATCGAGTACGGATCACCACTGAGCTGCTCGGGACTCATGAATGGCAGCGTGCCAATGACTTCGCCGATTCCCGTCAGAAGTGAAGTGTGTTGCGCGTCATTGCTCAGCGCGCGGGCCAAACCGAAGTCGAGGATTTTGGCTTTGCCGTCGTCGGTGACGATGATGTTGCTGGGCTTGAGGTCGCGATGGATGATGCCCATTCGATGTGCATGCGCGACCGCGTCACAGATCGCCAGGAAAACACGAATCCTCTGTACCGTCGTGAGTTTCCGCTCATCGACATATTCGGTGACCGGTTTCCCCGCAACGTACTCCATGGCGATATACGCTTGATCGCCGTAGGGCGTTGCTGCGATACCAGCTTCAAAAATCTGAGCGATGCCCGAATGTTGAACCCGCGCGAGAAATTCTGCCTCTTGCAGCAATCGACTGCGCGTGCGGGGGGCCGATAACTCTGGGCGCACGATCTTAATGGCGACATCACGTTGCGGGAATTCTTGCTCGGCGAGAAAAACAGTTCCCAAACCGCCAGCCCCCAGACGCCGCTTCAACGCATATTCACCGATGCGATCGATCGCCGGGCGGTCAGGATCAGCTTTAGCGGTGTCATTCTCGGTTGTTGGCGGCTGAGGATCGCCCGTGTCGTCCGAGATGCCCGCAAGCGTTTGATCGAGAATCCGCCGTGCACTTTCCGAGTCCAAATACATGCCGATAATCCTTGCCCTGTTTGAGGTTTCCACTAAATATACGAAGAAAGTCGGGTGAATCATCTGCCGTTTGTTATTTTGTGGCTTTGGTGTACCCACCGCTTCGCTTAAATTCATGGACACCGGTTTATCGGATTGCCCCTATCTACTACTTCGACCGCCATGTCCCAAAATCCTAATGATCCAGAACCAAAATGGCCCAGAACCCAAAAGATTCAGAAGCCGAACGAAATCGACCCGACGCAAAGGGTTCGCGCGATTCGGCAGCAAGGTTTGTCACGACCAACTGGTCGATGATTCTCGAAGCCGGTAAAGGCGGAGATGAACTTGCCGACCTGTTGCGGATGTATTGGGCTCCGATTTACGCGTTTCTCAGACGACGTGGAAACCAACCCGATGTCGCGTGTGACTTGACGCAGGATTTTATTGCCGAGGTTGTACTTCAACGCGACCTGGTGAATCGAGCCCGCAAGGATCGGGGCCGCTTTCGCACGTTCCTACTTACCGCGCTTTGTAATTATATGATCGACCAATCGCGGTCGAAGCAGTCGAAGGCAACTCGCAAAACGCTCCTGATTCCGCCCGAACAGATGGAGCAAGTCATGAGTGAGCAGTACGACGAGCATGATCCAGCCGACGTGTTCGATCGGCGCTGGGCGACGAGCATCATGGAGAACACGATTCAGCAACTCGAAAGTGATTGCAACAGTGCGGGACTGCAAAAGCACTGGCAGGCGTACGAGTTATGGGTGTTGCGTCCGGCGATGGGGGCTGACCGCCCGGAAACACTCGACGATGTTGCGAGGATCGTCGGAGTCGAAACGGCAAAGGAAGTGTCGATTCTGCTGCATGCGATCAAACGACGGTTCGTTCGAACACTGCGGCAAATGGTCGGTCAAACGCTCGCCGACCCAAAAGAAATCGACGCCGAAATCATGGCCATCAAGAGAATGCTGAAAACAAATGTCAGATAATCGCCGTCTTCAAAAAATCGGAGGAGGAGGGATTCGAACCCCCGGTACGGTCACCCGTACACTGGTTTTCAAAACCAGCGCCTTCAGCCGCTCGGCCACTCCTCCAGCTTGCCGCGATCTCGCCCTCAAACTGCCAAAAACCGAATTCGGTCGGCAACGAGAAAGACTGGCGGCTGGATTGGTGGGCACCTTACCATAGACGAATTCGGGTTTCCAGATGGCGATGTTGGTTCAATGACGATGCCGGCCAGAAAAATGGTCAGATTCGCTGGAGAATAATTACGATTGCCTAGTCCGTCGCTGCCATGCTACGTGCGGTACCCCAAGCTGATTCCAGCAACCACGTTCCGGGATGGCCGATCTTTCCTTCCTTGTCAACGATGACTGTGTATGGAATGCCCTGGACGCCGAATCCGTCGAAGAGGGTTCCGAAACCGGCGTATGGGCTATCGCCCAGAACCTCGACAAATATAGGGTACTCGAGTTTGTTTTTCTGGACGAATTCCTCGACGGCGTTGGTGCTTCGCTCGGCAGAGTGGATACCAATGACGACCACGTTGAACTTGTTGCGCAATTTGTTGAATTCATTCATCTTGGGCAGGTGAGCGCGACAGGGCCCACACGTTGTTGACCAGAAATCCAGCACAACGACCTTTCCGGCCAATTCCTTCCAGGTCATCGGTTTGCTGTTGATCCATTTGCCTTTAGGGAAAGAGGGCGCAGTTTTCCCGACAAGTTTCTCCTGGGCCATTCGGATCGAAGTTTCCTGCTCATGTCGTTCGTCTGCTTCTTTGAGAATCGCATGCCACTCGTCTTCGCCCATGTTCTTCTTGTAGCGATAGAAAAGCGAAGGATCGTGCGTGTAGTCGGTGATTTTGGCGTTCTCTGGGATTTCAATGGCAAACATTTCATCCGACAGGGTTGGATTAATTCGGACTTCAACGACCTTGAATTCGCGTCGCCCGGATTCGTAGTCGTTGCCCTTTTCATCAATGTCGTAGGTGGTGTACCCTTGAGTCATAGGCATCCAGCGACCCAGCTCAATTTCTTTGTAATCCCCTAGCCAGTGGTCAAATTTGTATCCTGGACCAATCGTCAGATGTCGAATTAACTGTTTGGTTTCAACTGAAACAAACCATTGGATGGGGAACCCATTCCTCGTGTATTCCAAGACGTGGCATTCGACGCCGCGAAACGTTTCTAGTCCTTTGAATTTAAAATCTTCGGCGCGCCCGAATGACTCTGCCGGCCAGGTCGATTTTGGATCGATCCACCAGAACTTGTGTGGTCCGGCGCGCAACCACGTGATGTCTATGAAGTAAAATTCACCGACCAACCGATACGGCTTGACGTCGATGGCGTAGCTTTCGCTCTTGTGGGCGAAGTATTCTGACTTTGTCGTCGCTCTTGATCCGTCCCAGACATTCACTCGGCGACTAAAACCGTGTTGCTCAACGCATTTGCGTACGCGGTTCTTATCGAAAGCCAATTCAATCGTCTCGGAGGTTTTCGGTTTGAGGTCGGGATGAAGATTGGGATCGAGTTTCCCGTCAATGGCGAACCCAGCCAGCCGCTTGCGGCTTTGGGCGATGGCTTTGGGATGGTGCGTCCACCCGCCTTCAAAGCGAATGAGCATTCCGTCCACATCGTGAATCCAGTTTTCACCCCCCCGTACGGATTCAATGATCAATGCGACGGCTTCTTCGGATGGAGGGGGCGGTGACGATTGGGTTACCAAGGTGATCAGCAGCGCGATGACTTGAGCGAATTGCATCATCATGATTCCATGCTCCGTGAAGTGAGAGGCACTGGCAACGTTACTCTGCTATTGATCGCAATCAACCGAATCATTGTAGTTTGAAGTCATCCAGTTGATATTATCGCCGACCCGTGGAACAATTAGATTGATGAACCTCGACGACAACATCTGCTATTGTTACCACGTTCCGCTTCGGAAGTTGCTTCATTTTTCGCGGCGGACTCGGCCCGACAAGGCCAGTCAGATGACTGAGTGCCTGGGGGCGGGCACCGGGTGCGGGTGGTGCATTCCGTTTCTCAAGAAAATCGCCGACAATCCCGATCGGTTTGAAGCCGAGGAGATCGTCGGCGATGAGTATGCCGAGAAACGTTCTGAATACATCAAGACCAAACAGCCCAAGAACGAATTCTAGCTTGTTCGAGTTCCTGCGGTTCAATCGTTTCAATCACACTGGGCGGCAAGCACCCAGTGGCACACGTCGAACAGTGGTCGCCTAAAAATCATTGCGCACGATCAACTTGAACTCGCCCGACCCTGTTCCCTCGATCGTCTCTTCAAATCCAATCGCTTCATCGGTGACGGTCTGTTCTGTTGACGAACCGTAATTCAGAGTTTCGGGATCAGTGAGTTCACCTTCCAATACATAGTTGCCTGAAAATGAAACGCTCGAATCGGCATCGTCGTCGTTCTGAGGATCGTCGTCGATTTCATTGAAGAAGAACTGCTCACCAATAAAATCGAATTCGATGCGATAACGGGTTTTCTCAAAGAGCGCGTTGTTGACTTCAAAGGTCGCGTCGGTGCGGACGTCGCGGAAGCTGTCGCCGATGGTTTCGCGCGTCACCCAACTGAAGTTTTTCATCCCCGAATTTTCAAAGAAGTCGATCTCGGGCATGTCGGTCAAATCGTCGGGCTGTGAGGTACTGAGCAAGCCCAACATCAGCGGATAGGAAACAGGCTTAAAATCTTCGCCAAACGTGACGGTGTGGCGCGACGTTGAATTAACGACGAAGGGTTCGCTATCGCCCGAACGCGAAGTAATCGAATAATTGGCGTCGCCTTCAAATTCGCCGAGCAGGCACGACTCAACCACGACATCGATCGTGCCATCGTCGTTTTCCACGACAGTTATTTCACAAGCGACGAGTGACGTGAACAACACACTTGCGATTGTCAGCAATCCCAAGTTCTTTTTTTGCCATAAAGCTCTGCGCATCGGTGTTCCTCCTTGATATCAAGTAGATTGGCCCGGTCTAGACTATTGAATTAGGCTGGAGAGTGTACGCGAAGTGTTGGCGTGTGATCAAGTCAGCAGGCGGTGCCATCGAATCAACGTAACTCGGCGACCATTTCCAATTCGACGGACGCATTCAGCGGTAATGCCGTGACGCCCACAGCGCTTCGGACATGCTTCCCCGCATCGCCGAATACTTCTCCGCACAGTGTACTCGCGCCGTTGGCGACTTTGGGTTGATCGGTAAAGTCAGGAGTCGACGCGACGAATACGCACAACCGAACGACGCGGGAAATGTTGTCGATTCCGCCAGCGACTGATGCGATCGCGGCCAATGCATTTAACGTGCATATTCGTGCGGCGTCTTGTGCATCTTCAAGACTCACGTTTTCCCCAACCTTGCCTTGAAACAGAACTTCGCCGCCTCTGAGCGGAATCTGTCCGCTGGTGTATGCCAGATTGCCAACGATATTCGCCGGCACATAAATGCCCACGGGTTTGGCTACTTCGGGAAGCGTGAGATTCAGCGACGCGAGTTTTTCGGATGGCTTCATTCGAGAGAATCCTTTGCATCGCCTGCGGTAAGTGAAATCTCCTCTTCAGTTTCTTCTTCAACTGTATCGTCAATCGCATCTTCAACCGTATCGTCTGCCGTTTCGTGAAACGCGTTTAGGACATCATTGGGATTGGATCGATAGTCCGATTCCTCATCAACGGTGATCGGTTGATCGTCGAGCAGTTGCAGTTGAATTTCGTTGAACTCGCCTTGTTGCACCGCCCGAATGCGGTTTTTTCGGATCAATTCCAATACGGCTAAAAACAATCCGATGAGTTGCGACTTGGTGCGACCCTCAAAAAGTTTCTGAAAAACGTGGCCGTCTTTGCTGCGACCGAGGATGTCGAGGATGTCAGCCGCATGCAGGGCGATGGGCGTGTCGTCGTAAAGCACCTCGTGCTGCTGGTTGCGGACTCCGGTGGCGTCGAGCACCTTTTGGAAGGCGGCGATCAAATCCCAGATTTGCACGTCGTCGAGGTCGACTTCGTCCTCTTCCATTCGCGGAACAACCGGGACACGTTCATGACGCGCCGCCCGCTCGGCACGAACTTCGTCCAGAGTTGTCGCCGCATCTTTGAAGCGTTTGTAGTCGAGCAATTGCCGAACCAGTTCCATCCGCGGATCGATGAATTCGTCTTCCTCTTCGATGACAGGCGGTTTGGGCAGCAGGGTCCGTGATTTGATCTCCATCAACGTCGCGGCCATCACGATGAAATCGGCAGCTAGGTTCGGATCGAGGTTTTCGAGTACGCGAATGTAGGCGATGTACTGCTCGGTGATTTGGGTGATGGGGATATCGTAAATATCGACCTCGCTTCGCCGGATCAAAAACAGCAGCAGGTCGAGCGGGCCATTGTAGGCGTCAAGGTCAACTTTGTAGTCGGGCACGTCAAGAATCCGTTAGTAGTTCGCTTTGTCGGGTATTTTCCAATTATCGCCTATCGGGCGGCCATTGTGGTCTTAAACACTAATCGATGCAATTCGTTCGCGTCGCATTTCGCCCCGTATCTTTTTGAAATCGGCGACTTTGACGTGGCACTGTCAGAATATCGCGGATTCGCTCCTATCAACATTTGGACGGCAGGGTTTGCGCATTTGCTTTGGCCCGACAATTCTAAGCAACTGGTTTTACGAGAAGGAAGCATCATGACCCCACTCATGCGATCGATTGGCATTTTCGCGTTGGTACTGTGTACCCCGCTAGCGGTTTGGGCGGGTTCGGAATGTGATGAAGACGGAGACGGCGTCCCAGACGATCAGGATGTCTGTTGCGGTACGCCGCTTGGCGTCGTTGTTGACGAGACGGGCCGGCCGATCGGCGATCTTGATGGCGACTGCGATGTCGATCTCAATGACTTTGCGCTGATGCAGACGAACTTCACCGGTCCGTTGGCGCCCTGCCCACCGGAGTGTACTGACAATTCCGAATGCCCGACCGGAGAGATGTGCCTGACCGCGAGTAGCGATTGTGGAGGTGTGGGGGAGTGTGCGGTGCAACCCGCTATTTGTCCACTCTTTTACGATCCGGTCTGCGGGTGCGATGGTGAAACGTATGGCAACGCTTGCATTGCCAGGCAAGCGGGTATCAACGTAGACCACGAAGGTGTTTGCATTCCTACATGCCAGGACAACACGGAGTGCGCTTTGGATGAATTTTGCTCCAAGTCGGTGAACGATTGCGGGGGATCGGGCGAATGCCGAGACCGAGAAATCCTTTGCTTTACACTATCACCGGTTTGCGGGTGCGACGGTGAGACCTATACGAGCTACTGCGCAGCGGCGGAAGCCGGCGTCAATATCGTACATACCGGGCCGTGTGCGCCGCCACCTTGTATTGATGATTCGGAATGTTCGCCAGGAGAATTCTGCTCGACGCAAGACGGTGACTGCAATGGAGCAGGCCAATGCAATCCAATTCCAGACATATGCGCGGCGAATTACGATCCTGTTTGCGGATGTGACGGCGAAACCTACTCCAATCCCTGCTATGCGAAGGCTGCCGGCGTCAATGTCGAGTCCCAAGGCGTATGCCCGCAAACATGTCGCGTCGATTCAGAATGCGATCAGAATGAACTCTGCCTCAAAGAGAATTGTGCTGACATCGAAGGCGAGTGCGTCGACAGACCACAGGCGTGCGTGCAGATCTTTGCGCCGGTGTGCGGATGCGATCAGAATACATACGCGAATGCTTGCCTCGCACTGGCGGCTGGCGTCAACGTAGCGTCCGATGGTCCATGTGTTTCGGAATGCACGACCAACGTTGAATGCAGTTCGGCAGGCCCAGGTTACTGCCATCGAGCAGTTGGAGATTGCACCGGAGCCGGGCAGTGTCAGCCCCTACCGGTGGCATGTCCGCTGAATTATGATCCAGTTTGTGGGTGCGACGGTCAAACGTACGGAAACGCGTGCGCTGCAGCCAAGGCTGGCGTCAATATTGAGAACACGGGTGTCTGCATGACGCCATGCACAGAAGACACGGATTGCTTACCCAATGATTATTGCGACAAAGTCGAGGGAGATTGTCTGGGAACCGGTGTTTGTGCTGCGCCAGCCGACCTGTGTCCCCAAGTCTATCTTCCCGTGTGCGGTTGCGACGATCAAACATATGGCAACGCTTGCGAGGCGTCGGCAGCCGGTGTCAATGTCGACCATGAAGGCGAGTGCTGCGAATAGGGAATCCATGAGAAACCAGGGCGCTTAGCGGATGTCGCGGACGAGTTGAAACACCTCAGCCGCCGCGCGTCCGCAACCAGCGCCCCAATGCGTGGCTTGGGCGCGAAGGGCTTGGGTTGATCGCGGGTGCGGAAAGTCGCGAGCTTCGGATTCGTATGCGGACATGGCTTCACATTTTGCGTCGATGAACTTTTCGATATCTACGAATACGTTGGGTGCGAATGCCGGCCCGGTGGAATCGAACGCCCACTCGCTCGATGAGGCGACCTCGAATGTGTAAATCGTTTTGACGGCTGACTTTGACATGGGGCGGGTCGCGGTCAGTACAGCCCGATGCGTGATGACATGGTCGAGATTCAAATCGCCCGCATGATGGGTATATATCGCTTCCGGGTTATGCTTTTCGACCAATCGTTCGACGCGCTTGTTGATGTCGAGCTGCGAGACTGTATCGAAACGGTTGTCGGGTAGGTCGAGCACTTCGACTGAGGTCGCACCAAGAATCTGGCCGGCGCGCTTCGCATGGGAATGCAGCGATTCGAGTGCATTCGAGTCAGCATCGCCGCGAATATCGTGACGTCCGGTGATGCCTTCACCCAAAATGGCGATGTGGATCTGATGTCCGTCAGCCGCCAGGCGGGCGATCGTTCCCCCGCAACCAAGCACTTCGTCGTCCGGATGGGCGGCAATGACCAGCACATTCACGATAAAGACTCCTGTCGCGATAGAAGAAACTCAGCCCAAAGCAAATCCTGCGGCATATCGATGTCAACAGTTTCGCCCGGTGGTGATGGAAAAGCCAGCGTGTGAGGGCCAAGAAAAGAACGGTGTGTTTCGAGAAACCCGCGCCGGGCTATCATGATGAGTCCGTCGCCTCGAACGGATTGCGGAAGTTCGTTGCGCGGCGTGTTGTAAGCCGCTGCATTGCATGGTTGAAGCATTCCGTCGCTGACGGTCATGGCCCACTCGGGCGGATGTTGAAGCGCAGAAACGCTTTGCAGCGAATCGCCCTCGCGATCGACAAAGTGCTCGTAAGCCTTGCAAACGGTTTCGTCGCTGCGGAATGGACTTGTCGGCAACAGTGCGACGATTGGCTGGTTGGCGTCGTGCCCGTCGGTTATTTCATTGCAGATGGCAGCGCAAACTTCCGCGACGCTGGTGCGATCGTCGGCCAACCGTGCTTCGCGATTGTGCGCGGCGGCACCATGCTGCTCGGCGAGTTTCAGAATCTCCGCATCGTCCGATGTCAAATGAACCTGATCAAAGAGGCCAGAACCCTTTGCCGCGTCGATCGTCCACGCGATTAGCGGCTTGCCACCAAGGAGGGCGACGTTCTTGCGCGGGAATCGTTTCGATCCGCCACGGGCAGGGATGATGCAGATGGGTTTGCCGGATCGACTCATGGGCAATCCTGCGAAACATGGGATTCGTTTAGAAGAATGTTGCGACTCTCGGGGCCGTGATTGAAAAGCAAATCGACGGCAGACAGATGAGATGCAAATATTCGCCCGCGTATCTGCGGGTATTGCGGATGATCGTAGTCCTGAAAGGATAGCGCGATGTTCGCGTCTTCAAAGAGAGTTGGATCGATATAGTCGCGACCAAGCGCTCCGGAAATGTACTCGGTAGCATCTGATGATTGGCACAAGTTGACAAGCATTTCATTGCGATGCCCGATGATTTCGAGGGTCGAACTGCAAATGCACTTCGTGTCGATCGAAAACGCGTCAAGCAGATAGCGTGTCGTGTGTTGACACAAGGCGCTAAGATGCGTCCAGCCATGCTCATATACTTGGGCAAAGAATTCGGCGTGCTCGTCGAAGAATGGCGCTTGGCCATACGCCTGTTTTAATGTTTCCCAATGCTTGCGACACCACGGGTGTTGGTTGTCAATCTCAACGTCGCAGATGGGCAGGTCGCCGAATCGACCCTTGGTTTTGATCGGCACCGTCAGCCAAGTCGGTCCGCCGTTAACGAGGACGCGGTTGCGATTGACAAAGCTGTTTTTTTCAAACTGCACATGATCGAGAACAACGTGAACGTCGCTTCGGGCGATCCGCTCAAAGTAGCCCAGCCAAGGCAGATATGCCGGTTGGTTGATGGACACGATCATGACGCGTCCTTTGGTTTGCGGATCGAAATGCAGAAATCGTGCGGCAGGTAATCGTGACGAAGGCAAACCGTCGGTGAAAGCGTGCGGCAGAATTCGAGTGTGCCCAGCGGGTCGGCGCGGAATTCGTCATCGTCGCCGACATCGGCCCAGTTGCTAAGCGATGTGAAGATCAAAACGTCGCCGGCGAGTTCAAACATTCGCGAAATCAATGCGTACATTTTCTGCTCGCATTCGCCTTCCAACAGATAGAAGATTCCGTTTGCAATCACGATGTCGCCAGGCGGGGTGTTTGAATCGCCAAGAATATCGATGTGGCGTGCCTCAAGCCCGCGATGCCTTGCCTGTTTGACCATGCCCTCGCAGACATCAATTCCGATATATGTCGAATCGGGTGCGCGTTCGGCAAGCAAGATGCCAAAATCTCCCAACCCGCATCCGACATCCAGCACTTTCTTACCGCGATAGTCGCACGCATCAATCAGCACGTTGAAGCGAGCGGTTTGACCTTCGCGCGATCCGTAGTCGAGCGCCGATATGCCCGGTCCGAAGTGGGCCAGACGCTCATCGAAATATGACGACGCCTTCGCAATGTCCGTACTCAAATCGCAATGCATCGTACTCATCCTACAGACACCGCCAGTTTTTTCTCTAAAGCAAAAGTGTCGGATGCACTAAGCGTTTCGAGATTGCGGCCACTATCAATCGAATAATCCGTCACGATCAGTGCGCCATCACCGCAAGCAACTTCAAATGTGTTGTCGTCTGTAATACTCAAGACCGTTCCTGGCGATGCGTCCTTGCAAATTGATCTAATTGAGCACTTCCAAATCGTAACGCGTTTTTCCCCCACGAATCCTAATGCACCCGGATACGGTCGGGCGACCCCGCGAATCAAATTGTGAATTTGCGAAGCACTCTTGCGCCAATCAATCCAGCCGTCATCAGGCTTTCGCGCCGGGTAGACTTTGTGATGACCCGTTGGCTGCGGTGTTCGTCGAACGGTATCATTTATAAATGCAGCAATGACTTCTGCCGTCACCGTTTCATAAAGCGGGTACAGTTTCATGAGCGCGTCGCCAACGTCTTCGTCTGGTCTGAGGTTGTACGCCCTTTGCATAACGATGTCACCGGCATCAACCGTTTCGCTGACGAAGTGCGCGGTCAGACCGAGGCGCGATTCACCGTTAATCACGGCCCAGTTCAATGGCGCTCGGCCACGATACTCGGGCAGCAAACTGGGATGCAGATTGATCGCCCCCAGTCGCGCAATGCTCAGGCAATCAATCGGGATGATGTATCGATAATCTGTCAACCAGATCAGATCGGGTTTGGCATCATGGATAAACGAGTTAAATTCAGCATCCGTCGGGCGCAATCGTTTGACCGGAATGTCTCGATGGGCCGCGAAATCGTACACTGATTTGTATCGGACCCCGTCTTCAACGTCAGGCGGATGGGCCACAACTGCTGCGACGTCGCACGATCGGCGCAGGGCGTCTAGCGCATGTACTCCGACCGTATGATTTCCCATGAACACCACGCGCATCTGCGGGCGGCCTTTCTGTGTTGAAGCGGCTGCGAGTCGAAGTCGATTTTAGAAATCTATCACCAGGTCAAAACGATGATCACAGTTGGGCGCATTCGGTGGGAGGTTCGCGACCCGCGCCGACCCGCCCAATTCTGTCGCCCATTCAATTAATTCGCTGGCCAAGTACCAATGGGCGTTCGCCTGGCGATCCAATATCGCTTGCTTTTGCTCGCCAGTTAAGTGATCGGCACGTTTGATCTGTTCAGTGTAGCCGGATTCAAACGCTGCCCGCTCGCGTTGATCGGGCACCGATAGCAGCACAATCCGCCCGTGTTTTCGCAGTATGCGGGCAGTTTCTTCCAAGATGCAGCGGGTCGCAGTGGGCGGGTTGAGTTGAATGACTTCCGCGATCAAAACGCGATCCACCGAGTCGGCAGGCAGGGCGATGTCGTCTCCCGATGCAGTCATCACTTCTGCATTGTCGAGCCCGGTGAGATTGAATCGGGATCGTTCGGCCAGCGCTTCAACCGGTTCGACACCAATGTATCGTTTGCAACATGCGCTGATGACCAATCCGAACAATCCATTGGCACAGCCGACATCCAGAACCGTGTGCGTTCGATCGAGTTCCAGCAGGGCGGTGGCTCGGCGAATCTCGCTGAGCAGTTCGATCGCGTTGTACTTAGCCCCACGTCCCGACTGAACAATCGGATCGGTGTGGGTAGCTTTTAGCTCATATTCGCGCCGCCAGAATGCAGATGTCGCGGCGATGTCTTCAGTGCTAAGCGACATCGTTCATTCCAATGTTTTCGCCGCTGCGCAGGTCGCGGAGAGTTTGTCTTCCGATCAAACGGTGCTTGTGCTCCGGGGCGAGTCCGGTGGCGGGGCGGAGGAAGACGATGTCCGATTCCAAAATTGTATGACCTTTCTTGAGCGGGTTGGCCGCGGCGCAAGAAATCCGAAACTGAACCCGCGCCTCGGATTCGGCTGGTGATGGTGCGATGGCGGCTGACCCCATGCACGCCTCGATTTCGCGAACGCGTTTGACCATGTGTTCGAATTCCATCGGGCTCATCGAAAACCGATGGTCCGGGCCCGGCAGGTTTTTATCGATGGTGAAATGCTTTTCGATCCAGCACGCGCCGAGTGCGATCGCGCCAATGACAGCCGTCGATCCCACCGAGTGATCGCTGAAGCCGACCGGACAGTTGAACGCCTTTCGCAGCGTCGTCATGCGGTTGAGGTGTACTTCGCTAAACGGTGTGGGGTATGACGAAGTGCAATGGAGCAGGATCAATTTGTCGTTGCCGGTCTGGCGGAACGCTTCGACAGCCGACTCAATTTCTGCGAGCGTAGCCATTCCCGTTGAAAGCACCGAAGGTAAACCGCTTCGCCCCATCGCGGCGATGACATCGAGATTTGTGAGAAAATCGGAACCGTTCTTCGAAACGCCCACACCAAGTTCGACAAGTCGCCTCACGCCCAAAGCGCTCGTGGGCGTTGCGTGGAAGTTCATGTTCAATTCATCGCAGTGCGATTTGAGCATTTTGAAGTCGCCCGGTTGCAATTCGCATCGTTGAAACATCGCCCGCTGCGATTCGGTGACGCGCTTGCCTTCGGATTCGTACGAGTAGGTTAGCGATCCATCGCGGATGAAGTCGTCTGTCTCGTAGCTTTGAAACTTGACCGAGTTCGCCCCGGCGGCAGCGGCTGCCTCGATGGATTTCTTAGCCAGTTCGATGTCGCCGTTGTGATTGATGCCGATTTCTGCGACGACAAATGTCGGTTGGCCGATACCGATTTTGTTGTGACCGATCTCGATGGGTTTCATGCGGTCACCTCCGGACAGGCGGGCAAGCGATTCGCGATGGATTTCGCTCCACGATTTGCGCCGAGCCCGTCAACAAGTTCGCGACCCACGCGCGACATCTGACTTCGTTTGGGCGCGTCTTCGATCAAATCTGCAATGGCTTTTGTAAACATCGATTCGCTAACGGTGTGCCAAGATCCAAGATGGATGGCCGCCCCTTTTCGATGGAGTTCGGCGGCGATGCGCGATTGATCAGGCGAAAGCTCGCCGATCACCATCGGCACACCAAGGCAGCAAAGTTCCCAGCATGAACTTCCGCCCGCGCCGATGGCCACATCCGCCCACTTTATGTGCTCGGCGATATCGGAAACGTTGTCGAGTACAGAAACGTCGTGGCGACTGTTGCCGGATTGCCATGCGTCACCCGCGATAATGCAGCGGATCGAACAAACTTTTGGGATGTTTTCAAGCCAGTTCAGGATCTTTGCACAAAGATCGCGCGTGTCACCGCCGCCGAATTGCATCAGGATTCGCGGTTGATCGGTTTGGCTTGACTCGGGCGAAGGTGCATCCCGCATCGCTGAAAACTCTCGCCGAATCAATGCGTACTGCGGACCGACCAGCACATCGCCTCCGCTAGCAACGTTGTATTCGCTGGCTGAAACGCCGGGGTTGGGGTTTAGAATCCAATCGACACGGCTAAAGTCTCGAACGGCTTCATCGTCGATCGCAAATACCTGTTTGCCGCTGTCTGACATAGTCGCAAAGTAGACACCATTGGCATCGTAATGATCGATCAGGACCTCATCGAAACCGTTTACGTTCATGATCGCAACGATGGCATCCGCGCCACTTTGATCAAACCGCGATTCATTCTCGGAGAGTTCACGAATGCAGAATCCGCGCGCTTCCAACGTTTGAATCGCAAACGCCGACGGGCGAATCATCGCGAATTCAACGCGCACGCCTTGATCGCGCAGGGCATCGGCCAACGCGACGCAGCGCATCAAGTGTCCCAAGCCAACCGCGGCTGAGGCATCGCATCGAATGAGTACGCCGTCGTTCATTTCACTAAGTCATCTCGTCTAGACGTCTTGCCACGCAATCAATTCATTTTCCGAAATGTCGCGCTTGGCCGACCGGCCAACAATTTGCGGTAGCATTTCCGGCGCAATGCCCGTTCCCGGCCGCTTGCATGCCAGCATGTTCTGGCGAATCGTTGTGCCAGCAGCGATGTCCGCGTTGGCGACGATGCTGACAAAGTACATTTCCTTTTGGCGCAAGTCTTCGGCAGACGGCTCGATGGAATTCGTTCCCAGCATCGCCTCGCACCGTCGCACCATTTTGACCCACTCGGTGAATTCGTTCGGCTCGAGGGCTTTGATGTGATGATGCCCTTCGTGCGTGCGATCCAGCGTGAGACGTTTTTCGATCAGGTTAGCCCCCAGGCTGACGGCGGCTAACTCGGGAACGTGGTCGCGGTCGTCAGCCGAGTAACCCACCGGACAAGCGAACACGTTTTTCATGTATGGCACGCTCTTAACGTTGATGCCCGAAGCTTCTTTCGCGTGGCTGCAATGAACGAGGACAACATCGTGCATGTCTTCCGCCCGAATCCAGCCGAGCATCTTGTCGATGTCGCCGGCGGTCGTCGGACCGGTATCGATTTGAAGCGGCAAACCGGCTTGGGCCATCTTGCGAATGAGCGGCACGTTGGCGGTGTCCCAAGAGCTGAGCTTCAGGAATTGCGCACCGAGTTCGACGGCAAGATTGACGCCGGGGATGTAGTCAACCGTTGCGCCAAAGATGATTCCTTTTTCGTTGCAACGTCTAGCGATGGATTGCCATTCTTTGGTGGTAAAGGTTAGCCCGCTGAACATCTCGTACATATTCTCGCGGCGCTGACCCGACGCGCATTCGTATTCGTACACGACGCTGCGATCGCTCATGAAGTATTCGGGACCGATGATCATGAATTTGATGGCATCGGCACCGGCGTTGGCAGCCGCGTCAATCATCGCGAGCGATGCGTCGAGATCGCCGTTGCAGGTGGTGCCGACTTCAACGGAAATGAAAACGGGATGACCGTCGCCGATAACCTTGTCTGCGATTTGAACGGTTGGATTCATGGGATTCCGTAGGGTGGGCCGTGCCCACCAGCGTTATCGTTAATGTACAAATGGTGGGCACGGCCCACCCTACCTCTGAACCGCCAACTCAGCGTCTTCGAAGGACCTTGCGACATGCTGCAATCACATCGGCGATGTCGCTGTCGGTCATCCTTGGAAATATCGGCAATGACAGGATCTGAGCGTAAGCTGCTTCGGCGTGCGGACAGTTTGCCGATTGGCCGGAGGAATCGTTCGCATACAGCGAAAGTTCATGAACCGGGCGATAATGCACGTTGACGCCGATTCCCTCCGCGCGAAGCATCTCAAATGCGGCAGCCCGATCGACTCCGCATGTGTCGGTGTTGATTTGAATCATGTACAAGTGCCACGCATGGGTGCGATTCTCGCAGCGTTCAAGCGGTGCAACACCAGCCATGTCGCGAAACGCCGCATCATACACCGTGGCGATTTCACATCGGCGGGAGAGCCACGCGTCCAGTTTGCCCAACTGGCTTGTCGCCAGCGCGCACTGCATGTCGGTCAATCGGTAGTTGAAACCGAGCTGTTCAATGTCGTATTCCCAGGTGGCTTGCGATTGTCGCTTGTGATGGTCGCGGTTCATGCAGTGGTTGCGAAATTGACGCATCGATGTTGCAAACGCTTCATCGCTTGTCGTGACTGCGCCACCTTCTGCCGATGTGACATGCTTGACCGGATGGAAGCTAAATGCCGTCAAGTCGGCGATGGAACCGACCGGCTTACTCCGATACGTCGCCCCCAGCGCATGGCAGCCGTCGGTAAGCAGTGCCACTTTGTGACACTCGGCAATGCTGCGCAAGGCGTCGTAATCGCAAGGCTGACCCGCGAAATCCACGGCGACAATCGCTTTGACCGACTTACCGGCATCGATCGCATGGCTCAGCTTGGCTTCAACATCGGCTGGATCTACGAGCAGCGTATGCGGATCGACATCGGTGAAGATCGGCGTCCCACCGCAAAACCGGACAGCGTTGGCCGTCGCCGCAAACGTCATCGTAGGAACCAGCACGCTATCGTCCGATCCCACGCCGATCGCGTGCATCATCGCATGCAGGGCAGCCGTTCCGCTGCTGACTGCCACCGCGTACTTTGCGCCGACCTTCTTAGCTAGGGCATCTTCAAAACGTTCGACTGCCGGTCCAGTGGTCAACCAGTCGCCGCGCAGCACTTCGACCACGGCAGCGATATCATCCTCGTCGATCCACTGCTGACCGTATGGCAGCATGGTCGTTCGCACGGCTGGTCCGCCATCGACAGCCAGCGTTTCACTTTTGCAATCGGTGGATGATTTCATCAACGGGTAAGTAATTCTCAATGCGATCGCTGCTGTAGCAGAATCCCTCTTCTGCACGGCGACCCTTCTCGATCCATTGTTGTGCAGCACCGGTTGGCTGAGCCGGTAGAAGGATAAACCGGTCGCCCATGTCGATCGTCATCGGCGCTTCGTCCGCGGAAATAAGCGACTCGTGCAATTTTTCGCCCGGGCGGATACCGATGATTTTCATTTCGCAATCGGGGGCCATCGCTCGTGCAAGGTCAGCGATTTTGACGGCTGGCAACTTCGGGACGAAGACTTCGCCGCCCTGCATGCGTTCGATCACCGACGCGACAAAACGTACGCCCTGATCGATGGTGATCCAAAACCGCGTCATGCGATCGTCGGTGACGGTGATGACGCCTTCTTCGCGTTGACGTTCAAACAGTGAGATGACACTTCCGCGGCTGCCGAACACGTTGCCATATCGCACGGCTGAGAATCGTGTGCGATTTTCGCCGCTGCTGTAGGCGTTGGCTTGGGCGATTAGTTTTTCGGCGACGAGTTTAGTCGCGCCATAAATGTTGACGGGTGCGGTGGCTTTGTCGGTGCTGAGGAAGAGCACTTTTTTCACGCCGCAGTCCAGCGCGGCGTCGATGACGTTCTTCGTGCCGTTGATATTCGTGTTGACCGCTTCGATTGGGTTGTATTCGCACGCGGGGACCTGCTTGAGGGCGGCAGCGTGGACCACGATATCGACGTGCTGCATCGCCCGCTTGAGTCGGGGCAAGTCGCGCACGTCGCCGATGAAGTAGCGAATGTTATCGTGCGAGATGTGCGAACGCATCTCGTGCTGCTTCCACTCGTCGCGACTGTAAACGATGAGCTTGGTCGGGTTATGCTCGCGAAGGATCACTTCGGAGAAGCGTTGCCCGAAGGAACCCGTTCCCCCGGTCACGAGAATGGTTGATGTTGACCAATCGATGACGAATCCCTCCTTGGATTGCGAATCGTCGGCGTTCTGGCAGAATTTAAGCCGGACTATACTCGGCGCACTATCCTGATGCGCCGCTCATGATACGCCCTACTGAGTACGGATGCATCATCCGATTTTCTTCAACAATTCCCGACACCACCTGCCATTGCCGTAAATCACAGATGGCTAGATGGGTGCGTCAGTCCTTGGCCAACCGGTCGATGATCTTCGCCCCGACTGCATCGCCCCAGACATTCGCCACGGTGCGGAACATGTCGATGATGCGATCGAAACCCAAAATCAAGCCGATGCCCGCCACCGGGATCGCCGTTGTACCGAGGCTGCCATTGACCGAGTCGATCACGATAACCAGCGTGACCAACCCCGCACTCGGAATGCCTGCCGCCCCAACCGCCGCCAGCGTGGCCGTCACCGCGACAATGATCAATTGCGTCATTGACAATTCCACGCCAAACGCCTGCGCCAGAAAGACAGCCGCCACTGCTTCATAGAGGGCGGTTCCGTCCATGTTGATTGTCGAACCCAGCGGCAGCACGAAGCCAGCCGTCTCTTTACCGACGCCGCCATATTCGGTCGTGCATTCGATCGTGACCGGAAGCGTCGCCGATGACGAGTCCGTCGCCAGCGCGGTGAGCAGCGCCTGGCGAATTTGAAACATGAAGCGAAACGGATTGGTCCGCCCGAAGATCCAGAGGATCAGCGGTAAGACGATGAGGGCATGAATGCCAATACCGAGAAGCGATCCGATGATGAACTTGCCCGCTGGTCCGACGAACACCGCCAAGCCGATGCGGCCAATCGTCCAGGCGAGCAACGCAAACACACCGACCGGTGCGAGCCACATCACCGCGACGACCATTCGCATCAACACCTCGAATACGGCTGAGAAGAACTCGACGATGATTTTACCTTTGTCGCCAAGTGTTGTGACGATGACGGCAAAGAAGATCGAAAAGCAGATAACACCGAGCGGCTGACCTTTGGCCATTGCTTCGACGATGTTGGTGGGAATCATTTGCCCGACGAGATTGCGAACCGCGGCCATGATGCCGGCTTCTGCCATCACTTCTCCGCGATCAGTGATTTCGCGGAGGCTGTCGGTCTGCTGCTCCTGCATCAACTGGGCGACGTTGGCGGTTTTGGCCAACTCGTCGCCGGGCCGGATGGTGGTGACGATGACCAGACCGATGATGACGGCGATCATCATGGTCGCGAAATAGTAGAATAAGGTCGCCGCACCGATGCGCCCGAGTCGCGAAAAGTCGCCCACACTGGTCACACCGACGATTACGCTCGACGCGACAAGCGGGATGATCAGCATTTTCAGAAGGCCCATAAAGACCGACACGCCAACAAACTCGAAAATACCCAGCGCCCCGGCATGGGCATGGACCGACGAAGGATCGTTGGCGTTGTAACCGGCGTCGTAAAGCATCTCGCCAACCACAATGCCAGCCACCAGCCCCAGCATGATCAAGATGGTCAATATCCAGTCGCGACTCAAAACAGTCTCCGGATGCGATAGGGTGCGGCTCGCCGCACCGAATATATGTTCAAAACCATCAGCAGGTGCGGCAAGCCACACCCTGCGATTCTTGGAATCAAGGTGGTTACGATCGCGCGAGCCTTGAATACAGGAATGTGCTTATCGGTTCCAGAAAAAAAGTGATTCCAAGAATTAGGAAGAACACTGCCGGAACGAATAACATGGCACGAACAAATGTCGATTTCTTCCGTGTCATCACAAATGCCATAATGGTAACGCATATCCACCAATAAACGAATACGGCGATGGTCGGCCAAACGGATTTGTCTTGGATTGTGAGTCCATACCATCTGTTCATTCTGGAATTAGGCCAGTTGCTCAATAGAGTTGCCATCGAACTCAGCACGAGAAAGGCTCGTGTCATTCGGATGAAAGCGTCGTTGCGCTGGTCATCTGCCCTGGTGTTACTGAACATTCTCCAAGGGGCGAAAATAAGCTTGCGAACAAGCAACTCACAAAAATACATAAGACCAATCAATTCGATGAGGGCCCCGACTATGTAAAAGTTTGTGCTCCAATAGGGGCCAAACGGATTCCGAAGGGCGATCATCCATAAGATGAACGAAGTGAATAAGCACACTCGTGAAAACAAGCGGGCGTCCGACTTGTTCGGGCTCGTTGGGAATCGACTCGAAAATCGAACCGGGTGGATCCAGATCTCAATGAGAGTCCAAATGAATGATCGGATCCAGCCTCGCGAGTTTCTTTCACCCCAAATCGGAATTGAATGCAATCGCGCGTGAATCTTAGTGATGAGTCGCCTTCGATCAAAGGGCGTCCCGCACTCGGGGCAGGTTTCCTCGACCAACCCCGTCAGGTTGTATTCGCAATTCGGACAGCGCAGACCTTCGTCGCCGGTTGGTGGTGCGGAGTGACTTTGATCTGAGGTTTTGGTCACGAATAATTCTCGCCAAAGGCCAACGCGGCCCATCACTGGGTGTTATCTGAACACTGCAACGATCGCCGCAATGATTGCACCTGCGACACCGCCCGCTACGAAACCGATCGCCACGCAGATTGGCATCATAATGACCGACAGGATCAGATTAACAGCGCTCTTGCGATATGCGACAGCGATACACGTCATGCTCACCCACCAATAGCCTAGGATTAAAAACACACCCTGTTCAATGAACCGCTCAAGTTGGCTTGTCGGGCCCGTTCCGGTTTGTCTTACCCAAAATATTCCGAGGAAAATAGAGCTGATGATCAAGTATGCCCGCGTCATCCGGACGATGGCGAGGGAATCAGAGAACTCGTCCAAGGTGGTCGAATTGTCGTCGGCTGGTCCGATTGCAAACACGGAAGCCGCCATCGTCAGTTCGCAAACATTTATGCCTACCACGGTACAAAAAACAGTCAACAGAAAGCCGAGAATGTCACTCCCGTTTGCGACTGCGAAGGCGAATGGAACTGACACCAGCGCAAGGGATACACCCATGCACCAACGCGCAAACAAGAGCGCTTCGCGCGGGTCGGCATTATTTGGAAAGCGTTTTGCAAACGTGATCGGGCGCGCCCAGATCACGATAGCCGTCTTCAGCAGGGCCCAAAGCGTACCGATCTCCTTGCGCCGACTCCAAATCGGAATCGGCGCATACCGGTTCGCCAAGTCGTGAAGCAACTGCTTGCGATTAAACCCAAGTCCGCACTCAGGACAGACCTCGCCAGCCAAGCCGGTAAGGTTGTACTCGCAATTCGGGCAGCGGATGCCCTCGTCATTTGGTGAGGCCGTAGTGATTGTTTGGGTTTGCGAACTGGTCATGTGAGCCGCACTCGATGAACTACCTCATTATAGTCTAAAGAACAACAACCCACTCAAACCAACAAGAACTGCCGCCAAGCCGCCACAAACAATCACACAGATTGGAATCAAGAAAATGCCAAGGAAAAAATTGATTGAGTTCTTGCGATAGGTACGCGCAATTAGCGATAGGCATATCCACCACGTTACCGCGATGGCCGCTAATACATAGGCACTGATCGCAGCCACATCATTGGGGGCGGGAAGAATCAACAAGCCCGCGAGACAAAACGAAACCCCCATTGTGCTCATTAGCAGATAGACTCGCGTCATTCGGGCCAACGAAAGACTTTGCTGACTCCAAGGGGCAGGCGTTCCGACTTTGGTGATTTTGAGTGGCGGTGCAAAGACCAGCATCGCGATTGTCCATTCGGTTGCAAGCACGCCTAAAACCAATCCGGTTAGCGTCAGTGCTGCTTGGATCAGGTCTCGCGGACTGCCGCCGCTCAAGACGGCCATCTGGAGAAAAAGTATTCCCACCGAGATGCCCAAGCACCATCTGGAAAATGTGATCGTTTCACTGCGATCAGGATTGGCAGGGAATCGCTCAGCAAAGCGAATCGGGTGAACCCATATTTCGATAACGGTCATGATAAACGCCCGATACGCGGGGACGGTAAGCCGCTGGCTCCAAATCGGAATGGGTGAAGGCTCGCCTGCCAACTCGGCAAGCAGTTGCTCGCGATCAAACGCGTCGCCACATTCGGGGCAAATGTCAACTTCCAATCCCGTCAGGTTGTACTCGCATGTCGGACAGCGGAGTCCCTCGTCTCGGGGTGATTGCGATTCTTGAATGATTGGAGGATCATGGGGCATCGGCTGGGTGAGTTTTCCTTGATTGATCGATTTCGGGCGACAGGGTTTTCGTTGCGACTTGAGTCGCCTGATGATACGGCCAGTCCAATACCCCAGTCCAATACCGATGTCGAATGGCGCAGGATTGGGCGTGCAAGTTCAGACAGTTCCAATCCCCTGAACATGTCGAATCGCAATATTATTACGATCTTGGGCCGAGCAAGTTCGTCAGTTGCCACACCGAATCGATCGCTGTCCGCGGAGCCAGGCTGGGTTGGATATGAATAAGTTCTTGACGCTACCCAAAACGGTGCAACTGCTATGCTTCGGCTCACTGATCAACCGTGCTGGCCAAATGCTTGTCGTTTTCTTGACGATTTATCTGACCGATACCCTCGGTTTTACTGAGACGTTTGCGAGTTACTGCTTCGGGGCGTTCGGGTTCGGGTCGATCTTCGCAGCATTAGTAGGGGGTCATTTCGCCGACGCCATTGGCCGTAAAGTTGTCATGCTTGCGGCACTCGTTGGTGGTGGTGTGGTGTTGGTTGCGTTTTCGTTCTTGACTGATCCACTCTCAATTTTAGCGACGATTGCAGCGTTTGCGTTCATCTCGGAAATGTACCGTCCCGCATCGCAGGCCATGATTGCAGATTGCGTCAGTCCAGAGCAGCGACCCCACGCATTCACGCTGATGTATCTGGCGATCAATCTGGGTTTCGCCGTAGCCCCTCCGATCGGCGCACTGCTGATTTCCTGGTTTTCATTTATGGCAGTGTTTTGGTTTGACGCGGCGACTTCGCTGATTTTCGGAGTGATCATAGTGGTCTTTGTCAAGGAGACGTTGCCAGAGCGAAAGTCCGTTCGTTCAGTTGACGATTCAAGAGATGAATCGAACAAGAATGAAGCGGGTGCTGGTGATCAATCCGAGAATATTTCTTGGTTCGCCGCAATCTGGCACATTCTTCATGATTACGTTTTCGTCTTGTTTTGCCTGGCCACGCTCTTCGTGGCGCTCGTTTTCTTGCAGGGGTTGTCCACACTTCCCTTGTATGTGCGCCGGCTTGGATTCGGAGCCGACGATTACGGGCGAATCATCATGGTCAATGGCATCATGATCGTGTTCTTGCAAATTCCGATCACGAGTATCGTCGTCAAGTACAACCGGGCGACGGTAGTCGCGCTGGCGTCGTTGATGTCGGGTCTTGGATTCATGCTGACCGATTTCGCGTATTCCGCATGGGGTTTTCGGTTGACAGTGATGGTGTGGACGATGGGTGAAATGATGGCCATGCCGCTGGTTGCAGCGATTGTCGCCGACCTTGCTCCACTGAATATGCGGGCGCGGTACATGGGCGTTTATACGATAAGTTACTCCGGCGCAAACATGATCGCCGCTCCGATCGGCGGGATGATTCTAGTTCACTATGGTGGTAGTGTATTGTGGTACACCTGCTTTGTGTTGGGCATCATGTCGGCGCTGCTTTTTTCAATCATTGGTCGATTCATCTCGACTCCAAAGAGCGATGAGCCAACTGCTGATGCAGAAATCGAAATAGCAAGAGAGGAAGTGCAACATGCCGGCTGACGTGATCGATTATGAATTGATTGGCGACGACTTGCAGATGGTGGTCATTACCCTCGACCCGGGCGAATCCGTTCTAGCCGAAGCAGGGGCGATGTGTTACAAGACTTCGGGCATCGACATCGACACCCGTATGGACCCGCATGGGCAGGGCGGTTTTTTTAATTCGCTATTCCGCGCGGGCAAGCGAGTACTGACGGGGGAGAGTTTCTTCATCACGGTGTTCTCCTGCACGTCAAAAAATCGTGAAGAGGTGGCATTTGCCGCGCCCTATCCTGGAAAAATCATTCCATTCGATCTGAAAGAATTCGGCGGGCAGATTACCTGTCAGAAGGATTCGTATCTGTGCAGCGCCAAGGGAATCGACGTTGACATTACGTTTACGAAGAAACTTGGAACCGGTTTTTTTGGAGGTGAAGGCTTCATCCTTCAAAAACTTTCGGGCGATGGGTTGGCGTTTATCCATGCGGGCGGAACCATCGTTCCCATCGACCTGCAAGCCGGGCAAACGATACAAGTCGATACTGGTTGCCTTGTCGCGTTTACATCGGGCGTCGATTACGACATCAAGTACGTCGGTGGAATCAAGACGGCGGTCTTTGGTGGCGAGGGAATGTTCTTTGCAAACATGACCGGATCGGGGCGCGTATGGTTACAGTCGCTACCGTTTAGCCGGTTGGCCGACCGCGTCATCGCCCACGCCCCGAAAATGGGTGGCAAGCGCAAGGGCGAAGGAAGCATCCTAGGCGGAATTGGCGGCTTGCTCGACGGGGATAACGACTGACGTCGAGGTTGCCGCAGCCGCTTCTGCGTACCAGGCGGCGACGGGAAGGCAGGTGCGCTTCGACCATCGCGCTTGCGTGCGTGTCGCATGGGCGGGTGACATATTCGACACAACGATTGCATCGATGTCGTCCAGATTAGCCGCGTCGGTCTGCACTATGGGAATGTCGCGATATTGCCTGCCGCCTTGTGCGAATTGATCGTCGGTAATGGCGACGACCTCGATTCCGCATGCTTTTGCACCGCGTACGAATGGATAGATGTTCTTGCCCAGATCGGCTAATAGAATTCGCCGCACGCCGTTGGCGTGCAAATCGTTCAACCGCTTGGCCACCTCTTCGATGCGAAATAGCCGCTCAAACAATTCGTGGGTCAGTCGATACTTTGCAAATTCGATGCGCTCGGACTTGTATCGCCGCATCGCTTCGGCTTCTGCATGTTGGTTGGCCGCGATGTGGCACTGCGATTCGGCAATCCAGCGATACCGTTGCAGGACATCGTCGCGATAAATCGATTCGTAGTCATCCGGAATGTAACGCGCAGTCACCAGCAGGTTGTTGCGCGTATCGTAGAAACACGTTCGTTCCGACAATCGCGATCGTGGCGTCTTCAAATGCTCAACGCGCAAATCATCAAACCGTTCCACATCCCAGCCGCCACCCATCAACCGAAAGCACAGGTCGTATTCCTCGGCTTGCATGAACAACTTACGATCGAGTCCGCCGACACTTTCGTAGGCGTTTCGCCGAATGCCCACACCGCAGCCGACAAATACATGCGGCAGTGCACCGCTTTCACGGCGGCCATCCGGAAGATGCACAGTAAACCCAGCCACCCCAAGCTTCGGGCTCGCTTTGAAGTGTTCCACCATCCGTTCAATGCAACCTTTTCGCGCGTGCGAATCGTCATCAAGAAAGAGGAGGAATTCCCCCGTCGAGTGATCCGCCCCAAATGCCTTCGCGCAACTCCCGTGGTTTTCGTCCAATCGAAGCAGTTTAATTCCGGGGAGGGAAGATTCGATGGCGTCGGCTGACCCGTCGGTGGAAGCGTTGTCGACGACGATGATTTCGATTTGATGATCGGTGTGAAGTGCCGCCAACCGGTGCAGCGTCGCAAGGACGACATCGCAGCGATTGTGGGTGGCGAGTACGATTGAAATTGCAGATGACTTTGGCATTGGCGTCCTCCCGAACCGCCATTGGTATCGGCACGAAGCGGGCGATGGCTTGACGTTGGTGCGGTTGCCGCGTTGAATGACTTGAACTTGCGGACGTTGTGCCGCAATTCTAACGGGTCAGAACATTGGGATACGGTTGATTTGGCGTCGCGCGTTGCACTTTATGGCGGAAGTTTCAACCCGGTTCATCACGGGCATTTGATCATTGCGCGGAGCATCGCCGAAGCGTTGGATATTGATGAAGTGATATTGCTGCCGAGTCACGCTCCACCGCACAAGCTGGCACAAGGGCTCGCAAAGACCGAGCATCGGACAGAAATGGTGCGGTTGGCTGTTGCGGGCGATTCGTTGTTTTCGGTCAGCGATCATGACGCCACCTGCGTCGGGCCGAGCTACACCGTCAGAACGATCGAGCATTTTCGCAGCCAACTTCCCGATGAAACGGAGATCGTCTGGATCATCGGTGCAGATTCTCTGTTGGAATTGCACACTTGGTATGAAGTTGCGAAGTTGGTGACGAGTTGTCGCATCGTCACTGCCCACCGACCTGGTTCGCCGCTGGGGTCGCTCGATCCGCTTAAAGGCATGATCGGTGAAGAAAAAACGCGCCGGTTGCTGGACGATGTTATTGATACACCGCACATCGATATTTCTTCCACGCAGATCAGAAATCGCGTCAAAGAAAACCGCTCGATCCGTTATCTCGTGCCGCAGAATGTGGAGGAGTACATTCAGCAGCACGGGTTATACGGATACGCAGACCAGCCAACCGGCACGTCGTAGTTATGGGTAGGGTGGGCCGTGCCCACCAAATCGTAAAGCGAACAGCGGTGGGCACGGCCCACCCTACGAGTTCACTATTGTTGTGATGACCCGCCGCTACCGACGGGGCCAACTTGGTTGCCGAGTAATCGCGCGGCTCCCACTTCTTCAAAGCCTTTCAAATCCGTCCAGAACGTTCCCTCGCCCGCGAAGAACAAGCGGATCGATTGCGGCTGGAAGTCGTTGGCAAACGTGTACAAGTTAAAAGCGCGTCCACCGCCGAACGCATCGACGAGCATGCGGTACCCGTCGGCTTCAGCTTGGTTCTTGAACTTCTCAACATCGGCACGGGCCTGTCCGAGAATCTCCGTTCGTTGGGCATCGAGCGTTGCGATCTCCTGATGGATGGTGGCGATTTCCAGTTCGGCTTGGGCGTCGATCTGCGCCGCTTCCTTTTCCGCATCAGCCAAAATATTCGCGACCATCACTCGGGAGTCGGCTTGAATGGTTTCTTTGGCGATTTCGACTTTCTTCTGTGCCTCTTCCAACTCAGCCCGTACGACCGCCGCGTCGCGCTGCTTCTCTTTGGTCAGGCGCTTTTCAATGGCGATGTAGCTTTGCTGAATGGTTCGTTTCAAGTCTTCGGTGACTTGCTCGGCTTCGATGCCGACATTGGGGGCGTGGACTTCGATCTCTCGAACCAATGCCAAAAGCACTTCTACATTCTTCGCACGACAAACCTCTTGGAGCTTGTCAGTAAGGTCTTTTTGAAACATCTCCCGCTTTTCACCGTGGATGAAGTCGCGGGCGTCGTAGGTGGAACCGATGTTGCGGCAGATCGATGGAAGCTGCGATCCGATGACCGTCTCCAGCACGCGATCGACGTTACCGAATTCGTTGATGATCGTCGCGGCGTTTTTGGGATCGATGCCCCAGATGATGGTCACGCCAACGCGAATGTCATAACCCGTGTCCGACGGAAACGATATCCGGTTGTTTTCCATGTCGCTGACGCGGACCTGCGAATACTCGTTGAAACCGATCTCGATGAGGGTGACTTTTTTCATCTTGGGATTGATGAGGTAGACACCCGGCTGCAAAACTTCTTCAACCGTACCGCGCTGCCCGCGCTTGGAAAGCTGACGCAAATTAGAACGTAAACCGTCGCTTGTGACATCAAACGCTACGTTTTCACTGCCTACGTCCATCTCCGCCGTGTTGGCAAACATGTTCGTGACCACGCCGACAAATCCAGCCGGGATGACCGCGGCTGGATAACGTTGAACATCGTAGACGTAAGGATTGAGCTTGTACGTCCCGGGTGTCAACACTTCCTTGATGATGCCGCTGTAGTTGCTGTCGCGCGAAACAATGGGGCTGCCATCGGGTGAAGGATCGCCGGTGCGGCGCACCAAGACGCCCACTTCGGGGAATTTCCCCTTGAACTTAAACGTGCCACTTCGAACCTCTTCGCGCTGCCTCGCATCGAGGGAATGTACCCATTCCCAGGTCTTGGGGTTGCCCGACGAAATCTCAATCAGCGGTTGCCGTTCGATGCTCCATGTGTACGGGTTTCTGAAGTAGCGACCCGGTCCGAGAACTTCGCGCTGGATGCCTTTTTGTCCCGGCTCCGTCGCCACTTTTTGATTCGTTGGCATCGCCGCTCCGGTCTTGCGAATCAAGACCGCGCACTCGTCAGGTGCCACATAAATCCGAAACGAGAACCAAAACAGGGCGATGATGCCGACGCTCACCAAAACGGCCATCCCCACGATTGTGCCTACTAACTTGCGAATCATTGGTCACCCCCTTGCGCCAACGGTTTCACCGGCGGCGAGAAATCCTGAAACGACTTGAAGATGTCGGCAAACGGACCTTCCGTGTTCGACAACACCGATTGAATCGACGGGGCAATCTTCTGGAGGAAGAAATGCTGGGCGTAAACCATTCCGCCGCCAAAGGCATCGACCGCGCTCTTGAGCGGTTCAGCCCGCGCTTGATAGTCGTAGAGAATGACGTTGGCGTCGGCTTGTCCGCGTGCGATGATGGCCTTGGCCTGCTTGCTTGCAGATTCCAGATCGAGGCGCGCCACTTCCAACTGTCGATTGGCATCGGTGACAGAAATAATCTTCCGTTGCTCGGCTTCCTTGGTCAGGCTGACGGTTTGTCGCCGGGCATCACCCAGCGCTGCGTTGCGCGTTTGCATTTCGCGCTGTTCGACCAGCCGGGCTTCAGCCTGCGCTTCTTCGATTTGGTTGCGGCTGCGATCGATTTCCTGATCGGCTTGCTCGCGCTGACTGATGAGGCTGGCCACTTCGGGTGGAGGGATGATTTCGCGTACCAATGCCGAGTGAATCGTCACGCCGCGTTCTCGACAGGCGGCTTCGAGTTCGTGTTTGAGCGTGTTTTGGAACCTGGAACGGGTGGTTCCGCTGATGAAATCGCGCGCTTGAAGTTTCGACCCTTCGATTCTCGAAATGCTGCGGGCATAGGGGAGAATGATTCGGTCGATGATGTCCTGTTCGTCGCCAAAGGCAACCGTCACTTCGGCGACGCGCTCCGGCATGATCGACCACTCAATGGTCCCTTCGATCGAAATTGTGAAGCTGTCATTCGACGGGAAGTGAATGGCGTCTTCACCGAGCATGTGATAGGTGCGGTTGCGTAAGTCAACGATGTCGATTTTCTTCAGATACGGGTTGAAGTATTCGAGCCCGGGTTCCAGCGTCTGGCGCTGCACGCCTTGTTCGCCCGGTCCAACGGTATAAGTGTTCTTGACCGAAGGTTCATCACCGCTCAACAACGTCACCACACCGACATGACCGGCCGGTATCTGAATCGCCGGAAACTTCTGCACGTCGTACGCAAGCATATTGATGTAATAGCGGTCCGGTCCGAGCGTGTGGGCAACAGGGCCGCGTTCATCCGGTTCGGTGGCAACGGTCTTGGGGAATTTCAGAGGCCGGCCAAACTTGCGAATGAGCACGCCGACTTCGCCTTGACCGATGACCGTGACCTTATCGCGAACGCGTTTGTATGAGTATGGGTTAGGGTAGTATCGCCCCTCTTTGAGCGGTTCGAGGACGACGCCTTTGTAGCGGTTGGTCATCTTCGTGCGGAGGGCTTGCAGTTCGTCGTTGTCGCTCGGCAACTCGCGCCCTTCGTAGACGGCTAGTTTGTCGAGCAATTCGGGGTACAGAACGATTTGATCTTCAAATTCTTCGCCCAGTTCTGCCGGAATGGTTCGTCCGGTCTTGCGCACCAACACCAACACGTCGTCGGCATTGACTTCTTCGCGGATCACGAACCACAGCGTGAACATGTACGCCACGAATAGGGCAACGGCCAGCCCAGCCGCCAGCGCGATGCGTTTCATGGTCGTTGCCGGCATGGATCCGCCAGCATCGGGTTCTATCGAGTAGGACATAGTGCAATCTTCCTTTCAAGACGTGCTACGTTTTATGATGTGTCGGAGGCAGTGGCCCTTGCGTCCTGCAGACCTACCTCAGTTTTTCACCGCAATGGGCACAGAATTTGGCCCGCTTTTTGTTACGCTGGCCACACTTCGCGCAATCATTGGGACCACTGGTCACCTTAGGGCGATCGTTTGAATCCGATTGGCCAAACGCGCGAATCAAGATCATCACCGCCGCAAAGACGGAGACGATCATGCCAATCGTGACGATAAATGTCATTGGTGCGAACATCGCTTTTCCTGGCCTGCTCTAAAGAATCGCTGATCGACAAGTCAACGCCAATGGTTCGCGCCACGAAAGTTGGCCCAATGGCGGCTTGTCATCGCTGTCAGCCCAGGGAAATATACCTCAGAAACGCCTTCGACGCCGCTATAATCAAATCCCGGTTTTAGAATCAACAGCAATCCGGACATTCTTACCCTTTTTCCATCCGCAAGAACAAGTCGAAACATGCCGTCGATTGCGGGTTGGCTCATTGTTTGTTGTAATGGACTGAATCGCTCGCGCGAATTGAAGCGCAGCGTTTGAATCTCATCCACACAGCAGGAGTGAGCATCCATGAATCTGAAATCACGCGTCGATGTCGCCACCGGCAGGGTGCCAGCCGACCTTGTTCTGCGCGGCGGACGCATCGTCAATGTGCTATCCAACGAGATCCACGATGGCGACGTCGCAATTCTTGACGACCGCATCGTGGGCATCGGTCAATACGACGGGAAAGAAATCGTCGAGCTCGGCGGGCAGTTTGTTTGCCCCGGTTTCATTGACGGGCATGTTCACATTGAATCGTCGATGTTGGCTGTCCCCGAGTTCGCCAAGGTGGTTTCGGTTCATGGCACCGTGGCTGTCGTCACCGACCCACACGAAATCGCCAACGTAATGGGCACCGAAGGCATTCGTTATATGCTTTCAGCCAGCAAGCATTGTCCGATTTTCATCTACGTCATGTTGAGTTCATGCGTGCCGGCATCGTGTTTTGAAAGCGCCGGTGCAGAGTTGTCTGCGGCTGATCTGGAACCACTCTTGGCCAATCCTTGGGTGCTCGGGTTGGCAGAGATGATGAATTATCCCGGTGTGGTCGGTGGCGACCCGGGGTGCCTCGATAAGATCGCGATGATGCTCGATCGCCCGGTCGATGGACACGCCCCGGGACTTTCCGGCCGCGATCTTTGTGCGTATGTGTCATGCGGAATCGGCAGCGATCACGAGTGCACAACGGCTGACGAAGCCCGCGAAAAACTGCGGATGGGTTTGTCGATCATGATTCGCGAAGGCAGCCAAGCCCGCAACCTCGAAGCACTGCTCCCCGTCGTCACACCTGAAACGCTCGATCGTTTCATGTTCGTCACCGATGACAAGGACGTAGACGATTTGCTCGAACAGGGACAGATCGACCACATGATCCGCAAGGCGATCGGGCTGGGCATGGACCCGATCCACGCGATCAAACTCGCCACCCACAATACGGCCCGGTACTTTGGGCTCAAGGATCTTGGGGCAGTTGCGCCCGGGCGTCTAGCCTCGATTGCGATTCTCGAAGACTTAAAGAATTGCAAAGTCTCGCGCGTCTATCATGCCGGCGAACTCATCGCCCTTGACGGTAAACCAACGGGCAAGAGCGTCGAACGTCAACCGTCGCAAACACTACGGAGCAGCATCAACATCGATTGGATCGAACCCGAACATCTAAAAATTAAAGCGCCGTCCGATGCGCCGTGCGATGTACACGTCATCGAAGTCATTGAAGACCGCATCGATACCGAACGCTCCGTCGAGTCGATTAAACCGGTTGACGGATGTCTGCAAGCCGACCCGAAACGTGACTTGGCCAAGATCGCCGTGTTCGAGCGTCACCAAGCCAGCGGTAAGGTCGGGTTGTCGTTTGTTCGCGGGTTCGGATTTTCGAGTGGGGCAATCGCCTCATCGGTTGGCCACGATTCCCACAACATCGTGGTGGCTGGCACCAACGATGCCGACATGTTGGCTGCGGTGATCCATCTGGTCAGGATTCGCGGCGGGTTTTGCGTGGTCAAAGACGAAAAAGTGCTGGCTGACGTGGCCCTGCCGGTCGCGGGATTAATGAGCGATGTTGGCGCAGACGCACTCAGCGACCAACTGAGAACGCTCCACGAAGCGGCACACCAACTGGACGGCAAGCTTCGGCGACCCTTCATGGCCCTCTCATTCTTGACGCTATCGGTCATCGGCCAACTCAAACTGACCGACCAGGGCCTGATCGACGTGGACCGTTTCGAGTTGATCGAGCCGATCTTGGCATGAAGACATGACGGGCAGAATCCCGTTTGCTTGACAGAATCGAAGGTTGGCAGCGAGAATGTAGTGAATTCTCACGGCTGAATTTGCGGTGCCCGATCGTCACTCCCGCGTACGCGGGAGTCCAGAACGGGCGATGAGCAATGTGCGCGGCTTGGATTCCCGCTTTCGCGGGAATGACAGTGCAGCGCAACCCGCTAGATGACGCGTTGGCCTACATTAGAGTACCCTCTGGTTCGGAGGGCGTTGGGGCGGTTGGCACATTGGTGTTCGATTTGAATCTGCGAGTGCAGGTCGGCCAATCGTATGATCTTTCGGGGCGCGATCGTGTTCAAATGGCGACGCATTCGCTGGCGGGTTGAGCCGCGATAAGCCGATCCAAGAGGAAGATAAATCTGCAGCAGCAGAAATCGAGAAAACGTCTGGTTTGAACAATCGTAGGAATAGCCATGGGTATTCGAAAGTGTTCGCCAATTTTAATCACTCTGGGTTTGCTCGCCTCATGCGTGGGGGCGGGCTGTAGCGAGCAGACGTTTTCGTCATCGATCCTGAACCCGTTTGAATTCAAGCTGCCGTTTGTTCCGCAGAAGGAACCGGTCCGGATCGGGATCGTGTCTCAGCAGGTCGGGTTGTTTGATCCATCCACCTGGAAAATTGGCGAAGTCGGATCACCGTGGACGCCCTTGCGGTTGCGCCTGGAGCGGTATCTGGATTCGCCGGTTCAAATTTCACCTTTGAAACCGTTTCAGGTCGCCGCTCATTTGCAATCGGGCAGGGTGGACTTTGCGTTTGTGTCCGCACGACAGTTCATCGATTTGTCCAAGGAATTCGGCGACTTGGGTAGCGTGATCGCGGTGTCCGACATTCTAGAGCGGCAGGGATTGATTGTCGCCGATTCAAATTCCGAAATCAAAACGCTAGCCGACATCCCCGGCAATCGATTTTCGTTTGGACCAGCCGGCGATTCGGTTCTCGACACCAAGGCTCGCGAGACGTTAATGGCAAACGGTGTGGGCATCGACACAATCAAAAAAGAACTGCTGCCGATTCCCAATACGTTTCAGCATCACATTTCGTCAGCCGAGTCTGCTTACGAAATCGCCTACGGAATCGGAACGTCTGTCGGCGTCATCGATAAAACCGAATACCTGGACTATCCTGAATCGGGCGGCAGCTTTTTGCTGCGGACGTTTGGCAAGGACAGCTTCCGCGTGCTCGCCGAAACCGATCCGGTTCGCGTCGAGACGATTCCCGAAGGGCCGTTCATTGCTGCTGGCGATACCGATGAGGAACTGATTCAGCGCGTGCAGGGATTCTTGTTGAGTGCATCCGAGAACGATCAGCCGGCGCTGAATGCGATGGGGTTGGCTGGTTTCGTGACGCCCGTCGGCGATGTGAACAGTCAACTCGCCCGCCTTGCGTTGGCTCAAACGGCAAGCAAGTCCGATCAGGCGACCGGTGACTCCGAAGCGATGAAGCCCGAAAAGTAAGCAGTTGTTCGAGTTGCAGATTGATCCTGCCACCGCGCTTTGCCATCGAATCTATTTAATGGCAAACTCTTCATCCTGATAACCTTTCAACAAAGCGTCGATTGAATCGTAGGGTGGGCCGTGCCCACCGCCGTTCGATCAATAGCGACATGGTGGGCACGGCCCACCCTACGATTGCAGCACTTACAACATCGGATCACCATGAGCGACATGCCTAAGAAGAGATTCCTAATCGTCGGTGCCGGGCGGCAAGGCTGCGCGGTTGCGGCGTTCTTATTGGAGCAGTTTGACAACACCGCCATCGATTTCGTCGATTGCAGCGCCGAGCAGTTGACCCAAGCCGTCACGTTGCAGAACGACCCATCCCGGGTTGCGGTTCATAAAATGGGCGTATCGCCGGTTGACGATGCGCTGCGCGATTTAATGTCGCGATCCGCCTGCGTTATCTCGTGCGTTCCATACCGATTTAACCTGGAACTGACGCAGGCATCTGTTGCGGCGAAAGCACCGTTTTGTGACCTTGGCGGAAACGTCGGAACGGTTGCGGCGCAGCTCGAACTTGACGCCGAATGCAAGTCGGCGGGCATTGCGATTGCGCCAGACTGCGGACTCGCACCGGGGCTGCTTAACATTCTCGCCGAATTCTGGTCGAAGGACTGGGACTACCAATCGGTGCGACTCTATTGTGGCGGTTTGCCGCAATATCCGACGGGTGTGATGAATTACGCGCTGACGTTTAACGTTTGCGGATTGCTCAACGAATACTTAGATGATTGCGAAGTGTCGCGCGGCGGCAGACTTGAAATCATCACTGGCATGAGTGAACCCGAGCGACTGAGCGACCTGGCGCTGCCCGGAGAATTTGAAGCCTTCGCCACCAGCGGTGGTACCTCACGCGGTGCTAAAGATTACGCGGCGAAAGGCATTGATTACATTTACAAAACTATTCGCCATCCCGGTCATCGTGACGTGATCGTCGCGATGTGGGAGATGGGTTTCTTCGATACGAATTCGTCAACGCATGTGTCCGCCAACAAGCCGCACGAACTTGTTCCGTGGGATGTTTCGGGCAGCATCATGGAGCAGAACATGCCATCCGATGGCCACGATCTGGTCGTCGCCCGCGCGGCGGTCGAAGGAACCCAAGGCGGCGACGCCGTCAAGGGTGAAATCAACCTTATCGATTACGCGGTGGATCGGTTTACGGCGATGGAGCGAACGACGGGTTTTCCAACGGCGATCGTGGCGGCTGCGCTGGCTGGCATGTATGAAGAGCAACCAATCGAACCCGGCGCCCGCGTACCGTTTCAATTCATGAATCCGAGACTCGTCATCGATGAATTGAATCGGGCGGGCATCAATGGCATCAGTATACGCTGATTCGCAATCACGCGCTTAGATCAAACGTGTCACCTTGCTTGGGCAGAAAGACCTCTGCAAAACCGGCATCGCGCATGTTGTCGGCCATCACTTCGGCTTGATCCGGTTCGCCGTGAACGAGAAACGCCTGCTTGGTCGTCGAAGCCAGTGGTGACGTCCAGCGCATCAGTTCTTCGGCGTTGGCATGAGCGCTGAAGCCGTTGAGCGTTTTGACGTTGGCCTTCAACTCGTATTTCTTTCCAAAGATCCGCACATCCTTAACCTTCTCGACGATGCGCCGGCCTAGCGTATGCATCGCCTGATAACCAACGATGAGGATGGTGTTGCGCGGGTTGGAGATGTTGTTTTTAAGGTGGTGCAGGATGCGTCCGGCTTCGCACATACCGCTGGCCGAGACGATGATCATCGGTTCCTTGCGATGATGCAACGCTTTGCTGTCCTCGACGCTGGTCGTGTATTCGCAGATGTCGCTGCGGAAGATGGCCCCGGCATCTTGCTTGAAACCAGCCGCTTCCTCGTCGAAGACTTCGGGATGCAGGCGGAAGATTTCGGTGGCTTTGCTTGCGAGAGGACTGTCCACGATGATCGGGATGCGTTCCTTGATCAGCCCTTCGTGCAATAGTTGATGATAGAAATACACGATGACCTGCGTTCGTCCGACTGCAAATGCCGGGATGATAACCTTGCCCCCGCGATCGATCGTGTCGTTGATCACCTTCGCGAGCTGTTCGTGCATGTCGTCCGGTTTGGATGACATACGGTTGCCGTAAGTGCTTTCGCTGATGAGATAGTCGCACTCTGGCAAAAGGGCAGGGTCGCGCAGGATCGCCAAATCGGGACGTCCCAGGTCGCCGGTAAACGTGATGCGGATGGGATTGCCCGACGGTTGTTCGAGCGCAACTGCCACACCTGCCGACCCGAGCATGTGCCCGGCTTCGTGAAGTCGCGCGGTGATGCCGGACACCACTTCAAACGTTTCGCGCAGGCGTCGCGGTTGAAACAGTTTGAGTGTGTCTTCCACATCGGTCTTGGAGTAAAGCGGTTCGATCGGTTCATCACCGCGTTTGACCCGTTTGCGATTCCAATATTCGGCGTCTTCATGCTGAATATGGGCGGAGTCTGCCAGCAGAATCTTGACGAGATCGCAGGTGGCTGACGTCGCGTAGATCGGACCAGAGAACCCTTCGCGCACCAAGCGGGGCAACTTGCCACAATGGTCAATGTGGGCATGCGAAAGCACGACGGCGTCAATCTGCGCTGGCTTGCACGGAAACGAACGGTTCTTTTCATTGGCAAGTTTTCGCCGACCTTGAAATAGTCCGCAGTCCAGCGAAATGGTCTTGCCGTTGTGTTCGATCAGATGCATCGAACCGGTGACTTCGCCAGCGGCTCCATGAAAGATTAAGCGCGATGCCATTGCGTTGATTCCCCGTATTTGAAACGCTGACCGACCAAGTCGGTGTGAATTCGTTCAGGTTAGTGTTGGCTGACACATACCGCAACCGACAACGCGGCGTCAGTCGCCATGAATGCATTTGTGAACGTTGTGATTCTTCTCAAGCCAGGGTGTGAGCGCCGCGAGGCGTTTGCGAAAGTCCGGCCAGTTGCGATCCTTGGCATCAGACCAAAGCACTTCAGACAGCGCACACATTCGTGGAAGGATCATCGATTCAACCGTCGCAAAGTCTGGCATTCGTTCCGTCCAGACATTGGCTTGTCCGCCGAGCACATTCTTCGCCGCTTTGGCGTCCAGGATGGCTGGTATCGGTTCAAAATCGTAAACTTCTTTGAGTGAAATCGGATCCGCCCATGTCGCGCCGTGGTCGCTGGGGTCCTTGCTATGCTTGAAATCGAAGTAGCAGTGCGAGTGCGGGGACATGACCACGCGGTGCCCTTGCTTCGCCGCGTTGATCCCGTGATCCATACCACGCCACGACATTAACACATTGCCAGCCGGCAGGCCCAACTCTAGAACTTCGTCCCAGAAAACACCGACGCGATTAAGTTTCTCAAGATGTTGGACCATGCGGGTCGTGAAGTACCCTTGCAATCCGGTTTCATCTTTTAGCTTTTCGTCAGCCATACGCTTCTGGCATTTCTTGCATTCTTTCCAGCGATCGGTCGGGCATTCGTCACCACCGAGATGGATGTATTGACTTTCAAAAAGTTCGGCGATTTCGTCGAGCATACCGGTGACGAATTTGAACGTGTCTTCGTTGCCCACGCACAAGACATCCTTATGAATGCCTGACGTTTGCGAGACGTCAAAGGGACCGCCCGTACATGAAAGTTCCGGATACGCCGCAAGGACCGCCTGCGTATGACCGGGCAAGTCAATCTCGGGGATCACTTCGATGTGGCGCAGCTTGGCGTATTCAATCACCTCGCGGATGTCCTTCTTCGTGTAGAATCCGCTGCCGCTCGGTTTGTTGTCCGCCCGCTTCGCGCCGATCTCCGTGAGTTTCGCAAACGCGTCGATCTGAACACGCCAACCCTGGTCGTCGGTCAGATGCCAGTGAAACACGTTGAATTTGAAGAGGGCGAGCAGGTCGAGATAACGCTTGATGTCGTTAACGGGAAAAAAATGACGACTCACGTCAAGGTGCATCCCGCGCCAACCGAATCGCGGTTTGTCGGTGACTTGAATCGCCGGAATCCTAATTTCCTTGATCGACGTTGAATCAATCAGCCCGACTTGTTGCAACGCGAGTTGATACAGCGATTGGATACCTCGCGTCAGTCCGGCATCATTGTGCGCTGAAATCGTGATTCCGTCGGTGGTTACCGCAAGCTCGTGCTGCTCGCCGATGTCGGCATGGTCCGAAGGTTTTTTCAGCAAACGAATCGAGCGGTTCGGCGCATCGCCTGCAAAATGGGTGATGTCCAACGGAATCTCAAACGGCGATTGGGCGAACAAACCGTGCAGGTATTCACCAACGCGCGCCTCGGCGTTTCCGTCATCCATCACGCCGATAACGCACTCTCGATTTAACGCGAATGATCCGGCTGACGGTTTTGTGGTCGAAGGATTCGGTATAATCATTGGGTTATTTACTCGTTTACTCGATTTGCAACTGAAAGGAGACGACCATCAGAAATCTCAAAACCGCGCCCGCATCGACCCGCCAACGTCGGGCTATGCGTCACCATCAATAGTGTACACGAGTCGGCTTGCTGTAATTCAAACAAGAGGTCTGACACAGCGTCGGCAGATTTGCGGTCGAGGTTGCCTGTTGGTTCGTCGGCGAGCAGCAACTTCGGTCGATGGATCAAAGCCCTTGCGATCGCCACCCGTTGGCGCTCTCCGCCGGAAAGTTCCGCCGGAAGATGGTCCTTGCGGTCGGCCAACCCCACTCGGTCCAGCAACTCATTGGCCCGTTCAATCGCCCCCGATGTTTCGGATGATGCCAGCGATGGCAGCACCACGTTCTCGATGGCTGAAAGCTGCGGCAGCAAATGATGGTCTTGGAATACGAAACCGATCTGCCGATTGCGAAAGCGGGCCAGCTCGTTGTTCGACATCTTCAGTGGCGAATCGCCGTCGATCACAAAGTCGCCGCTCGTTGGCGTGTCGAGCGTACCGACGATATTTAGCAGCGTACTCTTGCCCGAACCGGACGGCCCCATGATCGACACCGATTCGCCTCGTTCGACGTTCATAGAGATGTCGGTGAGAACGACCAATGGTTCGCCGCGAGTTTCGTGTTGTTTGCAGATAGAGTTTAGTTCAAGCATGTCAGCGATAGGCTAGCGGGTTAAGGGCTCACCGTCGAGATGGTGCGGTTGGCTGTCAGTGATTCGAATAAGGTCCATGTCCGTTGGCGCATGAGCTTCGCGGAGTAGTGCTTAGCCACCGCAGCTTGGCCGTTGCTTCCGAGTTTGCTCCGAAGGGTATCGTTCTCGATAAGCGACATGATCTTTTGCAGAAGGTCGGCACGATCGTTCGGCTGAAACAATAATCCCCCGCCCGTTTTTTCGACCATTTCGGGAAACGAGCCATGTCGCGGCAGCACGACCGGAACGCCGCACGCCAGAGATTCAAGAACATAAAAGCCTTTCGCCTCGTGATACAACGATGGCACACAAAGGACGTCGAGGCTGCTTAGGAATCGAACTTTATCTTCGAATGTCGGAGAGTTTACATATTCAACATGTTGTCCGACGCTGTTTCGTTTGAGAAAGCGCATCACACCATTGAAGTATTTTTTGTCAGATCGGCCAAGATATCCGCTGATCTTCAAAGTCGCGTTGATCCCCTTGTTCCGCAGTTCAACAAACGCTTCAGCCAACTGCATGAGGCCTTTTTCTTCACAAATGCGTGCGAAGTAACCGATCGTGAACGATTCGCCCGGAGACTTGGTCGAAGCATGAAAATGTTCCACGTCAATTCCCATCGGTATGACGTTCATTCGCTCGGCGGGCAGCGCAAAGTGTTCCTGCGCATGGCTGGCAAAGTATTCAGTCACCGACACATACGCATCCACATCATTTGCGGCATTGGCGATGAGTTCAAACGCCCGCTTCCGATATGCGTCTGGCAGGCGATCAAGAAAAATATCTTCGCCGCTGAGCGTGCATACGATCTTGCAACCGAGTTCTGCTTTCAACGTGCGGGCGAGTCCGACGAACATCAGGTTTGGAAGATTGATGATGTCTGGCGAGAGCGTCTTAAGGTCGCGCACCAGGTCTTCGAGTTCTTTGCGTTGGTGTCCGTCCGGGCCTTCAAGAATTGAGACCGTCAATGGCCCGAGCGATTCCGGCTTGGTGCTGCTGGAGAACTTACCCACCAAACGAAGAAGTGCATTGGAACGAAGGATGCGATCGATCGGTCCGAGATGCCTTCTGAAAAACGGGATGACTTGTTCGAGGTAAACGCCAAGTCCGCCGAAGTGAACTTCAGTTGCACCGACCACCGTTTCGTCTGTCATGATCGGAGTGTACATCGGCCACAACGAGACGTCTTTGCCCTCCGCAATCAGGCCAGCCGCCAACCGATTGTCGCGCAGACAACTGCCGCAAAACATTCCCCCCGCGCCGGCAGCTAGAAAAAGGACTCGCAACTCTCGCCCCTGAAATCAAATGGATCGGAAGATTCGACCCGATCGTGCGTCAAATTCAACACAAACGATCGCTACATCCAGTCGTAGTCGAGAGTGGGCAATAGTCAAACCGATTGCAAAATGGGGCAAACGCACCACGTGGTCAAATTCGTGAACGGTGGGCTTGGAACGTCGATTCTTGTATCAATTATACCGATTATAACGATCAGGAAATATATTGGATACAAATCGGCATTGATATCAATTCTTTGGGCTGGTATTGGACGCATCCAGATCATAAACTGTTTGCGTGTGGATCAAGGGAAGCGGCAGGGCGCTCGGAGTGCATTGACACGATGCCCTCAGGAAGCGCCAACAACCGGAGGTCTGGGAAATGTACACCCAGCCCAAAATGACGAGCTCCAATCGGTGCTGGTCCAATAAGTGCAGTGCATTCGCGAGAAGCGGTGCATTCACGCTGGTCGAACTGCTGGTCGTGGTTTCGATCATCGCGCTGCTGTTGGGCATGCTTCTGCCCAATCTGCGCAACGCCCGCGAACAAGCCAAACAACTCGCTTGCAAAAAAAACCTCACCAACATGTGGAATGGGATCCTTGCGTACTCGTACGAGTACAACGATCGCGTTCCATACATGGAACACATCAGCGACGACTACGACCCGTTTGATCGCAAGAATCCTGCAGCGGTCGGCGTCGTGCTTGGGCCTTATGTCGAATACCGGTCGTTCCAATGTCCGTCGGCAGTAGCGGGTTACCCGGAAACCGATCCGAATCGTCGCAACAAATGGAAGTTGACCTACGACTTCAACACTGCCGATCAGCGCACGCCCGGAATGGGTGTGGCTTATGACGACTCTCCATATGCATATACCGGCAAAAAAAATGACCCCGCCGTTGCCAACGAGGTTTATTTTGACGGTCGACCCCTGACGCGCATCTCGATTAACCGTCCACCCAAGGATGAGCCCACGGATGGTGATGGTGAAGGCCCGCAGCCAAACAAAGTCGAAATCATTTGGTCGTACGGCATGCCGATGATCGCCGATTCACTGGGCGAGCGGGTTCCCGGCGATCGTGAAGCCGGTCGTCCTCTTTATCCTCATCGAGGAACCGTGCGACGTCAGTCGGATGTGTTCCGCACGTTTGTGTCCACCTCAGATCCGCGCGTCATCTCCGCACGACGCCCGGGTTACTTCCACCTCCAAGCGACGGGCGAACACAAGCAGGTTTATCTCACCCGCTACTCACCCGATAGCGAACCGCTGGACTAGTTTCGTCCGGAATTACGATATTGCTAATCGCTAAGTGTAGGGTGGGCCGTGCCCACCGCCGGAAGCTCCGATGTATCTTGGTGGGCACGGCCCACCCTACCGAGAGCATCGCGCCGAAATTCGACAGCTAAGAAGAAACGGCGGTTGGATGCCTCGACGTTTAGAGACACCAATTTGCGTTATCGCGCAAGGACAGCCGTCGCCCACGTTGAGGGGTCGATGTGCCAATACAGATCATCACCGACGGTGAGATATTGCTGTCCTCGGGCGAGGTCTTCGAGCATGTAATAGAACCCGATGCGTGGATGCTCGGCTGGTTCAAATCCGCTCAGGGTTGATGCCGGCAGAATTGCTTCAAGACTATAGCCGCGTTTGGTTACGTTCGCCGCCACTTGAATCCGACTGGCCGAAACGGGTGGGGCGTTTTCCTTTGCCCGATTGATCGGCGCAGAACCGGCCACCGCATCGGACCGCTTCTTGCCACCACCGGAAGGCAAAACGAAAAACTGCTGGCAATAGCGCGTCGCTCGGTGAATGTCGCGGGTGTCGCGCATGTCGGTGCAGATGCGCAGGTTGTCACCCTTCCAAAAGGTGGCTGGGTCGCAGCGGAATTTCTTGTCCGGACAATCGACCTTGCACGCCACCGCGATGCCTTCGTCGTTCCAACACGCGTAGACTTTTGCAAACGATTCCTGTCCGTCAAGTTCACCGAGATTCGGTAGCAGGAATTCATCCGACCAATCGGTCAGCTTGCCCGTCAGCCGCGGCAGTTTGGATCGATGATTCAATCGAATCTCGAAGTCCATCAGCAATCGGTTTGGAATCAACTGCGTCATTGCACTCAGCCTTTCCGTGATTCGCCGTAGACTTCAACGTGTTTGAGAATGGCCTTGAGTTGTTTGGGATCGGTGTCGGCTGGCTTGGCGATCCAGAATTGTACTTCATCGAAGTCGCCATGCTTTTTGATTTCAACACTGAACCCGAGCCGCTCGATTTGCGTTGGCGTAACGACGTGTCTGGGCATGCGCAGATGCACGCGGATGCCCTTGGGCATGTTGGTGACGACGAGCCCCACGCGATTGCCATTGTAGTCCACGCGGATGCCGACGTTTTGCGCCCAGTCGAAGGTAAGCTTCGGGCCAAACTTGCTCATCTTACCGACAATGTCGAGCAGGCTGACTTTCGACCAGCGGGCTTTCTTACCGCGCCGCGTCATGGCCTCGTGGTTGAGATGCCATTTCTTTGAATCAACTTTCCACGGTTCGCTCTTCTTCGGATTTTCCTTCACATCGCCAACCTTTTTCAAATACGCGTCTGCCGCCTTCTTGAAGAATCGCTTCATCACCGTTTTGTTGACGTCCTTGTGGTCGTGCAACTGAATGCGGATGCTGTCCCAATCGGTGTTGATGTTGCGCAGGCGAATACGACTTTCGTTTGAGTAGTGCGGCAGGTCGTCGCGTTCATCGAGTGTCTTGATTTTAAGCTGCTTTTCCAAACCGGCTTGGGTAAATGTGCCTTTCTGTGTTCGAAGCGAAAGGTACAAATGCACCGACGAGCGGGTGATGGCGTGCAGGAACCACGGCGTCTTGCTGCCGGGCGCTTTGATCTCGACATGGGCTTGATCGTTCCAATTCGTTGAAGTGAAGTCGGCAACCGACTCGATGGTCTCAATCGCCCACGCCAACACGCTTGGGTCCCATTTCGGGCGTTTGCCGTGATAATCAAGCTGGTTTTCGAGATGCCACTTGCGGCCATCCTTTTGCCAGGGCATCTCGACATCCTGCGATTCTTCCAAAAGTTTTTTGTCGAGGTCGGCTGCATCAACGTCATCTGCACCGGTATCCAACTTCCGCGTTTCGGACGGACCGGCTTGCAATACTGGTTTGAGTGCCGCACCGGTCGGCGACGATTTTAACTTAACCAAGTCTTCCGGCGTACATGCAGCCACCAACTCGCCGCCTTCATCGCCTGCTTCCGGCCCGAGTTCCATCACCCAATCGCAACTCTTGATCACGTCGAGGTTGTGCTCGATGCAGATTACCGTATTGCCCATATCGACCAGGCGATGCAGCACTCGGAGCAGCTTTTTGAGATCGTCGAAGTGCAAACCGGTTGTCGGCTCGTCGAGGATATAAACCGTTCTGCCGGTAGACGGACGACTCAACTCTGCCGCCAGTTTCACGCGCTGGGCTTCTCCACCCGAAAGGGTCGGCGCGCCCTGTCCGAGTTTAAGATAATCAAGACCGACATCAGCCAACGTTTGCAAGACGCGTCGTAGACGTGGAACATTTTGGAAATGTTCGAGCGCTTCAGCCACGGACATTTCGAGAACGTCGGCGATACTCTTGCTTTTGTATTTCACTTCTAGCGTGTCGGCTGTATATCGCGTGCCCGCGCAGGCTTCACAGGGAATCCACACGTCTGGCAAAAAGTGCATCTCGATGCAGCGTTTTCCATATCCCACGCAAGCCTCGCATCGACCGCCCGCGCGGTTGAAGCTGAAACGATTCGCGGTGTAGCCACGAATGCGACTGTCTGCCAGCTTTGCGAACATTTCGCGCACCAGATCGAACGCTCCGGTATAGGTGGCTGCGTTGCTGGCTGGGCTGTTACCGATGGGGGCTTGATCGACATTGATCACCTTATCGACATGGTCCAACCCGACGATGCGATGATGACCGCCAGCCACCAATCGCGCCCGATGAATCCGGGTGGCAAGCGCTTTGTAAAGCACCTCGGTGACCAGCGAGCTCTTACCACTGCCCGAAACCCCAACCACGCAGACGAAACGCCCGAGCGGAAAGTCCGCGTCGATCTCGCGCAGGTTGTTGTGATACGCACCCTTCACCGAAAGCCAACGATCGGGCACCGCCGTCTTGGCCAGCGGGTCAACCGGCAAACGGTTTGCGGGCACCGCGATAGCCTTTCTGCCAGAGAGATACTGTCCAGTCAGAGAAGTTCGCTTCTTGTTCAAACCCTTTGGCGAAGCGGCGGCTGTGATCTTTCCTCCGAATTCACCGGCAGCGGGTCCAAAGTCGAGAACATGATCGGCGCTTTGAATCACGTCGCGATCATGCTCGACGATCATCAACGTGTTGCCCAAGGCTCGCAGTTTCTGCAGCGCGCCGATCAACAAACCATTGTCGCGCGGATGCAAACCGATGGTCGGTTCGTCCAGCACATAAAGCACGCCGGTCAATCCGCTGCCGATTTGCGATGCCAGTCGGATGCGCTGCGATTCTCCGCCAGAGAGCGTGGGAGCCGACCGAGCCAGGCTGAGATAATCCAATCCGACATCTACGAGAAATGTCAGTCGGGCGTTTATTTCGTGTTGCAATTCGCCCGCAATGGTTCGCTGTGATTTGGTGAGTCTAAGCGTTTTGAAAAATGCGAGCGCTTCACCGAGTCGCATGCGGCACACCTCGTGGAGCGTGCGATCGGCAAGACGCGTTTCCCGCGATTGGGCGATCAGGCGTGTTCCTCGGCAGGCTTCGCATGGTACTTCGGTGACGAGTTGCGCGAGCTGCTTGCGAAACTTCCAACTGATCCGAGTGGCTCGATCAATCGCCGGAAAAAAACCGCGCCAGCGAATGCGAAGTCCGTCGTCGAGCTCGATCCATTCGTCACCCGCACCCTGCAGAAACGCGATCTGCTGCCCGTCGGTCAATGTGTTCCACGGTTTGGATATGTCGAAACCGATTCGGTCTGCCACCGCCCGCGCCGCACGGGTCAGCAAGCCGTCACCGCTCAGTTCGCCCCAGGCACCGACTGCGCCGTCGAGGATCGATTTAAGAGGATGGGTGATGATGGCGGCTGGACTGGCACCGCGCTGGGTTCCCAACCCTTCACATGTCGGGCACCAACCCAGGCGCGTGTTGAAAGAGTAATGGTGCGGCGTTAATTCGTCGTAGCTTTGCCCGCACTGCTGGCATGATAGAAACTGACTGAACCGCAAGTCCTTGCTGTTCTTTGATTTTGCCCCGTCAATCTGCACAAGCATCAATCCACCGCCCACGGACAGAGCTTGTTCGATGCTATCGGCGATACGCGATTTGGCGTTGTTGTTGATGACCACGCGGTCGATCACGAGTTCAACGTCGTGACGTGTGCGGCGATCGATGTCGAGCGGCTGATCGAGTTCAAATACTTCGCCATCGACGCGAGCGCGACGAAACCCATTCTTGCGCTCCCGTTCAAAGAGGGCGGAATAGGATTCATTTCCGCTGCGACGAATTGGTGCGAGGATGATGGCCTTGGTTTTTGAAGGAAGGTCCATCACCTTGGCGAGAATCTCGTCGGTTGTTTGCGTGCCGATTTTGATTAGGCACTTGGGACAGTGCGGAATGCCAAGTCGCGACCACAGCACCCGCATATAGTCGTGAATTTCCGTGACGGTTCCAACGGTCGAACGCGGCGATCGACTCGGCGCTTTTTGTTCGATGCTGATCGCCGGTGATAATCCGGTGACATGATCGACGCGCGGTTTCTCCATCTGCCCCAGAAACTGCCGGGCGTATGAACTGAGCGACTCGACGTAACGCCGTTGGCCTTCGGCATAAATGGTGTCGATCGCCAGCGTGCTTTTTCCGCTTCCAGACGGGCCGCAGAACACCGTGGTCTTTTCGCGCGGGATGCGCACGTTGATGTCTTTGAGATTGTTCTGCCGCGCACCGGTCACTTCGATATCGGTGATGCGGTTGCGGGTACCGTTTCGTTTTGCGCGTTTCTTGCGGGATAACCCACGCGACGCCGAGGTCTTTGTTCGAGCCTTCAAAGCTTCGCGAAGGATTATTCCAGTGTCGCTCTTGGGTGACTTGGCCAGCGCTTCGGGCGTACCGGCAGCGACAATCTTTCCACCGCCCGCACCACCTTCCGGGCCAAGGTCGATAACCCAGTCAGCCGTCTTGATGACATCGACGTTGTGCTCGACCACCACGACCGTATTGCCCGCATCGACAAACCCATGCAGCACTTCCAAGAGCCTGCGAATGTCTGCAAAGTGCAAACCGGTGGTCGGTTCATCAAGCAAATAAAGCGTTCGACCCGTCGATCGTTTGACCAATTCGCGGGCGAGTTTAATGCGCTGGGCTTCACCGCCCGAAAGCGTCGTGGACGATTGACCAAGCTTGACGTAATCGAGCCCGACATCGTGCAACGTCCGTAGCATGTTGGCGATCTTGGGCACGTTTTCAAAATGGTTGAGCGCCTCCTGTACGTCCATTTCCAGAACGTCCGCGATGCTCTTGCCCTTGAATCGAATTTGCAGCGTCTCGCGGTTGAAGCGGTGCCCGTCGCAGATCGGACAGGTCACCCACACGTCGGCGAGAAAATCCATTTCCATTTTGTTCGCACCGTTGCCATCGCATCCGTCGCAGCGACCGCCACCTTTTTCACCGGTGTGAACGTTGAAGCTGAAGCGGCCCGGTTTGTAGCCGCGTACTTTCGCGTCGGGCGTTTGAGCAAAGAGCCGCCGGACTTCGTCGAATACTTTGATGTACGTCGACGGATTCGAGCGCGGTGTGCGGCCTATGGGGGCTTGGTCGATGTCGATGACCTTGTCGAGTTGCTCGATCCCGACGATGTCGTCATGGGCACCGGGGACGTATTTCTCGGCACCGTTGAGTTCCAGCGCCAATCGACGATACAGAATGTCGTTGACCAAAGAACTTTTACCGCTACCCGATACGCCGGTCACGCAGACAAATCGCCCCAGCGGAAAGTGGACGTCGACGTTCTTGAGGTTATGGCGCCGGGCACCCATCACCGAAAGCCATCGATCTTGCGATTCATCTAAGGCCAATGACGGGCTGTCAGCCGACGCGCTCTTGCGAGATGCTTTTTTCTTGGTTTTTGTTGCCACTGTCACAGTTTTGTTTCAAGGAGGATTGGGCTTCGGTTAATGACGTTGAGTGATTCTTATCCAGTTGAACGGTATTTGTCGAACTGCCGGGCGTTCTGAACTGTTCATGGTGTCGATGGCGATGCCAGACAGCCGATTGGCTGTGACAGCTTCATACAGGTGGAGCAGATTCAAATATGCTATAATCCGGGCTGGCGTGTATGACTAAGTGGGGCGACATGAATGAGCATTGGCCACCGGGCCATGCGTGGGTCGTGATCGAAAGGTTGGCATGTTGGAACTCGACGTCATTCAGAAGAACGCCAACACCGAGGTCGGCAGCTATTTTGTCGCCAACTACCCTCCGTTTTCGGCGTGGGGACCCGGGTATCGCCAAGCCGTCCTCGACGGATTGGATCAGGCACCGGGCGACAACCCGCCACCGTTGGGCCTTTACGTTCACATTCCATTCTGCCGGAAGCGCTGCCACTTTTGCTATTTCCGCGTTTACACCGATCGCAACTCCGGCGAGATCGAACAATACCTTGACGCCTTGACCCACGAGATCGAGTTGTATTCCCGAAAGCCCTATCTTCAGGGACGCGATTTCGAGTTTGTTTATTTCGGCGGGGGGACACCTTCATACCTCAGCGCGGATCAACTTCGCGGTTTGGTCGATCGGATCAACAAACATTGGCGGTGGGAGAAAGCTCGCGAAGTCACGTTTGAGTGCGAACCCGGTACGCTCAAAAAGAGCAAGTTGAAGGCGATCAAGGAAATCGGTGTCACGCGGTTGAGCCTCGGCATCGAGCATTTCGACGATGACGTGCTCGAGATCAACGGACGGGCCCATCGCTCGCCGGAGGTCATTCGGGCGTACGATTGGGCTCGCGAGATCGGGTTCGATCAGATCAATGTCGATCTCATCGCAGGGATGGCCGGCGACACCGACGCCAAATGGGAAGACACGGTCGCCAAGACGCTCGCCCTCAAACCCGACAACCTCACGGTTTATCAGATGGAAGTCCCGCAGAATTCCACGCTCGCCCGCGAAGCCCGTGAGTCCAATGGTGAAGTGCCCATTGCCGATTGGCCGACCAAACGGAAGTGGGTGCAATACGCCTTCGACGAATTCTGCAAGGTCGGTTATGAGGTGTCCAGCGCGTACACGGTGGTCAAACGCGACAACAACAACGGATTTTATTATCGCGACAGTCTATGGCGCGGAGCCGACATGATCGGCACGGGTGTGGCTTCGTTTTCATATGGCAATGGCAATCACTTTCAAAACGAAGGTGGTTGGGCGGATTACTTAGATGCGATTTCCAATGAACAACTGCCCATCGCCCGCGGATTGGTTCCCAGCGACAAGCAGCAGATGATTCGCGAATTAGCATTGCAGCATAAGCTGGGCAAAGTGGACGCCGGATATTTTCGCGATAAATTCAATGTCGAAGTCACCGCGGAATATGCTGATGTTTACGAAGCGATGAAGAAGTCTAACTTTGCAGAAGTCGACGGTGATCAGATTCGCCTGACCCCGCAGGGCCTCATGCGAATCGATGCGCTTTTGCCGTACTTTTTTGAACCCGAGTTCCGGAGCGAACTGCCACATGGAAACTGAAAAACTCCGACTGGTTGAGTGCAAAAGCGCCGAAGAAGCGCTCGAATCTTTGTGCCATTGGTTCTACGAAGATCGCATCTCGGTGGAAGGCTGCGACCCGGTGAACGCCGATGAGATGCCCGAAACGTACCGAAAGTTGCTCGTTCACAACGAACACATGACCGAGAAACTCAGCGATTACCACGGTGAAGATGTGGAATTGCATGTTCTGCAGAACCGAGCCGACGGTGATTTGTACAGCCGCAACATTCTTTTGACGCTGCCATCGGATCCTGATTTCGTGGTTGAGTTTGGCATCATGCGTATGAATCTGAACATGGTCGGCACCGAAGTTCGCAAAGCGATCGAAGCCGGGGAAACCCCTCTCGGTAATATACTCGTCGGACATAAAGTCTTGCGCCGTATCGAACCCCGTTGGTATCTCAAATTCGACACCGAATCGCCGATGGCCTCGCACTTTGGGCGCAAGCATGAACATCCCATCTATGGTCGCGTCGGAATCATCTACTGCAACGATGAGCCGGCGATCGAACTTCTCGAAGTGGTCCGCGACAATCGCAACGGTTCCTAACACAAGTCCATTCGTTCGATTCGATCATGAAAAATCAGCCAAACAAATCTTACGACTGCATCATCATGGGCGGTGGCCCTGCCGGGGCAACCTGCGCGACGATCCTTGCGCAACACGGTCGCCGCGTTCTCGTACTGGAAAAAACGCAATTCCCGCGCCATCACATTGGCGAGTCGTTGATGCCGCACACCTATTGGACGTTCGAGCGATTGGGTATGTTGGAAAAGCTCGAAGCGTCGGACTTCCCGCGAAAACAAAGTGTGCAGTTCGTCAACGCGACTGGTGCAGACTCGCAACCGTTCTATTTTCCGCGCTGGCGCAATCATCCGAGTTCGACAACATGGCAGGTTCCGCGTGACCAGTTCGATAAGATGATGCTCGACAATGCCCGCGAACATGGCGCGGAAGCCATCGAAGGTGCGAAAGTTAATCGGGTCTTATTTGACGGTACGCGCGCTGTCGGGGTGGCGGCGACGGTTGAGGGGCAGTCGAAGGAATTTTTCGCGCCAGTGGTTGTCGATGCCACGGGTGAGTCGGCGATCCTTTCGAGGCAACTGCGCATCAGGCATGGTGATCCGAAACTAAAAAACGGCGCGATCTACGGATACTTCAAAGGAGCCACCCGCGACGAGGGCGAGAATTCCGGCGCAACGATCATCATTCACATGCCCGATCGGGAAGGGTGGTTCTGGTATATCCCGCTGCCCAACGACATTGCCAGCATCGGGGTGGTCGCTCCGCCGGCATTTTTGTTTACCGGGCGCGGTGACGATCCGCAGGAAACCATGCTGGAAGAACTCGCCCGCACCCCCGGCATCGCCCGCCGCCTCGAGTCAGCCACCCAGATTGGCAAGACCTTCGTCACCAGCGATTTTTCGCAGATGTCATCCAGCATCGCCGGTGACGGCTGGGTTTTGATTGGCGACGCTTTCGGTTTTCTTGATCCGGTGTATTCTTCCGGTGTGATGCTCGCGTTGAAAAGCGGCGAGTATGCAGCCGACACGATTCACGCGGGATTGACCGATGGCGACGTGTCGGGCGGGCGACTCGGTTCATTCGGCGATACGTTCATCGCGGGCATGGCGTCGCTCAAGAATCTGGTATACACATTCTACGATCGCGAGTTCAGCTTCGGCGATTTTGCCAAAGCCCACCCGCAATACAAAGATCATCTAATTCGCCTGCTGATTGGTGACGTGTTCAATGACGAAGTCAACGAAATCTTCGATGCACTGGGCAAGTACGTCGAATTGCCATCCAACAACACCTCAAAAAAGAAAACCGCACTAATATGAGAATACTCGTTTACGCTTTGATCCTGCTGCTGATGATTGCGCACCAGGATTTCTGGTGGTGGGAAACCGAAAAGCCGCTCATCGGCGGCGTGGTTCCCATTGGGCTTGCATATCATGCAATGGTATCCGTCGCTGCAGCGATTCTTTGGGGAATGGCCGTGAAGTACTGTTGGCCTCACCATCTTGACGACGACGATCTTGACGATGACGTTGCGCCAACGACCACCAGCGATGGGGCCAACCCATGACCCAGTTTATCATTATTTGCATTTACCTCGCGCTGCTCCTTGCCCTCGGTGTCGTCAGCAGCCGCATGTTCAAAGGGACGGCGGCTGACTACTTCCTGGCGTCGCGCGGCATCGGGTCATTCCTTCTCTTGATGTCACTGTTTGGCACTACGATGACGGCATTCGCGCTCGTCGGTTCGACCGGTGAATCATTCCGCGAAGGCATCGGCGTGTACGGGATGATGGCCTCCTGGTCAGGGATCGTGCATTCGGCATGCTTCTTTTTGGTGGGCATCAAACTGTGGTCGTTCGGAAAGCGGTTCGGATACACGACGCAAATCCAGTTCTTCCGAGATCGCTTCGAATCCGACAAACTCGGCGTGGTGCTGTTTCCGATTCTCGTCGGGCTGATTATTCCATACCTATTGATCGGAGTGATGGCCGCCGGCGTCACCATCGAACGCACGACCGGTGGGGCGTTTCCAGAAGTATTTGCAGCCCATGGCGTCGGACCTGCAGCAATCGCAGCCGGTGCGATTCCGTTCTGGCTCGGTTCAGCAGGCATTTGCCTGGTGGTTTTGATCTACGTCTTCTTCGGTGGCGTACGCGGGACGGCATGGGCCAACGCGTTCCAGACCATCGTGTTTATCATCCTCGGGATGGTGACGTTTTCAGTAATCTCGGACAAACTCGGTGGCGCACAAGCAGCGACGGAGATGGTCCTCAAAGACAACCCGCACGTGATGCGCCGCACCGTGCATGATGACGATCCACTGACGCGCTATCACGGCGATCAAAAAGTCTTTGAAAAAAGAATGACCGCTTGGGAGGCTAAGCCCGAAGGTGAAAAAGGTGTGCCGCCCCGGCCTCCGCACAAACCCGAAGGCATCAGCTGGTTACATTTCTTGTCGTACATGTTTATCCCGCTTAGTGTTGGGATGTTCCCGCATTTGTTTCAGCACTGGTTGACGGCGAAGAGTGCGAAGTCGTTTAAGCTTTCGGTCATTGCTCATCCACTGCTGATCATGCTTGTGTGGGTGCCATGTGTGCTGTTGGGCGCGTGGGCGACATCTGCGGTGATCAATGGCAAACCGGTGATTCCGTTCGGTTTCAGCAACCCCAATGCTGTTCTCGTCAAGATGGTCGCCGATTTGACAGATGACACGCTCGGCGGATTTCTGACGGCTGGCATCCTTGCCGCGATCATGTCTTCACTCGACTCGCAATTCCTGTGCATCGGCAGCATGTTTACGAATGACATCGTCGCCCATTATGCGGGTAAGGATCGATTGAGTGATCGGCAAAAAGTTTTGTGCGGTCGCATCTTTGTGGTGTTGATCGTTTCGGTGACCTATGGTTTGGCCCAGCTTCGTCCGGGCAGCGTGTTTACGTTGGGCGTATGGTGCTTCAGCGGGTTCGCGAGTTTGTTCCCGTTGGTTTTCGCCGCCGTCTACTGGAAACGGACAACGCGAATGGGTGCCTATGCCTGCGTGCTGACGGCTGCGGTAGTCTGGTGGTGGCTCTTCGCGAAATCGGGTTACGGAAGTCGCGGTCAGTTTCTTTATGGTGGAATGATGCCGGTGGCGACCATCGTCGGTGCATCGACGGTGGCCCTGATTCTCGTTTCGCTGGCGACCAAACCGCCCAGCGCCGAAACCGTCGAACGTTTCTTTCCACGCCGCAAGTAAAACGCATATAAGAAAGTTTTGAACGAATCGATGGCATTCAAGCTCAAACGCACCGTGCAGTTCGCCGAGACCGATATGGCTGGCGTGATGCATTTTTCCAATTACTTCCGCATCATGGAAGAAGCGGAGCATGCGTTTTGGCGTTCGATGGGGCAAAGCGTACACGCCGCACATGGCGACAAGACCGTCAGTTGGCCACGCGTTGCGGTGAATTGTTCCTATTCTGCGCCGGTGAAGTTCGAGGAAGAACTGACCATCAAACTCAGCGTCGCAAAAATCGGCCGGCGTTCCCTGACCATGGAATACGACTTCGCATGTGGCGATCGCGAAGTTGCCCACGGTGAAATGAAAACGGTGTGCTGCGAAGTTGGCGATGGAACGTTTGGTTCGATCGATATTCCGCCCAACATTCGAGCACTCCTCGAAGCGCACCCGTGCGATCCATAAAGAGTTGCATGAAACGAGCCGGACTCAACCGGCATCTCGACAATATTTTGGAGCGACGAATGAAAACCTGGATGTTGTTCGTACTGTTGACCGTCATAACCTGGGGTGCATACGTCCCCACCATTCACCATGGCCAAGTCAGCATTGGAAAAGACGCGGCAGACAAGGGTCCGCTGCGGGCGTTTCTGTTCGTCGGCATCGCTTACTTTGTGGTGGCCGGCGCGGTCTTGGTTGGCATGCTTGCGGCCAAACTGGAACCGTGGTCATTTCGCGCAGAGGGCGTCAAGTTTTCGTTCATCGCCGGAATCCTCGGTGCGGTGGGTGCGCTGGGCATCGTGTTCGCCTTCAAATACGGCGGCAAGCCAGCCGTCGTTCCGCCGATGGTATTCGCCGGTGCGCCGATCATGAGTACGATTGTCGCGATGCTGTGGCACAAACCCACCAAGCCGGTCAGCCCGATGTTTTTCATTGGCATCGTCGTTGCAGCCATCGGTACCGCGATGGTGCTTCGCTTCAAACCTTCATAAACGATTGAGGTAAGCCAAGTGTTGCGATTCCGTCGCACATGCATGTTGACGTTTCTACTGGCCACCGCAGCCAGCGCGCGTGCCGAAGACAAGCCCGATCGCGATTGGTGGATGTATCGCGGTAACCCATTGCAGACCGGCGTTTCGACGTCAGCGTTTCCGAACAAGCCAAAGGTCAAGTGGAGCCACACGATCAAGGACGCGGCGTTTACAACGGCGGCTGCCATCGCTGAGAACATCGTGGTGGTTGGCGACGACATGGGCACCATACACGCCTTCGATTTTTCGACCGGGAAAGGTCGGTGGAAAGTTGTCGTTGGTGATTCGACGCCGATCAGTTCCGCACCGACCATCCATGACGGCGTCGTTTACATCGGCGATGAGTCCGGCGTGCTTCGGGCACTGAATGTCAAAGACGGTTCCGAGCGCTGGACGTTCAAAACGGACGGGTCGATTGTTTCCGGGATAAACCTCACCGGTGATCGATTGGTTTTCGGCTCGTACGACGGCAATCTGTATTGTCTTGAACGCGCATCTGGAAAACCGGTTTGGACGTTTCAAACCGACGATAAGATTCACGGTACGCCGGCGATCGTTAGGGATCGCGTGCTGATTGCGGGCTGCGATTCGAAAATGCACGTCGTCGATCTGGCCGACGGCAAGGAGATTTCGAACGTGCCGCTCGGTTCGGTGTCGGGATCGTCAGCCGCGGTTGCAGGGCCATACGCGTTCATTGGGACTTATGGCAACGAAGTGCTGGGGGTCGACTGGAAAGACTCGAAGGTTCTGTGGCGTTTTGAAAATCCCGATCGCCAGTTTCCATTCGTCGCGTCGGCAGCTTTGACGGACACTCTGGTCATTATCGGCGGGCGCGACAAAAGCGTTCACGGCCTCGATTTGAAAACCGGCGACCCTGCGTGGTCATTTGATGCAAAGGGTCGCGTCGAAGGGTCGGCTGTGCTTGCGGGCAATGTTGCCATCGTCGGAACACAGCGCGGTATGCTGTTCGGCATCGACACGAAAACGGGCAAGGAAGCGTGGCACTTTGAAGCCGGCGACAGCATCACCGCATCGCCAGCCGTCGCGCATGACTGCATCGTCATCGGTACCGACGACGGCGTGCTGTACTGCCTCGAATCGAAACAATAGGTAGGGTGGGCCGTGCCCACCGCCGTTCGCGCGTTTACGACTTGGTGGGCACGGCCCACCCTACGACACCGCGCTAAGTTTAACGATCGCACAAGGAGCATCGAATGCAGAACGCTTCGAAATTCATTTACCGCTACTCGCATCGAACGCTACTCGCATCGATCGTCATGTCGATTTTCGTCGGCTCAACGCACGCCAGCCAACCGTGGACGCAGTGGGGCGGATCGCAGCGCAACTTCATGATCGACGACTCACCGAAACTTTCCGACCAATGGCCCAAGGACGGACCGCCGAAGATATGGTCGCGCAAACTCGGCGACGGATACGCCACCATCCTCGTCGAGGGCGAAAAACTCTACACCATGTACCGCGTCGAGAATGACGAGTTCACGATTTGTCTAAATGCCAAGTCCGGGGAAACCGTCTGGGAACACAAGAATGCTTCGCCATTTACGGAATTGATGGCTCAGTTCGGACCGGGCCCGAGTTCGACACCAGTCATCGCAGGCGATCGTATCATCAGCGTCGGTACGAATATGGTCCTGACCTGCTTCGACAAGAACGACGGAAAAGTCCAATGGTCGCACAACCTGCCCGAAGCATTCGGCGCTGAAGTGCCGGGTCGCGGGTATTCATCCAGCCCCATCGCTTATGACAACATGATTGTGCTGCCGGTCGGTGGTGGCGAAGGCCAGAGCCTGATGGCGTTTGATCAATCCGATGGCAAAGTCATCTGGAAAAAGCACGATTTCGGCATCACCCACTCGTCACCGATCCTCATCAAAAATGCTGGCAAACCTGAACTCGTCGCATTTATGGCCGCCGAAGTCATCGGGCTGAATCCGAAGACCGGCGATCTCTTGTGGCGTCATCCGCATGAAACACAATACGGCGCGAATCTGGCAACACCGCTTTGGACCGGAGACGATTTGATTTATTTGTCGGCTGCCTACGATTCGGGAAGCCGCGTGATTCAACTCGTCAAGGAGGGCGATGAAACCAAGCCGAAAGAGCTTTGGTACAGTCGCAAGATTCGCATCCATCACGCCAACGCGGTGCGCATCGGGGACTATCTCTACGCATCCAGCGGTGATTTTGGTCCGGCATTCTTCGCTTGCATCAACGCGAAGACTGGCGAACTTGCGTGGCGCAAACGCGGTTACGCCAAAGCGACCTGCCTGTTGGCCGACGGTAAGATCATATTCCTCGACGAGAATGGCACGCTGGCACTTATTCATGCCGACCCGAAAGAAATGAAAGTCATCTCCGAATGCCAACCGCTCGAACGCCTGGCGTGGTCGGCTCCGACCCTTTCCGGAACGACGCTGTACCTGCGCGATCGGCAGACGATCATGGCCCTGGACCTGAAGTAGCCAACACATGGTTGTACCTGATCTCTATTGCGAAAGCGAACAAGACGAAAGAATCGCGTTTGCGAAAAATCTGGCCGATCAACTCCAATCCAAAATCGTAAGCGATATCAACGGACGAGATGACGTCGTGCTTGCGATCACCGATGAGCGGTTGGAATTGCGTTCATGCGGAGATAATGCCCCAGGTCCGGTGTTTGTCGATTTTGTGGGTGGGTCACTGGGTTTTAGTCGCACGGTGAATCGTTACGGTCAGCTATTCAAAGCCATTGGATTCAAGAACAAATCCGAACCTCCTAAAGTATTCGACGCGACAGCCGGCTTATGCCATGACGCATTCTTGCTGGCGTGTCAGGGTTGCTATGTTTCGGCTGTTGAACGATCGCCGGTACTGTTTGCATTGATCGAGGATGGTTTGAAGCGGGCGGTGATCGCCGATGCGGAATTGGAAGCGATCATTCGCGAGCGGCTTACCGTTCGATGCGCCGATGCGTTTGAAGTTCTAGCTGAATTAATAGATGTTGAGCGGCCTGATGTGGTTTATCTCGATCCGATGTTTCCGCATCGCAGCAAGTCGGCGCTGGTCAAGAAGGAGATGCGAGTCTTGCGTTCGATTGTTGGCGATGATGACGACGCTGTCGATTTGCTGCCTTTGGCTCGCCAAGTCGCGCGGAATCGTGTCGTGGTCAAACGGATGAAACACGCTCCGGATCTTGCCCCCAACCCAATGATCTGTTTTCGCGGAAAAACCACACGATACGACGTGTATGCACCCAGCCCTTTGCCAAGTTGCGGATAAGCCGTATATTCAAAGTCACGAGCGAATTGAAGATTTGAGTACAAAAAGACAGCTTTAGAAGGGAAATGAGAACCAATGGCACTTAGCGCAACCATCAAGACGAACAAAGGTGACATCAACGTGGAGTTTTTCGACGACGATGCGCCCATGACCGTCTGTAATTTCATCAACCTCGCCGAGCGCGGTTATTATGACGGTGTAAAGTTTCATCGCGTCATCGACAACTTCATGATTCAAACCGGCGATCCCAAAGGCAATGGAACCGGCGGACCGGGTTATGAGTTTGAAGATGAATGCTCACCGTCGCGTCGTCACGATGCCGCGGGGATGCTTTCGATGGCCAATCGCGGTCCTGCGACCAATGGCAGTCAGTTCTTCATCACCCACCTGCCAACCCCGCACCTCGACGGAAAGCACACGGTTTTTGGCAAGGTGACATCCGGCCAGGACATTGTCGATTCGATTGCTCAAGGCGATAGCATGACCGCCATCGAATTGGATGGCGACGCCAGCGCCTTGCTGGAATCGCACAGCAAGAACGTTTCCGCATGGAACAAAGTACTCGATCGGAATTACCCGAAGAAGTAACGCGGTCGCTCAATTGAAACAAAAAAGGGCGCGATCGGTTGATGAACCGTCGCGCCCTTGTTCATTGATTGATTTGAAGATTCGTTATTTTCCTTTGCCGCCGCCACGACCGCCTCGCCCCCAGCCCATGTTGACGCCGCGTTCTTTCGCTCGGGACATCATCTTCGGCCAATACCGCATCATCTGCGCCATCTTCTCGGGGTCTCTACTTTCCATACGCTCTTTGCGCTGCTGCGTGGTGGGCCTCGTCCGTTCCTTGCGACGCTCTTCGCGCTCCTTTTCCATCTCAGGATCGTCCTTATGACTCTCCCGATACCCGCGCATCTTGTCGCGGAACGCGATCATCTCGTCGATATGCTTATCCATGATCGCTTCTTTTTCGCCTTCCGGCGCAGACGAGTATTCATCGACCTTGCGTTCCATGTCTTCCTGCATGAGCTTGCCCATGTTTCGACGCAATTTCTGGCGCTGCTCATCGGTCAAATCATCCGATCGCATCTTGTCGAAGATCGACTCCAACGATGAACTCTTGAGCGTTGACATCGCCTGGGCCCGTGCCTCGCGATTATCTGCCGAGGCGAGCTTCTCGTTGTCGATCGACGAAAGCGCATTGATCACCTTGTCGGCATCACCGCTGGTCAACTCGTCGTTCGCACCGCCAAACAGGCCCGCGTTAGAGGCGTAGAGTCCGCCAGCTGCGACCAGCGCCACGCACACGATGCCGATGATCAGTCCGCGATTACTTGAATCAGTCTGTTGTGTACCCATTGCCAAAGTCCTCCGTTATTTTTCAAGATCGCCGACGTGACCGTCAACGTATAAATAATTCGTCGAGCCGGATTTTCCGGCCTTGCCGTGAAATGTCCAATAGTCGGCGAGCAACCAGATTTCTTCCTCAGCCGGTTTGCTGCCATAAACCTGTTTGGCTCGTTCGCTGCGCACGATTTCCTGAAGCTTTACCGGGACACTCAAATCGAATGGCTCGCCAGGAGTCTGCAGAAAGAAGGGCAGAAATACGTTGAATTTGTAACTTGAATTTTCCGTTTGAAAATAACTCTTGCCTGAGTTGGCTCCGTCGCGCTTGATCTTGCCCGGAATATCTGCCGGACATTTGAAGACCTTCTCGCCGTCCGCCTCCAATTCCTTTTCCAAGTCCTTGGCGGATTCATTGTCTTTGCGAATGAAAGGCCGCAGCACCGTGGCAATGCCGGGCTTGGGTGGGTCATCCTCAGCCAGGCTGATCGACGGAAAGTCAGCGACAACGGGGAGATAGTCGTTGGAATCGTTGAGATACATCCGCATCCCGTGCCCGATGCTGCGCAAATGTCCGCCACAAGCCACGCGCTTGGATACCCGCCGCGCCCCGCGAAGCGATGGTAGGAGTATCGCGATCAATAGCGCCAGGATCGAAACCACCACCAGCAGTTCAACCAGCGTGAATCCACCCGAGCGTCGTCGTTTAATTGAATGAGTATGCTTTAGCATCATGCTTTCTTGGTCGGCTCACCGCTATGGGCGACATGAGTCGATCAACAGTTCCCGTCCACACTCTAACGCACTTTCGAGCCGGGTATTGCCGCCAAGTTCCAAAAACGACAGAATTCCACAAGTCCGACCCATTGGATACAACTAAAAGTCATAGCAGTTGCGCCGGCGGGTCATTTCATCAAATGGGCAGAATCAAAGATGATCAGAATTGGGGAAGAGGTATCGCATGACTGCAGAATCGCTTGAACAACCCTATGGCCTCACCAGCGAATCGATCAAAAGCTACCAGGCAAACGGTCATGTGCTGCTTCGCGATGTCGCCGAAGAGTCGGTGTTGGAAACGTACCGGCCCGCGATCGCCAATTATGTCATGCGAAAAAGCCAAGATGCAGCCCCGCTCGCCCAACGAGATGCCTACCACAAATCGTTCCTGCAGTTCGCCAACCTTTGGGAAGATGACGCGACCGTCCGCGAGTTTGTGTTGGCCAAGCGCTTCGCCCGCATCGCCGCCGAATTGATGGGTGTCAGTGCAGTGCGATTGTATCACGATCAGGCGCTGTTCAAGGAACCGGGTGGCAGTGCCACATCATGGCATCAGGATCAATACTATTGGCCGCTCGACAACGACAACTGCATCACCATGTGGATGCCATTGGTCGACGTGCCAACCGAAATGGGAGTGCTCACGTTCGCGTCGAAGTCGCACACCGAAGGATCGCTCTTAAGCGCCGCGATTTCCCAAGAATCGGACGCGGGGTTTGATGACATCGTCAAACGGAGAAAATTTCCAATCGACCATGCGCCCATGAAAGCCGGTGACGCGACGTTTCATTCCGGCTGGACTGTTCACCGCGCACCGGCCAACGAGACGTCGAACATGCGCGAAGTGATGACGGTGATTTATTTTGCAGATGGCACGCGTTTGCTGGAGCCCGATAACCCGCATCGTCCTGCGGATCTTGCACGTTGGTTCCCCGACCAAAAACCGGGCGAACTTGCTGGCGGACCGCTGACGCCGGTAGTCTATTCAGCGGCGGGTTAGTCGTTTGAACATTGAAGTTTGAAGACGAACGTGGCAGCCAGCGCTCCGACGATCGGTCCGACCCAGTACATCCACATGTTTGACAGTGAACCGTCACCGACAATCACGCCCAGCAGAAGCGGACCGGTACCAACGGCTGGGTTGAACGCTCCGCCCGAAATATCGCCAACGGTCGCCGCGCCCGCCATCACCGTGAAACCGATTGCCAAGCCGTAAAACGAATTTCCGTCGTTCTTTTTTGCGGTTGCAACGTTCAAGATGACGAGCATCAGGGCGAAGGTCAGCAGCATCTCAGCCCCCAACGCCTGCCACGTCCCGACCCCTTCGCCCGGAGCCGGTCCAAAAGGTTTACCCGTGAGCCAATAGACAATCGCTGAAGCGCCGAGCGCCCCCGCAATCTGTGCGATGATGTATGGGACAACGTCTTTGCCATCGACTTTGCCACCGATCAGCATGCCAAGGGTGACTGCCGGGTTGTAGTGTGCACCGCTAATGTGCCCTCCCATGAAGACCATCACCATCAGCATCGATCCGATCACAACAGGTTTCAGCGGCGAACCACTCAGCGATGCCATACCGATAGCGAAGACGAGAAAGAACGTACCAATGAATTCGGTGATGTATTTGTTCATGATTGCAAAACCTCGATCAAGAAAGTGTCAGCCAACCCGATGCATTCGTTATGTCGCGGGAATTGATTGTTGCGACGGTTCGAGAGGATAACCAACCGGCCTGCGTGCGGAAAGTTGAATCGTGAATATTTGTCCGAATCCAATGCCACATTGCATCTGGCGTACTCTGGGAAAAGTAGCGAATCGACTTGAAGTCCTTTTCGAACCTTGTATACTTCCGCGCCAACTGGGTCGTACGTTTGTTGATTGATACTTTGAAAGGACGGGATTTGCTCCGTCAGTTTGACAATTCAGTAATGGGCTCTTTCGCGCCAGACATGTTCGCCGTTGGCGGCTTGCGCAATTTTGGCGACGAGGGAACGTCCACAAACTTGAGACCACCGGATTAGGTTCATTCCATAGGCATATCACAAGCCCGAGGATGCCCTAGCCGGCGTCCTCGGGCTTTTTTTGTGGACCCGTTTTAACTGATACCTGCCATTGAGCAGGATGAGAGCAGTTGCGGTGCGCGCAAATCGCGAAGTTGAATGATCGACACCGCACCAGATAGATTGAGAAAAATCATGAACACAAGTAAATCCATCGACGTTTGGGTTGAACGCGAATTGAGCGCTGACGCCAAGCGCAAACGACTTCTGCCAGCTTTTGAAGTTGACGACGACGTGAACCGATTGGCATCGGTCATTGCATGCGGGCGTGTCCCAGTCATCACGGGGCCATCCGGCGTGGGTAAGACAGCGATCGTCCACGAACTCATTCGGCGGTCGCAATCGGATGCCGGTTTCAAGCAGCTATACAAGCGTAGAGTGATTCAAGTTTCGATTGATCGACGCCACATGGCCTCGAAGGTCGGCGAATCGGTGGGTCGCATGTTCGATGCGTTTGTCGAGAGTCTAAAGCAATCGTGGCGGCCGCACGTTGTCTTCATTCGTGACCTCGACCTGGCGTACACATTCGATCTTGAATCGGCGCTCGCGTCATTGGCTGAATGCGAGAAAGTGACTTTGATCGGTGAAGGTTCGGTGCACGGTATCGCCGGTCTTCTCGAAGACACCGAATCGTTGCAGCGGAAGTTCATCACGGTTGAAGTTGAAGAGCCTGACCACGACCGAACCATACGTATTCTTCGGGCATGGACTTCGCATCAGCGCGAGAGTGAAAACCGATTGTTTAGCGATTGCGCGGTTCAGGAATCAATTGCATTGACACATCGGTTTCTGGGACGCGACCTGATGCCGCGTAAAGCGATCGATCTGCTTGAGAATACGTCGGCCAACGTGCCGAAGAACGTCACGATTGAATCGTCGCACGTGATCGACCGATTCTGCACGACGCATCGAACCCCGCGTATGTTGGTCGAGCCGAGAATTCGTCTTGACCTTGGCGCGCTACGCGAGGAGTACACACGCGAAATCGTCGGGCAACCGGAAGCCATCGATGCCATCGTCGAAATGATCGGGATCATCAAAGCCGGTTTGTCCGATCATCGCCGGCCTATGGGTGTTTTCTTGCTCGTTGGCGGTAGTGGGGTTGGAAAGACGCATCTGGCTCACCTTCTCGCCAAGCACTTGTTTGCGTCGCCTGATCGATTGGTCCGCATCAACATGGCCGACCTCGGGGCTGGCGGAGATGCGGATCGGTTGTTCGGTTGTGGCTCGGCTCAAGAGTCGGCAGCGCGACGGGGAATGCTGACGATGCGCATTCTTGGGCATCCGTTTGGTGTTGTTCTGCTCGATGAGTTTGAGAAAGCGAACGCGGCAGTTCACGATCGCTTTTTGCAACTGATCGACGAAGGAGCCTTCATCAACGGAGACGGGGAATTCGTGCCGTGCCGTTCGCTGATCTTCATCGCGACATCGAATGCCGGTGCGCTCGGTGATGCGACACCGTTTGGTTTCAAGACGGGTGAAGCATTTGGAACGGCAGCGAAGTGCGCGTTGGAGCGATCGTTTCGTTTTGAATTGTTGAATCGGTTCGACCGTATCATTCAATTCAAACCGCTGGACCGATCGGCGAATCGGCAGATCGTTCGAGGTGAAGTAGAGAAACTCGGGCGACGCTTTGGGTTGATTCAGCGGCACCTGGTCTTGCAGGCGGATGACGCGGTGATCGATTGGATTGTCGAAAAATCGTTCGATCCAGAGCAGGGTGCCCGCGCAGTTCGGCGAGCGGTCGAACGCTGGCTGACGACGGAACTGGCCCGCGTCATGGTGCAGGAATTTCCGCCGGCAGCATCGCGAATTTCGTTGATGCTCAAGGGCGATCAACCGGTCGCGGTCGTGTTGCCGAATGGGGATGACGGGGCAGACTTAACACCGTCGCCAGCCACTTTGACGTCGCAAATAGGTCGGCACACGAATCACCGGGTCGGGGCTGGGTTCTCCAAGCCTCAGCCGGCGATTCAAAAACCTTAAGCGTTGTATCAATTGGTGCAGCGACTGTAACTTTCCGTGCCGGGTAATCACAAGAGCGTGATTGCTCGGCACTTTCTATATGGGATCGGTCCAAAAGCACCGCATCGACCCGAACGCGGAATTGCCTTACGATCTTCGGCAAATGAAACCAGCCGAATCAAACAACGAGATCACCATGACCCAAAACGCAACATCAACTCAGAACGCAACATCCCTGCAAACGCTGCGCTGGTGCGGCGATCTTGACGGATATGTCGAGATGATCGACCAGACGCTTTTGCCCGAACGGTTCGAGACCCTTGAATGCCGCGATGTCGAAACCGTTTGGCACGCGATCAAGCGATTGAGTGTGCGCGGTGCGCCGGCGATTGGGATTGCTGCTGCGATGGGGTTGGTTCTTGCGATTCGCGATACGCAAGGGGATCGGGATGCGGTCATGGCTCGGTTGGCTGAGGGCTCTGAATACCTGGCCTCCTCGCGACCGACGGCGGTGAATTTATTCTGGGCGATCGAGCGCATGAATCGTGTTGCGAAATCTTCGACGGATCTTGATGCCGACGGTTTGAAAAAGCGTTTGCTGATCGAGGCCAAAAACATCCGCGATGAAGATGCTGCCATGTGCCGCGCGATCGGTGAAGTCGGCGCGCCGTTGATGGCCGATGGCGCGGGCATTCTCACGCATTGCAACGCCGGTGGGTTGGCAACTGCGGAATTCGGAACGGCGCTCGCGCCGATTTACGTTGCTCATGCGAATGGCAACAAGCTGCGTGTGTACGCCGACGAAACGCGGCCACTTCTGCAAGGCTCGCGACTAACCGCATGGGAATTGGATCGTGCGGGAATCGACGTCACCGTCCTTTGTGACAACATGGCCGCCAGCGCCATGCAGCAGGGCTTGATCGATGTGGTCATCACCGGAGCCGACCGCATCGCGGCCAACGGTGATGTCGCCAACAAGATCGGAACCTATGGGTTGGCTGTTCTTGCGAATGCCCACAACATTCCGTTTTATGTCGCGGCTCCGAGTTCGACGTTTGACCAAAATACAGAGAGCGGGGCGGACATTCCCATCGAGCTGCGGGGTGATGAAGAGGTCCGAAGCGGGTTCGGTAGGCAAACGGCACCTGATAATGTTAAGTGTCACTGCCCTGCGTTTGACGTGACGCCGGCTCGGTTGGTGACGGCGTTGATCACCGAACGCGGTATGATTCAGCCGGTATCGACTGAAACGGTCGCAAGTATCTTCAAATAGGCGGTGAATCGCCCGATTTGGCAGCCTGAAAAACCGTTGCCAGACACACTGCCCAACCGATAATGGAAATGTGAGTTACGAACGCCGATAGTTGCGAGCGGTTGGCTCTCGATCTATACTTGCTAAGAGTGTCGAGGCGGTCGCTGCCTCGGCAGTTGGCGGCGCTTGCCGCGAAAGCGCAATCATATACGGAGCATCAAATGCGGATGAATCGCAATCGAAATTTTTCACGTAAGAAAACCGGTTGGGTTTTGTGCATCGCAGCCGCGGTCACCATGGGGGCATTGCGCCAGACGGCATGCATCGCCTTTGGTGCTGAAGAATTGCTGCGGACCGTGGACTTCTGCTTTGTGTTCGATTGCCAGAACGGTTTGTTCGGCGGTGTGGTAGATCCTTGCCCCGATCCGTTGGTCGATCCACTGGACGGAACCTCGACAAACCTGTTTGTCGATTGCCCGGATCCAGACGCTCAGTAGCCCGATTGCTCAGGAACGCGTTGGTTGCGATCAGGGTAGCCCGGTGCCGTTGAATGTTCGGTTTGTATAAGAGTATCTTGAGATTTGATTTGTTGAGTCAGCGCACGGTAACCGTTGCGTTTTCGAATAACAGGCGTGCGATTCTTGGAGACCTGTCAGATGAACGAAGCCAAGTCACGAAGTCAAAGGGTAACCCGCTGGACAGCCATGTCGCTGCTCCTGACAGGTACGGTATTTCAGATCCCATCGTGCAGTTCTCTGCTGACCGTCTTCAACCCATGCGGGACGATTTTTTCGTTCTGCAACGCTCGCGAAATTGATGGGCTATTCGGCAGCGTGCCGGACTTTAGCCTTGATCCGTCGTGTACGATCCCGTTCTTCGGCATCGACAACGACAACGTTGGGGGTGGAAACACCGGTGGCGGTGGCGGCGGCGGTGGTGCTGGTGGTGCTGGTGGCGTTGGTGGTGGATTGATCGGTGGGCAAGCGGGTACATGTGCCGGGCAAGAGATCTTCCCAACGACCCCAGGTCCACGACCTTAACCGCTTATCTGTTGCAGCGATGGACTCTCGCAGAGTAGGGTCTGTTGGGGCTCTTATGACTTCAGATCGAAATAAAAGATGGGCGTTGCTCATCCTGGGCGGTGGCACACTTCTTCAGGTGGGCGGATGCGCTGCGACGTTCGGGCCGGTGTTCAGCAGTTTGATTCAATCGGTCGGTTTGACGTATCTGCTCGGCCGGGGGTTCTAGGCGGCCGGGGGTTTTAGGCGCTCGTTTCCCTAATCGTTGAATTCTAAATCGCTTCTTGAAGAACTCTCTTGGTCTTCAGCTCGCTTCGAGCGTACGGGCAACCGGCGAATTCTTCCGTCCACTTCGACAGCGACACCGCTGCCAGTGATGGCCCGGACCACAGCCCCATCAACTTCTTCATCGACACCGACGATTTCCCCATTGATGACAGCCAGTTTGCGTTCACCGCCAAGCATCACGCCATCAACGTTGTAGCGACTTTTGATATCGCTCGTTCGGACTGGAATTCTGGTGATGGATCGAGGCGGTTTGGGCTTGGTTTGCGTGCGGGCTACGCGGCGTCCTTTGCCTGGATTGGCTCGTTTGGCGGTCGGTTTGCTGGATTTTTTGACGCTGGGTTCCACTGCCGGTTTGGGTTCGACGTTGCGATCCGGTTCGATCGCAGGTCGCGACGCAACTTGGAAACTCGGACCGGGTCTTGGTGAAGCAGGTTCCGGCAACGCGGGTTCCGGGGGCAATGGCGAGACATCGGAAGCGTTGCGTTCTGCTGGTGAGTAAAGCGCTTCGGCTGGGCAGGTCGGCACCAATGGTGCAAATGCATTGGCATACTCAGGCCCGCCAAGACTAGAGCCCTTCGAAACGCCAGACGCACTCGATTTTCTTGTCGCAATGGCCATTTGTTTTACCGGATCTGGGAACTTCCACAGCGAATCCACCCATTCCGGATACAGCGTCATGTATCCGGCAAGGCCAATAATCGCAACGAATAGCGTCATCAAAGACGCAGAGAACCAGCCACCACCTTCGCCGGCAGACTGTTGCGGTCGAGCAATCCCCTTGACCGCCATCTCAGCCGACTCGTCTTGTGCCGGCATCGCCGCACGCGTTGGCGATACCGCATTTTGGATTTGATCAGCCCGGTAGTCGCGTTCGGCGCGACCGAGGGCATCACCAATGACGCTCATTGACAGACACCTTCCAACTCTTCAATTGCGACCTTGGTGGTTTCGATCGATACATTCGGTCGCTCGCGACTGTACGCTGCCAAAAGGGCCATGTCGCAGGCGGTGTTCACCTGTCGCGGGATACCGTCGGAAAATTTCTGAATCAACTGGATCGATTGTCCGTCAAAGGACGGTGTGCCGTTGGCTCCGGCGACTTTCAAGCGATGGCGGATGTACGCACTGGTGTCATTAAGTGACATTGTCTTGAGGTGGTACGAAACGCTGATGCGCTGCCGCAACTGACGCAGGCGATGGTCATTGAGCATCGTGCGGAATTCCGGTTGACCGATGAGCACGATCTGCACAAGTTTGCGACTTTCGGTTTCGAGGTTTGAAAGCAACCGGATGTTTTCAAGCATGTCGCGTGAAAGGCACTGCGATTCATCGATGATCAGCACCACGTCATTACCGCAGGCGGCTTGTTCGAGCAGGTATGTATTGAGTTGTTCGCGCAAGGACAGCTTGTCGCCCTTTGGTTCTGCGTGTCCGAGTTCCATCAGGATCAGGCGCAAGAGTTGAATCTCGGTGAGCCTCGGATTGAGAATCAGCGCTGTCTTGAAGTTGGAGCCCAGTTCCCGCAGCAGCGCACGACACAGTGTTGTCTTGCCCGCGCCGACCTCGCCCGTCAGCACGATAAAGCCCTTGCGCTGGCGAATGCCGAACAGCAGATGCTCCAGTGCTTGGCGATGATCATCTGTGAAATGGATGAAGCGCGTACCGGGCGTCAGGTTAAACGGCATCTCGCGAAGCTTAAAATGTTCAAGGTACATCGTGTCAGGCCCTCGTTTATCGGTCCATTCGTCTCCCATAGATTTCGGCAGACCGATCAATACGACTTGACGCCCAAAGTGCATGTTCAATCAGATCGAACACGCGGCTGCCGATTCGCCCTCCAGCGAATGATTGGCCCCGACGCCCATCAACCGCTAAGCTGCCCTTGATATGACGCCATCACGGAAAATCAGGCTGACGAGCTACGCGAACTGCGCCGGTTGAGCCGGTAAGCTCCCCGTGGAGCTCACCGCACAGGTTGTGCGCAGTTTGCCAAAGCAGTCCAACCCCAGCGTGCTGACCGGCTTCGATCACTTTGAAGATGCCGGCGTGTATCAGCTCGATAGGGAAACTGCGCTCGTACAGACGGTCGATTTTTTCCCGCCGCTGGTGGACGATCCCTTCATTTTCGGGCAAATCGCAGCCGCCAACAGCCTCTCCGACATTTACGCGATGGGCGGCAAGCCAATCTCGGCGCTCAATATCGTAGGCTTCCCGGACAAGGACTTACCCGGAGACATCCTTTGCGAAATCCTGCGCGGGGGGGCCGACAAGGTCACCGAAGCCGGCGCTGCGATCCTCGGCGGGCACAGCGTGCGCGACGCCGAAATCAAATACGGGTTAGCCGTCACCGGGACGATTCACCCAGATCGCATCATCCGCAACAACACCGCCATGCCGGGGGACGTGCTTGTTCTAACCAAACCGATCGGCAGCGGTGTGCTGACGAGCGCGGCAAAGAAGGACGTGATCACGCAGGACGATTTGGCCGAGGCCATCGAAGTGATGACAGCCCTGAACCGCGGCGCGTGCGAGGCGATGATCGAGGTAGGCGTCAGCGCCGCAACAGACATCACCGGATTCGGTTTACTAGGACACGCCTTCGAGATGGCCAACGGTTCCGGCGTAACGATCACATTAAAAGCCCATAGCATTCCGCTGCTCAAAGACACGCTGAAACTTGCGGGCCAAGGCATCGTGACGCGGGCACATCGCGCATCACTCGACTACCTGTCGAACCGATTGTCAGCGGACGGTATCGACGAATCGTTGGTCAAAGTGTTAGCCGACGCACAGACATCCGGTGGATTGCTGATCGCCGTCGCTCCCGATCGAGTGGACGCAATGATCGAAGCCCTAAATCAAAGAAGCACACCGACGGCGACTGTCATCGGCGAAGTAAAATCACCAGGCGATCACGCCATCGTCCTTAGCGCGTAGGGTGGGCCGTGCCCACCAATCCGTAAAACGTCCGAACGGTGGTGGGCACGGCCCACCCTACATCGCGCGCAATTGCCACTTGGAATTCTTCCACTTGGAATTCTTACTGTTTCGGTGGGACGAGTTCTTCGGCATTGGGCAGATCGTCGAGCGACCCCAAGCCGAACACTTCGAGGAATGTCTTGGTGGTTCCGTAGAGCATGGGGCGGCCCAACTCTTCAGCCCTGCCCACGATCTTGACGAGGTTCATTTCGCGGAGGCGGTTGATCATCTCGCCGCACGCCACGCCCCGAATCGATTCGACATCGACGCGAAGTGCCGGTTGCTTGTACGCGACGATCGCCAGCGTTTCCATGGCGGCTGGCGTCAGCTTGGTTTCTGCCCGCAGCTTTAATACCTTGGAAAGCCAGGTGTTGTAGACCGACATGGTGAGCATCTGATAGCCCTTGGCGATGTGCTCGATGCGAAACGCCCGGCCCGTTTTCTCGTAATGCTCGTTGAGCTTTTCGATGTGATTCTTGACGTCGGTCGCATTACCCGATCCGACGATTTGGGCGATCTTGGCCGCAGGGACGGGCGAATCGGTGGCGAACAAGATGGCTTCGACGATGGATTCCGGCAAAACGTCAGACTCGGTCATGGACATTTCGGAGACGACGGCAGGCTCGCTGGTTGCGATGCCATCTTCAACTGTGCCATCATCATCAGGAGCATCTTCGAAGGCGACTTCCACCTCAGGCTGATCGTCTGGGGCATGAGCCGCACCGTTGGACTGCGTCTTGTCCTTCTTGGACTTCTTCGATTTGCCTTTCTTTGTTTCGGCCATAGAGGCCCATGATAATCGCACCGTCAAAAAAATCGAATCCCATTCGACATCAATTTCGCAGAGTTGTTATTTTGCCCCAGACCTTTTTGCCGATCCACAAGGAAGCTACAATTCACAGACGCGCTGTAATTGTCGCGCCCGCGTCTTGAAGGATTTGTGATGAAACCAGATTTTGCAGCATCCATACAAGCCCGATTGGCCGAGCTTATCGTCTTCCGCCACGACCTGCACGCCCACCCGGAAACGTCGTTCGAGGAGCAGCGAACGTCAGCAAAGGTACTCGAGCGGCTATCCGACTTACCAGAGCTGAAAATTCGCGACGGGTTAGCCGGCGGAACCGGAATCTGCGCGACGATCAATGCCGACAAGACCGGTCCGTGCGTGCTGCTGCGGGCAGATATGGATGCCCTGCCCATCGAGGAACTTTCGGAACTGCCCTACAAGTCCGAGCATCCGGGCAAGATGCACGCTTGCGGGCATGACGGCCACACCACCGCGCTGCTCGGGGCGGCGTACGCGCTTGCGGACCATGCCGATGCGTTGACGGGGCCGGTCAAGCTATGCTTTCAGCCGGCGGAGGAACAGGGCTGCGGCGGACAGCGGATGATCGATGATGGCGTACTCGAAGACCCACACGTCGATGCAGCGTTCGCGCTGCACGGTTGGCCGGATCTCGAAGTGGGGCACATCTTAAGCGTGCCCGGTCCGATACTGGCTGCGACATCGCCATTTGAGATTGTCTTCACCGGACGCGGTGCGCACGCGGCGTATCCACATAAGGGCACCGATGTGCTGGTCGCCGTGGCGCAACTGATCACCAACGCCCAGGCCATCCGCACGCGCCTCATCGACCCGATCAATCCGATTGTGATTTCGTTCACGCAAATCAACGGCGGGTTCACGCACAACGTTCTGCCGGAAACGTGCCATGTGAAGGGGACGATCCGCGCCCTCGACGTCAAAGCGCACGCCACCGCCAAGCAGCAGCTTCAGCATTTCGTGCAATCAACAGCCGCCACATTCTCCATCCAAGCGGACCTGCGATTCATCGAAGATTACCCGGTGCTGATCAACGATGCCGATTGTGCAGCCCTCGTCGCCGAAGTGGCCGCTGAGACATTTGGAGCGGAAAAGGTCACAACGAAGTCGAACCCAAGCATGGGAGGTGAGGACTTCGCATTCTTCGCCCAGCACGTCCCGTCGGCCATGTTCCGACTGGGCCTGCGCCCGAAAGGCGCACTTGAATACCCTAACCTCCACAACCCACACTTCAACTTCAACGACGACGCCATCGCCACAGGTGCGATCATGCACAGCACCATCGCGCACCGCTTTCAGCAGAAGCGCGCCAGCTAATCAATCGGTCGTCATTCGAAAATCGTGCCACTGCTCTGTGAGCAGTGCCCGAATTCGACAACATTCAAGCTCTTGATTGTTGCAGTGCATCTATCCGGCCTGGGGGCAGATGCGATCAGCGTTCACCAAGTCCCAGCGCGCTAGCGGTTGCGACGGTGTCAGTGTGGCTGATCGATAGCAGAATGCGGACGATGCCGCGATCGTCGGCGATTTGGGAACACATACCGCTCAGTTCGACCAGCGGTGCCCCCATCTCGTCGTTGGTGATTTCGATGTCGGTCCATGCGATCCCGCCTCGCCAACCGGTGCCCAGCACTTTTAAGATCGCTTCCTTCGCCGCAAATCTGCCGGAGATATGCGGGATCGGGCTGTGAAGTTTGTCCGCCCGCTCGCGCTCCTTCGGCGTTAATACACGGTCGAGGAACCGGTCGGGGTGCTTGCTGAGCAGGTCCGCGATCCGGTGGCATTCTACTATATCGATGCCGTGGCTGACGACGTTCATCGCTCAAGCGTACGCGTCGGATTGGCACACAGCAAGTCGAGCCTGATTAGTGTAGGCCCACGCGTCATCTTGCGGATCGCGCTCCACTGTCATTCCCGCGAAAGCGGGAATCCAAGCCCCGCGCGTAGCATATCGCTCGTTCTGGACTCCCGCGTGCGCGGGAGTGACGAACCACTAGCCTGGTCGCGTCGCTTTTCAGCCACCGCTCCGTGCGGTATACACGGTGTATATGGTTCACGCATCAAACGCTCACGAATTGGACGCTCTGCTGGCTGATCTGACTGATCCGCAGCGGGAGGCCGTCTGTCATACCGATGGTCCGCTGCTGGTGCTGGCTGGGGCGGGATGCGGTAAGACCCGGGTGATCACCCGACGGGCGGCATACCTGGCTCGCACCGTCACCCAACCACGAAACGTCCTGGCGATCACCTTCACCAACAAAGCCGCCTCAGAGATGTACGAACGCATTTCTGCACTTGGCGTCGGTGCGGAAATGACCATCAGCACGTTTCACTCGCTGTGCTATCGATTGCTGCGGATTCACCACGAGCGGGCTGGCCTGCCCGATGATTTCACCGTGTTCGATTCGGCTGACCAGCGGAAGGTCATCCAACTCGCGATCGCCCGGGCGCAACTGTCGGCAGACAACTGGTCGCCCGCTCGTTTGCAGGGCGTCATTAGCAACGCCAAAAATGCGATGGTCACCGCAACAATGTTTGCGAACGAGGCGACGGATTGGTCGGAGCGAACCATCGCCAAGGTGTACGAATCCTACGAGATGGTGCTGGCTGAACAGCATGGCGTGGACTTTGACGATTTGCTCTTGAAGTTGGCGTTTCTTTTGAGAGACGACGAAGAATTTCGCCGCCAGTTGGAACGGCGCTACACGCATGTGCTGATTGATGAGTATCAGGATACCAACAGCGCCCAGTATCTGATCGCCCATTTGATTACGGAGCAGAATAAGAACATCTGCGCGACGGGCGATCCGGATCAATCGATCTACGGTTGGCGCGGGGCTGACATCGGTAACATTCTGCGGTTCGAGGAAGATCATGAGCAAGCCCAGGTCGTGCGGCTGGAGCGCAACTACCGATCGACCAAGCGCATCCTCGCAGCCGCAAGCTCGGTCATCGAGCACAACGTGCAGCGCAAAGACAAAACGCTTTGGACCGAAAACGACGCGGGGTCAAAGGTTCGCGTACTGATTACCGGAGATGCCGATGAAGAATCAGACTTCATCGCGAAGGAATTGGCCGAGCGTCGAGAGCGCGGCGAAGACCTCTCTGATGTCGCGGTTTTCTATCGTCTGAATTCGCTGAGTCGATCTGTAGAAGAAGCGCTGCTGCAAAACGGCGTGGCTTATCAGGTCGCCCGCGGCGTCGAGTTTTACAACCGCAAGGAGATCAAAGATGTCCTCGCGTATGTGCGGTTGCTTATCAATGTCCACGATGAGGTGTCGCTCACCAGGATCATCAACACACCGACGCGCGGAATCGGCAAGACGACCATCGACCGCATCATCGCCCACGCCCGCGCGAATGGCCGGGAGATGTTCGAGTTTGTATTCCAGCCGCAGCTCGTACCCACGCTCAAGAATGCAGCCATCGTTAAGGTCACGGCATTTGCCGAACTCATGGGCAACCTGAGAAAAGTCACTGAAGAATCACCATCGATCGCCTTGGAACGAATCATTCGCGAAACCGGACTGCAAGCCAGCTTGGGCGGGGAATCAAACCTCGATGCCGATCCGATGGAAAACATCAACGAACTCATCAACGCTGCCGCTATCTTTGAAAAGGATCGCCCTGAAGCCACGCTGATCGATTGGATGGCCCACACCAGCCTGCTCAGCGATGTTGACGCGATGGACGACGATACCGGCAGGGCGACGCTCATGACCCTGCACGCGGCGAAGGGGTTGGAATTTCCGGTCGTTTACATGATCGGGTTGGAAAGCGGGTTGCTGCCATTCGAGCGCGAACCGGGCGATCCGACGTATAATGAAGAGGAGGAACGCCGGCTCTGCTTTGTGGGCATGACCCGGGCCAAACAGGAACTGACCCTGGCGCATGCCAAATATCGAATGGTCCGTGGCATCTCTGAACGAAAGTCGAAATCGCCTTTTATCGATGAATTGCCGGGTTCGGATGTAGAGATTGTTGACCGAACGGGCAGTGGCGCAGATAGTTCACGCTGCGGTTGGTTGGATGATCTGCCGCACGACATCGCCCAATGGGGCCCTGGCACGCTGGTCAAGAACGACGATTGGGGTCTGGGACGGATCGATTGGATTCGTCGAAACGGCGCTCAGGTTCACCTGGAAGTCACATTTGCCAAGGGATCGACAAAGACCTTGATCCTCCCGTTTGCCGATTTAGAACGGGTAGACTTTGATGAAGTCGGTGAGGGCGCGTTTGATTTTTAGCGATATTCAAGTTGTCGGCTCGGAAGTTGAATAGAACATGCGGCATGCAGTGATTATGGCAGGAGGTGCGGGGACGAGGCTTTGGCCGCTTAGTCGGCGGCATCGGCCCAAGCAGCTTCTTAAGATCATCGGCGGGACAAGCCTGCTGCGCTCGTCGTACGAACGTCTTCGCGAATCGTTTGAAGCCGATCACATCTATGTCATCACCGGTGAAAAGTATCTGCCTTTGGTGGCCAACGAACTTCCCGAAGTGCCAAGTAGGAATCTTTTTGGTGAACCGCAAGGTCGCGATACCGCCAACGCGGTGGGGTTGGCATGCGCCATCATTGATCAGCGCGATCCCGACGCGGTGGTAGGGGTGTTTACGGCTGACCATCTGATTGCACCGATCGAGAAATTTACAAAGTGCGTGAAGCTCGCCTTCGACACCGTCGAGAAACATGCCGACGCCCTGGTGACGTTCGGGATTACTGTGCGCTCTCCGGAGACTGCGTTCGGTTACATCCGCAAGGGCGAAGAGGTTGGTCTCGGCGTATTCCGCGTCGAGAAATTCACCGAAAAGCCGGACCCCATTCGCGCTCAGCGCTATGCCGAGTCGGGCGATTATTTTTGGAACAGCGGCATGTTTGCGTGGCGGGCGAGTACGATCCTCGCCGAGTTGGAAACCAACCTGCCGATTTCGCATCAAGGTGTGACCGAGATCGCCCGCGATTGGGACACGCCAAAGCGACCCGAGAAACTCTCGGCGATTTATCCGAAGTTGCAGAAAATATCGATCGACTTCGCGGTGATGGAGCGGGCCCGCGAAGTGTTCGTGGTCGAGATGAATTGCGAGTGGGCGGATGTCGGTTCGTGGGCGCAGCTTAGTGCGGTGCTCGATTCAGATTCGCGCGAAAACGTCACCGTCGCCAAGTCGGCTGTCCATTTGGGATCGGAGGGCGTGACTGTCGTCTCTGAAGACGACGACCATCTTATCGCGACGCTGGGCTTAAAGGACCTGGTCATCGTCCATTCGCGCGACGCGACCATGGTTTGCAAGAAACGCGACGCCCAGGCACTGCGCGAACTGCTGGCCAACATCGAAGCCAAATTCGGCGACAAGTATCTGTAACCGCCGCCACAACTGCCGGCACGCACGCCCGGAATTGGTCGATTGAAGAAACTTCTTGGAATAGATTACGGTTTGAAACGTATCGGACTCGCGGTCGGCGATACCGAAGGGCGAATTGCCGTCCCGGTAACCGTCCTGGACCAAGGCGGTAGCCCGCAACAACAGGTCGATTCGATCATCGAAGTGGCGGGTGATTACGGGGTGGACGAATTTGTCCTGGGCATGCCGCTGAACATGGATGATTCGGTCGGTAAGCAGGCCAAAATCACCCAATCGTTCGGGAAGCTACTGGGAGAAGTGTCCGGACGCGTGGTTCACGAATGCGATGAAAGACTTTCATCTGCCGCAGCCGATGACTACATGCAGCAGACCGAGTTGACGCATAAGCAAAAAAAATCGCGGCGCGATGCTTTAGCCGCTCAGGTGATTCTGCAAACTTATTTCGATATACATGCGGATGAGGCGTGACCATCACAGCAGTTAATCCGAGAAACAGTCAACCGATGGAGTAAGTCGTTGCCCTCGTCCTCCAAAACCATGAACCCTTCCCAACATTCTGCATCCGAGGCGAGGTCCAAGCCGGACGAAAAGTCTGAGCGCGGGTACATGTCGTTCGGGGATCACCTGGAGGAACTTCGCGTCTGCTCGATCTTGGCGCTGATCGGCATCTTCATCACGACAACGCTATCACTCATCTTTGCCAAACACATCCTGAGTTTTGTGCTTCATCCATTGGGCGTCATCTTGCACGCCCGCGGACTCGACCCGCAAGCTCAGGCGCTCAACCCGCCCGATACGTTTCTGTTGTATTTGAAGATGGCGTTCCTCGCGGGGATCGTCATGTCGATGCCGTGGACGCTGATTCAGATCTGGCGATTCGTCGCGCTCGGATTGTTTCCGCACGAACGCAAATTCCTGAAGCTCATCACGCCCGCATCGATCGGACTCTTTGCGACTGGCGCGGTGTTCATGTTTTACATCGTCCTGCCGATCGTGATTAACTTCTTTGTCGAGTTTGGCGAAGGCATCAAGATCGACAATCTCGAACCGTCGTGGATCACTGGTCTGATCGTCGGTGAGAAAGCCGTCGAAGAATCGGAACTGCCAGCGGACGTCAAGCTCGATCAGATCGCAATGTTGACCAAAGATCCCGAAGACCCGCCGATCGGTAGCGAGTGGTACAACACCACCCGCAACCAGCGCTGCCTCATGACGGACAAGGGCGTGTACACGTCGCCGATGCACGCTTCTCAGAACGTCTCCGTCGTCAAGAGTCAGTTTGGTTTGAGCCAGTACGTCAGCTTCGTAATGATGTTGACGCTGGCGTTTGGGTTGGCGTTTGAATTGCCGCTGGTGATTCTGTTCATCACATCGATGGGGCTGGTCAGCGTGGCAGACCTCAAGAAATACCGCCGCTATATCTTCTTTGTGACATTCATCGTTGCCGCCATCCTCACACCGCCAGACGTCATCAGCCAACTTTTGCTGGCGATTCCGATGATGATCCTGTTCGAAGGGGCGCTGATCGTTTCAAACATCATCAACAAACCAATACCAGCAAGCGAGTAGGGTGGGCCGTGCCCACCAATCCGTAAAACACGCGAACGGCGGTGGGCACGGCCCACCCTACGACGCGCGATTACTTCTCTGGTAATTGCACCTTGCCGATTACGTCCTGAATACTCATAAGTCCGTGCCGCTTGAGGTATGCCCGCATGCCGTCGATCAGCGCAAGTGGGCTACGCGGGTCAACGAACAGACTGGTACCAACCGCAACCGCAGTTGCACCCGCAAGGTGAAATTCAATCGCGTCGCGCCAAGTGCGAATACCCCCCATCGCGATGATCGGAATACCGTTGTGTCGCGTGCAACCCTGATACACCTGATGCACCATGCACAGCGCCACCGGTTTGATCGCCGGCCCGCTCAATCCGCCCGTGACATTGGCGAGCATCGGCTTACGCGAATCCACATGAATGGCCATCCCGCGCAGCGTATTAATCAACGACAGAATCTCAGCGCCGCCGTCGATCGCCCCCCTGGCCAACTCAACAATGTCACCCGTATTCGGCGTCAGCTTGACGATCAACTTGCATCGCGAAACCACCTGACGCACTTCGCGAACCAGGGAGGCCAGCCGCTTGGCATCGGTGCCCCATTCCAAACCATCGGAAACATTCGGGCATGAAACATTCAATTCGACGGCTGCGATGCATTCGATTTCGTCGAGCCTCTCGCAAACTTTCACATAGTCGCTCACCTCATGGCCGGCAACGTTGACGATCGTCGGAATCGAAAGCTGCGAAAGAAACGGGATCTTCTCGACGCAGAACCGCTCCAACCCCACGTTCGCAAGGCCAATGGCGTTGAGCATGCCCGAAGCTGTTTCGCAGGTTCGCGGCTGAGGGTTCCCGGGCCGTTCATGCAAGGTGACCGATTTCGTCACAAAGCCACCCAGCAAGTTGATATCAAAAAGGGGGGCGTATTCCGGGCCATATCCACTGGTGCCCGACGCGGTGATGACCGGATTGGATAGCGCCAGACCGCCAAGATTGACGCGAAGATCGGGCAGGCAGGAGTCGGTCGCATCGCTCATGCGGCAAGAAGTATGACGCGGGTCAGCAAATGTCAAGTCGGTGCGAATTGGCTTGATCCTTGCGTGGCGCGTTAAGATACCTTAAAGCAGTCGATCAATTCCAACGACGCCAACTCTGGAGGTACACTTGTGAGCGCTAGTACGGCGATTTTTCCCGGTTCGTTCGACCCCATCACCAACGGCCATCTCGACATTATCCGTCGCAGCGGTGACGTCTTCTCCAAAGTTATCGTGGCTATCGGTCAAAATCCCGAGAAGGTGGACGTTTTCACGCCCGAGGAAAGAGTCGAGATGATCTCCGAACTGGTCAGCGACATGGAGCACGTCAGCGTCGCGTCGTACAGCGGGCTGACGATCGACTTTGCGAAGCAGTCGGGGGCGACGGTCATCGTTAGGGGCATTCGCGATTCGTCGGACCTGCGCGATGAACTGCAAGCCGCCAACACCAACTTTATCGTTGGTGGAATTGAGACCGTGTTTCTGATGGCCTCCGAGCAATTCGCCCTGACCTCCAGCACGTTCATCAAGCAGATCGTGTCGATGGGGGGCAAAGAGTCCGCACGTCTCTCAACCCTGATACCGAATTCAGTTCTTGCAAAACTGCGATCCAAACTCGAGAACCCATAGCCGCTCGATTCGGCAGAAATCGCCGTCCGAGTGCAGATTCAGCCGGGTTGAGATTGGGATTGGACGAATTTCGCCCATATGACGACAATGAGATAGAAGGTTCGCTAATACCGATTACGCGGTCATTACCGGGCCAAGTGGCATGTCGCCCGATTGGAATCTACAATATTTGTACGCGGCGAGCGTTCTGAAAGATGTGAAGCATACCAACTGACTTGCGAGAATCATGATGGGTGGCATTACGCAAATCAATCTACTGGCGATGTTTGGATTACCTGCGTGGAGTGAAGTCTTGGTGATCGCCTTTGTTGGATTGCTTTTTTTCGGCAAGCGCCTTCCGGATGTGGCTCGTTCACTCGGCAAGAGCGTGGTCGAATTCAAGAAGGGCATCCGCGACGTACAGGACGAAGTGAACACCGCGTCTTCCCAAGATCGCAAGCCCGAACTCGAAGCCAAGAAGCAACCCCAACTCGACCCAACAGAAACCGAAGCCGAACGCACATCGCAGAGTTGATCCCAAAGCGGTCGGTCAACAGAGTCCGTGTAGGGTGGGTCGTGCCCACCTGTCTGCAACCGCAACCCAACCACAGTAGGCATGCCCCTCAAAGTTCCACATCTGCAAATTTCAAATGGGTTCGTACCCGCGTTACGATCTGTCGGAAAGAATTTTGTACGACTCGTCAAAGCCCTGATCAAAATTGAACACGTCAACAAAGTCTTCGATCGAATCACCGGGTTGTTTTTGCAAGAGGTCAACTTCGATCATCGCAAAAACGATGCGACCAAAATCAGACGTGGAGTGAACATTCCACTTACGCAGCACCGTGCGGGCCATCTTGCCCCAACGCTGCTGTGCGTAGTTGCGCAGTCCCCAGCAGAGGTCGCCACCACCAACATGGCGATTGATCTTGTCAAACCCGCCGGCTTCCTCGATCGCTTCGACCACGGAATCGTCCAACGCTCCTTGCTCATGCAACTCAGATAGATCCAACAGATCAATCTTGTGCTTGAACAAATAATGCATGACCGCCTTTTGCGCAGGTGATTCCGGCCCATGCACGCAATCAACCGCGACGCCAAGGCCTTCGCGAATGAAGTGATACGCATCTTCCGGGAAGTCGCCAACCCGCTTGACCAGCGCATTTAGATTTTGTTGATAAGCATCTGCCATGAGTGTTGCAAAAAATGGTACAGCCCAAATCGGTAAAACTCTGTTCCGTCCCACGGCTAACTTCCGCCATGACACGCGTATTTCACCCGCGACAGTCTAGCGGGCCAGTGTGCGGCCTTTCTATAGATGACCGAAAAAACGATCAATTCGATTATAATTATTTGTCGGCGGATGGGCCATTATCAGTTGGGGGATTTCCAGATGGCCTGTTGCCTTCACCAGATGACCGGTTGCCTTCTGATGATCCGCCCTTTTCGCGATCGGAGCGGGGGCCTCGTTTGCGTGATCGATTGCCGCGTCCACGTCGTGAGCGGCCTCGCTTCGATGGTTTGTCGCTGCGCTGATCCGAACCGGAATTGTCAGCGACAACACTGGGGTCATTGGGCCCAGCGTCTGTTGAAGTTCCAGCATCTGGCGAAGTTCCAGCGTCTGGCGAAGTTGAAGTCTCGTCTCCCGTACTGGCAGGCCGATGGAGGCTTGCGTCAGACGTACCTCTATCGATTTTTTCTGAAGCCGCCGCATCTGAAGTAGCCGATCCAGAAGATCTCGGACGATCCGATTGAGCCGAGCGGTTTTCAGGCTCAGCGCGCCGAGATGTTGAATCTGGCTTGCGTTCCTTCCTTCTCCCGCCCGAGGGCTTGTCTGTCATCTGCTCTCGCTTGGCAGGTGCGGGTTTGGCAAGTTTGCTTTGCACGCCCTCGGGTGCCGGCTTGCCGACTTCCCACACTTCCTCAACGGGAACAGTCAGCCGGCCACCATCGTCCGTTGCAAGCAGGACGAGTTGCGTGAGGATCTGCCGCCCAATGACTTTGCCAATACCTTGAGGCGATTGCACCCGCTTACCCATGTTGGGAAGTTTCTTGTCGAGCGCTTCGTACGTCGTGTGTTCGTAGCGAAGGCAGCATTTCAATCGGCCACACCGACCGGAAACCTTGGCCGGGTCGAGCGTGGCTTTCTGCATCTTGGCCATCTTCATGCTGACGGGCTTAAGCGTTTTTAGGAATGTCTTGCAGCAACACTCGCGTCCGCACGTTTCGTAGTCGGCGAGCAGTCGGGCTTCATCGCGGGCACCGACCTGTCGCATCTCAATTCGCGTTCTGAACTCCGACGCCAACCCGCGAACCAGATCACGAAAATCGACGCGACTCTCAGACATGAAATAAAAGATCGTTCGCTCGCCGCCAAACAGATGCTCACATTCGAGCACCTTCATGGGCAGGTTGTGTTGGTCGGCCCGTTCCTGGCAGAATTTCTTTTTCGTCAGCGTCTCGGCCCGGATGTGCTCCCATTCGGATTCGTCGTCCGGCGTGGCGAGGCGCAGGATTTTTCCATCGCTGAAGTGATAATAGTCCGAACCGCTTGCAGCGACGTAACTCTTGATCTGATCCCGGGATACCGACTTGTCGCAACCGTCGCAGGTCAGCGAAACCATCTCGCCGTATTCGATGCCGCGACGCGTCTGGATGATGACGTTGGCACCGCAGCCGAATTTCATTTCGCGCGAGGCGTACTTGAATTCGCCAACGGTCTTCATGTACCCGTAGCGCACAGCAGCCGTCGGGTAGACTTTTTCCAACCCGCTGCCACACGGTTCACCAGCCGAACAGCCCCCGCCCGTACTACACGAGGAACCGCCGGACTTCTTTGACTCTCCCGATTGATTCTCATCATCGGGTTGTGGAAGATTGATGACCAAGAGTTACCGATCCAATCGTAAATATCACTGTTTCTTCAACTTACCTCAACTTCGCCCAAATTGTATCACCGACAATCAATACCCGCCAGAAGTTACTTCTATTGGCCCAAGCAACCACTTTATCGTCTTGACGAACTTCCAAACGTCGATCAATGTTGCCAAACACCTTCGATCCGGATTTACGCATTCATGAATTCGCCCAACCCATCGTCCGCCAATGTGTCGAGCTATCGTACTCAGACCCAAAGGATCGGTCTGATCGTCGGGATCGCTGCATTCGCCGTCATTCTACTCGGACCCCAGCCAGCCGGTTTGCGGGACTACGCGGCTCAGAATCTCAATAATGCTAATAACCCAGACGACATTGCTCGCGTTGCTGCGGGTGCGAAGGCGACTTTGGCGCTGGCCGTGTTGATGATTTGCTGGTGGGTGACAGAGGCTGCTCCGTTTCCGGTGACGGCGCTCCTGCCGGGTTTGATGCTGCCCATCCTGCAAGTCACCGGTATTCGCGAAGGTCAGCCGTTCATTTACACGAGCAAAACTGCCTACGCGCCCTATGCCAGTCCGGTGATCTACTTGTTTCTCGCCGGATTCCTCTTAGCAGCGGCCATGCAGAAAACGGGTCTGGACAGACGCATCACGTTGGCACTTCTGACTCGAAAACGTTCCGCTCCGGGCCCGGCGATGCTGCTTCTGGCGATGATGGCGACCACTGCGTTTCTGTCGATGTGGATTTCAAACACCGCGACGGCTGCGATGATGTTGCCGATTGCGGTGAGCGTTCTGCACGCGCTGGGAGAATCGCCGGGTCAATCGCGGATGGGTGCGGTAATGCTGCTCGGGATCGCGTGGTCGGCATCTATCGGCGGAATCGGCACGCTCATTGGTTCGCCGCCCAATGGCATCGTCGTCGGAATCCTCAACGAGAAGGGCGTCGCCCAGATTGATTTCGTCGGGTGGATGCGGTTTGGATTACCGTTGGCAATTTGCGGCTTGTTCGCAGCGTGGATTGTTTTGCTCGTCCTGTTTCGCCCGCGCATCGCCGACACAAACAGCGTGTCCGAGACGCTTAATAATCAGCGGCGATCGCTCGGTCCATGGTCGTCCGATGAAAAGATGACCGTTTGCATCTTCGCGCTCGTCGCAACCCTGTGGATTTCTCAACCGTTTTGGAAACACGTCTTATCGAATGAGCGGATAAGTTCGATCCAAGGCGTGGGCGTGTATGAAATCGGGCTCGGATGTGCGCTGCTGCTTTTCATATTGCCTGTGGAAAAAGGATCATGGCGAAGTGTTCTTCAGTGGGCGGATAGCCGCCGCGTCGATTGGGGTACGCTGGTGTTGTTCGGCGGCGGAATCGCTTTGTCCAACGCGATGTTCAGCACCGGTCTGACCGATTGGTTGGCCGGCGGACTGATCGACTCAATGGGAACGGTGAGTCCGTGGGTCGCGCTACTTGTCATCGTGCTATTGATTGATTTTCTGACTGAAGTTACGAGCAACACTGCCGTCGCAACGATGATGAGCCCCATCTTGATTGCGCTTGCACCCGGATTGAATCTCGATCCGGTCGTGTTATGCGTCACCGCCGCGATGGCGTCATCGATGGCGTTCATGCTCCCGATCGCCACCCCGCCCAATGCGATCGTCTATGCGTCGGGATATTTCCGAATCGGCCAGATGATTCGCGCGGGGTGCGTGATGAATCTACTTGGGTGTGCCATTTTGATTTCGATCGTTTACTTCCTGACGGAAGTGCTGCATCTGTCTATGGCACAGTAAGCAATGTCGATTCGTGGGATTTGGGGTGGTTATTCGTCTTGGGGAGAAGCTCTTGAAGTTGCTGGACCCGGTCTTCGTTTCCGAGTTGTTCGTTTGCAGTCATCAGAATGCCAACGACCTTTTGCGTGAGCCGGTGTGATGAGCCGGACGACTCAAGAAGGGCGTCGAGAAGTTCAGTCAGCAGAACATCCGCTTGCTCGAATTGTTTTTGTGCAATCAAACATCCGCCCAGCGCCGCGGTCGAGACTTGAATCTCGTGATGTCCGGCAGGCAGCAGTTTGCGAAATCCGTCGAGGGTTGAGCGGTAGTTTGATTCCGCTTCGGCGTAACGCTTGCGATCGTTAAGCGCTTTCGCATATGCACGTTGCGCGCGAAGTGTGTCGAAGTGGTCGGAGCCGAGCTTGTTGTTGCTGCCTTCAAATACATCTTCCACCAACTCGAATGCCTCGTCGTTGCGATCGAGTTTGCTGAGAATCGCGGCAAGATTGCCCATGCAACGAAACGTGTCGGGGTGGTCGGCACCCAACACGCGGACTCTACCGTCGAGCGTTTCCTGCATCAACGTTGCGGCGTCTTCGAGTTGCCCCGATATTTCGGTGATGCGGGCGAGATTGTGCATCGCGGTCAGCGTTGCCGGACTGTCGATCCCATGAATGCGCAACGCGGCTTCATAGTAATCGCGAAACAGTGGTTCAGCCGCGTCAAAGTTTCGATTCTTCGCGTGAAACACGGCCAGCGTGTTCGTTGCCGTCAGGGTTTCGGTCGCGTCTTCGCCCAATGAATTGCGAGAACGTTCAAGCGTTTCTTCCAGAATCGGGAAAGCTTCGTCCGCTCGGTTGAGTCGTTCAAGGAGATAGCAGAAGTTGAGCGCGGTTGTGATCGTATCCTTGTGATTGTCGCCCAACACTTCCTTTTGTAGGGCGAGCGTCTTGCGATAAAGGTTTTCGGCGTCATCAAAACGTGACTGGTCGATGTAAAGGATCGCAAGGTTGCTGGCTGTATTGAGCGTTTGCGGATGGTCAAATCCGAGATGTTCCTCCCGAAGCGCATACGCCAGGTCATATTGTTCTTCAGCATCATCGTATTCCCCAAGCGCAAAGTACGCCTGCCCCAGCGTGTCGCGTATCGCCGCTTCGGCTTCGGGCTCATCGCCGAGTTGTTCGCTTGCGGATGTGGCTGCGTAGGCGAGCATTTCTTTGACGGTCGGTTCGCGTCCTTTTGCGTTTTGCGGCGCAGCGGCCATCAGCATGTCGCGCTGAAATTGAACGATGCGATCGGACGTTTGGGCTTCAAGTTCTGCCCGCTCACGCTCTTTCTTGGCGATTTGTGTTTCATTCTCCGCCCGGTCGCGTTCCTCGGCGATGGTTTGAGCTTGCAGATAGGTAATGATGGAAAATGCGATGAGGGAGGCCAGTAGGGCGCATGCCAACACTGTCGTGGCAGTGTAACGGGCGACGAATTTCTTGATCTGGTAGATCGCACTCGGCGGATGGGCGTTGATCGGTTGCGAATCCAGATGTCTGCGGATGTCGCTCGCCAACTCACCGGCAGAGGCATAGCGCATCTCGCGGTCTTTTTGCAAGGATTTGTGAACGATGATTTCGATGTCGCCACGAAGGGAACGGTTCACACTCGAAATTTTCGCGGGTGTTTGTTCCTGAATGACGCGGGCGGCTTCGAGTAGCGGCAGCGCGTTGACATCGTAAGGCCGCTTGTCGGAAAGCAATTCGTATAGAACCGCTCCCAAAGAATACACATCAGTACGAATGTCAATCGCCTCCTGCGATCCGCCGCACTGCTCCGGACTCATGTATTGCAGCGTACCGACCAGTTCGCCCGCCCGCGTCAGCAGCGTTGAATTGCCATCGGCATCGATTGTGCGGGCAACGCCGAAGTCGATAATTTTCGATTGACCCGCCTGCGTGACCAGAATGTTTCCCGGTTTGAGATCGCGATGGATGATCCCTTTTTGATGGCCGTGATGAACCGCATCGCACACTTCGGCGAATAGTTTTAATCGATGGCGAATGCTCAGTTTGTTTTCGCGGACATATTGCAAGATGTCGCTGGCGTTTTGAATGTATTCGAGGGCGAGATACGGAATACCCCGTGCTTGGCCTGGTGCCAGGTCTTGATGGACGCCGGCTTCAAACACCTGAGCGATGCCGGGGTGGTGTAACCGCGCGAGAATCTCGCTCTCATATTGAAACCGCCGAACCGCATCCGGCGTGGCGACGGAATCATTGAGAAGTTTCAACGCGACGGTGCGACGTGGGCGCTCCTGCTCGGATCGAAACACACGTCCCATGCCGCCCGCACCGATGAGTGGTCCAACCCGAAACGAACCGATCATGCTGCCGATGATGGCGCTGTCGTCGCAATCGGCTGGCGGTGACTGCATTTCGATGACCGGCGGCGATTCGAGAAACAGGGCGGCGCTGTCGTGGGCTTTGAGCAGTGAGTCGATCTCAGCCCGCAGCTCGGGGTTATCGCTGCAAGTCTTGGTGAGATATACTTCGCGTTCGTTTTCGGTCAGACCGAGCACGGCATCGAAGACTTTGGCGGCATCGCTGATTGGTGGGCGCATGTAATTCCGTGCCTCTGATTAGGTTGCCGCGTTGAAGCGCTTTGAATGTGATTGTTCAAAGCGCTAAAAATCTCGAATCTCTCGAAACAGCCAGGCCTTCGCAAAATTCCAATGACGATTGGCGGTGCTGACGGAAATCTCCAACACATCGGCGGTCGCTTCGATCGATAACCCCGCGAAAAATCGAAGCTTGACCACTTCGGCTTTTATCTCGTCCACTTCAGCCAGTCGTCCGAGTGCGTCATCAACCATCACGACGTCTGACAAATCGCCGGCCACCAGTTCGCCCGCATCCATCGACACGCGCTGCGCATCGGCGCCGCGTTTCTGGGCGAGCCGCTTGCGGGCATAGTCCACCAGGATGCGGCGCATGGCCTCGGCGGCGGCTCCGAAGAAATGCTTGCGATTCTCCCAGTCGCCACAGCCCTCACCGAGCAAACGGATGAACGCCTCATTGACCAGGGCGGTTGGCTGAAGCGTGTGGTCGGCTCGCTCGCTGCGCATTTTGGCTTCAGCCAATCGCTTCAACTCGCCATAGACGACAGCCAACAAGCGTTCGGTGGCGTCTGTAGAACCATGGCGCAAATCGACGAGGATTCGTGTCACTTCTTTTTGATCGACTGGCGGCATGACGGTTCATTCTCGCAATGTGGTAAGGGCTTCCAAGGTGGTGCGGGCGGCCCCAAGCGGTTATTTTACCTTCAGCGGACCAACCAAACCAGCCGAAATGCACCAACCACACATCGGATTGCCCAGCCTACCCGCGTCTAAATCAACCATTTGCAATTTTCACTGACACAAAACAGCACCGTCTTGCGCACGAGCATTATGGGAACCGACCGCATCACCGCACGAATTTACCACGCGATCAGTTTCGGTGGGCATTGATCCAATCAAGGGGCAGCGTTGCTAATGAAATCCAAGGAGATTCAAAGCATGATGGGGCATCGTCAGAGTAAATACTGTCAAAGCAAATATTACGGGGTGGTTGCGGTGATGTTGGGAATTGCGATGCCATGTTTGGCTCAACCGTACATCGACGGGCAGAATTGGACGTCGGTTGCAGTGGGGGGTGGGTCGCTCCAATTCAACACGGACGGCGATCCGGCGCTGGAGTCCTACCCAATCATTCCAGCCGTTCTGCTGAACAACTCGGTGGACGTGCAGTTCAGGCGCAGCCCAAACGCCAGCGTCATCTATGCGCGAGCGTTCGGCAGCGCGCTTACCGGTGTGTGCAGCCCGGGCGACGGACAGGTCTATATGTTCAACGTCGTGCAGGACAACGACAGCGGAGGGCATCTCGAAACGATTTATAACGGTGGATTGTGTTTGAACGGTGGCCTGCCGGATCACAATGGTTTGTACGAAGTTGGCGGTCAATCGCAACACATCGCGTATTTCGTTGAGGCCAAGGACATGCCGTCATCGACGCGGCAATTCGCGCATTGGATCGATCTGAACGACACCAACGCGCTCGGTTCGACAGAGTTAAACGTCGATGTCGATGGCGTCTTTTTCAAGTTTCAACCCGACGGCGAATCGGCGTTCGTCAAACACGGATTGTTATCGCAACCGACATCATCGGATTACACTTTGATTGACCTTTGTGGATCGCCCAGACTCGGGCAGGCAATTACCAGCAACGTCGGTGGCAGCCTGTTCGGGCTGAGCGGTGGCAATCCGACGATCGAACTCGTTGAAGACCCGCCAGCCAGCGGGTTGTTCCTCGCAAGAATCTTGCATCCCGACATCGGTGGCACCGGGCAACTCGACGTTCCGCTCACACCATGCGGCGGTGCTCCGACCGGATCGTGCTGCGACGGCGCATCTTGCAGTGTTACCGATGCGGCATCATGCGCGGGTAGCTTCACACTTGGTGGGACGTGCAATCCCGATCCATGTTCGGTGGCGACGGAAGCGTGCTGCGGGTTCGCGACGTGTACTGATGAAACACCGGCAGACTGTGTGGCACTAAGTGGAATTTCCCAGGGACCGGGGACCGATTGCGCGACGGCTGCGTGCATCGAGTCGTGTTGTCTTGCCGGAAATCCGAGCTGCTTCTTCGTCCGGCCGGATATTTGCACGAATGCGAACGGAACACCGGGTGGGCCAGGCAGCGACTGTGCTTCAACCGTATGCCCCGCACCGGTATTCGATATCATCAAGTCATGCCCCGCGCAGGTCAACGAGGGCGAAACGTATACCTGCACCATCACGTTTGAAAACAGCGGTACGCAGGATGGTGCGAACGTCATCGTCGATGAGGTCATACCTGCCGGCGCGACGTTTGTCAGCGCAAGCAACACGCCCGGTGGTCAACCGGCAACATTCATCAACGGAACGACAATCCGTTGGGATGTCGGCAACTTGCCAGCACAGACGTTTGGTCAACAAGTCACCTTTGAACTAAGAGCCAACTGCGGAATCGGGCAGATTGATAACACGTCGTACAGCATTACGAGCACCCCCGGTATCCCACTCTTCGGACCGACTCAAAGCACCTCGGTCAGCGCTTCGTCTACTGGCCCGATCGATATCAGCGTGACGTCGGTTGACGTGAACGGTGGTACCCTTCGTGAAGACGATGTCGTCGAGCACAAATTTACCTTGACGAATACGATTGCCCAAGATCGTTTCAATGTGGGCATTCGCGGCGAGTTCGGTGGGTCGGTTGGAACCGGTTTCTTTTCAGAATTTGACAGCGTAGTCGATGCTGCCGGCGGAACGGTGATCGTCGGTGCGTTCAACGACACATTCGTTTGGAATGGCGACATCGGCGCGAGTGCCACGATCAACGTCATCCTCCGAACGCGCGTCGATGCGTGCGTCAACGCGAGTTTCAATCTTGAGGTGATTAATTCAAATCGGCCTATCACGGTCCGAAATGGTTGCAACGTTCAAGTCGGTTCGACATCGACATTCGATCAGTTCACCTTGTTTCGGCCCATCACTGTCGAAATTGAATCCCCGGATCTTGGGCCACCGGTGACGCGGCCACTCATATCGCCTGGAAACCGATTTCAGTTGGCCCGCGCTGGCGACTTCCTGCGCTACGACATGACCATCACCAACGCTGACAACATTGCGTACTCCGGCGTTTCAGTAACGACGATGGTTCCCAACTCCTTGCTGATCAGTGATCCACCATTTGTCGGGTCGCCGCCAGCGGGCACATCTTACGACCCAGTGACGCGGATGATTTCATTCTTGGGGACGATTCCGGCAAACTCGACGGTCACGATTTCATGGGAGGGAACGATCGACTTGGACATGTGCTCGGCGCAATTCACGATCTTGGGTTCGACGAACACATGTCCGCCCGGACTCTCCAACATTCGGGGAACGCACACAGTATTCGCGGTTCCAGAACTGCCGATCAATCCGCACTTGGTCGGGACAGATGAATTTCAAGGCACCTGGACATTCAGCCCCGGCATCGACACCGAATCGCAAGACCTGCTCTGCCTCCACGGCGAAACGTACACCGGTATCGCCCGCCGCGACAACAACGAGTTCTGGATTTCAGGACTGCCCACCTATTCATTTAACCCCGACACGCTCGAAGCCGAGATCTACGATAGTGCGTTTCTCTCGGGGACATTGGGGTTCACGTCCACGATGACATCGGGCGTGGCTTTTGACCCCACCGACGACACTTTGATCTTGTGCGGGAGTGGGGCATCCGGGGTGCGCCTCGTTCGATACGATCCAAATACCGATACGGCATCGCTGATCATCGAAGAACCGACGCTACAGACGGGGCGATGTTTCGTCGATCTCGAAGGTCAAATTGTTCTGCAAGGCTTTGGTGCGCTGTTCCGGATTGATCCTGCTGATCCATTGAACTTTTTGCGCATCGACTACTTCGCGCTGCCTTCGGACGTGCCTCCTGCCGCCACCTCTTCGTTTACGGGTGTTCGGCATGTCGCCCTCGATGTGGATGGCGATTATCTGGCGATGATGAATACGGCTTGGATCATCGGTCCGACTCTAAGCGAACGTTATTGGGTGGGGCGTTTCGATCGAAATTCTGGTGCACTGTCCACCGTCCTTGGCGACATTTCAACCCTAGGAGTCGCACAGCCACTAGGCCGCCCAATCGGTGCGGCAGTGAGTCCCGACGGTGAATATTTCTTCGGACAGGATACGAATCCGGACCAGCTCTATCGGATGACACGCGGATGCGGGGTCGCTGGCAATTTTGAAGGCTTTGGGCACATCAGCGACACGGGGAATTTTTACGGTTTCGCGGACATGCTTCACAGCGAACCCATCACCACCAATGGCGTGCTGCCCACGAGCATCATGGGCGATTTTGACGGAAACTGTTTGGTCGAATTGCCCGATCACGCATCGTTCGTCGATTGCCAAGCCGGTCCGGATCAACTGCCTACGCCAACACCTCCGATCGATCCGCAGCAGTGTCTCGATGTGTTTGACTTTGACGGCAGCGGTACGATCGATCTGCGCGACTGGAAAAGTTTGAGTGAAAGAATCGCAGCACCGTGATGGGGTTTCAACGGTACTTGATGGATGGGTTTGATGGGTTGCAATGGCACAATTTGAATCTGGGGGTTCAATGCCGGAGCGCAATGACAAAAGGGGTATGTTAATGAATGCAACAATGAAAATGAAGATGTCGGTGTGGATCGTTTGGTCCATTGCTCTAGCCGCTTCGGTACAAGCCGCCGAGTTTAACCTGGTCGATCCCGCGGTTGAAGAACTGGATGGCGGTTCGTCGATGGTGCTGAATTTCAGCGGGGTCGACGCGATTCTCTCAACCAATATAGGCACGTTGAACGTCAATGCGGAAGAATTCGGCATCGCATCTTCGGAAGACATTGACGGTCAGGATACGGTCATCAATGGATCGGAAGAGTTGAGCATCACATTCTACGAAGATGTCCGATGGGATGCCTTCTTTGTGTGGGATCAACACGAAAACGGTTGCAGCGTGATCTCTCTCGCCAGTGTCGGTGGCGACTTGTTTTGCGGGGCTGGTTTGAAGATGAGCCAAGGCGGTGTGGTCATTCCGGCTGGCGAAGCGATGCGACTGTTCGCGTCGGATTCAGTTGGGTTCAGCCTCGCAACGTTCGCAGTCACGCCAACAGGCGAAGGCGGCGAGAACACAGAGGTTCCCGGCAACGATGGTGTCGATGAAGGCACCGATACTGGCAACGGCGACGAGACGCAAGGAGAACCTGAATCGGAAAGCGGTAACCCGACCGTCCGCATCGAACACTCCGGTAGCGGCGGCGGAAGCGCCTGGTTCGAGTATTTTGACAATGCCAGGGAACTATCGGTCTATCTTGGCAACTACGATACCGAGGAAGGCACAACATCTGTCGAAGCAGAGGTGCCCCTGAATGAAGGGATTTATGTCTACACGTCGAGCGATGATTGCAGCATTTCTTCGGGATTGTACTTCTCTGACGGGTCGCCCGTCTCACTGAACGAAGACGGAAGATACGGGCCGATACAGATCACTGAAGACACAACACTTTCAGCCCGATTCGTTCCAAACTATTTACTCTGTGGTTCGTGTTCGGCTTCGATCATGATGTACACGATGATGGGATTGGGCATGATTCGATTCAGCCGGCGTGCCGTGCGTCTCGCGGCAAGTTGATTGAACCCACTATCGTTGCTCAGTCTTGAGACGCGAACATCGTCGTGATCTGAAGTGACATGACGCTTGCCCGCAGCAGGCCCCAATAATCGCACAAAGTCGAAGTCCCGAATTGTCAGAGATTACTCAAGACTGATTCTTCGGGACTTTGGCTCGTTTTACGCTGTTCGCTGCAACAATGGCCTGGACAATGGCGAGATGTCGGCTGATCGAATCTTTAGACCGTGCGAACAGGCAATGGGTCGTTGAGCCTCTCGATCCGCAAGTCCCAGCACACAAATTCGAAATCACCGTTATTGACACGTTTTTGCCGGTTTGTTTGGTCCTAGGTCATCCTCTGACTACAGTATTCGGCCATGCCCGCATCTCGGTTCCCCTGTTACCGCGATGCGAGTCGTATCCTTGCTCCCGAGAAAGAAAACGGAATTGTCCGGTTGGCAATTGTGCTGAAACGGATGGGTATTTGAAAAGGAGTGCAAGTTATGATGCGAAAGTTTTTGCTGTTGGGATTGAGTGTTTTGTGTTTGACGTTGGTGTCAAAGTCGGTGGCTGACGAAAATGAAGATGCCGGCGATGACATGTGCGAAAAATGCATGCTCATTGGTGCTGGCGAAAGCGACTTCTGCGACAAACACGAAAAGGGCAGCGCATTCGGCGTCGAAATGAAATCGAAAAAGCTTTTCGATGTGCTGGCAAGCGAACGGCTGAATCGCGAAGAGGTCATGAAGTGTCCGGGCTGCAAAGCCGCCTCAGAGGGCGGTGGTCACTGCGAAAAGTGCAACATCTACATCGTTGTGCCGCGCGGTTACAAGTCGGTCGTCGCGTATCGCTTGGCCAAAGGCAAACCCGTCCAGAGCGAAATGGCGTTTCGGTGTGACGGCTGTAAGAAAGCCTGGAAAGAAAACGGTGCTTGCGAAACATGCAGTCTGCATTTTGCAGCCAAGCGAATGTACAAGGATGCCGACGCTCAGAAAGAAGGTCAAGCTGCCCACGAGACGCTAACAAGCGCCGCTGCAGCCAAGTGCGAAGCCTGCGCTGTCGCGATGGTCACCGACGGAACGTGCGACCATTGCAAGGTCAGCTTCAAAGACGGTACGAAGACTGCTGCCTAGGTACTTAATTTCATCGCCAATCGATACGAAACGGCTGATGGTCTCGATGTGGGACTGTCAGCCGTTTCCCATTCTGTAGCCGTATGGATGAAGGAGGGTGAGTTCTTGTGTTGGCGGCAATCGAATAATAGGCTTAATGGAATTCCATCAAAGCGGTGCAGCACCCAAGAGCCGGAGAACCCTTAAATGCAGACTTCAACCTATTGGGTTCGGTGGGCCGTGATGTTGATGATGGGGCCCCTACTGCTGGGATGCGAAATAAATCCCGGCGGCGACTTGGATGATGACGCCGATTCAAATCAAGGCGAAACGAATGATGCCACCGGGAATTCATTAAATGCGTCTAGCGCATCGGTCCGGTTTTCTCAAACGTCGATCTGGTACGAAGACATTTCAAATGCACCTGTCGATGCCGAATCTGATGATGTCATCGATTGGCTGGAAGCAAACGGCGGATGGGGCACCGGAGAAATGCGCATCGATTTCTCGATCGAAGTGCTTCGTGCTGGTTCCAGCACACCGTATCGATCATTCGTGCCGACGGACGATCATTTCTCTCCCGATTGCGATCTGGACGATGTGCCCGTGCCGATCGGCGGAGCACTTGAAGGTGAGAGCGGTTACGAATGTGAAAGTGACGGAGACTGTCACTTGATCGTTGTTGATGAATCCACCGATATGCTCTACGAAATGTGGCGGGCTAATATTGTCGACGGGCAGTTCTTCGGCGGATGCCTGACGGTCTGGGAATTGTCTCGCGATTACGACACCGACCCGCGAGGTTCCGATTGCACCAGCGCCGACGCTGCCGGTTTCCCCATTGCGTCACTTTTGTTTACACCGCAGGAAGTGCAAGCCGGCAGCATCGATCACGCCATTCGATTCATCTTGCCCAACGCCCGGATTCGCAATCGAACGTACGTCACGCCAGCCACCCACTCGACTGGAGCAACCAGCGGAGGTCCATTCGCCCCACCCTATGGTGCGCGGTTTCGACTGCGATCGGACTATCCGCTGGAGTCGCTTCCCAGCGATGGCGCCCGCGTTGTAGCCCAAGCGATGCAGCGCCATGGCATGTTTCTCTCCGATGCTGGCAACATCGCGCTCACCGCTCAAAGCGATCGATTCAGCGACATCAAGTGGGATGGATTGCTTGACACCCGCGACCTCGACGCACTTCGGGTTTCAGATTTTGAAATGATTCAAGCCGGCGAGCAATTCACATTTACCGGTGACTGCAAACCTTAGTCGACCATCTTTGAAGAAGCGAAACGAGCTTCGACACTAACTCGAAGCAAATTCTTTGGCACGCTTTTCAAGCAATTCCTGATTGAATCTGATGGCATCGAGTATGCGGGCAACCATCGGATTGGCGTCACCTGATCTGGTTGAAGAAATCACCGGTTCAAGGAGCATTTTCGCTTCATCAAGGTGGGGTTGCGCAAGAGCGTTGTCACTCGCCGTTCGTCGTTCCATGTGCCATGCCGCAAAATCAACCTTGGCCATGACTAGATCGATGATGTTGTCAGGCAAACCGGGCTGCTCAGAAACAAGTCCGTGATAGATATCGATCGCGCGTTCAAGGTGACTACGCGATTCTTCAAAACAGAAAAGACTATCGCTGATGGTGCTGGCAGCGATGTGGGCAGCCGCCAACTCTGCACGATATGCAAGGTGGTTCGGCTGACGTGCGACGAGTTCGCTACGAATTTTGATTGCATCCAATACGTCGTCTCGAGCTTGGGCGAATTTGCGAGCGGACTCAAAACACTGCGCTCGTTCCAAGAGTGAAAATCCCGTGAGTCGAAGTCGCTCCGTGTCGTCTTGTTCGTTGACCAGCGGTGTTTGGGATTGAAGAACCGCGACGGCCGCAACTTTCGTGGCGCGGGAGACGTCGCCTGACTCTCGCAGCAGAGAGGCGTATTGATTGCATGCCCGAACATAATCGCGTTGGAATACCTGGTTCCCCGAGTCAGCCCTGAAAAGGTATTGTCCCAATTCAGCAGCCGTTCGTCCATGTTCGAGGGCTTCTTGGGGCTTGCCTTGCACCCACAACGCATTGCTCAGCCTCGAACTCGCTACCAAGTAACGCTCCTTCAAACTGACATCGAATGGTCGCAGTTCGAGCAAATCGTCGCAGATATTCAGGCATTGCAACAACGATTCGATGGCACCTTCGATGTCTCCCAGCCGGCTTTTGATGGCACCATCGCGCTCAAGCGCTTGGGTCAGGATGAACCGATCGTCAGAAGAATCCGAAATGGTGCGAAGAGCGTCTTCAATACGCATCTCGGCGCTTTCGTATTGGCCTTGCGAAAACTCGGCTCCAGACGCTTCGACGAGTACCCGGGCCAATTCTTCTCTCGCACCAGTTTCGTTGAGACTCAAAGCTTTTTGAGCGAAGTCGATGGATTTCTCAAAATGCGCAGTTCCGGAAGTGGCTGCGATGCCGGCTTTTCGAAACAGTCGCGCTTGATCCACACGTGACGGCTTGCCTTTAGCGCTTGCCAGTTGCGTGGCTGATTGAATGAAATGCTGTTCAGCCGCCACGGTGCGTCCTTCAGCCAGGGCGATATCGCCGAGTTTTTCTCCCAGTGAAATTGAGATCGAAGTGAATGATTTGTCGGATTGCCCCAATCGACTCAAACCTTCGATCCGATCTGATACGCCGACCAGTAATCTCTTGCGAACTTCTTTCCCGCCGGCCAACGATTCGATCTCTTCGCTGATCTCAGTGACCACTTGCCCCAAAGTGCCCTCTGCTAAGTCTGCAAACTGGCGCGCGGTATCTCTTTGTTTCTTCGCGGCGGATTCATGGAATCGGATTTGTATGTTTGACCATATGAGCATTCCGAATACGACAATTGCGGCCATGGCATGTACTTTGTATTTGCGCAGCATCTGGCGGGTGAGATACCATCGCTGATCGATTCTCGCTCGAACGATTCCGCCAGTCAGGTAGCGGCGTAAGTCATCGGCAAAGTCTGCTGCGCCCTGGTATCGTTCGCCACGATCCTTGGCAATGGCCATCGACACGATCGCCTGAAGGTCATCGTTGAGTTCAGTTGTCTTTAGATTGGCGACGCCCTCGGAGAGTTCGAGCGCGACTCTGAGCGAACGCGGCTTCGAGTTGATAATCTTGATTCTTCCCTCTTCCTTGTTCTTGCCAAGGTCGTAGGGATATGTGCCCGTCAGCAACACGAATATCAAAACCCCCAGTGCATAAACATCGCCCCGTACGTCTGGCGACTCAAAGCCAGTTGCCCGTTCAGGGCTCAAGAACGGAAGCGTACCGATGAGGTGTCCCATCATTGACAGGTTCTCGTCGTCTTCAGAACCGTCTGCATTCAGCGCTTTGGCCAATCCGAAATCGACGATCTGCGGTTCCCCGTTTAGTTCGTCAACCAAAATGTTCGTGGGTTTTAGGTCTCGATGAATGACACCTCGCTGGTGGGCGCGGCTTACCGCTTCGGCGATTTTCACCATCAACTCGACGCGTTGTTTAGCCGTCGGCAAATGGAGTTGGGCATACTTGTCCACGGGCATGCCGTAGATCCGCGGCATGACGTAGTACGGCTGGGACTCAACAACTCCGCTATCGAATACGGGAACAATGTTCGGGAGATTGAGGCGCGATGCCAACCGCACCTCGCGGGCGAACCGTCTCACCCGCCGTTCGCTTGTGAACTTCCCGGCATTGACGACTTTGATCGCAACATCACGCTGTGTGGAAATCTGCACACCACCAAAAACGATTCCCTGCCCACCCTTGTCGATGACGTGTGACACATCGTAGCCAGGTAGCGCCGCATCCAACGCCGAAACCTGGATAGATTCGGTCGATTCAATCTCATTGCAACCGAATGAAGAGTTAGCCGCTCGCTCAGCCCAGAGAATCATCTGCAGGTCGCGGGAGCGTTCCTGCAGTTCGGGCATGAGGTGAGAGTACTTGCTTTCCAGATCGATATCGGAAAGCAACTTTCCGGCGCGGAGTTGAGAGTCGATCTGACTGATCGCAGCATCCAACTCTCGCTCGAATGATTTGTCGGGTGTGCGGGCTGGCTTCAACAAATCACCTCTGTCAATCTGTGTCGGTGGGGATATCACTAAGAAATTTTTCTGGAGACTTCAACTCAACTCGAAGTCCCCGTAGCCCTCGTTGCAGCAAGCCATGAATCGCAGAACGACTCTTGCCCATTTGCTTGCCGGCTTCATCACAGGTCATTCCGGAGATGCGACAAAGTTCGACGGCCATCCGCTGATCATTCGGAAGATTCAAGAGTGCCTGCCGCACCCAGGCGATCGCTTCATGAACAGCCGCTTCGCCGCTGGGCGATCTGAGTTCCCCCGATATTTGATCGAGGAATCCTACCAATGAGGCATGATCATGCTCACGCAAGACGCGCTTCCCACCACCTCGTTTTTCTGTTTCGATCTTTCGGATCTTGTCAACGATGACGGCGGACGCCGTACAAGCGAGATAGGCAGGCAAATTCTTGATTTGCGAAAACCGGCCGGCATTTTGCAACTTTACCATCGCCTGCAAGACATCCTGCATGACATCGTCGGCTTCGATTTCAGTGGTGAAGTGTTTGGGAATGCACGACACAATATGCAACCGAAGAGCCGGCATGTGTTTCAGCAATGCTTTGTGTGCGTCTACTATTGCCAACTTTCCGGCCCCGGCACTTTTTTAACCCCTCTGCATAAGCTCGGGGAAAGAATTGAATATCCTCACGAGTCTATCGAAACGGACTACCCGAAACAATTACTAAAGCATGAATGAAATAAATGTCGTTCTCGGACCACCAAAAGCCACGTGAGCTTGTGAATTTTGACGATCGTCAAGAAAAACCAAATTCGCGCGCTCCATCTCACGACCAATTACGTCTCTTAAATAGTGTGGTCCGGGTACGACGAGTTGTGAAAACGTCGTGCTGCCCACCGACCAGGGCGGTGCAACTTCCCCACCGCACGAATACCCGGATCGCTCTTTTTTCTCCTCCTTTGGCATGTGATAGTGCCCATCTGGCCTCGCCAGGGTGCGCGTTCGTTGGCTGCAAGTCCGGCGGATTACGCCCTTGCGGGGCTATTCGGTTATCACGGAATGGTCGAAGTGAATCGCGAGATGACGTGAAACTTCAGTGGCAGCACCTGCCAAGTCTGAACATTATGGAGATTTGACGAGGCGATTGGTTTACCTTGCCATGGCGCCAGACAATCGTTGCAACTACACACCAACCAATTCGCAAGCGCTTGCTGATTCGACTTTGGCGTTACGCGTTTTTCGAACGGCTTGAAACACGCCGATTCCACCACCGTCGGGTTCGGCTGACCGTTCGTGGGTTTGCTGCCAATTCACGTTAAACTGTTTTTCGAGGAATGCCTTGATGTCGTCGTTGCGCGTTCCATGAAACTCACCGACGATCACTTCGACGGTGCCAAGCGTTTCTTCGGGGATCGATTCGAGAATGTCGAACTCGGCACCTTCACAGTCGATCTTGATGATGTCAGCCCGCGTGATTCCGTATCGCTCAAACGCTTCGTCCACCGCCAGAACCGGCAGTTTCATCACTTCGGCGTGCGGACCCTGCGTCGCCCATGAGAGGCTGCCGTCGTTGTAGAATCCCCCGGTGTTGCTCGATGGCAAGCACGAGAAGTAATAGTCGAGCTCTTCCGTGCGCCGACCCACGCCGTATGGCACGACAGTGACGTTCTTGTAAGCGGCAACGTTTTGTTTGAGGAACTGAACGTTGTCGGGCCTTGGCTCAAACGCAAAAATTTGGGCCTGCGGATAGCGCTTCGCAAATAAGATCGCCGACGCGCCAATGTTCGCACCAAAATCCAGGATCACTTGCGGGTTGACCGGAACCGGAATGCGATACTCCGGAAAGTCATAACCGTTGGCCAGCATCCGTACGAACTCTGCGTCTGAAGTACCGGTCCGCAGGCCAAATGTCCCCGGAAAGCCCGGTAGCCTCACCGTCGTCTCGAAGTGGCGTTCGGTATGGAGCACCCGCGCGGTTCTTAAACTTCGGGCATGAAATGCAGTGCGAAAGAATGGTCGCCAATGATTCGGACAGCACCGTCCGATCGCCTTGAGTGATGCGTATATCATGTAGAGAAGCTCCGAATATCAGGTCAGATTCGCTCGTTGCACGCTATTAATATCGGAAGCAATTCACCTGTGAACGCCCTTGATTCATTTTCGTTGAACGCGTTTATTGAAACGTGACTGCTGTTCGGTGCTCGGCTCGGAGCCATTTCTATTCGGCCTCGGCAGTTCGATCGATCCGGTTGGTTCGATGGACTGAAGAATGACTCGACCGACACGCGCCCGATGATCGATAGGTGTTACAGACGCCCCCCGTCTTGGCGGTGAAACGGGCGTCATCGGGAGAATCAGATGGCCAGCGACACCTCAACATACATCGGGCAGGAACTCGAGCTATTCGCCCAAGCCACCCATTGGAAAAACTACATCCGCCAACAGGTCAAACCGTTTCTCGGTGACAACGTGTTGGAAGTGGGGGCTGGCCTCGGCGGAACGACGCGGTTCCTGTGCGATGGATCTCAAAATCGCTGGACCTGCCTGGAACCCGATGTGTCGCTTGCGGCAAAGTTACAACTTGCGATCGATACGGGAGATATCCCAGCATGCTGCGAATCGTCCGTCGGAACACTGGCGACGACTGGTGCAGAGCAAGCGGCTGACACCGTGCTTTACATCGATGTGCTCGAGCATATCGAAAACGATGCAGCCGAACTGCGAAACGCGATTCGTGTGTTGCGCCCCGGCGGACATGTTGTCGTGCTTTCGCCAGCCCACCAGTGGCTTTTCACGCCATTCGACGAAGCCATCGGACACTTTCGACGTTACACCAAGCGAACACTTGGGGCGCTCACGCCAGGCAATGCGACGCTCGTTCGGTTGGCCTACCTCGATTCGGTGGGTTTGCTCGCATCGCTTGCGAATCGACTCTTGCTGCGGAGCGCCGAACCGACGCACCGTCAGATTCAACTATGGGACAAGGGCATGGTGCGCACGTCGCGCTATCTCGATCCGATGTTGGGGCGGCGGATCGGAAAATCGGTACTCGGTGTTTGGCGCAGAAATGGCTAGTGCCGTTTCCAGACACTCGGTTGCTACCAGCAAAGTGTAGGGTGGGCCGTGCCCACCAAGTTTTTCGCATTTCAAACGGGGGTGGGCACGGCCCACCCTACGGAATGCACCGCACCGCAGTTCAATCACCTCTGATTCAGATCGCCCAATTCGTAAACCGCGTACTTGCCTTGTCGGAATTGCGCCGGGCCAAACTGCGTCGCGAGGATCGCATCTTCCGATGGATCACGGGTCAGCGCGTACATCGGGCGATTTAGTTTTTGAATGAGCTTGGTCTGTTCGTTTGATAGTGGCTTGCCATCAAAGAGGGCGGCGACCACGTCTTGCCGAGCGGTAACTTCCGGATGATTCGCCGGGATGAACCATTCGACCACATCGATGAACAGGAAGCGCTTGGTCATCGCCGGAACTTCGCTCTCGACGCCATAGAAACCGATCTGTTCACCGTCGCGGGTGTCGAACATCAATACCGCATCGGTCGGTGTGTTGGCGACGATCCAATCGTAGACGGCCATCGTGTCGGTTCGCTTGGGATAACGCATCAAATCACCGTCGCTGGCGAGCGCAATGGGATGACGATACCCGAATGACAACACCATGATGATCGTCACCGGCGCGATGCACGCCAGCGTGCGCACGCATCGCCGCATCGCCAATCGAACGTCCTGTTGCAATCCGAATCCGCAGGCAGCGGCGGCTGGTAGCGCCAGAAAATACGTTCCCATGTTAAAAAAGCTGTGTTCGCGGTGCCCCGGAACATTGGTGATCCAACTCGTCGCGATCAGAACCACACCACCGAATGCCAACATTTGAATTTGCGGGTTTTGTAAGTAACCGCGTCGCAGCGCCAGAAAGGTCAGCACCAACGGTGCGATTGCGAGCACGGCGAAAACGTGGAAACCCTTCACCGCAATCACCGACGCCGATTTTTCAAGCGGTAAACCGACGAGGTTTCCATTGAGAAGTTGCTGATAGGTTGGATATGCGAGCAACACACCGATCCCCATACTGACTACAAGATTGATCATTACCGCGTTGCCAATCACCGATTCATCGCGGCGGATAAATCTCATGAAGACGATGCCAGCGCCCAATCCAAATGCCGTGCCCACACCGACGATCGGCTGCATGGCGCAAGCGATCGCGATGGCCAATGCGACAGAAACGCTTCGCCAAATCGAAACCCGCTCAAACGCACCACACGCCAGAACCGCAGCTGCTGAGCCGGCTAACATCGCCAACGGTCGTGACGACGGTTGCATGTGAAAGAAGTACGTTCCCGCCCAGCGAATATCGAGACCCGGAAACATTCCGCGAAGCATTGGATGGGTCGGGCTACGGGTGAATTCACCGATGGACAGTCCAAGCGTTCCTTCAAGCACGCGATATGCCATCAAGAGCGGGCCAAACGGATTCATCGCGAACAGAATAATGACAACCGCAAGCAGTCCCGCCCGCGCACTGTTCAATAGCTTTCGTCCCAGGTGAGCGAAGAGATACGTCAGCGCAAAGATCGTCAGCACATTGAAGATTTCGGCGATCGCAACCGGCGTCCATCCGGTCATGCTGACGCCCTGCGCGAGCAGCACATGGTATCCCCAGTAATAGGGCAGCGGCAGGTCGGCAGCGAACGGATTGGTCGGCGGGATGTTGCCAGCCATCACCGAAAACGTGATCGCCGAGTGCGTCATTCCGTGGTATCCGACGTATGCGCGCTGATTGACGCGGTGGACCACAACAATGCTTAGCGCCAAGAGCAATGCGAAAGCAAACGTCAGCTGGCGATCAGTAAGGAAGAAGAGTCGTGACTTATTCGTTGAACGTGCGTTATCGAGTGCAAGTGATGGGCACGCATTCGAGGCGATTCCGACTGACGAAATACTTGGGTTATTCATGGGGCAGGCTTCCGTGCCAGGTGGCTTGCATTGTGCGTTTTCAAAGGTTCCAGCATCGGTATTATCGGCAGCCAAATGCATTGCATGCAGCTTGCGATACCGATCACGGCAGATTCGTCGATTCCCGGCAGCTGCCGATCAAGCGGCGGCTGATTTGCTCCGATAAAACCAGCGATAGCAGCGTGCATCGTCTGTTTCGATGCCAATCGGTTGAGCATGCGCAGGTGACGCGAAGTGAAGCCCGACCCCAAACCGTTGATCTCGCTCGTCGTGCCCGTCTACAACGAGGCTACGCTGATCGAGCGCTTACACGATGAAGTTGCCCAGGCGATTGATCGCGTCGATGCGAACTGGGAAGTCATCTATGTTGACGACGGTAGTTGCGACGAATCGTTGATGAAGCTTCGCGATGTGCAAGCCCGCGATTCGCGCGTGGTTGTCGTCGAACTTTCCCGCAACTGGGGACATCAGCCGGCGATTTCGGCCGGGCTTTCCGTTGCGAAAGGGGACGCCGTCGTACTGATGGATGGCGACTTGCAGGATCCGCCATCGGTGATTCCCGATCTCGTCGAGGCGTGGCTTGAAGGCGCACGCGTCGTCGTCGCCCGCCGCAGCAGCCGCAAGGATCGCGGACTTCGAGGGGTGCTGTTTCCGCTTTTTTACAAAGTGCTCGGATTCCTTTCAGACTTTCCCATTCCCTTAAATGCGGGCATCTTCGGATTGCTGGATCGGCAAGCGGCTGACGCCATCAATCGGCTGAGCGAAACCAATCGATACCTCCCGGGCATGCGGGCGTGGGTCGGTTACAAGACCAAGGTCGTATTCTACGATCGGGCTGAACGGGCTGGCGGTGAAACGAAGCAGAGCCTGTGGCGTCTGGTCAAGTATGCCCTCGATGCGATCTTCAGTTTCAGCTACAAACCGCTGCGCTTCTGCCTCGGCGCAGGGTTGGCTGTGTCGAGCTTTGCGATGATTTATGGCGTTGCCCTCGTCGTGCTGCGACTGATGGGCATGGGGATGTTCGGAATTTCAATCGTTGACGGTTACACCAGCATTATCGTCGCGGTCTTGTTTCTCGGAGGCATACAACTCATAAGTGTGGGAATCCTCGGCGAATACATCGGCCGCATTTACGACGAGGTCAAACGGCGACCACTGTTTCTAATTGAGGATATTCATCGTAGCGAAACCCAGTCGATCGACAATCGCCCGCCAGTCAGCGCCCTCGCCGACCTTCTTAAGACGCACAAGTCCGAATCGCAGCGCGATCCTGCGCACGCACAGTCGTAGGTTCAAACGCTCGCAGGCGGTGGCACATTCCCCATGGCGCAGACTGTTCGCGCAATGTCGGAAGGGATCGAAGCCAGGATTTGATTCATTGAGTCGAAACAATCATCCGGCCAATGTTCTCATTCGCTGTAATCGTGAACTGACCAGTGACACAACGTGCGGCTATTTAAGTTGCTCGCACGAATAAATCCGTACGAACGCTTCAGAGTTACACCAATAGGAACGCACTCACATTCGTGAGACGCCACTTGCCTCCCGGTAATGTTCCCCATTTGTTGTTACCACTCTCGGAATTCCTTTGTGAAGAGTGCGCTTGATCGGTATAGCGAAGAGTCAATTCTGAGTATTGGGCAGCCCACAATCAGGAGGCTTTGAAATGTTGCAAGCGAATGATACATACGTAGCAGCGAGTCGATTCCGCGTGAGTGCGTCTTTGATTCTTGGATTCGGCGCGTCGTGGATGCTGAGCGCCGCAGTCGTTGCCGGTCCGTCTGCGGGATATTATGACGGTGTTGATGCGAGCGATGCCACTTCGTTGCGCGATACGCTTCACGACGTGATCGACGATCACACGCGGTATCCGTACACGTCTTCGGCGACAGACACTTGGGACATTCTCGACGCAGCCGACGAAGACCCCAACAACAGCAGCAACATCCTCGACCTTTACAAGAACGAAAGCTACACGAAAGAGGGCGGCGGAAACAGCAACTACAACCGCGAGCACTCGTGGCCAAAGTCGTACGGTTTTCCAAATGACGGTAGCACGAACTATCCTTACACCGATTGCCATCATCTTTTCGCCTGCGATTCGGGTTACAACTCATCGCGCAACAACAAGCCCTATCTCGATTGTGATTCCGGTTGTTCGGAAAAAGTCACCGAGATAAATGACGGGCGCGGCGGCGGGAGCGGAACCTATTCTGGAAACTCAAGTTGGACGGAAGGTTCCGGCGAAACGGGCACTTGGCAAACATGGGTGGGACGCAAGGGCGACGTTGCTCGTGCGCTTTTCTATATGGATGTACGTTACGAAGGTGGAACGCATGGAGTTACTTCTGTTGACGAACCCGATTTGATTCTTACGGACAACATGTTGCTGTTGGATTCCGACACGTCGGAAAACAAAAGTACCGCGTACATGGGGAAACTTTCCGATTTGATCAGTTGGCACAATGACGACGACGTCGACTATCTTGAAGAAGATCGCACCGACGTTGTTGAATATTATCAGGGCAATCGCAATCCCTTTATCGACCATCCGGAATGGGCGAACTGCATCTTTGAAGGCAAGTGTGCCTTACCGTGGATCAATGAAATTCATTACGACAACACGGGCGGGGATACGGGCGAATTTGTCGAGGTCGCCGGTTTGAGTGGGACCAATCTTACCGGATGGACGCTTGTTGCTTACAACGGTGCTGATGGTGGGCAATACAAAACGACGAATCTTTCGGGAACGTTTACTGACGATGAAGGGTGCATGTCGGCGATTGCATTTGCGATATCAGGATTGCAAAACGGTCCGGACGGAATTGCACTTGTTGACGACAGCGACAATGTCATTCAGTTCCTCAGCTACGAGGGAACCTTTACAGCCACCGATGGGCCGGCGGACGGATTGGAGTCGGTGGACATTGGTGTGAGCGAATCGGGTTCAACATCTGTGGGTCATTCGCTACAACTTTCAGGAACGGGCGATGCGTACAATCACTTTGAGTGGGAGAGTGCATCCGCAGAAACCGATGACGAATCGAACACCCTTCAAACGCTGGAAGGGTACTGCGGCGTAACCTTCGTATACGACGATCCATGGATCAATGAATTCCACTACGACAACAGCGGTGCCGACACCGGTGAATTCGTTGAAGTTGCCGGGCCAGCCGGTCTGAGTCTGAATGATTGGGATATCGTGGCCTACAACGGCAGTGATGGATCGAGTTACAAAACGACGGGACTCAGCGGTACGATTCCGGATCAGGACGAAGGGTTTGGAACGCTGGCATTTTCCATCAGCGGTTTGCAAAACGGCGCGCCGGACGGATTGGCCTTGGTCGATGGCGAAGGTACGGTCATCCAGTTCCTCAGTTATGAAGGTTCATTCGACGCCACCGACGGACCAGCCGACACGATGACTTCAACCAATATTGGCGTCAGCGAAACAGGTTCAACATCGGTTGGCTATTCGCTTCGTTTGTCTGGGTCGAACGGTTGCGATTACACCGACTTTACATGGCAGTCTCCGGCTGCAGATTCCGACGGATCGGTTAACACCGGGCAGTCGTTTTCGTCCAGTTGCCCTTGACGCATGAGTGCGATCGCAGATGTGGTCGAAGTCCTACTTCTGCTGCCGTTCGTAGATGCTGTGCCAATGGGCGGCTTGTTCACGGTCGCCCCAGGCGTCGTAAAGCTTGGCCAAATACCTGACCGTATGCAATCGGATAGGGTGGGTAGGTTCAAGTGATTCGACTGCGCGTTCGTGTGCTTTGGCCAGGATCGCTTCGGACTCCTCGAACTTTTTCTGTTGCATAATTGACTTGCCAAGAACAACTTCATATCGGATGGCGCGTTTGATCGCTGTTGGATACTTCTCTAAAGAGGTGGCCAATCCTTGGCGGGCCAACCGCTCGGCATCCTCGAAGTGTCCGAGATCGGCGTGCAGAGCGCTGAGTTCGACAAGACCCTCCAACGTATGGGCATGATCTTCGCCAAACAGCGATCGCCGAGTTTCATAGGACTTGCTGATCCAACCAAATGCGTCCTCAAGCCGATCCATCCGCCAATAACTGCTTCCGAGGTTGGCCATCACCGTTGCAACGGTGGGGTGCTGCGTCCCATGATTCTTGATGAGAATGTCGAGCGATTGTTGAATCACGGGCACGGCTTCTTCGTATCGACCTTGGGCTCTTAGATTTTGCCCCAGATTGTTGAGGGTGGCAGCCAAGTCCGCATGATCAGGCGGTAGGAAGTTTTGATAGATTTCCAGAATCTCGCGGTACAGAACGTCGGCCCGCTCGCATTCACCCCGACGTGAGTGGAACAGCGCGAGCAAGTTCAGCGACTCGGCGAGCCCAAGTTGATTGTCTCCAAGTTGAATGCGCTGGATTTCAACCGCTTCGTTGAGTAGATCCCGCGCTTCATCGACTTGGTTGGTTTCAGCCAGGGCGTAACCGAGCATGCTCATGGTGTTGGCTGCCAGCGCGTGATTGTCTCCCAAGATACGCTGCCTTAACGCCAAGGCCTCGCGCAGCGGATCGATGGCCGCCGCGTAGTCCGCCCTTTCCAACAGCGTCCGACCCAATAGATGAAGCGTGTTTGCCAATTCGACTTCAGGCGAGTGCTTTTTGCGAATGACAATTACTTCGCGCAGTATCTTTTCGGCATCTTGAAATTGCCCCCGCGCGCTTTCCAGACGCCCAAAGACTTCCATGGTAGAGGCCCGCTCATTCGGATTCGCGTTAATGTGGTTCCTAAAGTATTCAAGAGCAGCGGTCAGCATCTGGTCCGCTTCTTCGAGGCGACTCGCATCGATTAGCAGTTCGCCGAGATTGCGCTGTGCAATCGAGATTCGGACCCAGTCAGGCTTGGAGCGGTCTTGTTCTGTCTCCAGCGCTTCGCGAAACATGGCCTCTGCCTCCGAAAGCATCCCGAGGCTTCTATAGGTACTCCCAAGGGTACCAAGAACCTCTGACTGCACGTTTGGGAATTCAGCGAGTTCGGTTGGGAGTCGCGTCGAGGCGTCATCAATCAGTTCGCGAACCGTATAGTCAGGCCCCTTGAATTCGCTATTCCAAGGGTCAACAGAGACAAGCACATCTGTCAGGAATGATGCAGTTGCAGTTGCTTCAGCCCCGGCTTGTTTTGCTGCCTTGGCATTTTCTTTGGCGCGCATCAGCGCGATGGTCATTCCCACGGTTCCGACTGCGATAGAAACAGCCAATGCAGCGACCAGTCCCGCCGCAACAGCGTGCCTGCCTACGAGTTTACGGAATCGATAGTAGAATCCCTGTGGATGAGCTGATACTGGCGCGCCGTTGAGGAAGCATTGCAAGTCTGTGGACAAGTGTTCGACTGAAAGATATCGGTGTTGTGGCTCGGGCTGTCTCGCTCGATCGACGATGCAGCAAAGATCTCTCGGAAGCGTTTTATAGTGCGGACTGATTTCCTGATTGGCATCGAAACACGCCAACAAACCTGACAGAATCGCCCCAAGAGAAAACACGTCGGTCGCCGTCGTCAGACAATCACCACGAATCTGTTCCGGGCTGGCGTACTCGGGTGTATGTGCCCGACTCTGACCCGCTGAATCGGGCGCATCCAAGTCCACCACTTCTGCGAGTAAGCGCGACAAACCGAAGTCAACAAGCTTCGGTTTCCCGTCGGCTGCCACGAGAATATTGTTGGGCGTCAGGTCGCAGTGCACAATGAGATGTCGATGCGCATACTCAACGGCGTCACACACTTTGCAAAAAAGTTCAAGCCGATCTCTCAAGATCAGGTGATTCGTTCTGCAGAACACATCAATCGGGACGCCATTGATGTGTTCCATGACCAGAAACGGAATTCCATCATTCGTCGTTCCACCGTCGATCAGCCTGGCGACAAATGGGTGCTCAAGTTGCGCGAGCATCCGTCGTTCCGCGTCAAAGCGTTGACGAAGATTGGAACTGACCAACCCCCAAGAGAGCAACTTAACAGCCACCCGTTGGTCAAACAGCCCGTCAGCCCGCTCTCCTGCCCAAACTGTTCCCGTTCCACCCGACTCAATCTTGTTGGTGAGGCGATAAGCGCCGATCATGCTTCCAACCCCGATGCTGTGTTCAATCAATGTTTCTTCAACACCGGGACAGAGTGGGTCTAAGTATGAATCGTCAGGGTCATGGTGTCGTAGCAATCGTTCAACCATCTCGGCAAGAGCCGGGTCGGATTGGGCGGTTTCGCGCAGGAAGTTTGACCGCTCATTGTCGTGGAGGTCAATTGCGCGATCAAATACAAGTTGTACGCGTCGGAATTCTTCTGTTCCCGTTTCAAGGGACTTTTTTTCCGAATGCTTGCCCATTTCTTGGTGCCGCCGACTTGTTGCATCAGTGAGTCAAGATCGATCAATCCAATCGGGGTGTCACTGCATCTGTAGGTACCCCTAATCTTCAAACAACTTGCTTCGCAACCAGGATCTTGCAAACGTCCAGTCTCTCTCGATGGTGCATCGATGTACGCACAGTGTTTGTGCGACTTCGTCAATAGTCAGCCCAGCAAAAAAGCGCAACTCGATGACCTGGCATTTGCGACTGTCGAGTGCGGCCAACAACTCGAGCGCTTCGTCCAATGCGGGCAATGTGAATCCTCGTTGTTCCACTTGCGTGACTATGGCATCGAGAGGGAGTACGGAAATCCCACCGCCACGCTTGCGACTCTGACGGGCGCGAGCGTAGTCAACAAGGATGCGGCGCATAACAGTTGCCGTCGCCGCGCGAAAATGAATCGGATCCATCGCGGAAACATTGCGCTGATCGGCCAGTCTGAGATACGCTTCGTGAACCAACTCGGTTGTCTGGAGCGTATGGTTTGATCTTTCGCAACGAAGCGAACGCGACGCGAGACATCGCAATTCTTGATACAACTGCACCATGAGTCGGGCGACATGATTGGATTCATCAGGTGCCGCAACGCCGCCTGATTCCAGATGATTCAACGGCGTGGTGTCATTCGACTCGTGAGTCGAAAACTTCGTTCCCCCATTAGCTGTTCGCATTCCGGCCAATTCAAAGGTCCTCGAAAAAAACCAAGATTACATGCGGGGATATTCTCTTAATTCTCGCCATCTAGGTTGGCGAGTGCAATAGCCAATGAAGAGTTGTTATTGCCGCCTTACATTCCATTGGAAGCAGAAAACGTTGCCGCTAGGCGAGACGCTCGGTGTGCGCGCAGTTTCTGAGGCACTATTAGGCGTTGCGAAACCGAATATGCGTTGACGTTGGATCAACGACTCAAAGTATTGTCGTGCCAAGTCGATCAGCGCGTTGCTGAAACGTCTCGGCACGGGCTCGAAAGGAGACCTTCTGTGAAACGTCTTGCTCGTTCCAAGAAATTTATCGCAACATCAACGTTGGTCGTCGCCGGAGTGATCGGCTTTATCGCAGCAACGCAATCCGCAAATGCACGCGGTCCGATTGGGGGGCCACAGTGTGGTCCGACATACCGTTGGAATTGCAGCAAGTCGCCTGGCGGACCATCGGTTCTCTTCTTTGGTACGATGTGCGACAGGGTCGCGTACGAAAACCGAACGGGTTTAACCTGCACGGCCTTCTAAGAATGGTGTTGAATTTCTGTAGAAGTGTTCACTTCAATGAACAATCTAATTGAGTGCATGACTGCCGGGTACGTCAAGCGTGCCCGGCGGTCTTCTTGCAGGCTGTGTCAATTGAACGAAGCTGTGACCAGCCAATATTCTCGCTAGATTGCGCTCAGGCCGTTGACTTCTTCAGACGGTTCAACCACGAGAACATTGGATGCGAGATCGTCGGAGAGGCGTTCGCCGAGTCCTGCTTCTTTCGTGCGCTTTCTCAATAGGTCGGCGGGTTTGACGCCTCGCGGAAGACGGGCCAAGTGACAGATGGGTTCACCCGGGCTGATCGCCGGTAGCGTGGTCATGCCGATCACGACGGCGTCGAACGGTGAGTGCAGGGTGTTTCGTTCGCTTCCCAGCAGGGTTGTATTGGTGGCGACCGGTTGGTCCTTGCTGATGATGTCGCCGGGTTTGATGTGGAACTGAAGGAAGCCACCATTTTCAGCGCGCGTCCATCTCGATTTATTGACAACGACTTGAAAGGACGCATTGTCGGCTTCGCCGTCGAGCATTTCCAGGCCGCGAAGTACGTTCTTGATTCCGACAATTGCCGCCTCGACGATACCCGGTTCGACTTTCCAAACCTCTCCACCTTCCATGATGATGGTCGGGCAACCGGCTCTGCATGCTTCGCGTCGCAGGGCGCCTTTGGGCCCCTTACCGTTGATGATGACCTCAAACCCAAACGATTCTGCAAGCATTTTGACCTTTGGGTCGGTCATGTCGCCGCGAACGTTGGGATAGTTGGTTCGACGGACAGCGGCGGTGTGCAGGTCGATACCGTAGTCGCTGCGTGCGATGATTTCCTCAAAGATGGTGGCGGCCATCCGCCCTGCGAGGCTGCCGGTTTTGGAACCGGGAAAGCTGCGATTGAGATCGCGACGATCGGGGAGGTAACGCGAGTGTCGATCGAATGACAGGATGTTAAGCACGGGGACCAGGATGACACTGCCGCGTTTGAGTTTGAATGACTCGTCTTGAACAAGGGTTCGGATCGCGCCGGTGCCATTGATTTCGTCACCGTGAAGCGCTGCGGTGACAAACACCGTCGGACCCGGTTCAATGGCGCGGCGAATATGAATTGGAATGTGTACGGTGACCCCCGAATACGCTTCGCCGACGGCAAGCTTAACGTTGCGCGACTCGCCCGGTTTGATCGTTGTACCGTTCCATTCGTCGATGGATTTTCGAATTCGTTCCATGGTTTCTTTCGAGGGAATAGTATGTGCCTATTCCTGTGGTGGAAGATCTTGCATTTTAGGACGGAGTTTCCGTCTGGTCTTTTCTGGAATCATGGCCCGCATTCCTTCGAGTTTTCCAAAACAGAGGAGGCGGTCACCGGATTCCAGTTGTCTGTCAGTTCGCGGATTCGGAATCACCGTTGTGCCACGATTAAGCGTTAGTATGTTGATGTCGCGGTCGCGCAAGCCTGAATCGCCGATGGTGCGGCCAATAAATTCCGATCCATCAGGTATGTGGATTTCAGTGACGCCATAACCTCGGCTGACTGTGAGTCTTTGGCGCAGATCGATCTCCGAAAAATTCACCTGTGCGGAAATGAAATCGACAATCGACCCAGCGATATCGAGTTGGGTACACGTTTCGATTCCTTCAAGCCCAGGCGACGAGTTAATTTCCATGACTTGCGGGCCGTCCTTGCCCTCAAGCATGTCAACACCTGCCACTCGTAGCCCCATTATTTGTGCCGCACGCACCGCAGTTTCGCGGTAAGATTCGTCGAGTTCGATAGCCTCGGTGACGCCACCGCGGTGGACGTTGCTGCGAAATTCCTGCCCCTGAGCGACCCGACGCATCGCCGCCACGACTCGATCACCCACAACAAATGCACGGACGTCACGCCCCTTGCTCTCTGCCACAAATTTCTGAATGAGTACGTTCTGCTTCGCACTCTGCAGAGTTTCAATGATCGCCTCTGCAACCTTGGCAGACTCGGCCAAGACGACCCCAACGCCTTGTGTGCCTTCTAGCAACTTAATAATGACCGGAGCGCCCCCAACACGTTCAATCGCGCCCAGAACATCTTTCCGATCTCGAACGAAAGTCGTTTCCGGTATGCCAATCTTATGACGGCTTAGGATTTGAAGACTGCGGAGTTTGTCGCGGGAATTGGTCACGCCTGCCGCCGTATTTGCGCAGAAGACGTCCATCTGCTCAAACTGTCGCAATACGGCAGTTCCGAAATAGGTGATCGAGGCACCAATTCTCGGAAGCACGGAGTCGTATTGGCTAAGCAGTTTTGATCGGTAGTAAAGATCGGGATTCTCTTGCCGCAAATCGATGCCAAACTTAAGAGTATTTAGAACTTTAACTTCGTGACCGCGATTTTCGGCAGCTTCAATCAATCGGCGTGAACTGTAGCACTTGGGGCTGCAGGACAAGATAGCCAGCTTCATTTTTTCGCTCATTGGATTGTCCCCTTTTTTGGGCCCGATTCGATTCTTGCAAACTCGACGCTTCGTTTCTTCTCGCGCGGTGGCTGACCACCGTAGAATGACCTGCCGCAATCGATCATGAACCGTTTTCGAATTGCCTCTCGTCCCAGAAGCATGCGGAAGCCCATCTCGTCACGATTGGCAAGTGTTAGTTCGATGGGCCAGGATTCACCAAGAACCTGAATCGTGGTGATGATCACCGGTCGCCGCTGGGCGTGGCCTGTCGAACTGCGTATTAGACGATATTCGAGCACTTCTGCTTCGCACTCAACCGTCTCCCGCGAGTTGCGTTGCAGGGGATGCACGCGAAAAGTTGCGATCGTCTTACCGTCGCGTTCTGATGTCTTGATGTCAATTGCGTGCAACGACGACGAACGGGCACCGGTGTCGATTTTGGCTTTGACCCTGGCGATTCCGAGATCCTGCAATTCGATCCATTCTCGCCAACCGATCACACCCATGGCCTTCTTTTTTGCTTTAATCATGCTCTCAAGTCCAAATCGCAACGGAACGGGGCAGTCTCTAGGTCATTGCGAGATTTCAGTGACGACAGGATTCAAGGCGCTTCGCATGGGATAATGTCGCAATTTCATTAACGATTAGACAGGAGTACGGCGATGTTGGCAAGCATGACGCGTTGGGTGCGTCGCACGCGGGAATTCTAACGACGCAAAAGCAACTGATCCCGACACGCTCCAATTCAAGTCTTGCGGACTGCAGACAACAGACCGAAAATGAAACGAATCAATTAGAAGACGGCGTCAGCGGTTGCGACCACCGGCGCCCAACGGAGATGCAGTCGAATGCTTCGAAAGCGACATCCACCAGCCGGGTCTAAGCCGGGGACGCTCGTGATTCACGAGGAGGCTCAAGCACCCGTCATCCGAGTCATGAAATATAGCCCCCAGGCTCTTGAGGAGCGCGAAGACGTACAGGTTTCGGAATTGACCGGAATGCTCGACGACGACTCAGTCTGCTGGGTCGACGTTTATGGACTCGGTGACGAAGCCAAGCTAAGAGAAATCGCCGAGCATTTTGATATTCACGCGCTCGCACTCGAAGATGTGGTCAACGTTCCGCAACGTCCCAAGGTCGAATGTTTTCAAGGCCATACGCTCTGTATCACGCGTATGGTCCTTCCCAATCACATCGGGATGAGGCCTGAACAGGTTAGCATCTTTGTTGGCAAAAATTACGTGCTCACTTTTCAAGAGCAACGCGAAGACGTGTTTGAACCCGTGCGCAATCGCATTCGCAACAAGGGTGCAATCCTACTCAAGGAGGGGCCAAGTTATTTGTCCTACGCGTTGCTCGATGCGATCATCGACGGCTACTATCCTCTGCTTGAACGGTTTGGCGAAAATCTTGAAGCGTTGGAAGATCTGATCGTCTCGGACCCCAGACCAGAGGTACTGCAGGAGATTCACGGTGCCAAGCGTGACCTGCTGACCATTCGGCGATCCATATGGCCGCAACGAGAGGCGATCAATTCTTTGATTCGCGACGAAAATCCATTCATCTCCGACACGGTGCGCATGTACCTGCGAGATTGTTATGACCACTGCGTGCAGCTTATGGATGGCGTCGAGACATATCGAGAGTTGGCTGGCGGTCTGATGGATGTCTACCTGTCGAGCGTCGGAAATCGTCAAAACGAAGTGATGAAAGTCCTGACGATCATGGCCACTATTTTCATCCCATTGACATTCCTAGCCGGTATTTACGGTATGAATTTTGAATTCATGCCGGAATTAAAAAGGCCTTGGGCGTATCCTCTACTCCTTGTCGCCATGTTCGCCATCGCCGTCATAATGTTGGTATTCTTCTGGCGCAAGGGATGGCTTGGTGGGCAACGCGTCACGGCACAATTGAAAAGTCGCAGGTCCAACGAGAACGAGCAAACCGACAGATCGTGAATCGATCGGTTTTTGATCGCCCGACGGCAATCAGGAAAGCAGTGAATGGCATGCGACAATTAAGGCGTATACGTCAACTCTGCTTTGGGGTCATTTGCATGACTCCATTGCTTGCTGCGCCCAAGTCCGTAGTCGGTCAGCAGGCCCAGAACATCGGCACGAATGGGCCACCCGCTGTCGCAGTTCCGCAGGATTTACTGAACAAAGAGGAACTGCACCTTCAGCTCGAGCAAGTCAAAAGTGCAGTCAATCTTTCTGACGACGCCAAGACCAAAACAGCCAGTGTTTACACGCAGGCCATCGGTCAAATTGAAATCGCCGAGCAGTGGGTTGCGAAGGCAGCCGAATATGACTCCGAACGTCAGAAAGCACCGGAGAGGCTTGCAGCGATTCAAGCTGAATTATTACAACCACTCCCTGAACCCGGTTCCGATGTTTCGCAAAACGCTTCTCGTGGTGACCTGGAACTGCGCTTTCGACAATTGCAGAGTGATGCTGAGTCCGAGAAGAAGATGCTCGCCGACTGGGAGCGCGAACGTGACCAGCGGACGACCCGTCGTAAGGAAATCCCCGAACTAATCGCCGCCGCGAAAACGAGACTGCTGGCCATCACCGATCCAGCACCTGCGCCGGAGGACGATCAGTCAGCGATCACGCGGTCGGCACAGAGGGCGTTGGTTCAGTCAAGGCGTTTGGCAATCGATCGCGAGATCGAAGCGTACAACAGCGAGATTCTCAGCTACGACGCCCGGCGCGATTTGTTGCAAGCCCGAATCGATCGTTGCACGCGGCGGGTTGGATACGCGGAAAAAGTTGTTGCCGAAATACAGAAACGTGTGCAGCAAAAGGCCCAGCTTGAATCCGCCCAGGCGCTTCGTGACGCCCGCGAGCAACTCAAACAAGCCCACCCTTCGATTCTTCCGCTCGTTGAGGAGCGCGAAAAACTAGCCCTTCGTGCCAAAGACTTGCAGTCTGAAATCAAAAGGGTTGACGTTCGCGTTACAGAAACCGAAGCACAACTCGCCCAACTCAGTCAGGAATATGAAAAGATCAACCGTCGCGTCAACGTGACCGGATTGACCAATGCCATCGGACAACTCCTGCGAAAGCATCGAGGCAACCTTCCGAACATTCGACCCATCCACCGTGACTTGCGCATCGACAAGGATCGCATCAGCGCAGTGCAGTTGACGATCCTGGAATTGGAAGATCGGCGGGCCGAACTCGTCGCTGCCGATGAAATCGTCGCAGATGTCTTGTCGCAGATCGACGCCGGCGAAAGCTCGGACCGTCGGGCGACGATTGAGCAAGCCGCCAAGGATGCGATCACCAACCTTCGTACTGACATGAGCAGCCTGTTGAAGGAATACGATCGGTTGTTCGACAAACTCGTGGACCTCGACACCAAAGAGCGCGAACTGGTCGTCACCATCGAGCGGTTCAAACAGTACGTCGACGAGAAAGTGCTTTGGATCCGCAGCGGGAATACACCGGGCGTATCCGACATTCGACATAGCCGCGACGCATTCGTGTGGTTGGCCACTCCAGCAAGCTGGGGCAATGTCATCCGATCGATCAGTGGAACGTTGCGGGCAAGCGCCGCCTGGATGGGGGCAGGATCGCTCGTATTGTTGGCCCTCTGGACTGCATCGGGGCGACTTCGCAGATTCATACGAATGGCAGGTGAGCGATCCGGCAAGCCGGCAAAGGACTCCATGCTTCGTACCGTGGGGGTGTTGTTTGCGACTGCGTTTCTTGCGATACGTTGGCCGGCGACGTTGTGGTTTTTGGGATGGGTGATTGCCGCGCCACACGAATCGACCGATTTTTCAAAGTCCGTTTCGAGTGGATTAAGCGCGACGGCTGTCATTCTCCTGACGCTCCAGTCATTGCGTCAAATCGCTAGGATCAATGGGCTGGGCGAAAAGCATTTTCGTTGGAATGCCCAGTCGATGAAACTTGTTAAGTTGCACATCGCCTGGCTCACGCCAATTCTTGTGCCGACGTTTTTTGTGTTTTCGACATTGGAAGCGCAGAGTAACGAAGCGTTCAAGGGGTCGCTGGGTCGCGCGGGATTTGTCATTGGATTCCTGGCCATCGCGCTGTTCGTCCAGCGTGTTCTCAGGCCGAATGGCCCAGTGATTGGACCCGTCCTCCAACGTCAATCTGCCAGTTGGCTAAACCGTTCTCGTCATCTTTGGTACTCGGTGTCACTCGCGCTACCGCTGCTGCTCGTCATCGCTGCCGTGTTTGGTTACTACTACACGTCGCTGTATCTTGGCACGCGATTCGTCGAGTCGGTTTGGCTGCTTGTCGGATTGGTTGTCGGTTTTTCATTGATCAAGCGCTGGTTGGTTTTGCAAATTAGACGCCGTGCGATCGCTGAGGCAAAGGAACGGGCGTCACAGAAGCAGCAAAGAGAACAAGAGTCAGCGACACCTGCGGATCCGGATGTGGTCAACGTTCCGGATGAACGACTTGACGTCGTCTCGATCAATAAGCAAACGCTGCAACTCGTTCGAGTGACCATGATGGTGGTCGGGGTGGCTGGCTTTTGGGCGATCTGGGCAGATGCGCTTCCAGCTCTGGGTGTGCTTCGCGGTGTGACGCTGTGGTCGATCACGCATCAGGCGTCAGAAACCATCACCACCGCCGACGGAACATCGGTTATCAACGAGTTCACCAAGACGATTCCAATCACGCTGGCCAACCTGGGTTTGGTCAGCCTGACAGCCCTGATCACCATCGTAGCAGTCAAGAACGTTCCCGGGCTCCTGGAAATCACAATCCTCCAACGGTTGCCCATCGATGCCGGTGGTCGGTTCACTGCGACGGCGATCACGCGATATATCATTACGGTGGCTGGCGTCATCATTGCGTTTGGCCAGATCGGTGTCGGTTGGGCACAGGTGCAGTGGTTGGTGGCAGCGATGACGGTCGGGCTGGGCTTCGGATTGCAGGAGATATTTGCCAACCTGGCCTCGGGCTTGATGCTGCTCATCGAGCGACCGATTCGCATCGGTGACACGGTGACGGTCGCCGACACCATCGGCACGGTCACGCGCATCCGCACGCGGGCGACGACAGTGGTGGCGTGGGATCGCAAGGAGTTGATCATTCCCAACAAGGAATTCATCACCGGTCGCGTGGTGAACTGGACCCTGTCCGATTCGGTGATTCGAGTCATTGTTCCGGTAGGTATTGCATACGGATCGAACACGAAACTCGCCCGAGAAGTGATGACGCGGGTTGTCGAGAAGAATCCCAATGTCGTCAATGAACCCGCGCCGCGCATTTTGTTTATCGGGTTTGGCGATAGTTCTCTCAATTTCGAGGTTCGTGCATACGTCGGTTGCATCGATCACTACATGTCGACCATCGACGAACTGCACTTTTCCATCGATCAGGAATTCAGAAATTCCGGTATCGAAATCGCATTCCCGCAGCGCGACATTCATGTGCGTTCGATCAAAGCTGCGCTATCGGTGAACAATGACTCATCGAGTACGCCACATGAAGCTGATTGAAATCCGAAATGACGGCAGCACCGCCCAGGTGATCGCACCGCTGCCCAAAGCTGCTGTCGGCGTGCTGGATCATTTTCGATCGCATTTTGCGCGGGTCGGATTTGAAAAACCGTGGATAGGTTACCTTGCGGAAGTCGTCGATGATTCCAGTCAGGCGACGTGCGTCGGAACCTGCGCGTTCAAGTCGCCACCTGTGAACGGCGCGGTTGAGATTGCATACTTTACGTTTCCTGAGTTCGAAGGACGCGGTATTGCCACGCAGATGGTGAAGGAACTGCTCGCGATCGCACGAACGAACAAACCCGATCTGTTCATCATCGCGCAAACCCTGCCTGTCGAGAATGCGTCGAATGCGATTCTTAAGAAATTCGGATTTGAATTCGCAGGTACGGTCGAACATCCGGAAGACGGCACCGTGTGGGAGTGGCGACGGCCATGCATTCCGAATCAACCTTGATAGAGTCGTCACATGGGTACTGAATATTGCATTGACGCTGCCAGGATCATCGACCCGTCAACCGGAATGGATGAGCTTGGGTGGCTTCAGGTCAAAAATGGCATCATTGCAGGCATCGGACGGGGGTCTCGGCCCGAATGCATCAAGTCCGTTATGACCAAACCCGGCTTGATCGCCTGCCCGGGACTTATCGACGTTCACGTTCACTTTCGCGAACCCGGTGGCGAGCACAAAGAAACCCTTCAAACCGGATGTGCCGCAGCCGTCGCCGGTGGATTCACGACCGTTTGCTGCATGCCCAATACCACCCCCGCGCTCGACAATGTTGAGACAGTAAGAAACGTCATGCAGCGGGCCGTCGATGTCGATCTTTGCCGGGTCAAATTCATCGCAGCCGCCACAGTGGGTCGTCTGGGGCGAGAACTTGTGGACATTCCCGCGCTCAAGGACGCCGGTGTCGTGGCGTTCAGCGATGATGGCGATGGGATCGAAGACGACGACGTGTGTCGGCAGGTGATGGAGCATCTTCGTGCGATCGATCGCCCGCTCTTTCCCCACTGCGAATTCAAAGCTGTTTCAAAAAGTGGCATCATGCACGCCGGGCCGACCTGCGAAAGTCTCGGGTTGGTTGGTTACGACCCGCGCGGTGAAGAGTTGATGATCGAACGCGATTTGAAGTTGGTCGCAGAAACCGGCGCGCGGTATCACGTTGCCCATGTCTCGACCGCGCGAGGAGTCGATTTTGTCCGCCGGGCCAAGCGCGATGGCCTACCCGCCTCAACGGAAGTCTGCCCCCACCATTTGCTCTTGTGCGACGAAGATGTCGTTGACGCAAATGGCAAGCCCGACCCCAATTTCAAAATGAGTCCGCCGCTACGATCACGCGATGATGTGAAGGCGTGCATCGAGGGCGTGCTTGACGGAACGATCGAATGCATTGTCACTGACCACGCACCGCACACCACCGAAGAAAAGCAAGCGGGCTTCGTCGGAGCGCCGATGGGAATCGTCGGGTTGGAGACGTCTTTGGCTTGTGCCGCGAAGGCGTTGATTGGGCAACGCGGTTTCGATTGGCCCGACTTGATACGATGTATGACGACGAATCCCGCCCGTATCCTCGGACTCGAAGGCGGTTCGCTTAAGGTCGGAAGGCCAGCCGACATCACCTTGATCGATCCCGCCCGCGAGTGGACCATTCGGGCAGATCGATTCCAGTCGAAGTCACGCAACACACCGTTTGACGGGTGGCGAGTGACCGGAAAAGCCGTCGCAACCATCGTGGCTGGACGCCCCGTTTACCTCGATGAATCGTGCCAGTGGAACTCCGGGCAATCCGTCTAAAGTGCCTCGGTTGAAATATCTCGCTCGGCTAAATCCACCAATCTGCCAACTTCGCTTCAATCCTCGTACTTCCCCTTACAATATTCCGCTGATTCGAGAACACTTCACACCGGGGACGGATCACCGTATATCATTTCATGTAAAGGGGTTGCATATCCCCGTTCGGTAGGCTAGAAATGTCGATGCGGTGTCGAATTGCGCCCGTATTTGGCGGATGTTTTCGCTTTCGATATCGCACTCTTGAATGCCAGTTTAACTGTTTGGGATAAGCAGACTGATTTCGCTTTGATCCTGGGCAGATGTCTCGAACGCAGATTCTGTGCAGCGCGTGCAGTCGTTTCGGTTGCTTTGCGGCCAGCGACTTTTGCACCCAAGCCAATCGCGCGATTCGGCAACGACAACAAGGAGACTCCCTTGAGTACGCTTACCAAGATCTTCGTCGTCTTGATGGTTATTTTCAGCATCGCCTTCACGATGACGACCATCGGCTTCGTCGCCAATACCACCGGTTGGAAGGGTCTCGCCGAAGACTACCAACAAGAATTAAAGGTTGTCGAAACGCACATGCGCAGCCTGTCAGCGGCACACGCAGCCGAAAAAACCGCATGGTTGGATTCACGCGGCCAGAAGGATTCCCGCATTGCCGATCTGGAAAGCACGCAGGCGTCGCAGTTGGCCGAGATCGCCGAGTTGCAGGACTCCGTCGCCGGTCTCAAAGCGGAGAAGGGCGACTCCGAAGGACTGGCCCGTCGTTTGAGCAATCAGTTGCAGGTCGCCCAGACCGGTTGGAAAGAATCTGGCGACGAACTCGACAAGATCGAAAAACGCAGCATGCAACTCGAGCGCCGCAACCTCGACCTCAACGAACGCGTCAATGAGCAGACGGCTCAGATTGTCGTCCTTGTTCAAAAACAGCACCTTCTTGAACAGCAGATCAATATTCTTCGCGACGAGTCGAGCAAGGTCGCCGGTGGTGGCAGTCGGACAGCCACACCCGAAGCCATTTCGTCGACGAGTATGGTCGGTGTCAGGCCCGCGACCAGGTCTGCATCAGTCACACCGATTCGCGGCAGCATCCTCGAAGTTCAGGGCAGCCTCGCCACGATCAGCGTGGGCAGCGCCGATGGCGTCCGCGAAGGAATGGTTTTCGTGATTTATCGAGGCCGCGACTACATCGCCGACCTGGAAGTTTCCGACGTCGAACCGGGCCTCGCTGCCGGACGAATCATGCGGGCCAAGACCATGCCGCGAACGTCCGACATGGTCATGGATGAGCCGGCATTGGGTTACGCCAACTAGCCGCGTTTTCGCTTGTATACTGTGATTTATCGCGGACCATTGGATTTGCCGCAGAGATTTCACACAGTGGGTTTTGAAGCCGCATTCTTGCAACTGCATGATTGACAGGAGTTTCAGTTCATGGCTGACACAGGACCATCCGACCTACGACCCAGCAGTAACGTGTACACCGTCCTTGTGATTGTTGCGACGATCTTCCTGTTGACGGCGACCATCTTCACCAGCATGCGCGCTCAGGCGTTGTACGGTAACTGGATTCCGTTCTAGTCTCCGACCTGCCCGTTGTTTCAGACGCATTTCCTTAAACACGCATTTCGCCCGATTTGACGAATTTGGCTACGCATGCGCGCGGTTTTCCTGTACTATCCGGCATGCGCGGCGAAACGTGATCGCGTTGCAACAAGTCTCAACAAGGCTCGAAAGGATGCTGGCCTGTGATCTTCGATTCACTTCTTGGCATGTTTAGCGTTGACATGGGGATCGACCTCGGCACGTGCAACACCTTGGTGTGCGTGAAGGGTGAGGGCGTGGTCTTGAACGAACCGTCCGTTGTCGCGGTCAAGCGCGGTACCAATCGCGTGCTCGATAACGGTAATGCTGTCGGTCTCGTCGCAAAAGAAATGCTCGGCAAAACACCGGGCAGCATCAACGCCATCCGCCCTTTGAAAAACGGCGTCATCGCCGACTTCGATATTACTGAAGCGATGCTCGGTTACTTCATTCGCAAAGTGCATGGCCGCCACAACTTCTTCCGCCCGCGCGTCGTCATTGCGGTGCCTTCGGGCATCACCGCGGTTGAGAAACGTGCGGTGTATAACTCGGCTGAACGCGCCGGGGCGCGACGCGTATTCCTCGTCGATGAACCGATGGCCGCAGGTATCGGCGCTGGGTTGCCCATAGCTGAACCCACCGCGTCGATGATTGTCGATATCGGTGGCGGAACGACCGAGGTGGCAATCATGTCGCTAGCCGATATTGCGGTGTGCGAGTCGATCCGCGTGGCTGGCGACGATATGGACGAGGCGATCATCAACCACATGCGACGCACCTACAACCTGATGATCGGGTTGCAGACCGCAGAAGCGCTCAAGATTGAGATTGGTTCGGTCGGTATCGACGACGTTGATGAACAGCGCGAAGTTCGTGGTCGCGATTTGGTCAGTGGTTTGCCCCGAAAAAGCATCGTTTCAAGCCAGGAAATCTGCGAAGCCCTGAAAGAACCGATCGGTCAGATCATCGATTGCGTGATTCGCACGCTAGAGAAAGCAGAACCCGAGTTGGCGGCGGACATCGTCGAAAACGGAATTCACCTTGCGGGCGGTGGCGCACTGCTTCGCGGGCTGGACGATGTAATGGAACGCTCGACCGGGTTGGGTGTGACAGTAGTTGATGACGCACTCAGTTGCGTCGCACGCGGCACCGCGATCTATCTCGAAAACCTCGCAATGTGGAAAGACACGCTCGATTCTGACATTGATGACATGTAGGCCACGTCTTGTGTAGGTGCGTGGTCGCGGTTACATTCGCGACGAAGGTGGGTCACGGACGATTCACGCATTGGTTATCGATGAACTTCGGTCGCAGAACACGTCATACGCTGCACACAATGTGCAATTCAATCCATGAGTCGAAGCCACCGCAAACACGTTTCCAATCGCCGGACGATCATGACCGTATTGATCCTGGTCTCGGTAGTGGGGTTCATGTTGCCAACTCGACTCACCGGTAAGTTCCTCAATTTCGTACAGGTGATCCTACCGTTTCAGGATTGGACGACCCGGTCAGCCGACGCCGTCACCGATGTGGTGACGCCATCGGACAAGGGTTTGTCGGCAGACGAAGCTCAAAAAATCCGCCGCGAAAACGCCGCCCTGAAACATCGCCTTGCCTCGCTGAGCGGCGATTTTGAAGACCTTTCCAACGCCTACGCCCATGCGACGCAGATTCGCGATCGCGGATTGGACCAGGGGCGATTGATCCCAGCCAGGGTGGTCGCAGGCGACGCGTTCGCATGGCGCAAGTCGAAGCTAATCAATTCGGGCACGCTCAGCGGCGTTCGCGAAGATGCTGCGGTCACCACCCACCATTTTTCGCTGCAGATGGATGAGACGGACGTCGTCCGCGAAGGGTACTCAGTATTGTGCGCCGAAACGCTGGTCGGATTCGTTGATCAGGTGGGCACACATTCCGCACGCGTGCGGTTGCTTTCAGACAAAGCCACGGCATTGCGGGTGCTGATCGCGAGGGCGGCGACGGGCAAATTCTATCCGCTTTCCAGTGAATTCTGGCTCGTCGGTACCGGCGACCATGACATGGAAATCCGCGACGTCAGCCACAACTACGTCAAATCAACTGATGATGAGACGAACGTCCGCGTGGGCGACTATGTGTTTACGTCGCGAGACGATCCCAACCTGCCGGCATCGATGACGATTGGAACGATCAGCGAGATTCGTCAGGATCCGGACAATTCCCTCCTGTACATCCTGAAGGTTGTTCCCGCGATGAACCCCGGCGACATTCGGCAGGTCTTTGTCGTCGATCTCGGCAGTTCCCAAATGCCATAATCGCCATCCCCTTACTTTGAACTGGTGCCACTTTCATTGTGGTTGTTGAACTTCGGCGCGATGCCTCGTGTAGGGTGGGCCATGCCCACCAGCCTTTGCGTTTAGCGTTCCCTGGTGGGCACGGCCCACCCTACGCGACTACAATGATTCTCGCAGGATTCCATTCGATGGCGTGGTACTGCTTGAATATTATGAAAACGATCAATCACAAATGTCACGTCTGCAATGCGCTGATTCAAGATGCCGGTTTGGGCAGTGCATGCGCGCAGTGCGGTGTGCGCGTCACGGCAGAAGTTCAAACCATTCGTGAATCAAAACCGTCGTCGTATTTTCTGTTGGCGGCTGGCATCGGGTTGTTCGCCATCGCAGCCCGCGAAATTCAATTCGGTCGCTGGGAAGCGCACCAAATCCTGACGCTGGGTTTGTGCGTTTTGGTGACGTGGTTCTTTGTGTCGAGGCGTCCGAATGAGGTCGTGCTGTGGGATGGGGGAGTCGTGCTGATCGAGCGTGGAAACAAACCGTGTCGGATTGGCTGGAAGGGTGTCGCGGCTGTACACGCCAACCCGGAACTCAACCGCATTGAATTCATTGGCGCTTCCGGCACGATGATCGATTCGTTTTCAATCGAATTATTGGGAACCTGGCGGCGAGCTGAACGGTTCATCGAAGCCGCCAGCCCATATATCGTGTCGTCAACTTCAACCGCCAAAACGGTTTGAACTTAGTTGTTGTGGCCTAATCGTTGGCGAAGATATTGGGCGCGGGCAACACTGCGCTGTTCACCGGAGAGTTTTCCACCGCTTCGCTTTTGCAGGTGGGCTGGCTGGATTTGCAGGAACAATTCGTTAATCGTACCGATGTCGAGCTGGTCGAAACGTCCCATGCTCACACCCATCCGCAGATGCGACAGGAAGAACATGGTTTCTTCGCTGGCCATCGCTCGGGCGTTTTCGAGGATTCCATAGGCACGCCAGACTTTATCGTCGAGTTGCACGCTGCGTTGATCGGAAAGGGCTTCGCGTGCGGCACGTTCGTAGTCCACGATCTGCGGAATGATCTGCCCCGAAAACGCCTCAATAATCTCTTCCTCAGAAACACCCAGTGTCACCTGATTCGACACTTGGTAAAAGTCGCCGATCGCATCGGTGCCTTCGCCAAACAGACCGCGGACAGCCAGCTTCAGATCCTTCGCCGCCCGCATGACTTTTTCGATTTCACCGGTGATTTTAAGCGCAGGAAGATGCAGCATGACCGAAACCCGAAGGCCCGTTCCAACGTTCGTCGGGCATGCCGTCAGGTATCCCAATCGCTCGTCGAACGCGAATTCAATCTCAGACGCCACCCGATCGTCGATGATACTGATCTCGTTCCAAAGTGACTCAAGTTGCAGACCGCTCTTGAGCACTTGCATCCGCAGGTGATCCTCTTCGTTAATCATCAGCGCATGGGTTTCATTCATCGAGACCGACACACCGCGACTGCCTTCGGCTTCGGCTTGCTGACGACTGATCAGATGTCGCTCGACGAGAACCTGGCGATCCACGTCGCTGATGTTTTCAATATCGACAAAGAAGCTGTTGCTGCCGAATCCGGCACCGGAAAGTGCGTCGCCCAACGCGCGATAGATTTCGCGCTTTTCGTCACCCGAAGCACGCGACAAGAATGGATAACCAACGATGTTGCGGGCAAGGCGTATACGCGACGAGATCACAATGTCAGACATCGGTCCCGTCCCACGCAGCCATTCGCCGACGTGACCGGTCAGGTCATCAACGCTCATGCCCGATCCTCCGTTGACTCGCCGTCTGACGGCTTGCTGGTCTCCAGTGAATCACCGGTCGATTTAAGTTTACTCAGTTGATCGCGGAGACGAACGGCTTCTTCAAATTCTTCATTGGCGACGGCGTCTTCGAGTTCACGTTCGAGGCTGCGGATTTGCACGCGAAGTTTGCCGACATCGTTGGTCTGTCCGGGTCGCTTGCCACGATGTTGATCGCAATCGTCATGGGCTCGGCGAATCAGAGGCATCAGCAATTCGCCGAATTCGGAATAATCTTCGGGACATCCCAGCAATCCCTGGGCGCGAAATTCGCCGAAACTGATGCCGCAATTCGGGCAGGTCAACTGCGCCGCATCCCGCATCGCCGGGACCATCTTGACGAATTTCTCGATCATGGTGTTGATCGGTTCGTGCGGCTTCATGGTGATGCCTTCTTGAGCCGCGCACTCTTCGCAGTAATGGCGCTCGACGGGTTCGCCGCCGGCTTGTATGTCCGTCAGGTGGACGGTCGCGTTGGCTTGGTTACAGCACTGACAGAGTATGCCCATGGGTTTGCAGGTCCGGTTGCCTGTCAACAAATGCGAAGCTTCAATTTGGCCAATCGCCATAAAAAGTCTATTTCACTGGTTTAACATCGTCAATCAGAATCGGCGGCTGGACCCTTCAAACGATGATGCCAGTCAGGATCATACTGAAATCAGCCGCCCGCCGGTATTCATTGACGAATCCATAGTGTCAGGAGCCAAATGAACCGTTCTATCGGTTCAAGATATACGTCGCAGAGCAACCCGGTGCTTCGGTGACGCGCACACGTTGCAGCGTTGATCTGAGAGCAGCTTCCAATGCCAACTGATCGAAGATGACCTGAGCGACGATCTCAGCCGTCGGGTTCTTACCAGCCATCACCTCGCATTCGTTGAGACTGGTGTGGTGGAGCTTTTCGGCTACCTTCGCCAAACAGCGTTCAGCCGCGATGAAATCGACGACGAAACCGCACTCGTCCAATTCCCCGCATGCAAAGGTGGCTGTCACCTGCCAGTCGTGACCGTGCAGCGGTTCGAGCGACCCGTCGGGCAGGTGGACCTGATGTGCGGCGCTGAAGGTTGCTTCCACTGATGCTTCAAACAAGGGGCGGCCTTTCGTGTGTACAGGGTTTGTTTGTTACCTTACTTGATGATAGGCGAACGGTTGACAAAACGACAGTTCAAACCGCGCTGCGACTTGGATCAGTAATGTGCGGTTTCCGACCTTTACTTGGACATTTGGCCCAATCTACAATCGTCAGCTAAGATTAGATTGCCAAGGAGGCGCGTCGTGATAAACCGGTTGAATTCCAGGATTTCAAAGTTGGGAGTGGGGATGCTTGCGGGCGGCACCCTGTTTAGCGGCTGTCATGGTTCGCTGAGTCTTCCGGTTTTGCGAGGTGAATTTTCGTCCGCCGGCGCGTTCGTAGATTTTGTGGGGGGCGCGCTGGCGGTTACGGACGATGGCGTATTCTTCGACTTTCCCAGTGGCTTTGTCGAAGTCAGTGACGATGGCGTGTTTGTCGATGCGCCGGGCGTGGACATCGAGATTCACGATCGTAGATAAAGGTGATGGCTACTGTCACCATGTGACACTTTTTGTGTCATGATGGTCTATGACCACCCGTTCCAAGCCCGATAACTCCAACCCACGCGACTGCACCCCAGCTTGACCATCGCCTGATCGCTGGCTAGCATTCGGTTCATGGTTGAACTCTGCCCATCTTTGCCCGAATTCGAGGCGCTGGCCAAGTCCGCGGACATGGTCCCGGTCTACTGCCGCATCCTCAGCGACCAGCTGACGCCGGTGTCTGCGTTCGCCCGGTTGGCGGAGGATCAGGAACACGCGTTTTTGTTTGAAAGCGTCGTCGGCGGCGAAAAAATCGCCCGATATTCGTTCCTCGCTACCAAGCCAGCCGCCCAGTTTCGTGCCACGCGCAACGATGTGACTTATGTTTCATCAGCCGGTACGGAAACCTGCACGATCGATGATCCGCTACAGAAATTGCAGGAAATTCTTTCGGGATTTTCGGTGGCGCGACTTCCGGAACTGCCGCGATTTATCGGTGGGGCGGTCGGGTATGCCGGGTACGACGTGATTCGCTACTACGAGAATTTGCCGAACCCGCCGCAAGACGATCGCAACCTACCGGACGTTCATTTCTGCATCTACGACACGCTCGTAATTTTTGACCATGTGCAGAAGCTCATCAAAATCGTCGCCCTTGCGTATCCCAAGCGCGACGGGGTCGATGCGGCCTACCGCGATGCCGAGAGTCGAATCGCCGAAGTCATCAAGACGCTCGGTCAAGAGCAACCGACAACGTTGACGCCAATGGTTCAACCGCCCTCGCCACTTAAATATGAAAGTACATTCAAACAGGATGAATTTGAAGCCATCGTCGATCGCTGCAAGGAATACATTCGTGCGGGCGATATTTTTCAAACGGTGGTTTCGCAGCGACTTTCGGTGGAGACAACCGCGTCACCGTTTGATATCTACCGGGCGCTGCGGGCGGTCAATCCGTCACCGTTCATGTTTTATCTCAAAACACCGCAGACCATTCTCGTCGGGGCGTCTCCGGAAATATTGTGCCGCGTTGAAGACGGCGTGGTGACCAACCGACCACTGGCTGGCACGCGTCCGCGCGGGCGCAATGAAATTGAAGATTTGGGATTCGAGCGAGAGTTGCTCACCGACCCCAAGGAGCGCGCCGAACATGTGATGCTCGTCGATCTCGGTCGAAACGATTTGGGGCGGGTGTGCAGCCCCACGACGGTCAAGGTCGAAGAACTCATGAGCGTCGAACGTTATGCCCACGTCATGCACATCTGCACGAACCTGGCTGGGCGTTTGGAAGATGGCAAGACTGCATTCGATGCGCTGCGTTCGGTGCTGCCAGTGGGAACGGTAAGCGGTGCGCCGAAGATTCGGGCGATGGAAATCATCGACGAATTGGAGAAAACCCGTCGCGGTCCATATGGTGGCGCGGTGGGTTACATCGACTTCGCAGGCAACATGGACACCTGCATCGCGCTTCGCACGTTGGTCATCACTGAATCGCCCGACGGCAAGTTGCGCGTCTTTGCCCAGGTCGGTGCAGGCATTGTCGATGAATCCGACCCTGCATCAGAATATCGCGAGACGCTCCACAAAGCCGAGAGTCTCTTAACTGCGATCAACATCGCGCAGACCTGGCGGCTATAACACCTTCTGCAGCATGCCTTCAACATGCACCCATCGGTCATCCACCTGGCCAATCAATGCGGCAGCAGCGTCGTAGTCGCGACTGTGAAAGTTGTCACAAAACAACAAAATCATTGACAAGGCGGCATTCTGTGATAGTGTTTCATCGGTAAGGATGGATCAACGAGTACCAGCAGTTAATCTAGGGGCGAGCCTATATCCATAATTATGCTAGTCAGCCATTCATCCAGTATTCTTAAGTTGTAACAGCAGCACCATACAATAATATTTGAATCCTCATTCGCCCGCCCTCGATTTTGGTCTCACCGATTCTTCCAACCACAACTTGAAAATAGAGTGCGCCCATGTGAAACGGGTCTGCGCGGTTGCGCGCAGTCCGCGTGTGCTTGGTGTATGGCGTTTTGGCGTCATGTGCGGTCTTGTCTGCCCGATTGCGGGTCGTCATGGGCGATATCGGTATCGCGTGCGCTCGGTCCGCGCAAATCGATTTCGATTTTGCGTGCCGATGCGCAGGCATTTAAGCAGAGAGTACGGAGTCTTAGGGACGGGTCTTGGCTTGGTTTTCGCCGATCGGTTTGCTCAGTCGTGGGGATGATCTTGAGCTTTATGGGTGTGTAGTGCCCAACATGATCGCGCTCCTCCCCAGGCAGAAGACGCAACCCACAGATTCCTAACGGTTGGTGGAGGGTCTCGACGGCTTCCGTCGTTGACCACCACACCCCTCCACCACCGTCCGGGTCTCGTTCGCCACCCTTCCCTGGTGATCGAGACCCGTTTTTTGCGCGCAGACTGGGGCAGAGGTGAAGTTCTCTCTACCCCAACAGGCCATCAAACGTTAGGCTGCCGGACACAAGCGGGGCCACCTTTCCATTGACTCTCGTACACTTTCGATCATGTGCCGTTACGTTTATGGCAAGGAGAGGCGGGCGTTTTTCGCGAGTATGTCAGAGATTCCCCGTGTGAATCGATTCCACTTGAAGATTGGATGGACCTTATCTTGAGAATTCTTCTGTTTTGCAATTTACTTTTCTTGATTGGTTGTTCGTCAACGCGCACTTCGCTACCGGGTCACATCGAGCCGCATCATCATTTGCGGTTTCAAAACGGTTATGTCCGCGTGATGGAGACCCGTTTGGAACCCGGTCAGGAAACACACGAGCATTCTCATCCGCTTGAAGCTGCGGTGATTTTTCTGACAGATGGTCAATTCCGGATTCGCCATGACGACGGCACGACGGAAGAGTCAACATGCACGCGAGGGACCGTAGGTTTTGGTGCGGCTCCAACAGTGCACCGAACAAAAAATATCGGCCAAGAAATTGCAAGGGTGCTCGTCGTCGAGATTTTCAGCCAGCCCCCGGCGTCAGGCAACGAATCTGCGAATCATTCTACAGGTGAATTGTTATTGGAAAATGACCGTGTGCAAGTATCAAGCGAGCGGTTATCCAAAGATGCAGCAGTCACTTTGTCCGGTGTTACGCCCTCAGTTGTCGTGGCGATGAATCAAGGGAGACTGCTTGCGGGTACCAAAGTGGAGACGCTTAACTTGGGCAATTCAGTGTGGTGCGACACGAATATCAAGAATTTGCGAAACGCCGGCCGGAATGCACTGGATCTAATCATCGTCACACCAATGCCTAGATTGAATCGGTAGCGGATTGGCTACCCTGTTCCTTTTGATATTGAGGCGTTAGGCTGACGCGCGTTATGGTTGAAACCCAATATATCGGAAACACGACGATCGTCACTTGCGTGGGCGATGAGCCTGTTGTTCTGACGAATCATGGCATTGTTTTGGAAGGCAACGTGATCGCCAAGGTTGGCCCTAGCGATGAGCTTGAGCGCCAACTGCCTGAACGCGACGGCCTTGCTCACTTTGACGGTTCGAACCATGTGGTGATTCCGGGTTTGATCAACACGCATCACCACCTTTATCAAAGTCTTACGCGCGGGTTGGCGTGTGTGCAGAACGCCGAGCTGTTCGATTGGCTTACGGCGCTTTACACCCGTTGGCGTAATCTTTCACACGACACCGTCAAACTTGCGGCGCAGGTCAGTATTGGCGAGCTTTTGCTTTCTGGCTGTACTACGACGAGTGATCACTTTTATATTTTTCCGCAGAACACCGACGTCCGCGTCGAAAGCGTTTTGGAGGCGGCTGGCAGTCTTGGCATGCGTATCCACGTTTGTCGCGGCAGCATGAGCGTTGGCCAATCCAAGGGCGGACTGCCGCCGGACGATTGTGTGCAGAACGAGCGGGCGATCATGGCCGACTGTGCCCGCGCCGTCGAAACGTTTCACGATGCCGATCCGTTGTCGATGGTCCGTGTCGATCTGGCACCGTGCTCACCGTTTAGCATCAGTTCGGATCTCTTGCGGGAGACTGCCGCATTCGCCCGCGAGCGCGGCGTATTGCTGCACACCCATGCCGCAGAAACAATGGACGAAGAACGCTATTGCATCGAGCGATTCGGCAAACGCCCGATCGATTATCTCGCCGAATGCGATTGGCTTGGCGATGACGTGTATCTTGCACATTGCGTTCACTTATCGAATGACGACGTCAAGCTGCTGGCCAGAACCAAAACCGGCGTTGCCCATTGCCCGTGTTCCAACATGCGACTGGGAAGCGGCGTACCCGCAATTCCGGAGCTGCTACGCGAAGGCGTGCGTGTTGGTTTGGGAGTCGATGGTTCAAGCAGCAACGATGGCGGGCACTTGCTGGCCGAAGCGCGACAGGCGATTCTGCTTCAGCGGGTAAACGGTGGGGCATCTGCGATGACGACGGCTGATGCATTTCGGATCGCGACGATCGGTGGTGCAGAATTACTCGGGCGCAAGAATCTCGGACGAATCGCGCCCGGATTCGCAGCCGACTTGGCCATGTACCGCACGGATGACATTGCTGTCGCAGGAGCAGTTGCCCAGGACCCACTGGGCGCGCTGATGCTGTGTCATGTCGGGCGGGCGGATCGCGTTTACGTCAACGCAAAAGTTGTCGTCAAGGAAGGCCGCCTGACCATGCAAGATGAAAGAAGGCTCGCCCGCGATCTTAATCAGGTTGTCGCCAAGCAATTCCGCTAGTTGCAATCGATTCAAAACAAAGGCGACCATGAAAATGACGTGCCATTGCTCTGTGAGCAGTGCGAATAGTCAGGGCTTGTGTAAGAACTGCACTGCTCACAGAGCAGTGGCACCGAGTATCGAAGTCGATACGATTACATTTCGGCGATGACTTCTCTTGATAACATCAGTTGGGCGTGCAAATCTTCGTTCGACAATCCCGTGATCCAGTCGTCACCCGAACCGACGATCCGATCGGCGAGCGACACCTTTTCGGTGAGCATCTTATCGATGCGGTCTTCAATCGTGCCCATACACACAAACTTGTGAACCTGCACGCGGCGGGTTTGGCCGATGCGGTGGGCTCGGTCAGTGGCTTGATCTTCGACGGCTGGGTTCCACCATCGATCAAAATGAAACACATGGTTGGCCGCCGTCAGATTCATTCCGAGACCACCAGCCTTCAATGACAGTAAGAACACGCGCACGTCGCTATTGGGATCTTGAAAGTGATCGACCATTTGCTCGCGCTTCTTCGACGTGGTCCCACCATGTAGAAATATCGCCTCGGTTCGCAATCGCTTCTTGATGAGGGTTGCAAGTAAATCTCCCATCTTGCGGAACTGCGTGAACACCAGCGCTCGATCGTTTTCGGAAATGACTTCTTCCATCATATCGACGAGTCGTTCGCATTTGCCGCTGCGACCATCGAGTTCTGTGCCATCATCCAAAAAATGAACCGGGTGATTGCAGATCTGTTTGAGCCTGGTCAGCGATGCAAGAATGACGCCGCGTCGGCGGATGCCGGTGGTCGATTCGACGGTGGCCATCGTGTCAGCGACGACGCGTTCGTAGAGTGCGGCTTGTTCTGCGGTGAGGTTGCAAAAGACCTTCATCTCCATTTTTTCAGGAAGGTCGCACTCGACGGCTGGGTCTGACTTGATGCGCCGCAGAATGAACGGACGGATCATGGTCTTGAGCTGCTTGGCCCGATTGGAATCGCCTAACCGTTCGATCGGAACCGCGAATCGTCGTCGGAAGGCGGCTGCATTTCCGAGAATCCCCGGGTTGAGCATTTCCATGATCGACCACAATTCCGACAGATGATTCTCCAGCGGCGTACCGGTCAGCCCGATGCGATGCGTGCTCGGCAGCGATCGGATCGCGATGGTTTGGGCGGCGCTGGGGTTCTTGATTTTCTGGGCTTCGTCGAGAACGATGCGGTGCCACATCACCTTGCGCAGCGTTTCCAAATCGCGGTGACCAAGTGCATAGGTCGTGATGATGGCGTCCGACTTAGCCGCGGCTTGGACGAACGCATCACCGGTCAATCGTTCCGGGCCATGATGGATCGTCACTTTGAGGTCGCTGGCGAAGCGCTCAATTTCGCGCTTCCAGTTCCCAACCACCGACATCGGGCAGAAGATCAGCGTCGGACCGTAGAATTCGTCAGACTCTCGCTCCTTCAGCAATAGGGCGATGAGTTGAATGGTCTTTCCGAGTCCCATGTCGTCGGCAAGGCAGGCACCAATTCCACCGCGCTGCATGAACAATAACCAAGCCAACCCGCGCAACTGGTACGGTCTCAACGTTCCATTGAAGACTTTCGGCTGCTCCTGCTTTTCAAATTCCGCGTCTGGCGCAGCATCGAGCAATCGTTTAATCCATGATTCGGCGTCGAGTCCGAAGATGGGCAGATCAATTTCGTCATCCGTCGCGCCGCCAGCCATCCGGATGGCCTGCCCCAGCGTCATCTGCCCACTGGACTGCGTATCCAAAAATTGCGCGGCTTGCGCCGAAGCGCTGGTGTCGAAATAAACCCACTCGCCTTGAAATCGCACAAGTGGTGACTGCTGGTTGCGAAGTTGGTCGAATTCTTCGCGGCTAATCGACGAATCGCCGATCGCAAGCTGCCATTGAAAATCAACGATACTCGAAAGTCCCACGCCGCTTCGCCCGACATTACCGGCGCTTGCCGTCCGCGCCTCTTGTTCGTCAACGGGAGAGACGCGCAAGCGCAAACCGATTTGACGTTCAAATCGTCGCGCCCATTCTGGCAGGCGCACACCGAACCCGCGCGTTTCCAAAAGAGTGGCTGCATCTCGAATAAACACATGGGCCTGCGTTGCATTGAGCGACAGACCGGTTGGCTGACTTTCCTGCAACGATGCTTCGATCGGTGCAAACACTTCCGCCGCCCGCGTAAGATCGCGAACGATTTCTTCGCGGCGCGTCTGCAGCGTGTTGCGAAGCAGCGATGGGGCGGCAGAGTCGTCAGCCCATACCTCGGCGATATCCTGAAGGTTTCCCGGTGCGTCTTGGGACTGCAACCAATAGCGAATCTTCCAAGGCTTTTCGTCTTCGTCGTCAACATCGTCAGACGGTAGGGCATCATCGTACGCGGGGTCGAGCAACTCAAAACACAAACGTGCCGGGATTTGGTTGCGCCTCTTGTCGAGTTTTCCGATCCAGGATTGCGCGTGGCTGACAAACTCCGTACGACCTGCCGGCCCGCGTCGAAGATCGCCTTCGTTGCCCAGCAGCGAACTCAACCATCGCACATCCCAGGTGCCCTCGCGCTCGGCGCGCTCGTGGATCTGATCAAAGAATGGGTCCTGCACCAAGCTTCTGCGAATCAGCCCATCTGCGCAAATGTGTAGGAAGCTTTCGATTAGCCGACCCGCATCCCGATCCCGTTCGCTGGCACCGTCGAGGGCGCGGCAAACATTCGGCATGGCGTCGGCGATGTCTTGTAGCCACCCCAGCGCTTCCTTGCTCTGGACAGCCAACCGCCAGTGGGCGGTGCATGTGTCGCCAGATCCCTCATCTATATGCGGAGAAAACTGCCGCTGCCGAATCATTTCGACGAGATAATGGGCGAGGTGCCACCAATATCGAACCGAAGAACCACACGTTTCGGGCAGCGGTTTCGGAAGTGACGTCAATAAATCGATGGCATCTGCCGGCATGAATCGTAGCGACTGAACTTCAAATCTGTGAAGCGATTCGGCGATCGGGGCGTCGGCTATTGGTGAGTCGGGCAGTTCTTCCATCGCGACAGCCCGGGCCGACGGAATGGGCGATCCCGATTCTTGCGGTAACCATAAACGCAGCGAATCTTCGTGAGCGATCGACGCGAGCAATCCGTCTGGCGACAAGTCACCAACAACCGCGTGAAGTTCGTCTGCTCGAATCGCGAAGGGGTGATTTTCAGTGTGACCATTCGTCGCTGCATCGCTGCTGTGCGAATCGACGGCCGTATCTTCTCCCCAGATATGAAAGCCCGATCGAGCCCAGATGCCGTGTAGCTTGGTCATGCCCTGCGTTCTCGATTCGATCGTGGTGCAGCGATTTCCCCCTTGAACATTCACGTGCGGACCGCCAGCCGCCATGAACGCTACCCGAATCGAGCGATTATGACAGATGCTTCTCGCTCTGGCAACGGGGCACTTTGGGGATCAAGTGTGGTTCGGCGTGTGAAATGTGAGTGATATATTGCGTGATAGTACAGTTTCGACAGGAAGGTACCAGTTGACGCTCGCTATGCCTGCTTGGATGGTTGCCCGGAAGGGGAACCGTACGCTTGAAATTCGTTCGAGAGAGGATGTTCGGATTTCTCATGGACATCGTGATTCGATTGATGCCACCTTCGCCCCCGTGCAGACAAGAGGACAATGAACATGATGATAGAAACAATAAGAATCGCACGTCCGGGAACCACTCTGTGAGGATTATGGTCACCGATCAAGAGAGAAGTTCCAAGTGCGATTCCCATCATAAAAACAGTGATCAAGATAGGTCGAAGCGTGTCGCCATAGAAACCGCTCGTGCGGAATCGGCGTACTTTACGAAATGAAAACACCAGCATACCCAGGCATCCCGCACCGATCAGGGCTGCAGGAATCAATTCATTGGACTCCAATGCACGTCGAGGAAACTCATGGTAAACGATGCCACCTCTGTTGTATTGCTTTTCAATATTGCTGGGCTTACCTGAAGAAATATAGACGATCACGCAGACGAATCCGACCAAACACGCGAATCCGAGCAGTGCCGCCAACACGCGCGTCGCCGCCCAGCGCTGTGGCGGTTGAGGTGCTGCGAATGTCGAAGCAGGTTTCATGAAATGGTTGGCATCGCGTGATGCGCCTGCGACATCTTGATCCGAAGGTCGTGCAATGGTTTCTTGGCCAGCTCGGTCTTCAAGATGATCCTCGGTAAATGGTTGAGGTTGCCACTCGGCACCGTGTTTGTCTTGAATCCCATCGCGCTGTCCGCCACCAGGCTGTTCACCATCGGACCGACCCGATGGGCCACCGGTGTTTCCGGCCATCCAATCCTTCAGCGGGAATAACCATGCCATCGCTTCAAAAACGAGCGATGCGGAGGCAGCGATTCCTGCGGAATAGAACAAATAGCGATCGTGACCCTCGCTGAATATCGCCGTCACGATCAGCGCGAACAATCCTGCGGAAAACGCGTTGCCGATCGAGAGTTTGCCGCGCGAACCGGTTTCAACCCGCTTGTGCCATCTGCCAAATAATGCCAAGCACACCTGCGCCCCGAACACTGCCATTACATACTCATCGCGAGCACAGTCCAACATGGGCAACGAGCCGAAACCAGCCAAAATACAAACGGGAATCGTCAAGAAGATTCGTTCGACCCAGGGCGGCTGCAAGCGATCTCTTGAGGCCCGGGCGAAGGCGCGAATACCGATTGCCAGACCGCCAGCCACCCCAGCGATCATCAAAATCGACGCGACGTATCCACCTTCCCGCATATCGTTGACCATCGCGACACCGAAGCCGAGGCAGACGGCCATCAACAATGCCAGCATTGCACGCTGTAGAAACTCGCGCTTCGTCGTCGGCGCGTCGGCCAGATAGGTCTGTCGCGGTTTTGGCGGAACGTCGTCTAAGACAGGGCGATGTTTGTAACCGTGCCTGGAATCCAGCTTGCGCAAACGCTTCTGAATCTTGCTGCTGGTTCGTTGAAGCTTTCGGGCCATACCAGGCGGAAGGCTGCCTGCATCAAGATTGAATTGACCAGCCCGCGGGCGTCGCGAAGGTTGAGGAGCGCGTCGTGGCGCAGGATTGGGCGAAGGCACTGGTGAATCCTCACCAACCGGCAATCGCCGGGCAGCGCCGCTGAGACTGACCGGATTGAATCCCGCCAGTGACGTGCGCACGTCATCGACTTCCATCAGGTCGTCGATCATTTCGTACACGCTTTGGTAGCGATCCTTCGGGTCCTTTTGCAGTGCCTTCTGGATGATCTTCCCGAATGGTTTCGGAAGATTCTCAACTTCCGGCTGCTCGGTGAGGTGCTTCATCAACACCTCGCCCATGCTGCTGCCTTCAAACGGAACCTTGCCCAGCAGCATTTCGTAGAGCATCACACCCAGTGCGTATATGTCGATGCCTCGGGTGTAGCTGCCGGATCCAACTTCGGGGGCCATGTAGTGAACCGTCCCGACGCTTGCTGTTTGGGCGCTGTGCCTGGAAACGGAGATGAATTTGCTGAGGCCATAGTCGCCGATTTTGACGTAGCCTTCATCATAGAAAATGTTTCCCGGTTTCAGATCACGATGAACGATGCCGCGATCGTGGAGGTATCCTAAACCCTTGGCGATTTCCCGGACAAAATAAGCCGCCTTTTGCGGACCGGTCCCGTTGGGTTCGGCGATCAATATATCGCGAAGCGACGGACCGGAGACGTATTCCATGATCACGAAGTAATCGCCCTGATCGTTCTTCTTCACGTCGAAGATGGAAACGAGGTGCGGGCTTTTGAGGTTGATGCAGTGGGCCACGCCGCGTAGTTCGATCTGCGGATTCTCGCGCAGGTACTTGAGGGCGACCTCTCTGCCACCGTCGCTCACCGCGTAATAGACCTCGCCGAATCCACCGCGTCCGACTGCACGCTGGATCGCGAATCCATCCAGCGGTCGATCTCCATGTTTGAAGGTGTATGCCACGAATTTGGTTCCCGTCTAGCTGGTTTATTGATTCCAGTTGATTCGGAACGACTAATCGAAACGGCTAAATCGTACGTGTGGTCCACGGTTGAACCACGAAACTGATTCCGGAGATTTCCTGCGTCACGCCCATATCGATCGCGACGGCTGGTTCGTTTCGCCCCATGCCCCGCACCCAAAGTGCGCCGCCGCGTTCAAACAATATCAGGTTAGCGCCACCACTTGTGCAGATGACATGACTCGAGTGGCCCGGTCCGATCATAACGGTGTCCTTCATCAGGATCACGTTGCGCACATCGTTGGTCATTTTGGTCGTGTCGCTGATATCGAGAAGGGCACTTCCACTTCGGCGATTGGGCAATCGGAACGTGAATTTGGCCCGCCGCGCGAGGATCACTTTGTCACCATCGCGAAGCAGTTGCTGCCGGCCTTTTCTTCCGCCGATTTCGACTTCGTGCGGGCTCATCAAGAAGTAGTCATCTTCTACGCGGGTCAATTCTGCGTGACGTTCGCCAAGGTCTGCGAAGATTGCGATGTTCGCAGGATCGTTGGACGCCGCCCGTCCGATCGAAGCATGCGAATTGCGCAGAATCAGATAACTACCGCCACCATCGACGAGCAAATGAAGTGTTTGAAGCATCGATCGCGCTGCACCGGTTGCGTTTGCGCCGATGGTTTGGGTCATGTCCAGAGGGCGCGGCGCTGCGTTTCGCTGATTCGGCGACTCGCCGTTTGCATTTGAATTCAATGCGAAATCGCCCAATGGTCCGCTGCCCAACTGATGCAGATTGTCGTCAACCTTGGTGAGCAGATCGATGGACCGCTTGACCCACTTGGCCTGCGGTGCCAGCGTCGCCAACCGTTGCGCCAATCGGCGGGCTTCATCAAAGTCGCCAACACCGATCGCCCGGGAAGCATGCTGCGCTAGCGTCAGGTATTCTTTGAGGTCGCGTTTTGCAGACTGTGCCGTTGCAAGTGGATCGAGCAAATCGAGTTCCTGTCGCATCTGCGTCAGGCGGCCTTCGACAAATGCGTTGCGGGCGCTTTTGATGACCGATGCAACGATGTTCCGTTCAAGTTGAATGGCTTGCTCATCGTGGGCGTTGATTTTGCGCGAGCGGGCCAACCGATCAATTGCCGATCCGACCTGTCCATCGGCAAACCGCTTATTCGCCTGCGTCAACAATTCAGTTCCGCGTTGCTCGCGGGATTCCAACTCGCGCTTCAAGTGATCGAAGTCTTCTTCACCATCCGGCGCGTCTTCGAGAATGCGCCGACCGGCTGCCAGCGAACCAGCATGGATGCGATGCTTGGCCATCTCCAATTGTTGGCGTCGTTCGGTATGTTGACGCGAGACTTCATCAGCGACAGCCGCGACCTGTTTGCGCAATTCGTTGATCTTCGATTGGGAACCATCGCAACGGTCGGCTTTGCCTAGTGCAAGAAATGCTTCGGTGAATCGGTCGGCGCGATAATGCTCGCGGGCCCGTTCGATCAACGCATCGGCGAGGCGGGCACGCAGTTTCGCACCCTTGGGGTGGGCTGCGATTTCGGGTTCACCGGTGATCCGCAGTGCGTCATCAAGACGTCCGGAAGAGATGGCCCGGTCAGCCGCTTTGAGTCTGGCATGTAGTAAACCGCGAAACATGAAAAAGACCCCGATTCAAACAAAACCTTTACGCCTACATGATGGGATTCGTGTGTCGATGGGCAATTATTTGCAGCAACGTCCGACTAATTACCGTGCCGGATCGCGCGACCATCAGTACGGAACCATGCGTTTCGTAAGGTCATGTATTTTATGGGTTTACGGTGTGTAATGCTAGACGGCGGCCATCGCATTGACGATGTCGCTGCGGGCAGCACGCATCGCTGGCCTGATGCCTGCTAGAACGCAGACGAACCAGGTCAGCCCGACCGCGAACATCACCCGTGGAATCGGAACCACCCACGGAATCTCTACGCCGATAAGCGATGTGATCAGAATGTTGCCCGCGTACGCCGCATGCAGCCCTAGCCCGACACCGATCGCCGAACCCAAGAGTCCCAAGACCAATGCTTCAACCAAAACGAGTCGGGCGATCAATGACTGGGTGGCTCCGACCGATCGAAGCACTGCGATCTGGCGCGAACGACTGGTGACATTGACCATCATTAAATTGGAAACACCTAACGTCGCGACGAGAAGCGAAATCATCGGGACAGCTGAGATGCCCATCGTGGCGATGCGAATATCGCGATCGATTTCCTGTTTGATGCGGCGCAGCGTACCGGTTTGTGCATACGGTCGCTTAATCAAACCTTTTACTTGCTCCAGCACGATGCGCTCGCGGTAGATTTCCCAACGCGCATCCGGTGACAGTTCGACCCACTGGTCATTGAGAAAGTTGATCGCCGAGACGTGCTGACGATACAAACTTCGCAGCGCCGGTCCCCAATAGACTTGCGGCTTGTTGCCCATTTCGGTGATTTCGTTTCTGATGACTTCGCGATCATTCTCTGCAAGCGGAATAAGCGGTAGCCAATCGTTGATGCGCTCCCACCACCACGTTCGTGATTCGGGCGGTGCTTCAGACAGTTCGAACGCTTGCGGTGGAGTGGACATGTCCAACTCTATGTTCATCATGAACATTGTGAGCGTGTCGATTCCGAAGTGTTCACGCAAATCATCGAGCGTGCCTAAGACCGAACTGCTGGATGCGAGCATCATGTAACTGTCGGCTTGGAAGTATTGAACAGCAATGTCCATCGCGGGCGATCGCACCACGCCTGCCACTTCGAAGTCTACGGTTTTGTTGGCAATCGTGATGGGCACTTTGTCGCCAAGGTTGTAACCGAACGAGTGCGACGCCTCGGGTGGCAGCAACAGGTATCCGCCACGCATCAACTTTTCGCGGGCGTCGTCGGCGTTTCCTTGCAGGAACTCGAGCTTGGCCATCGATAGGAACGTATCCGGATCGCCAGCCGCAAAAATGCTTTCAGTCTTGAGCAAGCTCAGCAGCGATGTACGGCGCGACTGCACGCGGCAGGGGACGTCGTTGAGCGGGGTGGATTCGGATACGCCGACAATGCCATCGACTTGATCGAGCAGGTCAGCATCAAAAGGATCCGTCGTCCAGACGAATGTGCCGGCTAGTTTCGTCGGAAAGTCCCAGGCGTAAACGATGCTTTCGCCACGGACGAAGACGTAAACAACCAGCGACAACCCGACCATCAGAGTCCAGCAAACGCCAGCCGCTCGCCACGGTGCCCGTTCGATCTGGTCGGCAGCGAGTCGTCGATCAACACCCAGCAAGGGGGCAGCAATGAGCAGCGCCAACTTGCCCGTCACCAAAACCAACGCCGGTGCAAGCAGCATGTACCCGCCGTAAAGCGTTGCCGTCCCGACGAAAAGCGTCACCGGTTTTAACCAGTTCGCCGGTTCGATGACTTCGAGCAGCAGGTGATGGAATCCGATCAAGAGCAAGCCACACACAGCCGCGAACACGATCGTGCGATGACGCTGCGGTTTGGCTTGCGAATTGACAGCCTCCAGAGGCGAGACCATCGCCCCCTGCGAAAGCAGGGCTGTGGCGCCGAGTATCGTTGTCAGCAACCCGCCGATCACCGCGATGCAAATGCCCCACGCACCAAACTTAACCGAGTAGACAATGTCTTCGATGTGTGGCACCCAGGCGACGGCTGCGTAGGTCATCAACATTCCGCAAGGCACGCCTAGCAACACCCCAATGACGCCCAGTGGCACCACTTCCGCGTACACCAGACCAGCCAACTGTCGCCGGGTCATCCCGATGCAACGAATCGCGCCGAGGATGCGAATCCGCTGCATCATACCCATGCTCATTGTTGTAATGATGATGAAAAATGACGTCAGCAACGTCACGAAAGTAAAGAGCAGTAAGACCAAATGGGATGCGCTACGGGCTTCTTGAAGTTGGTTGATCTTCGCGCCCGAAGTGGTCACCAAATATCCCTGCCCTTGTTGGCGGATCATCTGGCGAATTTCGTCGGCTTTGGTGGCGATGTATTCGGGCGTGTCTTCGGCGACCATGCAATCGATGACGGAAACGCGCTGCTTCTCGCGGCGCATCTGCTGAACATCACGAAGGTGCATGTATACAGTCGGTTTTTGAAAAAACGCAACCCGCCGTCCCGAAACGATCCCGCATACTTTGAGAGGGCGCACCGGATCGTTCATCAATCCTTCGACATAAACGGTATCGCCCAGAGCAATCTTCAATTCGGAGGCCAGCCGTGCTTCGAGTACAATGACATCCCGGTCAGCCGGTTGTATTCCGTCACCGACCATGTCTTTCTGAACGCGAAATTCCGATTCTTGCTCCGGGTCAATTCCGACAACATCGATTTCGTCCGTACGGGCATTGGTGAGATCAATCTCTTCGTCGGGAGCGGGCGCGTCGACCGGACTGATCAACCGCATGCGCGTTTTGTACCGCGAGGTGACGCGGGTCACGCCGTCGATGTTGGCGATATTGTCCGCGATGTTTTCATCGATGCTGCCCCAATGACCGCTGGGCGATTGAATGCTGATGTGGCTATGACCAAGCCAATTATCGACGATCTGTTCGGAGATGGTGGCTTCGACGGAGGCGTAAAGGCTCGTAACGGCGACAACGGTCCCTACGCCCAACGTGACAGCGAGGACGATTGCGAACGTGCGGCCGGGCTTAGCGCGCCAATTCCGTGTAGCGAGTTGCAACCAGTGTCGCATCCAGGTTCCTCGAATCGTTGATGGTTCCGACGATCTTCCCGTCCTTGAGAACGACGATGCGATCTGCAAAGCGAGCCCCGATGGGTTCGTGGGTCACTGCGATCACGGTGCGCTGCTGCTCATCAACGAGTTTGCGAAGCAGCGTCCAGATGGACTCTGCGTGTTGCGAATCGAGATTGCCAGTCGGTTCGTCGGCGAGCAGAAGTGCAGGGTCATTTAATAGTGCGCGGGCGATGGCGACGCGTTGCTGCTCGCCACCCGACAGCGCCTGGGGACGATGGGTCGTGCGATGGCCCATGTTCACCGCATCAAGCAATTCCTTGGCCTTCGATTGCGCCGAACCGTTGTTGGCGCTGCCAATCAGCGACGGCAATGCTACGTTCTCAAGCGCCGTCAGCGTTGGAAGCAAGTTGAAATTCTGGAAGACAACACCCAACCGCGATCGACGGAGCAGCGTGCGTTTGCGGTCGGTCATCGAAGCGATGTCCTGCCCCTCGATCAGAATTTCACCAGAGGTTGGCAGGTCCAACCCGCCGATCAGATGCAGAAGCGTACTCTTACCCGAACCGCTCGCCCCCATGATGACCAGGAATTCACCGGCAGGCACTTCAAGCGAAACGCCATCAAGTGCATGGACGGATTCTCCGCCAAGGCGAAACGTCTTGCTTAGTTGATTGACCTGTAAAACGACTGACATGCATTCGATTCTAGCGGTTTCAACAATGTTGGCTACAAGAGCGAAAAGAATCGACACTTTATGGGCATGGACATTCTCTGGGCATACAAGTCGCGAGTGTCTTGACAGGGCAAGGCTAAGAAAAAGGCTGCCTTACCAAGAAGTGGGCAGCCTCGGAATTAGGAATTCAATCGACCGACATACACAAGATGGTCGAAAGCTACGTTATTTGGCAGCGCTAGAAGTTTACGACGGCAAACTCGTTCGTGTCACCGGCGGATTCTGAGATTCCAGACTGAGTGTTTCCTGCCCATTCTTTACGAACAGGGACCGGTTCTGCGGGCAGTGTGTCAAGTTGCCATCCCAATCCACGAACCAGGACGCACCTGCACTGACCGCCGGGGCAATCCGGTGGCATGTTCTCCTGCGCAATATCGACAAGTCCATAACCCTTGATCTTGATGAACGCGGCGTGTCCGTCACCGAATGCGACATTGAAACGAAAGTCTTTTTTGTGGAAGCCCTTGGCGATGTAGGAGCCGCTGCTCCACGGCCATTGACAGCCCGATTGGTCGTAGTCTTCTTCGTTGGTCGCAAAGAACGCAAACCGAGAGGCGACCTCTGAAAACAACACGGTATTGGTTGGATTGGGCGTGCGCGAGAGCGGCCTTTGATACATGGCGTTGGACCGACATGTCGCATCGCCAGACCTGCCGACAAACAACGGATTGGCAAAGTACGACGTACCGAAGTAATCATAACCCGAGAGTTTGGAATTCTTCCATCCGACCATATGGTAACCGCTGAACCCCTTGTCCGCCGGACACTTGTAATTCGGAACTTTGATTCTGGCGTCCTTTTCCCAGTCTGGAAACGGTCCGGCTTGCTTGATGAAGCCGCCCTTGTAAATCACAAAATTGAGCGGACGGTGCGGTGACCCGATTTCAGCACCAGACTTCCCACTCCAACTCGATTGGTTGGCAAACGTGGTCGCGCCGCGACCGCTCTTACCACCAAAGCCGGCATAAGCCAGATGACGCTTGAGGTACTTGTCATCACCCTGAGCGATCGGAATAATTTTTTCTTGTGGATCATCCGCAGCGTAAGTGTTTGCGGCTTGAGCCAGCCCGCGGACATTCGCCAGACACGACACCTGTTTCGCCTGCTGCCGCGCCTTGCTGAGCGATGGCAACAGGACCGACACCAGCAGTGCGATAATCGAAACAACCACAAGCAGCTCAACCAACGTAAATCCGCCGTGGTCCCTTGTGTTCCTGCAAGAACCAATTTTCATCGGGTGATCTCTCTACGACAATTCCTTTGACATTGAATCGATTCCTGAATCACGCTGATTCTTGATCGATCGAAAAATTCCAACTCAAAACGATTGAGCGTGCATCCCGACCTTCGGTCGATCCAATCGGGATCGATGCCATTACGAATAACGGCTGGCCCGCGATTATGCGAGCCAGCCATCAAATTCTAGAATTCTCATCTGGAGCATTCAACGCCCAGCCGAGTAGCAATCGATGCTAGAAATTCTCGATTGCAAATTCGTTTCCAACACCACCAGATTGAGAAATTCCCGTTGAGGAGTTTCCGGCCCACTCCTTGGTGGTGTCCAGAGTCTCGGCAGGCAGAGTGTCAAGCTGCCAACCCAAACCGCGAACAAAAATGCACTGACACGATGTCTGTCCAGTGCAACCAGGCGGCATGCTGTTCAGGCTGAAATCAACCAGTCCGTACCCTTTGATCTTGATAAATGAAGCATGACCGTCACCAAATGCAACGTTGAACTGGAAGTCTCTCTTGTGGAATCCCTTGGCGATGTAGTCGCCGTGAGTAAATGGCCACCCGCACCCGGAATCTGATTGGTCGTACTCGTCGAGATTATTCGCAAAAAAGGCAAACCGAGCTGCGGCTTCATTGAACAAAACAGTGTTGGTCGGATTTGGCGTTCGCGAAAGTGGTCGCTGATACATGGAGTTTGAACTCGCGAAAGCTGCCCCCTGTGTCCCGACGAAAAGTGGATTCACAAAATATGACGTGCCGAAGTAGTCGTAACCGGAGAGCTTAGAATCTCTCCATCCTCTGAAATGATAGCCGCTAAACCCTTTGTCAGATGGGCACTTATAGTTATCCAGCCGCAGCTTGGCGTCCACTTCCCAATTGCGCGTGGTGCCGAATGTGATCGGGGGGAGGTCAATACCGGTCTTGTAAAGCACATGATTCAGCGGACGGTGAAAAGCTCCGATGCCTTTATTCCCACTCCAATTCGAATTGTTGGCGAGACCGGTCGCGCCCCTGCCACTCTTTCCGCCGAAACCCGCGAACGCCAAGTGTCGTTGTGGGTTATTTGCGTCGCCTTCTGAGATCGGAATAATCTTCTCTTGTGGGTCGTCGGCGGCATAGGTGTTTGCGGCTTGAGCAATTCCGCGGATATTGGCGAGGCAAGCTACTTGTTTGGCTTGCTGACGGGCTCTGCTCAACGAAGGCAGGAGAATCGAGATAAGCAGCGCAATAATTGACACAACGACCAACAATTCAACCAGCGTAAAGCCACCGCGACTCTTGCGATGCAATTCATTTCTGTTTTTCATTCTTAATGTCCTCCAGACATTGATGAACCCGATGCGTATGCCAGACCAGCCGACACGATTATCGAGAACGTTTATCGCTTATTTTTCATTGATTTAAGATTGACGCACGCAAGTACGGGGCGCATACCTACCCCGTTTGCAGTCGGATGGACTACACTACACGTTAGTAGTATCGGAAGCTCAGCGTGCAAAGTCAAGCGGAAGTGTCAAAATAACGGCTGTGAACGCTGATAGAGGGGTGTTTGGAACCTGTGACAAAGAACACCGGGACGTTGACGGCTGGCCCAGCCCGCGCGCACTATCGCTTGTGATTCCTTGCCATTGGCTGGCAGATTGTGGTTTGGCAACTGAGATCGCGCGGCTATCAAGTCGCATTTGACCGCGAATGTGTCGTAATTGTTTCTTAAGCATCGGAGGGCAAGTGACCCTCAAACCTAAATGCAGCGTTTCAGTTCTGGGAATCTCGGGGTTTTCCGACACGCTCGCCTACGGCGGCGAATCGCGTAAAATGTCGGTTGAGCGTGGAACGATTGGGCCGCGCCGAAATGACTTGGTGTCGTAACGACCCGGGCTTCTGAGTAGACCAAAGCGAAATCGGAAACGACTCGATGATTCATCCAACCGCCGTTATTGACAAACACGCCAACCTAGCCGACGACGTTGAAGTCGGGCCATACGCTGTCATCGATGGACCCGTTCGAATAGGTGCAGGCACACGGGTTTGCAGTCATGCCCACATCGAAGGCCACACCGACATCGGGCGCGAATGCGTGATCCATCCATTTGCGTGCGTCGGTGGTCCGCCTCAGGACCTCAGCTACGACGGAGCGACGAGCATTTGCCGAATCGGTGATCGAACGACGATCCGCGAAGGCGTGACCGTGCACAGGGGTACCGCCGAAGGGTCGGTTACACAGATTGGAAGCGACTGCATGCTGATGTCCAACTCGCACGTCGCGCACGATTGCACGATTGAAGATCACGTCACCATGTCGAGTGGCGTGCTGCTTGCTGGCCATGTCACGATCTGTCACCACGCCGTTCTCGGTGGGGCGGCGATGGTTCAGCAATTCGGTCGGATCGGTGAGTACACCATGATCAGCGGCGCGACGTTGATGACGCGCGACGCTGTGCCATTCTTGACATATTCTGATCGTTGCTATTGTCATGGCGTCAATCGGGTCGGGATGCGGCGCGGCGGTTTTGATCGTGAATCGATTGATGAAGTGCGCCATCTCCATCGAAGGGTGTTTCGCGAAAGTGCAAATCTTCGAAGAGCAGCACAGGAACTGGTCGGTTCCACAAAAACAAAAGCAGGCGAACGTTTCTTGCAATTCATTCTTGCCGACAGCAAGCGCGGCATCGGCGCAAGTCGTCGTGGTAAATTGGTCGAGAGCGCCGGCAAATCCGATTGACCTATCCAAGGTCCCTGTGTTGTACCGAATAGAACGACAACGTGTTCATAAACCGCGCAGCTAACCAAATGAATGAGAATCTAGCTAGGTTGTGCTGCGAAGTTCATTCACTGATTAACCCTCCCTTGTCTGTTTCGCCAAAGTGACAGGGGGAAATTATCCATAGTCCTGATATCAATTCTTTGAACGATGCCAACAATTACGCTTCGTTTCAATTTTCTCACGAGTTTTTGATTGCCAAGTGCGCGCCCAACAGTAGGATGTGCCCGGTCGGTATGAAGAACTCTTGCATCTCTGGCAGTTCTGTATTTTAAAAAATTAAGTTGCGTTTCGATCGGTGGCGCGTTTGCGTCCGAGTCGTGAGTTGGTGTGCGACTTGAAGTTGCTGTTTACGGTTGGGCGTAGCTCTTGGCGGACCGTTAAATCATCGGCCACGATTTCGTCAGTTTGCTTAGCGGCGTTCATCTAAAAAGCTACGAAGCTATCGATGCTTCTTTCCCCTCCGGAAGGCACCCGGCATCTTCAAAACGATGTCGGGTGCTTTCTCCTTTATTGCACGCCGCTCGAAAACAATTCCAAATATTGGCGTCGGGCTGACTCGGTTATGTCGAGGGCTCGGTATCGTGTTTGTTACATGAGTGTTTAAGATGTTGCCTAGCAGACACTTGCGAGTGGCCGCGACTCTCGATCATCCAAGGCGGTATGAAGTGACGGGGGCACCGGGTTTTCCATTACTTGCCCAACAACAAAGAATGAAATAAAAGCCACTGTGGCGCGAATCGTCATTCACAAAGTGCTCAAACGAACAAACGAAACGGAGTCTTAATGTTCAATCGAGTTATCTCAGGCATGTGTACGGCTGCTGCGGTTATGGTCATGCTCACCCCAGCCGTCGCATCGGCGCAGCAAAATCCGAATAACGTCGTCATCACACAAGAGAAATCAACACCACCGGATGTCGTGGCGATTCTCGAACGCCTCGAGCAAGCGGGCAAGGATATTCATGCGATCCGCTGCCGCGTCAAGTTCAAGACCATCGACAATTTGAACCTGACAGAAACCACGCGGCATGGCAGCATTCAGTTCAAACGGTCTGAACCGCACCCAATGTTTCTCGTATCATTCGACAAAATGGTCGCCGACGACACGCTGCTCAAGCACAAGGTTTGGTATCTGTTTCGTGACCGCTGGCTGATCGAAGCCAACAGCAAGAGCGAAAACCGCATCGATCGAGAGATCCTCGAGCCGGGTGAATCCGCCGACTTCTTCGACCTCGACAAAGCGCCCTTCCCAATGCCGTTCGGTCAAAAGAAGGAGCAAATCCTAAAGAACTTTCAAGTGAAATTGATTCCACCTCAACCGGGCGATCCGGAGGGCTGCGATCATCTGCTTTGCAAACCCAAACCTGATTCGGCGCTGGTTCGCGATTATGGCCGACTCGACTATTACGTCTCCCGGACCTTGAATCTGCCCCTTCGGATATTGGTTGAAGACGCAACTCAGACCAACATGAAGGTCGCCGATTTCGAAGACCTCACCGAAAAAAGCATCAATCTCGATTTGCCCGATAGCGCGTTTGTTTTACCAAAAGAAACAGACGGTTATCATAAGACCAATGAGCCGAAGCACCCCGCCCCAGCCGGCGAATAAGGTGCTTCATTTGAACTCACTGGTTGAATTCTCTGGGGGAAGGCAAAGATGCCGAAAATGATGCGGGCCGTCCGCAAGACCAAAAGCGAGCGCGGTCTTTCGGTTGAAGACGTACCCATTCCGTCGATCCAATCCGACGAAGTCTTGGTCGAAGTCGAAGCAGCTGGCATTTGCGGGACCGACCTGCACATCTGGAATTGGGATGCGTGGAGTCGCAAACGAATCAAACCACCTTTGACCCTCGGTCATGAGTTTTCCGGAACGATCGTTGAAGTCGGTTCGCAGGTCGAGCACGGGCGAGTAGGGGATTTCATTTCTGCAGAGTCGCATATCACCTGTGGCATGTGCTATCAATGTCGCACCGGGCAGGCCCACCTTTGCCCGCGAACGCGCATTCTCGGTGTCGATATCGATGGAGCCTTTGCCGAGTATGTGGCCATCCCAGAAAAAGTCATCTGGCACAACGATCGCGAGAAGATCAGCCCGGAGATCGCCGCGATTCAAGAACCATTTGGCAACGCGGTGTTTGCAACGCTCGATCAGGACATCACTGGTAAGAGCGTCGCGATACTCGGTTGTGGTCCCATCGGTTTGTTCAGCGTCGGCATCGCCCGAGCGAGCGGCGCGTCATATGTCTATGCAACAGACATTAACGACAACAGGCTTCAGTTGGCCAAGACGATGGGGGCGACGGAAGTATTCAATCCCACCAAAGGCGGAGATGTTGTCGATCGTCTGACCGAAGCGAACCAAGGATTGGGCATCGATGTTGTACTCGAGATGAGCGGCTCACCGATTGCGATCAACACCGCGTTTCGCGCTGCGAGACATGGCGGCAAGGTTGTGCTCTTTGGCATACCTGCCGACCCGGTGGAAATCGACATCGCGGAGAATATGATTTTCAAGAATCTAAACGTGACCGCCCTTAATGGCCGCCGGATATTCGAGACGTGGTTCAAAACCCGCTGGCTTCTCGCCAACAAGGTTGTCGATTTGGAACCGTTGATTAGCAAGACGGTCAAGTTCGATGAGATCAACGACGCGATGGAAATATTGGCCCGTGGCGATGCGTGTAAGTTGGTTCTTATTCCGGAGATTCAAGAACCGCGTGCTCCCAAAGTTGCATCGACATGGCGCGTTCCGGAAGATGCGGCGGACCACGGTACGGTTCAACATCGATAACCTGTTCATTTCGGTTCGTCCGAATACATCAATCATAATAGGGGAGCGACGCCATGTACGGGGCGATGCAGGAAGCGTTACAACAGGAATTGTCGGGCATTCGCGATGCCGGTTTGTTCAAACAGGAACGGGTGATTCAATCCCCGCAAGCCGCAAACATCCGCGTGGCGTTTCCAGAGGCCAACGATCCCCAGGATGTTCTGAATTTCTGCGCGAACAACTACCTCGGTTTATCAAGCCATCCGAAAGTCATCGAAGCCGCAGCGGCAGCTCTTAAGACTCACGGTTTTGGAATGAGCAGTGTGCGATTTATTTGCGGAACGCAGGACATTCATCGCGAGTTGGAAAAGCGAATCGCTGCTTTCTTAGGAACTGACGACACGATTTTGTACGCAGCATGCTTTGATGCGAATGGCGGCGTGTTCGAACCGCTGCTCAATGACAAAGACGCCATCCTGACCGATCAACTCAACCATGCCAGCATCATCGACGGCGTGCGGTTGTGCAGAGCAAAGCGCCACATTTTCAAACACGCCGACATGGCCGATCTCGAAAGCAAACTGGCTGACACGCAATCATCCCGCTATCGACTGATCGTTACCGACGGCGCATTCAGCATGGACGGCGACATCGCCAAGCTTGACGAAATCTGTGATCTCGCGGATCGGTTCAACGCGCTGGTGATGACTGACGAATGCCACTGCACGGGGTTCCTCGGTAAGACCGGGCGCGGTGCGATTGAACACTGCGGGGTGCAAGGACGGGTGGACATTATTACGGGCACGTTGGGCAAAGCGCTCGGCGGCGCGTCGGGCGGATTCACCAGCGGAAGGCAGGAGATTATCGATTTGCTGCGGCAGCGTTCGCGGCCCTATTTGTTCAGCAATACGCTGGCACCGCCCATCGCAGCCGCATCGCTCAAGGTGTTGGACATCCTCGAAGAATCGACCGAACTGCGCGACAAGTTAGAATCGAACACCAAACGGTTTCGTGAAAAAATGATGGCGGCTGGCTTCGACATCAAACCGGGCGAACATCCAATCGTTCCCATCATGCTTTACAATGCGCCGTTGGCGCAGAAATTTGCGAGCGATCTGTATGATAAGGGAATCTATGTGATCGGATTCTTCTTTCCGGTCGTGCCCAAGGGTGAAGCCCGCATTCGCGTGCAGCTTTCTGCGGGTCATGAAATCGATCACATTGATCGTGCGGTTGCTGCATTTACAGAAGTGGGTGAAAAGTACGGCATCCTGCATCAGTCGCGGGACGAGATCATCGCCAAGTACGGCGAATAACAAGAATGTTCATGTGATGAACACAAGAAGGAATTGAAAAAATGAACGACATGACCTTGTCACAGGCGCAGGATGCGGTGGCGGCTGCCCTTGAAAAATCAAAGCAAATCGGTGTGAAGATGAACATCGCGATCGTCGATGCCGGTGCGAACTTGAAAGCATTCGCGCGGATGGACAATGCCTGGTTGGGTTCGATCGACATCGCCATGAAGAAAGCCAAAACCGCCCGATTTTTCGACATGAATTCCGGTGACATCGGTAGGCTGTCGCAACCGGGTGGGTCGCTCTACAACATCGAACACTCCAACGGCGGATTGATTTCGTTTCCCGGTGGCGTGCCGATCAAGAACAGCAGTGGTACCATCATCGGGGCGATCGGCGTTTCGGGCGACGCGGTTGAGAATGACCACGCGGTCGCAGAAGCTGGGGCGGCTGCCGTCAAGTAAGGCTGGTGATTCAACCAAATTGCGAATGGAGACACGCATGGGCATGACGATCGACAGCGTTCGCACGCTTCTTGGTTACAACGATGCTGCGAATCAGATGGTTTTCGATGCGGCTATACCGTTGTCAGATGAAGCGCTCGACCGCGAATTCCCGATGGGACGGGGATCACTTCGCAGAACGTTGCTGCACATCTGGGCTGGCGAATCGGCATGGCTGTCGCGCTGGAAAGGCGTTGTCGAAACGCCATGGCCGAACGAAAACGATCCAATTCCGGTATCAGAAGTCCAAAGTTGGATCGGAGACGCGCGAAGTGAGCGCGACGAATTCATCGGCGGATTGACTGAGGCAGACTTGCAAGTTGCCCAGAAGTACCGCGACTCGAAGGGCGAATTATTCGAGGCGACCCTCGGCGAAATGCTGCTGCAGGGTTTCATCCATTCGACCCATCACCGTGCCCAAGCCGTCAACATGTTGCGCAATGTCGATGCCGGCCTCGTCGAACTCGACTACATGGGTTGGGTCCGCCGCCCGGTCGCAAGCTGAGATCTGACTTGTAGCTCGCTCGCCTGTGCGCGCGTCAAGACAATCAATCAAATACAATCAATCAAAAAACGACGCCCCGCTCACAGTTACCAGCTGCGAACGGGGCGTTTTGTTAACTGGCCCGCTAGGACTCGAACCTAGAACCTCCTGATCCAGAGTCAGGCGTGCTACCAATTGCACCACGGGCCAAGTGTGTTTTTCGTGCGGCGATTAAATCCTAGCATAGCCGCCCGCATCTGCCAAATTGCCTACGAATCGCCTTGCCTTGTGTTTTTCGGCAGCGCGTACGACCCGCGTTTAACGTTTCAATTCGATTATTCTTAATGACCACGAAGCGTAAATGCAGAAGCCACGGCGAGGGCTGCTGTTTCGATTCTCAAGATGTTGCTGCCCAGGCTGACACAGATCGCACCTTGCGCCGAAAGTTGATCGACTTCTTCACTCTTCATGCCACCCTCGGGGCCAATCCAGACGGTGCAGTCCTGCTTGGGCTTGAGTTCTTCGATCTGGTCCGCAATCGTTGCAGCCCCTGCCGGATCGCAGACCAGGTGCATCTTATTATCACCCATTGACTCTGCCGCCTTCTTGAACTTGACGGGTTCAAGGATTTCCGGCAGGTACGCGGTGCGACATTGCTTGCCTGCTTCGATGATTGTTCGCTGCCATTTGGTTATTCCCGATGACGACATCTTGACCACGCTTCGGCCAAACGTCACGGGCAGGATCGCGGCAACGCCAAGTTCGGTACACTTCTCAAACAGGAATGATTGTCGCGGCGCTTTGGGCATCGCCATTGCCAGCGTCAGCGGGTTCGCACTGGGTCGGTCGGTGGACTGGATGTCAGGGACTTCGACCGCGCATTCTCGCTTGCCGACCGAATGAATAGTTCCCGTTGCAACGGTCCCTTTCCCGTCAAAAAGTTCGACCGCATCCCCAATATTAAGCCGCATCACTGAGTGGGCGTGATGGGCTTCGTTTGGGGCAAGATCGACGATTCCCGCGTGCAGACCAGGGACATAGAAGCGGTGGGCGGCCATGGGGGCCATTATTGCAGTTTTGTGGGGTACAACAATCCCAAGTTCGTCCACGTCAGAATCCGATAACTTTAGCATTGGCCCAGTGATATGGCATAAGTGACAGGACATGGCGGACGACGCAAACAAAAACCCGGAAGGCGATCCTCTTGAAGAGGAGATTGGCGAGCTTTTGGCAGAAGCCGAAGCGCTGACGAGCGAGTTGTCAACCGAAATCGGCGACGAGTCAGATTCGCATCTGGACGATCCGGATTATTTCGGCGACGAAACCGACGCCGGAACGTCTGCCGAACGCCACATGCAGGAAGCCGAGCATGCCCTAAACGAAGCGACGGAGGAACTTGGCGGTGAGAAGAAAACCACGCCGGGTAAGGGCCTGAAACTTCCGCCCGCAAAGTCGATTTCGCTTCCCAAAAAATCAGACTCGAAACCATCAGATGCGGGCCCAGCGGAATCTCCATCGCCAAAGTCTAAGAACTCGATTTCGCTCCCGTCTGCCGGCTCGGCGACGAAGACGGAATCGTTGGTCGCCGCCAAAACAACCGAGCCAGCCATCGAAGTTCAGGAATCGGCCAAGTCGCGCAGGGCGGCTGACCTCAGCAAGAAACTCGCCGTGCTAGGAGAGCGCCTCGAACCTGTCACCCGCGTGGTGTGTGTGGTTCTCGATACGCTCGATCGGCCGTTTACGCGTGTGCAGTTTCGGCTTCGCGCTATCTTGGGTTGGTTGTCAATCGTGCTTCTTGTAGCTGCGGTATCACTTTGGTTATTCGCACTCTGATGGATTACCGAATGCGGTCTAATCGAATTCGTCACCCTGAAAAGTACTGCCGAGGTAGGTTTTTCTAACGAGTGGATCGCGCACCAATTCTGCGGGTGTGCCCGATCGCAGTTCTTTTCCGTCATCAATAATGTAGCTGCGATCCGTCACCGCCAGTGTTTCGCGCACGTTGTGGTCGGTGAGCAAAATGGCGATGCCCGCTTCTTCGCGCAAACGCAGGATCTCGGTTTGCAACTGTTCAACTGCAATCGGATCAACACCGCTAAACGGTTCGTCCAGCATGATGAGGGTGGGGTCGGTCACCAGTGCCCGGGCGATTTCGAGTTTGCGCCGCTCGCCACCTGAAAGGGTCCGCGCTTCCTGATGGGCTTGGCGCGTCAATCCGAACTGATCGACCAGTTGGTCGGCCCGTTCGTTGCGTTCAAACTTGGAGAGATGTTTGAGCGTTTCGAGAATAGCCAAAAGATTCTGCCGAACGGTAAGCCGCTGAAACACGCTCGGTTCCTGTGAAAGGTAACCCATTCCCCGCTGGGCACGTTTGTACATGGGCAGATCGGTGACATCTTCGCCGTCGAAAAACACCTGCCCACCGTCCGGATCAATCATGCCGACCGTCATGCGGAAACTGGTGGTCTTTCCGGCCCCGTTGCGACCGAGCAAACCGACGATTTCGGCTGGGTGTACGCAGAACCCCAGCTCGTTGACGACCGCGCGGCCGTTGTAGCGTTTGACTAGCTTTTTGGATTCCAGTAACGGGCGGTCAGACACCAAAAGTTTCTCCTAAGATCGATGCCCGCAAGGCATCAAGCCGCTTTTGAACGTTGGCGAATCATAAGCGGATTCGACTTGGTCCGACACAGACCGACGGCTGATCTATCCATTCGGCGGATCAGTCATTGTGGATAAGTTGTGGAAAACAGCGTTTCGCCGCATTCTCCGAACGGGCCAAACGCGCCAAACTGTCACCGGCTCTATTGAGCGAGTCAAAACAGGAAAGATGTCGAACGGGCTTGACCATGCTTTCTAACTCGATTGTGAATACTGACTTACTGACAGCCAGCCAACCTTCTCCAAGACTAGGACCGCGCCCTGACCCTCAGCATGAGGATATGGGAACCCAGTGCCGCAGTTTGTCACTTTGAGGCGACGGGTTGTGGAAAACTTGACGCGAACATGAATTGGATACATTACAACCACCACATGCATCGAGCCGATTCTTCACTCTTCTACCGAAATTCCCAGTCAGCGAATCCAGCGCATGTTCCCGAAGTTGGGAATCCAGCCGCGATCTTTTAAGAACGGAATCAATGACGTTCGAAGACCGCTTGGCCAGTATACGAAGAACGCACGCCCAATCAATTGATCGCGCGGAACGGTGCCTTGCTGATAGCTTTCACCGCGCACCTGCAAATGCGGACCCACATCTTCGTAATTCCACAAACGCGAATCCTTACTCTGCGCCGTGTTGTCGCCAAGCATAAAGAATTCATTTTCGCGAAGAAGGATCGGGTTGTTCTGAGTGCCCCAATTGGTCACCAAGGGCAGGCGGGCACTGTTCGAAATGTAGTACTGATCGACTTCAACCACGACATGCGTCAGTTCGATGTTGGCATTGTCCGCAGCGATATAAGGTGGCGGTGTCTGCGGTGGGGGCGTTTGGCGCAACTGGCCCAGTTCCGGTGCGTATTGATTGTTATTTGTTGCGAGGATGGTCTTGCCATCGACAATCAACTCGACGCGGTAGTCGACATTTTGAAACGCAAATTCAATCTTGCGATCGGCGTCGAAGTTGGGAATGCGAGTCGAGCAGAGTTCTGTCGGTTCACCTGAACCGTCTCGCAAAGTTCTGATGATCCGCGCTGTGCCATCGGACAATATCTCACCGATGAACAAATCGTCGCGTTTGGTCAGCCCCACGCGGACCGCGCCGGACTCTTCGCGGAACTCGAGTACGAATCGCACGCGAAGATCGGACACCGGAAAATGGCGGTTTCGCGAACGATTGACCCATCGATGAAGAGTGTTGTATGAGCAGAATCCATCGAGTTTTGCGGACAGTTCTACGCGCTGCTGCGGCTGACCGATGCCATTGATTGAAAGCTTGCGGTTGTCGATGGTCCAAAGACTATCGTCGTCAACAACCACCCACTGGGGTTGATCATCGCCGATTTCTTTGGGCGGATAATCGTGATCGTAGGCTATCTTCCAAAGAACCTTCTGAGCGATCTCGGACTTCCGGGCAATCTGCAACTTCTTGTCCAATTCGGCGAGCGCTTCTCCGATCGATTCGCTCAGTTCCTGATCAAGCCTGGCGATTTCCATGGGGTCACCATTGGCGCGCCTCAGGTATTTGAGATGCCTCGCCTGATCCAACGTCGATCTGGATTCATCCGAAAGTTTGTCCGTCGCAACGGAATACACGTCACCATCGATGATCTGCAGGACTTCATTGGGCAAGCCGGCCAATCGTTTGATAAAGTTCGTTGTGCCATCGCTTGGCGTTTTGAAAACCACCACGTCCCAGCGTTTCGGACCGAGCAGTTCGCCGCCGATGTCAAACGGCCATTTGAACACGAGTATGCGGTCACCACTTTTTTGATTGCGGCGGGCATCGTTCGTGTCACGGGTGTCGTTGCGATAGCGGCAGTTCTGGCAGACGGCTAGGCTTTGTTCGTCGAACGACATCATGCCGCGAGGTGCGTTGGCTGGGTCGTTCAGACCGTATGCAAATTCCCAACCGCAATTTTCGCAGATCATGTTTCCATGGGCGCCGTTGAGCGTTGCGGCCATCGATCCGGTCGGGATGACAAACGCTTCGATGATAAATGCCCGAAACACAAACGCGAGAATAAATGCGATCACGATCGAGTCGAATGTCTCGCGGATGGTTTCCTGCGGATGTTGCTGCGAGAGTTCGGGTGAGTTTGGGTTGGCGGTCGGCTCGGTCATATCGGTTGGTATCCTGTCGCGTTATCGATCTATGCAGCGATGATCAAGCGTAACTGTGCAACCCGGTGATCTTGAAATTGATCACGATCCAATTGAACAGCATCACCGCACAGCCGACCACAGCCAGGATCGCGGTCCACAATCCCTTGTCGCGAACCTTGATGCGAACATGGACCAGAATAATAAAAATTACGAATGTGCAAAGCGCAAAGACTTCTTTTGGGTCCCAACCCCACGGACGTCCCCATGAATGATCGGCCCAGATTGCACCCATCACCAATCCGGCCCAAAGCGTCACAAAAGCAAGTTCCATGATCACCATGGTGGCTGCGTCGAGGACTTTACCGGTCGATCCCTTCTCATCAATCAGGAATCGGTCACCCTTGGGGGTCGAACCGTCAAGAATCAAACTGCCCGCGCCTCCGATGCGCGCGAACGACGAATCGCCACCACCCAATCGATATCGCAGATAGAGCATGGCGATGATCGCAGCGATGCCAATGAGGGCGTAGCTCCAGATGATCATGTTGGTGTGGATGTACAGCCACATGTCGTCGAGCACGGGCATCACGTTGTCGATGTCGCTCTTGAGAACAGTTGGCATGAATTGCTGGCACATCATCGCAACCATCGCGCAGATCGCCGAACCAAAATAGAACAGCCCACGCATGTTGGTCTTGCGAACCAGAAACTCCAGGACGAACGCACCGAGAACGCCGAACCAAACGGATGCAAGAACGGCTTCAAACATGTTCGCATTCGGTATGCGACCCGAAATATACCATCGCATTCCGATCGCCAAAGTATGAAGCGCGAAAGCGAGCACCAGTATGATCTTGCCAAGCGTTAGCGCACCATTCATGCGATAGGCAATAAACATTACCAACGGAACAGCCGCCAGCGCGTAAACGATCCAAACCCAAACAAATGCCTTCAATTTGAAATAAAGGCTCTCGAGATTCAACTTCTCGACTTCCGGATAAAGCTGCGGATTGACGTTTTTGAGATTGTCGGCGAGTGAGGCGATCGCGGCGGACGCTCCGGCAGCATCTTGGTCACGCCACGTTTCAACCAGCTTGTTCCAATCGCTGGTGATAGCCGAGCTTAGGCTTTCATCAAGACCCGGAATACCTGTCGCTTCAGCGCCATGGTTGTGACCGTCTTGCAGAAAACCCAGACCCCAAAGTTGCTCACCCGAAAGCCACGGGGACTTGTCGGTGCCATTGGGCGGGGGGATGATTGCAAAGTCGTTCGACAACCGATGCGTGTCAGTCGACGCCATCGCCCAACTCATCATGTTGACGAATTTCTGCGTGCGGATGATGTCTTGTTCTAGGTTGCCCAATTCAGCTTGAATGGCGGGTGCCCAATACAGTCCCGGGGCCATCAACCCTGACTTCGTGAATTTGATGATCGCTTCGGGGGCGATCTTCTCTTCTTGCATGGCGCGGGCCAACTCTGGACGGATCGCACGTTTGACGTAGATGATCTCCTTGTCCTGATACTCACGCGGATTAAGCATCAAGTCGAAATAGGCGAACACTGGTTCCTTGCCGTCGACGTCGTAAGGGCCACCGACCATGCGCATCTTGGCCCGGGCAAACGAATCGAACGATTTGATTCGACCCACATCTTGAACGGCAAGATTGCGCAACGGCTCGAGTTCAACGTTAGCGGCGAATTCGTTCGGTTCGACCTGGGGGGCACGCTGCATATACTTGTCAATCGCAAGACCTGCGATCAGCGCAACGAGTGAAAGGTCAAAGATCCAAACGGCCAATGTGCGTTTCATGACTCTCAATGCCTCTTGTGCGAAGGCGACTAGACAGCAACCGGCTCACCGGTCGCTGCCGAATTCTTGGCGCTTTCAACTTGAGCCCAAACGGCTTGTTGTCTTCGGCGTTTGATGACGGGTTTGACATAGAAAACGTAAATCATACCGAACACGGCGATGCAGGTACCCAGTAATTGAATGTACACACCGTCACGATTGCCGACGCCCAAGCCGGTAAACGCCATGTTGCCCGGGTCCCATTCCGCTTGAAAGTAGGATAGATCGTCATAGGTGGCAGGGTCGTTCAAACTGGTGGTGATTTCCGGTTGCCATTCGCCGCCTTTGAATGGACGCAGGCGACTGATAAAATCGCGAACACTTGCGGTGTTTCCGGAAACGAAACCACCGGTATGCACCTTGAGTTCAAAGTCTTCCAGTGCCATGACGGCTGGCAGTCGTTCGCTCCGGCGCGAAAACAGCAACTCCACTTCGGTTCCGTCGGGCAACTTGCATAGCGTCGGTTGATAGCGAAACTCCAGACGGTCTGGAACGGAGTATTGTTCATCGACAAGCGGGTAGTGGTGGTATGGCAGCCACCTCGAAAAATTCCATTGATTCGACGTCAATTCGACTTTGATGCGCGAGAATTTGTTTTCGGCCCTTGGGTTGCGATCGCGCTTGGCAATAAAGATGGGGCGCGTTTCGGTGCTGGTGTGCGAATGGCTCTCGAGAATCGTCATGTGAATTCCCGAGCCCATCTCCATCGTTTCACCGATTACACCCTTGCGACGATCGTCGGGACTGCCGACGAACACATCGATGTTGTTGGGGTCGGGTCCGGCGACGAGCGTAATCAATGCGCCGGGTTTGAAAACGACTTCGACGGCAGGGTCGGGCGGGCTGAATTCCTGGCTGCCGGTGAGGTCTTGTGCTCGCTTAGGGTCGTCGGTCACCCAGCGCGTGATCGCGCGTTCACCGGATTTGAATTCAACGACGGTGATGGGAACGCGCATTCCCTCTCCGATTGGAAATGAGCGATGGAAAGACTTCAGACGGTACGCCCAATCAGTTCCTTCGATTGGCGTGAACGTGATATTCTTGTCGCGATCGAACGTGTTCTCGGGTTCGACAGAAATACGGATTGACTTGTCAGCCGCAGGTATGCGAATCGTGAGTTGGTTACCGGTGGACGCACCGAATTCGTCGCGCTGTTGTTCATTCTCGGCCCAGTGATAGGCGAGCATGCTAGGATCGGCGTCGCTAAACCTGGGGCTCAATGCAAAGAGCGAGAACTCCTGCTCGAATCCGTTCCCGTTAAACGCCACCTTCATCATCGGGTTCAGTCGATTCGCATTGGGAATCCAGCGGGTTTCGTCACCGGTTGAATACTGAAGACGGCCAGTGATGTGAACGTTCATGTCGCCGAGGGGATCGTTGTCAGCGACTTTCGGAACGAAGATGTCGATGGGGTCGGTCTCAATGGGGTCGGTATCAACGGTATCTTCACCGCGGCTGAGCCATACATCGCTGCGTTGAGCGATGTTGTCAGAGTAGTGGGGCAGTCCTTCTATGGGGCGTTCTATCCACCGCGTTTCGCCGACCTTTCGTACATAGAGGGCAGCCGAGTCTTTGATGAAGTATTGCGTTTGCGGTTCGTATTCAAACGTCAGCTCAAGCGAATCATCGAGCAGTTTCTTGCCGGTGGAGTTTACCGCGCGACCTTTGCCGGGGATGATGTCTTCGGTGTATTGCGGATAACCAATCAGCATCTGGCGAATGAAGGATTGCGTCGGTGTTTGAACCGCCACGTTGACGCTGCACGCGGTTTTGCCCTTGTCGTCACCGCTGAGCAGTGGCCAACTCGGATTGATGCTGGCGACGGTGAAGCTGTATTCGCCATCTGCGCCGGGAACAAACACTCGGTTCTGCGGACGCACGACCATGCGGCTGGGCCCATCTGCCCCTGGCACGTTGAGTACGATGCTTCGACGAAAGACCGGCGCGTCGCCTTCAAGTTTGCAGCCAAAATAGTAAACGCTGCCCAGCGTGAGGATGACAATGCCTGTGTGAATCATCCAGACACCGAGACTCAAAACGGTCAAGCGAATGCGACGAAGCGTCACCACGATCATGTTGAGCACGAACAGCCCCATCAGCAGCGTGAAGGGCCACCACGCGAAGACTTCCATTTCGGTCTTGTTGAAATTTTCCCGAACGATCCAGCGAACCCACGGTCCAAACGGATCGGTGATGCTGTGGGGATGAAGTATGCCAGCCGACGCGATGCTCATGTACACGAAGAGCATGACCATCAAGAAAATGCCGAACCATACGCTGCTGAACAAATCGTAAATAGCGCGGAAAGGGTTGAATGATTGAGACGCGGGGGCGCTTTCGTTTTGCATACCAATAAGCTCAGCCTTTTGGGTGACAATCCCAAGCGCGGATACCCGGTGTTGCAGCGCACGGGGCTTGTCTCAAGGTCGAAATGATCATAGTCGCATTCGGCTAAATTGCGACCCAGGCGCACAAAGAACCGGCGACATTGGCCTCGAGACCAACATCGCCGGTGTGCTGTTTCGTACGATTTTTTCGACACACTCTGGAACCAGATATCCTGGAATCGAATATCAATGCATCGTGTGTACGATCTACTTCGTGAAATTGTTGTTGGTGGATCGGCGTGAGGCCACGTCGCTCGAACCAGTTTGCGATTGTTTGGCCATTTGACCCGCAACTGAGCCTCTTGGCACGACGAAGATTTCCACGCGGCGGTTCTGACCGCGTCCCGACTCTGTGCTGTTCGATGCAATCGGACGGGTCTCACCGAAACCCGTCACACCGATGCGGTCTTCGGAGATTCCACGTTCGCGCAACACATTGGACACAGAAATCGAGCGGTGCGTTGAAAGATGCCAGTTCGTCGGGTGGTTGCGCCGGGTCTCTTCCCGCTTGATGGGGCGGTCGTCGGTGTGCCCGATAACCATGACATCGAAACCCTGGGCGGCTGACGATTGCATGATCGACGCAAACCCATCGAGCGACTGCTTCGCCGAATCTTTGACGATGTCGCTGCCCAATGCGAACAACAGGTCCGACGTCCATTTGACGACGCCGTTGCTCGGATCGTAGCTCACACTGCCCGGGTGTCTAGAAGCGAAGTCCTGCAGAGCAGAATCGAGTGCCTCGGGCAGTTTGGTGGATTCAATGATGATCGGATCCTGCAGTACGTTTTGTCGGGCGAGTTCTTCAACTGTTCGCTGCGCCGAACCGACTGCCGCCTGCAGGCGATTGTTTTCGGCTTGGAGATTGGACGCGAGCGATTCTCTAGAGCGAATGTTCTGCTCGGTCGAAGACAGTTGCGATTGTAGATTGTTGTTGGAATTGCGCAGGTCGTAGAGTTCCTGCTCGAGCTGCGCTTTTTCGGCTTCGAGGGTTCGATGGGCCATCTGCAACTGACGATGGTCGTCGAGGGAAACGCACCCGGTTGCGATCGCGGCAACGCAACCTGCAACCCATACACTTAACAAACGGATCTTTCTCATCGCATGCCTCCTTTGCAAGTTGCTCTGAGCACCGCCACCAGCAACAGCCACCTGCCACATGATTGCGATTTTCTTTTGATGGAAGGGAACAGAGGGCGATGTTGCGAGGATGTGTTGTCTTTCGCGTACGTCCCTGTACCGCTTGTTGAACCGCCCGGATTTTACGAACTGAATCGTCAAGTCCGCGGTTCAACATTGATGATCAGGCTCGCATCATTTCGAGCCCTTACTACTTATTTACACGCTTGCACCGCTCCTGTGCAATAGCGCTTTTTTGTCGCAAGCTGTCGCCCGATTAAGTCACAGCCAAGTGCCGGCTGGTAAGCGTTCAGTGCGAAAGGGGTTAGCCAAATTTCTTGCCGATCAGCGAGACTTCTTACCGATCATGATACCGATACCGAGGGCAATCAATGCCGCACCGGCTGATGCTGCACCAACGATCCAATTATTCTGTGCCAACGTGTCGAGGATTGCGGGGTGTACGCCCTTTACGGCTGCTGCCGACGCCAACCCAGCAATACACATGGTGAGAACGGCGATGAACATCATTCCGGTCAGACCGGTGGAAACCGCATCTGGTGGGAATTCGGCGTAGCTCATCATGGTGACCGGCTGACCTACCGGGGCGGCAGTTTCTTCGACCACCGTCGGCATGAATCCGGTACCGCTGTCGTCCGATCCACCGATGCCCGCTTCCAAACCGGCTCGCGTGGCATCGCCCATCTCGCCGCCAGGTGCGTCATCCGGATAAATCTCGTCGAGCAGTTCGGCACCGAGTGAAGTGTCGTCGCTCTCGCGGGTCAGGTCGAGCAGACCCGAGCCGCTGCCCACGCCATCAATGCCCAATGCGCCCGTTCCGCTGGAAACAACCGTCTGAGCCAATGGATCGGCATCGACCTCGACCTCGTCGTCATCGAAAACGCTGACACCAACGGATGTGACGACGGTGCCTTCCTTGTCGTCTTCTTTGGATTCACCGACCGTGGTGTCGTCGAGGCTGACGGCGTCTGCACCGGAACCATCGCCGAGACTCAACCCCGAACCGCTGGATTCTTCCAGGGGTTCGAGAATCAAATCGCCACTACCCATGGAACTGGCATTGGTGCCGCCTGAAGAATCGCCGGATTCAAGCGAAATGGTTCCAGATCCACCAGAGTCCGAATCTGGTTTTGACCCGGCATTGGCATCGGTGACGGTGTCATCATCGTCGGCGAAGCGAATCTCCATCGACTCGCCACCGGCAGATGAATTGGCCGCCGTGTCTTCGAGAGTCAGTTCAGCCGTACTGAGCATGTCGAAATCGCCCAGCGAACCGGAAAGCGATGAACCAGCCAAGTCGATCGAATCGGTGGCTTCCGCGATCTTGTCGACTTCGTCGGCTTTGTAAGTCACCTTGCCGCCGTCGCGGAATTCCCGCAGCGAACCGTTCTGCACAAGGTCCTTCAGCTGGGCTGCGTTCATCTCCAGCTTTTCGCACGCTTCTTCCTGACTATAGAATGACTTGGCCATTGATTTTCGCCTTGTAGTTTATGCCTTACTTCAATTACGGCCGACCGCCTGCTTGCTGCCTGGCGAGCTGTTCTTTCTCTAACTGCGTCTTGATGAAATCGGGCGGAGGTTCAGTCGAATGGTTGCTCAGCCGTCGATCGTAATTCCAATTTCGACCGGCGACGAGTTTCAGCTTGTCGCTACCTTGATCAAATCGGTAACACCAGATTGTTCCGGCATCGACATCAACCATGTATACGCCATACGCGTTTTTGGAAACCTGACCCGAAAACGCAAATACGCCATGAGCGCCCGCTGAAACGGGCGACTGAGCAAACGCCGGCCGATTAAATCCGCCGTCGATCCTCAGAACAAACGTCACGGCAATGACCGCCAAACTGACCGCGATGACCCACCAGATCAAATGTGGCTTTCCCGGCTGAATGCAGACTTCCCGAACCTGCACGGGGGTCGCACTACGCCCATCATTGTGATCATCGTTCAATTCAAGCATGGGCATGGTACCGGCGCTTCTTATGTTGCGCATGGCTACATCGCGCAGGGGGACATTTTGCCGCCAATCGGTACTAAAGATTATACCCGGGTGGGGCGTTCAAACAAGAACCAAGTGCTGCTGATTCAAAAGCGACGCTGCAGAATTTGCTAGTAAACGGGCACGAAAGTGTTATTTGGGCCAGTCTCATTTGGACAGGAATTGCCGCACGCGCTCGGCATGCTCAGGATCACTCGCCGCGATCGACTGAATCCAAGCCTCGGTTTTCGGTGTGGGTTCTAATTCTTCCGCTGACGCTTGACGCAGCAAACGCTTGGTCAATCGCACACCGGTTTGCGGAAGTGCGCAGATTCGGTCGGCTAGGGCGCGGGCGGTGGCTTGAAGTTGGTCGTCTTCAACGCATCGATTCACCAGCCCAATCGCGTAGGCGTCGGCGGAGGAGAGTTCGTCGGTTCCCAATGCCAACTCCATCGCCCGGGCGTATCCAACCGCGTCGACAAGGGCGCGACTTCCGCCCAGACAGGGTGCTAATCCCAACTTCGCGACCCCCGGTACGAATCGAGCGCTTTTGGCAACGAACCGAAAATCGCACGCCATCGTCAGATAAAACCCTCCGCCGGCAGCGACGCCTTGAACGGCAGCGATCACCGGAATCGCCAGGTTGTGGATGCATTCGATGACCGGGTTGTAGTGTTCGGCGATGATAAGTCCGAGGACTGCGGGCGAATGATGTTTGTGCGTTGCAGCCAGGTTCTCCAGATTCTGCCCGGCACAGAAACCCTTGCCGGTTGCCGTCAGAATAACCGCCCGCGCACCCGACGACTCAGCCACCTCAAGCGCATCGCGCAACCGCTGCATCATCGGGATCGTGATCGTATTCAACCGATCGGGTCGATTTAGCAGAATCGTCGCGACCGCGCCATCGGCCTTTGATACAACAGTTGCGTTGGATTCCTTCATCACTGCTGCCAGTACTCATGCAATTACAATGGTTCGCAGTCGCCGCCGCGTGTTACCGTACTGACGCATTCAAAGCCCGGGTCGCAGTCGGCGTTTGAGAAACACTCGAACATCATGCAGCCAAAACCAAACGCGCATTCATTGCCCAATCCGCTCTCCAGGCAATCTTCGTCTGTTTCGCAATTGTTGCACAGGTCGAAGAATTCGCCGTCGTCGCCTTCAATGGGCAAGCAGTCTTGACCTTCCGGACAATCGCAGCTCTGCTCGGGAAAGTCTGGATCCTCTTCATCAAACCCACATGCCGCTTCGATGGCGGCTGGGTCATTTTCAAATGCGAATATGTTCACACCGTTGAAATCGCATTCGTTTTCAAGAGCGTTGTTCAGATCGCCACCGGTGACGTTCATGCCTCCTTCCATCAGGCCGTCCTCGTCCACCGTCACTTCGCCACTCAAATTGAAGATGTCCGTATCGCTGTCGCCAATCGAGACCGTCCGCGCGTCGGCGATGAACGTAAGCGATCCGTCCGGGTTTTCTATTTCTTCGAGCGAACCGTCGATCATGAACGTGTCGTCTTCCTCGCCGACACTCAGATTGGTGAAGTTGACGCGACCGCCCTGTGTGCCTTCAGGTCCGGGCGTAACCTGCACGCCACCTGTCATCGGAACACCGGGGAATATCGCACAATTGTTGAATTGAATGAGGTCGTTTGCTCCGACGCTTCGCGTACCGCCAAATGGGCACGCAACCTCTCCGGCACTGCGTACGCGGAGCGCGCCACTCGACGAACGGATGTCCTCATTGCGCGCGATGACCACCGAGAGGACTGCTTGCGTAGTCGATTTTGCTGTTGGAGTGCCTTGCGCGGTGTTCCCATCCATCCCGTCGCCAGAATCGCCATCGTCGGCACCATTGGTATTCATGTCACCAGAGCCGTCGCCCGAGCCATCACCACCGGTGGTGGGGGTGCATCCGACTGGGGCAAAACATGCGACACATAGACAAGCAGCCAATGCAAACAGTTTGGTGGGCGACATGGGCGATCCTTTCAAGTTCACGTTGGACGAGGTGTAAGCTGCGGCACGGTCGGCGCTGGCTAACTGTACTAGAGCCTGAACATAGCGAGTCAGGTCCACCCAATGAATTCGGGCGGAACGTTGGCCGAGTGACACAGAACTAAATGGAGGACCCCGACTGAAGATATGCTACACAAGGCGATTCGCCGTCACAAGGAAAACTAATGTGGCCGGCGAATCGCCGATTGGGCTATTGAATCGACGTTGATATATCAAAATCGACGATAATGTCAGAGTGGGTGAACGTGTACGTGATGGTGTCGCCGCAACCGAAGTTGTCGCCATCGACAATGACGTCGGTGTCATCCTTGGGGCTGACCAATGGCGATTGCAGTTCGGCTTCGTCGATGAAGATCGATTCCAACTCGTCGCAATCACGCGTGAATTCGGATACTTCACCGGGTGACAACGTTCGGTTGACCTCTTCGCCGAGCGTCTTGATCAAGTCCTTGGTTTCAAGATTCTCGTCACCATAACGAACCTGCACATCGACATCGAAATCATCGGAGGTGTTGATCAGTCGCACGGTCACCTCGTTTGAGCCGATGATGTTGCCTATGGTTCCTACCAAGCCGCACCCCGTGATGGCCACGAATGCCAAAGCCAAACCAACAAACGCTACTGGCGAATGTGCGCTTGATTTTCTACGGCTTAAATTGATCTGATTGGATTTCATTTCAACGGTCTCCTCTCGTCAGTGGTTTCGTTTTCTTGGCGAAACAACAAATTCATCCTTGAACCCTCAGGCCAATCGTATGTCCCGCCAGCCGTCTGTACAACTGCCACCGATCGAGAACAAACCCACAAATGATCTTATTAAGCCCCGGTTGAATTGAACGCCATGCTGCGCGGGGGGCGCATTTTGCGGCGTAACGGAATTGTAATCACGGGTTAAGGAGAAACTTACTTACCGCAGTAGTCGATGATGCGGCCAATCTCTTTGCGCAAGTCGGTGCGCGACACGATGCGATCGACAAAACCGTGTTCGAGCATAAACTCCGACGATTGAAACCCTTCGGGAAGTTCCTGCTTGACGGTATTGGCGATCACGCGCGGCCCTGCGAATCCCACCATGGCCTTCGGTTCTGCCAGAATCAAATCACCCAAACTCGCGAAGCTCGCCGCGACACCGGCTGTGGTCGGGTCGGTGCAAACCACGATGTACAAACCACCGGCATCATCAAAACGAGCAAGCGCCGCCGATGTGCGGGCCATCTGCATCAACGAAACCATGCCTTCCTGCATGCGCGCGCCGCCCGAAGCTGCGACCATCACGAAGGGCAGCGCTTCATCCGTCGCCCGTTCGATCGCGCTCGTGATCTTCTCACCGACAACCGAACCCATCGACGCCATGATGAACGCCGGGTTCATCACCGCGAGGATCACCGGTCGTCCGCGAATGTACGCCTTACCGACGACGACTGCTTCCGTTTCACCGGTCTTGTCTTGCTGTGCTTTGATGCGCTCGGAATATGGAACGCGATCTTTGAACTTGAGCGGATCGGTCGGTACGAGGTCTTTGAGGAATTCCTCAAACGATTCCGGGTCGCAGAGTTGTTCGATGCGCGTTCGGGCGTTGATGCGGCGATGGTGGTCGCATTTGGGGCAGGTAAAAAGATTCTCCTGCAATTCGCGATGGAAGAGCATGTGGCCACACCCTTCGCAGCGGTCCCACTTTCCCTTGGGGACGTCGATTCGCTCGCTTCGATCAATCATGTCGCTTGCCTTTCGGGCACCGTCTTGTCCAAATCCGCTAATCTCGGGCGTATTCTAACGAAGTTGATCGCCGAGACAACGAAAGAATGTCTCACTTGAGGGGGCGTGGGGCTTGATTTGCGGGTCTACTTGGCTGTTGAGATCGCCGTTTGTGCCGTCCGGGTCAATCGCTCGAAGGCGTCGGCTGGGGCTGGATCGCCAAACACCGATGTGCCGGCGACGAATGTATCTGCACCGGCAGCCGCCGCTTGAATAATCGTTTCCGGATCGATTCCACCGTCGATTTCCAGCCGTTGGTCGTCACGCAATCGCTCGCGTAGCTGCCGAACTTTGGTGAGAACGTCTGCAATAAAAGACTGACCGCCAAACCCCGGCCAAACGCTCATGACCAATACGAGATCGACCTTCGGCAGGATCGCCTCGATGGTATCGATTCCGGTGGTGGGGTTGATGGAGACACCGACGCAGCAATTGTGCTTGCGGATTTCGTCGATGACTTCGATTGGGTTCTTGGTGACTTCGATGTGAAACGTAATCAGGTCGCTGCCAGCTTTGGCGAAAGCTTCGGCATAGCGAGTCGGTTCGTCGATCATCAAATGCGTATCGAAGAACATCTTACTTTCTGGTCGGAGGTGGGCGATCAAACCTGGACCGAACGAAATATTCGGAACAAAGTGACCATCCATGACATCGAGATGCAGAACCTCTGCGCCGGCGCGTTCGACGATGGCGACCTGTTCTTTCAGATGGCAAAAATCAGCAGCCAGAAGCGACGGCGCGACGCGCAATTGTTTGGTCTTCAAATCGGTGAGGCGGTTAGAATCGTTGCGAGATTTGTCGGTCATGGATTTCGCAGTACCGGTCTTAGTCGATCAGGCGTCGTCGATCACTTCGAGAGCGAGAAACGGTTTGCCTTCGAGGAATTCGAGCGACGCACCGCCACCGGTCGAAATGTGCGTCATCTGATCCGAGAGGCCGGCTTGCTCGATCGCCGCCGCACTGTCTCCACCACCGATGATCGTCGTTGCACCGTTAGCCGTCGCGTCGGCCATCACTTTCGCGATCGCCATCGTTCCGCGGTCGAACGGTGGCGTTTCAAAGACGCCCATCGGCCCGTTCCAGATGATCGTCTTGGCGTTCTTGATCACATTTGAAAATGCGCTGATCGACGCCGGGCCAATGTCGAGACCCATCAGATCGTCGGGAATGCTGCCTTCGATGGTTTTAGAATCTGCGTTACTGGAAATTTCGCTGGCGACAACGGAGTCGGTCGGTAGGAGCAATTTATCGCCGCCGATCTCCATGAGTCGTTTGGCTTCGTCAACAAATTTGGGCTCGACCAGGCTCTTACCCGTGGTTGTACCCTTCGCCGCAAAGAACGTGTACATCATCGCGCCACCGATCAGCACATGGTCGCATTTGGGCAGCAGTGCGTCGATCACTCCGATCTTGTCGGAGACTTTCGCTCCTCCCAGCACTGCGACGAACGGACGAGTCGGGTGGGCCAATGAACTGCCCAGAAATTCCAGTTCCTTTTTGACCAGGTAACCGATGACCTTGGGCTTGCCATTCATCATCTTGGGGACCGTCAACATGCTGGCATTGTCACGGTGGCAGGTTCCAAACGCGTCGTTGACGTAAACCTCGGCGAGGTCGGCAAGGCTGCACGCAAATTCGTCTTTGATAGCCCGCTTGTCTGCGTCTTGTTTGGCCTCGGTATCCTTGATCGTTTCTGCTGTGTGAAAGCGCAGGTTTTCCAGCATCAGGCACTCGCCGGATTTGACCCCTTCAGAAAGTGCCCCCACCACATCGCCAACACAATCGGGCGCGAGCGGGACGTTCTGCTTAAGAATCTCGCCCAGGCGCTTGGCCACCGGTGCAAGTGAGTATTTGGCTTCGGGTTTACCCTTCGGGCGACCGAGGTGGCTCATCAAAATCAATCGCCCGCCACCTTCAAGGATTTTCTTAATTGTCGGCAAGGCACTTTGAATGCGACGATCGTCGGTAATCGCAAGATCATCATCCAGCGGGACATTAAAGTCAGCCCGCATCAAAACGCGCTTGTCCTTCACATCCACCGACTCGATTGTTTTCTTGTTCAACGCGACGCCCTCAATGAATTGTTCGTGATTCGGTTCGTACTAACCCGCTTCGGCGACCAGCTTGATCAGGTCGGCAGTGCGGCAAGAGTAGCCCCATTCGTTGTCGTACCATGAAATCACTTTGACCATTTTTCCGCCGTCGGCTGGCATGGTCATCGTGCAAAGGGAGTCAACGATCGAACTGTGCGGGTTGCCCACGATGTCGCTGCTGACGATCGGGTCTTCGCAATACTCAAGGTAGTTCTTCATCGGTCCGTCAGCCGCCGCTTTCAACGCTGCGTTGACTTCGGCAGCTGTGACGCTTTTGTTCAGCGTGGCGACGAGGTCGGTGCACGATCCGTCCGGAACCGGGACACGCAACGAAAAACCGTTCAGCTTGCCATTGAGTTCGGGAATCACTTTGCCGACAGCTTTGGCTGCACCGGTCGTCGTCGGGATGATGTTTTGAGCGGCTGCCCTTGCTCGCCGCGGATCGCTGTGAAGCTGGTCGGCGGTCTGCTGATCGTTGGTGTACGCGTGAATCGTCGTCATCAAACCTTCTTTGAGGCCGAAACTATCGTTGAGCACCTTTGCGATCGGCGCGAGGCAGTTGGTCGTACAGCTTGCATTTGAAATGCATTTGTGCTCTGGCGAAAGCTTGTCTTCATTGACACCAAACACCACCGTCAGGTCCGGTTCGTCTTTGGCTGGAGCGCTGAGGATGACCTTCTTGGCACCCGCGGTGATGTGATCGCCATAGCCACCCTTATCGGACGATCGCTTGGTGAACACACCGGTTGATTCAAGGGCGATTTCCACGTTCATTTTGGCCCAGGGCAGGTTGGCTGGGTTCCGCTCAGACAAGACTTCGATTTTCTGACCGTTGACGATGAGCGTTTCACCTTCGACATGTACCGAACCGGGGAAGCGCCCATGCACCGTGTCATATTTGAGTAGAAGCGAGAGGGCATTGGCATCGCCCAGGTCATTTATCGCGACGATCTTGAAATCGTCTGGGCGTGCAAACATCGCCCGAAATGCCAGTCTTCCGATACGTCCGAAACCGTTGATACCAACAGTCACCGCCATGATGTGATCTCCTCGAAAGCGGATAAAGCTTGTCGCCTGGGATACGCCTGACCCCGCGAAACATCAGCGATGGTAGAAGCATCCTGTCGAAGGTCAAGGCGGGCGGCGGTGATTATCGGTCGGTCAGAAGTTTGGGCTTTTTAACCCATGCACTGAAGCGGCTGACCGATATTCACTGGTGTAGGCGCGGGCTTCGCTTCCGATTTAAGGCGAGATCGGCACACTTACCACGAGGTATTTGATAAATGGCTCATAAACTGAAGTTGTGTTTGTTCTCGGTGGTGTCACCGGGCGATATGCCTTTTGCAGCGCCGTTTGAAGCGCTGGATCAGGTGACCGTCCTTGGCGAGACCGCCGACATCGAGGAATTTCGCGAAGGCATGCGAACCACGAAAGTGGATGCTGTGGCGATCAACCTGGATGACGACGGCGATCTTGGTTTTGAGGCCATCGAATACACGCACAAGGTTCAGCCGAACTGTGGCATCATCGGCGTCAGCAGCAATTCCGATCCGACAAAGATCATCCGCGCCATGCGGACCGGTTGCAATCAATTCGTACATTGGCCCGTCGACGAGACCGACTTGCGCGATGCAGTGAATCGGATCGCGGCCACCCGGCAGGTTTCAGCACCGTCGGGCAAGCGCATATGCATCATCGGTTCATCGGGCGGGGTCGGAGCGACGACCGTTTCGTGCAACCTTGCGATGGAATTGGCAGCCTTGGCTGAGGCGCCCTGCGGCCTTGTTGATATGGACTTGGAATTTGGCGACGTGGCTTGCGCGTTCGACAGTGAACCAAAGTACACGCTCGCGGACATTTGCGTTGACGGTCAGCAGATCGACAAAGAGTTTTTGGCAAAGGCGGCAGAGATCGTCCACGACAACATCGCACTGTTTGCACGCCCGCACGATGTGGAAGGTGCCCGATCGGTGTCACCCGAAGCGACCACGCAAACGTTCCAGGTGCTTAACGATATGTACCCGTTTGTGGTTGTCGATCTGCCGCGAACGTTCAGTTTCCTAAGTGCAGCCGCTGTCCAAGCAGCAGAACGCGTGCTGGTGATTTCGCAACTCAGCGTCGCGTCGATTCGCAATGCGACCCGCATCTTCCAGATCCTGCAACAAATGAGCGTGCCAGCCGACCACATCGAAGTTGTGTTGAATCGCTACAAAGCCAACTTCGAGCGGATCACACCGAGCGAAGTCGAGTCGCATTTTCAAAGACCAATCTTTGCGACGATTCCCAACGACTATCGGCATGTGCAGGCGGCGCTCGACCTTGGGGCACCGATGTATTCCGAGTCGCCCGACAGCCCGGCGCGACTCGCGATTCAGGGGATCGCCCAGCGACTCTTCAACAACGAGACTTCCAGTGACGCGCCAGCCCCGTCTCAGGGCGGTCTGCTCAGTCGCATCCTGCGTCGCGGGTAAATTCGCCGCACGATCGCCAGCGCCACCGTGAATCATGGGGGCAAACGCTGCGACCATCGGTCGGCGCGCCACCGATGTGCCCCAATCACACGCCTGCCATTTGACGCGCTCCAATTCCCAAGGATAACCTGACGCTACCGGTCATCTAAGTCAGCGATCGCACGCTGGCGGATCGGTTGGACTTTGGAAGACAGGTGCAGTCATGCAAACTTCGCTGAATTCGTTTGAACGTCGGGTGCTGGGTTCGCTGCTTGAAAAGTCGATGGCTCAGCCGGATTACTATCCAATGACTGAAAAGGCGATCGTGGCGGCATGCAACCAAAAGCAAAATCGCGATCCGGTCATGGAACTCGATGAAGACGCCGTTTGGGAAACGCTTGAAGCCTTGCGCCAAAAGGGGCTGGTCACGATGTTGCTGCCCGGTGCAGGTTCCCGCTCCAAGAAATATAAGCACGAGGTCGAGGAACACTTCGGTTGGCAAAAGCGCGAGCGTGCGGTGATGACAGAGCTGCTGCTGCGCGGCCCGCAAACTGTCGGCGAATTGCGGACGCGCTGTTCGCGCTTCGTACCATTCGACGACATCGCCGCCGTTACGATCGTTCTAGACTGCCTGGCCAGCGCCGAAACGCCAATGATAAGAGCCCTACCACGCGAACCAGGCCGCTCCGCGATTCGCCACGCCCACCTACTTTATACCGACGACGATGAAGACGCCCCATCTATATCGACGGCGGTAACCCAAGTCGCCGCGACACCGTCAACCCCGCAGCCACAACCAGCGACGATATCGGTTGCAAACGAAACCATCGAACAATTGCAAAGGGAACTAGCGGATTTGCGATCAAGGGTTGATTCGTTGGAATCGCAGTTCAATCAGCTAATGTCGTAAGGAACAAATGTATCGGCGAATCGTAGGGTGGGCCGTGCCCACCAAAACGCGCGCAATACCTAAAATCCCTTCCATTGCACAGGTTAGACTTGATCTGTTAGAGCGATGCCCGAATACCGAAGAAGTCGAGAACCAGGCGCGACTTATTTCTTCACGGTCGTTACGCAGAAACGTCGCCCAATCTTTAAGGATGCCCTTGCTCGCCGTCTGTTACGAAATGCGTTCAAACAAACGCGTCATCGAATGCCGTTTGAACTTTGGGCAATCGTACTCTTGCCGGATCATTTGCATTGCATCTGGATGCTTCCGAAAGACGATTCAAATTTCTCTGCTCGCTGGTCGATGTTGAAGCGAAAGTTCAGCCAAACCTGGAGCGAAGCAACCGGCTCGTTGACGCCCCTATCACAGAGTCAGGAAAAACATCGTGAACTTGGAGTTTGGCAGCGTAGATTCTGGGAGCACCAGATTCGCAGCGAAAGTGAATTGTTCATATACCGAGATTACATTCATTTAAATCCAGTCAAACGCGGACATGTTTCAGATCCGTCTGATTGGCAGTGGTCCAGCGTTCATCGACATATACGGTTGGGTTGGTTGGCTCCTAACTGGACCGGTGACTCCTCGATTAGTATTGACGCGCGAGCAGACATTTGAATTGGTGGGCACGGCCCACCCTACAATCAGGCGATCCAACTGTCCGGTGTTTGCAGGGTTCGTCGGATGTTGTGGGAATCCGCAAGTTTGGCCATGTCCATTCATTTCACGATGCGTATAATCCGGCTCATGGAAACAATCTGCATGGCGGTGGGGTTTTTGCGCTTATGACACGCAAGCTGTTGGTGACGGGCATTCTGGTCGCGGTATTTCTGGGGGGTGGTATTGGGGTTCTGCAGTTGCTGATCGCACTCAAACCAAAGCCGCCCACGCGTGAACTGACATCGCGGGCACCGCTTGTTTCGACCGTTGAATTGCAACCGCAGCAGGTTCGCGACATCCTTCGCGGATACGGTAGTGCTTTGGCCGACAAACAGGCGACGCTGACGGCTGAGATTAATGCTGCAGTGATCGAACGGGTCAACAACATCGACGTTGGTGATCGAGTCTCGGTTGGCGATGTGCTGATCCGCCTCGACGATCGACAATACCACCAGGAATTACACGAAGCCGAGAGTCGCATCGCCTCTTTTGAGGCCCAGATTCGCCAACTGAGCGTGCAGCAGCAAAATCAGCGGTCGCTTTTGGAAATCGCTGAATCGGATTTGAAGCTTACCCGCGACGAGTACGAGCGCGTCGATGGCCTGTTTACAAGAGGGGCAGCCCCCAAGACCGAACGCGACAACGCGCGACTCCGTTATCAAGTCGCGCTGCGGGCCAAGCAACAGATCGACAACGAAGTCGCATTGATCGAACCGCAGCGCATGCAACTCGAAGCCCAGCAAGCCGGTGCAAAGGCGTCGGCCCAGCGCGCTCAACTCAACATCGAACGCTGCGAAATCAAAGCGCCGTTTGACGGTGTGATCGAGTCAATCAGTGTCGATGTGGGCGATCGTGTGCAAATGGGTTCGCCAATTTTAGAGATGCTCAATCTCGATCGCATCGAGATTCCCGTAGAGTTGCCCGTGTCGACGCGCCCGCAAGCGCACGTCGGAGCCAAGGTCGAACTGTATGTTGAAAGCATGCCGCACACCCGCTGGGAAGGCACCATTGGACGCATTGCCCCCAGCGCCAATATGCAAAATCGCACCTATCGTGTGTATGTCGAAGTAGACAACACGGCTCAGGAATCTCCACTTTTGCCAGGATATTTTGTTAAGGCAGCTGTCGATGGCGAATTGTTGGCGCAGGCACTGATCGTTCCACGTCACGCCGTGACAGAGGGACAGGTCTATGTGGCCAACGGTCACAAAGCCCACGTTCGAACTGTCGAGATACTTCGTTTCATCGACGACGACGCCATCCTTGCCGGAGATGTTAAAGCTGGCGATCTGGTCATCACCAGCAACCTTGATGTCTTATACGATGATGCGCCGGTTCGCCTTGAATCGGAAGCCGGTAACGACGATTCCAATTCAAATGGTTTCACGACTTCAAACGGCGCGACGCATACGACATTGGCCCAAGATGCGGAGGGCGCACCGTGAGATCGCTTCCGCGGCTAAGCGTTCAAAATCCGATTTTGGTCAACCTGCTGATGTATTCGATCGTCATCGGTGGTGGGTATTGCGCATTCACACTGGTGCGCGAGATGTTCCCCGAAATCCGCCCGAAGCAGGTGATGATTTCCACGCCCTATCCTGGTGCTTCACCGGCTGAGGTGGAAAAAGGCATCACGATCAAGATTGAAGAGCAGATCAAAAACATCCAAGGCATCGAGACGATCGAGTCCACGATTCGCGAAGGCTCCAGCGTCATCATGGCCAAGCTGTACAACGACTTCGACGACGTTGATCGTGTGGTCACCGATGTCAAGAACGCCGTCGACTCCATCCCGCGTGACGATTTTCCCGAAGAGGCTGAAGAGACCGTCGTCGCCCGATTCGAGCCGACGCTTCCCGTGATCAACGTTTCGCTCTACGGCGACATGAGCGACGAGCAGCTAAAGACCTTCGGTAAGGAACTTCGCGACGATTTGTTGGCCCTTCCCGGTGTGACGGAAGTAACGCTTTCGGGAACCAAGCGCGACGAAATCAGCGTCGAGGTACGCCCTGAGCAACTCCAACGGTATGGACTGTCCTTTATGGATATCTCCGAGGCGATCCAGCGCGGCAACATGGACCTGCCCGGTGGGCAGATCAAAACCGGAAGAGCAAACCTCGCTGTGCGAACGCTTGGTGAAAAGGATGTCGGCGTTGAAATCGCCGATCTGATCGTCAAAGCCGACTCTTCCGGACGCGTCGTGCGCCTCAGCGATGTGGCCAACGTGGTGGATGGTTTTGAAGACACTGATTTGCTATCGAGGATGGAGGGCAAACCCGGCGTCAGCGTCATGGTGTCTAAGACGTCTGATCAGGATGCGATTGAGATCACCCGCAAAGTCAAAGCGATGGTCGCGGGAAAGATGCACGAACCGTTTGAGGTTCCGCTGCTCAGCAAGCTGACCGGTCAAGGTCGGGTGTTGAATGAAATTTATGACGATGCGTACGCTACGCCGTATCCGAAAATCGGGTCGGTCAAGACGCACTCTGATTTGTCGGTGTACATCGAAGGGCGTTTGGATTTACTGCAGCGAAACGGTTTTTGGGGTCTGGTGTTTGTCTTTCTTTCGCTGCTATTCTTCTTGAACTGGCGGGTGGCATTCTGGGTGATGATGGGATTGGTGCTGGCGATTCTGGGCACGTTCTGTTTGATGCAGGTCGGCGGAATCACCCTCAACCTGATTTCGATGTTCGGGTTGATTGTGGTGCTGGGCATGCTGGTTGACGACGCGATCATCGTCGGCGAGCACATTTACTCAAAGATCGAACAAGGTGTTGAGCCGAGGCTGGCGGCTACGGTTGGCGCCGAAGAAGTGACACTACCTGTCACCATCGCCATTTCCACGACAATTATCGCGTTCATGCCAATGCTGTTCATCAAAGGGATGATGGGCGACTTTCTTCGCGTGCTTCCAATGATTGTCATGTTCTCGTTGGCGATTTCTCTTTTTGAAGCATTGACGATTCTTCCATCACACCTTGCTGAAACGTTTGAACGGGAGGCGCGGCGGCAAAAGAAAAAAAATGGCGACAAAGGACGCATCGGACTGTGGCTGGATGGGTTACGGGCCAAGCAAATCAGGTTTGTCGATTCGGTAATTAAAAAAAACTACCACCGGTTGCTGGATCGGGCGATTGAATATCGCTATGTCTCCGTGTCGATCGCTTTGGCGATGCTGATTGTCGCCGTGGGCATGGTCGTTGGCGGAAGGGTTCAGGTTGTGTTCATTCAAAAAATGGACGCCGATTCGTTGATCGTTGCTTTAGAATTACCAGTCGGTTCGACGATCGATCAGACCAACGAAAAAATGCGGTTTCTCGAAAATGCCACATCTGATTTCCCGGAAATCAAAACTCGCTTCTCGCTAATCGGCGGGCAGGTGGACATGAACATGCAGGGCGGCGATGCCAGCGCAGCGCATCTCGGTCAGATGATCATCGAACTCGATGCTGGCGAATCACGCGAGCGGTCGAGCGACGAAATCCTGCGGATCATGCGCGAACGCACCGCCAATATGACCGGAATCAATTCGCTGACGTTCAGGCCGATGAGCGGTGGGCCTGGCGGGGCAGCGATCCAGATCGAAATTTCCGGGGGAAACGTCGAAGAATTGCAAGCCGTCTCCGACCGCGTCAAGACTCGCCTTCTCGAGTTCGACGGTGTTTATGACATCGAGGACGATTTCGATTCGGGCCAGCGCGAAGTATTGGTTGAACTGATGGATTCGGGCCGGGCGCTCGGCCTCACGACGCAGAGTCTGGCGACACAGGTGCGGGCTGCCTTCTACGGACTCGAAGCCCGCAAGATTCAACGCGACCGCGAAGACGTCAAGATCATGGTGCGTTATCCCGAGTCGCAGCGCGGTATGCTCACCGACCTGGAACAAATGCGCATCGCCACGCCAGCCGGACATCTGGTGCCAATCTGCGAAGTGGCCTCGATTCGCGATGGCGTGGGTTACGCAACCATTCGGCGCAAGGATCAACTGCGCACCATCACCGTCAAAGCCGATGTCGACGATGAGATCGCCAATTCGCGCGAAGTGCTGGCAGTGATGGAATCGAATTTTGACGAGTGGACTCGTGACAACCCAGGTGTGAAGTTCGCCCTGGGTGGACAAACCGATGAATTCCGCAAGTCGTTCAGTTCGCTGAATCGCGATGGCTCACTCGCACTCGCGGGGATTTATATATTGCTGGTCGCGTTGTTTAAGAGCTACACGCAGCCGGCCATTGTGATGCTGGCGATTCCGTTTGGATTCATTGGGGCGCTGTTCGGCCACTATGCGATGGGTTATCCGCTGACGTTCTTCTCGCTGGTCGGGTTGGTGGCGCTGACAGGTATCGTCGTCAACGATTCGTTGATCCTGGTTTGCTTCATCAATGAGCGATTGGCCGAGGGTAGCGACATCAAAGATGCGGTGATGGACGGTGGTTTGTCGAGACTTCGGGCCATCATGTTGACGTCGATCACCACGATCCTCGGGTTGGCACCGCTCCTTACCGAGACATCATTCCAGGCGCGCTTCCTGATCCCAATGGGCATTTCGATCGCGGCGGGGTTGGCATTTGCGACGTTGCTGACTTTGATTTTGGTGCCTTGTTTCTGCGTGATCGAAAAGGACTTCAAGAAGGCCGGTCGGTCGATCCGGGATTCCCTTTTTCCGGCTCGGGCATCTGGGGCTGCGTTGGGTCGATAGGCATTCGCCACCGCGCCAGGAGCCTCGAAAATTCCCCACGGGCAGAATCACCACCACCAGTACCTCAGCCTCAAAATCGTCCGTCAAAGGGGTAAGAAGTTGTCACAGGCGCCGCTTTTGAATGTTCAGTTTGACTGATCAAAACTGCGTTCATTGGCCGATGAAGCGTAGCGGTAAGGTTATTTCCGGGCACTACTTAAGGTTTCTAGGGCGAATCTCCGGTTATCGGGTGCAACGTTCTTGGGAAGTTGCGGTATTTTCTTGAGGTATCCCAAGAGCGTGATATGCTTCACCTCTTGGTGAGCAAGCTTCCCGAGGGTTGCGTGAATTCGCGCGGTACCGCTCCTCGGCTGAGAAAGATCATATGAATAATTCGACTTCGACCGGTACGGCGATGGCGTCGGCCAGTGCGGCCAGCTATCTGGAATTTGAAAAACCCCTATATCGCATCCACCTGGAGATCGAGCAGCTCGAACGCGATCAGTTGGATGGGGGACGGGATTTTTCCAAAGACCTCAAAGATCTGCGCCAGCGTCTTAAGCAGATGACCAAGCGGTTGTACTCGCACCTTACGGCTTGGGAAACGGTCCTGGTTGCACGTCATCCGCAGCGTCCGCTTTCACCCCATTACTTGGGGACGATGGTTCGCGACTTCTGCGAAATTCATGGCGACCGGTTGTACGGTGACGACAAAGCGATCATCACCGGGTTTGGCCGAATCGGTCCGCACAAGGTCATCGTCATCGGACACAACAAAGGTCGTGACACCTCAGAACGAATTGCATGCAATTTTGGTTGCGCCCATCCGGAAGGATATCGCAAAGCCCTCCGCGCAATGAAGATGGCCGAAAAGTTTGGCCTGCCCGTTGTCTGCCTGATCGACACGCAAGGTGCATACCCCGGTATCGGCGCTGAAGAGCGCGGTATTAGTTCAGCGATCGCGGTGAACCTTCGCGAGATGTCACGTTTGAAAACACCTATCGTTTGTTGCGTGATTGGCGAAGGCGGTAGTGGTGGTGCATTGGGTATCGGTGTGGGTGATCGTGTTGCGATGTTTGAGCATTCATTCTATTCGGTGATTTCACCGGAAGGTTGCGCGGCGATTTTGTGGCGCACGGGTGAGCAGCGCAAGTTGGCGGCTGAGTCGTTGAAGCTGACCGCCAAAGACCTGATGCGTCTGAACATCATCGACTCGGTCATTAAGGAACCAATGGGTGGTGCCCATCGTGATCCCATGGCGACTGCCGCGAGTCTCGAGAAATACTTCACCGACTCGCTACGCGATTTGAAGCGATACAAGGTCGATACGCTTCTGCGGAAACGCTATGAACGCATTCGCGGGTTGGGAAGCTTTTTCGAAAAAGCCTCGGAGAATGCCAAAGAACCAGTCGAAAGCAAGCCGCGCTCACCGTCTGCTTCAGATAGCAAGATCTCGGTGAAGTCAGGCTCACGCTCGATGACCGGAATGAAACGCTCTTCGCAACCTGCGTCCTAATCGTTCAGTTCAACTACGGCCAAATCCTTCTTCATTGCTTCGATTGCCTCTTTGACCTGAAGTTCGCGCTTGGCGTTTTCTTCAGGCGTCAGGTCGGATTCGCGGATAAACCAATCGTAGGTGAAGTCGCTATTTGAACTTGGAACGCGAATGGCACCGACGATGGAGTTGTTCATGCGCCGTCGACGCGAGGGTGGCCCCATTCGATCGCTGCGAACGAGTATGACTCTGTCATCTCGAATTACCAAGTCGAGGTCGGCAGTCAACGTGATTTGAATGATCGCTTCTTTGATGCTGACACCTTCAGCCACCAGCGTGAAACTTTCTTTGATTTCAATTGGCAAGGTAGCCGCAGCACTTCCCTTGACTTCGATCGAAACGCCGGCGAGCTGCGACAAATCACGCAGCACTTCGGCCAGCGGTTCACCATAGTGCTTGATCGAAATGACGCGTTCAAGCTGGCGGGCGATTTGATCTTCTAACGGTAGCACCACGACCTGTTTACCCTCGGGATACCATGTCCAATTCAGCGCGTCGCATCCTTCTGTCAGCGCCGCATCGATAGGGCCTTCTCGGTTCGGATTGATCGCACCACGAAGCTTCTTCCAACTCGCTTCGTGATTGTCCTCAATTCCGGCAAACCGAAGTCGATTTGAAAGATGACGTTTCACATCGTCAGTGTTGGACCATTGTGCCGAGTGCATTTGCGTGACCGTGTCGATTTCATCCCAGGTCGCTGTTCGGCCGATTCGGCGAAGTGGCGGCGAAGGTTTCACCGCGACGTGATCGCCAGTGTTTTCAAAGATCAGGCCGAGTTGATTGCAGATCGCAGCCAGGCCCATGCGCACGTTGGCATCATCCAGGACGATCGTGACCTTCGTTCGATCGCCGTAGGGAAGGGCGCTGACCGCTTCATCGTCAACACGAATGTCGATTTCTGCGCTCATCGCTAACTGTTTGAACGCGTCCACGATAGGCATGTTTTCAAGGCTGATCGTCAAACCCGCGTCGAGTCGCTCAGCCACCGTTGGACCGGCAGCGTTCGCGCGAGTGCCAGAAAATATGAACAAGAAAGATAACGTCAGTATCATTCGTCGCATGGTTTGTCCTGTACGGTTTGGCATTGCAGTATCATTTGAGGATCAATTCAATCCGGTCACCACCAGGATCGACCGTTTGTAATGAGGCGGACCCACAATGTCCGAGTCGCTTCCAAAGAAATCAGCAGGCCGATCGCGCGAAACCGATGCGATGACTATTCCTTCCGACTTAGAATTGCGTGTGTTGCGTCTGGGTCGATCAATCGAAACGTCCACGCTGATGGTGGACAACAGCGGTTGCGGTGCATTCGGTTTTCGATCGACGATGAGAAACGCAGTGATCGACATCGCCAAAGCAGCCGCTGCTGCCAATGGTCGCCACTGCCGAAAGACCAGATTTCGCGACGTCCGTTTTTCGCGCTTCACCGATTTTTCAACACGACTTCGGACCGAACCTGAGAACGCATCCCAATCGACTTCGGGCATTTCGTCTTGATGGGTTTTGATTAGCGCATCGGCTGCCCGAAGTGCCTCGAGTTCTTTTTGAAGTGTGCGGTCGGTTGCGACGCGCTGCATCAGCTCGACGGCATCTGCAGGATCGAGCGAGCCATCAACGTATTCGCTCAACTGGCGAATGGTGTCGTCATTGGGTTGGTTGGATGGGTCACGCATGGCAGTTTTCAATCTTCAACAAAATCAGACAGCATCGTCCGCAGATTCTTTCGCGCTTGAAAGACGTTCCATTTCACCAACTCCAGCGAGCATTCCATCATGTTCGCCACCTCTTTTTGCGATAGCCCTTCAATCGCAAACAGTTTCAGCGCGGTGCGTTGTTTTTCCGGCAAGGCATCGATCGCCTCGCGAACCACCCGTTCGAGTTCCTTCTTCGACAGCGAATCGTCAGCCGCGGCAGTGACCATTTTGGCACCCGTGGGATGGCGCAGCGCCTCGTCGAATTTGATCGCGTCGTCCACTGGGGCCATCTGATGACGGGCCCGCGATCGTCGGAAGTTCAGCGAAAGGTTCGTCACGATCCGCATCAGCCAGCCAGCAAACTTGCCGGGATCGTCGAGCTTCTCCAGATTCTGAAACGCTCGCACAAAGGCGTCCTGGGCAACGTCCGTGGCGTCCTCAATGCGATTCAGCAATCTAAATGCGACAGAGACGGCTTGGCGACGGTGACGCTCCACCAGCTTATCAAAGGCTCCAAGATCGCCAGCCCGGGCGGTAAGGACCCATTGGGCATCCTGCTGCCTGTCCGCTTGTGGGTTGTTGCCGTTTTTCGATTCTTCCAATGGAACAGACACCGAATGACAGGGTTGGGTTAGTTATTGGCGGATGAAATTTTTCGATCGCGACGATATGACCCCAAATCTCAGGTGTCAACGTGACAATGGGCTGGTACATACGGCCAGTTCGATTCCCGGTCGAATCGGATCGATCAGTTGTCTCGCCAGATTCAGCGAATACGATGCTTCCAACGATTCCACTCAGGCGGAATGGCCCTGGAAACTCTGCTATGAAGACTGCACAGACCATCGATGGCGTTCGCAAACTGCTGGCCGAAGCGCGGCAGGCGGGCCGATCGATCGGTTTCGTCCCAACGATGGGAGCCCTTCACGAGGGACACTGGTCACTGATTGATCAAGCCCGCCGTGAATGTGACGACGTCGTCGTGAGCATATTCGTCAATCCGCTCCAGTTTAGTCCGGCCGAAGACTTCGACCGCTATCCGGAAACGCTCGATGCCGACCTGGCTGGCTGCGAGGAGCGGGTCGCAGATGTCGTGTTTTGCCCAAGCGTCCGCGAGATGTACGGTGAAGAAGCCGGGCTGCTGACGCGCGTGCATGTCAGCCGCCTTGCCGATCGCCTTTGCGGCCAATCGCGTCAGAATCACTTTGATGGCGTCTGCACCGTGGTGGCCAAACTCTTCGGAATTGTCGGTCCCAACCGTGCGTTCTTCGGCGAGAAGGACTTTCAGCAGTTGTTGATTGTGCGGCAGATGGTCGCGGATCTTTCGATCCCAGTGGAAATTGTAGCCTGCCCGACTTGCCGGGAAGCCGACGGTTTGGCGATTTCCAGCCGCAATCGGTTTCTTTCGCCCGAGCAGCGAAAAGCCGCGACGAGCTTCTACGAAAGTCTATCGGGTGCGGTCGAGTCTGTTCGGGCTGGGAGGCGCGATGCTGCGCAACTAACTGCCAGTATTCGTCACCAAATTGAAACAAGTGGCGTGGACCGCATCGACTATGTCGAGATTGTCGATGCCACCAATCTGGAGCCTTTGCCCGAAATCGACAAGCCGGCGCGAATATGCGTCGCAGCGCATTTCGGTGAAACCCGATTGATTGACAACGTGGCAGTGGACGCACCCTAAGCAGGCCGCTAGGATGCGACGAACGATTCACCGAGCGGTCGGATAAACTCGGCGATGAATTGGTAGGGTGGGCCGTGCCCACCAATATCTAACACGACGAACGACGGTGGGCACGGCCCACCCTACATCACCCGGCGCAGTACGGCAGGGTCTTCAAAGCGATTTATGTACCCAGAATTATTCACTATCCCCTTCATAGATGCGCCCGTCAAAAGCTACGGTGCGATGCTCACACTTGGATTCTTGACCGGTGTGTGGTTGTGCATGCGTCGGGCTGAGCATGTCAAAGCCGACCCGGACATCATCCTGAATGTGGGTTTCGTCTCGCTGCTTTGCGGTGTGGGCGGAGGGCGATTGTTTTTTGTGCTGCACTATTGGGAAACCAGTTTCGCGACGCAGGAAAATCCGCTGCTCGCGGCGCTCAACATGACGAGCGGCGGGCTTGAATATTACGGTGGTCTGATCTGCGCGGCGATAGGGACGGTCACCTATCTGGCGCTCAAACGCGTATCGGTGCGGATGTATTTGGATATCCTGTTTCCCGGTGCGGCATGGGGTTTGGCGTTTGGACGCATCGGATGTCTGCTCAATGGTTGTTGCTGGGGCGGTATTTGTGTCGCACCGAATGGGCAAGCCACCGTCCCGTGGGGCATCACCTTTCCTTATGGAAGCCCGGCTGAAGTGCGTCAATGGGAAAACCGCCAGACGACTTTGCCAGCAGAACTGATCGTCAGTTTTCCCGGACGGATGAGTCAGCCCTACCTCCTTCCGCGCACGTTGCTCGAAATGTCTCCTGAAGAGCGCGACGGACTTCCGGCAGAGATTCGCCAGCTGCAGCGCGACATCAAGGAAGCCACATCGCTCGGAGTCGAATCCAAGACAATCAGCGCGATGGAGAAGGAACTCAAGACGAATATCGAAAAACTAAAACGCGAGGGTGCTCGATTCGATACGCTCAATGGCGCGCGGGGGTTTCCATCCCGGAGTGATCCTGAACGACCGACCACCATTTCGGAACTAGAAGACCTTGCCCATCAACATCGCTCTGTTCTGGTGCATCCGGCACAGATTTATGCGGTGATCAATGCATTTTTGCTAAGCTGGCTGTTGTTGGAAATTGCCAACCACCGTAAGCGACATGGTGTTGTTTTTGGAACCATGATCCTGATCTATCCGATTACACGAATCCTTCTTGAATACGTTCGCGTCGACAATCCGCACGACTCTGCCGGATTGACGATTTCGCAGGCGGTCAGTGTTGGCATGTTTCTGTTTGGCGTCGCTTACATGATTTACATTTTCAAATCGCCAGCCCGCTCGCCGAAAGCAGTTCCTTTTATCCCTCCACCGCCTGAACCCGATGATGCGGAATCAACTTAAACCAATCGATCTAAAGAACATCGCCATGATTCTTGTGGCGACGTTTCTCTTCCCGGCGACCCTGAACCTCAATCTACTGCCTTCCGTCCATGCACACGGTGGACATGTACGTTTGCGAAATGATCTTTCGCCCGGTGCGTATGCCCAATACGACGTTATCGTGCGAGGTATTCGGCGCACGCCACAGCGACGCCACGACGATGAAATAACCTTTGAACAGACGGGACGGTTGCGTTTGCTGGTGCTTCCAGCGTCGGATGCCCGTCCCAAATCGGCGCAACGGGTTTGGATGATGCAACTCGACGATCCGGTGATCACGGCGTTTACGCGTGGTGGTGAGCCACTTGCCGACATACCGCATCCGAAAATGGTTGGCTTACCGCCGCGTTCGGTGCAGCTTCATGTGGGCGAGGTCGATTCGGAAAACGCGGATGCGTCGGCAGTCGGTGGGTCGCGCGTGCAACGTGCAGCGATGCTGCTCGCTCTCGACTTTGCCCATTGGCCCGACGATCTCGTCTCGCCTGACACCGAATGGAAAACGCCATCGAAACGTTCGGAATTGGAGGGTGCGTGGACTCATCGATACGTCAGAACGGACGGAGCCCGTGCGGAGCGCGAAGCGGTGGGTACGTTTGAATTTGACGGCCGGTTGGCGGGCGAATTTGACGACGTTGCCAACATCAAACTGGCTCGGGGCGATTGGCGATGGCGCGTGTCGAAGCGAAGTCTGGAATCGGTCGATTCGCAAGTCGTTCTGGAATACGGACCGCCGCACCAACGACGCGAGCTTTCGTTTGAAGTAAAGATCAAAATCGCCGAACGGCGCCGCTTGCGTGGCGAAGAGTTGGACGAGGCGGCAGGACAGATTCAACCGCTCAGCAACTTGGCCCGCGAGGCACTGCAATTTGCGACGGAAGATGCCAAAGACAAACTGAGGACGTTCATCAAGGACCATCCGAAAAGCCTGTGGCTACCGGTGGCCAATGATATTCTCGAGCGCGCCGAGATGGAGGATCGCACCATCGGCGAACTCGATGATGGGCAACTCGTTGAAATGCTTGTGGTGCTGGTGAGGCGATGGCAGGGGGCGGCTCTCCGTAGCGAAGTTGAGACGCTCGAACCGATTCGTTCGACGTTTCGGGAGTTGATGGAATCCAACGGTGACGCAATGTTGGTGTTGACGAAATCACCAGAGGCCAACATTCGAGCGATCGCGGTGTTCGCTGTCGCGTTCGGAAAGCAACCGCAACATGGCATACGCCTGATTGAACTGACCGAAGACAAGGACAGCACGGTGCGGGCATGGGCGGCGTATGGGATCGCCGAACGCCGCGACCCGAATACAGACGGCGCGCTGCTGATTCGGCTGCTCGAAGACGATGATCGCAACGTTCGCATTCGGGCATGCATGGCCGCCGAATCTTGCGCAAACCCCAACGACCCCAAGCACAAAGCGCTGCTGCGAACTTTGCTAAAGCTGATTGAAGATGACGGACACGAGCAAGTTCAAGTCAGGGCGGCCAGCGCCGTTTCGAAAGTGGCGATCAAGTCGGACCTTCCCACACTGATCGACGCCGAAGCGAAATGCGACATGCCCCCCGCCCGCCGAATCCTCGAAGCCACGATCCGCGCATTGGGCGGGACACCCAAAGACCCCCTTGGCGATTGATTCATACCCGCGCAGTTTTACCCATCAGAATTTCCAGCGACGATTCAACGGCAGGCCGCAAAAGGCGGATTTAGCGCAAAGTTTGTTTGATCAGGTTCGGTGAATCCATAGCATCGTAGGCGGGGTAGCGTGGGGGCCGCACCAATTCCTCGAACAGAAACGATTGGCATTGAATTTCACGATACCAATCCTTGACGGAGGCGAGGCGGTCATGAAGCGAATTCACTCTGGCGGTAGTGGTCCGACTCAAACGATTGCTTTTCAGATTATTTATTTCGTGATGGCATTCGGTGTTATCGCATTGCACGCGGCGTCGGTCGGCGCGGCGCTGCCAGAAGGATTCGTCGACGACCAGATGATCGGAAACATAGACTCGCCAAGCGGGTTCAAGTTTTCACCCGATGGTCGTCTGTTTTTTTCGGAACGGGTCAAAGGAGCACTGCGTACTGCCAACTATGATTCGGGCAATGACCAGTGGGTTGTTGATCCCCAGCCGTACGCGACGTTTGATATTCCCGTTGATGGCGGAGGTGAGCCGCTTGCCCATCGCTCGTCCGGGCTGCGCGACTTTGCGTTTGATCCGGATTTTACCAGCAATGGCCACGTCTATGCGTTTTACATGAAACACAATCCCAGGCACAACCGTGTCGTGCGCATTGTGCAGGACCCGGTGCAACCCAATCAAGCGTTGCCCGGTGAAACGTTGCTGATTGAATTACCGTTCAACTCGACGGCCTCCAGCGGAAGTCATAACGGTGGGGCGATTGATTTCGGTGCCGACGGCAAGTTGTACATCGCCACTGGTGACGGTTGGAACGGTGGTGACAATGTACAAAGTTTAGCGGCCTATACCGGCAAGCTCTATCGGATCAATTCCGATGGCACCATTCCGACGGACAATCCATTTTACGCGCAGGCAGCTGGCCCGCTTCGAGGCATCTATTGTCTTGGATTGCGCAATCCGTACTCGATGACCTTCAACGCGCAATCGGGAAACCTCTATATCAACGAGGCGAACGGTCCCAACAAAACGAACATCCTGCAAGTCGAAGCCGGCGCAAATTTCGGGCATCAGGGTTATGGTGGAATCGGCGTAGAACGTGGCGCTTGGGTCAACACCACCATCTCTGGCAGCAGCGCGGATACGTTGATTACCGGTGGCGATTGGTATGACGGAAGCTTGGGAACGCTCCCGCCGGAATACAACGGAAGACTGTTCGTTTGCCATTGGGGAAGCAACGCAAGTCCCACCGGGGTCATCAATACAGTTCAGTCGGAATTAGATCTGACGACCGAGCGCTTTGCGACCGACATCATCAAGCCGGTTAATCTTCGCATCGGACCCGAAGGGGACATCTACTACATGTACACGACGTACCAGACGTTCAACGGTCGCATCCATCGCATTCAATACACCGGTGCCCAATCGGTCGCCGCGCCAATCCTTGCTCCGCCAGCAGGCAGTTACGAAAATTCGGTTTCGATATCGATGACGACTACAACGCCTGATGCCGATATTCGATACACGCTCGATGGATCGCCGCCGACAATAACCAACACACTTTATGATCAACCGCTGGTCCTGACACAATCGAGAACGGTGCGGGCCAGAGGCTTCGCCGACAAATTCGCCCCCAGCATCATCACGGAAGCGTTCTACTTCATTTGCCCGGACGCCAGTTGCAATCAGCCACCTGTCGCCAATGCCGGCGTCGATCGGACTGTGGTCATGGGCGAGCAGGCGTACGTCAGCGGTTCTGCATCAAACGATCCCGACACGGATGAACTTCTGCTCATCGATGGTTGGCAACAGGTGGGTGGGACACCGGTCACCTTACTCAACAGCGATGAAACGGTTGCTTATTTCACGCCGACCGAGACGGGCTGGTACACGTTTGAGTACACCATCGCCGATGAAGTCAGCACCGTGAGTGACACCGTCGATGTGTTTGTGGTTCCATGCATGGATGAATTCACCAACGGATTGATCGCCGCATGGCGGTTCAATCAAGGGGCTGGCATGTTGGCATTGGATACAGCCAGCGGCAGTCATCACGGTGTATTTGACGGTGCGAACTGGGACAATGGTCGCACGAGTGACGCGAAGTTCGCCGCATCATTTGATGGTGTTGACGATGTCATTGATCTGGGTTTTTTCGATATCGATAGCAACGAACTGACGATCAGCGCGTGGGTACGATTCGATGACTTCGACCAGATGGACGGTCGAATCATCAGCAAAGCAAGCGGCGTATTAGACAACGAACACATTTGGATGCTTAGTTCAATCGCGTCTGGCGGTGACCATGTGTTGCGATTCCGATTGCAGACGGTTGGCGGATCGACGACCACCTTGATCGCCAGCAGTGGGGCGCTGGATCCGGGTGTTTGGACGCACGTTGCCGGTACTTATGACGGGACGCAGATGCATGTCTGGCACGATGGTGTTCAGGTTGGATCGACGGGCAAGACGGGAAATGTCGCGACCGACCCAGTTGTTGCGGCTGCGATCGGCAACCAGCCAGCCCGAAACCGACCCTTCGATGGTTTGATCGACGACGTCCTGATTTTTGACCGAGCGCTATCGCTGGATGAAATTCAGTCGCTTGCATCGTTTTATCGCCTGTTTGACATCGACGAAAATGGCGTGGTTGACGCAGCCGACCTCGATGCGTTTGCATTGAATCCGATTGATCTTGACGCAAGCGGAATTGTCGACTCCGAAGACGAAGCCTGTCTGTCGGCGTTTGTCGGTTGCGGCGTCATCCCGCAAGACTACGTTGAATGCACATCCGGCTCCATGGTGACGCTAGTTGGCGATTGCGTCGGACGAGACTTGGATCAGGACGAAGACGTAGACCTTCAGGATTTCTGGCTCTTGCAGCAACGGTTTGGGCAACCGTGTCCCTAAATGGGTTAAACTTAAACCAGGATTGGTGGGAGTGAGGGTTTATATTCTTGGGCGGGAAAAACGAGGATGACGAGACTCGAACTCGCAACCTTCGGATCGACAGTCCGATGCTCTAACCAATTGAGCTACATCCCCATGCAGGCATCTGGTGGTCTGGCTGTCACCGATGCGCAATGAGGAATATATCTTTCGTTTTGGCCGCGTCAACCCCACCGGAATATCCGGAAACCTTCCTCTTGAAACAGGACTCGATCCACCTATTATCGCCCTTTGAAACTTGACATTCTTCCAAAGAACACAAAGAACACAGGGTTGCACCACATGTCACCTATTCGTCGTTTCAGAGTTCGATCAGCGTTTCCAGTCATCCTGATAATCGCAATCGGTCTTCTCGGGGCAGTACCCGTTTGGGCTGGAGGCTTGGAATCAAAACTGGGAAAGACCCTTGGGAAGCTTCCCCAAAAGCGAGCGGTTTGTGGGGCGGCAGTGATTGACCTTGGTTCGGGCGAATTGGTATTTGGTCTCAACGAGACCCGCTCGATGATTCCGGCCAGCAACCAGAAACTCATCGTGATGGCCGCAGCGCTTGACACGATCGGATCGAAGGGTGTCTATCGCACGACGCTTGCCGCCCGCGGTCAGGATCTGATCGTCATCGGCGATGGTGACCCGACTTTGGGCGATCCAAAGTTGGCAGAAGCAGACGGATCGAGTCCTTTGAAGTTTATCGAATCCTGGGCTGACGCGTTGGCGGCAGAGGGCGAACGGACCAGTCCGAGCAAGGGCGGCGACTCGGCTCACTCGTGGATTATTCCGGGCGACTTCATCGTCGATGACACGATTCTTGATGCTGAATACTTCCATCCCGATTGGGTGGCGGCTGACCGGGTGAAGTGGTACGGCGCGCCGATCGGTGGACTCAACCTCAACAACAACTGCGTCGAACTCACGGCGATGCCCAATGGCAAGTCGGGTGATGCGTGCGCATGGTCCATTTTTCCATCGTCATCAGCGCTGAATGTCATCAACGATTGTGTGACGTCGAAATCCAGAAAGCCCGTGCCCATCATCGGACGGCGTCACGGCACGTCAGATTTGGTGCTCAGCGGCAAGGTCGGTAAGCGGCTGACCCTTAAGTCGGTGTCGGTATTTCAACCGAGTCAATTCGCCGCGACGGCCATTCGTGAGGCGCTGGCAGGTGAGGACATTCATCTGCGGGGCGAGACGCGATTCGAGCGCGTGCGGACGCGCGACGGCGGGCTGCCCAATGATTTGCGGATCATCGCTGAGCATGTGACCCCGCTTCCGGATGTACTGCGACGCATCGGAACAGACAGTCAAAACATGTGCGCTGAAGCCTTGTTCAAGCGTTTGGGGCGCGAGTCGTCGAAGCGGCGAAACGGGGTACCGGTGGCAGGCAGTTGGGACACGGGTCGCCAAGCCGTCGTCCAGACATTGCAGCGGGCTGGCTGTGATGTGCAGAAAATGGTCGTCGCCGATGGCAGCGGCCTCAGTCGTAGCAATCAGCTTACCGCATTAGATCTCGCGCGATTGCTGCAATACATGCACAAGCATCCCGACGCTCAGATCTTTCGCGAGTCCCTTGCGGGTAATCGGACCGGCGGAAAACTCAAACGCCGCATGTCTGATGTCGAAGCGGACGTGTTCGCCAAGACGGGGTACCTCAGCGGCGTGCGGTCACTCAGCGGATACGTGCGAACGCCCGACAACTGTTGGTATGCATTCAGCGTGATCTTCAACGGATTCCGAGGCTCCAGCGGTCCGTACAACAAACTTCACGACCAAGTGTGCGATATTCTCGCCGACGGGTGCCAAGTTGCACCCCGCAAACCGTGACCACCGCCGATCAGCGTTTGCGCAGCGGGACCGTACTGCTGCTCATTGCAGCGGCGCTGTGGAGCCTCAATGGCGGGTTGATCAAACTGCTTGAAGCCACCGGACTTGGAGCTGCAAGCATCGCTTCGTTTCGATCGTTGGTCGCGGCAGCCGTGCTTCTTCCCTTTGCCTGGTCGCGTTTCAAACGATTGGCTGAACCGCTCTGGACGTTTGCAACCGTACTGATGTTTACCGGAATGTGCGGGACGTTTGTGCTCGCGACGACTGCAACAACGGCTGCCAACGCCATCATTCTTCAGTACACCGCGCCGGCATGGGTCTTTGTGTTGTCGCCGTTTATTGTCAACGAACGTGCCAGCTCCAAGCAGTTTGTCGCGTTGACCATTTCGATGTTGGCGGTCGCGTTGATTTTTGTCGCGCAATACGAGACGGACTTGTTTGGCATGTCGATCGGTGTGCTAAGCGGAATTGTATTTGGAACGCAGGTCGTGCTGTTTCGGCGCGTTCGGGCGATTGATCCCATCGTGCTTGCGTTCTTGTGTTGCGCAGGATCGGGTTTGCTCTTGCTTCCGATTGCGATTCTGTTGGAACCGATCAAATTGACGTTTCCCATTGCAGGTTGGCTGCTGCTAACTGGCGCGGTGCAATTTGGATTTCCGTACGTGATCTATGCGGCTGGCGTGCGACATGTTTCAGCGCAGCGCGCCATATTGATCATCATGTTGGAACCGGTGCTTAATCCACTTTGGACCTATGCGTTTCATCGCGAAGTGCCGCATTGGAGTACGATCGTCGGTGGCGCAGTAATTCTTTGCAGCGTGGGTTACCTTTCACTGTCGCGCGACAAAAGCATTGCTGACAGTTAGGCGATTCTATCGCGTTTTGCAAAAACGCCGACAATCCGTTATGCTTTAGTACCTATCAATCGAACACTATTCGATTCCGCTGAGTTATTTTCAGTATTGCGAATTGAATTGTGAATACTGACCCAGGTCAGTTGATGGGTGGTATGCATCAGGAAGTAACTCCACGCTCATCACTTGTGCCGCAACCTAAGATTGTCCCACTCCAAACTTATGCTACCAAGATACCGACTGCAGTTTCCCGTTGAGCAAGAACATCAAATTAGCCAAGCCGAAGCGTATTTTCACCTTATCGACGAGGGTGAGCGAAAGAAAATCCTCTTTCACGATTACGATCGTATCTACGCAAAACCAGGTCTCTACGAGCAGCTTTTTTATGATCGCTTGAAGTGTACGTCACCTCAGAAGGTGGCCGAGCTTCTTCAAGACAGCCTGACATCTGAATTGCTCAGTTGTACCGAACTTCGGGTGCTCGACCTCGGGGCAGGTAACGGCATGATGGCCGAGCGTTTGCGCAATCTCGGGGTCGCGCGGATTGTTGGCGTCGACATTATTCCCGAGGCGCGAGATGCCGCCTATCGAGATCGCCCAACAGCGTACGATGATTATCTTGTTGCCGATTTTGTTAATCTGTCGGACGATCATCGCCAACTGCTTGCTGAGTGGCGCTTCGATTGCCTGACGTCGGTGGCAGCACTGGGGTTTGGCGACATTCCTCCGAAGGCATTCATGACTGCTTTGCAGTTGGTCAGAACCAACGGTTGGGTTGCGTTTAATATCAAAGAAACCTTCCTGGATCATTCGGAAGTTTCCGGTTTCTCCCGTTTTATTCGTGAATTGATCTTCTCGAAACACCTTGATGTTTACCAGTTGGAACGTTACACGCATCGACTTTCGATGGAAGGCGTTCCCCTCAAATACTATGCGCTGGTGGGACGCATCACGTCGCAGATTCCAGCTGACTTTCTCAAATCAATTGAGATCGAAACGGCGTGACCGCGCAGGTCGCCCAACATGATTCGATAGAACCAACCCCGCTTCGTCGCATCTTGATGATGGTAGCACTGGTCGTAGCAGGTGAGGCGGTATTCTTTCTGCCGTTTGTATTTCCGCGCGTGTTTCGGCCAACGATTCTCGAAGTCTTTAATCTTTCCAACACCGAATTGGGAGAGGCCTTTGCCTGTTACGGACTTGTGGCGATGGCAGCGTATGCGTTGGGTGGACCGCTCGCCGATCTGTTCAGCCCGCGGAGACTGCTCGCGATCGCCCTCGTCAGTACGGCTGTTGGCGGTGTTGTGCTCTGGTGCATTCCTTCACTTCAAACGCTTAAGTGGATCTACGGTTATTGGGGTTTCACGACGATCGCCCTGTTTTGGTCTGCGCTGATCCGGGCGACGCGTGAGTGGGGTGGGCAATTCTCTCAGGGGGCGGCATTTGGTTTGCTTGATGGTGGGCGCGGGTTATTTGCAGCCGCCACAGGCTCTGTGCTCGTCGCGATTTACGCGTCGTTGTTGCCCTACCAGATCGAATCGGCATCGCTGGCGACGCGTACCGTCGCGCTTAAGCGAGTCATTCTCGTCATCGTGATCATCACCGTCGGAGCCGCCATGCTGACCGTGCTGTTCCTTCCGAAACACACTCCTGCCGCTGCCGCGAATCGACCGAAGATGACACTTAGAGGGATGCTGCACATCGCGACCATGCCAGTAGTCTGGCTGCAGGCGATCATCATCATCTGCGCATACGTCGGATACAAAGCGACCGATGATTTTTCCCTGTATGCCAAAGAAGTTCTGCACGTCAACGAAGTAGAAGCTGCTAAGATCGGCACTTATTCATTGTGGATGCGACCACCAGCCGCCATCGCCGCCGGTTTCCTGGCCGATCGTTTCAGCGTGACGAAGATAACCATCGCAAGCTTCTTGCTGTTGATCGCTGGCAGCGCTGTGTTGGCGACACCCACGATGACGGGGTCCATGTATGTTCCGTATATGTTGACCGTCGTCTGCGCCAGCCTCGGGATCTGCGCCCTTCGAGGCCTCTACTACGCCGTCATGGAAGAGATTCACGTTCCCTTGGCATTTACCGGAAGCGCCGTCGGGTTGGTATCGGTGATCGGTTACACGCCGGATGTCTTCATGGGACCGGCCATGGGATACCTGCTCGATCGTTCACCCGGCGCGGGCGGGCATCGGGATGTGTTCTTGATGGTCGCTGCATTTGCAGTGGTGGGTCTGATTGCAACCGTGATGCTGATTCGATTCAACCGTCCGCAGACTTCGATCGATTCGGATTTGTAAATCGAAAATCAGTCGCCCTGGGCCTGCTGAGCGCGCTTCTCAATCGCCATGACCGTTTCCTTGGACTGCTCGACGATATGCGGTTTGGTGGCGTAGCGGTCGGTGTTCTTTTGGATGCTTTCGATGTCTTCCGGATCGCCGACGATCAGCAGCGCTCGCAGCGCTTCCCACATATCCTGCTGAGCCGGGCTAACTTCGTAGATGACGTCGCCCTTGGAAACGTCGGAGCCATTTGAGGCCGCCACCCGTTTCACACCGCCGTCGACCGGCGAGATGATCTTGCTTGATCGCCCTTCATTTGATTTCAGATACGCGACTTCCATCCCGGCTCGTATCGGTTGCCCCTTTTGAAGCAGACCCGAGATCGATCCCGACTGTGGGCATTTAATTTCGTAGGGCACCAGCATCGACAACAGGACCGGTTTGCTCCGATAGTCATCGTACTTCGACAGCGATAGCGCGGCATTTCGCTGCACGAGTTCTACCGGGTCGTTGACGAGCTTCTGTAGCGCCTCCTGAAAACCGTCACCCGACGTATCCCAGCCCATGACCCAGGCGGCCATCATTCTGATCTCGTGGCGGTCGTTTGACGCAAGCGGTGGTATCAGCGGATAGAACGAAGCGGCGTTGGCGTCTTTGGATTGGATGCGCTCGGTGATGCGTTCGAGGGCATGCTGTGTTTTTCGCGGATTGTCCGCGTCGGTGAGGTATTCGCGGATTTGCTCGTCGGTCAACTGGGTGCCAAACCATGTCCCTTTCCAGAAGTACACCGGAAGGGCCAGCGACGCGAACACCAAAATGGCGACCATCAACAGTGGGGTAGACTTACGTTTGGTGGGTGACGGGTTTTCAGACATGCGTGATTCTATTTCGCACTCGCCGATAGGGCGAATTTGTCCAACTGGATTTGTTGCATTCCAGTCGCCATTATGGGTTTGGGACTGGCCTGGTACAGACACTCGCGAAATTCTGCGGGATATATACAGACGTCATTCCCGCGAAAGCGGGAATCCAAGTCCCGCACGTTGCTCATCGTCCGTTCTGGACTCCCGCGTACGCGGGAGTGACGATCGGGCACCCGCAAATGTAGCCGTGATAATGCATTAATTAGATGTTAAACCAAGGCGTCACCATGACGTACTTGATGCGGAACAGCAAGCGAGCAATGATCTTCGCGGGCAGCCCAAGCATGGTCACGAAAAGTGCGACAAGGGTGACGTATTGCCAGATGTTCATCGCCCGATACGCGTTGGCCGCAAACTTTTTGAACAGCACATGGAAAACGCCGGTGCTGACTGCGAAGAAACCACCGACGACAACGACCCCGAAAATTCCCATCATCGGCTGCGAGGTGATCCCGAACCATTCGTGCAGATCGACATTCGTCTCATGCACCACGCGATGGTGATCCCAGAATTGCCCCGGCCAAAACCACAACCAACCGGGCCCGCGGATAAACGTGCCAATAAACACGAGCAGCACCCACAAGACCAGCCACCCGAAGTTGAACGTCAGGATGGCAAACATGCGCTGCTTGAAGGTGTAATAACCGTTACCGAGTGGATTCACATCGATATAGGGGATGGCCATCAAACCGACGACAATGACGCCCGGTAGCACCACGCCCGCGATCCACGGGTCAAAATAGACCAGCATCTCCTGCAAGCCGAGGAAGTACCACGGTGCTTTTGAAGGGTTCATCGTCAGCGATGGGTTGGCTGGCTCTTCCAGCGGGGCGTCGAGCAAAATCGACCAGACCATGAGGATGAGTGTGACGATGATCGCCGCGAGAAACTCGATTTTCAAGAGGTACGGCCAAACGTGGACGCGTTCAGCCCAACCTTTTTGAAACGGCTGCGTCTTGCGGTGGTGCGTTTTCTGCATTGCCGGGTCGGCTTCCAACTCAGCCGCGAGGCGATCATTCGCGAGCGCCTGCTTCACGGAATACCAGGTATAGAATCCGACCAGCGCCAACATGATGATGATGGGCACGTTGTCGGGTGCCGATGCGATTTGCCAAAGCTGAATCCAGTCCATGCCAACCTCTTGAAACGTCTTACTTGGGGGGCTTTTATCTTAATGCAAACAAGATCAACGGGAACCGATCCCTACTTGCTCCAACCCTTGAATTCGTGCGCCAGCATCACCGGCGCCGGTCCCGAAATGCTTCCGTCTTTTCGAATGCGCCAGAAGTGCACAATCATAAAGACCGATGCCACAATCGGAATACCAATACAATGCCAGATGTACGCACGCAGCAGAGCATTCGAATCCACAATGGAACCGCCCAGCAGGGCGAATCGAATGTCGTTAAATGCGGTCATGCCGAATTCCGTTCCGAACGGTCCCTCGTGTCCGAGGATCGGCGTCGCTCGGGCCATGTTCGTGCCAACGGTGACCGCCCAGAATCCGAGTTGATCGTCTGGCAGAAGATATCCGGTAAACGACAGCAACATCGTCAGCACCAACAGCAGCACGCCCACACCCCAGTTGAATTCACGGGGCGGTTTGTACGATCCGGTCATGAACACACGGAGCATGTGTAGCCACACGGTGATGATCATCGCGTGGGCGGCCCAGCGGTGCATATTTCGCAACAGGTTTCCGAACGGCACGTCGTGCTTGAGATACAGGATGTCGCGGAATGCCTGTCCTTTGGTTGGGTGATAATAGAACATCAAAAACACGCCGGTCAGCGTGAGGATGACGAACAAGAAAAATGTGATACCGCCCATGCCCCAAGTGAAGGAATATCGCACGGCGTCGCGGTTGATTTTCGCCGGATGCAAGTGAAGAAAGACGTTTGACAGCACTGCCAACGAGCGGTTTCGCGGTGAGTCGTCGAGCTTGTGGCGGAATACCGACGTCCACAACTGCCCCTCACGCGGATCGCGCTTGAGCATATCGACGCCTTCACGCGTCTTGTCGATCAGCGAATCGCCGTTGGTGTCGCCTTTTTTGGCACCGTTACTTTTCGGCGCGGTTGGCTTTGATTCTTCTGAAGATTGCTTCGGGTCGCCTGACATTGACTTCTCCTAAGTGGTGCGACCGATGTGGCTTTTCTTCTTAATTGAATGGCGCGTTTGCCAGTGCGACTGGCCGTGCCTTCTAATTATTGGATCTTTTGGCTACGGGTTAGACGTTCACCCGCGCCCGTGGATCGCCCCATTGCTCATACGGAAACAGCACAGCTTTGTCGACGATGATTTCGCCAGACGCATCCAACTCAACCAACGTGCGGTCGAGCGGACGGGGGGCTGGTCCTTCGAAGTTCACGCCGTCCATATCGAAACCACTTCCGTGGCACGGGCATTTGAACTTGTTGTCCGTTTCCTTCCAGTCGGGCGTGCAGCCCAAGTGCGTACACTTTGCAAACAGAACAAAGATGCCTTGTGCGTCGCGCACGACCCATATGCGGAAGGCGGCTTGGTAGCGTGTGTCAACGCCCATCGCAAAGTCGCCCGGGAACCCAATCCCGAAACGTGTCTTGGGTTCAAACAAGACGCGCGGGAAGAAGAACTTCACCGACGCCAACGTCATCGCGCCGATGAATCCAAAGACCATCGCCCAGACGATCTTGCGGCGGCCTTTGACGTCTTTGGTCAGGTCGCGGTCTTCACCAGTTCCTGCGCCTTGGGTTCGCGCTTTGTTGGAATAGAGCAACCGATCGCGCAGCGGTACCAACGGCTGCGGTGGAATCGATGCGCTGCTTTCGGGTGATTTAGATTCGGGCTGACTGGGTGTGTCAACGGAGGCAGATGACATTTGCTTTGCTGATCTCCCAAGCGGTGTCGCTTACCGCACAGAGGCGAACCATTCCCGCCCGGTGTCTTCTGGCACAACAGTGCCTTTGAAAACGATTCAAGCACGGGATTCGGACTTTACGAATAAGAACCACCAATTCGAAACATAAGAATGAAAGCGGCTCAAGGCAGGTTTGCCCCGCAGCATTCTAAACAAAAGGGCAATCTTGCATAAGTCCTCTTCGGGAAGGGATGTTAGGAAGTGCAGAAAAGAGTGTCAAGATGAATGAATCGCTTCTCGAATGATTCAAAAATCGCTTACATGTGAAAGAATTGAAATCACTCGTGACATTTGCGCACAATCGTTGCGACGACGCATTGGATGTTCAATTTGCCAAACGAATCACGCTGTTAAATTTCATCCGACATGATTTGATCAAGCAGATTGCCCGACATGGTCTTAGCGCCGCCATAGACGTAAATCGGACCGCCATGGGATGCCATTGAATCGCCGCGCCGAATAAGGTTGTTGCAACACCTTCAGTCGCATGCAATCACTACGTCATCTAATTGACATTTCATGCCGATTATCGCAAATCGGTATCGCCTCATTCGTCGATTTCTGTCGATTCCTCTTCCCAAAACCGCCTTTGGCTATCCGATAACGCCGATTCTAGAAATATATTTAACACATGCTAACTAAATCCGTTCGTCAACTGTCTATACTGGTGAAGCGAATGCTGATGGGCTTTCGAGCCGGCAATCGCAGGGTGATGAATGGGTTTAACTCATTGTTAAAAGGAGACTTACGATGAGAAAAGCAATGCAGGCATTCGCGCTGGCGTCTTTGATGGGTTCGGTTTCGACGTTGGCAGCAAGCGCGTCAGCCGTTTCGGTCGCCAGCAATGGCGGATCAGCGACCTCGACGGCGACAGCTAGCGGCAACGCGGTCTCAAACGCATATTCCGGTGCGGTCAATGGTGGGGTGGCAGTCTCCGTCTCACACGCAATCGGCAGAAGGCGGGGAGCGGCGATCAGCAACTCAGTCGCCATCGCAGATCGGGGATATGCCCGCAGCGACTCGGTGGCTCGAGGCATCAGCCGATGGGGCGGGGCAGCCGTCGCACGAAGTGACAGCCTGGCCGCAACCGTCGGTGGAGTCGCCATCAGTAAGAGCGACGCCTATGCGTTGGGTCGATTCGGTGGACTGGCTGAAAGCGATTCGACTTCGACGGCGACGAGCATCGGAGGCATCGCCGTGAGCGACGGAAGCGCCGTCAGCGATGGAATCTACGGCGGTCGTGCGGTGAGCGTTAGTGATTCATTGGCTGACACCTACGGCGGCGTGTCGCACTCGCAAGTGCGTGCCATCAGTGGCGCGACGCAATATGGAAGCGCTTACTCGGATGGAATCGGTGTGAGCATCAGCGGACCGCGCCGGTCGAGCAGTGCCACCGTTCGGGCAGAAAGTCGTGCCCATCGAATGGGGCGGAGTCGATCAAGTGTCTCTGCTGTCGAAATTCGTCGGTAGAGTGACATAGGGTGACACTGGGAGGGAAGAGAGTGTCACCAAAAGACGTGGGGCCGAGTCCGCCGGTTGGCAGCAAAGGGGTTAGGCAGCAACCTCGCCAACCGGTTGGATTCGGATTCTGAGCGAAATATTACGCAGGCAAACATAGCACGCAGGTTGGAGGACAGTCATGCGAAACAACAATAGATACAGCAAATTCTCAATGGCCGTTGCAGCAGTGATGTTTGGCTTTCCTTTCGCAGCGTTTGCAGGATCGGCCAACACTTCCGCGACCGCAGGATCAGGCGGATGGGGACCGGGTACGGCGGCTGCGACTGCGAATTATGATGGCGACGGTATCGGGTTTACCAAAACCAAAGCCAGCAGCGGAAGGGTCAACATCGCCAGAGGACTCAGCGTTGGGTTCGACCAATCGGGACTAAGCGTGTCGCACAGTTACGCGGTCGCCGGACAGCGCGGACCCGCAGTCGGTGGGACGCTCAACGTCCACGTTGGTCAGGATGGTGTGGCGCTCAGCGGCGGACAAAGTGTCGCGTCGCAAGGCCGATCGCGCGAAGTCACCGTGTCAGGCCAAGCCGGTTCAAACGGTCGTCGACCGATTGCGACCGCCGCCGCTTCCGGACATGCCAGTGGACGCGGTGTGGTTAACGCCCGGACATTCTCGCGCACGAGTGATCGCTACGATTCGAGGCGTCGTATCGCCAGCCGTCCCGTGACTTCTAATCGAGATGGACGTCGCACCATGCAGCGGCGATCCAGTCACCGCTAAACTCCAACCAAGGCCGAAAGCCTTGCTTGCTTTGCCCGGACGCCGGTCCCGCGTTTATCTTCTTCCACGCGGTGACCGGTGTTTCCTTTTGGTCCAAATCGCCTCAGATACCAATCAACGCAATTCCTCATTTTCACGCGACAGTCACGGTTTGAAACTCACCTATCTTGGGTGCCTCTTCCATTTTGCTAATCGGTGAACATGTTGCGCATTTCACAAGCGAAGGCATGAGGAAAAATCCCCACAACTCGCACGCCCGATCAATTGCACCGGTATCGACAACGAGAGCGATTCGCGTACCCTACTGACTCACCGGGGAAGCGTGCGATTCCGCATTCTTCCTCGAAATCCTGTCTCAAATACAAACTTTTGAATCAGATCGTCCTCGGGGGCCGAGGTACGATACCCGGTCAGGGGAACCGGATAACCTGTAAGGAGAATCGATATGAAGAGTCACATCTATAAAACCCAGAACTTCAAGACGCCCATCGCGTCACGCCTTGGCGGGCTTTGTGCTCTTGCGTTGGTCGTTGCACTTTTTGCGACAAACGCATTTGCCCAAGCGCCCGGCCAAGTTCGTGTTGCAAGCGAAGCCTATCCGACGGGTAACCCTCAAACGAGCGTCATACTCCTCGAACGATTCGCCCCGTCGGAAATTCGCGCGGGTAGTTCGTTCGACTACACCATCAAGCTGACGAATCTGACGTCAGGCGAGGTGGCAGACCTGATCCTGACCGAGCGGTTAGCAGACGGGTTCGCCATGTCATCGATGAGTCCCGAACCCAAAAGCAGCAGCGGTGGAACAGCCACTTGGCATTTGGGGACTATCAAGGCTCGCGAATCAAAGACGCTTACGGTTACGGGTTCGGCGTCGATGGTCGGTGAGCTTTCGTCCTGTGCGACGGTGACGTTTACGACGCAGGTCTGCTCGAAGATCACAATCGTTCAGCCGGCACTCGAAGTCACCAAGACGCTTCCGCAGGAAGTCATGCTTTGCGATCCGATTCCGATGACAGTGCGTGTCACCAACTCGGGAACGGGTCTGGCACGCAATGTCGTTGTCAAAGACACGCTCCCCAGCGGGTGGACGACGATGAGCGGTCAATCCGAAATCGTATTTCAAGCGGGCAACTTGCCGGCAGGCGTGTCGCGTGAGTTTTCTGTAGACCTCAAGGCGTCGAACACGGGAACCTTTGAGAATTGCGTCGAAGCTTCAGAAGACGGCGGACTCACTGCAAATTCGTGTGCCAGCACGCGGATCACCAAGCCCGAACTGACATTGACCAAGACGGGACCAAACATTCGTTACCTCGGTCGTGGGGCGCAATTTGAACTTACCGCGACGAACGTCGGCGATGCTGTCGCGCGCAATACCATTTTGACCGATATGATTCCATCCGGCTTGACGTTTCTCAAGGCCAGCGATAACGGGCAGTTTGGCGGCGGCAGAGTGACTTGGAACTTCGGTTCGCTTGAACCAGGTGCGTCGCGCACCGTGACGGTCGATGTGAAAGCAACCGGTATTTCCACGGTCACGAACAAAGCCGAAGTCCGCTCAGTCTGTGCCGATGCCAACGCCGAAGCCATGCTTGAAATCAAGGGTATTCCGGCGATTCTGCTCGAGGTGATCGACGTTGAAGATCCGATTGAAGTCGGTGGAACCGTGACGTATCTCATTACCGTCACGAACCAGGGTTCGGCAGTCGGCACCAATATTTCATTGAAAGCAGAACTGCCGGCAGAGCAAGCATTCACGTCAGCGGATGGTCCGACAGCCGGAACGGCGAACGGTCAGCAAGTTACGTTCGCACCGCTCCCCTCGTTGGCACCGAAAGCCAAAGCCACCTACCGCGTGGTCGTGAAAGGAACTGGTATTGGCGACGTACGCTTCCGCATATCGATGATCAGCGACCAGATGGATTCAACGGTCGATGAATCGGAGAGTACGCGCATCTACTAGACTGAGACGCGTTGCGAATCAGTGCAATCGAAGAAACAGAAATCAGCGCGAACGTCGGGGTTGAATCTCAGCCCCGGCGTTTGTTTTTAGGTTTTCTTTAAGGGGGCATTCAAAATGAATATGGAAGAATTGATTCAATACGGAAAAGAACAGGCGCTGAAATGGGGGCCTAGTGTTATTGCCGCGGTTGTCACCCTGATCCTTGGATGGATACTGGCTGGGATTCTGACTGGCATGGCTCGTCGCATCATGCGCAAGGCGAAACTGGAAGAAACGCTGGTTGGGTTCGCGTGCAATATTCTTAAGACGGGACTGCTTGCACTCGTGGTCATTACGGCGATTCAAAAACTCGGTGTTCCTACGACATCGTTCGTCGCAGTGATCGGTGCAGCCGGGTTGGCTGTTGGGTTCGCGCTTCAGGGTTCGCTCGCAAACTTCGCCGCCGGGGTGATGCTGATTATCTTCCGACCGTTCAAGGTTGGCGATTTCGTCGAAGCCGGTGGAACCAGCGGCATCGTTGAAGAGATCGCAGTCTTTGCCACGACCATGCGCACCGGTGACAACAAGCGCATCATTGTTCCCAATTCAAGCATCACCGATGGCAACATTACCAATTACTCAGCTAACCCCACCCGTCGCGTCGATATGGTTTTTGGCATTGGTTATGACGACGACATCAAAGCCGCCAAGGATGTGCTTCAGGGTTTGATCGACGCAGACGAGCGATTGCTCAAAGACCCGGCACCGACCATCGCGGTTTCAGAGTTGGCAGACAGCAGCGTGAATTTCGTCGTTCGCCCGTGGGTGAATTCTGCCGACTATTGGGCGGTGATGTTTGATATGAACGAGAAAGTGAAACTCGCGTTTGACGAAAAGGGAATCAGCATTCCGTTCCCGCAGACTGATGTGCATCTGCACCAGACACCGGCTGCCTAGGCTAGGTGCTTTCGCAGAGGGCGTGTTTTGGTTTGGTGTGAGTGGTTGACTCGCGCCCGCCGATCCTTTTGCACGGCATCGCGCCGATTTCAGACATCGCAGCACTGAACGTGGTTCCGGCAAAATGGGTCAGCAGCGTTTCCAGCTTAGACCAGAACGTTCTGCGACCGAGCCCTTGATGCAGGCGGCGCCTGAGCGGAGTTTCGCCGTAGTGGGTGCTGATTTCCGTCACGTCAATTTCGTACGGATGGCAATAGAAAACCGGTGGCGTATTGCGTGTGATCGCAGCCCGATCGAATACTTTTCGCAGCACGCGTTTCGGAAGCAGCCGCGCGTAACCACCTCCGGCGACCGGTAGGCGACGTCCAAAAAATTGCAGCGTTGTGGGCGGGTACTCGACAATCGAGTGCCCGCTTTCTGTTTTGACGGTGCAAGGTTCTGCTGGCCAATCACCGATACCGTAGCGCGGTCCGGCGAACGGGAAGATGCTCGAATCAAACTCAAACCCTTCATCGGCCAGCACATCAAGTGCCCAAAGCGAATCGTTTCGGATTGAAAAAACCGGAGCGCGGTAGCCTCTCGGTTGCGCGCCGGTGATCGATGCGATCACGTCATTGGCTTGTCGAAGGTCGCCACGAAACTCGGTTGGCGATTGACGAAACACCTCCACATGTCCGTAACCGTGTGACGCGATTTCATGGCCCGCACTGGCGGCTTCTTTGATGACCCTGGGGTGGGTCTTTGCAAACTTGCCAAGAACGAACAGTGTCGCCTTCGCGTTGTGGCGATCGAACAGTTGCAACAATCGTCGCACGTTGTCGGCGGAGTGTGGCAAAATCGGCAGCGAGCGATCGAGGACCGACTGTCCCCAGCACTCCACGTCAACGCTGAGAATGATCTTGGGTTTCGAGTTGTTCAGCGTCATTTTCAAGTTTTCCGGGTTTCGCCTATTCGATTGATATATCGGTGTTTGCGTGCTTTGATCTCAGAAAATCGCCTTGAGGGAGGCGTCGCGATGGTTTTTCAAAAAGGGATATGAGCGCCTAAACTATGGTCGGTGCGGTATGGGGATTTGCGTTACACTCGATGTGCGGCCTGGTGTTGGCTGGGGGCGCTATGCGGTTAGTGGTCCGCACACAGGACGAAATCTAATGACGACATTGGGCGAGAGAATTCAGATGATCGTGCGAGTTGTTGCATTGTTGGTTGTCGCAATCTTACCGAGCGTAGTTGCGGCTGGCATCGTCGATTTTCCGTTTTACAAGTTTAAGATCGAAGACCAACTTCAACCGACCTCGCTAGCAGTGGGGCCAGACGGTCATCTGTATGTATCCAATTTGAGTTTCAACACGGAGGTGGGGACGATCACCCGGTATGAAATGGACGACTCCGGGCGATACACCGGCCAATCGGAAGTGGTCGTCAGTCTGAACGTAGCGTTGATTCAAGGCATCGCCTTTGATCCATCGGCATCACCGTCGAATCTGGTTCTGTGGGTCAGTCACAACGGCGGGCAGGAACCGGGCGAAGTGCAGTTCAACGGAACGATTTCAAAAGTGACGATCCCGGGTGTCGGTCAGGGGGGAAGCGCCATTGAAGAAACGTACATCGACGGATTGCCTGTTGGTGCGCACTCTCCAAACGGTATTGCGTTTGGTCCGGATGATCGCCTTTACATCACTTGTGGCAGCATGACGCCTTACGGTGGTACGCAGTGGGGTCTCGACGAAACGCCGATCAGCGCGACGATTCTTGTCGCCAATGTCAATGCGCCGGGGTTTGGCGGTGGATCACTTCCTGTTGATGTTCAGACGACTTCGCCCGTGAATTACGACTCCAATGCCGGCAAAGCTTTCGTGACGGTTTTCGCAACGGGTATCCGCAATATGTATGACATTGCGTGGCACTCCAATGGCGAGTTGTACGGCTGCATCAATCAGGGCAGCTACGCGACGGCTGTCACGCCAAACTGTGGCGGTGCGCCGGCCGTCCATTCTCAACCGGCGGAAGTTCTCGTGATGGTTGAAGATGGCGTTTACTATGGCCATCCCAATCCGACGCGAAGTGAATGCGTTCTAAACGGTGGCAACCCGACGGCTGGCTCGGATCCGTGGGAGATCAGCGAGTATCCGGTGGGCATCATGCCAGATGCGAATTTCGATGCGTCGCTCGTGATTCGCAATGTCCTGCCAGACGGTGGTCGCAGTCCCAACGGCATCGCTGAATACATCGTAGCCGGTCCTTTTCAGAATCGCCTGTTGATCGCGAATTTTATTTTCTCAAGGACCATTCAGTCATACGCCCTCGACGGCAGCGGGCTGGTGCTCGATAGCGATTCGCTGCGTGATCTTGACGGGACGCCGATCACATTTATTCACCCGCTCGACATCGCCATCCATCCGAACTCCGGCCGCGTATATGTGGCAGACTTCGGCGAATGGAATGAAAGCGGAGGCGACGGAACCGATGGTGCGGTGTGGGTCCTGGACCCGTTGACGGCGTGCAAGTGCGGCGACCTCGATGCCGCCGGTGCGGTGGTCAATCTTAACGACTTCCAAGAATTCGCAAACTGCCTCGGGATGTCGCCAGCCACGTCGCAGTCATGTGTCTGCGCCGATTCAAACGCCGACGGCACCATCAACCTTCGCGACTTCGCGTCACTTTCCAGAGCATTCGATCAAACGCCTGCTAATTCACCGCCCGATTGTCCGTAGATTATTGGGTCGAACGATCTAGAATTCGCCGGGGGCCATTACGACGGTGATGCCGTTTTGGTCGGTCATGATCCAGAGCTTTTTGTTCTTGGCGGTTTTGTGTTGGCTGACGCGGTGGCCGCTGGCTTCCATGAACGGGAGTCGGTCGATTGGCGGATTGTCGTTTGGATTGAAAACGGTGCCGGTGCGGGCGTGGTTTTCGACGAATGGCCAGCAGTGTTCGCGGGATTCGATGAGATAGTGCAATGCGCCTGGTTTGACGTGGACTTCTGTAATGTCGAACGCTGCGTCCTTGATCGGTTCGACAAACTTGATCAGCAACCCGCCATCGTCGAGCATTCGCTGGCGACAACACTCGCTGCATACGGACGTTTCCCACCCGCTCCCCATCAGGTCGGATTTTTCGCAGTCAATGTTGCGCCCGCATAGCGCGCAAGTTGTTGCAGTTGCATCTGGTAGGTTCATGGGTTGCGCTCCTGATCGGTTTAAGCCGCCCAATGCGTTTCTTCATCTTCCGGTTCTTCTTCGGCATCCAGCGCGAGCAGATGTTGGGCGTCAAAGAATTTATCGGCAAAGAGACGAATCGGAACGAGCACCGCGATCAGGATGGGGAATGCGATCGCCCAGGCGCTGGCTTTAACCACCCACAGGGCGATCAGGCACACCAACTGCAAGAGCGTGAACTTGTGGATCGTCCAAAGCGGAACGCGCCGAATATAGTGTGTAGTTGGATAAAGCGTCGGGTCCATCGCCCACAATCGAAGTCGCTCGAAGAACTGGTTGCCCGACATCGAGACGATCCCCATAAAGAGGAACAGTCCGTATAGAACGGCCATCGGAATTGCTTTGATCGCCGACAGCATCAGAAGCGAGCACCCGATGAGTACATGAATCGCCAGACCGGTCACTCGCGTTTCGCGCACATGCAAAATGCGCTCCTGCGATTCGGAACCTCTCTTGGTGACTTCTTCGGTCGTGGCCAAGCTGCGAACGTGATTGAGCGACCGCACCGTTGCGGCGACCAGCCAGGGCAAACCGAATACCGAGCATACACCGATCAGGATACCGACGATGATCAGGTCGAGGTGGTACGCTGCGCCCTTGCGGAGCTTATGGTCCGAGCTGTTGACGAGGCGGGCGGTGATGCTCTGGTCGAGAAAGATCAGCAACGTTGCGAGGGCGGCAGGTCCTGCTGCGGCCCAACGCACCCACATCGGCGCATCGAAGATCGACACTAACCAGGAGCGGCCACTCGTCGTTCCGAATTTGTCGGGCGCGGCGAGGATGTCGAGATCGACTTCGTTAAGCCATACCGCAATCAATGTCATTGCGGCCATCGCGATGGTTGGGCCGAAGTCGGCGATAAATTCACGAATCTTTGGGCGCAGGTAGCGACTTTTGCGCATTCTGGAAAGGGTCATTGCGATGTAAAATGTGCCCATGGCCAGGAGCAGCGTTAAGAGCGCCGTGTCGTGGTGCTTGTGGACTTCGAGGTCGCCAAATGTGTGGACGAGAGATTTGATCGCCTCGTAGATGAAAATGAGCGAAATCAGTGCTGCAAATATTTCATCGGTGAAGCGCGTGAAGTACCGCATCAGGCAGCTTGCGTCGGTTATCGCCATGACGACGAGCATCCCCGCCGACCAGAGACCGACCCACGCATACGCCGGTAAGAACGGAATCTTCATGTCATCGCACAAGCGATACAAGACTGCCGTAAAGACCAACAGTGGTCCCGTGCCTCCAAGAATAATGAGCGGTTGACCGGCTAGCAGCGCATAAAGCGTTCCACAGATTGCAGATGCTGTCAGCATTTCAACAACGCCAATGTTGCCGTCCGTCTGAACGGCCATCACCCCACCAAAAGTGATTGCTGGAGCAAGGCAAGCGAAGAACAAGAACATTGTCGAGCCAAGGCACTTTGAATGCAGCCCATCGCGAAAATCGCTCACATAAAAGGGCAAGCGTCGCTGCAGGTCGGCAAACAATCCGCCGGCGAATCGGCCAGTGTATTCCAGTTCGGGGGCGGGCCGATCGATGGAGACCGGTTTGCGACTGGTACTTTCAATAAACCGGTTGAGTGCTTCGCGAAGTTCTTGTCCGTTCTTGGCACGTCCGGCGTCGTAGCGAAATTCATCGCCAGCCATCAGTCGAGCAATGTTGGCGAGCGCATCGAGATGCTTCTCTGCCGACCCAGGCGGGCCCAGCAGGAAATAGAGGAATCGCGTCGGAATTCCGTCGGGCGCTCCAAGATTGATTGGCTTGGACAACCGCACAAAAGCGATGACCGGTTCAGTGCAGCCGACAATGTACGCATGGGGAATGGCGACGGCGTGACCGATCGCGGTTGACATTTGCTCTTCGCGGGCGAGCAGGGCGTCTACAATTTGTTCAGAGAGCTCGCTTGGTATGGCGCTCTTCTCTGCCATCTGATCGACAACGGCTCGACAAATCGTTGGCATATCGCGGGCCGCGAGATCTAGTATGTAGCGGCCTTCATCAATGGCGTGTGCGAGTAGCTGCATACATCTCCTGTTCCCGGGCGGGCATGCTTCGATTTAGGGTTCTTGACGGTTGATGAGAGTATCGCTGTAAACCGAGGGTAGAGCAATTTTGGCGGTTTGCGCGCAGAACCATCTCCCGATTGCTGAGAATACGGAAAGCTCAAATACGAGTGGTTCGTCACTCCCGCGCATGCGGGAGTCCAGAACGAGCGATGAGTAAAGCGCGGGGCTTGGATTCCCGCTTTCGCGGGAATGACGGCAGAGCGCAGGAAATGACAGACTCGGGATTGTCAGTGGAGCGCAACCCGCAAGATGACGCTTGCGCCTAAACTAGGCTGCGACGTTGACTTTGTGATTGCCGCGACGACGCTTGGCGTTGATGATCCTTCGTCCGCCAGCCGTTTTCATGCGGGCGCGAAAGCCCTGCTTGCGACTCTTTTTGATTTTGCTGAGTCTGTGTGGGTAATGCATTGTGACATCCTCTAATTCGGGTTTCGCGTGCTGCCAGTGATTTCACCGTTTCGGTGCTGAGCCACATAGAATACTCGACTCAAAACGGCCTGCAAGGGGGCACGATCGGCGAAAAGGGCTGTTTTGGCTGAATCGCTCGGATTTCACTTCGACCGAGACGGTTTATACTGGTCCGCATGGGGCAAAACGAACGCGAATTCGCAGACTGGTTGGCGTCTCGATGCCGACCAAGCTCAATCGACGGGGCGATACCCATCGGTGATGACATGGGCGGAATCGCCACTGGAAGCGGTCAGATTCTGGTGTCGTCTGACATGCTGCTTGATGGGGTCCATTTTGACTCGAAGCAGCACTCGCTCGAAATGATTGGGCGGAAAGCGGCTGCCTGCAGTCTCAGCGACTGCGCCGCGATGGCCGTCTGCCCCAAAGGTGTTGTTGTGTCGTTGGCACTTCCCAAGGAATCCTCCATCGAAGACGCCAGGGCGATCATGGAGGGCGTCATCGGTATTTGTGATGAATTCGATTGCGCACTGATTGGCGGTGACACCACGAGTTGGCATCATGCGCTGGTCATAGATGTGGCGATCATTGCGGAGCCATTCCCGGGCATCGAACCGGTTCGACGGAGCGGGGCACAAGTTGGCGATCGCATCTTTGTAACGGGACCGTTGGGTGGAAGCATTTACGGTGGTCACATGACGTTTACGCCGCGCGTGACCGAAGCCCGACGAATCGCTTCGACGCTTGGAAGCAAGTTGCACGCGATGATGGACATCAGCGATGGACTGGGTATCGATCTGGACCGGATGATGACCGCGTCGAAAAAGGGGGCAACGCTCGACCGGTTGGACGTCTTACAGGTCGCGTCGCCAGCCCTTCGCGAAGTCGAATCCAATGAAAGCAGGCGGATTGACCATGTGCTTTCCGACGGTGAAGATTATGAACTGCTGTTGACCGCGAACGTGGACGACAGCGTTGCGAACGATTTGGGGTTGATTCCACTTGGCGTGGTGACGAATTCGACAGGACTGACGCTGAAATCCGGCGACGATGAATCACCGATTGAACCGAGGGGCTGGCAGCATTTCTGATGAGTGAACATGTGGAATTGGTTCTAACTTCGACTGGCCCGGAACAGACGGAGGCGATTGGCTGTGCGGTGGGTGAAAGCCTGGTCGCCGGCAGCGTTCTTGCCTTGATTGGAACGCTCGGGGCTGGCAAGACAATATTCTCGCGCGGAGTTGCTGCGGGGAATCGAATCCCTGCCGACTGCACGGCGAGCAGCCCGACATTCGCTTTGATCAATGAATACCCCGGGACGCTTACGCTGTTTCATCTGGATGCGTATCGGTTGTCCGGAGCGATGGAATTGGACGCCCTCGGCTTCGATGAAATGTGTGAATCGGGTGGGTCGGTGATGATTGAATGGGCAGATCGCGTCGAGGAGTGCATCCCCGAAGATCACGTCCGCATCGAATTTGAGGTGTTGGCAGAGGATTCCCGGACGTTGCGTATTACGGCGACTGGTGAACGATCTACTCAAATCGTCGAGAAACTCAAACGCGAAGCCAAAACATTGCTAAGATCAAGGTGACGAAGATTATCAATCGGGCGACATAGCTGTGCATTGGGCACACGGGTAGTTGGAGGAGGCGCACAATGGGCGCGGCGACAGGCATTCAAAAACTGGAATCACTAAAGAACTACCTCGATGGGCTGACTGAACGAGCCAGCGTGAAGGAATTGCGCGGTCATCTTGAATCGCTTGACGTCTGCATTGACGACGTCGCGGAGTTCGTACGATTTAGACCGGATGGTTATCAGCGTAACCTCGTTCACGAAGGGCCGCTCTATCAGTTGCTGGTGATGTGTTGGCTAAGCGGCCAGCGAAGTCCGATTCACGATCATGCCGAGTCGACATGTGGTGTGCGCGTGCTATCCGGTGTTGTCACCGAGACGCGATTTGCTTCGACACCATCGAACTTGTTCAAGCCGGTTAAGTCCGTCGATCTCCTGACGGAAAGCGTGTCGGTGTCGCAGGACCACGATACCCATCAGATTTCAAATCTGCAGGAAGAGGGCAACAACCTCGTCACGCTGCATATCTATTCGCCACCCTTATTGAGGATGGCCACCTATTCGCTGACCAACAGCGTCGTCGGCGAGTATCGCCCGATGGTCGTCGGTTGCATCGAAGGGGATGGTATTTGACCGGTACGTCCTCAAGTTCAATCGCCACCTCCGGACCAGCGGCAGATACCGACACGCAGGCAGCCGTCTCGCGCTACCTCGGTTCAGTCAGCCTTGAAGCGCTGGGTTCGCTCGGTTCGATGGAGGGGATCTACGACCCGATCGTTGAGACATCTCCGCGCCCGACATCGACTGCAAAAAAAGCTGATTCGGTACTGCCCGGAATGGTGCTTTCTGCCGTCGTCGCTGCTGCGGCGATTGGTGTTCACTATCTTCCATTCGCGCCGTTTCTAGTTGATGGACCTTCCGGAACTGGCCGACCGATCAGCGCTGCGATCATTGCGATCTTGCTTGGGTTGCTGCTGCGGAATCTCGGGCCGGCGATGACGTCAGCGACCGCCGGTTGCAAAAAAATCATCAAGAAAGTCATCCCGATCGCGATCGTTCTAACCGGCGCCAATCTGAATCTGATCACCTTGGCTGACGTTGGGATCGGGGTGCTATTGACGATTGTCGTGTGCATCGTCGTGGCGATGTTGTCAGCCGTTTATCTTGGAAAGCTTCTGGGGATTGGCAAGCGCGTCGCGCTTTTGATTGGCGTCGGCACCGGTATCTGTGGAAACAGCGCGATTGTCGCGGTCGCACCATTGATTGATGCCGATGATGAAGACCTGGTGCTTTCGATCGGTACGGTCAACCTATTCGGTTTAGTCGCGATGCTTGTGCTTCCGGTCATTGGTACGATGATTGACATTACCCAGAGCTCATTTGGCATATGGGCAGGCACCAGCGTTCATGCGGTCCCGCAGGCGGTGGCGGCTGGCTATGCTTATGGCCTGGAAGCGGGAACGATGGCCACCCTAGCGAAGCTCGTTCGAGTCGCACTGTTGGCCCCCTTAGTCTGCGTGTTGGCAATCTTTTACGCCCGGCGCCATAGCCACCCAACCGACACCAATACTCCCGTTGTCATTCACTATGCCCGTTTGGTTCCGTGGTTCGTCTGGGGATTTGCAGCGATGGCCATCCTCGGGACGTTGGGGCTGATTCCGACGCTGATGTTTTCACCCACTGATTCGGTGAGAAGCTGGGGCATGCCCGACACGGTTTCACTGACGATGATTGCGGCATGGTGTGGCAAGATGTTGTTAATTTGGGCGATGGCTGCAATCGGTCTTGAGGTCAACGTGCGGGTTCTTGGCGGCGTCAGCGGCAAAGCGATTCTGTGTGGATTGGGTGCAAGTGTTGTTCTCGGTGTGGTGAGTTTGATATTGGTGCAGTTATTTTCTTAATGACAGAATTTTCGAAATGCCTAATCACTAAAGCCCCGCAGTAGTTTTTTTCAAATCAAAATCACCATCCATCACAAATGTTGAAATAGTAAAACCACATCGCGACTGATGTAGGGCATTTGCCCCAAACTCACAGGCGCGCATCGCAAGTTGGTTGTCGAGTTTGTGCTTGCGATCAGATCGGTGCGCCTGCACAATAGCCGCTGTTGATCGGAAGGGGTTTCGGTCAAAGGGGTAGGGGAGTCGTTCGTACAACTAATTTTGCCGAACACGAGAGAGAAAAAACCGCGCGCCGGTTTTTGCTCTCTTTTTTGTTTTTACGTTGGGCCTTTGCTTGCAGGGTTGGTTGGCCGGGTGGCCTGACGCGCTGCAGACGGGAAAGAAGCTTTCGAGGGATAGGTATCTCAGGAGGAGGACGTCAGATGAAGGGACTTACCCAAATCAAAGTTGCGGCACTCGCTGTTTGTTTGAGCGCATCGACTGTAATTGCGACGGTGACTGCATCATTTTCACCGACCAGTTCGACGAGTGTCCTAGCGGGCACGCCTATTGGAGCAGACATTTCGCTCTCGGGCAGCACCCTTTCGTCGTACGACTTTGCGTTCATTCTCATTGGCTCGGAAGATCCGGTCGCCGGTTTGTCATTTACCTATGACCCCGACTGGACCGCTGCCTTTGCAAATGTTGATCCACCGGACATCGATTCGGGTGAACATGGCGGTTACACCCATGACGTGCTGATCATGTCGGACAATAACAACAATGCCATTACGCTCAGCAGTATCGACATGGGAAATGTTGTGATCGACACGACCGGAATGTTACCCGGCGTCTACGAAGTCCGCATCAGCAATACGACGGATGACGTCAGTGAGTTGGTTTCGATTGGCGAAGGTCAAGGGCTGCAGGATCCGATCGAAGGTTCGATGAGTTTTACCGTTCTACCCGAACCGGCGACGGCGCTGATCATGCTCATTGGCGGTGTTACGCTGCTCCGTCGGGTGAAGAAATAACTTGCATATTTTGAGTGTGCGTCGGAACCGCTTTGGTGCGGTCGCCCGAATATTCTTTGACACCCTTGTATCCAACCGATAGAACGCGCCGATGTTTGCGCGTTTGGCGATAACTGTGTCCACCCATCCGGTCCGTTGGATCGCTGGGTGGCTCATTGTTGCTGCGTGTCTTGCCTATACCACACCATCTCCCGAGCAATTGGCGAGTATTGAACCGCGCTCCTTGCTTGCGGCTGACGAACCGTACAACAAATCGCTTGCTCTCGAACGCGAGGCGTTCCCCGACATCGCCTCACGCACGCGGACGGTCATCATCTTCGAAAGTGACGAATCGCTTACCCCCGAACACGAATCGTTCATTGCAAACCTGTCGAATGAATTGCACGGCGACTTGGGCCAAACGCGCGGCTGGACGGTCATATCGCCAACCACTCAGCCACTCATGCAGAGTCGCTTGCGATCGGAGGATGGTCAATCGGTAATGGTCGTGGTTTGTTCCGACACGAACTACCTCACCCGCCGTTCGGTTTACGATGTTGAAACGATGGATTCGTTAATTGCCGAATCGCTACCTGCCGGTTTGAGATATGAGATGACCGGTGAGGGTGGGCTTGGTCGCGACTTGGTGCATTCTTCAGAAGAAGCCTTTGAGCGCACGACCCATGTGACGTTGCTGGCGCTGTTGGTGATTTTGGTGATCGTATACCGAGCGCCGCTGGCTGCCAGTGTTCCGCTTTGTGCGATTGGCCTGAGCGTGATCGTCGCGATCATGCTGCTGAACCATCTCACGCGTGCCGGCTGGGAGTTGGGGAGCATTGAGAAAACCATCGTCGTCGTGCTCTTGTTCGGATCGGGGACGGACTACGCGCTTTTCTGGTTGGCCGAGTACCGTTCCAGTTTGGCAAAGTCCGACAGCAGGCCCGATGCCGCGACGAAAAGTACGATCGTGACGGGACCGGCGATTGTTGCAAGCGCTGCGACCACAATATGCGGTCTCACCATGTTGATGGCCGCCAAGCTTCTGCCATCGTTTAATGCCGGGCGGGCGCTGGCAGTCGCACTGACGGTTTCTTTGCTGGCCGCATTAACCCTGGTACCCGCGATGGCCGTCGTATTGGGGCGAGGCTTGTTTTGGCCGCGTCGCCGTCGACATGCGCCGAGTCAGGGGTCTGGCGGTGTTTGGAGTGCGATCGCCCGAACCGTCGTCGCCCATCCAATCCGCTCGGTGCTGTGCTGTCTATTGCTATTCGCACTACCGGTGATTCGCGGATGGAACGTGCATTACACCTATGATGCACTGGGTGTAATTCCAACCGACAGTAGCGCTGCACGCGGACAGGAACTTGCCGCAAAACACTTTTCATCGGAGCAGTTGTTCTCCTGGACCTGTATTCTCAAAGGCGATGGCGTGGCTGGCGATCTTGCGCAAGCGCTAGAGCGTTCAAAAGAACTGGTCAGTATTTGCCGCAAGAATAAGCATGTTGTCGACGTGTGGAGCCTGGCGACACCCTTGGGCGACCCCGAAAGATCAATGACTGCGACGTTGGCAGCAACAGACGTTGGCCGAGAACAATCGAAACAGTACTACCTTTCTGAAAACGCCAATGCGATGCGGGTAGAAGTCATGCTCGACGCGCCACCCCTCTCTGACGCTGCGATGACATCATGTGCGTCGGTCCTCGGTGATATCGAAGAATGGGCGCAAAGAGGCTCTTCCGGCAACATGCAGGTCTTCGCGACGGGGTTGACGCCGTACATTCTCGATATCAAGTCGGTGGCTGACAAAGATGAAGTTCGCGTGACGGGTTTGGTGATCGCGATCATCTTCTTAATTGTGGTGTTTCTCGTTCGCGATCTGCTCCTGGCGATCGTCATGATTGCTGCGACCCTGCTTGTCTATTTCGTGACACTGGGTGTCACTGAATGGTTCTTTGTCAGCGTCATGGGCCAAGGGGGGATCGACTGGAAGGTGAAACTTTTTGCGTTTGTAATCTTGGTTGCGGTGGGTCAGGATTACAACATCTTTCTGGTCACGCGCATCTTGCAGGAGAATAAGCAACACGAGCTTCCGCTGGCTGTTGAGAAAGCGATCGCCGGGACCGGTGGCGTCATCAGCAGTTGCGGGGCGATCATGGCCGCAACGCTCGGGTCGTTGGCCGCTACCGGTTTACCGTTCTTTCAGGAATTGGGCATGGCGTTCGCCTTGGGCGTACTCGTCGATACGTTTGTGGTTCGACCCATTCTCGTACCGGCGGCGCTACTGGTGATTCGCGGAAACCGGCAACCGACTCTCCGAAACCCCGAAATTTTGCCCGTGCAGCCGGCACCCTAACCCGCTAAAGTTTGCACCGCAGGCAGGTTGCATCGGGAAGCGCTCGTGAATCAAGACACTTCTAGATCCAGGTCGGGAATCCTCAAGGCCATTGGTCCAGGCATCATTTTTGCCGGGGCGGCGATCGGTGTATCTCACCTGGTTCAATCGACGCGGGCTGGGGCGGGATACGGTTTCACGCTGCTCATCGTGGTGCTGATTGCCAACCTCTTCAAATATCCGTTCTTCGAGTTCGGTCAGCGGTATGCAGCTTCGACCGGTGAATGTCTGTTGGTGGGGTACCGTCGCGTGGGCAAGTGGGCGCTCATAGTTTTTGCGCTCGTGACGCTGGGTTCGGGGATGCCGACGGTGGCGGCTGTCACCGTGGTGACGGCGGGCATCGCAGCGAATGTCTTTACCGGCGTGATGTCAATAACCATGTGGGCAGTCATTGTCGTGAGTATCTGCATGGCTGTGTTGGCGCTGGGCGGGTATCCGTGGCTCGATAAGTTGATGAAGGTGATGATGGTGTTCTTGGCGCTTAGCACAGCTATCGCCGTTGGTGCGGCGCTGACCAAAGCGACTCCTGCTGCCTTCAAACTTGTTCCATTCAGTGATTGGAAGCTTCCTTTCTTGATCGCATTGATGGGTTGGATGCCGACGCCATTGGACATCGCAGCGTGGCCGTCGCTTTGGATGCAGGAACGGACCGCGCAGACCGGCCACTGCCCGACGATGCGCGAAGCGCTGTTTGATTTCAACCTGGGTTACATCGCTACGACGTTCATGGCCATCATGTTCGTCAGCCTTGGTGCGTTGGTCATGTACACGAGTGGCATCGAAGTTGAGACCAAAGCCGTCCCCTTTGCCGCACAGTTAATTTCAATGTACACCGATGCGCTGGGGAGTTGGAGTCGTCCGTTTATCTTGACGGCAGCTCTGACGTGCATGTTCAGCACCACATTAACCGTAATCGATGGCTATCCGCGCGTGTTGGCCGAGTCGATTCGGATTCTGCGTGAGAACAAGACCACGAACGTGCGTCAATGGTATTGGGTTTTCAATGTGACGCTGTGTGCCGGGGCGGTCGTCATCATCGCATACTTCATGTCGCGGATGACTAAGTTGATTGATTTCATCACCATTGTCGCGTTTCTTTCGGCACCGATTCTTGCCTATATCACCTATCGTACGATCGGTCTGCGAACATTGCCGGACGAAGCCCAACCGCCGGCATGGCTGCGCACGCTGAGCATCGCGGGGATGGTCTTTTTGGCGTGCTTTTCGGGTCTTTATCTCTACGGCCATTTCAGTTGATTATCGAACAAAGAACACGCTTAGACGCCGAAATCTCGACTTTACACTTGCCTCGGTCTAGACTTAAGTCGAATGCCGCTACCCGGCGGGCGAAATGGAATTCACCGCAATGGGTAATCGACGGGGTGAGATTCCAATCATTTTGTGAAGGCTACACGGATGAAATTATTTCTGCGAAGCACCTTCGGTTTGACGATGTTGGTGTTGACTTGTTCGATGGTTTTGGCGGTGGTGAATGTCAGCGCCGAAGTTACTGCGGTTCGCTCGCAGATTATTTCGGCGTCCACCGAGTTCGTCGATGGCGAGCCCGGTTCGACGGACCAATCGGTCGAAGACTTTCCCAACACATCGAGTCAACTGCCCATCGAAAGCCTTTCCGGTTTGGGCAATTTTGACGGTGGCAGCGAGAGCGAATCTGGTTCGCGCGGTATCGCCACGTTTCGCGACCCGGCATTGTCTTTGGTGGCCAACCCTGGCGAGTGGGGCGTCGAAGCCGACTGCTTCTCGCTTGATCCGTCAGTGTCGTATGAAGTCCGATCAGAGATTGTTGAAGAGCGAGACATTGTCTTTACTGAGGCTGACCTGTCTGGTTTTGTGCCACAAGGTGACACCAACACGACTGGATTGAATCCCGATGAATTGTCGCCAAACGACGCGACAGTCATCAGCAACGTTTTTGCCAATGGCGGAATTCTCGTCTGGACGGATGACCCGTCCGGCGACCTGACCGGTTTGAACGTTCAAATGATCGTGATCATCACGCAATTCGGCGGTTCGTCTTCGACTGCGGGCGAAGAAGTATTCCGCGCGTCGGTGGATGTCACCGGTATGCCAAACGGTGAGGTTGCGGTTTCGACGCAGGGCGGGCTTATCGCAATTACCGATGGCCCGGGAATGCTGCTGTCCTCGAACATCATTGGGATCGATGGTGCGATTCAGCAGTTGCAATCGACTGGCAATGTTCGACTGGTCGTCGTCCCCGGGCAGGTGATTCCATATCAATACACCGCCCAACCAGATGACCCATTCACACTAGAAGCCAGGGTGCTTTGCCGCGTCAACAATCAACCCGGTGGCACCGGGGTGGCTGGGGTTTTCGGACGTCCATTTCGGGCGTTGTCATCGGTGATTGCCCCTAAAATTTCAGACAAATCGGCGGTGGTCACACAGTTGGCGATGAACCGAATCATTGCGGAAGCATCCGAAACCGGCGTGATTGAAACGCCCTCTGCGCGGGGATGCGGGGCACTAGGCATTTGCATGCCGTTGGGGCTGTTGTGTGGATTGGCCGCATCGCGTAAAAGATAGGTGATTCGCAGGGGTGGCTGCATTCAAAAGTTTGCGTGCATGGCCTGTGATTTTCTGATAGGATTTTGCCGACGGCCTGCTGGCGCGGTGCCTAGGTCGTTGCTTCAAAACAGTTTAAGCGCAAGTTCATTTCGGTCCGTTTGAGGTAAACGAGTCGATGATCGTCGATTGCTATACACACATTTGGGATTCGCCGGGTCAGCTGGGTCGGGCTGTTGAAGCGCTGCGGCGTCAATCGCGTGTTCCGTCCGGGCGAAGTGTCGGCGATCAAGAAACCCGCGCAAACGTCACACGACACTACGCAGCCGCGCGGGCTGCAGATGCGACGATCGTTGTCGGTTTCAAGAGTGATTATCTCGGCGCAAACATATCCAATGATACGGTCGCCGATTATGTGAAAACGCATCCCGATCGTTTGATCGGGTTTGCGGGTATCGATCCGACAGATCGCAATGCAGCGATCGAAGAGATTGATCGTGCGACCAGCGAACTCGGTATGAAGGGGATCGCGGTTTCACCGGCGGCTCAGGATTTGCACCCGAGCAGCAGCAATATGGAGGCGGTTTACGAACACGCCGACGCGCTGAGCCTTCCGATCATGTTTCACCAGGGCATCCAGATTTCCAGCGAATGCAAAATGGAATATGCCCAACCGATTCTTCTCGATGCAGTTGCCCGAGAATACCCCAAGTTAAAAATCATCATCGCCCACCTCGGTTATCCGTGGACCAGCGAGGCGTTGGTTCTCCTTGGTAAGCACGCCAATGTGTATTCCGACATCAGTTGGTTGCTGCATCAGCCGTGGGAGGCGTACCAGGCATTGCTCTCGGCGTATCAATATGGCGTGATGGATAAGCTGCTCTTTGCCAGCGGTTTTCCGTTCAACTCGGCTACGGAAAGTATCGAGACACTTTACGGATTAAACCACCTCTGCGCGGGGACGAATTTCCCACGTATTCCTCGTGAGGCACTTCGAGGCATTGTCGAATGCGATGCGATCTCTCGATTGGGCATTCGGCACGACGCACCGAGGCCGGCTGTGCCAGGCGAAATCACCTCCGAAGATGGTGCAAACGCTTGAAATAAAGCGTCAGCGCTCATCGCCCTTCCGCAGATTGACTGACCGCCTTCGACGATTTCATCAGCCGATCCCCACGCCATGCTTAATCATCCTGTTGTTTTTGGTGCATTCCAGACAGTGTTTGCGTGTTGACAGAGTGCGCAACGCCTTTCAAAATAAAGCTTTGGCCGCTGCAAAGCGTATTCTACAATCGTTTCGATCAACGGGTATGATGTGCCCCGTTCAGACGAGACAGCTTTGCGAACGTCGCCTTGATTCACCAAGCAACTCAAGACCTAAATAGACGGAGTTTAATTGATGGCTGTTGCCCGTGCACCGCAGCAAGGTGGAGTGACCGCAATCCACGTTTGGCTCATCGTCTTCGTTGCGTTATGGCTGACGTCTACGGTGTTTCTTGTGATCATCTATCTTGATCAAGATCAGAAAGATAAAGATGTCGCCGATGCGAAAGATACGTTGGCAAAAGTCATTTCGTCTGACGGTCGGGCACTTCCACAATACACCGAAGCAAGATCCAATCCCGGTTCGACAATGGTCGACCTGATTGAAGCCGCACGCGGCGATTCGGCTGAGTTGATCAGCGGAAACCGCGGCGACGACAATGCCAACCTTCGCACCGAGTTTTCGGCGCGAATCGAAAAATACAAAGCCGACCCGAACATCGAAGCCAAGTCTGATTTCGACAGCGTATCGATGCTATCTGCGCTCGACGCGATGCATAGTTTGTTTCGTGCGGAAGCAGAAGCACGCAATCAAGCCGAGAAAGGTATCGCCCAACTGCAAACCGATTTGAAGGTTCTGCGTGACGCCGAAGGGCGACGCAAGTCGGATTTCTCTGATGCGGCAGAAAAGCTTCAGGGCGACGTCGTCAAGGTCAGCGAAGAGCGCGATGAGTACCGCACCGAGCGCGATCAGGAGATCGATGCATTCGACGCGCAGATCGAAAAGATCAAAGACCAGTGTTCAGACGATATTCAAAAGCAGCGCGGCGAAACGCGCGAATGCCAAGCCGCTTACGACGATCTGCTCGCCCGCCATCAGGAACTGCAGGCCAAACTGGGGCAGTCGCAGATCACACCGATTCCCAAAGCCACCGCACGCATGGGTGATGGCCGCATCCTCAAAGCCTCGCCCGGCGACCCCATCGTTTATATCGATCTGGGCCGCGACGATCATCTGACGTTGGGACTCGAATTCGCCGTCTATGACGCACTCTCAGGGATCCCGGAAGACGGCCGACCCAAAGCCCGCATCGAAGTCGTCGCCATCCATCAGCACAGCGCCGAGTGCAAAATCGTCTCCTTGTTGCGTGATCAGATGATCCTCACCGAAGACATCATCGCCAACCCGATCTACGACCGTCACCAGTCGCTCAAATTCTTCGTCATGGGCGAGTTCGATATCAACGGTGACGGCCGCGACGACCCGCATGGCCAGCGCGACATCATGGCGCTGATCGAGCAGTGGGGTGGTTCGACGTTGACGGAGCTCTCGGCCAAGGTGGACTTCGTGGTGCTGGGCGGACCACCCGAACGCCCGCGACGCTCACAGGATGTCGATCCGGAAGACGACCCCAAGTACCAAGCCGCAGCGAAGGCCTACGCAGCCTACGAGGCCCAACTCGCCAAGGTAGACGTACTCGCCGTCCCGCGCCTAAGCCAAAAGGAATTCCTGAACTTCCTCGGCTACACGGTTTCAAACACCGAGACCGCCGCTTCGATACAAGCCATGTCGGGGCAGTAGCAAGCCTCGACACTTCTGCGAATGGTGTCTAGCGTCGGCCCACGGGTCATCCATCTTGCGGGTTGCGCTCCGCCGTCATTCCCGCGAACGCGGGAATCCAAGCCCCGCGCGATACCCATCGCTCACTCTGGACTCCCGCATGCGCGGGAGTGACGAATCAGTAGTAACTGGGGACAAATAGGCTGTTTTCAGTATGGCCAGAGCAGTTTTTTATGGTCCTTTTTTTGACCAAATGGCGATAACGTGTTACACTACATTGCTTTGCCCGATTTCTTGGAGCAATAAAGTAGTAGCGGACGGCTGCTGGGTTTTGAGGCGGTTTGGATTCGTGATCTGACTGGCTCCAGTGCGATACGCATCCGGGCAATATGCAGCTGGGCGACATGCGTTTTAACTTATTGGCGTCTTACATTACCTATTGGCTTTTGAACATTGCCTGTTGAAACGAATACGTCGGAGCCTTTTTAGGCTTTGATCCGTTTGCTGTTGAACCCTTGATAAATCACGAGACGTTGGTCGCTGGGTTACTGATGCTGGAGATTCGGTAAATTGGCTGGGGTTTTGGTGGACATATCAACTAGCGGGACGGTCGCGGTATCAGGAATCGACATCGCGGGTTTTTGCAACTGCCAGTTCTAGGCGACTTCTAGGTCTAGCCAACTAGGCAGGTCTAGGCAACAACGAGCTTTTTTCCTCCGAGGGACTCATTGAAAGATTGGGACGCGCTTAAAGAAGAAATCCGCCAGCGGATTGATCTGGTGGAGATTGTGTCTGAGCATGTCTCGCTGAAGCGCGCAGGCCGCGACTTTGTGGGTCTGTGCCCGTTCCACGAAGAAAAGTCACCATCATTCAGCGTCAGTCCTGGCAAGCAGATTTTCAAGTGCTTCGGCTGCGGGGTGGGCGGCGATCTTTTCAGCTTTGTCCAACAGCGCGAAGCCGTGAACTTTGTTGAGGCGATGCGTATCTTAGCCGACCGGGCTGGCGTCGATCTTGACAAGGCGCGGAGGTCAAGTTCGCGGGGTGGAGGCGGACAAACGGCAGATGGTATCGACCGCAGCGACATTGCCCGGGCCAACGGATGGGCGATGAGCGCGTTTCAAGGTGCCCTTGCTGACGAACGATTGGGCAAAGTCGCCCGCGATTATCTTCAAGAGCGGGGTATTCCGAGCGACATCGTCGAGCAGTTTGCCATCGGGTGGGCACCAGAAGCGGGCGGTTGGTTGCCAGAAAAAGCCCGCAAAGCCGGGATCAACGTTCGGGCATTACAAGCCGGCGATCTTGTTCGGGCTTCGGATCGATACGGATCTGCTTCGGGCGGATTTACTTCTGGCGGATTTACTTCTGGCGGGTCGAATCAAAACAACTTGTATGGCGTCTTTCGTGGGCGGTTGATGTTTCCGATCCGCGACACCATGAACCGCGTCATTGGCTTTGGTGGCCGAACGCTTGTCGGCGATCGGGCGAAGTATCTCAACACTTCGCATACACCGCTCTTTGATAAAGGGACCATGCTCTACGGCATCGATCGTGCCCGGATGCCCATCAGCGAAAAACGTCAGGCGATCGTGGTTGAAGGGTATACCGACTGCATCGCCTGCCATCAATATGGATTGACCAGAGCGGTAGCAACGCTGGGAACGGCCCTCACCGATCAGCAGATATCGTTATTGAGACGCTGGGCCGATGAAGTCGTGCTGCTCTTCGATGCAGACGCTGCGGGCGAGGAAGCGGCAGACCGTGCCCTGGGCGTAGCGCTGCGCTATAACTTATCGGTCCGTATCGCCAGTGTTCCCGACGGGAAGGACCCTAGCGACTATTTGACGGCCCATGGAGCCGGCGGTATCGATTCCTTGTTGAATGGTTCGGTTGACGCGCTAAGATTCAAGTGGGGACGAACATGTGAAATGTTCGCTGATACGGGGGGTGGGGGACAGAATGGAAGCGGGCGGCGGCAAGCTGTCGAGGCATTCATTTCTCTGGTTTCCCAAATGGCATCCTACGGAACGCTCGACGCAATCCAGCGGGGTTTGGTGATCAACCAACTCTCGGGGTTATTGTCTGTTCCGTCTGAGGAAATCGTCAAACTGCTCGATCAGGCCCAGCGGAAGGTCAGGACGCAGCGGGCTCGCGCGAATGCGCGGGCCAATGATCCGAATACCAATGACCCGAATATTGAACGGGTGGATCGCGAATCTCAGAGTATCGTCGGTGAGGCGACATCCGACGCAGAGCAAGCCGCACTTCGTGGCATGTTGCAGGTGCTGGTCAACGAACCGGGGCACTATGTAGAGGTCGCGGACGTGTTCGTGGCGTCGCGCTTTGCGGATGCCGGACTGCGGCGGTTGGCTGACGAAGTCGTCGGTTTATGTACTGCGTTCGGCGAGTTTCAGATTTCGGAACTGATGGACCGATTCCGTGATGAACCGGGGATGGGCCGGTTGGTGACGGATTTCGTTTATGACGGTGAGCGGCAGGGACAATTCGAGGCGGTGATTCAAGACACGCGTGATCGATTGATGCGGCTTGGTGCTGTTCGCGAAGGGCGGCGACTGGCTGAGACTCTGCGGGATGTTGCGCTTGATCGGAATGCGGGGCGACTGGCTGACGGTTCAAACGTCGGATCGGACTCAAAAAGCGGACAGGGCGAGATTGTTTCAGAAAGTGCTGACGAATCGGGAAGGGAAGTTGAGTCGGGAAGTAGTGGGAACACAACGCAACATCTAGAGCAGCTTCAGAAACTGCTGGCGGAACGACACGGATTTGCACCGAATGTGCCCGCGTCGAATCCGTTCGGGGTGCCTCGGGCCCAGTGAGGCGGCTAGGTAATTAGAGTGGTGGCTAGAAAATAATGGGGCAGCCTGCGGGTAGGTATGGCTGTCAGGGAATAATCAGATTGGTTTAATACTTTTTGTCATGTTCAAGTTGCAGTGACTGAGCCGGCAGTTGCTTTGCGATCGATATGGCGGAGATTCTTAATGACGACATTGGCGACGAAGACATTCGAAGAAGTCAACAATGAGATTGAAAAGTGCATGCTCGAACTGACCGAGCTGGGCAAGAAGCGCGGGTACATCACTTGGGAAGAGGTCAACGAGGCCATTCCGGATGAAGCCGTGTCGCCCGATAAGCTCGAGATGATGTTGCTGCACTTTGAAGAGCAAAAGGTCGATTTGCTCGACGAGATCGAAGCCGAAAAAATCGAAGCCCGACGTGGATCGCGCAAGAAGGGGACGACGGGCGACGATGCCGAATCTAAAAAAGGCGCGAAGGCAGCCCCCGACGAGTCCAACGCTCGGCGCATCGACGATCCGGTACGCATGTACCTCACGCAGATGGGTGAAATCCCGCTGCTGACCCGGGAAGAAGAAATCCGCCTCGCCAAAAAGATCGAACTGACCCGGATGGCATTCCGCCAGAAGGTGCTTGAAAGCGATTATTGTGCGGCACAAGCTGTCGATATTCTTCAGCGCGTCCACAACGGTACGCTTCCGTTTGATCGCACGATGAAAATCCTGACGTCTGAGCAGATGGCCAAGACGACGATCATGTCGCGCATGCCTGGCAACATCGCAACAGCCCGGGCGCTATTATGTCGCAATGAAGAAGATTGGGAATCGCTCAACCGCAAGCGCGTGGCTGCTGCCACCCGTGCGCAGGTCGATTCACAAATGACAAGCCGCCGGCGCAAGATTTCAAAACTGCTCGAAGAGCTTTCACTGCGCACCAGTCGCATCACGCCGCTCATGAAAAAACTCGTTTCGATCAAATCTAAAATGGTCGATCTCGAACGGCGCATCGTGCAGATGTCCAAGCGGAAGAACATTCCGATGGAAGACTACGAAGCGATGTGCGACGAAATTGAGGGCATGAAGTCGCTGGTGATGGAAGACACGGAAGGGCTATCCGGGCGCTTGAACATCATCTCGCGGGTGTTCTCGGAATACGAAGACGCCAAGCGCAAGCTTTCCGGCGGTAACCTGCGCCTCGTTGTCAGTATCGCCAAGAAGTATCGCAACCGTGGTTTGAGCTTTCTGGATATCATTCAGGAAGGCAACACCGGTTTGATGCGGGCGGTCGATAAATACGAATACAAGCGTGGTTACAAGTTCAGCACATACGCGACATGGTGGATTCGCCAGGCCATTACCCGCGCCATCGCCGACCACGCCCGCACGATTCGCATTCCCGTCCACATGATCGAAACGATGTCTCGCCTCCGCAATATCGCCAAGCAATTGCTTCAGGATTTGGGACGCGAAGGCACCATTGAAGAAATCGCGAAGCGCGCCCAGATGCCGGTGAGCGAAGCCCGCCGCGTGATGAAGATTTCGCGCCACCCCATTTCGCTCGATCGACCGGTGGGTGAAAGCGAAGATTCGTACTTCGGTGACTTCATCGAAGACGCTTCGGCTGAGTCGCCGGTCATGTCGGCTGGCTCGGAAATGCTCAAGGACCGCATCGAAGAAGTTCTCAAGACGCTGACCTATCGCGAGCGCGAAATCATCAAGCTGCGCTATGGCATTGGCGACGGATACACCTACACGCTCGAAGAGGTTGGCCGCATCTTCAAAGTGACCCGTGAGCGTGTGCGACAGGTCGAAGCAAAAGCCATCCGTAAGCTTCAACACCCCGTGCGCTCGCGCAAACTCGAAGGCTTTCTCGACAGCCCCTTGCGACTCGCCTAATAAAAAATTGAGGATGCGTTGATTGGAAAAGACACGGGCCAACGGGAAGATCAAAGCCCGTGCCTTTTGGTCGGTCGGGGTGATGGTTGTTGTCGTGTGTCTCGTCGGGTTGTGGGAGTATTCGCCATCGGCAAGAACATCTGCAGCCGATGAATCCCCGCCCATTCAATCCCAGCCTACTCAATCTAGTCCACCGTTAGATATCCGATGGGGCATTTATCAAATCTATTGGGGCGCAGAGCGCTTTGAGCACTTTCTCGATTTAACGATTGAGAAGCTGGCGTCTCCTCCTGATTACGTCATGTTCTATCGCGATCTGGGTCGGCCCTTCCCTGCGAAGGCGGTTGAGATCATCCGTAAGCGCGGAGCGATTCCATCCATTTCGCTGGAGCTTTGGCAATGGGGGCGCAAGTCCACGAAGTTTCTTCCGAATATCAACGCCGGCGAGCTTGACGAATACTTTGAAAGTTGGGCCCGCGACGCCAAAGCGGAAGGCGGACCGGTGATGCTTCGCTTCGGGTTTGAATTCAACGGTGATTGGTTTAGTTGGTCAGGCGATCCGGAGGCATACATTAGCGCGTGGCGACGGGTCCATGCGATTTTCAAACGCGTCGGTGCAGACAACGTGAAATGGGTATGGGCACCGAACATCACCAGCGTACCCGACCTACCGGCCAACGATATGCACCTTTACTATCCTGGCGAAGCGTACGTCGATTGGGTCGGTATCGATGGTTACAATTGGGGCGACGAACACGACGAGTGGCACACCTGGCAGTCGTGTCAGCAAATCTTCGAGAAAGCGCTAGTGGAATTCGATCGGCGATATCCCATGCATCCGGTGATGCTGGCTGAGTTTGGCACGACCGACGATGCAGCCGGTCGAAAAGCCAAGTGGATCACCGATGCGTACGAATGGTTATCCACGAAAACTCGCGTGTCTGCCGTCATCTGGTTTAATCTGGACAAGCGGCGCGAAGGCGAACACGACTGGCGGATCAACTCGACGCCCGAGTGCCTGGACGCATTCAACAACAGTTTTGCCAAACTCAAGTGACGCCGATTGTTACCGACATTTCGAGGTTTCGCTTCGATTCACGGTTGTCGTCATCGACAATTTGAGTCACGATAGCGAGCGATGAACGATTCAGACGTGACAACAACGACAAATCCGCAAGTCTGCTATGGGCCCAACAGCCCGTTCGACAGCGAAGAGCGCGCGACGATCGAAGCGATTTGTGCGCGACTCGCAGCCAGTACCCGCGAAGAAGCGGCCAACCTGCTTGCCGCAATTCGCCAGCAGATTGTCAGCCTCGAATGGTTCGGTGAAATCACCGCGCAGTATCCGTCACCCTTAAACGATCAGCGGTTGGGGCAACGTCGTCGCGGTCTTTCGAGTTTGGTTAAAAGCCTCAGTCGGGCGACACCGGCGAATTTTGAATTCCTGCTGCCAACGCGAACACATCTGGGGCGGGCGCTTGTGATGGCCGAAGCGAACTTTTATCGATTGCTTCGCTACGTCTGCCTCGACATTTTTGAAAATGACGATGGCGATGACCTGAAGGAGTTGGCCACTACAAGCCTGCGTCGCTGTTTGTATATCAAGCTGATCGAAGAGGTGCTCTCCGACATCGCAACCGGTGATGGCATCGACGCGCAGACGCGCTCACGGGCGGTGGCCGCACTCGCACAGGTTTGGGAGCGCCGCGTGACATTTCGGGTGAGCGATTTCTTTCCGATTCTGGATGCAGCGTGGAATGCCCGCCGGCGCATCACCGCGATCGGTGGGACGCTGATTGGCACCCACGAAATGTTCGAGCTATTCAAAGCCGGCTGCGATCCAGGGTTCGTGGACTTCTTCGCCACCGACGATCCAACCGAGGACGAGATCGGCGCGTTTCGCGAATTCCTGTTCGGCGCAACCACCGAAGAATTGAAGGCCAAAGAAAAAGAAATGGAAGAAGCGGGCGTGCAGTCAACGGAACTGGTCGACCCAATAGCCTCAACCGACCCGGAAAGCGCAACCGTCTTCTACGAATTCTTCCGATCAAGACATCTACAAGCCATGGCCCGCCGCCTCGCCAACATCCCAGGTCCAAAACACACAGCAGAGGCCTATGTCATGATGGCCTACCTCGATCGGCTGAACTAAGGTATTAGTAGGTCGGGTCATCGACCCGACGGATCAAGTGCGAGGCCAATCATGCATGAGTCAAAACGATGGTCTACTTCTCCGCCCGACGAACTGTTCACCGAAGAGTTTCTTCATGCAAACGGTGTGGAATACGAGATAGAAGTTGATCGATTCGCGGTCCGGTGGAAAGAAAAATACTGGAAAAATACTCCCGGCCCATTTTATAGCACGATCAGCAACATGATGTCTTTGTTGGCATCGAGCGATGCACCCAGTCATCTTTTCTACGATGAGCGCTGCGAATTCGTTTGGAGGCCGCCGTGTACTGAAAATGAGTACGTTGACTGCATCACCGCGATGTGGTGCGATGAGGCCGATTCTTATGGCATCGATGGCAATGAACACTGGACCCCACCGCTCGTGGCGGAGTGGTGGGAGCGACGCGGTGAATTGATCGATTGGGCACAAGGCCTGCAAACCTCAGTCAGTGAGAACGAGCGTACGTCTTGGGACCCATCAGTAGACATCTCGCTTCGATCGATGCTTACCCAATACATTGACTTCATCGAGAACGAATCCGAGGAGTATCTTCGTAGTTATGTTTTTCTGCTGCTCGAAGGGCGGCCGGCCCGAGACGGTGACAGATTGCCGATCATTGGGGGATAATTCGATATTATTGGGGTACAGGGTCAGGTCGATGACTCGACGTACACGAAGGTTCCGAAATGAATCACATGGATGATCCAAGGGAGAATTCTGGGCCGGACCTTGAAGCAGCCAAGCGCATGTTTTGGCATTATAGTTGCAGCCATTTTCATCTTGATCGCGAAGGTGCAATGACGGAATACCGGCGGCTTGGCGGATCGCCGGAGCGGGAACGGATTTGGCGTGAGGAGTATGTTGCCTATTGGGTATTTCGAATCGATCCGATTGACTGCACCGCGTTCTTCCAGCTTCGTAACGCACATGCCCACGAAGCCATTCCCGCACTTCTTGCGATACGAGATTTAGGTGACGACTATTCCAAATTGTGGCTTGCATACACGCTAATGGATCTGTCTAGAACGTCGCAAGCAGGAACAGATGAAGCCAAGGCTGCGCGAGAGAGGGCGATAGCCTTATGGCAGGAGATTCTGTCGTCACCCAACGGCATCATCAGCGAACACAAACAACTCATAAATAGCAGTGATAGAAAGTCGCTGGGCGCAAGAAGTGCGGAGGAATACGTGCGATATTATGCCATTCGAGAACTTGAGAGATTCAAATGAACGGCGACTGATTGGGGAGACCTGGCTTTTCGTTCGCCCGTGTTCAAGCATCGGTTGCGGGTAGTTCACCCGTTATCGTCCATTTCCACATTGCCATCAGGAATCGGCTGAGCGTTTGTTCTTCTGAATACCAATCGATCGTGTCATCATTGATTCCCTGCCAGATGACAGGATCGTCAAGTGTCACTTCGGAACGATCGATACCCCAACAAACGACGTTCTGATTTTCGTCGGCAAATATGAGCCTATCATCATTCCAGGAAAGCTCTTCGACAGGTCGCAATCGATTGTGTTCTTCATTAATCCAATGTCGTCCTGCAAATTCATAGTAATCGAATAACGACTTTGGAATAGTCAATCGGAGTGAGCGTAGCGTTTGCTTCAATCGCTTTTGTTCCAGCGATTCGTTTGGCTTAGGAGAAGCACCGAACAATTCCAGAAAGCACTCACGATAGAATTGCGTAAAATCGTCCACGTTTTGCTAGGCCTTGAGTAGGTGCCGGTTCGCCCCGACAAGTTTGCCGATGGCGCACAACAACGTTCTACGCCTCGGCGATGGCGGCGAGATCGTTTAGGTCGCCGGTCATGCATTTCTTCATGGTTGGTGCCATCATCAGAGTGGTTAGTGGCGAGACGATCTTTGCGAACAGTGTAACTGGTTTGCAATTGATATTTAACAGCACTTCGGTGGAATCGCCTTTAGGTATGAAGCGAAACGTCGTCTTAAACTCCGCCCCGCACGAATGGCTGCCGACAGAGTAGGATTGGTTTGGCTCGAAGGATGTGATCTCCAATTCTTCAGTGGCTTCCTTCTTGAACATGATGCGGGTTTCGCGGAATTTTGTGCCCACGCCGATTGGCCCGTCGGTAAGCACTTCGAGTTTGGTGATTCCGTTGATATGGTTGGCGGCTCCTCGCAGGTCGGTGAAGGTTGCGAAGACTTTTTCGATGGGTGCGTGAACCGTTCTCTCCATATTGATTGTCGCCATCGCGTGCTCCTTAGATTCAGAATTGAAGTCCGACCAACAATATCATATCGGATTTTGCGGTCGTGACGCAATTGAGATCAAGTCCGGATGCTCTAACGCTATGATTGGGCACAACTAAAAAAACGGGCGAGATGGCGTTGGCCATCCCGCCCGTATCTATTTGATTTGTCAGTCCCCCACCCTGAAGGGTGGGGCACCTGTGGTAGGTCGGGTCATCGACCCGACAATTTCGTAACGCCTAGTAGCGGTAGTGATGCGGCTTGTAAGGGCCGTCTACCGAAATGCCGAGATATTCGGCTTGGTCCTTGCTTAGCTTGGTCAATTTTGCGCCGAGTTTGTCGAGGTGCAGGCGGGCGACTTTTTCGTCCAGGTGTTTCGGCAGGACGTACACTTCGTTTTTGTATTCGTCGGGCTTCTGGAACAACTCGATCTGCGCGATGACCTGGTTGGCGAAGCTATTGCTCATCACGAAGCTCGGGTGGCCGGTGGCGCATCCGAGGTTTACGAGCCGGCCTTCCGCCAAGACGATAACGCAGTGACCATCGGGGAAAATCCACTGATCGACCTGCGGTTTGATGTTGACCCTCTTGATTCCCTTTACTTTCGCGAGACCAGCCATGTCGATTTCGTTATCGAAGTGACCGATGTTGCAGACGATGGCGCAGTCTTTCATCTTGGCCATGTGCTCTGCGGTGATGATGTCCTTGTTACCGGTAGTGGTGACGAAGATGTCTGCTTTGGCGATAACATCGTCGAGGGTGACGACTTCGAGGCCGGCCATGCATGCCTGAAGCGCGCAGATCGGATCGATTTCGGTCACGCTGATACGCACGCCCTGGCCCGCGAGTGACTGGGTCGAGCCCTTACCGACATCACCATAACCACAAACCACTGCCAACTTGCCCGAGAGCATCACGTCGGTCGCGCGCATGATCGCATCGACCAGTGAGTGACGGCAGCCGTAGACGTTGTCGAACTTGCTCTTGGTGACGCTGTCGTTGACGTTGATCGCCGGGAAGGGGAGTTGGCCCTTTTCCTGCATCTGGTAGAGACGATGAACACCGGTGGTGGTTTCTTCGGTGACACCTTTGATGGTGGCGGCTGTCTTGGTCCAACGATCGGGCGTTTCACTGTAAGTCGCACGAAGCGAGTTGAGCAGTTCGACCCAATCTTCCGGATCGCTGCCATCTGCCTGCGGGACGGCGCCGGCTTTTTCGAATTCTGCACCTTTTAGGATCATCATGGTGGCGTCACCGCCATCGTCGAGGATCATGTTGGCCGTTTGACCGTCGGGCCAGTTCAGCGCCTGGCTGGTACACCACCAGTATTCGGCGAGGGTTTCGCCCTTCCATGCGTAGACCGGTACACCGGCTTTGGCGATGGCTGCGGCTGCGTGGTCTTGCGTGCTGAAAATGTTGCAACTGCACCAGCGAACGTCGGCACCAAGTTCGACAAGCGTTTCAATGAGGACGGCAGTCTGGATGGTCATGTGCAGCGAACCGATGATGCGAGCGCCTTTGAGCGGTTTCTTAGCGGAATACTCGCGACGGATCGACATCAACCCGGGCATTTCTTTTTCAGCCAGTTCGATTTCTTTGCGGCCAAAGTCGGCGAGGGACAAATCTGCGACTTTGAAGTCTTCAACGGCAACGGTCATGTTTGATCTCCGATGTTCTAGAAAGTTTCAGTGAATCAGTTCAATGTTCTATTTCGTTTTAGCAATGCTGCGTTCGGAAAGTTCTTGCTTCCCGCAATTCATGGTTTACGACCAGTCAGTGCAAACAATCCCGGTGCGTCAATTGAAGGCGCTTTTGCTGGCGCAACTGAATGAAGATCGTGCGTTTGGCAATCTTCAAATCCGGACTTGTTTAGCTGGCTGGACAGTTCGCTCCGATCAAAACCCCACCAGCGATCCTGCATCATGTCATGAAACGCGGTGAGCGTGTGTGCTTCCTGTTCGATGATGAGTACTTGCCCACCCGGTTTCAAAATTCGGCAAAACTCTTCAAGCGCATCGGGTGGCACCGGTTCGTGATGCAACACCAACGATGCAATGCACAAGTCGCAGGCGTCGTCATCAATGGGCAGGTTGGACGCAGCCCCTTTGCGAAACGTTACCTTGCTCGCCGACTCGTCTTTCAACCGTGCGCGTGAGACGTCGAGCATCTCGTCAACGGGGTCAACCGCTATGACATTCGCAAAGCGTCGCGACAAAAGCGGAAGAAGGTATCCCGTTCCACATCCGACATCAACGACAGTCCAATCGGAAGGCAGCAGCGCAGTCAACGCGTCGAGATGAAACGACGTGCCAAAACAGTCGGTTCGCATGGCGTCCCAGCGGTGGGCGACCTGCGAGAAGAATGCATCGCTGTCGGTCTGCCGACTTCTAAGGACGTCGTCCAAACGCGACTTCAACGAAGACGGCAATTCCTGTGCGGCGCTCCAATCGAGAACGCGGACCCGCAAGTCGTGGTCGGTCCCGTTGTTTCCGTTGGAACCGTTCTGGCTTCGGATCGGGTAGTACGTCGCAGACGTTCCACTCTGTCGGGCATCCACCAAGCCGGCTTCTCGAAGGGACTTCAGGTGGCGCGAGACCGTGGACTGCGGAGCGTCGAGCACATTCACCAATTCCGAGACGCCAAGCTCATTCTGCAAAAGGACTTGCAGAATTCGTCGCCTGGTCGGGTCAGTCATGGATTTGAAAATGCCGTCGGTCACCATTTTGCGCAGTCCAACTCCCATCCAACCTATCGGATAATTCCTTCATCCGGATGAATGAATATATGAGAATTGGAGAGATCGTCAACCTTCGCGGCGATTTTGTTCGTTTGGGGCGTCGAAATCGGTCTCATTACCGGACAGGCCGATTCGCTTGCGGAAGATCGCAGATAGCAGGCGGGTGTGATCCGTTGCCTGTTTGTCGTGGGGGCGCAGGTGTGTTGCCATCGACGCAATCCAGTTTCGGTACCAGGGTTTGCGGGCCGCACCGAGTCGCTCTGAGAAAATGTCGTGGATCTGCTGAAGGTCAGCCCCCATTTCGCCGGCAGAGCGATACGGTTGCCCGCGTGTTTTGCGCAAGGCAGCGGCGAGTACGGCGACGAGGGCTCGTTGAAGTCTAAGGTCGTCGTGAGTAACAGGTACATCGGGCTGGCCGAGGCGGATGCTTCGCAGGTCGACGGTCAGTTTTCCAGATTGGCGGCGCGGATGTTTTCCGGTGAGCAGTTCGTGGGCAACCAACCCGAGTGAATAGACGTCAGTGGTGGGGCGCAGCGTGTGCGTCGCACCGCGCAACTGTTCCGGACTGGCGTAGGCGTAGGTTCCGACGAACTGTTTGGATTCAGCACTGCCGACATTCACTGAGTCTTGCAAACGGGCGATGCCAAAGTCCAGAATTTTCGGTTGACCGGTTTCATCCACCAGGATGTTGTCTGGTTTAAGGTCGCAATGAATCACACCGCGCCGATGAGCGAACTCGACGGCATCGCAGATCGCGCGCAACAACATGATTCGATCGAGCGATGACAGTCCTTGTTCATTGGCGTGTTTGGTCAGCGCACAGCCGTCAACATATTCCATCACGAAGTACGGCCGCTCCTGCGATTCGAGATGGGGTTTTGAATCTTTGATGTTGACGATCCCGCTGTCGATGACGCTGACGATTCCCTGATGATGCAGGCGTTGCAGGAGTTCTTTTTCCTGTTGGAAGCGCCGGCGATGTTGGTGCGAAAGCATCCGACTTGGCAGAATCTTGATGGCCACGCGCCGCCGCCGGACGGCTTGTATTCCGAGATAAACCACGCCCATCCCACCGCGACCGAGGATACCAGTCACGCTATATGGAGCGATTGAAAACGGGGGTTGCCATTCGACATCTTCAGTGTTCGACCCGACGATCCGTTTGAACATCGTCGTGTTTGGGACCAGCCACTGCGTTCCTTGCGGGCGGGCTGGTTCGAAGTCTTTGAGCTTTAGGTAGTGGGGGAGCATCTTGCGGACGCTGCGCAGGATGGCGGGATTGTTGCCGGCGATTTTCGAGACGAACGCCTCGCGCACACTGGTCCGACGACGGGCGGCAGCGTCGAGTATTGAACTGACCTTGTCGTGAAAATCGGTGGCCACTCTAAACCGTACCTTCTGTTTAACAACAACTCGCAACTTAACCTTTGGTTTGTTCCAAACGTTGATTCAACCATGCCAGCGCGTAGCGAAAATCTTTTTCAGCGGTGCTCGTGCTGACATTTAATTCTTGGGCAACTTCGGCGTGCGTCATTCCACCAAACCAATGCAGCATCACCACATCGTGAAGCCGGCTCGATTCTTCGCGCAACGCTGACAGCAGATCGGCAAGATCGATCAACTCCACCGCCCGATCGCGCCATTCGATGGTGACGTGTTCGAGCGGGATGCGCTTCCAGGCGCGATTGTTGCGGATCGTTTCGTCGCCCGGATCGCTCGAATATTCCGAAGGCGCAATGACCCCCGCACCACCGCGTTTCTTGGCTTGGCGTTTCTTAAGATGATCGACGATGATCTGCCAGATTTTGCGAATGGCGATCGCCCGAAAATGATTGGCGCTGGTCCATTCGACGTTGCCATGTTGGATCAAATGCATGCAAGCTTCGTGGACAATTTCCGTAGGGCGCATGGTGAAGCCGGCTGGCTGACGTCGGAAGTAGCGCTCGGCGACATCGCGCAACTCGTCGTAGACGACTTCCATCAGGGCTTCTGAGGATTCGTGATCCGGCATCAAGCGCACCTTTCGATGGCGGGACCATGGGAATTGAGTGCCCGCAAGATGAGTAGGTACTAGCTATTTTAGGACACGAAACGCACCGAGGGCAAGGTATATCGTGGTGATGTTTTGGCGATCTAATTCCCCATGAATTGCAGGACGATCTTGCGATCGCGCGGGCGGGTGTCGAAGTCGATCAGGATAATCTGCTGCCATGTGCCCAGGGTGAGCTGCCCGGCCACCAGCGGAACGGTAATCCCCGGACCCAATAGCGTGGCCCGCACATGGGAGTGGCCGTTGTCATCCTTCCAGGTTTCTTCGTGTTGGTAGGTATCGTGCTCTGGTGCAATGCGCTCGAAGAAAGCGGCTAAATCGTGGTTCGCTAATCCGGGTTCAAACTCGGTCGTGGTAATGCCAGCCGTCGAGCCGATTACGAATACTGTAACAGTGCCATCATTGATCGACGATTTATGAACGCACGCATCGATCGCAGGCGAAAGGTTGATGACCTCGCTATTGCCGCGTGTTTTGACGTCGATGGTTTGCGTGTCAACGTTCATGCGATTGCGACCGAGGTGCATCGAATGATTTGTAGGGTGGGCCATGCCCACCGTCGTTTGCATAATTTACGGATTGGTGGGCACGGCCCACCCTACTTTGTCCACTTATCTAACCATTCGATGACGGTGTCATGCCACAAGATACTGTTGGCCGGCTTGAGCACCCAGTGGTTTTCATCCGGGAAGTACAGGAATCGCGATGGAATTCCTCTCCGCTGCAATGCAGTGAACGTTGACATCCCTTGCGTATCGACGACGCGGTAGTCGAGCGCGCCGTGAATCACCAGCATTGGTGTTTTCCAATTCTTGACGTGGTCGATCGGATTGTGTTTGCTGAAGTTCTCGGGATTGTCCCACGGGGTTCCACCGTGATCCCATTCGGGGAACCACAACTCTTCGGTGTCGTAGTAGGCCATCCGCTCGTCGAGGTTGCCGTCGTGATTGACGAGGCACTTGAAGCGGTCGGGCCAATTACCGGCGATCCAGTTGATCATGAACCCACCGTAAGACGCGCCGAGCGCCGCAACGCGCTGGTCATCCATCCAGGGGTAGCGTTCCAATGCAGCCGCGAGTCCCTTCTGCAAATCTTCAAGCGGTTTACCACCCCAGTCCTGATTGATTGAATCGCAGAAGTCTTGGCCGTAACCGGTCGAACCGTGAAAGTCCACCATAATCGCAGCATAGCCAGCCCCGGCATAGGCCTGCGGATTCCACCGGTAGTGAAAGTCGTTTCCGAATGAGCCTTGCGGTCCGCCATGAATCAGAAATGCGATCGGGTATTTCTTGCCTTCGACGAAGTTGGCTGGCTTGACGACGTAGGCGTAAACCGTGTCGTCGTTGGCACCTTTGAACGTGAACTGTTCCGCTTCGCCCATCTGAGCGTTGGCGAGTTTTTCTCCGTTGACGTTGCTGATTTGCTTGATGTCAGTGCCATCAGGTGACACTGTGTAGAGTTCCACCGGTGACCGCAGGTGATCCATACCGAAGACGATCTTGTCGCCCGCGACTCCGGGGCTGCGAACGTTGCCTTCGTGAAGGATGGTGGCTACTTGTCCGGTGTTGGTGTCGATGCCAAATAGCGAACGCTGTCCGAGGTTGGCTGCGGTGGTGTAGATGGTTGCACCGTCAGCCGCCCAAACGATGCCTCCGGCTGAGCGATCCCATTTTTCGGTTAGATTTTTTTTCTGACCCGATGCCCAATCCTTGAGCACAATTCTGAACCGATCCGATTCATATCCAGGTTTTTCCATGGCGAGGTAGGCGAGGGTCTTGCCATCGGGCGAGAACACCGGGAGCGTGTCCCACGCGAGGTTGTCGGTAGTGATTGATTTGGGTTTGCTCGATCCGTCAATCGGCGATACGAACAAGTCGAAGTTGGTGGACCAGGCTTCCTCTCGTCCGGCATCGCGGGCTGAGAAAACGATCGACTTGCCATCCGGGGAAAACGTGAAGTCTTCATCGCCCCCGAAGGGTTTTGCGGGGCAGTCTGCATCCATCCCTTTCATTACATCGACCGGGTCGCCACCTTTGACCGGAACAACAAACACATGCGACCGCCGGCCATCTTTCCAATGATCCCAATGGCGGATGAACAGTTGGTCGTAAATCATCCCCGTCGATTTACTTTCGCTTTTTTCGTCGAGGCGTTTTTTGGTGTCAGCTGGCGAGTCGGAATCGGGATAGACGTCCATGCTGACAGCCAAGTGGGTTGCATCAGGCGACACGGCGAACCCGGATACATCGAGCGGGAGGTCAGTCACCTGGACAGCCTCACCGCCATCGACGGCAATCCGCCAGACCTGCGACGATTCCTTGCGAGACGTGAGAAAGAAAATCGTAGTCCCATCGGACGACCATTTCGGACTGCTGCTGCTCGATTCGTGCGAGGTCAGGCGACGCATGCCGCTGCCATCGACATTGACGAGCCAGATGTCGGTGTGCGATTTATTGGCTTCGACGTCGGTCACGCGGCGGGTAAAGGCCACGCGCTTTGCGTCTGGTGAAACATTGATGCCACCGATGCGCTCCATCGCCAGCATGTCGTGGATCGAAAACGGATGCGGTTCTCCTAAAGACGGCGTCGCACTCATGGTTGTCCCCACAATGACAGCAGTGATGCAAAGAATTTTTGTCTGTTTGGAATTCAGAAACATCAATTATATTCTCCGCGCGTTTGAGGTGCTCGTATGCATTTCAGATGAAACTTCGAGCAGCCATTGTAACCGTCATCGCGCCGCGACTCCAATTCCCAGCCGACCGAAATGTATGAACAGTTCATGGATTGTCGGAATTCTCCTGCGGTGTCTGATAGGCGTGCCAAAACGAAATCAGTAGGGTATAACTGCGTCCCATCGGTTCGCGGTCTTATCGTCAGGAATCGCAGGCAAATGCATGTCACTACTTGTTGAAGCCAATGACATCCGGGTTGAGTTCGGCAAGCTGATTGCAGTTGACGATGTGAATTTCACCATGTCGGCAGGCGATTTGCTGGGGTTGATTGGCCCCAACGGCGCGGGCAAGACGACGCTCCTTCGCGTGTTGGCTGGCTTGCAATCTCCGACTTCAGGATCGGCGAAGATTTTGGGGTACGATGTCCGCGACGAATCGCATCGGGTGCGTGGCCAAGTCGGATTTGCTGCGGACTCACCGCCCGCTTATGAAGAAATGACAGTTGAACAATTCCTTTGCTTCATCGCCGACCTCAATGGCATCCACGGAACCGAAGCCGAAGAACGAATTGACTATTGGCTTGATCAGGTTTGGCTGGAAGACAAACGCGAGGAAAAGGTCTCAAGCCTGTCGCGCGGGATGCGGCAGCGAATTACCATCGCACAGACGCTCCTTCCAAGTCCGGCGGTGGTGTTGCTCGATGAGCCATCCAGCGGACTCGACCCGGCTGGTCGAATTCAACTGCGGCAGGTCATCGCCAGTCTGGCAGCCCAGGGGAAAGCCGTCATCGTTTCGTCACACATCCTTGCCGACCTCGAAGAGTTCTGCACGCACATCGCCATCATCGAGCGCGGCGGTATTCTGCGATATTCGCACGTCGATGAGTTGTCTCACGAAGATACGGGTCGCTGCAATTACAAGATGAAGATTGGTGGTGACGCGGATCATACTCAGGCGCTGATGGCCGTCGAAGGCGTCTCACATATTCTCAAGCGAGGCAGCGAGTATGTGGTTCAGTATGACATCGGCGAAGAAGCGGCGGCGGTGTTGTTGCGAAATCTCGTGGAGATGCGGCTGGCAGTCGTGTCGTTTACGAAGATCAAAGATAGCCTCGAAGAAGTGTACCTAAAAACCGGTGTTCGACAGGTGGACTGATGCAGTATTTGGTGCTGGGCAATCCGATGTGGTCTGGTCAACTTGCGCTGCAAGGTGGTTGGCGTCGTTTGTTTTGGACGTCGGCGTTTTACGCGCTGCTGTTGGTTGTGGTATGCGCTGTTGCGTTGAAGTGGCAGGAATTCAAGACCGAAAGAGAGGCGGCGATTTGGATCATCAAGACGCTCCCGTACGTCCAGATACTGGTCCTTTTTGCGTCGGGCATGCCGGCGCGGGCCAAGGCGATGATCCGCGATCATACAACGGTGATGATCGAGTCCATCAGAATTGCACCGATGCGAGCTACGTCCGTTGTCGCCGGTTACCTGTTCGGTCCGGTGATTGCGACTTTGATTGCGTGGCTCATCGGTGTGGTGGTCGGCTGGGTTGTGATTAACGCGTATGGCCTGGGCGGTTCGGGCGATTGGATGTTTGGAAATGCGGTGTTGCTCATCTCGGTGATGACGGCATGGTCGCTGCAGGTGTTTCTCGGGGTTGGGCCCAAGAAACCCAACGGCGCCATCATTGCTGCGTATGTGGCGTTTTTCTTCATGGGTCGAATTAACGAAGCATTGCAGTGTGCGCCCGGCACGTCGCTTTTTTTGGGGTTACATCCGGCTGTGTCGAGTATGGGCATCATGCGCGGCGCGTATCCGGCGCAGAATTCCCTCGCGATCGGATTGTTCGCGTCAGTGGTGATGACACTCTTTTGGTTTTGGGCGGCAGTGAGGCGATTTCGGCGTCCGGAATCATCTGCGCTCAGTGCGCGCGGTGCCGTAATTCTAATCGGGCTTTGGGCAATGTGTGCAGGAGGAAGCTTTCTGAACAAGGACGTGCTTCATGCCGGGTCAAGGATCATCGGCGAGAAGACGCTTCCATTGATGGGGATGATTGTAGCGACGTTGTCGATGGTTGCGATTGGATTGCCAATAGCTGCCGCCGCACAGTCATTTCGGAGCGAGGTTTTGCAATCGCGAGAGCCGATGGGGCGGCTCAAATCCAAGATTTGGCCGAGTGCGATCGCTGCATTGCTAATTGCGTTAATGCTGATGTGGGTGATCACCTACGCATACATGAATTGGAATCAGAAATTCAACGATTTATGGTTGGTGTTGGTTGCCTCGACTTTGCTGTACTTCGGCGCGTTTCGGTGCGGCGCCTTCCGCAAGGGTTCTACGACGTCAACCTGGACGAAGATCATCGCGTATTGGGTGCTCCCCGCAATCATAGCAGCCGTCTGGATGGGCGTTGAGTTGTCCCGCGACTTTGCCCCCCAAAGCACGCGCATGGGTGTGCTGTTTTATCTTTCGCCGATCGGTACGCTGATATCCACTTGGTGGTTTCCGGATTCCTATTTTCAAATTGGAATCGTTGTGCAACTCGGAATTGCCATCGCAGTCGTGGTGGTTGGATATTGGGTCGAACGATCGTTTCGGCGCAAGCGCGAAGATCGCTTTGAATTAGACGCCATCGGACGGGACGTACCAATCGTCAGCGATACCGATACTCACTCCGTACCTTCAAACAACGGCGACGAAACGTAGCGTTCACCCGCGCTGGCGAGGATGACAACGATCGTTTTGCCGCTATTTTCCGGAAGGCTGGCCACACGGTTGGCCGCACACAGCGCCGCACCCGATGAAATGCCGCAGAGAATTCCCTCTTCACGAGCAGCACGCCTCGCCCATGCAAAGGAGTCGTCGTCAGACACGCACTCGACGCCATCGACAATGTCGAGATTCAGATTTTCAGGAATGAAGCCAGCCCCAATGCCTTGAATCTTGTGCTTGCCCGGTTGAAGTTTTTCTTTGTTCATGGCTTGGGTGATGACCGGTGATGCCTCCGGTTCGACGGCGATGCAGAGGAATGAGTTCTTTCGACCCTTGAGCGTTTCACCGACGCCGGTGATCGTTCCACCCGTGCCGACACCGGCGACGAGAATATCAGCTTCGCTTTCGGTGTCGTTCCAGATTTCCTCAGCCGTCGTCTTGCGATGTACCTCAGGGTTGGCTGGATTGCTAAACTGTTGCGGTAGGAATGAGTTCGGTGACTCGGCGAGCAGTTGTTCTGCCGCACGAATCGCGCCCGGCATACCATCGGCGGCAGGGGTCAAGATCAATTCAGCCCCCAATTGCCGCAGCACGCGACGTCGTTCGAGCGACATACTTTCGGGCATCGTCAATCGCAGTTTGATTCCCTTCGCCGCACAGACGAAGGCCAGACCGATCCCGGTGTTACCGCTGGTGGGTTCGACGACGATAGTGTCCTTGTTGATCTTGCCCGCTTTCTCGCCGGCTTCGATCATCGACCAACCGATTCGATCCTTTACGCTGGCCAATGGATTGCGGTATTCGAGTTTTGCGTACACCTTTGCGGGTGCGTCGATCATGCGCTGGATCCGGATCATCGGTGTATTCCCGATGCTCTCGACCGCTGATTCAAATCGGTTGGCCATGCTACATACTCCCTTGTTCTTGCTAGTCTGCTTGATTTTCTTGATACTTCGTCAGTCCGGCCCCGCCTTTGCGATGAAGCACCGTGATCGTAGACCCCTGCGAAAATCGTGTCAATGCGGGGTCGGTCGAACGCGGCCGGTCTACTTCTGTGGCGTAAAGGGTGCCGGAGTTGTGCCAAAAAATATTGAAACGGATTCGGTTTGATTTAGAGCGAACGATGAGATGGAGCATGTCGGGCCAGGCTTCCGCGAGATCGCGCGGTGACGGATCGGCTGACCCTGATGGGTGGGAGTGGTAAAAACCAATCAGCCGTGGATTTTGATCGGCTTCTTTAGCGGTCGAATCAGTGCTAATCTGCCTCAATACGGTGTGCGGATCGATCTCGTAAGAAACGCTCGGTTTGGGCGCGATGTTTATTGCCGGTACATATGCAGCGACATTCGCCTCAGTTGCCGCGCGCCAGCCCAACAGCAATCCGCAGGTTTCCAGCGGCCAATCCCGTTTGGCTCGCTCGACTATTCCTTCAAGGATGCCTTTGCCGATATGAACGGATAGACTGGAAACTTGATTCAAAGCCTCGATCATGGAAAGTGACCGCCCTCTGATGAAACGAAAAAGATTTCTTCAAACGGTTGTGTTCGTGCTGAGTGTTGGCCTCGTCGCCGATTGTGCGATGGCCCTTGCCGGTCCGCTGGAATTCAGTTTTGCGACCGGGTTTCTCAACAACATTTTCTTGCTGCCATTTCGATTGGGCGGCTGCGGCTAAAAGGCACAGCGTTCGCGCTGTTTATGAACCGATGTACTTTGCATGAACGCTGCGGGCTTCGTCAGGGTTTTTTGTGCCCTTGATGATCGTGCGTCCATCTTTGAAAACAGTCAACTCATAGCCTTCAACTTGCGCACGGACCAGGTATTCACTTTGTTTGACTTCTTCGCGCGTCACCATCGCCAACTTTCGCGCGATCGCTGCTAGATCGGCACCGCCATCACGCGTTGATTGCGATTGAATCTGAACAGCATTCCGCCCACAAAGCGTTGTTGTGAGCGAGCCCACTTCTCCCCGCAAATACTCAAATCGGCGCTGACTGCAACAGATGCACGCATTCTCGCCTTCTGATTTCGCAACTGCGAGTTGCACCACGCGTCCTGACCATACGTCGATGCTGAGTAGTTTGCGAACAACGTCGTCGCGCTTGCCCATCAAGAGTTTGAACGTTTCGACCGATTGCATGGATGCAACGATGTTGACAGCCGGTCCGATAACGCCAGCCGTGTCGCACGTCGGACTCATCTCGGGTGGAGGTGCGTTCTCGAACACGCAGCGGAGGCAGGGTGTTTCACCGGGGATGATGGGCATGACCAATCCCGTTGCGCCAATGACGGCGCCATAAACCCAAGGCATTCCGCGATCGACGCAATAGTCGTTGATGAGATAGCGCGTTTCAAAATTGTCTGTACCGTCAAGAATTACATCGCAACCCTCTGCCAGATGGGCGATGTTTTTGAAGTTGACGTCGGTGACAACCGGCTCAACGGTGATCGACGAATTGACGCGCGAAAGTTTGTTGGCCGCTGCGATGGCTTTGGGGACGTTCTGCGCGATGTCGTCTTCGTCAAAAAGAACCTGCCGCTGCAAGTTGTTCAATTCGATGTAGTCGCGATCGCAGATGCGAAGATGCCCGACACCCGCCCGTGCCAGGGTGCTGGCCAGCACCGTGCCCAATGCGCCGCAACCGACCAACAGGACGCGTCCGGCGGCTAACTTCGCTTGCCCTTCTGCCCCGATCGGTTCAAACAGAATCTGGCGCGAATAACGGTCGTTGGGCGATGGCTCGGACGTCGTCATGGCAAGACGAATTCATGCTCGCCGCTGCGGACGGTCAGGACGGGGCAGGGGGCTTTGCGAACGATTTTCTCCGCCGTGCTGCCCATGAGGGCGTGCATGACGCCGCCGCGGCCATGCGTGGCGATGATGATGATGTCTGCGGTGATTTCTTTCGCGTACCGAATGATCTCGATGAAGGGTCGCCCCGTCGAAACGTGCGTGATCGCGGGATATTCCAACCCAACAAGATGCTCGTCGAAGAAAGACTGCATCTGCTTATTGGCAGACTCGAGAATTTCTCCGACTGGCGGGCAGATGGGGGCGGCTTCCGGACCGACTGCCGACCAGTATTGCTGCGCTTCATCGACCACATGGAGGCAATAAAGCTGTGCCGAAAACTGCTCTGCAAACTCGCGGGCATAGCGCAGGGCGAGGACGGAGAGTTCGGAGAAGTCGGTAGGGTAAAGGATCTTGTTGAGTTTGATGGCCATGTTGTTTCTTAGTGCCTTTCGCAACGTTCGCCGTCAATGAAAGCCTAGCCCACGTTTTCATGGTCGTCAAACGCATTCCGGTTGTGAAGTTGCGGTAGTCTTGCAAAAAGACCCTGCAAACCTATCATCCTTCGTGGCCGCTGTAGCCATGTTTGACCTTGGTTTGTTTTAAGATCAATGGCGTCGTTGGTAGGGTAGGCCGTGCCCACCGTCGTCAGCAAGGCGCACAAATTGGTGGGCACGGCCCACCCTACGGCGCATGATTTTGAACGGCTTCACCTTCTGCTGAATCGCGTGATTTCATGATCGAACTTCCCGTCATCACTGGCCGACCTGAAGAGCGTCGCCGGCGTTTGCCAAGCTGGTTGAAGCGTCCGCTACCCGGCCGCGATGACTTCATGAGCACTCGGCGCATTGTTGAAGAGAGCGGTGTCGCGACGGTTTGTCAGGAAGCCCGCTGTCCAAATCTCACCGAATGCTGGGCGAAGCGTCACGCGACGTTCATGATTCTTGGTGACAAGTGTACCCGGCGATGTCATTACTGCGCCGTGGACACGTCAAAGCCCGATCCCGTTGAATTCGATGAGCCGGATCGGTTGGCTGTTGCAGTGGCGAAACTAAACCTGTCGCATGTAGTAATCACAGCCGTCGCCCGCGACGATCTGAAAGATGAGGGTTCGGGGCACTTTGCCCGATGTGTCGAGGCGATTCGGTTGGCGACGCCCGCGACGACGATCGAAGTCCTGCCGGCAGACTTCCACGCCCGACGCGACTGTATTGAAACGCTTTGCGCGGCCAAGCCGGATTTGTACAACCACAATCTCGAAATGGTCGAACGTCTCACGCCGAAGATTCGTCCGCAGGGTAAGTACCATCGATCGCTGGAAGTCTTGCGAGTCGTCAAACAAATCGACCCAGCCACGCTGACGAAGTCGGGGATCATGGTTGGTTTGGGTGAAACGGTTAAAGAATTGCACCAGACATTTGAAGACCTTCGCGAAGTTGATTGCGACGTGCTGACGATCGGTCAATATCTTCAACCGACCAATACGCCGATGCACGTTCCCGTTGAGAAATTCTATTCGCCCGTCGAGTTCGATCAGTTGAAGCTTGTGGCGGAAGGCATGGGTTTCTTGAGTGTTGCGTCGGGCCCCTTTGTCCGGTCGAGTTACAATGCGACCGAAGTATTCGAGAAAACACGAACGGCACGCGCCGAGAATAGTTGAGAAACCAATTCATGCCCCAGTCAGATGCCATCTGGTCGGATAAGGACTACGTCGAGAACCTGCGCTCCAAGTTCATCGTGTTTGACGGACCGGATGGTTCGGGCAAGAGCACGCAGCGCGAGCGGTTTGGCGAACGCCTGGAGTCACTGGGCGCAGATGTGGTCCATTGCAAAGACCCCGGCGGAACCGACTTTGGCAACATGATCCGCAGCATCTTGCTGGATCACGATTTGACCAAGATGGACGTGCGCTGTGAGACATTTTTGTTCATGGCCTCTCGCGCGCAGCTTGTTGGCGAAATCGTGAAACCGGCGCTGGCGGCTGGCAAAACGGTGCTGTGCGATCGGTTTATTTCTTCGACGTGCGCGTACCAGGTGGCGGCTGGCTATGACATGAAGCGCGTGCTTGAATTGGGACAGTACGCCGTCGAAGACGTTTGGCCCGACTTGACTCTGATCCTCGATGTACCGATTGAACTTGGTTTCGAACGCACCGGACGTCAGCCCAAACACGCCGGAAAGAATCGATCGCGACACGCGGGGCAGGGGATGCTGCTCGACGATGTGCAGACCGATGCGATGGAAGCCCGCCCGCTCGATTTTCATCGAAAGGTACGCGACACCTTGTTGTCGCTGCCGGATAGTTACCCGCGCAAAGTGGTCATCGTGGACGGGGGTTTGGAGTCAGATGCCGTCCATGAGAATATCTGGCAGGCGGTGGCCCGTGGCTTCCAGTAAACGAGACCAGAAGGTTGTCAAGCCTCGAAGCGTTTGCCTTAGCGACGTGCAGCACCAATCCCGGGCCCAGCGACTCATCCAACAAGCCCTCTCCTCAGACCGATTACCACATGCTTATATTTTCCACGGCCCCGACGGTGTGGGTAAGGAAATGTTTGCCCACTCGGTGGCGAAGTTGCTGTTATGCGAATCGCCGAAGTTGGGCGAGGGTGATTCGCCGACGAAGGATTCGTGCGGAACCTGTCGAAGCTGCGTGCTAGTCGATGCAGGAAATCATCCCGATCTTCATCTGGTGTATCGCCAGTTGGCAGCAAGTCACCCCGACTCCGCTGTACGGGGGCGAAAGGCGCTGGATCTCGGTGTCGATGTGATTCGACATTTCGTGATTGACGCGGTCGGTCTTCGTCCCACGGTTGGACCGGTGAAGGTGTTCATCATTCGAGAGGCTGACAAGATCACGCCTCAGGCTCAGAACGCATTGCTCAAAACGCTCGAAGAACCCCCGGATACCACGTTCTTGATTCTACTCGCGTCGGCTTCGGATCGCTTGCTTGCGACGACGCGGTCGCGTTGTCAGATGGTTGGGTTTGCATCACTACCGAGCGAGTTTGTGGCGCAGCGGTTGGCGGAATTGGTTGATGGGTTGGACGCGAAGACCGCGGAACTGCTGGCTATTCTGGCGCAGGGCAGTCTCGGTCGGGCGGTGCTCTATGCCCAGGACGGTTTCGCGGAGTCGTTCGACGAAGTGGCGACGATGCTGGCTGGTCTCGATCGGGTTTCAGCTTTGAAGTATTCCAAACGCATCGTCGAAATGGCCAAAGAGTCGGCTGACCGCTACAAGAAACGCGACAAGAATCTTTCGGACGCAGCCGCCCGTCGCGTGGCACTGGGGGATATCTTAGGCGCGATGGCCGCATGGTACGGAAGCTATCTGCACGCGGCGGCGGGTCGCCCGCACCCGTTCGAGTCTCGTCGTGATGGCATCGATCAGGAGACAGCCGCCCAGTCGATCGACGCCATCTCCGATGCAGAGTTTCGACTGGCACAGAACGCGCACGCGCCGCTTTGTATTGACGGACTGATGTTTGAATTGGCGTCAGTTTGAACCCTCACTCTCGACGCTCGATATCCAAACAAGCTCATGATCATGGCAATCGTCGCTGGTTTTCGGCGCTTTTGCTCGTTTGCGTTTAATGCATCACTCCCCATAATACGCACAACCTGATCCGAGAATTCCGCAAGACCTGAAGAATCACCCATGCGCCAAAGCGTTGAACAAATCCTTGAAGATGTGCGTGCAGCACTCGATCACAGTGACAGCGGGCTTCTGGCGGCGCAGTTGGCTGAGGTGCATCCTGCCGACCTGGCTGACATCTACTCCGTTCTAAATGACGAACAGCGGTCGCAGTTGGTGTTTCTCCTGCCACCTCCGGCGACGGCAGCGTTGATTGCGGAACTCGATGAAGCCGAGCGAAGTGAAGCGGTTGAAGATATTGACACCGCAAATCTTTCAGAAGTCGTCACCGAATTGGAACCGGACGACGCGGCAGACGTGCTCTCGGAACTGACCGACGAACAGCGTGTGTATGTCCTCGAGCAGCTTCCCGATGAGCAGTCCGACCGATTGGAAGAGTTGCTAGAGTTCGACGAGGAGTCGGCTGGCGGAATCATGACGCCCAAGCTGGTCGCGCTGCCCCATACCGCGAAGGTGAAGGAAGCGGTGGACGCGGTGCGGCAGGCTGCAGAGGCGGCGGACGTCCACTATGTTTATACAGTCGATGACAAAGGTCGATTGGTCGGACTGGTTCAGTTACGCCAGTTGGTCACCAATCGAGACGAGACGTCGCTGGCATCGATCAGTGTTGCTGATCCCGTGGTTGTTCATGTGGACGACGATCAGGAAGACGTCGCCAACAAGATGCGGAAGTACGACCTGACCACGGTTCCGGTCATCGATGGTGCGGGGCGTCTGCGTGGCCAGATCACACACGACGACGTGCTTGATATTGCGGAAGAAGAAGCGGCAGAAGACATTTATCTGATGGCCGGTACCGCCCCGGAGGAACTTGAAGAGCCATCATCATTTCGGGCGGCGAGTATTCGATTGCGTTGGCTATTGGCGTGCATGATTGGCACAGCGATCAGCGGAATCATCGTCGGCGGTTTCAATCGAGCCGTGCCGCATGAAGTGTACATCGCACTGGTGATGTTTGTACCGATGATGGGGGCGATGGGTGGGAACAGCGGTATTCAGATTTCCACGATTATCATTCGATCATTGGCCACCGGAGACCTTGCTTCGACAAAGGTGCGGTTGACGATAGCTCGCGAAATTCCCATCACTTTGATTATGGCTCCGTGTTGCGGGGCAGCAGCGACGATCATCACGTTTTTGGGCTTGCCTTTCTTGAAGAGTTGGGGGATGGTCGATGATTCAGTTCCGCAAATTTTGATGACAGTCGCAGTCGGAAGCGGGATGACCGTGGCGATCCTGACGGCGTCCATGCTGGGGATGACGTTGCCTTACTTGTTCAGAAAGTTAGGCGTCGATCCGGCGATTGCATCGGGACCGATCGTCACAACGACGAACGACATCGTCAGCGTGCTGTCGTATTTCGTGATCGGGTCATTAATCCTTGGCGGTGTGCAAACCCCTTCAGTCTTGAAGGACGCTTTGGACGTGGCTGTTGCGTTCGGATTGTGACAGATCGCAAAGTTCTAAGAATTGACTGGAGTCGATCGGACTCGAACCGACAACCCCCGCGTTGCAAACGCGGTGCTCTCCCATTGAGCTACGACCCCTGTTGCTGCGACACATTCAAATTGTCTGAATGCCAAAATGTCTGAATGCATGTCGCGAATTGGCGATTCGCAGGCAGCGTGAGCAAGCTGGAACGACCTGGCTGAGACACGCTCAGCCTGAGTGCTTCGGTCCTCAGCCACCCCCCTTGATCACGACATAGAGAGCAATCGCTCCCAACCCTACAATTAAGAACCAATCCAAAAACATTGTGAGTTTCTTTCAAAAAATGGGCCCACCAGGACTTGAACCTGGGACCTCGTCGTTATCAGCGACGCGCTCTGCCAACTGAGCTATGAGCCCTTTCTTCCGGCGATTCGACCCAATCGAATGCCGAAAAGCGGGTCAAAGGCGGCTCGCGTCTGCCGGTTGGCGGTTATGCTCACCATCGGCTTGCGAGAAGCGATACTCTAATAAGCACTCCCACTGTGTCAATAAGGCCAAAACGACAGCATGATGCATCCAACCCGCTTTGTGTCCAACCACTTGAATACAAACCAGCGAATCACCATAATAAAGGGTTCGCACCTGAGGAGGAGGCGAAATTCGACCATTTCAATGCGAGTCATTCCATCCGGCTGGGCTCGACGATTGTTGGACCGCCGATGAACTCACTGACGGATCGTTGTGTTTGACGCCGTTGTGTTCATAGGCGGAAGGATGGGTAAGGAAGCGTCATGCATCGATATTATCGCGCGGAAAGTCTGCCAGCACATTTTAGATTGCTGGTGCTTCGGACTCTGCGGTCAACAAGATTCAAACAACTATTCGCATCTGCATTTATTTTCTCGATCACCGGATTCACCAGACCGGCATTGGCGGAACCGGCTGCCCATTTTGAATTGCGACTCGGAGCGTCAGAGTCCGACTCGGTCGTGAATGTCGGCGAGTCGCTTGAACTAGAAGTCTGGGTTGAAGTGACCGATCCACCCGACGCAAATACAATGATGACGAGCTTTGCGTTCTTCTTGGACGCAGACACAACGGACGTTGTTTCGTACAACATTGATTTTACGCCCGCGACTGATTTTACCGGATGGCTTCCATTGGATTCCGGGTTGGACAACATGCCTGATACCGGAGATTTCGATCGCGCCTATTTCACGATTGCATCGCCGACATCTGCCGGAATCGGTTCGCCCACGCGTTTGGGAACCTTTACTGTTTCGGGTCTAAACGTTGGGTTGGTCGGATATGAATTCGCGATTCAGATTCCGCAGCGCCTTTGGTCCGTCGGAATCACCGGCAAAATTTTGCAAGGACCGCAGGTCACCGGTTCGATTGCGCCGGAGGTCGGTATCATCGAAGTCGTGGATGCCCCGACGATTAAATCGGCGGATGCGGATGGCGATTGCGATATCGACCTGCACGATTATTACGAGATGCAGATTTGTGTGCCGATTGACGGCCAAATGGTTTCAACCAACGGTTGCGAAAAGCTCGACCTCAATGACGACAACTTCATCGATGGGGCAGATACAAACATGCTCGTTGAGCAGATCACCGGGGCGATGCCTTGGCCCGGCGACATTGATGTTGATGGCGATGTGGACTTGGCCGACTTTGGCCGCTTTCAGATTTGTATGATCGAATTTGGTCAGCCCGGTTTTGAAGAGCTCTGTGAGTTTGCCGACATAAATCGCGATGCTGTTTTCACGGAGGCAGACTACCTGAAATTCCACGATCACCTTGCCGGCCCGCAGTAGGCGGGGGCAGAATCATTAGGCACATAGTATTTGCAGGTGAACTCACCAGTCACCTGCGATGTGTGCCCCGTTAATTTCCATTGAAGAAATAAGGTCCAATCGGCCAGTTGGGGCATTCTTCTTGCGCCATTTCTGCCCGTCGGTTCCCTTCGAGGTCGATAACACACCGCGCAATTCTTGCGCGAATTCGTCGAATTCGACCCATATTGCCCATATTGATAATTTTCTTTAACGAGAAGCCGACCGCGCCGCAGTGTTGAAATCGGGGGGAAGGGTCGTTTTTCAGCGTTAATGCGCTGGTTTTATTGCACATACTAACCGATAGAACCAAACGGGATTCTTCCTATTTTAACTAGTCTAATCAGATTGCCCAAACCGACTAAGGGAATGTTCTGCCAGGAAGCGTGGGTAGCAGTCACGAGCCAGTCACTTCGGCAGAATAAAAACGGAAGCCAAAACAAAAAAAACTGAACCCGCATTTCATTGTTGGACAAGGAGCATCGCAGATGGCGCGCAAGCAACAGACAGCCTCACCGGTCGATAAGGTTTGGAAGCGATTTCTCAAGACCCGCAAGGTCGCTGATCGAAATCATCTGGTCGTTAATTATGCCCATCTCGTTCATGCCCATGCGGCTCGGTTGTCCAGACGCCTGCCCGCACAGATTACTTATGATGAAATCTGCAGCGCCGCATTTGACGGTTTGATCGAAGCCGTCGAAGCCTATGACCCCTGTCACAAAGCCAAGTTTGAAACCTTCTGTCAGCAGCGCATTTCTGGTGCAGTGATGGACTGGCTTCGTAGTCTCGACCCGCAAAGTCGAACGGTGCGAACGTTTGAAAAGCGCCGCCTGAAAGCCAAGGAAATGCTCGACACCGAAAACTGTCGTCCGCCGACAGCCAACGAAGTTGCGGGACGCATGGGTGTCGATGTGCAGCGCTACGAAGATTTGTCGCGCCTCTCGCAGCTGGGTAAGGAAGTACACTTCAGCGCCATGGAATCAGATGATGGTGCCCGCACCCGTGGCCCGTCGCGCTCATGGGACGTTCGCGACACGCACAGTGTCGATCCGGCGTTGAGTACGTCACGTCAGCTTCTCACCGAACACATCAGCAAGGGCCTTGCTCGCGAAGAGCGTTTGATTCTGGTGCTCTATTATTATGAAGAATTGACGATGGCTGAAATCGGAACGGTTCTGAATCTTTCCGAATCGCGTGTCAGCCAGATTCACAAGGACATCTTGCAGCGTCTGCGTCAGCGGTTTGGTTCCTCGTTGGCTGAGGAATTGGCTGCGTAGTCGGTTGCTTTGATGTCTTTTGCACTGCTCACAGAGCAGTGGCACATCCTTAGAAGATAATCATACTTTGAGAATGGCCACGGTTTCGTGGTCATTTTTTTTTTGCGCGCTGTCGTTGGTCGCCACTTTGTGCGCTTGGGTTTATCATGCCTTGATGGAGCGGAATCTGAAATTGGTGGTTGCCTATGACGGTACGGACTTTAGCGGTTGGCAGCGTCAGCCGAGTTTCCGAACGGTGCAGGGCGAACTTGAAGCGGCTATGCAGCGCGTGTTGCGACATCCGCTCGCGATTCGCGGTAGCGGGCGCACGGACTCGGGCGTTCACGCGCGTGGTCAGGTTGCCAATGTTCGTACGACCTGCGCGATTCCGACGCAGAATTTGTGGCATGCCATCGGTGGGAGACTTCCCGACGACATCGGCTTGCTCGATGTGAGCGAAGTGCATCCCAAGTTCGATTCGATACTGTCGGCGGAATGCAAGTGCTATCGCTATCGGATTCACAATCGATCGCGGCGCTCGGTTGATCGTTTAACGCAGCGCTACACCTATCATTGCTGGCATGATCTCGACGTCGAACGGATGCACGCGGCGGCTTTTCATTTCATCGGAACGATGGATTTCACCGCGATGGCCGGGTCTGGCCGCGAAAGAGAAACGATGGTGCGGACGGTGCTGCGCTGCGACGTACACCGACACCTCGACGAGATTCGCGTTGACGTGATCGGCAAAGGGTTTCTCTATCATCAGGTTCGCAATATGGTCGGTACGCTGATCGAAATCGGGCGGGGGTATTGGCCCATCGAAAAACTGCCCGAAATTCTCGAAAACAAAGATCGCAGCGAAGCCGGGCCCACCGCACCGTGCGAAGGGTTGAGCCTTCAATGGGTGCAATATCCGGCTCGCATGTTGCAGCCACCGCCAATCACATCGCCGAGTTAATCATCTTCGATTACAATCCCCACCGTGAATGTTGTCGAAATATCCAATCTTGCAAAAAACTATGGCGATATCGTGGCGCTGCGTGATGTATCGCTGACGGTGCCAACAGGTTCGCGCTTTGGATTTCTCGGGCCAAACGGTGCGGGCAAATCGACGACGCTGCGCATCCTCATCGGTTTGCTTCGAGCCAGCGGTGGGGCAGCGAAGGTCTTCGGCATGGACGCCTGGACGGATTCTACAAAGATTCGTCAGCGACTTGCATACCTTAGTGGTGACGCTCGATTATACGATGGCATGACCGGGACAGGATTGCTCAGATTCATCGATCGTGCGCGGGGCGGCGGGGGATGGTCGGAGGCAAAGCGCTTGTGTGAACGCTTTGAACTCGCGGCGGCCCGAAAGATTCGTGGATACTCGAAGGGCATGCGGCAAAAGCTGGCGATCATTCAAGCGCTCATGCATAAGCCGGACCTCTTGATTCTGGATGAACCCACCAGTGGGCTGGACCCGTTGATGCAGCACGCGTTGTATGAAGAATTGCGCGGCGTGACGGCTGAGGGGCGAACGGTTCTGTTTTCAAGTCATACGCTCAGCGAAGTCGAACAACTATGCGACCGGGTGGCGATCGTTCGTGGCGGTCGGATTGTAGAAGCCGGTACCACCGAGTCGCTGCGACATCGGGCGCTGCGTCGGATTGTAATGAAGCGTCGCGGTGGATTTCCCGAAACGCTTGCGCTCCCCGAGGGCATGTCCGTTAGATCGCGACAGGATGGCACGCTGACAGGGACATGGTCCGGTGCGGTCGATCCACTGGTCGGTTGGCTTGCCGGTTTGAAGCTTGACGATGTGTCCATCAGTCAGCCGAGTCTGGAGGATTTGTTTGCGACGTATTACCGTGAGCAGGAGGATTAGCGGCGGATGAATGTTGCGCTGTTTATCAAAACACTTCGCGATCATCGATTTTTTATTCTCGGCGGCAGTTTCCTGATGGGACTGTTTGTCGTGGTGTTTATGTTTGCGACCAACTCGCTGCCGATGGAACAGACCAAGGTGTGGATGGACGTACCGTGGATCAAGTCGCTGATCACTTCGCTGATGGGTTCGGACATAACCGGTGTATTAACGCCCAGCGGAATGGCTACGTTTTCGTTTACGCATCCGGTGATGCTTGCGATCATGATCGCGGTCGTGTTTTCAATGGCCAGCGCCGGACTCGTCGGTGAAATCGATCGCGGAACGATTGACCTGCTCGCGAGCCTACCGATTTCGAGGTCGAGAATTTATGCATCGGTGTCGGCGGCACTGCTAAGCTGTGGTCCGCTCATGTGCGTTTCGCTCTGGCTCGGTGCGTTTGTCGGGCGCAAACTTACCGGACAAACCGAAATCGACATGGGTAACCTCGTGCTCGTGGCGGTTCAATTCTTCTTCATCTTTGCGTTTCTGTGCGGGATGGCATTGGGTGTTTCAGCAATGTGTAGCCGCCGCGTCGTGGCGATCACGATTTGCTTTGGGGCGGTGTTGTATGCGTTTACGGTCAATGTGCTATCCGCATTTTGGCCGGCACTGAAATTCGTATCGTACAGCAGCTTCTTTCGATATTACGCACCGCTCAAAATCGTCGAAACGCAATCGGTGCAATGGAGTTCGGTGGCGGTGCTTTCGATAGCCGGTTTGGTTTTTTGGCTGGCTGGCTTGCTTGTTTTTCGTTCGCGCGATTTCCCGGCGACGTAACTTGTACTGTGGTCGCATACGGATGGCTGGATGAAGATCGCCCACGTCATAACCCGGCTGATCATTGGTGGCGCTCAAGAGAACACGGTGCTGACGTGCGCCGGGCTTCGCGATCGCGGGCACGATGTCACGCTGATCGCCGGTCCGGAGACCGGTCCGGAAGGGTCGCTCTGGCCCCAAGGCGAAGCGGCATCTACGCGCACCATCAAGCTTGATTCGATGCGGCGAAGCGTCAAACCGCTGCTTGATTATAAGTGCGCACGAGAGTTGACGGCGATCTTTCGACGCGAAAAATTCGACATCATCCACACCCACAGCAGCAAAGCTGGCATCGTCGCACGATATGCTGCCCATCGGGAAGGGAATGCCAAAGTCGTTCACACGATTCACGGCATGAGTTTCAACCGCACGCAATCGGCATTGACTCAGTGCGGTTATTCAACCCTTGAGCGAAGGGCAGCGCGCTGGACCGACGCATTCATCTGTGTTGCCGACGCCATGACGGAGCAGGCCGTTGCCGCCAACATCGCACCGCGCGATCGATTCAACACCATTCGCTCGGGAATTGAAACGGCGCTCTTTCAACGCGACGAACAAACGCGATTGCATGTCCGCAAGGGTTGGAATGTCTCTGACGATTGCATCGTCGTCGGAACGGTTGCGAGACTGTTTAAGAATAAAGGCTACGAAGACATTCTGATGGCGATGCCCAATATCGTGAGGGCGAATGCAAACGTGAAATTCGTATGGGTTGGCGATGGCGCGCATCGTCAGCAGTACGAAGCGGTGCTGGCCCGACATGGATTGAGCGATCGCGTAGTTTTCACGGGACTGGTCAAGCCCGATGAAGTGGCGCGTTTGATGAATGGGATGGATGTTTTGGTGCATGCATCGCAGTGGGAAGGGTTGCCAAGGGTGTTGGTGCAGGCGTCTTTGATGCAAGTGCCGTGCGTGAGTTTCGACAATGATGGTGCACCCGAAGCCATCAGTGATGGTCGGACAGGTTGGCTTGTGCCACTTGGCGATTGGAAAGCGTTGGCCGGTCGAGTGGCTCGTTTGTGCAACGACAAGGATTTGCGTGCGTCGATGGGGATCGCCGCACGCGATCACTGCGTGAAGCGTTTTGACGTTGCGACAATGGTCCATGAAATTTCGGACCTTTATGACAAACTCTTAGCCCAATCCAAATCCTGATGCGTGATAACGGCAGGGGGTGTGGTCCTTTGCGTCCGCAAATCGCGTAATCAAAAACAAATTTCTTGCCGGTCCGCCGCCTTCCCAAATCGCTCATCGGCGGCGATCCGCACCGCCTTTATCAGACCTATTTTGATTAGCCGACAAGTAAACAGTACCGGTTCCGCGAGAAGTGCGCCGGTTATTGTTGACGGATTTTGACTGCGACAAGCTCGGGTTCTATCAATCGATTGAAGTTGCAGGTGCGCAAGGACGGTGTGCCTGCGGGGTGGATTGTTGGAGTCCGCTTGTTGGAGCAGAGGAGAGAGTGATGAAAAATTTGTGTACATCCCTTCGCGTGGGTTATCGACGTCGTGGCGCGACTGCGGTCATGGTCGCAGTGTGCATCCCGGTCCTCATCGGGTTTGCGGCGCTGACCATTGACGTCGGTCTGATCTACAACACCAAAACCGATCTTCAGCGGGCAGCCGACGCAGCCGCTCTGGCAGCGGCTGGCCGACTGGGCGATTATGAATCGGGCGATCCGCTTGTGTTGGGTCGCGATGCCGCGATGAGCATCACCTCGCAAAACGCCGTGCTCAACAAGCAGGTGACGATCGAAGACAGCGATATTATTTTCGGCAGAGCGGTCCTGGATCCACAGACCAAGCAATTCGATTTCGTTCCGACGAATGTCTTTCCAGACGCCGCAAAGGTTACGGTGCGCAAGTCAGAGGGTTCGACCAATGGCGGCGTGACACTGTTCTTCGCACGCATTTTCGGGAAGGATACGCAAGACGTGACGGCGGAGGCGATCGCGATGCTGTTGCCGCGCGATATTGCGGTTGTCGCTGATCTTTCGGGATCGCACAGCTACGACAGCCGTTTCCAGAACTACAAACGAACCGACATCAACCTGCATGAAGTGTGGGACAATCTGCCGGGGGGTATCGATGAAATCGGGACGAGTTGGAGCGGAGACCCTTCGGAGCTGACCGACGAGCAGTTCGCACAGCGTTCCGGTCCTGCATGGGGTTTCTTCAAGAACATCGGTTATGGCGATGTGAACACGCCTTCCGACTACAACCCGAATAACGATGCCGGCTTGATCAAGTTGGGTTATCGATCCGACTGGTCGAACAACAAACTCGAGGGTTACCTTTTCGATCAGGGTTACAATGACGACGAAGTCAACGCGATCATGTCGGGCGACCAGGATGACAATTCGACTGACTATACGAATCGCGTGGCTGTCGCGCTTGGCTTGGCAGAATGGAACAGCGGTATCAGCGGTGGTCGGTGGGAAACTGCTGGGAGTGGTTCGGCTGGAAACCGAAACAGCACGATCGGCAGTAGCGAGATCGTCTGGGTCGAGAAGTTCGGAGACCGCTCGACCAATGATTCGGCGAATATCTGGAAGGATTACATCAAGAACTATGTGCGTCCCTCGAATTCCAGTATGGCTAAAGCAAACAGCAACATGCGCTACCAGTTCGGACTCAAGACGTTTGTAGACTATTTGTTGAACAAACGAGGGTCTCACGCCAAGACGCCGGAACTCGCAAACACGCCGCACTATCCGATGCAGGCCGTCAAGGATGCGGTTGACCACCTGACCACAACGGTGGAAAACCTACACAGCAACGATCGGTTGTCGCTTGAAATTTACGCGACGAAGGCGGTTCATGAAATCGATCTGACAAAGGATTATGAAAAGGTCAGCAACCGACTATACGAAATGCAAGCCGCTCACTACACGCAATCCACAAACACCGGCGGAGGGATTCTCCGTGGAATTCAAACGTTGATTGGCGGAAATGCCAACCCGGCATCGCGAAAGGTGATGATCTTGCTGACTGACGGGATGGCCAACATCGGTTGCGAAACCTGCACGAGCTACGATCCATCCGGCGGGGCACGATACGCCCGCGAGATGGCAGCATTGGCTGCGACAAAAGGCATTCAGATCTTCACGGTCAGTGTCGGAGTTGATTCTGATTTTAACCTGATGGACGACATTGCGTCGGCGACGGGCGGAACGCATTTTCATGCGGAAGGCACGATCGATCAGTACAGTAACAAACTGGACGAAGTGTTCGAGACCATCGGTGGCTCGCAGCAAGTCGCTCTGATTAAGTAGGAATTTCAAACCGCATTGGTTTTGTGCGGCACCAGTACACTCTCACGGCTAGATATGCGGGTGCCCGATCGTCACTCCCGCGTACGCGGGAGTCCAGAACGGGCGATGAGCAACGTGCGGGACTTGGATTCCCGCTTTCGCGGGAATGACAGTGGAGCGCAACCCGCAAGATGACGCGTGGCCCCACATTAGATACTTCGGCGCTTTCAACAGAAAAGACTCTCGTCGGGTTCGCATTGAACCTGACGAGAGTCTTTGTTTTGTGAGTTGGACGTTTGTTCTTTACGCAGTGACCGGTGCGTCGCTGGTTGATGCTGACGCGGTGGTGTTGGTTTCGGCTCCGATCGAATTGGCCAAGTGCAGATGAAGGTCCGTCAGTTTCGTGACGAGTTCGGTCATCGATTGCTTGGAACCGTCGGTGGAGGAACCGGCTTGGTTGGCAAGTTGCAGGACTTCATCGACCATCTTGATTTCAGCTTCGCGGTCACACCGCAGCGAATCTGCCGCCCGGCGGAACGAATCGTGGAATGACTTCAATTCGTCCTTCGCCCGCAGTGGTCGCACTCGTGGAATCTTGCTGTTCGACAAGTCGGCAAAGTAATTCATCATCACATGGATGGGGCCGCCGATTCGATGGGTCAGGATCATGGTCCATGCGGCGAAACCGACGGCCATCAATAGCGCGAAGGCACCCGCGAAAATGAGAATCCCGTAGGTGTTTTGAAGCGGCTCCGATTGCGACAGGTGCAACAATCGCTCGCGGGCCTGATAGTACACCATCCCGTACAGGACGGTGCTCATCAGGCACGCCGCGACAAAAACACCACCCCCAACTATACTGATGTACTTCCATTGAAACGCGGGGTTGATGATGTACTTCGTGCGTCGATTTCGATTAGGCGTCGATTGCTTGCCCATTGCCGAATTATTCGTGTTTGTATTCATCGCCGGTTCAACTCCTGAAAGCTGCTGGTCCTTTGGGCTGCTGGTCCTCTTGTCTGGTTAGATTACTGCTTGAACAGGTATCAGCGTACAATCTGGTTCGGGTAGTGAGGCGAGGCGTCAATGCGGACGCGGGGTTTTGGTGCCTTTTGGCGGTGTGTGTCAGATAAAATCTTGTCGCTGGGGTCATGTGGCAGGTGCCGCGCAAACATTGCCGAAACCGTATTGCGTGCGGTCAACTCTGGTCCCGTCAAACGTTTCCACTATCGATGAAACGAGTCAGGCGGTTGTGTGCGGGCGGTGATTGCGGTGTTGGCCAATGGTCGCTGGTTGCCCTAGAATTGCCGGTTCGCGTGATGAACGCGCACGGTTGGCCTTCCGGTGCATCCAAATGCCTGAGCCTCGACAATCCAATTCTTCGACGACCGACAAACCTGTGCGCACTGATGGCACCGGGTTGATTGACATTGATCCGTGGCTCGAGCCATACGCCGATGCCCTCCGCCATCGATTCAAAAAGTATCGGACCAAGCTTGCGGAAATCGACACAGCCGAGGGTTCGCTGGCGAACTTCAGCCGCGGGCATGAATTCTTCGGATTTAATCGCGGTGAGAAAGATGGCGAGCCCGGGGTGTTCTATCGCGAATGGGCACCGGGGGCGCTGCGGTTGTGTCTCGTTGGCGATTTCAACCATTGGGATCGGAAAGCCAACCCGATGCAGCGAACTGAGTTTGGCGTTTGGAGTACGTTCCTTCCAGATCGCGAGTACGCCGATCGGCTGACTCACGAGAGCTTGGTCAAGGTTCATGTGGAAAGTGCGAATGGCGGGCAGGATCGAATCCCGGCATACATTCGTCGCAGCGTGCAGGATCCGGAGACCGGGGCGTTTACCGGGCAATTCTGGAATCCGCCATCCGCGTATCAGTGGCAACATGAAGCGGCCAAGCACTCTGGCGGATTGCGCATCTACGAGGCCCATGTGGGCATGTCGTCGGAGCAGGAACGCGTCGCAACGTTTGATGAGTTTACCGACGACGTGCTGCCGCGAATTGCGCGGGCTGGCTACAACGCGGTGCAGTTGATGGCCGTTCAGGAGCATCCGTACTACGGATCGTTCGGATATCACGTCAGCAACTTTTTTGCGGTGTCGTCGCGATTTGGAACGCCCGATGCGCTCAAGCGACTAATCGATAAAGCCCACGGGATGGGTCTGGTTGTGCTGCTTGACGTGGTGCATAGCCATTCGGTCAAGAACATGCTCGACGGACTCAATGCGTTCGATGGCACGGACCATCAGTATTTTCATTCTGGCGGCAAGGGCGAGCATCCGAATTGGGATTCACTGCTGTTTGATTATGGCAAGTGGGAAGTGCTGCGATTCCTTTTGAGCAATGTGCGCTTCTGGCTGGACGAATATCGATTTGATGGGTTTCGTTTCGATGGCGTGACCAGCATGATGTACCTGCATCATGGCAATAAGGCGTTCGCCAGTTATGACGATTATCTGGTTCATGATCTTGACGAGGACGCGATCGTTTATCTGCAACTTGCCAATCAACTCGCCCATGAGATCAATCCGAATGTGATATCAATCGCCGAAGATGTTTCGGGAATGGTGGGGCTTGCGCGGCCGGTTGCGGAAGGCGGACTGGGGTTTGACTATCGGTTGGCGATGGGCATTCCGGATTACTGGATCAAACTGCTGAAGCACTCGCCCGATGAAGACTGGCAGATGGGCGAGTTGTATCACACGCTGACCAATCGTCGTCGATCGGAAAAGCATGTGGCCTATGCCGAAAGTCACGATCAGGCGCTGGTGGGTGATAAGACTTTGGCGTTCTGGCTGATGGATTCGGCGATGTACTGGTACATGGATCGGGCCAGTGAGAGTCCGGTGATCGATCGGGGAATGGCCCTGCACAAGATGATTCGATTGATTACGTTTGCTTTGGGCGGTGAATCGTACCTGAACTTCATCGGCAATGAATTCGGTCATCCCGAGTGGGTGGATTTTCCGAGGGAGGGCAACGGCAATTCGTATAAGCATTGTCGCAGGCAATGGTCGCTGGTCGATCATGAGGCGCTGCGGTACTCGTTTCTTGCGGCATTTGATAAGGCGATGCTGGCGATCGATGAACCGTTTGGCTTGCTCGAAAGCGATTTGATCGAGCAACTCAACGTCGATGAAGATCAGAAGGTGCTGATTTTCCGACGTGGGCCTTTGGTGTTTGCGTTTAACTTTCATCCGCAGCACTCGTTAGAGCACTATCGTTTCGGCATCCCTGATCCAACGGACTATCGCGTCGTGCTCAATACCGACGCGACGGCATTTGGCGGATTCGGCAGTGTTCCCGAGGGGCAGGTCTATCCCAAGCAGATTCAAACCTATCATAGCCGCCAGCAAAGTGTACAGGCTTATCTGCCCGCAAGGTCGGCGCAGGTTCTGGCTCCCAACGGTTAGGGCGATCGCAGGGCGCTGAGTGTAGAAACTTGTCCGGTGGCTTGTTTGATTCTTGACTGCTTAGTCCAGATATGCCAGAATCCAAGCATGGTACCGGGCAGGCCACTAGAATTTAATCGAACCGAAGCGCTGCAAAGTGCCGTCGAGGTGTTTTGGGAAAAGGGCTATCAAGCGACATCGATCGAAGACCTGACTGCCCGAATGGGGATTGGGCGGCAAAGCCTGTACAACACCTTTGGCGACAAGGAGTCGCTGATGAGCGAGGCGATTGAGGCGTACTTTCAAGCGGCGTCTGCCCCCATGCTGGCGATTCTGCAAGCGCCCGGATCGCCTGCCAAGAATCTCAAGATGTTTTTTCGGAGGGTGGCTGAGCATTGTTCGTCGGGCGAGCACAAAGGATGCCTTATGGTCAATACTGCCGTCGAATTCGCAGGGACGGACCGCGACTCGCCAATTCTAAAAACCATCCGCAACCGGTTTCAATCTTTAGAGCGGGGGATGCGTCAAACCATACGGCAGGGCATCGAAGCCGGCGAATTGAGTAAGCGTATCGATCCTTTGCAATTGGCGACGTTTCTGGTGGGTATCTTTCAAGGGATGTTGTTGATGTCCAAGACAGGCGCATCTCGCGAGACATTAGATCGCGTAGCGGAGGGAGCGATTGCTTCACTAAAATCATGACGTATTTTTCTGAAGTATTTTGGAATAGATAGTCAAGAATCGGAATACGAACCTAGCAAGATTCTAACGGGTCGACAATCAACAAGGAGTCAATTGCAATGACGCGAAAAGAATTCATCAAAGAGGCATTGGATTTCTCACGTGGTTTTACCAATCAACTTTTGGATAAGTTTGAGTCGGACAGTGATTGGATGTATCAAGCCCATCCTGAAGCGAACCATGCCATGTGGTGCGCGGGGCATTTGGCGCTGACCGACGATTGGTTTGTGTCCACACTCGCGCCAGACAAAGCGATCGACACGACGGAGGCGCAAAAGCTTTTCGGTTCCGGAACCAAACCGGTGAACGATGCGGCGATCTATCCCAGCCCCAAAGAGGTCCGCAAGAGATTGGATGAAGGGCGGGCGCGATTGCTAAGTGTTCTTGACGGGCTTTCGGAAGCGGATTTGGACAAGCCAACCCCGGAAGGTACTCCGGAGTTTCTGCCGACGGTGGAATCAGTCTTTAAGTTGGCGACGTTCCATGAAGGTCTCCATGCTGGCCAGGCAACGATTGCGCATCGCGGTCTGGGACGACCACCCATCATGGGCTGACCGATGGAGGACGTCGGCATGAATATGGATTCCACAAAGCGTCGCGCAATTCGCTTTGATCGCTGGGAGGATGTGCTGGCCGACGTCGATCGGATGGCGGCCTACGGTTACGATCGCGTTGGCGAACATAGCCTCGGTCAGAATTGCAACCATCTCGCGATTGTGTTGGAGGGCGGTCTAGATGGTTTTCCGATGAAGTGGTCACGCCCGATGCAGTGGGTGGCGCGGATTCTGGTTTTGCCAAGAATGCTCAAGCATAAGCCGACGGGTTTGCGCGTGACTGCTCCAGTATTTGCCCGCCAGGATTTACCAGTCGATGACGCCGTCGGTGTCGAGCGGTTGCGCAAGGCTATCGAGCGGTTTTCAGCCCCAGATGCAACGTACGTCGATCACCTCGTTTTTGGCAAGCTGACCCGCGACCAGTGGAAGCATCAGCAGCTTTGGCACTGCGAGCACCATCTGAGTTTTCTTATTCCCAACCCGTCAAAACCATAGTCGGCAAGGGGGGCAATTCTGCCCCTCTTGACCGGATTGGGCGGGCAATTCCAATTCATTTGCGATTTCTTTTCAGAATGCGATCTGATCGTGTCAATGCTCTTTTGGACGGGTTGTTCTGTCGAAGCCCACATTATTGCATGGCTACGATCACGACGAGCCCGAGCATCCAGCAGTAATAGCAGAAGTAATGGAGCTTGGCGTTTCGTACGGCTGACATGAGCATGCGGAGGGCGAAGTACCCGGTCGCGGTTGCCACAATCGACCCCATCAGTAGCGGTCCCGTCATGAAGTCTTTCAGGCTCATGGCGGGATCGTTTATTACGTCCATGGTCGAAACCAACGCCGCGCCGCAGATGGCTGGGATGGCGATAAAAAAGCTGAACTCGCCGGCCCACTGACGTTTGATCCCGCAGATCATCGCCAGCGAAATGGTGGTGCCACTGCGCGATACGCCCGGCAGAATCGCGATGCCCTGACCGAGACCGATGATCAACGCCCGACCCCAGCCGAACCTTCGCCATCCGCGCTTGGGACGGGGGATTTTACCGGTGACCCATAGCAATGAGCCGGTGGCGATTAGGGCGATGCCGATGCCAAGGCGGTTGCCGAATGCTTGTTCAAGTTGATCTTTGAACCCAAGGCCGATGACGGCTGTCGGAATGCTGGCAACGACGCCGAGTGCTGCGATTTTCCAGGCGATGCGGCGACCTTCAAAGCTGGGGCTGATTTCGGCGATCAGGCGGGCGAAGTACGATGCGAATTTTCGGGCAAAAACCGCCGCAACCGCGATGACCGTGCCGAGATGCACGGCAATGTTGAACAGCATCATCGGTTGCGATTCGGGTTCGAGGTCAAACCAATACGCCCCCAGCGCGAGGTGTCCGCTGCTGCTGATGGGCAGAAACTCGGTCAATCCCTGGACGATGCCAAGGATGATGGCTTGGACGTACGAGAGTTCGTTCACGAGTTGTCCGTCTGCGTGAGGATGTCTTTGGACTGGTAGAGATACGGGAGCATCGAGAGTGTCGTGACGACGACGGTGGCCCATACGATGATCTGGATGGAAAACCGGTTGGCGTCGGCGGCTGGTTCCTTGCTGTGGGCGATGATGAACAGGATGACGGGAATCGCGCCGCTTTGAAACATCATCTTGGCTTTGCCGTAGATGTTGGCCCCGAATGCCGCACCCTTGGCTTCGGAGAATCCTCTCAAACCGGTAACGAGCAATTCGCGACCCAGGATCAACACCACCATCCACGATTTCATGTGGGTGATTTGAATGCCTTCTTCGGTGCGAAAGTTGCCGCCGGCAAGGAACACGAACGCGCCGCACACCAGGACTTTATCGACAAACGGATCGAGTACGCGGCCAAACGCGGTGACTTGGTTGTTGCGTCGGGCAAGGTAGCCGTCCAGCGCATCGGTCGCAGCCGCAACCATGAACAAAACAGCGCACAAATCGAGAATCCAGGTATCGGGAGCGGTGACGATATCGAATCGCGAAAGCAGGACGAAAAAAACAATCGCGAGCAGAAGTCTGGTAAGCGTGATCTGATTGGGCAGATTCATGAGGTTGCGTTTGATTCCGTTGGCTTTAGGAAAGCGTCGGAAGCGAAATTGTTTTCGGTACGGCGATCAAATCGTAATCGTCGCGACCCACACAACGGACGCGAGCGAACTTTCCGGGTTCGTAATTGCAATCACGCAGCAGCGTAACACTATCGACCTCGGGCGCCTGTCCGGCATGGCGGGCCTGCTGGAAGCCATCGGAAAGCGGCGTGTCTACGATGACGTCGAAGTCCCGATTGATGCGGCTATCGGCACGTTTGAAGGCAATTTCCTGCTGCGCGAGCATCAATTCCTGGCGTCGGCGGAGTTTGGTTTCGCGGTCGATCTGCCCCGCCATGCGCCCGGCTGGCGTTTCAGGTTCCAGAGAGTACGGGAAGACGCCCAACGCGTCGAACTCAAATTCCTGAATAAATTCGATGAGTTCTTGATGGTGGGCTTCGGTCTCACCGGGGAATCCGGTGATGAGCGTCGTCCGCAAGGTGACGTCGGGGATGCGTGTCTTGATGCGGGTGAGCAAGTCGACGGTGGTCTTGCGATCGACGCGGCGATGCATGGCTTTGAGCATCTTGTCGCTGATGTGCTGAAGCGGCATATCGACGTACTTGACGATTTTGTCGCACTCGGCGATGGCGTCGATCATGGCGTCGGTGAAGACGGACGGGTACACATACATCAATCGAATCCACGACAACCCGTCGAGTTCGTTAAGTTGTCGAAGCAGACCGGCTAACCCCGGTTCGTAACCCATGTCGTCACCGTAGCTGCTGGTGTCCTGACCGATGAGCGACAGTTCAATCGCTCCATCGGCGATGAGTTCGCGGGCTTCGGTGAGGACGATTTCGGGTGGTTTGCAGTGCATCGGTCCGCGAATGCTGGGGATCGTGCAGAACGTACATTTCTGATCGCAGCCTTCGCTGATGCGCAAATATGCCCAGTGCTTTGGCGTGATGCGTAGCCGGGCGGTGTCGATGTTGACGAACGGGTGGTAATCGCCCAAGTACTGATCGACCGTGTTGCGCTGGTGTTTCTTGTTCAGCACTGCCCGCACCACATCGTCGCGATTGTTCACGCCAACCAACGCGTCGATGCCTTTGACCGAGTCAGAAAGCTGAACTCCATCGCGCTGCACAAGGCAGCCAGCCACGACCACCCGTTTGAGCCGAGACGAGCGCGACTTTTTGGATTTGACCAGATCGCGAATGATTCCGGTGGCTTCGGTCCGCGAGTCTTCGAGGAAACCGCAGGTATTGACCACGACGACGTCTGCATCATTTTCATTGGCGACCAGCACGCAGCCGGCTTCTGCCAACTGTCCGAGCATCTTCTCGGAATCCACCGTGTTCTTGGCGCACCCGAGGGATACGAATGCGACATGTTTGGGAGTGGATTGGCTCATGGGCGTCGATTTCCTATTGGGGAGCGGACGTGCCGCTCGTTGATGCCATTGTAGCTACGTCGCTGGCATTGTCGAAGGTCGGATTTGATTGGATTGGGACGATTGTCGCGATTGGAGATCGCTCGCGGACTATACTAGAATCAATTTCTTGAATGGCGTGGAGATTCGGATACGGTGTGACCGAACCATAAGGGGCGACATAAGTCCCAACCGTTCTTTGGTGATAGGATCGAAAGAAGGAAGCAGAATGGCCGAGAAAGCCCAAGCCCAGACGTCAGCGATGGAGACGGTCGAGCCCCTCGGGGAGCGGGTCCTGATCCGCAAAGACGAAGACAAGAAGCGAACCAAGGGCGGGATAGAGTTACCGGACTCGGTTGAGATCCCCACCATCACGGGGCGCGTGGTCGCCGTATCGGCCCAGATCGAAAACGACGACGACTTCCCGATCCGCCAATACGACAAGGTGCTGTTCAACCCGAAGCACGCGATCCCGGTCGATTTTGAATCGGACAACCAACTCTTCGTCGTCCCGATTGAGGACGTGGTGGCTGTCTTTCGCAAAGTGAAGTAGAAGTAACAGTGAAGCAATCGCGCCTGGCGTGAATGCTGTCCGAATTGATTCCTCACACTTCGATTGCCCGACATGTCTGAAACGCAAACGCCGCTACCCAAACTGATTGGAATGGTTCATCTGCCGGCACTTCCCGGAAGTCCGGGTTCGGTGTTGAGCCTGGATGATATCTTCGGGCATGCCATGCGCGATGCGCAAACGCTGACCGCCGCCGGGTTCGGTGGGATCATCGTTGAGAATTTCGGGGATGCGCCGTTTACGAGTGGGGCGATTGCTCCCGAAACGGTGGCTGCGATGGCGGTCATCATTCGCGAAATTTGTAAGGAAACAAAACTGCCGATCGGTGTGAACTGTTTGCGTAACGATGCGCGAAGTGCGTTGGGCATTGCGGCTGCGGTTGGCGCGGCGTTTATTCGTGTGAATGTCTTGACGGGGGTGGCAGCGACCGATCAAGGAATGATCGAAGGCGATGCCCACCAGACGTTGCGCGATCGTGCGGCGCTTTGTCCGAACGTGCGGATTCTGGCTGACGTTCATGTGAAGCACGCGATTTGCGTGAATCAACCCGACATCGCGCTGGCGGCTGAGGAGACGGCGTATCGTGGTCAGGCCGATGCGATCATCGTTTCGGGCTCGACGACGGGACGGGCTGTCGACCAAGAGGATCTAACCCGAGTCAAAGGTGCGGTACCCGACAAACTCGTGTACATCGGCAGCGGAGCGACCAAGGAAACGATTGCGAAATTACTTTCGATGGTGGACGGTGCGATCGTTGGGTCGGCGTTGAAACCGAATGGCGATATCAGAAAGCCGGTCGATCGAGCGCTGGCTGACGCATTTATAGCCGCTGTAAGGAAGTAGGGTGGGCCGTGCCCACCAATCCGTAAAACGTTCAAACGGCGGTGGGCACGGCCCACCCTACGAAACGCATGTCGAAACCCATCATTCACCTTGCTGCACCCGCCAACCCTGCGGGTGCGATGTTGAGATCACTAAAGTTCAACTCGACGAAGGAACTGACTGACGCAGTCCGCAAGGCAGTCGGGTCGCGTTATCGCGTGCGTGCGAAAGCCCGCTTGGTTGAAGCGGCCGTCGATGATCAGGATGGTGGTCGGAACGACGACAACGCCCGAGTGAAGGAATTGCAATCGGTCATTGAAGACGATCGCGTTGTTGCCCTTGTCACTCTTAAAGGTGGCGGTTGGCTGACCCGCATAATTCCGCACATCGATTTTCAACCATTGCAAAAGCGGCGGACGCCACTGGCGGTTTTCGGGTTCAGCGAAATCACCCCGCTGGTTAATCTGATTGGACTTCGCAAACGCGGGTATGGATTCTATTATATGACGCCCGGGTATCCGACCACCGCGATGGAGCGGTATGCCCGACTGAACATCACGAAGCTCAAACAGACGCCGATGGGCGCCAAGGCGATCGGCGCATTTGCGAAACGCTGGGCACAGCGTCAAGCGCGCGAGCAGTTTGACGCATACTTCCGCGATGTCGCGTCGACCATCGAAGGATCGGGTCCGAGCAGAACGCTTACGGGAAATCTGATCAGCGGTTCGCTATCTAAGGAAACCGAAGCTACATTCATCGGTGGATGCTTATCGTTGGTTACGCCGCTAACTGTTGCGAAGTATGCCAGGCATATCAAGCCGGCGGGCAAGTGGATTGTGCTGGAAGATTTGGAAGAAGCGCCGCATCGCATCGATCGACAGTTTGCCCATCTCAAGTTGGCTGGCTGGTTTGAACAATGCGCGGGTGTGTTGATTGGCGACTTTCACATGGGCGATCGAGACCAGACCGCCGAAACGCTTGCAATTCTCAAGTATCATTTGCCGTCAGATCGTTCGGTGCCGGTGATTCACACGAAGTTCGTCGGGCACACCTGGCCGCAAGCAATCCTTCCGATTGGTCGCAAGATCATGGTGCGTTGTGAGAAAGGCCGCGGTCGAAACGAAAAGGTGACGATGACCTGGCCCCACGAGCGATGGCGTATCGTCGATAGTTAAAGGCATTGGGGGTGGTGCTATCCGGGTTGCTTGACGATTTCGGTGGTCAAGGATAGCCTCCCCAGTTCGCAATATACGGTGAGATTCGTGCGGCACCTAGGAACTTCAGGCGCTGCAATCTGACCCAAAATCATACACTGCAATACACGCTAAGGAGCTGGCCAATGGCATTCGAATTACCACCGCTACCGTACGATTACAACGCCCTCGAACCGCACATCGATGCGAAGACCATGACGATCCATCACGATAAGCACCATGCCGGATACGTCGCCAAAGCCAACGCGGCGCTGGAGTCGAGTCCGGATCTTGCGGCGAAGAGTGTTGAGGATTTGCTGCGTGGTTTGGATTCGCTTCCCGATTCGATTCGTGGCGCGATTCGCAACAATGGCGGCGGTCACAGCAATCACTCGATTTTCTGGACGATCATGGGGCCCGGTTGCGGTGGTGCGCCGGATGGTGACTTGGCCGCTGCGATCAAGAGTGCGTTTGGAAGCTTCGACGCGTTTAAAGAAAAATTCGCGGCTGCTGCGGCGGGCCAGTTTGGATCGGGCTGGGCTTGGTTGTCGGTCGATGGTTCGGGCAAGCTGCACCTCGCGGGTTTTGCAAATCAGGACAGCCCATACAGCCTCGGTTGCACACCGCTCGTAGGCATCGATGTTTGGGAGCACGCGTACTATCTGAATTATCAGAATCGCCGGCCCGACTACATTGCGGCGTTTTGGAATGTCGTCAACTGGGCGGAAGTATCCAAGCGTTTCGCAGCCGCCAAGTAGGGCACAGTTCCATCTGAATGAATTAAACGAGCGGTGGGGGAGACGATGCCCCTGCCGCTCGTTCTGTATGGACAAATCGGTGTTTGATTGTCAATCGGTATTTGATTGTCCATCGCCACCGCCGAACTACAATGGCAGGGCGGAATCTTCGTACGCACCATCCGCGTTCGCATGACAGTTGTCGTTGGTAATCACGATGGGATTCACACGGAATGACGATGGCGATCGAGAAACCGGCAGACAATTGCGGCGAATCCAAGGAACCGCTTTGGGATCAAGGTCGCCTGGACGCGGTACACACGCAAGCCGACAAGTCTGAGCGCGTCCGCAGCATGTTCGATTCGATCGCTCCGACTTACGAGCGCATCAACACGTTGTTCAGTGGTGGGCGCGATCGATACTGGCGAAAGCGGACCGTCGAGATCGCTGGTGTGAATCGTGGCGATTCAGTGCTGGACATCGCTTGTGGAACGGGCGATTTGTTACGTGCGTTTGGGGCCGGGTCGGTTGATCCTTCTGGCCTGATCGGTGCGGATTTTTCGCTGGGCATGTTGCAGCACGCGGTGGATTCTGATCCCCGCGCCAGGTGGCTGCAAGCCGACGGTTTGCGACTGCCATTTGCGAATGAATCTTTCGACATCACAAGCTGCGCGTTTGGCGTACGCAATTTTCAGAATCTGGATGTGGGCCTCCAAGAGATGCAGCGCGTCTTGCGACCGGGCGGACGGGCGGTGATCCTCGAGTTTACCAGGCCGACCAATCGGCTGATCCGGTCCGTGCACGAGTTTTATAGCGCAAGGTTGATGCCTTGGGGGGCGCGGCTTATGAGTCGCGATCGAACCGGGGCGTACTCGTATCTGCCCAAATCGGTCGTCAGTTTTGTGGGTGCGGGCGAAATGTGCGATCGGTTGAAGTCGGCGGGGTTCGCAGCGGCAACCGCGACGCCTCTGACCTTTGGTGTTGTCACGGTCTATCGGGCTGATAAGGTGGCGACATGAGCACTGTCAATGCGGAAATCCGATCACACGATGACGGCCCAACCCGTGACGACGGTGGCGATGTTGAAGTCATTGACGTGTGGTCGCGGTCCACGTCGAAGTATCGCGTTCGAGCGATTATTCTTCTGCTGATCAACACGATATTGTTTGTCGGTTTGGGTTGCTTTGCCTATTGGCTTCGCACCGGTGTCATGTTCGCATTCCTGGAACCGGGGTATTGGTCACAGTTGGGGCAGACGTTTCTGCCTAGAGGCGACGCGACGCTGGCGAATTTCGTGCTGTTTCCCGTCCGGTTAGATTTGATTCCGATGCACGGCGTGGTGGTCGGGTTGCTGTTAGCCGCTTTGGTTTCCATCCCTATTCTTGTTTCAATACTCTATCGATTCGCAAGTTGCATTCCGTTCTTGTTGGTCGTCGCGTTTGTCGCGGTGATGCCTTGGTTGGCGATCACACTGACCGGGGCATGTATTCTTGCGTCAGTCAAGCCGTTTCGGTTTCGGTTTCGATTTGCGTCAGCGCTGCTGGGTTTGGTGCTGGTCATGTTTTACTTTTACGGCGCTTCCAGACAGAGCGCACCGCAAGTGGCTGAGTATGCACCGTCAGAGCGGATCAAGTTCATTGCTCCGTGGCTGCTCGCGACGTTGACGTCGTGCATGCTCATGGGTGGGGTGTTGTTTCTCGCCAAAGCCGTGAACTATCGACCCGGTGTGATCGCGCCGCTGCTCGTGTTGGGTTTCGCGTTACCGGTTGTCTTTTTTGAAAAATACGTCGGGCGTGACGAACTTTATTACCAGTTGCTCGCCCGCCATTTTCAGGAGAAGTTCTACGTCCCCGAATATAATTTCTCAGAGCAGTTTGAGCGGATGGCGTACCGCTATTGGCAAGGTCAACCGGAACCGAAGCAGCCATTCTCGGTGGTGCGCGAAGTGCTTGAGTTTCGTTTGGCGTTGGAGTTGGACGTCAAGTCGGAGGTGCGAACCGAATTTGCCAGGCAGCGCGATTCGATCAACCGCGAGTGCAAGCATTTCCTTAAGCATTTTCCAGATTCGCGGTATGCTCCAAATGTGCTTTATTTTCAGGGGCAAACGCTAGATATGCGCGTCGATTTGAAGGCGTTTCGCAGCAAAGAAAAAATACTGCGATACTACTCCGATTTCCCGTCGGATGTTTCAGATGTGGTTTGGCGAAAACTTTTCGCAAACGCCGAGGCCTCCAGGGCGGCGAGAGTGGCGTTGTACAAGCTTTCCCATATCGAGGCGCGCGGTGGTCGAATGGATAGCGCGATTGCTTTTCTCGATCAACTCATCAGCGAGAATGAGGCCGACAAAATTCGAACCGCCAAAGGCGACAGCGGTGTTGTGGGCGTGCTTAAGAGCGCACCGGCAGATGACCAACTCAAAATTGACATGGAAGCCATTGACTCCCGCGCTCGCGAGTTCCGCGACTTATTGCGCAACAACGCACACGATCCTCGCTATGGCGATCGGCCCATGTGCGGTTCGCGCCGCGGTGAACCGTTTTGCGGGGGCTTGCTGAAATCGGACCCCGAACATCTGTTGTACAAGCACAACCTCGCGGCGATCCTGGTGGCGTATCCCAGCGCGCTGGTCGAAGACAATGTCTTGGTGTTTCTCGCGATGCAGAACGAAGACTTGGAAGAGCGGACGCGATTGCTGGAACTAGTCATCGAAAAGCATCCCGAAGGTGACGCCGTGCCGCAAGCGTACTATCGCCTTGCAATGACCTGGGCTGCGCTGGGTGACGTGCAGAAGGGGCGGACGTTTTGTGAGCGAATTCTAAACGAATATCCGGATTGCATCTGGGCGAATTCGGCGAGAGAGTTTCTCCGCGTGCCAGCCCCCATCGATGCGGAAGTGACAAACTGACAAGTACTGAAAGATGTACGTGCAACAGTGAAAGCTCAAGGACAATCCAAGCGCGTCGTGGTAGGCGTCACCGGTGCCAGTGGGGCGATGTATGCCGAGCGGTTGGTCCGCTGCCTGATCGATGCTGACGTCGAAGTTCACCTGGCAATCACGCCCTATGGTCGCCGACTGTTTCACGATGAACTCGACTACACCGAGTTCAACAGCAAGAAACTCTTGGGCAAGGAATCGCCAAGACTCATCATCCATCCGCATCAGGATGTTGGCAGCAGCATCGCCAGCGGGTCGATGCACACTGACGGAATGATCATCTGCCCGTGCAGCAGCAATACTCTCGGTTCGATTGCGGGCGGATTGGGTTCAAACGTGTTGACCCGCGCCGCCCAAGTTACGCTGAAAGAGCGACGGCGGCTGGTGCTCGTGTTGCGAGAAATGCCAATGGGCCATCTCGATCTCGAAAACGCGCTGCGACTCAGCCAAGCCGGTGCGATCATTTGTCCTGCGTCGCCCGGATTCTACATGCTTCCCAAGACCGTTGACGACATCGTCGATTTCGTCGTCGGGAAGATGATGGATCTGGTTGGCGTTCCGCACAACCTCAACACACGCTGGACCGACATGCTTAAAGCGCAGGCGACACAATCTAAGGAAAATCTTTCTAAGGAAAATCATTGACCAGCCGCAGCGACCAGTCACCCTCTTCGATAACTTCAGAGCGAACGGGCCTACTCGCTTCCGTTCGCGTTTGGACTGAGATGATAAAATTCTCGCACTCGGTGTTCGCCCTTCCATTTGCAATAATCGCTACATTTTTGGCGGGCAGGTCTCTTCCGGATGGGCGTCCGGGATGGCTGCATCTCGTATTGATCGTCGTGTGCATGGTTGCCGCCCGAAGCGTTGCGATGACGTTCAACCGAATCGTCGATGCGCGGATCGATGCCCGAAACCCACGCACCGCATCGCGCCCGCTTCCCGCCGGCCGACTGACTTTGATTCAGGCTTGGATGTTTCTGGGAATCTTTTTTGCGACCTACACGATCGGTTGCTTCGGCTTCTATTTCAAATTCGGCAACGCTTGGCCGATGCTGCTCGGTGGTCCGGTGCTTGCAGTATTGTGCGGTTATTCCTTTTCCAAACGCTTCACGCGTTATTCGCACTTCTGGTTGGGCAGCGCCATTGGCATATCACCATTGGCCGCATGGATCGCAATTCATCCGGAAACGGTGGGGTTGCCGGCGATCTTGCTTTCCGCTGCAGTGATGCTTTGGATCGCTGGGTTCGACATTATTTACGCGTGTCAGGATATTGATGTCGATCGCAAGGAAGGGTTATTCAGCTTGCCCTCACGCATAGGACCGGCGCGTGCGTTGATGATTACGCGGATTGCGCATGTGATCGTCGTCGCGCTGTTGGTGTTTGTCGGAAAGCTGACCGGATTGGGCTGGGTCTATCTTGCGGGCGTTGGCATGGTCGCGCTGCTGCTGTTGATCGAGAACCTCAGCGTAAGAGCCGACGATTTCTCGAAGGTCAATCTCGCGTTCTTCACGATCAATGGCATGGTCAGTTTGTTGTTGGCGACGTGTGCCGTGATTGATATCTTGATGAAGATGCCAGCCGTACTCTGACGGACGTTGCAGCAACACCAAAAAACCGATGATTCCGATCGTTGGATCAGAATCATCGGTATGCTTTTGATTGCAGTAACTGTACTGGCAGACAAATTGCTGGTGGTACAGTTTCTAATACAACTTACGCACCCAGATCGAGGGCGACGATTTCCTTGGTGTCGCGAACGTAAAGCTGATCGCCAACGAGCGTCGGAACAGTCCACGCGACCTTTTCGAACAATTCGGTTTGGCCCAGAATTGTCATGCCATCAGGTGACACTTTCGCCATCGCGAGTACGCCGTTTTCATCCACAAAAATAAGCTTGTCGTCAGCGTAGAGGCAATTGGCCTTGTGGAATCCGCGTTCTTTCCAGGCAATGTCGCCGGTCTTGACGTTGACGGCTGACAGCAGCGTGACCTTCCCGCCGACCGATGCATAGATATGATCTTTGACGCGAACAGCGTTCCAGTGGAAGACTTTGATCTTGTCTGATTCCCAAACTTTTTCGACGGTGGTCTTGCCATCTTTTTGCGACAGGCGAATTACGCGGGTGCCGCCATCGAGTTGGGTCGCAGCCCACAGCAAGTTGTCATCGCCCCAGATGGCATCCGAGGCGTTGTTCTTGTATTGATTGCTGCATGGGTAGCTCCAAAGGAATCGTCCGTTTGAAGCATCCACGCCCATTACATCGCTTGAAGAGAAGAATACGATCTGATCCTGTCCGTCAACATTGATCACGATCGGTGACGCATAGCTAACGTCATACGGTTCGCTCTTCCAGACAATCGATCCGTCTTTGGGGCTGAAGGCCATGATGCCGTTCTTCTTGCCACCGACCAGTGCGATGACATTGCCCTTGTACATAAGCGGGCTTGCCGCCGAGCCAAAGTCCAACACGCTGCCCTCGTATTCCTTAACGAGATCATGCGACCAGATCGGTTTGCCATTGGTCCGGTCGACGCATTGCAGAATGCCGGTGAACCCGAGGGTGATCACGCGATCGCCGAGTACGAGTGGTGTTGCATTCGGGCCGGTTCCGAATCGATCGGTGCTGCCTTCGTGCGGTGGGGCATCGTAAGCGTATTCCCATTTGGTCTTGCCGGTTTCGGCGCTAAGGGCGACGATGACGTCCTTGCCTTCTTTGCCGTCCTGGCGATACATGGTGTAAAGGTCGCCGTCTTTGGCCGCGATCGCCGAGTAACCTTCACCCAATGGACGTCGCCATTTGACCTTGGGACCGGATTCCGGCCAGGAGTTGGCGAGCTTCGGTGCGGAGACCTTAAAGTCTCGCGAAGGCCCACCCCATTGCGGCCAATCCGGCGAACCGGCGAAGCTTGGCAAGGCGGTGATCACTGCGAACGCACAGCAGATTGATCCGCTGATGAGCTTCCAATTCATTCGTCGGTTTGTCTTCATATGCATGTTGAACCCCTCAAATTAGGCGATGGTTTATGCCGGCTGATCCCTATTGTGTGTGCTTGAGCATTCCAGCACAAGGCCCACCCGTGCCTTCAATGGTCAACAGGAGCGAATAGCAACCCTTGACCCTAGCAGCCTATCGGTCACAATCCGGCTTGTGACATTTGTTTGCAGTTTCGTGATGATTGGGTTGCGACAGTTGTAACCCGGATGTCACCAGGAGTGTTTAAGATGGCTCAACGCATTTCCGGCGAGATGAGTGGCGCGGGATTCAAGTTCGCACTTGTCGTCAGTCGCTTTAACGATTTTATCACCAGCAAGCTTGTCGATGGGGCGATTGATACGCTCATCCGACATGGGGCTGCCGATGATGATATCACCATCTTGTTTGTGCCCGGCGCATTTGAGTTGCCATTCATGGCCAAGAGGGCGGCTGCCAGCGGTGCGTATGATGCGGTCGTGTGCTTGGGTTGCGTGATTCGTGGACAGACGCCGCACTTTGATTATGTGGCTGGCCAAGCCGCGCGGGGGATTGCGCAAGTGGGTTTGGATACCGGTGTGCCGACGACGTTCGGATTGATTACGTCGGATACGTTGGAGCAAGCCATCGAACGCGCCGGAAGCAAAGCCGGTAACAAGGGTTCAGACGCAGCCTCGGGTGCCATTGAATTGGTGAGTCTGCTTTCCAAATTATCCAAGACGTAAGGATTTAAGACGTAGGGATCTGAGACGTAGGGTGGGCCGTGCCCACCGCCGTTTGAATTACGAAAAACTTGGTGGGCACGGCCCACCCTACACCGACTGCCTTAACGCAACAGGTCGTCATTGGGAATTGGGAACACATTGGCGATCGATCGACACAAAGCGCGAATCCTGGCTATGCAGGCACTCTGCCAGCTAGATAGTCAGGGCGAAGAATACTTACCGACCGTGGCAACGTTTCTCGCCGATCATATCGAATCGGGTGAGACGCTTTCATATGCCCATGAACTCGTCGAATTGGCTTGGCGCGAACGCGAAGTCGTCGAAACGGAAATCGCGCAACACTCTCAGGGTTGGACGATGACCCGCATGGCCTCTGTCGATCGAAACGTCCTGCGCGTCGCGATGGCCGAGTTCGACTTCGCCAAGGCGCCGCCCAAAGTCATCATCAACGAAGCCATTGAAATCGCCAAGGAGTTCGGTTCAGCTGAATCGGGCGGTTTCGTCAATGGAATTCTCGACAAAGTCTGGAACATGACCGATCCAAACGCGCGAGATAAGAAGGGGTAGTCTTAAGTGGGATTGTTCGACAAACTCAAGAAGGGGCTGGCGAAAACCCGCGACAAAATCGGAGCTGGTTTTCGTTCGATCCTGCCGTTCGGTAAGAAGATCGATGACGCGGTGCTGAGCGAGCTGGAAGATACCATGCTCGTTTCGGACATTGGTCCGACGGCGACTGCCGACTTGATCGACTCCGTTCGCACCGCCTGGAAGAAAGGCAAGATCACCGAAACGCAGCACATCGTCGAACATCTCAAATCGGTCATCGTCGAGAAATGGCCCGAAGGCGATCGCAAGCTCAACTACGCGCCGCAAGGTCCGACGGTTATTCTGGTCGCGGGTATCAACGGTTCGGGCAAGACGACGAGCATCGCCAAACTTGCGAAGTTGCTGTCGAACGAAGGCAAGAAGGTCATCGTTGCGGCAGCTGATACATACCGTGCAGCAGCCGTCGAGCAGCTTACGGTGTGGGCCGAGCGAATTGGCGTGCAGATCGTCAAGCACAAACAGGGGGCTGACCCCGGCGCGGTGGCGTACGATGCATGCGAAGCGGCGTTGGCTCGCAATGCCGATGTGCTCATTGTCGATACAGCCGGCCGCCTGCATACGCAGGACAACCTGATGCGCGAGCTTTCCAAGATTCAAAAAGTCGTACAGAAGAAAATCGAAGGCGCCCCGCATGAGGTGCTCTTGGTGCTTGATGCAACGATCGGGCAAAACGCGATTTTGCAAGCATCGCATTTCAGTGAGCATGTCAACGTCAGCGGTATCGTGCTGTCGAAACTCGACGGCAGCGCCAAGGGTGGCATCGTCATCGGTATTCGCGACAAGCTCAACGTTCCGGTGAAATTTGTCGGACTCGGTGAGACGGAAAACGATCTCGAACCGTTCGACCCGCAGGCGTATGTCGATGCGATGTTCGCTGCATAGGAGTTTGCGTTGATCTACTTCGATCACAATTCATCGACCCCAATCGACCCAGCCGTCGCCGAAGCGATGACGCCTTATCTTTGCGAGCATCACGGCAATCCATCGAGTCCACATGCACCGGGCAGGGCGATGCGGTTGGCTGTCGATACCGCGCGGTTGCATGTGGCATCGATGCTGGGTGTAGATACCGGCGAGATCATCTTCAATTCCGGCGGATCGGAAGGGTGCAACCACGCGATCAAAGGTGCGGCATGGGCCCGAATGGGTAAAGGACGGCACATTGTCACGTCCGTTGTCGAACATCCGGCAATCCTGAACGCCTGCGCGTTTCTCGAAAAACACGGATTTGAAATCACCCGCGTTGGTGTAGACTCGACTTGTATGGTCGATCCCGATGACGTCCGAGCGGCGATTCGACCCGACACGATATTGGTGTCGATCATGCTGGCCAACAACGAGGTCGGCACGATTCAACCGATCGCCGACATCGCCAAGATCGCTCGCGACGCCGGCGCATGGATGCACACCGATGCCGCACAAGCCGTCGGCAAGATCCCCGTCAATGCCCGCGAGTTGGGCGTCGATCTGCTCACGCTGGCCGGCCACAAGTGCTACGCGCCGCAGGGCATCGGGGCTATGTTCATTCGCGAAGGCATCACGCTAGAACCGCTCATTCACGGTGCCGGTCACGAAATGGGCCGCAGAGCAGGAACGGAACCAGTGGCGAATGTTGTCGCATTGGGCAAAGCCGCAGAATTGGTGCAAGCCGATCGGTCGGGTGACAAGACGCGGATGCAGCGCGACACCTTGCAAGAAAGGCTGCAAAATGAATTGGGCGATGGCGTGGTCTTTCATGGCCACCCCACACTGCGACTACCCGGAACGTTAAGCGCAGCGTTTCGCGGGAAGATTGGTGCAGAAGTTTTAGCCAATGCGCCGGACATCTGCGCGAGTGCGGGGGCGGCTTGTCATGGCGATAAACCGTTCGTGTCGCCGGTGCTCTCGGCGATGGGCGTGTCACAGGAATTGGCGCTGGGTACGGTGCGTTTCAGCCTCGGACGCCACACTACCGACGAAGAAGTAAAACGCGCCGCTAAGATGATTACCAGCGCGTAGGGTGGGTCGTGCCCACCGCTGTCGTTTCCGCGCACGCGGGAATCCAGATTGGTGCGTTACGCATGGCAGCAAAGGTGGGCTTCCGCAGTCATATATAGTTTAGAATACAGTGGGGTTTCTCTTTCAGTCCTAGATTCCCGCTTTCGCGGGAATGACGTTTGAGCGACTCACCCTTCGATCTACGTCCCCAACAATTCTCTTATCTTCGCGTTCATGTCTTCCGCCTTCAAGATCGATTCACCGACGAGGATCGCATTCGCACCGGCTTGCTTCATGTTGACGACATCGTCGCGGGTGTGGATGCCACTTTCAGATACGATCGTCGTTGAACCGTCGAGCATCTTCGCGAGTCGCACGGTGGTGGCTATGTCAGTTCTCTGGACGGTCAGGTCACGGTTGTTGATTCCGATGATGACGTTCGCCGGAAACGACGCACCAAACACATCGATGACGCCTTGCAGTTCCGCTTCGTTGTGCGCTTCGATGAGGGTAGACAACCCAAAGTCTGCTGCCATCGCCGCGAACTCCGCAATCGCACGCGGTTTGAGTACTTCGGCAATGAGCAGGATCGCATCGGCACTAGCCGCCCGTGCTTGCGCGATTTGATAGGCATCGACGATGAAGTCTTTCCGCAGTAGTGGCAGTGTCGAAGCATCGCGAACCTGGGCGATGTATTCCAACCGCCCGTCGAAGTATTTCTCATCGGTCAAAATGCTGATCGCCGAAGCGCCGGCTTGCTGATAGACTTCGGCGATACGCGCCGGTTCAAACGAATCGCGAATAATGCCAGCCGACGGCGACTTGCGTTTGATCTCGGCGATCAGGTGAATGCCAGCCGGCGCGGGTATGGTCAGGGCGCTTTTGAAATCGCGCGGCGATTCTGCGTCCCGGGCCATGGCGACAATGTCGGCCAGCGGCGTTTCAGACATTTGCCGATCAACTTCGATGCGTTTGTCGGCGATGATTTGCTGCAGGATATTGTTCAACGGGCGCTCCCGAGTTTGACGACGTTGAGGAACTTTACAGACGATGCCTGCATTGAAGAATCGGCATCGTCGTCCGGGCGAGTGTAGTGAACGCAGAATTCAAGTTCAATTCAATGCATCTGTTGGCGGATATGAAGCTGATTCTCGATCGCGTCGATTGGGTGCTGATCGGGTTCGGCAGTGCGGTGGTGCTTTGGCTGCTCGTTCAACTGATCCGCAGTCGCCAAGCCAGCCCCCTCGTCGCGTTCGCCCCAGCACGCAGCGATCGCATTCCGGTTGAGATGTTGCTCCTGCCGATACTGGTCCTAGCCATCGGTCAATCGCTCGCCGTGACGCTGTTTAGCCGCATGTACGAAGGCATCGACCTCAAGAACACCGACGACCCGCATGTGCATGCCGTCCTCGCATTGGCGCAGAATACGGGCACGGTTTGTGCGCTGTTCGCCGCATATTGGGTCGGCAGGAAGTTTGTCAGCCGTCCCGGTAACACATTCGTCCTGGGCCAGAAGCGCATCGGAGGTGACGCATTGGCGGGGCTGTTCGGCGCACTCGCTGCGATAGCGATTTGCCAGGGAATTTTATTCGCAACGCAGTGGTTGATCGTCTATTTCGATCCGGAGCATCAGTTTCCCGGCCATCGCGTAATAGGTCTGATGACCTCGCCCGATCAACCGGGATGGATGAGCACGCTGATGTGGACCGGCGCAGCAATCATCACTCCAATCGCCGAAGAGTTTTTCTTCCGCGGAATCCTGCAAACGCTGCTAAGCAAATGGCTATCAAGCCGCTGGATGGCGATCGTAGCAGCAAGCCTGCTATTCGGCATGGCCCACGCCGACCTGCCGCAAGTCATCCCAGCCATCACCGCATTCGGCATCATCCTGGGAATCATCTACGAAAGAAGAGGCTCGCTGGTAGGACCGATCATCGCGCACGCGCTGTTCAACGCGAAGACGTTGTTGTGGGTGACGCTGGCAATGTAGGGTCCGCTGTGCGGACCGAAACGTTCATTGCGAATCAAATGTACGATGCCCAACGACGGTCCGCACAGCGGACCCTACTCGCCAACCGTATCACTCAAATCGTCGAAATCTAGTGGCGTTGGTTTGCGCTTATTGCAAACGCATTGCCAATTCTGTTCGTAAAATCCATCACAAACAAAACGATGAAAACTCGAAAACTCCCATGCATGCGGGCACGTCACCAACCCATGCTTGACCGGATTGTGATGAATGTAATCGCAATACCGTTCGAATTCCTTTTCATCTCGTATCGTCCGTTCCCAGAATCGGCGTTGCCAGATGCCGCGTCGTCGGTTCTTTTCGCGGCTTGTGCTGGTCGGTTGTTCGCGCCCGCCAACAGCCAACCATGATCGTGTGAATGTTTTTTTCAAGAAGGCCCAGCGGCGTGAGAAATCGTGGTCGTCGTCGGGCAGCGTCCAAATCGTGTGCAAGTGGTCGGGCAGCAGAACGATTGCGTCAATCTCAAATGGCCATCGCTCTTGCGTCGCTTGGATTGCTTTGCGCAAGCATTGTCGAGCGAATGGATCGCAGAGGATTCGCGCGCGCCGTTCTGTCACAAGGGTGAAGAAGAATGTTCCGCCAGGAACGATCGCGCGGTGGTAGTTCGGCATTGCGCCATTATATCACAACGGTCCGCACAGCGGACCCTACATGGTTACTCGGTCAGTCTAATCAATCGAGGGGGTCCGCCGCCGTGAGCTTCACTATTTGGATAATCTAACAGCCATCGCGATCCTATGTGCTTGCACTGGTACACCAATGCCCACCCACTATCGCGAGTCTCCACAACAATGAGATGATCAAGAATGAAACTCTCGATTTCCTTGCTTGATATCTGGTTCTTATCATGGCATTTGCAATCCACTCAACATTCCTCGACATAGCAATCTTCATTATTGTGGCGAAAATGTAGGAGCCGCTGTGCGGACCATTGTTGTTCCTAATCGGTCCGCACAGCGGACCCTACAGTGTTCGTTCATTCTACCGTGGCGATACGCGACGGTTGATCCTTTTCTTCCTATTCTGTAGCATCCGCAGGCTATTCATTGGATTCTGACTTGTATTTTGGCTTATTCGGTGCGGCGAGCCGCATGTTTTGGGGTTGGTTTTGGCAGACATTAACGAACAACTTTCGCGGGTGATGCGAGGGGCGGACACGGTTTACTCTGAGGAGGAGTTGGCTAAGAAGCTGGCTCGTTCGGCGGAGAAGGGTGTACCTTTGCGGGTTAAGCTTGGGATGGACCCTACGGCGCCTGACCTTACGCTTGGGCACACCGTTGTCCTTCAGAAGCTTCGCGATTTTCAGGACTTGGGGCACAAGGCGATTCTGATCATTGGCGATTACACCGCGATGATCGGCGACCCTAGCGGTAAGTCTAAGACTCGGCCGGTGCTTTCGCGCGAGCAGGTTGATGCCAACGCCCAGACTTATCTCGAACAAGCCGGGAAGGTCATCGACACCTCGCCCGACAAACTCGAGATTCGCAAGAACAGCGAATGGCTCGAACCGATGTCATTCGCCGACGTCATCCAGATGGCCGGCAAAGTTACCGTCGCGCGAATGATGGAACGCGACACCTTCGCCAAACGCCTAAAAGCCGGCGCCGAAGTTTTCATCCACGAACTCTTCTACCCCATGATGCAGGCCCAAGACAGCGTCGAGATCAAAGCCGACGTTGAACTCGGCGGGACCGATCAGACGTTCAACAATCTGATGGGCCGCGACTTCCAACGCAGCGCCAATCAACCGCCGCAGGTCGTCATGGTTATGCCACTGCTCGTCGGCACCGATGGCAAAGAGAAGATGAGCAAGTCGCTGGGCAACTACATCGCGGTCACCGATCCGGCGGCTGAGATGTTCGCCAAGGTGATGAGCATCCCCGACGAGTTGATGGCCAACTATTACGAACTGCTGACGACTGAAGACGCGGCGCGAGTTGCGGAGTTGACCGATGCGGCTAAGACGCACCCGCGCGATGGCAAGGTCGAGTTGGGTCGTATCATCGTGACGCGGTTCCATGATGCGGATGCGGCGACGGCTGCGGTGGATGAGTTCTTTCGGATTCATGGAGCCGGGAAGTCGGGCTTGCCGGATGAGATGGACGATTTGCAGGTGCCGGCTGACCTTCGCGATGGCGATTCGATTGGGGCGGTGGACTTAGCCGTCTGTGCCGGTTTTGCCAAATCCAAGGGCGAAGCGAGGCGGCTAATCGCGGAAAACGGGCTTCGTCTCGATGGTGAGCTATTGACCGATCCGCAGGGAACGGTGGCGATTCGTACCGGACAGGTCTTTCAGCGGGGTAAGAGAAAGTTTGTGAAACTTCGCGTAGACTGATGGCGGTGGCTGTGTTGGCCATGAAGGCATTCGGCGGAATGTAGGTCGGGTCATCGACCCGACATGCGTCGAGCAATTCTGTCGGGTCGATGACCCGACCTACACACTTTCGATTTCTAATTCCACTAAGTTGAATCCTCAAATGTTCGTACCGATTGTCGCCATTGTGGGCCGGCCCAACGTTGGCAAGAGCTCGCTGATGAATTGCCTGATGCACCGCAAGGTCAGCATCGTTGAACCCACACCGGGCGTGACGCGCGACCGCGTGAGTTGCATGTGCGAGGTCGATGGCGTTCACTTTGAATTGGTGGATACCGGTGGGTATGGCATCGAAGACCATGACGATCTGACCGTTCACGTCGAGCGGCAGATCAGCTATGCCATCGAGCAGGCGACGCGGATCATGTTCGTCGTCGATGTGGTGGCTGGCATCGTTCCGCTTGATTTGAAGGTGGCGACGTTGCTGCGACCGTATCAGGATCGGGTGACGCTGGTCGCCAACAAAGCCGACGACATGGCTGGTGAGATGTCGGCTCCGGAATTCATGCGATTGGGATTTGGCGAACCGATGATCACGTCGGCGCTGCACAATCGAGGGCGTCGCGATCTGCTCGAGAAGTTGGCTGAACTGATCGGCGAAGGAGGCGAAGCACCGCCGGAACCGATCATGAAGGTGGCGGTGATTGGCCGGCAGAACACAGGCAAGAGCACGTTCATCAATTCGATCGCCGGTGAAGAACATGTGATTGTCAGCGAAGTACCGGGCACAACGCGTGATGCGGTTGACCTGCGGTTTGAGGTTGAAGGGCGAGCGTTTATTGCGATCGATACGGCTGGCGTGAAGAAGCGCAGCAAATGGTCGGGTTCGATTGAATTTTATGGATACAACCGCGTTGAGAAATCGATCTTGCGGGCGGATGTATGCGTGCTGTTTATCGACTCGACGAAGGACATCACGTCGGTTGATAAGAAGCTGGCCCGTAAGGTGGCGGATGAAAATAAGCCGTGTGTGTTGGTGGTCAACAAGTGGGACCTTGCCCTTGATCGTGCGTCCACGGACACCTATGGCGATTACCTGACGAAGACCATTCCGGAGGTCGATTACGCACCGGTGGTGTTTACGTCGGCGAAGGATTCGCACAATACCGATGCAGTGATTGATACAGCGTGGTCGCTGTTCAAGCAGGCCCGCACCCGAGTGACGACCGGTCAGTTAAACAAGGTATTGGCTGAAGCGCTCAGTGGACGCGGTCCGTCGCCCAAGCGTGGTTCCAAAGCGCCGAGGATTTATTACGCGACGCAGGTGAGCATTTCACCGCCAACGATCGTGTTGTTCGTGAATCATCCGTCGCTGATTAAGAACACCTACAAACGCTATCTGATGAACAATCTGCAGGCGCATCTGCCATTTGAAGAAGTGCCGATCCGGGTGTTGTTTCGAGCGCGCCGTGGGCGTCAAACACCGGACGTGTCGAGTGGGAAGTGGGAAGAGGAAATCGTCGAAGATCAGGATCAAGTCGAGGAAAGCATGTGATGGTTTGCGCGTAGGGTGGGCCGTGCCCACCAATCCGTAAATCGCAAATGGCGGTGGGCACGGCCCACCCTACGCTGGAATCACAGTATGAATTCCAACCCGACACGATGACCCCGACGATTCTCCGTACGATGTCGCACGATGGCTTTGCCGACGAATGTGGTCTCGGGTTGATGGATGGCGATCGACAGCGTCATTCCGATTTCGAGATCGTCATCGCTGAGAATGGCGACGCCCTTGGGGCTGAGATTCAGCGCCTTGGCCAGCACATACTCCTCTTCTCCGTTTTCGTCTGGAATCCATAGCTCGACCGTTCCAGGGAAGGGCCAACGCGGTCGCGTTCGCCGCCCGTCATCGTAACCATCTTCCGAGTAACCAAACCGTTGGCGCAGCACTTCTTCGATGCTTGCTGTGGTGATGGGGACGAATTCTTCAAGCTGCATGTGTCACCTCTGGACGATTGCCAATCTCTCCAAACCATTTCTTGACGCCCAAGTCTACGATTGAATTTCCAAGTACCCGCCGATTTGGGTGAAGTTGTTTGGTTTAACGCGATTGATGCAGGAATGTTTCGCGAAACCAAAACTTGAAAGGGCTTTGGCACCGAGACTATCGGACGCATTGGGTGCCCCATCCTTCAGGATGGGGGACTGAAGGTGCCCGAATCGATCATTGCGTTATGAGAGCAGGAGCCATTGTTCAGGACACGTCACGAGTTTGAGATCGTTTAAATTGTTGTACGGGTTATTGTGCTTCGTCAGTCCCCCACCCTGAAGGGCGGGGCACCCGTTTTGGGGTTATGCGTCTGACGAACCTATGCTGAATGATAGTTGTTCGAGGTGTACGGCCAAGTCGACGTTGGCGACGCTGACACCGCGTGGTACTTGCAATGCGACCGGTGCGAAATTGAGAATTCCTTTGATGCCGGCTGATATCATTACGTCGGTTACCGATTGGGCGACGATCGCAGGTACCGCAAGTATCGCCAATCGGATTTGCGTGTCTTTGACGACCGCATCCAGTTTACCCATGGGTTGAATGGTGGGGCCATTCTCACCGACCTTCCGTCCGTGCAGAGACGCTTCTTCATCGAAGACGGCCACCACGTCGAACCCCTTGGATTGAAACCCCTTGTACGACAGCAGCGCCCTCCCGAGATTTCCCGCGCCAACGAGGAGCACCGGCCAGGTCTGATCGGTACCGAGGATGTGCCGAAGCTTGGCGATCAGTTCGTCAACATCGTAGCCGATCCCCGGTTGGCCAAACTGCCCGAAGTAGGCAAGGTCTTTGCGCACCTGGGCGTCGGTGATGCGGAGCGCCTGTCCGAGCTGCTTGCTGGAAACGGTTCGCAGGTTGGTGTCCTGAAATGCTTCAAGCTGGCGGAGATACAGGCTCAGTCGCCTGACTGCTGGTGTTGGGATGGATTCGTGCTTGCCCATAGCTCGAGTGACGCGTCCCCGATGAATTCACATTGGAACTGATTCTAATGACTTGTAGCGACCAATCGCCGAATATTCGCGGCGTATTTGCATCTTCGGACGCGACACGTTTGATTCGAATCGCTCTAAAGTGCCGTCGTTGAGGTTGAAGTCAAACTATACATTTGCCGGGTCATTCGCTCAACCGTCAAAAGCGTTTGAGTGGAAGGTCGCAGCGATTCTGCGAATCCCATATGGTCGAGCCCGAATTGTGGGGCGATGAACCAAAAGGGCCAAGTGGGAGGATTGAGACGATTACGCAGCACGGATTGTCGTTGAAAAGGTGCAACGGCTTGACAGGTTTGCGGACCTTTGAATAGTGTTCGTACCCGACCATGATCGCAAGCGGTGCGTCGCGATCGTGGTCCACTTGACAACAACAAAGTACGCAACTCACTTTGGAGCAAATGGATGCGTCTTTCTTCGACACTTTACTCGTCGGTTCTGCTGGCTGTCCTTTCGATGGGGTTTATCGCGCCGGATGTCTGGGCGCAGGCCAATTCGGGCTTCGATCCCAAAGATGAATTCTTGGAAAATATTCGGACCGGTGAACCGACCACCGCCGACGACAAATCCTTCGACGAACGAATCGACACGGAAATCAACCGGCTTAACGCTGCGGGGAACGGGACCGACTTGGTGGCTCGGGACGGTGCGCGGGTATTCGTTTCGCGATTTATGGAGCAGTACGACAATTCTAACAACACGATCAGCTTCAAGCTGAAGCTGGCTGAGCGGGCGGGCTTGAAGTTTGTCGAGCAGTTTAATCGAGGGGCTGACCTTAACCCAATCGCCGTTCGCGCGATGGCGACGGTGCTGTCGAAGATGGCCTCTGTGTCGGCGCGTGATGCGCTGCTGTTGGGATTGCAGTCAACGGATCAGGTTGTGCGTTATCTTTGCGCGAAGGGTTTGGCCGCAATCATCGATGGCATCTCTGCCGATGCGCGGTTGACACAGGTGACCCTCGACGCAATCGCAGAAGCCGCCAACAAAGAATCCAACCATGTGGTGGCGGCTGCGATGTATGAAGCGATTCGATACGACAACGACCACACGCCAAAGGTATTGGCCGCGCTCTTGATCATTCTGGATGGCCGCCTCGAACAAATGCGTACATCGCTGCAGGCGGTCGATGCAGCCGAGATCACGGCGATACAATTTATCTCTGAACTCAATGGCCTCAGCAATGACGACAAGGTTGCGATCGTCGGACGACTGGCTGTGCTGCTGAGGCTATCGGTCGAGGCATACGAAGACGCAGAGTCGCAAGGTTCGGAGGCTGAGTCGCGCCGCGATTCGCTCGAACAGATGATCGTATTGCTTGAAGAATTGATTGAAGCGATGGTCAGTCCCGGCGGTAAGAAGCCCGACATTCGCGGTGAAATGTCGAAGCATGAAAAAGGCAGTCCATCGGTTGTGCCAGCCATGAAGATTGAACTTCTTCTTTGGATCGGTACCGAACAGACCGAGGGCACGCTCAATAAAGCCCCCTGGAGTGTACCTGTCGGCGCTCCATAACCGGTCGAACCAACTCTCTTAAGCTTGATTTCAGCGAACTGACAGAGGCGCGCCAGAATATTCTGGCGGTCGCGTTCGCGTCATTCCATACTGTGCGTGCGACCGAAACATCAAATCGGGGGGCGTGCCGTGTATGTGCTCGGCGCGAAAAAGGATGAAATCCAAATTGCGCATCATGCATGTTGTTGGTGTCTTGCTGGCTGTCGTTGATAGTGGCATAGGGCCAGTTTCTGCTGCGGACCATGTGTTCGAGCCGATTCCGGCCAATCGGTCGATGATCGATGAGGGCGCGACGCTGCGTTGTCGTCTTCGGTCCGAACCGTCGAGCTTCAATCCTGTCCTGATGTTCACGGCCATCGACGCGCAATTCGATTATCTGCTTTGGGATCGCCCGTTTGTGTTAGACGAAAACCTCAAATGGTCGATCAACTCAGCCGTCGTCGAATCCTTTGAATGCAGTGACGACCATCGAGAGGCGACCCTTGTCCTGAAATCAGGATTGCGCTGGCAGGACGATACGCCGTTGACGGCTGCCGATATTGTGTTCAGTTGGCAGCGGATTCTCGATGACCAGGTGCTTGCCCGCAAAGCGCGACATGGGACCGAGCAAGTCAGCAAGTGCGAAGCCGTCAACCCGCAAAGGGTTCGGTTCATCTTCAAAGAGGCTCTCGCCACCAACCAATGGAGCGTCGATTTCCCCATTGTTCCCAAGCATATCTACGAGCCGCTTTGCACCAGCGATCCGACCATGCAGCGAAGCGATGCCAGCGTGCGAGCCAATCGCCAACCCATTGGCAGCGGCCCCTACCGGGTGACTGAGTGGGCAAGCGGCGAACGGATCGTGTTGTCGCGATGGGAGGGGTATTCTGGTCCGAAACCTGCGTTCGCCAAGATCATCTTCAAGGTGATCCCGGACAACAATGCAGCGCTGCTCGCATTTGAAGCCGGCGATATCGATGAGATGTCGCTGGCTCCGAGACAGTTTGCCGAGGATACGTCCGGAAAGCAGTTTGCGGATCGCGGCGTCAAGATTCGCGGGAAGCAATGGACGAATTACTACATCGGTTGGAATGTAGCCGGGTCAAAAGCGTTCCTGTCCGACACCCGCGTGCGCAAGGCGCTGGGGTTGTCGGTCAATAGGCCACTCATTCGCAAGCGTGTGTTTCACGGCTTGTTTTCCGAAAGTCGCGGAATCTTCCCGGAGTCATTTACCGCTCGCGATGCAAACGAATCGACCAGTGTGTTTGACATAGCTGGCGCTGCTAAACTCTTGGACGATGCCGGCTGGAAGGTCAGCGACGACGACGGTTGGCGCTATCGTGACGGAGGCAAAGAGAAGGCTGGCTTTGTGCTGAATCTGGTCGCGGGCTCGCAAACGTCACCGCGTGTCGCTGATATTCTGCGTGCCGACTTGCGCAAACTTGGCGTAGAGATGACAACGCAGACGCTGGAATGGTCGGTATTCAACGAACGCAATCTGGCGCATCAGTTCGATGCGTACCTTTCGGCGTGGACGTGCGGACCTGATCCGGATGAAGCCCGGAACTTGTTTCACAGTAACGCCGTTGAGAACGGTCGCAACTATGTCGGATATCTGAATCCGGAAGTGGACGCCTTGTTTGATAGGGGTGTACGCGAAACGGACCCTGCGAAGCGGGCACAGATTTATCACAAGATCGAGCAGTTAATCCTCACCGACGAACCGTACACGTTTCTGGTTGAGGCGCCGACGCTTTGGGCGTTTGGTCATCGGGTACGCGGTGTGACGCTAAGCCCGCGCGGTCCGCTGCACGCATTCCCCGGTGTTCGCGGTTGGTGGACACCGCGAATACCTCAACCGATCGATGACGAGTTGCGGACTGGACTGCCGCACACCGACGCCCCATGACAACCCTTTACAGCACCGGCAGAATGGCGTGTGGCATTACCTACTCAAACGAATCCTGCTGACCATCCCGACGTTTGTCGGAATCGTACTTTTGACATTTGTCGTGATTCACCTGGCCCCCGGTTCACCCGCGACGGGAACGGTCGGCGGGTTTGGTGAAAGCGGTGTGAGCGCGGCAAACCATGATCGGCTGCGCGAGCATTTCGAACTCGATGCACCGGTGACAAAGCGCTTCGGTCGCTGGATCATGCGCGTCGCTTGTTTCGATTTTGGGCAGTCGTTCGCCGACGGTCAGCCCGTGTCAAAGCGAATCATCGAGCGCGTCTACCCGACGTTAATCCTGACGTTCTCGATCATTGTCATCGCACTCTTAATCGTTATTCCGGTTGCGGCCTATGCTGCATTGAACGCTGGGGGATTCGTAGACAAGGTCATTCTTGGCGCGTGCGTTGGATTGTATGCGATACCGCCCTATGTGTTTGGCATGCTACTGATCCTGGTCGTGGGCGTAGCCCTGGATTGGTTTCCGTTCAGCGGTCTCACTTCTGAAGATCATGCGCAGATGAACGGTTGGCAGAGACTCGTCGATCTCATCAACCACAGCGTATTGATCGGTGCGTGCATTCTATATCCGCTCGTGGCTTACCTCGTTCCGTTCGTGCGGGCGACGATGCTTGCGGTATTGAAAGAAGACTTCGTTCGGGCTGCGTTCGCACGCGGTCTGAGTCGGCGGAGGGTTATCTTCAGGCATGTGTTGCCCAACACACTGCGACCGCTGCTGACGGTGATGGGACTTATCGTACCGGCGGTTCTCGGTGGGTCGGTCGTGCTCGAAGTCATGTTTTCCTGGCCGGGAATGGGACGGTTGCTTTACGAATCCATTCTTCAGCGCGACTACCCGGTCATCATGGGCATGACGGTTCTGTCGGCGGTCATCGTACTCGGCGTCACCCTCATCGTTGACGTGCTCTACGCGTTGGCAGACCCTCGGGTGAGGTACGCATGACGGCAATGAACCATTCCAATTCGATACTCGCGTTTGACCGGTCGCTCGCGATCGACGAACGCAGTTGGTTGACGCGCGGCGCGCTTGTGACTGCGGCGCTATTTGTATCGGTTGCACTCTTCGCACCGCTATTGGCATGGCATCAGCCGATCGTTTGCAAATACCAAGGCACCTACCACTTCCCAGCCGTCGCCGACACATTTAGCCGAATACCGCTTGTTGGCGGCTGGATTCAGAAAAGTAAACCGTTTCGCTTCCCCTCGTTTGACGCCCGAACCGCGCTCGATTCCGACACCTTCGCGCTTTGGCCGCCCATTGCTTACGGACCGTCGGAAATGATCGCCGGCGCTAATCTTCCTGCATCTGGGGCGCACATGTTGGGTACCGATGATCGGGGTCGAGACGTGCTGGCTCGGTTGATTCACGGTACGCGGGTTTCAGTGCGCGTGGGCGTCTATTCAATGCTGCTTGCAGGACTCGTGGGGATCATCATCGGTGGGGCGGCGGGTTTTTATGGTGGTGCGGTCGATTGGATATGTTCGCGTTTGATTGAAATCATGATGTGCTTTCCTGCGTTCTTTTTGATTTTGGTGGTGATGGTCTGGATTGGAAATGGCGTGACCGGTGTGATTCTTGTGATTGGTTTAACGCAGTGGACATCCATCGCGCGATTGGTTCGGGCGGAATTTATTTCGGCGCGCGAGTTGGACTATGTCGATGCGGCGCGGTCCTACGGCGCGACCGGGTCATACATTGCAATCCGGCACCTGCTGCCCGGTGCTCTCGCCCCGACATTGGTGGTGCTGACGTTCGGTGTTGCGGACGCGATTCTCTTAGAAGCCGGCTTGTCGTGGCTTGGTTTGGGCGTGGGTTCCGAAATGGCGACATGGGGCGGAATGCTGCGCGATGCGTACGATCAGATTCGCACGCACCCGGGTTTGATGGTCGCGCCGTGTGTCGCGATATTTCTGAGTGTCTTATGTTGCCATATTATGGGCGAGCGGTTGCGCCGTTCGCTCGATCCGCGTAATAGTTACGGTCGGTCTGTGGCATGAAATCAACAAGCGCACTAATTGATGTTGCGGACCTGTCCGTACGATACGCTCGAGGCGAGCTGCCGGTGCTGCGCGACGTTTCATTTTCGATGGATCCCGGCGAATCGATCGCGCTGGTTGGCGACAGTGGTTGCGGGAAGTCGACACTGGCGCTAACGATGATGCGGCTGTTACCGGCAGACGCGATGGTGCGCGGTTCGATTGTGCTCGGTGAACGCGGCGGGTCGGGGCCGATCGATATTCTCGGGACAGACGAACGGACGATGCAGTCTGTTCGCGGCAAGCGGATCGCGATGGTGTTTCAAAACCCAATCGGTTCGCTCGATCCGGTCATGCGAGTGGGTGATCAAATACTGGAAGTCATTCTTGCGGGGCGTAAGTCTGCGCGAAGTGCCACACGGAGCAAAGCTTTGCAATTGCTCGAACGTGTCGGGATTGCCGATCCCTCACGGTTGGCCCGAGCCTGGCCCCACGAACTGTCCGGCGGGATGGCCCAACGCGTGACGCTCGCGATGGCACTGGCTGGCGAACCCGAGCTTCTCATCGCAGACGAACCCACTTCCGCGCTCGATGGAAACGTGCAAGCCCAAATCGTCGAGTTGATCTGTGAGTGCAGGCGCGATTCGGGTTTGTCGTTGCTATTGATCACGCACGATATGGCCGTCGCCGATGCGCTTGCATCGCGGGTGTGTGTGATGAATGAGAATCGCATCGTCGATGATCTTCCGATTGAAGCTGCGAACGCATCGAATCGGCACGCGGCAACCCGGCGACTTGTCGAAGCCGCTGCCTCCAAACGTCAAAAGGTTGCAGCGACGATGGACGGTGGACGATGACGCACCACGAAGTGGCTAGTCGCGACGACTCCGAACCCGTTCGTATTCGCGTGTCGGATCTTCACGTCTCGTTTGCCGATCGTTCGCGTCGATGGTTTGGATCGAGTCTTGGGGCGTCGCCGCGCATACAAGCCGTCAAGGGCATTGACCTTTCGATCCGGAAAGGCGAATGTCTCGGCCTCGTCGGCGAAAGCGGATGTGGAAAATCGACGCTGGCCCGCGCGATCATGCGACTGACACCAGTTGAACGCGGAACAATTGCACTCGACGGTCGCACTCTCGAATCGAAAGCAACCCGTCAACGCGTGCAAATGGTTTTTCAAAACGCCCATTCCAGCATGAACCCAAGGATGACCGTTGAAGCGATCGTGTCTGATCCGCTGCGGTTTGATGATCGATGCGAGAAAAGCGAGCGGGCCGATCGAGTATCAAAAGTCCTATGCGTTGTCGGATTGGATGACCATTTGCGGCGGCGCTATCCCCATGAGTTATCCGGCGGACAACTTCAACGCGTCGCCATCGCCCGGGCACTCGTACTCGATCCCGACGTCTTGATTTGTGACGAACCGGTCAGTGCCCTGGATGTCACCGCCCAGGTCGAAATTCTTGCCCAGCTCAAAGAGATTCAACGCGAACGATCGCTGACCATGCTGTTCATCACGCACGATCTTGATGTCGCGTATTCGATCTGCGACCGGTTGGCGGTCATGTATCTCGGGCGGGTTGTCGAGACCGGGTCCGTCAGTCAAATCGCCCGCCAACCCAGGCACCCTTATACATTTTTTCTCAATTCCGCCAGCCAACGACTTCAGCATGATTCGCCCATTCTCGGTGGAGAACCTCCCAGCCCCCAGAACCCACCGAACGGGTGCGCTTTTCACCCACGATGCCCCATCGCGACAGACCGATGCCGTTCGCAGTCACCCGAACTCGTTACGCCGGAAGGACAGCCGATCAGTCAAGCAGCCGCATGCCATCACAGTGACCGCGTCGTCCAGTTGCAGAAACTCACAACCACCAACCAATTTTAATTCTCAAGTATACCCGGCCGGTGATATCGAATACCCAAGCACCGAGACCTTGACACAAATGTGCCGCTGATAGAGTATTCCCGCGATTTGGGCGGGGGGTTTGACTGTTTCATACGAATTCCAACATGCCCTACTTTGCCTGAATCCGAAAATGGATTAGGTTTGGAGTGTCAGTTGGTGGCCGTGTTGTAAGAGTGGTCGGGAAATTCAATTTTCAATCAACCGGGCCAATTAACTTTTGATGATTCACAAACAATAAACGATTCGAGGAAAGATGATGAAGATGAAACAAATGGGGCGCTTCGGCGCGATGGCTTGCTGCATGGCTATTCTTGTTTCCGCAATGCCAGCACGCGCGGAATCGGTCAATGCGTTGAAGGTCGTTCCGGCAGAGGCGTGGGCTTCGCTGACGATCCGAAACGTGGGCGAGTTGGACAACAAACTGATGGCCCTCGCGCAGCGGCTGAATACGCCGGTTCCGATGTCGCCGTTGGAAATGCTCAAGGGTATGCTGCAGTTGACCGGGGTCAACAATGATGCAGGCGTGGCGATCGTGATGATGCCATTGCTCAACCCTTCTGACCCCAATAGCGCTTTTGCGGTTTTGATTCCGTGCTCCGACTATGCAACGATGACGGGGAACATGACGTTGGAAGAACCGGTAGGTGGAGTGTCGCGCGGTATGTTGATGGGAGCAGAAGAATCGTATATCGCCCAGCATGGTGATTACGCCGTCTTGAGCCCATCAGCCGCTGGCGTACAGGCATACATGGCCGCCGCGAGCAATCCGATGTCCGATGCTGCATGGTCGAAGCACCAGCTCGGGCGTTTTGAGCAGGACGACATCACACTGCATGTCAACTTGAAAGGGGTCATCGCCAGCCCGATGGTACAGGCCATGTTGCCGATGTTGGCAGCCGGTGGAACCTTCAACCCGCAGGATCTTAACGATCTTGACAGCATGTCGATTGCTCTTCGCGTGGGCGACGACGGACTGAATCTCGGTGTGTACTACCAGGTCATCGAAGGGTCGCCTTCGGCAAATATCCTTGGGTCGGTCAAGCCATCGACGGACAGTTTGCTGGGTGGGTTGCCCGGTGGCGACTACATGTTTGCGGCTGGATTGCACGGCAGCAAAGAAATGTTTGCCAAGTACAGCGAAGCCTATGGAGCGATCCTGGGCAATCCGATGATGGCGATGAACCTCGGTGCCGACCCTGCAAAGATGCAGGAAGTTGCGGCAAAGGCGGCTGCTCTTGTTGCAGACGTTCGCGACGTATCGTTCTCCATCAGTGCATTGCCGGAAGGATCGGACGGACTCATTGGCATGACCAAGGTTCTCACTTTCAGCGGTGACGCCAAAGGCAAGTGTGCCAAGATGGGCGAGATCATCACCATGCTGGTGTCCGGAATGTTTACCGGTGAAGAAGCCCAGGAAGCCGTACAGCACGTGAACTTCAAGAGCGATGCCGAAAACCTCGGAGGCGTCTCGGTCGATCAGTTGGCCGTCGCCGTCGATCAGATGGATGGCGTCAGCGAAAAAGACTTTGGCGAAATGAAATCGATCTTTGGTGCAGAAGGCCTGCTCATTCGGATGGCCGCCATCGATGACAATCATGTCGCGGTTACCTTCGGCGGTGGCAAAAGCTTCATGGAAAGCATTGCAGGCTTGGTCAAAGGTGGCGACGCTCCGCTCAAAGCCAACGAAGGCATCAAAAAAGTGGGCAGCACGCTTCCCAAAGCCAAGACGTTTGAAGGCTATTTTTCGATCGACAACACCATGAAGTTTGCGACCGCAGCCTCCAATGCCGTCAATGAAATGCCGCCACCGCCATTTCCTAAAGTCGATGTGCCTGTTGGCATCGTCGGTGCACCAATCGGCGGAAACGGATTCCAGATTGACGTCGCCGTTCCGATGGAAATGGTGATCGCAGGCAAAGACTTCGCCATGTCGATGCAAGGCGGACCGCCCCCGGGCGATTCGGAGCCAGTTTCCCCGCCCCCCGCCCCCAGCGATGAGGACGAAGGCAAAGAAGCGGATACGGTCGGAGAAGGCTAAACGTTTGGGTCTGTAGTCCAACATTCAATCCACAAACAATCAGCGGCGGTTCCGATTCAAAACGATTCGGAATCGCCGCTGTTCTATTGAAATGATACGAATTGTTTTGATGAGTGAGAAAGACTCATCGGTCCAGCGATCGTTATCCACCCAGGTCGGCTAGGCTTTCTTGGAGGGCGTCTCGCGATTTTTTGACTTCGGCCAGGCGTTCTCTTTCGGTGGCGACGACTTCTGGCTTGGCGTTGCTGACGAATTTTTCGTTGGCGAGTTTGCTTTCGATGCCGGCCATTCGTTTTTCGATATTGGCTTTCTCATTTTCCAGACGCTTGCGTTCGGCGTCATCGTCGCTGATGTCGTGGACGAAGATTTGCAGCGGACCAACGACGGTGGTTCCGGCGTTCTTGGGGCGGTCTATTTCTGTGACGAGTTCGAGTGACGACGCACCGGCCATCTGCTCGACGATGTGCTGCTGCTGGGCGAGCAGGTCGAGGTGTTCCTGCGTGGATTTGATGCTGACCTTCACGCGGTCTTTGTTGGGCACGGTGCATTTGTTGCGCAGGTCACGAATACCGCGGACGGCTTGCTGCACGTTGTCGAAGACTTGAACGATGGTTTCGTCATCGGCGACGGTCCAACCTTCTGCTGGTGGGAACGCGCTGAGCATCAGGTGCGAGTTGATTTCCAGATCGATCGCGCCGGGGATGCCGCGTTTTGATGCGAGTCGATTGAGTTCTTCCCACAGACGCTCGGTCACGAAGGGCATGAACGGGCTCATCAGTCGCAGGATCTGATCCAGAACCATCGCAAGCACCTGCTTGGCGGTACCAGCCGTGGCTTCGTCGCGCATGCGCGGTTTTGAAAGTTCGATATACCAGTCGCAGAACGATTCCCAAAACATCTCGCGGATGAGTTTGATCGCCGATGAAAAGTGATACTGTTTCAATTCGTTATGCACGCCGCGAATCGTTTCCGAAAGCTTAGCGAGAATCCAGCGGTCTTCCGGCGGAAGCTGGGCGATGTCGAGCGGTTCGCACGGTGCGCCTTCGAGATTCATAAATGAGAAGCGGGCACTGTTCCAAAGCTTGTTACAGAAGTTCCTGCCGACTTCGAATTTTTCGGACGTCTCGCGGGCGACGGGCAATTCGCTTTTGATTTTTTCCGGGGCCCATTGCGTTGCGAATTTATCTTTGCATTTGCTACATGTCACGCGGTGTACGTCGGCTGGCTGCTTGCCCTTGGGCACGATACCAGCTTGCGGTGTCAGGTGCTGACACTTCGGACAGATGTAATCGACCGGCATGCGGACGTCCTGCGTTTCGGTGGCCATCTCGGCGATGGAGTAGCGCAGGGCGTCGGCGCCATACACGGTGACCACGTCGAGCGGATCGACACCGTTGCCCTTCGACTTGCTCATCGTCTCGCCACGGCCGTCGAGGATTTTCGTGTGGATGTACACATGGTCGAACGGAATCTCGCCCATGTTGTACAAACCGGTGGTCACCATGCGGACAACCCACAGAGTGATGATGTCACGCGATGTCACCAGAACGCTGGTGGGGTAGTAGTAGTCGAGATCGGCGCTTTCTTCGTCAGGCCAACCGAGTGTGCTGTGTGGCCAAAGTGCGGAACTGAACCATGTGTCGAGGACATCGTCGTCCTCTTTGAACTCAGACACTAGGCGAACAATCGGCTCGAATAATTCCTGCCGTCCGTCTAAGAGTATTTGTGGCACCGGAGGGTCCGGCATGCCTGGGCCAGCGTTGTGCGCCTTATAGCTCTCAACGAAATCACTTAAGTCCTTCAGTTGGCGCGCCGCTGCATCTGATCCCGCACAGATATTGCAACGATGGGGAGAATCCTCATCGTACTGGACTGCGAATTGTCCTTCGCAGCCTGTGAGCTTGGCGATCTCGTTCAGGCGAGTGTCAAGCTGGTTTACCATCTCAATTTGCCATTTGCGTATAGTCGCTGTGGTTTGATTTTGTCCACCTCCCGTGAAGACGACGCTCCAAACCGGAATGCGGTGTCCCCACCACAATTGCCGCGAGATGCACCAGTCGCGCTTCTCGCCGAGCCAATCGAGGTAGCTCTTGGCGTAGCGCTGCGGGAAGAACTTGATCACGTCGTCGCGCACTACGTCGAGGGCTGCGTCAGCCAACTCACCCATCTTGAGGAACCACTGGTCGGACAGGTATGGTTCCACCGGTGACTTGCTGCGGTCGCTGTGCCCCAGGTCGATCACCTTGTCTTCAACATGATCGAGCAAGCCAGCCTCTTCCATATCCGCGACAACGACCTTGCGGGCGTCGAACATAAGCTGGCCTTCATACGGACCGCCTTGTTCATTGACCGTGCCATCCGGGTTCATCATGTTGATCATGGGCAGGTCGTTGCGAATACCGACTTCGTAGTCGTTGTGGTCGTGGGCTGGCGTGATCTTCACGCACCCGGTACCCAGCAGCGGGTCGGCATGTTGGTCGGTGATGAGCGGAATTTCGCGATCGACCAAGGGCAGCATCAGCATGCGGCCGTCATTGGCCATGTCGCGAAGTTTGACGAAATCTGCAAGCTTCTCGTCGCGCCGCGTAGCCAATTGTTCAAGCTGTTTTTCGATCGCTGGCTTCTCTTTACCGGGTGCAGCCGAAAGCCTTTCGCGCAGTTCTGTCTCGCGCTTGGCGATCGCGCCTTCCGGATCGGGCGAAACCGCGACGGCCACATCGCCCAGCATGGTTTCTGGACGCGTGGTGGCGATGATCACATGCGTCGGTTCGCCGGGCTTGGCATCTTTGACCGGATACTTGAAGTGCCAGAAACTGCCCTTGACCTCTTCGTGATAAACCTCGTCATCGGCGACGGCGGTTTGCAGTTGCGTGTCCCAGTTGACGAGTCGCTTGCCTCGGAAGATCAGCCCGTCTTTGAACATTTTGAAGAACGTGTAGCGAACGGCTTTGGCTAGTCCGTCATCGAGCGTGAAGCGTTTGCGCGACCAGTCGCATGAGCAACCGATTAGCTTGAGTTGCGAGACGATCCGTTCTTCGTATTGATCCTTCCACGCCCAGATGCGCTTGACGAGTTCTTCGCGGCCAAGATCGTGGCGGGTCTTGCCTTCGTCGGCTTTTAGACGACGCTCGACGACTGCTTGCGTGGCGATTCCGGCATGATCGGTACCGGGCAGCCAGAGCGTGTTGTCGCCCATCATGCGGTGCCAGCGGACGAGGATGTCTTGCAGCGTATTGTTCAGTGCGTGCCCAAGGTGGAGCGCACCGGTGACGTTGGGCGGAGGAATGACGATGGTAAAGCGCTTCGATACCGGTCGTTCGTCGGGCGTCGCCCCGAAGCAATCGGCATCAACCCACCGTTTATAGATTTCGCCCTCGACGACGGCGGGATCGTAAACCTTCTCCAACTGTTCAATTTCAGACATGAAACCTCATCCATTTGTAGGGTTGCAGCAAGTGATTCGGTGCTAGCGTAGCTATTATGAAGCGAAAATCCATACCAGCAGGAGTTCTCATCGTTGGGCCTTGATCCGATGGCCAATTTTCTGGAACATATGAATTGATCCAATGATGGTGGGGCCAATCTTGGGCGGTCGGGAAGCATGTCGAAAGGAATTCCTTGATGACCAATGATGATCATCAGATTGTGCGCTGTCAGTGCAGCGCGAAGTTACGAGTGCCAGCCGCTGCAGCAGGGCGAAAAGTCAAATGCCCAAAGTGCGGATTCAAGATTCTAGTCGGCGCGCCGGCGGGTGCGTCGGGTTCTGCATCTCAGTCAACAGCCACTGCGCCACCACCTGTTCCGGCGCCCGCGTCAGATGAAGATAGCCTGCTCGACGATCTGTTCAGCTCGGAGGCATCATCGGAAACCGCTCAGGGTCCGGACCTTGCCGCGCATCAAAAAGCCTGCCCCAAGTGCAAGTCGCAGATGACCAAAGACGCGAAGGTCTGCCTGTCGTGCGGTTTTGATCCGGCGATTATTGGTAACGAACCGGTCAAGAAATCAAAGACCGCGAGCAAGGTAAGCAAACTCGCAGCCGGTACAGGTCGCTTCGGCATTGGGTGCGCCATGAGTGCTGGCGGTGCGCTGATCGGTGCTGGCGTTTGGTACGGGGTTGCGATCGGCACCGGATTTGAGATTGGGTACATCGCATTGGGTGTGGGTTTTCTGGCCGGCCTTGGAATGAAGCTCGGTTATGGGCAAGAGAATATGCGAGGTGCATTGGTCTCGGTGATTACGGCTGCCCTTGGTATTTTCGTGGCCAAGGTCTTGATCTTCAATAGTTTTGCGAATCCATACAAGCAACTGGCAGAGTTGTTCAGCGGTGGAGGGTGGGAGGTTGCGGCCCGCGAAATGCACCGCTGCGATCATGAGTATGACTTGCAGGGACTCTCTCCGTGGGATGACGCTCGCAATGCATGTCAAACCGCGGGTGACGAATTCTACGAAATGAAAGAGGATGAGCTTGCCGACGCCCGGGTTGACGTTGACCGCTGGTATGACGAGGAGCGTTGGGATATTCCGGACTACCCGAGTGCTCGATTGACCTACCTGTATATCCAAGATATGCCCTCGAAAGTTGATGACGACTTGGTTGATACGTTGGAGTGGGAAGAAGCAGAGAAGCTGTACGAAAAAGATTGGTTCCGTAAGCACAAAGAGGCGAGCCAGCGTGTCGCAGCGATGGACAGCGACAAGATCGTTGTGGAAGTCAAACGCAAAGAAGCAAACGATATAGCTGCGCTGGATGAAGACAACATCACCGACGAGGAAAAGGAAGAAGCGTTGGCCGAACTGAATGTCGGTAGCAAAACGTTCTTCAAGGCAATGTTCCATCCGATAGACGCACTATTTATACTTTTGGCACTTGGCACGGCGGTCAAGGTCGGTGGCGGGCAAGAAGATTAGGCTGTATTTGTAGGGTCCGCTGTGCGGACCGCTGATTGAATATGACGCTCGATGGTCCGCACAGCAGACCCTACAAGTCGTCGCGCATTGCGGCGTTTGTTAGTGCGGGGCGACGAAGCGTTCGTGGATGCCGAAGGCGTCGGCGTAGAGTTCCGGTTTGCGTTGATCCCAGATGTGTGTTTGAGGGAATACTTCTTTGTTGGCTGACATGCGCAGATCGATCGTTGCAGTGATGATGGCCGGTTTGCCCGGTTCGGTTTGATCGATGACTCTTCCGGTTGGATCGACGAGGACGGCTGACTTCGCTGTTGCCGACGCGACGAAGATGCAGTTCTCTGCCGCCCGCGTTCGCAGCAGGGGCAAGTTCACTTCATCGCCCGCGACGAATACGATCACCGCACCGTCGAGGGCCATGATCCGCATCGGCGCGAATGATGCCAAGTGCTCCGATTCGATGCACCCACACGAGCCAAACGGTTCGATCATCAATCGCTCGACAAACGGAAACGCGATGAGCGTCATGCCAAGCGCCCGGCAATAAATGTCCAAACGGTCAGCCGTCTCCGGATCGGGCAGGGCTGACCCCACCACCTGCACACCGTCAGCCGCCAACAACTCCAGCGGAGGCGTTTCGTTAGAATCGGGATTCGGAAAAACACAATCGGAAGGTGCGACGGCGATCTTTATTTCGCCAAGCTCTTCGCGGTTCGGGAGGACCGGTTCATAGGCTGAAAAAATGCGACGCTTCGACCATTTCGGAATGTCGATGGCGTGCGGTTTGGTCAGTGAAACCTCAGCAGTGATGATGGCCGCCGCATCGGGTGGGGCAGTGGCAATCCGTTCGCCTTGCGCGCTGACGATCTGACTCGCCCCGCAATAGGGCGTATCGCCTTCAACACCGCACTTGTTCGCTGCGACGATCGCCACACCGCATTCTATTGCACGACCCTCGATCATGAAGTCGGCTTGGGCGTTGCGGAACTTGTTCGGTTCCTTTGCGACGTTGACCCAGCAGGTCGGTACGGCGATGAGTTGCGCCCCCTGATGGGCCAAGCCAGCTGCGATTTCCGGCGCTCGACCGTCGGCGCAGATGAACATTCCAATTTTACCAAGCGGCGTATCGAACGGTTTCAGTTCTTTACCCGGTTGGAAGTAGTCGTTGTCCTTGCCCCACAGGAACGTCTTGGCATAGCGGCCACACTCGTTGCCTTTTGCGTCGATGACGACAGCCGCGTTGCGAAGCTGGTCGTTTTCGTCGTCAACAAATCCGCAGACGATTTGAATTTTGTGCTCTTTTGCCCATCCGGAAAGATTCTTGACGAAGTCTTCAGACTTGAGAATCGTCGCCGATCGGTATGCACTCTCGCTACCGATCAGGTACGCCGGGTAGGCACATTCGGGCAGCACGAGCATATCGGCGTTGGCCTTGGCAGCATCGCGAATCGCCTGCTCAATTTCGCCAAGCGCGGTGTCGGCTTGTTTGAGCGTGTGCGCGGTAAGCTGGGCAGCGGCAACAGTGATGTTGCTGCGTTCGTCGGTGCTGCCTTTGTCGGTGGTTGTGGACTGTTTTGCCTTCGACATGGTCGCGACATACTAGGTGGGGGTGGCTTGCTTTTCAATACCAGCGGGCGACTCTATAATCGAATCTATCGATCGCCCGAAGATTTCGGTCAAAGGGCTATCGAAGCGCCATTGGAGGCGGAAACAGAAGGTCATTTGATCAGCAAAGACGACATGAGCAAGCGAGACAACTACGAAATATTAGGCGTTGATCGCAAAGCGTCGGACGCGGAGATCAAAAAGGCCTATCGCAAGCTTGCCAAGGAATTCCACCCCGATCGCAATCGCGACGATGCGTCGGCTGAAGCCAAATTCAAAGAGGTTCAGCACGCCTATTCGGTGTTGAGCGATAAAGAGAAACGCGCTCAATACGACGAGTTTGGCGAAATCGGTGTCGGTGAGTTTCAGACGAATCCGCACGGGAAAAAGGTTTACACCTGGGGCACCGATGGTTCGCAACTCGATGCCGAAGATCTGGACAGTTTGTTTGGCGCGTTTCGGACTGGGGGGAATCCGTTTGAAAGCATTTTCGGTGGGCGTCGCAATCGCCAACAGCGCCCTGCCCAAGCCGGCGCCGACATCCGCCGGACCATCAACCTCAGTTTTGAGCAGGCGGTCAAGGGTGCGGAGATCGAAGTCGATGTTCAGCTTCACGATCCATCGCTGGGCCGGCGCGAAACGCTCAAAGTCAAAGTGCCCACGGGTGTCGAGGATGGTCAGCAGATTCGCTTGAAGGGACGCGGGGGTGCAGGCAGCAACGGCGGATCGCGCGGTGATTTGTTTTTTATCTGCCGTGTGCGGCCGCATCCGGTATTCAATCGCATCGGGCGCGACCTTCGCGCTGACGTTCACATTAATGTTACACAAGCGGTCTTGGGTGCGAAGGTTGACGTCAAAACGCTCGATGGCGAAGTGACGCTGACGATTCCGCCCGGCACATCGAGCGGTGCCAAGATGCGCCTTCGCGGCAGGGGCGTACCAGCCAGCAGCACGTTGCCAGCCGGCGACCTGATCGCCAGCATCCAGGTTGATGTGCCCACCACTCCGACGGACGAACAGAAAGAGCTGATGAAACAATTCGCGGCGACGCTCGAAAATCAAACTGTCGAAAAGCAATCGTAAGCCATGACAATCGCCCGCAAAGATTGCAAACCGGCAGTGTCAGGTTGGCCGAGATTTCGGTACGCGCTGTTCTGTGTAGCGACGTTGGCCTGCCCGTTAATTGCACTTGCACAGGAATCCGCAACCAAAAACCCAGCCAGCAACCGACCGGTGGCTGGTTACGCCATGTTGATGATGATCCTGCTGCTGTTGATTGTCATCTTGATGTTCGGATGGTTCCTGATGCGATCACTGCAACGCTCGCGCAAGCGGCAGGCGCGAAAACAGCCAGTAGCCACCGACGCAACTGACGTGTGGGCGATGCACAAGCTGCCGGATTCTGAAGACGAGTCTCCAGATAGCGACGCTAACGATGACAAATGATGCAAAACGCACCGTCGATAGTGCGCCAGTCGCACTCGTCACCGGTGGGGCGATGCGCGTCGGGCGAGGGATTGCGATCGCCTTGGCGGACGCTGGTTACGACGTCGCGATCCACTATCGCAAATCAAGAGACGCGGCGGACGAAACGAAATCCAATATCGAAAAGAGTGGGCGACGCTGCGAGATTTTTCAAGGCGACTTGCTCGATCCCGAACTGCCTTCAACACTGATTAAAAGTGTCGAACGCACGTTTGGCCGCCTTGACCTTCTGATCAACAACGCATCGGTTTTTGAAAAGGACCCACCCGGAGGATTCTCCGACGAACATTGGCGACGGATGATGCAGGTCAACGCCATCGCGCCCGCCGCATTGATTGAAGCCGCGACCCATCTGCTCGAAAACGCACCCTCCGGACAAATCATCAACCTTTGCGACATTTCGGCTGATCGCCCTTGGCCCGACCATCGAGCATACTGTGCATCAAAAGCCGCACTTGCCAGCATGACGTTGTCATACGCCCGGCGGTTGGCACCGAAGGTTCGAGTGAACGGGGTCGCACCGGGCATCGCCATCTTCCCAGACAACTACGACGAATCGACGCGGAAGCACCTCGTCGCGAAGGTGCCTCTGAAGCGCGAAGGCACCGTCAAAGACATTGCTCAAACTGTGAAGTTTCTCGCAAAACATGGTGGTTACATCACAGGCCAGATCATCCGCGTGGACGGTGGGCGAAGCATCGTCTGACCGGTGTTCGGTTCATTGCTCAGGTTGCAGTTGCGTGATAGGATTCACGCGCGTGTCGGTCCGCGGGCCGATGCGCCCAGGGGTTTCCCACCTGTTGCGTGCGCTTGCCCAGCGTATTTTTCCAAGAATTGCGAAATAACCGATTGCTACGGAGCTGTGTCGGCTGTGGAACACGAAAACAAATTCGTCCAGGAACGCCGGGCCAAAGTGGAGAAAATCCGCGGGCTTGAAGTTGACCCATATGGTGGTCGATTCGCCGACGTTGAACACGTTGCAGATGTCAGGAGCCGGGCAGAAGCACTCGAACTCGACAGCGGTGAGTCGAAAGAAGACGAGACCGCGCGAGTGGCTGGCCGCATCGTGTTGCAGCGGGTCATGGGCAATCTGGTGTTCCTCACGATTCGCGATGGGAGCGGCGACATTCAAGTGGCGCTTTCGAAGCGGGCCGTCAAGGACTCCTGGCCGGTCATCAAAACGTTCGATCTCGGCGACATCATCGGGATGGATGGATACCTTGGCAAAACCAAAACCGGCGAAATCACTGTATGGGGAAGCAGTGTTATGCTGCTGTGCAAAGCCCTGCATCCTCCACCCGAAAAGTGGCACGGTCTGACCGATGTCGAAATGCGCTACCGCCAGCGCTACGTCGATTTGTTTACGAACCCCGACGTTCGCGAAGTATTCAAAGCCCGCAGCAAGATCATTCAATCGGTCCGCGATTATCTGGTCGGGCTGGAATACCTCGAAGTCGAAACGCCAGTGCTGCAACCGATTTATGGTGGGGCGGCTGCCCGACCGTTCACGACGCATCACAACACGCTCGATCTGGAGTTGTTTCTGAGGATCAGCCCGGAGCTTTATCTGAAGCGTCTACTGGTTGGCGGGTTGGAGCGCGTTTTTGAATTCTCGCGCAACTTCCGCAATGAGGGGATCAGCACGCAGCACAATCCGGAATTCACTCTGCTGGAATTGTACGAGGCGTATGGCGACTACTTCGTGATGATGCAGCGCGTCGAGGAGATGGTGGCGGCTGCAATTGAAGATCTCGACGATAACTTCACCCGCAACTTCCGCGAACACGAACTCGATTTCAGTTTGCCGTGGAGTCGTCAAAAATATTTGGATTTGCTCCGCGAATACGGTGGCGTATCGATGGAAGACATGGCCGGCGTGCGGGCCAAAGCGACCGAACTTGGCATCAAGCACGAAGGGAAAGACGACGCGGTCGTGGTCAACGATGTGTTTGAAGAAACCGTCGAACCGCACCTTATTCAGCCCACGTTTGTTTACGACTATCCAGCCGCTTTATGCCCGCTGACCCGGCGACATCCGGATGATCCGAATATCGCCCTGCGCTTCGAGGCGTACGTTGCGTGCATGGAACTGGGCAATGCCTACACCGAGTTGAATGATCCCGATGTGCAGCATGCCAACTTGAAGCAGCAGCTTTCCGGCCAGCATGAGACGATGGCGGTGATGGATGACGATTTCGTGCTGGCATTGCAGTACGGAATGCCGCCGGCTGGCGGATTGGGTGTGGGGATTGATCGATTGGTGATGCTGCTGACCGACAGTTCAAGCATTCGCGACGTGATTCTCTTTCCGCTGCAGCGTAGGGCGGCGGTTCAAACTGAGTCGAACGAAGATTCAACCGATGCAGTAAACCAGTAGCCTGGTGACACAATCTGGCACTTCCAATAGCGGCGCCCTATTACACGAGACCCACACGCATGTATAAGCTTTTCCTAACCTTCCGATACCTCATCAGCAAATGGGTGGCGGTCTTTTCGGTCCTGAGTGTGTGGCTATGCGTGGCGATGGTGCTGATTGTGTTCAGCGTCATGGATGGTTTTTTAGACAACATCAAACAGCATTCGCGCGGGCTGCTGGGCGACATCATCATCGACAACAAGACGCTGCAGGGATTTCCATACTACGACGAATTCAGCGTCTACCTCAAAGAGCAAATGCCCGGCGAGATCGACGTCGTCACGCCGGTGATCTACAGCTACGGGATCATGCGCGAACCGAGGACCAAATTCACACAACCGGTGCGCATTGTTGCGATTGACTTCGACGCGTATTGCGAGGTCAATGATTTCTATGACAGCCTGTACTACGAGCGGTACTATCCCAACACGACATCATTGGGTCCGGTGCAGATTCCCGTGGCAGGTGTTGATTCGAAAGGCAAGCCGTTCCTTCCCCAAGAGCTTGAAGAAGCCCATCAAAAGTACCTTAAGAACCGCGACGAAAGCAAAGTGGACAAGACAGACTTTGACGAGACGAATTACAATTCGCCCCATGGTGTGGGGTACTTCTTCAATGAATACGGAACGCCGGCAATGGAAGGCGACCCTCTGCCCGGGATCGTCATCGGGACCGACGTTGCATACTCACGCAATAAGGAAGGGCAATATGACCGTGGACTTCAGCGCGGAACGAAAATCATACTGACGATCTTGCCTCTGACGTCAGGTGGCAACATCGCAGAAAACCCGATTCCGGTGGCGATGCGAAATGTCGACGACTCACGCACCAAGGTTTACGAAATCGATAAGGTCTGCGTCTACGTCGATTTTAAACTCTTCCAAGAATACCTCAGCATGGGGTCGCTTGAACTTGTCGACGGAACATACTCGAAACCGAGAGCGTCGCAGCTGCTCGTCAGTTTGACGAAAGGGCAGGACTACAACGCTCTGCAGCCCAAGATCGAAGAAGTCTGGGCAGAGTTTCTGGGAACGTTGGCTGGTAACGTCACGCCGATTGATGCAAGGCTGTTGGAAACGGTTGGAGTGGATACTTGGGAAACACGCCAACAGGCGTTTATTCAAGCTGTCGAAAAAGAAAAAGTTTTGGTGACGATTCTCTTTGCGATCATCAGCATCGTGGCGATCGTATTGATCGGTGTGGTGTTTTATATGATCGTGCTGCAGAAGACCCGCGACATCGGCATCATCAAAAGCCTTGGGGCGACGTCCGCAGGTGTGGCGATGATCTTCATCATGTACGGGGCGATCATCGGCGTCATCGGCGGCATCCTCGGCATTTTGACCGGGACAACCGTGGTCGCGAACATCAATGAGCTTCAGTCGTGGCTGGCATCGTTGAATCCGAAAATGCAGGTTTGGTCGCCCGAGGTTTACACTTTCGATAGAATCCCCAGCGTCGTCAAACCGATGGTGATCTTTGCCGTTTTCTGTATGGCCGTCCTAACGTCTACGCTTGGAGCGTTGGTCCCTGCGCTAAAAGCCGCATGGGTCTGGCCCGTAAAGACGCTTCGCTACGAATAATAAAAACGGATCGGAGTGACCGCATTGGTCCTGGCACGAGCAACCAAACTGCACAAGTCGTACTCCCTGGGCAAGACCAAGGTCAGCGTCCTTCGTGGGGTTAATCTCGAAGTGAACGAAGGGGAGATGTTGGCCATCACCGGTTCAAGTGGTTGCGGTAAGAGTACGCTTCTGCACATCCTCGGGGCGTTGGACGCTCCGGATCAGGGAACAGTATCGTTTGCTGGCGAGGACTTGTTTGCGGCTGGCACCTGGCGTCGCGATGCGGTGCGTAATCGCGATGTTGGATTTGTCTTTCAGTTCTACCACCTGCTCCCGGAATTCAACGTGCTCGAAAACGTGCTGATGCCCCGGATGGTCGGAACGTCAACGCTTGATTGGATGTCATCCCGAAAATCGGCGATAGCGAAAGCGGGGGAAATTCTTGGCACGGTGGGGCTCAAAGATCGCCTCAAACATCGTCCGAAAGAGCTATCCGGTGGTGAACGCCAGAGGGTCGCGATAGCCCGGGCAATCATGAATGAACCGCGATTTTTGCTTGCGGACGAGCCAACGGGTAATCTGGATGCTAAAATGGGCAAGGGCATCATGGATTGCCTGCGCTCGTTGAACCAAAAAGGGCAGACGATCGTATTGGTGACGCACGATCCGCTAATTGCCAAGCAAGCCGATCGGCAGGTGCGACTCGTCGATGGCCGTATCGAACCCTAGCCAATCAAACGACAGGAGGAACGCAGGTGAGCGACATCGGAACCCAAGAAACGCAGAAAGCTGACCTGAACTGGTCCGAGCTCATCTTTGGATACACCAAGACCGATTGCAACATCCGCTACACATATAGCAATGGACATTGGGACGAAGGCGTTCTGACCAAAGACGAGACCATTCCCGTCCACATGGCCGCCACCTGTTTGCACTACGGTCAGGAATGTTTTGAAGGTCTCAAAGCGTTCGAAACCAAAGGCGGTGACGTCGTCGTTTTTCGCGTTGAAGAAAACGCCAAACGAATGGACTTCACCGGGCGCAAGATTCTCATGCAGCCACCGTCCATCGAGATGTTTGTCGAAGCGGTGGATCGGGTCGTCCAAGCCAACCGTCGTTTTGTGCCACCTTATGGCACCGGCGCATCGTTGTACATTCGACCGCTGCTCATTGGAATGGGGCCAAGGGTTGGCGTGAAACCGGCTGACGATTACATGTTCATGGTGTTCGTCACTCCGGTAGGGCCGTACTTCAAGAACGGTTTCAAGCCCGTCAAAATGATCGTTGAAGAAAAAGTCGATCGGGCTGCACCGCTTGGAGTGGGTGATGTTAAGGTCGGTGGTAATTATGCTGCAAGTCTTCGCGCAGGAGCATCCGCCCGCGAGAAGGGGTATGCCGATGCGGTTTACCTCGACGCCAAAGAGCACAAGTACATCGACGAATCCGGTCCGGCCAACTTTTTTGCGATCACCAAGGACGGGCAATACATCACACCGAAAAGCGATTCGATTCTGCCATCGATCACCAACAAATCGCTCATCACGCTGGCTGGCGAATTGGGTATGCGCCCCGAGAGACGGCCGATTGCCATCGAAGAGATTTTCGATTTTGCAGAAGCCGGTTGTTGCGGAACGGCAGCAGTGATCACGCCGATCGGTTCGATACGTCATGGCGATCGAGAAGCCGTCTACTCGCACGATGGCGAACCCGGTCCGTTGACGACTCAACTCTACAACAAGCTACGAGCGATCCAACTCAGCGAAGTTCCGGATGCCCACGGTTGGTTGCGAACGATCAAGGGGTAGGTCGCCAGCCACGAATGCGCACGCATGGCCACTTCCGTCGAATCTCATTGAATTCTGATCTTGACTGACCTAACGGATCTGCCGATATGCCAATCGCCGTACGGGTTTTCGGGGAGCGTGGATGGATCGGTGGGTCATATTCGGGATGGTCGTTGCTGGTGGATTCGGGGCGCTGACATTTCTGCGCATCGTTGGTCATGAGTTGGTCGTCAAGAACCAGGAGATAGAAGTAACCGCTCAGCGGGCCCGTGATGAAATCAAGAAACGTCTCGAAGCCGAAGAGCAAGAACGCATTCATGAAGTTTTGGAAAGCAAGCGAACGGCTAAAAAATCAGCATGACGAAGTGCGACTTCAATATCGATGCTTCTGGCTCTTGGGTACTCGTGTGGCATCGCAATTCAGTTGACTTGACATCACCTCACCCCTAGATTGAATTGGCGTAGAAGGCTTTTGCACGGTGTTGTCTTCCGTTTTTCTGACGGCGCAAATAACATCTCTATGATTAACGTATCAGCGCGTGATTAACGTTTGAATGATGGTGTGACCGATCCAAGGGGTAGAACGATCGTGGCGTAAAGAGAATTGTTGGGGGGTAAAGAGAATTGTTGGGCAGTTGACTGAGTCACACCCCGTTTTGAGGCGAATCCATGAAAACCAAAATATCCCGATTGGCAAAAACGCAAGCCGTCGCAAGCCTCACTGGTGGGCTGATCATCGTGGTCGGGCTGGTACCGATTATCCTTGGTGCATGGCGCGCGGAAGGTATGGAGAGAATCTGGATGATTTTGGGTGGAGCGATCGTCACGTTGTGCGGCGTGCTGACGCTGGTGATCGCGACCCTGCAACTCAAGATCGAATCCAATTCATTTCGCCTGTATGGCCAGCTTCGCGACATGCATGAGTTGAGCCTCAAACAGAGCGCCCTATTGGCTCGGATCGCCGAGAACAGCGCCCTGTCCGATGCGGCTCGTTCGCTTTCTAACCGTGAGATGGAAATTGATCGACTACGTGAAACCATTCGCACGGTGATTCGCACTGAATCGTGGGATGCAGGAATTCGCCTCGTCGACGAAATGGAAAAGCGGTTTGGCTTCACGGATGAGGCGGGAGTGCTTCGCACCGAGATCAACGAAGCCCGTAATAAGGCAATGCGGACGAAGTTTGACCAGGCTTCGCAGATGATCGATCAACTGGCCAAGACCCATGAATGGGAAAAGGCAGAAAAGGAAATCGAGCGGTTACACCATGCTCTTCCCGATGAGCCCAGGGTTGGAAAAATGCGGGATGCACTTGCCCAGCGCAAGGAAAAACGCAAGCAGCAACTGCTGGCGAACTGGAAGAGTGCCTGTGGGCGAGACGACGTCGATGACGCTATTGGCATCCTGCGAGATCTTGACGCGTACCTGACCCGGGAAGAAGCGCGCGAGTTGGAGGAGACCGCACGAAGCGTGTTCAAAGCCAAACTATTGCAACTCGGGACGCAGTTTCAGTTTGCGGTTAGCGAACACCGATGGCGCGACGCCCTTGAAATCGGTGTTCAAATCACGGAAGAATTCCCCAACTCAAGAATGTCGAAGGAAGTCGCCGAGGCCATGGACGGACTGCGTTCGCGTGCTGGTGCCAGAGACGTTGACGTGACCTACACGCAACACACCGCCGAGACCTAGCCCCCACCAAGTCGCACCATTCGCGCTTCAACGAAACGTCAGCTTGGCCCAACGCGCCTCGCTGCTCCTTCGTCGATTTTTTCCGAATCAATTCAGCCAGATTGAACACGTCATCACCTGCGGTTGGCACCTCACATTTACATGCCGCAGATTGACGCGATGTTCCAGCAAACGCCCTTATCGGTCGATATTCAGGAATCTGGCTCGTTGGCTGCGACTTGATTTTCTCTGGCGAGTCTCCATTCGTACATCACCGTTGACGAAACGGTTGAGGCCTTGGCTGGCATTGCGATCCGCAAACTGAACACATGTCTGACAAAATCAAGAACAATCCAACGCACCAAACTCAAATCCCCCTGAATCGTATTCGCAAAGCGTTGCGTCCCGGGTTGCAGTTGAAGTTCACATGCCTCGTTGTCGGTCTGGCGTTGGCTGTCGGTATGGTGGTCGGCAGCGTGACCACGGATCACGCGGCGTTGATCGTTCGGCGCATTCAAACGGACCACTGTCGTCAGGAAGCCGCGCTTCTCGCGTACAAAGCCGCCGACGAATACGAAATGGGCAATGATGCCCTCCAACGACTTGCATCGCGATTCTCCCGCGCGAAGTCATTGCTGTTTGTATCCTTCATGGATTCGCATGGGCGGATGCTCGCATCTGTCCAATCACCGAGCAACAGATCAGAGGTTGAGCTGACCGAAGGGTTCACACCGGGGACCACGATTGGACAACCCGTGCGGACGACTCAGTCCGGCGATAGCGGCGGTTATCTCGACGTGACCTATCCGATCCGAAGCGCGGGCAACGATGATCCGATTCGCTTCAACGATAACAATGAAAACGCTGAAACCACGGGACGTCTGGTCGGGTATGTGCGCATCGGTTATTCATTGAATCAGACGCTTGCGGAAGTCCACGCGGCATCTGAACTGCTGAGCGGAATTGCGGTCCTGATCATCTGCTTGACGGTGCCGCTTGCGTATCTGTTGGTGCTGCGACTGCTGAGGCCACTTGGTACGCTGACCCATTCTATCTCGCAGTTTGCTGATGGAAACTTAAGCGCACGCTGCCGAGTGAGTAGAGGTGACGAGATCGGCGAGTTGGCGGCCGCGTATAACATGATGGCTGAGCGACTTCAGCAGAAGCACATGGAAATCACGGAACTCAACTCCTATCTCGAACAGCGCGTTGCAGAACGAACGATTCAATTGCAGGAGTTGGCATCCCGCGACCCGCTGACCGGGTTGTACAATCGCCGCCACTTCAATGAAGTGCTAACCCGCCGGTTCGCCGAATCCAAGCGGTACGGTTCATCGCTCGCGTGTATTATGATCGACCTCGACGATTTCAAAGCCGTCAACGACACGCATGGCCACCAGCGCGGTGACGACATTCTCAAACTTGCAGCAGCGACAATCGAACAGGAACTACGCTCTTCAGATGTCGCAGCGAGATTTGGTGGCGACGAATTTATCGTGCTCATGCCCAATATTGAAATGGAACATGCCAAGGGATTGGCCCAGCGGATCAGCCAGCGATTCGTGGAAGTGGTGTCGATTCAGTATCCTGATTGTCCAGTCGGCATCAGCGTCGGTACTGCCGGTATTTCAGAATTGACATCCGACAATCCCGATGACCTCGTGCGGTTGGCCGACCTCAGCCTCTATGACTCAAAACGCGAGGCCAAGAAACCCGTCGTACAGGACACGCTTCCAACCGCCTGAGTCCTCATCTCATCTCCCCAACATATTCGGCTTGAATCTGCGGATATTCGCACCAAAATCGCGAATATGCCGGTATACAATGGGCTGGGCTTTCTAATCGCCCCGCGCCGAAGTGTGGGTTAAACTCTCATTGGAATCGGCTCATCTCGAGATCGGGCGCTTCCGGAATTCTGGAGGATTTCATGCTGACCACCATTGGCAAATATGTAGGCGGAAAAGTGCTTACCGCGATTCTAATCTTGGCGAGTGCGGCCAGTGCCTTCTGGTTTTATAAGCACCCGGAGCAACTGGAGACGATCTGGTCGGTGCTCAAGGGCGTATTGGTATGGATGGGGCTGGTGTTGGTGCTGCCGTGGGCCGCATTCTTTGTCACCGGCAAAGTGGTGAAACAGGATTCAAATGTCGCGGCGGGTCTGCTGTTGTTTGGACTTGTTGCGATTGACGTGTTGTTTGCGATGTATCTGGCTGGTTGGAGTGTCAACGGAGCGCTGACGTGGATGGTGCTGCTGCTTGGATTCCTATGTGCGGCCGTCTATAATTTTTTGGTTTGCGACTTTCAAGCGTCTCACTTCGAGGACCAGTTGTAGTTCCGGACCAGTCAGTTAGTTTCGCTCATTATCGCCGTGTGTGTCGCAACGGGCTCAGGTGGACCAGCAAGAAGAGGTGGCTGTGAATCTTCCTAAACCAAACGATCGGATCAACAATTATCTGCTTGAAGAAGTAGTCGGTCACGGCAGCTTCGGTCAGGTGTGGCGCGCCCGTCACCATGTGCTTGATCAGTTGGTGGCGATCAAAATTCTGACCGACCCGCAGTATGTGCGCAACTTCAGGCAAGAGGGCGTGGTCGTTCATGGCCTCCGCCACCCCAATATCGTCCGGGCGATGGACATCGATCCGTTTGCCGATCCGCCCTACATGATCATGGAATATGTAAATGGACCTTCGCTGCGAGCGGTGATCGACAATCACCCCGGTGGACTGCCGGTGGCTGCGGTACAAAATATCATGCGCGGAATTCTCGAAGGTTTGCAAGCCGCCCACGATGCTGGCTTGGTTCACCGCGATGTCAAACCGGCAAACATTCTTCTGCGCTTGGGCGATGGGGCGATTGAAGACGTCCAGTCCGGCGACGTGAAGCTTACCGATTTTGGATTGGGCCGGGCAACGGGGATCACAACAGCTTCGCTCGTGCAATCGGGCAGCCTCGTGACGGACGAAGGCAAAAGCATCGCCGGGACATTGGTATACATGTCGCCCGAGCAGCGAGCCGGCGAAGACCTGGACGGACGAAGCGATCTTTACAGTTGCGCGGTTGTGTTTTATGAACTGCTCACCGGTACGCGACCTGCCGGCAGTGATCTGCCCAGCATGGATCGTTCCGATCTACCGCAGCACTTTGACGATGTATTTCGCAAGAGCTACACACGTTTGCAGGGACGCTACGATTCTGCGACGTCGATGTTGTCGGAGATTTCGCGCAGCCATCGGGCGGCGCCCAACGTTCGATCAAATCGCAGCGTGCCCACTGCACGAAAAATTAGCACCGCAGCCGTTTCGCTCGATGCCCGACAAACGGGTAGCCGTTGCCCGAAATGTTCCGACCCGGTCGATGCACGGGATAACTTCTGTATCAAATGCGGAACGCAGGTTGTCGCCAATGTACCGAAGTGCCCCAGTTGCGAAGCCTTCGTCGATGAGAAGGATCGGTACTGTATCTTCTGCGGGGTCGGCTTGTCGTTTTCGAGTCGTGCATAGGGGGGGCTGACATGCTTGAATCGATTGCGGGAGGCGGAATAGGCGTTGGGTTCTTGCTCATCATCATGTTCGGCATTTTTGCGGTGATGTTCAGCGTCGCTGCATTGGGCCTGGCGGTCATAAGATTTGTGTTTGTGATTCCGATGAAACTATTGGGCTTCATTTTCGGGAGCCACCAACCGTATGTTGAAAAGCGCCCTCGCGTTAAGTCGCGGCAACCGGAACGCACCACTTATCAGCGAGCCTTTGTCCGTGGTGGTCGAAAAGTGTGTGCGAATCAGCGCTGCGGATATGCGAATCGCCCAAGTGCTGTATACTGTGGACGTTGTGGGCAGAGACTCTAGAACTGGTTCAGGAACAGTTGATGGCCAAACTAACCGATGCGGCGGCAGATGCTCTCAAGGTTGAGAATCAATTTCTCTCCGGGGTAACCGCCAACATCGAAGACGCCAAGAGTCGCTACCTGCGCGGCAGCAGTTGGCAGACTGTCGAAAAAGACGACAGCGATGCGCTGCGTGCGCAGATGGCGTCCAGGCGGATGTACGACCGGACGCTGCTCAAGCAGATGCCCAAGAATCGCATTGTTAGCGTCAACGGTTATGAGTCGCGATTTGTATTCTGGAAGAGGCAAACGGGCTCGGCGATCGCGTCGGTGGTGTCGCGTTTTGACGACCTGCTCGAAGTCGGCGGAGATCTGCAACCGATTTCGCTGAATGAACTGACCGCTCACATTAGCGAGATCGCTCCAAAATCGAAGGTCCGCGCCGTCGTTGGCGTGTGTGCAACCAGTGGTTTTACCGAAGAAGCCCGAAACGCCCGCCACGAATATCCGAATATCGACGTGGTTCTCGTCGAACCGATGCCGGGTGGCGGATGGCGGGTCACTGCTGACGAAAGCGTGCCCAAGTTCGTTCGCGAGATGTTCGACCCGGAGGACATCGATCAAAAGCTGGAGCGGGTCAAACGCGAAGTGGAACGTTGCGGAACCGATTTATTGACCGGAGGGCTGGCATCGGATCGAATTGCCAAGGATGTGGGCCTGCCGATCGAGGTGGTCAATCGGGCGCTGGACCGCATCGCCAAAAGCGACCCGGAGTTGCGGGTGTCCAAGTCTAAAGAAGGCCGGCTGTTGTATCGCGGTGCGGCTGTCGTCACCACGGAGAAAACGTCCATGAGTTTTGTTGACCGTATCAAGGAAATGTTTTCCAAGGAGGGAGACGAGGTTGCAAAGATCAACATGCTGTCGGAGCGGCGGGCTGCCCTCGCCCAGCGGCGCAACCGTCTGTACGAAGAGATCGCCAGCCTCGAAGAAAAAGAATCGGAACTTCTTAAGCAGGGGCGCGATAACAAATCTGCCGTCGTTCGTCGGCGACTCGTCGCGCAGATTTCGCAGCTGCGTAAAGACATCGCCCGTCAAAACACGACGGCCAACATGCTCAATCAGCAGATCAACATCATCAGCACCGATGTTCACAATCTCACGTTGATCCAGCAGGGTGAAGCTGCTTCGCTGCCCGACACGCAGGAACTGACCGAGAACGCCGTCCGCGCTGAAGAGATGCTCGAAACGCTAAAAGCCGACTCTGACCTGGTGTCGAGTCTGGAAACCGGTGTGGGTGAAGCGCTCATCGGAAGCGAAGAAGCCGACATCCTCGCCGAGTTCGATGAGCCGGCGGTGGCTGAAACATCGACGCCAAGTGCCACACCGAAGCAGACTGCGCGACCGGCAGCGTCTGATCAATCGTTTGCGATGTTCGACGAAGAGCAAGAAACTCCTAAGAACAAAGATCGCAAACAAGCCGATCCGGAGGCCAGTTAACGCATGTCTCTTATGGATTGGTTAGTCAAACGCAAAAAACCACTGTCGAAGATGACCCGTGCAGAATTGCGGCGTCAGGAACTTCTGCTGGAGAAAGACCGAACGCAACTGGTCAACAAGACCATGAAGCTCGCTCGGCAGAAGCAGGAACTCTTCGAGAAGGGGGCTAAGGAAAAAGTCCCCGAAGTGCGCCGCATGATGGCCCAAGAGTTTGAGTTAAAGACGAGCGAGCAGTTGATGCTCTCAAGGCAGCTCAACATCCGCAGCAAAGAAATGATGACCGTTTCGCGCCTGCGGATGATGCGCGAAAATGCAGACCGGGCAGCCAGCGCTGGAAGTCAGCTCGGGCTCATCAGCGAAAAAGACATTTTGCGACTTGGCAAGATGATCGAAAACGATTCGGTCAAGAGCGAATTGTATCAAGAGCGACTCGACGAAGTATTGCAAATGGGCCGCGAAGTGGATGAAGGGTCAGCCGCCTTGTCCGATGCGGGCCAGACCGTGCTTGATGTTTGGGACCAGATGGATCGCGGGGCGATTGAAGACTCAACCGAAGCATTCGACGAAGCCGACCGCCGCGTCCGCGAACAGCAAAACGCTGCCAGCGAGTAAAGAGGAGAGTTGTTGATGTCGTCACCATATCCAATGCGAAGAAGTCGCAGCAATGTACAGATTGCCGGTGTTTGTAGCGGGATCGCCGATTATTTTGACTGGGACCCGACGGTTGTACGCATAGTTTATGTGTTTGCGACCATCTTCACCGCATTTTCAGGCGTACTCGTTTACATACTACTGTGGATTCTGATCCCCCAGCGAGAGTACGACTAGTGGCACTTTTCAAATCAAACGAAGAGCGACGCATCGAGCGCGATATTAAGATTCGCCAGGGCATTCGTCGCATCGAAAAAGCCATTCGCGAACAGGGCAAGTTCACCGATGAGTTCGTCAAGAATGCCCGCCGCGCCAAGGAAATCGGCGACACCGCGCAATATCAATTCATCCGCAACACGCTTAAAAAAACCGCGGCGATGAAACGCGTGCTAGAGCGCCAACTGCTCAGCGTCAAAAACGCCATGATCATCAAAAAGCAAGCCGAAGCGTCGGCTGACTTCGCCGGAGCGATGGGGATGATGGCTAGCGAAATCGGCAAGCTCTTTGGCGAAACCGATTTGGTCAAAACACAAGCCGATTGGGAAAAGGCGATGGTTCAGTCGCAAACGATGGAAGAGCGAATGGGCATGTTCCTCGACACCATCGAAGACGTCGCCGCACAGGATGCGGAGATGTCCACCGCCGACACCATCAGCGACGAAGAAATCGATCGCATGATCGACGCCGAAAGCGAAGCCGAACATCAAAAAGAAATGGGCAAACTCGCCGGACTCCGTGCCGAAATCGACGCCCTCAAAGGCAAGAGCGAAAAGCAGAAGTAGCGACACATCATGGGCGTTTCCTACTCCACATTTGAGCGACTCAAAAGCAAAGGCGTCACCGCCTACAAGAAAGGCGACTACGCGGCTGCGGGCACGTTCCTAGCAGAAGCGGCTGACTGCATGATCGAACTCGCTGAATCGAGCGACACGCCCGAGCTTCGCCGCCAGCGCGAAGAGGTCGCCACAGAGTTGATCGACCTGGCCAAGGATTGCAAACGCTTTGAAGCCAACCCGGAAGACGGACGCTTTCGTCGCCGCGCCAAGGAAAACGAAGACGAAGGTGCGTCGGCATCCGATTGGATCGTTCAAGACAAACCCGACATCGGCTTCGACGACATCGCCGGGCTCGAAGACATCAAGCAGGAAATCCGGTTGAAGATGATCTATCCGTTCAGTCATCCGGAGTTAGCCGCAAAATACGGGATTAACATCGGTGGTGGTGTGTTACTTTTTGGCCCACCCGGAACCGGTAAGACGATGATGGCCAAAGCCATCGCCCACGAAATCGAATCGACGTTCTTCGTCATCAGCCCCGCGCAGATTCTTTCGAAGTGGGTTGGTGAAGCCGAGCAAAACGTCCGTAAGCTTTTTGAGACGGCCAAGCAGCATGATCGCTCCGTGATTTTTATCGACGAGATCGAGGCATTGGTTCCACGACGCCAATCCAGCGGTTCAACAGTGATGGCCCGCGTCGTCCCGCAAATCTTGCAGGAGCTTGAAGGGTTCGATCGCAATGGCGAACGGGCCCTGCTCTTTGTCGGAGCGACCAATAAGCCGTGGATGCTCGACGAGGCGATGTTGCGACCAGGACGCTTTGATACGCAGGTGTACGTCGGTTTGCCCGACGCTCCAGCCCGATTTCGATTGCTGGAAATATACCTGGCTGATCGACCCATCGCTGGCGACATGGACCTTGGCGTCTTGTGCGATCGGTTGGATGGGTACAGCGGTGCCGATATTCGCAACCTCTGCATGCAAGCCGCACAGGCGGCATTTATGGATGCGATGGGCGGTGGTGAGCGCATGATCACGCATGCCGACATGCTGGCCGAAATTGAAACGCAGACGCCATCGGTCAAAGCGGGCGACCTGATTCGGTTCGACAAGTTCAAACAGACCGGCCGCTAGTGAGGCCCGCTATAATTAAACACGAGAATAATAAAGGCGGCCAACGGGCGAATAAGAGATGATGTAACTAGGATACGATAGGACGTGCCACTGCTCTGTGAGCAGTGCAAAATGCAGACGGGACCAAAGAAAGTCAACCACCCCATGAGCAGCGTTATCGACATTCAAAAATGGTTGTCGAATCCGGATTCGGTCGCGGTGTCCATACCGGCAGAAGCGATCTTCGGCGTGTTCAAACGCAGCTTCGATCTGCCCGCCGGTTTTGCGGCAAAGTCCATCACGCACGGTGGTGTTCATCGTATCCACCGACCGGGGCAAGTCATTGACGGTAGCGACCTCTCCGAATTGTTGATCTTCCGCAGTCAGCCGATCGACCTTACGTTCGAGATGCAAAAGCTACCTGCAAATGACAGTTACCTTTGCGACGTTGGCGTGCAGGTTCAGGTCGAACTGGTGCCCGAGCGCGCCGACCTCGACTCCTTCCGCGATCGTGTGATTGCCAGTCGAACCGAAGCCGACGTGAAGTCCGTTCAATCCTGCCTGCGTCCTTCAATTGAAAAAGGAATGCAGGCGTTTGTCGCGGCGCACAATTCCGGCGAACTCGTCGGTGGAAAGCTCGGCACAGAAGCGAAGGAATCCGTCAACGAATCCGTCGCCGAAGTCTGCTTTTCCAGTGGACTATCGATCGAAGCGATACGCGAAATTCGTTTCGCATCCGAAGGCCACGCCCGCGCAAGAGCAGCAGAAGAACAAGCCGCCCGCCGACTCCATGAACACGCTGCCCAGGGCGAACTGCGCGAAGCCATCAGCGCAGCGCAAACCCAAAAGCTCGATCACCTCCAGTCGATGCTGGCAAAATTGAAGGAACTCGCCAACGAATCGCCGCATGCGGCGATGTCCGATCTGATGATGGCTTTTTCCGAATCGCAGCGTGGCCAGTTGTATCAAGCCCTTTTTGAATCGCGGGCGACGCAACCGGTCACCGATCGGGTGGTGGCCCTGACCGGTAACGAGGTGCTGCTTTTTGACATGAATCGCCTCGCCGACGCGCCCCAGCGCATTGCTGTGAGCGGTGAAGTGGGGCGTATGCGTTCCGTCCAATGCGCAAGTGATACCGCGCTATTGACCCTGTGGATCGGCGCTTCGACTGGCATATACGAATTGGATGTTTCAGACGAGGCGATCAAGAATACGTTCGCATACGAGTGCGCCGAATTGCCACGAGGCGGATTCAACGCAGTGGCTGTCAGCGATCGCTGGGTGGTCGGTACCCATTCGGAACTCGGCGTAATTGCCTGGCCGCGTCTTTTGGACGACGCATCCGCCGAATCTGACGGTCCCAATACGAAGGCCTTCCGATTATTTGAAGACAAAACTGCACAGGCGAAGGCCGTCCGATGTGCTGCGTTCGCGTCCGGGCGATTTTGGTGCAGCGTAGACGATTCGATTCAAAGCGTGCTGGAAGGCGATCTGAAATCCGGTGAGGCGGTGCTTTCGGCCAGGGGTGATACGATCACGGCGCTGTCCGTCGAGGGCGATGATATATTCGCCGGCACTGTCGATGGCGATGTGCTGCATTGGAATGGTCTGATGTGCGAATCGCCGCATCGGATTCATGCTGGAAGTCGCCGGGCCGTCGAATCGATTAACTCGATCGGCGATGGCGATGTCGCCCGTTTGTTCTACACTGATACGTCGCTGGCTGTGTACTCGGAGGTGCTGGGCGATTCATTCGTTTGCCGCTACGAGGCCGGCGGTCAAACCATTCGCCGCGCCGAATGCGCGTCCGATGTCATCGTAGCGATCAACGACGCCCGCGACCGCGTCGTCATCTGGAACGGCAACCAACCCAAGCACCCCGCGCAAACTGTATCCATTGCGCAACTCACCGGCCACAGCACGCAGGACGTGTGTTTGATTCCGCTTACTGCCCCAAGCCAGATCACTTAGTCCGTTTACTTATCGCAGCGAGTAGCACAACAGACGGGGCGTTGATCCGGTTATTCTGTCTGGTTTGTTTTGACAAATGTATAGCAGTCCGCGGCTGATGACTGGCGGGGTCCATGTTTCGTCGGCGTAGAAAAGCGACGTTCGGGAGAGTTCGGTGTAACCGTCCGGCGTCATTTTTCCAAATGCCAGGTGGCCCCTTTCGCCTAGAATCAGAAAGCCGTCGGTCAGCCCCAGCAGGCTGCCACGAAATGACGACATCATGACCTCGCGTTTTTCGCCTGCTTGCACGACCGTGGTTGGCCAGTTCGGCGCGGTATGCCACTTTACATCTCCCGACGCCCAATCGACGCAGGCGATTTCCGTATCACCCATGCCCGCACCGGTGATGCCATAGAGGAACTGTTCACGCACGATCGGTGTCATAAAGTGTGCCCCGAACTTGCGCGTGCGCCAGACTTCCTTAATCCGATCGTTGTCGCCAACTTCTAAGAGTACTGCACCCGTGTTGTAACTGCTCGAGATGAAAATCTGATTGCCGCTGACAACGGGATTGGATGCGTTCACTGAGTTGACGATGCGGCTGCGAAACGGAAACTCGAATGCGACTCTTCCGTTGGCAGGATCAATCCCGATCAATCCGCCCGTCGGAGGGTCATCATCGCCCCCAGCAAAAAACAGAACGCGCGGTTTTCCGTTGAGCGTGGCAACCATCGGAGTGGCGTATCCCGCACGCCACGTCTTGCCCGCGCGCCAGACTTCCTTACCGGTTTCCTTGTCGAGCGCAACGACGCACGGACCTTCCGGCGCTCCAATGGCCAGAATCAACAGCTTGCCGTAAACAATCGGAGACGACCCCACACCGAAGAAATCCTGGGGTACCTTGTATTGCTCCGACGTGTCGAGCTTCCACAAAAGCTTGCCACTCGCCAAATCCAGACAGTGCAATCTACCCTCGGCTCCGTGAACATATACCTTTCCGTCGGAAATCACCGGGCTGCTACGCGGACCGTTGCTAAAGTTGAAGCGATCGGTGTAACCGGTTGGATACGCAAAAGTCCAATGGTTCTGACCGGTTTCAGCATCGACGCACTCGACCCGGGCTTCGTCGCCTGCGCGATGAAAGAAAACCAGGCGCCCACCGACAACGGACGGCGCTGCATAACCACTACCAGTTGCCATTTCCCAGATCAATAACGGACCGTTCGATCCAAAGTCGAGCCTGAGCGGCATTTCGCGAGACGTCATGTCGCCGCGGGACCCGAGGAATTCCGACCAATCTTCTGCGACCGCTTCGCTCGAAAGGGGTGGGGCTAATTGATGCACAATGACTTTTGACAGTGACCGCTGCGAGGTTGTTGCCTCATCGGCGCAAGCGCAGGTAACGACGCATATGGCGCATAGCCCGATTAAACCGCTCCGCATTGCACATTTCCTCGTTTTGAATCGTATTGCAAAAAAGCTGAGTCGATCCAAATCGTACATGCTTTCGGCGATTCATGAAATCAATACTTGGGTGTACCTGTATCAGGCGAGTCGAGTTGCGGTGGTGATGTGCGGGACAGCAAGCCAGCCGTATCAAATGGGCAGGTCGATGCCGATTAGGCCCGCTTGCACACATTTCCCGCTTGTTCCATTGCAGTCGCCGGAGCAGCAGTCAGAATCCTGCGCACATGGTGCTCTTCGGGCACCGCACGGAGCGACATCCCATCGCCATGTTCCAACGACGGGTTCGTAGGGTCCAGTGCCGAACCCCGGCGGAGGTTCACGGAAATATTGGTTGCTGTAATCCACCGTCGCGCTGGCTCCTCCGATGGCACCGAACTTGCTGCCCGACAGCCACACGCCTTCGATGTACGGTGTGCTACTCAAGAAACCTGAACCAGCGGAAGCATATACCAGGCCCTGTATGCGAGACGGGTATTCATCATCCAGAGCAGCGTCTTCTTCGCCATTGTACGGCGCGCCGACCGGGTTCAAATTGACCCCCAATCCCGATTCGCTCATCATCACCCCGCCCTGAAACGAAAAATCGAAATTGCCCTCCACCAAAGCAGCAGGATAATTGGCGATGGCCGGTTTCCAGGTGACCTGCCCAAGCACCTCGCAATGGTTTGAGAAGTCGTTTTCCTGAGCATTGATGAGCACCAGCGTTCCCTCGATGCGCGAGTTGCGAATGTCAACCACACCACCGGCGCAATCGATCACATAAATACCCTCGGAATTGAGTTCGCCGGTATACGGATTACGTGATGGTGTTAAGACCGCTGCGTCGATGGTTGGATCGCCATTGACAACGGGGAGAGCGCCCAGTGGTATCGTCGTTCCGTTGTTGACGTAATACTCAAACACAGTAGTCGGGTCAGGCATGGTTCGGGCGATCGAAACTTTGGTCTTGGTCCCGTTGACCGTTGGGCCAATCACAGACCCCATGTATTCCACATCTGAATTGATAGTCAGCATAAACCCACTCAGGCTTGCGGCAGTGCTGATGATCTGATTGGACGATACGGTTGCTCCGAATCCGCTAAAGCCGCCTGCGCCGTGGGCCGCAACCCCCAAGCACGACATTGGGACGTTTGAGTTAGGCGTCAATAACACGCTGCGCACCCGCAGGGCATCACCCACCTTACCCATCCCATAGGCCCGAATCGGATCGTATAAACCGGTCGAAAAGTCATCGTCGTCCTCGTCAACATAAACAATGGATGCAGTCCCATCGCCAATCTTAAAGTCGATTGCGACGCCGCTCGCAATGCTGTCGCGCCAATCGGGGTCTTGAAGAACCAGCGGTGCCAGCTCAGCCGCTGCGATCGCGATGGCCCCCGCCTCAGCCCAGTCGTTGGTTCCGGTCACCATGCGGGTGTTGATCCGCGCCGTCATGATCGACGCATACCCGATGACGGTCAGCAGCATCGTCGCGCCCAGCACCAACAGGTAACCGGCTGACCTTCTACGGTGATGACGATGCGCGGTGTAGGGTGGGCCGTGCCCACCGCTGTTGGAACGGTTCAAGACTTGGTGGGCACGGCCCACCCTACTTACGCGACGTCTATGCGAGCGCGGAAATGAAACTCTGAAGCAATGCGGAATCATTACTCGTTAGTCCTTACATTTATTGTTCGTATGGCAATTGTTGCTACAACACTCTTCATCTGTGGTGCAGGATTCGTTCATTGCTTTGCAGGGTGGCGGATCGTCCTCGACTGGGTCATTTACCCCCCCCCGCTCGTCACCACCGGCTCGTTGGCCAATGACGCTCCCAATGAAAGCGCCGCGTTGGCCTCACCAATTTGCATGTCCAATCCGACCCAACTGCAATACGTTCGCCTGGCCATCACTTCCTGCTCGTAGGTGCCCGTATTGCTGCGAACACTCACAATCGTTGTTTCAGCGCCGCGCGGGTCCGTCACCGTCACCGTGATTCGCTTCGCACCGGTTTCGCTATTTGCGGCGGTTCCGCCTGGCGAATTCACATTGACCCATTCGACGGTTACACTGCGCGTCCAGCCGTCATAGTCGGGCAAATCCGTACCGTCTTTGCTTTGGGGGGGAGACGCAGACCAGCTGTGGTAATCGTCCACATCGTCAAAGTCGGACCGGGTGCTGGTGCCTTCTCCAGTTTCTGTTCCGATGTAGTCTGCCCCACCAACATTGGTTGTAACTTTACCGTAGACGTAATGGGGCATGCCTATGCTCCAACCTTGCCAGTGTGCGCCTCCATTGTTCGTCTCGACGTATCCGTCTCCATTGTCGTCGTCATAGAGAACCGCGCAGACCTTGCTATCGTTCAGTTGAACGGCGACAACAAAAGAGAGTCCGTCATCGGGCAACAATCCGGTCGCACTGCTGTAGTTGAAAGTTTGCCATGTGTGGCCGGAAGAGAGCGAACTTTCCGGCATCGGTACTTGTTCGATGATGGCGCCGGATGGTTTGTTTGCCGAATCAATCGGGCGAAGCTGGATGCTGGCGATACCGTCGGTATTCCCTTCGTATTTGGCTTGAAACATCACCTTTGTCACCGACCAGGAGACAGCATCAGTGGGCAGTGTGGGCTGGAAGACTTGGCCAACGTACTTGTCGTCATTGACGTCAAAGTCTTTTGCGTTAGGTGATGAAGGATCGTAGCTGGAGAGAACGACCTCCGGGCCCTCGACAAGCACCGGATCTTCATCGGGGTCGTCGTAGAACGCCTGCAACACTTCACTCATCAGTCCATGGGCCAGCGCCGGCCCCTTACCCAGCGAGGCGTTGACGCCGCGGGCTTTGGCCGAAACGGTCACCATGTTCAGCGCCGCGACCATCATGATGCCCACAACCAGCACCGCCAGAGCGGCTTCTGCCATTGAGAAACTCCGGCGGTGGAATCGCCAGGTCGTTGCGTTGCCTCGATTTCGGTTGTGCGGTGAGCGAACTCTCAAGCTCGATCCTCCGTTTCTATGGCCTGCAAGTGACTTGCACATTGTCGAAGTAGATTCTGTCTGCGCCATTCATCGATGACGATGAAACAATTCGAATCCAGGTCGATTCAGATGCGAACGCACTGATGTCAATCGCATCAGGTAGATAGACAAGGTCTGACCCGGGGAATGCGTACGCGTACCGGGCGATTTCTGTCCACGGACCGTGGCTGCCACTCGAAGAAATCTCAACGACTGCGTAGTCGGCGGCGTTGTTGAGACCTTCGCGGCGGTATAACAGCCGAAGCGTCGCCGATTGGCCGGCACACAGGCTTACCGCGCGCCTAACACCTCTGCCCGTATTCGTAATCATCAACCGCTCTGACAGGAGGTCGGTAGTGATGAGTACGTTTCCCGACCCCGGTCCGTTGAACTCGCCGATTTCAACCCACTGCGTAGTGGACCAGTCCAGCGTGCCGGTGCTGCCGTCGTACGCGCCGGACTCAAAGTCGTCGGCGTAAGTGCCGTCGCAGTCGCAGGAATCTGCACACGCTGCATCGTCATCACAGTCGGAATCGTCGCAGTCGGTGTTGCCGTCGCAGTCGTTGTCTTCGCTGTCTTCGCAGTTTGCTTCGGTCAGCGGTGCGGCGCCACAGTCGGCTGAACAAGTGCAGGCGTTTTCACCGGTGTCACAGTTGCCGTCTCCACAGAATGGGTTGCATGGGGTTGCAGCACTGCATTCGGAATCGTCGCAATCGATGTCACCGTCGCAATCATTGTCGATGCCATCGTCGCAATCGGTGTCGCCGGTTTCGCTGACCGCAGGTGCTCCGCAATCGGCGGCACAATTGCACGAATTCTCCGAACCTTCGCAGGTGCTGTCGCCGCAAACGGCATCGCATGACGTGTCGCCCGCGCAATCCGAATCGTCGCAGTCGGTGTTGCCGTCGCAATCGTTGTCGATGCCGTCGGCACAGTTAAACGACACTTGTTCATTAGCCGTTGCCGCACCGCAGTCATCAGAACAGTTGCAGGGGTCTTCTCCGGCATCACAGCTTGCGTCGCCACACACCGGTGCCGGTTCGCCGTCGCTTTCATCCGCCGCCCATTCCAGCGACTGTTTAAGAATCGACTTGCCGTCATCGTTTAGTGAGCCGATGTCGAAACTGTCATCGCCCCACGGAAGTTGCACGCGCCGTCCCGGGGCGGTTCCGCTTCCGCTGGTTGTCGCGCCCAATTCAAGCACCGCGAGCAATTCCTGATCGACCGCATCGGGCACTCCCGCAAGTACGGTCAATCCGGCTGCTTCATCGCCGCTGAGAAACACCAACGGTTGCGTCGAGGTTGTGACGGTCAGCTTTCCGAGGGCCAGCGAGTCTGTGATGGCGTGCGTGTTGTTGACGACTTCGATTTCGACCCCTGAGGCTGTGCTGCTTCCTGAGGCGAAACCGAAGTTGTCGATCAGCGCTTTTTCTTCGTTTACGATACCGATCACTGCCGCATCCAGCTTCGTTCCGACGTTCGTCGCACTCACTTCCAATGACACATAGATGACATCGTTTTCGCCAAACGCAGTATCGAAGTCGCCAGCGGCTGCGTTGTCGTCGATCATGTTGACGACATGGCCCCAGGACTCAAACAGTGACTTGCGAGCCGTGTCTCCAGAAGAAGGTGAGCTCGCATCGCCAACCACCAGCAAAACGTTCAGCGCATTAGGACACGTTGCATCGCTGCATCGCGAGCCGTCACCCCGGTATGTGTTTGATGAGTCGTTCGTACAGGCGATCTCGGTCGTGTCCACACAGCTACCGGTGCCCATGCAGCACGCCCCGATGCAGTCGGTGGATTCGCAGTCCGCGCCCCGACTTTTTGATAACCCGCCATTGGAAGTGCAATCGCCCGGTGAGAGTTCCTCGCAGGTTCCGTCGGCGAGGCAGCAGGCTCTGGGGGGCGGTTTGACTGTTCGTGTCAGGTAGGTCAGGTCGAATCGATACACGTCGTTGGCGATTTTGATTGCTTTTGAACCGTTCAGTTCGCGCGTCAGGTATCCGCCTAGCTTTCCGTCCCATGCATAGCGAATCGATTCGACTTCACCGTCGTCATCGCGGTCTGGCACGGTGAAAGCGATCGCCTCTGCCGTGTGTTCGGTGATGGTCAGGGCGTCGTTGAGGTCGGCGATGATCACGTCACCGATGTCGCGGGCTTGTGGGATTTGGGAGTTGACGGCTGTTCCATCGTCTACGGCGCGGCTGGCGATAACCAACGTACTGCCAACACCCACAACGAGAATCGACAGCACGGTGAGTGCGGCCATCATCTCCACGAGGGTGAATGCGTTTCGTTTGTAGACTGGTAACCGTCTCATTTAATCAAATCTACCGATAGCTCGAAGGCGTTGCTGGAAACCGGTCCGTCGCCGTCGAAGATTAGCGTGCGCCCGTTTTCTCCGTTGATGGCGATCGTTCGCACTTCGCTACCCACGTGCAATACGATTTCACCCGAACGGTCGGGCCGCTCGTACATATTGAAGGTCACGTCACCGAAACCCTCGAAGTCGACTTCCCATTGCGAAACGTGATAGGGTGCGGCTTGCATGTTTACGGTGTAGTTTGCGTTCGGATTGTTGGGATCGGGCAGCCCGACCACCTGGTATCCTGGCGACGTTTTGAACTCAACTTTGATATCGCTGCTGGACACCCGCGCATGATGACGGGCCAGCGCCAAATCCTGAGTCAACCGCTGCGCCGCCGAGTCGGCTTGTCGACGCGCGACCGCCCGGGAAAATCGCGGAACCGTGATGGCCGCAGCGATGCTGATGATCGTCAGGACCATGACCATCTCAACAAGACTAAAGGCGCGACATGCCGGCAAGCGGCGAACGATTCGATCGGCGCGTAGCTCGGCTACGCTATGGCGCAGCTGCGTCGATCCAATGGAAAAACCAAAAATTCGCATGAAGGCCCATCCGGCGTCGCGGCAAGCAAAGCGCAACGCCATCCAACAAGTGATAAAAGCGCATACCCTATGATTTAGCTATCGGAGAAGGGGAAATGGCGATTCATGTCAATCGTAGTGCGACTGATACCGTAAATTCATGAGGGACCATGAAGGCATTGCGTCGCTGTACTTATCGGACCGAAGGGTCGGTGGGCCACTGAGGAATGATCGCGTCGCTGCAAACCCGACGAACCACATACGAACCAAAGTAATCTGTATGCCATGCAATGGTTGACAACGATTAGGATTCGCAGAGGCAAGTTATTCGGCGGTGACCGCATCGGTGCAGCCAAGAACAGGGTCTTGGCGTACAGGTTTTCGCTTGCGAGAATAGGTGATCAAGACGACCGAGCCGATGATGATCAGCGCGGCGACGAGTGTGCGTGGTGAGAGGGTTTCTTTTGCGAATAATGCTCCCAGCACTACCGCGATGACGGGATTGACGTAGGCGTAAGTCGCTACGTTTTTCGGCGAGGTGTTTTGCAGTAGGAAGTTGTATGCGGTCAACGCCATGATCGAACCGAAGACGACCAGGTACGCCAGCGACAACCATGACTTTGTTGAAACTACCGCTAAATCAAACGTGCGCCACTCGCCCGCGAACGTACCCACCACAAAAAATGCGAAGCCCGCGCAGAGCATCTGTATCGCGGCGCTCATCGTTGTCGATTTCGGCAGGTCGACGCGCCGCGCGTGTAGCGAGCCGACCGACCAGAACACGCACGCCAACAGCAATACGATTCCGCCCGTCGTGTGGATCGGTTCGCCGCCGATGTCGGCAGGTCCGATGAGGACCAGAATTCCAACCAATCCGGCGACCAACCCAAGGGCGATCAAAGCCGTCGGCTTGGGACCGCGATAGAACACAAAATCGAGCGTCACCATCCAGAGCGGAACGGTCGCGATGAGCAGGGCGGCTAACCCGGACGCGACGTGTTGCTCGGCCCAACACACCAACCCGTTTCCGCCGAGCAGCATCAGGCAACCCACCAGCCCAGCCGATCGCCAGTTCGACCCAGTCGGTTTCCGCGCCCCACGCAAACGCAGGAAGGCATACATGATGGACCCGGCGATCAGGAAACGCATGCCGGCCATCAAGAATGGCGGCATCGATTCAATGGCAAACCGGATCGCCAGATAGGTCGAACCCCAAACAACATAGATCGCAGCAAACGCCGCGACGATCAGAAGCAATCGCGGTGGGGACGGATGAGATTCAAGTGCATCGTTTCTTGACGACATACATGCGGACTCTTAACGAAAGGGAATTAATCACCGATTCCAAAAGTGGCGTCAGCTGCAGTATTAGATGGCGTTTGATAAATGCGGACAAGCGGCATGTCCAACAATTTGAATTGCGTGTCCAATTACAGGAGTCGGGATAGACTATAGTCGATCAGTCCACGACCGGATCAGATTGCCCGGCGGAGACATATCGAACCCAAAACGATATAGATCGCCGCAGACACTGCAATGAAAGGCGCATCAGCCCGGCAAGGAATCTTTCGATTCTCAAAAGCCTGGCGTGCTTATTGATTATTCCTCGCATTGCCCAGAGCATTCGATCAACATAGGAAAGCAACCGAGCCACACGAAAAGGCAAATCGAGGCAGAAAGCTATGAAAGAGCGAAGTCGAACGCGGCGGGTTTTGAAGTGGCTTGGATTGGGTCTGAACCTTCTGCTGATCGCTGCATTCTTTGTCAGTCTCAAATTCAGTGTTGGTGTGAGCTACGGAGGATGCTCAGGGGCCGCTGGTTACGGTTGCATTTTTCTAACCGCAGGAGGAAATCCCGCACCGTTCATGTATCGAACACGGGATTTGGTGCGCCCAGAGATGTGGACGAAACAACCGGTGTTTTCAACGCGGTGGAATAGATACTCTCTAATCATGCCAATTTGGATTCCGCTGTTAGCTGCTGCAATCGTAACTGTTTGGTTATGGCGATCTGATCGGAAATTCAAGAGCGGATGCGTCGAATGCGGCTACGATTTAACCGGCAACATCAGTGGTGTTTGTCCGGAATGCGGAATGGCGATTGAACCCGAAGTTCAGGTACCTTGAAGATCGTCCACGCCCTCCTGTTTTGCTTTCATCTGAATCGCTTTGATTCTTTTGATGTCGGCGAGGATTCGTTGGGCGGGTTTGTAGTTTGCGTCTAGTGAGAGGGCTGTTTGTGCGGCTGATGTGGCGTCGTCGTATTGCCCGGCTTTTAGCATGGCGAACGCTATGTATGCCTGAAGTCTGGGGTTGGCTGGCGAGATCGAAGCCGCCTTGCGAAAAGACTTGATCGCGCTATCGAATTGCTGTTGATCAAGATGCAGCATCGCCAGATCGACATGCGCCTGGACATAGCTGGGGCGGATGCGGACGGCATGTCGATAATACTCTATCGCTTCGTCGATGTGTCCATCTTTGGATAGCGCTGCAGCTAAATCGTGACACGCTTCGGCGTGATCGGGGTCAAGTCGCAGGGTCGCGGCAAGCTGTTCGATGGCTTCAGCGCGCCGACCGACCTTGTCGAGCAGCCGACCATATCCGTATCGAACGCCGACATTTTCGGGGTGCTTTGCGCAAAGCGTTTCATAAATCTTGATCGCCTCGTCGAATCGATTCTGGCTGAAGATAGCGCGGGCGAGTCTTTTTTGCATCTCGATGACGTCTGGAAATTGCGCGACCAATTCGCGAAACGTGGCCTCGGCTTCTTGAAACTCACCGTGACTAAGATGGTGCTGGGCCATGCTCAAGGTCGTGATTGCACCTGCAAAATCTTTGGGATCTCCACCGGTTGGTTCAAAGAGATCCAACTCGTGGGTTGCGGCGATTCGATTCTCTTGATCACCGCCGACATATCCAAGGCCTTCGAGACGGTTCAGGTCTTCCTCATCCAATGCCACGGCATCATCGGCGTCGCCGCCAATCTCTGGAGATTCGGCAATTAGACCGCGAAGCGCATCCTGCAAGGTCTGCGTCTGCCCGGGAAATTCGGTGACGAGGTTCTGAAGTTCGCCCGGATCATTCGACAAATCGTACAACTCTGCCCGCGGCGCATGAATGTATTTCCATTTTCCGATTCGAAGTGACCGCAAGATGGACGTGTCCAAGGTCAGCTTTCCCGCAATCGTTTCCGAGTATCCCGGCAATTCGTGATTGCTTTTCGAACCGGCGACCAGCGGTTGCAGGTTCGTCCCCTGGCTTATGGGCAGTGGTTCAAGGTTCAGCATCGACAAGAGGGTCGGGCTGATGTCCACCGTTCGGACCGGTGCTTCGACTCGGGTGTTTGCAGGAAGCAAACCGCCAGCCCGCAAGATCAGAGGCACATGAATCGTGGTGTCGTAAATGAAATAAAGGTGCGTCAATTCATCGTGCTCGCCCAGGCTTTCCCCATGATCGGCGACGAGGACGATGATCGTATTGTCGTATAGATTCAGCCGCTTCAACTCCGAGACCAGCCGCCCGATCTGCGAATCCATATACGCGATTTCGCGAAGGTACGGATTGGGGGCAGTAGAAACAGAATCTTCCGGTGCCTCATATGGGAAATGCGGATCGTAAAAGTGAACCCACCCGAAAAGCCGCTCATTCGCATGCTCGCGCAGCCAACGGATCGCCCGATCGCAAGTCTCTTCGCCGACCAGCATGGATTCGGTTCCGGCGTCCATGAATGTTTCAAAACCCTGATCAATTCCCGATCGACGATGAAGTGGCGCGGCAGAGATGAACGCGCCCGTGACGAAGCCTTGTTCACTCAAAGCCTCAGCCAACGTTGTGTTTGCTTCGCGAAGTCGGTAGCCCACGTTGTCGCGCGCACCGTGAACGTAGGGATAGAGACCGGTGAAGATGGTTGCGTGCGATGAAAGTGTGCTCGGTGCCGCCGATACGCACTGCTCAAACAAGACGCCTTCTCGAGCGATTTTGTCGATGTTCGGGGTGACGCCCGCCGGGTGGCCATAACATCCGAGGTGATCAGCCCGAGTTGTATCCATCGTGATGACCAGCACATTGGGCGGGCGGACGCGTGCTTCGTTTGCATCGGGCGATGTCGGAGCACTGGCCATCCACACTGCGGCACCGACGCTCAACGCAATCAGTCCGAGCATTGCGGAAAGAATCCACACGCCGCTCTTGCTGGTCGGTGGGGATATTCTGTTTGGACGCTGCGCGCCGCGCGCACTCATGCTGCTCTCCTTCCCGTTTCCTTTTGTGGCTGCACCGTTTGAACGCGTGGGGGCATTCCATACGGTGGCAATCGTCTAATAAACGTATCGAGTAGACGCACGGTTTGTGAAGATAAATACGGGTGATGCATCATTCTTCGACACGATCTGACAGAAAAATACAAACAAATCGTTGGTCGGTCTGCGGGTGAAAAGTAAGCGGACAATATTTAACGCGTGACTTGTCGGAATAGCGATGTAGTGCGTTATCGGTCGTTGCCTGACGTAGTTGGAGTTGTGAACGATGACGGCAATATGAGGGCCAGAATTGGTTAAGCGGAAAGCTTCGAACATGGGAGACAAGGCGCCGAGTCTCAAACACAGATTCGTGCTCGCGATATGCATCGTAGGAATCCTGGCAATGACGCTCAGCGTGCTCGCCGCGTTCGGAAGGATTCGGAAAAGATCTGGTCTGGCTCGGGTTTCGCATCTGGCGACCCAAGATGGAATCCGGCACACCGTACTTACGCAGCAGTGGCTATTTCAGCGTTCCGTGGATCATTTTAATAGTGATCTTCGGAGGAACCTTGCGTACCCTTTGGCTCAAACGGCGACGAAACGATGATGATACGCACCATTGCAGCCAATGCGATTACAATTTGACGGGCAACGTCAGTGGCACCTGTCCAGAATGTGGGACGGCAATCACGTGAGACTTGTAAGTACCCAATTCAGCCGCTTAAGCAGTCTGTTCACCATCGTAGTCATTCTGTGCGTCGTCGCTGGGGCAAGAGCAGAAGATCTAAATGCAGCTGCGATAAAGTATTGGCCGCGGTGGCGGGGACCGATGGCGACTGGTGTTGCGCCACGCGCCAATCCGCCGACGAATTGGAGCGAAAGCGAGAACATCCGCTGGAAAATTCCGATTCCGGGACTTGGTCACTCGACGCCGATCGTTTGGGACGGGCGCATTTTTGTGACGTCTGCTGAGCCTTATGGTGAAGACCTGACTGCGCCGGTTGATCGTGACCCGGGCGCGCACGATAACCTGCCTGCCGACAAGATGCAGCGCTTTGTCATTCGGGCGATCAATCGCAAAGACGGCTCGATCGTTTGGCAAAAAATCCTGCGCGAAGTCCAGCCGCACGAGGGTACCCACGACACCGGAAGCTGGGCGTCAAATTCGCCCGTGACTGATGGCGAAAATCTCTTTGCCTTCTTCGGCTCACGCGGGTTGTACTGCTTGACGCTCGATGGCCAACTCGTCTGGGAGAAAAATTTTGGCGAAATGCAGAGTCGCCACGGGCACGGCGAAGGCAGTTCACCGGCGTTGTACGAAGATACGCTGGTAATCAACTGGGATCATCAGGGCGATTCATTCATCGTTGCGCTCGATAAGAAAACCGGTAACGAAATCTGGCGACGACAGCGCGACGAGATCACGTCATGGTCGTCACCGCTCGTCGCAGTCGTCAATGGCAAACCGCAGGTCATCGTCGCGGCAACTGGTTTCGTGCGCGGTTACGACCTGGCTACTGGCAATACGATCTGGAAATGCAGCGGACTTTCGCGAAATGTCTGCGCCACTCCAGTCGTCGCTGGCGGTATCGCGGTGGTCACCAACAGTTACGACTGGCAGAAGATGCTGGCCATCCGATTGGTGGATGCAACAGGCGACATCACCGACAAGCCGGCAGTCATCTGGTCGCGCGACAAGCAAACGCCGTACGTTCCGTCTCCGCTGTTGTACGATGACCACCTGTATTTCACTTCGCACCTTCGCGGTATCATCACCTGCGTGAACCTCAAAACCGGCAAGACTATTTTCGGCCCAGACCGCATCCCAAAACTCACCCAAATCTTCGCGTCGCCCGCCGCAGCCGCCGGAAGAATCTACATTCCGGATCGACGAGGATACACCGCCGTCGTTAAACATGGCGACACGTTTGAGATGCTGGCGCTAAACAGGCTCGACGATGCGTTTACGGCATCACCGGTCATCGTTGAGAACGAGTTGTACCTGCGCGGTGAAGACTTCCTGTACTGCATCTCAGAACACTAGCATGGTTTCATTCACTTGATTGAACTTCAAGTTTACGAACTGTTCCCGACCGACAGCCCCTCAAGTCTTTAAAAAACTCAGCCGGTAAAGTGCTCTGGTCGTCTGTGAAAAGGCTGAAGTACTCTCTTGCACTCTGCAGGGCTGCGCAAATCTCCGCATGCCTGTTTGAGTTTTTGGTCGAATTGGATTCTGCGTCGGCGATTGACCGGAGTATTTTGCCATGAAGCCAATGCGCTTCTGCGAGAATTTGCTGCAGGCCACTGTGCATGGACTTCGCTGAGACGCCCTCTTCAAAATCGTCAAATAGAGTCGTGAGTTCATTGGTGGCTTCTTCGATACGACCCGCATCGAAAAATAACTGAGCGATCTGCCCCGTGATTTGCGCAACGCCCAAACGAGCTGTCGTATTGCCGGGATCATCATTCGCCAAATCGGCGATCATGGTGCGCGATGCTTCAAGAGCCGCCAACGCTTCGTCGGTTCTGTTTAGCATCGCCAAAGTTTCACCGAGTTTGAGGTAACCGACGGCTGCATCCATTCTTGCTTGGTTGTTGTCGGGTTGGAGTTTCACCCGTTTCGTTCGGCGCTTCAGCGACATTTCGTATTGAGTGAGCGCCTCCGTTTTTCGGTCAAGGGCGATGAGGACATCGGCAAAGCGGCTTATACCGACAGTGTACGCCCGCTGAATGGAATCGTTTTCCGGCGAAGCTTCTGCCAGTTGCTTTCGAATCTCCAAACTCTTGGCGTACAAGTCGTAGGCTTCGTCTTGTCGATCGATCCGGATAAAGACGTCGCCGAGTTTGGCATAGCTATAAGATAGATTGCGTTGGCCGGTCGCATCTTCATCAACGATTTCCAATTTGAGCTGGTGGCTCTTCTGATACCACGCCAAGGCTTCGTCGTAGCTTCGATTGGACAAGTGAATATTACCAACCCGTTCGCACGCGATCGCCAATTCGCGTTTGAATGCGGGGTTGTTGGGATCGCGCTTGACGATGTCTTCATTGACGGCGACGGACTTCTTGTAATTCGCCAAGGCGGATTTTGGATCGCCGAGGTTTGAGCCAAGGGGGCGCCCCTGCACGTCACCGATTGCGGTGTACGCTTTCGCCAAGTCCGCGAGCACGGGAAGATTCAAGCCCTTGGTGTCGCGGGCCATCTCGTCGAGGTATTCCTGGGCCATGATGCTGAGGTACTCGCGGGCTTTCGTTTCGCCTTTGGCTCGCTGCATGTTTTGATAATCGACGATGACCTTCTGAGCGAACATGCGGAGGTCTTCAAAGCGATTCTCCGCGAGCATCTGTTGTTGATGGGCGCGGTACGCATAAATCGAAGTCGAAATCAAACCGGCAATCAGCGCAAAGGCGAACCCGCACAACGCAAATGCCAAACCTCGATTGCGCATCGCGAACTTCTTGAGTTGATATAGCGTCGTTTGCGGCCGCGCGACGATCGGTTCGTTGCGCAGATAGCGGCGGATGTCGCTCGCCAACTCAGCCGCCGACTGATAGCGACGTTCTTTTTCCTTTTCGAGCGCTTTGGCCACAATCGTTTCAACGTCGGCGGACACGCTTGAATCGACATGCCGCAGACGAGATGGCTCTTCGTCTTGAATCATCCTGGCGGCTTCGGGAATTGATCGATCGCGCACGATCAATGGCAACCGTTGGCTCAGCATTTCAAAACAGATCACACCCAATGCATACACATCAGACCGCGTATCAATGTCAGCCGACACACCGGTGACTTGCTCCGGGCTCATGTAGGCGATGGTGCCGATGATTTGCCCGACGTTCGTTTGCATTGTCATCAACTGTGTGTCAGAGTTGGTCGCACGGGCGACGCCAAAGTCGAGAATTTTCGGTTGGCCCGTTTCGTCAACGAGGATGTTGCCCGGTTTAAGATCGCGATGAATCACGCCTTTTTGATGGGCATAATGCACGGCGTCGCAGATGCGGGCCACCAATTCCAATCGCTCGCGCGTCGATAGATCGAAATCGCGAACATATTGATCGAGCGGTGGGCCTTCGACAAACTCCATCGCGAAGTACGACTGGCCGGCTGAGTCGGTGTCAGCCGTCGAAGCTTCATAGACGTGAGCGATGCCCGGATGATGCAATTGGCCCAGCACCTGAGCCTCGAACTCGAACCGACGCAGCAATTCACGCGACAGCATGCCGGGCCGGATGAGCTTGATCGCAACCGAGCGACGCGGTTGATCCTGCTCTGCAAGGTAAACCACGCCCATACCACCGGTGCCGAGCTTGCGGATGATGCGGTAGCTTCCGATCGATTCCGGAATCGTGTCGGTTGGATCGACCGCACCTTCGATGCCGGCTCGCAGGTTGACCGCTGCTTGCTCCATGAATGCGTCGCCATCGACATCGCTTCGCAGCATCGCCTCAACTCTTGCGCGCTGGGTTGCATCGTTCGCGCACGCACGGTCGAGAAATGCGGTGCGATCTTTCCCGTTGCGCTGGCAGGCTTCGGCGAAAATCTCGGCGACCTTTTGATACTCCTCGGGCGTCAAGAGATTTCTCCATCGACCAACGTCGTGCGTAGCCATGCCCGGGCGGTGCGCCAGTCCATCTCGATGGTGCGCGGAGACACTTGCAACACCTCGGCGACCTCATCGTTCTTAAGTTCGGCAAAGAAACGCAGCTCAACGACTTTGGCTTGGCGCTCGTGCAACTGTGCGAGCTTGTTCAGGGCATCATCCAGATCGAGCACGTCGATTTCCTGCCCCGTTTTCTCAGCCGGCGCTTGCGATAGCGTGATGCGTCCCCATCCGCCACCGCGCTTAGCCGCATTGCGCCGGCGGGCATGTTGAATCAAAATCTGCCGCATCGCGGTGGCTGCGACGGCAAAAAAATGTGAGCGATTTTTCCAATCGACCTGAGTTTGATCGACAAGATGGAGAAACGCTTCGTGAACAAGTGCGGTTGGCTGAAGCGTTTGATCGGATGACGGACGCGCGAACCACTTCGACGCGATCCCCCGAAGCTCGTCGTACACAATTGGAAAAAGTCGGTCAGCCGCCTGCTTGTCGCCATCGCTCAGTTGCGTCAGGCACTGCGTGAAATGTCGCGTGTCGTCCGATTGCAAAATGATCCCCATCTGGATGCGAGCGGCAGCTTGAACCCCCAATAGCATACCAACCAACCGCCGCCGTCGAAGGATCTAACGCCCATTTTGAGGCAGAAATCGACTATTTTGAGGTTTTTCCGCGATTTTTTTGCGCTTCGGTTCCGCCGTTTGCATTTCTCTTTTTAGAGGATGGTCCGATCGGATCATTGCCGCGTAAGCAAGCCGCCGGGCCATTCTCCCGTTAGTCGATCGCCGAGGCGATATCCGCTACATCGGCGATCAGCGTTTCGTATCTGGAGAACCAGCGATGACATTCCGCCGAACTGCCAACTTAGCATGGGTCTGTATCACTTGCGTCTGCTTTTCATTGGCATGCGTGCCTGACCCCATGGAACCCGACGGCGGCGAGCAACCCGATGACTCAATGCAGCAGCCCGACCCACCCCCGCCAAACGATCCGCCAGCACCACCGGCAGACTTGATCGCATTTGCATGGCCAGCAGTCGATTCCCTTTGCGAACTAGACGAAGACTGCGCCACCGGTCTGTTTTGCGACTCGCTCGATCAGGAAACCATCGATGCGTTTCTCGCGACGGTTGATGTCGGAGACGTTCCCGAAGGCACGCCGCTCACCGTCGATGAAAACGTTTGTCAATTCGGTTGCCGCATCGATGGTGAATTCGTTGCCGCAGGTGAAACCGATCCAGACGCCAACGGTTGTCGATCATGTCAACCAGAAATCAGTGAAACCGATTGGACGCCCATGGCGGCTGGAACGTCGTGCGAAGATGGATCGTTCTGCACATCTGCAAGCGGCGCGGCGGGCGATGCAGATGCATGCGACGGCGCGGGCGTGTGCGTCGGCGAAGCAGTTCAATGCGACGACGGTTTGTTCTGCAACGGTGACGAATCCTGCGACGAAGAAACAAACGCCTGCGTGTCATCCGGTGATCCATGCCCGGCAACCGAGTGCAACACGTGTCAGGAAGATACCGACAGTTGCTTCGATCTTGCCGGTACGGCATGCGGCAGTGATAAGGACACGACCTGCGACAACCCCGATACATGCGATGGTGCAGGAACATGCGAACCCAACATCGCCTCTCCGAACACGGTTTGCAGAAGTGCGGCTGGTCCTTGCGACCTACCGGAAACGTGCAGCTCTGACGGCAAATGCCACCCCGACGTTTTCCGGCAATCGGGCTTTGTTTGCGATGCTGGTTCGGGCGATGCATGCGACCCGGACGAAGTGTGTTCCGGCACGTCGGCAGAATGCCCGGACGATACGTTTGAACCAGGCAGCACCGTCTGCAATGCAGGCACCGGCGACGTTTGCGACCCCGATGAATTCTGTCCCGGCGTTCCCGATCAAGGTTGCCCGGTCGATAGCTTCGAGTTCACGTCAACGGTCTGTCGTGCTGCGGCTGGCGATTGCGACGAAGCCGAAATGTGCCCTGGCGTCGCCGACATTGGATGCCCCGCCGACGAAAAGAAGTCCGCGGGATTTGAATGCCGTGCAATTGCAGGCGGTTGCGACATCGCAGAGGTATGCGATGGCGCGAATGACGAATGTCCGGTCGATGAAAGAAAGTCTTTCGGCACCGAGTGTCGCGCGGTGGCTGGCGATTGTGATGTTGCTGAAGTCTGTGATGGTGCAAGCGCCGAGTGCCCGACCGACCTGAAGCGCGATGTCTCATTTGAATGTCGCGCCTCAGCAGACATTTGCGATGTCGCCGAATTTTGCGACGGAAGTAATGCCGGCTGTCCTGACGACGCGTTCGCCGGAACCAACGTCGAATGCCGCCGCGCAGGCGAAACTTTACATTCCGATGGACCCAGCACGTTTACGAACGGTGATTGCGACATCGCGGAATTCTGCACTGGCGATGGTGCTGACTGTCCGGCTGACGAACTGAAAGAACCAGACACCATTTGCCGCCCGAGCGCCGGTCTTTGCGATACCGAAGTCGAGACCTGTTCGGGTAATTTCAAATCGTGCCCCGATGACAACGTGTACCAGGTATTTACCTGTCGAGCGGCGGTGACGGATTGCGACGTAGAAGAAATGTGCGCCGGTCCAAGTCAGCCGGGATATCCAAACTGCCCACCAGATGAAGTCGCACCATCGGGAACGCCATGCAAGTTAACGCCGCCGAATCCAATTATTCAAGCGTGCGACGTGCAGGATTACTGCGACGGCGTGTCAAACATTTGCCCCGAAGATGTGCGTTTAGACGAAGGGGACACATGCTACCTGGAGGTCGATGGCGTTGATGCCGAGGGCACATGTGGCCCAACGATCTTCCCCGTATTCCTGGGACTGCGAAAGTGCATCGTCCCGGGCGACGCGCCGAACGGTACATCGTGTCTCGTCAACGCAGATTGCGCTTCCTTGAAATGTGCCCCGACGCTTGAAGAAGACGTCAAACTTTGCATCGCAGCCGACGAAGTAGGTTTCGGACAGGTCTGCGACGGCGACGGTTTCCACCTGGCTGGCGACCCCGATGGCCGCCAATGCACGGAGACCGGTGGATTTATGAACTGCTGTGCCAACGGAAACCTTCCCGGCGAAGGCGAAACGGGAACATGTCGCGAGTGCTGCCGCGATGATGACCTGACCGGCGGACTGGCGATCGGTTGCGACAATGGAGACAGTCCTCTGTGCTGCGATGATCGATGCACGGACGCCTCGTATGATCCGGAGAACTGCGGCGAATGCGGTACGGATTGTCTCGCGATCGCCAACGCCAACGTGTGCTTGGAGTTCGTCAGTTGCGGAGGTGGTACAACGCCGGGTGAATGCCAATTCACGCTACCATGTCCAGCGCCGGCGGCTGACCATTACGCGGTGTGTACCGACTCCCACGTATTGTGCAGACAGCACCATCCGTTTTCGCAGCAATATGCCGATTGCATCGCCCAACCCTCCGTCGCGGTTTGCGAAGAATTCGAAAGACAGTCCGACACGCTCTGCATGGAAGGCTGCAATACCAACGATGACTGCGAACTGGACGAAGTCTGCCGATCAAGATGCGGAGGCGCACCATACGCCGAAGTACAAGGTTGCATCGATGGCACCTACTGCGCCGAAACCGCCGGGCAATGCGACTAGTAGCAGAACCGTGAATTGAAACGAGAAAAGCGGCAGTCTAATGCGACTGTCGCAAACAAGCATAGACGCACGGGCCACTCCGATACAATTCGGGGTGGCCTGTCTCATTTGAGATGGAGGAGGTGATTCGCCACGGTGAGCTCGCGGAAATGCGAGTGTATCTTAAGGAACCCGGAAATCGAGACCCCAATTCTAAAGACTTGGGCCCCCGCCACCAACCCAACCGCGTAACTCCAAAGAGCCAACAAGTGTGATTAAACCTTCCCTCAGATAAAGTGTATACTGTTGTGTTCAAGCGGCTGGGCGAGTGACATGACGAGCAACTTCAAGTAGGTTGAATCGTAGCCGTTTCGCAAATAACCGCTTGCTTGAGATTCGCGAACAATCGCAGGAGCCTGGAATGCTATTCTGGCTAGCGATAATTGCCATTGCGATTGCTGTTATTATTTTTCTTGCCGCGACGGTCGCGGGAGTCGTGCTTGATAAGATGCAGCCCGAACATTGGCGTCGTCGCAAGCAGCGTTACCTTTGGCCGTGCTATGTTGCTGCGTTTCTTGTACTTATCGTGTGCTTCTGGAGCAGCTTTTCCAGAATTCAAATCAAGTTGGCATTCGGTGATTACCACAGCGTTTCGATGTCTGTCCTAAAGGGAATGCTGACGGCGAGTTTCTGCAAAGATCGGATTCCCGGAGTTGTTGAATCGGGCATGAATACATTTCCGATTGCCACGCTCGATCGGGTTGCTGATCACCCGAGTTCGTTGAATCTCGTGGCCGCGATCTTAAGAAACGAAAATGTTTCGATTTGTGAATACACAGGGTACTCTGATTCCGAATGTTTCTATCATCATTTGGACACGCCTGCATGGCTATTGTTATTCCCGATATTGCTATACCCGGCGATGACTGGGGCGTTTGGGATGCTTCGATTTGTCCGCGCAAAGCGCAAGGAGTTGAGAGGGGCATGCCTGTCCTGCAATTACAACCTGACCGGCAACGTCAGCGGGGTTTGTCCTGAATGCGGGACGGCGATCGCGCGGAACGCTGGGTAATGGGCGACCGGTTGCAAGCTTGCGCGTTGGTGTGCTACAACTGCAACCTCAGATTTGAACAATCAAACGGAAACCAAAACATGGCGCACTTAACGATCGTGGCAAACATCAAAGCGAAACCCGACCAAATTGAACTGGTCAAGAATGAACTTCAAAAGCTGATCGACGTTACTCGACTTGAAGACGGCTGCCTTCAGTACGACATGCATCAGGATAATGAGAATCCGGCACACTTTATGTTCTTTGAGATATGGGTGTCCCGCGAGTTGTGGCAAAATCATATGGCCGCGAAGCATCTGCAGGACTACCGCGATGCAACGGATGGCGCGATCGAAGAATTCACCCTGAACGAAATGACGAAAGTGGCATAGCTCGGTCCAAGCCGAAAGAAATCTGGATCGTTGCTTCTGACATATTCCTTGCATGCACGCTCGGCATTCGTCCATACGTTCGTAAGACTCAGCAGATAATGCGTATCTTGACGATGATCTCTTGACTGGTCGTATTCCCGTCGCTGTCGGTCACTTCCAGTGTGATGGTGTGCGAACGGAGGTCACACGGATCCGGTTCACCGCTTAGCATCGTGTCAACGGAGCGTCCCGTACCGAGTAGGCCATCGTGGTTTGATAGCCATCTGAAGCTCGACTCCGGAAGCGTTTCGTCCTCAGGGTCAGTAGCCGACCCCTCAAAGTCAATCGACTGGTCCGGACCAAACGTCGAATTGTCAACCGGATTAGAGATGGTCACCGACGGCACACCCGGACCGGCTATCACGGTGATCATGACGCTGTCTTCGGCTGAAAGTTGGAGCGAGTTTGTGGCTGTCACCATGACCGTGTGCACACCCTGAGACAACGCGAGCGATAGGTTTTCACCGGTGCCCAGCGAACCGTCGATGTTGGATTCCCAAACCAAACTTTCGCCACTGAGCGTTCCATCCTGCGGATCGGACGACTGCGCTTGAAAGTCAATCATCTCATTGATTAGGAAGGTGGAATCGTCGTCGGGCTCTGCAATTTCAACCATCGGTGGCATGCCCGGAACGACCTGAATTGTGACACTGTCCTGCCCCGTGAGGCCATTGGAATCAATCGCCGCAAGCGTGATGATATGAGTGCCCTCCGTCAGGGTCGTGGTTGTGCTTTCGCCAGTGCCAAGCATTCCATCTTGGTCCGATGTCCAAGTGATACTTGCATCGGTGATCGTTTCATTTGGATCGTTCACATCGCCAACGAGCGATATCGTCTCGTTCGTCGCGAACACAGCCGCATCCTCCGGAGCGAGAATCTCGACGGTTGGAGGCAAATTGACCTCGACTTCAGCCTCGACCGCTTCAACGGTAACCGTGTCGGTGCCCAGCGTTCCAGACACATCGAGCGCGGCTACGGTGATCACATGCAGACCGAGCGTGGTGAGTTGTCCTTGGCACGAAAAGTTAGAACCGGTGCCTTCAACAGAGCACAACTCCCCGTCAATATCAGAGGAGAAAGTTGTCTCACCGTTAAAGCCATCGGGCGACGGGGATGAAACGTCGGCAGAGAAAACCGTGTCTTCGCCGAGGGTCAACGCCACACCTTCGACCGGTTCATTGAAGGCCACGGTCTGAAAGTTGAATTGGATCGTGCTGACCGACAAACTGGTCGAGTTGTATGCGCGAAGCCTTCCGAGATTGGTTAGTGCGTACACCGTGCCATCGTCCCCGATAGCGGGAGTTGCGACGAAGTTGGTTACCTCGCCATCGACGGTGAAACTTGTACTCATCTCGAAATCATAAGTAAATAAACCAGCGGACGTGCCGAGGTAAGCGTGATTCCCGGAGAGGGCGAACGATGCTTGAGTAAATCCGAGCAAGTCGCGCTTTACGATCAACTCACCGTTGTCATCCAAAAGATGAACGCTGTTGGTCCCAACGATAAAGATCGGCCGCACAAAAGAAGCCGGCGTACTGAGAAACGGAACGCCTGGAAGTGGTGGTTGCGGTATTGGTGGAAAAAGCGGATTGGACAACGGCGGCTGTTCCACGATTGTTTCGTATTTCCAAAACTCTGTACCGTCGACAGGGTCGTAGGCCGTAACGTCGCCATTCTCGCTCGCGATCACCAATAACCCTCCACCTAGATTAGCTGGCGACCCATGTCGTACAGGACGGTCGTCGCAATTCCCACCGTACACCCGGTGTTGCCACAGTTCCTCAAGATTGGGCTCGTTGAATCGGAACCCCGTCATGCAGCGATCACTGAGGGCGACGATGATCGGCCCACCGTCGTCATGGGTAAAAACCACAGCAGTCGGATCTGGTTGAGGAAGCAGCAGTGAGGTAGAACCATCGAACTCGAATGTGAAATTGTCCCAACACTCGGACGCCGTAAATGGAAGCGTGAGCGTGCACTCAAGCAGCCCACCGCCAATGGTTGATAGCAGACCCTCGACGAAATCGAATGCTGACGATCCACCGCAAACCTGCCGCTCGCAGCCAATATTGAGGCCGGTGTCCACAAGGTTTCCGTCGAAGTCGAACACCGCCAACTGTGCAGGAACGTAGAGGAATACGTGATCGCCTAGGATTCTCGGAGACGCCGTCGTGATTCTGCCCGGTTCAATCGCGGGGCTGACCCAAAGCACTCTGCCGTCGGCCGACACGCGGATCAGCACCGACTCCGGCTCGGATTCCGTCGCGTGTGTCACGACGACGAAGATGCTTCCGTCTGCGGCAATGGCCGGTGTGCTCATGATCGTCGCATTGACAAATGCGAATTCTACTCGCCAGCGCTCGCTGCCGTCAGGCTTGATCGCCACAAGCTCGCCATTGAGATTGCCGACGATGACTGTGCCGTCAGGAGCGATTACAGGAGAACTGAATCCGACGCGCCCAACGTCTGCGTCCCACTGTACCAGCGGTGGCACAGCACGCTCGGTGTTCCTCGCAAGAAACCCCTCACCCGAATTCCCGGACTGGTATTCGCTCCATGTGTCCAAGACTGGAATCGTATCGCTACTGCCTGATTCGCATCCTTGTCCAAACGCCAACGACAACAACATCAGGAATGCGCACAGGCGCAGACAGTAGGCCTTGCTCAAGCGTGTGGGCATTCAATCAACTCCTAATGGGTCGTGACAAAGTTGCCCTAACTGGGCATGCATAAGCACGCCGTTCGGCTGCTGCCGTAAGGGGAAAACTATCCTAAGCGACGTTCAGGATCAACGCAATGAATTCATATCGCCGGGTGCCATTGGGTGCTCACGTCCAAGCATCATGAATAGAGAGCAAGTGCGTGTACAACCTGATCGGCAAGGTCAGCGGAGTTTGTCCTTAGTGCGGCACGCCCATTTGTAGGGTGGCCCAGGATCTTTGATCCTGGGCGAGTCGATTCGCTACGTCGAGTTGCAAGCAGCTCAAGAAAGCCGGAGAATTCTCGCCTCAAATGCAAGGAACTTTGGCCATCCTTCCGTCCCGTCGAATATTTTAGCATGAACATCGAAGTCATATACGCGTAAACAAAGTGCAGCCGCATCGTAACTGGGTTACCTATGCGATGGCGGCGCGCGTTTTGGTGATTGCGAATTTCAGGTTCGTTGCTTGCGGAGAATCTCTTGGCAATTCGGAAACGATCTGTATGTGCCTACTGTGCGATCGCTGCGCTGGTGATTTTGACCGGTGTAGTTTTTCATCTGAATGGGTCCGAGCAGTTCTATCTGGCAGTACCGTTGATCTTCCTGGTCCGCGGGTTGTCGGTCTGGTCGCGTGACAAACGCGAGGGCCGGACACGAGTCGCCGTGATTGCAATCGGATTGATGGGCGTGATGGTTGCTGCGATTGTCGATTGGTTGTCGCCAAGCCGCACGTTAGGTCCGTTCGGTCGCACGGCTTGTGTCTATGCGTCGCTGGCGATTGTGGTCGTGTCTATATGGCTCTACGTTCCGTTTGCCGCGTTGGTTCGCAAGCTAAATTCTGTGAATGAGAATCGACGGTGGCAACGAATCGCAGTGCGCGCCCTGGGCATCGTCCTCTACTCGTTTGTGATCTACGCGTATTTGCTTTCGCTACTTCAAACGCACGTTCCCAAGCGAACGGATGCGGCCACACCTGCACAACTGCGCTTGACGTATGAAGACGTTTCGTGGCAATCGCGCGATGGCGTTATGATTGCTGGCTGGTATGTGCCTAACGATGATACCGACCGCGCGGTGATCCTGTGTCATGGCATGGGAGCCGACAAATCAGACATGTTGGACTTCGCGTTGGCATTGCATGACGGAGGATACTCGGTGTTGGCGTTGGACTTTCGCGGCCACGGTGCCAGCGGCGGGTTCACCATCAGCTATGGACCAAAGGAAAAGTGGGACATCATCAGCGGTGTCGATTACCTTAAGCACAAACACCCAGCCCGCTCGAAACATGTCTTTGGGGTTGGTTGGAGCATGGGGGCTGCGTCGCTGGTGTTCGCCGCTGCGGAAGACCATCGCATAGAAGGGATACATTTGGATGCAGTGTTCGCCAGCGCCATGGACATGGCCAGGATTCTGCCATCTGGCGCACCGCCAGTCTACCGTCAAGTAACGCCATACGTCGCCACCGCGTTCGCATGCCTGGAGTCGGGCGTGAATCTGTTCGGTCTAGACGTGACCGAATCGATCCAAAAAGTGACATGCCCTGTCATGCTCGTTCACGGCGAGGAGGATCGATTGATTCCAATCGCCCAAGGCCGGCAGGTTTTTGAATCCGCCAATCAACCCAAATTCTGGCGAGCCATCCCCGGCGCCGGCCACTGCGGCAGCATCGGTGTGGAATCGCCGCACTACGAAGCCGAAATGATTGCATTCTTAGACGCGGTTGCGGGTGCAGGCGATTAGCCAATACACGCTTTCTGTATCGCTTAGCGCGACACCTTTTCTGAATCGCTCCAAATATAAGACTTGGTGATTGTACTGAGCGCAAAACAGTGGTTGGTAGTTGAGAGAACCCGCCCGAATGTTTTCTGGTCGGAATGTTGTGCGCAGGGATGACGATTCTGGTTACGGTTTGCCTGGAATCAGGAAAACTGCTTCGGATGGTAAGTCCAACTCTGTTTCGGTTGATACGCGCGGTGTGGCCGAGGTGTGTAGCGTTTGTTCGTGGGCTTGTAGGTCCACGGCGGCTCGGTCCGGACGCGGCGTCGAATAGTTTTCTGTACCGTTGCAGTTGGCGTCACATAGCCCCAGTAGACTTCTTGTTCGGAATTCACGTGCGTCGGAATCACCACTACGACAGGTGGCTTGTCTGTGTCTTGGGAGTGTTGTCCAGTAGCGTTCGCCGCATCACCAACCGAAGCCGACGCATCCAGCGGCGCGTTGATGATTTCGCCCTTCAAATGCCCGTTGATGACAATCGGTTCATCAGACGCAAAAGCCGGGCTGACCCAACCGAAAGATAGTCCCGCAAGCATCACGCAAACAATCCTGGAAGACCCCGACGTGAGTCGCGTGCCCAAACCCGCTTTTGATTCGTATCGGTATTCGTTCATATATTTCAGTCTAGCAACATCGACTAACGCAATTCAACCGCAAGGATCATATCCCAACTGAATGCCTTTGGAGTTGTTCCGGGCACCTACGGAATATTGTGTAGCGTCTGAAGCCGATCGCTGTCATTATCTGCTCAGAATGTCGTAAGACCACACATGCAAGAAAGCGGTAGATGATCTGAAGGTGACACCCCCGTGGTAGGGGTGGCCCATGATCTCCGATCCTGGGGGAGTCGATGAAAGAAGGTTAAATTGGCGAATCAGCAAGCAGCGCTAGGAAGCATCCAAATCGAGACCCCAAGTTTGAAAACTTGGGCCACCCGTCGATCGTGCGCAGCGGTGTGCAATGGGCAATATGAAACGGCGAATCCGAAAGCGGCGCATTCTTAAGTGGATTGGATTTGTATTGTGCGGTGCCATCGGAATCCTTTGGGCGCTGAGTTTGTCAACGCGTATCAGATATTCAGGGGGCGATACGTGGTATGTGAGAACCCACCCAGGCGGCATTCTCGTTGAGAGGTACACATTCAGTGAGGCCCAAGGTTGGGAGTACGGCGATTACTGCTCGGAAAGCTACCGTCACGTTTGGTGGCCGTTCCGAGGACGAACATCGAGCCAAACTGAGTACTTGGGGTGTCCGTTTTGGCTGACTCTCATGCCAACTGCAATCGTAACACTACTCCTTTGTCGCTTCGATCAGCGAAACCAAAGCGGCTGCATGAACTGCGGCTACAACCTGACCGGTAACGTCAGCGGTGTTTGTCCTGAGTGTGGGACGTCCACAGATGCAAAACTTGAAGATGCATCGTCCGCCTTATGACGCTGATACCGAATTCAATCAGGCGATGGCTGAACAGTCATCGGAAACTGCGGATGTTCGTGCTGGTGGGCGGACTCGTAGAGTCGATTTTGATCTTGAGCATTTGGGTTCTGAGCCAATTCATTTTCTAGTCTACGAATCTCAACGTTGCGACGTGAAGCTCTACAACGGATTCACTGAATTCCATTATCGAATAGACATGGCAGTCAGTCGACAAAGTGCGGGTGGACCGGGCTGGCACTTTCTCCGCCTAAGCACATCTGGCACAACGCTATGGTGCTTTCACAATTCAATTTCTCGCAAGGGCGTGTGGATGGGTTTTCCGCTCTGGTTGCCTCTCTTGCCGTTCGTCGTGACGTCTGTCGTTGCATGGTGGAGCAAGCCCATACTCCTGAATTATTGCGAAAAATGCGAGTACGATCTGACGGGTAATGAATCCGGCGTCTGCCCCGAGTGCGGGAATACCGTCGACAACGGTACCGAAGCATAATCTCAAACAGCTATTTGCAATATTGAAGGATGAAATGCGAATACGCCACGCAGGACTCGAACCTGCAACCTTCGGTTCCGTAAACCGATGCTCTGATTCAGAGACCACTATAAAACAAGGTGTTTCTGGCACAAAAAAATCGGGCACCGCCTCAACTCCCGACAACTTGGGCCAAACCACACCCCTAAACCCCGATTTGCAGGCCATCATCGAGGCATGGCCAAGCCTATCCGAACCGCTCCGAGCGGCGGTGTTGGCGATTGTGCGCAGCGGTGGATAATGGGGCGGTATGAAACGGCGAATTCGAAAGCGGCGCATTCTCAAGTGGATTGGGGTTGGGTTGTGCATAGGCTTTTCGGCAGCGTGGATTGTAGGACTCTTCGGCGGGTTGCGGTATAGCGCTGGTAATTGTGGATTCGCATGCTATGTGAACGGAATTGAGTTTTGGACCAGCGCTCGACCTTTGCCCAAAACTTGGGAATGGAGGTCGACACCGGATTTCTACGGCTGGTGGCCACGGCGGCATCATTTTAATATTGGTCCTCGTACCCATTGGGGCATCGTCATTCCGTACTGGATGCTCATCCTGTCGTCAGTCGTCGCGACGACGTGGCTCTGGTGGTCGGACCGTCGCCCCAAGGCCGGATGCACAAATTGCAACTACAACCTCACCGGCAACGTTAGCGGGGTGTGTCCTGAATGTGGTCGGAGCGTTATGCGCGGTACAGATGGCAATTGACTTTGTTATTTTTTTTGTTGCCCTTGCGTGGCCATTTGGTGTGGGCCTTGTCTGCTTACGCTTCACCAAGCGATTCATTCGCTGGTTCCTGCTTTCTTTCGCAATCGCCATGGCCCCCATAGTCGTCCTTGCTTTGGAGGCTTATGATGGGTTCACAGAGCCCGCAATAGACCTGATGCAGAAAGCAGCCAAGTGGATTCCTATTTCAAATCTAAGCGTATATAGCTACTTTAGGTTCTATAAGTCGGACGCTCGTAAAAAATGTCTATGCAGTGCTTGCGATTACGATTTGACGGGCAATGAATCAGGCAACTGCCCAGAATGCGGCACGGCGATCGAATCGGTCTGAGGGGCCCCACGCCCGCCGAAAACCCGAACCACGCCCCCCGGGTCGAATGGCGCGGGTAGCCTTAAGTTATCCCGCCCGGAAGGAAACGCGAATCTGAACAGGCGATTCGACGCGCCGGCTGTCATTGCCTACGCCGAATGAGAACAAGTCCGCCGAGTGCAAGCAGTGAAAGCGCAGATGGTTCGGGGATTGTCGCTACCCAACCCTCAGCGTTTCCACTTGGATTGATTCCCACGCCCACGATTGTTGTACCATCATCGGAAATATCAAATGCCTTCGTAAGCTGCCATCCTGCAAGACTCAAATTGAAGTCTACTTCAAGCACGGATTGCAGGTTGCGCATGCCGCTCTCAGCATCCCAAATAAATGCTTCGTCGCCGTTTCCTGCACTGCCCTGACCGACAATAATGCTGCCATCGGCTGAAACGCCCAGCGCTTCACTATTCAAGACTGCTGGATCAATTTGCCCTAGTCCAATTATTCCGCTCGCGGCAGTCCAAGCAAAAGCCTCCGTCCCTCCCGAAGTGGCTAAGAAACTGTGGCCAACTATTGTTTCGCCGTCGGCGGAAACCGCATGTGCCGCGCTCGTAACCTCTTCACCCGAACCCAAATCCCCAAGTAACGTTAGGCCTTCGTCTTCGGTCCACATACTTGCGCGTAATCCGCTCTCGCCGACGATAACGGAACCATCGGCAGAAACATCTAAGGCGACTGCATGATGAGTTGGTCCGGGTACACCAAGGCTCACCATTCCATCGTCGGCGGTCCACTTGAACGCTTCATTACCGTCCGAAACTCTGCCGACACCAACGATGACTGAACCATTCCCGGAAATGCTGTGAGCAGCGCTGCCGTCCAGATCGGATAACTGTCCGAGCCCGACGTGGCCTGTCGCCTCCGTCCACCGCACAGCTTCGTTCGGTGACTCACCAACAATAACAGTTCCGTCGTCGGATACGTCAAATGCAAATTGCATTGGGGAGCCAAGTCCCACGATTCCTTCCGACAATGTCCATCGAAATGCTTCAAGACCAATTGAGGATTTTGAAACGCCCACAACAACCGAACCATCCGCAGAGACGGCATGCGCTTGGCTGACGAAATCACCGCCTGGTAAGTCGCCAAGTCCCGTAAAGAACGCTACGCCACCAAAGCAATTAGAGACCAGCACGCAAACGGCCATGACCTGAAGTGCTGCGTTGAGAGAGAAACGACGCGACATGATAAACCCCTTGAAAGCAGATAGGTGAATGCCAAACAAAAAAGAGAGGCCGCCCGCAGGCGTCTCTCTCTGCTTAGACCCTATCAGCCCCCAATCGCGGATTCAAGCATTCGGGCGCACGGATTCGCAGGAAAATGCAGGTGTGTATGTAATGGTAATATTCAGCTATTTGACAATTCAGCGTGTGGATATGAAGGCCGAGAGTCTCTCGCGCGCGTGCGAATAGAGTGCGATCAAACGCCTACCGGCTGTCGGTAGTCGGCATCTTCATGCAAGCATAATGCCGTAGATCGACCCGCCCCCGTCCCCCCCTTGAGTGACTCAGGATTAGAGTGACACGCAAAATAAATCAGAATAGTTTTCGCACGTAGATGCGTCCGCGTTTTTTGGGTAGAAAACGCGGTTTTGGCTTCAAGTATAACTTGTGGGGGTATCAGTTTGAGCTCAAATCACACCATGAATCCATCGAAATCAAGGGCTAGAGGGTCACTTTTGTCCCATATTCCACATATACGCGTCTCCGGTGTACTCACAGAATTCGGAAATCTGCGGTACCTTTGGCGTTGTGTTTGGCGGACCGGATTGTTTGAACTCGAATCCGAGTTATCCTAGGTACGTTCGCTAGCCAGCGAATGACTACTCGATTCGCTCGGGTGGCGTCGGCACCCTGTCGCCACCCGGCGAATCGCATAAAGGGTGCAGTAAATGACGGATGACGAAGCATCACGACCGACCCCACCTGCATACGGCCCTTCCGAACTGATAGCGCGTTACAAACTCACTCTGATCGCGTACGAGGCTTTGCAGACCCTGCTGGAGACTGCGCAGGAACAGAAAATCCACTTCCTTGCATCCAATGCAAACAAGGGCCCGAGTCCCATTCAGTTGCAGGAAACGATCGACGACATATTTGATCCTGGCTCATTGAAGGCAATAGCGAGGGAACTCCTAAAGAACCTGCATGATGTTGGAGCGTTCATAAAGAACCTTAAGCCGAACGTGACCAAGACAATCAATGAGTTGCGCGAACTAGGCGCATCACTTGTTGTAGTGGGAGCCCGCTACCCGCATTTTGACTTCAAGCCGATTCTTGTTTTCGCGAATGAGCCGTCGCTTGACAAGCTGTTGGATGCCCGAGTCTGCGCGGATGTCCTGAAGGCTTTGATTGAAGGGGCAGGCGCAAGTCCGCACTCGCACGAATCAGATGGTACAAATAGCACGCCCGCCAAATCTAGCGAATCAGCATCGGTGGCGCAAAGAGCACGCGACTGCGCGAAACGCATAGACCAGATATGCGATAGAATCATAGAAGCTTTCGCAGGCAACCGCGTTGTGCAAGATCGAATCGCATTTATCAGCCCCATCGTCGATGAACTCGAATTCGACATGTTGCCCGTTGTTAGCTGGGCGGAACGTCGAACGAACGCTGACGCATCCGTTTCGCTAAAGCGGAGAATCGAAATTGTCGCGGGCGAAGCATGTGCGTGTGTGCGCTACGAAATCCCAGAATACGTCACTGGCAAACCGAAGGCCGTTTCGGAAGTGCTTTCCCCGGGAGCCCAGCGAACACTTGACTTAAGGGCCGCATGCATTTTCATCGCTACGTTCATTCGCGATCTTGCCCAAGACATTGAAGCGGAATCAGAGAGTCCAGGCGGGCGGTCAATCGGCGTGAATCAAGCAGGGGACGCCGATTCTAGTCCAACAGAGTCTCAAGCGAGTGTGAGGGGCGGCAAGTACATGTCTCCACGGGAACTCGCGGAACACTTCGACAAGAATCTCAACTCTGTCAAGACTCGGTTGCGTGAATTCAAGAAGAAGAACCACTCCGGGTATCGCGAAGTGGCTGACGGGTCCAGTCGAGAACCGAAGTACATATTTGATATTGACATCGTTGGCCCGGTCATCGAAGGCATCAAGAGCCGGAATTCAAATCGCAAATAAATCGCAAACAAGTCGCGAGAAAATTTCTTCGGCCAATTCCAGCTAGAAAATCACGCCGATTCGCAAATCGCAAACAAAATCTTGCAACTGGCAACTCGCCTAATCCACATCATGCGGCCAACAGCGATACGGCTCACTTTGAGGATCACAGTATCCAGTGCGTCGAATCGCTTGGGTTACATGATGAAAGGATATGACATGCAAGAGATTCAGCGTCTGGCGTTGAATGCGACCGAGGCAGCGCGGCTGATTGGCATATCGCGCCGACTGCTTTGGACTTGGACGAATTGCGGAAAAGTCCCGCACAAAAGAATCGGCAAGCGAATCGTTTATCCTCGCGTTGCGCTTGAATCTTGGCTCAACGAGAGTGAGGGGGCGAAATGAGAAATCAAAGTAGCCCGCGCGCCGGTGGCTCGGCGAACGCGGGCGGGTACTATCGTCACTCAGAGTATCCCACCAAATCGACAGTCAAGCAAACCGAATTCCCATTTTGTGAATATCGTCGCGAATGGATCATTGACGAACTGCGCGAGGATTGCCCGTTCGCGAAACCGGAACCCGGCTGGGCGGCATTCGAGTTTGAACAGGAAGGGTTTCGGGGTTTCGGTTCTGGGGGCGCAAGGGTGTCGAGCCGCTACCGTGGCCAAACGTGTGGCGATTGCGTGCGGCGCAACATGGTCAACCCTGTCATTCAATCCATCCGATTGCGCATCGGCGCAGATTGCGGGGTGACAGATGGCGAAGTCTGACCACTACGACAGCCGCAACGATCCTGACGCACCTGGGGCGGTTACACAAACGATCAACCCCACTCACCGGTGGCAACCATTCCCGACGGTGCTGTTACCCGAGCCGCTCGAGCGCTTCGTCGTCGATACTTCTGATGCGATATGTTGCGATCCGGCAATGATTGTATTGCCCATGCTCTCGACGATTGCAGCATCCATCGGCATGGCTCGCGAAATCGTGTTGTTCAAGTCGTGGCGTGAGCCGTCAGTGATATGGGCTTGCGTGGTGGCTGACGCCGGTGGTAAGAAATCGCCCGCGCACGACAAGGCAATCGCGCCGCTTCAGGCCATTCAGGACCATGCTTTTGCTGTTCACGATTACGGGATGGAAGACTTCAAGCAGAAGCGGAAGGAATACGACGCGCTCCCTAAGAAAGATCAAGCGAAAACCGCCGAACCGGAACCGCCTTGCTGTCTGCGGTATGTCACGAACAATAGCACGATCGAAGCGCTTGCGGCAATCTTGTGTGAGAATCCTCGCGGTGTGCTGATGCAGCATGACGAACTCTCTGCGTGGTTTAAGGGTTTCGGTGAGTACAAGGGGGGCAAGGGTTCCGACCTTCCGACATGGCTGCAAATCCAGCGGGCGGGAGCGATGACGGTTGATCGCAAGACCGGAATTCGGGTAACCCACATTCCCCGCGCTGCGGTGTGTGTGACTGGCACAATCCAGCCCGAAACCTTGGACAGAATTCTGACGCCTGAATACTTCGAGTGCGGCATGGCAGGGCGAATCCTATTCGCGAAGCCGCCTGAACGGGCATTGACCCGAGACGTAACCGACGTTTCGGATGGGACAATCGACGGTTACAACCGTTTAATTGCCAACCTGACGAGAATTCCCCTGACCATCGACGACATCGGCGTATGCAAGCCGGTAGGCGTACACCTGACGCCTGAAGCAAGAGAACGATTCCTTGATTTTCGGATGGATATAGATGCGAGAAAGCGCGACGCTGAAAGCAATAAGATCAAGGCGATGCTTGCGAAGAGCGAAGCATACGCGGCGCGCCTGACGCTGATACTCGCACTTGCCGAGAATCCCGATGCTACGTTCGTCGATCTGGATGAACTCGAGCGCGGGATCGCCCTGGCTGAATGGTTCAGCAATGAATCCATACGCTTGTATGCGGAATTCAGCCTGAACGAGGAAGCCCGCGAATTGCAGAAGCTTGTGGACATCGTCGCGCAAATGGGCGGGCGCGTGACCGCTCGTGATCTGTGCAATCGTTCAAAGCGTTTTCGCCCGACCGAGAAAGCGACCGGAGCGCTGCTCCGATTGGTGGAAGCTCGGCTTGGTTATTGGGTGGATCAGCCGCCCGGACCGCAAGGCGGACGCCCGACAACGTACTTTGTGCTGGCCACCGATGACGACGAATCTGACGATGAGCCGTTTTGAGAATGACCATGCGCCCGCAGAACCGAAACCTACGAAACCCGCGCTCAATGATGAGAATGACCGATTTCACCTGTTTGGTGCGGTGGGTTTCGTAGGCGCGGGTCGGGTTTCGAGGGTTTTGGTTCCGTAGGCGCGTAGAGCAGTTGAAATCTGCAATGTCAAAATCCGTTTGCGTATCAATCATTCAAGTGATATCATTCAACTGGTATCAATTAAATAATACACAAGGGTTAAATAAATGATCGACCTAGCTAAACAACTCCGCGACGAAGCCCGAAAATCGGGGCTGTCGATGCTGGCCATGAGTCAAAAGGCGGATATTCCGTATGCGGCGGTGCATAACTTCGTTGCACGCGAACGCGGGTTGACGCTGGCAACCGCAAGCAAACTTGCGACGCTCTTGGGAATGGAATTGCGAACCGTGAAGCGAAAGCGGAAGGGATAGACGATGGCAACTAAACGACGACGACCCCAAGGCAGCGGAAGCCTTCACAAGCTCAACGGTAGCGGCAATTGGATCGCTCGGTGGCACGACCAAAACAACAAACGCCAAGAGCGATCGACGCGTACGTCAGATAAGGCAACGGCTGAGCGGATATTGGCCAAGCATGTGTCTGACGCACTATTGCGAAAGGAAGGGATTATCGATGCTCGGACGGATCAATACGCCGATGCTGAACAACGCCCGTTGTCGGGTCATTTGGACGATTGGCGGGCATCCCTACTTGATCGTGGAATCACTCACAAGCAAACGGGAATGCTGTTGGCACGCGCGACCAAGCTATTCAATTCGGCGGGTGCAAACCGATTAAGTGACATTTCGCCGATACGCATTCAAAGCGCAATTGCGGAATTAAAGGCGAACAATAAGAGTCTGCGCACATGCCATCACTACCTGCGATCCGCGAAACAATTCTCGCGGTGGCTTAACAAGCATAACTTGAATCGTGAGGATGCGTTGGCGCATTTGACCGTCAAGAATGTGGCAACCGATCGACGCCACGAACGGCGACCGCTCGACGCTGACGAATTGCGTTATTTGATCCGCGTAACCGAAACCGCCGAAACCTGGCGCGGGTTGTCCGGTACGGATCGCGCGATGCTCTATCGCGCAGCAACCGGGACCGGGTTCCGTGCGTCCGAATTGCGAAGCCTGACACCGCGTAGCTTCCGATTGCATGATGACACACCGGGCGTGGTATTGCGTGCGGGTTCATCGAAGCGACGAACCGAAGACTATCAACCGATCCGCTCGGACTTAGCCGATACGCTTGGCCCGTGGATGGAAAACCACAAAGCCGATCAACCACTTTGGCCCGGGCGATGGAATGAAAAGGGGGCAATGATGCTCCGTCGCGATCTAAGACTAGCGCGGGCACGTTGGATCAAGGCATCAACGAATCGGGTAGAACGTTGTAAGCGCAACCGGGGTGGGTTTCTGGCGGCTACAGATGACGACGGGTGTGTGGTGGACTTCCATGCATTGCGAATGACGTATATCACCGCGCTGGCCCGTGGCGGGGCGTCCGTCAAAGCCGCTCAACAACTGGCCCGCCACAGTGACCCCAAGCTGACCATGAACATTTACACCAGTTTGGGCATCCATGACCTATCGAGCGCACTGGATGGGCTTCCCGATTTAGACGATGACCAGCCGCAAGTCGAGCGGCTGCGCGCAACCGGGACATACGATGGGTCGGCAGAAAATCACTCTGCGTCACACCGCCTCAACTCCCACCTTACTGCGCGCGAAAACGTGCAATCGGCTGCAACGGGATGCTCAAATGACGCCGAATCTCACAGAGCACGCGATTCTCGGAAATCACTTGGAATCAAAGGAAAACGTGGAAATAACAGGGGTGAAAAGCGACTACGCCACGCAGGACTCGAACCTGCAACCTTCGGTTCCGTAAACCGATGCTCTATCCAATTGAGCTAGTGGCGCTAAGTGATGCTTCATTTCGGCCATTTCTCGGGCCGCTATCGTCTTCTTGCCAGCCGGATTCGACGCTCAATTCAGCCATTCGTCAGCCGCTTGGCAGGCGAATAGGTTTACCGCAGTCTGATGAATCGGTCAACGGGGCTGGCCCGTCCTTATTTCACACCACATGGCCCGCAATCCGCGTCCATCACGATGGCTGGCACGATGGTTGGCGGAAATCGCGTTGGTTTTCCGATAAAGGAATTCGATATGCCCGGAATTCCTTTGCAATCTTGACTGGATTAGGGATCGTGCGGGCCGGGAATGGGCCGGTCCGTTGCTTTGTTTCGGGGCGTAGTTCGGTCGGATTCTTGCCGCGTCAGTTGGGGCGACGGTGAAAGATGTGTATGCGTCGGGACTTTGGGGGTTGGCCGGACTCTCAGTTTGCAGAATGATACGGAACCCCAAAGCGCCTCTTGGCCACTATTCTTACTGGTCAAATTGGGGCTGGCCAACATTCGGGCGGGCCGGTTCCGGAATGTTTTGGGTTTTCCCCCGACATTAGATCGATCAGTTCATGCCTCGATTCTGAGGATGGTGTCATTACCTGTGCCTCTCGGCGCAGTTACGAATTCGTTCAACAGGAGAATTGCGATGCGTATTTTTGACCGCGATCAGACTTGGAGGAACCGCACATCTATCGGTTCGTCGCTCGTCGTCGCATGTCTAACGGTTGTGTTTGTCACTGGATGTCCGCCGCCCGATACCACACCGCCCGACGGTGACACGATCGATGGCGATACCACCGTCGAAGAATTCAACGTTGCAGCCGGCGAAACCATGATGGTCGAGAATGATGCCGTCGTCACCGTCGATGGCGATGCAACGATCGACGGCACGCTTGACGGCATGGACAGTCGAGTGACCCTGCGCGTCAATGGCAAGCTCACGATTAACGGAACGATCATGTCGCAACACGCCGATACGAACGGTGTTGAAGGCGACAAGGCGTTCGATGAGCACGATGTTGGCATTCACATCATCGTCGGTGATGAAGAAGTGACAATCGGTGACACTGCAAAGTTCCACACGACGGGCAGCCTGGTCATCACGGATGATGAAACGGTCCTCGATGGCTCACCGGACGACTTCTTCAACGAAGTCGAAGAGGTAGCTGAAGATGATCCGCCTACGTTTGCACCGCTGCCTCCAGACAACGCCATCTTCGGCGACATGGATTCCAACGGAAACATGAACACCAACGGACAGCCCAAGGTGGCTGGACCCGCGATGTTGCCGATCACCATTTCCGGTGAATGGCCCGACCCGGACGATCCGCCACCGGCTGGCGATAACCCGGTCTGGATCTTCCGTTTCAACGGTGCCCGCCCGCTGAATCTTGATGGCTGGACGGTCAATGGACCGCCCGCGCCGGATGGTTCAGATGCCGATCCCGACAACAATCCACAGCCGAAGCGCGGCAAGAACGGAATGCGTTTGAACATCTGGAACAATGGCGGACCGATCAACGTCAACAACGTCGTGTTGAACCTGACCGATGGCGGTGACGGTGGCGACGACATGGACGCTTGTGGCAGCGCGACCGGTAAGCCCGGTGGTAAGAGCGGAAACTTCCGCATGACTGCTTCCGGCGGCATCAACATGACCGGCCCGCTCACCATCAACCCGGGTATCGCAGGAAGTGGTGGTAGCGCGACCGTCACCCAAGGCGCACCGGGCGCACCCGGTTGCAACGGGGCAACAGGCGAGGCTTCAACCGCGACAGGCGCCAAGGGAGCCGACAACCGCAAACGCCTACTAGCCCGTGGAAACGTGAACGGACTGGCCAACGTGACGATCGGTCCGATGATCGCAGGCGACGGTGGAAACGCGACGGCTGCGGCTTGCAATGGCGGTGATGGATTCGCTTGTTGCAGCGGTGGCCCTGGCGGTGAAGGAACAGCCAACGCAGGCGACGGCGGCGAAGCGTCGTTGAATGTCAGCGGACTTCCGGTAACAACGGGCGCTGTTTTAGGCGGTGATGGCGGAACAGCCGACGCAACTGGCGGCACCGGTGGCAACGGTGGAAGCTGCAAGTTCGGTGACGGCGGCGATGGTGGTGCCGGTGGTGGTGCGACTGCGACCGGAGGCAAAGGCGGAAATGCCAGCGGTGGAATGTCGACCGGCGGAGATTCTGGTGATGGTACCGGAACCGGCGGCGATGGTGGTAATGGCGGCGACAGCGGACTCGGCGATCCGGGCGATGGCGGTGCGATGGGTACTGGTACGGGCAATGTTATGCCAGCCGGAACCGGTGACACCAACGGCACTGACGGTGAACCTGAGTCAAACGATGGCATGATGGGTGCGAATGGTGGCGATCTTGCGATCTTCATCTTCTGCATTCCGGTCGGTAATTATGTGATGCTGCCCGCGCCGGGACCGATCGAACCGGGTACGCAGATGGGACCTGTCTTCAACGAAGATGAATCTGAAGAAGTCGGTTCAGCCGAGTACGAGCTCGTCACTGAAGAAGGCCGCATGCCGAACTTCCAGTATGGCGAGAACCCACCGCACATCGGTATCGGTGACGGAATCTTAAGAATCGATCTTGCACAGCTATCACTCGATCAGGAACTGCAAGGCATCATCGGTGGCGTCAGCATTGTGCCACTTCAAGGATTCGGGATTGATCAAACGAATCCGTTGATCGTTCGAGCGTACGATGCAAAGGGTGGTTTAATTGGCGAGCGGATGTTTAGCGAGATTCCAACGAACTTTGGGGACTTGGAAAACGCCCAATCGCTAGAAGCGACGTTTGAAACCGTGGATGGCGATCCGACGCAGGAAGCCGTACCGGCCGTCTTCGAGATCGAAGCGCCGGTGGCGACCTTCGTTACCATCTATCGGATTTACTTGATCGATCCATAGGCCGTAAATCAATCTTGACTCAATCCCGTGGGGTGTCGCATCGTGAGTGTCACGGTGTGGCACCCTTTTTCATTTTGAAGACGTCGATGCGTTATCGGCTGTTGGGCCAGGGTACCCGTCCGGTCAAATTCTCGGACCTTCGAAAACGATAATGTCTGACCGATCCGACCAATGTTTGACCCACGTAAGCGATCAACGCAATAATGTGTCCATGACCGACCAGCCGACCAGCGATCAACCCGATGGCGATGAAAGAAGGCGCCAGGACGTGGTTCTCATTCGCAAGGTCCTGTCCGGTGATCAAGACGCCATGCGGGAGTTGGTCGGGCGGTATGATCGGCTGATCCGCTACACCATATTCCAGACGTGCCGCCGGCACAGCGAGCGCGACCCGGGTTGGCTCGATGCCCGGGCCAACGAGACCTGGACGGGGATCGTTCAGTCGCTTCGGCGGTCAGGGCCCAGCAAAATCCCCCCCCAGATATCGGGGTACTTCGTCCGCATCGCCAAGAACAAATGCCTCGATGCCACCAAGCGAGCCGACGCCCGAGCCGTCATCCCCATCGAAGAAGGGCGGGCCGACCTCGAACCAGCCGAATCCGATGCCAGCCCCGAAATGCTCCTGCAAGGGGCTGAAGAGATGGAGAGGCTTCAAGCGTGCCTGTCGCGCCTAAGTACTGAAGAGCAAATGATTTGCGCGGAAATCGGATTGATCATGGAGCGGCGCTGGAAGGAAGCGTCAGCCCGGCTGGGGGTCGCCGAATCGACGCTCCGGTCACGGTGGGGGGCGATACTCGACAAACTGAAGGGGTGGCTTGAAAAAGAAATTTGAGAATTCTCAAAAAAGTCTCGCGCCTTGGGCCGCTTCCACAGACTGATGACATGTAAAGCCAAATACGAGGAAGGCAGATTCTAATGTCCACGATGTCCAATAACTCAATCGAAATGCTAATCGCCAAGGCCGCTTCGGCCCAGAAGGCGGGCGTGTTCGATCAGACATCGGTGGACGTTTCCGCTCTCGTTGCACCTGCTGTCAATTCCCGACTGGTCCGCTTCTATGAGAAGGCGTTGGTGGGGCTCCCGCTGGCCGCATGCTTGGGAATCGTGATCGGAATCGGCAGCATGATGGGCGGCCCGGGTGGTCAGTCCGATTCAGCAATTCCGGCCGGTGGACTTGCAATCACCTCGCAGGGATTGAATGATGCAGGTGCTGTCGCATCGTCAGAGATGCTAAGCCTCGAAAACGTAACCCGCTGCTTCGCCGGACCAGGCGAAAGCGTAGGTTCAGATTGCGGCTTCGCTGATCTCGATTCGGACGGCGACGTAGACTTAGCCGACTTGGGCACATACCAGCAGCGATTCGCTCTGGTGAACTAGTAGCAGTGAGCTAGTGCCCCCAACAACTTATGTATAATCGCGTTGGTTGCGCGTTTAAGCTCTCGGGTTAACGGGTCCGAGAGCTTTTTTTTGCGCGCACGGAAAGAGCGTCGGATTCGCGCGTAGGGCGGGCGGTGCCCACCAAGTTGACAGATTGACGTGTGTGAACGATGTTGAGCTTTCGTGGTTCGTCAATCCCCCACCCTGGAAGGTTGAGGCCCCCGCACAAGTCGTCGCGGAGCGAGCCGATTCCCTACCTTTGAAAACCTGGGCCAGTTGATGTTGGGTTCGAGTAAATCAATCGGTAAGATTGAGACGGCAACAGCGAAGCGACCGCGATAACAAGAAGACGGGGAAAGGCAACACTGTATTACTCGTCACAGAGGAGGTCGTGTGATGGCGACGAAGCGAAACCGTCGAATTGGATCGGTCAAGTTAGAGTTGCTTAGGAAATCCCGAGAAGCTGCGCTTGCAGGGGTCCAGATATTCAACAATCCTAACATTACATTTAAAGCTGAGTCATATGTAGTGTTGATGACAATCGCGTGGACCTATCTACTTCACGCATATTATCGTTCTAGGAAAATTGAGTATCGGTATTTCGAAAAGCATGAACACAGGAGGGTTTTCCACAAAACCAAGAATGGCGCACACAAACACTGGGAATTGGAACGTTGCTTGAACTACAAGAAGTCACCCCTTGACAAGGACTCAGCGAACAATTTGCGTTTTCTGATTGGGCTACGCCATGAGATCGAGCACCAGATGACAACTCGGATTGATGATCTTCTGAGTGCGCGATTTCAGGCGTGCTGTCTGAATTACAACGACTACATCAAGCAGCTGTTCGGTGATGACCATGGGATCGAGAAGCATCTCTCGTTCAGCCTCCAGTTTTCTACGATTGAATCCGAGCAAAAAGACATGCTTGCAGATCACCCGGAATTGCCGGCCCATATTCAAAGCTACGTGCAGGAGTTCGATCAAGCGCTTAGTCGCGCCGAGTATGCCAGCCAGCGTTATGCATATCGTATTCTGTTTGTTCCAAAGACAGCGAATCGCATAGGGCAGGCGGATCGCGTCATTGAGTTTGTCAAGAGCGACTCTCCTTTAGCGAAAAAAGCAAACACTGAATACGCGGTCATCAAAGAAACTGAGAAGAAGAAGTACTTGCCGAGCCAGATCGTTCAGATGATGAATGCCGACGGTTTTCCGAATTTCAAGATGTATGACCACACAATGCTATGGAGCAGTCAACATGCGAAGGACGCGGCCAAGGGGCTAGGTATCAATGTGGCCGGAAAGGCCTGGCACTGGTACGAATCATGGGTCGATGTTGTTCGTCAGCACTGCAAAGACAACATGAGGAAGTATTCGTGACCAATTCTGACTAAGCACAACTTGATGTCGGTGAATTCAGAGATTGGTGAATTCAGAATAACTCAGTGAGTAATTCGGAATAATTGAGGACATGGAGTGAGTTAGGGAATTAGTCAGGACAGATACGCGTTTCGAGGAATTGTGCCAACCGTAAGTCCCCCACCTTGAAAGGTGAGCCACTCTTTCTCGATGATGTTGGACTGCGCACTAAAATGCCCCCGAACGACTTTTGGTCTATCGTTCGAGGGCAATTTGTTGTTTGATTGTTGGCTTTTTCAGAAGCCGGTGTTTAGGAACAGGACCAGAGCGTCGTTGGATAAGCCGCTTAGGGCGTTGCGGTCTAGGGTTCCTACTATGTCGTTGCGGCCGTCACCGTCTACGTCGACTATTAGCATGGTGTTGACCAGCGTGCCGCCCGTGGCTTGCGGGTTTGCGTTGGGATCGGTGACGACGGTTTGGCCCGTTGCGGGATCGACCGTGGTTGCCGGATCGGCTTGCGGATCGGCACCTGCATCGGCTTCCGGTGGGGGGCCATCATCGATGATGAGGCTCTCACGCCAGAGATCAAATTTGCTGTTCGGATCGGTTGAGCTAAATGGCGTGAACCATGCCACCGCACCTTCGGCTGCGATCGCGGCATCTAGTTGGCCGTTACCCGTCAAGTCACCCAAGGCTATTGCACCCGGCGCACGTTCGGCAAATTCCGCCACCGTGAACACTTGCCATGGGCTGCGGATAAACGTTGGTGATGGCGACTCCGGACGACGGAACCACTGGATCACTTTTCCGGCTGACGATCGCACCATCACATCTTCGCGTCCGTCACCGTCGATGTCACCGAGTTCAATGACGTTTGCATTGGTGGCGATTTGTCCGATCGGAGCGTGTGGCGGCCAAAGTTCGCGAACGTTGCCATCGGCACCGAAGCTAAGCGGATTTGGAATCCAGCGGATGTTGGAATTTCTGGCATCTGGAAAAGTCGCAATCACGTCGTTATCGCCATCGTCATCGACATCGGTGATGCGAACGTCGCTGACCTGCGGGCGATCCTGGTGAATCGTAAAGCGTGCCCAGTTTTCTGCGTTGCGTGCCGTCGCGCCACCCGAGTTGGGATAGAAGTCCACGCGATTGGTTTCGGGTTCTTCGGCTGGGTCACCTTCCGGGCTGTTTAGCGCGACGACGATGTCAGGACCGTTGATGTTGTCGATGTCGCCGACGTCCAGCGAAGTGTATCCGCCGGTTTCGGGTAGTTCACCTTCTGACGTTCCAGCCAGAACCGACTGCGGAAGCGTGATGCCTTCCCACGGTGCGCCCGTCGGGTCTTGCGGATTGAAGAAGATTACGATCGCACCTTGCAACGCATCTTCGAGGAACCCACCGTTTTCGGTCACGTCGCAATCTTCACGCGACAGATCGCACTGCGGAACGAGTCCGGTATCTTTGACGAGAACGACGACATCGTCGAAACCGTCCTGGTCCATGTCAGCCACCTTCAGGTCCGACGTGTACGCAATCGGCGTGGTTCCACCAAGCGGGACTGTGGCAAAGAAGATGCTGCCGAAGACGTCCGGTTCCTGCTGGATATGCACCTGAATCGGTTGCGACTCGTTCCAGGCGCTGACCAGATCGACGCGGCCGTCATTGTTGAAGTCACCGTGGGCCACAAACTGCGGACCCGCCGTGTCTTCAGCCTTCGGGTCAACCTGAATGGCGCGGAAGAAACTCTGCGTTTGACCCGAATCCAAAAAGTCGCCGCTCGAGCCCGACGATCCGCCGCCGTTTCCGGTACCAGTTTGGCAACCAGCGGCAGCAATCACCGCCAAGATCGAGGTTGCGAACATTTTTTCTATCTTGCACTTCATCAGAGGTAGCCTCCACGCTCTGTGTATCAAGCGATGCTGCGTAAGATTCTGCTGCGTCAAACCCATATGGGTGGATTGCCTATTCGTCTTCTTCAAACAGCGTATTTCTAAACCAGACGACCGAGTCGTCAGCCAACCCACTGTCGACGCGACGGTCAAAGGTCGCGACCACATCGTTGGCACCGTCACCGTCAACGTCCACCACGATCATGTTGTTGATGAGCGTTCCGTTATCGACAAAGTCAATGTCGGTCGGGTCGTCGGTGGAACCGTTTTCTTTGGTGTCGTCGAGGACAAAGTCGCGTCCCCATTCGTCAAATACGCTGAGGGCCGCCGTCGAATCGAACCAATACAATGCACCACCAACACTGACCACGGCGTCGTTGCTACCGTCATTGGTCAGGTCGCCGATGGCCAGGCCGATCGGTCTAAACGGCGAGAAGTCGTCGAGAACATACACCTGCCACGGGAAGTTGAAACGGTCGGGCACTGGCGTATTATCGCCAGCGGTGGCGTCGGGGTTGTCTGGTGGGAACGTCGGATCGACGTCGGTATCGAGCGTCGGTCGGCGGAACCACATCGCCACACCCTGGCCAAACGACCGGACAAGAACGTCTTCAAACCCGTCGTTGTCCATATCGCCGATGACCAAGTTGCCAACGTCGCCATCGACCGTACCGATCGGACGTTCTTCCCACGTTGACGTGCGCAGCGCCCGGTTATTGTTTTGGAACGAGCCCGCCAGGAACGCGTTGAGCCCTTGTTCATTCAGCGGATTGCGATACCAGCGAACGTTTTGCGTCGCGGTGTTAGAGTGGGCGGCCACTACGTCAAGGTCACCGTCGCCATCGACGTCATAGATGCCACAGTCGCGAATGACGGGTGCGTTGATGTCCAGCCAGATCGGATACCAGAACGTAGCCGGTGCATTGAGCGTTGGGATCGCGTTTGAGGTAATGTTTTGTGAGAATCCGTCGCGGGCGTTTCCGCCGGGGTTGAGCCAAAGCTCAACCGTGTTCAATCCGGTTCCGCAGGGAATGATCGGAACGTTTGACGTGACGACAATGTCTGGACCGTTGACGCCGTCGATCTCACCGACTGCGAGGCTGGTGTATCCGCCTTCTTCGGGGAAATCGATGGCACGCAGTTGGTCTTCAGGTTTTCCCCAGCGATCGTTGAAGGGGCTATAGGAGTCTTGAATGATGACCTGTTCCCACTGGTCACCGTCGGTGATGTCACCTGCGGGCCCTGGCGAGAATAGAATTGCGATGAGCCCGGTGAAGTTATCGTCGTTCGGTTCGCCGTCTAGACAGAAAGATATCGTTCCATCGCTCTTGACCAGAACGACCACGTCCAATGCACCGTCCTGGTCGATGTCGGCGACTTCAACACCAGCCATCGTACCGATCGGAAGCGTACCGCCGATGGTCACCGTGTCGAAAACCACGTTGCCATCCTGGTCGCGCCCTTGCAGGTGCAGTTGCACCGGCTGCGACTGGTTATGACCGGTGATGATGTCTACCATGCCATCATCGTTGAGGTCGGCATGGGTGACGAACTTAGCGCCAGCCGTGTCTTCAAATCGCGGGTCAACCTGGATTCCGCGGAAGTGGCTTTGCGTTTCTTCGCCAGCCTCATCTTCGGCGCTGGGTTGAAGCGGTCCGTCGCCTTCGACATTGTTGCTGCCGTCGACGAAGAAACCTGTTGCGTCGTTCGACGGTGTGGGGGTACCGTCGCCACCACCGCCAGTGTTTCCGTCATTACCCGTACCAGCGCCAGGACTCGTACAACCCGCGAAAAGGGTGGACAAGGACAATGCTGTTACTACGATCCAACGTGGATGAAATATCATCGCAGTCGTCTCCAAGCCGGCATAGTGAGCCGGAAGGTTTGCGAACCATTCTCAAGGATTTATCGGTTTGGTCGGAAAGTCACTTGTGACAGTACGATACAAGTGCAAATAAGAATGGGTGTCCAATAATCAATGGACGATACGCCGTGGAATGCATGATCAAACGATGGCATTACCGATATTGATTCGACGTTTTTGATTTAACCAAACACCGTCAGAGTCCTTTTCTTGTCTGAAACAAAGAACAACGCGGCGTCTGCAAAGCCTTCTGTCGACAAGACGTGTTTTGTCTCGCTTGACGATCAGGAGTTGCTCGACCAGTGCCTGGTGGATACCTATCGGGCGAGCGGTCCCGGTGGTCAGAAGCGCAACAAGACAGCGTCGGCGATTCGGCTGCGACATGAACCGACAGGTGTCTCAGCCAATGCGGTCGAGAGTCGTTCACAACATGAAAACAAGGCCAAAGCGCTCAAGCGGTTGCGGTTGGCGATCGCATTGAAGGTGCGCCGCGGTGTTGAACTGGATACCTACGAGATAAGCGACTTGCTGCAAACATGCGTCAGCAAATCGGGCAAGTTTGCGATTGGTCGACGCGATCAACGGTATTTTGAAGTGATCTGGGAAGTGTTGGACTTGTTGTACGTATGCAAGATGCAGGTTTCGACTGCTGCCCTGAAACTCGGGCTAAGCACGGCAAATTTCAGTTCTGTTCTTCGCAATGATCCGGCAGTCTGGCGACGCGTCAACGAATTGCGCAAGGATGCAGGGCTGGCGAGTTTGAAGTAATCTGTGCTGTTTGTGAGTTTGAGAGGGAGCACCAATGCCTGCACCGCAGCATCAAAATAAGCAATCGAATGCCAACTGTGCGGTCATCACCGTCAGCGACACGCGCACGGAAACAACGGATGCGGGCGGTCAATTGATCAAATCGCTGCTGGAAGAGGCGGGCCATCATGTTGGCAGTTATGCAATCGTTTGCGATGAACCGCGAGACGTCACGGAACTGGTTCTAGCTAATACCAATGACGCGGATTGTCATGCGGTTTTGTTATCGGGCGGTACGGGTGTTGCCGCGCGCGACACGACCGTCGAAGCCGTCGAACTTCTCCTGGAAAAACGACTCGATGGTTTTGGAGAATTGTTCCGCATGCTCAGCTACGATCAGGTAGGGGCAGCCGCCATGCTTTCGCGCGCGCTTGCAGGGGTGGCCAACAATACTGCCGTGTTCCTGATGCCAGGTTCTCCGAAAGCGGTGGAACTGGCGATGACCAAGCTGATCATTCCGGAACTGGGGCATATCGTGTCGCTTCTCGCCAAGGGTGATACGCCGTCGTAAGCAATTGGATCGCGTTGACAGCCCACAACCGACCGTTATGCTCGCAATCGATTGCTTAATACGAGTACAATCATGAGGGTAAGATGATCGTTTTGTAGGGTGGGCCGTGCCCACCAAGCTTTTCGATTTTCAATCGGCGGTGGGCATGGCCCACCCTACGATCGATGCCGAACGCATCAGAGTTTCCAAGTCGTGCCGCGCACTGGATGCATCTGTCTTGAGTGAATCCGAACCGCAACTTGAATCCTGCCGTCAACGGATCGACGAAATCGACGCGGATATTGTGCGCCTCATCAACGAACGCGCCGAGATGGCCGTCAAGATCGGCAAACTCAAACGCGCTTCGGGCGACGCCACCTACGCACCCGCCCGCGAACGGCAGGTTCTCGACAAAGTCGTTGCGGCGAACATGGGCCCACTATCCGACCGGACCGTCACCGCGATTTACCGCGAGTTGATGAGCGGATCGTTCACGCTCGAACGCCCACCACGCATTGCGTATCTCGGTCCTCCCGGAAGTTATTCGCATTTGGCGGCGAAGCGAAAGTTCGGCGCGTCGGTAGAGTATGAACCGCTCGGGCAGATATCGGCTGTCTTCGACGAAATCGAGCGTGAGCATGTCGATCTGGGGATTGTCCCGGTTGAAAACACCGTAGGTGGCGGGGTGATCGATACGCTGGATGCTTTCTATGAGCGCGACGTAAAGATTTGTGCCGAGGTGAATCTTTCGGTGCAGCATCATTTGCTGGCCAACTGCCCGCTTGAAAAAATCGAACGTGTCTATTCGAAGCCCGAAGGGTTCATGCAATGCCAGAAATGGCTGACCGAAACGGGGTTGATGTCCAAGACGATTAGCACCGCAAGCACGAGCAAAGCAGCAGAGCAGGCATCGCAGGAAGAAGGGGCGGCTGCGATCGGGAGCGAACTCGCAGCAGAGGTGTATGGCCTGTTGAAGATTTGCGACCGCATCGAAGACGACCCTGGAAATGTAACGCGGTTCCTGGTGATTGGTCGCGAGCACGCCAAACCGACCGGTAAGGACAAGACGGCGCTTCTATTTGTGGCATCGGACAAGCCCGGATCATTGGTCGAGGTGCTGGATGTGTTCCGGCAAGCCAAGATCAACATGACCTACATCGAATCGCGCCCCAGTCGTCAGAAGCAATTCGAATATCGGTTTTTCGTAGACATCGAGGGACACATTGAAACACCCAAGATTGCGGCGGCAGTGGAGCAAGCCGGATCGCATTGCAGTTCGCTGAAAATCCTGGGTTCGTTCCCGCCGGCGACCGAGATCGTCTGACGTTTCGTCGAGTGGCGTAGGGTGGGCCGTGCCCACCGCAGTTCGAGCGCTAACAATATGGTGGGCACGGCCCACCCTACGATTTGTGGCACGTTTTATAGGAATTGGGTGCGATGGAACTTGTGGTGGTCATGCGATCGACGGCGACGGCTGACGACAATGCGGCGGTCGAACTGCGCATGGCCGACATGGGCCTGAGTTCGCATCGCGCGGTTGGCGAATTTCGCACGATGATTTCAGCGGTCGGAGCAATCGCGGTTGATGGCGCGCAACAACTAGAGCAACTCGGCGGTGTCGATCGCGTCATCGCGGTCACCCAACCATATCGCCTCGCCTCGCGTGAACTTCACGAAGCCGACACCATCATCGACATCAAAGGCATCCGCGTCGGTGGTCCGCATGTCAACGTCATCGCCGGCCCGTGCGCGATTGAGAGTCGCGACCTATTGTTTGAAGTGGGGCGGGCGGTCAAAGATGCAGGGGCATCGATCTTGCGCGGTGGGGCGTTCAAACCGCGAAGCTCGCCGTACTCGTTTCAAGGGCTTGGTTTGGATGGGTTGAAGTTGCTTGCAGAAGCAGGCAGCGAATTGAATATGCCCACGATTACCGAAGTGACCGATCCGCGCGACGTCGAAGTTGTCGCGCAATACGCCGACATCTTCCAGATCGGTGCCCGCAACATGCAGAATTTCAACCTGCTGTTGGAAGTCGGCAAGACGGATAAGCCGGTGTTCATCAAACGCGGTATGTCGGCAACGATCACTGAACTGCTCATGTCGGCGGAATATGTTCTGAGCCAGGGCAACCATCGCGTGATTCTCTGCGAACGCGGTATTCGCACATTTGCCGACGAGGTCCGTTTCACGCTAGACGTGTCAGCCGTTCCCGTGATTCAGCAGCGTTCGCACCTACCGGTATTCGTCGATCCGTCGCATGCGGCTGGCAAGCGTGATCTGGTTCCGGCGTTAGCGATGGCCGGAGTTGTCGTCGGTGCAGCCGGAGTGATTGTCGAAGTGCATAGCTGCCCCGAGAAAGCGCTCTGCGACGGACCGCAAGCCGTCCTTCCCGAACGATTCAAGAAACTCATGGAAGAACTGCGCCAAGTCGCCGAACTCGCTGGCCACCGCGTCACCGCATGGGGCGACAAAAACTCAAACCAAAAACGAATCGAAAGCGGCGGATGGATGAGCTGATCTGCCAGGCGGTTGTTGAATATCCTCTTAAATTGCCAATGTCGTACCTGTCACCAGCCGCAGGCTTGGCATCAAACTAAAACCTCACACAATTTTTTAACAGGCCACTTTTCTATTGCGTTGTCAGGCTTGATTCCTTGCATTTCAATATTGTTAAGGTGGATTCGCGGGGCTATATGTGCAGATGGTTCGGGCCAAATGCGACTGCATCCACTTGATGTGAAAGCGCATAGAACCCTTTGCTGATATTTGCGACGTTCAACTGATGACAAAAGGAGTGACGAGATGCGAAACAGAATGCTTTGCGGTGTTTTGGTTATGGCTTTACTCTTGCCGGTTGGTTGCTCGCACCAGAAAGCCGACGATTTCGGCTTTTCCAATCCGCAGTCAGTGATAAACTCGCCTCCAAGAGTTCCTTCGTGGGTCCAGGAACCTCAATGGGCTAAGGATAATATTGCACAGGGTGACCCCGAGAAATTCCACAAACTGCCGAGGGTGCTTGTTTCATCGCGACTCGTTCAGTGGGCGGGCGCGCAAACGATTCAACCCGCAATCTCCAACGGCCAATACGCTATTGTCAGTGACGAAGTCGCCAAGCAAGCCATTGACGAATTGATTCCGAATGAATCGTTTTCGTCGTTGAGCAGCCCCAGGATTCTAGTTGCGTTGGGACAGAGTTCATGGGTGGGTATTCTTGAAACCAACAAGAAGCGAGAGAGCGGTACGGTGTTCTTCCTTGAGCCGGCCGCGATCGAGCATGACGGTGCTCAGCTGCAGTACTCGTACCAAACCTTAGGCAACAACAATGATAACCCCAATGCCGAGGCTTCTGATAATACGCCATCACGGTTGGAAGGAATCGCCAGACTCAATGTTGGACAATGGTTGATTCGAGAATTTGAAGACAACGATCCCTATGGAATCAAGAAGGCGCTCTTCATAAAGATAGAACGAGTCGATTTTCCAAGTGACGGAGGCGTGTCGGTCGGCGGTTAAACACAACACCCGAGTCCAAGAGCGAGGCTAGTACTACAGTCGCGCATTGCGCATAGCCGATGATTTTTTTGCGGGTATTGAGGCTTGCGAGGAGGTGCTTGGTGATGCGCATGGATGCGACGGTGGTGCGGGGTTGGGAGGCCCATTTCGATCGATTGGTGGACGCGATTGGCGGGTGCTTTAAGCGGCGCGATCTTCGGCGGCGGGCGTCGTCCTATGTTCGCGGTCTGCTGGGGCCGGTGCAACGGAAGAACGGCTGGCAGTTGGCTGAGCACCTCGGCGACGCAACGCCGCACGGGATTCAGCGGCTTCTGGATCGCGCGAGCTGGAGCGCCGACGAGGTGCGCGACACGTTGATCGGGTACGCGCGTTCGCATTTTGTGACCGAGGGCGACCACGGCGTATTGATCGTCGACGAGACGGGTTTTTCAAAAAAGGCGGCAAGTCGGTCGGCGTGCAGCGTCAGTACAGCGGCACGGCGGGCCGGATCGAGAACAGCCAGGTCGGCGTCTTTGTGGCCCTGGCGTCGGCGCGGGGCCGGAAGCTGATTGATCGCGAGCTGTACTTGCCCAAGAGTTGGTGTGATGATCCCAATCGATGCCGCGCTGCCAATGTGCCATCACATGTCACCTTCGCCACCAAACCGCGGTTGGCTCAGCGGATGATTGAGCGCGTCTTGCAATCGGGCCTGCGTCCGCGCTGGGTGTTGGCCGACGAGGTGCACGGATCAGACTCGAAAACAAGGCGTTTTTTTGAATCTCACGGTCAGCCCTATGTGCTGGCGGTCAGCAGCCAACAGCGTCTGTGGCAACACTTTCGGCTACAACGGGTGGATAGAATCGCCGATGAGATTCCGGCGAACGCATGGTCACGCCTCAACATCGCCGACGGCGCCAAAGGACCGCGCGTCTATGACTGGGCAGCCGGTCAATTCGGCGCGCCGACGGATCATGGACTGGTGCGTTGGGTGCTGATTCGACGCAGCATCGAGGATCCCACCGAGCGCGCGTATTACCTGTGCACCTCATTGCCCGAATCGACCATGCAGGATCTGGCGATCGCAGCCGGTCAGCGCTGGTCGATCGAATGTTGTTTCGAATCGGCCAAGCAGGAAACCGGATTGGACAATTACGAAGTTCGCAGCTGGCACGGTTGGTATCGCCACGTGACGCTGTCGATGGCCGCCCTCGCGCTGCTTGGCGTGATTCGCGTTGCGGCGAATGCCTCAACCTCAAAAAAGAGTCGCGGCACGGATCTCAGAAAGCAAAGCTTGGCCTGGTCCTGCTGAATGACTCAAAAGACCTGATCCCATTCACTGAACCGGAAGTGCGGCGCTTGCTCCTGGCCATCGTCTGGCCGCGACTCACCAACGTCGAGCGAACACTGGCTTGGTCCGCTTGGCGACGACGACATCAGGCAATCGCAAGACGATGCCACTACAGAAATAGAATGCCAAAACACAATGCGCGACTGTAGTACTAAAGCTGACCGATACCGAGCAATGCTCAAATCCACCCAAGACTGCCGCCCTCGGCATGTGGTTTTAACATTCCGCAGGTCGCGGAGGATATCGGTCACTCAACACTTCAGGCATTGGATCTAGGTCGTAGAACGATCTGACCTTTCCACCTCACCCTGATCCATGCGTTGGGTTAGGATTCGGTCTTGATTGAGGAGGCTGGTGGGATTGTCGGAACGGAGCCATTCGAACTGCAACCTGGTGCCGCTGTTCTTAGACGGCAAGATTCGCGGTCATGGCAGGATGATCATGAATCTACGGATCCTCATTTTCGCTGCCTTCAAGAATTGCTCCTAGTGCTTTCATTGCTATGGCGTAATCCGGTTGAGTGGTTAACGCCAAGGTTTCGTAGATTTGAATTGCCTCGCGCAAAGAGGTTTCAGCGTCCTGCAATTCCTCGAGTTCCACTTGGATTCGTCCGGCGGCCGTTAACGCGTTTGCGAGATCCGCATTTCCATCTGGGAAATTGGCGCGCAGGATTTCGATGGCCGGTCCGATCAGAGCGTGGCTGGCTTCTGTTTCGCCTGCGTTCAGATAGCGGATGGCAGTTCGGGCATAGGCTAGTCCCAGTTGCGGGTGATCGGGTCGCCGGGACGCACGCCAGATTTTAAGCGCTTCTTCAGAGAGCGCCATGCCCTCCTCATGGCGTTCGAGGTTGAACATCACGTTCGAGAACTTGGCCAGCGAGTACGCCAGATTCGGGTGCCCAGTGAAGCGCTCGCGATCCATGGCTACCAGACGCTCCACGATCGGAAGCGCCTCGTCGAAACGTTTGAGGGCAATGAGCGTCATCGCAAGTCGGTCATACGAAGGCGCCATCGCGGGATCATCCTCACCCAGCAGTTCTTGGCGACGCTCAAGTGTCTCGCGGGCGATGGGTTCCGCCTCCTCGTAGCGTCCCTGCTTGTGGAGCGCGGCGGCGAGGACGTTCATCGTGCTTAGTCGCCGATGTTCATGCCCCTCGACCACCGTCAAGAGACGCAAACTCTCGCGCAGATTGCTCTCCGCCTCCTCATGCATACCCATTCGAATGTGCAGGACTCCGAGATCGTGCAGAATCATCGCAATGGTGGCATCGCCGAGATACTTGACACGACCGACCGTGTCAATCGCTTCCTCGTAGAGCGTCTCCGCTGAGCCATATTGTCCTTCGCGTTGCTCAAGTGCTGCCAGGCGGCGCAATACGTGTACCAGTTCCGGGTCTGCCACTTCACTTTCACGCCAGTAGGCTGCAGCCCGTTGCAGGTGCTCGCGCGCCTGCTCCAGAGAATCGAGTCGCCTGAACATGTCGCCCAGATGGCCATGCACAACCGCCATGGCGGATGCGTCGAGTGTCAAATTGTCTTCCACGCGTGATGCAGCGTAATCGATGGCTTGGCGCATCGTTGGATTCACCGGTGCCCCAGACTCGGGGTCCACGGTCATCAGTAGGTCACGATAAAACTCAACCAATCCCGCCGACTTGTGATACTCGAAGCGCGCCTCTTTTTCCGCCGTTCGCGATTCGACCAGCCGGTCTTGAGCCAGGTCGCGGGCAGCAGCAGCGCTGATCGCCTGCCATGTCGCGATAACGGCGCCAGCAAGCACGAGTACGGTTGCGGCAGTGACTGTAGCGACCATTGCACGGTGGCGACGGGCGAATTTTCGAAAGACGTAGGCGGCGCTAGCTGGCCGGGCGGTGATCGGTTCTTCATTCAAGCTGCGCCGAATGTCGTCCGCGAACGCCGCGGCTGATGCGTAGCGCTCTTCCGGTTCCTTGGCCAGCGCTTTGACGAAGATGGACGCGACATCGCCGCCCAAACGCGGGTCGTGTTGGTGGAGCGGTGTGGGGTTCACGTCGGCGATCAGGCGAGCCGATTCGAGCAGCGAACGGTTGCTGAAGTCAAGAGGGAGTTTCCCCGTGAGCAACTCGTAGCCCACAACACCGAGTGAGTAAACGTCACTCCGCGTATCGGCTGCCCGGTGATCGCCGGAGACGTCTTCCGGGCTCATGTACGGGAGCGTGCCGGCGAAGTCGCGGGTGATTGTTTGACTATGTCGCGATGGAGAGGTGTCTAGCAAGCGGGCAATACCGAAGTCGAGCACCTTGGGTTGTGCGTCGCGGGCGTCCACGTAACCAGATCGCGACTCGGTGCGCTCGACACTCACCAGGATGTTGGCGGGTTTGAGGTCTCGGTGCAGAACGCCTTTCTGATGGGCGTATTGCACGATATCGCAGACGCTCGCTAGCAGTTTCAATTTCTGGCGAACACCGAGTTGGGCTTCGCGTGCGTAATGAGTGATGGACGGACCGTTCACGTACTCCATCGCGATGTAGGCGTCGTTCCCTTGCCCATCACCACCGTACGCTTCGTAGATACGGGCGATACCGGGATGTGATAACCGTCCGAGCGCTTCCGCCTCGCGCGCGAGTCGCCGCCGGCTCGAATCATCAAGCCGCTCCCGTTGCACCAATTTGAGCGCTGCCTCACGTTTCGGCTCGTCTTGATGGGCGAGGTAGACGACGCCCATTCCGCCTTCGCCGAGGCGGCGGAGCACGGTGTATCTTCCTAGCCGAGTTGGAGGCGCTCCTGGCTTGGCGTTGAAATCGGAAACGCCCATTCCCGCGTCGGCAGGCAGGAACGGCGCTCGTTCAAGAAAATCGTTTGAATTACCAGCCGCGCGTAGTAGAGACTCAACCTCGCTGCGCAGTGTCATATCGCTACCACAGTGGAAATCGAGCAACGTGTTGCGCTCATCTAGATTACAATCGAGCGCTTTGCAGAGGACTTCCTGCACTTGTTTCCATCGCTGCAGGTTCATGCTTCGCTTCCTGCCTGAAGTTCTCTGAATAACCACGCCTTGGCAAGTTGCCATTCTCGCTTCACGGTGGATGGTGAAACACCGAGTACTTCTGCGGTCTCCTCAATCGTCAGCCCGGCGTGGTAGCGAAGCTCGACAAGGCGAACTTTGGGTGCATCGAGTTGTTCGAGCTTGTTCATCGCTTCATCTAGCGCCAAAAGCTCAAAGATCGGCTCAGGTTTTTCTATGGCGATGCCGTCGAGCGGAATTCGTTCCCAACCTCCTCCGCGTTTCTTGCGTGTACGGGCTCGAGCGTGTTCGACGAGGATCCGGCGCATCGCCGTCGCCGCCGCAGCGAAGAAATGCTCCTTGACCTGCCAGTCGGCATCAGGAATTTTCACGAGTCGCAGGTAGACTTCATTGAGCAGTGCTGTCGTTTGCAGGGTATGCCCATCTCGTTCCTTACGCATCATGGCACTCGCCATTTGGCGCATTTCCTTATGCAACTCAGCGATCAGCTTTTCCGTGGATGCGTGATCACCGGTTCGCGCTTGTTCCAGCAGTTCATCAATCGAGATGTCTTGCATCGGGCGGTTCCTCTCACAGACCTCATCGGATACGCCAATGTTATACGCAACCCACACGCCCGCGAAATCTGACCGCGCGAGGTCCGAGAAAACCCATCACCGTCATATTTTTCGGCCATTGAAAGATTTCCTGAGCCGCGGAACCACTGACTGTCGCTTCTGCATACGGAGTCCCGAAGTCGGGGACGGCGGATTACGTCTGCCGGGTTACTCGGATCTCAAAGGATGATGACTGCAATGCGATTTCATGTTTATCTATCCATTTTGTTGATGCTCGTTTCAGGGGAATTCACACCAGTTTCGGCTGACTCGGGCGATTTCGGGCAGGCCATGGCGATGGATTCCCGCGGGCGAGTCTACGTTGGCGGTAATTTCGGGGGGTTTCAATTCTCCAACGCCACCATTACAGCATCCAACATCGCCAGGTGGGATCCGACAGCGTTGCGATGGGAGGCGCTTCCGGGTGGGGGACTGGTTTCCGGTAATGCTCCATTCGGTGAGGTCACTGCGATGGCTGCTGGGCCGCAAAAGCGGTTCATCTACGCGGGCGGCGTGTTCAACAACGTTCACACCGAAAGTGGCCTAACGCCGATCACAAACTTTGCCCGGTACGACACATCCACCGAAACCTGGGAGGCGCTAGGTATGCTTACAGGAGGCGTTGGCGGCATTCATGACATCGATTTCAGTGGGAACGAAGTAGTGGTGGTTGGGAGCTTTCGCCAAGCGGATGGACAGGACTCCTTTGGCATCGCGTACTGGAACTTCAGCGACTCTTCTTTTGAACCTGTGGTTTTGCCGAACATCGGTGATAATTTCATTGAGTTGGGAAAACCTGGTCTTGAAACGGCGACCCAGAACAGCGTAGGTTTGCGATCCGTTTTCACCAATCCCATTGGCAGTTTGTTTGTTGCCGGAGGTTTTCAGGAGAGAATCTTCGGACCGCTTCCCTGTACCGACTTTATCGGAGGAAGCGCTGTCGCCCACATGGCAAATATCGAAAACGACGGAACTGTTCTGCCACCGTGTCCACTGGTCGGACCGCAGTGCGTATTCGGGGTGAGTGGCGTGTCCAATCCCCATATTGCCGCCATCGAGAGGTTCTTCCCGGAGACATTTGTCGGTGGGCAATTCACCGGCATTGCGTGTGGCACAACGGTTCCAGCGACAAACATTGCTTTCATAAACGGGGCGGGCGCACTCGAGCCGCTCGACGATTCGAGCATGGCCGGCGAGGGCGTTTCCGGCGGTCCGCCGGGGTTCCCCGGACTGTTTGACGTTAAGGTGTCGGCCTTGGTGGATATATCGTTCAAGGATGTGTTGTTTGTCGGTGGCCAGTTTAGAAGCGCCGAAAGTCTCACCGTTAATTCGATCGCGCGGTGGGATCATGCGTCGCGCACCTGGTCGGCGCTCGCGGATGTCACCGCTTCGGGCGTTTCATCCGGGACCCAAATACCCGGCCGCATCAATGCGATGCTCTACGATGATCAATTCAACCGAGTGTACGTCACCGGATTCTTTGGGAAGGCGGGAGATGTGGATATTGGGCTTAACAATACAGCACCGGGGATCGCCTACTTCCAACTCGAGTCTCCAACTTCTGCCAGCGGCGAGTGGTTCCCGCTGGAACACAGGCCCTTCTCTCTCGACATGCTCATCGACAACAACGGCGCGCTCAAGGGTGACGGCATTCTCGAGCGGAGTCCGTCGTCGGCGCAAACCGTCCGAGTTCTGGAACAGGGCGCCCCCGTCTCTCTGGATGTGATTTTCAGAAATACCTCAACGACCGAAACCAAGACCTATCCCTTCTTCGCCAGCACGATTGCCAAGAAGAATTGGGAAGTCCGAACATTTCTGAACGGTGTCGAGTTTGATTTGTTCGACGTCAGTCAGTCTCCCTCGACCGGACTTATACCGCCCGGCGGAAGTGTGACTCTGACGGTTCAGTTCACGCCCCTATTCGATGGGCTGGCCCAAGGATCCGATCCGCAGGGAGAAGCGGTCTTGACGATTCGGGGACTCGAGTTCGGGATCGACCCGTCAGGGTTCGTACCGGCAGACACGGTCTCGCTCATCGTCCAACGTGACTGTAACCAAAACGCAATCGCCGATGTCGACGAGATCGCAGTGGACAACGCGCTGGATCAAAACTCCGACACGGTCATTGACAGTTGCGAGGTGTTCCAAGATCTCGACGGCAACGGAATTAACGACATTGTTGACGAAGCACTTCGCAACCAGCCCACCTTCCGCGGTACCCAAGCTCTGACTTTTCCGGGCATCGGCGTTCCGCAAGAGGCCATCGCGGCGGACGTCAATGGTGACGGTCGGGACGACATCACGCTCGTCCAACGCGGACCCAACGCCACCGACAGCGTGACCAAGGCGCTGGCCGCCACGAACGGCTTCGGGCTTCAGTTCCCGCAAGAGGAGTGCATAGCGCTGCCAGACACCGTCGTCCGAGCGTTGAATCGGGCGGACTTCGACTGTGACGGAAAGTTGGATCTGTTCAAAGTTGAGCACCAAACCGGCTTCAATGTCTTCACCCTGGTCGTCAATCCCAGTGGTGGCGGAAGCACGCTGCGCCTCAACTTCGACCACCCGTTTGTCGGTGGTTCGGGCAGCTTGCAGGCCAAGGACATGAACGGCGACGGCAAGCCCGACGTGATCGCCCTTCTCAATGCGGGCAATGGGGTAAAGCAGATTCAGCAGTTCGAGAACCTCGGGCTCGACGCCGGCAACGCGTGGCAAGGACTCGACCCCAAGCCGCCCGTCGAGGTGCAGGAGGAGGCGGGACAGCCGATAGAAGGCATCGCTTTCGCCAACTTCGTGACCCCGCCCCCGGGGCCGACCAATGTGGTAGCGTTCACGTCTGATCAGACGATCGGCTTCTTCCAGGATGGCGCGCCCTTCAATCTGTCCCAAGTGTTCGGTCCGGTGAGTCAGTTGATCGCCCCCCCGGGCAATCCGCCGAGCGACGACATCGACGCTCAGTTCAAGACGACTCGCATCGTCGGTAACCTCAGGGGCGCAGGACCCACGGATCAAGTGAGCCTTTCTCAAGACGGAAAGACCATTCATGTCGAATCGCGGAATTTCAACGAGACCGTCGACAACCTCCTGTCCGCGTTCAGGATCGAACTTCCGTTTAGCGATCTCACCGGCTTCAAGTGCATGAAGGTGGAGTTGGATGACGTCAACGATACGCCCGGTGGCGGCGACGCTTTGGACGACATCGTTTGGAGCGCGTTCGACCCGTCAGGGAACCCGGTCTTCGTAATCGTCACCAACTTGGGCGTCAACGCGTTCGGAAATCACCAGGGATTCGTCGCGGGCGTTCCGCAGAACAGCATCATCAGTCTTGAGGAACTTCGCGAGCGACAAGGACTTGCATCCGACGATCTGAGAAACGCGGCGTTGACTCTCACCGATGGTCAAGCAACAGCGCGATCGCTGCTCGGCAACGCCGGCACCAATGGGGGCGCCACGGCCGATCCGATGATCGTCTTCGCCGATCTCAACGGTGACGGACGCGACGACATGGTTGCGATCAATCCGGAAACGGAGCAGTTTATCGTCAGCGTCAATAGCCGATGCCCGTTCACCTGTGGCGATCTAGACGGCAGTGCCGGGCCGGTAAACCTGCTCGATTTCGTGCCATTTGAAGCCTGCATGGGTTCGTCGGTAGGTGCGTCCACGGCATGCGCCTGTGCGGATCTCAACGGCGATGGCAGTATCGACTTGCGCGACTTCAGTAGCTTTGCGCTGTTGTTCGGAGCAACCTCAACCAGCGCGGCACCGATTTGCCCGTGACCGATAGCAATCTCTTGATGCCCGCCGATGCATTTCTCAAGAACTATTTAAGCCCCCAATAGTGAAGGCTAATTCGCTCCCGTGAAACGCACTTGGAGCTTTGCGAAATCTGCCAGCGTGACGTCGCCGTCTGAATCCAAGTCGAAGCAATCGCACCCGGCGGCTAATCCGCCACCGATACCGGACAGGCATTCTTCAAAGTTGCGGAAGTCGCGTAGATCGACGTCGAAATCACCATCGCAATCGAGTTCCATCGGCGATCTGTATTCGTAGGCGCCGCGGTCTACGGCAGTGCTTTCGATCCTCGCCGCACCGTCGCGATCGCTGTTGACGTCGTACGATCCAAAGTTGCCGACGAGATTCAAATCCGCATTGTTACCCGTATTAACCGAGGCAGAGCTTGACGCGATGTGCAGATCGGTTGGCGAATCCACAAACATCGGATCCGCGTCGGTGTTTTCGTTTCCGAAATAGTTTGACAGCCCGGAGACGACCGAATTCCTCACGGTGACGAAACCGCCCGATTCCCAAATCTGATCCCCTTCGTTGAATGTGCTGCCATTGTCCCAGACGATCGAGTTATAAACGTCCATCATTCCTCCGTTGATCGATGCCAGCGCACCGTTTCCAGGACCGTCGTTGACGTTCTGTGTCAAGGTGCAGTTGATAACGTACAAAGTACCTCGCGAAGCAATGGCGCTGCCACCGCTATTTCCGAATGCCTGGTTTCCGACAAACACACTGTTGACCACGACAACTTGATTCGACTGTTGCCAGATCGCCCCGCCGGCGGCTGCGCTGTTGCCTTTGAAAGTGCAGCGATCCAGGAGGGTTCGTCCAGTCAGGATTCGCATCGCACCGCCCGGGAAGTCCTGACTGGTCGCGTTGTCTTCAAATGTACAATTGATAAATCGCGTGAATGCAGGACTTGAATGGCGAGCGCGAACAGCACCGCCGCCACTGACCGAGTTGTTGTTGGTGAATCGACAGTTTTGGATAACCGGCGTGCCGTTGTTGATAAACAATCCTCCACCCAGTCCATCGTCACCGAACGTATCGGTTGCAGCGCCGGCTGTCACGGTGAAGCCGTCAAGCGTTGGCGAACCCGATCCCACCCAAACCACATGGAAGCTCGTGTTGTTGCCAGTCAGGATGGTTTCATTCGTTACGAGATCGCGCTGCGATACATCGACTTCACCGCCGCAGAATCCGCCGACCAGTTCGACACCGTTAATCAGATTGAACGAACTGAACGGATCGCCACCGGGTGAATACGTTCCCTTCGCCACCCAGATTTCCTCGATGAAACCGTTGGTGGTTGCTTGGTTCAATGCGGTTTGAATATCGGCGAATGCATCGTCCCAACTGCCACCGCAAATCCCCGACGCGTTGTTGACGTCGACGTAAAGCCGCGACTGCATCGTCGAACATTCGTTGTTCAGCGAAATGGTTGCCGGGTCACTTGCGATCGAACAGCCATCGGTAACGACGACATCGTATTGCCCGGTTTGAGCGACCGCGACGGCATCGATGGTAAGCATGCTCGTTTGCGTACCGGAGTAGGTCGCATCATCTGCAAGTGGTACGCCATCCTTGCGCCACTGGTATGTTGGGTTTGCGGCGCTCGTTGCAACGGACAGCGTTACCATCGAACCGCCCGTTACTGTTTGACTTTGGGGGTGCTGCGTGATGACAGGGCTCGGCAATTCGACCACGGTCGTCTCTGCCGTCACGAACAAACCATTCACGTAAATCAGCGCAACGTATGTTCCGCCGCCACCCAACGGAAAGTCAGTAACCGTCGGTTCGCGTCCGGCAGCGAAGACGCCTTGCGGGCCGAACCAGTAGTAGCTCGCGTTGGTGTACTCCGTGACGCTGAGCTGCAAGTCGTCGCCAGGGCAGAGGGGGCTATTGTTGGTAGCGACGGGCGAGGGATCAGGTTGCACGACGACAACCGCGACCCCTTCGTAGACATACCCGTCTCCACCGACCTGCGATGCAATGAATCGAAATGAATCCAGTCCGACGAAACCCGGGTCGGGTGTGTAACCCAACTGGTCGCCAACCACGCTGGCGGTTCCGTTGGCTGCGTCTTCTGAGATGAAAAACTCGTAAGTGTCGGACGGGTCTGCATCGGCAATGATGGGATCGACCGGTGTGGCTGGCGAGTCTTGATCTGTGAAGATCAATGCGTACGCCGAAGTCAACGGCGCGTCGTTGCCATATTCAGTCAGCCCGGAACCAACCGTATGCGTCGCTGACGCCTGACCGGCTGACCCGATTCCGCCACCTGTTCCGCCAGTGCCTGCGTTGCCGAAGTTGATCGTTGTCGAACTGGGCGTATACACGCCACCCGGTTCAATCAGCACGCCAATCGAGTGCCCCCCTCGACCGCCACCACCGACACCACCTTGTCCGCCGTCACCACCGTCGCCACCGTTTCCACCTCGGCCAACTTCGGACAGGCAAGTGGTCGCACCAAATCCACCCAGGCCACCGTCACCGCCGTTGCCACCCAGGCCACCATTTCCGCCTTGCGCACCGTCGCCAGAAGTAATCGTGCTATCGGTGGCGCTAACCGTCGCGTTGCGGATGAACATACCAATCGATGCGCCGCCCGATCGACCACCCTTACCGCCACTGCCACCCGGTCCGCCGCCTCCACCACCGCCGCCACCGTTGCCTGATCCACCCGTACAGGCGATACATTGACATCCGCCAACAATCGCGTTGTTGACTTGTCCACCGCCACCGCCACCACCGCCACCTCCGTCACCCGTGATGCCGTTGCCTCCGGTCCCACCAACACCGAAGAAACCGGTCGCACCTGAACCGGACGAACCGATCACGCCTTTCGCGCCATCCCATCCGTCCGATCCGGGGTTGCCCACGCTACAGCGCGAACCGCCAGCACCGCCGGGCGTTACGTCGGATGAATTGCGATGTCCGTCTTGACCGTCAAATCCAAACGACTGTTCAAACGTACCCCCGCGACCACCATTGCCACCGTGATAACCGGATGTCGCGCCCGATCCGCCGGATCCGGGCGATCCGCCAGTTCCGCCGGCGATCAGATCGTCGCACGCACCGTTTCCGCCATTGCCTCCGTTTGAACCCGATCCGGTTGTATTGGCTCCTCGGTTTCCCGTCCTGCCTTGTACGATGTTATCGCCTGATTTAATGACACAATTCGTCACTTGTAGGTCAACCGTGTTGTTAAGTGCAAGAAGTCCGATGGTGTGTCGACCGGGCGTGTAATTGTCAGCCGACCGGATTTCCAATCGATCGATTCTGGTCAGCAGGGTTAAGTTGGATGCCCAGACTGCCACCGTCCCGCCGAGGATCACTGGTCGCGATGATGCCGCGGACGAGCGTACCCAACCATTTGCTTGGTCGAACCCGCCGTACAGATCGACGCCCGAAGCAAGCGTGATGGTTTCTGGGTATTCACCGCCCGCGATGTACACGTCGCGCACCGGCGTGAGTGCTTGTGCCGCAAGGATCGCGGCGCCGATCGTGCGCATCGGGGATTCAATGGTGCCGAGGTTTGCATCGCTTCCACTTGTCGATGAAACGAAGACAGGCCCGATTCGCATGCCGTCGATTCCGTCACCGTTTGCGTCATCAAAGCTGTCGTCTGGAGTGTCTTCAAATTGATTGGGCGGGTTGAAATGATCGCCGCGAATCGAACTCGAATTGACCAGTGCGGCTGACTTGCTGACGACCGAAGCGCAACCGCTGGTGACGACGACATCGTAATACCCAAAGTCCGACGCGTCGATCAGGTTGATGCTGAGCGTGCTGCTGGTTGCACCCGAGATACCGCTACCATTGGTCAGCGCGGAACCGTCTTTGCGCCATTGGTATTCGAGCGCCGTACCCGTCGCCGACACGCTGAATTGTGCGGAACCATCGGTCGGTTGAATCACCAGATCGGGATGATTCGTAATGACCGGGGTATCGATCACCGTCAGGTCGCGCGTGTACGTGACGCGCTGCGGATTGGAACCATTTGATCCGCCGTAAAACACGAAGTCGATGTTGCCTTCGTCGTACGCAATCCCACCGCCTGAACTTGCCGGAAATTCGTCGACGGCTGACGCCGGTAGCGGCGACCAATTGATTCCATCGAATTCCCAACCGTCCGAATAAACCACATCGCCAGCCGACCCTCCGTACATCACGATTCGTTGCCGCTGCGGGTCCCATGCCATAACGTGATACGCCCGCGCGGGCGGTGAGATAACCGTCGTGATTTTGGTCCACTGCCATGCCACATGGTCAAACTCCCACGTATCGCCAAATACGTTTCCACTTTCGTCCGCGCCGCCAAACATCACCGTCGCATGGCGGTCGTCATCGAGGGCCATCGCTGCCGCACCGCGCGCCGGCGGAACGGCTATTGAGAATGGATTGATCCAGGTGTCATTGGCACCCCAGAGATGTGTGTCGTTGAGTACCGTTCCATCTTCACCGAAACCGCCAAACAAAAGTGTGCGCGAACCGGTTGCGAACTCCTTACTCGAAAGCGCCGCATGGCTTCGCGGAGCGGGTGGCGCCGGGAACGCTGGCGGAAATCGCTGCGTCCAACTCGAACCGTTCCATGACCAAGTGTCACCGAGTTTTCCGCCGCTGCTGTTTTCGCCACCAAAGAGAATCAGATTGGTCGAGCCGGCCTCCCGAACCATCGCAACACCGCGGCGTGCGGACGGCGAAGTCGAAGGGAACGCTTGCGTCCAGACGCCGTTTGCATATGTCCAGGTTTCGTCGACTATCGCAAAATCATCGAAACCGCCAAACATCACCGTCTTGCCCGTGGGCGAGTGATAGCTCATGGCGTGCTCGCTCTCCCGCCCCGGTTCGGAGAATTCGTTTATAATCTCCCAGCCGTCGCAAGGGTCAGCCATCGTCGTATTGGTCATCAGTGCAACTATGCACATTCCAAACACGATGCAGTTTGCACAATAGTTGCTGGCGTGTTCCGATAATCTCATGGCTCTTCGATTCATGGCTGGTTACCCTTGGGTCTTGCGCCACCGCTACCGATGTGTAGTAGCGTGCGTTATCTTGGGGCAGGCGAGGATGAGCCGACATCGGCGCGATTTACCTCCCGAACAGCCCCACACAGGAAAGAACGAGATCCCTGAGCGGCGCGCTCCATTTAGCGAAAGATGAATCCGCGGAATGGTGATAACATGATTTCAGGAAAAGACTTACGGTTAGGTTGACTTTGAACCACAGCCAAGAAATATCACGTCTGCTCGCGGATTTGAAGACCGGTGATCGTGCGGCGGCAGAAGTGTTGTTCCCGCGTGTTTACGAGGAGCTTCGTCGTCTCGCGGGTGCTTGCTTTCGCGATCAGAACGCCGGGCACACCTTGCAGCCAACGGCGTTGGTTCATGAGGCGTACGTCAAGTTGGCAAACGCCTCGGGCGGTCCAATTCAGAACCGTCAGCACTTCTTCATGCTGGCATCCCGAGTGATGCGGCAGATCCTCGTCGATCACGCCCGTGCTCGTAACGCGGCAAAACGCCGCCAACCCACCGAATTGCGGACATTGATTGACGTGGTGACGGAGCAATCCGAAGATCAGCTTGATGTGCTTGAGCTTGAAGGCGCTTTGGAGAAACTCGCCAAGTTGGACGAGCCGAAGGCGCGGCTTGTCGAGCTGCGTTTCTTTGGAGGATTGACTTCGCAGGAGGCGGCCGACGTCTTGGGAATTTCACGGACGCAGGCAGCGCGCTGGTGGCGTATGGTGAAAGCGTGGCTTGCGAGTGAGCTTTCAGGTGGAGAGGCGTCATGACGCCGCAACAATTCAAACGCGTGGAAGAGCTTTTCGATGCGCTTTGCGATCTGCCCGAATCTGATCACTGTGCCTATTTGGATTCGCACTGTTCGGATGACGTCATGGTTCGGCAGCGCGTTGAGTTGATGCTTCAAAACGACCTCTCAGCAGTGGCGGGCTTCGATACGCCGGTACTGGGCGAGAAGTTCAAGCTTCAAGACATCGCAAGTGACTCTGAATTCGAGAAGACGGTCGCTCTGCCAGATCGCATCGGAAAGTACACGGTCATCCGCAAGTTGGGCGAAGGCGGGATGGGCGTCGTGCTCGAAGCGCGGCAAGACCAGCCAGCACGACACGTCGCGATCAAGCTCGTCCGTGACTCGTTCCCATCCGCGGAATCATTGCGCCGATTCAGCCGCGAAATTGAGTTACTTGGCCAGCTTCAGCACCCGTGCATCGCCCACATTTATGAAGCCGGTTCCATCCAGTTGCCCACAGGCGCCGAGCAGCCGTATTTCGCGATGGAGTACATTGATGGATTGCCGCTCACCAAGTACGCGAAAGATGGCGGCTTGGACGTACCGCAACGATTACTCCTAATGGCAACTGTTTGCGACGCAGTAGCATTTGCCCACCAACGTGGCATCCTTCATCGCGATCTCAAACCGAGCAATATCCTGGTTAAACGGGTGAGCGCCAGAAACACCGCCTCTGCTTCACGCAACGACTCAAGTCATGGATTTGTCAGCGGCGAATTGCAGGCCGTTCCAAAAATTCTTGACTTCGGGCTCGGGCGATTGATGGATGAACGCACTCACGAGGACACCTTGCAGACACACGCGGGCCGCGTCGTCGGGACGCTTGCGTACATGAGCCCAGAGCAGATCGATGGCAACTCAGGGCAACTCGATGTGCGCACTGACGTCTATTCGCTTGGCACCGTTCTCTATGAGTTACTCTCCGCTCGCCGGCCCCACGACTTGGGGGGACTTTCGATCGCGGAATCGGCTCGGACCATACGCGAAGATGAACCCGCACCGCTGGCTTCGATCGATCGCATCTTTCGCGGGGATGTTTCGACCATTGTCAGCAAGGCGCTGGCCAAGGATCGCGAACAGCGCTATGCGTCGGCGGCTGATTTCGCTGCCGACATTCGCCGTTTTCTAAATGACCAACCGATAACAGCCCGGCCCACAACTGCACTCTATCAGATGCGGAAGTTCGCGCGCCGTCACAAGGCCATCGTCGCGGGCGGAATGATCGCCATTCTCGCAATGCTCGCGGCAATTGTCGTATCGTCACGGCAGGCACTAATCGCAACCGCCGCCCGTGACGAAGCTCGGCGCGAGGCGCATAAGGCAAACGAAATCAATCGTTTTCTGCAGGGCATATTTTCATCCGAAGCCTTTGATGGCCGACTTGGCGAAGATGTCTCAGCAGTCTCATTGCTGGATGTCGCTTCGAAGAAATTGGATAGCGGTCACTTCGGTGACCAACCTGATGTGGTCGCGGAGCTACATATAACGTTGGGGCATAGTTACCTAACGCTGGGACGCTACGCCGCTGGCCAACAACACTTTGAATCGGCGCAGATCCTCATCGAGGACATCCCTGATGCGGCCGTTATCTCAGCCCGCACGCTTGAAGGTCTCGGCTCGGCGCACGAACTGCAGAATAAATATGAGGACGCCGAAAGATGTTATCGTGACGCGCGAGTGCATTGGGTTGAGTCAGGTCAACCGGAGCATTCGACCTCGGGCATATGGCCGCTTGGATTGCCCAGCGTGCTGTACTTGACGGGGCGATACGACGAAGCCGAAAAAATGTTTCGCGAAGCACTCGCCATCGCACGTCAGCAACTTGATCCCAACGACGTTAGAATCGCTCAAGCATTGGGTGGGTTGGGTGCGAGCCTGGAGGCCAAGAGTCTGCCACTCGAAGCCATCGAAGCCCATCAAGAGTCTGCGAACATCTATCGCGACACCCAAGGCGACAAGAGCATGCACTTGGCAAACTGTCTGAATAATTTGGGTAATGCCAAGCAGGCGGCGGAAGACTATGCTGGAGCTGCCGCTGCGCTTCGGGAAGCGTTGGCGATTCGACGGGCAATTTTCAATGGCGATCATCCCGACATCGCGATGGGTTTAAGCAACCTCGGACTCGTTCTGATGAACGTGGGCAAATATGAAGAATCTGAAGGCATGCTTCGGGAAGCATTGGCGATTCGGCATCGCGTCTTGCCAGGTGTTCACCACTCGACAGCCTCGACTTTGAACAACCTGGCCCTCACCTTGAGGGCAATGGAGCGATTCGACGAAGCCCTCGACTATCATACGCAAGCCGTCGAAGTGGCCGAGCAGGCTGTTCCAGAAGGCCACCTCTTGATCGTCATCCTGAACGCGAATCGGGCGTTCTGTCTGTTCAAACTCGGTCGCGCTGAAGAAGCCGAAACCATCATGCTCAAGTGTTACGCTCAACTGCTGGATTCCGTCGGACCAGATCATCGACGCACTCGCAAAGTGGCAACCGAGCTCACACAACTTTACGAGGAAACCGACCGCCCCAAAAAATCGCAAGAGTGGATGCGGCGCTCGAACACACTTAGTCGATAGACCAAGAGCAAATAGCGAATCTGAACTGCTAATCAACAGAATCGGTTGATGGTGCTAGACTTGGTTTCGACGTGAATGCCAAGCCGACCGAGAGAGTTTCCATCGAGCTTGAAATACATTCTCGTGTACTTTGTGTAATCGCTGTCATCGGCGCCTGCGATTTCAGTGCGCGTGACGATAGTTGTGACATCCGACGATAACCCGCTCATCCTCTTCGAGATCAAGACGGCCTTCATGGACAACCTGACGGCGACGGATCGGACGGCAGGTCATGTCGAAGGAACCCGCATTCACCTGGACCACTTCATCCGAGTGCTTGGTGATGTCAGAGTGATGAGCCTGACCGATGCGGACATGGCCAACTTCCAGAAATAGCGGGCGAATGAAAAAACCCCAAGCAAGCGAAACATCAGCTAAGGGACAATCCGATCCGACTTCAAGTCACTGCGATCAGCCGTGAACTGGGCGATGGAACGAAAGCCACCGTTACTGGCCGATTGCCCGTTGGACCAGGAGGAGATCAACCAGTTCATTGAGATGGTCAGCGAGAAGATGTCAGAGATGTTGCGGCCCTTGCAACTCGTCTGCTCCACCGGCATGCGGCGGATTCAGTTGATTCGGTTGAAGCCAAATGACTACGTGAATTGGCGGCTGACAATCTCCAATAAGAAAGGTGCGAGGGAAAAGGGACTGTCAGAGATCAGCTTGACCATCGAGTTTTCGACGTTTGCGCCCGTACTTTTCTTTTGCGGGAGTTTTCGTTGGCACATTATCTTCCTTTTGTTGACATATTTGGAGTTCATGGATTCTTCAATGTCCTGTCGGAGCTCACGACGCATTGATCTCTCCATGGCGTGGTGATGAATGCCGATGGTCGTCCATGGCTGACACACCGCAATCGCGTTTTTCCACAGCCGTCGCGGTATCCTGAGTACATCTCCCCAACGGCCTATTCCGACTTCAATGCCTCGCCAAGGGTGTGAGGGATCCCTCATGGATTCTTGCGGATCGGGACATCGAATAATTTTTTCATTTCATCCGGCCGGTTTGGTTGGGGTTTCCCAAGAGCCTTTGTGTGGGGGCAATGTGATTGCGTCCTTAAGGGCCAATCGAAGGCTCGTCGGGCTGGTATTGATCGGGTGGATACCCTGTTCTTGATATCTGGAGACTGGTTATGCGTTGCATGAATCCTATAGCGGTACTGCTGGTGATGCTGGCGATTTCAAATGTGCGGGCCATTGCAACGGACTGCAATTCCAACGGTGTGGACGACGGAGTCGAGATCGCATCGGGCACCAGCTTTGACTGCAATGCCAATTCGATTCCAGATGCCTGCGAGGTCGCTGCGCGGGTTGGCTTGGTGCATCAGTTTCGCCTTGAGGGCGATGGCAATGACGGCGTCGGCATGGCGCATGGTGCGGTTGGTGTGAACGTGACCTTCAGCGCGGCGGGTGTGCCGAGCCATTTGGGTCAGGCGGCAGTCTTCGGTACGGGTGACGAGCCGGGCAACCGCATTACGATACCTCATGAACAGTTCAACAGTTTCGGAGCTGGCGATTTCGCAGTTTCATTCTGGGTTCGTCGCGACAATGTGGACTCGGGCGATGGCGACGGTGTCTTTGACCAGTTGGGCAACTCCGGGCGCGGTTGGCACATGCTGTTTAGGTTCAACGACAAGCTGCGTATACGACTGCAAAACGATGCTGAGGACAACGCAGATTTTAACTCGTCTGCTTCGCTCAGTGACACGCAGTGGCACCATGTCGTGTTTTCTGCCGATCGCGATCAGTCCGATGGTGGTGTGTGGTACATCGATGGTGCGGTTGACAGCGTGCATGACATGACGCTTGTAGCCGGCGCGATCGCCCCTGAATTGGATATGTGGATTGGAACGCGCGACAGCGAGGGGCTTGATGGGGGGTTGGCATCGGTTCAATTCTACGATCGGGCACTGACGCTGGGTGACGTTGAAGCATTGTACGTCGTCGAAGCCGGTTCGCTGGATTGCAACGGAAACGTTATTCCAGACGAATGCGAGTCGCCCGACGACTGCAACGGAAACAGTCTGCAAGACGTTTGCGAGATGGACGGAAACGACTGCAACGGCAACATCGTACTCGACGAATGCGAGTTGGCTGCCAATGACTGCGACACCAACGGAATCGTAGACGAATGCGATATCCACGACGATCCGACAAGCGACTGCAACGACAATGGTATTCTTGACGAATGCGAGACTGCATCCGGGGCGGCGGTCGACTGTAATGACAATAGCATCCCAGACGAATGTGAAATCGAAGGCAACGATTGTGACGACAACGGTGTGCTGGATGTGTGCGACTTGGTCGACTACGACTGCAATACAAACGGCGTGGTCGATGATTGTGAGATGCCCGGTCCCCAAAACGTCTTTGAACCGAGGTTCAACAGGGCGATGACGCAAACGCCAGGAGGGTTGGCTGTCGCCGATCTGAATGGTGACGGGAATCTTGACCTGGCAGTGACCGGTCAGTTTGAGGATGAACTGATGCTTCGTTTCGGCAACGGTAACGGGTCGTTTGACCCCCAAATCAGCTACAACGCTGGAGACTTCTCGTTCGACGTTATTGTCGGGGATGTCAATGGCGATGGATCCCCCGACATTGTGGTTGCCGATACCATTGAAGACCGCGTTACCGTCCGGATCAACGATGGCAAGGGTTCGTTTTCTCAAAGACAGGATTATGGCACAGGCGACTACCCTGTCGCGCTCGCCTTGGGCGACATAAATGGTGACGGAGACCTGGACCTGATCATCGCCAATGAACGGAGCAACAATGTCACGGTACGAATGAATAATGGAAATGGCGTTTTCTCGAATTCATCCAACTACAACGTGGGCAATGAACCGTCGGGCGTCTCGCTTGGCGATGTCGATCTCGATGGCGATTTGGACATGATGGTTTCCAACTATCAACATGGCGACGTCTCGGTGCGATTCAACGATGGCAATGGGGGTTTCGGTACAAGATCCGATTTCGCAGTCGGCAATTTCCCACAGAATGTTATCGCAGGCGACCTCGACGGAGATGGCGACGCGGACATGGTAACAGCCAACTTCCATGGCACCATGACCGTGCGGTTGAACAACGGAGACGGAACGTTTGCCAGCCAAGTGAGCCATAACATGGCGAGCCGCACTTCAAACTTCACGTTGGGTGACTTGGACGGAGACGGCGATCTCGACTGCGCGTTCGCAAACAACCAGAACAGCGACATTGGCAATGTGTCGGTGCGACTCAACCTTGGCGACGGAACGTTCGGTCCTCGCTCCAATTACGCTGCGGGAAATTGGCCGCAAGCGATCGCGCTTGGAGACATCGACAACGATGGCGACATCGATGCCGTCACCACGCATTTCTACGATCCTATTGCCGCGATATTTTCGGGCATCAACGGCGACTGCAACGCCAATGGCATACCTGACGATTGCGATCTTGCCGACAATCCGGGCAGCGACTGCAGCGCCAATGGTATCCTCGACGAATGCGAAACCGCAACTGGAGCGATGGCCGATTGCAACGGTAACCTGGTTCCTGACGGTTGCGAGTTGGCGGCCAACGATTGCGATTTGAACGACGTCATCGATGAATGCGAAATCGCCGCAGATCCCGGCGTTGACTGTAACCTCAACGGTACACTCGATGCGTGCGAAGTGTTCGTTGTCGGTGACTTCAATGGCGATGGCTCGATCGATGGTGTCGACTACCAGTCCTTTGAAGTTGTCTTGAAGGGACCCGATGCCGCACTCAATATCCCGAACGGTTGCGGATCAATGTATCGCACGGCATTTGACATCGATGATGACGGCGATGTGGACCTTGCCGACTTCGCAGGTTTTAGCGAATTGCTGGGAGTTCAAGTGCTGCCATAGGTCGGCCCATAATATCGAACGTATCGTTTGATGCATTGCGCATTGAGCACGAAGATTGCGTTAGCCGGACAAAATTGAAATCAACCTTTGCTTGTGACCCCATCGCGTGAGACGCTATGATGCGAAGTTGTGAACGAACAACCCGATCAACTCACACGACTCATCGATGCGTCCGCGCGGGGAGACGATCAGGCGCGCGGCGATCTGTTCAAGCTTGTGTACGAACAACTACGCACAATCGCCGCCCAAGCGCGCCATGTTGGTGCGCCAGGTCAAACGCTTCAGGCGACGGCACTTGCGAACGAGGCATTCATTCTTCTAAGCAATCGGTTTCCTGCGCACTCGCGCGACAGCGTCACTGGTAGGGAAGCGTTTTATCGAACGGTGGCTCAGGCGATGCGGATGATCCTCCGCGACTATTGGCGAGCACAGCGTGCACAAAAGCGCGGCGGAGGCGACCAACCCAATACGCTCGACGCTGCGATGGTCGCTGCTCCAAACGAGAGCGATCTCGACGCAGTTGATTTCTTAAGTCTGGATGAAGCGATGAATCGCTTGGAACAGACCCATCCTCGCTGGTTCGATGTGGTGATGAGTCGGTATTTCGCCGGCAGAACCATTGACGAGACAGCCGAACTGCTTGGAACAAGTCGAACGACCGTCAAGGTTGATTGGCAACTTGCACGGGCATGGTTGCACCGCGAAATCGGAGGCGCCTCAGCGTGAATGTCGGCGGTAATGTACTCAGCTCGGCGCAGCGCGAGTCGCTTGAAGAACTCTGCACATCGGCGTTAGCGCTACCGGCGCAACAGCGACGCAATCACATACTTGCAGAATGCGGCGACGAAGATGTGCGCAGTGAGGCCATGTCGCTACTGGAGCAGGTTGGAACGATTGATCGAGAGCGATTTCTGGAGGGGGTGGCCAGTTTGCCGCCCGTCTCTCCCGGTGAAGCGATCAGCCCCGCCGCCGAAGATCAATCGTGGATGCCCGACAAGATATCAGGTTATCGCATCATCAGGAAAATCGGCGCAGGTGGAATGGGCGACGTTTGGGAGGCCGAGCAAGAATCGACAATGCGCCGGGTGGCTGTCAAAACGATTCGGCAGAACTTCGCGACGCCTGGCCTGCTCAAACGTTTCAAACTCGAAGCGCAAATACTAGGGCAACTTCAACACCCGGCGATCGCACAGATACACGAGTTTGGTACTGCGACGGTCAACGGAATATCGCTCCCGTTTTTCGCGATGGAGCTTGTTGAAGGGCGCGATCTATCGACGTTTCTTGCCGAGGAGCATCTATCACGCACAGCACGGCTTCAACTGTTCTTGCAAATTAGCGATGCCATTGCGTTCGCCCATTTGCGCGGTGTGATGCATCGCGACATCAAGCCCAACAACATTCTGATAGACAACGCAGGTCAGCCGAAGATTCTCGACTTTGGCTTGGCGCGGATGACGGACTCGGATGTTGCTGCGGCTACGCTGATGACAGAGACGGGGCAGGTGCAAGGCACGTTGCACTACATGTCGCCCGAACAGGCGCGCGGCGACTCAACGCATATCGACCTGCGCAGCGACGTGTATTCACTCGGTGTCATCCTTTACGAACTCCTCACCGGACAACTTCCGCTGAAGGTCGGTCGGGTACCGCTACACGAAGCCGTTCGCGTCATTTGTGAAGAATCGCCATGTCGCCCGAGTATGATTGTGCGTGTGCTTCGCGGCGATCTCGAAACGATCACGCTGAAAGCACTCGAAAAGGACCCCGTGCGTCGCTACCAAAACGTCGATGCGTTGGCTGACGATATTAGGCGTCACCTGTCCAACCAACCGATCCTTGGTCGTCCGCCTAGCGCTGCGTACCAATTTCAAAAGCTCGTTGCTCGAAACAAGACATTGTTTGGTTTTGTCGCGTCCTTGTTCGTTGTCGTGGTTGGGTTTGGCGTTTGGATGAGCGTGCTATACACACAAGCCGACAGTTTGCGCATTACCGCTGAAAAGAACGCAGCCGTCGCCGTAAAAGAAGCCGAGCGGGCACGCCTTGCCGAGATCGCCCAGCGACAAGCGCGCGAACAAGCCGAACAAGCTCGCGACCATCTCAAGACAGTCGTTGACTTTCAGCAATCCATGCTCAGCGGTGTCGAACCGGAACAGTTGGGACAACACGTTCTGACGGACTTAGCCAGCCGCATCCGGAGCGCACTTGCAGAACAGAATGTTTCGACGGATGAAGTCGAAGAGATGATGGCCACGTTCGATCAACTGACTGGCAAGGTGAATTCGACGGACCTCGCCTTGACTCTGCTGGATGAGAACCTGCTGTCGCTTGCGGTTGATACCCTTGAAAAGGATTTTGTAAATCAACCGGCTGTTGAAGCTGCGCTGCGTCAGACAATCGGAGATACTTACAGGGCCCTGGGTCTATACAACGCTGCGCATACACAATTCGTGCGGGCGCTGGAGGTGCGACGCGACACGCTTGGCGACGAACACCCCGATACGTTCGAAACTCTCGCATCCATCGGTGCATTGCTTAAGGACATGGGCGACTATTCTGAGGCTGAGACTACTGAGCGAAAGGCGCTCAAAGGCCGGCGGGCGGTGTTGGGAAACGATCATGCGGACACGCTCAGTTCGATCGACGATCTCGGCTTGTTGATGCATTATATGGGGCGTCTCGAGGACGCAGAAACCTACTACCGCGAAGCACTCGAGGGGCGTCGAAAATTATTGGGCGAACAGCACGCGGACACCGTGATGTCGCTGGCCAATCTTGCCAACTTACTTGTCACGTTAGAGAGACTGGACGAGGCGCATCCGATCGCACTGGAAGCACAGGAGGGTTTTCGCCGGATCCACGGTGACGATCACGAACGAACGCTGATTGGATTGCACAACCTTAGTCACCTGCGGATGTTGATGGGATACGCCGAGGAAGCGGAGGCCTATGGACGAAGAGCGTTGGAGGGTTTTCGCCGCGTTCTCGGTGACGACCATCCGTACACGCTTTCGACCATGAGCCAGTTCGGTTTGCAGTTGAGCGAAGTCAACAGGTACGAAGAGGCGCGGGAGTACCTTACCGAAGTATTGGAACGCAGGCGGCGCATCTTGGGAAACGATCATCCGCACACGCAGGATTCGATCAGCAATATGGGGTTGATTCTCGAACTCATGGGGAATCTTGAAGAAGCAGAAGCGTACTATCGCGAGTCGCTGGAAGGTACTCGCCAGAGTTTGGGAAATGACCATTACAACACTTTGAGGAGCGTAAGCAGTTTGGCCTATTTGCTGCAAACGCTGGGCCGGCTTGACGAATCAGAAGCCTTGTACCGTGATGCCCTTGAAGGTTGTCGACGCGTGTTGGGGGATGAACACCCTCAGACATTGCAAGCGATCTTTGATATGTCGGTCATCCTGCGCCAGACAGGCCGCCTGGAACAGGCAGATGCGATTGGTGTCGAAGCGCTGGCTGGGGCACGAGCAAATTTTGCCAGAGCCATACCACATTTCCTCACGGGACACGGAAGAACGCTGATCGAGCTGAAGAAATACGCAGCGGCGGAAGCAGCGCTGCTGGAAGCCGAAAGGGTTTTTGAATCAACCCTGGGTTCCGACCACCGTCGAACGCTCGACACGCGACGTGAATTAGTGCGGCTGTACACCGCATGGAACGAAGATGAACCAAATCGAGGTCGTGACGCTATGGTGGAGGAGTGGCAGGAAGTGCTATCCATTAACGACCAAGATTGAATTCATGAGCATCTGCGACCGCATCGCACGCGGCATTGCTGATCAGTTTAGAGTATTAATCTACATCGACAAACGGGAGGTTCTTGCGCGTACCAAGATCGCGACCATTGAGCCGAATTTGAACTGATTCCAATTCAAGCAATCCGCCTGATGTGTTCTGAGCTTGTAGATGTCATGCCATCAAGCAGAGACTGCTTTGTCGCCACGCTTAACCTGCGTCAATAAATTAAGGCGCTGCGTGTATCCCCACAGACTCATAAAATACCGCCGTTACTAATTCCGAACAAGTTTAGGATGACCTCCCAAAGTCCGAGTCCTCCTGCCGGTATGAGAAGCGCACTCAGGAGAGGACTCTCGATAGCAGGCGAAAAAGCTCCAGCTCGCATACTGAGTATGCTCTGTTTGGCATGCTCCAATGCTGCCAACGTTCTATTTCGCAACGGAGTTAGGCCCTTCTCGCCAGATGCAGGATCTCCATGCGAATGAAGTTCCAGTAGTCCGATCTGAGAACCGAGAAATCTAGTGAATCTGTCGCGTACCTTCTTGGCGCTGTGTCGTGATGCAAAGATTAAGATCATTGTCGTGGCTGCCATCGTGAACAGGAAATATATGAGGCCTGGCGGCCACGCCCATTCTTCAAATATTGGTTGTCGTGCAACTATTAGAATGAGTAGGAGAACAAACGGCATGAAAGTGCATCGGCTGGCAAGTCGAGACTCAATTGCGATGGCCTGGATTCGAATCAACCCATCTGCAGCTGCATCGCGAAGTACCTTCATGTTAGGGTGCTCCAAGTCGAGGCTCGCGTCTTGATATTGTCCGCGCTCGGCGCCACTGTTTCCTTGAGTCATTTGGGTTATCAATGCATCCTCGTTTAGCGATCGTGTGAAACAGAAACAACGCATAGCCACGCACCAAACTTGTGAAAAAACCCAAACCGCCCATATCGTACTTAGGCATTGCATCATGTAGTCAATATAGTATGCACACTGTCCTCGCGCAAGGCTTCGGCGAAAGTGCGGATAGTAAGACAACAAGAATCCAACTGTGTATAGCAAAGCTGTAATACCTAACGCTGTGATAATCAGTCGATAGGGTCTTAGCTCACTCACCTGCTTGTGGAGTGTCGACCGCCAGGTTTTACTATTCGTTCCAACCAAGCGGGCTTGGAGATTCTCCCGAGTGCATCGCAGCTCTGTATTCGCGACGCCGCGAAGACACCAGATAACAACTGTAAAGCAGGCACCACAAAAACATGCCACACAAAGTATAAGAGACCTTCCCCAAACTCCGATACCCAGGAACAGTGCCAATGGTTCCAAGTTTATATGTTGCCAGTGGGACCATGCGTACGCTATGGGAGTCGCCAATCCAAGCAAAGTGCATGCAAGAACAACTACAATGCTTCCAAAAAGTAAAAGCGTGAGCATATAAAGCGGAGTCAACAGCCAGATCAAGATGCCGACAGCCCGGCCGACTTGTGTTCCAACTAATGCAATAACTAATACGAGGCATTCGGCGGTTCTATCGCCCATCAATCGCAATCGCCAACGACTCCGCGCTACTAGGTTCAGCCATTTTTTGGAAACTGTCGGCTTTTGCTTTCGCCTCGCTTCATGGATCTCTCGCCACCTGTTGCTGAGCTTTGAGAACTTGGAGCCAAAGCCGTCGGCTAATACCCAAACATTTTTACCTCCACTAATCAGGTGAGTGACTGGGATTTGGATAGAAGCGCGCATTCTTTCAAAGAGTTCTCTCTCAGAGAGTACCAAGAGCCCAATTGGAGTAAATGCGATCAGCATCGCAATCAAGAGAGCGATGATGAAGAGGAGAACGGCGCGAGGTGATAGTCTGTCTCGAAAAAGGAGCAAGTCAGACAGCGGGTGTGCTATCCCTGAGCAATCGGATACAGTGCTGGATATGGGGGGGGAGCCAGCTCTAGACTCGATCGTCGAGTTGAGGCAAACTGGTCCGTTCTTGCCGATCTCAAAAATACGAACTCCTTTGTCTTTGATACTGGTACTGGTCGGACTGAGATCGCTGCGGGTTAGGTCAAAGCGCTCGCGGTCTGTTATCATTGAGATTTGGCCTAAATTGACTTTTTCTTTTCCAGCTAGTCTAAGAATCTCCAATATTGTGGTATACAGGGATGTTTGGTGCGAATCGCGGAAGGGCAGTGTCGGTGACTGGTTTTTGTAGTGAAGCTGAAGACCGTAAGAAGCGGCGACGATTACGTTGTGTGTGTATTCATATTCTTCGGCATGGGTAAGTCGCGCATCAAGATCGGTTGTGAAGAATGCCACGTCGTCGAAGCGCGGCTCCAGCGAGCGAAAAAGCAATAGTTTGTCGTATATATCACTACCAATGACGCCGATGGCGGCTATGCGCCGGTCTAACTTCTTGAGGCGATTACTCAAGTCATCAAGCGATTTCTCCATTCGGCGGATGTAATCGAGTTGAGCGTGACCGGCTGGGAACTCGAGTGCGTCAAAGTTTGAAGGCGACTGTGTTCGTTCAATCGAGTCGACTTCGTCGCTTCCTGGAATCTGCCCGTCGAGCCCACGTACATAGCTAACAAAATAGACATTTACAGATGACGGGTCATTTATTAGCTTGTCGATGTAGTCGCGCTCCAACTTGGCACAGTCACAGATGCCGATGGTTGTAGGCTCCTTACGTGATTCTTCGAGCGACGAGAGCACCGCGCAGCGCCATGCCCGTCCATAAAGAGTATCCCATTCGCTTACCAACACCATAGTTTGATCAAGTCCTGAATTTGCGAACGGCCAGATGTCGTTTACAAAATCGACGCCACGCGTTCTGAGTTCGGCGAGAATTACTTCAAACAACTGCTGGTCTGTCGCGGAAGTCTGCGCAATTATACCCAGTCCTTTTGACGTAGCGCAGGTCGGATCGATAGGGGAAGCACCATCGTTATCGTGTGCCAACAGCGTTGCAAGCATTTTTGGCTCGATGGTGGCCCAAGGTGTATAGATGGCTCGGAATCCGTTTGTTGGCGCGTCCCTTAGGAGTGGGTGGGGCAGTCCCTTGCACAACTGCAACAGGGTGTCCGAAGAAGTTGGGCCCAGTAGCCGTACGTCACAATTAATTCCCAACATGTCGTCTTTGGCATGATGAGTTGAAGCGTATTCCTTGTAGCCATTACTTGAAATGTTGGGCCAATGTTGCTGCCGGACCAAGACAGATTCTGTATAGGCGTTCATCAGGTGAAGTTTAATGAAAGCTGTAAGAAGCTTCTGAATTCGCTTGTGCAGCTTTTGATCGGGTCGAAAGAAGTTGCCCAAACGGTGACCGGGGTCCACCAATGCATCTTCATCGATCCAAAGTACATACACACGGAAATACTTGCCCTTCGTGATTGGTCCGGTTGCGGGATCTCGAGTGCTCGAGGCAGCTAATTCACAGTGCAATGGGTGGTCGGCGCGCAAAGTGCTAAATTCAAATGATTCAAATGGGAGCGCTAACGACTCGTGATCAAAGTCGTCATTTCGGAGCTGCGTGAGGTTGCCATTCCTATTTTCTACTCCGTTCGTATTGACCAGGCGCAGAAATGCGAGGTGCTCGCGGTGCTCAGGAAAGTAGCCCACTTTTGCTAGTGCGGAGAGCACCGCAAATCGAGTTCGCATTCGATCTTCTGCTGCATCGGTGTAAGGGCCACCCCGCAGCATCACTGGAAGGATCAGATGGTTCTCAAAAGTCTTGGGAGGAACGCAAGCATCAGTGACAGTTTTCGTCCGCAAATCTTGGCACGAGTTGACCCATGAGACAATTTGCTGAAGGACACTTTCTAGTTTCATGCGCACGAACTGCCACATAGAGTTAGAATCCGTCTCGAACGCGAAGGTTCTGTTCGCTGCGCTTGCTGTGTGCTGAGCAAGCTGAGACACAGAATGAATCATTGCGGCTTCATTGTTTCGGTGAACATTACTCTTGGCTTGTTTCGTCCGTTTTTCTACTTCTCGGTATGCTGCGTCCAACGGGTCCTGCCATAGCCTCACTCGAACTCTATCGGCGTTGGCCCCGACGGTTGGCAGAGGTACCATTTGAGGGCGAGACGTAGTAAGCGGTGCCTTATGTAGGAAAAGTGCCGTCGCTACCGCGCAGACAAGGAGCGCTTGGAGCGGGAGGGCTGGACGACTTGATGGTTGTTGATTTTCTGCCATTTCAATCCGCTCTTGTTCGTGGGTTCATCGAATATGTTTGAGAGACGCTTCCGCCGTTAACTCCCATTGCCTAATCTGGTACCGCTTAGGTCCACTTTGATTGATGTTTTGGGATCGATCGCCAATGGGCTGGAGAGTTCTACTTTAACCGCGCCATCTAGCGTTCGGATGGAATTCAAGAGATTTGATGCAGACACTACTGATGCTGGTTCATTGCGAATGAGTCGCATCTGCATATTGATGTCGGGCGAGACCATCGCCCATCGACCATTCTGACGGTCCGCGAGTGCAACGATTTGCATGTGGTCCGACAGTTGAAAAACAGACAAATTGCGTGCTTTTTGCGTCGTGGGATTCGCGCTTGCAGTACCAGTCGATAGCGATGTCAAGACGATAGAGCTTGCTGCGTCCGGACTAATGGGGGGAACACTTATCAGCATGATTGAATCACTGAGTGTGCGAAATTCGCATGCGCGTCCGGCTATAATTACTGCAGCAACGGTTCCGCCGAATCCGGATCCTTCAATGACGATTTCGGTGGGGCAATCCTGCCAAAGAAAGGTGGGGGTGACTTTGTCGATTCGGAGCGGTGTAATTTTGGGTGTAATGTGAGGCTGAGGCGTTGGCGCACACGAGGTAATGCGATCTTGTATATTGCATCCTTTGGATTTACACGTAGTGAGATTGCACTCAAATAAGGTGCTTGTTCCAGGAGGCCAGGACAATGAGCATCGCCTGCCGGCATCGCCGGCTGTTTGTACGAAGGATAGGCACGACGCCGTCCACCAATAAGGAGTCGTGTGAAAGTGATGGTCGAGGTGAGCCAGATCAAAAGTGCTTTTGTGTGATGGACAATAGGTTTGCGCGCAATACCTTTGAGTTGGCGTACAGTGCGTGCTACCGGTGCTGGGAGTCGGCACGTTCCTTGCGGGTGCAGTTGGCGATTGGCAACCGAGTGCATTCGGCGCGACGTTTATGGTCAGCGGAGGACGACACCCGCAGGCTTGAATGGCGGCTGACTGGATTAGTATCAAGTACCATGTGCGCATCCTCACGGTATACTCCCTATTAAAGTGTATTCAGCAATTGTTCCGCTCGACGGTAGCGACATCGTGTGTCAAAAATGGGCTCAACTACAAAACGAGACCGGCGAGACCGGATGCTAGTTGGACAGATTCAGTCATGAGTTGAAGTACACCCACAAAGTCGCGTATCGAGCGCAGCTCTTCAGTCAAAGCCGTCCGGCGTTCGTGTAGGCCTTTTGTCAGTGAGATGACAAGGTGATTGTTCTGGTCAAAGGATCTGTTGAGTGCTTGGAGTAGCGCCAGGCGCGCTGCGGTTAGGTTGTCTTTTAGAGCTTGCTTTTGCTCGGGCGTGTTTGCCTTCGCATATACATCGTCGAACCGATCGTCAAGTTGTTCATAAAGCTCTTTTAGTTCATAGACTTGGGGGTGTAATGAATTCATGAGATACTCCAGTCAAAGTTGTCAAAGAGACGGACATTGTGTGTTCAGCTTTGCTTTCATCATCGTGGCACAGAGTCATGATGAACGTTGGTTATGGTGTCCCGCTGAGATCTGGAAGAACGATGCCAGCCTTCTTGAGCCACATATCGATGAGTGGACTTAATGCCGCTTCTAGTTCCGCCCGTCGCTTGTTCTTGACCTCCAATCGAGTCGCTCTCGCTTCTTCACTGGCTGCCCGTCTAGCAGCCGCGTATGCATTCGCTTGCTCGGCAAGTATTGCCAAACGCTTCACAACTGCAGCGAGCGCGGTGACATCGAGCTTCTTCGATTTCGCTTTGGCGGAAAGATGGGAGTTATAAAGTTTATCGAGGGCGGTGATGGTTTCGTCCATTATAGAGGTGTGAAGTTCTAATTCAGTTTGATAGCGAAGCGATAGTACCTCCCGAGCGATGGTCTTGAGTGTGCCATATTGTTCGTGAGATGCTTTAAATGGTGCGATTGCAGCGTGGAGAGTGTTTTTCTGTGCGGTTGTCAACGAAGTGTCCGTCACAGCGGCTAATCCGGACGCATACTTGCGAGACTCAGCTCGCAGATCGGAAACCAGTTTCGCATCGTAGGTTAAGCCGGCATGGGATACTTGTTCCTCAATGAGGGAATCGACTTTGGCAAGTCCAAAGTCAATCAGACGTTGTGCAGAGAGTTGTTTGTAACGGTTTACGAAGGACTCTTGGGCAACAGGATAAAGGTCACGCTCTTTTTTCAGGAGCTTGGTAAGTTCAGGCAGCAGGCGAATGAAACCGTTGTTTGCTTTATAGAGCTTGCGACTCTGCACGCCCTCCGCAATCAACGCAGCGCCTTCTCCAATCAGGTTGGCAAGTTGGTCGGAAGCTTCGATGTTGTTCTCGCCAAGAAGTTCGATAAGATTGACGCTTGCCGTCGTCAATTGCTTTGAAGCGTCGCGTACATTAGCGGCTGCATCATAATCAGCGAGTTGTTGGAACGAGTAGTACAAAGCACTCATCGAGCCTAGCATTTGCGAGCGTTTCTGAAGCTGCGCATCGAGTTTTCCGAGCTGTTCCAATTCGGGCTTGGTGAGTTTCCCGCGACCGGTCAGCGTTGAGACAACGATGTCTGTTTCGCGATATGCCGCCAACTCGCCGCGAAGTTCGAGAATCGCGTCAGTTCCGAGCGCGGTTGCCTTGGTGCCCAGTGTGGCAAGGGACGCAGCATCTGAGCGATTCATGCAGCCGGGTTGCATTGTGGCGAGAGACAACAAGATGAATTGCGATGCCACGATTCGAAGACGTTTACTGGCGTTATGTAGGTTAAGCATTTGTCGTATCCTTTGTGTTCGGTAACAGTGCTCGACAAGTTCGCCGCCGAGCCATCAAGGCCTGTTGCTTGGCGAGGGAATCGTTCGCGACTCGACGAAGCGAATCACAGATGAACGATTTGTGTTTCTGGCCCTTGTCCATTCGGTTGGGAAAGGGGTATGACCTGCAGCGACATATCGAGAAACTCGTTGCTGCGTTGGAAGGAGCGATTCACACAATATGGGACGCTTGTGTCGCGCAAGAAAACGCCTTCCGTGCGGAGCAAGAAGTCATCTTTGTTATCAGCAACGGATGCGGCAACGAAGCGAATGAGTTCCTTGAGGAATGTGGCGACGACACCGGCACCTGGGTTGGTGGCAAGCAGTGCTTTCAATCCGAGTTCTGCGGCCTTCGATGAAATCGCATGTTGGATGAACTTTCCAGCGTCGCGTACGTCTTGGTCCATTTCAAGAAACGCAACGGATACAGCGACAAACGCACCCGGGTTCTTTGGCCCATAGACCAAGCTCCCGTCCCCCAGCATGGTTACGGTTTCGCCCGCGCGGACGTTTGGGTATTCGGTGAAGTTGAACTCAAGCGATTTTTGCTTGATGCCATACGAATCGATTGCAAGGCTGATAAAGTACGGCTCGTTGAAAACACCGTCGGGCCATATCTCGAACAGCGGATCAATTCCTTGACCGAGGCTGGGTTTCTTCAAAGTGAACTGCGGAATCGTGATTGCGATCTTGTCCTGGGTGGGATTGAATGTCATCGCCATACTCCTTTTCCATTGATCCTAGCCAGCCCCGCAAGTTGCCTCGATTGCGTTCAACCGATTTAGCTGCCGGCTGATTTGGTGTTTGAGGGCGCATTCGTTAGAATGAAACTCACTCGGGTTGGTCTACCAGAACACATGAGCGTTGCGTTTGGCATTGCTGACGGACGACTTTGCAGGCGGAGACACCGATATAACTGTGGCGGCGAGTCGGCATGTGCAGCCCCACTTGGCGCGCTACAGTGCCCAAAGCCAGGGATCATTCATTTCTGTTTTCAATGCCCTGCGTCTCGTCACTTCGCCTGATTTGGTTCAAGTCACGACGTATATCGCCGATTCGATGCGATTGTCCGGTCGCTCACATACACCACCGCAATGTATGGGAGTCGATGCGCGATAATTCGAAATTTTTTCGTAGGCACGTCTTAAGAAGTTGAAGACAGGGGCTGACAAGTTGGAGACAAGGGATGGAATGTTCGCCGTCAGGGAATCCAGAACAACTCGTTGGCACCATTACGGGTCTGCTCGGGGATATTCGCTCAGGGCGTAACGATGCCATTGAAGAGTTATTCACGCTTGTCTATGACGATCTGCGTCATATTGCCCGTCGTCGGCTAAACGGTAAAGGGGGCATCCTGCTGCAGACAACGGAATTGGTTAGCGCAGCAAGCGAGCGTTTGCTGGGAAGAGTCCTTTTGGATGCGGAGGATCGGCGTCACTTTTACTTTCTGGTCGGACGCGCGATTCATGATGTGTTCGTGGAAGAGATCCGGGCGAAGAACGCATTGAAGCGGGGCGGCGGGCACCAAAGAGTTCCGCTGATTGAAATTGAAGTTGACGGTGTGACGTCGCAGATTGAGTTTCTAGATATTCATGAGGCGCTGGAAGAGCTGGGCAAGCAAGATCAGGCGGCTGCCGACATTGTTCGCCTCCGCTTTTTCGGTGGTCTGACTCTGGAAGAGTCTGCGGCGATCATGGTGTGCTCATTTTCAACTGCCCGTAAGCATTGGGAGTACGCAAAGGCATGGCTTCACAACCGCCTGTCCGATCTCGCCGAATCGATGTGATTACAATAATCTTGAAAAATCGATACTGATGGCGCAGGAGATGACACCGTTTACGGTTGTATCGGTAGCAGGTTAGACGTACGCAGGAGTTGTTCGTGGATCCTCACTGGGATGAAAAATCCGTTTTTCTTCAGGCACTTGGCCTCCCGCCCGAACAGCGCGAGCGCTTTTTGGGTGAGGCATGCCAGGACGAGACCCAAAAGGAGCGGATTGAATCCCTTTTACGGCACCACGCCAAAGCGCCCGAAGAATTCATGGCCGAGTTCGCATCGATCACGGCGGAAGAGGCCAAGCAACCAGACCGAATTGGTGAATTCAAAATCATTCATCGACTTGGAGAGGGCGGCATGGGAACCGTGTACCTCGCAGAGGACACAGTTCTCGGTAGAAAGGTAGCTCTAAAAGTACTTGGACGACACCTTGCAGGATCGTTGCAGGCGCTGGCGCGATTTCGCGAAGAGGCACGCAGTACGGCTGCACTCAAGCATCGCGGTATCGTTCCCGTGTACAAGTTTGGCAAAGATGGCGATGACCATTACCTCGTCACGGAGTATGTTGAAGGTCGAACGCTTGCGCAGATGATTGAAGAAAAGCGCAAATCGCTCTCCGCAACCAATCTGCAAGATGTTCGCGACTGGCATCGCCAAGCTGCCGGAATTGTCGTAGCGATCGCCGATGCGCTCGACTGTGCTCATCGAGAGAAAATCGTTCATCGCGATGTTAAGCCCTCAAACATTTTAGTTGATCGCGGTGGCCATCCGAGGTTGACCGACTTTGGAATTGCCAAGCATCTCGCAGAGGAGAATCGGACCCAACATACGGCTTTGATTGGTAGTTGTCATTATATGAGTCCGGAGCAAGCCGACATCGCCAATACACGAATTGACCAACGTAGCGACATCTTTTCACTAGGTGTCGTAATGTACGAACTGTTGAGTCTTCAAAAGCCATTCGACGGGCCGTCATTACATTCGGTTCTCAGCGCTGTGATGGAATGTAACCCGCCACGTTTGCGATCCGTTGATCGAAGGATTCCGTCCGACCTGGATACGATTTGTCATAAAGCCATCGAGCGAGAACCCAAGGATCGATATCCGACCGCTGCCCACATCGCAGCCGATTTGCGATCGTTCGCCGCAGGAGAGCACATTCTCGCACGTCCACCGTCTATCGCGAGGCGAATCCGACAAGTCATTCGCAATAACCGTAAGTATGTCACCGTGCTGGCAGGAGCCGCGATCGTACTCCTAATTGTCGGGATTTGGTATCAAGCCCACGCATTTCGAGGGCGGCAACAGAGTCGTGTGAGTCTTAGTTGTCCGACAAGCGATTCGGACGTTGAACTAGTGATTTGTTACTTCGATGGAATGACTATAGGCAAAGTTGCCAACATGGGCGTGCTTCCTCGGGAGGTGAGCCTTCCAGTAGGGCAATATCGATTTGTTGCCAAAAGATCAGATAGCGAATTCAGTGAGGCATCTTTGCACATAGCCCGAGCCGGGCAAGCCTTGGAATTGGTACTTCCAATTCCAGCATACTTTGAACCATCAAATGAAATGGTTTCCTTCCAAGGTGGTTCTTACATTTGCGGCGAAGAAACCCGCGATGGCGCGCAGGCAGCCCGTAGCGTTGTGTTGGAGCCATTTCACATTGATCGGACTGAAGTTTCGAATGCAGAATACAAACGTTTCCTCGACGCAACAGGTTATCCAGCGCCAAGGCATTGGAGGCGGGTTACCGAAAGAACGGACCTTATCGACCATCCAGTCGTTGGCGTCAGTTGGGAGGATGCAAACGCATACTGTCGCTTTGTCAATAAACGTCTTCCAACAGCAAACGAATGGGAGTGTGCCATGCGTTATCCGGATCGTCGCGTCCTTCCTTGGGGTGACCAAACGCCTTCGGGATTGCTGACATGCACACCGGAAACCATCGCCCGGAGCGAGAAGGGGGACTGGGAGATTAACTTCGTTGAATACGCTAAATTGACACGCCCCGTCATGTCGCAAGAAGAGTTGAGTTCATCGCTTGGGTTGTATCACGGTGCGACAAATGTGAGTGAGTTAACAGAGAATTTCGAAACTGACAATCGAATGATCCTAAAAGGAGCGCACTATTGTGACGTGCCAGAGGTTCACGATTTGGTAACCATTGAGAATTTACCCTATGACTCACTTGATCGGTTAGCAAGTGAGAAAAGCGTTGTGCGAGTGTATCGACCAAAGTGGTCGATGAAAATTGGTTTCCGTTGCGCAAGAAGCGCTGCGGCTATTAGGAGTAATTAGAATGCCAGTTGACTATGGAGTATGCATGTGGCTGACTTACTCGCCGAGGAATCGTGTTGCATTCACGGCCTTCTTGGACCGGTTTCCTCAAGCCACCGGTGAAGATTGGTTCAATTTTGACAAACAGGGAGAAGGGGAGTCGGATCTCGCCTATCAACTTAACGGTAAGGTATTTGACGATTGCGAATCAGACATCAAATCAGACACAGGTTTGGCGAATGCAACGCATGTTTTGGCGTTTGCAACCGGCACATGGCAGGATGGCGGCGGTGGGCAACATGAGACTAAGGTTCCTATCAATGTGACGGCATCAGATGGCACAGACGATGTTGACTGGACGTTTGATCATGATCAAGTCACATATAACATCCAGATTGAATCGCGGCATGTCGTCAAGTAATCCGTTTCCAAAGTGAGAAGATTGATGGGCACAGAATTCATCAAATATGTTTGGAGTCAAACGGCTCCTCAGGAATTTCGCGGTTTGCAAATCCACTTTGCGCCGACCCGAACTGAAATTGAAGGCGTTTTTGTCACCAAGCCGGTGGATGACGTTATTCCGCGGGAGAACTTTGATCAGCTTGTTCTGGTTTGGTCCCATGCCGACGAGGAAGGCACGGAAGTGGAACTCGTAATAGAGTACACAGGCGAAACCCCTCAACCCTTGGTCGTGAAATGGCTCGATGTTGACCCGGCGATCGAGTTCAGACCGCACAAGAGCGAGCACTACCGCGAGATATATTTAGCTCGCCGAGATGTGATTTCAAACATCGACAGCCGACAACGGTGTCTGTTTGACTTGGATCGAATGACACATCTCGAATTCGTGAAGCTTGTTCCGGAATTCTCGGATGAGCAGACAGCAAATCGATTGGCGCTGGTTGGGCGCGTGATTGGCCTCTTAAAGGACCGCGTTGATGAACGGGCGGCTGGTGCAGTGCCGGAAATGCTGCCAGATAAGGAAGATGTAGAAGAGATCACGCAGGTTTTTATCAATGCGGAGCGCCATCTGAACAAAGAATACAAGATGTCTGAAGTGCTTCTAGATTTCGCGGCGGGGAGTTTACGCAAGACGGTGTACTTCAAAATCAGAGATCGCCGCGATCAAAGTAAATACACTGAGCATCCATATCATGTATCTGAACCAGATGGTGGATTTGTCTTTCTCTTTGGCGAGTTTGCATTGGTGGCACATTCGATGGAAGTCGCGTATTGGAATCGCGATTGCGTGTTGGACTTGATCAAAATGCAGGCTTACTTTCTGCAGCGGTCACACGAAACACGACGGCGGCTATGGTTTCAATACATTCAACCGAAGACTCTGCTCTCGCCAGAGGATCGTCGAGTGATTGACGCGGAGTTCGCTCAACACAGCAATGGAACGCTCTCAATTACAGGTTTGGAAGACTTGATTAAGAACAACCTTGACAAGACCAATGTGGGCAATCACTGACAGTTGCTGGCTTGGATTGCGTCGGGCCGAATTTTATGCAGGCCACTGTCGGCCTTTGTGTGATATGCGTCAAGGGTCACAATCTGTCGAACAGTTTCGTCAATCTTAATGGCTTCACAGAGTTCCCGAGAAATCAAGGTTCCCAGGTCGTTTGAATCGAATTCTCTTCAAACGACCTGGGAATGTGCAAATTCCTCTGTGGCCGATACACTGTTTTATTGTGGTGTCATCGTATCGGGAACGGAATGGTTCTGGTTAATGCCGATTATTGCGAGTGAGTAAAGTGTACTTGCAGTTTCGCAAAGTCGAGCATGTCGATGTCACCGTTGTTGTCGAGATCGAAGCATTCGCAACCACTAGCCACCCCACCATTCGGCCCTTGCATGCAACTGTTCATATCGGCGTAGTCATCCATATCGACATCACCGTCGGTGTCGCAGTCTCCGGGTATGGCACACAAGTCCGGCGCCGCAAAATTGATCGCCCCGATCGCATCAAGTTCGAAACCGTAAAGCGATCCGCCCGGGTTATCACCAATGCCTTCGATGCGAACGAACCGTGCTTCCGATAAACCTGATCCTGTTAGGTTGTACGACTTCGCAAGTATTCCTCCATAGTGTGATTCATCACCCGGAATCGCAACCGGTGTACTTTCCGTTGCCTTCACGCTAACAAAGTTGATGCCGTCGTCGCTGACCAGCACATCCATCTTCTCAAACTCAGGAGCCGAGTGTCCCCATTGTAAATCTTCGTAGACGTTAAAGTCTCGACCGGGTCCATCGATGATTCGGCTGTCGCCAAAATCGTATTCGACGATTTGACCGCCAATGCCTTCTCCAAGCTCATCCGGTGGGCCTACGAACCAATGGTCAGGGTAGGGCGTGCCGTTGATGGACAGTCGTGCTCCATATCGGCCAAACGGATCACATTCATCCGGACCACCATCGCCATTACAATCCATGCTTGTTCCTGCGGCGATGTCGCAGTCGTCCGGTGAGCCGTTGCGGTTGCAGTCTGCGTCACAAGCGTCGTGTATTCCGTTGTTGTTGCAGTCCACCATCATGCATTCGTCTGGCACACCGTCACCGTCGCAATCCGTGCTGATGCCCAAGTTTGCTTCGCAGATGTCGCGAACGCCGTTGGTATTGCAATCGTCGTCTGGCTGAGCGTCGTCCGGTATGCCGTTGCCATCGCAGTCATTGATGGGTTGATTGAACTCAGGAACGTTTTCGCAGTTGCTGGCAGATTCAATCGTCTCAACGATGAGCGTGAAGTTGAACGCCCCCTCTTCCGGTCCATCGCTGCGAATGGCAAAGAGGTGGGTTGTCCCGGGGTCTGCATCAATGCCCTCAAAGTTCAGGAGAACACACGATTTGGGGCTGGCGTAGTTGGTCGTATAGATCGTATTGAACGACATGGTCTCGCACGTTGAGCAACCGGAAATGTTCACACTATCAGTGCAGCCGCTTTGTACAGCCACCGGAATTTGCGAACCGCATACGTCAACTCTTAAATACTCAACGGGAACGGAACTGGTTGGCGTCCAAGAAAACCATACCCAGCCGTCATCGTCTCCGACTGTTGTTCCGTGATAAGCGGTGCCAGGGCAAACGGGGGTCGCGTTCACGCATTCTGCGTTCGCCGATGCGGGAACTTCGCAATGATCGGGTTTTCCATTCGTGTTTGCATCCAAGGCAGAACCCGTTTCTATTTGCCACTCGTCAGGCACGCTATCGAAGTCGCAGTCCGTTTCGCATGAATCTGGGATCGTGTTCGCGTTAACGTCGAACGCTACCCCGTTGGATAGGTCACATGCGTCTGGTGACCCGTTGTGGTTGCAGTCATCGGCATCGCCAAACTCGATGTCGCATGAATCGGCGACCCCATTGGAATCGCAGTCGTCTTCGCATGAGTCGAGCACGCCGTTGCCCATTGCACCCGGGCAGTCCAAATCAGGATCGGCACCAATCTCGCACGCATCGAGTACGCTGCTCTCGTCACAGTCGCCGACCAAGTGCAAGGCAAACGCCAGATCCTTTTCTTGATTGGTAAACCGAGCCCAACCCAGTTGGGAGTGCGATTGGACGTGTCCGGGCCGACTTCGGAGTGCATCAATCTCACCCTGCGACCACAGGAAGATAACGTCACCGGGGTCTTCAGAAATCTCAACGACGCTTAACCAATGGGCACCGGCGGTAAGTTCGAGTACCTGAGGAAGATTGAATACAGTTTTGTATTCAGGGATGACTGGTCCACCACCGTCAATGACATTGCCCGTTGGCGTGATCGAATACGGTGGGGAAACAATGGTAGCTACGACCTCACCAGGTATGTCATAGACGCGAAGTCCGCCGTGCAGAGGATCGGCTGCGGGGCCCGGATTGTCAGCATAAATCGTGATGCGAAAAATCGGGCGATTCGGTTGGCCAAATGACGATTCGCCAATGCCGATCATGTATCCGTGAATCTCGATTGCCCCGATTTGAGTGGGCATTGGCAGCACAAAATCGTCTGCAAGGCGATTGTTATTGATTGTGTCACTGTTTCCCACCCAAGTTTCAGCATCAACGTCCACTGGCTGACTCATCGCGAAAGGCCCAGTACCGCAACTGTCAGGAACGCCGTCGACATCACAATCGTCAGCGCATCCCGAGTTGCAGAAGAATGGCCCACCGGGTGCGAGGCTATTGACGTCAATCTCGCATTCATCGGGAATCTGATTACCGTTGCAATCTTGACTGGCGAGAGCGCCGATGTCGCAAATGTCGGTGATGCTGTTGCCATTGCAATCCTCGACGGGTTCGCAATTATCTGGAATCTCGTTGTTGTTGCAGTCCGAGGCGGTCCCGCCAACCAATTCGCAAATGTCGGGCACTTGATTGGTATTGCAATCGCCAAGCAAACCGAGTGCGATGTCGCAATCATCTGGCTGACCATTCCCGTCGCAATCGATTTCATCTATGTCGGGGATCCCGTTGTCGTTGCAGTCCACTTCGCAGTCATCGAGAATGGTGTTCGTATTGCAGTCTTGCGCGAGCCCGCTGCCGTTGACGATTCCGATCGCGTCGAGGTCGAATCCGTTGGAAGCGCCTGCCGCTCCTGAACCTGTTCCTTGTATCCTCACGAATTTTGCTTGTTGCAAACCTGTGGCAGCAATGTCGTAGGATCGAGCGAAGGCCGGGTTGCTGTGAACGCCATCTCCCGGGATCGCCACCGCAGTCGTCTCACTCGCCTTAACGCTAAAGAAGTCGAGACCGTTTTCACTGATCAGAATGTCCATGATCCCAAATTCGAGGGCACCAAAGTCCACTTCATAAACGGTGATGTCGGGACCAGGAAGGTCGGATGCACCATCGCAGCATAGTTTGTAAGTGACCGAGTCCGCGCCCAACCCAACATACACATCATCCGGTGCGCCCAAGACGACTGACTCGGTAATACCGGCGGAGTTCTCAGATAACTCGTCCGGAAAAAGGCAGAGTGACTCGGCGATTTCGATGGCATCATCAATACCATTTTCGTTGCAGTCGTCTGCCCGAAGTAAAGGTTGGGGTATCGCCAAAGCAACCGTCACGCCCAGCATAAGAATCATTCGATAGCGATCGTTTGACATAACTTCATTCTCCAAAAGTCGCCCGCGTCAGTGGGCTGTTCGACGCAATCTGGATCGAGCGCCGTTTCGGCAGTTCGTCCGTCCACTCAGATCACGCGAAAACGGGAGAAATCAGTCGGAACCCCAAAAACATTTTGTCCTGAAAGCTTCCGTAGAAAACTCACAAGTGTAGCATCAGCAGCGGGTTACGGGGTTTGTCCATCGATACAAAAAACGTGCCCACTGCGAGATGCGATCCACAGTGGGCACTATTAGAATCTCTGAGGCAATTGCCGGTATCGGATCGACTATTGTCCGAAATTCACCATGAATTCAGAGTAATCACAGAGGTCGATGTCGCCATTGTTGTCCAGATCGAAACACCCGCAGCCACCAATCATTCCGCCGCCCGGACCTTGCATGCAACTGCTCATGTCGGCGTAATCTGTCAGATCCACATCGCCATCGGCATCGCAGTCTCCGGGAATGGCACATGCGTCGGGTGAACTGAAATGGATGGCACCGATCGCGTCAAGATCGAAACCATAATACGAACCGCCCGGTTCATCACCGTTGCCCTCGATGCGCACAAACCTTACTTCCGCGAATCCCGTACCGGCCAAGTCATACGACTTCGCGAGGAAATCCCCGAAGTGTGACTCATCACCGGGAATGGCGACGTGAGGCGCTTCCGTTCCTTTCACGCTGACAAAGTTGACGCCATCGTCGCTGACCAATACATCGATCTTCTCAAACTCTGCTCTGGTAAGTCCCCATTGCAAATACTCGTAAACGTTGAAATCGGGACCCGCGCCATCGACGATGCGGGTGCCGGCAAAGTCATATTCGATGATTTGGCCTCCGACACCTTCACCCAGGCTATCTGGCGGGCCTACAAACCAATGGTCAGGAACCGGAGTGCCATTGATTGACAGTTGCGACCCATATCGCCCAAACGGATCGCACTCATCCGGACCGCCGTCGCCATTGCAGTCCATGCTCGTTCCAGTCGCAATGTCGCAATCGTCCGGCGTACCGTTGCGATTGCAGTCGGATTCGCATGCATCGTGCGTTCCGTTGTTGTTGCAGTCAATCATCATGCATTCGTCGGGAACACCGTCCTGATCGCAGTCGGTACTGATGCCCATCTTCTCTTCACAGATGTCCCGAACACCATTGGAATTGCAGTCCTCGTCTGGTTGGGCGTCGTCCGGGACACCGTTGGCATCGCAGTCATTGAACGGTTCTGGCAGGGTGGGGGCATTGATGCAATTTCCTTCAACCGTACCAGCTGTGAACGTCAGCCGGAACTGATATTCGCCCTCTTCCGGGCCGTCGCTGCGAATGGCGAAGAGGTATTCAGTTCCTGGCTGGGCTTCAAGTGCGTCAAAGTTTATGCGAACGCATTCGTCCGGCCGGGTTATGTCAGGGACGTATCGCGTTCGAAATGACATCGTGTTGCAAACGTCGCAATTGAAGATGTCGTCATTGCCGGCGCAGCCCCCTTCGACAACAAGAGGAATTTGCGATCCGCATGTGTCAACACGTATCAAGGATTGATCGACAAACGTAGCTGGCGTCCATGAATACCACACCCAACCGTCATGATCGCCAACCGTTGAACCGGAATAGGTAATACCCGGACAGATCGGTGTTGCATCCACGCACTCTGCGTTGCCTGGTCCGGGTACTTCGCAATGGTCCAGCGTGCCGTTTGAATCTGCATCGAACGCAACGCCCGTTTCCACTTGCCAGTCGTCGGGCACACCGTTGATATCGCAGTCTGACTCACACGAATCGGGGATCGCGTTTGCATTGACATCAAGTGCAGAGCCCGCCGCAATGTCGCATTCGTCGGCTGTCTGCGTGTGGTCGCAGTCGTCAATATTGCCCAACTCGATGTCACATGTATCGGCGACACCGTTCAGGTCGCAGTCCACTTCGCAGAAATCGAGGATGCCGTTTCCAATTCCATTCGGGCAATCCAAGCCGGGGTCAGCCGCAATTTCGCACGAATCCAGTACGCCACTTTCATCGCAGTCTTCAGTCAGATGTAGCGAGAATGCAAGATCGATCTGGTCCTGCGGAAACTGAACCCAGGAGAATTCGTTATGTGACCGAACATGTCCAAATCGACCACGATATGGATCAAGTTCGCCGCGCGACCAGGCAAACACTGCTTCGTCCGGCGCTTCGGAAATCTCACCGACACTTAGCCAGTAGGCACCGGGGTCAAGCACGAGATGCTGAGGCAATTGAATGATAAACGTGTATTCAAAAATGTCCGTGCCACCGAAAACCGTAACGTTCCCAGTCGGAGTCATTGAGTAGGAAGGTGCGATAAATGTTTCAATGATCTCTCCGGGTACATCATAAATTCGGTATTGAGACGTTAGCGGTTGCAGCGATGGCCCTGGATTGTCATGGTAAATAGATACGCGAAACGTCGGCCGGGTGGGTTCCAAGTTCGGAAAATTGAATGCAATGAGGTATGCTTGAACTTCAACAGCGCTGATCTCGCTCTGTTGGTGTATGACGAAGTCATCCGCACGGAAAACACCGTCATGATTGTCACTGGTGCCGGCGCTGAATAGTGCGGAGTCGGCAAGGATCGGTTGCTGCACCGCGTTTGGTCCAACGCCGCACGCATCCGGTATTCCGTCGTTGTCGCAATCGTCAGCACAGCCCGAGTTGCAGAAGAACGGTCCACCGGGCGCAGTGCTGTTGGCGTCGATCTCACATTCGTCCGGGATCAGGTTTCCATTGCAATCCTGGCTAGTGAATCCGCCGATGTCGCAGATGTCGGTGACGCCGTTGCTATTGCAGTCTTCGAAAGGTTCGCAAACGTTTGGTATTTCATTCTCGTTGCAATCCTCAGCCGGCAATGACGCCGGTGCTACAACCAGCGCAATGGTCACACTCAGCATAAGAGTCAATCGAATTCGAATGTTTGGCATTAAATCAATCTCCATTAGTCGCCCCCAGCTTTGGGCCGTTCAACACAGCATGGATCGAGCGCCGTCGCGGCAGGTCGTCCTTCCAATCAGATCACGGCGAAACGGAAGAAATCAGTCGGTCGAGTCCTGAAATTCCAGTGGCGAAAGCCTTGGTTGCAAGATCGCGAATTGCCGTAACTAAAGAATGGACAGTAACTTACTGAAGGTGTGTGGTGAACAGCCGAATACAGAAAAAAGCTCTAGCGACTATCGGTTTGAGTCTTTGGAGTTGGGCTTTGAGACTCGGCAGTTGGTTTGGCGAGGTCGGTGGCGTGGCGTTTGGCGCGCCATACTTCGGCGTCTTCGAGTCGGTCCCACTTCATGTAGAGTTCGACTAACGCGTCAATGGTGTCGTCAAGTGTAGTCTGATCTGGATTGTTGGCAGCGGTCAAGGATTGGTACGTTTGTTCAAGTAGAGACTCAGCTTCATCGAATTTTTCAAGATGGGTCAAACACGATGCGAATTGAATGCGGCCTCGGTCTATTGATTTCGAGCCCGGTTCAAGAACGATCTCCAACAACCGCTGCGCTTCGCGGAACTTAGGTTCAGCATCTTCATATTTGGACTGGGCAGCCAGACATCGCGCCCAGTCGTTCAAGCGAACTGCTGCGTTGACGCTCTCCGGTCCGTTGGTGACCTTCGCCACCTCATACGCTTCTTTCCAAACGAGTTCAGCCTCTGCGTATTTATCGAGCGCATCTCGCGCTCTGCCAAGATACGTTAGCGTCCACGCCAAGTCTTTGTGCGCCGGGTCCAGATGTTCATGTTGAAGTCGCAGCGCTTCGACGTAGTACGGTTCGGCTTTTTCAAATTCGCCCTGTTTGGCATAGAGGCGACCATGTTGACCGATCGCTTTTGCAACAAACGGATTGGCCTCGCCCGCCAGCTTTTGCATCGTGTCTGTTGTTTCCGTCAATAGGACTTCCGCTTTCTCGTAGTTCTCGACTTTCATATTGATGATCGCCAAGTCATACTTGTATCGGGCAACGTCGTAATGCTTTTCGCCATGTTGGCGAATCGTAGCCGCAAGTACGCGCTCGTGAAGCTCCAACGATTCCTCAATTTTGCCCTGACTATAAAGCGTGGTGGAAAGCGCTCCCAGTGAATCCAGCGTCGATGGATGATCGGAGCCGAACTCTGCCTCGTAGATTGCCAGGGCTTCGCGGTTAATCAATTCGGCTCGTTCGTGGGCTCCTTCACCGCCACGCCGATAGATAGCCGACGCCAAACCATGAAGTGCGTGTGCCAAGCCGACCGGATCCTCTTTCGCTCGCGTCCGTCTGAATTGTACCAACTGCTCAAAAGTGACTATCGCCTCATCAAAACGACCACGTATTCGAAGCGCAAACCCCAATCGTTCTCTGGTTTCAGCAATCGCGGCTTCGTCGATCACTGGTAGTGATTCTTGCAACTCGATGGCTTTGCGATACTCGTGTTCAGCCCGTTCCATTTGACCGATTTTCTGCGCGACATCACCGATCGCCCGCCGCAACGATACTTCGACTTCCGGCTGCCTGGCGAAGGCATCGCCTATCCTGTCCGCCGATGCTTCCAGCGCAGCGACAATCGTCACATCATGCCCCATACCGTCAGCCGGATCAGCCGCGCTGAGCAGATCGTCGATCAAGAATGCGTTAATGGCGCTGGCTTTGTCGGTTTCCAATTGCATTTTGTGCTTGGCTTCGAGTGCGGCGTCGCGTTCTTGCGACGCGCGGTATGCGTACCACGTTGTTGTGATGAGCCCAACGATCAAGAATAACATCGCCACCGAGCCTGCCGCGACGAGCCCTTTGTTACGTTTTGCAAATTTCTTGAGTTGGTACGTCGCGCTTGCAGGTCTGGCTGCAATCGGTTGGTTGCCGAGAAATCTGCGAATGTCTGCCGCCAACTCCGCAGCCGACTGATAGCGTCTCTCTCGATCCTTCTCGAGCGCCTTGGCGACGATCGTTTCGATGTCACCGCGAAACGTTGTGCTCACCATGCTGAGTCTGGATGGGTCCGTCTCTTGAATGATCCGCGCCGCATCGACGAGTGAACGGTTTTGCAAGTTCTGCGGCATTTGGCCGGCAAGCAGTTCATAGAGCAATACGCCAAGTCCATAAACATCCGAGCGTGTGTCGATGGCCTGCGGATTCCCGGTCACTTGCTCGGGACTCATGTACGCTAGAGTACCGATCAGCTGCCCGACATCGGTATGCATCGTGGTAATCTGCACGTCGAGATCGGTGGCCCGTGCAACGCCGAAGTCGATGATTTTCGGCTGACCGGATGCATCGACCAACACGTTGCCCGGTTTCAAATCGCGATGGATCACGCCTTTTTGGTGGCCATGATGGATGGCATCGCACACCCGCGCAAAAAGTTCCAGCCGCGCCCGTGACGTGAAATTGTTGCGCGTCGCGTATTCGGTAATCGTCAACGCGTCGGGGATGTACTCCATCACGAAGTACGGAATGCCATCGGCATCGTTCTCGTGAACGTTGGCTTCAAAGACTTGTGCGATGCCGGGATGTTGCAGTTGCCCGAGAATCTGCGCTTCAACTTCGAATCGTCGCAGCGCCGATGCTGACGCCAAACCCCGCTTCATCACCTTCAGTGCGACGGTGCGCCTGGGCTTATCCTGCGTCGCTTCATAAACCGTGCCCATGCCCCCGGACGCGATCACACGTTTGACAGAATATCGCCCGAGCGTTTGACCGACCAGATCGGTTTCAGCGCCTGCCCGTAATCGACTGGAAAAACCGCCGCTATCCGTTTCGTCGAGGACAGCCACTTCTTGCTCGTCGGCGTGCAGCAGTGATTCAACTTCTGTGGCCAGTTCAGGATCGCGAGCGCTTAGGTCGGTCAGGTATTGGCGGCGGGCATCATCGACAAGCTCGCGAGCCTTTAGAAAGTGCTCACCGATTTGATCATGTCGCGAAGTATTCATGACGCGTCCTTGTCCGCCAGGGCGCGCTTGAGCCATGCCTTGGCGATTTGCCAATCGGCTTTGACGGTGGTTGGTCCGACACCAAGAACGTGCGCCGATTCGTCGATGGTCAGTCCGCCAAATACGCGAAGGTCCACGATCTGCGCCTGCCTCGGGCTGAGCTTGGCCAACTCGTCAATAATTTCGCTGAATTCAAGGACATCGACATCAGAAGATTGCCAATCAGACAAGGCGTCGTCAAGCGTGACCCGCTGCCAATCGCGCCCGCCACGCTTTTCGGCATTGCGTTTGCGAGCATGATCGGCCAACACCTGCCGCATCGCCTTGGCTGCAACGGCCATAAAGTGGGCCCGCCCGTTCCAATCCACATTTTCCGCACGGATCAACTTGACATAAGCTTCATGCACAAGCGCCGTAGGTTGCAAAGTGTGAGCCGCCCGCTCATGCTCAAACAGATGACCAGCCAACGCCCGCAGCTCGCCGTAGACAAGCGGTAACAGTTGATCGGCGGCATCACTATCGCCGTCACACAGCAAGGACAGAATCGCGGTCGCATCGTTCGAATTGAATTCGGGAGTTGACATGCCCATTTCCCAGAGACGTAAAATGCAATGTTGCTGTCAGGCGGCCCGTTCAAGAACGTGAGATCGGCACCGCGCAATATTATCCCATAGAAACGCACCGTCGCCAATCATCGCCTTTGGATTACGGCGATCGCTAGAGTTATAGTGGTCGATGCGCCCGCTCGCCTATACTTAGGTTGCTTTTTGACTACTATTATCAATGACATGGACACACCTATCATCAACCGATTGCTTCTTGGTTGCGGCGCCATTGCTGGCTCTGCGGCCGTCACCACGTTGTGGCCCGGTGCCGCGATCGCCACGGCTGCGGGTTTGGCTGCCGGTGGCATTGGCACTCATTTTCTGAACCAGTGTAGCGACAAACTCGCCAAGAAACTTGCCGCGTCGCCAGCATACGCCAGGGATTATCTTCAAAATGACGACTTGCGTCGTATCGTTGGCGAAACCACTGCAGCAAAGCTAAAGGCATATGCGATTGGAAAGGATTTCGACGATGCCACTTGTTATCGACTGGAAGTGTTGGCCCTCAAAGCCGCGGAATGCTGGCTTGCGGTTGCCGATGCAAACAGTCTGCAAGGACTCAATGAAGATGTGGTGACCAGGCTCTTCGCAATGTCGTCCGACAATTTCAATGAAGCGAAAGCGCTGGATGCAGAAGTCTGGGCTGGATTTCTAAAGTACCTCGATGGCAGGGTTTCCGACGCGTCAATTGCACAAAAAGTCAAACGCATAGTCACGCCCGGTGGCAAAGCCGTCGGAACGAAGAAGCTGACCAAGGCGACTCGACTGCTCATCGGTGGGAAACTCACGGATGATTTTCCGCACGCGCTGCACATCAGTGCAAAGAGGGCGTTTGAGAAGAATGATCCCGCCTACGCCGCGCTGCAACTGCGATTGATGCGCGACATGATGACCGACGTGCGCGACATCCTCGCCACAGTTTCGGGAACGTCGGACCGTCTAGAAGAATTATTCACGGGTCAGCAACAAATCGAGGCGCATCTTTCCGCACTTTCCCAAGCCATCCAAACCAGGGCACCGGTAGTGGGGCGGGCTGTAGGGAACAACAGCGGACTTGATGTTGAATCGATTCTTGGAGAAATCAATACCGCGCACACGGAGGTGATGGCAAAGCTTGATAAGATTGCCAAGGGTGTCGAGTTTATCGAACAGCAATTCAAGACACACGGTGTCCAAATTGCTCCGAAATCCAACAACAACTTCGATCTCGTCAATATCACCGACAATCGCGCGACGCTTAAAGGACGCGACGGTGTACTCGCCGATCTTCATCAAGCCTGCATAAATTCAGACGACCCGCGCGTGGTGGTCATCAGCGGTGGCACGGGGCGGGGCAAGAGTGCTATTGCCCGCCGCTATGTATTTCATGAGGACTACGCCGAGAAGTGGCCACACCGCTATTGGTTGCAAGCTCAGACCGGTGTGCTCGAAACGTCGGCATCAGAATTGCTCAAAAGGATTATCCCAAACAGTCCCGCGAAAGAGCCGGCAGATGTTCGCGGTGCGATCCTCGAGTTTGCCGCTCGCGTCGGGGCGTTGCTGGTGCTCGACAATGTGGACGATCCAGTAGTGATCAACCAATGGCGACCCAACAAGCCCGCTCGGGCGATCGCCACGACCATTCGCAGCGACTTCAGCCCGCAAAACGGACTGAATTTTGAACTACCGACTTTGAGCGAAGAAGCCGCAGACGACATCCTCTGGTCTCATCGCGGGAATGAACCGCGCCCGGAAATAACTTACGCGACTTCTGCATTCAGCAAGCAACCAACCGGCGAACGGACCGACGCCATGGCGCAGATCGCGCGGCACGTCAGGTTCAACGCCCTTGGCCTAAACTACATGGCCGCCTGCCTGAACAAAACCATCTACGCCGATCCGGAAAAATTGCTTGAGGCGCTTAAGACCGCCAGCCTCAGCGACAAATCGCACCCTTTGGCAGATGTCAAGTCGGCATCGACTGCGCCCGACCACCACGCACAAGGGATGGCCGACGCCTACGACGTGCTGGTGCGTGATGTCATGGGCACACCAGCCGAGCCGGTCCTGCTGGCGGCTGCCCACCTAAACGCAGATTCGATCCCGATGAATCTGTTGTCCGCTGGAGCGGGCCTTGATGATGTCGCCACCGCCAACGCCCTCGATACACTGCGCGATGGAGGCGTCCTGGAATGGGACGGAGAATCAGCGTCGCTTCACCGCTTCACCCAGGACATGGCCCGATTCCGCGCGAGCGAGGAAAACGATAGCCGAAACGAAACGACCCTCTATCGGCTGATCGATGCCTTGATCCAAATATTCTCTGACACTAGCAATCATGAGTTGTTCCAACATCGCAATGAAACGCTTCCGCACGTCGAATCTGTATTAGACGGTGCCCCTCAGTCACTAGACAATCAATCGAACCGGTTGCGATCTGACGTGGCCTGGCATCTCGTGCTCATCGGTCAACTATCTACGGCCGATAAGCATATCAATGCAGCGATCGAGTGGGGCGAGCAACAAACACCGCGCGATGAGCGCAGTCTGGCCATCTGGTACGCCTCGCGGTCCCGCGTTCGGAAGGATCGCGGTGACCTTGATGGTGCAGAGGAAGACCTTCAAAAGAGCATCGAGTGGGGCGAGAAACAAACACCGCGCGATGAGCGCAGTCTGGCGATCGATTACACCTCGCGGTCCAGCATTCGTCAGGCTCGCGGTGACCTTGATGGTGCAGAGGAAGACCTTCAAAAGAGCATCGAGTGGGGCGAGCAACAAACACCGCGCGATGAGCGCAGTCTGGCCATCAGGTACGCCTTGCGATCCCGCATTCGGCGGGCTCAGGCGTCAAAAGCCAAGGGTGACGGGATGCTTCAACTGGCTGTTGAGCTAATTGCGAAGGCCAAAGATGACATCGCCAACGCGCTCAATTGGTATGAAGCAAACCTTCCGGGCGACGCGCGGTCCATTGGTATTTATCGCAAAGACCAAGCCCGCATTGAGCAGGTTGCACACGATATCGCCGAAGATTCGCGCGGTGATTCGTCGGCGACTTGAATACGCTTGGCATCGCACCCAACCGATGCAATCACGGTTCCTATTCAACGAAACGCTGCCTCAACCAATTTTGGTAAGCGTACCATGCACCTGGCTTGCTACGTTCGTTCAGCCAATCGATGTCAATTCACATGCCTGCACATAGCGTTGAATTTCGGGCGCAATGGCTTAATCAAATCTAGCTTGACGTGTTGTCGAATGCGCACCGTGTCATTGAATTCGATTCAATCATGGTTGAAAAAACAGGTTGTTTGACAACGTCGATGAATTGACAAATCGTTGAATTGATCCGTCGCAGGCGCTTCATTCCAGTCTTGCTAAACCGCTTGAGTCGTTGACCCAAGTGGGCGAATACCTTTGTAGAAAAGAAGAAGTGCCGCGCACTTACGACCATTCGCACTGCGCTGAACTGTTGAGTTCACACGATTTGAACACATTCGAATAGTGGGGCGGCAGAGCCAGTGCGAGAAGTGGTCAACAGGAGAAGTGGCCAGCGGGAGGAGTTGATCGTGTCAAAGTCGAACAAGAGTATTCGAACCATTCGCGGTGACGCTGATGCGATCGACAAACTCATCGAACGTATCGAGGCATTGCCCGATGAGCCCGGTGCGGCTAAGCGGCAGCATCAGCGATACAAATACAGGCAAAAACACATCACGGCTGAGATCAAACAGCCAGGAGATCCGGAATCTGTCAGGTACATTGTCGAACCCATCGACCTGAGTCAGGGCGGGATATCTTTTCTTTTTGGTGGATACATTCATGCGGGATCTGATTGCAATGTAAGACTTATTTCCTTACATGGTTCATGGTCAGATGTTGGTGGCTGTGTTGTGGGTTGCAGTTTTGTTTCGGGCAACGTGCATGAGATTCGGATTCGGTTCAATCAGAATATTGACCCGCAACATTATTGCAGGGCGGCGATCCACCATCGGGTTTTGCTCGTTGAAGATGACCCCATGATCAGTCGCCTGGCAACGACGATGCTAGCCAAACTCGGAGCAGAGGTCGATGCTGCGACGGATGGTGAGACCGCGTTGGAAATGGTCGGGCAAAAGATATATGACCTGATTCTGATGGACATTCAACTACCCAAAATGAACGGTTTTGATACCACAAAGGCGCTGCGCCAAAAAGGTTATACGGGTCGTATCGTCGCGGCGACGGCGATGACGCGGCCGGAAGATCGTCAGAAGTGTCTGGAAGCGGGGTGTGACGATTACCTTGCGAAACCGCACACCCATGGGAATCTGTCGCGGATCCTCGAAGCCGTCAGTGAAGAGCCCATATTCAGTACGTTAACAAATGACCCTTCAATGATGGACTTCATTGAAGCGTTCGTTGCAAACCTGCCGAGTCGTATTCGTTCGATCGAAGACGCTCTGGCACAGAAGGACGGTGCCCTACTCGAGTCTCTAGCGCGGGTTCTCAAAGGTGAAGGCACCAGCTATGGTTTTGAGGTGCTGACTGATCAGGCGGCCAAGGTCGAAGAGGCGACGGTTGCGTCTGCCGATTTTGATCAAATCAAACAAGAAGTAGAGGAGTTGATCCAGTTATGCCTCCAGGTTCGCTCTTCAGTTGTTCCGGACACAATTCCCCAATGCCCCGACGAATCATGAACCGATTGATATTGCCGATATACAACAACAGGTAGTTTGGAGATGCCGCGATTTTTCAAACTGCTCGTCGCCAAAAGGCGATATTGAAGCCAAAGAACCAGGCAATTCAAACCTGGGTGAATCGTCGGCAAAATCGCAAGATAGATTGCTCAAGTTGTTATCGGACTGGTCTTGGTGCCAGCATGTGGCACTTCCTGACGACCATATCCCTTTCGATCGCGAGTTCTGCGGTTTGGGTTTGAGATCTGACAATGAGAAGTGCCGCATTTGAGGACATAAGACGCGCCGGACGACTGCCTTCCCCGAAGGCTGTTGCGCTGGAGCTTTTGCGCCTCCTCGATGCAGAAAGTACGCCCATCAGCCAAATCACCGCTACCGTTGAAACCGATCCTGCACTTTCTTCGCGTCTACTGAAACTCGTCAATTCCCCTCTCGTTGGAATCTCCCGAACCATCGCATCTCTGTCGATGGCGGTCAATCTGCTGGGCAGACCGGCTGTTCGCAACCTCGTCCTTGGCATGTCCCTAATCGATACAGGCCAAGACGCCCGAACCAGCCAATTCAAGTATCAGGAATACTGGTCCAAGTCCCTTGCCCGGGCAGTGTCGGCGCGCCACCTGACATCCATGTTTAACACCTGCGCCCACGACGAGGCATTCACCATGGCATTGCTGAGTGAAATCGGCGCATTGGGGCTCGCGTTCACGCATTCCAAAGATTATGAAGACATCATCGCGAGAACGGATGGCGTCGACGCAGACCAGCGCTGTGAACTTGAACGGACCTCATTCGGTATTGATCACAATGAACTCTCTGCTGAAATGATGTCAGATTGGCATCTGGCTGATGTGTTTTGCGACGCCGTCAGACACCAGGAAACGCCTGACCTTGACAATGTTGATATTGCCGATCGATCCAAGAAACTAATTGCGCATCTTCGCCTAGCCAATGCCTTTGCAACGACATTTGTCAATCCGAAGATTTATCAGGAAGACCTGGTTGAAGTCATCGACCATGGCTTGTCGATGCGGTTTGACCCCGAACCTCTCTGGGAGGCGTTCGATCTTGCCAAGACCGAATGGCATGAACTCGGCTCGGTGTTTTCCGTGCCGACCAAAACGGATATTCCATCACTTCGAGATTCCCATGCCCGTGCATCGCGCGATCAGGTTCCCATCCTTGTTGTGGATGACGACCCCGTTTCGCTCAAAGTCCTCGTCGACGCATTGACTGACGCGGGATACGAGGTTCATTCTGCGACCAACGGATTCGACGCGTTCAAGGCCATTCGCTCTGAAGGGTTCCATATGGTACTCACCGATTGGAACATGCCGAAGATGGATGGCCTGCAACTCTGTGGAGCCCTGCGAAACTGCGAAGTGGTTGGGTTCGTATATGTGATTGTATTGACCAGTAGCACTGACAACGATGTGCTCAGCAAAGCCTTTGATGCCGGTGCAGATGATTTCCTGATCAAACCCTGGAAAAAGATTGAGTTGCTTGCTCGACTGAAAGCAGGCTTGCGCACGTTGAATCTGGAGGCCAACCTTGCAGCGGAGCAGCGTGTCGCTCACAAAACCAATGCCGAGCTAGCCACCTTAAATGAGAAACTTCAGCGAATGGCCACGTCGGACGAATTGACAGGATTGTACAATCGTCGCGAGGCTATGAACCGATTGAACGAGTATTGGGAATTGGCACGCCGAAAGTCAACGTCGCTGTCCTGCATCGCTCTCGACATAGACAACTTCAAGAAGTGCAACGACACCTATGGTCACGACGTCGGTGATGTCGTATTAAGAGAAACGGCTCGCGTTTTGCGCAACGGGACGCGAAAGGGCGAATGCGTGTTTCGCATGGGGGGAGAGGAATTCCTGGTTCTCTGCCCGGATGCCAATGCAGAAATGGCGCTCATAGCGGCCGAACGACTGCGTGTCATGGTCGAATCGAACAAGATCGCCCACAATGATCTTGTGCAGTCGGTCACAGTCAGTGGCGGCGTTGCTGAGATGAGCCCGTCAATGAAAAACGCCGAGGAAATGCTCAAGGTCGCCGACACAGCGCTGTACGAAGCCAAAGCCAATGGCCGCAACTGCAACATACACTCAGCTAAGACGCCAGTGGCTAAAGTCGAACGGCTCGAAGTGTAATCGAATCGGCACTCGCCGTGTTTACCACCCACCCCAAAACTCCTGTCTAAATCGACCTCCCACACGAATGGCGAAGTGTTAGTTCGCCAACACAATTTTCATGAACCAGCTTGTGAATTTTTTCAAGTTTGTGACGTTGCGCATTGGTGCAACAGCGGTTAGCTCATTCACTTCAACTTCGGCGCCTGAGGCGGATCAGGCAAAAGCGGTGACCCCGGTATGTCGGTCGCGCTTCAAGTCTGGCAGTCTAAATTAGCAGGTTTGACGCTTACGCAGCCAACACCTACCTTGCACCGCCGATTCCGGCAAATGGGGGGTCCATTCGCATAGGATTTGGCGGTTGACGCGTCGCTTCTTCAAGATGAACAAGCGAGCCGCCAGTAACAATTTACTACTCTGGAGAATATCACAATGAAGAAAATCAAATGGTCGTTGCCTGCATTGGCGCTTCTGGTATTCGGTACCGTTGCTTCTGCCGGCCCGAATGTCACAATCACCAAGAGCTGTCCGGGTCTGCGTTACCTCGGTCGTGATGCAACTTTTGACATCACCGTGACCAACACCGGAGATTCAGCCGCCAGCAATGTCACGGTGACTGACATGGTTCCGAATGGCATTAATTTCGTCGGCGCCGACAACGGCGGCGTTCGTGAAGGTCAGCGTGTTGTCTGGCGCGTCGGTACGCTCGATGCTGGAAAGAGCATGACACTCAAGTCAACATTCCTCTGCAACAGCATCGGCAGCTTCACCAATGAAGCCAAGGTGACATATTGCGCCGAGGCTATGGCACAGTGCAGCATCGACGTGAAGGGTATCCCCGCGATCCTGATCGAGTGTGTCGATGATCCCGATCCCATCGAAATCAATGGCAACGTGACGTACACGATCATCGTCACCAATCAGGGGTCAGCCGTCGGCACCAACGTCGTTGTCAATTGCACGCTGCCCGCCGAGGAAGATCACGTTTCATCGACTGGCCCGACGCAAGTGAGCGCGCAAGGCAAGAGCATTTCGTTTGCTCCGCTGGCAACGCTCGCACCGAAAGCCAAAGCCACTTACAAGGTCACGGTCAAGGGTGTTGGCGAAGGTGACGTTCGATTCAAGGTCGAAATGAAGTCAGATCAGATGGATACTCCGGTCATGGAAACCGAAAGTACGCGCATCTATCAATAAATTCATCAGTCCGATGCCGTCGATTGACAGCATCGATTTGCAGAGAACAAATACCGGCGCTGAACGAGGCAAACGATTCCTCATTCAGCGCCGGTTTTGTTTTTCCACGATCGTACGTTGAACATCGTCTGCGATGACCTTAGGGCAGGAAGTCGCACTCGTCCGGAATACCGTTAACGACTTCAATGTCGAGACTCGTTCCGCCGGCAATGTCGCAAGGATCGGGTACGAGGTTGTCGTTGCAATCCGGTTCGTCGCCATCGCGCACTTCGCAGACATCGACGAGGTCATTGTCGTTGCAATCGGTGACCCGAGTATCGCAATCGTCGGGTCGCAGGTTGAAGTCGCAGTCTTCGCTCGTGCCTTCCAGCACATCACACACATCGGGTACACCGTTGCCATTGCAATCCGGCGCATCCTGACAGGCGTCGATGATGTTGTTGTTGTCGCAGTCTGGCTGACATTTGTCGGGTACGCCGTTCTGATCGCAGTCCTCATCGATCTGAGCGGCTAAGTCGCATTCATCTGGTATGCGGTTTTCATTGCAGTCGCCGCTGACGCCTTCAAGGATGTCGCACGAATCTTCAACGCCATTGTCGTTGCAGTCGGGCCCGCATTCGTCGGGCAGTCCGTCGCCCGTGCAATCTTCCGACGTGCCCAAAGCAATGTCGCAGAAGTCCGGGAAGTTGTTCTGGTTGCAGTCGTTAAACGGTTCGTCCCGATCGTCGATCTGATTCTGGTTGCAGTCCTTCGGCAGACCGGCGAATGTCGGCCACTTGTCCTGCCCGTCGATGAATCCGTCGCCATCAGTGTCGGGGTTCAGCGGATCGGTGCCAACGATGTGAACTTCAAAGCCATCGCGCAGACCATCAGCATCGGTGTCGGGATTATTAAAGCCCGTACCGATCTCCATTTCTTTTTGATCAGACAATCCGTCGCGATCCCCATCGCGTTCCCGCAATGTTGGCGGTGTGCGAAACACAAAAATTTCGTCGAAATCGTTGACTTCATCTTCGTCGCTGTCACCCGAAAAGGGATCGGTACCCAAGACCAACAGCTCAATCGAATCAGGAATTCCGTCATCGTCTGAATCGGGATCATCCTCCGAGGTCAATGCTGCCGGTGCGTTGCACTCGCTTAACTCGAGAAATGGTGTCGGATCGACGCTTCCATCTTCACTGCCATACAGCTTCTGGATCGCATCCACATCACCCGCAGCCAGCTCGTTGATCGGCCCGCGATAACTGGGTCGCATCACCGCACCCGCCACGAGGCTATGCTCGAGTCCAAGCGCATGTCCGACTTCATGCAGCAGAACCACCGAGAATAGGAACTCAACATCCGAAGGTGGAACCGTCCAGTTTTCAATCGCACTCAAATAAATCTGACCGGGTCGCGGTGAACCGGGAAAATATGAAAGCCCGAGATATCCACCGGGTCCGTCAAACGGAAACGCACCGTTATCGTCATCCGGGTCAAAGTGAATCACGATGTCGGCACCATCAACATCGGTCGCCCGCTGAAAATCCAGCGAACACGCCGCATCCCAAAGACCGAACATGTTCTCGGCGATTTCGTGCTGACGTTCGGTCCCGATTTTGGGCGTGGGATTGGCGATGGCCCAGGTTAGACTCTGCTTGGTCCAGCGAGTCGTCGGTCGAAAGCACGCCAGATCGACCGGTGTTCGTGCGAAACCGTCATAGCAGGCGATCGCAAGTTGGGCGCATTCTGATTGCACAGCGACTCGTGGTTGCGGATCAGAGGGCTGCGGGTCGGGCATGCAGCCGGATTCCAAACCGACGATGCAAACCGCACTGGCAACCAATCCGACAAAAAAGCTGACACGTCTCGCAGTCAAAGATGAGTCTCCGCGCTCTCTCGATTCGCTTGACATCATACTCTCCCATCCCACAACTGTCTCGGCTACCTTACTTCAGATCGTCCAACGCATCAGTCTAACAATATTGCTCAATGGCAATATCGCTCAATGGCAATACCGCTTAAAGGGGCAGGGCCCCAGAGATTTAATTCTCCGGAACCCTACCCCAGCGGTTAAGAAAACGTTTCAGTCAAGACTACTCGACCAGGAAGACCCGAATCGGAGTGGCCAACTGGGTGTTTGCACCCTGGATCGTACGGTCCGGAGCGATGGCACCGTTGAGCAGATCGATGTTGTCGTACGAGAACACTGCGTTGTTGCCAGCGTCCACGATGTAAGCCGTACCTGCATCGTCAACTGCGATGGCGGTCAAGGTGGTCGCACCAGGAACCGTCAGCGTCAGGTCGGGCTGAACCACACCGTTGAGCGTCGAAGCATCAAAGAAGGTGAAGATAAACCCGGTAGCATCGACAACGTACATGGTATCGGTCGAGTCAACGTAGACGTCGAACACGTTGGTGAACACCGCACTGGTGATGATACGGGTGGCGTTCACGTTACCGTTGAGCGAGCTGGCGTTGGCGAACACGACAACGTTAGCAGCACCGTTGTTGGCGACGTACAAGTCGTCATCGGCACCGAAGTTGATACCGAATGGGTTGTTCAGATCGACACTGGCGATCGTACGGATCGGAGCCAGGTTACCGTTGAACGTAGAGCTTGACGTATCCGAGAAGACCTTGATGTCGTCGGTCACGATGTCAGCGACAAACAAGAGGTCTTCGCTGGTGTTGATCGCAAGCGTCACCGGACCGTTCGGGTTCAACTGGGTAGCCGCACCCTGCACGTTACCATCTGGCGACAGGTTACCGTTGGTCTGGTCGGCATCGTTGTACGTGGTTACCGCACCGGCAGCGAAGTTTGAAGCCAGCAACTGGTTGTCGGCATTCACGACGATGTCCGCCGGGAAGTTCAACTGAGTCTGTGCACCGGCCAGGTTCGTATCGGGAACGATGTTACCGTTCACGGTGGACGGATTCGCATAACTGGTGATGTTGCCATTAGCCGTAAAGTTGGCAATGTACAAACGCGGTTCTGTCGGCGCGGTCACGGCGACCATAACCGAAGCGGTCGAAGTCAAACCGCCGCCATCTTCGACGGTGAGTTCAAATTCCATCGACTCATCAGAGTCAGGTGCAGTGAAGCTCGGTGAATCGGTGTCGGCATCGCTGAGTGCAACCGGCGTTCCGGACGACTGCGACCAACTGAATGAAAGTGCATCACCATCAGGATCGCTGCTTCCCGAACCATCGAGCGTTACAGTGTCGCCACCAAGGGCGGCTTGATTGGAACCGGCGTCAGCCGAAGGTGCCTGATTTGCAGGATCGGCAGGAGGATCAGCCGGCGGATCGGCAGGCGGATCGACCTGAGGTGCGGGCTCTTCGCCACCGGGAGGTGTAAGGCCACAGCCCACAACGCCCATGCTAAAAAACACGCTCAACGAAAGCGTGCCCAGTGTCTTAAACCAAACGTGGTTTTTCATTTTCGTCATACCCATTGTAATTCTCCCGCAGCTTCAAAAAGCCGCAATTTTCGCCAGCGTGCAGAGTGTTGGTAACTGCACCCGGCTCCCCACATCAAAAAGCCGAAAACTCAGAAGTCTTCGGCGTTACCCCCAACATTCACCATTGGGCACAACCCCCGCCCGATCTTTCAGAAAAACAAGAAAAGGCGGTTTGGAGGCCAGCAGCGGCAACAAAAGGTCCGAGATGTCGCAATTGAAGGAATCGCGATATGGGTAGAAAATGCGGGGCCGTCGAAAGGAGGTGCCCGTTGATCCGATTGATCGATTACCGATTCAATGCGAAAGTCGAATTGAATCGGGCATGGGACATGTTGACCAAAGTTACCGACTGGCCCACATGGGCCACGCATATCAAATCTGCAACGCTTGCTCCGCCGGGATCGTTGACCGCCGAGTCCTCAGGCACCTTTCGACTGGCATTGGGCGTGCGGTCGACGTTTGCCGTGGATCACTTTGAACCGCCCAATCGCTGGCGATGGACGGGGCCGCTCACGACGATGAAGATACATTACGACCACATCTTCGAGTCGATAGCGCCCAATCAGACGGCATTTAGGTGGACTGTCGATGCATCCGGAATTGGATCGCGCACGATGGGTCGATTGTTTGCCATCATATACAAGCGAAATTTAGCCGCCGCTGCGCCACGTCTTATCAAACTATTAGAGACCTGCACGTAGCGCGTAGTGTGCGTCCCGGGCGCACCGAATTATTCTGTGAACGGCGTCCCGCACTCTGGGCACACGCCGCTTTCGTTTCCCGCCAGATTGTAACCGCACTGGCAATGACCGGGCGCAGGTGGCTTGAATCGAAACCAAACGAACATCGTTTCGCCCAAGAAGGCAAGCCACGGGATCCACAACGGAATCAGCACGAATAGGTAGGTGAGTCTGGGCCACCAAATGGCACCGTACTCCGAATCAGCGGCATATCTCAGATGCCATTCAGTCCCTGCAAAGGAACTAAAATAGTAGGTGACAACACCGCGATAACATGCAATGCCGAAACTGCTGTCACAATAGAAAGCTGCTGTCCACCACCAACTCGTGCTCCAAACAACCGTTAGGATGAAGGTGAGCGACAAGCCTGCGCATAGAATGAATCGACGTGAGCGTGGCTTCATCCATAAAGTTCTAGGCAGATCGTTCACCCGATGCAAACAAGAAGTCTCGCGCGGCAATTCGGTGCGGCCGGGCTACACCCTACGAATTTGCTGAATTCCGATGAATCCCAAATATTTTCAGACGGATTGCGAATACCCAACTGACGGGCCCATTTCTCGGGGTTTGTCCTGATTTTCATATCGCATTGAACGATCGCCACGTCGCGGATGCTGCGCTTGGGCGGTTATAATATTTGAGTTGGGCGGTTCGGGTTTCGCCCTTGGTGGCGGGTTTCGTATAGGAGGTTGTGATGATGTTCTTTCTTTCCATGCTTCAGCGGGCGGTTTTTACTTTTGTCATTCTTATGGCAATCGTTGCGAACGGGGCAGCCGCCCAAGGTGCAGAAGCCGATCCGGCGGCGGCAGCGTTTTATCAGGCCTATTACCTTCAGGAGCAGGGCGATGTGTCGGGCGCGGCAACGCTCTATGCCGAAGTCCTGCAAGCCGGGCGGATTGATGGCTCCATCAAGAACGCCGCACAAAAGGGCCTCGCCGAATGTCGCGAAGAACTGGCCTGTGCCGACTTCGCTAGTCTCATGCCCGTAGACGCGCTCGCTTACATCGAACTCAGCCGCCCGGGCAAGCAAATCGGCGATCTGCTCGACATGCTCGGTCTGCTCTCCGACGGTGACAACAGTTGGGCCAAGCCTGGCGAGAAGTATCTGGCCATCAGCCCGGTCCTTATCAACGAACTCGCGGGCATTCGAGGCGTGGCCGTCGCAATCACCGGTGTCGATCCGATGGCCGGTAAACCAGCAGGCGTCGCGGTGTTCCATCCGGGTAACGTCGATGCCATTCGTGGTGCCATCGAAACCGCACTGCCCGCGGCCACCGCATCCGTCGCACCAATCGCCGGCAGGCAAACGTTCATGGTCGAAAACGAAGTCTATGTATGCCTCACCTCGCGCCTCATCATTGTCAGCCCGCAGCGAGCGCAGATCGAAGGCGTCATCAATCGACTCGACGGCAAGGCCAAACAATCGCTCGCAACAAGCGACGCGATGGCCGACGTACTCGCCGATCGTGGCAAGTCGCTGCTATTCTTCTGCGTCAACGCCAAACCGGTCGTACCCATGATCAAAATGCTCGGCGCCGCATCGAAGGAAGCCGCAATCGGTAGCGCCGTCCTCGATCTCGACAGCCTCAACTGGATCGCCGGAAAACTCGGCGTCGAAGACAACGGCCCGCAACTGGAACTGGCCGTCAGCTTCGACGAAGGCCAGCAGAATCTCGCGTACAACCTGCTCCGAACACCGCCGATCTCGCGCGACATCCTCGCGTCGATTCCGAGTGGAACAGCCGCATTCATCGCGTCAGCTCTCGGGGAATCATCCGGCAAATCGGTTGACGTCGGAAACGATCGCGCCAACCGCGCCGTCATCGGACTCGATTATGGCCGCGAAATCTTCGCCAACATCGTCGATTTCGCCGTCTGTGTCATGCCACCGAAAGAGGGCTCCAAAAGCAGCAGCCCTGCACCCGATGTCGCCGTCGTCATTCGCGTCAACGATCCGACCCAATCGGAAAAGCTCTGGCAGCAGGCACTCGGCCTCATCACCATGGCCGCCGGCGCACCCACGTCCGACGGCATCGCGGACTCCATTTCTGAGGTGGCGGTGCGTGCCTACCGATTCCCTGAAAACGTCAACATATTCTTTGCAACGGTGGACGACAAAGTCATCTTGACCACAAGTCGTCATGCGGCGCAACAAGCGATTGATACGATTCACGGTGGTGCGTCTGTCTTGGATGATAGCGCCTTCGCGCCCGGCATCGCCCGGATGACGGCACATACCAGCAAGGCGATACTCGTGCATCCGAAACGCTGCCTGGAAGTTGCCCAACGTTTCATGAGCGAAAAGGAACGCGCCGAAGTCAAGCAGGTTCATGGCATCATCGGCGACTTGGTGGCGGCAGCCATGACGGATGAGTCCGACGAATTGTTCAGATTGTCAATGTCAGCCAGCAGCCTGCCGAACATCGGGCCAATGGTTGCCGCAGAGTTGCAGCGCGAGTTTGAATCCGACAGGATGCGGGCCGATTTGAACAACGCATCGCGCCGCAAACAATGGGACCAGGCACTCGCCGCAATCGATAAACTTGAAGCCGCCGGCGAATCCAGCACGCGTCTGGATCACAAACGAATCGAAATCCTCGCATTGGGCAAAGGCGATCGCGAGAAAGTCGTTGCGGCTGCGAATTCTTTTGCAGATAAGCACGCCCGCAACTCAGGAGCGCTCAACGAGTTGGCGTGGAATCTGCTGACGGACAAGAAGTACGAAGGCGGTTACAACGACATCGCCCTGAAGCTAGCCGAGCTAGCCTGTGAGGCATCCAGAAATAGCAACTGGGCCATCCTCGACACAGCCGCCCTGGCCAACTTCAAAACCGGCAACCTCAAACGAGCGCTAGAACTACAAGAGCAAGCCATCAAACACGGTGGCGGCAAGAACGAAGAAGCAAAGGAGCGACTGGAAGAATACCGAAGCGCCCTAGCGATGGGGCATTGAATTCGTAGGGTCAGCTGTGCGGACCTTCGCATATATGAGACGATCGCAGTGACAATCGAACCGCCCATTTGCCGATTGCGTTGATCGTAGCAGGTTGGTACCGTTGGTGAATTACAGTTCCATCAACGGTACCAACCGTCATGAGTCACAAGGTCGGCCCAATTTTTGCCCGGAAGGATTACGCGGGATTCATCCGCAGAACATTGGCGCTCTTCTTGGATGCGGTGATTTTGTTCGGATTGGGTTTCGCGATGCCCTACGCTTGGTACTACCTTGCGCCTGCTCGGTGGGTCACCCTGCGATCCTATGAAATTATCGATACCGTTTGGCTCGTCGGCGCTGTCGCGTATGTGTTTGGAATGCGGCTGAGCGTCAAAGGGACGCTGGGCTATCGAATCGTTGGTATCCGATACGCGTACATGTTAAGCGGAAATCCTCCATTGCTGTCGCTGGCCTTCCGTGCAACGCTCGCACCGGTGCTAATGGCGGTCTTTGCTCTCGATCATTGGTGGATCTTGGTTGATAAGCGAAAACAGGCGTGGCACGACAAGGTGACCGGATTCTTCGTCGTCAAACGTCATGCCAAACCCATACGAGAGTGCCAAATGGTGCAGCGCGTGACCAACTTCATGCTCCTGACATTTCTCGTTTGGGAACCTGTGATGGACACGCCGAGTGCTGCGAAAGTGAAGCACGAGAGTCAGCCAAGCTCATCCTAGTAGTCGAATTCCTCAAGCCTCACGAAACATTGCCAATCCAAATCAAAGCGGGCGAGATATTTGCGTAGTCGATCTGCATCGTTGGTGACTTTGCGTTTTTTGCGCGATGACGCGAAGAGACGTCGGCCAGCCGATGACAGTGACGTCGACTCGCGGCAGAGTTTCACAACGTAGGCAAGTTGAACGCGATCGAAATCGTCAATGTCTATGAGCTTATTGCCTAGCAACGCTTCGAGATTGGATTCGTCGTCAGTATCCTGTCCGGGTTCGAGCGCCCGCCACGAAAATCGCAACCGCTCAATCTCGCGTTTGACGGTGCTCTCGGTGATGCGTCCCGATGGTGCTAGGGTGGCCATCCTTGCGATCGCGCCGCTCAGGTCGCGAAAGTTGCCCGTCCATTTGGCGTCCGGTTCCTTTGCAAATCGCACAAACAATCGAAATGCCTCTTTGCTGAAGCGATACAATCGTCCCGTGGCCGATGCGATTTGCTCCAGCTCGTATTCGATATTAGGCTCGATATCCTCCCTGCGATGAGCGAGCCCAGGCAATTCAAACGTCCACAGGTTGATTCGGGCGAGCAGATCGTCACGAAATTGACCCGACCGGACACCCGCCCCCAGTTCGCGATTGGTCCCGCAGATAAGCTGAAAGTCGCTGGTGATTTCCTTATCGCTACCGAGCGGCAAGAAACGTTTCTCCTCGATCGCCCGCAGCAACATAGCCTGTTCATCCAGCCCAAGTTCGCCGACTTCATCAAGAAACAAGATGCCATCGTGCGCTTCGCGAATCAAACCGTGTCGATCTTGCGTCGCGCCGGTGAACGCGCCGCGCTTGTGACCGAATAACGTAGACATCGCCGTATCACTGCGAACGGTTGCACAGTTGACTTCAACGAATCGACCTGCGACACCGGCGCGATGCTTGCGCAATTCAAAAATGCGACGCGCCAAACTCGACTTGCCCGCGCCGGTTGGTCCGGTCAGCAGAATTGGCGCATCGGAATGAATCGCCACGTGCTCGATTTCGTCGATCATATGGTTGAAGGATTTGTTGCGCGTTTGGATGCCGGCTTTTAGAAACTCGGATGCTTCGCGCTTCTCGCTGGCGAACCGTTGGGCGATGCGGTCGTACTTCGACAGGTCGAGATCGATGATGCTGTAGCGACTTGGCTCGCCGGAACTGCGTCGCTTGGGCGGTGAGGTTTGAATCAGCCGCCCGGGAAAGTGGCGCGACTCGGTGAGAAGGAACGTGCATATCTGCGCGACGTGCGTCCCGGTGGTGACATGAATCAGATACTGCTCGCGCTCGGTGTCGAACGGATACCCCCGCGCGAATTCGTGCAACACGCCATAGACATCTTCAAACGCCCAAGGATCGCGAAAGTGAACTTCATGCAATCGCACTTTCGTTTCCGGCGACACCGAACGAACATCGTCAGCCACCAACTCGGCCAACTTCCGATTGCGCCTGTCGATAAGAAGTTCAAGCCGATGGATCAACAAATCCTCATGTTGACAAAGCGAAACCGTAGGCCGCCACTTCGACCAGCGGTCGGCTCCCTCCCCCCGATCCAGCACCGGTCCCAGCAATCCTATGGCGATATTGAGCATAGCGAAAATTCTAAGATACGCGCCATGTCTATACAACATGCAAAAGCGCCATATCCGTCAAACCAATCTTGATGCATTTCTTAGAATCACAAAGCACTTTCAATGCAGTAGTTACGGGTAATTATTGGTGGGAGTCCCCCAGTGGCACGATGGATGCCTTACTTACAATGCCCGCCATCAAAACCGGCCAGTTGGTGAGCAACACGACTCTGGATTGGGGCGGGCGGCCGACGTGGAGCCGCCCGCCTTGGGAACGGACTTGTTGAAGCGACCTCATGGTGAAATGGAGATCATCGGAGCTTGCGAAGCTTCAGTTCCAGGTTCGAGTCCTGGTGGGGTCATGGGTGGTGGACGTGAAACATGCTGGGTGTGGGGCAATCGGAAGCCTACTTGGTTTGGAACCAAGATGTTGCAGGTTCGAGTCCTGCCACCCAGATTTCGGATGATTGGTGTTGAACGAAGGGGCGCGCCTGAGATTCATCAGTCCCCCACCCTGGAAGGGCGGGGCACCCGTAAGATCAAAAGATCGTGTGGTATCGAAAGCGGGATGGTGTAACGGTAGCACATCGGTCTTTGACACCGACGGTTCGGGTTCGAATCCCGCTCCCGCTTTGTGGAGTTGGCGGCTGTGTCGGAATTGGCAGACGAACGCGCCTTAGAAGCGTGTGGGCTTATGCTCGTGTGGGTTCGACTCCCACCAGCCGCAATCGAAAATCTTTCGCGGTTGTGGCGGAATTGGCATACGCACCAGGTTGAGAGCCTGGAGGTGAATTCACCTTGTGGGTTCGAATCCCACCGACCGCAGTGAGTTGTCTACGGATAAGAGAGGTCACGGTTATAATCGAAACCGCGAATTGTTGAAAAACTTTGAAGCAGTGAGGCAGAATCATGGCAGAGAATAACGGACAAATGATTTCAACCGGTGGGGCGACGGCGATACTACCGGTCGATGGCGGGAAACTGTCTCCAGTGACAGTCATTGGCACTGAGAAAATCCGTGAGACGTTTGACAATGCGACACTCAATCAAGCAATCAACGCGCGGATGTCTCCGGGTGTGGATGAAGTCGTCCTCAATCCGGATGCGCACATCGGATACGGTGCGCCGATCGGATGCGTGATGGCCTCCGGCTCGCACATTTATCCGGGACCGGTGGGTGTGGACATCAAGTGTTCGATGAGTCTGCTGCAGTTGGACCTGCCGGCTGACGCCATCATCGATCGCAAGACTCGCCGGGCGCTGATCAACGCGATCTGCGAGCGCACGCCGACTGGTGCGGGGCGGGGACAGCGACACGTTCCAAAGTCGCGACATGTGTTTCGGTCGATCGGGTTGCAAGCGGCAATCGAAGGTGCGTCGAAGCAAGTTTGCGAAGCGATGGGTATACCGCCAGCGTGGGCGGATCGATGCGAAGATGCGTTTCACCGTGGACACGACGACACCCGCGACGCGCTGGCGATGCGGCTGGACGTGTTGAAGCAATCGGGAAAGCAGGCGCGGTTGGAAGATAAAGTGACGCAGCTTGGTTCGTATGGTGGTGGTAATCACTTTGGCGAGTGCGAAATTGTCAACATCGTTGACAACGATCGGGCCCGGGCGTGTGCAAAGGTATTCGGGTTGCGTGATAATCACGTGGCGTTTCTGTCACACTGCGGTTCGCGTGGGTTTGGTCACAACCTGGCGATGGGGCAGTTCCGGGCGTTGCAAGGGAAGTTCGATACTTGGGGGATTAACTATCCGGGCAACGATCGACACCTGTGTTACGCGCCGCTCGGTACGCCGGAAGCCGACGCCTATATCGACGACATGTCGCTCGGTGCGAACTTCGCGACGGTCAACCACATGTTGATCAACGCCCTCGTGCTCGAAGCGTTTCAGGAAGTGATCCCGGGCGTGACCGGTGAGTTGGTGTACTTCATCAGCCACAACATCGCCCGCAAGGAGATCGTCAAGAACAAGCCGTCATGGGTGATGCGAAAGGGTGCGACCCGCGCGTTCCCAGCCGGTCACCACGCGCTTCGGGATACGCCGTTTGCAGATTCGGGACATCCGATTCTGCTACCGGGTGACCCGCAACGTGGGTCGGCAGTCATGGTAGCCGACGCCGGTGCAGAGCTAAGTTGCTACAGCGTCAACCACGGAGCCGGCAGAGTGCTGGGTCGAAAAAACGCGATTCGTACGCTGGATCAAAAGGAGATCAACGAATCGTTTGACGAGAAGGATATCCTGACAAACTGTCGGAATTATCCAAAGGACGAATCGCCGGCAGCGTATAAGGATTTCGAAGAGGTACTTAGATCGGTAAAGAAAGCCGGCTTGGCGTCGGAAGTCGCGCGGTTAGATGCGCGGTTTGTGATTAAGGATGCGGATAAGGCGGATGATTAAAAATGAGTTCAAAGCGCCCAAGAATACAAGTCCAGGTCAGACTTGAGACTGCTTTCTCGTTCCACAACGTACCTGAAAAGCTTCAAGAGGCATTGGAGGAATTTGAAGCAATTGAAGATACTGACAAGATGCGTGAGCGCATCCTCAGTTACTTCGGAATGGCGATGTTCCACGGCCAGACGCTAGAACAAGGGCTAAAGCTCGCGCTCATCTATATTCAGTGGCACAATTCGAATAGATGCATAGATCAGATGGACGCGTATGAAGCCAAGCTAAAGAAGAATACGTTAGGAGTACTCATAAATTCTGCGAGCAAGCATGTAACAATTGACGAGTCGGCTTCAAAATTACTGCGAGTGGCTTGCCGTAAGCGAAATTTTCTCGCCCACGAGTTCTTTCAAAAGAGAACTAGCTGGGTAGTGCATCCAGTGGGCCTGAGATACATGGCAGTAGAACTGCTACGTGCAGCGCATATGTTCATGGCGGCAGATGAAGTGTTTGAACCAATACTTCAGATATTTCCGATGTTCGACAGTGTTTTATCGAATGACCTGGAAAGGATGACTTTAGAAATTATCTCCGAAGCCATTGAGCAATTGGGCTCGTAGTTGTCTAGCCAATGTCATCGGGCAGATTAGCGAATCCTGTTGACTTCGGGTCGATGACCTGACCTAAGGTTTGTGAGAATTCCTATAGGTAATTCTATTCAAATCCAATGCAATCGATGCGGTTGCGAATTGTCGGGACCGTTGCAGGAACTGACTGACTACGATGCCTTGCGCATGGAGTACGATGGGCCGTTGATGGCTGTTGGTTCTTATTGTCGCAGCGAGCTTATCGTTACTGAGGAGCTTTTCTACGGTGCGCAGGACAATGAGATTCTGGTTTATCGCGATTCGTTGACCGACGTGATCGAAGGCGGGCCGCGGGTTGGATGTTGCGGGCCGGGTGATCGGAAGTGGAATTTGTTTTGCCAAGAGAAGCATCGCATCGGGATCGAGATGGCCGACTGTTACATGCCGCATTTTGTGCGATTGCCTTTGACGCATGTGAAGCTGATTAAAGTGAACTGTGACGCATAGTTTCGTAGGTCAGGGCATCGACCCGACAGGCGAATCGCATGATGTGTCGGGTCGATGACCCGACCTACAGAATTCGAACGAGCATGTGAATGTGATGATTACGATTGACGGATCATTTGGAGAAGGTGGCGGGCAGATCTTGCGGTCTTCTTTGGCGCTTTCGATTGTGACGGGTTCTCCTTTTCGTATCGAGAACATTCGCGCGAATCGGAAGAAGCCGGGCTTGATGCGGCAGCACCTTACGGCTGTCCGGGCTGCGATGGAGATTTCGCTGGCTCGGGTTGTCGGTGACGAGATCGGTTCGACCGAATTGGAGTTTGTGCCGGGGGAGGTTGTCGGCGGCAATTATACGTTCAGCATTGGGACGGCTGGCAGTACGACGCTGGTGTTGCAAACCGTGTTGCTTCCGCTGGTCCTGGCGAACGCGCCGAGCTGCATTGTCCTTGAAGGTGGGACGCATAATCCACTTGCACCGCCGTTTGATTTTCTGGTGCGGGCGTACCTTCCGCTTTTGAAGCGCATGGGAGTGAACGTTGAGGCGGGGTTGGAGCGGGCGGGTTTCTTTCCGGCTGGCGGTGGTCGGGCGATTGTCAGAATCGAGCCAGCACCGGTGTTGAAGCGAATCGACATTGCCGATCGCGGTCGGTTGAAGCGTCGATGTGCGATGGCCGTCGTGTCGAAGCTGTCGCGGTCGATCGGCGAACGTGAACTGAAGATCGTGCAAAGGCACCTTGGGTGGGGCGATGAGGAGCTTGGTGTGGTTGAGGTCGAACGATCGGTTGGGCCGGGAAACATCGTGACGATCGAGGTTGAGTATGAAAACGTGACAGAGATGTTTACCGGATTTGGTGAGGTTGGACGAAGCGCCGAAGCGGTGGCCCACGATGCGGTGCAGCAGTGTCAGCGGTATCTCAAGAGTGATGCGCCGGTGGGTGAGTATCTGACGGATCAGTTGATGCTGCCGATGGCGATTGCGGGGTCGGGTTCGTTTCGTTCGACGGGATTGTCATTGCACGCTCAGACGCATGTGGAACTGATCCAAAAGTTTTTGGATGTGCGGATTGAAACGGAGAAGCATGCGGATGGTAGTGAGACGATTTCGATTGTGTGAGTAACGGTCATATCGAAAGCAGTGTAGGGTCCGCTGTGCGGACCGTTCATTCGAAACGAATCGACATACAGATGGTCCGCACTTGGTAGTTTTGTTATTGGGTCAAGCCGATGTTGTGCCGGCGGCGCGCTTTGCGTCCTTTTGGATTTGCTGGGGTGTGTTCCGTGAACGGCATCGGAAGCGATATCGGTTTCTGGAAGCTCATATGGTTGAGCGCAGACTTGAAATCTGAAGTGCAGGTTCGATTCCTGCCCAGGACCACCAATGGGTAGCTCATTTGGTTAGAGCGCACGATTTAGGATCGTGGTGTAGCGGGTTCGAATCCCGCCCCAACTCCAGCGGCTTAACCGCCGCACCTTGGCGCAAGTTGTGGGAGCAATCTTCCAACCGGTCAGCCGGTGGCTTGTTGATTGATGGCAGCGCATCGCCTTAATCGAACGTGTGCGGTATCGATCGCATGCGGAACCTATGGCACCGACGAAGCGGCTTCGCAGTCGGGTAGATACCGATGGGCCTCACTCGTTTATGCCAGTACCTCGGGCAATGTTGTACGCCAACGGGGTATGGTTGAAACGAGACGGGCGCATCTCAAACTCGACTCCGCTGCGGATGCGGGATCGGTTGGCATGATTGCCCTGCAACTTGCCTCTGGTAGTCATCGCCAGTTAGTGTGGCGAGGGTAATATTAGGTAAAGAGAACGGAGTGTAGCTGCATAGTAGCGATGTAGGGTGGGCCGTGCCGACCGCCGTTTGGATCATTACGACATGGTGGGCATGGCCCACCCTACATGCAGCGGTAGAAAGGAAGTGGTTCGATCATGTTCGGACTAACGCGAATCAAGACGTATGAAAAGGGATTGCTGTATCGACACGGCGACTTCGTGCGACTCCTGGAACCGGGTGAGTATCGGTTGTGGAGTCGACTGTGGAGCGCTCGCCGGAAGCGCATCGAAACGGTCAGCACGCTCGACACGAAGTTTGAGCACAAGCTGCTTGACCTCTTGGTCAAGGACACCGCGGTGCGCAGTGCGTTACAGATCGTCGAAGTGGCTGACCATGAGCGAGCGATCGTTTGGAAGGATGGCCGCCTGGCGTACATCGTCGGTCCGGGGCGCCACGCGTTCTGGAACGATCCATACAAGCTTGAAGTCGAAGTCTTTGACACGGGTAATCTGCACTTTGATCACCCAAAGCTTGAAACGATCGTAGCGTTTGCCGGTAGCTCGAAGTGGCTCAAGGGTGTCAACGTGGATGAACACGAAGACGCTCTCTTGATCAAGGATGGAAAAATTGTCGAGACGCTCGGCAAGGGGCGTCACGTTTTCTGGAATAACGTCGGGCAGGTGACGTGGAAGGCGATCGACCGTCGCGAGCAGGTGGCAGATGTCGCCGGTCAGGAAATCATGACCAGGGACAAGGTCACGCTGCGAGTTAATTTGCTGGTGGCGTATCAGGTGGTTGATTCGCTGTTGGCGGTAACGGTGGTCAGCGATCATGCGCAGGCGCTGTATCGCGAGGCGCAGTTATTTCTCCGAGCCGCGGTCGGTACGAGGACGCTCGATGCGTTGCTGGCCGACAAGGAGTCTGTCAGCGGTGAGGTGCGAAGTGCGCTGGCCGCCCGTGCGACCGATTTCGGTGTGGCGATCAAGAGCGTCGGTTTGAAGGATATCATCTTGCCGGGCGAGATGAAGACGATCTTGAACCAGGTCATCGAAGCCGAGAAGTCGGCGCAGGCGAACTTGATTCGTCGGCGTGAGGAGACGGCAGCAGCGCGCAGTCAAGCCAACACGGCTAAGCTGCTGGCGGAGAACCCAACGCTGGCTCGCATGAAGGAAATGGAGCAGCTCGCTGAAGTTCTGGCGGGAACGCGATCGACCTTCGTGTTCGGTAACGGTGACCTATCGAGCCAAGTGCGTAGTCTCGTCGGAAGCAGGGCCAACGACGATGGTTGACGCGGAATAGTAGTGGCCTTGTTGAACGAACCCGCCGGTCGATACGACCCATATGTAAGTCGTGTCGGCTGGCGTTTATGGTGGCTGTAGCTCAACGGTGAGAGCATCGCGCTGTGAACGCGAGGGTACGGGTTCGATTCCCGTCGGTCGCCCGTTTCAGACATTCGAACAAAACTCACAACTGAGTCGCTCGGGCAATGAAGTGTGTCTGGCTATTGCGAATACGCGTCATGAATTTATAACCAGATCAAAGTTTGCGAGACAGATTGCCATGAGCTTGCTATCTTTCTCGAATCTGAGCGAGCCAAGGACGGATTTGGCGGAAATGGTTGATTCAAATGGAGGCTATAACCGTGCCTGAATGTGTGATTTGTGCAGCCGAAGTCACTGTTGACGCGTCGACGATTAAGGGCGAGCTCATCGAGTGCAAGGACTGCGGAACGGAATTGGAAGTTGTCGGCGTCGATCCTGTTGAGTTGGCTGAAGCGCCGACCGAGCAGGAAGATTGGGGGCAGTAACCGATGGTGAAAGTCGGATTTCTGCACACGCTCATTCGCCCGGAAGAGAAGATGCTTTTGAAAGCGTTTTCGGATCGATCCGATGTCGAGTTGAAAATGATCGACGTGCGCGATCTTGTGTTTCGTCTGGGGCGAGATCATTTCGATGTGGATGTGGTCGTCGAGCGATGTATCAACCATTCGCGGGCGCTGCATGCCTTGATTTTGTTTGAAGCGGCAGGCATTCCATGCGTCAACACGGCTCAGGTGGCGTCGGTTTGCGGTGACAAACTGCAAACGTCGGCAGCGCTGCATTGTCAAGGCGTCCCTCAGCCGCGGGTCAATGTGGCGTTCACCGAGGAGTCGGCGATGAAGGCGCTTGAGGATCTCGGGTACCCAGCCGTTCTCAAACCGGCAGTCGGTTCGTGGGGGCGATTGCTTTCCAAAGTCAACGATCCGGATGCGGCTGAAACGGTTCTTGAACACAAGACCGTTCTGGGCAGCTACCACCATTCGATTTTCTATATGCAGGAATACATCGAGAAGCAGGGGCGCGACATTCGCAGCTTCGTCGTCGGTGACGAATGCATCGCCGCGATCTATCGCGAAAGCGAACACTGGATCACCAATACCGCCCGCGGCGCTCGAACGTCCAAGTGCGAGGTGACCGACGAACTTCGCGACATATCGCTGCGCGGCGCACGAGCCGTCAATGGTAGCGTTGTCGCGTTAGACCTCTTTGAAACCAACGACGGACTATTGGTGAACGAAGTTAATTACACGATGGAATTCAGAAACAGTGTCACCGTCACCGGTGTTGACATCCCCGGAATCATCGCCGAGCACGTCGTGGGCGTCGGACGGCAGCATAAGCAATGAGCAAGCTAAGCGTTTCGATTGCAGGCGGTAGCGGATATGCCGGCGGAGAAGCACTTCGCCTGCTGCTGTCTCATCCCGAGGTGACTGTTAAGCAGGTCAGTTCGGAGCGTAATGCGACGACGCGGGTGACGCGGTTGCATCCGAATCTTCGCGGCAGTACGGACCTGTCGTTTTGCAAGCTCGATGAACTTGAATCGTGCGACGTGCTATTGGCGTGCCTGCCACATGGTGAGGGTATCGCCCGGATCGACGCATTCACCAAGCTCGCCGATCGCATCATCGATCTCAGTGCCGACTTTCGCTTAAACGATCCAGCCGCTTACAACAAATGGTATGGCAAAGAGCATTCGCGTCCTGATCTGCTTCGTGAGTTTGTGTATGGCATTCCGGAGCTTCATCGCGAACAGATGCGCGAAGCAAAGTGGGTTTCGTCGGCTGGCTGCAATGCGACGGCGTCGATTTTGGCGATGTTTCCCGTTGCACGAGCCGGAATCATCGAGAGCGATCGCACAGTGATCGAGGTCAAGGTCGGTTCGAGCGAGGGCGGGCAAAGCGTTTCGCCCGCGTCGCATCATCCGGAGCGAGCCGGTTGCGTGCGATCGTTCATGCCGGTTGGCCATCGCCATACTGGTGAGATTGAGCAGGAACTGGCATTCAACGGTTCCGTTCAAGTGGGCATGTCAGCCACTTCGATCGAAATGGTGCGCGGTGTGCTGGCGACTTGCCATGTGGCTCTAAAAGACGACTTGGCAGAGAAAGACATCTGGAAGGTTTTTCGCGAGGCGTACGCAAACGAACCGTTTTTGCGCATCGTCAAAGATCGCGACGGATTGTACCGATTGCCGGAACCGAAGCTGGTGGCTGGGACGAATTATTGCGACGTCGGTTTCGTGCGCGATCCGCATTCCAGGCGTTTGGTGATTATCAGTGCGATCGACAATTTGATGAAGGGGGCGGCTGGCCAAGCTGTTCAGGCGCTTAATATCATGTGCGGATTCGATGAGCGGACCGGACTTGAGTTTCCCGGTTTGCATCCGTAAATCATGTGTCGCCTACTCGCCATCAAGTCCGTTCAGCCGTTCGACCCGCAACCGCACTTGAACGCCTTCGCCGAGCTTTCGCGACGTAGCAAAGAATATCAAGGCCACGGTTGGGGCTGTGCGACGCTTGATAGTGGCGGACAATGGAAGCTTTACCACGACATCAAACCGATCTGGGAAGATGATCTCCGCGTGTTCGATCAATCGACCTTTATCATCGCTCATGCCAGAAGCGCGTTTCGAGATGAAGGCGTCGCGGTTGAAAACAACATGCCATTTTGCGATGGTCCCAACGTTTTCGTGTTTAATGGTGAGTTGCATGGCGTGCGTATTAAAGAAGAGGGACGCATCGGCGCTGAAAAAATATTCAACTACATCAAGCGTTTCGACCACGGCAATAAGGAAGAAGCGATGCGCCGGGCGTTTGGCGTGATCGAGAAACGCAGCGAAAATGTTCGGGCGATGAACGTCGTCATGGGCAGCGCGGACGGCGCATTCGTGGGGTCGCTGTATAATGATGATCCGGAGTATTACACGATGCAGTTTCGGTTTGACGCCAACGGGTTTGCCGTTTGCTCCGAGGCGTATGACTTGTTCGATGATTGGCGGCCATTTGCCAACAGAAGTTTCAAGGTGCTGACATGATTGTCATCAAGATCGGCGGCGGGGAGGGGATCAACCACCGAGCCGTCTTTGAAAATCTGGCAAAACTGATCGCCAGCGGCACACAGGCCATCGTGGTACACGGTGCGAATCACGAGATGAAGGAACTGTGCGAGCGATTGGATTTGCCGCAGCGCATGATTACTTCGGTATCGGGTTATGAAAGTCGCTACACCGATGTGGCGACGATGGAAGCTTTTACGATGGCCTACTGCGGGAAGGTGAACACAACGCTGACCGCGCTAGCGCGACAATGCGGCGTCAATGCAATCGGAATGTCCGGTGTGGATGGTGGGCTGATGTCTGCCACACGCAAGAAGGCGATCCGCGCTGTTGAAGACGGCAGGAAGATACTCATCCGGGACGACTATTCCGGCAAGATTGAATCAGTCAACCGCGAACTCTTGCAGATGTTGACGGGTGCGGGATACGTTCCGCTGATCAGCCCGCCAGCGCTTAGCGAAGAATTTGAACCGGTCAACGTGGACGGTGACCGGGCGGCTGCCGAGATTGCGGCGGCGGTCGGGGCTGAGAAACTGGTGATCCTTTCAAATGTGCCGGGCCTGCTTCGTGACGTTGCCGACGAAAACTCGCTGATCCCACTGATCGAGCGCGGCAATGTCGAAGCGTTTGAGGCATTCGCAAAGGGGCGGATGCGCAAGAAAGTGATGGGCGCGGTAGAGGCGATCGATATGGGGGTTGGCGAAGTGGTGTTTGCCGACGCGCGGATTGAAGCGCCCATTGATGCAGCGCTAGACGGAAAGGGCACGGTGATTCGCCCATGAATACGGCCACCGACTATCAGCAGATTCAGCAACGCTATGAGTTTGACGTCTACCCCAAGCGCGATATCACGTTTGTGCGAGGCGAAGGGTGTCGCGTCTGGGATGATACCGGTAAGGAATACCTCGACTGTGCGGCTGGTCATGGCGTCGTCAATGTCGGTCACTGTAACACAGCCGTCGTCGAAGCCATTCAGCGCCAAGCAGAAAAACTCATCACCTGTCCGGGCACCTATTACAACGACGCCAAAGCGCAACTCCTTGAGAAGCTTGCATCGATCACGCCTGACGGTTTAAATCGATCATTTCTCTGCAACTCCGGCGCTGAAGCCATCGAAGCCGCAATCAAATTCGCACGCGCGACGACGGGGCGAACGAAATTCGTTTGTGCCAACCGATCATTTCATGGCCGCACGATGGGCGCTCTAAGCGCTACGTTTAGCAAAGCGTACAAGGACAGCTTCGAACCACTGGTGCCAGGCTTTGAATTCACGCCATATAACAACATCGAAGCACTGGGTGCCGCGGTCACCAACGAAACCGCGGCTGTGATCCTCGAACCCGTATTGGGCGAAGGCGGGGTGTACGTTGGTGACCACGACTATTTGCAAGCCGCTCGCAACATCTGCGACAAGTCCGGTGCGCTGCTCATCTTCGACGAAATCCAGACCGGTTTCTGCCGTACGGGAAAAATGTTCGCCAGCATGCATGCCGAGGTCATTCCGGACATGATGTGTGTCGCCAAAGCGATTGCGGGCGGACTACCGATGGGGGCGGTCATCTGTGGTCAGAAGGTCGAGGTGTCAATCGGTTCGCACGGTTCGACATTTGGCGGCAACCCGATTTGTTGTGCGGCTGCCAACGCTGCGATCGAATACATGGTCGCCAACAAACTCGACGAGAACGCCGCTAGCCTTGGTTCGCAACTCGTGACTCGATTGAACGACGCCAACCTGAGCAGAGTTCGCGAGATTCGCGGCGTCGGTTTGATGATTGGTATCGAACTGCGGACAAAAGCCAGGCCATTCGTCATGCAGTTACTTGAAGAGGGCGTCATCACATTGCCTACGGGCGCAACGGTTATTCGTTTGCTTCCACCGCTCACGATTACGCAAGAGGAAATCACCCACCTGGAAGAGCGATTGACCAGTTGCTTTACTTGATGGGCGCGATCCGCTTGATGGCTATGCTTTGTTTTCAAAGAAATGAAACTGAGGTTGTCATGTCAACTGACAAGACCGCGATCGAACAACTGCTGAAACAATACTGCGATCAAAACAACGAGTCGATTGCCAAACTCTCGGACAGTTCACCCGTTCTGCTGATATTTCTGCGGCACATGGGCTGAATGTTTTGCCATGAGGCACTGGCTGAGGTCTCAGCCAAGATGAATGCAGTCAACAGCGCCGGTGCGCGCGTCGTGTTGGTCCACATGGTCGACGAATCCGTAGCCGCACCGCTGATGGCCGAGCATGGGCTGGAGAACGCATCACGCGTCAGCGATCCAGACCGCAAACTGTACGAGGCGTTCGGGCTCGAGCGGGGCGGCGCAGGGGCGATGCTCGCACCGAAAGTCTGGGCGTGTGGAATCAAAGCGAGTTTAGCCGGCCACCTGCCGCGTCGTCCGAAGGGGGATGTACGACAGATGCCGGGCGCGTTTCTCGTACACAAGAACAGAATCCTAAATAGTTTCAGGGCAAAAACCATCTCAGATAAACCAGACCTTGAGTCATTCGTTCGAGTCGGTCTTCAAGAGCAAGTTAAGAAACAGGATTGACGCACCGAAGGTCGCGCTCTAGATCGACAGAATCAACTATCGACAGGATCGATTGCCGCTTCGGCGGGCATGAGACTGTTCTATCGTTCGACAATCACGACATCACGTTTGTTGTTACGTGGTCGCTGAGATCGGGTTGAGCGACGGAGTGGCTCTTGATTTCACCAACGGGCGAAAAAAACTGCGCTCGTAGCTGACAATGCAGCGTGATTCCTCGGCAAGTCGATACGCAGATTTACAATCGGGATCCTCTTCAGCAGCACGCCTGTATTCCTCGTATGCGGTGAGGCTTGGAAATGAAAAAAGCGCGAGTGCGATGTTGCTGGCTCCTTCCGCCGGCAGGTAGTATCCGTGGTGAAGCCCACCGAAGCGCGTGACAAGTTGGATCCATCGCGCCCCGTATTCCTCGAACTCGGCGAGTTTGTCGGGTGCGATCGTGTAGCGCAGGAAGCACGTGATCATCGGTCCAACTCGCGTAAGTTTTTCAGCACGGTTGGCCGCAGGGCACCATCGAAAACGATGACCGCCGACGCCCGAATCGTCACGCCATCCTCACTTGGTTCGACTTCCATTGACCCACCGCGTCGCGACGACTGGTATGACCTCATTCGGTCCTTTCCCAAACGCTTCGCCCAGTACCCAGCGAGGAACGTATGCGTGCCACCGGTGACGGGGTCCTCATCAGTTCCACTCCAGGGCCAGAAGTACCGCGAGTGAAAATCATGTCCGCCGGAATAGCACCGCGCCGTAACCACAACGCCATTGATCGAATCATGTGAACGCCGCAGCGCGAGAAAATCAGGCTGGAGCGCCGCAAGCTGGCAGGTGCTCTTGATTTCGAGAAGGAGGATACTGGTCTGCGCGTTGTATTCGGAGTTTACCACCGAAGTGATCTTGAGCGCCGACAAGAGTGCAGCGGGCGCTTCTGCAGGAACTGTCGCGTACGAAGGCAGGATCATTTCCAGCAAGTCTCCGATCGCGCGCATGTTTATCTCCACGCCATTGGTAGTCACAAAGGTCGCCGCCTGAAGATCATTCATCGCGAAGACCACACGAACCGACGCCAGGGTCGCGTGTCCACACAGCGGTATCTCCTGCTTGGGGGAGAAATAGCGGATCGAGTAGCGACCCGGCACATTGGTGGGACGAACAAACGCAGTCTCCGACAGATTAAATTCCTGCGCGATTGACAGCATCACCGCCTCAGTCAATTCCGTCTCGACCAGACAGACGGCTGCGGGATTCCCGTTAAAGGCTTCGGACGTGAAGGCATCGACAATAAACGCTTTCACGGAACGTCCCTCTCTTCGCTTGGGTCTGGGTCGTCCCCGATCAACTCAGCACATCGTTCCAGCGGGAGCGAGTACCGGATCTTCTCTGCGCCCGCAGCGCCGAGACGTTCGTAGAAACGCGCCGCTAACTGGTTCCAGCGCGGTGTTTGCCACTGCATGCCCGACATATTTTTTTGCACAGCCCATCGCGCAACTTCAGCAATCAACGCACGCCCAAGCCCAAGTCTTCGGTACTTGGGTCTGAGGAACAGGCAGTCGAGATGGAGAAAGTGCCCGGCATCCCAAGTCGAACGCTCGACCATCGCGCTCGCAAACCCCGCGAGTTCACCCGCTCCATCGACAACCCAGCACCGGACATCCTCGTTGCCCAGCAGCATCGATTCGAGTTTCGCCGATCGTTCGTACTCGTGCCAGCCGGCACGTTCGTATTCTGCATGCTCGCGACATAGGCGCACGAGTTCCGGGAGGTCTTCGCGGCGAATGAGTCGGACCTGGTTACCCATGAGTCAAAGCGCCTCCAGGGAAAAGCCTTCGTCGATCCAACCCGTCACCCCACCGACCATCTCTTTGACCGGACGGCCGAGCCCGGACAGTCTGATCGCAGCTCGCGTCGAAGCGTTGCAGTGCGGCCCTGCGCAGTAGACCACGAACAGCGTGTCCGGTTCGTATTCCTTCAGCCGATCTGCCGTCAGCTTGGTGTGAGGGATGTGGATGGCACCTGGAATGTGCCCTTTCCCATAGGCATCGGCAGACCGCACGTCGACGAGCACGAATCCACTCTCTTCGAGTTCTCTGGTTGCGTGTACATCCCAGCAGTCGGCTTCAAAGGCAATCTTGGCCTTGAAGTGCTCGAGCGCCTCGCTCGACGGTGCCGCCGGAGTTTCAATCACGAAATTCTTCGGACGTGTTTTCATCATTTCCTTTTCACAATCTCCGGACCCCAACAGGTTCGCAACGAACCTGAGTGGCTAAGTATCTGACGCCGCGTCATGAAGAGCGAGTGGCAGAAAAGACAACATACGATAAGATGCTGCCATGAGACGAGACCCGACCCAAGTGGCACTGCTGGCCTACGACGACCTGTGTACGTTCGAGTTCGGCATTATGGTCGAACTCTTCGGTATTCCACGCCCCGAGTTTGATCACTGGTATCACCTGCGGGTCGCGGGCCTGGAGCGGGGGCCCATGCGCGCCAGCGGTGGTATCACAGTTGAGACGCCGCATTCGCTACGCTTGCTGGACCATGCGGGGACGATCATTATCCCCGGCTGGCGGGACCTCGATGCGCCCGTGCCTCCGGTGCTGCTGGGCAAGTTGCGTCGTGCGCACGATCAGAACGCACGAATCCTCTCGGTCTGTTCTGGTACATTCGTCCTCGCGGCATCGGGAATCCTGGACGGGAAGCGTGCCACGACTCACTGGAGATTTTCTGAACAGTTTACCGAGCGGTTCCCCCGCGTACACCTTGATCCGGACGTTCTGTATGTTGACGAAGGCAACGTGATGACGTCCGCTGGTAGTGCTGCCGGTATCGATATGGGATTGCACCTGATCAGGAGAGACTACGGCACCGTAGTAGCAAATTCCGTCGCACGGCGCCTCGTCGTCCCGCCGCACCGAGATGGAGGGCAGCGGCAATTCATCGATGCGCCCGTGGGATCCGATGATGACGCATTCGCCCGTGTCCTTGACGAACTGCGCTCAAACATACAGCGGGAGCTATCTGTTCAATCGATGGCTCACCGTGCAAAAATGTCAACGCGAACTTTCTCAAGAAGGTTCAAAGCCGCTACCGGGCTAACGCCTCATCGGTGGGTCCAGCACGAACGTGTTCGCACGGCGCAATCATTGCTCGAATCAACCGAGCGAACCGTGGATGAAGTCGCGCATCAGTCAGGCTTCGCCGACGCGCAGATCCTTCGAATCCACTTCAAACGGTTCGTTGGAACATCGCCCACATCCTATCGGCGAGCATTTCACTAAGCGACCCGCAACAACCGGTGTCCGATACCTTGTGTTTGGCAGGACTTGATGTCCCGATTAGCGAGGCTCAAATAACAGGCGAAGTGATCACCTTGCTACTTCTTGATGCGTGGTGGAGAGCGGTTCGCCAAGACAGCTTTCTTTGTCGTCGTTCACAGCCCTGATGATTGAATTGCGTACCATCTGGGCATGCCTATCGGGCAAAGATGGAATTTGGCTACGGGGCACTGGTGTGAAATAATTTTCCAATGATTGACAAATTGGCTGGCACGTTGTATCGTTAATCGTAGATATACGATGAAAGGCCTGAGGAGACTCGTTGTGGCAAAGAAAGCGGTAAAAAAGGGCTGCGATTCCGCTCCTGTAAAGCTGATGCCGGATGCAACTGCCGATAAATTGGCAAAGCTGGCTTGGGCCATCGCACATCCTGCACGCGTTCAAATCCTCCGTCTGCTCATTGGCCGAAATGTTTGCATGTGTGGCGAAATTGTCAGTTGCCTACCGCTGGCTCAGTCTACTGTCTCGCAGCATCTCAAGATTCTGAAAGACTCTGGGCTGATTCAAGGTGAAGTCGATGGTCCCAAAGTCTGTTATTGCGTCAACGACGCGATCCTGACAAAGTTGAAGCAACTGGTTGGAGAATTATGAGTTTTTTTGGCGTAATTTATCGTTTAACGGCGATGAACGATTTAACGAATGGAGAATGTTATGAGTCATGTTCAGGTATACGACCGAGCCATGTGTTGTAGCACAGGTGTTTGCGGTCCGCAGGTTGACCCCGAGCTTCCCAAATTTGCAGCCGACTTGGAGTGGTTGAAGGGGCAGGGGCACGCTGTGGATCGATTTAATCTTGCACACAACGCAAACGATTTCTCTGCAAACGCTGTCGTTTCGAAACTGCTCGGTGATGAAGGAGTGGAATGTTTGCCGTTGATCTTGGTCGACGGACAAATAGTCAGTCGCAATGACTACCCCTCGCGCGAAAACCTCGCACTTTGGACGGCGTCGAAACTCAAAACCAGATCAGCTCTACCTGTGGCGGATGGTGGCTGCTGCGGCGATTCGGGATGTTGTTAATTTTAACCAATAGGGGATTGTCATGAATCATCTTGAGTCATCCACGCGCAATTTGTTCTTCACGGGCAAAGGCGGTGTCGGAAAAACGTCGATGGCATGCGCGACGGCGGTTGCCCTGGCTGATCAAAACCGCCGCGTCTTGTTGGTCTCGACTGATCCGGCCTCGAATCTAGACGAAGTTCTCGGAACAACGCTTGCGAATCGACCAACCAGGGTCGACTCAGTTGCGAATCTTTGGGCGATGAATATCGATCCCGAACAGGCAGCACACGAATACCGTGAAAGGATGGTAGCACCCTACAGAGGTGTCCTGCCGGACGCTGCGGTGCAGAGCATGGAAGAACAGTTTTCCGGATCGTGTACGCTGGAAATTGCGGCATTCGATGAATTTGCAAAGCTACTTGGTGATGCGACCGCAACGAGCGATTTTGATCACGTCATCTTCGACACTGCGCCCACTGGGCATACCCTTCGTTTACTCACCTTGCCCTCTGCCTGGTCCGGATTCATGGAGTCAAATACCTCGGGGACTTCGTGCTTGGGGCCACTGGCAGGATTGCAAGCCCAACAAACGATCTACAAATCCACCGTCAAAGCGCTGGGCGACCGGGAGATAACAACACTCATCTTGGTAGCTCGTCCTGAACTCTCCGCCTTGCGTGAAGCTGACCGTACAAGCCGCGAACTGCGTGAAATTGGAGTCGAGAACCAGCATTTGATTATCAATGGTACCTTTACGGCGAGTGATCATTCCGATCCGATTGCCAAGGCCATGCAGGCACGTTGCGAGGCGGCTATTGCACATATGCCTTCTGGCCTCATCGAGTTGCAGCAAACCACCGTTCCCCTGGCACCGTCCAGTCTTGTCGGTATTGCGTCTCTGCGAAATATTGGCCGTGATCCGGAGGCACAAAATTTGACCCCAACCAATTTCAGCGAGCGAGCATCCGCTGTGCGAGCAGAGATGCTTTCCATGCAAAATCTTGTCACAGAACTTGCCGACAAAAACCGTGGCGTCATCCTGACCATGGGCAAAGGTGGCGTGGGAAAAACGAGTGTCGCTGCCGCAGTGGCAGTTGCCCTTGCTGAAAAGGGCGTGAGGGTTCACCTGTCGACAACCGATCCAGCCGCACACCTCACGGCCTCGCTCGCCGAGGAAGAATTCGAAGGGCTAACGGTGAGCCGGATCGATCCGGCTGAAGTGACAGCTACTTACCGAGACGAAGTAATGCGCACAGCCGGTGCGAACCTTGATGCACAAGGAAAAGCGCTTCTCGATGAAGACCTCCGTTCGCCATGTACTGAAGAGATAGCCGTGTTTCGAGCCTTCGCACATGCTGTAGCTAAGGGCGAAGATGGCTTTGTCGTTTTGGACACTGCCCCTACGGGACACACAATCTTGTTGCTCGATTCGGCGCTGGCATATCATCGAGAGGTAACCCGTCAAACCAACCAAATGCCAGAATACGTTGAGAAACTTTTGCCGCGTCTTCGTGATCCAGACTTTACACGCGTTCTCGTCGTGACCTTGCCCGAATCGACACCCGTTCACGAAGCGGCTAGGTTGCAGCAGGATCTACGTCGCGCCGAGATTGAGCCGTTTGCCTGGGTGATCAATCAATCACTTACCCCGCTGGCAGTGCAAGACCCGGTTTTGGTTGGGAGGCAACTTAACGAAACGCCGTTTATCAACGAAGTACTCTCCGAACATGCCAAACGAACTGTCCTAATCCCGTGGCTTGTTGATTCGCCAACAGGTCTAAGTGGATTGCACAAATTGATTGATGCTGATATCGAGCTGCAAGAAATAGGAAGCCAACAATGAGCGGATGCCATACAGCCGTCTTGTTCCAAACAATCGCGCGCATTGTCGAAGCGCGAGAGACCGAGTTTGACTAGATCACTGATGCTCGCAAGCAAGAACTCGCGCAAATAGCTGACTATGTACGAGACAGGCGAAACGCATCCGGTGTTGCAAAGCTGACGTTCATCTCCACACATAACTCCAGGCGTAGTCACTTTTGCCAGATATGGGCGCAAGTCGCTGCTGCTGCCAATGGCTTGACCGGAGTCCAGACTTTTTCGGGCGGGACCGAAGCGACTGCGATGAATCCGCGCGTGGTTGATTCGCTAAGGCGAAATGGATTTCGGGTCGATGCTGTCGGTCCGAATTCAGGCAACCGACCAACGGCCGTGAACTTCTCTGATGATCTTTTTCTTGATCGCGAGACGCTCAGGATAGCCCATATCTTGGACTTGCGCGGTCAGTGATCATTGGCATGTTGGAATTGTGCTTGCCAACGAGCAGCCTGCTCGGGTTTGCCCCAGGTTTTGTAGAGTCGGACGAGTGCGGTTGCGATCGCCGCGCGTGGCGGAAAGTTCTCGGGGGAATCATCAATCTTGGCGATCGCTTCGAGCAGCAGTAATTCGGATTCGTCGAAACGCTGCTGTTCCGCGCGGATGTCGGCGAGTAGTAGTACGGGGCGAACGGACGTAGGGTCACCCGGCGCGTAGGATTTTTGGGCCGCGGTGATAACGCCCACCAGCAAGTCTGCCGCAACGTCGCCCTGCCCCAGCCGCATTTCAATCGCGGCCAATGCCATTACCGTACGCAAGGTACTCGGATGATGTTCCCCCATCACCTTCTTCTTTTGTTCCAGGGCGTCGAGACACAAGGGCTTGGCGAGATCCGCTCGGCCGGTGGATGCGAGCCTTGACGCGAAATCGCCCATCCGCTGGACGGTGAGCAGGTGATCTGGGCCATGAACGGCTCGACTTAACTCAAACACCTTCCGATACAGTACGGTGGTTTCGGGATTGGGCTCGGCGCCGTCGGCACGCTCTCGGTCGTTTTGAACCATTGCCAATCCGCGCATGGTGTTTATTGTCAGTTCGCTTTCCGGCCCGGCGATCTCCACTGCGATGTTGTGTGCCCTGTCAAAGAACACGATCGATTGATCATACTGTTGTTGTTCCATCAACACGGCCGCAAGTTCAGTCATCGTTTCGACAGTTTTCCGGTCCAGTTCCCCTCGGACTTGAATTTGCCTACGGAGCACGTCGCGCAACAGCCGCTCGGCTTCGACGTAGTTAGCACTCCAGAGTTGAAGCTTGGAAAATTCGAAATCGGCTTCGATTGCGTCCGGGTCAAGTTCGGGGAGCGTGGCTTTTGCCAGTTCCCTTGCACGCGTAAGGTGCGGCAACGCGTCTGACATGAGACCGAGCGCGCGATAAGTGCTACCGATAGCGACACGAATTGCCAACTCGACGCGCGGTTGATCAACGAATCGGTTTTCAATGCGCGTTGCTGCCGTATCGAGGACGCTCTTCATGCTGACCGCGTGTCCCTGTTCTTCTGGAGATACGGCGCGCAACAAGTCGTCGGTGAGGAATTCCTGTACAGCAAGAGCTACGGAAGCCTCGGCATCGGCACGGGAGCGCTCAGCGATTGCGTTGGACCATCCGATTCCTGAGGTGACTACCCCGGCGGTGAGGACGACCAAAATTGCGATGCCAGCGGCCAACGCTCCGCGATTGCGTCGGGCATGCTTGCCAAGTCGATATCCAAATGTTGGAGGGCGGGCGCTGACTGGTTTATCATCCAGGTAGCGCGTCAGGTCACTGACGAATTCACCAACCGATTGATAGCGTCGCGCAGGATCTTTTTCCAATGACGTCATGACGATCCAATCGAGATCGCCACGCAAGTGCTTACGGAGCGACGCGGGATCGTTGCGCCGCGCAGCCGCGTTTGAGAAGGTTTGCGATCCGCCTGTTTCGCCATCTCCGACGCTCTTCTCGGCGCCCGTGCTCCAACGAGTGGATGGGCTAAATCGAGTGCTGGGGCGAGGCGGGTCCACGTCGCGTATGATCCGTTGCATTTCGGCGACACCGCCAAGATGCAATGCTGTGGAATCGAAGGGCGTGGTCCCAGTCAGCATCTCATAAAGCAAGACGCCCAGTGAATAGATGTCGGATCGTGTGTCGATCGGTGCGCCGGATGACATCGCTTGCTCGGGACTCATATAAGCTGGGGTGCCCAGGAACTGACCTTCCTGAGTCCATGCTGTATTCGCTACGCTGTCTGGTCCTGTCGCCTTTGCAATTCCGAAGTCAATGATCTTTGGCAGAGCTGTCGCCTCGTTGCCCCCATCAGCGACGATGATGTTCGACGGTTTGATGTCGCGGTGAATTACACCCTTGATGTGGGCGTGCCGGACAGCGTCGCAGATCTTGGCAAACAGAGCGATTCGCTCGACGGTATTCAATCGGCGGGCATCACAAAAGCTCGTCACTGATTGTCCGGCAACATACTCCATCACAAAGTATGCCTGTCCCGTTTCGGTTTGTCCGGCGTCAAAGACTGTGGCAATGCCCGGATGGTTCATCATTGCCAGTGTCTGACGTTCGGCTTCAAAACGGGCGATGACTTGTTTGGTGTCCATCCCGCGCTTGATGACTTTGATGGCAACGATACGCCTGACGGGTATCTGCTGTTCGGCCTGAAAGACTGTACCGAATCCGCCTTCGCCAAGCCGGCTGAGGATTCTATAGTTGCCGATTGTATCTGGAAGGTGATCGGACCTCGCTCGATCCTCGCCCGAGACTTCGCTAAACTCATCGAAGAACTGTTCGAGCTGGGCGCGCGGCATCGCCCCCTCTCCCAAACTCACGGGGTCCGCATCGTGGGCGAGTAGTTTTTCGACCGCAGTGCGCAGCAAGGCATCGTCGCCACAACGTTCGTCAAGCAAGCGGTTCCGTTCGTCTGGCGAAAGGTCGCACACTTCCAAAAACAATGACTTGACCTGTTGAAATTTTTTCGAATTCATGCCCGCCCATCACTGCGCAACTCAGCGCTGAGCCAAGCCCGCGCCATGCGCCAGTCACGCTCCACCGTGCGTGTTGAGACTTTCAGCACGAGGGCGATCTCGTCGAATTCCATTCCGGAAAAAAACCGCAAGGAAACCACGTTACCCTGTCGCTCGTCCAACTCCGAGAGTACCTGCAATGCGTCGTTGAGCGCCACCATGTCAAATTCGGTTGATCCGCCCGACTCGATAGCCTGGCTGAGGGAAACCTGCATCCCGTCTGATTTGCGTTTGGCCGCGCGCTTGTCGCGGACATGGTTGGCGAGAATTTGCCGCATGGCCATGGCTGCTACTGCGAAGAAATGGGCACGGCTTTCCCAAGTGATATCTTGATTCTTGACCAGGCGCAGATACGCCTCATGAACCAAAGCGGTGGCTTGTATCGTCTGGTCTGGCGCAGGACGCGCAACGTGAAACCGGGCGAGGTTGCGTAATTCCTCATAGACCAAGGGCATTAGATTTGCAGCCGCGGACGGATGTCCGTCGCGTATCCGCTCCAGACATTCGGTGACAGGATTGGAGGGCGAAGATTCGTTTGATTCGCTCATTGAGGGGGTCTGCCGGACTCGTCTGATCAACTACATGCTCGCAAACCATCGTAACAGGACTCCGCGTACGGTGAAACGTAGAAAACGCCCATTCAAGCCGGATCCGGTGGGGATGGCCGGAATAAAAAGCCCTTCGCGTGTCGGTTTCTTCGGCTCGTTGGGGTGATCTCTTATGTAGGCCGATTGTCTGCTCCCGAGCCGCTTGGTGCTGGATGATGACGGCTTCAACAAAGACGCCCCACTGATTGGAATTGAGACACGAAAGGTTTGGAATGGAAAGCACGTATATGGTAACGGGTCGAATGAGAACCACATTAATGCTGATGCTGGCGTTGGTGATCTCGCTGACGGCAACAACTGGCTACGGTCAAGACTGCAATGGCAACGGCGTGCTGGACACCACGGATATTGCTGGCGGCACCAGCCAGGACTGCAACACAAACGGCGTGCCGGATGACTGCGATGGCATCGACATCACGACAAATGGCAGCTTCATCGGGCTTGTGTTTGAACTTGTTCCGCCGGGCCCTCAGGGTGGCGGCAACCCTGACCCGGAGGTGATGCGTGATGGGATCTACCCGCCGGTTGGCAGCAGCAGCGATGCCACCCAGTTCGACACGTTCCACTTTGGAGACCAGGTCGGGGAGGATTGGATCGGCTACACATTTGACGCCCCCCGTCAGTTCAACGGGATCACCTTTCAGGAGGGTAAGCAGTTCGAAAATGGTGGTTGGTTCACAACATTGACTGTTCAGGTGCTCAACGATGGCGTCTGGTCCGACGTGCCGAGTCTATCTGTCGCACCGACGTATTCAGGCGAAAACGGCCTCAGTTTCGAAACCTTTGAGTTGAGATTTCAGCCGTTAACCGGCGACGCGATCCGGCTGTACGGTACGCTGGGCGGCGGTGCGACCTTCATCAGCGTAGGGGAGTTGCGCGTTTATGAAGACGCTCCGGACTGCAACAACAATGGCGTACTCGATGAGTGCGAAGCAGACAGCGACGGCGATAGCTTCATCGATGCTTGCGATGGCTGTCCGACCGATCCGACTCGGATTGTGCCAGGGATTTGCGGATGCAACGCAGACGAGCCGGACGGAGACGGAGACGGTGCTGCTGACTGTATCGACCCGTGCCCGGCTGACCCGGTGAATGCTTGCATCAATCCCGGTCTGACGGCCATGTTCGTCGAAACATTCCAGAGCCTGCCCACGGCCTCGGGCGTCGAACTCGGTGACGTGGACGGTGATGGTGATCTAGATGCATTTCTCGCCACGTTTAACGCGCCGGAGAAGGTACTGCTGAACGACGGGAACGGCTTCTTCGTTGACAGCGGCCAAGATCTAGGCTTCAGTTTCTCGGACAAGGTCCGCCTTGCCGATCTGGACAAGGACGGCGACGTCGATGCGCTCGTCGGGTTAGAGGCGGGCAGCGGAGTTGCGGCCTGGATCAATAACGGCCATGGCAACTTTGTCATCGGCCAAATCTTTGCGACGGGCGCACCCAGCGGGAACGCCGTGGGTGATGTCGACGGAGACGGCGACCAGGACTTGCTCATCGTAGGCGGTTCCCAAGGGCGTTTTTGGCTGAACGATGGCACTGCAACGTTCACTTCGGGCTCAGTGTTTTCATTTGGCAGCGAAGTCAGCCCGGAACTAGGCGACCTCGACGGCGACGGCGACTTGGATGCATTCATCGGCCGCAACGGTGCAAACAAAGTCCTGTTTAATAACGGTAGCGGTACGTTCACCGACAGCGGACAAAACCTGGGCAACATTCAGTGCTTTGAGGTGCGGCTGGCGGACTTCGACGGTGACGGTGACCTGGACGCATTCGAATCCGGGGGAAACTTCACGTCAGACAGCTTCTGGATTAACGACGGCAATGGCTTCTTCACTGCCGGCCAGACATTCGGTGATTCGCACGGCCGCGGCATTACCGTCGGCGACATCGATTTGGATGGCGATGTTGACATGATCCACAGTGTCTTGGGCACTGGCCGACTGTTCGTAAATGATGGAACGGGAATGGTCGCCAACATGCAGGCGCTTCCGAACATGAAGGACGCTGCACTCGGCGACCTAGACGGCGACGGCGATCTGGATGCCTTCATTGTCAATGCAGTCACGAATTCCCCGACCACGGTCTTTAAGAACACTCTGAATCATCGCAACGCCAAATTCACCTTCGCCGGTCTTACGCAGACGGGCTCAGATTCGCGCGACATTGAAGTGGGCGACTTTGACGCCGACGGTGATCTGGACGCGATGATTGTGAACGTAGGCGGACAGCCCAACACCGTTTGGCTCAACGATGGCGCGGGCGGATATACCGACTCGCTGCAGAGCCTCGGAACAGGGGGCAGTTTTGGCATCGCGCTGGGCGATGTGAACCGTGATGGCGCGCTCGATGCGTTCGTCGCCAACAACGGCGCGAACACCGTCTGGCTTGGTGACGGTGGTGGTGGATTTAGCGATAGCGGTCAGGCGCTCGGCACCGCGACGAGCCGTGAAGTGGCGCTCGGCGATTTGAATGGTGACGGACACATCGACGCGTTCGTGGCCAATTCCTCTGCAAACTCAGTGTGGTTGAACGATGACGCCTCACCGGGCCAGTTCATCAACACGCAGAGCGTCGGTAGTGGTGACTGGCAGGACGTCGTCCTGGGTGACATTGATTCTGACGGTGATCTCGACGCGGTGACCGTGACACAGACCCTCGCACAGGTTTGGGAAAACGATTCGACAGGCACTTTTTCTGTAGGAGCGAGCTTTGCTCAGACCAATGCCCGAGGCCTGGCAGTCGGCGATCTGGATGATGACGGCGATCTTGACGTCTATGTGGCCAACATCGGCGCCGCCGACGAAGTCTGGCTCAACGATGGGCTCGGCGGTTTTGTATTTAACCAAGCTTTCGGCAGCGCCGCGAGCACCGCGGTGCGGCTCGGCGACGTCGACCATGACGGTGACCTGGATGCGGTGGTGACGGATGGATCGGCCGCCCCAAGCAAGGTCTGGCTCAACGACGGCGCGGCTTTCTTCACCGACAGCGGGATCGCCATTAGCGCCAACGTCTCCGGACAAGGCTTGGCCCTGGGCGACATCGATGCCGATGGTGACCTCGACGTACTCACAGTCACCTGCTGTTCACAGTCGAACTCCGTCTGGCTCAACACCGGTGGACAATTCGGCTTACCGACGGTTGACATCACTCCGGGTGTGATCGAGGCAGGGGAAATCGCTGCAGTGCTCGCGATTGCGGCTACGCACAATGGGCGGGCTATGGATGCAGGCATTGAATTGGCGACCTTTGAATTACTCTTCGAGTCTGCCCCAGGCATCCCGCTTGACCCAACCATAGCTGCCTCGCGGATTGAGAATTTGCTCATCTATCTCGATGATGGCAATGGCGTCTTCGAGTCCGGCGTTGATCAGCTCGTTGAGTTGCTCGGTCCGCCATCACTGACGAGTGGCATCCAAACGATCACTTTCACCGACGGGGATCCGCTTGTCCAAGTTGCGATTGGCGCACCTCGCATGTACTTCGTTGCATTGGAGATGTCGACCAACTTGCCGCAGGACAGTTTGACCTCGTTCGACGTGACCCACTTGACCGAGGCGAGTAGCACCGCCCAAGACGCGATATTCAACCGTCCCCTCACGCTCGAGTTCAGCACCAATGTCACGGCGACTGTCATTCTCCCGGATCCTCCGGACTGCAACAGCAACGGCGTGGGTGACTTCACTGACATTGACAGCGGGACGAGCCAGGACTGCAACGTCAATAATATGCCCGACGAGTGCGAGACGGACTGCAACGCCAACGGAACACCTGACGAATGCGAGACCTTTGTAGACTGCAATACCAACGGCGTTCCCGACGAGTGCGAAGCAGATTGCAACGACAACGGAACGGCCGACGCTTGCGAGGTCTTTGCGGACTGCAACACCAACGGCGTACCGGACGAATGCGAAGCGGACTGTAACAATAACGGCAGGCCAGACGATTGCGACCTGACCATTGGCTCGCTGTATTGGTCCGTCTCGGGCACCATTCTTGGAGTCGATGCGGATGGAAACGACTCCACCACGATCCTATCCTCCAGCACCGTGCTGGACCTTGAGGTGGACCCGGGCAAGAAGGTCTACTGGATTCGCCAGGGCACCGGAATCATGCGGGCGGATCTGGATGGCAGCAACCAGGAAACCGTGCTGTCTTCAAGTATGGCGATCGGCCTGGCGCTCGACCTTGCCGGGGGGAAAATGTTCTACGGTGAGGTGACTGATGGTCTTGGTAATGGTCGGCTCATGCGGGCCAATCTCGACGGTAGCAATGTGCAGACGGTGTCCAGTGGCTTTAGTGACCCGATCGCGCTGGCCATCGATCCGCTGGCTGGGAAGTTTTACATGGTCTGGGCCAACGGAACCAGAATCTGGAGGGGCAACCTCGATGGAAGTGGATTGCAATTCGTGGCGGTCGTGCAGAACGTCAACGATGTTGCGGTGGATCCGGTCGGGGGCAAGCTGTACTGGGCTTCGTTTCTCGGCACGATCGGTCAGTCCGATCTGGATGGCAGTAATGAGCAGACCTTCCTGACAGGGCAGCCGACCGTCTATGCCGTCGACGTGGATTGGGATGGCGGCAAACTGTATTGGGCATCCGGCTCAGGTGGTTCGAAGACGATCCGCAGGGCGAATCTGGATGCGAGCGGCATCGAAATCCTGATTGGTGGAGGGTTCGGTACTGTCATTTCCAACTTGGACTTTGTGCCGCCCAGCGCGGATTGCAATGCAAACGATACGCCGGACGAGTGCGAGAGCGATTGCGACGACAACGGTACGCCGGACGAATGTCAGGTCTTCATTGACTGTAACGTCAATGGCATTTTCGACGCGTGCGAAATCGATGCAGACACGAGCCTCGACTGCAACGCAAGCGGCGTGCCCGACGATTGCGAGTTGGTTGGGAATGATTGTGACGCCAACCTCGTACCCGACGAGTGTGATCCGGACGGAGACTCGGACAGTGTGCCCGACGACTGCGACGTTTGTCTGGGCGACGACCTCACCGGCGACTCCGATGCAGACGGTGTCTGCGACTCGGACGACGTTTGCCCCGGTGGTGACGACAACTTCGATACCGATGGCGACGGAGTAGCCGACTTCTGTGACGACTGTCCGGCGGATAATCCAGACGACACGGACGGCGACGGCGTTTGCGACTCAGCCGATGTTTGTCCCGGTGGTGATGACAATGTCGATACGGACAGCGACAGCGTGCCAGACGCGTGCGATGCTTGCGCCGGCGGTGCGGCGAGCGGGGACACGGATGGAGACGGCAACCTTGACCTGGACGATTTCGCGGCCTGTCTGTTCGGCCCAGGCGGTGGGCTAGGCACCGACTGCGAGTGCTTCGACTTCGACAGCGACGGCGACAACGACCTTCTGGACTTCGCGGAGTTCCAAGCGAATTTTACCGGAAGCTGAACCGGACCGTATGAATCAGGTCAAATGTGATTACCAATTTGCTGTGGCGGGGAGTGTCTTGATGCTCTCCGCCACTTGCCATAGGCCGGCAGGGACACGACCCGCAACCGATGCGCACTCCAGTTCCAAGCATTGTGACCAAGGGAAAGTGCCATGCACGAATATTAGTAGAACTGATTGTTGAACCGAGAGGTCGCTCTTATCAAGTCGAGCCCTTACCGCAAATAGTGGAACACCAATTTTCACGGTGAAATCCTGTATGAACCCAAGTGAGTTCAAATCCAACCGCAAATGCTTCCGTAACGTCTAAAGTAGGAATGAACTACAATGCACTCGGGGCGAGAGGACACCAGTTGAACTTTTGGTTACCGGAATCCGCTTTTTTTTTGCATTGTTAGGGCGGGTTCGCTCGATCAGTCAAGCGTTGATTGAGTAGTCGCACGTCATACTCGTCTGCTCAATTCCACAGGCAATGGCTACAAAGTTCTATGCCGGCCCACCACCTGTGTATTTGTATACTCAGATAGCGGCGACCTTCTCCCTCCGACCAGTTCAATGAACCTTCGCGTCAAGATACGAATTCCTCTTTGATTTGAAGGATGGCCTGCCAAACCGGGAGAATTCGCTCAAAACTGATTAGATCGAGCGTCAGCGCTGTTCGCGCCTCGTCGTTCCAGGAAAAGATCGCGCGCTCGACGCCGAACGACTCTGGGCAAACGTAATAATCGGCTTCCACGGCGCAAGGTCTTGATCCTGCAAGTAGATAGGCATATGGCACGGGATCCGAAGATTCAGAGTTATAGTCAAATCCTGTGGATTGGGTCATGATCAGGCGGCTTCTTTTTTGACTCCGTCGATGAATGGCACTCCTTGAATGACCTCGGGTAGCAGAGCCGAGCCGTTGAGCGCTCGCCAAGTCCTTTCTGCACACTTCGTCAACTTGAATTCCATCGCCAGGCAGGCGGCACGAGAGCCACATCCTTTGGTTCTCAATCGCACCGTGGCAAACGTCGACTCGATCGGGTTCGTCGTACGAATGTGCATCCACTGCTCGGCTGGAAAGTCGTAGAACGCGAGCAACACGTCCCGGTCATCGGTCAAACACTTCGCGGCTTGGGGATATTTCAACTCGTACGACGCGACGAAGAGATCGAACGCCTTGTGCGCATCCTCACGGGTTTCAGCCATACAGATCTCGTGCAGCATGTTCTCCGGCGTGAGTTGGATCAATCAGGCACCGTTCGCAGAACCCGCCAATTACAGTTTGCATTTCGATCATGAGTTGGACGCGGTCATCATCCCCGCGCCGACGGGTAGCCCGCTGGACGTGTTCGACAAGCTGACGCTCGAAGCGCACATTCAACCGCAGGATACATCGTCGCTGCATTTCATTCTCTGGGCAGATGACGGACCGTTCAGCCTGCTGATTCGCAACGACGCGATCGAATTCGGGCTGAATCACCAAACGGTGATCGTGCATCCCTTCCGTGCGGCTGGGATTTGGACCCACGTTGCAGCCGTGTACGACGGCACCGTAGCGCGGTTGTACCTCAACGGTGTTGAAGTTGCGTCGAATACCATCGTGCTTGGGCCGATCGGTCCGGTTGAGTCGCGCAACATCATCCGTATCGGCAATGACGAGACAGCCGAATTCCCAGGATTCGATCGCGATTTTGGCGGCTTCATCGATCAGGTGCGCATCGTATCGGGGGCGCTGACGCCAGCGGAAATTCTCTACGACGCGACGCACACGTTGATTTCCGGTGCAAGCAGTGATTGCAACGGCAATGAAATACCCGACGATTGTGAGAGCGACGGCGATGGCGACGGAACGCCGGATGACTGCGACGTGTGCGAAGGGCTCGACGACGGTGCCGATGCCGATGGCGACATGATTCCCGATGCCTGCGATCGATGCGGTGATTTTGACGGCGATCAGTTGATTACCAACGCAGACTTTGCGCAGCTTCCGGAATACATGAGTGATCCGACGACGTTCCCGACACCGCAACTACCGCTCACCACCCAGCGCTGCCAAGCCGCGTTTGATTGCGACTTGGACGGCGATGTTGACTTGAGCGATTATCAAACACTACAGGTAACGCTTGATGGGCCTTAGCGCCTAGGGAATCGAATTCAACGTGCAAGACTCAGGCTTCCCCGAAGTCATAACGGTGCAGCTATTTTTCTTGTTTCGTATCTTGACGCCACTCATTCGCTGCAAGCCGGTCATTTCAAAATCGACAATTCAACCGATATCCAGCCCGCAACGCCACGAAAATGACGTTTCTGCAAATTCTTGAAAGATTCGCCTGGACCAATGCCCAATGGACCAATGTTGATTGGCTTGCCGGAGGCGAATGCGATCTCTGGCCCTTCATTTGGGGAGCAGTGCAGAAATCTCATCTGCACACTTATAGCAGCCGGGGTGGCTGCGGGAGACTTACAATGGGTATGAAAAAAATGAAAAACCACGTTTGGTTTAAGACACTTGGCACGCTGTCGTTGAGCGTGTTTTTTAGCATGGGCGTTGTGGGTTGTGGCCTTACACCTCCGGGTGGCGAAGAGCCCGCACCTCAGGTAGATCCGCCTGCCGATCCTCCGGCTGACCCTCCTGCCGATCCTGAAAATCAGGCGCCGACAGCTGACGCCGGTTCCGACCAAGCCGCCCTTGGTGGCGACACCGTAACACTTGATGGCTCGGGCAGCTCCGATCCTGATGGCGACGCGCTTTCGTTCAGTTGGTCGCAGACTTCCGGAACACCGGTTGCGCTCGCCGATGCCGACACCGATTCACCGAGCTTCACCGCTCCTGATTCGGATGAAACCATGGAGTTTGAACTCACCGTCGAAGACGGGGGTGGTTTGACTTCGACCGCGACCGTGATGGTCACCGTCACCGCGCCGAGTGAGCCACGCTTGTACATCGCCAATGTCGGTGGCAACGTCACCAGCTATGGCGATCCTTCAGGCGTCAACGGTAACATCGTGCCTGAGACTAACCTAGCCGGTGCGCAAACGCAGTTGTTTTTCCCGACCGACGTCGTCGTGAATGCCGACAACCAGATGCTGATCTCGAACCTGACGTCTGCAGCCGTAACGACCTACAACGATGCCGATCAGACCAACGGTAACCTTTCGCCGAACGGAAACGTTCAGGGCGCAGCAACCCAGTTGAACCCGGGTGGCCCGACAACATTGGCGATGAATTCGGACGACGACCTGTTGTTTGTTGCCGACATCGTGACGGATGACATCAAGGTCTTCGCCGATACGTCAAGCTCGACGTTTAATGGTAACACCGCACCGATCCGTACGATCGCCAGCGCCGATTTGAATAATCCGTTCGGCATCAACTTCGGTGCAGATGACGATCTGTACGTCGCCAACAACGGTACGGCCAGCATCGCCGTGTTCGCCAACGCCAGCTCGCTCAACGGTAACGTGAACGCCACCCGCATCATCACCAGTGCTGCGTTCACCGGTGTGTTCGACGTGTTCGTCGACTCGACCGATACCATGTACGTTGTCGATTCGGCTGGGTTTATCTTCACCTTCTTTGACGCTTCGACGCTTAACGGTGCGGTTCAGCCCGACCTGACGCTGCAGGTGCCCGGTGCCTTGTTCTTGACTGCGATCGCAGTGGATGAAGCTGGAACGGCATACATCGTTGACCACGGTAACAACGCGGTGGTTTCGTACGACGACATCGATCTGCTCAATGGCACGATCGCTCCAGACCGCACGATCCAGGGTGCGAACACACAATTGTCCGGTCCGATCCGGGTGTTCCTTGCCGAGTAGTTTTGACAGGATGATCTTTTGAACACAGGGGCAGGGCTTCGGAGAATCAATCTCCGGGGCTCTGCCCCTTTTCTTGATACTCGGAACCGGCGCGATCAGAGGTCGATTCTTCAACAAATGGTGTATCGTCAACGTCAGGATTTTCGTCGACTTCGATCGTCGGCTCGGTGGGGCGCTGTTGAACCCGGCGAATGTTCGATTCCAGTTTTTCGATCAGGTTTTGAACTTTTCTGGGAGAGACGATGCCCGTGATCGAATAGTCACGTCCCGCCCGGGTGATTTTGATATTGGACTTCTTGAAGTACAGGTAGCGACCGACGATCACCATCATGATGCCCAATATCAAGAAGCCAAGGAACTGCGCAATTGGATCGGAGGCTAATGCTAAAGCGGTTCCCGGAATGCCTAACAACAACCCAAACAGAACTGCGCGTCCCAGGGGAATGACGCGCCAATGGACAATGCTCTCGATGCGATCGAAACGAATTCGTCGAACCCGGTCGCTCGTGTGGGAATGTTCCAGCTGAACGAGGTGGTCATCAAAGAGTAAGACACTCGTGCTGCCGAAACTGTTTCGGATCTTAAGGTCAACTGCCATCGAATTCTCGCGAATGTTTGCTTGTTGCTGCCTGATTTTTCTGGTTGATATCCAATTTAGTCAAACCCTTCAGCCCATACGCCAGCGAGGAACAACAGGAAGTAAAATGTCACAACAATGAAAAGCAAGGTCGTAATTGCGAACAGGATTCCGATGATGATGATTCGCGTGGGTGATACCAGCCTTGCCAGAATTTGGTCTTCTGCGACATGTCGTCGCGCTTTGAATAGTTTGATCCAACCCAAAGTCGTCCACACCGGCCAACCTGCCCACCAAAACACGTTTACATATGGAACAAAACACAATCCCATATAAAGTATGAGCGTGCTGTCGGGCCGATCAATCCGTCGATCGAATCCCTTCGCGATGATCTTGGCACCGGCAGTGTTCAAGTATTCGGCGCTGTACACCGTGCCTTCATGCTCGATGGCGCACAACGCACAGATGAAGTCACCGGTTCCTTCGCAAACGGCATCAGCTCGTTTGGTCGGATGGTGCGCACAGGTGGCATCGTCGGCCAGTGCAGCTTGACCGGACTCCACGCTGAGTTCCAACGGATTAAAATGCCAGACGGTCCCGGCCCACGCGCAGTTGGGGCAGCGCGTTTTTTCGCCTTCGACAAGGTCGAGCGAAATCATGCAATTCGGACACAGGAAGTCCGGAGTCGTCACGTCTGGAATCGTTAAGTCTGGAGTCGTTCCGGTGTCGCTCATGTGGCAGCAACCAACATTGGAACGCTCTTGGTTTCAGCCTTAAGCCTTCTGCGATTTCGATTCAAAGGCATCTTATTCGTCTACCCTGATCACGCGGGTGCCGGCCATCCGATCGTGAATGGCCCGCTGCTTGGTGCGATCCATCAACGCAACGAGTACATTGACCAGATAGTAGATCACGCTCGCAGCGCTAATGGCTGCGACCAGCGTCCCACCCGCACTGGAAGCTGTCACAACCAAAGTGAGCATCGTGGCGAGGATACTCGGACCTTGATACCAGACAAAACGCCAGAACGCGATGGTGTAATCAATGTCCGAACCGTCTTCGCGAACAACCTTGAGCTTGCCCGATTTTTTGCCAGGCGTTTGACCGGACTTGCCGTGAAATCCGATGAAGTACGCCCCGGGCAAAATCATTCCAAAGACAACCTGAAAGAGGATGGTAAACGCACCGATGCCGGTTGGTGTTGCTCCGCCAAACAAACCGACGCCACCGATCCCAAACACCAGACCTACGACCATTCCGATGAGCCCGAGAACAAGACCATCGACGAACATGCAACCAAACCGCCGCATGACCGTTGGGCATTCCATCTCACCGGGCATCGCCTCACCGCTTCGCAACCGTTCGAGAAGCTCGGCTTTGCCTTCAGCACAGACACGCTTGCCCGAAATGGTGATCAATTCGTCGTCCGGTACCCACTTCCCGGTGACTTCGCATTGACTCGTTCCAGGAGGTCCGCCGGTTTCCAAGTCTGCCATAACACATTCCTTTCAAATTCGTCAGCCCACGAACTTCGTGTCCTGAATCACCAATGCCAGGTTAAGCACCGTCTGCTCGTCACTTAGATAATCATCATCTTCCGGTAGTGCGTAACGCATGCGAAAATATTCAGCCGCATCATGAAACAGTTCTTCCCGAGTGTCTGGGTGCAAGCCGTCTCTTCGATGCATCAAGTCGAACATAATGTCGCGCTCATCGCGGGTTACCCGCGACACGATTCGTTGGCGGATCGCACCGCTGTCCGCAAATGAATTCGCCCGTCCCCTTTGTTTCAGGATCGAACTGGGCAAGGACTTCGACGAAAACTCCACGACGATCGTATCCGCGGCAATGTCTCCAAGGCGTCGGTGAAGCGGATCAATCAACGCCACCAATCCGCCCACCACCCCAAAAAATGGCAACAGGAACGGGTTGTCCACAAATCGCAGCAACGTCCGTGTCATCACGTCGACGAATCGCAGCCGCCCGCCGCTGGCAGACATGACGCCGATTTTCATCATTCGCTTGCCCGGCGTCTGTCCGGATCGTCGCAATTCAAACCAGGTCCAGTATCCGAAATCGAGAAGAAACTTGCCCAGGAGGAACAGCGCATACCCTAGAAACAAGTCAATGCTGACCATGCTCAAAAAAATGACCGCAGCAACGAACGTCAAGATGCATTGATCGATACACCACGCCATCCCACGGGAGACCAACCCCGCGATTGGATAGTGAAACGCAACTTGCTCAGGTGTTGTGATCTGATGCAGTATCATCGACGCTCATTGAAGCAAATCGCATTTCCGAAGTATCATCATACTACTACCGATGGATAGGCAAACCAATAGTCGATTGATATTGACGCACCCAATCGGCCTTGTCAAAATCCACTCATGGATATTGAGGCATTTGTCAATTCACGCCGGCATCGTTGGGAGCGAACCAATACGCTGCTCGAAAGAGTTGAAGCGACAGGGCCCGACATTCTGAGCGTGTCTGAGGCGGACGAACTGTTTTCATTGTACCGCCTGTTATCGAGTGATCTCAACCTCATTCAAACCCGCTCCGGTAATCCGGCGATTCTTGAATATCTGGAGAGTCTGGTCGGACGGGCTTATGCCATCTTCTCGGTCAACAGGAATCCGTCCGTCTGGCGTCGCTGGTGGGAGATCATGCGACATGAGTTTCCAGGCGAGATTCGCCGTCACTACCATCTGGTTCTTTTGTCGGCATTAACAATGACGGCGGGGGCGCTGCTGGGTTTTTTCAGTACCCGTGCCGATACGAGCGTCGCCGAACTTTTTCTGCCCGCAGAACACCTGCATGAGACCCCCGCGCAGCGCGTGGTGCGTTTGGAGGATGAGGAAAAGAATGGTCCGCAAGGTCCAGTCGGGCGATCGAACATGTACGTCATGTTCTCGACGTTTCTCTTCACGCACAATATTCGCGTATCCATTCTCTGTTTTGCTCTGGGGTTTACCTTTGGAATTGGTACCTTGGCCTTGCTTTTTTTCAACGGCGCGATGGTCGGAAGTCTTGCGGCGATGTATCAGATGGACAACGTGCTGGTGTTTTTTGTCGCCTGGGTGGGGCCACACGGTTCGATCGAACTCCCATGCGTCGTCTTTGCAGGGGCGGCGGGTCTGATCATCGCCCGGGCACAGCTTCGACGAGATCGCGGCACGCTGCGCGATCAACTCACGGATTTGCGACCACGCTTGATCCGATTGCTAACAGGTACAGCCACCCTCCTTGTGTTGGCAGGTTTTATTGAAGGGGGATTCAGTCAGGTCAACGAGCCGACGCTGCCCTACTCGATCAAAATATTTGTCGCAGCTGGGCTTTTTGTATTGTTGTTGTTCTACCTGGGCAACATGCCCATCAAGCCAATCGACAATGACGAGGACGAACTGACCGCCGACGTCATAAAAGTTGCCGAGACTTGATCGACAAATACGTATTGATCACGTCGATCGAAATCGAATTCACATCAACCTGAAGCACCTGGACGCCTGCCCGCGTCAATTCGCGCAAGCGCGTCTTGCGTTCTTCAACCAGGCGGCGGGCTGCGTGAATCTGATAGAGGCTTTTGCGATCCGGTGCCGGACCCGACGCGACCCGATCCATCAGTTGATCGAACACACTCACGACGACGAAAATGTGGCGGCGACTGATCAACGGTAAGACGTCGCGCAGGTTCGACGCCAACTGCGGATCGTTCAAATCGGTAAACAGAAAAATCATGCTGCGTTTCTTTTGATTGGCCCGAAGCGCAGAAACGAGCGCCGCGTACGATGGAAACACACCTTCGGCTGACACGTCCACCAACGTTTCCATCACCCGTTTCGCAATCGCCGGACTACCCGACGGGCGGATGAACTGGGTGACCGTGTCGCGAAACAGGACGAGGCCCAACCGATCGCCGGCGCGGGCGCACACATGTGATAACACGATCGACGCATCGACAGCCCGATCGAGTGCGGTCGTGTTTCCGATCGGATTGCCCATCATCCTGCCGGTTTCCAGACACACGAGAACGTCCTGACTCCGCTCGGGTTGATAGACGTTGACGATCGGGCTTGCCCGGCGGGCGGTGGCCATCCAGTTGATGTTGCGGTAATCGTCGTCATGCAGGTAATCGCGCAATTGATCGAACTCACGACCGGCACCGCGTTGTCGTCTTTGATGAATGCCGATCTGGTGCAGGGCGCGGTGTCGCTGAAGGGCGTCGTAGCGGGCGACTGTCCGTAGATTTGGATAGACTGACATGACGGTATCGTCGTCGATCGCCCAACGCCGCCGGGCAATATCCAGGCTATAGCGAATGTCCACGTTGGCGGTGGGTACGCGAATGCGCCCGCGCCGATGCGGCGTGACCCTTACCGCAGCCCGCACGACCTGATAAGGTTCGAGAGCAACTTCGATCAAATCAGTGTCGGCATCAAACGACTTTGGCCAGCTCTGGCGTATGTTGACGACGACGTTTTTTGCGCTGGCGTTTTCGATGCGGTACACCAACTCGCTATAGCAATCCAACTCAAGTCGTGTCCATTGTTCACGCTCGACAAGAACGCGCGTTTTTTTCAAACGTGCGGCAAATACCAGAAACAAAATCACGAGCAGAATGTCGCATAGGATAGCCAGTCCCCAAACCTCGGGGCGAAAGACAATTATCGGCAAACCTACACCGATGGCGGCTGCAATGAAGATCATCGCCCGTCCCGGAACGATCACCTCGGCACCTCGATTTTATCGAGTATCGATTGCAACACTTCGGATGTGGTCGAACCGCTGATCTCGGCGTCGGCAGCGAGGGTGATGCGATGCCCAAGCACCGGTTCGGTCATCGCCACCACATCATCAGGGGTGACAAAGTCCCGTCCATGCAGCAGCGTTCGTCCTTTGCTGGCGAGCAGAAGCGAAATGGACCCGCGCGGGCTTGCGCCGACCAGGACCGAGTCGTGGTTTCGCGTTTCGCGCACGATAGACAGAATGTATCGCAGGACTCCCGGTTCGATTTTAACGCTGGAAAGTGCGTTGCGGGCGGCTAACAGTTCGTCGACATTGATCACGGGTCGCAACTGACCGGTCTCAGGATGATCAAGCGGCTTGCCCGAATCGTATGCTTGAAGGATGCTGAGTTCGGCTTGCTCGTCGGGGTAACCTACCTTGATTTTGAGGAGAAAACGATCCTGCTGCGCTTCGGGAAGGGGGTAGGTGCCTTCGAACTCGATCGGGTTTTGCGTCGCGAACACCGTGAAGATTTCAGAGAGTTCGTAGCGCGTCCCGTCGATGGTCGAATGTCGCTCGCTCATCGCCTCTAGAAGGGCCGACTGTGTTTTCGCCGGAGCGCGGTTGATCTCGTCGGCCAGCAGCAGGTCGGTGAAGATCGGGCCCTGCCGCAGAGAGAACGAGTTGTTCGACATATCGAAAACATTCGTGCCGACAATGTCCGACGGCATCAGGTCGGGCGTGAACTGGATGCGCTTCCATTTGCAGGAAAGCACCCTCGCCAGAACGCGAACAGACAACGTCTTAGCCGTTCCCGGAACACCTTCGACGAGCGCGTGACCACCGCACAGCAGCGCGATCATCATCTGTTCGAGCATCGCCTCCTGCCCAAGCACAACCTGGCAAATCTGGTTGCGCACTTCAACCAGGCGATCGCGTACAATATTCAAGTCGGGTCCAGTGATCTGGCTCAATGTTTCAACTCCCTTGTGAATTCAAACGTCTGGGTGAGTACCCGACGCATGTCGGTTTCGATCCGTTTGTTTGATGCTGCCTGTCCTTTGGTGGCTTCGGATTGGTGCACCTGCTGATCAAGTGTGTTGATGCGATTGCCACACTCGGGACAAACGCCTGACGTGTTACCGAATAAATTGTAACCGCATCGATGACAACGGGCGTGCTGTTCGGTCGGATTCGTCAATGCATCAACGTTGGGGAAACTCCCCGAGAGCAGGCCGTCCGCTTTTTCCCTGACGTCCACGTCCAACTTAGCCAGTCGGTTCTCAAGTTGAGATACACGACAACCCAACGCATCGGCGATGCGCCGGCGCACTTCGCGATGGGTTCTGGCTTTGAGTTCGTCGGCAGGAAGTACCTGACTATACAAATGCCCAAGCGTCGCGACCTGTTCCACACTGGATCGACGGCGAACCTTGTGCTCCAACGGCGTCGCATAAACACCGCGCGAACTCCAAACGAAAAGCAGAATGACCAATCCGAATTGCACCAGAACAGGAAGCAAACCAAGGCGCGCAATCAGCGCGACGATGGTTCCACCATGACCGAACCCGTGCGACCACTCGTCGATCAAGATGCGCGGTGATTCAGTTGTGTCGGCATCACCCAGCAGTGACAGAATGACTGCCAAATTGCCTTCTTCATTGATCCAACCGTTGAGAACCGGTGCCGGACTCGACACGACGATCAGGCGACCCTTGCCGACTTTCTTGACACCCATCACGGTTCTTGACGCATCGGAGGTGGCTAGGGGCGTCCAAGTCGAAGTGGCATCATTTGATAGTTCCCGTGGCAAATGAATCGACAGCGTTGGGTTGGATACTGGCGTAAGTACATTCTCGGCGCCACTCTGCAATACGGTTGCAACGTCTGGGGTCCAGTTCAGCTCATCTGGCGTTTTGCCAGACCGCATGAGTTTCTCGACGCTTTGCCATGATTGATAGCGATTGCTGTCGTCTTCGAAGTTGGGCACTCCGCAGACGCGCATGAGGTCGGTGCGAACCGCACAGAACTGGATGACCGTGTTTCCTTTTTTCATCCACTCATCAAGAAGCAGATGATTCAGTTTGGGTTGCCCAGCGTGTTCGAATTCAACGGGTATATCGCTCTTAACATATGCGGCGCTGCTGTCGAGGATTTGAATCAAAATGGACGCGGAATCGTCAGGCGAATCGTCAGCGGGAATCCGCGAATTTTCCAATGTCGAGACATTTGCGCCCCGGCGTTTCAAGAGTTCGTAAAACGCAGCCGCCCCGTAAGGGTCATAACGCCGGACGGAAAACAGCGGCGCTTCTTCGCCGCCGCGACTCGCGTACGACGCCATCGAGTAGAACGCCCACACCGACCCCGCGATGCACAAGACGCTTATCCAAAAGATAAATCGTCTAGGCATCGATCACTTCCTCACCCACGAGGTTCGACACTTTCTCCCGCAACTCATCGATGTCGCGATGGGCGGCACCTCTGAGTCCATACCAGACTTCGTCGAACAACTCGGTCAGTTCGGAAAACACAGAGCGATCGCTTTCGTCACCTCGAAATCGAGATACATAGGTCCAGTTGGTCCGCTGGCGCCGAAACTCGATGAGTCCTTTTCGATGCAATCCCGAAAGTAGCGCCAGGTACATCGCCCGATAGACCGCTCGGAACTCACCGGCTTGTGCCAGATGCTGGGCCTCGTCGAGCCATGCAGACCCGCCCAATGCCAACGCGTCTCCTTGTTCGAGTGCACTGCGAATCTCTTCGCGACTGAGTATCCGCGCAGTGGGAATCGTCCTGGAACGCTGCAAAAATGCGCGATAAAGCAGCACCAACACATAGACAACCAGGATAGCCACAGCGACCCAAACAAGTATCTCCAACAAACCCAGCAGTCCCGAACCACCCGAGAAGCCCGGGACGCGCGGCAAACGCAAATTATTGAAAATCTTTTTGAGCAGACTCCCAACGCTTGAGTTGATTTCCTTCAATAGTTCGCCAGCGGCGTTCAGCACCGGATAGTCTCGCGACTCCGAGTTGGCCCGCCGCTCTCTTAATTCCCACCGTCGATACAAAGGCTGCTGGAGGATTTCATCGAGTTGAACATACGCAGAGCGCACGTCGCCTGGAACCTTAGCCGGTGGCTGGGCGCTTTCGACGTTTGATCCACTCGCCAACGAAAGCAGAAATATTTGAAGCGTTAGGATGATGACGAATTCCTCAAGCCGCGAATCCGCACGCGTAAGTCGGGTGCGAGGCGGCGCGATTGGAGATCATAAAAAATCATGACCGAAAGAACGGCCCAATACAGGTCAAATATCAAACCCACAAGATAGCTGACGACTAGTATTCCCGTCCAGCTTGATAAGGTGAACCCCATGTCCGAAGGATCAATACCCAAAAACGACGGCAGGAGCGTCCCCACTACGATTCGAATCAGCGCATAAAGGCATATGAGTGAAATAAAGTATAGGAATCCCAGCGATGTGAGAATCTTTAACAATCTCATATGTGAACTCGTGATCCAGGAGATGACGCGTTTGATCTGTGCGGTTGGGCGATCGGAGGGTTCGAGGTAAAGTGGGGTGGTCATCCCGCCGATCAGGAATCCGTACAACCCCGGCGCGATGATGAACGAACCCCACGTTGCACAGACACTCGCAACGAGTCGAACAAACAGAATCGAATGCAGGCGGCCTCGAATCCGATGGGGCTCGCCACCGCGAATATCCGTTTGCACGCGCCGCTGAAGAAATGCCAACCACGCCCAGCGCCACAAGGTCGCCAATACCAACAACCAACTGGTCAACACCGTCATCGCCCGATACTCGCTGGTGACGAAGTCGATCGTTGCGATCATGATTGCGGAAAACGGCAACATCGCAACAACGTACAAAGGAAGGAGGGCGGCTAGGTTTCGGCGCAGGTATTCAGCCGCCGAATCCATCGACGACAAAGCGCCCGGTGCCCGCGACGTTTCAAAATGAGCTTGGATAGCCGTTCCCATGTATGACGCTCTAAAACCAGTTGGCGAATTCGAATTGTTGCAAATCAATGAAAAATGACGTGGTATGTTCAAAGAACAAAAAATGTGCGTAAACAAGTAGCGGGCTGACAACCACCGCCAGCATGTACCCGACCGCTTTGCTACTCATTCCCGCCTTCGAAGCCTTGGCCCGGCGTTTCTTGAGAATCGCCAAGCCCTCCTTGCTGTAGTTCACGCCCTCGTAGCGCGTGGAGCATTCGGCGCAGATCGGAGCCTTGGTGATGACGCAAACACCAATCGCCATCCGGTTATCATGATTGGCGCACATTCGCCTTTGAATCGCCATGAACGTTTCCTCGCGAACCGGAACTCAACGCACCGCGTTCTGTTCGACAGGCTCAGAAATTGCCTGAGATCAAGTGGGTTGCCTGAGATCAAGTGGGTTGATTGTATACCGGAAGTGTCGGTCGGGTCGAGGATTCTACAGGAACACATGCCGGGGGCTCACCAAGCGGTGGCCCCCGAGCATTTGATCGTTGTACGGCAGGAGGAGCAAATCGATGCAGCAGAAGTGGATCGCGGCGAACACTTGCAGGCGACGTTACTCGTCATCGACATCGTGAGTCGGATCGATCGGCTGCATCATTCCTCGGGCCATCTCGACCAGTTCGACGAAGCCTTCGCGATCTTCCGACCGCTCATCACCGGATTTGCTTTCGGCGAGTTCGAAGACCTGATCGAATGCAGCCTCGCCCAGGTGGTTGTCGCCTCGGTGGTTTGAGTTTCGCAGGAGCATGCCAAACGATGCGACGGCGGCTGCGAAGCGGAAGTCTTCGGACGCTGCTTCAATCGTCGCGCCTTCGTCGAATACCGCGTGTTCGAGCTTGGTGCTGGTGTCTTCGGCGGGCAGTTTGTAGCGGACTTTGACCGTCATCAGTTCATCGTTGTCGACCAGTTCGGGCGACGGGTTGGCGAGTTGATACTTCAGCGGATCGACATCGGATAGTTCCGGTTCTTCGCCGGCAGGGATGATTTCGTAAAGTGCAGTAACGGTGTGCCCCGCGCCGATCTCGCCCGCGTCCTTGGTATCGTCGTTAAAATCTTCCTTCGCCAGCATCCGGTTTTCATAGCCGATCAATCGATAGCCAGCCGCCATCGCCGGGTTGAACTCCACCTGAATCTTCACGTCCTTGGCGATGGTCACCAGCGTTCCGCCCATCTGTTCGACGAGCACCTTTTCGGCTTCGCGGAGCGTGTCGATGTAGGCGTAGTTGCCATTGCCCTTGTCGGCGAGCAGTTCGAGCGTGGCGTCTTGATAGTTACCCCCGCCAAAACCCAGCACGCTAAGAAACACACCCGTCTTGGCTTTCTCTTCGATGAGGCGATGGAGGTCGTCTTCGCTAGTGACACCGACGTTAAAGTCGCCGTCGGTCGCGAGGATCACGCGGTTGGTGCCGTCGTCGATGAAGTTCTCCGTCGCGATCTGGTAAGCCAGTTCAATGCCAGCCGCTCCGTTGGTGCCTCCGCCCGATTGCAGATTATCAATAGCGTCGAGGATGGTGCCGCGGTTGTCGCAAGTGATCGAATCAAGCACCAATCCCGACGCACCAGCATAAACCACGATCGCCACACGGTCGTACTCGTCAAGTTGATCGACCAGCAGCTTCATGCTTTGTTTAAGCAGCGGCAGCTTGTTGGCCGAACTCATCGAACCCGATACGTCGATCAAAAACACAAGGTTGCTATACGGTCGTTCATCGTTGGGGATTTCGTAACCCTGCAAACCGATGCGAGCCAGCCGGTGATTGCGATTCCAAGGGCAGTCAGCCACATCGACGTTGATCGAAAACGGTTCGTCGATGCTCGGCTGCGGATAGTCGTAAGAAAAATAGTTGACGAACTCCTCGATCCGCACAGCATCGCGCGGCGGAAGCTGACCTGAGTTGAGAATGCGACGAACGTTGGCATAGGAAGCCGTGTCCACATCGATGGAAAAGGTAGACAGCGGTTCCCGCGTGACCGACTTGAACGGGTTTTCGCGGATGTGAGCGTATCGCTCGGTCGTGGATTCCTGCTGTGGAACCGCATCCGGAATACCGTCACCGTCACTATCAACGAAATTCCACCAACCGCCCTGAAGCCGACCGGCGTCATAAGGGCTCTGATAAGCGAAAACCTCAATTCGCGGATCGGTCGTGGACTCATCTCCGTTGAAAGGGCCATATGGAACCTGATAGCCATAGCTGAGGTTTGAGTCGGTCTTGAACCCTCCATATGTATCACCACCACCATTACCGCCTCCGCCACCAAATCCGGCATTCGCAGTAAAATCTGGCGGTTGCGCGAAGCCGCGGCGATTGTCAGATGAATATCCGAGCGAAGCCAATCGTTTCAATTGCGCGATTCTATTCGACGGGCTCTTATTGGGGCCAGGAAACAATGCAGGTTTGCTTTGCCGCGGAGGAATTGCGTCGGCGGCGTCATAGAATACCTCGGCTTCCGCAAAATACCGGAGACTGCTTCCGCTAGCACTATCTATAGCAGCCTTCTTACTATGCTCACGGGCACGAGACAAGCTTGGCATCCAAATGGAAATGGAAAGTAGCACGCATGCTGCGAGTCCGGATGAGATCCAAACAATCTTGGCTACCCGAGAGATTCGTTTCTTAGAGCAAATATCTATTTCGTGAGTATTAATGCGCATCTCGATCGCCGCACGATCTTCTTGGGTCAATCCAACAGTGGGTTCCTCTGCAAAGGCTTTCTTGAGCAGGCCGGCGGTTTCTTGCACGGAAGCGATGGTTTCCTGCCACTCGGGGTTGGCCGACAGTTCGGATTCAAGGTCGGTGGCATCCTCTTTTGACAGTTCTCCGAGCGCGTATGCAGTTAGGCGCGGATCGTCTTCGTGGATCGCCGTTTCGTTTGCGTTGTTGTTTGATTTCTTGGTCATGATGATTTCCTCCCGCTGGTTTTGGCCGACGGGTTGATCGCCAGTTGTTTGCGGACGGTCTTGATCGCGTGGTGCAGCAGATATCCGACGTTGCCCACGCTCGTCTGCATCACTTCGCTGATTTGCTGGTAACTCATCTCGTTTTGAAAACGAAGTCGCAGCGCCTCCTGCTGATTGTCGGGCAGGTCGGCGACAATCGCGTGCAGTTGATCGACGGCTTCGGTGTGTTCAAGGTTTGCCGACGGTTGTCGCACCACATCGGGAGCGGCTGACTCGGCGACGATTGAAAGGGTGTTGGCTTGCATGGTCTTCATCGGTTTTTCCTTGCGAAGCACATCGAGTGCCCGATTGCGACAAACGGTAAATAGCCATGGACCGATGCGATCGTCATCGAGGTGGCCATTCGTTGAAGCCAAGTCACTGACAGATTTTTGGTCGGAGCAGAATCGCAGAAACGTTTCCTGCACGACATCGCGCGCACCTTCCACGCTGCCCACCAGCCGCGCCGCATAGCGCGTCAGTGGACCCTCGTATCGATCGAGGACCGCAAGCATCCAAACCTGCCGGCTTGAATCACCCTGATCGGGTCGATGGTCGTCGGTCATGCAAAAAGCTCCGAGCCAATCGCAACAGCTTCACCCATATTACGAGCGAACGGCGAGTATCTTGGGCCGGATTGGAAATTTTTCGATCGGGAGTTTGAAAACAGGTGCTAAATGCTGGCGATGGCGGTTGAAAACAAAAACACCCCGCAACCGCTTTCGCAGGCTACGGGGTGGGCGATGGTGATATGTTGGCGAATCTGCCAATTCAAATCAGCGAATCAATTCGACCGGACGCGTACCGCCGAGTTTCTTGAAGATGTTTTCCAGCTGAACGCTGTAGGCATCGATCGATCCTTCCGCGTGGAAGTGTTCACCTCTACCGATTTCAGCGATCTGATCCATCAGCGAGGAGTCGGAGTCCGAACCGACGCTCACTGCGAAGATGCGAATGCCCTGATCAGCGGCGACTTCAGCCATTTGACGGGCGTAAATCGGACCGTTGGTGTAATCACCGGTGTTTCCGTTGGCCGCCACATTGGCCTTTCCGTCGGTCAATACGATCATCACTTTGCGAGCCGTTCGACGGGCACGAACACTGGTCAATTCCTCGGTGCCCCGGGTGATGCCGCCACCCATGTTGGTCCACGCGTCATAGTGACCGGCTTGCATCTCATTCAAACGATTCTTGACTGATTCATAGTCGTCGGTCAGGTCGATTTCATGCCGAGCAGTCTGGCCATAAATCTCGAGCGATAACCGGTCATCGGTATCGAGCGTCTCGATAAGGTCGGCCATATGCGTCACAGCGTCCTTGACTGCTTGCATCGGTTGTGTGGGCACGTTTGCAAGATCGGACGTTTCTGCGTGCGATTCACGCGACTCCAGCAAGTAATTCGTAAACGTCTTGAGTCCGAAGCGGTAGCGGAAATCTGAATCGGCTTGCGCTGCACCGCTTGAGGACTTACCTGCAAAGCTGATGTAGTCGACCCATGAACCCTGTTCAAATGGATAGTCTACCAACCAGGTTAGTTCTCCACCGCCGACCCAACCGTTGCCATTACCGTTCTTGCGCTGATTTGCAGGAATCGATTCCCAAAGGCCGCCATCCTTGCCGCTATCCCATCGTGCGAGACCAAGAGCGACAGCCACGCGTTCTTCCCATGCACCGTTTCCGTCGTAATCGTTTGACATGAGCGCGTCGATTTCGTTGTCGCTATACCCTGCATCGACGTACCAATCCTCGAGGTCGTTGTTGTACCAGTCCCTGTTTTTCTTGTAGTAGCGTAGAGATGGATCGTCTGCCGGCTCGTAACTCTGCGTAATTGAATCACCCCAGTAGTACATCAGTCCAAACGTTGGGCCAGCCACCTCACCCGTGCCGAGAACACCCGGATCGGTTCCACCGTTGCCCGGACCGCCAGGAAATGCGCCTGGTGGCGGAGGTGGGTTGCCGGGGTCTCCGATTTGATAAGGATTGACGCCGTCGCCAATACCCCAGGTGCCACGTGCGATTGGCAGTGCCTCCCAAACGTCAAACAAGTTGATGTCAGTATTCTTGAAGTTTTTAAGTTCGCTGTCGTCGGTGTGCGATGAAGAAAGATCGGCGACGATGGCGATGTCTCGCGGAACCATCATCGCGACGGCTTCGGCTTCCACATCGGTGGACTGCTTGCCGAAGATGCGTGCAAAGTAGAGTTGCAAAGCGCCATTAGAGCTGCCGGCGGTTTTTCGCATCACGACCCGCACGGCGTCCGGATAATCCGAAGTCGGTTCAAAGTCGTAGGAACCAGACTCGTCGTTGTACACAGCCCGACCGAATTCGATGTCTGCGTCGGCCAACTGCACCTGTTCATTGAGAACCAGATTCGCCTGAACGATGCGGTTGGCTTCGGCGCGGGCGAGCGTCATCGGTTCGCCTTCGTCAAAGGAAGCTAACTTCGACGAAGCAGCCAGGGCGGCTGCGTCTGCGGTCCGTTGAAGATCGGTCTTGGCGTTGTATATCACACCAACATCGATCGTCAGTGCAGCGAAGCCCACGATGGCCGACATCGACACCGCGACCTGAACCGCCACCGCTCCTCGGCGTCGATATATTGACTTGAATCCGTTCATGTTTTTCTGCATCTCGTCTTTCCTCCCCACCGCCTCTTCGCCCCGCGCTCCGTCGCCGATGCATCCGACATCTGCCAACGGTTCGCCGGGCGATCTACCAACTCAGTCGAAAACTACGATTGCGTGTTCGCAACATGCAAGATGTAGGGCGTAGAGTTTCGAGGTGCGTAAAGTATGGACGAACACGATAAATGTGGGGGAACGAATTGCACCGTTTGGCCCATAACTCCATCGCGATGTTTGAACCATGGGCGGTTATAGATGTTTCCCCGTCCTCGGGGTGTTTAGCGCGGTTCAGCAAGCTTATGGGGCGTTCCATTCGTTCTTCATCCGATTGAATTGGATGCGCCGATTGTTGTCAGCGCTCATCCGTCGGACGTTGCGCGTTCGCAAAGTTTTTTTCAAGCGGTACACAGCCAGCGTCTCATAAGCTCAGGGGATTTTGTGGTGCGCCTCAAGGTTGTTACCGCGTGAGGTATGCAATTCGGGTAGCTCAGGATCTTTGATCCTGGTGAATGCGTTTCGCGCGCGTTAATGCCGCAGCAATAAGAGCTGATTCACGATGGGCGGAAATCGAGACCCCAAGTCTGAAGACTTGGGCCACCCTTTGTTGTCTGTTGTCGATTGATGTTCGAGACTCAGAAATGCGAAACCGGCGGGACTTCCACGAGCGCAGGAATCAAGGGCGAAGGAGCGATGCTTCCAAAAACGTTGCCAACCGACTTACCCAGCCAGGCGGCGGGGCGTGATCGGAGCGCTGGTTTCAAATTCGACGCCAACGATTTGTCCACCAAGCGTGTTCGTGGTGTGAACGACGCGCCCGATAACGCTGCGGGCGTTGTTACCGGCGCAGATTTCAAGTCGCGTGTGATGATCGATCTTCTGACGTGAAATAAAGCCAACTCCGCCAGATGAAATGTCGCGGGCTTTGACCATGATGACCGAACCCTTGTCAGGACCGTTGAGGATTCGGACAGCCAGTGATGCGCTCCAAGTCGTTCGTTCAAACGCACGCTTGCCTTTGTAGTTATCGGTGGTGCCATGGCTGCGTGCGTCGTTGACCCAGTCCTGAACGACGGTTGATGTTGCCAGATTGCGTGATGCACAGAACATGTTGACTCTCCTCGTTTTCCCCTCGTGCGATGCGGTGACGATCACCAACATTCACAACGCCCATCTGTGGGGTCTATTGTGGTGGAGTCGGCTCTGACCTTTCCGCTTTTCATGTCGGTGCGATAAAATGCCAGCGGGTGGCACCCAATGTCAGAATCGCAAACTCAGATTTTTGAATGCACGTCCCAATGTATCGGGGGATGGCGGGGGGATTGGTCCTTCTTGACGTATTTCGCACATGGGCAGGAAATCGCCAGGCGTCGATTCCAGGCCGCAATCCTAGGAAGCAATCGTTGCGCGAATGAATAATTCGCACTACCGCTTGAACGGGCGTCCGACCGGTGATTTCGTTGACAGGTCCCGGGGGCTGAGTAGACTTATTGGCCATGAACATCCGATTCGCAAAATTGGTCTGTTTAGCTTGTTCGTTGGCTTGCGTGCTGCCATTGTCAGCCGCCCCCGAAGCCAGCAAGATTGCCCGCAACTGGCAACTCGATATTGACTTCCACGATATCCAGCGGATCGGCGTGACGCTCCCGGGCGACAGCCATCCGACGGCATTTTGGTACATGCTCTACACCGTCACCAATAACACGGGCGAGGATATCGACTTCTATCCCACGTTCGATCTGGTGACGTCTACTTTGGAAGTAATTCCTGCCGGAGAAGAGGTCAGCCCAAGCGTGTACGATGTCCTCAAGAATCGGTACAGCAAGCTGTATCCATTTTTCAGGGACCCAATCCGCGTCCACGGCAAGCTGCTTCAAGGCGAGGACCATTCCCGGACTTCGGTGGCGGTCTTCAAGAATTTTGACCCGGCTGCCGATTCGGTGACAGTCTATTTCGCCGGACTTTCGGGTGAGTACGCCAAAGCCACGAACCCCATGTTTGACCCCAAGAAGCCGGAATCTTCCGACAATCTCCGTTTTTTCCCCCTTCGCAAGACGCTGGCCATCTCTTATGACGTTCCCGGTGATGAAGTCACCCGAGCCTCCTCGACCCCGATCCGCCGCCTTCGCGAGTGGATCATGCGGTAGGGCAGGCTGATTCGAGTTCCCAGGTGGCATCGTTCAGGGCCAATCCACCTTCAGGGCCAATCCGCTGGACAAATTCGCCGATTTGATAGATTTCGCCAGATTGCTACATTGTGTCGCTCAGCGGGCGGTTTCGATGATCGCCCGTGATATCTCTGATTTCGTTGGAGTTGCTTGATGGCACATAAAAAGGGACAGGGTTCATCGCGAAACGGTCGTGACAGTAACCCTCAGTATCGCGGTGTAAAGAAGTTCGGCGGCGAGGTTGTTACTACCGGATCGATCATCGTCCGCCAGTGCGGTACCAAATTTATCCCAGGTCGTCACGTCGGATGTGGAAGCGATTACACGCTGTTCGCCCTGTGTGATGGCAACGTTGAATTCAAAGGCCGCAAGGTCCGGGTGATTCCGTCAGCCAACTAGTCAGTCAACAAAGTGTCGGCTGCACGAAAGATCGGTTGGCCCGTCGGTAATCTGCAAGGGCACACGGTTTTGCAAAGCACGGTCATGTTTGACTTGAGAGTTTAGGGAGGGCTAAGTGAAAGCCCTCTTTTTTTGCGCGCCTGTCATGGCGCAGTTCGCAGATGCGGGCAAGATTGAACCATGTTTATTGATGAAGCAGAAATCGTAGTGCAAGCCGGTAACGGTGGTGACGGGTGCGTCAGCTTTCGTCGCGAAAAGTACGTTGCCTTTGGCGGTCCTGATGGAGGCATCGGCGGTGATGGCGGCAGCGTGATTCTGCGGGGCGACCATTCTGTCGAAACACTGCTCGACTTCAAAGGCAAACACCATTGGAACGCCACCAACGGAGGTCCGGGCGAAGGCAAGAACAAGACCGGCGCAAGCGGTGAGGATTTGATCATCGAACTGCCCGTGGGCACGTTGGTTTACGATCGGTCAACCGATTTGCTTGTCAAAGACCTGCACGACGACGGTGTGGAATGCTGCATCGCCAAAGGTGGTAAGGGTGGAAGGGGCAACGTCAGTTTTGCGACCGCCACGCAGCAGGCCCCGCGCGAACACGAACCCGGCGAACCGGGCGAATCACGCGACCTGCGCCTCGAACTCAAACTCATCGCCGACGTCGGATTGGTCGGATTGCCCAATGCCGGTAAGAGCACGCTGCTGTCGCGCATATCGCAGGCCCGACCAAAAATCGGTGCGTATCCTTTTACCACCCTCAAACCGCAACTCGGAATTGTAGAACTCTCTGACAACCGCCGCATCGTGGTGGCTGACATCCCCGGTCTGATCGAAGGTGCCCACCAGGGAGCCGGGCTTGGTGATGCGTTTTTGCGACACATCGAGCGGACGCGGATCATCGTGCATCTGGTCGATATCTGCCCGCTGGATGAACAATCGCCCGCCGACGCCTATCATGCCATTCGTCGCGAACTTCGCGAGCACAGCCAGTTGCTGGCCGACAAGGACGAGATCGTTGTCGCCAACAAAACTGACTTGGTTGCATCGAATGAAGAGGTTGATGAATTTGCAAAGGCGATTGGTAAGAAGGTCTTGAGCATCAGCGCCGTCAGTGGCGCAGGCGTCACAGAATTAACCGAACGCCTGTGGACGATGGTCGGACGCAGCAAGCCCGAGGAAGCAAAAACGATTGATCTACCGGTACCCCCGCACCTCAGGACGAATGGAACATGAACTATCAAGTGGGCGATCTCGGTCCCTTGTCGATGGTCGTCGTCGACGTCGGTAACACATCGATTAAGTTGGCCCGTTGGGTTGATGGCGATGTCAAAGATGTCGAGCGCGTTGACGGGCAAGATCAGTCAGCCGCGTTTCGGGCACTGGATGTCGTACGCGACAAGTGCGACAACGAAATGCGCCAAGCCATCATCATCGCGTCGGTCGTACCGGAAGTAACCGGATGGCTTGGCGATCACATCGAAAACGAATTGGAACTTCGCCCGTTCATTGTCGGACAGAACACCCCGCTGCCGGTTGAAGTGGACGTGACTGAACCGTCTCTTGTGGGCGTCGATCGGGTCTGCAACGCAGCCGCCGCATTCGACCACACCGGACACGCGTGTACGGTCGTCGATGTCGGGAGTGCGATTACGATTGACCTGATTGATGATGACGGCGTTTTCAAGGGCGGGACGATCTTGCCCGGTCCGGATTTACAGGCGCGTTCGCTCAATGCGAATACGGCGCAGCTTCCGTTGGTCGAAGAGATGGCAGCGGGCGACGTGATTGGAAAGACCACCCAAGCGGCGATTCAAAGCGGCATTCATTACGGAACGTGCGGTGCAATTCGCGGGATTGTCGAGCAGATTGCGACAATCGAAAACCGCTGGAATCAGGTGGTCATGACCGGCGGAGGGGCAGAGGCCCTGAAGGAACATCTCGATTTCGTGGACAGTTGGGTGCCCGATCTTTGTCTGATGGGCATTGGCATCGCGTACATCAAGCGCGCGGCAGATATGCGCAGCTAGGCGTATTGCAAAAGCGCGACGATCGTCACGATACGCTCGGTAGGGTGGGCCGTGCCCACCGCCGTTTGAATGTTCAACGACATGGTGGGCACGGCCCACCCTACGTCTCGTTACAAGCTATTGAGTATCATGATGGCGACCGAGACTCCAGCCAACTCAGATTCGTTGATCTGTTGCCCGTTGACTCCGCCCGGAGTCGGTGCGATCGCCGTCGTGGCGATGCGCGGTGCCCAATCATGGCAGACGATTCGCAGTTGCGTTGAGGGCCCGAAAGGATCGCTGCCCGACACGCCACAGTCCGGTCGATTGTACTTTGGCATATTTGGTGACGAACACGAAACGATCGACGAAGTCGTTGTCGCGCCGCAGCACGATGCTTCTGGCGTCCCCATTGGCGTGGACATATCCGCACACGGCGGAATCCGCGTGGTCGAAAGAATCCTGATGACGCTGACCGCGCGGGGTGCGACGCTGGTTTCCAACGATAAGATCGCTTTCTTTGGGAACCGGCCAACCAGTGCGCGCGAAGTCATCCGCACAGATGCCATGCGGCGATTGATGCGCACCACCACGCGCCGCGCTGCACGATTTCTGATGGCCCAGTCCGAAGCACTTCCAAATGCGTATGACAAAATCATTGCGTTATCCGAATCGGGTCACGAAAGCGCTGCCCGCGCGGAACTGAAACGCCTCATCGACCGATCACAATCGGCAAAGCATTTGTTGATGCCGCCAAAAATCAGCATCATCGGACCGCCCAATGCGGGAAAGTCGTCGCTGGTCAACGCACTATCCGGCCGCGGTGATGTGATCGTTTCCGATACCGAGGGCACGACGCGAGACTGGGTGACGGTTCCCGCCGTGATCGACGGCGTTGAGATGACCCTTATCGATACTGCCGGTCTCCGAGAAGCACCGACGACACTAGAAGAGATCGCCATCGAACGGGGAAGGTCGGCTGCGAAGGACAGCGACCTGAGGATTTGGGTCTTCGACCAGTCCGTAGCGACCTTGGCAGAATTGCATGCAACGGCCGCTGCCATCAGCGAGCACGATATCCTCACGGCCAACAAATCGGAACTGCCGCGAGCATCGGTCTGGCAAGAATTCATAGGCGAGACAACGACGCCCGTCATCGAAATCTCGGCGACAGACCGAAGCGGTATGGGGCAACTCCGTTCGGCGATACTCATGAAACTGGGGCTGAATACCCTCGACGAAACGCTTCCAACTGAATTCGACGCCGACCGGCTACGAATTTTATGCGATGGGTATCGGACGAACTCAGACAGTGGCACTTCATTGGCTCAGGAAATCAAGAGATTATTTGTGCGCTAGCAATGGAACGGCGACTGTTCCAATGGAACGCATGCCTGCTGATTGGGTAGATCGCATATTTTGGGGTAACCCCGCTCTCGAAAATCTCAACCCCGGGAAGTCTGGATTCGGGCTGGGTATAATAGACCAAGTCGCGAAGCGTGGCGGGCATTGTCTCAATACTCACAGCCAACCCACGAAGTCCGCGAATGAACTTTGCAAGTGTGACTAAATATTGGTTGAACGCCATAGGGTTGGCACTTATGATCGCCGTCGCTCGTCAGTGGAAAAGACAGAATCCAATAGCATCAGCTAGCGAATCGACAATCGGAACAGCGTGCCTATGACCATCGGCGACGAAAGTGATATCCTCCGCAAGATCACCGAGCTAAAGCTCTGCACGCCCGAAGAGATCGCCCTTTGCAAGAACCGCAAAGAAGAGCTTGAGGCTGAAGGTAAGAAAGTCACCCTCGCGGACGTGTTGGTTTCGTGCGGATACCTCACCAAGAGCCAGATTGCGCGCCTCGGCAAAGCGATGGACGAAGACTCGATGTATCGTCCCGCGCAGCAGATTCCCGGTTTTCAGATTCTCAAAAAGCTTGGGCAGGGGGCAATGGCCACCGTGTTTCAGGCCAAGCAGCTCAGCCTCGATCGCATCGTTGCGGTGAAGGTTCTGCCGCGACGGATGAGTGAAAATCAGGAATTCGTTGATCGCTTCTATCGCGAGGGGCGGGCGGCAGCCCGGTTGAACCATCCGAATATCGTGCAGGCCATCGATGTCGGCGAAGCTGGTGGATACCACTATTTCGTCATGGAATACATCGACGGCTGTACGCTTTACGACAAGATCGTCGAAAACAAACCGCTCGGTGAAGAAGAAGCGCTGGAAACGATTCTTGGCGTCGCCCGCGCGCTCGAACATGCCCACGCTCGCGGGTTCATACACCGCGATGTGAAACCCAAGAACATCATGATCACCAACAGCGGTGAGGTGAAGTTAGCCGACATGGGTCTCGCCCGCGAAGTCAGCGACTACAAGGTGGCCGAGATGGAAGCGGGCAGGGCGTATGGCACACCGTATTACATCAGCCCGGAACAGATTCGCGGTGAGATCAACATCGACTTCCGCGCAGATATCTATTCGCTTGGCGCAACGTTTTACCACGTTGTCACTGGTCGCGTTCCGTTCGACGGATCAACACCGTCAGCCGTCATGCACAAGCACCTGAAAGAACCGCTGATTCCCCCTGACCATTTGAATACGAAGCTCTCAGCCGGCGTGGCTGAAGTGATCGAATTCATGATGGCCAAGCGCCGCGAAGATCGCTACCCGTCATCGCGCGAACTGATCATCGATTTTGAGGCGATCGCCAAGGGTGAAGCACCGCTGCTCGCCCGTAAGAAATACGATGCCGGTGTGCTTAAGGATTTAGCCGAATCGGGCGTGACGGTTTCTTCACCGACCGCCAAAGACCTCAATCCGAAGGAACCGCGCAGCGAAGCGTGGACCTGGCTGGTGGTCGTGTCGGTGGCGCTGATGATTTCCATCCTGATCAACATCATGCAAGCCGTAAACTGACGCTCCTTACGCTCCAAACGGTACTGAATCGATAATCGTTGCAACGCCAAAACCCATCTCTTAGAATCAATGTTTGGGCTTTCTGGACCTATACTCCTGGGTTTCGGGACGAAAACATGTACAAGCGATTGGTATGTCTTTCCTGGATCGTATCCGTTTGCGCGATATCGCTGACGGCGTGCGATATGTCGGTGCCGTCAGGCGATGACGGCGGTGGCAATGATGGCCAAGATAGCGGTGGCCAAAATGACGGCGGTCAAGATGGAAGCGATGACGGAACGTCTCAGTTGACGTTGCGAATCGTTGGCCCGGTCGGTGGCGAGTTTGCCCGCGTCTATGGCATCATCGATGCCGGACCATTGGTTCACGACGATTTGGTGAGCCGCTCTCCGCAATCGGATTTCAACGTCACGCTGCAATCATCTTCAACCGATGGCATCACGGAACGGATATTCGCTTATCCCAATGGAACACAGGTCGCGCTTGTTGCCGTTGAATCCGACGGATTCCTCACAGCCACGCCGCCCCCCGACGTCATCGATTCTTTCCCCAACCAATTTGTAAAATGGTCGGGCGATGTCACTGCCGATGCGGGTAACAACCCTGCGGCTTTGTATTTCGTGCTCAATGGCGACCGAACCATCACCGCAGAATACAAGCCGATGAATGCGATGTTCATCGAATCCAGTGGTGGCGGTCCGCAAAGCAGCGTTCTGATTGAAGTCGATGTCGATCGCTACATCATCGGCGATGAAGAAATCGCGGTGACGGGAGTCGGCACTTCGGATAACGTCGAACAGCACGTCGTTTGGGGTTACCATCGTGAAACCGCGAAAATAACGCTAACAGTCAATGACTATGTCGATAGCGGCGTGGGCACCTGTAACGGCCAGATCGAGGGGCCCTGTTTTGTTTTCGAGTCATGGTCGGGCGACTGCGGCGGTTCTGGCAAAACGTGCGTCGTAGAACTTTTTGACGAACACCGCTCGACGGTGAATTTGGTAGACATCAACGGTTGAACCGATCTGAACCGTTTGAGAATCACTTTGCGAACGAAATCAACTCTACCCGCCCGAGGATATCTAAATCATGATGAATCGCCGCGAACGCCACTTCGTTACGTCTATCGGTTGTATCGGACTGATGCTCCTCATGTCGATCAGTCTTCCATCTTGTACGCCAACCCCAGTTGATAACGGTGGGGGTGACGGAGGCGATGGCAACGATACGCTTGAATTCTCATCTGAGAATCTCAAGATCGGCGAGTTCCTAACCATCCGGCACGACAGTATTGTCGAAGGTGAATTTCGCACCGTTTCATTCCGGCAGGATGACGGCTTCGTTCAGGAACATGAAGTCGCACCGCACCAGGACGGTGAACTATCCATCGCCATGCCGCCATACTTTGATGCAAGCAGTGATGCGATCGCGGCAAGCCGGTTTGGCATTTCGATCGACGGCGTCAGTTTTGAGGGTGACGTAGATGTCGACGGCTTGTATGAACTCGAAGGTGTCGAAACCGGGGCCGTTATCGAACTTTTCATCAATTCGACGCTCGAAGACATCAACGCCAGCTTGGCGCGACTCGACGCTACTGGCGACGATTTCGATACCGAGACTGAAAACGAAGCTTTCCGCGACGCGCTTCTGGAAAACCGAGAGTTTTATGAAGCGTTGATGGATGAATGGGAAACGAATCAAACGTTGACGTTTCCCATTTCAGACACGGAAACCACCACTGTAGAACCCGACCAGATTCGCGAAGCCGAAAAGTATCTTGCCAGCTTGATCATCGGAGCACACAACGAAATACAGCGCCGCAATGGTTCAGAAGCGAGTCGCATCATTGGTGGCAATTGCATCGGTCAAACAGGCATCGATGTTGAAGCGTGTTTGGAGCAATGCATTCAAGATATCAAGGACGAGGCGTTGCGAGCTGCGCAAACTGCCAGCATATTGCCAACAGCCGCTGCTGCGGTGTTTACGATTGGCGGCATTGTTTTGGTGTCACAAGGCGTCATTTTAGTGGGTGCGGTTGTCACGACCCTTGGCGTCGTGACTGGATTTACCATTGCCTATGCCGCCAACCAAAACACGGATTCGTTTGGACAGAACGATGGCGAGGGCTTCGATGCATCGCGCGAAGCGGTCAGCCAGATTACCCGTTATGGTGCAAATGTCGTCAGTGCCCCCATTTCGCTCGGGCTCGGTGCGAAGGACTTGGCCAGCGCCCTGGAGGCGGCGAAATGCGGAGAAGATAATCCAAGCCAGCGCGTGCGGATCGATGCAGCCGAAATCGAATTTTGCGAGATCGTCCTCGATGACTTCTTACAGAATACCAATTTCAATATCACCGGTTTGGGTGGGGGCAGCGCATCGTCGCGATTCTCTGCCGACTTCCCTGTCGCCGCGGCGCTCGATGGTAACAGCGGCAGCAGTTGGTTTTCCAATGGCGGAACCGATACCGACAACTCCGAGGTGTTCACCTGGCAATTGGCTGACAGCACCGAGTACCTCATCACCCGCGTCGAAACCGATCCGGAACAATTCGAAGGCGGCGGCAAGTTCGGCTTCGCAGCCGGAACGCTGCAAATCCTGGACATCAACGGCGGCGTAACATTCTCGCAGGAATACGGATTCTCAGGAAGCCGCGTAAGCATCGACCAAGCCATCCCCGAAGGCACCAGAGGCCGCTCAGTACAGTTGATCCTGGTAGGCCACCAAGACCAATCCTGCGGCGGCTTCGCCGAACTAAGAGTCTTCGGCCGCCAACCGTAACGTAGGGTGCGGCTCGCCGCACCTGCTAAGATTCGCGATTATCCGGTGCGGCAAGCCGCACCTTATGATTAGCTTGGCGTCACCGGATTTCGTAGTCGTCGGGAAGCGGTCCATCCCAGAACGCCCGAATGAACGCGTCATCTAAATAGGAGAACCAATCAAAGTCGTGCCCCAAGTTATCTGAGTCCTTAGCACCGATGACACCCCAATGGTCAGCGATGCCGAACTTGCTATAGACAATGATAATCTCAGGCCGATCTGGAGATTGTGCCACTTTCCAGCACGGATACAGCTTGGTCTCGTCTTCGTCGTAGTAGGATCTCCGAAGAGTACTGGCAGGTTCGATCAGTAGGGATTTCAGCTTCGACCTTCGTTGTTCATCGTCGATAGACTCAAGTTCTGAAGCTACGAGTTGAGACACTTTCTCCACTGTCAATTCTACCATGTGTAGTATTCTCTGATCGCGTTAGTGCGGTGCGGCAAGCCGCACCCTACAATCAATGATACACGAACAATGGCGCGCGTTCGTTTTTGATTAACCGGTCGGCGGTGGAGCCGAAGAATAGGTTTTGGATGATGCCTTTTCTTCCGTATGCGCCGATGACGACCATGCTTGGGGCGTATTCTTCGGCGACTTGTTCGATGACTTCGTTGGGGTGGCCATCGCGGCGGACGAGTTCGACTTCGAATCCGTATCCGGCGATGTACTTGTGGGCCCGCACGAGTTGCACATGATCTTCCGACTTCGACGGTTCACCGACGTGCAGTAGAATCAGCGAATCGTGGTCGGGGCGAATCGAACCAAGTTGCACATATGCACGCATCGCCCTGGCTGAGTAAACGCTTCCGTCATAGGCAATGACCACGCGCTTGGGCAGGTCCGTTTCCTTCGGGACAGCCAGCACAGGGCAAACGCCACTTTGCATCAACCGGCGCAACGTGTCGCCATGTTCATCGCTCGTTTCGGGGTGGAAGTTTGTGCGGACACCGATGACGATCAAATCGGCATAGCGCGATTCGTCTACGATCGCTTGAAACGGTACGCCATGATGGTGGGCAAGTTCGCAGCGGACATTGGCGGTCTTGCAGGTTTCTTCAAAGTCTTCCAGCCACTTGCGGGTGCTTTGCTCTGCATTGGTCATCCGCAATTCGCGAGTACTCTTGGCGTAGTGATAGGACCCGACGCCCGCGCCTCGGGCGCTGGCATCGATACCCGGTTCGTCCACCACGGCGACGCCAACCAGCACACCATCGAACGCCTCAGCCGCTAGGCACGCAACGCGAATGGCGCTCTTGCAATATTCGGTACCGTCCAGCCCGACGACGATCCGTCTTGACATTTGACATTACTCCCGGCCCACATGCTCGAAAGCATGTTACGGCTGAAGACATGTTGAAAGACTCAGCGCCAAGTTCGCACATTCCTGCGTCCACTGAATCGAACAGCACGAAACGTCGAACAGGCAAACATCGTCGCAGCATTGCTGATTGTTGCAGCCGGGGCTCGAATTCGCGATGTTGCAGGCACCTCGGCCACAACCTTCCAGCGGAACGCACACGTTATTGTTGATGTCGCAACTGAATTCAGGCGCACAGTTCACGTCACTCGCGCAGGGGGCACCCGTTACGATCGTTTCGCAGACATCGTTGCCCTCGTCGCACGTTTCGGTTTGATTGTCGCAGGGTGACGTTCCATCGAGGCAGGTATCGTTGGCGCAGGTTTCGCTGCCGTTGCAGAACAATCCATCGTCGCAGTCTGAATCGACGTTGCAGTCTTCAGCATCAGGCGAAGGACTCGGCGTTGGGGTACTCGAAGGTGTGGGTGTTCGATCAGAGCCACGAACCCCGCCGGAAGGTGTTGGTGAATTCAATCCGGGAATCGACGTGATGTCGCACCCGGCGTAAATCACAAATACCGCGCCGCAGATCATCGATGTCGTCATGAAGATTGCGAGCAATCTACGATTCGCGTGTTGAAGGTCGCCGGCCAATTTCTTAACTCCGTTACTGATCCTGACAACATTGTCGATTCTAACGTTGTCGATCCCAATATGTTAGCCGCAACTCGGTCTCAGGACACACAAACGTCGTTGACCTCATCACAGGTTTCGTCAACATCGTCACATGGCGAATCACGATCTTCGCAGAAACCGTCCTCGCATTTTTCGTCGCCGTTGCAGAATAGCCCGTCGTCGCAATCGGGATCAACCGTACATTCATCACCATCTGGCGAAGGTGATGCGCCGGGTGATGGTGACGGTGATCCGGATGGGGACGGTGAAGGCGAAGCGGATGGTGATGGTGAAGCAGAAGGATCGGGCGACGAAGTCGGGTCGGGAGATGACGACGGGTCAGGTGATGACGTTGGATCGGGAGAAGACGACGGATCAGGTGAAGATGATGGGTCGGGTGATGATGATGGATCCGGTGAAGACGACGGTGATGGGCTGGCATCACCATTGCCAATAAGGAAGAACCCCTCGCATCCGATGCCAAAGAAAGTAAGAGTGCCTGCCACAAAAGCTGTGGCCATCAATGTGCCAAGAAGTTTTTTTTGTGCGTTCGGGCGGTGCTTCATTTTTCTTACTCCAATTGAATTCTACGGAACCAAGGTTTAGCAACAAGCTCCACCGGTTGGTTCATCCTCGCGGAGGCCCGATCCGCAATCGAATGCACCAAAGTGGAAGTTTCGCGAACCGGTGACTTCAAAATGGCGACCAAAACGCGTCTTGCTGACCATTGATGCGGTGTTTCCGCAAACGAGCATGGGTTTCTTCGCAACAAAATCGTGATGATTGTCCAACGTAAAGTGCGTCAGACACTCGGTCATCGTACCTTGGTATGTCGCGACCTGCCCGTAATCTTCACAAATATCCTCCAAATCGTCGAGTTTGAAAGCCCGGATGGTCTTCGAGAAGAAACGAATTGCACCCACGGCGGATTTCAGCCTCGGGTCGCGAACGATCGTTTCGCTGCTGGCGACGACGCGAAAATCCAGACACTCCAGATCGCGCAGCATTCGGCGGAACTCTTCAACATACATTGCACCACCGAGGCATTCACCACGCAGCACCTGATCGTTGGCGACAGCCTCCGGGATTCTACGGTCGGCGAAAATGTCGGAGAAGTACAACTCGCCACCCGGCCGCAAGACGCGGAAAATTTCCGAGAAAACGCGGCGCTTGTCGGGTGACAGGTTTATGACACAGTTGGAGATCACGACATCGACGGAGTTGTCTTCGACTCCGGCGGTAGCGAGGTCTTCGATGTACCCATCGAGAAATCGCACGTTGCTGCGATTGAAACCGAACCGTTTCATTTGTGCATCGGTGTGCTTGCGGGCGACATCAAGTTGTTCGGTGGTCATGTCAACGCCGATGACTTGCCCCGACTCGCCAACGAGTCTTGAGGCGATGTAAACGTCGCGTCCCGTCCCGCAGCCAAGGTCCAGCACCGTGCAGCCGTCGAGGTCCTGTGGAATAGGCGACCCGCATCCGTAGAACTTGCTGACGATCTCCGGTTCGATTTCTTTGACGATATCGCGCAATCGGCGTGGAATGGCGTCGGAGGCGCAGCATGCCGATGTCTTCAAGTCATCCTTGGATTGAATGACTTTTCCGTAGTATTCCCTAATGGCTTCGTGGGCCAGGGCGTTGTTGCCTGTGTCAGAGTGTGGCACTTGAGGCATGCGTATTCCTTTCGGTGCGTGGCGCGCGGACCACTATTCGGAGGATTATTGGAATTCTATCGGAAGAAATCGCGATCGGCGAACCGATCACAAGGTAGGGTGGGCCGTGCCCACCAATCCGTAAAATGTTCAACCGACGGTGGGCACGGCCCACCCTACGCGACTTCATTCGCGTACGGGCAGGGATCATTGCAAAGAATTCCAGGTGCGATTACCCCAAGCACTGGCTGGCAAGCTGCCAATGGCACACGTCACGATAATCGGTAAGAACTCTGGCTTAACCGACGTTCTGTTGGCTTTTGCGGCGGGGGTTGGCTTTGGATGCTGGCAAGGCGGCTGGGACCGATTTGCTGCTGCTCGTCACCTGCTTGGCTGGTCCGCGGGCTTCCATGTCTTCCATCAGGTCGCTGACCAGCATGCGGAGCTCCTTGGCCCGCTGGAGCTTCGTGGTGCGACGCCTGCCCACGGTGCTGATGAGCTTGTCGTAGGCAATCATCCGATCGACGATCGCAAGCAAGACGCTCGCGGTTCGCGTCGAAATGACCCCGAGGCGGACTTCGCGATAGACGTTTTCAAGAGCGCTGACGATTCCTTCGGTGGTGGCCAATGTCTTGAGGTAGCCTTCGGGCAGGGCGGCAAGTTGTTGCTTACGGGCTTCGCGCTTGGCGGCAGACGCGGCACGGATGCGGGCGGAGATTTCCGGATCGTGGAAGTTGCAGTAGTCGGAGCCATGCGCCTTGCGACAGCGACACCGGCGACCCACGCGCGTCTGGGCGGCGCACCGATCGTTGACCCGCAGACTACGCGGACGCGTGCTGATCGCTTTGACCTTGGTTTGGGTCGGGGACTTGGTGACGTTGTTACCGGATACGGCTTCCCATAAGAGCATGGCGCGACTCCATTCGCCTCTTTGAAATTGCAGGTGTGAGACTACCTATACAATACTAGGAACGGTGGTGGTTTCAAGTCCAATGTTGTTTTGCTGTGAATTCTTCGCCGCCAATTCACTCACAGGTTGCGCAAAAAACGCGCCACATTTCACATGGTGTGAATTGTGGCGCGGTAGATTGTACTTGCGTGTGAGTTGTTATGCTGGCGATGGCTGACCCATCGTGATCGTGTCTGCATGTGCATGATCGTGATCGTGATGCGTGTGTGCGTCGTCGATGTCGGGCGATTCACCCTCGAAGTAAGTGTGTTCATCAACGCGTTCTTCGCCAAAGCGGACGAGTCGGGCGCTGTTGAAGATGACAAATGCCGTCGCAACCGTGTGCAGCATGGCGGCCATTATTGGCTTGAGTTCGCCCCAGATTGCCATCGTCTGCGTGACGACAATGAACGCCACGCCGAAGATCAGGTTCTGCCAGATCACTTTGGTCGTCGCCCGTGAGAGCCTGACCAGGAACGGTAGTCGAGAAAGGTCGCTATTAAGCAGAGCCACCGACGCGGAATTGATCGCCACATCGCTACCGGCTGCCCCCATCGCCACGCCCATATCGCCAGCCGCCAGCGCCGGAGCGTCGTTGACGCCGTCACCAACGACCATCACGCGATGTCCGCGCTTCTTCAAATCATCGACCAGAGTTAGCTTTTCTTCGGGCAAAACCTCTGCCTGGACCTCGGTACAGCCCATCTCAGCGGCTACGCGTCGGGCCACCGACCATTTATCGCCCGTCACCATTGAAAGGTGTTTGACGCCGAGCGACCGCAGCTCATCGATGGCTGCCCGGGCATCGCCTCGGGTCTTGTCTTCCATGCCGATCCAACCCATCGGTTGACCGCCACGGGTGACATAAAGCACGCTGACGCCTTCTGGTTCGGCGTATTTGGGGTCATCCAAACTGCTCATGTCGATACCGATCGACTCCATCCATGATCGACGACCGACCAGCACATCCGTACCGTCGAGCTTGGCTGACACGCCTTGACCCATCGCTTCTTTGAAACCGTCGCCATGACCCAGTTCGATGTTGGCGTCGCGGGCGATGTTGACCACTGCACGGGCGGCAGGGTGCTTGCTGAATTGCTCGATCGAGGCAGCAGCGTGAAGCATCGCCGCACCGTCCACGCCATCGACCGGGCGAAGCTGCGTCACCGACAATTCACCGGTGGTGAGCGTTCCCGTCTTGTCGAAGACGACTGCCGTCAGGTTGCGGGCATATTCCAACTGAATCACGTTTTTGATCAGGATGCCAAAGCGTGACGCACAACTCAGCGCCGCGACCATCGCCGTCGGGGTGGCAAGCACGAGGGCACACGGGCACGCGACGATCAACATCGTGATCGCCTTTTCCATCGCGACCATCTTGTCGGCTGTGAAGTACCAGACGATGCCCGCGAGCATGACGATGGTCGGCGTATACCACCCGGCATACCGGTCGATAAGCCGCATCAGCGGAATGCGGGTGCGTTCGGCTTCCAGAATCAGGTGACGCACGCGACCAAGTGTCGCGTCTTCACCGGCTTTGGTGACGCGGATGTCGATCGCTCCGGTCAGGTTACTGGTTCCGCCAAACACTTCTTCGCCAACGTTCTTGTCGGCGGGCAGCGATTCACCGGTGATGTTGGCTTGGTTGATGGATGATTCACCGCGGATAATTTCGCCGTCGGCTGGGATGTTGTCACCTGGGCGGACGCGAATGATCATGCCTGCCCGCAACTTCTTGGATTCGATTTCGACTTCGGTGCCGTCTGCATTGATTAAATGAGCTTTGGGCGGGGTGAGTCGAAGCAGGCCTTCAATGGATGCCCGGGCGCCGAGGGCGGTGCGGGTTTCGATCAGATTTGAGATGATCATAAAGAATGCGATCACTCCGGCTTCTTGATATTCGCCAAGGGCGATGGCGGCAGCGATAGCCAGTGCTACCAATTCATCCATGTGCATTTCGCCACGGATCAGGTGGGTGACCGCGTGCCACAGCAGTGGGATGCTCAAGAGGCACGCGCCAACGAGGGCGAGTACATCGACGTGCGGGTTGACCAGATTGCCGTAAGCATCGCGGATACGCGAATCGAACACGTACTCGGCAACGAATGAAGCAATGATGAGCATGCCGCCCATGAGCGTCGCGTAGAAAAGGGCATCGCCGCGTTTGGTTTCCTGCTCAACCGAACTTTTAATGTCGAAATGGGCCATCGGTGGTTCAAACTCCTTGGCGCTCGCCGAGTGATCTTGGGAAGTCGAATCTCAAATACTGCTTTAACTATCATACCCATAAGGATTTAGTCAGCAACCCGCGCGAGGCTGGTGCGACCCAGTCTTTACGTCCATTCACGCCAGGCGGTTCGGTCGGAATTGCGGTGGATCGGGATGGGCTAGTTCGAGGTAAATTCCATGCGAAATGGGATTGATTGACCGGACGTGACATGAGGCTTCGATCTCACACCGATGCATGCGTTTTGCGACAATTTTTGGCGCGAATACAGATCGATTGACAACTCGTGTCATCTTGTCGCAGCCGAGCCACAACCGGCTACAGGAATCAACTGCGACCGCTTCGATCGGTGGCATCATCGTCCGAAAGATGTGTTATGATGGGGGTGGTGAATGGACCGAAATCAAATCAACACGTCGCAACCCGACGATTTTCAACTGACTGCTGAAGGAACCAACATGATGAAAAAACGAACGTCTAAGTCTTTTGCCACATTACTCGGTTGCATGATGTGCGCCAGTTTCGTCTTGCCAGCCCAGGTGTTGGCGGCGGAGTTTTCGCTAGTTCGTGCGGTGCCCAACGATGTGTTTTTGGTCATGTCAGCAAAGCACAATCCAAAGCGAGCATTCCTGAATCAGTACTGGGGCGAAGTCACCGAAGCCTTCATGAACACGGGTATCTGCGATGACGCGATGGCCATGCTTGGCACGGCGATCGGCGAAGACCAGATGAACGAAGTCAATCGCCTGAAAGACAAAGCCCAGAAGCTTATTGATGGCGTCGACTGGGACGATTTAAACAACAACAACTTTGTATTTGCCGAGCGTTTTGGCACACCGGATATCAAAGGATCGAACATCAACATGGGCCCGCCCGACATTATCGTCATGTTCGATGGCGGTAAGGCGGCGGACAAGAACTACGCGGGATTGGTCGCGATTCTTAACGGTATGGCCGACGAGATCAACACCGCGAGCAAGTCCGACATGATGAAAATCGAGATGTCCGAGTACAAGGGCGCAAGGATTGCGGGATGCAACTTCACGCGTACTGTGCAGGGCGCTCCACCGATCACGCTTGCTGTCAGCCAGCGCGACGACGTCATCATTATTTCACTCAATGACACTTTGCGGAATGAAGCGATCGGATTGCTCGCGGGCGACAAGTCCGTCAAAAGCATCGCCGACAGCGCGAGGTTCAAGTCCGGCTTCGCTGATCTTCCAGGCGCTGAAGACGAAATGGTTTTCTTTGACATGCAGGCGATGCTCAATCCGATCCGCAAGACCATCGACGTCGCGATGGGCGAAAATGGTGCCGGTCGGGCAAATGACCACATCGTCAATTCCGTGCGAACCGGCGAGGCGTATCAGGTCTGCCAGCAAGCGTGGGAATCGTACGAACAAAAGAACTACGAAGAGGGCTTGGTACTCGCCAAGAAAGCGGAAACGATGTCGCCCGATGACTCGCGCGTGCTTTACGCAGTCGCTTGTTTTGAAGCCTTAAATGGTAACAAAGACGTCGCACTCACCGCACTCGACAAAGCCGTACAAGCCGGTTTCTATGCACCGCACCACATGGCCTCGGACCCTGATCTCGACTCCCTTCGCGACATGGCAAAATTCAAAGAGATCGTCGGGAACGCCACGATCAAGGCGACGGAACTCTCCAAGAAAGACTCGAACTCAAACGACGAAGGCGCGTTTCGTCTGGTCCATCGGTTGATGGATCTTCCTGGAATGATCGACTACACAGCCACCACATCGCGCACCGAAGGATACTCGGTCTTCACCGACTCGCGCGTCGCCCTGATCGATAACGCCAAAGACAAACCGTTCTATCCGGTCTTCGGCAGCAAGATGTGCAAGACTAGCGCGGCAGACTTCGATAAGTATCTGCCGAAAGAAACGGTGTCATACGAAGTGATCAGCGCCATCGATCTCAACGCATTTTACACTTTTGTTGAAGAATCGTTTATGACCTACGGTGAAGAAGGCAAAATGGCTTGGGGCGAATGGCAAAGCCTGCAGGAACAAATGTCGTTCGATCTTAAGAAGGAAGTTTTGAGCTGGTTTGAAGGCGGCACAGCAAACGTTATGCTCGAAGATGGCGGCTGGGTTTCAGTGATGAATGTCACCGATGCCGATCTCGCCCACAAACAAGTGAGCCGCGCCGTTGAATTCATGTCAACTAAGGTCGGTGAATTGGCCCAGCAGAATCCCATGTTGGCGATGGTCGCGATGCGTCGCGTACCGGTCGAACATGACACGCTCAAAGGATTCGAAACGATCTATTCGGCGATGAATCCAATGCCGATGGCTGTCTGGGGAACCGCCGATGGCAAGCTTATTGCTGGTTCATCAATCAGTGCCATCGAAATGTGCCTCGACACCGCCAAGGGCAGTCACCCCGGCCTGGACAAGAACGCTCGCGTGATGGCCGAAGCGATTGTTCCCGAAGAAGACTTCTTCTCCGCGACACTGAATGACCAAAGAAACCTCGGCAAGGAATTGCAGGAAGCAATCGGAATCGTTTCGTTTATCAGTGGGATGATGCCGATGGCGATTCCCGATCCCGAACCGCGGGCCATCATCGGCAAGATCGCCGGTATGATCGCCAAGCTTTCACCCGTCGCGGGCAAGATCGATTTCTTCAAGTCGACGTCAACTTGTACGACCTTCGATGGGCAGAACTTCTGGACCAAGCAGGTGACACATTACGTCAGTCCCGAAGAGCGAAAACTCGCCAGCTCCGAGTAAGCTCTTCGACTCAATTTCTAGAACAAATGCCCGGTTGGTGAATCTACACCAGTCGGGCATTTTTCTTGCGCAATACGCCGCTCGATTGCAGCCGTACTCCATCGAATTCTCAGGCAACTCGGCGGTTTGGATCAAGGGGTGCTGAAATTCACTGGTAGGCATTAAATCGCAATTATCGGAGCCCACGCCCCAAGTCATAAAGTGGACCGCCAAAGCCGATCGCCACCGAAAATGTTCAGAATCGCCGCTATCATGGTCATTAAAGCATTTTTGTTTCCATTTCCGCCACAATTCTAATCACTGGAAAATGTCGATATTAAAGACCCACTGGCTCCGATGGTGATAGACTCGGCTTGGCCGGTCCTGTAGAATTACAGAGGTTCTGTACGATCGGCGATTTTGATTTGAAGCCAATCGATGAATCGTGTTTCAGTCGCAGCGGAACCCGACACTCCAGATTCACAGTGAATCATTCATCGTGGGTCTGGCTGAATGAGTTTGCCCTGTGGGCAACTGCGAAACCAAAAGAAGTTTTAGTAGGGAGAAATACCATGGCCGTCAGACAACACATCAAAGTGCTCGTGGTTGACGATGAACCGTCGATTGCCGAATCGGTCGGTGTGATGCTCAACGATTCCGGGTATCGGGCCCTTGTTCATAACAATCCGGTCGACGCGGTGCGGACAGCCGAGCGAGAAGCCGTCCAAATCGCCGTGCTGGATTTGCGCATGCCCGAGATGAGCGGTGTCGATCTCGTCGATCAATTGATGGGCATCGACCAACGCATCTGCTGCATCATGATGACAGCATTTCCCGATCTGGAATCTGCGCGCGAAACGATGCGCCGCGGTTCGTGCGACTACATCGCCAAACCATTCAAAAAGGACGAGCTATTGGCCTCGGTCGAACGCGCCTGCCAGCGCCTCGGCTTGATCTACCGCTCGGAAGGCGACCTCAACAGCCTCATCGGTCAACGCATCCGCGCCGAACGCCTCCGCCAGAACCTGACGCTAAGACAAGTCTCGCAGCGCTCCGACCTCACCACATCGCAGCTATCCCAGGTCGAGCTCGGAAAAAACGCGGCATCGCTATGGGCGCTGGCAAGAATCAGCAACTCGCTCGGCATGCAGTTGTCATTGCTCTTGCACGGACTGTAAGCCGATTCAGCCTGAAGGGTGCGCCCCGGGCGCGCCGCATGAACTTCGACAATGAAATCATTTCGCAAAGAGCTTTGGTTTAAAGTTCCTTCGCGGCGCGGGTTTGTGAACATTACTGGCGACGTGCAGGATGCTATTGACGAGAGCGGTGTTTCTGAGGGGCTCTGCTTGGTCAATGCGATGCACATCACCGCCAGCGTGTTCATCAACGACAACGAGAGCGGATTGCATCACGATTACGACAAGTGGCTTGAGGCGTTGGCACCGCACGAACCGATCGATCAGTACCGTCACAACGACACTGGCGAAGACAATGCCGACGCGCACCTCAAGCGCCAAATCATGGGACGCGAAGTGACGGTTGCGATCACCGATGGGCGGCTGGACTTTGGACCGTGGGAGGCAATCTTCTACGGCGAATTCGATGGCCGGCGTCGTAAGCGGGCACTGATCAAAATCATCGGTGAATAAGTGAAAATCGAAATGGCCAAGCGCAAGACCACGTCCAAAAAGGCAACGTCCAATCAACGATTCGGTGCACACATGTCGGTTGCGGGGGGATTGGAAAACGGTTTCGCCGAGGCCAAGCGGGTCGGCTGCGATTGCTTGCAGATTTTCGTCAAGAATCAAAAGCAGTGGAATGCGAAACCGCTGACTGATGACCTGATCAAGCGATACAAAGACGCCGAAGCAGAGAGCGGGATCAAACCGGTGGTCGCGCATTCGAGTTACCTGATCAATCTTGGTTCGCCCAAAGCTGAGCAGTTTGAAAAAAGCGTCAATGCCCTGGTCGATGAGTTGGAGCGCTGCGAAGCGCTGGGCGTGAGCGGATTGGTGCTTCACCCAGGAGCGCACATGGGCGAAGGCGTCGATGCCGGCATCAAGCGCATCAGCCGCGGGATCGATCAAGCCCACAAACGAACCAAAGGTTTCAAAACGCGCATCCTGCTCGAATCGACAGCCGGTCAGGGCACAGCCATCGGACACCAAATCAGCGAACTAGGTGCCATTCTCGAATCAATCAAAGCGCCAGAACGTGTGGGCATCTGTTTAGACACCTGCCACCTCTTCGCAGCCGGTTACGACCTGCGCGACGAAGGCGAATACGACAAGATGGTCGCCAAGCTAAAGAAGTACGTCGGACTAAAACGCATCGAGTGCATCCACACCAACGATTCAAAAGGCGACTGCGGCAGCCATCTAGATCGCCACGAACACATCGGCAAAGGCAAAATAGGACTCGCCGGCTTTCGCAATCTGCTAAACGACAACCGCCTCGCCCACGCCATGCGAATCCTCGAAACGCCCAAGGGCGTAGACGGTCGCAATGCCGATTACGACAAGATCAACCTCGGAAAGCTGCGCCGATTGGTCAAATGAAACGAGCTTGAATCGTAGGGTGGGCCGTGCCCACCGTCGTTCGTGCGCTAACGGCGTGGTGGGCACAGCCCACCCTACTTCAGCTTCTCCTTTAGTACGCTGATTAACGTGAGCGCTTCCATCGGCGTCAGATGATCGGTATCGATGGCGGCTAGCTCTTTGACGATTTCTTCTGCCGGGTCAGCGAAGAGCATCATTTGGTCGGTGGATTTGGTTTTTTGTGTGGCTAGTTTGGTGGTTTGTGATTCGCGGGCGAATCCTTGGTGCAGTTCTTCCAGGATGGTGCGACTTCGGTCGATGACACTCTTTGGCACTCCGGCCATCCTGGCGACGTGGATGCCGTAACTCTTGTCTGTTCTGCCCTCGACGATCTTGTGCAAAAATACGATGCGGTTGTCCTTGCCGTCGGCGTCTTCGTATTCGCGGACGGCGACGCTGTGGTTGTGGACACCTTTGAGTAGGTCGGCTAACTCTGTCATCTCGTGGTAGTGGGTGGCTACCAGCGTGCGACATTGGATCTTGTTGGCCAGGTGTTCGGTGATCGCCCATGCCAGCGAAAGTCCGTCGAACGTACTCGTGCCTCTGCCAATCTCGTCGAGGATCACCAGCGAATTCTTGGTGGCGGTGTTGAGGATGACGGCTGCCTCGGTCATTTCGACCATGAACGTCGATTGACCGCGTGAGATTTCATCCGACGCGCCGACTCGAGCGAACACTTTGTTGATCGGCGCGAACGTCATCTTGTCAGCCGGCACATACGACCCGGTCTGGGCGAGCAATCCGAGCAGCGCGATTTGCCTGATATACGTGCTTTTTCCGGCCATGTTGGGTCCGGTGATAATCATCAACCGGTTGGCGTCGGTATCGAGCTTGCAATCGTTGGGCACGAACGATTCACGCATCATCGCATCGAGCACGGGGTGGCGACCTTCGACGATTACGAGTTGGCCGTCTTCGACGATTTCGGGACAAACGTATCGACGCTGGACTGCTAGCTCTGCGAGCGAAGACGTCGTGTCGAGTATTCCGATGGCGTCTGCGAGGGCTTGAAGTTCGCCGAGTTTGCCCGCCGCTTTCGCTCGCAATTCCTCAAACAAACGCAATTCGAGTTCGACGGCTTTGTCCGATGCTGTGAGGACTTGCTGCTCGAATTGTTTGAGTTTATCGGTGATATAGCGTTCGGCATTTTTGATGGTCTGCTTGCGCACGAAGTCGGGCGGAACGTCGCCGCGGTTGGCGTTTGAAATCTCGATGTAGTACCCGAAGACTTTGTTGAATCCGACTTTGAGTGTGCTGATGCCCGTGGCTTCGACGAGTTCGCGTTGATATTCGGCGAGGAACTGTTGGCCGGTGCTGCGAATGTTTCGTAGGTGGTCGAGTTCTTCATTGTAGCCCGATGCAATCACCCCCCCGTCGCGAAGCGTGGGGGCGGCTTCGCTGTCGATCGCGCGAACGAGCAGATTGGCCAACTCATCAAGACCGTTCATCGCCGCGCGAGCCGACTCAAGCATTGGCATGCCAATGTCGGTGAGCCGCGAGCGAATCTCTGGTAGCCGCCGCAGCGTTTCCGATAGACTAACCAAGTCGCGCGGGCTCACCCGAAGCAGGGCGATGCGGGCAGCGATGCGCTCGACGTCGGCGAGGGACTTGAGATCCTTTCGCATGTGTTGCCGCAGCGAATCGCCGGAAACGAAAACGCCGACGGCGTCCTGTCGATTGCGAATCGCCGCTGAGTCGATGAGGGGCCGACATATCCATTCGCGAAGGCGACGACTACCGATCGGGTGAACCGTCATGTCGATCGCCGAAAGCAAACTGCCTTCGCGCGAACCGTCGCGAATGCTGCGTTCGATTTCGAGTGCCCGCCAGGAATTCTGATCGATGCTGACGAATTGCGAGGGGCTGTGACGTCGAATCGTGGTGATATGATCGAGCGAGGTTTTCTGAGTTTCGTTCAGGTACGCGATGATCGCGCCTGCTGCCCGAAGCGAAAGGGTCATGCGGCCGAATCCGAATCCCTCAAGCGATGTCGTGCCAAAATGATTCGTCAGCGTTCGCTGTGCCTGGTGCGTCGTGAATTCGTGCGGGCTTCGCTTTGCCAGTGAACCGCTAATGTTGCTCGACAGTGATTCGCGAAGATTTCGCATGGTGTCACCGGGGTCGTCTTCAACGATCAATTCTGCGGGCGCGAGGCGAACCAACTCGTCCATCACGCCGGTGGTGATCGTGTCGTAGACATCGAATCGGCCCGACGCCAGTTCCACGGTGGCCAACCCGACCGACGAACCCTCGACGCAAATTGCGGCTAACACATTCTGCGAAAGTTCGTCGAGCAGGTTTTCGTCGGTGAGCGTACCCGGTGTGACGATGCGAACCACTTCGCGCTTGACGACGCCCTTGGCCTCCTTGGGATCTTCGACTTGTTCAGAGATCGCCACGCGAAACCCGGCATCGACGAGTTTGCGCAGGTAGTTGTCGAGGGCGTGATAAGGAATGCCAGCCAGCGGGATCGGATTCTCGCCTTTGTTGCGGGCTGTTAAGGCGATGCCCAACACTCGGGAAGCAGTCTCGGCGTCCTCCCAAAACATCTCATAAAAATCGCCCATCCGAAACAGCAAAATCGCATCGCCGACCTGCGCTTTCTGATCGACGTACTGCTGCATCGCCGGCGTGAGCTTTGGACCGGGCTTCGACGCCGATCGTTTGCTGCTTGTTTTGTCAGCCGTTGTGCTCACGTTGCAGGATTACCTTCGGCGAATGGATAGTGACCTTAGTTCCCGTTAAGCGCCTTGGCACCGTCGATGACGCGATCCCAATCGAACGCCGGACCCGGATCGGTCTTTCGCTTGGTGACGTGGTAGTGCCCGATGAGTCCGCTGAATTCGGCGATCTCCGACTTGTCGAACGCGACGGTGCGCAACTGGCCATCGTCTGTTCGCGGGTAGTCCAATTCGATTTTCGGAAGCGCCTTATTGAGCGTCGCCGTCAACTTAATCAACGACTCGTACTGGGCGTCGGTCAGGTCATATTGCATAAGATCACTGCCCTGAATGTTGCCTTTGACTGGTTCGTCACGAGCGGGGCGGGCGACGTAATCGGGCGTGCGGATACCGCTCTTCTTCATCCACTTCGGCAGCGTCACGTAAGGCCGGTCGTTCTCATCTTTGGAATACCATTTGTTGAGCGTCTTCATATTCTTATACGCCCCGATGTTGGCAATCTCGATGCCGACACTGCGATCGTTAGCGCTACCCGCATGCCAAGCTCGCTCTTTAAGGTCGAGTGTTTGGTAGATCGTGCCGTCGAGGTCGAGCATGAATTGAACGCTGAGCCCGCGCAGATCATGCAACACTTTGAAGCATTGACGCGACGTCCCGCACACGTCGTAATGGATCACGAACAGATCGACATGTTCCTGCAATTCTTCAAGCGACCAACCGTTGGACTGCACGTCGGCTTTGATGCCTTCGGGAAGGTGCCCGCGAATCGACGAGTACCGATTGGGCTTGGGATTTTTTTGACGTTTGGGATGCATGACTTCTGGGTCAAACTTGCATTCGACTCGGTATGCGTCGTATCCGCCCTCGTCCATCCACAGCACAACGGGTGCGCCGGTGTGGAAAAGTTGACCGGCAACGACGATCTCATCGCCAACGCGTTCGAGTCGTTCGCCCGGTGTGAAGCCTTGCGGACCAAAGCAACCGGTCAATACTGAAATCGCGAGAACCGCAGCTACACCGATTCCCAAGCGCGAGTTGGCATAAATATTCTTAGACATCTATATCCTCTCTGGATTAATTGATTGCTCTAATGTCATTCACTTTACGCCGAGACCGGGTAGATTGCCCGGCCGCACAACGCCGCTCTCGAAAATTAATCCCGTAAACGGATCGTCGACGAGCAGCAGATGCCCGTCAAGGTCTACGTAATCGACTTCGGATGCAATTTGGGCAGCGGCTGACACGCCCAGCGACGTTTCGACCATGCAACCCAGCATGATTTTCATATTGAGGCGGCGGGCGAGGGCGATCATCTTTCGCGCTTCGCAAATGCCCCCGCACTTTGAAAGCTTGATGTTGATCCCGTCATACACGCCAGCCAATGCTGCAACGTCGGATGGTTTGGCGCTGTCCTCGTCGGCGACCAGCGGGACGGGCGATGATTTTCGTGCTTCACGCAGTGCGTCGAATTGATTCGTGGTGGTCGGCTGTTCAATGAGTTCAAGATCAAACGGCGACACATCGCGAATGCGGTTTATCAGATCTGCCGGTTCCCAACCGCAGTTGGCATCGACACGGATTTTCTTATCGGGTGCGAGTTTGCGAAGTTCTGTCAATGTTTCGACATCGTTGGGCATACCGACTTTGATTTTGAGAATATCGAAACCGGCTGTCTCGGACACTTTTTGTGGCAGCAGGGCGATGTCGTCGATGCCGATGGTCATCGAGGTCGGTTGGATTCTTGAAGGGTCGTAACCGTAAAGTTGCCAGATGGGTTTGCCTTCGCGCTTGCCCCATAGGTCATGCAATGCCATATCGATAGCTGAGACAGCCGCCCGGTCGCCGTCGAACTTTTCGAGCAATCGCGCGACGATGCTTTCGATGTCTTCAGGATGTTCACCGAGCAGTGGTTGCATTTGAGCAAGTGCTGCTTCGACGGATTCGAGCGTTTGTTTGTAGAACGGAGTTGGTGCAGCTTCGCCCATCCCGACGATGCCGTCATGTTCGATCGACACGATGGTGCGCTCGATCGCTTTGCCCCCGTCGGAAACGGAACTGCCGGGTCGGGCGATCTTGAACGCGTATTTGGTGTGGGCGGTGATACGCCGCCATGAAAGTTTCATCTATCGTGTGTCCTAAGAACCAAGTCTTATCGAGGGATTTGCACGCCGCGTTCTTCCGCAATTTGCGATGCTCTTTCGTAGCCCGCATCGACGTGTCGCATCACGCCCGTGCCCGGGTCAGCCGTCAGCACGCGCTGCAATCGAGCGGCGGCTTCGTCGGTTCCGTCAGCGACGGTGACCTGTCCGGCATGGATGCTGTAACCGATGCCGACGCCGCCGCCATGATGCACGCTGACCCAACTCGCCCCGCAGCATGTATTGACGAGCGCGTTGAGGATCGGCCAATCGGCGATGGCGTCTGATCCGTCTTTCATGCCCTCGGTTTCGCGGTTGGGCGAAGCGACGCTGCCACAATCCAAGTGGTCGCGACCGATGACGATCGGCGCGGAAATCTCGCCGCGCTTGACGAGCTCGTTGAAGATCAAACCCATTTTTGCCCGTTCGCCATAACCAAGCCAGCAAATGCGCGAAGGCAAACCCTGGAATGCCACGCGCTCGGCGGCCAACCTGATCCAACGACACAGGTGTTCGTTTTCCGGGAATGTTTCCAGCACCGCCCGGTCGGTGCGGGCGATGTCAGCCGGATCGCCAGATAATGCCACCCAGCGGAATGGTCCTTGCCCTTCGCAAAATAGCGGGCGGATGTATTCGGGCACGAAACCGGGAATGTCGAACGCGTTGGCCACACCGGCTTGCTGCGCCTGTGCGCGGATGTTGTTGCCATAGTCGAACACGATAGCTCCTGCGGCTTTCATGTCGAGCATGGCTTGGACATGTTCGCCCATTGTGCGAACGGATTCATTGACGTATTTTTCTGAGTCTGATTTTCGCAGCGACAGCGCGTCGGCGTAAGTCATGCCATTGGGAACGTAACCTTCGAGCGCATCGTGGGCGGAGGTTTGATCGGTCACGATGTTAGGCGTGATGTTGCGCTTGACGAGTTCGGGCAACACATCGCCGCAGTTGCCATGCAGCGCGATCGAGATGGCCTCTTTGTTGGCTTGGGCTTCGGTCACCCATGCAATCGCTTCGTCGAGGCTTGCGGTTTTGCGATCCACGTAGCGATCAGTGATGCGTTTGTCGATGCGGGCTTCGTCCACTTCGACGCAAAGCGCGACGGCGTCATTCATCGTAGCGGCCAATGGCTGCGCACCACCCATGCCGCCAAGTCCGCCGGTCAAAACGAACTTGCCAGCCATCGACCCCCCGAAGTGTTCCTTGGCGCACGCGCCGAATGTTTCGTAAGTTCCTTGAAGAATGCCTTGCGTGCCGATGTAAATCCAACTGCCGGCTGTCATCTGCCCGTACATGGTTAGGCCGGCTGCTTCGAGGCGGCGAAATTCATCCCATGTTGCCCATTTCGGGACGAGCATCGAGTTTGAAATGATGACGCGCGGTGCATCGGCATGCGATTTGAAAACGCCAACCGGTCGTCCCGATTGCATCAAGAGCGTTTCATCGGATTCGAGCGATTGTAGCGCGCTGACGATGCGATCGTAATCTTTCCAACTTCGTGCCGCTCGTCCGGTCCCGCCGTAAACGATCAAGTCGTCTGGTTGCTCTGCCACTTCAGGGTCAAGGTTGTTCATCAGCATGCGCATGGCCGCTTCCTGCACCCAACCTTTGCAGGAAAGGGTATTGCCGCGCGGAGCCCGAACGGTTCTAGCTTTCGATTCGATGGATGCGGTTGTCATCGCAATTCACCTGTCTTCAATGAGTTGTAGGTCGGGTCATCGACCCGACAACTTATCTCGACGAATTGTCGAGTCGATGACCCGACCTACCGGCTAATTCAATTTCCCCAATTCATTTTCGATTGCTGCGACGAGGCGCTTGTCGTGCAACAATTGTCTGGCGCTGCGAATGTCGTCGCCGAACATCCGGTCGGCATCGGCGTGGGGGATGTACTCGCGAATGATTTTATGCGCAATCTTCACACCGACACCTGGTTCGAGCGGGGCGCGAAAGTCCAGCGCCTGGGCTGCACACATTGTTTCTATTGCCAGCACGGTTTCGACATTGTCAAGCACGCGCCAACCCTTCGTCGCCGCCGTCGCACCCATGCTCACATGATCTTCCTGACCGAGCGAAGTCGGAATCGAATCGACTGATGCCGGATGACATAGCCCCTTGTTTTCACTGACCAACGCGGCGGCTGTGTATTGCGGCAACATGAATCCGCTGTTGAGTCCGGTCTCTTGCATTAGAAGCTCGGGCAATCCATCGTGACCATCCAGCAGCAGGAATATCCGCCGCTCGCAAATGCTGCCGATTTCCGCGATCGCAATCGCCAGATAGTCGAGGACGATCGCCAGCGGTTGGCCATGAAACAAACCGCCGCTGATGGTCTCGCCATCTTCAAAGATCACCGGGTTGTCAGTGACCGAAGCGATTTCGGTTTCGACGACTGTGGCTGCGTGTTCGATCGCTTGCCGCGTTGCCCCATGAACCTGTGGTACGCAGCGCAAGGAATACGGGTCTTGTACTTTTGTGCAGTTGGCGTGCGCTTCGAGAATGCGACTACCCGCGAGCATCTTGCGTACGTTCTCCGACGTTGCAATCGCGCCGGGGTGTGGCCGCAGGGCGTGCAGTTTTTCAGCGAACGGTTTGATGCTGCCTTGCAATCCTTCGATCGACATGCAGGCGAGTATGTCGGCTTGCTTGATTAAGCGCCGTGCACGCACGACCGTGGCGGCTGCGTAGGCCAACATGAACTGCGTACCGTTGATCAGCGCGAGACCCTCTTTCGATGAAAGAACCAGCGGCTCAGTTTGCAATTGCTTCAAGGCTTCAGTGGCGGGCATCTCGCGTCCGTCGCAGCGCACGTTACCGATGCCCAGAAGTGGCAGCACCATGTGCGCAAGTGGGGCAAGGTCGCCACTGGCACCCAGCGACCCTTGAATTGGAACGATCGGCAGGAGGTCTCGGTTTAGAAAATCGACCAACCGCTTTACCGTTTCGACGCGCACACCGCTGAACCCGTACGCCAAGGCCTGCACCTTCAGCAGCATCATGAATCGAACGATGGCATCCGGAGCATTGGGCCCGACGCCAACCGCGTGCGACACGACTAGATTGTGCTGGAGTTGATCGATCTGCGAGGCGTCGATGCGTTTGGTGCAAAGGTGACCAAACCCGGTGTTGACGCCATACACCGCCGCACTGCCAGCCGCGATCTTTTCGATTCGCTTCCGCGATGCTTCAATTCGCGACCAAACGGAATCCGTCACTTCGACCGCAAGCGGTTTTTCCCAGGCGCCGTCCAACGTATCCAAACGGGGGGCGTTACCGTCAAGCGTAATTGGATGCGTTGATTGACTCACGAAAAGCGTTCCGTATTGAATTTCATTGGCGACGGGCATGGGCCAGACAGTCGGGCATTATACAAGACGAATTGCGATTGAACCAACGCAGCGGGCGAGACAAACCTACGCTTACTTGTGAATAGTATTAGCGCGGCAGAGGGGTGTGATTAGCGATCAACTTCAGCCGCCCGAATGTCAATCCGGTCGCTGGCGTCGTCGTCGAGGGGTTGAATGACCGTGCCTGTGCCGCTGTTGCTGGCAAAGGACGATTTCGCAGGAGGTGTTGATGGGGTGGCAGACTTTGATGTTCCGTTGCTGCTCGGTGCGGACGATTGTGGTTTCCGTCTTCCGACACCGGGTAAAATCATGCGCAGCGGCACCGACCCGAGCATCAAACGATCACCGGAATGCAGGTTGCCAAACGCGATGCGTTCGTCGTTCATCATCACGCCATTGTTGCTCAAGAGGTCGCAAAACACCGGTTGGCCTGAATAGCTAAAGAGCAGCATGTGGGCTCGCGAAATCTTCGAGTCGTTGACCACCACATCGCAACCCTGCTTCCTGCCGACCAGTCCGACGGGTCGCTCGAGACGAATCATCTCACCGCTGCCGTTGACCTCGACACCGAATGCGTCGGCACCAGGTTCGAGCGAAACATGGGGAAGGTCGCTGAGCGTATCAAGCGTGTATGCCGAAACATGCACGCGAAGCTCCCAGTCGGCGACACGAACGGTGTCACCGTCTTCGAGTTTTTCAAACTGGGCTTTGAGATCGTTCAGGTATGTACCGGTCGAAGAAACCAGATCGCGCAGATAGACTTCATCACCGGAGTTGACGATCGCACAGTGAACGGCGCTGATGTCAGCCGACTTGAGCTGAAGCTTGCAACCGCGACGCGAACCGATCACCGACACGCAACGCGTCAGCTCGACAGTTTGCCCCTTGCCCGGCCCAGACAAGATCGCAAGTCGCACACGCGGGGCGCTTTTCGGGAGTCGCGGGGGTTTGAACCCATCGCTTTCCCACATACTCGAACCATGTCCGGTGCTATCACTCATGACATAGTGCCCTGGCCAACTTCTAGTTTTGTGTTTCCGATGCGCTTTATCAGATCACCCTTTGGCTGCGACGACTGATTCGCGAGCGCACGCTCCATTGGGTCACGCCTGAAACCACCTCCAAGCGCCTCATATCTACTAAAAACACCTAGATGTAATTTCGACTACTTCTTACAAAGATCTGAATTAAAGCACTACAGTGTAGTTTATCCCGCGTCTACCAAGAAATCTAGTATTCAGTTCATTCTCCGCGCGGTTGGCCCTGCTTACGCGGATCACTTGCCCCAACAAGCCCATCTTGTGTCCATTGTATGGCTTGGACGATTCCGGTTCCGTGAGAATCTGCAAAGGAATGACCGCGATCGCGCAACATTCGCGCGATGGATGCGTCAAGATTTCGATCGGTCACGATGCGATCGGGCATCCATTGATGGTGAACGCGGGTGGACTGAATCGCTTCTTCGAGTGTCATGTTGTAGTCCATGACGTTGAGCGCGACGTTCAACACCGACGAAATAATCTTGGGTCCGCCCGATCCACCGAGCGCAAGAACGGGTTGACCATTTTTGAGAATCAATGTCGGTGTCATGCTTGAAAGCGGGCGCTTGCCTGGCTCGACGGAATTGCGGTCAGATTGAAGAAGTCCGAACGCATTGGCTTTACCGCGCTGCGCAGAAAAATCATCCATCTCGTCGTTGAGGATCAAACCGAGTTCGTCAATCGCAGCCAGCGATCCGAACGATGTGTTGATCGTTTCAGTGGCGACGACCCAGTTGCCCCAACGATCGACGATGCAGTAGTGACTCGTTCCGGCATCATTGGGAAGTTGCGGCAATTTATCGGGCTTGGCCACCGGCGTCGCGCGGTCGGTGATCTCCTTTGCCAACGTTTGGGCGTAGGCTTTTGAGATCAACCGGCCGGTGGGCACGTCAACAAAATCGGCATCAGCGAGCCAATGAGCCCGGTCGGCGAATGCCCGCTTCATGGCTTCGACGCGATGGTGTACAGCCTGCGATGGGTCGCGCTGATGAAGGGCTGGCATATCGACAAATTCCAGCATATTGAGCGTTTCGATCAGGCAGATTCCGCCGGATGACGGAGGCGGCATGGTGATGATTTCATACCCGCGATAGCTGGATTTAAGCGGTTTTCGGCGGGTGACGCTGTATATTTCAAGGTCTTGAGAGTTGATGATTCCGCCACGTTCGTGCATGCGCTTGGCGATTTGTTTAGCAGCAGGGCCCTCATAGAAACCGGCTTTGCCGTGCCTTTGAATCATCGAAAGAAACACAGCAAGTTGTGGTTGGATGAGTTTCTCGCCAACTTCACGTGGATTGCCCGAACGCAAATGTGTTCGATAGACGTAGCCGCACGTTTCCTTAAGTTCAGGATACTGGTCGTAGAATCGAGTGATGATTCTCGTGGCGTTGACGTAATGGGCATCGACCGGGAAGCCCTGTTCGGCGAGTTCGACGGCTGGCTCGATCAACATTGGCATCGGTCGCGTGCCGAGTGCTTCGTGTACGTCGAACAGGCCTGCAACCAAACCGGGAACGCCGCAAGCAAGATAACCGCAACGACTCGGCGGCGCTTTGTCTGGGTGTTCGCGCGCGAATTTCTCAAACATATCCGCCGACGAACGGATCGGCGCGCGCTCGCGAAAGTCGAAAACGTGAACCGTTCCGTCAGCCAACCTCGCAATCAGGAATCCACCGCCGCCCATGCCCGTGCTTTGCGGACGCGTGACCCCGAGCGCAAACGAAACGGCGCACGCTGCGTCAACGGCGTTGCCACCTTGTTGGAGCACTTCGAGCCCGACGCGCGACGCCTCGGGGTGATCGGTGGCGACCATCGAGGTCTTGCCGGTGGCGATCCACGATGGGGAAGTGGTTGGCGATTGTGCAGGCGTTTCAGCCGACAGTCGTGTGCATGAAAGCGCAACGAAGACGATGAAGACAGACAACCTGCATATGTACATAGAGTGACTCATGGTGTCCCTGCGGATTGGTTTGTAGGGTCAAGCTTATCCGATGTACGCGAGCGCGAAGGATCTACAACTGCCACATAAGGCATTCCCAACAGTTTCTTAATCAAGATGATTTCGCCCATGTCATTGCCTTCGATACGGTGGCCGATCCATTGCAGTATATAACTGACCACGATCAGCCCGACCGGCCGCCACCACAGGCTCCACATGCCACAGCATAGCTGCCAACCCCCTAATACAAGCCCAAAAACGAGCATCGGGATCCCAATGGCGTGCAGCCAGAGCGATGCCGGGTGGCGGTGACGTTCGAGCCAATTTGAGACGATTCCTTGCATGGGCGCATCCTAATCATGCCGGCCAACCCGCACAAATAGATGTTGATCCGGCACAGACTGAAAGGTTTCCGGTCTTCGAGGACAATGCGTTTGCATGAGAATCCAAAGTTTTCTAGGATTGAGTGTTGCTTTGAAAGTGACAGGACGATAAAAGGGACTGTTCATGCTTATTTGGCATGAGCGGAACCCGTACAGGCAAATGAACGCATGAGTCATAACCGTTTCAACATAATCGCAGCAAGCAACACAGCCGACGGCTGTGCTGGTCGCGGTTCGTTTGGAACAGATGTTCGCACTGCCGACGTAGTATCTGTAGCCGTAGAGGGTGTAGCGGGCCTTATTAGCCTCGTAAACATCCTTATTATTAGCCCCTCGAGGGCATGCGGGTACGGAGAACGGTTCTAACAGGCTAAGAAAAAGCCAACTTGAAACCAAAAGCCGACACCCGCGAGACGGGGGTCGGCTTTTTTTGTTGCCCGATTTTTTTGAATTGATACTCCGACGCGCGAAAGCGTCAGCCAATAGACGAAACGAAGGACCACGATGCCGAATCAGCCAGAACAAACAAAGATGAGAACCGGATCACGGGTTGTGATCGACGCCTTAGAACAAGCCGGCGTGACGGTCGCATTTGGTTATCCGGGCGGCGCGATTATGCCGCTTTATGACGAGCTTCTGGATACGACCATCGAACACGTCCTGACCCGCCACGAGCAGGGTGCAATCCACGCAGCCGACGGTTTCGCCCGATCGACTGGGCGCGTTGGCGTTTGCATCGCGACATCCGGTCCAGGTGCGACCAACCTGGTGACAGGCATTTGCACGGCGCAGATGGATTCGTCCCCGGTGCTTTGCATCACCGGACAGGTTCCGTCGGCATTGATCGGAACGGATGGATTTCAGGAAGCAGACGTCCTCGGTGTGGTGACATCGATCACCAAGCAGGCCTATCTGGTTCGTTCGGTTGATGACCTGCCGCGCGTGATGGCTGAAGCATTGTTCATCTGCAAGAGTGGCCGCCCCGGTCCGGTGCTGGTGGATATTCCCAAAGACGTGCTGATCGCCAAGACGAGCAAGACGTGCGAACCAGTGACGAGCCTGCCCGGCTATCACCCGGCACCGAAGCTCAAGTCGTCTGCGGTCAAGAACGCTCACAAAATTCTGAAAGAATCAAAGCAGCCGGTGTGCATCGTCGGGGGTGGCTGTCGCTTGTCCGATGCGACCAGATTGTTCCGCGAGTGGTGCGACAACACGCATGTGCCGGTCATCACCACACTGATGGGACTCGGTTCAACCGAACCGGGATACTCGGGTTGGCTGGGCATGCCCGGGATGCACGGTTTGCGTCGGGCGAATCGGGCCATTGTCGATTGCGATGTGATCGTGGCGATGGGGATTCGTTTTGACGACCGCGTGACTGGTAAGCTGGCTGCGTTCGCGCCTGATGCCCGCATCATTCATGTTGATATCGACGAAGCCGAGTTGAGCAAACTGATCAAGGTTGAAGCGCCGATTCACGCCGACTTGAGCGAAACGCTGGCGGCATGGAACGCGCTGCTTGATGAAGATCCGATCGAAGTGTTTGATGCCTGGCAGAAGCAGGCGATGGACGTAGGCGATGGTCTGCGACCCAATGATGCGCACGATGCCGACAACATTCCACCGACGACGCTGCTCGATGAAGTGTTGGAGTTGATCGGACCAGATGCAATCGTGACGACCGACGTCGGTCAGCATCAGATGTGGGCGGCGCAGCGCGTTCGACCGAGTGATCCGAAGAAATGGGTCACGTCAGGCGGCGCGGGCACAATGGGTTATGGTCTGCCGTCGGCGATGGGCGCACAGATGGCTTGCCCCGATCAGCGTGTGCTGGCGATCTGTGGTGACGGTGGGTTTCAAATGACGATGGCCGAACTGGCCACCGTCGCCCGTTGCAAACTCCCGCTCAAAATTCTGCTGATGGACAACAAATATTTGGGCATGGTGCGGCAGTGGCAGGAACTGTTCTTTGAAAACCGCTACAGCGCCGTGGACCTTTCCGACAATCCCGACTTCGCAGCCCTCGCCCGAGTGTATGGGTTGCAAGCATTTACGCTCGATCACGTTGACGAAATGTCGTCAACCTTAAGCGCTTGGTGGAACTGTGAAGGTCCCGCTTTGCTGCATGCCGTTTGTCACTTGGAAGAAAACGTGTTTCCCATGGTTCCCGCAGGTGCGGGGCTGGGGGACATGGTGGAGTCAGCCTAATGGAAATCCTCACGTTTGCACTACATCTGCACCGCATGTCGATCCTGCCCAAGATCCTGATGCTTTGTCAGCGCTTGGGTGGCGAAGTGACTTACGTCTCTGCCGCCGACGGTCGGGCCAACATCGTAGTCGCAGCGCCGAATGAAGCCGCCCATCGATTTGCACCGCAGATTCGGCGTCTGATTGATGTGCTCGAACTCACTGAGTTGCACGCGGTTGGGCTGTCAGATGCCGACGCGCAAACGACGCAGGAGCGGTTGCGCCATACTGCCTGAATCGCAACTGGTCAGTAGTTTGATAGAAACCGTGCGACGTTCGTGTAGGGTGGGCCGTGCCCACCGCCGTTCGTTGCGCTACGATTAAATTGGTGGGCATGGCCGACCCTACGAATAACGCCTCAAAACTCGATGGGAATGTATCAATGAAAGTTCTTTACAACAGTGACAGCAACCCTCAGACGCTGGATGGAAAACGAATCGCCGTACTCGGTTTCGGTTCGCAAGGACACGCCCATGCGATGAACCTCAAGGATAGCGGTGCCGACGTGATCGTCGGGTTGCGTTCCGGCAGCACCAGCCGCGCGAAGGCGGAAGCAGCGGGACTTCAAGTATTCGAAACCGCAGAGGCTGTACGACAGGCTGACGTCGTCATGGTTCTCATTCCGGACGAACTTCAACCGGCGACTTTCGAGCAAGACATCGCCTCAAATCTTCGCGACGGTGCCTACCTCGCATTCGCCCATGGGTTCTGCATTCACTTCAAGAAAATCGTGCCCGATGCTTCGGTGAATGTGTTCATGGTCGCGCCGAAGGGCCCCGGTCACTTGGTCCGCAGCGAGTTTGAAGCGTCAAACGGTGTGCCTTGTTTGCTTGCGGTACATCAAGATCCATCCGGTGACACACGCGAAGTGGGTTTGGCATACGCATGCGGCGTCGGTGGTGGTCGAGCGGGTGTGTTGGAAACGAGTTTCCGAGAAGAAACCGAGACGGATCTCTTTGGTGAGCAGGCAGTTTTGTGCGGCGGCCTGAGCGAACTGATCCGCGCCGGCTACGAAACGTTGATCGATGCTGGTTATGCGCCGGAGATGGCCTACTTCGAATGTTTGCACGAAGTGAAGTTGATTACGGACTTGATCCACAAGCATGGCATCACCGGGATGCGCAAGTCGATCAGCAACACGGCTGAGTATGGTGACCTTTCGCGTGGCAAACGCGTGGTTACCGAAGACACGCGTAAGGCGATGAAGCAAATTCTTTCGGAGATTCAGTCGGGTAGTTTCGCGGATGAATGGATGGCTGAATGTGCGAATGGCAAACCCAATATGACCGCCCAAGCCGAGAAGGAGTCAACGCACCCGATCGAAAAAATCGGCCGCAAGCTTCGCGCGATGATGCCATGGTTAAAATCGAAAACAACTGACGCAGAGTTGGCCAACGCCAAGCCTCAGACCAGCGATGAGAAGTGTACCGTCGGCGCGAAGGGGTAGGTGATCTGTCGCGATAGCCTACACAGGTTTTGTCACTCCCGCGCACGCGGGAGTCCAGAACGGGCGATGGGCAACGCGCGGGAATGACGGCGGCACGCAACCCGCAAGATTACGGGTGGGCCTGCACCATGGGAAACATGAGCTCTTGAAGTCAAAAGAATTGAAGGTCAGTGCAAATGAGTGATCAAGTACGAGTTTTCGATACAACCTTGCGCGACGGTGAGCAGTCTCCTGGTGCGACGCTGGATGCGGGCGCTAAATTGGAGATTGCCGAGCAACTCGCTCGTTTGGGTGTTGATATCATTGAGGCTGGTTTCCCTGCCGCTTCACCGGGCGATCTGGAATCGGTGTCGCGCATCGCGGCTGCGGTGGGTACGGCTGACGGTCCAACGATCGCCGGTTTGGCCCGCTCAACGGTGGGCGATATTGATGCCTGCTGGGAGGCTGTCCGACACGCGGCAAAACCGCGCATCCATACGTTTATTGCCACGTCGGATTTGCATCTCGAACACAAGCTACAAATGACACAGGAGCAGGTAATTGCGGCGGTTGCTAAAGCCGTCGCCTACGCGCGCTCGCTTTGCGAAGACGTCGAGTTCAGCGCCGAAGATGCAAGTCGCAGTGACCCTGCATTCTTGGTCAAAGTCTTTTCGACTGCGATCGATGCCGGTGCGACGACGCTGAACATTCCCGACACGGTTGGTTATTCGCAACCGGCAGAGTTTGCAGAATTGGTGCGGTATGTGATCGACAATACCAATGGAATAGACAAGTGCTGCGTGTCGGTACATTGCCACGATGATTTGGGGATGGCTGTCGCCAACTCGCTTGCGGGCATGCAAGCCGGTGCGCGGCAGATCGAATGCACGATCAACGGTATCGGTGAGCGGGCGGGAAATGCATCGCTTGAAGAAATCGTCATGGCCCTGCACACCCGCCAAGCTTTCTATGGTTGCCAGACAAATGTCAAAACCAAACAACTGACGCGAGCGAGTCATCTGGTTTCCGCGCGGACGGGCATCATCGTCCCGGCCAACAAAGCGATCGTCGGTGGAAACGCCTTCTCGCACGAAGCCGGTATTCATCAGGACGGCATGATTAAACACGCCGAAACGTACGAGATCATGAGACCGGAAACGGTCGGGTTGACGCAAAGTCGTCTCGTATTGGGCAAGCATTCGGGACGCAACGCGCTGCGACACCATCTGACCGAAATGGGCATGGAACAAATCGACGACGAAGAACTGGATCGCATCTTCGCGCGGTTTAAACGATTGGCGGATAAGAAAAAGGAAGTCACCGAAGCCGAATTAGAGGCATTGGTTTCCGACGTTCACTATCAGCCGGAAGATCGTTACACGCTCAACGGCGTGCATGTGTCGTGTGGTGCACCATCGATTCCAACGGCAAGCGTGTCGATGAATCTGCCGGGTAAGGAACCGCAAACGCGGGCGGCGACGGGGACCGGTCCAGTCGACGCCATCTTCACCGCGATCAATCGGTTGATCCCATTTGAGGTCACGTTGCTCGAATACGTCGTTCATGCCGTCAGCGGCGGGATTGATACGCTTGGCGAGGTGACGGTGCGCATTCGCTGCGGATCGGGTGAAAACGAACGAACGTTCCGCGGGCATGGGGCAGATACCGACATTCTTGTCGCCAGCGCCAAAGCGTATGTGGCTGCGATCAACAAGCAGGCAAGATTCGAGTCGGGAAACAAGAATAAGAAGCCTGAAAGTCTGGCAGGGGCGAAGGAGTAATCACCGTGATCGAGCTTTATGACACCACATTGCGCGACGGAACCCAGGGCGAGGGCGTATGCCTGACGCTTAAAGACAAGTTGCGCATTACATCGCTGCTCGATTCGTTCGGGATGCACCTGATCGAAGGTGGATGGCCCGGGTCGAACCCGAAGGACGCCGAGTATTTTGCAGCCGTCCAAGAAGTGAAATTGTCGCATGCTCGCATCGCGGCGTTTGGCAGCACATGTCGCCCGTCGCTGGCAGTGGAAGACGACGCCAACCTTACCGCGTTGATCGAAAGCAACGCGCCGGTGATGACGATTTTCGGCAAGACCTGGACGCGTCACGTCACGGAAGTTCTGCGTACCGATCTGGAAAACAACCTGCGGATCATTCGCGAGAGCGTTGCGTATTTGTTGGCTGCCAACCGCGAAGTCATTTACGACGCCGAACATTTCTTCGATGGCTACAAGGAAGATTCTGCGTATGCGGTAGAGACGCTTAGGGCGGCTATCGCCGGTGGAGCGTCGCGGGTAGTGCTTTGTGACACCAACGGTGGGACGATGCCGCAGGAATTGGCTGGCATTGTGAGGGCTGTTGCAAAGGCGATCGATGCGCCACTGGGTATCCACGCCCACAATGACGGCGGGTGCGCGGTGGCGAACTCGATGATGGCAATCCATGCAGGCGCAACGCATGTGCAGGGTACGGTCAACGGCATCGGTGAACGGTGTGGCAATGCCGACCTCTGCACGATCATCGCCAATTTAGAATTGAAAAACGGTTTCAAAGTCTTACCCGAAGGACACCTCCAGCGTTTGATGGAGTTGTCGGGCGTGGTGAGCGAACTTTGCAATATGTCTGTGCAGAACGGTACGCCGTACGTCGGTCGCAGTGCATTTGCCCACAAGGGCGGCGTGCATGTCGCAGCCCTTCAGCGCGACGAAGGTTCGTACGAACATGTTATCCCAGCCAGCGTAGGAAACAGCACGCGAATCCTTGTTTCCGAACTCTCCGGACGCGGAAACATCTGCTACAAAGCCAACGAGTTTGGCCTTTCAGATTCCAATGAATCGAGTGCCGCGGTTCTCGAGCAGATCAAATCGCTCGAAGCGCAGGGCGCATCGTTTGAAGCGGCTGAAGCGTCGGTGGAACTGTTAATCCGGCGGCAGAAAGACGACTACTTGCCATTCTTTGAATTGCTGGACTTTATGGTGGTCGTCGAACATCGCGAAGGTCGCGGGCATTTGGCTGAAGCCAACGTGAAGATCCGCATCGACAATGACGTGCATCACACGGTGGCTGAAGGTTCCGGACCGGTGGAAGCACTGGACATTGCATTGCGAAAAGCGCTGACGCCGTCGTATCCGGCGCTCGCGCATTTTCATCTGACCGATTACAAGGTGCGCATCCTCGACGGTTCGCAGGCGACGCAGGCGCTGACCCGCGTGTTGATCGATACGAGCGACAACGGTCGCACCTGGACGACGGTCGGCGCGTCGCGAAATATCATCGAAGCCAGTTGGCAGGCGCTTTACGATAGTTTTGAGTTCGGATTGGTGCAGGCCTATGGCACGCGCGAGAGCGAATTGCTCCTGGCCGAAACAGCATGAGATTGCGACGGAATATTGAACAGCATTTGAGTGGAATAGCAATGAAAGCAAAGATCACAGTATTGGCCGGCGACGGTGTAGGACCGGAAGTCACCGACGAAGCCTGCAAAGTATTGGAAACCGTGGCCGATCAGTTTGGTCGCAACGTTGAGTTTACCGACGCGATCATCGGTGGGAGGGCGATTGACGAATTCGGAACAGCCCTTCCCGATGATACGATTGACGTTTGCCTGGAGTCTGACGCGGTCTTGCTCGGCGCGGTCGGTGGTCCCAAATGGGATGATCCCAATGCCAAAGTGCGTCCGGAGCAAGGTTTGCTCGGATTACGAAAAGCTTTGGGTGTGTTTGCAAACCTTCGCCCGGTTCGCGTGTTTAAAGAGTTGGCCAAGTCGGGACCGCTGAAAGAAGAACTCGTCACCGACGTGGACATGCTGGTGATTCGTGAGTTGACCGGTGGCATTTATTTTGGTGAGCGCGGCAGGCGTCCTGATCCGTCGGGCGAGTTTGCGTTCGATACAATGGGTTACTCGACGGGCGAAGTCGAACGCATTGTTCGGCTGGCAGCAGAGAAGGCCAAAGGGCGTCGCAACAAGCTGACCTCGGTGGACAAAGCCAACGTGTTGGAGGTTTCGCGATTGTGGCGATCGACGGCTGACCGAGTGATGCGCGACGAATTCGCAGACGTTCAGTTCGAGCACGGGTTGGTCGACGCAGCCGCCATGCACTTGATACAAAGGCCAGCAGACTTCGACGTGATTGTGACGGGAAATTTGTTCGGCGACATTCTGACCGACGAGGCGTCGGTGCTGGCCGGTTCAATGGGTCTGCTGCCGTCGGCGTCGCTGGGAACGTCTGGTCCGGGATTGTATGAACCGATTCACGGTTCCGCGCCGGATATTGCAGGCAAGGGGATCGCCAACCCGATCGGCATGATTCTCAGCGCCGCGATGCTGTGTCGAGAGTCATTGGGCTGGACGAAGGAAGCCGAATGCATTGAATCGGCTGTCGAAAAGGTCATTGCAGATGGCGTTCGCACGCCCGATCTGGTTCGCGCCAATGAATCGTTTGTCAGCACGAAGGAAATGGGGCAGGCCATCATATCGGCGATTCGTCAGGTGAGTGCATCGGCGATGGTCGCCTAGATGCGGTCGTACGTAGGGCGCGGCGTTTTCGCGCAAGTCAAAACTTAATCCCGCTTTTTCCCTCCGCCTGTACTCTTCCTCCGGTACTGGCGGGGGGAATTTTTGTTGAATTGTTTGCGGGGATTTGATTGGAGAATGAACAGTTATTGCGATCGATTGACGATGTCAGATTGCAAGTCTTTGGGCGAAAACTTCAGTTCCTTCAGTGCATGGTGCGCGACACTGTCCTGCTCGTTCATCAACGCAAGCAGCAGGTGCTCGGTACAGACTTCCGATGATTTCATCTCGTTGGCCTGTTCGACGGCCTTTGCGATGACGTTGCGAAAATGGGGCGAACCGGGAAGCCGGCCAAAGACCCATGTGTCTTCGAGGCTCTTTCTGACGAGTCCGTCGACGACTTCCTTAATCCGTTCGTACGAGATGCCTTTGTCGGCAAGCACCTGACTCCCTACACCTGTTCCCTCTTTGCGGATCGCAAGCAGGATGTGTTCGGTGCCGACATACTCAAGATCATATTCGCGGGCGATGGCCTCAGCCAGCTTGATGATCTTCTCGACGCGTTCGGTCAGATGTGGATTCATAAGACTCAGCACTTTCTGCACACTTGTTCATTACTTGAGTGCCTGTCGATTCTGCTTGAATCAACATCCACCAACTGACGACATCATATCTGCGAAGTGAGTGGGCTACAAGATATCGCGGGGCGCGCTCCACTGTCATTCCCGCGAAAGCGGGAATCCAAGCCCCGCGTTACACATCGCTTGTTCTGGATTTCCGCATGCGCGGGAGTGAACCACTAGCGTAAACGACGCAGGGCGAACATCATCAACATGCTGACCATCGCCATCACCCCGCCCGCTCCACACAAGCCCGTACCCGTTCCGTTTGAAGGCGTTGGCGTCGGAGTCGGTGTTGCATTGTCCACGCTGTCGGGATCGGGCGTGACCGTGATAAATGCTGTGTCCTGTGTGCTACTGCCCGAGATCGTGTCTGTGACCGTGACCGTAACTGGGAACGAACCCGGAAGCTGATAGGTGTGGAACACCGTTTGGCTGGTGCCGGTGTTGCCATCACCCAAGTCCCAGAACACTTGCAGGTTTTCAAGCGAGACTGATCCGAATCCGGAAACCTCCGCGTTGAGAATGACAGTCAGTGGGGCGATACCCGCCGAGATATTTGAAGAGTCTGGTGATTCAGGGTCGGCAATGCGAATGCGAACGGTGCCCGATGTGGTTGAACCGGTGTCGCCGTCGGTGCTCGGAGCGCTCACGTCAATCGCCACCGAACGCTCGCCCACATTGCCCATCACATCCGTGACGATCAATTTCGGGAGGAATCGCGTCGTGCCACTGGTGACGATATATGTCCGTTCAGCGTTTCGTGAATTGACCGTGGTCCCATCGTCAAAGTCCCAGACGAATGAGGCGATTTCAAACGTTGACTGGGCGTTTCCACGGAACGTTACGCGAAGTGGTGAAGTGCCCTTCAATGGGCTGACGTCGATCGAGACATTGGGTTTGTCCGAACTGACGTCCTCACCGTCGTCATCGTCATCGTCGGATTCAGCGAAAAGCACACCAGGATCGACAACCGTTGCAGAACCAGCCGAGTTTATCGAAACACCAAATCCATAGGTGACTCCGCGGCGGATGGTATTGGTGATTGAATAAATACCGAAGTACTTCGTTCCATCAGTATCGTCAAAGTTGAAAAGCTCCGCGTTGAAGTTGGCGACGACAGTGGCTCCGGTGGGTTGATTCGTATCCGGATCCAGAAGTGCCTGGCCGATGCCGTAGTTGATGCCGTCAGTCGGTGCCCATGAGAATGGTTCATCTGCCTGTACGACCAGCACAGCCGTCGTCGGAACACCGAAAGTTGCACCCGCTCGCGTGCGCAAATCGTCGTTTATTTTCCAGACGATTGAATTGTCGCTGATTGCAACATTGGCGACGCGCTCGGGCCAATAGAATCCGTCGAAGGTCATTTCGACGGCTTGCCCTGCGTTGACGCGGCCATAGCCATACTGAAGGCTGCGTTCCGTGATTCCGTTGTAGTTGGCCACGGTTGGATTAATCTTATCGCAAGTGTGTTCGATGATGTTTCGGACCTGCGTTGCGGTGTAATCTGGCTCGAGCGAAAGAACCAACGCAGCAATACCGGTAACGATTGGCGACGAACCTGAAGTTCCGCCGAAGTTGTCAGTGTAGCTGGGGTTGGCCAGGTTGGCATTGCCATTGTCGTCTTGGCCAGCATTGTTGTATCCCGGTTCGACGAACGCGCCATCGGTGTTGTCGGTAGTGACCAGTCCCGGAAGGTTGGGAAAATCGATGCTCGGTGCCAAGACATCGATCTCTCGTCCGAAATTGCTGTATGAAGCCAACACATCGTTTGCATTGCTCGCTCCCACCCCAAGAACCGTCGGAAGCGCCGCTAGATCGGTGGCCGCGTTGACCTCAACACCGACCGGGGCATCGTCCTCCATCCCTCTGCCGTTTCCCGATGCAAAGCAGATCAACGTGCCCAATCCGTCGCGTCCTTCAAAAAACGCGGTCGCGATTGCGTCGGTAACCACATCGGGATTGGGTACACCACCGCCGAATCCCCAACTGTTGTTGTGAACATCGACATTCTGTGTTCGTGCAAAGGCGTAGGCACTGGCGATCTGGCTGTTGGACACCACGGTTCCAATTCCACGGGAAGCAGTAAACCGAGCTGCTGGTGCGACGCCACGCACTCCGATGCCATTAAACGATGCGACCATGAGGCCCATCGTCGCCGTACCGTGGCGATCTTCGAGTACCGCGGGGTTGGCTGCCGTCGCCGTCTGGGTATTGGTCTCGACGTCGTGGCTGATGCCAATGTAGTTGGCGACCAGGTCTTCGTGTTGGACATCGCACGCATCGTCGAGTTGGCCAATCAACGGATTTCCGTCCAGGTTCCCAAACGTACGATTCCACGCATCTGCGATGGAAATGTCTGCCCCAGGCGTTCCGCCGCCTTGACCGGTATTAACCAAGTGCCATTGACTGCTAAAAAATGTATCGGTGCCAAACCCGCGAACGGCGTTGGCCTGAAAGAAATCAGGATGGGCGTATTCGGTCCGGCTGTCTCGATACAAGGCGTTCGCCGTGCGAATGTCGGCGTCTCCTTCGATATCAATCGGCTCAACGACAAACGCCTGATCGATGCCCGCAACGGGATTCACAACGCGCACCTTGTAGTCGGCAAACATGACGTCGCGTTCGGCGTCGGTGACGGTCGGTTTGAGTTTGACGACGATCTTACCGCTGCTTAAGACCGCGTCGCCATCGTCTGAATAACGGTACACGTTGCGGATCGATTTGATGGCGCGGCTGCCGCGAAGCCGGGTTTGGGCGGCTGCGTCCAATCGCTTGCCTTTAAGAATGGCAAACCGGTTAGGGTGGCAATCCCAAGAGACGTCGTCGATGACGATATCGGGGTTGGCCCGCATTTGCTGATTCAAAGCGGTTCGCTGGCTCGCGTCTTCAAACTCGACGACGAATTCAGAGTCCGATTGGATGAGCTGATGAAACGCGCCGTTGGCGTAATATCCGAGCTTCTCACCGGTTCCTTCTTCGGCTGCGACGACGCCATGCGAAATGAATATCGCAATTGCTGCCGCTGCGTATGCGATTGAGGTCACAAAGGGCGAGGTCGTTGGGCAACGTGAATTCATGAACAGTGAACCTTTCAAGGGTCAGGCTGAGGTCGGTGGCACCAGTGCTGCCATCCGCCGGTCCCGCCGATCATCTGCCGAGTAGTCGGCCAATACTTTGAGAATGCTCGAAGATACCCGCAGGGGGAACCGATTTCGGCGATGCGGAAAATCCCACACGAACGCTGTAAGTCAATGCGCTATAATAACTAGGGCGGGGGCAAACGCCGTGCGCATGTTCCCCGAATGGTATTTTTGGCAACACCATGTATCTGTCAAGGCTTTGGCGAGACGGTTCGACGCTTCGCTGTCCAATACCTTGGTTGTCAAGCCGCCAGCTTTGCCAGTTTGGCTTCAGTACCCATATCACCGAATCAATCGCATCTGATTCTGGGAGATTTAATTCTGGCGATATCTGATTCTGGCCTTACGGATCATGATTCCACCGAACCAGCCATCAGATTCGCCGTTTCCCGCACCTCGCGCCACGTCAATTTCCAGTCCGACACGGAACTTGTCGATCGGACACATGCCCGAAGGACCCTGGCCATCTGGATTGCGTCGCCCATTCCAGTGCACCCAGCTTCGATGGCCAACTTCGCCAACATCCAGGATCGGGTCGGATTTGAAAGCTGGCCCATTGTAGACCGCCCCTCAATGCCCACCCATATCGGAACGTCGAGTCCGTTGAAGCAGGCAGCTTCGATTCGCGTGGGTGATAGATTGGAAATCACGATCCCCCGTTCAAACGTTTGTGCCAGCAGTCGGCCAATCCGTTCGAGCAGCGCCCTGCGCGATTCACATGGAAGTTCGCTCAGAAGCGTTTGGATGGGGGCACATTGGGGTGGCCGGCCGGTGATGTCCTTGGCGCAGCGCGTTCCCAAAGCACTTCGCTGCTCAGCAATGCCGATTGGCAGCGCCGTAGGAATGTCGCGGTTCATCGCCTCGCAGGCTAACACATAACGACGTCTTGCCGGCGACCCAAACCATCGCCAACTCCATGCCTCACGCATGTTCGAAGTGAATCGAATCGAATCATCCAAGCCGCTGGAGATGGAGTTGTTCTGTTTATCATCGCTGCCCAATCCGAAGCGCTCGCGCACGAACTCTGCGACATCGGTAGCAGGCCAATCTGGAGGTTGGGCACCGGTGAGTTCGGGCTGATGGCGAAAGCGAAGCGTGATCCAGGAATGCCAGTCGTCTGATAATGCGACCTGCTTGAAGTGGGAGTTGTTTCGGGTGATGCGTTTGTCGCGTTTGCGATAGAGGATGCGTTTGCGACGAGTCGATGCCGCTTTAATTTGTTCGACGAATGTTCTTAAGAACGCACCAGTTGTGGGCCAGCCGCGCAGTTGAATGTACTTTTTGACCACCCGCAATCGTTCGGTTCGTGATGCGCGATCCACAAACCACTGCCCCAATGAAGCCAGCGAATAGGCTGAATCCGCAGGCAAAACCTCTCGCCCATATCGTGAACCGTACAGGTCAACGTACAAGCATTTCACCTGCCCTTCAGCCACGCGCTGAACCAATATGTTTCCCGGATGATCGTCGGCGTGCAAGAATCCTGCGTTGTGCGCAGTGGCAAGCAGTTGGGCAACTGACTCCGAAAGTTGTCTGCACGCAGCCGGTGTGCCCGCATCCTGCAACTCTGCAAATTCATCGGCGAGGGAACGTGACGATTCGACCGCATGCGATAGGGCGATCGAAGTCGTCGCGCCTGGCGATCGCGATAACGCAGTGGCAAAAACATTGACGCAAGGAACACCGTGTTTGGTCGCGAACTGGCTGGCGTCGAATTCGCGGTTGGCTGGAGTTCCAAGTAACCAGTTTTTGAATCGCTGCCCGATTCCGGTCACATGGTGCAGCTTGGCGAACACGATTGCGTTGGGCGTCGTGACACGGAAAACCGTTCGCAGGTTGTTTTTCTTGACAAGGTCCCAGGTGAATTCCCGCTGCGATTCGTTCGCCGCGAGGTCGGCCATGACCTTTGACGCCAGAGCGCGCGATTCGGCGTCTCCGCGCTCGATCGAAATCCTGCCATTGCCTTGCAAGTTTGTTGAATGCATGGGGATCAGAGAAGCCAAGCCGGTAAGCAATCACTGCGACTTCAAAATCTTGTCAAACTCGGAATCGAAACCAGAGCGTTGACGTACAAAGATGACAGGCAAACAATTTCGGAGATTGTCCTAAGTTATTGGGACGTAAGCAATGCAAGAATCCGGATTGATGGTTTGTCAAAAGGGTCCAATATAATTCAGCCGACGGCGAACGGAGGTTGGAAAGGCACTCATTATCGTCCTCAATGTGCCCATGTTCGACTATTCGCTTGAACCCGACCACTATTCGCTGTAGCATGGTTGACTGGTCGACCACCCAGCGCGGGTGCATCGATCGGGAGAGAAGAGGGAAGCGAGTCTTACCCCTTCAATATAGCGATTTCTGAAGATGCGGTTGGGAGGCCGTCATTTGAAGAAGTCGTCAGGGCGAAACCTGTTGGTTCAGGATTGCCCGTTCAATTGAAGGCACACCTCTCGCACACCCTCCATACAACCAAGCTGTGATGAAGCGTTAAGGCTTGTGTCCTTGCGTGATCATTGCCCTTTGCGCCATTGTGCTGCGCTTCTGGTGACGGAAGTGCCCAGCCCGATTGTTGTGCATCTGTATGGGCGATGAGACCGGATGCTGTTACAGGCGCTCCATCGTGGCAGGGGGAGAAAGAGATGACGTTAAGGACGGTTGGACGGTTGGTTTGCGCGACATTCGTGGCGAGTGCTGGGGTTGCGAACGCTGGTGTGACTGAGGTCATTCCTTCGACAACACCGCCAAACGTGACGCACGAATCGATCATCGAGACGGTTTACGGTGGTGACTTCGTCGCCAATGGCAACGATTATGACGACGGTTTCTCCGGTGTCAGCGCAGTGCGCTTTGACGATAGCCTTGCGCCTGACGGCATGATCAGCCTGCTGTCAACGGGCAAGGGAGAAGCATCGGACCGCGTTTGGAGCGATGCAAATATCTCGGCGCAGGCTGTTTGGCGTCGGGCAAACTTCACCCAGCAATTCGGATTCGATCGCGGTAATGGTTTTGAACTTCTGTTTGACGTTTTCGGTGATCTAGAAAACGTCACGGGAAGCGCTGATGTCGATCTGACAGATGAGACGTGGCGGTGGGTTCGTCGCGATCAGGATGGTACGCGGCCTTGGTCGTCCGATCCGGCAAACAATCCGGACTTTCTGGATCACATGGTGACTTATCAGGTCAACGGTCTGAATCGAACGGGCGTGACATATTTGATTTTCATCGAAGACCTTTACGGTTCGCATACGTCTGACGGTGGTTTCAGCGATCGTGATTTTGACGACATGGTCATCGAGATTCATGCCACGCCGGAACCGACGAGCGCATTGCTGTTCTTGGGTGGATCGCTTGTGGCCCTTCGTCGGAAGCGCTAGTTGAGTATTCGACAATCGGATGGTTCGGCTGGGCCACCGTGGTTGAGAGCAATTAATGGGCACGGGTTACCTTCATCGGTGATCCGTGCTTTTTTGTTGCGCCGAATAAACTCCATCAGCGAACCCGCAACGGCGCGTTGTCCGAAGAAATCGGTGTAGGCCTGATGCGTTTGCTGCCTGGCGGATTCGTACGCCACTTCATCGGATGCCAGCAACTCCAAATGAGCGATTAATTCTGAGACGTCCGTGACACGAGGCCAATTTGAAAGCAGCGAGTCTCGCGGATTGGGTTGATATATCGCCTTGGGATCGCGAAGCAGCACGACGGGTTTGCCCATTCGGGCGGCATTAAGGATTGCTGACGATGTTACATTCGGAATAACCACGACATCTGCGCGAGTGGCACAGGCCGCGACAGACTGATCGGTCACGATGTTGAAACTTCGATCCGGTGGAAGGGATTCATTAATGACATCGTACAAATCTGGGTGGTCGTAACGCGGGTGCGTCTTGATCGTGACGTGCCAGTTCGTGCGATCACTGGCGAGGGTGATCAGCGATCTCAAGGAATCAATCGCCGCCTTCCAGTTGAGTCCGGGGAGTTCGGCGTCGTGGGAATGATCAGCCAACCGGCTGGTGACCAACAGGATATTGAAACGGTCGGAACCATTTCGCGGAGTGTCGTAATGTGGCACTTTTGTTTCATCGATGTCGAATGAATCGACGACGTCAATTCGATCTTCTTCAATTCCGTATGTATTCAGTTGCGTGGCATGGGCGGTTCCCTCGACTCCCAACGTCACCGTGGGCATTGATCGATACCACGACGCGACACCAACAGATAACCCGCCGTGTGGTAACATCAGGCAACGCACGCTGCGCTGATGGGCTACTTCCATCGCGACATCCGGATAGTTTCCAACGAATGCTCCCGGCTTGTGTCGATCGAAAAAAACCTGCCATCGATCGATCTGCACCGAAAGCTTCTGCGCGTATTCACCAAAAACGAAATCAACATGCGAAGTGGGTATCCATCGAGCGCAATCTTGCGGAGTATGTGTTACGGCTGAGTCGAAGGCATGCTGGCGTTCTTGCAAGGTTGCTTTATCAATTCCAATCGCATCCGGCAGATTCAACTGCGAATCATGAATGGCAGTATGACCGTTGGCCCTAAGTTGCCGCAACGTTTCTTCGTCGGCGAATCGGTACACCTGCACCGCGCGATACTCACCAGAAGCTTCGATCTTGCGAATCACCGGAAGCTGCTTCAACAAATCTTGACCGCTCCCGGTCAGCAGGACGAACGGTTTGCCGTCCAACTCGGCGAGGTTGCGATCCGGCAAGTCGTTCGGTTGGGCTTGACGTGATGCGACATCGTCAAATGCAGATTTGATTCGCTCAGGAAACGAAAGGCCTTCGATTTCGACGTTTCGTTGTGACGCCACCGCGCGGACGATCGCAGGCAGAAGCGGCAAACGGCGGCACTCGGGCGGTTGCTCAAGCCCGTGCGCACCTTCGCAATCAAAAAAAAGAACGCGATTTGGCTTGTGGTACTCGATTGAATTTTCAACAACGCATCCGACCCAGACCATTCTCGACAACGCGGATGTGTGGCGATGGGAAGCGATCTTCAGAATGTCGATGCCGCGATGAGGGACCGTTGCATGTTCTCGCCAGAAATGGTGTAGGTCGCTTTCGATCTGCTTCATCCGATTCCGGTCCCGCGTTCCGAAAACCTCCCAAGGCGTCAGGTGTTCGATCCCGCGATCATTCAGCACCAGATGCAATTCCAGGTCAAACGTGAGAATCGCTTGGGCGAGCCTCTCTGGTTGGTGCAAAGTCAGCCAGTCGAGTTCAGCGCGATCCTGGAGAATTGTCAGCGTGCAATCGGTCATGGGTACCTTCATTATCGGTCGTTCGCACGTTTCGTGTGACGCCTGAATCCTTGGCGAAACTCGCCAGTCCGTCGGCCTCAAGCCCCCAATCGCAAAGGTCCGATATCGATAAAGCGACGATCTCACTATTTGACGACGAATACAGGCCCACGGTGGCACTTCGATCGAATCTCGCCGCGTGGGTGTTCAACGAGAATGAAAACTTCATTGCGACTGTGCGTCTTCGGCTGGGTCATTCTATTGGTGCCCATTTCCGTTCGGGCGGCTGATCAGTTTGAGAGCGAAATCATCACGGCGGTTGCTTCCGTGTCGGGCGATGAGTTTGCGACATCGGTGGCAGTTCAAGGCGATCGCATTCTAATCGGTTCGCGACTCGATGACGCGATCGGCGTCGAGGCTGGGCGGGTGTTCCCGTTTGAATTCGTTGCAGGTAACTGGTCACCTCAAGCTGCATTCGTCGGATCGGAATCAGCCGCTGGTGATCGTTACGGAAATGCAGTGTCGATGGGCGCGACTTATGCGATCATCGGCGCGCCCCGAAACGCCGACAACGGTTCGTTCTCCGGGTCGGCATACCTTTACACATTACAGGGCAGCACCTGGGGGCAAGAGGTAATTGTCACGGCGTCGGATGCGAACGCCTTCGATGTGTTCGGGATCAGCGCATTTATCGATGGCGATTACGCGGTTGTGGGGGCGCTTGGCAACGATGACGACGGCAACCTCGCCGGGTCGGCATACATCTTCGCCCGCAACGGTAGCCTTTGGCCGCAGCAGAAAAAACTGCTCGCATCCGATCGACAGGTGCGCGATGTGTTTGGAACGTCGGTTGGCATCTCGGGTAACATTGCGGTCGTCGGCGCACCGGGCGATCACATTTCCACATCGGCGGGCGCGGTGTACGTCTATCGTCGAAGTGGAAGCAGTTGGCCGGAAGAAGCCATCCTCGTTGCAAATGATGCGGTCGTCGATGACGAACTCGGAACGTCGGTGGCCGTCGATGGATTCACGATTGCAAGCGGTGCGCCCAAGCACAATGGCGCGGGGGCGGTTTACATTTTTCAAGACAATGCCGGCACCTGGCCCCAGACGTTCAAAGTGACCGGGTCCGGTGGGTTGGCTGGCGATCTGTTCGGTGCGTCGGTGGCGCTCGATGGCGACTTGCTGGTGGTTGGTGCGCCCGGCGTCGATTCAGGTGCAGGGGCGCTTTACGCCTTCAAGCGAAGCGGTTCGAGTTGGGTTGAGGTTTCGCGACTGGTCGCCAGCGATGGCGAAGCTGCCGACGCGCTCGGTACTTCGGTTTCAATTTCCGGCGATACAATTATTGGCGGAGCCCCGTTTGCAAATGGTGGCGCGGGCGCGGCGTATGTGTTCGACGCTGCCGACCTCGATTGCAACGCCAACAGCATCCCTGACAACTGCGACATCAACTGCGGTGCAATCAACTCCACAACGGGCAACCTCTGCTCGATCGACTTCCCCGTGCCCAACTGCGGATCGCAGACCGATTGCAACACGAATGGCGTTCCGGACGATTGCGAACCGGACTGTGATGTCAACGGGATTGCTGACGGCTGCGATATTGTCGCCGGTGCGGAAGATTGCAACGCCAATGCGATTCCGGATGTCTGCGAGTACTTCGACGAAAGCGCCATCGTCGGCAGCGATTTCAATGCCGGCCTGCCGATGGGCTGGAGCGCGACGGGCTTGTGGCACGTTACCGCCAACTGCGATCAGGGCGGTGGATGCGATGCACCCGGATGGGCGTACTTCGGCGAAGATGCGTCGTGCTCGTTTGATACCGGCGCGGTCGAAAGCGGAATACTCTCGCTGGATGCGGTGACGATTCCGGCATCGGCCAACGCGGCATACGTTGAATACTGCTCGCTTTACGATGGCGATCGAGGGGCTGCTCCCGATGGTTTCGATGCAGCGTGGCTTAGCGTCAATGGTGCAATCGTCGATGACGTTGGACCGGTTGGCGCGGTGGGTGTGTGGGAAACGCGGGTTGTCGATCTTTTGGAATATGCCGGGCAGGGGGTCATGCTCGAATGGAATTTCGATTCGGGCGACAACATGAGCAACGATGGCGTCGGTTGGCAGATTGACCGCGTGGAATTGATCGTCGATGCCGATTGCAATGACAACGGTGCGCTCGACGAGTGCGACATCCTCAGCGGGTTTAGCCCGGACTGCGATACCAATGGAATACCCGATGAGTGCGATCTTGAGCGCGGGGCAGACGATTGCAACTCGAACAGCGTTCCCGACGCTTGCGAATCGGCGGCAGACTGCAACAACAACGAATTGTTCGACATTTGCGAAGAACGTTTGATTTTTGTCGATCGGACGGCGACCAGCGGCAATAACGATGGTTCTGACTGGGCGAATGCTTATACCCGATTGCAGTCGGCTCTGATCGATGTGAACTCGAATTGCGTACCGGCGGAGGTTTGGATCGCGCAGGGAACGTACCGACCGGATGACCCGGGTGGTGACCGTGAAGCATCTTTCGTGCTGACGGAGAACGTGAAGCTTTATGGAGGCTTTACCGGCGTCGAAACCGATCGCAGCCAGCGCGACAGCAACCCGATCACGAACGGCACGGTTCTTTCGGGCGACATCGACAGCAATGGTATCGGCGGAATCGATACCGATAACAGCTACCACGTCGTCACCGCCAGTTCGCTCGCCAATGCTCCCGTGCTCGATGGATTTACGATCACGGGCGGGGTGGCTGACGGTTCGAGCCCGGACAATTCCGGGTCGGCGATGCGTATCGTGAACAGTTCGATCAAAGTCCGCAACTGCCAAATCAAAGGGAATCGAGCGGCTGCGGGCGCGGTGCGATGTCAGAACAGCACTGTCGAGTTTGTCGCCACTGAGTTTGTCAGCAACACATCCGCGTTCGGTGGGGCGGTGTACTTTGTGACGTCGAGCAAAGGTGTGTTCGACCGTTGTCGCTTCCTCAGCAACGTCGCCAAATACAACTCCGGTGGAGGCGTTGGCGGGGCGATGTTCATCTCCTCGCAAAGCACACCGACGCTCCAAAACAGCGTCTTTGCCGGAAACCTCACCGACAACTCGGGCAATGGTTCCGGCATCGAGGCCAACGGAGCGGGGTTGTACATTTCATCCACCGCCAACCCGAAGGTCATCAACTGCACATTCACCAACAACGACGCCGACGATTTTGGCGGTGCGATCGCGCTGATCTCCGGTGGGCATGCGACAGTTCAAAACAGCATCCTGTGGGACAACAGCGACTTGGCTGGTATGGGTGAAGCCAGCCAGATATACCGCGATTCAGGAACAGTGACGATCGGAACGTCATGCGTGATGAATCTCAGCGGCGGGCTTGGAGGCGTTGGGAACATCGCTCTCGATCCGCTGTTTGTCGATGCCGACGGAGGCGACAATCTGCCAGGCACGCTGGATGATCTTCCGTCACTCGCACCCTCATCTCCATGCATCGACGCCGGCAACAATTCAGCCGCCTTCAGCAATTCAGTTGATCTGTTTGAGTTCGACGGGCTACCAAGGTTTACGGATGATCCGACGGTTGCGGATACCGGTATTGGCACTGCACCCATCGTGGACATCGGCGCTTACGAACGCCAGCCGGACTGCAACAACAATGGAATTCCAGATGCGGCAGACATCGCTTCAGGGTCGAGCGCCGACTGCGCGCTCGACGGCGTGCCCGATGAATGCGAACCCGACTGCAACCAAAACGCCATCGCAGATAGTTGCGACATCGCATCCAACAGCAGCATCGATTGCAATGGCGACGCGGTGCCCGACGAGTGCAATATTGACGAACTAAGCGGTGCTCCCGGTGGTCCGTTCTATTGCGCAGCTAGTTGCGCTGCCGACCTGAACAACAACGGTATTCCCGACACCTGCGACATCAGCGGTGGTACCAGCAGCGATTGCAACGGCAGCGGCATCCCGGATGAAAACAAAATCGACTGCAACGCCAACGCCATTCCCGATGTGTGTGAAGATTTCGACCCCGTGTTTGAATCGTCATTCCTGTTGTCACCCGTGTTTGGCGGAGGCGGTTCGCTGCAATTCATCGTCAACGACATGCGGTCAGCTGTCGGCGATGTGACGTTGACGTTCTCGGCGATCGCAGACTTGGCGTCACCGGTTGAAACTGTACTCGTTGAATTGAACGGCACGTCGCTTGGGGAAATTTTCACTGGGATGGCCAGCGATTGCCCTGCGATTGCAGATGTCGATGAAATCACGCTGTCGGCTGCGATGTTCAATCAGACCGTAGGAGCCGGTCCTGCAACGATCGTGATGACGCCGTCGGCGTTCGTCGATCAGTGTCCGCAGGGTTCGTCGATTTCGGTAAGCATCATGTATCTTCCGGTGGGCGACTGCAATGCGAACGGTGTTCCGGATGACTGCGATATTGCGGGAGCTACCAGCGTCGATGTCGATGGCAACGACGTGCCCGACGAGTGCGAGGACTGCAACGGAAACACGATTCCCGATGTGATCGATCTGTCCAATCAAACGAGCGACGATGCGAACGGGAATGGCATCCCGGATGAATGCGAAGATTGCAACACCAATGGCGTGCCGGACGATTTGGATATTTCAATGGGGAACAGCTTTGACGACAACGCCAATGAAATTCCCGATGAATGTGAAGATTGCAACAACAACGGTACGCTCGATGATCTGGATATCATCAACCTGACCAGCGACGACTGCAACGCCAACGGGCTGCCGGATGAATGCGAGATCGACGTAGCGACGCCCGGCGGATCGTATTACTGTGAGTCGAATTGCGCCTTGGATTGCAATGCCGACGGCATGCCCGATGAATGTGAGATCAGCGAGTTGAGTTCGGCTGACGGCGGTCCGTTTTATTGCGCAATGAACTGCGATGCGGATTGCAACGACAATGGTGTGCCCGACGACTGCGATGCAGCCGCAGGTGTCGATTGCGACTTCAACGGTGTGCCTGACGAGTGCGATTCAGATGTTGATGGTGACGGTGCCATCGACGACTGTGAATCGTGTCCGCTTGATGGCACCAAGACTGAACCGGGTATTTGCGGCTGCGGTCAGTCTGATGTACTCGACAGCGATGGCGACGGGGTGATCGATTGCCTCGACATGTGCCCCGGTACGCAGCCGATGGCAACAGTCGATGCCGACGGCTGCCCGATGGTTGGGGCGTGTTGCTTCGCCATTGGCCAGTGCATCAGCGGACTGGACCAGGGTGGCTGCGTTGCGCTGAACAACGGGAAATATCAGGGCAACGGGACGACTTGCACGACCGACAGCGATGTCGACGGTTTCACAAATTGCTTTGAAGAGTGCCCGCTAGACCCGGACAAGACGCTGGCGGGCGTTTGCGGATGCGGTGTGCCAGATGATGACACCGATGGCGACGGAGTAGCCGACTGCCTCGACCTTTGCCCGCAGACACTTCCGGAAACGATGGTGGATTCCAACGGATGTCGCGAGTTGGGGGCGTGTTGTTCGCCGGGCGGAACGGTTTGCAACGATGACATCGATCAGGCGTTCTGTGAATCACTGCCCTGGATTTATCAAGGGAACGGTTCGAACTGTGCGGCGAACTGTGTAGCACCTCCACCGGGTGACTATGATACCGACGGCGATGTCGATCTGGATGATTACGATGCGTTTGCGACGTGTCTTAGTGGACCAAGCGGTAGTGTGGGTTTTGCGACGCCATCTGCGTTGTGTCGGCAGGCGTTTGACGATGACAACGATGGCGATGTGGATGTCGAAGACTACGCCGCTTTCCAAGCGCATCTCGCGGATTTCTAAAGAAAGTCGGATTGCGGAACTCTCTATTTGGACAATACGTTTCCGCCTGATGCGCAGAATCTAATAACTGTCCTGACTTATCCTGTCGACTTATCCTGTCAGACTTATCCTGTCACATTAAGGCGGGTCATAACCTGACCCAAAGCGAGCCACAGATACCACCTCAGCAAGTGACTCCGCAATCAACCTGCAAGCTTCCGGCGGAACGGGGTCGGCGCCATCGGGAGTGACATGGTCATCATAGACACAGTAGACTTGCGTCGGCGCCTCATCGTCTACTGGAATACGAATGTAGTATGGATCTGCTCCGCTTGTGGGATCCGCGAATGGAATGTATCCAGCCAAATGTATAGCCGGCCCCGCATACGACTCCTTAGCGGCTCGAACGATGGATTTGGGCGGATACCAGAACATCTCATGCTCCGTGTCCGGATGGTTCTCCTCAAAGAAATTCGGACCGGGCGCGGTAACACTGCGGGGGGTGGGAGAGACAAACGCCATCTCGACTCCGCTCAACGGGAACTCACGGTACGCTTGCAGGAGTTCGTCATAACCATGATCCGCAAGTATGGCCTCCAACTCCCGCAACTCCGATTCATCGGCAAGTTGCCCTTGGATGTCCGTCCTTCGTTTGGCCAGGGCTTCAAGCAAGGTCATCATTGTCAATCCGGTAAGTCAGAGAAACGTCCGGCGTCCCACTCGCGCCTCCTAATAAATAAGTCAGAAATAAGTCAGGACGGTGGGGCTGTTGAAAAACCCTCGCTCGATAAATGCACAAGGTGCACGATCCTGCTTGGCGCGGCTCCGAATGCACTCTTCACTTCGCAATTCTGCTTGCCACCGGACTTTTTCAACAGCCCCACAGTTACTACTTACGGCGCCGTTTCTTGGTCGTTTCTTTCCGTTTTCTGGGTCGTCCGACGGGCTCGGGGCTCAATCGTCGCCCGACGACCTCGTCGATGTATCCTTCAAGCTTTCTCATTGGGCGCTTTCAGCATGGTACACCTGCGTCTCCAGGTTTCCGCTGCCGTCCCGCGTCTCGATGATCTGATTGCTATTGTGATAATACTCCGTCACGCCGTCGAGGTCACCGGAATTCGACACGGTTTTCACCACCCGCCGCCCCAGACCGTCGAAGGCGGCTACGTCGATGCTCACGTCTGTGTCGTCGAGAGAGGTGGGTGGTGCGTTAGAGAATAGCTGGTGTCCTGCACCTATTTGTGAGTCGGCTGCACAGCAGGATTGGATTCGTGACGCCTTCAGCATTGTTGCGGCGGGCGTTCGATGATGACAATGAAGGCGATGTGGATGCACTCGAATACGGTGTGTTGAAGGAAAACTTAGCAAACTTCTAAACGACGAGTGCAGCCGGTGCGGGTGCCCCAGCCTTTAGGCTGGGGGACTGACGAATCATTTTGATCGTCAATATTAAACAGGATACCCGTCGCGCTTGTCAGTCCCCCACCCTGAAGGGCGGGGCACCTTATTTATTCTTTGGCTCGGTCTAGGTAATCGCCGGTCCGGGTGTCCACTCTGATCTTGTCGCCCGGAGCGACGAATGATGGCACTCGAACATTCTTGCCGGTTTCGAGCGTGGCGTCTTTTGATTGTGCCGACGCGGTGGCGCCTTTGACGACTGGCGGAGTGTCGATGATTTGCAGCACGACGACGTTCGGTAACTCAAACGAAATCACCGCACCGTCGAGTATCTGGCAACTGATTTTGCAGTTGGGTGTGAGGTACTCCTTCGCCGATCCGACGATGTCTTCTGTGACGATGATTTGATCGAAGGTTTCCGTGTCCATCAGAACGAAACCGTTGGCGTCTTCATAAAGGTACTCGTAGTCTTTGCCTTCAACGAAAGGCACTTCGATGCGCTCATCCACGCTAAAGCGAACGTCGATAAGATTGCCCTGCTTGAAGTTCCTAAGACGGGCTTGCATGTAGCTGCGTTTGTTGCCCTTGGCCACGTGCGACGCTTCGTGCACGATGAACAGATCACCATCGTGCATGATCGTCTTTCCTTTGCGAAGGTCGACGGCTTTGATCATTAGAATGAACTCCAAACCCTTGAGACTCGTGCCAAATAATCCTTGGTCAGCCGATCTTGAAAGTTCGGATCGACCCGCCCAAGAATGGCAGTATAGCAAGGAATTCGCCTTCGCCAATGAGGGGCGACAGTGGGAGAGTGCCGACGCTTATTTGTCGGGCTAACATAGTACCAAGCCCGGGAGATCGTCGTTATGGGACGATCTCAAGAACATCCTCGACATCGACAATCGTCCCGATCTGGCAATCCACCACCAGGTCGCTGCGGGTGGCTACTAGCAATCGCGAGGTGACACCGGGGGTCGTAACCTGATCGTAATCACCGTTGTCGACCTGAGGCGACTGGAACAGGTGATAGATGACCCCGTTGTCGCCGATCCACACGTTGCAGGGGTTGCCGTCTACATTGGCAAGGTCAGACGTCCCGGAAATCACAAACGCCGACCCTTCGGCGAATAAGGCATCCGTGCCCAAATCGAGGTTGAATGTACACCCCATCACTCCGAATAATCCGAGCAGGATGAGCGAGCTTGACTTTCTGGTCTGCATCGATTTCATTTCAATCGGTTCCTTGTCGAATCCCGATCCGCCCCTTATACCCATTGGGAAACATTCGCGGTCAGGTTGGTTTTTGTTTGGCCGCCATTGAATATCTTATTGATCGGCAGCCATACCCGGATACATCAAGTCGATCGTGGCCTTATGATGCAATTCATCGCCCATTGCAACCAATGTGGGGCGGCGTATTCTCCTTGTGACCGTGAGTTGCTATTCCGTGATACAACCCAAACCAGGAATGATCGCGTTGCCAGCCCAAAAACCCGCCAAGTCGCTTCAAATGTTGGCCGCAATCGTGCTGTCGGTCGCCGGCTGCGACACGATGCCAGGCGATGGAATGCCTCAGCCAACGGTCTGCGCGCCGACGGACACATTGCTCAATGTCTTTGATACGCTCGACGATGCGGATCATCCGTGTCGAAGTTGGATCGATCACACGCACGGCCGCGTGGCTCGGTCGGGTAGTGCGAGTGCGGCGATCTGGTCACGTCGTACCGAGTTCGGGGCGGGGCTATTGGTTTCGGCGGTGCATACGCTGGGCGTGGGTTGGTTTGGACCGGCGAACACGGACATTCAAGCGGAGATCCGCGACCCGTTCCAAGAAATTGGCGTTGGGCGAATCATTTTGGTTGCGCCCGAGGGCGGTGAATTGAGCAGCGACTTTTCGCCGATGTTCGATTTCTTCAACCTACCTACTCCTGCGGACCAGAACAACAATTTCTTCCGGGACATCTTGCCCCGCTACGATGCGTTCGTGGCTGTCATCGACGATCAAAAGCTTGCGTCCGGGTTGCTGTCGCCCCAACCGGGTCCGTTACAATCGGCACCTCCGGATATTTACGATCCACTCGATCGAACCGCGACCGCGCCGACGTTTACCGATGTCGATTCCGGTGATCTGGTGATGGCGATCGGATTCCCGGCTGAGGGTGTATTCTCTGGAACGATGACTGCGAGCGTTGGGACTGTTCTGTCAGCCGGCGAAATCGATGGTGTTTTGCAGATGCTCGCAGATGCGGGTGATGAAGAAGGCTTCATCGAATACGAGTCCGACGTTGAATTTATTTATCGCGGGCCGGCGGCTGGCGGTATGAGTGGCGGAGGCGTATTCAACGAATCGGCAGAGTTGGTGGGTGTGTTGGTGCGTGCGTCCGATCCGCTCGAGGGCGTGCAGTATGTGCGGGTGGTCAGGATGAGTTATCTGGTCGGCGGACTCAATGCCGAGTTTGAGGCGCTACCGGATGACCAGAAAGCGATCATCGGGCAATTCCTGGATTCAGCCAATTAGAAGTAGGGTGGGCCGTGCCCACCAATCTGTAAAACGTTCGAACGACGGTGGGCACGGCCCACCCTACGAACGGCGTCGATTCAAATTCTATCTTTCGATTGCAACTCGATCATTCAGGTGGCGGCATGGATGACATCACACTGGGCCGACTCTGCGCATTTCTGACCGCCGTGTTTTGGGCGATGGCAGTCGTACTGTTCAAATTGTGCGGCGAAACCATCACGCCGTTGGCACTGAATCTCTTTAAGAACACGGTCGGCATTATTCTCCTGGGCGTTTCGCTGATGGTGATCCAGAGTGGATTCGGTGACGTCAAGCTGCTAACCACCGACGACTTAATGATCCTCGCAATCAGCGGTGTCGCTGGTATCGCGGTAGCCGATACGTTGTTCTATATGGCCCTGAACCGCGTGGGCGTCGGCATTCAATCGATCGTCGATTGCACATACGGACCGTTTGCTATCGTCTTTGCCGTGTTATTTTTAGATGAGCAGCTGCGGCTGCCACACTACATCGGGACGGTGTTGATACTCTTCGGCGTATTGATTTCATCAAAACACAAACCACCGCACGGCGCAACGCGATCGCAGCTCATCTGGGGCATCCTGTTTGGAACGCTGGCGATGGCATTGACGGCTGGCGGAATCGTCTACGCGAAACCGGTGCTGACCAAACTTGAATGCCCGCTGCTTTGGGCGACGACCATTCGATTGCTTGCTGGTACGCTTCCCTTGGTTGTGTTGGGGCTCATCCGCAAAGATCGAGGGCGCACGTTTCGATTGTTCGTACCGTCGCGGGTGTGGAAGGTGGCTGTTCCCGGTTCGATTTTAGGCGGATACCTAGCCATGCTGTTCTGGGTGGCTGGGTTCAAATTCGCGAGTGCGTCCATCGCCGCGATGATCAATCAAACGTCGGTTGTGTTCGCCCTTATTTTTGCCTCGCTCATTTTGAAAGAGGCGTTTACCCGGCGCAAGTTCGTCGCGGTGGCGTTCGCTATCACCGGCGGATGCATCATCACTCTCGCCTGAGAATTCAAACCCTCACTGCAAACGTCGCTTAGATTTGTCGAAATCCGTTTGATGCTTGAGTGGACAGTTGTTCGCGGATAGCCTTGCCGAACCGGGCTCATCATCCCCCCCAGACGAGGACGCCCCATGAGACACATCACTACGGGCCAATTTCAGATGTCTGTCATCTTCGCAACGCTTGCTGCATTGAGTGTTCAGGCGGCAGAACCCGTCAAACGATATGATCACCATCAGGTGCTCAGCGTTCATGTGGAAAGTCCGCTGGACGTAGCGTTTATTGAAGATATCGGCGGCGACATTTGGAGCCATCGCCCGATCGACGGCGCGATCGATGTTCGATTTTCCCCCGATGCTGTTGAGGCGCTGCGCGATAGCGGGCTCAAGTTTCAGCTTAAGATCGACAACGTTCAAACCTTGATTGACGCGGAACGCGACAGTGAACGAATTGCGGCTGAGCGCGGCGTTCCTTTCCTCGAAACGTTTCACCGCTATGACGAAATCATCGCATATCTTGAGCAGCTTGTTTCCGATCATCCGAAACTTGCATCGCTGATTGAATTGGGTCGGACGGTGCAGGGGCGAGAAATTCGAGGCATTCGCATCGCCGGTCCTGACGTAACCGAATTCAGTCCAGCTGTTATCTACTTTTCGACGGTTCACGCGCGTGAATGGATCACCACTTCGATCAATCCATACCTTGCGACCCATTTGTTGGAAAACTATGGAACAAACCAGCAGGTTACTGATCTGGTTAATCGCGTTGAATGGTTGCTCGTACCGGTAGCCAACCCCGACGGATACGAGTACACGCGATCGACGGCACGCCTTTGGCGGAAGAATCGTCGGGACAACGGGAATGGCACGTTTGGTGTAGACATCAATCGCAATTGGGGATGGGCGTGGGGCGGCATCGGTTCCAGCGGAAATACGAATTCTGAAATCTATCGAGGACCGTATCCATTTTCCGAACCAGAGACTCTGGCCCTTCGCGATTTGTTCCTGCAACATCCTAATGTACGCGCCCAACTCGACATTCATTCATATGGTCAGTTGATTCTGTGGCCATGGGGGTACACGCCCTTCGTTTCGCCGGATGAAGTCGCGTATCAGGACATTGGCTCGACCATGCAGCAACTCATCTTTGGCGTTCACAATCGTTTTTATAACGCGGGCCCGATCTACACAGCCATCTATCCCGTCAGTGGTGACTCGCTCGATTGGTCATACGGTGTACGGAGGATCTGGTCGCTTTCATTCGAACTGCGCGGAAGTGGATTTGTCATTCCCATTAGCGAAATCACTCCAAACAACGAAGAAGTTCTCCCAGCGATCTTGCATCTAACCGGCGCTGACCCGATTCACGCGACGCAGATCAATCAACTCGCCGCGCCGCCTGTCGTCATGACCATGGGGCAGCCGCAATTCATCGCGGTTGCCATTACATCAGGGGTTGAAGACATCGATCCGTCACTGGCTAGACTTCATTATCGATATGATTCATCAGGTCCATTCGAGTCTGTGGCCATGCAGTCTTTAGGCAGCGCCCAATTCAATGGATACTTGCCACCGACGAACTGCTCATCGACACCTGAATACTATGTGTCAATCACGACAGGCAGCGGAATTCATACGCTCCCGGCAGGCGCTCCGAATAACGTTTACACGATGTCGATGCAACATTGGTCTGCCGACGTGCCGGACTGGACGGGACCGAATTTTCCATGTATCGCTGCGTTTGGAGATATCAACGGAGATACCGAAGTGACATTGATCGACTTTGTCGCGTTTTCAAATTGCCTGGTTGGACCGGGCAGTCAACTGCTTCCCGAATGCGGCGTGTTTGACGTTGAACCTGATGGTGATGTCGATCTCGGGGATTTGATGGCGATGCAGCGATTGCAGTCTGAGTCGTAAGCGTTTCATGTCGCAAGTATCAGCTGGAATTCAAAATCAATCGGTGTGGAACTCGATCAATTGACCAATTCGGGTCTTCCATTGGTTCACGACACGACCCCTCAACCACCCCGTTGATTTCGCGGCCCGCTGCGTCACTAGAAAGAAGCGAATTCGGTACTCATCCAATAGTTTCTTTCGTTCGTCCCAATTCGTGTTGGGATCCAGGAGTGCCTGCATATCCAACTTCCGCTGAGGGTTTGCATTGGCGCCGGGGCTGCTTCGATCCGGTGCCAGAATGTGGCAGTCAGCGAGGGTCACGAGTAGGCGGCCAGCCTTTCCGTCGGCCAACACCACAGCCCCCGATGGTATCGCGTCATGCAATAAACTGCTCGCATCGCGAAGGTATTCAAGTTGGGTCTGGCGGATATCGCGTGGCAGCCCTGCACGCTGCCAGTAGGTTGCCCAAGTGTATTCGGGTGCTCTGTGGGGAACATGATTGGCAAGCACCACCGCAACCAAGGTCAGCAGCGCGCGTTTCCACCAGGTTCCGAAGTGTTCGCGCAATAAGAAGAGCAGTCCGCCAACAATCATGGTCCACAGGCAGATGCCCATGACGCCTCCGATGCGCATCAAGACCCATTTCGCGCCGAGCAATTTCAACAGGAGCGTGCAGAGCGGTGGGAAATAGTAAACCGCAGCCACGGTGAGCCAAATTGAAAGAAGGAATAGGCCGTCGCGCCAGCGCTTCCCGACCAGGGTAACAGTTGCTCCCAAGACAATGAGTGCAATCGCCAACGCTGGTTGACCCCCCATCGTTATCTCCGGCTTGACCATCGTCATGCCGTTGGAAAGCGTTCGGAATTTGTCGCCGTCGATCTCCTCATCCTCTTCGGTTGGCGTATCGCTTTCGATGCTCACGGCTTGTCGCAATTCGGATTGTGGCCCCTTGACGTATTTTGCAATCAACGAAAAAGGCATTCCGACAAAAAGCGCGACCATCGCCAGAATCGCCCATCGCCATTGAGACTGTCGCTTCATGACGCGTCGGCACATCACAATTGCAAGAGTCGGTCCTACCGCGACGCAAACGAACCCGACATACAACCCATGAAACTGCCCGAGCACAAGCGTGCATGCAGCCAGCCTGATGATCGCGACCATCGAATTCGGATTGCGGCACACTTGAATAGCAAAAGCAATGACCAGCGGAACAAACACGCCCATACCGGTTTGGTTGGGGTAGACTGCGTATGATGTCGTACACTTCATAAACAGGTAGAACAATCCGACCACCCACGCGATCCAGCGATTCCCAAAAACAGTCCACGCCAGGTAATAAGAAGCCGCCGCGAACATCAGTTTGTTCCATGCCCAACCCATCGACCAGGTGCCGAGGTAGTCCACGCCGGTCAGTTGGCTGCAACTGGCCTGCAGCGCGTGGAACAAATTGGAATGGTATGTCGCAAAGAATCCGGGCACTTCGACGAATGGATCTTGATTGCTAAATCCGTGTTCGAGCAGGAAGCGGATTTTGGCCAGGTGGACCTGGGCGTCGCCCGCGAGAAACGCGCCGACTCTGGCACCCATCACCATCTCAAAAACAAGGATCGCTGCTTCGACGCAGAGCAACCCCATTAGCAAGGTCTTCATGTCGCGCCAATAACCCCACTTCGTCGCGGCGACAACCGCGCCGAAAATCAGCAGAACACACGCGATGGAAAAGACGATGACGGGCAGGTGCAGAACATAACAAAGGATCGAGAACGGTGAGAGAATCGCAAGGGCGGCAACAAACCCGACGGCTATCACCGCCATCGGGCCGCCTTCAAGCGTTTCGGCGGTCCAGCGCCTCACGACAACCGCACCGGCGAAAAGCAAACCAAACCAGAACAATAAGGTGATCCACATCAGGGCGTCTCAAATCGTTTCGTAATTGCCAGATCGCAAACCTTCCGAGTTGGCAGCCTAGTCAAACATACACAAAAAAGCATGCGTTTGAAGTCGTCGTACCGGATATCGCAAAATCGTTAGATGGCGAGTTCTTTCCGCCAATCGTAGTGACGGCGGACATGCTCGACGGCATCGGTGCGGACTGTCGGCGGCGCTTTCAAGTGCGACACGATCGCCGAAACCCAATCATTCGATTCGTCGCAAACCTTAAGTCCATCCCACGCGATCCCTTCCGCGCCGACCGTGGTAGACAATACCGAGCGTCCCATTGCCATTGCGGTGAGAATCTTGATTCTGATTCCGGAACCCTCGAGCAGCGGTACGATGAAAAGATGCGCGCGGGCGATGAACGGGCGTTCATCCTCAACGTAACCAGTCACCACCACGCCGTCGCCGTCGAGCCGGCTAATCTCCGGCGGAGGATTCTTTCCGACGATGTAGAATTTCGCCTCCGGGTGAGCCGCACGAACTTTCGGCCAGACTTGCTCGCAAAACCAGAGCACCCCGTTGCGATTCGGCATCCATGCCATGTTTCCCACGCACACCAGCGATCCCGGTTCGGGGAGGTCATCGCCATCGGCGTTGTATCGATCCATATCAATGAACGGACTCAGCACCATCGGGTCCACAGCCGCACCGGCTTGCTTGAGCACTTCGGCATCACGCGCGGTGATCGTGCAGACCTGATCGACGTTCTCGACAAGGTTAAGTTCAAATTTCTTGAACAGTCGCGCCTCGCGATGGAGCAGCGGTTTATACCAAGGCCGTTTTTCACCCTTGGCCAGCCGGTCCAGAAGTTCAAACTCAACATTGTGCCCGCGCAGAACAATTCTTCCTGCGGCATTTGCAAACTCTCGCAAGCGTGGTGCATAGACGCCCATAAACGCGCTGTCGATCAAGGTGACGTCGTACGTCTGACGCGAATATGCGTCGCGCAAATGTTCGGCTAACTCCTCCTCGTAAAATTTTTCAACGAAGTAGGAAGTTCGCTTCAGCATCGAACGCAGCAGCGTCATCGGGTACTGGCGCTCGACGTTTTTGACCACCGCCGTCACCGAATTGAACACACTCGACAGCGGTTTGCGACTTGCATCCACGGCAGCCGAATCGCGGGCGAAACAAAGCAGATCAATGTGATAACCGTTGTGATGCAGGCAGCGTGAGAGATTCCACGACGCAATCAACCCGCCGTCATCCAACGGATAGGGAAGGCGTGACGAAATCTGAAGAATGTGCTTCATTGACCAAAATCCTGAAGATAGCGTTTGTGCATTTTCAACTGCTTATTGCCCGCCCCATTTCGCCCGAAGCCGCGATACAATTCTTGATATTTCCGCGTCAATACTTTCGGGCTGGCGACGTTACAATGGGACTTGGGCAACTGGGATAGCATCGATTCTCCAAAGGGCAAGACACTTATCGGCGTGCTCGGGGTTAGCAGTGTACTTTTCGCTGATTGTGCGAAGTGGTTTTGGAAATCCAAATGGCGCAATTTCCAGATTCACCGGTCTCCATTCCCCGGTGGGGATGTCTCTATTCTCAGCCTGCTCGGGAAAGTGTGTCGTGAGTAGATAGGTGCAGCCGCCTTGCTTAAGTCGCGCAATGAATCGAAAAATGTCTGCATAAGACAAATGTATCAGCACGTCACGATTGAATACGAGGTCAACTTTGGGCAGGACATTCTCGACCAAGTCCAGATGCCGAAACTCGCGCTGAGCATTTGCATAGGCTTGGTTGTTGGCGTCAATCAACTCCTTAACGACGTCCACGCCGATGTACTTCTCGACGGGCAATTCCACCTCCCTCATCCACTTAAAGTCACCGCAAGGTGCGTCGACCATAGTCTTGCACTCCAAGTCTTGTAGAAGTTCGGGAAGCTCATGCCTGATTGCGGTTGTGCGTTCGACAGTGGAACCGGGCCCTGAATATGAGCCGCGTATTGGGTCTTTCAGTTTCCGGACACCGTACTTCGGCGCAAAGATTTTCTCGTGCTTTGTGACGTTCTTGCGAACCGAAAGACGCGATCGCTTCACTGCCAAGTGCAACAGACTCCGAGCGATGCTAAAAGCCCTCTTGATTTGATTTGCAATCAACGATTGGTTCCCCCTTATTTACAAAGATATCTACAGGCGCGATCAGGTTGCGATCCCGCGTTCTTTCAACTCGGTAAGGCTTGGGAAATAAAAATCTTCCTTTTCGTAGCGCAATGTAGGGGGCGAGTGATCGTGAATCAAGGCGCTGAACTTGTCGACAGAGTCGAGCGGAGGGGTGAAGGGAAGGTCCACGGACAGATAATAGTCTTCGAATTTACTTAGCGGTTCCGGCGTCCCCGGTCGAACCAACACGGCTGATCGGCCCAGCGCGTGTGCGAATATGATTCCGTGCAATGACGACGACAGTATGACTTCACTGGAGAGAATCTCTCTGCCCACCTCGATCGGATCCGCATCAATGTCGATAAAATGCATCTTGCTCGGCATGTGGCGAGCGGCTTCGTATCGCTCCCGGTAATGGGGAATGAACGCGACTCGGCCTCGAACAGGCGACACGCTTGCGGCGTTCAGCATGAACCGAATCATCAGTCCCGGGTCCAAGAGGAATTTCACATTGCTCACGTCGAAACCTGCGGCGCGAAATTTCTCCAGACTGAGCGGGCCGCGTAGCCCGTAGATCGTCACCGTCGCCGGGTCCACCAAACTCAATTCAATATCTTTGCAGCCCACCCCGCAGAGTACATCACCCGATTTGATTCGATGACCGATCGACCCGATGCACAGGAGCCTTTTGCCATCGTCCTTCACGCAAACCGAATCTTCCGAATAGACGTGTCGAATCAAGTTCTTCGCAAGAATGTCGCCAGCGTTACCGGTACCGAAAAAATACGACGGCTTGAATCGCAGGGCGCGCATGGCCCGATGACAGGTCTTGCCCAGAATCCGCTCCGCCCAGTAATAGGTTCTTATCGCCAAAGGACTTGCTCCGACACCGATGCGAACCCGTATGTCAAGTCGTTGATTCCGTACGACAGAATGATTTCGCTTTCCGTGTGGGCGATTCCTGAAAAGTAAGTGCATGAAATCAAGTTCGGATTGTGCTTTCGCCAACTTCCCAAAAGCGACGGATGATCATGGATCAACCGCTTGGAACTCAAATCGATGCGGTACGACCCGTCCATAATTCGCAACATTCCCGGCACGCCAAAGTAAAGCCGCTTACCCAGAAACTGAATTTTCCTGTGAGCGATGAACTTGAAGCCGTCCTCGCATTTAACCAGCGGCGTGCCAATGGTCAAAGATTGTCGCCATAGAGGTTCAGCCTCAAAGGACTTCTCGAATCGATATTCCTGATTCGGTCCTTCCTTCACGTCAAGAATCACCAGCGGATCGATCGAATACAGGGCTTTCAAACTTCCGCGATCTTCAAAAAACGCCCAATTCTTTTCAACTTTCTGGCGGCCTGCGACCGTGCATTCGCGTGGAGTTTCCACGGTCGGGCGGACTTTCAAAATGTACAGGTTATTCTGCGTCTTGGAATAGCCCGTGTTGAAGGTCAGCCACGCCTCGTCGCCCAGCGCGAAAAGTTTCGGGTCCGACACATTGGCGATTCCGAATTCTTTCATGGCCTCCGACAAATCGAGCAGCGCGGTTTCGGCACCGGCGGTGGAAAACAAGTACGCCGCAAATGGCTTCGTTCGCTCGGTGCCGAATGCTCGAAATGCGATCAGCGTTTCAGCTTCTAAAAATAGAATGCTCGGATTAAAACAGTTCCGACTGCTGTAGGGGCGAAGGAGTTCGCTGCACCGACCGGTGACATCCGAGGAACAGTTCTTGATCGTTTCAAACACCGGCATTGATCCTCGATTTGGCGAACCGCAGCGCCCTCGTTAGAAACGGGTCCACCATGCCCAAACTCGCTTCTTGTTCCTGGGTCAGCAAGGTGGGGCCGCGCTGTAACTTCTTCTGAATCCGGGCGTAGTCCGATGCTTTCTTGCGCTTGCGCCCGGTGAAGTGCAGTATGAATACCTCGTGCGGATCCTCCCCGAAAATGTTCGCTGCCCGGCTGTTAAAATGCTTATAGTCCCACAGTTTGAAACCATCTTTGAATCTTTCGTCGGCATTGCAGAGAAAGACCATTCGGTCCTGGTCTCCTCCCGTGAAGAATCCATACTCGTCGCTCCACCATTTCTTCACCGCTTCTTCGCTGAGATCCATCGCGGACTGAATGAAGTCCTTGCCAAGCGCATCGCACCGCAGGACGAACTGGCCGGAACTGAAAAACGTTTTCAGCGCTTTGAAACCGGGGCTTGCGCAAATGGACAGATATTGATCCTCGGCTGGAATGAATTCAGTCAGCGGTTTCTCGATATCCAAAAAGAACGCGTCGTCGTCGATCCAGAAAACAAAGTCGAAGAATTTGAAGTACTCGCGAATGTACCCGAGCTTATTCAGGTATGGATTGCTCTGTCCGGTGGGCCAGGTGCAATGAATGTAGGTGTACCCATGCCTGTTGCAGTACGCCCGGTGGTTATAGATCGATGCGAATCGCGACCCGGGGTAGCGTCCTGACAACACACAAATACGCGCTTGGCTCATGGAGTTCACCGAGATGGCGGGGATTGGGAATGCGAACCGGCTGTATCTTCGGGCCCGCGCCCGGACATCATCCAGTCCGTTCTTCAAAAATGGGAAACCAATTCAACATGAGCCAAACGATCGCGTCAGGTCGTTTTTCAGCTTTTTCAGCGTATCCCTATCCAATACAGCGGTCAAGATCGCGTAACTGCCAGCTCCAATCACCACCTCGAGCATGACCAGAACATATGACGTTGTTCCGTCTACAGGTGCCCAAGCCCACACGAATGCGCGCACCAAGAAGGCGGCGACTGCGGCGGAGAGCATCGGTCGGCTGACATTCATGAAGACAGTGACAATGTTCATATTTACCAGCCGGCCTGCAAAATACATCTCAACCGGGGCCCAGGCGAATACGGCGATCGTCCAAGTGATCGCGACACCCTGCACTCCCCAGCGGCAGCCCACGAAGAACGAAGCGATGGCCAGAGTCATACGGAAAAAATTCAAGATCAACAAGATTCTGCTCCGTCCGCCGGAAAGCAAAATCGGGCTGATCCCCGCGTTCGTGCAGAGGACGATCCCCTGCAAAGAGATGATCTGGATAATCGGAGTGATACCATGCCAGTTGTCTTTGAGAATGATCGGAACCGCCTCCGGACTGATCGCGATCATGCCCGCGATCGCCGGAAATATCAGCACGCTCAGGCAGCGCGTGCCGCTCAGGTATCCAGATCGAAGCGCAGCCGCGTCATTTTGCACCGCACTGAAAACCGCGAACATCACCTGCCCGATCGCCCCGATGGCCTGCTGAATGATCGACAGCGCCAAATTGCGGGCCATGAAGAACAAGCCTGCCGCCCCGACACCGATGAGTTTTCCGATGATCGGATTGTCTAGTCGATCCTTGCCGAATGTCATCAACGCTGCGAGAAACAGGTAACCGCCAAACGAAAGAAGTGTGCCTGCCGCCTTGAAGTTCAGTTGCAGGCGCGGCCGCCAATCGCACACGCACCAGCAGATCACAGCCACGAGGATACGGGCCAACACGATTCGCAGCACAAGCGCCCAAACGCCCGCTCCCATCATTGCCGCGACGATCGCGGCAGATGACGCAACGAGGGCGCTGCCGGAATTGACGGCCATGATCCGTTCGAATTGCAGCCGCTTGCGAAGCAGTGCTTCCGGTACGCCACTGAACCCGAGTGCAACGATGGAAAGCGTGAGCACTTGCAGAATCGGTATGAGTTTGGGGTCTTCGTAGAACCTGGCGATTGGAGCGGCGGTGATGAGAAGTCCCAGGGCGAGCACTGCCGACAGAATCAAGCCGATCCAGAAAACGGAATTGATGTGAACGTCGCGGAGGTCTTTCCGTTGAATCAAAGCGCCCGAGAACCCGCTGTTTCGCAGCACGATCATGAGCGATTCGACGGAAATCGCGAGGCCGATCAGACCCATTTCGTCCGGTCCTACGAAAATGGCAACGATCAGCGTCGTTACGATACCAAGCACGGATCGCACGACATTGTCGGCCATCGCAATCACGCTTCCGCGCACTGCGCCTCGATGGATTTGGCCCATGTCAGGCGCTGCTGAATTGTCATTGGCAGAATGATGCGATGTGCTCATAAGCAGGATGCATCCGATGCGGATTTTGTTCCCGAAGGATTCAGTTCAGAATTCCGTCAGCAGACTTACGGTTTGAGCGATACAACACTGTGTACGCCGCGAGTGCCAACAGTGTTCCCGCTTGAACGAGCAATGCTATCACGATCACGGTCATGTGCGAATCGTGCCAACCAGCCAGCAGAGCGACTTCGACAACGAGCGCCGGGATGAACACTTTCAAAAATCCGAAGCGCCCCAGCGCCGCGTATGACAGCGCAATCAGTCCGTTCAAATGCCCAAGCAATCGTGCGGCAGTCAGTGGTAGAAGCAATGGTGCGGCTTCGATAAACTGATCAAGTCGTACCAGCGTCAACACTTGCTTTGGCACGATGGCGAAGACTAGAAGGGGCACCGAACACAGCGCAACGAAGTATCCACATATCCGAAGGATGGAACCTCGCACAGGTGCCCGCCGCGCTTGCAATCCGACGACGAGCGGTAGAAGTACGATGCTAAACGGTGTCACCACCACGCTGGTCCCACGCGCAAGCGTGAACGCGGCACCATAGACGCCCGCCGATTCGGCGTCGAAGAATCGTTTGACCGCGATCATGTCAATATTGTCGAAGGCTGCCGTGATCGCCATCATCACGCACATCGGTTTGAGGTACGTGACGATCGAATCGCTTTCGATATTGAACCGATCGCGCTGCCTCCAGATGTCAGCCAATTGCAGTTGCGACATAACCAGAATCGCAACGAGCGCGATGACAAACGCCAGCATTCCACCCGCCGTCGTCGTCCAAACGCTCAGCAATACGACCCCGACAATCAAACGGAAAAGGGCCTCCGCCACCGTGTTGACGCTGTATTGATTGAATCGCTCCAACCCGCGCAGCACGCCGCGGGCAACACTAAGGAGCAGCGTCAACCAGACGATCGCGAACGAAAGAATCAACGGGAGCGCCGATTCGTATTGCAACCATGACGAAAGCGGGACGGCGAAAAGGCTGCAAACCAGAAAGCCCACACCGCCATAGGTGGCGACATTGCGAACGGCTATCCGTTGCAGCTGAGCGACGCTGCTCAGGTCGTTTTGGACTGCAAATCCGGTCGTGAATTTTGCGACGGTTCCGTTGATCGGCCCTAATGCAACGTAGAAGAACGTCGCCACGGACAGCGCCGCGACATAATCGGCGGCATGCTTCGGACCGAGCACCTTCATGGCGTACACGGAATACACAAATGTCATCAGCGCAGTGATTGCCGTCGAGATGAACAGCAAAATGCCATGTTTCGATTCTTCTCGCACTAGGCTACTTATCGGCGATCTGTGTGAATTGGTTACAATCCGATCTGAGCGATGGCATCAGCCTCACGGTGATTGGGCCCCGGATTGAGACGAGGTCTTGGGCTGGACAGGTTTGCTTTGTTTGGCTTTGCGGCCTTCTTTGCCGGCGAGGACATAGTCGATGGTGGCCTTGGTCAATCCGAATCCGCGCCAGAACGCCCGTCGGAAACTCATTAAAGCGAACATGAGATACTTGAGTTGCCCAGTCTGCTTGATGATGCGCGCGGTCATGGGGATTTGTGTGACCAGCAGCAACGCGATCAAAGCGGGGGTGACCCACCATGTGGCCTTCAAGAAAAGTAACGGAATCGAAGTGAGAATCAGCATCGCGAGTGGTGGTTGAAAGTGGTCAAGGGCGCTGCTGTACGAGTCGCCAGCCGAGTGCCCCTTGTGCGTCAGGTGCAACCAAAGTCGCCAGTACCCCTGATGCATCTGCGTTTTGAAATATCCCAGCCAGCGCGTTTCATGAAAGTGAGCGACGCGGGATTCCAACTCGAACCCGAGATCGTAACCGGCTTCCATCACCCGCCACGAAAGTTCGGCGTCCTGTCCTTTGAGGAAACGTTCATCGAATCCACCGACTCGTTCGATCGCTTCGCGCCGGTAAACCACATTAAACGTCGCAAGAAAGTTGACGATCTTGGGCATGCGGCGATGTCGGGCGATGATCTCTTCATGAATCAAACACGCCAGCAGCGAGTCCGGGCACATGTTGCCATAGCTGCCACTGACACCGCCCATCTTGTCATCTTCAAATCGCGCGACGAGGGGGGCAAGCGCGTTGGGTTCGGCGACGCAATCGGAATCGACGAACCACACCAGATCGGTCTTCGCCGTCTGCCATCCGAGATTCCGCGCGGAACCGGGCCCTTTTCCGTGACCCGGCACACACGTCACCGGAAACTCGGCGACGATTTCGCGGGTGTTGTCGGTGGACCCGTCATCAACGAAGAGAATTTCCTGGAGTTCGCCGCTTTCGACGTATGGCGTGACGGCTTGCAGACAAGGGCGAATCGTCTTCGCTGCGTTTCGACCCGGGATAACCAATGTGACCGCCATGAAGTCTGCCTTGTACTTTCGCGTACTGCCGGAAGACGGAATACAATCGTCTATCGGGCCAAATCGTGGGCACATCAGACCAGCCGCGATGCCGATCGTCAAGCGAGCAAATGGTTCTGATAACCTGCCCGCCAGATCGATCATCTGAGAAATCTTGGAGTCGATTTGATGATCGTGTTAGTATGACCGCGACGATGCTCGATACTCTAGAATGGTAATCAACCGATTGTGCATCAAGCGTATGGTACGGTAAAGTGATGACTCCGGTTCAATCCGATTTAGCCGCGACGGAAGATCAGGCCAGCAAGCCGAGCCTGCCAGCCGACGTGCGCCAAAAAGTCTTCATCGTCATCCCGGCGTACAACGAAGGCGAAAAGGTCGGCACCGTCATCGAAGAGGTGCGTGCCCTATATCCGAATGTCGTCGTGGTTGATGATGGTTCCAAGGATCAGTCTGCGGCGATTTCCGGACGGGCTGGGGCGAAGGTGCTTCGACATGCGATCAATCGCGGACAGGGTGCGGCGCTGCAGACCGGAATCGACTTTGCGATTCTACAAGGAGCCGACTTTGTGGTGACGTTCGACAGCGATGGGCAGCACCGCGTCGACGATATCCCTGCGTTGATTATCCCGATTCTTGAAGGCAAATGGGACATTAGTTTGGGGTCGCGGTTCTTGGGCGGTGTCGAAAATATCAAAGCCTCGCGTAAGGCACTCTTGCGATTGGGTGTGTTGTTTACGCGGATCGTTTCGCGGGTGAAGATCACCGATACGCACAATGGATTGCGGGCGTTTTCGCGAAGGGCCGCCCAGCGCATTCAGATCACGCTCGACCGGATGGCTCACGCCAGCGAACTGATCGATCAGGTGCGCGACTGCGGGTTGCCCTATGGCGAAGTCCCGGTCCACATTCGCTACACCGACTACTCGAAAGCAAAAGGGCAAAGCAGCTCCGGGGCGTTTAAGATTATCTTCCACTATTTGTTCAAACGAATGACCAGCTAGACAGGTTCAACCACGATCGGATAAGAAATCATGAATGCATTTCAATGGATCGTACTTCCTATTTTGGTGTTGCTCGTTGTCGAACGTTTGGTCACGTTGCTGCGGGGAAGCGGTTCGCGGCGCGTCGCGCTCTTTTGGGGGTTGGTCTGGTGCTGTGCGGCGGTCGCCATCGCCTGGCCCGACTTGACCACATCGATCGCGAGCGGGCTTGGCCTTCGTCGCGGTGCCGACCTCGTGATGTATTTTGCGATCCTGTTTAGTTTCGTCGGATTCTATATGATTTATGTGCGGATGCGCCGGCTGGATGCAAACCTGACGCTGCTCGTGCGAAAGCTTGCGATCGAAAACCCGATGACGTCAGGCGAAATGTCGAAGCAGCGTGATGATGAAATGTAGGGTGGGCCGTGCCCACCAATACGTCAGCCTAATAACGCTGGTGGGCACGGCCCACCCTACAAAGACTATCATATCCAACGAGGTGTCTACCAAGGATGGGACCACACACGAATTATCGCGAACGCATTTTCGGAATTCTGTTTTTGGCATTTGTTGCGATGCAAGGATCCGGCTGTGCCGAAGTTTCATTCAATCGGTTCGAGACCGCTACCCGTATCGACCTCGTTGCCAATCCGGGCCTGCCGCAGTTTTCTGAACCGTTTCAATCGAATTACACGCGCGTCAAGCAGATGCACCGCGCGGTTTGCGTTGACCCCACAGCTATTCAGACTGTTCTCGATGTGTTGCGAAATTACGAGAAAGGCTGGGTCAATTACTGGGCCATCCCGCCGGAGTCGGCACCAATCACGATCATGTTTCACGATCAGAATCGATGGCTGGGAACGCTTGATGTGTATGAAAATTCGTTGGGGCATGTCCACGATTTGATTCGACGCATTCCGGCTGAAGACGCCTCGAAAATCATCGGGACGATTTGCGATTTCGCATCAGAAACCGGCAACCTTCGTGGCCCCCAACCGGAAGGCGGAAGACGGCGCTGGTCCCGAGCCACCGGAAATTAGAATTTCGTCAGCGATTCGTGAAAACACAGGTGTTGTGCCACTGCTCTGTGAGCAGTGCAATATTACGGTTGACGTCAACAGCCCACACACTGATCACAGAGCAGCGGCACGTTGGCATTTCCGACCCGACGTGATTCGTTACGCCTACATTTCGCTTGCGAGCACGACGAAGATCAACGTTGCGATTGCTGCCGCGAGCAGAATCATGGAACGCTCTGCCCCTTCGCTAAACGCATAAGTGCGCTCGAGGCGGGAGTGACGATGATGCCGGCGACGTGATCGGCGGTGCGAGTGAACCTTGCCCACGATTGGACCAATCGCCACTGGGGCGTGGCAATGCCCGCAAGCTGCAGAGTGTCCCGCCAGCGTGTGGCCGTAATCGTTTTCCGTTCCGCACGATTCGCACTTTGCCTGGACCGTCGCAGGCAGCGTCATTCGGCGATAGCAGCACGGACAAATCATCCGCACCGAATCGGTCGCAACGGAATGCGCATTGGTCGCGTTGCAAGCCCCGCAGCGCACATGGTACACCTTGGTGTGCGGAAGCGGCGACTTGATCGACGTGCGAAGTGTCTCGATGGCATCGACCATTGACGCGTCTGTTTTGGATGTCGTTTTCATGTCAGATTCCCAATTTGGCGATCGCTGAAATCGTCCCCTCAAACGCTCCCGACCCTATCGAAACTGCTCGCAGCTTCTGAAACCACGTGGCGATATTTTCCTGAACCAGCAAGCGCGATAGCCCCCACCTTTTGCACGCTGACTGGGAGCGGACCCAGGCGCTGCCGCAGTTCGCTGACGATCTGCTCGCAGTTCACCGGATTGGCGCTTTCCGCTTCGACGACCTGCACGTTGATTGAGCGATCGCGCTGCTGTTGAATTTGGAATTGCCGAACGGAATTCAGTTCGCGTAAGACGTAGATCGCTGCCAACGGATGCGTCAGTGTTCCGTCTGCACCGACGAGATGATCCCCACGCCTTCCGTCGATCGCTCCGATCAAACTCAACCCCCGCCCACACGCGCACTGATCGCTGCGTTTTTCGGCCATGTCGCCGGTGCGATAGCGAATCAATGGCAAGGCATATGCATCGAGATGAGTGAGCACCACTTCGCCGCTTTCGCCGTCAGCAATGGGATAACCGGATTTGTCCAGGAGTTCGACGATGACGTTTTGATTCATTACATGCATCGAGCCTGCCGGACATTCGTGGGCGATAAAGCCACCGTCGCGGCTTCCGTATCCGTTGACGATGGGCACGTTGAAATACTCGCCAAGGATACGTCGTTGCCGGTCGTCAATGACTTCACCGGTAACGAAAACAGCTTTGAGGCTTCGGGCGATGTGTCTCTTGCCCGTTGCAATGCAGAATTCGGCGAAACGAGTGAGGCTCGACGGGTATCCGAAGATGCTCACCGGATCGAAACGGGTGATTTGTTGATGGTACTGCGTCATTGTTTCCGGGTTGAGGCGAAATGCCGCGAGCAGTAACTCGTTGGTCATTCGGTCGCGCAATCGTTTGAAACGATCCTGCCCGCGAATTTCCAGCGGCGATCCCCAAAGGTAAACTTCGCGATCGCCGGGTTGCACGCCAAACCACGCGTGGGTCATGATTCGGGCGGCTTTGTCGTATCCGATGCGTCGTCGGTCAACAGCGAACGAAAGCGGTTCGCCGGTTGATCCGCCGGTGTTGAACGGAATGGGACCGCCCTCGACCGACGCATTGATCATGTCGGATTGATGGGTGCGAATGGTGTCTTTGTCGATGCACGGCAGCGCCGAGAGCATGGCCAACGGATCATCGCTCGCCGCGTCAAGACCGAGTTCGGTAAAAAGGTTGCGATACCACGGGCAATGCGTTTGAGCAACGTGCAGCAGGCATCGCAGCTTCTTCAATTGCATCGCCAGCAACGCATCCGGCGATTGCCACTGCGCCGCCACGCATTCACGCGCGTAGGCAAACGTTCGCCTGCGAAGCAGACGTTCGAGCAGCGGTGAAACAACATGTCGCACGATTCCAGGATGCAACGTCAACCTTTCCAACAAAAAAACGTGAGGCGCAACTTGCGCGCAGCTTCATCCTCATAACCCCATGTCTAATCAATCGACGAGATTCAGAGCCACCTTGCGATCTAACGACCGAAAACATTGCGTGTGATGGCACTGCGAACGGTTGCGAGGCTTGGGTGAATGCGCACAAGAGAAGGGCAATCCGCAGCCAAACGCTGCAAATCGCCCTGATGTTCAATCGGATTGAACGAAAGGTCTAAGGCGACTGCGAATCTGTCAAATTCCTCAGTTCGCTGATGTCGTCCATTTGTTCAATATTCATGATCGCCTCACGCATGGCATCAAATTGATCCTGTGTGAATGCCCCAGCACGAAAACAAATTCGACAAATCAAAACTGGGCAGATACGGTCCGATCAACGAGCAACGCGTTTCTGCGTCCGCCGGCCTGTTGCCACTTGAGGAGCAAACCCCTTGGATCTTTGGATCATACTCCGTGACATTGTCGTTCTCTTGGGCGCGTCCCTTCTTGTGGGAGGTGTATTCTCTCGGTTCGGGCAGAGTCCAATCGTTGGTTATCTTCTCGCCGGGATGGCGTTGGGTGGTCCGGGGAGCATTCACGCGGTTCAGTCAGAACACGAAATCGAAGCCATTGCAGAACTTGGAGTGGCGCTGCTTCTATTCAGCCTTGGCCTGGAATTTTCAATTCAGCGATTGAAAGAACTGGGCGCGAAACCGCTACTTGGCGGAACTGCCCAAATTGCGCTGACGATATTCTTGGCGTTCATTGGTGCGAAGCTTTTCGGATTGCAAACAAGGGCGGCGATCGCATTTGGTGCAATGGTCGCGCTGAGCAGTACGGCCGTCGTGCTTCGCATCTTGGGCGAACGCGGTGAAGTTGAAATGCCGCACGGGCGAAACAGCTTAGGCGTTTTGCTCACGCAAGACATGGCCGTCGTCCCGCTGGCATTGTTGATGACGATCTTAGGCGGTGACGGAAACCCCGGCGAAGTTGCGTGGAACGTTGCGAAATTGCTGCTGATGGCCGGCGGGTTGATCGTTGGATTGTATCTCATAAGTAAGGTGGCGACGTTGGCATTGGGAACGCTGACGCTCTATCGCAATCGCGAATTGACCGTGATCTTTGCGGTGGTGATGGGGCTGGGGGCGGCGTGGGCATCACATGCGGTGGGAATCTCGCCGGCATTGGGAGCGTTTGTGGCCGGGATGCTTCTGGGTAGTTCGGCGTTTGCGACGCAAATCCGCGCGGACGTTTCCCCACTTCAAGTCGTTCTACTCACTTTGTTTTTTGGGGCGGCTGGAATGGTTGCTGACCCGATCTGGATTCTCAAGAACTGGTACATCGTGGGCGCGGTTGTGGTTGCCTTGACGATCGGAAAGCTGATCGTCATCTGGGTGATATTCAGAGCATTCGGACAGGTGACGCGCGTGGCGGCTGCGACCGGGCTGTGCCTCGCTCAGGTTGGCGAATTCGCTTTTGTGCTGGGCGCGATCGGGCGAAACAGTGGTGTAGTGTCGGAAGATACTTATGCCTTGGTGGTTTCAGTCGCCATTGTTTCGTTTTTTCTAAGTGCTTTTCTCGTCCCGCTCGCGCCAAGGTTTGGCGATTGGATGGCGAGGTTCATGGGTTCCAACCCTGAGTCGGGAGACGACGCAACAAGGTCGAGCGAACCGCCGGATGTTGTCATCATAGGCTTCGGGCCAGCCGGTCAGATCACCGCACGTGCATTGGTGGACAAAGCCATTCGCGTCACGGTCTTGGAGTTGAACCAGGAAGGCGTCAGGAAAGCTAAGCTATTAGGATTTCGCGCTGAAGTTGGCGATGCAACGCAAGGTGAAGTGCTCGCCCACGCTCGATTGAATCAATGCAAAGTTGTGGTCATCACCGTGCCGCATCACAAGTCGGGCCTAACGATTCTCGAACACGTCCGCGATCATGCGCCGCATGTGCATGTGATTGTAAGGTCGCGCTACGAACGCCATGTTGAGAGCATGTACGCAGCGGGGGCGCATGTTGTTACCGGCGACGAACAGAAAGTAGGGGAATCGTTGGCCCATCATCTGTGTAACTGGCTCGAAACCCAGTCGAAATCAGCAACGACAGTCCAGCCCGAATCGACTTAGAAAGTGCTTTTCGTTGACCGGAATTGCAGTGGCTGTTCGGACCACGGTTACGACGAAACGGCCATCATCGCCTTCAACTGTATGCATACATCGGGCCATTGTTTATCGATGATGCTGTAGTACACCGAATCGCGGAGGTGGCCGTCGGGCATGATCATGTGCTGGCGGTGCAGGCCTTCGCGGATGGCACCGATGCGTTCGAGGGCCCGCTGTGAGCGGACGTTGCGATCGTCGGTTTTGAACTCGACGCGGATCGCACCGAGCGTATCGAACGCGTGCGACAGCAGCAACCACTTGCAATGCGTGTTGATCGGCGTCCGCCGAGCCGCAGCCCCCAGCCAGGTGTAACCAATCTCCAATGAGCGATGCGACCGACGAATGTTGAGAAACCGAGTCGAACCAACCGCCCGGCCCGACGCAACATCAACAATCGCAAAAGGAACCTGCGACCCGTCAGCCGCATCGGCCAGCGATGACTCAATCCAACGACGACATTCATCGCGAACGACACCCGGAGCAATAGGCATAAAGGCCCAAATCTCGGCGTCGTCGGCCGCTAAAGCGAGGGATTCGGCGTGACAAACGTCCAATGGCTCCAATCGTACGCTGTTAGATTCGAGCGTGACTGGTGCAGCGTTTAATGGGGCCGGTGTATTCACGATGCGATCGATCTCTTGTCCAGCAATTCTAGTCGTGCCACTTGTTGCCGCAATGGAAACACTGTTTGGCACACGGCGTTCGGAGCCACCGCCCACATTCGGGGCACGGTGTCGAATTCATCTGACCTTTTTGTTGGATCGGTTTATTTCGGTGGAGTTTCCATGACTTTGCGAGTTCCTTGCTGAGACCCGTTTCATCTGCAATTTGAGATGACGGCGTTTTCCTGAGACGCCAAGCGTCGACCATCGTCTGATCCGAAGGAGCCAAGTCGCGGAACACGGGCACATGCACACCGCATTCGCCACAATAAACAAGGTCATATATCCATCTGTTTCGTTCGACTCTCATAGGTGCCTATCGCTCAGGTTGCCCCATCCTTGAGCGGAGCACAAGGGTGGGGGACTGATAGAGACAAGTTCAAATCATCGTTTGGTCGTATTCATTACTTCATACCGAGCAGCGGTTACTAAATCGATCCTGCACATTTATCGTATGAGAACGACGCCAGTCGTGACAATCAAAACCTAACCTCCGTCAGTTACAGGTGTAAAGGAGACGCCCACAAGTCTTTGTCGAGACTTGTGGGCGTTGGGGTTGATGCGTTTGGTTGTTGTTGCTGCTTCTAACGGTCCGTATTCCTATCCGGTCTGGGCTTGGCCGCGGCCTTGGTTCTTTTTGGTTACTTCTGATTTGGCGTTGGGGGCTAGCATTTTGACCAGTTGTTTGATGGTCCTTTGATGCTTGCGGGCTGCTCGGATTTCGATGGTGTTGCCTGAACGGCCGATGAGGATGTCGGTGATGTCGGCTGGGGCGAACAGGTTGAACAGATTTTCCGCGTGCTGCGGTGGGAGGTCATACCGCATGGTGATGACTTCGTTGAGGTCATGCTTGCCCTGTTGTTTCTTCTTGCCCTTATTCTTCGCGGCTTGTTTTTGCTTGTTGGTTTTGCCGTCCTTCTTGGCGTGGTGATCGTGACCGTCCTTATCGTGGTGTATTGCGGCGTGGCCATCTTGTGAGTGGAGGGTGGCGGCTAGGTCTTCGAGTTTCTTGATACGACCTTCGAGGTTGTCCACCTTTTCGGCGAGTTCGCGTCCGCGACGGTCGCCACCGCGGCGGTCATTGTCCCCGCGTTCGCCACGTTCGCGATTCCCGCGGCCACGTTCTGCCCGATCTCCACCGCGTCGCCGTTCCGCGCGATCTCCGCGACGTCCGTTGCCATCATCTTTGGGGGCGGCCTTATGTTCGGGAACATCGTGCATATTCTGGGCGGCTAGCCCTTGCTGAATGCGGGCGATGTCGGCGATGACGGCTTGGTCGCGCTTGGAGGCGCGAACACCGATCCCACTGCCCTGGCGCGATACCAGCACGGGCACATCTTCAAACGCCAGCACCCTTAGAAGCGCCTCGCCGGCAGGTTCCGGCAACTTGTAGACCGATTCAGAATCCCATGTCCCTTGGTGTCGCTCGATGAATTGCGCCACGTCGGTCACTTCGCGACCGGATTCGCGCGTCATCAATTCAGCCAACCCGGCCAACGCGGAAACTTCTTTGGCCGTTCCGCGAACGTGAACGCCTTGATTACGACGCCCGACCAGTACTTTGACGTCATTGGGCGCAAGTATGGCGAAGAACGCCTCAGCTTTTTCGGGTGGAAGGTCGAGCAGCTTTTCTTCCGAGCGAACGTCAGCCGCTTGCGATGTCGCGGCGATGGTGAGCGATTGTCCCATCCATGTCGCGACGGTTGTGGTGCTTGCATAGATAGGGGCTGAACCGATCAGCAGAAATGCGCAGGTGATCGCGCTGATTCGTAACGGTGTAAGTAAGCGGTTGCGAAAGGAAGTTCTTGTCGAAAGCATGGTGATGCTCCTTAATTGGATCGAGTCGTTGTTCCAACGTGCCACTGCGCTGTGAGCAGTGAGTTGTTGTACGGTTATTGTCTGAAAGCACTGCTCACAGAGCAGTGGCACATGTTCACCATATTGGGCGGAACCCTACCCTGCCCGGCGAATCGTCTTACCATGATACGCAATTCGCCCATCTGCGGTTGCAATTACTTGTATGGCGTAACGCTGGAGCGAATCGCCTATTGCATACTACAGTTCGTATCAGGCTTCAGTTCGCGTCACCATATAGACGTTTTCAACGACCAAGCCGGGGTCGTGGCTGACTCTGGGGTCATCCCGCAACGTCTCGTCGATGAAGCGTTTGACGCCGGGGAAGTTGTGGTCGTGGAAGATGATGAGTCCGCCGGGTTCGACGTGGCGATGCCAGTTTTCAAAATCGTCGCGGACGCCTTCGTACGAATGGTCGGCATCGATGAACAGGACGCGGATGGGCTTGCCGGGGTATTGGCCCGCCCAGTGATCGGTTCGGCCAACGAGCGGGGTGACGCGACTTTGATGACCGGCTTGCTCGATGCGCTTGGTGAATTCGGCATAGGTGCTGCCACCGAAACCGGCGATGGATGGATACGTTTGCCCGAATTCCATCGTGCCTTCAAAGGTATCGACTGCGTAGACATGTCCCGAGTCGCGCTGCTGACATGCGGTGGCGAGATAGCAGGTGGTCAGACCGGTCCACGAACCGAGTTCAACCACGTCGCCATCACCGGGCCAACGCAGCATGTGGTCATAAATGGCGAGCAGTTGTTCGACTGGCATCATGCCATCACCGGGCGACCAGTGAATGCGCTTCCAAAGTTGAATCAACCCGCGCAGCGCCTGCGGTTTGAGTTCGAGCGCGTCAAACGGTGTGAACGCGTTGCGCGCCAGCCCGAGTTTGCGAATCGAACGCACGAAACTGCGGGCGAGAACATGCCCACCGGTGGTATTGCAAAGCGAGTAATAGCATTGACCTGCCAATGACATAAGAACGATCCCCGCAAGTGCGCACTGTTTTGATGATGAATGTGCGCTCAACGGTTTATCGGACGAACGGCGGGGCGTCTTGATCTGGCGGCTGGTTGGGCCATTTGAGCCTGGAATAAAGGGGCGTGCAATAAACTGGGCACAAAAAAACCTGCCTTCGATGGGTCATCGAAGGCAGGTGAGATGGTTGGCTCTATACGCTGGCAGCCTAGCGGCGGCTTGCGGTTTGGAGGTCAGCATCGAGGGCGAAGATTTCGACGCGACGGTTTTGCTTGCGATTCGATTCGTTTGAATTCGGAACGCGCGGGCGGCTGTCACCACATCCGCATGCGACCAATCGATTGTTGCTGATGCCTTCCTTGCTCAGCCAGCGAACCACCGAAGCGGCGCGCTCAGTTGACAGTTCGAGGTTGTCTTTCCAACCGCTCTTCTTGATTGGTGTGTTGTCGGTGTGACCGTAGACGAGAATATCCTTCGAGGGATACTCGCGTCGAATGGCTTCGGCGATGCGGGAAAGATCGTTGGTGGCGCCACCGAGTAGTTTGGCTTTGCCCGGTCCGAAGAGTACCGAACCTTCAACTGCGATCATCGCGCCACCCGGGACAGCCGTCCATCCACTGGGGACTTGCGGCTGGGGTGCTTGCTGAATGATCGGTTGCGGGCGCGGCTGATTGCGGGCGCTGGCCAACTGACTGTTCAAGCTTGAATTCTGATTGCGAGCCGAAGCAAGGTTGCTTTGACACTGATCGTTGGCACTGCGCAAAGCCGAAAGTTCGTCTTGGGATGCGTTGAGGTCTTCAAGTAATTGCTGATTACTTTCCTCAAGCATGACGATACGGTTTTTTTGCTCTTCGCAGCCGGTGCCCAACGAGAGCAAACCGACGAATGCGACCGTTAATAGTGCAGATTTGGCGCGGAACATTTTCTTCATACCTCCAATGTAAACACGAGTATTTCGTTCGATCCCGTGAGGGATTCCATTCCCAAAATTCATGATCCGTTGTTCAAATAATTTACTGCTTTGGTGCGGTGCGTATGTCTATTCGCCCGCTCCAGCGTTTTTGTTTTCCGATGCCTGATGTCCGGCGCTTAATCCGCCAACACCCTTGGCTCCGCCAGCATCTTTGGTTTCTTCGTGATCGAGGCGCTTCATTAACTCGTCCTGACGTTTTTTGTTTGCCACCTCGGTCTCATGCGTCTTGAGCGCTTTTAGATCCTTAACCACCCCAAACGCAAACCGCAGCGTGATCCAAGCCAGGACGGCAAACAGCGCCGTAACAAACATCAACCACAGAACGTTGATTTCCTCAAACGAAGCGAAGAACCAAACGGTCACCTGATTTTTGCTGTTCATCACCATCATCAAAATGACGAATAGGACAAATAGGATAATCAGGATGAGCTTAGAATAGACCTTAAAACGTTGTATGGCAAGGTTCATTTGATCGTCACTCAGTAATTGGTTGTGACTTTTTCAAATAGCACAGGCATGAATTCAAACAGGTATACCACATTGCGAATCGGTTTCGATGCCATGATCTGATCGTAGAACAAAACGACAATTAGGAAAGAGATCGACAACCACGGACCCAACGGAATCGCGCGCGTCCGCTTGATCGGTAACATCATCAACCAACCAACCACCGCGAGGAGCGAGCAGAGGATGAAACCGACCAACACCGTCGGCCAACCGCAAACGCAGCCGGCTGCCGCCATCATGTGAATGTCACCGCTGCCGAATGCCTCGCGACCCAGCAAGAGCGTCGCGACAATTCGGACGAACCAGCCAATCGCACCACCCAAAAGGAATCCGGTGGCTGCGGTCGCGATTCCGCTCAGCGGGGCCCAATCGGTGGTTGGTGACCACTGCAAAATGCTGTCGAACATCGGACCGGTCTGTGCGCAAGATGCGCCGTAATACCAGGTTACGCCACCGAGTCCGATCGTCGGCAGGAGGATCAGCAGTTCGATGAACACCGTGCGGCGGGCGGTCGATTTCTCCGATTCGATGGATTCGATGATTTCGTCGTCGGAGTCGCGCGGCTCGCTGCCACCCATCTGAATCAGAAAGAACAGGAAAACGAGTCCGGGCAGCCATCGGGCGGTATGCGACAGCGATTGGCTCAGCCCCGCTCCCTCAAACAACGCTCCGACCGCCAGAATCAGAATGCTTGAAGCCACCGCAATCAGCCCCAGCATGCCCATGATTCGCCGCATTCCTGGCGTGGATTTCGAATCTAAAGACGATTTGGTTGCATCGCCTTCCTCGCCAGGAGCATCGATTTCGGTTGCGATTGTGCCGCCATCGCCGGGGCTGAGGGGCGATTCTTCGGTTCCCGCAGCAGAATCGGTAGCCAGGATTTCAGTCGGGGGACGCATGAACCTGCGCACCAGAACGAACGTGAGCATCAGCGTGACCACGCCCACGATGCTGCCTGCCGCCAGACCGGTCGAGGGTCGGGGCCATTGTGAGCTGCGCTCCGGCGTCCACAGGGCATGAAGGCAGAATCCTGCGATCGTAGCCAGCGTGGTGAATCGAATATCGACCCAGTAATGCTCCAGGTCGATCGCCGACATCGCCAAAAGCGCCATCATCAAAATGATGTGGGCGAGGAGGATCGGCCAATCTTCGCCGAGTTGCCAGGTCATTCCCGGATAATCGACGATCACGCCAGTGTGCGTATGGGCGATGAAGAACGCATCGAGCAAAAACAGCACGATGAGGCCCGCGGTCATTTCGATCAGCGGATAGCGTGGAGAGATTCTGCTCTTGCAAACCCGACACTTACCGCCGAGACGCAAATAGCTGAAAACCGGAAGGTTGTCGTACCAATAGATGCGGGAGTTGCAACTCGGGCAGAACGACCACTTCGGATTGCCGAGTGCCATGTCGCGCGGTAAGCGGTAGATGATGACGTTAAGAAAACTGCCGAGGCACAATCCAAGTGAACACAAAAATGCGAGCCACCAAATCACCTCGATCGTGAAGCCAACTCCATTCGACGCCAGAATCATGAATCGCTACCAGAAGATGTGATCAAGGAGATTCAAAACGTGTGCCACTGCTCTGTGAGCAGTGCATTCGAGAATGAATGCCAACGACCTAGCACTGCTCACAGAGCAGTGGCACCTATATATACCTAGAGCTTATTGTGCGTTCCGTCGCAAAACGGCAGGTTGCAGCTTTGATGGCATTGGCAGATGGCGACCGTACCGTTTTCGGTGACTTCGCGAATCATCGGGCCGACGCCCACGTCTTTTCGCTTATGGGCACCATCGCAATAGGGCAGGTTGCCAGAATGTCCGCATTGGCAATATGCCTTGGTGCCTGGGGTTTCGGCGACAACGATGGGTCGGGTGCCATGGATCTGATCGGTCATTGGTTTTTCCTTGCAACCAAGTTACTCGATGCGAGCCTCCGGTCGCGGAGCAAATGCCTCCTGCAATCCGTTTGAATGCCGACTCGCTTAGAAATTCACTAACCACCAGCATACTCGATCAAGGGCCGTCCCGCACGCATTCGCAGTTGATTGTGCAATGCACGCAGTTGTCGCGTCATTTCGAGTGCTGCATCGGCGGGGTCTTGTCCTTGAAACGCAGTAGGTCCGATGAGCCGGCCAAACTGAATCCACAGCCGAGCCGGTTTGGGCAGGATCGCCGATCTGGGCCACGCCTCGAACGCACCTTCGATCGCTACGGGAAGGACCGGGACATTCGCCCGACGCATCAGGTGGATGATTCCCGGCTGACACTCGGCGATCGTGCGATCGTGAGATCGCGTGCCCTCCGGAAACACCAGCAATGCACCGCCAGATTTTAGAATACGAATCGAAGTCTTGAATGACGCAAGGTCTGTTGTGTTCGATTTGACCGGGAATGCGTTGTGAATTCGGATCAGCGCGCTGAGGCCGGGCACCCGAAACAGCGAGTCGCGGGCCATGTAGTGCAAAGGTCGGCCAGTCATTGCGCCCACCAGAGGCGGGTCGAGAAAACTTTGATGATTGCTTGCGAGCAGTACGGGACCGCGCGGTGGCAAATGCTCACGCCCAAAGAGTCGCACGCGGCACGTCAGACTGAACAAGCCGCCAAGAGCGAGCGTGCTGGCCCGGTAGATGAGTTTCTTGGGTGTATCGATTATCGAATTCATCGATCGAAATATGAATAGGTATTTTGAACGCGGGACTTGGCAAACGCGAAACGATGTTAGCGGGTCACGTCGGGCCAATCCCACTCGGCAATTGCATTGAGCCTGGCGTGATCGGTCATATCGACCTGAAGCGGCGTCAAGACAACGTATCCATCAAATAGGGCTCGCAGGTCGTGTTCGGGCGGCCCATGATCTTTGAACCATCCATGGAGCGAAAATTCCGGTTGACCGTCTGCACCGGTGGCGCGTTTGTATTCATCGTCGGTGCGGTGCGTGGCCTGCGACGCGACGCGTATGCCCATCGGACGCTCATCGGTGACGTTGGGAAAATTAACGTTGAGCAGTGGGCACGGGTGGTTGCCGGCCATCACGCTCTTACCGAAGTTTTCGACAATCAATCGAGACAGTCGGGCCGATTCGGCAAATACCGTTTCGCCCTCTTCAGCCCATAATTGTGAGATGGCGATCGACGGAATGCCTTGAATTGCACCTTCGGTCGCAGCCGCCACTGTCCCGGAATAGAGCACATTGATTCCGACGTTGGCACCGTCATTGATCCCCGAAACCACAATATCCGGCTGATGCTCGACCAACTTGCCAAGGGCGAGTTTGACGCAGTCGGCTGGCTTACCGCGTACCGCCCAGCCCTCAAAAACGCCATCCACGTCGGTCTTAATGATGGTCAGCGGTTCGCGAATGGTGATGCCATGACCACACGCAGACTGAACGGTGTGGGGGGCGACGACGGAAACATCCGCAAACTTGATCAACTCTTTGTACAACGCAACAATACCGGGTGCGGAGATACCGTCGTCGTTGGTCAGCAGAATTCGCATGTCCGCGATTGTAGATGGCACCCTTAGGGTGTCAACGCAACCGATTCCACAAGGGAGAGCGCGTTGTCATGCCGTTACACAACATCACCCTCACCCGAAAACAATCTCGACACATCGACGAAGTTGCAACCGAATTGCTGAAGATTCCTTCTTTGATCTTGATGGAAAACGCCGGTCGAAGTGCAGCCGAATGGATCTATGGCCAGTACAAAGTTACGTTCGATGCCGGTGACACCGCCGCCCAGATCATTTGCGGAACGGGCAACAACGGGGGCGACGGACTTGTGATCGCCCGCCACCTCCACAACGCCGGATGCGATGTGAAGGTCTGGATCGTCGGCGACCGGGCGCGACTGACCCACGATGCTCTTGCGAATCTCAACATCGTCCTGGCGATGGAGATGCCCATCATCGATCTGATCGACGAAAACGATGTCGATCGTGCGTGCAGCTCGTTTTCAAGAGAAGATGTCATCGTCGATTCCATGCTGGGCACCGGGTTTTTTGGCGAGGTGCGCGAACCGATGGCCACCTTTATCGATCGAATCAACGCAGCCAACTGCGAAAGAGTGGTGGCGATCGACGTTCCCTCAGGTTTAGACTGCGATTTGGGAACGGTCGGGAACGTCGGTATCCGCGCGACATCGACGGTGACGTTTGTCGCGATGAAAACCGGATTTGAATTGCCGTTTGCCAGCGAATATGTGGGCGAAGTTTTCGTTGGCACGATTGGGACGCCGCCTTCGTTGATTCGCGAAGTCCTTTCGGATGAATCCACCAAGGAGCCATCGGGTGAAAGCTGATCTGAAGTTTGGATCATCGCAACTGCTGGCATGTCTGTATGCCCTGATGTGTCTTGTGCTTGCCTGGTTTCCGATGATCGCCCAAGCCCGCGACGAGGTTGCGGAGGAAAGGTCACCGGCAGAAACCGAGTTGCTCAAAGTCGCGGGCGAAGGGTTCGAGATTAAATCCACTGCCCACTTCGCAATCGCTTACGACGGTGATTCCGAAACGATCGCCGACTTCATCGCCCGCGTCGAAGCCACCTATCGCGGTGTGTATCGTTTCCTCAAACTCCATGATCTCGATTCCACCGAGCCGACGGAAAAACTTGAAATCATTTTCTTTGATCGTCCGGAGGCCTTCTTTGATTATGCGAAGCGCACCAATGCAGACGTGACCGGTGCGGCGGGTTTCTATAGCCCTCGAACGAACCGGGCTGCGTTTTATCATGCGCTGAACATGCAGCGGCTTGCCGGTGTGAACGAACAAATCGCGTCGATCGAAGAATCACTCGATTCGAAAAACGGACGCGGTCGCGATCGAAAAAACGTTCTTAAGCAGCTTCGCATTCTGCGCAACGAGCGCGACCAGACCATCGAATCGGTCAACCAACTCGTCGTCCAACACGAGGTCGCCCATCAGGTTCTCTACAATGCCGGTCTGCATTCGCGGCAGGGCGATCAACCCACATGGTTGGTCGAGGGGTTGGCATGTCTCTTTGAAACGCCGCCAAATAGAAACGGTGCAGGATTCGCAACGGTCAATCAGTATCGACTCTTAAACTTTCGCGAAGCCATCTCTGGCGAAATCGCGCCGAAACGCATGCGAGCCGATAGCTATCAGGAGGCTGTTCGGCAGGGAAGACTGGTTCCGCTGCGCCGGTTGATTGGCGATCGAAATGTATTTGATATGGGTCGAGCCAATGTCGAAAACGCGTATGCTCAAGCATGGTCGCTCGTGCATTATCTCCATCATCGAAAACGAGTTGCATTCGGCGATTATTTGACCGTGTTAGCCCGTCGTCCGGTGGATCGCGAGTATTCTCCAGCCACCGAATTGATGATTTTCGAGGAGGTTTTCGGCCCGGTTGACGAGCAATTCATCAAGGGTTGGCTGGATTTCTGCCTGGATCTTCGCGTTCGGCGGGTGCGGTAAGCCGATTTCGTCATCTCGATTGCAATAGGATCGCATGCCGATCGTTGTGTAGAATAACCGTATGTCCGAAAATCCAAATGACGTACACGGCGTCATTGCAGCGTCTATGCGTGTAGCAACCTGAACGCTTCGAGGTTCGACTCAATGATGAAGGCAATTGTCTCGCTCTCAATCTGCGCATGGCTGACTGCCACCAGCGCGCTGGCTGCCCCGATGCCTGAATTGACGCCGGCAAGCGATTGGGATGTTGAAGCAGCCGCCCACTTGCTTCGACGTGCCGGATTCGGCGGCAGTCCAGCAGAAGCCCGAGAGCTGGCGTCGATGTCGCTTGAAGATGCGGTGGCTAGCCTCGTTGATTTTGCATCGATACCGCAGACCGATCCACCTTTCGAGCCAGTCGAATTACCCAATCCGAACGCGGTGCAGAAGAAACGCAAAGCACTCGAACCCGATATGGCGAAGGAATTCAACCAACGTCTTCGCCAGTTGAGTCGGTTGCAAATGGAAGACTTGCGCGCATGGTGGATGCGCCGGATGATCGAAACGCCGCGCCCTCTCGAAGAAAAGATGACGCTGTTCTGGCATGGGTATTTCACGTCCGGATACCGCGAAGTGCGCAGTTCGCAGATGATGTACGATCAAAACGAGTTGCTGCGGGAGCACGCGCTGGGCAGTTTCCGCGAGTTGCTGGTCAAGATCAGTCAGAATCCGGCGATGCTGCGCTACCTCGATAGCGAGAGCAATCGCAAGAGCGCGCCGAACGAAAACTACGCCCGCGAACTTCTGGAATTGTTCACGTTGGGTGAGGGCAATTACACCGAGAATGATATCAAAGAAGCTGCTCGAGCGCTAACGGGTTGGACGCTGCGCAACGGGGAGTTCAAGAACATTCCCCGCATGCACGACTTCGGTGACAAGACCTTCCTTGGCCAAACCGGTAACTTCGACGGCAACGACATCATCGATATCATCTTGAATCAACCTGCAACGTCAAAACACCTCGCCCGCAAGTTGCTGCTCTTTTTTGTCACACCGGAACCGACGCCCAAGATGATCGACATGTTGGCCACCGAAATTCGCGGTGCCAACTACGACATGCGCGAAGTCATGCGGCGGTTACTTGTTAGCCGCACTTTCTACGATCCCGACGTTCGTCACAGCTTGATCAAAAGTCCCGTGCAGCTTGTCGTAGGTACGGTGCGCAAGTTGGAAATTGTTCCGAATGATCTAAGCGCATTCGTCACGGCCACCCGCGGGATGGGGCAGCAACTCTTTCAGCCGCCCAACGTCAAGGGATGGGATGGCGACCGCAAGTGGATTACATCTGCGACGATCTTCGCCCGTTACAACTTCGCGTCGGCACTATTGACGGGAACGAAATCGCGACAGGGCAATCGCATGATGGGCGGGCGGGGCGGTCCGAAACGGCACCAGCGATTGATCGCCCAACGCTACGAATTGGAGCGCGTCATCGATGCCGACTTGGGAATTGATTCACACGGCATCCAAGTTGAGCAGGATAATCAACCACCGTTTAACCCGGGAGCCATCGTTCAGCGCGAAGGGTTGCGATCTGCCGACCAAGTGCTGAATCATTTTGCCGATCGGCTTCTCGGAGCGAAAGTCGATCATCTTCAGCGGCGTCAATTGCGTAAGCTTCTGACAAATGGCAAACGCAGATTCGACGCCCGCACTGAGGAAGGGCTCCTACGAACGGTGACGTTGATCAACGCGATTCTAGCGATGCCAGAGTATCAGGCGTTTTGAATAAATGATTCGAACAGATGTGCGACTGTTTGTGAGCAGTGCAAGGTCGTTGGAGAAACCGTAGTAAGCACTGCTCACAAAGCAGTGGCACGAGTCAACCGATAGAAAAGGGTGCTGCCCATGACAACTCCACGGAATTCATCGCGACGTGATTTTCTCATTAAGGGTGCGTCGTTCGTTGCACTGGGCGCCACCGTGCCGATGTTCCTGCAAAATACCGTGCTAGCTGCCAACAAAAATCGGCGCGGCAAACGCATCAAAGACAGCGATCGAATCCTCGTGGTCTTGCAACTGGCAGGTGGCAACGATGGGCTTAATACCATCATTCCCGTCACCAACGATGCGTATTACGCTGCCCGCCCCAAGCTCGCGATCAAGCCCGCAAACACGCTGGCACTCAATTCTGACTTCGCCCTGCCCGGACAAGCTGTCGGTTTGAAGCGCCTGTTCGATGACGGCTATCTGAGTGTGATTCATGGCGTCGGTTATCCCAATCCAAACCGGTCGCATTTCAAGAGCACCGACATTTGGAGCACCGCGTCGCCATCTGGAAAGCAGCACGACGGGTGGCTGGGCCGGTACTTTGACAATTCGTGCCGCGGTGAAGATCCACCGGACTCTACAACCGGAATCGCCTTGATGAAGGAGTCACCGTTGGCGATGCAGGGCGATCGTTTCATGCCCCTTGCATTTGAAAAACCCGAGTCGCTCAACTGGACGGCGGCTGTCCGTGCAAGTTCGACCGGAAAGGTTGTCACGGCGCTGAACAAGCCCAAACGCAGCGACTCCAAAGATGTCGAAACGTCGCACGAGTTTTTGCGCCGCGTTGCTTTGGAAGCACGCCTCAGCGCCGAGCAGATACAAGCCGCCACGCACGGCCGCAAAGACAACTCGCGCTTTCCGAATTCAGAGATTGGCCGATCGCTGCAAACGGTCTACCGATTGATCGGCGCGGACTTGGACACCCGCGTTTACTATCTCTCGCACGGTGGGTACGACACGCACGCCCGCCAGGAAAACAAACACGCCAACCTCATGCGCGACCTGGGCGAGGGTTTGAACAGTTTCGTTCAATCGCTCAAAGCCCGCGGCGATCTCGATCGCGTCACCGTTATGGTCTTCTCCGAGTTTGGTCGGCGCGTCGCCGAAAACGCATCCGCTGGAACCGACCACGGTGCAGCGGCTCCAATGTTCGTCCTCGGTGGCAAGGTCAACGGCGGGATTCACGGAACCATGCCAGACATGACCAACCTCGACAAGGGCGACTTGCGATTCACCACCGATTTTCGAAATGTTTACACCACCATGCTGGAAGAGTGGCTGAAAGTCGATCCCACCAAAATACTTGGCAAGCTTTTTCCCAAACTCGACCTGATACATTCGTCCTAGCTAATATCGATTCTCAATGTTACATGTCCCATAATTGGGTTTTCGTGAAGCTGAATAGAAGAATCTACACTTGCGAAACACTTCCTATGAGTGTTGATTGCACTCGACAGCCAATCTACATTTTTGAGACGAAGTTTTAGCTTTCGGGCATTGAATCCAATGATTTGAATTACTACCATTGGGACTGGTCCTCGCCCGCAAGTAGCGCGTTGGGCTGCGACTCTATCTATTTGCAGGTATTCTCCGCATGTTCGTATGGTTTATCGACGTGCTGTCTGTGATTTTTTGGGGAAGTTGATTACGACTCTCGATCAGTTTCCCAATGGCTCTCACCCACTCTCGAGGAGATAAGTATGATGTCACTGAAGCGGATTTTCACCGCGATCTTCATTATTGGTTCATTTTGTTCAAACACGCAAGTCTTGGCTTCAGCGGATCTATATGCATTGGGCGAGGATTCGAGTGGAGCGGTGCAACTCGTCAATCTGGATTCCAGCCTACCATCCGGAGCGAGTGCAGTTGGCGCAACCGGCGTCGATGGTCTTGCGTTTCTTGAATATGATCCGCGAAGCGATTGGTTCGTTTCAAAAGACGCAAGCCAAGTTCATCATATCGATCGATCGACCGGCGCTTCCACTCCGTTTCCATTGTCAACCGCGTTTGAAATCCAGGGGATGGCCTACGTTACGTCGCTCAATCAAATGCTTGTGGCGATCAACACGAGTCCCCCCGGGCCTGAGCAGCAGATTGGGAGATTGAATTCGGACGGTTCAATTACTCCAATCTTCAATCTGTCCTCCAGTATTGCAGACATCGATGAAATGTTCTGGGATCCGGTACAAATGAAATTGTACGCATCGGATGTTCAGGCATCCGAGATTTACGAAATCGATGAAGTCAGCGGACTGCTAGCGAATACCATCAGTGTCGCGACGGGCGAAAATTTTAGGGCGAGCATCAATCCGCTAGATGGACTGATTTATGAAGTCGCCACCCCGGACACGACAATTCTCCTGACGAGGAACCCATCAACCGGTAGCCAGATTGCAACCATCGGGACGATTGCGGGCGTCAGTGCGGTTCGTGGCCTGTCGTTTGTTCCTGAGCCAACGGCTGGATTGTTGCTGGGCGCCGGATGCTTGGCGATTGGCTTTCGTCGGCGTCGATCTTCTTAATCGCGCTTTCGAATCATTTATGTGAATTGTTGAAATTCCGTGTGGCCCAAGCGTGTGAATCATTCGCTTGGGCCACTCTCATATCTGGTGGCTCAAAGGTCACTTTATCAGCGAGGATTCGTGAAAATGGAGCCGCCAGATTGAAAAGACCGATCGCAGCCTGGGTTCCGCACGAATCCCGACTCGCCAAATACGCGAAACGATTTACAATGAATGCTCGACGCATCTAACTGGGTACGTTTTTTGCGAGAGTTGAGGATCGGACACCGGTCATTTGCGAAATGGATCAAGGCGCACAACACAAGGATAAGTGAAATGGGATTGTTGGACGGAAAGCGCGGATTGGTAGTGGGTGTGGCCAATGATCGCAGCATTGCGTGGCACATTGCCGAACAGTTAATGGCTCAGGGTGCGACTTGTGCTTTCACGCATTTGCCAGGCGAAAAAATGGAGCGTCGGGCCCGCAAGGCGATTGAGTCCGGCGGATGCACCGATCCTTGGTTGATGCCGTGCGACGCTTCGAGCGATGAGGACCTCGACAAGGTCTTCAACAAGGTGCGCGACGACTTCGACACGATCGATTTTCTGGTGCATTCCATCGCATACGCCGATCGCGAATACTTGAAGATTGGAAACTTCGCAGAAACCACGCGCGACGCATTTTCGCAAGCGCTCGACATCAGCGCGTACACGCTCATCGCCATGTGCAAACGCGCAGTTCCGCTCATGCCCAACGGCGGGTCGGTCATCGCCCTGACATATTACGGCAGCGAGAAGGTCGTTCCAGGTTATAACGTCATGGGTGTTGCAAAAGCCGCCCTCGAAGCCAACGCCCGATACCTTGCGTTTGAACTCGGCGAAAAGGGTATTCGCGTTAACACCATCAGCGCCGGTCCGATCCGCACGCTTTCGGCGATGGCGGTCGGTGGCATCGAAGACATGTTTGATCATGTCGAAAAGAAAGCGCCGCTTCGCCGCAACATCGAAGCCGAAGAAGTCGGCAAGACGGCTGTCTACCTGACGAGCGATCTGTCGAGCGGTGTGTCCGGCGAAAACATCTACGTCGATGCCGGGTACAACGTGGTGGGTCTCTAGTGTTTCGTCACTCCCGCGCATGCGGGAGTCCAGGACGCGTGATGAATAGCGTAGTGGGCTTGGATTCCCGCTTTCGCGGGAATGACGACGGAGCGATTTGGGCACTGCTCACAGAGCAGTGGCATACCTTGGGTGTCTTGTAAGTCTATGCAGGTAAATAGTTTAGTGGTGACAGCGATTTGCATCGGCGATGGGGGAGATTGGCCGGGCGTTCAATGTTGTTTGAAGGGTTGGGCGTCTTGTAGTGGGTTTCGATGTTGGTATACTGGTCGGTTCGACGCTATTGGGCGTTTGATGGGTTGGAAGGCGTTTAATTGCAGGAGTTTATGTCTTGGCTGTCAAGATTCGTTTGTCGAGGTTGGGTCGTCGTCATCGCCCGTATTATCGAATGGCCGCTATCGATTCGCGCTCGCAGCGCAATGGTCGCGTCATCGAAGAACTTGGATTCTACGATCCCCTCGCCAAAGACGAGGAATCGAGTCTTAAGCTCAATACCGAGCGCGCTGAGTATTGGCTTAGCGTTGGCGCGCAGCCGTCCGACACATGTCGCGTGTTGTTGCGGAAGAGCGGCGTCGCCGTAAAGTCACGCCGCATCGGATCAAGCGAGAAGAAGTAGATTAATTGGCAACGCGTTGGCGTTGCCTTTTGCGTTTATCAGCCATGCGAATTGATGTACTGACGTTGTTTCCCGCGCTGATAGACGCTTTTGCCGAGACAAGCATAGTCGGACGCGCTTGTGCGGCTGAGTTGGTGAGCATTGTCCCGACGGATATTCGGGATTTCACATACGACAATCATCGTTCGGTGGATGATAAACCGTTCGGTGGCGGACCAGGAATGGTCATGTCGTGTGGTCCGGTGTTTGAGGCTTTCGAGCATGTCGTCCGGCAGGGTGGGGACGCGGCGGATAGCAAACTCGATCCCGGATCAGAACTGATCATGCTGACCCCGCAAGGGGAGAAGTTTGATCAAACGCTGGCAAAGGAGTTATCCCAACGCCAGCGGCTGATTCTCTTGTGCGGACACTATGAAGGGTTCGACGAGAGGATTCGCGAAGGACTGTCGCCGCGTGAGATTTCGATTGGCGATTATGTCCTGACCGGAGGCGAGTTGGCTGCGATGGTGTTGATGGACGCGGTCATTCGGATGTTGCCCGGAGTGTTGGGCAATGAGCTTTCGGCAGACGACGAGTCGTTTGCGAGCGGAATGCTGGAATATCCTCAGTACACGCGGCCGAGGGAGTTTCGCGGTTTAAGCGTGCCTGAGGTTTTGCTGTCGGGCGACCATTCAAAGATTCTCGAATGGCGTCGGGCACAATCGTTAAAGCGTACAGAGTTACGACGCCCTGATCTGCTGAACGGTTAGACGGTCATTTGGCAGGGTGTTTGGATCAATAGAACAGAATACATCAATCGCATCTGGTTGAGATTGAGTTTGGAGTACAGCGATGAGTCAGCAACTGATGGAAATGGTGGAACAGCGTTATCAGAAGGAAAGCCTTCCCGAATTTCGAGTTGGTGATACGGTCGATGTATACCAGAAGATCGTCGAAGGTAACAAGACGCGAACCCAGGTGTTCAACGGTGTCGTGATCGCCCGCAAGGGTCGCGGGATCAACGAAAGCTTCACCGTTCGCCGCATTGTCAACAACGAAGGCGTCGAGCGTGTCTTCCCCTGCCATTCACACCTGGTCGGCAAGGTCGAAGTGAAGCGTCGCGGCAAGGTCCGTCGCTCGAAACTCTACTTCCTGCGAGATCGCGTCGGAAAAGCCCGCAAGCTGCGTGAACTCCGTAGCGGCAAGGCAGCCACCAAAGCCACAAAGTCCAGCAAGGCACCGGATTCAAAACCTGACGTCCAGACCAAAGATGCTGAACCTGTCGGGGTCTAGACTCAGTGAAGTTTGTTTGGGCGAGGTTTAGGCTTGGCCAAGTGTGCCAATGCGGTGAGATAACCGCAGCTTCCGTGCCTCCCGTACTATTGAATGCGATGGTCACTTAAGAACTTTCCCATACCCCTAAGGCGGTTCATGCCGCTGGGCGACTATGGCGAGAGACTCGCTCGGCGTTTTCTCAAGCGGGCTGGCTTTCGAATTCTCCAGAACAACTACACCTGTCCCATCGGCGAGATCGATATCATTGCTGCCGACCGGGACGTCCTCGTCTTCGTAGAAGTCAAAACACTGCAGAGCGACGAATTCACCGATCCGGAGGGTGCGGTCAACTGGCGGAAGAAGTGCAAGGTGACCAAGGTCGCCAGGTACTTCATCACCCAGAAAAAGGCCCACAACATGACAGCCCGTTTTGATGTGGTGGCTGTCCTGGTTCCCAAATCCGGGAAACCCACCATCACCCATTTCGTCGATGCGTTTCCACCCACCCCGCGCTGAATCGAATTCGATGCGTTAAACTCAAGAGATGAATTCGAGGCCTGAATGTCTCGGAGTTTGGATCGTCTCGTAAAAGGGCCGCTGGCAAATGCAACTGATCGATTCACATGCCCACCTGACCAGCGACACGTTGTCATCCCACGTCGAAGATGTCATGCAACGAGCCCACGATGCCGGTGTGTCGAAAGTGATTACCATCGGATGCGACGCGGCTGACTCCGAATCGTGCGTGCGCCTGGCAAGTGGACGGTCGGATGTGTACTGCTCCGTCGGGGTTCACCCGCACGAAGCCGCCAAGGTCGCAGACGAAGACTGGGATCGGTTGGCAGTTCTGACGAGCGAATCGTGCGTGGTGGCAATCGGTGAGTTGGGGTTGGACTATCACTACGACTTCAGCGATCCCACTTCACAGCAACGCGTCTTGGATCAACAACTCACATGGGCGGCGACACTGGATTATCCGTTGGTCGTGCATTGTCGCGAGGCGTACGACGACGTGGAAGCCGCACTGATCAATCACCATTTCAAAGATCGCCCGGTGGTGTTTCACTGTTTCACCGGGACCGAGGCAGAAGCCCATCGCATCGCCGCCAATGGATGGCGAATTTCGTTCACCGGAATTGTGACATTCAAAGGTTCGACCGAGTTGCAGTCGATTGCACGCGCGTATCCTTTCGAACATCTCATGTTGGAAACAGACGCACCATATCTTTCACCCACTCCTGTCCGACATGTGCGCCCCAATGAGCCCGCGCATGTAATTCACACCGCTCGGTTTCTTGCCGAGCTTCGTAGCGTACCGTTCGACAAGTTAGCCGCCCAAACGACGAGCAACACAGCAGCATTCTTCGCGCTGCCGCAATAGTCGTTTTCTAGCTACAGAGCAGCCACTAACGATGCAGCAGCGTCATCACTTCAGAGCGGGTTCGGGCATCGCTTCGACAGACGCCGCGGATCGCAGAAGTGACCATTAGGCTCCCGGATTTCTTAATGCCACGACAAGTCATGCAGGTGTGGGTGGCTTCTAGAACGACCGCGACACCCTTAGCCGCCGTGCATTCGATCATGCTGTTGGCGATCTGCGTGGTAAGCCGCTCCTGCACTTGAGGTCGTTTGGCGAACTCGTCAACGACGCGGGCCATCTTCGACAATCCGACGACTTTTCCGTCGGGCAGATAGGCGACGTGGGCCTTTCCTTCAAAAGGCATGAGGTGGTGTTCGCACATCGAGTTGAAGGAGATATCCCTCAAGACGACCAATTCGTCATAAGTTTCTGTAAAAAAAGTTTCGAGGTGGCGGCACGGATCGAGGTGCAATCCGCTGAAGAGTTCGGCGTACATTTTCGCGACGCGGCGCGGTGTCTTGAGGAGGCCTTCACGGTCAGGATCTTCCCCAACAGCGCAAAGAATTTCGCGTACGGCGTGTTCGATTCGGTCCAAGTCTACGTTTTCCATGTGTTGTCTCACAATCAAAAAGGACGCATTCCAAAACGCTGTTCAAAAGCGATCCAGGATGCAAAAAACTTCGTTTCTAGTGTAGTGACCGGCGTTAATGGGTGTACACGCAGTTTGCTTGCAACGCAAAAAAAGATGTGTCCGGTCGCCGCATTATCTGAAAAATCATGTCCCCTATTGGCAAATAGGTAATTTTGTTTATGCGCCGCGGTTGGTGTCGTTTCTCAACCTATGAATTGAATTCCGGTGACCCAATTTCGTCAACAACACACCGCGAACACACCGCGCGATACCAGTGTGCGCGCGTCGATTTGGCAAAAATCGTGCAAGAACTTTTTTCATTTTTTTACAGAAAAATTTTGACACGGGTTTTCGCACAGTTACCATTTCGTTCAAGAAAGGAGGTCATATCAATGGCCAAGAAACGTAAAGTCGCAAAACGAAAGAAAGCTACAAAGAAAAAAGCAGCAACCAGAAAGAAAGCGCCTAAGCGCAAAAAGGCAACCAAGAAGAAAGCGGCAAAGCGCAAAACCGCCAAGCGGAAGACAGTAAAGAAGAAAACCGCTAAGCGTAAGACCGCCAAGCGGAAGACAGCTAAGAAGAAAACAGCTAAGAAGAAAACCGCGAAGCGCAAAACCGCAAAGAAGAAAACCGCTAAGAAGAAAACTGCTAAGCGGAAGACAACCAAGAAGAAGGCTGCCCCGAAGCGCAAGAAGCGTAAAGCGAAGAGGAAGTAACGCCCTCAGGCGTCACTAACTCGTCGATTGCGATTCGGCGATGATTCGGGGCTTTGTTTTTTTCAAAGCATCGCGACTTGGGAAATTCCGAAGTCTTGCGATAAACCGAGATTCGCCAAACGCAGCTAAGCAGTAATTCAGAAGGGAAGGTGCTACTCGCCACGGCGGCACCTTCCCTCTGTTCTTTTTTACCATTCGTGTGATCAGGGAAAATTGGCCCTAAACCGCTATGCGTGCAGTACTTCGGGCGGCTAATATGTGTACTTCGCGGCGATGGGCATACGCCGGCCCGACCCAAAAGCCCGCGATGTGACTCTCAAGCCGGTGGCGGCTTGCTTTCGCTTGTATTCGTTGCGGTCGACCTTGCGGGCGATTTCAACCACCAACTCCCGATCAAATCCGTTGGCTACGATATCCGCGATGTCCAGATCTTGTTCGACGTATTGCTGCAAAATTGCGTCGAGGACGTCATAGGGGGGCAGGCTATCCTGATCTGTCTGGTTCTCCCGCAGTTCAGCAGAGGGGACTTTGTCGATCGTGTTTTGAGGAATGAGCGGTGTGCCTGCCTTTTCGTTGATGTAGTCAGCCAGTGCGTAGACCATCATCTTGGGGACATCGCTGATGACAGCCAACCCGCCACACATGTCGCCATAGAGCGTGCAGTATCCAACAGCCAGTTCGCTCTTGTTGCCGGTCGTCAAGAGCAGCCAACCGAACTTGTTGGACAGGGCCATCAAGATGGCGCCCCGCGCTCGCGCTTGAATGTTTTCTTCGGCGATACCGGGGCGCATGCCTGCGAACTCTTTGGCCAACGTTTCTTCGGCGGCTTGGTGAATCCTGTTGATGGGGATAACGCGGTGATCGATCCCAAAATTTGTTGATAGTTGCTGGGCGTCATCAACACTGTGGTCGCTGCTGATACGCGATGGCATCGCCACACCGTGAACGTGTTCTTTTCCCAGTGCTTCGACCGCGAGCGCCGCGGTGACCGCCGAATCGATTCCACCGCTCAAGCCAATGACCACGTCAGAGAATCCGCACTTGGTCACATAGTCACGCGTCCCGAGTACCAAGGCGTCGTGGACGGCAGCAATGTCCTCAGGTATTTCGAGTGGCGGCGACGTTGCCGGGCGATCGGTATCCACAAACTGCATGTCCTCCGCAAAGGACTTGCCCCGCACTAGGCATTTGCCGGTGGCATCAAAGTATGCGCTCGCACCGTCAAAGATGAGATCGTCATTGCCACCGACCTGATTCACCAACGCGAGGGGGATGTTATGTTCTGCCACCTGGCGGGAAAACAGCTCTTCACGTTGGCGCTGCTTGCCCATCGAAAAGGGCGACGCTGAGATATTGACGATCAAGTCGACCTGCTGTTTCGCAAGGTCGGCGATCGGGTCGGCGCCGTAGAGTCTACGGTTGATAAACGGCTCGTCGTTCCAGAGGTCTTCGCAAATGGTGATGCCAATCTGCACATGCTTGCCCGAAACGGTGACGTTGAGCGATTTGTTCGTTTCACCGGGGGCGAAGTATCTGGATTCGTCAAAGACGTCGTATGTTGGGAGCAGGCGTTTTCGATAGACCGACAAAACCTTGCCATCCTGGCAGATGGCGGCAGCGTTGAACAACTCCTTGCCCGCAGATTCGGTGTTGGGCGAGGCGAAACCGACCACGGCGATAATCCCTTTGCAGGCGGCAGCGATGTGTTCGATGGCATTGACGTTGCGTTGCACGAAATCCTTGCGGTGCAGCAGATCGCGCGGAGGATAACCGGGGACGCAGAGTTCCGGGAAAAGCACCAGGTCTGCGCCTTTGTCGCGAGCGACTTCGATCGACTTGAAGATCTTGGTGCAGTTTCCGTCAATGTCACCAACGGTCGGATTGATTTGTGCCAACGCAATCAACATGTGCATTCAACGTCCGCTAGCCGATGTAATCGATCTCTCCAATCGGCGCGACGATGCCCGCCTCCGCACCTTTGGAGAGCAGCAGGTTGATCGCCTTGCGGCCCACATCGCCGTAATCGATCGTCCATTCGTTGACGTACATGCCCACGAACTTATCGGCGAGGTCTGTGCCCATGTCGCGGGCGTATTGGAGCGCGTGTTCGACGGCTTCTGATCGATGTTCCAACCCGTAGCGAATGCTGTCTTTCAAAACGCCAGCGATCTCGGTCATGTTCTCTTCGCCGAGGTCGCGACGGATGGCATTCGCGCCGAGCGGTAGCGGGAGGTCATACTGCTCCTTCCACCACTGACCGAGGTCAACGATCAGGTTGAGGTTGTTATTGGAGTACGTCAGTTGGCCTTCGTGAATGACCAGCCCCGCGTCTGCGTGGCCGAGGGCGACGTGATTGAGGATCTTGTCGAAGTCCACCACGATCGGTTCAAAAGCATCGGCACCGAGGAGCAGCTTGAGTGCCAGAACAGCCGTCGTGGTCATGCCCGGAACGGCGATGCGTGCGCCCTTAAGGCCTTCAATGTCAATCGGTTCACGGGCGACAACGATGGGCCCATACCCGTCGCCCATGCTGGACCCACATGACGTCAGCGCATACCGCGAAGCAATCAATGGGTACGCGTGAACGCTGACCGCGGTGATGTGCAACTCGCCCCGCATTGATCGGTCGTTGAGCGTCTGGATGTCCTGAAGGATGTGCTCGAATTTCCAGCCCTTCGAGTCGATTTTGTCAGCCGCCAATCCGTAAAACATGAATGCGTCGTCGGGGTCGGGGCTGTGGCCAAGCAATAAGGTTTTTTCGGTCATGAATCTCTCACTGATGCTTTTTCTTTCGGTGTCTACGGGCGGTTGGTATACTCGAAAACAGGCCGATGGTCGATCCACCCGAATCGCAAAAGCGCGGACCATCGACCCTTGATGGCGACCTTTACAAGGATTGTATGTTTGGCTCCCTCGGTGGGCACATGTGAATTGTGAGCCGTGTGCCTGCGGGAGACATCGAAACGGGCCTTTCGTGCATATCGTGATTACCGACAATGAGCGACCGACTCGCGGATTCGATTTTGCGGATCAGGTCGAGCTTATCCGGGTCGGGTCCACGTCAGATTGCGAGCTGTTCCTACCCGATGTCCGGGTGGCAGAGGAGCATTTCCGGATTCGACGCCGAAACGGTTCAGATTGGTTCATCGAATACTGCGAAATTCCGCCAGATTCGCCCGCAGAGTACACCCGCATTTATCTCAATTCGATTGAATCGACCGACGAGGTTCAGCTTCGCCACAACGATGAAATCATGATTTCGCGATTTCGGTTGAAGGTCTTTCTGGACAGGACCAGTGAGACAGCACCGCGCTCCGCGATCATGGAAGCCGCCTCGAAAATCCGCGAGCATCCCTTGCCATCCGGAGCCGTGGTCCGCGGCGATGCGGCAGAGAACATTGCACTGCCCGATGGAATGGTTGCGAAGCTCGCCGACTTGGCGTTTGAAATCAACAGGTGCGCCGATCTCTCCAGTTTGATGGGAGCATGCATTCGCCATATTCACGATCAATTCAGCGCCCGACAGGTATGGGTCGGTACGCGGCGGAGAAGTTACGGGCGATTGGAGTTTGTCGAAACGCGAATGGAAGATGGTTCGCTCGGCGGCGATCCCCATTTGATCGACACCTATGTCTACCGCTGTACCGAGCGCAATCAATCGATTCTATGCAGCAAACTCGAGGCGTACCCGGTGGGCACATTGATGTGCGTTCCGCTCGTCGCCGATCGCGGCGTGCTGGGCATCATCTATGTCGATCAGCGCCATGAAGGCGTACCGTTTAGCCAGATGGATTTCGACAGTCTTCTGGCGATGGGTATTGTCATCGCGAAGCAACTTGATCGCATCGTCGCCGATCAGGTTGAACTTCAGGACTCAATCAAAGCCGGTGAGCTTTCGTTCGTGCGCGAATTGCAATCTTTGATGGACCCCACCAACGTTCCACAGTGGGAGGGGTTGCAAATGGCGATGTATTGCAAACCCGGACTGGACACCAGCGGTGACATTTTTGACGTGATGCGCTTGCCGAACGGACTTGCGTCATTCGTCTGCGGTCATGTCTTTGGCACCGCGACTCACGCGGCGTTGGCGATGGCACAGGTGCGGGCGGCATTTCGACTGGCTGGGCTCCATGCCGATCCACCGCACGTTTTGTTTCGGGCGCTAAATTGGATTCTTCATGATCCGCAACGACCGTGCGAAATGGTGGCATCCGGTTTTGTGATGAACCCCAAAACCGGGGCGATGCAATTCGCAACCGCAGGCGACATGGGGGCAGCCGTCGTCGGTGCGGGAGGCCAACTGCGATCATTGGTGCAGGACTCTGCACCGGCAATCGGTAAGCTTCGCGAGCATGCCTATTGTGGTGGGGCGGGTCGATTGGAAGATGGCGAGACGTTGATTCTCTTCACCCCCGGATGTTACACCGTCACCAACGAAGCCGGACAAGCCATGGGTCGCGGGCAACTGGTCAGCGCGATTTCCGATTTATTCGGACAACCGGCATCCTCCGCCCTGGATGAATTGCTATCTGATTTTCGGGCGTACTTTGCCACTGGACGGCAATCGGACGATGTCACTTTCATGATTCTGCACCGGGAATGACGCATATCTCGATTGTTAATATGCTGTTACGATTAATTACAACCCCTTCGTTGCCCGCGACATTTGATTTTTCTACACTTAAATGCCGAAGTACCAATATATACTGGGTGAGCCAAATGATTTTGGCTGAAAGAACTTTGTCGCCAATGGCCAAGTCTCAGTGTTGATGCCCGTGATTGTGATTGAAGTTCCCATCGAAACCGGTGTTGTTCTTTGGAAATCGTCAGGCATGAATAAACGAAGCGTATTCAGTCTGGTGGCTATGTGCGGTTTGTTGGCCACGGGTTGCACGTCTACCGGCGCGACGCAAGAAGAGAGCGCCAAGAATTTTTGCGAAATCCCGATTAATCAATTCCGATTGTCTGACGACCTGCTCGAAAGAGTCAACCGGGCTCGAGTGGCTGAAGGCTTGATGCCATTGATCACGGATCAGTCGCTGACAGATGTGGCGGCTGATTATGCGTGCCAGATGATCGAAGACGAATTCTTTTCGCACCACAGCCCCAAGTCGAAGCTGGGTCCGGGCGAGCGTCTAACCCGGGCTGGGTACATCTATTTTACAATGGGTGAGAATCTCGCCACCGGGCAGGACTCATCTGAAGATGTCTTCGATGATTGGATGACCAGCCCTGAGCATCGTGACAATATCCTGTCATCCCAATGGCGCGAGATCGGTATCGCGGTTCGCACCACGCCCGACGGCGAGTACTATTGGGTTCAGGAATTCGCAGACCCGGTCAAGTTCTAGCGGTTGGTCCGTGGTTTTTTCTGCACTGCACCCTTTCAAACCCTCCTTTTTGCGACTGATCCAAACCCTGTAGGCCCGCTGGCGATTTTGTGTCCGCAGGTAACCGTATGGGTTTTGCTCGCCTAGCCATTGTTGTTACAATGCTTCTATGAGCTCAACAGCCCCCAATCACGACAAGTTGTTTGGAGAGTCGGCCCGCAGTGGCGTCCGTGCAGTGTTGACGGGACAGGTCGGCTTGGACAAGAAGGAATTCGTCGAGCGCGTCGTCAAGATCGGTCGCGACAAGGGTCAGGAAATTCTGCCCTTCCATGTCGGCGAGCGGATGTATTCCGAAGCGCCCGACATTGCTGCCGGCCGCATCCTTGACCTTCCGCGAACACGTCTGGATACGCTTCGTCGCAGCGTGTTCAAAGACCTGCTCGTGATGGCCAACGATACCAAGCACATCATCGTCAACACGCACGCGACATTCCGATGGAATCATGGGCTGTTTCATGCGTACGATCATGATCAGTTGCGCGAGTTCGACGCCAACCTCTATGTGACGCTGGTCGATAACGTCGATGCAATTCACGAACGACTCACTCGCAAACATCGCGTGCGACATACACTCAAAGACATTCTCGTGTGGCGTGAAGAAGAGATGGTCGTCACCGAAGCGATGGCCGAAGGCGTTCGCGGTTTTGGTCACGCGTATATCCTTGCACGGGGCAGCGATCTCGATGCGGCTGCCTTGTCGATGTATCGCTTGATGTTCGATTCCGGTCGCAAGCGTGTGTATCCATCGTTCCCAATGACGCACGTCATGGACATGCCCGACGTACTTGCAGAGATCGATGCGTTTCGCGATGTACTCGCCGAACACTTTATTGCATTTGACCCCGGCGACTTGGATGAAAAGCGTTTGCTGTTTGACGCTGGTGAAGCGACCAAGAAGGGCGAATCAACGATCTCGGTGGACGTCAACGGTCGTACGATTCAACTTAACGTCAACGACGTGACGCAGGTGGCGGCTGACATCGATGGTCAGATTTATGCCCGCGACTTCAAGCTAATCGACCAAGCCGATATGATCGTCAGCTACGTTCCGGAACTCGCCGACGGCAAACCTGGTTTGTCGAGCGGAGTCGAACGCGAACTGCAGCACGCTTGGGAAGTGACCAAGGAAGTGTTCGTGGTGTGGAAGCCGAAGTGCGAGCCTTCACCGTTTATCACCGAAACGGCAACCGAAGTCTTCGCAAGTACCCACGACGCCTTGAAGTATTTCCAGGAAAAAGGCTACATCGGCGATATCCAGTTGGATCTCTTGAATGCCGGTAAACCTGCCCGCGAGCGTGGACGATTCGGGTAGCCCTTAGGTCGCTTTTGGTTCGTCACTCCCGCGCATGCGGGAGTCCAGAACGAGCGACGGGTAACGCAAGGGGTGTGGAATCCCGCTTTCGCGAGAATGACAGTGGTACGCAACCCGTAAAATGACGCGTGGGCCTACACTAGTTACATCTCTTAGAAGTCTCCGAGACCAGTTGCGTGGATCAGCACACCCGACGCCTTTGCGAAGCAAGCAAATCGGTCTGTCGTCCTGTTGCCAACTTATGCCTGTCCGAAATCCGCTCGGTGTTTGCCAATTTGATGGACGAGTGTGCGAACGCGGTCACGATGGAACATGGGCTGGATCTTGACGACGTCATCATGGAGCGGTTCGCCCGCGCAAATGGGCCGTCAATCTCAGTTTCAATCGAGATTCCCATCCCATTTTTAGCCGATGAGCCGGGCCTGACCAAAACGATCAACGACAGTGTGCGAGCTGTAAACGGTAGCGATGGCTCCACTCAAGGACTATCGATCGAGGAGTTGATCGTGCGGGTTTTCCTTGAGACGGACGCACCACTTTTCAATCAGGCGGGGGCTGGCGGCGACGCCAACGCACCCAAACGCTCCCCGGATTGTCCATAATCGCGGAATTTGTGAGCGGGGCGGCATATCTGCGAATATTCTAGAGTCGGTAGCGAATACGCGGATGAGGGTTTAATCTCGATAGACATTGGGTTGCTCAACTGCCGTGCATTCCCAAGGGGCTGGCACGGCGAGACGTGGCAGAAAGGACTGGAAGGGCAATGATTCAACTCTGTGCATTCGGCGGATACGAGGGGCCGTTAAGCCGCGAAAAGAAATGCGTTCTGACCGTCTTTGGTGGCAGCGACCTGAATCGTCCTACACTTGCACGCCAGTTGATGGCCGCACGCGGACAGAAAGAAGGCAAACTGTCTACGTCTAAGATGATCTTCCTTACGCTCTTCGGTTCGACCAGTATAAAATGCCCGACCCTGGCTGAAGAATACATCGACATGCAGCAATGCGTCGAAAACGGATCGCTCGAACTCGGCGACTGGAAAAGCTACATCAGTGAATTGGATCAATTTCAAAGCAGTTCGCTAATGTCGCTGACTCTATTTGGAAGCTTCGCCGAGCACACGCTCCCGAGTGAAAATGAGGAAGTTGAAGGGTTGGCACTGCAAATGCACTTCGGGAATATTTCTGACGATAGCGGTCACGTTCTGGAATTGGGCGTGGGACGAAGTGGGGCGCATCGCAATTCAGTCGTGTTTCAGGCGCTACAAACTGGGTAGGGTCCGCTGTGCGGACCTTCAGTTTGGATTTGTCGCCCTTTGGTCTGCACAGCGGACCCTACCAACTCAAATATGACCCATCGACTTGATATGCCCCATCAACTTACTGCCGGGGATGGAATTTTCGGTGGACGGCTTTTAGTCGTGAATCATCCACGTGCGTGTAGATCTGCGTCGTTGAAACATCGGTGTGGCCGAGTAGCTCTTGAACCACGCGCAGATCGGCACCGCCCTGGAGCAAATGCGTGGCGAAGGAATGTCGCAGCGTGTGTGGACTGACCTTCTTGCGTACGCCGGCGTACTGTGCGTACTTGCGAACAATCCGCCAGACCGCCGACCGATCGATGGGGCGCCCGGTCCGCGACAAGAAAACCGCGTCGGTCGATTCATCGCGAATCAATTCCTTGCGCTGGGTCTCGATGTATTGCTTCGTGGCTTTGAGGGCAACTGAGCCAACCGGGACAATCCGTTCCTTACGACCCTTGCCAATGACGCGAACATAACCGACGTTGAAGTTAATTCGTGATAACGTCAGATCAACCATCTCGCTGACCCGCATACCAGTGGCATAAAGCAATTCGAGAATCGCCTTGTCGCGCAGATAGAATTCGGCGTTTTCGTCCGGGGCTTCGAGGATGTGATGCACATCGCGATAGTTCACCGTCTCGGGGACGAGCCGCCACTTCTTCGGCGAATCAAGCAGGCTGACGATGTCCTTGAGGACGATCTTTTCGCTGAACAGAAATCGAAGGAACATGCGGATCGATGTGAGGTGCCGAGCGATGGAACTAACCGACAAGCCGTCTTCACGCAATCGCGAAAGGTGCTGACGGACGACATCAATGCCCAACTCCGAAACCGTCAGACCCAGATCGTTGACCGTATCCCAGAACCGACACAAATCGCGCTGGTACGACGACACCGTCGAACCGGCAAGCCCACACTCGACGAACAGATAATCGAGATACCGTTTGATGATCGGCGGCGTGAGTGATGGCCGCTTCTTTGAGATTTGTCGTTCGGTCGTGATCATTCGCAAATTCTACTGTTTCGCTGCTTAGGGCGACCCAACCAGGCGGGAATACTGAAGTGACAGGCTATGTCACTTTTCAAACCATTCGGCGCAACATTCAATGGATGCCAAATTGCTAAGGTCAAGATTCGGCAGAGTTTGCTCTCCGCGATTTCTTCAAACGCATTCTAGAGACTAGACCATCTCCGTCAATCGAATTCACCGGCGCGGCACCCACACTTCAAGCTGTTATCATAGCACAAACGGCTATTTGAAACGAAGCGCTACGAACAACAGAAATGAGTCGTAAACCTTAAGTTGCCCAACTTGTTTGTATTGACATCCCAATGTTAAGGGGTGGGCGCTTTTCAGTACATTCAATGCGACAACGTGCTTATCGGACGGTCCCAAAAATTGCACACGCCTCAATTTTTTTGTCGACACAGTTAGATCGGGCAAGTTGGTTTGCGGTTCAATCAATGGGCGGAAACATGAGTCGTAGTGCCTGCGGCATGATTCCGCATTCAATGGGAAGAGCTCCGGCAACATCGCCATCGAACTGGCAGGGAACGTTGTCGTCTGAAGATTCGATGCGAACGTTTGACCCTTTGCAATACACGACATTCTTTCGGCGAACGTGTCTACCAAGTAAGGCTGCAACCGACAGTCCAATAAGTTGGCGTTTCGAATTGCATGGCATCACGCAGACGTCAAGTAACCCGTCGTTGTGTTTGGCATTGGCAAGAAGATGCAGACCGATTGCGTAGCGCGGCATGACACCGACGAACGCCAAACCGTGTCCGTCAAAGACTGTCTTGCCATCGACGGTGACCCGCAGGTTTGGAAAGCGGTGTTGCCAAAACGTTTGGAGCAATGGCTTCGCATAGGTCAGATATGACACATGTCCGGTGCGCGATTCGGTCACTCGCTTCACCGCTTCAGCATCAAATCCGACTCCGGCCATCAAGAGGAAGGGGCTGGAATTCAACGTTCCCACGTCATACGAAGTGACTGTTCCCTCAACAATCGTAGCGACCAGCGCATCGATGGTTGCCTTGGCTTTGATGTATTTGGCGAGGATGTTTTCATTGCCAGCCGGCACAACGATCATCGGCGTCGAACGTCCCAATAATCCGGTGGCAACGTCGCGACAGGTGCCATCACCACCGACGGCCATCACTGCGTGCGTGGTTTCGGGTGCATCTTTTGCGAGGCGCGTGGCGTCGCCGGGCCCCGTGGTCGGAGTGATCTCAAAGTTGTAATCCCAGATTTCCAACTCTTGGCTGAGCTTGGCTAGAAATGCAGAAAGGTCGCGCCGACCCGCGATGGGGTTGTAGATCGCCCGAATAGTGGGGTTGTCATTGGGCACGGTTCTGCCTCTGCTATCAAACGTGAATCGCGCGAACGCATACATCTGCAGTTCGACAGCGCCTTGGTCCTGCGATACACTCGCGTTTCGAATGGATACCATAAACTGAATCGCCCATCATCACGAACGTATTTCATCTTGCACCCCATCAACCCACAACGTGAGTCGCATGTCCAAGCAAGAGAAAATCGCACCCGATACCAAATCCAACGTTGACCCATCCGACGGTGACTGCCTGGATAAGCAGCAAGCCAACGGTGATGATTCTGTCGATGATGCCGAGGACGGGCTCGAAGTACAAACACTGGTCATCCGCAAGAAGCGTACGGGCCGGCGCCTTGATAAGTACCTGCAAGGCCGCTTTCCGCGACTGTCGCGTACGCTCATCCAAAAGCTCATCAAGCAAGGCGAGATCACCGTCAACGGTAAGAAGGCCAAGAACAGCTACGAACCGGCGCTGGGTGACGAGGTGGCTGTCCGCGTTCCGCCTCCCGAACCGACCGACATCACGCCCGAAGACATCCCGCTGAAGATCATTTACGAAGACGATCACATGCTGGCGCTCAACAAGGAAATCGGCATCATCTGCCACCCGTCGAAGTCGACGGGATTGGGGACCATCGCGAACGGTTTGACATTTTACGCGGGTCAAAATCTCTCAAGCGGATCTGACGCGTTTCGTCCCGGTATTGTGCATCGATTGGATAAGAACACGAGCGGTGTGATGTTGATCGCCAAATCTGACGAAGCCCATTGGCGTTTGAGCTTGCAATTTGAGAAGCGCGAGATTCAGAAAACCTACTTCGGCATTTGCGAAGGCGAGGTGTCGCTCGATCGCGACATCATCAATCAACCGCTCGCCGACCACCCGATGATCAAAGAACGTTACATGGTGCCGGGCTTCCCCACGCGCCAAATGCTATTCAAAGAAGCCGTCACCAAATACGAAGTCCAGGAGCGGTTCAGGGGATTCACGATTGTCCACATGTTCCCCAAAACTGGCAGGACGCATCAACTCCGCGTGCACATGTCGGCGATCGGATACCCGCTGGTGGGGGACACGTTTTACGGCGGCCACCATGTGAGCGAAAAGCAAATCTCGGGAAGCGGGTCGGAAGAAACCCTCCTGCCGTTCCAAGCCCTCCACGCGTTCAAGATCGAGTTTCGCCATCCCATCAGTGAAGAGCGGATGGAACTGATGGCCCCCACCCCAGAGAGACTAACCAGAATCGCAGACTTGCTCCGCGCCCATCGGGCCAAGTAGGGGGTTCAAATTCAAGGTATGGCCGAACGGCCATCAATTCCCGATAGATGGTCGCCGGCAAAACCCCAACAGAATTAGCGAACTTGAAACCAACCCAAGAAAGCCCTAGTGTACAACCCGACAGATCCCGGGGCGTGGCGCAGCCTGGTTAGCGCGCTTGACTGGGGGTCAAGAGGTCGGAGGTTCGAATCCTCTCGCCCCGATTATACAAACCAATATACAACAAGGACTTGCGTCACCAGTGGGCGTGAGTCCTTGTTGTTTGCATGCATCCCGCACCTTAGAAGCGCTACAGTGAATTTAGCGACGCGGTGCCCCGTACGAACTTGATTGCTTTAATTCTCCCAGGTTTGTTTGCGACCGCCATTTGGCTGCTTTGTCCGGTTACTGCCAGGCTTCATACAGGTCGGTAAGAACGCGTGCGGTTTCTGGAATTCGTTGCGCTTCGAGGTTGTTTGAATTGACTGCGAGTGACTTCATCTTCTTGATGGACTCTAAAAGCATCGCTTCAGCTTCGGCGTACCGTGTGGGGTTGGCTGCGATTGCTTCGCCCAAGAAGCTTTGTGCATTCCAGCGTTCCCAATCTTCAGGCAACTTTGACGCGTAGTAGGAACAGCATTGGGTGAGCGCGGCTTCTGCGTCGGTTTTTTTCTTCTGGCGAAGGAGATTTTGCCCTAGCGCACATTCCGCTTCGGCGAACCCTGCTGAATTGACTGGTTCGGTTTTGGACATCGCCTGTAAGATATTTCGTCGCCATGGTTCGCCATCGGTCCAGAGTTTCTGTGCTTCCAATGCCTCGGCTAGCCCCGATATTGCTTCCAAGGTTTGTGGATGGGTTTTGCCGTTGATTCGTTGTCGGCGTTCGAAGGCTTGTTCGTATTGTGTTTTTGCTTCGGCAGGCTTGCCTTGCATCATTTTCAATCGGCCTACGAGTGAACCGCAAATGCTTTCGTAACGTTTTGAGTAGGAATGAGTTACAACGCACTCGGGGCGACGGGACACCAATTGAACTTTTTCTGCGTTCCTGTGCTGGATTCAAGGATCCAGCGTACGAGGCTGAGATCCAAGCGCTATTAGGCCGTGAAACATCAAAGCCATGAAATCTCCGCTCACTCGGCGCATTGGACCCGTTGGCCCACTTGCCCCATTCGCACACTCCTTTATCTACACCAGTCCGGACCTCGGGCGCAACGTACTGAACAGCATTTCGACATTGCTCCCTGCTTCGTAAGTGACCTTTCCCCGATATTGATAACAATGTTTATGTGAACCTCGGCTTGTAGAGATTCTCATATGCACATGGGTGCCCCTCGTTGCAAGCTGGGGCATGGGGACACGGCAACGGACTCCCAAGCTGGCTCGAGCACTTCGGGACGGGGATGTGCGATAGCCCCAGGAACCTTGGAATCTGACTGGTTGTAGCCCCTGAATCGTTCTGTCAATATCCTAGCCCCAGAGGGCGGGCCCATCGTCGATTCGGCACGCAGAATGTACGCGGTCTCGGCTGTTGCCATTCCCATTCAAGGCGCTAAAAAGATTGGGGTCGATCGATCATATCTTAAAGGCTAGAATTTGGCCCAGTGAAGTCATTGACCAATATTTGAAAATCAAACAAATCCACGTCACAATCTCCGTCTAGATCGCCGCGAAGTGACCCATCGAGCAGTACCTGAGCGCTCGGCGGCCTCGTTGGCGGTGTTGGAGTAAAATCACATACATCTGCGCTATTCGGTACTCCGTCATCGTCGATGTCGGAATCGCAGTCGTCAATCGTTCCATCCAGATCAAAATCTTCCTCGCACGCGTCCACGATGCCGTTTGTATTACAGTCTGAGCTCACACCCGAAGCTATATCACATTCGTCCGGGATACCGTTGGTATTGCAATCAACCTCGCATTCATCAGGAATACCATTGTTGTTGCAATCATCGCTCGGTGGATCACAACTTGAGCACCCCAGGAACTGTAAAGCTTCAACACATGTATTGTTCCAGATACTGTTGCAACACGATGGAAAGACAGCACACACGCATTGAGCAAGGTCAGCGTCGCTGCATCCCCCCATTAGTCCTGCGTCACAGCAGTCATGAATAATCGCTACATCGCATTCGTCAGCGGCGCCATTTCCATTGCAGTCCGTTTGGCATTCGTCTGGGATTCCATCGAAGTTGCAATCTATACTCGTTCCAGCAGAGAGTTCGCAATCATCTGCTATCCCGTTGGAGTTGCAATCGGGGCTGCACTCATCTGGTACGCCGTCAGTGTTACAGTCCATACTCGTTCCTACCGTGATATCGCAATTGTCCGCCACGCCATTGGAATTGCAGTCCGGCTCACATTCATCTGGCACGCCATCGGTGTTGCAGTCACTGCTGACTTCGCTCGCGATGTCGCAACTATCGGCAATGTCATTGAGATTGCAGTCTGGCTCACACTCGTCGGGAACACCGTTTGTGTTGCAGTCGGTGCTCACGCCGCTGAGCAGATCGCAGGAATCAGGGATGTTGTTTTGTTGGCAATCAACCCACTCGGCTCCTTCGCAAGGATTGAAGTATGCGAACCCCAGTATTGTGTTCACAGAACTTGTTGGAAATGTTTCCGTCAAAATGTTGCCTGTACTCGGATCGATCTTGATAATGGATTTTCGCCCATGATTGAATCCATATAGAAATCCGTCAGGCACAGCCGTGAGTGCTTGTACGGATTGATGTACCTGACCATTGAACGGCCCGCCAGTCTGATCGAGGAGTACACCGACAGACACCCTAGTACTAAATTGCGTGACGTCGTCAATACGAAAGAGCGTATTTCCTGGTCCCTCAATTGAATACACTTGATTACTCGATCCCCTGAAATGAGCAATTCCAGTAGCATCGCCAGAGAATACTCCTCCATAGTTCGTGAATTCTCCAAAATCGTTGGGATTGAAACTGATTCCATTCCCGCCGCTTTCTGGATCTATGAACATTATGCGGTTCTCGCCAAACTGGTTGTCTTCAAATGGGCACATGCCGCTAACGCAATGAATGTTCAGTACGCCGCCCAAGATCAGGAGATTCGAGGTTGCAGTAGCACTGACTGAAGGATTCTCAAACTTGAATAGACGTTCATCTGGGAAGTCGCACGACGAACTGCCTACAGCCCATAAGTTGCCACTGTAGTCGAACGTCAGGCCGTTTGTTTGTTGAATTGGCCCACCAACGGTTCCGATTTCCTCAACAGCTCCGTCAAAGGCAATGCGAATAAGGCGATCACTTCCACCCGCAGTTTCCTCAATGGCATAGAAATGGCCTTGAATGACACCGGCGACCGCAAGCATTTCCGAACTCAACAGTACAAGCATGACGGCCAAATAACGCATCATAGGGCTCCCTTTAGGAAGTTAGTTCTATTTCAAACAATCCATTGTCACTCACAAGCGACCATCATGTTCGCAGAGCGTGCGTAATGATATGAAAGGCAAGTAGTACGACCGGCCCGATCAGAGATGCTTCTTAACCTACCAAGCTGGTTCAACTAACTCAACGGGGGCAATCACCCCAACAGCGACACTGGTTAATCCAGAAAGCCTATTAATTATCTATCGAGGCGGAGCAATGAAGCTCAAAAACCACTTGGCACAACGTCAATGCGGGTTTCACCGACATCGCGAATATGACTGGATACTGAATTCAGGAGAGGACGAGTTTTGCAGTAAATTGAAGAGCAAGCGTATGCCCACAATTCCAACAAATCGAGTTTTGAACTCGAGAGCTGTGCCCGCAATACATTGCCAAGCAACCACTTAGGAGTGCTTTGGATTTAGCCTAGATTGAATTGATTCGGGGCGAGAGGACACCAGTTGAACTTTTTCTGCGTTCCTGCCATGGAATCGTGGATTTCGGCTGACACCTGAATTCGAGGTCTGGTGCACCCACGCTCCGGCAAATGCATTTGCATCGGACGCGTTGAGCGGTGTCTGGAGTGCTCTAATTCCGGCAGATAAGAAGCACCGTCTCACCTTTTTTGAGAATTCGTTTTCGCAGCTTGGCGAATTCATGCAGGCTAGATTTCCGCTAAGCCAATCAAGATTTCACCAAAAGTGTCCCGCCCCTACGCCTTCACTTCTGCATAGAGGCGGGATGCTCTTCAGTGTGGATTGCCTGGACATGCTCTATTGGGACAGAAAATTTGGCTTGCACGAGATTCACAGGCTTACGTACGCCGTTTGAGCAATAAGGGAATCGTGAGGGAAGTAAGTAGAAAGCTCGCTGGTTCTGGAATGGCCGTCCCAAATATCTGAACTTGCGCCGTCGCATCGTAATCGGTCCAGATTCCATTTCCTTGTGGATTGGTTCCGGGTGATCGAAACTCCAGAGTCGTGAAAGTCAATTCGACGCGATCAATCACAAATGCAGCAAAATCAATTTGTCCACCAGGAAGGCCGTAGAGATCAGGCTCATCCAAAACCAACGCTCCAAAGCCAGTTTCTGGCGATGGGACGTTGCGCCAAAATCCAAACAACACCTCATTAAGGATACCGTTCGTGGCGTACCCCGCCCATGCATCAAAATTTGGGTCGTTCGTTGAGTTGGAAACAAAAGTGGTTCCGATGTCACTCGTACTGGCTAGGAGAGTAGAGAAGATTCTGACCGTTCCGAATATGTCCACCCCCGGTTGGCCAAAATCGGCGCTCGCGTCAACACCTAAGACGGGATGAATAGAATCAAGATTCGCGATGTTTTCTCCGGAATTTGTTTCGGAGACTTCAAAAGTTGCGAGCAACTCAGCATGTGCGGGAGCCGTCATCATGGCAGCAAGCAACAATAGTGCGATTCGGACATCTTTCATGGTTTTCCTCCTTTAAGGGACTCTGAGAGAACAGAACATCTAAGCGCTTTGAATAAGCAGATAAACGCAGTCAATGCCCCATACGCACATGTTCAATATTTATTATATGGAAAACCAAGAAAAAAAAGATTCTAGATCGACCGATAAGTAAACACCCACATAAAACAATGGCCGATGTGCACACTTGGCTAACCGCGTTCTTGAAAGGCCCAAGCAAACTTGCGTATAATTGCAGGCTATCGAGGACTCACTTCATATACCTGTCACAATCATTGTTCTCTCGGCACCTGTTTCCTGGAACGCGCTTCGAAAATGTACGCAAAAGGATTTCCCGAAACGAGACCCTCAATGCTTAGCGCACTTCGTGGAGGCGCGACAGACAACTCAGCATGGCGCGATTTCTTCGATCGATATGGTTCAGCTGTGTTTCGCGTAGCTCGCATGCGAGGCTTGCATCATTGCGACGCCGATGATGTCGTTCAGCAAGTGATGATTGCTGTCTCCACACATATTTCAGGATTTGATTACAAACGCGATCGTGGCAAGTTTCGGCAGTGGATTCGACGAATTACCGAAAGGAAAATCGTCGATTATTTTCGAAAATGTGCGGCAAACAAGCGAAAGATAAACAACAAGGTGTTGAACGCATTGACTGAGGAATGTCAGCTGGCTCCTGATAAGATGTGGGAACGAGAATGGCAACTCCAAGACACAAACTGGTGCCTCGATCAGGTGGCTATCGACGTTTCACCTCGTCGAATGGAAGCGTTTCGACGGTATGTACTTGATGGGCAATCAGCCCGGGTAGTTGCTCTGTCGCTTGAAATGACCGAAGGCTACGTTTATGTCACAAGGTTCTACATTCTTGATTTGATTCGTAAGAAAATGAACCACTTGCGACGTTGCGCAGGAGCGTGAGAAAAATTGTGAGTACAGATGCCGTTTGCCCAAGGACATTGCAAATAGAATCCGAGCTTCAATCTGCCACGAGTGAGTCAGATTGGCAGTCTCTTGCGGATCATTTAGAAACTTGTACACCATGCCGCACACGAGCGGATTCGGGAGATGTGCTTAGATCTGTCGCCAATAACGTGAACACTGCTCATGCTGCTCGGCAAGGCCTCAAATTGGATGTTAACGTCCCACAATCGCACTTCAGCGAAATTTTTGGCAACGATTACGAAATAATTGACGAGCTTGGGCGTGGCGGCATGGGAATCGTCTTTAGGGCTAGGCAGCGCAAACTTGACAGGATCGTTGCCCTGAAGGTTCTTCCAGCGATCCTCTCAGTGGTCAGGCCCGGCGCCAAAGCACGGTTTCGCCGAGAGGCTGAGCTTGTTTCGCAATTGCAACATACCAATATTATTCCTGTATTCGATTTTGGTGAGACTGGCGAAACACTCTATTTTTCGATGGCGCTTGTTGAGGGGCCCTCACTGCGCACGGTTATCAATGATGCAAAGAAGACTGGCGTTCTTGATCATCAACTTCGTAACGCGAAGAGTGAAAATTCACAGGATCCGAATCGTTCCAAAAACTTAAAAAATGAGCGTTCTCAAACAACCACGTCCAACAGCTTGCATCACACCTGCGGATCCACGTCGAAACTTCGCCGAGCGCTTTGTCGCCGTGCTGCCGAATGGATTGCCGATGTGGCGGAAGCTCTGAGCTACGCGCATCAGCAAGGTGTAATTCACCGAGACATCAAGCCTTCAAACCTACTGCTTTCTTCTGATGGCCGAATCATGATTTCAGATTTTGGTCTTGCGCGTTCAAAGACCTGCACGTCAATCACGAAATCGCATTCTCCAGTCGGCACGGCCCGATATATGAGCCCTGAGCGGATTGAAAAGACTGTAGGCCCTGTAGATCATCGCGCAGACATCTATAGCCTGGGGGCCACGCTTTACGAGTTGTTAACGCTGCATCCGCCCTTCGCAGATGTGATCGACCGTGATCTACAGAATGAGATACTGTCACGGGAGCCATTGTCACCTCGGAAATTCTCACGGGATATTCCGCGAGAGTTGGAGTTGATAACTCTGAAGGCACTCGAGGCTAATCCTTCAAATCGGTATTCGAGCGCTCAGGCGATGGCGATGGATTTGCGACGATGGCAATTGGGTTTACCGATAGAGGCACGCCGTAGGTCCCTGCCAATACGACTTCTCCGCCATGCGCGAAGACGTAAATTGCTCACATCATCTATTGTCGCGGTTCTTGCGCTGACGATCGCGAGCGCATATTTCTACAGAGGATACATGGAGCTTCAAAACGTAGCCCAACGTACGAGCGTGGATGCTGAAGAGAAGGGAGTACGATTGCTCTACCAGGACGCTTTACAAGACTTTCGAGCACATCGACTCGAGTCGGGACTAGTCGCGATTGCCAAGGTTCTGGAGAATCAACCGAACCACTTGGAAGGACAATTACTCAGAGCACGACTGCTATATCGGACGGGCCGCAAGACTGATGCAATCGGACAATTGCAAACCATAATCGATCAAGACGTCAACGTGCCGGATGCCCATTTCCAACTAGCTGTGGCCTTTGATCGCATCGGGGATATGCGATCAGCAGAGCACAGGGAGCAGCTTGAAAGGCTTAGCCCAAAAAGCGCAGGTGGCATGTATCTTCTTGCTAGGGTCGAAGAGGATCCATGGAAGGCCATCGACCTGTTTTCGAGGGGACTGGAACTTGAACCGTGGCGAGTTGAATTGGTAATGGGCCGATCGATCCAACTTCTCAGGTTGAAGAAATATGAAGAAGCGCTGGTGGACGCCGAACGCGCTACGTCGCTTTTTGGAAGTTGGCCTAAGACGTACATTCAAAAGGGCTTGGCTCTTACGCGTTTAGGGAGAACCAATGAGGCAATTCGGGCATTCGATCGGGCGATTGAAATGGAACCGGATTCGGATAAATGGTTCAACTTCCGCGCCAAAGCCCACTTCAAGAATGGAGACTACGATTCTGCAATCTCCGATTTCTCAAGTGCAATTGAACTTCAGGACGTTCCTGCACAAACTAGCTTGATTCATCTTGGTATGGCATATGAGCTTTCAGGAGATTGTCTCTCGGCGCAAGCCAACTACAATCGCGTCGCGGATTCTGATGGACCATTCAAGAACTATGCGCTGCTTTGGTCTTATCTATTAATGAAGCAGGAGACACTAGACGAGCAGGCTCAGGTGTTGATGGACATGGTCATTCAAGAGTCAGACGGGAATAGGTGGTTTGAAAGCCTCTGCGAATTCTTTAACCAGGATTTAGATTCAAATGAGTTGATCCGCAAAGCTGGGACTGAAGATGAACAATGTGAAGCGCATTACTACATTGGTCGGCGATTGTTGATCGGACACCGCTTCGATGAGGCAATCGACGCATTCTCGCGTTGCATTATTCTCGATCGCCCAAATCTGCTCGAAACAGAATTATCGTATGCTCTGTACAAGGAATTGTCTCGCGTGGCACGAGTAGAACTTGAACCTGCACCGAATTGAAGCGACTCAATCCAGACATTTTGGATCATTGCATTTCAACGAATGAAACGATGTACCAGCGCAACGGCCCCCAATTGGCGCGACGCCGTCGAAAAGGACGCTCAATTCGCGCCCTTCAAGACACTGCTGCTCTTTGGGCACGTGATCGCAGCGATCGTCGAGGGCCAGTGAACTGTTCACCGTGAAAGAGTGTCTCGCGAGTGCGGAGGTTCAAATCCAGCCGCTATGCCATCTCCTAAACCGTTGATAGATAAGGATTTCTTAACGCATTCGGGGCGAGAGGATTTGAACCTCCGACCTCTGCGTCCCGAACGCAGCGCTCTACCAGGCTGAGCCACGCCCCGTGGCTTGGAATTGCGGGAAAAAATCGCGTTGAATCGCGGCTTCTCGAATACCGCGGCTGATGCTATTCAGATCGGTGAATTCTGTCAATCTGGCGCAGAACCGATGGGTGGTCGAAACGCCCCAATCCACGGTACGCACCAATCCACAGTACCATGGCGCCGACGACTGGCCATTCTCCGTTATTTCATTCTCCGTTATTTATTGGGACGGATAGAGCAGCACCCGATCCTGCGAGATCATCACCAAATCGTTGAATCCGTCGTTGGTCAGATCGACGATGTCCACCCAGTGCGGCTGGGGCATGGTGTTGCCGTCACGGTGAAATTGCTTCCGGGCGAACACGCGAAACTTGTTGGCCCGTACGAGTTCATCATCGGGGCCAAACGTTAGAATTTCGACGGCATGATCCTTGTGATCGACGACGACGAGATCCGTTCGATCGTCATGGTTGAGGTCACCGACGGCGATGCGGGTAAGCCTTGCGTCCTTGATCGATGATTCGTACACGCCTGTTTCAATCGCCTGGGCAGCCGGGGTTTGCGGAAGAACGCGCGCGATGCGCTGCTTGTCGGCCAACATGATTTCGGTCTGGTCTTTCCCGCTCAGATTCGTCCCTTGCATTTGCTGCAGATCAAACAAACCGACCGAAATCGATTGATCGAGCTTGTACGTTGTGCCCGAATCGGGTTTGAAAATATGCACTTCGCGACTCTGCCGATCGTACATCGCCAGGTCCGGGCGCTTCTGATTCTTGATTTCAACCGTTGCAATACCGGTAATATTCGCATCGCTGCCGGGGGCGTTGTATTGATCGACCGTTTCCCAAGTGCCTTGCTCGTTGATGCGAAGTGCCCGTACAAACTGCTTTTGAGCCAACAACACTTCACCGACGCCATCGCCATCCGTGTCGGCGTACGCATACCCTTCGATCTTCGCCTGCTTGACCAACCCGGTCTGCGTCCCTGTTTCTTTGGAGCGAGCCGTAAACGTCCCGTCTTCATTTTGCAGACACGCAATTAGCGGGGCGTATGAAGAAAAGATCAACACATCGGTTCGCCCGTCGCGGTTGACGTCGGCCAACCGGACGGCAGTGGGCGGTTCGTCCATGTCTTCGAGTTCAACTACGTTTGCGTCCTTGTCACTTGCTTCGTCGTCGCTCGTGTCTTTGTCTTTGGTGCCGTCAAGATCGCCAAAGTGCAGGTGATACTCCGAGTCATCGTTGCGAGAGACGTAGGCAAGGCTTGGTTTCTGACCATCACCCAGCAGGCCGATGTCAAACGCAAATGGCTTGCCTTTAACCGGAATCGACTTCGGAAAGGTCAGGCGATCTCCTTCGTGTCGGCTCACTGCAATCGAATCTTCGTTGGCGCTGACCACATACAATTCGTCCTTGCCATCGCCATCCGCATCGTAGCAGCGCGCCCCACGCATCTTGGTCTGCCCGCCAAACGATTTCGGTGGTAACAAGCCCAAGTCATTCTTCTGTTCAAAGAAGATAATCTGAGCCGCATCGATGTTGGCTGTCATCAAGTCGTCGAGCCCGTCACCGGTCATATCGCCAATCGCCAGCGGAAGCACAGGCGAATCCGACTTCGCAGGGATGGGATGATAAAGGACTGCGGCTGTCTCAGCGGCAGCGGCTTGGGAATCGAGGCCGATGCGCCAACGTTTCAATCGTCCCGAAACGCGTTCAACACCGAACAGGTCGTCGGCTTTTCGGTCGAGGCAGGGGGCGAAACACACACTGCGGAGTCCGGGCAGCTTGACACGATGCACCGGACCAAGGTTGCCCAGCGAATCCTGATGTCGAAGCCAAAGCGGATACTCTTCGTCGGAAGTGAAGATGACCAGATCGACGCGCCCGTCACCGTTCACGTCGGTCAGTTTGACGCCGCGCGGATTGTCCACCGCGTGCGAAAATCGATCGGGATGTTCCAACCCGCCCTCCTTGCGCTGGCGAAACATCAACAGGTCCGATTCGCCCAACATTGTAATGTCGACGCGTCCATCACCATTGATATCGCCGACGTCAAACGCGCTGGGCAATCCCAAACCGTCGCGCACCGGCCGCGTATCGGGCGATCCAAATGTTCCGTCGCCATGCCCGGGCAAGATCACCAACTCTTTGGGGTCACCGAAAAAGATCAGATCAGCGTTTCCGTCTCCGGTCACGTCGGCGACTTGAAGACAATTGACCGCCCAGATGACCGAAACGCGCTTGCGTTCAAAACGCCAGTCGTTGACGAGATCGTTGATTTCGGAAGGGGCATCGGCTTGGGATGGCGGGGCGTCGCGTTGCAAGAGCACTTCAATGGTGCTCTTCTTGTTGTTCGCGAGGACGAGATCGAGGCGTCCGTCATTGTTCAGGTCGCCGTATCGCAACTGCGTGATACCGTCTTCAATCTTGAATATCTCCAGCGGATCGAACCCGAAATGGCGGGGCAGGTCGTTGCGCTGGGTGGAGGTCATGCCGTTTTCAGCATGGACCGACGCAGCTGGCATCATGGGCGAAACGAGTGCCCCTAGAGCAAATGCGAACGTCGCCATTGAGGCATTGTTTGCGGCGATTGCATTCGTGAACCTGCGGTAGGAAAGCGATGAATGGGTCATGGGCGGCTGCGCTTCCGATTCTTAAAGTGAAAAGGACATTTCAAAGTTGCCTTGGTCTCGCTTGATGATACAAGAACCAAACTGGATTCATTTTAGGAATCGAAGCATCCAGAGCAAGCAGCACCGACAAAGATCGACACCATTATGAGCCAAATCGGTGTATGCCAGAGGCGAATTTGCGTATAGTAGCCCATGGCGATACGTTTATTAAAACGTACAAATCCAGTCGATCCGTTGCTCTGCATTGAAACACCAGATTTGAAATACCAGATTTGAAACACCGGAGAATAGATGGCGATGAAACACGACCAGCTCTGCCGCTCCACAAGGACCGTACTCTTGCAAGCGATCATCGGAATTCTTGTAGGGATTGCTTTGACGGGCGATGTGCTTGCGGGCGACGTTGTCAATCTTGCCAGCGGCGATCGAATTGAAGGAAAGCTTTTTAAAGAAACATCGGATGCCGTCTTTGTGGATATTGGCTATGACGTCATCAGGATTCCGCGCGAGCAGATCCAATCGATCGAAAAGGATAGCGCCAAGGACAACGCCCAGTCCAAAGACACCACTTACGCCCGCAACGTAAATCAAACGGACGATTTGTATCGAACCGGTGATCTTCCTCCGGCATCGCTGGAGGAACTGTCCGATCGATTGGGCGAAGGCGTGGTGATGGTCAAGTCGCCATCCGGGTTGGGCAGTGGTTTTGTCATTCACGAAGACGGCTACGTCATTACGAATTTCCATGTGATCGAAAATGAAACGCAGCTTTCGGTACACATTTTCCGCAAAGATGGCGGAGTCTTTCGCAATGAAAAAATCGAAGACGTGCGCATCATCGCGGTCAATCCGTTTATGGACCTGGGGTTGATTAAATTCGAAGTGCCTGAAGATCTTGACATCACTATCATGCATTTGGCCGAAGATCGACCGCTGACCGAAGGGGACGTTGTGTTCGCCATTGGCAATCCGCTTGGCTTGGAGCGCACCGTTTCGCGCGGCATCATCAGCAAGAAGAACCGCGCCGAACAGGGTTTGACCTACGTTCAGACCACCACGCAAATCAACCCGGGCAACAGTGGTGGGCCGCTATTCAATGAACGCGGTGAAGTCATCGGCGTGACGAACATGGGATACCTCTTCGCCGAAGGGTTGAACTTCGCCATTCCGATCACTTACGTCATCGACTTTCTCAAGAATCGCGATGCGTATGCGTATGATCAAGACAACCCCAACAGTGGGTATCAATACCTCGAAGCGCCAACCCGACAGGATGACTCACCGCCGCTGTTTCTTTTGCCGAAAGCATCTGAACCGGGCAAGAAAAACGCAACGTCCGGATAGTCGAACCGGTTGATAATGGGTTTCCATATCCATGCGAGTTGATCGCAATGGTTTGCAGCAATGAGTACGTATGTCCACTTTCTTTCGAGCGAGTTTCGTTATGAATTGTTTTCGATTTTCTGCATCATTCGCGTTTGCCTTCACGGTTCTCACGATCTTTTCGCATGGGGCGATTGCAGCCGACTATGGGCCGGCTCGGCTGATTCCGAAGGACACGATGATCTACATCGGGATTCGCAACTGCGACGACCTTGGCAAGTCGTTTAAGAAGTCGGGAATGTGGCGGATGATCGAAGACCCGGCATCGAAGGAGCTCAAACAATCCTGGACGAAGATCGGCGAGAAACTCAAGGAGTATGCGGCCAAGAAACTCAATCTCGCCAGCCCCAAGGAACTGGATGTTGTTCCGCATGGCTCGGTTGGCGTCTACCTGTCGCTCGCACCGCCCAAGGAAGAATTCGGCGAACCCGAAGTCTTTGCGGCGCTGGTCATGGAGATGGGCGAAGACGCTGACAAAACGCGTGCAGTGATTGACGCCATCATTCAAAAAAGCATCGATCACGGCGGTAAGAAAGACACGCGAGAACTGGCTGGCGGTGAGATTATCCGCGTTCGTTTTGAACCGCAGGCCAACGTTTCCGACGAAGTGCAAGCCGGCAAGGGTGCACCATTACAGGAAACCATCGATGAAATCGTCGAGCTTATCGGCAACGATTTACCCGGTGGCGTTCCGAAGGAGTTTCTTGAAGGGCTACTCAGTGAATTTCAATTGCCGGAAGAAGTCGTCTTCGCCTTCCAAAAAGACGTCACCATTCTGGCGTCAAGTCAGGATACTGCCGCAAAGGTTTTGCGGGCGATCAAGTCAGACGGTGAAGAATCGTACGCAGGTTCAAAAGCTGTCAAGTCGCTGGCGCGTCGCTTGCGCAAAGACGCACAGATCGAAGTAGTCATCGACGTTCCGCGAATCGTTGAAACCTTTGCCCAGCAAGATGAGGAAGTGAAGTCCGTTATCACAGCATTGGGAGTCGATACGTTTGGCCCTATGTTGATGGTGTCGGACTATACACCGGCAGAAGGTATCGATTCGCGCGCGTCGGGCTTCATGCAGATCGGTGATAAGACCAAAGGGTTGGGCAAGATCATGATGATGTCCAACAGCAAGGTCACAGCACCGGCGACGGTGACGGCTGATACCGCAGGGTTCGGGTCATTGAATTTGAATCCGGCTGAGATGCTTGAAGAGATCATCGCCATCGTCACCCGCATCGACGCTGCTGATGGCGAGAGAATGGCCAACGGCATGATCGTGCCCCAGCCGGATGGTTCGACATTCGACATTCGCAAAGATCTTGTCGCGCATCTCGTCGGGCCGATCGTTGGAAGCCTGTCGATCGAAAAACCCTACGGGCCAGACAACTATGGATTCTTCGTGGCCATCGGTCACAAGTCGCGCGAAGCGTGGGACAAGGTTATCAATATGATTCCGCCCGGCATGCTCATGTCGCGTGAGATGATGGGGGCGACCGTTCTTGATGCGGCGCTTCCGATGGCCGGCGTTTCAATGGGATTGACCGATCGCTCGTTCATTTGGTTCGGAACAACGAGCGCCGTCGAAGGCTACATCCGCCGCGAGGGTCGCAGCGAGGGCGGGCTTGGCGAGATCGCAGAGTTTCGCAGAATGGCGAAGCACATGCCGAAACAGGCGTCAGGTGTAATGTACTACGATGGCGAAAAACTGTATGAGGCCCGCATCGCCGCCCAGAAAGCTGGCTTCATCGCGACCGAACAACCGCCCATGTTTGGGCCCGTCGGTGGAATGTTGCAATGGATGATCGTTCGGCAGCATGTTGACCTTGGCGTTGACAATCCCGAAGCGCTCAAAAAGTATCAACCGCTTTCCATGGCGACGATCACTACTCAGGATGACGGCATTCAATTTGAACAGGTTCAAGTTTCCGCCGGTACCGATTGACGGGGCGATCTTGATTCATGTCAATTGAAACCACGCACGCACTGCCAGATTTGCACGAACGGCGCGAGCGCGTCTTTATTGTGCTCGCTGGCATCTTCCTCGGTTCGATGACGATGCTGAACATCCTCGGCATTACCAAGTTCATTCAGCTTGGGCCGCTGGCGTTGGCTGTTGGGGTGTTGCCGTATCCGCTTACGTTTTTGTGCACCGATTTCATCAGTGAATTCTACGGCCGCAAACGGGCCAATTTTGTTGTGTGGGTTGGAGTGCTTCTCAATGGCTTGGTGATAACGTTTCTGTACTTGGGCGACTGGGTTCAGAGTGTCGATCCCAGTGCCCAACCACCTTGGCAAATCCTGAACCTCGCCACCCCGGTCATGCTCAACACCGGCAAGGAAGTTTCCGGTAACGTTGAGCTGTTTCATTTCATTTACACCTGCACACGTGGGGCAGTGCTGGCCAGCATGGTCGCATACGCCGCCGCACAGTTCTGCGACGTCTACCTGTTTCATTTTTGGAAGAAAGTCACCCGCGGTAAGCACCTCTGGCTTCGCAACAACGGCTCGACCATGATCAGCCAACTCGTTGATTCAACAGCAGTGATCGTGATCACTTTCGGTGCCGCATGGTTCGCCGGTAATAAGACAACCAAGGATATACTGATCTTGATCGGCAGCAGCTACTTGTTCAAGGTCGTCGTCGCCGCCTTCGACACGATACCGTTCTACGTCGGCGTCAAACTGCTCAAACCGTACCTCAAGATTGATCCGACGCAGGAACATTGAGAAGTCTGGAGCAGTGCATAGAAAACGCGTTGCTTAGAGTGTAGGGTGGGCCGTGCCCACCGTCGTTTGAATGCGTTACGGATTGGTGGGCACGGCCCACCCTACGAAAGCATCGCGCAAAACGTCAAAATCAAGGCGTGACCGCTGCTATTCGTCACCCACCGAGTTCGATTCGGGCACTTTGTACAACACGGCATAAATCCTAGCGCCATCATTGACAGTGAACTGAGCGACTTCGCCCATCCCCGAATCAACAAGCTGCGCGAACAAACTCGGCGTGATCGATTCCCAGAATCCGTAAGTAGCGCGCAACCGCTGCATCTCACTGTAATGAACCAGCACATGCGTGTAACCTTGCCTGCGAAGCCAATCGAGAATTGCTTCCGGCGTTGCAGCATCTTCAGCCACTTCTGCGAACGGGTTACGATTGAACACCACGCAATAGTCGCATTTCCGTTTGATATAAAATCCCCGCGCTTCTGCGACCATGAGCACAAACGCGTCATCCGGTAACTTCGTGTTGATGAACCCGACATGGCTTTGACTGTCAAGCTGTCCTTCGGTAAAGGCTTCCGTTGCGCCCTCGAAGTTGAAGCGAACGCCATTCCGCTCGGTGTGATTCGCGTACAACTGATAGGCAAAAAACGAATTCAAGGTCGCACCAGCCAACAAGACAATGGCGAATGGACCTGAGAGCGATTTGCATCTGTTAATGGCTCCACGCGCTGCGAGCAAGAATAACGGTATGAGCATTGGGACCGCGAACCGCGCATATAGATGCGTCAAAAACAACCAGGCCAGCAATTGAATCAAAAGCAGCAGCGTAAGCGCCGCATCAGTTCGCGTTCGGTGCTTCAACCAAGCGATCAGGGCAAGCGCAAGCATGACTGCGCCAAACCGATGATCGGGATCGGCGATGATTCGATACCAGATTAGCCGTACCCGTTGAACAAATGACTGCTCATCGGGCAACGGCTTGTGCGACTCGTCGAAGTGTGCGCTTTCAGCTGCACCCCAACCGGGTATGTCGCTATCAAGCCATGATCCAAGCAGCGGAAACACCGGGTTCCCAGTCATGACTGAATTCTTGACAAGCCATGGCGCGAACGTCAGCGTACAACCCAATGAAAAAACCATTGCACTTTGAAAATGTCGCAACATCCCATGCCTGCCAGCGACAAAGATCATCATAAGAATCGGTGCTGCGATAAACACGGCGGCCGTATATTTGAACCCGCACGCAAATCCTGCAAACAAACCAGCCAGCGCTATCCAGCGCATGGCCACTTTCGGTTCATCAGTTCCCGCGAACTGCATCAGGCAGCCAACCGACAGCATCCCCATCAGCAACATGCCGCCTTCGACGTAGGCAATGCCCCCAAGGTACGCGAGCCAACCGCTCGTCCCTGCTATCACCGCGCCAGCCACTCCGCACCCGACCGAAGTGCTTCGACCAATGGCATACGCCGTGAAACCGATCAAGAGTATAATCAGGGCGTTGACGCACTTGGCGATCGGCCAGGCTTCAATCGTTTCGCCCACGAGCTGATTACCGAAAAGGGAAAGCATCTCCGCATTGGATGGAAATGACGCGTAAACATTATGCGGGAGGTATTCGATTCGCCCGTTGTCGAAGTATTCCTTGGGGGCTTGCAGGTGATACTCCAGGACATCATACCCGTGTCCCTCTTCCTCCCACGCGACACCGGGCGGCAGCGTCGCGCTGAGGAGAATCATCGCAGTGATCGGCGTCGTCGCAAGGATGAGCCAGCGCACCCATGAATTTTCGGCGCTGACCGGGCTCTTCCATGCGATCGGTGTTCGCAAGAGGAAACCGATTGCACCGCTTGTCAGGAACAGACCGGGTAGCATGTACCGATGTCCAACACCGATCCACCCAGCCACTCCGCAGCAAAGCGTCAGGAATGAAAGCCCACCAATACCAAGTCCTGCCGCCAAAGCGATCTGCAAGTGCCACGATATGGCACCTGTTCGAAACAATCGCAGCAGGCCCAGTCCCGCGCAGGTCGCGGTCGCAAGAATCAACACAGACATGGTGCCATCAAGCAGCCAGATTACCAAAGCAAACGGCGCTTTAGTCGCCACCATGCCCACCACCAGAAGTGCGTAGGCGATCGCGATGAAGATGCGCTGCGACTTGGCAGGTCGAATTGATGTCGTGGGTTCGGTTTCGGTCACGATGGATCGGCAAATAGCAGTTGGCGGGCTTTGATTAGACCAATCAGTGCGTGCTGGCAATTGTCAATTCGGATGCGCCAATCCATCGGCGAATTGCGAATCCCATCAACGGTATCGGGCAGGCTGCGGACGAAGAAGCATTCTTCCTTGCGAACCTGCAACTGCAACACGAACCGGGCGGCCAACCGACACGCGTTGCTGTAGCGCTCAAATCGCTTCGAGTCGTTCGTTTCTTTGGCAAGGCGTGCTGCATCGACCAGCCCGCTAAGCATCGCCGCCGTCGCCGCGTTGGCTGGCAATATGCCGGGCGCTGCGATGGCTCCGGTCAGCATTTTCGCGTCACGGTCGGTTGAAGTGATCTGATGATCGCAAACCTGGTCGGCCATCCGGAAGACGAAGTCGCGGTACTTGCTCTGCTTGGTCATCCGCGCCATCCGCGCATACGCCTGCATGTGCCATGGAATCATCGCCGGCGAGCCAACCCGCTCATAGCGATCTTGATAAACCGGAAACGCCAGATCGATTGCGTCGAGCATTTCCTGCGACGGATTCAATTCATAGCAGCGCACCAACGCAAGAACCGCCAGCCCCGGTGCAATGTCCTCACCTTCCAGTTTGCGATTGGGCGGAAATGTAGTGATGAACCGGCCCGTCGGTTTTTGAAGCCACATGATCGCGTTGGCCAGCTTGGTGCGATCGTCAGCAGTGAGTTCCGGATGGGGCGCGTCTGCAAGAGCCAGGCAGAACTGCGCTACCGCCCCGAGTTGGTTCTTCACGTCAGGCGTTTGCAGGAACGCCGCATTCTTAACGTCAGGCAGATTGACCATGAGTTCGCGCCGCGCTCGAATGCTGCGCTGCAGGGCGGCTTCTATCTTCGGTGATTGCGTTGCGCTGGCGTGTACGGCGAGCGCCCAAATCGCACCCGACTGTGCGATCTCATCTTCATTCGCCGCGTATGAGTCAGCAGCAGGATCATATCGAAACGCAAACGTTCCATCCGGTTGCTGGCGATATACCAGGTAGTTGCCAACGCGTTCGATCGCAAGATTCAGCCCGCCATCCGAAACCTGTTCTGGTGGCACATAAGTCATACCACGTTGCAGAGTGTAAATATCACCGCCAACTTCGCTTTCCCACCAATGAAGCGTCCGGAACTTGGAGAGCTTCGCCAGATCGAGCGACCGCGAGTCAAGCGTGATCTCTTTACCAAGCGTTTCGATGGCCTTCCGCACACTGACGCCACGGGCAATCAATTCCGACGGCGTACACCAGCGTCGTTCGCCATCGAGAAACAAACCGATACCATCGAGACCGGGGTCGATGAAACTTTCCAGCGCGCCCGGGCTCATCCAACCACCCTGGGTTGAATGGAACGATTTGGTGCGACCGAGTACCTGTGTGTCGATGCGCACTTTGTCGAGCGCGATCGCCGCACCCTCGAAACTGGTGCGGGCGCTGCTCAGCGCAACGAGCGCGGCTTCCTGCGCCGCATCAACAATGGGTTTCAAGAGCGAAACACCGATGCCCCGGGCATATCCATCAATGCGGAGGATCACGACCATCTGACTTTTCGTATCGATCAGCGCGGGGGGAACGTACTCGGGTCGATAGGGGGGATTATTTGCAATTCTGGCTTCGAGGGTTCGCCGGATAAGTTGGGTAAGAAAGCGTTGCTCGCCGGGGCCAACGTCGAGCGGATCATATTCGGCTTCCATGCTCGACATTGAGGGCGTATCCGCCGATAACATCACCGGAAGCGCGACGACGAAGCTCATTGCAAGAACCGTGTGCAATTTTAGGGCGGTCAAGAACAATTTCATGGCGGTCAGTATAATCCGCGCAACGACACGTCACAATAACGACCGCGAGATCGACGCTCATGTGTGAATCAGAACGGAACCACGCGAAGGCAATTGTTGGATCAGCCGGAGTGGTGGCCAAACAGGTCGAAGCCAAAGCCGTCATCGCGCACTTCAGCGCCATCCCAGATATCGCGCAACTGCTCAAATCCATACCCGATGGTATCCGTGTGATCATCTTCGGCGGGCAGGATGAGGTCGAAAAAATTGAAGACGAGCGAGTCGTGCAGCTGGAGGTGCCGAGTTTTCAACTCACGCGCATGGACCAGATCAAGATGGCCACCGTTTTGGCGCTGAGTCAACGTGTGCTCGACGCGGGCGACACCTTTGTGGCGATGACTGGAGTCGCCGGCAAATCGATCGATACACTTGTGGTGATGGAAGTTGGCAAGGAATACGAACTTTTCGATTCGGTCGGCCAACCCAAGCTGACGGAACATGTGCGGCGGGTCGTGTTCCAGCGCGTGCTGACGATGGCATTGGAACTGGCCAACGAAGGTCGCGAAGGCAAACCGATCGGCGCGTTGTTTGTCATTGGCAACATGCGCGAACTTCAAAAATACACCGAGCAGAATATCATCAACCCATTTCGCGGTTACGCAGAAAAAGACCGCAATATCCTCGACGATCGCTTGCGGAATACGGTGAAGGAATTCGCCGCGATTGACGGCGCGTTTGTCATCAAAGGAAACGGGGTGATCGTGTCGGCTGGTACGACGCTTCGACCTGATACCAGTGGCGTGGAATTACCGCAAGGACTCGGTGCGCGCCACGGTTCGGCGGCAGCGATCAGTGCATCAACCAAGAGCATCGCCATCACGGTTTCGGAATCGACCGGAACTGTTCGTTTGTGGCGGTTGGGCAAGATGGTTATCGAAATCGAAAAAGCCCCCCGTGCCCCGATTCCACCAAGAAACACCCCTCCTTTCGGCTAGCGCCAAGCATGTCTTAGTGATCAGTCATCAACGTGCCACTGCTCTGTGAGCAGTGCGAAATAGATTTGGACGAATGTGCCCATGCACTGCTCACAGAGCAGTGGCACAGAGTTTCCCGCCTTCAAAGCAAGCAAGGTGAGTCAGGCCGGCTTTTCTCATCAAATCAAGCGCGTGATCCGATCCGGCGCCGATGTCTTCGGCGCGATGGGCATCTGAACCGAATGACATCATTGTACCGCCTAGGTCTGCGTAGCGCTGCACAATTTCCATTCCGGGCATCGACGTTGAGAGTCCCTGTCGAAGCGTGGACGTGTTGATCTCCGGGATGATGTCAGCGGTAAGGCAGTTGCGCAGAATCTCATCAATCAACTCGGGTTCATTTAACTGTCCGTCAAACCCAAAGAATCGATACGCCGAGCGCTTCGCATAATCAAGGTGGCCGAGAATCTGAAACGGTTGATGTCCGTCGCGCTTCATTTGCACCAGGTTGGCTGTGCATTCGCGCACCGACTCAAGATAGAACCGAAGGTACTCGTCGCACGACATTCCTTTGAACAAGTCTTGTAGATGTACCGCACGCCCCGACGCCCAGTGAACGCTGAGAAGCACCACGTCGAAAGAGTGTGCAGTCAACATCTCGAGAACAAAATCCAATCGTTCGGGTTGGTAACAGACTTCGATGCCCTTACCGATGAACATTCGATCTCCGAATTGTTCGCGAACTTCCGACAACTCACGTTCGATTTTGAGATCGTCGTAGACGCAAGACTCCCACTCGGATGGATGGGTATCGAAATGTTCGGTAAAGGTCAGGCCGGCCAGTCCAACCGCGATGGCTTGTTCAACGTTTTCAACGGGCGGGGTTTTGCAATCAAAGGAATTCCACGAATGCAGATGTTGATCGAAGACGCGCGTCATGATCGGCTAAGCTTATGCGAAATGGGTGTAAAGCGTGGGGCACAACCTGTTTACCGGCCCGAGCCTTTTGCGAACTCAAACTCTGCAGCTAGGCTTCGCGTGATTGATTGGAGCCTGACCCATGCGGTGCGACGGCATCCAGGACGTCTGGCGGTGGCGACCCGTCTCCGACCAGCTTTTCTTTCATCAACCGGCCGATCTTGAATTTCACAGTGCGCTTGGCGGCGACATCCACCGGTTCAAGCGTCTTGGGGTTCTGAGCCCGACGGGCGGCGCGAATCTTGCACTCAAACACACCGAAGTCTCTGAATTCCAAGCGGTTACCATTCCCTAACTCGTCGATGATGTTGTCGAGGAAGCTTTGAACGATTCTCTTGACGAGTACCCGTTTCGCACCGGTTTCCTCTGCAATCCGGTCGATCAATTCTTTTTTGGTTACCGTGGCCATCAATTGCTCCAACTTCCGGCGGCAATGTTATAGTGGTGCCTGGGCCCAATCCAGAGACACCAACACGAGCCGATGCGTCCTCCATTTTGGTCAGACGCGACCGGAAAAATCAAACGCAAAAATCTGTTAATAATCACCCTGTGAATTCGCGCAAGTCATACTACGACAAAGTGGTTACGGCATCAAGCAGATTTCACAAGCACGCCAATTCGACGCCCCAAACAGGCCACTTGGGCAGCGATTCTTGCCTCTCAGATGGCACTTTTAGGGGTATCGCTCGACGATGTTGAGCGGGTCAAACCGGGCAATGGACCTGACGACCGTGCTAGCGGACTGCCGAACCCTCGCGGGTGAGCTGGAATCGGCGAATCGGGAATTGGTAATTTCTAAAGTTGTTGCCCTGAATATCGTAGATGCGCTCACGATATTGCAGCTTTTCCGGGTTTGCGTAGTAGCCGTCGGTGCTCGGCCAATCGCTGCGGACATTGCCTAAATCGGCGAATGCCGGGCTGGGATTGGGGTCGAACATCACGTTTGAGTGGATGGTTGCCAGCGGCGGGAGATAGGTGTCGCTCATGGCGCACCCCGAGCCAGCTACTAGTAATGTGCCCAATGAAAGTAACAGGGCTAAGCTAGTCAGTTGCATCCTCATGTGCAGCTTCCGTTAAAGTTCCGCTCCGTACGGAACAAAGCTGCATCCATTGTGCCAACAATTGGGCGTCCAAATCAATCATCAGCCACGGACATCAATCTGGTCTGTTGCCTGGATGACCGCCGCTATTATCACACCCCGGACGTTAACGAGGCTGCGTTCGATCTTGCCAGATGTTGACCCTGTGAAACGTTTAGTAAGGCTTGGCGATGCTTTTTGGCAACGAATCATGGGTCTGATAACGTGTCATTTGCTGGCATGTCAATCGAGCGCCAATTCGACGCAGATTGCTTCCGGTTTGATTCAATGGGACCTTCATGAACGAATACGCGTCATTTGCATTGGGATTGTTGATCGGTGGGGCGATCGTTGCGCTCGTTGTGTACCTGCGGCGAAAGTCGGTCGAAACACTGACCCGCGATCTTATTTCCGAAACCGAAACACGGCGGGCGGATGAATTGGATCGAACCCTTGCCCAACTCAAAGACTCCTTCGGTTCGCTAAGTCGAGACGCGCTGGCCGTGAACAGCGAGGAATTCCTCAAACTCGCCAAGACGCGCCTTGAGAATCAAACCAGTGCGGGCGAATCGCACCTCGACGAAAAAAAGAAACTGATCGACGCCCGCCTTGAAACAGTCACGAAGAAGGTGACCGAACTCAATCAAGCCCTGCATGGTGCTGAAAAAGAACGGCGCGAGTCCTTTGGGCGCATCATCAAGGAACTTGAAAACACCGGAAAAGCCAACCTTCGTTTGCAAAGTACCACCGAGCAACTCACCGCAGCACTGGCAAGTCCGAGTCATCGCGGGCAATGGGGCGAACGGATGGCCGAAGATGTCCTACGACTCGCCGGTATGGTTGAGGGTATCAACTATAAAAAGCAGGGGCGCACAGAAGCCGGGACCAAACCCGACTTCGTTTTTATGTTGCCCGCCGGTCAGAGCGTCAACATGGACGTGAAGTTTCCGCTCAACAATTACGTTCGATTCCTCGAATCCGAAGGAGCCGACGCCGAGCAATGCAAGAAATCATTCCTGCAGGATGTGCGCAAACGAATTCAGGAAGTGACCACGCGCGAGTACATTGATCCATCCGGCGGAACCGTCGATGTCGTGCTGGTTTTTATTCCAAATGAGCAGGTCTATGGATTCATTCACGAAAACGACCCAACGCTTCTCGACGATGCGATGGCCAAGAAGATTGTCCTTTGTTCGCCGCTAACTCTATTCGCGATTCTGGCTGTGATTCGCAAAGCGGCTGACAACTTCCGATTGCAGGAGACCAGCGACGAGATCCTTTCGCTCATGGGAAAGTTTGCTCGGCAATGGGAAAAATACAGCGGTGTCGTTGAAACGCTGGGGTCGCGACTCGAGAGCACCATGAAAGCCTACGGCGAACTCAAGACCACCCGCACGCGCATGCTGCAACGCGAGCTCGACAAAATCGATTCGCTCAGGCAGCATCGCAGCGAGGAGGAAGAAGCAGACGCAATCGATCAGTCTGGTAAAACCCTGCGTCTGACCGATCGCTAGCCAGCCATCCGTTTCAACTCAACCACAAAAAAGAGCCGCCGGAATGAGTGATCCCGGGGCCCGTTATTTGTAGCCGATTGAGTCAAGTCGAATGCCAATTGAATTGTTTCAAATGACAGTGTTCTAGATGCCGCCGCCAAGGAAAATCGACAGAAAGAATTGCAACAGCGTAGTCACAATGTTGGCGCCCAATACATCATCAAACGCACATCCGGTCGTTTGAAAGACCATCGCGCCGCCGGTGATGAACGTCGCCGCTTTCGATATGCGAAGCAAACTAATTCGCTTGGGGAGTCTATTTTTTTGCATGCCTAAGTTCTCCGTAACGTGGTACCTTTATCCTGCGACCACTGGTGTTATTTGATCGTTGCCGCATTATACGGCTGCCAAGCGTCCCGTCACGTTTCAATGTGGACAAATTCGCAGCCGCACGATTCCGCCAAGAATTCGCCTGCCAACCGCATAACATTCACCATGGATCGTCTTTTCTAAGGAACGGGCAGCGGTAATCCCAGCACATAGGGCAGTTCGACGGCCAGCACCAGAGTCGCAGTTGCCAAGATACTGCGGTTGATCAGAACATCGACCTCCGATTTGACCAGTGACCAAGCCAGAAGCAGGTAGAGAAATGGAAGCGCCGGAAAATAGTGATAGATGAACATGATCCGGGGCGAAGCGACCCACGGAACCCAGAACGCAAGGTATCCAAACACCGCGATCGTCAGCGGCGATTTCGGATGTCTGATCGTCCGAAGCACGCAAAAGGCCGCCGCACCCAGTCCTGCCCACCAGATCATCAGATTGCCCATTGCGTAAATGTTCGCCCTCTTTGGAGGAATGACGATGCCGTCTTCGCGACTCGGTTCGTGGTCGAAGGATTTGGAGTAGAACCAAAGCGTGCCATCACCCAGTGGCCACTGCCAAGCCTTGGATGCGCCGTCATGGGTCAAATCGCCACCAACGTGATAGCCCCACATCCGTCGTTGAAGTTCGACAAAATCCGATGGGCTGTTGCCCGCTCGAAAAAACGGTGCGTAACTCCCGACGTAGATGATTGCGACGAGCAATCCCTGACCGACAATCGTGAGCGCCCATCGCAGCGGGCGTTCGCGAATCGATTCGCCAAAGTATTGAAAATGAATCACTGCAATCAACGGAAGCGCGAACAGCCCGGTCCATTTGCAAGCGATGGCGCAACCGATGAGGGCTGCGCTCGCAAAGTGCCTCCGATGGAGGCACGCGAACGCTCCGGCTAATACGAACATCACACAATACATATCGTTCATCGCAATGCGCGACAGCACCAACGGTAACGCATCGAGCGACATGAACGCAGCGGCAAGGATTGCAATCGTCTGGCTCGCAAAAAGTTTCTTGCCGAGTGCGTAAATCAACAGTATGCAAATTGTCCCGGCGATCGCCGAAGGTAAGCGCCAGGCGAATGCGTTGACGCCGAATAGCCGAATGCTTGCAGACATGATGAGCTTGGCGAGCGGTGGGTGGGTCCACTCGTACGCACAATCTTTATCAGGAGCACTTGTGTCCCATCGCCACGGATCGGTATTGCCTTGCGCCCATTGCTCGGCGGTATAGGCGTGATAGACCTCGTCGAATACTCTCGTCTCGGGTTTGTCCAACCGGATGATTCGCATGGTGAGCGCGAACAGGACAATCGCCATGAGCGTAAGGCCGTTTCGCTTCGATAGACCTTGCACCATGCGTTGAACGAACGCGCCGACGCGGTAAAAGAACACTTGGCCGCTTGGAAGGTTGAATGGTGATTTAGAAACGATGACTGCGAGAATCAAACAGTTGAGCAAGCAAATGCCAACCGTCAGTGCTACCGGTCCCAACTGTGCCGATGGCGGATTTGCATAAATGTAGCCCCACGCCAGCATCATATTCACGAAGCACGTCAGCGAAAGCAGGGCGTATGCGTAGAACGCCTTGTTCCAAAGCGGCGCAGCACAAAGGAGCATGGCAAATGCCGGATAAACGTGCCGCTCGTGAACACGCGTAGAACAGAAAAATGTCAGCATAAAAAGCCCGGCGGCCACGCGCCAGTATTGACGGGCAAACTCACCGCCCGAGCGAAGCAACTGCCACAACATAAGCGCAGCACCGCCGCTCACGCAGACAATTCCGACCACGCGAATCCTGACGATGCCCCAGATCAGCGTTGAATCATCAATCCAGTTTTGACCGGCAGCGTACCAGAGATTGAGCGCGTTGACCGACGCATATGGGTACATGTCCATCGTGATGCGAATTCGGTCCAACGTAAATGTGAATGGATTGGTACCCAATGCGAACGGTACAAACGGCACCAGGAACGCAGCCAACCCGATCCCACAGCAGATTAGCAAACGCGCAAGACGAGTACCCTGCATCCATGCTGCGACAATGACCAATGGGATTGCCAAAACGCTGTGCGGTTTCACGGTACAAGCAAATCCCAACACAACCGCGGCAAGCACCAACCGTTTGTTGAAGCAAAGGATCAAACCGGCCAGCACGATGAACGTGTGAAAGCCGTCGGCTTGCCCCCAGTACGCGGAATTGAAAATAATGACCGGGTTAAAAAGATAGAGCAGTGGCAAGACGAAACGGCGCGGACTCGACCCCGCAACCCGCCAGATCATCCAGGCGATTCCGACGTCGGTAAGCAGATTGGGAAGTTTGAAAATCAAATATTGAAACGTCGGAGGAGCAGCCCCTGCGATCTTCCCGCACACCCAGAGCACATAGAGATAACCTGGGAAATAGTCGCAGTTGGGTTGCGTGTCGTAGAAGTTCTGAACGCCGACTTCCGAGATCGTTCGGCCCCACTCAATAAACGTATGCATATCGACCGGATGCCCGACCAGAGGTGCGATCAGCACGCGAACTGTCAGCGCCGCGATCGCCCACGGTGCGAACGTCAGCAATGCGTCCCATCGGGTCAATGGCACATTGGGACCAGTTGGTTCGCATTGTGCGGCGGTAGCATCAGCCATGGGCGGGATTGTAACAGAGGTTAGGGCTGGGTGTTTGCTGTCCGATCGGTTGAAAGCGATTGCGGTGTCATGCGACTTCTGCAGGGCTTACCATTCTGCGGTTTGCTTGATATGCTGTCGCGCTTGATGGCCGGCGGCGTGTCAATCATTCTGCATGGCTTTAAATTCGGGTCGCTTCGATTGCCCCGATACGATTGAAATGGGATTTTGAATCAGGAGGAATAATGAAGTTCGCCACAGCCTGCATACATGTCGGTCAGGATCCCGATCCCGTGACCGGTGCGACCATTCCTCCGGTTCACTTTACGACCACCTATACGCTCGACGCTCCGGGCGAAAGCAAAGGGTTTGTCTATTCACGCTCGGCAAACCCCACACGCGTGGCCTTGGAAAAATGCCTCGCGGTATTGGAAGGCGGGACGGCGGCCTCGTCGTTCTCGTCCGGGTGCGCTGCAACGATGGCCGTGCTTTCAACGCTGCGCCCGGGTGACTCGATCGTCGCCTACGCCGATTTGTACGGTGGAACGTATCGCATCTTTGAAAAAATCTCGCGACCGGGTGGGATAGATGCGCGGTATTCGCAGGGGACGTCGGTCGCCGATTTTGAAAAGCTTATCGACAGTTCGACGAAGTTGATTTGGCTGGAAACACCGACCAATCCGTTGCTGCGCCTCATCGACATTGCTGACGTTTCGAAGTTGGCCAAGTCGCGAGGGATTGCTGTTGCGGTTGACAACACATTCGCCACACCGGCGCTTCAACAACCGCTAGCGCTGGGTGCGGACTATGTCGTACACAGCACCACGAAATACATCGGTGGTCATTCCGACGTGATTGGTGGGGCGGTTGTTGTGAAGGACGCGGCGCTCATCGACCCCATCTTGTTTTACTTAAAGTCGGCAGGCGGTTGCCCGGGTCCGATGGATTGCTATATGACACATCGTGGCATCAAGACGCTGCCGCTTCGAATGCGGGCCCACTGCGCCAATGCCCGCGCCATTGCCGAACACCTTGTCGGTAAACCGGGAATCTCAAGTGTGATTTATCCGACACTCGCCGATCATCCCGATCATGCGTTGGCCGAGACGCAAATGTGTGGCGGCGGGGGCATCGTCTCGGTACTGATCGATGGCGATTTCAATGCGACGAGCCAGTTTTGCAAAACGACGAAATTGTTCAGCCTAGCCGAGTCGCTCGGTGGGGTGGAGTCGCTGATCAACCACCCAGCCCGCATGACCCACGCGTCGATTCCGAAGGATGTGCGCGATGCACAGGGTATCACCGACAATTTGGTTCGATTAAGCGTCGGGATTGAGGACGTGGACGATCTTAAGGAAGACCTCGACCGGGCGCTCGCCGCAGTCTAAGTGGCGACTAATCATGTATTCTGAAAAACCGACTGCATGTTGCATTGCTGGAAGAAAACGACGGCTTGGGCAGCGAGCAAACCTGCAAGAAAGCCAGGCCATTGCAGCCCGGTGGAAGATTTGATCACGTCGCTTTTTCCCGCAATCAGCATGGAGCTGACGGCTGCTATCATCAAACACACTATCGCGCCGCCAAAGAAAAGGAATCGGCTGAATACAAATGAGGTGACCTTGAAATCGGGGCCTTTGTCAGTGGTTCCGTAAAGTCCGTAACCCAGTGCATAACAACAATAGATTGCGGCAGCAGCCAACACGAGTCCAAAAATTTTTGGAAGTGGCGAACTGCGTTCGACGTTTTCTTTTCCAATGATCGCAGCGAGTATCACCGGCGCAGGCAACAGCACGCACGACACCACAAGGCCGGAGATCAGTGCATCTTTGGGGTCCATTCAAATGTTCCTGATTCAAGAATGAACAGAGAATTGCAAATCCGTTAATACGAAAGCGTTAGTCGGTGAAAGTTTCGCCAACCGGCTGACGCCCCATGGCACCAGCGTGTACTTCGTGCCAATGACTGACTTGCTCTTCGCCGAGTTTCCAACACAGATAAACTTCACGTCCGTCAAGAATCGCAGGGAAGTCTACAAGACCGAGCGTCCAGTCTTTCAACTCGCAACCGATGAGTTTGATTTCCTCGATCAAGTCATTGAGTCGTTTTGCGCTTTGCCCGGCGATGGCGTCAAGCGCTCGCAAATCGTCAGAACCTTCCTGGTTCAAAAGTTTCTGGCGTCGCTTCTGCAAGTGTTCGAGTTGTTGGTATTGCGCAACGATGTCAGCCGCGATTCGCCGCACCAACGGAAGCGCACTGTTGGCTTGCTCTGGCGTGAAGAAACGTTTGGATTCGCAACGTGATGCCTCATTCCGTTGGGTCATCTGCTTGCTGCTCATGGTGCGTTCTCCCAGTGAAAACTCTACAACGAATCTGCTGGCCCTGAGCCGTTAACCTTGTCAGCTCATACCGCGATTGTGTGTCGAAGCATCCGAGCACTCGACGACATTCAACCCCGACGGCAATATTGTGTTCGCCGGCGCGCAGTTCGTCAACGGGTATTGCGATGGAGTTCAAAAAGTTTCGTAGTGATATCGAGGCGAGGAGGGTCGCTAGCGAACTTCAAAACGATGGACGGCTTCGGTCGTCTTTTGAGCTTGCGCGTCAGTGATCGCAATCTTCAGCACATATTCGCCAGCGGAAATGTTTCCAGGAAATGAAACCAACTGCGCCAAAAAGAAGTCTTCGCGTTGCTGGCGCGAAAGATCGATGATTTGATCCTCAGTCTGCGACCAGATGGAACGACCGTCGGCTGTGAAGAGTTCCAGATGCGAACCCAGTTCGGTTCGGAACTGATTGGTTGAATCATCAATACGCGATTTGAAATGATCGACTTCACAGTAAACGATGACACGGTTGACCTGATGAGCCCGCAAATGGCTTGCGGGAATCTCGTCGTAAATGCCAAACGTTTGCACGCGCGAACAAAGTGCCACTGCCGGAATGGTCAACTCAGCCGTGTCGCGAATCGAATCGCGCAGATCGTCGATCGACGCCAACACCGCATCGGTGTCGAGCAGCGGATCAGAAAACCGGCGATCGACTTTCCCGATTGAGGTTACAAATTGCGAAATCAATTCGCGCTCGCGGTGATCGATGGCAGGCGACAATCGAGCCGCTTCCTCCGGTTGATCGTTTGCCAACTGAAGCAGGCTGAGTCGAAGCTGCTTACGCGGATTCGACGGATCGCTGACCACCGCAATTTTGGCCGCATCGATGAGTTGCTGCAAGTCGCGAGAACTCGCCAGATCGTTAAGGTCCATGCCCTGCTGCGCACGCACATTGGAAGACGCGGTGCGCGCAATCGGCTGATGATTGTCGCGACCTTGGCTTACCGTCCGTGAGACAGATTGACCACCGCGCACGCCCACCGATTCCACTGCTGGTGGTCGCTTCACCACGGGTTCATTGCGCTGCGGCGCTTCATAGGGCATCGCCTGCTCTTGCGGTTGTGGTCGATACGCAATTGGATTTTCGTCGGACCTATTTCGATCAAGCGGCCGAGCTTTGGCGGTGTTGTTATTCTGCCACGGAATGCCTTCTTGTCGCCGATCGACATTGCCATCTTCAATCGCCGCATCGTTCGTGTTTGATGTTGCCTTGTTTAGCCGCGCGACGTAATCATCAACCGCATTGGGCGGACTTTCCGAGGGTGCGGCAGACTCATTGTTTTCGTCGATTCCTGTTTCGGCAGGACGGAAGGCGGCGGGGTCGTTGCTGGTCGGCGAGTAAACGGCATCCCGCGGTTTTTGCCCGTAAACATAGCGATTTGGATCGGGATCGCGGGCAGCTTTGGCTCGCTTGAACCCTCCGAACAAGCCGCCACCCGGGGTATTCGAACAGCCAGTGAAACCAATCATGATTGCAAGAACGATGAACCTTGCATTGGTGCGGTTCTTCCGGGTGAACATGAAGTTTATTGTTTGGGTATCAATCATATTGCTGCATCATTCCTTGCGCTCCGCCGTCATTCCCGCGAACGCGAGAATCCAAGCCCCGCACATTACACATTGCTCGTTCTGGACTCCCGCATGCGCGGGAGTGACGAACCACTAGGCACTTTGCGTGACAATAAACTGCTGTATGGCAGACGACGCCGTAGACAAACCGTTCTTCGACGCAACGTCGGCTTTCAGTAGCGCGACAAGATTATCCTGCAATTCAGCGACGTTATGTCGAGCCAATCGGCGTTGCAAAACATCCGGCGTCGTAAATGCCTGACGCGCAAGCGACCCCATCGGAACGCCCGATTCGCTTTGCAATTTCAAATCCAGCAACTTGCGAAATCCCCAAGCCAATCCACCGACCGCCCGGGCGGGTCCAGCCCGATCGGTCGCAAGAACCTTTTCCCACTTGGTCAGGGCGGCTGCGGTATCGCCCGAGGCCATCGCGTCGGTGATCCCGAAGATGTCTTCCTCGCGCAAACGACCGACCAACTCTTCCACATCCTTCGGAGTGATCGCCGGTCGCGATCCAACGAAAATCGAAAGCTTGCTCAACTCGGCATCAAGCGACCCCAACGATTGACCCACCAGGTCTGCCAATCGCCATGCGGCTTGCCTGTCGAGCTGCTTACCGTACGCATCACGACAGTGCTGTACCATCCACGCTTGCAGCGCTTGACCCTTGAGCGGATCGCATTTGATCATTTGACCGGTTTTGGCGATCGCTTTGTACAGACGCGTGTTGGATGGCATGCTGCTGCATTCAAGAATCAGTACGCCGGAGTCGACCGGTTCGGTGCAATATTTTTCCAAGCTCGCGCGATGACGGGTGATGAACGTGTCGGCGTCATCGACAATGACCAACCGGACGCCACCGAGCAGCGAATACGTTCGTACATCGTCGAGAACGACGGCGAGTTCAGACTTGCTGCCTTCGTATCGCGAGGGTCTTTTATCGATCCCATCACTCTTGGCCCACTCATCGCAGATCGCGACGATCGTATTTCGTTTGCGGAACTGGTCCTGGCCAACCACCGCGTATACCGGTTTGGTTTCAATTGCGATTGACTTCACGATTCACCGTTTCGGGTTTTGATTCATTTTCGATTGCCAGTTCGGCCAACCGCGCCTTCGCCAACGCGATCGGATCGAATGACGATTTTTCAGGCGACGGCGACGACAATACCTTTGAGTAAAAATCATGGGCGGCGAAGGACTGACCTTTGTATGCCGCCACGTCTCCCAACCGCAGCCACGTCGTTGCATCGTGACGACCGGAAGCCACCAGATCAAGTAGCTTCGATTCTGCCGCGTCGAATTGCTGTTCGTTGATGAGCGTTTCGGCTAATCCGAGCAATGCGCCGGGGTGCTTGGGGGAGTTGGTCAGCGCAGAATGAAATGCCGTCGCCGATTCTTCATATCGTCCGAGAGCGAATAGCGATTGGCCCAAATTCACAAGCGCTTCAGGGTGCTTGGGTTCGATGGCCAGCGCTTGGCGAAACAGCCTCTCCGCAGCGGTGTCGTCATGATTCTCCCGCAGGGATTTGCCGCGCTTGATGAGTTGATTCAAGCGATGTTGTTCTGATGCGCTGAGGTTTGCGCCCGAGACTTCAATCGCGTCAGCCGGCATACCATTCCGCTCGTCTACCGGCGGGAGTGCCCGGGCTGATGGCTGAGGTGTACTTCCGATCTTGACCCCATCGGAGATTACTGACGAAGAATTCCCACCTTGATCCGTCACCGTAATGCGAAATTCCAGTTTCCCGGAAACCCCATCGGGAACCGACCATTCGTAGAGTCCGGTGTTGGGAAGCTGGGCTTTGGCGATTTTCCAATCGGTTTCGCCAACGGTGCGATAAGCGATTCCAATTGGACGTGCGTCCAGATGAAGATCCATTGCAGACCATTCCAACCGCGCCAATGTTTGGCCTTTGGCGTTTTCGTAGCTTCGAACGAGTTGGAGTTGGATGATCGGTTCGGTGAAATCGACAAAGACGGAAAAATGCGGCGCGGTGTCGGCAGTTGGGCTGGGTCCAGATGTGCCGGCACTGTTGGTGATGACGAAAAACAATTCGTGCAGACCTTCTGCATCGGCGACATACGCGACAGGTGAGGCCAAATCTTCATCGATTCCGAAGCGAGACCAGTCGTCGCTGCCTTCGACGCGTTGCCAAAGTTCGACCTTCGTGAGTGGGGCAGCATTGGCGTTGACCGAGTAGGTAACATCGAATTGACGCGAACGAACTCGCGGCACGCCAGAATCGTCGAGCGCGATCGCGGGTAATGAGACAGACGCAACGACGCTGCAAGCGATGATGGTCGATTTGAAAAAGTGCATCTTCATGTCATACGCAGCCCGTCTGCCGGGTTGTCATCGACTGGTCGTGCCAGAAAGAGTCCCTCACAGTTAAATCGGACCGATAATTAGGCCGGCTTAAGGGAAAGAGGCGTGCGGTTACCGGACCCAAGCGGGGCGCCGATCTGTCATTTTGGACGTAAAGCTATTCATATAAATGGTTTACGTCATTTTCAAAGGAATCGCCGAATTCACACGACATGGCCACTGGATTTCGTAACTGCATATTATATAGTAAGTTAAGTGCAACAACGCGGTTGTTTCCTATATTGCCCTGTTGTCCAGGATTGTTCAAATAATTGGCGAAATCAGCCCCTGCATCGTCCAAATGGCGGTTTGACGGGTCGAAATCCTTTGCGTGACCCCATAGGCTCTGATAGACTCCCGCCCCGTGAGCTGCCCAAGGACGGGTACGCAGGTTCTGTAGCCGGCGGGTGTGGACGGATATAGAGGTAGGAGTAATTCATGGAAGCATATGAACAACTGAGGCATCTGGTCGAATCAGCCGCGGATGACGTTCGCAAAGCAACAGGCGGAAACAAAGCTGCCGGAACCCGAGTCCGCAAGATCATGCAGGAAGTCAAAGCTGCGGCGCAGGAAGTCCGCAAGCAAATCCTGGAAGTCCGTTCGACTGACGGCACATAGCCGCAGGCGATCGTCCAAGTCGGCCAGAACGGATCATTCGGCAGCAATTGCGGCTTTCGGCGATGGAAGCCGTGCGGGTTTCATTTTGGTGCCGAGTTTGGGCGTTATGAAGCGCTCTGTCTGGGCGCGTCTGCGTCCTGCGACGCAACCGATTTCTCAATACTCTGAATAAGCCCCGTTTATTTAGGGCTCGGTGAACTGTCTGTCCAACGAATCCCCCGCCCAAGAACGCGCATCGATCGCGGGGCATTGAGAAGCCATTCATTTATGCCACCACCGCTTATAATCGATAGCAATCTCTTTGTTGATCGTGAGGATGTTTATACCCACAAGGAGATTTACGAGCGCATGCCCCACAAGCATGAGTTTGCGCTTCTCGATGGGGTGGCTTTGGCGGATCACGAGAACGGGCTCGCCGTCGCCTATCACGATTGCAAACCGGACGGATGGTGGGTTCGCGGTCATGTTCCGGACCGGCCAATCTTTCCCGGGGTTCTTCAACTCGAATGCAGTGCCCAGCTCATCGCATTCCTGACGCGCTACGCCAAGGGCTGCGACAAGTTCATCGTGTTTAGCGGTGTCGAAGAATGCCGATTCCGCGAAGCCGTCGTGCCGCCATGTCGCATCTATTTTCTCGCCAGGATGATCGAAGACCGCACCCGCCGGGTCAAAGCCGACGTGCAGGGAATTGTGGATGGCAAGATTGTGTTTCAAGCCATCGTCGCGGGCATGCAGGTCTCCTAGGTCCCTTCGGTTCAACGTGTTAATAGCCTGTTAGTATCGCCATAACACGCTGTTGCATATCATTTTAGAACGCCAAGGTTTCGTAAATCACGTCTTCGAGCGATTGCTCGCCAACCCGCGCCGCCATTTTTCTGCCTTCCTATCGAAATTCGGAAAACCCATCTGCAATTCAGCTTGAAGCGTCCGTTTGTTTGGTATATGTTAGGTGTTTGTCGGGGAGGGTGGCTGGGCTTTAGCGGCGCGGTCGAGCGAGTGGCATATGACAGTGGGAAAGCATTGGGGGAATCATTGATGGCGGCGAACCACATGGGCGGGATTGAGCATTTATCCGAGGAGCAACGAAAACTGGTCGAGGAGAACATGGGGTTGGTGGGGCTGCACATTCGGCGATATGTGCGGAATACTGCTGTCGGTAAATCCGATCGTGACTATGACGATTTGTTTCAGGAGGGGTGCATTGGGCTGATCCGGTCGGCGTGGAAGTTTGACCCGGATGCGGGCATTCCATTTGCGGCGTTTGCGTTGCCTCGGATTCATACGGCTGTCAGTGGGGCGCTGCTTCGTGATGAATCGTTGATTCGGGTGCCTCGCAAACGTAAGCGGAACAGCGAATCTAAAGAGGGGAAGGGACAGGTAGAAGCGGCTACCCCCAAGCGCGAGATACCGAAAGTCTATTCGCTGGACATCGATCCTCGGTTGGACGGAATGGTCGCGGGCGGAATGGCAGTTGGCAGATTGACCGAGCCGGAAATGTCGGGCGAGTCGCGCACGATCGGTGATCGCCTGCGCGAGAAATACGAACAAGCGCTGGAGGTGGCTCGGCGGATCGTCACGCGCAGGAAAGCCACCCGAACCGATCGCGGTGAACTCATCGAACGCATTGTGCAGCAGCGGCTTCTCGTGCCGGAAGAAGATGCCAAGACAGCCCTGAGGCAAATCGCCCGCGACACCAATTCATCATACTCGCGCGTGCTGCAATGTGAACGGCGCATCCAGACGGCGATGCGGCGGGCGCTGACTGGTGATTTGGAATTCAGGCAGTTGCAGGAGTCAGCCCGTCGCAGCGAAGCCGGTCCAAATCTGGCAATCGACCCGGACCTGGAAAAGCGCCTGCGTGAAGAAGCGGCAGAAAGTTGCTGGCGACGCCTCACGGCGCTGAAGCGACCAGCCCGCAAACGTTTCATAAGATCAATGGGCAGCGGTGCCGACAAACACACCCGCGAATCGTTTCGCAAAATGTTCATTGCGCTGCCACAAAGCGAGTCGGATGAACTGCTAAAGCAAGTAAGCTCAGAGTAGGGTGCGGCTTGCCGCACCGGTTACCGTGTGAAAGGCCGGAGTAGCCTTATGAAACTGACCCGACAGTTTTTCGAATTGGCGGGTCGATGACCCGCCCTACATTTTTCGTGCAAGGTTAATTGCGTCGGCACAACCATCGATCAACAAGCTCGCCGATTCGATGTTGACGACTATCGTCGGTTAGTTTGAACCAAATTCAAGGAATCCTTCGATTCGCTCGATCGTTTTGGGGCCGATGCCGTGAACGTTGTCCAGATCGCTTGGGCGATTGAACACGGGGGTTCCATCGTTGGTTTGGTTTTCTTCGCGATATGTGACGATGCGGTTTGCGGTGACTTCGCCGATGCCGGGTAGCAGGGTTAGGTCGGGCCATGAAGCCGAGTTGGGGTTTAGGCGCAGGCCGGCTTCGTTGGTGCGGTCTCTATCGTTTGTGGCTTGAGCGATCGGCGTTCGGGCTGATGCGATGGCGAGCCACAGGCACGTCAATGGGATCGCGATTGCGAACGGCGCAAGCAGGGTTTTCGGTGGAAGGTTTGGTGCGGTTGGGTCACCCATTTGGGTCGTCGTTTTCATTTTGGTGGGCACGGCCCACCCTACATTAACTGGCTGCCTTAGTTGCCGTGCCATCTACGTCACTGCTCATGTCGCGTTTGATCTCGACGAGTTCTTCGTAAGCGGGTTTGGGTTTGCCGTCTGCGCAGACCAAACCGGCGTGCGGTAGGAAGTGGGTTCCGTCTTCGCTGAAATCCTGCCACGTCAGTGATTCGATGAACGGTTTGCTCAGGGCGATGTGATACACCCGCCGCATCCAAGCCCGCTGAATATCCGGCGTCCAGTCGCGATGCCACGCACCACCGGCAGAGGCGGCTACCTTGCCCTCCCATGCGTCGCCCGAACCGGCGCTGGACTCTGATGGAACCTGAATACCAGTCACATGTACCGGTTTGCCGAAGTTGGCGAAGCGGTCGAGCATTGATGAAATCGAGAATATGTCGCGGACGTAGCGCCCCTCAGCCCCGACGCCGAGACAGCACTGCACGCCGAATGCGTCGAAGTTCAGCCCGTTCTGCATGACCATTTCGGCATACAGCATCGGGGGGATGGTTCGCTGGTTGCTCGCGTAGTACTCGCCCCAAGGCATGACGATGTCGATGACAGCCAGGCTTCTGGGGGCGGTTTGTTTGGCGACCGAGACAGCCATCCGCGTCAATTCCATGAGCTGCTCGAAATTGAACTGGAAGCAGTTGGACGCGTGAATGCCGGAAATCACATCCCAGACGGAGACGTACTGGCCATACCGCTTGATGATGCGGGTGACGTGCTCATAGACCAGATCGCGGATGGCCTCGAAGTCGTGCTCCCAAATGTATAGCCAATCGGGGACGTTCGCTTTGGTAAATGATACCAACCCACTCCCGCGCACCGGGACGTGATGGCGACTTGCCCAATCGATCCAATCGTCGGTGGCTTGCCAGTTCAGTTCCTTCTCGCGCGGTTCGATGTCGCGCCATGAGAATGGGATCGAAATATAATCGCAACTGGCGGGGATCAATTCGCGGATGCTGGCGTCGGTGGATTTCGGATTGATCCGCGTTCCGAGCAGGCGTTTGGGAAAACCGCTGACCTGTTTGCGCCGATTGAGAAATATCTCAGCGTGAAACGCAGTAAGTTGTTCGGAAGCCATGATTGCCATGGCGATGCCCTTGTCGGCGATCTCAGCCGCATCCAGCGGTGTATCGGCTTGGAGCGCCAGGATCAACTGGTCGCGTGCGAGGTCGATGAGTTTGGCGACTTCTTCGATGCCTTCAAAATCGAACAAGCCCCAATCCTCGCGCTTTTGAGCGATGCGCATGAGACGACCGCGCAGCAATTCGACTTGCAGGTTGTAGGGTTGATCGCGTTCGGGCAGACGGGTGGTTTCGAGGACCATGCGTCCGCCGCCCTTAATCGGCCAAAGCAGGGCGAGGGCAGCGGGGCCGCCAGCTTTTGTGTTGCAGATGAACTCGTTGTTCTTGGACTGAATGTCCGCACGAAGGGGGACGTTGTCGCTGCCAACCAGGTACGCGCCGTCGAGATCAATTTTCTCGGTGGCCGACCCGTTATTGTTGACTGAGAATCGCAGCATCGTTGCCCTTCTGAATAGCGTTAAGCATGGTATCGGTTCCAGACGAATCGGAACCACAGACTATTCCAAGTCTTAGCGCGAAGCGGGTGCGTTCCCGCCAGGATTATGGGTGAATGGTTGCGAAGTATTCACCGATCGCCGCTGACCATTCCGAGTAGCACCATTATGCCCGAGGTCATGTAGGCCGTCGAGTGTCAGCGTTGTATTATTTTGTCTTGCAGGTTCGACAGTTTTGCGGTGAAAACGGGCAGAATCGTGGACGGCTTCAATTCAATTCTTTAGTAGTTCGCGACGAACCGGTTGACCGATTCAGTTCACCGGATTGGGCAGCGGTTGGTTGGTCAAACTCGCGACAACGTTTGCTGCCGCCATCCGGGCCATCTGTTCGCGCGTTTCCATTGTGGCGCTACCGATGTGGGGAACGCACAACACGTTGGGCATGTTGAGCAGCTCGGTCGGAATGTTGGGTTCGAATTCGAACACATCGAGCGCCGTCCCGGCGATTTCTTGATTGGCGAGGCACTCGATCAGGTCTGATTCGTTGACGACAGCCCCGCGACTGGTGTTGATGAGGTATGCGCTCGGTTGCATTCGCGAGAGCAGCGACCGATTCACGAGGTGTTTCGTCTCGGGGGTCAGCGCGACGTGCAGCGAAACGATGTCGGAATTCTCGAACAATACTTCGATCGGTACGCGAGTCGCGCCCAGCGATTCGATCTCGGCGTTTTGCGAGCGCGAGACATACAACAGTTTCATGTCGAAACCGGCAGCGCGTTTTGCGACTGCCCGCCCGATTCCACCGGCTCCGACGATCCCCAGCGTTTTTCCGACGATGTCCGAACCGAAAATCTGCATCGGGGCGATGCCATCCCACGTTCCGCTTTGAGCCAATTTCTCGGCACCGCGCAGATCGCGAACCAGCGATAACATGATGGCCATCGTCAAATCGGCGGTGGCTGCCGTCGGCGCTTGGGGTGTGTTGGTCACGCGAATGCCCAGTCGCGATGCGGCTACAATGTCGATGTTGTCGGTACCGACGCCATAGTTGGCGACGATCTTGCACGTCGGAGCCGCCGCCTGCAGGACGATCTCGGTGATCGTATCGCCGACGAAACATAGGAGGGCGTCGGTGCCGGTGACCAATTCGCAGAGTGACTCGGGCGAGTGAATGGTGTTGGCTGGTCCGATTTGCAATTCGCCGTGCGGCCGAAGCATCGACAAGCCCGCATCGGGAATCGGCTGAGTGATGGCGATCTTTTTGCGACGCGCATTGTTTTTGTGGTTCACGGTTGCTTCCCATCTCCAAGTCGCCAGAATAGCCCGCGCTGCATGGTTTGCTGCGATTGTACCGCTGGGTCTGGAATTGATCGACCGAAGGGCAATCGCAAGAGGTCAGCCAGACTATTACTGTGGCGGCTGACCGGGATTCGCAACTACGGTTTTCCAACATGAAAGAAGCGTCATGATCGAAAGCTGCTCCAACGTGGTGACCGAAACGAGCATTCCAGACGTCAAGGTGCGTCGAGGTAAGGTTCGCGATATTTACGAATTAGCTGATTCGCTGCTCTTGGTGGCGACCGACCGGATCAGTGCGTACGACGTGGTGCTGCCGACGGCGATTCCGGGAAAGGGCGAAATGCTGACGCGGTTGTCGCGATTCTGGTTTGAGTGGTTGGGGGATTCGGTTCCGAATCATTTTCTGGGAATGGTTGAAGACAGTGCCCCCGACGGTTTGGAAGCACACCTCGCCCAACTGCGAAACCGGACGACGATTTGTCGCAAGTGCGAGGTCGTTCCGATCGAATGCGTGGTACGCGGTTACATCACCGGTTCGGGTTGGGCGGAGTACCAGCGCGACAAAACGGTTTGCGGTATCGAGCTGCCGGAGGGTTTGCAGCAATGTCAGAAACTTGCGTCGCCGATCTTCACGCCGGCGACCAAAGAAGACGAAGGCCACGATATAAACGTTTCGTTTGAGCGGGCGTGCGAGATTGTCGGCAAGGATGTGATGACGCAGCTTCGTGATAAGAGCCTCGATATCTACACGCGGGCGAGCGAGTATGCGGCGACGCGCGGTATCATTATCGCCGATACCAAGTTCGAGTTCGGGTTTCACGAGGGTAAGTTGCTGTTGATCGATGAGGTCCTCACGCCGGATTCATCGCGCTTTTGGCCGCAAGACAAATACGAAGCCGGCCGCGATCAGGAAAGCTTCGACAAGCAGTATGTTCGCAACTATCTGTCCGAACTCGTTGGTGCAGGCAAGTGGGACAAGACGCCTCCTGGTCCGCAGTTGCCCGACGACATTGTAAATAATACCGCCGCAAAATACCGCGAGGCGTGCGAACTGCTGATGGGTGGTCGCAGCTAAATACAAAAGTGACGCAATATGGCACAGCTTGACTATCGAACGGCCGGCGAATCGCACGGACAATCGCTCATCGTGATGATCGAGGGATTGCCGGCTGACTTGCAACTGGACCTGGATTTGATCAACGGCGAGATGCGCCGTCGGCAGGGCGGGTACGGTCGCGGCGGACGGATGAAGATCGAAACGGATGTCGTCAATATTCTTTCCGGCATTCGCAGCGGTGCGACGATCGGTTCGCCGATGGCTGTGCAGGTCGCGAACAAGGACTGGCGGATCGACGACGCTCCGGTGGTGAACCATCCGCGTCCTGGCCATGCAGACCTTGCGGGCAGCCTCAAATGGCTGACGACTGATTGCCGCAGCACGCTCGAGCGGGCCAGCGCTCGTGAGACGGCAGCCCGGGTAGCAGCCGGTGCGATTGCTAAGTGTTTGCTCCATGAATTCAATGTCGATGTTGTGGGGTTCGTCCGCAGCATTGGACCTGTTGAATCGGACATCGATCCGTCGCTTGATCCTGATGCGTTGCGAGAATTGCGCGATGGGAATGAGGCGTATTGTCCGGATTCGACAGCAGCAGAGAAAATGATCGAAGCCATCCGCCAAACAAAGATAGACAAGGACACCGTCGGTGGAATCGTCGAAGTGCAGGTGCATGGCCTCCCACCGGGTGTCGGCAGCTGCTTTCGATGGCAAGACAAACTTGATGCCCGCATCGCATTTGCGATCGTCAGTATTCAGGCATTTAAGGGTGCGGAAATCGGCGATGGTTTTGGTGTCGCGGGTAAACCGGGCAGTCAGGTCCACGATGCAATCTATTACGATGCGAATCAACGGGACACATCGAATCTCGGTTTCGTACGCAAGACCAATCGCCTGGGTGGTTTCGAGGGCGGGATGTCCAACGGCCAGCCATTGATTGTGCGCGGGGTGATGAAACCGATCGCGACGCTTTTGATGGGGATGGACAGCGTTGACCTCAAAAGCAAAGCCGCCCAACGAAGCGACTACGAACGCAGCGATGTTTGCGCGGTTCCCGCGGCCAGCGTCGTCGCCGAAAATGTCGTGGCGTTTGAAATCGCCCGGGCGATGTGTGAAAAATTCAGCGGTGATACGATGAACGAAATGCGGGCGGCGTATCAGCATTATCTCGAAGAAGCCCGCAATCTATAACGCCGAGCAAACTGGTCGTCTACGCTGAAGCCCGACGGAGTCACTTCTTGCTGCGCCATCGCCAAGTCATCCTGGTTCTTTCTATCCTGGTGGTCGTCGGGTCGATTTCGTCGGCCATCGGATACGCGGTTTACATTCGCAGCGATGCCTATCGTCAGTCGATTGAGCGGCAGGTTGGCGACTATCTCAAGCTGCGCACAAAGATCGAACGGGTCACACCGCTTTCCGGCAGCACGCGACGATTCTCCGGCATTCAGATATTTCTTCCAGAAATTGACGAGCCGACTTTTCGTTGCGGCGATGCCATTTGGCGACTCAATGCTGGTGAAGATGGCAAACACATCGCCCTTGATCTCAATGCGGGGACGCTAATGCTCGATTCGAATGATCTTGGCCCAAGCGAATACCGCGCGATGTTGGCGGGTGGGTTGGGGCATGATTTTCAGGCGTTGGGGTTGGCCAGTGTGCGTCTCGATGGGTTTGATATTGCTTGGAAACGAAACGGAATAGGACTTGTCATTCAAGAGACCGATGGTGACGTTCGATTTGCACCCGACGGGACTGGCCATGCGGTTTTGACGGCTCAGCGATTCAACGGCAGTAAGTTGGCTGCGCCGCTGAAAGTCGATGCGCTCTTTACGCCCGGAGCCGGTTTGGAGTTTCATCATGTGTCGCTGGATGTTCCACCGGTTCCGATGGGTGTTTTGGGTTTGGGGCAGTTTTTTCGGAATGATATCAATTCCGGGTGGTTCAATGGGTCGATCACGCTTCGCGATGATTCGGAGGCGCAGCGCATCACCATTCGAGGGGCGCTTGGAGAGGTTCGTTTGGAGGAATTCGCATCGTCGCTGCTGGATCAACCGGTGCGTGGTCGAGTCGATATCATGCTCGACGAAGCGGTCGTTTCCAACCGCGAACTGGAAACCTTATCATTTCGGGGCAGTCTTTCAGATGTTCGATTAGAAGACATTGCGTCGATCGCGAAAGTACCAGGACTGACCGGGTTCTTTAATCTGCGTGTGCAGCAAGCCCGCATCGTTGGAAAGCGAATCGACCACGCCAGTGTTGTCGGTGACGCGGCGAGCATACCGCTGGAAGCGATTACGAAACTGATCGGGCGCGGAGTGGTGACGGGTGAACTTCGCGTCCGAATCAACGGCTTGCTGGTCGAGGACAATGAAGTCAAATGGGCGGATATTTCGGTGGATGCGATTGGCAAGTCCGACGCGCCGGGAACGATCAGCCGCGACATGGTCCTTGGCGTTGCGAAGGATGTACTCGGCGTCGATCTTGGTCGATTGGCTTCGATTCTGCCGGAGACGATCGAATATGTGGACTTCGGTGTGAAAGTGTTGGTCGAGCGGGGGCGTCTGCGTTTTGAAGGGTCGCACGGTGATGACGGCATGAGCGTGTTGACGATTCGCGATCCGATTCTTGGGCGACGGATCTCGGTGTTTAGTGCGCCGGACTTGACTTTCGAGTTGGATGACTTAATCGCCACGCTGCGCGAGCGCCTGGAGCAATACGAATTGGAAGATGTGCAGGATTGGTTGGATTCGACCCGGCAAAAAGACAAATCAAAATGATATGACGTTTTTGTAGGGTGGGCCGTGCCCACCGCCGATCGGATCGTTTATGACATGGTGGGCACGTCCCACCCTACATTTTAGATTTGAAAATCGCCCATCGGAATGTCATCGTTCTGCGGCGGTTCGCTGAATCCGCGTTTCTTCATCCGCAGGGCCGGCGGCGTGATGGTGACTGTGGCGTTTTTGGGAACCGATGCGGTGACAAAGACCGATCCGCCGATCACGCAACCCTTTTTCAAAACTGTTTCACCGCCGAGAATAATCGCGTTGGCATAAATGGTGACATCGTCTTCGACGGTGGGGTGGCGTTTGGTGCCGCGAATCACCCGGCCCCTCGCGTCTTTTGGGAATGATAACGCACCGAGCGTCACGCCCTGATACACCTTCACGTTGTTGCCGATTTCGGTCGTCTCGCCAATGACCACACCAGTACCGTGATCGATGAAAAAGCTTCTCCCGATCTTCGCACCGGGGTGAATGTCTACGCCGGTTTCGCGATGGGCCCATTCGGAAATCATGCGCGGGAGCATCGGCACGTCGGCACGATATAACTCGTGGGCCAACCGATGCACTGCGATCGCGAGCAAACCAGGATAGGCCAGGATCACTTCATCATGGTTGATCGCCGCAGGGTCGCCGTCGAATGCGGCTTGCACGTCGTCTGACAGCATGTCGCGCAGGTCAACGATGCGCTCCAGCAGTGCGTGCGTGATCTGATCGGCTTTGTCATGACAGCCTTTGTCATCAGGCGAGCGACCTTCCACCTGAATCTGATGATAGCAGAGGCATTTCTTAACTTGGCGGTGCAGCAGCTTGGCGATCATCGGCAACAATTCGCCGACGTGAAACGAAACGTTAAACGTCGTCAGATCCTGGCGGCCGAGGAATCCCGGGAAAAATAACTCGAGCGAAAGGCGAATGAGTTCGTTGACTTCTTTCGGTGCGGGAAGGAACTCGCAATCGATGTGGCGCGTGCGGGCGTCCTTTTCGTAGCTGTCTACGACGGCTTTGACGAGGTCGGGCAGCTTGTCACCAAGGGTAAATTTGTCAGGCACTTCGCGCACTTTCGATGGGTCACTGAGAATCAATCAATGGCCTGATTATAGATGCGGTGGGGTCACAGACAAGAAATTAGCGCGGCAAGAAGTAAGCCGGATGCGTTCGACCGTTATGAGCGTTTGGAGCAAAGCAGGATCAGAAACACAGGCGTACCTACAATTGCGGTCATCACGCCGATGGGCAGGCGAGCCGTTGTGGTGGCTGTGTGGGTGAGCTGTCCGTACCAATGCGGGGCAAGGGCGGTGAGAAAATCGCATCCGATCAGGAACGCGCCGCCCAGCAGCAGCGATGCCGGTAACACGATGCGATGATCGAATCCGAAACCGAGACGCACCAGATGGGGGATGATTAAGCCGACGAATCCGATGGGTCCGCACATTGAGACAATTGCCGAAACCGCGAGCGAACCGGCGATGATTGAGGCGATCTCGAGTTTTTCGACGCTCACACCGCGCGATGCCGCCAATTCTGTACCGACGGAGTATTGATTCAGATCGCGGGCAAACCAAAGCAGCAGCAGGCACGGTGGAATGATTAATGGCAGAAGCATCGTGAGTTCGACGTGGCCATAGGTGTCGAGCGTGCCCATCAACCAGCGGACGGTCTTGTGCGTTTCGGAGACGTCGGCGAGCGATGTGATGAACATCATCATACCGGAGCAGAAGAATCCGATGGTGACACCCGCAAGCAGCAACGTGTTGCCGGTGACGCGGGCAGCCGAGCGGGCCAACAGGAGCACGACGAGAAGCACGCCGATTGCGCCAGCCAGCGCGCCGATGGATACGGACGAAATGCCGCCAATCGTCGTAAGCCAGTGAAGCTTGTAGCAGATCAGTGCGCCCAAGGATGCTCCGCTGGCAATGCCAACGGTGTATGGCGTCGCGAGTGGATTGCGAAAAAGAGTTTGAAACACCGCACCGCAAAGGGCTAGCGCGGAACCTGCAACCAGAGCCTTCAGCGTGCGCGGAAAACGCAATTGCCATGCGATGGCATGATGGATTCGGTTCGGTTCATCATCGAAGAGCGATCGCCACGCATCGAAGATGCCGACGTCTTGCGTGCCGATTCCGGGACTGACGAGGATCATCACCGCGAGGACGAGACCGCAGATGAACATCGCCCGGATAAATGTTGTTTTTGAAACCGCACCCATCAGCCGAACGTCCCGCCATCGTCAATGATTGTTGATGATTCCGCATCGACCGCATCTTGCGCGAGTAACCACGTTTGATTTTCGGTCTCTGAGGTTTTGAAAGTCACGCCATAAACACCTTCGAGCGTTTCGGGGACCAGCACTGTATCAGCGGGCCCCTGAGCTGCGACGTGCCCGCAGGACAGCAGCAAGGCATCGTCGGCAAAGCGTCGCGCAAGGTTCAGATCGTGCGTGACAACGACTGTCGCCAGGTTTTCGCGGTCGGTCAATTCGCGAAGCAATTCAAAGATTTGCAGTTGATAGCGAAGGTCAAGCTCTGCTGTCGGTTCGTCGAGGATGAGGATTTTGGGCTCCTGAGCCAACGAGGCGGCAAGGTGAACGCGTTGGGCTTCTCCGCCTGAAAGAGTGTCCATACGACGATTCGCGTATGCGGTGGTTTGGGTCTGCTCCATCGAACGATGAATTGTGGCTTTGTCGGCTAGCGATTCGAACAACCCGAATCGGCGATGGGGATGACGACCGAGCGAAACGATTTCCATCACCGATGTTGATGCGGGGGCGGTCGGTTTTTGCGGCAGAAACGTGATGTGTCGGGCGCGATCGCGCAATCGCATTCGATTCAGCGGTGTATCTGCAAAGAGAATTTCGCCCGATCGTGGTTGAATCAAGCCCGCAATCAATCGCAGCAGCGTACTTTTGCCCGCACCGTTTGGTCCGACCACTGCAAGTATCCGGCGACGGTGAATGTCGAGGTCGATGGGGCCAAGGAACGGTTTCGTGGGTGTGTACCCAAACTGCAAACCGCGCACTTTCATCATCGCGGGGTCAATCGTTGTCACGATTGGATTCCAGCGATTGAAAGATTCGATTAAGGCGTTCGGCTAACAACACGACGCGCGGTGAGGGAATCAAAACGTAATCTTCGGTTAGCACAACGACATTCCCTTGACTGGCGGCATCGATGCTGCCGAGATCGCGCCATTGTCTGAGGAGTTGTTCGCGCAACGCTTCGGGATTGTCTTCGCCGGGCATGGCTTCAATGATGATGTCGGGTTGTTTGCTGACGATATCTTCCAAACTGATCTGTGGATATGGCGTGCTTAGCGATGCGAACACGTTATCACCGCCAGCCAGTTCGATGACCTGACCGAGATATGAGCTGCGCGATACCGTGGTGATCCCGCCGAGTTTGTCCGGGCTGCGCAACGTCAGCAAAACCCTCGGGCGTTTGCGCGATGCGGCGGCGTTCTTGATCTTGTCGAGTCGAATGCGCGTGCTCTCGATTAACTCAGCCGCTTCTTTCGATCGATCGAGGATGTCGCCCAGTTCGCGAATCGTGTTGTAAAGCGTATCGAGCGTGTCGGTCTTGTCTTCGTAGAATCGGATGTTGTGGTCGAGGCAGAGTTTTTCAACATGCGGATTGCGACCGCGCATGACTAGTAGATCGGGGGCGAGGGTGAGGATCGCTTCCATGTCCGGATCGAAGAGTCCGCCGATTTTGGGCAGCTTGAGAATTTCGGGCGGATGGGTGGCATAGGAACTGACAGCGACCAGCCGATCGGCAGCACCGAGGGCACAGATGATTTCGGTGTTGCTGGGTGAGGTGGCGATGATGCGGCGCGGGGTCGGTGTTGGCTTTCCAGAATCGCCCGAGGCGAAACAGAATGCGAGCGTGCCCACGAGGGCGTACATCGTCGTAGCGAGTCTCAAAAGCGTCTGAATCCGCATGATCGTTTCAGTCAATTCAAAAGGACCGATAGCAAGTTTTCTGGGGCCATTGTCATGCGCAGGGGCAAACGGTCAAGGATACCAAGTATCATATTGCTGCTAGTGGCTCGCGGATTGCAACCGATCCCCCGGTTGCAGGGTAGAATCTGTAACCGTCGCGACAGAAACGAATTGGAGTAGACAACGCCGATCAATCAGTCAGAATGCGGGTCTTCAAGTCGGTGGCATGGCAAGCCGGTGGGCGGAATGATCGGTCCAGGGGTATCTAGGGACATTCGAGGTTCAAGTCTTTGACGACGGTCAACACATTGCAGCATTCACCACGCAAGAAAACTGTTGGGATTCGTCTGCATTTGCTGGCGGGTGTGTTGTGTGCGTTGGCGGCTAGTCGGGTGACACTCGGTCAAAGCTACAGCGGGCTTGAAGCGCACTTGATTCCGCACACCCATACCGTTGTTCCGGGCGATCCGATCGTGGTCGATTTTATTCTGCGAAATACGACCGACTCGCCGATGGTTCTGACGCCTCCGGGAATGGGAACCAACAGCAGTTCGCCAGAAGCGGCTTTATCGCTACCCCATGTTTTCAGTGGGAAGGGTTTCACCGGTTTGACGATCAAGGGTGATTATGGGCACACCTGGACAGACGTGTTCGGATACCAACCACCCGCCAACACGAATGAATTGCACATTCCGGCAAAGGGTATTGTCGGCGTGTCACTGGCGATCGAGCAATTTTATCCACCGGTCCGACGGGCAGGGCATTACGAAATGATCTGGTCGCCTTATGGCGGTGCGGTGCAGTCGAACCGGGTGACCTTTGATGTCGAACCGCGAAAGCAAGCCGTCGTCTTTACCGATCGGGGGACGATGAAGATTCAGTTCGACTACGAACACGCTCCCAAGCATGTTGAAAACTTCATCGAACTGGCCCGCGACGGAGCCTACAACCAAAGGACGATTCACCGCATTGACCCCGGTTTCCTGTTTCAGACCGGTTGCCCGAAAGGCGACGGAACCGGGACGCGGCCAGATGGTAAAACGATCGATGCGGAATTCAACAACACGCCCATCGATCGTGGCACGGTCTGCATGGCCCGCCTCGAATCCGACCCGAATTCTGCAAGCTGTCAGTTCTTTGTGACGGCATCGCGCATCCCCGAATGGGACGGGCGATACAGCGTTTTTGGCAAGCTCGTGGGTGAAGAATCGATGACTACGCTTGACAACATCATGTCCCAACCCACCGACGAGTTTGGCCGCCCCAAGCATCGGGTGATTGTGAGTTATGTGCGAATCGTCGATGTACCGCCAGATACGCGGCCTGTCAAAACCGTTCCGACACAACTGCCCACCGTCCCGGCAGAATTGCCGTAGTTTTCGTCCGCACCACTTCATCATTTGCCCAAAATGCGATATAGTGCTGCGCCCGCTCACCGAAGCGGTAACGAGGCTTTGCATTGGGGCGGACGATTAATTCTGTCATCTAATCGGGGGCGAACATTGACGGCCGGGTCCCATGCAGTGGGCCCAGCAGAAAACGGGTCAGGCTGGAAACAGAGCAGCCCATCTTCTTGGTTCAGGTGCCGTGGATCAACCTGGCCGTCAATGTGTCGCCCCCGTTTCTATTTGCATCGCTGTTGGTTTTTGATGCATCCATCGCCGCGTTTGGATCGCACAACCGGGATAACTCGCCATGGCCTACGAAGTTCTCGCAAGGAAATATCGAAGTCGCGATTTCAGCGAGATCGTCGGTCAGGGTGCCATCGCCACAACGCTCAAGAACGCGATCGAAATGGGTCGCATTCATCACGGGTACCTGTTCACTGGGACGCGCGGGGTCGGTAAGACATCGATGGCGCGGATTCTTGCCAAGGCGCTGAACTGCCACAAGAGCGATGGACCGACCGCGTCGCCGTGCAGCGAGTGTGAATCTTGCGTTCGGATCGCCGATGGATCAGACCTGGATGTGGTTGAGATCGACGCGGCAAGCAATACCGGTGTTGATAACATTCGCGAGCTGCGCAGTAACGCGGCGTTTCGACCAGCCCGCTCGCGGTTCAAGGTTTATATTATTGACGAAGTCCACATGCTCAGCAGTGGCGCGTTTAACGCATTGCTCAAGACGCTGGAAGAACCGCCCGAACATGTGAAGTTCATCCTGGCGACGACGGAAACGCACAAGGTTCCCGCGACGATTCAAAGTCGGTGCCAGCGGTTTGATTTCCGAAGCATCAGCCCAGCCGACATTGGCGAACAGTTGCAGTCGATACTTGAGCGCGAAGAGATTACAGCCGATCCGATCGTGGTGCGGCGGGTTTCGCGGGCGGCGAACGGTTCGATGCGTGACGCCCTGTCGCTGCTGGATCAACTGCTGGCATACGGGGCGAGCAACCTGACGGCAGAGACGATTGATGACGTCCTGCCCGGTGGTCACGATGAAACGCTGTCATCGTTGGTTGATGCGATCGCGCGACATGATGCCGCGACGGCGCTTGAATGCGTGGACCGATCGCTGATTTCCGGATACACGCCCGAGCGATTTTGCGAATCGTTTATCGAGTATGCCCGCACGCTGATGATTCTTTCAATATGCGGGAATGATTCGGAATTGGTCGATGTCGCTGGAACGCATCGCGATCAGTTGAATGCCCAATCGCAGGCCTTTGATGCGGCGACATTTGTGTACATGATCGGGTTGCTGGAAGAAACGCGTCGGCGGGCCAAGTCGAGCAGTGCTCCGCGCCCGCTGATCGACGCGGTGGCGGTGCGATTGGCGCTGGCTGAGTCGTTTATCGACGTGGGCGATGCTATCGAAAAGCTCGATCAAGGTGGGCAAACCGCCCCTGCAAAAAAAAAAGTAGCCCAGCCAAGATCTGAATCGCCAATTCGCAAGTCCGACGTATCATCTACGAGTCAACCGGTTGAGCGGAACGTGCCGGCGGCAGATGCAGTTCGTGTCGAAGAAGTTGCGCCGGCTCGTCAGCAGGAAGTAGCCAGTTCGCGCAAGGTTGCCAGTCCTCGTAAAGTCGAACGTCGGGTTGGTAGTGTTTCGGCGGAAGCGAAGCGAAAAATGTCGCAGCGGCCTTTGATCAAGCGGGCGCTTGAGCAATCGGGCGGGACGCTCATCGATGTTCATAAGCTTGAATCGCCGGTGAACGAAGGGTAGTGGGCGCATCAGCGAATGCCGGCGGTATCGGACTGAATCTTTAGGATTTGACCAAATCAAAACGGAGTAGCGTGCCAATGTTGGGTGGACTTGGAAATATGATGGAGATGATGAAAAGTGCCAAGGACATTCAGGCACGGATGGCCGCTTTTCAGGAACAGGTCGGCACCATGCGTTTCGATGCCGAAACCGGTGGGGGAGCGGTGCGCGTGACGTTGGACGGCAAGTTTCGAATGGTGGAGATCAAGATTGAACCGACCGCCCTCGAAGATGGCGAGTTGCTTGAAGACTTGATCATGTCGGCAGTGAATGCGGCATCGACACGTGCGAAGGAAGCACTTAAGGAAGAACTGGCCAAGGTGACGGGTGGGATTAATATTCCTGGGCTTGGCGATATGCTGACTGGTTGAGCATTCGTACGAAGGGGTTGACTCGCGCGAGGTCATGGGAGTCTGGTTTTGTAGAAGTGTCCCGTGCTGGCGTTGACTGAAAAATTTACAAGCTCGAGGCGGATCGAAGGACATCGAATAAGACGTTAGAGATAATCATGAATGGTCCGCACAGCGGACCCTACGGAGCGGGTCTGAATATGGCAGTAGCACCTCTCGCAGAGCAATCCAGCGATTTTCCGCTGAGCTTTGAACAACGAATTTCCGGCGCGAGCGGTGTATCGCTGCCCAATTCAGATGTGCCATCAGCACAGGATGATTCAAACCTGCCCAAGCATTTGCGTCGCGATCAGGCACCCAACCTGCCCGAGCTTGGCGAGTTGGATGTCGTCCGCCACATGACGCGCTTGTCGCATCGCGTGTTCAGCATCGACGAAAATTTCTATCCGCTCGGTAGCTGCACGATGAAGTACAACCCCCGCGTCAACGAGCGGGTGGCTGCGATGTCTGGTTTTGCGCACATCCATCCGTATCAACCTGAGTCCGATGTGCAGGGCATGTTGGAGTTGCACTTTCAACTGCGACACTTCCTTGAGGAGATATCCGGGTTGGCTGAGGTCAGCTTGCAGCCAGCCGCCGGCGCTCATGGCGAGATGACCGGGCTGATGATGATCGAAGCGTATCATCGCGCTCGCGGAGAGAATCGTCGTATGGTGCTCGCGCCTGACAGCGCCCACGGAACGAACCCAGCCAGTTGCACGATTTGTTCGATGAGCAGCACCAAGATTCGTTCGCGCTCCGATGGCAAGGTGGACCTCGACGACCTGCGCTCCAAAGTCGATGAAAACACCGCCGCGATGATGATTACGAACCCGAACACTTGCGGTATCTTCGACGATCAGATCGCAGACATCGCGACGATCCTGCATGAAAAGGGAGCGCTGCTTTATTACGACGGTGCGAATATGAACGCCACGCTCGGGATCATTCGACCGGGTGATGTCGGTGTTGACGTGATGCATTTTAATACGCACAAGACTTTCAGCACGCCGCACGGTGGCGGTGGGCCGGGGGCTGGCCCGGTTGGGGTCAGCAAGCGACTTAGCCCATACTTACCGAAACCGCAGGTGATTAAGAAACCTGACGGCACGTTCGCCTGGGATTACGAACGCCCCGAAAGCATTGGCCGCGTGCGGAGTTTCTACGGGCAGGGTGGGGTTTTGGTACGGGCGTATACCTACATTCGCTCGCTCGGTCCGGAAGGGTTGCGGCGGGTATCGCGCCGGGCCGTGCTGTCTGCGAATTACATTGCGGCTCAGATCAAACATCGGTACCCGATGCCGTTTGAAGGTCCGTACGCCCACGAGTTTATTACCGTGCCTGACTTTGCCGATCTCGGCGTGACCGAGCGCGACTTCGCCAAGCGCCTTATCGACTATGGCATCCACCCGCCGACGATGAGTTGGCCGATCATGCATTGTTTGATGATCGAACCTTCGGAAACCGAATCGCTCGCGACGCTCGATCAGTTCTGCGAGGTCATGATCAAGATCGCCGACGAAGCCCGCGACCAACCGGAATTGCTAAGAAGCGCACCGCACGACATGCCGGTGGGCCGCCTTGATGAAGTAGGGGCAAACCGAAAACCCAACGTCCGTTGGCAACCTGAATAGTATTTTCGACTGACCCCATGTCTCAATCAACCCTGCGAATCATCCACGACGGCCCGCTGACCGGACCAGAGAACATGGCCCGCGACGAAGCGTTGTTAAACCGCGTCGGCAGAGGCGAATCTCCACCAACCCTACGATTCTATCAATGGGACCCGCCAACCATTTCGCTGGGCTACTTCCAAAAATACGCCGACTACGAAGCCCTCCCATCACCAGCCGGCGACCTCGCAGTAGTAAGAAGACAGACCGGTGGCGGGGCGATCCTGCACGATCAGGAATTAACGTACTCGATCACCGTCCCGCTGGATCACAAGCTGTTAGAGGGCGGCCCCAACAAACTATACGAAAGAGCCCACGACGCGATCATCAGCGCGTTTGCAACGCTAAAGGTAACCGCAAACCGCTGCGGAAAATCCGACGACAGCGGAGCAGCCAAAGGCCCGTTTTTCTGCTTCGAAAGAAGACACTGCCTGGACGTATTGGTAGGCCCAGACAAACTAGCCGGCAGCGCCCAAAGAAGAACGCAGCAAGCCGTCCTGCAACACGGCTCCATTATCCTAGCCAACCGCTACAATCAACAAAGAACCGCTGACATTATGGCAGTAGAACCAACCAACGTCTTAACCGACATCGCCCAGGAAGTGACCCGTCACATCGCAAAAAATCAGTCAATCGAATTTACCGCAACAGATTGGTCCAAAGAAGAAATGGAAGAAGCAACAGAGTTGAACAACAAGCACAACGGCGATGAATGGATCAAGCGGTTGTAGACCGGGTCATCGACCCGACGACGCAGGCTTAGGAGTTCGGCCGGTTACAGTGATCGGGACATTGTCGAAACGGATTTCGCCCTCCCAGATGTTGGTCATATCGACTGTTCGCCGCGCTACTTCGACGTCGCTTCGCAGAATTACTGTGACGGTTTCAGCGCTTAGGAGATCGTCGATAAACTCGTTTTCTTCATCGAGCGGGAAACTCGAATGATGACCCATCTGTTTGCCGCCTAGGCAACGTGCCGAGCCCAACCTTTGTTCAAACTGACCGGCTCTTATGATCGTGCGAAATGCGAGATTCCTTGGCGGTGATGGTAGCATTGCGGGTTGGAAGATTGTTGAGCCTGGCGGCTGGTGCCTGAATCCGCCAATACTGACTTCGGATTCAAAGTATTGCCCCCATCTTTTTCCTGCAAAAACTTTGATGCTTTCAACTGCAATACACTTTCGGATTGTCGACGCCAATTCCGGTTCCGGCGTACTTGTGATTAGATCTGGTGCGTCTGACTCAATGATCTTGATGGGCGCTCTGAGTACGTCCACAATTTCAAAATCGGGGACGTCTTGCTCCGGTACCATGGTGGCTTTGAGGAACACGCGACGATTGGCTGTGCAAACGATTTCGTAGTCGCCTGGCGGCAACTCAACTGGACGGGCGCCCTGCACCGTCACTGTGCCGGATCCGGTCGTGCCCAAAATTGATGCACTTGAGAATCCTTCGTTGGGCACGTGTACATGAGCATCGCCAATGCGCGTGGTAGCCTCCATCCAATAGGCCCTCAATCCAAACCTAGCGGGCAAGTTGCTCGGGCCCCGTGTCTGATAATGTATCTCGACAGGTAACAACTCACCACTGCGAATCACTGGACGCGGAACCAAAGTACATGTCACTGCATTCTCAAAAAACTTCGATTCCTGGGCGATCGTCATTTGCTGTGCGATGAGCGCCGAACCAAGAAAGTCCATCCATTCGGCCAGTAGTGGATGGCTGTCGGGAGCTGCTTGAATCTGCAATCCGATTTCGATGGCGTCGCTTATTTGCTCCGCTGAAAGTGAGCTGGCGTTGATGCGGCGGATCAACTCGTCTAATGCGTCTTGCTTGCCGTCATCAGCGAGCGACGTGACCCAAAACGTCGGAGCGAATTGTATCCAGTTGTTCTTTAGTTGGGTGATGTTGATCACGAAGGCAAAGAGGGCGGTCAGCATGAGCAACGATGCGAACATGACTCGAGCCGGCGAGCGTTTTCGGTAACCATGTACTATGGTGATCGGATTCCCGATGTCGTCCTGAATGGTGGTTCCACATTCGGGGCAGGTGGTTGATTGCAAGCCGGTGAGGTTGTATTCGCACGCCCCGCAGAATGGCACATCACCAACTCGCCGCCCGCGAATGGCCCGTCTGAGAAAGACCGCTGCCAATACAAGTAGCCCGGCCCAGAGTATCGTCATCGGTGACATGAACCGCTAATACTAGGTGCGGGCGATTCAGGATGCAATTCCAATTTTACTCGAATGAGGGATTGGGATGAACGAACCATTCATAGTCAACGGCTGGTTATGCTATTGATGCTAATTAATCGCGGTCTTGATGGCCTCAAAGTCATCCGCAATCTGCACCGGTTGATTCGGCGGCGATCCTACTTGTTGGCCGCTTCCCTTCATGTGGTAGTTCACCGTGGCGTCGGGGTCTTTTAGGGAGTGGCCGGTTAGTACGCAGGCTACTTTGTCGTCGGGGCCTATCATTCCTTCGTTTCTTAGTTGGTGCAGGCCGGCTAGTGATGCGGCGCTGGCGGGTTCGCAGCCGTATCCGTAGCGGCCTATCATGGCTTTGAAGGCTAGGATTTCTTCATCGGTTACGGTTCGCACGACACCGTTCATGACGTCGAGCGTGCGAAGGCCTTTGGCTAGATTGACCGGGCGGCCTATCTCTATGGCGCTGGCTATGGTTTTGGCTTTGTTGTTTGATGCGTCTAGTTCGTCGAAGTACTCGCAGATTCCTTTTGAATCGAACTTCCCTTCGTTCCAACGCATCTTCTTTTGGTTCCATGCGTGGTCGAGCGTGTTGGCGCCAGCCGCGTTGATGATGGCGATTCGCGGGATGCGGGGGATCAGGCCGAGCGTTTTCAATTCCTCAAACGCCTTGCCGAACGCGCTGCTGTTTCCGAGGTTTCCTCCGGGCACGATGATCCAATCGGGCACCTGCCAGTCGAGCCCTTCGAGAATCCGAAACATGATCGTCTTCTGCCCTTCGAGACGAAACGGGTTCAGCGAGTTCATCAGGTACACGTCGAGCTTTTCGGCGCACTCCACAGCACGTTTCATGCATGCGTCAAAGTCGCCGGCGATTTGCAGCGTCAGCGCGCCGTAATCTAGGGCCTGGGCCAACTTGCCGAATGCGATCTTACCCTCGCCGACGAAGACGATCGCCTGCATCGGTTTGCCCGAGTCGCCTGAGTGTGCGGCATAGACGCTCATCGCGGCGCTGGTGTTGCCCGTTGATGCGCAGGCCACGCGGGTGCGGTCAAGCTTTCGGGCGATGGTGAAGGCGGCAGTCATCCCGTTGTCTTTGAAACTGCCGGTGGGGTTGAAGCCTTCGTACTGCAAGAACAACCGGCCCGACTTCATGCCGATCTGTTTGGCGATCTGGTCGGCTTGTTGAAGGATGGTGCGCCCTTCGCCGATGGTGGCGATTTCGTCGACTTTTGCGAATGGCAAGAGTTCGCGGAAGCGCCACACGCCCGAGAAGTCGGCCCGCGCTTCGACGGAGCGGCCTGGCGTTGTCCACCTGCGGTTGAACGCATCCAATGATTTGGGGACAGCCACCTTGTCCCAGTGATAACCCACGTCGAGCAGGTTCCCACACTTGGGGCAGCCGAACAGCGGTTGGCCAATATCGAAGGTCGCGCCGCAATCGGCATGGATACACTGTTGATAGGCGATTTCACACATGCCTTATGTGTACGGGATGGGGCCGGGTTTTACCAGCGCGGACCGGGCCGTCACTCTCGCGCACGCGGGAGTCTAGGAGGGTGGCGGGTTTCGTACGGGCGCTGGATTCCCGCTTTCACGGGAATGACGGCTCGTGCGGGACGGGCTACTTGCGTGGTTATTGGACGCAGTAGAATCGGGTGCGGGCGGGTTAAGGCGATGGCATATGCAACCGATGAATTCGATGCTTGAGCGTCCGTCTACACACGGCGGCAGAAAATGGGGGCACGGTCAATGATTTCAGGCATTTCCAGCGAAGGCGTTTCTGTCAACGGGTTGATCTCTGCGCTGGGATCCTCGCCGACAGGACGGCCCCAACAGCAACGGGAAACGCCCGAAACGAAAGCGGCTGAGTCCACTTCGCCGAACAAATCCGAGCTGACCGAAGAAGAGCGCCAGCAAGTCGAAGAGCTTAAGAAGCGCGACGCCGAAGTCCGTCGTCATGAGCAAGCTCACAAAGCCGCTGCTGGTGGACATGCCAAAGGTGGTCCTACGTATAGTTACGAGTCCGGTCCGGATGGTCGACGGTATGCGGTAGGTGGCGAAGTTCAAATCGACACGAGTGACGTCAAAGGCGATCCGGACGCTACCATTCGCAAGATGCGGCAGATTCAGCGGGCGGCCAATGCGCCGGCTGAGCCATCTTCGCAGGATCGCCAAGTCGCTTCACAAGCTGCTTCTAAACTCCAAGCCGCCCAGCGCGAGAAGTCGGCAGAGCAAGCTGAAAGCGTTGCCGGTGGTGAGGCCAACCACGCGGAAGAGTCGCGTCAGTTGGGCAATGCGCAAGAGGCTCACGCGCAGGAAGCGGTGTTCCAAACTGCGAAGGCGAATGAGGCTCAAGGATTGGAGCCAGCAGGGGGGCGTGCGACTGAAAACGCATCGAATGCCGCAGCGTCCAAATTGTTTGAAGGGTTACAGGCCCAGGATGGCCCCAAGCCGGGTCGGTTTATTGATGTAGCGGCTTAGTGCTTGCGGATCGCAACGCTCTCAGAGCAGTGGCACAGCTTCCGACTCATTTCTAAACGCTTGCCAGGGTTTCGATGAGTTCGTCGATTTCAGCTTTGGTACGCTTTTCTGTGACGGCGACAGAGAAGCAATCGTTCATTTCTCTGAACCACTTTCGCAGCGGTATACCGGCTAACATTCCTTTGGCGTGGCAGGCGTCCAGGACTTTGGTTACATCGTTGGTGGTCTGCACGACGAATTCTTTGAAGAACGGTCCGTCGAATCGCAGTGAGTAGTTCGGCAGCGTGGCGATCTGCTGGGCAGCGTAGTGTGCTTTGTCAAAGCAGAGCGATGCAATTTTGGTGAGACCGTTCTTGCCAACAGCCGTCATATACACCGTCGCCCGCATCGCCATCAAGCCTTGATTCGTACAAACATTGCTTGTCGCACGCTCGCGTTTGATGTGTTGCTCGCGGGTTTGCAGTACCAGGCAATATCCGCGATTCCCATGCTCATCATAGGCAACACCAACCACGCGGCCGGGCATCTTTCGAAGGTACTTCTCGCGGGCGGCGAAGAACCCGAGGTACGGCGCGCCATATTGCAGCGGAAGTCCCAACGCCTGACCTTCGCCGATGACGATGTCTGCGCCGAAGTCGCCCGGTCGTTTAATGATACCGGCTGCCAGCGGATCGAATGAGACGATTGCGAGGGCGCCGACTTTGTGGGCAGCTTCGATCAACGGTTCGATATCGTTGAGCTGTCCAAAGAAGTCGGGGAATTGAATCAGTACGGCGGCAGTATTGTCATCTACGGAAGCACCAAGCTTCGCCGCATCAGGAAGCCCATCGCCCGTCAGCGCCGAATCAATCTTCAATTCCTGCTGCTGACCATACGTTTGAAGCGTTTCGACTGTATCGGGATGACACCGCGTTGCGAGCACGATCTTCGAGCGATTGGTCACACCCTTCGCGAGCATCGCCGCTTCTGCCGCCGCAGACGCACCGTCATAAAGCGATGCGTTGGCAATATCCATGCCGGTCAGTTCGCAGATCATCGTTTGGAACTCATAGAATGCCTGAAGCACACCTTGCGACGCCTCGGCTTGGTATGGTGTATATGCAGTGAGGAACTCGCCGCGCATCGCCAGACTGTCTACGACTGTCGGGACGAAATGGTCGTATGCACCACAACCGAGAAAGCACGTCATTTTTGTCGCGTCGTGATTCTTGTCGGAAAGCTGCTGCAATTCCGCGAGCAATTCCATCTCGCTACACCCAGCCGGTATATCGAGGTCGCCGCTGAAGCGCTGATCGCTGGGAATCGTTGAGAACAACGCTTCGATGTTTTCCGCGCCGATGGCGTCAAGCATCTGGCGTTCGTCACTATCACTGATTTGTGTGTAGTCCATCGATGATCCTATGTATCAGGTCGAGAATATTGACTTTGGTAGTATCACTATTCCGCAGGTTCGGGCCGGACACACAGCACATCCGTCTTGAATATCTTGGTACCCAGCAAATGGTTGTAGTTTGTCCAACTGCTGTTCTTGTCACGATCCGATTCGATCAACCCGATGTAGGTATTGAGTTTGGCGTCGAGGTTGTCGATATGATGGATCGCAACCGCTTCGGGCGTGGCTGGTATCTTCGGACTGCCGAATTCATACGTTCCGTGGTGCGACAGAATGATGTGTTGCAGGGTCGTCTTGATAACTTCGGGAAACGGTTCACCGGTTTCCTTCTCGGCTGCAGCGCATTTTTGTTCGACCCACGATGCCGCGATGAACAAATGCCCAAGGAGCTGCCCATTGTCGGTGTAAGCAAATGTGGTCTCGCAGCGCAATTCTTCAGTCTTGCCGATGTCGTGCAGAAACAGGCCGGCCAACACTAGGTCGAGGCTGACCTGCGGATAGCGCGGGATCACCAGCAGGGCAATCTCCAGCAGACTCAACGTGTGTTCGCACAACCCACCAATATACGCATGGTGCATATTGGCAGCAGCCGGTGATCGTTTGAATTGCGCGACCAACGCTTCGTCGGTGACAAACTGTTTAATCAAGAGTTGGATGTGCTTGTCCTTGATGCCGCGAAGGATTTCAAGCGTACGGTCCCAAAGTTTGTCGATGTTGTGGGTCGTTGCTGGCAGGAAGTCTGCGAAGTCAACTTTGTCCTCATCGACCGGGCGGATCGCATCGATGATGAACTGCATGTTGCCTTTGTAGTTTTCCGCCCGCCCTTTGAGTTCAATGAACCCACCCTCGGGCAAGTTGTTGTAGAGGATTTCGGACGCCTGCCACATTCGGGCGGGAATCTGGCCGGTGCGATCCTTTAACACCGCGTGAATATAAAGCGCGCCGCTGGTCGTCGTCCGCAGGTCTTTTGACGCAATCAAAAAGACTTGCGAATCGACAGTCTCGCCAGCTTTCAAATCGGATATGTATCGTTTGGCCATCAGTGTTGGGTTCCCGTTTCGCGTAGGTTCATTCAGGGCGAGACTGTATGGCATCGCTCCGGTCGATTCAAGGCCACCCGACTGTATGTGAAATTCTCAGCGCCCGATGACGTGCTTACGATTTCGGGCGACGATTGCGCGATCGCCGACGAGCAGAGGAGCGGCCCGGACGATATCCGGAGGAAAGATCCTTCTCACGCTGCGCCGAATGGTAATGGTCGCCATCCTGGAATGAGCGGCTGGCTTGCTGGCGGCGGGCGTCGATGGCGGCTTTGGGCGGATGGGAGGGGATCAACGCATCGCATCCATCTCCGATCAGGTCGGACCGTCCGGCATTGAGCAGTGCCTTGCGCACGAGGAAGTAGTTCTCCGGTTTGAAGAATTGCATCAGTGCTCGCTGGAACTTGCGATCGCGCAGGTGCTTGGCGACGAACACCGGCTTCATGCTCATCGGGTCGAGACCGGTGTGGTACATGCATGTCGCAATGTCCATCGGTGCGGGGATGAAGTCCTGAACCTGATCCGGGCGGTAACCGTTTTGCTTCAAGAAGATTGCCAGGTCGATCATCGACTCGACGGAACTACCGGGGTGCGCGGTGATGAAGTAGGGCACCAGATACTGCTTCTTGCCGGCTTTGACAGAAGCATCTTTGAACGCATCGGCGAATCCGGCGAAGTCGTCGATGTCCGGTTTCTTCATCATGCGAAGCGTGGTCGGGTCGGTGTGTTCCGGCGCGACTTTTAAGTGGCCGCCGACATGGTGCTTCGTGAGTTCTTCCATGTATTCAGGCGAGCGCTGGGCGAGGTCCATCCGCACACCACTGGCGACGAATACTTTCTTGATGCCCTTCACCTCGCGCGATTCACGCATCACGTCGATGAGTGGGCCGTGGTCGGTTCCCAATAGCGAACACACCGTCGGATGCACGCAGGACAACCGCCGACATTTCTCTTCAATCTCTGGGCGGGTGCAGCGCATTTCGTACATGTTTGCGGTTGGCCCGCCGATGTCGCTGATGACGCCTTTGAATTCTTTATCCTTCGTCAGCCCTTCGACCTCGCGAATAATCGAGTCTTTGGAACGCGATTGGATCGTCCGACCCTGATGCATGGTGATCGAGCAGAACGTACACCCACCGAAGCAACCGCGCATGATCGTGACCGAATCCTTCACCACCTCAAACGCGGGGATGCGATCTTTGTATGAAGGGTGGGCCCGCCGCGTGTAGGGCAAGTCGTAGTAGCGATCCATGTCCGTTTGTGAAACGGGCAGGCGCGGCGGGTTGCAGACGACGACTTGCCGATCGTGATATTGCACGAGTGTTTTAGCGTTGTAGGGATTCGTCTCAACGTGATAGAGACGCGTGGCTTTGGCGAACTCGGTCAGGTCGCCTTTGACATCTTCGTAGGTAGGCAGCGTGACAACGTCGGAAACACTCGGTGCAGTTTCGCTGGCTCCACATACGTAGGCCACTCCGCGTGCGTCGCGCAAATCCTTAACCGTTTCACCTGCGGCTAATCGCTGGGCGATTTCGACGATGGCGTCTTCGCCCATGCCGTATGCGATCAGGTCGGCTTTCGCGTCGAGCAGGATCGACCGCATCACTTTGTCGGACCAGTAGTCGTAATGTGCAAGCCGCCTGAGCGAGGCTTCGACGCCGCCAGCAATAATCGGTACGCCTTTGTAGGCTTCGCGGGCTCGCTGGCAGTAGGGTTTGGTCGCACGATCCGGACGCAGACCGATCCGCCCACCGGGTGAGTACGCGTCGTCGTTGCGCACTTTGCGGCTGGCGGTGTAGTGATTGATCATAGAGTCCATGTTGCCCGCACTGATCGCAAAGAACAGGTTGGGCCGGCCAAACTCCTTCCACGGTTCGCAGCTTTGCCAATCCGGTTGAGCAAGCACACCCACGCGGAACCCATGCGCCTCCAGCAATCGACAAAGGATGCCAGCCGCAAACGCGGGGTGATCGACATAAGCGTCGCCCGAAACAAAAACCACATCCACCGAATCCCATCCGCGGTCGAGCATTTCGCGGCGGGTCATCGGAAGCGGTGGCGTCTGTACGGGCGCAAACTGATCGAGTGCAATAGAAAACGAATGGGTAGCGTTGTCAGAAACCATAAGAAAATCATCCGCGAGGTCACCGTTGGAAGCGGGGCACAAAGCAAACGCAAAGCAACCCGCAAGACCGAGGGAAACCAGCCTTGGACGCCCGATCGGGCGTTTCGTGTAAGCAGGAAGCGTAGCAGAAACGGCCAAACATTTCGAGCGCAGGGTGCCCCGCCCTTCAGGGTGGGGGACTGACAACTCGCAAATCGAGCTTAGCCAATGGATTCGCGAAAGGGTGGCCCGTCCCTTCAGGGGCGGGTTCATCGATTAAGGCAAGCCATCGAGCATCAATCCGATTTGCCGCAGAACAAGCCCAAAGTTAAGGTGAGCAAACGATGAAGGGGGTGTCCGGACGCCTGGTGGGTTCCGCGGCCTTCAAAGCCGTTGGCGGGTCGTAAAAGCGGCTCGCGGTGGGTTCGATTCCCATCCACCCCCGTCTGAGTCTTGATCACAGTGTAGGGTGCGGTTTATCGCACCTGTTAAAGTTTCCCTACGCGATTCAGTTGCGCGAATTCCAACCGCTGAGACTACAATGGAACAAGAGCGACAAATGAACGCAGGAAGCCGAATGTTCTTTGGCGTGCCAGCAAACCCAATGCCGGAGATCATGGCGGACGCAATTGGCTAAGTTGTTGCCCAAGTGCCTGGTATTGTTGAGGCATATTTGCCTCAATGCTATATCGAAGGTGACGATGAAGTACGGCAAGTCCTGGTTCTCGGCGTGGAATCCAAGAATCGCATTCCGGCGATCATGCAAGACCTGATGAGCAAGATGGAGTTGGTCATGCCATCTCATGAGTTCATCGACATGCTCCCATACTCGTCAGCAGACATGCCGTCCGAAGCAAGGGTGACGGAATGCCGTATTTGGGGAGGGCAAATCAAAGCGAAGAAACCATGGTGGAAGCTATGGTGAGGAGCGACCGACCTGCGAATCGGTGATACAGTTGATGATATTTATTTCAATGATTTCCGCATTTTTGTACCTATTGCAGCGGTGAGGGTGGGTTCGATTCCCATCCACCCCCGTTTGTCGCTTCAATTAACTTGAATGACGAATATTGGCCGTATGATGATGCAATCATGACAATTCATCCGTCTGACGCAGATAGAATCCTTGCCCGTAAGCTTGATGCATGTATTGCGGAACCTGCCGTTCGCGAACAATTCGTGCGCGAACTTGGAAGATATGGCGAATGCGAGCACGAAGGTGAAGTACATCGTGTTCGGCTCGCAATCCTAAAAGACGGTGGGGCGAATCTTAAAGAGATTCGGATTCTTGTTGAAGTTGCGAAGACAGATTATCGCGACGTTCTTTCAGGGGCGGAGTATCCGAATCAATCAAAAATCGGATTCGCAACAATGTCCAAGTTATCTGAATCCGAATTAGGTCGTTTGGTACAACTCGATCTTGAACAATATGAAAAGTGGCTTGCTGAGTGAGGCAGCAGCAATAAGGTAAATCAGATCGATAAGTCGACCTACGTGGCTGCATCATTTCGAGTGGCCGACTTGGTTGAGAGTTGCAATTCGCGAAACCATGATGAGGGGAATTAACAATGAACCGTTGCAAATTGCTTATTGGGTTGTGCATTTTGACATTGCTCGCATGCGATCGTGCAGACGATACCACACCATCTGGCGACGTACCGAAGCAAGTATCCAATGTTGAACTTTCGGCTGAAGAGATACTCTCGAAGGTGGATTCAACGTATGCGTCGTGTCGGTCCTACTCTGACACGGGATTGGTCAAGACTGTCTTTGCGAGAGAGAGCGGCGGCTTCACCGATGACAAGCCGTTCAAGACGGCATTCTTGCGAGACGGAGAATTTCGTTACGAATTCACTTCAAAACCGACATACGTTCCAGGGGTGGAGGAGAGGAGGTTTATTGTTTGGGCTAACGGAGATGACGTGCAAACTTGGTGGGACATCGATCCCGGAGTTAAGAAGGATAAGACGTTACCACTGGCGCTCGCGACGGCGACTGGTGTTTCGGGTGGATCCTCCCACACGGTTCCGGTGATGCTGCTGCCCAAGAGGGTTGGCGGCATGAAAAGAACCGCCCTTCGCGATCTGGAGCGATTGAAGGATGCAGATGAGAACACAGATGAGAACAATGTGCCATGCTTCCGTGTGAAGGGGCAACCACTTTCAGCCAAATCGCAACCCATCACGCTGTGGATCAGCAAAGAGACGTTCTTGATTCACCGAATTGACTCGTCGATGAAATTGCCCAAGACCGAAGAACACGACGTGATCAACACGACAACGACGACGACCTACAGCCCCCGGATCAACGTGGACATCAAACGCGGTGAGCTGGCCTTCGACGCACCCGAAGACGGCTAGCGGAGTAGAGTGGTAGGTCGGGTCATCGACCCGACAGGTGATTTACTAGTCCGGTGTCGCGCCGATGACACGACCCATTCCATAACAAAAGTCTTCGAGCCATGAAGCATGCGTTTGCAATCGGGGTCTTCACCGCAATTGTGCTTACGTTTATTCGTGGCGGATCAGTGGATTCAATTTGGATACCTATTGCTTTCGGAATTGCGGGTTTTCTTGGCACGTTGTTGATTTCGTACTTGGTACGTCGCGATCCGCTCAATAACAACGAAGTCTTGACGGCACAGAATCGAAGCGCTCCCTGGATTCGCGATGTCGTTGCACTTTCTATTTCCGCTTCGTTTGTGATTTGGGCTGGCCCACTGGCGTTCCGCGCGATGTACGCCGGGTGGCTTGTAGCCATATTCCTCGTCATTGCTGGATCATTATTGGTTTGTCTGATTGCAGTTCATTGGCCGATCGTGTTTGGAGTCTTGGTCGCGACTGCAATCGACGTTTCCCTCTTGCTCCAAAACGCTCGATGGAAGCGGGCACATGGAAATCTACATTTTTGGGATGATTTCTGGAATGGCGAATGCAAAGTGTTCTTGGGGATATGGGCATTCTTGGCAGGGCTGTCGTTAGTTGTATCCATCCCTATTCACATCAAGAGGCATCGCAATAAATTATCGTAGCGCGGTAGGTCAGTTCATCCCCCCGACATGATTACACATCCTATTCGGTTTTGCCGAGTCGAAGCTCCGACTGACCGCGTACAATGGCGTCAATAGTGTGGCCGGGCTGCATCTGTCATTACGATCAGGAGCCATTCGATGGACCGACGCACATTTGTCTTGACCGCTGGGGCTGCAATTCCTTCTGTCGTTCTTGCGAGACCGGTCTGGGCGGACGACGACAAGCCGGCTGCGCTTGCTGACGATCTGGTTGGCAGGTTTGTTGGCAAGTCGCATTTCGATTTTGATACCGTTCGTGCGATGGTCAAGGAGCATCCGGCGCTGGTGAATTGCTGCTGGGATTGGGGCGGGGGCGATTATGAAACTGGGCTGGGAGCCGCTTCGCATACCGGTGGGACGAAGATCGCCGAACTTATGCTCGATCACGGGGCGCGGTTGGACCTATTCGCGGCAACGATGTTGGGGATGGCCGGCGTGGTGCATGCGTCGCTTGAGGCACTGCCCGAATGTCACAAGACTCCCGGTCCGCATGGCATCCCGCTGCTCAGTCATGCTGTCGTCGGGGTGGCGAAGTCGTTTGATCTGATCGAGTTTCTGATCAAACGCGGAGCGGCTGTCAACGCCCAATCCAACAACGGCATGACGCCACTCATCGTTGCGGCATCCATCGACCACATCGATGCGGTCAAATTGCTCCTCGAAAATGGTGCCGACAAAAACATCAAGGACGCCAAGGGCCAGTCGGCTGAAGCATGGGCGGCGAAACGCGGCTATGATCGCGTGGTTTCGCTGCTGCAGGATTGAAAATGATGTAGGTCGGGTCATCGACCCGACGCAACTACTGCGCATCGTTTTGCTGCGGGAATATTAAATGCGTAAGTACTTGACGGTGGGGTACAAGGTCACAATCGGTCGAGGTATTCGCGCTCGACCATACATGGGAATGCAGATTGCATCTCGTGAAGCGATGTTTTTGAACGTGGGGTCTGGCGGATTGGGGACGTGGGGACTTGCAGGATCTTTGGTAGAGGTCCTTGTTCCCGACTTCAACAAACTCCAAGTAATAAAAGTGGCCTCACTACCATCCACAATCACCGGGCACCCCGATTGGCCGATGAGTCACAACGAGGGCCGCATGCTCGTGATCCCAAGGTCTGAAGTTGCAACGATTCGTTATTCGTTTTGGACGACTTTCAATTTCGAGACGTTCGATCAGCAGCTTTTCAGGTTGGAGTTGTTTCTCTTCATGCGGGGTAGATCGACACGGTTTCTGCTTGAAAACGGTTGGAGTTGGAAGTGATGTAGGTCGGGTCATCGACCCGACAATCAAGTTCTCCATTCAAGAACGTGTCGGGTCGATGACCCGACCAACGCATCTGGCTGCTACCCGGCGTTCGGTAGATTCAATTCTTTCGCGATCGAATTGGCTTGGTCCAATCTTCCCGCGACCTCATAAAGATGCATGAGCCTGAATCTGGTGACACGGTCATTCCCCGGTTTGTTTTCCCATTTGACAATCGCCTTATTGATGTCTTCGGTTTGCTGGACCAATCGTGCCCAAAACTTTGTGTATGTCGCGTTGAACGGTTCGAGGTTCAGCGCCGCATCAAGGTGGTCGATTCCCTGCTTGGTAATGCCGTCGCGAAGTTCCAGCGAGGCGAGCAGGAAATGCGCGCGACCCATTGTGCCGTCGAGTTCAATCGCCCGCTTGAGCAGTCGTTGTGCTTCCGCTTCGTTGCCGCTATTGACTTTTGCGGTGGCTAGAAAGACGTGGGCTTCGGCGTTGTCTGGATGACGATCGACCAGGAATTGAGCAAGATTCGTACCTCGCTGAGCATCGCCGGTCAGGTGATACGCGGTGGCCAGGGCGATGCCGATTTCGCAGCTCCCGGGTCGCCGATCGAATAGTTCCTGCATGATCGTAACCGATTCGGCACTTCTGTTTTGTCGCACGAGAAGCGCCCCGAGCATTTTGGCGGCTGACGGGTATTCTGGGTCGCGATCGACAATCTTCCGAAGTTGCTCTTCGCCGTCGATCAAGTTGTCGGATTGAATCGCATAGCGCGCGATCTCGAATCGCGCTGCAAGCAACTTTGGCGAAATCTCTACCGCCCTCCGATAGCAGGCGTCGGTGGCATCAGGTTGACCGAGAGCCTTATAAGCCTGGGCCATGGTCCACTCATGTCGGGCCATGGGTACCAAGCCGATTTGATTGCTCAGTTCCAGCAGGCGAATACCCGATTCAATTTCATTTCTTCGATGGGTTTGGAGATTGGACGCTGCGTTTCGATGCGGTTGATTCACGCGCTGCGTGCCGACAAATGCGAGGGTCTTTGCCGTCGCAGACTGAGCTAGGACGAGCGCGCAGCCGACCGCTGCAACAATAACGAACACGCCAAATCGGGTCGTCTTGCCACCGCGTCGAATGTAATGTTGGCCAAATCGAAGCGTGGTTTGGCCGCCCATGCGCAGTGCGGTGAATAGCAAGTAGGTGCTGATCGCTGCAAGTCCAAGTGCCAAGAGCGTCGGAACGCTGTCGTACAGACGCCAGAAAATGACAATCGCCACCGTAAATATGGCGGCCATGATGCCTTCTTCTTTCCAGGAATAATCAAAGCGAACGTTTTTCTTCTCAGTTTTCTTTTCTGGGGATTCGCTCTTGCTCAAAATCGTCGGTTTTCCGAATCCAAAGTAGAGGGCATCTTTCGGGCAGACGCTGACGCAATCGAGACACTTCATGCAACCCGGATCCACGACCATGCCGAATCGGCGCACTTCATCATGGACTTGCACGTTTGAAGTGCAGCGGGCTGTGCAATGTGCGCAGCCCTCGCAAGCATCCGTCACGCGGATTTTTCCGGGGGCAGCCGCATCGACAAACCCAAAAATCCCGCCATATGGGCAGCCATACGTGCAGAATCCCTTGTTGCCGAGGACATAGACGATTAGAAAGCCGCACACGACAAACGTCAGCGTCGCAACCGGCCAATCGGGAAATCGCTCCCAGAAGTCCTCCGTGGTGACATGCATTGTGTAAGGATCTTTGGTGCCACCAATCGACATGCGAACGATGGTTGGCAGAACGAACATGAAGATCGCCGCCAACAACGGGACAAATACCAGCAAGCGTGATCGGAAGGGCTTGGGTTGAATGCCGATTCGTTTCAGGAACCACGTACACATATCCTGAAGTGCCACAATGTGGCATCCCCAGCCGCAGAAGAACCGTCCAAACACCAGTGTCGCCAGAATGGTCACCGCAAAGAAAATGAATCCAGCATTGACCAGGCTTTGGCTGCCAAGTGTCTGCATGGCTTCGCTCGGTTCGACTGGGGTGAGCGTTGAACCGGTCACATACCAATGGGCAAGGTGCAAGGCGAACACGATGTGAATCGCAAGGAGGCACATCGCCCGCCACTTGCTCGAACGAGATTGACGGACGTTCGATGAACCGTCTGCAGACTTGCAGCCGATCCCCTTTGGTGGGGATTGAACAGGAAGTGAAATTGACGTTTTCTTCTTGCGTGATCCCATGATCAAACCAAGATGGTCATGACATATTAGCAGATTCGGTCCGAGTGCAGCGGTCTATCATTAAGTCTGCACACATGGGCTGATAGACGCAAATGAATATTCGTCTGACGAGTTTATCGGATTTAATGCGTCGACCGACAGCGTAAACCATGACGATGACGCCTCGGGATGATGGAATTCAGCACAAGCGTTTCAATAAGGCTCATGGGCCGATTGCCAGCGGGGTGAGGGTTTGACAAAGACAGCATTGAGAAGAAGCGCAGGACGCGGTTGGCGTTCATTGCGGCGATGTATTTCGCCACTATCCGCCCGCGAGTTTCGCTCGAAAGCCCAAGCCGTCGAGAATCGTTTTAACTGTTTCGCGGTGGTCGCCCTGGATTTCGATATTGCCGTCAGTAACCGTACCGCCAGCAGCGCATGCTCCTTTGAGTTTCTTGAGTATTCCCGTGAGATCAGATGCAATGGGATCGAGGCCGGTGATCACCGTCACAGTTTTGCCCTTTTTGCGCTTTTCGCGACGGATGCGCACGGTTTGATCCTTGGGCGAAAGCACATCGCCACAAGCGTCGCGCGGGCAAGCGCAGGCATCGATCGGCGCGTCGCAAATGTCACACGTCACCGGTCGTTCCAAAGATGTTCCGTCGAATAGACCAGACATGGAAGGCATTATACGCTATTCTGGCTGCAACACATCGCGTGCATGTCGCGAATTCGGCTCACTGGTTTATAGGGAAAATCGCTCAAATGTTTACAATGAACTCATTGGTTCAGAGAATCGTGCTGACGCTGTTTGCTGCGGCTTGCCTTGTTCAGACTGGCTGCTTTACCGCGGCGAGTGTCGGGATTTCATTGGTCGGTCGCGTTGTAGATGACGCCGATGTCAAAGATCACGCCGAAGTGCTCTTAGGTGAAGACATCTCAGCGGCAGACGAGCGTTTCGGCGAGCGGATCGACGTGAATCGCGAAGTGAACGGTTCGCGGGCATGGCACATTTACCCAGTCACGAATCTTAATTTTTTCGGGAAGGACCGCTACGTTGTGGAGGTTGCGGATAGCAAGATCGTGGCAATCACCCGTGCCGAAGTCACCAGCGATCCTAAGACTGACGTTCCCCGCGCTCTGATCATCGCATCCTCCGTCGATGGGAAATCGCCGGTTGAGTGCGAGCAGAAACTTAATATGGGCAAGCCCCTGCTTACGGCTCGCAGCGACTCGACCGGTCTGTTGAGTCAAACGTACGACGGGCGTCTCATCGTAGAGTTGGGGCGACCGCAATATTGCGTGCTGCGATTTAACGAAAATGAAAAATGCATCAAGGTCGAGTTTCTTGGTGTTGGCGCATCGACTAAGGAAAATCCGATTTAAGGGGCGCTCTATTGGATTATGTCGTGCCACTGCTCTATGAGCAGTGCAATTCGAAGCAACGTTGACCACTCAACACTGCTCACAGAGCAGTGGCGCACGCTTTATGTTGCGTTCTTGATCGCTTCCAGGAATTGATCGCCGTAAGCTTCAAACTTTGCCGGGCCGACGCCTTTGACGGCGAGCATCTCGTCTTCGTTGCTTGGGGTGGCTTGGACGATGGCTCGGAGCGTTCGGTCGCTGAAGACGACAAACGCTGGCTTGTTGATTTCGTGGGCAATCGTTAGTCGCAAGCGGCGCAATTGTTCAAACAGCGATTCATCTAATTCATCCGAATCGTCGTCATAGTGGACGGAGTCTGCCTGATCCGTAGATTTTTTGCGGCTTTGCGATCGGGGAGTAGTTTCGACATTGATTCCCGCACCTTTCTCTGCGACACTCCGGAAGTCTTCAGCCGAAACCCCTAACGATTCCAAATCGATGCGATAACCGCACTCGGGGCAGACTGCCCTGCGCATCCCGAACAGTGAATACGAGCAGTCCGGGCAACTCAGCTTGCGCCCCAGCGATTCGTACAGTTTAATTCGCGCATCTTCGTACGCTTCTTCATCGATCGGTTGATGATGAGTTAACGGTTTGGGCTTCTCAACGATTTTGGTCTTGCGAGTTCGCTTCGGCTTTTTCACCTTCTGAGCAGGCAAGAGACGTGCGTCCGCTTTCATGTGCAAGACTTGCCAACCCAGGTCAGTGACTTTGAGTACGCGATATTCGCCGTCGCGAATAAGCATTTCCTGGTCGGCCAACTGATCGATCCAAGCCATCACGCTGCGTTTGTCTTCGTCTTCAAGAATACCGTAAGTGCTCAGACGCTCATGGCCGCGCTGCGACGTTTTTTCTGTGCGGGCGCCAACCAACGTGTCGCAAACGTACGCCGCGCCAAAGCGCTGCCCGGTCTTGACGACTCCAGACATGATCTTCTGGGCGATCGTGGTCGACTCCGGATGAAATTCCAAACCGTCGAGACACATGTCGCACGCTTCGCAACTGTCGTTGGTCCACGGTTGACCGAAGTAAGTGACGAGCGATTCATGCCGGCAGCGAATACCCGTGCAGAACCGCGCCATGGTATTGAGCAACTGCATCGCCGAATCCATATCGGTCTCGCCGCCCATTTCGATGATCCGTTTCCAGGTCATCAAGTCGCCACCACCGTAAAGCAAGACGCATTCGGCGGGTTGGCCATCTCGTCCTGCGCGGCCAGTCTCCTGCTGGTAATGTTCGATCGACTTGGGCATTGCTGCATGGATGACGAATCGAATGTCGGATCGATCGATCCCCATGCCGAACGCGACGGTGGCGACGATGACATCGACTTTCATCGCGCTGAATCGATCCTGCACGCGGGTGCGTTGGGTGTCGGACAATCCCGCATGGTAGCCAGCTGCTCTGATGCCGCATGAAATGAGGTGCTGCGAGATCGCATCGACATCACGCCGACGAATGCAGTAGACGATTCCGCCTTGCCCTTCGCGCTCCTTGACGAGCTCTACGATTTGGTCGAACCCGGCTTGTCTGCGTATGACGCGATAGTTGAGGTTGGGGCGAAAGAAGTCGCCGACCAGAACTTTCGGTTCGCGAAGGTGCAACTGTTGGATGATGTCTTCGCGAACGCGCGGTGTGGCTGTCGCGGTGAATGCGTGGATCGAGGCATTGGGGAATCGCACGCTGAGTTGATCCAGCCGCCGATAGTCGCCGCGAAAATCGTGTCCCCAGTGGCTTATGCAATGGGCTTCGTCGATGGCGAAAGCGCCGACGCCGGTGGATTGAAGAAGTTGCCAGAATTGCCCCGAGGCGAAGCGTTCCGGGGCGACGAATATCAACTTGTACTCACCGGCTCGAATGCCATCGGATACCCGCTGACGATCATCCGGAGTAAGACTGCTGTTGAGAAACGCGGCGCCGATCCCGCGTTCGAGTAGTGCATCGACCTGATCCTTCATGAGTGCGATGAGTGGCGAAACGACCACGGTGGGCTTGTCATGAAGCAGGGCAGGCGCTTGATAGCAGAGCGACTTGCCGCCGCCAGTGGGCAGTACGACCAACGAATCACCACCGTCGCGCGAGGCGGTCATGGCCTCATGTTGCAGGGGCCGAAGCGAGTCATATCCCCAGTGTTGCTTGACGATCCGGTGGATGTCGTCGGCGATATTATCGGAATGTAGTGCGTCAGATGGTTGCATGGTTCGTGTGACGTTAGATACCCAGTAATTGCTGAAAACAGGGTAATGCGACTGGATCGGCGCGTCGAGTTTCCGACATAATTGATCTTGTCGGTTGCCCTGCCGCAGGAAAACCCGTGCAATATTCGTGTGCCATTGGAACATAGGTCAAATGGAAACGCATAAGCGAGGGATTGGGCATTCCCGACGAAAACGTGACAAGGCTGGAAGAGCCGGGGCCAGGCAACCATCTTTCGCCCAATGAGTTTGGCGAGCGCGCAGAGGCTGCGCGCCATACGCTGTGGCTCATCGCGATGGGAATGACCAATGATCGGCACATGGCTGAAGACATTGTTCAGGAAACGCTTGCGATTGCATGGAGGAAATCGAAGCAGTTTGAACCGACGACCAGTTTCTCAGCCTGGACGGCTGCAATTGTGCGAAATGTAGCCCTCAATTCTCGACGCAAGAAATCCCGGCAGACGCTGGTGAATCCAGAACAGCTCGATTCAACTCCGTCGCAGGATGCCACAAGCAAGAAAAGTCCGATCAACAAAGTGGGACGCATCTTGCCAAATCAGCAGGAATTCGACGATCGAGTTGTCGCCGCATTGGATGATTTGTCGAGCGCTGCGCGCAGTTGCTTGCTGCTGCGCACAGTCACCGGGCTGAGTTATGACAAGATTTCTGAACTGTTGGATATTGCGCCAGGAACGGCGATGAGCCATGTCTATCGCGCTCGCAAAGCACTGCGTGATCGGCTCGGTCATCCGCGTTGCAGTTCAGATGGGGGAATAGCATGACGGATGGACCCGACAAAAAAACGGTCGAACATCTGCTTGCGTTGTACATTGACAACGCGCTTTCGCCCGAGGAGCGCGCAGAATTTGAAGAGGCGATGGCCGCAGACCCGTTACTTCGTGCAGAATTCGAGCTTCAGAATCAAATCGATGCGTCATTGGAAAACGCGTTTGGTGCTGCGAACGTTGCAAAACTCGATCCATTCAAACAATCGCTGAGTTGGTCTCGAAAACTAATGCGCGTAGCTGCTGTGCTGTTTTTTGTGGTCTCGATGTTTGTGCTTTATCGACAATACTCAAATGAGTTTAACAAGAGGCCAAACACTAATTTGCCTTCAGGCTATGCGCAGGTACAGACGACGATGCAGGCGTACTTTGATGACGCCATGACGAATGGATTCGAACCGGGTTGGATCTGTTCCGGTGAACAATTCGATGAAACGTTTAGGATGCTATATGGCATTCGGATTGTCCTCGACGACCTTCCTTCAAACGTGAAACTATCCGGTCTGGGATATACCGCTATTCAGTCGAACCAAACCGTCGCCCTCTTCGTCCGAGTAGATGACGAGCCGGTATTGGTTTTCGTCGATCCGGCGTCGATGAAGGGTGAACTAAGCCCGATGAATGAAGGTTTGCATCGGTACGAGAAGGCGATGGGCAAGCTGCTGTTCTACGAAGTCTCTCGCATCGAGGAGCCACGCGTGATCAATCACCTCTCAATTGCCAGATGTAAGCGGCGACACGGAAAATAATGGTGTCCGCCACACCCGCTTGATCAACACGACGAAAATAATCTGCTATCCTGTCGCGCATGGACATTCGCAGCTACAACAGTACGGCATGGGACGCTCAGGTTGAACAAAACAATGAGTGGACTGTCCCGGTTGATTCCGAAACAGTCGCCCGCGCTCGACGAGGTGATTGGGACGTACTGCTGACGCCGACCATCCCGGTTCCCCGAGATTGGTTTCCCAAACTGGCTGATTGCGACACTTTGGGCTTGGCATCTGGCGGAGGACAACAGGGCCCCATCTTAGCCGCCGCCGGTGCCTGCGTGACCGTTTTTGATAATTCGGCTAAACAGCTCGAACAAGATCAGGTGGTGGCCGATCGCGATGGACTCGCAATTAAGACCGTGCAAGGCGATATGGCCGACCTGAGCGCGTTTGCCGATGCGAGTTTCGATCTTGTGTTCCATCCCTGCTCAAATTGCTTCGCCGAAAATGTCATCCCGGTTTGGCGCGAGTGCTACCGCGTGCTTCGGCCCGGTGGATTGCTGCTTGTAGGATTCACCAATCCCGCAGTATTCATTTTCGATTCACCGCTCATGGAAGAAGGAAAGTTGGTTCTCAAGAACAAACTACCCTATTCGGAATTGACCGATTTATCGGCGGAGGAACGGCAGGCATTTATCGATAAGTCAGAACCGCTCTGGTTCGGGCACACCCTTGATGATCAAATCGGTGGCCAATTGGCTGCCGGGTTTTGCCTGACTGCGATGTTTGAAGACAGCGATCCTAAAAACCCGCTGAGTCAGTTCATGCACACCTACATCGCGACCCGGTCCGTCAAGCCAATTTGATCAATCGCCGTCAGCATTATCTTTGGTGGCGTCATCTTCATCATCGCCCGAATCTTTTTCGCTTGGTTCAACGATTCGTTGCTTGCTCTCTTTGGGAATCGCAAACTCAGAAATGGCCTGCCGACTTAACAAATCCGTCAGCCGTTCTGCATCGTTGAGCACCGTCATGTTTGCATTGAAAAAGCGGTTGATGTCGGACCAATCTTGCATGACCAGCACGTTGGCAGCTTCGGGTGATTCCTCAAGCGGGGCAAGGATGATGCTGAGCATATTGGCGGCCGAATAGGCTTCAGCATCGGAACCCTTGTCGCCAATTCCGATCAACAGGTGCGGAAGTTGTGCGCGGCGCATGTTCAGCAGGTTTCCTTTGAGTTCGGCTTGATTGACCAAGGCGCTCGCATTGGCCCCCATCACCAGCGGGGCAGAAGGGTAACCGTGCAACCCGAGCCAATTCTCGGATTCATCGAGCAGAAAATTCGGGCGGGCGGTCACATACATCAGGTGAAAGTTTTTCTCCAATATCTTCAATGTTTCGATCGATCCTGGAATTGGTTTTGATTTGTGATCCACGTCGTCGATCAGGACACCTTCGTAATCGGTTTCGGCGATTGTGTGATCGATGTCAACGGCGATGATGACCCTGTTCGGTTGCCAGCGATGGACGGGGCGGGTGACCTCGATACGCTGCAAGCCGACCCACACTCTGGCAATCACCGACGTTGGAATTGTTGATGAGGCAAGGTCGGCAACCAAATGCGCCCTTCCCTCGTCATCCGTCTTCGCGACACCGATCATTTCCCGGTCTGTCCAGAACGAAATGGTCTTCCCTTCCAGTGCGTTGGGTACGCCGATATGGATATCCCGCTCAAGCTGCCCTACGAATATCGTTTTTTGTCCGGGTATAAGTGCAACCTCTTCCATCGACAGGATCAGGTCTCCACATCCGACGACGCACCCAAGTCCGATCGCCGAGAGAACTGCGAAGGACAATCGATTTACCCTATGTCGTTTCTTCAATGCTTGCTCCAAGTCATAAATCAGAACTGTTCAGCCACAAGAGTGTACCTTGAGATTTCCTGCAATGGAAAGGACCAACCCATGACGATCGATACCTGTTCGTTTTCGTGAAACTCTTGCCGGGTTGCACTCAAGTCAACCGGTAATGCGATGAAGTCGAGGGAGCGAAGGGATTCCGACTGAAGAATTCCCGGACAAATCGTGGAAAACTTGAACAAATTTTCGCGAGAATTCGCCCAGTTACACATGTCCAATGGGTTCTGGTGTAAACACCCTAAGTTGGCAAGCGTCACAGTGCTCATGAAACGGATTCGTGCTTGCAAATTCGTTGTCAAAATGTTGTCCGTTGCGCGACAAGTTGGGCGTACTTTGATGATATTAGCGTCGCTTCCAACTTTCGCATGTGGACGATCTCCTACACTGTGTTGATTGAGTTTGCCTCTTCTGGTTTGTATCTTAGGGATAAGCTGTATTCATCATTTCGTTGTGCGAGTTCGTATTGACGGCGTGTGTTTTGTCGTTCAACACTCAATTCTTCACATGCGCTTCCAGGCTCGCCACGTTTTTCATCTCTGTTTGGAGGTCGGACTCATGAAGGCGGACAAAAAAATCCCCATTATCGGAGTAGCTGCATCGATGGCCTGTATGCTATTGGTGTCGCATATCACCGCGCAGGCACAGGTCGTGATCGACCCCGTTGTGCAGAGCATCGGGGCAACGCGTGACCCCGTTCCCAATCGAGAAGCGCCGTTCGTTTTTCGTGGTGAATCCAACGTTCGCCTGCCTTCGATCAACGCTTCGGGCGAAGTGGTTTTCAGAGCGCGTAGCGCTTCAGAATTTGACAATAACTCCGGTGTTGCGTTGGGCATATATGCGCTTCGACCAAGCGAGTCACTTGCTGTTCTAGTTGACAACATTGTGGACGCGGGCACACCGGGATTTGCTGTTCCGGGGCGACCATTTGACGCACGCTTCCTGGATTTTTCCACGCCACTTCTCAATGACAGCGGCGATGTCGTTTTTGGAGCACTTTTTAGCGATCCGATTGGTGGAACGTCGGCAGGGATATACGCCACAACGATGACCGGTGGACCGTTGATCAAGATCGTCGATACGTTTGACCTTGTTCCGGGTGGTGGCGGTGCGACGTTTGCGACCTTCACATTCTCGGGCAGTTCGTTGGATGACCTGGCATTGGTCGCCTTGAACAACGCTGGCGAGCTGGCATTTTGGGCTGGGTACAATAGCTTTGATACCGGGTTGTTTGGTTCATCGGTGGCCGGTGGCGCCATCGCCCAACTTGCTGACAACACGACAGTGCCCACTGGTGTTCCATTCGGCGTGCCTCAGCCGTTCGTGGAAATCCGGCCCCAAATCAGCATCAATCAATCGGGTCAGGTCGCATTCCACGGCAGCATTCGATTGACGTCATCCAGCGGACCGATCCGAAGCGGGGTGTTCCGCGTGCCCGTGGCTGGTGGACCTCCGACGACGGTCGCGTTTCAGTTCGTGACGGCGCCCGACGCCGGTACCGCAACGTTCAGCAATTTCTCCGATCAAGAAATCGACGACACCGGGCGAGTCATCTTTTCGTCGAGTCTCTCAAATGGGGTTGCGGGTCTGTATGTCGCCGACGTACCGGGCGGACCATACTCAACCGTCATCGACACACAAGCGGGCGGTGCGGCTGTCCCCGGTGATATCGCTGGTGCTGAGTTTGATAACCTGCGCATTGCCGAAACGACGCAAGTCGGAGACATGGGCTACTTCGCAACGATCCGCAACAGCGGTACGGCCAACAATCAAGGGATCTACAGCACGAACATCGACGCCAGCACGATTGGCTTGGTGCTCGACGCAGCATCGACCGCACCGGGTCTGCCCGATCCCGCACGGGTGACGCAGTTTGAAAGCTTAAGCGCTACCATCAATGAAGCCGGCAACATGGTATTCGCTGGTAGAGGTGTCACTGATCTGGGTGGCGGATTACGAGGACTCTATTTCCTGGATACTTGCACCGGGCAGGCCACACGAATCGTTGACAACACGACATCGTTGACCGAACTGGATGGTGAATTTTCACCATTGGGCGCGCAGCAGAAAAAGCTCAGCGTCCATCAAGGTTTCGCTTCATTGGCGGGCAGGTACAACGGTTTGAATGACGCCAACCAAGTCGCGTTTCTGGCGCAGTTCAGCAATTTCGATTTCGGAATTTACATCGCCCAAGTCTCGGGTGGTTCAGGCGGGCAACTCGAAATTACTTGTCCGCAGGATTTTGTTTTGGAATGTCCAGCCGACACAAGCATCACCACACTGGGTTCGGCGACGGCGGAAGATGCGTGCTCAGGCGACAGCATTCCGGTGACGTTCGCCGATTCCTCCGATCCGGATTGTGGTGGGGCGGAAAGCATCACCCGAACGTGGACGGCGGATGACGGCGGTGGCAATACGGCTTCGTGCGATCAGGTGATTAACGTTGACGATACGATCGCTCCGGCCATCACATGTCCAGCCGATCAACTCGCGCTCGATTGCAATGCCGACACCAGCGTTGCATCGACGGGTTCGGCAACAGCGGTTGACGCGTGCGGAACGGCAGACGTGACCTTCACGGATGTTACTTCGACCGGCTGCGGTGACACGGTTTCGATCACGCGCAGTTTCGCAAGCAGTGACGAGTGCGGAAACGAAAGCGGCTGCGATCAGTTGATTGCCACCAATGACACAACACCGCCGAGTATTTCACTGAGCGAAAACTTCATCGACGTGGTGGACGATGACTGTTCCGGTGATGAAGTCGTGACCCTGCCGACCGTGACTACCGATGATGATTGCGGGACGGTCACGGTTACCGATGACGCCCCCACAACATTCCCAGCCGGTGAGACGACTGAGGTCACTTTCACAGCGACAGACGAGTGTGGCAATTCTGCGAGTGACTCAGCCGACGTGAGTGTCGATTTTGGTTCGTCGATACTGGTCAAGTTGCGCCGGTACGTCATCGGTTTTGGTCGGCATCCTTTGTTCTCAAAAGAACCCATCGAGGATACGGAAGTCTGTGCATACGATCGATCGTCTGGCAGTTGCGCCGCGACGACATGCCCGCAACTCTGGGGCAAGTTCGAGTGCATCGTTGACAACTGCGAACCAGTGAGCTGCGCAACCAGCGACGAACACGGCTATGCAGAGTTGAACGTTCCCCCGGGCAAGTACTTCGTGATTGCCAAGGATTTGTCGCAAATCCTGCTGCCCGACCCGATCGGTCACGTGGTCGGCCAGGTTAATTGTGGGGAAACGAAGTTTGTTCGAATGTTCCAGATTGTGCGCGGCGATGGTCGTCGACTTGCATGTCGCGTAAGGCGGCTGACAGGTTCGGAACTGCTCATCATTGAACCGGAAGAGATGATCTGGGACGAAACCGAACAGGAATACCCGTTCGTTTTTGAGAGCATAGGCGATTGGGATGTGACGGTTGGGATTGAACCGCCAGATGGTTTTGTCGCCGACGAATCGTCCATCACTGAAAACGTGGACAACGAGGAAGAAGTGATTCAGTTTGAAATCACGGAGGTCGGTAGTGACTTGATTCCGACGAAGACGACTTTTGATGTGGTTCACAATGGACGTCGAATTCAGGTGAAAAGCAGCGTGAATATCAAGCTGACCGAGAAGTACGCCCGTTCGCGTGGATTCAGTCCGACACTCTTGCGGCAAAAAAACCTCATCAAAGAATTGCCGGTCAAGCGCCCGTTGAAAAACGTCGTGGACTCGGACATTTTTGAGGAAGAATTGAAGCAGGACGTATCACAGCCACGTGAATAGCAGTGCACTATAAGGGTTCGACTGATTGCTTGATGTAGAAAGTCGGATGAATTTCGAGCCGTATGCAACGACCGGTGTCGCAATTGCGATGCCGGTCGTTTTTTGTTGAAGACGAGGCTTCCGCAGGGTTCGATGACGGACTTGCTGGTGATTCCAATGTGGCGGTTTCGCGTTAGCATGGGCAGGTCAGATGTAGCGAGGGACACACATTGACGAAAGGATTCGTTTTGAACGCAGATCGACCGGTTCAGTTTGGGATTCTCGGGGTTGGCCGAATCGCGGTGAAGGCGTACGCACCGGCGATCGAAGCGGCTCCAAACGCAGAGTTAGCGGCCGCTGCCAGTCGTGATCTCGCCCGCGCGGAATCCATCCATCCAAAACGGGCGTACGATAATTACGAAGCGCTGCTCGACGATCCCGAAGTCGAAGCTGTCTACATCGCTACGCACAACGGTTTGCATCTTCCGCTTACGATCGCAGCGCTGCAGCGGGGTAAGCATGTGCTCTGCGAAAAGCCGCTGGCGAATGATGCGGCGCAATGTGCCGAGATGATTGACGCGGTAAAGCGGGCGGACCGACTATTAGTCGAAGCATTCATGTATCGCTATCACCCGTCGATCGTGGAAGCGAAGCGTTTGATCGATGACGGCGCGATCGGTGAATTGCGAACGGTGGAAGGGGCATTTAGCTATCACATGGAAAGCACCACCGACGTGCGTTTGAATCCTGAGTGGGGCGGTGGCGGGCTGCTCGACATTGGTGCGTATTGTGTCAATGCGTGCCGGAATTTCTTCAACGCAATGCCAATCGCCGTCACGGGCATGGGCGACTTTCATCCCGAATACAAAGTAGATATGGCCCTCCACGGAATTCTCGATTTCGGAGCGGGGCGTTTCGGGGTGATATCAAGCGGATTCGATGCGGGTTATCGCAATCGACTGCTTGCATGCGGAACGGGCGGGACGATCGAACTGCCGATGGGCGTGGGGATCAATAACATACCCGTGAAGTTGATCCTCAAAACAAAGGAAGAAACCCGCGAAATCGAGTTCGAACCGTTTGCCATGTACCAGGCGATGGTCGAAGATTTCGCAAGTGCTGTTCGAGGCGGTAAGTGCATGATTGATTCTAATGAAGGCTGGCGCAACGCGGCAGTCATGGATGCGCTGTTGGCGTCCGCAAAGTCAGGCGGCGGACGGGTTGCCGTTCCACGTGAAGAAGATCTTGAATTCAAGTAGGGTCCGCTGTGCGGACCATTTCGTATCGCCGAATCGATACCATATGAGAAAAAACGGTCCGCACAGCGGACCCTACATCTTGGCAATGGCACCCATCGCTTCATTGATGGTCTTGGCAATTGGTCCATTCGGTTGCGCCGATCGCTGCGATGGAAGGGTCGCAACGCACCATCTAGAGCGCGACGAGAATTATCCGGGCCACTGGTGGTATCCCATTCCCGAAGAAGAAGCCGCATGGTGGGAGATACTGCCGCAGGAGGCGGGCCCGGGCGAGGTCATCGTATCAAAGCGAAACGAACTGGGCTTGCTCTCAAACTTCGCACACACACCGTTTGAATTTCGTGGCAAACGCTACCAAAGCCTCGAAGGTTTCTGGCAGATGATGAAGTATCCGGAAAACTCCGAAGACGAACGAGAGAAATACCCCGGTATAAGTTGGCCACACACCCGCGAAGAAGTCGCCCAAATGATCGGCCACCAAGCCAAGTCAGCCGGCACCACCGCATCCGAAAACATGAAGAAGATGGGCATCAACTGGGTGACGTTTGAAGGCAAGAGAATGGAGTACCGTACGCCCGAGAAAGGCATACACTACAACCTGATCGTCGAAGCCACCCGCGCGAAGGTGAATCAGAATCAAGAAGTCGGCGAAGTACTGAAATCAACCGGCGACCTGATCCTTCGACCGGATCACAAGCAGGCAGAAGACACGCCGCCCGCGTGGGGATATTGCGATATAATGATGAAAATACGAGGCTTGTTAGTGATTTGAAAATGAATTCTTGGCCAGGACAATCCGTGGGAGCAATTCACTTTCTTTTTAACATCAAACCGAAGGGTGTCCCGCGCGGCGCTTGGATATTGATTCGCAGTCCCAACTGGCCAGCCTACACTGGATGCATTTCAATCGTAATTTTCTTAGGAACCGTATTGCCAAGCTGCATGAGAACTTGGCAGAGACTTGGCGGAACAAGGATTTCGCCATTCGCCGGTTTGCTTCCAATGTTTGCAATCGGTATTGCCGCACCCTTAGTCTTCGGGCATAGGGCGCGGCGGTTCAAAAAACATGTGAAGGAACGTGACTATCAGTTGTGCATTAATTGTGGATACGATTTGGTCGGGCTTCCTCAAGAATATCGCTGTCCTGAATGCGGAGGCCAATACAATATGCCAGAAGTCAAAGAGGCATGGCAAAAATGGCTATCAATTTGACCATGCATTGTGTGCTTGCGTTCCACAAAGAAATTCCGAAGGTGCACTTCGATAAAACGCAAGTGTGCAAGCGTCGCCCGAATTGGTTAGCATTCTGCAAAATATACGAAATTCACTTAAGGAGACGCGCTCGTGAAGCGAAAGCCTTTTGTTGCTGGTAATTGGAAGATGCATAACGACCTTGGGGCTGCCCGGGAGTTGATGGGTGGGCTTCGGGGGAAGTTGCCTTCGCCTTTTAATGTGGATGTGGCTGTCTGCACGCCGTTTACTTTGCTCTATCCGATGGGCAAGGAGATCGACGGTTCGGACATCAAGCTTGGGGCGCAGAATTGCCACTTTGAATCTAAGGGGGCGTTTACGGGTGAGATTTCGCCTCCGATGCTTTCGGCGGCGGGTTGCACTTATGTGATCATTGGGCACAGCGAGCGGCGGCATGTTTTCGGCGAGACTGGCGATATGCTCCGCAAGAAGGTTGTCGCCGCACAGCAAGCCGGGCTGCATGTGATCTACTGCATCGGCGAGCAGCTTGAAGAGCGGGAAGCCAATCGGACCGAGCGGGTCGTCGAGGCCCAGCTTCAGGAGGCTCTCTCGGCCGACCTGCGGACCGATCTGTTGACCCTGGCATATGAGCCGGTTTGGGCGATCGGGACGGGCAAGACCGCCACTCCGGATCAGGCTCAGAGCGTCCATGCCTTCGTACGGGCCAAATTAGGCGGGTTTTTCGGCCAGGAGACGGCTCAGCAGCTTCGGATTCAGTATGGCGGAAGCGTCAAACCGGGCAACGCCAAGACGCTATTTGAGTGTCCGGATGTGGATGGTGGGCTGGTCGGTGGGGCATGTCTGGTCGCCGACGATTTTGTCGCTATTATATCGGCTGCGCAGGAATCGGCGTAATCGGGAATAATCGCTGCCCGCCCAACGGACGCATCGGGCGGGTCGCTTGCTATTAAACGACTTGCATCAAATGACGTGAAGGAAATCCTGAAATGACATCGATGTTGGCGGCATCTTTTTCGCAAATTGTAATGGGCATGGCCCTCGGGTTCGTTTGCATCCTTTTGATGATGATCATCCTCATTCAAAAGGGTCGCGGTGGTGGGTTGGCCAGCGCCTTTGGCGGTGGCGGTGGAGGCGGTGGTGCATTCGGTGCCAAGACGGGCGATGTCTTCACAGGCATCACTGTGGTACTCGCCTTCGTGTTTTTGCTGCTGACGGTTTTTGGCAATTACGTGATGCGTCCTGAAGGTGTGAACACGGGTAGCAGCAGCGTGAGCAGTGCAATACCCTCACCTGCTCCAGGTATTCCGGTTGGCGGTACGACCGGGGCTGGCGCTTCAGGTACGAAGCCAGCAGTTCCAGTAACCCTTCCGACAAGCACCGATACCAAGAACGATTCAGCCGGCACAGTCAAAGCGGATGACCAAGATGCGGGGGCGACTGACGATGACGCAGCCCCAAACGCTGGCGATGAAGGCGCGACAGATGAAGGCGTATTAGATGACGGCGCAGCCGACGCACCAGACGATGCTGGCAGCGACGACGCAACTGACGACGACGTGGCTGACGACGACGCGGCTGACGGCGAAGGTTCGGAAGATGAAGAGGAACCGACCGAAACACCATAGCATAACGCCCACAAGCGTTGGTTCGGTTCGTGCTGGTCATTGATCGAGCGCCGGCAGCAGAACGTGCCTTACTCAATTGCGAATCAATCCCCGGACGATTCTATGATCCAGTCGATGACAGGTTTTGGTGAGGCGACTGTCGTTCGGGACGGCGTTGGGTTTTCTGTTGAAATCCGCAGCCTCAACAATCGTTACTTCAAGACGGCGACCAAGCTTCCAGAGCGGTATCAGTTCATGGAAGCCGACGTTGAGAAACTTCTGCGAAGCCACCTTTCCCGTGGAAGCGTTTCATTTGTCCTCCGGGTTCGCGGTAAGAATGCGGCGGCTGCCTTTGAGATCAATCGCGACGCCCTTGAAAGCTATTTGGATCAAATCCGCGAAACGAAGTTGCCGGATGGAATGAGCGGTACGGTTGATTTTGCGTCACTTTTGACACTTCCGGGGGTTTGCGAGATTCCCGAGCTTGACGAATCATTTCGCGAGAAGGAATGGGAGTTGGTCGGATCGTTGGTCAAAGAGGCGCTGACGATGCTGGTCGAAATGCGAACGATTGAAGGCAAAGCGCTTTGCGACGATCTGATGAGTAACTGCAATGAAATCCGCCGGTTGGCGGGGGACATTGCGACGCAAGCGCCGAAGGTGATAGAAGAATATCATGCGAAGCTGCACGACCGCGTGTCTCATTTGCTGCGGACGGCTAAGCTCGATGTGGACAAAGAAACGCTGCTTCGCGAAGTGGCGGTTTATGCGGATCGATGTGACATCAGCGAAGAGACGTCGCGCCTGGAATCGCATTTGAATCAGTTCATTGAACTGTGCGATAACGGTGGGGCGATAGGTCGCAAGTTGGACTTTCTGGCGCAGGAAATGCTCCGTGAGATCAACACCGTGGGAAGCAAGAGCAACAATGCGGCGATCGCGAGGGATGTGGTCGAGATCAAAGGTGGCATCGATCGATTGAAGGAGCAGATTCAGAATGTTGAGTAGTGCCCAGTCGAACCCAAAAGCTGCGACTGGTAATGGGAATCTGGTCGTTATCAGCGGACCGTCGGGCACGGGTAAGACTTCAATCTGCAACCTGTTGTTGGAGCGGTTACCGCAAGCGGTTTGGAGTGTGTCAGCCACAACCCGTCCGCTTCGTGGCAGCGAGGCAGCAGGGTCGAGCTACGAATACATCGAGCCGCCCGACTTCGATCGCCGCCGTGCGAATGGCGAGTTTTTGGAGTCGGCAGAGTATTGCGGGCATTGGTACGGCACGCCGGCTGCCCCGGTGAAGCGGTGGATCGAACAGGGCAAAATCGTCATCACCGAAATCGACGTTCAGGGTGGCGTTCAGATTGCCAGCCAGATGCCCAATTCGTGTCGAATATTCGTGTTGCCGCCAGACTTTGATTCGCTCAAAGCCCGGTTGGAAGGACGAAAGACCGAGTCGGCAGACATCATGGCCCGCCGGTTGCAAAAAGCCGACGGTGAGATCGCCATCGCGAGGGACTCGGGTTGCTATCAGCATTTTGTGACGAATGACGTGCTCGATGATACAGTCAATGAGATCATTGAGATCATCACGGGGTAGGGTGGGCCGTGCCCACCGCCTTTCAAATATCTAACGGATTGGTGGGCACGGCCCACCCTACAAAATAAAACGTAACGCAGGTACACGGTTGCAGGATTTGTTTGAGGTACAGAGATGATTGAAGGACTTAAGAGTGACGAGTTGATTGCCAAGGTTGGCGGGCGGTTTCGTTTGACCGCACTGATTCAGCGCCGCCTGGTCGAGTTGCTGCAAGGCGCTCGCCCCATGGTCGAGACCAAGGGCCTGAGCGACATCGAAGTTGTCGTTCAGGAAATCAACGAAGGCAAAATCGACGTCAAAGAATACACACCCGACGAAGAGGGCGAGGATGACGGCGCATAAGCCAGATTCCACGGGCGATACTGTTCCGGAAGGCGCTAATCCCATCACACCGCAAGATCTGAGCGGTTTTGAAATCGTCGTGGGGATTTGCGGCGGCATTGCTGTTTACAAAGTCTGTTCGGTGGTGTCCGATCTGGTGCAGCGCGGCGCGGGCGTGACCTGCGTGATGACCAAGTCGGCGACGAAATTCGTTGGCCCGCTGACATTTGAAGCGCTCAGCGGACGCAAGGTTCTCACCAGCCTTTGGAAACCGCAGTACGCCTACGATTCCCAGCACATCAAATTGACCGATGCGGCTGACGTGTTCGTCGTCGCGCCGGCTACCGCCAACATCATCGCCAAGACAGCCAACGGGTTGGCGGACGATTTGCTCTCGACGTTGCTGACTTCGGTGAACTGTCCGGTGCTATTTGCCCCGGCGATGAACGACCGCATGTGGGCGAATCCGGCAGTCGCAGCCAACGTAGCCCGCGTAAAGAAGTTCGGTTACCACCTGATTGGCCCGGGCGAAGGTTGGCTCGCGTGTCGCACAGTTGGCAAAGGACGACTAGAGGAACCGACATCGATCGTGGATGCCATTGTCGAGTTGCTTCCGAACCATTCAAAATCAAGTGCCAGGTGAAGTGTGTTGCCGTGCCACTGCTCTGTGAGCGGTGCGTTGTGTGAGCAGTGCGATACGACTGCGACGGCGGGCTGGATTGGAGCGAACGATTGCGAATCCTGATCACGGCTGGCCCCACCCGCGAGCACTTCGATCCTGTCCGATTCATCAGCAATGGTTCAACCGGCCAAATGGGTTACGCCATCGCCGCCGCCGCCGCACAACGCGGTCATGAAGTTGTCTTGATTACCGGTCCGACGCAAATCACCCCGCCGCAGGTTGATCTCGTTCGCGTGACGACGGCCCAGCAGATGTACCACGAAGCCACAACGCGCTTCGCCGAGTGCGACGCAGCCATCATGGCCGCTGCGGTCACCGACTGGCGACCGAAAGTCCGCCACGCCAGCAAACCGCCCAAGAGTGAAAGTGAACTGACCGTCGAACTCGAGCCCACTCCAGATATTTGTGCAGCACTCGGCAAAGTGAAAGACCATCGCATCGTTATTGGTTTCGCGCTTCAAGACGTGGACGCCCACCGCAAGGCCGAAGAAAAGTTGCGAGCGAAAGGCTGCAACGCCATCGTGATGAATCGCATCGAAGCCATGCAAAGCGCCGCATCAACGATCGAAATCAAGGTCGAAGGTCAACCATGGCGCGAAGCCGTCACGCTCGACAAAACGCAAAGCGGCCGGGTCATTGTGGAGCTGGTTGAGGAACTCTCCGCGTATCGCAAGTAATTCATCGCAGGGTACAGGGCGTGTTGTAACCCACTCTCGCGAGAGGCCTATTGAATTGACACACACAGGGCGTGCGCTATACTCCAACTCGGTTTTGCCCTAGATAATTCCTTGTTTCCCAATCTGCGCGGTATCGCGCTTCTGGCATGTCGCCCATGAAGTCCGTGCGCCCTTCATCTAACTCGAAGAAAACGAACTCGCCAACCGCTTTATTGCGCGAGGGCAGCGATGTTACTGCTACCATTTCGGGCCGCATCTTGATGCTTGGCTGGGCTTTTCCAGCTTATCTTTCGGGTGGGGTGGGGACGGCTTGTCAGGGCCTCTGTCGGGCGCTTTCGCAGATGGGGGTCGGAATCGACTTTATCATGTCGGCACCCGGTGACGCTGATGACTCCGTTCCTGACGGTGTTGATACGGTCTCACTTGCGGGCAAGCCCGATTCGATTGTCGGCGCGACTTACGGGGCTGAGCGCAGCCGAGTGGCTGACAGTTGGGATGCGGCGGCCGCACGCGGTCAATCGATTGGCGAACATGACGCTTCCGTTTTTGGCGATCTAACGAGTCATCCGCACCTCGAATTCATTCGCATCAACGTCGGTTTGCAGCCGTATCAACGTTCCGGCGAATCGGGAGACGGTGGGGTCGCAGCAAGTGGCGGGGCATCAAGTCAAGACGCGGCGGTTGGTCAGCATGCAGAGCGGCATGTCGAACCGGAACCCTCGGCAGAGGAAGGTCGCGAAAGCCTCTTCGCCGAAGTCGATTGCTATACCCATCAGGCGATCCAAGCCGCAGCAGGGCGCGAGTTCGCATGCGTTCATGCCCACGATTGGATGACGTTCCAAGCTGGCGCCGCAATCGCAGAAACTTCGGGCAAACCGTTCATCGCCCATGTACATTCAACCGAATACGAACGCACCGCCCGCCAGGTCGATCAGCGCATTTTCGAGATCGAGAAGCAATCGCTCGCGAAGGCAGATGCGATCATCGCCGTCAGTCACATGGCCAAGGATGTTCTGATCCGTCGATATGGTTTGGATGAATCAAAGATCAATGTCATTTACAATGGCGTCGATCGTGCCCAAGCCAACCGACCGAAACCATCCAACATTGTTCGCGACGAAAAGATCGTTCTATTCATGGGGCGGATGACGCTGCAGAAAGGACCGGAATACTTTCTGGCGGCTGCCCGCAAAGTGCTTGAGGTGTTCGGCAACGTGCGCTTCATCATGGCAGGTAGCGGCGAACTTCTAGAACAAACCATGCGCTTGGCCGACCAACTGGGCATTTCCGATCGGGTGATCTTTCCGGGCTTTCTTCGCGGTGACGAAGTGGAACGGGCATTTCGGTCGGCGGATTTGTATGTGATGCCCAGCGTGTCTGATCCGTTTGGCATCGCGGCGCTGGAAGCGGCGAGCTTCGATGTGCCCGTGTTGGTTTCGCGGCAGTCGGGTGTGTCTGAGGTCATGCGTCACATGCTCAAGACCGACTTCTGGGACATCGACGATATGGCCGACAAGATCGTGGCTGTCTTGCGTCATCCTCCATTGCAGGCGGCGCTGCGAAAGCATGGCGGGTTTGAAGTTCAAAATCTGAATTGGGGCATCGCAGCGCAAGCTGTCGTTGGAGTCTACCAAGCTTTATTGAATCGCCAATCGGTGCCGAAGCGGGCGTCAGTTGATCACGAACAGGCGGGCCAGAGTGTCTGATACCCATGGTGTCGAGCCTGATAGTGCCCACAAAAGTGGCACCGCAATGAATGGGTCAATTGTACTGGCCCTCCATGCCCATGTACCACGCGTCTTGGGGCGATATCGTTCCATTGACCAGCAAGCCCACTATTTCGACGCGTACCGCACGCGTGAATTATGCACGCGATACGTTCAAGAGTGCATCCTTCCGACCAATCGAATCCTCGTGTCAGCCATCCGAAAGCTCGAAGGGCGGTTTCGTTTATCCATTAGCATCTCGGGGATCGCGCTCGATCTCATTGAACAATACGTTCCAGAGGCCATCGGTTCGTTTGCGGACTTGATTCAATCCGGCTCCGTCGAATTGCTGGGTACGCCATATCATCAAGGACTTGGTTTCGCGTATTCACTTCAGGCGTTCGGTGCCGATGTCGCCCGCCATCGCGATCGTGTTGTTGAACTATTCGGGCAGTCACCCAATGTGTTTCGAAACACGGAGTTGATTTGCAGTGAGCAGTTGGCCAGCACTGTGGGGCATCTGGGATTCAACGGAATTCTGTGCGACGCACCCCAGGAAGCGCTGGCGGGTCGCAGTTGCCATCGGGTGTACGCATGCGGTCCTTCGGAAACGCCGGTATTGATGCGCGATCCGGAAACGAGTGCGCAGATTTCAGAATCATTTACGGGCGGTGTCGATGGGCTCGAAGCGCTGGTCGCGCCGAATTTTGCCGATCGGTTGGTTGGTTTGTCTGCCGAAGGTGTGGTTGGCTTGTTTCTTGATTACGAAGTCTTCGGCAAACGTTTTGTGACAGATGGTGGCATTTTTGAGTTTCTGCGATACCTGCCGGAAAAAGTTGTTGAAAAGGGCGGGGCATTTCGGACGGTGTCGGAGGCGCTGGCTGACAACGAAGCGGCTGGCGAGTTGCACCTGGGGCGTCATGTTTCACCCTCCGAATGGGGTGGCACGCTTTCCCCATGGTTAGGAGGGTCGATGCAATCGCACGCAGCCCATCAGTTGTATGCGATAGAGTCAGTGGCAAATGCGCTTGGTGAGGGGCCTTTGCTTGATACGTGGCGCACGCTTCAGGGGGCGGAGTATTTGCTCGCGATGAGCATGCTCGACAGGGCAGCCGACCATTCAAAGCAATTGACTTCCCATCTCGATGGACCGTATCACGCCTATATCGTATTTATGAATATCCTTGATGATCTGACGCGGCAGATCGAAGCCGGCCTTCGCACGCAGGGAGCGGTTCGTGACCCAGTGGCCACGGACTAGTCGCGGCAGAATTGCAAAGGTGGCGAGAACTTACAAGAGTAGAGGTCAATTCGATGGATTTTGATTGAGAAATTCAGTAATTGCATCGAATGCGATGTCATTGGCGCAACAAGTTGGCGTATCAAATCGTAGCCCATGCGTATAGCAAACAGGCGATCCGGGTGGTTTGGGTAAGTTGGTTATCAGTATTGAAATGATCGAATTTCACAGACTGGGCTGCACGGTCCGCAAGACAGCGGGAATCTACCCACGAAGCGTCCAAATGTAAGAATTGTAGGCAATAGCGCGTGAAATGAAGTGCGATGTGGCCGGAGGGATCGATTTCAGGGTTGCTGCAACGGGTGATTTATTCAAGAAGACGGATGGAACGCGTCGATACGGGCATAACATTTTGTCCTGTTTTTGCGGGGCAGAAAAGACTGAGGGCGTAGCGTGGTTACGGAGGTAATTTGGAATTTGGGTGTTGACTTGAATTCGGCAATACCTACAATTCGCCCGCGTTGGACGCAGATAGCGGTACTGTGCGGGCTGATCACTCCCGCCCATCGTCGCTTTGAAATGCAAGGAGGCACAAGCGTTTACGGCTTTTGTCATCAGAGTTTAACTGAAATCGGCTCGTTGGGCTGAGATCGCATTGATGGCAAGGATTACTGAATCAAGTATTACGGGTTCAAGAAGTAATCAAAAAGTAAGCGTTTAGGCATCCCCCGAATGTGCAGCAAACGCTAATTTGCATCGGACTCGCAAAAAACCGAAGGTTCCGTTGGCGCGTGGTCGCGGTTTTCGGCGAGTTTTAGATAAGCGTGCTGGATCATTACTAAAACAGATGGGTCAAAACAGCTTTGCTGGGATCAATCGAGGACAACAAGTCTGACCGGGTTTAAGTCTGACTGGGTTTGAGTTTTCGGGGCTTTGGCTTCGCAAGCGCAGTGGCTTGGAAAGATGGTTTTGAATCGATTGGTGTGGAGAAGACGTTAAATTGAGATTGGGCGCGCCCGCAATGATGCTGGTGCGTGATGTACGGTTTTGAGAACTGAATCCGCGTACCAGTGTACACTAGGATCAAAAACAAATAACTCTTTTGCTGGAGGTTTCTGACTGATGCAAGCTACTTCAAGAATTTGGAACAAGAGGCGGATCGCAACCGCCCTTATTTACTGCGTGCCAGCGCTCGCGTTGCTGGTCGCGACTGGATGTGCGGTCAATGACCCGTGCGCAGCCGCAAATGTCTGTGACGACTCAGACGCATGCACAACTGACACGTGTGAAGCTGTTGATGGTGAAGCCGTCTGCAGCAACACTTCGGTCGATTGTGCCGACCAAGTCTGCAACCCAGCAGACGGCGAATGTGTCGACTGTGTCTCGGCTGCCGATTGCGACGATTCCGCATTCTGCAACGGTGACGAAACCTGCAGTGCCGAGAACACCTGTGATGCCGGTACGGCTCCTTGTGCGGAAGGCGAGAGCTGCGACGAGGAAACCGATGAGTGCGTGGATAGTTGCACCGACGACGCAAGCTGCGACGACGGTCTGTTCTGCACGGGCGTTGAGTCATGCGGAAGCAACGGTCTCTGCAGCGCCACTGGCAATCCTTGTGACGAAGCTGCGGGCGAAACCTGCAACGACGAAACCGACTCCTGTGATGCCCCGGCCGTCGATTGCACAAGCAACGGCGACTGCGAAGCTGATCAAGAGTGCATCGACAACGTTTGCGTTGACATTGTCATCCCCGATTGCAACAGCAACGGCGACTGCCCCGATGACGGTCTGTTCTGCAACGGTACCGAGTCATGCAACACCAACTCGTTCAACTGCGAGTCATCAGGCGACCCATGTGCAGAAGGTGAAACCTGCAACGAAGCCACCGACGCATGCGAGAACAACAACCCGGCGAACAACGTCGTGTTGACCAACCTGATCGACCTGATCATGTCGGGCCCTGGCGATGACACCATCACCGGTACCCGCGATGGTACGGCTGACGGTAACACCATCTCAATCGGTGACGACATCAATGGTCAAGGTGGCATGGATCGTGCGAACTTCATCGTCACGGACGACAGCGTTCCGTCGATCGACATGAACAACGTCGAAGAACTCTATGTTCGTGCGTTGGACAACGGCATCACTATTAATTGTTCCAACTACAACGGTGTGATGGCTGTCGCTTACAACAATGGTAACGACGATCTAAACCTCGAAGAGTTGCCGGCCATTCCAGAAGTTCACATCATTGGTGGTGACGGTGGCGACGACTTTGAAGTTACCGTTGCTGACGACCTGTTCAACACTGGTGCGGGCGAATCGGTGACTGTCGTGCTTGATGGTGCCGATCTTGATACGCTCGAACTCTGGGAAGAAAACGACAACAACGAAGGCCCTGAAACGATCAACATCGAAGGTTGTGGCGGCGACAACGTCGTCGACACTATCAACTCCGGTGACGATTCCGATGACGAAGGTGGTACGATTAACATCACTGGTCCAGACAACGTCACGCTCGGCGATCTGCCGAATGCAAGTACCGTTGACGGCTCAACCGCCACGGGCAACTTGGACATTGACATCGACAACGGTAACGACGTGACGATCACTACTGGAACCGGCGATGACGTCGTTCGCACCGGTACCACGCTCGATGACAATGACTCAATCGATACCGGTACGGGCAACGACCGCTTGGCGACGAGCAGTGCAGTTACCCTTGAAGACATGGATATCGCGGGCGTCGAAGAGTACGAAATTTCCGGTGCTGTCACCGTTGATTTCGACAACCTGACTCCGGGTCGCGTTATCTTCACTGGTAACAACGACACGCAGGCTGACAACGTTGCGAAGAACACCCCGATTACGATCTTCGGAGCGGTCGACTTCTGCACCCTCAATATCGATGGGGCTGGCAGCGTCGGCTCGAACAACGACGTGGTCAACATCACGCTTGGTGAAGATGATACGGCTTGTACTTTTGGTGCCGGTGAACAACTGGTTGTTGCAGAGGTGGAAACACTTAATATCACCTCCACCGTTGGTGCAAACAATGCTGGTGATCTTACCGCCAACAAGTGTGCAACGCTTAACGTTCTGGGTGATGAAGACTTCCAGATTGACGTGTTGGCTGCTTCCGCGGCACTCACCACGGTCGACGCCTCGGGCATGACTGGTGACGCTGAAGCCAACATCGACGTGTCGGGTGTCACTCAGGATACGACCATCATTGGTACCGACAACGACGACACCTTTGCCGTCAATGACAATGCCACGACCGATGCCACGCTGGTTGGTGGTCCTGGTGCAGACACGATGGATCTTGGCGGGGCGACTGCCAACTCGATTCAGATCATCGCCTACTTGAGCGTTGATGACACTGCCGCAGCAGTGACCGCAAACCTGACCGACGCCGACCAAGTTGGTGTGGGCGACGAGTTTGACGTCAGTGAAGACCTTGTCCAGATTTCAGGTGCCCTACGTACGGCACTGGCCACGGACAACGATGGCAACAACACCGCCGTTGGTGCTGCCGACCTCAATGTCTCGGGTCTGTTCTTCTTCAACGTTGGTGCCGACCTCGGTGCCAACGGTGCAAACGCAGACGTGTTTGCAACTGTCAACGCTGCAATCGGTGCCTTGTCAAATGAAACCGTTGGTGATGTGGCTGTCTTTGCCGTTCTTAACTCGAACGCTGACGACGGAATGGCCGTTTACCTCTTCACCTCGGCAACCGCTGACAGTGCAGTGACCCAAAACGAATTGCAGTTGATGGGTTACTTCGACAGCGACGCGGCTTGCACGGCTGCAAACATCAACTTGAACTAAGCATCATCTAGTTCAGCTTGATTCAGTAAGATTGAACAGGAGGGCTGCCCAACACGGGTGGCCCTCCTTTTTTCATGCGCAGAGAGTCGGCGTAGGGTGTGGCTTGCCGCACCAGCTATCCCGTACATGTAGCAGGTGCGGCAAGCCGCACCCTACGCATCGACCCTACTGCGTTCACCCCGATCGTACCGTTTCAACGCCAATCGATCTTTGACGATTCCATTCGGCGTCCCCCGATTCGTATCTTAGGTTTGCCCTGTCCGGTCAGTGGCTTCCAGCGAGAGCATTAGGAGCGACTGCACTGTGACGCAGGATGAACTTTGACCGCCCACAAAATGACAGGGGACCTAAGATGAATCGCACAAAGAATCAGACAGTTGCAATGTTGCTGGCCGCGGCTGGCGTGTTTGCGTTGACCGCACCCGTTTCCGCTCAGTTGACCCTCGACATTGTCGTCGAGCCGGAAAACGGTGGCAGCGTAGCCGTCTTTCCGAATGACGGAGACTATGTCGCCGGGCAGTTGGTGACTTTGACCGCAACACCGGCAGAAGGCTTTACGTTCTTCGGTTGGGAAGGCAGCGTCACGGCGGAGGAAAGCTCGATCACCTTCGAGATGACCGACGACACGGAGTTGACGGCTGTCTTTATCGAAGACCTGGAATTGTACAAGCTAAATGCCTTTATCGATCCGTCGGGTGCGGGCACGATTCTGCGTGATCCGGTGGCGTTTGAATATGACCCGGGCACGGAAGTGACGCTGACGGTGTTTGCCAATGACGGCTTCGTCTTTACCGGTTGGGCGGGTGACGTGCCCGAAGATCAGGACGCCGCCAGTGACTCGATCGTGGTGACGCTCGACGCAGATGTTGACATCCAAGCCACCTTTGCAGCCGGTTCAACGCTGGACGACTCTAACGGTAGCGGTTCCATCGGTTGCGGATCGCTGGGCATGATCAGCATCGGCAGCCTGTTCGCGATGATGTTCGCCACCGGACGATCACGAGTACGTCGCTAGAATCGAAGGATTAAGATTTAGGCGGAGGGACACCTTCGTCAATGGATACAAGCTGCGAAGTTGCAAGTCGCATCGAAGATAGTCGCAGTTCATCCAGGCAGTACCAAGCAAGGGTCCGGCGCGCTCGTGGGGGGAGCGCCGGACCTTTTTGCGTGCGCGGTCGTAGTCGTGGTGTTGTACCAGTAGTCGCGCTGCGAGCGCGACGGGCCGCCAGTGACGGCCCATGCGTCATCCTTCGGGTTCCGTGACCCCGTCATTCCCACGAACGCGGGAATCTAGACCCCGCACGTTGCCCAGCGCCCGTACTGGACTCCCGCGTGCGCGGGAGTGACGAATCCGAGTAGGCGATCGCGTCATCAGGTGCTCTATGCATGATTACAAAGGTCGATTTGGGTTGTAATCGCGTAACCAATGCCCGTCGCAGATAATGGACGTGTTGACTTTCGCAACCAAAGTGAAAGGAGCATGACCATGATCGACCTCGTTGACATCACCCTTCATTACAGCGTCAAACCGGTGCTGCGAAACCTCTCGCTGCGTGTCGAGTCGGGCGAGTTGGTGGGCGTGATGGGCGCGAACGGGACGGGCAAGAGTTCGCTGCTGCAAGTGGCGGCTGGCGTGTTGAGTCCGCTTAAGGGGCACGTCGAGATCGACGGCATTCGCCGGCGTTCGACAGTCGAAAACGAACTCGCTGTTCGTCAACGGACGGTGTACCTAGCGGCTGACCCCTGGCTGCCGGGCAGTACGTCGGGTCGCGAGTTCATGATCGCGGTGGGTTCGCTGTATGGCATCGACCCGGATCGATTGATCGATCATGCCGAGGAGCTAATCCAATTGTTCAACCTAGGCGAAGTCTCCGACTCGGCGATCTCAACGTATTCAAGCGGTCAAAAAAAGAAAGCTGCATTGTGCGCAACGCTCATCACCGAGACGCCGGTGATGATCCTGGACGAACCGTTCGCCGGTGGACTAGACCCAGCCGGCATCGCCGCGCTGCGACGAATTCTAGAACAAAAAGCCGACCGAGAAGACGTAACGGTCCTGATGGCCACCCCAGTCCCCGAAATCGTAGAACAAGTCGCCGACCGCGTAGCAATCATCCACGAAGGCAAAATCCTGACATGCGACACGCCGGATGGATTGCGCAAGGCGGCGGGCTGCGATGGTTCGCTTGGTGATGTGATGGAGGTGTTGTTAAGACGCCAAGTATCAGATTCCCTCGGGAGAGACTTGAAAGGAGTTGTGTAATGAACAGCACGCTTCTTAGAACTGTTCCGCCTTTTGCGGCCGTATTCTTGTTCGGGCTGCTTTACCTGCTGCTTGTCGCGGTTGGATTCTTGGAGGCGCGTTTCGGTTGGTTGGACGGGTACAACGCAGAGGGCGCCAAAGCTATTTTGATTCTGAGTTCAGGCTTGGTTTACGGAGGGATGCGCGCATGGTTTTGTTTCCCTCTTTCAGATCAATCGTTCTATAAGTGGTTTAAGACGACGCCATGGCGGCCGGGTATGCCGATGCCATTTGGCTTCATGTACATGCATCTGAATTGGGCGGATGCAATTGCTCCGTCGATACTGTTGTTGATTGAATGGAACAATCCTTACATTAATGCCACGTGGATGTTGACGGTATTTCTAGTCGGATACTTGGCAGTCCACATGCCTATGTTTGACTGGTCCAAGGATCACTTTCTGAATTACTTGATGGCATTCGGATTCGGATTATTCGTTTGGGTTCTTCAATACTCAAAGTGGGCGGTCCTTGTCCTGGTCGGTATGTACTTCATTGCTGTTTGGGGACATCGGCGCGTACTTGCAGGATTTCCATGGACTGGTGAACAGAAGCCTGAGAAGTATGGCGAGAAGAAAGTGATAGGACAAAGCAAAGACTACGGGGCAGAAATCGGAAAGACCTATCCTGTTGCACGGCAAGCGAATCAAATGAAGACCTATCTTGAAGTCTTATCGCCAGCAAGGCCGGCGGAGATTTCGGTGGGGCACGCGATTGCGACTGCATTGGTAATCGGTTGGTGCTTCTTCGTTGTATTCGATATCGCTTTTCAAGCCACGAATCGATTCGTCCCCGTGTACGCTGGAATCGAGAAGGTTACCAAAGGTATATTTGTTATGTTTGCGGTGACAGCTGCATTAGCACGAATCGTTATTTACATTCATGCAGCGAAACCCCCTCTCGGATTTCTCGAGCGACTGTTTACGGGGAAGCTGGTCATTCCTAAATACGACATTGTTCTAGTCGCACCCGTGGTCTGGTCAGCGTTGGGGATGCTAATGTTCTTCGGCCTTGCAAAATCTGGAGTGTATGTGCCCTTGAGTTTTGCGATTGGAATCAGCTCAATTGTTGCCTCTATGCTTTTGATGAAGCCGTCCCAGATTGAATGGCGGTTGACTGGTCACAATAGTCCTCGAGTCCTTTTGACCACAATTGACAAAGCAGCCAAGGTCTCCATGTGACGGTTAGATGATTTATGCCGTGTCGAATTCAGGTCCAGATACGTCGTTGCCTTCGACTCATGCGGAGCGCTATTAGCCCCGCAACGGTTAAGAATGTCGAGAAGGGTACGAACGCGCCGCATAGGGCGTTGCCTCGGAAGAAGAAGATGGTTCGGCCGGTGCGTCTGGCTGAGTCTACGCAGTCTAGTAGGCCGGCGTCTAGTAGCTCTTGTTCGCTTATGATTGATAGCTCGGCGATTTGCTGCGGTTCGTCGAGGTCGATGGCGTTGACCGTTGCGAACGATATTTCCGACAGCAGCCACATGCGGCTATCCTCGAAACCGCTTCTTCTAACGATGCCTTCGTGTTCGATCTGTCCTCGTTCGCGCAAGTTGCTGTCGGTCATTTGGATGATTTGCAGGCCGTCAACGAAATCGCCGGTGTTGTTATCGAACACGGCGTATGGCAGCAGCACGATGCCGAGGTCATCCAGCACGCCTAGTGCTTTTTCGTCAACTGTGGCTTCCGACCCGACGCTGAAGCGGTTCAAGCTTTCGACCACGAGGCGGGACAGTAGGAACGGATTCGCAGCGTCGCTGACGTCGTAGAGCGAGACGGCTGGCTCGAATCCGCCGCCCGTTGCAAAGCCGACGCCGAGCAACCGATCGCCCAGCGGGACCAGATGCGTGCTGAAACCCGGAACCGTCAGTTCGCCGGAAATTTCGGGGTTGGCTGGGTCGGTCAGGTCGAGGACGAACAGCGGGTCGACCTGTTCAAACGTCACGACGTAGCCGCGCGAGCCGTCAAAGCGAACGGAACGCAACGACTCGCGATTGATGATCGGCAATTCGGACAGCCGCGTCACATCGTCCGGGTCGCTGATGTCGTACATATACAGCGCGACTTCGCTGGAGAATGTGTTCGGGTTAAAATCTTCGGTCACGATGCGGAGCGTGTCATCGTAGGCGTCGAGGAAGAAACGGTTCTCGATGGTGCCGGGCACGCGGAAGCTGTCGCGTCGTTCGATCAGTCCATTGGTGCTGGAAATGTCGACATAGGTGATGCGGGTGGTGTCCGGTTCGGTCAGGTCATCGCCATAGAGGAGGATCGCGTCCTGCGAAACATGAATGTCTTCGGCGTCGGCACCAAAGCGGATGCTTTCGACGACGCGAATCTGTGGCAGGTTGGAAATGTCGATCGATACGACAAACGTGGTTGATCCGATGTTGCCGGTGGCGTATAGAATTTCGCCCACGCGGCGGGTTGCGACAACCGTACCGTCAAAATCCACCGTGCCAGCCAGGGTCAACTCATCCTTATTGGAAACGTCCACAACCCACAATCGCGAGCCGTCGTAGTCAGGTTCGCTGATATCGCCAAATGCAGGGTCGTCAAACGCGACCGGTTCACCGGCGCAGTATCCAAAGTCCGCCGCAGTGAACACAAATGCGTAGTCGTTGCGAACGATTAACTCGACGCCACGTCCGCGCACCCCATACGAGCCAGCAAATTTCGGCGCGGAGATATCAGTCGCGTCGATCACACGCAAGCCGGTGTACGGATTGGAAATGTAGAAGTAACCGTCGATAAGCTTGACGATATCGGCTTCTTCTATTTCGCGAGCGGTGGCAACGTCGCCCGGTTCATCATCGTCATTGACGACCGGATCGTTGGGCTCGACGGTGCTGCAGCCCCCAATCATTAAGATCGCGCAAATAGTCGCGGTCGCCCATGCAAAATGACTGCCAACACTTGAACCGGTTTCGTGACGTCGTCTGCCAATGCACATGATATGTCTCCACCACTTGCAAGGTCATCCACCGACCTGGACGCCATTTGATTAGAATGCTTGAAATGCGTTGCCCTGTCGCCACAAACGCGCCGTTGTGACGGTGGGATTATACCTCGCCAAAGTGTCCGATCACGGCCACATGACCATTCATTACTATGCCACGCTCGACTGCCCCGCAAGAACAAACTGAGCGGCGGGCGATTCGTCGTCGATGCTTGGACCTGAGAATCGCAATGCTCTAATCGAGGCGTCAGGTAGTCGTTTATGCATTTGGTACTCGGCTGCGCGGACACATCTTATTGGGACACGAACAGCTCACAGCCAGTGCCAAACCGGGACACATTTGTCACTTTTTCGAGGCGGTATTCCTGATGAAATCCGCAGTTTAGATGACGATGCGCGCCATTGCGGCGAGTGCATGTGGTTCGATATACAGCCGTACCGTAAACGGGTTGTTTGGGCCAGTTGATTTAACTATCATCGAACTAAGTCGCAATCGTGCTGGTTTATCACTTCAACCATCGGTGCGGTTCGCGTTGCTTTGCCTTGGGGGAAATCAAACTGCGGTGGGGAAAGTCGTTCAAATCCGCAACAACTCAAATCTTCCGGGCTACCTTGGGCTGGAGTAGACGAGCTGGTTCTTGTCGTTGGTGAATTGTAACACCGGTCAATTGAAGGAAACCTGAAATGGCGTCGCGGCCAAGTCTATCGATTGGCAGTCGTGCGCGTCTGTTGGCTGAGGGGCCAATATTCAAATCTAAAACGCATCCGTGACCGTTTGACGGCCATTTGGCTGTCAAGTTAATCGTGGGAGTCACGGATAGGGTGAAGGGGAAGAAGACAATGGGAACATGCAAAACGATCGCTGTCGGTATTTGCGCGCTTCTGGTTTGGTGCGGACAGAGCCTTGGGCAAAACGCTCTGTCGTTTGATGGTACGAACGACGAGATCAATTTCGGTGACGCATCGCAAACGCCCGAGTTGGGGCTTGCGGAATTCACCGTGGAATTCTGGTTTCAGCGCACCGGTGCCGGGCAGACGGCCAACACCGGAAACGGTGGTTTTGTCGGAGTTCCGTTGGTGACCAAAGGTCGCGGTGAAGCGGAGAACTCCAACCTTGATATGAACTACTTTGTTGGCATTCGCGATACGGACGATGTGATTGCGGCGGACTTCGAAGAAGCGGGCACCGGTCCGGAACCTGGTTTGAACCACCCGGTGTTTGGATCGACCACGATCAGCAACGGGGTGTGGTATCACGTCGCAGCCACCTATGACGGCACCGTTTGGAATTTGTATGTCAACGGCCAACTTGACGGTACTGCAAACGTCGGACGTGAGCCTCGGTCAGACAGCATCCAGCACTTCGGTGTGGGGACGGCATTCAATTCAAGTGGTTCGGCGTCAGGTCGGTTTCAGGGCGTCATCGATGAAGTCCGAGTTTGGGATCACGCCCGGACGCAGCCGGAAATCCTTACGGACATCAACAGTGAACTGACATCGGCGAGCGGTTTGGTGGGTCGATGGGGACTCAACGAGGGTTCAGGTACGACGGCAGCAGATTCCTCGGGCAGCGCCAATGACGGGACAGTCGATGGTGCGTCGTGGGTATCGGGGTCGCCATTCGATGTCAATCTGCCCCCCAATGCACCGACTTTGATCATGCCCGCTAACGGAGCTGAGGGCATTTCTGCAAATCCGACGTTGGAAGTGAATGTGACCGATCCTGAAGGCGACGCAATGGATGTCGCGTTCTTCGGGCGACAAGTCGATGGCGTGACGAGCGAGAATTTTTCGATCGTCGCGCTGCCGGACACGCAGTTTTATTCCTGCGGTGCCGGTTGTGCGCAGAATGGCGATCCGGCGACGTTTAGCGCTCAGACGCAGTGGGCGCTGGATCAACTCGACACGCTAAACATTGCGTTTGTCACGCAGTTGGGCGATTGCGTTCAAAATGGAGACAACGGTGGCGACGATTCGGAGTGGTTGGTAGCCAGCAATGCGTTTGCCATTATCGAAGACCCGGTGACGACGCTGCTGACCGACGGCATCCCATTCGGAATTGCGGTCGGTAATCACGATCAATCCCCGATCGCCGACCCGGATGGAACCACCACATTCTACAATCAATATTTTGGTGAAGCGCACTTTGCCGGACGTGCATATTACGGTGGGCACCACGGAAGCAACAACGACAACAGTTACCAGTTGTTCAGTGCTGGCGGGATAGACTTCATCATTCTACATCTTGAGTACGACACCACACCGGATGCGGGCGTGTTGACTTGGGCGGACAATTTGCTGCAAACGCACAGCAATCGCAAAGCGATGGTCACTGCCCATTGGCTGCTCAATGCCAACGGCACGTTTAGCGCACAGGGGCAGGCGGTCTACGACGCGCTCAAAGCGAACAGCAATCTATTCCTGATGATGTGCGGGCATATTTCCGATGAAGCCCAGCGTTCTGATATCTTTAATGGAAATGAAGTTCACACGCTGCTTTCGGATTATCAGGGTCGCGCCAACGGTGGTGACGGGTGGCTGCGTTATTTGCAGTTCGACGTGCAGAATAACTCAATCGATGTGAAGACTTATTCGCCGACATTGGATCAGCACGAAACGGATGTCAATAGCGAGTTCACTTTGACGTTCAGCGGTGGCGGATTCGCCACGGAATTTCAGCAGATCGGTAGCACGCAATTGGGTGTAGCCGACGGCAACAACGCCAGCGTGGTGTGGCCAAGCCTGCCCGTGAACAACACGTTTGAGTGGTACGTTGAAGTCGACGACGCCTCGGGCACGACGACCAGTGCGACCTGGAATTTCAGCACCGCTTGCACGAGCGATCTCGAATGCGACGACGCCAACACTTGCACCGACGATGTATGCAACACCAACGGCATTTGTGAATACACCAACACCAACGGCTTCTGTGATGATAGCAATGCTTGCACGGACGATGCGTGCAGCAATGGTGTTTGTGAATCGACACCGAATCTTAATGCTTGCGACGACGGCGATCTGTGTACTGAATTCGATACTTGTACCGGAGGCGCATGTGCAGGGACGCCGGTGAGTTGCGATCCGGGCGATGTTTGCGATCCCGGTACGGGCATGTGTGCAACAACGGTGACGGTTTCGTTCCAACAGGGTACGTCTGGCTACGCCGGTAATGTCGATACCTATTTGGCAGACGATGCGACGACCACTGATTTCTCCGGTTCGGGTACGTTGATTGTCGATCTTGTTTCTGAGAATCACATCCTCATGCGTTTTGAGGACATCTATGGCGTTGGCCCTGGTCTGATTCCTCCAGGCGCGACGATTCTGTCTGCCGACCTGACGATCAATGTGACCAACAGCAGTCCCGGTGTGGGTGCGACCTTGCATCGCATGCTTCAATCGTGGATCGATACCGATACATGGGACATCTGGGGCGGTGGTATTCAAAGCGATGATGTCGAAGCGGCGTCAGCCGTTGACGCCAGTGGTAGCAGTGATGTGGGCGTACATGTATTAGACGTCAGTACGAGTATCGAGACGTGGCTGGCGAACCCATCGACGAATCTGGGTTGGGCATGGCTGCCACCGGCGCAGGATAACTCCTGGCAATTCGATTCAGCGGAAGGGGCGACGGTTTCAAATCGTCCGCTCTTGGAAGTCACATTCATACCTTTGGCATGTACCAACGGACTCGATTGCGACGACAGTAATCCCTGCACCGACGATGTGTGCAACGTTGGCACATGCGAATACTCGGACAACACCGATGTGTGCGATGACGGTGATGGATGCACGACAGGTGACGCGTGTGCGGCTGGATCGTGCAGCGGATCGCCGATTAGTTGCACGGGTGACGACGTGTGTGACCCCAATATCGGTCAGTGCATTTCGCCTGTCATGGTGATGTTTCAGGAAGAAACCGGAGTGTATGAAGGAACAGTGGACACCGAGATACGCGGGTCTACTCCAGATACGGATGCCAGCGAGTCAACGCAATTCCGTTTCGACACCGACAGCAGCGGCGGACCGAACATTGGATTGCTGCGTTTCGAACAAATATTTGAGAGTAGCGGCGGTCTAATTCCTGATGGGGCGATCATTACGTCCGCGACACTCACCTTTACAATTCACGACGCCGGTGACCCTGGAAATCTACACGATGTCCTCATTGACTGGGTTGAGTCTGTAACCTTCAACACCTTTGGAGGCGAACCTGACGTGCAGGCGGATGAGTACAACAACACCAGTTTGGGCTCTGTTCCGGGCACGATTGCAACACACGACATGGACGTGACCAGCAGTCTCCAAAGTTGGTCGGCTGATCCGAGTGCGAACAAAGGTTGGGTTTTCCTGGCAACTGCGTCAGGGGGAGTTGGCATTCGTTCCAGTGAATGGACAACACCGTCCGAGCGCCCGAAGTTGACGGTTGAGTATTTGCCGATCACTTGTGGCGACAGCAGCGAATGCGACGACCTGGATGACTGTACCGATGACGTATGCGACAACGGAATTTGTACGAATGATCCAATTCCGAATTGCTGCATCGACGCCAGCGATTGCGATGATGCGGATCCTTGTACCGTCGATACTTGCGAGCTTGAACAGTGCGTGTTTACGCCGATTCCGAATTGCTGCGCCGGAGATGACGATTGCGACGACGGAACGGCTTGTACCATCGATCGGTGCAACACGGGTAACGCTGCGGCGCTGACGTTTGATGGTGTTGACGATCAGGTCACGATGGGACCAGCCACAGACCTTTCGACCGAGACGTTTACGGTCGAATGCTGGTTCCGTCAGACGGGGGCGGGCGACACGGTCAGCACCGGAGGTGGTGGGTTGACCGGTGGCGACGTGGCGATACCGCTGGTGACCAAAGGGCGCGGTGAAGCAGAAGGCGACGACCGTGACATGAATTACTTCCTCGGAATTCACGCGGCCAACGGCATGTTGGCAGCCGACTTCGAGGAGCATGCATCCGGTTCGTCGCCCGGATTGAATCATCCGGTGATTGCCGACACGGCGATTGCTGACACTGACTGGCACCACGCAGCCGTTACTTACGATGGTAGTTGTTGGCAGGTTTATCTCGACGGTGCCGATGACAACGCAGCCGCCAACTGTCCGAACGAACCACCGAACTTCATCAGTATTCAGCATTTTGCGCTGGGTACGGCGCAGAATTCTTCCGGGTCAGCCGACGGTCGGTTGGAGGGCGCGTTGGATGAAGTCCGAGTCTGGGATCATGCCAGGACTTCGGCAGAAATTGCCAATGGTATGGGCCGCCAGATTGTCAGCAGCAACGGCTTGATTGGTCGTTGGGGCTGCAATGAAGGCGCGGGTACTTATGTGTTTGATTCAACGTTGACGGGTGTCTTCGGAACGATTAGCGGTGCGAGTTGGGAAACTTCGAATATTGTCAACTTCGGTGGCGGCGTTTGCGAGAGTTCACCGATCGCCGATTGCTGCACGAGCGGACTTGATTGCGACGACGCTGACGCCTGCACCGCCGACGATTGTGTGCTGACCAGTACGTCTGCTTTGGAATTTGACGGGGTAGATGATGATGTGTCGATGGGACAGGCAACGCAGCTTGGTGCATCTCAATTCACGCTCGAGGCCTGGATCAAACCGACCGGTGCCGGGGCAACAGCCAGTACGGGCGGTGGCGGTGTTGTGGCCGTTCCGCTCGTTGCCAAGGGACGCGGAGAAGCCGACGGTGACAATCGCGACGCCAACTACTTCATGGGCATCGACGGTACGACCAGCGTGCTGACGGCTGACTTTGAATCGGTTGACCCAGCTCCGAACAACTTCCCGGTGAGCGGGGCGACGCCGATTACCACGCTTGATGTTTGGTATCACGTCGCGGCAACGTATGACGGTTCGACCTGGCGACTGTATCTAAACGGAAACCTTGACGGCTCGAATACGGTCAATCGTACGCCGCGTTTCGACAGCATCCAGCACTTCTCACTGGGGACCGCTCAGACATCGACGGGGTCGCCATCGGGACGCTTCGAGGGATTGATGGACGAAGTTCGCGTTTGGAATTACGCCCGAACCGAATCCGCAATCCAATCGACGATGAATATTGAAATCGAAAGCGCTCCGGGTCTTATCGGGCGTTGGGGATTGAACGAAACATCTGGCGGTACCGCGTTCGATTCAGCCGGGAACGCCAACGACGGGGCTATCAACGGTGCGACCTACGTCACCAGCAACGGGTTACTTATCGGGTTCAACGATTGCGCGAATGATCCGATCCCAGGATGCTGCGAAAGCGTATTGGATTGTGACGATGCGAACGCCTGCACGGCCGATTCTTGTGTTGGTTTTGAGTGTCAAAATGACCCAGTCGATTGTTCACATTTGGACGATACCTGTAACGTCGGGGTTTGCAATCCGGGCGACGGTATGTGCGAAATCGCCCCGGCCAACGAAGGCAACGCGTGTGACGATCTTGACGCATGTACCGCTAGCGATGCGTGTACAAATGGCGTTTGCGCAGGAACGTTTGAAGACTGCGACGGTGATGGCGTTTGCGATGCAGACGACAACTGTCCAACGGTTCCAAACGCTGGACAGGATCCGGTAGCTTGTAACGGAGCGTTTGATTTCGACCAAGACGGTGATGTTGATGGTGATGACTTTGCCGTGTTTGCCGAGTGTTTCGGTGGGCCAGGAGTGGTCACGCCACCCGGAAGTTGCACCGCACCAGATTTTGCGGGCGCCGACGACGACAGTGATGGCGATGTCGATCTGGAAGATTTTGACGCGTTTCAGTTGAGTTTCACGAGTGTGATCGTTTCACCGTGCGACTGAGTGTTTGTCCGTTTGAGCGAGTTGAATGATTCGATTGAATTCGATGAGTTGCGTTTGGGTATTGTGTTATGCGTGCGTTCTCTGCGCGCATCCTGGTGCCCACCACGACATCGAGAGGATCAGCAAACTCATCGAATCTTCGCCTGAGCAAGCTGACTTATGGATCGAAAGAGCCCATCATCGTCGGCTGGCGGGTGAGTACGACGGCGCGCTCTTGGATTTGAAGGAAGCCGAGCGATTGTCTCCAGGCAATTGGGACGTGATTGCCCATCGGGGATTGACATTGGCCCTGATGGGTCGCGGGCAAGAAGCCGAAGCTGCGCTGGATCGGTTTCTTAATAACACGCCCGGTTCGGCAATCACGTTCGTCGAACGCGCAAGGATTCGCCAGGCATCGGGTCGCACTGAGTTGGCGATCAGCGATCTGACGGCATCGTTGGCGCAATCGCGAGACATCGAGATTTATCTTGAACGTGGTCGGTTGCAGGAAGCGCTAAAGCGATGGGACGATGCGGCAGCAGGGTACACGGAAGGCCTGACGTTTTTTGGGCCAATCGGTTCCTTGCAGCGTTCAATGGTTCGCGTTGAATTGGCTCGCGGGAACCAGGACAAAGCATTGTCGCTGATTGACGCGGCGATGGCAAAGACTCGCTCGAAGGCACCATGGCGCTTGCAACGTGCGCTCGTTCTGGAGTCAGCCGGTGATACCGAAGCGGCGCATAAGGAACGTATCGCTGCACTTGATGAAACCAACCGTATACTAAGCAAGCGAATCACCGCGATTCAGCTCGTTCAAAGAGCGCAGGTCTACTTGTCGTTAAACCGGCGAGCCGACGCCCGACGGGATTTGGAGTTGGCAATTGAAAAATCTCCGCGCTACGGTGCGGCACTTGAATTGAAAAGCAAACTAAATCAATGAGTTCATTGAGACTCAGGTTGAAGCGAAAAATACGGAAAAGGGAATGGTCATGAATTATCGTACTCACACTCGATCGATGCGATTCGTAATGTCAGGCTTGCTGGTGGCTTCAGTGTTGTCGGTACTCCTGCCTGCCAAGGAGGCAAGTGCTGCGATCTTGCGCGAGCCCTATCTGCAATTGGTCACGCCCGACAGTGTTACGGTTTTCTGGCGAACCGACTTGGCATCACCGGCTGACAGCCGCGTTCAGTACGGTGTCGTGGACGGCGTTCTCAACCTCGAAGCGACTGAAGCTGCGATCATTCCTCCGTCAAACGGCAATGCGCGCGATCACATCGTCACGATTACGGGGCTATCCGCGGGAACGAAGTACTTTTACAACGTTGGGACAACCAGCGGAGGGGTGGAAGGCGGTGGAACGTCGGAACATTATTTTGTGACCGCACCGACTCCAGGTCTGGGATCAAACTTTACTGCTTGGATCGTTGGAGACAGCGGCGACAACGGTGCCGATCAAGCGGCAGTCCGCGATGCAATGCTTGCCGTGACGGGATCAACGCCGCCCGATTTGTTTTTGCACATGGGCGACATTGCATACAACAACGGTACGGATTCTGAATTCACGAATAATCACTTCGCCCCTTACGCCGACATCCTGCGCCACACCGCGTGTTATCCGACGCTTGGGAATCACGAAGGTGTCAATACTGTTTCGGGTGGATGCTGGCCTTTGCCATGTGCTCCCGGTGCAACCACAGGACCGTACTACGAAGCCCATGTGCTTCCGACGACAGGCGAAGCAGGCGGTGAGCCGTCCGGTACCGAATCGTATTATGCTTTCGATTATGCCAACGTTCACTTCGTCGTGTTGAATTCGCATCAAGGCAGCCTCTCTCCGACAGGTCCGATGGCCGAGTGGCTCACTGCGGACTTGGCTGGCACCACGCAGGATTGGGTTATCGCCTACTGGCATCATCCGCCATACAGCAAGGGAACGCATGACTCCGACAGTTCGGGCGATTCAGGCGGACGATTGGTGAACATGCGCGAGATCTTCTTGCCGATTCTGGAAGCGGGCGGTGTTGATTTGGTGATGGGCGGACACTCGCATAAGTACGAGCGCTCTTATTTGGTTAACGGTGTATACGGCTACGGAAGTATTCCGAACTTCGCGACGCCAGGATTCGCCACGCTTGACGCAAATGGCAATATTCTCGATTCCGGTGATGGTGATCCCAGTGGTGACGGTGCTTACATGAAGCAGTCTGGCCTCAACGCCAACGATGGCGCGGTGTATGTCGTGGCCGGGCACGGCGGTCGGTCAGTCGGCTCATCGGGTACGCATCCGATCATGGTGTCGAACGATGTGGACTTCGGTTCATGCTTGCTGACGGTTCAGGGCAACACTCTGACCTTGCGAAACATTCGCGACGATCAAACCGAGACCGACACGTTTTCGATTGTCAAAGGGATATGCGAAGACTTTGAAACGGGCTTCACCATTGGTCAGCCGATCGGCGACAACGCCGAATGGTTTGACGATGGTGGCGGGCCGGTGGTGACGGCTGGTGCAGGCGTTGGCGGTTCTGTGGGGCTGGCTCCTTCGCCGAATATTTTCACATGGACGGCCAACCCGTTTGACTGGACGTCAAAAAGTCTGGCGGGCGTTGTGATTCAAATCGACTTGCAATCTGATGCCACCGGTTTACTCGACGACGATCGCGCTGGTTGGATGATCACAGATACGAGCGTCGGTTCCGATTTCATTTTTGGAGTGCAGGTCGATCCGTCAGGAGGCGGTGACGATGGCGACCCTGCAGGCAGCACGCGACTCGAAGGGTACTGGGATGCTGTCATTGGAGTCGACGAAGACAAGCGCCCCGGAATCGACAGCGTCGCGGGCAATCTCAATCCGGATACGTTCTATCGATTGCGTGCGGAGTTCACGCGCCTCAGCGAGACCTCGGCGCGCGTAGACGCGTCGCTGACCGAACTCGATGCTTCGGGCAATCCGGTTCCGGGTCCACCGATTCTTTCAGGAACGATTGCAGATACCAGCCTCCTTGATGCAGATGCGCCGGATGTCGCGTACTTTACGGGCCCAATCTGGCCAGCGTTTAAGAATCACACGGCAGGCGGTGCCAACGCGGACAACGCCTGCTTTGAATCTTTTGAATCCAACATCGTCCCTGTCGTTGCGACATTCCAGCAAGGTCAGAACGGTTACAATTCCAACGTTGATACGTACTTGGCGCAAGACTCGCCCACGACTGATAATTCTTCCGCATCTACGTTGGTTGTCGATTTGGTGTCTGAAGACCACATCCTGATGCGCTTTGACGACATCTTTGGTACCAACGGAGCGCAGATTCCGTTGAATGCCGAAATCATTTCGGCGTCGTTGACCGTTGAAATCACCAACGAAAGTGCGGGCGTCGGCGCCACGTTGCATCGCATGCTGCAGCCGTGGAACGACACGGACACATGGGACGTTTGGACGAATGGTATTCAAAATGATGACGTTGAAGCCATGTCTGCGGCGGATGCTTCAGGAAGCAGTGGCGTGGGATCATTCGAATTGGACGTCACCACGAGCGTCACTGCGTGGTTGGCCGATCCGTCGAGTAACTACGGTTGGGCTTGGTTGCCTCCGGGCGTGGATAACTCATGGCAGATGGACTCGGCGGAAGGTGCGACTCCGCCAGAGTTGCGCGTCGTTTATCAAATCGTCTGCAGTGATGACTCTGAATGTGATGATGGCAACGCCTGTACAACTGATTCATGCACGGCGGGCACATGCTCGAGTGTACCGGTCGAGTGTGGCGCGGGCGAAGTTTGCCTGGAATCGTCTGGCGAATGCGCGCTCACGTCGATGATCATGTTCCAGGACGGCGCAGACGCGTACTCCGGCACACAAGACACATCACTTCAAGTGGCTGTGCCTGGAAACGTCAACGGTGCGCTTGAAGATTGGGAATGGGATGACGACGACCCGAGTGGTGGTGCCGTTCAACCGAATTTCGGATTGCTGCGCTTTGACAGCATCTTTGGTGCCGGTCCTGGTTTGATTCCTAATGGTTCGCAGATCGTATCAGCCACACTGACTTACACCGTCTTCAACGAGGGCTTCACCGCTTCGGTTCGCGAAATGCTTGTCGATTGGGATGAAGCTGACAGCTTAACCACGGTTTGCGGTGCCTCCTGCGACGCAGGTGCTGAATTTGGCGCCACAGAAGTTGCGTCAGCCGTCGGACCGGTCGGTACGCAAACGGCGGATGTCACTGCAAGTTTGCAAGGCTGGTCAGACAGCCCGGCGAGCAATTTCGGTTGGTTCTTCATTTCCCAGACTGGCGTTGGAACTGGTGGTGGTGTTCAAGTTCGCTCAAGCGAATACGTCGCGACGCCGTCAGAACGACCCAAACTGGCCGTTGTTTATGTCGCCGGTTGCGACACGTCGGCAGATTGCAATGACGGCAACGATTGCACGGACGATCTTTGCAACACGTCTGGCTTCTGTGAATACAGCAACAACACCGACGCGTGCGATGACGGTGATCTCTGCACGGAATCAGATACATGTTCGGGTGGCAGTTGTGCCGGTACTCCGGTGGACTGCGGCGCACAGGTTTGTAATCCGGCGGACGGTCTCTGTGTCGATTGCCTCTCCAATGCCGATTGCGACAATAATGACGCGTGCGACGGTGACGAAACTTGCAACGCAAACATTTGCGAAGCTGGTACACCGCTCGATTGCGATGATGGGGTTGCGTGTACGGACGATTCCTGCGACCCGATCGACGGCTGTATGAACGTTGACAACTGCACCTCCGGTGATGTCTGCAACCTCGGCACCGGATTCTGCGAAGCCGGTCCGTTGTTCACCGCATACAACGACATGAATCCCGCCGCTGGCGACTTGAACGACACGAATGTCACCGAACACGATTACAACACGCTAAATGGCGTCCTCGTCGATTACGATTCAGGCATACCAACATCCGTCACGATCAGCGGGTCGTTCGTAGGCGGATTGGATGACAACCACGAAACCAACGGCGGACAAGCCAATGGCGGAACCGATGCCGGTGACACATTCGGACCGGATGGTGCTGTCATTGTTGACATGCAGAATACGATCGAAATCGATGATCCCTCTTGGGATAACATCATCACGCTCGATAACCTGGATTCGACTAGGCGGTACACGATCACCGTTTCCGCCAACCGCGACAATCCGGCGTATGAGGATGCTCGCTATGCGAGGGTTACCATTGAAGGAGCGGACTCGTTTGCGAACGATAGCTCTGCCGGTGTGGTGGTGAACTCGACGGACTCGGTGTCGTTTAGCATTGGCCACAACACGGTCAATGGTTATGTCGCCCGTTGGACCAATGTCGTTGCTTCTGACGGCAGTTTTGCGATCAAATCAGAATGGGATGATGGCCTCGGCGGCGGTGCGAGCAATACCAAAGGTTACGCGATGACCGCGCTGAAGCTTGAAGAATTCGCCAACACTTGTGGTGTTGCGGCAGAGTGCGACGACGGTTTGTTCTGCAACGGCGTTGAAGATTGTGTCGGCGGAATTTGCACGGCTGGCACTCCACCATGTGGCATTGGAGCAGCTGTCTGCAACGAAGACACGGATACTTGTGCAGTGCTGTGCGATTTAGACTTGGTCGATGAAGAATTCAATAGCTTCAGCGTCGGGCAAGATCCGACCGATTGGTACGATACTGCGTCCAACAGCGCAACGATTGAAAGTGACTCACTCTTCGACGTCAAGCAGGTCGGCAGCGATCTGGTACTCGGAACGGACTCGACCGACATCAACATCCATTCGCACTATGTTGGCACCGACGCCGAGAACTTTACGAGCATGATTTATTCCGGTCGCTTGCGTCTGACGGATGACAACGGCGGCATCGGCGTAACGTTCCTGTCCGGTTTCGCAGATTCACCGACACCGGCATACGACTACCATCGTTTGCGTCGGGCGAACTTTGCACCGGCGGCTCGCACGTTCCAATTGTCACCGCCAGCCGCCAATGGGTTGACGGGCGATCTCGACTCGGGCGTCGATCCTGTCGTGAACACTTGGTATCGCTTCCGCATTGTCGTCGATGCCGAGCAGCCGCAGGTGCGCATCCGTGCCAACGTTTGGGTCGATGGCCAACCCGAACCGGCTGGCTTCCAAATCGACGCGTCGGATTCTGGTGGGCTGAATCGCACGATCGGCACAGTCGGTGTTTGGAGCATGCTCGACGGCAGCAAGTACTGGGATGATCTGAAGGTAGTTGACGATCGGCCCGATCTGCCGTGCGATGATGGCGATGACTGTACGACCGATGATACCTGTTCAAACGGCATCTGCATCGGTACGCTCGAAGATTGCGACGGTGATGGCGTTTGCGATTCGGTTGACAATTGTCCGACGGTTCCGAACCCCGGACAAGACTCAGCCGCCTGCAACGGCCCGTTCGACTTCGACAATGACGGCGATGTCGATCTGTCAGACTTTGCGATCGTGCATGACTGCCTCGGTGGTCCGGGCGAACTGACGCCTCCGGGCGGATGCGACCCCGGTGACTTTAGCATTGCCGACGTGGATACCGACGGCGATGTCGACCTGGATGATTTCAGGCAGTTCCAGTCGGCGTTTACAGATGAGATCGTATCGCCGTGTGAGTAGGCGTTATTAGTATCGCTACGTGACTTTGCCGTTTGGCGAGGGTACGCTAAGGTGATGATGCGAAATGCATACAACTTGGGTGCAACTCTTACAGTCGGTTGCGTTGCAACAATGTTAATCATTCTCGCCGCCGCCGGATGCGCGCAAGAAAACAAATCAACCAAGAAACCACTGCCGGCCAAAATCAACTGGCCGGCAGTGGTACCTTCTGCCCTCCACGCGAAATTCTTAAACAATCACGGGTATGGAGGGTCCACCCTCGAACTCAAGGGTGATGACACTTTTGAGTTTTCTTCCGGAACTTGTACATATCATCAGAAATGCTTCGGAGAGTATAGGATGGAGTCCGGTGTGATTGTCCTAGAATCGGACGGGCGTTATCCCTCGTTGATTGCCAAGCTGCATGATCGCCGATTGAAAGCGGTTGAGTGGACAACGCGCCGATTGGCACCGATCGAATGGGATAACAGGGTTTACCTAGTCGATGAGGACAAAATCATTGAGTTCTGTAATCGTGTAAACGCAGGTGACGAACCGCGATCAGGCCAGGTTGGTTGGCCCTTCTTCCTTCGCGAAGGCGATTGGGAGAAATCAGCCAACGACAAACCAAAGTTGCCCAAGGAATTCGCAGAGTATCTGATTGATGTGCCTTTTGAGGCAACTGTCTTGAAGCAGGACAAATATGTTTTGAATCTCGACAGGGGTTTTGATGATGGCGTCCGCATTGGCTTAAAGATGTGGGCCAGATTTGAAGGCGAATACAAATATACGTCGGTTTTAGAAGTCGTGTCCGTAGACCCCGAGTCGTGCGTAGCCGAAGTGCGTGGAGGGCGCTGGCCCTTAATCGGTGAAACCGTGTTTATCGGGCCGCCGACGCCCTTGGAATGAACGACAAGCCGTAAACTGTTCACAACCAATCGCGTCCAGTTGCCTTCCGATAACACGCGCAACAATCAGCCCGCGTTGTATCCAGACCTTACCCCACCTGCAAATTGGGCATTCTGGGCAAATACCGTAACCTTCTTGCCTTCAACGTCTTGCAGCCGTACCCATTTCATTTGTTTCGATCGCCGCGCATGATTAGACTGTTCTATCGGACGGCAATCTCCCATTTTTCTATTGGGAATTGACCGCGTCGCCCCTCGCAGGAATAAACAAGCAGAAGAGGGGTTTGTTCCCAGATGATGCTGGAGCGTCGTCGCGAGGAGGGACAAGGAGCATGTTGATGCGCATAAAGAGTGTGCACACGCAATTTGTGCTTGGACTATTGGCCATCGGTTCGATGGTCGCGGCGACTGGCTGTGGGTATGTTCCGCCGGAAGTCGAGAAAGTTCCAAGTCCGCGTACCGACGGCAGCGTTCCAAGCTGCGACCAAGCACCACTACCTGAAGACGCCCTGACCTTAATCGTTCTGGATTGGGACGGTGGTCAGAGTCCGCTCGTTCGCGACAAAGTTCTCACCGGATTTGAAGTCACATCGCTCGAACTTGCCGACAAGAAATCAATTACACAGAATGAGTTTGAAACGATTGTATTGAACCGTGTCTCAGAAATTCTGTGCGTGCTCGATCCGATGGATGTCGCGGTGATCATCGGTGATGGCAGCGACTATCTGGATTCGACGGTTATTCATATCACTGGTGATGAACCAACTGACAATGCCAAGCACATCGGCCAATCACACTTCGACCTATGCAACGAGCATTTGGATGATTCCGGCGTGATCTGGGGCGGAGCGCTCGCCAGTCGCGTCGAGTCGGCAACGCTTGACGAATGGGTCAACGCTTTCGCGAACACCATCGCCCACGAAACCGGCCACACGCTGGGTTTCTTCCATCCCGATCCTGATGCGGTGGAACGTTTGCTGCTGTCACCATCGACCGAGATCATGCGAGCCCACACCTCGACCGATGAATTGCTCCAACCGCAGGCATTCCTCCTCGATCAGGACACTTGCCCAGGCAGTGACGGCGTAGGCGAGACGTCGTACCGCGTGACGGGTGGCGTGGCGTACGAGCTGCGCTAGCCGCAAATGGCATTGATGCGTTGAGTAGGTTGTGACATTGCCTCCGCACCGCTTAGCCGACTCGCATTTCGATTTGAACCTTTGAAGATACCTGCTAGCCTACGCGCGAAAGCTGTGATCGATTGGATCATGCGCCCGTTCTTTGTGCAGGGATCTGTCCTTTCATGTCCGAAAGAAAGATCAACTGGCGAGTTTCCGTACGGGCGCGCTACGCTCAGTACGATGCCAAGGGCCGATTGACGCTTTCTGAATTGCGGCGGGCTGGGTTCGATGACGTTTCCGCGGTTCGTGCAACGCGCATCTTCGAGCTTTCCGGCGATATCTCACGCGACCACGTCCAACTGCTTTGCAACAAATTGCTGGTCGATCCGGCGATTGAAGTCGTGGTCATCGATTCGACGGTCGGTTGGCCGGATTCGTCGGCTGCCCTTGTTGAGGTTCATTTGCAACCGGGTGTGATGGACCCCGTCGCGCTTAGCGCCATCGACGCATGCAATGATTTAATCTGTAACAACGACCCTTCTTTTCAGACGCCCGTCGAATCTGTGCAGACGGCATGGCGTTATGAGATCGAGGGGGTCAATCACTTTAACCGGGTCGAAGAAATCGCCCGGCGCGTGTTGGCCAACGACTGTGTCGAGCGGGTATTCATCAAGGCATTCGATCGAGTCGATACGCTTCCGACGGACATTGCAACTGCCCCCGTCGCCGAATTCAAACTGGTCTCGGTGGCGTTGTCCGGGCTTGACGACGACAGTCTGACCGACGTTTCAAAACGTGGCCGGCTATTCTTGTCGCTTCCAGAAATGAAGGAAATCCAGGCGCATTTTGCAGCGTTGGGCCGCGAACCGACCGATGTCGAACTGGAAACCATCGCCCAGACCTGGTCGGAACATTGCGTCCACAAAACGCTCAAGAGCGCCGTCGCCTATGAGGGCCGGCCCTTCGGTGTTGAAAGTGATTCGCAGGAATTCATTAAGCGGCACTACGGCAATCTGCTTGTCGATACCATCGTCAAAGCCACCCGCGAATTAGATCACGATTGGTGCCTGTCGGTATTCGAAGACAATGCCGGCGTGGTGGCCTTTGATGATGACAACGGTATCGCGTTTAAGGTTGAGACGCACAACCATCCTTCGGCGATCGAACCGTACGGCGGCGCGGCGACGGGCGTGGGCGGATGCGTTCGTGACATTCTCGGTTGCGGACTTGGTGCGAAACCGATCGCCAATACGAATGTGTTCTGCGTCGCCGATCCCGGTTGGGACGATGCGAGATTGCCAACCGGCGTGCTTCATCCACGGCGCATCTTGCGAGGCATCATTGGCGGCGTGCGCGACTATGGTAACCGGATGGGTATTCCCACGGTGGCTGGCGGATTGCGATTCGACGAGCGGTATCTTGCGAATCCGCTCGTGTTCGTCGGTTCGGTTGGCATCATTCCTCGAAAGCACATCGCCAAAGCGCCGCAAGCCGGCGATCGCATCGTCGTTGCCGGCGGGCGCACCGGACGCGATGGAATCGGTGGGGCGACGTTCTCGTCTGGCGAGTTGACCGACACGCACGCCGATGAATTCGCACACGCGGTTCAGATTGGCAATGCGATCGAAGAAAAGAAAGTGCTCGATGCGCTGCTCCGTGCGCGTGACCACGAGGACGGTTGCCTATATTCAGCCGTCACCGACTGCGGTGCGGGCGGACTCAGCAGCGCCGTCGGCGAGATGGCCGAACACCTCGGCGCGACCGTACAACTCGAAAACGTCCCGCTCAAATATTCCGGCCTGCGCTACAACGAAATTTGGCTGTCAGAAGCGCAGGAGCGCATGGTTTTCTCGGTGCCACCGTCGAAGATGGAAACGCTGCGAGCGGTGTTTGAACGCGAAGGCGTCGAGGTGGCTGACATCGGTGAATTTAACGACAGCGGGTCGCTCGAACTTCGCTTCAACGATGAGCAGGTGGGGCGACTCGATCTGGATTTCATGCACAACGGGATTCCCCAAATAACACGGGTAGCCCGATGGGACGGTCCGCCCGAGAATCTTGTACCCTCCAAACCGGTCAAGATTACAAATGAAAACGCACAAGGGATCATGCTGGCCAAGCTCGCGTCAATCGATTCATGTTCGCGCGAACCGATCTTTAGGCAGTACGATTTCGAGGTGCAGGGCGGCAGCGTGATCAAACCATTGGTCGGTGTCGGGGAGGGCCCGTCCGATGCAGCCGTCATCACGCCAAGGCTTGACTCGAATCGCGGCGTGGCAATCGGCATGGGCATGTGCAGCGACCGCATCGAGCCCGATCCATATTGGATGGCCATCCGTTCGATCGACGAAGCAATTCGCAACCTGGTATGCGTGGGGGCTGACCCGTCGCGCATCGCGATCCTCGATAACTTCTGCTGGGGCGGTTGCGCAGATGAAGAAGCAATGGGCGCATTGGTGCGGGCATGCCAAGGGTGCCACGATGCGGCACTGGCGTACAAGACGCCATTCATATCCGGTAAGGATTCGCTGAACAACCAATTCTCACTATCACCGGACGACGCGGAGCGATTGAATCTACCGAAGACCTTCGCCATTCCGCCTACGCTGCTCATTAGCGGAATCGGGCACGTCGAGGATGTGCGCCGATGTGTGACATCTGACCTCAAGCAAGGCGGCGGGCGAATTGTTGCGGTCTTTTATGATTGGCGGTCGCGCGAATTATCGAAACTTCCGCGCGTTCACGCAGCGGTCTCCGAGTTGATCAAAGGCGGGCAGGTTCGGGCAGCCCACGACATTACCGATGAAGGAATCGCTCACAGCCTCGCCGAGATGTGTATTGGTGGGCGGCGTGGTGCCAAGACTAAACTCGACGTTGCGCCACAGAAGTCCGTGATAACCTTACTTTTCGATAACCATCTAAGTGGGTACATCCTGCAAGTCGTCGATGAAGCTGACCTTGGTAATCTAAAAGAGCATGCCGAGGTGGTAGAGTTGGCGCAACCGACCAACGACAAACTTTTGAGCGCTGCATCAAAGAGGGGGCTGTTGTTTGAGGTCAACGTAGAATTGCTCGATGGAGCATGGCGCAGCGGGCTCGTTCGTGATTTGGGAGAACGCAGCGATGGGTAAACCGCGCGTGGCCATCTTGCGGTCGGCTGGCATCAACTGCGATGAGGAAGCGGTGTATGCGTGGAGTCTTGCCGGCGCGGAGGCTTTGCTCGTTCACCTTGACGATGTAGTCGCGACGCCAAAACGCGTGGATGAGTACGACATCCTCACATTTCCTGGCGGGTTTAGCTTTGGCGATGACATTTCTGCCGGAGCGATTTTCGCGAGTCGGCTAGGCAACGTGCTGTCGGATACCATTCGCCGACTTGTCGAACGCGGCGGGTTGGTGCTCGGTATTTGCAACGGTTTCCAGGTCTTGGTCAAAGCCGGTCTGCTCGATGTCGGTACGCCGGGAACCTCGTGTAGCCTCACGATGAATACCTCCGGCCAATTCACCTGTCGATGGGTGACGTTGGAATCCAAGTCATCGAATTGCGCATTTTTGGAGCCGAATCGAAAATATTTCCTGCCCATCGCCCACGCCGAAGGTCGCTTCGTTGTTTCAGATGGCCAGAGCGTCCCCGTCGATCGCATCGCCTTGCAATACACCGAAGGAGTCGATCGAATCGGGCCAACTAACCCCAACGGCAGCGTCTGCGACATCGCAGCCATCACCGACGCCACCGGCCGCATCATGGGCCTGATGCCGCACCCCGAACGCTTCGTCCGCCACACGCAGCATCCATTCTGGACCTCCATTCCCGAAGCCGCGGAACCCGACGGTTTGGCGATTTTCCGCACTGCGGTTAAAAACGTCGGCTGACTTCCACCCTTCGGGAGCTTCTGCGTTGCCAGATCTTGATCGAACACATCAACGGTGTCGTCCGTTGTCATGGGCTTGTCTGCTGACTGGCGCATTGGTCGTGCTACTGTTTGCCCCGTCAGTCTTTGCACACGTGGATACCAGCGGTGCCGCCACAGCGAGTGTTACGTCGCCCATGCAATATGGCGGGTGGGTGTTGCTTCCGGCGCTGGCTGCGATTGTTCTGGCGATTGTCACGCGGCAGGTGATCCCCGCGCTTTTCATCGGAACATTCATCGCGTCGATGATGCTTTGTCGAATCTCGCCGGATCATTCCGATGGCGTGCTTTCGACTGTAATCGACGGTGCAGCCGACGCGATGGCCGTCTACGTCGTTGGTGCGGTTGCCAAACCTGACAACGCCAAGGTCATGCTCTTTACGCTGATGATCGGCGGGATGGTTGGCGTGGTGAACGCGTCGGGCGGAACGCGGGCGATGGTGGACATGATCGCGCGACGAGCCACCACACGGCGGCAGGGGCAATGCACCGTTTGGCTGGCGGGGCTGGTCGTGTTCTTCGACGACTACGCCAACACCATGATCGTCGGGCCAACCATGCAGCCACTGTTCGATCGCTTGAAGATTTCCAGGGCGAAGCTGGCCTACATAGTCGATTCGACCGCCGCCCCTGTCGCCTCGATCGCGCTCGTGGGCACATGGGTCGGAGCCGAACTTGGCTACATCGACGAAGCTCTTCAAGACATCGCCAAGACAGGCACACCGCCATTTCTCACTTCGGTCGATGCGTGGGGCACATTTATCAATAGCATCCCATATCGGTTCTACGCCATCCTCGCGCTGGTGATGGTTTTCATCATTGGCTGGACGGGGCGCGATTTCGGGGCGATGCGTCGGCACGAAGAAAAAGCCGCCGGCGAAAATTCGATTGAGGTCGATAGCAGCGGTGACGGAGCGGTAGGTCGATTCGATTGGTTGCTCGCGGCGCTGCCGGTGTTGCTGTTGGTCGTGGTGACGGGCGCTGTGCTGCTGTATCCCGGATATTCCAAAGCCCGCGCCGAGGGCACGGCGCTGAGCTGGCAGTCGATGTTTGATGGTGCCGATTCGTACAACGCGATTCTGTTTGGTGCGATGGCCTGTCTGATCGCTGCAATCGCATTAGCCGTCGGGTCGCGTCGATCGAAATTGCAGGATGCGGTGGATGGCATGCTAGCCGGTATGTCGCGAATGTTCCCGGCGATCGTGGTGTTGGTGCTGGCATGGGCGCTGTCGCAATCGTCGCAGGATTTGAAGGTCGGCGAGGTGGTCAGCGATTGGCTGGTGCAGAAAAACTTCGCGATGAACAACTTGCCGGTGGTCGTGTTCGCATGTGCTGCCGGTGTGTCATTCGCAACGGGAACGTCGTGGGGCACGATGGGAATCCTATGCCCGGTAGTAGTAAGGGTAGCCGCCGACATGGGAGCCGACCTGCAACCCGAAGCAGCCCTACCGCTATTCTACGCCAGCACAGGAAGCGTATTAGCCGGCGCAATCTTCGGCGACCACTGCTCACCCATCAGCGACACAACAGTCCTGTCATCAGCAGCAAGCGGCTGCAACCACCAGACCCACGTCTGGACGCAATTGCCCTACGCCCTGGTAACGGCAGCAGTGTCGATGGTCACCGGCGACATCCTGTGTGCAAGACTGCAACTGTCGCCGTGGTTGGGCCTCGTCTTCGGCACGATCATATTAGTGATATTGGTTGCCGCACTGGGCCGGAAGACAGATCATCGGTAGGGTGCGGTTTACCGCACCTGTTGAAGGTGTTCGGTTTTCGCAGGGCGCACACGACATGCTCCGAGGTTCTTAAGATGCAAGGTTTCAGGAAGCTGAATGTAACGAGCATTGAAGGCGGCCTTAGCAGTATGCACGATGAATCGAACAGTATTCATTTGAGCGATAACAAGGCACCGGACGAATACTGGATTGTCAAAGATTCATCGCAAGAGATTTTGATTACAAATGAGCAATATGGCCTCTCACCTCAGTGCTATGAGTTGTCGGACGAACTGTATTGCGTTGGTGTCAATCAAATAGTTTTTATCGTCGAGTTCGGGAAGATTCGGTCTGAACTAGAACTCCCTTGTCGATTCTATGAATTGATCTATCGTTCAAGAAACTTCCTCGTAGTCTACCACGAAATTGGTTTTGTTTGTTTAACGATCGACGGTGACATACTTTGGGAAGAGGGCGGCGACCTAATCGAAAACTGGCGTATTGATAATGATCAATTGACGTTTAAGACGTGGGCCGGAAAAAAAACAATCGGCTCGGCTTACACGTTAAGCAGTGGCAGTTACCGAGTACCTGTTACGCCCGAAGGCCATTAAAGAAGTTCGTCGACGACCTTAATAAGATTCACAATATCGAATTCGTACAATCCAAAAACTGAGATGTAAGTGTGCAGGGCGTGGCGAAACAATCCGATGGGTTGCGAAAACCCACCCGCGCTAATTGGGGCCGGAAAAATTATTCGCAATTACAGCAAAGTCTGCGAGATCGACATCGCAGTCAGAATCAACATCGCCGAGGGGTCTTCCGGATTGATCCACAACTGCACCAGTTGCAGACTCTGGGCAATCATCGATTACGTCAGGTACGCCATCATCATCTGAATCAGTATCAATATACTCTCCTATGAATTCAAATGCGGAGAAAAACTGATTGGAACGAATTCCCCCCGAAGTACTTGCCGTAAAACCTACAAAAGCAGTGTTTCCGGCTACGATTGTTGGTAGACTATTCCCCAGCTGGAAAACATTCGTGATGTTTTCCAAGGTAACTGTATCAGTGATCTCAATTTCGATTTCTGTCCCGCCATTATAACGAATCAAGAACTCGATTTCGTTCTCTGACCCGAGGTTAACCGGCGACGTTGCTTGAGCCCCTCCGCCCAAGCTTCCGTTAGTATAGACGCCACTTTTTGAAGGCAAAAGACTATCTAGTTCAATTGACACTGCAACGCTGTTGATCACGCAGGCGCTTGGGTTCGATAGCGGGCAACTATAACCGAGGTTAATTGCGTTATCGCCGACTGCGTCCGCCCCTCGAGGATCGTTTTGTATAACAAAGCAGGCGCCGTTGAGGGGCGCTGCATTTCCTGCGCGATACCGGAAACGTGCCTCAAATTGACTTACAGGTTGCGGCACCTTGTGAAAGATGCTGCGTGCTTCAAGAAATCCCTGATTGGTTAATTGTATTGACTCACTCATCGAGTCAGTAGTGGGGAGAGAGCCGCTATCGGCCACGTTTATTTCAAAAGCAGTGAAGTCTCCGAATCCTATTATATCGCCGGAAACACTCGAATTGGATGAGGATATGGTTACGGCAAGAACTATTAGGAAGGACTTTTCAAAATGGAGAGGGTTCATTTTAGACATCCTCCGTTTAACAAGCTTTTGCATGGAATTTACTCTAGCAAAGCTGACCTCGGACCCAGACGCGCGGAATTGTACCTACTAGGCAAGCGAGCGGCAATGATTAATCGCCGGTGTGTCTAAAGGTGTTCTATGCTTTATTCTGTCATGCTTAGACATGATTTGTCATCGGATCCCTCGCCCACGCAACCAAATCCCTCAAAAACTCATCCCGCTGCAGCCCGAACTCGAGCGTGTGGCGGGAATTTTCGTAGGTGCTGATTCTGGTGTTTGGCCAGTTTAGCGACCTTATTAATTCTCTTGAGCGTTCGTTGTCGATGATTCGTTCTTCGCCGGCTAGGAACATGTGTAGGGGGACTGGTGGGGCTTTGGTGATTTTGGCTACTGTTTTATCCATCCTTCTTGATGCGAGGTAGAAGCCAGCTGTCGCTTGGTGGAGTTGGATGGCGTCGCTTTTCAGGTACTCGATGTATTCGGGCTGATCGGTGAAAAGTTCCGGATCGTTCAGCGGGATGTCGTACGAGCGCGTCGGTTCGGAAATCATCGAAAACCCGATGCGGAATTTCTCGGCATTCGATACCGAGATGATCGGATAGATTCCCGGGGCGATCAACGCGATGCTGACGAACCGATTCGGATCGGTGACGTGCATCGCAGCGGCTAACTTGCCTCCCCAACTCACACCGACAAGGTGAATGCGATCCGTTCCGGAAACTTCGGCAAGACGTTGGGCATAGCGCAGGCCGTCATCGATCAACTGTTGCGATGAATCGGCGTGGCCGCGTGCCTGTGAATTCTTGCCAGACCCGCGACGATCCGGCTGCAATACAGCGTAACCGGCATCGTTGAGCGCTTTCGCCGTCAACTCGTACCAGCTGGCATGCGACTGAATCCCGTGCAAATGCAGCACGGCTTCGCGGCAGCCGGGTTGCGGCCAATAGCGTGCGTAGGCATCGTAACCGTCGTCGAGTGTGATGCTTGTTTCCTCAAATGATGGCATCGGGTTATATTAAACCAAATCCGTATCCGTGTTAAATCGCGCTTGAGTTCCGCATCGTAGGGTGGGCCGTGCCCACCGCAGTTTGATTGCCCACGACTTGGTGGGCACGGCCCACCCTACGAATCGATTCGGCGCTTGTTCAGAAAGCGTCTGCGCTAATGCAAAGCAATCCGACAGCCCAACACGTGAAGCGACTGCTGCAAGCCGACCGATTGTTCGGTGTTGACAGTGTGCCCGTGCCATCGGTGTTGCGCATGTTGGCTGAGCATGGCGCTACCGGTGCGCCTGTTACTGCTGGTGGCAGCGTGTCGGTGGAGTCGAAGCGTACACAGCTTGACGTGCTCGATCGCGATCAGGTGAAGGGTTGCGAGAAGTGCGGTTTGTGCAAAGGGCGGACGAACACGGTGTTTGGCGATGGCGATGCCAATGCGCGCTTGATGTTCATCGGTGAGGGGCCGGGCTTTGATGAAGATCGCCAGGGGGTTCCGTTCGTCGGGCGGGCGGGGCAGCTTCTTAATAAGATGATCGCGGCGATGGGTTTGAAGCGCGAGGACACATACATCTGCAACATCGTCAAGTGTCGCCCACCAAACAATCGCGACCCTGCGGCTGACGAGGTGATCGCGTGTACACCGTACTTGCATGAGCAGATCGGAATCGTTGAACCGGAGGTGATCGTGGCGTTGGGCGCGCCGGCATCGAAGATGTTGCTCGATACGCAGACGGGGATCGGAAGGTTGCGCGGGCAGTTCCACGATTATCACTACACGAATCTGTCGGGCGAGGTGACCAGCATTTCACTGATGCCGACGTATCACCCGGCGTATCTGCTGCGAAGCCCGCAAGAGAAGAAGAAGACGTGGGACGATTTGCAGATGGTGATGAAGCTGCTGGGGCTTGAGTTGCCTACACGCTGAATGGTGGGCACGGCCCACCCTACGCGTCCCCACCAGACTTACTTGATTCCGATTGATAATTGATTCGCCAGCCAACCTGCTTACAATCGACGCCACTTATCCACTTTCAAAAAATAAACGCGACCGGTAGATGGAGACGCTCATGCATTTTGTAGCCAACATCGATGGCTTGTCAGCACTCGCAGTCAAGATTGGGGATGCGATTTGGGGCATGCCGTTGTTCCTGCTCTTGCTCGGTTGCGGGATCATCTTTTCGGTTATTACCAAGTTCGTTCAGTTTCGAGTGTTGACGCATGGTGTCGCGGTGATTCGCGGCAAATACGACAAGCCGGGCGACGCGGGTCAGATCAATCACTTTCAAGCGCTGTGTGCGGCGCTGAGTGCGACGATCGGCTTGGGCAATATTGCCGGTGTCGCGACGGCGGTCACGATCGGCGGACCCGGAGCGATTTTCTGGATGTGGGTCGTCGGTTTCTTCGGGATGGCGATTAAGTTTTTCGAGTGCGGGCTGGCGACGATGTACCGCGATGAGAAGGACGTACCCGATCCCGGCGCGCCGGCATATGTTGATGACGATATTGAATCGCACCAATTGGATTATCCGGATCAGCCTCACTCGAAATCAAAAACGAAATCTGCATCACGCGGCGAAGTGTCGGGTGGTCCGATGTGGTATGTGCAAAAGGGGTTGGCTGAACCGGCAAAGAAGCAGGGCAAGCACGGGTTATATGTGCTGTTTCGCGGTCTGGCGATCCTCTTTGCAGCCGTCACATTCGTGGCATCGTTCGGTGGTGGCAACAGTTATCAATCATGGAACGTCGCCGAGTTGATGGAAACGCAGTGGCAGGTTCCTCGAGCATGGACAGGAGCCATTACGGCGATCATGGTGGCGATGGTCATCATCGGCGGTATCAAGCGCATAGGCGCGGTGGCTGGTCGCCTTGTTCCGATGATGTGCGTGATTTATGTGGTTGGTGCGTTGTATATAATCGGGGCGAATTTTGCCGACGTTCCGAGGATGTTGGGATTGATCGTCAACAGCGCGTTTGGCTATGCGCCGGCTGGCGGGGCGTTTGTCGGATCGACGATTGCCATCGCGTTTCAGCAGGGTTTGCGCCGGGCGTTATTCAGCAACGAAGCCGGGCAAGGTAGCGCCGCAATCGCGCACGCAGCTGCCAAGACTGATGAACCGATTCGCGAAGGTGTGGTGGCTGGGATCGGTCCCTTCATCGATACGATTATCATTTGCACGATGACGGCGCTGGTGATCATGTTCAGCGGTGTTTACAACCGGCCCGAGGTTGGTGTGGTGCGTGCGGTTGATGGAAACAATATTTACGTCACGGTCAATGCCGATGTGCCCGAGAAACTCGAACGCGTGTATCGATCCGAGATTCGCGAAGACGGCAAAACACGCAAGGGCAAGGAACTCAACATCTGGATGAGCAAGGAGCAGGAGCAAGGTCGCGAACCCAAGCGCGCCAGCGCCGATATCAAGGCGGTGGGCGAGTCAGCCAGTGACAACTGGTTGGGCGCGACGGAAATCGTGCTCTCGGCCAATGAAGAGACGTTGGAGTTGCCCGATGGCATGGACGTGTCGGAAATTGTGCCCGGGCTGCCCGTTCACCTGAAGCTTGACGGTTCGAGCATGACGCGGGCTGCGTTTGATACCGGGATCTTTGGATTCGGCAAATGGATGGTGACGTTGGGCGTGTTGTTGTTTGCATTCAGCACGATGATCAGCTGGAGCTATTACGGTGAGAAGGGTGCGGAGTTCCTCTTCGGGCGTGGGTTTGTTCTGCCGTATAAGTTCATGTTCGTGACGGTGATTTTCCTCGGCTGCGTGGTTCAGGAATTCAAGATTGTTTACAACATGGGCGATGCGCTTGCCGGTGCGATGGTGTTTGTGAACTTGCCGGCTGTGTTGCTGTTGATGCCCCGGTATCGCCGAGCGGCAGCCGATTACTTCAGGCGGCTTGATAATGGCGAAATGCATCGGAAACCCTAGTGCCGATTCGAATGGATACCAAATGGTTGGAATTGAAGGCTGATTGGATTGAGGGCGATATTCTCGCGATTGGATGGCGCTGCGACTGTGAAGAAAGTTGACGCTACCGCTCCCTCGATCTATTCTCGTACGCATCAGGCTGTTTCAAATGGGGGCCTGTGGGTACGGAGAATGAATCGATGTTGAATCGAGTGTTTGCGGTTTCGGCAATTTGCGTGAGTGCATTTGTAGGTGCGGCTGGTTGTGGCGATCAGGAACCGTCACCATTGTACAACCGCAACATGGCCGTATCGGAAGGTGGTCGTCCGTTGCTGCCGGTGGCGCGCACCGTTGCCGGATCGCGTGACCCCAGCATTCTCGAAAATGCCCGGGCGACAATCATTCGCCGCGACGAAATCAACTCACCCGAAGCGGCAGAGATGGTCAAGGGCACGCCGGCAGAAGAGCCCGAAGATCTGACCACTGCCGACACACCGGGTGAAGCGCTGAGCAACGTCGGCAAAGCGTTTCTCAACAACCTGATGGGGCAGACGATTCCACCGGTGGGCGAACAGGCCGCGACAGGTGAAGCTGCACCATCCGGCGATGGAGGGGAAACAGGAGGAAGCGGCGGTGCCAGTGAAGCCGACGCCAAGAAAGTACTCGAAGAATTCGCCGGTGATCGGGCAGCAGGACGTTATACCAATATGTCTGCATATTTTGTGGACGGTCAGAAGTCGGATGCTGACTATTACTACGACACGCTGGATGAAATGAACACGAGCTTGTCGTCGCTGCTAGCTGCTTATGAAAAAGTCTCACCAGGTGTGAAGTCAAAATTTGAACAGTCGCTGTCGCAAAGAAGGGCCATTCCGACGGTCGGTAGTGTTTCGATTACCGGCTCAGACGCCAGCGTTAGCGCGACAACTCCCGATGGGACCACCGCAGCGTTTTCGATGGCTGATGTGGATGGCAGCTGGCGAATCAAGAGCGCTCTTTTTGACGATGCGAGCGAATGGTCAACGCTCAAGGGCGGGCTGGAAGCGCATGTTGTAGCCCTCGACGACGAGGTGGATAGTCTTACAGGTGGTGATACACCGGACAATTCCAAGCTGGACAAGCTCATTGAAGACGCGATCAATTATCTCAGCGCGCTTCCCAAGTAACTGGCGTTTGGTTTGACGCCAGATGGTTTTGCCAATTCGCCTTGACGGAATACGATGTCCGCTGAATGTCTCTCCGCCCATAGCCTCGTCGAGGCGTTCCTGTATTTTCTCGTCACGCCATGCCCCCTTTGTCAGTCAGATCGTCTCGATCCTCAAGATGCGACCCCTGATAATTCCCCGAATACAGTGAAAGTCGTCGGCGTGTGTCGTAACTGCGGCGGGTCAGAGTCCATCCGTTTTTCAGTTGACCATCTTCCGCCGGTCAAGGATCGATTCGATCCAATTTCGGGCACGCACGCGATTAGCCTGGGACGCGCTCAGTCCAAACTGATCGACATCGTTCAATGGGTCACACTTCACGAGATACTGTTGGAAAAAGCCAAGTCGGAACCGATCCCAGCCGAAGTTCGCTGGCTTAGAATCCGAGCCGGCCAATGCCTTGACGAAGCGCTTAAGTTCTTTGACGCTTATGTTGATGCACCCCCAGACGATGCGGTGTTTGCCGGGTCGAGTCGAAAGAGGGTCCAAGCCCATCCCGAACGGTACACCCGCACGCGGTTGGCCGATTTGCGAAATCTACTGCCGTCGGAGAATGCCTTTGACGAAGCTCAACAAGACGATGAATCCCGGCGGCCTTGGTGGAAGTTTTGGTAAGGATTCAAACATGATGCGATGGAATTCGTTTGTAACGCTCGCCGTGTGCGGCATATGGGTTAGAAAAACCCTCAATGGTGCGCTTGCCGTTGGCGCGATATTTCTTTTTCTTGTGTCGAGTGGTTGTGTCTCAAACGGCACGCTGAGTTCATTCAGTTCAAAGAATAGCGCAGGCTCGTCACCAGCGACGGGTCTGGCTGGCATTCAAACCCGGTTGCGGCGAATGGTTCCAGGAAACGTCCTCGACGATTTGTACTACGCCATGCAAGGGCAGCCGTACGATCGAGCGACCCTGGCGATCGCGCTGAAGACGAGTCAAATGCTTGCGGACGAACTCAAATTACAGCAGCACGATGCGGGTCGCTTAAGTGAACCATCGAGACGTCGGGCGATCGCGTGGCTGGAAAGTGCCGTCGATCGAATCGGACAAAACACGCGCCCCGAACCGCCCGCACTTGAATCGACGAACTGGGATTCATGGTTTGCCGAATCGAGTGATACTGCAAGTGAGCCGGCATCGGTCTTTGCGTTTGTCGATAGGGCCAGAGGTAACGACGGTCCGTCGCGGTTTGGCGATTTCGAACTGATCATTTCAACGGGGCAGTCGTTTTATCCTACCATTTCAGGCGCAGGTGCGATGGCCGGAGGTGGGGCAACGCTTCAGCAGTATGCAGCCGCGCTCGATATAGAACTGGTTCCGGTCGCTAGCTTTAGAGCAAAGAACCTGAGCGAAATGCTGTCGCGTTCATCAGGTTCGGTGGCTGTTACCGATGCTGTCGAAGGCGAAACATGGGGCGCGATGATCGCACGGCGCGCGCTGGTGCGTGGGGCGACGATTCAACCGACGTATCATGCGATCGGCATCGCGACTCCTGCAGGCGATCGGCATACACTGTCACAGCGCATGCGCGCCGCGATGTGGGTGCAGGCGATCGACGGGCAGCGACTCGGATTGGTTGAAGGGTGGCGCGACGCGCAGTTCGGCGGTGCGTCGGCGTATCCGTCAAGATTAGCCGACCCCGATTGGCTCGAGGCGGCAGCACACACGTCGATGGAAATCAGGCAGCATTCCAAACTGTTGGCACCGTTTCGCACGCCGAGGAAGATGGCCGTCCTCATCGACGCAAGCGCTTTGAACCCGCGCGATCCCAACGCATGGTCGGCAGACTTTACAGAGTTGGCCGACGCATTGGTCGATTGGCAGATTCCATTCGATGTGGTTGAGAATAACAGCGGGTCAAGTTCTCGATACGAATACAAACTGCGGTTCAAACCTGGCTCAGAGTTTTCGCCAGATGCGGCTGCAAAGGAAGCGTCGAAGCTGCTGACCGATCGCGCAGCTGATTTGCGAGCGATCATCTTTGCGGAATCAGGTACCGATCCGGCTGAGCGAATTTATGTGCGGCAGACTGCCGACGGTAGCCGCCTGGCAGTCGTGAATCTGAGCGACCAGGGCCGTAGCCTCAAGATGATTTCGTCGGAGGGCAAGCCTTTGTCACAGGCGTACACGGATCGATTAACCGGTAAAACCCATCGGAGGCGTTTGCCGATTCCTGCCTATGGGGTGTGCATTCTCGAACGGAAGTAAGCCTTTTGCGATTTGGACACGGCCAATCCAGGATTCACAGAGGTGACAATGCCTGCACCAATTTCGGCGATTCGTGGTTATGCAGATTGACATTTTTGCCCTCTCCCGCATGATTAGAGCGAATCTGGAATACTTGACTGGAATTGGAACTGGACTGTGCAGACGCTGACGCTGGGTGATCTTTCTAAGTATTTGTCCGAGCAGGGCTTGGCCAACGAAATCCGTGGTGATAGCGACCGCATCATCACCGGTTGCAATACATTGGACGATGCCTGCGATGGGGACATCACGTTTTTGAACAATCCCAAGTATCGCGAAAAAATCGCGACCACGCAGGCCTCCGCGATCATCATGCAGGACGACGACTCGCTTCAGCCGGTCATTCCGCAAATCATCTGCCCCGACCCATACCAGGCATTGACGGTTTCGATCCAGAAGATTTACGGCGAGCGCCGCCATCCGAAATGGGGCCTTCATGAGAAAGCCTGGATCGCGCCATCTGCCACGATCGGAGAAAATTCAAATATCGCACCGCTCGCCTACATCGGCGAAAACGCAAAGGTCGGAAAGAACGCCAACATATATCCCGGAACTTTCGTGGGACCGGGTGCGATTATCGGCGACGATGTCACGCTTTATGCGAACGTCACGGTGTACGACGAATGCAAACTAGGTGACCGCGTCACGCTGCATTCGGGAACCGTGATCGGTCAAGATGGTTTGGGATATGCACCAGCCGGCGAAACCTGGATGAAGATTCCGCAGGTTGGCAATGTCGAAGTTGGCGACGATGTCGAGATGGGGGCCAACTGTGCGATCGATCGCGCAACGATGGGCACGACGTTGATCGGCCGCGGTTCCAAGCTCAGCGATTTAATCGCGATCGGACACGGTTGCAAGATTGGTGACAGCTGCATGATCGTCGCCCAAGCCGGGTTGGCTGGCACGGTGACGGTGGGCAAGAACGTCATCATCGCAGGGCAAGCCGGTATCGTCGGGCACATATCCATCGGTGACAGAGCAAAGGTTTACGCCCAATCGGGCGTTGGCAGTTCAGTCAAAGATGGCGAGAGCGTTTTAGGCACTCCGGCCACCGAAGTGCGAAACGCTCGCCGTCAAATGATCGCGATGCAAAAACTCCCGGCGATGAGGACCCGCCTTCGCGAGATGGAATCCGAGTTGGCTAAGCTTCGAGAAATCGTAAGTCAACTAACCGGTGCGAAAGACGGCGCGGCGGGCGAAAGCGATTCATGAGTGGCTCTCCGCAAGCTGTGTCGTCAACGAATGGTACAAGTTCAAGCATGACAGCCCCACTCCGAGAGAACAATGTTCTGGGATTGATCGCGGGTGGTGGGGCGATGCCCCGCATGGTCATTGAAAACGCGCGGGAAGCTGGTCAGCAAGTGGTCGTGTTGGGGCTTCGCGGGTTTGCAGACCCGAAGCTCGCCAATATCGCCGACAAGTTTTATTGGTGCGGTGTCGCCAAAATGGGTCGGGCGATTCGCCTCTTTCTCAAGGAAGACGCGTATCGAATGATCTTGGCTGGCTCGGTTAAGAAGTCCGACATGTATGGGCGGTTTCGGTTGTTTCGGTTACTGCCGGATTGGACCACGCTGCGGTTTTGGTTCTTTCATCTTCCCGATCGACGCACCGATACGATCCTGGGAACCCTCGCAGACATAATGGAAGCGCGCGGTATCCTGATGGAAAACTGCGTGAAGTATCTCATGGATTCAATGGCAAAAGAAGGTGTGTTGACCCGAAGCCAGCCCAGTGCAGCGCAAATGCGCGATATCGAATTTGGTTGGCCCGTCGCCAAAGAGATGGGACGCCTCGATATTGGTCAGGCCATCGCGGTAAAAGAGCAGGATGTGATCGCGGTCGAGGCGATCGAAGGAACCGATCGCATGATTGTCCGTGCGGGCGAGTTGTGTCGATCGGGTGGCTGGGTGCTGATCAAGGTTTCCAAGCCCAATCAAGACATGCGCTTCGACGTGCCAACCGTCGGGCCTGATACCATCGAAAACCTCAAGACCCACGGGGCCAGAGTGCTCGTCATCGAAGCCGACAAAACCTTCGTTGTAGACCACGATGCGATGGTTGAGCTTGCCGAGAAACACGGCATCGTGGTTGTTGCCCATCGCGACGACAGCCGCGAATAGATTGATCGTTACCTCCCCCTCGTCATTCCCGCCCCCGTCGTCATTCCCGCGAAAGCGGGAATCCAAATCCCGCACGTTGCTCATCGCCCGTTCTGGACGCCCGCGTACGCGGGAGTGACGAACCACTAGTCGGTGAGCCCAAAGAATGTACTGATCCGAGATCGAATGTCATCCGCCAATGTTCGCTGACGGGCGCTATCGTTCTTCAATGATGCGGAATGACTTTCGATTTCGGCTTTGCGCCGGGCGAGGGCTACGCTTAGTTGCTTGGCGATTTCCGGCCGCGAGGTCAGAATAGGGGCGAGCATTTCGCTGCTGATTTCGTGGACGATTGTTGTGGTGACGGCTGACACTGTTGCCGACCGCGATTCACCCGTCAGAAGCGACATTTCGCCAAAGAACTGGCGCGGAAGCAACTGAGCGACTTTCTTTGAACGTCCGTTTTCTTCGACGGAAACCCGCAATAGTCCCTGATCGATGACGAATAGCGACGACCCATCTTCGCCCTGACGAACGATCGCGTCGCCCGGTGAATACGTCCGTCGATTCGCGTGCGGGGCGAGTTCGGTCAACTCTTCGTGATTCAGCGTTTTGAACAATTCGACATCTTGAAGCAGGTCGCGAACATCGCTTGTCGATTGGGTTGATGACGTGCGTGTCGTGTCTGATTCCGGCGCGATCATCTTGACTTCGATCGGATCGTGCGCGTGCCAGTGCAAGTCGCGCTGCGGGAAGGCGATCACAATACCAGCCGAACGGAACAGTCGGTCCAACGTTTGTCGAATGTCCGAACGAACCAGGCGAAGCGTCATTTCCTGATTGGTACGCACCCAGAAGTAGACGTCGAAGATCAGGGCGTTGTCGGCGAAATCCTCGAACACGATGATCGGTTCCGGCTTGGGCAAGACCTGCCCATGTTCAGCGACGGTGGTCTTCATCAATTCAATGACAGTATCGACCGGTGAACCATACTGCACTCCGACGCGAACGGTTGTGCGAATGTCAGTATCAGACAGCGTCCAGTTGATGACGGTGCGTTCGAGCATCAGGCTGTTGGGGATGAGCATTTCGATGCCGTCGGGCCGGCGGACATGGGTCGATCGTGCACCGATGGACAGAACGTGGCCGACCTTGTTTTCGACTTCGATAAGATCACCGATGGTGACCTTGCGCTCGGCTAACAGAATCCACCCGCTGATGAAATTGTTGACGATGTTCTGCGCCCCAAAGCCAAGCCCGATGGCCAGCGCACCGCCAAGAACCGTAAACACGGTCAAAGGCACACTGACCAGCCGCAGCGCGATCAGCGTACAAATCCCCACCATCAGATAGAAAATGACGCGCTGAAACGCAATCGAAGAAGCGCTTTGTACCCCGACTTGAGGCAGGATTCGCCGCCCGATGATAACACTAAGGATGCGCGACACCCAAACGCCAACCAGCAAGAACAAAACACCAAGCACCACTTTGTTGATCGTGATGGGTTCGCCGTCAACGTCAAAAATCTGATAATCCCAAACCTGAAGAAACGCATCCCAGACGCTCAGCGGCGCTGGGGTGTTTGCGGCAGGCGGATTGGATTGGGCGAATAGGGCATCAAGCATGATTGAGTTGGTACCCGCCTAAGTTGCAACTCCAAATAGAAATTCAGAGATGGCAGACATTCATACCGATTCTGCACCTGCAACCATCATCAATAGGCGCATGCAGAACAAGCCCGCATACGTGCCCAGTACATATCCCGCGATGGCCAGAAGCGCGCCCACCGGCGCAAGTGCCGGATGAAATGCTGCTGCGACCACAGGAGCGCTTGCGGCTCCTCCGATGTTCGCTTGCGATCCGACGGCAACAAAGAAGATCGGTGCTCTGATCAATCGGGCCACGCCAAGCAGCACAATGATATGGACACATATCCAGATCGCCGCGACGTAAATCAGGGGCAGGTTTTCTCTGATCTTGTCAAAACTGGCGTGGGCGCCGATGCAAGCAACCAATAGATAGATCATGACCGAACCGATCTTGGATGCTCCCACCCCTTCGAGATTGCGCGCTTTGGTAAACGAAAGGGCCAAGCCGATGGTTGTTGCGAATACATACTTCCACGTTCCCGCAGTGAGTATATTCGTGACAAAAGTAAACTGCGAACTTCCTTTCAACCAGCCGTCGATCCAAATTCCGGCTTGGTAGCTGAAGAAGGAACCGCCGAACCCGAGTGCGAGAATGACCATGTAGTCGGCCATCGTCGGTATGCGATTGGTTCGTGCTTGAAACTCTTCCATGCGGCGTTTGAGGTCGTCGATCGCCGTCGTGTCGGCACCCACGAAGCGGTCTATTGCTTTTTGCTTTCCGGCCATGAATAACAACACAGCCATCCAGATGTTGGCGACCAGTACATCCGGAATCACCATCAGTGCGAGCATTTCATCGGTGACGTTCGCCGCTTTACCGATCGCGACAAAATTGGCACCGCCACCAATCCAGCTACCGGATAAGGCGGCCAGCCCTCGCCACGATTCCGGATCAAGCGATTCTGCCGGAAGCAGTCCATTGCACATCCACAAAGCGATTGGGCCACCAATCACAATGCCGGTTGTTCCGGCCAGCAGCATGACAACAGCCTTCCAACCAAGGCGCAAAATCGCGGGGAGATCGAGCGCGACGATCAGAAGCAACAAGCTGGCGGGTAGCACATGGCTCTTTACGAATTCGTATAACGCCGACTCGTGAGGGATGATCTTGAATGTGCTCAGCAACGTCGGGACAAAGTAGCAAAACACGAGAACCGGAATGACTTTGAAGACCTTGCCAAGTTTGGGGTGGGCATTGATGGCAAATAGCAGCGCCAGCACAGCCAACAGCACCGACAAGACGCCTGCAGGTTCGTGAATTGATGGCGTATTCGCTTCTACGACTTGCCGATACAATGCCCAGGGGATGTACATCCAGATTCCCTTGTGATAACGCTGTTGTTCGTAAACCTGCGATTCATGCAGATCGGTAGGTCAGGATTATGCCCGACGATCGCGCATTCGTCGAGCGCATCCGAAATGACATTCGCATGAGGACTGGGTAGCCGAGTTTCACACGCGGCCCTCGTTCAGTGTTGCTTCTAACTCTCGTGCATACGTGGGCAGAGCCTCAGCGTTTCGAGTCGGCTTAAGGGTCTTTAACGATTCCGGGTTCTTGAGTTGGATCGCTGCGATTCGTTTGCTCAGGGCGATCTGGTTTGGCGACAGATACGCTTCGGGTGTTTGGCCGTCGGCGATGGCGGCATTGACTCTCGTGGCTTGTAGCTGCGTCAATGGCAAGTAATGGTACTCGGGTCTCTTGGATAGGTGATACTGCTGCTGGGTCGACGTATCGACAGAAGTGTCGCTTCTTGTCACTTCGTCGCCGACGATTTTCCTGGCGATGGAAATCTGTTCATCGGTTCGGGCGAAAACGCGATGGGCGCAGTCTTGCTTCTTGGCTTGTTCAACGAGCGTCTTGTACTCCAACACGCTTGAATCGAAATCGACTTCGACCACTTCGAGTTTATCAAGCATGCCGATTCTTGTCGCGACGACGCCATCAAGTTTGCCGAGCTTTTGTTCACCTTCCCAATAGCAGTGCATCGCGAAGGTGGCTGTCTCTTTTTGTTTCGGGTTGCATTCGCTTTCGACCAACTCCAAATATTTCGGCACGGACTGATTCGACGCCCGAAGCGCCGCGACCATCGCACGAAGCAATCCGTCAGTCGAATAGTCATCCGCATGCCGCGGGATCAAATCCTTGCCCGTGCCATCCACGAACCGCACCACCGGATTGTTCCAGGTTGGTTCCTTGTACTTTTTGAGGATCGTCTCTTCATCACCCGGCACATTGTTGTACACGACTGCTGTCTCGAAGAGGGCGGCTGCATCGACCACGATGGGATGGCTCAGCGGGCCCGCACCAAACTGCTTGCACGTTCCACACCCGGGCACTTCATCAAAAAGCAGCATGACCGGTTTGCCGGATTCCTTCGACTCGACAAGTGCCTGAGGAAGGTTCCGAACCCAGGGGATGCGCCCCAACTCAGCCGGCGTTGCGGTCGATGAGGAAGCACTTTCACCAAACGTCGGCCCCAAAACAAAGGTTGAGGCCACTACTAACGCAATCGGGCAATGGCAACTTTGTTTACTCGTCATTGTGAATCTCCACAAATCTCGACGGCGGCAGCACCCGGTACGATCAGGTTGGCCATCGATTTCGCCCGGCACCATGTTTTAACCAACGCCATATCTTAAAGGCAATCGGATGGGTCTCAAAGCGAATCGCGAAACCTTCGACTTGCCGATTGAAACAGGACCGTCGTCCAATTACACTGGCCCGCAATCATTCTGCAATCAACCGTCCATCATCCAGCAAGGAAGCGAAAATCGATGGCGTACATCCCCAGAGGTTCCATGTCGTCTCGAAACGGTACATCAACCCGGCAATGGATCGTTCAGCCGACCTGGGACGATTGCCCGCGTGCCTCGCGCGACTGGAACGTCCCCGAGATTGTGGCGCAAGTCCTGTTTAATCGCAAAGTCTCATCCACCGACGACGCACGATCGTTCATGGACCCGCATCTTAAGGACCTGCATCCGCCAGAGTTGCTGCATGATGCGGTCAAAGCTGCCCAGCAGTTGGCAGCCGCGGTCCGCGATGGAAAACGCATCGTGCTCTATGGCGATTATGACGTCGATGGCGTTACCGGTGTGGCGATCCTCTGGCACGCGCTGAAGATCGCCGATGCCAACGTTTCGTTTTACGTCCCGCATCGAATTGAAGAAGGGTATGGGCTGAACAAGTCGGCGATCCAGAGTCTATCCGACGAAGGTGCAGACTTTATCGTTTCGGTGGATTGCGGCATCGGTTCGATTGAAGAGTGCGCGTTGGCCCGCAGTTTGGGAACGTCGCTCATCGTCACCGATCATCACGAGCCCAAATCGGAATTACCGCCAGCCACGGCGTTGGTGCATCCCGGTTTGGGCGATACCTATCCGAATCGTCATTTGTGTGGGGCTGGCGTTGCGTTCAAGCTGGCGTGGGCGTTTGCCCGCGAGATGAGCGGTTCGACGAAAGTGTCGCTGGAGTTTCGCGAATATCTCAAGCACGCGTTGGCCCTAGCAGCAATGGGGACGATCGCGGATGTGGTTCCGCTCGTTGGCGAGAACCGCATCATCAGCCGCTGCGGTTTGGCGCGTCTCGGTGAATCGCCCTGGCCGGGTGTGCGGGCGCTGTTGGATGTATCTGGAGTTAAAGAAGGCGACATGATCGACGGGACAACCGTCGGATTTCAAATCGGTCCGCGTCTCAATGCAGCCGGCCGGATGGGTCATGCGCGGTTGGCGATTGAATTGCTGACCCGCGCCGATGAAAACCGCGCTCGCGAAATCGCGATGTACCTCGACGATCACAACCGCGTCCGGCAAACCAAGCAGCGTCGGCATGTGAAAGAAGCGTGCGAACAGGTTGAACGCCTGGGCATGGATGGCGACACGCATCGTGGGATCGTGCTTTCGAGCGATCAATGGCATCCCGGAATTGTCGGCGTGGTGGCGTCGCGCATCGTCGATCAATATCGCAAACCGGCGGTGCTGATCGCGCTGGAAAATGGCGAAGGACAAGGCTCAGCCCGCAGCGTGCCATTCTTTGCGATGCACACCGCACTCGAATCTTGCAGCGAACATTTGGTCAGTCATGGTGGACACGAGATGGCCGCAGGCCTGCGCATCGAATCGGACAAAGTGGCAGCGTTCACTGAAGCATTCATGCAGCACGCCAACAACACGCTGTCGGGCGCATCGCACCTGCCAAAACTTCGCCTCGACGCGGAGGTTCAACTAAGCAGCCTAGACGATCGAACGGTGACAGCCATCCGCAATCTAGGCCCGTTCGGCGAAGGGCACCCCAAACCACTGTTCGCAACCGATTGGCTCGAATTGGCGCAGGAACCGCGCTGCGTAGGCAAAAACCAAGACCACCTGCAAGTCGTGCTGTCCGGCAACAACAGCACCATCAAAGGCATCGCCTTCGGTGCCGGCGAATTGGCTGAGGAGTTGAAAGAACACCGCCAATGCCGAGTAGCTTTCGAACCCATCATCAACGAATTCCGAGGCCGCCGCTCAGTAGAAATGCAAATCGTCGATTTCAAATTCCCGGGTGATGAGTAGCGGCGGCTGCTGTGTTCATCGATTTTCCTCAGTCACTAAAGCAAGTGTGTTGTTTCAACCCCACCCCATTTGCGTTCAAGAAACTCTGTAACAAGGCGGCGGTGACAGTGGTGTGGTTTGTGCTCACTGCAGAGTAAGCAGCCATTGCCCATGACATTTCGTGCAACAGTCTTGTCGATTCGACGTTTCTCCATCAACGTCAAAAACTCTTCCTCGTAAACATCCCACGATCCCTTGTGTTTCTTAAAGGCATCCAGAATGTCCTGCGTGGGTGCAAGCTCTGGAATGTGGACATAGTCAATGCCGACGATTTCGCGTAGAAAGAAAATTAGGTCGTCTCGCTTTGAAAATCCCGCAAGCTGGGACGTGTTGTTCAAGCGCACATCTACGATTCTTTGAACGCCCGAATCACGAACCTTCGCAAAGAACTCTTCAGCCGTTTTCTTTGTAAACCCAATCGTATAGATTCTTGTTAGTTCTGTGATCATCGCAGTGTTGACTCTTCTTCTTGCCCCGATTTTGAATATGCGATCCGGTCTCCTTGTCGTTGATAAGCCTCTTCGAGTATTTCTTCGCGTGACCGAAAGAGATCCTCGGCAGGCAAGCCAAGGATCGAGAGCAAACGATTTTCTGCTTCATCCATTGATTCTATTTTTCCGTCGGCCAAAATGTGCAGGATGTCTAGGTCGTCGCATTTCAGTGCATGACAGACGAGTATGGTTCGATGACAAGTCAGCGGATCTTTTTCCGCGCACATTAGCGCGATTCGGCCGTCAGTAATGCCTGAGCGAATTCTAGAGAGACCAACGGCAAACGCTCGTGATTGTGCGATCAATACGTAATGCGCCTTCCCATCCTTGTAGCATTCACGTTCACCGCGACGTGCTCCGAGCTCCGCGCCCAGGAATACATAATGAATTCCCGCCTGTCTCAAAGCCGCTTGGAGGGATTCACGATTGAACTGTGGCGTGAAGCGTCCATAGGGTTGCGAACGAACATCAGCAACTGACGATATGCGGTGTTGTTTGAGAAGCTCAAGAAAATCCGGTAATCCATGCGTGGAATGTCCGATTGTGAAGAGGGGATGCTTGGTTTGATTTCTTGTGATCATGTTAAGTCCAATACCGTGGCGACAACCTTATAATGATAGCCCTTAAACGGCGGGGTCAAGCTGATGCATAATAAGCAATTATCGCCGCAAGGGGGACTGATTTCGACAGCCTCGTCGCCCTCCGCAGGATGCTTGGAACAATACTTGTGAGTAAAAATTGGATCGGTAACCGACATGGCGTACTGGGAACCGGCGTAAGTGAAAACGGCCTTGGTATTTCGCCGAATGTGGTCCAACCAAGGAGGAGTGTCGCTCCACAGTCTAATCCGAAACTGTTCTGGTCGAACGACTACGAGTGAATGTTGCGGGATGCGCCGGGCTTGGTCATCGACGTTGATGCGATCGGGGCGCGTTCCCGGCACCAACCACAATTCTTGTGGTGATTCTTCGAGCGCTGCGCGGTGAGTGTTCTTCATGGTTTCAACCAACCGCCAACAATTCCGCGATGCGATCAGCCAGTTTTCCGGTTGCCCTTGGTCGGCTCGGTTCGACAACAGGTCCATATCAACGACATCGAGAACGCGAGAAGCAACGCTATTCTGATTGATGAAGTGCTTTGGTAACAACTCACCCTCGCGTAGACTACTTACCGGTCTAACCCAATCACCTAATCGAAACCCGCTACCATCTTTGAAGTACTCACGGCCAGCGACACATCTGGCGTTCTTCTTTATTGAGTTCGCCAAAATCAATACACGCTTGGTCATCACTTGTAGATCCGGTGCAGCTCTTGTGCCCGTGTAGAATACAGATTCCGCGATTCATGAGAGACGAATCGCAGTCCAGAATGAAAAACTATTGTATCGTCTGGAATATGCATGTTCAATTCGATCTGCGCTAGCCTCACTTCGGCATGTAACGATCATGATCCGCGAAGTAGTCGATGACTCTGACCCTCGTCAGGAACGTTGCGCCGTGTGTTACTCCGGCGGGGATGTGGTATGAATCGCCTGGGCCGTATTCTTTTTCTACTCCGCCGATGGTCAGTTTCATTCGGCCTTCGAGGACGACGCCCCATTGTTCGCCGTGGCTATGCGGGGTGACTTCGCCGATTGGTTCGATGTCGAAGAAGCAGACTTGGTGGTCTTCGGCTTGTGAGATCCATGCCCGTACACCGGGGAAGGGGATGTCGGCTTCGGGCAGGTTTCTGATGGCGTCGCAATAGAATGGGTCTGGCATTTCTTGTAGTCTCCGTTTTTTCTTATTCTGCATTCGGTTGGAGTTTGCTTTGAGTACTCTGTGACACACTTGTTCAACTGAGGTAACCGATGCACGTCGCGACTAATCCCAGGATCACGACGACGATTGAAATGAGTATCGCCACTTGGGCCCAACGCTCCGTGCGTTCGTAATTGGCGAGCGCGTACCATGAGAAGAACGCTGCGGCCATTCCGATCTTCATAGACACCACGCCATAGACGCGCCACGCATCGGAGTAGCTTTGACTCAATCCGTCTAAGAAATCTCCTGGATACCGCCCTCGTTCGTAGGGCAGAAACACTCGGCCGATGTACAGATTGATCACGGCGACGGTCAGGAAGATTAGCGGTAGGGCAAAGCCCAGCAGAAAGACGATGTGCCCCGCGTCCTTGAGATGGTCGCTGGTCGCCGACTCTGCGTCGTTGCTATGAAACATGCCCGAGTATCGCGACATTGATCCGAACTCCGATTGCCGAGAATTGCCGGCCCGAAGGGTATTATATGCGAACCCGGCTGATTGGGGCGTGAGGGCGGGTTTCGCAAGCCAGAGCGGGGTTTACGCCGATATAATCCGTAATGTCTGCGCTCGATTTGACAACCCTGCCCCCGGTCTATGCGGAGCTGGCCCGCTCGAAGAACATGGCGGCCGACGCTGCTCTCGTCGAGGGGATCAGCCACATGGAACCGGAGTATCAAGCCCATGCACTTCGCGTGCTGGTCCATCGTGGGCACGACTCTGCGCTGGCGCAGGTTGTGGCATTGTATTCCCGCTCCGAACCACCTCTTCGTGCGCTGCTGATTCAAAACGCCGAACTGCTTGCCGGCGGTATTCGGGTTTGCATGAAGCATGCCTTGTTCGACTCGCGCAAATCCGCCATCGAACTCATTGCCAATAGCCGCCACGGAAAGTCGGCGTACCTTCTAAGTGAAGCACTATCGCAACCGTGTCGCCGTACGGCTGCGTTGTCTGCGGAGGTTCTATTGAAGTTAGCCGAATCGGCGACGGCAGAATCGAAACCATTCGCGTCATCATCAAAGCAGCAACAACGCGGGCAACTCGACTACGTATCGTCAGCCGTCGCCAAGGCGCTTTCAAGTTGGTCGCTTCATTTCAGAAACGAAGTCATTTTAGCAGCGATTCAACTGGCCGGTCCGCTTGAAGAGACGATCGTGCGACTGGCGGAAGATCCGCGCACGCACATCGCCAGGGCGCTCAACAATGCGGTGGCAGGTTCGCACGATCATCGATTGATCGGATACTGCCTGCGGGCGCTTCGGTGTGAACCGTTGCGCGAATCGGCGCTTAAGAGTCTGGCGAGGATGTCGGGCCCGCAGGCAGAGGCGGCGTTGGCGCGCCACGGTTGGCTGATCGCCGACCCGGAAATCTCCCGGGCGTGTTCGCGACTGACCAAAGCGCCCGGATTCGATCGCGAGCATTTTGATTTCGTCGCCCGCAGTCCGCGACAAGCCCGCTCGGTGATTCGCGTTTTTCAGGCAACCGGTGGCAAGTCCGCTCAGAAAGCGATGACGCTGGGCGACCTGGCCCTCAACGCCGGACCAACGCTTCGGCGGGCTGCATTTTGGGCACTTATCGACAATGAGCACCCCAAGAGCACCGACATGCTTCAGGCGATCGCGGTGCGTGGTCGGGGTTCATACGCGTCGCTTGCATCGTTGGAATTGCGACGACGAAACGGAATGCGACTGGCCCACGAACCGGGTGCATCTGATCGCGCGGAAGGCAACAACGGTTCATCCGATCGAAACATCGACGAGGTGTTCGAGCCGTTTTGGGCTGGCTACGATGATCTGGAACATTCGCGACGTCGCAGCGTGGCACGGACCGTTGCCGACGGTTTGCCGGAGTTTGATCATTACCTGCGAAGCAAATGGGCGACGAAAGATGTCAACCAGCAGATCCGCGCACTGAAGATCGTCGAAGACGTCGAGCACGTTACAGCGTTTTATGATGAGATTCACGATGCGGCTGAGTCGAGCAATCCTGTCCTACGAAGTATGGCCGTTCGCTTGCTCGGTTCAATTGCAGACGCCAAGAGCGTGCGGCTGATTCGCAAGGCGCTTGATGATGATGATAGTCGCGTGCAAGCCAACGCGGTGGAATCGTTCGCCAAGTGCGGGCAGGAAGATGCCGCGACGCACCTCCGCAAGATGGTCAAAGCCAATCACAATCGGGTGCGGGCGAATGCCATCATGGCCCTCTTGCAGATGCGGGTTCGCGATGGAGCCGAGGCGCTGATCAAAATGCTGCAAAGTCCGACCAGCGGACACCGCACGAGCGCCCTGTGGGTGGTCGAGCATTTGAATCTCGGCATGATGGTCGAGCGCATCACGCATCTGGCTGAGAATGATCCAGACACGAGGGTCCAAAAACGAGCGCAGCGGATGGCCGAGAAGTTCAAACTGAACAAGACGCCGCAAACCGTGCCGACTGCCGTTGTGGTAAATCCGCAGAAACAAGAAGGACCGAACCGCAACACACCGAAGCAGGGGGTTACGCGATGATTCCCGGCCAGTTCGCATTAGCGCAGATCAGCGCGTCATCGGGCGAATCAGTCGCGCCGATTGACCGGCTTCACGGTATCCGCGATCGCTTCGCGACCGGCGGTTCGATTGCAGACGTCGTACTGGTCCTGACTCTGATGCTGGTTGGGTTGGCGATATTGTACGGAATCATGCGCTGGGGCATGCACCGGCGTAAGGGCGCGTTTTTCAGCCCCCGCAAGCTGTTCGACAAAACCATCCGGTCGCTGAGCCTGCGCGTCGACCAGCGAGACCTTGTCCGCCAAATCGCCAAAGATCTGCGCCTAAAGCACCCGACGGTCCTGCTGCTAAGCCCACAATTGCTGAATCTATACAGCAATCAATGGATGAGCGCCACCAACAACGTCACCGAATCGCAGCGGGAACAAATCGACAACTTGACGAACTATCTCTTCGGCAAGCGCTAGGTCATCCCTCCAAGAACCCAACCGTTCACCTGTCATGTGCCACTGCTCTGTGAGCAGTGCAAGTGCTTGATTGATCGGCGAACCAAAACAGTTGACCCCAAACCGAATGCGCGCAGAATGTCCGGTGATTGTTTATTCGGGTCTTGGTGCTGATCATCCAACTGAGGGAGGTGGCAGATGCTATCGAGTCATACCGTTCGTCGTCGTTTTGTTGCGTGGTCGCTTGTGGTTGTGCCGGTGGTTGGTGCAGCGCTGCTTGCCGGATGCTCGAACTTTCAATCGGCATCAAAGCCGAAGATCGACCCCTCAAAGTTTGCGCTATACGAGCAGCCCATCGACATGCGGTTTCATTTTGCAACTGATAAGCCGACCGACGGCTATATGAAAGTTACCGATCCGGACGGCGGGACCGCGTACGTTGAGCCGATTCCGCTCTTGACCGAGCAGGACGTGGTGTCAGCCCGCGCCCTACACGACAGCGCGGATCGTCCATGCGTGATGGTCACCTTCAACGATGCGGCTGGCGCTCGAATGTCGGCGATCACGGCTGACAGCATCGGAGAGAAGATGGCGATTTTCGTAGACGACGAGTTGGTGTCGTGCCCGAAGATCATGTCGGCAATCAGCACGAAGGCCCAAATCTCCGGCGACTTCAGCGAAGAGCGCGCCCAGCAGATCGCGTCGGCACTTAGCAAACGTGTGAACCGCTAACAACGCATCATCAGACGCTGGCGATCGCGGCGTAACACGCCTGAACGTAAAGAAAGCCGGTGATCGCCAAAGCTAGAATGTAGAGATAGGCGTTAGCGCCGCGCGTTTTTGGTCCAGCGAACAGCATCGTGATTGCCGACAAAGCCAAGATTGCAGGGGCAGCAATTCCCAGACAAATATAGACTGGGATTTCGGCCCATCTGCCAATTAATTCGCCTGCCCAAAAAGACCAGATCAGCGTGCCGAAGTAAACCGCATAGGATGTCCACAACAGATGTTCGCCTCGAATCTGAAATGAATTCCTTGCCGCCAGCGTCAATTGGATCGTGGTTCCACACTCCGGACAATTCCCGCGCCCCGTCAACCCGCGAAGATTGTATCCGCACGATTTACAGAACGTGTCGCAGGTGATTTCAATCGATGCAGTTTGCGGATTCGCAATCCTTGCAAATGCCGTCGCTGCATCGCCCAGGTTTTCGGTCGCGATTCGCCCCATCTTGTGGCGCAGAAACAGGATCAACATGGTCAAGATGCAAACGGCTTTCCAACAGAGTAACCACCAAGGCCGCCACCATGCTCCGGTTTGCGCTTCGACAATGTCGGATACACCAAACAAAACGAATACGATCGCGGCAGCGGAAGCGCGTCTTCGCGCTCGAGGCTGTATGATCGCGTAACCGGCAAACGCAATCCCGATGACGATCCACAACCCGGCTTCGATGTGGTTTACAGTTTCAAACACGAAAAACTCCCACTGATATTTCTCGCTTGCTCAGCCTCACTCTTACGGAAGATACCCTAGAAAATGTCGATCGGTTTATCGTGCGCGTGCATTGCATGCTGCAAGCCGCCCCGAAACGGGTTTGCCCATCTTCACATGGGGCAATTACCTCTGCCGGAAATCGCTTCGGAATGCGACGAGCGGCGTTATACTATTCGCCTTAGTGGACTACGTCATTTTACTAGGCCGGGCGAAGGAGAAAAACCATGAAGTCGAACCATTGTTGTCAGTTGGTGCTGTTCTTAGGCCTTGCATTTGTGGCAGTCGAGGCGAGGGCGCAGTGCGGGGATCCTGATCCCGGTAACGTCATCTTGAATGATGCGGACATTTGGCACATCACCGGAGGCGACTTGCTCACCGTGTTGGCCAACCCCTTCCCCAACAACAGTCAGGTTGGAAATTACATCGCAGCGCGAACCGTTATCGATCAACCCATCGAATACTTCCGCATCATTTCCAATCAACACTTCGCGCAGAACAACACCAGTGTGTTTACCGTTGCCGAAGACCTTGAGCATGAGGGCGGCAGCAACTGGTGGTTGTTCTTTGAGTCGTCCACGTTTGACATCGTCGGATCGATCGAATGCGAAAGCTGTGAATTCGATGACGATTGCGATGACGGTGACGAATGCACCACCGATGACTGCAACGAAGACGACGAAGTCTGCATCTACACACCGATCGACTGCGACGACGACAACGCCTGCACAGCTGACAGTTGTGACGATGGTGATTGCGTCAACGATGTTATCAGTTGTGACGATGGCAACGCCTGCACAACCGATTCCTGCGATGCATCCACCGGTTGCGACAATGAAGCGATCGACTGTGACGATGGCGACGCCTGCACAGCAGACAGTTGCTCAGCCGGTGTGTGCGAAAGCGATCCGATTTGCGGCGCGGATGACGGCTGCTGCGACGAAAGCTGCGACCCAGGAAGCGATCCCGACTGTTTTGTTTGTGGCGAGCGCAAGGATCCCTGCTCAAGTAATTCCGATTGCTGCTCAAACAAATGCCGACGCGGACGTTGCAAGTAACTGGGCAGACTCGATCAACATCAAAGTACCGGGCAACAAGAAAACGTTGAGTCCGATCTTATGAGAGCGGATTCTGGGTTCTTCTCTAATTTGGAGGAAGGTACCATGATTAAGTTACGAGGCAGTCGGTTGATTTTGATGACGTGCATCACTGCGGTTTCGGGAGTCATGTTTGTTCCGACGGTGTCAAGCGCCGGGCCAGTGGTTGTTCCCTTTCCATTCTTCACGCCGATCGCCGAGTGCGGCAAAGTTGGCGTGGTGGGTTCATGGCTGCCGGATGTTGACGAATGCAAGGTTTGGTTCTCAGCCAGCGGAAGTCCGTTTCTGGTCGCGGGGATCGAGGCGTTCGACGTTGGTGATGAAGTATTCGTCGAAGGTTTGATCTGCAATACATGCCTGACAACCTGCTTCGCCGGTGCAATCTTGAACGCAACGGTGACGGAAGGATGCAGCAGCAGCGGGTCGAAAGACGGTGTCGTGACGATCTCACGACTGCACAACGAGTTTGAATTGTTTGATATGACCCAAGGTGAGGACTTCATGCTGACGGATGTTCAATTCGGCATTGAAAGCGATACCGTCGTAATCACCCAAGCCGGTTTGGATTACGATCGACCGGTCAAATACGAGACCAATGCTCGCGAAGTGTCTGCAGAATCTGTCATCATCGACGGCATGCAGATGAACGACGCCAACGAAAGCGGGAGGTCATCGCGTGCAGACGCAAAGGAACAAAGCAGTACAGCAGACGAATTTTCAAGCGAGAGTGACGATCGACAATTTGATTCGCAATTGCAACCCACGACGCCGACAGGCGAACTGAGTGCAGGCAAGGGCGGGTTTAACTTTGATTGTTCGACTTGTCTCGAATCATTCTGTGGAGGCACGATGCACTGCACGCTGGTGGATTGCGACGTATTTTGCAACTACGCGTGTACATGGGTCATTTGCGATCCGGGGGTGATCGAACCTCCGGTTGGTCCCTAGCCAAGCTGAATTGAACAATCGATTACGTTGAAACCATTCAATAATGAAAGCCCCGGTCACAAGTCGGCCGGGGCTTTCTTTGTTGAATAATCTATTAGCCTATCCGCCAACCATTTTGGCTGTTGTCCCTGCTTTGTTCTCGATGACAACTTCGTTCCAAAGCGATTCAATATCGCCGAGCAATTCTTCAAAGGCCTTTCGTTCGGTTTTGAGTCGCATCAAGTCGACAGCTTCGCCGCTGGTCCAGGCACTGGCTAGCTGATTCTTGCGGCTGGTGGTTTCGCAGGTTCCGTAGACGTATCCAGTTCGGACATCCATCAAGACGGCCGACGCGGTGGTGGTGACTTCGGCGGTCTGATTGGGGGAGAGTCCCAGCGTCACCACCGACAGCGGTGGCAAGACGTCACCGACGAAGAAACTCGTGTCGAAGGTGTAGAGCAGGAGAAGATCAGCATGAATGGAGGCAGCCGCTTGTCGAAGCTGACGATCCGATTCGAGGTGCTCACTGAGAAGCATCCGATTCAATGGTGCAACCTGCAGGACTTGTGGCAGCGTGCCGAGCCGTTCGAAGTCTTCTTTGGTTTCGATATCGCGCACAGTCACCACGCTGTACTTTCCGGTTCCGTATCCTTTCGCCGTCCGTGATCGATAGGCAGACGCTTGAATCCGTGCGACAGCCAGATGGGCAGGAATGGGCGACGCGGGCTTCCGGGCGAGTATCTCTTGGATGTCGTCGTCGGCGAGGATGTTGAAATCTGCGGCGGCTCCCGGTGTTCGAAACGACGCACAACCGCTGGACAACGTGACCGTCAGTACGCAAAGTGACGGCAGGAATAATCTTAAGATCGGTGCAGTGCGCATTTGAATTTCTCCGCGTGGATTTTTTGGGTGTGAATTCTTTGGGCATCAGTACATTTTGCCCCCAAATACGCGCATGCAAGATGTATTGTGATCTCGCGGCGCAATTCGATAGCCGCAACTTTTGGCCTTGTAGCATGGGGCTGATATGGCTATACCGTTCGCTGGTGTGGGCTGACCTTGAGGGTCGGCATGAAACTATTGTGGCTCCCGGGTCAATCGGATCGGATTCGATCGTTTGGGCAGAATCGGTGCCCCGGCCGCTTTCACGGAGGAAAATTGCGATGTTGAAGAAATTTTTGTGCGCAGCGTTTGTTGGGTCGATGTTGATGGCTTCGTCGGGTTGCAGCGCCACAGGTGCTGCGTGGCAAGCCGCCAGCATTGGCAAGAACCTGTCGAAGAAGGACAGCTACATGAGCCTTTCGCTCGACGGTCTTGATGCCAAGCAGAACAAATTGAAGAAGGGCTATGCCGGTTATGCCAAGTTCAAAATCAAAGGCACGGTCAGCACGGCTCCGACGTTCATGTTTAGTTTCGCAGATCCGACAAAGTATGGCCGCATCACCGGTACCAACATGCAGATTCATCAAGCCTTTGAAGCCGACTATTCCCACAAAGCCGAATTCGTGATCACACCGCGCGGCAGCGGTGAGGAATCGCTCATGAAGCCCGACCGCGCTTACAACCTGGGTAGCATCGGCAGCGAATTCAACGTCATGGATTTCGAAGGCAACAGCGTCGGTGGTGTTACGCTAAAGCCGGGTATGGACTATATGCTGGTATTTAGCATCAGCGGCGACCGAAGCGAAACGATGCAGGTCCACTTCAGCACGAAGTAAGCTGACGTATGAAAGTCTGGATTAAAACCAAGAACCGCGGATCAGAAATGGTCCGCGGTTTTTTGTTTGTAGGGTGGGCCGTGCCCACCAATCCGTAAGTCATGCGAACGGCGGTGGGCACGGCCCACCCTACGAGAATTTAATCCAGATCGACGCCTTTGTTGTCCGATTCGTCTTTGTCGGCCATCGAATAGTTGGTGTCCTGGCGTTTGTGATTGACGCCTAGTTTTTTCATGTAGAGTTCTTTGATGTCGTCTGCGTTCAGTCCGACGCACTGGGCCATGCTGATCCAAAAGAACAGCAGGTCGATGACTTCGACGCGGGCGTTTTGCAGGTCGTGGATTTCGTAGCGACGACCTTCCTTGGCCTCTTTGCACCAGTGCTTCCAATAGGTGCTGTCGCGCAGTTCTTCCAGTTCGTTGCTGGCGGCTGCGATGTAATCGTTGAGCCATTCGCCAGCCAGCTTCGGGTCGAAGGATTCCCGCAGGGCCGCACAATCGAATCCGATCCGTTTGTTCAATTCTGCCTGGGCTTCAAAAAGTTCTTGCAACACGGGCGTTCCTCCGAATGGTCAGTGGTCGGTTGGCCTCAGCTTTGTGCATCTTGCCAACGACGACGCTTGTGAATCACGAATCATTGCGATTGCCGCAGAGTTCGCAAGGCGGTGGCTCGATTCGCTGGGGTTTGGGCGATGCAAGTAGCCAAGTTGCAGGTCGGTCCTTCAAGTGGCGGTGGTTGACACTCTTTTGTGCCATCCGTACCTTCTGTTTTTACGGCAATATTTCAAAGCGAATCCACCTCCCAAAGGGGCATCATTGGCCAGAAAACACTTACAGCGTACGAATGAGTTGCGGCCGGTGAAAATCACGCGCGGATTCACGCAGCATGCAGCCGGCTCGGTGTTGATCGAATGCGGTGACACGCGGGTTTTGTGTACCGCCTGCCTCGAAGAGGGCGTACCGCCTTGGCGCACGGGAACCGGTTCGGGCTGGTGTACGGCTGAGTATGACATGCTGCCGAGCGCCACCAACAAACGCAAGGGTCGCAATCGCAGTAAGATCGACGGTCGCACGCAGGAAATTCAACGACTCATCGGACGCTCACTTCGGGCCGTGATCGACCTCGACGCATTGGGCGAACACTCAATCTTGATCGATTGCGATGTGTTGCAAGCCGACGGTGGCACGCGGACGGCCAGCATCACCGGGGCGTACGTTGCGATGTGCGACGCCGTGAGCGTTGCCCGAAAACGCAAATGGATCAAAGGGAATCCGGTGACCGACAGTGTGGCCGCAGTTAGCGTGGGACTTGTCGATGGTAAGGCGATTCTCGATCTGGCATACGAGGAAGACGTTCGCGCAGACGTTGACATGAACGTGGTGATGACCGGGTTAGGCGATTTTGTCGAGGTTCAGGGGACGGCAGAGGGGGCAACGTTTTCGCGCAAGGATCTTGATCGGTTGACAACGTTGGCTGCGAAGGGAATTCGCCACTTGCATTTTGAACAGAAAAAAGCGCTGCGAAAAAGAATCAAGGTGAACGCATGATGAGGTCTAAGAGAATTTTTTGCATTGCTGCGATGATGGCGGTTGGGCTGTCGCATACCGGTTGCGGAGACGGCTGGGCTGACCAGTGGGACATGGACTGGGGTGGCGGTTGGGGGAAGGGCAACCCCCAAGGCGATCTGGCAAATGTGTATCACGCTCCGTCGAAGCGCGGTTGCGATGAGTGGACGATTCTCGCGCGCGAGAGTTTCGGTTCGGGCCGGCGCAATGAAGCTAATAACATTGCGGCAGCATTGAAGAAAACGCCAAGTGTCAAACCCAATCGGGTTTATGTCGTTCACAACAAGAAGGATTCCCGCGTTTATTACGGCAGTTACTGGCGCACACCGAACGAGCGGACTGGGCGGTTTAATATTCCTGACGAGATGCGGCAAGACCTGGCACTGATCAAGGACTTTACGACCTCGGGCGAGCGGTTCTTTTTCGACGCACGAATTTCACCGACACCGTCGCCCGACGTGGGCAACGAAGCGTGGGAGCTAAGTCGCAACCGTGGTTACTACTCTCTTCGCGTTGCGCTCTTTTATAACGAGCCAGATTTCCTGAATCGCAAGGAAGCGGCATCGAAGTATTGCGAAGAGTTGCGTGAAAAGGGTTTCGACGCGTTTTATCGTCATACCGAGATTGTCAGCGAAGTGTTTGTCGGCAGCTTTGGCAAAGACGCCCTCGTGAAGGGAAGGCGACTCGGTGTGGTTGCGAACTTGCCAAGTAAGGAAGTGCAGGAACTTATGAAAAAAGAACACTTCAAGGTCGAGTTGCGAAACATGCAGGTTTATTCTTCGCCGGCCGGACGGCGCCGCACTGTTCAACTGGCGAGGCTCTTCAAGGTCGACGAAGACCCCGGCGATTTTGGTGACGACTTCGAATGAACCGCGAGATCCTGGTGGCGACGACCAATGAAGGCAAGGTGCGCGAAATTCGTGCGGTGATGTGCGACTTGCCGATCAAGTGGTCATTTCTTGCCGATCATCCGCCAGTCGCTGCGCCCGTCGAAGATGCGGACACGTTTGAAGCGAATGCCATCCTCAAAGCGCGGTACTACGCGAAGAAGTTCGACACCCTCGTACTCGCCGATGATTCCGGTTTGGAGGTTGACGTTCTAGACGGCGCACCCGGCGTGCATTCGGCGCGCTACAGCGATGAGGGCACCGATGCTGCCAATAATCTCAAACTGATTGCAGCGCTGCATGGAATTTCCCAAGCCAGCCGTACGGCCCGCTTTGTGTGCTGTCTGGCATTGGTGCAAAACGATGACGTTCTACTGACATCTATGGGCACGATCGAGGGGCAGATTGTTGATGACGCTCGCGGAACCAACGGGTTTGGTTATGACCCACATTTCTTTGTCCCTGACGAAGGCATGACCACCGCAGAGATGCCGCCCGAGCAGAAGAACAAGTTGAGTCATCGTGGTAAGGCATTGGCATCGATCAAGAATGGAATGGCAATTCTCTGGAGCGCCTAACCTGTACCGGTCACCCCTCTTAGTGACCTTTGAATTTTGGGTCAGGCAGAGCGTTCGCCTATCTTGTACACCGTCGAGCCGCCCTTATAATCAACCAAATCTAATGAAATCCCATTGCCCTTTTGGAGCACGATGAATGAGCGAAACGATGGTCCCTCGGCAGATGTTTTTCACCAAAGGAGTTGGAAAACATCGCCATAATCTTCAGTCGTTTGAAGCCGCACTAAGGCATGCGGGCATTGCCCAATTCAACCTCGTACGCGTTTCCAGTATTTTCCCGCCCAACTGCAAAATCGTGTCCCGCGAGCGCGGCCTCGAACAATTGCATCCGGGTGCGATCGTCCACTGCGTTATCGCCGAAATCCGAACCAACGAACCCAACCGGCTGGTGGCGGCTGGTATTGGATTGGCGCTTCCCGCAAAGAAGATTGACTACGGATATATTTCCGAGCATCACGCATTTGGATTGAACAATCGAAAGTGCGCCGACTATGTCGAAGACATGGCCGCCTCGATGCTCGCGACGACGCACGACATCGAACTGGACCCGGAAAAGGCGTACGACGAACGGTTGGAAATTTACAAAAGCAAAAAGCTCGTGATTAAGACCAGAGCCTTGTGCCAAACAGCAGAGGGTGACAAGAACGGACTTTGGACAACCGTCGTGTCTGCTGCTGTCTTTGTCCATTGAGCCAATCGTAATTGAATCAGAATGCATTTTTGGAGTGCGCTTTGTGAAGGCCTGCCATTAAGGTCGCGGGTTTTGAGTTTGCTTGGCGTCGGAGGAGTCCTATGAACAAAGACCGATATCCATGCGGAACAGAACGCCCCGAATCAAAAGGCTCCAGCAAAGCAGACGTCAACGACGCATCGAAACCTGCGATTGATCTCAAGTCGCTCCCCAGTATCAATCCCCTTCAATTGAGCGGAAATGAAAACGTCGCCGATCTGATTGACGGTGTGTATGCAAAGAGCGGTTTCAATGCCCGGCGATTGGCTGAAGGTGCCCAACTCTATGCAAGGATGATCGACAGCAACGCGACGATCGGTATGACGCTGGCGGGTGCGATGACGCCGATCGGCATGAGCGGTGTCATCATCGATTTGATGAAAGCCGGTTTCATCGATTTCATCATTTCGACTGGGGCAAACCTCTATCACGATCTGCATCGGGCGTACGACATGCCGATGGTGCAGGGCGACTTTCTCGCCGACGACAACGTACTTGCCGACGAACGTGTCGCCCGAATCTACGACGTATTCATCCACGATGACGACACGCTCGAAGGGACCGATGAAGTCATTTTGGAGGCGGTCCGCGATGTCAATCAGGACAAGCCATTTTCCAGCGCCGCACTGCACGCTCACATCGGCAAGCACGTCAACAAATCGGCGTCGCATCCTGAGCGATCGCTGGTGGGGTGGGCTGCGAAGCTCGATGTGCCGATCTACACGTCATCACCCGGCGACTCATCCATTGGCATGAATCTGGTTGTCCCATACTTGTTTGATAAGCCGATGAATTTGAATCCGATTCTTGACGTCATCGAGACGGCAGCGATTGTGCGCGACGCTGAGAAGAACGGCGTAGTCGAAATCGGTGGTGGGTCGCCCAAGAATTTCTACCTTCAAACCCAGCCGACATTGAATCAGATTCTGCACGACGAAAGCAAGGGTGGTCATGACTACTTCCTGCAACTGACCACCGATTCACCACACTGGGGCGGGCTGAGCGGGGCGACCCCTTCCGAAGCGCGCAGTTGGGGCAAGGTGAAAGATGCCATTTTGAACAATGTGGTCGTCTATTCGTGCGCGTCGCTTACACTCCCGCTCATTGCCCAATACGTACTGATCCGGTGCAAACCGCGCGAGCAGCGTCGATTGTTCGGTCGTCTCGATGCATTGGTGGAAGAACTGCGGGCGTCAGCCGCTTCCAACCCGGTGCTTCGCAAGACTTACTCAGATCATTTTGAATTTCCGTCAGTAAAAAAATGACACACGACTTTCTTGGATTGGATGCGAAACACACGGATTACCGCGGATCACGATTCGCGGTGTTGCCTGTGCCTTATGATGCAACGGTCAGCTATCAGGTCGGTACACGCAATGGGCCGATGGCGATCCTTACCGCGTCGCAGCAGGTGGAACTGTTCGACGATGAATTGCGGATCGAACCCTATCGAGCCGGTGTCTGTACGCTTAACCCGGTTGAAGTCGCTTGCGAAGGACCGGAAGCGATGCACGAGGCGATTTTTCGAGCGGCTCGCAAACCGGTTCGGGATGGTAAGTTTCTATTCGGTCTCGGCGGTGAACACGGTATCACCAGTGGCCTCGTTCGTGCGGTGGCCAGTCGTTATAAAAAACTCTCGATTCTTCAGATCGATGCCCACCTGGACTTGCGCGACAGCTACGAAGGTACACCGTACTCGCATGCGTCGGTGATGCGCCGTTGTCTCGATCACGTTGAGAATGTGGTGCCCGTTGGAATTCGAAACGTCGCCAAGGAAGAATCCGCGTTTCTCAAGAAGTCCGGCATCGATCCGATTTATGCCCGAGACTGCCGCAGCGGTGGCAAGTGGATCGAACGTGCGATTGATGGACTTGGCGATGTGGTTTATGTCACCATTGATATCGATGGTTTTGATCCTGCATATGCACCGGGGACCGGCACACCGGAACCGGGCGGATTGGATTGGTATCAGGTGACAGCCCTGCTGCGTCGGGTGGCAATGGAGCGCCGGATCGTCGCGGCGGACATCGTCGAAGTGCTTCCGATTCCGGGTCAAGTCGTGACGGAATTCCTCGCCGCGCGGTTGGCCTATCGCTTGATGGCCTATGTGACATCCGCGTCGAAATAACCAGCGATTCGCGCACGCGTTGTGACTTTCCTACCGGCCACCTATAATCGCCAACAGGTACTTCGAGAAATAGGTAAATCAGCAGTTGGGCACATCGAGATGATGCAAATCGTCGTCAATGGAAAAGAGCGCGAGCTGGATGGTGATGCCACGGTGTCGCAATTGCTCGATTTGTACGAACTCGAACCGATCCGCGCGGCTGTCGAGATCAACGAAGAACTCGTGCCCCGCGCGACGTTTGATAGCACAAGAATCCAACCCGGCGATCGCATTGAGATCGTGACATTTGTGGGTGGGGGCTAATGTTGGTGGGAGATAAATGAATTCGGACACCTTAAAAGTTGGTTCATTTGGTTTCACGTCGCGCTTGTTTGTGGGCACGGGTAAGTACGCATCGTTTGAACAGATGGCGGCTGCCCTTGATGCATCTGAGGCGGAAGTGGTCACTGTCGCCGTCCGTCGCGATTGTCTGACCGATGCGGGCGGTGCACGAGAGGATTCGATCCTCGATCACATCGACATGGACCGCTTCACCATACTGCCCAATACTGCGGGTTGCTTCAATGCGAAAGATGCCGTGCGGGCGGCGCGACTCGGTCGTGAACTGCTCGAAGGGCAGGGCAACAAGGGATACAACTGGGTCAAGCTTGAGGTGCTGGGTGATCGCAAGACGCTGCTGCCCGATTCAATCGGAACGTTGGAAGCCACTGAGAAGCTTGTCGAACTCGGATTTGAAGTTTTGGTGTATACCAACGACGATCCGATCTTGGCCAAGCGCCTCAAGGATGCCGGGGCGGCCAGCGTGATGCCTGCCGGTGCGCCGATTGGAACCGGACTTGGGATTCTCAATCGAAATAACATTCGACTGTGTCTTGAAAGCTTGAAGGATGGCGATCCCGAATATCCCGTCATTGTTGATGCGGGAGTCGGTACGGCATCAGACGTGGCCGTCGCGATGGAACTTGGAGCCGACGGTGTGCTGCTGAATACGGGAATCGCTGGTGCTCAGGACCCAGTGAGGATGGCCAAAGCGATGGCCCACGCGATTCAGGCAGGACGGTTGGCCTTCCAAGCCGGTCGCATTGCCCGAAAACCATACGCGACTGCATCCTCGCCGATGGAAGGTTTGATCGAAGCGACAATGTAGCCCGTTGCAGTGTAGTCCGCTTCGATCGAGCAGTGAATCCTGCAAAACGTAAATTTTCCAACGCTAAGCGCAGAATTCGGAGCCGCTTTGGTGCGACGTATCATACGAAACCGCATACTGATTTCGGTCATCGCATTGGGGCTGCTTAACTTTGCGATTTACACGTTCTTCTATTGGTATTTTCAGGGCGATGCCAGCAATGGCTTTATTCGTGACGGCCAATTCTTCCTAAAAGGGCATTTCCTCAGAGTACCGGACGGGCGGGCCAGCGAAGCCGTCTCACGCGGGGTTTGGATTTACAGCTATATTCACTCCATCACCATTTGGCCGACAGCCGGCGCGGTGGTGATTGCCATGTTGATTCTTTCGCGCCCTCACATCATCGCGACGATCAATTCGGATTCCATCTTTGACGGGCGGCTACTGGTTAATGGATGCTTGCTGCTGGTTGCCGCAGTCAGCGTCATCAGCATGGGCATCTTCATTCTGAACTTCTTTCAAGCCCTCGAAGCGATGCGCAGCGGCAGCAACTTTGGTTTGTAGGGTCCGCTGTGCGGACCGGTTGTTGATGGGTCACGTCATCGGTCCGCACAGCGGACCCTACCCGTTCGGATCTTCTGAATCATCAAATGCTAGCTCGACATTGTTGTAACGAAGCAGCGTACCCTTCGCCCGCTCCAATTCGATGATGCCGATGCCATAGTCGATCATCGCCGATAGCAGATCATTTCGAGCAGCCGCCAACCCTTGCCGCGTGTTCAACTCGTTGTTCAGCGTCAGGAAGTCCTGCTTTTCGGCGCGTTCGATGATCGACTCGACCTGGTCTTCACGGGCGTCCGCCGAGATGAGGCTGGGCTCGATTTGATCGGATTGGGCGACGACATTTCGCGTGGCGACATTTGTCTCAAGAATAACCTGTTCAAACGTATTTTTCAGGTTGGCAATGGCCTGAGCCTGCTGAAGTTTTTCGCGTTTCAAAGCAGCCCGCCTTGCACGGTTGCCGATCGGAATCTCAAAGTCGATCCCGATGAAATATTCAGTAAAATTATTCTTGGTCAATTGGCTGAACGAATCGTGGCTGCTAGGACCCAGTCCGTCCACGGTGTAGCGGAAGGTGACATCCAGCCGCGGCATCGCCTGATTCTTCGCCACACCCGTGCGGATGTTCGCAGAATTAATAGCCAGCTTCGCTTCGATCAACTCCGATCGATTATCAAGAGCGGTATTCACTTCACTCAGGCGATCGATGGAAATGGGCAGGTAGTTGGGCACGCTGACCGGTACGATTTCAATATCGCTGGCAAGGTCCAACTCCGGGTCGTTGATCAGGGCGATCAGGCGATCCTCAGCGTTCTGCACATTGGCAGCGAGTTGAATGAAATCAGCCTTTGAAGCTTCCAATCGTGCCCGAGTGTCTGCCAACTGAATGGTGTAGACATCGAATTCGCGGCGGGCGTCGAGCTTGTTGTAAATCTGCTCAAAGCTTTCAAGCAGGCGGGCTGATACGACAAGCGCTCGGCGGGATTGCACCAGTCGCCAATAGGCTTCTTCAACGTTGCGGATCGTTTCGCGAATCTGGCGGCGATACTGCTGCGTCGCCACGCGGCGGGAAAGTTTGCTGAGGCGAATCTGCGAACGATTCGTATCGAGCCCGAAATCGCGCAAGAGTGGTTGACGCATGTCCACCACGAACCGCGAAATCCACTGCGGGTTCAATGTTTGAAACTGAAAGTTGTTGCTCGAACGATCGACCGAATAGTACGTTTGGACCTGCATGCCGCTGGGCAGGAGTTTTCTGATACCGGACTGGAGATTGAACTGTTCAATCTTCGATCCTTGCAGGGCGTTGGCCGTCGGTTGATCGACCTTGTTGTTGGTCAGGCTTGTGAAGAATGTCGCATCGAAGGCGGCTTCCGCTTCGACCACACGCGTCTGTTCAATCGCCGGATTGTAACTGGAAACGCGAATCGTGTAGCTGCTTTCGAGTGTGCGCTCGATCGATTCTTCGAGCGTCAAGTATAATTTATTGGGGCGACCTATCGAATCGATCCGGTTGATCAATCGCTCAAGCGGTCCCCTCCGAATCGGCAGAGATTCGGACGACAGTCGGGTGGCAGCTTCGTTGCGGGCGTCGATGGGGTCGGGCAAATGATGCAAAACGTGATTGATGAATTCGGATTGATTCATCGGGGTGTCGATCCCGACGGCATCGCGGCCATACTGCACGTCGATCGATCGCGGATCGACGACAATGCTGTCGTTGGTTTCTGTCCGCAGAGTCGTTGACGACACCGCAACCGTATTCTGCGAATTCGGCGCAGCTGCGATTGTGATTTTTGCCCGCTGACCAACCTCGTCAACCGGCACTGGCGTCATTGGTAGGGGTTCTGACGGACCTGCCGCCATCGCAATAATGAGGGAACCGGCTTTCAGCAGAACTGAGACATCCATGATGATTGTACACTTTGTCTAACGCGTTGTTAAAAACGTGTATGCAATTGAATTTGCACTCTGTCCGTAAATAAGACGGTGGAGGCCACGGATGCCGCGCCGCATCTCGCTGATCCCATCATCTCATTTTCTTGTTCGGACGCGATGTTAGCACTGGTTTACGGGGTGCGTCAACACAATCCGATGTAACAGACGGTCGAATGTGGTCAGATTACATCGGCAGCGTTTAATCCCTATGGTGAAACCCTTCTGCATGATGTCTCTCGGGCACCTAGTGGGGTGGCAGTAGATTTGTTACCATTGACTTGACATGCGAATGTTGCCGGCTGGGCGACTGCTCTCGTGCCTTCGCTCTGTCGGTAAATGTTGTTTTCTGTCGATGGGAAGAATCAATCGTGCAGTCCGTTGAAGACTATTATCGATACTGCCCGAATCAGCCGGAGATCCTCATCTCCGATGCGGTGTGTTTTGGCCGGCGGCGGGCGAGCTATCCGTACTGCCACGGTTGCCAATTCAACGATGACGAAAAAGACGGTCCACAAAAGTCGATGCGGCCTCGCGGCTCGCGGCTCGCGGAGGAAAGATCGGAAATGATCGAAAAGGTGTTTAAGGCCTACGACGTACGAGCGACCTATCCGGACATGCTCAACGAAGATGTCGCCTGGCGAATCGGGTTTGCGTCGGCGTCATTCCTCAATACGGCGATTCGGGGGATGGATCGGGCGGTCGGTGGTGCGACGACGATCGTGGTCGGCAGGGACATGCGCAAGTCGAGTCCCAAACTCAGCGGCGCTTTGATCGATGGCATTCGGTCAGCCGGTTCACCGGTCGTGGATATCGGCATGATCGACACCTCACAGATATACTTTGCGATCAATCATCTCAAGGCGTGCGGTGGTATCCAGACGACGGCCAGCCATAATCCCGCGCACTACAACGGGTTCAAAATTTCCGGGTTGAAGGGAATCCCCATCGGGGCAGACACCGGATTGATGGACATTTGTCGGATTGCCCAGAACACCGTGAAGCATCCGGGGTCAAAAATCGGCGATATCTTTGAGCGAGATCTGTCTGAGGACTACAAACGTTTCGTGCGCGGGTTCATGGACACGCCGCGCAAGATGCGAATCTGCGTCGATGCGTCAAACGGGATGGCCGGCAAATGGGTGCCGATTATTTTCGGAGACATCGCCGAACTCGATCTGTACTGCATCAATATGGAACACGACGGGGAGTTTGTTCACGAACCGAACCCGCTGGTCGATTCCAATCTCGAACAGCTTCAAAAAGCGGTGCAGAGTCGGCGGGCCGATTTTGGCGTTTGCTTTGATGGCGACGCTGATCGCTTGATCGTGATCGATGAAAACGCAGACATCATTCGCTGCGATCTTTTGACAGCACTTCTGGCTCGGACATTTCTTGAGAAGGAACCGGGCGCGACAGTGGTTTACGATTTGCGCAGCAGCCGCGTCGTCGCTGAAGAAATCAAAGATGCCGGTGGCGTGCCACGTCGTGAGCGGGTTGGCCATGCTTATATGAAAAAATCGTTGCACGATACGAAAGGTGTATTCGGTGGAGAGTTGTCTGGGCATTTTTATTTTAAGGACAATTTCTACTGCGATTCGGGGATGCTCGCGTTTGCCCATGTGATCAACGTGTTGACGAAAACGGGCTCGACGTTGAGCGAGTTGATCGATCCGCTCCGGCGATTCTATTCCAGCGGTGAGCGGAATTTCCGGAACGAAGAAAAGGATGAGGCAATTGCAGCATTGGCTGATCGTTATTCTGATGGCCGCGTTGACTTCCTCGATGGCGTGACGGTTCAATATCCGAACTGGTGGTTCAACGTTAGAAAATCCAACACCGAGCCGCTGCTCCGCCTCAATATCGAAGCGAGTTATGCAGCGCTACTGGACGAAAAACTCGAAGAGTTAGCCCCCATGTTGGGCGAACCCGAAACGCATTAGATGCGAAGGCGCCGTCACCTGCCGTAACGACAATAATATCAACCGAATTCGTATCGCGAACGGAACGCAATCAGGATTCCGTCTTTGACGTCTGGGTTAAGAAGAGCAATGGCTGAAGCAGTACACACACAACTTTCGTCCGGCGTTGAGCTGGCTGTGCTGGAGCTACCGCATCGCCGGGCTGTCGCTTCTGAAATTCGCATGCTTACCGGCGTGGTCAATGAGCCCGGCGACAAATTGGGACTGGCTCATCTCGTCGAACAAAGCTTAGACAAGGGCACGCAGAATCATTCGGGTCGTGAGTTGCAGGATGCCTTCGACGAGATTGGTTCAGGCGTGAACAGTTGGTGCGGAAAGCAGTCAAGCGGGTTCACGTCACTGTGTTTGCCCGAGTATTTCGGACGCAGCATGGAATTGCACTCTGAATTCTTGCGCACGCCGACATTTCCACAAGAATCTTGCGACGTGGCGATCGAACTGGCCCGTCAGGAATTAATGGCGTTGGAAGACGACGCCCAGGGATTGGCAGACAAACACATCGGTATGCAGGCGATGGGCCCGCTTTTGGGTCGGCATACGATTGGTGAAACCGACACGCTCGCAACGATTACGCGCGACGACTTCGAATCATTCTGGCGGTCGAACTACTGCTCGGGAAGAATGCAAGTGTCCGTCGCCGGTCCGATGTCGCTTGCCCAGGTGCAGGATGTTATCGAGAAGCAGTTCTCTGGTTTCGGCGATCAATCACAAACGCATCGCGATTCGATTCCGGTTGAGTTCAATCCTGTAACCACGCATCACCACAAAGAAACTGAACAAGAGCATATGGTGATCGCACTGCGCGGCGTCCCCAAGTCTGAAGCCGACTACAGCACCGCTCGACTGCTGATGGGCGTTCTCGCCGGTGGCATGAGTGCCCGCTTGTTTACCGAAGTGCGCGAGAAACTGGGGCTGGTGTATTGGGTTGGCGGGTGGCAGGAACATCCAAGGGGAGCGGGGCTGATGTACTTTGGAGCTTCGACCACGCCAGAACGTTGCGCCAAGACTTACGAAACCATGCTGGCTGAGCTTGTTCGCGTTGGTGTAGATTTAACGCAGGAAGAAGTTGATCGGGCGCGGACTGGCATCGAGGTTCGGTCCGACATTCGCGGGGACGTGACGCGTGCGCTTTGCAGCGAAATGGCCGACGATCTCATGCATTTCGGTCAGCCGGTTTCGCGAGCGCTCAAACTTGAACGCTTAAAGAATATCAGCGTCGGCGATGTTAAACAGTTTTGTGAGAAATACATTAAAGACGCCCCACGCAGCGTGGTGACGTTGGGGCCCAAAGCGCTTGAATCGTAAGACTAGTGGTTCGTCACTCCCGCGCATGCGGGAGTCCAGAATGAAGAATGTGTAACACGCGGGGCTTGGATTCCCGCTTTCGCGGGAATGACAGTTCTCTGGCGGGAATGGCAGTGGAGCGCAACCCGCAAGATGACGCGTGGGCCTACATTGGCCGATCGCAAGAATACATCATCACAATACCTTGCCTGAAAATTCGCAGCGGGACAAAAACCAATGGCCGACCAATTCACGATCACCAAACTGTCGAACGGAATGAACATCGCGATCGAACGCATGGAAGGCGTAAAATCCGTCGCAGCGGGCTTCTTGGTGCAAACCGGCGCTCGCGACGAGACACCCGATCTAGCCGGCGTGTCGCACTTTTTAGAGCACATGTGCTTTAAGGGAACGCCCAACCGCACCGCCGCCGAGATCAACATTGACTTCGACCGCATCGGTGGAAACCCCAACGCGTTTACGTCACACGACCGCACGTTTTATCACGGGTTAGCCCGCTCGGCTGACTTTCCCAAGCAACTCGAAATCCTCGCCGACATGATGAATTCAAGCCTTCCGCCCGACGAATTCGACATGGAGAAGAACGTCGTCCTCGAAGAGATCGCGATGTCCAACGATCGCATTGAGCATGTTGCGTTTGACTTAATCGTCGAATCGGTTTTCAAAAACAACACCCTTGCTTGGCCGGTGCTTGGCTACGATCGAACCGTCAAGGCACTGACCCGCGATCAGATGAATCATTACTTCCGATCGCGATACACACCCGCCAACATGGTGCTCGTGGTAACCGGTGCGGTTGATCCGGATGAAGTCATCGCCCAGGCCGAGAAAGTCTGCGGGCACTGGAAAGCGGGCGAGCGCCGCCCCGACCGAACCAAACCAGTGATGGGCAAAGGAATCGTTCAGAAAACGATCGACCGATTCCAGCAGCAGGTGGTCGCGATTACGTTTGAAGGTCCGGGTGCGACTCATCCGCTGCACGATACCGCAGAGGCGGCTGCCTCGATTCTGGGCGGTGGCAATTCGCGATTCTATTGGAACATCGAGCAAACCGGTCTCGCACCCTATGCCGGGGCGTATCGGTTGGACTTTGGTGATTGCGGTTTGTTCATCCTGATGGCTCAGTGTGATCCGCAAAATGCCGATCGCGTGATCGATGCTCTTCGCGATGAGGCCAAGAGTTTCGCAGCCGGTCCGGTGTCTGACGATGAGATTCAGCGGGTCAAGAACAAGCGGCGGACGGGGCTTGCGGTCGAGGGAGAATCACCGCACCATCGTTTGGTTCAGGTAATGGACGATGTCGATTATCGCGGAGAGCCCCGCACGGTCGAAGATCGCATCGCAGCCGTCAACGCGGTGGGGCGCGAATCGCTTCGCGAGTACTTTGACGCATTTCCTGTCGATGGTGAAGGGCTGCTGGTGAGCGTGGGCCCGCTTCAATCCTCGGCGGCTTGATCCACATCCGAAAGAGCCTATCCTTCGCGTTCGATACGGACTTTTAATCGTCGCACCCATTGGCGGCTGACGATGGTCCAACCATGAAACGCACGGTTACCACAATGACATTCGAACAAATACGCCAACAGTTTCTCGATTTTTTCGCGGGCAAGGGTCACGCCATCGTCGATTCTTCACCGGTGGTTCCGCACGACGACCCGACGCTGCTCTTTACCAACGCGGGGATGAATCAATTCAAGGATGTATTCTTGGGAAGCGGGTCGCGGCCTTACAATCGGGCAACTGACTCGCAGAAATGCATTCGGGCTGGCGGTAAGCACAACGATCTCGATGACGTAGGCAAGGATACCTACCACCACACGTTTTTTGAGATGCTGGGGAACTGGTCGTTTGGCGACTACTTCAAAGAAGATGCGATCAAGTGGGCGTGGGAATTGCTCACGGATGTTTGGGGCATCGAGAAGGATCGGTTGTACGCGACGTATTTCGAGGGCGATCCGGAGTTGGGTCTCGAGCCAGACCTGGAAGCCGCAGAGCTTTGGAAGAAACTGACCGACATCGATCCGATGCACATTATTCCTGGTGACAAAAAAGACAATTTCTGGGAGATGGGTGCGACTGGACCATGCGGGCCGTGCAGCGAGATTCATGTTGATTTAACGCCAGATAAATCGGGTGGATCGCGCGTGAATCAGGACGACCCGAGCGTGATCGAGATTTGGAACCTGGTATTCATTCAGTTCAACCGGGTGGCTGACGGCACGCTGCATCCGCTGCCTGCGAAACACGTCGATACGGGGATGGGTTTTGAGCGCATTTGTGCGGTACTCCAAGGCAAAAAGAGCAACTACGACACCGATGTTTTTACGCCCATATTCGATGCGATTCAGAAAAAAACCGGGGCGGCTGCGTACGGTGGAGTGCTTGAAAGCGACGTCAAGGGACAAGCCGACAAGCGTGACGACCTAATGCGCGATGTGTCGTACCGTGTCATTGCGGATCACCTGCGATGTTTGACCTTTGCTCTGACCGATGGTGCGGTGCCAAGTAACGAAGGGCGCGGGTATGTGCTTCGGCGAATCTTGCGTCGGGCGGTGCGATATGGCCGCCAGTATTTTGACATGACCGAACCGTTCCTTTGTGATCTGGTTTCGTCGCTGGCCAGTCATATGGGCGATGCATTCCCCGAACTTCGCAGCGCCAACCAGGGTAAGAATATCGAGTACGTCGCCGAACTCATTCGCGATGAAGAGGTTTCATTCGGGCGCACGCTCGATCGCGGCTTAAGTCTTGTCGATGAAACGCTAAGTTTGTTACGTGAACTTCTAATCCATGAGATGGCGTGGACTCCACAGACAGCAAATCAGTTGCTTCCAATGCTGGAAAAGGTTTGGCCACGTAAGGCGAACGCTCCACTCGCAGCTCTCGATTCAAGTGAAGCAAGTGAATATGGTTTTTGGATTAGCAAGGCCGCACTACAGGCTTTAAAATTCGAACGGGCGACAGGAGTACCGTTAAGCACCAACAGTTTCATTCGACTTAAGCAAGGCGAACAGTTTATTCCGGGAGAGATAGCATTCAAATTGCACGATACTTATGGCTTCCCCGTCGATCTCACCGAGCTGATGGCCGAAGAGCGCGGCATGACCGTCGATGCGGTGGGTTACGAGCGTCTAATGGACGAAGCCAGGGTGAAAGCCCAGTCAGCAGGTGGCGGTGACGATGCGTTCAATATGAACATCATCGACGCGATGCCAGCGTCCGACGATTCAGCGAAGTACACCGATACGACCGTTTGCGGGCAGCTTGTCGGATACGTCCACGACGGACAATTCATCGACGAAGGTGACGTGCCATTCGGCGAAACCGTTGCGTTGGTTCTCGACGAAACATGCTTCTACGCTGAGCAGGGCGGTCAGGTCGGCGATCGCGGCGACATGGAAGCCACCGGTGAATCGCCCGGTGCGTTCGACGTTCCGGGGTTTCGCGTTACCGATACCAAGCGTTTCGGTGAGACGGTTTTGCACATCGGCGAGTTGATATCCAGCGAATTTCCGCTGGTGGTCGGCACGTCGCTGGAGCTCAAAGTCGATCCCGATGAACGCCTTCAGATTGTTCGCAACCATACTGCCACTCACCTTTTGAACTGGGCGCTTCGTGAAGTGCTTGGTGGCGGAGTTGATCAGCGCGGCTCACTCGTCGACGCCGAAAAAACGCGCTTCGACTTTACCTGCCGCAAGGCAATAGAAGCCGACCAGCTCGATCGCATCGGTCAGCTTGTCGAAGAAAAAATCCATGCAGCACTTCCCGTGCATACGCAGGAGGTGGCTGAAACCGACGCCCGCAAGATCAACACGCTCCGCGCGGTTTTTGGCGAAAAGTACCCCGAGCACGTGCGCGTCGTTTCGATCGGTGCAGACATCGACACCATGCTCGCATCGCCCGAAGATGAATCGTGGATGCAGTTCTCCGTTGAATACTGCGGCGGTATCCATGTACATAGCACGTCGATCATCGATCGATTCGTGTTGACGGCAGAAGAAGGCGTCGCGAAGGGCGTCCGCCGCGTGGTCGGAATCACTGGCGAGTTAGCCGCCAATGCCGTGCGCGACGGCGAATTGCTCTCCGATGAACTTGCGACGCTCGCTAAAAAAATCGACGCCGGCGAATCGGTTGATCTCGCTGACATGCAGCAGCGTCTGTCCGATGCCGTCGTTCCGATTGCAGTTCGTCACACGCTTCGACAGCAACTCGCCGATTTGCAAAAGACGCTCAAGAAATCAGAGAAAGCATCGTCGGCCGCCTCAGCCGATGCGGTGTTTGCCCTCGTCGATGAACTCGTTTCGAGTGCGACTACCCTGAGCGATATCACCATCGTGACCGGCGAGGTTCCGTCAGCCAATGGCGATGCGCTTCGGACGGCGATCGATCGTGTCCGACAAAAAACCGACGGGTCAGCCGTCCTGCTCGCCACCCACGACGGAGCGAAGGTCACCTTGATGGCCGGGATGAGCAAGTCAGCCATCGCCGCAGGATTGAAAGCTGGCGATCTGATTCGCGAAATCGCACCGCATGTTGGGGGCAAGGGCGGAGGACGCCCCGACATGGCCCAAGGTGGCGGTGGTAACCCGAGCGGAATCCCCCAAGCTGTCGCAGCGGCGGGCGATTGGATTCGCAGCAAACTCGGCGGATAGTTGCCCGTTAGTTGCTACGGGCCATCAACGCACTCCATCCGACAATCCCTATGTTTTCAGTTCCAGACACCCCAGTTTGACGCAATTCCGCCGCATGGATGTGAAGCGTTGGTTGGCAAATGGACGATATCAGGCGTGCAGGAGTGTCCTGATGTCGTCCTCATTGAGAAGCCAATGGCCAGCGTAGCTGACAACCGATTCGAGTCAGATCAATCCGACTCGAGTGCCGCAGCCGCAAGCCCGCGGACGAAAGTCTTGGTGGTCGGGCCCGTTACGGCTGTCGGGGGCATCGGGCAAGTCGCCCGCATGTCGGTCAATGCAATGGACCAGCGGCGCTTCGACATCGCCACCTGCGACACCACCAAAGATACGCCTGAAGATCGCAGCCTGTTTTCGGCGCTGTGGTCGCATGTGCGGCGTTTCGTCAATTTGATTCGAAGCATCCGTACGCACAGACCCGAGGTGGTTCATCTCCATACTTGCAGCTACCTGACGTTTTACCGAACGCTGATCGACGTGGCTGTGTGTCGACGGCTAGGGCGAAATTATGTCTTGCACATCCACGGCGGACTCTTTGACGAGTTTCTGGGTTCACTTTCGGGTTGGAAGAAGGCGTGGGTGTCGAGCGCCCTTCGCCATGCCGGGCGCGTCATCGTACTTGGCGAACGCTGGCGAACGAACCTGACGCGGCGGGTGGCTGGCATGAATATTGCGGTGCTCCCCAATGCCATCGAACTTTCGCACGAGGCGCGGAAACCTTCGACGATGCCGGCATCGATGGGTGCATTGTTTATCGGCGATTTGTGCGAAGCGAAACGCCCCGAAGATATGATCGTTGCTTACGGGTCTCTGCCCAGTCCGATGCGCAAGGCGTTTCCATTGCACATCATCGGTGGTGGAACACCGCAGCGCCGCGCCCACCTTCGCTCGTTGACGCAGCGACTTGGCATCGAGGATCGCGTTATATTCCATGGCTCGCTTCGGCATGACCAAGTGACCGAGATTCTTGAAGCCGCCGATCTTTTTGTGCTGCCGAGTCGGGCTGAAGGGCAGCCCATCGCATTGCTAGAAGCCATGGCCGCTGACCGCCCATCGATTGTGACCAACGTTGGGGCCATTCCGGAAACCGTCACCGATGGCATCGAAGCGCTGATCGTTGAACCCTGCAATCCGCTGCAACTTGCCAACGCGATGAGAGAACTCTTCGCCGACCCAGCCAAGCGCCGGTCGATGGGTATCGCCGCTCGCAAGCGGGTAGAAAGCGATTTCTCAACCCGGCGTTTCGTTCAAGATCTCGGTGTCATCTGGGAATGCGAAGCCCGCAGAAGCGTCAAGAAAGATTCCGCCCCGATCCCGCGTCTGGCGTCCACATCGTTCCGCTCGATACTGTAATTGTCGGTACAACGGTGAATGGCAGCATCGAACCCGCCGTCACATACGCCCTTTTCCCCAATTCCCAAAAAATCAGAACTCCATTGTCAGATTTGGGGGTCCAAATGCTATTGATCTATGGAGAGAGCGATCCTTTTGGGATCAACGGATTCCTGGCCTGCGTGGGGGTGGGCAGGGAGCGGTTCGATAGGAGGGCGATTGCGCCCTCCTGTCTTCGTTTGTGCACCGGCGCTCTTTCAAGTTCGTACTCCTCCAAGAGAGAGCGCCGGTCTTTGACGACTACGCCAATTTCGCCTCTTGATTCAACTCTCCAATACGCAATCGTAGTGTGGCATGGGACCCTTGGAGTTAAGGGCTCAGAGTTGCTTCTGCAATTTCCCGCCGTTCACCGTCATCTTTTGAAAAAATTGTTTCCAAATTGCTGTACCAGAGTACGCGACCGTCTTCCAGAAAGACATTTGCTCCTTTACTTTCCGGGTCTGTATTGAGTAACTCGAATATTTTCGGGTGATCATACTGTTCGATTACGACGACAAGTTTACGTTTGCGATCGACTTGCGCGATCGGGCGAAACGTTCTCGTGACGACAACTCCGGAATTCGGATCAGTAAATGAGAAGTCAGTTTCGCTCGCAACTCCGGTTGAGATGAGGTCCGATTGTGAAGCAGCCGGATGCACGGGGTGGGATTCAAGATGCGCGAGGATGTGCGTTCCAAATTCGCGAAGTGCCCCTTGGCGATCAGCAAACCACGCCCGTCGCTTTGAGTGATCCTGGCAGTCCCACGCGCGCAAGGACATGGCGGCCACTCCGCCCAGCAGTACCACGACAACCAGATATGTCGTTCGGTTTGCAAGTCGCATCCTGGCAGGCTCCATTGCTCAGCTTCCGATTCGTTGGGTCAAGACTACATGCCCTCGGGTAAGCCGGGAGGCCCACACTGAAACGAACCCGGTCACTCCAACGATCATAATACACTGCAATGGTGTTCGCCCGGTTTTTCCCCTGATTCCCCGTGTTCCCCGCCCGTATTGACAGCATTTGCTTACAATTCTAGGATGCGTCGCTCGCTGGTGGGTTTTCGCGTTTTTTGACACCCATCGGGCGAGGACAGCCCGGGTGGCGGAATAGGCAGACGCGCATGGTTGAGGGCCATGTGCCCGCAAGGGCGTGCTGGTTCGATTCCAGTCCCGGGCAGTTTGATTGGCAATCCTTCTTGATCTTGGCCCACGGCCGAGCAATTTCGGCAGTATTTCTATTGGCGCGGGAGAACGGATTCGTGGTCCGCATCAACAGTTTCTTCCGGTACATTTCTGACTTTATCAACTGTCACCCTTTCAATCGGTCGTTGATGTTTGGCTTGCTGTTGGCGGTTGCGTGTGGTGGCTGTGCTTCCAAGACGGTTGATCGCTATCAGGGGGCTGCACCGGCGAAGTTGGTCGGTGAGTACTCCGATGTGTTCGAGAATCAATACACCGTCATCGCAGATTTTGAAGCGGCTCATCAACTCAAACTGTTTTCGATCGACGGGCCAGACGGCGCGACCAAGCTGAAGCGAGATCGCAAGAGCGGCGTACCGGTCACGGGTGCGAGCGGCATGCGGTTTGTCCTGCGGTCGTCAGCCGATACGCTGGTCGCCGACAGTCGCAAAGAACCGGCGCTGGCGTTGGTCAGCGATTGGCGCGAGTACCGCTTGCTGCAAACCAGTGTCTACAGCCCGCTCCAAGGGTTGGAATTGGAAACGGCGATTCGTTCCGGATCGGGCGAAGGGAATGAAGCACTTTCCGTCGTCCCCCTCAAGCAAGGTTGGAATTTGCTTCGACTCGATCTTTCCGACGCCGAACAAGTCGTCGATCTGTCCAACGTGTCAAGCCTGAGTTTTCGCATACCCGAGTTAGCCGCCCCGGTCGAACTGTTCATCGACGACATCATCCTAGCCGACAATCGCACCACGTTTTCAGGTACGCCTGATGTCGGCGAGGGTGGCTTGTACGTTCAGCAGGAAGGCCGGATGATCAACGTCGGGTCGCCCGGTCGGTTTGAGTTGGGCTTCGGTAATGGTCAGATCGTGCGGTGGTTCGCGCTGGATCAAGACCCGCAAAAGAAGTTGAATCTGGTCGGCTCGTCGGGCGCATTGGGACCGATTCCAGTTGTCCTGACCGATCCCGACCAGGTGTTCGACGACGATATTCCCCTTGTTCCTGAAGGGTTTTCATCGTTGGGCGGTTTGGTTTCTGCCCGCCAGCGGGTCATCGAAGCGAACGATGTGGTGGTGATTGTCGAATGCACATGGGCATTTCCTGAATCGGTTCAGGACACCGTCGATCATCGGACACCGTTTCAACAATGGACTTATTCGATCTACCAAACCGGGCAGGTTTTTGTGGCTGTTGAGTTTACGAGCGAGCACCATGACTTCAAACCCGAATCGATCGGAATGGTGGTGAGTCGTCGACTGGTTAATGACATGGTCGCCGGAAAGCACGAACCGGCTGGCCTGCACAAAGACCCGTTGCTGCAACATTTGTCGTTCGCATGGATCGAAGAATCCAAAACCAAAACAGGGTTGTTTTGGAGCCTCCATAACAGCCGCCAATACCCTCAGCTTCGCGGTATGGTTGATGAGCAATCGGAGACGACGAGTGTCGCTGCATACGGTGGGGCGGTTGAATATCCGATTCACCGATCCACATCGCTATTGACGGTTTGGCCGCCCGGAAATTGTGCGCAATCCATTCGCGAACAACAGGCGATTTACTATTGCCAGAAGATGGATGTTGAAGTCGTGGTGGGCGAGCTGTTGACCGGGACCAAAGGCGATGTCGATGGCAACGGATTCAACGAAAGCCTCGGCGCATACATGATCAAACCCGATGCCAACCAGATTCATGTCAAATTGGATGGTCGCCGGCAACCTTTGATCGATCCGGTCTTTTGCGTTGATGGCGTCAAAGATCGGGACGCATCGGTTTACTTTGACTATGCCATTCACCAGGACGTTGCGACGCTGAGCGACGACCGACTCTTGATTCAGATTCCCCAAACGATCCGAGGCGAATCCGTTCTCGAAGTTTACTTGAAGAATGCACCGGCAAGCCAGCAATAGCGTGCGGCTGCTTATCTTGACACCCCCCATGTGTGCTTCTATACTCCGGCGTTCTGAATCGTATTGAGTTCTTTATTGACAATAGGTTATGTGAATTTTGGCTCGATTGGGATCTGCCGTGGCAAAGAAGAAAAAGACCGCCAGCGCTAAAAAGAAGGTCGCTCGAAAGGCGACGAAAGCTAGCGGTTCGTCCGGCGCCAAAAAGAAGGCCAAGGTGACCAAGAAGCGGACTGTCAAAAAAGCCGCCAAGAAAACGGTCTCCAAAAAGAAGGCTCCTGCAAAGAAGAAGTCGCCTGCGAAGAAAGTTGCGAAGTCAGGAAAGAAGAATCCAGCGAAGAAGAAATCATCCGCTGCCAAGGTAAGCGCCGCATCGAAGAATCATGAATCGATGGACGTTTACGAAGAGATGAAAATTCCAAAAACCAAGCTGACGGACAAGCAGTTGAAGACGTTTCGAGAACTCTTGCTGGAAAAACGTCGCGAATTGCTGGGCGATGTGCGGATGTTGACGCGCGATGCGCTGGGTAAACCTCGGCAGGAATCTTCGGGTGATCTTTCCAACGTGCCGATTCATATGGCCGACATCGGTTCTGATAATTGGGAACAGGATTTTACGATTGGTTTGATTGCCAACGAAAGACAGCTCGTCCGCGAGATTGACGAAGCGCTGGCCCGCATCGAAGATCGGACCTATGGCGTTTGCCTCGGAACGCTGAAGCGCATCTCGGTTGTGCGTTTGCGGGCCAAGCCGTGGGCGAAGTACAGCATTGAATACGCCCGTCAGTTGGAGCAGCGGCGCGGTTAATAATGGGGCGGGGCTAATAATGATTGATGGTCCCATTTTCCAGGAGCGAAAACCATGACTGAAGCGCCTGGAAAGTCCACGCCTGCAGATCACTCGAATGCATCTCAAATCGAAACAGACCGGGCATGTGAAACAGATTTGGCATATCAGGGCGGGGCGATGCGTAGTGTCGCGTCCCACATGCGTTTGTGGGTGGTCGTGGTGTGCGGTTTGGTTGCGGACCTTTGGTCGAAGAGTTGGGCATTCTCTGAACTCACACCTAACGACGAACCGCGCCATTTCGTATCGGGCCTGCTGGATTTCCAACTCTCACTTAATTCGGGTGCGTTGTTCGGGATGGGGTCCGGACTGGTGTGGTTGTTTATTTGCGCGTCGCTAGTTGCTCTGGTGTTTGTGCTCTATCTGTTTGCAAGCAGTCATCCCAAGCAGCGGGTTATTCATATCGCGTTGGGATTGATATTGGCCGGCGCGCTTGGCAACCTTTATGATCGCGTGGCCCATCAGTACGACATGGTGACAGTCAAGGCGACTGCAACCAGCCCGCAGTATTCAGTGCTGGGGGCGCATGTTCCGGGCGGTAGGGATGATGAAGAATTGGTGCGCATTCGACCCTGGTGGGAAACGGGCGGCGACCGGCCATTTGCCCGCGACCAGCTTGTTGGAGAAGTCAAACGCGTAGGCGTCGTGCGCGATTTTATCAAAATAACGCCCAAGGCTTGGGGGAAAGATATCTGGCGATGGGTCTTCAACGTTGCGGATGTGTTCCTCGTCGTCGGGGTTTCGTTGCTGTTGCTTTCATTCGGGTTTCATCGCCCGATTCCGAATTCAAAGCAGGTTGCGTGAACCGCCGGATCGCTGGTCTATCAAATAGGGCTGATCTTCATTGCCCAAAAACAACTCCAAGCCAAATACCGATGACGATCGTCGATTCATGGCCGTTGCGCTGTCGGCTGCGAACAAGGGACTCGGGCGCGTCGAACCCAACCCGATGGTCGGTTGTGTGATCGTCAAAAGTGGTCGCATTCTGGCCACCGGATGGCACCGAAAGTTCGGCGGCCCGCATGCTGAAATCGATGCCCTGAAACAAGTCGGTTCAAGCGCTAAAGGCGCGACCGTATACGTCACACTGGAACCATGCTGCCATGTCGGTAAGACGGGACCATGCACTGAAGCGCTGATCAACGCCAGGGTGGCTCGGGTCGTTGTGGGTTGCCGCGATCCATTCCCGAAGGTTTCCGGCGGAGGAATCAAAGCGCTGCGACATGCCGGCATCGCGACGGAAACAGGTTTGATGCAGGCAGAAGCTGAAGCGATCATCGCGCCTTTTCACACACTCGTTGAACAATGTCGGCCTTTTGTCATCGCCAAATGGGCGCAAAGCCTCGACGGTAAGATTGCCACTTCAAGCGGTGACTCCAAGTGGATTTCAAATGCCAGATCGCGGCGCATCGTTCATCAGTTGCGGGGGCGCGTAGATGGGATCATTGTCGGCATGCGGACTGTTCGCTTGGACGACCCCATGCTGACGGCTCGCGACGTTCGCCCAAAGCGAGTTGCAACGCGAATCGTTTTTGACAGCCGGTTGAGGTTGCCTCTCAAATCAAAACTGGTGCAATCGGCTGACGATTATCCAACGCTGTTGATGACGACTCACGCGACGCTTCGGGCCAACCGGGCGCGCTGCAAATCGTTGGAAAAAAATGGTGTCGCAGTCGTTGCGTGCGCTTCCAAACAAGGACGTGTCAGTCCGGCCAGCGCTCTCAGGCAGCTTTCCAAAATGAACATGACCAACGTTCTGGTAGAGGGCGGAGGTGCATTGATCGGTTCGTTTCATGATGCCGGACTGATCGACGAAGCGCATGTTTTCACAGCCCCATTATTGGTGGGTGGTGACGGGCCTACCGGATGCATTGGAAATGGCAAAAACAAAGTTCGCGATGCGGTAAGGGGCAGGGTGGTCAAGCAGAAGTTTATTGATGACGACCAGTACACCGTTGTTCGTTTTGCAAATCCCAAAAGGCGGATGCGCCAATAGCCGATCTATGTCGTATAATTGATAATGAGGGGATTCATTCGCTCGCAAGGGCGTTCCGTGTGTCGTGCATAGCGTTGCGACCTCTAGAAAGGAGTGCATTCCGATGGCATTTGCAGATCCTTCAATCTCCAATTCGACGACGCCGCAACTCGAAGGTGGTTCATTAGCGTCTCACGGACGCAAGAAGCAAGGCGAGATCGAGCGCTTTGAATCCGTGCTGAAATTGCGCGATACCCATCCGTTCGGCCCCAAAGGAACATTAGCCCGTTGGCTCGACGAATTCTCCGAAACGGGTGAGGAAGGTACCAGCCCGCCTCCGATGGCGTAGCCGTCAAAAGCTGCCAAGCTTGACACCGATTCCGCATCCCGGATAATCGGGTTTTCGGGACGGTGGCCATGCCGACAGAAGTCATAACTTGTTCTGATACAGAAGCTTATGATGCGTTGGTTGAGCGGGCGGCGGACCTGATCAATGCGGGCAAGCTTGTCGCATTTCCCACCGAAACCGTCTATGGCGTTGGGGCTCGAGCCGATTCGGTAAAAGCGATCGCCACGCTCAAAGAGGTCAAGGGTCGAGACGCCAACAAGCCCTTTTCGCTGCACATTGGGTCACCCGAGGCGGTTCATCGTTACGTTCCCGAAATATCTCGGATGGCGAGGCGTTTGATCCGCCGTGCTTGGCCCGGACCGCTTTCGGTTGTGTTTCCGGTCGAATCACCTGGCGATGCAGACATCGTCAAGGAACGTGGTCCAGAAATCATCAAACTGCTATACCATGATCAGACGATTGGAGTCCGCTGTCCGGATCATCGCCTTGCGATCGATTTGTTGTCGAAGGTTGGTCATCCGGTCGTAGCAGCCAGTGCGAATCGAGCGGGCCAACCGCCACCGCGCGACATCAAGGGCGTACTCGCCGAACTTGATGGCGATGTGGCGCTGGCGATCGATGGCGGGATTACGCAATACGAGGGTCCGTCTACCGTTGTCAGGATCGAAAAGAACGATTTTGAGATCCTGCGCGAGGGCGTTGTCGCATCACGAACGTTAAGGAAATACATGAGTATCAACATCCTGTTTGTATGCAGTGGCAACACCTGTCGCAGCCCGATGGCTGAAGCACTCTGCCGTCATGCGATTGCAGCGGAACTCGGATGTACGGTGGGCGAACTGGCGGACCGAGGCGTATTTGTGCGATCGGCAGGCGTCAGTTCGTTTGGCGGTGGGCCGGCATCGGCAGGAGCGGTGGACGCTGTCAAAAAATTCGGCGCTGATCTCGATGGTCATTGCGCTCAGTCGCTTGATCAGGGATTGATCAACACAGCAGACCACATCTATTGCATGACTCGCGGGCATTTAGACGCAGCGATTTCGATGGTGCCCGATGTTGGAGACAAGCTCCAGTTGCTGATTGAAGGTCGTGATGTCGGCGATCCGTTTGGCGGATCGACCAGTGACTATCAGCGCTGCGCTGAAGACATTCAGTCTGCGATCAAAGACAGGTTGAAGGAAATCGAATTATGAAGATAGCCATTTCGAGTGATCATCGTGGATATCAGGCAAAACAGCGCATCATCAAGATGCTTCAAAACGACGAAAACGAGGTTGACGATTGCGGATGCGACAGCGCCGAAAGTTGCGACTATCCAGACATGGCCAAGATTGCGGCTGGTCGCGTGTCCAAACATGAATCGGATCGGGCGATCTTGATTTGCGGAACTGGATTGGGCATGTCGATCGCTGCGAACAAACTTCGCGGTGTGCGGGCGGCGCTTTGTCACGACGAATTGACGGCGCAGTTTTCGCGCAAGCACAACAACGCAAACGTTCTGTGCCTTCCGGCTGACCTGATCAGCGACCAACTGATGAGTTCGATCGTCAATTCGTGGCTACATACGAAGTTCGAGGGCGGGCGTCATGCACGTCGGATCGGAAAGATCGAAGCCATCGAAAAAGAAGCCTGCGGGGATGCATAGGTGGTAACTTTCAAATCACTCTACATCCGGCATTTCCCAAATTCATTGTTATTGTCGTGTTGCGGCGATTGATTTCGTCGGGATTGACCCCGCAACGATCGCAATTCTATGATAGGTGGTGCGCCCCAATCGGGCGGCTGCTTGATTCCAGCGCTGTCGTTTGATCGAGATGATTCGCGCGCACTTGGATGTCTCAATCGTTGGATACGAAACGTTTAATTGATACCAACCCTGCCGCCGAGCCAGAACGGGCGATCCTTGTCAAACTGATCACGCCTGACAATGCGTCGACGGTAGACGCGCGCAATCCGCTGGGCGAACTCAAGATGCTCACCGAAGCCGCTGGCGCAGAAGTTGTAGATGGTCTGCTGCAAAAGCGGATGAAGGCATCATCGCGCTCGCACATCGGGAAGGGTAAAGTCGAAGAGTTGGCCGAGCGCCTGAAGGCTTCCGAAGCCAACCTGGTCATCTTCGACGATGAACTGACCCCGGCGCAAATTCGCACGATCGAGAAAGCCACCGAATGCCGTGTCATCGATCGCAGCGAACTCATCCTTGATATATTTGCGTCACGAGCGCGGACGCGCGAGGCCCGGCTGCAAGTCGAGATCGCCCAGTTGGAATATACCTCACCGCGTCTGCGGGGCATGTGGACGCACCTGGAGCGTATCGCCGGTGCGGGCGGTAGTGGTCAAGCCGGTTCGGTCGGAGGCATCGGAACGCGTGGACCGGGTGAGCGACAGATCGAAGTTGACCGACGAATCGTGCGCGACCGTTTGACGTTTCTGCGAAAGCAAATTCAACAGATCGACGATCGCAAGACGCGTACGGTTCAATCGCGGAGCGATCAGTTTACGATTTCGCTGGTCGGGTACACAAACGCGGGCAAGAGTACCCTTATGAACGCCTTAACCGATGCCGGACAGGATGCGCGGGACATGTTGTTTGCCACGCTCGACACAAAAACGGTGCGTTGGGATCTGGCACCAGGCAAGCACGCCCTCATCAGCGACACGGTTGGATTCGTTCGCAATTTGCCGCACAAACTGGTTGCATCATTCAAAGCCACGCTCGAAGAAGCGATTCACGCCGACTTGCTGTTTCATGTGGTCGATGCGTCATCCAAAGATGCGATGCGGCAGGTGATGGTGGTCAAGGAAGTGCTTGAGGAACTTGGCTGCGGCGATCGGGATGCGTTGGTGCTGCTCAACAAGATCGATCAGGCGACGGACCTTGGCATGGTCGATGTGCTCGAAGAGAAACACGCACCGGCATTTCGGATTTCGGCGAGAACCGGTGAAGGGTTGGATGCCGTCCGCGATCACATCCTTGGGGCGATTTCAACGCAGCGCGTTGACGTGACCGTGAGGGTGGCGGCTTCGGAAGGAAAACTCTTGAATCTGCTGGCCCAGCACGCCGAGATTCATGAGCAGGTGTACAACGAAAACACCGTGACGCTGGACCTGACAGCTGACCGAACCTGGCTCGCCCAAATGCAATCGCGCTATCCGTCGCTCGAAACCGTGTAATGGCGATTCGACAAACTACTTTCGTAGGGTGGGCCGTGCTCACCGCCGTTTGAAGGTTTTACGGATAGGTGGGCACAGCCCACCCTACACTTCGGCGACCGTTCAAAAACTGCATGCCGAATCACTTTGCAGTTTGCGGTTGCGACTCATCCCAATCTTGATTGATTCCATCGGGTTGGACATCGTCTGCCTCGGATTCCCTGTTTGTTGGAATTGGGCGCCGAGACGGTGTGGGTCTTGATGGTTCCATCACCCGCGGTGCGATGATGTGCTTCACGAATTTACGATTCGTCGAGGTGACGTGTCCACCGCGCCATCCGTATTGGCGATACTGCTTACGCCAAGGGAGATTGACGACTTTCGTGTAAAGTCGCCGCTGCTTCGCAGTCAACCCCGAGGCGATGCGGAATCCGGATCGACCAGCCGGAGCACCGGATTGTCCGTCGGCATTGATGGAAAGCGTCGCCAGTATCGCGTCTTGTCGCGAACACGTTGCATAGAGCTTGCCGCGAATATGCGCTAGAGCCGGCGTGAGGTCGTGGCTTGCGGCTACGGACGGTTGAAACAGTACGACATTCTCGACCTCGACACCTTCGGGCAAGCGTTTAAGCGCATTGAGGATGACCGCAGAACCCGCCGACAAGCCCATCACAGTGAGTTGTCCGTCCGGCTGCTCGGTGTAGTATCTTTCGATGTATCCGGCGAGGTTTTTCGCATTGAGCGTGCTGCGCGCGGCGATCAGGTGGTCAGCCCCCCAAAGTAGAAACGAGGTCCAGACGAATCCGCGGAACTGCCCGTCATAACCGGCCATCCGCAATCCGCGTTTGACTGAGGGACCGGCACCGAAATAACTTGCACCATCCAGAAAGACGACGCGTTTGTTCGGATTGATTTCGGCGCATCCGCTGCTTGCCCATAGGGTCCATAGTGTCATGGCGACGGAAAGCAGGATGAGCACTTTTTGATATCGTTGTTTCATGGGTCGTAACGACTCGGCAGACTGAACGGCGAATATGAATTGTCGACACAAGACGACGTAGTTGAATTTTGTTACAATCGCATCACGAGAATGATACGACGATTTTTTTGGAACCACCAGTATAACAATTCTGTGAGATGATGCATGCCCGAGACGCCCGAAGCGATTCTGTTTACCGATGGTGCTTGCAGCGGAAACCCCGGTCCGGGCGGATGGGCGTTTATCCTGCGACATGTTCCGACGGGAAAGGAACTTCGCGGATCGGGCGGGCTGGCTGCTACCACGAACAATCAAATGGAACTCACAGGTGTGATCGAAGGGTTGCGAGCATTAAAGAAACCCACCCACATCAAAGTCGTCAGCGATAGCCAATACGTTATCAAAGGGATCACCGAGTGGGTGGCTGGTTGGATCAAGAACGGTTGGAAACGAGGTCCGAAGAAACGCGACCCCGTGAAGAATATTGAGTTGTGGAAGCAGCTTGTTGAACTCGATAGCCAGCACACGGTCGAATACGAATATGTAAGGGGCCACACCGGTCACGCAGAGAACGAAGAGTGCGATCAGATGGCCGTCGAAGCCGCGCGGGAGGCGGCGCTGGGGTTGACGTGATGCATGTATACGATGGAACAGCCAAGCCCGTGATTCGTCCGGTTGAGGCGTTTCCGGTTGAGCAGGATGGGCATACCGGATACGTGCTTGTTGATCCATCCGGCTGGGCGGAAGCATCGATTACGGTCAATCGTGAGGCGTTGTTCCTGTTGAGTCAGTTCGATGGGGTGAATTCGCTGGATACCGTGCGGGCTGGCTATCAAGATCAGTTTGGCCAAGTGATGCCGACCGAAACGCTGGCGAGCATTGTCGAAGGATTGCGACAAGCCCGTCTGCTGGGCGGGGCAGATTTTCTCGAATACTACAACGAACTGCTGGAAGCCTATCGCGCATCGCCGTCGCGCATCGTGCAATACGCGCAATCATTTGAATCACCCGAACAACTCAAAACCAGCATCACCGAAATGCTTGCGCAATCGGACGAATCGATTGTGCGCACGGGAAACGTTCGCGGAATCGTCGCGCCGCATTTGGATTATCCGCGTGGCGGTCCGTGTTATGCTGCCGCGTATGGACAGTTGGCTGGTGCATCTGCGCCGAAGCGGATTATCATTTTGGGGACGAATCATTTTGGGATGTCGGCTGCGGTGTCGGCGACGGGCAAGGCTTTTGAAAGTCCGTACGGTACGACGCAGGTTGATCTCGAATTCCTTGAGCGACTCGAAGCACGCTGCGGTGATTTGCGGTCGCATGAGTTGGACCATGCCCGCGAGCATTCGATTGAATTGCAGGTGTTGATTTGTCAGCATCTTTGGGGCTGCGATGCGTTTGAGATTGTTCCGGTGCTTTGCCCTGATCCATGCGGGCCGACGGGGACGGCACCTTGGTTTGGAGACGGGGTGGACTTAGCCGACTTTGCGTCGGTGCTGCGGGCTGAGTTGCGCGACGATCCGGCTGAATCGCTGATCATTGCCGGTGCGGATCTTTCGCACTTCGGGCGTGAATTTGGCGACGATCGTGATCTGGACGCCGCGTTCTGCGAGGAAGTTGCAAACCGAGATCAAGAGGCGCTGGTTCACGTTGCGGCCAACGGGTTTGCCGCGTTCGTCGAGTCGGTCGCTCGTGAGAATAACCCGACGCGGGTTTGCAGTGCCGGTTGTATCTACACGGCGATGACGGCGCTGGATGACACCAAGGTCGACGTGCTGCGTTACCACCAGACCGTCGATCCGGAAACGCATACGGCTGTCAGTTGTGCAGCGGCGGTTTTCTATAACTAGCTGGTTTCGACCGTCCTTCAAATCGCGGTCGTTAAATCCGAGACTTTCCTTTCAGGTTGCCTTCAAATCGACGACAATCACTAACCATGAGTCGCTGGCACGATTGGCACGAAGAGATTGCTTCCGGGCGCGGTGGTGCGATGTCACCGGTGGTGCGCGGTGGGTTGGGAGTTGCGTCGCACATCTATGGGGTGGCTGTCCGCTGGCGCAATCAGTCGTTCGATCGCGGGCGGCGCGAAGTGCAGAGCGTTGCAGTGCCCGTGATCAGCATCGGGAATCTGACTACGGGTGGAACGGGCAAGTCACCGATGGTGATCGAACTTGCCCATCGACTCATAAAGATGGGATGCAAGCCTGCGGTGGTGTCGCGAGGGTACAAGTCCGAAGCGACTGGCGAGTCCGACGAAATCATGATGATGCAGCAGGCGATTCCGCAATTGCCGTGCGTTGCTAATGCTGACCGGGTCGCCGGAGCGAACGCGGCGATTGCGAATGGTGCGAATGTGATTCTGCTCGACGATGGGTTTCAGCACCGTCGATTGGCCCGCGACCTTGATATCGTGCTGATCGACGCAACGCGGCCCTTTGGGTTCGGCCATCTGCTACCGCGCGGATTCCTGCGAGAACCAATCGAAAACACCAGCCGCGCAGATGCAGTCGTGCTTACTCGATTTGACGAAGTGACCAATCATCGCCGGGCTGAATTGCTGCGCTTGACGAAAAAGCTTTTGGGTAAGGGTGAAGTCTTGACGTGCAGGCATCGTGTGGATTCGTTTGAACCCATGCGGCAGGGGGCGACGGGTTCAAAAGACCCCGCAACGTGTCAGCCGGCATTTCTCGTTTCGGGAATCGGCAATCCCGTATCCTTCGAACGCACCGTACGCGAGCAAGGGATCGAAATCGCCGGGCGCGAGAGATTCGTCGATCATCACACGTATGGCGACAGTGATGTGCAGAGCGTTTGTACAAAAGCCGCCAATGCTGGCGCGAAGTCGATCATCACGACAGCGAAGGATGCCGTGAAACTCGATCGATTGCAGGCGACTTGGACGATTCCTGTGTTTGTGTGTACCGTGCGAATCGATTTTCCGGATGACGACAGCGAGCGGATGAATACACTGCTGTCGCAGGCAATCGCCATGAAAGGCGAATGAGGGACGATCATTTTAAGGCGTGCCACTGCTCACAGAGCAGTGGCACGACAACGTAATAGAAGGCATCTTGGTTTATGAGTAATTTCGATTTCCAACCGATGGATCTTCGCAAGCTTCGCACTTACTCGATTGCGAACCGTGAGCACAAGGTCGATCTCAACCGAGCCGGGAAACTTACCGACGTCGGCGCGTCGGCGATGTCGCTGATTGAGTCCATGCCCGATTATCTCGGGGCGCAGTCGTTTCGAAAAATTGTCGCCGCCGTCGCCGAAGCCCGCAAGAACAATCGACCGGTCGTCATTGCGATGGGTGCCCATGTGGTTAAGGTCGGCTGCGCACCATTCATTATCGACTTGATGGAACGCGGCATCGTCAACGCATTGGCATTCAATGGTGCAACCGCGATCCACGATGTGGAACTCGCCACCCTCGGTCAAACGAGTGAAGAGGTGGCTGACACCATCCGTGATGGCTCGTTTGGCATGGTTGAAGAAACCATGTCGTTCTTCGCCGAGGTTTGCGATGAAGCAGCGAAGGCCAACGTTGGACTGGGGCAGGCGATTGCAAGCAAACTGGTGCGTCAAAAAGCCCCGCACAGTAACAGCAGTATTTTGGCGGCGGCGGGTCGCTTGGGGATTCCGGTGACCGTGCATGTCGCCCTCGGTACCGACACGATTCACATGGCCGGGAACCTCGATGCGGGCAAGCTTGGGGCGGCTTCGTTGCTGGATTTCCGCCTGCTATGTAACATTGTTGGCCAGCTTGGTGCGATGCCCTCTACCGTTGGCGCGGGTGGAAAAGTTGGGCAGGACGCCGGAGAAAAGTATGGGGCCGGTGGCGTCTGGCTTAATGTCGGGTCAGCCGTCATCTTGCCGGAAGTGTTTCTAAAAGCGGTATCGGTCGCTCGAAACTTGGGGGCTGATCTTGATGCCATGGTGACGGCCAACTTCGACATGCAGCGGCATTACCGCACGACGGAGAACGTGATTCGCCGTCCGGTGTTGGCGGGTCACGGTCATCAGGTGGTCGGTCATCATGAGATTCTGCTGCCGCTGTTTCGTCATGCGGTCATTGAAGCACTGGCGGTTTGAGCGATGCCAGTGCAGGAATCACTGGTGGTTGGCCGATTGCAGTAATATCCAGTGCCATTCCCAAAAACGTCGTTGCGTTTCGGGATGAGTAGGGTGGGCCGTGCCCACCAGCCTTAGCGTTTAGGGTTCCTTGGTGGGCACGGCCCACCCTACACGGAGCATAGCGCCTAATTTCAACAACTTTAATGGAAGCGGCATCAGCCTCTTCATTTTTGCTGGTAAGGCGGAACTCGAAATAAATCATGGCGCTTCGCGGAGTCCTTTTGGACCGGGATAATACGATCATTGCCGATCCGGGATACATTGACGATCCCGATATGGTGACGCTTCTACCCGGAGCGGCTGACAGCATCCGGCGACTTCGCGAAGAAGGGTTCGCTGTCGCCGTGGTCACGAATCAATCCGGTGTCGCGCGAGGCATGTTCACCGAAGAGCAGTTGGCCGACGTTCACGAACGGATGGAAGAACTTCTGCACGAGCAGGGCGTTCAACTCGACGGAATCTACTACTGCCCGTACCTCGATGGCCCGGAAGCGAAGGTCAAGAAGTATCGCAAGGCGAGCAATCTGCGAAAACCCGAGCCCGGCATGTTGCTGGTGGCTGCAGAGGAATTGGAATTGTCGCTGCCCGAGTCATGGATGGTCGGCGATTCTGCCCGCGACGTGATCGCCGGGGAGCGTGCGGGTTGCCGAACGATTTTGCTGGGCGAGCGCAACGGGGAATGCAGTCCGGACTATGTCGCTGATTCGTTGGAGAAAGCAGTGGAATTCGTCGTCGAGCACAAAGATGATCCGCCCAAGGGCTACGAAGAAGAAACCGACCAGCCCAGAGCGGTCGACATGGGCAAGTTGATGGCCGAGCAAGCCGTCCGCGAGCAGGATGTCGTCGCACTATTGACCGACATTCGCGATTCGCTTCGACGGCATGAGCGCAAGCAGCGTCACGAAGATTTTTCGGTCTTGCGGTTGGCTGGCACACTGTCGCAAATGCTGGCGCTGATCGTCGGCGGATGGGGAATGATGGCGTTTTTCTCCGACACGGTCACGGCGCTGACCCGATTTGTATTGGCTGGCTTCTTGCAAATTGTCACGCTGACCGCGTTTGTTTGTTCGGAAAAACGCTCCTGACATCTCCGTTCGTCGCCCGTACCCTCTGCACCCGTCACTCTTGGATTTTCAATTTCGTGAAACCGGTTCACAACACCAGCCCAGTTGACCCCAAGCGCATTGTTGTGTTCATGCCGACCTGGGTCGGTGATGTTGTGATGGCCACGCCGGCGCTTCGAGCATTGCGCAATCGTTTTGCGAATGCACATATTGCGCTTTTGACCAAATCCAATACCGTTGCGGTGCTTGAACCAGGGACTTGGATGGATGAAATCATCACCTGGCCCAAAGCAACTGCAAAGCTCGCCAAATGGTTTGAACCGTTTTCGGTGGGGCGGTCGCTTCGAGCGAGCGGGTTTGATTGGGCGGTGCTGTTGTCAAATTCTTTTCGATCGGCGTTGACGGCGAAGGTCGCACGAATCGGGCGGCGCATCGGTTACGATCGTGATGGACGCGGTTGGTTACTCACCGACCGAATTCCGCCGCGTCGCGTTGGCCGAACGTTTGAAGTGGTTAGTACCGTTGATTACTTTAACGAGTTGATCGCGACGCTCGATTGCGAGAAACCGACGCAGCAGATGGAACTCGCGGTCGATGAGCGCGATGCCGATGTTGTTGAATCGCGGCTGCGCGAGTGGGGCATCGCTGACAGTCACCCGCTGGTGGTCGTGAACCCGGGCGCGTCGTTTGGCCCGTCGAAACTCTGGCTACCCGAGCGTTACGGGGAAGTGGCTGACCATTTGGTTCGTAAGAACGGGGCGAGCGTTGTGGTGACGTTTGGACCGGGCGAGCGCGAACTTGCGTTGAAGGTCTGTGACGCGATGACGTCGAAGGCGCACCTGGTTGACGATCCGCCGGGAACCATCGGGCAGCTTAAGGCGCTCATCAAACGCTGCGATGTACTGCTGAATAACGACACCGGACCGCGTCATTTTGCGAAGGCGTTTGGCCGCAATGTCGTGACCGTTTTCGGTTCGACCCATATCGAATGGACGCAGACGGACTACGCGAATGAGCGATCCGTGCGAATCGAGGTTGACTGCGGTCCGTGTCAGAAAAAAATTTGCCCATTGGGGCATCACAAATGCATGACAGGCGTGAGCAGCGAAATGGTGTATGATGCGGCGGCCGAGTTGCTGGATCAACGCGAATCGAATTGCTAATGATGTCTCAAGAAGTGCAATCGGCAAGCGATCTCGTAGGGTGGGCCGTGCCCACCATGTAGTTGACATACGAACGGTGGTGGGCACGGCCCACCCTACGTCTGAGATGCCATCTGCCCGTGAACCCCGACAAATCCCAATCAGAATTTTGGATCGACGCTAAGTACGCGGCGCAATTCGCCCAGAATGGTATCGCGTCGATCAACGATCTGTTCGAGATCGCCGGTACGAAATTGCACAAAGCTACGCTGCCATCTTGGCGCGAGCGGGTGGCTGTCGATCTGAAGGATGGCCAAGGTGGTACGCAGCGTTTTTATATCAAACGGTTTCATCGCAATACGCCGAGGCGTCTACTGACTTCGATGCTTCCGGGAAAAGGCAAGACGAGTCCCGCACGGGTGGAGCGTGATTGGATCACCATGCTCTCGCGTGAAGGGATTCCTGTTCCGCAGGTGGCTGCCTTCGCTGAGGAATCGATGGGTGCGGACAGGTCGCGTAGTGCGTTGGTGTTGGCAGAGATACCGGGTGAATCGCTTGAGAAGTGGGTCATGCGGCAGGAACGGAATGCGTCGAAGCAGCTAATCGATGCGGTCGCCGACCTGGCTCGATCGTTTCACGGGGCGGGATTCATCCATCGGGATTTTTATCTATCGCATATTTTTCTGACCAACGATTCGGACACTCAGCCGGCGCTCGCCCTGATCGACCTTCAGCGGGTGATGCACAAACCAATCCGAATTGAGCGCTGGCGCAACCGCGATCTCGCGCAGTTGGACTACTCGGTGCCGGGTCACATCGCAGGCTTGCGGCAGCGCGTGCGATTCCTGCGGCGGTATTTCCAGGTGCGCAGTCTTCGGCGCAGCGGTCATCTGCGAACCATCAAAGCCATCGCCCGCAAGAGCGCGCAGATCGCCGCGCACGATCAACGCCGCATGACCCGAATCACAAAGGCCGGTGCGGTTTGAAAATCGCGCTGATCGTCGAATGGATCGACGCCTCGCGTGGGGGGGCTGAAACGTCCACGATTCAGTTCGTCAAGCATCTTGTCGATTTGGGGGTTGAAGTCGATGTCATCACACGAAGCAGCGGTTCGTCGATCGTGCCATGCCCGATCAGAACGGTCAGCATCGCATCGCCAACGAAGGCGACCGCCACCGCAGCGTTTTGCAGGGAAGCCGACCGCGTGGCGGTTGAATTGAATGCAGACATCGTTCATGCGCTCGTTCCGTCCATGGTTGCCGACATCTATCAACCGCGCGGTGGGACTTATCGTGAAACACAATTGCGCAACATTGCCACCCGACGAAACGTTTTTGGGCGGTGGTTTAAGAGAATGCTGCTTGGGTTTAACGTCAAGCACCGGCAACTGGCGAATCTTGAAAGACGAATGTTGCAGCGCTCGGACGGACCGCAAGTCATCGCTCTTTCGGACTATGTGATTCGCCAGGTCAAAGAACATTACGGCGTGCCCGGCGAACGCATCACCAAAATCTTCAATGGCGTCGATCCGCTTGAGTTTGACGAGGCGATGCGACGGACGAAACGCGAGACGATTCGCGGGAAACACGGCATATCCGATTCTCAATTTCTAATTCTGATGGCCGCCAACAACCTGCGCCTCAAGGGGCTCGACACTTGGTTGCGGGCGCTTACGAGGCTTAAGAACTCGGGCCAAACGGTTCATTCTATCATCGTGGGCAATGGCAAGCCCGGTCCGTGGATGCGATTGGCAAAACGACTTGGCGTTTTGGATTGCGTGACGTTTGCCGGCCATACGGATGACATTTCGGCGTACTATCATGCAGCCGACGTCTTGGTGCATCCCACGTTCTACGATCCGTGCAGCCGCGTTGTTCTCGAAGCACGGTCGGTTGGTTTACCTGCGATCACGACGCGTTATGACGGCGCCGCTGAAGTCATCCAAGATGGCGTAAACGGATATGTGATTGAAGCGTCAGAAGATGTTGCCGCGCTCGCATCGGCGGTGCTGCAAACGATCGAAGCCGTCGCCTCCGGCGCGATGCCCAGAACGCGTCCCGAAAGTGTAACTGGTTTTACGATGCGCGAGCACGCCGAAGAAGTCATCCGTTTGTACGAACAGTTGTTAAACGCCCGGACCCGCTGATGTCGTTTTCAACATTGGTCATCTTGCTTTGCGTCGGTTGCTATTTGATCGGCGGAATTCCGTTCGGATACCTAGCCGGTTTGACTCGCGGCATCGACATTCGCAAGCACGGCAGCGGTAACACAGGTGCGACCAATGTCGGTAGGGTGATGGGCCGAAGCTGGGCTGGTATCGTTTTTGCATTCGATGTTTTGAAGGGACTTCTCCCCACGCTGGCGGTGGGTTTCTGGATTCCCTCACAAGCGGCATCATTTGATTCGTCAAGCTTGTCCGGTCAGACCGCTTGGCTGGTCGGGGGCATGTGTTGCGTGCTGGGTCACAGCTTTCCGGTCTATTTGCGATTTAATGGGGGAAAAGGTGTAGCCACTTCGCTTGGTGTGATTCTCGGCATCTATCCGTACATGTCGTTGGCTGGCGTTCTGGCGTTCTTCGTATGGGCGGTGGTGTTGTGGTTCACGCGCACTGTTTCACTAGCGTCGATTTTCGCGGCGATCAGCCTGCCGATCTTTGTAACGCTTTGTATGTTTTGGCACGGTTTTAATGTGGTGGTGGGCCACGCGCCGATGATCGTATTTGCGATTCTGATTGCGGGGCTGGTACTTTATCGGCACCGGGCGAATATTGCGCGCCTCCGTGACGGCAGCGAATCGCGCATCGGCGGACACGAACGCGACACGAATTCGCCCTGATTTGCCTTAGTTGCCACAGTCCGCAGCGCGAAGCACCTTGTCTGTCCGCACAATTCAATTTCAGAATTCAGTGATGAGTTAGGCCTTGCGTTGTCGATCTTCGACTGGATACATTGGTCAAGTAGAGAACGGTGTGGAGTCAGGTAGTGAAGCGGATGGCGACTCGGGGTGGTCCAACCCACAGTTCCATGCCTACAATAGAGGCGGAAGGGCAGCCAGACGAGTTACCCAGTTGACCAGATGATTCGCCCGATTGCTCTCGAGAAACGAACCACGTGAATTGCGCAAACGCGCATCTGGTGAAGTTGAGAGATTCATTGATGCAGGACAGTACCACGACACAACTCAACGTCCTTGTTGTCGGACAAGCGCTCGAACATGCCGGGTCCATGCTTGAGGAACTTGGCGATCGTGTTGTTGTACAAACCGCGTCATCGATTCAGGAAGCCGAGTTCATTCAGGAACGAACACCGATCGATGTGGTGCTCGTCACACCCTCAGCGCTCAACACGTTTCAACTCCATCAAAGTATTCACGCATCCGATTCCGTTTTAGAGCAAGCGTCGCAAGGTGTGTGCGTTGTCGATAACAACGGAGAATTCGTTTGGGCCAGCCCGAAGATGCTCAAGTTTCCCGATGCGATTCAGAAGCGCGTCGGTGAGCTTTGTCGCGATGCGATTTCCTGGGCGACCGAGGGTGAATTCGATTTACCGTCTCACATGCGCGGGCGCCACTTTACTGTCGAGGAAGACGGGCTGACGTTTGAAGTCCACGTGACACCAGTGACGGATAAAGCCCACAACATCATCCAGGTGTCCGCCGTCGTTTGGGATGCAACACAGAAGCGGCGATTGCAACGCAAACTCGATGCGATCAACAAAGCGGCCAAGGAACTTGTGAGTCTTGACGTCGATCAAATCGGCAAGCTCGATACGCAGGGGCGCCTCGACGTCTTGGAAGAAAAGATCATCAAGTACACGCACGACTTGATGAATTTCGACAGCTTCACGGTTCACCTGCTCGATCCGAAAACCAACCGGCTGGAATTGGTACTCTCGACAGGGATGCCATCGAAGGTCAACGAGATACCGATTTACGCCCGGCCCGACGGAAACGGAATTTGCGGTTTTGTCGCGGCCCACGGGAAGAGTTATCTCTGCTGCGATACCTCGAAAGATTCGCGTTACATCACCGGCATCGAAAGCGGGCAGTCGTCGCTTTCGGTGCCTTTGCTGCTTCATGACAACGTCATCGGCGTTTTCAACGTCGAAAGCGATCAGGTCGCAGCGTTCACCGAAGATGACCGCCAATTCGCTGAAATCTTTGCTGGCCACATCGCGATTGCGATTCACATTCTGAACCTGCTGGACAGCGAGCGTCACAAGACGACAGGCCGCCTGCAGGGTGACGTCTCGGAAGAAATCAGTGGACCGCTCAACGACATGCTGACGGATGTCGCTACGTTGATCGACGACTATATCGGTCACGATGAATTGCGAGTGCGACTCAATGAAATCAGCGACAACGGTGCGCGGGTTCGCGACGCCATCAAGTCCATGACGGAATGCCAATCGGGCGTCATTGATCGTCGGCGTTCGCGCAAATCGGTCCGCCATGATCCGGTGCTGGAAGGGCGTTCGATTCTCGTCGTCGATGATGAGGACATCATCCGCGACACGGTGAGCGATGTATTGAAGGGATTCGGTTGCGATGTCCAATCGGCGCGAGATGGCGACGTCGCGATCAAGATGCTCGGTGAGAAAGCGTTCGACTTGGTATTAAGCGATATCAAAATGCCCAACAACAACGGGTACGAAGTTTTCGCAGCCGCCAAGGAATGCAACGCCAACTGCCCCGTCATTCTAATGACAGGTTTCGGATACGATCCGAATCACTCCATCGTGCGAGCGCGGCGGGAAGGGTTGGCAGCCGTCTTGTTCAAACCGTTTAAAGTCGAGCAGCTTCTCGGCGAAATCCGAACCGCGATCAAGTCCGCAGCAACCACGCCGTAATGCCACACGCCATAGGTTCCCGCCACTATCAAGACTTTGTTTTAATCAAATCCTGGAACGAATATTGGTTTCCTTGGCACGAAGATCGCTGCCGATGTTGCGCTTGTGTTACGGACATTACAGCTTTCGACACATAGGTTGACAGGGGGCGGAGATACTTTGCGTCTGCTGGCTTGGAGTGTTAGGATTCGGGGCTTTGGAATTGGCGAAATTTGGTGCTGTAGGAGGATGCTTAATCGATGACCACAACCCAGGTTGACGTCAAACAAATCGGAGAGGAAGTGCAAGCGGCCTGTGTTCCGTTTGAACGTTTGAAACAGGAACTCCATCGTGTCATCGTCGGTCAGGACGATTTGCTGCACAAGATGTGCGTGGGGCTACTGTCCAACGGGCACATTTTGATCGAAGGCGTGCCAGGATTGGCCAAGACGACGGCTGTCTCTTGCTTAGCGGCTGGCATTCGCACCAAGTTCCAACGCATACAATTTACGCCCGACCTCTTGCCAGCCGACCTGACGGGAACGTTGATCTATCGCCCGCAGGACGGGACGTTCGAAGTATCTAAGGGGCCGTTGTTTGCCAACGTCATTCTTGCCGACGAAATCAACCGCGCGCCTGCGAAAGTGCAGAGTGCTCTGCTTGAGTCGATGCAGGAACGGCAGGTGACGATCGGTAAGGAAACGTTTCGATTGGATGATCCGTTCCTGGTGCTCGCCACGCAGAACCCGATTGAGCAGGAAGGAACCTATCCACTGCCCGAAGCGCAGGTGGATCGCTTCATGCTCAAGCTGCAGGTGACATATCCGACAAAAGCCGAAGAGCGTTTGATTCTCGATCGGATGGGCGGGACGCATCCTTTAACGTTGATCGATGCTGTGATGGAACCGGCCGATATTGTCAAAGCGCGCAAACTGGTTGATCAGATTTACATTGACGATCGCATCAAGGATTACATTGTCGATCTGGTGCAGGCCACGCGCAATCCGGCCGCCTATGGTCTGAAGATGGCCGACCTGATTCAATTCGGTGCATCACCGCGTGCGTCGATCTTCTTGTCGCTGGGGTCCAAGGCGTGCGCGTTTTTGGATGGACGCGGGTTTGTGACGCCGCAAGATGTTAAGAACATTGCGATGGACATACTGCGCCATCGGGTGATCGTGACCTACGAAGCCGAAGCCGAAGAGAAGACGGCGGGCGATGTGGTAGAACACATCTTGCAGCACATTCCGGTTCCTTAGAAGGCACGATAGCATAAGACTGAGTCGGTTGGGTTCGGTCGGTCCCAGTGCCGAAAGCTTATTGGTCTTGAACGCGATCGTTGTTGAAATCAAAACCATCACCCGTGAGCTTCGATGATTCCGAAAGAGTTACTCAAGAAAATCCGTCGCATTGAAATCCGCACGTCGCACATGGTCAACGACGTGCTGGCTGGTCAGTATCATTCCGCGTTCAAGGGGCGCGGGATGGAGTTCGAGGAAGTGCGTGAATACCAGATCGGCGACGATGTCCGCACGATCGATCGCAACGTGACCGCCCGCTATGGCAAACCGCACGTCAAACGCTTTCGTGAAGAGCGCGAGCTGACGGTGTTGCTGCTTGTGGATATGAGCCCGTCAAACGATTTCGGAACAGCCGAGCAGGTGAAGCGAGAATTGGCGGCTGAGATTTGTGCGACGCTCGCGTTTTCGGCGATCCGCAACAACGACAAGGTCGGGATGATCTGTTTCACCGATCAGATCGAAGCATTTCTGCCACCGCGCAAGGGCGCCAACCATGTGCTGCGTGTGATTCGTGAGCTTTTGTACCTGCAACCCAAGAGTCGGGGGACCGATCTCTCGATGTTGTTTGATTTTCTCAACAAGACATTCCGCAAACGAAGCGTGGTTTTTCTGGTCAGTGATTTTCAAGCCAGTGGATTTGAAAACGCCATGCGCATTGCGCGGAAGCGGCACGACGTTATTCCAATTTCGATCAGCGATCAGCGGGAGATGGAACTTCCGAACATCGGAATGATCGAACTGATGGACGCGGAAACGGGCGAGACGATCATTGTCGATACGTCAAGCGCGGCGCTGCGTCGCAACTACTCAATGAAAGCGGTCAGCAACATGGACGAACGCGACACGCTGTTTCGCAAAATGAAAATGGACGCCATACACGTCAAGACCGGCGAATCATTTACCGAACCGCTCAGGCGATTTTTTCTGGCGAGGGAGGCGCGACTGTAACCATGACTACGCCTTTGAATCTTGAAGTGCCCCAAGCCAAAGATCCTTCGCCCAATCGCGGCGGATTGAGCGGGTTGGCGTTTGTATTGCTGTTGATCCTACTCGTCGTCAACGTGATGCGGTTTTTCGTCGCCCCTCCCGGGACGATCGACACATCGCGCAATGGCAGCGGATCGGGGATGCCCGGTGCGGATCAAATCAAAAGTGTCGCGATCGATCTCGAGAATAAGAATATTAACTCCGAGGCGGCTGACCTTTGGGAACGTTATCTGCAAATGTCGAAGCTGACCGATCTCGAGGCAGGTAACGTGCGCTATCGCGTGGCCAAGCTGCGCCAATCCGCCGGTCAGTACGACAAGGCCTTCGCTCAATTTGCGTTGGCTGAGAAGATGCTGGGCGACAGTTCGCCGGATTTGATTCAGGAAATCAGCCTTCGGCGCGTGGAATGTCTGCGCAAACTCGGTCGATGGGCTGAAGTCGCCAGAGAGATGGCCGACCGCGCCACGATCGGCGGTGACGAAAACGGTACGAGGGGTCAACAGGTTGTCGCGGAAGTTGACGGACAGAAGATCACGGTGGCTGAGTTTGATCAACTGCTTTCCAATCAGATCGAGATGGCCGTCAATTCTCGATTGGGGCTGTCGGCAGAGGATCAAAACGCCTTGCGACGCCGTGCCCACGAACAGTTCGCCGATCCGCAATTCCGCCAGCGGGAATTGCAGCGGATCGTGGGGATGCGCGTTTTAGCACAGGAAGCCCGCAAACGCGAGTTGGACAAGAGCGCCGAGTTTCGCGATCGACTGCAGTCGGTGGCTGATGGAATCCTAGGGCAATCGCTTTTGTTCGAAGAGTCGACCAAACGCGGGACCGTGACGGATGAAGATGTCGAGCGGTTTTATCGTGCCAACACCGATCGCTACGCCCAGCCGGCAGCTACGTTCATCGGTCACATTCTGTGCGAGAGCGAAGCCGCGGCCAACGATGTGATCCAAAGGACTAAGGATGGGGCGTCATTTGAAGACATCGCCAAGAGCGAATCGAAGGACGCAAGGACCAAAGACAATATGGGAATCGTGCCGACGCCCGTGTCGGCTAAAGGCGAACTCGTACCGATGTTCGGGGCCAATGCGGAACTGCATGCCACGATTCGTGAAGGCGAAGCGAGCCAGATTCTCGATCAACCGTACGAGAGTCCGGCTGGTTGGCACGTCATCAAGATTGTGTCGCACCGTGAACGATTAGAACAACCGCTCGAAGACATTCGCGATCAGGTTTATCAAGATACTGTTGCTGCCCGCAATCGCGAGGTTTCTGAGCAGTTTGTCAACGAGTTGCTAGAAGCCAGCCAAGTAAAGTTCTATCCGGAAGCACTCGGTGTACCAGCAGCGGCTAGCGCTACGCCGTCGAATCAGGTCAACGATAGTCAAGGTGTCTCGGAGGATACGGCGACGCCATGAGACGTACGGGTTTCCATTGCAATTGGCGATGCTTAAACACCATCGCTCCGGTACTTTTATTGGCATTTGTCGGCGCTTGCGATCAGGCGAGCGTCAACGACGAAGGCGACCAGGCGAAAGTCAAACCGATTGTGCAGGAAGTTGACCGCGGTCCGATCAAGCTGACCGTGACAGCCGGCCGCGATTCGATCTCGATCGCCGAGCAGTTGGAACTTCGCATCGAAGTGACCGCAGACGATGGCATCGAAGTGACCATGCCGAAGTACGGAGCGATTCAAAGCCAATTTGAAATCCGCGACTTCCGTGAGGAACCGGTAGAAATTCTCGACAACGACAAACGTCGGTTCACCCACATATACAAGCTCGATTCGTTCCTTTCGGGAAGCTACGTCATCGCCGGTGTCACGGTGGAATACGTTGACGCAAGGGAGGCATCGTCGGGCGAGCCATCCAAGGGCGAACTTGCGGCTGCAGAACTGACCACCGAACCGATCACGGTTGAAGTCAAGTCGCTGCTCGAAGGTGAATTCGATCCGGCGAAGTTTCGCGATGTGAAGGCAGCCGTAGAGTTGCCGGTAGATCAAACGTGGGCGTGGCTGGCGTGGACCGGCGTGATTGTAGGCGTTGTCGGTCCGTTGGCCGCAATTGCTGTTGTGTTAGTTCGCCGCCATCGGTTGCGCGGTCAACGCGTGGTCACCATTCCTCCGCACGAATGGGCGTTTGGACAGTTGAAGGCGTTGGCTGCCTCCGGGTTGATCGAAGCCGGTAAGTTGAAACCGTTCTACTACCGACTCAGCGAAATCACACGAACGTACATCGAACTGCGTTTCGGATTGATGGCCCCCGAGCGCACCACCGAAGAATTCCTCGAAGAAATGCGAACGTCAGATGCGCTCAATGATGCGTACCAGGCGCATCTCAAAGAGTTCCTGTCGGCATGCGACATGGTGAAGTACACGCTGTATGAACCAAGCACGCCTGAAATCGAGACCGTGTTTAATGCGGCTCGCGATTTTGTCGATCGCACCAAACCGGGATCGCGTGCGACGACTGTTCAGAGAACAGACACTTCACCGGCGGAGGTGGCTGCTTAAATGTTTACGGGAATCACATTCGATCGACCGATGATGCTAACGCTGCTGGTGTTGGTGCCGCTGGTGTGGTGGCGCTGGCGCAGGCAGCATCGTCACGCCGCGATTCGGTTTTCGTCGTTGGAGAATCTGCGGACACAGGGGCGGTCGTGGGCGGTGCGGATGCGCTTTTTGATTCCGTTGCTTCGTACCATCGCGGTCATCGTCATGGTCATATGTCTGGCCCGGCCGCAGAAAGGTGACGAAGAAACGCGGATCGTGTCGGAAGGTGTGGCGATTCAACTGCTCGTCGATCGGTCGGGCAGCATGCGGGCTCTTGATTTCAAAATCGACGGAAAACCAGTCGATCGCCTCGAAGCGATCAAGCATGTGGCAACGCAATTTGTGCAGGGTGATGAAGATACCGAATTGGGCGGCAGGCCCGATGACTTGATCGGAATGATCACGTTCGCCGCATACGCTGACAGTCGCTGCCCGCTGACGCTCGACCATGCATACCTGACCGATACGCTGCAGAAAACTCGAATCGTAGCCCGCGAAGAATCGCGGCAGGAAGACGGTACCGCGATCGGTGACGCGATTGCGCTGGGCGTTTTGCGGATGGAAGACATGACCAAACGCCGCGAAGCGCTGAGCGCCAATCGGATCAAGAGCAAGGTGCTGGTTCTGTTGACGGATGGAGAGCAAACCCGCGGCGATTTGACGCCGCAACAAGGCGCGGACCTGGCCCAATCCGCAGACATCAAGGTGTATACGATCGGTGTGGGAACACGGGGGATTGCCAAAGCCCCGGGCGTCGACTTTCTCGGCCGCGACACGCTGGTGGATATTCGGGTGAATATTGACGAGCCGACGCTCAAAGAAATCGCCAAAACCACCGGCGGAGAGTACTTCCGCGCGACCGATACCGAGTCGCTTCAAGAAATCTACGCGCGCATCGACGAGTTGGAAAAGACCGAAACCGAAGAGAAGCGTTACCTGCAGCACGCGGAGATGGCTACTCAATGGGTCACCATTGGTGCGATGCGCTATCCACCGCTGCTTTTGGTGGCGCTGGTGTGTTTGGCGTTGGAAGTGATTTTAACCAATACGCGTTTTCGCAAGGTACCCTAGACGGGCTGACACGAGATGGATTTCAAACTTGATAACAACCAGTATCTGCATCTGCTCTGGCTGGTGCCCATGCTCGCCGGATTGTTCGTGTACGGTTTCTCGCGAAAGTCGCGGGCGATGCGCATCTTTGCAACGGTGAACTTGTTCGAGCGGTTGATGCCAACTGTCAGCATCCGGCGTCAGAAAATCAAAGCGGTGATCTTGCTTGGATCGATTGCGTTCTTAATTCTTGCGGCGACGGGTCCGCGCTGGGGACGCAAAATCGTACAGCTTCAAAGGATGGGCATCGACATCATGGTCTGCCTAGACGTGTCGCGATCGATGTTGGCCAACGACATCGCCCCGAATCGTCTGGAGCGGGCCAAGTTCGAATTGGGCGACATGCTCGGGGGGTTGAAGGGCGATCGCATCGGTCTGGTGACGTTCGCAGGCAATGCGTCACTAACGTGTCCGCTAACCATCAACTACGGTGCATACCGGATGGCCCTCAACGAAGTGGACACGAGCAGTGCAGCCCGAGGTGGTTCGCTGATCGGCGACGCGATTCGTGAAGCGGCGGATAGTTTTTCGGACAATCAAAAGGGACACAAAGCCATCCTGCTGATCACCGATGGTGAAGATCAGGAATCTTTCCCAGTCGAAGCCGCCCGCGACGCTTGGCAGAATAAGAAGATTCGCGTGTTTACTGTTGGCGTGGGTGATGCGTCGCAAGGGGCCAGAATCCCCACACAAAAGAGCGGCCAATCGCAATATGTGCAATATCAAGGCGAGCAGGTTTGGTCGAAGCTCGACGTGACGACGCTGCAGGAGATGGCCATCGAGGGCGGTGGTGATTACTATCCCATGGGCACGTCCGATGCCGACTTTCGCGTACTATACGAGGAACACATCCGTCGCAAGGTTGAGGCCCGTGAGTTGGAGATGTCGCGTAAGGAGATGCAGTATGCCCGCTTTCAGTGGTTTGCGGGGTTGGCGTTGCTGTTGCTTGTCATCGAAACGCTGATGAGCGATCGCAAAGCGGCTTCTGGTGTTGAATCGGGGGCGAATGATGATTGAATTGAAACGTTTGATGCAGGCGAGTCTGGTAGCGGTGCTGATTGCGGGGTTGTGTGCGCCGGTTTGCGCAGTGGCAGCAGATCGCGTGGCCGCAAAGCATGTCAGCGCGGCGATCGAAGCCTACCAAAGCGGTGACTACGATAAAGCTCAAGAGGAGTTTACCGAAGCCGAACTCAAATGCCCGGAGTGTCCGGAGATTGCGTACAACCGGGGATTGGCGTCGTATCGTCAGCGCGACTTTTCTGCTGCCCGGGCGTTTTTTAGCTCGGCGTTGAAGACCCGAGACTTATCCTTGGAGGCGAAGACGAAGTACAACCTTGGCAATGTGGCCTACAGCGAAGCGCTTGAGAAAATGTCGGACCTTGAGGAGGCGATCGAGTCGGCTCGCTCGGCTATCTTTCATTATCGCGACGCGCTTGAACTCGATTCGGAAGACACCGACGCCCGAGCCAACATTGAGATCGCCCAGCTCTTGATCAAGGACCTGCTCGATAAGCAGAAGCAGGAGCAGGAAAAACAGGATCAGCAAAATCAAGAGCAAAACGATCAAAATCAAGATCAAGAAAACCAAGAAAAGCAGGACGGAGAGAAAAACGAAGATCAGCAAGACAAGGACGGTCAGCAGGATCAGCAAGAGCAAGACGAGCAGAACGAACAAGAAAAGCAAGAGGGTGAAAAAGGGGACGAGAAGAAGGATCAAGAATCTCAGGGCGAGCAGAATAAGGATCAGCAGAACGAATCGCAGCAGGATGACCAGCAGCAAAACCCGCAAGATCAGCAGCAGCAAGCCGGACAGCCGCAAGAGCAGAAGCTGACACAAGAAGAACTGGCGAAAATGCTACAAGCCGTTCGCGACAAAGAAGCACAGCGCCGTGATGAAAACAAACGGCGCATGCGGGTTCGGCAAGTTCCGGTACAGAAAGACTGGTAGATGATTAAACGACTCGCAATCATCCTGGTTCTATTGACGGGATTGGCCACACCAGCGCTTCAGGCTGGTGAGGCCAAACTCCTCACCGAGTCGTCGCAGGTGTACCTTGGTGTGCCCTTTGCAGTGGCGGTCGATGTGTCGGCAAATAAGCGTCACGAAGCGCCGGAGTTTCCCGAGTTGGACGGAGCGACGGCTGAGCTGATCAACACGTCAACCAGTTCGCGAACGAGTCGCATCATCATCAACGGGCGGCAGGTGGGCGGAACAGATGAAACAACCCGCTACCTTTTTCACGTCACGCCAACGCGCGAAGGCATCATTCAGATTCCGCGCATCGAAGTTGAAGTTGACGGCGAATGGATGTCGACGCGATCGGCGAACTTTCGTGTGACCAAGTCGGTCAAGGGCGATTTGCTGTTCGTCGAATTGACCGGTGCGCAGGAGAAAGTTTACGTCGGTGAATCGCTCGATGTAACGCTGCGCGTGTGGCTGAAAGGATTTCAGCACGGGCGATCGAATTTAAACTATCGCGAAATGTGGCAGACGATCGATCAGAATGCGACGGACTGGGGCGTTTTTGACGAACAGGTCTCGCGCCAAAACCCGGACGTCAAGGTGGCTCAGTCGCAGCGTGTCGGCGACGACGGTAAGAAACACGACTATCACATTTACGAAATCAACCGCAAGATTTGGCCGACACGTGCGGGTCGTCTCGATGCCGGTGGTGTTCGAGTCGTCGTGAATTATCCGTTGAAGGTTTCGCGTGATGTGTTTGGCAGCGTGCGTTCTTCGCAGTCGAAACCGATATTCGCGACGGTGGATGAGACCAACGTGGAGGTGCTGGACATTCCGACGCGGGGGCGGCCTCCAGGATACAGCGGTGCGGTGGGCGGACACAGGATTGTGGCGACCGCCACCCCGAACCACGTTCGCGTGGGCGATCCGATTACCCTCAACATCACCGTCGAAGGCGCAAGCCAGCTAGAGCATTTGCGGGCACCGCTCCTCAGCGAAGTGCCGGGTTTCAACGAGCAATTTCAGATCAGCGATGACACCTTGCCCGGAGTGGTCAAAGGAACGCACAAGACGTTTTCGCTGAGCCTGCGAGCGTTGTCGGACAAGGTTCAGGAAATTCCGGGCATTCCGCTGCCATATTTCGACACCGACAGCGAAACATTCAAAACGGTTTACAGTGATCCGATTCCTCTCGAAGTCGCTCCGGCACAAAAGATGTCAACGATGGACATTGTGCAATCCGGCGAACCGACGATGCAGCACGAGGCGACGCTGACTCGTTTAGACGAAGGGATCGAAGCCAACCGCTCAAATATTGACCGCTTGCTTGCCAACCAGCGATTGACGCTTATTGGCTTTGCGACGCCAGTGGTGGTCGGTTCACCGTTGGTTTTCATGGCCTGTTTGCTGATGCGGCGGCGCAGCGAACATCGACGCTCAAACTCCGGTTTGATCACCCAACGCGCCGCATTCAAGACGGCGCAGGACCGACTCGACGAACTTGTGCGATCGCGCGGCGACGGCGCGATTCAGGATACGGCGCTGAATGTCATTCTCGTTTACATTCGTGATCGGTTGCAGGTGGGGGCGGAAGTTCTGACCCGAAGCGAAGCCGTCGAAGCGCTGGCGCAGGCGAAAGTCTCGGAGGATACTACAGACGCAGTCGATCGCGTAATCTCGGAATGCGAGGCGGCAGAGTTTGGCGGGGAGATGCAAGCCGAGCAGTCAAAACTTGCGACAGGCGCTCGTGAGGTGATCGAGCAGGTCGAACGGCAATTATGCAAACGCAAATAACTATGAGCATCATGCCTTACATCCAACGAGTACGCACTCCGTGGAGGTTGATTGCTGTTTTCGCAGTCGCGATGGGTTTGTTTGTGACGGTTCCGACATTTGCAATGGACCATGACGCCCGCGAGCAGGTGTTGCTTGAGGCGCTCGATGCGTATGACCACGGATTGCAGCAGCGCGACGAGAATGGCCGCGAACATCGGGCGCTATTCCGCAAAGCTGCGGACGGGTTTGAAGCATTGCTAGCCGACGGTGTTGAAAATGGATACCTGCACTACAACCTCGCCAACGCATACCTGCAGACAGATGACCTCGGGCGAGCGATCCTGCATTATCGACGTGGCCAACGGTTTATCGGCACAGATGAACAACTTCGGGCCAACCTGGAATTCGCACGTTCGTTGCGACGCAATCGAATTCAGTCGAGCGGTGAGAAGGCGATTTGGGAGACGGTGTTCTTCTGGCACTACGAAACATCAACAGGCGTTCGGTTGGCTGTGTGCTTGTTGGCTTATGCCGGATTCTGGTTGCTTTTGACGCTGCGAATCTATCAAAAACGTGCGCGGGTCGTGCCGGTCGTATGCCTGCTTGGGTTGCTGTGGGTGTCGGCGGGTACTTCGGTCTTGGTTGAGTCCTGGAATCGCAGTCATGTTCGCGAGGGTGTGACCATTCAAGACGACATCACCGTTCGCAAGGGAAACGGCGAAGCATCGGCAGCCGCATTTCGTGAGCAACTGCACGAGGGTGTCGAATTCGTTATTCTCGAGGAGCGTCCAGGTTGGTATCGCATAGAATTGCCCGACGGTAATTCTGGATGGATACGCCAGTCGCAGGCCGAGGTGGTCTAAAGTCCACCGTAGACTCATTTCCGCAAACGAACCTGAATTTCGTACGGACCAAGGTTGATCACGTCGCGGTGCCCAAGGATCGACTGCGTAACTTTCTCGCCGTTTAGAAAAGTTCCCGTATCGCTGTGCAGATCACGAAGCTGCCAAAACGCACCATCCCATTCGACGCGGGCGTGATGCAGCGAAACGTCCTTGCCAGCCAACTGCCAGAGCGCCGTATCACACCGGCCGATCAAAACCGATGCAGGTGACATTAAATTCATCAACGGGTCGGGCACGCTCGGACCGGAATGCACGACCAATGAAAGCGGCGGGGCGTTGGCATTCGCCTTGCGTGGCGCTTTCGGTATCTCTGAAAACAGAATTCGATACCCGACAAGGTCAATGACATCTCCGGATTCGAGCACCTGTTCCTGGCAGCGGGCATCGTTGACGATCATAACGAGCGATTCGTTGGCGTTTCTTATCACCCAGTTATCGTCGCGCTGATCCACAGTTGCTTGCAAGGGTGCCAATCGCAAACTCGGCAGGCAAATCGTCGCTTGCGCGTTGGTGCCCAAGGTGATCGATTTGTCAGGAAGGAGTTCAAAGCGGCTGCCAACCTGCGCCGGACCAGCGATCACCGTAATGCAAAACTCGGGAGGGCGGGCTGCGGTCCGCGTGAGCAGGTATTCATCGCGATCAATCTTGAGCGCCTTTGCCAACCGTTCGTCGTATTCCGCTTTTTGAATGGGATTGTTCAATACGGTCTTCGCCGTCGCGATGTGCGTCATCACGTCTTGAATACGTTCGCGTACCTGCCGATCCGGATTCTCTTCATAGGGTTTGATTTTGCGAAACTGCCGGCGAACGGCTTGGTTGATGCGTTCGGGGTGCGGACAGAACAATTCAATGTCGAGCAGTTGATAAAGGTGGGGCGGTCGATTCCCATCAGCGAGTTGTAGGTACTCGCTGTAGGCGTCGATTTTCTTTTCGGGTTCCAGTTTCTTGACTGAGTCGGCTGATCCCGAGTCTTCGTTGTCCGGTCTATTCGACATTTTTACTCGACGTTGATTTCGGAGACGGCGTCTTTCATCTTGTTGAGATCTTCCTGCTCAAACCCGCTGGTTCGTTCGAGATGCACGTCGGCGCTGATGCGGCTGGTGAGTTCGATGGCTTTGACTTGGATGCGCCCGCTGGCGTCATATCGAAAAGAGACTTCCACCGGTGCTCCCTTCGGTAGTCCCTTGGGAAGTTGACGAATTAAACATTCGCCAATTTGCGTGCAGCCGCGTGGGTCACGCGTGTCTCCCTCGGTGATGCGCAACCGCACTTGGCGCTGGTTCTTGGCTTCGGTTCCGAAAAGTTTTACACGCGACGTTGGCAGCGGTGTGTTCTTAGGAATGATAACCGAGTTGGCTGTGACCTGACCTTCTTTTGCACGAACGATCACCCCCAACCCGTGCGAATTGACGTCGGCAAGCTTGATCCTCTTAGCAGCATCGACGGCGTCGGTGGCCATGATCGCCTGCATCATGCGTTGTTCATCGTCGGCGTTGACGGGTTGCGGCGCCGATTCGGAGTCCATGCGACGTTCACCAACCGCCGTCACCGGTTGCGGTGCCCGATCGAGAACCGAAATAGCCGCGTGAAGCGCCGCACCATGCGAGACGATTTGATCCGGAGCGATGGCCATCTCCGGTTTCTTACCAGAAATCTCCTCAAGCATTCGCGCGACGCGCGGTATCCGACTGGACCCGCCAACGAGCAGAATGTTGTCGATGCGGTCCCAACCGAGCATGGCGTCTTCCAAGAGCATTTCAGTTGAGATTTGGGTTCTGGCGATCAGGTCGGCGGTCAACTGCTCGAAGCGCGGGCGACTGATGGGTACCTGCATTTTTCGGCCAAGGTGCTCGCACACCAGTACGGTTTGTTCGCTGTCTGAAAGTGCAATCTTGGCAAGTTCGCAGGTCGAGCGAATCCGCTCCATCGTTTCGGTCGTGTCGCGCGGGTCAATTCCGTGACGCCGGCGGAACTCATCACAGAAATAGTTGACGATGCGTTGATCGAAATCGATACCACCCAGTCGCACTTCGCCGCCCGTTGCGATGACTTCAAATTCGTTGTGGTCGATGCGAATGACGGTCACGTCAAATGTACCACCGCCCAGGTCGTAGACCATCGTGGTTGATGGTGCCCGCGCCGCGATACGGGCGATGCTCAGGTTGCTTTGATCGCCGCCCTGATTGATAAACTGTTGAAACGCATTGGCCAATGCAGCCGCCGTCGGTTCGTTGATGATGTCGAGGACGTCAAGCCCAGCGATCCTGCCGGCATCCTGCGTGGCTTTTCGACGGGCATCGCCGAAGTACGCCGGAACGGTAATCACCGCGCCGCCAATTTCGCCGAGTTCGTTGCGACCATCCTGAGCGAGCTTTTTGAGCACCAGCGCCGAAAGCGCCTCCGGTGAGAACTCCCGACCACCAATCGGTTCGCTGTAGAACTTCTCACCCATGTCGCGTTTGAAATTGACAGCCACCCGATCGGGGCGTTCGCTCAGGGCATCGAGTGCTTTCTGCCCGATGACGATGGATCGATCCGGTTTGATGTAGACAGCCGACGGTGTGACGTAGGCCCCTTCCGCATTGGGAATGGCGCGCGGTGAGCCCCCGTCATCAACATATGCGATGGCAGAAAATGTGGTGCCGAGGTCGATTCCGACCGGCTTGACGCGTTCTTGAGACACAGTTGGTCCGCTCCCGGTGTGCAGAATGGCAACGTGTTTATTGACAGTAGATTAGACTGGTGTTGACGCCGTCGCAACCGGAAATGAAACGACCCTATCTGCTAGGGACAGAACCCGGCGAGCGAGCCGATTATTAAGGCCGATGCCATTCTTTGCATCGCGCGCAGGTAGGGTGCTCGTCCAGTTTACCGGTTGCATGGCAGGTGCGAAGAATCGAATGGACTTTGCCTTGCCAGATGTCTCCCATTGTTACCTGCCCCAAGTGTCCGAGCGGCATGCTGGCCGACAAATCCTGATCGCACGGGTAGACATTGCCATCCGAGGCGACGAAGCAACGATCCGTCAGCCGCCGACAGGCACCACGCTGCGGGGGGCTCATGTCGGCGACGGATTGGTCCTCAATTTGCCCTCCGAAATGGGAGAATGAACCGATGACGGCGCACCCGACCTTGCGAATCCACCCGTCAAAAAATGGGTCCATCTCGGCGATGTTGAAACGGGACTTGATCATCGACGGGACAACGATCGGTGTGGCTTGCTTGGCATCGCGCCGGGCTTGGATAAGCTGCTCGATGGCATCAGTCGAATTCTGCAGCTTGCCGCCGTCATAACAATTTGCAAAAACGCCAGGCGTCCATGCGTCGAGCGTGAATTCTATGATGTCCACATTGTTTTCGATCAGCGCGTTGATGTGATCGTCACTGAGCGTTTGCCCGGTGGTGCGGACGGCAAGCCCGTAGACGTTGGCACTTCTAACGTGGGTGAGGATTGAAATGAATTCCGGATGCAACAGCGGATCGCCGTGGCCGGCCAGCGTGATGAGCGAATCGTCGTAGGTGGCTAACTCCGACGCAACCTTACCGGCGAGTTTGGGATCGATTGGACCGCGCTTGGGCAAGTGTTTGATGCTCGGTCGCAAACGCGATTGAATCGGACTTTCGATCGTCAATTCGATTTCGACTTCGCGCGGAAGTTCATCAAATCGCGCCCGCTCATTTTCGAGTAGCCAGGTGGCGGCTGAGTCGGCGGTGGAGTCGGCACCTGACTCAATAATCCGTTCCATATCGCGAAACGAACGTCGCGTGTCTGCGGTAAGCCGGCCCGACGCATGACGCAATGCCTGTGACGCGATGTAGCAAGGCGGTTTGAATGCGAGGTCGATCGCGGGGTCGTCGGGTTTGTACGCGATCGCCCATCCGACCGGTGCGTTGCTCTGTACCAACTGTTCACAAAGCGGACGCTGCATGATGACGGGCGACAGACCCGGCGGAGTTTGCGCAAATGTGAGTCTGACATCTGCTTCGTTCGCCTCCGCGAGATCGAGCATGGCATTGACGAACGCGGGATCGATCAAAGCGGAACCAGGCGGGACCAGCGCAACCGTGTCGGCTTCAAAGCGATCCAGCGCTCCGAGCAGAATGCGGACATCCAAGTAGTCGTCGAGTCCGGTCGAACCACCAAGACCACCGCGCCAAGCATCGAGCGACCATTTGCGTGCGCAGCGGATAAGGTTGCGGTATTCCGGTTGGGCTGCGTTTCGTGAGAAACACTGCGCAGAAGTGCCCGCAAGTAGCGACTCGACGGTTGCCTGCTGCTCCTTGGGGCAAGCCACGACAATCGCCCGGAAGCGTTCTACGGACTGCAATCGCTTCACCGTGCGGCGTAATACGACTTCACCACAAAGGTCATCTGCAAGGCGACTTGTCGTGCCGATGGGTGTTTGCTGCAAATCCACGTCGAGCAGGGCGATGGCTTTCATCCGTTTGCCTCCATGCTCGTTTCGACGCGATTAAGCGCTTCAGTTAGGATTTCGATGATCGACTCGCCGCCGCGGGTAATCTCACCGACAAACTCGCGATCGCGGGCGAGTTGGCGCTTGGCCTTTTCAGTACCCTTGGACTCGTCGGCATTGAGGCGACGATCAGATGTGAACCGGCGAAGCTCAGCCAACTGCGACGCAGCATTGATGATGCGGTAGGCCCGTTGGGCTTGATTGACCTGGGCGCGCAATTCGTCAACCCGCACCATCGTCTGGTTGAATCGCCCGGGGTCGTGCGTCAGTTCCTGCAACTTGGCCAGCTCGGCATCCATTTTCTTGCAAACGTTAACAAGGTGTTGAACGTCTTTGATGCGTTGGGCAATTTCATCGCGCACTTTCGGAACGATGCCCCAATCTCGCGATTGATTGGATTCTGCATAAACGGGAAGCGAACCGGTGGCATACTGATCGAGCGCTTCTTGAAGCGTCATGGACTCGGTGCCGCTGATCCGCGCACCGCCCTGCGTTGCGTTGATGACTTTCGCTGGCGTTTCGGCGATGTCTTTTTCAAATTGCTCGAGGTATGTAAAGAGCAGCTCGTCGGTATAAAGCTCATGCCCATCGTTGCCGATCACTTTGCGCAGCACCGGCCGGTTACGTACGATGCGCTCCCACTCTTTCGTTTCGAGCGTGTTGAATCGATTCAACTCGCTTTGCCAGACGCGATGCGTTTCGACACCGGGCACATAAAAATTGTTCGCGGTATACGCCAAGTCCTGGCCGACAAAGATAATCGGATCGCAACCCATGTAGCGCAAAAGGTAAAATGATAGATGCGCCACGGTCGCGCCGGCGGGCAACTCTGCATGTGGTGCCAACGTCTCGCCAATGAGCAGCCGCGCGAACTGATTGTCCAAAATCGAAATCGGACCGGGATAGTTGTCGAGCACATGCCAGGTCGCTTTTGGTTCCGCGACGAGATGCACATTTTCAAGCCCATCGATACCTTGGTAATACTGCTGACTGATCTCGTGAAAATCGAGGCTTGTTGCAAAATCAGGCATCACACCCAGTTTACTCATGGGTCGCAGTGCCGTCTGGACAGCGCATATAACGGCGCGGCCTTTCGCGCTCTGCAGTAGATCAATGTTCGTACGCAGTGACGGACCCGCAGAAACAACGATGCCGGGCAATCCCACGTATCGATCGCGCAGCATTTCGACAGACGGTGTCGAAGCATACGTCGCGATGTTGTTGGCAATGTTTCGGCAAGTGATGCGCGAATTTGAAATCAACGTCATCAGCGTCATGCGCGAGTACGCCACGAAGTCGGTGACCATCGCCCGAATGGCTTTGTGAAATTCGGGTGCAATTTGTTCGGAGGGCGGGTGTTTGACGAACCGCGTCCCGAGCATGAGCAGCGTCGTATGCGGGCGAAGTTTGTCGTGAAGCCTGACTTTGTCGGCGATGTGCAGAATGATAAGCCGACCGTCGCGCAGCAAATTCGAAAAATCCACCGAGGCGAATGCGGCTGCCAACAGCGCGACATTCGGTTCAGCGACAACAATGATCCCGTCCGACGTGATCGCTTCCTCAAGGGCAAGGATGTGATAACCAAGCCCAAACCCCCCGACGACGAAGCAGAACTGATCGTCGGTGACCACTCCGCCGACCAACTGCTCGGCTTCCTTGACCGGGTCGTATCGACTGTGAAGAAAAACGGGGCGTCGGTCTCCCGATGCAATCGCGACAGTTTTTTGACCGGATCGTGTATCCTGAATCTCCGGGCGTTTGTCATCGGGAATCGCGTCAATGACCATCGCCAGCGCCGGGTCGTGTCGCCAAAGTTCCGCCATATTGCGCGCATAGATCGCGTGCTGGTCGGATGGATTTGCGATATGCGAGGAGGCTACCGTCATGACGCGTCGAGCGAAATCCTTTCAATCTCTCGAAAGTGCCTAGGGTACGTCAGGGCCACCTGCTCGTCGAGGGTGTTTTGCTTTGACAGGGTTGGGTGACGGTCTATACTTTGAATTCGGTTTGGGCGTTCAGTTTGGCACAGTCAGTTTGTACCCGTTTGGCGCGGTCCTGTGCGAACCGAATTCCGATCTTTTGAACGCCTTATCCAAGGTACATGAAGTCTGCGTCGGTGCCATTCTCAAGAATCGCAATAGACCAATGCAATGACGTCCTTAAACGGAACTAGTCTAACAACGGAACACAGTGTGAAAACATATCTGAGGCCATTTGTCCGTTGTCTTTCAATCGTCGTCGCGCTCTGCGCGTTTTCGGTGACGACTGCATTGGGGCAGTCTCTTGTTCCATTGGGTGACGAAGTCAGCGAGCCGCTTACGCCGGCTGGGGTTAGCAATGCCGATGTCGAAATGTTCGGCGAACAAGTCCACCTATGGCGCGATGCCGACGGCAGCAACGTTATCCACTTCGTCGGCGACTTTGAATTGCAACTTGGCAAGCGCCGCCTCAACGCCCAGCAAGCCGTCATCTGGATGACCCAAGCCAAGGAGCGCGGTACTGCGTTTACCCGACTTGAAATCGTTCTCTGGCGAAACGCCCGAGTTCGCGATGCAGCCGGTACGGTCACGCGCGGTCCGGCGCTGTTCGTCACGCTCAACAGCAGCGGCAGAATTCGCACCGGCGCCGATCTGCGGAGTAACGAAGCATCGTCCGAGACCGCCGTCTACCAACGGGCCAAACGCATTCGCGAAGCGTTGGCGGGCAAGCGAACCGGTTTCGAATTGTCTGGTTCGTCGATGAGTGTGATCGATCTCGGTCGCCGGGCCGATGCCGAGGAATTGAAAGTCCGTGAACCGGTATCTTACCAAGGCGACGATCTGACCATCGAACAAACCGACGAGGGGCGAACGATCGTCACCGTGATCGGCAACGTTATAGTTTTTCGCGGTTCTCCCTCGAAAGACGGTCAACCGTTGGAACTTCGCGCCGATTCGGCTGTCGTGTATTTGACCGGTCAACGCGATCAACCGAAAGCCGACAACAAAACCGAATTGGATGATCGACCCGGTCGAGCCAAGTCGGACTCTGACGGACTGTCCGGTCCGGGGTTGTTGGGTAATGCCGGTGGGGGCAGCTTTGACGGTGGATCGGTCGAGAGCGTCTACCTCGAAGGCGACATTGTGCTTTCCAACGGCGACCAGATGATTCGTGCGTCGCGCTTGTATTACGATTTTGTGCATGATCGTGCGTTGGTTTTGGATGCGGTCATGCGAATGCTCGATCCGGTGCGCTCACTGCCGATTTATGTGCGTGCTGACATGATCCGGCAGTTGTCTGCCCGCGAATTCGTGGCGACTGATGCCAAGTTTACGACCAGCGAATTTTACACCCCGCACTATCACATCGGGGCGGAAGAATTGGAGATCGTCGATCGGACGCCAGCGGTGTCGCTTGCGCCGCGCCAACGGGGTGTGATCACAGGTACCTATGAAGCCAAGAAACCAACGCTGAACGTCAATAACGTTCCGATTCTCTTTTGGCCATACGCTCGCGGGAACATCAGCGATACCGAAACAAGCCTGAAGAGTGTCCGCACCGGTTTCAGCAACAATTTCGGAGCTGAATTTCAAACGCGGTGGGAGTTGTTCAACATTCTCGGATTGGAACGGCCGGACGGCTTCGATGGCACGCTGCGCCTCGACTATTTCTCAAAGCGCGGACCGGCGGCTGGCGTCGATCTCGATTACGAAACCGACGATTCATTTGGATTGTTCCGGGGGTATTTCGTCAACGACACGGGTAGGGACAATCTCGGCGGACAGTTCCGCAATTTGGAGCCCGATTCCGAAACGCGTGGCCGCTTTACGATACGACATCGTGAATATCTGCCCGACGATTGGCAACTCAGTTTTGAACTGTCGTACATTTCCGATCGCAACTTCCTCGAAGAATACTTCGAGCAGGAATTCGACAAGGGCAAGGAACAGGAAACGGTCCTGTTCCTGAAGAAACAGCGCGACAACTGGGCGTTTACCGCACAGCTTCAGTACCGCATTCTTGATTTCCTGACCCAGACCGAGCGGCTGCCCGAATTGACGTTTCGCTTGATTGGCGAATCAATTGGCGATGTCGCGACGTTCTTCAGCGAGAACCGTGCGGGCGTCGTGCGATACCGACCGGCTGAAAGCGAAAACTTCCTGCGCCGTCTGGTTCGTTCATCGATTACCGATGGGCAACTTGGAATTGGCAGACCCGACGAATCTGGATCGGTCATGCGGGCAGACTCGCGCCAAGAGATCGAAGTCCCGTTGACGGTTGGCGATGTTCGACTTGTACCGTTCGTCTCGGTTCGCGGCACGGCATGGGACGATTCACCCGCGGACGGCGGGATTCAGCGGGCGCTGGGTACCTACGGATTGCGGGCCAGTCACTACATGTGGAAAGTCTATCCAGACGTACGCTCAGATTTGTTCGACATCAACGGCATTCGTCACATCATCAAGACCGATGTCGTGGCGTGGGCTGCGCATGGCAACGTGAATCCTGTCGATTTGCATCCGTTTGATGAGGTCGTTGAAGGTGTGGGCGATCCCGATGGCGTGTCGATCGGCGTGCGACAGCGGTTCCAGACCAAACGCGGTCCTGCGGGCCGGCAACGAACAGTGGATGTGTTGACCTTCGACGTGGAAGCCGGGTTTTTCAATGATTCGCACACGCGAAACCAAGCGACTCGCAACGAATTTACGAACGGGTTTGCGTCGTATTCACGGCCGGAAAACAGCATCACGCAAAACTATGTCAATGCTGCGATGTTGTACCGCATCAACGATTCGACCTCGCTCGCCTCGGAAATGAACTACGACGTCAACGATGGACAAGTGGACGTATTCAGCTTGACGTACGCGGTCGAGCGGTCGCCACGACTAAGTTACTTGCTCGGTTATCGATATATTGGCGAGATCGAATCCAACCTTCTCGGTTTGGGCATGAACTACCGCCTCAACGAAAAATACACGCTCGCCATCCGCGAGCAATTTGACATCGAAGAAGGGCGGACGGCTGAGTTCGATGTCGGAATCATTCGCAAATTTCCCCGCTGGTTCGTCGGTGTAACCTTCGCGCTTGATGAGGTCGAAGACGACTTTGGTGTTTCGATCAGCGCTTGGCCCGAAGGCCTTCCAAGTGCGACGCTCGGTAATCGCCGCTTCACCGGTTTAGCCACTTCCACCGGAATCCGTCCAGGTTTCTGATGCTAATCCGCGGCGCAGCTTCATGAATCCGTCGCCCGCAAGCCATTTTGCGGTTATTTCTTCCAAACCGATCGTGATCGTCATCACCGTTCTCACCGTGGTGTGTGGATGGCTACTGTTTTCGCGCGGACTCAAAGAGGACTATCGACTCGAAGCATTCGTTGCGAGCGACAACCCGGCGTACGAGAAGTTTCAGTCGTTCGTCGAGGAGTTCACCAGCAACGAATTCGCGGTGGTCGCTTTGCACACGACCCAACCGTTTGACGATAGTGTCGAGTCGATGCTCGTTGAATTGACGGAAGCATTTGAAAGCGTTGAGAATGTTCAGCGGGTCAATTCGATCGTGAGCATTCCCAAGACGCTGCGCGTGGTGATGGGCGATCGACTCTTCTCGCACCCGCTCTTGGAAGGCAATCTCATCAGCCAAGACCGCCGAACGGTTGCGATCCTTCTACAGATGGCCGCTGAAGGTTCCGGCGGTGCCGCCCGCCGTCGCTCAGTGTCGCAAATGCGAGATATCGTCGGACGCTTTCGTGAGAGTCACCAAGATGTCAATGTGCTGTTGACCGGTCCGTACGTCACGCTGATCGACATGTACGCGTATGTGGATCAGGACTTACTCGTCTTCTCGGTGCTGGCGTTTGTGTTGATCGTGGTGACGCTTTGGCTGGTCTTTCGACGTGTTGCTCCGATGTTCTTTGCCGGATTCGTGGCGCTGTCTGCAATCGTGTTGACGCTTGGGCTGACGATTGTACTCGGAATCGTTTCGTCGCTGATCACGCAGATGCTGGTTATTCTGGTGGTGGTGCTTGCAGTGGCCAATTGCGTTCACCTCGCGGTGGCAACCGAGGACGCATCATTAGATGTTGACGTTCAATCGCGTCCGCAAGCAGTCCTCGGACACATGTTGCTGCCTTGCGCGATCGTCATGTTGACGACGGCGGTTGGTTTTGGATCGGTCAGCATTTCGTCGATTGCCCCGGTCAAACGGTTTGGCGTGTTGATGGTGTTTGGTCTGGTTGTCGCATTCATTGCATCGGTGGCGGCGCTACCCACATTGGTTCGGTTCAGTGCCCTAGGCGGCAACCCTCCGCAGCATCGATGGGCCAAGGTTGTCTTAGCGTGGTGCGCGGGGCTGTCAGTCGCACGGCGCAAGACAATCCTTGTAGGATTTCTTGGCGTCGCCGTCGTGATGTTTTTCGGCTCACTAAGGATCGAGTTCCAAAGCGATTTCATCAAGAACTTTCGGCCCGGTAGTGAAATCCGCCGCAATTACGAATTCATCGAGACACACCTGACGCCTCTGGGTTCAACCGAATTGGTGATCCGTCGCAATGACGGCGCAAAAATCGTGACAGCCAATGTCATCGACCAAGGAGCGACGGTAGCCTCCGCGTCGGTTTCAAAGCTTGAAATGGTTCGACGGGCATTGACGCTAAAAGACGCCCTGAGCCTTGTGGTCCCAGGAGCGATTACAACCGATGTTCAGGCCACACAAAGCTGCGACCTGCTGCGAATGATTCCGGGCGGTGCTGACATCCTGCGTAACTTCCTAAACGATGCGGGCGACACCATGCGCATTAATTTCAGATGCGTGGAAGGATACGACGTGCAGCAGAAGTTAGCCGCCTGCCAGCAAATGAAGGAAGATGCGCAGCAGGCGTATGGCAGCGAATACGAAGTCGAAGTGACCGGGCTTTATCATTTTTATTCGACGCTGATTGACGGACTGCTCAAGGATCAATACCGCTCGTTTGGGTTGGCGGGCTTGTTGATCGCCATCGTATTAGCCACCGCGTTTCGAAGCCTGCGGATGCTGGCGATCCTGTTGCTCGTTAATTTCTTACCGGTGATCTTCTGCGTCGGTGTGATGGGCTGGTGCGGAATTCCCGTCAACATGACGGCTGCGATGATGCTTTCAGTCACGCTGGGGATCGCCGTTGACGACACCGTTCACTATGTGTGGCGGTTGAAACGCGAGTTCGCTTTGCACGGTAACCTTGAACGTGCCATTCACGAATCGCACGAAAGCGTCGGGCGGGCCTGCTTGTTTACCACGATCGTGATTGCGTTCGGGTTTTCGATTCTGCTGTTTTCGCGATTCTTACCAACGGCGTACTTCGGCGGACTGCTAGCCGTAACGATGCTCGCAGCGTTGGCCGCCGACCTGTGGCTTCTGCCAGCATTGATCCTGACGTTGAAGCCGTTCAAGAGCAGGTTGGCTGATACTTCAATTCAAGAATAGATCCTAACGATCCAGCTTTTCAGGAAACAATGAGAAGGGGACATCCACGCGGATGGTTCTCTTCAGACGCTTGCCGCCGGGCATCGCGGTTTCGAGTTTGACCTCGTGGGTGCCTTCCTCAAACTTGAAGCTAGGTTCGGCTGCCGACGATGTTTGACCGTCGGCCAATGTCCATCGAAAACCTGCCGGTTGAAACGAGGCCCGCGTTTTGAATTGAATTGTATACGGATCCTTGGGATGAACAGCCGCCGCCCGGACCGTCAGCCACGGGATTTCCTTGGTGACCTTTTCAAAGAATTCGTGGGCCGCTCTTGGGTGCGAACGGTGCGGGCCCGCGACCTTTCCGTCAAAGACGTATGCGTTTTGATCGTACAACCATTCCATACACTCTTTGGTTTGCCCACCTGTCAGAATATCAGTTGTCCCGTAGATGACGTAGATCGGCTGATATGGATCGATATGCTCTTCGGCATCGGTCACGAACCGCTCGTCGAAGTTACCCTGCATCACCGTCAGCGCCCGGAATATTTCCGGATGTCGCAAGCCCGTATGCACCACCGCGTATCCGCCCGCCGACCAACCCGTCAAGAAAATTCGCGTCGGGTCGATGTGATTGGCACCGGATACATGGCGGACCGTCGCGAGAATTGTGCGCTCGTCATCGCGCTGATTGAGGATTTGCTTGTGTGGCGGGGGCGGTATGTCACCTCGCGTTCCCTTAAGCTTTGGTGCGGCGACGATAAAGTTTTTATCTTCCGCGAGGCTGACCCAATCGCGTATCTGTCGCAGAGCGGTGTCCCAAGGCGTTGTGCCGTGACAAAGGACAACCAACGGACACGGTTCGCCGGGTTTGTTGCGCGAGGGAACGTAGATGAAATAGTCGTTCGCGGTGGAGGGTTCTTCGACGCGACGAATGTCGTTGGGTACTGACGGGTCGGCATATTGCGGGCAGCCGGTACAGCAGCACATCAGCAAGAGTGCAAAAACCGTAACACCGCACAGCCCGCGTCTGTCTATCGTCACGCGTCGATTTATGTTCCCACGTCGATTCATCATAAGAGAATGTCCCCAGGAATTGATGCAACCAACCTGTTCCGGTTCGTCGTTACTAACGACGCAACTCGTAACCGCAACTGCCGATGTGTTTCTCAAACGACGCCTTCACCGCACTGACGTCCTCTTCGCCCAACGTGCGCTCGGGTGAACCGAACAGCACGCGGTATGTGAGGCTGCGCTTGCCCGTCGGGACGGACTTGCCTTCATACGCCCCGACATAAGTGACCCGACGTAACAGGGGATCGTCGAAGCGGGCTAGGTTCTCGTTGACCGTAGCGTATGGCGAACCCGCGTCGATAAGGAGCGAAAAATCCATTTCCACTTCCGGATGCTCTGGGACGCGGCGAAGGGACTTCGATTCGACCTTGAAATCATGCAGCAAATCGAGATCGACTTCAGCCCACGCGATGCTCCACGCCGAAAGATGTTCGTCAATATTGCGCCGAAGGGCCAACGGGCAAACGCTAACGGTTCCGATCGTGGTACCTTTAGCAACGATGTTGGCCGTCTTGTGTTCGTGCGTCCACGGGGCGGCTGCGTTCTTGGAAGCGTGTTCATATTGCAGGTCGCCCCCAAGCGTTTGCCATGCCCACGTTTCGATGTCGCCTTTCAGCCCGGCGAACAAATCGTCGTCACCGCCCTTGCCGCGTTTGGCGCTGATGAGTCCCAGGTGGCGCGATTGGTTTCTTGAATCTGGACCTTCCCGAAAAACGGTACCGACTTCACAAAGCTTGAATGCGTCGGCGTGGAATCGGTTGCGGTCAGATGCTTGCAGGAGTCCGGGCATCAGCGAACAGCGCAGTTGCGCCTGGCCTGCAGCCGAAGGGTTGATCAGCACCGGACCCGCCACCGGTTTGAAGCCCAGTCGCTTCAGCCATTCTTCGTCGTACCAAATGTACAGATGCACCTCGCTGTAACCGAGCCCCATGCAGAACGCTTGCAATGCGTTGCGCTCGGTGATGTGCTGCGGATTGGCGGTGAAGTGACGCACCTGCACCTCAGGAAGTCGCGGAACGATGTTGTCGTAACCAACGTTGCGGGCGATTTCTTCGAGGATGTCTGCGGGGATGGAAATGTCTTTGGTCGCCCGATAGCTCGGGACCTTAACACTTAGCTTTCCGCCCTTGGATTCAACACCAAATCCGATCGCCGTAAGGATGTCGGTCATCTGTTTTTCGTTGACCGGATGGCCCATCGTTCGCGTGACGAGTTTCGGATCAACTTCAACCGTGATGTCGGCAAGCGTGTTTGGATAGGCGTCCGACAAGCGACTCGCCATCTGCAATTCAGGGAATTCGGCTGACGCGAGATGCACGAATCGTTGAATTGACAAAACCGTGTTGTTGGGGTCGAGCGATTTTTCGAAGCGGGCGCTGGCGTCGGTACGCAGGCCCAGGGCAGCGCAGGTTTTGCGAATGCCCGATGCTTCAAAGTTTGCCGACTCCAGCAAAATCGTTTGCGTTTCACCGGCCACTTCTGATTCCAATCCGCCCATGATGCCTGCCAGCGCGACAGACTTGCGGTTTGATTGAATCATCAGTGCTTCACTGGATAGCTTGCGCTCGATGCCATCCAGCGTGGTAAACGTATTACCGTCACTGGCCAGACCGACTTCGATGCATTCGATTTTGCTGCCGTCAAAGGCGTGCATCGGTTGACCGAGGTCGGCCATGATATAGTTGGTGAGATCGACGAGGCAGTCGATCGGTCGCAAACCGACATGACCAAGCCGGGTTTGCATCCAAAGCGGGGCGGCTTGGGCGCGAACTCCGGTCATCTTCAAGGCGCTGTAACGCGGACAGCGATTCGCGTCGTCAATGGTGATCGGAACTTCCGACTGCTTTTTGTCGCTCAGTTTTTCAAGGTCAACAACGGGATACGGCTTCAATGGCTTGCCGAGAATCGCTGCCACTTCGCGGGCGATGCCATAATGCCCCCAAAGGTCGGGGCGATGGGTGATCGATTTGTTGTCGATTTCGATGACCCAGTCGTCGAGCATTTTCGCGTCAATCGACTCGCCCGGTTTCATTGATGGCGGGCAGAAGATCGCATCCTTGTCGCTCGCCGGTATGCCGATGGCACTGCCGGGGAGGATCATGCCTTCGCTCGGCAGGTCGGCGACGGTTGTGGATTCGATCTTGCCGGATTCCAACGTAGACGCACCAGGCGGAGCGAACACGACCAACTCGTCAACGCGCAAAACCGGAGCGGCTGACACGACCCTTGCCGACTTGCCACCTAGGTCAAGCTCGACTTTCTTGAGACTCGGCTTGCCTTCGACCGGATCAATCGACACCACGCGGGCGGCGATCAGACCGGAGGCACCTGTTTTGATATGCTCGACGCCTTCAACCTCAGCCGTCGTAATAGTAAGGCGTTCAGCCAAAGCGCGCACATCGAGCGAATCAGGTATCTCAACGTAATCGCGAAGCCAATTAACGGAAATCAACATCGTTGCAAAGTCCCAATACCGAGTGATGCATTCAAGCGTAGGGTGGGCCGTGCCCACCGCAGTTCGCATGTCTTACGGATTGGTGGGCACGGCCCACCCTACGTGGCGCGATTAGTCCTTGTCCAAAATCACCGGGCCCGCCCAACGATCGGAATGAACCAGGTTGCGCAGGTCGCCGGAATTGACCACGCGAATATCGCGTATGCCGAATTTCATCATCGCAAGTCGCGTCAATCCCAGTCCGAACGCGAATCCGCCGTATTCGTTAGGATCAATACCGCCCGCTTGCAAAACATTCGGGTGGACCATGCCGCATGGCAGAAGCTCCAACCATCCGGTGCGTTTGCAGGTCGCGCATCCCTTGCCGTTGCAAATCAGACAAGCGATGTCGAGTTCAAATCCCGGTTCAACGAATGGGAAGTAACCCGGTCGAAGTCGGATCTCAAACTCGCGTTGCAGCACCTCGTTCAGTAAGAGTTTCATCACCGCGATCAGGTTTGCGATGGAAACGTTGCGGTCGATCATCAAGCCTTCGACCTGATGGAATGTGTTTTCATGTGATGCGTCGATCGTTTCGTATCGGAAGCAGCGTCCCGGAACGATGCAGCGGAGCGGCGCGCCGAATTTTTCCATCGCCCGAATCTGCACCGGTGACGTTTGCGTTCGCAGCAACATCCCGTTCTTAAGCCAAAACGTGTCTTGCAAATCGCGGGCCGGGTGCATCGGCGGAATGTTCAATGCCTCGAAATTGTAATAGTCCGTTTCCATTTCCGGACCGGCTTCGATGGTAAACCCAAGTCGCTCGAACACGGCTTCAACTTCCCACTGGACAGCCGTGACCGGATGAACCGAACCCAGTCGCGAACGCTCACCCGGAAGCGTGGGGTCAAACGCAGTCGATGTTGCTGCGTCGGCTGCGACTTCCGCGCTACCGATGCGTTCGGTGTGCTCGTTGACGAGTTCCCCAATCGCCTTGTTGGCTGAGTTGAGCGTTTTGCCAACCTCTCCGCGCTGCTTAGGCGGGTAATCCTTGATCGTACCCATCAGGCTGCCGACCGAACCGGTCTTGCCCAGATACTTCGATCGGACGGAGCGCAATTCGTCCAGCGTCTTGGTGGCTGCCAGGTCAGCTTTGGCCTCCTGGTGCAGCTTGCTCAGCGTTTGTTGTAACTCACCGACATCCACGTGATTGTAACCTTCTGTGATTAAATGCTTTCGGTTGACTTGTGACGGTTGCTTTGTCGTCAGGCGGGGCATAGCTTAGGCGTGACCCAGTAGGAATTCAAGGGAAGCGAATTCGGGTCGATGTTATCGGTGGTAACAATGTGGAGACGCAGATGAGCAATTCAGTTGTGGCGATTACAGGTGGTGGCAGCGGGATTGGTCGAGCCATGGCGCTTGAATTCGCGCGGCATGGTGCAGACGTCGTGGTGGCCGGTCGCAATCTCGACAAATTGCAGGCGGTGGCCAACGAAGTGCGATCGCTCGGGGCAAATTGCGAACCGGTCGTCGCCGATGTATCCAAAGCTGGCGACGCGGAGGATTTGATCACCAAGACCGTGATCGCGTTCGGGCGAATCGACGTACTCGTCAATAATGCCGGTAACGCGATTCTATCCGACGTTGCCAGCATCGACTTGAAATCATTCGACACGATGCTCGCCGTCAACGCTGCCGGACCAACCTATACAGCCAAGTATGTCATCGGGGCGATGAAGAAAAACGGTGGCGGAACCATCATCAACATTTCGTCGATGGCGGCGGCTGACCCGTTTCCGGGACTTGGCGCATACGGTGCGACCAAAGCGTATGTCAATTTGCTCACCAAAGCCCTCGCGAGCGAATGCAAACCGCACGGCATTCGCGTGTTCGCCATCGGACCGGGCGCCGTTGAAACTGAAATGCTGCGCGGTTCATTTCCAGACTTTCCGGCAGACCAAACCTTGCCTGCAAAAGCCATCGCCGAGTTGGCCCACCTCTTGACCAACCCCGCGTGCCAATACAGCAGCGGCCAAACGATCTACATAAGCAAGTAGTTGTTCATACGCATACACCCGCTGAGGCATGCTTAATTGCGCATTGACCGATTCGTTGAGTGATTCGTCGCAAATACTCCGGATTAGTCTGGACCCGTCGCACCCACATCATCAAAATCAATAGTGTGTGGTGGTCCAGGTTGATTCTTGGAGGTCGTCAAAAATGCATTTCGTACATGAACTCTGGTTGCCAATTCTGTTGGCAGCTACGGGTGTTTTTGTAGTCAGTTCGATTTTGCACATGCTCATTCCGATTCATCGAAATGACTACGTCAAGCTTCCCGTTGAAGATGCGTTTACATCGCACATGCGCGAAATCGGCATGCCGCCCGGCGAATATATTTTTCCATGCCCGGAGTCGATGAAGGAAATGGGCACGCCGGAAATGATTGAAAGGTACGAGAAGGGTCCGGTTGGTTTTCTGACGGTCATGCCCAATGGAACGGTCAACATGGGGGCTTCCTTGGCCCAGTGGTTCCTGTATTCAATGCTGATGAGCATCTTCGTCGCTTACATCACGCACGCTGCGATGCCTCCGGGAAGTTCCTACCTTTCAGTGTTTAGAATTGCTGGTTGCGTCGCGTTTATTGGATATGGCGTTGGATACATCCCCAATTCCATCTGGAAAGGGTCTTCGTGGACAACCACGGCGAAGTTCATGTTCGATGGATTGGTCTACGGATTGGTGACAGGCGGTTTTTTCGGATGGCTTTGGCCGGATGCCGTCGCGTAGTCAGAGGCAGATTGGCAGGAATTGATTCCCCGATTCTGTTAAGATGCCAACGTGGACGCAATGTTGTCGCGACAGAAGTGGTCGAACAAAGGGGAATCGATGCGAACATTGGCTTTGTTGTTGGCATTCATAGGCGGGTTTGCGTTGGGGCCGCCCGTCTACGCCGGTGATGGTTGCCCGTTTCAATGTGCAGACCTCGATGGCGATGGTTCTATCGATCATACGGATTACGAGTCGTTCGCAGCCTGCCTCAGTGAAGATCCTCAGTCAGTTCAAGCGTGCGCATGTGCGGATCTGGACGGCGATAACCGAATCGATCTTCGCGACTTCGCGCTCTTTGCACGTCTGTTTCAAAACGTCTCCGATGAGGTGTCGCCCGGGTGTACCGGTGCAATTGGTTCGACGGTGAACCTGACCGCTTATCGCCCGCAACATGGCACCGGTTACGCGCCGTTCACTCGAACACCGGTGCCCGATCAACTCGAAACTGATTCGCTGCTCGGACCCGGTATTCGAATGAACCAGCCGGGCGATGCCGACCCTCAAGGCGAAGATGATCTGATCGAGGTAACGCTTGACGTTGATCCACCAGGCGCCGCGCTGGCGCTTCGGCGTGATCAAGACACATTGAGTGTTTGGACGTCGCGGACCAAAACACCCGGCACTGAAATTGTTTTTGTGGATGACAAGACCGGATCGCTTCCCATTGGTTCGACGCAATCGACCCTAACGCTGTGGGTTGAATGGGCGTCTGCGGTCCCCGGGACTGCCGCGCTGACCGCCGAACCGCCGGATTCTCCGGTGGTCAAAGATGAGATTTTGTTTCACGCATTTGAAAGCATCGTTGTGGCGCTGGGCGGCGAGAATCAACCCACCAGCGTGCCGGTGGATCCGAATCATGGCAGCTTTGTCGTGGGCATCGCGATGTACGAAGTCGGGTTTGACGTACACATGTATGATGAAGACGTGGTGGGACCAGATGGCAGCGGGGCGGCGTATGATGTGGTTGTCGATGCGATTGTCAATCGGCAGGTCGATGAGGTGGCGATCTTCGGATACAGCCACGGTGGCGGTTCGACGTACGACTTAACCGATCGATTGGATATCAACCGTGCTGGTTTGGGATTGTTTTCGATTTCGTATACGTCGTACGTCGATGGCGTCGGGAACAATTCAGATGTCGATACGTCGATGGAAACCCGCCGGCCACCCAGTTCGGCGTTTCACTTAAATCATTATCAACACGGCACGCTGTTTGAAGACTTCTTCCTGGATGGTGGCCCGGTTGCGAATTCCAATCCGCCACCGACGGGCTTGGATGTGGAGACCACACCGTGGGGTGCATCGTCTACGCATTTTGAGGTGGATGATTTTATCGAGGTTCGGTCGCTGATGGAATCAACGATCGATAGCAGTATTTCGAGATAGGGGAGAGACCATGAACTTGAACAACACAACCCATCGTAAGATGCGCATCGCTTGGCTAATTTATGCGTGCTTCGCGGTATGTTTCGTGTCGGGGTGGGCGATTGCAGATGAAGCCCAATCGAAATCGCCTGTTGCTCTCAACCTCGAAATGCAGACCGTCTTTAAGGAACTGACGACGACGGAGGACGCAGCGGCGCGCGAAGGACTTTGGAATCAGATCCGACAATTCGACCGCGCGGATCGAAGCGTATTGATTCAACAACTCACGCTGTTCGCCAGCGAATCGACGAGCACGCGGTCATCGATGTTGACAGGTGCGGTGATCAAGCAGTTCGAGATTTCCGACACGGATGTGATCAACGCGCTGCTTCCGATGATGGATACCGACGCCCCCAAGCTGCGAAAGCAGATCAAAGGTACTTTGGCTGAATTCGAGGATCAGTCGGCATCGCGCCCGCCGGACTTTTCAACGTATCGCGAAATCATTGCGGCTGCGTTTCGCGAGGGTCGCGACATTCCACCGGGTTTGGTCAAGCACATGTACGAGGTTGATCCGGGAATCGCGCTGCTGACGATGATGCGCGCATCGCAAATGCGAACACCTGACGACTTGCAGGAAATCCTTTGGGCAGAGCATGTGGTTTCGGAATCGGTCTGGAAGAAGACCCACGGTTTTGTCGAACGTGATTCGGTTGATCAGGATGTGACCGATGAGCTTCAGCGCCTCGCAGGTCATGGTCAATGGTGGGTGCGTTTGTATGTGCCTGCCGTCATGAAGCATGACCCCACATTCAAGTCGGAAAACTTGCTTGACGCACTCACGCAAGATTCCAACACCGATGTGGCACAAGCAGCACGAGACGCACAATAGCGCCCGGGCGAGTCCATTCCAAAATCACCGCCGCAACGGTGGCAATAACAATGGTGGGTACGGGCTACGGACGTTTTGTCGCACTCCAATTCGAATCGCGTAGACAGGTCTTCGGTTTCGAGTCGCAAGTAGCCAATCGTTTCGGTTGAACATTCCACCGCCCTTGATTGCTCCCCAATCGGGATGATTGTGAGACGTTCCTACGCCACGAAACAATTCAGACAAAACTCGGAATCAATACCGACGAGTTTGCAGGGGAAGTTGTAAATTCGGACCATCGCCATCAACGATTGTGGGTTGCGGGCGGCATCTGCGATGGGCTAGGATGGCATATGTGGTGGTTCTCCCAAATTGGATTTGTGAAAATGGCTGGCGTTGCGCGTGAGGCGGGTTCGTGATTTTTGCGAAACCGAAGCGCACACTGTTTATCTTTGACTAAGCCAATCACGTTGCACGAATTCTACGGAAGCTCCTCCACACGATCGCTGATTCAGACACAAACAGGCTCAAGTTATCGACCGAACTTGCGACAGCTTACTTGGAGAACGTTTTATGCAGCCAGTCAAGATGACTTGGATGATGGCGGCGGTTGCCGTTGCATTCTCGTTGAACGCAAATGTATTCGCTACTGATAAAAAGGAAGAAGCCCCCAAGCATGCTGTGCGGGTTTCTCACGAAGCAGCACAAGCGCTGCAAGCCGCCGGCATCGCCACCGAATCCGCGACGGATTACGGCACGTTCGTCTGGATGGAATTGACTGACGATCAGCGCGATCACGTGCGTCAATCCGGTATCGATTTGCAGGATTATGCAAACGCATATCGCATCACCCTCGGTGAGGAAACGTTCGATCCGATTTCAAATGTTCCGGCGGTTCCCAATGGATTGGCGGCTGGTCGGTCTGCCGGTCCCGACCTTCACCTGATTCAGATGAAGGGACCAAGCAAGACAGAATGGATTGACGAACTGGAGGCGGCAGGCCTTCGTGTCGTACAGTACATTCACCCGTACACCTATGTCGTATGGGGCGACTTGAACGCACGCGACACGATGGCAACGAAGAACCATGTTCGCTGGACGGGTGATTTCGCCCCGGCGTATCGGTTGCTTCCGGCGTATCGCGGTCGCGGTGCCGGTCGTGAAGATGTTCGCATCCTGACGGTACGTGGTGCCGACCGACGGGCGATCGAAGCGCAAATCCTGGCACTCGGCGGAAAGTTTGATCAACCGAAACAGCTTAGCAACGTCTACGAACTTACTGGTGTTTCGATTGACAGTTCCAGCCTCGACGCGCTGGCGTCAATCCCTGGCGTTTATGGTGTCCATACCGTTCCGACCGATGGCGGTCTGCGAACCGAGATGGCGAGCCAGGTCAACGTCAACAACGTGAACGGCAGCAATCAGGCATTCCCCGGATACACGTCGTGGCTTAGCGGTGTCGGGTTGGATGGCTCGGGCATCATCATCGCGAACGTCGATGGTGGTATCTATGACACGCACCCGGATCTGGTGAATCGCATGCTTGGCTGCACTGGTGGCACCTGTGGTGGAAGTGCGGTCGATGACCACGGCACACATACTGCGGCGATCATGGCTGGCGACGGAGCGTCTGGCACGCTCGATAGTTTCGGATTCCTTCGTGGAATGGGCGTCGCACCGGGTGCGAATCTGGTCGAACAGGTCTACTCGCCAACGTTCACCCAGCCCAATGGCATGTTGACGCTGATGTACGATTCATATTCCAACGGGGCACTGCTCTCTGGTAACAGTTGGGGACCTGCCGGATCGCCGCGCGGTTATGACGACGACACCATGCAGGTCGATATTGGTGTTCGCGATTCCGCACCTGGTAGCGCGGGGAATCAGGAGTTGACCTATGTCCTGTCGTTCATGAACGGCAACGGTGGTTTCCAATCTCAAGGCTCGCCTGACGAAGCCAAGAATCTCTTCAACATCGGTTCAACCAAGATGCAGACTTCTGGCGGTACACAAATCCTCGACATCAACGATCTGTCATCCAACACCGCTCACGGCCCCGCGCTCGACGGCCGTTTGATTCCGCACATGGTCGCACCCGGTTGCTACGTCGATTCGCCAGACAGTTCGACCGGTTACGGCTTGAAGTGCGGAACCAGTATGGCCTCCCCGCAAGTTGCCGGTGGCGTCGCGCTGTTCATGGAGTACTACCGCACGCTGCCGAATTACGTCGTTGATCCGAGTCCCGCTCTTGTCAAAGCTGCGTTCCTGCCTGCGGCCATTGACCTCGCCGGTTTTGACGACGCCGACGGTGGCACCCTTGGTCATCGCTTCGATTCCAAGCAGGGTTGGGGACGCATGGACCTTGAAGCCGTTCTCGATCCGGAAAACACCGTCCGCTACTTCGACAATCCGGTGGTCTTCGACAACACCGCTGAAGAATGGAACATCGTGCTGTCTGCGGAAGATCCGTCGAAACCGATCAAGATGATGCTCGTCTGGACCGACGCACCGGGACACGGTCTTGGTGGTTCGACGCCGGCATGGAACAATGATCTCGACCTGATCGTCGAATCCGGTGCCAATACTTTCCGTGGGAACAACTTCGATGCCAGCGGCTGGTCGCAGTCGGGCGGAGCGGCTGATACGCAGAACAATACCGAAGGTGTCATGGTTGGTCCTACAGCGCCGGGCGCGTATACGGTTCGCGTCGTCGCGAGCAACCTGACGTCCGACGCAATTCCGGGAGTCGGTGACTCCACCGATCAAGACTTCGCATTCGTTTGTTACAACTGTGCCGAAGAACCCGGATTTACGCTAGGTGCCGATCCAACGGGCGTTGACGTTTGTGCGCCTGCCAACGCCGATTACACCATCGACGTGGGTTCGATTCTCGGATTCAGCAATTCGATCGACTTAGCTGCGACAGGTGAGCCGGCGGGCACCACAGTTGGCTTCAGCGTCAATCCGGTTGTTCCCGGAAATTCGAGTGTGATGACCGTCACCAACACAGGCGCTGCCGCAGCCGGTACCTACGCGATCAACGTGACCGGAACCGATGCGATTACTCCCGAAGTCAAGAACATCAACGTCGAACTCGGCGTGACGACCGCAGTCCCGGGTGCAGCAACGTTGACGTCGCCTGCCAATGGTGCCATCGATACAGCGATTGCACCAACCCTTGAGTGGAGTGCTGCTGTTCAAGGTGACGAGTACGAAGTTGAGGTTGCGAGCGATGCCGGTTTTGCGAATGTCGTTTATTCGAACACCACGACAGATACCAGCGACACGGTTGGTTCGCCGCTGGATTCGCTGACGACCTATCACTGGCGCGTGCGTTCGACGAACATCTGCGGTACGGGATCCTATTCGGCAACGTTTAGTTTCACGACAAGCGATGTGCCTTCGATCCTGCTGGTCGATGATGATGACAACAGTCCGGACGTCCGCCCGACGTACGAAGCGGTACTCAATACGCTCGGTGTTGATTTCGACGTTTGGAACACCAACGACAGCGACAACGAACCCAATGCAACAGAACTGGCCCAATACGAATTGGTCATCTGGTTCACCGGTGATGCGTTCGGATTCGGTTCGACCGCAACGGCTGGCCCGGGTACTTCTGGTGAAGCAGCATTGTCAACGTGGTTGGACAACGGCGGATGTTTCCTCATCAGCAGTCAAGACTATCACTACGACAAAGACTTGACGGCACTGATGACGAACTACATGGGCGTCAGCAGCGTCACCGATGACACCGACAAAACATCCGTGACCGGTGCCGGCGGCGTCTTCAGCGGGCTTGGACCGTATACACTCAGTCACCCGTTTTCGGACTACAGTGACACAATTACGCCAAGCGGATCGGGCGAAGTGGCGTTCAGTGGAAACAACGGAACGGCTGCCGTGACCAACACAACCGGTGATCACAAAGCTGTGTACATGGCCTACCCGTTTGAATCGTTGCCGGCATCAGGCCGTCTTGAAGTCATGACCGCTATCTTTGGCATGTGCGACACCGGCGATCCGTTTGAAGGTTACGACGCATGTATGACCGGTCCGGAGAATGGTCCGGTTGCGCCGGCTTGTACGACGTTCGACATGGACGGCGACGACGACGTTGATTTGAATGACTATAAGAAGTTGCAGAGCACATACTAGCAGCAGCATACGCGTTGAGGTGACGCGCTAATCTGAAGGTTAAAAATGACAGGGGGCTTGCAATGCAGGCTCCCTGTTTTTTTGCGCGCAACTGGCGGAGGATTGAAATCGAATTGAACTGCGCCCGGCAGGATTTGAACCTGCGACCCCTGCTTTAGGAAAGCAGTGCTCTATCCAACTGAGCTACGGGCGCTTCGGAAACGAAAAACCATATCAGGAATTCCCGTGGATTCAAAACCTGTTGTGTACGGTTGGGCGGACTTATTCCGGCTACGCGTAGGAAAATGCGGTCGTTCGTCCGTATTTTTGATTCGATTCGACCTCTTGTCGCGGGTTGGCAGTCTTGGGTTGGGCAGTCTTGGCAAAGGTGGATGGACGAGACCTTCTCGATTTGAGACAATTCCCGGAATATGCACTTGAGTCAATGGTTTACGATGGGGGACATCAACATGGCCAGTCTAAATTATTGGGGTTTCATTTTCAAAATGAAGCTTGCACTTGCGATCTTGCTCGCTATTGGCGCTATCACGATGACGGGTTGCACGACTCCTCCAGTCGATGGCGGCGGTGGCGGCTCGGATTCTGTGGCCATCATTCCGGAGACAACGAAGTTTCTGTCGGCGGAAGATCTCGCAGCCGTCGAATCGATCAGTGGCGATCTCTCGCAACTGGTGTTCAATCAGGAAACCGCGACGTTGTCTCAATTGGGCAATGACGATGTTGTTGTTTGCGGGGTACACGGCGATATGCTGCCGTACGGTTTGCTGCGAAAGGTCACCGGTGTCGATCGAAATGCTGGTATGGTGACGGTCAGTACCGAGCAGGGGACGCTTACCGAGGCAATCGAAAAAGGCTCGCTAAGCGAAACGATTACGCTAAGCCCGGATCAGATTATCACCCGCACCGGAAAGCAACGCGACGGATTCTCTGCGAAGATCATTCAACTCGAGGGTGATGCCGGTATCGTCTTTGCCTTCAATGATTATGAACTCTACGACGCCGATGGCGACGCAGCGACGCGCGAAGATCGGGTTTGGCTTGACGGCAACTTTTCGTTCGTGCCCACCATGGGATTCGACATTGAAATCAGCGGGTTTTCGCTCCAGAAGCTCACCTTCGAAATCGGTTCGGACCAGCAAGCCAGCATCCGCGTGTCTGCCGGCAGAGAGGCGACCTTCAACGAAGCCGAGATCCTCGAAACGATAGAACTGACGCCGATCACGTTTTCGATCGGTCCGGTGCCAGTTGTTCTTGTGCCACGCATCGTCTTTCGCGTTGGCGTTAACGGAACCGTGACCGCCGACCTGACCACCGGGATTCAGTCCGATGCTTCGGTGCGGGTTGGTTTTGGATATCAGAATGGTGGCTTTAGTCCGGTGTCGGAATTCGACAGCAACGCCGATTTCGATGCGCCGAATTTTCGCGATGGCGCAAGAGGGTCTGCGAAAGTTTGGGCAGGCCCCCGCGCGGAACTGGCTGCGTATGGTATTGCCGGCGTATACGGCGAGCTTCGCGGATTCGTCGAAGGCACTGTGGACGCGACGGCTGATCCGTATTGGACGCTCAGTGCAGGGGCGGAAGCACTCGCCGGAGTTTTCGTACGCGTGTTGGACATCACCATCGCCGACTACGAAACCGATCCGATCACGGCATCAATCGACTTGGGAAACGCCGGCGGACCCGCACCGGAAGGCGGAGCGCAAGTCGTTGCGTGGTCGCGCACATTCCTGGGTTCAGCCGACTTCGATAATACCGAAAACCCGTTAGCGGTCATCGCGACACCCGATGGCGGAAGCCTCTTTGCTGGAGGAACCTCTTCGTTTTCCGGAGGAACACGTGACGCATGGCTGATCAAGTTGGATCGGCTGGGGCAGGTCAGTTGGCAGCAAGCCTACGACGACATCAATCAAGCGATAGCCATCGTTCCACATCCGGCTGGCGGCTATGTTTTTCTTTGTGGCAACGTCGGATCGGGTATCGACGAAATCCGATTGGTCCACGTTGACGACAATGGTGACGTAATCTGGGCGAACGAGTATTCGGCAGAAGAATCGATCGGTGGTCACACGTTGGTAGAGTTGAATGGCAACTTCATCGTCGGGGGCATGTATCGATATGGAAGTGGTGCCGACATGATGCTGACCGCGTTTGAACAGGACGGGCGGGTGCTATGGTCCAAGACAATTGGCGGCAATGCGAGCGATGAGATTGACGGGATGGCCATCGACCTCGATGGGAACCTTGTCGCAACGGGGCCGACGAATTCCTATGGCGTTTCCAACAACGGATTCAACGTGGTCAAGTTCGATGCCGACGGCGAGCCGATCTGGCAGTATGTTTTTGATGGGACTTCCGGAGGCAACCAGTGGATGCACAGCGTCGTCGCCGACAACGACGGCAATTACAAAATTGTCGGCCGCACCGGTAACAATGCCCTCGTCGCCAAGCTGAGCAGCAGCGGATTGCTGATGGTCTCAAACATTTACGATTCGGGGACATATTTCGAAGAAGCATTTTACGGGTTGGGTACGCCCGACGGTGGTCTCATCATTGCCGGAAACGCTGGGCTCGGTAGCGATTCAGACTTGTGGATCATTCGGTTGACCCCGCAACTCGAAGTGTTGTGGACCACGACTTACGGTGGACCAGGGCGCGAAGAAGCCGGCGGAACCATTCAGTATGGCCCCGTTTCGACGCCCATCGCCGTGACCGATGACGAGGGCTATATCTTCCTCGCCAATTCCGATTCGTTCGGCGAATCATTCTCCGATGTCTGGATTCAAAAAGTGTCAGAGACTGGCACCATTGACTATGATTTCGACAGCCCGGTCAAGCGAACGAGCGAAGCCGGTTCGTTCCAAGAATACGCCCTCGACCAAACCGCGACCAGCGCCACGACAACGACCATAGAAGTCACCGTAACCCCGCTCGAAGTAGAAGTGTTCACGCCCGACCCAATCATCCTGACGCACGCAGAACCGTAGCCGACGCCTACATCAGTAATTGCTTTCGATGATTCAGGTGTCGCGTTAGGATTCGCACATGGGCAGTGAAATCAAAAGTGGGATCGGCATCATCGCGGCGATATTGGCATTCACCTTGATTCCAGCTGGGATTGGGGGCGGGTTGTTGTATCTGCGTCACGCTGCCCTACGTGACACCGAAGCCGCCAAGTCTTGGATCGAAACCCCATGCGAAATCGAAACCTGCGAGTGGACATCGGCAGGGAGTGACAACGGCCCGTCGCTGGACCTCGTCTTTCTCTATATCGTCGATGGGAAGGAATATCGCAACGATCGCATTGACCTGCTCATCGGGTCAATGGGCGATGACCACATCATGGAGAAACGCATTTACGAAGCGTTCCCCAAAGGTGCGAGCGCCGTCTGCTACGTCAATCCGAATGATCCGCAAGATTCTGTCTTTGATCGCGAACATGCAGCAGGTGCCACGCAGAGACTTTGGCTCTTGGCGTTTCCATTTGTCTGTGTGGGGGCTGGGTTTGCGTTGATGTTGCTGCGCGTCATAGTGATGGCACTGTTTGAGCAGCGAACTGAAGGGAGCAGTCACATCCCCAATCATATTACCGGCCAGCATGATCCACCCCGATCAATTCCCTGGCACTCGCAGATTGCGGTCCTAGCCGGGGCGACGCGGATGCAGGTTGCCTGGCTGTTCGTGGTTGGGTTCTTTTTTGTCTTCATCATGCTGGACGGTCCAGCATGTTGGATGCGATTCTTTGACGTCATTCCGACGGACTTGGTCGTGCAGGGTAAGATCACCGATGTAAACCGGCTTGATTCGCAAGAATTTGGCATGACCGTGTATCAGAATTTTTTTGAGTACGACGTCGATGGGCAGACGTATCGCGGTGATAGCTTCACGCGAGGCAAGCGCTACAGCACTGACGATGTGGTTGAGATTAACTGCGACTCCGATGATCCGGCGAGTGGCTCAATCGGCGGTGCCCGACCCAGCGAGTTTTCATGGTGGCATAGTTTAATACCGCTTGGTGTGGTGGTGCTTCTTGTTTTCGGGCTGGTGTGCATGTACAAGCAGAATGTTCGAGCGCTTTGGCTGATGCGCGTAGGTAAACTGGCCACCGCCCGGCGCTTGCAAGGTCAAACGGCTTCCGAACAAATCGAAGAACCGCACGCAACGCAAACGTCGCAATTCTACTTTGGACAGGGACAAGGTTACGTTCAAGCCCGTTGGTATAGTCCACCGGATCAGAAGAAGAACAAGTGGCTGCGGGCCAATGAAACGGTGCGGGTTCTTTATCATCCCAACAAACCGAAGAACAACGTTATTTTGGACGACGATTTGACATCCGTGACCGCAGGAACCCGAAACGCCATGGACAATCTGATGTATTCCTACGCCGCCCCCATGGGCATTTTGGCCATCATCTTCCTCCTCTACAACGTCATCTGAATCGACAGAAAAACTGGGCTCACAATTATTCCTTGACGAATTACTATAAGTATAGTAATCTTCCGATATGAATAGTAAAGGAGGCTCGACATGGGCAAGTCCACCCCGCATGTGACGGCTGCGGAACTGCGAATCCTGAAAGTCTTGTGGAAAACTTCGCCGCAAACCGTTCGGCAGGTCAAGGACGCCTTGACTGCGCTCGAGGGCGACGAACCGGCCTACACCACGGTGATGACGATGATGAAGTCGTTGGCGGACAAAGGCGCGTTGGCGGTCGATAACAGCCGCCAGCCATTCGTCTACTCTTCGGCAGTCCGCCGCGATCAAGTCATGGGGCAGCGTGTCGCCCAATTCCTGCAGAACGTCTTTGACGGACGGGCTGAAGACCTCGTGATGCACCTCGCCGAAAAGGCAGACCTCACGGCGGCTGACCTCAAACGCATTGAGAAGAAGATCGCTGACCGTGAGAAGTCCGACCAGACAGCCGAACCCAAACGCAAGAAATCATCGCGATCGAAAGGCAAGAAATCATGATTCCGCGCTTTCTGTCTGCATTCGCACAGTGGGGAACCAATCCGGTACTGGCGTGGATGGTGCAAGCGCTTCTTTATGGAACTCTGCTCGCTGTGGCGACTTGGCTATTCGTCAGGTTGTTTCGAAAACGCTTGCCGTCATCGATCCAGGCGATGCTTTGGTGCATCGTGCTGATTAAGTTCATTGTTCCAATTGGACCACAATGGTCGCTTTCGTTGGCGAGTTTCTTTGAATCGGCGTGGAAAACCAAACCGGCGGTCTTGCCATCGAATGAAATACCGATGACGGACTTCACTGTATTGGAGGCGTTGCCTCAAGACGCGATCGCGACCGATGGCGAGCCAATTCAACTCGGCGGCATCTCCTGGTTGACGGTTCTCCTTTGTTGCTACGGAGCGACCGTGCTGCTGTTGATGATGCGCGGTTTACTTGCATATCGCCGCCTTCGCAAGCAGTGCATGTTGTTGCCAGTGGCTGACGCTTCGGTGAATAAGCGCGTTCGGCTGGCATGCGAGCAGCTTGGCGTTCGCCGCATTCCCAATGCGCATGTCACAACTCAAGACAACGCACCGTTTGTTCTCGGCGGATTCAAACCGCTGCTAGTCCTTTCTCACCGTTATTTGAATAACCCTGACTTACTTGAAACTGTTGTCGTACACGAGGTCGCCCATCTCCGGCGGGGCGATTTTATCGTGCGTTACATTCAATGGATCGCCGGTTCTTTGCTGTTTTATTGGCCGGTCGTGACTTGGGTGAATCGTCAGATCGATCTGGCGAGAGAGAATGCCTGCGATGAATGGGCCCTGCAAGTGGGCAAACTCTCGGCTGCGGATTATGCAAGATGCTTGCTGGACGCGGTAAAGCATCGAGCCAATCAGACTCAAGCATTTCAAACTGTGGCATTTCAACCCGCCGCATATCACCCCGCATGTATGGCCGCCAATCCAGCAACGATCGAAAGGAGAATCGACATGATTCTACAGTCCAAAGGCACGCGCAGAGGGGCCGCATGGGTTTTCGCAGCAAGCGTGATGGTCGCGATATGGGGAAGTTTCGCGCTGGCAGGTGGTGCAGAAAATCAACAGAGCGCCGATGAAAAAGAGAGCGCCAACGAGCGGGAACTCATCGAAATTGAAGTGGTCGAAGCAGAAAGTGATGACGCCAAGTTGATGATTGACGCCAAGTACAAGACGGAACAATGGTTTGCCGAAGTGCGCGATCGCGTTCGTAATATTGCGGCAGCCGACACTGACGACGATGGCAGCGTCTCCAACGAGGAAGTGATCTATTACCTCGCAACCAAAACGTTGGCAGACCCTGAAAGCGTGATCGGGGCCTACCCGTTCGCGGATCTGAATCGAGACGGTGACCTTTCCGTCGAGGAGGCGTTGTATTTTGCCAGTGGCAAGCGACCGCGACCTGCAACGCGGGGCGGTGAAATCGCCCAGGCCAATGCCAATGGTGACACGTTGGCTGTATCGGTTTCGGGTGAGGTCGGAACCGCCGGTGAAACGTCGAACGGCGAGTTGGTCATTCGACGTGTCATTCGCGAAAGAGCAAGCAACCGAATGCTAGAAATGCACTCGATTGCGGGCCGACGTTTGTGGGTACTAAATCATATTGAAACCGAACCAACGGCAGGTGAGCTTGCCGACGCGGCAAATACCTTCGACGAATATGTAGCCGAACGATACCTCGAAGCAAACCCGGATTCCGATTCGGATGGTGACGGTTTACTGACGTTGCAAGAACGCAAGAATCATCAGGAGTTAGTCGCTTTACAGGGAATGCTTTCCAGGTTTCCAGAAGCCGACTTGAATGCCGATGGTGTATTGTCTGCCGACGAGCGCGACGAGTTGCTATCGCCGGCAAACGAAAGCCGTTGGAAAAGACAGAAAGAGCTGGAAATAATCGAGCGATCGCGCGCTGATCGATAATTGCACGAACTAAGTTCACCCCCGAAAGTGCCCCTGCGTGACACGTCTCACGCGGGGGCATTTTTATGTGCATATGTTGCGATCGAATGGCCGCACTCTAAATGTGTGACCGCGTTTCATTGAACGCATCATGCCGCTAGTATGTGGCGGATTCAGGCGTTGTGTGCCTGACATATTTTGTCATTGACTGGGTTGAATATTCGCCGGCGCATTGAGGCCGGACAACTTCAATCAAACCTTTGGAGAATCCAAGATGAGACGAATTTCGTGCCATGCGCTGCTTGTGGCATTGCTGCTTTTGATCGCAACCCCGATGAATTCCTTTGGCGAAGAACTTGTAGACTTGCCCCCGGTTCCGCGCGAGTTTCGAGCCGTCTGGATCGCGACCGTCAACAACATCGATTGGCCGTCAAAGCCCGGACTCTCCACCAAGCAGCAGAAGGAAGAGATGATCGGCATCCTCGAACGCTGCGAGGCGATGAACCTCAACGCGGTGATCTTTCAGGTGCGTCCCGTCGCCGATGCCCTTTATAAATCAGAATTGGAGCCATGGTCGGCGTACATCTCAGGCCAACAGGGCATCGCTCCGAGACCCTATTACGATCCGCTCGAATTCGTTGTCGAAGAGTCACACAAGCGCGGGATGGAAGTTCACGCATGGTTCAATCCATATCGCACCCAGCATCCATCCAACAAAACGGTTGATGACGGGCATGTGGCAGTTAAACATCCGGATTGGGTCAAGACGTATGGCTCGCTGATGTGGATGGACCCGGGCAACGATGGCGCGTTGGAGCATACACTGGCCGTCTTCCGCGATGTGGTCAAGCGTTACGACATCGACGGCATCCATGTCGATGACTATTTCTACCCTTATCCTGTCAATGACAAAGAAGGCAAGCGGGTTTCTTTCCCGGACGACGAAAGCTGGGAGCAATACAAATCCGGTGGCGGAAAGCTAGAACGTGACGACTGGCGGCGCGACAACATCAATCGCCTTATCGAACGTGCGTATGACGTTGTGCGTGAAGAGAAACCACACGTAAAGGTTGGTTATAGCCCGTTCGGTATATGGCGGCCTGGACATCCTGAGCAGATCAAGGGTTTCGACGCGTACGAAGGTTTGTACGCCGACGCGAAGCTCTGGCTTGTGGAAGGATGGCTCGACTATCTCACCCCGCAGCTTTACTGGGCGTCCGATCCGCCGGGGCAGAGTTTTCCCGTGCTGCTCAAGTGGTGGGTCGATCAGAATGAGAAGGGTCGACATATTTGGCCGGGGCATTCTGTGGGTCGGTCATACGTAACCGATCGCGGTTGGTCGCTTGATGAAATTCCCCGTCAAATCTACACAACCCGCGCCCAGCCCGGCGCAGACGGTAATGTATTCTTCAGCATGAAGACGTTCGTCAAAAACAAGAAAAATCTCGCCGATCGAATTGCGCAAGTGTACGCCTCACCAGCGCTCGTTCCCGAAACACCGTGGCTCGATGGCGAAACGCCTGCAACTCCAAAGGTCGGCAACCCGGGCAAATCAAAGGGAGTTGCAATCAGTCTCAAGATCAAACCGGGTGACAAGTCGGAAGTCTCTCATTGGGTAATTCAAACGCGGTATGGTCTCAAATGGGATCTCCAAATTGTTTCTGCGAGCGAACGGACGATTCAGGTTGATCGAGTATCGGCAGATGTGCCCTGTGATTTGATTGCAATCCGAGCGGTTGGCCGCACCGGAAAAATGAGCGATCCGGAGCTTGTCAGGATGGATAAGAAGAAATAGCGAGAAACCGACAACGGAAGATCCGAATCGGGCAGAAATGACGCGTAATACTCGTTTTTTCGCTGTGCAACACGCAGCTCGCGCCTAACTGCCCAGACTGTACAGTTTACCAGATCACAATGACTTGCCGGGAGAATTGGTTCTGCTATCTTCCGCATCTCACTGAATTGAGGAAGTGGGTCGTGTGGCGCGGCGATCTCCTCAATCAGACGAATGACTATTAAAACAGAATACTTGGCGGTTGAGCGATGCAGCCTGCGCGCTGGATGCGTGTGGGTTTGTTGCTGCAAACGGTTTGTGTCAACCGTCGCAGGGTAAATTCTAATTGGAGGTTACGACTTAGATGACTCAGAAGAAAAAGGGTATGGCATTGGTAGCCGGTTTTGCGCTGATCCTCGGTGCACAGACTGGATGCGACCCGATGATGGGTGGCGGAAACGGTGGCGGTAACGGCGGCGGTAACGGTGGTGGCGACATGGGCACCAACGGTGGCGGCGACGGTGGAAACAACGGCGGAAATAATGGTGGTAACAACGGCGGAAACAACGGTGGTGCAGCACTCGCCGCAGCCGTCAAAACCAACATCGACGTTCACAACGGCGGACGTGTCGCAGTTGGTGACGATCTGATTGTCTACGGTTACGGTGGATTCGCAGGCGTTGACTACATTATCCCGTCGGCTGGTGACACCGAAGGACGTGGCTTGGCCAATGGCGAAAACTACGTCGCTGCCGCATTTGCAGTGACAGGCAAGAAAGCCGCGCTAATGAGCAACTTCCTGATCACGATCTTTGATTCCGCAACAGGCGTTTCAACGGACATTCCTGAAGAAACCATTCGCGTCGTTAACAGCCCAGTCGGTCTTTATGCGCAAGGCATCCTCCGGGCAGCCGGTGGTTATGTCGTTTGTCGCAACGATCCGAATTCCAACGGCGGCAACAAGATCATCGCGATCGACGTGAACGGTGAAACTCCGGAAATCGTCAGCTTTACGAATGATCCGGAAGGCAACGTCGGGCATATCGAGATCGATGCTACGAACATGGAAATCGCCGCGAAGGTCGGCAACGTGTTCTTCATCTACGACATCGAGAACCCAGATGCTGCCCCAGTAACATGGGACACCACCGACATCGGTGGAATTGGCGATAACCTCTATTACTTTGACGCTGGCTACATCTTCTACGAAGACAACGAAGCATTCGGCAACACCCGCTGGTTGAACACCGCTGACGGAACCAGTTCGATGCTGGCTCAAAACCCATCAACCGGTGAGCAGTGCTATGCCGGTGGTCAGTACATCTACTACGTCGATCGCGACGCCGACGACAGAAACGGTGGAGATGCCCGTGGAGCCACCGGTGATTCACCCGGCCTCAACCCGCAACTGTCAGGTGACGAAGAAATCGATGGTTCAACCACCAACAACGGTTATGTGGGCTGGAGCCAGACCTGCACGATTTCACCAAACGGCATGTACCGATTCCTCTCGGGAAGCACGTCAATCGGTTCGGGCGAATTCCTCCAGTACTATAGTGGTGCCTGGTCGGTCCTGCCGGACGTCGATGCGTCAAGCCCGTACGGCTTGCCCGCGACCGACGCACACGCAAGCAATAGCCTCGTCGGTTTCAAGACAGGTGACGGTACGACGGCTGGTGCAAACACCAAGGTCGGATACATCATCCTGAATTAGTAACGATCAAAACCTGATCTGCCTGAAATGTTGCATTCATCGGGCAGACGGCAAAAGAGTGGGGCGTCTTCGATTCGCGGATCGAAGACGCCCCTTATTCATTTGATACAATGAAATGATCGCAAGTGTAGGGTCCGCTGTGCGGACCGAATTGCGCAACGCATGGATGAATTCTGGTCCGCACAGCGGACCCTACGAACGCAATTCCAGTGTCGAAAGGTATTGATCGATTCGCTTGGCGTAGAGGATGTAGCCGGCTTCGTTGAGATGCAGGCCGTCGTAAGTTAGCTCGGCTCGCAATTGCTTGTCTGGGCCGACGACGTCCGGATAGAAGTCGATGAATTCGATGCCGGCGTCTTTCGCGATGCGTTTGAGTTCGACGTTAAATGGTTCGATCCAAGGCGTGATGCCGGCGAAGTCTCCGGTGGTTGGAAGGATGCTTACAATGGCGAAGGGTGTATCCGGTAGCTTGGTTTGAATGCGCGAAACGACTTGTTCGTAGCATGAGACAATTTGCTCGACGGATGGCTCGCCCGTACGCCACAATTCGCCCAAATCGTTGACCCCATTTTGCAGGATCACGCACGCGGGCGAAAGATCAAATACCGACAGGTCAAGCCGATGCAAGATGCCACGATCCGTCACACCGATTCGGTCGGACGCAATCCCCCGATTAACGAATCGCCATCGCGGCAGCAGTTTGCCTGTATCAAACCATTCAAAATGAGAAGAGCCCAGCAGGACAATCCCGCCGGGCTCGCATGATTCAGTGCTGAATTGTTCAACTCTTTCCCGATAGTGATTTGCTGCATCGATCATGGCCAAGAGTGCATTTTCACCTATTGATAATTTTTAGGTGTCCAGGCGAAGTTGCCAGGATCGTACGGTCCTCCGAAGTCATCCCACATGGGATTCGCTGTACCGCCGTCACCCGGATTACGCCATTGCCCGCTGAAGGGGGCAGCGTGTCCGTCGAAGTATGACATATTGGTGACGCCCTTGAATTTTATCGCGGGTAGCAAGTCTTTGTCGGCTCTCTTATGAGACGACACTGTATTGCTGCGAATCTTGTGATAAGGTCGATCCGGAATTAGGGGTTTGTAACCTGCGTTAGGTTCAACGGCAAATGTCCCGAGCCATTGTTTTGCGGTTTGTCCGCGCTGCACTGTAGTTGGCACTTTTCGATACCACGCGTCAGCTGTTGCCCATTCTTCACCCGGACGTTTGATTCGACTGATTTGCTTCGGCCGCCAAGCGATATCCACTCGCCCGTCACGGATTGTTGGCGAATCGCAATAAAACCAAGCCCCAAAATAATGTGGCGGATTTGTGTGATGCGCTTCCGGACTCGAAACACTTGAGGCGGGAGCCTGTACAACTCCCCACGAATTGCAGACATAGCTGAACGGTCGTTCGTCGTAGCACGATCCGGTCTGAACATTAAGGAAATCTTGGTCCGGTACGATTCTTGTCGCCGTCGGGCAAGTATTAATCGCATCAGAATGCGTGTCCTCGCGATTGGCGTCTCCGTAACCCTTGCTGAAATAAGGCCGCAGAAGCCAAGTGAGTGACTTCTTTTTGTCGGCATCATTGGTGCCCGCGTCGAAACTGAACAACTTGCGTTTGATCGCCGGGTGAACAGGCCCAGGTAGCATCCCCGAGTACTCGGATGTGTACCCTTGTATAGCCACCGCTTGAGCATGAAGATTAGCGAGGCACTTGACCGCCCGTGCCTGTTCTCTCGCTTTATTGAGAGATGGCAGGAGTATCGAAACCAGCAATGCGATTATCGACACGACCACCAACAATTCGACCAACGTAAAAGCTTTCTTGGATTTCATTTCAAGGGTCCCTCTTGCGAACCGGAGTGCATCACAACGCACACGTATTTATATGAGGATAGATGGATTCCACGCGTCGACCCACTCACTTTCCCCAAAAACAGCGAGTGGGACGCGCCGACCTATAGGCTACAGCAATCATACCGCCATCCAAAGCATTTTATTCACTTTCCGCATAAATGGACAGGAAATTACTCAGATTAGCGTTCAAGACTGACAAATTGGGGTTTTTGTGGTGTTTGGAATGGCCCAATGCCATCCGACGCTGAAGGCGTGCTTATCTTACCTGGTACGCCCATGACAACTTGAGCCCCAAGATTTCGATCGACTTTCGATGTCGTATCCCCACTCAGCACCCCCGGATTATCGGAACTTTTGCCGCAAGTCCTGATCGTGGCCCGAATCGGTTTGGTAGTCTGGAGCTTTTCTTGAAGTGTGAGTTTATCACGCGTCAGGGTTGCTTCTCGGTCGGGGCAGTAGACGCAAGTCGGGTCAAGCGAATCGCATCTGCCGCGATCGATGCACTCTCGGGTCCTTGAGACACAAGTTCAATGCGCGGGGAGACTCCTTCGCGAATCTCGAATTTCCCCAGCGAATTCCATCGGCTGCCAAACGCCCGCTGGCTGACGATTACTTCGGTGGTTGCATCGCCAAGCGTTACGCTGAATTTCGCGGTATTCGTCCGGTCATCGGCGGCAACCCACCAGGCTTCGATCAGGTATTCGCCTGGTGCTGGAACAATCGTCGTCCAGGTGGCGTTGGCGGGTTGGCTGTCATTGGCTTTGGAGTGATGAATCAAAACGTCTGCGCCGTGGCATCCATTTTCAGTTGCAACAGCCCACTCGCCGACGTGGGTCAATCGCGCGTCGTTGTTGTCGATGACGATTTCCGGAAGCCTTCGGCGCACGATCCATGCGTTCGAAACGGCACGTAGCTGTCGATCTTTGCCTGATGGACGATTGCTGACCTTGCCGTTGACAACGCACGTTGTCGAACCACCGCCGTCGAAGTTCAAGGCATTGTCGCAACCGAGGTCGGCCATCAGATGCGTCAGCTCGATCAGATTCATCCCGTCGCTCCATTCGGGTTGGCGGCCATCCACGACGACCCAGAACATCCGATTCGTCTTGGAATTGAACCCCATCGCTGTGCGCGGATGCCTCTTATCGATGAAATTTTTCTTGCCGAATCCTTCATAATTATTCGTTACGGTGAATTCACCATTCTTTATCAAGCCCGGGCCACCTCCGATGGCGTGTACGACCTTTTTCCATTCCTGCGCATCGGTCAAAGGTGCGCCCTTTGGATCGACGATCGTCATGACGGCCGACTGCGATGCATCATCGGTGAAACCCATAGTTGAGCGTGGTGGTGATTCCGTACGATTCTTCGCGTGAACAATGTCGTCAAGTTCAAAATGACTGACCGAGTCACCCGTCTCCATGTTAAAGAAGCCGGCATTGACGGCTGCGATCGCGCGACCCCGATTGGCCAGGTCGGTTACCTTCTCACGCTTGGACGGTGTGATCCCATCGATGGAAACGATTTCGATCTCGGGGCTGGTCAGGTCAATCTCGATGATTTCGATTTCCCAGGGTACGCTCCGGTCGCTGGCGTGTTGATGCCAGACCCCGGGTGCGAGCACCTTCTTTTCGCCGTATTTAATCGCGGGTAAGTGGGCGTCGTCTGCATAAAGACTCGTCGGACCGCACAGGGTGGCCGCCCAAACGACAAGCATTGGCAACGTGAATCCCCTTCGTTTTAGCGACAACAGTTGTCGAAATGTGTGTGAATTTCCCATGATTCTCCGATCCGAATGAACCGGCCATTCGTAATAGTGTCGTAACCAGTTTGGCAAACGCGAACCCCAACTTCAAGACGTCGAATTCGACCTTCATTACAGCCCGCCGTTTGTTTTGCATTGCCCGGTCGAGGGTGTATAACCAATCGGTTACTTGCGAAGGAAGATACGAATTCTCATTAAGGTGAGTGATATGAATCCATTTGGCAAATCTCAGATCGCGGGCTTGGCGATTTGGACATCTTGTTGGGCGATGTGTTTTGCGCCAATTGCTGCGCACGCCAGCGAAGAGCATCCGCTTCTGCCGTTGATGCAGGACGAACTCGCGCTTTCGATGGACAAACTCGTTTCGCCCGAAGGAACCAAGCCGTACTTTCTTCAGTACACGGTCACCGATCAGAAGCAATTGAGCGTGCAGGCGACGTTGGGAGCGCTGACCAACGACCACGACAGCCACGACCGCTGGTTGGATGTGGACCTGCGCTGCGGTGACTACGACCTGGACAATTCCCATCAGATTCGCGGACGTGGTCGTGGATACGATTTTGGTGGCGGTCGTTCGGAACTGGCGCTCGACGGCAACCCGATCGCAACCCGACAACGCCTGTGGTTGGCGACGGACGCTCGTTTCAAAGATGCCGTCAAACGCCTGGGTCAGGTAAAAGCCAACATCAAGGTGAAGGTTGAAGAAGAGGATCTGTCGGATGATTTTTCGAAGGAGAAACCGAACGTCAAAATCGGCCCTTGGCTCGACGTGACTTACGACAGGGCAGCGATGGTGGATCGCGTCCGCAAGTACTCGACGATGTTTCGCGATCATCCGCTCATTTACAGTTCGCAGGTGACACTATCTGGCACCACAACGAATGAATTGATGGTGAGCAGTGAAGGCAGCAAGATTCAGTTCGGGCGATCGTGGTGGCGGATTGGCGTGCGAGCATCGACGGTCGCGGACGACGGAATGGAATTGTGGCAATACACCGCGTTTGATGCCCATTCGCCGGACGGTTTGCCTGACGATGCGACGGTGGTGGCGGCGATTGAAGAGTTGATTCAACAGGTTACGGACTTGCGCAACGCCCCAATCGTCGAACCGTATACTGGCCCGGCGATTCTGAGGAATCGGGCGAGTGGCGTGTTCTTTCACGAAATCTTCGGGCACCGCATCGAGGGCCATCGACAGAAGGATGTGGACGAAGGTCAGACGTTTGCGAAGAAAATCGATCAGTCCGTCTTGCCCGAATTTCTCAGTATCGTAGACGACCCGACCCGTCAGAAATGGGGCGACATCGAACTCAATGGGTACTACGAGTTTGATCAGGAAGCGATGGCCGCCCAACCCGTAAAACTTGTCGATGCGGGCATCCTGAAAACATTCCTGCTGTCGCGGTCACCGACGCGTGGTTTTACCGCCTCCAACGGGCATGGCCGACGTCAACCGGGGAGGCGCGTCGTTGCAAGGCAAGGCAATCTCATCGTCGAATCAACCAAGCAGGTTCCGTTTGAAGAATTGCGGGCCAAGCTCATCGAAGAAGCCAAGCGACAGAGTAAAGATTACGGACTGTTGTTTGAGGACATCTCGGGTGGATTCACCACCACGCAGAGACGCGGCCCCCAGGCGTTCAAGGTCTTGCCGATTATTGTCTACAAAGTATTCGTCGATGGTCGGCCTGATGAGTTGGTGCGCGGTGTCGATATTGTCGGCACACCGCTGACCTGTTTTTCAAAAATTCTGTATACCGGGGACGACGCGGATATTTTCAACGGAGTATGTGGAGCGGAATCTGGATCGGTTCCTGTGTCTGCGATCTCACCGAGCATTCTGGTTGAACAGATTGAAATTGAGAAGAAACAAAAGTCGCAGGACCGCCCGCCGATCTTGCCTGCTCCGATTGCCAAAGATTCCGCCACCGTGTCCAAGGAGACTGTTCAATGAAATGCGCACAGCTAGCTGGTTTCGGGTCGTGTGGTTTTGCTGCTGCGTGCAGTCTGGTTGCTTGCATGATGCTTACATCACCAGTTGCGGCGGAAGGCGTAAACGAAGAAGCCGAAATAGCTTCGGACATTCTCCTTCGCACGATGGTGGATGAGTTGGATCGCGGGTTGGCCGGTTTAAGACTTGAGGATTTGAAGCAACCATACTTTATCGAATACGGTGCGCAGGACGCGCGCTACGCGAGCTTCACCGCGTCGCTCGGTTCAGTTCTCGAGCGTAATGATCAACACGTTCGTCAGCTCCGCGTCGAAACACGGGTCGGTTCGTACGAAATGGACAACACGAATTTTGCTGGTGGTGGTTACTCTGGTTTGGCACGAGCGACCTTGCCAATCGAAGACGACTACGAGGCAATTCGCCAGGGTATCTGGTGGGCGACGGACCGAAGCTATAAGAGTGCGGCTGAAGCTTTTCCGCGCAAGCAAGCGTTGATGGAAAGCAAAGTCATCGAAGATAAACCGGTGGACTTTTCACGCACCGAACCGGTCGTCGAGTTTGAAGATCGCCGCGCGTTGGATCTGCCCGTTGAAGAATTGGAAATTCTCGCTGTCAAGTTGTCGCGCATCTTTCTCGACTATCCAGATGTGCAGCGGTCTGTCGTTCGCATTCGTGCGGGTGCGGGAAACGACTATCTGGCCAACACCGAAGGTACGCGACTTCGCACGCAGGGCGAAGTGGTGGAAATCATGATCGTCGCGCTCGTACAAGCAGACGATGGCATGACTTTCAATGATTCAATGTCCATGTATCTCGGCAAACCGATCAAAGTTCCTGACGCCGCAGAGATCGCAAAGAAGGTTCGCGAGATGACCGAGCGGTTGCTCAAGATCAAAGAATCGCCCAAACTCGAATCGACGTATACCGGTCCGGTATTGGTGGATGCATCGGCGTCGGCGACGCTCTTTGGCGGGTTGTTCGCCAGCAAATTTGCCGGTGGTCAGCGACCGGTGGGTAGCCGCAGTCGCTCGGACGATTTTGAAAAGAAGCTCGGTAAGCGCATCCTGCCACGGTCGGTGACGGTGGTCGATGATCCCGGTTTGAAAGAGTTCAACGGTGACGTTCTGCTGGGTGAGTACAAGTACGACGATCAGGGCGTGAAGGGTCAAAGGCAAACGCTCGTTGAAAAGGGACGCCTGAAAGAATTGGTGATGTCGCGAAACCCGTCGAAGGAGTTCAAAAACTCCACCGGGCATGGCCGCGGTTCGTCGCGACCGTCTGCGAAGACCTCCAACTTGATCTTGTCCACGACCGACCCGCTTACCGAAGATGCCATGCGCGAGGAATTCATCGATGCGTTTCAGGATGAGGACAACGAGTTTGGAATTCGCATCGCATCGCTGAGCGGATCTGCGCCGCTGGAGGTGTACAAAGTCTATCCCGATGGCCGCGAAGAAATGGTGCGCGGTGTCAATGTCGTACGCGCAGATGCCCGGGCATTCAAACGCATATTGGCCGTCGGTGACAAACCAGCGGTCATGAACGTTCTCGGTGGTGAGGGCGGTCAATCGGTGATTGTGCCCGCGCTGCTGTTTGAGGAATTGGACTTGGCACCAGTCGATAGCGATTTCGACAAGCCGCCGTTTATTCCGAGCCCATTGGCACGCATCAAGGCCAAACAAGAAAGTGGGGTCTAGGTTGAAACGTTTTGTGGGGGATCGATTCAGATGGCTGAAGCGTGGTGTTTCCGGTGTCGCGATTGCGATTCTGGCGTGTTGCGGTTCGTGCGGAGTGGTCGACGACCCCGGTGCAGAAGTGGTGACGGTTGGTGCGCTGGTTCCGCTCACCGGTGGTCAGTCATCCTTGGGAGAGGCGGTCGAAGCGTCACTCTTGTTGGCTGTTGATATCATCAATGCCGACCTTGCGGATGTTGAATCGCCTTGGCGCATAGCACTTCGGATCGAGGATTCCAATAGCGACCCGGAAGAAGCGTTCGAAAAACTGCGGATGATGTCGGAAGATGGCATTCGTGTGGTGGTTGGACCGTTCGACACTGACTCACTCGCACTGACTGCCCCGCTTGCCGACCGATTGAGCACGATTCTGTTGGCGTGCGCGCCGCTATTGCCTGAAACCGAACAAGACAACAACCGATTGGGGCGAATGTTTCCCGGGTTGGAGCGTGAAATCGATGCGGTGGAAGCCGAACTTAATTCCAACGGGATCAACCATGTGGCGTTTGTCGGAAGAGACGGCGACTGGGCGGTAGCGTTTGTCGATCTGCTCGCCGATCGGTTGATCGATCGGGGTGGAACGGTTCGCGGATCGGTGCTCTATGATCCATATGCCAATGACGTCAACGATTTCAGCGATGAGGTTATCGATCTGCGCGGATTGGTGGCTGGTGCGATCAACACTTTTGGTGCGGAAACGGTGGCAGTGGTGGCGCTGACTCAGGACGAAGGCGTGCAACTTTTCGAGCAAGCCGGGATTAATTCGGTTCTCGGACAGGTGCGCTGGTACGGAAGCAGCGTATTTAGTCGCATACCGGAAGTCTTGAATTCTGCCGATGCCCAAACCTTCGCCGCAACGACTATGTACACCGCGCCACTCTATTATGAAGCCGACAGCAATGGTTTTCGGGCGGTGAAGCTGGGGATTCGCGACGCCATCGGGCGCGATGCCCCATCGACTGCCGTCGTGGCGTATGACGCGATGTGGATTGCTGCTTTGACGATCAACCAAGTCGCCGACCGCAGCGATCCGATTCTGCTTCGAGCGTCGATGCCGGCTGTTCTTGCGGGCTATTCGGGCGTAAGTGGTTCATTTGTTCCAAATGATGATGGCGATCGCGCCGAAGGCGGTTACGATTTGTGGACCGTCGAGCAAGCTGGTGCGGGGGCTCAGTGGATTCGGACACTTACGTTTAGCCCGCCCGAAGATTAACGGAAGACGGATAATGTTGTGCCCGGCAGGGATTGGCTGGCAGACGATCGAACGCAAACCAACACGACTAGATTACGCCCAAGGGAGATGAGCGTACCATGTCGAAGAAAACCCAATCGAAGAAAACCCAGTCGAAGAAAACCCACGCACAACTTAAGAAAGACCTGTTGTCGTACGTCGGCAATGCGTGCAAAGGCGTCGAACTGGAAGTTGACATCAGCCCTCGATGGGATCGGTTGTGTCTGACGTTTCAGTGGGATGGTTTTGATGACCTACTGCTTGAAGAACGCTTCAGAAAAGTGGCCCAACTGGTTCCGGGTGATTATTTTGAAAAAAACTGCCAACAGGCGGTGTGGTTAGAATTGACGCCGAATGAATCGATCGACGAATACCTCAAGCAGCCGCGTTCAGAAGACGTTGACGCCGAGCTACCGAAGATCTGGAAGAAGCTTGGCGAGATCGAATTCTTCAGCCGCCTAGAAGATGAATTGGTTCGCATCCCTCCGGCAGATTGTCCGGATGACCTGAGTGTCTCGAAGCGCGTGCTCCGGGCGTCGAAACTGTCGGAGAGTGACGTACGCAAGTGTTGCCTGGCGTTTATCAGGCAAGCGGTGTTTACCGATTGGGAAGTGCTAAAAGCCGTCCGACCCATCGCCGAATCAACTCCCAAACCCACCCGCAAGATTCGCGGGAAGAAACGGAAATCAACGTGAACGCAATCGAACTTTGGAAGCGTTACTGCGAGTACGCGTGTAGTTGCAAAACAGCCGGCGTGCATTTGGATATCTCGCGGATGAAGTTTGCGGCAACGCTTTGGGACGACATCGCCGGACCGATGACCAAGGCTTTTGAGGCGATGGATGCGTTGGAGGCGGGTGCGATCGCGAATCCCGATGAGAATCGCATGGTGGGGCACTATTGGCTGCGTGATGCAGCCCGCGCTCCAGAATCTGAAATCACCGAAGCCATCAAGCAAGCTGTTTCGAGCATCAAGTCATTCGCAACCGACGTTCACAATGGCGCGATCGCGCCGCCGACGGGCGGTCGATTCACACGGGTACTGCAAATCGGCATTGGGGGATCGGCGCTCGGTCCACAATTCGTCGCCGATGCACTGGGCCAGCCAGACGATCCGATGCAAATCCACTTCATTGACAATACCGATCCCGATGGCATCGACCGGATCATCGCGCAGTTGGGCGATCGCTTGAAGCAGACTTTGTGTCTCGTGGTTTCAAAAAGCGGGGGCACCAAAGAAACGCGCAACGGGATGCTCGAAGTAGCGCATGCATATCAATCGCACGGATTGAATTTCGCCAAGTGTGCCGTTGCGGTGACAGGTGAGGGCAGCGCTTTGGACAATGTGTGCAAGGCTGAAGGGTGGCTGCGAAGTTTTCCAATGTGGGATTGGATCGGTGGGCGTACGTCGCAGATGTCTGCTGTTGGGTTGCTGCCGGCGGCGCTGAGTGGAATCGATATTGACCAGTTGCTTGCGGGAGCGAAGGCGATGGATGCCTGCACCCGCCGGCATGAATTGCAAGAGAACCCATCTGCCCTGTTGGCTGCAATGTGGTTCGATGCCGCCCGTTCGCGCGGTCTGCGAAACATGGTGGTCATTCCCTACAAAGATCGTTTGTCGCTGCTGTCGCGATACCTTCAACAACTCATCATGGAATCGATCGGTAAGGAATTCGACCTTGACGGTAATGTGGTCGAAGAGGGCATTAGCGTTTATGGCAACAAGGGCTCGACCGATCAACACGCCTATGTGCAGCAACTTCGCGACGGTGTGAACAATTTCTATGCAACATTTGTTGAGGTGCTGCGCGATCGGAGTGGTTCTTCGATTGACGTGGATGAGTCCGTTAAATCTGGCGACTACTTGGCTGGCTTTCTTTTGGGCACGCGCGAAGCGCTGACGGAAAAAGAGCGGGAATCGATCACGATTCAAATCGACGAAGTCAACCCAAATCGAATCGGTGCGCTCATTGCATTGTACGAACGCGCCGTCGGGCTTTATGCGTCGCTCGTACACGTCAATGCATACCATCAGCCCGGCGTAGAAGCCGGTAAACGCGCGGCGACCGAAGTGCTTGAAGTTCAGTTAGCCCTGCATGCGTATTTGGGTGAGCACCCCGATGAAGCATTCACGGCTGAAGAGTTAGCCGACCGAATCGCAAAACCAGATCGCGTCGAATGGGTCAGCCAGATACTCAATCGACTGGCATACAATGGAAGTCGCGGTGTTGCGGTCGAATCCGATATCAATCCCACCGAATCGCGCTACTGTTTCGCAAAGTAATACCGTCATCAATTTCGTAGAGTGGGACGTGCCCACCTATGTCGTCTTGCGTTCAAACGGCGGTGGGCACGGCCCACCCTACCCAAGGCTCGATGGACCTTCTGCAACTGTCGATCGGCGTCGGAATCCATCTGAATTCGTCGCCGTCTTGACCCTTCCAAACCGCATCTGTAGGCTTGAGTTTCACGGGCATTAGCCAGTGCGTCATTCCACACCGACGCGGTGGGCAACGAACGGGTGTGGTCAAGGAGTATCGTCATGGGATTTCTGGACAAACTTCGCGGTGAATTGGTTGATATTGTTGAATGGCTGGACCATACGCGCGATACGCTCGTGTGGCGCTTCCCGCGATACCATAACCAGATCAAAAACGGTGCCCAACTCATCGTGCGCCCGGGACAGGTAGCCGTCTTCGTGCATCGCGGTGAACTCGCCGACGTGTTTGAACCGGGTCACTACGAATTGCGTACCGACAACCTGCCGATCCTCAGCACGCTGCAAGGGTGGAAGCACGGATTCGACAGCCCCTTCAAGTCGGAAGTGTACTTCGTCAACACGCGCCAGGTCACCGATCTGAAGTGGGGCACGCCCAATCCGATCATGCTGCGCGATCCGGAGTTCGGCCCGATTCGCCTGCGGGCATTCGGAACGTATTCCTTAAAAGCCAGCGATCCCCGCATCTTGCTTAAAGAACTTGTCGGGACCGATGCCAGTTTCGATACCGATGAGATTCACGAGTTCATCCGTTCGGTCATCAATACCGCCTTTGCCGACGTCATTGGTGAATCGAAAATCGCGGCGCTCGATTTGGCGGCGAAGTATCAGGAGTTTTCGGAAACTCTGCGCCAGAAATCCGTCGAACGCATCGACGACGAATTCGGTTTCGACATCCCGCAGCTTTACATCGTCAACATTTCGCTACCCGAAGCCGTCGAGAAGGCGCTCGACACGCGCACCAGCATGGGTGTGATAGGCGACATGGGGCGCTTCCAGCAATACCAGATGGGTCAGGCGATGACCGCAGCGGCTGAGAACCCGGCGGGTGGGGGCGCTGCAGAAGGCATGGGCCTCGGAATGGGATTCGCGATGGCCGGCAGAATGATGGACGGTTCAAACATGGCTGGCGGCCAGACGCCGGGCGGCATGCCACCGCCTCCTCCGGGTGGGGTTTGGCACATCGCGGCGAACGGAGCAGTGCAAGGGCAGTGCGCCATGGCGCAGATTCCGGCGATGATTGCCCAAGGTCAGATCACGCCCGATACGATGGTCTGGAGCGCGGGGATGGGTTCATGGTTGGCGGCAGGCCAGGTGCCGCAACTGGCATCGTTCTTCAATGCCGCGCCACCACCGCCACCACCTGCAAAATAGAAGTCATCGAGTAGGTTACTGCAAACGAACCAACGCATTTTGATTCAGGTCCGGCCATGAACTGCACAAATTGCGGCGCGCCTCTGCCACCCAAGTCAAACCGATGCAAATTCTGCAAGACGCTCAACGATGTCGATCTGCTCAACGTCGCCCGCCGCGTCGATGGCAATCAGGAGACCGGTTCGCGCGATTGTCCGCGATGCGCCGAAGTGCTTCACATCGTGCATTTGGATGTGGGCGGCGGGTTCGGTGTGGATCGTTGCCTGACGTGTCATGGTATTTTCTTTGACCCCGGTGAGTTGGAATCGGTGCTCGATGAATCGGTGTCCAAGGTTTGCGAGGTTGACTATCCGCGGTTGGCAGCACTCGTTGAAGAAGAGGGCATTGAACAGGTCAAGAATGTGACCTACCTCAAATGCCCGGATTGCAAAAAGTTCATGAACCGTAAGGCTTATGGTTCCCGGTCCGGCGTCATCGTCGATCAATGTCGCGACCACGGCGTTTGGCTCGACGGTCGCGAACTGCACATGCTGCTCAAGTGGACGAAAGCCGGTGGGCAGATTCACGAGCAGGAGCGAAAGGCCCGCGAAGCCGAACAGAACAAACCCAAACTCGCTGGACCGATTGACGACTTTCCGAGTTTTACACGCGAATACCGCGCCGGACAAATCATCGACGCGACCGATTTGTTTCGAGCCGTCCGATCCATCGCTGACATATTGTTCTAACCAATAGATCGAACCGCATGAGCGATACCCGACAAAGCATGTCTGATGAACCTTCGCAAGATGCGTTAAGCGATGATGCCCAATCCCCAACTGTGGGTACGGGGCACATGTTTCCATGCGAGGGCTGTGGTGCCGATTTGCAATTCAGCATCGGCGCGCAAAGTTTGAAATGCCCCTATTGCGGTTTCATCAAGCAGCTTGAATTCGATCCGAATCTCACCGTCGACGAGCAGGACTATGTGGCCACCCTCGAACAGATCGCGACCTGGCGCAGCGAAAAATCCAATCAAACCAGTGGCCTCAGCGAAGTGCCGTGCTCAACATGCGGAGCCAAGGTTCAATTTCGCGGGACGCTGACGAGCAGCGCGTGCGCATATTGCGGGGTCGCCCTTCAGTTGGAAGATGTTCACGATGCCGAAAATCGCGTACCGGTCGATGGCGTGCTGGCGTTTCTGGTCGATCGCAAGAAAGCCCACCAGGCGCTGGTCGATTGGGTCAACTCGCGCTGGTTCGCTCCGAATCGATTCAAGAAGGAAGGCGTCGCGGGGAAATTCTCGGGATTGTATACGCCGTACTGGACCATCGACACCATGACCACCACGCATTACGACGGCCAGCGGGGCGACTACTACTATGTCACGACTGGGTCGGGCAAGAACAAACGCCGCGTTCGCAAGACCCGCTGGTCGCCAGCCGCCGGTACGTTTCAACGTTTCTTCGACGACGAGCTAATCGTTGCTGCCCAAGGCGTCCCGGTTAAACGCCTCGACGCCCTACAACCCTGGCCGCTCCGCGATTGTCGCCCGTTCAATCAGGAAATGCTCGCCGGGTTCCTCGCCCGCACCTACGACGTCGAACTGGAAGCTGGTTTCGGGATTGCCAAGCTGCGCTTCGACGAGGCCTTAGAAGCCGACGTCCGCTCCCACATCGGCGGCGACACCCAACGCATCCACAACATCGACACCCAATACAACGCCATCACCTACAAGCACCTGCTACTACCCATCTGGATGATGGGCTACCGCTACACCGAAAAGGTCTACCAAGTAGTAGTCAACGCCACGACAGCAGAAGTGCAAGGCGACCGGCCCTATAGTTGGGTGAAGATCACGCTGGCAATCATGACGGGATTGGCGGTGGCGGGTGGGTTTGCATTTCTGGCATCACGCTAGATTCAATATTGTAGGGCGGGTCATCGACCCGCCAGCTGTACGTCATTCGGGAAACTAGTCGGGACGATGACCCTACCTTCAAAACTGGTGTCGCACTAAAGACCGGACATACGAATCGGCTAGCTCGACGAGTCTTGAGATTCAGGACCATCGATATTCGGATCTCTCCATCCTCGTACTGCCGCCCGTAATTCCGTAGTGCCAAGCCCTAGAGAAAATATGCAATAGAGCAAGAAAAACATTCCGCCGGTTGAGTAACCCAATCTCAGCCCACCGACCATAAAACCCCGCACCAGAATAACCACCAAAAGCAATCCGATTCCCGATGTGCCCAACCCAAGTAGAAATGTCATCTCAGGGCTACGCTTACGAAAGACCAAGTACCCCACAAATGAAATCAGCAGAGGCGCAGCATAAAGCGCATAGAAAATCAGTACGACCGGCCCGGACAGGCTCCAATTGCAAGTCGCTAGTTGAGACATATCGATAATGTGCTGATGATTCATGTAGTCAGTATCAACGTAGATTGGGCATAAACTCGTTATCCGTTTGGCACATGGCAATCCTGTCAGAAATTCGAATCTGCCTAACTGGAATGGGCGGTTTATTCTGTCGTCTCGTTCGCAACTTCATGATCAATCGCTGTTCGCATTCGATAGAGAATCACGCGCCACATTTCCCACCCACCTAGAAGCAGCAGACCACCTCCGTACAAGTTGTAAATGACCGCATTGTTGTGGTAACTCGACCGTAAGCCGAATTGGTTCCAATCGAACAGTTCATTGCAAAGTAGAAACGCTCCAAACACAAACGTTGCCAAGCCGATTAAGAATGCAAGCTCCGAACCAAACCTTCGAATACAAAGAAATCCCAGAATCGAAACAATAAACGGCGATCCATAAACGGCGCCGATGACAACGAACCATTGCCATTCGGGGCCCCAATTGCATGTGGCAAATGTAAGCATCAGACTACCCCTGATTCCAGGATCCAAATCGCACCGTCATCAGTATGGCCTCTTGTGTTGCAGTGCCGCAACCAAATTCCCCTTGCGCTTAAGAAGTTCATCGCCAAAAGCAACGAGGTCGCGGTGCGGGACTGCACTGGGGCGAACGGCGAGAACGCGTTCAACGCAATACGCCTCGTTGCCCTCGCCAGTCCACGCAGCCAGGCACAAAAGAGTCGCCGCCGAAGATCGGCTTATCCCTCCTTGGCACTGGCAGAGTAGCGTTCCTTTGATATCTGCAATTGAGCTGGCGAAATCGATGATCGACCTGGCGTGATCCATTGTCGGTGGCGTCAATGCAGCGTCAGAATTCATTGCTTCCCTCTGACGATATTGGATTCGCGCCGCCTGAATCGGGTCGTCATCTCGTGGTGCTTCGGTGTCGTTAAATTGCAGGACGAGTTGATGAGGAATGTTGTCGCACTCGACGGCGTACTCCCGCTGGCCATGAATCGAAATGATCGCCCTTACGTCTGATTCGCCGGGTTTGCGTAGAAGCATTCCCGCTTCGGAGTATCCGAGAATAAGAACATTCGGATGCTTCATCGTGATTCGATGCTCCTGCCGGGTAGTCATTCTCATTGCCGCAATTCTGCTATTCGTGCATATCATTCTACATATTCCGTTTCTTGAATCGAATCCAAGCGGCTGGCGGCAAATAAACCCGGACCTTGAAACGTGAATGGGCTAGACTAAAGTGTCCGTTGGTTGTTTGGCAACAGGCGTCCGGCATCAACGCGGTCCGGGCAGTTTTTTGACGCATCGATGGTTGCAGGAAATATGCCCAAGAACATTTACGAGAAAATCTGGGAATCGCATGTTGTGCATTCCGAAGGTGGCGACGAGACGATTCTCTATATCGATCGCCATTTTGTGCATGAGGTCACGTCGCCCCAGGCGTTTGAGGGGTTGCGGTTGGCCGGGCGCCGGGTGCGCCGACCCGACCTAACCTTTGCGACGATGGACCACAACATCCCCACGACCAGCCGCTTGGTGGCGATCGCAGACCCGATGTCGAAGAAACAGGTCGACGTACTTTCCGAGAATTGTGACGCGTTCGGCGTGACGCTCTTTGACATGCAGAATCGGCGCAACGGCATCGTACACGTCATCGGACCGGAACTCGGCTTAACCCAGCCGGGCATGACCATCGTCTGCGGCGACTCGCATACGTCTACGCATGGGGCGTTCGGCGCGCTGGCGTTTGGCATCGGTACGAGCGAAGTCGAACATGTGCTCGCCACGCAAACGCTTCGGCAAAATACCGCCAAGACCATGCAGATCAAAGTCGAGGGGACACCACCCGTCGGCGTGACACCGAAGGACGTCATCCTCGCGATCATCGGAAAGATCGGGACGGCTGGCGGGACAGGCTATGTCATTGAATACACCGGATCGGTCATTCGTAACATGAGCATGGAAGGGCGGATGACGGTTTGCAACATGAGCATCGAGGGCGGTGCGCGTGCCGGTTTGATTTCACCGGATGAAACGACGGTTGCGTATTTGCAAGGTCGCGAGTTTCTGCCCGATGGCGCTGCGTTTGAAGAACTTGCACAGAACTGGCGCGAATACGCTTCTGATGCCGGCTGCTCTTACGACGAGACGGTGACTCTCGATGCAGCCACGATCGAACCGCAGGTCACTTGGGGGACGTCACCGGGCATGGTGACGGGAATCTCTGGACACACGCCGCGCCTCAGTGAGATCAGCGACGCCAACACTCGGTTGGCTACGAGCAAAGCGCTGGAATACATGGACCTGGGAGAAGGCCTGCCGATTTCAGAAATCCGGCCAAACAAAATATTCTTCGGTTCATGTACGAATGGGCGAATCGAAGATTTACGAGGGGCTGCTCGAGTCGTCAAAGGCCACAAACTCCACAGCGGAATCGATCAGGCGCTCATCGTACCGGGTTCCGTTCAGGTCAAAGAGCAAGCCGAATCCGAAGGACTCGACAAGGTATTCGTCGAAGCTGGTTTTGAATGGCGGGAGGCTGGGTGCTCGATGTGCCTTGCGATGAATGATGACGTGTTGAAACCGGGCGATCGCTGTGCATCGACCTCGAATCGAAACTTTGAAGGCCGTCAGGGCAAGGGCAGCCGGACGCACCTAGTCAGCCCGGCGATGGCGATGGCCGCAGCGATCAAAGGGCATTTTATGGATGTTCGCAACTGGGATTATTTAGACGCATAATCGGTAGGTCGGGTCATCGACCCGACAAGTGTGCCGGCGATCCGCGTCGGGTCGATGACCCGACCTACGCGCAAGTCGCATGGATTAGATCAGAAAGAATCCAAGATGGAACCGTTTACGAAACTTACCGGCATCGTCGCGCCACTCGAAGCGCTCAATGTCGATACCGATCAAATCATTCCGAAGCAATTCCTCAAGCGCATCGAGCGCACCGGGTATGGCCAATACTTGTTCTATGATTGGCGCTTCAACGATGACGGTAGCGACAACGCATCGTTTGAAATGAATCAACCGCGCTATGCCGGTGCGAGTATTCTCTTGTCGAAGGAAAACTTCGGGTGTGGTTCATCGCGCGAACACGCTCCGTGGTCGCTGCTCGACTTTGGTTTCAAATGCATCATCGCCCCCAGCTTCGCCGACATCTTCTTCAACAACTGCTTCAACAACGGTATGCTTCCGATTGTTCTGCCCGATAACCAGGTGAACCAATTGTTCAAATTGGTGCGGGAAAACGAGGGTTTTCAGCTCACCGTTGACTTGGAAACACAGAAGATCACGCAACCCGACGGGTCGACTATCCCGTTTGACGTAGATGCCAATAAGTGGCACTGCCTGCTTTCCGGTTTGGATCCTATCGGACTCACGCTGACTCACCAGGACAAGATCACCGCCTTCGAGCGCGCCCGCAGCACCGCCTAAGCGTCCGAATACTTAATCCCTCGAACGCTCCTCACCCTTAAATCCTCTTTGCAAATTTGTTTGGCGCGATGTTCACCGCCTAGCATCGAATGTACGCGATCGGCTGCGATCTTAGCTGCGCAATCGTGGGCGTAGTGTCACGGGGCCATGAGGAGGCGCACCGCGGAAGGACCCGAGGTGCAAAGTGAGAGAGAATCTAATGAGCACTCAAAACCTGCATACAAGAGTGGATCGATGTCGACGACGTTTGTTGTCAGGTGCACTCAGCATGTGCGCCGCATTGTGTCTTGCAGCGGTGTTGCTTGTCGGTTGCCAGACCGGTTCACCACATCTAGCAGAGAACGGGGAGGCATTTGAATCACTCGGAAGCTGCACCAACACCTGCGAATTTGCCAACGATGGTATTTGTGACGATGGCGGTCCGAACTCGTTTTCGCGCTCGTGCAACATTGGGACGGATTGCGGCGATTGCGGGATTCGCGTCACTCACGATTCGGGCGTCGACGATGATGACGGGGATTCCGCGAGCAGTGCGATTGATTCCGACGCAGCAGAAGATGACGAGCCAGTTGATTCGCCCGATGGCGTTGATGATTCAACGAGCGATGCCAACGGTGATGACGCGACTGATAATGATTCGGTCGATTCCGACGAGGATGTTATAGACGACGAGACCGAACCGACCGATACCGGTGAGACGGAAGGCGACAGCGGTGGAGGGTTGGGCGGCGGATTCGGGGGCGGAGGCATTGGTGGGGGGCCGACCGGTGGCGATCCCTTCGATGAACCTGCAAAGGAACCCGTGGTCACGCCGGAAAACGGCAACTATTCAGCCAAGTACGTCGTTCTTCAAGACACTTCCGAAGCTGAGTTGATGGTTCGTGTCGGCGACATCGACAATTTGAACAACGGATTTGAGGACTACTTCGATCCGTTTTCAGGCAACATCACGCCACCGCACGATTTCCCGTGGGCGCTTGATCCACAAGACCCGGACGGGACCGATCGCATCATGGTTGTGACCAGTTACGGCGATCGTGCAGCCGAAGAGACCGATGGTTACACGCGTGACACGTCGCGCCCCGAGAATGCCGTCCGGCCAATTACGCTAGAGTACGGCCTCGAGGGTCGCGCATTGGCCGGCGCGATCATTCAGATCTTTATCGATGACCTTCAAGCGCCGCGCTGGGGTGCGGATTACAAGATCACGATCAATGGGCTGCGAGCGCGTTTCATGGAATCGCGCCTCAACGTGCTGGATCAAGACGGCCCGGTCGGCCAACTCATTAGCATCGACGTGCCCGACGAATTCATGCCGGAAGTCTCATCCGGCCGCCTGGAACTCAAGATCGACGACTTGACCACTGGTGCGGGCGATGGTTATGCGGTGGATTTCGTGAAGCTTCTCATCAATCCATACAGCGTGCTGCAAACCGGTGAAGTCGTCGGACAGGTGATCGACGCAGCCACTGGCGATCCAATCGAAGGCGCAACGGTCGTTTCGGGTGGAAGCACTTCTGACGTCACCGATGCAAACGGCGAGTACGTCTTGGACAATGTTCCAGCAGGCCTCGCGATCGTGGAAGTAACCCGCGAGGGCTACGAACCGCTAACCCAATCAGTAACCCTGATCGAAGAAGACGCCGCCCAACTCGATTTTGAGCTTTCCGTTTCGCAGTAGCGTATTCATCACGTCCATGTGGCGAATTGAATTTGGTTCAATGTTACGATGTGCCACTGCTCTATGAGCAGGGCAGTTTTCAAATCGTCCACGTCGCCTCGCACTGCTCACAGAGCAATGGCACATTCCGAATCCCGAACGTGTCGATGAATGACTAATGAGCCGCGTCGTCACCGTTGCGGTTAACGTGAACGCGGAGGCGTTTGATTCGTCTTGGTTCGGCGTGGACGATTCGGATGTTGACGTTTTCGTGCTGGCATGAATCGCCTGATTCGGGGATGCGGCCCATGGTGCTGAACACGAATCCGCCGATGGTGTCGTAGCTTTCTGACTCGGGCAATTCGATGTTGAGTTCTTCGTTGATTTCGTCGATGCGGACTTTGGCGTCGATTTCCATCGTGTCGTCGTCGATACGCGTCAGTGGCTCGGGTTCATCCTGATCGTACTCGTCTACGATTTCGCCCACGAGTTCTTCTAAGATATCTTCGATGGTGACCAGACCGGCAGTCCCACCGTACTCGTCGAGCACGATGGCCATATGAACCTTCTGCGTTTGAAATTCGTGAAGCAATTCGCGAACATTCTTGGTTTCCGGAATAAACGGCGCGGGGCGCATGACCTCTTTGAGGACCCATTTGTCGTCGGGATGAATTTGCAGCAGGTCTTTGGCATATACGATGCCTAAGACGTTGTCGATGGTTTCTTCAAAAACAGGAATGCGCGAGTGCCCGATGGTTTGGATGAGGTCTTTGATTTCGGCGAATGTGGCGTTTTTCTCGACGGCTGATATTTCGGTTCTTGGCGTCATGATCGACGCGACACTGGCATCGCTCAGATCGATGACCGATTCGATCATTTCTTTTTCTTCTTCGTCTACCGCGCCAAGTTTCTCGCCCTCACTGACGGCGGCCAACAGCTCGCGTTCGTGACGCAATGTCTCTTCTTCCATGCTGTCTTCCGGAACGCCAGCCAGTCGCCTGACCAGTCCGTCCACCACCCGCAAAGCCGCGATGATGGGAAAAAACACCGGACGCAGGATCAGAAGCAATGGAAGAAGCACAGCCAGCACCGATTCCCCGGCATACTTCGACCACGCTGACGGTATCGCCACGCCGAAAACAATGACTGTCGCAAACGAGCATGCAAATGCCAGCAAGTAGTGCCAATATGTGTCATCAATGAATGACGTTTTGAAGAAGCGGAGAATCACCAGGGCCAACGCGAGCGTGCAACCGGTTCGGACGGCTGCCACCGAGTGGGCCAACTCGCTGCGCAGGTCTACAAGTTGCTCCATCAAGTGCCCTTTGCCTCTGCGTTCGAGAGATTCGCGCATCCGTACGCGAGACGACAACCGCAGCGCAAGGCTGAGCGTCGCCGTAAACATCAGCATCAACATCAGCACAAAAGCGATTAGAAATGACCAGGCGTGATTACTCAATTGCTTCGTGAGCCTCCCATTCGTCGTCCGTTGCAAGACAAGGTTTGACATCGACGGTGACGAACGTCGATGACACCTTCCCCGATAGTGTTTCAGCGATAATTTGCCCAGTCGGGTCGGCGACAAAGCTTTGAACGTCGGATTCGGAATCACCGAGGATGCACGCGGAAAAAACCGCGTGGCATTGGCAGTCTTTGGCCAGCGCTTGGATCGCAGCGCGATTGGGATTTAGTGAAGGAATAATGACCAAGTCAGGTGGCTGACTCAATTCAAGTGATTGGCGCACTGCCATAGACGGCTTGTTCCAAGAGCAAAGGGCGGTTCGGCCTATGGGTGTGTTGCGGATCGTCCATGCGTCTGCAACCTGCGAAACGTTGGCATCGGGTTCCCACGCTCGGATATAGGGATCGCCATCGGGGTCAAAGAGGGTAGCGATTTCATGCAGCCCACCGTTCGAATGCGATTCATGATCCACTCGCGTCGAATGTCCAACGGCAATCCATACACCCCATTCCCGTGCCCACCATGCAAACGCCTCCGCAAAACCCTGGCACATCGATGCGGTGACCTCAATCCGCTCGTCCGTTTCTTGAGTGGCTACGCAACAGTCGGGAAGCACAATCAAATCTGGTGCGGGTGTCCGCCGAGCTTCCTGCCTGATCATCCGGCCAAGAATTGAAAGATTGTTCGCGCGCTGGGCGACGCTGAGTCGAGGTTGGATGACGCTGATATTCAAGTGACCGGCCTCCCGTAGACCGCGCCGATTCCCAGTGCTTTTAAGATGTCGTCCTCCTCAGCGTGCATGCGGACGGCGTCCTCTTCATTGATGTCATCGAAGCCAAGCAAATGCAGCGTTGCATGAATCGCGTACAGCATGATCTCGTGGAGCAGCGGATGGTTGCGATTTTTTGCCTCACGGGCGGCGGTGTCGATCGAAATGACGATATCGCCTTCAACCTTGCTAATCTCGGCAGTGGCGTCTTGCGGATGGTCGTCGGAAAGGTCGAACGTCAGGACGTCTGTCGGACCGGGTATGTCCATCATCCGTTGATGAAGTTCGGCGATGGCATCGTCACTGACGATGCGAATTGAGATTGCCGCTGCGGCGCGCTCGTGCCGATCGAGTGTGCATCGAACGGCTTGCAGAATCTCGTTGAGCTGCGATTCGCCGAGCTCGTGTTGATTCGGAGGTTCGTCCGAAATTTCATCGACAACGATGGATAACTCGTGAGGCGAATCGTCGTCAGAACTTAGAGATGCATCCATCGTGGAAACCTTGTGTCTCCCGCCAATTCCTAACCAACCAGTTTCGACTGATCGCCCTTGCGTTCCTGAGTCTCGCCTTTGCGCGTACTATCTTTCCGGGATTCGTCTTTTGAGGCAACGTCCTTCGGATAGGCCACCCGCCCATGATAAAAGCGACTGAGACTCTTGACCAGCGATTCCTCGACGAGATGCAATTCGCGGAGCGTAATATCGCAATTATTGAACTGACCGTCTTTGAGACGGGCTTGCAACACTTGGCTGACAATGCCCTCAATTCGACCCGGAGTGGGTTCTGGCAGGGCACGGACAGCCCCCTCTACGCCGTCGCAAAGCATCAAGATGGCGGTTTCCTTCGATGTCGGTTTGGGGCCAGGATAGCGGAATTCGGCTTCATCGACTTCGCGATCGTGCTTGCCGCTTGCGATTTGCGGTTGTTTCTCGCTGGCGCGATGATGGAAAAATTTGACGACGGTGGTGCCATGGTGCTCGGCAATGAACGGATACAGCACGCGGGGAATGGCGTATTCTTTGGCCAACTCTAACCCGTCTTTGACGTGCCCCAGAATAATGAGCAGGCTCATCGATGGAGCGAGTTTGTCATGACGGTTGATCGACGCCTCCTGATTCTCAGCGAAGTACTCGGCTTTGGGAATCTTACCTACGTCGTGATAAAGCGCTCCGACATGGGCAAGTAAGCCGTCTGCACCGATCGCATTACAAGCGGTCTCTGCGATATTGCCTATAACCAACGAATGGTTGAACGTTCCCGGGGCTTCGTGGGCAAGACGACGAAGCAGCGGGCGATTGGCGTCGCGGTATTCAAGCAAAGTCAGCGCGGTGGCTACGCGGAACAGGCGTTCGATAAATGGCAGCGTTCCCTGAATAATCAGCGCTGAAAGTATCGCACTGCCCGCACCGATGACCGCCCGGCGGAATGCGAACCCGACTTCCTGATGATCAATCAAGCCGAATGAAAACGACGTCAGCATCACCAGCACGCCGGCAAGGATACCGATCGAAAGAACCTTGGTGCGGGTGCGTATGTGGTTGAGCATGATCGCAGCGAAGTATCCACCGGTGAGCATGGTGACGAACGTGCCAAGATCGGCGCGGATCATCAGCGCGACGATGGCGATGTAAATCACCGTGACCCCCGCAGCAAATCGTGGCGGATAGGCAATCGTTAGAATAGCCGCAACCAACAGCACAGGCGTCAGCGCAAATTCGGCATGGGGAAGTCGCGCCACAATCAACCGAACAGCAAACAACGACACCAACAGCAGCGACGCGAACGCAATCGACCGCGTGCGTACTTCAAAGACGCGGGGCTGATACAACCCGACGTAGCTGAACAACGAAATCGACAGAACAATGAGGATTGCCCCGATACCGATGTGTTCCAGCAAGCGCTGCTTGCGGGCGTGAATAGCCGCCGCTTCGTCGCTGGCGAGGAATTCCTGGAAGGCCTTGTGCTCGGCATGCAGAAGCGCCAATTCAGCATGCGTAATTCCCGTATCCAGCCCGCTGCCTTCTTCAGCCGTGGGAAGTGAGTGGGGAAAGACGAACGGTTTGCCGCCTTCAAACAATCTCCGTCCCCGGGGCGCGTTGCGCTCAGCGAGGATCATTTCGTTTTGCGTTCGTTCCTGGTCATAAACTAGAATCGGTTCTTTGCCCAAAACTTCGATCAGAAACTCACGAATCACTGGGCGCAATTGCTGAGAAAACAGCGGAGCTAGCTTAAAGGCTCGTCCTTCAATTGAATTGCTGCTCGTTAATCGAATCAGATGGACCGTCGGCAGTTTGCGATCTGTGAGCGATTCCCCTTCGGGTGCCGGCAATTGGATGACAACATCAGCAGCCGTCGATGGCGGATCGCGTTGCAACTGATCGGAAGGAAGGGCTGTCGGTTCCAACCTTAATTCGTTCTTCAGTTGTTCAAGCGACGCCGAAAAACTGTCGCGCTTCGCATCGTCCGCACCATTGAGCAGGTGATAGACGTCTTCGTTAGCCTTCCACGAGTATTCCTTGGCCTTTACCTTGAATTCATCAAAAGTCGGAACTTGTGCGGCTTCAAACAACGCAGATAATTCGCGTTCACCGACGACACGGTCGATGAAATCCGTATTGACCCGGTAGTAATTCGGAACGGATTGGCGAGCCGTCAGCTTGTTGCGGTTGTCGAGTTCGGCATCGTTGACCTCAAAGTTGACCCGCGCAACGATCGGCTGATTGATACGCTGGTTGAGCGCGTAGGGGATACCCGGATCGCCCGACAGGCTGATTACCATCGCCACAACGAAAAACGCCAGAGTGACAGCCGCCGGCCAAACTCCGATACGCTTGATCAAAGCGCGCACCGGTGATTCGGTCGATTCAGCTTTGAACTGTCTCGCCCGCTCGCGTCTGACTTTTTTCTTTTTGGCGAATCCGAACATCACCTAAAACCTTCTATTCACTCTTGTGCTATTGACCATGCGTCCTAAGGCGCATTCATCGTGCCATCAGAAACAGGCTGCCGCGCGTCGGGTATTGATCGACGCATTCAACACCCTCACTTGTCAATTGTGTCAATGTCCAATGTCAATTCAAATGCGATAACCGCTTTATCAGTGTTGCTTGCGATAGCGTTGCATTTAAGTGATCGCGGGAATCTTTGATGCGCCCGTCACTTTGTACGGGTTCGCCATCGTTCAGTTTCATTAAACCCGCAGAATTCAATCATTCTTCGCATGTCAACGAAGCTTACTTTGATTCATACGCCTTCACGATATTCTGAACCAACCGATGGCGCACGATGTCTGCTTTTTCAAGTTCGACGATGCCAACGTGCTTGATCCCTTTGAGGCGGCGAACCGCATCCACAATGCCATTCGTTTGACCGCTTGGCAGGTCGGTCTGCGAAGCATCACCGGTCACGATCATCTTGCTGCTCTGCCCCAACCGCGTCAGAAACATCAACATCTGAGACGGTGTCGCGTTCTGGGCTTCGTCCAAAATCACGGCTGAGTGATTCAACGTACGCCCTCGCATGAAAGCCAGCGGAACCACCTCAATGACATCGTTCTCCATGAATCGCTTGATCTGCTCAAAGCTCATCATGTCATGCATCGCATCAAACAGCGGCCGGAGGTATGGATTCACTTTGGCCTGCATGTCTCCGGGCAGATAACCCAGTTTCTCACCGGCTTCGACCGCTGGGCGAACGAGCACCAGCCGACGGATGCGTCGCTCCTTCAGAAGCGCCACGCACATCGCCACTGCGAGATAGGTCTTACCGCTACCGGCTGGCCCGAGGCAAAACGTCAGATCGTATTTGTCGATGGCTTCAATGTACCGTTCCTGCCCCTCGGTCTTTGCGACGATCGATGTATTGGAGTGGTAGACCGCAATCCGTTTACCGGATACGGGTTCCCCTTCATGGTCGAGGGCGGCAAGCGCTGCGTTGACGTCTTCTTCTCCGACCGATTCACCCTTGCGCAAACGTGCCTGCAACGAATCAAGCACGCTGGCGGCTTTTCGAATGGATTCATTCGGGCCGCTGAGCTTGATCGTGGATTCACGGGCGGTGATCTTGACATCCAACGCACTGCGAATGAGCCGAAGGTGGCTGTCTGCCGGTCCAAAAAGGAGCGTGCGTTTTGCCGTGTTGTCGATTGCGAGGGTTAGTTCCAAGAGGTACGGATCATTCCAAAAGTCTCAATCTGCGTTCGGTGCTGCGACCTGCCGCAGCGGCAACCAGTTCAGTCGCCACGCCAATACCGCCCGCCTGTTGAGGCATCACTTTAGGATTCTACAACACCTGCCACCATCGTGTTAGTAGAAACCAAGCAAATGGTGCGACGGCAAAAGGGCTATCCACCATATCCAGTACGCCGCCGAATCCAGGCACCAGATGTGCAGAATCTTTGACCTTTGCGGACCGCTTAAAAACCGATTCCACGAGGTCGCCAAGCTGCCCGATAACAGACATAACCACTCCAAAGATAAGGGCTTGGGACCAGGACATGCGTCCATAAAGGCTTGTGATTTGATGGAGTTGACTGAGTTGTCTGGCTCGTATTGAAGCTTCCGAAGAAAGGCTGGCGAAGCTCAAAGTGTCAGTGTGAATTTTGAAGAGGGCGAGCGAAACCAGCGCACTGACGACGATTCCGCCGATGGTGCCCTCGATGGATTTCCTGGGGCTGACGTGGGGAATGAGTGGCGTACGTCCGATCAACGAGCCCGTAAAGTACGCCCCGATGTCCGAAACTTTGCACACGATGATGATGCACAGAACGACCCATGCACCAATCGGTCCGGGAAGCGCCGAGTCGCAACGCATGATAACCAGAAAGCTCGGCAGCACGCCTCCGTAGATGATCAAGAGCCACGTCGCGGCGACATCGGACAATCCGGTGGTGACGTCCTTCCGCCTCAGCGCGACGAATCCGCCGCCAATAAAGGCAACTCCGACTAGGAAGTATTGAAAATGAATCGCCTCAAGATTCGTTGGCCCATCACCCAGCAGACCCGCGGCGCTCAGCCACGGAGCGATGACCAACGCGAGGCAACAAAGCGACGCCCAAACCTGATTTGGATGGGAACCGTTGGCGCGGCACATCTTAGCCAGCTCTGCCACAGCCATCATCGACACGAGGGCCATGGCCAGTGGCAAAAAGCTACCGCGATCCAGCATTGTGCCCGCGAATCTTGGCAGCGACGATAGAAATGCGTCTACGCTGAAGAGCCCGAACACGATCGATATGGCGATCGCACCAAAGAAAATCCGTTGTGCCATCTATGCGTTCCAGAAATATGGCGTTCCAGTTGTTATCGCCGCACACGATACGGGCTAAGCCGATGTGTGTCTAACCTCAAGGGCAGGCCACCGTCGGTCCCTGAGATGTCACCTCGACTTAGCGGAAACTTTCGCGATTGTAGCAAGTTCGATAAGATCAGAATCGGTGGCAACATCGAAACGCCAGTTCCGAAAACCCGGTCACGAGATGCAAGTGGCTGTAGACTCCGCATCTTAATTCAACCATCTTCGATTCAGTCGTTACGAAGGAGCAAACGCATGTCAGCATTCACACGATTCCCAGCTATTCGATACGCAGCAATTGCACTCTTTCTAACGATATTTGCATCGACGACCCTGGGTGCCATTAAACTGAACACGCGGGGCATGCGGTATCTTCATTACACGACGCAAAGCGATGAGGCCTACGCCAAGAAAGACTGGGAGAGAGCGATATTTTATCGCGAGCTGATCGTCAAGATGGCCCCTCTGGACAACCTCAACTATTACAACCTCGCATGTTGCTACGCACTGGATGACAAGCCCGATAAAGCGTTTGAAGCGCTATCAAATTCAATTCGATACGGCTGGTGCGACAGCGAGCACATCAAACGCGATACCGATTTCGCCTCAATTCGAGACGATGATCGCTTCAAAGCCGTTCTCAAAGAGGTGCGTAAGTGCGACAAGGAATCGCAGTTCGTCTACGAACCTGAATCCAAGAAACGCGATGAATCGGTAGATTTGCTAATAGCCTTGTGCGGATTCGGGAGCAACCCGCGGGCGTTCGGGCACGAATTCATTCCCGTCGCCGATCAACTGGGCATACCAGTTGTGGCGCTTAAAGGCCGAGGTGAAACCCGATCAAAAGGCATCTACGGTTGGCACAAGGGTCAGAATCCAAACGACCTGGATGTCGAAGGCGCGGTCGATCGAATCGACGAGGTCATCAAGGCGCGCGGCGCCGATCCGCAAAAAGTCATCATTGTCGGATTTTCGCAGGGCGCTGCCCTCGCGTTGAAGATGGTGGCCGACCATCCCGACAAGTACCGCGGTGCATTGGCCATCGCTGGTGGAAGTGACGATAACGTATTCCGACAGTGGATCGCCAACGCCAAGGAGTCCACGACTCGCATAGTTATGATCGCTGGCGAACTCGATCAGAATCGACCCTTCAGCCAGGTATACACGCAGCCGATTGTAGACGCTGGCGTGAAACTCAAGTATGAAATACTGCCGCAGGTCGGGCACGAAATGCCGGATGACGGAACAAAACTCTACGTCGATGCGATTCGATTCCTGACGGAAGACGGGTAAATTCAAGACCCTTTAGATTTTTACGAATCAGGTTCGCTTGCGTGGGGCGATGATTCGCTTCGCTAAAATCGTGATGAGGTATGCCCCGGCACAGACCGCGATGGTCGTCGCACCGGGTGGTAGTTGCGGGCTATAACTAAGGGCCAGCCCGGCGACGGTCGCCATCATGCTGAACAGAACAGCCAGCACCATCACCATCCACAATCGGGCCACAAAGTGACTCGCAATCGCAGCCGGCAACGTCAACAGCGCGATCACCAATACCAACCCGACAACCGTCACCAGCACCACAACCGTCAGCGCCACCAGCGAAAGCAGCAACAGGTAATAGAACTCCACGTTGACGCCGCGCAACCGCGCAAACTCCGCGTCATAGCACACGGCTAGAAACCGGTTGTAAAAGATCAGCCCAAGTGCAAGTACGACGACATCGAGAACAGCGACCAGGTAAAGATCACCGGTTGAAACCAGTAGGATATTCCCGAAGAGGTAGCTCATCAGGTCTTCGCCATAACCTGGCGTGCGGGCAATGAAGAGAATTCCGATGGCCATCCCGCTGGCCCAGAGTGCGCTGATCACGGTGTCTTCGCGCTGGCGGGCCCGCAGGCTGACGTACCCGATGATGATCGCTGCAAGGAGGGCGGCTACGACGGCTCCGTGTAAAGGTTCTAACCAGGTCCAACCTTGCGCGCGATTGAGATATCGTGCAACACCCATGCCACCCAGCGTGCAGTGGGCGATTCCGCCGGCAATGTAGCTGATGCGTCGGGCGACGACATAACTGCCCATGACGCCGCACGCAATGCTGGCGATGATCCCAACGAATAGGGCGTGTTGCAGAATTCGGTTGTGGGTCAGCGCTTCAACGAATTCAATCACAACATGTCCCCGATTCAGAATGGTCACGGTGGATCAGGCGCACTTCGCGCCCATACATGTCGGTGACTTGCTGATTGGTCAGGTCGCGGGTGGAGTGCGTATGGACCTGACGACTAACGCAGATGGCGGTTTTGAAATACAGCGAAACAAAACCCACATCGTGCGAAACGATGACCACGGTGATTTTTTTGTTCAACTCGTGCAGTTGGTCGTAAAGCTCATCCTGAACGGCCGGGTCGAGGTTGGCAGTCGGTTCGTCGAGGATGAGCAGTTCGGGTTCACCCGCAAGCGCCCGCGCGATCAACACCCGTTGACGCTGACCACCGGAAAGTAGTTTCAGCGGACGGTCGGCATGGTCGGCCAACCCGACTTCATCAAGCGCTTGCAGCGCCGCCTTGCGATCTTTAGAACCATATGGTCCAACCCGCGCCGTGATTCCCAACCGACCCATCAACACCACATCCAGCGCCGTAACGGGAAACTCAGGGTCGAGGTTGGAGTTTTGCGGCATGTATCCAATGCGCCGACAAGCGCGGTGGGGGGCGTGCCCCAAAACTTCGATCTTACCCCGCTGCGGTCGCAGAACCCCCAGCATGAGCTTGACCAGCGTCGACTTACCACCGCCATTGGGTCCGATGATGCCAACGAAATCGCGATTTGCGACGGTGAAGGTGGCGTCGTCGACAACCGTTTCGCGATCGTATGCAAAGCTGACGTTCTCAAATTTCATAGCCACGTCGGAATCAGTCATGGGCGGCTCCGTTTGTGCCGAGATGAGATTCGGCGCTGTCGCCCGACTCATTGCCTAGAGCGTTCTTGATTTCTGACGCGATGTGCCGAAGGTTTTCGACGTAATCTTCTGAAAGCGGATCGAGCGCCACAACACTACCGCCAATCTGATCAGCCACGCTCTTCGCCGCCCGCTGCGAGAATTGCGGTTGGACAAAAATCAACTTGGCATTTTCAGATCGGGCGCGCTGAACCAAAGCGTCAAGCTCCTTCGCCGTCGGCTCCTTCCCGCCTTGTTCGATCGCGGTTTGTTTGAGATCGTAAGCATCTGCAAAGTAACCCAGCGAGGGATGGTAGACATAAAACGTCCGCGTGGTTAGCGATGCCAGGGACTCGCGAATTTCAACATCGAGGACTTCAAGCGTTCGTTTGAGCGTTGCAAAATTCGCATCGAATTGCGGCCCGTCGGGTGGGCTTTGGCGGCACAGTTCGGCGTGGATTGATTCGGCCATTGAAATCATCAATCGCGGTTTCATCCAAACATGCGGGTCCATCTGATGGGCATGACTGTGCGCGTGATCTTCGTGGCCATCATGCGAATGCCCGCAGTCGAATTCGGCAGGCAGAAGTTCCAAACCAACCGAAAGATCCAAGACCCGCAGGTTCGGCATCGAAGATGAAACACTCGCAACCAACTGTTTTTCAAATGGAACGCCCGCTCCGAACAAGCATTTGAATTTTGAAAGCTCAACCATTTGTTTCGAGGTCGGTTCATAAGTCTCAGGCGATTGGCCAGCCCGCAACAAGGTCGAGACTTCGACACGATCACCCCCGATGGCTTTCACCGCGAACGCAATCGGAGGAATCGAAGCGCAAACCCGAAGCTTTGAATCACCCGGTGTTGAACCATCAGTGACCGGAGTCGCATCAGGACAACCCGCACTTGTCAAAGCAAGCACGATCATCACGAAGGCCATGCGCAAAAAGTTTTTGGTCGCCTCAACCATTTTGACTTGCATCCAAAGCATCCGCACCGGTATGCACATGCGATTCGCATCGGTCCGATTCCAGCGAACAGGTCAGGTGCCATTCATGACAGTCGCCGCATTCGGTGACGGTATGGTCCACCGCAAACGCATCCCAATGCGTCTTCTGCTCAGGCGTAAGAATCCCAGCCCCCAAACACAACGGGCAGGTATTCTCAAGCGCAGATAGAACCGCCGCCCGAATGAAAGCAGAGCGATTGGGTACACCCCGAAGCGCCTCAACCAACGAAGGCTCAGCCTTAAATGAAACGATCGCCTGCTTGCTGTTCGACATGCCAATACTCCCATACCGATCGTAACGCCCTGAAACCCCAAGGGTTTGCGAAAGGTACTAATATGTAATACCATTCGGCCAATTTGGCAAGGCGCCTTAAGAATCTGGCTGACTTAGGGGCGGAGTTCTGAATTTGGACTGATCAGCCACGCGAGTCCCATTGATACCTCGGTGGACGTTGCGACTTTCATGCGATTGGATACATTCGCTTGGCAGGAATCCGGCTGCCGTTGATGGGACTGATTCCTAACAGTTCGCACTTTTGCTCAACACTTACCCACTCAGAATGGCTTCGCGCCAGGAGGGACTTTAATGGCCACCATCGGTCGCCGTATTGCTAAATGGGTTCATGATCTTTCTTACGACGAGCTTCCTGACAAGACGATCCACGAGGTCAAACGTCGGATTCTTGACTCCATCGGAACTTGCCTCGGCGCTTACCATAGCCGGCCGGCGAAGGTGGCTCGTGCAACGGCAGAGGCTGTCTGTGATTCCCGCGCAGGTATCGTCTGGGGAACGACGCATTCATCGATGCCGAGCCTCGCCACGTTTGCCAACGGAACGATGGTGCGCTACCTCGATTACAATGATACTTATCTGAGCCTCGAACCGGCTCACCCGTCTGACAACATTCCCGCCGCGATCGCTGTAGCACAGGCGCAGGGGTTGGCTGGCCGCGATGCGGTTCTTGCGATCGTCATCGGATACGAAATTCAGTGCCGGCTATGCGATGCGGCGTCGCTTCGTGCGGGCGGGTGGGATCATGTGACGTACGGCGCGCTAAGTAGCGCGCTGTTGGCGGGTAAACTTTGGGAACTCGACGAAGATCAACTCGAACACGTGGTCGGACTTTCGGGCGTGTGCAACATCACCACACGTCAAACGCGAACGGGGCAGATTTCGGACTGGAAAGCATGTGCTTTCGCCAACGCTGCCCGCAACGGCGTCTTTGCAGCCAACCTCGCTCGCCGCGGTTTGACAGGTCCGCACGAAATGTTTGAAGGTCCAAAGGGCTTGATGCATCAACTCAACCTCGGCGGGATTAAGGATGGACTCGTCCTCGGTGAGAAGGGCGACTTCATGATCGACAAGACGTACATCAAGTTCTGGCCGGCAGAGTATCACTCGCAGTCGGCGATCGATGCGTGCCTGCAACTTCGCCCGCAGATTGAAGGGAAGACGATCGAGTCGATTCACATCGGCAGCTTCGAAGCCGCGGTGAGCATCATCGGATCGGAACCTGAAAAGTTGCGTCCGACATCGCGCGAGACGGCTGACCACTCTATGTTCTACTGCTGTGCGGCTGCATTGACCGATGGCGACGTGACGTTGCCGACGTTTGATGACGAGAGGTTGACCGACAAGACGCTGCTCGATTTGATCGATCGCACGAAGATTGAAGAAGATGCTGAACTCAACAAGGGGTACCCGAAAGGCATTCCGAACGATATCACAATCACTTGCACCGATGGCACAAAGGTCAACAAGCGGGTGGACTTCCCGCGTGGCCATGCCGAAAATCCGATGACCGATGATGAAGTGTTCGCGAAGTTCCATCGATTGGCCGACGGTGTGATCGCGAAGGACACAGCTGAGCATTTGGTTGAGCAGGTGATGAAGTTTGATTCGCTCGACGATAAGGCGATTACCAAACTGTTTATGTTTGAAGTTCTGTAGGGTGGGCCGTGCCCACCGCCGTTTCAAACGCGAACAACATGGTGGGCACGGCCCACCCTACGAATACGGTTTTTTGATGGGGCGGACTTGATGATTGAACATGCCGCACGATCGAACCGCTTGCGGACGCTGATTGACGAAGGCGTCGTGATGATGCCAGGGGCGTTCAACGCGCTTTCGGCACGCATGATCGAGCAGGCACAATTTGATGCGTTGTATCTTTCCGGCGCGGTGTTGGCGAACTCGGTGGGTGGGTTGCCCGATGTTGGCGTGATGACGCTTACCGAAGCCCGCGACCATGCCGATCGGGTGGCGCGTTCTTGTTCGCTGCCGATCTTGATGGATGCCGATACGGGATACGGCGGGGCGGATAACGCTGCTCACTGCGTGCGCATTCTTGAATCGGTCGGGGTAAGCGGTATTCATCTTGAAGATCAGGAGTTCCCGAAGCGCTGCGGTCATCTTGACGGCAAACGGTTGGTGCCAGCCGACGAATTTTGCGTCAAAATCGAATCGGCTGCGAAGGCCAAGACGAACAAAGATTTTCTAATTCTCGCCCGCACCGACGCGCGCAGCGTTTCCGGTTATGACGAAGCCGTAAAGCGCGCCCATAAATACATCGAAGCCGGAGCGGACGGCATCTTTCCCGAAGCCCTACAAGACCTAGATGAATTCGTCCGTTTCGCCCGCGATGTGGATACGGTGCTGCTTGCCAACTGTACAGAATTCGGCAAGTCACCGTTACCGCCCGCGAAGGAATTGGGCGACATGGGTTACAATATCGTTATCTATCCGGTGACGTTACAGCGTTTGGTGATGCACACGGTGAAGGAATCGCTGGATGTCATCATGCGCGAAGGAACCCAGGCAAGTCTTGTCGATCAAATGCAGACCCGCCAAGAGCTATACGATGTGCTCGGCTATGATCCCAAAGATTCAAAGTAGGGTCCAAAGTAGGGTCCGCTGTGCGGACCATTGCGCGGCAAACCCTAATTCAAAAAAGGGTCCGCACAGCGGACCCTACGTTCGGCATCGCTACTGCCTGGTCAGATCGAATCTACCCACCTATAAATGCGCGAAGGCGTCGCAGGTCGTTGATTGTGAGCGACCCTCTGCGAGCGCGGCTTGTGCCATCAGGTCGCACGGCGACGAAAGCCGGCGCATTGTTGACGCCATAATAGCGCATCGTGTTCATGGCCGGTTGATCGTCAGCGCTGAGTCGGCAGTTCACGGTATCTTTGAGTATGCTTTGGGCACCGGACGATTCGAGTAGTCGGGCCATCCGCATCGACGTTTCGTCGTTCGCTTTCTCATAAAAGACAAAAAGCCCGCGACCCTCGCGTTGCGCTCGGATGCGGGCTTGGTCGTGGATCGTTAGCCAACTGATTTTTGGCGGTTGGTTGGTCCGCCGTTTCGTTGCAGGTGACTGCGTGCTTCGCGTCGGACTGCGTGAGGTTGGCGACTGTCGTCGCGAACTTGGCGGCTTTGACGCCGACGGACCCGGTGGTCGCGCCCCGGGCCGCTGCCCACCTGGCGCATTCAACGCGGCTGACAGAAACGATGCAATCTCCTGAACGTTACCAAGTCCTTCCCGTTTCTGAAACGAGCCATCCTGATGAACGATGATGATGGTCGGATACTTGGTGACACCGTATTTGGCGACATGTTTGCGGTTGGGCGTGAAATCCCAGTCGAGGACGCAGTTGATCGTTTCGGTACACCGCGAAGCGATTTCGGGCCTGCTCATGCGGGTGATGAGTTCGTTGGAATCGGCATCGACCCACCACTTATAAAGGATCATCATCTTGCGGTTTTGACGTTGGGCAAGATCGACGGCTTTCTCGTAGGTGCCTTCCGCCCGAATCAAATAGTCGGTGGGTCGCGGAATCGCTTGATCGATGCTGGGTTTTTTCCCGGGCGGTTTGGCATTGGAAATAAAGGCCCGAATCTGCACCGCGCCATCAACGTCCTGAATGGCGTGATAAGTGCCGTCCGGATGAATGATGACCAGTCCGGGTGGGGCGAGAACACCATACTGAGCGACGTATCGCCGGTTCGGGTCATACGCCGAAATCAACGAACACGGAACATATCCTTCCAGAAGCTTCATCGTTTCGGGTTGTTCAAGGGCTTCGTTGATGCGGGCCGACCGGACGTTGAGGTGATCGCGGTAGAATAGAAAGATCGGTTGCTCTTTGGGGCGGGCGATTCGTTCGGCTTCGTTAAATGTATACACCCAAGCGGGACCGCACGCTGTCGATGAGAGCATCGTGAGAAGGCACGCGATGACGAAACCCATTTTCACGGACCGCACCGACTCCTTAAACTTCGTTCGATTGAAGATATCCAAGGGATGCATCAAACCTTCATGGTTGAATTTGCAGCAAACGGACGTCCGTGTCGTTTGGTCAGATATTTCTTGCGCCGTCGGGCTCTCGCGCCCAGTGGGTTTGAAGTCTAGTCGTGCCGCCTTGGTGATGCAACCATTTTCGATCCGCTCATTCAACAGTTCGAATTAGAGATAAATGCGATTGAGAAGGGCCCAATAGAAAAAGGGCAGCCGACCCAATCCCTGGGATCGACTGCCCTGATTGACCGATTTGTTGCGATCGGTGATGGCAACCGTCTCGATTCATTCAAGACGTCACGTTTTCAATTGGCCGACCACATCGGATACGACTAACACTTGACCGCGCCGATTTAACACAATCGATTAGCCTGCGTACTTGACGCCGCAACCGTATGGCTTGGTCGAAGCAACTTCGACCTTGGAACCGGCGAGGGCTGACTCGACCGCATTGGAAACGTAGTTGGTGGCTTCTTTCTTCTCGCCGTGCGGGTTGTCATCGATCGCACCCGAATACACGAGCTTGCCTTCTTTGTCGATCACATACATGTGCGGGGTTGTTTTGGCGCCATAAATGTGGCCAACCTTGCCTTCGGCGTCACGCAGGACGGCGTAAGGGAGCTTGACGTCGTCGCTGTTCTTCCAACGTTTGATCATGTCGTCAGAGTAACCACCTCCATGATCGGGTTTGGTGCTGTCGACGGCGAGCCAAACGACGTCTTTACCCTTGAAGCTGTCGAACGTGTTCTGCATGGTTTTTTCCTGCTTCTGGTGCCTGACGACAAACGGGCAAGTGCAGCAGGTCCATTCGAGTACGACGACTTTGCCCTTGTAGTCGGAGAGCTTGTGTTCCTTGCCTTCTACGTCGGTCAGGGTGAACTGCGGAGCGTCCTTTCCAAGTTCGGCGTGGGCGTGGTCATGACCAGAATCGTGCCCTTTGTCTTCCTTGTCTGCTGCATTGACCAAAGGAGAAAACGCGGCGACCGTCAACATCGAGAGTAGTAGTGTGGTTGATTTCTTCATTTTTGAATCTCCATTCGTTACGACTAGAAAGTTTCGCGGGGCGGACAACGTCCCGCACGCACAAATCATATCTAGCTTGCGACACAGCCGGCGGCTATGCCATTCATTCAAACACGCTAGCCGCGCAATTGGGGCAAGGCAATTTTAGGACTGTAACAACGGTATGCCCGTACGGCTCAAAAACCCCACATGTGAAAACATTATTCCAAGTACGAATGAAGTTGGCGAGGTTTGGCGGCATAGACAGAGCGGAAATGCGGCGGTAAGGTGTCGCGCCGTAACGGATTTGTAACCCCGTGGCCGAAAGAACAGTTGAGTTTTATTTGTTGTGGCGCGACTTCACGAATACTCAAGGCAAGCAGTTACAATAAGATAACGGCATCCGTAAACCTGTCCTCACGTTGCAACCACGGGAGGTGGGCGATCGTGATTGCGGAATGGTTGCCCGCGAAGTTGAACTGCGGAATCGGGAGATGTAAGTGATGTGTGTATCGTTGCCGATTAAGGGAATGACTGCGAGTCAGAGTCCCACAGATCCTCGGGAATAAACGTTCCTCGGGTTTGATTGTTTTGGTCGGTAAGAAAGTAGATTTTACGAGGAACAAACAGGAATAACCGAGGAAAGGAAAGTTCGAATATGTTCAAAATCAAACATGCCGTCGTGACGGCGCTTTTTGTGATGTGCGTCGCAGCCCCAAGCCTGGGCGCAACCATTGAAGAGATCGAAAAGGAATTGGTTGCGGCGATTCGCAAGACGAAATCATTCAAAGCCAACATGAAGACCAATGTCGATCTTGCAATGCAGGGTGTTGAAATCAAAAGCGTCTCCGAGCAGTCACTCGAAACCCTGCGAGACGGCGAAAAGTTTAAGATGCGTTCAGAGGGTACGTCCAAATCATCGCAAAAAATGGGCGGGATGGAGCAGAACCGAGAGCAGAAAATGCTGACCGTCTGCGATGGTGAGTTTACCTTCACTGAAGTCGAAACTGAAGGGGTTAAGGACGTATCGAAAACCGACCCGGTCACCGGAGAAGAGTTGCCCTGGCAGCACTATGGCAAGGACGTCAAGATCAACGTCTTACCGGATGAAAAAATCGATGGGGCCGATTGTTATGTCGTCGAAGTGAAGATGGCTGGCCAATCGCCGGGCATGGGAAAGATGGTTTTCTATTGTCGCAAGGACTGCGGTATTCAGGCCAAGACGGTCGGATATACACCGGATGACAAAGTCATGATGACGACAATCATTTCGGACATCGAACTCAACAAAGGCGTCTCAGCTGAGCGATTCGTTTACAAGGCCCCGGATGGCGTAACTGTGCGAGACGCAACTAACATCGATACGCCCAAACCCTAACGCGTTGTCAATAGCATTTGGTTACGATCGTCGCGCCAGTTTGTATCGGGCGAGTCTGGCGATGTGACGCAAGTAAAGCCACTGTTGTTTCAACGTTAATTTGCTGCTGCCGCAACGTCGCTGTGCGAAGTGTATTGGCACTTCTGCTACGTTGCGGCAGTTGCATTTGACGATCAATTCCAGTCCGATCTTATAGCCCAGCGGGCTGAGCGAATCACACATCCTGTATTGGCTTCGGCGCATGGCAAAGTATCCCGACAAAGGATCGCGAGCCATTGTAAATGGACGTGCCAGCGCCGTGGCCGCGTAGCTGTTGGCTCGTCTAAACAACCCCCACTCGTCATCTGTTCCTGCGCCGCCGACGTAGCGACTGCCGATGACGAAGTCGACTCCGGGTTGGTCCAAAGCGTTCAGCAGATCGGGGATCGCCTCGGGCGGATGGCTCAGGTCCGCATCCATGCAGATCAGTGTTGAACCCTGTGCTTCATCAAATCCTCGGATCACCGCCGAACTCAATCCCCGTTCGTTTTTGCGAAGTATCAATCGAACTGGCAGACCGAGTTCCGCAAGATTTGCTATGAGCGCATCGGTTCCATCCCGACTGTCGTCGTCAACGATCAGGATCTCGAAAATCAGGTTTGAGTCGGCGAGCGTCTGTGATATCCGCGTGACAAGTTGTTCCAGGTTGGCGGCTTCTTGAAACGTCGGGATGATGATGGATAGGTTTGACATTTTGGTCATCAAATCAAATTGCAATCCATTTTGTGCGCGTTTCGCGTTCCGATAATCGCGAAGACGTCTGCCATATTCAAGGTGAAATTCCCCAATGCCAAGATTGCACATTCTAACAACTCTGGCTCTAAGTTTGTGGAATTGGGATGAATAGCCCACGAGTTACTCACAACTTGCGGGTTGATTCCCAACATTACGTTTGACATCAATCAATTGCGATGCCCAGAATCAAATCCACTCTCGCCTCGAATTCGGATGAACCCGCACTCGGGGCCTTGTCTCTCATACCAAATGCGTGTGAGTCGATTTTTCACTTTCTTAAGGAGAAGTTGCAATGTTTGAAGAAATGGTTGCTGCTGGTTTTGTTACTGTGGATTTCATGTGGTCGGGTCCGCTTGAGGATTTGTACAACATGTTCGTAGCGTGGGTTGAAACCGGAATTACTTGGGAAATCATCGGATCACAAGGTTGAAAGGAAGGTATGCAATGATTCATTATCCACTAAGTCATAACGAACAACGAATCATCTTGTGGTGTAGTCGTGCAGTGATGTTGACGGCTGCTTCGATGGCCTTCCTGATGGGTGCAATTTCCTGGGTGGCCTAGCCAATCGACTCGTCGAGATGGCGACCCGGTGTAACAAGTGAGTCAGGTTAATCTGGCGGCGTACAGTTGGCGTCAATGGCTGTTGGAGCGCGTTGGGAAGTTAGAATTCGAATGACGTGGAAATCGGTAACGGTTTCGTACGAATTCTACCCAAAGCGCAAGAATGGCTGTTGAGCCGGCTGCCGCGCCGCCGATTGCCCAATCCGTAAAGGCGCGCGCTCTGGCGTCGAATACCAGAAGTGCGCAAACGAAGGTGAACGCTACGAGTATTCCGATCGCTGCGAGCTGGCTGGGCATTGATCGGCAGACGCCTCGGCGCGAAAGCAGATTGGCCAACAGGCATCCGACAACCGCCATGCCCACGACGAGCGTGTAGGCCTCAATCGGCAACCAGTACCTTCGGTTGACCGAGTTGCAACTGACGATGCCCTCGATGGCGTTGGCCATGAGGTAACCTCCGGGAACGTTGTGGACCACGCCTGTCGGATACTTGACGGAGTGAAGGTCGCGCTTCTGCCAGGGCCAGCGTCCGGGCGAGCGCACATCAATGAACACAACGACCTTTCCTTCGATCAATTGGCTCAACCGCTGATCGCTTGCGTTAAGCAAGTCCTCGTACGCGATTGTTCGACCTTGCTGTTTTTTCAATGGGATCAGATCAAACACTTTCGCCGCGGCTTGGTCTCCGACTTTTGTTTCCAATCGGTTGTCGCGAACCGGCGGAAGGGTCATGACTTGGATTTGATCAATGTCCCTGATGTAATCGTCGGTCCCGCGTTCGCGGTGTTGGATCGTCAGCGTTTCGGAACCGGGGCGCCAGGATATGTCACTTTGCAATTGCGGGAAGCAAAGACCGCCAAGCGTCGCCAAAGCGAGCGACGGAAACACGCGGTCACCGCGATGCAATGCAACGATGAACTCACCCGGGCGATCCTCCATGTTGCGCGCATAGAGTAGACCGTGGTGAATGATTTCCCTGAGCGGTCCATAAATATCCGGGCTGATTTTCGGTGATCCGTCTGGATGGTAGTCCAGCGCACCAAGCACAACAGGGACGCCAGCCCCGTCTAGCGCCCTGATTCCCTCAACGAATTTCGGGTCGCCCGGTTGTGCTGTATCGAAATAAAAGTCCCACACGATCGCCCGCGGTTGAATGTCGGCCATCCGCGCCATCAACAGCCCATGCAAAGGCCGCCAAGACATCAGGTCCCTTTGGATATCTGTGAGTCCGTTTGAGTCTGCAAACGCGATAACTGCATCGCTCGTATGGTCGCCGATTCCGATGATTGCGAAATCAATCGGGCCGTGAATCATGCTCTCTTTGATGAGTTGCGTCTGGGCGCTGGTGCTATGTGCATCGGTGACGTTGCCAAAATCCACGCCGTGTTTGAGTGTGCCCAAATAAATCGTCGTGAGGACCACTGCGATGATTAGCATCCAGATCGCGGCGCGAGAACGCAACATCAATCCAACTGCGATCCGCTGAAAACGATACCGATAAGGGAGCGGTTTCGTTCGAATGGTAACGCTCTTGTACAAACTGGCGATGTCGTTGGCCAGGTCGCGGGCAGAGTCGATTCGTCGGCGCGGTTCTGCGGCGAGGCAACGTGAGATCAGAGTCGTCAATCCATTGGCATAGCGCGTATGGATGATGCGCGGTTTGCGCGGAACTTCATGCTGAATGCGATGAAGCAGCGAGTCGCCAGAGTTCATGCCTTCAATGGCTTCCAAGCTGTACGGATAATCTCCATCCGTGGCGATCTCAAAAAGCATGACACCCAACGCCCAAATGTCGCAACCATGATCGATCGGTATCACGCCACCCCAGGTCTGCTCGGGCGACATGTATTTGACCGTACCCATGATGCGACCCAACTGGGTTTGGGTCTTGCGGATCTGCGTTGCCCATTCTTCGGACTGCACGGCTGACAACCCAAAATCGACCAGCCGCGGTTGACCGGTCGAATCGATGAGCAGGTGACGCGGTGTCAAATCTCGGTGAACAACACCTTTTTCATGAACGTCTGCGACGACACAACACACCTGTTCGAACACACGGAGTCGGTCTTCGATGGAGAGCGATGGGTCTTGCACATATTCGTCGAGGGGAATGCCTTCAACCAATTCCATTGCAAGGTAATGCGAACCCGCGAAGTGACCGGAATCGAGATATCGGGAAATGTTTGGACTATCGAGGGCTTTGAGGATTTCGACTTCGCGTTCGATGAATCGAAGCGTTTCTTGATCTGTCACATGGCGCAGGACTTTCAGTGCCACCCATTCGGGGGATTGAGAAAAGTGGAGCGCTTTAAACACCACGCCCGAACTTCCGTGCCCCAAACGCTTGCAACAGATATAATCTGAGATGATAGGATGTTCGGCACTGGGCCAGGCTTTTCGAATGTATTCAAGTGCGTTGGGTTGTTGTGCAAGTTCGCGGGCGAGGCGCAGGGTTTCCTCGTCTTGCGCGGGTTCTGCAAGCATCGCCGACACAAATATCTGGACCTGGGCATCATTCATGACTAAGGTATTGTTCGCCTTCTTGTTAGCGATGCAGCGTTTGTGGTGTACACTCAAGAAGACGCGACTTCACGCGGATCAAGAGTCATTCAAAGTTGTGTTCGAATCGACGAACCACAGCAACCGAAATCTTTGAATTCAGTTTGAAATGGTGATGAAAAAAACGTGACGGCGCTACGTCAATGATCTCCAATTATGCCACAAGGGGCAGATGATTTACGCGAAGTACCTTTGTGAATCACGGATGAATCATGTCAAGCAAACGATGGTGGACTGTAATCTCATCGCGCGAAATCTGCCAGTTGCGGAAGCGCCTGCTTTCGTACTTGGGGCGTTCGTTTACAAGCATCGTTTCCGCCGATCGTGAAGACCTCGTTCAACAAGCCCTGCTGATACTGATACGCAACAAAGAGCGCGTGTTACCGGACGATGACGGTTTGTTCCGATATTTACGCCGAGTGGCAAAGAACGCTGCCCTGGACCTGACCAAATCATCCGCCCACCGGATCGCCACCGCGAGAACCCGTTCGGATACGCGCGTTTCGGTTGGTGCGCCCGCCCTCAAAGGATTCTCCGACGTCGCCCAACTTTTGGATTTCGACGCCAATTCCCTGTCTGCACCTGCCCAAACCGAGAAAAAGGAAGAAATTCAAGAAATTCGCAGAATTTTCTGCGAACTCGACGACCTCACTCGTTTGATATTGTGGAGCTACGTCGTTGACGGCCAATCGATCAACGCCATTGCCGAGCAATTGGGCAAGAACTGGCATCAGGTGGATTACATGATCGAGCAATCGTTGGAGCGCTTTCGGCGACAGTTCTCTTAGTCCAAAATTGGCTTAGTCGTAATTCGCATAATCGTAACTGTTTGAACTGCTGTTTAGTTTGTTTGCATTCAAAGGGATAAAGCCCGCATGTCCATGCGCGACGAACATTCGTCCTCAAAAAAACAACCATCATCAAATGACGGGTTGAGTGATGGGTCAAGTGATGGAGCGTCATCGAGTCAGCAGCCAGTTGATGACGCCACCTATGTGCGAAAGCTTCTCGAAACCTTGAGCGTCGAGGATCCCACAGTGTTCAATGAATTGATGATGTCAAACGCGCAGTTGGCTGACGAGTTTCATCGGGCGGATCCACAGATCGACCGAATTCGAGACGCGCTGACCGAGGAGATGGAAACAGCCGATTCTGGGTCGTCAGAGTATGCGAAGATTGTCACCCAGATTAAGGAGCGGCTAACGGCAGGCAAAGATGCCATCTTGCCGGTGCGTGGTAGTGCTCTCGATCAAGAGAACGACGCAGGTATTCTGACCGATGTTACGAGACAGCTTTCGGCTGATCAGGCGAGGAAGTTGTTTGCAAAACTTGCACCGATGCTGGTGTACACAACGCTTCGACACATGAATTGCGACAGTTCCTTTGCAGAGGTTGATCGGATCGCAGCCCATCTTTGTCGCGACGATGTGCAGGTCAAGCTGCGCGAAGCCGAGCATACCCGGGATGCGCTGGTTGATGAATTGTCGATTGCACTTGAATTAAGAGACGCGGGTGAACGGTTGACTCGCGATCAGATGACGCAGTTGCTTGAAGAAAGTGGCGCGATTGCTGACTTGATGGCAATGTCGAATTGCATCACGTTGGCCCAGAATCAGGCAGGATAGTAGTTGGGATAGCAGGATAGTAGTTTGGATATTAGTTGAGATTGTTGTCGAGGAATTCAGGACAACGCCGGTCGTTATTCCGGACCAAATTATAGTTGAAACAAAAACTCTCGACTCAAGAGAGTACGGTATCCGTGCGCCTGCACATTCGCTGTGATCATTTCGTAAATTTCGATCGCACGCGCAAATCGGAAGGGGTTGAATCGGTGGGAGCGACAATAAGAATGCAGCAATTTCTGAAGGAAGGCTCCGCCGTCTTGCGCTATGCCCGCAGTCGAATTCGTGCCCTGGCATCAGGAAAACGCCAAAGCGAAAAAGCGATGCCCGTAAAGCAGCCGTCCAATGATTCGCAGTCCATTCTACAACCATCAACTGTTGCAGATATGGGGACGTTCCAGAGAGCCTCAATGTCGCGACATGGATCGCATTCGCGTCGTATTCTGAGAAACGCAGTCAACTCGAATCAGTGGCGGGCCCAAGATGTGCAGGATGTATGTCGCCAGACTCCGATGGTTGAACGTGATCTAGGGTCGATACCGGCAGCGCCCGACAACATGCCGGGTCTGCATGTCGGACAGTTTGTACATGATTTGGACAATCTCCTGATGGTGATTGTGAATCGGGCTGAAATGGCGCAAGCCGATATGAAGTTTGATCGACAGTGCGCCAAATCAATTCGCGCAATTCAATCGGCTGCTGAGAATGCGTTGGAGCTTTCTGGATTGCTTCGGACATCTGCGGGCGGCACGAGCATTCCGAAATGCAATTTCAATCTTGTTCAAACGATACAGTCCACGATTGAAGGTTCCCGGGCATGGATTCCATCAAACGTAGCCATTGTCGAAGATTTGCCGGCGCATGTTCCCGCGTACATGTTTGGAAACGCCACTCAAATCGTACGCGTCATCCAAAACCTCTTTCTAAATGCCGCTGAGTCATTGCGCTCGGGCGGGCACCTGTTCGTTACGCTCGAAACTTCGAACCGGTGTCCCGCTCGACCACAATCCAAGCGCGCCACTTCCAGAAGCGACCGTTTCAAGCGCAAGGACGGCGCAACCGGGCAGCGACCAAATGATCAAATGCCTCGAGTCATTTTGAAAGTGCGCGACACCGGTATTGGTATGGATGCCCACACCGTAGCCAGAGCCTTCGAGCCAGGATTTACCCTTAAGCAAAATGCAACCGGTGGCGGCTTGGGTTTGTCCATCGTTGCTGACATCGTTCGTGATCACGGTGGTGTGATTGCGTTTGAGTCGGGAATGGGTACGGGGACAGAGGTCCGCATCACGTTTCCACTCGTACAAAGTTCTGGATCATCTCCAAGTGATGAGGGTTTCACGGATCATGATTAAGTGTGCAGCCCGAATCATGTTGGTTGACGACCATGAAATGGTTCGCTCGACTTTCAAAGACGCCCTGAATCGCGTTCCGGGGTTCGAGGTGGTGGCAACAGCCGCCAACCGAAAGGAAGCCCTCAAGTCTATTCAGCGAACGGACTGCACAATTGCGCTGATCGACATCAATCTTCAAGGGGAATGGGGCACCAATCTGGCGTTGGAGATTCGGCGACTGCAACCGGAAATCAAAACAGTGTTTATCAGCGCCACGATCTATGATCGATATGTCGATCAGGCCATCGCAATGGACGCGGAAGGGTTTATCTCCAAGCGCGAGAATCTCACTCGATTCATTTCTGGACTGCAGGACATTGTGCGGGGTAAAACGTTCTACTCGCAAGATGTCCTCAAGAGACTTGCGAAATGCCCACTCTCCGGAAAAACGATCAGACCTTTGCAGACGCGACGGACCATCATCACACCCCGGCAGATCGAAATACTCAAATACATCGCCCAAGGCCATTCCAAAAAAGAGATCGCCATGGCATTGGATGTTGCGGTCAAGACGATTGATTGTCACTGCGACAACATGATGCGACGTCTAGACCTTCATGATCGGGTCGCGTTGACGCGATACGCCGTTCGCGAAGGCTTAGTGGAACCATAAATCCCAACGGTCGCATCACCGTAAAGTCGTTTCAACCCACCCGGCAAGAATTCACAATCCAGACAATTCGCGATCTCGAACGTGATTTGCTTCTTGATGCGCACACGCTATACCAAGTGTGTCTAACTCATCACCGAAGCGAGCGCAATGGCCACCAAAACCAAACGAACAATTTTGAAGTCAATCACCGACGATTTGGTCGATGAACTTTCGTCGCTTTCGTTCAGGCCACCCGTCCAATACGTTTACAATCCACTGGAATATGCCCGCAAATCATTCGATGCATTTGTGGCGCGCTGCGATTTTTCCAATGTCGAAATCATGCTTCTGGGAATGAACCCCGGACCTTGGGGCATGGCTCAAACCGGTGTGCCCTTTGGTGAAGTGGGGGCTGTCCGCGATTGGCTCAAGATTGATGCGGCTATCGGATCGCCCTCCGACGTACACCCGAAGCGACCGATCCTTGGACTCGATTGTCATCGAAGCGAAGTCAGTGGCGCACGCCTGTGGGGGTGGGCTAAGGATACATTCAAATCGCCAACGCGATTCCTCAAGCGGTTCTTTGTATGCAATTACTGTCCGCTGATTTTTCTGGAAGATTCCGGCCGCAATCGCACGCCAGACAAGTTGCCAGCCGACGAGCGCACGCCGCTATTGGAAATCTGCGATCGGGCACTTCTGAGGACCGTCGAGTTTGTTGCCCCCAAAATGGTTGTCGGTGTGGGGGCATTCGCACAGAAGCGCGCAGAAAAAGTGTTGAACGATTGCGGAATACCGATTGGCGGGATTCTCCATCCAAGTCCGGCGAGTCCGATCGCAAATCGCGGGTGGGCTGACCAAGCCAACAAACAATTTGCCGAACTCGGAATCCGTTTGCCCAAACGCTGAAACCGTTGATCGCAAGGGTTCCTTCGCGGTTTCAGACACGTCGAAACAAATGTGTTAGACTCAGATCATGTCAACTGCAACGATCAACAATCACAACATGGTGTACGAAGTTATCGGCACGGGAAAACCCGTCCTACTTGTTCATGGGTTTCCACTAAATCGGCAGATGTGGCGGGTGCAGATCGATGCTCTGGCCCAATCGCACAAGGTGATCGCGCCGGACCTTCGCGGATTCGGTGAGAGCGATCCTCCGAGTGGTGACGTCTCGATGGCGACCTACGCCGACGACTTAGCCGCTCTGCTCGATCATCTGGCGATCGATCAACCGGTGACAATCGCCGGGTTCTCGATGGGCGGATACGTCGCGTTTGAGTTTTGGCGGCGACACAAAAATCGCGTCGGCAACATGATGCTCATTGACACCCGCGCCGATCCTGACCCATCCGAGAAAGCCGCCGGCCGCAAAGAAGCTGCCCAGCGCGTTTTGAAGGAGGGGCCGAACTTCCTCTATGATGGGATGATGCCCAACCTGGTCTCCGATCGGACATTCAACGGTCAACCCGATCTGGTCAAGTCGCTCCGTGCGATCATGGCCACCTCGTCACCGGCTGGCGTGGTGGCAGCTTTGCACGCGATGGCCAACCGACCGGACTCTCAGTCGCTGCTGGCTGAAATCAGCGTGCCGACGGTAGTCATTGTCGGGGCAGAGGACGCGATCTCGCCACCGTCAGTCATGGAGCAGATCGCGAAGTCGCTTCAAACTGCCGAATTTTGCGTCATCGAAAATGCCGGCCACATGACGACCATGGAAAACCCTGACGCCGTGACCACCGCGATGAAAAAACATCTCTCGGCATGATCGGTCCGATCCCGTATCCTTTGTCGCATGACTCAACTGAACGTACTCAATACGAGCGCGCAACCGGCAACCCCGGCTGCTCGCGCGCTAAGCGAAATCGCATCCGCCATTGAAGGGGAGGTTCGTTCGGATCGACTCTCGCGTGCCCTTTACGCGACCGATGCGAGTATCTACGAGATGACGCCGGACGGTGTCGTTCTTCCCAAGACGGTTGAAGACGTGCAGACGACGGTCAGGATTTGCGCGGAACATGGCGTAGCGGTGACACCTCGCGGTGCGGGGACGGGTCTTGCTGGCGGGGCGGTCAACCACGGCGTTCAGCTTGATTGTTCCAGATACCTGAATCGAATCATCAATATCGATGCAGCCAATCGTTCGGTCCAGGTGGAACCGGGCGTTGTGCTCGATGAACTCAACGCGGCGCTCAAACCACACGGTCTTCAATTTGCTCCGGATGTCGCAACGTCCAGTCGCGCCAACATTGGCGGGATGATCGCAAACAATTCCTGCGGTGCGCATTCGGTTTCGTCCGGTCGAACCTGTGATCACATCAAATTGCTGGACGTGGTCTTGTCCGATGGTTCGCTGATGCAGTGGGGCGTCGAAGCTGCGCAGGTGGATAACGCTTTGGCCCGTGAATGCGAACAGATTTTGCGCACCGTGGCGGTTGAAGAAGTCGATGAGATCGAGGCGCGGTTTCCGAAAGTCTTTCGACGAAACGGCGGGTATGCCCTCGACCGACTCTCGCGCGGAAATGATCGCGTCAATGCAGAGACGATCATTTGCGGCAGCGAGGGAACGCTGGGAGTTATCGTCGGTGCGACGCTCAATCTCGTTGAGTTGCCGAAGCACAAAGGGCTCGTCGTTGCACACTTCGATGACATGCTCGCTTCGCTCAGTGCGACACCGATCGTCTTGGAACACAAACCAGCCGCTGTCGAATTGATTGATCGGTTGATCGTCGGCGCTGCAATGAACAACCCGAGCATGGCCAGCAAACGGGCGTGGATCAAAGGCGATCCGGCAGCGATTCTCATTTGCGAGCTATACGACGAAGATGAACGCCGTCTCGAAGAGCGTCTCGTGGTGCTGTCCGAAGAACTCGAAGCGCGAACGGACGGCTATGCCTTTCCGGTGATGAATTCCCCACGCGACCAAGCCTGCGTATGGGATGTCCGAAAAGCCGGACTCGGATTGCTCATGTCTAACCCGGGCGACGAACAGTCCTATGCGTTCGTCGAAGATACAGCCGTCGAACCGGCGAAACTTCGCGACTACATTGCAGAATTCATGGCGATTCTTGCGGAGGAGGGCGTTGATCAAGCCGGATGTTACGCCCACGCGAGCGTCGGTTGCCTGCATGTGCGACCGGTGCTCAATCTAAAGAAAGCCGAAGACATCGCTCAAATGTATCGCGTCGCCGACCGCATTAGTAGCCTCGCGCTAAAGTACGGCGGAACGATGACGGGTGAACATGGCGACGGTATCGTGCGGTCATGCTGGTTGGAAAAAATGTACGGTCCACGCATCATCGCGGCGATGAAGCGCATCAAGCAAACGTTCGATCCCAAGGGCATCCTGAATCCCGGTAAGATTGTCGATCCGCTTCCGATGACGGAAAACCTGCGCTATGGCGCGAAGTTTGAATCGCAATCGCTAAAGACGACGCTCGATTTTTCAGAACACGGTGGAATGGCCGGTCTGGCTGGCATGTGCAGCGGTGTCGGGCAATGTCGGCAACGACTCGTCGGAGCGATGTGCCCTTCGTATATGGCCACCGGTGACGAAACCCATACGACCCGTGCCCGTGCCAACGCGCTTCGCATCGCTCTTTCCAACCGAGATATGCTTGAGGGGCTCGCCGACCCGGCGCTCGATGAAGTCTTCGACCTTTGTCTAAGTTGCAAAGCGTGCAAAACCGAATGCCCGACTGGTACCGATGTCGCCAAACTGAAATCTGAATGGTTGTCAGCCAAGCATCGCAGAGAAGGCGTACCGCGACGATCGCGCTTCATCGCTGATTCGGTCGGATTGGCAAAGTGGGGGAGTCGATTCGCTCCGGTGAGCAACTGGATTCTTCGCAGCGGTCCCGTTCGGCGGATGCTGGAAAAACGATACGGATTGGATCGACGCATTCCACCACCGCGCTTCGTCCGCAACACATTTCGCCATTGGTTTGAGCGTCGTAAAAACGCTGCAGGCGAAACCAAGAAGAACGAACAGCAATGCGTCGTGCTGTTCGTCGACACCTGGACGAATCATCATACGCCGCAGGTCGGAATGGCGGCTGTCAAAGTGCTGGAGTCGCTGGGCTACCGCGTGCTGTGTCCGGAGACTTCGTGTTGCGGACGCCCGATGATCAGCAAGGGGCTGCTGGCTGAGGCGCAGTTGTTGGCTTCGCAGAATGTCGATGCGCTGGCAAACTATGCCCATCAAGGCATTCCCATCCTTGGCGTCGAACCGTCGTGCGTGTCGGCGCTGACCGACGAACTGCCGCAACTTGTGCGCAACAAAGCCGCCAATCGCATCGCGGCGAATTCGATGATGCTTGAATCGTTTGTGGCCAAGCTCATGGAAGATGAGCCGGAGCGATTGCGATTTCGCGAAGGGGCGTTTGATGCCATCCGCTACCACGGTCACTGTCATCAAAAAGCGCTCTATGGCACGGGTGATGCGATGGCGGCGCTGCAGTCCGTTTGCGATGATGCGACAGAAATCAACAGCGGTTGCTGCGGGATGGCCGGTTCATTCGGGCACGAAGTTGAGCATTACGATATTGCCCAAGCCGTCGGCGAACAGCGATTATTCCCCGCAATTCGCGAACGCGGTAACGCATCGATCGCCGTTTCAGGGTTCAGTTGCCGATGCCAGATCGGTCACCACACCGATGCCAAACCCAAACACGTCATCGAATATTTGGCGGATGCGATTGTTAAAGAATGATTGGCGAACTTCTTGAATCTTGAACGCAATCGACTTAGCATCGCGGCGTTGAATTATTGTCAGCAAACTTTACGAGGAAGTATTGAAATGCGTTTGAAAAAACTATTGACCGTCATGTTCGCAATCGGATTGTTCGCCATTGTCGGGTGTTCCAAGGTCTCGCAGGACAACTACGACAAGATCAATACCGGGATGACTGTCGAGGAAGTTGAAGACATCCTCGGAAGTGGAAATGTGGATGGCGGTGGGGGTGTGGCTGTCGGCGATGTTGAGATTTCAGGCAAGGTCATGCGTTGGGGCGACGACAGCAAAGGCATCACAGTCACATTTGCCAATGGCAAGGTAGTGACCAAATCCCATAGCGGCTTGTAATGTCTTGCATCGTCTGAGGCGCGTTAAGCCTTCTTAAGCCTTCTTGATCGCGCAGGACGACAACCAACACCACTGCACCGACCGTGGCCATGATCAATTGCCCGAGCAATCCGTACGCAGCGATGCCGACCAGCCTGAACAGAAACCCGCCCAGAATGGCACCGATGACCCCGATGACGAGGTCGCCAACGGTGCCAAAACCACTTCCCTTGGTAAGTTGACCAGCCAACCATCCAGCGGCCAACCCGATCAGCAGGAACCAGACGACTTCCATGATTGTGATGCTCCGGTGTCATCTCGATCAGTTGAATTTGCACCTACATACATACGCTGTCCAGTTCGATTTGTCGCTCAAAATATTTGTGCCGCCAGATAGTTGGTCGGAATATTCGGTTTTTGCGGAAGCAGTTACACCCAATTCTCAAACGAGAATGCTGATTGGAATTCGCTTGCTGCACGATTCAAGTCATCCGATATAATCCCGCTCATGGCCAGCGGATCCAAAAAAGTCATTTACGCAGCGGTAATCGGTAATAGCGGTATCGCAGTCACAAAATTCATCGCAGCCGCCTTCACCCATTCCGGCGCGATGATGGCGGAAGCAATTCATTCGGTCGTCGATACGATGAATCAATTGCTGCTTCTGTGGGGTATCAAGCAATCGAATCGACCGGCGAACAAGGATTTCCCACTTGGGTATGGCAAGGAAGTTTACTTCTGGTCATTCGTGGTGGCGCTCCTGGTGTTTGCTGTTGGGGCGGGCGTTTCGCTTTATGAAGGCGTAAAGCGCCTGATTCATCCGCATCCTATAGAAAACGTCTTCGTCAGTTACATCGTCCTGGTCATCGCGATGGTCTTTGAAGGTTGGGCGTGGCACATGGCACTGGTCGCATTTCGCAGGGTCAAGGGCGATCGCGGATATTTCGAAGCAGCCCACGCCGGTAAAGATCCCACGATATTTGTCGTGTTGCTGGAGGATACGGCGGCACTCTTGGGGCTGATGGTCGCATTTGTGGGAACGCTTTTGGGGCAACTCACCGGGATACCGTATTTCGACGGTGCCGCAACGATTGTCATTGGGCTGATATTGACGCTGGTTGCGTGTTTTCTGGCGTGGGAAACCAAGAGCCTCTTGATCGGCGAGGCGGCAGACCCCGAAGTTGACAATCAGATTCGCAAGATTATTTCGGATGACGATCGCATCGTTTCAGTCAACGAGTTGATCACGGTGCAGATGGGACCGGAACATATCCTGGTAAACCTGAGCCTGGATTTTGCGCAGTCGCTTTCCAGCAGTAACGTGGAAGAAACGATCAGCGAATTTAATCAGAAGATCAAAGACACGATTCCCAACGTGCGCCGTGTATTTATCGAAGCGGAATCTTATACCGCCCACCAACGTCAACAGGCAGCAGGCAAGCAATCGCCCAAGGTAGATAGTAACTTGGAATCGAATTGATCGCCGGTGTGGATTCAAGTCGTGCCACTGCTCTATGAGCAGTGCGAATGACCAAACCGTTAAAACCAACTGCACCACCAAACTATAAAAAAGCACGGCTCACAGAGCCGTGGCACGTTCATTGATGCGCCAAGACTCTGTGAGCCGGTTGTTCTATCAGTCGGCTGGTCTAACGCTTATGCAGTTTGACCAAGCAGGTTGTCGATCGCGTCCTTAAAATCCTTCTCACCACGAAGACCGACGAATTTTTCGACGATCTCGCCACCCTTCATCAGGATGACCGTCGGGATGGCGCTGACGCCATAAGTCGCGGGAACCTGGGTGTTGGTTTCGGTGTTGAGCTTACCGATGCGGGCTTTGTCTTTGTAATGGCTTGCCAGCGAATCGATCGTTGGCCCAAGCGCTTTACAAGGTGCGCACCATTCCGCCCAGAAATCGACCAGTACGGGAAGATCGCTCTGCAATGCTTCCTGCTCGAAATTACCATCGGTGAATTCAAATGTGTCTGCACCTGCCATGTTGATTCCTTCGTTAAAATGACGTCGACAATATTCGTTTCTATCCGGAACGTTTTATTCTGTGCGGCCTACCGACTCGCCGCGATCTTACCCATATGCAGCGAATCTTTTCCAATCGAAGGAAACGCCCGCGGATTTCCCCAACGAATGCGATTGTAGGACGGACATTCTGAAGGTCAAGAATGGACTGATTTCGCGAGTCTGCAACGTCTCATGCAGGTAACGGAGGTGGTGTGGTTTCCTTGCGGGGACGTGATTTCCAACGGCGATGGATCCAAAGGTACTGCTCAGGAGCGCGCCGAATCGACGCTTCTATTGCCCGTGTGTATTCTTGTGTGATCCAGGGTAGCGGTTTGTCACGCGACTTCCACTCCGACGGTCTGATGATGCGCTCGACGCCGACTTCGTACTCAAATTTGTTTCCGATCCGCACCGCATAGCCAACAATGATGGGCACGTCGTACATCATTGCGAGCAATCCGATGGACTTGTACGTTGAAGCAGGAACACCAAAAAAGTCGACGAACTGCCCCTTGCGTCCGGCATTTTGGTCGGCGATGAAACCCAACGCGCCCCCGCGCTGAATGATTTCCTGGGCGTGCTTTGTCGCCCCCTTCTTGTCGACCAGTTCCATGCCCTTTCGCTTTCGCATGCCGACTACATATCGATTGAGGTACGGGTTATCCAACGGACGCATGATGGCCGTGATGTCAAAACCAAACATCGCCAGCAGGTAACCTGCAAGCTCCCAATTGCCGAAATGTCCGCTGAGAAGCAGCGCACCTTTTTCTTCCAGCAACACGCGCAGGGCATCGTCCATGTTGTTCAGGCGCACGTATCGCTTCCAGTTGTACTCGTCAATCAAGTGGGGGACGAAGGCAAAATCGATCGCGAACATCGCCAACTGTTTGAGTGAATCCCTGGCGATGCGCTCCACTTCGGATTCAGAGACATCATCGCCCAGCGCGAGACGTACATGCCCGATCGCTCGTTTGCGATGACGGGGTATGAGCACCCACCAGATATTGGCAATGAGGCGCGCGGTGCGAAGGTTCCAACTGACAGGAAAGCAGCGAAGCACAGCCAAGACACACCGCGCCATTGCGTACAACATCCATGCGCGTGGGCCTTCCTTGCTCTTCATCGTCGCATTTTATCGAAGTGTGCAACAATCGCGAGTGGTTGAATATTGTTGCTAATTACAAGTCCGATTCGCTGCGACCACCCGATGACATCGGACCAAACATCTCCGTCGTAGAGTGGCGTTGGAGCATGAATTTGGCATTGATTCCACCGGTTTCGCAGAGATCATGCAGCGTCCGGGTGATCGTCGCGTAATCGAGCGCCAATCCGTGGATGCTGTCGTCACTCGTGCCCGTCGGATCGTCTCCCAGCATGTCGATCAACTGGCCCAACTCGAAATCGGCTGGCAATGGCGGTGAGATGCGGTCATTGAATCGGGTGCGGCGGATGAGTGTGAGCTTGCGATCGTCCTCTTCGGCGTTAATGGTGATTAGATTTTTCGGATCCTGATAAAACACTGGAGGAATGCAGAACATCCCGCTGCCCAATAGGGCGATGCGCTGGTCACCGCTGCGCCTGACGTACACAAGATTGGGGCCGGGTGAATCGACCTTGTCGAGCATGAAGTTATTGCGACCAACCTTAGCCGTCCGAATCATCTCGTCATTTCGCGGTAGCAGCGCTTCGTACGCCTCGATGCGAATGCGCGGATCTTTATCACTTAGCAGGCGGCGCAACACGACCGACGTGCGATACGAATCGTTGGCATTGCGCAGTTCGTCGATCGCCGTCAATCGATAGGGGCTTTCAGGGTTCAGTGCAAACTCAGCCACCACATCGACAGCCAGCCCGTCGTCCAAGCGCATGCCGGTGATCGCCGCATAGAAGCGTGCGTGAATTCGCTCGTCCGTATAGAGCTTTTGTGCGGTTGGTAATACGGTGCGCCCGATTCCTTCCCACGCAATCGCAATATCTGCATGGGGGGCTTTGGGTTCAAGAATTTCTTTGGCGAGATCCTGGGTGCGCGACTCCAAGAAACCTGGCTGCTTCGGCAAGTACAAATGTCGAAACAACGCGAGAAAGTGAAACGGGTCATTTTCATACGCGCGGGGAATTCGGATCGTGATGTTGGAAGGTGATTCAGCTTTGGCGACGCCACCGCGAGCGGGGAACCGGGCGTTGGCTGTGTCGGTGATGAGACGGGCCCGACGGTACGACGGAGTCGTTAGCACAAATCGAATACGCCTTGGGCTGATGGTTTTTCCTCCACCGAGTACGACCCCTTGTCGTTCCATGGATGTGGCCTGGCGCTCGGTTTCATCTTCACTGCTCGCGAACGGATTCACAAAAACAGGGCCGGAAGCGGTAGCAAGTGCCCGACCCTCGACGGCGCCACCAGCCGCGTTCTCGCGGTAAACGAATAAGTCGGCAGTGTACAACGAGCCACCCGCGATAGATGTCGTCTGCGTTCCGGCGAGGGCGCGCACCGTCAAATCAAATGGGTCGCCTTCTTGAGCGGCTGCCGGAATCTCGCCCTCAATGACGACGACCGCAGTATCGAGGCTTCGAAGGACTTGCTCGGGTGTCACAAGAGCCGGCTTGAGTCCTTGTCGCGAAAACTCCGGACGTTTGTACATTTCTTGAATCAGACGGCTGCGAATGTTCTTGGGGCACTCAGCCGACCCCGTCGTTCCGAGGCCAGCGACCAGACCGTATCCGCGAACGCGCATCTTCCGCAGCCCTTCAACGTAGCCCTGCTGTGCAATGGTGTCTTGGTAGGCCTTGGAATCTGAGATGCCTTCGACATTCGCATCGACGAAGCCTTCCTCGACGTCGAGTTTCTCTTCGCTGAAATCCCAGTTGAATTTCAGAAACCCGCCGTCGCCGCAGCCAGTCATGCAGACGAGCAGCAAGACTCCCAGGTGGCGTAGTAGCATGTGTTCAAAACGTCTGTGCGGCATGAATCGTTAGCTCCCCATAACCTGACTCGACTGAAAGGAATCGCCAAGACCGAATGGTCGCAAGGGTACCGCCGAATCGGGCCAGTCACAATGAATATGGACTCGATGCCATCGCCAAGGTGACTCAATCAGGCTCTATTGCAGTGCAGCCGAAGTGGGTGAAGTGCTACGCGACGATCGGAATTTGCCTCGGGTTGCCCGGAAGCCGTTCCAGCCATGAGCGCTCCGTCCGAAAATACCCGCACAATCGCATGATTTGCGTCCGATTTGTTGTCGCGATGCGTCATTTGTTGCGCATTGATCTGAAGACCAACTAACCGATAAACTCTTAGTCTGGGTGGAGTTGTAGCAAGTGGTGGATTTGCAGTTGGTGTGACCGGTGGATTGATCGCCTGCGGCGTTGATGCAATTCTGGGGACAAAGACGGATTCGTGCGACTCAAATTCGGGTGGCAACGTTCTGAAGTCTAGGCACAAGTCTTGGAATTCCCGAACCCTGATATATCAAAACCGCGCAGATGGTTCGCGTCAATGACATAGGCCCAATCGTTTTGGCTGCGGGTTTCGTTAGCTCAAACAGGTTAAGAATAAGGAAACGAAAGAAAATGATGCAACCAAAATTCGTTCGTGATGTTTTTCTGATGCTCGGACTATTTGCTGCGATCGTGCCCAGTCTGACGTTCGCACAAGCCGAGCCGGTCATTCCGGAAGGATACAAATTGGTTGACGACATGATTGTCGAAGAAGACTTCGGTACGCCCGCTCGTGGCACCTTCAGATCCAACCTTTGGCCAGGTGGCGTCGTGCCTTATGAATTTGACGCAAACGTATCGCAATTGAATCAGGATCGATCCCTTGCAGCGATGGCCGAATGGGAAGCGGTCGCACTTGTTGACTTCATTCCACGGACCAGCGAGTCTAATTATTTACACATTCAAAGCGGCTCATCGAACAGTTCATTCGTCGGAATGAATGGCGGTGGACAGACCCTGAATATGGTGAGTTGGAGCGTCAAATTCATAATCGTTCATGAACTGGGACACGCCCTTGGGTTATACCATGAACAGCAGCGAACCGACCGCGATACTTATATTCAAGTTAATCTTGGCAATGTCCAGTCGGGCACTTCAGGCAATTTCGTCATTCAGGGTACGTCGTCACACCACGGCGATTACGATTTTGAATCGGTCATGCATTACGGTCAATGTTCGTTTGCGAACTGTGCGTGTCCGAGTTCCTGCACGACAATTACTGTGCTGCCCCCATTTGAGTCATTTCAAAATGTCATTGGTCAGCGCAATCAGCTTAGCAACGGTGACGCCGAAGTGATGGCTTTCCTTTATGGGGCGCTGACCGATTGCAACGGTAACGGAACGCTGGACTCGCAGGACCTGAGCACCGGGGTGAGTCCGGACTGCAACAACAACGACATCCCCGATGAATGTGACGTGCTGTTCCAGGAACAGACCGGTCGGATGTCACCCATTGGCACCGGTTCGCCACAAAACATGCTAATCTCATCGCCCCCTGCAGCCGATGGCGACGTCACCCTTCGATTCAAGGCATATGGCGATTTTGCGTCGAGCAATGAGCGGTTGGATATCACACTCAATGGCGGTTCTGTCGGGTCGGTTTTCACAGGCAGCGCGTCGGACTGCCCGAGCGAGGCGGATGTTGATGAGTTGGTCATATCATCGGCGTTGTACAATGCGTTGCTGGCGGGCGGCAATGCAAACATCGTGGCGACAGCCACCTCGACCGTATCGACGACGGTTTGTACTTCGCCTTACATAACAATCTCAATTTCATATCCATCAACGACAGTGGACTGCAACCTGAGCGGGACCCCCGACGAATGCGAAGGGGATCTGGTAATCGCGTCAGACCCGCTAGATGCGTTTGTGTGTGACGGTGAACTTGCGACGTTTGACGCGGTGGCGATCAATCCCGGAAGCGCGGCATATGAGTGGCGCAAAGGCGGTGTTCCGTTGGTCGATGGTGGCGATGTTTCCGGCGTGAGTTCAGCCACCCTCAATGTTCAAAACGCGGATGTTTCCGACGAGGGCGTTTATACCTGCGTTGTCACCGATGGATGTCTTTCTGTCGAATCCTTTGGTGGTGATCTGTCGATTCGCGAATCGTTGTCCGTCGCCGTCATGGGTTCGACATCGCTTCAGGAATGTGCAGGCGAAACCACTATTCTTGCATTGGATACGACAGGCACCGATCTGGCATATCAATGGTATCGAGACGGATCGCCCCTTTCGGATGGTGGAAACATATCGGGCTCCAACGCTTCTCAACTTTCGCTGACATCGGTTTCGCCGGCGGATGCGGCATCGAGTCCCGGTTACGAATGCCAGGTGTCGGACTTCTGCGGTGATTTAGAAACGTCAACACCGATCGAACTTGAGTTGGCCAGCACAACATTCTCCGAGCAACCGCAAAGCACTTGCGTCAGTGAAGGGCTGTCCGCAGAGTTCGCCGCGACACCGGTGCCGCCATCGGGCGTGAGTCTCTTTGTGCAATGGCACAAGAACGGTTCTCCGCTGACTCAAACCGGTTCAATCACCGGTGTGTTTACCAACACGCTTTCGATCGATCCCGTGACTCCGGGTGATGTCGGCGACTATTCGTTGCGGGCATTGGCGATCGGACCGAACTGCGTGGAGTTCAGCGATCCGGCGACTCTGTCCGTAGGCGCTTGCGGGTGTCCGGTGCCAGGCGATTCCGATGATGATGGCGATTACGATCTGGCGGACATGACCGCGTTCGTTCGATGCTTCGGAGCCGACACAACCGTGCAAACTGAATGCGCTTGTTCAAATGTAAATGACGCGAACTCGACCGTTGATCTTGACGATTGGGCGCTGCTTGAATCGTTGCTGAGCGGTCCTTAGTCATAGGCCGTTTGGTAAGTTGCGTTCGGTGACTTCTGGTTTGTTCCGAAATAGGAATCAATTCGTCGCGCGGGCGCAACTGCGCTCTCGGTTTGCGGATACGGCCGCTACTTGACGTAAGCCCGAAATGTTATGGATGACTTTCGGACGCGAATATCGATTCCAGACCACCTTCCCGTTTGCGGGGTGCCCAATCCGCTTCTTGAATGGGGATTCTGTGCCCGGTACAATGAGGGCGGTGATCGAGGGGGACTTTCATACCAATTGCGTTGGATAGACTGCATCAAGCAAGTTCATGTTTCCGCAACCGTTGATTGACGGTTGTTCGGTGTGCTATGTGCCTTGCTTGAGCAGGTGGCTGGTAAGCGGCACCAGGTTACCAAATGTTTGAGAAACCCCGGTGATTGAGAAACTCTGGGCCTGCAAATTCTGGCAGCGCGACCAAGTCGTCGTTGCAACGCCCATGTTCATTTATCAAGAGAGTGAAAACTATGGTGAAGGTTTATCGAACGATTATCAGCGGAATGGTCCTGGGGATATTTGTTGGATCAAGTCCGGTCGTTGCGCAGCAAGCAGCAGTTGGTGAGGTTGGCCAAGATGTGCCAAATGATGGCACGACGCCCCGCAAGATTCTTCTGGAAGTCGAGGGCGACCATCCCATGTATATCGAGGAGGGGCCACGGCTGCCCTCAACGCTGTACTTTGACGGCTCGCAAATCGAAGTTGAGACGGAGATTATTACAAGGATGTCATGCTTCGATCATGATTCCGGCATGACGTTGGCCGATCTGAAAGAGGCTTCTCGACAGGCGGAGCGCCTTCAGTTGGAGACTCAACCGATCATCGTCAATGATCGGGGGGCTGAGCGCGGTGCAGGCCTCAACATTGTTTTTAATGTTTTTGGTGGACCGCCCGCCAACGTTCTTACTGCGATCGAAGAATCTGCCCAATACATTGAGAGTCAATTCTCAGACCCTCTGACTGTCACCCTCAGTTTTAATTGGCAGAACATTGGGGGTTTGGCATTTACGAGCAATGTATCGGTGGCGTCGTCTTACACGAACGCTCGAAACGGGCTGATCGCCGACATGGACACCGATGACGTCATTCAAAGTTTCTTGCCAGCCGGCAGCACGCTTCCAGTGCGCTTCAATGGCGCTTCGGCAACTGTGACCAATGAAAACACGATTCACTTTTCAAAGGACAACTTTCGCGCGACGATCGGTTCGGTGGGGGGCGGAAATTCATCAATTACATTGAATTCAAATGTGAGTTACGACCTGGATCCGAGCAACGGTGTTAATGGCGGCCAGATTTCCTTTCAAGATGTCTTGATTCATGAGGCCGGTCACGCCTTGGGTTTCACGTCCGCAGTTGATATCAATGGTCCTGGCGGAACCCGGACAGAGGCGTTGGACTTGTTCAGATTTCAGCTGACAGATGGAGCCGGCGACTACAACCCTGACACGCTTGGGGAATTTCAAACTACACCGCGAACGGTTTCATTCAATTCACCGAATGACGACGCCAACGTGGACATCATCGACTTCGAATACCGCATGTCTGACGGAAGTCCAAACCAAGCAAGCCATTTCCGTGAAGAATTTCCAACGATCGGCGTGATGGACCCGATCATTAGCAATGGCGAGACAACCTTCCCGGACCAGTTAATGGAATCGGATCTCAATATGTTCGATGCCATCGGGTGGAATTATGTCACCGGTGACTGCAACGACAATGGGATCATCGACGATTGCGAAGTCGATTGCGGGAACCCAGGCTGCGGAGGTGTGGGCGGTTGCGGTACGGCTGACGATTGCAACGACGACGATGTTCCAGACGACTGCCAGTTGATCGGTAACGATTGTAATGCGAATACGATTCCCGATGATTGTGAAGAGGATGACTTGATCACCGTTCAACCGTCTCCCGCAGGCATCTGCCCGGGCGATCCGGCATCGTTCAGCGTCACGGCACCGGGTGCGGGCTCATTCCAATGGAAGCTCGACGACGTCAACATGAGCAATGGCGGTGGTGTTTCGGGAGCGACGACTGCCAATCTGAATATCAGCAGCGTCGATGAATCCGACGAGGGTATCTACACCTGCGAAGTCGCCGACGGTTGCATCGTCGTGACGACAAGTGATGCTTCCCTCACCGTACTAGACTCGGTATCGATTACGTCACAACCGATTGCGTCAGATTCGGCATGTCCGGGTGAAACCACAATCATTGCAGTCGTCGCAGCCGGAGACAATCTCACTTATCAATGGCGCAAAGACGGTGTTCCGCTGGCCAATGGTGGCAATATTTCCGGCGCCAACGCTGCGAACTTGTCGATTTCAAACCTGACACTCGCTGATGAAGCTGACGCGCCAGGATATACCTGCTTCATTTCGGACACCTGTGGAAATTCGGAAGAATCCAATCCGAGCACGTTGGCAGTTGTTGGACCGGATTTCGTGACTCAGCCGCAAGACACCTGCGTCGATACCGGCCAACCTGCCGTCTTCTCAACGACGGTCAATCCTCCGTCGGGTTCATCACTGTTCGTTCAGTGGCACAAGAACGGTTCGCCATTGACCAACGGTGGAAACATCTCGGGAACGTTCACCAATACGTTGACCATCAACCCAGCCGCTGTCGCCGACGAAGCCGGCTACTCGCTAAGGGTTCTGGTCATTGGACCGAACTGCATTCAATTCAGCGACACCGCGCAATTAACGGTGGACGATTGCAGTTGCGCAACACCAGGTGATATGGACGACGACGGTGACTACGACTTAGCCGACATGCATGGATTCACCCAGTGCTTCGGCGAAGATGTCACGGGTAACTTTGCTTGCGACTGTGCGAATGTGAATACGGGCAATAGCATTGTCGACATCGATGACTGGACAGCGTTTGAGGCCCTGATCACTGGGCCATAGACACCCGGACTGGCGAATTCGTCAGCGACCGGGAACCGCCGCAAGATTCTCGCCCTCCAGGGACTTTGATTCCTGGAGGGCATTTCTTTTGGATATGGGGTGGAAGCTCTATGAGAGTGGCTTCCAAAGGCGCCTAAAGTCCGAGAATACCAGCCGGGAAAAGGTATTAGGCAAAGACGATGTTGAAGTCGCGCCGGTATGCGCGTTACCATAAAGTGTCATTGAGCTGGCACCGACTCGGTACACTTGAACAGAATCTACAACGCTGATCGAGGTGAGGGTATGTGTCGAGCCAGTTGGTCGGGTTTGTTGACGCAGAATGTGTGAGGGGAAGTAGGCAATGCGAAGTCGTAAGACCGCGCCATTACGGGCAGTTGTGATTCTGTGCGCAGTGTTTGGAATTTCGCGTCCAGTTTATGCTTTTGACCCAAGCGTTGGTGATTTCAGCAAGATCGACCCTCTCGACATCCGAATCGTCAGCTACAACGTCGAGGCCTTTTTTATTGCAGATGCGTCTCGCGACGCTGCGTTCGCCCGGGTACTCCAGGCACTTTCACCTGACATCATCGTGTTTCAGGAAATAGGCGGCGACGCGGCCCAGATGCAGATCCCAGCGCGCTTGGATGCCATCCTTCCCTACGGCGCGGGGGCGTGGGAAATTCACGGTGGTCAGCCGACGGTGATTCGCACAGTGATTGCGTCGCGTTTCCCGCTGACCATGCAGTTGCAGGACACGACTCCGTTCTCTTCAACGCGGGGTGTCACGATTGCGCTTGCTGACCTGCCGGACGACACTTACCCCGTCGATGTATACCTGATGGGCGTGCATCTTAAGTGTTGCAATTCGCAAGGCGATGAGGACGATTTGAGGCAACGAAGTGCCGACGCCATCGCCTCGTGGATGGGCGACGCTCGTATGCCCGGGGGTCTTATCACGCTTTCGCAAGATACGCCCATGATTGCACTGGGGGATTTTAACCTGGTGGGTGGTCCTGGTCCTGCGAACACGCTGATCACTGGCGACATCTTTGACAATGTCACCTTTGGCCCCGATGTGGTGGGCGATTGGGACGATACCGTCGTCACCGATTTGATGCCGCGCGATCCGTTTACGCTCGATGCCGATACCTGGTCGAGCGGAAGTACCAATCCGTCGTCGCGACTGGATCGATTCATCTACACCGATAGCGCCGTGATGCCGGGTGCGAACTTTGTGTTCAACACGCTTAATATGTCCGGTTCGCAGCTCGCAGCCGCCGGCGTGCAATCAAACGACACGACACCCAATGTGACTGCCGACCACCTTCCGATTGTGATGGATTTGCGGTTGTTCCTCGACTGCAACGACAACGGGATCGCCGATCCGAACGACATCGCATCTGGTACGTCAGACGATTGCAACGGTAATGGCGTTCCCGATGTGTGCGACGTGACCAGCGGCAACAGCCCCGACGCGAACGAAGACGGTATTCCCGATGAATGCATCACCGGTTCAGATTGCAACAGCAACGGAATCGATGATGCGGTCGACTTATTCACCCAGGAAAGCTCTGATTGCAACAATAATGTCATACCCGACGAGTGCGACATTGCAGAAGGAACCAGCCGCGATTGCAATAATACTGCGGTCCCCGACGAATGCGGCGAAGGTCTGGACTGCAATGGTAACGGATGGCTGGATGTGTGCGATCTAAGTCTTGGCCAATCCACAGATTGCAACGCTTCAGGTGTACCTGACGACTGCGAACTCGATGTCACGACGCTTTCAGCGAACTCCGGTCAGTTGATTCCGATTGGGTTCGTTGTTCCGCAATCGTTTGAAATTGCATCAGCGCCGGCAGCGTCTAGTGACGTGAAACTTGAAGTCGAAAGCTTCGCCGATTATGGCCAACCGAGCGAGTTCATCAGTGTGTTCCTCAACGGAAACTTCATCGACAACATGTTCGGGGACGCGCTGCAATGCACTCCGGAAAACCGCATGCTGATCATTCCCGCGAGTTCGTTCAATGCCATGGTGGGTGGGGGTGATGCCGAGTTCGATTTTATCGGAAGCTCAGCCGTCAACTTCAGCCAATGCGGTGGATTCAACTACGTCGATGTCACCGTGTCATACCTCGTCGCCGGCGAAAACGATTGCAACAATAACCTACTGCCAGATGAATGCGACACAGTCACCCTCGGCGACTTTGACGCCGATGGAGCGATGACCATCAATGACTACACCGCCTACGCCAACTGCTTCGCTGGCCCGGGCCTCGCACCGAATCCCGATCTAAGCAATTGCGCAGAATCACTATGCATCACCGCATTCGACTTTAATTCCGATGGTGACGTAGACCTGATGGACTTCTGGATGTGGCAACCCATGCTTGGCGCGAACCCTTAGAGCGAGTTCATGTGCTGAACTGTCTAGGTCAATTCCACGTTCCAATAAGCGTGGTCGAGGAAGTGCTTCCAGGAGCTGTACTTTGCTTCGGATAGCTTGATGTTGACCACCGGGCTTTGCTTGGGCTTGACCGGGACGGTGGTCAGTTTCATGTTGGCCTGCGCTGGCGTTCTGCCGCCTTTCTTTACATTGCACTTGAGGCAGCAGCAGACGATGTTTGTCCAAGAAGCTTCGCCGTCTTGCGACCTGGGCACGACGTGGTCCAGGCTAAGTTCAGAGGTGTTGAACTTCTTGCCGCAGTATTGGCAACGGTTGCGATCGCGGGCGTAGATGTTGCGCCGGTTGAACTTGACCGATTGGCGCGGTACGCGGTTATAGGTCAGCACGCGAATGATGCGCGGGACAGCGATATCAAATCGCACCGTGCGAATCCAGTCGTGCTCTGCCGGCTCAAATTCCTTGCGGAACCGGCTCAACTCTGCCCAGTCATCGAAGTCGTACGAAACGTACTGACCCTTTTCGACGTGGACGATTTCGGCGACCTGCTCGTTTCGGTGATTCTGTTTGAATAGCAGTGAGAAAGCCCGCTTCGCCGAAATGATGCGAAGGGCCATGTAGTGTGCGTTAAGCATCAGCACGCTGGAATTCAGGCCAGAGTGTGGAGCCACCGCAACACTGCCGCCACCAAAACTGTCTTTCCCATGGCGGTCATAGGCAGTGCGGCTATCAGGCGATCTTGAACTATCATTGCGGCTGGTTGGGAAAACGTCACCTCCACTTGGGCGTCAGTGCATTGCACAACTTAGGCCCCATAACCAAAACACGAAACCTATCCAATCAACCAAGTCGATCGGAGCGGGTACGCTAACATTACTATTTTAGAGGCGATATCCCCACGGGATCAAGAACTAAGATCATAAATGATTGGTTAACGTGTTTTTGACGCGTTACCAAGAAGTTGATGGCCTATCACTTGTATTTTCTACGTCGTCGCATGGTGGTTGAAGATTGACTGCAGGAGCCGCCTAGATTCTCCGTCACTGAAACGAGATTGATGAATTTAGAGAGTCAGTCGGTGTCCAGTTCTTCAAAAATGTTTATGCCTCCACCTTCACGAGAAGCCCAGTCAAAACGTTCGACGATCCGCACGCGACCGTTGTTGAGCCCAACTTCGCCGACGGAAGCGCCACCGTCTAAATCGCCATCGGTTTGCCCTTGGCAATACCTGAATTTGAGAGTGCTTCCCTCTAGTATGCCCACGAGAAATCCGCGTTGAATTTGGCCGCCTTCATATTCAGCCCAGACCGCGTCGCCTTCTTGATGGAAGTGGAACACCGTTTCTGCATCCACGACACCGTTCGGTGACGTGGAAACTACGTTCATCTTCACGCCATCCAGGTTGATTTTCATCAAGAACGAATTCCGGGTTTGCCTACTTTTTGGGTCGGGCGGCTGATCGATTTATTCAATCGTCTCAGATGAATATCGCGTACAAGCTCAGCGAGAAGAATAAGACGAATGAATTGACGCTCAAACGATTTACTAATCAACGCCCTGGTGCGCCAACCATGTCTCAGCATCCAATGCCGATTTGCACCCCATGCCGGCGGCGGTGACTGCCTGCCGATAAACCGAATCGACACAATCGCCAGCTGCAAAGACGCCGTCCACGCTGGTCGTCGAGCGGTAACTATCGGCCAGTTTGATGTAGCCTTTTCCATCCAGTTCCAGTTGCCCATCGAGGAAACCGGTCGCCGGCGTATGTCCGATGGCCATGAACAATCCGCCCAGTGCCAATTCGGATTCTTCGTTGGACTGCGTGTCGGAGAGTCGCACGCCGGAGATCATCTCATCGCCCAGAACATCGACAACCTGCTTGTTCCAAAGGACTTCGATTTTTGGATTATCGAGCGCCCGTTGCTGCATGATCTTGCTGGCCCGCAATTCGTCGCGGCGATGGATCATGTAAACCTTCGACGCGAACTTCGCGAGATAACTGGCTTCTTCGACCGCCGAGTCGCCACCACCAACCACGCCGAGTTCCTTATCCCGGAAGACGGGCAGCGCTCCGTCACAAACGGCGCACGCACTGACCCCGCCACCACTGCGGGCAAGTTTCTGTTCGTTTTCAAGCCCCAACCAGTTGGCTGTCGCCCCGGTTGCGATGATGACGGTGTGGGCTTTGACGCAAAAATCGTTTTCACCGCAGACCGTGAACGGGCTCTTGGACAGATCGAGCTTGGTGCAATCGTGGTATGAAAACGAATGCCCATCATCCGGATCGGAGACATCGGGCGTTTGGCCTTTGTCGGTTTGGATCCGCGTGCCGAAGCGGACGGCTTGCTGCTCGAATTTCGCCATCATCATCGGACCCGTCACGCCTTCCGGAAAACCTGGATAGTTTTCAACTTCGGTGGTCATCATCAATTGGCCACCAGGGAGCACGAGGCTCGGCACCTGTTTGGGCCGCCCGGCAAAGACGAGCGGTTCAAGATTGGCGCGAGCGGCATAGATCGCAGCGGTCCAGCCGGCTGGTCCTGATCCGACGATGACGACTTTTTCGATTTTGTTGTCTGCTTGATCGGGCATCGAGTTGGGTTACCTGTGCAGAGGATTCGTTTTCAAAAACACCGTGTCCGTAGGATATGCGCCGAACCCAAACTTGCCAACTGATGCGAGGAGGTGGGCTTTTGGTTGCGATCGCAGAGACGTGCGGTCACAATACGTTTGAATGATTGAGCCCCTCGAATTTAATACTCGGATATAACGGGAACACATCGCGATGAACATGCAAGGACGCCGACAGCGCCAAATCTCTTCCGGAATCATCCTGGCAACGGTCGGCGTGGTTATTTGCGGATGCGCATCTCGCGATGAAGAAGTCGTTCAGTACACCGAAGAGCCGTGGTCATTCGGTCGAGTCGAAGGCACCAAGCTGAGCACCGAGCATTTCGATATCCACTCGACGCTAAAGGATGGCCAGCTTCAGGCTGCGCTCCCGGAGTTTTTGGAAGCCGCTTACCGTCAATATAACTCGCTGCTGCCAGCGCCAGAATCCGGTGCCGGCAAGCGTTTGCAGACATACGTCCTCAACGATCGGCCACAGTGGGAGCTATACGCCAAATCCAAATTCCCCCAGCAGTTCCCCGTGTTTCGCAAGATTTCAGCCGGTGGGTTTGCGGTCGGTAACGAGTGCGTGGTGTACTACATTCGCCGAACGTACACGCTTTCGGTCCTCGCCCATGAAGGGATGCACCAATACTTCGCCAACTACTTTTCCACCAAGCTGCCGGCATGGCTCAATGAGGGGTTGGCCACTTACTGCGAGGCGTACGAATTGCCCAGTGGCAAGGCCCGATTCACTCCCCAGCGGAACTCGTTTCGACTCAATGCTTTGCGCGATGCAATGACGACCGACTCGGTATTGCCGCTTCGGGCGCTCCTCTCGACGGACGCTGGGCGGGTCATCAACGAAGGGCGATCGCGGTTGACCAAAACGTACTATGCGCAGGCTTGGGCGCTGGTTTGCTTCTTAAGACACGGCGAAGACGGTGCTTATGCAGACGGCTTTCAAGAAATGCTGGATGCGATCGTGAGTGGCAAGTTGGAGCAGGCGGCGAAGGTCGCACGCATTCAGCCGTCGGCCAGCGGTCGGACGAGCTACGGTGAAAGCGTATTCCGTGCGTACATCACCGATGACCTTGATACGCTGGAATCGCAGTTTCGCGACTATCTATTCGAGTTGGTCGGTTTCAGGAAACCGCAATAGCATCCTCTTTCAATATCCATCAAGCTCCGGGCCAGAGAGGGATTACCATGCGCCATTCCCTACGATTTGTATGCGTGTTCATTCTCGCAAACTTGGTTTCATCCATTCATGATTCAGACGCCCAAACACCAGCCGCCCAACAACCCGTCGGGGAGGACTCCGTCGACGGATTGGAGAAGTTTGGGGCTATGGAATGGTGGGACGACGGTCTCAGCGAAATGTGCTACTACGACGCCGAGGAATCCATTTACGGCAAAACCCGAAAATACACCCGGGTTCATTTGGTCAATCGCCAGTGGATGGACCGGGTCAGTGGCGTAAAAGCAGACGCGAACGGGGACGATGTGGTGCCCGTCTTGAAATTCAACATCGCCGAAGAGATCCCCACCGAGAATTACAATTACCGCTACCTGACCACAGTTTTTGTCAAACGCGGCTCGCTTGAACCTTTCAAAATGGTGACCTCCAGCCAGGAGTGGTGCGGGGCGACCTTTAAGCACCTGCGGTGGGGCAGTAGCGGTATCGAACTCAAATGCTTCAGCTATTTCGGGGATGAGGGCGACGGCACTTTTGGCCTCGATCGCGAGGTTGTTCCACACGAATCGCTGCCAATGCTTGCCCGGGAGCTGGTGGCCGGCGGGAAAGAGCGGACTCTAAAAGTCCTGGTGCCAATGCGAAGTACGCACCTGATTCAGCCGACCGTTCGCGAGACGCTCCTGACCTTTGAGTCATTCGGTCCCGATCAACCATTCAAAACGCTCAAAACAAAGGCCGGTGAGTTCAAAGTACGCCGCGTGGCGGCCAGTACGGTCGAATCGGATCATGCGTATTTTGATATCGAAGTCGCAGCCCCGCATAGGTTGGTCGCATTTTCCGCCGGTGGGGTGCGCGGCGTCCTAAAACACTTTGAAAAAAGGGCTTATTGGGATCGTGGCAACCCCAGCAGTTTCCATTCGGAGGGTGCGGCACCGTAAGTCAGATTCCAGGGCTTGCGCATGGTTGGCTTACCTTGATTGTGCAGTTTGTCAGCGAAGGTCAGTTGATTTGGTTCAGACCGCCGACCTCGCGGCAATATCAGTGTTCCCACGGTGTTTTTCTGCCTTTGGTCCCGTTGACAATGAAATAGGAATGGGTATCCTCGCCCGACTCGAACGATCTGAATGGCAGGTCTTGAGGGAAACGTCTGATTTTATTGGCCTTACGTCAATTCTGAGGCCCGAAGACACCCGCCCGATGGGGGATTTCTTCGGTTGTCGGAATATCGTTCGGTCAGAGCTTAGAGGTATCGGTGGCAGGTAACGAGCAAATTCGAATTCGGATGGAAGCCTACGATCATCGTTCGCTGGATAAGTCCGCGGCCGAGATTGTGGAGCATGCAAAACGTACTGCCGGCCGGGTTTCAGGTCCGGTGCCTTTGCCCACGCGGATCGAGCGGTACACGGTGCTTCGTGGACCGCACATCGACAAGAAGTCGCGTGAACAGTTTGAGATGAGAACGCACAAGCGCTTGATCCAGATCTTCGAGCCAACCGCACGAACGATTGAAGCGCTGAATCGCCTGGTTGTTCCGGCGGGTGTGTTCGTCAAAATCAAAACGTAATTGCAGATTTGTGAATGTACGCTCGGTTTGATCGGGCAAAAGAATATTTGGTAAGAACGCAGTCTTAGCAAGTTTTAGAAAGAAGCAGGGCTCCAGATGATTCCGTCACTTTTGGCAAAAAAAGTTGGCATGACTCGCATCATCAATGCGGCGGGGGATGTTACGCCCGTTACCGTGATGCAAGCCGGTCCCTGTACCGTTCTCCAGGTTAAGAACAAAGAGACTGACGGTTACGACGCTTTGCAGTTTGGTTTTGAAGACGTCAAGCCGCACCGCTCGACCAAGCCGCACATCGGTCATGCGGGTAAAGCGGGAACTGGGCCGAAACGTTCCGTTCGCGAGCTGCGACTAGACGACGAGTCGACGCTCGCCGCTGGCGATGTGGTCACTGTTGGCATCTTTGAAGAGAGTGAAGTCAAATACGTCGATGTTTCCGGTACCACAAAAGGCAAGGGTTTCGCCGGTGGAATGAAGCGCTGGGGTTTTGGTGGCCAGCTTGCTTCGCACGGTGTGGAACGTAAGCACCGTAGCCCCGGAAGTATTGGTGGCCATGCCAACCTTGGTACAGGCCGCAATATTAAAAAGGGCAAGAAGATGTCCGGTCACATGGGCAGCGTCCGCAAGACATCGCGTTGCCTCGAACTTGTGGCTGTCGACAAAGAAAACAACCTGCTGCTCGTAAAAGGCAGCGTACCGGGGCCCAATGGCGGGCTCCTTTTTGTGCGCCAATCAAAGACCAAGGGTTGATAACGATTAGAAAAGCCGACGGGCCCGTTTGGGTTGCTCGTTGGCTTGCTTGATTTAATAAGAAACACTAACGCGGAATTCGCTGAGATGATTGAAGTACCTGTATTCAAGATGGATGGCAACGAAAGCGGCACCGAGTCGATTGACCCGGCTGTTCTGGGGGGTCGCGTGCGTTTGAAGTTGCTCAAGCAGGCGGTTGTCATGTATCAGGCGAACCGTCGTCAGAATACATCGGCAACGAAAAGCCGCGCCATGGTTTCCGGTTCAACCAAGAAGCTGTATCGCCAAAAGGGTACCGGCCGCGCCCGTGCAGGTGCGATTCGCACATGCATTCGTCGCGGGGGTGGTGTCGCCTTTGCGAAGGGTCGCCAGAACTATACGCAGGATCTTCCCAAGAAGATGCGTCGGTTGGCCCGCAACTCGGCAATCCTGGCCAAGATCAAATCCGGAAATTTCGCAATCGTTGACGGATTAAGCATGGACAAACCGCAGACGAAGGCATTCGCTGCGATGTTGTCATCCTTGGGTGTAGATCGCGGGTGTGTTGTGGCGCTTCGCGGTGAAGATCGCAACCTGTTTCTGTCGGGGCGTAATCTTCCCAAGACGGAAGTTCGCTGCGTTCGCAATTTGAATGCATACGACGTATTGCGTCGCGACAAACTGGTCATGAGCATGGAAGCATTTCAGTGTCTCAAGAGTGACCCGGTTCGTCTTCGCGCGGATGCGGAAGAATAAGACCATGAACCGTGCGGATCAGAATGTTCCGTGCGGTTCTTTTTGTTGGTTTGATATTGGTTGTAGATGTTTGGCTGGTTTTGATTACCGAATGAATTGAGTGCGATGGATATTTACCACATCATCAAAAGACCGCTCGTGACTGAAAAGGGTACGCATCAGTCAACGTCTCACTACGATGCGACCAAGTCTAAAAAGGCTCGCGGTGGTTCGTTTGCGTTTGAGGTGCATCGTGCTGCATCCAAGCCGGCAATCAAGCAGGCGATTGAGAAGATCTACAACGTTAAGGTGCTCAGCGTTCGGACCGCGAATCATGGCGGTAAGGCGCGTCGGCACCGCTTCAAAACAGGTAAGACTGCTGACTGGAAGAAAGCAGTGATCACGCTCGATCCGGGCTCGCATATTGATCTCTTCTAGCGAGGAGTTGCATTTTGCGGGCTGAATCGGTTGCGGCTGAATAGGTTGCGGCCGAACCGGTTGGAGAACGTTGCAGAACTGGAATTGAAAATACTAAGGTTGGCTTGCTGGGCAAAGTCGCAAGCCGAAACGAATAGGGTAGTTTGATGGGTGTAAAGGTTTACAAACCAACTTCTCCGGGGCGACGCAAGTCATCGGTCAACGATTATGTCGAGTTGACTGATACCAAAAGCAAGCCCGAAAAATCGTTGACGCAGCGGTTGCGCAAGCATGGCGGTCGCAACCACCATGGCAAGATCACTGCCCGTCATCGTGGAGGTGGTGCCCGTAAAATCTATCGCATCATTGACTTCAAACGCCGCAAAGATGGCGTTGTCGGTGAAGTCAAGTCGGTGGAGTACGATCCGAACCGCACCTGTCATATCGCATTGGTCGAATACGCCGATGGCGACAAGAGCTATATTCTCGCCCCAGTTGGCGTGAGTGCAGGATACAAAGTTGAGAGCGGGCCACGCGTTGAGCCGAAAGTCGGTAATGCCATGCCGCTCAAGAACATCCCCGTTGGCATGGATGTTCACAACATCGAATTGAATATTGGGCAGGGCGGTAAGTTGGCTCGCAGTGCGGGCTCATCATGTCGATTGCTTGCTCGCGAAGGTGACTGGGCGACTTTGGTCATGCCGTCTGGCGAAATGCGTCAGGTGCGTGTCGAATGTCGCGCGACGATTGGCCAGATCGGAAACGTCGATCACCAGAACCTGCGTATCGGAAAAGCAGGCCGCATGCGTCATATGGGCAGACGACCGCGCGTGCGTGGTACCGCGAAGAACCCCGTTGCTCACCCGTTGGGTGGTGGCGAGGGCCGAAGCGGGGGTGGTCGCCATCCCTGTAGTCCTGAGGGAAAATTGGCCAAGGGTGGACGTACCAGGAATCCGCGTAAGATTTCAAACAACCGGATTCTTCGTCGGCGTAAGAGTCGGCGTTACGGGCAGCTGGTATTGCCTAAAAAGTAATCAGTATTAGAAAATCCGGGCGGGATGGATGAATATTTCGCCCTGTTGTAACGTTTCCGCGAGGTTGCGTTTCCAAGTATCTTGATCGTCAGGCAAGATCGAATCGTATGCGACGTTAAATGTCGAACAGCGATTTGCAATGCCGGAACGGAAGACACCGCCCTTTAAAACGGTGGAAGGTTGGTTATGGCTCGTTCACAAAAAAAAGGCCCGCATGTAGAAGAGAAACTCTTTCGCAAGGTGATGGTGGCGAAACAAACGAGCAGCTTTGTCCCGATTCGTACCTGGGCGCGGCGCTGCATGATTGTTCCGGAATTCATCGGGCAGAAGTTCGAAGTGCATAATGGCCGCACGTTTCTTCCAGTGACCATTACCGAGGACATGGTGGGCCATAAGCTCGGCGAATTCAGTCCGACGCGAACCTATCGTGGACATGGCGCAGGTAAGAAGAAGTAACTGGAAGAAAGATGTAGCTGGCAATGTCGTCGAAAGTAGCGAGACACAGTCGTCTCTACTTGAGCAATAGAATCAAGACAGCAGGTTGAACCATGGCTAATCAAGCAACCGAAGCAGTTCAAAAAGAATGGCGAGCGTCGCATCGATTCGCTCGTATCAGCGCGCGTAAAGCGCGGCTCGTCGCCGACATGATTCGGGGGATGGATTGCAACGAAGCCCTCGACATGCTCAGGTTTCAACATCAGCGTTCGGCGATGTTTCTGGCGGCTGTCTTGAAATCAGCGATGGTTAATGCTGACGAGCAGGAAGCCGACATGAAACGGTTATTCATCAGCGAGTCGCGGGTCGATGGCGGTCCGTATTTTCGTCGGTTTCGCCCGAAGGATCGCGGCAGAGCCCATCCGATCGCGAAGCGAACGTGTCACATGATCGTAAAGGTGGCTGAACGATAGCAATTGCTGAGCGGTAGTAGTTGCTGACCGGTAGTAGTGTCTGGGCGATAGACGTGGTTGGGCAATAAGTACAAGTATGAGTTGTGCCGGATTTGTTTAAAGTGATTTCGGCACAATATTAGATCATGACTCCCCCGATCGGAACGCATCGAGTAGTTGGGGGTGATCGTCTTTCTTGAGGCCGTCGGGCGCGACGGTGAGCGGAGTATGTTGTGGGACAGAAGATTCATCCACTGGGATTTCGCGTCGGTATCACTGAGGAGTGGCGTTCACGTTGGTACGCCCCCAAAGCTGCATTCGGTGAATTTCTCGGTGAGGATTTTGCGATTCGCAAGTTCATCGACGATCGCCTGAATCGCCGGCCCCCATATGCGGCGGTGTCTCGCGTCAATATTGATCGCACGCGCAACGACGTCAAAGTGGTTCTCCACACTGCTCGCCCTGGTTTGGTCATCGGTCCCAAGGGGGCTGAAGTGGACAAACTCAAGAACGCGTTAGAAGACTTGATCGACCGCAAGATCACCGTGAACATCATGGAGATCAAAGCCCCGGATCGCGACGCGAAGCTGGTGGCTGAATCGATCGCCGAACAATTAAAGAAGCGTGCAGGGTTCCGCCGCGTACTCAAGCAGCGCGCCGAGAGTGCGATGGCCACCGGCGTCCTGGGCGTAAAGATCATGGTGTCAGGCCGCCTCGGTGGGGCGGAGATGGCCCGCAAAGAAAAACTCATCCGTGGTTCAATTCCGTTGCACACGTTGCAAGCGCACGTTGACTATGGATTAGCGATCAGCCGCACGACTTATGGCACGATCGGTGTCAAGGTTTGGCTTTATAAGGGTCGCTACGGTGAAGAGACCGCGATCGAAGCCGCACCGAATCGTCGCGAGTTCCGCGGGAAGCGCGGATAAGAGGTTTTGGCCTTAGTCTTAAGTAGTATAGAGAAAGAATCGGAGATCTGACCGATGGCGTTAATGCCCAAAAGAGTGAAGTTCCGAAAGTCGCAGCGCGGCAAGATTCGTCCTCGGGCGACGCGCGGCAACACGGTTTCATATGGTGACTTCGGAATTCAGGTGTTAGAGGCCGGTTGGGTCACTGCTCGGCAGATCGAAGCCGGTCGAATCGCAGCGACGCACTTCTTGCAGCGGCAAGGCAAAGTGTACATCCGGATCTTTCCGCATAAGTCGATTACCTCGAAGCCGCTTGAAACCCGAATGGGTAAGGGTAAAGGTGAACCGGAAGCATGGGTCGCATGCGTTCGGGCTGGCACCATGCTCTACGAAATCGGTGGCGTCGAAGAAAATGTTGCACGTCAGGCACTGGCAAGAATCAGCGCCAAAATGCCGTACCGCTGCCGCTTCGTGAAGCGTCGGCACGAGATGTAATACATGTAATTCAAAACTCGATGCATTGGCATTGGGGTTATTTGAGATTGGTTTGTTTTTGAATTCGTTCGTTTTTGGGCAGGTGCGATGAAGATTTCCGAATTTCGCGAAATGAAGACTGAAGAGTTGCACAACGAGTTGGATCGTTTGCGACGCCATTTGTTCGAGTTACGAGCCCAGGCTGTGACGGAAAAGCTCGAAAACCCAAACCGCATCACCCATTCACGCAAGGACATTGCCCGCGTGTTTACGGTGATGAAGGAACGCGGCGAAACGGGTATCGAACAACAGCAGTACCATCTGGAAGCAATCGCCAGTCATCAAAAGGCGTAAGGCACACATAAGCATGGGCCGGTAGATCCGGCTGTTAGAGTTTGGAAGTTGGAGAAGGTTATCGATGACAGCAGAGCAAACAACAGAGAAGCGAAGTAGTCGCCGCCTCCGTCAGGGTGTGGTCGTTTCAGACGCACGCGATAAGACGATCAAGGTGACAAACAGTTTCTCCAAGCCGCACCCCAAGTACGGAAAGATCATCCGTCGCAGCACGACGTTGCACGCACACGATGCGAACAACGAAGCTCATGTCGGAGATATCGTTGAGGTGATGGCCTGTCGTCCCATCTCCAAGCAGAAGTCGTGGCGCCTGGTGCGCATCATTCAGAAGTCTGAAGGGTAGTAACTAGCAAGAGTCTCGCAGTCGCACAAGCGACTTTGATCTGGCATCAGCGATAGATCGCTGATCAAGGGTTTGAATCATGATTCAGATGCAAACAATGGTGGACGTTGCAGACAATACCGGAGCCAAACGGGCAATGGTTTATAACGTCCTTCGCCACGGTAGTAGCCGCAAAGGCAAACCGACACTCAAGACAGCCAACATTGGCGACATTGTTTTGGTCACCGTCAAAAAGGCGCTGCCCAACAGTGACTTCAGCGGTGGGAGTGATCGAAAAGATCGTGCCACGCGCCGTCGGGCCAGAGGGGTTGTGGTTCGGACCGCCCGGGCAACGCGACGTCGTGATGGCAGTTATGTTCGGTTTGATTCGAATGCCGTGGTTCTAATCAACGAAAACAAAGAGCCGCGTGGCACGCGTATTTTCGGTGCAGTGGCTCGCGAGCTACGTGATAAAGGATTTATGAAGATTATTTCGCTCGCTGAAGAAGTGGTCTAACGCAGCGGGTCGGGACGTGTGGTTGTAATAAGTGTTATGTGTTCGGCGGTCTAACTGGCCGCCTGGAATTGAGGCAGACTGATGGCTTGCCACGTAAAGAAAAACGAAATCGTTGAGGTGATTGCCGGAGCCCACCGTGGTGCGCAGGGCAAGGTCTTGCATGTTGACCCAGCCCGACAACTGGTTTTGGTCGAAGGCGTCAACGTTGTGTTCCGTCATGTGCGTCCCAACCGCCGCAACCCGCAAGGTGGCCGCGTCGAGAAGGAAGCGACGATTCATATTTCAAATGTACTACCCGTCGATACCAAGACGCAAAAGGGCTCGCGGGTTCACTTTGAAGTGACGCGAGATAAGACCGGCAAAGTCATCAAGAAAGAACGCCTGACGGTCGGTGGCACGGTGATCGATACAGTTAAGAAGGTTGATTGATAAGAAGGTTGATTGAAACAGCCTTTGCTTGTGAAGCATTTAGGGCGATGTCGCCCAAAGAATAAAAATTGGTCCTTAAGTTAGAGAATGGGTCGTAGCGATGGCTCGATTGTTGGAACGATATTCAAAAGAGATTGCCCCGAAGTTGTCTTCGGACCTGGGCATCAAGAACCCGATGGCGATTCCGCGGATGGAAAAAGTCGTCGTGTCGATGGGTCTGGGCAAAGCGCTTCAGGACAAAAACCTGATTCCGACGGCGACGGCTGAGCTCGCTGCAATCACGGGACAGAAGCCGCTGGTTTGCAAGGCACGAATGAGTGTCTCGAACTTCAAGCTTCGCGAAGGTTATGAGATCGGGGCTAAGGTCACACTTCGCGGTAAGAGGATGTATGAGTTTCTCGATCGCTTGATCAACTTCGCCGTCCCCCGTATGCGTGACTTTCGCGGGTTGAAGACGTCGAGTTTTGACGGTCGCGGCAACTTTTCGATGGGTATTGCCGACCAGACGATTTTTCCGGAAATCAATATCGACAAGGTGACGGCTCGCCAGGGCATGAATATCACCTTTGTGACGACCGCCCGAAGTGACAAAGATGCCCGCGGTTTGCTGACCGAATTGGGCATTCCGTTCAAGCGGGCTGAGGAGAAGAAGTAAATGGCATCCACTGCATGGATACATAAGGCGAAGCAAGATCCGAAGTTTTCAAGTCGGCTTGTCCGCCGCTGTCAACTGTGCGGGCGTTCCCGTGCCGTTTACCAGAAGTTTCAGATTTGCCGGATTTGCTTTCGGGAGCTGGCCCACAAGGGCATGATCCCGGGCGTGAAGAAGGCAAGCTGGTAGATCGCAGTCAGGTCGCAGCCAAGTTTATGATGCCGGTGTTTTATGTTGACCCGTTAGTAGTTGACGCTGGCAGCACTAGTTGACTTTGGCAGCGAAGTGGCACGCGACTGACAAAAGACGTAAGTGACGCAGCCCGACTGCGTGTTTGAAAATAAGTTTTGTACCGTAGTTGAAGCTACTTAAAGGTGATGACAAATGTGGAGTGATCCCGTCGCCGACATGTTGACGCGAATTCGAAACGCCGTCCGCGTGCGCAAGAAGACCGTGCAGATTCCAGCATCGAAGGTAAAAGCCGGAATTGCAAAGGTGCTCAAGGACGAAGGATACATCGTCGGATTCGACAAAATTGATGATACTAAGCAGGGTCTGATCCGCATCCAGCTTAAGTATGGTCCGCGGGGCGAAGATTTGATTCACGCCATCAAGCGCGAATCCAAGCCCGGTTGCAGAGTCTACAAGTCGTGCGAAGAAATCCCCAAGGTTTGTGACGGTCTGGGAATTGCAATCATCTCGACCAGCCACGGCGTTTTGAGTGATCGTGCGTGCCGGCAGAAGAATGTCGGTGGTGAGTTTCTTTGCAGTGTGTACTAGGCCCAGTGTACTGGACCTCGTGTATTAATCCAACGCGTACCTGAAGAAGTGGGTTGCGTCAGTTTGTTGAGACGGTCGTTAGGAAGCGAAGATCATGTCGCGAATTGGAAAAAAAGCAGTGTCACTGCCGGGCGGCGTCAAAGCTGAAGTGGCTGGACGTCTGGTCAAAGTCAGTGGCCCCAAAGGGAATCTGACCTTCGACATCCCATCGATCATTCAGGTTGCGGTCGAAGACGACGGGAAGCTGGTCCGCGTCGGTCGTGACGGTGACGATCGCAGAGCGCGTTCCATGCATGGAATGGCCCGGGCGATGATCAACAACATGGTTGAAGGTGTCAGCCAGGGTTACGAGAAACGACTGCATATCTATGGCACTGGATACGGTTGCAACCTCGCCGGTAGGAAGCTGCAACTTAACTGCGGTTTCATGGGACGTGGTGGCAAAAACAAATATCAATTTGAGTTCGACATCCCCAATGGTGTGGAAGTCGAAGTTGAAGTGGCGGCAGCCCGTGGTGACAGCGATCCTGCGAAGATGATCATTCGCGGTTGCGATAAACAGGTTGTCGGTCAATTCGCTGCCGTCATTCGCAAGACGCGTCCGCCGGAACCCTATAAGGGGAAAGGCATTCGTTATCACGACGAAGTCGTCAAGCGTAAGGCAGGGAAGGCGTTGGCAGGTTCAGGTTAATAGCGGCCTAGTTGATAGCGGCCTAGTTGATGGCTGCTTGGCCGCATGATCAATTGCTACCGCTGCGTGTCGTTGCCGAGCGGAAGCACGTGTTTTGTGGGCAGACAAGTTTTTTGGATCGCTAGTTTAGGAAGTAGCAAGAAATGCAGGCACTGAAGGCAAAACAAATAAGAATGAATCGCCGCAAGCGGCGCATCCGTAAACGCGTTTTCGGCACATCCGAAAGACCGCGTCTGAGCGTGACACGCAGCCTCCGCAATATCAGCGCCCAAATCATCGACGATGACAACGGTGTGACCCTTTGTTGTGCTGGTTCACAAGATAAGTCGATGGGCAAGGGCAAAGGGGGCAATGTTTCGTCTGCCACTGAAGTCGGTAAGGTGTTGGCTGAGCGGGCAAAGGAAAAAGGCATCACAGCAGTGGCGTTTGATCGCAACGGTAGACAATTCCACGGCCGAGTGAAGGCTCTCGCGGAAGCGGCGCGTGAAGGTGGCCTAAAGTTTTAGAGATAAAAGTTTTAGAGATAAGTTTTAGGAATCAAAGTTTAAGACTGGAAGTATCCAGATCAGATGGGCAAGTGATTTTCCCGGAATCGGGCGATCGAGGCATACGGGTGACCAAACCATGAGTCGAATGCAAACACAAAGGCCGCGAATAGATGAAGGTGGCTTGGAAGACAACGTAGTCAAGATCTATCGTTGTGCAAAGGTTGTCCGCGGTGGCCGCCGGTTCAGCTTCTCCGCGTTGGTGGTCGTTGGCGATCGTCGAGGCCGAGTGGGTGTGGGCTACGGAAAAGCACGCGAAGTTCCGTCTGCGGTTGAAAAAGGTAAGAAGATCGCGTCACGAAGCATGGCGAAGGTCGGCTTGGTTCGCGGCACGATTCCGCATCGTACCATTGGTCGATATGGAGCCAGCTATGTCGTGATGCTTCCGGCAAGCAAAGGTACAGGTATCATCGCTGGCGGAAGCGTTCGTGCGGTATTGGAATTGGCTGGCGTCAAAGACGTTTTGACGAAGAGCTACGGTTCAAACAATCCGAAGAATCTGGTCCTGGCAACGTTCAGTGCGCTTAAAGGCCTCTTTGACCGCGAACAGATTGCAGCATTGCGGGGCGTGTCGCTAGCGTCTTAAGAAATTAGATTGAAAGATTCCGGATCGGGCGAACCGCTCGATTCGTTTGAGGCCTTGCATTGGCTAAGGACTCGAGTTGTTTTTGAAAGATTAAGTGCCATGAATCTGACTGAATTACTCAAACTGGCTGGCAAGAATCGCAAGCGTAAGCGCGTGGGTCGCGGTATCGGAAGTGGCAGCGGTAAGACTTGCGGACGTGGCCACAATGGTGCGGGTTCGCGAGCGGGTGCAACACGCCGCAGCATGGGTGAAGGCGGGCAGATGCCGCTCTTTCGTCGCGTGCCCAAGCGTGGTTTCAGCAACGCTGATTTCCGGACGGTATACCATATCGTCAATATCGGTGATCTCGAAGAACGCTTTGATTCCGGGGCTCATGTGACACCGGAGGCCATCCTTGAAGCAGGCCTTATTCGCAACCTTCGCAATAAGGTCAAGGTTCTGGGAGACGGTCCGCTCACCAAGTCGTTGAAAATCGAAGCGTCCAAATTCAGCAAATCGGCAGAGGAAAAGATCAAGGGTGCGGGCGGCGAAGTCATCGTATTGTAGTTATAGTTTTGCGTTTTGACACGTTCGTAGAGCCGCCAGCGTGCGTATTCCAAACTCGATCGACGGTAATTTTGGTCGATCACATCGAGAGAGTCTTTGATGTTTTCCACCTTCATTAACATCTGGCGTGTCTCCGAACTGCGAAACAAGATTCTCTTCACGTTGGGGCTGCTGGCGATTTATCGCATCGGTTTCTATGTGCCGCTTCCGGGCGTCAATCAGGAAAAGCTGATCGGTAGTGGAAGTGGTGACGGTGGAACAGGCAGCCTCGCCGACATGTTTGCTTTGTTTACGGGTGGAAACCTGACGCAGAGCACCATCTTTGGTTTGGGTATCATGCCCTACATTTCCGCATCGATTATCTTTCAGTTGCTCGTCACCGTCATCCCTGCGCTCGAGAAGTTGCAAAAGGAAGGCGACAGTGGCCGCAAAAAGATCCAGGAATACACGCGTTACGCAACTGTTGGCTTGTGTATCATCCAGGCATCTATGTGGATGAAGTACCTTTTCAGCAACAACATGGTATACGCCCAGTATTCCGGTTCGATCATGTACTTCCTGCTTGCCGTCCTGTGCTTGACCACAGGAACGGTTTTTCTGATGTGGCTGGGCGAGCAGATTGACGAGTACGGTATCGGAAACGGTATCTCCCTGATTATTATGGCCGGTATCGTAGCCCAAATGCCACAGGCCATAATCTATGTCGTCAAGAATGCTGCGTTCAGTGTGCGGGCCAGCGGCGGACAGTCGTTGGGACCGGGTAAGATACTGTTCTTGGTATTGGCGTTTATCGGTGTGGTCGCAGGGTCTATCTTGATCACGCAAGGGCAGCGTCGGATTCCGATCCAGCAGGCGAAGCAGACCCGTGGTCGCCGCGTGTATGGCGGACAACGGAATTACTTGCCGCTTCGCGTGAACCATGGTGGCGTCATGCCGATCATTTTCGCCAGTACGTTGATGATGTTTCCCAAGTATGTGATCGATTTCATCAACGGCAAATGGTACTCAGGCGTCTGGACGTTTTTGGGGAACGCTTTATCGCCCGGCGGATACCTGTATGTGCTGGCCTATGTTGGCATGGTCTATTTCTTCGCGTACTTCTGGACCACGGTTCAGTTTCAGCCCAAAGAGATGGCCAACAACCTTCGCGACTATGGCAGCTTTATTCCTGGTCTGCGTCCTGGAAAACGAACGGCTGACTATCTTGAAAAAGTCATGGGCCGAATCACCTATGTTGGCGCGGCATTTTTGGCATTGATCGCGCTGATTCCAACAATCGTCGCGGCTGCCTTGGAAATACCGTTCTTCGTTTCTGCATTTTTGGGCGGTACGGGTTTGCTAATCGTGGTCAGCGTGGTGCTTGATCTTGTGCAACGGATCGAGGCCAACTTGATCATGCGTAACTACAAAGGATTCCTTGGCGGCAGCACATAAAAGGTCGGAAGCGGATCAGGTTATACATCTCGACTTTGTTCCGACATCTGCAAGCCTTAAATGCGTAGAACGTTGTCGGTGTAAACGGATGTTGTAATGATGACAACGAAAAGCGCATCCCAAAAAGGCATCATCTTAAAGAGCAGCGATGAGATTGATGTCATGCGTCGCGCGGGCGCTTTGGTCTGTAGAGTTCTCGATCATGTTTGCGGTTTGGTCAAAGTTGGTGTCACGACCGGGCAGCTTAACGAAGTCGCCGAGAAATTGATTGGCGATGCCGGTGCAGAAGCGCTCTTTAAGGGCGTGGTCAACCCTGCCGCCAGCTACCCGTTTCCGGCTGCTCTTTGTACGAGCGTCAATGACGAAGTTGTTCATGGCGTACCTGGTGATCGGGCGCTAAAAGCCGGTGACATCCTCAGCATCGATTGCGGTGTTCGGATCGATGGTTTCTGCGGTGACTCGGCAAGAACCGTTGCGGTTGGCGACGTGTCCAAAGATGTTCAATCGCTTTTGAGTGTGACGGATGCGTCGCTCGCATTGGCGATCGCCGAGATGAAGGTCGGCAGAATGTGGAGCGAGGTCGCGACCGCGATTCAGAAGAAGGTCGAGTCCGCCGGCATGTCGGTGGTTCGCGAGTTTGTCGGGCACGGCATCGGACAAGAGATGCATGAAGAGCCAAAGGTTCCGAATTATCACGATCGGTCGCAGAAGAAGAGCGACTTTTGCCTCGAAGAGGGTATGACCCTAGCCGTCGAGCCGATGGTCACGCTCGGAGCCAGCGACGTGATGTATGCCGACGCCGATGCATGGGTAATTGTGACGAAGGACGGCAGTTTTGCGGCCCATTTTGAGCACAGTATTGCAATAACGGCCAACGGGCCAATGATTCTGACGGCTGCCTAATCTGCGTTCTTGGCCCAGCCAGCGGCAGCCGGGCATTTTTTATGCCATTTGTCCGTTTTTTTTGACGAGGCACTTGGGTTTTCTGCGAATTTCTGATACTGTTCGCCGGATTGTGCGTTTTTTGCTAAGATTTTGGGGTATTTCAAATGAAAGTCAGGGCGAGCGTTAAGAGGATTTGTGAGAATTGCCGCGTGATCAAGCGCAAAGGCGTGGTCCGTGTCATCTGCAAAGCAAACGCCAAACATAAGCAGCGGCAGGGTTGATTTTCAGCAGGGTTGATTTCCAGCAAGGTTAATTCCCGGCATAGCTTGAAGTGTCGAATATTGCACGGGGCATTGGGAAATTGACGTTTTCTGTGCGTAGTGAACACCGTTCACAATCCGAATGCAATACGGAATAGCAGCAAGAAATAAACGACAAGAATAACGAATCGTCTTGAAGGCGATATGAACGAGTTTTGATAGACGGAGTAGACGCGTGCCACGTGTTGTCGGTGTAGACATTCCAAACAACAAGCGGATTGAATATGCGCTTCGGTACATTTATGGGGTTGGTCCCAAGGTGGCTGAGCGCATTTTGAAGGAAGCCCAGATTGAGCCCGAAGTCAAAGCCAAGGATCTGACCGAAGACGAAGTGTCTCGGATTGCGGGCATCATCGAACGCAACTATCAGGTCGAGGGTCCACTTCGTCGAATCGTACAGGGTAACATTGCGCGGCTTCGTGACATTGGCTGCTATCGGGGCTTGCGTCATCGACGCGGGTTGCCGGTTCGTGGTCAGCGTACCCGAACGAACGCGCGAACGCGTAAGGGACCGAAGAAAACAGTGGCGGGTAAGAAGGGCGTGAAGGAGTTGTCGCGTGGCTAAACGTGCAGGAAAAAAACGAACCCGTCGCAATGTCGTTCGCGGCATTGTTCATGTGAAGGCGTCATTTAATAACACGATTGTTACCATCACCGATGGTAATGGTGAAGTGCTTTGTTGGGCCTCCGCTGGCACTGTTGGCTTTAAAGGAACTCGAAAGAGTACCCCTTTTGCAGCTCAGCGTGCGGCGGAAAAATGTGTGGGGGTCGCTCGTAAGTTTGGCATGGTAGAGGTTGAAGTTCGAGTGAAGGGATTGGGGAGTGGTCGCGAGTCAGCAATTACCGCCCTTCAAGGAGCTGGCCTGCGAATCAGCTCGATCGAAGACACGACACCGCTGCCACACAATGGTTGTCGGCCGGCCAAGCGTCGTCGCGTTTGACTTTATGATTTTGACTTTGCGATTTGGCGTATCGGAATTCGCCAGAGAACGGGGGACGATGACGAGCGGCGGTTTTGTCAGGCTCGGTCCACCCGGTGCTTTTTGGGATCCCCGACTGAAATGAGGCACTGAAAAAAAGTCATGAGCGTGTCACCAAATCCAGATCGGGGCGACAGATGCCGAACGAATCTCGAAAAGCGAATCTCAAGAAGTACCCACACGACATCGCTACCAGTAGCTCGCTGACACTTTCGGCGAATACTCAAGCGAACGAAATGCAGAACAGTTATTAACGATCGGGTCAGTCGGAAGCGGAATCCGACGCCCGCGAATACCTAAGAATTAAAACCCCTCAAGGAGATCATCGACATGCGTATCCGATGGCGCGGGTTAGAATTGCCGAGCCGTTTAGAGTGCGATGAATCGGTCAGCACGGACTGCTACGGGAAGTTCATCGTTGAACCGTTTGAGCGCGGTTTTGGCACGACCGTAGGAAATTCTCTGCGCCGCATCTTGTTGTCCAGTTTGGAAGGGGCAGCGATTTATGCGGTGAAGATTTCAAACGTGTCGCACGAATTCAGCACGATTCCTGGTGTGCTGGAAGACGTCACCGATATCATTCTAAACCTCAAGCAAGTTGTTGTGGCAATGGAAGGCGAAGAGACGCGAACACTGAAGGTGTCGCGTAACTCCGCTGGCGTAGTGACAGCAGGTGACATTGATGCAGAGGCTGGTGTAGAGGTTGTCAATCCAGACCTGCATATTGCCACTCTGACGGAAGATGTGCCGTTTGAGATCGAGATGCGGGTTAAATCCGGTCGAGGTTATACAACGGCAGCAGAAAACGCCGGACCAGAACAGGAAATCGGCGTAATTCCAGTCGATTCAATTTTCGCGCCGGTGGTTCGGGTTCGCTACAAGACCGAAGATACTCGCGTCGGTCAGCGAACCAACTACGATCGATTGGTTCTCGAGGTTTGGACCCGCGGAAGCGTGTCGCCCGAGGACGCCCTGGTGGAAGCGGCTAAGATTCTGCGTAAGCACCTCAACCCGTTCGTGCATTATTACGAACTGGGCGAAGAATTGGTCAGTCAGGCTCCGCCCGTACGCACTCCCGCCAATGAAATGGACGCCGCCCTTCAGGAGAAACTGAATCGCGGTGTCAGCGAGTTGCAGCTTTCGGTGCGGTCGAACAATTGCCTTGAGTCGGCTAGAATTGCGACGATTGGCGAGTTGGTCAGCAAGACCGAAGCCGACGTGTTGCGTTTCAGAAGTTTCGGCAAGACTTCGCTGCGTGAAGTCAAACGCAAGCTGGCAGACATTGGCTTGTCACTCGGCATGTCGCTGGGTGGTGACAGTTCCGGTGGCGATATTGGCTCGGTGCAGAACCCCGGTTTGGATGCCGTTTCGTCCGATGACTTTGCAAACGATGACGAGGGCGAAGACAGTGAGCAGCGTTCGACACCCGGGTTTCAGTCCGGCTCGTCGGTGTCGATGATTGGCGATAGCGGTTCGATGGACTAAGGTATCAAATCTGTTTGTCGGGCGGAGCGGGATTGGTTCCGTCGTTCGATTTGCAGATCGTTTTGTAAGAGTAGTCTTGTAAAGAACAACAGCAGGCAAAGCAAAGAAGCGGATAGTGTCATGAACCATCGCGTGCGACAAAGAAAACTCAACCGGTCACCCTCACATCTTCGTGCCATGCAGCGCAATATGGCGCAGAGTTTGATCGAGCATGGACAGATCCGCACCACCTTGGAAAAGGCCAAGGATCTACGCCCGTTCGTCGAGCGATTGATCACGTTGGCGCGCAGCGCCCGTCGCGGAAGCGTGACGGCCCGTCGTCAGATCCACAAATTGCTCAGTGACCGATCCTTCATTCCGGCAGAGCACCAAGCCGACTATGAAGACTTGTCGATGAGCAAGCGTGAAAAGACACTCCGCGCTCCGAGTGGCCGACGTTATCGAAACGGCAAGCCGCGTGGCAGCCTTAAGTTCACTGGTGAGTCAATCACGCACCGGTTGATCAACACCATTGCTGAACAGTACGCCGAGCGCTCAGGTGGATACACCCGCTTGATTCGGTTGGCCAAGCGCCGCATCGGCGACGGTGGACGTCAGGCGATCCTGCAATTTGTCGGTGACGAAGAGGGGCCTGGCTCCATCACCAAACCGGCAAAATCATCGAGGCAAATCAAAGCGGATTCGCGATACGCCCTGGCAGTTTCCCTCGCCAAGCAGCGCCGCGGTGGTCCAGCGGCTGACGAAGTCGTCGAAGATGCCAAGCCGGAAGCTCAGGGGAATGCTCAGGCGGAGCAATCGGCACCCGAGTCGGATGATACGTCAAAAGACGAGTCGTAGCATTCATCGCGATGGGATCGCGTTCTAGCGGATTTGCCTTAGGGCGAATCCTGCGACAATCAAAGCTTCAAATTCAAGCGGGGCAATCATCGGTTATGATGAATGCCCCGCTTTTTATTTGCATTTGGGACGCGTCCGAGCCTCGAAGAGCGTCAGAGTTGGCAGCCAACAGCACGCTGTTATGATTGATATCGCGTCGCAGCGACTTGAGTAACTCTGACTTGAGTAACTTTGCTGCCAGCAGCAGAAGGTGACCGGAGGAGCTTGATGACGGGTGATGCCATGACGGATTGTTTGTTCTGCAAAATCATCGCGGGCGATCTGCCGTGTCACCGCGTGTACTTGGATGAGAATGTGCTGGCATTTCTTGACATTGGACCGGTGTCGTCCGGACATGTGCTGGTGATTCCCAATCATCATTATGAAACGCTTAGTGATCTACCAGATGAGTTGAGCGCTGCGATTGGCAGTGTCTTGCCACGACTGTGTCGAGCGGTGATTGAATCCGTCGGAGCGAAGGGGCTAAACGTCTTGCAGAACAATGGGGCGTGCGCTGGACAGGTTGTGAATCATGCCCACTTTCATTTGATCCCGCGCATTGAGGACGACGGATTGGGTTTTCGCTGGCGGGCTGGCAAGTACGATAACGGTGAAGCTGAGAGGCTTTGCGGCAAAATTTCAAACGCGTTGGCAAATCAATAGACCGCGTCCCGACTGACGATTCGATTTCTACAATTCATGTGAGCACGCACTGTGTTTGATACGATATTCTTCGACTTCTACGGAACGCTGGTTACCGGTGATCGCGACGCCGTGGAACGGACGTGCGCCTGCGTGGTTGAAGATCTTGCGTTGGACATGTCAGCCGGCGAGCTGGCAACGGCATGGGGGCATCGATTCTTTGAAGCGATCGAACGGGCCAACGGCGATTCGTTTCTAACGCTTTATGATCTGGAAGTTGAGACGTTGCAGGCGACGCTTAAAGATCGCGCTGACAACATGGATGCGACTAAGTATGCGACGATGCTCAAAGCGTATTGGCAGAAGCCCAAACTCGCACCTCATGTTCACGAAACGCTGGAGCGCATCGATGTGCCCGTTTGCGTGGTGTCAAATGCCGACACTGAAGATGTCCTCAGCGCCATCGAATACCATCAGTTGAACATCTCCGAAGTCGTCACCTCCGAAGACACCCATTCATATAAGCCGCACCCGACGATATTTGAACACGCCCTTGAGAAGATGAAAGTGGATCCCAGCCGAGTGCTGCACGTCGGCGACTCGATTCACAGCGATGTCGGTGGGGCTTATCAACTCGGCATCGCCGCGTGCTGGGTCGATCGGACCGATCGAATCATGGATATCGGAAAAGTCGGCGACGTGCCTATTTCCCATAAAATCAATTGCATCAAAGAGTTATGCGGAATAATCTCGGCTGTTGATTGATTTTTCTCTTGCTAAAACGTCATTATTGCGATATATTTAACATACTGGAACTATATACGCTGGGTGGATAATCATGTGCCTTGAGGAGGTGCAGGTATGAATATGCGAGGAATCCAAAGAAAACTATGCGTGGTTTTTGCGATCGCGATGGCGTTGTCCTTTGTTGAGGAGGTCGAAGCGCAGTCGCGCCGCAGCAGTTCGCGTGGATCTTCCGCAGGACGTTCGTCGGGTCGGCAACGCAGTTCAGTCAGCCGATCGAGGTCTCGGGCACCCTCCAGAAGAGCCACCGCGCCACGTTCGCGGTCATCCAGTTCCCGATCAACTCGCTCGCGGATTGGAACGTCGCGTTCTCAGCGTTCTCAGGCAAGTCGCTCTCGCGTCGGTTCGCGGTCGCGCAGCACCGGGTCGGTCGGGCGATCGAGGGGGCCAAATGTTCGCCGTTCGTCACCCATCAGACGGTCTGCATCGCAGTCGCGTCAGCCAACACGTTCAAATGCATACACGATTGGTCGCAGCAACCGTTCCGTAGTTGGTCGAACGCCATCAAGCCGTACTCGAAGCGGCATCGGTAGCGCCAATCGAACTAATTCATCCCGCACCAATTTCTCCCGCACCAATTCTTCGCGGACGAATGTCTCGCGGAATCGAAGTTCGTCCGGTAGCCAGACAATTCGTAACGTCACGCCCAGATTCACGCAACCATCGGCGATTGGTCGATCCAGCGTCAATCGTTCTAGCGGCAATCGATCCAGCGGGGGCAGGCGAACATTCGGATCGAACCAGAACAATTCAAGCAACCTGTCCAGATCACGCTCGTCGAGTTCGTTCTCGCGTGCGGGGCGAAGTAGCTCGACGTTTCGTCAAGGCAATTCAAACGGTGGCCGCCGCAGAAGTTTCATGAGTCGGCGCTCCGGTTCATCGAATTCGGGAAATGCGTTTGCAACGATCGATTCAAATTCCAACCGTCGAAACTCAGCATCGCAATCACGGATGGGGCGGTCCCGGGGCAATGGTAGTAGAAGTGTGGGGTCAGGTCGGCGAAATGGTGACACCAATCGCAGATCTTTTGGACGAAATGGATCCCGTGGGACTCGCGGAGGTTTCTCCAGTAATAATTTCTCCAACCGGGGCTTTGGCAACAGGGGTTTTGGTAATAGAGGATCGGGCGGTCGTGGTCGCTCTAACGGGTTGACCTATTCCAACATGTTCCGCCGGCTTGATCGAGGTTATGGGCGAAACAACTGGCTGGATCGCAACAACTATCCCAACAGAGCGTTCGGTGTTGGGCGTGGTTTCAATCGGTCGTTTGGCTTCGGTCGAGGCGGTTACGGTCGTGGAGGGTTTGGCCGCGGTTTCGGTAGCAATTGTTTCTTCAATGTCGGAAGTTATCGATTGGGCAATTATCGCGGATTCGGCCGGTTCAATAGTTGTCGGCGATTCAGCAACTACTTGTCCTTTGGGCTGGGTTTTGGATTTGGGCGGTCGTGGGGATATCGTCCCTCGTACTTTAACGCTGCCTATTACGATACATACTATTCCTATCCGTACTATACCTACGGAACGTCGTTGGGATATTTGCCGGTAACGAGCGCATACTACGATTCGAGTTATCCCGTTTATTCGGCACCCGGTGCGCCGGTCAATATTGATATCAATAACTACGGGACCGGAAGCGTCAGCGAGTATGGTTATCCTGACGATTCCAGCGTTAGCGTTGTTCCGCCAAATTCAAGTCAAGCGTTGCCGACCACGACCCATCGCCAGCTGGCCGAAGCTGCGTTTTATCGCGGCGAGTTTGATTTGGCACGTCGTGAGGCGATTCAGGCAATGATTGCAGTTCAAGATGACCCAGAGCTGGAGATATTCTACGCGTTTACCCACTTTGCAACGCAGGATTATTTGACGGCGAGTCAGGCGATTCGGCGGGCGATGGAGGCTGATCCTTCGCTGATTACTGAACCCCTCGACATCGCTTCGTTCTACTCAAGCGAAACGGATTTCGAGAATCAGTTTGAACATTTGGAACGCACCGTCGCTGCCAACCCGTACGATGCTGAGGTTTTCTTTCTCGCGGGCTATGTTCAATATGCGGCTGGTAATGCGAGCTTGGCTCACGAGATTCTCAAGCGCGGTGTGTCGCGGGCGCCTAGTGACATTCAGATTTTGTTGATGCGCGATGCTTCAAAACGGGCGGCGAATATTCAGGCGGCCAGCCAAAATGATTTGAACCGCCAACTAAGCTCGAGCAATCAAGACATCGACAACTCGACAATGTACATCGGTTCCGATGGGAATGAAACTATACCTTTAGTGCTACCCACTTACCCCGCCGGAAGCGAATAGCCACAAGTACCATCCGGATCACCATGTCGCCTGCGACGGCAATCCAGGCGCCGAACAATCCCCAGCCCAGCGTAAGCCCGAACAAATATCCAAAGGGTAATCGCATCAATCCCAAGCCACAGGCGGTGTAGAGGAGCGGATGTAGTGTATCTCCCGCGCCGCGAAGTGCGCCTGCATAAACCATGCCCAACGCGAGAATCGGCTGAGCGATGCCCGCAAGCACCAGCACCGGTGTCGCGATGTCAATGACAGCCGGATCCTTGTGCATCAGACTGCAAATCTGGCGAGCAAAGATGACGAACAGAATTCCGCTGATGGTGGTCAACAAGCAACACTGGAGCGCGCCTTCATGCCCGCTGCGGATCGCCCGCTTTGGCTGGTGGGCACCCAATGCCTGCCCAATCATCGTCGCGCAGGCAGCCGCATACGCAGAAGCGGGCAAGTATGTGAACGCTTCAAGTCGGACAACCACGATTTGCGCCGCGTACGATGGATTCAATCCCGTCGCCGTATCGCTGACCATTTCTCCAATGATTCGCAGAAAAAGAAAGTGACCGGTCCACATGACGATCCCGTCAACGGCGGCGGGTATTCCGATCCGCGTTATACGACGGATCACTTCGATCATGGGTCGAAGCAGATGCAGTTGTATCGACAGCCCGCGAGCACCCTTCAGTAGAACGAACGTCAGCATCAAACCGCCCAGCAGTCTCGAGATCAGTGTTCCCGTTACGATGCCATCGACGCCCATCTTCGGAAGCGGTCCGATGCCATAGACCAAACCATACGACAGAATACCGTTAAAGACGTTGACCGATGCGAGCACTTTCATCGGAGTCCGTGTGTCACCCGCCCCTCGGATTGCTGCACCGCCAACAAGGGTGATCGCCATACCGATGTAACTTAGCGATTCGATGCGAAGATAGCGGACGGTAATGTCATACGTCACACCGCGCATCGCCTGCCATTGGGCAAACCGCGGTGCCAGAAAATACATCCCGGCGACGCCGAACAGTCCCATGAAGCACGCCAGCAGCAACGACTGATTGGCGACTTTGTTACCGTACTCTCGATCTCCCGAGCCATACGCCCGTGCGACTAGTGCCGTCGTGCCTGTACCGACGAGGGCAAAGAGCATGGTCACCAGCCACCCGACGTATGAGGCCAGACCCACCGCACTGGTTGCTTCGATGGCATGAATGGGGAGATTGCCCGCAAGGAATGTGTCCACGAGCCCGACAAGCGTGCTGAGGATTTGTTCGGTCAGAATGGGAAAGGTCAGGGAAATCATCACGCTACGCACCGGGTCGGTGACGATCCGATTGAGTTCCGGCTGACTTGGTTGAGGGATTTGTGCGGTCATTTTCCGATCGGTCCCTGACAACTCCGATCGAAGGCACGCCCGATCAGAACAAGTCGCATAGACTAGCTTGATTCGCAGGATTTGGCGACGCTTCGTAAGTGAGTTAGTCTTATGGTGGGTCGGAGCATCTATCAATGGAGCAGCAGCGTGCAAAGAGTCGGTATTCGTCACGAAGACAAAACCATATGGGAACGACGCGTACCGTTGGTTCCTGATCAGATTCGCGGATTGATTGCGTCCCACGGAATACCGTTTTCAGTTGAGGCATCCAACCAGCGGGTGTTTTCAAACGAAGAGATGTCGGCAAGCGGAGCGGTCGTCACCGACAGTCTCGCCAATTGCCCGATTATCATCGGCGTTAAAGAGATTCCGCGAGATCGATTTGAATCGGGAAAGACGTATATGTTTTTTTCCCACACAATCAAAGGGCAGTCATACAACATGGCGATGCTGCGGCGGATGATGGAGTTGAAGTGCAATCTGCTCGACTATGAACGCATCGTAGATGATCAGGGGCGTCGATTGGTGTTCTTTGGAGAGTATGCGGGGCTGGCTGGCATGATCGACTCGCTTTGGGCGTATGGCCAGCGACTTGCAGTCGAAGGACATTCGACGGTGTTGGCTGCCATCAAACCTGCGCATGAATATGCCAGCCTCGCTGATGCGAAAGCGCATATCACCGAAGTGGGGGCGGCTGCCCGAAACGACGAAGCGCTTGCCGGATTTGCACCGATCGTTTGCGGGTTCAGCGGATATGGCCGTGTGTCTCAGGGGGCGCAAGAGATCTACGATTTGGTGAACCCAGCCACCATTGCACCCAATCGATTGAGCGACGCGTCATCTGGCGATACGTTCGTCAAAGTTGTCTTCAAAGAAAGCGATATGGTCGAGCCGATCGAAGCCGGTAAAACGTTTGAATTGCAGGATTACTATCAACATCCTGAGGGGTATCGGGGTGTCTTCGACCAGTACCTTCCGCACTTAAGTATGTTGGTCAACTGCATTTATTGGGAGCCCAAGTATCCGCGTTTGGTCACCAAAGAAGCGATCGGGCAGTTGTTTGAGAATTCAGCAAGCCCCAAACTTCGCGTCATCGGTGATATTTCCTGCGATCCGGAAGGCTCAATCGAAATCATGAGTCGCCCGACTGATCCTGGCAATCCGGTCTATGTTTATGACACCGCGCGCAAGGAAGCAATCGACGGTTTCAAAGGCAAAGGTCCCGTCATCATGGCCGTCGAAATTCTACCGACAGAATTACCGCGTGATTCATCAACGGCGTTTGGTGATGCGCTGGTCGATTTGATTCCGGCGCTGGCGAAGGACCCGGCTCCTGAACGATTTGAAGACTGGGATTTACCGGGTCCGCTCAAGAGCGCGGTCATCCTTCACCGTGGAAACCTCACGCCTGACTACGAATACATCAAGGCGTATTTGTAGCGAGCGTCGCTAGTGTAGGCCCACGAAACATCTTGCGAGTTGCGCTCCACTTTCATTCTCGCGGAAGCGGGAATCCACGCCCCTCGCTCGTTCTGGACTCCCGCATGCGCGGGAGTGACGAACCACTAATTCGATTTGACGAAGGTCAACAATTTCCGATCTTTGCGAACATTCGGAAACCGCAGCACTTTGCTGTGCATGACGCAGTACACTCCGGGCGAAAGTAGCCGACAGGAAATGAGCGATTCGTTCACGTTCTGAAACGCGTCGGTATCCCTGAACTCGAACGGCCGCATGGCTCCGGTCAAAATGATCGGTATTTTCGGATCGTTGATTTCTCGGTGAAGCAGCGCGCCGGTTTGATCGAGCGTGTCCGTACCATGCACAATCAGCACCGCGTCGAAGTCGTCCATCACACCTTGAACAGCGTCTTTGATTAGGATTCGATCGTCGTCGGTCATGTCCAGCGAATCCTTGCCCATCAAACCGTGATGATCAATTTGAACCGAGGGCAGGCGCATCCGAGTCAGAATGTGATCAAAGCGGGACGGTGAATTGTGCAGGATGCCTTCGTGTTCGTCGTAGATCTTTTCAATCGTTCCACCGGTGCTAAAAACCTTGACGCGAATGTGAATGTCGTCCCCGACTGATTTCCGTTTTGTATCCATTCGTCAAGTTTCCCATGCGCCGGCATATTATCCGTCGCTGAAGTGTCAATAATAGCGTCCGCTGCGTTACTAAAGATTGGTGGAACCGCGCTTCTCGTTTATCTATAATCGCTATAACCGGAACCGGGCAAGGTTTCAACGCGAGGGAGATTTCATTTCTACAGAATCAGGCAGATATGGTCTATCGGTGCGCGAATTGGCTATGGGCGATGCGCTGATAAGTGGAAACCAATGCCTCAACTTGGCGACCAAGGCATACACTTGCGTCGCCGACGGGTTTTCTGAGTCACGCGGAGAGGGATGAGGATTTTGCGGAAGAGTTTTGTTTTCTTGGTCGCGATGATTCTATCGCACGGGGTGAGTGTGCGCGCAGAACAAGCTTCGATTCAATGGCGATCTGGAACCGTGACCAGGCAAACACCCAACCGCGAGGACGCTCGTCGTCGGCTGGAAACATTGGCGCGAGATACTGGCAGCCAATCCAAACACATCGTGATGCAATTCGACGGTCCGCTGTCGTTGGCTGACAAACGCGCGATGAGCGATGCGGGAATAACCGTGCTTCGGCCCCTCGGGTCGCACGCATACTTTGCGGTCATCGAAACGGTGGCTCCCCGAGCTGCGGGAACTCCAGCGTTCGAGAAGCTCGCCGATGCATATGATATCGATCGTGGGTGGAAACGGCATCCACTGTTGGTGAAGAATCAGAAACCAACCTGGATCAAGTTCACGGTTCCCGAAGGCGAAGTTGCGCCCAATGCCGAACGTCGCCGACTCATTCTCAACGTCATGTTTCATTCCGATGTGGCGTTGCAATTTGACGCTATCAACGAAATTGCCAAGCTAGGCGGAACCGTCGTCTCGACGGTTGATTCGATCAACGCGCTCGTCGTTGACATTCCTGAATCGAAACTGGACGCTCTAATCGATTGCGATGCAGTGCAGTGGGTGGAACCACCGCTACCGCCGCTTGATGATGTCAATGAGCAGAATCGGATGCTCACCCAAGCCGAAGAAGCGCAGGCACCGCCTTATGGTCTGGATGGTTCCGGTGTGTCCGTCATGGTTTTTGACAGCGGTACAGCCGACGCATCGCATCCCGACTTTGGGGGCAGACTCACACCGCGCGATTTGGCGATTGCCGTGGACCATTCAACGCATGTGGCTGGCACGATTGGCGGCGACGGATCGGCAAGCGGTGGTTTGCACCGAGGGATGGCCCCTGGTGTAACGCTTGAGAGCTTCGGATTCGAACCCAACTTCACCGACATCATTCTCTTTTCCAATCCCGGCGACATCGAGCGGGACTATCGAGACGGACTGGCGTTGGGAGTCGTGGTTGCGAACAATTCGCTTGGCACCAATACCTGTGCGAATTTGTTTCCCTGCGAGATATCAGGTGACTATGGCGTTACGGCAAATCTACTCGACACGATTGTTTCGGGTGGGCTAGGTCGTCCGTTGACGACGCTTTTCGCGGCTGGTAATGAGCGCAACAATATTGGCGAATGCGGGACCGGTCATTGCTGTCGATGCATCGACCAAGGCGTACACACGCCTGAAGGGTATCGATCGATTGCACCACCGGCTGGTGCTAAGAACACGATTGCTGTCGGGGCGGTTAATTCAGACGACGACAGCCCAACGTTTTTTTCGAGTTGGGGGCCGACCGACGATGGTCGTATCAAGCCCGATATCAGCGCGCCCGGTTGTCAGATTGATGGCGACGGCGGTGTTACGTCGACGGTCATCGGTGGTGGATACGATACGTTCTGCGGAACATCGATGGCCACACCAACGGCTACAGGTGTCATTGCGCTGTTATTGCAGGACTTTCGGGCCCAGTTTCCAGAACGCGACGACCCGCAACCCGCTAGCGTCAAGGCGCTGCTCGTTCAAAACGCCGTCGATGTTGGACCTGTGGGGCCCGATTATCAAACCGGTTACGGTTCCATTCGCGCGGTCGATACGATTGAGTTTATGCGCACCGGTAGTTTTGCTGAATCAAAGGTCGAGCAGGCAGGGACGTCGGGTTTCGTTATTGAAGTGGCTGGTGAAGGGGAGTTTAAGGTCACGTTGGCGTGGGACGATGTCCCCGCGACGCCGAATGTTGTGAACGCCTTGGTCAACGACATCGACTTGGTGGTGATCGACCCAAATGGAGTGCGTCACTATCCCTGGACCTTGGACCCCTCCGCGCCCGACGCGCTCGCGGTACGAAATATCGGCGACTCGATCAACAACATAGAACAGGTCGAGGTGAATTTTCCGATTGCGGGCTTATGGACCGTTCGCGTAGTCGGCGCCAACGTTCCCGAAGGCTCGCAAGCATTTTCGATTGCCAGTTTCCCGCAACTGCAACGCGACTGCGATCTTAATGAGGTCGTCGACGCAGTGCAGATTGCCAATGATCCATCGCTTGATTGTTCGGCCAACGGCGTGCTGGATGTTTGTGAACCGGATTGCAACGTCAATGGCATCGCCGATAGCTGCGACATATTGGCGGGTGATGTTGACGATTGCAATGGCAACATCGTTCCCGACGCATGTGAGCTATCAAGCGGCGCGGCGAACGATTGCAATGGTAATATGCAGCTTGACGTCTGCGATGTGCTGGATGGTGCGGCAGATTGCAATGCGAATCTGATTCCTGATACCTGCGAGACAGATTGCAATTCGAATGGCCAACCTGACGATTGCGATATTTCAGATGAATCCAGTTTCGATTGCAACGGTAGCTTGACCCCGGATGAGTGCGACATCGCAGCGGGCAGCAGCAACGACACGAACGTCAACGGTACGCCGGATGAGTGCGAGGGTCCGATCATATTTGTTGACAGCGATGCCCAGGGAACCAATCAAGGCACCAGTTGGGAGAACGCGTACGTCGATTTGCAATCGGCGCTGACGGTGGCGCAGAATTCCGGTTTGGTCGAAGAAATCTGGATTGCTAAAGGAATCTACTACCCAACCACCAGTGACGATCGTGTTGCATCTTTCAGTCTGATTGATGGCGTCGGGATTTACGGCGGATTTGAAGGAACCGAATTAAGTCGTGACGACCGAAATTGGCGTGTTCACGAAACAATTCTATCAGGCGACATTGGCGTGCCCGGCGATCCGGTTGATAACTGCTATCACATCGTGATTGCCAGCGACATCAACAGCAACGCTGTTCTCGATGGTGTTACGATTTCCGACGGGCGCGCAACCGGCTCCGCCCAAGACGAAGCCGACTCTGGCGCTGCGATCTTCAACGAAGGCGGTAGCCCGCAGATAACCAACGTCACATTCAAGAACAATTTTTCGAACGGTGAGTTTCCCGATGGTGGTGGTGGCGCGGTCTACAACATCATGGGGGCTAACGGCTCGTTCTTGAACTGCGTGTTTATTGACAGCGAGTCGCGTCTCGGTGGTGGTGTCTATGTCGGCGAAAGCGAACCGACGTTTTACGGGTGTCGATTTGAAGGCGGGGTGGCTGTCGCCGGTGGTGGTATTCACAACACCAGGGGAAGTCGTCCGATCATTGACGCCTGCGTTTTTGAAGGCAACCAATCGGTTCAAGGGGCTGCAATCACGAATGAGCTATTCAGCGATTCATTCATACAGAATTGCTTGTTTGAATCCAATCACGCCGACCCGGGCAACATTGCCGGTGCAATTCTAAACGTGGACAGCAATCCACAAGTGATCGATTGCATGTTCTCAAACAACTCTGCAGGCGTGCTTGGCGGTGCGATTCATAATTTGCGAGGGACGGCAGCAAGGTTTGTACACTGCTGGTTCGAGGGCAACCGTGCGGCCAATGGTTCAGGGCGCGGTGGGGCGATTTCGGGCCAGAACGCAGTGATGTTTGTCGAGAATTGCATGTTCAACGGCAACGCTGCCGGGCTTGATGGCGGGGCTGTCTATGGTGTTACTTCTGACATCGACATTCAATCGTCAACCTTCGTTGGGAATTCGACGCAATCAGGCGGGGCGATCAACATTCTCCGCGGAACGGTTCATGTCGAAAACAGCATTCTCGCTAATAACGAAGCGATCAATGGTTCGCAGGTCGCACTCATCGATAATTCAACAGCGGCATTTTCCCATTGCGATCTCGAAGGTGGTCCTGACGGCGTGTTTCAATTTATGAGCACGCTAAACGTGGGCAGCGGAATGCTTGACGCCGATCCTTTGTTCGTCGAAACCCATGCGAATAGTCATCTCCTAACTCAGACGGTTGCAGGTCAACTCGAGAACAGTCCGTGCTTCGATGCCGGAAGCGTTGCGGCAGTTGAGCTGGGGCTGCATGTGCGAACAACCCGCACGGACGGAATCGGCGATGAAGGCGTCGTCGATATGGGGTATCACCACCCCTTGCCGGACTGCAATTCCAATGGCATTCCTGATTTTGAAGACATCGCCAGCGGAACATCCCAAGATTGTTCGGGCGGAAACGGTAACGGCATACCCGACGAATGCGAAACCGATTGCGATACCAATGGGATCGTCGATTCGTGCGAGATTCAGAGCGGGGACCGGCGCGACTGCGACAACGACCTGGTGCCGGATAACTGCGCCCCGCTGGTTGATTGCGACGGTAATGGCGTCTTTGATGCGTGCGACATTCTGGATACAGTCCACCAAGACTGCGACAATAACGCGGTGCCCGATACATGTCAGCCGGACTGCGATGCAGACAATGTGCCCGATTCCTGCGAACTGATTCCGATTGGCACCAGTCATGACTGCAACAGCAACGCGATCCCCGATGAGTGCGATATCGATTCGGAACTGAGTTTGGACTGCGATGCAAACGGTGTTCCCGACGAGTGTCAGGCGGATTGCAACGTTAACGGAATCGCAGATTCCTGTGATATCGACAGCGGAATCGAGGACGACTGCAATTCCAACGGTGTCCCGGATCAATGCGATATCGCCAGTGGACAGAGTTTCGATTTCGACTCAAACGGTGAACCCGACGAATGCGGAACAGACTGCAATGAAAATGGCGTCGCCGATCTCTTTGATCTGGCAGAAGGAACCAGCCTGGACTGTGATTTCAATGAGGTTCCAGATGAATGCCAACCCGATTGCAATCTAAATGCGGTGGCAGATGACTGCGATCTCACGGCGTTCGCAAGCTTGGATTGCAACGCCAACGGTATCCCCGATGAGTGCGACATCGCGGGAGGATTCGCAGAAGACTGCAACAGCAATGGCACGCCCGATTTCTGTGAACTTGCCGGCGGTGCTTTCGCGCGAGTGTTTACTAATCCAAGCGTGGACACGCAATTTAGTTTCCCGTCGGGCATAGCGATTAGCGACGAGTTGATCCTGATTGGGTCTGCGGGCGATGTCACATTCGCGGATGGAGCAGGTCGCGCATTCCTATACGATGTTGAATCTGGCGCACTCTTGCATACATTCAACAGTCCCAACGCAGCCGAGGGCGAGGCGTTTGGTGCATCGGTGGTATTTACGGATGATCGCGTTTGGATTGGCGCCCCTGGGGCGGGCGGCACTTTTGAAAATGAAGGTGGCGTCTATGTGTTCGATGTAGCAACGTACGGGTTTGAGTACGCGGTTTCGAATCCAACCCCCGCCGCAGACGACCAGTTCGGGACCGAGGCGATTAACATCAATGGCAAGGTCGTCGTCAACGCGAGGCTCGACGACACAGCCGCAAATAATGCGGGTGCAGTCTATGTGTTTGACGCAGAAACCGGTGGATTCGAGCGAAGCATCGTTGACCCGGGAGCGCAGAATGCCGATTTGTTTGGCAGCATCATGTCAAAAGCCGCAGGACATTTGGTTGTGGGGTCTCCTCGCGACGACAGGCAATTCGTAAACTCCGGTGTTGTGTATGTGATCGATGTCGAATCGGGCGCAGTTCTGCAGACCATTCTCAATCCGAGTCCGGACAGCAGCGATGGTTTCGGTACGTCCGTGGCTGGCATGGGAAGTAAGATTGTCGTAGGTTCCCCGCTTGATGATACCGACGGTGACAACGTCGGCATCGCGTACATCATCGATGCGCAAGACGGCACCGTTCTCGAAACGTTGCACAATCCCGATCCGGTCGTCGCCGATCAGTTTGGCCGCAATGCTGCAGCGGTAGGCGCGCGAGCGATTGTGGGTGTATTGCTTTCAGATGTTGGCGCTTCCAACGCAGGGTCGGTCGTTGTGTTCGATGGATTGAACGGGTTGCCCGTAGGGCGATTGGACAACCCGTCACCTCAACCGAACGACAATTTTTCGTCGAGCATGTTTAGCCATCGCGATCGACTATACGTTGCCGCCTGGCGCGATGATTCAATCGGTGAAGACACCGGGATCATCTACGAGATCGACTTGGGATTCGACGAAAATACCAATGGATCGCTCGATGTTTGCGACGTTTGCGGTGATCTGGATGGTGACCAGGATGTTGACGATGCCGATCTGGCGATCTTGCTTCAATCGTTTTCGCAATCGGTCGGTGACAACGCGTATTTGCATCTTGCCGACGCAGACAAAGATGGCCAAATTACGTTGATCGATTATCAACTCTGGTTCGCATGCTATCAGGCATTTGTTGTCGACGGTGGCGGTACCCGATTGGGTGACTACGACGGAGACGGCGACCTCGACGAATTGGATCATGCAGCGTGGCTGGACTGCTTTGCGGGTCCGGGGGTAATCCCTACGCCAAGTGGTTCACGAACGGTCGAAGCGTGCGTCGCTGCGTTTGACGCCGATAATGACGGTGATTTGGACATGCTGGATTATGCGGAAATAAGCCAAGCGGAATGGGCGCGGGACTGACGCTAGAATGATGAAGAGCAAATTCGATTCAGGCAAGCGGTTAGAACGCCTAGCCGTGTCACATTGTTAAAGACTCATAAATTCAATCGATTGTGCGATCGGGAATCGCGCAGTCGGTCAAGCGGAAATCAGAAGTGATTTCGCAAGGGACGGGAGAGTGGCAAATGCCAGATAGATCATCGGTAGGCGGACCTCTGCGCAATGCTGCGTGTCTTTGTTTTGTCACGGCTTGCATGCTGGCAACAAAGGCGCAGGCGACAGCAACAGTTTTTTTGGAATTGCCTGCGAGCCCGCCAATCGTTGGCGAGTTGTTTGACGTTCAGATTGTTGCCAACTTGCCCAACGCCGTCCTGGGCTGGGGGTTGGATTTCGAAATTGCGATGTCTGACGTTGCGGCTACAACGGGAGTTGAAATCGGTGGGTCTTGGCTTTCAATTGCAACTGCCGACGGTGATGGACTCGGCGGGGTGGCATTTCCTGATCCTGTCTCGGATCAACATGTCGTGTTAGCCACCATCAGCCTGGAAGCGTTGGCAGAGGGTACTACTGAATTGATCTTAAGCGACAACCATCTCACAGATTTGACGGAAGGATTCGCCCTTGAACCTGATGGATTTGAATCCGTGGAATACGTTTCGTCGAATCTGACTGTCATTCCGGAACCAAGTGTGATTTCCCTGCTGGCTGGTCTCACTTTCATCGCCGGCGTTTGCCGAGAAAGAAGACTCCGGCGCCAGTCAATATAAGATCGAGATCCATGTTGGCGATATTCTTGAATGCCCAGTGGCGACACCTTGCCCTGCTCAACTACGTCGTCGATCCCGATTTGCTCAAGCCGCTCATACCCAATGGTACCGAACTGGATGAGTGGGGTGATAAGGCTTATGTCAGCTTGGTGGCTTTCCTATTTGAGCAATCGAAGATATTCGGTGTTCCGATTCCTTTTCATGGCTCATTTGAGGGGGTCAACCTAAGATTCTATGTGCGCCGGCGGGTGGATGGCGAGTGGCGTCGCGGTGTGGTTTTCATCAAAGAACTTGTACCAAAGTCGGCGGTGACATTGGTGGCTCGCAAGGTTTATCACGAGAACTACTCGACCGTTACAATGGGGCATCAAAAATCGCTTGATTCGCAGCATCGATGTCGATCGATCCGATACTGGTGGGGCGATCAGGACAACGGGTGTCGGTTGTCGCTTGATCTTCAGAATGCCGAGAATATCAATGGCGACAAGCGGGCGCGGTTTTTTGCCGATCATTTTTGGGGATACTCAAGGCGTTCCGGCGGCAGGACGATTGAATATCGCGTTGACCATCCTTCCTGGCAGTTAAGCTCGCCTCAGCATTTTGAATTGACCGGCGACATGGCTATGCATTACGGAAGCGAGTTTGGCCAAGTGTTCACTCAAAGCCCGGAATCAGTCGTCTTTGCTGATGGATCTGAAATCAGCGTGCATCGAGGAGTGGTTTTGTGAGCGCCAGTGACATACGACTGCAAGACGCGCAGACCAAGGGTTGGTTGCTCTACGATGGTTCGTGTGGATTCTGCGATCGTTGGGTACATTTCTGGCAACCGATTCTCAGGCGGCGAGGTTACGACGTTGCCCCATTACAGAGCGAACTAGCGAGGGAGCGCGTGTCACTTCCGGATGGTGATCTCATGCGCGATTTGCGACTCTTGCTTGCGGACGGCCAAGTCGTCGAAGGGGCAGCCGCGTACAGATTCCTGATGCGACGCATTTTCTGGACATACCCGTTGTATGTCATTTCCATCTTGCCAGTTTTTTCGAGCATCTTCAATTGGGCATACCGATGCTTCGCCGATCACCGCCATCGCGTTTCAAAAGCGTGCAGATTGTCTCCACGACAGTCCGCAGACCGTTCATAAACTCCCAAGCACGATCGCGGCCAACGAATGCTTCCATCCATATCTAAAAGAGATACAGAAGTGTTGAGGGATGGCACAGGCGGCTGGCGGCTCGAATCGAATGCCACAACTTGTGACGCCAGATTGAATACGCTGAGTGACCGCAAGCGAATCGAAGTGGCTTAAATGGTTGGCCTGGATTTGAGAACGTCATCAAGCCGGAGATGCAATTCAAGGATCCGATGCAACTGCGTCACGCGGATCGTATCCGTGATGCGTTTGTGAACGTTGATCAAAGCAATCCGTCTCTTTTCGAACGAGAAACTCTTGCTCATTTTAACCAGCGCACCCAAGGCGACGCTGGGGGCGAATCGCACCTTGGCCATATCCAGGACGATAGGTACCCGAGGACGTGTGCCAGCCTCCTCCAAAACGAAATCGACGAGTTCGCGGGTCGCAGGCTCGTCCAGAGTCTTGCTTTGAATCTCGATGATGAGGGCGTCATCGTGCGGTTGAACTGTTGGGCAGGCGGGTTGGTCCATGGTCAATTCATCCTATGGGTTGGAGCGGATGATAACGGTGATGGTGGCACGACTCAACCCGTGTGTCGTTACACCCCATTCAGCCCGGCTGAAGCCGCACGGTTCCGCTTGTATCAGTCCACGCGCCAAATGGTGCCCGCCACTCGGTGATCGTATTGCTTAAGTCGCACTGATTGAACCAAAACTCTTCCCAAAAAATCATGCGGCTGCGGGTACACACACGCCCAACCAACTGCCATAGTTGATTCAATGGGCCTCGCCTGTGGGGTTCGAATCGAAATCGTGGATGGGGAGTCCAAAAAAAAGCAGCCAGACGATTTGATCGTCTGGCTGCTTGATTTTCCAGAATTCACAACAACTCAAGGCGAATGACCTTGAGTGCCGCAAACCGATTTATTTGCGACGACGGCTCGCGATCATTGCACAACCACCTAGCATGAGTGCCAATGAAGCAGGCTCAGGGATTGCAGGGTTGGTCGGGAACTGCTTGAAGTTGAAGGTGACCGGATTAGCGCTCGACAGATCGGTATCGATCCACATCGCGCCACCCAATAGTCCAGGATTAAATGTTCCGCCGTTCGGAACAAACCCACCCTCAACATCTAAATCAGTCATCTTGTTGGGGTCGCCAAAACCGTGTTGATCGGCGAATGACTGGGTGCCAAATGGCGATGTATCAAAGCCGGCCATTTGCGGAACGTTGAACCATGCCTGACCGCCATCAACCAGCGCCCAGTGATAATCAGTCCAACCAAAGCCTGTGTTGTTAATGATGTTTTCGTCATCGATCACGATGCTCGGGACTGTTGAGGCGTCGTCCGCGATTTGCGTGAATGCGATTTCGATTGGGGGGAATTGACCGAATTCAGGACCGTCATCGAATTGCTTGGCGATCTGAATAATGGTTTCCGACCCTGTTGTATTGTCTACGACAATACTAGCTACGTTGCCGTTCATCACTTCTGCTTGCCAACCTCCACCGATATCGATCGGGGCTGCTAATGCTGGCGAAGTGACAAGTGTTGCTACGGCGAGAGAGAGTGCGCCGCGGATAACCGCGCTTTTCCCTTTCAGCATTTTACCTGCTCCTTCCAATTGCTGCTCGACACAGGGCAAGCCGATTGCACGGCTTGAATGAATGTCGAGTTCCTCCGAGAGAGAGAGTGTCACATGTCCGTTTATGGTATCAACTGCCCGAACTCAATACCAGTCCGATTCGTCAAAAAACACCTAAAAAGTCCGACGGAGGCCGCACCGAATCGATGAGAATTCGACCGGTGCGGCCGACCGTTAATTTCGGACTCTAAATTAATTACGGACCACAAGTTGCTGAGCAATCCACGTCAATGCCGTACGGGCCATCGTCGCAACGGAATGCCGCAAATCCAGTGATCATCACGACATACGAGTCGCCCGGAGTCAATCCGTCGACACAGATGTCGCCCAGCAATCCAACTTCGTCCTCACTGCAGGCCACTTCTGTCCACGAGGCCTCATTGCAAGGATCGCTCTGATCGACTGAATACAGGGTGTAGACCGAGTCATTAGCCGTCGAGTTCAGATCGGTACGGATCCGAGCGGACGTTCCGGTTGGAACGAACTCGTAATATTCCGTACACGGATTAACCGTCGTCGAGCAACTCGGATCGGGGTCATCCGCACCGTTGGACGCGTCGATCAGGTCAGCGAACGTGGTCTGATCGCAGGCCAAAGCCGCACGACCTTCGCACTCATCGTTCGATGTCGGCTGCGGACATGATGTCGAGCCACAGTCAGTACCATCGCCTTCGTACGCGCCGCCCTGACCATCACATGCGGCTTGGTCAGCGACATCATCACATGAACCGTCACCATTGCAGCAAGCACCGGTTACCGGGCCGCCCGCACAACTCACTGACAGGTCAAACGTACCACCGGCAGCACCAAACGAATCCGCGATGATGAAGTAGGTTTCTCCGGCGTTGGCCGTAAACGTGACTTCCTCCGGATTACCGCTGTCATCACCTGCGATGCAGTTTGCCACCGTGTCACCACAGTCAGGTGTGACCACATAGATCGCGGCATCGAACGACGGATTGGGCGTCATCGTAACGGTGACATCCTGCGTGGCCCCAAGTGATAGTTCATAAACCACATCAGGACCCGGGGCGTCGAATCCCGTACATGATGATGGGAATACGCCAGGAGAAAAGTCGGCATTGAATCCGTCAGCTGTCGCATTGGATTCACCGATGAGGCTGGTGCCGCAATCCACCGCAGTGGCCGTGTCACAGTTGTCGTTGCCAACCGGCGGGGGCGGATCACAACCACCCGGGGTGATCGTCAGCGTGAAGTCATCAAAGTTGTTTCCGAGGAATTCCTGGACCTGAATCCAGATCTCGTCGCCAACTTCGACGTCGTCGATGCAAAGGCAAGAGTCACGTGTTCCCACGCCCTCTTGTGCTTCATCGCGACAACTTGCGGGTGGATCGCCACCGCCTGACGTGCAATCATCATCGCAGTCAAGTTCGGTACCACCGCAACCATCGTATGCTGCAACGATGGTATCGACTTCACTGCCACCAATTCCGTCGTCAACATAGGTGCCACAGGTCTCAATTAACAGTGAACCAGCCGTCGTCGCGGTGTACATGTACCATGTGTCGGCTGATCCTGACGTGGTGCATGACGGATCCGGATCGTCAACACCGCCATCAGTGATTGCACCAATGTTAACACCGTCAACTGCGACGAGAGCGTCTACACAAACATCGCCATCGCCACCCGGTGCATCACAGAGGCCTGGTGTGCAGACCGTGTCGTCGCCTTGATAGACGCCCGACTGACTGTCGCAATCTGCTTGGGTCAGTACCTCGCAGGTTTCGGCGATACAGCAAGCACCTTCTGGATCTTGCGCACCGTCGATGGTCGGACGCTGCTTGAACGTGAAGTTGACCGGAGGACCGGAGAGATCCACGTCCATCTTCAGGACGCCCGTTCCGCTACCTGGGAAGTACTGGCTGTTGTTTGGCACCGAGCCATTATCCGCGTCAAGCGATTTGGCTTTGGTGTTCGCCGGTGAATCCAGGAAGCTGGAGAACGACTTGTCTGCGAACGGAAGCGTGCTCCATTGCGATGATGCCGCAACGTCGAACCAAACTTCCGTAGCGTCAAAGAGGCTCCAGTGATAATCAGTCCAATCGACACCCGTTGAGTTACGAACACTTTCTTCACCGATGATGATGGAACCGACGGTGTCGGCATCGTCACAAACCTGGAAGAAGGTCACGAGAATCGGCGGAACTTGATTGGTCGGGAATTGCGGACCTTGCGTGAATTCCTTGGTGATTTCAATCAAGGCAAAGTCGCCGGCTTTGTCAACGCGGAAGAAGAAGAAGTCCACGTCGGCTGACGGCGCACCTGAAACACACCATCCAGCAAAGTTTCCGTTTTCAACACCGATGATCGGCGTGCTGCCATCCGGGCATGCGTCCGGGTTGCAAGTCGGTTCGGGTTCGACGTCGTCACAAGGACCAGCGCCCGCACCGTCGAGTTCAAGCGACCAACTCAAGAGTGAGCCGGAGTCTTGACCGGCGTCATCGACAACGTTCAGCGTCCATGTACCGGCGCTGTTTTCGCCATTGAATGCTGACAACCCTTCGCCATTTAGGCTTGCCGAGTTGAATGTACCAGTCAACGGTTCGGCACAAATCACGTCACCTGCAGCATCGTCGATGGTGATGTCCATGTCGGCATTGGTGCCGCAGGCATCCTGCATGATAATCGATGCAGTTGATCCGTTGTGGGTCAGTGTAATGTCAAGGTCGCCAAGGAAAGTGTGCGCAACCTGAATGCTCACGTTGACGTCACCGATGGCAAATGCATCGCCGACATTGATCGTGTCATCGACGCCGCCTGGAGTGTTGTCCGGAATGACAATGTTCGTACCGCCCGCATAGGTCGTGGGATTGCCGAGGGGTGGTCCTGCGCACGATGTGTCGTCACCTAGATAGGTTCCGCCCAAAGTGTCACAGTCGGCTTCGCTTTCAATCGAGCAACTCTTGCCTGCACAGCAGGCACCGGTATTCTCGAAGCAGAAAAGATCGAATTGGGTCAATCCACCCAATTCAAGGCTGCCGTTGTCACCCATCTGGAAGTAGTAGGTGGTTCCATTGGTAACTGAAATTTGGCCCGCTTCGCCTCCGCCTGTACCGTTTTCGTCAATGCAAACAATTTCATTGAGGTCGGTGCAGTTGTCACGAACAACCAAAATCGTGTCATAGGCGGCAGTGACAGACATATCGAGCAGGCAATCCTGATCGGCAGTCCACTCATACCAGATGTCATTCTGCATCACGCTTGGTGCGCTGAATGCGTCACATGATCCGGCAGGACCATTCGGGATCGACAGGTCGTTGTCCACAGCTGACGAGAACGGAACTGCATCGACGACAATTGCCGTCTCGCAGGATTCATTGGTCGCCAGAACCGGACAAGTCACGCCGCCACATGTCGTGCCGTCGCCCTGGTAGGTTCCACCGCTTCCGTCGCATGCGCCTTCTTCGCCTTCCGTGCAACTTCCATCATTTGCACAGCAGGCACCTGTCGGTAGTGCAACACCGCAAGTGACAGTGAACGTGTTGTCAGCCGCGACGTCATAACCGCCTTGATAGAAGTCGACCAGAACCAGATAGGTCTGTCCGGGAGTGAGCCCACCGACGATCTTGACTGGAGCGCCGAACCCTGGCGGCGTTGTGATACCGGGGCAGGAGTCGTCGTCACATGCAAATTCTGTGACAGCGCCGCAAGCGCTGGTATTGGTGAAGATCGTCATCACCGAATCCTGGTCCGGATCGGTGGTGCATAGATCAAACTGTGCGGTCGTTGCCGATGCGGTGAATTCAAACCAGACGGATCGGTCATTTGGGAAAGGACCACCAACCGCTACTTCGCAAGTACTGGTGAACGCAGTTACGTCTGGGCCAAAAGCGCCGAGCGTAAAAGTTTCGGTTCCACCGCAAGCAATCGCGATGGCATCGGCACAGGTGTCACCTGAACCGCCAGGACCCTGAACAACGGGGCCATCCGGTGGAACGGGCTTGCCCGATTTACTGCGAATCGCGCTGTCGGCTTTATCGAACGCCGTTCCGTTTGGCAGAATCGACACCGATGGATTCGTTGCCGAAACGTTGACGACGCCTCGAACCAAGTCGCTGGACGACGCGATTTGATGATCCGCAAACGTGTCACTGTCAGCGCCGCGCCGACTGAATACGCTGCCAGAAGATTGCGTATCAGATTCTGGCATAACCACCTTTACTTCGATGGATGCGCCCGTTGCGCTCTCAACTACGAGTTGAAAATTGCTTGGCGGGTTTGCAATCGAGAATACACCATCGGCATTTGCGGTAACAAATTCCGAGTTGCCGTCTTCAATACAAACAACCGTCGAACCCGTGACGCGAGTTGTGCCATTCATCAGCACGAATTCAAACGTCGGGTCCGGCGTTTGAAGCGGTTGGCCGGTGTTTCTCTTGCCACCCGCTACCTGCTGAGACTGCCCAAGCACCGCGCTTGGGATACAGATGCTTGCTGCCATACATCCAACAGCAAGCAAAGAACGAATCTTCATTGTCATAGCCATCCCCTTTCGAATTACGTCTTGTGAAGGACCTAAGCCGAATGACCGGCGACTCAAAGCCCACAAAAAATCTTCAGGATTCCAATCCAATATTTCACCAACTACAAAAATGTTATTTGCTGTTTCTGCTAATCTAGTCTATCCAAATGTTCAACATATCAATGTCGCCGCGCGACTTGTCATTGCGACAAATCCACTAGGTTTATCAACTCGCCAAAATCGAACTAGGTTTGCGCCAACTTTGACGCGGCGCTTTCGACCGTTGCATATTCGATCGAATTCTCGATACCGACACAGAACACGTTGTTAGACGCTTAGCAGAGATGGGATATGATTCTCGACGCTTCTCAGAAACACATCCGACCCCGGCTGTGTCTCTCGCTACTCCCCTATGCGGAATTGCAGCACTGAAATCCATGTATCGGGGCCGATTGAAAATAGCCCGTCTACGTCAGATTCCCTACTTTCCGCAGCGCGATTGTAGCGAATTTTATGGGACTGCGCCTAGCCCCTATCTCAAACTTGTTTCAAAAATGCTTCCGATCGATGGTTCGGAAGCGTTCGTGCGGGTGAACTGATGCTTTAGTCATAAATGAGTTGCAACTGCGGTTCTATCAGCCAAATTCTATCCGCATGACACTGCATATGTCGTTGCTTCGCGGGTCAAAATGTGTCCGAGCCGGTGCAGGCGCGCCCGCTTTATCCATACAGACCCGTCAAGCCACAAAGTCGATTCACATTGCCTATTTTATTCGTTGGCATGCGGCTTAGCCGTATTCGACAGTTCAGTCACATCGAACGGAGAATCGTGCGCTGCCTTGTATCTTTGCTTCGCTGGGTGACGAACCCAGGCGGGCTATTCTCCCAAACCCTCGGTTAAACAGACACAATCTGGAGGAGAGAATCAAATGAAAACGCGGATTCCGTGTGCCATCGCGCTTAGCGTTTCCGGCATTGGACTGCTTGGCTGCCATCAGAAAAGCACAAGCGTCAAAGTGTGTTTCAGCCCGCCAAGTTCTCAATCGGAGTTGGTTGCCCAAACCCAATCTCCGACCAATGAACGATTGGCGGCTGATCGAGTTGAATACGAAAGTGAATACGATGTTGGTGGCGAGCCTCAGGACACAGGATCGGGCAGGGGATTTGTGGAAGACCTGACACCACTAACCACAGACTCGACCAGCATCGTTCTTTGGGGAGATGCGTTTCCCAAGCGCGAGGTGCGCGGCTTGGATCTTGCACTCGCTCCCGGTGATTACGCTTTCTTGTGCAGGTTTGTCAAAGCTGAAGACAACCTCAGCGGAACCCTCCGAGTGCATCATCCCGACGACGAACTCTGGCAGACGCTTGGAAAATGGCGATCTGAAGTTCCGGACCAACGAAGACGCGTTGCCTATGAATTCGAGCTGCAGCGCAAGAGTGATCGATACGATTCGGGTTTGCTAAGCTCGCTTCAATCGCAATTGACTGCCCTCGACAAGTATGACAGTCAGCTTCAATCAATGGTTCGTCAGGCTTCAAATCAACACGATCCGCGGGGTGAATTCGCCCAGCGTCGCAGCAGTCAGGATTCAATCGATATTTTTGAACCCCAGTCCGCCGTCGGCCGTCCGGCGACGATGGCCGCCTTCCTTGCGTCAGACGTCAATCAAGTCCGCGACGCCAATGCCGTCTGCCGCGTGCTTTTGCTCTCCAACCAGGAAGAACTCACCTGGAAGAAGCAATCACTTAGCCAGTTGATTGACGACACCGTGCAACTGCGGGCCGGCATTCGCGATGAGATTGCCCGACTCGAAGGCCGAAAGAAACTTCGCGCCATCGTCTTCAAGAGTCACAAAGGTTTTGTGCAAAACGAGAAAAGTCTGCGCAACGCCAAGAGCGAATTCCGCCGCGTGTCGCAACAGTTGCGAGAATTGCGCCTGCACATGCTGGCGCTGGCAATGCGCGAAGAACTGTTTGTTCCCGGAGGCGGTGAATCGACGGTGCAAGATCAAGCCCGCGCGATCGATGCCGAAATTCGCGTAACCGAAACGGCGCTGCAACGAGCTGATCTGCTATTTGCCCAATCGGTTGAAACCAATCCCGGCCGCGTCGGTTTGCGGGCGGCAGTCGAAGGTCATCACAACGAACTCGAAGACCTTCGAACCCAATTGGCATTGATCGAAAACGTCCGCGTGGCGCTGAACACGATGCAGTCCGATTCGCCGGTCAAACGCGTGGCGACCAGAACGCTTCTGGCGTCGGCGAACATTGACCCGGTTCTGCCGCACGAGGTTTTTCGGCTGCTCGAGAGCGACGCGCTGATGACGGTCCATCTCGAATCACCGACGACGTTCAAACGGAATTCGAGAGATGGGGCGGTGGCCACGAACAATAGCGAGCCGGCAGTTCGAGCCTCAGTCGCCAGCTATTGAGTCCCGTCGTAATCAATAGACTTGATCCAAAGTAACGCCACGGTACTGCGCGACTGCTCTTAGTCGCGCGGTACCGTGGCACTTTATCCACGAGACACCGCAAGTCATCGGGACTTGATTTGAGCACTCAAGCCGAAATTCAATCGCCAGTCGTGGCTCCCGCACGCTTGAAAAACTTCATTGGTCAGTTGGTCCGAATAAAGTAAGTCTTGCGAGACGAATTAGACCGACAATCGTAAAGTGCCACGTGGGGATCACCTTGCTCTCCGCGCTAGCCCACTTCACCTGATTCGCCGCAATCGATACTTGCTTCCCGAATACCCAAACTGATAAAAAGAAATTGGTAAGTTAGATCCGCATGAAATCGTGCGGACACTTGATTGGGGCCAGAATAGTCGTATCCTTTAAAGTTAACGTTGTTCGTAAGTCAGACGGAGTGGAAATGAAGCAATCGGGGTGACCGCCGCAGTTTGTGAGCGAGCCGGTCAACTTCAAGTTCAATGTCCTGATAACATGTCGTGAAACGATGTGTGTAATGGGGTTGATTGATCAATGGGGGCTTGTGGCGTTTAGCGCATTTTCGTTGAACGCAATTTGACGTCTTGTCCAAATCTAATTGCCGGATTGTATGTCTGCGAGTTGGTAACAATTCGTCAGACGACGATGTTGATTGGGGTTCGACATCGAGCGATTGGATTTAAAGACGTTTGTGGGCCGCTAGATTTCAGTTTCCAGCTCAATTTGAAAACACGCTGATGGGGCGTTGCGACGCTGGTCGGTATAGACGTTTGCAGTTGTTGGTTGGCGCAACGAAGTTGAAAGATTGGTGCCGGTCTGCAATTCGCGAAGGGCGGCGCGCTGTCGTCGCTGCCATCATGTGTTTATCGGGCCAGAGAGATGTTAGCAGCTTCCCGTCTGTTGTAGGTTGGTATTGAGTTGACGAAGCACGTCCCCCGTCGAGCGTCGACACTCTTATGCAATTTGCCCGCGAAACGTTGTGTTCGCTGATGGCGTCGGTTGTGAACCGCACGGAAGCGGGCTTGATAGCGCGTTCGTTTGCGCTGGTTGAACATGGTCGGTCTGTCATGACGATCACCCCGGATGGCGGGTGCGATATCGTACAACGTTTGCAGTGGTTGTTGGCAACGCGTCCTGAACTGTTGGACGCAATACGCGATAGATTTGCAGTGCAGTATTAAGGTAGGGGATCACTTGCAGAGTCCAAACTGGTACTGGCGTCGTTTGCGATCGATGTCACCAGCCGAAATCTGGTGGCGGTCGGGCAGCGTGATGCAGCGCTGCGTCGATGGTGTTTATGCGCCGGTGCGAGAGTCCCGTCGGACCTTTGCCAACCTGGTTGGCGATCAGCCGTTTGAAACCGCAAGTCGGTTCGTTCCGAGTGCACCGTCGCCCAATTTTTCGGATGACCAAAGAGTCCGGCTCATCGCGCAAGCCGACCGGCTGCTCGAGGGGCGACTCTCATACTTCGACCTTGTAGACCTGTCCGTCGGACCGCAGATCGACTGGAATTACGACTATTCCGCCCAAAAGCATTCGCCCAAGACCAAGGCGTCCCGAATCGATTACCGTGATTTTGAGGTGGCTGGCGATTGCAAGCTGGTTTGGGAACCCAACCGCCATCAACATTTGGTGGTGCTGGCTCGGGCGTACGCCGTTTCCGGCGAAACAAAATACGCAACCGCCGTTTTGGATCAGATCGACAGTTGGATGGCACAGTGTCCGTTCCCGACTGGTATGAACTGGCGCAGTCCGCTGGAGTTTGGCGTTCGCATTATCAACTGGGTTTGGGCGCTGGAGTTGATCAAGCCGTCCGGTTTGTTGAACCAGCTGCGGTGGCAGACACTGGTCCCGACGATTCATCGCCATCTATGGTGTCTTGATCGCAGCTACTCGCGCTATTCGTCTGCAAACAATCACCTCATCGGTGAGGCAGCCGGCGCATACATTGCTGCCCGATACTTTAATGGATTTGCCGATTCCGATCGCTGGGCATCACGCGCAAAACAGATACTCGAAGAAGAGATTGCCAACCAAACGCATCCTGATGGCGGCAATAAAGAACAGGCGCTTGGTTACCACGTCTTCGTGCTTGAGTTCTTCATGCTCGCCGGTTTGGTAGGTCGCAACGTCGGTGATGAATTCTCCGACGCATATTGGAATTACATCGAGCGCAGCTTCGAGTTTGTCGCTGCGTTTGTTGAAGGTGGCGGAAACTTGCCGCTCTACGGCGATTACGATGATGGGTATGTGCTCGATTTAGGTGATCGATCGAATCAGGCGTTGGCGATGCTATCCGTCGCGGGCGCAATCTTTAATCGATCTGACTTCACCGCACTTGCGGGCGATCACAACGAACGTTCATTCTGGCAACTGAATCCCGATTCGCTTGCAACCGATGTCGATGCAAGTCAGTCAGTTATCAAGTTAGAGTCGAAGGCTTTTACCGACACCGAGTACTACTTGCTTCAAAGCGGTTCCAAACATCGCGACACGGCTGACGATCGAATCAGCGTCGTGTTCGACTGCGCCGAGTTGGGCATGGGCAGCTTAGCCGCTCATGGTCACGCCGATGCGCTATCGCTGACCTTGCGTGCGTTCGGTCACGATGTCCTCGTTGATCCGGGCACCTATGACTATTTCACACACCGCAAGTGGCGCGATTATTTTAAGAGTTCCCGCGCCCACAATACGATTGCCGTGGATGGTGAAGATCAATCGCAACTGTTGGGGCTTTTCCTCTGGGGCGAGCGGGCCGAGTCGAAGTGCCTGGCTTGGTCACCGTCGGAAACGGGCGGTTCGGTCACTGGCGAGCACACCGGATACAACCGTTTGAACGATCCGGTTGGTCATCGCCGGACCGTCGAACTGGACGGTTCACGCGGAGAATTGGTCATTACCGATGAATTGACGGGCAAATCCGAGCATCGCGGTGAGATTTGTTTCCATTTCTCGGAATTCTGCAAATTGGAAGAAATTCGCGAAAACGCGGCTACCATATTGACGCCGTTTGGCAGTATTCAGTTGGCGCTGGATTCATGTCTCGACGTGAAAGCTTATAGCGGTCAGGAAAACCCCATTTTCGGCTGGGTCAGCCGAGGATATCACAGAAAAGTCCCCTGCCCAACCATCGTGGGTCAACTGCGATGGACGGGTAACACAACCCTGGTGACACGCATATCCTTGCATCGGAACCTCGCAAAGGCGGCGGTCCCTGCAAACCCCGTGCGGCAACAGTCACTTCCTCCACAGGGCGAACCTGGTATCGGCGGACATGATCTCGGCGGTATGGGATTCAGGGAGGTCACCCATCGTGGAGTATAACTCAACCATCCGGAGTCTGGGCGAATCTGCGGACGGCGCACTGCGCGCAGATCCCGAGGGTCGCATCAACAAGCAAGCATCGATTCGCGGAATCGTGCTGGCTGGCGGTCCGTCGTATGGGGATTGCGAACTCGAGCAAATCATGCCGCGCCCCATGTTGCCGGTGGCGACGCGTCCGTTGATCTGTCACATCCTAAGTTGGTTCGGTCATGACGGTGTTGGGCGGGCAACCGTCTGTGCAAACGGTAACACGGCATTGTTCTCGCACCATTTGAAGAGTGGTGAGGGACTTAACATTGCCATCGACTACACCGAAGACCTGATGCCGCGCGGACCGGCTGGCTGTGCGCATGATGCGGCGAAGAAGGGCGACGAAGAATTATTCGTCGTGGTCGAGGGCGGCGTGGTTCCGCAGGTCGATCTCAGTGTGCTGCTCGATCATCACCGCTCTTGCGGCGCTGCGATGACGATGGTGGTTCACGGTAACGAGGCGTCACCGGATCAACGCCTTGAAGACGAAGAACCGCTTGGGATTTATGTATTCAATCGCAAGTCACTCTCATATGTCGCGACAACGGGTTTCTGCGATATCAAAGAAGGCTTGATTTCCGATCTCTACAAACGCGGCGAAGCCGTGTCGGTGCTGCGTGTGCCGACTGACGTGGCACCGCGCATCAAGTGTCTGAATTCTTATCTGACGGTTAATGGCTGGGCAGTAGAAAAACTGTCGAAGCATAAAACCGAATTCGATGAACATGTGCGACATGGTGATGCCTGGATACATCGATCTGCCCGGGTTGCCGAATCGGCGAAGTTGCTCGGACCCATCTGGGTTGGACCGGGGGCGCTCATCGGTGCCGGCGCAATGATTGTCGGACCCGTCTCGATCGGTGCAGGTTGCGAAATTGGCGCCAATGCCGTGGTAACGCGATCTGCCATTTGGGATCGTGGCGTGGTTGGCGATGGTGCGATTGTCGATGACTGCATTGTCGCGAGTGGGGCCCGCGTTGCGGATCACGAAGTGCATCGACGGACAATCTGCAAACCCCATTCCAGGAATCGGGGTGGAATTCTGGGGTGGTTCAACGGACGTAACCGATAACCGCGAATCTGAAGCATAAGGTTCGGATCGGGGTTTTGGGGTGCTGGAAGGGCGTTGGATCGGATGCCGATGCCACAATAAGATTCTTGGGGCAAGAATCTCGGGGGGAGCATCAAACCATTTCTGCCAAAAGAGCGTAGAAAACACGTCTCCGGGGTCGATTAGATCATCATACGGCTTGAGCAATGACCGATTTGCTTGACGGAAGTGATTGTATGACAAAAACTTCTGTATGGTGTCGTATTGTGACGTTTGCATATTGCTGGCCCGAATTGCGGGCTGATTGAGAATGGGAATGGATCAAAACAACGTTGATTCTTCGGGCGGTGCGTACCCTGATTCCGGTCAATCCGGTTTGGGACCAGCCCATCAGTCGCTGCCAGCTGTCGTCGAGCCGACCGGCCGGTCTGAGATCGGTCCCGTTTATCGTGGCGACGATCTACTCATGGATTCATACGCGCCGGATTCGTCCGGACCGCGCGAACAAGCCGGCGGATTCTCGCCACTTCACCTGCTTCGCTACAAGTGGTTGATGCTTTCCATATTCTTATTGGTGGCCGGTACGGCGATACCGGCTGTCTGGATGTTTGTTACGCCAAAGTATGAAGCGATGGCATCGTTGCGTGTTCGTCCCACGATTTCAAAAATCATTTTTGACGTTCCTGAAAAGAACGGGATGGTTCCATACTATTGGCAATTCCTCAACACGCAGGTTTCGATCGTGAAAGGGACAGCCGTTCTCTCGTCGGTTCTGAAGCGTGAAGATGTTCAGGCGTCCGATTGGTATACGAAGACGCCGCAAACCATTCAGACATTGCTCGGTGGTGACCCGCCGAGTCATATGGAACGACTCAAAGACTGCGTCGATGCCGGTCCGCGACGAAACACCGAGTTGATCGACGTACTCGTGACGACCAAGAACGGGCACGCCACCAAAGTTCTTGTGGATGCGATCGTTGATGAATACGTCAAATACACTGACGAGCACACCGAAGAAGGTGAGCAGTTGGTGTTTGACACGCTGCGCGACGAAGAGATCAACCTTCAAAAACAAATTGCCGAATTGGTTGAAGAAATTGGTGAATTCTCCAAGCTGATCGGTACGAGCGATCCAGATATCGCCCGGGCACAACTCGCCAAACGCTTAACGGCCCTTGAGACGGATCGCGAAAAACTGGCTCGCAAGCATACTTTGGCAGCAGAAGAGTTAGCCGCCCTTGAAGCGAGTCAGGCATCGGCGCAAACACACGAAACCAAGACTGACGTTACTGTTTTTCGCTACTCAGCCGACGAAGACTGGAAACGCCTTAATCTTCAACTTAAGAACAAGCGTCACGAACTGACGATGGCCAGCCAGCAACTTGGAAACGCACACCCGAGAATTCGATCATTGGATGCTGAAGTCGGTCATCTTCAAAGCCTTTTGCTGACGCGCCAGAGAGAACTCGACAGCGGTGTTGCTTCGGTGGCAGCGACCAAGGAACAAGAAAACGATGGGCCGCGGACGCTTGCAGAATTGCAGTACAGTGTCCCGCAGAAACAGCGTGAATTGGAATTGCTAGATGAGCAACTCCGGGATGTTCGAGCGGAGCAGCTTGAAAAAGGTGAGTATGCCAAGTCCGTGGCGAGCTTGCAGCAAAGTTTGGACGATAAGCGCGATTTGTATCGATTGGTCAAGGAGCGCTTGCGGGGTTTGGAGTTCGAAGACAAGGCGCCCGGGCGAATTTCTGTGGCATCGTATGGCATTGAACCCAAGCAGCCGAACGCAGACCGCCGGCCACTCATGTGCGCGATGGCGTTCTTTGGGGCGCTGATGTGCGGTATCGGGGCTGCGTACCTTCGCGTGATGACTGATTCAAAAATCCGCGAAGCGGGCGACATTGATGAGAGCAGTCGAGTACCGTTCCTGGGGCAGCTTCCACCGCTGCCTAGAAAGTGCAACTTATACGGTGAGCTTCCGCCGGTTCTGAACCAGCATGTCCGCATGGTGCGTACGGCACTGTTGGAGCGAATCGGAAAGAGTGGGCAACGCTGCGTATTGGTGACCAGTTCGACGATGCAGACAGGCAAGAGTGTCCTGTCCGTCTTGCTCGCAAAGAGTCTCGCCAAACTTGGCAAGAAGGTTTTGCTGGTTGAAGCCGACTTCTATCGCCCATCGCTGTCGCAGCATTTGAACATGAAACCGCTCTTCGGTTTGCCCACGTTGTTACAAGGTGCGGTGACTGATAAAGAGGCGATTCTTCCGACGGGCCTCAATGGGTTCGACATTCTCTTGGTGGGCGAACCGCCGAAAAACTTCAATCACGACATTCTGGCGAACGGTGTGTTCTCCGCGTGTATCGAACGTTGGAAGAAGAAATATGACATCGTCTTGATGGACGGGCCACCAGTGCTTCCTGTTGCAGACGCCCGCATTCTCGCCAACCAAGCCGACGGTACGCTGATGGTGCTGCGATCATCGCATTCGCGCCGGGCAGATGTTGTGCAGACTTATGCCGACCTAAGTGCCGCAGGCGGTAAACTTCTTGGCACGGTTCTCGTCGACGCCCCCACCGGGACAAGCTATTCGTCGTACTCTACTTATGAAACCGAGACCAAAGGGCGGCGAAATCAACTTCGTCTTGAGAAAACGGTTTAGGATTTTAGGGTGTAGGGCTGCGGTTTGGATATTCGGTAGTCTTGCTGTTGGCGGAAGGGGGCGACTGGCATGGCACTTCTCATCATCGATCGGCGTCCCGAATACCTGGGCGAACAGCGCGACACCACGTCGCTATTGATGCTGCCTCTTGGTTCGCGTAGTTACATTGAATACATCATTTCGTCGATCGGCGCTGACGGTGACGTTTGGATCGCACCTGCATTCGATCCTTCGGAAGGGTACGAAAAAAGTCTTGCCTCGCTGGCTGGTTCAACCGTGAAAGTTGTTGACGAAGGCGGGCTGACCGATGTTCTGGGCGAATCTGACCCCGAAGAAATGATCGTCATCGTTGATGCGGGTTCCTGCCCAACTTGTGGATTTAGCAACGCAGCTACAATGGTCACCGACCGGAAGTACCTTGGCGCCACCCATGTGATCGCCGTCGGTAACGGAACCGAGCGTGCCCGCGAACGCATTATCCGCGACGCCAAAGGAAACGTCCGCCGCGTCAAACGATTGTTTCACGGAACATCCTGGCCGCACGTCGCCAACAAACGGTTGGCCATGACCTTTGCGACAGCCGGCGACCTCGCCCATGTGTCATTCAATTCCTTATCCGATCTCCGCAGGAAGCTCGGCGATTCGGGCGTACTCCAACAAGATCAACCGCTTTCCAGCGGATTGGTCGAATTGCGCACGCAGGAAGATGTGTTGGAGTTGGCCGAACACCTGATGCCGTCTGCCTTCCGGCGAGCCCACCATCGTCGCTATTCCCGAAGAGGGCGTCACGTCCTGGTTGGTTCGGATTGCTGGATCGATAAAAGCGTACGCCTCGTCGGTCCTGTGGTGATTCACGACGACGTGATTATCGAAGAAGACGCATCGATCATCGGCCCAACAGTCATCGGTCCGGGTTGTCGAATTGGTCGAAATTCAGTCGTGGCTCAATCGGTTCTGGCGCGCGACTCGATGGTTGATAGTGGCGACACGGTAAGACACTTGGTGTCGTCCGGGGGACAGGCAACTGCGTCATTGTCCAATCACGGAACCAATGGCAACGGTTTCGCGTCGCTGGACTTTGATCCTTACGATTCGATTACGGGCATGGAAGGACCAAAGCTTGAAAGCCTTCCCGGTTATCAAAAGAAAGTGCAGATGCGCATCAAACGCGTCATCGATGTTGCGGTGGCGCTGGGCGTGCTGATACTGTTCGCGCCGTTGCTGGCGATTGTGGCAGTGATCATCAAGATCGATTCGCGCGGACCGTTGTTCTTTATGCATGATCGCGAGGGCAAGGGCGGTAAAGTTTTCCCGTGCATCAAGTTTCGGACGATGGCCAAGGACGCCCACGCGAAGCAGAAGGAGTTGTACGCGCAAAATAACGTCGACGGTCCACAGTTCAAGATGGATCACGATCCCCGCGTCACCCGTTTTGGAGCGTTCCTTCGGGCGTCCAACATTGACGAGATACCGCAGTTCATCAACGTGCTGCTGGGGCACATGAGCATGATCGGTCCGCGGCCTTCACCGTTCCGCGAGAACCAGGTTTGCGTCCCGTGGCGCCGGGCACGTCTCTCGGTGAATCCAGGCATTACCGGACTTTGGCAGGTATGCCGCAGCGTTGATCGCAGCGAAGGTGATTTCCACGAGTGGATTTTCTATGACACCATTTACGTGAAGCGGTTTTCACTTTGGTTTGACGTCAAGATCTTCGTAGCGACGTTACTGACGCTGGGAGGGCGGTGGAACGTACCGCTCTCTTGGATCGTCCGATCGCAGCAGCATCAGAAGACCGACGTTCAAAGTCAGTCAACTGCACAGTTGGGATAAGCTGCGGGCCTTGCGCAGCGTGATTGATGTCGGTTTGTCTTCGCTTCTATCTTGTATTTGCTTCCGAAACTTCCGTTAATGCGTACTATAGTGGCTGCGATCGAAGCGGCTTAGTGCGCACCATGTCCTTTGTCTTTGCGCGCTCGGCATAATCAAAACCACTGGGAATTCCCAGCGCTTCGATGGTTCCGAAGGATTGGTCCAACGCGGATTTGAGGGAGTGAATGTGCCATGTCAGCATATCGATTAAATAACCGTCGGATGAACATCGCGAAGTTAGGTGTTTGGATTGCACCGTTGATTCTGATGATCGGTTGTAGCCAGAAAGATCATCGCATCGGGTTGGATGACTTCCTTCAGATGCAGGACGAGATGTCGCAGAGCGTTCCAGCCAACGGGGGAATGGCGACGCCCGCGCAACTGGATTCAAAGCTGGGCCGCTACACGGTTGGCCCGGGCGACGTATTGGAACTCAGCATCAATGCAGATCTAAGAGCGACTGAAGAAACCAATGTGCCCACGCTCGTGCGGGTTGATCGCAATGGTTATGTCGACTTACCTATGGTCGGTGACGTACAGGTCGGTGGTAAAGAACTTGAAGAAGTTGAAGACGCCATAACAGCCGCTTACGTCCCGGGTTTCTTCAAGAATGCTGAAGATGTCAGCGTCTTTGTAGGACTCAAGCAAGCCGCCCCGACAAACGTGCTGGTTCATGGCGCGGTGACCAAACCGGGATTGACCAAGCTGCGCCGCACCGAGCGCAACCTGCTCTACGCCATTCACTCGGCTGGTGGGCTTTCGGATATTTCGGCGGCGCAGGTGACGTTGACGCGTCTGCGTTGTCCGGACGATGTGGTCACACTCAATATTGCCACGCGTGATGGGTTGGCGCAGGCGCTGGCCATGGACCCGCTTGAAGATGGCGACATCATCAACGTCGAAACGGCCAAGGTGAATGCCATTCACGTCGGTGGTCTGGTTCTCGCGCCTCAGACGCAGATCTATCCGCCCGGAACAACCATCAATAGCTTGCAGGCGATCGCTGCAGCGGGTGGCTTGCGCACCGATGTTTCACCCAAAATGGCGACGCTGATTCGACGTCTGCCCGATGGCGAGGACGTACACGTCAAAATCGACTTGAATCGTCTCGCGAGGGGTGAAGACCCGAATCTGATGCTGGTGGCTGGCGATATTCTTTGGGTTCCCGAAACGTTGGAAACCCGCGTCCAGGATTGGATCAACAAAAACATCTTCATCCGAGCCGGACTCAACGCATCTGTGAGCTATAATGTCACGGGTCTTGAGTTCATGAACCGCCATGGCACCCAGGGCGGTGGCGGTAACAGCGGAAACCTCCAAGATCAATTTGATCCCTTTGGATTCCTGAATCGCAATAGCGGTATCAGCGCGATTCAAAACACGGGCGGCGGTTGACGATGAAAACTGGATGAACACAGCCACGCAGCCACTAACCCATATGGCGGTAACAGAGTTGGATTCCTACATCACTCAGCAGGCGAGTCAGCTTTGCGAGGTGGCGGTCCGCTCGTTGGTGCGGATGTACGACCCGCAGAACAGGACATTCTGCCATTGCATTCGTAGAACTGGCCAGGGTGATCAGGTCGAAGGAACCAGCACGCGCTATGCTGCGACGGTGCTGATCGGTTTGGCCGAGCATCCCGACGCGCTCGTCAACGAAGTTCTGCTCGGTCAAAGCGCTGACGAACTCTGTAGCTCGCTGATCGCCAGACTTTCCAATGATTCCGAACTCGGTGAGATTGCTCTGACGTTATGGGCGGCACGGGCCATGAATCATGTCGATGCGCCCAAAGCGCTCGACATGCTGCGCCGCGTGAAACCCCAATCATGCAACGCGCCCACCGTTGAAGTGGCTTGGGCGCTCTCTGCGCTGGTGGCAGATGATTGCGAAAGCGCTCGCGACGATGAACTGGCCAAGCAGATTGCCGACCGGTTGCTTCGATCGTTCAACGGTGACACAGCGCTGTTTTCGCATGTTCCATTAGATGCCAACCCATCAGCAATGCGGGCCCATGTGGCCTGTTTTGCTGATTTGGTTTATCCGATTCAGGCGTTGTCGTTTTATTATCGCTTCGCCAAAGATTCTGAAGCCTTGGCAGCCGCCACCCGCTGCGGTCAGCGAATGTGCGACGGGCAGGGTCCGCAGGGGCAGTGGTGGTGGCATCACGATGTGCGCACCGGTCGATGTCTTGAGGAGTATCCGGTGTATTCGGTGCATCAGGATTCGATGGCTCCGATGGCGTTGTTGGCGTTGAAACAAGCGTCGGGTGTTTGTCATGGCGATGCGATTGCTCGAGGTTTGCAGTGGCTTGAGGATTCGCCGGAGATCGGCGGGTCGCTATTTGATAAGGACGCCGATTTGATTTGGCGGAAGGTTGCCCGGCGAGAACCCGGGAAACTGGTCCGTGGACTGCAAGCGACAGCCAGCAAGGTGCATCCGTCACTGCGGGTACCGGCAGCGAACACGATTTTTCCCCCGACGTACATAGACTATGAAACCAGACCGTACCACATGGGCTGGATCCTCTACGCATGGTCTGACCGCTTTGCGCCCGCTCCCAAAACGACTTAGCCAAGGAGCGACCCCCATGACAGCTTCTAATTTTACCGACTGCGATTCCACGCCAGCCGATTGCGGTCCTGATACCGTTCGCGATCTTTTTGGCCTACCGGTCAATGCTTTGACGATGAACCAGGTGATGGCCCGCGTGCATCGCGCCATCGATCGTAAGGCGCTGCTGCACATCGGTGTCATCAGTGCGTCGAAGGTGGCGAACATGCGCCGCAACGCGGAACTGCGCGAAGCGGTGTTGCAATCGGATATCATTCTTGCGGACGGCATGTCGGTGGTGTGGGCGTCGAAGGTGCTGCGCAAACCGTTGCCCGAGCGCATTGCCGGTATCGACCTGATGACAGAAATCCTGCGCACCGGGAATGATCGCGGCGATCGGGTGTATTGCTTTGGCGCGACGGATGAAGTGTTGGAAGCGGTCAAGAAGCACTTCGCCTCACAATACCCGGGCATTGTCATCGCCGGAAGTCACAATGGATATTACGACGCCGACGAAGAACCGAATATCGCCCATGATATCGCCGAGTCAGATGCAGATGTATTGTTCGTCGCGATGAGTTCACCGATGAAGGAGCAGTTTCTCGCAAGGTATGCCTCGCAGATCAACATATCTGTGACGCACGGTGTGGGCGGATCGTTCGATGTGGTGGCTGGCAAAGTGAAACGCGCCCCGCGCATCTGGCAGAAACTAGGCTGCGAATGGCTGTACCGCGTGATTCAGGAACCGGGTCGAATGTGGAAACGCTATTTGGTGACCAATACGATTTTCATCATGATGTTCATTGGCGAATTGTTCGGAACTTCGCGCCGTCATCGAAACCGACAACCAACGCCTTTGTCTTAACCCTTGACAACTGGAATCGCGAACCCCGAATGCGTCGGCAAAACGGATGAGAGTTTATCTACTGTGGATATTTGTTGTATTCCTGTGCGCCTACGCGTTTCGCGATTGGTTCAAGTCGTTGTGCGGTTTGATCCTGATGATGGCCGTCATCGAACACCCGGACATTCCTAAGAATGTCGCGAACATTCAGGGACTCAATCCATGGAATGTCGTGCTTCTGTTCGTCGGGTTGAACTGGTTGATGCAGCGCCGCAGTCAGGGCCTAACGTGGGACATGCCTAAGAACATCAGGCTGCTACTGTGGGCGTACCTTGGCGTGGTCATCGTCGGGTTCGTCCGTCTGATGGCCGATCAGAGGAATATATTTCTGCAAAAGTATGACCCCACACCATTGGGACTGACCAGTGAGTACTTCATCAACACGGTCAAGTGGGTCATGCCCGGAATCATGCTCTATGACGGAAGCAGAACTCGCGCCAATATGAAGTGGGGGATGGCGGCAGTCCTGGGAGTTTTTGTGCTGTTGGCATTGCAACTGGCGAAATACATGCCCGCCAGCGCAGCGGTTTCTGGCGCTGAATTCACGAGAATCAGCCGTAAGATCATTGAGAATGAAATTGGGTATCACGCCGTCAACATGTCCATGATTCTCTCGGGTGCGTCGTGGGCAATGCTTGCGACCATGCCATTGTTTCGCAAGGCATGGCAGAAATTAGTAATTTTCGGGTTGTTCATTCTCATCGTCTATGGACAGGCATTGACTGCCGGGCGAATGGGTTACGCGACGTGGGCAGTGATTGGTCTGATCTTGTGTGTGATTCGATGGCGAAAGCTCTTGCTTCTTGTGCCGGTGGTTCCTGTGCTCATCGTCATTTTCCTGCCAGGCGTCGCCGATCGTTTCATGGAAGGTATCGGCGACGATGCCGGACAAGTGGGTGCCGCAGTTGACGATTATGCGGTAACGAGTGGACGAACTTTGATCTGGCCCTATGTGATCGACAAGATCGAAGAGTCACCGATCATCGGTCATGGGCGGCGGGCGATGACGCGTACAGGCGTTGAAACGTATTTATACGAGCAGCTCGGCGAAGGTTTTCCGCATCCCCACAACGCGTATCTTGAGATGTTGTTGGATAACGGTGTGATTGGATTCTTGCTCGTCATGCCTTTTTACGGGCTGGTTGTTCTCTATTCGATTCGGTTATTTCTTGATTCGCGTAACCCGATGTTCTACGCGGTTGGTGGCATGACGTGCGCGCTGGTGTTCGCACTCTTAATCGCGGCAATGGGAAGCCAAACGTTCTATCCGCGCGAGGGGGCTGTCGGTATGTGGTGCGCCATCGGGATGATGCTGCGCGTTTATCAGTCGCGCCAGGCGATGCCGGTCCGCGCCCGTCAATCTCAAATGGCCCGCCACCGTGGCGCTCAGTTGCGTCAACAATCGCAGATGACACCGTCACTTGGAAGGGCGAACCGATGACGCGTGTGGCGTACATACTTGCTCCAAGCCATTCGGGTTCCACGCTCCTGGCGATGCTGTTGGGTGCGCATCCCGATGCGTGTACCGTTGGCGAGTTGAAGATCACGCGCCTCGGCGAGGTGGACAAATACCGCTGTGCGTGTGGCGCGCCGATTACGCAGTGCGAATTCTGGAAGGGAATCGCGAAACGGATGGAAGCGAGTGGCGTCACGTTTGACGTGACCAACGCCCAGACCGCGCTGATGGCCCATGGTTCCCCATATACCAATCGACTATTACGCCCGCTGCATCGTAACCGGTTGATGGAACTCGCTCGTGACACGGCGCTTGGCTTGTCACTGACCTGGCACAAACAACGGCGCACGTTTGCCCAGCGCAACGTCGCTTTGATGCAATCGGTCGCCGCACAATCTGGCGCGCAAGTCGTCGTCGATTCATCAAAAACTGCAATCCGTTTGAAATACCTGCTTCGCCTGCCGGAACTCGATATAAGCGTGATTCGATTGATTCGCGATGGACGCGGTGGGGCGCTCGCGCTGATGGAGCCGGCTGCCTTCGCCGATGCAACCGACCCGAAACTTCGCGGAGGTGGAAGCGGTGGTGATCGCGATGACGAACGTCTCGGCATGGAAGACGCCGCCAACGAATGGAAACGCAGCAACGAGGAAGCCGACCAAATCGTCAAGACGATTGCCCCGACCCGTGTGATGACGGTCCATTACGAAAACGTCTGCCAGTTTCCGCTCGGCACGTTGGGCAATGTGTTCAAATTCCTGGGCCTTGACCCGACCAAGGGTACGGTTGAATTTCGCGACACCCCGCAGCATGTCGTCGGAAACGGAATGCGACTGGATTCCACATCGGAAATTCGCCTTGACGAGCGTTGGAGGGAACAATTATCTGACGATGATTTAAACGCGTTCGAGCGCGTGGCCGGTGCTGCGAACCGTCGATATGGCTATAAGTAGGGTAGGGACCGGTATTTACCCGACGATAGTGCCGCAGCGGTACGCTTACGTCCGGCATCTGAAACCGATTGCAGATTGATTCTAAACGCATGACTCACTCAAACCCGACAGATCAACCCGTACCGAACCAGCCGGTCAGCACTGGCGAAGAGGGTGATGTGTCGGGTCGAAACCGTCTCGCGAAGAATGTGGTAGCCAGTTGGCTGGCGCAATCCGTGGTCATCGCAGGCGGTTTCATCCTGCCGCGTGTCGTCAACGATGAGATCGGGCAAGGGGCGTTAGGCGTTTGGGATTTTGCCTGGTCACTGACAGGATTATTCGCGCTGCTTCAAAGCGGAATCGCATCGTCGGTCAACCGCTTTGTCGCGAAGTATCGGGTTAGTAACGACATCAATGGGATCAGTTCAGCCGTCAGTTCGGTAACGCTTATCCTCGTGTCGCTTGCCCTGGTTATTTTCGCACTGGCGATCGGATTAGCAATCCTCATACCGCATTCGCTTGAAACCCAATTCGAAGAGTATGGCCGCCAGGCATGTTGGGTGATTCTACTCTTGGGAACCAGCTTTGCGATTCAGGTGGGCACGTCCGCATTCGGTGGTGTCATCACCGGGTACCATCGGTGGGATATTCAATCCGGTATTCATGCAAGCGTTAACGGCGCACAGTTTCTAGCGATGATAGCGGCTGTCTTGTTGGGTGGCGGTTTGATCACGATGGGCATCATCGTATTGGCCTGCGAATCGTTAGGGCGCGGCGTGCGAATATTTTTCGCCTATCGTTTGTGTCCACGCATGCAAGTGGGGTTCAAGCACATACATCGCAAGACGATGGGACAGATGGTGACCTTTGGAGGCAAGTCAATCCTGCCCGATCTTGGCGGACTGCTCGAATATCAAGTAATCAACTTTTTGATTACGACATGCCTGAGCGTGACGATTCTGGCAGTTTACGCCCGTCCGCTTGCGCTTGTGCGACAAGCCGCAACGTTGGTCGAACGCTTTGCATTGGTCTTAACTCCAACAGCCAGTTCACTCAAAGCCAGCAAAAGCAATTCTGCACTGCGCGACTTGTTGACCAAAGCCACGCGCGCGGGATTGTATCTTGCTTTGCCAATGGTGCTGGGTTTGTCGATCATGGGCGATATTTTGCTCCAAGTATGGATGGGCGAAGAATATTCGGGCCGATCGTCGTGGATACTGCTGATCGTACTTGCTGTCGGGCATCTGGCCTACATGGTGCAACTTCCGATTAAGAACATCCTCGCCGGTTTGAACGCTCACGGACGACCGGGCGTTGCAAATTTTATTTCCGCGATTGTCAGCGCAGCTGGTGCAGCGGTAGCGCTCTTGTTTTATGACAAAGGCCTGATCGGTGTCGCATTGGCGGTGACCATTCCGATGACGTTGGTGAACGGAATCTACGTTCCGATCTATGCGTGTCAGCAATTGAAAATGAACGTGGCGACGTACTTCATTGCATGCGTCAAAGGACCAGTGCTTTGTGCGGTACCCTTTTCGGCATGTCTGGTCGGTGGACGGTATGCATTTCCCGATCAGCCATGGTATGCCCTGCTCTCCGGTAGCGCTGCCGGGGGAATGGTTTTGCTGCCGCTGTATTGGTGGCTGGTTCTACCACAGAAGTTCAGAGATAAACTAACGGGAAATGCGGCGAATGATTCCAGTCCGATTGTCCCCCAGCCGTCGTAACCTAAGTTTAAGTTTGCTGCCTGTTTGCATGGGAATGATTCATTGACCGATTCGACCAAACCATCCATCGCCATTGTCGCACACTTTGCCTACGGAGCGATGTCCGGTGGTGCGACGGGTCACATTGGCGGCGTCGAAAGGCAGACATCGCTGACGGCGCGGTGGTTGACCGAGCAGGGTTACCCGGTTTCGCTCATCACCTGGGATGAAGGTCAAGTCGATGGCGAAGTCGTCGATGGCGTGCGGTTGATCAAGATGTGCCGGCAGGATGCGGGCATCCCGGGGTTGCGGTTTTTTCATCCGCGATGGTCGAGTTTGAATCAAGCACTCGCGCGGGCCGACGCTGACGTCTACTATCAAAACTGTGCGGAGTACGTGACGGGTCAGGTGGCGATGTGGTGCAAGCGTCACAACAAACGCTTCGTCTACACGATTGCCAATGATCCCGATGTCGATCCGAAACTGCCCGACATGCACACGATTCGCGAACGCGTCCTGTATCGCCATGGTCTGCGTCGCGCCGATGAAATTGTGGTGCAAACGCAGACGCAGCGGCAGACACTTCTCGATGGATTCGGGCTGGATTCAAAAGTGATTCCCATGCCGTGTCCGGATTTACTCAAGGAAAACGAATCGCTGCCAGCCGCCCCCGAGTCGACGAAGCAATCGATTCTCTGGATCGCGCGACTCTGCAAGCAGAAACGCCCCGATCGGTATCTGGACTTGGCCGAGGCATGCCCCGAGTTTCAATTCGACCTGGTCGGCCCATACGGCGACGATGAGTATTGCAGTGAAGTGATTCACCGCAGCAAGTCGATTCCCAATGTAAAGGTGTGGGGCGGAATCGAGCGGGCCAAGGTCGGAAAAATGTATCGCAGCGCCGCGTGCCTTTGTTCGACGAGCGATTTTGAAGGCTTCCCAAATACGTTTCTGGAGGCGTGGAGTCTGGGGATTCCGCTGGTGACAACGTTCGATCCCGATGGGCTTGTTGCCGCAAAGAACCTCGGGCGAACGGCTGGCGATGTTGAAACGTTGGCGGCTGGCTTGCGCGAAATACTCGGTTCCCCGGATGCATGGCTCGAGGCGTCGCGCAACGCTCGGTCGTACTACGAAAACAACCACACGGTCGAAGCTGTATTGCCGCGGTTTGAAGCTGTATTTTTTGACCGGCAGATGCCTAGGCACGCTGAAGCAGGAAAGGTGCTGCACGCATGAAAGTCGTTATGGCCACATCGTTTCCGAGTGATCCGCTTCGCCCGCATGGTGGCGTTGAAGCGGTCAGCGTGCAATTGACGCGCGGGTTGGCAGCGTTCGATGATTTGGACGTTCATGTCGTCACGACCGATCGGGAATGTGCATCGCCGGAAACCATTACCTGGGAAGGTGCGACGATCCATCGATTGCCCTGGACGGCTGGCAAGACGCTACGGCACTTCACTGGACCGGATCGTCAAGAAGTTTTGCGTTATGTTGAAGGGCTCAAACCAGACGTCATTCACGCCCATGATACTTACGGGTTGATGGTAAAGGGACTCAATATCCCGCGCGTGTTTACGATTCACGGCTTCATCCATGAAGATACCATTTACAGCGGGCAGCGATTTGCACGCATCCGGTCGAAGCTTTGGAGGAAAGTTGAGCTTGCGGGTTGGGCCGATCAACCGCACATCATTTCGATCAGCCCGTATGTGCGCGAACGACTAAAAGGAATCGCCACGGGAATCATTCACGATATTGATAACCCCATCGACGAATCGTTCTTCGGTATTGAACGCAACGAGCAATCCAACGTGATCTTTTCTGCGGCGCTATTGAACAAACGAAAAAACCCCATCGCCCTCGTCGAAGCCGTCGCGCTGCTGAAAAAGCAGGGCGTCGGTGCGGAGTTGAGGTTGGCTGGTCGGGCGACGGATCAAGAATATTTCAAGCACATGCAGGATCGCATCACAGCGTGTGGTTTGGAAAAACAGGTGAAGCTGCTGGGGGAAATCGATTCGGTCGCCGTCAAGAAGCACCTTTCCGAGTCAGCCGTGTTTTCGCTGGTATCTTTCGAAGAAGGTTCGCCGATGGGCATCGAAGAATCGATGGCGGCAGGCGTACCGGTGGTGACATCGAACCGCTGCGGGATGCCGTATATGTTGCGCGACGGCGAAAGCGGTTTTCTAGTTGATCCCAATGACCCTGCCGACATCGCTCATCGCTTGGGGCAGATGATCACAAGCGATGAACTCCGAAAGAAAATGGGGGATGAATCGCGCGAAATCGCCAAGGCGCGGTTTCATCCTGCAAAGGTGGCCCGCCGGACGCGCGAGGTCTACCTGCGTGCGGCGCGTTCGGATTCAAAAGCAACAGCCGCCAACGAATCTGACATGAGTCAGGTCAGTCGATGACGACGGGTACGCAAACGAAAACGACGCGCAAGAGCAACGCTGGAGCAATCGGGTTGAGCAGTCAGGCCTATATGCAATCAAACGCTGCCTCTCGTGACGAGATGGCGGTCGAAGGTGTCGCCATGCGGCACTGGCCATATCCATACCGCGCGATGTTAGCCGTCTGCAGCGACCTCGACGAAACCCCCGATCGAAATGCTTATTGGGACACGGCTGAGTTCTTGAACACAACCCGCTCCACGCCGATGGGTGACGGTCTCGGATTGGAAGTTGGCAACACCATTTACTTCGACATGGCCACCGACCAGTTCGCCTATTGGAACACCGACGATGCGGGTCGATCGATGGTTCAATTGCTCATCCGCAGCGGACACATCGATTGCCTGCATTCATTCGGCGACCTTGCAACCACCCGCGAACATGCTCAACGTGCCCTCGACGAACTCGAGCAAAACGGTTGCCGGCTAGATGTTTGGATTGACCACGCCCAGGCGATTTCAAACTTCGACGGTGGGATCATGATGGGCGAAGGCGATGTGACATCGTCGCCGGCCTACCATGCCAACATCACCGTCAAACACGGTGTACAGTATGTCTGGCGCGGTCGCGTCAGTAGCGTACTGGGGCAAGACGTGCGGCCGCAACTTGGCGGGATTCTGTCGCCCACGCATCCGATCGCATCGGGTAAGACCTTGGCGAAGGAACTCACCAAGCAAATGCTCAGTCGCATGGGCAACGAGAAGTATGCGCTGCACGCCCCGAATCGTATCCTCAAGCAATCGAGCCTGCGCGACGGCCAAGCGGTGTACGAGTTTCTGCGATGCAATCCGCATTGGGGTGGCGTCAGTTCACATGAGACGGCATGGGGCATCGGTGATGTTTTGACGCAGCGGATGATCAATCAGCTCGTCGAGCGCAATGGTGGCTGCATTCTCTATACGCATCTTGGAAAGTCCGACCCCAATGCCGACATGCCACTTGGTGCAACAGCGATTGAGGGATTCCGACGACTGGCTGCATCCCAGGCTGACGGCGATTTGCTCGTCACGACGACGCGGCGATTGCTTGGGTATTGTCGCGCGAAAAACGAGATTGGATTCACAACGATTCGCAATGACGATTCGATCGTGATTGATATCGATACGGCCAGAAATCGATACGCAGACTTGACGCCCATCATCGAACGCGATCTTGAAGGATTGACGTTCTACACACCTGATCCACAACTAACCCGCGTTCGCATTGAAGGTGAAGAAGTGACTGGGCTATTGCAAAATGCGGCGGACGCCTCCGGTCGCGCGAGTGTTTCGATTCCATGGATCCGGCTGGAGTTTCCTGAGCGGTGACTGCATTTGCGAGAACATCCGAAGTCAGCGCGTCCGACGCGGCGCTGGTGCTGCCACCGCTCGATGGTGAGGCGAATGCACACGTCCCTTTGGGGCAGCGCGTTCGCCGGGCAATGTGGCGGTGGATTCTGCGATCGTTTCTAGTTGCGTATCACGTTTGCGTTGCGATTGCAGGCTTCATCGGACGCAAACCAAAAACCGTCGCCGCAGATCACCCGGTCGAGATTCTCCTGACCGGAACGTTTTACTCCGACAACTGGCTCAACGCCCACGTCGCACCGTTAGCCGCATCGCCAAAATGTCGCAAGCTGTTGATGGTGACGACGTTTGATGCAGCACCTTCACCGGATGTAGAAATCATTGCACCACCGAACTGGTTGCGCAAAACGATTGGAAATGTGCCGTCGCGCCTGCTGACGTTCATGTGGGTCGCATTGCGGCGCAGGCCTGCATGGGTTGGGGGGTTCCATCTACTACTGAACGGTTTAGTCGCCCAAGGGGTTTCCCGCCTGTCCGGATCGCGGGCGCTATACTTTTGCGTCGGTGGGCCGATGGAGGTTTTGGGCGGAGGTATTTGGGCAGAAAACCGCTTGTTTTGTAGGCTGGAAACACCCGACGCCAGAGTCGAAGCCAGCCTGCTGAAAGCTGTCCGTCGGTTTGATCTGATCATCACGATGGGCACCAGTGCCGCACAGTTTTATCGCGATCACGACGTGACCACGCGCTGCGAAGTCGTTTCCGGGGCGATCAATGCGGAGCGCTTTAAATGTTCGGGGGATACGCGCGACATCGATTTTATTCTGGTGGCTCGACTAAGCCCTATCAAACGTATCGATCACTACCTTCGTGCAGTGGCGATCGTCGCAAAGAATCGACCCGCAACCAGAGCGGTGATCGTCGGCGATGGTGAATTGCGCGAAGCGTTGGAATCATTGGCCACCGAGTTGAACATCACCGATCGAGTCGAATTCCTTGGCCACCAAAGCGACGTGGGGTCATTCTTGAATCGCTCAAGGGCATTTGTCCTAACGTCAGATTCAGAAGGCTTGGCCCTGTCGCTAATGGAAGCGATGACCTGCGGGTTGCCAGCCGTCGTTTCAAACGTCGGCGATCTTGGTGATCTGGTAACCGACGGGCATAATGGTTTCCTCATCGACGATCGCTCGCCGGAGCAATTCGCCGCCGGTATGGAGAAACTTGTAAACGATGACGCGACGTGGGCGACCTTTTCGGCAAACGCCCGCGCGTCGGCGACTCCATACGAAGCGCCGGCTGTCGTGTCGCGATGGGACGAAATCCTCAGGAGTTCTGCGTAGTCATGTGTGGTATCACGGGATATGTAGGGTTCAACGACGAAGCGCTGTTAAGGCGAATGTGCGCAAGCATCGAACACCGCGGCCCGGATGAAGATGGATTCTATGTCGCTGACGGAGTCGGTTTGGCGATGCGGCGCCTGAGCATCATCGACCTGACGAGCGGCAAACAACCCATGACCAACGAAGACGGCACTTTGCATGTTGTTTTCAATGGTGAAATATACAACTACGAATCACTCACCAAACAGCTCAAAGCCAACGGTCATCAGTTTACGACAGCATGCGACACGGAGACGATCGTCCACCTCTACGAAGACCATGGGTTGGATTTCGCATCGCATCTGCGCGGCATGTTCGGGATCGCGATTTGGGATTCCCGTCGCCGCCGATTGGTGCTGGCCCGCGATCGGATCGGTGAGAAGCCGCTATACTACAAGATCGAGGGTCAGCAGATTCTGTTCGGTTCCGAACCCAAGACGATCCTGCAATCGCAGCATCGCCGTGCGGTCAATCCACAAGCGGTATGCCAATTCCTGGCCGCCGGTTACGTTCCCGCGCCTGGAACGTTTTATTCAGGCATCCAAAAACTCGCCCCGGGTGAAATGCTCATTTGGGAAAACGGCGAATCCGAAGTTCGACGCTATTGGCAGCGGACCCAACAGCAGCGCTCGGACCTGTCGTTCGCGGGCGCCTGCACCGAGTTGAGCGAACGGTTAGACGAGTCAGTCCGGTTGTGCCTCAAGAGCGATGTCGAGGTCGGGGCGTTTCTCAGCGGTGGGCTGGACTCGTCGGTCATGGTCGCCCTGATGCGCAAGCACGAAGCCAACGTGCAGACTTTCGCCGTGGGTTATGAGGGGCTTGCTGAAGGGTTCAACGAACTCAACTACGCCCGAAAAGTAGCGGAGGACCTTGGCGCGAAGCACCACGAACTCATCCTCGGTCCGGTATCGAGTATAGAGCTACTTCCAAAAATCCTGTGGCACTACGACGAACCCCACGGAGAGCCCACATCAGTACTGGTATACCTGCTTAGCCAGTTCACCCGCAAGCACGTCAAAGTGGCTGTCGGGGGAACCGGCGGCGATGAGATTTTTTACGGGTATCCGAGGCACGGTGGCGTCAGAATGTTGCAATACTATCGATGGCTGCCCGTCTGGATGCGCAAAAGCATCGTCGAGCGCATCGTCAACCGTTGGCCGGAGTCAACCACGGGAAGTCGATTCGCCAAGCGTGCAAAGCGGTTCGTCAGCGGTGGGGCATTGCCGCTGCCCGAGGCGTACCTCGGTTGGGTGAGCATGTTGTCGGCTGAGACGCGCGACGGTTTGATCGCGGACGCCGTAAAAGCAGCAGCCAATGACCCTGCAGGCGATGGGTTCTTGCGTGACATTTTGTGCGCTGATGACGATCGGCGTTTCATGCATCGCGTTACCGATGTGGATGTGAACGGGTATCTGCCCGAATATCAGTTGTGCTACATGGACCGAATGAGCATGGCTTGCGGTTTGGAAGTGCGCGCCCCTTTGTGCGATTTTGAGTTGGTCGATTTTGTGACGAGTTTGCCGGCCAAGTACCGAATCAATGGGACGCGGACCAAGCACATTTTCAAAACCGTTGCGACGCAGTGGATTGACAAAAACATCGCCGAGCGGAAGAAGGTTGGTTTCGATTCTCCGATCGGGCAGTGGTTCAAGGGCGAGTTGCAGGAATTCGTGACGCGGTTTCTCTCGAACGAGCATGTGACCAAGACGGGAATCTTAAATCCGCAAGGCGTCGAAAAAATGGTTGGCAATCACCTTGCTGGGAAACGCGACTACTCGCTTCAACTCTGGAGCGTGATCGCCCTGGAAGCGTGGCATCGCATGTACATCGAAGATGGCATCACCGATGGGTCCGAATATACCATCGCCGACCTTCGTGGTGGGGCGAAAGTGCCCGCTCGAAGCGTATCGAGGGAGGCGTCCGCAATCACATGACCCGCGCAGTTACATGGCCGGTCTTTGAAGGTCGATAAACAAGTGGAACGATTGAGCAAACCAATGACGACGGCGACGCTGACCGAAATCCAAGAAGCCATTATGCCGCCAACGGGAGACGTCTTGCTGCGTTTCCTGCGCGACGCCTATTATGGTCAGCAGGGCGAGCACTCGACGGATGCCTATCCGGTCGAAATCGCCCTCAAAGCCCGCGAACTCGGACTGATCGGCCAAGGTGATAAACGCCACACCCTCACCAACCAGGGCTACATCGTTGGCAATGTCGCCAAGGAATACTGCAACTGGGTCGATCATGGCCGCAACATGCCAACGCCCAAACCGCCGCAATCAATGATCGAAGGCAAAGACGTATTGGACCTGGGTTGCAGTTTCGGTCGTTGGCTATGGGAATTTCAGCGCACTGCGAATTCGGTGGTAGGGTTAGAATTGCAACCGGAATACGTCGAGTTGGGATCTGCACTGGCTCGCTGCGAAGGAATCGAACCGCCGACGATTCACAACTCCGGGGTTGAAGACCTTAATCAATACATCGCGCCCGACTCGATCGATTTTGTGTTTTCGCGATTGGTCTTCAATCATGTGAACATTCACATCACGCTGCCCAAGGTGGCCAAGGTGCTGCGAAAGGGCGGTATGATCTGGGTGCAGGTGGAGACCTTCCGTTGCGCGTTTCGCCGAATCTTTGAAGGCGAACTGCGTGTGCGGAGTCGCGTACTCGGTGCGTTTGCGATTTGCAATTCGATCGGATGCAATTTGACGGGCCGACAGATGAACTTGCCCGTAAAGGGCCGTATGCACGCCAGCCACCGCGTCGCCTATCCGACTCTCGGATGGTGGAAACGCTCTTTCAAAAAACTAGGTGTCGAAGAATTCAAAATCGAAGACGACGATGGCGGAAACGCAACATTCTCAGCAAGAAAAATTCGGTAGGGCGATAACTCATCTGGTTCTTGGCGTGAATAGGTTCGCAGCGTGGGCCGTGTCCGTTCTGTCCATTTCAACGCCTAATACTCATCGGCACCAATATCAAATCCATCGCCAATCGGTCGCGCAACTCCATCAAAGTCAACCATGATGCTGATGCCATAGCGCTTCTTGAATTCCTCATAGACCGCACTCATCGCACCGTGATCGATTGCCGGACTGTCTTTCCGCAATTGCAACCTGTCCTTTCGCGCATCGACGAAGTGCGGATCGTCCTCGAGGCATCTTGACTGTGGGCTGCTCGTACCGCCAATCGCCCGCGCACTGCTGACGTTCCTACCGCCCCAGATCAGTCGCAAACGGTCCTGCTTCTGCGAGAACAAGCAGTTTTGAATAGTCGACTTAGACGCTGGTTCGGCGTGTTCAAAAAAGATGTGTTTGCCGTCGGGCCGGTTGATGTCGGCGATGATGTTGTTGGTGATGACGTAATCACCATAAGTCGCAGCCGCATGAATACCGCCATCCGCACGTTCGATCGTATTGTTGACGATGCTGCGATGCATTCCGCCGACAACCAGAATTCCCGCGTTGGACCATGAGGTGTTCGGATTAAAGTCGCCGTCGCTGTCGCGGATGTCGTAGATCATGTTGCCGACGATGTAGCTGTTCTCACCGCCGGTGCTGCCGCTTCCGCTGGCTTGCATGATGCCATAGTCGCAGTCGTGGATTCGGTTGAACAAAAACCAGATGCGTTCCGGATCGTATTGGCAACCCATGCCAGCCCCCGGTGACGAGTTGCTGGGGACGTGATGATGGGAATGGTTCTGCGAGAAGATGACATCGGTGGCTTGCTTGCACCACATGCCGGTTTGCTTGTTGCCATACGATTCGTTGCGGCCGACGTAGATGTGATGCGTTGATGCCTGCGCCGCGAAGTTGCCCGCGTTGATCTGAATGCCATCGCCGCTGTTGGCGTACATTTCGTTATCGACGACCCACAGATTAGATACGCCGCTGCCGACGCCGATGCCGTGGTAGTCCTCGTCGAAGTCGGCATTGACGTTCCCATTGCCGTGAATCTTGCAGTCGTAGATCACGATGTCGTGGATGGGTTTGCCGTCCCACGATGACAGTTGGATCGCCGGCCCGCCGCAGTTGGTGACTTCGCTGTGTCGGATGGCCATGTGGTGCGGGCCATCCTTGACGAACAGCGGGTTGCCGCCGTCGAAGACGACGTGTTCGATAATGAGATACGCGCCCGTCATTGTCACGCTTTCAGAAAAATGAACGGGCGACGTCGGGTCGGCGCTTCGGATGATGACCGGCTGCTTTATGGTTCCTTTGGAATGAATGGGAATCGTGCCACCAATGCGATAATCGTAAGGCCCGCCCGCAAGCACGACGACGCTGCCAGCATCAAGTTCGGTGGGAATGCTATGTCGCGGCTGCGATCGCGAACCGTTGAGATTGTCGTCATCGGTCGAACGCGGATGCGAGTTATCGACATAGTGCGTCACAAACGAAGCATCGCCATACTGCTTAGCCACCGTCTCTTCAATGCCAAAATCGGGCACAGGTATGCCGATCGGCGGAACCCATTCACTGACATGAATGGTAATGACCGCCTCAGAAGAACCCTGCCCGCGCGTCGCCCGAAATCGGATCTGGTCCTCGCCAGTGAATTCTTTGGATGGCGTATAGAAAAGTCGCGGCGCATCGCCAGAAAGCGAACCGTTCTTCGGTTTAGCCGTAGTCTCAAATGCAGCGTCGCCAGGATCGCCGCCCAGACAAGTTAAGGCAAGCGGTTTCGGTGTATCGGTTGCAACGTAAACGACTTGATCGACCGCCCGAAACTTCGCCCAATCACTCCCCGAATCTCCAGAGGAGCCGTTTCCGTTCGCATCCGAAATACCGCCGCTATTGAAGTCAGCCAAAAATACAGCCGGATCATCAGCAACGCCGCATCCAGCAAGCCATCCAGCAAGTACAAGAGTCAGCATCCGTGCCTCCCAAGAGTTAAAAAACGAATTCGCATTCATCGAAATACAGCCTTCCAGTGCCGCGCGACCAAAATGATACAGAAGTTTCTTCCCGTCGGCTGGCACCAGGATATTATGTCAAATCCAACAGGCAACTGACAAGCAGCGCCTGTTAAAGGGCCATTGAATTCGGATGACACTGATACCAAAAGCATTAAAGCAGTGGTTGGGCAGACGTCCAAAACTACGTCGCTCAGTCTTTCTGCTTGGACCTTGCGGTTCGGTAGCGTTTGCCTCGCTTTGGGTCGCGAATTTCTCTTTGTCGATTATTTACTGGTTCGGCAATGGCGTAGGGGTTGGAGCCAAAGATGGCGCCCTTGTCCTTGTCACGCTGGAAAAAGCCTTCCAAACAAACATGCCGGGATGGGCAATCGTTACGCATCGACCAATCCGGATGCGATGGTGGTTCTTCATAGAAAATGCCGTGGGTGTCGGTTGGTACGCGATCCCGTTGTGGATGATTATCCTTCCGTGTGCGTGCGCGGCGATTGTTGCTTGGCCAAGTAAGCCAAACTTGCTGAATCATTGCCGGCGGTGTGATTACAATTTGACCGGGAATGAATCCGGCGTGTGCCCAGAGTGCGGTGAACAAATATGATTCGCAAATCGATCATAATAATTGCCGGTTTCTTTATTGTCTCAATTGGAGCGCTTTGGATTGCCAGTTATGGCACTGACAAGATTCGTGCTTGGGAGTTTTCAGAAACGTCTCAGATTACTTTTGCTTTCCACTCAGGACGTGCAAGCTGTTTTGTCAGTCGGCGTAACGAATCACAGGAACCGCAGAAAACATTCATGCTGGGACGACATATATGGGCAAAGCCGAGTTGGTATAGCGTCTCAATCTTTTCCTATGATGCGAGGGGAACCGTGCATTCTGGAGTATTGTTTCCGGTTTGGATTGCATTCTTACTGTCCGTATCAGTTACGATGATCCTCTTCTACGGTCCGCTCCGCCGCCGTCGCCGCCGAAAACACAATCAATGCATTCAATGCGGCTACAGCCTGACCGGATTACCCGAACCGAGGTGTCCCGAATGTGGTCACAAAGCATGATTCACAAGTCAATCGCAATTGTTTCACTGATGCTGGCTGTTATGACTTTGACGATTTCGATCAAGGGTCATAACGGATATGTGCGGATTTATGACACTGGTTGGGACCCCGATCGAACGCATGTCTGTTGCTTTAATGGTTCTTTAGAGTTTGAGTACGAACCAGCGGGGACTCCGCAGTATTGCAGTTCGCCCAACCTAGCACCGGCATGGTGGTGGAGAGTATCTGGTAAATTCGGAACCCTAATTCGATTCCCTATGTGGGTTCCACTGATCTTGTTTTCCATCATTCCCGTATGGGCCTTGATTGGCATTCCCTTGCGAGCCCGCCGCCGTCGCGATTGCAACCAATGCATTCATTGCGGTTACAACTTGACTGGCCTGCCCGAACCACGATGTCCCGAATGTGGTGAAACGACCTGACTTGCTTTGAAGCTGGTGCGCTATTCTGAATGTTTGAATGGTTCCGGCGAAGCGATGATCGAGCCGCGATTTGTTGGGTTGGCTAAGCGAAACCCGATGTCCGGATTGCCGTATCCGCCCCTGGGAGTTTCGACGTTGCCGCGATCATCCTCCTCGTCTATTCCGAATGAGTAAATGACGATGCCAATATCGGTCTTGGCGAGTTGCACTGGCTTTCTGGTGAATGGGTCATTCGGTATCGCGTCGATGTAGGTTGGCACGAGTTCTTCAAGCGAATCTGGGAATCGATCATGTTCCAGTCGAAAGCGCTCAGCCGCGATCCCTGTGATCGCGCATCGCAACAGCGCATGGGTTCGGGCAAATTGACCGCTGAAGAATGAATTTGGCAAGAGGTCCCTGTACAGCCATCGCTTCTTATCTTCAATCGATAGCGACTTACGTCTGAACCTCTTGTCCTTGCGGGCATTTAGAAGTTTCTCGGGATCGCTCGCAACAGCAATTCGGTTCGGCCAATATGACACTGCGCGCACCTGAGCAATTCGAATATCAAACTTTGAAACAGCACCGATTTCAGAAAGTTCTCTGTCACAAAAAACATCCGCAGCGTTAATCTTATTCGCGGCGAGACTTTCGTATGCCAAGATGTGGAAAGCGCGTTCCGCCCGCATGACTTCGGCGGGTGAGATCGTGTCAATTTGGGCGTTGATTTGCGATGCCATGCGGTCAAGGTGTTGCAGGTCTAGCTTACCCGTTCGAATTGCTGCCTTGAATGATGATATGGCATCACGAATGGTTCTCATACGAATGCTGTAGAGTTTGAAGTTCGGTTCATGTCTCATCGTCGCGGCAATTCCGAATTGCGTCACGATGGATTTCATTCCACCGTTTATGTCTCCCTCGATGAATTGACCGATTGACTCAATGCGCATGAGTTTTCCCGCGACACTCCACGGTGCCAGTGACGGCAGCCTGAAATCGTTCGGATTGTCGCCCTTAAAGTCGTACGAAATGTTTGTCAGCCGCCCATTGGTGTTTGTGTTCAAGAGCGAAAGATCGTCAATGAGTCTTCGGTTATCCATGAGAAATGCCCGCATCGGCCCGACGCATTCTGGCGCGATGCCGACGAACGGGTCGATGCGTCTTTGGTCCTCATTGAATAGCGGGACGTTTTCGGCTGCGTTTGAATTCAAGTCCTGAAGTTTGGAGGCGAAAGTCTCGATGATCAACGAGCCGTTTTCTGCGTCGGGCACAACAGGGCGTCTCGCTTCGATCTCGGCCAGTGTAATCGGCTCACCCGCTGCAATGAGTTCGCTTCGGCATTCATTCCAAAGGGCATCGGCTTCCCGTTCCATGTTGAACCGACGAAGAATAATGAACGTTGCAACCGATCCAACGATCAGCAGTGAAATGGAAATTGTCAGCCACGTTGTTCGCTTAGATTTCATGTTGTCAAATTCCGGCGTCCGATTGTGGTTTTCGAGATTTGAGCTTACTCGGAAAGCACTCGGCTGGGAATCGTCAGACTCTTGTGCTCTCCCGTCATTCCCGCGCACGCGGGAATCCAGAATTACGCAAGAAACGCCAATCGTTTGTCCAACGCAATTGGTCGCATTGAGGCTTCCCGGGCCTGTGGCGTTTTGGGCAGGTCTGACGCACGCGCCTGGATTCCCGCGTGCGCGGGAATGACCATAAGATGTATAGTTTTGTATGGGCGGCGGTGAAGGGACGCAAGTTGCAACCAAAAAAGCAGGGCCAGGCGATGATTCGCCCGGCCCCGCATCATGAAAGGTGCTTGATTGATACTGCTCTTGGTGCCTTGTTAGTACGGGGCGCCGATGTCTACCGTGGCTCGATCCGGGCGGATGCTTATGCCGTACGTCGATTCGAACGTGTTGTAGACGCTGTTCTCGGCGCTGGATGATCCTGCACCGACGGCTGGGCTGCCCGACTGCAGGGAGTAATTGTCGGCACCCGGGCTGACGAACATCGGGTTGGCGCTAAACGTACCCGAGAAACTCGTGGCTTGCGGATAGCTGTTGGCCCACTGGATATCTACCGCGCTACCGTTCTGATAGAACAGGCAGTTGGTTAGCGACGAGTTGTTCACCGCGCCGGGATACTCGAGCATCACATGTCGCCCGCCCGGTTCGTTGATGTTCGCGATGATGTTGTTCGCGATGACATAGCTGCCATAGGTCGCAGGTCCGTTGATGCCGGCTGGCACGTTGTACGCGGTGTTGTTGATGATGTAGCGGTTGTTCGTGCCGATCAACGTGAACGCTGCGTTTGACCATGCCGTCCCGGCATTGAAGTCGTTGTTGCTGTCGTACAAGTCGTGGATCACGTTCCCGATGTAGTAGCTGTTACCACCGCCACCATCACCGCTCATCTGTGCAAAGCCCGTATCACAATCGTAGATCTCGTTGTAGAGGAACCAGATCGGGTTCGGATCATACTGGCCACCCATGCCGGCTGCGTGCAGCGACGAGTCGCTTGGACGATTGCCATGAGCGATGTTCTCCGACATGATCACATGGCTGGACTGCTTCGCCCAGAAACCGGTCTGCTTGTTCTCCCAGGCTTCGTTGCGACCGAGGTAAATGTGGTGCGTTGAAGACCAGCCACCCTGTCCACCATTGATCTGCACACCGTCGCCACTGTTGTGGTATAACTCATTGTCGAGCAGCCAGATGTTGTTCACCTTGTGGCCGACGTTGATGCCATGGAAGTCTTGGTCGAAGCTTGCCTGGTAGTCACCCCAATCGTGGATCACGCAATTCGAGATCACGATGTCGTGCATCGTGCTGCCATCCCACGAGATAATCAGGATGCCCGCACCACCACCACCGATGAATTCACTGTTACGGACGGCGATGTGGTGATCGCCACCATCGGTGAACATACCATTGGCCCCGTCGAACTCGATGTTCTCGACGATCATGTATTTGCCGCCGAAATTCACCGAGCGGGTGATTCGCGGTCGTGGACCGTTGCGGGGACCACGGACGAACACCGGCTGCTGCGCGGTACCGTTGGCCGACATTTGAAGGTCGCCACCGGATGAATAGTCGTAAGGTCCACCGCGCAGTTCCACGACGCTACCTGCTGGCAGGTTGGTCGGGACGGTTACGCGTGGTTTCGATGGCGAACCGTTCGGGTTGTTGCTGTCGGTCGCGCTCGAGTGGTTGCGATCGACCCAGTGCGTGAAGTACGAATCGCTGCCATAAGTGTTGGCCACCGTCTCGCGGACACCGAAGCTGGGCTCGGGAATACCGATCGGGGCTTGCCAACCGTCTGCATCACACGAATCGGTTGATTCGTTGCAGAACTCGTCTGAATCACAAGGCAGGCTACCGGCGACGCATGAACCGCTCTGGCAGACTTCGACACCGTTGCAGAACAAACCGTCGCTGCAATCGGAATTGCTGCCACACGGCTGACATCCGTCTGGCGTACCGTTGTTGTCGGAGTCAACGCTGTCGTCGAAACCGGGACAGACATCGTTGCAGTCGGCAACGCCGTCATTGTCCGAATCGTCGTCGGAAACGCCGCAACCACATACGCCGGGTTCGGTCTTGTCGCCATCGTTCGGGCAGTCGTCGTTGCAGTCGAGGGTGTCGTCACCGTCGGAGTCAACGTCGGCTTGTCCCGGGCACTCGTCAATACAGTTTGCGACACCGTCACCATCTGAGTCGGAATCCGCGATACCGCAGCCGCACTGGCCCGCGCTCTGTTTCGAGGCGTCGTCAGGGCAACCGTCGCTGCAGTTGGGTTCGCCGTCATTGTCGGAGTCTTCGTCGCAGTTCAGGAACGTAGCACCGAAGTCATCCCACTGCTTGTCGCCAGCACCCATTGCCCACACACCAACCGTACCACGAGTGGCACGCGTGCCGTTGTCGTCGTAGCAATTGATCTGCCAGTTGTTGGGTTCGTTGGAACCTTCCGCCCAAACCTTGGCTCGGATTTCCGTTCGCGAACCGGTGTCTTCCAGTTCGACGCGGAAGTTGAACCAGGTGCCAGCGCTCAGGCTTACGCCCGAATCGCTCGTTCCACCGGTGAGGTCCGTTCCGTGTGGCGAGATGTGGAACGTACCGCCACCCCATTCGCGAAGACGGTAATACGAATCGCTGTTGGGGAAGCCTGAGAAGAACGTCACACCGACACCACCGGTAGACGAGGTGGCTCGCATGCGTCCGGTGAATTCGTACGCGGTCCAGTTCTCGCTGCCGTCACCGACGTAGTGCGAGTGGATGTTGGTCTGCGTCGAGGTGGTGCCGAGAACCTTGTCGCCGCCGCTCGTCTGCACTTTGAACAGTCCGTCGTTTTGGCTCAGGCTGTTGTTGGCGCCAGTGTCGAACCAGTCAACCGGATCGCTGCCATCCGACAGACCTTCAAAATCTTGATTGAAGCCACCGCCATTGGGTTCAGCGTCACATGAGTCGGCGCTTTCGTTGCAAACCGGTGCTGACGGATCGTCGCAGGGTTCGCTGCCAGCCATGCAGACGCCGGTATCACAATACTCGGCACCGTTGCAGAATAAGTTGTCGGTGCAGTCGCTGTCGTTGCTGCATTCGTCGCAGGTGTCGCGGTCTTCCGCACACAGGTCCGAACCGCATGGCGCGGTGCCAACATTGCAGGTACCGTTGTTGCAGGTTTCCGAACCATTGCAGAATGCACCGTCGTTGCAGTCGGAATCGTTACCGCATTCGTCGCAGCGGTCGAGGCCTTCATTGCAGAGCGACGCGTTATCACACGGAGCGACACCGACGACGCACGAACCGCCGTCGCAGGCTTCGACACCGTTGCAGAATGCACCGTCGTCGCAATCGCTGTCCTGTGAACATTCACCACAGAACTCGTTGGCCTCGTCGCAAAGGTCGGCTGAGCATGGCGGCGTACCGACAAAGCAGCGGCCTTCGTCGCAGGTTTCGGTACCGTTGCAGAATTCACCGTCGTCACAGTCAAGATTTGAACCGCATTCGTAGCAGAAGTCGCCAGCTTCATCGCACTGGTCGGCATCGCAAGGCGCGGTGCCGGGTTGGCACGCACCATTGACGCAGCTTTCGACGCCGGTGCAGAACGATCCATCGTCACAGTCCGAGTCTGAATCGCACGCGACGGCATCTCCGACCGACAGTGCCGGAATCAGCGTCAGGTCTGAACTTGCAATGTTGAAGTTATGGACTTCGATTGCGAGAACGTTCGTCCCGTTGAGCAGGAGTCCTGCGACTGGCAGGCTGATCTCTTCGACAACACCCGCTTCCCGACCGGAATCTGATTCAGTGCCTCGGTTGACGGGTGACCCTGGGTTGCCGATGTTGCGGCGGACAACTTCCGTACCGTTGATGTAGGCGACAAACGAGTCGTCATAGTCAATGGCGAGTTTGAGGTCGGAAACGTCTGCACCCTGCGGAATTTCGAATTTGCGGCGGGCGTAAACGGTCACATAGTTGCCGGCCATGTCGGAAAGGATCGTGGCATCGTCACCGTCGCCATAACCGATTCCGGTCGGGCCAACCAACCAGTTGCCATCGTTGAAGAACGTATCAGTCCAACCGACTGAAGGCGTACCCGAAAGACCTTTTTGGTAATGCCACTGGTCACCCACTGCGATGAGCACGTCTGAGCAGGCATCAATGGTTTCGTTACAGCCGCCATTTGGGCAGGGGACATCACCGTCAACGCATGCGCCGTTGACGCACGATTCGTCACCGTTGCAGAAGTCACCGTCGTCGCATTCTGCGTCTGACGTGCAGCCACCCGTCGGGCCACCCGGACCTCCAGGACCGCCCGGACCATCTGGTTCTTCCGGTTCCTCTTCAGCGATGCAGGTGTCGGTATCTTCATCGCAATCGTCGTCACCGCATGGACCATCGCCTGATACGCATTGGCCGCCGTTGCAGGCTTCGGCACCATTGCAGAACAAGCCGTCGTCACAGTCGGCGTCTTCGTCGCATTCCGAAACGTCGAGTGCTTCAACCTCGATGACGAACTGCAGTTCAAACACAGGCTCGTCCGAGCCCTGGCTTGAGCTGGAAAAAACCGAAGACGACTGAGCACGTTCAAAACCGGACACCGTGATTTCGTATTCACCGGGTTCGGCGAAAACATGGGTGGTACGCTGGCCGTGTTCGACTCGACCTGAGTCGCCAAAATTCCAGGCATAACTCAATCGTTTGCGTTTGACTGGATCGACCGGCTGGATAGCAAATGACCAGGTATCAGGTACCGTAGGGCTGATCGGCTGAGCCAGAATGCTGTAAACGCCTGAATTGCCATTGCTGTCGGTCACTGGAATTAAGACGCTGCCTACTGGCGGGGTTTCTTGTGCCAATTCCGTGAGTTCTTCGTCGGTGAACTCGTCGTCTACATCGTCGTCAACGTCATCCTCGACGAGCGTCGAGAATTCGACTTCGCGATCGTCTTCGGTGCCAGTGCTTGCGGAGGCATCCGCATTGCTGTTGGATTCGTCCTTGCTGGCAGATTCAGTCATTGACTGACAGCCGGTGTTCGACGAAATAAAGATCGCAAGACAGGCCGCACCAAGTGGGCGCAGACCTAGACGGTCTTTGAACGGTTTCATATTTTGCTCCTAATGTGCCTCTTGGTGGCGCGATGGTTCGCGCTGGGTACAGCTTGGCGAGACTCTTTCCCCCAATACTTCTTGGAACCTACAATTCGCTGGGTGAACGGGGCAAGAGTCACGCCGCAGGCAGGAACCCATCGGATCAGTTCATGGGGGGTAACCAGCGATAATCACCGGCAAAAAATGCCGATTGCGGTCGAGCGACCAATAAACCGTGGGGGTATCTGACTTTGCGATTTCGGAAGTATTTCACCCCAAATTCTGGGGCCGAAAAAGAAAGAATTCTCCCTTTAAACAAGGTTAAGGCACGGTGCTAGGATTCCGGTTAAACTTGATTTAAGTCAGCGTTTTCATCTCATGTTCAGACTGACGTTCCCCGTCAAAAACATGGGTGGTGGTTGATTGTTTGACGCAACGTTTGGATATTCGTTGCTGTTTTGGGAATGGTGGCAAGAACAACGGTTATGCAGATTCTCGCACTTCAACGTGGATTGTTTTCGGGCATTTCGGGGTCTTTGCTCGATGCTTGGGAAGCAGGCTCGCCCGACGACGTTATCACGCGCCGCGATTTGGATGAGGGGTACTTCGAAAACGTTGCGGACAAACTCAAAGCGCTGCCCGAGCTCGTCAAAGCCAGTGCTTCAATGGGCATCAACGAAGCACGGCGCAGTTATCGGCAGATTGCCCTTCGTTCACGGTCAAACCTGACTCGGCTTGAAAATGAGATTCGCAAGACCTGTGATCGTCATACGTTCGACTGTACGCTGACGTTTCAAACCCTCTTTCCGATTCCGCCGACGGGCAAACCCAATTTCATTTATACAGACCATGCCATTCTAACCAATCATTACTATCCCGATGGCGATGTCGCGATCAAACGATGGGAAGACTGGCTGCCAGCTGAACGGGCGCTGATTGAAGACGCGGCGCTTATCTTTACGATGAGCACGCATGTCAGCGATTCGCTGATCGAATTTTACAACGTCCCCGCGGATCGAGTCCGATGTGTCGGGGCGGGTTTCAATGCCCGAAAGTCCGTCATCGATTCGGACGATGTGGAACCTTCCAAGAGTATTCTATTTGTCGGTTTCGATTGGGAACGAAAGGGCGGTCCGCAACTGGTCGAGGCCTTTGCCCGCGTCAGAGAAACGCAGCCCGACGCGCGCCTGATCATAGTTGGATGTGAGCCCGATATTGCCCAACCGGGCGTCGAAGTCCTTGGCGTCGTACCGCTTGAACGGGTGGGGGAACTCATGGCCGAGGCGTGCTGCTTTTGTATGCCCAGCCTCCGCGAACCGTTCGGGTTGGTGTATCTGGAGGCGATGAACGCGGGGTTACCGGTCGTCGCTTTGAACCTTGGTGCGCCGCGCGACTTGGTCGAAAACGGAGTAACCGGGTTCCTGGTAGAGCCGTTTGACATTACCGCTCTGGCAGGGGCGCTGGAAAAATTAGTCGCGAATTCCAAACTTTGCGCTATGATGGGGTGTCGGGCGCGCGAACGCGTCGCGAGGGAATTCACCTGGGAAGTGACGCAGAAGCGTATGTCTCAGGCGATTCGTGAAGTCATGGGGTCTTGACGGGTATGGGGCAACATCGCCCACACGCCCGGGGGTTATGAATAGTATCGATGTCTCCAGCCAATTCAGTTGATTCAAAAACGGGGAAGGGTCACCACACCCCCAAAGTTAGCGTCGGTGTGCCGGTCTACAACGGCGAGCGTTACCTTGCACTGTGCCTCGACTCGCTACTGGGTCAGACCTTTTCTGATTTTGAAATCATTATTTCCGATAACGGTTCGACTGATTCGACCATGCAAATCTGCCGCCGGTATGCCGAACAGGATTCGCGCATTCGCTACTACCGGACCGACATCAACCACGGTGCAGCGTGGAATTTTAATCGGACCGTTCAGTTGGCAGATGGAGCATACTTCAAATGGGCGGCCCATGATGATTTGTGCGCGCCCGAGTTTCTGCAATCCTGCGTTGACGTCCTTGATAGTGATTCATCGGCGGTATTGGTCTGTCCCAAGCCGCGGGTCATCAATGACCAGGGTGAGAAGCAGGATCCCTATCCGATCAGGTTAAAGACCGATTCGCCCGAAGCGCATGTCCGATATGGCGAAGTGGTTCGCGGACACGTTGGGTATAAGTGTTACGAAGTGTTTGGGCTTTATCGAATGAGTGTCCTCAACAACACCGAGTTGATCGGGAACTATCCGCACGGTGACGGTGTGCTGCTCGCGCGGGTGGCGCTGTTTGGACGCTTTCATGAAGTGCCCGAAGAGTTGTTTTTCCCAAGAGAACACGCCGCCCAATCGATGAAGGCGATGAAGGATCGTTATGATTACTCGGACTGGTTTGATACGAAGCGAACCGGGCGAATGGTATTTCCGACGTGGCGGATGTTCTGGGAATACTTCCGCGCCATCGGCGGAACCCCGACATCATTATGGCAGCGTTTTAGATGCCAGATGCATCTGATCCGATCGGCGCTTTCTTATCGGCGTAAGTTTGTTCGCGATCTGGTTGGCGCCTGGAAAGGACGCAGACGCCGCAAGCTGAATCTGCAGAAACCGCCTTCCGCAGTATCGCATTCAACTTCCGGCGGAGGACCGACCGACCGATGACGGTCGCCTTCATCAACCATCCCTGGGACACAATGGACCTTTCCGCTTTATCGGGTTCACTTCCCATATGGACTTACGAAGTCGCCAGCCGCCTGCCTCAAAGGAATCACATTGATATCTATGCCCGTCGCGGCTCGAAGCAGTCGGTCACGCAGTCAACCGATAACCTGACGCTTCGGCGAATCGCAACCGACACCGATCCTTTGGCACACAAACTGCTTCGACGGATTCCGGGTATCTGGTCGGATCGTAAACCATTCTTCGCGTCGCGACTTTATTATCGATCGTATATCCGGCAGGTGGCTGACTCGCTGAAGGCTCACCCTGTAGACATCGTCCACATCCATAACTTCGCCCAATATGCGCCAATCATTCGTCGGGCATTACCCAAGGCGAAGATTTGCGTACACATGCATTGCGAGTGGTTGTCGCAACTGGACACCGAGTGGGTAACGAAGACGCTGTCCCATATCGACGCGGTTTACGCGTGCAGTCAATATGTCGTCGATCGAATTGTCCAGAAGCAGCCGCAGCATGCGCACAAGTGCCATTGTGTTTACAATGGCGTCAACACTGAAACGTTCTCAGCCCAGCCGATCACCACCACACCGGATACTTCTGAAGTCCAACGCATCTTGTTCGTCGGTCGCTTGTCTCCTGAGAAGGGCGTTCATGTTTTGATCGAAGCGTTTAATGAAATCGCCCGTCGTGTGCCGAATGCTTTATTGGACGTTGTTGGCCCGGAGGGTTCCGCACCGATCGAGTTTATCATCGGACTGAGCGATGACGATCGGGTCAGAGCGCTGGCCCGATTTTATGAGGGCGATTACGGACAACAGTTGCGGGAGGGGTGTTCAGCCGAGGCAGCCGGTCGCGTCAATTTCATTGGGGGATTGCCTCAGGCGGAATTGGTCGAGCGATATCGGTCGGCTGACGTGCTGGTCAATCCGTCACTGAGCGAGGCATTTGGCATGAGCCTGGTCGAGGCGATGGCCTGCGAAACGCCGGTCGTGGCGGCTAGGATTGGTGGCATGACCGAAATCGTGCAACCGGGCGAAACCGGGTTGCTGGTGGCCCCGGATGATCCGAAGGCATTGGCCGTCGGGGTGTGTGAGGTTCTTGAGGACGCGACGAAGCGCAAGGCAATGGGGGCGGCGGGCCGGTCTCGCGTTCTTAAGCAGTTCTCTTGGGACCAAATCGCGACGACGATAGACAAACGATACGATGAACTCATCAGCGATTGATCATTGTGCACCGACGGGATTCTTTGCGCGTCGCCGTCGTAAGCGGTTGCACTCGATCATGCGCAGGCGTCCGGAATTACCTGAATATTCAAAAAGAGCAATCGTATTCGCGCCGCATCAAGATGATGAAGTCTTGGGGTGTGGCGGAACCATCATTAAGAAGATCGCACACGGTGCAGATGTTGACATTGTGTTCATGACCAATGGTCGTCGATCGCATGCCGGTATGATGGAGGTCAGCGATCTGATCGCGCTGCGCGAAACGGAAGCGCTGAATGCGGCGAGAGTTCTCGGTGTCGCTGCAGATCGCGTGTCGATATTCGACCTTCCAGATGGAAAGCTTAATGAGCATCGTGATGAAGGCACCGAGCAAGTTCGCGACATCCTCGCGCGTTTGTGCCCAGAAGAAGTTTACGTTCCTTCGCGGTACGACGGTCCTGATGATCACTTGGCCACCTATCAATTTGTCATGGACGCTTTGAACACTCTCAAGCAAACGCCGCGCATCGTCGAGTATGCCGTGTGGTTCTGGCACCATTGGCCTTGGGTGCGACCGGACAAGCGAATCGTGCGATCGCCCATTCGAGCTGTCGCCAATGCTGTTCTCAGACCGATGCGGATGTACCGCGAATTCAACGTCTGCGTCGATATCTCCAGCGAGCGCGATCAGAAACTAGCCGCCCTTGCAGCTCATGAGTCTCAGGTCCAACGCCTCATGCCGAATTGCGAATGGCCAATCCTCAGCGATGTGTCCGACGGTGCGTGGGTGGCTGCGTGTACCCAGGACATCGAGATATTTTCCGTTCGCAATGTTTGACCGCGCAAGTCCGATCCATCCGCACGCCAATTTGCCTTGCGACATCCCATAACGGCGGATATCTGCGATGACATTGCCAACTTGATTTGCCATGTGACTTACCCAGATTATCGATTTACGGACGTTGAGCGGCTGGTTTGTCGTGTCGTACTGGACTGGTTCGATCAAACCTTGGTTCGCTTTCTGCATTAGTTATAATGGTTTGCAGGATCGCGGCGGAACGATTGTGGCGTCGACTCAGATTGGTTGCCAGAAGGATTGCTCGGCGTGTCCACTTGCGAAAAATTCGTTGGTCGCTGGCCTTTGCTTGGTTGGTGGTCAATAATGAGTCGGGGGTAATCACTGGGGGGCTCTGCGCGTAACAGACGCGGGAACGTCGTCAACAGGGCCAGTCACTTCGTCGATATCACGCTCGACACAGAAAGTCAGAGGTAGGGGAGCATTAATGGGGTGGGTCGATCGTTCATCCGCAAAGGGATTCTTCAGGAAGCGTACGCGCCGACGGAATGCGCCGCGGGGTGGTGTTGCGTGCCGTTTTGTTTGGTCCCTCATTGCTATTCTGAGTAGTGCAGCGATTCCCGCAACGGTGTTGGCCGCCCCTGGTGACCCGGAAATTGACGTCTGGGAAGGACTCTTCCAAAATTATGGCGCTCCCGGTGTTCCGCAGAAAATCTACAACATTCTCGGTCAGGTTTCAGACGACACCTTTGTCGATTCACTGTCCTACACGATTAACGACGGATCTGATATTCCGCTGTCGATCGGACCGGACACGTTTCGGCTTCAGAATGATGGCGACTTCAACATTGACATCAACCGCAACAATCTGAATGCGGGCATCAACATCATTGACATCACGGCTGAAGATTCGCAGGGCAACACGACGACCGTCACGGTTTCGTTGGACTACACCCCGCAAAATACTTGGCCACTCCCTTACAACATTGACTGGGACAATGTTTCGGAATTGACCGATGTGGTTCAAGTTGTTGACGGTTTATGGGATTACACGTCTAACGGCGCGCGCATTCTTGAATGGGGATACGACCGAATTATTGCCGTAGGTGATCTGGGTTGGACCGATTATGAGATCACCGTACCGATTACCGTTTTTGCTCACGATGAACTCGATCTCGGTTTCCCAAGTATCGGTCCGGGTATTGGCATCGTGATGCGTTGGCAGGGTCACAGCGACTGGCAAGGGCGTCAGCCGAACATCGGCTATCTGCCAATGGGGGCGAGCTTCTGGTATGACTTCTCTGATAGCAATGGGAGATACGGGCTCCACGGAGATGCTGGTACGATCCAATCTGACCAGTCCGGACTGAAGCTCGTTTTGGGCACTACTTATTTCTGGAAATTCCGATGCGAAAGTCAGCCCGACGGTTCCACATTTTACGCGGGGAAGGTTTGGGAGTTTGGTCAACCAGAACCACAGGGCTGGTTGCTGAGCGGTTTCGAAGGGTTCAACGATCTTCAGAACGGTTGCGTGCTGCTCATCCCGCATCATGTTGATGCGACCTTTGGCGATGTTTCTGTGGTGCCATTGGGAGCGGGTTCGACCTTGGCAATCTCCAATTTGCAGGTGATCCCGTCGCAGACTTCGGCGCAGGTGTCCTGGTCGACTAATCAGCTTTCCGATAGTTCGGTGGCATATGGAACAACTGCGGGTTACGAATTGGGCACCGAGAGTAACCCGTCATTCGTCAGCACACATAACATCACGCTAAACAACCTACAACCGGACACGCTCTACCACATTCAAGCGAGCAGCGAAACTGCGGCATTGGAGTCGGTATCGAGCGGAGACTTTACATTCACGACGCTTGGACCGCGCACCATTACCACGAACACGTCGGGCAATGGATCAATCACTCTAACACCGGATCAACCGGCATATCTGGACAATGACGTCGTAGACGTGGAGGCCGTGCCTGACAACGGTTGGGTGTTCGTCAACTGGCAGGGCGATCTGAACGGTACTGCCAATCCGAAACAGTTGACCGTTAGCGGTGACATGAATGTGACTGCTGTCTTTACGGACAATATCGACACCAATGGTCCGGTGATCAGCAATGTGCAGGTGGCGTCTGGTGCGACAAGCGCGCAGGTGACCTGGACGACTGATGAGCAAGCCGACTCAAGCGTTGCTTACGGGCCGACTGCGGCGTATGAAAATGGTTCGGTGAGCAACCCGAGTCAGGTCATCAATCACACGATCAATCTGGCGAACCTTACGCCCGAAACGACATACCACTATCAGATCACGTCGGCGGATGCGTTTGCGAATTCGACTGAGACGATTGACGCTGTATTCATGACGACGGCTGGCGTGTCGTCCGGTTTGGTGTCGGATGATTTCAGCAGTGGGTCGCTCAACACGAACATCTGGACGTTTGTCAATCCGACCGGTAACAGCAGTTTGAATATGACCGGTACGCAGGCCGAAATCACGGTGGAAGCGGGGATCCTTCATTCGATGTTTGGCGGAGGCACTCGACTTTCTCCGCGCATCATGCAAAACGTTGCGAACGCCGATTTCGAGATGGAAGTCAGTTTTGAATCATTGGTGACACAGCAGTTTCAAACTCACGGGATTGTTGCCGAGCAAGACGCCAACAATTACGTGTACTTCGATATTCTCAGCAATGGCGGTCAGATGCTGATTTATGTCGAGTCGGTCATTGGCGGATCTGGGGCGTCACAGGCCTTTTTAACGATCGGAACGTCTGGACCGACCAAGGCAAGACTTCATCGTACCGGCGACTTCTGGACGTTTGAGTACTCGACTGACGATGGCCAAAATTGGACGACTGGCGCAGCATTTACGACGCAGATTAATGTGACGGCCGTCGGCGTTTATGCTGGAAACGATTCATTCTCCGGTATCGACTCACCTGGATACACTGCGATCATCGACTATGTGTTCAACCTAGCTACTCCGATCGACCCGGAAGACGGCGGTGATCTTTGTGCCAGTGTTGATTGCAGCGGACTCGACAGCGATTGCACGGTGGGGGTCTGCAACCCGTCAACCGGAGTGTGCGAGTCGCAGCCGGCGAACAATGGCAGTGCATGTGATGACGGCGATCCGTGCATGGTCAACGATTCGTGTTCGGATGGGGTTTGTGTCGGGACGACGAAAAACTGCACCGGACTTAATAGCGAATGCACGGTTGGCGTGTGCAACGCGACGACGGGCGATTGCGAAGCTCTGCCAGCCAATGAAGACGCCCTTTGTGATGATGGCGACCTCTGTACGGTTAGCGATTTCTGCACGAACGGTGTGTGTGCAGGAGTGGCGACGGATTGCACGGGTTTGGACGGTGAATGCACCGTTGGCGTCTGCAACCCAGGCAGCGGTTTGTGTGAAGTCAGTGCGGCAAGTGAAGGACAAGCTTGCAGCGATGGCGACCTTTGTTCGATCGGTGACGCCTGCTCCAATGGTGTGTGCCTTGGTGATGGCGTTGATTGCTCCGGGTTAGATGATGACTGCAACGTCGGTGCCTGCAATGCTTCAACCGGACTCTGCGAAGCCGTTCCGGTCAATGATGGCGGCGGCTGCGACGATGGCGATTTGTGTACGACAAACGACACATGCTCGGGCGGTGTCTGCAATGCGCAGGCGGTCGATTGTTCAGGTCTTGATGACGCGTGCCTGGCCGGTGTTTGCAATCCTGGTTCCGGCGTATGCGAAACAGCCCCCGCGAACGAGGGCAATTCATGTGACGATGGCGACAACTGCACAACGGGCGACGCTTGTTCAAATGGATTATGCATCACCGATGCAGTGGACTGCTCCGGACTGGACGATGCCTGTCTGACTGGTGTTTGCAACTCGGATACTGGGCAATGTGAAACACTACCTGCCAACGAGGGCGTGGCATGCGACGATGGAAACAACTGCACGGCTAATGACGCTTGTTCGAATGGCGTGTGTAGCGCGGTTGCGATCGATTGCACCGGCTTGGACGATTCCTGCATTGTGGGTGTGTGCAATCCAGGCACCGGTACGTGCGAAACAGCACCCGCCAACGAAGGTGGGGCGTGCGATGATGGCGTCAATTGTACGACTGGTGACGCCTGTTCAAACGGATTGTGCCTCGCGGATACTGTTGATTGTTCGGGGTTGGATGACGCCTGCAATGTTGGTACTTGTAACGAAGGCTTTGGTACTTGCGAATCGTCGCCGGCCAATGAAAGCGAAACATGCGACGATCTTGATCTCTGTACGATCAACGATGCCTGCACGAATGGAACGTGTACTGGTGTGGCTAAAGACTGTTCGTCGCTCGATGGGCCTTGCACGGTTGGTGTTTGCAACGGTTCGACGGGTGAATGCGAAGCACTGCCAGCCAACGAAGGGCTGCTTTGCGACGATGGCGATTTGTGTACCGTCAGCGACTTCTGCACCAATGGTGTTTGCGAAGGCGTGAGCGTCGATTGTACGTTGCTAGACGGCGAATGCTCGACAGGCGTGTGCAATCCGTCAACCGGAGCGTGCGAAGCCGCCTCGATCAACGAAGGACTCGGCTGCGACGATGGCGACCTTTGCACCGTTGACGACACATGCGCCGGTGGTACTTGTGCGGGGTCAACGGTCGATTGCTCTTCACTAGACGACGATTGCCTCGCGGGGACATGCAACCCATCGACAGGTGCTTGCGAAGCCGTTTCGGTCAATGAAGGCGGACTGTGCGACGATGGCGATCTGTGTACGATCACCGATGCGTGTACGAATGGTGTGTGCGTTGGGGCGGTGGTCGATTGCAGCGGATTGGACGACACCTGCGTGGTCGGGGCTTGTAACCCATCAACGGGTTCTTGCGAATCATTACCCGCCAACGAGGGCGGCGCCTGCGATGACGGCGTCAACTGTACGGTTAACGATGCCTGTACCAATGGCGTTTGCGAATCCGAACCGCTTGACTGTTCCGGTCTGGACGACGCATGCAATGTGGGTACATGCAATGAATCGCTCGGCACCTGCGATGCAACTCCGGCGAACGAGGGCGGTTCGTGCGACGATCTTGATCCATGTACGGAAAACGACTCCTGCGCCAGCGGCATCTGCGCTGGAACGCCAAAAGATTGTTCGCCATTAGACGGTGCGTGTACGGCGGGTGCGTGTAACGGAACTACCGGTGAATGTGAAGCCCAGCCGATCAACGAAGGCAACACCTGCGATGACGGCGACCTGTGTACGATACTCGATGCTTGCACGAACGGTGTGTGCGAGGGGGCTGTGCAGGATTGCTCGGGCTTGAGCGATGCGTGCAACGTTGGCGCATGCAATGCAGGCACCGGTCAATGTGAAATAGCGCCGGCCAATGACGGCGGTGGGTGTGATGACGGCGATCTCTGCACGACGTTGGATGCTTGCACCAATGGCGTTTGTGTCGGAAGTTCAGTCGATTGTTCATCGTTGGATGATCAGTGCCTGATCGGCGCGTGCAATCCATCGACGGGTGTTTGCGAATCGGTGAGTGCCAATGAAGGCGGTGGTTGCAGCGACGGTGACTTGTGTACGACCAACGACACATGCAGCATCGGTCTGTGCGAAGGTACCTTCGTGGATTGCTCCGGACTTGACGACGCCTGCAACCTCGGGGTGTGCGTCACTTCGACCGGTTTCTGCGAACAGGTCGCAGTGAATGAAGCCGGTGGGTGTGATGACGGCGACCTCTGCACGGAAAACGATGCCTGCGCTGGTGGCCTCTGCGAGGGATCGCTTGTCGATTGCAGTTCGCTCGATGGCATGTGTCAGACGGGTATGTGCGACGGGGGAACGGGGCAGTGCGTTGCCCAACTCGCCGACGATGGCACATCCTGCAATGACGGTGACCAGTGTACTGATGGCGACGAGTGCGTCAGCGGATCGTGCGCCGGTACGCCAGCAGACTGCTCCGGTTTGGATGATCAGTGCAACGTCGGTGCCTGCAATGGTTCAACCGGCGAATGCGAAGCGGTTCCAGCCAATGAAGGTCAAGTGTGTAACGACGGTATCGATTGCACGTTTGACGAATCGTGTGCTTCTGGAAAGTGTGCCGGAACGCTTGAAGACTGCGACAGCGATGGCGTGTGCGATGGTGAAGACAACTGCCCATCGGTGGCGAATCCGTTGCAAAATGACGGCGACGAAGATGGATTCGGCGATCCGTGCGATGGGCTGTTCGATTTCGACCGCGATGGCGACATCGATCTCGACGATTTGGGCGAATTCGCCGCGTGTGTCAGTGGTGCTGGATTCGATGCCACGCTACCCTGTCAGGAGCCATTCGACAGCGATGCCGATGGTGATATAGACTTATTCGACTGGGCAGTATTCCAGACGGCCTTTACCGGTCCTACCGCGATCACATGTCCGTGACCCCCTCTGCGGTAGGCGGCCGATAACAAAAAGACTTGGGGTTCATTCTGCATTTGGGGGCGAAAGATCACCCGATCTGCAGACGATGAATCCTAAACGGAATCGTCCGCTGCCGGTGCCCCAACGGTATCGGGCACTTTGAAGGAGCGTCTCTTGAAAGTTGCAATTCTCGCAGGTGGTGTGGGAACGCGCCTGGCTGAAGAAACCGAGATCAAACCCAAACCGATGGTGGAGGTCGGTGGAACACCGATCATCATGCACATCATGCGCCACTACGCGCAGTTCGGTCACAAGCAGTTTGCCATCGCCCTGGGTTATAAGGGCGAATACATCAAGAAATACATGATGGACTACGCGTCGCTGCAATCGCACCTGACGGTTGACCTAAAGACCGGCGACGTCGAGCAGCACGGTAAAGACAAACTGGATTGGAAAGTCGATCTGGTGGACACGGGTCGCGATACGCTGACGGGCGGACGCATCAAAAGGTTGGCCCCCTTCATCGGCAACGAAACGTTCATGCTGACATGGGGTGACGGCGTTTCCGATGTGGACCTCGACAAGCTGTTGGCGTTTCATCAGTCACATGGCAAACTGGCGACGGTGACAGCCGTTCGTCCGACCGCGCGCTTCGGACATTTGGAATTCGACGGCGATCGCGTGGTGGAGTTTTCGGAAAAACCGCAGACGGCAGAAGGTTGGATCAACGGGGCGTTCTTCGTTCTTGAACCGGCTATCTTTGATTACATTGAGGGCGATGCGACCCAGTGGGAACATGAACCGATGGAGCGCCTCGCCAACGAAGGCCAGTTGATGGCCTACCGGCACAATTCATTTTGGCAGTGTATGGATACGCTGCGCGATAAGAAGCTATTGGAAGAGCTTTGGGAATCGGGGAAAGCACCCTGGAAGACATGGGAATGAGCGACATGCGAGTATTGGTCACAGGAAATCTCGGATACATCGGAACGGTCTTGACCCCGATGTTGTTGAAGGAAGGCATGGAAGTGGTCGGGCTCGATAGCGACCTGTATCGGCACTGTACGTTTGGTGCGGATATCCCCGACGTGCCGACGATCATCAAAGACGTGCGCGATGTCGAACTCTCCGATGTTGAGGGCTTCGACGCGGTGTGTCACCTTGCCGGTCTGTCCAACGATCCATTGGGCGATTTGAATCCCGATCTGACATTTGAAATCAACCACCGCGCTTCCGTGCGTTTGGCCGAGCTCTGTAAGCAAGCCGGCGTGGGGCGGTTCATCTTCTCGTCATCGTGCAGCAATTACGGTGCGGGTGGTGATGACATGCTGGATGAGGATTCGCGGTTCAACCCCGTGACGCCGTATGGTGAGTCGAAGGTGTTCGTTGAGCGCGACGTTTCGCCGCTAGCCGACGGTTCATTTTCACCAGTATTCTTGCGCAATGCGACAGCATATGGTGTGTCGCCGCGTCTTCGTTTTGATCTGGTGGTCAACAACCTGACGGCATGGGCGGTGACGACCGGCAAAGTCATGATGAAAAGCGACGGCAGCCCTTGGCGCCCCATCGTTCATATTGAGGACATTTCGCGTGCGTTCCTTGCCGTTTTGAAGGCACCGCGTGAGAAGATCCACAACCGCGCGTTTAACGTTGGCCGGACGGATGAGAATCTGCGCGTCCGCGACATTGCCAATCTTGTTGGCGAGATCGTACCTAACTGCGAGGTGGCGTTTGCAGATGGTGCTTCGCCTGATGCCCGCAACTATCGCGTGAATTGCGATTTGATTGCCAACGAACTCAGCGATTTCGTACCGCAGTGGACGGCTCGCAAAGGTGTCGAAGAATGCTATCAGGCGTATACCAAGCACAGTGTAACGCTTGAAGAGTTTGAAGGTTCCAAGTACCAGCGCATCGGATACATTCGCAGCCTCATCGCCAGCGGTGAACTTGATAAGAACTTGCGGTTTGCAGAGCAAGCCGCGCCCGCAAATAAGTAGAAACATCCCAGAGATTCGAGAGCGCCAGACACGAGAGAGAGATTGAGTACGATGGATCGAACTGCAACACTAACCGACGGGAGTCATCTCGTGGCACCGCAATCCTGGGACGAATTCACCAAACGCTGTGACGCAGCCACCTGCCGATCGTGTGGAGAGGCCGCGCTCTTACCGGTGCTCGACCTCGGCAAGATGCCCCTGGCTGACGGTCTGCTTACTGAAGAACAACTGTCCGAATCGGAACACACCTATCCATTGGAATTGGCGTTTTGCTCCAAGTGTGCGTTGGTGCAGATTCTCGAAACGGTTCCGCCGGAAGTCCTGTTCGGGCACGACTATCCGTACTTCTCGTCGTTCTCCGATGCGCTCTTAGCCCACTCGCGCGAGAACGCCCTCGATTTGGTCGATCGGCGAAACCTTTCTAGTGAGCAGGATTGCCTCGTCGTGGAACTGGCGAGCAATGATGGGTACTTGTTGAAGAACTTCGTCGAGCAGGGCATCAAGGTCTTGGGCATAGATCCTGCACCCGGACCGGCGAAGGCGGCTGAGGAAATCGGCGTTTCGACGCTCTGCGATTTCTTCACCGAGGACCTGGCCAAACGGTTGGCAGACGAAGGCAAGCAAGCCGACGTCATCATCGCCAACAATGTTCTCGCCCATGTCGCCGATACCAACGGTTTTGTTCGCGGAGTGCGAACGTTGCTCAAAGAAGACGGGGTGGCTGTCATCGAGGTGCCTTACGTTCGCGAATTGATCGAGCACGGCGAATTCGACACGATCTACCATGAACACTTGTGCTACTTCTCAGTGTGTGCGCTCGATGCATTGTTTCGACAGAACGGTTTGTACCTCAACGACGTGAAGACGTTGTCGATTCATGGCGGTTCGCTTCGTTTGTATGTTGAGAAACATGAACGCCCGTCACCGGTGATTCTGGAAATGCTCTCGGAAGAGAAAGCATTGGGGCTGGATCGCTACGCGTATTTTAAGAACTTCAGTGAACGCGTTCGCGAGATTCGCGGCGAGATGCAAACGCTTCTGAAAGACCTTCGCGCTCAGGGCAAGACCATCGCGGGATACGGGGCGGCAGCCAAGGGCGCGATCATGCTTAACTACATTGGTGCTGGCGCAGACGTGATCGATTATGTCGTCGATCGCAACGTGCATAAGCAGGGTTTGTTCATGCCCGGAACGCATCAGCCGATACCCGATCCCGATCGGATCGCCAAAGAGATGCCCGACTATGTGGTGATCTTGCCGTGGAATTTCAAGGATGAAATCATGTCGCAGCAGCAGGAGTACCGCGACAAGGGTGGTCAGTTCATCATCCCAATTCCCAAACCGCATATAGCGTAGTATGGACGTAAGCTGTGCCACTGCTCTGTGAGCAGTGCAGAATAGTAGACGGCTTAGAAAAAAAAGCACTGCTCACAGAGCAGTGGCACCTCAGATCAAATCAATTACAACGAGTCGAGCCATGACCAACAGTTTGACGCAAAACAAGACAGCCGCTTCTTTTGAAACCGGCCACCAACCCAATCTTGCATGCCCAAATTGTGCGTCGGTTGGCATTCACACGTTCTATTCAGTCAGCGATATTCCCGTCCACAGTTGCCTGCTCATGCCCACACGGGAAGCCGCCCTCGAATATCCTCGGGGCGATTTGAAACTGGGCTTTTGCGAGCAGTGCGGTTTTGTTTTCAACACGCAATTTCGCCCGGACGTTCACGAATACTCGACCGCCTACGAAGAGACGCAAGGGTTTTCGCCGACGTTCAACGCGTTTGCTCGTGAACTCGCAGCCGACGTCATCAAGAAACACGATCTTGAAGGCAAGACGATTCTGGAAATCGGTTGCGGCAAGGGTGAGTTTCTGGTGCTGCTGTGCCAGTTGGCCAACAACCGTGGAATCGGTATCGATCCCGGTTACGTTCCGCAGCGCACCCCACCGGAAGTCGCGCCTCGAATCGAATTCATTCAGGATTTCTACGGTCCCAAATATGCTCACCTGATGGCCGACTTCATCTGTTGTCGCCACACATTGGAACACATCGCCCCGACGCTTGAATTCATGCAGTCGATTCGCAAGACCATCGGCGATCGAAAAGACACCGTGATCTTTTTTGAATTGCCCGACGTCTATCGCGTGTTGAAAGAAGGGGCGTTTTGGGATATCTACTACGAGCACTGCACTTATTTTAGCTTGGGGTCGCTGGCAAGGTTGTTTCGACAGACCGGTTTTGAGGTTACCGAGTTGGAGGCTGTCTACGACAAGCAGTACTTGCTCTTGACGGCGATACCTTCTGACGGTGCGACGGAAGCAAGCCTGGCTGCGGAAGACGATCTTGATGAAATGTCGCGCTGCGTCGAGGCGTTTCCCGCGATCGTTGAGAAGTCGATCCTCGGTTGGCGAAAGTTCGTCGATGACGCGATCAGCCGCAACGAGAAAGTTGTTCTCTGGGGCAGCGGTTCCAAGGGCGTGTCATTCCTTTCAACCCTTGCGCTTGGTGATGCGATTGAATATGTCGTCGATATCAACCCGTACCGTCAGGGTCATTTTATGCCATCTACCGGACAGGAAATCGTTGCTCCCGACAAGCTTCAAGAGTACAAACCCGACCACGTCATCGTCATGAATCCGATCTATTGCGATGAGATCCAAGCTGACCTGGATCGCCTGGGCGTTGCGGCGAAGATCTGCGCGGTGTAAGCTTCGCTGAACCAAACGCAATCCCGCGCTCAAGACAGCGAGTCTTTCATGTCCACTCAAGAACAAAACGGTATGCAAGACTGCCCCGGTTGCGGTCAGGATGGCGCCCGCACATTCTTCATTGCCGAAAACGTGCCCGTCTTTTGCAACGTGCTATGGGATTCGCGAGAAGACGCCCTCAATACCGATCGGGCAACCATCAAGCTTGCCCACTGTTCGCACTGCGATCTGGTTTTTAATGCAGCGTTTGACCCCGGTAAGATGGCTTACTCCGCGCAGTATGAAAACAGTCTCGATGGTTCGCCGCGTTTTCGAGAATATCGCGGACAGTTGGCTGACCGATTGGTTGCTGATTTTAAACTCAAGGAAAAGCGCATCGTCGAGATCGGCTGCGGTCGCGGTGATTTTCTTCGACTGCTGGCCGATCTGGGTGGCAACGAATGCGTGGGGTATGACCCGAGTTTTGATGCCGAAAACGATCCGCCGCCGTCGCATCCCAATGTCACGATTCGGTCCGAGGATTACGGCCCAAGGCATCGCGGATTCGACGCGGAATTCGTGTGTTGTCGTCATGTGCTTGAACATATCAATGAACCGTTTGGATTCGTTCGAAGTGTTCATGGCACGATCAAAGGCGGCAGCACGACAGCCGTTTACTTCGAGGTGCCCAACGCTCTATACACGTTGAAGCACCTGGGCATTTGGGATTTGATTTACGAGCACTGCTTGTACTTCACGCCGGCTGCGCTTGATGCGTTGTTTCGACGCGCTGGCTTTCATCCGATTCGCGTGGACAGTGTCTATGATGGGCAGTTTCTGTCGATCGATGCGACCACTGATCTCGAAGGTTCCATTTCACCTGAGGTTTCATTGTCGGAAACCGATCGTTTGGTTAGCGAATTCAATTCGGCCTATGAGTCGAAAGTGGCCCATTGGAGAAAGCAGTTTGCAGAATGGGCCAACGCCGGGACGCGAGCCGTCATTTGGGGTGCGGGAAGTAAAGGCGTCACCTTCTTAAATGTGATGAACGCGCCGTCTGATGTCATTGCCCATGCCGTGGATGTGAATCCGCGTAAGCACGGGCGCTTCGTCACCGGAACCGGGCAGCAAATCGTCCAGCCGTCCGAATTGAAGGACTTGCGACCGGACAAGGTCCTGATCATGAACGCCATCTACAAGTCTGAAATCGAGTCGCAACTCGCCGATCTAAAAATCGCGGCTGAGGTCTTGGTTGTCTGAGGCGTTCTGCTGCGCTTAGTCGCGCGACCGCCGTCGGCGACGTGGTCGACTGCCAGCAAGTCCCGCAAGCGTGATCACGAAACTGATCATGCCGATTGCACCGCAGGCACCGCCACTATTTGTTGAATCGCCATCCGAATCCATTGGACAGCCGATTTCATCGACGGCCGTACCTTGCGGCGTCTCTGCACATTGATCCGTGGCGTCGGCAACACCGTCTCCATCTGTATCGGTTTGCCCATTACCCGTGACGCGGTTTGGCGTTGCTGCCGCCTGAGAAACGGGCTTACCGACGGTGGCCAACTGCTCGTCTGAACAGCCGCTGTCGTAGACTGGCGTTCGTCGTGGCGTGCCGGGGCATTCGTCATCGTCATTGATGACGCCGTCGTCGTCATCATCGAGGTTTCGTTGCTGCTCGGTGCAACCATAAGCATTAACCGATCCATTTGCCGGCGTGTTGATGCAGCGGTCAATGCTGTCGGGAATGTTGTCCAGATCCGAGTCGATCCTGGGATTCACGACGATGACCGCACCCGTATCCGGGTCAAACGAAGGCTCATCCAACTCACAACCGAGACACGCTTCTGGTGTGGTCTCGGTCGGCGGAATGGGTGTTGGCGGTGCCGGAAGCGGGAAGCATTCTTGCGTGAAGTCGTTGCACGCTTCGCCGGGACACTGTAGTGCGCCCGGTTCGCATTCACCGTCTTCGCACGTTTCTCGGCCATTGCAGAACTTGCCGTCATCGCAGTCGGAATCACTCTGACAAACGAAATCTTCAGTCTGCGCGATTAAGCGAGGGATGAGCGTCAGATCGGAACTACTGATATTGTAGTTGTGGATTTCGATCGCCAGGATGTTTGGACCACCGGAATTGAGCTTCGTGTGCGGAAGTGTGATCAATTCGAATTCGCCGGCTTCGCGAAGCCCGGAGGCGATTGTGTTTCGATTGACGGGTGTGAACTGACCGCCCATGTTGCGTCGTGCGACTTCCTCGCCATTGAGGTAGGCCACGAACCCGTCGTCGTAATCGATCTCAAGAATCAAACTGAACGCCTGCGATGCCTGGGGCACCGTGAATTCGCGTTTGGTGTAAACGGTGATGTAGCTTCCGCTCATGTCATTGAGGACGGTTTGATCGTCCCCATCACCATATCCGATGCCGGTCGGTCCGGTCGGCCACCCTGAGTTGCTGCAATCTGTCGTATTCCAACCTTGGGTCGGTGTACCGGCTACACCCTTTTGATAACACCAGGCGTCACCGACATTGATCAGCGCATCGGGAACCACACCGCAGGTTTGCGAGTCTTCATTGCACTGCTCACCGCTGCACTCGGGTGTTCCAGACGAACAAGTTCCGCCACTACAGGTTTCTTCACCGTCGCAATAGACGCCGTTGTCGCATTCAGAATCGTTGAAACAGTCCACGCATGAATTGTTCTGTTCGTTGCAGGCCTGGGTCGGGCACGGGTTTGACCCGTTTTCGCACTCACCGCTGATGCATCGCTCGACACCGTTGCAGAAATCGCCATCGCTGCATTGCGAGTCGCTTGTACATGAGACGCACGAATTTGTCGATTCGTTGCAACTTTGATTGCCACAAGGATTGCTGCCATCCATGCAACCGGCAAACAGATCGCATGTTTCGTTACCGTTGCAGAAATTACCGTCGTCGCAGTTGGCGTCGATCGCGTTGTTCACGCACGTTCCGCTGACGCAGAAGTCGTCGGTGCAATCAACATCGTCATCGCATTGATTGTTGCTGGTGCAACCAGGCGGGGGAGGTGGCGGTGGTGATCCCCCGCCCAACTCGTCGGCACCGATGTCATAAGCCGAACCACCGGGTCGCGATGTACCATCGATGTCGATGTTAATGTTCAATCCGTAGCGACTGGCGAACGTGCTGTAGACCGAGTGAGACGAACCGGCATTGATGGCTGGGCTTGACGACTGAAGGTGCAAGTCGCCTGAATTGGGGTTCGTGAAGTTTGGATTGGATGAGAAGTTTCCAGAACCTACGCCAGTGCTCGACTGGAACGAGCTGACGCTTGAGTATGATGTCCCGCGCCAATCGAATCGTACGCTGCCACCGCTTTGATAAAAGAGGCAGTCATCGACGGATGATCCATTCGCGGCATCGGGGTGTTCCACGAAAATGTGCCAACCCGACGACCTGGAAATGCTTGAAATTATGTTGTTTGCGAGGTGGAAATCGCCATATGCTGCGGCCCCGTGAATCCCGCCGTCGGCGTCATAAATGGAGTTGTTGACCACATGTCGCCGCAGTCCACCGGCAATCATGATCGCCGCATTGGTCCATGCGGTATTGGGATTGAATCCGCCGTTGCTGTCGTGGATGGAGTGAATGACGTTTCCGACGATGTACATATCCTGACCGCCGCCCAGGTCGCTGCCGCCGCTGGCAATCATGATGCCATAATCGCAATCGAAGATGACATTGTTGATGAACCAGATACGAACGGGGTCATACTGACATCCCATCCCGGCGCCCAACGAGGAATTGCTCGGGCGGTGATCGTGGATATAGTTTTCAGAAAAGACGATGTCGGTTCCCTGTTTTGACCACATGCCAGTTTGCTTGTTTGAAAATGATTCGTTGCGGCCGACGTAAATGTGATGCGTCGTTCCCTCAGCAGATCGACTTCCCGCATTGATCTGAACACCGTCACCGCTGTTGTGATAGAACACGCTGTCGACGATCCAAAGATTGTTGACATAGTCACCGACGCCAACACCGTGATAGTCTTCGTCGAAGTTGGCCTGCCAGTCACCGTTATCGTGAACTTCAAGATCGTATAAAACGATGTTGTTCATCGTTTGATTGTCCCACGCGCTAACCTGAATCGCAGGTCCACCGCAGTTATGAATTTCACTGTGACGAACGGCGATGTGGTGGGGTGCATTTTCGGTCATGAGCGGATTGCCGCCGTCGAAATCAATGTTCTCGACGATGATGTACTGACCCTTGATCTGCGTTCCGTGTACAAAACGCGGTTTGTTGGAGCTGCTCTGTCCGCGGATGAAGATCGGATTCGATGCAGTTCCCGATCCGCTGATCGGCGTGAAGCCGCCTGTCGAATAGTCATACGTTCCGACGACGACCACAACGCTGCCGGCTGAAAGATTCTGCGGGATGGTTCGTCTGGGGCGACTCGACGTTCCGTTCGAGTTGTTGCTGTCGGTTGCCGCGCTGTGATTCCGATTGACGTAGTGCGTGTAATACGAGGCGGAACCGTGGATACCCGCAACCGTCTGATCGATTCCGAAGGATGGAACGGGGATGCCTATCGGTGGATCCCAAGCCGACGCAGAAGTTGCGAAAGCCAAGACCACTGCCGGAATCAAGACCCGACTCATTCGAATCACGTTGGTCCAAGTTGTCTTCATTAAGCGCGTTCCTTGCATGGTCCGCCCTCCCTGGCATGGGTACTCTCGTACCGGATTTTTTCAGAGTTCGTTGTTCGCTGCAATTCGATCCGGACCGCGCCAACGGTGACGGGGATCGCAGGTGAACAGGTTGTTGGTTCCTTACGGGCAGTGGGGCATTAAGGCGGGCTGGGGAGCCGGTCCCACTGCGTACTTCTGGTCTTGCTTCTCGATCGTTCGATTCTGTTCAGGCTTACTTACGCCTGCTTGACACACTCGCCAACGCCGAGGCCTTCAGTGTAGCTTAAACCAAACAGCCGTCCAAGCAGGTTCATCCAAGCTCTGTGGTTCGCCCATTCAATCACAAAGCCCCAGCGTTATCATTGCTTTCCTATCCATTCGCCATGCCAATGTCTAGCTGGAATGATTTAGACACAACTCAAATTCGTGGGTTCAAAAAAGTTGTGTTGTTTCGATTTCAGCAGCGCTTTACGAAACACGCGATTTCGCAGCCAAAAGCGATGAGTCGGTTTTTTCTGTATTGGGGTGCGATTTTGGCAAAAAAAATCTACGATCCCGAGAAGTTGGAGGGTTTCGGCGCCATGTTTTTGTCGTCTTTTTGAGATTCAAAAAACTTTGCAATCTGGTCGGCAACCAACTTGGCACCGTTCTCATTGAAGTGTTCGTCGTCGTAGAAAACCGTTTCATCTTGCGGAAGCACGGCGGCTAGGTCGACCAAATCGACTTTGCTTTCTGCGCAAAATTCTCGAAGCGAATCATTGAATGCTTTCATTCCACGACTGAGTGACTCGGTGGCGAGTACACGTTTTGTGTCGCCGATTGGACGACTCCAAAGCAATCGTTCCAAATCGGGGGGGAGATCCTCGCGCCAAAGGACAGGTTGCGTCACGAGGACCAGGTGCAACCCGTTCGCGTCACAAAACTCCTTGAGGGTCGAGAGACTCTTCTTGTAGAAAGCGAGATGATCGTCGAGCGGCGGGAGTGGATAGTCCTTGGTTGCCTTCTGACGCGCTTTTCGCCGTTCTGTGTAAAATTCACCTTCAGGGTCAGCTGTGTCGGACTCCCCGTGTTTTATGATTCTCTTGACGGCATTCTTTAGCATCTTGTACAGGATCGCCTGCTTGAAATGGGGCGTAAGTGGGTAGTCGGGCCCGCCAACATCAAATATATGCGACGGGGCGAGGGCGATCCGGTCTTCTTGGGCCATGCGGATCGAATGCTCCAAGTCATTCACACCGCACAGCACAATGCAATCGTCGAATTGATCCGCAATCTGGCAACGATTGAGAAACTCGATGTGATGAAGCAAGTCCAGACCGTTCTTCCCGGCATTTTGTACGCAGGTATTCCCCGATGCTGCGCCCTGGTTGAGTTTTTTCATCAAGTGTGCCGGCCAGGTCTCGTCGTCGTTCAGGTAAGAGCAAATCGTTGTGCTTCCGCCGATGCACAATATCTTACGTGGTTCGTCTTGTGGGTCAGGACCGCGCAAACCAAGTCGATTGATCGTCATGCGACTTCGGCCGGTGATACCCGGAGCGATTTCTGGTTTAGGATTTGTATCTCTGATCATGCCTGGCGAATACAACCGTGGTATCGACGTAACTTGAAAGTACGCTTCTACCAGCCCGAGCGGAATCACGAAGCAATATGCCAAGGCTGTCAGGCGCATGAGAATCATGCGTTTACGTTTGAATGCTAACGTCATCGCAATCAAAATGCTTGCGATGAGAACACCTGCAAGGACGCAATCCCAACTCTTGAGCAATTTATAGTGATGAGAGCTTGCATTGTTGACAGACTCGAACAAGTGTTTATTTAGAATTGCCGGGTGCAGCAAGTCGGCCAACAACAATCCTGGAATGAGCATTAAGAAGAATGCGATACCCCATGGACGATCGCTGTCTGATTCTGTTTCGTCAGAACTGCTTGATTCTGTGTCGTCAGATTCAATAGGAAGCAGTTGGGCTGTGGCATCGGATTGGCCTCTTGGCGTTGAAGCGAAATCGGGATCGTTGTAGTCGTCCATATTGGGATTCATCCGAATTGGAGTCAGTGCGAGAATACCGTACTAACCAACCGGCCAGTGTGGTTTCCTTTGAAATTCGGCAAGTTTAGCCAAGCTTTTGAACCTTTATCAATCTAATGAATTCTGCGCTATTTGTTAAGGGAAAATGAATAAGTGGAATTGTAAAGCACTGCAGGGCTAGAAGTTAGGGTTTGGGTAGTCGATTTCTGGAAGTTGGGCCTGTGGTAGCGGAATTAGCGCTGATAACTTCTGACGAGGGGGCGAAGTGAACTCGTGAGCCCCGACGAATTTCGACTGAATTTTTCAGCGAATTCCATCCAATCGGGGTGAATGGAATCGGAACTCGCTCCTGCGATGACCGGTTCGTCTGGTTTGGGTAGGAGCGATGCCGTGGAGTTCGATTCAGATGTCGAACCATTCGATAGGCGCCCCAGGACAATTCCAAGTGCCAGTACAGCAGCGATTCGCAGTGATGCCAGAATGAAATGTCGCGTCGCCGAATTCCTTCTGACGACGGAAAAACCGTTCGTGCGATCCATCGCGTCTGAACGGCTTACTGTGTCAAGCTGCGCGAGTGCTGTAATCGTTTCTTGCAGTGACGCCACTTCGCGCGCGCACGATTCACAAACCTGCAGGTGGCTTGCAATAGCGCTGCGGTGATCATTGGACAATTCGTTTCCCAGGTAGTTGGCCAGCATGGGACTGACTTCATTGCAATTCATTTTCGAATCTCCCGCAGTTTTCCCAAGGCATTTCGCAATGTGGTCAGCCCGCGCAGGTAGTGGGTCTTCACCGTACCGACAGAAAGGTTCATGGATTCGGCGATGGATGCAAATGTTTCACCGTCGTACGTTTTTGCCACCACGACAGCACGCTGTTGCTCGGTGAGTTTGTCCAGCGCCGTCGTGACCATCTCTGCCGTCTCGATGGAAATTGCCTCGCCTACGGGCGACGGTTGGCGGTTGACTGGCTCCAATGATTCGACTGCGACGGGGCGTTTCTTGCGCAGCGCGTCGATACAATGGTTCACAGTGATTCGGCGAAGCCATCCCCGATCATTCTTGATGTCCGCCCCCCGGTATTGCACCGATCGGAGCATCACTTCCTGAGTCGCATCGAGCGCACCATCGTGGTTTCGCAACATGCGATAGGCCCATTGGTAAACGCTCGCCCACGCTTCGCGCTCGATTTTCGGCTCAATCTTCATGGTCAACACAAATTCACGTTCAGCTGAATCGTATTCCAATGGCAATGGTGTTCTTGCAATTCGACGCTCACGAATTACTTGTTCGGCACAAATGAAGTGGCCATCAACACAACGTCGCGATCGAGCAGCGCATCAAACTCGAAACCCCAAGTATAGTTTTGGAACCCAGGCGATTCGACGTACGGTTTGAGCTTATTTTCCAACATATGAGCCGCATGGGATAGTGGATCGTCGTTTGATGGCTTACCCGTGTTTTCAAGGTCCGCCGGCCCAATTGATTCGGGTTCTTCGGTTCCATTGTGGGCGATAATTTTCCCTGGCAGTATCACTTGCACGGCCCAGCTTTCGTCCTCCAGATCTTTGGAGACTTCCAAATCGCGGCGGGCTTTGTGGAGTGATTCGATGACTCCCGATGCGATCGTCTGATTTGTTCCGGCTTGGGTCAAGGCATCTTTAATACCCGTGTCGACTCGACGATTCAAATCCTTTTCGATCGCGGTCGCATCTTCGGGGCCATTGGAGGTCATCATGGCCGCCATGACTCTCTCGACGATGCCGGGCTCTGATGCGATTTCACGAATGCGTTTCTGCGCGCTCAATTGAGCCAACTGTGAAACAGACGTTTCGGTTGAACTCACGGCGATATTGAAGAGTTCAATCTGCTGTTCGGTTGCGACATCGATCATCGCTTTGACGACAGTCTTTCGATCTTGCTGCGACATCGACTCTGGATCATTCTCCATCAGTTTCTTGATTTTGTCCGACTCGAGAATGCGATGGCGATGATACTCGAAGGGTGCCCATCGTCTGCGAACATATGTACGCTTGAAGTGATAGTAAGTGCCTTTGTCGGTTTTCTCGATGGACACTTGCGTATTGAATTGAGTGGCTGCGGACGCGATTGCCGTGTTCGGTGTCGCATAGGTTGTCGGCAATTTCTCACCCGGAGCCAACGACATCGTAGCCATCAGTGTGGCATTCTTGCCATCGTGTTGAGTACTGTCACCCTCAGAAATGCTCCATCCATTCTCGGCGCTGGGCGTTGGGTCGCCAACGATACCGGCAGGATCCGTTCCGCCAAGAACATCGCCTTTGCCCCCATGCAGGTAAGTGACAAGTTCAACTCGACCGTCGGGTAGGACGGCAATCATTTCGCCGCGTTTGACGCACCCGCCCAAAATAGTCAGCAGTGCGAACGTGGCCAGACATTGTCCGGTTCTTAGCAGTTTGCGATCAATCATCGATGACTCCGTTTGGCTGGAAGGGAGCAGTCCCACCCTGTTTAAGACTCGACTCCAAGTCCGTCCACCCTTATTGACGTTTTGGAGGGCCATACGGATGACCCCATTTGCGGCCTTAATCTGTCGGAAAACGTCGTCATTCGGAAGGTTGTAGTGCCAGTCAGCCAGTAAACCGGGGCGTGGGTCCGTATTGTGGCTTGTCTGCGGGAATGTGGTAAACTGCGCGGCTCAACGTTTCGTCTGGCTTTTGACGTGCCGCGTGGTGCGGGCTGGCGAAATGCACTTGGTCTAATACCTGCTCGTGACGCAGGGTTGCATGAGTACAAATCGCGTCGGTTGGCAATTTCTGTCAAATTGAAGGTGCGATCTGGACAACTGCGATGACGTGGGAACATTACTCTTATGGTTGATTTTAATCTAATTAGTACTTTGGACGGTTCCAGCGCTGAGTTGGATTCTGAACTCAATTCCATTTTTGATGCCGGGACGGACGACGGTGCGATTGGCACGTTGGTCGATGCTGGCGACGGCGAAGAACTCACACCCGGTCGCGTCATGAAGGGAAAAATCGTCGGCCGGGCTGGCGATGACGTGGTCATCGACGTCGGACTCAAGAGCGAAGGCGTCATTCCGATTCAGGAATGGGACGATCGCAGCAGCATCGACATCGGCGACACCATCGACGTATTCCTGGAGAATCTCGAAACCGACAGCGGTGTGATCGAACTCTCCAAGCGCAAAGCCGACCGAATCATCAACTGGAATCACATCGTCGAAACCAAGAAGGAAGACGATCTGGTTTCCGGACGAGTCATGCGAAAAATCAAAGGCGGGTTGCTGGTCGATATCGGCGTGCCCGTTTTCCTTCCGGCATCGCAGGTCGATATTCGTCGACCCGGCGACATCGGAGAATTCATTGGCAAAGATGTTGAAGCCAAGATCCTCAAGATCGACACCGAACGTCGCAATATCGTGATCTCGCGTCGCAAGCTGATTGAAGAAACGCGCGGTGCGGCGAAAGAAAAACTGATGGCCGACATCGAAGTCGGGCAGACCCGCAAGGGTGTCGTCAAGAACATCGCCGACTTCGGTGCATTCGTAGACCTCGGAGGTATCGACGGTCTGCTGCACATCACCGACATGAGTTGGGAACGCGTTGCCCATCCGTCGCAGGTGGTCAAGATCGATCAAGAAATCGAAGTCAAAATTCTCAACATCGACATGGAAAAAGAGAAAATCGCCCTCGGTCACAAGCAGCTATCACCGAGTCCCTGGGAGGGCATTGAAGAAAGCTTCCCGATTGGTACGAAGGTGAAGGGCGAAGTCGTCAACATCATGAACTACGGCGCATTTATCAAACTGCGTGCAGGCATTGAAGGTTTGGTGCATATTTCCGAAATGAGTTGGACGCGTCGTATCAACCATCCGTCGGAACTCTTCAACGTTGGCGACGAGATCGAAGTCGTGGTTCTCGACATCAACAAGGACAAGCAGGAAATCTCGCTGGGCGTCAAGCAAACCGAGGTCAACCCGTGGACGAAGGTGGCTGAGAAGTACCCACCGAATACACGAATCACCGGCCAGGTGCGCAACCTGACGAACTACGGTGCGTTCATCGAGATCGAAGAAGGCATCGACGGTCTGCTGCATGTTTCTGACATGAGTTGGACGAAGAAGATTTCGCACCCATCGGAAATGATCAAGAAGGGCGACGAACTCGAATGCGTGGTGCTCAAGGTTGAAGAGAACAAGCAACGCATCGCACTCGGTCTCAAGCAGCTTCACGAAGACCCGTGGTTGCGAGCCGTGCCCGATAACTATATCCCTGGCCAGATCGTCGAGGGTACTGTTACGAAAATCACTAATTTCGGCGTGTTTGTCGAGCTTGAAAACGATCTCGAGGGACTATTGCACGTCAGTGAGTTAGCCGATCATAAGGTGGAAGATCCCCACGACGAAGTGGAGATTGGACAGAAGATTCAGGTGAAGATCTTGCGGGTCGATGCGCAGGATCGCAAGATTGGCTTGTCGAAGAAACGGGCCGAGTGGTCGACCGAGCATCAGGAAGATGGCGAAACGCCCAAGATTGAGAAGGCGCGTCGCGGTGGGCTTCATGGTCCTGGTGAAGAAACGACAAATCTGATCACCGATTTCATGCCTCAGCCACCAACGCCAAGCGGTGGGGATGATACAGGTGCAACAGAAGCCAAGAAAGAAGAGGCAGCTTCAGATGATGAAACCAAATCAGATGATGATTCGGATGAGTCGAAGGATGGCGAGTCGAAGGACGGCGAGGCCTGATCTGGGTTGCACCGAAGTTACCAGCCCCTTAAATGTGGTTGGTGCAATTGTGATTTGAATATTAAGCGGTCTCGGCGCCGGGTTTCGGCGCTGGGACCGCTTTTGCTATGCTATACTGCGTGGACGTTGACTGGGGCCGGCGCTAGAACTAAACATGTTGAGGCGGTTTCTCGATAGCGGTAAGACGCAAGTGGCGGAACGTCGCAACGAGAACCGGGTGCGACCAATATCGTGGGGCTGCTAATTCTGGGGGTTGGCCCGCGTGCGATCAGCAAGTGTCGCAAGAGTATGACTAACGGGGAGTTTCAGCGATCGCAATTGACTCTGATTTACAATTCTATTTGAAGCAGATTAACCAGGCACCGCTCCTGACTGCGGACGAAGAGAAGGAGCTCGGCGCCTTGATTCAAGCGGTGTACACAGCCGCCGATCGCTTCAAGAGCAAAGAGATTTCGCTGACTGAGAAAGAGCAGATCGAGATCGACGGGCAGAATGCGCGCGATCGGATGGTTAAGTCGAACCTGCGCCTCGTCGTCAACATCGCCAAAAAGTACAGCCACCGCGGCATGCTGCTCAACGACCTGATCGAAGAGGGCAACCTAGGTTTGATCCGCGCGGTCGAGGGGTTCGACCCGAAACAGAACACGCGCTTTAGTACGTACGCGTCGTGGTGGATCAAGCAGTCCATCAAGCGCTCGCTCATTAACGGTGTTCAGCCAGTTCACATCCCCGCGTACATGGTCGAAATGATCGCCCGCTGGCGACAAACGATGGACCGCTTCGTCGAGAAAGAAAGCCGGCAGCCGTCGCTCGAAGAACTGGCGGATTTGATGGAAATCCCATTGAAGAAAGCCAAGATCGTCCGGCGCGCCGTCAAGGCATTCACCGCCCGCCCGCAGGCATCATCAGGTGACGACGCAATGGGCTTGGGCGAAATCCTCGCCGACGAACGCACGCCAGATCCCGGCAAGGCAATGTTCGAGGAATCCGAAGCATCGCTCATTCGCGAACTGCTGTTGCAAATCGACGAACGCGAAGCAAGAATTCTTCGACTGCGGTTCGGCTTGGATGACGAAGAAGCAATGACCCTAAAAGACATAGGCGCAAGGGTAGGCCTAACCCGCGAAAGAGTACGCCAAATAGAAGCCGGCGCCCTACGCAAGCTCAACGAAATGATGAGCAGCCTCCAGTCGTAGACAATTCTCGACGCAATTCAACGTAGGGTGCGGCTTGCCGCACCGCCTGCCTGTATCGACCTTGCCAATTGCGAACATCTATTATTCAAACTCGCAATGATGTATCTGGGTATCCGTCGCATACCTAATTACGAAATTCTTCGCTTTCAGTTGGTGCGGCAAGCCGCACCCTACGGTTGAAAGGCTCGCGTGAATTCGGCGGTGTCGGTTAGGTCTATGTCTTGGTCTGTGTCGATGTCGAAGGTGGTCAGGCATTGTTGCGAGGTTGTTGGTGGCGTTGGTGTTGGTGCGGTTTCTGGGCCGCTTAGGCAGTCGGCTAGTTTGGCGTAGTCGGTTAGGTCGATGTCGCCGTCGTTGTCGAAATCGCCTTGTTGCGGGTTGAATTCGTATGCGCCGCGATCGACGGTTGTGTCGGCGATGCGGGGGCTTTGGTCGAGATCGAGGGTGGTTGCTACGGGGACGGATGCGTTTTCGCCAGTGTTGATGGCCGGTGAGCCGGTGGATAGGCGGGCGTTATCGTCGGTTGTGCCGTAGGTGTTGTCAGTGCCATTCGCATCCTGCAGGATTGGGTCGCTGCCATTGTTGCTGCTGCCGCCCAACGCACCGGTCCAGCCCTCGATTGTCGTGTGGTTGATGACCGGGAAACCATCGTTGTTGTCGATTTGCGCGGATTCACCGAACGATCCGTTGGCGGAGTTCTGCCAAAGGATGCAGTTGTCGATCGCCGGATCGCTTTGGAAATTGGAGATTCCGCCCGCGCCGATTGTGCCTGCGTTGCCGACGACGGTGCAGTTGATGATGTTGGCGTGGCTGTCGAACAAGTTGATCATTGCTGCGCCGAATGCACCGGAGTTGCCTGCAAGCAGACAATTCGTCAGTGTTATGCTTGAGTTACCGTAGCTGTATAGTCCGCCTCCGTCGCCAGTGGCTGCGTTGTTTCTGAAAATGCAGCGGTCGAAGTTGGTCGAGCAGTTGAAAAATCCGACCACTGCTCCGCCGATCGACGCGCTGTTGCTGTCGAAGATGCAATCGGTCAACACCGGTCCGCAGAATGAGTATCCATAGATTGCACCCCCTTCGGCTGATCCTACGCCGGTGTTGTTTTCAAATGTGCAACCATTCAAGGTCGGACTGCTGTTGAAGTAGTTGGCCATTCCCGATCCCAGCGTTGTACTGTTTGCTCGGAATGTGCAATTGTTGAGCGTCGGGTTTGAGAAAGAACTGTTGTGGATTCCGCCTCCACCGCCCGGCCAACTCGATCCGGTGACGGTGTTGTTTTCAAACGTGCAACCCGTCAGTGTCGGCGAACTGCCGTTGGAGTTCATCATTGCGCCACCGCGGTTCGATGCGATGTTGTCGATGAACTTGCTATCGATGAAGTGCGGCGACCCGCCGTCGACGATGATGACGCCTCCTCCTCCATGATCCGAACCCACACCGTTGGCGTGTCCGTCACGGATCGTGACGCCATCGAGGATCGCCGTGCTGTCATTCAGGTTTGCGGTGACGACGTGATAGCTGTTGTCGCTATCGTCTGTCGGCGTACCAATGTCGCCGCTGAGAATCGTTTCGTTTGCAATCGGATCGCGTTGGGTCTTGGTTGACTCGGTTCCATTGAACCCGCCGAGGATGCTCACACCATCGATCAACTTAAACGTCGCCGACCGATCGCCGCTGCCGGCATCCGGATGATACGCTCCCGCCTTCAACCAGATTTCCTGCACCATTCCTGCCGATCCCTTGGCCACGCAGATTGCTTCCTGCAGGTCGTTTATCGCAGTCGCCCAGCTTTGACCGTCGCCTCCCGGTGTCGCCGCTGCATCGACGTATAGGGTCGCAGACAGTCCGGGGATTACCGTCGCGCGGAAGTTGGCGACGACGGTTCGCAATTCGTTGATCGTGCGGGCAGTGTCGCTGGGCAGCGGTTGACCTTCTGCGATCCCAGTCGGGCCGGGGTTGGTTCCGGTCCAGTTGACGTTGGGGTTGGCGAAGTGGGGGATGATCGTGGGCGTGGCTGCGGTGGCCATTATTGTGCGCCACTGGCTGCCGGGTTCGACGTATCCGTACGAGTAATCCGCAAATGGGATATCCAGCGCGTTGGGCCGATCGTGCGTGCAAAAGAAGTTGTGCCCGATTTCGTGAGCGAACGTGAGCAAGGGGGCGTTGTCGAGGCGCAACATGCTGAACCCGCTGGCACCGATGCCTTGAAACGACCCATCGGGGAAGTATCCGATACCGCCGGTGTTGAGCGTGTTGACCCAGAGGCTTACACAATCGGCACCGTATTGATCGCGAAGCCCATGAACGGAATCGAGGAAACCGTCGCTGGGAGCCACAAGTCTCGGTCCGTCGATCGTCCAATCGCCGCTTTCGACGTACGCGACTTCTTCGGAATGCACGAGGTCCAGCGTTGTGTTGATGAGGCTGTTGGCGAATGCGTCGTTGGCGTCGGCGATGGCAAGGTCGATTTGGATTTCGATCGCGGTTTGACCGCCGGCGGCGATTCGGGCATCGGTTGTGTAAACCACCATCACGTCGATGACGCTGCCATCGTCGCAACCGGCAGGGGGCAACCCGCCGCGAGCGACCGCATTTCTGTATTGCTTAGCAGAACTTTCGATAGGGCAGGTTGAATGAGCCGCAACATTGACGGATGGGGGAGTCGTGCCGGTGGTTTGTTGGCCGAATGCGTGTGATGAAACGCACGCAGCGATCGCCATCCAGTAACTGACGCTGCACAAAAGTCGTCTATATTGTTTTTGAATCCCCATGATGCGCAGATCGCTCTCATCCAGTGCCCGACGATGGCCTCCATTGTATCGCGCGTGATCTCGGCGATTCAACTTCTATGTGACCGGGAAGGTTATCGGGTTGGGGCGTGCCAGGAGCTATTGGCGATCAGCTAGCGGCTTTAGCGGTTGGAATAATCCACGCTGGGTCCATGCGTACATGATGACTCCGGTTGTCGCGAACGCTGCAAGAACCTTGAGCGAGACGTCGAAACCGTACCAATCGGTCAGCGTTCCGATCGCGAGGAATCCGGTGAAGAATCCAATATCCAAGACACCGAGGATTAGCGCCGTCGCCACCCCGCGATGTTGCGGCGGCATGGATTCGGCTGCTAGATCGACGAGAAACGGATACGTGAAACAATGTCCAAACCCCATCACGATTGCGGGGAGAATGAGACCAGTGGTTTCGTGGACGCGAGTGAGAAGAAGCAAGCCAATCGGGTATGCAGTCATGCCGAGCAGCAACGTGCGCCGGCGTCCGATGCGGGCGGGCATTCGACGCAGCACGATGCGCAGGACGATCGCGGTTGGCGAGTAGGCCAGAAAAAATAGGGTTACACCGGTCAGGTTACGCGTGTGGACGAAGCCTTCGATGAACATCACCGGTATCGTTTGCACCATTGCAAGGCAGACGGCCATGATGACGATCGGACCGGGTTTGTGACGCTTTACCACGCGGAAAAAGTTTTCACGATCGGATGCCGTTTGGTTGATTTCGGGAATTATTACGCATGATGCGAATGCCAAGCTGACGAGCATCAGCGCGGCGGCGGTACAAAAGAAAATCGTGAAGCGTCCGTTCGCTTCGGAGTATTGCGAGAAAATCAGATCACCGATCATCGGTCCCAGCATCAGTCCGAGCAATCCACCCATACCAATCATCGCGAGGCTTTCTGCGGATCTGGTTTTCGGGGCGATGCGGGCGGCGGCCACGGCGACGGTTGCGAGAAACGTTGCTTGCGACAGTTGGAAGATGACGCGCAGCGAACAGATCAGCCAGAGGTTTGACGAAATCAAGAAACACAGGATCGAGAGCGTGCCCAAGACCGTTGCCATCCGGAGAATTCGCCCGCAACCGAAACGGTCGATCGACGTTCCGACGAATGGCCGCGTGACGATGCTGCCCACCATGCCGATGCCAAACACCCAACTGACGGTGCTGACGCCGCCGCCGGCTGCCGCGAGATACTTACGCAGATGTACAAGCATGCTCGACCCACCCATGTAACACAGCAGCGCGACGAACAAGATGAAGAATGGCCGATCGTAAAGTCGATCGGACGGCTGCTCGCCGGAATCGGTGATGCTCATTCTGCGTTCGACTCTGATTGGGGGGGTGTTTTGGCGAGAAGAAAATCGCGCGCATGACGGCAGGCCAGCGGCGAATGACTGATGACGATGAAGCGATTGGCAACGGTGATTGCTGGTCCGGCGAAACCGAACGACAGATACCATACGTTGTCGTCGGCTTTGGTGAACTGCGGGGCAAACACCGGGGCATCGTCACCCGGATTGGCGTTGGTCTTATTGAACCAGCGATTGGACTGTTTGAGCAATGCAGCCAGCGTCTGGTCCACGATGGCTGGTTCGCCAGCGATGGGTATCACGATGGTCGAAAGCAGGGGCAGCTTGAGTGGATGCGGCGGATCGTCATGGATGAGAATGATCTCGCCGAGATGATCGAATAGACCTGTTTGAATTGATATGCCGGCATCCGTTTCAAAGCGGGTCCAGCGTGATCGCAGGTCTGCGCGAAATTCATCTCGTCGTGAGGCGAGGTAAGCTTCAGCTGCGCGGTTTAATATGTCATCCATGCCGCATCGAAACAGCGTGTACTCCGTGGCTGTAGCTGGAATGAGTCGCGACTGCACGCCGCGGGCCTCCGTGCTGATCGGTACGAATACTTCGTTGCCGTCTTCGATCTTAAGTTGGCTCCAAACCACCGCGCGATTCTTCTTGGCAACAGTCCACATTGATCGCTGGCAGTTTGCAAATCCGAGTTCGTCGATGACGTCTTGGGTGCGGCCTTTCACGACGGTCGATAGAGCGTTGCTAATCGCGTCAAAGTTAATTTGCAACTCGAAGTGTGCGGACCGACTGTCGAGCAACTCCTGCCAACGCTTGTGTCTTGAGTTTTCGGTAGCATCTTCGTTGGCGCGCAAGATCGATTGTGCCGCATCATTGAAGCCTCGATCGCCGAGCGCAACCACATAGAAATCCTTGATCGATCCCCATTTCACGACGCACCAGTCGGGGAGGCGGTCGTCGATCAGCGTGAATACTTTGGTGCCATGTTCCTCTTGGTTCGTGATGCGGGCTGAGTCGCGCGAAGTCCACCGCGTTAATAGGTCTTGAATGTATTGGGTGATGGGTGCGTTGTTACCGTGGGTCGCAACGATGACGGCGGCTTGCATGCCGCTGAGCCGGAAACTGTCTGGTCCCATTCGCTTTGCTGATGCGTCGGTGACGACGACTGCAAACGGGTAGGGTTCGAGCTTCGCAAGTGTACTTAGGATATCGAGGGTCGCGCTGACAGCACTCTGGTTGGCGCGTTGACCGCCAAAGCGGTGCAGCACATCAGCCCCCAAAGAAACAAGGGGCGTCACATGCGTCGTTGAATCGGCGGCACCTTCTATCGCCGAGTTGTCGAACACGACAAAGGCAAGATGATCGCGCGGAACGACCTCCAACAAGTCGGGTGAAATGGCGTGCGCAGTACACGCGCAGAATACGATCGCGATCGCTGCGCACAGCCTAACGATGCCCGGCCACTGGTGATTGACCGGTCTTGAATGGTTGGGGCTTCGTGTCTTGCGACGCGTGTCGGCCGAGTTAGTCGCGACTCGATCGAAAGCAATCGCGACAAAGGACGGGGCGACCTTCCGTGGGTTTGAATGGAACCGTGGTCTGTGCGCCGCATGTCGAACAGGTGGCTTCGTGCATTTCGCGTTCCGAACGTCCGCCGCCATATCCACCACCGCCGCCGCCACCATATCCGCCGCCACCGCCGCCGTATCCACCACCGCCGCCACCGTATCCGCCTCGGCCACCACCACCACCGCCGCCGCCTTGAGCTTTTCTCTTCTCGCGGCAATCACGACATCGCTTGGGTTCGTTGGTGAATCCGCGTTCGGCATAGCGTTCTTGATCGGAAGCGGAGTGAATGAAATCTGTTCCACAATCTACACAACTGATGGTCTTGTCTTCGAAACTCATGGTGGGCTCCAGCGGGCCTGAGGGGTCGGTCATGCCTTTGGCATGTTGCTAAGTTCTTTCGCTAAAACGCATTGTGGGCGATCCCCTAAGTGGCTAGACCGAACACGCTGCGAACGCTATTACTCAATGTAGTATGACAGCCGCCCTCGACCCGGTCAATCCTGTTCACGCACAAAGGCAATTCGGTTTGCTTGCTTAAACCGGGAGTCGGTCTTACAGTGACTGCATCGCTGGGGGTGGTCGGATACGCGGCTGACCTGAGAATGAGATTGGCGAACGCAGTCTCTCACCCTTCGAACCTGATCAGGCGTCGAGTCAGTCCGACACTGCGTAGGGAATGCGAACACGGATCACGCCTTCAAATTCCCATGTTTTGTGTCGGTATCGGTCGTCTGATGTACATCCCATTCCAAATGGATTGGGGTTGGCCTGTGCGCACAAAGGATGACGAAGCCATGATTCAGCATACCAAAGATTCACTCGGAAATTCTCCCGTCAAGACCAACGCCATCACGACCGGCCCGATCTCCGGGTCGACCAAGATTTACATTGATGGGGCGATTCACAAAAAGGTTCGCGTGCCCATGCGAGCAATCAAACAGTCGCCCACTGTTTCGCGGGTAGAGGGTGGGGAAGACTTCATCAATCCTGATGTTTTGGTTTACGACACATCGGGCCCGTATTCGGATCCGGATGTCGTCGTCGATGTGCAAAAGGGATTGATGCCGTTAAGGCAAACCTGGATTGAAGATCGCGGTGACACAGTCGCACTCGACGCGCCCACATCAGAGTTTGGCCGATTGCGTCAGAGCGACCCCAAAACTGCCCACCTGCGCTTCACCGGGTTGAGAAAACCCCGTCGCGCAGCAACTGGCCGCTGCGTGACGCAGATGCACTATGCCAAACAAGGCATCGTCACGCCGGAAATGGAATACATCGCCATCCGCGAAAACCAGCGCATCGCGGAGTCGTCAGATGCACCCGCTCAACATCCGGGGCAACCTTGGGGAGCGTCAATCCCCAAAATCATTACGCCTGAATTCGTTCGCGATGAAGTGGCGCGCGGGCGGGCGATCATTCCGTCGAACATCAACCATCCCGAGTTGGAACCGATGATCATCGGCCGCAACTTTCTGGTAAAGATCAACGCCAATATCGGTAACTCGGCGGTGACATCGTCATTGGAGGAAGAAGTCGAGAAGATGGTGTGGGCGACAAGGTGGGGGGCAGACACGATCATGGACCTGTCCACCGGTGCGAATATTCACGAGACGCGCGAGTGGATCATCCGCAATTCGCCAGCACCTGTTGGCACCGTGCCGATTTATCAAGCCCTCGAAAAAGTTGACGGTAAAGCTGAAGAGCTGACGTGGGAAATTTTCCGCGACACGTTGATTGAACAGGCTGAGCAAGGCGTCGATTATTTTACGATCCATGCGGGCGTGCTGCTGCGGTATGTACCGAAGACTGCAAGACGGGTGACCGGTATCGTTTCGCGCGGTGGTTCGATCCATGCCAAATGGTGCCTTGCACATCATCAGGAAAACTTTGCATACACCCATTGGGACGAAATCTGCGACATCATGGCCGCTTATGACATCTCGTTTTCGATCGGTGACGGATTGCGACCGGGGAGCATTGCAGACGCCAATGATGAAGCCCAGTTCGCCGAACTCAAAACGCAGGGCGAGCTTACCAAACGAGCATGGGCCAAAGATGTGCAGGTGATGAATGAAGGCCCTGGCCATGTTCCCATGCACATGATCCATGAGAACATGACCAAACAACTCGAATGGTGCGACGAGGCACCGTTCTATACACTGGGACCGCTGACGACGGATATTGCGCCCGGGTACGATCATATTACCAGTGCGATCGGCGCGGCGATGATCGGTTGGTATGGGTGTGCGATGTTGTGTTATGTCACGCCAAAGGAACACCTCGGTTTGCCGGATCGGGACGACGTGCGCGAAGGTGTGATCACTTACAAAATCGCAGCCCACGCAGCCGACCTTGCCAAGGGGCATCCAGGCGCGCAGTATCGCGACGATCAACTCAGCAAAGCCCGATTTGAATTCCGTTGGGAAGATCAATTCAACCTCGGTCTTGATCCCGAAAAATCCCGCTCGGATCACGATGAGACACTTCCGCAAGATGGCGCGAAGACTGCCCACTTTTGCAGCATGTGCGGGCCCAATTTTTGCTCGATGAAGATATCGCAAGATGTCAGGGATTATGCTGATCAGCACGGTCTTACCGACGAAGACGCGATCCAAAAGGGCATGGAGCAGAAGAGCAGCGAATTTCGTCAACTGGGTTTGAAGTTGCAACAGCCCAGCTAATCGCGACTTACGGACGTCCTACGCGGGTACCTTAGCTCAAATTTGAATCGTGCTTCCCGCTTGGTTATCCTTTGTTCAAAGGAAAGCGATTGGTTAGGTCGGGTCTGCGCGGTACTTGCTTCGACCCTCCGGGAATTCAAAAAACTGATATTCATGTTTGTTGCGATTAGTCAAAAGATTCGTAGCCTCGGTTGCGGCATTCGAATGCGCGCGCTTGGGAGTCAAGCCGGTAACGGCTACTCGCGAGCCTGTGTGTTTGTCGTGGTGTTCGTATCGACCCAAATGTCCCATGGCGAAGTTGTGCTGTTCGAGGATGGATTCGAGAATGGCAATACGAATGGGTGGATCATAGACGGACCCGACGACACCGCCCTCAATGGTGCATGGGAGTTTGGTGACCCTATAGGCACAGTTCAAGATGGAGCACCCGCCCAACCAGAGACCGCATTTAGCGGTGCGGCGTGCGCCTTCACCGAACAAAACTTAGTTGGCCAGGTCGGTCACCATGATGTTGATAAAGGCGCGGTATACCTCATGTCTCCAATGCTCGATCTTTCGGGCTATTCAAGTGTTCGAATTGATTATGTGCGGTGGTACTACGTTCTGTACTTGGACGTTGATCCGGACGATTACTTTGTGGCGCAAGTGCGCGATTCGGTTGGCTCGGAGTGGGTTGATCTGGAGCGGCTCGATGATTCGGCACCGGAAAATTCATGGACCTCCCGTAGTTTCTTATTGGAATCATTGATTGATCTGACGCCTACCGTTCAAATCCGGTTTGGCGCCAGTGATGGCAACCTGTTGGTACTGGGAAACGTCATTGAAGCTGCAGTTGATGACGTACGGATAGTGGGGCTGGACTCCTGCGAAGATAATACAGATTGTGACCTAGAAGAGTATTGCAGCCAGTCTGGAGAGTGTTTACCCTTTGGTAATGGAGACGTTGATCTTGATGGCGACGTCGACATGACTGACTATGTAGCATGTTTGGCGTGCGTCGGCATAAACGGTAGCGCTTGTGCTCCGTGCAATGTGGCCGGTGACGAAACCGTACAAGTTGACGATCTTGCCGCTTGTGCGCAAATCTTGTCTGGACCGAGCAACTGATCCTTCGGCAGAGGTTGCTCGACTCGTTCGTTTGGTCGGCTTTCTACTTCGCGGGCAAGGACGTCTTAGTCTGCTCGCGTTAGATTGTTCATGTCTGTCACCGTGAGTTCGCGGAATGTTCGAGGGGAGTTGCCCGAGGTGCAACGTCTCAAGAATTTGAAGCGACCTTTGGAGTGAAAAATGACTTATGTGCCCTCCGACACCGAGCGTTTGCAGACTGCGTTCATCCAACTCGCTTCGTTGTTTTTCTACTTTGTACCGGGATTGATCGTGCGTCGGTCGAAGCTTTGGATCTCGCCGTATGTCCGTTTTTGGATTAAGGGCAATACCATTTGGTCGCTGGCATTGTTTGCCCCGGTCGCCTTCCTGCTTATTCTGGGATTGATCGTTGATATGAGGGGGCCAATCGTTGTCGCCTGGGCAGTTCACGCCATCATGACGATCATGTGTGCTTTCGCTTCAATGTTCAATCGGCCCGTCGGTTACTTCATCGTATCCAATCAATGCTGCATGACGGAGATGGCCGAGATTTACGGGGCTGCGCTGTCGCCTACACATGATGATGACGACTGATTTTTGACCCCGATCATTTAGTCCGGCGCTCCACAATTGCTCAATTCCGCATTCATCACCAGGGACACGTTCCGGGTATATCATTCAGAAATGCCGTCATGTTGACCTTGTCGGGTCCGCCTTCGTTACGCCAGATGTGAGGTTGCCCGAATTCGGTGAATATCTGCCGCCCCAGAGTCCTCGCTCGGTAGATCGGGTCATCGGCGTGCCCGTCCATGTACGCAATGCTGACGCGCCCCTTGGGACCGCTTGTGTTTGCGCCAGGGTTAAGCTGGTGCCGCGTCGCGATTCGATCAAGACCGTTGAAGTTACCGTCGGGCCAATCACCATTGAGGTTGGCTTTGGGGTGTTCTTCGACAAATGTGACGAATGTCGCCGGTGAGAAACGCACTACTTCACCCACACGAAACGATCGCTTCTTATTGGGATCGGGAAGCTCGTTGTTGATCGAATCGGCAGCGTATCGAAAGCTTCGGAGGTTGTCGGGCGAGCGGAAACCAATGTAGGCGTTGAACCCGTAGCTGAGTCGTCCGTTGCCGCCCCCGCCCTCGGGCGTGTCCGCAGCGACACCGGGCCGATCATTGGGGCAAAGGTAAACGCGCTCGTCTTTGACGTACGGAAACAAGGTGCCTTTGGTCGGAACGTCCGTCGCGAATTCAGGATCAAGATGATAGGGTTGGGTGTATGCCGGCGTGTAGCTAAGGTTGTCGTTGAGTTTGTCCCGCGCCCCATCCCAGGTCACCCCACTGATTCGCGGCCAGGATTGGTCGAACAAGGACTGGAAGAAGAAGAGGCTATGCGTGCCTGGAAACGCCCCCTCGTCAGCCACATAGACATTCACCCCCGTCATCAACTGCCGAACATTAGACTGACAAACCACGCCCCCAGCCTGCTTGCGAGCAGTAGAAAGCGCCGGAATCAAAATCGCCATCAGAATCCCGATGATCGAAATGACAACGAGCAGTTCGACCAGCGTGAATCCGTGAGATTGGGGAAGCTTACTCCGAGTCAATATTGGCACCTCTGAACTGGATTTCCGCCCAAGCATTTGATAGCCGTTGGCACCGAGCTCTTCAGTGTTTTTGACGATCTGAAGCGCAAAAAGGATGACAAGAATCTTTTGAATTTCGTTGTCTCAATGCGATTGCTTCAGACATAAAGTGACGAAGCTTGACAAGCAAGCAAAACTGACGACTAGTCGAAGTGATGCCGGTCTGACAAGCGACTCAATTCGTGGGTCAAGGCACGGCATCGGTCGAGATCCTTCAGTGCTTTTGCTCGCTTCAGGGAATTCAATAGACCTGTTTCGAACTGATGCTGAATAAATGGTTCACGTCGGTACGACTCGGCCAAGTCACGTAATCTGACGATCAACACGTCGCTGACTTCAAATATGGATTTCTTGTTCATGATGTTCAACGTGTTCTGCAACCCGTACGCTAACATTTTGAGGTTTTCCGGATCAACAACACGATCCTCCGTTAGATGTCGTAGTTCTTTGAGTGTCACGTTTCGCAAGTCTGAACTGCCCTCGTCACAGGCGTCGATTATCGATTTGAACAATCCTTTGAGAAAAATGCGTTGGACGCACGGGTTGTCATGACTGCGCCGTTCTAACTCAAAGAGTTCGTCAATCAATTCATTGCGCTTGCTATGATCGTTTTCTTCTAAAGCATCTTTTGCGTTGTTGAACAGGCCCATCGCAAGCTGCTTCTGCATGTCAGGCCACTGTTCGTATCGCCCAACTAAGTTTCGCAATTCGTCCATTAGTTCATCGCGTCTGTTCAAGGCATTCGCACACTTAGCATCATTTGCGGTATTGACAAGAGCCTGTGCGTACATCAATTGGACTGTTGAATTCGCTGCGCTGCAGTTGGCCAGTTCGCGCAACGCAGCTAACATTTGATTGCAACGTTCAAGATCCCTTTCTTGCTCGGCGTTGACCAACGTATTCAGAAGTGCTTTTGCAAGATGTGCTTGAATGTCCGAATTCTCAGGATGCCGCTTTGCAATACGAGTCAAATCATCGAGCAATTCATCGCGGAATCTAAGATTGTTGGCTTTCTTCGCCCTTATTCCAGCGTTATAGAGTCCGCGGGCAAACGCTTCTTGAAGGGCCGTATTATTGATGTGTTTTTCTGCTATTCTCTGAAGCGATTGAAGCAAAATCATCATACGTTCGATATCGTCCGCCTCTTTGTCGATCAGTATTGCGTTGACCAATGCCATGGCGACAAGTGTCGAAACACAGTTGCGATCGATCGCAATTGGAACGGCCTTGAGAATCAATTCAGAATCCGGCATTCCGCCTAGTCCAACGGAAACGGCACATTGAGCAAGCCCTCGATGGGGTGAAGTCAATTCGTGTGACAATGGCAGTGCGGCTATGACAAATAACGCATTGATGTATCGCGCGGCGACGCGATCCACCCCGTGAATTCGCGAAGCGAATTCGTCGATCAAGTAGCATGCTTCCTTGCGGGCCAGTGGCGAAGCGTTCTCACTAAGGTATTTTTGAACAACATTGTGCCGCAAAGTGTGCCCGAATGAGGGAGTCGCTGCGTTGCTCAAGAACACACCTTTCATTTGTAGGGATGTCATCGCCGAGTCTTTGATGTCTCGATCAACTATCTCAGAATACGCTTCCCAGTCTGTATCCGAGGTCATTTCGGGCAGTAATGCGACTCGAATGCAAAACTTCAGTTCGTCCGAGAGGTCTGAGACTAGCTGCGAAAGCTTCGATTCCAATTCGCGATAGCGGTAAGAATGTGCTTCGTGGGCCAGAACCTCTAGATCGTCCGAACGCTCAGGAATTTTGCCTAGCGGGCCCGCTACTTCGAGCCAGCGACCGATCACACCTCCGTACCCATCTATCAATTTGACGATTTTGGCAGGCTTGATATCCCGCGTACAAGGAATCTTGTCGCGCAGATAGATCATCAAGCGGTCGAGTTCAGGCGGTTCATCCAAGTTGACTGCGGGAATGTCTAGAATCTCGACCGCCGCGCTTGCGGAATTCATGTCGGTAATGCATTTGGTTGCCTTCAACTCGTCTTCGTCAGCTTCTGGGCATCGCGCCGCGATCACAATGTGCAAAGGCGGCCAGTCACGTACGTGGCGGACAATCGCACTGAGCAGTTTTGCTTCTGTCTCTACGTCATTTGATTGTTCGAGTGCATCGAGGATCAGTATCGGATGCTTTCCGGAGAGAATTCTGAGCAGTTCCAAAAGATCCTTAGCAACGTCGTGCGCAAGTGTCGGAAGTTTGATATCTCCAGTATTGAGCTGGTTGCCCATGGACTCAAGCTTATCAAACCACTCTGCAACAAGGCCTGAAACGGGCTTCACTGCTTGATGCTGAACCCCAAGAATATTCCCTAAGAATCGACCGGCTGTTCCTCCGGCTTTCTGAACAATAGAGTCTTTGTTCTTTTTCCAGAGCAACTTTGCTTGGTCTATATAGCTCGAATTGGCAAGCCAACTCGTGTACAAGTCCTTGAGGCTGCGAAGCATCAGGTTCGGTTCGCCAGTTGACTGCGAATATCCAACAAGAACCCCGTCGTGATTCTTGAGATCTTCGCGAAGATGTCTTAATAGCGTTGTCTTGCCCGACTGAGATCGACCGAGCACGGCTGTCATTCCGGTCGTTTGTACGCGTTCGCGAACTTTATCGAGGAATTGCTGCCTCCCAAACATCGGTTGCTTTGAAAAGTCCGACATGTAATCGCTCGCCCAATATTGCGTGGCCCAGTGAGCTGCGCAGATTCGGGTCTTCAGACGACTGGGAAACCGTTTGCTTAGCCCGACGCGCATCTCCCGAGTTGAAGCACCGATACTAGGTAATGATGTCGCGCTTGTCGAGCAGGGCGACGATGCGGTCTACCGCTTCTGTTACTGAGATTTCGTGGGTTGGTAGAACGAGTTGCGCTTTTTCGGGGGCTTCGTATTGGTAGCTTACGCCGGGGAAGTTGGCGACTTGGCCGGAGTCGGCTAGTGCGTACAGTCCCTCTTGGTCGCGTTCGCGGCAGACTTCGATGGGGGCTGACAGGTGGACGACGATGAAGCGATCGCTGCCGATGACTTCGCGGGCGCGGCGGCGGGCGAGTTTGTTGGGGGCGACGAATGCGCAGATGGCGATCAGTCCGGCATCGTTGATCAGTTTCGCGACTTCGGCGCTGCGGCGCAGATTTTCCGAGCGTTCGTCGGCAGAAAAACCGAGGTCTTTGCTGATGCCCTTGCGCATGTTTTGGCCGTCCAGCACCGTGCAGGCTCGGCCCAACTCAAACAGGCGTCGTTCGAGGGCGTAGGCTGTCGTGGTCTTTCCCGCGCCGGTGAGCCCGGTGAGCAGGACGGTAACGCCTTGCTGGCCAAAGCGAGCGGCGCGTTCCTTCGGCGTGACGAAGCTGGCCGACGACGCGAGTTTGTCGCTTTGGGGTTCGGTGTCCCAATGGTCAGCGCGAGAATCACCGGGCGTCGCTTCAACGATCATTCCAGCGCCAACCGTTCCGTTGGTCACGCGATCGATCAGGATGAACGCGCCGGTTGCCCGGTTGCGTTGATAGTCGTCAAACATGATCGGTTGGGTCAGCGTCATCTTACACCTGCCGATTTCATTGAGCGAAAGCGTGGGGGCGGCTTGTCTTTCAAGTGAATTGACGTCGACGCGATAGAGCAATGTGGAAACGCTTCCGAACGTTTTTTTGGTGGTGTGTTTGACGATGTATTGCTTTCCCGGAACCATCGGTTCTTCAGCCATCCATACCATCATGGCCTCAAACTTTTGATCGCTCTTGGGCAGGTTATCGGTTCCGACGATCATATCACCGCGACTGGCATCGACTTCAAGGGCAAGCCTTAGGGTGACGGCCATCCCTGCGAATGCTTCGTCGAGTTCACCTTCGCTGGTGGCGATGCTCTTGACCGTGTTCGGTGTTCGCGAAGGAAGAATCGTTATTTCGTCGCCGGGACGAACGATGCCCGACGCGATGGTCCCGCAGTATCCGCGGAAATCGTGCGTCGGGCGATTGACGTACTGAATGGGAAATCGAAGTTCAGTCAGGTTGCGGTCGGCGGCGATGTGGACGTTTTCCAGATAGTGCATCAACGTGCTGCCGCGAAACCACGGCATGTTTCCGCTGGCATCGACAACGTTGTCGCCGCGAAGCGCCGAGATGGGCAGATATTGAACGTCTTTGATGCTCAGGTTCGCCGAAAAACTGCGATAGACGCCTTTGATTTTTTCAAAGTCTTCTTCGCGATAATCCACCAGGTCCATTTTGTTGACGGCAACGAGGATATGCTTGATGCCGAGAAGCGATGCAATGAAGCTGTGTCGCCTGGTTTGCGTGACGACGCCATGTCGGGCGTCGATCAGAATGATCGCCAGGTCGCAGGTCGATGCGCCGGTGACCATGTTTCGCGTGTACTGTTCGTGACCGGGGGTGTCGGCGATGATGAACTTTCGACGCGAAGTTGAGAAGTAGCGATAGGCCACATCGATGGTGATGCCTTGTTCACGTTCGGCTTGCAGGCCATCGACGAGGAGGGCGAGGTCCACATCTTCGCCGGTGGTGCCGGATTTGACGCTGTCGGCTTTGATCGATTCGAGCTGATCTTCATAGATCATTTTCGAGTCATGGAGCAGGCGACCAATGAGCGTGCTTTTGCCGTCGTCCACGCTGCCGCAGGTAAGCAGGCGCAGAAGTTCCTTGCGCTCGTGCTGTGCGAGGTAAGCGTCAATATCAGTGCTAATTAACTCAGATTGATGCGACATGATTCACGCCGGAACTAAAAGTACCCCTCACGTTTTTTGGCTTCCATCGATCCGGACTGGTCGTAATCGATGAGCCGGCCCTGCCGCTCGGAATGTCTGGTCAGCAGCATCTCTTGAATGATCTCCGGAAGTGTCGTCGCGGTGGACTCTTCCGCGCCGGAAAGCGGATAGCACCCCAAGGTCCGAAAACGAACCATCTTCATTTCGGGTTGTTCGCCATCTTCGAGTTGCATTCGTTCATCGTCCACCATGATAAGCGTTCCGTTTCGTTTGACGATCGGACGCATTGCTGCGTAGTAGAGCGGTACGATTGGTATTTTTTCAAGGTGGATATACTGCCACACGTCGAGTTCAGTCCAGTTCGACAGCGGAAACACGCGAATGCTTTCGCCTTCGTTGATCGATCCGTTGTACAGGTTCCACAATTCCGGGCGCTGGTTCTTTGGTTCCCATGTGTGATTGCGATCGCGAAATGAATAGACGCGCTCTTTGGCACGCGACTTTTCTTCATCGCGGCGGGCACCGCCAAACGCTGCGTCGAAGCGGCCCTTCGCAAGCGCCTGCTTAAGGCCGTCTGTCTTCATGATGTTGGTATAGTTTTTGCTGCCGTGCGTAAACGGAGTGACGCCGTCTTTCACGCCCTGTTCATTGGTGTGGACAATCAAATCGAGTCCCAATTCGTCGCGAATGTACTCATCGCGAAAACGAATCATGTCCCGAAACTTCCAGGTCGTATCAACGTGCAGCAACGGAAAGGGCGGTTTTGCCGGGTAAAACGCTTTGATTGCAAGTTGTAGCATCACGGCAGAATCTTTGCCGATCGAGTACATCATTACTGGGCGCTCAAACTCCGCAGCCACCTCCCTGAGGATGAAGATGCTTTCCGCCTCCAACTGTTTTAGATGGGTCAGGTTGTATCCGGTCATGGGGCGATTGCGCCGTCCCTTTGCAACTCGTCATCGCGATAACCGTCTTATTCAACGGTTTACAAATGGCAAGCTAGCGGGCCAATATGAGACGGTCAAGCCAGTTGAAATGACTGGTTTTTGAATCGTGGACGTTAAGGTGATATTTATGCGTCCGAGCAACTTCAACGCAGAATTGCGTGATTTTCGGAATGACGCTGCCGCCCAACGTCCCTGCAATACGACGTTCGCGTCTGAATATCACGTTCAATCAGTCCGGAAATCTGCGTCATGCCTTGCCACGTTCTTTGAGGCCATTTTATTTCTGACCGTTGGTTTTGGGACGCACGATCCGTTCGGCCAATAAAACAACACACCATCGCAGTTTGATATCGGATTGCATTTCAGCCTTTTGCTGCACGCGTCCGCATATGGGGTCCGAATGAATCGGAAAAATCAACGTCCGACAAATCACCTAAAGGGTGTTTATTGGCAAGTCGATGCGTGAATTGCGTACCGATCGAATCAGATGTTCATTGTGGATTCGGACGTGATTCGCCATTAGCGGGCGTCGAGATGAAGACGCCGTTATGTATCAAATTGCAGTTCGGTCACCGCAAGGTCGGTGGCCTCCTGGAGAGACAAGATGAGTCGAATCGTCACCAATGTTCAATCGCTGATTGCTCAGCGTGTCCTTGGATCGCAAAACAAAGCGCTCAATGAATCATTGACACGCTTGAGTACGGGTTTGCGGATCAACAGTGGCGCGGATGATCCAGCCGGATTGATCGGGTCGGAGTCGTTGCGGTCCGAGAAAGTCGCGATTTCGGCGGCTATCGACAACGCACGCAGGGCTGACAACGTGCTTTCAATTGCCGAAGGTGCGCTTCAGGAAGTCAATCGGCTGCTGCTCGATCTTGAAGATCTGGTCGATCGAAGCGCCAACGAAGCCGGTCTCAGCGAGGCGGAAGTGCAGGCCAACCAGGTTCAAATCGACGCCATTCTTTCGTCCATTGACCGGATTTCCAATACCGCATCCTTCAATGGATCGAAGTTATTGGGCGGCGGGTTTGAATTCACCACCTCCGGTGTCGCTGCAAGTGCAGTGTCTGACGCACAAATCAACTCGGTGAAGATTCCCGAGGGTGCGTCCCGCCAGGTGGCTATCGATGTGGTAACCGCATCGCAATTCGCTTCAGTCAGTGCGGTCGGTGGCGGAGCGGGTGGTTCACTCTCCGCGGTGACGACGATCGAAGTAGGTGGTTCCTATGGGACTGAGAATTTCAGCTTTGCATCGGGAACGACGCTTGCAAGCATTGCGACAGCAATCAACACCAGCACCCAACTTACCGGTGTTTCGGCAGTGACCAGTGGTGGCAATCTGTTCTTCACAAGTACCGACTACGGGACCGATGCTGTGGTATCGGTCGAGGTACTTTCAGGGGCATTATCGCTGAGCGGTAACAACAGCGCAGGTGTAGACGGAACGATCACAATCAACGGTGCAGTTGCGAACGTGAACGGTCTTGAAGCGTCGGTCAATACCGGATCGCTGTCTGCCAAGATTGCACTGGACGCGACGTTCGCTTCGACCTCAGGTGCAAGCACTTCGTTTGACATCACCGGTGGTGGTGCTCGATTCGCAATCTCGCCTGATGTGAGTCTTGTGGGTATCGAGACCATTGGATTGCAGTCGGTTTCAACTGGGTCGCTCGGTGATCGTGTCAGCGGATTCCTGACCACACTACAGAGTGGTTCCGGCAATGACCTAAAGTCCAAAAACTTTGCAACCGCACAGCGCGTCGTACGCGCCGCTCAGGAACAGGTATCCACGCTGCGAGGGCGTATCGGCGGGTTCCAGAAAAACACGCTGAGTACAGCCGTCAATTCATTGCTGGTTACGTTGGAGAACACGGCAGCCGCAGAAAGTGCGATCCGCGATACAGATTTCGCAGAAGCCACCAGCGCCCTGACCAGAGCACAGATTCTCGTGAACTCGGCAACTTCTACTTTACAACTCGCAAACGCTCAGCCGCAAAGTGTACTGGCGCTCCTCCAATAGGACGTTTATCGGTCCGCCGAATTCGACATTCAATACCGCCCGGGCGACAAAGTTCGTCCGGGCGGTTTTTCTTTGGGTCCCATAAGTTGGCAACTTCATAGGCAGACGGGATTTATCTAAAGGGTCGGTCCCGGCGCGACGACGAAGCGGTGTAGCACTGAAATCGGCAGCTTGGCAATGGCGTCATTCGACTGATTTCAGAGGATTCAAAACGGGTCGATACATCGGCGATTGATATTCGCCAAATAGAAAAAAAGTCGCGCAAGGTGGCGTGACAACATGGCGACCGGCGGGTTGTCAGCATCACGGAGGATGTCAATGACGCGCATCAATACCAACATACCTTCTATGATCGCCCAAGGGCGTTTGCGGACCAATACCAATGATCTGCAAACGAGGCTGGAACGGCTGGCAACCGGACTGCGGATCAACCGTGGTAAGGACGATCCAGCCGGGCTGATCGCATCGGAAATCCTTCGCAGCGAAATCAAAGCAATCGATCAAGCGATTGACAACTCGCAACGAGCGATCAACGTTGTGTCTACGGCGGAAGGGGCGATCAACGAAACGTCGAGTTTGCTGCTCGACCTGCGAGCGCTGCTGGTCAGTTCGGCGAACGACGGCGCGTTGTCACCCGAAGAGGTCGAAGCCAACCAGTTGGAAATCGACTCACTGATTGCCAGTATCGATCGCATCGCCAACACGACATCTTTCGGTTCCAAGAAACTGCTAGACGGTAGTTTGGGATATACCGTTTCCGGCGTGAACACGACCAGCCTTGAGTCCGTTTCGGTGTTCAGTGCCAAGGTACCCGAGAATGGCGTTCGTAACGTTGTCGTTCAGGTGACCGCATCAGCAGAAGCCGCGTCGCAGCAGATCACCGCATCAGCAACCGGAGCGGCGGCGATTGAAATCACCGGAAAACAGGGAACCGAAATCCTTTCGTTTGCTTCGGGAACAACCATCGCCCAAATCCAAACCAGTATCAATGCGGTCTCGGATACGACCGGGCTCTCAGCAAGTGTGAGCGGTAGTGTCCTGACGATCAACAGCAATACGTTTGGCAGCGAATCCTTTGTTAAGATCAAAACGCTCAGCGGAACATTCCTGGGTGATTCCAACTATGCCGCAGGAGCCGCCGCCGTTGAGGACAAGGGCGTCGATCCGACCGTGCTGGTCAATGGGCAGGTTGCAGACGCACGCGGGCTCCGCATCAACATTCGTACAAATGGCCTGGACGGCCGCTTCTATCTCTCGCAGGCGTTTGCTCAATCTGCGACCAATACGACCTTCGACGTGACCGGTGGTGGATCAACGTTCCAGCTTGGACCGTCAGTGACACCGGCTTCCCAGGTCAGCATTGGTATCAATTCGGTCTCTTCGGGCTCGCTTGGGAACAGCGTGATTGGTTTCCTCAACAGCATCAAGAGTGGTGGTACCAACGAGGTCAAAGGGAAGAATTTTATTGCGGCTCAGAATATCGTGTCCGAAGCAATCAATCAGGTTGCGACCGCACGAGGGCGACTTGGAAGTCTCCAGAAGAACCAGATCGAAACCAACATTCGCAGTCAGCAGATCGCGCTGGAAAACGTCAGCGCATCTGAATCGATCATCCGCGACGCAGACATCGCCACGGAAGTTTCGGCATTGACGCGGGCACAGATTCTGTTCCAGAGTACGCAGAACACGTTGCAGATATCGAATTCATTGCCGCAGGCAGTGTTGGGGCTCCTCGGGTAGTCGGTCGGATCGCAACTGACCGGTTGACGCACAAATCAAAAACCACCATCAGACGCCGCGGACTTCGGTTTCGCGGCGTCTTTTTGCGCATTCGCCGATGACCTTCGAGTGCGCCGCCCAACCCTGCCGATAACCAATGCAGGAAAACCTGCACGCGCCGTGGTCTCGTCGCAGATTTGATACTTCGATGGGGAGATCAATCAGATGGGCAGTATTAGTAGTGGAATCGGCCTCGCATCCGGACTTCCGACAAGTGAGATCATCGAGTCGCTGCTTGCAAGTCAGGCACGGCCTCGCGAACTCCTTACTCGGCAACTCACCGAGGTTCAGGCACAGCGAACAGCTTTCCTTGAATTGAACGCCCGGCTCCTCGGTTTGCAGAGCAGCGTTTCGGGCATCAACAATCCCACGTTCTTCAATCAATTCCAGGCCAACAGCAGCGATGAAGATGTTCTGACAGCCACCGCGTCTGCCGGCGCGTCGCCTGGTGTGGTTGATTTGATCGTGAAGTCTTTGGTGACGTCGCATCAGATGGTCAGCGGCGGATTCGCCGACCCGAACAAGACGCCAGTCGGTGCCGGCGAACTCGTGATTGAAATCGGGGAAGGCAAGCTTTCCAGACCCACGAAGCTGGGTGACCTCAACGGTGGTGAAGGTGTGCGCCGGGGAATTATCGAAATTACCGATGGGGCAGGAAACTCCGCCGAGATCGACCTGACGGCCACGGTGACGGTCAACGACGTATTGAGTGAAATCAATACCGAAGGCGAGATCGCGGTGGAAGCGCGCGTCGAAGGTAATCGCATTATTTTGGAAGACCAAAGCGGTGGAACGAGTGCGCTCAGGGTCATTGACCTGAACGATGGTTTCACGTCGGTTGACCTCGGACTGGATGGGCCGGTGACCGGTGGCGTGCTGTCCGGCAGCAACATCCAATTCCTATCCGACAAAACGCAGCTTAAGGTTCTTAACGATGGCAACGGTGTGCGCCATGATGGGCGCGATGAGTTCAGCATTTCATCGGCGAACGGAACGGCATTTAATGTTTCGATGTCGGGTTTGATCAATGAGATGACCCGCGTCGAAGTGCTCAACAGCGGAAACGGTGTGCGCCTTGGCGAGATTCAGATTACCAATCGGCTGGGTAAGACCGGTACGGTTGATTTGACTGGTGCTCAGACCGTTGGCGAAGTCATCGAACGGATCAACAATGCAACGGATGACGATGGTGGCAACCTCGGCGTCGAACTTTCAAGCGGTATCGGTATTGGCGGGGTGGGTAGTCTCAGCATCACCGACACCAACGAAGTGTCATCAGACAACGAGCAGGAGTTGATCATCGAGGACTTGTCGGGCTTCGGAGCCCGCGACCTTGGTATTGCCCAGAGCACGTTGTCCAGCACATTCATCGGAAACGGCATTCATCGCATCGGAAGCATTGGCGATGTGCTTAGGGCCATCAATTACGCGGAGGGCAACGATGGTTCGGTGGTTGCATCACTAAACGGTAACGGGATCGTCGTACGCGACACGGCGATCGGTGCCGACCCACTGGTCATCACCGCGCTCGCAGACGATTCCGGAAAAATTTCAAAGACGGCTGCCGACCTGGGAATCGAAGGTGTCTTCGATGAACCTGGAGTGCCTGCCGTTTCGCGCGATTTGATGGCCGGTCTGAACACGGTGTTACTCAAGTCGCTCAATGGCGGTAGTGGGATTGAATTCGGTGACGTCAACGAAGTCTCATTTGCCACGCGCGACGGTGCAGCACCGGTTACGATTGACTTTACTGGTGTCCAGACTGTTCAAGACATCATGTCGCGCATCAATAATGGCGTCCCCGGTCTTGAAGCGTCGCTCAATGCGGCAGGTAACGGTATCTCACTGGTTGATGTTTCCACCGATACACCGACAACGACGTTACAAATCAACGATGTCACCGGCTCGCTGGCGACGCAATTGGGTATCGCTGGTGCGTTTGAAGAAAGCATCGACGGCGAGAATCTTCAACTGCAATACATATCCGAGCGCACCAGGCTGGAAGACCTCAATTCCGGCAGAGGGGTGCGCCCGGGAACCGTCGAGTTTCAAACGACGACTGGCGAGATCTTTACGGTTGAAATTGATTCGAGCGACACGACACTTCAGCACGTCATTGACGCCATCAATGAAGCCGGCGCGCCTCGAGGAGTTACGGCCGCCATCAATGCGACGGGCGACGGCATCGCCATTGCGGATTCAAATGGCGGTTTAAACAAGCTCACGATCACCGATCGGAATGGTGGCACAACGGCGGAGAATCTGAGAATCGCCGGTGAGTCGAAAACGGGAATACCTTCGATCGATGGTTCGTTTGAAATCCACATTGACGTCGAAGCCGACGATACCCTCGAAGACATCGCCCGGAAACTTTCGGACGCGTCACCCGATCTCAATGCGGCTGTCATCAATGACGGCGCATCGGCGACACCTTACAGGCTTTCGCTCAATTCAGGCGTGACAGGCACCCAGGGGGAATTGATCGTTGATGCGGGGGACACGGGTCTGAAGCTCAATACGTTGGTGGCAGCGCAGGACGCGGTGCTGCTGATCGGCGGCGAAGGGGCGACCAGTCCGCTGGTGGTGGCCAGTTCGTCGAACAACGTGAGCGGTGTGCTGCCTGGTGTTGACATTGACCTGCACAGCGCGTCAGACGAACGGATTTCACTCGCGATCAGCCGCGACATCGAAAGCATCGTCGAAGATCTCAATAGTTTTGTCTCCAATTACAACGGGGTCATGGACCGTACCGACGAACTCACGTCCTTTGATCCCGAGACGGAAGAACGTGGCCTTCTCCTAGGCGATTCTGCGATCGCGCAAATTCAAACGCGGTTGTCTCGAATTGTGGTCGGCCGCTTCGAAGGAGCCCCGCCCGGGACGAATTCGCTTTCGTCCGTCGGCATCAAATTCGGAAATGGAGCGCGACTCAGTTTCGACGAAGAGAGGTTCCGCGAGAAGTACGCCGAAGACCCAGCCGCCGTCGAACAACTCTTTACGGCTGCAGATGTCGGTGTTGGGGCGGTGATCGATAATGCCTTGGAAGAGCTGTCGGCGGAGGGCGATGGGTTGCTTTCCCGACGCGGCGCGACACTCGGTGATCGTGAAGAGGACCTCAATGACCGGATTGCCCGAATTGATGACCAACTCGAACGAAAACGGGCCCAATTGGAACGCCAGTATGCCAACCTCGAATCGGTGATATCCGGGTTGCAGGGCCAACAGTCGTCGCTCTCGGCGCTCGCTCAGTTGGCAAGTGGGTAAATTCGCACTGACCGGGCAGGCTCATACGTTTGATTAGCAGACTCATTCGTTTGATTAAACTGTACGCCAAGGCATTCGTCTGCCAAGTTTGCGCAGTATCGTCTCCCCTCCAAATGAACAGTTGCGCCGGATAGGCCGATACTATCAGTATCATGGCAGGGAATTCGGAGCAATCCTATTTGCGTGATGCGGTAATGACTGCATCGCCAGAGCAGCTTCAGTTGATGCTCTACGACGGCGCGTTGCGCTTCGCGCGTCAGGGGCGCGAAGCGCTCGAATCCGAAAACTTTGAAACCGCATTTGAACGGTTGTCTCGGGCGCAAAAAATAATTCTTGAAATGCAACAAGGTCTGAATTTCGAAGTGGACCAGGAGTTGTGCGAGCGGATGTCGGGCTTGTACATGTTCGCTTATCGAAAGCTCGTGGATGCATGCTGCAAGCATCAAACGTCTGACGTTGACGAGGCCCTGCGGGTTCTCGAATATGAGCGACAGACATGGGTCATGCTGATGGAAAAAGTGTTGAAGCTGGATGCGACCCAAGTTGTGGATTTATCGGTGCAAGGCCCTTCAGGCACGACAGGCGGCGCGCTGTCAATCGAAGGTTAGTAGTGGTTTTCTGGATTGGAACCGTCAGAAACGCGATGGACTTCAGGAATCGAATGCTGCATACTCTCAGGTCAGGCAGGAGAGTCGCCCTGCCCGAGATTCAAGAAAAATACGCGTGGGGCGATCCTTCCAGCCCGCCAGACGTACAATAGGTCAAGGAGGACCCTTTGATGACACCAGCCAAGACCCATCATCGAATCAATCAATCAAATTTCAAGAGAATCGCGGCGCTTGTGGTGACACTTTCGTGCATTGCAACATGCCCTACGGTGGTCGTTGCGCAAATCGGCAGTGCCGAGATGCTACCAGCCGGACAGAAAGAGAGCCCCTACGCAGGACTGACGCCTGACGAAGCACTGAACAAGGCGTTGGAAATCGTGACAAAACTGGAGGAGTCAGAACGCGATCCGGATGAGAATCAGGACGAACGGACAGAATACGTTGAAACGCTGGAGATTGTGGAACGTGTTCTTGAAATTGATGCGTTCAACAAGACGGCTGGTTATGTCAAAGGGCGATTGTTTGTTCTATCCGGGCGGCCCCGTGCGGCACTTCCGATGATTGAAGAATACGTCGCAGATGCTGCCGGTCTCAACGACTGGCGAGCGTATAGAATACTTGGTGATCTTTATGCCCAGAGTTTCCCGAAACACGCCGTTTCAAAGTACCGCCAGGCAATTGAGTTAGCCGAAAACGAACCCGAGCCATACATCGGACTCGCTCGTGCACATTTGCATTTGAACAATTCGCAAGATGCCGTCGAGCAGGCCCAGCATGCAATTCGCCTCGATAAGAAGGGGAAGGCGACATATCAAGCAACGTTGGCTAAAGCCCTCATGATGGATCGGAAATTTGAAGACGCTGCCCGCGCTTCTGAAGCAGCCGTCAAAATGTCGGAAGAGAAATTCAGCAACAATCCAACGCTGAAATCGGTGCTGATCGATTTGCAGGGACATTATGATCTGCGACTGGAATGTGTTTCGGCGCTCGCGACGCTGTATCCCGAGCGGGCGGACTACATCATCGACCTCGCTCGTATTTGGCAGGACAAAGCCGACCTCGAACGCGTCGTGTCATATCATCAGGCCCTGGTCATGATTGAACGGGCCAAGACTTATCCGCAACTCAAGGTTTCTGCTGAATTGCTATACGAAGAGGCGCGGTTGAATCGACTCGTGTCGCGCGACGACAAGGCGATGATGGCACTCGATCAACTCCTCCAACTGGACCCCAACCATGCAGCGGCGCTCGAGTTGAAGAAACTCATCGAATCGGAAGGGCGAGGACTGACGGAAGTGAGCTCAACTGCAATTTCAGACATTCGGGAATAAATGACACGTCGCGGCAAGCAATATCGACTGTTGCCATTAGAGTCTTAGAATTACGAATCTTCCGCCGGGGATTCCAAGTCTAAATCACCTGCAATCGTGGCCAATGCCTCGACACAGTGATTGATCAACTCGTCCAATTCCATTTCGAGAAGCGCCGCGCCGTCGATGATATCCTGCCGGTTGACGGCGGCTGCGAATGACGCCTGCTTCATTTTCTTCTTGACGCTCTTGGCTTTCAGTCCATCCAATTTTGTGGGACGCAATCGCGCCACCGCGTGAACGAACCCGCAGAGTTCATCGACCGCAAAGAGCGTCTTTCGCAATGGCGAGTTGCGGGGATGGGTGTCGAGGTTCCAATCGGCATGGGAGAGAATCGCTTCGATGATCTCGTCTGGGACACCTCGTTCTTTGAGTATCTTCGCGCCTTCGCGGGTGTGATCTGGCGGGTTGGGAAACGCCTCGTAGTCGAAGTCGTGCAGCAGGCCGGTGATGGACCAGGTCTGCTCATCGTACCTGCCTAGACGGGCGAAGTGGACCATGGCGCTTTCAACGGCCAGGCAATGTCGGCGCAGCGACTCGTTCTTGACATACTCGGTCAGGATTTCCCATGCGTTGTCGCGATTCATTGCAATCTATCCTAGGACACACTCATTGAGCAGATTGGAAAAAGGGTTGGTTTGACGTTGTAACAGCCGCGATTATCATAATCTTAACGGTGTTGTGCAATCACCGTAGTCTTTTTCTTGATAGAAGGTGAGTCTTGCCGCGTCAAACTCGCGACACTTTTGCCACTGACGAACTCGCGATCGTGCTTAGTCATTACGACCTCGGTGTGATTGAATCCATCACCGAGTTCAAGCGCGGTTCGCGCCGCAGCCCCAAGTTGGGGATCGTCACCGACTCCGGTAAATACCTTCTCAAGAAGCGGGCGACCGATCGCGGCGGTCTGGAGCGCGTCACATACACGCACGCCATTCAAGATCACCTGGCCAAGAAGAATTATCCCCTGCCCCGATTGCAATCCCCAAGAGAAACCGACGAAACCGTCCTTACCCTGGGTGAGTCGCTTTACGAAATCTTCGAGTACGTTTCCGGCCATCCTTATTCTGGCGAACCTGCGGAAACGCGAGCAGCGGGTCGCGTGTTGGCTGAGTTTCATACGGCGCTGGCCGACTTTCCCGATCGACGATCGTTCGCCAGTTGCGGGTATCACGATGCGCTGGGTGTTCAAACGGGTCTCAACGCAATCCCCGCCAGCGTATCTGCCCATGACAGCGCTGCTGGCGAAGACGCAGAAGTTCTGGCGCTGACAAGTTTCTTGTTCGAAGCGTATACAGCCGCTGCAGACAAGGTCGAGAAAGCGGGCTATCCAGAGTGGCCCGAATCGATTACCCATTCCGATTGGCATCCGGGCAATATTCTTTACAAGCGTGGGGAAGTGTTGGCGGTGATCGATTACGATTGCGCAAAACCGGGAAAACCAACCTGCGATATTGCGAACGGTGCGCTGCAGTTTTCGATCGTCGCAGCCGGCGCGCCGGACTCATGGCCCGACCATCTCGATGTTGTGCGCATTCGCGAATTCCTCTCCGGATACGAAGAATGTACACCGATTGATGAAACCCATGCCGAAATGCTGCCATACCTGATGATCGAAGCGCTGATCGCAGAAGCCGTTCTGCCCATCGCTGCGACGGGGACGTTTGGCCGGTATGGCGGATACGGATTCATGCAAATGGTCCGCCGAAAAGTACGCTGGATCCAAGCCCACGCCGATCAACTTCGCGTTGTGGCGTAATCATTATAATTCATGTGACTTGTTGATTGATGATGTGTTAAGACGCTGGCAGTCGACGGGTGACGATGGCTGTCAGGTCGTCGGGCTGGGGTGTGCTGCCGACAAACTGCCGAAGTCTTGAGCGTATCTGCTCGATAAGTTCGCTGGCTGACGCTTCCGGTTGATCACGCAAGGTTTCGACGATTCGTTCGATCCCGTATTGCTCGCCGGTTTCGTTGGACCATTCAAACATGCCGTCGGTAATCAAGACGAAGATGTCGCCCGGTTCCATGACGATGGTGGGAGGCGGATCGACATCCATCGGGTCGAGAATCCCCAGCGGGATCGTGTCGGCTTGCAATTCGGTGACGCTACCGTCCGCCCGGTGAAAGTGAATCAACGGACCGTGCCCGGCGCTGAGGTACTTGATGGTGTGTGCGTTACTGTCGACGATTCCGAGAAACGAAGTGATGAACATGTTGTTCGGGATTTCTTCACCCAGGAGCGAATTGACTTTGCTTAGAACCGGTAGGGGATCACTTTCGGTAGTGGTTAGCGCCTGGACCATCGCGAGGAACTGCGAAACGAGCAGGGCGGGGCCAATTCCGTGGCCGGTGGCGTCGGCGATGACCAATCCGGTGCGGTTCTTACCGAGGTCCAGAAAATCGTAACAGTCGCCCCCAGTTTCGTCTGCAGGCAAGTTGAAACCAGCGATCTCATATCCAGCGACTTGCGGATCGCATTGAGGCAGCAGCGATTGCTGAATGTCGCGGGCGAGGGCGAGGTCGCGTTCGATGCGGCGCTTCTCGGTGTATTCATCGATCAAGCGTTGCCGTTGAATCGCCACGCCTGCCAATGAGCTCAGCGTCTCTGCAAGATCTTCATCGCGCTCTTCAAACGGGCCGCCCTTCCGGTTGAGAACTTGAAGCACTCCAACGAGCGTCTGATCGTGTCCCCGCATCGGAAACGTCAGCAGGTTGCGGGTCTTGAATCCGGTTGCCCGGTCGATGTCCTGGTTGAATCGCTCGTCGGCGTAGGCATCTGGAACGTTGATGACGTCGCCCGTGCGAATGCTTTCGCCAGCGATGCCCCGGTCGGCGCTGAATCGAATTTCGCTGGTGCCCGTTGCGACTTGGCTACAAAGCTCATGGGCTTTGGGATCGTAGAGAAAGACGGTCGTACGCTCGCAATTCAGGATGTGATTCGACGCTGCGGTAATCTGTTCCAGTAGTGGGTTCAGCTCAGTCGTCGCACCAAGCCGGCGCGAAATGTCCAGGAGGGTGGTGAGGTCGGCAATTTGTCGATCGGCGTCTGGGCTGGGCATTCGGGTAGATTCCCAGCTTCAATCAACAAATGCAAGCGGAGACGGCTTCTATGGCAAGCGCGCAGGGTACCCGGCGGGCTGAGATTAAAGCCCTTGGCGATACTGACATATTGTCGGATGAGGATGCTGACTACGCGTTCGGCATGCGCTCCAGCATGACATCGACGAGGCCGTAATCGAGGGCTTGGCCCGAGTCGAGCCACTTGTTGCGATCGCAGTCTTTTTCGACTTCAGACATTTTCTTGCCGCTGCGGGACGAGATGATTTCGTAGAGTCGCTTGCGGAGTCGAACGATTTCTTCCGCTTCGATGGCCAGGTCGGTCGCACTTCCCTGCATCACGCCGCCGAGCAGTGGTTGGTGCAAGAGCACGCGTGAATTTGGTAAGACGAAACGTTTGCCCTTTTCGCCACCGCAAAGCAGAACAGCGCCCATGCTTGCGGCCATCCCGACGCAATACGTCGCGACCGAGCAGCGCAGATACTGCATGGTATCGTAAATCGCCAAACCGGCAGACACGCTTCCGCCAGGTGAGTTGATGTAGAAGTGAATGTCGGCTTTGGGGTCTTCGTTCGACAGGAACAACATCTGGGCGACGATCAGGTTGGCTGAGTCATCGTCCACACCGCCGGCAAGAAACACGATGCGGTCCTTGAGCAGACGTGAGAAGATGTCGTAAGCGCGTTCGCCACGTCCGGATGACTCAATGACAAACGGAATGTTGTAATTCATGGAAGCCATTTTGTATTCCCTCGCCGATTGAAGGCGTTTTTGTATCAATTCACTCGAAAACAGTTGCCAGCCATTCCTTTGGCCACGCGACTATTTCTTCTTTTTCTTGTCATTGCCCTTGTCGGCGTTCGGTCCGTGATCGAGGATTTCATCGACAACACCGTATTCCAACGCTTCCTTTGCATTCAGGTAGCGATCGCGTTCGGTATCCTCGGTGACCTGCTTCACGGTCTTGCCGGTCGTCTCAGAGATGATTTCGTTGAGACGCACCTTGTCGCGAAGGACTTCTTCGGCTTGGATGCGGATGTCTTCTGCCTGACCGGTGATCCCGCCGTATGGCTGGTGGAGCATGATTTTGGCGTTGGGCAGGATGAAGCGCTTGCCTTTGGTGCCGGCCATCAATACGACAGCCGCACCGCTCGCTGCTTGACCGATGCAATAGGTCGCGATTTTGCAACCCACGAGTTGCATCGTGTCATAGATGGCCAAGGTCTGATCAACCAAGCCGCCTGGCGAGTTGATGTAGAGGTTGATATCCTGATCGCGCTTGATCGACTGCAAGTAGAGCAGTCGCATGATCGTCGCGCTGGCCGTTCGCTCAGTGATCGGACCGGCGAGAAAAATGATCCGGTTCTCGAGGAGCATGTCCTCGATCGACATCTCCCGCGTGCGCTGATAGGCGGGGAACTGATTCGTCGTCTGGATCGGCATGTGACCGATTTCGTGCATCATGCATTCCTTCTTTCTGGACAATCCATTGTTACCAGCAGGCGCGATTGGGCTGTGCCGCATCGGTGTCTAATCGGTGCATCGAATGACTCTAGGAGCCATCATTCAAACGGCAAGTAAGCCGCGACTACTTCTTATCATCGGCTTTTTTCTTCTTGGTCTTCGTGGCCGTCTTCTTCTTGGTGGTCTTCTTATCGGACGCGGCTTTCTTCTTGGGAGCAGCCCCTTCCGTTATCTCTGCATCGCCCAACAGCATTTCGAGGACCTTTTCGTCGCGAAGCTGCACATAAAGGGTCCGCAGGTGTCCGGTGCTGATAATCTCGTCGCGGACGCGGTCGAATCGGCGGTTGCGTCGAGCAGCGATCATGGCGATGGCGTTGTTGACCTCTTCCTCGGTGATCTGAACATCATTGGCCTCCGAGATTTTGTCCATCACGAACACGAGTTTCAGTTCGTTGCGGGCGCGGGCGGAGGCTTCCAAACGAAGTTCATCTGCATGCTTGGAAATCTCGCTGTCGGGAATACCCTGACGGTACAGGTTCATCATCTGTTGACCGACCAAGTGCTCGGTATGCCGCTGCGATACTCCGTCGGGAACGTCAAAATCGGCTTGTTCAAGCAGGTAGTTTCTGACCTGTTCCCGCATCTCCTTGCGGACTTGCTGATCGAGCGATTGCTGCATGTTCTCTTTGATGTAGTTTTCGAAATCAGCACGCTTCTCAAATCCGATTGATTCGAGATAGGCGTCGTCGAGTTCGGGTACTTCAAGTCGTTTGACTTGAGCGATCGCCAATTCAGCCTCGGCGGGTTTGTCGCGAAGTTCAACGTCGGTGTAGTCGTTTGGCAGCTTAACTTTGAGCTTGACCTTGTCGCCGATTTTTTTGCCCGTTGCGGCTTTGCCGAATCCGTCAAACAAGATGCCATCATAACGCTGATCGCGCACGGCCAGCTCGGCGTCGTCTTCAGATCGGATGGTGTTTCCGTCACATACGACGGTCATCGCGCCGACAATCACATCGTCGGCTTCGGTCTTGCCGTCTTCCACCAACTTGTACGTCCCGCGCATCATGTTCATGCGTTTGATTTCTTCGTCCACGTCCTTCTTGGCAACTTTCAGTTCCGGTTTGGAAACCTTGATGCCCTTAAGTTCGGGAAGTTCAAAGACTGGCCGTACTTCAACTTCGCACTCGACGTCCCAGTCGCCTTCTGCCGGGCATTTCAAATGCTTGAGCGCATCTGAAAGCGGAAGCAATTGCTCAACGTTGACGGACTGCTTGTCGCCTTTCTTGTCGGCTCGATCTTCTGCGACGGTCACGCGGACAAGCGGATCGCCCAATGCGTCGATCGATTCTTTCTCGATACCTGCGAGGTATGCGCTGCTGACAAGCTGATGGTTGACCTCTTCGCCCACATCGCTGCCGAATCGCTTTTCGAGCAGCTTCTGAGGGGCCCGTCCGGGTCGAAAACCGGGGACGGAGGCCTTTTCGCGCAATTCGTCGTAACGGTTGTCGAGCTGTTCAGCGATGCTTGCTCGGGGAATCGTAATGACGATTTTCTTGCGCAGGGAACCGATGTCGTCCACCTTGACACTGATGGCATCTTTCAGCTTATCCTGGAGAGACTGCTCATCGATACCCAGGTCAGCCGCCTGTTCTTCAGGGGCGGTATGGGGTCTGCTCATAGTGGACACTCCTCTGGTCATTCGCGGGGAACGTACACGATCGCCGTTTTTCCCCAAACTTCGTAGATAAACCGGCGTAGCCTACCGCACGGTTCGCACCCTAGCAACTGCCCGAATCCGATTCGCCGGATGGGCAGAATCCGTCGATACTACAGAGGGAAACGGACTTCGCAATCCTGACCGGTGGCCCTTTAATTCCAGCCCGGTTCAAGCCGTTTTCCAGTGCCAAGAAATGTGGTAGCCTCTAATCAGGCCAGTTTAATACGGCGCAATCGCCACCAATTTGGAGTCGAACATCATGAGTGCAATCTTAGACCTGCTCGGAAGCGAAGCCGACTCACTGCTCGGGTACAAATGCTCTGGCATCGATCAGTCGCTATTGACCCTTCCCGGGCCCAAATACGTTGACGACGTCTTTTCATCGACAGATCGGTCGCTCCCCGTGATGCGCTCCATGCAGCAATTGCTCGATGCCGGGCGACTTGGCGGAACCGGTTATGTGTCCATTCTGCCTGTCGATCAGGGGATCGAGCATACAGCCGGCTCGTCGTTCGCGCCGAATCCAATTTACTTCGATCCGGAAAACATCGTCAAGCTGGCGATCGAGGGTGGCTGTAACTGCGTCGCTTCGACGCTCGGCGTGCTTGGATCGGTCGCTCGAAAATATGCTCACAGAATTCCGTTCCTCGTCAAGCTGAACCACAACGAACTTCTGACCTATCCCAATAAGTACGACCAGATCATGTTTGCGAATGTGCAGCAGGCCTATGACATGGGCGCGGTGGCGGTCGGGGCGACGATCTACTTCGGTTCGGACGAATCCAACCGCCAGATTCAGGAAGTCTCGGAAGCATTCCATCATGCCCACGAGTTGGGAATGGTCACCGTGCTTTGGTGCTATCTGCGCAACAGCGGGTATAAGAAAGATGGCGTCGATTACCATGTCGCAGCCGACATGACCAGTCAGGCGAATCATCTCGGTGTTACCATCGAAGCCGACATCATCAAGCAGAAGCAAGCCGAAAATCGCGGCGGATTCAGTGCGATCGGATTCGCCAAAACGCACAAAGATGTTGACGACAAACTGACGTCCGACAATCCGATCGACCTGACGCGTTACCAAGTGGCGGGCTGCTACCTCGGCAAATTCGGATTGATCAATTCAGGTGGTGCATCTGGTGCGAATGACTTCGCTGATGCGGTGAAGACTGCCGTCATCAACAAGCGCGCCGGTGGCATGGGCTTGATCTCGGGTCGCAAGGCGTTCCAACGGCCGATGGAAGAAGGCGTCAAATTGTTGAACCTGATCCAGGACGTCTATTTGGACAAGTCCGTCACGATCGCATAAGGCGATATATGCGGCCTGCAGAGTCCATCATTGGAATCATGGCCGAGGAATCCAGGCAGACAGGATGAGCCGTTAATCATGGCGCTTCTTTGGTGGCTGGTGCTGTTGGTTTACTTTCATCTGAATGCTCAGATTTGTCGCCTTTGGCTTCTTCTTCAGCTTTTTTCTTGTTGGCGTTTTCGATGTTTCGTTTGACGTCTTCGGGTACGACACCCTGTTTTTCGGTGTAGACGTTCGCCCAGACGATGACGTCGGTCTTTGTGTTGGCTTTGTCATCAACGCCATCGACGCCAACAGAATACACCACCTCTACATCTCCAGCCGGTCTTAACAGAAAGTCCTTACCGGTGTACGGGTCGATTCGGCAAAACGCGACCGCGGGGTTCTTGAGTTCGTCCAGTTGTCGCGGCCAAAGTCCCGTTCGTTTGTAATGCATGGACTTCTCAAGAAACAGTCGCGAGCCGCGTCGCAACGCTTCAGTGCGAAAGAACGTCTGCACCGCAAATCCGATTCGGGGAACCAGGCATTCCATACCGTCGATCCCTTCCCAGTGGTTCTTTTCAATGCGCGCGATCTCGTCTTTCAGGTTGATGACAAAAGGCTTGCCGAGAAGTTGTCGCATTTGCTCGTAGTATTCGTGGATGGCCTTCGCCAAGACCATGGGGTCTGCCGAAGCAAGACTGCTGCATGCTGGCGAAACTCCTTTAAGCTTTCGATCGGGGGTTTCGTAAAATCTCTTGACGGTTTCTGGATTGATGGCCGGTTTTGCGGCGCTATTGCCATCCATGCAGAAATGCTGCAGTTGCTGCAGTGCGGCTGCCTCGGCAAAATAGAGCGAACGGGCGTATATCTTCGTGACGGGAACGCTGTCGAACTGATCGAACGCCGCGATAATCTCATCCCACACATGAATGCGATGCATGAAGCTGCGAAGCGCCGTCAGCACTTGCGTGTAGGTCGTAATGCGATGCCCGCTTGAGAAAAACTGTTCTTCGAGACTTGGCAGTCGTCCCAGATGGTCGGCAAACGCCAGATTCGACTGAGCCGCATCGATCAAGTATTCCGTTTTGAAGATGTTGCCATCGGCACGCCAGGCGCGGGCGAACATCATCTGTCCGATGGCGCGGCCATTGACGAATCGAGCGATGGGCCGATCGTATAAGAACTTGAGGTTGTTGATGCGCCGCACCGGCATGTCTTTTTTCTTGGACGCATCCATGAACGGTTGCTTGTACTTCTTCTCAACCGTCTGAATCCACGCAGCGAGTTCAGGCTTTTCGGTGGTTCTCCATTCCTGCGGATTTCCCATGATTTCAAACGCTTGATCCCGAGCAGCCGCTTTGGCATCGAGCTTCAGTGACTTTGCCTCGGGACCAAAAAGCAGCGGTTCATAAATCGGCAGGGCGCTGCTTTCGGATTTAGGTGCGAACTCCTCAAAGTACCATGCCGTATAATCGACTGGCGTTTTGAAATCCGGAAGGGGAGGTGGTTTGATCGGATCGAGTTGACCGAAAGCTGGACTGATTAGCGTTACGACAAAGCAAAACACAAGTGCGTAAGTTCGCATCTAATTGGTTCTCCGAGATTGAATGCCCATATCTATTTCTGACCTTATAATACACGGGCGGAATCGATGGTAACACGGCTGGCTAGTGTGAAATGTCCGTGTTACAAACTCGCCCGCTGACTTATGATCTGTATCGACGAAACTGCAATAACGACTGATGAGATCGCTGGAGAAAACCGTCATGATCAAAGATTCTGGCCGAAAAATATTGTCGATCGCAGTCCGGACCGAAAAGAACGGGCCCATGCAGGAAATCGACCTCGTGAGTGCGAGTCCGGATGGCGGGCTTGATGGCGACTTGCCCGCGCCGGCGCACCGCCGCATAACACTGCTTTCGACGGATCAGTGGGCACAGACGACCACCGAACTTGGCGCGAATCTTCCCTGGCACACCCGCCGCGCCAACATTCTTCTGGATGGCGGTTCGCTCGAGGGCTTGATCGGGAGTACGGTCAGACTTGGAGACCTGACCGTCAAGGTCAATGCCGAAACCAAGCCGTGCGGTCTGATGGACAAGATCCACATGGGACTTCGCGAGGCGTTGGTTCCGGATTGTCGCGGCGGGGTTTACGGTGAAATCGTCGAAGGCGGTACGATCAAAGTCGGGGACGCACTGACAGTCGGCTAGGGCGAATTATTTGTGCGTGTCGTTTAGAATTGCCCCTCGGTTTGTGCAAGCATTGTTGCGCTTCGTTCATCATTGGGTGAGAGCAATTTGCGAAGTTTGCGACATTCGTCGAATTGCTCCGTATCAATCTTGAATTCCAAAAGCGCTCGCAACCCGACCTGAGTCCACCGATGTTCGACTTTGTAGCTATTCTCGAAATGTTCAAACACACGCTGCAGCACCGCATCGGTCGTTTCCGAATCACCGAGTTTGGCCCGACATCGCGCCCAATGCATTTCTGCCAGCAGCGTCTTGTCGGTGGTCGGACCCATCAATTTGCGGCGCTGCTCGAAAACGTGCTTATAAGTTGACTCAGCTTCTTCAAACATCTTGAGTTCATAAAGCACCAACCCCAAGGCATATTGACCGTCGATGGTTTCGGGGTGATCCTCGCCATAGGCCGTTGTGTATATCCGTAATGCCTCGCGCAGATGAACTTCAGCATCCTCCATTTTTTCGATGTCGAAATAGAGTAATCCGACGTTGTTGAAGACTGTTGCCAGCGTCGGATGATCTGAACCAAGCGTCTTGCGCAATATTTCCACGGCTTTAAGGTGACCAACCGCCGCGCCTTCCTTGTCTCCCTGCAGGTGACGCATTATGGCAATATTGTTCATGGTCAATCCAACGCTGAAATTATCTGGGCCATGAAGTTCTATGAATTTGTTCTGGGCTTCGGTATAGAGTTCTTCAGCTTCTGCCGGTCTGCCGAGCTTGTTGATCACCTTGGCGAGATTGTTGATCGAAGATGCATAGACATGACGGTGCGTTTCACCTTCTGCCTTCAAGACTGGGATCGCCGGACGCATCCACCGTTCTGCTTCCGCATATTGCCCCTGTTTCTCCAGCGCCCACCCGAGTCGCACTGCCGCGACCGCATACTCAGTGGTCCATTTGCCTTCTTCATTGTTGGCTTGAATTTCAAGTGATTCGCGCATCAAGGGAATCGCTTCATCGATGCGGCCAAGCTTTACCAACACACCGCCCAGATCGCGCTTGGCCCGCTGCGTATCATTTGATTCCGGACCTCCAGATTCCTTGTGCTTCTTCAATGCGATTTGTAATTGGACTTCGGCTTCTGGATACCGGCCGAGTCCGGCGTAAGTCGAACCGATCGTCGTCCGAATCGCCGACTCGATCATTGGTTGATCTTTGAATGCTTCTCCGATAGAGCCAGCCTCGCGATCGAGCATCTCGACCACGGTCATATCGCGCTTGCCGCCTTCATTTCCCATTGGGTCTGGGGCGCGAAGCATCCGGCCAAGAAACGTATTGACCGCCGTCATCTTCATGGTCTCTTCTTCGACGGCTTCCTTCGCCGCTTGCAATTCCTGACGTGCTTGAATAGCGTCGTCGCGCTCGCGCATCGCCTCGACGAGGCCATATGACGTTCCTGACACTGCGATAATCAGAAGAACAAATGCTGCGACAATCGACGCGACGAGGCTGCGATTTCGTTGAGCGAACTTGCGAATCTGGTAGGTCAGGCTTGCAGGTCGGGCGATGACCGGTTCGTTGTCGAGGTAGCGCTTGAGGTCGGCAGCGAATTCTGCGGCTGATCCGTATCGCCGCTCGCGGTCCTTTTCCAGCGCCTTGAGGATCACTGTTTCCAAGTCGCCTTGGAATTCGGAACTGAATCCTCGAAGCGTCCTGGGGTTGTCGTGTTGAATGATTCGGGCGGATTCGGCGATGGTCTTTCCGCCCACCGCGTGCGGTAATTGACCGGTGAGTAATTCAAACGCCAGCACGCCGAGGGCGTAGACATCGCTGCGGGTGTCGATGTTTGAGGAATCGCCAGCCACCTGCTCCGGACTCATGTATGCAATGGTACCGACGAGTTGTCCGACATCCGTGTGCAGCGTCGTTGTTTGAATGTCCGAATCGGTGACGCGAGCGATGCCGAAGTCGAGCACTTTAGGTTGCCCGTCACTGGTAACAAGTACATTGGCCGGTTTGAGGTCGCGATGAATGACGCCTTGCCGATGGGCATGTTGGACGGCTGCACAAACGCGGCAGATCAATTCCAGCTTCTGTCGCGTATTGAGGTCGTACGTCTCAGCGTGGCTGGTCAGCGTGCGACCATCCACCAATTCCATCGCAAAGAACGGAACCGTCACACCGTTGAGCTTCGCCGTACCGGCTTCAAACACCTGGGCGATACCAACGTGCTGCAATCGAGCAAGTACCTGCGCTTCGTATTCGATGCGCCGAGCCATCGACTTTGAATACAGCGGTGTTTGAACGACCTTCAGCGCCACCGTTCGACTCGGGTATTGTTGCTCCGCGCGATAGACAGTTCCCATCCCGCCGACGCCGAGTACGTCGATGATCTTATACGGGCCGATCTCTTTCGGTTTGGTGATCGCGTCTGAGAAAGAATCGGTCAGCAGTTTGTGGGTGACGTTTTGATCGATGACGGGCTTATCGACGGCGGCTGGTTTTTCATCGCGTTGCAGCAAATCGCTGACTTCGTCGAGTAGCGCTTGATCGCCGCCGCATTCGGTCTCAAGAAACTGCGTGCGCTGGTCGGTTGGCATGTCCATCGCTTGAGCGAAGATTTCGGAAATGCGGTTGTATCGCGCGGAGTCCATCTAATCGATTTCCGATTCAAGTTCACGTTGTAGCCACGCTCGGGCCATCCGCCAATCGCCTTTGATCGTACCTTGTGACACATCGAGAACAACAGCCGTTTCTTCGACGGTCATCCCTGCGAAGAATCGCATCTCGACCACCTTGGCCTGGCGCTCGTTAAGTTTGGCGAGTTTGTTCATCGCGATTTCGAGCAATTCGAGGTCGGCTTGTGTGTCCTGCGGATGATCGGACGACAGATCGATGCTGATGTAGGTCGGTGGGGTGCGTTTGGCCGCACGATGCTTTCGCGAGTGGTCGATTAAGATTCGTCGGATCGCCTGCGCCGCAACAGCTCGAAAGTGAGCGCGGTTCTTCCAGTCGGAATTCTTTTGATCGACGAGTTTCAAATACGCCTCATGCACGATGGCGGTTGGCTGCAAGGTGTGATCCGGGCGTTCCTTCCGAAACGCAGCCCCCGCGAGCGCTCGCAATTCATCGTAAACGAGCGGTAGCAGCGAATCGGCAGCCAGCGCATCGCCGGCTTGTATCCGCAGCAGGTGTTGAGTGACCGGTTCAAACGATTCGTCAGACATGTGTCAAGTAAACGCTGCCAGCACAAAAAGGGGGATCGGACGGCCTTTCCCTGTATCCATGATAAAGATTCGTGCCACAATTGGCCATGATCTTCATGAACGTAAGTATAGCTGAAATCATAGTTTCCGTACTTCTGCGGGGATTTTCCAAGATTTTATTGTCCCTACCGGTGGGCAAGTTCGCGTCTTGGGGTGGCAGGACGTTCCTGCTGCCTGCTGGGATGGTCCTGGTGGGGCGATGTTTTTGGATGGATGGGACAGGCCAGAGTCCAGGCATCGGGGTGAAGACATAAGCGACTTGTCGAGTGATGGGCGGTCGTAAAGGTCTTGGACGAATTTGCGTATTGGAGGTTGTGATGACTACGAATCGATGGGCGAAATTGGCGTTGGTTGGGTTTGCAATGCTTTGGACAGCCGGTTGCGAAACCATGACGGGTAACGATGGCGATGGCGGAAACAATGGTGGCGATACGTCGCAAGATGGTTCCGACAACAATGACGGTTCCAATGACGGAAATACGGGCGACGACACGGGTGATAACACCGGTGATAACACGGGCGACAACACAGGTGATGACCCCGGTAACAATGACAACAACGATCAGGGCGGAAACACCGGCGACGATCCGGACAATACGGGCGATGACAATACCGGCGACGACAACACTGGCGACGACATGACAGGTGATGATGTGAACACCGACGGTGTCGAGGACGAAATGATGGACGATCAGCCCATCAGTGGTACTTGGACAGAGATGACTCAGCCGTGCGGTGGCACCCGTGCGAACGCTTTCTGGTTCGACTCACGCATGGACGGATACGCTGGTTGCGGTGAGAACGCGGAAGGCTTTGGCCTGTACGTTACTGATGATGGTGGCGAAACCTGGGAATCGCAGATGCTGTTTAATGGTGCCCGCATCAACGACATCCGTCGTGGACCTGACGGCATATTGTACGCAACGGGTACGGATACGGTCGATAGTTACGAAGTATTCACGGTCGATGAGTCCGGTCCGGTCCGTCAGTTAGTCGGATTGTACCAAAGCAGCAACAATGCATTTACGTCAGTCTCACAGGGTGAAAACATTGCCATCACAGAAGATGGAAAACTCTTTGTGGATAGCCTGACCGGTACGCAGTCGGCATACCGTGCTCCAGGTTCGTCGGACTTCATGGAACTTGATTCGTTCCTCGATGGTTCGCTGACCGGTAGCGACACGCCGTCCGAGCAGATGTCACGTGTCATCGGTTTCAACAATCGTTTCTGGGCAGTTGGAAGTCGGATCAGTGAGCCGGGAACCGTTTACTATCCGTCGAATGCAGCCGGCGCGACCTATCACATGAAGAAGGTCGAAGTGCAACCCACGAATCGCGACGGTGAATTGCACGACATCTACATGTGGAGTGAATCCAGTGGCCTCGTCATCGGATTCGACCAGTCGCTGCGCTTCCCGTTGATCCATCGCCTGACGGGTAATGCAGGCGTCCCAGCCAACTGGGAAAAGATCGACTTGTTCAACTCCGGCATCGACTATCAGGGTGGTGCGTGGAAGATGGCCGTCAAGGGTGACGAAGTGATCCTCGTCGGGCAGACCTTCCCGAACAACCGTGGATTCGTGGTTCACAGTCTGGATCGTGGCATGACCTGGACGGACATCTCGCCGGTCGATGAAGACGACGACTTCGCGGCGAACCTGATGTCAAACGTGTGGTACTTCGAAGACGATACGATTCTCGTCGCTGCCGAAGGCGGTGAAATGTGGCGCTACAATCCGTAGGGATTCGGGAGCGCAGACTGACAGTCGGGCCTAAAAGGATGTAACCCCAACTGGCAGCCCATCCTGCCATGAAGAAAGGACGCACGGAAGATTTCGATCTCCCGTGCGTCCCTTTTTTTTGAAGTGTCATATTATGACACAATTTCCGGCGCCTCACCCCAAAGCAAAACTGATGGGTGGGGCACCGAATGGTCATGCAGGAATCACTTACGCCTTATTGGATGCATTCACCAAATGGTCGACATGCACCGTTGCAGAACAGTTCCTGTTGGCCGCAACAAACGCCTTCAACATCTTGGCAGGTCATGCCAGCCGGGCAGCATCCGCCGACATTGCAAGCCGTGTCGGTTGCGTTCGGACACGCATCGCATTGTAGGGTGTCCTGATCACAGCTTGTTCCCATTGGGCAACACACATTACCGCACGATCTCGCCTGCGGGCAACACGTTGTGTTCGATACACATGTGTCACCAATGTCGCAGCATTCGCCATTGCAAAATGCCTGGCTGAATCCGCAACATGTTCCGGTCGATTCGTTACAGGTGTCGAGTTCGTCGCAACATGTTGTCCCGCAAGAATTTTGAGGATCGCAACATAACCCGTCACCGAGGCATTCAAGCCCTTCAGCACAGCACTTGTCATCGCAGGGGTCCTCGCCTTCCGGACAACACAAACTTGCTGCTTCGATGCAGGTATCGGTCGATTCACAACATGTGTTTCCACATACGTCCGACGGTTCGCAGCAAATGCCCGCGTTCGGACCGGAATCGATGCACGTCTGAGTTTCTTCGCAGCAGTTCTGGCCGAGGCAAGTCTTCTTGCCCACGTCGCAACACAACCCTATCTGCGAGTTGAGGCACGATTCCTCCGTCAGGCAGCATGCAACTGACCCGCAACTCACGGGACAACAAGGTGCCCCCGTTGCATTGCATGCACCCACACACACTAGATATGAGATTCCGCACGCACCCACTCCGATCGCCTCGCAAACGGCGTAGAAAACGAGCGCGGCGGCGCAGCCACCCGACACTCCGGCAATACAGCCCACAGCGCCGACGCTGCAGCCCGCCCAGCAACCGATACAGCCGGCGGTCGCTTCAGGATCGCTGTCGTGTCCGGAATCCTGCGGGGGTAGGCCGAGAATTTTGGCTTGCTGCATGCCATTGGTATTCATCTGATCGGAGTCATCATCCGGAGCCGTTGCATCGCAATCGCCGCTGGCCGAGTCGGCTTTGGAGAGCAGATCGTTCAAAGCGTCCTTCAAGTCGTCGCTCGCGCCATCTTCAGGCGCTGGCATACCGTCGGCAAACGTCGTGTCATTGGCGTCGGCACCGTCGGCTTGCATATCGTTGATGTTGCGGCCGTCGATCGTGCCTTGGATCATGCCGTTTTCGACAACGATGTTGGCCGCATCGACGCCGGGTACTTCGTCACCGTATTCGACGTCAACTTCGACCTTGCCCATGCCGTTGTCGGTTGTGATGATGCGCATGACGAGGGCACCATCGGAGAGGATTTCGGTTTCGACGCGGATGCTGTCATCCATGTCGGGCGACGTGATGACTTTTCGATTCAACGTGAGCATCTTGCCTTGTGCCGACATGGTGCTGACTTCGGTGTCGAATTCGTTACCTTCGTCGTCGGCTTGCTTGCAGGCGGTTTCCTCGCCATTGCTACCCATGTCGTCGCCCGAACCGTTGTCGCCCGACGAACCATTGGTATTCATGTCGCCGGAACCGTCCATCGATCCGTCGCCACTGTCTGTCGGTGTGCAAGCCGTGATGAGGTATCCGCCCCCCGCAAGAAGCGCAACGGACACAATTGCCAGCCAAGGAAATCTTCGTTTACTTCTGGACATGATCTCTACTCCTGTTTGTTGAACTTTGTATGCTTTGAATATACGAGGTGGCCCGTGTCCGACTGGGGGGAGAAGGCAATTGCCAGCGACGATGCTAACTATGCCCCGATGCGTTCGCAAGAATAAAGGCACGGATCGGAAGAGCGAAAAGGGTGGCGATCTTGCCTAAATTCACACAAATGGTGTAGGCGATAGCCGGAAACGGGGCCAGTCGGTTACGAGAATTGAGAATAAGGACGTTAAAATGCGCGTCGGTTTGGTGACATGCAAGAATCTGCCGGAGCCCGATCCTGATGCGGCGCCTTTGGAAGCAGCGTTGAAGGAACGCGGCCACTCGCCCATCTTGCTTGCATGGGACGACGAGCCGACCCAGCCAATTGGTTTGCCTGAATTGGAACTGGACGTAATCGTGATTCGGTCGCCTTGGAATTACTTCACCGCCCCGACTGATTTTTTGGTGTGGATTCTCGGCGCATATGAGTGCGCTGCTGTGATCAATTCGCCGGATGTCGTCAAGTGGAACCACCACAAAAAGTACCTGCTGCAATTGGTAGCATCAGGTGTGCCCACCGTTCCCACGCGATTGCTTCGGATGCCTGATGGTGCTGCGGCAAAGGATGCGATTGCTTCGTTCGATGACGTTGTGATCAAGCCGGCTGTGTCTGCTGGTTCGTTTGGTGCCAAGCGCTTTGATTCGAGCGATGATGCTTCTGCGTTCGCTCATGCCATGTCGCTGCTTAAAGAGGGTGATATTCTGATTCAGCCGTTCATGAATGGGTTTCAGGACCCTGGCGAACGTTCGCTCATATGGATTGATGGTGAGTGGACCCACGCAATTCGCAAGAGTCCTCGCTTCGATGGACAGGTTGAAAAAGTTGATGTAAGTGAGCGGCCAAGTCCGCAGGAACTCAAAGTTGCCAACGCAGCGATACAAGCCGTTCCGCATAAAATCCATTATGCCCGTGCAGATTTGGTCGAAACCAAAGCAGGACCGGTGCTATCAGAGTTGGAATTGATGGAACCGTCGCTGTTTTTCAATCACTGCCAGACAGCGTTGGATCGATTCGTCGTAATGATTGAGAAATGTGGCGGGCGTAATTCGTAGGGTGAACCGTGCCCACCGCCACGTGGCTACACGTCCCACCGTCATTCCCGCGCACGCGGGAATCCAGCCGCATGCGTCACCCCTGCCAAAGAAGCGTTACTGATCGTGTAAGATCCGTTGCGACCATATGTGATGGAAAGAACAGTGGAGTCTTCTCTTGCGCTTCTAGATTCCCGCGTGCGCGGGAATGACGGTAACGCGCGAAGGCCAACAAGAAACCGCAGTCGCCATACTACTCGTCAGCCGATTTGTAAGTCGTCACGCTTTCGACGTGCCAGGCGTTGTCTTTGAACGTCGTGAGCGTGCTCGATGAACTCAGAAAATCGATCTTGTTGACGACCGGTCCGAGACGGACGAGTGAACTGAGGATGGCCTTGGCCGGGGCGGCTTCGGGTTCGTTGGGGATCATACCGGCGGCGAATCCAAAACCGAAGAATGCGGCGGATAATTCCTGACCGATGTTGCTAAGGTCGGTGAAACTCGCACCGACGACCGGTTGGTCTGTCGATAGTCCTTCGCGTTTGAACCGTTCGTTGGTAACGATCGACGGATGTTCGCCCGCTGCGGTTTTCATGATCAGGGCGACGGCATCTTCAGATGAACCCACGACGAACCATTCGTCCCAAACTCCGAAGCACGGCGTTCCGATGAACATCACCATCGTCGGAACCGTGATTTTCTGAAACCCTTCGACAGGCAAACTCGATGCTGGCGAAACCGTTAGCTGCTGTCCGCTGTTTTGGAATAGTGTCGTAGCCCGATCAACGAGCTTCGGTATCTTCTGACGGGCCAATTCGACATCGCGGATGCGAAACAGCATGGCTCCGTCTTCCTGGGCAAACGACGATTGCTTCACGGGCGGAAATGCAACCGCGACGAATTCACCGCTGATCCAGTCGAGCAGATCGCCTCGGACGTTAAACTGCGCATCGCGTTGGACGTCTTCCCATTTTCGACAAACGCCTGCACCTTCGGGGATTTCATTTCTGATAATTTCAAGGAGCGTGTCATAAAATACGCGGAGGTCGAACATCGCCGACACGACATAAGACTTCGACTCTGCCGGGACGAATCTCGTGAAATTCTTGACGGGCTTTTGCTGAGAAAATGCCTTGGCGCAGGGCTTTTGGCAGCAATTGGATTTGACTCTTGCGACGGTGTGTTGAATCTGCTTGTTACCTTTCACTTCCTGCGACATGACGATGTAGTCGATGAAGTCGATCTTATTGGTCACGGTCGCGATGATTCCGCTGATCGTTTGAATTGGTGCCGTGTGTTCATGCTTTCCAAGAATCAGCGACGGAAGCCCCGTCACCCATTGAAACACCCGGTCAATGTCCATGAAGGTCACCGAGAAATCTGGTTTGGGAACCTCTGTCATGGCCTTCTTGAATCGCTCGTTGTTTAGAATACTGGCGACTCGCTTTTCGCCGAGCAGCAGCGAATGCACATCGGTCAGGGCGCTTTGGCCGAACACCAATGCGACTTTGTCATCGATGTGCAATAGGTGCAGACCGATATCACCGTCGTCCGACCGGATCGACCATGTACGAAGTCGACCACTAACCTTGGCCGGCTTGGGCGATCCCGTCGCATAGGTATTGAACAGATCAAAGATTCCTATCAGCCCTTTGACATTTTTCTGAAACGTCTCAGGCTTGGGTCGAGCGATGATGATTATGTCGGGCATGGCCGACTTAAAGCGTTCGGCAAATACGAATTCGTTGCAAACCAGATCGACCCATTCCACAGCACCGAATGCGGCGGAGATTTCGTTCCATTTGGATTCGAATGCCGGTTGCTTTTCGTCCGGAATCGTAGTGTAGATCGCTTTGCGGAGTTCCTGTTCGATCCCGCAGGTCTTCAGCGCATTGATAACTTCGTCCCAATTCTGGACAATCTTGTCGCGCTCAGGTGTGCGCCACGTGTGGCTGAATAGCCAAACGTCTTCCGGAATGTATTGAGCAAGGGATGCCGGTTTGGTTTCCGCCAGCGCGGGGCTTGCCAAAAACGCAAGCATGCAAACAAACGTGCCGCATCCGACGAAATGTTTCTGGGCTGCTGTTCTGGATTGAAATGTTTTGGGTTGAAACACCAAAGTCTCCTGCGCCATCATCGTCCCGGCGAAGCGAGATTGATAATCCCCGCGACCACCGTTGGTTCCACCAATTGACAATATAAGCGCTATCGGTCCGTTACCACCACTGTGATGTTGAATCTTGTTGGATATTGTCTCGTAACTCAAGTCCGAATGCGACGGTCATACACATTCGCATTGTCACATTCGCATTGAACCGGGACACTTGCCCCGCAACGCACTGTCGATAGCATGGGGAATGTCATGGTGATCCGGCAGATCGCCGCAGACATCAAACTCGCAGAACTCGCCCGACAAATCACCGGCCCCCCAGGGGCTGTCGGGGTTTCCGGCCTGTGGGGATCGTCCGCGCCGATGGTGGCTGCCGACCTTGCCCACCGCACCCAGCGACCAATTCTATACGTCTCCGCCCATCTCACCGAAGCTGAAAGCGTCCGCGAAGATCTTGAGTTTTTCAGCGAATCGTCAGTCGCGCTGCTCAGTGCGTGGGAGACGCTTCCGGGTGATGGACCGGGGGCTGGTGAGATTCACGCCGAACGTCGCCGCCTGTGTGTTTCGCTGGCAGGTGGCGATGTGCCGACGATGGTGGCTACCTCAATCCAGGCGCTGCTCCAACCGGTACCGTCAGCCAAGTCGCTCGAAACCCACACGATCTCGGTCAAGGTCGGACAGAAAATCGAACTTGATGCCCTGACGTCTTGGTTCGTCGATCATGACTTCACCCGGTTGGACCTCATTGAAGCACCGGGCGACTTCGCGCGGCGCGGCGATATTTTCGACGTGTTCGATGCCGACCGGAATCATCCGATTCGCATTGAGTTCTTCGGTGATACGGTAGAGTCCATCCGACTCTTTAACGTCAGTACCCAGCGATCCATCGAGCGACTAGATGCCGTCTCGATTTGTGCGGCGACGCACGTTGCCGACAAATCGAATTCCGAAGCCGCATGTTTTATCGATTTGCTCTCGAAAGACACGATCGTCTTTTTGGATAATCCATCCGAAATTCAAGAATTTGCCGATTTGTATCGCGAGCGCACCGGTGGGCAGAAAGCCTTGTTCGAAACGGGCGAGTTGCTCGCGGACCTTGGGCGGTTCGCGTCGGTCCATTCGTGGCGGTTCGGCTCGCCGGCTGTCAAAGATGACGAGGGCGTTCACTTTCCCGTGCGCTCGCTTTCGCGCTTTGAAGGGCGGTCGGCTGAAGCGGTGGGGGAGCTGTTGGATCTGGCTTCAGATCGCAGCGTCTATGTCATTTGCGAGAACGAAGGCGAACAATCGCGTCTCTTGGAGTTGCTCAAGGAATCCGAGCACTTAGCCGCGAAACGCATCGAAACGCGACTCGGATTTCTACATCGTGGATTCGACTGGGCTGACGCGAAAACCGTTGTCGTCGGTCACCATGAAGTATTCCACCGATCCCGCCAGCGCCGTCGGATCCGAAAAACCGTCGCGTCTCATCCGCTCGACGGTTGGATGGAACTGGAACCAGGCGATCTCGTCGTCCATGCCACCCACGGCATCGCCCGATTCCAAAAAATGGAAACGATGCGCCGAGAGAATTCGGAGAAGACCGAAGAGTACCTGACGCTCGAATTCGACGAGAAAGCCGTGCTGCATGTACCCTCGTCGCAAATCGATCTCGTGCAGCGATACGTCGGTGCCGGGGCGCACAAGCCGACCCTCTCGAAAATCGGCGGGACGCGTTGGAAAAAATCAAAAGAGAAGGCCGGGGAAGCGGTCAACGAGTTGGCTGAAGCGCTTCTCCGCACGCAAGCTGCACGCGAAGCGCACGAAGGCGTCAGTTATCCAGCCGCCACCGCATGGCAGCGTGAGTTTGAAGACGCATTTCCATACGACGAGACGGACGATCAAATCATCGTCGCCGATGAAATCAACAAAGACCTTCAGCGATCGCGGCCCATGGATCGCCTGCTGTGTGGCGACGTCGGTTACGGCAAAACGGAACTGTCCATGCGGGCGGCGTTCAAGGTCGCTGAGTTCGGCAGGCAGGTGGCTGTTCTTGTGCCCACGACCGTTCTCGCCGAGCAGCACTTCAAAACGTTTAGCGAACGCCTAGCCGACTACCCGTTTACGGTGGGTTGCCTGTCGCGCTTTCGCACGCCCAAGGAGCAGAAGCAACTTATCGAGGAAACCCGCAAGGGACGCGTCGATATCGTCATCGGGACGCACCGCTTGTTGAGCAAGGACGTTGCGTTCGCCGATCTCGGGCTACTGGTGATCGACGAGGAACAACGTTTCGGAGTCGAGCATAAGGAACGCCTTAAATCGATGCGCTCCACTGTTGAAGTGCTGACGCTTTCTGCGACACCGATCCCGCGCACGTTGCACATGTCAATGCTGGGCATTCGCGATATTTCGTCGCTGCAAACGCCGCCGGTTGATCGTCGCAGTATCGCCACCGAAGTCTGCCATTACAACGAAGACCTCATCCGCCAGGGCATCATCCGGGAGCTGAGTCGCGACGGGCAGGTATACTTCATCCACAACTTCGTGCGAGACATCGAGAGGGTGGCTGACGACATCCGCCGCATCGTTCCCGATTGCAGAGTGTTGGTTGGGCACGGGCAGATGAAGGATCGCGAACTCGAAAGCGTGATGCGCCGCTTCATCAACGGGGAAGCCGATGTGCTCGTTGCGACGACGATTATTGAAAGCGGAATCGATCTAGCATCGGTCAACACGATATTCATCAACATCGCCGATCGTTACGGTCTATCAGACTTGCATCAGTTGCGTGGCCGCGTGGGGCGAGGCAGCCATCGGGCGTATTGCTATTTGCTGCTCCCGAAGAAACGAACCATTACGCCCAAAGCCGCACGACGACTCAAAGCCATCGAAGAATTCAGCGAGTTGGGCGCCGGGTTTCGCATCGCCATGCGCGACTTGGAGATTCGCGGAGCGGGCAATATCCTCGGTCCGCAGCAGAGCGGGCACATCGCAGCCGTCGGTTATGAAATGTATTGCAAACTGATGGAACGTGCGGTGTGCGCTTTGCGCGGTGAACCGCAACCCGACCTCGCGCCGGTGCATCTGGAAATCGGCGTCAGCGCGTTTATTCCCAAGAGCTACATTCCCAGTGCCCGCGCTCGCATCGACATCTATCGCCGCGTCGTCATGTGCCAGAAACTTGACGAGTTGGAACGGTTGGCTGCGGATCTTGCCGATGCGTATGGACCGAGCCCCAAATCGGTTGCGACGCTGCTGGACTTGGCAGAAATCCGTGTGCTGGCCCGTCAGTGGGAGATTCGTTCGATCGTCGCTGACGAACCGGATTTGATATTTTCAGTGCGCGATCTGGCTGTGGCACAAGCCGCTTTTGCAGATGCGCCCGGCACCGTTCGCATGCCCGACCCGAAAACCATTTACGTTCGGTTGCGATCCAGTTACTTTGAAGGGCAGACGCTATTGGCATGTCTGCGAAAAATGCTTTCGAAAACCCCGGCTCCCGTGGAAACCGTCAAATGATGCCTGCTTGTTATCCGCACAAATCGAATCGACTGGTCGCTGTTCGCATGTTGGTTTGCATGATTCTTCTGTTTGTTGCGTGCGGTTGCAGTCATCAGGACCGGTATGGCCGCAATCCGGATGAACTTAAAACCAAACGTCCGCCGAAGGATGAACGGGCGATCCGGCTTGCAAAGTCTGAGGCGATGCTCGATGAGGAACACGATGACATCAACGATGTGTCACCGGTTTCGACGTTGTTCGTCAATGGTTCACCGATTCGGGTGGACGATGTGCTCAGATGGGTGCGTTACGATCTTGCGAAGATGGCTAGGGACATGCCACCGCAGGAATATCAACGTCAGATGATTGAGATACTGCGCCGGCAGGTTCGCTCGGAGGCGGAGAGCACGCTTCTCGAACAAGTGGCGAAGCGTCGGCTGCACGATGAGGAGATGAAAAAGCTCGAGGAGTTCGTCGATGCCCGCATCCGCGAGATCATCAACAAGGACCACGGCGGCAGGCAGACGCGCTATGAAGAGTGGCTACGCGATCGCGGTGTGTCGATGTTAGAAGACCGCCAGCGCATCCGCCGCGACATGATGATTATCGCGCATTTGCAGCGATCGGTCGGGCACAAGGTGGCTGAGCCGACCCGCCGCGAGATCGAAGAATTCTACGAGCAGTACCTCGCCGAAATGAAGGTGGGCAACCGTCGAAGAATGTCACTGATTGATATTCCATTTGGCAGGGTAGATGCAGTGGGCGAGCGAATGTTCCCAGCCGTCAAGAAATCCGACGCCAGACAAAACGCAGTAGCCGCTCTTCGCCGGGTCAAAGGCGGCGAAGACTTTGCAAATGTAGCCAAGGATGTATCAAAAGGAATCTACGCAAGCAACGGCGGCGATTGGGACTGGGTCTCCAAAGACGGCGCAAGAGAAAGATGGCAGCCCGCAATAGACGCCCTCTATTCGCTAAGCGCCGGCGGTATCAGTGAAGTGGTCGAATCCGATGGTGTATTCTTCATCGTCAATTGCACCGACATGGAGCGAACCGAACCCCAAAGCTTCGTAGATATCCAAAAAGACCTCATCCAAAAGTTCAAAACCCGCCAGTTCGATTACCTAACCCGCGAGCTAATCGCCAAGCAATACGAAAACGCCGACGTCAAACCCACCAACCCAGGCAGGTTCTTGCGAGCAGTAGTAGAAGCCGCCCCGAAACCGGGCGAATTGGCGTCGTAGCTAAAGGTCGATTCGAACCAACTGAAACGCAGTCCGTACAACCAACACCGAATTGACGCCAAAGAATACGTGTAGGGTGCGGCTTGCCGCACCTGTTGGAGATTCACGATGGCTAGCGTGCGCACACGACTTCCGCGAATCATTCCAATCCTATTGCCTATAGTATGCGTCGCCCTCATTGCGCAGAGTGACCCGAGTGAGGTTGAGCCGTTCTGCGAAGCTGAGTTCTTAAATGAACCTGCGGCGCGAATAGAGGCGCTAATCGATGCCGGTGATTTTGAAACCGTTATCAAGTTAATCAACGACAAAGACAGCAGCACTGCCTGCATTGCCGCTAATAGGCTTTGGCAGGCACATGAATCATTAACACCTGCACTGTTAAAGCAACTCTTTGAGGAGTTCAAGGCCATCGATGATGAGCAATGGATGTGCTCTGAAGACATCCATCATGTCAAGATGTACATCTCTCTGTGCTTCTCAAGGGTTCAAGAAAGGGCGGACGCAAGTTGGTTCGACTATATCCTCGACAACGAGGATGATGAATTCATGCGAATCTTCGCGGCCGCTTGGTTGGCGCGGTTTGATTTTCCGCGCGGCGTAGATGAATTGACACTGCTGTCGAGTTCCAAAGCATACGCGGGAAACGTACTTCACCGCAACATCGGGGAGCTTGCACAGCACGTCTTGCTCAAACTCAATTTCAACAAAGAGTGGGGATTCGATGCCTCCGAAGCGCAAGACTCCGATGAATTCGTGTCCAAATGGATTCCTTGGCTTCTGGAGAACCGATACGTATTCTTGAAGAAGGGCAAAACCTCAAATCAAGAGTCCGTGTTCCCTTGTTGTAATCGGGGAGGTTGCGGTTAGGTCGTATCGCCTTGACGAATTATGCCGGTGCGGCAAGCCGCACCCTACAAATCTCGTGGGCGCAAAAGTCCTACTTTTGTCAAATACAAAAACGGCGTGTCCAGCAGGGCTACTGCTATTTTGATGAGGTAGGCGAAGAGGACGGCGTCGCGGAATTCGGGCCAGGTTGTGATGACCGTTCCCCACAGTCCGGCGAAGGTGAAGAACGTGGTGTCGAAGGCCTGCGCCAGCCAGGTCGATGCGTTGGTTCTTAGCCAGAGCTTTTTCTCACCGGTTCGTTTGCGGAGGGCTTGGTAGATTTGCACATCAAGCAATTGCGAGAGCAGGTAGCTGGCCATCGATGCGCAGACGATGCGGGGGTAGGCTGTTGCGTTGAAGAAGAACTTCATCGGTTCTTGTGCGGGGTCGCTTTCGATGGGCGTGTAGCGCAGGACGAACTGCATCATCAGCACGACGAATACGTTGGCCGCGAACCCGACGAACACGGCATTTCTGGCGACGCGTTTGCCGTAGTGCTCGTTGAGAATATCCACGCCCAGACACACCAGCCCGAACAGGACGTTCCCGCCGGTCACGGTCATGCCGAATAGCGTCATCTGCTTTTGAACAGCGATGTTCATCAGGATGGTGCAGGTGACGATCGCCCCGATGACATAAAGGCGGCCCAACCGCGAGGCGATGAGCAGCACAATGCCACCGATGATTGCGTGCAGGAAGAATAGAAATTCGTTGGACGCAGTCATTGGTAACGATGCATGCGATGCGTCGCGGGCACTGGCTGGCAAGCAGCCAGTGGCACACGAGCCATCAATGCCAAACGATGTGTAGGGTGGGCCGTGCCCACCGCAGTTCAGGCGCCGACGACATGGTGGGCACGGCCCACCCTACGGAATTCATGCCACTTGGGCGCAGACCTTTTTGGCTGCGTCGGTCAGGTCGTCGGCTGGCACCAATACGTCGATGTTGGCTTCGGCTAATAGCTCGCGGGCTCGATCTACGTTGGTGCCTTCTAGGCGCACTACCACCGGTACTTTGAATCCGATTTCGCGGGCGGCGGCGATCAGGGCTTCGGCGATGGTGTCACACTTGGCTATGCCGCCGAAGATATTGACGAGGATGCCCTTCACCTTGTCGTCAGCCAGGATGATTTTAAACGCTTCGATTGCACCATCTTTCGTTACGCTGCCGCCGACATCGAGGAAATTTGCCGGGTCGCCACCGTGGAGTTTGATGATGTCCATGGTGGCCATCGCCAAGCCAGCCCCATTGACGAGGCAGCCGATGTTGCCGTCGAGGGCGATGTACGTCAGGTCGTGTTCCTTGGCACGCAGTTCGGCTGGGTTCTCTTCGGACTTGTCGTGCATTTCGTTCAGGTTGGGATGGCGGAACAGGGCGCTGTCGTCGAAATTCATCTTCGCATCAATCGCCAACACTTTGCCATCGGTCGTGCGGACCAGCGGGTTGATCTCGGCGAGGCTGCAATCGTTATCCAGAAACACCTTGACGAGTCCGCGAATTACTTTGGCCGCATCCTTGGCTTGCTGCTTGTCGGTAAAGCCCAGCGCTTCGACGAGTTGAGCCGTCTGAAAATTCATCAGCCCGAGGTGCGGGTCCAGCCACTTCTTGACGATGGCGTCTGGATTCTTTTCGGCGACCACCTCGATCTCGACGCCACCTTCGCGCGACACCATCACCACCGGAGCACGCTTGGCCCGATCAAGCACGACGGCGACGTAGTATTCCGACTCGATGTCTACGGCATCGGCGATTAGAAGTTTCTTCACGGCGATGCCTTCCGCACCAGTCTGATTCGACACCATGCGGTTGGTCAGCATGAACTGAGCCGCATCCTTCACCTCGTCAGCCGTCTTGCAAAGCTTGACGAAACCGGCTTTCCCGCGTCCACCAGCGAATACCTGGGCTTTGACCACAACGGTGGAGTTGATTTTCTTGAACGCGGCGACGGCTTCCTCGACCGTTTCGACGACGGAGGATGGGGGAACGGGCACGCCGGCATCGCTCAAGAGGTCTCGGGCTTGGTATTCGTGGATTTTCATCTTGGTCGCTCCTGAGTCGGTGGCGGTTTTCTCGTTATGGAATCAATTGATCGGCATTTTGACAAGAATAGCCAGCAACGCAACGGTGGAGATGTGGCTGATGCGGATATGTCCGAAGGTGATGTGCAATTCCGGACAGATTTCGTAGAATCAATGGCATGGAAGAAATCCAACCCCAACCCGAGGTGCTGTCGCTGGTCGTCTGCGATCAAATCATCACTGACCGCGTGACCGGAAAGCAATCGCTGATCGGGATATTCAGCGCGATCCACGCGACGAACTTCCCTGTGAATCATCCGCAGTTGTCGGTCTACACGTCGCTGACGAGCGGACATGGGGCGGTTGATCTGATGATTCGGATCGTTGATACAAACGAATCCCGCCAGCCGCTGGTTCAGGGCCAGGGCAAGGTCGAGTTTCAGTCGCCGTTGGCCGTGGCGAATCTGGCTCTTCAGTTTCACGGTCTGGTTTTCCCAGAAGCGGGTCAGTATCGCGTGCAACTGCTTTCAAATGGCGAATTGCTACGCGAAGCAAGGTTGCACGTCATGCGCGCTAAACCGCGCCCGCAACCGCCGAACCCTGGCACGCCGCAACAAGGCGGCTCCAGCCCTCAGGACGGCTAAAATTCGCAGCGAAAAAGTCCGTTCACGCCATCCTATCAAACAACTCACAGTGTCAATAAAACTGCGTTGAATCGAGAGTTCAATTTGTCGATGCGCGGTGCGCACAAATGTTTGATCTTCGCGCGAAGTTGGCGTGTTCAAGGCGTTGACGTAAGGTAGTCAAGCAAGCTATAACTGGACCATTGGGCAACAACTCAATATAGGGTCGGGTTGATTGGCTCGCACACCATTTATTGCTACTCCAAACAAGGAGGTTTGAAGACATGGCTGATCCTAATAACGACTATCCCACCGTCATCGGTCCCGATGCTTCTTTCAAAGGCGAACTCAAATTCCAAAAAGGCATGCGCCTGCTCGGAAAATTCGAGGGCGAGATCGACAGCAAGGGTGACCTGCTCATCGCCGAAGGTGCGAGTCTTTCCGGCGACGTCAAAGCCGGTACCGTCAAGATCGACGGTGTGATGACTGGGAATCTTGAAGCCACGGGCAAGGTCAAGCTCAGTGCGTCTGCCCACCTCGAAGGTGACATGCGAACCGCCCGTCTGGAAGTGGCTGACGGCGCGATGTTCAGCGGTCATGTCGTGGTCGGAGCCAAGGACGGTGCCAGCAAGACCAATGGCCAGTCGGCTTCTTCGGCACCCAAAGGCAAGCCAACCCCAACGCCAGAACCTGCGGTCGCTGGGAAACGCTAGGTGCCAAAGCGGACTGAGTCTGGAATTCAAATGAGCCGGGATGAATGATTCGGACTCGGAATTGCTGGGGTCTTTGCCGTGACGTTGACGTCGATGAGGCATTTCCAGCGATTCGGAATAGGCGAATGATTCCAAGATTCTGCTTGTCACGCGCGAATTTCCCTGCTATTGATGGATAGGCGGCTTGCAGAGCCAGGTTGAGCATGCGGTCGCAAGAGGCTCGTTCGCGCGGTGGCGCGAGGGCGAAATTACCAAACCCGGGATGGATACCGGTGGGTGGGCTAAGGACAGCCAAAACCAAGATCGTGAATTGCACGCACTGCGGTGGGGCCAATGAGGTCGCCGCCCGGGCGATGTCGGTCTTCTGCGCTCACTGTCGTAAACGCCTTATCCTCGAAAACTACGTCATCAAGTCATACCAAGCCGTCAAGGGCTACGCGACCTGCGGAGATGTTTCGGTAGAGAAGCGCGGACGGGTGGCTGCCCCGATTCAATCCAACAGCCTCACCGTCAAAGGAACAGTCAACGGCAAAGTCGAAGCCCGAGGCAAGGTTGAAGTCACGTCTACGGGTTCGCTGGAAGGCAGCTTGAAAGCCACGTCGCTGATTGTTGTGCAGGGTGCAAAGTTCGATGGATACTGCGAAATTCGTCCGACCAGCAGTACCGTCGAAGAACCAAAGCCCGCACAGTTGACTGCGCCCGCTTCATCGAGCGTCCGGTCCACGTCGAGCAACGGTGTCAAAAAGATCAGCACGACAAGTGCAATCAACAAAACGACGATTGCGACAGCAGACGCGCTGGAACTCGAATCACCAAAAAAGAAACCAACCGCCAAGAAATCCACAAAAAAGAAGGTGGCTGCAAAGAAAGTGGCTGCAAAGAAGACCACGACCAAAAAGTCGGATGCCGAAAACGAAACCGTTAAAAAGGTTACGACAAGAAAACCCGCCGGAAGCGAATCGACCGCAGCCGATAAACCAAAAACCATCAAAGCAATCAGCACCCGCCGCAAGTCAACCGTTGCATCAAAATAGTACGGCATCTACCACCTCTGCCGATCGTCAGTTAGCATATCGTGCGCCTTGATTTCACTGAAACGTGAGTGGGTTATTCTTTGCGCAGGCCCCATTACCCTTGACGAAAATTGACAAATAAAGTGCCATCGCGACTCCCTAGCCTGACGATATTCTTTCCCTTCTACAATGAGGTGGATCACGTCGAAGCGTTGACCCAGTCGGCGCTTGAGGTGGGGCGTGCATGTGCGGACGACCTTGAGGTTATTCTTGTTGATGATGGGAGTACGGATGGGACGGCTGATCTAATCGATCGGTTGGCTGCTGAGCATCCGGCGGAAGTTCGCGGCGTCCACAACGAAAGCAACGGTGGATATGGATCGGCGCTCAAGCTTGGATTCCGCAGTGCGACGAAGGATTGGATTTTCTATACCGATGGCGACGGGCAGTTCGATCTGAAGGAGTTGCATAAGGTGATCTCGCTGGCTTCCGAAAAGGGCGTCGTCAGTCCTTATCGAATCAACCGGCAGGATTCTGCATTACGCAAATTAAACGCGCAGCTTTGGGGTGGGTTGATTCGGATGATGTTTGGTCTGCGGATCAAGGACATTGATTGCGCGTTCAAGCTTTATCCGAAAGCGCTCATCGATCGGATTGAACTCAAGAGCGATGGCGCGTTGATTGATACCGAGATGCTCGCCCGAGCGCAACGTCTTGGGTATGAAATTGTGCAAACAGGAGTCACGCATTATCCGCGCACGTCGGGCGAGAGTTCCGGCGGGAATATCCGGGTGATACTTCGAGCCTTCAAGGAACTGTGGACCCTACGAAAAAGCATCCGGAGCGAATTATTCCCGTAGGGTGGGCCGTGCCCACCAATCCGTAGAACGACCTAACTGCGGTGGGCACGGCCCACCCTACGATTTGCGTCACGTCAATTCACAATCCGTTCCGCCCGGGCGATCTATCAGCGTCACACCGATGCCGGCTAACTTATCTCGAATCGTATCGGAAAGGGAGAAGTTCTTGGCCGTCTTGCATGCCGTTCGTGTTTCAATGTGAATGTCGATCAGTTTTCCCTGCAACTCATCGGACGGTTTTTCGATGGCCCACGTTGCACCGCTTGGTTTGTCTTCAACGGTGACCCCTAAACCGCTCAGTTGATCTCGGATTCCATCGGCAAGGTCGAAGCATTTTTCAGCGCGACATGCAGCCCGAACTTCAAGCAGGGCATCGATGATCTGTCCGACGAGCGCATCGCCTCCGGATGCTGTTTCAGGTGCGGAAAGGAAGATGCCCAGCGACTGCCCCAGAGACACAAGCGCCCTGGCAGCGCTCAATGCGAATTGCTTTCCTGTCGCGTCATCAGTCGATTCCAAATTCTTTGTTTCGATGAATCGGTTCACATCGTTGGTCAGTTCAAACAAGACTGCGGTTGCGACGGCTGTGTTGAAATCATCATCCATCGCGGCTTGAAATCGGTCCCGCGCATCTGAAACGGTCTTGGCCAAGTTCGCGGCTTCTTCGCCAAGTCCCTGATGCCCAAGTTGAAACGTCGTCGCATCCGCAGCAGACGGTGCTGCGTACACATCGCCCGCGTCCAGATCGTTTACGCGTTTGAACAAACGATGGAACGAGGTCAATCCCTTCTTCTTGCTGGCAAGTGCTTCGGGCGAATACTCGATGGGGCGTCGGTACTGCGTTGACAGAATGAAAAACCGCAGCAACTCGCCGGAGTATTCCTGAAGCAGGTTGCTCAGCGTCATCGCAGCCAGAGCAGCTTGCATTTCGGGATCGGACTTGCTGACTTTCTTGGTGTTGAAACGAGTCAGCCCGTGATGCATCCAATACTTGGCGAACGGTTTGTGTGTGCAGCTTTCCGATTGAGCGATTTCGTTTTCGTGGTGCGGGAACATCAAATCCAGCCCGCCGCCATGAATGTCGAACGTGTCACCGAGAATTCGCTTTGACATCGCCGAACATTCGATGTGCCATCCGGGCCGGCCTTTGCCCCACGGAGAAGCGTATTTGACATCATCCGGTTCGTCGTCGCGGGCTTGCTTCCAGAGTGCAAAGTCGGCGGGATGTTTTTTGGGCCCGCTCGCAAGTTCGCGATGACCGGATTGATCGTCCGGGTTGCGGTTGGAAAGCTTGCCATAATCGTCGTCCTGCGTGACGCTGAAGTAAACGTCGCCGCCAACGACATAGGCGTATTCCGATGCGATTAGTGTTTCGATCATCGCGATGATTTCGGCGATGTTCTCTGACGCTTTCGGAAAGTGATCGACACCGGTCACCGCAAGCGCAGCCAGTGCATCGTGATAGTTCTGCGTGACGTGCTCGGCCAACTCGAAAACGCCGATGCCCTGCGCGTTGGCTTCGGCGATGAGTTTGTCCTCGACATCGGTGATGTTCACGACCCAGGTGACGTCGAACCCGTGGAAGATCATTAGGTAGCGTTTGATGGTGTCGAAGATCACTGGACCGACGGCGTGCCCGATGTGCGACGGCTTGTACACCGTTGGGCCGCAGAGATACATCCCGACCTTGCCCGACTCGATCGGTTCAAACGTTTCCTTGGAATTGCTCAGGCTGTTGTAGATGCGGATTGACATATTCGTTTCACTGAAGTTTAAGGTTTCAAATGTGTTATTGACCGATGGCGACCACGGTCGCGACGGCAGTCGTGGCGATGGCGTCGAATGAACCGACCGGGCCCATGCCTTCGTTGGTCTTGGCTTTGACGTTTACGGTGTCTGCCGGAATGCCGATGATGGTCGCGATCGATTGGGCCATCGCCTTCTTGAACGCCGTAAGTTTCGGCTTTTCCGCGTGGACGACGCAATCGATGTTTCGCGGTCGAAAGCCAGCCGCTTTCACTTTCTCCATCGCCCGCTGCATCAGAATTTTGCTGTCGATGCCTTTGTATATCGGATCGGTATCGGGGAATAAATCGCCGATGTCCGGCAGGCTACACGCTCCGAGCAGGGCGTCGGTGATCGCGTGCAAAACCACATCGCCATCGCTATGGCCGACCAACCCCTTGTCAGACGGAATCTTCACGCCTCCCAGAATCAGATCGCGCCCCTCAGCCAACCTGTGAATATCGTAGCCAATCCCGACCCGAAGCCCATCAGTCGTTGCCAACGTGGTTCTCCTGCTAGTGTCTAACCTGCCTGCGTTGCGCTATCAGATCGGTCGCCATTTCAACCGCACCCGAAACGATGACATCGATCAGGCGCGATAGGGCAAGCTATTCAACACTCGGCGGGAAATCAACCCTTCACAGATTTGGGGCATCGGTTGGCATCAACGTGGCTTTGATGCGGAGCAAACACATCGGTGATAGACTACCGCAGCCAGCGATTCCGGATGCCATCGACGACTCGTCGGCCAATGTCTACTTGACTATGCTGCGTTTGACCACATGTGTCGAGGTGCAAGAGCAGTCGTTGCGAAGGATCAAGAATAGATTTCTCAATCAGAAATAGACGGTCGGGGATGTAAATATGACAATGCCCAAAGTGCTTTTTATCTGTACCGGAAACTGCTGCCGTTCGCAGATGGCCGAGGCGATTGGCCGAAGTGTCGCAGGCAATCAGTTCGAATTCCTAAGCTGCGGCAGCGACCCAGCCGGCTTCGTTCATCCGCTGTCGCTAATGACGCTCGAATCGATGGGCATCCCAACCGACGACCTAGAATCCAAAAGCTGGGACGAATTCCTCGAGCAGGATATCGCCATCGCCATCACCGTCTGCGACTCAGCCGCCCAGGCATGCCCGGTATTCCCAGGTGGCGGGGTCAAAGTCCATTGGCCTCTACCCGACCCGTCGCAATACCCAGGCGACGAAGCAGAACAACTAGAATTCTGCAAACGAATCGCCGGACGAATTAAGTTGAAGATCGAACGGATGGCCGCCCTTTGCTCAAGCAGCAACGAACCGATTTTTTTCCAAGATGAATTGTCCCGGCTTGCCGATTTATAGAGCGGCATCGGAAGTCGTACAAATCACGCCTTTTCCATTGCACGCACATCCAGTTTCATGTCCAAGTAGCGGGCGTTACCGTGCCTATTCGGCCTGTACAATCGTTCGGATCACGACGGATCCTGTCGCGCATTCGTCAGCGAACCTGCACGTTTGATCGCGTGATCGATGGAGCCGCACAGGTTTTCGATGCCAATCAACTTATCGAGTCCCGAATTGATCATCGCCAAGAGCGGTTGCGCGTGAACGCCGGAGAGGATCAGTTGTGTACCGCTACGGTTACACTTTTCGTACAGTTCCATCAACGCGTGCAACCCTGTCGAATCGATGCACAGCACACTTCGCATCCTCAAAATGAAAACGATTGGAGGTCGCTCAAAGTCCGCCAGCGTGTCGCGGACACGATCGGCGCTACCGAAGAACAGCGAGCCAAATACTTCATACGCTTCGATGCCCGGTGGGAGCGTGGGAATATCCGGTGGCGGGTCCTCACCGTTTTCGGTGACACCCAATGTACCCACGCCGGAAAGGTCGGCCATCCGTTTCATAAATAAGAATGACGCCAACACCATCCCGACCATAACCGCGATCGTGAGATCTGTGAGGACGGTCAATCCAAACGTCGTCAGCAGCACGATGATGTCGCTGCGCGGCGACCGGAGGATCCAGCGAAAGTGATCAATCTCACTCATGTTCCACGCCACCATGAGCAGGACGGCGGCGAGAGTTGCGAGCGGGATGGCCTTGGCGAGCGGAGCCGCAACGAGTAGAAAGAGCAGGAGCGTGACGGCGTGAACCAATCCCGAAACCGGAGAAACCGCGCCGGCGCGGATGTTTGCGACAGTGCGGGCAAGGGCCCCGGTGGCCGGAATGCCCCAGAAGCACGACGTTGCAACGTTGGCGATACCCTGTGCCACGAGTTCGGTATCGGATCGATGACGGCGCCCGGTCATGCCGTCTGCAACCACTGCGCTCAAGAGTGATTCAAGAGCACATAGAATTGCGATCGTCGTTGCTTCAGGAATGAGTTCTTTCACCAAAGCAGGACTAAACGCCGGAAGGTGCGGAGCGGGAAGCGAACGCGGAATTTCTCCGAATCGGTCTCCGATGGTGTCGGTGCTAATTCCGAAAATTGAGACTGCGATTCCAGCCAATCCAACAACCATGATCGGGCCGGGCAGACGCGGCATGAAACGGCGAATTAAGATCAACATTAGAAGTGAACCGAATCCAACCAAGACGGTTGGGAAATCCCACGACCTCCAAGCGCCAAAGAGCACCTGCAATTTGTGGATAAACTCTGGAGGAAGTGGAATCGAGGCGCCGCTCGCGTCCATCGGACACAGGCCAAACAGGTCCTTGAGTTGAGTGGCTGCGATGACCACTGCGATTCCGGTTGTGAACCCGGTCGTTACGGGATAAGGGATGTATTTGATAAATCGACCAAAGCCCGCCAGCCCCATCAGCACAAGAATGACACCGGCCATCGCTGTTGCTGTGGCAAGCCCTGAATAGCCGTGCCTTGTCGCGATTTGGTACACGATCACGATGAAAGCGCCGGTTGGGCCGCCGATCTGGAAGCGGCTGCCGCCTAACAGTGAAATGAGAAAGCCGGCAACGATCGCGGTGAAGATTCCCAGCGCAGGTGCTGTGAGCGCGGGATTGATCGCCTGTAACTCCCTTGCAACAGTGTCTGGAATGGAGGCGATGCCAAAAGCCATCGCCAACGGTAGTGCGATGATACCGACCGTGATGCCTGAGACGATGTCACGACGGAGACGACTTAAGTCGTACCCTTCGCGAAAACACAAGATCAACTTAGGTTCAATTTTTGCCATCTCGGCTGAAGTCCTAGTGAGTGATACCGATGCCCAAACGATGACAATGAAGTGTCATCGAATTGTGTCATATCGAAATGCCGGAACGACCCTACTTAGCATCCGTCTCCAAAACGTCGATCTTCCTGACCAGGTATTCAGCTTCACCGAGGTCATGTTCGACAGGTAGGGCATTGCAGGCGGTGTCCCAAGCCTTGGACGATTCGTCGAGGCTTAGCATGTCTCTGCACTTGCTGGCGATGTGGGGTAGGAAGGGGGCCATGATTGTGGTTAGGGTTCTTACGGTTTGCAGGCATACGTTGACTGCTCGGCCGCAGGCTTCCATGTCGGTCTTGCGGGTTTGGAAGGGTTTGGTGATGTCGAAGTAGACGTTGCCGGCTCGGGCGAGGCTCATCATTTCTTCCTGGGCGGATTTGAAGCGGTAGTCTTCGAGTGCGTTAGCCGTTCGTTTGGCGATGTCCTTGCAGGCTTGTATTTGATCGAGGTCGATTTGCTCGCGGTTGCCAACGGGTGGTACCTTGCCGTCGAAGTACTTATGAGCGAACGTCATGGTACGATTCACAAAATTACCCAGGGCGGCTAGTAGTTCGCCGTTGTTGCGGGTAATGAAGTCGTCAAACTCAAATGCCGAGCGCTGCTGCTCCGGAGCGATAGCTGTCAAGTAGTAGCGAAGCGGATCGGGATCGTAGTCTTTGAGGTAGTCTTCGATCCAGACAGCCGTCCCGCGCGACTTACTCATCTTCTCCTCTTCTTTGCCCGGCATCTTGAAATTGACATATGCGTTGGCGACAACGTTGTGCGGTAGTTGAAACTCGCCCGACTCACCTTGTACATTTGCGCTATCACGACTGGCCAACATCATCGCGGGGAACGTTATTGCGTGGAACACGATGTTGTCTTCGCCAATGAAATTGACGATCTTGCAATCGGGATTGCACCACCAGTGTTTGTAGCCGTTCTCACCTTCGCCAAGTCGTTGGCATAATTCTGCAGTAAATGAGATGTAGCCAATGGGTGCATCGAACCAGACGTACAGCACTTTGCCCGCGGCGTCGGGATCTTTCAGCGGTACGGGAACGCCCCAACCCATATCGCGAGTCATTGCCCGTTCCTTGAGGCCTTCGGCTTCGATGCGTCCGAGCGATTGGTTAATAACGACGTTGCGCCATTTCACGCCGTCCTTGTCTTCTTTCTTGCCGCGTAGCCAATTCGCAATCTGTTCCTGGAGTTGATCGAGCCTGAAGAACCAGTGCGTGGTCTCTCGTAGGATCGGCGTTGTGCCGGTCAATGTGCTAATGGGATCGATCAGATTGACTTGATCCAATTCTCGACCGCAGTTTTCGCATTGGTCGCCATTGGCTTTGTCAGATTTGCACGATGGACATGTGCCTTTGACAAACCGGTCAGGCAGAAACTGGTGGGCTTCTGTATCGTAAAGCTGATCGGTTGCCCGTTTTGTGAAGTACCCCTTGTCGTGGATCGTCTGAAAAAACGCCTGACTGAGGCGTTCGTGGGTTTTGACGAATTCCGGCTGATGTGTGCCGCCGTAAATGTCGAACTCGATGCCGAGCCCTTTGAACGATTCCTGCTGCGACGCGTTGTACTTCGCGGTCAGTTCCTCGACGCTGATCCCTTCTTCGCGAGCGCTCTTCAGCGCGGCGACGCCGTTATCATCGCTGCCGCAAATGAAGCGCACGTTGTCGCCACGGGCACGCAGATACCGCACATAGATGTCAGCCGGCAGATACGCACCGGCGATATGCCCAACGTGCAGGCGATTGTTCGAGTAGGGCAGTCCGGAAGTGACCAGAAATTGTCTGTTGCTCATTGCGGGCCTCGTTGATGTTTTCGGCAGGCAAGCCTAACCGCCCTGCACGAATTCATCAACGTTGATCGCCACCTGTGTGATCGTCTCGGCCGGAACCGTAAACACGTCACTGCTGCCTTCCGACGCAGCGAAGTGATTGCCCTGGCCGTCGGTCTTGTCGGAAATAAGCAGAGCGGGCAACGCACCACCCGCGAGCGTTACTTTTATTCGATGACGCGGCTCGTCCAATCCGTAGCTCGTAACGTCGGGGGCACCGTATTCGACGACCCGTGTGATCGACGCATTCTTCACCCGCAGCACATAATTCGCAACTTTCGCCTGATCTAGCGAAACATCGGGTTCCTGCGCGTAAATCCAATTGCCATCCTCTCTGGCAAGGCCCAACGTCGAATCGCCATTGGTATACGAAACGTTTGTCACATCGTTGGCTTCAAACGCGAAGATTTGTTTCTTACGGTACTCGGCGAGGAAATCGGGAAGCAGCGAGTTTGCGATGATGTACACATGCTCCGGCGTGCCTACGCGCTGGATGTAGGCCTTGTCATTAACCTGGCCGATCAGCAATTCATAGGTTTCTGCGGGCGGTTGAATCGGCTCGACGCGATTGGAGCCGTTGCTGTTGACGTCGTCGGGTAATACGCGATAGGCCTTGGGCGGGATGATCGTGTATGCAAGACGCGCAGCCGGATTATCAAGGCCATATTTGGATAGATCGCCACCTTCGGCAACATCGACAATGCCTTTGGCCCGAAGATTGGCAAGCGTGCTGAGCAGCCGCTGCAACTGCACGTCGTCAACTTTACTCTCGACCGGGGCAGTCATCGTCCATTCGTCTTCGGTCTGCGTCAGCGTCACCGACTTGGCCGGCTCTGATTCGCCCAGCGCGCCGGCAGCGCGATTGATTGTCATTGACTGAATGCGTTCCTTGGGTTGAGCGACGACCGTTGAATCGCGGTACATCGTTTCGCTGCGAACAAGCATGGCCAGGTCAGTGGTGTTGACTTTGGCGATGGTGTCGTTGGCCCGAACGTACGTCAGCCGTCTCGATGCGGAATCTGTAAGCGCTCCGATCGTAAAGGTCACGTTGTCATTTTTGTCGTCAAATGCCAGAGCGACGATTCCCTTGGGATCATCAAGACCGAATTCGGTTTCGTCTGCTGATGACCCGGCGATGAAATTGACGGCTTTGAGTTCTTTGATCGCGGTGAACAGGTTGAATATTTCGACCCTGTCAGCCAGTGATTGCGATTCTGCAAAACGCCAATCGTTGCCGCTGCGTTCAAAACGTGTTTCTTTGCCGCCGATAGTGAGCGTGATGGAGCGGGCTGGCGTCGGGTCGTAATCGATCAAGCGATTGTCGCGCCAGTCCTTTAGATTGGGAGCGAACGTGTCGGCGAGGTTTTTCGCGACGGTGCCGACGATGTCTTCGTCGCCTCGACGGGCATAGACCTTTGTGTCTTCGCCGATGGGGCTGACATTTGAAAGGTGAAGCACAAACTTTTGCACGACAGTTTGGGGTTCGGCAGATGCTCCGTTTGAATTGGCGTCGCTTTCCGGTTTGGCGATTGTGTTGCTGATGGCAGTGATCGTGCGTGCTCCGGTATCGAGGCCATACTGAGACATGTTGGTGACATTGCCGGCGATCCACTCCTGCGCCCGCAAAGCGGAGAACGTGCTGCACAACTTGCGGATTTGGTCAGTGTGGCCTTTGGCAGGGGTCGGTATCTCAAATCGCCACTCGATGCCGGTCTTGACCATGGCGTACAGGTCGGTCCCGCCGTCGGAGTTGGGCTCGCGGATTTCCAAGCGGACGATTTCGCCGGTTTCGACGTCGAACATTTTCTGATCGCGGTAGGCGAGGGCGCTGTCTTTGAGCAGTGTTTTGAGCGAAGCATTGACGCGGTAAATCGCAGGATCGTCGCCCAGTGAGACGTAGGCTTCGCGACTTCCTTCATCGCGTCCTATGTGGATTTTCGCGATTTCGTCGGAATCGTCGGTTAGCGTGACGGTAGCGCGTGGTGGTTCCAATCCGCAACTTGCACGCGTGATGGTGCCCGAAGTTGGATCAATTTTGCTGGTGTACTGTAGTTTGCGGATTTGCGTGGCGATCGATTCGACCTGCCATTCCTGCACGGCGCAAGTGTACGGGGTTGTCATCGTCCAGGCAGGATCGCTATCGCCTTCGGGCAACGATTGCTCAAACTTCCAAACGGGTTCGTCGGGTTGCGACACCGCGATCTTGACGGCTCGGCCGAACCCTTCTTTGATAAGGTTTTCGAGGTCAACCTTGGCAGCATCAAGCGCCGAGGGTTTCTCGGGCGCGGTGATTTTTTGTTCGGGCAGCGCGAAGATCACGACTGCGACGATGGCAACGAGGACGAAGAGAATCCCGGTGGTTTTGAAATTCATTGAAGCTTATCTCCGCCGCGCGAGGTACACGCCCAGACCACACACTGCAGCGAGCAGTGGCCAAACCGCAGTGGCAAAGACCTGAACGGCCAGCGTGGATGTCGCGCCTTTCTTAATATTCAGCGTTGAATAATCGATGGGCGAACCAAGGTTCATCCATTCGGTGTTGTCGTTAAGCCAGTGGAGTGCATTGATAAAGAGCGCCGTGTTACCCGGATTGACGGGGACAACGGTCAGCCCCTGCGGAGTCGCGGCCAACTGACGCGCCTGGGCGATTCGGTCGGTGGCGAATTGCGTGGCGTTGATCAAAACGATTTTGGATTCGCCTTTCTCAGCAGCCACACCAAACAGAAACTCACCCGGAAAATCTCCGTCGGCGGGCACCATGTATTCGTTGGCCTGCTGATCGAAGTACGATTGAATATCGGCAACGCTCCAGATCGAGTCAGATCGGTCCATCCACGCCAGCTTATGGTGCGTGACGTTTTCGGGCGTTTCGGTGAGGCTGATCGGGGCAATCAACGGAAACATCGCCCGCATCGCCGAGAGGCTGTTTGTGATCGGATGGTCGCCGAAACTTGCGTCGAACATCTTGAGAGGGTCACGCACGAAGCGATATTTACCCGGTTCCATCGGTTCGATGAAGATCAGGGCCCGATCGTCTTCGGCTTCGATGCCCCATTCATCCTTCAAATAGTCCGCATACTCATTGGGTGCCGCACCGCCCATCGCTCCGGGCAGGTACCCACCAAGGAAAAGTGCCCGAGGTGCATCACCCATCACTTTCTTCAAAGCGTCAAGCTTGTCGGGTGTGAACACCGGATCCTTCGGACCCTGTTGAAACGGGTTGTCCCGAGGAGGCGTGGGGCGGTCGATTACAAAAATTGTGCGAGAGGCTGGCGGATCGATCGCCGGGGGTTCCATGCTGGTCGCCAAGTCCCACTCGTGGACGCTGAAGTTGGCGTCTTCAAGTTGGGTGCGCATCTGCGCGAAACTGCCCGCCGGTTGCTGCATCATTGCGTTGCCTGATGCGATCATCGGTGCGCCTCCGTGGCGTACAAACACGACGGCTGGCTTTACGTTTTGCGTCAGCTGCAGAATCGCCGAGGTAACGGTCTGCTCGCCTTGAAAGCGGCGCTCTTCAAAGCCACCCCCGCCGGACTGTTCATTAACGGCGGGCCAGACTTGTCGAAACGGGATGACCTCCGCTTTTTCTTCAGTTTCGACCAAGATGGGATTTGAAGTTGCGCTGACCAAATCGCGCGCGATCTGATCGATGTCCAACGTCGGCAGTTCACTGATTGCCGCTTCCTGCGCTTTGAGATCTTCTATAAGCTGATTGTATCGCGAACCGGAATCGACGAAGAATTGCATGACCGGAGGGGGGAATTCATCCGGTTTCTGCGATACCTGAGCGCCGACAGCGACGATGTTTCCCAGGTTCTTGCTGATCATCGTGTACGACTGGCGCAACCGATTGGTCGCCGCGCCGTGGCTGGGAACATCGGAGGCCAGCGCGTCCTTGATCTGCTGGTCAGCCGCTTTGACGTCGCGACCGAATTCATCGAACAAGCCTTTGACCTCGTTGGCCAGGCGATCGGCCGTCCCCGCCAGTTTTCCAAAGGATTCAATCTGCGACAGATCTTCACTCAGCAGTTTGGTGATACGCTCAAGAAACTCATTTTGAAACCGGTCGATGATTTCCACATGGCCAGACGCCTGCTCTTTGTAGAGCGATCGATCGGCGAGGCGTTTGAGGACAGCCGATCGTTTTTCATGATCTTGCAGGGGGTTGATCGATTCGAATTCGATCTGGCTGCGATTGGACACGCTGTACAACTCAAGCAAATCATTGACCGCCGACCGATAGCGATCCTGATCTTTGTCTTCAATGTCGGTCTTGAAATAGAGGCTCGTCAGCTTGATTTTCTGATCGATCCCATTGAGTAGCGCCTGGGTCGGTTCAGTCAAGCTATTGATACCGGATGAGGTCACATCGACGCGACCCATGCGCGTGAGTCCAAGCCATTGCGATCCGGCGACCAACGCAACCGCGAGCACGACCATCAACACGACGTTTAAGCCGACGAGCCAATTCGATTTTTGATATTGATGATTTGGTTCTACCGCCATCGTCTTGACTCCAGCACTTTGACCGTCAGGAAGAGAAACAGTCCCGTCGATGTGACGAAGAAAACAATGTCGTTGCCATCGATCAACCCACGGGTGAAGCCGTGAAAATGCTCGCGAATCGATAGGTGGCGAAGGATCAATTTCAACGCACCGCCGGATTTACCTGCGAGATAGTCTGAAAGGAACGTAAAGACCAAGAGCAACACCATGCTGCTGATCGCCGCGATGATTTGATTGCCCGAACACGCGCTGAAGAACAAACCGACGGAAAGATATAGCGCCCCCAACATCAGCATGCCCAGATAGGTCGAGGCCAACATGCCCCAATCGAGTTGGCCATACGCGCTGACGATAAACGCATAAAGCAGCGTCGTCGCCAGCATGACTATGAAAAAGACGAACGCTCCGAGAAACTTGCCGATTACCACATCGGACTCACCAACGGGAGCGGTCATCAACGTTTCAATGGTCCCGGTGCGATATTCGTCACTGAGCAATCGCATGGTGAGCACCGGTAGAAACAGGACAAAAACCACCGGCATCAAGTCGGCCAGATATTCAAGCGATGATCGGTTTCCGGGTATAAAAGTGGTTGCCGTGAAGAAGATACCCAGCAGCAGCAGGAATATCGTCAAGACGGCGTATGCGATCGGGCTATAGAAAAAAGCGCCCAATTCTCTCTGCATGACTGGCGAAACGTTTCGCATGGTTTTGTTGATCACTCCTGAGCGATTCGCGAAGGTTAGTTTTCTTGTTCCGCGATGATCTTAACGAAGAAATCTTCGAGGCTGGCGACTTCGCGGCGCAATTCGCGCAACCCCCAACCCTTGTCTTGAATGACTTTGGCCACCGGTTCGCGGATATCGCGTTGACCGGTTCCGGTGATGACGAAGCGATTCCATTCGCCTTCTGCCGCGCCGTCGAGTTCAACCGCGCGGGTGCCTTCAATGGCGTCGATGACGGCTTGTATTTCCTTTGCCGGTCCCTTTACCTCAACGAAGATTTTTGAATCGGCGCTGACCTTCTCGCGAAGTTCTGCCGGTGTGCCCTGAGCAACAACCCGCCCCTTGGCGATCAGGATAATCTTGCTGCACGTTTGCTCAACTTCGCTGAGGATGTGCGAGCTAAACAGGATCGTATGGTGCTCGCCCAACTGTTTGATCAGGTTTCGCGTTTCCCGGATTTGCGTGGGGTCGAGTCCGATCGTCGGCTCATCGAGCACCAACACCTTCGGGTCGCAGAGCATCGCGTCAGCCAACCCGACGCGTTGCTTCATGCCCTTGGACAACTGGCCGATGGGTCGATTGATAAAATCGCCAAGCCAGCATCGATCGGTCACCCGAGAGATCGCCGACAAACGGGCGCTGCGGTCGAGTCCGTGAAGCTTTCCGCGAAATTGCAGATATTCCCGAACGCGCATCTCAGGATACAACGGTGTCGCCTCCGGCAGATACCCCATCATCCGGCGGATTTGCATCGACTGCGTGAAGACGTCATACCCGCCAACGGTGGCTTGCCCAGAAGTGGCTGGGTGATAACACGTCAGAATGCGAATGGTACTCGTCTTACCAGCCCCGTTCGGTCCGAGGAACCCGACAATTTCGCCCTCGTCAACCGAGAACGAAATGTTGTTGACCGCCCGCAGCGAACCGTACGTTTTGGTGAGGTTTTTGACATCAATCATGGCAGCGTTTTCTTTATCAAGAAGCGGTTCGAGTGCCCGAAACGGCGTTTTTCTATGACAAAGTCAGAAAGAATTGTCAAGACCGTTCGAGTCGGCGCACGATGAGTTACACAGATGATAATTTTTCCCAGTCCGACAGATTCGCCAGTTTAGCAGAATCGATTGTGCAGTCGGGCGGCGTTCGTCTTCGCTCCAAATGCGTCATTTGATTGGTTGCTTCCGATGTCGCGATGGTTACACTCGCCACTCGCCGGGTTTTCGTCAAGCTTGCTGAGCGGTCAGCAGGTGGCGAATGAAAGGCGTACTGTCAATCCTGTTCTGTTGTTGCTAATAGAAACTGTCGGGGCTTGGTCTGTTTCGACCTATCCGTTGCGTCCCATCGAGCTGAATATATGAAAGTAGCCGTTCCAAAAGAATTGCACGAAGGCGAGAATCGGGTGGCACTGGTGCCCGACGCCTGTGGCAAGCTCAAGAAAGCGGGCATCGATGTCATCGTGCAAAGCGGTGCGGGGTCTGCCTCCAGCCACAGCGACGAAGAATACACAAAAGCTGGTGCGACCATAGAGTCGGATGTTTCGGCACTTTGGGGTAGCGCCGATATTGTCGTCAAAGTTGCACCGCCGCACGTCGATGCGATTGGTCGCAGCGAAATCGAATTTCTAAAATCGGGCAGCGTGTTAATTACGTTCCTCGACCCGCTCACGGAATTTGATCGACTCCGCAAGTTGGCTGAAAAACAAGTGACTGCCGTCAGCATGGAGATGGTTCCACGCATCACCCGGGCCCAAAGCATGGACGCGCTATCGTCGATGGCCAACATCGCCGGTTACAAAGCCGTTCTCCTGGCAGCGGCTCAATTGCCCAAAATATTCCCGATGATGATGACCGCTGCCGGCACCATTTCGCCAGCGAAGGTTTTTGTCATCGGAGCAGGCGTCGCCGGTTTGCAGGCGATCGCAACAGCCAAGCGCCTCGGCGCCGTGGTCAGCGGTTACGACGTCAGGCCGGCAGTCCGCGAACAAGTCGAAAGTCTCGGTGGTAAATTCGTCGAGATGGAACTTGCAACCGGAGGCGCGGAAGACAAGGGCGGATACGCCAAGGAAATGGGGGACGAGTTCATTCGCAAACAGCGCGAAATGATGATCAAGGTCGTCGCTGAGCAGGATGTCGTCATTACCACAGCCGCCATCCCCGGAAAAAAATCGCCGATACTGATCACGGCTGACATGGTCAAGGCCATGCCCGAAGGTTCGGTCATCGTCGACCTAGCCGCCGAGCGCGGTGGCAACTGCGAATTGACCCAGTGCGACAAAACGGTTGTCGAACATGGCGTCACCATCATGGGCCCGTCGAATTTGGCTACGACTGTTCCGTTCCATTCCAGTCAGATGTACTCGCGAAACATTCAAACGCTGCTTTTACATCTGGTGAAGGATGGCTCGCTGAATCTCGATATGGAAGACGAAATTACCGCCGGATGCGTGGTTACAACGGGCGGTGAAGTGGTGCATCCGCGCATTCGCGAGTTGATGCAACTGCCGGAACTCACAAAACCAGAACCGGCTGTTGCGAATTCTTCAGAAGGTGACAAATCATGACACTGATCACCGGAATCACGATTTTCGTACTCGCAATCTTCATCGGTTTCGAGATCATCACCAAAGTACCGCCGACGTTGCACACGCCGCTGATGTCTGGCTCGAATGCAATCTCGGGCATCACGCTGGTTGGTGCGGTGCTGGCAGCGGGGCATCCCGGTTGGCAATCCCAGGTGTTGGGTTTTCTCGCAGTCGTCTTCGCGACGATTAACGCAGTCGGTGGCTTCATGGTGACCCATCGCATGTTGAGCATGTTCAAACGCAAGTAAACGTTACGGAACAGTAATGCTGAAATACCTATACATTTTGCTTCCCTTGGTCCTATTCGCGCAATCACCCGCGTTCGGTGAAGATTCTGCGCAACCATCACCCGCACCGACAACACAAAATGCTGACGATGTTGTCGATTCTGATTCCGAGCACGCCAAGGCTTTGTTTTCGGACAACGTAATCAACATCGTTTATCTGATCGCGGCGATATTGTTTATTCGCGGTATCAAGGGATTGACCCATCCGCGGACCGCCGTTCGTGGCAACTTGCTCGCTGCGACCGGAATGTTGCTTGCCGTGGTTTTCACGCTCGGGGCAGGTGGATTGTCGTATGGCGTGATATTCGCGGGATTGATCGTTGGTGGTGGCATCGGTGCATACAAAGCCGTCAAGGTCGAAATGACCGAGATGCCCGAGATGGTAGCGCTGTTCAACGGTTTCGGCGGAGTGGCATCGGTATTCGTCGCAGGGGCTGCGATGATTTACGAGACGGTGTCAGTGTCGGGTTCAATCGCGACTGCGGCTTCAGGTTTGATCGGTGCGGTGACGTTGACCGGTAGTTTGGTTGCCTATGCCAAGTTGCAAGGCCTCAAGTGGGTTCCCGATGGGGCGATCATCCCCGCGCAAAGGTTCGTCAATGTCCTGCTCGTTATCTTATCGGTGGCGTTGACCTGGTGGTTGGTGACTTCTGCAGGCCAAGGCGCTGCTTCCCCGTTCATCGCTTACTGGCTTATCGTCATCGTCGCCGGACTCTTGGGCATCTTGCTGACCACGCCCATCGGTGGGGCTGACATGCCGGTGGTCATTGCGCTCTTGAATTCGTATTCGGGTCTCGCAGCATGTGCCACCGGATTCGTCATCAGCAACTCGGTACTCATTATCGCCGGTTCGTTGGTTGGTGCGTCGGGTTTGATCCTTTGTGGTATCATGTGCAAAGCGATGAACCGATCGCTGCCCAACGTGATTTTTGGAACGATGGGACCGACGGCTGACACGCCCGATGCTGATGAGGTTTACAAGACGGTTAAAAGTTCGTCGCCGGAAGAGGTCGCGATCCTGTTCGACTCGGCGCAGAAAGCCGTCATCGTTCCCGGATACGGGTTGGCCGTCTCGCAAGCACAGCATGCCGTTCGCGATTTGTCGAACTTGCTCGAATCGCGCGGTTGCCATGTAGACTTTGCCGTGCATCCGGTGGCCGGTCGCATGCCCGGTCATATGAACGTACTGTTGGCTGAGGCCAATATCGATTACGACCGACTCCGCGAAATGGACGACATCAATCCCGAGTTGGAACAATACGACGTGGCGCTGGTCATCGGCGCGAACGACGTCGTTAATCCGGTCGCCCGCACCGACCCCAATTCGCCGATCGCCGGCATGCCCATCATCGATGTGGACAAATGTCGCACCGTCGTCGTGGTCAAACGAAGCCTGAGCCCCGGATTCGCGGGTATCCCGAACCCTCTCTTTGCCGCCGATAATACGCTCATGATGTTCGGCGACGGCAAGAAGGCCATCCTCGAATTGATTTCCGCGATCAAAGAGGGTTAATCCGAGAACCATCCGCGTTTCTTGACCTTTCGATATCATCACCTAGCATCAAGCGGAAGCGCGTAGGGTGGGCCGTGCCCACCAGTTTTTGCGCGTTCGAACGGCGGTGGGCACGGCCCACCCTACGATTGAACCCAATGTTCACGGGCATCATTGAAACAACAGGCAAGATCGCATCCACGACAACCGTCGCGGGTGGGCAGCGTATTAACATTGATGCCGGCATCGTTGCGGAAGACGCCAAACTCGGCGCAAGCATCGCGATCAATGGCGTTTGCCTGACGATCACATCGATCGACAACACGCGACTCGGCTTCGACGTCATCACTGAATCGCTCGACCGCACCAATCTCGGTTCACTCAAAGCTGGCAGCCACGTCAACCTCGAGCGGGCCCTCAAACCCGATAGCCGCATGGACGGGCATTTCGTGCAGGGGCATGTGGACGGTGTTGCCAGCGTCGTTAAGAAAATCGTGTCGGATAAGGAATGGGTGCTGTGGCTGCGACCCGACGACAACGTTCGCGATTTTGTAATCCCGAAGGGCTCCATTGCGATCGACGGTATCTCGCTGACCATTGCCAAAGTTGAAGGCGATGCGTTTTCCGTTGCGATTATTCCCACGACCCTCAAGCATACGAACCTATCCGAACGCTCGATCGGCGATCGCGTCAACATCGAATCGGACATCATCGCCCGCACCGTCGTCTGCCATCTCAAACGAATGGGCGACTCAAAAGAATCGGTAACCATCGATTCACTTCGCGAGCACGGATTCCTCTAATGCATCGCCCACCGGACAAACCGAATATCGACGCCAACGAAAACGCTGACGCGGCTAACAAGCCGTTGATCGCAATCACCATGGGCGACCCGGGTGGCATCGGTGCCGAGGTAATCGTCAAAGCCCTCGCCGATCCCGAAATCCGCAAACTGGGCCGCTTCATCGTGTACGGTCTGGAAGAGATGCTTCTCTACGCATCCGGTCAAGCGGAAATCGCACCGTACTGGTTTCGCCTACCGCATGACGAGATTGAGGAAGTCCGCAGCGGGGTAGTCGTGGCCGACTTCGATGAGTTGCCGGCCACGTTTTCCAAATGCCCGACGCCAGAAGGTGGGGCTGCATCGAAACAATTCCTCGACGCAGCCGTCGCCGCGAACAAGTCCGGTTTCGTCAATGCGATTGTGACCGCTCCAATCAACAAGACCAGTTGGAAGATGGCCCGCGTTCGTTTCCCCGGCCACACGGAGTACTTAGCCGACGCGTATCGCTGTCGCCGCGTGACAATGGCATTCGTGGGCGGGTCGCTGCGGGTGGCGCTCGCGAGTTCGCATGTCGGCCTATTTCATTTGCGGAACTCGTTCACGATTGGCCGCGTGTTCCAACCGATCGATCTGCTGGATGATTGGCTCAGAAGATTCATGGGCATCGAACAGCCAAGGATCGCGGTGTGCGGCTTGAATCCCCATGCCGGTGAGGAAGGGCAATTCGGTGATGAGGAAATGCGGATCATCGAACCGGCGATGGTGCAAGCCGGCGAAGTCGGCATCCATGTAGAAGGCCCGTTCCCAGCCGACACACTGTTCATAGAAGCCGCCAAAGGAAAGTACGACGGCGTGGTAGCAATGTACCACGACCAGGGGCTGATCCCAGTAAAGCTATTGCACTTCGATTCAGCCGTAAACGTAAGCCTCGGCCTGCCAGTCATCAGAACCAGCGTAGACCACGGCACCGCCTACGACATCGCCGGCAAAAATAAAGCCAACCCCGGCAGCATGAAAGCGGCGCTGAAGCTGGCCTGCAGTCTCGCGACCAATCCAGAACAAAAAGTGCCAAAACGTGGCACTAAACCATCGCCAAGCACGAGTACCGCTGCAAAAGTGGATCCAGCAAAACTGAACTGATACGTCTCGCCGGCGCTACATCAATCTGGAATTCTCAATTCTGGTTTTCGTCAATCAATCCAAACTAATTGTGTCGAGAGAACCGGATTCTTAGGGGATATGCCTCACCGGCGTTGCTGTTAAGTGGGGTAAACGCGAGACATTTTTCTTGATTTTATGCAATTTCCGAGGGCATAATCCCAGTCACGTCCAAAGTCTGTGCATACCTGGTGCGGCGGTGCAATGCGCGACGCTGCTCACGATGGGCCTCGAGAAACGAAAAGGAGAGTGTGTCATGATCAAACCAAAAAGGAATTGGGTTAGCGTCTTGGTATTGGGTTGCGCGATCGCAACATGCGACAGTGCGTTGGCGCAGCAAGCGTCTGATTCGCAGGACGTTCAATCTGGAATCGATGGACCATTAATCAGCTCGGAGGACGCGGTGAGCATGGTTAGTGCAGCGCGTCGATGCGAATCGAACGACGATTGCCCTGGCAACAAATACTGCTACAGCCCGGGTGATTGCGGCGATAGCGGGGTTTGCAGGCGCCGTCCCAATGGATGTCCGGATGTTTGGGACCCGGTTTGCGGTTGCGATGGCGTGACCTACAGCAACAAGTGCGATGCTGCGGCTGCGGGTGTCAATGTAGACCACGCGGGCGTATGCGATGAAGTGTGCGGCGGTATCCAGGGGATTCCTTGCAGCGATCCCGATGACTTCTGCAAACTCAACGTCGGAGAATGCTGCTGCGATTTTCAAGGCGTGTGCACGCCCATTCCGGACGCCTGCTTTGAGATCTACGATCCGGTATGCGGATGTGATGGCAAGACGTACAGCAACGAATGCTACGCAGATGCAGCCGGGGTTAGCATAGATCACCTTGGCCCATGTGACGAACCGTGCTGCGACCCAGCCGACGAACCTGGAACCGGCGGCAACCCATTCTGTTTCGAGGGGGCAAGCTGCTGCGCCAATGGCATGTGGGCGTGCAACAATGGTAACGGTACACCGTCGTGCGAATTGGGCACAGTTTGTGACGATCCTTGCTGCGACCCAGCAGATGAACCTGGAACCGGCGGCAACCCATTCTGTTTTGAGGGGGCAAGCTGCTGCGCCAATGGCATGTGGGCTTGTAACACTGGCAACGGAACACCGTCATGCGATTTGGGAACGGTCTGCTCGGTAGTCGGGAAGTGCTGCCTTGAAGGTGGTGCGTGTATCGAGACCAGCGAAGAGAAGTGCTTCGATCAGTGCGGGGCGTTTGCCGGTGCGGGTACGTCCTGCGGGGGATTTGCAGATTGCCCGATACCCCCGATCGAAGCGGCTGCATGTTGTCTTCCCAACGGAAGTTGCGAGGTAACCACTGAGTGCATCTGCGATCGTCGTGGCGGAACTTGGGGCGCGACAGCCACATGTTCGGCGTCAGCTTGCGGTGGTGAAGTCTGCGGAGGTATTTTGGGAATACCATGCAGCGATCCCGACGACTTCTGCAAACTCAACGAAGGCGAATGCTGCTGCGATTTCCAAGGCGTGTGTACACCAATACCAAATCTCTGCCCGTTGATTTATGATCCGGTCTGCGGGTGTGATGGGCAGACATACGGGAACGAGTGCCTTGCCGACGCAGCCGGTGTAAGCGTTGACCACCAAGGTGCATGCAACAGTGGTTGCCAGACCAACGCCGACTGCGCGTTCATCGGCCAGATCTTCGGCGAGTACTGTCAAAAAGCGACTGGTGATTGCGATGGAACGGGAGCATGCTCGCCCACGCCACAATACTGTCTCGACGTATGGATCCCGGTATGCGGGTGCGACGGCCAGACCTATTCCAATACCTGCTACGCCAACCGCGTAGGAGTCAATGTAGCATCGGACGGGGCGTGCGGAATCGATCAGTAGAGTACCGACCGTCGATAAGCAACAATGAGCTACACAAGCAAGCGTCGCCAAGGGTCAATCACGACCCTTGGCGACGCTGTTTCTTTGGGAGACGATTTACGAGTATTCAGAAAAGCTCTCCAAACGGGCATGATTTGTTTAGGATAGGTGGCTAGCAGAATTCTCGACGAATAGGAGCATTTTGTAATGTTCGTAGACCCTGTTGGACTCGAAGAGCAGATCGCCGCCTTAAAAGACTGCGGCATTGAGCCTGTTTCAAGTCTGGCGTTGAAGTACATAGTGGATGAGTTCGATCGAGAATACCTGGAAAGCAAACCGTACGATCACTTGCTCGCTGCACTGGGTTGCGAGTACGAGGATTCCCAAGGTGTTTGGGGACCGGCTAGCCCGCATATTTCACGACTTTGACTTGAATTGCGCATAGAGAAGGCCTTCAAGCCTTGTATGATAGGGTTTGCGAGAACTCTACATACTTTGGCAAGGAGGCCTAATCGTGACAGAGTGTAACCGCACATCGCTTGGTTTTTCCAGTCTTTTCCGACGCAAAATC
>JAJDEB010000035.1 GCA_029260015.1 Phycisphaerae bacterium | reverse complement strand
CGACAACTGTCCGATTATCGCCAATCCGACCCAGGACGATTCTGATGGCGATTTTGCGGGTGATGCGTGCGACCCATGTCCGGACGTTGCCGACGAGTCGGCTGACGATGCGGATGGCGATGGGATCAGCGACGATTGCGACAACTGCTTGAACGAACCCAACGCTGATCAGGGCAATGATGACGGCGACGACTTGGGCAATGCTTGCGACAACTGCCCGGATGATACGAATCCCGATCAGGAAGATGGTGACAACGACGGTGTGGGCGATGCCTGCGACAACTGTCCCGATATTTCAAATGCCAATCAGAACAATGCCGATGGCGACGCGTTTGGCGACGCCTGTGACGAAGAAATGGTGTTCGTTTCAGAACGGGATGGCAATCGTGAGATCTACAGCATGAATGCCGACGGCAGCAATCAAACGCGGCTTACGAACCACGAGGACTCCGACGAAAGTCCGGCGATCAATCCGCAGGGAACGCGGGTGGCATGGTATTCCAATCGCGAAGGCAGCTTCGACATATACGTCATGGATTCGGATGGCAGCTTTCCAGAAAACTTGACGGCCAATTCCGCGCTTGACGCATATCCGGCATGGAGTCCTGACGGATTCCAGATTGTATTCATGTCTACGCGCAGCCTTTCCGCGAACTTATGGATCATGGACCGAGACGGAACGAACCAAACAGAATTAACCTCTGACTCTGGTGAAGAATCCGAACCTTGTTTCAGCGCAAATGGCGAACAAATTTATTATCGACGCAGTGGAGCGGGGGGGGCGGAAATCTGGAAAATGGATATTGATGGCTCGAATCAGATGCAGTTAACCAACTCGGCCGGAAGCAATCGATTGCCGGTGCCCGAACCCGATGGGCAATACATTTACTTCGATTCCACCAGAGCGGGCGCCCGTCAGATCTATCGCATGAATCTCGATGGGACGAGTCAAGTTGACTATAGCAGCAACTCAACGTTTTCATTCGCGGCTGCAACGGTTCATTCGGGCGACGGCCGTGTCTACTGCTACATCGTCGTGGATGGCATTCCTCAGATATACCAATTGGACAGCAACGGGGGCGACCCAATTCAATTGACATTCGAAGGTGAGAACCTCTTTCCATCAATGGGCCTCAAATTCAAGAATTCGATTGTCGTTGGCGGAAATGGCGGGGGAATTGGTGGTTTGGGTCCGGTGGATCCGTAGTGGATTGAAATCCAATGGCCTTCTGTAAAAATTCTTCGATGGGAGCTAAGACATGTTAAGACAGGCTGGATTCTCCGCTCTGTTAATTGTCGCTACGTTGACCATGACTGCGTGCGAAGCGCCAATGGAGTCCGGAGAAGACCCGGGCGGGGACGACGTAAATTCCAATGGGATTCAAGACAACACTGGAATCGACACAGACTCAAATGGGGTTGATGATTCTGGTGATTCAAGTGATCCTGAGGATTCGCCAGGCAACGATGATGTTGAAAGCAACGGTACACCGGAAGTGGTGCCTGCCGACGATACCGATGCTGATGGCGTCACTGATGACATCGACAATTGCCTCGATATAGCCAATCCCGAGCAAGACGACGCCGATTCGGACGATGTTGGAGATGCATGCGACAATTGCATCGACGAGGCCAATGCTGATCAAACCGATGAGGATGGCGATGGGGTTGGCGATGCCTGCGACAATTGTCCGGACGATTCCAATCCTGACCAACTTGACGGTGATGATGACGGTGTTGGTGACGAATGCGATAATTGTCCGTCCGCCAGTAACGCCGACCAAGAAGATGCCGACGAGGATGGCATCGCCAACGAATGTGACAATTGTCCCGATCGCGCCAACGAGGATCAAGCCGATTCCGATGGCGACGGCATCGGCGATTCATGCGACAAAGAGATCGTGTTCGAGTCAGATCGAGATGGCAATAGTGAAATCTACATCATGAACGCGGATGGTAGCAGCCAGACGCGACTCACGAATCATATGGAAACCGATCGCGATCCGGTTTTGAATCCGCACCAAACCCGCATCGCCTGGGCTTCCGACCGCCAGGACGATCACTTTCAAATTTTTGTTGCGAATGCCGACGGTACCGCTCCGCAGAACATAAGCAACCGTTCGAACATAGACGTTGAACCGGCATGGAGTCCTGATGGCAAGAAGATCGTGTTTTCTTCGTTCGATGCGAACGGCGTCAAGCACGTTTGGATCATGGACGCCGACGGATCCAACAAAGCCCAATTGACCACCGGTCCGGGCAGCCAGTTCGTGCCGTCATTCAATCCAACCGGATCGCGAATTGGATATACGGAGTTGGTTGGTGTCGGTGTTTTCGACATTTGGTCGATGCGCGTCGATGGTTCAGACCAAATGAAATTGACCAACACGGGTGACGATCTCACTCCAGTTTATGATCCCGATGGGGGCGAGATTGCATTCAGGTCAGCGCGCGATGGGGCCCAGCAGATTTACGTCATGGATACCAGCGGTGCCGATCAGATTAATCTGACCAACGATGATTCTTTCGATGCATTTAACCCGTCGTATCATCCGCAGGATGGCCGCATTTGCTTCAATGGAAAGATACAACTCGACAATCAGATCTACATCATGAATGACGATGGCAGCGACGCTGTGCCGTTGACGAGCGAAGGCAACAACACCAACCCGTCATTCGCGCCGCGGTTCAGATTCTCGACGGTGGTCGGACCTGGAGGCGGAACCGTAGGGGGGCTGGGACCTGTTGGGCCATAGTTGTACAACACATTTAAACTTGGTAGCCGGAATTCTGAGCGATCCCGAACAAGTTGATTGGGGTTGATCTTGTCTATCTCATACGACTTGAATTAGACTGATTTACGCCGCAGCTGGATTGATATTGAATGGGGCCACAACGTGGCAATCAACGCAAGCGGCTGTGCTTAAAATTTGAATTGGGGGCAATGATGATGAATCGGGCAAGTTTTATCTCTTTGATGGTGTCATTTGCGTTTTTTGCTTTCGGTTGCGAGGCACCAATACAACCGGGCGATGGTTCGGACAACGGCGGCGGTGATGTCAACACCAACGGGATCGATGACAATTCGGATGGCAGCGGCGACGCCAACTCCAACGGCAATGGCGACGATTCAAATGGATCAGACGATGGTACGCCAAATGAAAACGGCGGTACTAACGATCTGCCTGATGTCAATTCGAATGGCGACGCAGATGCTGATGGTGTTTCAGACGATCAAGACAACTGTCCGAATGCTACCAATCCGGATCAGACCGATACTGACTCGGACAACGTGGGCGACGTGTGCGACAACTGTCCGATTATCGCCAATCCGACCCAGGACGATTCTGATGGCGATTTTGCGGGTGATGCGTGCGACCCATGTCCGGACGTTGCCGACGAGTCGGCTGACGATGCGGATGGC
>JAJDEB010000034.1 GCA_029260015.1 Phycisphaerae bacterium | reverse complement strand
AAATCGGAATCCTTGATCCCGCGTGCCTCAAACGACTCGTGCGTCCAGCGAACAGAATTGACAAATAACTCGGTGCTGCGAACAGCCACCGCTTGGGCGAGCATGTGCAGTTGGGCGAGCGTGTGGCCAATCCAGTCGGTGTGCCAGGTGCTGCCGTAGAGGTTGGGCATCTCCGGATTCAAACTGGCATGTTCATCGACTGTCCAATTGGCGACGGCTTTCGCCACGGAGTCGATGACGAAACTGGCCTGTTTTGCGGTTTTGTCCATGATGAACCTCGAAGCTAAACCCAAATCTGCGCGGTTCGTTGTTCAATTCTTGTGGTCGGATTCAGCACCGTGGGTCGGCGAATTTCGCAACGACCCTTCAACTAGCGGGGACGGCATATGGGGAGTAGGAGATAAGTGTGTGGCGGATTTGTCGGTTTGCCGTGTCGGTGGGGCGTCGTAATTCTTGCACCGGTAAAGAGTTAAAGAGTGTCGATGTGTGACACCTCGACACCCGTTGCGTCAAGTACGTCTGCATGAGCGGTGGGCCTAAAACGCCGACCGAATCCGCCCATGAAGCAGGCAAGAATTCGGTCCACTTGGTAATCGATTCGAGTCACTGAACTCATTGCTGCTGCCTCTATACATCGCCGCCTTTGCACAGCCGCAGGCGGGGGGCCAAAATGTAGCCCGCTTGTCATTACTGGACTTACGATCCTCCTCTTTCTGGAGAGATTGCCCATGTCACGCTGGGTTTACGTCGTTCTGCACCTCCTCTTTGAAGGTCAAACCGCGCGTCGCGATGCGCGGTGTCGATTCCTCCTTGCCCAAGTCGACATCCTGCGTTCCAAGCTTGATGGCAACCGCGTGATCCCGTCGCCATCGGATCGCGCCAGGCTGCTAGCAATCGGACAGGAACTCAGCCACGACGTCAAGGACATTGTTGGGATTGTTAAACCCGAGACCTATCGACGCTGGATCCATCAGCATAAAGCTGGCAAAAGACCGAAGCCGGTGGGGCGTCCCCGGATCAGCACGGTTCGGCGTCGGATCATTATCCGGTTCGCGAAGGAGAACTTCGGTTGGGGCTATCGCCGGATCGTCGGCGAACTTTTCAAACTCCATCTTCCCGTTGGTCGCTCAAGCATTCGGCGCATCTTGCAAGAAGAAGGACTGGCACCGCCGCCGAGGAATGCGCGTCGTACACTTGCGATCGAAACGACTTGACGGAAGTTCCTGCGTCTGCACATGAACAAGCTCGTCGCGTGCGACTTCTTCACGAAGAACGTGATCACTCCGTTCGGCACGAGAACCGCGTTTGGCCTGTTCTTCATTCATTTGCAGACTCGGAAGGTGTTCATGTGCCCGGCCACCTACCATCCGAACCAGCAATGGATGATGCAGCAGGCGCGGAATGTGCAAATGTGGCTGGAGGAAGAGAACATCAAGACTCGGTTTTTGATCCGCGACCGCGACACGAAGTTTGGGCAGTCGCTTGATGCCTTGTTCAATGGTGCGGGTATTCGCATCGTGAAGACTCCGGTGCAGGCACCCAATGCGAACGCCTTTGCGGAATCGTGGATTGGCTCGCTCAAGCGTGAATGCCTGGATCACTTCGTTTGCTTCAGCCGAGGGCATCTCGACTATATCCTCCGTGAGTACGTTCGATTCCACAATCGGCATCGACCTCACCAAGGTCTTGACAATCGCACGTTGAACGCTGCGCTCGGTAACGATCCACCGCCACCCGAACAACCCGAATCAGATCCCATCCGCTGCAAGCGAATCCTCGGAGGATTGTTGCGCCATTACTATCGCGCTGCTGCGTGAGGATTAGTCGCCGCACATCTCCACTTTTCCGTCTCTCCACTCAACGGCGACTCTGTTATCATGCGCGGAGTTGCCTGCGATCCGCGCAATCGACTCATCCGTCGCGAATAACCACGCCCTTGCACGAATCTCGAATCACTCCCGAAGCTGAATCGGCGGGGCGTCTACATTTTGGACCCGCTCTAGATGGACCTGCGCGGGCGTTGCCTGGATGGAATCCTATTCGCTTTGAGCCCTTGGTGTGGGTTCGTAACGGGGTGCTCGTTTTCAGCCCGGATCGTGGGTTCATAGCGGGCGATTTCCCAATTTCACATTCGATGTAAGCGCATGAAAAACCTCGGCTTGCGCCGAGGTATCTCCAATGGAGCATAGCGGGGACTGGACTCGAACCAGTGACCTCCGGGTTATGAGCGTGATTCGCTCAAAACTCTAAGTGCTTGCCATGTCGGCAACTAGCGGTAGTAGCAAGATTTACGTTCTCGCCACCGAAGGCACATATACCACACTTTGACCATGTTTTGCAACGGTTAATGTACAGACTGATGTACATTGATTTGGGCGGATTTCACAGCGACCTCCGTGGTGTTACCCCGACGAAGGAGCGGTCATTCTTTTTCGTGGTTTTCAACCCATTCGCGCGAACGGCGTTGGGCTTCTGCAATTTGCTCTTTGGTCATCTTATCTGCAAGTGATTGGCGCATTTGTGCCCAATCAGTTCGTTGCTCTTCATCCGCGTTGGCGGTAGCTATGTTGATCCACATGTATGCTAGTACATAGTCTTGAGGAGCACCTAATCCAAAGTAGTATGCTAGGCTCACGTTGTACTGAGCTAGAGGGGAACCTTGTTCAGCGGCTCGCCGATACCACTTTAGCGATTCGACATCGTCTTTCGGAATGCCGTGGCCTTGGCGATAGATCTGGCCAAGATATGTTTGAGCCAGCAGGTCGTCTTGTACTGCTGCTTTATGAAACCATTCGAGCGCGTGTCTATAGTCCTGCGGCAAACCATTGCCGAAGTAGAAGGCGTGGCCCAAGCTGCCCTGGCCCGCCGCATGTCCTTGTTCGGCTGCTTTGCGATACCATTTGACAGCTTCGGTGTCGTCTTGCGGAACTCCTTGGCCGACAGCGTACATACCGCCAAGATTGACTTGGGCTTTGGGGTCTCCTTGTGCGGCAGCTTTTTGATACCATTTAATGGCTTTTGCAGCGTCTTTTTGGACGCCTAAGCCCTCCTGATAGCTTACGGCAAGATCGAACTGCGCGCCAGCAATTCCTGCCTCTGCGGCCTTGCGATACCAGATTATGGCTTCGGTGTCGTCTTGAGCTATGCCAAATCCCTTTGCGAAGCATGTAGCTATTCTATGCTGTGCTAATGGGTATCCTTGTTCCGCTGCCTTACGACACCACTTATAGGCCTCGGTTAGGTCTTGTGGAACGCCTTCGCCTCTTGAATACATGGCCCCGAGGTTGAACTGGGCAAGGGTATGTCCTTGTTCGGCTGCCTTGCGAATCCACTCAACGCCTTCGGGTGGGTTCGTGGGCACGCCTTCACCCTCAAGCAACAACATGCCGAGTTCGTACTGGCCAAGTTCATCTCCTTGATCAGCGGCTTTACGAAACCACTTGGCTGCTTCAAGAGAGTTCTCGAGGACTCCTTCACCAGCAAGCAGCATCAGGCCTAGTCGCGACTGTCCGTAAGGGTGTCCTTGTTCAGCGGCTCTGCGAAACCATTTTACGGCCTCAACATCTTCTCTCGGAATGCCCTCTCCATTGTCAAGAAATATCGCAAGGTAAACTTGGGCTGAGGCGTGTCCTTGTTCAGCCGCTAGGCGATACCACTTTGCGGCCTCCGTGTCATTTTCCGGAAGGTCATCGCCGAGGTCTAGTTTTAGACCAAGCCAGAACTGCGCATCAGCATCACCAGCGTTTGCGTCGGCTTTGATCTTGGCCAGGCCGTTGCTAGAAGCTTCCGAATTTGCAGGTGGATTGGACGGAGGTTGTTCTTGTGACTTCGCGGATGGTGCGACAACGAACAGAGAAATGATAAGTGATAAGTGACGTAACTTGACACGCATTGATCTGAATCCTGATTCGTATTCGCTTCCGAATCCTCTTACAAAAGTATAGCCAAATGACACCAGCGTCGGTAGGGCTGCACCTTGTACTGCCTTTTTGAGACCTGTTCCTTTCTAGCGGAGCCCTTCGGGACGTTGGTGTTGGTGTCAAATGAAAAATCGCGCCCGGTTTGTCGTGTTCGGCTGCCGAGGGGCTTGGGGCGATTTTTCATTTGCCGCAGCGAAGCGGAGGGGAACGCCGGCACCCACGTCACGCATACTTCACGCGAAAGGGGCAGGGAACCGTCGCGACGGAGGCGATGCTCCAGAAAAGTTCAAAGAAATCTTTAGTCATGCCTTGCATTACAATGAGGCACAGTGTAATCTCGTCTTGTATTGAGAATTCGAGGAGACTAATTATGGCGGCAGCAAAGAAGGTTCAACCCGGCAAGGCGGTCAGAAGCAAGCAGCGTGCGAAATCGATCGTGAAGGCTGACGATGGAGCGACAAGCAGTCTAAGCACTCGATTCGAGCCCCAACAGCGCGAATTGATTGAGGAGGCTGCAGGCAGTCTGAATATCAGCCCAGCAAAGCTAATTCGTGAAGCTGCCGTAAGGCGAGCCGCAGACGTACTCAATGCGTCCAGCGGATCAAGGGGACGCTTGCGGGTGCTGGCTCGCGAGGTCGTACGGCAGATCATGAATCCGAGCGTGAGATACAAGCGGCCGAAGGGGGAATTCCGGGAGATGGGAGCAGCCGAGACGGTTGTAAAGAGTTTCATGCAGCCGCAGGTACTCGACCAAGAGCCTCCGGACGATTGGCCAATATCGAACGTGGATGAGGCCACAATTGAGGCTGTGCGCCCAGACGATAAGTGCATCGAAGAGATTGAAAGTGCGTTTGCTTCGTGTCCGACTGAGTTTAGCGCAATGATCCTTGAAGCTTTGAGCACGTTTTGGCGAGGTGAAAGCTACACACCAAAAGTGAAGATCGACGGATTGTTTGGTTCTGAGGAGGCGGAAAAATGAAACGACCAATACGGCTTCAGAAGCGCGATCTGCCAGTTCGCGTTGTGATCGATGGCGAAGATGGGGCGTCCGTCGAGCTCGAGTTGGCACCGGCAAGCAAGAAGAAGTTGGGCGCCTACGTGCGCCGACCTGAGGGAATCGAAAAAAAGAACGACCAGGACGTTACTGGTCGATAATTCTCAAACAACCCGGTAGCAAGCCAAGTCGACCCACGTCGACGGTAGCCAGCCATGGGAACGAACGGTGCGACCTGCACCAGGAGTGTTGCTCATGGCTGATTGTGTATCTGGACAACGAGAAAACCGGGATGCTGTGGGGCGGGGCGGCGATGGCCCTTCCGCAGGAGGGGCCTCGGCGACCGCCGCCGTCGGCATGGCGAATTCTGTAACACGCCATGCTCACTTTACAGGACCACAAGATTGGACACTTCTTTCATGTGGGGTTGATTCTCTCGATGTCTCGGTTCATGTGAACTGGGGAAGTGGATGGCAGTCGCTGTACAAAGCCCTTGAGGAAGGGAAAGCAGAAGCAGCAGGAACAAAAGGGATTCTTTTTTGCGACGGGCCCTGGTCGATCCGCGCAAGCGGCAAGCCGCCCATGTATCGGTTCCATCTGCAGCGACCGGAACTGAGCCTCTTCATTGGTAAGAGTCAGACTGGGGCAAGACAGGCAAACGTTTACGCTTCGCTTTCGGCTGACATTCTTTGGCACAAGCGTGTCGAAGGTTCGATTCAAGTTCTGCGTTCATGCATCGAAGAATTGGGCGGGCGAGTCCTCGAAATCAAACCAAGTCGCGTTGACCTGTGCGCTGACCTCCTCATCCCTGGCGGAATCTCGCTCGAGTTTCTTCGCGAATACCGCGTGCCCAGTCACTCGAAGATTCGATTCGAAGAAGGAGGGCCGAATCTCGAAACCGCATACGTTGGTGGTCGCAAGTCTCCGATTCAACTTCGCATCTATGACAAATCAAGAGAAGTTGAAGTCAAGGGAAACAAGAATTGGTTCTGGTCAATCTGGGGCATTGAACCGTGCGCAGATGTTTGGCGAGTCGAGTTTCAATTGCGCCGCGAGGTCCTCCGAGAGTTTCAAATTGGAACGATCCAAAGGTTGATCGCGGGGTTGGGTGGCGTGTGGGAGTACCTGACCGAGAAATGGGTGTCATTTCGCCTGCTGGATGATGTGAACACAACACGCAGAACGATTCATCCGTGGTGGGGGGCGGTGCAAGAGCAGAAGCGGGGATTCGGTGAGTTGAACCATGTCGAGCGCTCGAAGGTCGGCGGCGATTGTTCTCCGGCTTGGTATGTCTCGCACATTGCAGGCTGCTTGGTCGGATACGCCGCGCGCATTGGCATCGGTGATTGTGCAAGGGCTTCAGTCGAGTTGTGGCGCGACCTGGGCGAACATTGGAGTCAACGTGATTTCTGGGAAGCGTTCGCAGTTCGAAGCATTCAGCTCGGACTCGATCCGGGGCAACGGGGTTCGAGCGATGAATAAGGATCGCGACCAGAAAGTTGATTCTGAATCGCCATACATTTCACCAAGTGAATTGGCCGAACGTTGGCGTTGTTCGCGGTCGAGTGTGGATCGGATTGCGAGAAGGGAAGGACTAAAGCGATTGTGCCTGGGAGAGGGACGCAACGGAATGGTGCGCTATTTGCGGAAGGAGGTGGACGCAATGGAAAAAACACGGCAGATCTAATCTGCCGATCAAAACAAAACTCTACTTCGCAAATGCTGCCCCGGCACGGAAATCCGCAAGTCCGCCGGGGCGGCGAACTAGCTAATCTCCCGGATCGTCTCATCAAAAACTGTCTGAATATGTGAATCCTTGACTTTCCCCCCCATGGCTTGCCTGATGAATACTTCGAGATCGCGCTGACCAAGCAATATCACTAGTGCATCCTTCTCCGATGAGATCCGTCGCAGATGCGCATAATAGCTTTTCTTTTTTCTCTCGCCTCTGAACGCAATTATTCCGAATCGACCTATCTCTTTCGTAAGGTAGTAAGAAATCTGATGGAATGCGCCCGAATCTAAAACCTCGTAGTTTTTGCATTCCCAAAGAACCTGCGAAGCTGAGTATTGGCGTCTCACGGTTTCCCAAAAACCGTCCACAGCCCGATTAGATGCGATCCAGTCACGAATATTGCATCCGTCAACAGTGCGAGACTGCTCTTGGACATTAAGGAGCCAATGAAAGAAACATAGGCGAATTATTTGACCAACAATTTCCTCAAATTTCTTGTAGTGAGCGGGCCCCGTAGGCAAACTTTTCAAGTCATCCCGAAGCTCCTCAAGTTTCTTCCTGTAGTCGATGATGCTGTGTCCTTCAGGTAAATCCACCAATAGACCGGGCTTATTAAACGATTCTGTATCATCAAGATTGCTAATGACTCGCTTAGGGAGTTCAAGGGCTGGGCAATAAGTTGGGTGAATGACGAGGCGAGAACTCGAACCTATAGGTGGAGGCGTCGTCGACTTCGGTCCCATCGATCTGAATTGTGGGCCTGATTGCTTTTCAAATCCCCAAAAGCCTATGTTGTAGAGCAGGGTGATGAATTGTTCTGGTGTGTTGTGCTGATAGAACCAGCTTTGACAGAGGGTGGTGAAGCGATCATCGGCCAGCAGTCGCGCTATGAACGCATCGGCTCCCGAATAAGTATACTTATTCCCAAGTCCATAGAATCTCGAAAGCAGCTCATCAATTCGCGGAAAATTATCAGAATACTCGTCCCCGAGGTCCTTAAGTCTTGTATCGGAAAACCTTTTCCGAGCGGCTTGAAGATCTGTTATCTCAATCGAGAGATTGCTATCGAGTTGGGCGTTCTCTATGGCGAATACACAATACGTCAACACATCGCGTGGTCGGAATTGACAATACTCAAAGATCATGTCGGCAGCGGGATCGGGCTGCGCAAAAAAGTGTTGCCATGTGGTTCCGTCGACTGCGAGGCGGGTGTTGAATGGTAAATTCATGCGCCGCTCAAGCATTTCTCGAAGTTGCGGACGAGTCCAATCAAGACCCAGGACGCATGTTTCCAAACGGGCGAATTCGGTATCAGATGCACGGACTCGCTCAAAGACGTTCTCACGCAAGAAAACGAGTACGCGCGCCCAATCTATGTGGCTAGACACTTCGAGAGCTGCATGCATGAGAGCAACGAGATAGATGACGGATTCGGTTGAACCGTCCCATGCGTCATCGACTTTGTCGATCACAATTGACAGATGGTTCTTCGGAAAGCTCGCGCTGTCGGCAAGTGCATGACCAAAAGTTTGGACCTTCTTGAGCTTCTTAAGCCAAGTCTTGTCGTCCTTCTCCCGTACAGGTTTGAGTAAGTCTGACGCATATTGTACGCACGCGAGGTCAAAGTCGAATTCAGGCATTCGCCTACGCTGCGCGGCAAACATTTCCGAGAACTCCTGGGGAGCAGTCCATGATTCTCTCTGCAGCAATTCAAGCAATTGGTGGTGTAATGCGAGGCGAAACGCAGCAATCAGAGTGCGGAATCCGGGTGTATGTGTGTTGCTGAAGTCCAAACCAGCGAGTTGTGATTTCAAGGGCGAGAATATCTGTGGATAAATGCGCAGCACTCGCTTGTTGTTGCGCGCAAGTGCAATCGTAATTGTTGTCTTGCCCGTTCCGCGTCTGCCGACGAAAAAGAGCTTGGATGACTCAGAGTCTAGGGCTTGGCGCAGTGCAGGGGTCTGGACAACAACGTCGGGGTTTGTTCGAACATGATCATATTCTGCAAATGCCTGGCCGAGATCTAATTTTGACAGTGCATTTTTTGGTAGGCGGGAGTGCGAGGATTGCGTTTTTGCCTTTGAGCTTTGCTTTTTCTTCTTCATTTGAAATCAGTGTCACTCGATTCGTATTCAGCAAAACGTCTGTGGAAAGACTAGAACGAAATATCACCGCTCAGTGCGTAATTGTCTAGCACAGAATAATGCTTGCGGCAGATTTGCGGCGAATTGCCCATTAAGGAACTGATCTTGAAGAGGCTGAGTCCCTTCTGGGCTAGTTGGCTTCCAAACGTATGCCGATAATCAAGGCAAGTCCAGTTTAATCCGAATGAGCGATTCTGCTCTCGAAGTCTTGCCGAAAAATTATCTTCATCCCACCGCGCTCCCGTAGGGCTTGGAAAGTACCACTGACTTGTCGAATGGCAACGAGAATACAAATTGAGGAATGTCCTTAGTGCGGTACTGATGGGAATGGCTCGGTTTTGCTTGGTTTTGGGCTGCCAGAATTCACCGTAGACGGACTTTGCACAGACGAGGATTACGCCTTGGCCCCCATTTATTAGTCTTACGTCATCGTGCGTGAGCCAAAGCAGTTCAGCCCGGCGCAGGCCTGCATAAATCAAGGTTGCGACCATTGCTTGGATCTGAAGGGATTTGTGAAATGCGGAAAGCTGTTCGTCGATTTGCGGAAGGTCTAAGTATCGAATCTCAGGTGCTGGTTCCTTGAATCGCTCAACTACAGCGGCGGGATTGCTCCCCCCAGGCATTCGAATTCCCTCGTGTTTGATCGCCCAATTGAAGATTCGCACGATGATTTCGCGATAGCGGTTGGCCGTCTTGGGCGCTAGGCCACGCGAGCGTTTGTGCGCATGAATAAATGTGGCTACGTCGGCGGTTGTGATCGATTCAAAGTAGTCAGCGGAAATTATTGGTTGACGACAGCGACGATCCTGGCCGGGCTTGCGTAGACGCCTGCGGGAATTCTCGGTCACTCTGCGGCTGGTGATTTGCAGGGACGGGCAGATCGGGCCGAACGCCTCTCGCAGATAGTAGACGTCCGTCTGAGCGCTCTTGGGCGTCTTGACGTCGCGGATGTGATCCACGTAGGCAGTGATGACATCGGCGATGGGTGTGCGGGTGGGCAATGAATCATCGATGCCGCGATGCTGGGCTGATTGGAATTGCCGCAGCTTCTCTTTGGCGACTTGCAGGGTCTTGGTTCGCAAGCTCTGGCGGCGAATCTTTGCGCCGACGTACCATTGCAGGTAGAATGTTCCGTTGCGTTTGATGAGGCTGGCCATGATTGGGACTCCTTCGAATCGGTGCCGGTCGATCCGCGAGTCCCTCGGCCCATGATTTGATGTACAAACCAGTGTACACCGGGCCAAAAATAGGCACAAAAAAAGGGACTCGCGTTAACCGCAAGTCCCTTTCCGTCAAGCATTTAGCGGGGACTGGACTCGAACCAGTGACCTCCGGGTTATGAGCCCGACGAGCTACCAACTGCTCTACCCCGCAATTGTGTTTCGTGAATTTACGGGTATTCGGCTGATTGTCAATGGCGGTTGCGGTTTCTTCTCTCTTGGATCGCGCGGTGGTTGGGCTGTGTGCTGATTTGCGTCTTTTTATGGAGGTTGAGTGTTCCGGCAGTTGGGTTGGGCGACCTTGGGAATTAGTTGAGTGGGGCATGGACTTCTGCGATTGCGATTGGCTGGCTTGGGAACTGCGCGTATGTCGTTGCTATTGAGATTTGGACTTCTTCGAACCGGTCCCTGCGCCGACGGCGGCTGGCGCTCCTTGGGATGGGACTGAGAACACCATTCCGCATTGGCCGCAACGCACCTTCTTTCCGCGTACTTTGTCCGGAACTCGCAGGACTGCACGACAAGATAAATTGGGGCACATCAGGGTTATGGGCATCAATCGTCTCTCTACAGAAGTTTGAGTCGAACACCAACGGGCTCGAAATACTGAATCGCTACAAGTCAAAATCCTTTGATTTCATCGGACGAAAACAGACGGGCCTTAACGATGGTCTCGGTAGAGGGAGTATACGTTTCAATACCGCAATCATCGCCAACGCGATGCGTTGATCAACGGGTGAACGATGACTGGCTGGCCATGGTCGCGTTTCACCAATTCGATAGCGATATTATTGGAGCGTGGATGGGGAGTTCTCCCGAGTGATCCGACAAACTCGGAGTCACCTGTTCGCACCGTTGTGTTGTTCAGTGTGGATAGACTCTGCATTTCACCGAACAGCATCTGACTCCGATTAAGCAGATTCGCGGCGACGCTCTGCCGGTTTGTCGAACAAACGGGCTTTGCCATTGACGACATCGCTGTCCAGCACCCAGGTCGTGTTGCGTTCCTGCTCAGGCAGATCGAACATCGGGTCGAGCATGACTTCTTCGGTGACGGCGCGAAGAGCCCGGGCACCGGTGTCGCGTTCGAGTGCCCGTTCGGCGATGGCGTAAAGTGCGTCAGTGGTGATCTCGAGCTTACAGTCCTCCATCTCGAAGAACTTTTCGTATTGCTTGACGAGGGCGTTGTGCGGCTCCGTCAAGATGCGAACCAGCATGTCAGCCGTCATTGGTTCGAGCGAGGCGATGACCGGCAGGCGGCCGACCAATTCGGGAATCATGCCGTATTCGATGAGGTCGAACTGCGTGACCTGCTGAAGGAGTTCGGCTTTCTCTCTTACGACATCGACGGCTCGGTCTTCATTGGCGAAACCGATCGTGCTATGCCCAAGCCGGCGCTTGATGATGTCATCTAATCCGACAAACGTACCACCGCAGATGAACAGGATGTTGGTGGTGTCCAGCTGAATGTATTGCTGTTCCGGGTGTTTGCGGCCACCTTGCGGCGGGATGTTCGCCACGGTGCCTTCGAGCATTTTCAACAGGGCTTGTTGGACGCCTTCGCCCGAAACGTCGCGGGTGATGCTGACGTTTTGAGTGGTGCGACCAATCTTATCGATCTCGTCGATGTAAATGATTCCGCGTTGGGCGAGTTCGATGTCATAGTCGGCGGTTTGCAGCAATCGCAGCAAGATGTTCTCGACGTCTTCACCGACGTAACCGGCTTCGGTGAGTGTGGTTGCATCGCCAATCGCGAAGGGAACGTTAAGCACCCTGGCCAGCGACCGGGCGAGTAGCGTCTTGCCTGAACCGGTTGGTCCGGCGATCAGCAGGTTTGATTTTTCAAGTTCGACATCATCGGGGCCAGCCGAGTCGGCGTATTCGAGTCGGCGATAGTGATTGTGGACCGCAACGGACATCGCTCGCTTGGCGCTGTCTTGTCCGATGACGTATTGATTTAGAAACTCGTTCAATTCGCGAGGTGTAGGAACTTTTCCGACAACGGTGCGAGCGGCTGACGTCTTGCGTTTTTCCTGGCGGATGATGTTGTGGCACAGGTCAACGCACGACTCGCAGATGTACACATCCTTCGGGCCTTCCACCATCGGGCCCGCATCGCGCTGCGATTTTCCGCAGAAGCTGCACGAACTCTTACGCCGGCGCTGACCTTTATTGCCGCCGGAGTTTCCACCGCCGCCGCTGCTTCCGCCGTTACTTCCACCACTTCGTTTCGTACCAGACATTCTGAATTCTTTCCTTATGATTGCGCCAAACAAGCAAGAACTTCTGCAACGCGCGTAAGCGTTTTTGCTTTCCCTGAACGGCCAGTTTCCGCCTCGGTCCAGACGAATCAAAAGACCGTGGGTCTCACCCGTATTGTATCGTCCAATACCGCGATGTCGGGCCAGCGGTACCGATGATTATTCCATAGCTCATTCAAGACCGCAAAAGGTGCAACCTACAGTGCTGCAAACAGCAATCGCTCGCCGATGGTTTCTCGATTTACGACGATTAGCTCATATCCTTGGTGTCCACCAACATCCTCGCAATCGCCTGTGTCCGCAGAGCCTTGTATTCAGCCTCGTCGATATCACCCCGATCTCGCATCTTCTGCAGTTCGTCCAGATCGAAAACGTTCGAATTTGGCCCGCCCGTGTCCCGGTAACGTCGGCGCAATATGACCACGACGACGATGAACACTATAAAGGACAAAACGGTTACGCCGCCCCAAAGCGCCACCTTGCCCCATTCGGCATTTGATAAATCTGCAATGCTCAGCAATTCTCAAGAATCCGGAACGAGAAGTACCCGTCCAATCGTAGGTTCACGAAACTGACCGGGCAACCGATCTGGCGAATTCGTAATTTCTGCGGCGGGTTCAAGCCTCAGTCGCTTTGTTGTCTGCCAACCATTCGGTCGATGCTCCAAGGTCGTTGACCCGAGAGGGCGTGTTTCGTTCTCATGACGAGTTCCGCCACCAGGCCTGCCACCAGAATATTGACCGCGGTGGCTGACAATATCACCGCGGACAGAAACCACGTCGAACCGGCAGTCAACATGCGGTAGCGCAAAACGTTAAAAACCCACATCGCGCCAAAGGCGACCGCACCCAAGAACATGTACTGCGCTACTTTAGCGAACATGTGTGACGGTCGCGTTCGATACTTGTGGAGAATGCGGATTAGAAGGATGTCGGCCATCACTCGTGCTGTGCGGCTCATACCGTACTTGCTGGTGCCAGCCGTTCGTGGATGGTGCTTGACCACCATCTCGCTGATTTTCCCACCGCGCGCCAACACATAGACAGCGAGAAACCGATGCATCTCGCCGAACAATTCCGTCGGATCAAGCGCCCGCCGAGAATACGCCTTCAGTGTGCAGCCGAGGTCATGCACGGGAACACCGGTCACTTTGCGTACGATCTTGTTGGCTACCTGCGAAACGAAGCGGCGCGGACCAGTATCCTGACGATCGCGGCGCCACCCACTGACACAATCAAACCCTTGCTCCAGGCGACCGAGCAGGGCGGGTATGTCCGTCGGATCGTTTTGGCGATCGCCGTCCATGGTCACGATCACCTTGCCGACGGAGTAATACATACCGGCTGCGATCGCGATCGTTTGGCCACGATTACCCGCGAAATGAATCACCCGGACCTGACGATGTTTGGCGGCGATTTCATCGAGAACGGCTTCGGTTCCATCGTTGCTGCCATCGTTGACGAGGACAACTTCAAATGACTTTCCAGTCGGTTCGATCGCCTTGACGATGTCGTCGGCAAGCGGGGCGGCGTTTTCGCGCTCGTTGTAGATCGGGACAACGACGGACAGGTCCAGCGTTGGGTTTTCCTGATGATATGCACTCATGACTTGTCGGATCCGTCCTGCGTTTGCCCATCAGAACCGCTATTATTGCGCTGCTGACGAAGTGCCATACTGTCTTGTAATGCTCCTCGTCGTCGATATATAAGCATCAGATTACGTGAATAAATGAAGATGCCAAGTCCCTGACCCAGAACGAACACCGGGTCGCGCAGTTGCAGTGCGTAGACGAACAACATCGATCCGCCAATGATCGAGAGATACCAGAATCCGACCGGAACGTAGCTCTTTTTTTTGCGTTCGCTGGCGACGATTTGCAAGACAAACCGCATCATGAACGTGGCTTGGGCGGCCAACCCGAAAAAGACCCAAGGGTCGCGAACTGCCCGGAGTACACGATCCCACGACGACAAATTCCGTTTGGCTGCCCGCTTCACGTCTTCCGAGAAGTCGATCCACTTGGTCACTTCGTCATTACTAAGATCGCTCTCTGACACATGCTTTTGGATTTCCTGCCGCGTGATTTCAAACTCGTCAATTGCGGCGTTCACTTGTCCATGTGCAACAGCAGCACCAAGCGACGCCATTGGCAGAAGGGCAATCAAAACGATTCTTAATGGGTTACGCATGGATTCTGCTTAAACCGTGGTTTTATACCATACGGAGATCGAAAAACGACGCTTGTCGTCTGGTCTGGTACATCGCAAGTCTGGAAGAGTGTGGCAGTTTCAAGTCGTTGCGAGCCCGAAAGTTACCGGAGCGGCAGGCTTCTGACCAGCGTTGCGGCTGATTTTCTTGGAATCCCGGGAAATGGCGCGAATCGCTGCGCATGGCAGGTGTGAAGCCATATTCGCTAAAGTGAACGATCTGTGAATTCTTTAATCAACTAGACCGGCTTGGTCGCTTTGATGATGAGTGTCTTGCTGAAGTAGCGAACGAACGTGCTCCGTTGAAGCGAATCAACGCCTCGCGCCAGGACCGGGGCAATGCGGTGGATCTTCGCCAGTGCGTCCAACCCGACACCTTGCATCTGCATGTCGTCCCAACGTCGAAACAGCGGTTTGATGCTGAGCGGATTAACGAAAACATGCGGATGCTGCTTGCGACGTTTGCGGAATCCTGGGACGAGCAATTGGCAGGCAGTTCCTCGGGCTGCATTGCGCAGTTCGGTGATCAGAATTCCGCCCGGTTTCAACACGCGGTGCATTTCGTCGAGCAGGCCCGGCCAATAGCAGGTGGGAAAGAGGTGGAACATTCGCAAACTCGTAAGCACGTCTACAGTGTTGTCGGCGAACGGGAGGTTGAATGCATCGCCTTGCGAGTATTCGATGTCGTATTTGTTGATTCGCGATGCTCTCGCAGCGACGTCGAGCATACCTTTTGAAATGTCGATCCCGATCATTCTGTGATTGCGATCTTGCTCGCGGAGATACATCAGGAATCGCCCGGTGCCAACGGGCATATCCAGATGAAGTGTGGCCTTGGTCGTCGGACCGATCAGCAAATCTACCGCGCTATGCGCCTGGTCAAAATAGTAATGAAGCGAATTGTTTAGTGATCGATCGTTGTCGTATCGATTGGCGTTGTGATCGTAAAGGTTGATCAACTTCGAGCGTAACCCCTCGAGTTCTTGCGGTGATGACCCAATTGAAGAATTGGCATCTAGGTTCAGATCATGCTCCGATTCGATGGTGATGGGCATCTTCGTTCTCGCATCGTGTTGGGTTGAGAAGGTGGTCGAAACCGACTTGGCTGACTTCGGAGCAGATTGAAGCCGAAGTCAGCCGGCTATTATCGGTTATCGGACAGCAGGAATTTCAGATTGAGTGAAGTCCCTGCCGGATACAATCGTGCTGTACGAATGTCCATCGCATCGGGGTTGAAATGGCTGATAACAGTGTCTCTGGATCGAACGGGCGATCAGGGACTGGCGCTCGTAACGTCATCATTTGCAGATGAGTACGTTTTTTCAGTTTCCGTTCTTATTCAAAATTGACTCGCTCGGATTCAATGCCTAGGATCGGTCGAAAGTGTGTCGAAAGCGTTTCATTGAGTGCGACGCATAACGACTGATCGTCAAGTACAACCGACCAAGGACCGCGTGTGGCCGACCAACGTTCCCCATTCAATAATTTGGAATCGACAACGGTTGAAAAGCAATCGGCGTCCGACGGTTCAGACTCCGGCATTGCATTTCTGAATCAGCTTTCGCCGATTTTTCGACTCTCCGACGAAGACGCGATCCGAAAGTTTATCAATGCACCTAAGTTTGGATTCGATCCTCGAGATTTCTTGAACCATGCTTCACCGCAGGTCGTTCAAACCGCGTCGATGTGTCTCGGCCTTACAGGCGAATTCGCCGATGCTAAGTTGCTTGTCAGATTGCTCCAGCACGACGACTACTTCGTGGTCAGTGCTGTTGAGAAATCGATTTGGTCGATTTGGATGCGGTCCTCAACAAAGACGTGCGTAGCGTGGTTAGCGCAGGCGATTGATTGCATGCAAGCCTGTTACTACGAGGAATCCGAATCGCTGCTCGATTTGATTTTGATCGAAGACGCCGAGTTTGCTGAGGCGTGCAACCAACGGGCGATCCTGCATCACCTTACCGGTCGATACGAGTCATCCATGATGGCCTGTCACCGCACGCTTGCTCTCAATCCGAGGCACTACGGAGCCGCCGCCGGTTTGGGCCACAACTTATTTCATCTCGGAAGATTCAACGAAGCCCGCGCGGCATTTCGCAAGGCGCTGGCGATTCATCCTCGCATGGAAGGCGTTCGCCAAGCAATCCGACGTTGCAACATCGCCGCATCCGAAACCAACACGCCGTCATATTTCTAAACGAATCACTTAAACAAAAACACGCTTGCTGTAGATCGCCCATTCGATTAACAAGACGGCGAGAATCCCGAGCAATAAATAGGGCCAAAATGGCTTGTTGACGATTTCAACAGATGCCGTTGTCTCCACTTGGGTGCCAGCCAGCTTGAGCACTTTGGAAGGAGCGACGTTGCTTTCCGTGCTGTTGAACAGATTAACGGCGTACTGTTCTTTCCCTTCGACCGCTGGCTGTGCTGTGTATACGCCAACCGTGCGCGTGCCTGCATAATTGACGTTGGTGAATTGTCCGGTTTGCACCTTGGCGACCGTTCCGTCAGGACGCCGGACGCTGATCTCATCAATGCTGTCTGGTACCACGAATTCAATGGGATCGCCCGGGCGAACGTTGCGCACACCTTTGAATGAAAGACTTCCCGTCATGAATTGAATTGCGTTTTGCAGGAACACCGGGAAATGCGGTTTGAACCCCCAATCGGAATTCAAGAGCGCCTGCCCGCTGATATCATCTTCGACCACCAAGCTGAACGCAGAAATCAAGAAGTGCATCCCGTCTTGCGAGAGCAGGGCCATCACTGGGGCATCTTCGCCCTCAACCAATGTTTCAGCCTGCATCGGTAGTGTCAACGCCAGCCACTGGTGAATCAAAACCTTTCCAATGCCGACGTATCGCAGGATTGGATGCGCTTCGTCCCAGTCGAAGATGATCCCACCTTGTACGGGCCGTCCGGCTTTGACGCCTTCAATCTGCGGAACGCCACCAAAGAAAATATAACTGCCCGGCCAAAGTCGTTCGGTTGAGTGGTTGTCAAAAATAGCGACATCAAACTTGAGTCGGGCCGCTTCGGCGATCTCGGTTTCGTCCGCCGATTCGTATTCTTCCGGTGTCATTTTCGTGATTTGAATCGGTAGCGTCGGCAGGACTCGATCTAAGAACAAGTTACCTTGCCCCACATGGAGCACAGTCACGTTGCGCGGCGGTTGAACGACTGTCCACGCTGCATTATCCGAACGCATGGCATCGTCAATCGTCAGGCGAACTTCGACCGATCCGCCACCTTCAAACTCGATCGGGTCGAACGCGACCGATGCCGTACTTCCCGCAGCCGGTACTTGATTGCGCCTGACAGGTTCGGATTCAGGTGAATCGTCCGCATCGTCTTGATCTTCCGGTTTCTTTGTTTCAATCCTCCCGGGTTTAAGTTCAAGCGATTGAACGTCCACATGCTTATCGTTGATGTAAAGATTGGCATCGCAGCGGACAGTCTCGGTCCCGAAATTCCGAACGAGGCTGAAGACCTCGAGCATCTGCGGATATTCGTAGTTGCGCTTGGCCTCTGTTGACAAGATCGCCACGTTGTCGTCGCGCTCGCCGATGCTGACGATCTGCATGTCGCCCGTGGGCAGGCGTTTGATGGTCAGTGAATCGGCGTCTTCGATATTGCCATCGGTTAGAATGACCACGCGTGCGGGGGCTGCCGACGATTCGATGGTGATGTCGGCGCCGGCTTCGTCACCCGCGATGACGAGGTTTTGCATGTAAGCTTCTGCGAGTGCGATGCCCTCTGTCAGCGTAGAGGCGGCGTCCGTTTGGGGAATGCTTTCGAGGCGATCCTTGAGTACGGATCGCTCTGATTCAAACGCACTAACGACGGTAGCCCGATCGCTGAATCCGATGAGCATCGCTTTGCTGCCGGTGGGCATGTTGTCGATGATCGCTTCGGCTTGTTCCTTAGCCACTTCGAGGCGGGTCTTACCGTTTTCTTCTTCAACGCCCATCGATGCGGAATGATCGATGAGCATGACGATCGTGTCTTCGGACTGACGACTGCCTTCAAAAATCGGCTTGCCCAAAGCCAAGGCGGCGAGCAGTAGAATCAGAAGTTGCAACCAAAGCAGCAGATTGTTGCGAATGCGTTGGAAGGGCGCGTTGACTTGCAGGTCTTCGACAGCCCGCTTCCATAGGAGCGTGGTTGAAACGGTGTGCGATGCCCGCCGCAATTTCAGGAAGTACAGCAGCACCAGCGGGGGAACGGTGATTCCCGCAGCGATCGCAATAGGGGGCCAGCCCGCAAGAAAATTCACCGGTCGGTCTCCACATGTTGGGAGAAACGATCGCCGTTTGCGCCGGGTACACCTTCACGTTTTGAAAATACAGCATGCATTATTTAAACAGTCCGCGACGTCGAAGGACGTTCAAGACAACTTGGTCGAATGGGACATCGCTGCACGTCATGGCATAGGTCATTCCGCGCCGCGTGCAGTGTTCCTGCAGCCCCTTGCAATACGCACTTAGATTTTGCTTGTAGCGATTGATCAGCGCCCGACTCATGCTGACCTCTGCGACATCTTCATCTTCAACGTCGGTCAGACGCAACTCACCGGTCAGTTGCGGTTCGAGTTCGTCGGGCGCTAGAACTTGAATGCAATACACGTCAGACTTCTTCCCAAGCAACATGCGCAGTCCGGACTCGTATCCGCCCTTGTCGAAAAAATCACTCAACACGATGAGAATACCCGGCTGAGAATGGCGGAGCGAGAACTGCTTGCACGAAGTGTGGAAGTCGCTGATCCCGCCGCATTCAATCGTCTGCAAGTGTTCTAGCACCTTCGGTAGCAGCCGCTTGCCGCGCATCCCGCTTAGCTCGCCGACCAACCCGTTGGCGAAACTGTAAACGCTGACCCGATCATTGTTGGCCAATCCGACGTAGCTGAGGGCCGCAGCTATCTGACGTGCGTATCGCGCTTTTTCCGGCTTGCCCCAGGCCATGCTTTTAGAAACGTCTACCAGAATATTGACGTGCAGATCGACTTCTTCGAGGAAGAGTTTGATAAACAATCGTTCAAGTCGGGCGTAGACGTTCCAATCGAGGAACCGCAAATCGTCACCGACAACATAGTTGCGATGATCGGCGAATTCCGCAGATTCACCGCGGCGCCGACTACGTCGCTCGCCACGCATCGATCCGCGAAAAATTTTCTTAGAAACCATCTCCAACCGTTCAAGTCGGACGATGAATTCGGGATCGAGCAGATCTTCGGTTTTGGAAGTCGTTGTTATCGCCATGTGAAAAAGTGCGGTTCAAGCGGTCACGCCGCTTCGGCCATCGTTGGTGTCTTCTCGATGATTTCCTGAATCACCGAATCGACGGAAATGCCTTCCGCTTCGCCTTCAAAATTCAGCAGCACACGATGACGAAGTGACGGGATGGCCATTCTCTGTACGTCGCTGAAGCTGGCGTTGTATCGACCGTCGAGCATCGCCGCGAGTTTTGCGGTTAACGCCAACGCCTGCGCCCCGCGTGGACTCGCACCCCAGCGAACATATTTCTGGGTCGCGTCGATGGCATACGGTCCGCCCGGATGGGTTGCCATCGAAACGCGGATGGCATAATCCTGAACGTGGGGGGCCATCACGATTCGCCGCACGAGATTCTGAGCCGCGAGGATTTCTTCACCGGACATGATCCCCTGGACGTTGGCTTTGTAACCGGTGGTGGTACGGTCGAGAATTGTCTTGAGTTCATCCTTGCTCGAATAGTTGACCACCAACTTGAACATGAACCGGTCGAGTTGTGCTTCGGGAAGCGGATAGGTTCCCTCTTGTTCGATGGGGTTTTGGGTGGCCATCACCAGGAATGGTTCGTCCAGCTTATAGTGCGTGCCACCGACCGTGATCGAATGTTCCTGCATCGCTTCGAGCATCGCTGATTGCGTCTTCGGCGTGGCTCGGTTGATTTCGTCGGCTAGAATGATCTGCGAAAAGAGCGGTCCCTTTTGGAATTCAAACTGCCGCCGACCGGTGTCAGGATCTTCAGTGATGATGTTGGTTCCGATGATGTCTGCCGGCATCAGGTCGGGCGTAAACTGAATCCGAGAGAAGGGCAGGTTCACTGCTTCTGATAGCGTGCGGACGAGGTAAGTCTTGCCCAGACCGGGGACGCCTTCGAGCAGCACATGCCCACCGACAAACAGGCAGGTCAAAACGCCCTCGACGATTTCATTGTGTCCCACGATGGCCTTGCCGATTTCGTCGCGGACGGCTTGAAACTTTTCTCGAAATGCATGCGTGGCTTTTTCCACGGCTGGGTCAATCGGTGTGGCCATCGGCTGAGTCTCCCGTCGAATTCGAACAGAGTGGTTGTGTGCGGAATTCTTCTGCGCGTTCCCTTCGTAGGGTACTACGACAACTAGAAGGTAGTTTATCGCAGAAGCGTCGGAATTGTACAGCAAGCCGGCAGAATGGGTTGCAAGAAAAAACCCGCGACCATTCGAGGTATGGTCGCGGGCATCTATGGATTGCTGATTGAATGGGGCAGCAACAGTTTGGCGCCACTGCCAGTGTTGGTACGAATGCTACTTGGACAACGTGAACTTTCTGACAAGTTCTTGCAGTTGGATCGCCTGTCCGGAAAGTTCTTCAGCCGAACCGGCCATTTCCTCAGCGGCTGAGGCGTTGTTCTCGGTGATCGACGCGGTGTTCGCAATACCTGTACTGACCTCTCCCGCCACAGTCACCTGTTCTCCGGTTGCAGTCACGATCTCTGCGATACCCTCGCCGGTTTGCTTGACGCCGTCGATGATCCCGTCGAGTGCTTCACCGGTTCGTTCGCTCAGTGCCGTACCCTCTGTGACGCGTTCTGTCGATTCTTTGATCAGCGTGGTGATTTCTTTGGCGGCTTCGCTGCTGCGTTCGGCCAACTTGCGAACCTCGTCGGCGACGACGGCGAATCCTCGCCCATGTTCACCGGCGCGGGCGGCTTCGATGGCTGCGTTAAGAGCGAGCAGATTGGTTTGCGAAGCGATTTCGCTGATGACGCCGATAATTTCTCCGATCTGTTCAGAACTCTTGGCGATCAATTTCATTGCTTCGATGTTTTGCTGTACAGCTTCGCCACCTTGCCCGCTCTTCTTTCCGGTTTCATTACCGATCGAGTCTGCTTTTTCAGCGTTCTCTTTGACGCTTTTGATCATTTCGTTCAGGCTGGTGATTGCGGCGTTCATCTCTTCGACATTCGCCGATTGCGTTTGAGCACCATCAGACAGTGAGTTTGCCCCTTCGCTGATGACCCGGGCGGCTTCGACGAATTGCTCTGCTGAGTTAATGATTTGGTTGATGATGTCAGCCAACCCGGAAATCATCGTATTGAGGCCTTCACCGAGTTGTCCAATCGGATCGCTACCTGAAACGGTAATTGGTTTTGTCAGGTCTCCGTCGGCTGCCGCCTTGACGACTTCGAGGAGCAAGCCGACTTTGTCTTGAAGGTCAACTTGTGCCTGCTTTTCGGCTGTGATGTCGCGAGCATATTTGACGACTTTGACAGGCTTTCCGTCGGCCCCCTGTATGGGGTTGTACGAAGCTGATATCCATACTTCTTTTCCCCCTTTTCCGACGCGCAGATAGTCATCAGCCATGAATTCACCGCGATTCAGTGTTGCCCAAAAAGCCTTGTATTCGGTACTGCCTGCAAGACCGGGCGGCGCGAAAATACTGTGGTGTTGTCCGACTATTTCATTGAGTGAGTATCCCATGGTGTTGCAGAAATTATCATTTGCGACACGAATGGTGCCATCCATGTCAAATTCGATGACGGCTTGCGAGCGACTAATCGAATCCAATTTTCCGGCATTGTCGCGAGCCAATTCTTCCAGACGAACCTTTTCAGTCACCAAATCCCATGTGACCATCGGTCCAATGTATTCGCCAGCGTCGTCATAAATGGCGCTCACCAGCAGGTTCAGTTTCTGATCCCCAAGTTCGATGACAGCCTCATGTGGAAGATTGCTCGGATTGCCCAATATTCCCCGTTGATATGCCGGGTTCTTGTGAAATGCGTCAACATTGGTACCGACGATACTATCAAGAGGAACTGGCAACAGATGGGCAAGCGGCTTCAAATTCTTGACTGTTGCCGGATTGACGTAGGTGATGTTCAGATCCTTGTCGGCGAGAATGATGTTGGTTGGAGCGTTCTCAATCATCGCATTCATTCGTGCTGCGTCGAACGCTGACTTTCGTTTGGCCGTAACAATCTCCCATGTGACCATCGGGCCGACAAAATTTCCTTTGTCGTCCATCATCGCACTTACGAGCAAATCGAGCTTTTCGGGCCCAACTTGAATGTCAGCGCGCAGGGGATAATTTGCGACGTTGCTGAGCAATTTTCGTTGATATGAAGGGTCTTTGTGGAAGAAGTCCACGTTTTTACCAACAATGTCGGTTGCCCTGCAAGGAAGAAACTCCTCGAGCGTTTTCAGTGTCTTGAGCGAAATCGGATTCATGTATGTAATATTGAATTCTGAGTCTGCGAGGATCGCCGGAGTCGGCATGTTTTCGATCATCTGCTGGAACTGAATACCTGAATTGGCGTTTGATTTCTTGCTTTCGCTTGTCATTGAATTCTCTCTCTTTTCGCTCATGGATGATTTGGCCACCGCCGCGTCACCGCGTTTCCGATCGACACCTTGTCACCGATTTCAACGCTGCCGCAATTCGCAATCGCGAACTACGAACAGATTCTTAAACACTGCGAATCAGCGCATCACAAAAACGAATTCGACGCGGCTGCGTTCTCTATCGTGATTGGAGATCGTAAAGTGTCGAATTGCTCGCAACATTTTCTCAAACTTGATGTGTGCGATCAGAAGATTACTTGAGGGGCAAATTGGTTGAACGTGTCCGATGAAATGAAACCACGCGTTCTAAGAACGAGCGGATCTTAATATGGTGACTAGCGAGTAGTCACATTGAACAGTGATGTTCAATGAGGGAAGCAACGTTGAGGAGAACTGTTTCAAATTCACCGCAATTCAGTCAACTGCGACATACGCGAAGCATGCGGGTTTGGCGAAAATAGAAATTACTAGATCGAATCGAACTCGACTAAGATTTGCCCGACCGGAATTTGCCTGATTAGAATTTAACTGCCCCCGGTCCTGCTGGTGCGAGGTCGTCATTCATTGTTTTTTGACTGCGCACTTCAACTTCGAGCCTCTTGTTGATGACAACGGTGCCTCCGTTGTGCGGTCCGACCAATTCTGAACCCACTGGCCTGACCATATCGCGCATGAATGTTCCTCGGAGCGTGGCCTGATCCTGAGCGTAATTTATGATGCTGATGATGTCTTTGCCCTTTTGTTTTGCGGGTTTGGGTATTTTGTAGATCCGGCCGTCGAGAAAGCCAAAGTGTTCCTTGAAATAAGGGCTGTCAGCATTGAGATTTTCGTCGCCATTGGGTTGGTTCGCGGCAGCTGTCCGATAGGTCATCCGCAATGGGCCGTCATTTCGTGGCCAACCTACTATAGCTGCGGGGCATTTGAACGCCTTTTCATCTGCAGCCATATGCGTCGGCATGAGGGTGTTCGGTAGGGATTTCTTCCACACGACTTTGGAGGGAATCTCAACATAACCGCGCATCGGGTTGTAAAACGGATCGATGTCCTCATCCGAAATTGAGTCATCACCGAAACCGCTGGCTCCTACGCCATTGGTCATCGGAGATATGACTTCGGGAACGCGACCGTCATTTTCCGTCCAGTAGTTCCAGAGCGCACCGCCAACTTGTTTCTGTTGACTGGCGCAAACAACCTGCTTGGCCTGATCGCGTGCACGCTTCATCGACGGAAGCAATATCGAGATGAGCAGGGCGATGATGCTGACCACCACCAACAGTTCGACAAGCGTAAATGCTTTTTTTGATGTCTGTTTATTCATAGCAACCTCGCTGTTTCGCGTCCTTGCGACAACATGTCCACCGGGCGAGGTGCATTCCCCGCCCGATGGATTTCCAAATTGCGGGTTAATTCTTGCTTCTTCGTCGTGCCATGATGCCAGCACATCCGGCAAGTACGAGAATCAAGCTGGTCGGTTCTGGGACGGGGGTCGATTGAGCAATGAGTACGACATCCCAACCTGACGAATCCAGGAACACCGGATCGGCGGGATTGTTGATTCCGAAACCGGCGCCTTCGAAGTAAACGAAACTCTGCGACAGTGGATCAATCGCAGTTGCAGCGACGTGATCAAGATACGCACCCAGGTCGCCCCCAAAGTCAGTCAGAACGAGTCCACCGTTGCCGGGGTCGGAGAATACGTCGCGAACCGTTCCATCTACGATGGTAGACGTGCCTGGTCCAATAGCGTCGTTAAAGCTGTTCCCCACCTCAGATGTATTGACCGACGACCAAATCGTTGATCCGAGGCCTTCGCCAGCAAGGGTCGGGAAATCACCGTTGATGTCGCGTTCGATTTTCCAGCCGCGTAGTTCACCGAGGAACTGGGCAGTGCCCAACTCATCTGCAGAGGACGAATTCTCAGAAATCGTGTCCTGCCAGAATTCGTAGCCGAGGTTCTCAACTCGTGATACGCCATCAAGGGTTCCAGAATTGCCCGAAAACGAAGTCGCAGTTCCGGTGCGATCGTCAACCGACGGATTGATCGCCGAACCCAACGCACCGGTGGGCGATGTGCCTGCCAAAGTATTGACGGAGATGAGTTGGTCTGGACTCGACGGTCCGGCGCCAGCATTGTTACCGTTGGCATCAAAGTTGTTGAGCGACACTTGTCCGCCACCAAATGAAAGATCGATGTGGCTGGAACTTCCAGGAATCGCCACCGGGTTTTGACCGCTGACCGGCACCAAACTGCGGACACCATTTCCCAGGTCGCCATCGAGATCAAGAAGCGGGCCACCCAGATAGTCGACGCTGATAAATGGCGTGGCAGAAGGTCCACCAAAATCAATCGATCCGCGACGAAACATAAAGCTCAAAGAGCCATATTGATTGGGGCTTTGAAGGTAGCTGATCGGCGGATTCGGTGGGGGGATGGCGGCTGCACTGGGTGTGCCACCAAGACGCTGACCGTCTTGGAAGAAACCATTACCACCCGATGTCGAAGTCACCGGTCTAAATGCGCCTGGCTGTGTGCCAGCATCAACACCCGTGACAAGTTGAAACTGATCCGCCAGCGCCGCCGAAGCCATCAAGAGTCCGGTACTGAGCGTAACAACGAATGTTATATTTCTATTCATCATCTGAATTCAAACCTTTATTTATTGAGAAATCGTTAGTTTAAGAACACGATCTCTCTCTCCAGTTTCCCCTCAAGTGCCAATCGACGCCTAAACATCAGGTCCGGTCAGCAGCGATTCAAATGCAACGTAATCGTCTGAATCGACATCATCGTCTTCATCGAAATCAAACGGAATGCATTCGCCCGAGACCACCACGGGCCCCGGTCCAGTTGTACAACGTTGCAAGCCGGCAAAGTCAAAGAGGTCGGTCGTTTCGGCTTGCTGGGCAACGATGACCATGTCATATCCAATCGAATCGAAATACACCGGATCGCCACTGTTGTTGATTCCAAAGCCAACAGATTCCAGATACACAAAACCATCTGAAAACGGGCTGACATTCGGAATCACAACCGTTTCGAAATAATCCTCCAAGTCAGTCGAAGAAGCGCCGCCATTGTTCGGAGCATCGAACATGTCTGCTGGGACACCCGTGCCGATCGTCGCCATCCCGCCAGCAAGTCCATTGGCCGTAACGAACATCTCACCTAGACCATTGGTGCCAACGCTTGGCCAAGGTGTCTGTCCCAATCCTGCGCCGGTTAGTGTTGGAAACTCGCCAGTGGCTGGGTTGCGTTTCACATACCAACCCGAAAGTGAACCCAAGAATTGGAACGTTCCCAATTCGTCTGCGCTGGCAGAGTTATCCAGCAATGTGTCTTGCCAGAATTCGTAGCCGAGATTGTCAATCCGCCAAACGTCTGCAATTGCAATCGGAAAGAGAACTCCGCTACGTGTATCGACGGCTGGATTGATTGGACCTGTTTGCGCGCCATCCGGTTCTGTTCCGGCAAGGATGTTGACCGCGTTTCCGACTTTCCATGAGATACCCGGTCCACCCTCGCTCGTTGACGTTGCGTCGAGTCCATCGAGCGTGACCGTGCCCAGAGTCGTATCGATTGAGAGATCGAGTGCGCTGGTCGATCCTGGGATGACAACTGCTTCTTCACCATCAACCGGGATCAGGCTGCGCGATGCGTCTTCCACATCGCCATCCAAATCAAGTAATGGCCCACCTAGAAAATCGATGCCCATATACGGTGCCTGACCGAATCCGAGTGGAACGGACGCGCGCTTGAATACAAAACTAAGCGCCCCAAACTCATTTGGTCCGAGAAGCGGCTGACCGACGCCTTGAAACGTAATCGTTGGGCCAAGCGTGCCAATGCCAGCCAAGCGATCGTCGTCATAAAACATCCCATTTTGGCTGTTACCACCACCGGTCACCGGTTCGACAACTCGAAACGGGCCCGGCCAACGATCCGCGTCAACGCCTGTCATCAATTCGAAAGATGTGGCGTAAGCAGGCGCGGAAACGAAAGCCAAGCAAGCAATGGCGATCGATACTTGATCTTTAAACATCAGCTTAGATCCTATGGACAATTCAAGTCGCTGCTGCACAAGCTGATTCAAAACGTAGAATCTGCCAAAACAGGAAGCGCCATCTTATTGGAATACGATCTCATCGACTTCGCACTTGTAGATCACATCAATGTGCAATCGATAAACGATTCAATGGCAGTGAGCGTCGCGCATGGATTTCGGTTTACACAACGAACCGAGAAGGCGCGCGACCACTACACGTACATGAATGACGGAGTGCCATTCGTTGTCATGGAGTGCAATTTAGGAGATGGGTGGGGCCCGGGGGCCGGCGTACGATGGGAGAAACGTTTGAGACAATCGGGCGATGATTTCATCAACCCGAGAGAGAAGCCATTTGAAAATCAATCGAGTTCCGGCATGCTGTCGCCAGAGCAATCGAATAGCAAAAACGACGCTAAGCACATGGCACAATGCTCGCTTGATCGCAGCACGCCACCGGATGATTCCGGCAAATACGACGAATCCGATATGGGCATTGTCAGAGGTCAGATCACTACCCAGTGCCCGATCGATTACGCCGACGTGCATCAGCCCAACCAATACAACGATGCATACCACACTCCGCCAATCACCGTTGAGGCGAAGGCATTCGACATCGATGATTTTCAGAACGAAGAAAGCGGCAGACAAAACCAATGCGACCAGTCTCATGACCGGTCCGATGATCTCGGCGAAAGCGTAAGCACTGGAGAAGCTGCTGATCAAACTGGGAATTGCAAAACCGTGGAGCACCAGCATGGCGGTCCACATCATTCTAGCGGGCGTCACTATTCTTGCGGGCGTCACTGTCGCGAAGATTTCGCGCACGAACCGTCGGCCGATCGGTGCCGGTTGGCGACTGCTTGAATTGGCAATCTCAAATGCCATGGTTTCGTTGTATTTCGGCTTCGTGGACCGCGTTCACTTTGGTGCGGTCGGTGTCTAGGGTTATAGATTCTAGGCTATAGATATCATGCCTTTTCGGATGATTTGGCAAGCATTTTTGCTTCCAATCTGCAGTTTTACTTTTCATGCGACAATTAAGCCGCCAATGCACGCTGGTGAATTCGCCCAACGGGGATCATCCTGTTTTGCTTAACATGCAACGGCGTCTTGGAATTTCTCGGGCATCAGGTCGGCTGATATCAGTCCCATCGTCTTAAACATCAATTGGGCAGCTTCGACGATGGCGTCGCTATCGGACTTGGAGAGCGTCAAATCGCCCATCCGCGTTTTGTATTCGAGCCAGCGTTGACGTTGATCACTGCCATACGGATCAAGCGTACGGACCCCGCGATCCTCAAGATCATAGGCCCTTCTGATATTTCGCGAGATAAACTTTGATCCGTTGTTGCTGCCTTCCAACACATAATGCAATCCCAGCAGGGCGATTGGGTTGGTTTTGGACAGCACTTCGATCTGGCTGAGGAACGTTTCGGTGGCCGGTGTTGGGCTAGAGGCACCAGGCGCAGCGCCAAAATACTCAAGATCGTCGCGCAGGTCGGCCTCTCTGAAATTCTCTTCGACCACGACAGTGGCCAACTCCGGCGTATTCGCAGACGCCTCGCGAATCCGCGATTCAAGTCCGCCATATACATGGTGCAATTCAATCAGGTATCGCACATACGAATCGCGAAGTAGTTTGCCGGCAAAGAACGCCTGCTGGAACGGGTGGTTTTCCGCCTCATCGTGCTGTTTAGCAGTAGCAACCCGTAAGCGATCCATGATTCCAACGTCACGCCCTGCGCCACCACTGAACGGACACTTTGATGCTGACTGATTTGAATGATCCACTTGCATGATCCTTATTTTCTGAGGCGAGTGTTTTCCAACGTCTGATAAATCTTCACACGCAGCCGTTGGCCTTGAATGCCGCAAACCCAGCCACCAACCAGAGAATCCCTTTCAACGTGAAGAAAGCAAATCCTGCGATGCCCGCTTTCTTGAGAAATGCCGACTTCTTGCTTTTCGGGTTCACCGGCTCTTCTAATTCCATCGTTTTGATCCCAATCGAAGATTCCGTCTAGATCGATATCTCTGCCACCCGAAGAACCACCAGCCAAAGCCACATCTGTGGACCTAAGACCCCAAGAACGCCGGGAATACCCGAAAGTTGGATAGTACAAAGAAAGTTGGGTCCGTCAAACAATTTTAGCGGAAATCTGAAATCACCGAAATGTCAGCCGATCTACGAAAAGCCGGCTACGAAAAGATTGTTGAGAAAAATTCGGACGTGATGCAATAGGAGTTGCTTCACCGGAAATACACGGTTGTTGGCGGATCTGAGTTTGCCCGGCCAGGATTCGCCAAGCAGGGTCGTTTCGGTTGATGGCTTGAAGCAATTTCAGGCCCGATTCCGGTCGGCCCTGCTTCTTTTTTACGCAATTCCTGACGCGTCCGTGCGCATGTATGTTTGTCTTGTTTGAGTCAACAGGAGGAATGTGATTGTCTGAATCGGTTCACGCTGACAGCTTCTTGGACTTGCTCGCACCACTGCGCGATTCCCTTTACCGGTTTTCCGTGCGCAATGTGTGGCGTCAAGAGGAAGCGCACGACGTGCTTCAGGAAGCCGTGATGACAGCCTGGAAACAATTTGACCGATTCGAGATGGGCACGAATTTTAGAGCATGGATGTTCAAGATTCTCTTGAATTCAATTTATCGGTTGAATCGAAAGTCGAATCGCGCCAAAGCAGCTAGCATAGAAGAGGGGGCGCTCGAAGCGGGCGGTTATGTAGAGCGAGAAGAGGCATGGTCGAGCATCCTGCTCGAACCGGAACGCGTGCAACAACTTTTGGATGACCGATTGGTGTCTGCCCTTCAATCGCTCGGCGACACCGAACGGTACTGTATTCTGCTGAGAATGCTTGAGGACTTCACATACAAAGAGATAGCAGCGCAGTTGGATATTCCGCTGGGCACAGTGATGTCGCACGTTTATCGCGCTCGAATGAAGTTGCGCGAGCGCCTGACGTCGATGGCGCTTGAAGAGGGCATCGTAAAGTAGCCGGGCCATGAGGCGCTTTCAAACGAAAGCGATGCAGCAAATGGGAATCATGACTTGTGAACAGTGTCGGCGTTGGTGGAGTCCATATATGGATTCAGAACTGGACGCCAGCAAGACCTTTGAAGTCAGCGAGCATTTGCGAATGTGTGACGCGTGTCGAGTTCGATTTGACCGTGAAAGCACGATCGACCAGGCGATGCGCAATTCGATTCGCCTCGGAAAAATGCCCCAAGCATTGTGGAGCAAAATTCAATCGGAATTGGCAAGCGTGCCGAGCGAATCCACCAGTAAGAAGGCAATTTCGCATTCCAGACAGCGGTCCGTATTCGGCTGGTTTCGACACCTGGCGCTCGCTGCAGTGGTGGCGCTGGTCGTGACCTGGGCAGTGTGGCCGCGTGATGAGGTCAGTGTCGGTTCCACCGACCGTGGCATTGCGGCCAGCGGCGCAAATGCGTCCGACGATTCAATCGCTCATATGCTTGAATTGGCCGCCCCAGAACTCAAGAAATTTCAGCCAATAGCAGAGGGCGAGGGCACCGCATTGCCCGAACACGATCTCAATGTAGCGATGCAAACTCGACTTGCAGAAATTACGCAGCGAGTGCTTGGTGCGGAAGTGCAAATTCAGAAATCTGAGAAGTCTCATCATGGCATCAAATTGGTCGGCGTCTATGAACGCACTGACGACGCTGGCAATCCGTTCGTCGAACTGCGGCTGAATTGCTGTGGGCAGCCGACGATCGTGGCGCTTGCTGCCGGCGAGAACGTCAGCCGAATCGCTGAGTTGGCCAATCTAACCGGTGGCGACGCAATCAAGTATGACTCCCGCAACATGCCTGACGTTACCATTGAAGTTCAGTCAAGATCGATCGACGGCGTCGCGGTGGCTGGGGCGACGGCGCGGCATTATCTCACCGCCGTGTTCGATAGCATCAAGGTGGTCAAAACGTGAATATCTCCGCTTCGCCAAGCGACAGCGTGCATTGTTCTTACATCTCTTGATGCATGCGCAATCGGTCTCAAATGCTGCAACAAATCACAGGTAAGCATGGGCAATCAATTCACGCATTTGCGGTCGGGCTCTGCTCTGGACTGAATGGCAGGTAGGCCGAATTATTTCTTGTCACTCCTGTTCGCGTCAGTAGACTGTGCCCTGCCGTCAAGTCGCGGGTTGTGTTGGTCACGGTCTTCAAATCAACTGTCTACTCGTCAAAGCGGCAGATCACTGAAATAACTCGAATGTTGTTGGCCTGCATGAATGAGAACAAGAGTGGGCCAACACTATCAAATCACTAGCCTACGAAGGAGCTTGAATCGAATGGGATTCAACAAGAACATATTGAAGATATGGGGTTTCATCGTTCCGTTCGGATTGCTCGCAGTCGGGTGCACGCCAACCGCGCCTCCCGATGGCGATGGCGATGGTGACGGCGACGGAGATGGCGGTCCACAGCCGACATTCGTGTTGTGTGAATCATCCGGTGGTGAAGACACTGACATCGATTTTTCAGGTTTCGGCGAAACCAAAGTGACGTTCAGCACGTTGGGGCATGGCCGCCATCTGGTTTACTTTGATGGTGTGCGATTGATATTCCAATTCGATCAACCCATCCCGTTTTGTGCTGTGATTCCAGACAACATCAAGCTTTGGGACGTTGATTCTGGTGACGAAATCGCGCTCGCCGAAGCGCAGTTGATGCGACAAAACATCGATGCCAACGGAGGCAACACCGACATCGGTGAAGACGTCGTCGCCAGTTTGATTCTGATCGATCTGCCCGGTGATCTTGAAATCGGAAAGGACTACGAATTAACCTTCGATGATGAGACGTTGGGCCTTGATGGTGACTTTCAGCAAAACCCCGATTCGCCGGAGCGCTCCAATGGTGAACTACCCAGTGGTGACGATACGCCGGGTACCGATTTCAAACAGATCTTCCGTACGATTGACGCGTCAGATTTTCTGACGGAAACACAGGGAATCGCTGGGCTGGCGCTCGACAACCAGGACCGATTGTTTGGTTCGAGCGAAACTGGAGCGTACGGGCCGTTCACTTCTGCAAAGGCTGTAACCGGTGGTGATCAACTGGCACCCACGCTCAACTCGTTGGCCAGCAAATCGATCGTGATAGACAACGATGGCATGGTCATCGTGAAGGATCAAATTTCAGATAACGAAGTATACGCGATCAATCCCGGTACCGGAATGTTCGAAATGATCGCGGTGCCCGATGTCGAAAGTCAGCCGGATGATGTGGTCATTGCGCCGCCCGGTTATCACAGCATTCAGCGCAGTGCGGTTGAAGAAGGCGACATCGTCTATTCGTCAACAGGTAACATCGTCGTCGCCGACCGCCGCGGTGGGATGGGAAACAAGGGAGCGATGAACCTCGTCGATCGGGCTGGGTCGATCAATGACGCCTACACGTCGCTGTTTTCGCCGTGGGTTGGTGACAATCAAGCCGAGTGCCGAACAGTTTACGGGTTGTATAAACCGGAAGACAACACCGGTTACGAGATGCACCGTATTCTTCCGGATGGCACGGTGGATCACAGCGGGTTTACCAATCCAGGATCGCTCACGTCGCTGGAAGGTACGGCGGCTGTTAAATTGCAGAACATTCACGGACGCGAGGAATACCTGATTATTGGTAATGTTGATTTGGCCCAAGCCAATCTGCGCCAGAACCTTCCGGACTTCGACGGCCGTTGTGTAATGATTTACAACGAAACCGAGAGTCGTCTTCAAGTGTTGTTTCCGCTTCCGGTGGATACGTTCGCGTTTACGTTTGGGCCGTTCTCCGATTGCGACCTCACGTCCGACCACAACACGACGTACATTTCGCTGCCCAATGATCAGCGTGTTGTCAGTATGACTGGGTTTGCCAACACCGGTAAGAGCGAAGGAACGCCTGAGTGTGACCCGTCGTTTGACGATTCTATGGCAATCGCAGACGGTTCCGCTCGCGTGTTTAGAAGCACGCTAGGTAATGGTCGCTTCCTGATGCATGGATATCCGACCGTTCTGCAATTCGATTTCGACCAAGCCATTCCGCATTGTTCCGTCAATTCCCAGAACATTACGCTCGTCAATCAGGAAACGGGTGCGGATATTTCCTTGGCAGGTCAGCGAATGCGGCGCTGGTTGTTTTCTGATCCGACGAATGGTGTGACGTTGGGGAGTCGATTGATTATCGACCTGCCGAAAGATTTGGAAATCGGGATGTACTACGAGATACGCCTCGATGGCGAAGCGATGGGACTCGATGGTGAATTCCTCACGGATGAAAACGACGTCAAGCGCAACGGCTTTTTGCCCAGTGGTGATGGGACGGCGGGTGGCGATTTCGTGCAGATGTTCCAGTTGATTCATGGAGACTGGTTCTTGAAGGAGACGGGTGGCGCACGCGGTGTCAGTTTGACTTCCGGTGAATCGCTTTGGGCTTCGACCGACGTTGCGATCATGGGGCCATTCACCCAACCAACTACGCCAACGGTTGCAGACTCTTTGCTCGTGGGTGTCGATCAGGAAATCGCAGGATCGGAAGGAACCGCAAAGGGCAAGCCGATGGTGGCGAACAAAGATGCCGCACGGGCTGACGTTACTTATGCGTCGCTTCGCAACAGCCGACTTTACGATGCCGACAGCCTCACCGGTTTCCTGCAGATATTCCAGGTCGATTTTGGCGAACCGGGATTGGGAACGTTTGAACAGGATCTTGAGATCGCGCCCGAAGGTTTTGCTGGCGACTATGTTGACATCAACCTGGCACGCGGTGTTATCATCGACGTGGCTGGCTCGACTTCGACTCTGCTGTTCGAGAGCGAAGCCAATACGGTTCAATACAAATCGCTTTTTGTTGCCCCCGATTTGGTTGGCGGCGGACTGTATACAAGTGTGTCACAAAACTTTGGTGGAGACTTCCGCATTCGCGAGATCACGCCTTCCGGCGATCAGATCGACGAGTTTGCGCCGCTCGCAGGCGTGACGGGCAGTGCATCTATGAAGTTGCAGAACTATCGCGGTGAACCGGAATATCTCATCATCGGCAACTTTGACCGAACGACGGCGACGCTGATGACCCGGCAACATTCGGATACCACATCGGGCAATGAGTTGATCTGGTACAGCCCCGATCAAAACAAGGTGCAAGTGCTTGGGTCTTTCTCGAATGGGGCAGACATGACGTTCACGCAGGATTTGGAGACGGTTTATTCGTCGCACCCAGACATGCGTTCGGTGTTCAGATTCCAGGGGTTGGGCAACGACGCGACCAACGTTGCGAACTAGATAGCTTGCTCGATGTATTGGGCGACTTGGTATGAGTTGATTCTACGGCGCGGGCTGGTCTCTTGATCTTCCCGCGCCGTTTTCGTGTATAATCCTTGACAGACGCAGCAAAGACCAATCGCAACGAGGAGTGGTTCATGGCGAACATACTGCACATTGCGGAGAAAGCCGCATGGGTGCAAGCGACGACTTCGGGCTTTTATGCAATCGACTCGCTGAAATCCGAAGGATTCATTCATTGCTCGAAACCCGGGCAAGTGCTTCGCGTCGCCCACGAGCGTTTTGCTGGGCGCGATGATCTGGTGCTTCTTGAAATCGCCGAAAACCGCGTTCGCGTAGAGATCAAATACGAAAACTGCGAAGGGGGCACCGAACAATTCCCGCACCTGTATGGGCCGCTTAATGTGGATGGGGTGATTGCGGTATACGAATTCGCACCAGATGCAGATGGCGAATTCAAACTACCGATTGGTATTCAGGTCGACTGAGCCTGCAGATTATTCAATCGTCAATCGGAATCACATCTACAGTTCCTGCCGACGCGTCTGCAACGGCTTGGCGAAACACCTCAAGAGTTTCAACGGGAACCTGCACGCATAGCGATACATCCGCGCCGAACTCCTCCTGCTCGGTCAGTACCTCATGTGCAGATAGAAGCATTGCGATGGTTTGATGCAGTTGGTACGGGTATGAAATCAAGCAATGGATGCGTTCAACTTTGCGCTCGATTGCCAATTCTGCAAATGCATTTTGAGTCGCTTTCGTATACGCAGCCACCAAACCGCCCGTCCCAAGTTTCGTACCGCCGAAATATCGCGTCACCACGACGGCTGTATCACCGATGTCTGTACCTCGAAGGACTGCAAGAATCGGTGGGCCAGACGTTCCTGATGGCTCACCGTCGTCGCTCATCCCCTCTGACACGCTCGGGGGGTAGCCGATCTTGTACGCATACACATGGTGGTTGGCGTCGGGTGTTTCGCTGCGCATTTCGCGGATGAACGCTTGCGCATCCTTGACGCTGTCGGTCCGCCTGATCGTCGTGATGAAGCGGGAATTGGAAACGCGTGTTTCGACGCGGCAAGGGTTGGCTGGCACGTTGTATTGCACCGGAACATTGTTGCGATTTGCGGAGTGCGTCGCAATAGATTGATTCGGCGGCCAATCGAAATTGCCCGATGGCAGCTAAAGACAGGTGGCAATCAGAATGACGAAGGAAAGCACAACGGGTATCGCGGTGATCGCCACTGCCCACTCAGCGATCTTGCGACCATGTCGATCGCTGCGACGCCCGAGCCATTCGCACATGATGATAACGAAAACGACCAGGGCAAATTTAAACGCCACCATGCCAGAGAGCCCAAACCTCTGAATCACCGCGTCGGCAATCGGATTCACTTCACTTCCGCCAGACATCAAAATGACCCACGTCAGCATGATGTCGAGCGCAGAAAGGAACACGAACCAGACGTATTCGCTTTGATAGCGCATCTGAGTGCGTTGATCGTTCGACGCATCAGGCCGCACCACGCCACCACACTGTGGACACGCCGCAATCGCAAGCGAAACGGTCGCGAATCCACAAGCATCGCATACGCCACCGGCGGGCATCATGTCGGATGGATTCTCGCGAATCATGTGAAACCTCAATGATAGAAGGGCAGATCCAGATACTTGCCCAGAGCTTCCGTACACATATCACAATGAAGGTACAGATGGCCCAGATCGTTTGAAATCTGGGACGAATCGAGTTTTGTCGGCTTCAAGTATACCGGCACACCAGAGAGGCTTTCGATGGTATCGTGAAGAATTTCCAAGAAAGCGCCCATGCTGTCGCCTAGGAAGAATGCGTCGTCATCGGAGACCACGGAATGAGATGGGAACTCCAGCACTTTGATGACAGGTTCATCAGGAGACGGAATTTTTGAGAGATGTGTTGGGAAATTGACCGCGTCATACTCATGATTCTGGAACCATCGCGCAGTCTGAACGATGCTTGCCGGAAGGTCGAACGTATCGCTTAATCGAGTGTCCCAGCTGTACTTACCCTCGTAGAGGTATTCATCGAGTTCTTCGCGGCATGCACTGAAGAACTCAAACAATACATGCAAACCGCCCAGAAGTGTGGCAGGATTATCAAGAACCGGTTTTAGATTGTGCCAATCGTGATTGAAATCGATCCATCGCAGGATGCATGAACGAAGACATCGGAACAACGCGACTTGTGGTGAAGGAGCAGTCTCAGGAAGTTCTGCTGATGGAATCGGGACGCGAATCAATCTCTTCATGGGGCCTCATTCAACCTTCGCCGCATAGTAGGACAGTCGTTTCGATTCAATCTTCGCTAGTGCATCATCACATTCTAAGCATCCGAGTTCAGAGGAGTCCAGAAGAACGAATATCAAGAGACCAACAGCGCCCCCAATTGCTATTCGGATTATGCTTGAACGTTCCCCATATACAGGGATAATCAGCCGCCTAACGCTCTTCTCGGGCAGTTCTACTCTCAGCTTCCAACGGACCGTACATGCTGATCGCGGTGAACAATCAAGTCTTTGTGTGGTCCTTTGTTGTCTACACGCTCGCGGTGGTGGCTGTCGGGGTGTATTCGTCTCGGTTTGCCAAGCGAAGTGATGAGGACTTTTTTCTGGCTGGGCGATCGCTTGGCAAATGGGTGGGGGCGCTTTCGGCGTCGGCATCGAGCGAGTCGGGCTGGGTGACTCTTGGTTTGGTTGGCATGGGGTTTGTCACCGGAGTGCAGGCCTATTGGATGGTGCCCGGCTGCGTCCTTGGGTATGCGTTTATCTGGTTCGTTCTCGCAGAACCGATGCGGCGGAGGTCAGCCGAATTGGGTTCTTTAACGTTGCCCGATTTCTTCTCGCAGCATTTCAAAGAACGCATGCCAGTACTTCGGATATTGTCGGTTGTTGTGATTGTCGTCGCGATGTTGTTGTATGTTGCAGCACAGTTCGCAGCGGCAGGCAAGTCATTTCATGCGGCGTTTCACCCAGAGATTAGTCGGCGCGGTGGATTGTTCATCGGAGCTGGCATTGTTCTTTTCTACACGGTGACCGGCGGATTCCGCGCCGCATGCTGGACCGATTTCCTGCAAGCGCTTTTGATGTTAATCGTATTGGTGGCATTCCCGCTTTACGCACTGCATGGCCAAGGCGGATTGGGCAACGTATTAGACACGCTGCGTGCGCACGACCCCAATCTTGTAACCTTCATGCCACAGAAGACCGGTTTTGCCCTGGTAGGATTTCTCATCAGTTCGGCTGGACTGGGAATCAATTTCGGTTATCCAGGTCAGCCGCATGTGCTGGTTCGATTTATGGCTCTTAAGGACAGGCGCGAGGCGCGTTTTGGTGCCGTGATTGCGATCGTTTGGGTTGCGGTAGTCTTGACTGGGGCAGTGACGGCTGGTTTGGCGGTCAAGTCGCTGGCGCTCGGTGGGGCGAATTGGGCTCAGCCGCTTCTTGAAAGCAAGGAACAGGCAGAGACGGCGCTGGTATTGGGTTCAAAATATCTACTGCATGATGTCCTTGCCGGGATGGCTTTGGCGGCAGTGCTTGCGGCGATTTGTTCGACGGCAGATAGTCAACTGGTTGTCGCCGCCAGTGCGGCAGCGTGCGATATTTATTCTCACTTGATTGCAAAAAGACCCGGGGAGAACCACGCATCGTTCAATCGAATCATGGTTTTTGCCTTGGGTGCGGCAGCCGTTCTGTTGGTACTTGACGAAAAAGTGCAAGTTTTCAGCTATGTTCTGGAATATGGATGGGCGGTCTTGGGTGCAGCATTCGGGCCACAGTTGATCCTCGTTTTGCTTTGGCGACGGGCCAGTTACGCCGGCTGCGTGTGCGGGATGATGACGGGATTTGTCACTCCGATTGCGTGGAAATTGTGGCAGGATTCCGCGAAGCCGTCTTTTGAAATTTACAACCTGCCATTGGCATTCATGTTGGCGTTATTGGTCAATGTGGTGGTAAGTCTATTGACAAGGCCTCGCGTTGAGGATGAGATGTCGGATTCTGCCTGACAGGTGTCATGGTGAAGTAACAACCGGCTCATCAATGGCGTGGATTGGGCCGATTCTGGTATTTTGGTGTTGGCGTTTTGGACTGGGTGCCGATATTTGTCACTTCTCAAACAGGCATCGTAATTTGCGATTGGTAAAATAGGAGACAAAATTGATGATTCAGCGGATGACGAAGAGTTTTGCACGATTCAGTCTCGCGATGGTCTGCCTCGTGGGTTTGAGCATTGCATCGACAGGTTGTGAAGACCACAAACATGGTTGGGGTGCGGACCAGAAGTGTTGCGGCAAAGATGGCGAATGCTGTAAAGACGCGAAGAAATGCGGTGCGGATTGCAAGAAGGCCTGCTGCTCGTCGGCCAAGAAGTGCGGCGCGGACTGCAAGAAGGCCTGCTGCACATCCGGAAAGAAGTGTGGAGCGAACTGCAAGAAGGCGTGCTGCGCCACCGCGAAGATTTGCCCGGCTGGCTGCTCAAAAGCATGTTGCAAGACGGCTTAATTTGACTAAAGCAGGAGCACGTTGCCTTGTTGTTGGCGAATGTTTCAACAGATCAACGATCGGTGGGATGAAGCACTCAGCTTCGTCCCACTGTTTTTTACATTTCACCGAACTCAATCGAGTAAGACGAACCCCACGACTCGGTCGTCGCCATTGATAAAAGCGCAGACATTATCGCTGGAGGTCACATCGCGAGCGCGAAGCAGCGTATCCGTTTCGTCAGTCGCTCGCGGATCGTTGAAAACCTCCCAGGAAACATCTTTGCTGATTTGCAGCAGGTCGCCGACATCCTCGGCGCCGTCACCGGCGATAAAGCGGTACTCACCATTGGGGCTTAACGCTATCGTCTGACCAAAACCAAGCACACCGTCATCGCGATCGTCGCCAACCGCTGGGTTGTTCACCGCATCAGAATCAACTGCAGGGGTTTGGCCAATAATTCGGCCAAAGACGCTTCGGGCCTGTCGATTGAGAATGCGGTCAGAATTACTTTGCGCTGCGAAGTAACCGAACTGTCCGGTGTTCAGCTCAAAGTCGTCGAACGTTGCCGGACTGACCGGAGTCGGCGACGTGGTTCCGACATTCATTCGGGCGATGTGAATGATGCGTTCGCCCTCTGGTGACTGCTCACGGGCGAGATACATCAGCCGCGTGTTATCAAGCCACATAGGTTTCTGATTGCTCACTCCACCGAAAGTTGAGTAATCAAATGCGGCTGGTGGGAGATTGTTGAACGCGATGTTGTAGAAATAGATGGTGTCGTCAACCTGAGCAGCCAGCAACCCAAAGAGGCCATCGATTGCCACCTGCGTTTCAAACGCAGTCAACGGATCAGACGTGCCGGGCGGGTTGTTGTTCATCGGTACGAATTGAGGCGTCAGCCCCGCAATGCTCATGACTTTATACAGGAATCCATCAGTCGTTTTCTCGCGATCCATGACCGCTGCGACAAGGTCGCCTTCAGCGCGAAAGTCGGGGAGTACACCAGCCGGTCCGCCGGCTACCGAGAACTCCTCGGGATTGACGGCGATCATCGTGGTCGTTTCGGTGTTGAAAACAAACACTTCGCCATCGACATTACGCAGAATGACGTGCTTTCCCGTAACCGCAAAACCGGAGATCACATAGTCTTCGTCTCCGGGGATATCCATGGCGACAGGGTTGGGATCAGAAGGAATCAAATATTGCACACCGCTTCCCAAGCCGGTACCGACGACAATGAGATCGTCGCCTGCAACCAAGTCCCCGAATAGATCGACGCGGACATCGGTAAACTGCACTTCCAGCCCAAACGGGTTGAGCGGATTGAAGTTCGGCGCGTCATCATCATCGACCCCGTTCGAGTCTACCGGATCGTCATCGGAAGTGTTGCCGCCACCGCCCGATCCATTGCCGCCGCCGTCAAAACCATCGAGTGGGTTGGGGCCGTTATTACCGCCGCCAACGAGGGTAGGGCGCACGCATCCCGATTGGAAAATAAGGCAAGCCGCGCACGCAAACAAACCGACCATCGAGACTTTCAACTGCATCGTTTTCATAAATTCATCCCAAGTACATGGACGTAACCTCGGGAAGTCTTGCTTTTTTAGAGTATCCAGTCAAGGAGAACTTCAGTGCGCGGGCACTGTCGTGGTGGGTGTTTTGACGAAATGCGGTAGATTGTTGGCGGTCGTGATTGGTCCTAAAACATACCGCGCAAGAATCGGTCAATCGCAAATGCGGCCAACAGGGGAATAACAATCATAAGCCACAGTGGAATTCGGTATGAAGCGGATTCCTGATCTGATTTCGATTTGAAGATCGTCAGCAGATCGGTTCGCTCTGGTTCTTGTCCTGTTGCTATGGAGATTGAAGTAATGATGCGACTGGCTTCAAGGGGGCGAAGCTGCAGGGCGGCAGCGTATTGAATCAGGCGTTTGCGGCGCCGCGCAGCCAGGGGGCCATTGCGAAGTTCGGCCCGCACCATTTCCTTGAATATCTCGATGCTTTCATGGCGCGAAAGTTGCGGTCCGCTGTGGACCGGTTTGGCCGAATCATCTTGATCAAATGGATAAATCTGCATCGCTTCCTTCCCGATAAGCGAAAAAACGCATCCGTGGCGTTTTGACTTGCCCCGTCCTATTCGATGATAGTCGCACAGGTGAGCAGAAATAAAGTCGAATCGCCGGGAATTGAAGGAATTGAGTCAGCCGCCTGCCAATATGGGGAAGATTATCGGCGGATGAATGGGCTGCAGCGATGGTTGTGGAAAAAGCATGATGGGGCTCGATGCCCGAATACTCGTCGATTTAATTGGATGAACTAATCTTCGTCCTCTTCGTCGTCATCATCGTCTCCGTCGTCCTCGTCTCCGTCTCCGTCATATTCTTCGTCGACATCTGATTCGTCATCATCTTCGTCGTACTCTTCGTCATCTTCAGAGTCGTCCTCGTCGTCAGAGTCGTCCTCTTCCCATTCCTCGTCATCCTCTAATTCTTCGTCGTCATCATCTTCATCATCGTCACCCTCGTCGTCATCATCATCCGAATCGTCATCATCTTCCTCGTCCTCATCGTCGTCGTATTCCTGGTTCTCTTCGTCATAGGCGCTTTCGACTGGCGCACAGGGCGTTGGCACTTGCGCGATTGCCGGTTCCTTTGAAATCACGGGAACGTCGATGTCATCATCTGCGTCGGCGGCATAGTTGTCCTGGGCCACCTCACGATCAACATGTGCTTTTAGGTTCTGCCATTCCTCAAGCGTCATTTCAACTTCTCTGGCCTGCGATCCTTTGAATTCACCAACCACGCCGGCTTCGGCCATCTCGTCGATCAACCGTGAAGCGCGCGAGTACCCAACGCTGAGACGCCGCTGTAGAAGGCTCACGCTGCCCCGTTGCGATTCGAGTACGATGACCACGGCTTTGTCAAATAGGGGATCGCGATCTGCACTGTTTCCGCCGATTCCCTTGGCTTTGATCCGCATGAGCTGCGGGTGGAATTCCGGTTTCCCCTGTTCGACAAGGAATTCGATGATGCTGTTGAGTTCGTCATCTTCGAGCAGGGTTCCCTGAGCGCGGATCAGTTTGTGCGAGCCCGGCGGCAAAAACAGCATGTCGCCTTGACCCATCAACACCTCTGCTCCGTTTTGGTCCAGCACGATGCGCGAATCCATCCGACTGGCCACCCGGAACGCGACCCGGCATGGCATATTGGATTTAATCAGACCGGTGACGACCTTGGCTTCGGGCCGCTGCGTCGCGACGACGATATGCACACCAACCGCACGCGATTTTTGTGCAAGGCGGGCCAGGTGATGCTCGACTTCCTTCGCCGATGTCATCATGAGGTCGGCGAGTTCGTCAATGACAATGACGATGTATGGCAATTTGGACGGAATCTGCGCCTTTTCCTGATCGTTGGAAGGCGAGAACCGTTTCATGATTTCTTCTTCGCCCAGACGATTGTACGAGGCGATATTTCGGACTCGGGCTTCTGCGAGCAGTTCGTAGCGCTCCTCCATCTTGGTGACTGCCCAGTCGAGGATTTGCTCGGCGCGGTTCATATCGGTGATGATCGGCGACATCAGGTGGGGGACGTCTTTGAACTGCGACATCTCGACCATCTTCGGATCGACAAGGATCAATTTTACTTCGTCCGGTTTCTTGGTCATCAAGAATGATGCAATGACCGAGTTGATACAGACACTCTTTCCTGACCCCGTTGTTCCGGCGATCAACATGTGTGGCATCGCCGCGAGATCGCCCATCAATGCCGCACCGCTGGCGTCTTTTCCAAAGAAGATCGGTAGGGCCATCTTGCGCGCTTTGGCTGCGCCGAGGGCGAGCAGTTCCTTGATACGTACTTTCTCTTTGTCCACATTGGGGACTTCAATGCCCACGGTGTTTTTGCCGGGAATCGGAGCGACCACTCGGATGGCCGGTGCCTTGAGCGCTCGCGCGATGTCGTTGGTCAAAGATGCAATCTGCGACACTTTGATGCCCGCACCGACAGCCAACTCGAACATTGTGATGACCGGACCGGTTTCGATCTCCACCACGTGGGCGTCCAGCCGAAATTCTTCAAGCGTCTGCTCGAGCATCTTGGCTTTCGCCCGAACGATGGATTCCTGCTGAGCGTTGAACCCGAGCTCCGGTTCGTGAAGCAGATTGTGCGGCGGGAAATTCCAATCTCCAACCGGGGTCGGATAGGCCTTGTCCGGGACAATTTCGGCGATTGGCCTTGGCATATTGACGCGCAGTTTAGGCGCTGCAGATTCTGCAGGCTCGGGGGCAGCCTTTTGAGATTCGCCTTGAGCGCCGCGTCGCTTCCTGGACTTCTTTTTCTTGCTTTTGTGTTTGAAGCTTTCGTCAATCGCCGATTCTTCTTCGGAGGCTTCGGCTACGTTGGATTCTTCGGTGAGTGTCTTGCGGCTGGAGTTAATCCTTAACTTCGTGGCTTCGGGGCGAAGTTCGGATTGTTCAATATTATCATTGGGAGTCGCAGCTTGGCCTGCGCCCACAGCCACTGGTGACCCCAGCGAACTGCGCGCTGCCGAAATCGCTTCGACGGATGCGTCCTTGAGATACTGGACCGCTGCGGGGAAACGCAGAACCCAACCTTCCGCCGCAAAAGTCAGCCCAACAAGAAAACTGTATGCGAGTACGAGGATCGTTCCGACGTTTGAAAACGCATGTCGCAGCATCATCGCCAACGCAGCCCCAAGCACCCCGCCATCGCCGATCGCCAGCGAATCGTATCCACCAGTCGAAATGAACGAGACGGAGGTCGCGACACTTGCGATCAAGATCGTCACCCCGAAAGTTCGTTGCACGAGGCTGAGCACCTTGCCATGCACGAGCCAAAGGAACGAGGCCATCGTTCCGAACAGCACGAGGATGTAGGAACCGTCACCAATCCAATAGAACAACTGAAACGCAAGGAACGATCCCGCGTTTCCGCAGGCGTTCATGGTCGGGTTGTTGTGCGGGGCGTGACTGGAATTGGGCCAATCGGCGACATCAAACGTCAAAAGTGACGTCCATGTAAACAGACAGATCAAGCCGACAAATGCCGGGGCGGCCAACGATCGGGTCATCTGATACTTTTTCTTCTTCTTACGAGCCACGGGACTCCTTTCCCTGTGGAGGGTGATTCATTCTGCTGCCAGTCTGCAAAGTTTAGCAGATTGGCGAGTTTCCCAGACAGGCTGAGCGAATTCAATGCCGCACCGCTAAAAAACTAGCGAGACGATTGCTTAGCCAACATCGGCTCCTGAGGGCGGTTTTATGCAGCGTCAACGGTGATTTTGTAGAGTATAAAGCCTGATCGCCCAGTCATGTCAAGGTGGGAGATTTGCAGCGATTAAGCCATTCATTCAAGCCCATCATTGAATTCGAGTCTGCGGCCCGTTAGACTGATCGGGAGTTAGGGAGCAAGCTGAGAGAGAGCAACTCCCATTTGCAAATCTTAGGGTAGACGAACGAGAGAGAGGAGAGGGTCTATGACTGTGCGCACTCTTTATAGGGTAGCGGTGTATTCGTGCGCTGTACTCGCACTGGGGGCTGGACGGTTTGCGTTTGCTGGAGCGACGCTGACTGTGGACGATCGGGAAATGGAAGTTGAGGCATCGGTGGCTGAGGGGGGCAACGCTTCTGGTATTGGCCCGACTTCGTTCTTTCCGACGGGAGATGGCGATTCGTGGAATTCGATCGCCCAAACCGGATTGGTTACGTCGTCACCTTCGGGCGATGCAGAATCTTCTGCTTTGGCAACGCACAACTCAAGCTTCGATTCAGCACCGATGTTTACGATGGTGACCGCATCCGGTACGGCCAACGCATTCGGAAGGGTTGATGGGTTTGCGCTAAATGCCGACGCAGATTCCAGCGCCGACAGTATTTTCGATATTCAGTTTTCAATCGATTCGCCGCAGGACTGGTCGATCACCGCGATGACCGATGATGAAGGCTCAGGATCGACAGGACGGGTTCGTCTCCGCCCAGTTGGTGGTTCTGACATTTTCATCTTGCAGGGCACTGGAACACTAAGCGATTCTGCATCTGGCATTCTGCAGCCGGGCGACTATCAGTTGATCGGAGAAGCCAGAAGCGCCGGTTTCGCCAGTACGATTGGGTCGAGTTTCTACAACCGCGATTCCGAATTCTCGTTTGAGTTCAGCATCGTTCCCGAGCCGGTGTCTGGAATGCTCTTGCTTGCGGCCGCTCCCTTGCTTTTGCGACGTCGCAATCGAAACTAGAGAGTTTGATTACCAGATTCTGGAAATCCGATTGAAGACATAAGCAACGAATTCGAAGCCACACCTGCAATCTTGTGGGTGTGGCTTTTTTAAACGCTTTGGTGGCGAGGAGTTCGATCATGCGGTGGCGAGGACGACGACAGAGCAGCAACGTTGAAGACCGGCGGCGGATGGGTGGGCCGACGGTCGCCAAGGGCGGCGGGCTTGGGGTGATTATTATTGTGATCCTCTATGCGCTGATGGGCGGCGACCCTCAGACGCTCATTGAGAATCTGCCTGCCACCACTTCTTCGCAATCGTCGCAATCCGGGGCGGCGGTCACACCTGCCGATGACGAGCAAGCCGCCTTCATTTCCACCGTGCTTGCCGATACCGAAGACGTTTGGAATGGATTGTTTGAGCGGGCTGGCGAACGCTATGTTGAACCGGCACTGGTGCTGTTTCGCGGTGAGGTTCAATCGGCGTGCGGGTTTGCGAGTTCTGCGTCGGGACCGTTCTATTGCCCCGGCGATCAGAAGGTCTATCTCGATCAGTCGTTCTTCGACGAGCTAAGTCGCCGATTCAAAGCTCCAGGCGATTTTGCACAGGCCTACGTCGTCGCCCATGAAGTCGGCCACCATGTGCAGCGCCTGCTAGGGACCACCGACAAGGTTCATCGCATGAAGGGCCGTGTCTCAGAAGCAGAGTACAACGCCATGTCCGTTCGCTTGGAACTGCAAGCCGACTTCTACGCCGGCATATGGGCTCACCACGCCCAACGCAAATTCAAAATGTTAGAGCCCGGAGACATCGAAGAAGCCTTACGCGCCGCGTCAGCAATAGGCGATGACGCCATCCAAAAACGTTCACGCGGCCACGTCGTACCAGAATCATTCACCCACGGCACATCCGCCCAGCGCGTCAAATGGTTCAAACGCGGTTTTGAGACAGGGGATTTGAGTCAGGGGGATACGTTTGGTGCCGACGATCTTTAAATGCCCGATGGACTGCAGCCTGTACTACGAATCCGGGCTTTCTCATTTGCCAAACGGTTCTAAGACTCAGTGTGGTTTTGATAGACGTTTCTTGGTTTCATGTAGCGGTTGATTGAATTTGGCGGCGGCGGCGAGTGAGTAGGATGATCGCGCCGATTGCAGCAAACCCTATCGCGCTTGGTTCCGGGACGATTGCGAAGGCGTCGTAGTTGCGTTCTGGTTGCATCTCCCCGACGAAAGTGGATTCACCGGTTGACAGGTCTACTGTGTACATTGACCAGAATTGGCCGGGCTGTATCCCTGCTCGATACATCAGATTCATGGTATTGGTAAATGGATCGTAGTCGAGTGCCCCTGTACCGTTCCCGCCGCCGTCACCGTCGACACCGACGAATGTTCGACCGATCGAAGTGAACTGGCCTGATTGCGTGTCGATCGTTCCAAACATCTGCTCGGGATCTCCTATCCCGCCCGCCACGGCATACAGCGTGTCACCAACAAATGCGACTCCGTTGTATCCTTCATTGCTTCCGATCGAAACGCTCTGCAAGGAAGTACCCGTCTGCGGGTCCATCTTCCTGATGACATCGTTGACAAAATCTACGACCCAGTAGTTTCCATCTTCGTCAAAGCTTCCCGAAAAAACCGACGTCCCGCCAAACGCTCCTGCGTAAGACGATTGAAAAGTCGCTTGCGCTGTTTCGGTATCGATTGTGTAAAAGCTCATCACGTTATTGTCGCCACTGACCGCCCACAATTGCCCATCGAAATAATCCATCGTTCCGACGTTTCCAATTCCCAAGTTACCGAGAAGGGTACCGTCGCCAGGACTCTCAGTATCGAATGACACGAAGTCACCTGGCGTGGAAAAACTTCCAATACGATGAATGGCAAACGCGGGTGACGCCTGCAAAATGTTGCTTCCGCTTAACGATGTCAGAACCAATGCGAACAAAACTGTAAGAGCATCTCTCTTCATAATCGCGCTTCCCCCTAATCTGTGATTCATCTTCGTCAATGGAGGAGTTCTCTTCCTAATTGTCGGACTTGGCGTGCTTCAATTATCTGAATCAGGCTCAGTTTCGGGTTTTGGATCAGTGTCTGGAAAACTGCTTGCTAACCAATCGCGCACTTCGTCCGGTTTGAATCCCCACGGGCCGCGTTTTCCTGCGACGGCGATCTTGCCTTCTTTGTCTACTACGAACAGGCGGTCGGGCCAGCCTTTATATTTGCCGTCTGTTGAGTTTTCGATGTCATCAATGAGGCATGGTATTTTAATACCGAGATCCTTGACGCACGTCTTAGCAGTCTCGCGACGATCCAGGATTGACTTTGGCGAATTGATCGTGCGGTCAGGAACGGGCATGGGCCAATCACTGTCGGCTGCGTGGGCTTCTCGGATGTAGACTACGAAGAATTCTGCAACGCCACCGTAGTCATTGTAAATCTTGTTGAGGGCGCCAACCTGACGCCTAAAGGGCGGTCACGTGTAACTTCCGAAAATGAGCACGACGGGTTTCTTGCCTTTGAATGACGCGAGTTCAACTTCCTTAGAATCGTCGTCGTTTCGCTTGAGTTTAAATGCTGGAGCGTCATCGCCGACTTTTGGGGCTTTGTCGGGACCGCGCTTTCCTCGCTTCTGATTCTCCACTTCGGCGGCTCCCATGGTGACGAACAGTGTTGCCACCAACATCATCGTGCTAATGGCGCGGTATCGCTCTTTAGAAACCATGCGCATGTCGGTTTGTCTCCTGTTGTTTCCGAATGCAAAAATCGCATTCTGACCGAGCCCGTCCAGCAGATGAATCCTACCTGCACAGGCAAGCTTGTGGCAAGCTTCGACTTGGTAATAGACGTCTGGACGCCATTGACCGAGTGAGATGTTGACGTACTGACCCATTGACCATGGGCCCTCATTCGATCATCCTTCCGATCCTGAATGCGGTTTCTAGAAATGGAGTTCCCTTGATGTCGATTATTGTTGCCGTCCGGAAGGGCGATCAGATAGCGCTGGCGGCTGACCGGATGCATTCGGCTGGTTCTCGGCGAGAGCATGAGGAAAATCTTGTGGCGTCTGCCAAGTTGCGCAAAGTGGGTTCTTGCTGCATGGGCGGGGTGGGTTGGTCGGTCTATGACAATATCCTCGATCACTATCTGGGATCGTTCAAACGTGCGCCTTCGTTGACGGATCAGACCAAGGTGTTCGATTTCTTTCTGAAATTCTGGAAGGTGATCCGCAAGAAATATCAGGTTGTCAACGATCAGCCCGATCGCGACGATCGCTCGCCATTTGCCGACATCGATGCCGAGTTCATGATTGGTAGCCCAAAGGGCATCTTCGCAGTTTCGCGCGACCTCAGCGTGATGGAGTTTTCGCAATACGCTGCCATCGGTTCGGGCGAAAAGTATGCGTACGGAGCATTGCACGCGCTTTACAAGAGCAAGCGGACAGCCGAGCAGATCGCCAAGGCGGCGGTGGAGTCTGCGGTACACTTTGAACAGACCTGCGGCGGAACGACCGACGTTGTTGTCATTCGCGTACGCTGATGAATGTAGGGTCCGCTGTGCGGGCCATCACGCGCTCACATGAACGTCCGCACAGCGGACCCTACAGCACATGATCCTCGAACTTCTCCAAGCGCTTCTTAAGCCCGGGCTTGTCGGTGGCATTGTATTGGCGCTGGGTGCGATTTCTGGGTGGGGGATGTGCGCGACGCCTGATTTCGTGCTGACGCGGATGATGCGCTGGTGGGTCTTGAAAGTTCTCGTCCCCGTACTCAAGCGCCCGTCTTGGGCCCTGCGGGCGAGTGTAATCTTCATCAACAATGCATTCATATGCACTGCGCTGGTGGCTTGCGGTGCCGTGCCTATTCTTCCCTGGTTTGCGATTTCAGCCGCTGGCTTGGCGATTGGTTCGGCGATCCGTGTGATGGTGGTGGAATTCAGTTTGGAGGCAGAGTCTGATAATGCTGAACAGAAATTGTCGGGCAAGAAAGCCGGCGATCCATTGGTCAGCATCGGGATGCTCCTCAACCTATTGGAAATCCCCGCGATTGGTCTGACGTTGGCCCTCGCGTTGATGCAGCTTGAACTCCCGATAACTCAGCCGGCTGAGTTGGGCATGTCAATCGAGCCGTGGTCCTTCACTTTTTTCTGGACGTTGCCGATGCTTGCGGTCGCAGCGCTCGGTGAAAGCATGTGGATGGGACGCCAGCACGTATTTGAAAAGTAAGACCAAAAACGCCCGATATTGTCGGTGACATTATCGAACGGCGCATACACCTCATACCGCAATATATTACCTTCTAAATACGCACCAAACCCGTGCCGAAGTACAACACGGAAGTCGGGCTAAGCCGAATTGATCGGCGAGGGATCGCCCAGGCGCTGCTCGTAGGAGCCATCATGCAAGTACAAACGGAAGACAACAAAGCCATCGTCACGAAGGCCATCGCTGCAGTCGGTGAGATTGCAACGCTTCCCGAGGTGACCGTAAAGATCATCGAAGTCGTGGAAGACCCGAAGGGGACGGCCCGTGACTTGCACAACGTCATCAAGCAGGACCCGGCGCTGTCAGCGAAGGTTTTGAAAGTCGTTAACTCGGCGTTCTACGGATTGCCGGGCCAGGTGGCAAGCGTCGATCGCGCGATTGTCTTGCTCGGTCTGTCGGCGGTGAAGAACATTTCCATCGCCGCGTCGATCTCGCGCATGTTCAAGAGCGGAAACCAGCTCGAATACTTCGATGCCAAGCAGATGTGGGTACACAGTTTGGCGGTATCGGTTTGTGCGAAGCAGATTTGTATTGCGGCTGGCGATGTTGCAGGTCACGACGAAGTCTTTCTTGCCGGCTTGATTCACGATCTCGGAATCTTGATCGAACGGCAGGCGTTTCCCGATCAGTTGAACGAAATCGCGCGTCGAAGCGCAGATGGTACGGAGTCGTGGCTGGACTTGGAGCGCGAACTGATCGGCCCGACCCATCAGGAATTGGGCGACGCGCTAACCACGAAATGGAAATTCCCAAGACATCTTCGGGCTGCAGTGGGTTACCACCACAATCCCGAAGATCTCTCGGACGAGTTGAAGCGCATCGGCATGATCGTGCATACCGCCGATATCATGTGTTGTCAGGAACAGCACGGATTCTCGCTAACAGCAGCCACCGAGGAATTCACGCAGGAACTCTTGGATGTCGTGGGTGTTACGGTCGAGCAATTGGTCGAGATACGCGACGCCTTGCCAGACGCGCTGGCCGACGCCCAGGTTGTTATGTCGACGTAGGGCGCGAGCGTCAAGCGAAGTCGGTAAATACTGGCGATGTCGAAATCTGCCAGCAGCGCTACATCTTGTTGAACGTCACTTCGACGACCTTGGTGTTTTTCTCACCGATTGGCAGGTCGTGTACCTCCAGCGTCATTTTAGTGGCTGACTCAAACCGCCACACATACTTGACCATTTTGTCCTGCTCGCCAGTCATGTATTCATCCATCGGCCCATAGAGAACCAGCGACTTACCCGAAGGATCCAAGTCACCTTCCGCACGGACCATCATGGTGTCCATGCTGCTGACCATCGTGGTCACATAGCTTTTCTTGAAATTGTCGTACCCGGTGAGGGTGAAACCTTGGTAAGACATGCCCATCATGGTGTTCGTGTATTCGCACTTTAGCCAGCGGCCTTCCATTAACCAGGCGAATTCGGACTGACCTTTTTCAGGTGCTGTGGGTGTCGGGCCCATGAATACGCGCGACTCGGTTTCCCATTTGCCGAGAAACCGATCGAGGACTTTGTGGTGCGGTCCGGGTTCGGTGATCTGTTTCACCTTTTCCATCGCGGCTTTCATGTCGTCGGGCGAAGGTTGAGTTGCCGGTTTGTCGCCTTCGTCGGCAGTGAGTGTGATCGTGAGCATGCCCAGGACCAATGCGGATAGGATGATAGTTCTTCGCATAGCGGGTTCCTTTTTTCGCAAATTTCGCAAATGAAGTTAGAAGCGCCCAGCCGACTCGCACATATACCTTTTGGACACATTCTGATCAATCGTTGGCCAACAGGCAACCCGCACGGATTGCAGCGCAGAAACCGCTAGATCGGTGCATTGCCTTGACATGATCCGGATGAACCGACTTCGTTTGCGACATTCGACAAGGTTTGGAATGGATTGAATTTGATACCTATAATTGGATACGGCAATTCGATTACACTTTTAGTGATCAGAGTTCATTGGAAGTGGATGTAGCCACTGAAATGGTCGGTCGGATCGTAAGATTCAATGCCGGTCTGAGTCTATGACTAAAGAGCGTCTAGCGAATGCGTCGCACACTAATTGCAATTCTGGTCGCGTTTCAGGTTTGCGCGTTGGCGGAGGCACAGCAGGCGGAATCTGCTCGCGATGATACATCGCGTCGGCTGATTCTTAATACCGGCGAGTTAAACACGGGTCAGGAAGCGAGTTTGCTGAACGATCCCACTGCTGAGTTTTCGCGAACCGGCAGAGTCGTGTTGCAACTCACCGGACCGATCACTTCGGAGCATCGCACGCAATTGCAGAAGCTTGGCGTCGTGTTATTCGAGTATGTGCCCAAGCACGCCTATATTGCCGACGTTCGCCGGGTATCGCGCGAGGAGTTAGCCGTCATTCCTTTCGTCCAATGGGTAGGTAAGTATCGGCGCGATTGGAAGTGTTCGCCGCAGATTGGACATCGTAGCGCACCATTTGAAACTGATGAGCGAACACGACTGGCAAGCCGCGATCGGACGCGGTTGATCGTGACCCTGTTTGCAAACGAGAATCCGAAACCCACAGTCATCGCCCTGCAAGACGCCGGTGCCACAATCTTGGGTCGCGATAAAATTGCCGAAAGTGTTGTGATTTTCGCCGACATTGACCAGCATCGAATCGAATCATTGGCGGATATTGAAACGATTCAATTCGTCGAAGAAGCCCCGGAAATCACGCTGCGAAACGACACCACTCGCTGGATCGTCCAAAGCAATCAGTCCGGGATGTTTCCCTTTTATGAGAACGGAATCCGAGGCGAGAATCAGATTGTCGGAGTCATGGACGGGCGACCTGACAAGCATCATTGCTCGCTTGATCAAGGCAAATTTCTCTTCTACAACTCATCCGATGGCAACAGTTTTCACGGCACCCATGTCGCTTGCACAGCCGCAGGCGACAGCGACGAGGGGGCCAACAGACGCGGTGTGGCGTACGCGGCAAGCATGGTGTTCAACACTGTTCCGAGTTTTACCGAGACCGGAATCACCAACAACCTCGACTTGCACCACAGCCAAGGCGCCCGCATCCACACCAACAGTTGGGGCGATGACGGTACGACGTCATACAACGGACTCTGCCGCGGGTTTGATGATTTTCTCTACCAAAACGAAGATGATTTTGTGTGCCTGGCTGTGACGAATGGGTCGCTACTCCGCAATCCGGAAAACGCCAAGAACCTGTTGGCGGTCGGGGCGTCGCGGGACACGCCAAGTCAACATCTGCATTGCAGCGGTGGGGCTGGACCGACCGCGGACGGCCGACGCAAACCTGAAATCTATGCACCGGGCTGCTCAACTATTTCAGCGGTACCAAGTTCGTGCAGTGTGCAGCCGAACACTGGTACATCGATGGCTTGTCCGGCGGTCGGTGGTACGGCAGCGTTGGTGCGGCAGTATTTTGTTGATGGGTTTTATCCCACCGGTGTTGCAAACATTGGTGACGCGTTGACGCCGAGCGGAGCACTCATCAAATCTGTGTTGATCAATTCGGCGGTTGATATGACTGGTATTGGCGGGTATCCGTCAAACCTCGAAGGTTGGGGGAGGTTGCTTGCTGACAACGCGGTTTACTTTGCCGGCGATATGACCAATTTGGTGGTACTCGACGACGTGCGAAACGCGATGGGGCTGACGACCGGTGAGGACGGTGAATACACGGTGACCGTTTTGGGCGGGTCGGAGCAGATGCGTATTACACTCGTGTGGACTGATCCACCGGCATCGGCCAGTACTGGGAGCGGATTGGCATTGGTCAACGATCTGAATCTTGAAGTCGTCTCACCCGGTGGGCAGTCGTATCTCGGAAACTTCTTTATCAACGGAGTTTCATCGACAGGTGGAACGCCCGACAGCATCAACAATGTCGAACAGGTGCATGTCACTGCGCCGCAGGTTGGCGAGTGGGTCGTGCGCGTTAAAGGGACTGCCGTCAATCAAGGATCGCAGGGGTATGCGGTGATCGTGACGGGAGAAGTTGCAGCCGAACCACCTGACTGCAACACCAATGGCATCCCAGATTTTGAAGATGTTAATGGCGGCGGGTCGCTCGATTGCGATGCAGACGGTACACCAGATGAATGCCAACCGCAGGACGACTGCAACACGAACGGCATTCAGGACATCTGCGACATCGCCAATCAATTCAGCAACGACTGCAGCGGGAACGGTGTGCCAGACGAATGCGAGCCAGACTGCAATGGCAACGGTGTGGCTGACAGTTGCGACGTCATCGGACCGACCAGCAGCGACTGCAATGCAGACGATCGGCCCGACGAGTGTGAGACCGATTGCAACGGTAGCGGTGTTCCTGACGACTGTGATGTCAGCGCCGGCGCACCGGACTGTAATGAAAACAATGTTCCCGATGCATGCGAGGTTGCTGGGTCGTTCGGGCACGATTGCTGCGAAGGCGGATCCGGTACCGGTTGCTTGGACGATTTGATCGAGGCGTGCGTCTGTGCGATCGACCCGTATTGCTGCGATGTCAACTGGGATGGGATTTGTGCGTATCGTGTCGAGCAGTACGAATGTGGTGTTTGTACGGTGGCGACTGATTGCGATTCCAATGGGGTTCCGGACGATTGCGAAAGTGATTGCAACAACAATGGAATCGTTGACGGCTGCGATATTGCGGGCGAGACGAGTACCGATTGCAACGTCAATACGATTCCCGACGAATGCGAATCCCCCGACTGCAACGCGAACGGTGTTCTCGACGAATGCGAGCTTGCCAGCGGGACATCGACCGACTGCAACGACAATCTCGTCCTCGATGAATGCGAGATCGATTTCGTCGGCCCGGGCGACTGCTGCGAAATCGAACACGGGTCGGGTTGTTCAAACCCAACGATTCAGGCGTGCATCTGCCAGGACGTTCCGTCGTGTTGCGACGATGAATGGGATGAAACCTGCGTGGCGTTCGTTGAGCAGTTCGGATGCGGGGTTTGCGATGTGCAGGTCGATCCCGATTGCGACAACAGCGGTGTGCTGGATTCGTGCGAAGATCACGACGATTGCAACGCCAACGGTGTGCCCGACGTTTGCGACCAACCCGATTGCAACACCAACGGAATTCCAGACGATTGCGAAACCAGTGATCTAATTCTTGTGCAACCCGCGTCAATCCTGGTGTGCCCTGAGGTGACGGCACAGCTTTCGATCGGTGCGCCATCAGCCACCGCGTTTCAATGGTACAAAGACAGTCAGCCGCTTGCTGACGGCGGGAATGTCAGCGGGGCGACGACGGCTGTGCTTTCCATTGTTGATGCCCATGAAGATTCGATGGGTACTTATCATTGTGTGGTATCGAGCGGATGTGTCTTTCGCCAAAGCGATCCTGCGGACATTGACCTGCGCCCCGAACCGGCTATTGACGTTCAGCCACCCACGTCCGATTCCAGTTGCACCGATACGACCGTCATCGTGGCCGTCGAAGCCAGCGGATACCAGTTGCAATATCAATGGCTCAAAGATGGTGTAGCGCTTGCAAACAGTGCTCACATCAGCGGTGCGATGACCGATACGCTGTCGATTGGGGATTTGTCCGTCGATGACGAAGCCAGCGGGCCGGGATACTCGTGCGCCGTGAGTGACGGCTGTGGTCTTAGCGTCGAAACCGACCCGATGACCCTGGCGATTGTCGGTCCGGAGTTTACGTTGCAACCAACAGATCGGTGCGCAGAAACCAGCGAGGCAGTCAGCTTTACGGCGACGGCAGTTTCGCCCGATGGTTTCTTTCAATTCACCCAGTGGTACAAGAATGGCAGTCCGATGGTGGATACGTCGCGAATCACTGGCGTATTTACGGACACACTGAGCATTGATCCCGTCGAAGCTTCGGATGCGGCTGTCTACGAACAACGGGCTTTGACGATTGGAGCGAACTGCTCGCAATTCAGCGATCCTGCAGAGTTGACGGTCGGTGATTGCTGCATCGCTGCGGGCGACATGGACAATGATGGCGACTACGACTTGTTCGACATGCATCTGTTTACAATTTGCTTCGGTCAGAATCGATCGGCGAACCCGAATTGTGGATGTGCTGATGTCGACGGAATCGGTGAAGTGATCAATATCGCCGATTGGGAAAGCCTAAACGGTTTGATCGACGGTCCCTAGAGGTTCGTCACTCCCGCGCACGCGGGAGTCCAGAACGAGCGATTGCGCATCAACAAGTTTGACCAATTGCATGATCATCACCGCGACCACGACGGCGATCGCCGCAAACAATACAAACGTCCAAGCCAGCGTTCCGGTCGCATCCCACATGTAGCCCACCAACGGTACAGCCACGGGCCCCAGTCCAAACGTCAGCGTAAACTTCAACCCGTATGAAACGCTGCGTAGTGAACGCGGTGTGTGTTCGGCGATGAGAAGATTCTCCACCGGTTGCGTGCCGAAGTGAACGACCGCAAGCGCCACCGCAACCGCAATGGCGATGAGACTACCGCCACCAGTCCATGCGAGGATGAGCGCCAACGGAACGCTTATGGCGATGAGGGCAGCGTAAAGTTTTGAAGGGTGCGAGCGATCGGCGCGACGGCCCATGATGAACTGGCTGGCACCACCCGCGATGAACACGAGAAACAGCAGCAATTTCGTCAGTGTCGAGTTGTCGTCACCACCAGCTAGATACGTTGGCAGCGCCGTCATCACCGCGCGATAGTTGATTCCGCTCAGCATCATCGGCACAAACAAAAACACCAGGAGTCGCAGTGGCGGCTTGCGTGGTTCGGTTGATGGTGCGTTTGGTTCAACAGCATCGCCCGTATCTTCTTGAAGTTCGATCGGAAGGCACAGCATTACGACGAGCGACAAAATCGACACGCCACCCATCACCCAATAGCCCACACGCCAGTTCCATAGCTCGGCAAGAAACATTGCAAACGCTCCGCCGCATAGCCCGATCGACCCCGCGATCCCGTGGACGCCCATCGCCTGTCCGCGTTTTTCAAGACCGTGCGAAATCATCGCGAGTCCGGTGGGGTGGTAGAGGCTGACCGCCGCACCGAGCAATGTGAGCGCTACGGCGAAGGTGAATGCCGACGTTGCGAGTGCGGCGAATACGCAGGCCAGCGCGGTCGAAATGAAGTAAGTCACCAGCATCGGTTTCGGACCCCACCGATCTGTGAAGTAACCAGCCGGCAGCGCTCCAACGCCCATTAAAACATACCCAATGACCGGCAACGCGGAAACCTGAAACCCTGTCAGGCCGAACTCGGCGCGCAATGGCGTGAAGATTCCGGTGACGAGCAGGGCGCACCAATGGCACAAGGCATGTCCAATGCCGGTGACGATCAGGATGGAACGTTCGCTGCGATTCATTGATTCCAAATTGACTCGGGTTGACCCCCTTGACGGATGCCTGCTCGGCTGGAGTTTAGTTATCTGGCGATGACTGACCAGCATTCAACCTCTGCGGGATAGATTGAGGACGGCTGAATTGTGCGAATGTTGACTCAAGTGGTTGTAGCCGAGTAGCATCTGAATACGCTGTGTTCTCAGTTTGGCCAAACGTGAAATGGACGAAAGGAGTCTGAAATGACGCGTCTTCAGAATATCGCATTGGTTGGAATCTTCATTGTGTCGGCGGCGATGACCGGTTGTGTTTCGGTCAAAGCGCCCGAACGCATCAATCTCGACGGGGGTCGGTCCCGTCGCGGTTCAACGGACACGCGTTCTGTTCCGCCTACCAGCAGCCACGAGGATGCCCGCAGAAAACTGGCACAAGCCCACGCAGAAATCAACGAACTGCGCGACCGCAATCGCCGCCTCGAATCAAAAGAACGAGAATTGAAGCAGGACAACGACGATTGCGAACGCCGCCTCGATCGCTGCGAAGACCGTTACGACGATTGATTAAGTCTTCGACAAACCGATCACATTGTGGGCTGTTTCGTTAGCTGAACTGTGCCCACTGTTCCTTTTCTCCATCTTGAATTGCACAGCGCCCATTGTGTACGATGGTGGCTTGGCGCGAGATGTGCGGTCCGCGCATTCAATCCAGACTAGCAGTCGGGGGACGGAACATGCGATTCAGGAACTTGTGTTTTGTGGGCGCGTTTTTCGCCGCGGCTAGCTCGAGTACTTTCGCCGGAATTTCCGAAAGTCAAACCTTGGTTGTGTTCAACTCGGCATCGTCCAGCGGAACCGCACTTAAGAACGCATACTTAGCCGCCCATCCCGGAATCGGTGTGTCCAATGTTGTTGATCTAAGCGACGCGTCACTACTTACTGCCGACATTTCAATCGCGAATTTTAATGCCAAAGTGCGCGATCCAATTCGCAGCCATCTGTCAGCCGCAGGTTTTCCGCAGCCCAACGACATCATCGCCATCGTGTTGATTCGCCCGATGCCGCATCGCATTCTCGACAGCGACAACGCGCTGGTCGGCGACAACCCGAGCGGGGCAGTGACCGAAATCAACAACGGAGATATCACCTATGCGTCCGTCGATTCGGAACTGGTGCTGCTCTGGCAGAACTTAAGCAACGGAGAAGCTGGCGGGCAGATGGACAGTTTTGCAGACAACATGATTCAGAATCCGTATCACGCCAGTGCGACGGCGATCGACGCGTTTTCACGAGGATTCATCACGTTTGCAAAAACGCTTGCCAACGCCTCAAACATCGGATGGGCGGTAACGGGCAGCGGATCGGCGCGGTTGACGTCGGGCGACATGTATCTCGTTTGTCGCATCGATGGAAATTCGCAGACGGACGCCCTGAATCTGATTTCGCGCGGGCAGAACATCACCGTTAATCGCGAAACGACGCACATTGTCCTTGACGAATTCGATGTGAACGTTGGCGACGAGCTGGACGATGATCCGTTTTTTGTCGATCCGGGTGACGACTACGAAGACACGCTTTCAGTCTTGTCGGCCAACGGTTGGAACGTGAGATACGATGATACGTTTGACTTTATCGAATCCAGCGAAGAACCGCGCCCGTTGATCGCGTATGCATCCTACGGCGAAAACCACAGCAACGAGGGGGCGGGCGCCAATCCGCCGGGCTCGGGAACGTACATCAACAACTTCAACTTTGCCAAAGGTGCAATCTTCAACACCATCGAATCGTACAACGCCCGCGCGCTAAACGGTTTGGGCACCTTGTTCAATCAGGAGCAGGTAGCAGACTTCGTAGCCGCCGGCGGAACCTTCGCAGTAGGCAACGTCTTCGAACCGTTCTCGGTCTCCCAGCCAGACAACGAATTCCTGATGACGCGAATGCTGGTCAACCAGCGCGCCTGGGCAGAAGCCGCCTACGCATCGCTACCATTTCTAAGCTGGCAAACAGTCGTACTAGGCGACCCGCTCGCCCGCTATGAAGCCATCGTAGACATTGAAGGCGACTGCAATGCCGACATCAGCGTGGATATTGCCGACTACGATTCGTTTGCATTATGCCTCGCCCAATCGCCGACTGGGTTTGGTCTTGAGTGCGAATGCTTCGATTTCAATGCTGACACGGCGGTTGATCTGGCCGACTTCGCTGAGATGCAGGTTTTCTTTGATCTGAACTGATGCCACTCCTGGCAGACAAACTCACAACTTGCACGCCTTAACTTCCGATAACCATTTCAGTCCCCGGTGAAAGCGAATCCCGGTGGAATCTGAAACGCTATCGCACATGTGAGGGCAGCGCCGTGAGTCCAACCTTATCACCGACTACGAAAATCGATCAGTCTCCCGTCAACGATGTCTTTAACCTGACCATTGACGAAGTCCGCATGGTTGTTCGCTATCGCACGTTGTCACCGCATCAGCAGCGCGGTGTGCTTCAAGCGATTGATGTGATCCGGCCTGCGAAACCCAAGAAACCGTGGGCTGCACGTCCAGCCGTTCGGCCGACAGAGTTCAGCGGTGGAACATCGGCTCGCGGCAAATTCTGGCGCTAGCTCGTTTTCAATCTAAATGAACGGGCTCATGCGCTTCGGGGTAGTGGATAACGTTGAGCCAGATGGGTCAGCAGTTTCTTGCGACGGGGGTCTTGCGGATCGAGCACGTCGCAGCAATAGACCGATTGGCTGCCGTTTGACGGGTTGTGTTCGCTGATCAGTTTTTCCAAACGGGCCACCACCGCGTCAGCCGCTCCCGACGTTCCTCCAATTCCGGTGTTGACCACAATCGCATTGCTATCGATCAAACCGTGAAAGTCGGGCCGACACTGTATCCGCGACGCCAACTCTTGCCCCAGCGGTGAACCCAACGCGCGAAGCATCTGCGTGTCGCTCATGTCCGGCTTGGGTACTTTGGTTTCGCCCGTCCACGAATCTTCAGCGCCTGCCACACCGAATATCTCACTGGTGAAGGCGGCAGTATCATTCATCGCGGCTTCGAATGCCTTCTTCACCTGGGCCTTCGAACGGAAAATGTCATCTTCGCATTCTGGCGCGGGCATGATGAAAATCTCAAAATCGTATGGATAGGCTTGCAGCAGATTGGGGTCGGAATCGCCTTCGATAATCACGCAGCCGTATCGATCTTCGGCATGAATGCGCGTGAGGATTTCGGGAAGGGTTTCAAAGACGCGATCAGGTTCGTAGACGATATTCTCGGAATGGGCGTCATCGTCAAAACGAGCAACCTTCGGAGTTGAATTCCTGCTTGAATGCGATGGCTCTTGATTGACTCGATCGACAGGCACCAGTCGCAGCAAGTGCGGGACAGATTTACAGATGTCGTTCTTGATGATTTGGACGAGGGACGACTTGCCGGCATGCCTCGGTCCAGTGACAAGTGAAACGGTCAGTCCCATAAGCCCGGGTTCAACCTGTGTTCGAGAGCGTTGAGAGAATGCGACTACATACCCTGTTTCGAATTCTAGGCAGTGAAATTGGTCGGGACTACCGCGTTTGCAGGGAGTTGACCAAAAAAGCGGATCAGCCCTTCGTGCGGGGTGTGGCAATGGTGTGCCACACGTCCAGATTGGGGTCAACACCCGGTGCCACGTTTGGATTTGAGCCGGACTGAGCCAGCAGGCGTTGCAACTCGGCGATTTTATGGTCGGCGTGGGCGGCGGCTTTTTCAAGCTTCTGATACCGATTGTCAATTTGAGCTTGAATGGTGCGGGCGTATTGTTGGAGTTCAAGCATCGCTGCGCCGGTGTCCGCTTGGCTTGCGTTTTTGACTCGGATTGATTCGGCTCGCTCGCGCATGCTTGTGGGGTAGGATCGGACTCGTTTTTGCGGCTGCTTGTTGGCAGTACTGCTGTTGCGCATCCGGCGACGCGTCGAGATCACCAGAATGGGGGTCATGATCAAAAGCGCCAAAAGGAAGGGCAGCGTATTGCTGCCTTGTTCGGTTGCGCCCAAAAGGAGTCGTGCAACGTCCATGTATTGAAGTCCCTTGGTTCAAATTAAGACGGCGCGTACGCCGTCATTGCTGCATTCGTCACTTCGCGTAATGCCACGTCGTGTTTCTTCGCGGCGGCGGCACAGTCTTCATATTCGGGGGTAGCCGACAACGCGTCACCATCGCGATACCCAACCTTGATGCGAATCGGTCCAAACGGCGTCTCTACCGTCTTGTGTTCGCGGCGCAGTTTCGATCGCTGCATCAGTCGATGTCGGATCCCGAATGTTGACGTCTCTTTGAAGATGATGTCTTCAACGAGGCGCCGATCCTTCGGTTCACATATCACTGACAGGATCACCCCGGGCCGACCCTTCTTCATGTATATCGGCACCGTGTAGGCATCGAGTACACCGGCATCGAGAAGGCGGTTCAAGCAGTGGCCAACCCACTCCCCAGGGGCGTCATCGAGGTTCGCCTCCAGTACTGTGACCGTGTCAGTGGTGGATTGTTCGGCGGATGTACCGGTGAGAACGCGCAGGATATTCGGACGTGTCTTTCCGTCGCGCGTGCCGGCACCCAGTCCGATCTGCTCAATGCTCATTGATGGCAGGGGGCCAAACTCATCGCAAAGCGTCGTCAGCAGGGCAGCCGCGGTGGGCGTTAATAGTTCACCGGTCTCATCTGTTTGTTGAATCGGAACACCCTTTAGGAGGATCGCGGTCGCAGGCGCGGGGACGGGCATGATGCCGTGTTCGCACTTGACCGTACCCGAACCGACGGGCAGATGAGACGACACGATTCGTTGCGGGGCGATGATTTCGACTGCGAGGCAGACCGAGACGATATCAACGATGGCGTCGATGGCCCCGACTTCGTGAAAGTGGACCTTGTCGCGCGTGGTTCCGTGGGCGGCGGCTTCGGCGTCGGCGAGACGCTCGAAGACTTGTATCACGCGCTTGCAAACTGCATCCGATAATGTCGAATCGGCGATGATTTTTTCGATGTGGTGCAGGTGACGGTGCGGTTGATCTTCGGTCGCGTCCATGTGAACGTGAAACTTGGTCGCGGCGAAACCCTGCTTGCGGATGCTTTCAGCTTCGACGGTGTAACCCGAGATGTTAAGAGCCTTGAGTTCTGTGCGGATTTGCTCGATCGGCACGCCGGAATCTATCAACGCCCCGGCGAGCATGTCGCCAGCCGCTCCGTTAAAGCAGTCAAAATATAGCACCTTCATATGCCGATTCTCCAAAGGTGGGCATGGGGGCTGAGTTGGTCGCTTCGTCCCGACGAGTCCGAAATCGTGTAACACACCAGCGTTTCGGGCATTCTAGCCCAAGAAGGGCCAATAAACGAGTCGTTCCAAACTTCAGCCAGAGTTGTAGTATCCACCCCATCGGGCGTGTATTAAGCTTTTGACGTAGGGTGTTCACAAATCTTAATTGGTATCCGGTTCGTGAGGACCATGATACGGTTCATTGTGCGGAGGACGAACAATGTTGCTCCCGGTCTTGATGCTGGCCAACCTGGCAATGCCATCTCTTTCGGGCCTTTACATCGTTTGCATGATCGTGGGCGGTGGGTTGCTGCTTATATCCACGATCTTCGGCGGCGATCATTCCGGTTCCGTCGATGCCGATGTTGATTTAGACATGGACCTCGATGTCGATATGGACATGGGGGCTGGTCTGGACGGCGGTGTCGAACTCGACGGTGGTGTGGATCTCGACACTGACGCAGTCGGACACGAGCACGAATTTGGTGGTGCCGACCATCATCATGGACCGCTGGCACTTTCGACTTGGTTTTCGATCAGCTTCCTGGTGTATTTTGCAGCGTCGTTTGGATTCACGGGTACCGTTCTGACGCACATGACCGAATCCACTCCTTTGGCAGTTTTGATCATCTCGGTGTTCGCAGGGTTGGCGATCGGTCAGGGCGTTCATCAAACGATTCGAGCGCTGAAACGCAGCGGAGGCAACAGTCAGATTTCGATCGAAGATTTTGTAGGGCAAGCCGGTCGCGTGACGGTTGCGATCACACCGCCTTCGCGCGGTGAGGTGGGCGTTCGCATCGGTAATCGCGAGCATTACATTTCAGCCGTCGCCCAGCGCGAAGATGATTCATTTCAACGGGGCGAAGCAGTGGCCATCGTTGACTATTCGGGCGGTTTGGCAGTCGTTGTGTCGCGGAAGGAACACGACTTTATTAATAACTCGTAGAATGGAGGCACCTATGGAAACGATTCTCCTGGCAAAGTCTTTCACGCCCTATCTGGTTCTGGGTGGTGGGATCCTGTTTGCAGTCGTCGCATTTGCAACGTTCATCGCGAAAATCATGGTCGTGGGTGATCCGAGTGAATTGCTCGTGATCAGTGGAAAACGATCGGAAAGTACAAACGAAGGTTACCGAACTCTCATTGGTGGCCGTACGATCGTCTTGCCGATCTTCGAGCAGGTTGCCAGAATCAGCCTGCGAAACATGCAGGTCGGGCTTGAAGTGAAAGCCCAAGCCGGTGGCGGAACGATGATCCCGATACTCGTGACCGGTGTGGCCAACGTCAAAGTGTCTTCCGAACCGGATACGCGTGGCAATGCCATTGAGCGATTCCTCAATCAACCGCAAGTTGAAATGCAGCGCGTCGCCCGTGAAACGCTCGAAGGTGGTTTGCGTGCGGTTATCGGAAAAATGACGCCGGAAGAAATCGTCGAAGACCGCGACAAGTTCGTGACGACCGTGATGAACGAAGTCACCGACGACTTCCGCAAGCTCGGGCTCATCATCGATAGTGTGAACATTCAAAACGTCCACGACGACGATCAATATCTTGAATCGATCGCTCGCAAGGCGTCAGCAGAAGTCCGCGCCCAAGCCCGTCAGTACGAAGCCCAACGCAAAGCGGAAGCCGACATCAAAGAAGCAGAAGCTGGTTCGTCCTCACGTCAGGCCCAGGCCATGCGAGATGCCGAAGCGAAAGCAGCTGAAGCCTCGTCACGACAAAAGGCCGAGGAAGCCCGCTTGCACGCCGACAAAGCCATCGCCGAAGCAGATAACGAACTGCGAATTCGAAAGGCCGAACTCGCCCGAGAAGCCGCCATCAAAGAAGCAGAACGCAACAAAGCGGCGGCTGCGTCGGAACGTGAGCGCTTGCAAGCCACCGAGGTCGCCCAGGCCATCGCCGACCGTGACGTCGCCCGCGCGAAAGCAGAGGGTGAAGCCGCAACGATTCTCGAAGAAGGTAAGGCCCGCGCCATGGCCATCGAGCAGATCGGTCAAACCATCCAGAAACATCCGGATGCCCTGAAGGTCATGCTGCTCGAGATGATGCCAAGCGTCGTGCAGGAAATGACCAAGACAATCGCAGGTGTGAACCTCGGTGATGTGACGGTGATCGACGGCGGAAGTGGCAACGCCATCGCCGGAGCAGCGATGGGCAAAGCCCGAATGCTAAGCGAATCGATGGCCACCCTCGAAAGCATCCTCGGCGTAGACCTTCGCGACCTGACCCAAGCCATCGCAGGCAACATCGCCAAAAAGAACGGCGACAAGGGAACCACGAAGGATAGCAAGCTCGCCTAACCCAACGGACGGAAGACAATAGTTGTGCCACTGCTCTGTGAGCAGTGCTGCATTGCGACGAACGTAAGAACCAAAAGCACAGACCTTCAACAAGTCTGTGCTTTTCTCTTGTCCAAAGATGAATTCCACCGGGTTCGGTTTGACCGACTGCACTGACATTTGCAAAATGCAGGGATGAGTGAATCAGAGCAAAGCCTCATCAGTGTTTCCGATGCCCAGCGGATCGTTCTCGATCGCGTGTCACCTGTTGCGACTCAGTCGATGGATTTGATGCAGGCGTTGGGGCTTACCCTTTCGGAATATGTGGCGTGCGACATCGACATGCCGCCTTTCGACAAGGCGATGATGGATGGTTTTGCGCTACGGTCGGCGGACGCGGTTGAGCCTGGGGCGACGCTGAAGGTCATCGATCATATCGCTGCCGGGAAATCGAGTGTTAAGCCGGTTGAGACGGGCGAGGCTGCGAGAATCAACACCGGCGCTCCCATGCCCGAGGGTGCCGACGCCGTCATTCGCATCGAGGATACCCAGTGGTCTGACGACGGAGTAGCCGTCAAGCTGAAAACGGCTATCTCAAGTGGATTGAACGTTTGCAATCGGGCAGACTATCTCTCGGGGGGTACGGCCGTTTTGTCGAAGGGAACCCGCCTCGGTCCTGCCCAAATCGCAGTCGCCGCGGCGGCTGGTGCGGCATCGGTGGATGTTCACAAGCGACCCGTTTTCGCCGTATTGGCCACCGGCAACGAATTGGTGGACATCGATCAGAAACCTGCCGGCGCTGAGATTCGCAATTCCAACACGCCGATGTTAGCCGCGTTGCTTAGCGATGATGGTGTTGATGTCGTCTCGCTGGGCATCGCACCGGACGATGTGGCGGGCCTGACCAAAAGCATCGAATACGGTCTCGAATGTGACGGACTCTGCATCACTGGTGGCGTGTCGATGGGGGCATATGATTTCGTTCCGGATGTGTTGGCCAAGTGCGGCGTTGAAGTGCATTTTCACAAAATGGCATCCAAGCCGGGCAAACCGACGCTCTTCGGGACCACCACCAAAGGTAGAAGTGTGTTCGGGCTTCCGGGCAATCCGATCAGCGCGATGGTGGGTTATTGGCTATTGGTTCGCCCGGCGATCGCTGCGATGCAGGGCCGGCCAGGTGAGTTCCCGCGAGCGATTGAATCGCGTGTTGTCGGAAGCTTAAAGCCAGCAGGAGACCGCGACAGCTATTGGCCCGCCCGCATCGAACCAGATGATAGTGGCCGGTTGACCGCGAGCGCGTTATCGTGGCGTGGGTCCGGTGATCCGTTTGGCATGGGGGCCGCCAATGGCTGGATCGTTCGACCGGCGGGTTCGCCAGCCGCAAGTGACGGCGACATCGTGTTGGCCATGCTCTTGGAACGGATTTGACCCGTCAATACGTTGACGAGCAACATAAAACCTCACAGACGCAACCAAGGATGGGGCAGCGTTGAACGCCAGACGCCAATCAACAAAGACCAAATCACAAGGCAATGCCAAGGTGGGAGCCCAGGCGAGTGCTTCGACCGACACGGTTGCGTCCCCACCGCGATTGGCGAAGTGGGGTTGGACCGTGTTGTCTTCGATTGCCACGCTGGGCCTTTTGATCATCAGCTTTGCCCCGCATGACAATTGGTCGGCAGCGTATGTGTGCCTTGTGCCTTGGCTGCTGATGGTTTGCTATACGACGTCGGCGCGGCGGGTCTATATTTTCAGCTACTTAATCGGGGCGGCATTCTTTTTCATCACCATGCGGTGGATGTTCATGGTGACGGGAATCGGATCGGTCATCCTGTTTCTAGCGCTCGGGCTCTACATGCCGCTGGTGGCTTGTCCGGTTCGTTACATTGTTCGCCGCCGAAGGTTCCCGTTGGCGATTGCGTTTCCGTTTGCATGGGTCGGTAGCGAAGCGATGCGGGCGATGTTCGTACCCGGATTGCCTTGGCACCTGTTGGGTCACAGCCAGCACCCTTTTCTGGCTGCGATTCAGGTTTCCGATTTGGTCGGTGCGTATGGCGTCAGTTTTATGGTGGCGGTGGCGAATGGCTTATTCGCAGACCTGATTCTGATTCGGATCGGTTGGCCTTGTGAAGATTCGCTGGCTGAGCCGTCGAAAAATGCCCGACTGAGTATCGCATTTGCAGCAAGCGTGCTTCTGTTTGTTTTCGGTTATGGGATTGTGCAACTTCGGGCTGGAACGATTTCAGAAGGCCCGAGGATTGCAGTGATCCAGGGCAACTATCCGAATTTTGTAGACTTCTCGCGCAGCGAACGGGAACCGACCCATCGCGAACGGGCGGATCGGTACTTTCAGTTGATCGATACCGCCCAGAGTTTGAATCCGGATTTGTTCCTGCTGCCGGAAACGCCTTGGTTCATGAGACTCAATGTTGAGTTTCTAAGGCAGCTTAACCAAAGGGTGCTCCGCGGCGCATACCCCTCTGAATATTGCTACGAACGATTCGGTTTGTATGCCGTCGATCATCAGACGTATATCGTTACCGGTGCGGCATCTGAGGTTCCGACGCCATTGGATCTGCGGGCTGCGCAAATGCGATATAACTCTGCGTTTGTATTCGGCCCGGATGGCGGTATTCCTGGTCGATACGACAAGATTCATCGCGTGTTAATCGGTGAGTATGTGCCATTTCGGTATGGCCCACTCCGGTTCGTTTACCTGTGGCTCAATCAATTCCTGCCGTTTGGCGACTCCGACTATGAGTATTCGCTGACTGCGGGCTCAGAATTCACAATGTTCTCGATGAAGGCGGCATCGCAGGGCAACAAGGAATACCGCTTTGCCACGCCGATTTGCTACGAAAACGTCATGCCCTACATTCCGCGAAAGTTTGTCACGGGTGACGACGGCAAAAAACGCTGTGATTTTCTGCTGAATATGAGCAATGACGGGTGGTTTCCGAATTCGGGAGAATTACCCCAGCACCTGGTGGCGTCGGTATTTCGAGCCGTCGAGAATCGTGTGGGCGTTGCCCGTGCGGTCAACACCGGGATCAGTTGTTTCGTCGATCCGGATGGTTACGTTCATCATCGCGTCAACAAGAATGGTGTGGTTGTCGGTCCGGATGTCGAGGGCTACGAAGTCGCGAACATCAAAGTCGATTCCCGCCACAGCATCTATTCTCGATATGGTGACCTATTTTCAGGATTGTGCGCGATGCTATGGGGGCTATTCTACGTTGATTATGTGGGCATGCGGATCGTCGCAGGATTCCGTAGAAGAGGTGAGCGTTCATGAGTTTTACAAGGTTGGTGTGCTGTTTGCTGGGGATGCAATCGCTTGTTTGCGCAGGCGGATGTGCGTCGGCTGGCGGCGCCGGAGTCAAACAAACGTCAGAGCGGGCCATGTCGTGCCTGCGCTACTATCTTCCCTATGAACATTCGGCGACTGCCCGCGTGCAGGCGCTGGAATCGTTAGCTGAATGCGGTTCTGATGAGGTGCTGCCCTGGATTCGCCATGCCCTCAATGACGAGTCGCCAGCCGTTCGATTTGCGGCAGCGATGGCACTAGGGCAGCGCGAAGATCGAACCGCAGTTGCGACGATACAGAAACTCCTTGCGAGTTCCGAGGCGAGCGACCAAATCGCAGCCGCCGGAGCCTTGCACATGCTGGGCAATACGTCGGCGTCGGGGAAACTCGCCGAATACTTGTTTGCCCGTTCCGATGAATCCGCCCGCCGACACGCCGCTTTTGTCTTTGGGCGATTGGGTCAGCCCGGTGCGAACAAGATTCTGGCACGGGTGGTCAATGCGAAAGACCCGGGATTGCGTTCTAACGCGTTGGAATCGATGGCCATGCTGGGGTCAAAAGAGGCGAAGGCCACGCTCGTTGCCAACATCTACAATGGATTGGGTCCGGAAGAGACTTTTGCCCTCACGGTGTTGGGACGACTTCGAGACGCCCAGTACCGCAAGATTTTTGTGGACAAATTGCAATCGGCGCAGCATCTGGAGACAAAGCTGGCTGCGGCCCGAGCGCTGGGGCAGGTTGGCAGCGCGGACGGGTTTGACCTGGCACTAAGCTCGCTGGGCTTTGCTGCGAATAAGGACGAGAAAAACGATCCGGCGGTCAATCAGACGTTTCGCGTGCGCCAGTTGGCAGCTTCGACGCTCGGAGCGATAGGCGATCGCCGAGCCATCGCGCCATTGGAAGAAATGATGAATGATGCCGACGATCCAAGATTGCAGATCGCGGCTGCCAAGGCGCTGATAGATATCTTAGAGCCGAGGCGAAAGAAACAGAGAATGCTGTAACGGGTCGTGTTGATTGGCGGCTGGAATTCTAGAATGGATGGATCCATGCGTTGGTTTAGCTTTGCAATTGTCGCCGTCGTTTGCCTGACCGTGCACACCACGTTGGCGCAGCGCCTTTCGATCTGGGGCGCTTCGCCTGATGTGATCCTGATCACCGTCGTTTTCTTTGCAATGCACGGTCGCAAGTGGGATGCGGTGATGGCCGGTTGGTCGCTTGGTTTGCTTGCCGATCTCGCCTCGATGGAGCGGTTTGGACTGCTTTCATTATCGTACGCCCTTGTGGCGCTTTGCGTGCAATCGTCGCGCGATTGGATGTTTCGCTATCACCCGCTGACCCATTTCAGCGTTACGTTTGTTGCAGGCGTCGTGATTCATGGCATGTTTTGGATCTACGCGACGATGATCACTGCGTCTGCGTACGCTCAGCCGTGGTCGAGCGTCGGTGGCCCGGTTGGTATTGCATTGTACTCAGCTGCTTGCGCGCCTCCGGTTCACGCTTTGCTCTTGCGCATGGTGCGATGGCTCGGACTGGATGCACCGCGATATTCACACGCACGCCTGCGCCGCATCGGTTCGCGATCGACTGTGATGTAAACGGTGGGTAGCAACTGCAAAAGAAGTTTGCCCAATGCATCAAGGCCCTCATGTTTGAACAACGCTTAAAAATTCTTCTGGCGATGATGGGCTTTGCGCTTGCGATTCTCGTGGTGCGGCTGATCGACATGCAGATTGTCCACGCGCATGTTTATGAAGAGCAGGCAGACCAAGCGCTGTTGCTGCGTCCGAAAGTCATACCAACGGTGCGGGGGCGCATCCTCGATCGCTCCGGAAAACTTCTCGTATCCGACGAGCCCTGCTGGGATATCGAAGTTGAATATGGAATTCTCTCAGGGGATCAGGACTATCACGATGCGTTGGTCCGACGCCTGAAGCGAGAAAACGCATACGGAAAGAAACTCAGCCAGGAGGAAGTTGAGCGACGCTTCAACGCCGACGTCGATCAGATGTGGCGGGAATTGGTCGTTTTCTTTGATGGTGGGTTCGACGAACTTGCCGAAAAAGTTGATGCGATATGCGTGCGCATCGAAGCCATCAAAAGAGATGTGGCCAGGCGTCGTGGTTTTACCGCGCCGATTCGCGAAGAACGCATGAGCCATGCGGTCATTGAAGACCTCACCGACCAGCAGCAAGTGCGGGCACGTTCGATCCTTTCGCCATTTCCGTGGGTCAAAGTTGAAGATTCAACCAAACGGGTCTATCGCAGCGGTCCGCCGTTGGCACACATACTGGGTCGTGTCGTGCCGGTGACAGCAGAGCATATGGGTTCGGACGTTTTTGCAGACGATCGGCTTCGTTCTCTGACCGGTACGGATCGCATTGGTGGGGCTGGCATCGAGTATTCGATGGACGCGCACTTGCGCGGATCGCGGGGCGAATTTCATGGGACGCGTGCGGGCAATGTGTTGACATCGACCGATCCGGTTCCGGGTGAAGATGTTCACTTGACAATTCGCAGCGATCTTCAGAAGCGCCTTTTTGAGATGTTCGGTGAACAGATAGCGGCGCTGCCGTATTCGCTCTCGGGTTCCATTGTTGTGCTTGACGTTAAGTCGCGTGATTGCTTGGCGTTGGTTTCGTACCCATCTTATGATCCGCAGACTTTCAGTGATGAGTACAACCACCTGCGAGACGATACCCGCCGCATCCCATTGGCATTTCGAGCTGTCGCGAGGCAGTACGCACCGGGTTCCATCGTCAAGCCGCTGGTCTGCATCGCCGGTTTGATTGAAGGGCAGATCACGCTGGATACAACTTTTGACTGTCAAGGGGCGCTTTTTCCAAGCAAGCCCGACCACTGGCGATGCTGGGCCGCAGCGGGGACTTCAGTTCGCAAGCAGCATGGCCCACTCGTTGCGTGGCAGGCCATCAAGTATTCGTGCAACATTTTCATGTACAACACGGGGCAGCTACTCGGGGCCAACAAATTGACCGAGTACTTCAGCATGTTCGGTTTGGGCAAACCGTCGGGCACGGGGCTGCGCGAGGAAGTGCGCGGAATCAATCCGACGTCGAGCTTCATGGATTCGATTGATCGCACGTTGACACCGGGAAGTGCACGACAGTTTGCAATCGGTCAAGCCGAAGTCGCCGTCACTCCGATCCAGGCTGCAAACCTGATGGCCACCTATGCCACGGGCGAGTTTCGACACGTTTCATTGGTTCGCAGCAAGGGCGATCAGCCCGTTTGGGAACTTCCAGGTGATTCGCAATATTGGAAAGCCATTCGCAGAGGCATGTTTGGTGTGGTCAACGACACCGATGGAACAGCATACACGCAGGCAAGGATTCCGATTGAAACCGGGTATGTTCTGCTCGGAAAGACTGGCAGTGCCGAAGCTGTTCCTGCACCGGTCTCTTACGAGGTTCACTTCAATGACATTGAGGGAAATGATCGCATTGAACTTGTCTACGCCAACACCATGAACGACGCCATCAGCCTGTTCCAATACAAATACCCGGATGCGACCTTCGACCCGCGAAGCATTGAAGTCGCCGACCGTTGGCCCGCATCGCTCCCGGAAAACGGACGCAAGCATTCGCATGCCTGGTTCGTGGCGTACATGCAAAAAGCCGGCACCGACGGACTTCCGAACTGGGATCAGGATGCCAAAGTCGCTTTCGCCGTAATGGTTGAATTCGGCGGTAGCGGTGGAAGGGTCAGCGGGGCGATCGCGCAGAAAGTGGCAGACATTCTGTTGGAGGTGTTGGGCCCCGACTTGAATCCTGATTATTCAAGCTCGAAGGGGCAAACGGATGACATCGTGGACGCGGTAGATGAGGCTGCACCATGAGACGGCCCGTCTACGACTTAACTCAACCGGGTTGGGCGATTGCTTTTTCGATGACCATTTTGGTTATCGTCGGGCTCGCAGCGATCTGTGCGTCGAATACGGTTCCAGTTGGGGGGCGAAGCGTCTCCAGCGTCGTGATGGCCGGTAAGCAGGGGGCGGTGGCGATCGCATGCCTGGTGCTGTCAATCATCATTTTGCGAATCGGCTACATGCGTCTGGCGCGGGTGTCGTATGTATTGTTTGCATTCTGTCTGCTCCTGCTCTTGCCAATGATCATCGCAAAGTATGCGGGGTTTACGTTTGGCGGGTTGGTGCCCGAATCGCGAGGGGCGTTTCGTTCGATTCGATTACCGGGTTTTTCGTTGCAGCCGTCGGAATTCATGAAGGTCAGCTACATTCTGGCGATGGCGTGGTATCTGCGATTTCGAAAAAACTATCGCACGATCGACGGACTCATGCCGCCGCTATTGTTTTCCGTGATCCCCATGGTTTTGATCCTTTTTGAACCGGACCTCGGCACGGTGCTGCTGTTCATTCCGGTGCTATTTGGAATGCTCTTTGTCGCCGGCGCGAGGATCAAGCACCTTGGCGGAATCATTCTGCTCGGTCTGATCGTGGCACCGTTTACGTTCATGAAACTCCACTCATATCAAAAGAGCCGGATCATGGCTGTCGCGCTTCAGTCACAAACATTCCGGGACAAGATCGAAGCCGATCCCGAAAAATACGCCTTCACCGGTGTCGGCAAACGCGAAGCACGCGAGTGGGAAGTTTCGTCCGGGATGCAGTTGGTTCGATCGAAAGCGGCTCTTGGGAGCGGAGGCGTTGTTGGACAAGGTTGGGGTAAAGGCACATACGTCGAATACAACTTTCTTCCGGATCGACACAACGATTTTGTATTCGCAATCGTCGGGCATCAATGGGGACTGCTTGGATGCCTGGTGGTGCTGGGTTGCTATGTAGTGATCGTGGTCGCGGGAGTGGAAATTGCCTCGGTAACCCCTGAGCCTTGTGGGCGGCTTTTGGCGATGGGGGTGGTGTGCCTGATCTCTGCGCAAACGGTGATCAACGTAGGGATGACTGTCGGGTTGATGCCCATTACCGGCATGACGCTGCCATTTGTCAGCTACGGTGGTAGCAGCCTCATGACAAACTTCGTCGCGGCAACACTACTAATCAGCGTTTCACAAAACCGGCCCTTTAGCCTTGCTCGAAAACCATTCGAATGGTCAGATGGCGGAAAAGCGAGCGATATGTAATGAGCGTTTTGTATGAACTCTCATTTGGGCGCACCAATCCTCGCGAGCGCTTGCGATCGATAGAATCGACCACCTGCGCTTAAGAAACGCAATTATTGGTTGGCGTCGAATTGACTTAGACGGCGCGAACGTTTGTGGCTTTCGGGCCTTTGTCGCCGTCTGCCAATTCAAACTCTACTTCTGCACCTTCGTCGAGGCTTTTATAGCCGTCGCCGGTGATCGCGCTGTAATGCACGAATACGTCAGCGCTACCGTCTGACGGAGTAATGAAACCAAAACCCTTGGTCGAATTGAACCACTTGACCGTGCCTTGCATGATAAGACCTCTACCATCTGGGACATCGGGCCAGAGCATGGTGAAACAAACGTTGCTTCCAGGGAAATACAGCGTCCGGCATCCGATGCATCGATGGTAAAAGTATCCAAGATCAGACCAGACGCGTCAAGACTACACTTTGGCCGCGCAAAAAATGAGCCATCCGTGACCAATCGGTCCATCGGATGGCTCACGTTTCTCTATGCCTGAAGCAAATCGGAGTTTATGGGCCTGTGAGGAGCGCCTCAAGTGCTTCAAAGTCGGCGAGGTCCACAATTCCATCGCCCGTCAGGTTTAAGGCCTCGCACCCACCAGCAGCAGGCAACCCAAAACACGATTGGAATGCCGCGAAGTCGATTAGATCGACGCTGCCATCGATGTTGATGTCACCGTCGCCAAACGGTACGCAGGCATCACCCGACTCGTCGCACCAGTTTGATCCATCGCAGGGGTCTGTTCCAGGTAAGCAGCCCGAACCGCTGTCGCACGATTCGGCACCGTTGCAGAAATCGCCATCGTCGCACACCAGTGGATCAGATCCAACGCATGAACCACTATCACATTGGTCCACCGTCGTGCATGCGTCTCCGTCGTCACAGAAATTCGTGTTGTTGTCAAACACGCAACCGCTGCCCGAATCGCAAGAATCGTCGGTGCATGGATTGGTATCGTCGCAGATCGGTGGGTCTGAACCGACACACGCCCCGGACTCGCATTGATCCACTGTGGTGCAGGCATTACCGTCGTCGCATGAATCGGAATTGTTCGTAAATACGCAGCCGCTCCCGGAATCGCACGAATCGTCGGTGCATGGATTTGTGTCGTCGCATACGAGCGGGCTTGAACCTACGCAGGCCCCGGTATCGCATTGATCCACCGTTGTGCATGCGTCACCATCATCACACGAATCCGTGTTGTCGGTAAACACGCATCCGCTGCCCGGATCGCACGAGTCGTCGGTGCAGAGGTTCGTATCGTCGCAAACCAGCGGGCTTGATCCAACGCAAGTACCGCCGCTGCATGCATCTACCGTCGTACACGCGTCACCGTCATCGCATGAGTCGCTGTTGTTTGGATTGATGCAACCGAGAACTTCGTCGCAGACGTCGTCGGTACAAGGATTGCCATCCGCACATTCGCTATCGAGCGTGCATCCGCAGTCATCAATCGTCAATTGCCCCGCATCTGTGAAGATTTCGCAATTCGGGCCAATAACCAGAATTCGAAGTGAATACGCCCCAACATCGGCAGGCGATGCCGAATTGATCGTCAGCGTATCCGTAAATACTCCGGAGATGTTTCCACCATCAGCCATCGGTGATCCGTCTTTATGCCACTGGATAAACGAACTGAAACCGCCCGGGACGTTAAAGATTGTGCTGAACGATACGGGATCACCCGTGTCGACGCAGTCATCGACAGGTTGACTTGTAATATCCGCACCAGCAATTTCCAATACTGTAGCGGTGCTATCGATGACGTTGCCGCAAGTGTCTGAAACGGTGCAGACGTATCCGGGGCTGGACGCTGCATCGCTCGGACCGATGTCGGAGACTGCCAGCGTGTCTGTTGTCGCGCCTGAAATGTTTGGACCATCAACAACGATGACGCCGTCCTTTCGCCATACATAATTGAGATTGTCGCCGACGGTCTCGACGAATATGAGTTCGGTCTGACCGGTGCAGGCGTCGGCTATGGCTGGCGGCTGGGTGGTAATGCCCGCCGCATCAAAAACAGTGAGTGCTGCGGAATTTGTCGCAAGGGGACCGCATTCATTGGTGATTTCGCAGTGGTACAGGCCTTCGTCGGCTGGGTCGACGATTCCGTTGATCGCCAGCGTGTCCGTTGACGATCCACTGATACCTCCACCGTCGTTTAGTATGACGTCATCCTTAAACCACTGATAGGTGATCGGTTCGCCACCAGAACCCGAGGTTGCGAATTGAACGTTTGAACCAGGACAGCCGCCAGTGGGTTGAGGTTGCGGCGCGACTGACGCGCCAAAGCAACCATCGACGTTAATGTCGTCGATGAACCAGTCGTCAAAACCGACGTTTGAAGACACACCGCGGAATCGCAGACGGAAGCTGTCGTGCAATGCGTCGGCTGGCAATTCAAACGAGTCGAAGGCGAACGGGTCGCCATCGGCGCCGGCGCCGGGATAACTGGTAATCTCGATCCACAGTTGATCACTATTTAGATATTCAACGAACAAATCTTCACCCGGCTCAGGCGAGTTGCCCGTACCGGTGCGCTGCCAGAAATACGAAAGGTCGAGGCCGATGGGTGTAGATGTGTCGATGATCGCCGAGCGAATCTGGTCGCTCCCATCAATGTTTAACGAATTCGAAGCGCTGGGTTCACCACTTCCTTCTGCGTTGCTTTCCGCGCCGTCGATGCCGGTCCAATTTCCGGCATCTAGGGTGGTTGATGGGAATGTATCCGTAAACGGCAGGGTTGCCGTGCCAGTCTCTAGAGAGCTTAGGCACGTTCGCGAGTCGCGAAAACTTATGATTCCGGGAATCGTAAGTGCTGCGCTGAAGTTATTTGCACAGGTAATACTCGGGTTCATCGTATTGCCCGCGCAGTTGCAATGCGGTGCGCTCCAGTTATGGCCCAATTCGTGAGCGGAGAGGTCCGTAGCGCACGAAAAGTTTCCATTAAAATCGGATTCTACAAGGCTGAATCCCAAACCGGATGTCAGGCTAGCGCAAATCGTGCCCAGCCAGGCAACGCCAATGGTTGGTGCTTGCAGATTCTTGCCCGTAAACAGATGGGCGATGTCGCGACTAATATTGGTGTGGTTGTTGAGCCATTGCGAGCGGAATTCATCAAGGAGTACTCCAGCATTGTTGCTTGAATAGAGCGCAGTCGTGCGAACGATGATTGTGCCGATTTGGTGCGTAATCCCAACTTCGGTTTCGTATTGCACATTCATCGCATTGATGACTGTTGCGATTCGATTTTGAACGTTGGCAATTGACCCATAGTCGTTGAGGTATTCCAGGTCGGCATCGCAGGCCACCTCAGCGACACAGATGCCACCGCCACAGCCACTGCCTCTCGTGCCACTTTCTACGCCTCGGCCTTGGTCAATCTTCAGATCATCGTCAAGCGTGCCGCAGAGTCCACCATGTGGCAATGAATCGTCACTGTGGTAGACGATGTGCTCAGATATTTCTGCACCGTCAACGCGGCCTTGAAGCGGTTCGATCCAGTAGACGTTGCCTTTGGCAAGCATGATTCTGGCGACCAAACCGTCTTCGCTCAGACCACCGGCAACGACGCTTCCTTCCACATTAGGAAGTGTGCCGCGAAACGTTGACACTTCGCCCATGGCTGCTTCTTCGAGACGGCCGTCGCCCAAGTCCACCAACAATTTGTAATCGGGAGCAAATACACGGTGGGGTTCGAGAACCATTTCTTGATCAACACCGTCGATCTGGATTGTGATCGATGTGTTTCGCATGTTGCCTTCAGGGACCGCGATGCGCTGAACGCTGAATTCGCGAAGATTGAATTGCTGCAACACGTTGGGCGCGAGCGCGGCACGCCGTTCTTCGGAAACGACTTCGCCTCTTGCAGGATCGAGCCCGGCCAACATTCCCAGGCAGAGCGCAAGAACACTTGATAGTAAGACTGCACGAGAATCGCGTTTTAATTTAAACTTCATGTTCGAACTGTCTCCGACTAGAAATTGCGTCGAGTCGTGTTGTCCGATGCTGGCGAGACTGTCAGTGAGGCGCGGTGGATGCACCATCACTGCATTTCAAACCGTGTCGCCCGGTCGGAATTTCAACAACTGACGTAGACTAATAATTGATGATCAATGTACGCGTTGCTGCGGCTGAACTGGAAATCGCCTGCAACGGGAGATGACCACCACACACTGTGCCATCACAACTACCACACACGACACTATTGTATTGGTGATCAAAGGAACGATACAAGGGCAAATCGCCGAAGGCAGTGCATCCGAAGTGTGTCTCAAATGATGCTGATGTAATGCGATTGCGCACGTTGGTGTCAATTATATCAATGTTCGATGATCAGGGACCCGTAAGGATCGGTGCGTAGTCATCCCAATCGGATAGATCCACGACGTCATCGGCATCATCGAGATTGGCACACGCGCATTCGTTTGCAACTGCGACATTACTGCCAAAGCAGTTGGCGAACTGTTGCAAGTCGGAGAGATCGAGATCGCCATCCGCATCCATGTCGCCTGGATTAGGACAAGTGCAGGTGTCTAGTTGTACTGCTACGGCATCGCTAAATGCTATGCAACTCGGACCAAGCGAAATAGCTCTCATCGCATACTCGCCTTCGTCGGTGGTTGAGACGTCTGCAATCATTAGCGTGTCAGAAAACGCACCGGAAACATTCCCTCCGTCGGACAACGGCATACCATCCTTATGCCATTGGCGAAAAATGGAAAGCGCGCCTGCATCGGCAATGGCTGTAAGCGAAACGGCGTCGCCTTCCACCGCGCAGGTGGGTGCTGGCTGAACAATGAGACTGACGTCACCAAGGGAAAACGTTCCCGACTCCGAATCTTCCAACGCTCCGCAATCATCTGAGACCACGCAGTTGTATTCGTCTATGTCAGCCGCGCTGACGTTGACGATACGCAGTTGAGCCTCGTCGACTTTTTCGAATTTTCCTGGTTGCTCAACCAGTGGTAAACCGTTTCTTTGCCATTGAAATGACGGGTTGTCGCCGATCGTACCAACGGCCAAGACCAACGTATTTCCAGTGCAAGTCTGTGAAAAAGCGACCGGTTGCTGAGTGATGTTGACTGGTTCGAGTAACAGCAGCAATCCCGAGTCACTCTCAACCGAAATGCAGTCGGCACTGACCACGCACGAATAAAAGGCGATGTCAGAATCATCGACGTTTGTGACGATCAGATTCGCAGTGTCGGTCCCAATGCCCTGTGCCCCTTCGACCATGGGGACACCATTTCGCAACCATTGATATGTCAGTCCCGCCAGTGACGATGCAACTGTGAAACTAGCGTCGCTGTTGGGGCAAACGGTTTGATCGTTTGGCGAGGTCAATGAGGCGGTCAGTTCTGCCAATTGACATTCGTCAGGAATAAGGTTGGCGTCGCAATCGTTATTGACAAGATCGCACTCGTCTGGGCGATTGTTCAAATTACAATCGTCACTCGTCATGTTGAGGATGTCGCAGTCATCCGGAATGCCGGTGGCATTGCAGTCCCCTTCGCACTCGTCTGGGAAGTTATTTGAATTGCAGTCCATGCTTGTGCCAAGTGAAATGTCATCGAAATCTTCGACACCGTTATCATTGCAGTCGATCGATCCGATGCGCAGGTAATAAACGTCCTGCTCAAGATTGAACGTCGCTGCGTAGGCAAGATTCGCCCCGTCGTCGTCTGAAACCATATCGTAGTAATCGCCCAGTTTGTTCTGATTCGGATACCCTAGGCTGTGATTGAATGATGGGCTGACGGGAATATTTTTCGCCCAAGAGGCACCGCCGTCGTAGGAGGCTGTGTAATACAAAATTGATCGCGTATCGTTGGTGCTCGCCCGCGTGTCATTGAATACGACGTCGATTCGCCCATTTTTGGAAACCGACATGGTGCCAAACCATTGGTAGGAATTAGACGATAACGAATCATCATTCACACGAACCGGCGGATCCCAGTTGACGCCACCGTCGGTGCTGCGGGCAAACATCACGTCGAGTGGATCAGGGCCCGGGGGATTAACCGAACCTAGAATGTATACATATCCATGCGTCAGTCCGTCTGAGTGATCGACGGCCACATTCATATGACCGAGCAAACCGTCAGGATTCACGCCACCGAATGCTGTGTTGCCACCGATGAATGCGATGTTGTTTTGAAACGTCGGCGGGAATGGCGGATCCAAAGCGTCTGCGGATTTAGGAACCGCAACATTTCCGAAAGCTTGATCGACGATGTACACCGCACCATCGGGCCCGGTCGCGATCTGCCCGAAACGTGGGTTTTGAATCACCGGAACTGGATTCGTGAACGTCAGTCCGCCGTTGACGGAACGTGTAAATATACTGTTTCCACAGCACGCGGCGACGGAACTCCAGGTTGCGTATATGTTGCCCCGTCCGGGGCTGTCCGAGTGGTCCACAGTGATCCAGGCTTTGTCTCCGCCAAACGCCGGTATGCGCGGACCCCAGTTGGCGCCTCCGTCAAACGAGCGAAATATGTCGCAAACGAAACCCGGGTCGGTTCTTAGGCTGTAATAATAAAACACGCCTTCGGGGCTGACGTTGAGCACCGGATCGCTTCGGAATAGACCGGCTTCGATGGAGCCAGGGAAGGTCCACGTTGCACCATGGTCATGACTAAAACCCCAGCCGGCTTGCCGGAAGTTTGAAACGACGGAATCAAACTGCCGCCACCCGATTACGATCTCATTAGGGTTCAGCGGGTTGACTGCGATCGACGGTTCGTTTGCGGCGTCACCGAGTATGTTCGCACCGGACGAATCGACATTGACCTGCACTGAGACGAATGGCCCAACCGAATATGTCTGCCGCTGTCCTTGGTTTGTTGTATCGTTGACTTGACGATTGGGAACGTAAAGATCGTCGGGTTGTTCCCGTCGTTTGACGTGGATGCTATCGATCTGCGGAGCCGGTTCGACAGGGGCGTCATGCGCCAGAGCCTCATCATTCGCATGCGTCCCGCTTGGATATAAACACGTCATCCAGATTGCGTTGCTTATTGCCAGAAACCGGATCGATGCTCGTGAGGTGGCCATAGATCGATTCTCCAGAGTGCGACTTGATTTCCATCAAGGCTACCTGATTGCGGGTTGTTGAGTCAATGATTTGCAGCCGACAGGAATCGCTTGTCTGAACTTGTAAAGGCTTGTCGTGCTGCCTTGGTTCGCTAAATTGAGCCTTACATTCTTGAGGCACTTTCTTTGAATACGACGTCAGATGTCAATTCGATCGACTCACTTTGGATGCGCGCGGAACGTGTCCCCCTCGCGCGGATACCCACTCCAATCGAGTCGTGTTCATATCAATTTGGTACCAATCGCCTGTTTATTAAACGCGATGACCTGACTGATTGTCCGATGTCGGGCAACAAAATTCGCAAGCTTGAGTATCTGGTCGGTGAAGCGCTGATGCAGAATTGCGATACGCTGGTAACTTGCGGTGGCGTGCAGTCGAATCATGCCCGTGCGACGGCGATCGTTGCCCGGCGTTTGGGGTTTGGTTGCGTTTTGGTTTTGTCTGGTGACGAGCCAGGCGAATCCGACGGAAACCTCTTGCTGGCGAAGATGAGCGGAGCGGACATTCGCATTCATCCTGACGCCTCGAGTGAGGTGCGTTCCGATCGCATGCATTGTATCGCCGACGATCTTCGCCAACTCGGCAGGCGGCCTTATGTGATGACGTCGGGCGGTTCTGACGAAGTGGGCGTGCTCGGATACGTAAGTGCAGCGCAAGAACTTGCTGGTGACCTGGCTAATGTCGCGCCCAATGTTTCGACTGTTGTCGTTCCGTTGGGCAGTGGGGGCACATACGTTGGCATGTTGCTCGGTGCAAGGCTTTTCGGCTTGAACGTCAACGTCATCGGTGCGACAGTCGATGGCACACCTGACACCTGGCGACCGAAGGTCACGGACTATCTGAATCGCTCGATCGCCCGCTGGCAGTTCGATATCTCCATCAATGACCTGAGCATTGAACTAATCCCGGCTGTCGGCAAGGGATACGCGCTCAGCAGCGAAGCCGAGATCCAATTCATCACGGAATTTGCAGGCCAAACGGGCATTTTTCTCGACCCGGTGTATACCGGGAAAACGTTGTACGCCTTCGACCGCGCATTCAAGGACGGTCAGATCAAGACTGAAGGTGACGTGCTATTCATTCATACTGGCGGGCTGTTTGGCCTCTTTCCGAAAAAAGAACTGATTAATCAATTCCTCCACAAAACCTGATCCAGAGGATTAATGAATATGAAAAGCCTGATCGTCGGAATGTTTCTTTTGTTGGCGCTGTCTGTTTCGTCGGCCAATGCCCAAAACGTTGAATACGAGAAGTACACGCTCGACAACGGTATGACGGTGATCCTTCACGAAGATCACTCGTTACCCACTGCTTGTATCAACATCTGGTATCGCGTTGGTGCAAAAGACGAAGCCATCGGGCGATCGGGTTTTGCCCACCTTTTTGAACACCTGATGTTCATGGGAACTCGCCGCGTGCCCGGAGGCGATTTTGACACCTTGATGGAATCGGGGGGCGGTTGGAACAATGCCACGACCAGCGAAGATCGCACGAATTACTTTTCGATGGGACCGGCTGAATTGTTGCCGACGCTGCTTTGGCTCGATGCCGATCGTCTTGAAGATCTCGGTAAGGAAATGACGCGTGAAAAGCTCGACAAGCAGCGGGCGGTTGTACGCAACGAACGTCGGCAGAGCATCGAGAACGTTCCTTATGGCAAGGCGAATCTGGCAATTTACCAGATCATGTTTCCTGAAGGGCATCCCTATCACGGAACAGTGATCGGTTCGCATGAGGACTTGGAAGCCGCAACGGTCGATGACGTTAAGAATTTCTTCGCGAAGTACTACGTTCCAAGCAACGCGTCGTTGGTGGTGGCTGGCGACTTTGACCCCAATGTCATCAAACCGCTGGTTGAAAAACTGTTCGGAACGCTACCGCGCGGTTCAGAGGTTGTCCACGCAGAAGCAGCACCCGTGCAAATGGACGGCGTTAAGATGCTGACGTATACCGACAATGTGCAAAACGCTCGAACGCACATGGTCTATCATAGCCCCGCACGTTACCAAACCGGCGATGCGGAGATGGACCTTGCGGCAGAAGTCCTGGCGTCAGGAATATCCAGTCGCCTGTATCAAGAATTGATTTACAAGAATGAGTTGGCGACCGATGTGAACGCGTATCAGGCGTCGTCACTTTTGGGTTCGCTTTTCTTTATTGAAGCGACGGCCAAGCCGGGTGTCGAGTTGCAACAGATTGAAGATGCGATTGACAGTGCGGTCGCGGTCTTCTTGAAAGATGGGCCAACCAAAGATGAATTGGAACGCCAGAAGGCGCAGCTTGAGTACGGGTCTGTCGATGAATTGCAGTCGATTCTAACCAAAGCGGACCGCCTCAACATGTACGATTTCTACTTTGGCGAACCCAACTCGTTTAAGACCGATCTCGATCGCTACCGAAACGCAACACCGCATGCAGTTCGAGACGCAGCCCGCAAAGTGCTGACGGCCGACGCAAGATTGGTGATGCGGGTCATTCCGGAAATCAAGACCCCGGACGAAAACCCCAGAGAATCAAGGCCCAGCGCATCAACAGCAAAAGCGTTTGACCCGCCTGCCCCCAGTTCGTTTGCGCTGTCCAATGGCATCAAAGTTCATCACTGGCAGCGCAGCGAATTACCACTTGTCGAACTTCGATTCTTGTGGCCGACCGGTTCCGATTATGATCCGCGAGGCAAATCCGGCTTGTCTTCCTTGACCACGAACATGCTGGATGAAGGCGCGGGCGACCTGAGTGCGATTGAGTTTTCTGATCGACTCGACGCGCTCGGTGCGAGTTTTTCGGCAGGCAGTGGGCACGAATCAACCACGGCGCGACTGTCGGCGTTGGCACGCAACTTTGAGGAATCACTGGCCCTTGCAACTGATGCGATTATTCGCCCTCGGTTTGAACAGAGCGAATGGGATCGCATTCACGGGTTGCACATCGAACAACTCAAACGTCGCATGGACTTCCCGGCGGCGGTGGCGGTGCGTGTTGGAATGCGTGCGTTCTTTGGTGACACGCATCCATATAGCCGCAGCAGTGATGGCGATGTCGAAACTGTCGAAACCATCTCGCTGAATGATGCCAAGGCGTGGCATCAGGCAATGTTTCGTCATGACAACGTCGTGATTCTCGCAGCCGGTGATATTTCTACTGAAAAACTTAAGTCGCAATTAGAGAGTCGCTTGAGCGGCTGGAAGTCCGACGGGCAGAAATTTGCTGACGCTCCGACCTATCCGCAAACCGGCGACGACTCGATGCGTGTTGTCCTCGTCGATCGGCCCGGTGCGGTACAGACGGTCGTTTCGTTTTACATGCCGGCACCCGCTTACGATTCGCCTGATCGAAACGCGCTTGAGCTAATGGGTACGATTTTGGGTGGAAGCTTTACAAGTCGCTTGAACCAGAACTTACGTGAAGACAAGGGGTATACATATGGTGCCCGTTGCAGTTTCTCGATGAATCCCAGTGTGGGATATTTCGTGGCATCGGCGAGGGTTCGTGCGGACGTCACCGGTGCATCGATCGGAGAGTTCCTCAAGGAATTCAAAGCCATTCGCGGCGGTGACGTTTCAGGTGATGAGACAACCAAGTCGCAGGCGACCGTGCGAATGCAAACCGTTCAATCCTTTGCGGGGCTAAGCGGTATGCTCGGTGTCGCCATCGAACTGGTCAGGAACAATCGGCCATTGACGGAGTTGTCCAGCGACCTCGCAACTATGAAAAAGGTGACGGATGATCAACTCAACAAGATGGCCCGCAACGCCATCGCCCTTGAACGATCCGTTCTCATACTTGTTGGCGACAAAAAGACCATTCTGCCGCAACTTGATGGACTCGATCTTCCCGCACCGAAGGAATACACGCCGGAAGGTGAGCCGCTTTAGTTCAAGCGGTGTGGAAATAGAGAGTCTTGTTTTCGAATTCGAACAACGAATCAAGCCGGGCAACAGTGAAGCAGATACTGAACTTGATGCGTATTACTGACAAAAGGTGACGCTTCGGTCAGAAGAATTCACAGTTGGGTCAGTGATAATGCAATTATGTTATTGCTACCGTGACTTTGATTTCAAGCTGCAGACATTTCCCGATAGAGTTGCATCCGTCCGCCCGTTAGCATCGAAATAGTGGTACTGGATTCCATTGTTTCGTTGGAGGCTATGAGGCGGCATGATCTCCCACACTCCCCAAATGGCGTTACAGGATTCGACCAAGAAACTCGACATTGCGATGATTGGTCGGGTCTGTGCTTACGCATTGTTCTCGGTCATTGTGTTCGGTGGTTGGGTGGCGACTTGGACCCTGATTCTGGGGCTCAGCCTGACCATCGCGATCCTGGCCCCTGTCGGATTGGCAGTCTTCGCCCTCGTGCCGGCATCGGTCCGACGCAGCCAGCAAGCGAAGAAAGCCCGATCGTCAAGGCGACTGGAAGACAGTCAGGTCGAATTCGATGATCGCGTCTGGTTGGCTCAGCTTTAGATTGAGCCAGTAAGGTCGCAAATCTAACGGGCGCACGATCTTGAAACTCGTGCCGGCTGGCCTATTCCTTCGGCTGACTGGCGGCGGCGGGGCGTTCCAAAATATCCGGGAACCGTGCCGGAATCGAACCAGCTGGCGCATCACCGGCTGCCCGTCGGAGATTCGGCACACCGAATTGCTCCAACCCCAGATAGTATTCCACATACCCAAGGAGGAATCGAAGTCGATAGTCTTCTTTAGACTTCAAGAGTTCCTCAAGTTTCGCACGCCGAATGTCAATCAGATTCGCGTCCGGAATAAATGTCGTCAGGTCAAAGTTCAGGTAACCAAACGCGGGATACATATCAATCGCTCGCACGAGATGTCGGTATGCCGTCATGAATTCACCGGCAGCAAATAGTGCGTGGGCCTGTCCCAACCGGGGCATCGCCTCGTCAGGCGCCAACCGCGACGCCATCTCATATAGCTTGGCGGCTTGGTAATATTGCCCATCCTGAACTTGCTTCTCTGCATCGGCGATCAGCTGCGCACTGGAATTCTGATGGGTGCCACCGAACGTTGAAAGCGACTGGGAAGCCGCCCGTTCCAAAACAGACTGCGCACGCGTCACCCGATCTTGCATTCCTGGGCGTTCTTCAAACTCCTGTGCAATCGACGGATCCGCATCGACCATTTCCAGAATACTACTTGCGGCAGCGATCGATTCGGGCGAGTAATCGTCAAAGTCGGCGTTCAGCTCTTGCGCCGCATACGAATTCATGCCGACGGGTGTAGTACCCCGCGCGGTGGTTGATCCGGTGGGGGTGGTCAATGACGATGGGCTAAGAAAATCTCCCGAATCTGCCGATTGGATCGCAAGATAGCGTGAGTCGTCAGGGAGTGTTCGTCCTGTCAACGGATCACGCTGCGTTTCATTGAGCGATGACTGAAATAGCCGCGGCGCCACCGATGTTGGAGACACGAGTCCGCGCGACGAACTCAGCATTTCTTCACTGGTGGGGCGGCGAAGCGGGTCATCGATCGAACGTCGTGATCGATCCAATCGCGACGTACTGCGCAAGAGTGAGTCGTTGCTGCCGCCATATGGATCGACATATGGGTTTTGATAAATTGGTGTTCCCGCCAACGAAAACCGATCGCTGGTATTGGGAAACAATGGGCTTGATTGCAGGCCTGAAGTCTCTCGGCCCATACGCAGCCGATCCAACGAATTGGCATATCCCGAATAATCCGTCAAGGGGGCGACACCGGAGAGCGTCGAGCCCGAAGAAGCGGGGTTGATGTTGAATTCGTTTGCGAGATCGTTGGATCGTATTCCACTAAATTGAGATGGAAGTGAGTGATTCGTCGGGGTGAAAAAATTGTTGGCTGGTGCAGACGACCCGATCAAGTTTCGACCGTCGCTGATGGCCCCCGCATTCGCGACGGTTTGGGTGCGATTGAAATATGGATTGGTCACACCGATCGCACCATATCCGGAAAGTGTATCCAGTCCGACTGAGTCGCGCTCGAAGTTGGCCAACGCGGTAGATGGCAATGTGGAATAAAGGCTGAACTGATTGCGCACCGGCGAGAATCCTTGGAAGGCCGTGCCGCGCGTGGTGTTGCCGGTGATGTACAGGTTTGACGTATTAAACAAGTTGCGCGGCGCGGCGCTGTTGATGCCGCCCGAACCGACCTGATTGTTGGCGTCGAGGAGGCGACCATCACTGCCAGGCGCAGTTTGTGCCATGCATTGATGGGCCAAAACAAGCAAACAGACTGTCGCGCCCGTTGTCGAGAATTGCATTTGCTTCATTTGATCGGTACCTCCCCGCAAACCCTATGGCAATTCGTCACGCCCAGATCATCCGTCGGCCAGTTACTTGAATCGGCCAGTAAGTTGAATCGGTTTGGATACTGGCTCTCCTATAGTATATGTTTATGCTCGTATTCGGACCATCATCGTGGCCCGCACGTTACAAGCCTGACTGGTGGCTGGGGAGCGAATTTTCGCGGATGAATCAACTTCAACGACAATTCAAGTTTCGAAAAGCTCAGCGGATTCGGTCGTCTGAGGAATTCAATCGAATCTTTTCTCGACGCTGTGCCGTTCATGGACCGTCATTCGGATTGTATGTGGACGCCAACGAGGTTGGTTTTGCCCGCCTTGGGATTCGGATTGGTCGGCGGGCTGGTCGGGCAGTGCTGCGGGTTCGATCGCGGCGACGACTGCGTGAGGCGTTCAGGCGCGTTCAGCATCAACTGCCCCCTATGGACTTCATTGCGGTCATTCGTTCCACCCAACCATCGTCAGATGAGTATGAATCCATGCTGGTCGCATTGGCTTCAAAGGCGCAGCTCAAGTTTGACCGCAACGCCTAGGATGTCGGCGCGTGAATTAGACGGCATGTTTTTTTCTTGCAATAGCGGTACCAGCAATCCATGCGCTTGACCAAGCCCACTGAAAATTAAAGCCGCCAAGCCGACCATCCACATCAAGGATTTCACCGACAAGATACAGACTTGGGCACTTGCGCGATTCGAGCGTTCCGGGGTTAAGTTCGGCCAACGATACACCGCCAGCAGTGGCTTCAGCGAACGTATACCCGCGACCGTCAGTCACTTCGATCGGCCACTCGAGCAGGGCGGCGATGACCTTGCGGCGAATGGCCTTGGCGAGTTGCGACATTTGCATGGTGGCGTCCACACCCAATACTTTAAGAACTAATTGGGCGACGCGGTTGGGCAGCAGGCGGCACAACGCTGTGACGATCTGTGCCTTCGGATTGTTCGTCCCGAAATCGAGCAGCCACGATTCGAGTTGCGACATGTCGAGATCGGGGAGCAGACTCACGCTGACTTTCGGTTGAATTCCTTCAATGTTGGCGCGATGCCAATGACGTGAGATATCGAGGGCGACGGGACCACTGATTCCGAAATGAGTCCACAACAGTTCACCCGTTGCGGTTACGCTTTTTTCGCCAGGTCGCGCCACCGATATGGAAGCACGGTGCGAGATGCCTGATAGCTGCGAATGAAAGTCACCGTCGAGTTTCAAGGGATCGAGCGCGGGCGTCCTGGCAATCAGCGTATGGCCAAGTTTTCGGGCGAGTTCATACCCGAACCCGTCGCTTCCAGTCTTGGGCAACGATTGGCCTCCTGTCGCCAGCACCAGTTGCTTTGTCCGGTACGATCTGTCGCTTGCTTCGATGAGAAACCCGGTCGCATCGCAGGAGACATTCGTGACGCGTTGATTGCAAGAGATGCGGATGTTCAGTCGATTCGCTTCAGCGAGTAGGGCGTCGAGAACCGTTTGTGCCTTGTTGGAGACTGGGAAGAGCTTGCCAATCTCTCCCTCCTCTCGGAGTTCTACGCCGATGGACCCAAAAAATTCAACCGTTTCTTGAGCCGACAGGGCGCTGAGAGTCCGTCGGATGACATTGGGATTACCGCCCCAGAAGTCTTCTCGGGTGACTTTCTTGTTGGTGACATTGCATCGGCCACCACCCGAAACAAGAATCTTCGCCCCCAGTTTGCTCGCGCCGTCCAGGATTAGAATCGACCGCGAAGCGTCTAGTCGAGCACAAAAAATAGCCGTCGCCAACCCGGCAGCTCCGCCACCCACGATGACCACATCGGCGGACAAATCCTTGGAGCAAACTGTCGTTGTTGCTTCCGTATCGCCATCCATCTAGCCACGCCTTTTTTTGGTGACGACAAGTATCGGTCAAATCGATCGGTTCCGATAACCGCTTGGCAAAAGCGCCATTCTCGGACGTGCAATATCAGACTCAATCGACATCGCGATTGTTACCGGTACCTCGATTTTCCATGATCGTTTGCACCGTACTTCGTGTGTGTACGGCGCATCGAGGATGTTAAGAATACATACCACGCATCCGACGTAAAGGGCAGCGAACATTCGGCTGGAGGGTCCGGCAATCGAGCGTGGAATCGTGAATCGTGACAGAAGGCAGCGTAGTCGAATCGTCAGAAGTGAGCGAAATCCTGCAAGGACTCTGCGCTCGCAACGTTTCGGGTGACATTCACTATGCACTCAGTTCCGAGCAGATCAAAACTGCGAGATTTCGATTTCTGGCGGTTGAAGAAAACGCGATATGTATCGATCAGCCGCACAATGTTGACGAAGAAGTTTCCGTAGAGAGCGGTGAGAGCATCACCATTTACTTCACGCAGGGAAACGATCGTTGGTCGTTTGAGTCGCGTGTCGAAAAGATGCGACGCATTGTGCGCCTCAACGACAAGAAGCGTGTGGTTGGGATGGCATTAATGCTTCCGGCGCAACTGCGGATCCAGCAGCGGCGCAGCGACTACCGCGTCGGGGTGGCGTCGCTCGGGCAATACTGTCGGATCATGCGAGAAAGTGATCGCGCCCGTGGTGCCTGTGAGCTAACGGAGAATTCGTATCCGTGCACGATTCGGGACATCAGCGCTTGTGGGATGGCGGTTGTGTTATTCGCCAAGGGGTTGCGAAATGCGAAACCCGAGATGCGATTCTTCATTGAGTTTGAAATGGGAGATGGTCGGGGAATTAGAGTCGTGCTCGCGAATCTGTGCCATACAGAGACCATCGGGGCGGAGTACAAACAGCTTTGGGGATTGCGTTTGGTGCCGATGCCAGCAGTTGATTTTGAAGAGCAAAAAGCCGACATCGCACATTTTGTTGCCGATGTGCAGCGCATGAAGCTGAGGAGAAAGCGATGACCAGTGCAGGCGTTTCTTGCCCGAAGACGCATACCGTCGCCATCGAACTCGACGCGCAAACATCGTCGAGACTGATCGAACGCGCCGGTCGTACGCATGCACCGTTGACGTTGACTTTTTCGCAGTGCGGTGCGGACCGCGTAGCCGACCTGCGGATCCAAAGCACGGACGCCCAGGCGCTTTGCCTCGAGGCCGACAAAGGTGCGGTCGATGATGTGCTTCCCAGCACCTGCCTCGAAGTTCAGTTTGCGCTGGATGGACAAGAGTACTTTTTTTCGTCTAGCACGCTCGAATACACGGAGTCGCGGATCGCCATCGGACGTCCTGAACGTTTGTATGTGTGGCAGCGCCGCAGATTCTTGCGGGCCAGCGTCGCCGAAAGTGCCGTGGTTGTGCTGGCAGACGCAAAAGGCCGCGTCAAAGGCGAGGGTGCGATGTTGAACGTCAGCCAGGACGGTTTGGCTTGCCGAATAAGTCGCGATACCGCCGACCGCATTGAGATTGACGAGATCATTGGCGTGAAGTTTGAACTCGGCCAGCAGCGGACATACGTCGAATGTTATGGCAAGCTCAAAAGCAAGATCGCTGCCGGAAGCGCCAATGCAATTATAGCTGGAATTCATTTTGAAGATTGTGCTGACTCGCAGGATGCCAAGGCGCAGCTGAATCGTTTGCTCAACGCCTAATCGATTTGCAAACGAAAGCTATTAGGAAATAAACCACGATCGCCAGCAAGAAACGGATCGAATCATGAAGCCATTGCTTCCAGTTGATGAACAAAAAAAGAACGACATCCTTGAACACGCTTGCGTTCGCAATGTGTTCTGCGTGGTCACGAATCGGTCAAACGGTTCATGGGAATCGGCAAAGTCCAAGTTCATCCGCGCCGATGACAGCCCCGAGCGAATGTTTATCGAGGCCGTTGATGCTGCAAGCGATCGAGCCCTTTGCTACTTGTCGGGTGAGTTAGTCGGCGTGTCATTTCGCCGAGGTCATCGCAAAAGTCTTTTCTCGACAACCGTATTGGGCACAACATCGGTCGAATCGGACGGTGAACTGCTTAATGTCGTGGAACTCGAGTGGCCAAGCGAGCTTCACGAACTTCAGCGCCGGGCATATCAGCGGGCTGTCCCGATTGGAAGGCATGTTTCGGTACGGTTTTGGGAAGGCGGCGTGAGCAATCGTCGGCAGGCCGAGCACGAAGGTCATGGCATTTTGAATGGCACGCTAGTGGATTTGTCTGCGGGCGGAATGCGCATTCTGTCCATGGATGTCGCACCTGACACCTTTGAAGAGGGCGATGTAATTGGGTTTTCGTTCCGACCTCGATCGCGCGGCGAAACCATCGTCATCGAAGGGGTGTTCAGGCACTTCCAACTGACGTCCGACGGAATCGCTTCGATGGGAATTCAGTTCATCGGCTTGGAGTGTTCGGAGCACGGTCGCGATCTACTCGGAACGCTGGCGGGCGTCGTCTCGGAATATCACAGGGAGCTTGGTCGTCGCAAGAAAAGTCAGGTCGCATATCGGGTCGTGAATCAGTAAAATGAGCCACTATGATTCGATACTGCCTGGTGCCAACATCGTGGGGTCCGTTTCTGCTCGTTGCACAAGGCGAGCGACTCGTCGAAACGAAACTCCCTGACGAGTCCAACATTGACGAATACATCTCGCGGCTGAAACGAAAGACCAACGCCGTCGAAGACGATTCAATTCAGCAATCCCTTCAGGAATCAATCCAAGAGTATTTCGAAGGCTCGCCGGGTGTGCGATTTCGCGCCCGGTTGTTGCTGGAAGGACTCTCCGAATTTCAGCAAAACATCCTGCGCGCGTGTCGTTCGATAGCATATGGATCAACCGTCAGCTATGGCGAGTTGGCCAGCCGAGCAGGGCATTCGGGGGCTGCTCGGGCGGTTGGGTCAGTGATGGCCCGCAATCGGCATCCATTGATCATCCCTTGCCACCGCGTTGTCGCCGCCGGAAATCGCTTGGGTGGGTTCTCGTCGTGCAGCGGGACAGAATTGAAGCGAGCCATGTTGGAGTTGGAAGGTGCGACCATTCTTGCGTGAAACCCTCCAGCCGTCTCCAAGCATGGACTCTGGATATTACATACAAAAAAAGAACGCGCGATTCACAATGAATCGCGCGTTCTCTTCGTTTTTGAATATCTCAACTCAGACAGGCCGTCTAGAAGAAATTTGGTTCGCGGGCCGGTCCGATCTCGAAAATTGATTGCGTTTTGAGCAGCGTTGTCGAGTCCGGGAACGCATGAAATGCATGGACATGCAATTCCTGTTCGCGAGCTTCGTAATCGACAAAGGTGAACGGAGCGATTCCATCGTTCTGCCACTCATCGAACATCATGAAGATGCCGCGCTTCTGTGCATATTTCATCAAATCGCGGTGCGATGACGGGAACAGATTCGGCGTCATACGCTCGACCTGACACGAAAGGATATAACGCAAGTCGTCACCGAATGATTGGGTGTGGTCTCTCTCGCCGCGGAATGGGAATGAGGTCGCCATGCCGGCGCGAGGCAAGATATCACTGTCATCGGTGATCAGTTCGGTCAGGCACTGCTTGCCATATTGCAAGGAGACGACATGCGACAAACCAACCACCCAGATCTCGGCGGTGTAGCGGCGCTGCTCAATGCGCTTGACCTGATTGATCCGAAATAATTCCGGATGCAGGGATCGCTGATACAAGTAAAACTGTAGATCATCGATCCGTTGTTTGGTTTGGCCTTGTTCTACGGACATTCCTTCGCTCACGATTATCCCTCACTGTTTTGATGAGCTTGGTCTGAAAAAAACGTACTTCCGCAGCATGCAGGAAGCACTCTTTTACCCATGCCAGCCCGATTGCCGGTTAAGTTGCCGAATTATAGCTGCCCAAGAGGTAATCTGCCAGAATATTATCGCGCTGTTTGCTAATTCGTTTCAAAAAGAATGCTGAAATTCGCAAATCATTGCAAACGATGAGTTTATCGCAGTCTATCCATCCTGTTTGTACGCCCGAAATGACCCAAAGTTCGCACCATTTCTCAGGATTCTGGAGCTGTGTTTTTCGTGTTACTGAAGGGCGTACCGGAGTGGCGGAATGGGTACTCCGAGTCGGTCGTATTCGTTACAATACGCCCATTTTAACTCTCTACAGCTTGCCGATTCGCAGTCAATCGTTGCTTGTGGGGGCTAGGCGTTTGCTTATAATCCGCCAACATGTTCGGAGCCATACTCGAATTTGGACGGGCGGCTGCTGTTTGCGTCAACATCTGCGCCATCATCTTCATCCAAGGTGGCACGCTTACAGTACCACTTAGCAAATCCGGAAGTTCAAGTAATTCGAAAAACACGTCGGAATCCGTGGGGGGGGCTGGCAGATCGAATGATATTCCGGCAGCGAAGTCACCACGAACAGAACCGGACGTCGGAATTCAAGCACAGCGCAACGCGCCGATTCGTCCGGCGAATTCAACTAATGACAACTCAACGAGGTGTTTGCCAGAGATCCCCAAGGATCCAGAGATCCCCAAGGACGACGATTCCGAAGATACATCCGGCTCACAATTCGTATTTCTCTGGGATCGGTTGGTTAAACCGTCGGATGGCGCGACAAAGTCATCGCCGGGCAAGCAGGTTTGGAGTCGCACGAATCCTTTTGCATCACGTCCTGGCCAGTTTCTGACGCTTCGCTGTGCAACGAGCACCGACATTCCGTTCCACAGCATGGATGTCCACACCCTTCCACCCGCTCACGGGCCTCCAAGCCTCATCATCACATCGTAAACCCAATCCGCGAATTGCAGCCATTCAGATGAATCCGTTCGCCAACGCACACCGTCAAGTCGCGCGCGTCAATCTGCAATTCAGGAATAAGTTCGCAAGTCACTCAAACAACGTCCGCAGTTAGGACAATCAAATTAAGATACACGGCGCATTTGCGCGGAGCTAAAACTCAGATGAACGAAAAGAACAGACTTTGGAAGTGGATATTTGTGTTGGCCATTACGGCGGGAGCGATATTCGCACTCTATCCACCAGAAGATCGGCTCAAACCGGGTATCGACCTCGCCGGTGGAACGTCATTGATTTATGAATTCAACACGGCTGGCATGCGACCGAATGAAAAAATCGGGTTGGCTGCCAGGGCGATGGAGATTCTGAAATCGCGCGTTGATCCGAATTCGCAATTCAATCTTGTATGGCGTCCGATCGGTAACAATCGACTCGAAATCCAGATGCCCCGTCCGCCCAAAGGCGCTCGCGAACGCCGCGAAGCATACGAAGCTGCACGCGACAAGATTAAGAATCTCAACGTCTCCAAGCTCGAAATCGAGTTGGCGCTGGCCAAGACTGAAAACCGCCAAGCCGCACTGGATGAACTGGTGCAAGGCGTCGAAAGTCGTAAAGAAGAACTCGAAGCGTTGGCCGCCGCTTGGGACACATATAGCGAAGCACGCGGTAGCGGTGACATTGCGGCGGAACTGACTGCGCAAGACGCTTACAACGAGGCCATTGAAGAAGTCTTACTGACGAATCTGGGCATTGGGCGTCTGGGAGACGTGCTGGCCGCCAAGTCGAACATTCGCGAAGAAGAACTGGCGAAGCTGCGTCAGGAGTATCCCGCCTATGTCGCGAGTATCGACGAAACGTTGGCTGCTTATGACAAGTGGTCGGAGGGCGGTCGTGGTTCACTGGAAGATTCGACCGACTTGAAGCGATTGTTGCGTGGTGCTGGTGTGTTGGAGTTTCGTATCCTTGCAGAGCGCGACCCATCCAATCCGTCGATGTTGAGCGACCCGCGAAACGTCAGCATGAAGGAACCAATCGCCAAATATACCGAGCAACTTCGCAAGCGTGGCCCACGTCCGAAAGCGGGCGACAACTACGAATGGTATGAAGTGCAGGACATTGTTCCCTTTGTTCAGTCTTCGAAATTAGAAGACGCGGAGAAGCGGATCGCGGAAGGGCGTCTCGTCATCGAGAAGTACGCCGGTCAGTACTACGTCCTGGCATATGCGGACGACGGAAGTGCTTCTTACGGTTTGACTCAGAATAGTCCCAAGTGGTCGCTGAAGCGTGCTTTTGTGACCCTCGAATATGCTACAAACAGACCGGCTGTTGATTTTCAACTCGATCCGCGTGGCGGTGCGCAGTTTGCAAAGTTGACCAAGGACAATAAAGACCGGCAGTTGGCGATCTTCCTGGATTCACAAGCCGTTTCACATGCAACGATTCAAAGCATGATCGTGGAACGCGGCCAGATCACTGGTGACTTCTCTCAGCAGCGCGTTCAAGACATCGTGCAGAAACTCGAAGCCGGTTCGCTTCCGGGTCGGTTAAAAGACACCCCGCTTCAAGAGAAGGTCACGGGTCCCAGTCTGGGTGAAAAGAACCGCGAGATGGGAATGAAGGCTGCGTTGTATGGCCTGGTCTCGGTGCTTATTTTTATGTTGGTGTACTACCTGTTCGCAGGGGTTCTGGCTGACATTGCTCTGGCGTTGAATATTCTGTTCGTCCTTGCAATCATGGCGATGATGGAAGCGACATTTACGCTTCCAGGTATTGCGGGTTTACTGCTTACCGTCGGTATGGCCGTCGATGCCAACGTTCTTATTTTTGAACGTATTCGCGAAGAGTTGGCACGCGATATGACGCTTCGCAAGGCTGTCAAAGCTGGCTACGAAAAAGCGTTTTCCACGATTGTTGACGCCAACTTAACTACGTTGATCACTTGTGTGATTCTTGGTTACGTCGGAAGCGAAGAGGTCAAGGGTTTCGCGATGACGCTTGGCTTCGGTATCGTGACCAGTATGTTCACTGCGTTGTTCGTGACGCGTCTCATCATGTCGTCGCTGATGGACATGGGCTTATTGAAATCGTTGAAGATGCTTCAATTGATCGGCCATCCCAACATCGATTGGATCGGATTGCGTCGTATGTTCTGGCCCGTGTCGATGATTGCGGTCATTCTTGGTGTCGGGCTCTTCGTGAAGGTTGGTTCAACCAACAAGGAAGAGATTTTCGATATTGAGTTTCTCGGTGGAACGAGCATTCAAATCGACCTTGCTGAAGATATCGAAATGACGGGCGAGCAAGCCCGAAACGCGGTCACCGGTAAGGGCGATTTCGCTGGGAAAGGTGCTACCGATTGGTTGAAGAAAGCCGCCGACGCCTTAAAGAACGCGACAGTCAATCCGGGCGTTCGTTCCGGCGAATTCACGGTTTCAGCGGAAGGACTTAAGCCCGTGGAAATCAACGCGCTTCTTCACACGACATTTGAAGATCGTCTCGAACTGGGCGGATTTAGTGCTTCGGGTGACGAGGCGATATTCGTGACCAAGACAACTTCAGAAACCGTCAAGGCCGGCGATGGCGATGAAGGCGATGACGCTGAGCCGAAGATCATCGACGTCTCGATCGACCTGGATACCTTCAAGCAAGGATTGGCAGATGCTGCCACTTACGTCGAGGCGGCTGTGAAGCGACTGGAAGGTGCCCGAATTCAAACGGTATCTGACGTTGGGGCACACGCGTCGGAGGGGCATGCTTTTGAAGTTGTTACCGTGGAATCAAACAAGGAATTGGTTCGTGCGGCGATCATTGGAGCGATGGGCGATAAGCTTGAAGTGGTGCGGCCCGTCAGCTTTACGCTCGTGAAAGACGACGCACTTGCTCCTGACGGTTTGTTTCCGGTGCGAGAGGATCATGACATCCTCGGACAGGTCATTGGTAGTGAGTCTCCGAGCGATGTTCGTCAATACAAAGGCGGTGTGGCGTTGGTATTTGACCAACTGGACCCACCTCAGACGGACGAGCAGATCAAACGGCGTTTCCGTGAAATGCGTCTCCAGCCGCAGTTTGAAAAATACGACGCACGCGACTACACGATCATTGGGTTGACCCAAGCCGGCCAAGACAAGCTTGGCGATCCACTGTTCTCAAAGTTCGCTCAGGTTATTCTCGATGAAAACTTCCTGTATTCAGACGATCCGGGCAAGTGGGAAGATGCCCTTGCCAAGCCGGAACTTGAACAGGCCACCGAAGCACTCAGCGCTGAAAAGTCGCTCCGGAAGGTCGTCCAGTTTGCCCCGCAGGTCGCCTCGCAGACCCAGCAACGGGCAATCATCGCGATGGTGCTGGCATTAGGGGCAATTGTAGCATACGTCTGGATTCGATTCGGAACGATGCAGTACGGACTGGCGGCGATTGTTGCCCTGGTCCATGACGTTTCGATCACGCTTGGGATCATTACGGCGGCTGACATTATCGGGATCGGTGATTTCAAAATCGATCTTGCGATGATTGCGGCATTGCTCACAGTCGTGGGTTACAGCCTGAACGATACGATCGTCGTGTTCGACCGAATTCGCGAGAATCGCGGGAAACTCAACAAATTGTCGGCCAACATGATCAACAACAGCATCAACATGACGTTGTCTCGAACGCTTTTGACTTCGTTGACCACGTTGATGGCCGTTGTATTCCTGTTCTTCATGGGTGGTCCTGGCGTGCATGGCTTTAGCTTTGCGCTGCTTTGTGGCGTGCTGATTGGAACGTACAGTTCTGTTGGGATTGCGGCACCGTTGCTGCAGAATCGTCAGCTTCTGCATACCATCATTTACGTTCTGGTGTGTCTGAGCGTTGTCGGGATCGCCTTTGCGACGTTCGATAATCCGATATTCGTTGGGGTTGTTGGAGCGATCATGGCCATGCTGCTCATCTTTGCCATCAGCGTGGAACGTCGCGGAACGTCCAAGAAGCCGGCCGCGGCTTGATCATGAGGCCCAAAGATAAGAGCCAACCCCGTTGGGTAGCCCCATCGGTGGTGGTTGATGGCGTGGCTGTGATATCCATATGAAATTTTGACGACCGGCGCGAGTACGCACTCGCGCCGGTCGCTTTTATGTGAATGCTCGAACTGTTCGTAGAATCCAATCCAGCCGACCCGAAGAATTCCAAAACAGGTACTGGGCAGAGCAGTTGTTTATCTCGTTCTTGACCGTTGCGACTGCGCGGTTTACATTTGGAGAAGGTGGGGCATCTGCGGGTTCCATCTTTGGGCACGGATCGGAGGCGTTCCGATCTGACAATGGATTGTGCCCTTTGTTTTCGAGCATCGGTTCACGGATCGATTCGCGTCATTGTGATGAGGCGGCAGACTCTGTGGACCCATTCAAGGATCGAACGATGCGCAAGGACGTAAAAGCCGGTTTGCTGTTGGCGTTGGGTGTGGTCGTGGTGGCTGGCTGGTATTACTCTGGCAAGAAAGCTTCTGAACCGACGATACCGCTCGCCAAAAACGGCGACAAGAAAACGGCCGTCGACGAGAAGAAAGCGTCAACCAAATCAACGCTGGCCGGTCGTGACAGCAAGAAGCCCCCAAAGCGCAAACCCAGTCCCCGCACAACAAAAAAGCGAACAGCGCCTGAAAGCGCGAACAGAAGTAAAGGTCGTTCGGATCGGGTGGCTTCTTCCAAGGGAACCGACGCGGATTCCAAGTCAACAAATCTGACTTCGCCCAAGACGCGTACTTCATCCAAGCCCAATGGAACAAATGATGCGAAGCCAGGTCTGAGTGATGTCGCGAATGAACTGTCGGCATTGGCTCAACCCAAGACGCAGGCCAGTCCTCCATCAGAAATGTCGGGAAAGACTCCGGAAGGCGGTTTGTTAAGCAGAATGGATCGCGACGCAAAGACCGCGACGAAAACGGATGATGAAAAAAGCAACGCATTGTCTGCAAATAAAGAGTCGGCTGGTAAGAACGTCGCATCAAAAAAAGCTGCTCACGAAACGAACAAGTCCGAATTGTCCAAATCAGATTTGGACGGTAGCGAGCGATACGTTGTTCAACCCGGCGACAGCTTCATGTTGCTGGCCGAAGTCTATTACGGTAGTCAGAGTCATGCCGGTTTTCTGATGCGCGCCAACCCACACGTCAAAGACCCCAAACGACTGCGCGTCGGAACGGAAATTCGAATTCCAGAATTGCCAAAGAGTGCGTCGCCGCGCGCTCGAACCAGTGCAGGTTTGAAGGTCGATGCAACTCCGTCGGGTCGCACCTATGTCGTCAAAGCCGGTGACAGCTTGACGGGCATTGCCGAAACGCAGTTGGGCGCAACGTCGCGTTGGAAAGAACTCTACGAATTGAACAAAGAGGTTATTAAGAACCCCGATGTCTTGCGATCCGGAATCGTTTTGGTTCTGCCGAAGACGTGAATGTGCCAGATGCCGTTCTGCTGATACACGGTTTTGCCGGTACACCGCACGATGTGCGACCAGTCTCTGATGTGCTTGAGGCCAGGGGCTTACCGCATCGGGCGATCACCTTGCCCGGGCACGATACCAGCCCCCGCGAAATGAAATCTGCTGATATGGATCGGTGGGTCGCTGCCGCCCGGTCGGAGTATGTATCACTGGCTGAGCAATACGACCGTGTTGCGGTGGTCGGGTTTTCGATGGGTGGGGCGCTCTCGCTCGTCGTTGCTTCAGAAAACCCGGTTTTCAAGCTTGTGATGCTTAATCCATATTTCAGGGTTCGTCCGCGTTGGTACTACTTCGGTCAGCCGGAAGCCTGGGCTCGGCGTCTGGATTCGGTCCTTGGTTATATCAAGAAACCGCGCGTGGGTTTTATCAACGATCGCGAAGGGCGGAAACGCTACGGTGCATATCCGCAATACCGCTTCATCCCCACAAAGTGTGTCCGGCATCTCGTCGAAATCGGTCGAATGGCGATGGAGCAAGCCCCACAAGTGACGGCTGAAACGCTGTGGTTTCACTCTGCCGGCGATCAAGTCGCAGACTTCAATCACAGTCGAAAGGCATTCGACCGAATCGCATCAAAGAACAAGGAGTTTGTCGCGCTGAATCGCAGCAACCACATCGTTCTTTATGATCACGATGTAGTTGATGTAGTTGAGAAGGTGACGACGTTTCTTCTTGAAGCCTAAGTGGTGGCCGCTTGTGCTTATTTCTTGACACAGGTGACTAGCAAGCGCTCGCCTAGATTGGGAAAAAGTTTGGCGAGTGTTCGGCAAAAGAAGATGCGCTTGCGGTCCCATGTGCCGGGGCTACCAAAAACGTCGCGGAGTATTGGGAAGCGGCGAAATCCGAAACGAACGAACGGGAACACTACCGCATTCGATTCTCGATGCGTGATGGAAAAACCGTGTTTGCGCATCAAGTCGGTAAGAGCAGCCATGTTGAAGTGGCGAATCGTTCCGAGTCCGACGCGGGCACTTGACAACACTTGCCAAGGTGGATTGCCAAACAGCATCAACGTTCGGTTGCTCAAACATGCCAGGTTGGGGACGCTTACAATCAGCGTGCCGCCCGGTTTGAGTACGCGATGGATCTCTTCGATCACGCCGTCAGGATCATACAGTGAATCAAGAACGCCAGTGGCCAGAGCAGCGTCGAAGTACTCGTTCTCGAAATCTGTGTTTTGCTCGTCGATGTCGAGTTGATACGTCTTGACGCCCTTCGCCGCAGCGAGCTTGAGGGCAGATGCCATTCGGTCGATACCGTGAACCTCTTTGTTTCCATGAGCGATCAATTTGCCAGCGATGGTGCCATCGAAGCAGCCGATGTCGAGTACCTTGCCCGAAATCGGTTTCATCAATTCGGCGATGCGTTCGATCCGCCAGCGATGAATATAGCTGGAATAAAGTTCGCCAGGATCGTGTTCGCGCATCCATGCATCGTTCTTTTCAAGCATCTTCTGCTTGGCATGTTGGATGCGATTCATGGGCGATGTCGCTGGTTTTTCGGATGACAATACGTTCATGATGTGGCCAAGAATGGTTAGGCAATTCGCATGTTGAATCGATACCCTTGAATACGCTTATTCTAGGCTCGGATTCGTAGGTGTGACAGTTCCCACCCTGCTAATTCAGACTGGCCAAATGCTTCAGACGCCGCAGTTTCAGGCGAATAGGGCCTCATCTCGAGTTCTTCGGTCAAGATCGGCGAATGGGGAAGCTGAGGTTATAGGACATGATTGAATGAAGTCACCGGCTGCTATTGCCAGGGCAGTTTTCCATCGCGAAGCCATAGCAGCCCGCATGCCACCGCGCCGATGAAGATGATTCCCCAGGCGATTTTCCAGGTCCATTTCAAAATGCGAATCACCACAATGAGGGCGAGGACGGCTGCAATCACATATAGATAAGATTGATTCATCAATTCAATTCCGCAATAGGTATCGTTCGCGGCTGACTATTCTCCGTTTTTTTCACCGGACTGCAATCGTTCAGAATTCATCTGATCGTGCTGCCATTTGAAATCAACCTTCCCGGAGTAAAAACGTTCAGGGTTTTCAATCGCCCAGATTTGCTTGCGGATGAGCCAGTTGTCGGAATCGAGTTTGAGTGCGGTCTTGAGTTGAGCTAGCGCCATTTCATTCTGCCCGCGGCGTAGTTGCTCGCCGGCATATGCAAATCGAAGTTCAGCTTCTGCATTGTCGAATCCATTGGCCCTAACTCGGGCAGATTTATCTGTGGAAGCCTCATTGAATTCGCCCGTCTTGATCCAGTTTGCGATATCGCTTCGATGGTCGTCGACGTTGATGTTGCTCGGATATGGGGGACGAACGATGTTCCCTGTTTCGTCGAGCAGGATTGCAAACGGGACATAGTTGATGCCAAACCTCGCCGCGATTGTCGCTTGGGCATCCACCAACACGGGGTAGGTTGCGTTGGCTTTTTCTACCCAGGGTTTGACGGGCTTGGGGCCTTGGATATCGACGGCGATGGATACGAATTCGAAGTTTTCATTGCGATGTTCGTCATAGAATTTCTGCCACCCGGGCAGTTGTTCGCGACACGCTCACCACGACGCCCACGCAAACAGCACCATCCGCTTGCCACGAAACGAGGAAAGTTTCACGGGCGTTCCTTCGAGATCAGTCAGCATTGCGTCCAGCTTCTTGCCGACATTTGTGGAATTGTGAGAGTGCCTGGGCGTCAGGTCCATCAGCAGTGTTTGCGATGTCGCATCCCAAACGTGTGTTCCGCCCAATCCTTTGACGAGGCGCTCAACGGGAACGTATGTCTTGCCACCTTCTGTGCGCAGATCATCTTTGCCGCTACCGGTTGAAAACGGAACACATCGATCGTCGCGGCAGATGCCGACCTGATCATTGGGCAGTGTCTTGGATTCCAAGTCGAATTGTTCGACGAGCATCTTCACGGGCAGATACGGATTATCGTCGACTAGAATCAGACGTGTGTTCGTTAGCGTTCGCGACGATCGTTCAAACACGGTCACTTCGGCAGGACCGTTTGCACTTGCAACTGACATGCATGCAACTATTCCGAGCAATTGGTTCATCATCCTCGCGTCTCCTTTATCACACCCTATCGCGCGGATGGTGTATGACGCAAATGGCACGACAAAAAACACGGGCGAAGTTGGATTTTGAGATCCAACTTCGCCCGTCGAGAAATTAAGCTTCGGCCAACGCCTGAGGAATGGGCGTCAGGCATCATGTGACTTCTAAGTCCACCGTGCTGGTCGGCTATGATCCGGGGCCGCTGTACAATGCGTGAATTTCCTCATAGTCATTAAGGTCGATGTCATCGTCTTCATTCGCATCGCCAAGTTCGCAATCGGGCGGAACATTGATTGCCTGAGCGTGCGTGAAGCATTGTTGCAGCTTCGCATGGTCGGCGAGGTCAACGTCGCCATCCATATCGAAATCGCCGGTGTTGTCGTGTTGGGGCATCGGGTCATTACCGTCAAGCAAGCCGTCCGTGTCCTGGTCGATACCGATGCGCTTTCCCGATCCCGGCGTGACGGCTGTGATGACGAGTGAATCGCCGGTTTGCAGCGATGCGAATAGCGCCTCCTGCGTGAGGAGTTCACCGGTGTCGGACTGGAAATCGCGCTGACTGCCTGCGACCTCGGCCAACCAATAACCATGCATCTCGCCGCCCACCGTTCCCTTGGCGATGATGTCGCAGTGTGATGGCGTTTTTGCAAACTGGGCAACCATCACATCGATGTCAGCTATTGTCGATGCGGGCACGGTCGGCGAATCGATCAATAACTGCCAACCGACCACATTCATGACATTGCTCGGAAATGCGTTGAGCGCGGCAACCATGTCAAGCTGTTTCTCGATAGTGATGCCCGTAATCTCCTCGGGAAAAAATTCATTCAGAAATGTCTGCAGTGGATGTGCGTTGTCTTCACGTTCTTCGCGCCCGTCATGCACCATCCCGAAACCGTCGTAGACGTCGCCGATAAATTTCTTATGCAAGCCTCGCATCTGCGTGACGATCTGCAACTGGGCAAAGAATCCTATCGCGTTGATGCCAGCGTCACCGTTCGTAGTAAATGCAGCGCCGTCATGGCCTACTTCGTTTCCAAGCGCCGGGATGACTTGATGGCATGCGTTACAGGAATTGATGTATGTGATCAAGCCATCAAGGGCTCGCGGTTCCTTGTACGCGTTGGTGCGTTTAAAATATGGATTCGGTCGATAGACGACCGATTTAATAAACGCATTGAACGCATTCATGTCCTCCGCAGGAATTTCTTCACCACCGAGCAAGTTCGCGAATGCTTCATTGAAATCTTGAAATGCTGGTTTGTCTCCTCGCCAGTGAAGCGGTTCGTGGTTGCCCAGCCCGCGGAGGGATTGCGTGACCATCGGTCCCTTGAGGGGATGGTTGAAGAATTCGGGCATGTTCGGCGGACCCGGTTGAGTCGCTTCACCCATTGCGCCAAGGTCCCAGGCGAGTCGGTCAAAGTCTGTGTTCGGATGGCACGAGTCACAAGAGTGTGCTCCGTTATTGCTGAATTGCGTGCTGTAGTGAAACTTGCGGCCGTCGCGAATGTGGCGCGGTTCCGGATTGAACAACTTGCGTGATTCAACGATTTGCGGTGCATCTAGCGCTGACACATCGATCGCAGTCACCGTCATGGCATGGCGACTGTGTACATAGACGCGGTTGTTTGCAGAGTCTATAGAAAGGCCGCGCGGCCCGGACGGCACGTCCAGCCGCCCGAGCACGCGGCCCGTCGAACCATTCAGTATCCCAATGCGATCCATGCCTAGCGATGCGACGGCTGCCCATGTTCCGCTATCGTGAAAGGAGATGGCGTTGGGGTGGGCGAGCGATTTTGATTTCGCGTTTGGGTTTGGTGCGCTGATGTTGTTAAAATCATCGATACCTGAATGCAAGTCGCGGTGAGTGACGTTCGGTGATGATAGCGTGTAATCATCGACGATTTCGATGACGTGATCGAGAAAGTGAGCGTTAAGGTTTTCTCCCAATCGAATGTTATTGAGTGCCTGCAAATTGCTGACAAACAATTCGCCGGTCGCGGGGTTTTGGGCCATGCCGTTGAGCGTTGTGCCGACGTTGCTGACGACGTTGACGATCGGTAAACCCACGCCGATCGATGCGGCTGGATTCGACGCGTCAACGACGATCAGGTCGTGGTCAAACGTATCTTTGGCGTCATTGGCCATGTGGCGAATGACTTCCTCGGCGTTTACGATGCCGAACTCCTGATTCATCAGTGCAACCATTGTAGGATCGGGATCGCCATTGGCGTCGGTCAATATATTTTGCGTGATGTCGTACCAGTCGCCCTCGGAATCGGGGACGATTCGCGGAACGAGCGGTGCGCCGGTGGTGCCAAGATCGTCGGGCCAAGGGCTGAGTTCTGAGACCTCTCCCGGATTCGGGTCGAACGTCGCTGCGGTTGCGCTGAACTGCTGAGCGACCCAGAGGTTGGGCATGGTCAAGCATTGGCAGCCGTTCGACGTACAGGGATCAGGCAACAAGCATCCGCGCGCTTCTTGCGGAATCGAGATGATGGGCGCGGGGTTGGTTGGTGTCGGGTCGGCAAATCGCAGTTCTACGGGCGTGCCCGCAAGCGACGTGTTGTTTCCGGAATGGTGGGCGGCGACCACGATGTGATTGTTCGCCGAATCATAAACCACCGAGCGGGGCGTATTACAATCGAGAAACGTGTTGCTGACCACTTCGTGCGTCGCCGTGTTGATCGTGACGAGGTGGCCCAATTCAATGAATGGCGATCCGGTTGGCGGGGTTTCATCTGGAACGAACGGGCTGCCTTGAATGACCACAAACGCGAAATCACCAGTCGCGTCGAACACGATATTCACCGGTTCATCGCCGACGTCGATTACGTTGAGGACTTTGTTGCCTACGACATCCACCACCGTGATCGTATCTGAAATGATATTCGCAACCCAGACGATTGAATCATTGGTTCCCGGTTGAATTTGAAGCGAAACCGGTTCCAAACCGACAAAGACTTCGCTGAGTTTGGTGAGGCCGTTGGTGGCATCCAGCACGACCAGCGAGTTGTTGGGTGTGTTGGCGGCGAAGACGCGCTGTCCGTCGGCGCTCACCTGAATTGGGCTGACTGCCGGCGACTCGAAGTTGACATATTCGCCCGACGCCAACGGTGCAAGCAGGTCTGCGGGAATCTCAAAATCCTGCGGTTCGGGTTCTTCTTCAACCATTGCGGCGAAGGCGTCGGCTTGCTGCACATTCTGCTCCAGAATCATCGCCATGTTGGCCGCGTTTGGATGACCTTGTTGCGGCAGCAGCGTCATGGCCATTGGATGCCCCGACGCACCACCGGGTACGTCAATGACTTTCAACGCCGGTTGAAGCGTTAGGGTGGCTGTTGCGATGCCCGCTGTTGCCGCAATCGCGACGATGGCGATCCAACGATCCCCAGAGAGTTGCCGTAAGTGCATATTCCGATTCCTTTCAAGAATTTGCCAGATTGCAATTTGCCTGATTGCTTTGCATGTCGCTTCTCTCTCATACTTCCCAGGCGCGAGTGGATTGCGTACTCGTTGAATTCCACCGATGGTCGTAGGGCAAGGTGCGTGCCAAACGAAAATGGCTCATCAAGAATTGGTTAATACGTTTGGCTGTATGAAGTTATGAGCGAGGAAGCGAAGTGGTGGGGGTTGCGAATTTGTGAATTGGGCGGCTGGGTTTGGCCATGTTTTTTAATCAGTGGCCAAATGCGCGCATCCTGAAATCGAATTAGCGGTTATGTTCGAATGTCGGATTGCATGCCGAGTTTATCGAGTTTGTGGCGCAGGCTGCCGCGCGACAGGCCAAGGAGCCTCGCCGATTCCGAAATGTTCCCGTCGGTGTGGGTGAGCGTATCTTGTATCAGTTTCCGTTCGACGGATTCCAACGTTGCAATACCGTTCACATCCCTTGGCTCAATCTGTTCGTTGTTGTCTCTGGATGCAATGCCTGGCCCAAGATTGAGATCGTTCGCAAACAGCGTTGTCTCTTCCGCCAGCAGCGCGGCCCGTTGCAAGACGTTGGCAAGTTCACGAACGTTGCCCGGCCAATGGTACGATCGAATTGCGGACCGGGCATCATCTGAAAACGTCAGGGCTGTCTTGCGAAACTTCTGGCCAAAACGGTTCAAGAAATGTTCGGCAAGGGTGAAGATATCGTTGCCACGATCCCGCAGTGCGGGCATCTGAAGGCAAAACACTTTCAGTCGATAAAACAAATCCGCACGGAATTCGCCGCTTCCGATTTTTTCTTCGAGGTTGCTATTGGTGGCGGCCATCACTCGTGCGCGGGTTGAGCGTTCGGTGGTACCGCCGAGTCTGCGAAATCGTCCGCTCTCAATGGCCACCAACAGTTTGGATTGCGTGGACATGGGCATGTCGCCGATTTCATCGAGGAAAAGCGTGCCTTCTTCGGCGACTTCGAACAGTCCTTTCTTTGCTGACTTGGCGTGGGTGAAGGCGCCGGCTTCGTGACCGAAAAGTTCTGACTCGAAGAAATTCTCTGGTACGGCAGTGCAGTTGACGTGGACGAACGGCCGGTCAGCCGCCGGTCCTCTGCGGTGAATGTATCGGGCGAGCGCCTCTTTGCCAGTTCCGGTGTCACCGAGTAGGAGTACGGTGGGCAGTGAACCTTCTTCGTCCATTGGCAGGGCGGCGACCTTGTCGGCAACGCTAAGCAGATCGCGCATCGCCGCACAGTCGCCGATCACACTTTCCCTGTCGGACGCCCGTTGCTGAGCTTCGCGATAGGCGTCAAGTTGATTGCGGATGCTGTGGTTCTCAAGGCAGCGCGACACAAGCAGCACCAATTCATCCATCGCCAGTGGTTTCTGGATGTAATCGACTGCACCCTTCTGCATGGCTGTTACAGCGCTTGCGATCGTTCCAAAACCGGTGATGACGATCACTGGCGCGTCGATACCGTTCTTGCGGAATTCTTCCAACAGCGTTAGCCCGTCGGTATCGGGAAGATTCACATCGACAAATATCAGGTCAGGCAGTTTTGATCGGGCGGCTGCCATCCCATCCTTGCCGTTGGATTCGATGCGGCAGGTGTGCCCCGCGCGCTTCAACGCCAGTTGCATGGATATGCGGAGATTTTCTTCGTCGTCGATGACGAGAATGTTGGCCATCTGCTACTGCTCCATTGTGTTGGGCCCGCGACTGGCGATGCGTCCGGGCATGATGGCCTCAAAGCGGCTGCCTTGACCTGGCGTCGAGTCGCAGTGTATCCGGCCACCATGCGTGTGAACGACTTTTGCCACCATCGAAAGCCCCAAGCCATTGCCGTCGCTGCGTGTCGTAAAGTTTGGCAGAAAAAGCTTCGAGTGCAATTCCTTGGCGATGCCTGTTCCTTCATCTTCGACGCAGACGCTCCAATGTTCGGAACGATCCGGGATGTTCGCGACGCGGATGCGAACCGTTTTGCCGGGGCTGGATGCCTGAATCGCGTTGGTGATCAGGGCGACGAGGGCTTGCTCAAAATGAAAACCGTCGACCACGACGAAACGCGATTCGGGATCAATGATCGCTGCGAATTGTACCTGTGCCCGGTCGGCGGTGGGAGTCATTACGTTGCAAACATTTTCGACAAGTTCGGCTAGGTCGGTGCGCTGCGGCGCAATGGTCATCGGTTCGACCGAGTGCTGCAATTCTCGTAGCCACTGTTCCAATCGATCAATCGCTTTGATGATTCGCTCTTGGTATTCGGTTATGTCCTCGACATGGGCGTGCGGGTTTCGGGTGGCTTCCGCCAAACCTCGAATGCCGGCGAGCGGATTGCGAATGTTGTGGGCGATGCGGCGAAACATTTCGCCGGCTGCGGCTTGGCGCTCCTGATCGATGAGTTTGGCCTGCATGTCTACGATCGTACTCGACATTTGATTGACTTCATTGGATAGTTCGCCGAGTTCGTCGGTGGACTGCGGTTTGATGCGATGGTCGAAGTGACCGCCGGCGATTTCTTTGGTGGCGATGCGAAGTTTTGCGACGGGTTGCAACACCCAGCGGCGAACCAGCACCAAGCCAGCGATGCATAGAATCGCGCCGACGACCGCATTGGCGATGAGGATGGTCACAACCCGTTGCTGCGTGGCGGCAGCATGATGCACAGCGCTGTGCCGATCTGATGTGATGACGGCGCTGATTTTACCGAGAATTGAATCGCAGTTTCGCAGCAACTCACCTGGCGAAACAGATTGACTCGTCTCAATTGCGGCTGCGAGTTCACGCCAATAGACGTTCTCCTTGTCGAGTTTAGTGGCGGCTGCCGACCCTTCAACGCGTTTTGAAGCGTGCTGTCGCAGCATCGCAACCGCGCTCTCGACATCCTTTGATTCTGTCGGTGACTCAGCGAGTTCGAGTCGGGCATTGGTGACTTGCAATTGCACGCGGAGGCGCTCGACTTCGGATTGGCGAATGAATGAAGACTGTACGTCCACGAACGCCGACTGAAAATAGACAACGATACACCACCCGGACATGACCAGATTGACCGAAAGCGACAACACATAGATAAGCGCCAGGACGCCGAATTTTTGTCGCAGCTTCATCGCTTACTCATCCGCAGGCGGTTGATATGACCAGTTCCAATCCGGTGCCATCTTCGCATCGCGAGCGCTCCAGACGTGCCCACCGATAAACGCTGCATGAACCATCCCAGAATGACGTCTCGACGGAAACCAAAACGCATCATTGGCATACAAGCCGTCCGGTTCGACGGATGGAGCAGAGTAGAACGGTAAGAGTGGATCGGGTTTGGCGCGGGCGGCTGCCCCGTCAACGTCGAATGCCAAAGGCGTCCACGGATGTCCGAGGATGCGGGGCGTTAACGTGACGTCGCGCAGAACGTTGATCTCGGTCGGGCCGATGGCGATTTTGACGTTCGCCTTGTGCAGACGCATGTTGAACCCGATGCTGACGCTGGACAATGGCGTCAGCGTATCTTCAGCCGGTTGCGGGGTGTTGTTGCGAGCCAATCCCTTCGGACCGTCCGGGCAGATCAAGGCCTGCTCGTGGGCACCAAGTGGAATTGTTCCCAACGGTCCACCGGGATTCTTGAAAAACTCCTCAGTTCGGTAGAGGCTGTCCTGAAAGTCTTCGAGTCGAAACTGGTGGGCGCCGAGCCGTTCGCTTTCGCGGCCACGGTTGGCGTGCCCATAGTCGCTGGCAAAAAGTTGAAATGATTGTGACACGCCTTGCAGTTTGTTTTTGCAGAGTACGCTGCGCGCTGATTCGCGCACCTTGCCCAAGGTCGTCAGGAGGATGCTGAGCAGAATGCTCATGATCGCCATGACCACGAGCAATTCGATCAACGTCAGCGCCGGGCGCTTGTGTTGATGGCGTAGTCTATCGAGCGCAGATTTCATAGCATTCAACTTACGGTTGCTGTTGTAGGCCACCGGCATTGAACAGAATGTTGCCCGGGCCACCGATGTATTCACCAAACGGTGAGATTTCGATCGCGGTAATGTCACCGTCGTCGTTTGAGTCAATGTCGGCGCAAACCGTTGGCATCGGGTCGCCGGGCGCTTCAACGATGCAGCGCTGAAGGATCGCGAAATCGTCGAGATCGAGATCGCCGTCATTGTCCAGGTCAAACAGCGCACCGGGGTTCGGCTCGGGCGGGCGATCTTCCGCATTGACGACGCCGTCGTAGTTGGCATCGTGAACATCGAACCCGTTTCCGAAATCGAAAATCGTGTAAATGCCATCGACAATACCGTCTGCGTCACACGGGCCGCCATCTTCGTCGGCGAGGAACGCATCAAAAATCTGCACGTCGTCCATATCGACTTCGGCGTTGCCGTTGTAGTCGTGGGTTAATACATTCGGCGCGATGTCGGTCCAGGCAAGACCCGGTGTGATCGTGTCGACGTCGGTATACACACCAGCAAATATCGCATTGACGACCCAGTCTTCCGGTGCGAAGTAGTCGCTGGCGAATTGGAATTCCCAATCTTCGATCAACGGAAAATTCACGTCAGATCGATCGATGGCGGTGGCGAATTGCGCACTGATTGAAACATGGTCCAGACCTTCTTCGATGCTGCTTTGATTGTTTGCGCAGCAGTCGGGTGTTTCCGACACTCCGCCAGCCATCGCGATGGAACCGTTTTGATTGAGCGGATAAACGAGTGAAATCGTCGTTTGATCGGTATCGACGGAATGGAGGAATAGCAAGTCAACTTGCGGGTTGTACGTGGGGAGACCATTCGAGCAGCAGACCAGAATAAAATCATCAAACCCGTGGGCTCGGTTCAGAAACGGACCGTGAACGATCCATGCCTCGCCCGGGTCAAACGAGAAGTCGCCGTTGCTCCCCACATCGACCGAACCCACCGATCCCCAAAGGAATGACAAGCCGAATTCTTCGCCGCTGCGTTCCGGAAAGTATGGCCCGCTTCCAATGTCGGCATCATAGTTGCCCGGGCATGTGTCCATCGATACGCGACCATCGAAGCGATCACTGATTGGCGGCGGACCGAATCGCCCGGCGGCACCATGATATCGAAACTGCGGGCCGATGAGTTCGCCACCGGTCAATACGTTTGCGTCGATGTCAAACTCGACGAAACCCAACAGCGGGTTGTCGCCAAAGAAGAAAATGTTTGCGGGGAACCCCAACCCGGGTGGATTGACCAAGCCGTCGAACACCAGGTCAAACCGAAAGAAGTCGGCTGGCGCAGTTGTCCACTCGCCGCGAAAAAGCGAGTCGGTTGGATTGTTGGGTGTCCACGCACCGATGTTGTACTGCAGCAGATCGATATGGGGCGGATTGATTGGCGAGGATTGTCCGCCATCGAATCGAAGGATGCGCGAATCGCCCGAGCCATCAAGGTGCTGTCTGGGAAGATCATCTGCCCAAGAGGTTTGCGCCAACGCAAGCGCAGCTATCACGCAAATGCATCGATAATGCCAACGATGTAAAAACGAATCCATGTCGCAAACCCTGCAAGCGATCCATGCAAGAAACCGCTCCGTCCCAAATGAAAACCGTTTGTCGTCCGGGCATACTGCGGGCCGTCCGCACAAACCAATGCATTCAAAAATTGCAGCCGCGCGATCTCGAATTGCACATCGCATCTTCATCGCGCATGCAGGGCATGGGACGTCGCGATGGAGTTGTTGGATTGCTGCAATGGCAGATTCGATTTTATCCGCTGACCAGCTTCAGTATAACCACAAACCGGAACCGGACCCAAGAAGAACTTGCCAAAATGCGGTATTGGACGTCCGCGAAGGCAGATCATGTGTCCAGCGAGGGTTTTTGTTTTGGACACTGAGAAAGGCGTAGTATATTGCTGTATGGAAACACGCTCGGGTCAATCAACATGAGCATTTAAGCGTTCGTCGAGCTATTCCTTGGGATTGTGAATCGGATGTTTCGGTGATCTTGTCATGCGAATTCAAAAGTTGAACACACGGCGCTTGCGATTTGCGATCACAACCGTCCTGCTCGTTTCTTGCCTGACTTACTTTCGCGGTTGCAGTGTCGTCTCGGGATACGACCAGATTGTGCGAGTGAGTATCACGGATACGGCAAATGATGTCGCCGTTGGAAATGCAGAAATCTATCGCATCGACGAATCGAATCTGGGTGTTGATGGCAGAGTCTTTGTCAGCGATGAGGATGGCTTTGCCGATATTATTGTTCCGACCTACGTCCCATGCGGGTTTAGCTTTGGGCCCGACTCTTGCCGATCAAGAGACTACGAGGATACGGTCACGGGATCGATGGGAAAGTTTCTCATTGATGACGGCGAGGTTGATGACATCGTCGAACTCGAATTACAGGTGGGAAACGACGAAATCGGATCTGTTTATTCGATCGAAGTCATTGCGATTTCCAAACCGTTTGACCTGAATTCACGCTGATTATTCTTGCCGAGGCTCAAACTACGAATGAATCGGAAACACCCAGTCATGCTGTTGGGTGCGATGTGTACGGCGGCCTTGTCGAGTGGGTGTTACGACAACTCGAGGGGTAAGAATGAGCAGATCATTCGAGTCAAGATTCTCGATGGCGAAAGCGGCGCCCCGGTTTCCACTGTCAGCGTGCATCGAATCAGAAAGTATAGTGGAGGATTTCGCGGTTCGTCTCTCATGGTAAACAGCAATGGATTGACGGAATTCGTTGAAGCAGAATATTTTGACTGCACCCGTCAAAGCGTGGAGTTTATCGACCCGCCTTGCAGCACGTTCGAGAAAGTGGACTTCGTCACCGGCTCGCAGGTGTCGTTTCTGATTGAAGGTGCAGAGCAGTCCGATGTCCTAGACGTGACTCTTGAGGTTGGCAACATCTCTACCGGGGATTCGTTTTCGATTGAGGTTGTCGAAATCACCGAACCGGTATTCGAACTCATTTACTATGGCTTATAAAATCTCAAAAGGGGGTGGCCTGCCAACGTGCTCGGAAACCAGATCCAGCAGGGCGCATCCTCTTGTTGGTTTGATGCGAAGCCACGCTTGCGCAACTCACTTCAGCCGAGGGGTATACTGTAAGAGTCGTCGAGGTTTCACTGCCGATGCCGCGCTGAGAAACTTGGAGTCGAATCGATGCTGACAAGAATACGGAACGTTCTCCCGACGCTTACCCTCTTTGCACTGCTTGTTGTAGTGGCAACGCAGCATGGATGTCAGCCGCTAAAGAGCTACAGGCAGTTCTATTCGATCAAGGTGCTCCTGGTATCAGACCGAAGCCCTGCGCTAGTGGATAACGTTATTCGTCTTGAGTTTTTCGACGGAGAAGAACCGGACGATGATGACAGCGTCAGTGGTGAGGTCCGAACACCAGACCAAGCCGGAGTGGTGGAATATGCCCGAACGTTCGGGGCCATTTGCGTTTCAGGCGGTAACAAGAATTATCCGTCATGTGAAGAAGCGGCTAAGGCATACGACGTAACCGGAACCACGTTTCGATTTCTGGTGGAAGAAGGTGACCAGTCCGAAGCGATTGATGTCGAGATTGAAGTTGGCAATCGTGTGTTCGGTGACATCTATATCATTGAAGTCTTGTCCATTTCGCAGGTGGATGAATTGAGGTAAATCCACAACTGCGTATTGCTTGAGGTCTTATCGATGAAACAATTCCTAAGAGCCGCGACATTGGCCATTGCGGGCATGGGGATGACCTATGTGCTGTTCATTATTTGTGGGCCGTATTGGTCGCATGTCGCCGCTTCAAATACGGTGCCTAAGCGCCCAAAGACAAATGTGACAAATCATCTAGATACTGGAATTCACTATTCAGTCGATGAATTTTCAGATTGGGTTAAAGCTGCGCCGAAGGGCGAGGTTCGCGAGGCGATTGTAAATCCTGATGGCACGTTCATCTTAAAAAGTAGAATCAACAATGCTCGATATGAGGTCAGCGAACTTCAGGGTATGTTCCAAATGGCCCCGAAGGATTACTAATCGGCGACATCGAGTCAGATGTTTGGGGCACTCAGCGCTGATCGCTTCTGCGTCAAACACATCATCTATTGTAGCGTCGATTCATTCGGCAGGGCCCCCGAACGCCGCGCATCTTTGTAGTGGATGTTTTAAAACCTCCTCATCTTACCCGACTGTAGAGAAATGACGTGGTCATTCAGATAAGGTCACGGCAATCAATCCAACCACTGCCACTTGGAGAACCGCACTTCAGCGCCAATCTCACGACGTCTTTCAATACAGCTGCGTTCTTCACGGAGTTTTCCTTATCTGGCTGGAAATATTACGCTGTGGAGGGCACTATTAGCACGCTTATCACTCTTGTTTGCCCTTGTTCTGATGGCTCAAAAGCTCCATGTGTTGCTATTTGAGCAGAGAATTTGTATGCGCGGCTATGGCCTTCGCGATTGCGTGGTTTCCGACGGCATTGGGATGTCCGTCTCTGGACATGGGATATGGTTGCTGCCGCGATTGAACGCAACTTCTTAATGAAAATCCTACGTTTAAGAAATCAATCTCGCGTTCGCGAAGAAACTTCGAGATGGTCTCCATGATGTTCGACTCGCGGGCCACCAGTTCCATCATCCCGGGGTACTCTTCCCGTGATTCGATGATCGGGTCATAGACCCATTCTTTCGTCGGGATGATTGCCACAACCATCTCAACGTCGCGAGCCTCGCACCGCTCCGAGATTCGCGAAAGAGCTTCCAGCGTGAGTTTAAGCCCTGCATCTATCCGTTTGTCAGATGCGTCCAGTAGTGCGCACCGGTACGCAGGCGTCAGGATTGTTCGCTGATTATCGACTTCTAAAGTACTTGTCTTCGGATGTCGCCTCGACCATTGTACGTTCCGTGACCATTGCTGGTTGTTCTTGCCGTCGGTCATTCCGGTCTCACGAAGGTGAAATGCGATCGCGTTCTTCATTGCTCTGGCCAGTCCGTAAAGCCTACAATTATTTGACAGCGCGCGGCGGCATCTGCGGATGAATCCAGCAGGACTCTGTTCTTCGATCGATTCCTTTCCTTCAGTAATCTGGCTACGAAAGCTCGCCTCCCATGAGTCTTCGTTCCCAGAAAAGTCCATGCCCTCAGAAGGCACCGATGTCCCCAGCTCGTGGCACGCTTCGCGAAGAACTACCGAGCGATACGCATCGGCAATGTCGTTTCCCAAATAAAGACCGACAACGATGACTTTCGGTTTGCGTCGAAGAGCGGCGTCGGTCACAAGTAAATACTCCGCCGGCCCCCATCCAGAAATTCCCATGTTGTAAGTGGTGTGTCCGGTGTCGATTTCGAAGAGTGAAGGCCAAGACTTGTCGTGCGTGCTGTGAGTCTGTGAATCACCGACGGCGATGACTTCCGGATTTTTGTGAATCAAGTCGTTTCGGAAACCAAGTTCATCATGTCCAGGGTACTCCGGGTTACCACGGACGCCAAGCACCAAGTCGGGTATCAGCATCGCGGGCGCGTCGAGATCATTCGCTGACTGTTGGTGGGCCGCGAGTAGCGCTTGGCGAACGGCTGGGATACAGAGTGATGCGAGTTGAAGCTGTAATTCACAGACGGCCAATGCCAGACAAATGGCGAGTACTCGAAAGAGCCATCGACGTCGCGTCTTGGACGACACGGCGATGGAAATCGCACGACGATCCACGACTTCCTGTTCCATGCGCAGTGCGTTTGCGATAGTCAAGAGAGAACTCCTTTCTGCACGCGGGTCCAAGTAGACGATAGAGCCACCCTATTTATCGGACAGTCTGCGACCATGCTAAAGAAAGCCGCCTCATTGAACATGCCCCTTTGCACAACAATGCGGCCATCCTAGAACATGAAGTACAAAAACGGCGTCTCTTCCATAAACGTGGTCAGCGTACATACGGCAACTGTTCCCAGCGCCATACCGAAGACTGGTTGTCGGAATCTAGGGATTTGTTCGCTGTTGGGTGCCCAGAGCGTCAGAACGCCCACGAATGTGAGATACGCGAGTCCATGCATACCAGAGAACTGATGATAGATACCTGGCAATTTGATCCCCAGAGTTGACGACGCATGAGAAAACGGTTCGATCCCATTGAACCCCGCCATGCCGGAAAGAACTGAAATCGCGCCATCCAATGAGTTTGCTCGAAAAAATACCCACCCAATCATCACACACAAAAACGTCATGCAGATTGCCAGCGTTCGATTCAATTGAACAGTCGTAAGGCGCTTGTAGCACGCGTAAATTATGAGCAACCCGCCGTGGAACAATCCCCACACGACAAAGTTCCATGCCGCCCCGTGCCACAAGCCTCCTAAAAACATGGTGATGCCGAGGTTGCGCACCGTTTTGGATGTCCCATACCGCGATCCGCCCAGCGGTATGAAGAGGTAGTCTCGCAGCCAGTGCGACAAAGTGATGTGCCACCGATTCCAGAATTCAGAAATGTTCGATGACTTGTAAGGAGAGTTAAAATTGATAGGAAACCTAAATCCCATCATCAACCCCAATCCGCGGGCCATGTCACTATACGCCGAGAAGTCGAAGTAGATCTGAAAGGCATAGCACAGCGTGCCAACCCACGCCGTGACGAACTGCGGTGGCGCACCGGAGTCGTAGGCGCTAGTGACTACGGGGGCCATCACGTCGGCAATCCAAATCTTCTTGATCAGTCCGATCACAAAAAGCCAAGCTCCGTCGCAAATCTGCTCGAGATCGGTATTCTGATGGCGTAATGTCGCAAATTGTTCTTCGATTTCGTTGTAGCGAACGATAGGGCCCGCCACCAATTGCGGAAACATCGAAACGTATGCGGTCAACATGAGCAAGTCGCTGGTTGGCTGTGAGCGTCCGCGGTAGACATCGATGGTGTAGCTCATCGATTGGAAGGTATAGAACGAAATTCCCAATGGTAAAACAACGTTCAGCATCGGGAGCGATGCGTCGAAACCTATGACCGCCAACATGTCTGCGCACGACTGCGAGAAAAAGCCATAGTACTTGAAGAAGCCGAGTGAGCCGAGGTTGCCAGCGATCGAAAGCGAAAGCCAACGCTTGCGCGCAGCCTGCGAATGAGCGTCTGCTATTTTGCAGCCACACTGATAGTCCAAAAGCGTGGAGGCCAACATCAACGCGACAAATCGGTAGTCGAGCCAACCGTAGAAGACGTAACTCATCACCGTGAGGAATGCGAGCTTCAATCGGTACGAACGGATCAGATACCAACCCGACAGCATGATTGGAAGGAACGCCAGCATGAAGACGTAACTGGGGAAAATCAATTCAGGTAACCCTCAGCTGCTATGCGTTCAAGGATCAAGTCGCAGTTGCGAGTCGCAGGGTGCATGGGGTCAAAGAAGCCGTTGGGGTCGCCACCGAGTTTTGTGATGTCGGACGCGTCGAAAACACCTGTGACAATCGAATACCGCTGGGTGAATTGTGCGAGCATGGTTTTGAGGTTGCTTAGATTCTGAGGGTGTCGCGTATGGCTAATCAATTCTTGATAGAGCAGAGGGTGCACAGGATTGATAATGAATACAACTCGAATATTCTTACCTTCACACACGTCGAGCATCTCAACCATGTATTCGATCTTGCTCTCATCTGAGTCGGAGAAATTGTACATCGGGAATTGATCTACAAATCGATATAGTGAGTCGGCAGGCCTTGTTTCATCGATTGCTTGTCTAATCTCGTCGGAAATGGGATAAGTCCCCATCTCCACGTTCGCAAAGATGTTTTTTCCATTAGAAAGATATCGCACGCGTGTCCCGTCCGTCTCGAACCACTCGGACGACTCCAAAGGCGGCGCGGACGTACGGTGATAGCGATCATCCCAGAACAGTTTCCACGATAGTTTCAGTTGCTGACGCGATAGCGAATCTATGAGATTCGCCCATTGTCGCTTTCCCCAGCCTGCGCCCGGCAAGTGCCTTGACAGCTGAGGCGCGTTCAGAAGCCTCCGCCGAATCCCCGGAAAGACGGGATGCTCATTGATTGCTGGGGCGAAACTCCAGGTATCAATACCAACTATCAACAGTGATGGAGTAAGATTCAGGTCATTTACAAGATGACGCGTAATGCAAAGAAAGTCTTCGGTCCGCCCCCAAAACACGCCAAAGTTAAAGGCGCTCTTGCCCGTCAACCTTTCGATCGTAGCCGGGCTGTATTGCATCGTGTTGGATGAACCCAGGACGACGACTTCCGGAAACTCGCATTGGGGTAGCGCGTCGATGAAGTTAGCCTTTGCTAGCCGGGCATTGTAAAGGCGATGAAATCCTGTCCGGCCAAAGTCACCCCAAGGGTTCACATACCAGGCAAACGCGAAGAGGCATAGCAACTGAAGACACATCGTTGCGCAAAGTCCAACCAGGAAAGCTCGTGGGGATGCCGAAAGAACAGAGGCAGGTAGGCACCGCGCGAATCTCGTCCTCAGAATGAATTGAGCAGGGTGATTGGCAGCGAAAGCCTCTTCACATCCTCGACTGTTTTGAGCAGGAGCATGGGCTGCGGGTGCTATTGACAAAGATTGCCCGGGCATTTTGAATCTCAGCGTGTCTTAACAAGTTGACTTCTGATAATAATCTTTCGGCACGATGAAAAATCGCCGTTGCTGGCGCGGTCAGGCGTCTGGAATCAAGGGACATGTGAGAAATAAGCGAACAGGCCCAGCCTCGTTAAATTCGGTATCGGTTCAGCAGCAACGTCATTTATGAAAGCTTGTCGAGATCGAGTGCCGCAGATGAATCAAGCGGCTTGATGGTTCTCCGACGCGATTGCGTTGAGCCCAGTCACTAACGCGATCGCCCTCAGTCCTTGACGAAAGGCAATACAAACACCAATCGCAGCCGCAATCAGGAATTGCAAAAGCAAACCGCCGCTTCCCGGATCGATGTACGCCAGAATCGTTTGCGGATCGTTGAGCATGGCTTACCTTATTTGTTTCATGGTCGCTGCGGTAGCGGGCTTGATGGCGAAGCATTCAACGATTGTTCTGCGGTAGATGACCACAACAAGTATCACCGTGGCAATATCAGAAATAGAACAAGCCCGCTCCGTCTAAGTCATCGACGGGCGGGCAAATTGTCTTGAATATAGGACCAAGTCATACGAAGGCGTTCAATTTGAGTTGACATGCGGGCCCAGTTGCTGCCTCTGATTCAGGGAGAGCCCAAGGCATTTTGCATGACCAAGAAGTCGGCTGCATCGACATCGCCATCTGCATCGAAGTCAAAATGATCGAGACATGACGTTGAGGTAACACCGAACGGTCCGTTCAGGCAGGAGGCGAATTCCTGATAGTCGTCGAGGTCAACGTCGCCATCGCAGTCGAAATCTCCAGGGGAACAAATCACCTCAACCGTGACCGAGTTCGAACCGACCACCACGCTGAATTGTCCAGCGCCGTCGATTTGATTGAACGTGCCAGTGATATTGCTAGCCGTCATGATCTCAAATGTTTGTCCGGCTTGGGGAAGGAATTCATTGGTCGAAGTCAGCAGCAACGTGCCATCCAAAGTCAGATTGCTCGTGACAGCCAACACGTCGTGCTCGATGCCCGGCGTCAAACCGCCCAATTCAACGTCCACAATTCCGCTGGTGTCGTTGACGAATTCGCCATTGATGGTAAGCATTCCGGGCGTGTTACCCGGAGAGGTTGTGCCTTGATTGATGATTCGGGTGCCATTGACCGTTCCATTGCCCTTTAGTTTGCCGCGCTGGAAGAATTCTCCAGGGCCGCGTGTGAATGTTCCGTTGACTGTGAGGTCTCCATCGTTGTCGAATTCTCCAATACTCAAGGTGCTGTTGGCTGACACTTTCGTCTTACCGTTGTTTTCATATTCGCCGCTGGTAAAGAACGTCGCCCCGGTTCCGCTGCTGTCGTCCTCGAGGCAAAGCGTGCCATCGTTGGCGAATAATTCGGTCGTTGATCCATTGGGAAGATTGGTGAAAGTTCCGGTGCCGATCAGTTTGATCACTCCGTCGTTCTCTAGGATTGGACTCGACGCACCACCGTCGAGGCTAAGCGTTGCGCCCGACTCGACGATCCAGGTTCCCTCTTCCAACTGATCACCGTCAAGCGTATCGCAATCGGTGATCGCCAAGTGACCCGCACTGACTTTAACGGTTCCGCTGCTCTCAAAGGTTGGGTTCACAAGGCTCAAGCCACCACTCGTTGCGGTCTTATGAAACGTGCCATCGTTTGTGATGTGCGCTCCAAGGAGATTCAACGTTGAAATGCCGCGACCAAGATCCTTGATTTCGAACGTTCCCTGATTGACGAAATCGATGAATCCATCCAATTTAAGATCCGTCGTTCCTACCAGACATGCCGTTCGTTCAGCGCCCAGGATAAATTCCTGTCGATCCCCGCTTTCCGGCCCACTCAGTACAACGCCACCACCGCTGCTGCTGTTGTCGAATATCAAATCAGAGTCTGCATTAAACGTTCCAACCGTCTGGTCTCTGAACAGATTGTATTTCGTATCTTTGAATGTCACGGTACCGCCCGTGGTCGTCGCAGCCGCCGCAATATCAAGCGTTCCTGTCAGCTCAAACAGATTTGCATCGACGCTGGTTACGAGATTAAACATACCACCGCCGTCGGGTGTTTGGGCGCTGGCGATGCGGGCGATTCCCTGGCCTGACGCGATCAACGTGGCATCGATTTCGGCATTGGCGTGTTCGACGACGCTGTTGAGATTCTGCAATTCGTGCGTGATCGTGCTTTGCAAGTCGGCGAAGAATGTCCGAATCATACCATCGGCAGATTTGAAAATGCCTGCGTTGATGACAGGTTGGCCATCCTGATCGCCGATGGCACCGTTGATGAGCAAGTCTCCGATGCCGGTTGTTTCAAACGTACCTCCGGTATTGGTGAATTTGACGTTGATGCTGCTGTCGATCGAGCCTTCGTTGGCGATGTACCCGGTGTTCGTCATGCTGGCATTGGTAATCGCGCCAGCCGCCTTCTCAATGTTCGCTCCGTCGCTGAAGATGTACTCGCTGTCGGCAAGATTGATGAGTTCCGCGTTCTCGCCAAGCTGCAGATTTCCTGTGCCGGTGTGCAGAATTTGGTTTTGGTTGTTGATTTGCGCATTTGATGCGAGCAGCACGTTGTTGGTTGCATCGATGTCGAGAATTCCCTCGTTTGAATCATTACTGAACTGAGCATTGATCGTTCCGCCGCCCCAGGAAAATATCCCTTCATTTGTGAAGTCGCCGGTGACCGTTCCGCCATCGAGCACAAAGTTGCCATCGTGCTGATTGAAGTATTCACCTGCAACGGTTCCACCCGTCATCAGGACGTCTCCCATGTTGAAAACGCGCTTTCCGACTTCGTTGAGCGTTCCGTTGGCTTGGTGAAATTCTGATGGTTCGTCGAAGTCGAGGGTCGCAGATGATTCGAGCGGTTTGATAGTTCCGCCGGAGACGAGCAGCTGTCCCAAGCCACTTCCTGTGAGCGTACCGTCGATTTGGTGAATCGTTCCAGGTAGGGGGCTGGAGTATTCGGCGATGCCGTTCTCGTCGAATTCAAAGGCGACGTTAATGGTTCGTGAGTCATCTGCGATCAGAACCTTCGCACCGTTGCTGTTGACCGATACGGTTCCACCCAGCAGATCAATGGTGTCGCCGAACAAACGAATTAGCCCGGACCGCGAACGCAACGTGCCTCCGGCGTTCTGTCGAAAATCTGCGGTAATGAGTGACTCGCCAATTCCTGATGTTTTTTCAGCCAGCCCGTTGTTGCGAAACAAACCACCGTCGTTTAGTGGCGTCACATCCTGGTCGCCGACAAATTGGAACGTTCCGCTAACTTCATTCTGTAGAAAACCGAATGAGTCGAGCTGTATGCCCTCGAACAAGCTACCCGTTAGTTTGACTGTACCGCTGTTGCTGAGAGTCGAGATGTCACCGCGCGAGATGCGCATGACTTTGTCCACAGTGATGGTCGCGTCGCTATCGTTGATGACCATTCCAGTTCCGGTGACGGCTCCGAATGACCATTTGACGTGATCCTTGTTGGTGATGGTTCCGTCGGCTTGCAGATTGGCGTTGGCATGATTCATATGGAGCGGGACGGCTTCGTCAAATCGCAAGTCTACGTTCGACGAGGCTTCAGCCAATAGCGTTGCGCCGAGGTTTTGAGCCTTTCCAACACCTCCGCTGACGATTTCACTGCCGATCTTGTGGATGCCCGTGCCCACCCATTGAAAGATACCGTTGCTCGATACGCTGATACTGGCATTCTTCAGCGTGCTTCGACTGAGGCTGTCGTTTCCGAGCGTGAACGTCGCGCCGTGCCCGTTTCCGCCATCGATCGCGATGATATTGCCGTCCAGCACCATCTTGTCTTCGATGCGTTGGTTCAGGCGTAACTCGCCATTATTGATCTCGAACAAGCCGCTGCTGGTCATCGGGCAAGTAATGAAAGACGTAAATGCGCCTGGCGCGTTTACGATGATCTTGCCCATGTGCGTGAACAGTCCGGTCAGGTTTCCGTTGACCTGTGTGTTGATACCGGAAGATCCGTTGCGAAATTCCCACTCCCCGCTCAAGTGTTCGATCTTCCCGTTGTCGCGAAGGCCAATGGTACGATCGACCAAAACTTTACCGTTGTTCGTCAGCGTGGCGTTTTCGATGGAAGGCGTTCCTATTCCGGCGAAAGCGGTTCTTAACGTCGCGCCCGCATCGTTTGTAAATCCATTCCCGGTCACCATTCCCAATCGCCATTCGCAGAAGCCTTTGTTGGTGAGGCCACTGATGGTTGGACCTTCGATGACGAATGGCAGAAGTTCCACCGACATGTTGATCGATCCGCCGGTTATGCTGCCACCGTTCTTAGCGATGACCGTCGAGAGATCGCTTCCTGAACCGGTGATCGTCCCGAGCGTGATCGCTGCATTGTCGAATTCGATTTTGCTAGAGTCGGCTGGCATGAAATTGACGGACGTGATTTCGGTCGGTCCACTGAATCGGATTGTCGCCGAATTCGATGGAGTGATCGTCGAGCCCGAGAATGAACTGTTGTTGAACTTTAAAGTTCCGCTCGCTGCACTGATCGTTCCGCCTATATCCTCGAATCGTACGGCGATGTTCGACAGATTGCTCCCACCGGTTTTTGCAAAGATACCCGAGTTTTGAATCTCGGGGGATCCGCCGAAATTGCGAATTTCACCATCCTTGAACAGTTCAAATATTCCTTGCGAAACTAAGATCGCATTGTCCTGCATGATGATTTCACCGTTCGGTGAACCGGTCCCAACAATAATATTGTCCGGACTCATAAACCAAGTTCCGCCCAACAGAAGCGAACCAGTGACATTGACATCAGCCGGCGAAAATAAACCGCTCCCCAGAAAATCGACGTCTTCCGCGACCGTAGGTCCTTCGACGGTCAGTGTTTGCCCTGTCCCGTTGATGAGTACGCCGGCTGCACCGCCTTGATTAAGGTCCAAGCTGCTGACGGTGACGTTTGATCCGAGATCGATGTTCGCGACATCGATGACGACGTCGTAACTGTTTTCGTCATCATTGTTCGGGACGGTATCGGGATCCCAATTCATCGGGCTGTCCCATGATTGATCGCCAGCTTGTCCGTTGTCCCAGGTTGCTGTCGTCTGACCGGCTGATTTGTTCGGAGACAATGCGAGGCAAACCAGCATCATGAAGGGCGCGGTGGATCGAAGATTGCGGGCGAGTGGCGTTCTAACAAGACTCATGTTGTGGGTTCCCTGTATTGACGATGTTCATGGTGACATCGCTTTTCTGTGAGCGCACTGATTTTGTGAGCGCACTGATACTGTGCACGAATCTAGGCCGTGATGCTGGGCAATACTCCGCAACTCAATCTGGAGGGTTTGCAATCGCATGGACGGCTTGTCCGATGCATTGCGAACATGAATGATTCCGATTGATTTATTTCTGCGGCTGGATTCGGTGGTCAATAGATTGGCCCATTTCTGAAATTGATGCCCAACTGATCAAGAACATTAACTTTCGGTTTTCACAATGCAGATACGTTCGGGCGAATGGTTTGGACTCATGGTCGGTGAAAATTCTTGAAAATCTCTTTGAGGCAGGACCTCGGACGCGGAACGCGCGGGCATTCGGCGTAATTGAGGGACAAGATTCCAAACTTCACACTTGAATGGTCGAGCTTGTGCAAGCTGCGATTTGATCGACATGCGATGCGTTGGCTGGCTTATGATGTCAAACGGTAGCCAAGTATAGCGGAACCGCTTCGGGCGACGGAGTCAACGTTTTGGCGCAGCGGTGGTTGTTAAAATCGGCGGTGTCAGCAGGCCTATAGCTTTGGCACGCACATACAACTTGTCGAGAGGGGGTTGTCAGCCCCTGACCACACCTGTTCAAACTCCTTGCGAACGTCCGCGGCCTCGGAAGTCTTGCCCTGTTCCTCCAATGCTCGACTGAGACCGAACAGCGACCAGCCGTTGCGGGGCCACTCCCGAAGGTCCTCTCGATAAACGCGTTCGGCTTCTGCAAACTGGCCCGCTTTCTGATACACAGCTCCGAGCGCATGGCGTGTCGGTTGCATCCAAAGTGGTGGCTCGCCATAACCCAACATGTCTTCGATCGCCACTGCGTCTTCGAGGTAACGAATTGCCTCATCCAATTCGCCCTTCTGCAAGGCGATCTCGCCTGATACGAACAACTCGCTGGTCATTAGGAATTTGAGCACCATGTCGTACCCAGGCCACTCGATGTGGTGGGGGACTTTCTTGAGGGCAGCACGAAACGCAGCTTGTTCGCGTTCGGCATTGTCGAAGTCCTTCTTAGCCGCATAGGCGACGGCTCGGTGAGCATGCCAGACGGCAGTTGAAACGCGCATGCTACTTGGCGGGCCCGGCTCAGCCAGCAGGTCATCCCAACGTCCGAAGCGCTTTTGAACCGAGTAGATCGGCCACATGCCCATATCAATAAACTTGTCGGCGACCAACGCGACGAACCAGGGAATGCGGTCCGTAATGTCCCTGGCCGCCTCAATGGATTCGCGCTCACGCCCGACCATCATGGCAGAGAACGACAACATGTGTGTATTGTGCATGGCGTAACCGAATTGGTTGCCCACATTGCTGACCAGTTCGCGATACTTCGTGTCCGCAGCGATGGCCTTCTTGTTTTGTTCGATCGATTTTTCCCACATACCCACCTGCGCATAAATATGAGAGGGCATGTGCAGTAAGTGACCACTTGCTGGGACGAGATCGCAGAGTACATCGGCAGAAGCAATCCCACGGTTCTTATTGTTGCTTGGTTCGATCGCATGAATGTAAAGATGGTTCGCGCCGGGATGGTTTGGGCTTTCTGCTAGTACTCGCTCTAACGTTGAGACGATCGCAGCGGTCTCATCTCGTGCCGGAATACCGTCCCGCTCATAGAGCTTCCAGGGAAAGCGTATCATCATCGCCTCAGCGTAGACGGCTCCGACGTCTGGATCGTCAGGAAACCGTGCGTAAACATCTTTCATCGATTCGGCGAATGCTTTGTCAAGATCCTTACGCTCTTCAGGTTCCTTCTCGGCGTATCGATGGGCCAATGCCTCGATAAGAGCACGCTCCACCGGCGACGCCCGATCTACACGCTTCAATGCTTCTTGCAATGCATTCCAGGCGGCTGTCGATTTTGGGTGCCCCATCATCGGCGCGTTGTAATTGGGGCCCTGAGCGTATGCGATTCCCCACCAGGCGATAGCGCAATCGGGATCCAATTCAGTGACCTTCGTGAAAGAGCGTACGGCTTCGCCATGGTTGAAACCGTAAGCCCAATTCAAACCTTGATTGAAATACTTCGCTGCCTCCTCAGATTCAGTCGTGATATCGCGCATGTATGGACCCATACCCTCAAAGAGTTGGGCCTTCCCGCCGCCATACGCCGGCATGAACCTTCCGCCCATCATGCAGCCGGAAGTGCAGACAAGAAGCAATGCAATCGTACTCGTTAGAATGAAGCGATAAATCGAAGTCATGTTAGAAAATTCCAGAGTCGAAGGAATATTAACCAAGCGCGACGCAAGCACAGAATTGTTCAGCTGCTCTACTTAGTTCTGCTGAATCAAGTGCCAAGCGACAATGCGGTACAGCAGTCACGCAAATGGAATGGCACACATACAAGAAATTGAAAGCGGGCGACGCGACTCAAATGCGCAACATTCAGCTTGGAAGGCTGAACGCCCAAAACGTAAACGCAGAATCTAACGCGACTTACAACGATGGTCAATCGGGTGTCGCCCCAAACCCCGACACTTCGGACGAAAAAACGCCCCTAAACCCCGATCTGCAATCCATCATCGAAGCATGGCCAACGCTACAAGAACCGCTCCGAGCGGCGATGTTGGCGATTGTGCGGAGTGGAGGTTAGCTGAATCCTGCGACGTTAAATCGTGATCTGTTTCATGGTACTTCCGGCAGATAGTTGCCTGTCGCGATTCCGATTGATTTGTGCCCGTCCAAGTGCCGCAGGTTCTAGCTGTCCTCTCAAGGTGACATGAATCGTCTTTGGAATTCGGCGAAGTCTTCCAGATCGTTATCGCCGTCGGCGTCATAGTCGAAGCACTCACAGGTCGTCCCGAGGCCGCCAATTGGCCCGAACAGGCAAGCACTAAAATCGTTGAAGTCGCTCAGGTTTGCCACGGCGATTGCTGCGGCGTTACTGGTATTGTTTTCGTCGATGTCGAGTCTTGATCCACAAGTACTTCCGTCCCCGCCACAGACGCCACAAACGTCACGTGAGAGAGGTGCCAAGCAAACGCAACTCCCGCCACAGTTCGCCGACGGCGTTTCCATGGGCTGACATTCAATCATTACGCAACCACAGTCTGCTCCAAACCATCCTGGATCGCACTCGCACGTGCCGGAGCAACCGCATTCGCCGTGCCCTGAGCAGAGATTGGGGCAACCGCCTGGAGTGCAATTGCAGAACGGTGGGTTTGAGAAACCATTAATACAAAGCACCTCGTTACAAACGCAAACTGCCTGCCCCGGTATGGGAAAGCAACTCGTATTGGGGGGACATTCGTCAGGGGGAAGTTCAATACAGAACCCATTGGAACATGCAAGATCCTCCGAATTGCAGGGGGAGGGCCCAACGCAGCAGGGTTCACCCAGGTTCCCACAGCAAGTGGTAATCGTCGGGTTGGTGCATTCGCCACCGCGACAGGCCGTGCCATGGGTACAAGGGTCATTGTCGTCGCAAGGCTGCCCTTCCGTGTCTAAGGCAGGTTCGACGGGGCAAACATCGTCGGTCCCGTTGCACATGATGCCTGAAGGGCGACATGGACTGGGGTTGACACAGACCGTTCCAGCCGGTGCAAAAGTGCAATCGGACTGGCAGCATGCTGAAGGTGGATCGCACTCTTCACCAGGTTCAATGATCCCGTTTCCGCAAACACACTGACCGTGCGCTATCTGTGCGGTGGCCGAGAACCCCAGAATTAGGATCGCAACACGAAGTGTCTTGCGTGCAAGTAAAGTCATTCTTAATGCTCCTGCTTCTGCAATGTGTACGCTTCCAAACCTCATAGGGGTTGTCGCGATACTGTTCAGTTCAGCCATTCGTGAATTCGGCAGAGTTGTCGCGAATCCATGCCTATCAGGCCTTTAGCATTGGATTCCTCATCAGTCCGTATGTTATAAGTGTACTCAAAGCGGGCCACTCGATTCGAAGGAAAACCACTTTCAGTCGCTTCTGCTTCAAGGCTACTTCTCTGAAATACCGTTCCGAATTGCGTTTTTAGCGCTGCAACAACAAATTATCGGTTCGTTCTTGCGTGGCCAGGAACTATATCGCATCCGGGTTATCGGAGATTCGCTCTATCGCAATCGCCATGTGCGCTCCACCATGGGTGTCGCCAAATAGGTAAAGCCAAAGCAACGACGGATTTGCCGGTCGAATCTTGGAATTCTTGAAACATCTGTTGCGAGGGATATTGTTGCTAATTTTCCGATGAGATTTTCGCGCATCGTGGTCAAGACCGAAGGGCCCCACGCCCGCCGAGAACTCGAACCACACCCACCTGGTCGAATGCGACGCGTAACCATAAACCTATCTGGCACGGAAGGTATCGGGGTTTCGCGGGCAATCGTATTGCGCAATATCGAATCGCATTTATAAGTCCAATCGTCGATGAACTCGAAATCGACATGTTGCCCGTTGTTAGCTGGGCGGAGCGCCGAACGAACGCAGAGGCATCTGAATTGCTGAAGCGGAGAATCGAACTTGTTGCCAGCGAATCCTGCGGCATAGCGACTATCGAACCACGCTGAAGCATTACACGGTGTTGGGCCTGACCGATACGACGCAAGCGATTGACCAACTTACCGGCATTGAAACGACCGAGCGGAAAGCGGGGACGATACGACGGAACGGCTGAAACTGCATCTGAGGGGTGTCGCCCGAAACCCCGACACTTCGACCGCGAAACGGTGCAATTCACCGCATCCGAAGGATTAAACGTAGGCATCGAAACAGGCGCGCACCGATCATCGAAAACGGGTAAAACCCACTTGAAAAATGCTTGTTTTGAAAGGGGAAAAACAAAAGCGGGCGAGGAGACTCGAACTCCTAACATTCAGCTTGGAAGGCTGATGCTCTACCATTGAGCTACGCCCGCGATTGGGGTGTCATTCTTACCGCGCTTTGGCGTCATCTGCAAGGGTTGATGTTGCGGATCGCCGATCGATTTCGTCGTGTTTTGGCGAATTGAAACAGGGGAGCCACCCGGTTGGGCGACTCCCCTTTGGTTAAAGGTTTATCGATTCGATTGACTGACGCCGACTATTTGCGGCGACGGACGCGGCTTGTCTTTAAGCCGCCAAAGCCGAGCATCATCATCGGGATCATTCCGAGCAGGCCAGCACCGCAGAAGCCGTTGTTGTCTTCTTCGTTCTGCTCGTCTTCCTTGTTCTGATCTTCCTGCTGATCCTGATTGTTGTTGTTCTCGTCTTCGTTGCCGAGATCGTCATTTTCGTCGTTCTCGTTTCCGAGGTCGTCATTGTTATTCTGATTGCCTTCATCTTCGACCTCTTGGTCGTCGTTTTGACACGGGCCTTCGTGGTCGACCGAGGTGCCAGCGTTACCGGCGTAGCAGCTATTGCTGTAGGTGTTGCCGTCGGTACCGCAAACCGGCTCGAAATCATTGGTGCATTCGATTTCTTCTTCCTCGTCGCACTCGCCGTCATAGTCAACGGTCATTCCGGCTGAGTCGGCGTGGCATGAACTGCTATACGTGTGGCCGTCCATTCCGCAGACCGGCTCGTAGACATCCGGGCACACCAATTCTTCTTCGCACTCGCCGACATAGTCAACGGTCGTGCCAGCCGCAGCCACTTCGCAACTGTCCTGATAGGTGACTCCGTCAGCTCCGCAAACCACCGCATCGATCTCGCAGATTTCGAAGTCGCACTCGTCGCCGAGTCCGTTCCCATCGCTGTCGAGCTGATCGGCATTGGCGTCGTCGGGGCAGTTGTCGCAATCGTCGATGTGACCATCGCCATCGGTGTCGAGTTCGCACTCATCGGGAACGTCATTGAAGTTGCAGTCTTCCGAATCGCCGTTGGCGATGTCATCGGCATCTTCGACATCGTTGAAGTTGCAGTCGGTGATATCCTCCTCCACTTCAAGGGCAGTGACCATCAAGAACACCCTGAATGTACCATTCGCGTTTTCAGTGTTTTCGGCGTTTCCAAAGATGAACATGGTGGCCCCAGTATCGCCCAGCTGTTGGGGTCTGACCTTTATTCTGAAGAGTCGTGAACCGCCTGGTCCGATGTTTGGCGCCGACGGCTGGCTGAGCACCGATTGGCCGGAGGCAGCATTTGGAACAATCGACACGCTTTCGGGTGTATCGAGAACCAATTCCTCGTCGCCGATATTGTTTACAAAGAAGGTGACGATCTGTTCATCGCCGAGGAACATGTCTTCAAGGAATAGCGTTTGCCCAGCGCCTTCAGGGAGAGTCACTTCTTCCAGAACACCGTCGGCATTCTTGAGAAAGGTCGTGACTTCAATTTCCGGACCGGCCAAAGCGACTGATGCCGACATACCCAGGGCTGAAACGACGCCCAAACACAACTTACGAACCTTGCCTGATTGAAGAAACATGGGGAGCTCCTTTTGTGAATCCTGATTTTGTTTTGTTCTGCCGGTTCACCATGAACCAGCCTGCCGTTCTGACAGGGGGCTATTGGGCAGAATTGCCCAGAACCTTTCAGACAAGTGGGGAAATGCTTGAAAATGCAGGGTTTCAGCAGGATTGAACGAGAATGGGTGGGGGAAGGGTGCGCTGTGTGCACCGCAGGTCACCGTTGGGCATCGCTCAGGTGGTAGGTCGGGTCATCGACCCGACAATTCGGTCATGCGTCAAAACCAATGCCGACGCATACACGCCAAGAACTCGCGAGTAATCGGAAAACCGGAAGCCGAGCCGACAACAGAATCGATTTCACAATACGGGCATTGCGCGGTTTGAATTTCGAATCCGGGTTCATCAATCCAGTCTGTGATGACATCGGGTGCAAAAACCTTCAAGCAGTAGAAGCAACCGCAAGTGTCGCTTGCCAAAAGTTGCTCACGGTTGTGAATGCTGTGAATATGGGCGGCGATGTGATCTGGTTCAGGCATTGGATTGAATGATGCGATAGTCGGTTAGTTGAAGTGTCGGGTCGATGACCCGACCTACGAAGCTGCCACCGCCTCCTCCAAAAGGTTGAGCGCGCCGGTGATGTTCACGTCGACGAATTCCTGCCGAGGATGGGTGGCGACATGTGGTTTGTGCAACGTCGCCGCATGAAGCACAACATCGATGCCGGCAAGACAGTCCGCAACAAACGAACGATCGACAATGGAGCCGACGCGGTGGGTGAGTTCGGATTCAGCGATGTCGATGCCAACAACAACATGCCCCTGGTCCGAAAGCGTGCGAACCAGCGCTTCACCCAAGTGCCCCGCGCTTCCTGTGACTGGAATTCTCATGAGCGATGACCGGTTGTGTCGCAAGACATGTTCATCTTGATCTTCATGAGCATAATTCTACGAGTCCTTGCTCAATTCCTCCTTCAACCACGATGGGACAATCAACCGATTCTTGGAATCCACCAAGCCCTGTTGGGCCGCGGTCGGATAAGCAGAGGAGCGACTCCAGTTGTCGAGCAATCGCTTCGTATGACTGAGATATGTTTCGACCTTTGTGTAGTATTTTTCGTTCAGTTCTTCCGGCAGCCCGCATTGAACGTCCTCAAGTATACAACCGCGAAAGCACGCAAATCCGACTATGGGTATCAATAATTGAATCATCAAGCCGATTTCAGTTCGACCGGCCCCAGTTTCAACTGAGACCGACCAAGCTTTGTGGCGCACACGAACATCTGGGCCGTTGTCAGGAGAGTTGTTGTGCAACTCGACAAAGACATTGACCTGATGGTCGCTTGACCAATCCTCACTTTCGATGTCCTGATTGTCCTCGAATACAAACCATTCCTCTGTAGGCGATGCGCGATCACCGACGTGCGAATATCGTCGGAATGACAAGCTTGGAGCAAGGCGGGGACACATCTCCAGGAAACGGCGATATTCCTTTTCGGGCAACTCGCCTTCGCCGAAATATAAATCAATGTCGTAACTCATTTGCGCTGATTCGTGTAAGGTAGCTTGTTGAGTCTCGCTCTTGACCTGATCTAAGAATCGAGTCGATTCGACAGCCACCAGAGAAGCAGCGGAACGAGTATCGAAAGCCCAACGGCAATCCTTGCCCAAAAGTTCGCGCGTTTTGCAATGCCCATAATTACATCGTCTGGCGTGGGAACATTCAATTCATTACATAGAAATCGTTCGAATTGCGGATCACTCGCAAGACGAATCAGCCATTCGTAAAAAGCGTCGCCCGTTTGGATCTTGATATCTCGGCGTCCTGTACCCGAGCAAAATGTATGGAATGTAGTCTTGAGTTCTTCTTTTTCCTTGGGGCTCAGTTTCTCAAGCGCTGCAACCAGTTCTTCTTTTTTTCGCGTGAGTCGCTTCATCAGTCGTCACCCTGAATCAAGAATTGCTTAAAATGTCACTTGTTTCAATCGAATTGCCTAGAGTAAGTGGCCTCCGGCTTTGAAGTATCGGGCTTATTACTGTAACCGCTACGTCGTCAAACTTCAGAAAACCACTCTTCTGGTTTCTGTACAAGGAGTTCCATGCCAATCATGCACGTTTCGCGGAAGAGTCAGTTAGACGAGTCATAAATTGGGCGGTACAGGACTTGAACCTGTAACCTCCTCGGTGTAAGCGAGGCGCTCTGCCAATTGAGCTAACCGCCCGGGTTGGAATTGTTGTGCTGCTTATCAAACTGACTTGTCTGTCTGGCGTCAAGTCTTGGTGGTTTCTTGTCGGTCATCGGTTCCCCCACCTTTGAAAAGGTGGGCCACCCTTCCCGAAAGCTTTGCGTATTTTCAGTCCCCCACCCTGAAGGGCGGGGCACCCTTCTTAGGTTTTGGCCATCTTTCTTAAAACTGTGTGGAGGATTCCTCCGTTTCGGTAGTACTCTACTTCTACTGGTGTGTCTATTCGGCAGGTTGTTGCGAAGGTTTTGGTTTCGCCGCCTGCGTTGGTGGCGGTGACCTGGATCGTTTGTCTTGGCGTTACCTTGTCGTCGATGGCGATGCTGAACGTTTCTTCACCCGTCAGGGCCAGGCTTTCGGTTGACTCGCCATCTTTGAAACATAGCGGCAGTACGCCCATGCCTACGAGATTGCTGCGGTGGATGCGTTCGAAGCTTGCGGCGATGACGGCTTTGATGCCCAGCAGGAATGTTCCTTTTGCCGCCCAGTCGCGCGACGAACCCATACCGTAATCCTTGCCGGCTAACACGACTAGCGGGACGTTTGCCTCTTTGTAGGCCAGCGATGCCTCGTAGATGCTCTCTATGTTTCCCGTCAGCAGGTTCTTCGTCCAACCGCCTTCGGTGCCGGGGGCTAGCTGGTTGCGGACGCGAACGTTTGCGAACGTGCCACGGGTCATCACGCGATCGTTGCCGCGCCGCGAACCGTACGAGTTGAACATCGAGCGAGCCACCCCGTTGTCGAGCAGGTATTTGCCTGCCGGGCTTTCTGTGGCGATGGAACCGGCCGGGCTAATGTGGTCGGTGGTGACACTGTCGCCGACTTTGACGAGGCAGCGGGCGCCTTCAATCGACGTGATCGGCAGAATCTCCTGCGTCAAGCCGATGAAGAAGGGCGGTTCCTGAACGTAGGTGCTGGTGTCGCGCCAATCGTAGAGGTCGCCGGTTGATGTTTCGATGTCGCGCCAATCGTCCGAACCGTGCAGCACGTTGGCGTACTGCTCGACGAACTGCGACTTGGTGACGTTCTCGGCGACGGCGTCGTCGATTTCTTTTTGGGTCGGCCAAATGTCGGCGAGGTAGACCTTGTTACCGTTGGCGTCTTCGCCGATCGGATCGGTGCTGAGGTCGATGTCGACGGTGCCGGCGATGGCGTAGGCGACGACGAGCGGTGGTGATGCGAGGTAGTTGGCGCGCACGTCGGGGCTGATGCGACCTTCAAAGTTGCGGTTGCCCGAAAGCACCGAGCAGGCGATCAGGTCGTGTTCGTTGATGGCTTGGCTGATCGGTTCGGGGACCGGGCCGCTGTTACCGATACACGTCGTGCAGCCGTAGCCGACGAGGTTGAACCCGAGGGCGTTGAGGTCATCCGTTAAGTTCGATTTATCGAGATACTCGGTGACGACCTTGGAGCCCGGTGCGAGCGATGTTTTGACCCATGGCTTTCGCGTTAGGCCGAGAGCGCGGGCTTTGCGGGCGACGAGTCCCGCACCGATCATCACATCGGGGTTCGACGTGTTCGTGCAACTGGTGATCGCGGCAATAACGACGCTACCGTGGGCGAGTTTGAATTTGCTGCCATCGTATTCGACATCGACGCCGTCCATGCCTGGATCGGCGACTGCGACCGCACCTTCATCTTTAGCACGCCCACCGACAGCTTCCGTCAATGTTTGCTTCCATTTCGGTTTCATGTTCGAAAGGGCGATGCGATCTTGCGGGCGCTTGGGGCCAGCCAGAGACGGTTCGACGGATGACATATCGAGTTCGAGCGTTTCGGCGTATTTGATGTTGTGCGAATCGTCGCGCCACAGGCCTTGCTCGCGACAATACCATTCGACAGTTTCGATCAGTTTTTCATCCCGGCCGGTCAACTGCATGTAGCGGGTGGTTTGTTCATCGATGGGGAAAAACCCGACGGTCGCGCCGTATTCGGGGGCCATGTTGGCGATGGTGGCGCGGTTGGCCAGTCGCATGTCGGCCAGTCCCGGTCCGAAGAATTCGACGAACTTTCCGACGACGCCATGAGCGCGAAGCATTTCGGTGACGCGGAGGACGAGGTCGGTCGCGGTTGCACCTTCGGCAAGTTTGCCGGTGAGTTTGAAACCGACGACTTCGGGGATGAGCATGTAGATCGGCTGACCGAGCATGACGGCTTCTGCTTCGATCCCCCCGACGCCCCAACCGACGACGCCGAGGCCGTTGATCATGGTCGTGTGGCTGTCCGTACCAACGAGCGAGTCGGGGTATAACGTGTTGTCGTTGTCCATCACGACGGATGCGAGGTATTCGAGATTAACTTGATGAACGATGCCGGTGGCTGGCGGAACGACTGAGAAGTTGTCGAATGCCTGCTGACCCCACTTGAGAAATTCGTAGCGTTCCTGATTGCGTTCGAATTCGCGTTCACCGTTGATGGTCAGGGCCATCGCGTTGGCGAAGGCATCGACCTGTACGGAGTGATCGATGACCAAGTCGCACTTGACGAGCGGGTTGACCTTGCTGGCTGATGCTTTGTCGCCGGTCATGCGGACCATTGCCGAACGCATCGCTGCGAGATCGACGACGGCAGGTACTCCGGTGAAATCCTGCAACACGACGCGGCCGGGGTTGAAGGGTATCTCAACTTCGCCGACGTTCGACGCATCGTACGCGGCAAGCGCCTTGACCGAATCTTCAGTGACTATGAAACCATCGCATGTGCGCAGGCAGGCTTCGAGCAACACCTTGATGCAGTAGGGAATCGTTGACAGATCGCCAAGCGAATCCAGTCGATAGATGGTTCGATCACCGATCGGGGTTGATACAACGGACTTCGCGCCGAAACTTTCGCTGCCTGCCATTGGAGTTTCCTTCGTGTGCCAAGTGCGTGTTTAGAAATTGACGAGCTGCGATAATATCAGAATTTCTGCGTACTGCGAGCCGGTGCGAGAATGTGCTTGTGAAAACGCCTATCGCTTGCGGCAGCTTAAGGCGTACCAGCCGCCGAGGCGTTAACCAGCGCAGGCTTGGGCGATATGGAACCGCTTTCTCTGGTTGAATCCTGTTGAATTGACGGACGCAACAACGCTCGAAATTCCACGAACAATGAAAACATCGCCGGAATTACGAACAGCGTAAATACGGTCGCGACAAGCAGCCCGCCGACCAGCACGCTGCCGAGCCCGCGATAGAGTTCGCTTCCCGAGCCGGGCATGATGACGAGCGGTAGCATTCCGCCGATGCTCGTCAGGGCTGTCATGAAGATGGGACGTACGCGGGTGCCGACGCTGTGGCTGATCGCCGCTTGCGGTTCCATACCGTCGCGCATGTTATTGAGCGATTGGTGAACGATCAGGATGGCGTTGTTGACGACGATGCCGATGAGGATGATGAACCCGAGCATGGTCAATACGTCGAGTTCCTGCAAGGGCGATACGGGGTCGCGGGCGGTGGACCAGTGAACGAGTGCCAAGCCGGCAAATCCGCCTACTGTTGCGAGTGGAACGGCTAACATGATGACCAGTGGATAGGCGAATGATTCAAACAGGGCGGCCATCAATAGGTAAGTGACAACGGCTGCCAGGATGCCGCGCGATTGAAGCAGTTCAAGGGCCAAGTCCGCGTTCAGTGCGAACGTCGTCAGGATCAAAGCGGCGATTAACATCATGGGAAGGATCAACATCGCAGACTTTGAACGCATGCGTCCGACAAATGCACCTGCAATGATGAGGACCACCGTGAGCAGCGTCAGCGTCGCAACTGGTCCCAGTCCGAACACGCTAGGTCTGGTGAGCAATCCCTGATAGGAACCGATCAGCGCCCGCCGCGTTTGCACGAGCTTGTCGGCATTCCCTTCCATGGTGATGACGACATCTTTGCTGATCGTTCCGTCGGCCCGCATCGGAGCAACCAGTTTCTCTTGAATCTGATTCATCGCTTCTTCGAGCGCGACGCCTTGCAGCGGTGTGAGACTGAACTTGATCGACTTCATTGATTCGCTATGCGTAATTTCCTGCGGTTCAAATCGAAGATTAAATTCGACGACTGAGCTGAGGGGAATGGCATGGCCGCTGGGCGTGTAGATGGGGATTTCCGCGACTTCGCGCAGGGACCTGCCTTCGGCGCCGTCCACTTTGATAACCAAGTCGATTTCGTCGCCCTTATGGCGGAAGTTTCCGGCGAAAGCGCCTTCAACGCAGGACTCCAACGCAAACCCCACATCCGAAACGGTCAGGCCGACGTCGGCGGCTTTCATGCGGTCGATGGTGGCTTGATATTCGGGCCGACCCAGGTCAAACGCCGACGGTGTTGATTGGGCGTGCATGCCGATTTCCATCGTTTTGGGCATGAACGCCTTCGCCGCCTTCATCAGGTCGGCTTCGTTGTCGCAGCGCATTTCCATTTCGATGATGTTGCCGCCCGCCAGCGAATTTCCGAAAAGCGCAGACTGTCCGAAGTAACATCGAATCGCTGGTATTTTCCAAGCAGCGAGGTTGAGTACCTGGGCGAGTGGTTTGACGACTTCGGGCTCTTTGCTGCTGCAACCGGCGAATGCGCCGCCAGCAAATGATACAAAGAAGAAGTTGTCGATCGGCGGCGCTTGGACCATGACGGTCTTGCCCGTTTGTCGGTCACCGATCTGCATCGGAACCATCGGCAGGTGTTTGGCTTCTTCCGATCCGACTTCTGCCTCCCAGATCGGACGGGCTTCAGCTTCAATCTCGTCACCGATGCGGCGCAACTCATCCAGTGAATAACCCGGTGGAAGTTGCAAGCCGCCAAAGATGAGGTTGCGGTTTCCGTTGGGCAGGTAACTCGCAGGCGGAACGAGCAAGTAACTCCCAATTAGGGCGACGGCTGTCAATCCTCCTACAACTGCCAATCGCGAAGTCGTACGCTGGTTGATCCGCTTGACGAGGTTCGCAACAGACGCGCCGAAACCTGAAACGGTGTTTTCATCCGAGCCGGGTCGCTTGGTATTGGATGCCCGAAGCGCTCTTGCTGCGGTCGTCGGAATAACCGTGACCGAGATGATGAGCGACAAGGCGACTGCGGTCGAAATCGCAATGGCGATATCTGCAAAGAGTTCGCCGGCTTCCTCTTCCATGAAGATCACGGGCAGGAACACCGCGATTGTTGTGAGGGTACTGGCGAGAATCGCCCCCCAGACTTCCGACGTGCCCTTGAGTGCCGCGTCGCGCCGTGACAGCCCCGCCTCTCGATGCCGAAAAATATTTTCGAGCACCACGACGGCGTTGTCAACGACCATACCCACTGCAAACGCCATACCCGCAAGCATGATGACGTTGAGATTGCGCCCCAGCACGGTGACCATCAAGAATGCACCGATGACCGAAATCGGGATGGTCATGGCAACGATCAAGGTGGCGCTGGTGCTTCGCAGGAAGATTAACAGCACCACAGTTGCCAATAATCCGCCAAAGAAAATATTGCTGATGACGAGGTTGATCGACGATTCGATGTACTCGGTTTCGTCGTAGCTCATGGTCACCCGCATGTTTTGCTTGCGCGGAGCCAAAACGGTTTCGTTGATGTATACGATTTTCTTCTTCAGGGCGGCCATCGTGGTCATGACGTTGGCACCCGATTCACGACGGACCGGCAACGCGAGGACGTACTCGCCCTTGGATCGCACAAAGGAATATTGCTTCTGCGTGGTCATTTCGACTTTGGCGACATCGCCGACAAGGATCGGGCCACCCGCATCGTATTTGATGACAGTGCTGGCGACGTCTTCGACCGAGCGGAACTCGCCAATGGTTCGGTAGCCATATTCACGTTTTGCCTGGGAAATTGTGCCTGCAGATCGGTTTTCGTTTTGGCTGCGGAGCGCCCGTTCGAGGTCACGAAACCCGATGCCACGCGCGACCATCTTGGGAGCATCGACGACGACGCGCACTTCGCGCCCGCGTCCGCCATAGATATCAACTGCCGCAACGCCATCGACTCGCTCCAACAGTGGACGAACATTGTCATCGACATAGTCGTACATCGATGAAATGTCATCGACATCGGCTCGGAACATCAGCCACGAGATTGGCGAATCGAGCGCCGCGTCGGCGGCTTTCGTCTCCGGGCGATCGACTTCCTCAGGATAGGAACCCACCTGATTAATTTTTTCGATCGTGTCTTGTACTGCGGCGTCCTTGTCCACGCCGACGTTAAATTCCAGCGTGATCACACCTTCGCCGCGCTTTGACGAAGACGTCATTTTCTTCAAGCCGGTGACGCTCTTGAGCTTCTGCTCCTGGCGATCGATGATTTCGTTTTCAATTTCTTGTGGGCTTGCGCCGGTCCAGCGTGTGGTGACGGTGATTCGAGGTTGGTCCACATCGGGCGTAAGCTGTACCGGGATCGCGAAGAAACTCAGTGTTCCAAACAGCAGAAGCAGGATAACCCCGGCCGACACTTTGACTGGATTCTCAATTGCAAATCGAATGATGTTCATTGGTTAGATCGCTGGCTTCTGGCGTCAGACTTGTCGGTTTCTTGAATCGACGCGGAGCGGTTGGGGCTCTCTTTGGCTTTGGCAGTATCTTCGGACTCTGCAGAATCGACAGGGAAAACCGGTTGAGGATAGGTTAATCGTTCGTTGCCGTAGACCGCGACGATTGCGTCGGGCGGTAGGTTGTTCGACGTGATGGCAATGAGATTGCCTTGATCTGATCCGAGGGTGACAGGGACCGGGATTGCCATCTTGCCCTTCTCGGCGTCGACAATCATTGCGACGTAGATAGTGCCGTCGCTTTCGATCAGCGCGTCTTTGGGGACGACAGTGGTCATTTCTTCAGCGCCTGCCGGCAGGGTCACCATTGCGAACATTCCCGATTTGAGTTCATAGTCGGGATTGGCAATCTGCACTTCGACCGGAAACGTTCTGGCGGCTTCGTCGGCTTGCGGAATGACATGTCGAATGCGACCATCGTAGCGTTTCTTCAATGCATCAATTCTGATGGCGACAGTAGCATCGATCTTGGCAAACGGGATGACGGATTCCGGTACGTCTACTCGCACAAGTACACTTGATGTATCGGCCAATTCGACAACTGCGCCACCGACCTGCAACCAATTGCCCACCTCGGCATGGCGGGCGACGACGAACCCATCAAACGGCGCGAGGATACGCGTTTTTTCGAAATCCAGTTGGGCTCGTTTCACGATGGCCTTTTGCTGGGCCAATTCATGGGTGGCTTGGGCGAGCACTTCCGCGCGCGGTCCGGCGACAGCTTTGTCGTAGTCAGCTTGGGCGGCTTGCTGAGCGCCGACTGCGGATAGATGTTCGGATAAAGCGTCTTGATACTCGCGTTGATTGGCGAAATCGACTCCTTGAAGTCGCTTGATGCGATCGAGTTCAAAGGACCATCGATCAGCCCGCGCAATAGTGGCGTCGAGATTTCCTTGGAGTCGGGCCATGTCCTCGACGCGGGTTCCGTTTTGCAATTCCAGCAGCTGAGACTCGAGTGTCTGAAGTTTGGCTTGGGCGCTTTCCAATTCTGCACCCAGCATGTCTTGACCAAGCTTGCATAGCAGATCGCCCTTGACGATCAGATTGCCCTGGCGGGCTGGCATTGCATCGACCAAGCCAGCTACCTCAGTACCGATCAAGCTTCGCGTTTTGGGGCCAACCGTTCCAACCAGCGTAACAGTCAATTGCATCGGTTGACGAAGGACCTTGGCGGTGACGACTTTGGTCGGACCGAACTGGCCAAACGCCATTCCCGGTGCCAGGAATATTGCACAGGCAATGGCTCGTAGCACGATGTTGGCGAAGCATCGGCGAACGGATGAATCAAATTGGCTCGTCATGGTTAATATATTACGCATGAAAATTATTTCGACAAGATAAGAAAAGATGTTGATGATGGGGCTCATACCTCATCGAGGGCAGACGATGAACCGCTCCATTCAAGAGTCAATCGAACTATTTTCGGACGCAGTTTGGCCGCCCGTATGTCATGGTTGCGGTCGATCGGGCAAACTCGCTGTCGATGAAATTTGCAGCAGTTGCATGGACTCCATCAAGAGTGCAATGCAGGTGGAGTATTGTCCCGGGTGTGGGCGTTCGGTTGCTCCGTACGAACTTTCCCCGTTGGGTTGTAGCGAGTGCCGAGCGACGGGCCGGCGCTTTGTTCGTGTCTATCGAATTGCTGCGTATCGCGAAGGATTCGCCGACATGTTTCGGCGCTTCAAATACAGTGGGTTTGAGAATTTAGAGTTGTTTTTTGCTCGCACGCTATCGCGGGCCATCATTCAATCGGAACATTACGAAGACATCGACGCGTTGATTCCGGTTCCGACATGCTGGCAGCATCGCTTGCGGCGAAACATTCAGTCGGTGGGCTTGGGCTTTCATCCGGCTGAGGGAATTGCCCGGTTGATATCGAAGCACACGTCCATTCCATACGCACCGATACTGGATCGCGTTCGTGGTGGACGTTCGCAGGTGGGGTTGTCGGGCCCGGCGCGACTTGAAAATGTTCGCGGCAAGTTTGCATTGGCGCGCGGGTGTCAGGTGGCGGGGGGCCGCGTGTGTCTCGTAGATGATATCATGACCACTGGGGCGACGGTGCAGGAATGTGCGAAAGTGCTCAGAAGGGCAAACGTGAAGGAAATATATGTGGCGGTGGTCGCGCGGGCGGGTGAGGATACTGCGTCGCTGAATCTTGTATAGGGTCGCTGAATCTTGTTTAAGGCCAACTCAACGAAACCGATCGATTCGATCAGCTACTTACCCTTGCATCGCTTTGAACACTCGGCGTGTTTTTCGTTCAGATACTCACCCATCTTCTGAATCCTGGCAGCGTTGGCGGGCGTTCGAGGCGCTTGGGATAGGTATTGCCTTGCATACGCAAACCAGTCCCTTGCATAGCAGGGTTTACTTTTCTCGCGTGATTCTCCGACATTTTGTGCGATTTGGGCGGCTTTGATGAAGTATGTTGCAGATTTGTCATCCTGTCCGCGCCGTTTCTCAATCGCGCCAAGTTCAAGGCACGCATTGATCGCGATTCTGGGTTTCCTCCTCTGCTCCGCAACGGTGATTGTCTTCTGATAGTACAAGATGGCGTTCTCAACGTCGTCAAGATTGGCATATGCGACGGCGGCGCTCAGATAATAGTCGGGTATGTGTGAGAACTGTGTTACGCCGGTCTTAGAACCTTCCAGCATGCATTCCCAGTCCTTTGTCACGCGGCACCATCTGATCCATTGGTCGACGGGCTGGCGAATCTGCCCGTTGATTTCAGCGACCCGCTTATATCCGGCAATTGCGAGGTCGTACAATTCCTGCTTTTCTTTCGGATCATCTGAATTGGTCGCTTCTCGCGCACGCGCGTTAGCTACGTTGTAATGACCGGGCCAACATTCTGGATTGATCGTCAGCGTTCTTTCCCAAAACGTGTCTGCCGTCCGCCAATGTTGGGAATAGAAATAGGTGCGCACTCCACAGCCAATCGCGAGCAGCAACACAACGCCCGTCACGATCTCGTTGCCATGGTCTTTGCTGCCCATCCAGCGCCGCAACGCGTCGAACGACAGCCCGACCAATAGAAACAATCCGAGCGCACCGTGATAAAAGTAATGATCGGCGACGAATGCAAACTGGAAGTAGTTGATATTCTTGAAACCCAGCATGGGCGACATGATGACGCAGTACATTAAGACAGCCCAGATAAAGTGCCGACCCAGCTTCTTGCGGAATACAATGATGGCCGTCGCCATTGCGAACACCAAGAGCATTGGGACAAACCAGAGGAAATTGCCCGGGTCTGGGTCCCAAAGGCGATAGATCGGGGACTGCCCGATCGGTAGCAGCATTTTGCCAACGTAAAACAGCAGCGACGCGCATGGAATGAATTTGCGATCTTCAGGTGCAAGGGGAATCGTGCGGTTGCGATCTTCGACGCTGATGGTCGTCCATGCCGAGATCGCGGTGAGGGCCATCAGTGGCAAGAGTCGCACAAGACTCTGGACGATGAGCTTCGGCTCCCATTTTCGTTCCAGCAATCGGTCGGTGAAGAATAGTGTAACTGGCAATGTCAACGCGACGGTTTTGCTGAATAGGGCGGCTTGAAAGAATACGACGGTGAGCATGTACCGCCACCAGCTTCCGGTGCGGCGCGTATTGACGTAACAGATCATGCTGAGCATGTAGAACATCAGCGACAAGATGTTCTTGCGCTCTGCCGCCCATGCGACGGATGCGACCTGCATCGGGTGGAGCGCGAAGAGTATTGTCGCCGCCCACGCCACCCACGATGACAAACCCAGCGCCCTAAACAGCATGATCATCACCATCACGTTGACCATGTGCAGCAGTGTGTTGGTGAGGTGGAACCCTCGCTCGCTCATTTCTCCCCGGTCAATGAGTTCGCGAATCGTGGGGGCTCGCTTGAATTTCTTGCCGCCCCCATGTCTTTCGTCTTCGGTCTGCTCACCTGTGCCACCAAAAAGGCGGTACTCGATCCAATGCGTCGTGAACACGATTGGGTAATATTGATGGCTTACCCGCTCATCATCAACGTTTCGTTTGAATCGCTCGCTGGAATAATGAAAGACGTCGAACCAGATGCTCTTGAGCCCATCGGGCTCGCTGACCTGGCGATTGTCGAAGATGTAGTGATCGTCATCCCAACTGACGAATCCATTATTAAGCGTTGGAATATACGCAATGAAGATCAAGACCGCGATCATCGCAATCGGTCCCCAGCGTTCCAGCGTGGAACCGGGCACCGATGCTGGCATCAATTCCAATGTGTCGTCGTTCGACCACTTCTTGACGGATGCTCTTGATTGGGATGTCGTGGGTTTATTCTTTGCCATGCCTGATGGAAGATACGTGCGGCTATGTCAGCCGGCTATTCGATTGACACTCTTTTTCAGTTGAGAAGCAATGTTGCCCAATATGGAGGGGCATATTTACCAGAAACTGTGGACGATGCCAGCGATGGCAAAATAGAGGAAGGAAAAAATGACCACGACACTGACCACCCGAACCCACATCGGTGTTCGTGCTGCGGCTGCATGAGGGGTGATCCAGTCGCCGCAATGGGGGCATTGTTGGGTTTCTTCATACACGGATGCGCCGCAATTCGGGCATTGCAACTCCTCGGCATGATCATCGGGATCGTCGCCCCAATCGTCTGCCTCCCATCCGCCGCCGTCGTCGAATTCGCTCATGATTGCGGCTTGGGTGAAAGGTCTGCGGCAGCGCGTTTCACCGCGTCGAACGCCTTGACGAATCCGAGCATCTCCTTGAATTCAGGCGTGCCCGATGTGTGACACCATCCAAACGCCAATGATTCCGCCGTCGTCACAACCGCGCCAGCCGCTTCCATTCGGCGGATCGACGTTTCCAGATCGATTTTGCTTCGACTCGAAACCGCATCGCGGATCACGACCGGGAAGACCCCATGTTCGATCAAATCGAGTACGGTCTGCTGCACGCAGACGTGGGCTTCAATTCCCGTCACGACCACATTCGGACGATTGGCATTGAGGATTTCATGTTTGCAGGCTTCATCCTGAATGGCGCTGAACGTCATCTTCTCAATCGGCGCAATATCCCAGCCCGACAGGATGTCCTGCAACTGCGGGTGGGTCGGACCGAGACCGCTTACATATTGCACCGTGGCAACGATCGGAATCTCAATCAAATGAGCAGCGCGCAAGAGAAATGCATTCGCCGCGATGAGTGATTCGGCGCAACGTATCTGTGGCAGAAGCCGCGCCTGCACGTCTATCATCAGCAGTAGAGAATTGTCTCGGGTGATCATGATTCAAACCGGCGCTAAGCGCGAAGAATGAAATAACTTGTGTGAATCTGATCGGAGTGTATGAGTCGAGTTTCCGCGCGTCAATGAATGAACACTGCCTGCGACGACGCGATTGCTACTTGCGCCCCAGTCGCTTTTCGTTTTGCGCCTTCACAGCGAGAATCTTCTTCTTTAGCGATTCGCCGCCAAGGTCTGGACTGAGGAAGCGATGTTGATCAATCACGTCAATGATGGCCGCCGCATCTTCATTCAGTGCGGTTCGACACCTCAAGTCGCCAAGCAGCGCCTCAAATCGATGCGGGGCATCTGGCGGTGATTCAAGAAACAATCGATTAAATAAGAGCAACGCATCGTCGTACTTTTTCTGTTGCATGAAGGCATTGGCCAAGCCGATGACGAGGCTTGGATCGTGTGCTTTTCCATCGTCAAAACGGGCAACGTCAAAGCGTTCGGCTTCTCGAAAGAGCAGAAGAGCCTGATCAGCGTGACCGGCTTCTAAGTGAGCTTCTGCGAGTTGCAAATTCAAGCGATACATGGTTGCGTCGGATGCACTTCTCGCCGAAGCAGTGTCGTGAATTTGTTTGGCAAAGAGTAGCGCTGCGTTGGCTTTGCTCTGGGCGTCAGCGTTTTTGTTGTTTTCCTTGAGGTCGTCGATTTCGATTCGCAATGAATCCAATAGCAATTGGAGGGTCATGCCCGCATCATCAGGTGCGATCTGCGCGAATTGCGGTACGGCTTGCTGGGCTTCCTGTAGTCGCCCAGTTGATTCAAATGCGATGATACGAACGCGAAGAACGCGTCCCATTAGGTCAATCGACTTAGCATGTTTGGTCTCGAAATCGCGCAGGAGTTCGATCGCCTCTTCGTGTTGATCGACGCCTTTGAGGACGTTCATTTCGCCAATCAAGACATCTGCCTGGGCGAGGAATTCCGCAGATCGCTGCGGATCGTTGGCGCGGGCGGTCTTGACGAACCGGGCTACGGCGCGACGGGCGCTTCCTGCACGACGACGTATTTCGGCGACCTCGATGGCGTCGGTAGCAATCATGGCTTGCAATGCCATGACTTGACACTTGATCGCTCGAAATTGTGCGGTGATATAGTGCGGATGCGAGCGGTCAACTTTCGTGTATCGATTGGCTGCGTCTTCAAATTGCTCGGCGTCTTCCAACGATTGGGCGAGAAAGAACCGCCAGTACATCGCGGAATCCGAATCCGGAAAACCATCCACCAACGTTTGAAGGGCTTGGATCGCCGCACCGTGAATCTCGGGATGTCCGCGAAGTGACGGATCTTCAACCAGTTGCGTCACAATTTCAACAGAATAGATCGCAGCCGAAAGCGCACGTGAAAATTTGGGGCACTTCTCGGCGACGCGCGTGAAGTCCTGCGAGGCGGCGAGTTGCAAACCTTTGTGATATTCGGCGACGGCGAGATTAAAGAGGGTTTCGCAGGTCAACTCGTCATCCAACCCCTGTCGCTCATGCAGTAGCCGGTTAGCCGATTCGATGGCAAGGTCGAGATTCTTCATCGCCATTTCATCCGACAGAGTGGTTTCTGCGGACGCGGAATCCTGGGCACCCTGCTGACGAAGTTGTGCAGCGTCTGCGATATACCCGGCGATCAGGGCACTCTGCTGAAACGGGTGCAGCAAACTCGGATCGGGCGCGGTTCGGATTTGGTCGAAGATCGCCGCATAAACATCTGCACGCTGTTCGAGACTCTGATCGGCCAACCGCACCAACGGCGCCGCAGCTCGTTCTGATAATGGCATCGCGAGCAAGAGATCGCCGCCTTGATGATTGGGTGAATCCATCGCCTGAAATATGCTGCTCTCAAGGATGGCCAACAGAAGCTTCCGACCAAAGTCCTCGCGATGGAGTCGGGCAAATCTGCGGTGTAATTCGACTAATAAATCTTGTGCCTCAACAGATTCTCCAGCGTCTCGGAGCGCGCGGATGTTTTCGACGGTGCTCAAGGTGACGACCCATTGAAGGTCGGCTTGTTCCTGCGTGTTGTTGATCTTGCTGACGACCTCCACAGCGTCCCGAAGGTATCGCCTTGCTGACGGATAGTCTGAGACGCGTCGATAGGCCATCCCCGCAAGCAGCAAAGACTGCGCTTGCACATGGCTGTTGTCATGCCGGTCGGTCAACAGCGTCGTTTCTTTTGAAAGTTTGACGATGACTTCGTCGAGCAGGAGGCGTCGCTGTTGATCTGCGGGTTTGAGGGCGAGGGCCATGTAGAATTTCGACCAGAGCAGCATGTATTGCGATTGGGGGATCGCCGATTCGAGTTGGGCGATGTATCCTTTGTCTTCCAACCGCTCATACTGGCTGATGGATAGCAGGTCGATGCGGGCGTATTCGTCGTCGAGAAACTTGAGCAGGCGCGTGAGCACGCCGAAAGCCTGATCCATGAGGTCTTTGAGCACGCGACGATCTTCTGCCGTTCCGCCGCGATACAGGATGCTTGAAAAATGGGGCTCGGCTTGCTCATAGATTAAAGATCGGGCGAGCGTGATCTGCCATTCAATCGCGCGATCGTCGGTCGCATGTTTGCGAATGATCTCGGCGAGAATCTTGTTGGCGGCTGCCAGTGCGTCTCGACGTTCCGATGCATCTGACAACGTGCTTTCGTAAACGAGAAGATGCATCTTCCGGCGCAGGAGCAGTTGAGGCAGTTCATCCGAACCCGGCATCTGTATCATGTGTAGACTGAGCAAATCACGCAGGTCGTAATTCAGCAATCCTGCATGAAAGTCTTCATTGGAAAACCGGTCGGATTCAGCGTCAGCCGCTTGCGCGGGCGCAGACATCACAGCGCATATTGCGAATGCAGAGACGTATCCAAGAATAATAGTGCGATTGCCAAACATGAAATCTACTGTCGCCCGAAGGAAATATTGTTACAATTCGCCCGCAGCGCCGCGTTCCAGCACGCGACCACATGGTCCCAAGCCACGTCGGGTGTCGCCGCCAATACCACGGGCGTTTCGTTGCTGAACCCCGGCTGATCGTGAATCTCTCTTAGGAATCCGACCAACTCGCCAGCCGTCGCGGGCGCGTTGACAAAGTGGTCGACGCGAAGTTGGTATCCGCCGAAGCCCACATCAGCCGGTTCAATGCGTACGATGATCGGCGTGATCGGCATCGCAACTACGGGCCGCCCGGCATCTTTGGGAAGCTTTGCAGCCAAGAACCCTTCAGCCCTTCGAAATGTCGTCGTCACCGAGAAAAAAATCAACAATAGAAACGTCACGTCGATCATGGGTGCCAGATTCAAGACCAGCGGCGATTTGCCTTTTCGCTTGCGCCGATATCGCCGCGTATGGGGCGTCGCGTCCATCATCGTCTGCAGTCGGTTGCTGGGACCACGACTTCGCATCTATCCATCCAATCCGGCGACGTGGGCCACGAGTGACATGTCTTCGATTTCGTTCTCTGCCACCACCGACATGACCGCCCGAACGTGTTCATATCGCAGGCGCTTGTCGGCGCGGATGATCACTTTCAATTTCGGATTTGCCGAACGGGCTGCAGCCAACCGCTTTGATATCGACTCAAGCGATTCAGGGCGGTTGGGGCCAATGCTATAGACTGCCTTCCCCGACTCGTCATCAGGGCTCATCTGAGTCGTTCGACAGTTGATCACCACGCGATCAACGATTTTGACGTTCTCTGCAAGGCTTCTTTCCGGATTCGGGATTTCCATCGGAATGTTTTCAGCCGACGCAAACGTACTGACCAACATGAAGAAAATGATCAACAGAAAGACCACATCAATCATGGGGGCCATGTTGAACGTGATGCTGGATTTTTCGCGTTTGCGCAACATAAACGATGAACCCAGTCAGCTTAAGATGTCGGTGCTTGTTGAGGAACGGAAGCTGCCCGCGGCGCCGTAGCAATCGGACGCGAAATCGGAACTTCGACAGACGGCTCAAAAATGCTGATGAGCTTGTCTGCTTTGTTGGCGCATTCGGTCGTGAGTTCGTCGATGCGGTTCCGAAAGAATGCGAACAGCGTCAATGCAGGGATAGCCACCATCAAACCCCAGAAAGTCGTGACCAGCGCGATGGAAATATCGTCGGCGATGCGGGCTGGTTCGGGGATACCGCCGGCTTCACGGATCGATGCGAACAAACGAATCATGCCATAGACGGTGCCAAACAATCCGACCATCGGGCTGACGTTGCCGATGACGTTGAGGTATTCGATCTTTCGCATCATTCGGTCGGCTTGCTGTTCGACGGAATCGAGCATCGCCCCATGCATTGCGGAGTACCCGTTTTCGGCTTGATGCAAACCGCTGTTGATTGCAACGGAGATCACGCTGGGGTCGCTTTCGGTATACCGCAACCCATCGACGAACATTCGCGATTCGAGTTTGTCCTGAATGCGTTCGATGGTTCGCGTGGGTAGAATCTTCTCGCGCCGGATCGAAATGCTGTGTTCGACGATCAATGCGATGGTCGCGAGCGACATCGGAATCAAGATGAACCAGGTGATATATCCGCCGCGTTTGACGAAATGGTCAAAGATTCGGCTGACCGTTCCGACGGATTCAGGATCACCGTCTGCCGCCAGAGCCTGGCTGGCAAAACTCAAGGTGATTGCGACGACGAGTAAGGCGATCAACCCAACGTATTTGAACGTTGATTGATTCATATGCCACTTGGGTGCTTCGATTGGATTCATATTTGGTTGACTTTCTATGACGATTCGTGTCTGGATTGTTTGGAAGACTGGGTCAGGCGCTTGAGCAGATTGGCTGCATTATTTTTGGTTTCAGCGCTGGATTGGTCGGTGGCGATACATGCCTCCAGCAATCGCCGTGCTTGCGATGAACGCCCGGATGATTCGTGAGCGCGGGCGGCTAATATCAGGCCATCACCGACGAGTTGATGCTTGGGAAAATGAATCACCACCCGCATCGCCGGTAAAGCGGCTGCGAGATATTCCTCGGGAGTCGCAGCACTTGCAAGTTGAACGCGCGATTTCAAGAGCAACAATTCCGGTAGAAGGTCCTGAGGCACCTCAACGATGGCCTTCTCGACCTGTTGCAATACATGCGCGTAATCGCCGTTTGTGATTAGCAAATCGCCGGCTTGGGTAAATACAGCCATCGTTCGTGGGGCGAAGACTTTGGTCTTGACGATCAATCCCATGAGCGGAGCGGCCAACACTCTTGCTGCGGCGTCGTCCAAAGCATCGAGCGTGCTAAACCGCATCGTTTCCAATAGGGCCCGTTCCGTCAACGTTGCCGATCGTTCAATGCCGCGCTCAAGTCTCTTGAGGATTCGACGGGTCGCGTGGGAAGGTTGGTCCGGAAGGTTTTGTGGCAATAGCCATGATGCCGTGACTTCATCACGGTGGGCGATCCTCATCCAGGTTTGTGCGGCTTTCTCGAACAAATGGGCCTCGTCAGCCGCCTGCACAAATCTCGCCCGCACCAAGTCATTCCAAAACCCTTGAGCATTGAGCAAGGCTTTTTCGTACGCTTCAACCGCCTTGCGCGGTTGCTTGTTGTTGACGTATTCTTCGGCATCATTGAGTGCCGCCGCCCGGTCGACGCTGTCCACCTGGATCGAATTAATATCGAATATCGAAAAGTGATCGAAGTCGCCCACCGCCGTGCTGTACTCGATCATGCCTTCAGAGAATCCGACAATCTGGATGTCGCCCAGGGGTTTGCCGCGTACGATGACCGAATCCGCGTTGGCCGCCGACCCTGCACAGGATACGCACATAAGCATCACTATTGCGCGACCACAGGTTTGATTCAAAGATGATTTCTGTCTGCGCACTGCTCTACCCGTCCAATTCATATTCTGAAACAAAGCGGAACTTGCCGTTGTGTTCGCGGGCGATCTGTTCCAACAGATGGCGACCCGCAGCACTGACGTACGAGATGGTGAAAATTCGAACGCTTTCGTCTCGGTTCCACATCGCCAGATTTTCCTTGAGCAGTTCGGCTTCGGGAATGTCGCCGTCGCTAAGGAAATAAATCAAATCCGGTTTGAGGCGAAACGCCCGACGCATCGCCTCAATGGGTTGGGTCATGCCCTCTGGTGTCACCTGATCGATAAAGTTGAACGTACGGGTCTTGCTGGCACGAATTGCGTTGACCAGCCGATTCGGTGGGGACTCCATCGGCGGGTCGGTGCTGTAGAAAACAACATGGTACTTCTGACTCTTGCGCAACCCGTCGATCGATCGTTTGAGTTCTTTCCGCAAGTCTTCAAAAACGCCAATCATCGAACCCGAACGATCGACCACATAAATAATCCGCCGGGCACTGCGGGCTTCTCCGCCTAGCCCAAAGAATTGCGGACCGGCATTGCCGTCTCCCATATTGAGTCCGTACTTTGAAAACTCACCGCCACCGGTGCCGATGCCGACGATGGAAAGATCGGACTTGTTCATCGATGAAAGTTCGCGAAGCGTGCCTTGCTGGTCGGGGGAGATTCGCGAAGGTTTTTGCTGATTACGCTGCATTTTCGAGAAGGGTGATTCCGTGGGCGTCATCGCGAATTTGACACGTTTGGGGGCGTCGTGCAAATCAGTCGTAGCGACCATTGGCGATCTTGTTCCGCCGATTGATTCCCTAATCCAAGGTAGGGCGATCATGATCGTAAAGAGTATTAAGTGTACGCCTAACGATGCCGCCCACGCCCAGATGAGCGCAGCATCGGTTTTTCCCAAAACAGGGTCTTTAGCAATGTCTCCCCGCGTGGGCGCTGAGGCCTCGGGGGAAACTTCAATGTTGGCCGGCGTGTCGGTCATGTCGCGATACGTTACTCAAGGTTCGTTTGCGTTCAGTGCCCTTTAATTCGATTGGGCATGAGGCGCTGCTGTAGACTTATTGGCCAAGGATGGTCAATTTGCAACAGAACGTAAAGGGCAAATGCTGACAACGAAAGATTTTAGTAGCATCGACAACTCGAGTCAACGAAGTTCGGCTGTCGTAAACAAAGTGCAAACGTCCTTTGAACCAGACAGCAATGTGATGGACGATCGACGCGCCCACCCCTAAGCTGAATGTAGCAATCGACGCGGCAGTGTGAAGCATGTGTTGCCGATATCAATCAAGAGGCGAAACCGGCGCGGTGCCCAACTATCTCAGGAATTGAAAGCGATTCGGATGTTACAACCCATACTCGTTGTTATGCTGAGTCTTTCATCTTCCCTCCTTGCACCTGATCAAGTTGGTGGGACGGCTGCCCCTCGCTCCGTTCAGTGGGTTCTTTCGCAGGAAAACGTAACAGCCGTCGACCCCGGCGTGCTTGAGCGATGGCGCGAACAGGCAACCCACGCGCAAAGTGAACTTGAAGAATTTGACGTGCGGCTGGCATCTGCCAACTGGATCTTAAGCCGGCAGATTGCTGCTCCCGTTTCGCGGTTGTTGCTGGGAATTGAAACGCAAGACGACAAACAGGACATCGCTCAGGCGCTTGCCCGGGCTCAAGGCGAACTCGAAAAAGCGGAAAAACTCTGGGAGACCATCGTCAAATCCGGTGTCTTGCCCGATGCGTACGATTCAAATCGAGCCAAGAATTTAAGTGGGATACGAATCTTTCTGGACGTGTTCAATTCGCTTTGGTCGGCTGACAAAGTTGCAAAGGAAGCCCGTGACGAGGCCATGCGTGAATCGGCCAATGGGCTTTCGATCCTGCTGCAGGATGATCGAAAAGAAGTAGTAGCGGCCGCTCAACTCTGGCAAGGGTACGTATATGTTCAACGGGGGAGGTTGGCAGGAGCGCTCGAACTATGGCCGCGCACCCTTGAGCAAATCAGCGTGCCACATGGCGTTACACTCTACTCACGATTGATGCAGTGCAAGACGCTGGTTCAAAAAGATCAGGTCTATACGGCGGGCGTTTCGTTGCTGTTTAATCTAGAGCAAGCGGCAGTCCGGCGCATTTCTGACGCCCAGAAAGTCGTTGAAGCGCAAGCCGCGATTGCATTTGTACGTCGGCAGTTTTTTAGCGAGTGGCGCAAGAAATTGACGGATGAGGGTGAACTTGATCGGGCGACATGGTGTTCGCACATGATCGAAACGCAGGACGTCGCCCACGATCCGGGCAGCGGTATGATCAACATGCTTCCGTTGGAGTTTGCAGCGCCCGAGTTTGTGGATATCGACAAGGCCATTACCCGGTTGGATGAACCCGCCAAACGTGAGCCCGCAAATCATTCGCAGGACGGGGAAGCTCCAAATCAAGCGAAGCAAGATCAAGCCGATTCCGATACAAACGAAGACGACGATCCTCCGGCCAACCTTGGCGAGTAGGCGAGACCCATGGCGAAGGTCGGCCAGGAAATCTTTCAGGCAATAGGGATTGACCGTTCCCTGTATTGTTCTGAGTGCTGCTACAATCTGATGACGCGTCCGAAGATCGGGCGATGTCCCGAATGCGGCAATGAATATGACGCACGGGCGGGTGCTCAGCGGGGCGTCCTCATTCCACAGCTCGTCCGTTGGCCCCTTGGCGACCTATTCTACACGTTGATTTCAGGGGCGATCAGCGGTGTGGCGTTCTATTACACTGTCAAAGAGCGCGAAGTCCAATACCTCATTGCGGGATTGCCCTTTATTGTGCTGGCGCTGCTTCTCTTGCGCGGAACGTGGAAAAAGTTTTGGCAAACCTGGCGGATTAACTCTCTGCAACGTGAAGCCGATCGGCAAGATGAGGATGCCGATTAGTCGCCATCTTGACCGCCAACCTCGGGCGGGATAGAAGTCAGTCATGTCCGTGCGCTTTGTCATCGGGCGGGCTGGAACCGGCAAGACACATCACTGTCTGACGTCCATCCGCCAACACATATTAGCATCACCATTCGATGGACCTCCATTGGTGATGTTGGTACCCGAACAGGCCAGCATGCAGATGGAACGGTTGGTGCTGGCACCGCCCATTCACGCCGTCGCCCGTGCTCAAATCCTCAGCTTCACGCGCCTCGCCCAACGCGTGCTCGCCAATACGGAACACGAACGAAAAGAAGCGTTATCGGCAACGGCCCGCGCGATGGTGCTGCGGCGGATTGTTTCGGGTTTATCGCCCAGGCTGCAATACTACCGGCGCACCAATAGGCTTACCGGTTTTCTGGACCGACTCGGGCAGACACTCGGTGAATTTATCGAAGAATCGATTGGACCCGGTGAACTCAAGAAGTTGGCTGACGGCACTGCCGACGATTCGCAACGGGCAGCGAAGTTTGCCGACCTGAGCTTGATTTACGATGCGTATCTCGAATACCTCGGTGACCGGCACTTCGATCCGACGCAGTACCTTCAAGTTGCATCCGAGCACTTAGCCGCCAACCCGTTGATGGGCGGGGCATTGATTTGGGTCGATGGATTCGCAGGTTTCACCGGTTCGCAGATAAAGCTGTTGTCGCAATTGGCCACCCAAGCCGCCGAGACAGAAATCACCCTGTTGATGGACGCTTCCAGCGTCGATCGATCGGATCAATCGAAAGACGATGGGCAATTCGGTTTGTTTGCCAAACCGATTCGAACTTACGCGCGGTTAAGCAGCGCACTTCGTCGTCACGGCGTATCGTTCCTGAACCCGGTACAACTGACCACGTCTGCACCGCCGCGGTTCAATGAGTCATCCGAATTGGCGGCGCTGGACCGTGCGATCCACACCGGCAAGCCAGTAGCTGACGCAGGCTCAATTCGCGATATTCACATCGCGGGTCTCGACGATCAACGGTCCGAGGTGGAGTTTGCAGTCGCTCAAGTTTTCAGCCTCGTTACCGAAAAAGGAAGCGTCTATCGGTATCGCGACATTGCAATCATTGTGCGCGATCTCGATCCCTATCATGACCTACTTGCTTCTGCACTGACCGATCGCGGTATTCCGTATTTTATCGATCGGCGTCGAAACATCGCACACCACGCTGCGGTCGAATTCATTCGATCGGTCATCGGGCTAATGGCGGAGGATTTCTCGATCGAGTCCGTGCGATTGTTTCTAAAGACCGGTCTGACCGGGCTGGATGAAGCCGAGTGCGACGAGCTTGAAAACTACATTCTTGCGTGCGGTATTTCCGGTGGGCCATTGTGGCGCGAAGGTGAGTGGGAATTTGATCCACACCGCGAATCATCCAAAGCAGCGTCGGTTGAAACGAAAAAAGTGCTCGTTCGTCTAAACAGCATTCGCCGAAAGCTGGTAGATGGGTTGGCCCCATTGCTTGATTTACCGGTTGCTCCAAGCGGACATGATTGGGCAAACGCGCTGCGATCAGTCCTTGTCAACAAGCATGTCGCCGATCAAGTCGAACGGTGGGCGCAGCGCTTGGAGCAAGATGGTCTGGTTGCGAATGCGGCAGAGCATCGGCAGGTTTGGGTGACGCTGGAAACATTTCTTGAAGATTTTGAAAATGCGCTGGGCGACGAGACGCACACCATCGTGGAATTGCGGGCTATCATCGATTCCGGTTTGGCCCAACTGACATTGGGCTTGGTGCCGCCAACGGTGGATCAGGTGTTGGTTGGATCGATTGAACGAAGTCGGCATCCGGAACTCAAAGCCGTCATTCTTCTTGGATTCAACGAAGGTACATTTCCCAAGGTTTCAACCGAAAACGCAATCGTAAACGATGACGACCGCGACGCACTTGATCGGTGCGGGATCACCTTGGGCGTGACCCGGCGACAGTCGATCCTCGATGAGAAGTTGCTCGTCTACGTCGCGCTGACCCGGCCGTCCAACAAACTCCTGATCACCTATTCCAACCGCACCGCAGACGGAAAGCCTTTACGGCCTTCGAGTTTTGTTGAAACGCTCACCACGCTGCTGCCCGCGATTTCCGTGTCGCAACACGGCAATGCGTATCGCAATCGGGCCATGTGGTCAATCATGAATGTCGAAGATCTGGCGATGTCACTGGCCTGCGAATTGCGACAACGCCCCAGCCTTGAGCAGGATGACGCAAGCAAACGTTCCAAATGGAATGATTTGTATGCGTTGGCCCGTTCATCATTGGCATCGGACCGGCGCATCGCGTCTGCGTTGTCTTCACTCGATCATCGAAACGTTGCGGAACTCAACAATGCATCGGTGGACGAACTCTTGGGACGAAACTGGATCGCGAGCGTTTCCGAATTGGAATCATTTGCGGCGTGTCCATTTCAGCGATTTGCAAATTACGGGTTGAAACTTCGAGAGCGCCGCGATGCCAGCCTTAAGGTGACCGACCTCGGAAGTGTGCAGCATGCGGTGCTGGAAGAATTCATCGATCGCTGCATCAAGGGCAAGGAGTCGTTTGCAGAGATCGATGAGAATGAGGTGATGTCCAGATTGGAGGCCATCGTCAATCAGCACAGCGACGATTGGTCGGGGTTGGCCGGTCAGTCGATTGCCCGCGATGCATACCAACTTGCTCGCAGCTCAGCCGATCTTGTGCCGATCGTTAAACACCAACAACAAGTTGCAACATCTGGGAAGTTCGTTCCTCGGTCCGTCGAACAGAAGTTTGGTTTTTCAAAAGACCCTGCGAGCCTGCCACCTTTGGAACTCAATACGCCTAAGGGTCGCGTCGTTCGCGTTCGCGGATTGATTGACCGGGTCGATCTTGCCGAGTTGACTGATCAATACGCTGGCATCGTGGTGGACTACAAGCGAACGCGCGACAAACGCCTTGATCTGTCGAGCGTTTATCATGGACTCTCATTGCAACTTCTAGGGTATATGCTGGTTCTCGCAGACCGGGGCAAAACTTTGGCCGGTCGCCCGATCAAACCGATTGGGGCGTTTTACGTCAGCCTGCTGCAGAGGTATGAATCCGTCGAACATCCGAGCGAAGCGTCTGACGAACGCAAACGAATCAGGGCGGCGCAGCGCGGTATCTTAGACTATGGCGAAATCGAACTGCTTGATAAAGACGGGGCAGAATTGGGACCGTCGAAACTCTTCAACGTCCATCGCAACAAGAAGGACGGTGAACTCGGAAAACTGGACCAGGGTGATGGGGCGAATACAGACGCTTTTGAAAAACTCCTCGCGCACACCCGTTACAAACTCGGCGAGTTGTCCGATCGCATCATCGACGGTGACGTTTCGGTCATGCCCTATCGGATGGGCAACACATCACCTTGTGCGTGGTGCGACTTTCGATCGGTTTGTCGTTTTGAATTCGGTCAGCAAGAAATGCGTAAGTTTCCGAAGATGAGCAGGTCGGTCGTACTCAAGCAACTTGAAGGCCCGAAATAGTGTCAGCGATTAACTGGACAACCCAGCAGCAGCGTGCCATCGAAACGGTGGATCGCGATGTGCTTGTGTCAGCGGCAGCCGGTTCCGGGAAGACTGCGGTGTTGGCTGAGCGCTGTGCGTATCTTGTTGCGGAAGCGAACGAACCATTTCGATGTGATGTGGATCAACTGCTGGTGGTGACGTTTACAGATGCCGCGGCGGCTGAGATGCGTTCACGAATTCACAAGACGTTGAAAGCAAAGGCGTCAAATGCTCCGAGTGACAAGCGGTTACATGCGCAGGTGGATCTGGTTGATACGGCGCAGATTTCAACGCTTCACGCATTTTGCATGTCAATCATACGACGCTGGTTCCATCGTGTCGGTGTAGATGCAGCGTCGCCCATGCTAAGCAATGACGAGGGGAAACTCCTTCGCGGCGAAGTGATTGACGGTGTTCTTGAGGAGCTCTACGCCAGCGAAGACGTATTTACGAAACGGTTTGAGAAACTCGTCGACGACTACGGACTTGGAGCGGACGCAGCCATCAAGCGATTTGTACTAGACTTGGCGAGTTTCCTCGAAAGTATCCCTGATCCAGACGGTTGGCTGAAAGTTGCTGCTGATTTCTCGTCCGAACGCGTCACCGGCATCATTGCGCAATTCATCGATACGCTTAAAACCGAGTTGCACCGTCAGCACGATTACTGTACATCGCTTATCAACGAGTTGCCGACCGATTGGCCCGCCGCGGCACACTACTGCGAAAATATTGTCGTCTATCAAGCGCACGTCGATGCCTGGTGCGGTCGGCTTGATAACGTCGCAGACTTCGACGCGGTGCGCGGCGAGATCGATCAATTCGAATTCAGCAAGAAGCGAGCGCCTGCGACCAAGAAAGACGCCAGCCCAGAAGAACACGCGGCCAAGGACGTCACCAACGAGGCGTTCGGCTTCGTTAAGACGAAGCTATTTCAAAAGCGACTCCGGCCATTTTGTCGATTCACGTCAGACGAATTGCAAAACGACGTTCTGGCGACGCAGCCGTACATCGAAACACTTGTCGAACTCGTTAATCGATTCCGCGAGCAGTACCGATCGGCAAAGCGCGACATCGGGATGATGGACTTTTCCGATCTTGAGCGATTGGCCTATGAATTGCTCACCGAAACGCACGAGGGCGAGGATCAGAATCCAGTGGTCCAGCAGCTTCGGTCACGGTTCGCCCATGTGCTGGTGGATGAATTTCAGGATATCAACCCGCTGCAAGCCGAGATTCTTTCGCTGGTGAGTCGAAGTGCGTGCGTCGACACGCCGGGGAATCTATTTACCGTCGGTGACGTCAAGCAAAGCATTTATCGATTCCGGTTGGCTGAGCCGAACATGTTTTTGTCGCGAGCCAAAGCGTTGAACGACGATTCAACCGTGGGCGTACGCATCGACCTCCAGCATAATTTCCGCAGCACGCCCAGCATTCTTGATGGGGTGAATCTGCTGTTCTCGGCGCTGATGACATCGGCGTGTGGTGGGATTGACTATGACGACGATGCCCGCTTGCAACCGCCGGTTAACGTCGAGAGCGATGGTGAGCCGATCGAGCTTCATATTCTTGAACGCAAGCTTGACGCGTCGCCGGAGGATGACGAATCCGATTCTGAATATGTTGATCTCGATGACCCGATTCACTGGAAAGCGATCGAACGCGAAGCACGACTGGGTGGCGAACGCATTTTGGAGTTGATGGTTGGTGAACTCCGCGTGCCTCAGGGCGACGGTGAGCGACCCTTGCAATACGGGGATTTTTGCATCCTGCTCCGCTCTGCAAAACAGGGGGCTCGTCACGTTTCAGCGATTTTGAAGCAGATGGGTATTCCATCTTGGGCGCAGCAATCTGCCGATGCGTTTGGTTGCTTGGAAATCCGAGAGACGCTGGCGCTTCTGACGGTCATCGACAATCTGCGTCAGGACATACCGCTAGCCACCGTGCTGCGTAGCGGAATCGTGGGCGTTCAGTTTACCGAAGACGAACTCGTCAGCCTACGCGTATCCGATCGAATTGTGGATTTTCACGAAGCCGTTCTGCAATACGAGTCTGCTGGGACAGACGCCAAACTTCGCGCGAAGCTGTCGGATGTTTTGGCAACCATTAGAAATTATCGAATGCAGATGCGCGAGCGCCCGTTGGCCGACGTCCTTTGGACGATCTATCGCGAAACCGGATACCTGTCGTATGTGTCGGGCATGAAGGATGGCACCCTACGGCGCGAGAACCTGCTGAGCCTGCACGATCGCGCCCGTCAGTTCGGAGACTTCCGCCGGCAAGGACTGCGACGATTTCTGCAATACATCGAATCGCTACAGGCCGGCGGCGAAGAGTTGCAGGGTGCGTCCAATCGCAGTGCGACGGACGACGTGGTTACGATCTCCACGATTCATCATTCCAAGGGCTTGGAGTATCCCGTGGTAATCGCCTTGGAATTGGGGCGAAAGTTCAATCTTGGTGATTCGACGGGTCGCATGTTGTTTGAACGCGATATCGGCATCGGCATCAGGCGGGTTGAACGCGAACGGTTGATTGAATATCCTACGGCGCTCCATCGAAGCTGCGCGCTGGCCGCAGAGGAGGCGATGCTTGCAGAGGAACTGCGGGTTTGGTATGTGGCGACGACGCGTGCCCAGCAGAAACTGATCCTGGTCGGTACGGAACGACTCAAATCGCTAACGCTCGAAGGCAAATCAGCAAGGGGGCCGTCTCGCGGATTGGACCCCATCACGATTCTAAGTGCCAGGACGCCACTGAAATGGGTTCTTGCGGCGCTGTCCTGGGATCAGCAGCATCGCGTTCGTTGGAATGCAGATCAGAATCAAGGCGACGCCCTGTTTGAAGTTTCGACTTACGACGAAACGGCGCTGGCGAGTTTCAGAATCGACGATCAGGAAGATGCTACGTCAACCGAACTTTGGCGCAAGGCCGCACAGTTGGAGCCTTTGCCAGACGCCGAGCCGGTCAACCCGGTGCCAACACAAGCCGAATGGGTCATGGGCCGTATCGAAAACTCGTACCCCTATCTCGCGTCGTGTTCGATTGGTGCGGTAAGGTCAGCGAGCGAAAAACTCCAAACCTTCGCTTCGGTCATCGGTGAAGACGATCACGCGTCAACTCATACATCTCGTAGCGTCCAGACAGACGACCGGCAAAAAAACGCGATGGCCCGAGGCACCGCGATGCATGCGTTCTTTCAACATGTCGCCCTCGACCAAACGGCGTCACCTGAGCAGATTGCGACAGAATTGGATCGCCTCGTTGCCGCTCGATTAATCCTGCCAGATCAAGTTGAGCACATCGACGTCGATCAAGTCACCTGGTTTTTCACGACATCGCTCGGTGTACGCATTCGTAAGGCAGCAGACGCATTCGCTCGCGAGTGGATGTTTTTGTCGTCGGAACCGTTGAATCGATTTGATCCGCTGGTCGAGGGTGAATCCGACGATCGAATTCTCGTTCGGGGGGTCGTTGACGGAATCCTCAAAGACAGCGATGCTCTCGATATTATTGATTACAAAACCGATCGCATCGGGAGTGCCGACGTGACTGAACGGGCGGAAAGCTATCTTCGTCAACTCGGGTTGTACGCGTCTGCCGCCAAGTCGGTTTATCAGTTACCGGTTCGGTCGGCCCACCTCGTGTTTCTTCACCCGAGGCAGATCGTCACGTTTTCCGGCGATCAGATTGAACGTGCGTTGAATGACGCAGGCGCATAAACCCATGACTCAAACGGCTACGCTAAAGCCCAATGTTCATACAACGTCATCGAATCCGTTGCTGGATGTGCACGCCATTGGGACACGGTGTCGAGCGTTGGGCATCGAATTGTTTGAACGCGCTCACGCGAACGAGCCGAAAATGTGGCACCGGGCCTGGTGGGATCGAAAGCTACTCGAATATTTTTCATCGCACCCCAAGTTGCAGACCCAGTTGTTTCGATTCATCGAAGCGCTACCGAACATGCGCGACGATGCCGATATCGCCGATCACTTCAAGCAGTATCTTCAGCAAGACGGATTAGAATTACCGCTCCCGTTTCAGTTGGCCACTGCATTCAAGCGGTCCGATTCGGTCATTGGGCGCGTCCTGGGTGCCAACATTCGCAACGGTTCGTTTCTGATGGCAAAAGCGTTCATGACCGGGACCAATACGTCGGAAGCGATCGCCCACGCTCAAATGCTTCGGCGTCGCAGCATGACGTTTACGCTGGACGTTCTCGGTGAAGCGACGATTGGTGATCAGCAAGCCGATGCAGCCGCAAGTACCTACCTGGAACTCATCGAGTCGTTGGGGCGGGCTGCCCAAACGTGGACGAATACTCCACTTCTCGATGCGACCGATGACGGACCGATGCCGCGTGCGAATATCTCGGTCAAGCTGACGGCGCTCGATCCGGTGTTCGATCCCGTTGATCCACAACGTGCCTATGACGTCGTTCGAAGTCGACTCGGACCGCTGTTCCTGCGGGCTCGGGAGTTGGGCGTATTCGTAAACGTCGATATGGAGGCGTTTCGATATCGCGACATGACCTTCTGGATTTTCAAGCGGCTACTGAGCGAGCCGGAGTTTCGCGGTTGGGGCGACGTGGGGATTGTCGTGCAGGCTTACTTGCGCGATGCCCGCGATGACCTTCTGCAACTGCTCGACTGGGTCAAAGATCGCGGGACGGGCATCGGAATTCGATTGGTCAAAGGTGCGTACTGGGACACGGAAACGACGTCCGCGATTCGCAACGGAACAACGATTCCTGTCTGGACGCAGAAATGGCAATCGGATGCGTGTTATGAAGAACTGACGAAGATCATGTTGCAACACGCCCACCTGATTCGTCCGGCATTTGCAAGCCATAACGTTCGATCGCTCGCCCACGCCATGGCCGTCGCCGAAGTACTCGGCTTAACGCCGCGTCAATACGAATTGCAAATGCTCGCGGGCATGGGTGAACCGTTAAAAGCTGCGATTGGGGAAATGGGGCGATGCCTGCGGGTTTACTGCCCATACGGTGAACTCATCAAGGGGATGGCCTACCTCATTCGCCGCCTGCTTGAAAACACGTCAAACGATTCGTTTCTAAAGAACCGTTTTGGAGATCGCAATGCGTACGCTTCGCTACTTGCTGCGCCGGCGAAAGTCAGTGCGGAACTGCGGATCGAATCCTTACCTTCAAGACACTACGAAGATCCATTCGAGGACTGTTTAATGATCGCTTCGTCTGTTGGATTGGAATTTACGAATGCAGCTCCGCTTGGTTTCTCGAATGATGCTAATCGCCAGAGGGTCGGGCGAGCCATGGCGGATTTGCGCGGGCACGTCGGCAAGGATCGCTTGCTGAAGGTTGGCAAAGATGCTGTTGCAACGGGTGCATGGCTGACTTCGAGTGACCCTGCGTTCCCTGATGAAACGGTTGCCCGGGTTGCTTCTGCGGACACGGCATGCGCCGATCGGGTGGTCGCCGAAGCCAGCAAGGCAATGCCCAACTGGCGCAATCAACCGGCCAACGTGCGCGTCGATGTATTGCGTCGCACTGCGAAATTGCTGGAAGAGCGCCGCTTTGAATTCATCGCCCAACTGGTGCGCGAAATCGGTAAGAACCCGATACAAGCCGACGCGGAAGTCGTCGAGGCCATCGATTATTTCAATTATCATGCGGCGCTGTTGGAACGACTGGGGCAGCGTCCGAGGCGACGTGATGTTCCCGGTGAAGAGAACGTGCTGGTTTACGAACCGTGCGGTGTGTGTCTCTTGATCGGTCCGTGGGATTTCCCGCTGGCGATGTTGTCGGCGATGGTGTCAGCGTCGATCGCGATGGGCAACGCGGCTATTGTTAAGCCTTCTTCAAAGGCGCCGGTCGTGGCTGCGATGCTGATGGAGTTGTTCGCCGAATCGCGTTTGCCCGATGGCGTGGTAAATTATATGCCGGCGATCGGCGAAGATGTGGGTCAATACCTCGTCGAACATCCCAACGTTCACCTCGTGGCGTTTTGCGGGTCGAGTCAGAACGCCGTCAAAGTTGCCGAAGCGGCTGCTCGCGTGCGGCCCGGGCAGCGTCATTTTAAGCGTACGATTATCGATGCAGGGGGGCAGAACGCGATCATTGTCGATCACGATGTTGATGTCGACGAAGCGGTGATGGGCGTTCTCGAAAGTGCGTTTGCGTTCGGTGGTCAAAAGTGTACCGCATGTTCGCGTGTGATTGTGCTAGCCGATGTTTATGAAGAGTTCTGCCGAAAACTCGCCGGGGCGGCAGAACAGCTTGAGGTTGGCGACCCGGCAGACGTTGGCAATCCGATTGGACCAGTCATTGACGGACCGACCCAACTTCGGTTGCGCGCGTTGATCTCGCGCCAGAAAGAAAAGTATCCGGTGTTGTTTGAAACCGATGCCGGACGCATTCCTGTGAACGGATATTATGTCGCCCCGGTGATCTTCAAAGATGTTGATCCCGAATCTGAAATGGCGATGGAGGAAGTATTCGGTCCGGTGCTGGCTGTCATGAAAGCCAATGATTTTGATCATGCAATCGAACTGGCCAATGGCAGCCCATACGCACTTACCGGCGGAATCTATTCGCGCAGTCCCGCACACATTGCCCTTGCCCGAGAAAACTTCCGCGTCGGGAATCTGTACATCAACCGCAAAATCACCGGGTCGCAGGTCGACGTTCAGCCGTATGGCGGCAGGCAACTCTCGGGCGATGGTGCGCGGCTGGGAAGCCTCGACTATCTACTGCAATACTGCCGCCCAAGAACGATAAGCGAAAACACTCTTCGCCAGGGGCTAACAAAGTCAAAAGACGAAACCGACTAGCGGTTCGTCACTCCCGCGCATGCGGGAGTCCAGAACGAGCGATGTGTAACGCGCTGAACTTGGATTCCCGCTTTCGCGGGAATGACGGTAGATCGCAACCCGCAAGATGACGCGTGGGCCTACACTAGCGGTTACTAACTATTTACTGTCGGACTTGCCGGACTTCATCTCGGCGGCGACGCGCTCGACATCCTTAAATACTCGTAGCAAATTGCCGCCCATGATCTTGTGGATGTCCGTCTCGTTGTAACCGCGGTTGAGTAATTCCTGCGTGATATATGGAAAGCAGGACACGTCCTCCAGTTGCTTGGGCAGTTGGCCGACGCCGTCATAATCTGACCCGATACCCACATGATCGATACCGGCGACTTTGACGATGTGGTCAATGTGATCGACGAGCGTGTGGACAGTGCCATCGGGAATAGGATGTTCGTCCTTCCATTTCGTCCATGCGGCTTTGAAGTCGTCCTCATTCGGGAATTTGACTTTCAGGTCGCGTTCGATTTCAAACATTTGCGAAACGATTCGTGCGCCTTGCGGATCGACGTAACCGGAATAAAAATTCACCATGGTGACGCCGTTGTTCTTCTTGACCATGCGCAGGACATCGTCAGGGACGTTGCGCATGTGCGGGGCGATGGCATACGCCGAAGAATGTGAAAAAATCAGCGGAGCTTTTGTGGTGTTCAAGGCGTCGCGCATGGCTTCGTGCGAAACGTGGGCCAGATCGACGAGCATGCCCAGGCGATTCATTTCTAATACGACGGACTTGCCGAATTCTGAGAGTCCGTCGCTCTTGGCGTCGTCCGTGGCAGAGTCGGCCCAGTCGAGCGTGTCGGAGTGGGTCAAGCCCATGTAGCGTGCCCCGCGATCGTAAAACGTGCGCAATGTTTCCAGCGAGTTTTCGATCATGTGCCCGCCTTCGACGCCGATCATGGACGCAATCTTGCCGGACTTGTGGATGCGAATGATGTCGTCGGATGAAATCGCCCGTTCGAATATATCCGGATAGCGGTCGATCATTTGTTCAATCACTTCAAATTGCTCAAGGGCACCGCGCATCGCCGCGCCGTCCTGAGGCGTGCTGGCTGGTATGTATACGACCCAGAACTGGGCATCGAGCCCGCCTTTTTTCAGGCGCGGGATATCTGTCTGGAGCGATTCCTGATGTTCGCGAAGATCGACAGGCCCCGTTTTTCTACGGGCAAGCTTGCGCAACTGCCAAGGCAGATCGTTATGCCCGTCAATTAATATTCCGGCATCGTGAATGCGTTTCGCATCTTCTGAAACCACGATCGGTCTGCGAGAACTCTTGGATTCGGATTCTTGCTTGCTCGGTGTTTCTGCTACGAGCGACGCTGAAAAGACAGCGACAACGAGCGGGATGCAAATTCGGCGACAGCAGTTCACACGTCCGGGCATGTTCATATTCCTTATTCTTTTGTTGAAATTGTGGATGCATTCGATCGAGTCGCCAAACATCTTAGCGTCAATTCGGTTTTCGTTCGACGACGATCGCGGACCCAATCTTGGCACTGAGCTTTTCGCGGGCATTTCCCAGGTGGGTCGCGATCTCAACAAATCCACCGCTACCAACCAGGCTCAGCAATTCTCCGGGTTCGGCGTCTGCATATGTGCCAAAGATGCGACCAATCGGTCTGATTCCGGATTCTGGTAAATCGATCGAAACGTGCAACTCCGCTGGGTTCTCCGTAATGGTCGCCAGATCGCGCTGGCTGATATTGCTGAGAAGGTTACCGAAACGATCGATGTGAATCACTTGTCCTTCGATTCGGTTGGCAGATTTGCGATCGGGTTGAACGGTTTTCAAAACTTCGACATGGTTGGTCAGTGGTCCGAGATCGGAGAGCGCGCCGCCACTGGCCAGGTGCGCAGCGGCGGGGGCCATGATGTCGCGTCCGTGAAACGTTCTTGAAATATGATTCAGTGCAATTTGCGGGTTGCTGACGATGCGTGCCTCTTCGATCTTGTATGCCTGATGCACAAAACTGATGATGCCGTTGTCGGGCGCGATGATCGTGTGTTGACCGTATCGGGCTGCGATGATTCCCCGCGATGTCCCAACCCCCGGATCGACAACGACAAGGTGAATTGTTCCTGGCGGAAACCATGGCATTGCGTGGAATAGAACGTAGGCAGCCCCGATGATGTTCTGCGGTTCGATTTCATGCGTGACATCGATGGTTCTAACAAGCGGAGCAATCTGCGCAATGACACCTTTGATGCAGGCAACGTAATGGTCGCGAAGCCCAAAGTCCGTCGTGACGGTGATGATGGGTTGTGGTTTCGGTTGTGCCATAAACGATCCCATACGATGACTTGCGAGGTTTCGACCCACTACAAATTGACCCACTACAATACGAACAGCACCGAATTATGATGCGAGTGAAACGTTTCGCAAGTTTCGAGTTGACGGTAACCGTAACGCGGGTAGAAGTTGTCCTGATGCAGCAACTCTTGAGCAATTCAGAATCGCTTCGCAGCGCGATGATCAAGGATCAGATCATGGCGCGGGGCATCCAAGACAAGAACGTACTTGAATCGATGCAGAAGATTCCACGCGAATTGTTTGTATCCGCCGAATGTCGCGCTCAAGCATACCAAGATAAAGCGCTACCCGTAGGGCCTGGGCAGACTATCTCGCAGCCGTTTATTGTCGCGTATATGTCCCAGATGCTTATGCTCAGTCCCGGCCAACGGGTTCTCGAAATTGGAACGGGAACGGGTTATCAAACGGCGATCCTCTCACGAATGGGCGCGCAGGTATTTACAATAGAATTGGATGATCAGTTGTTGCGGGCGGCACAGCAACGGTTAAATGCGCTTGGGTTGGCGGATGGCGTCATGTTTCGCAGCGGGGATGGAACCAAATTGTTCAACGATCTGGCGCCATTTGATCGGATTATCGTGACAGCCGGAAGTCAGGAATTGCCCGAAGAGTTGGTTGGGCAACTAATGTGCGGTGGATTAATGCTGATTCCGGTGGGGCGAGGCAAGACGCAGATGATGCTGCGGATTCGGTTACGCGATGGTGTGCGTGTCGAGCAGCCTTTGATGGCGTGTCGATTCGTTCCGCTGGTCTGACCGCCCGCTGGTCTAACAGCGCTTCGTTGGATCTTAGCTTGCTGGTTGTAGCTTGGCCATTGTTTGATCGATCTTCTCGCTGAGCGATTCGACGTTGAATGGTTTGACAACGTAATTGTTCACGCCGGCTTTGATGGCTTCGATGACGCGATCTTTTTGAGCCTCTGTAGTACACATGATGATCGGCGTCTTCTTGTTGGTCTCGCGAACTTTGCGGACCAAGGTGATGCCATCCATGTTGGGCATGTTCCAGTCCACGAGCATCAAATCAGGCGTGTCGGTTTCGAGCAGTTTCAACGCTTCGAGACCGTCGCCAGCTTCGAGTATTTCGGTGTGCCCCAGCTGGCCCAGGACGTTCTTCTGAATGTTGCGAATCGTGCGCGAATCGTCTACGAGCATGACTTTCATATGACTATACTCCAACGGCAGCTTGCGTAGCCGGTGCCGCACTATTGTCTTCTGATTTTCCGAGTTCCATGCCAACCTCTACGAACAGTTTGCCCAATTCGCTTTCGCATGGAATTACGATTCGCGGCGAGCTCTTTGAATTACTCACTACAAAGCTGTCACCGATGACCACGCTCGGCAGCGAAATGCGAATGTTGACATCGGTAAATTCCATTTTCGCATTGCCGGCAACCATATTGGCCAACTCGCCAATCGCGTCAGAAAAATCGGGGTGATCCGCGCCGATCTCAACGCCAGCAAATTTTGAAGCTGCAGCGACTGCGACATCCTTTGAAAAACTAATGACCACGCAACCCGCAGCGTCCCCTGAGAATCCGATGATGCCCGACACTTCTGAAGGATCACAGTTGTCAGGTTTAACGTATGGTTTTCCAACGGTCATCTTGACATGGACCATCGTTTCAAACACGCGTTTGACGCTTTTTACAAATGGGTTAATTAATCGGACATCCATGGGTTTTGCCTCTCCAACCGTGTTTTGGCCTACGTGACCGCAGGTACGCTGCTTCGCAACAGTTTGCTGACATGAGCATCGGTACTTTTTCGTCCACGCCTTAGTGTTTCGTGAGACGATTCGACGTGCCCATATTATTAACGTTTGGACGCGATTAGTGTCGTTCCATCAAACTTGACACGAAGGTCTGTTAAGGGCGGAAATGTCGTTGGCTTGTCTTTGGCTAATCGGATGTCGAATTCATCGACTTGGTCTTACCCCATGGCGTTTTTGCACGTCGTGTTACCAGGTGGCAATCGGGTTCAGGACAGATCACGGAACCATTGGAATCGTGCCACCGGTCCGAGTTGGTGTATCGGTACTGGCTGATCATCGCTGTGGAACCTGAATCGTGATGCGAATCATCTGAGGCTCGAGCAAACCTGACCAACGCTTCAAATGGTCCTTTGTGATTCGGGCAGATGTAAGTGAGTTGAATCGCGCAGGTCGCGCCACAGTACTTGCAAGTTAGCGGTTCAAATCGAAAATGACTTGTGAACTGATGATCCGGATCTTGCTCACAAGTCCATGCCACCTGTCGCGATTGAATTGATGATGTTATTGCAGTCTGGGAACTTGGAGGACGGACGAGTCGAATGACAAGCATGACAATTGCAATCAGGCATGCCGCAAGTATCAGGACGCGCATCCATCTGGATGGGGCAACATGACCGATTCTGGGTTTGACCATTGTGCACAGACGATTTGAATGAAGGATTTGATTACCGACTTGGAATCGGCCCGGTCCACCAGAAGGCATTGGATTCGTAAAACGAATAATGCGGTAGTTCTAAGTAAATGCAGATCGTGCAGTTCTGATCGGCACATGGCGCGTAGTACGGCTGGATATCGCGCTGAAGAACCGGATTGACATTCACCCGCTTAACGTTGCCGATCAACGACAACACATTGATGCGACCGGAATGTCTGCCTGACAACCAGGGGTAAAACTGATAACCGGGCGGTTGACCGATTGCGTATCCATCGTCAATGCTTAGCCGGCCGAAGTTACGTGACGGGGCAGGCGAAATGCCATCATGAACGGAATACACCAATTCATCCGGGCCCATGTCAGCCACCAGGATTGTGCTATCCGGGTGTTTGGGAGACGCGCTACCAATATTTGCCAGAAACGAATTGGGACTTGATACGATAAAATCATTCATGCCATAGCTGGATGGAAAGTCGTCGTGGCCGTTACCGTGCGCATAACTGTCTCGGAGGATGCCACTCCACGGATCTTCAGGACAGATCAAAACACCGCGCCCCTCAGGATTGTGTTTGAAAAGTGCGGCAGACCACGCCTCAGCCGACCGGAATGCCGAATCACCATCGACCGCAGGCAGCCACCCACGATTGTCGGTGCGATACATGTCGAGACTGCGATACAGATCTTTGAGGTTGGACATGCAAACGGTTGCCTTCGCCGCTCGGATCGAACGGCTCAACGTCGGAATGAGCACGCCAACCAGGATCACCACGATCGATGTGACAATGAGCAATTCGACCAGGGTAAACGCAGACCGCAAGCCTGCAGTTCTTGGACAACGGATGGATTGCTTTTGAACGATTCTCATAGGGCTGAACCCCCACCGGGTTTTAGCATACCGCCCCGATGGATGCGTCGCAACGAAAACCTCATTGACGGTATCATGGCCAGCGACGACACTGGCTGTGGATTCAGCAACGGGATTGCTTCCAAGCCACTTGCGGCGAGGAATACACCTCAATTACGTTGTTGTGGCCCAAAGGAACCGGGAACCTATAATGCGTTCCTGGGAAAACTCCGTTGAGTCAGTTAGAAGGGTTGGCAGTTGAAAATGGGTGATTTACCGTCAATGGTCAGCGATCAACTTCTGCCGTATGTGGCCACACCCGGTCAGTATGTCGGTGGTGAAATCAATCAACTGCCGAAACCGGGCGATTGGGAATCCGCCCGTGTGCGAGTCGCAGTCGCGTTTCCCGATGCGTACACAATTGGGATGAGTCATCTCGGTTGTCAGATCATCTATTGGTTGTGCAATCACACCGAAGGTGTAACGGCTGAGCGCGTCTATTGCCCGTGGGTCGATGCCGAAGCCGTCATGCGGCAAAAAAACATTCCACTGTTCACCTGGGACACGCGCCGTCCAGTGAGCGAAGTCGACATCCTTGCGATCTCTCTTCAATACGAGATGGGGTTTACAAATATCCTGACGCTGCTTGACCTTGCAGGAATTCCGCTGCGTTCTGCGGATCGCGACGATTCGCATCCACTGGTTATTGCTGGGGGGCCTCAGTCCGACAACCCGGAACCGGTCGCAGAATTCATTGACATCATCGTGTTGGGTGACGGCGAAGAATCGATGGCCGCCATCCTCGACGCGTATCAAGAATACAAAGCCAATGGGGTGTCGCGTCGCGAAATGATTCGACTAATGGCCCGGCGTTTTCCTTGGGCGTATGCTCCGTCTCTATATGACGTGACTTATAATTCCGACAATACGATTCGGTCGGTTCTCCCGCGCGAAGATGGTTTGCCAACGGCGATCGTCCGTTGCCAAACGCCAGATTTTGGTAATGCCCCGTTTCCGGTGCGACCACTGGTGCCACACGTTCGCGTGGTGCAAGATCGCATTTCGATTGAAATCATGCGCGGTTGTCCGCAGCGCTGCCGGTTCTGTCATGCCGGTTACACGAAACGGCCCATCGGTCGGCGCACCGTCGATGAGATTTTGGATATTGCAGAAAAGGCATATCGCGCTACCGGCCACACGGAGATCGGGTTGCTTTCGCTCTCGACGGCGGACTATCCGTATCTGCCGGAATTGGCGAAGCGCATCGACGAACAATTCAGTCATCGACAAGTCAGCATTTCCGTACCATCCATGCGTGTTGATAAGATGCTTTCCAACATTCCGTGGATGGTCAACGGGGTTCGCAAGTCAGGACTCACCATCGCCGTTGAAGCGGCGCGCGACGACATGCGGGCAGCGATTCGCAAAGTCGTTACCGATGGCAATCTGATTGACGGTGTCACCCAGGCGTACCAAGCCGGTTGGAAAAGCGTCAAGCTCTATTTCATGGCCGGATTCCCGGGCGAACGTCCCGACGACATCGATGGCATCATGGATATCAGTCGCGAGGTTTCCCGGGCCCGTATTCCCGTCGCGGGACATCCCGCCGCGGTGAACTCGGCAGTTGGGTGGCTGGTCCCCAAACCGCACACCCCGTTCCAATGGGCTGCGCAACCCCACGCCGAATATTTCCACGAAGTCCGCAAGCGTCTTCGAATGATGGAGCGATCGCGCAAGTCGGCGGTGCGAATCAAAATGCACAACGTCGAGCGATCGGTTTTGGAAGCCGTCTTCTCGCGCGGTGATCGCAAACTCGGGCCGGTCATCGAACGCGCCTGGCGTGACGGGGCGCGCTTCGACGGTTGGGACGAGCAGTTCGACAGCCGACGGTGGGATCGAGCTTTTGAAGCGGAAAGTATTGACCCTGCGTGGTACGCCCATCGCGAGCGGCCCAATGGCGAAGTGTTCCCTTGGTCGCATCTGGCTGGTGGAAACTCAGAAGGGTACCTCAAAGAGCAATACGACGACGTTTTCGTTCAGATCAGCGCCGATGGACCAGGATTGTCGCTGGTTCCAGCGGCTGCCGGCTAAGGTTCGAACGCGTCAACGTCCTATAACCATTTCAAACCCTCATTGTGACCGCGATTAAGATATGTCCGCGGCATGTCTAATGCCTTGTGATGGAACACACGGATTGCTTAGAATTACGGATTGAGGTGTGTGTGTTTGAATCGTGCAGGTCGTGCGTCAACGAAAGTCGAAATCGCGTCAATTCGAATTCTCATCCCTGATTTTCGCAGCACCTGTCAAAGTTCTTGCAGCACGCGCCTAGCAATGGTGTAGGTGGGGAAAATTCTTGACGCGCCCGCGATTCGTTCGGGCAATCATTCGCATCTATAAACTGACAAACGGCTGACACACGGTGGGCGCAGCGAAATGTTCTGCGCACATCTGCCGTGTCAGACGCGCAAAATCAATTCCAATCGAGGAGCTGAACATGGATTCACCTTTCGTTCGACACGCAAGCAGCCTGATGGGCCTGACCGTGGCGTTGGGACTTGCACAGTCGGCAGCTGCGGCGTCGCTTTGCGGATCGAGCGGAGATGGCAACGGCGATTGTCGCGTTGCTCTGGATGATTATGCAGATTTTGCCGCGTGCATGAGCGGACCGGGAGTACCGGCTGCACCTGAGTGTGCTTGCTATGACATGAATGTCGATGGCGTCATCGATCTATCCGACGCGCAAGCGTTTCATCTGGAATTCACCGGCAATAGCTTGATCGCCGGTTGCTTGTTGCCGGTTCGCGAAGATGAGCCCGCAACGCTGCGCCCGCGAAAATCGGGATCGCCAACCGCTGCCCAGACTGCGATTCCTGATGCGTCCGTAGCTGATTCAGTCTATCTGTTTTCCGGTGAATTCCATCTGACCGCGACCGACATGGTCATTCGGGGACGTGGTTTCGACTTTGAATGGACCCGGCGCTATCGCTCGAAGATTGGCCCTGAATCGACAATGGGCACCGGCTGGGATCATTCGTACAACGTTCACCTGACGCAAAACGGTCCGAATCTGATCGTGCATGACGGTGACGGACGCAGCGACGAATTCTGTCCAACGCCCAACGGAACTTGGTCAAGCCCAGAATTCTTTCGCGAAATCATTCCGCAGGGCAACGGCTTTTCGATGATTCACCACGATCGATCAACGATGCAATTCAACGGATTCTTGGGCACGCCTGACGACGGAAAGATTTCGTCAATGGTTGATCCCAACGGAAACCGGGTCACGTTCGAGTACGATCCGGGCACAGGGCGATTAACCGGTGTTCGCGATACTTTGGATTCACCGGTCAATCCCCGGCTGATTTCGATTGCTTACAACCCTGACGGTTTCATCCAATCGGTTACTGATTTCACGGGTCGCCAGATTACATACGATTATTACCAGGATCCGGACATTGGTGGTGACGCCGGTGATCTCAAATCCGTGACAACGCCTTCGGTCTTTGGAACACCGACTGGCAACGATTTCCCACTGGGCAAGACAACCGTTTTTACATATTCGGAAGGCTTCAGTGATCAGAGGCTTAACCACAATCTCTTGACGGTAACCGACCCGAAAGGACAGATATTCATCGTCAATACTTATGCGCCGACACTTAATCCGGCCGACCTGGAATTCGACCGTGTCGTTGGCCAACAACTCGGCAACCCGAATGACCTGTTGACGTTTTCTTATGGCACGCACGCACCAGCACCCGGAAACAGTTTTTCGACTGGCGTTTGCTACGTCAACGATCGCGCTGGCAACGTTGAAGAGTGCTACTTCGACTATCGCAATCGACTGGTGATGACACGGCGATTCACTGGCCGGGCAAACCCACTCCTTCCGACGACCGATGTTCTGAATCGTTCGGTGAATCCGCTGCGAACCACCGATCCGCCGCTCTTTGAAACGCGCTACGAGTACAACGATGATTCGTTGTGTACGCGCATCGTTTCTCCAGAACTTGATGAAGTGCGAATCGTTTATGACGGTGACATTGACTATTTCTCACCACCTCGCGCCCGAGCAAACGTCCGCGAGCGGACGAACCTCCCGGGACCGCGTGGTGCCACTCAGCCGCAACTGGTCGAGACGTTCGAGTATGACAGCGCAGTCAACTTCGACACGAATCAGATGACGCGCCGCGTCGATGCAAGAGGAAACCAAACACAGTACCTATACGACCCGAGAGGAAATCGCACGCAGACGATTCACCGAATTCCGACGATCGTTGAGGATTTTGTATACAACGCGTCTGGTCAACTCATTCGACACATCCATCCGGACAATGGAGCGGGAAGCCGTCGCGTCGATCTGTTCACCTACTATCCGCAAGGCGCAGGTCCGCAGAGTGGGTATCTTGAAAGTGAAATCGTTGACAACAACGGATTCTCACTGGCGACAGCATACGAATACGATTTGGTTGGCAACGTGACTCGCATCATCGACCCCAAGGGAAACGACACGCAGCATACATACAACCAACTTGACCAAATTGTGCGTTCGCTATCTCACGAAGTCGTTCCAGGCGCTGGTCCCCGTTACGAGAAGCTGCACTTCTACGACGAGAATGACAATGTCGTACGCATTGACACTGAGAACCGTGACGCCACCGGACTGCTCGATCCGAACTCACATTTCACGACCGAATATGAATATGACATCCTAAATTACATGACTCGCAAGACCGAGGAAGTCGATCCCGCCAACGACATCGTGACCGAATATGAATATGACTCGAACCGCAATCAGACGTTGGTTCGAAAGGGCGAAGCAACGGGTGGCGGGCAGCCGAATAACACCGAGACCACACTCTATGACGAACGGGACTTGGTCTTCCGGGTGACGGAGGCGGCTGGCGATCCCGATGCATCCACGGATCAATTCGATTACGATGCCAACGGCATCATCACATTGTACGGCCAAGGCCTGCAAGGACTCGCACCGAAAGAAGAGACGTTCGAGTACGACGGGTACAACCGATTGACTGTATACGGTACCAGTTTTGGCAATTCTTCAAATTACGAGTACGACCCCAATCATAACTGCGTGCGGGAGATTGACGAAGGCGAGTTGCTGGACGTTCCGGGGAGCGCGGGGAATGTGCCTCTTGCCGAAACGACATACGGGTATGATTCAATGAATCGCCTGACCATTCGCGGCGATAAGTTCTTCGATTCATCGCAAAGTCCGATCACCGACGGCGAATCGACGACACAATATATCTACTCCGATACGTCGCAGATTATTCAGGTCATCGACGACAACAGCCACAGTGCGACCTGCATCTACGACTCAGCCAACCGACGTTCGGTCTGCACCGATGCAAAGGGCAACACGATTCGATTCACTTATGACCCGAATTCAAACATCATCGCCGAGAACACCACTGAGAAATCAGACCTGGGCTTAGCGGATGAGCAATTTACAAATTCATATGACTATGATGCGCTCAACCGATTGACCATCAGGGGTGACAATTTCGGTAACACGAAATCCCATCTTTATGATAGCCGCGATCTCTTGCGCCAGGAAGTCGATGCGCTTGGAAACACGACGCTCTATGACTATGACGGTAAGAATCGGTTGACGTCGACAAACCAATTGCTGACCAATACGGGAGCAGGTGGTGGCGTGGTCATCGGGGCAGTCGTTAATGTACAGGGCTGGGACGATTCGTCGCGATTAGTTTTCCAACAAGATGGTAACGGGAACACGACGACCTACGACTACGACGCCTTGGATCGCCTGACGGTGACTGGCTATGCGGATGGGACAAACGAATCGTATCAATATGACGCCCGCGACAACAAGATTCAGCATACTGACGGCAACGGCACCCAAATTGATTATACCTATGATCTTGAAGATCGACTGACGGGTAAGGTCATCACAGCGGGGCCAGTCGTTTCGCCAGATACAACGTTTGAGCAGTACATCTATGATGGTTTGAATCGCATGGTGTTCGCTCAGGATGACGATTCACAGGTATCGGTAGAATACGATTCGCTCTCGAACGTGGTGTCCGAAACGCAAAATGGCGTCGTGGTTTCCTCGACCCACGACGGTTTAAGCAACCAGATGTCGTGCGTGTATCCGAGTGGCCGAACGATCGATTATGTGTACGACGAACTTGACCGCGTCAGTGGTATCTCAGATACGTCGGGCCCGATTGCAGACTTCCTTTACGTTGGTCCGGATCGAATGCAATTCCGTTCACTATCCAACGGGACAACGACGAACATCCTCTACAACGGCATCAGCGGTGTGCCCAATCAACCGGGCGATTTCGGTGTAAAATTGCCTGCAACGATCATCCATGAACATCCTGGGGCGGGCAGTGTTATCGATGTTCGCGATCTGCAGTGGGATCCGCAATACAACAAGAAGATTCGCAACGATCATACAAATCAACTCGAACACGCCTACGAGTACGATTCCATCTATCGGTTGACCCGAACGGTGGCGACGGATGTGGCTATTCCTGCACTCGTTCGCGACACTCAATATCAACTTGATAACGTAGGAAACCGCAATCAAGTGATTGATGACAACTGTGCGGGTATCTACGCGATGAATGGTGCAAGTCCACCAGCCGACTTCCAGATGAATCAGTATACCAGCACGGGATGTGACGGACGAGTTTACGATGAGAATGGTAACCTCACGCTGCGCGCGTCGGGTGGTCCTCCTGTTCAGATGCTTTACGATTACAAAGATCGACTCGTTGTCCACAACGATCAAACGACTGGCGTGCTTTCAAAATACGCTTACGACGCGCTTGATCGTCGAATCCGCAAGGACGAAAGTTCGCCGATATTCTCGTTGCAGACCGAATTCTACTACGACGACGACCATGTGATCGAAGAAGCGAGCAGCTTGGGTACCACCAAGACATTTGTGTATGGCGAACATGTCGATGAAGTTGTGCAGATGGTGCATGGCGCGAGTGATTTCTACTATCACTGCGACGACATGGGCAACGTAATGGCCCTGACCGATTCAAACGGTTTTGTGGTCGAGCGCTACGAATATCAGGACTACGGTCAGCCGGAAGTTTTTGATGCTGCGGGCGTATCGATCCCGACATCGCTGGTCGAGAATCCATATCTATTCACGGGGCGACGCTACGATGATGCGACGGGCCTCTACTACAACCGCAATCGCTACCACGATCCGATTTCCGGCAGGTTCATCTCCCGCGACCCGTTGGGAGCGTGGGCTGACAGCTTGAATAATGGCAATGCGTACACCTATGGCGGTAACAATCCTTGGACGCATTCCGATCCGTTCGGACTGATGAATAAAGCTGAACTCATCGACGCGATGGCGAAAGATGGTGCCAGTCTCAAGAAGGGAGACAAGATTAGCCTGGTCGGTTTTGGCTCATTTTCGATCTCAAAACGGGCCGCGCGCACTGGTCGCAATCCTCAAACGGGCAAGGAAATCAAGATCGCAGCGAAGAACGTAGTGAAGTTCAAAGCTGGCGCAGACCTTTCCAAAAAGGTGAACGCGGCTCCGGGCGGTGGTTCGGGTTGTCCGATGGAAACACCTTATCCGTGTCCGGATGGAACATGTGTGTCATCGGTAGATTCATGTCCGAACGAGTTACCGCCCACTGCCAACAGCGTCCGTCATCGTGGGCATGTCACTGTGCTAAAAGGAGCCGAAAGTACAACCGGCGTAGGATACAACTCGTCGCGTTCAAACAACACCAATGGTGGCATCGCATCCGGTGGAGGTGGTACTGGTGGATCGAGTCCTGTCGCAAGAACCTGCAAGAACTGCGGCCGTGACGATTGCGGAGGCAAGTGCGTTTATTGTGTGGCGTGCAAAGGCGATTGTCGATCGACACCTGGCTGCGGGCCACGAACTTGGAAGCTAAGCGGGGTCGCTGGCGGCGGAGGTGGTGTGGGCACCGGTCCGAGCATGAGTATAGCCGGCAAGAAATGTTCTCGCTGCGGGCGTAGCGATTGTACCGGTGGGCATGGACACGTCACGGTTTTGAAATTTGGAATGACCGCTGGTGGCGGTCACGGACACGTCACAGTCTTGAAGTACGGATTGACGGCCGGCGGCGATTCAAGCGGCGGCCCTCTTAGAGGTCATGGCGGAGGTAGAAAGCAAACGCACCGCGGTCATGTGACGGTACTAAAGTAGCTTCAGTCCTATTCAATTTACTCAGGGCAAACGGTCACGTTACCCGTCGCTTCCATTCATCGATCCAATCGGTGGCCGGGGTGCGGGTAACGTGACTGATCCGCCGACGGCAGGCAGATCGAATTCAGCGAAACGGTCAACCTTCCAATAGACCCAACGATAGGATTCATCCTCTAGTCGTTTCTTGAATTCAAACCGGACTCTTGCGGGTCGCGCGTCCGGGGTGAGTTCAACGAGTTCAATCGTGCAATCAGATAACTCGATGCGTTGGCCGACTTCAAACGGTTGGCTGTCGCGGAATAAAACATCGAATGTTTGAAACAAGTAGTGGCCGCCGAACCATGCGAAATCATCTGCCGGTGAGCATCCGGGATGGGCCAGCCAACCACCTGCTTGCTTGATGAGTAACGTTTGCTCGTCCGGACGTTCAACTTGGACCTCGAACACACCGGAACCCAGCGACAAGGTCTTATTCGATACGGTTCGATGTTGGGTGGCTGCATATATCTTGGCGAAGGCAAACAAGAAACCGGATGGTGCGCTGACGGCCATCATGCGTTGATCTTTGACCTTCTCGTCGTGCGGCAGACTCAAGCCAGCCACGTTTGACGTTTCCCCAAAGTTGCGGACATTGTGGGCAGCCATCAACAAACCAATCGGTGCAAAGATCAAGTGGATTACAATCAGCCCGCCGCCAACAATCCTGGACGTTTGAGTTGCTGACTTTGCGACCGTTGAATTCAAAGCCGACGCGATGAGTTGCCCGATGATAATAGCGGCCCCAAGCCCTGCAAACATAAGCAATCGATCCGAAGCAAAAGTGGCGCAGGGTGGCAGGATTGAGAGCAACATACCCATTAACCCAAAGCGTAAAGTTTTATTCGACTTGAGATGTGGTGCAAGTTGCGTTGCACCGAAGACAATCAGGCAAAGGCCTGCGATCCAGAAAATGCGATATGCCGCTTCGGAAAGCATGATGTGCAAGTCGGACGGCGGTACGCAAAAGAGTCCAAAGATTAGGATTGGAGCGCGTCGAATGAATGCACTAACAAATCCCAGCGGGTCATTCGCCGGGTCGACGTAAACGCCCGAGCCAACAACGCCATAACCGTTTGCACGATACGCCAACCACCAAGCCACGCCAATCACAACACAGGGCAGCAGTGCGCCAAATCGTTTCCACGTTCGGTCCGGGTCAATGAATATAGCATATGCCAGCAAGTACGCACCGGCTGCCACCGCGCCTTCGTTGGCTAGGACCGCCGCCAAAAGGGCCAAGGGAGCAAGTACCGCGCCCGCCCTCGATCCGCCACGTCGCCACCAGTCGTACGCCAGTATCGAGCAAATTCCGAAGCAAGCAGCCACCGTTGCATTGCGATTAGCCAACCAGACTGCGGGCAGGCCGTGTCCATCGCTTATTGCATAGATGAGGGCGGCGAGTCCTGCGGCGATCGGCGTGATTGAAAGCCTGCGAAACAATAGGGCGGCAACGAAAACCGTCAGCCCGTACCACCCGATGGATTGAGCGTGCATGATCCAAGGTGATTGCGGCCAAAGCTTGTAATCAATCCAGTGCGTGATGCCAGCGACCGGTCGAAAGAACGCGATCTTATAATTCGGCGGAGTCCACCAGGGCAACTCGCCGCGATCGATGACCGCACCATCTTCAAGCGTCCCTTCCTTAACGAACGCGAACATGTCCCAAAACGGCCGACGTGCATCCGCCATCACTGGGAACTCATCAGTCAAGGTCGCCCGATGCAAATGGTCGTCAGTCTGCCATCCGAGCCACAATCCGGGTAGGGTGAGAACGACGCCGATCGCAGCAGCTATCCATGACATCCGTCGTTCAACCAACCACCGAGACGTCCAATCAATGAGTCGAAACGGCGAGAATCGACCGGACCTCGGTACTGCCAAAGGCTCGGACCTACTGTCATCGTCGAGGTTCTCTAAGTTCGATGCGGTATTCATAGGTTTCTCTGTGACAAATTGGGTAAAGCGTTGCAACTGAATTGATCGCTACTTGTATTCAAGTTGGCCGAGTTTGTGCGACAACGGAACGAATGACACGACTGAATTGGGCAATCCGTTGACGACATCCACCATGTCCTCGAAAACGATATCCGGCTTGATTTTTTCAAATGCTTCGATCTTCCACTCGGCGATCTCGTGATCAAAATTTTCGGGTAGAATGAGTTCGTGAAATTGCACACCGTATTCGGCCAACTCTTCTTCCGTTAATTTCCGGTCCATTCGATGCGTCACGACTGCAACGTGATGGCCAGCATCCATAAACACCTTTGACAAGAAAGCGAAAAATTCCGGAGCGCGGGTGATGGTTCCGTCTATGTCCAATCCGATTCTCATGGCAATTAACTCCGGTACACTATCGTGGAAATTTCTGCCATCAAGTGAGGTCGGGTCTGACTTGGCGGCTCAAGCAGTTGTCCTGGGTCTTGACGGCATCACCATTGCGGCCCAAGTCGCGTAAGTTACTACGACAAAACCGGGACAAATTATCGGGACGATTTCTCGACCGATGATTTGGCAATTCGCTTGTTGAGCCGGTATTGCGTATTCGGGTAAACTGGCGGGGTGAAGTTTGCAGTCGGTGCGCTTGGGGATGGATCATCGGAAATCATGATGCGAATTGAGAATCTTGGAATGATCCTCAGACATGTTGCGATCTTGCCATTACTGATTGGAGCGGTGGCGTGGGCTGGTCCAGACTCCGCACCGCCGCAGCCAGTTGAGCAATGTGGTCTCGATGACGAAGGCAAGGATGATCTATGCGGGCATGCCTCGCGGGCGATGGATTTTCCGCCGGCAGCTATGTTGCGCGGTAGCGATGCTGACATTGATGTGGTCCATTGCTTTCTTGATATCGAACTGGGCCTCAATCCAAATTCTGTGACAGGATCGAATACGCTGGACATTGTCAGCAAGTCCGATGGTCTGACTTCGATCACCCTTGACCTGTTTGACGTGATGGTTGTCGGTGGTGTTTGGCTTGATGGTGCACCGGTCTTGTTTACCCACGCGAATGATCAGATTGAAATCGACCTTGGCCAATCGTTTGATGTGGATGATGCGTTTGCTGTTCGTGTTGAGTATGGTGGGGCGCCGTTTCATCTTTCGGCGGCTGCGGGTTATTCTGGCACACATGGCTCGCCCGCGGTCGACGTCATCGCCACGCATAGCCAACCGTTCAACGCACCGGCATGGTGGCCCTGCAAGAATTCGATCGACGACAAATTCACGATGGACATGTGGGTGACGAGTCCGGATTGGATGACGGTTGCGTCTAATGGTCGGTTCGACGGCGTCGATACGCTGTCGGGTAGTCGCGCCCGCTATCGGTGGGCTGAGACTTTTCCGATTTCGGTTTATCTGGTTTCGATCGCGGCGACTAATTACTCGCACTGGACAGAATACTATGTACACAGTTCGGGCTTGATGCCGGTTGAATTCTATATTTATCCGGAAGATGTCAGCACGGTTCAACCGTTGCTTGTCGATGTCGTCAGCATGATCGAAACGTTCAGCGATCCGGACTGTTTCGGCGAGTATCCGTTCCTAGAAGAAAAATACGGCATCGCCCAGTTTGAAGGTTGCTGCGGGATGGAACATCAAACGATCACCAGTCAGGGATCGTTTCCCGAGCGGCGCACCGTCCACGAACTCGCGCACATGTGGTGGGGCGACGCGATCACCTGCGCGACTTGGCACGACATCTGGCTGAACGAGGGCTTTGCCCGCTACGCCGAATCGTTGTGGCACGAACGCAAACCGGGCGGGAGTCACGCGGCGTATTTGTCACACATGATGGCGTATCGCCCCAGCAGCTTTGGCGGAACGGTTTATCGCTATGACATAAGCACATCGGGGCAGATTTTCAGCGGTACAAACGTATACAACAAGGGATCGTGGGTAATGCACATGCTGCGCCACGTTCTTGGTGATGACGTTTTCTACGATGTGCTCGCCGAATATCGACAGACTTATGAAGACAGTTCTGCAACCACTGCCGACTTTCAGTTTATTGTTGAATCGGTTTCGGGCCGGGCGATGGACTGGTTTTTTGACCAATGGGTTTATCAAGGCGGAGCGCCTTACTACCGATTCGGTTGGCAAGCGGACTTCGCCGGGAATCAAAATCGTGTCCTGCTGCACGTTGAACAATTCCAGTCATCGTTTCCAGATTTTGAAATGCCGATCGATGTGGTCGTCGAATACGCCGACACGAGCACAGACACATTCGTCATTAAGAACGATCGCGAATTGCAATGGTTTATCATCGATACGCCGCAAACCGCTGTTGATGTTCAGCTCGATCCCGATACGTGGATTCTCCGAGGCGCGATGGATGAGGTCGCGTACATGTCGGGTTGCAATCAGCCAGCCGGCGATATGAACGGTGACGCCCGTGTTGACCTGCGCGATTTTGCGCTGATACAGCATTGCTCGACCGGCAGCGGCGGGGGGCCGTACGATGAACCATTGTGTACATGCTTCGATCGCGACGGCGACGACGACATCGATGCGAATGACTACGATGTGTTCATGCAGTGTCTTAACGGTCCGGACACAGATATAACTAATTGCGTTTCGATGGCGATTCTCTTTAGTGATGATTTCGATGTGGACTCGTCAGCCAACTGGAACATCAACGCCACCGGGCCAGATACATCGGTCGTTTTCGCCTACGACTATAGCGTTGATGGAATACCGTCTGCTCCGAACTCGGTTGGTTCAACTACCCTTGGCGTAAAGTTTGAAGCGAACATGGTCTCACCTGGCGCAATCGAAGCCATCACTTTATCTCCAGTTGGTCAGTCGTTCTCAGGTCAATATACACTTGCGTTTGACATGTGGATCAACGCGAATGGACCGTTCCCATCCGGTGGTACGGGTTCGACGGAGTTCGTCACCGGTGGTGTTGGGTCGGACGGGGGCACGGCGAACCTCGGCGATGTGTCGGGTGGCGGCGCATGGTTTGCAGCCGATGGCGAAGGCGGTTCATCGCGAGATTTCCGCGCTTATAAAGATGCCGCCGAGCAATCGATTGCGAGCGGGCAATACGAAGTCGCGTCGAACGATAATACGGACGCCACGCTGAGCGGATTCTTTTCTCCGAAATTAGCCCCAGCAACGCAAACGGCGAATCATGCGCAACAGACTGGAACAACCGCCGCCGGTAGCGCCGGATTTGCGTGGCATCAGTTTGAAGTCATGGTCGATGAGGTCGGCGGGTCGGCAACGTGGCGGATCGATGGATTGGCAATCGCAACCATTGATGCCAATTCCGGGAGTTCAGTGTCGCTTGGCGGTAACATTGCGATCGGCTACATGGATGTGTTTACATCCATTTCAGACAATGCAGCGCTGAGCTTTGGCATCATTGACAATGTGCGGGTGATCGCTGGACCCTAAAAGACAGGTCAGTGAAGTGCGGCACCTTTTCCGGGAACCCATGATTAGGGGCGCGTATTTTATTTGTTTTAATTTCGGATCACTTCCGCCTGATCAGAGCGATTGCACCGATGGCCAACAGCATACCGGCGGACGGTTCGGGCACGACAAGGTATTCCAGATGCAAATGAAAGGGCTCGAGAAAGCCTGCCGGTCCCGGCAGTCCATTCGGGACGCCCAGCCCATCGTCTTCCAGGTGCCGAAAGATTTCATAGGGAAAGGTCAAACTGACGCTGATTGTGTTGGGCTGCGATTGTGTGAATACCGGTTCGATGTCGCCGAGGTTGTAGTTGGGGACTGGGTTATCATGGAAAACGTTCTCATTTAGAAAGTCCGGAACGTCGCGAAAGTCTGCCACTGTGTGGTGGTTGTTTCCATACAGATAAGCCCGAGGCAGGTTTTGAGCGTTTAAACCAAGCGAGTCCACCTGATCAATATTCCAAAGAATGTGCAACAGCGCGGTATCGGTTTGGACCTGCACCGGCCGATCGAACTCAATGTTGTTGATCGCGATGGTAATGTCGCTTCCGGGGGCCATGTCCGGGAAGAAGTCGTCCGCAATATTGAGTCCACTGCTGTCGTATTTGTAGAAACCGTGACGCATGAGTGTTTCGTCTGCGCCTTGGGCCGATGCAGGGCGGCGACCAAGCGTGTTGTTCGCACTGAATGCGCCCACATTCGGGGCACCGCCCAGGTTGCTGATATCGCTCAAGCCGGTGCCACTATGGGTACGCAACCCGGAGAACTCGACCGGGCCCGCGTTGGTTTCGTATGCGATCGACATCGTGCTTGAACCAACGGGCTGTGGATTAAAGACGGGCCCGGCAGTTGAATCAACCACCGGAAGGCTGACGAGCGATATCCCGACCGCAGCAATGGCACAACGATATCGACTAAGTGAAATGGACATTCTCTTTCCTCTCCCCTTGATGAATCCAACCGAGATACGACGCTCTCGGAAACTCTCTCGCTGATTCTCTCTAACCGGCACACGGACAACATCGCCAGTGTTTGAATTGTATCCGGTCGTCGGCGAGCCTGACAACCCCATTGAATCCTCGTCCAATAAATACGAAACCGCATTCTACTGGTGCAGCGGTCACGGCGACTGAGACATCGCGTTTAAAAAATAACCGTAGTCGATTAAATTGATCGACTGGTTACCGTCAAAATCCATCCATTCGCAGCCGGTTGGCAGCGAACCTCGTTCATCTTCGCCACCGATCGAAAAGCAATTCTGCATCCACTGGAAGTCTTCGAGATCAATCGACAGATTCGTCGTGTAATCACCTTTGAGATACGGAAACTTGTCCGGTCCGGCGGCAGTCAATGCGCACAGTTGGCCGTCGCTTTCATCCACATCGCCATCGTCATCAAAGTCGAAGACTAGGCACAACGGGTCGCCGCCATTTGCGAGGATATCAACACCATCGCCGCCAAAGCAAAGTTGCAGTACTTGCATATCGAGAAGGTCACACCGCGAATCGCCGTTGTAATCGCACTTGGTCGGCATTGGAATCTGACCGGGTTGATAAATGACATTGGGGCTGGTAACCGTCATGTCGCCGAAACGCGGATCATTCATCGCTGCGCCTGCGGGCCAGGGCAGCCCGTTAGGGTGCCAACTGTAAAGCTCCACACCGGCTAACTCATTTCCCAAAGCGTTCGTCGGATCGAATTGTTGCAGGTAGGTGACTTGAATGGGAAACAAGCCAAGGCCCAGAAGCACCGCATTTTCAGTCATAAATGGCGAGCCAACGAACGCAGAGTTCTGAACGCGATAGATGGATGTCGTTCCGATTCGCGTGCGGTATCCGCCGTGTGCCTGCGTTGCAAAGTCAATTAAGAGGGGCAAGCCATATTGCTCAAACGAACTGTCGCGCAGTTGGACATTCAGCAATCCGCTAAATCGAATCACGAAATTGCCGAACGGTTCGTCGAGTTTGCCAGGGTCCGAAACGTCAAATACATAATCATCGAAAAAGTCTCCGATGGTTGCAAATTCGGTGTCAAGCTTCCCGTCGCTGGGGCCGGCAGGGAAATCGATATAGGTCGTGCGAAAAGTAAAATCAGGCGTGCGATCAGCGATGAAGATCTCTGCGTTCAGCAGGGCGACCGCCGACGCGTCCGGGATATCCAAATACACCTCTGCAAGCCAACCGTTGCCCAAAACCTGCGGCGACGGGCCAACCCGATCGCGCTGCTCCACAAAAAAATGCGCCGACCCGATGTTCGTTGCCATCGTCAAAGCGACGACAAAGCAACTTATCGGAACGATGTGAATCCGCGCTTGCGATGATTTGAATTCTTTATTCATTGAGTATTGTCGACGCAGTGCTGCAATCGTTGATCATACGGATCAACCGACAAACCAGTCAAGGTGTACACACTTCAGACGCAAATCCTACATCATTTGAAAGTTTGAAGGCGTGACCGCATCGGTGGTATACTCACGATTCTGTAACGCAAGTTCCGTTCAGAAATATTCAGCTGGTCAGTCGGTTATCGCCACCGGAAACATCGTATCGGTTGGCACCTGAATCAATACAGTTCATCCAAGAAGGGTTCATTGAATGCATCGTTATCTCGCAATGCGAAAATTACCTGCAATCGTTGTCATGCTGACGTGTTTGATGTCTCAAAGCAGCGCGATTGCTCAATTCCAAAGCCTTAACGTCACACAGCAGTCGTGGCTGGACTTGACCGATCTGACAGCGGGTGCCGGTTGTGACAGTTGGGGTTACGTTTCTTCATCCGGTCGCGAATACGCACTGATGGGTGTGACCACGAAGCTCATCGTTGTGGAAATTACCGACCCGGTAAATCCCGTCATCATTGGATCGGTCGGCCACTCGACGAGTGATTGGTGTGACGTCAAGACATTTGGCGATTACGCCTATGTCGTCAACGAAACAGGCGGCGGTGTTGATGTGATCGATCTGAGTGATGTTGACAACGGCAACGTGACACTGGTAACGCGGTTTACGACGAGCGGTGTATCGGACAGCCACAATGTTGCGATCAATACGGACAGCGGATTCCTGTATCTGGCGGGGGCCACCATCAACGGAGGAGCGCCGGTGGCGTATGACTTAAATATTAACCCCGTCAATCCACCAGAAGCCGGTCGCTGGACCGAACCTTCGTCTGCATATCATCACGATGCCCACATCGTCAATTATACGTCGGGTCCATATGCCGGTAGAGAAATCCTTTTTGGTTTCAGTGAAGGACGCGGTGTGGATATCGTTGATGTGACCGACAAAAGTAACATGTTCCTCATGTCGCGAACACCGTATCCGGGTGTTGATTATTGCCATCAGGGTTGGACGACGCCGGATCGCAAGTATCTGTACGCCAATGATGAATTGGATGAAGGTGATCCTGGAGTCCCGACGACCCGCACGCTGATCTTTAATATTGAAGACCTGTCCAATCCGGTACTCACGGGAACATTCACAACGGGTCTACAATCACGCGATCACAATCTTTACATCGACGAATGCGTGATGTTCCAAGCCAATTACAGTTCGGGTCTTAGGGTCGTGAATATTGCGAACCCGCTCGCACCGGTTGAAGTTGGATTCTATGACACCCATCCAGAAAATGATTCCGTCAACTTTGATGGGGCGTGGAACAACTACCCATTCTTTCCGAGTGGATCGGTGATCATCAGCGACATCGACCGCGGACTATTCGTGCTGGATGTCAGCGACGCATTGGCTGCCAGTGATCTGCTGGGCGTGCTTGATTTTGAATATGCATCAGCGCTACCCGATTCACTCGCACCGGCGAGTTCTACGGATATCTCAATGAGCCTGACGGGGCGATGCAATGGCGTCCACAAACCCAACACTGGAATGCTCCATTATGACTTGGGTGGTGGCTTCGTCGCAGTTCCGATGACTTCCAATGGCCCCGAACAATACTTGACGTCTCTTCCGCCCGCGTTGTGCGGACAGGAAATTGCATACTATTTCAGCGCCGAGACCGAAGCGGGCTTGACGGTGACCGACCCCGGTGACGCGCCTGCAAACGTCTACACTGCAACCGTCGCCGACACAATCAATATCGTATTCGCCGACGACTTTGACACCGATGAAGGTTGGGCCACCGGTCCCGACTCGGCAACAACGGGCACGTTTGTTCGCGGCGATCCAGTTGGCACGGGGGCCCAACCCGAAAATGATCACACGCCAACCGGAGCGGGTAATTGTATGTATACAGCGACCAACCCAACCGGAGCGCAAGGCTCGGAAGATGTGGATAGCGGAACAGTCATCTTGACCTCTCCGTCGTTTGATCTTGGAACTGAAGACGCGCAGGTTTCGTACTATCGTTGGTTCTACGAACGCGACCTCGGAGGTGATGACGGGTACATCGCCGAAATCTCGAACAACGATGGATCATCGTGGACAACCATCGAATCCCTTTCGCCGGGCGGTGGCGGTTGGGAACTCGTGCAATTCATGGTCAGCGATTTTGTTGTTCCGACCAGTCAGATGCGCTTGCGGTTTATGGCCACCGACGGGCCCGTCTCTGGCGACATTGTTGAAGTCGCGATTGACGATGTGCTGGTCACGCAGGCAGAGTGCGACCCGCAGGATCCGGATTTGACAGACGATGGAAACGTTGATCTTGAGGATTTTGCCCTCATGCAGCAATGCTTCACTGGTGCAGGTTCGTGTACGTGTTTCCCGGCGCTCTATGGCCCATTGGAATCAAACGCGTGTACCGCTGCCGACATTGATCTCGACGGCGACATTGACGGTGAGGATTACGCAGCATGGGAATCGGGATTGCTCGGACCGTAAGGTATCAAGCACAGACATCACTACATTGATCAAGGAGGATCGCCATGGGTTGGCGTGCGCTTGCAATAGCTGCGTTTGTTTTTCCCGTTTTAGCGATTGCCGAAAGCAATCCATCTGTTGATGCCCGATCGGCGGATAGATTCGCGCGACTTGCCCTCGACTGTGTCCATCGAGAATTTCCCAACAAGATTTCCCACGTCATGTCTTCACCGGAAGACGCCAAGACGCCACGCGAATTGACGCCGGTGTTTTACGGTTGTTTTGATTGGCATTCAGCCGTGCATGGACACTGGCTGCTGGTGCGACTTTGCAGAACTCAGCCGGGTGCGCCGTTCGTTCGCGATGCCATGACCGCGCTCGATCAGAGTTTCACCGCTGAAAAGGTGGCGGCTGAATTGGCGTACATGAAGACGAAAGGGCGAGGTACGTTTGAGCGCCCGTATGGCCTCGCGTGGTTTTTGCAGTTGGCGGCAGAACTTCACGAATGGGATCATCCGAAATCACAAGAGTGGGCCGATATTCTGGAACCGTTGGAGAAAGAAGCAGCAAGTCGCCTCAAAACGTGGCTGCCGAAACTTTCGCACCCGGTGCGAACCGGCGAGCACAGTCAAACTGCATTCGCGTTGGGGTTGGTGCTGGATTGGGCGCGATCCACGGGTGATACGGATATGGAATCGCTGGTCACACGGCGAGTGAAGGATTTCTATCTGGCCGATCGGGTGGCCAACCTCGCGTTCGAACCTGACGGGCAAGCGTTTTTGTCACCTATCATTGCCGAAGCGGATCTCATGCGTCGCGTCTTAAAGCCAGCAACTTTCAGCGATTGGCTAGGTCGTTTCCTTCCGGAATTAAATGCCAAGAGTCAACCGGATTGGCTCAGACCGGCGATAGTTTCCGACAAGACCGACGGACACCTTGTGCATCTGGACGGATTGAATATTTCCCGAGCGTGGATGTTGGAAGGCATCGCATCTGGGCTGCCAAAGGAAGATAAGCGCGTACCGATCGTTCGAGCGTGCGCCGCAGGCCATCGAGAAGCCGGTGTTGCGTCGGTGACAGGCGAGCATTATGAAGGCGGACATTGGTTGGGAAGCTTTGCAGTCTACTTGTTGACCCAACGCGGACTATAAAAGTTTGCAAATGATATTCGGACGGAACCGTTTCGAATTGCATAAGTTTGATGAATGGTTCTGCTTGCACCGACACACCCAGGGCATGCAAGCGACATAGTACGGACACACGTTGAATCGCGCCGGTCATTCACTTACGCTTTAGCATATTCCCGAATGTTAAGCCGTTGTTCTTGGTTCGTACAAAATGGGGAAAGTGTTTGCGATTGGCTCGCAGGGGTGTGACCATCGTGAACTTTGAGTGTGTGTGGTGGGCGGCGTGTACATAGGCGTCGCATTCAAGCCAAGTTCTGTCATACCAGATCCTGGCAATCTTCCGGAGGAGTGAACGCGTGAAGCTTTCAAATTGTTTGATCGTAGCTGTACTTGCATTGCCCCTTGGTGTTCCGACGCAATCAATGGCGCAGGATAGTCCTGATGGAATTGCGCCAAATGTGCAGCAACTTCAAAAGCTTCGCGCCGACGCGGAAGCGCAGTTCGTACGAGAAAACCCCAAAGCCGTCATCATCAAACAGAATCGAGACGTTCGAAAAATTTATGGTCAGGCGTTTTCGATCGGCACCTCAGCGGTAGATTCAGCCGAACGCTTTCGCTTTGCCAACGCTCGCGTGTTGGGAACTTCACCAGCTGACCTTCTCCCGCAGAATAGAATTGAGGGCGCCGAACACGCTCAGCCGCTGATGTACGATCCGCAGACGGGCACCTACAAATTCACGCTCGTCCACTATCGTCAAGTTCAAAACGACGTTCCCGTTTTTCGAGGCGATCTAAAGCTTCTTGTCCGCAACGAAGATGACTTCCCGCTGGTGAATGCCGCTTCCGCAGTGAAGGACCTGGGGGCGTTCACCGTCACAAATGAGACTAGAAACCGATTGGGTGACGCGACGTACAAGGCAGGACGATTCACGCTGGCACGGCAAGCTGCTCAAAACTTCGACAACACGTTTGTCAACTTTACCGTGGCCAAGCCGGTGATCTGGGCGGGGTATGACGAAGTGGAAGCGACGCCGAGATTGGCGCTGACATTTATCGCCGACAATATGCCAGCGGCTGACGGCATCGATTCAAAATGGCTATTCGTCACCGACCTTGAATCCGGAAAAATTCTTTTCAAAGAAAACCAGATTCTCGAAATCGACGTCAACGGAAACGTGAGCGGATTTGTCACAGAAGGCATTGGTTCAGAACAATGTGAAGCCGAAGTGCTGACACCGATGCCGTATAACATTGCTAGCATTGGTGGCACGGACGCCTTTGCAGACATCAACGGCGACTTCACGATTCCCAACGGTGGCAGCTCAAACGTCACAGTAGACTCAGCCGTTCGCGGCGAATTCTTTGAAGTGTTCACCTACAATGGTGACAGTTCGCTCGATGGTGATGAATCAACGCTGTCGTCATTGGTCACGCCGCCCGGGCCAGTCAACTTCGAATTCAACGCCGTTAATGATGAGTACAGTCGGGGTGAAGTCAACGCGTACTTTTATGCCAACGACGTACGCGATTTCGTGCTGAACATCAATCCGGCATATCCGGTGATTGGCGGTCAAACGGGTTACAGCATTACCGTCAATGAAGGTGCCAACGGTTTCTGCCCAGGCAATGCCCAATATCAAGGCAATAACCTAAGGTTTTGTGCGGCTGGCGGAGGGCGACCGAATACGTCTTGGAATAGCGTGATTTATCATGAATACGGTCACCACCTGGTTCAGGTCGCGGGTAGCGGTCAGGGCCAATATGGTGAGGGCATGGGTGACGTTGTTTCGATGGTGATCCAGGATGTCTCAGGAACGGGTTATGGATTCTTCGGCGACTGCGGTGAACCGCTTCGTGACGCCGACAACACCATGCAATATCCATGCAGCGGTGAAGTTCACTTCTGCGGAACGCTCATTTCCGGTTGCGTTTGGAGTGTGCGAAACGAACTGCTCGCAACGAATCCTGGCACTTATCGCGAGATCATTGCACAACTGGCGATCAACAGCATGCCGCTTCACAGTGGCTCAAGCATCACGCCACAGATCACGATTGATTACTTGACGCTGGATGACGATGATGCCGACATATCCAACGGCACGCCGCATTGTGCAGAGATCTGCGCTGGATTCGGTGCCCACAATATGGACTGTCCGGCGTTTGATGTCGTGACGATCGATTACCCAACTGGTCGGCCCGCCTTGGTGGATCCGAATCAGACGACAACGCTACCGTTAACCATCACATCTGACGATCCGGTTTCTGCAAACCTTAACTTTCGAGTCGGAACATCCGGACCGTTTAGTGTATCGCCTTTGACCTCGATCGGTGGCGACGCGTATGAGGCCCAACTGCCAGCCGCCGATTGCGGTGAGACGATTGAGTATTTCATCTCCACTTCAGCCACCTGCGGCGACGTTCAGGATCCCGTTGCTGCACCGGGCGACACTTATTCTGCATTGGTAGCAACGGAACTTGTCACCCAAGTCGCCGACAACTTTGAAAGCGACAACGGTTGGACGACGACCGACGCATCTGGTGACGGCCCCTGGACTCGTGGTACACCCGTGGATTGTGATCGCGGCGATCCGCCGTCCGATTCTGATGGTTCCGGTCAGTGCTGGTTGACAGACAACAGCGCCGCCAACGGTTGCAACAGTGACGTGGACGACGGCTCGGTGACGCTCACTTCGCCCGTGTTTGATACGTCCGCATTTAGCGCTCCGCAAGTTCGTTACGCCCGATGGTTCTCAAATGATACGGGTGGTGGTCCGGGAACAGATCGATTCATCGTTGAGATTTCCGACAACGGTGGGGGCAGTTGGACGGAATTGGAAACCGTCGGACCGACGACCGCCGATGAGAATCCACAGATCAGTGGGGGCTGGTTTGAAAAGGCCTACGCGATTCCTGTGACCAATCAATTCCGCATCCGATTCACCGCAGAAGATGTCGGAACGCAGTCGGTCGTCGAAGCCGGTGTTGACGACTTTGAGATTTTTGAAGTGCAGTGTACGGTGGCCAGTTGTGTACCGGGTAGCGGCGACCACGATGTCGATGGTGACGTTGACGAAGCCGACCTGGCAGAATTCGTCAACTGCCTGCTTGGACCGTCGGTGCCTTCGAGCGGAACGCCTTGCGATTGCTTCGACGCGGATAGCAATAGCGAGATTGATCTTGTCGACTTCGCGGCGATGCAAGCTGCATTTACGGGATAGTACGGTATGAATCATTGGGTGCGGTGTATTGCGATGTGTTGGGGCGTGTCTTGCTGCTTCACCGCGAGCGCGCTCGCCGCACCGCAATGTCCGAGCAATATCCTATACGTCAGCAGCGATTTCGGGCATGAAGTTTTGCGATACGACGCGACGACGGGTCTGTATATCGACACGTTCGTTTCGGCGGCTTCAGCGACCGGCTTGGATCAGCCGCACGGTATTCTCGATCGCGGTACAGACGTGTTGGTGACTAGTTTCGGGACCGATCAGGTTCTGCGCTACGACCGCGACACCGGGGTGCTGATCGATGTGTTCATTGACTCGGCCAGTGGATTGAATGACCCGGTGTATATTCTGGTGGGACCGGACAACAATTTGTATGTATCGAGTCAGGCGAGCGACGAAGTTCTGCGATATGACCAGAGCGGAGTGCTGATTGACGCGTTTGTCACTGCTAGTTCGGGCGGGTTGGATGGCCCCAGCGGAATGGCATTTGGGCCCGACGGGCGGTTCTATGTGGCGGGGAGGTACAGCGCCGATGTCATCGTCTACAACGGTTCGACCGGTGCGTTTGAAGAAGTACTCGCCGACAGCACCGATGGCCTGACGAACGGTAACACATTCGGATTGCAATTCGGCGACAATGGCGACCTGTATTTCGTCTCCAACAACACCGTATATCGTTACGACCTAGATACCGACAACTTCGTCACCACCATTAACTTCGGTTTTCCAATCGGCCTGGAAAACAGTCCGGTTGGCGGAATCTTTGTCGCCAACGCCAACAACTTGTCGCTCATCGATACCGGTGACAATTCGGTGAGCGGACCGTTCCTATCCGGTGGGTCCATCAATCTCTTGAATTTCTTCCACTTCTCAGCCACTACGGAACCCGGAATCATTGGGGACTCAGACTGCGATGGCGACGTTGACTTGATTGACTACGCGGTAATGCACGATTGCCTGGCCGGCCCGGATGAAAATCCACCAGTCATGTCACCGGATTGCCTTGAAGTCTTTGATGCCGACACAGATGGTGACGTCGATCTGGCCGATGCAAACGCATTTTGGATCGCGTTTGGCACTCCTTAAACAAACCGGTTGCCCGGTCGGGTCTCGAAAGACTCAAATTCGATATTAGAGATTAAGGTATCAGGCGGGTTGCTTGGCGAGGATGTCTGCGATGCGTTCTGCCGCTTTGCCATCCCATTTCTCGGGGGTCTGGGCATCACCGACGGCTTGGCTGCGACAGTTGCGGTATGCGTCGAGTATCTTGGTCGGATCGGTTCCGACTAGTGTGTTGGTTCCCTGATCGATGGTCACTGGTCGTTCGGTGTTTTCGCGAAGGGTGAGGCACCAGACGCCGAGGATGGTCGCCTCTTCTTGAATGCCGCCGGAGTCGGTCAGGACGACGGCTGCACTGCCGGTGAGCTTCAGGAAATCTAGATAACCGACCGGTTCGATAATTTTAAGATTTTCCATGGCTTCAAGTCGGTCGGCCAACCCGAGCTTGCCGAGGTTGTGTTTGGTACGGGGATGCATCGGGAAGACCGTGGGTAAGTCTTTCTGAATTTCATCGATGACATCGACAATGCGACTCATGGTGGTGACGTCGTCAACATTGCTGGGGCGGTGGAGCGTCACGACGTTATAGCCTTTTGCTTCCAGATTGAGCGACTCGACAATTTTTGATTCCTGCGCTTTGTCAAAATTGGCGCGGAGCGTGTCGATCATGACGTTACCGACAAAATGAACTTTGTCATCGGCAACACCTTCATTCTTTAGGTTTTCCATGCCGCTCGGTTCGGTCACGAATAGCAAGTCCGAAATCGAATCGGTCAGCACACGGTTGATCTCCTCGGGCATGTTGCGATCGAAACTTCGTAGACCGGCTTCGACATGCGCGACCTTGATTCCGAGTTTGGTCGCAACCAACGCACAGGCGATCGTGCTGTTGACGTCGCCAACCACGACCACCCAATCGGGCTTCTCTTCAATCGCGACGGTTTCAAACCGCTTCATGATCTCCGCCGTCTGAACGGCATGGCTGGCTGATCCGATCTCGAGATTAATATCTGGTTCCGGAATGCCCAGTTGCTTGAAGAACAGGTCAGACATATTCGCGTCATAGTGCTGGCCCGTGTGAATCAGCATCGGTTCGATATTGCCATGTTTCTTGTAGGCACGCATAAGCGGCGCAATTTTCATGAAGTTGGGACGGGCACCGCAAATGTTGATGATTTTCATGGAAATTCACTCTCTAGAGGTCAAATCGTTGGGACGGCGCCGCGTCAACTGGAAGATGCGCAAGACCACCTGCGCATTCTCGAAAGTCGCACACGGATACCATTGAATGGATCGGTAACCGAGGAATCAGAATAACGGATAGATAAACGGCGCAAGCGGTGATGTACTACTGAAAAGAATCAAACCACCGACCAATAACAAGACGGTGACCAAAGGAATCATCCACCATTTCTTCTCGTGCTTGATAAAGGCGAAGAACTCTTTGAATAGTGATTGCTTGGCCATGACTCGTTGTTTTCCAGTTTACAGAGACTGCGTTTTGTTTATTTGATCAACGAACTGGCTTCCAGTTCAATACTTCGTTTCATACCGGCTTCGTAATCGACGACGTCGGGTTTTTCCGAAATCACAAAGTTGCCCATCACCAGCCAATCGATTCCGGTGTTCATAAACGTATGAATCGCGTCCTGCGGCGTCAGCACGATCGGCTCCCCGCGAACATTGAAAGATGTATTGATGACCAGCGGTGTACCGGTGCGATTGTAGAATGCCTTGATCAACCGATAGTAACGCCCGTTGTCTTCTTCAGTCACCGTTTGAACGCGGCCGGTCCCGTCTTCGTGCGTGATCGCAGGAACTTCTGCGTGCCGATGGGGCAGCACGTTCGGCACCAAGAGCATAAATGGCGCGTCCATCCCTTCGGGCATTTCAAAGTATTCATGGGCATGTTCGCGCAGGACGCTCGGTGCAAACGGACGAAACGCCTCGCGGAATTTGACCTTGGCGTTGATAATGTCCTTCATCTTAGGATTGCGCGCATCGGCAACCAAAGAACGATTGCCCAGCGCCCGTGGTCCGAACTCCAACCGCCCCTGATACCACGCGATCACCTTGCCATCGTCAATCGCAGCCGCCGTCTGTTCGAGCAGGGCTTCTTCACGATCGTGATAGGTGAACGACAGGCCGGATCGCTCAAGTGCTTTGCGAATGCTGTCGTCGTCGAATGCCGGTCCCCAATACGCATGACGCATTTCAAATTCGCGCGGTTTCTTGAGGACTGTGTTGTACATGTAAAATGCAGCCCCCAACGCTGCACCCGAATCGCCCGCTGCCGGCTGAATGAAGATCTCCTTGAATCCGGATTCCTTCAGGATACGCCAGTTGGCAACACAGTTGAGTCCGACACCGCCGGCGATGCAGAGGTTGTCCATGCCCGTCGTTTTGTGAACATGCTTGGCCATCGCGACCATGATTTCTTCGACCATTTTCTGGCCGGAGTGGGCGATGTCCATATGGAATTGGTCCAGTTCGGTTTCTTTGGGACGTACGGGGCGACCGAACAATTCTTCCCAGCGATGATTGAACATTTTTGACGTGGAATGCGTGTGCGTGAAGTACTGCATCTTCAATCGAAAACTGCCGTCTTCACGCAGGTCGACCACTTCACGAAACTTATCGAGGTAAGTTGGCTTGCCATAAGGGGCAAGTCCCATCACCTTCCATTCGGCATCGTTGACGCGGAAACCAAGGTACGCAGTGATCGCGCTGAACAGCAGACCAACCGAATGCGGAAAGCTAATCTCTTTTTGTAGTTCAATCTCGCTGCCACGACCGACACCCCAAGCCGTCGTCGCCCATTCGCCCACACCGTCAGCCGTGATGATCGCTGCATTTTCATACGGCGAAACCAGAAACGCACTGGCTGCGTGCGACAGGTGATGCTTGCAGAAATAGATATCCTTGTCCGTGTCGAGTTCGCGCTGAATGGTCCGCCCGATGTGCAGCTTGGTCAGCAGCCAAACGGGCATGCTTTTGACCCAATTCCAATAAGTCAGCGGCCAGCGTGCCAGAATCGTTTCGAGGATACGCGAAAACTTGACCAGGGGTTTTTCATAAAAGCAGATGTAATCGACATCGTCGATCGTGATGCCTGCTTCCTCAAGGCAATATTCAACGGCAAGTTTGGGAAACTCGCTGTAGTGCTTTTTGCGATTGAACCGTTCTTCCTCCGCCGCCGCGACCAGCTTCCCATCTTTGAGAAGCGCAGCACCGGAATCGTGGTAATAGCAGGATATTCCTAGAATATACATGGCTAAGAATTCATCTTCCCATTGAAAACAGCAATAAACCAGCCGGGCCAATCAAACCTGACTCTCGAAAATTAGAATGGACGGGCGGTTCGTTCCAGTGTCGGTTCGTGCTCGCGATAATCTTCCCAATAGCTTTCACCCGGTGGTTTCAATTTCATCCGTAGCGGATCTTTGAATCGAATCAGCGTGAAGATTGGAAGGAGCACGACGAATAGGACGGTCATTAGAACGACTGTCATGATCCCCCCCAAAAACATTCCGATGGACATCCATCCGACGTAGACGGGAACGGAGATGCCGCGCGGTCCAATCGAGACCAGAGCGAGCAACGCGCCCAGAATCCAGATACCGATCGCCGTTTTCTGAGATGTAACGCCTTGCCATGAAAAACTGTTGGGGTCGGGCCCGATATACCAAAAAAGGCCGCCAATGATCCCAAACCCAAACACCATTGCAATCCCGAAGGAACGAAGCGTTTTCGCATCAGGATTTCGATTGACCTGTATCATAATTCCCCAACTCTTCGCACAATCATGATCATGCGAGGCATATCAATTATTTTGCAGACGTCAGCCTCTAAGTCGCGTTATGTTAATCGATAATTCACTTGTCCGGCAAATGTATATCGATCCTTCGCGACCGCTCAATCAGAACTGCTTTTGCACAATCCGCCAGACTTGTGCCAAGATCCCAAGTGTTCAGCCAGATATTACCACAATCGCCGCCCACGCCTGAGAAATTCACGATAACTGGCCCGTGTTGGGAATGAAAAATAACTTCCGTCTTTCATGCTAAGCGGGGTGGTCTGACAGTCGCCTTTTTCAATTCTCTTGATCGCACGCAGCAGCGTGTCGCAGGCGATGAGTTTGCTCCGCTTGATGAAGCCATCGAGAGATTCATGCGGGTCAATTGGGAATGTCGAGGACTCCACCACATCGCCGGCATCGATGTCCTCGTTAACCAGAAACACCGTGACGCCAGCTTCCGCCTCGCCGTTGGCCATCATCCAGAAGCTCGGCAGGATGCCCCGGTACTTGGGCAGTTGGGCACCGTGAACATTGAGCGTGCCCAGCGGAGGAAGTTCGATGAGCGGTTTGCGGAATAGTTGCGGACAAGAAACCGAAACAAGCAGGTCGGTTTTCATCTCTCGTAACTTGTTTCGAAATTCTTCGGCATTGACATCGTCGGCTTCTTCGCAAGCGATCCCGTGATGTTTACAAACGCCTTGAACGGAATAGAAAGAACCGTTGCGGCCACCGCCCGTCAGGATGTTGAGCACCTTGGTCTTGACGGTTCGCAGGACGACGTGCGAAAAATTCCAAATACCAAATGCCTTGATGTATTTCCGCGCCAAGTCCCCGGTCGATTCCTTTCCATAGCGTGGGGGCACGACGAAAACGGCTTGCGTACTGGATGCCTGCGATTCCAAAAAACGGGCAAAGAAGTCCGGCAAGTATTGTGACACGTTAGCCGTCAAGACTACGATGTTCATGCGTCTCTAGCTCTCCAAGCGTGTCGATGACATCCTGCATCGTGCCAAATCGAAAGTCGGTCAGCAGTCGGTTGACTTTTCTGGGAAAACCGCGACGACCGAGCCCTTGATGAAGTCTGATTTTCATGGGAACCGGATAGTCCAGCTCGGCGAACTCGATCGGGTCGTATTCATATGGATGCATATAAATGGTGGCGGAATGCTGATGATCGTTCATCTGACGCACTGCACGGCGCAGCACTGAATAGGGGAGTAGTCGGAAATAACCGCCTCCGCCTGTAGCCCATCGTCGGCCCGCCGCTTCAAACGAGCCAACTGGTATTTCCAGAATCTCGCGGCCTTTGGGTGTCTTGGCGATGTATGGATACCAGGGCGACCCTTCAATCCCGTACCGCTTCATGCGCACGGGGAAAATCGAAGAATCGTATTTGAATCCAAGGTCCAACAGAATGTCGAGCGCCCAAAGCGTTTTCTGAGTAATCGTGAACGCAGGCGCCCGATAACCCGTCACCTCGACCCCGATGATATCTTCGAGGATTTTCTTTGAACGTTCGATGTCATTGCGGAAGTGGTCTGGCGAAATCGTCGTCACCAGTTCATGCCCATATCCATGCGATTGCACTTCGTGGCCGGCATCGTGGATTTCGCGAACCATGTCAGGCGCTTGCTCTGCGGCAAGACCCAGAACAAAAAATGTGCCCTTCACGTTTCGGGCTTCAAAGGCTTCCAGGATTTTTCGCGTGTTGATGTGGAAGCGATTGGTCAACGGAAGTTTTGAATCAATCGTCGATTGCAGCCAATCTTCGACATCGACGCTGATGGCGTTGATGATGCGTTTTGATGAATTCAACTGATCAATCATGAGTAACGGTTGCTCTTAACTCGCGTCGTCACGCGCACGCCACATTCTTACGATTGAGCATGGTCACGAGATCACCGACGTTTTGGATGGTGGCCATCTCGTCGGTTTGAAGCTGAATGCCGAATTCCTGCTCCACCGCGACACAAATGTTTAGGTGATTCATGCTGTCCCAATGTTCAATCGTTTCCGGCGAACTATTGTTGTCGATGCTCGACGCATCCGTTTCCAAGAGCGTGGCGACAATCTCGATGAGTTTCGCCCGATTTTCCTGACTCATGATTCGGCCTTGGTTGTTAAAAAATTATGATGACTGCGTTTCAATTTGAATCCACTTGGGAATCGTCAAAGCGTCTGCTGCCGAATTAAGATCATAGACCCATCGTTGCGATCCGTCGTCGGACTTCTCGGCGAGCGTCATTCCCCAGGATTCAAAAAATCCGGCGAAGGGTTTGTTCTTGAGCGTTTCAATGAATCGACCTTCCAATGTCGTCCCTCCACGTTGCAGCATTTGTGTCCCGATCCAAGCGAGAAAGGCATTTTCAACGGACCGTCCCAGCACCCTGCAACTCATCAGGAACGTATCTAATACCGCATTATTGCCTTCCCTGCGGACAATCGCCAGCCCCACAATCCCGTTGTCGCCGAACCGATCGGTCAGCCGGATGGTACACACTTCGGTGTCTTCCGCACGCATCAGGTCGATCATCTCAGATTCAGTGCGTCGCCGCGTCGTCATGTTGAATTGATTCGTGCGCTGGGTCAGTTGGGCGGCTCGAGCCACATTGGTTTCGTCGTTGCACGCGATGTTGATACGCATGTCCAAACCGACAAAGAATGATTCGAGATCGTCGGACTCGGCTTTGAATTCGGCGCGGGCGGCTTCCTTGCGATACATCTCGCCGCGTCGTCGATCTTCATCGCTGATGCCAAGTTGATCGAAACAGTCGAGACGGGCGAGCGTTTCTGCAAATCGCGACGGATCTTCGGGCAAATTGACGGTTAGAACTTGTGGTAACATTTCCCGCATCATGGCGCATTCGACAGGGTGGTCGTCCAAAAATACGAAACTGTCAAGATTCAAATTGAGCGTATCAGCCACCCGTTGAAGATTCTGCGGTTTGGGCTCCCAGTTCACCGCGAAATGGCTGATGTGTTCTGGCCGCAATACCATCTCGGGATGATTCTCGAAGACGTCCTTGACCGCGGCATGTTCGTTCTTGCTCGCGACGACGAGCACGACGCCGCGATGATAGAGGTCCAGCGCCCGCTTCTGAAGCGCGACGAAGGCGTTACCGGGATAGTCATGCCCAAGGGCGATGCCATCCTTGCCAACGTCACCAAGCACGCCCCCCCATAGCGTGTTGTCGCAATCCAGTGCGAGCACCTTTCGCGACTTGCCAGAGACGGCCCGCAGCACGCGCAATACTTCGCCTGCATACGCCCATTGATGCTCACTCGCGATGGGAATACGACCCCAGAACCAAAGTTTGGGATCAACCATACGAGTACGACCCACGCGGCTAGCAAGTGCATCGATGTCGACAATATGGACATTGCCAACTTGCAATGCCGTTTCCTGCAGCGACCTGTTCAATGAAGCGATCGTTTCGTTTTGCGATGGCGTACACTTGGCGTCTGCCAAACCGAGAGCGGGGTAGGCGGGCACCTCGTAGTTGCAGCAAAGAATGGGTGTATCCGAATGTTTGCGAAAGGCCTTGAGCGCCTGGCGGAATGTGTTTGTCCATTCATTGCAGATGGATTCAATCGAGGCTGCGTCTTGGGAATTAAACCGCTCGTAGAGTGCAGGGCATGCATCTTGAAGCCGAATCGCCAGCACCACGACGTCTGACTTAGCCACGACCAGGCCACTTTGCGGCGACATAAGTTCCGGAATGTACTGCCCATAGGGCGCGAGGTACGATTCCAGTTTTAGACCATCGCTGTACCCTCGGACAATCAGGTTCTTGATGATCGGATCAAACGTAAACGAACTTGCGATTCCGATCGTGAGTGGTTTGAGTCCGGCTTCGTTGCAGTCGAGTCCCGCTAATTGTTTTGATGCGCGCGCAATCTCGATGGTTGTGGGCGGTTCGGACAATTCATGCAGCGTTGTTGCCAACGTCAACTTTGCTGTACTCATGTTTCTTGCTCGGTCATGCTTTCTGGCTGCAGTCTTGGATCGAGTCGCAATGGACGCCGCCAACCAATGCGTTTGGCCCGTCCATGCCCTGAGACAATCGCGAACTTGTCAAACGAAGTGCGCAATTCAGCATAAGGGTGAACAATCGCGCCGCGCCCCAGTGAAGCGCCTGGCAGGACCAAAGATCCCATCCCGATCACGACGTAGTCACCAATCTCGACTTTACCCTCCACCGTGTTTTGAAAATCGACGGGAACGCTATGAGACATCGAAACCAATTCACCCAGACGTTCCGCGTGAAAGGGCAGGTTCGATACTGAATAGATATGTACACGGGCCGACAATCCGACACATCGGCCAATCTCAACGCCGCCTCGGCCCGCGATATGGCACCAAGGTCCAATGAAGGTATAGTCGCCGACGCGAATGTAGCCGTCATCATTGCCAACCGTAAAGAGAACATTGCGATCGATGTGACATCGATTTCCGATTTCAACGGTGTGCGCCCGAGTGAATTCCACCCCTTGGTCGATGAAGGTGTCTACACCCAAGTGTCGCAGCTTCGCCTTCCAGTAGCACCCGCGAACAAAAAATCCTGCGATATTGCGGGGCATGTTGCGGGAGAGCATGTACATGAACCAACTCAAAATGGGAATCATGCAAAACAGCATGATCAATGCCTGCCCGACCGCCATGATGGCGCGAATACCCCAAGCAATCGTGCGCCAACCTGGCGTGAATTTCACTTTATCGGGTTGATCGAAACAGCCTTGTAACTGACTTAGCACGAGCGTTTCGCTGAACAACATCCACCCGCTTTGAATGGGTGTTTCCGGTGGCACGTACCACATCCGCTCGATCTGATCAGGATCAGTGCAAAGTGGATCAAGTTTTGTCGGATGTGAAGATGTTTGCGATTCAGACATGTTGCAACTTTGGTCGTATTTTGCAGTTGAAGTTAGAGCGGTTGATCACTTATTCGGTTGCATCTGCAAATGTTGCTTCAATGCGCTCGCAGATCAAATGATACGCCAACTCGTGGACTTCTTGGACCCGGTCACTGCTGGTGTGAGCCGCACGGAGGCATTCGTCACAGAATTCGGCGAGCGCTTCACCTTTGGTACTCGTAAACCCAATCACGCAGGCACCTCTCTTCCGAGCTGTCTTGACGGCTGCGATGATGTTTGGCGAATTGCCCGAGACGCTTAGCGCCCACACGATGTCGCCCTTGTTGACCAGGCCTTCGACCTGTCTTTCAAAAACCACGTCACCGCCCAAGTCATTGGAGATCGCGGTCAACGCCGACGTATCAGTCGTCAGCGCAATCGCGGGAAGTGGGGCGCGGTCAATCTTGAACCGCCCGATCAACTCCGCGGCAATGTGCTGGGCATCGGCGGCGCTTCCACCGTTTCCAACCAGGTAGAGACGATTGCCGCTGCGAAAGCACTCGATAATCCGATCGCAGATTCGTTCGAGAAGCGGAATTGAATCGGTGAGCTTTTCAGCGGCTTTCAAATGTTCGGTGATTTGCTTTTTCACTTGGATTTATGTTGCTCGTAAACCTGTTCCAGTATTCGCACAAACTGCTCACCCAAGACCTGACGCGAAAACTGCGTCTCGGCAAGTTTACGCGCTCTTGGTCCCATTGCTTTTAGTTCGTCAGGGTGATCGCGCATCCAAACCACCGCATCTGCGAAGGCTTTTGGGTCGTTCGGTTCTACAACCTTACCGCATTGGTTCTCGTCGATCATTCCCGCAAGCCAGCCGGGATAGTTGTTCAGCACCGGTAGACCGCTTGCAATATAGTCAAAAAACTTATTCGGTGAAGTCCCGTAATAAAATGCGGGGATGTTCTTGAGAATCATCATTCCCACATCCATCCGCGGGAGGATTTCAGCCAGCTGCTGCTTGGGCATCGGTTCAATCCAATTGGCCCATTCGCTAAGACCTTCTCGATCACATCGCTCCATCAATCCTTGCTTCTGTCCCCCGCTGCCGATGAAGTTAAAACGAATCCCCGTTTCACCTCGGTTCTTCAATTCCACAATCGCATCCAGCACGGCATCGAGTCCGTTGGCCAGCCCGTGTGCACCGGTGAAGACCAGCTTAAAATCTTCGGGGCAGCCATACTGCGGATCGTCGATGCCGGTGGGATCGGGTTTGAAGACATCGAGGTCAGAGGCGTTTGGAATCATGGAGGTTTGCAATTTGGGATACCCGGTGTTGCAGATGCCTTCGCGAATCCCCGGTGACAAGGCGATGATCCATTTTGCCGCCCGATAGATTTTGACTTCTAGGTGCTTTAAATACCATTTGAGCAATGGATTCTTGACGACGCCAATCGCGATGGGGATTTCCGGCCACAGGTCGCGAACCTCAAAAACGAACGGAACGCCGAGATGCCTTGCTCCCTTCATTCCCGGGATGCCAACGGTCAGCGGCGTTGATGTCGCAAATACGAGATCGGCATCGGTCTTCTTGACAAGCTGCTCAGCCGTTCTCGCAAATCGCCCAAACGCACGCACGCGCTGCACGAATCCCATCGAATTCTTGTACGGTTCTGACACTGATAGCACATGGATGCCATCGACCTCGGTCTCCGAAACGCGTGCGCCCTTCTCGCCTCTGATGGGGCTAAGCTCGTTGACCCCGGAGACAATCGTGACCTTGTGCCCAGCTTCGATGAGACGTTGGCTGAGTTCGAATGAACGCGTACCCGTCATGCCGCTTCGTGTCGAAAAATGCTGATGAATATAGGCTACATGCATATGTGCGATTTGATTCCTAATTGCAGTGAATGTTTGTGATCAGTTTGGTTTTCGCCTCGAATCGGAGGGCGATCTGAATGGCTGGTCGCGGTTGTTTCTCGCCGTAGTATAGCGACTCCCAACCGGATGCGGACTTGTCGCTTTCAAACGCTCGATGGATTATCGTTGAGTCAATCGTCCCATCTTCGACGACGAACGACAATTGAACATGACCCGATCCAACTTCAAACATCAACGTCAAAGTCTCTTCATTCCAATCATAGGGCACGTCCGGAATGTGCCAGGTGACAGCCGCATTGACAGAGACATCACCCAAGATTTGGTCAACGACCATCCAATGATCCGGTAGGGCGTATTCAACCCGGCGGCGATGGGTGACTCCGAATCGCTTGCGATAACCGAAATGCTCAGCTTCAAAGTGCCCTCCTGCTGAACCGTCGGAGGGCTGATACGCGATGAGTCGCGACTTGACCCAGTCAAACCACATGAAGCGGGGGCCTTTGACCATTTGGTCTTGCCCTTCAACGGTCACCGTGTTGTGGGCGGCAGTCGATTTGAAATAGGTGCCAAATGGGGCGGGGCAGTTGTAGCTGAAAGACCCACCGTCGCGCAAGACGTTTTCGCCCTTGTGCCAAAGGTCCAAATGCAGCATGTCGGCTTCAGCCGGTCGCCATTTGTATGAATGACAACGGACCATCGCCCAACTGTTTTGTCCTCGAAGCGTGTAGTATCCGCCAACTTCGTAACGTGCACTCTTGGGTTTGATGTTGTCGCAAGTGTCACGAAGGGCTGAAGTACCGAACAGCCAAAGAGCCTCCTCATCCCACGGCCCGGTTTCAAAGGCGCGTTCACCGTCCAACTGATGGGACCACGACTGCAGCACTGGACGATGGTCAAGGTAATCGCACGAGGTCAACGGTAGGACTTGGGCACCATCATTGGATCCATAATTCGGCAATCGGCCGCTTTCTGCGTCCTGCATGTCTCTCGCGAACTTAACCGCGCGTCGCAGTCGATTGACGACCGCATCGGGAAATGGATCGTCGTAGATGTCGGCTAACCGCATCGCCCATAGGCAATCGTGCAGCATGACCCGATGGTAATTCATCGAATGCTGAATATATGAGCCGTCCGCAAAAACCTGTCGGAGGATTTCGGTGCACAGGATTCGCTTGCCCTTTCGAATCCATCGCTTCGAATTGTCGAACTCGGGAAACAAACGCCCGACGGTATACAAGCCGGCAGCTTCACTCAAGGCATGGTTGTTAGCGATCGAACGAGCGAACCCGATATGACGTTCGATCCGCTGGGTCTGTCGATAAATAGATGCCAGGATCTTCGCGAATCGGTCACGATCCAGCACGTCAGCCGCGTATGATGCGTGCAGCGCAAAGCACCATCCTATCAGTCGAAACGCCGTCTCCTGCCCGCAATTCCAATGAACGCCACGCGCGGGCGGATTTGCGTCGATCCACTCTTCGATGAGCTTCAAGCAAAGTTCCAGGTAAGATCGCTCGTTGGTCAGGGCAAACGCGCGAACAAGCAGAAACGCATGGGAAAAACGACTGGCTTCCCACACCATTTTGACATCGCCCATCGCAGGATCGAGATTGCGAATCTGGCACCAGTGGGACTCTGAATCCCACCGCTTGTTGGATTGAGGGTTAACGTGCCAATCGATCGGATCGCCCAGATCGGCATCCCAATGACTGAAGAATCGAACCCTCCCGGACTCCAGCCCGTTGGCCTGTTGAAGCAATCGCTCACGATCTTCCAGCGGAATCAGCTTTTCGAGAATGGGGGCGAAGTCGCGAGTGAATGACGAGTCGAAGAAAAACGGAATCGCGTCGGCCCGCCGATCCCTGAGCATTTGCCCGACCAAGCACCCCTTTCGCAAATGAGACGCAAGGTCCGCCGCTCCGAAACCATCGGTCGGGTCAAGTCGCGCTAGCCATCCCGATCGGGCTCGAGCAACATGGAAGCCACGACGGATAAACGTCGCAATGCCAAGGTGGCGAATAAGTCGCGCCGAATTGAGCAGACCCATGATGAAGTTTCGATCACAGAAGTTGATACTAGCGCAACAACGAAAAGACTAACTGCAATTATATCGCGTCTTGCTGCGTAACGTCTTTCAATCCAAGTTTGGCGCGGCGGGCGGCCAACGCCTTTCGATGTACTTCGATTTCCTCCGGTTCAAACCGCATACGAATCTTGGTTGCCGGAACACCTGCAGCAATTGAATAGGATTCAATGTCCTTTGTGACAACGGCTCCTGCAGCAACGATTGCACCTTCGCCAATGGTTATACCGTGCATCACAATCGCACCATGACCAATCCAACTGTCGTCGCCAACGATTACTGGTTTGTTTACTGCTCGACCGGCTTCGATACTTGGAACGCCAACCTTGTCGTACGCATGATCACCGCCAACGATGGCCACCCGACCTGCAAGCATGACGAAATTACCGATCGCAACCTCAGAAGCCAACCAACAACGCGGCCCTACAAAACTCTTGTATCCGATTGAACAGACGTTCGGTCGAATGAATACGCTGTACCCGATGTACGATTCTTGTCCGCATGATTTCAAACGGTAGCGAAACGTCAGCAGGCAGAACATCCGAAGTTTTTTAAGAAGTTTCTTCATCCACAATCACGTTTGGATAGGGGGTCGAACGCACTTTTGTTCGAGCGTAGACGATGGCATCGACGATGTTTGCGATGTAAGTGTTGACGTTGTGTTCGTCTTTGATGACGCTCCGCGCAGAATCACTCATTTTCTGGCGGGCCTGATCATCATTGAGTAATTCGGCCAGCTTATCTTCAATGAACTGCGTAATAGTATCGTCGTCGTCTGAATCAATGCGGAATCCTGTGTCTCCATTTCGCACAAGATCGACCTCGCACCCATCACCGCGGCTACAAATGATCGGCAATCCGTGGGTCATGGCCTCACTGATCGCCAAACCGCCCAAACCGGGAAGGACAAACACGGTTCCCAATTCGTAGTAATCCGAAATCTGGCCAATGACCTGACCGCTAAATGTGGATCTATCGCTGCATCCAACCTCATCACAAAGCGATTCAAGTTGCTTGCGGGCTGAGCCGTCGCCAACGACAACAAGGCGTGCATCAGGAAACCGCTGGCTGACGTTTGCGAAGGAATGAATCAGACGGTGGATCTTTTTCTCGAACGTAAGCGCTCCGACAAATAGGATCACTTTTGCATTGTCCAATCCCAGTTTTTTTCGGAGGATTGCGACTCGCTCGGTAGATTCGTTGATGTCTGACTTTACCCGATCAGTATCAACAACATTGACCGCCCGGAAAAACCGTTCCTTCGAATAACCCGTTCTCTCAAAATAGGACAATGCCGCCGAACTATACCCCAACAGGGCAGCCGCGTTTTTTTCCATGGCAACTACAAGTCGTCGATAAATCTTGCCAATGCCGGAATATTTCCTCCCACGAAGTACACCCAGCGTCCACCAAACGATTGGCTTGCGAAAGAGCTTAGCGTAAGCAAAAACAAAGATGTTAGTGAAGATATTGCTCGCACCCTCGACAACGATGACGTCTGGTCTATGTCGAAACAGGCTCAACCAAACAAATGGGCAACAAACCCATGGGGCGCTTCGCCCAGAAGACTTCACTTTCCCGCTAAGCGTCAACATCTCCTTATGATCAAAGCCAACGAATTCTTTGCTGTTGATGAGTTTTGTGCCTGGAACGTCTTTGCCGTGAAATACGGAAAGCTCGATCATCGGATTTGCATTTAAGCGTGCGAACATCGGCGCACGCCAATGTTGGCAAACGCGGTACACGACCACGGTTCTGATGGGTTTTTGTGGAAGATTCTTATTCAAGGATATTCGCGAATTCAATTCTTCTTAGATGCCCGATGTTGACTAACAAGGTCATCCAAGTAGGTCAGTATGCGCTGGGCACTTTGCTTGGCGCTGAACCGCGGTGACCATGCGAGGGCGGCTGCACCCATGCGTACTCGAATTTCTTCGTTTGCAAGAACGCGATGAAGTGCGTCAGTTAGTTCTTCCACCGACTGGGGCTTGACCAACTCAACACCTTCGCACTCACCGACTGCCCGCGGAAGTCCTCCAACCGTCGTCGCAACAACTGGCGTTCCACAAGCCATCGCCTCCATGACAACGTTTGGCATTCCTTCAGAGTAAGAGGGAAGCACCAGTACATCAGATGCCTGCATCCATCTGGCGACTTCATTCGGGCCGACAGCTCCCACAAACTCGACGCATTCTTCAAGACCGTTAGATTCTGCTTCTTTGCGAAGTCCATCCAACTCGATCCCGGTTCCGATGATTTTAAGGACCGTCTTGGGATGTAGATAGAGAAGACCTCTCAGCGATTCAATCAACTCATACACGCCCTTCGTTTTCTTGAGCCCACCGACAAATAGCAGTACCAGTTGTTCACGCTTGAAACCCAGAGATTCTCGAAGCGACTCTCGATCAGCCGCTGGTTTGAACACATCTGCCTCAACGACGCCATGTACAACAGGTGTTGGGCGATTGCTCACTGACTCAACACGATGAGCGAGACCTTCCCCACACGCCAACATACCATCGAGGTTGTTGACGATGCGGACAAAGTGGCGAAACATCGTCTTGCTGATATCCGGATACACGTTGACGTCCGAACCGATCGCCAGGCAGCAGACCGGTATACCAAGACGCTTCCCTAAGTGTACCGCAGCATCGCCATCTGGAAATATGCAGGTCGCATAAATGATGTCATACGGTGTTACGCGATGCCACGCCAATGCAATACTCAACGCGGCGCGATAAAGAACGTGTCCTGCCCAGCGGTAGTACCAGTTTCCTGTCGGTCTTGCGTAAGGAATTACATGAGTGCGCAATTCATTGAATTCGCAAGTCCCGGTGAGGTGATTGTATTTCCGCCACCTTGGAAAAACTCGCAAGATTCGAGGCGCTAGAACCGCCGGTATTAGAACGTCAACCTGGGCACCACCCTGGACCATTGCGGAAAGTTGACGCGGCACCCAAATGCCATATGCCGGGCTGGCAACTGTCGGAAACAAATGGGAGATTGCAAGTATCCGCATGAATGACTCTCAATTCGGAACTAGACAAGCACGCGAATCTATCTGCCGGGCGGTCCATGTCGGTTGAATTGCGGCATACCACTGAATTGCGGTTGCAGCGAGTACCCAGGAAATTGTTGGAATGGTAAAGCACTTGGCTGTTGAATGTGTTGGCGTTGTTTTCTCCCCAATTCGGTTGTGAGCAAAACAAAACTTAACGAATACCAAAAATCCTTCTGCATAAGCGTTGTGCTGGTTGTGCCTACAAGAAGATTGAAGGCGATAAACGTCAAACCAATCCACCGAAGTCGTGGATCGGGGCATCGCAATGACCCCACAAAGAGATAGACAAAAAATAGAGTCATAAGTCCGAATCCAACAATGCCCAACTCCACAGCCATCGCGATCATGTTGTTATGGGCGGACGAAACCGAAGAATGTAGTCCAGCCCTGACCGCAAAATTGCGCCACCCGCTTCCTAGAATTGGACTACTAAGGAAAAACCTTACACCCCTCATCCACATCTCCGTACGGCCACTGGCTTGCAGATTATTACCTGAAGCGAGAAACCGATCGCGCGCATCGTTGGATAAAATCGAGGTATTGAGTATGACGTAGTAAAGTAGATACGCGACGACACAAACCCCTAAGATTCCGAGAATATGATGAATCTTCTTCGAGCCTCGGAGGGACATGGCAAAACCGACGATTGGAGCCACGACTGTCGTGATCAAAACTGTCCGGCTTTGGGTTTGCAAAATTGCAAACAACATGATCGGGAAAGCTGCCAACAAGAAAATTCGGCGAAACCAAGACCAGTGCAGGAATAAGTAAAATCCCGACAAAAGTCCGAATAGAATTGCTGCAGCAAGAATATTCGGATTCGTACCTTCGCTCAGGACTACCCTTCCCATGTCTTCTTGATTGTTCGCATAGGAGACGTGACCAAATGTCACAAGTGAAGACGCAACAATTGCACCCATAAACAGCGAAAGGAGAATTAGATTGAAGTGGGCTTTGTCTTGAATGGTATTGACTAAAATGACCATCAACCCAATATTCAGCGTTAATCCGATCAATCCTGTAGCGGTGTAGATCGGAGAAGCAGCCCAGACAAGGCTCATGATCGCCCAAATTCCAAGCAAGAAAACAAACTTGATTGGCGGAGGCAGGATCAGCGGTCTTCCAATGGCACGCGGAATGAAGCTAAGAAGCACTATGATGCCGACGCCCTTGCTGATTGTAAAATAAGGACTTATTTGAATCGCGCCCTCAACAGGCAGAAAGAAGTAAAGAACGATTAGCGAAAACGGAGCGTGGACGACGCACAAGAAAGCGACAGGGATCCCCAATATTCCAGCCGCAATCATCTTGTCAGATGTGGCAATATAGCCCATACCCGCAATAGGAATTAGCGCGAGCACAATGTAAAGGCAGTATTTTGTGCGCTGAAACGTCGAGTGATCCATTCCGGCGCGATCAAGTTGATCAACAGTGATTTGGGTTGTTAGTTGCGGTGCATACATTCTATTGCACTCTCTCTGAGCAAGGTTTATCCAATGCATTAGCTGCGAAACGGTTTAAGTGTCGCCCACCGAAGGAGCGTCGCTTTATCGCTGTCGCTAAATACGCCAAATGCCAGCGCGAGTCCCATGAAAATAGTACCTGCTGCACACGCATTGATTGGTACATAATAAAGCGGTGTTTGAATTTGATAAGTCGCTGCTTTGGCGATCCCACAAGCGATCGCCGCAACCACCGCAACCTTGAGAATCGTATGCAGGGCAAAGATGCTGACAATGTTTATCGGCAAGTGTCGCTTCAGGTAATAAATGGCCACGAACAATTCGGCTACGCGCGCTAGTAAGATCGCGACTACCGGGCCCAGCAGTCTAAGCGGGACGAGCAGTGCGAGTCCTGCACCAATACCGACGACGAGCGCGACCACACTTGAAATAAGCGTGTAGTGTGTCTTACCAATTACCTTGAATAAGGATTGAGCATTGGATATTCGCAGTATCATGATGAACGAACAAGCGACGAATATTGGCCAAGCAGATCGGTACTGTTCGCCGTATAGAAGGGCGAGAATCATTTCAGGTGAGAAGACGCAAAGCATGAATACTGGAACGGTGACCAATGCAACCTTGGTAGCCGCCTTTGACCACAAATCCACAACTTGCTTCGCAGTACCCTCTTGAAGCAGTTTCACTGAAGCGGGCACAAGGGGCATCGAAATCACGACAGCGAGTTGGGCGACCATCGGTACCTCAGTCGCGCCAACCGAAAAGAGGGCGAATTCCTCAGGAGAAAAAAACGATGAAACAATGAATTTATGGGCCTGGCCGTATCCAAAGAAAACGGCATAGCTCACCCAGAACGGAAACGAGAAGGCAAATTGCTGGCGAATCATGTCCGCGTCGAACGATATCCGCATGCCAATGATGATCCACAAGTATATGAGCGCGATAATGGCTGTCACCAAATGGACAACCGTATACCAGATCATCGCCGATTCAAGCGTAAACCCAACGTGAATTGGAGCAACAATGCTCAACACGTTCGCAACAGCAAACAAGACTGAAAGTGAACTGCTCAGTTTTGCGCGCCCGACCGTCACGAACGCGACAGTCAACAGAGTTTTAATCATCAAGCAAAAAGGAATAACGGACGCCAGCATGAGAAGCGCGCCCAATCCCGGATTGTCAAACAGGCCAGCGATTGAATTCGCTCCGACAATTACAAATAGTGCCGAGATTAACCCCAAGAGAGTTGACAGAGCCACCGTTTGAAAAACGAATGTCTTGCGCTTAGCTGAATCAAGGTTGGCCAGGTAATACGATGCGCTTTCGGGCAGTGCGAGGTAACTGAAAACATATGCCAGCGTAAAGACAATAATGACCTGGCGAAATGATCCAAGATCGGTTTGGCTCAAAAGGCGTGCGAGGATCATGGTTTGTGCAAGCATTGCCACTTGCTTTACGACATTGGCGAGAATCATGAATATCGATTGATCGCTCAGGCTTAGTCGATTGCGCGGAGTCGCAGATTCTGCTTCTATTGTGCCACTCGAATTTCCGATAGGGTCCTGGCTCATTGGCGTAGGGCGAACTAGTCGTTAGTCTGGTTCGGGCGTCTTTAAGTTCGCAAGGTTGTTGATGTTGGATTCGAGAATCGCATTGGTCAATTGACGACGGGCGCGATACACATTTCTTGAATCAGCAGACACGTTAAAAACGATTTTGTCGATCTCTTTCTTAAGTTGCCGACCTTTTGCCTTGATGTGAGCCGGTCCATTCAGCATCGAGTCCGCGAGGTCACGTGTCCGCACGAGATACTCATAATCTTCAACTCCATCTCGCCAAGCCTCCCATCGCCGACTCGTGATCATCCGATCGCTCGATCTGGGGAGATTCAGGTCACCACGTTCGTAAACAACGGCGTGAATCAGTCGTTCGCAAGTCGCGTAGTCGGCGCCGCGGCATTGGTCGTTTGGCGCATAGCGCGCGTAGACCCAAATGCCTGTACCAGTGTCTCCGTCCGCCCACGCCCGCCATGATTGCAATCGATAGTAATGATACGGAGAAAGTTCTCGTGCGGGCCCTTTCACGTTGTAGCGCCAGATATTCGAGACACCGCTTGACCTCAAAATTTCCCGGGCCTTACGCGATCTGGCGACATTCTCTGGCAAACACCACTGATCCACATAGGGAATGAGTCGTTTGATTTCCGATGGGTGCTTGGCACCGGGTGTGTTTGCAAACGTGCGCACACGAGGATCAATGGATTTGATCTCGCGCAAGAGTTCATAAAACTGGTCGCCACAGCTTTCATCAAACGGATACATCAGAAAGCGATCGTATCCGATTCCACGAGTCTTCAAATGGCTGATCCATTGATTGACGTAATGCTTCAGCGCCGTCCTCCAGGTCGATGACATCCATTCGCCTGCGCCCCGAACACGGATCGTGTTTTTGAGATTGCGATCAGACATCCCCCAGAAAAACATGAATTGCTCCGTATCGGGTGCAATGTCGAATGCTCGATCGAATTTAGAGAAGTCAACGTGTACTGAACCGTCGGGGCGCACTGAGCCCGTCGGAAGAGCACTGGAGGCGAGAATTCGAACGTTGGTATAGTGGCTGGTAAGATCGGCAACAGTAGATTCGAGCTCTGCCGTATTAAATGGGAATTGCGAGAGATACGCCCAGTTGTGCGTTTTGAGTGTGGTCTGCTTTGGAAAACGTACAGGGTGTACCACCACCGATGCATGAACATAGGTTGCGTCTTTGGAAATGATGTTTCCCAGAACTTTGCGCAGGCTGATTGAAAAGTCATAGCGGCCGGGTTCAAGTTCAGGATTATGAACCGTGATCCACAACTGTCCTACGGAGCCAGGCGATATCTCAATGATGTCATTGGCGATAGGTGGCAGAGCATCACCGATGAACCCCATTCCCGGTGCATGCACGTATACCGCATGTTTCAATGACACAGTGTCCGCCGAGCTAAACGTTCCGCCACCTTTTGATTGCAACGGACTGATCGAAACCACGATCTTCAACGGCGAATCAGAACAGTTTATCAAATTCACTGCGCCCGATTCGTACTCACCTTGCCAAAGCTCCAATGCAAGTGAACCCGCTTCTTGGTCATGCCGTTGATCGTAAATGTCGTCACGGCGAGGCTGTTGCATGGGATCGACAACGTGCCAAACGAAGTCGCGCTTGTAGCGGTTCGCGAGCCATCGTCCTCGAAGAACTTCAAATTCCTGCTCTAGTTTCTCAAGCTTTTGTGGGAACGCGAATGCGTCATCTTGCAGTTCGGCTTTGAGCGCGTGCGCCCTTTGGAAAATGGCGTCAGCAACGGGATCAGACGCACTCTTTCTAGTGGACGGTTGGGCGTCCAGAAAGCGGTCGAATTCTTGCTGAATAACCGTGCATTCTCTGCTTTCAGTGAAGACCCTAGACAAATCTGATAGTGATCGCCAAGGTCGATTATCTCCCCTTGCATTGGCTTCTTCGACTTCGGGTGCAAGCACTTCAATTTCGTCAACAAATACGAGCGATTGATCGGGCTGAATCGCCACGCAAACGAACCGTCCCTCCATCTGAAGATCTTTCGACTCAAACGTATGGGGAACACCGCGTCCGGTTTTCTTGGATTCTCTCGTAAGACTTAATCCCTCAAACGTTTCCGCCAACTGATAGTCGTGACCGTTGTTGCCAATAAGAACCAAAGCCTGAGCCGGGAAATAGACGCCCGCATGCCCGCCACCGACGGTATGGATTTTGATTTTTCCAATTCGCTGACTTGTGCCCAAATCAATGATGATGGTGGGGACACCCTCGGGGTTATACCATCCGACCGTTGATTTTCGTTGCCATATGCAACCAGCAGCGACACCATCTGTTAGTTGGATTGAATCACCTGGGTCGGTACACAATTTGTAGTTTGGCTCGGGAAAAATCCGATAGGTCTTTCCCAATGCAAGGTTCTTCGGCTGCGAATCCGGGTTGTCCGCTTTGCAACCTGCTGCAAACGATATGCTAAAACAGGCGAACGATAAAATAAGTGCGCGATTGTTAACCAATGGATTAAAATGTTGAAACAAGGACTAGAGCTCGTTCCTGCAACCTTTGAATGATTCGGGCCGAAGCGTTTCCGTCGCCGTACGGATTCACGGCTCGTGCCATTTTTTGATATTGGGCATCGTCGTTCAATAGCGTCGAAACTGAACGCACGATACAATCTTGATCTGTACCAACGAGCATTGCAGTTCCTGCGGCTATCCCTTCGGGTCTTTCCGTCGAGTGGCGCATGACCAACACGGGTTTGCCGAGAGACGGCGCTTCTTCCTGAATGCCACCTGAATCGGTCAAAATAATGGCGGCGCGTTTCATTAGCGCGACAAACGGAAGATAGCCCAGCGGTTTCAAGAGATGGATGTTCGATTGATCGCTTAGAATGCGGCCGACCGGCTCCTGTAAATTCGGATTCAAATGAACGGGGTAGACAAACGCAACTTCAGGAAAGTCTTGGGCCAGTTGCAAAATCGCATTGCAGATGTTTTCAAATTCCTGTCCGAAACTCTCTCTGCGATGCCCCGTAATTAGAACAATTCTCTTGGAATCGTTTGCGTCAATAATTTCGTTGGGCAATCCCGCAACACGAATTGTCTTGCCATCAATTCCTTCGCTGGCAATCTTCAGGGCGTCGACGATCGTATTACCGGTCACCGCAATCTTTTGGGGAGCAACGCCTTCCGCAACGAGCACGTCTCGTGCGACATCGGTCGGTGCAAAATGAAGATCAGCCATCCGCGACACCAGAACGCGATTCATCTCTTCGGGAAAAGGTGAGTACGGATCGCCGGTGCGAAGACCGGCCTCGACATGGCCAACAGGTATCTGGAGATAAAAAGCGGCAAGCGCCGCGCACAACACAGTCGATGTGTCACCTTGTACCAAAACCATGTTTGGTTGCACCTCGCGCAAGTAAACATCAATCGCTTTTAACGCCCGAGATGAAAATCCGGCAAGTGATTGATTGTCTTGCATGAGTTGTAAGTTTGCATGGGCTTCGATCGAGAATGCGTCAAGAACCTGCGTAAGCATCGATTGATGCTGCCCGGTAACGCACACATGCGGATTGATACCGTCCGCCTGCTGCGCCGCAAGGATGACCGGAGCCAACTTGATTGCCTCAGGTCGGGTCCCAAAGATGAATGAGATATTCATGGATTCATTACGCTATAGACTGGCAAAAGAGGCCAGACTGACTTGAATTCAGGAGCGGTTTCTCCTACACGACCATGTGCTCAGAGTCTTGAAATTCTGCGACGCGGGCGGACTCCGTCCCCGTCAGCCGCCTCAATTGGCCGCAATCGAACGCCAATCCCAAAGGAGATTTGTCCCGATTGTCGCCGATTAGCACATCACTTCGAAGGCCCAGAAGTACCGCCAAACGGCTCAATAACACGGTTTATATCGGTCATAACTCCTTACATCTAGAGCATTTGTCCGTTTGCAAGGCAATCAGGCGTACTCTGGGGCACTTACGTAGGAACTTGATGAATGGTTCGGGTGGGTTGGGATCAATAACCCCTTAGTCGCGCCGACCGACGACTTGGTAAACCAGACCAAATGGAACGACCTCAAATCGTTCCGCCATGTTCCATTCCATCCAATACCATGTTTTTTCGAGCGTGCAGAAAAGAAGGGATTGTGCCACCAATTCGTCTATTTCGCTTTCTTGCAAGACGAATTCACTCGCCCAAGGCCGAGCGAGATGGTCCGTGGGCATCCGGACATCTAGCCGGAATTGCTGAGTGCCCTGGACCAGATTGATAGGACGGCTGGTTGTTGAGTCCACAATCAGAACCGCATTCTGTGGAAGACTCTCCAAGACTTCCTGCGCATACCGTTCAGCTCCGTCATTTCCGCAACGCCAAGGTTGAAGGAACCATTCAAACGGGGGGCGATATGGCAAAACTCTTAAAGGCAGACTGATCCGTCCGACAAGGTGTTGCTCTGCCAATTCGGGCAGAATTGCATAGAACAAGGGTGCTAGACTCGCCAGCAGAATTGTTAGGGCCTTGAACCAGCTGCGCCCAAACCGTTCGAGAATCCAATCAACACCAACTGCGATAAACAACGCAAAGTAGATATAGCTGTGCATTAAGAACGTATATTGATCGGGAACGTTGTATCGGGCCGCAAATCCAAAATATGTCGCTGCGCCAACAATCAGGAATACCGAAATGGCCCTATCCTGTGTTTTAGCGATACGCCAGACACCAAGTGGCAGAAGGAAAAGAAGTGGCGTCGGAAAGTTCATACAAATGTAAGCAAGAACTTGAAACAACATTCCCGCCGAAATGCTTGCATTAAAGACATTTCTGCCATAGATCCCCACAAACAATGAAGTCATCGTGCCGGTATTGTTGTCAACGTTTTCCACCTGACCGAACATCGAACAAATCAGCGGTAGCACACCTACAAGCCAAAATAGTGCAATGAGGAGCACCCGCCGGAAACTTAACGACTTCACGCACTCGGGTTTTGAGAGAAGTATGACGAAATATGCGGGCCACATGAGTAACGCGAAATTGTGAGTCGACCATCCGATTCCACCGGCCAAGCCGGCAAGGAGGATGTAGATGAACGATCTCCGACGGATGAACAGAACAACAAACAACAATTCCAACGTCATAAACATCGTCGAGAACGAAACGACTTCAGCCCCTGCGCTCATTTGCCAATGTGTGTGCGAAAACGCCAGAAGCAAGGCGCCGCTTGCAAGAGCGACCCACGACCGAACAAAGCCTGCACAAAGAACCGTAAGATTGGCAACGGTGGCCGCCCCCGCCAGCGCGGAAACCATGTTGGCAGTGTAAATCGGGTCGGCTGCAAACAGTTTCGTAAGTCCACACGCGATGGCGTAATATGTCACATGCGATCGAGCGATCTCTCTAAAATCATGAAGTTGGCAGGTGAACACGCGCAACTGAGCCTCACCAGAATCCCCCCACAAGATGCCTGGTGCAACGGTAAACAGATAAAGGGCGGCTACTCCCACGAATGTAAGTGTCCATGTAATTCCCGGTGATTTTCCGCGATGCCCAAGAGTCGCACTGGGATCATGGCTTGTGGATTCTGACATGGGCTTCCTTTCGGCCAACCGACTCCTCGTTATCCAATACCTGACGCAACTTCTTGTCCCAGAGCCGCAAAGTTAATCGAACGACCACCTTTTTTACGCGTACATATTAACGGGGAGTCGCCCAATCTCGATTGATCTGCCGATAGAGAGCGTACAGCGGACGGTGATCGCTGGAGAAGTCTGGCACGGTCGGGGCTTCACTACTGAGACGTTGATCAACCATTCGCGTGAGAATAGTATATTTTGTTGCGTATTGCGATCGGAGAGTCGACCGAGACTATGAGTCCTGCAAACCGAATAAACAAACTGTCCACTTCTGTGCCGCTCATGGCGGTATTGCTTTGTACGATTTGGCCCGGGCAAAAGTCGCTGGCTCAACAGAGTAACCAAGGTTCGCTATATGCCAGACGCGGGACGAACCAAATCGGTGCGACATTGAATCGGACGATTCAATCGGGTGGTCTGTTCGCCAGGACATCATCCTTGAATTCCGGACGTGCAAGTCAGGTTGGATTTGTAAATTCGTCGTTTTCTGCCAATGTGAATCCATTCGCTTCAAGAGGGTCGCGACAGGGCTTGGGAAGTGGAGTTTTCTTTCAAGGGACGAGATACAGCAACGATCTCAGGTCAGGCTCGCTGATCCGTTATTTTGGTAATAGTGGAACGGTGCGTTTTTTTTCACCGCCAGCATTCGTTGGAATGCAACGAACTTATCCGACCGCTCCGCCAAGATTCGAGTCGGGCAACATTGATTTCGACATCAGAAACACAAACGAATTGACTTATGTAAACGCCTTTCACCATCCGATTGCATTGGGCCTGCAGCAGAGAGCGCTTCGAGACGAAGAAACCAATGATTCTCTGCTTAACATGCCGGAAGTGACCGACGACCTCGCGGCGAATGCTTCTAACAACATGACTCACGCCGAGCAGTTGCGGCGTAGAATTACATCTGTTCGCAAAAAGCAAATTGACAAGGCGTGGGAACTGCTAAAAGAAGGATCGTACCATCAAAGTCGTAAGGCATTCCAACGAGCAGGTTCGGGCATTGAAGAAGAACTGGACCCCAAGCTTGGGGCGTTCATCAGCGCTGTAGCCGATCGCCAGTTTCAGACCGCTGTAGTTCAGCTCCAGTCGCTCTGGCGACACAATCCCGAAATGTTTGCAGCGCAATATCCATTGGGGTCAATATTGCCAACGTCGCGCGATGGCGAGCGATTGCATTCCGAATGTGCGGCACTGGTCAGCTCCAATCCAAAATCTGCCGAGTTCGCGGCCATTCAGGCCTTTGTCCTGTGGCTTGACGCAGATTCACCAGTCAAACAAAACACCGCGATCAAAGCAGCCTCACGGTTAAGGGACGAGTTTCGCGTGTCAGAATACGCCGGTTTTCTTGACAAGCTGCAAGAGGTGCTGGACGAACGCGATGCCAAAGACAATGCGTCGGCGGGCGCTATTGGATAGGGCGTCAGCGAATCATCGTAGTCTTCAGGCTACGCGGTCATCACTGACATTTTTGTCCGAGTCGTTTCCGACGCCAATCAATTCAAGTCCTGAGTGAACCCAACAATTGAATTCAATTATCGGGACGCAGCCAATCAAAATAAGTCTCATAATCGCCAAAACAGTCCAATCCCGTTGTGGTTGAATGCCTGTTGATTTAGGATAGAAGTTCGGTCGATTGGCAGTATAGGAAGTGACCTGAATCGTTCTCATGGATCGAATTCTACCAGAGGTTGTCGTTGGAATCTTCAGAGAAAGAAATCGCTGAGACTGAAACTTCGCGGCCCAAGTACGCCTGGCGCAAGCATCGCAACACGTTGTCGATGCTCGCCCATGCTTTCTTGTTCCTCTTGGCGTTGTTTACGGCGTTTGGGCTTGCGTACAACTTTCATGGCTGGCAATTCTGGATTGGCCATCTCTTCTTGCCTATTGCGGCGATTGCACTGCCGATCAAACTTCTGGTCTTTGCCCGGACGCAGCAGTTTCACGGGTCATGGCGATTTGTCGGCCTGCGCGACTTGGTGCAGATCGCCGTCGCCGCCCAAGTCAGCTCGTTCTTCTTGATCGGGGCCTACTTTCTAATCGAAAACCTGGCCCACTCCATGACCGGTGAGGCGCTAATCGACCGGGGTGCAGGCTTCCGCCAAGCAGTTTTCCTGATTGATTGGGCAGCAACGATCAACTTCGTGGCGGCTGCCCGGGTTCTATTTCGTTCATATTACGAATACACGCGTGGCAAGGATGCGACGATCGAGTCGCGAATCCTCATAGTCGGCGCTGGCGATCATGGCCAAAACCTCCTCCGCGAACTCTTGCGATCCGGATCAGCGGGTTTCAACGTGATCGGTTTCGTCGATGACGAGGTCGCGAATCTGGGCCACCGGATTCACAACGTCGAGGTTCTCGGTCGAACCAATCAAATCAAAGAAATATGCAAGGATCATCGGGTGGACGAATTGTTCATCGCGATGCCAAACGCCAAGCCCAAGGAATTGCGTGAGGTCATCAAGTTCTGTGAAGGCAATGCGCTGAAATTCCGCACCATACCGGCGATGAGCGATCTGATCGCCGGCCGGGTTCAGGTCAGCCAGCTTCGTCCGGTTGACATTGAAGACCTGCTGGGGCGCGAACCGGTCACTTTGGACAACGACGATATCGGTGTCGAGCTTACCGGTAAGCGAATCGTCGTCACGGGTGCCGGGGGCAGCATTGGTTCAGAAATGTGCCGGCAAATCGCGCTGTTCAAACCCGAAAGATTGCTGTTGATCGAACAGGCTGAAAACAACCTCTTTGAGATCCACCGTGAATTGCTGGGCAAATTTCCGGCACTCGACATCGAGCCGATTGTTGCCGACATTTGTGATGCGACCCGCATTCGGCAGATTTTCAAAGCACATCAACCCAGCGAAGTTTTCCACGCTGCCGCTCACAAACATGTGCCCATGATGGAATGCAATCCGGGCGAGGCAATTAAGAACAACATCGTCGGTACGCGTACTGTGGCGTTGGCGGCTGCTGAATGTGGCGTGGCGAAGATGGTGATGATTTCGACCGACAAAGCCGTCAACCCAACCAGCGTCATGGGGTGTAGCAAACGTGTGGCTGAGATGTTCGTTCAGCAATACGGATACCAGGCTGCGACGCAGTTTGTCACGGTCCGTTTCGGAAACGTGTTGGGCTCCAGCGGCAGTGTGATCCCGATTTTCAAGCAGCAGATTGCCAAGGGCGGCCCGGTCACTGTCACCCATCCCGACATGACCCGGTACTTCATGACCATTCCGGAAGCTGCGCAACTTGTGCTGCAAGCCGGAACGATGGGCAACGGAGGAGAGATTTTCGTCTTAGATATGGGCGATCCGGTCAAGATCGTGGACCTGGCCCACAACATGATCACGCTCAGCGGACTTCGGCCCGGTGAAGACATCGACGTCGTATTCTCAGGAACACGTCCGGGCGAAAAGCTCTTTGAAGAACTGCTGATCGACGGTGAAAACGTCAATCCGACCCGTCACCCGAAGATCGGTATCTGGCAGTCTCGTCGCGAGGAATGGGATGAGATGATTCAGAGGATCGACCACTTGATTGCGTCTGCGGACGATTCGACTCCAGACGCGATTCGTCAAATGTTGGGCGACATTGTTCCCGAGTACCAACCCGCGGGTCCACAAGGCGTGCCAGCTTCAGCGAACAATGACTCTGAACCAGTCGCATCCGATTTATCAACCGAGTCCGAGACTCCATCAGCCGCATCAACCACAATTCCCCGGCAAGTCTAACCGAATTTGTTATATCTAATCTTTACCCTTCGCTCCTACTGATCCGCACGTTCATCTCCGGTGAAGGCGATCATACTGCCTACGCGTGTCACCTATTGGCATGAAGAAGGGCGCAACATTTCCCGATGGCATAGCGGCGACCTGATTACTGGTGATGCATCTGATTGAACCGCACGCCAAGAATTCCGGAACCGGCCACTAAATTTGCAATGCGTCTGCGCCAAGGAGTTTCAAGCATGAACCAAGCCACATTAGCGCCACCAGAGACCCGCAATCCTTCTGATGTTGTTTTGGAAGATGGCTTGCAAATCGTCGGATTCCGGTTGGCAGGAGAGGAGTACGGTATCGACATCATGTGCGTGCAAGAGATTATCTTGCCCGGCCGCATGACCGAACTGTTGCAAGTTCCGGAGTTCATTCGCGGACTGATCAATCTGCGTGGAAGCATCATTCCGGTCATCGATTTAAGAATGCGCTTCGGATTAACCGTGACAGAACAGAGTGACGAATCCCGCATCATCGTGACAGAGTTGGGCAATCGCACAGTTGGTATCGTGGTGGATTCGGTAAGCGAAGTGCTGCGAATATCGTCCAGTCAAATTGATCCGCCCTCAACCTTTGGAACCTTGGACCAAGCGTATATCCAAGGGCTCGTGAAGCTCGAGCAAAAACTGTTGATCTTGCTGCAGATCGAGGCATTGCTTGAGCAAGAAATACCGGCAAATCTTTCTGCATAATTGCGTTTACTCCAAACCGGCTGAGGAAAATAATGTCAACTGTCCAACAACTGACTCCGCGAGAATTCAAACTGGTGACCAAGTTCATCTATGAACGGACCGGCATATTTATTCCTGAAGAGAAGCTCGCCTTGGTCAGCAATCGTCTGCGCAAGAGGCTTCGTGCGTTGAAGTTGCCAGGATTCATGGCCTATTACGATCTGATGACGAAAGGCGGCTCCGCATTTGAAGAGGAGTTCCCGCATTTCTTGTCAGCAGTCACCACCAACGAAACCTACTTCTTTCGAAATGCGAAGCTGTGGGACTTGGTCTCCGGTGAACTGCTGACGGACCTCATGGAATTGAAGGCCAAGCAAAAGAGTCTGGCTGTCTGGAGCGCTGCGTGCAGTAGTGGAGCGGAGGCATACAGCATCGCTATTTGCCTCAACGAGATGCGTAACAAACTTCGCGATTGGCGACTGACCATTGTTGGAACCGACATCAGTTCGCGCGTACTCGATATTGCCCGCGAAGGAATCTATAACGAATACGCGGTTTCAAAGTGCTCGCCCAATCGCATCAAGACTAACTTCAAGAAAGTTGCCGACGATCATTATCAGCTTCGTCAGGAAATCCGAAGCATGGCCCAATTCAAGTTTCACAATCTGCGCGACGCCATGAAGCAAAAATTTGACCTGGTGCTGCTTCGCAATGTGATGATGTACTTCGACACACCGATGAAGATCAAGGTCGTGTCCAATGTCGCCGCCTCGATGAACACTGGTGGGCTGTTGTATGCGGGTGATGTGGACCCCATCAGATCGATGATGAATCTGAATGATTTCCCGCAAATCGAATACGTCAAACCGTTTATTTATCGGCGCACCGACGCACCGTCTGCGGCATGAATCAAGTGATTAAGGATCGTCAGCAATGAGTGGAACCGTAGACGTCACCCCCGAATTCTTGGCTGGTTTTCTGGATGAAGCCGAGGAGTACATGGAACATTTGAACTCCGATCTGCTCGCGTTTGAAGACAGCGCAGATGGCGGTCCGATAGCGCTTGATACGCCTGAGCGCGTCGAGTGGATGAACGAAATGTTCCGCGCGGCTCACAGTCTCAAAGGGCTCGCCGCCACGATGGGCTTCGACAACATCAAAGAAGTCACACATCGAATGGAGACATTATTCGATCGGATTCGAATGGGGCAGGCCTCGCTGGACCCTAGTAAGTTTGAAACGTTGTTTTCGGTGTTTGATTGCCTTCAGCGGTTAATCAACGAACTGAGCGAGAACGCGATTGGTGGTGTCGACATCGCACCGACGTTGGAAAAGCTCGATCAGGAATTACAAGGCTCGGAACAGGTAAAGAAAGATGCGACCACCATGCCACCAGACAACAACCCATCTCAAGAATACGTCTCAGAATCCGAAAATGATTCAACCACTGACGAGAACGATGAAGCAATCAGTCCGATCGATATTCAAGAAGTCATCCCAGATGAAGAACTTCGCACGCTGTTTATCGAATCCACAATGGAGTCGATCGATCATCTGAATGAATCGCTGCTCAAGATGGAGCAGGGCCAAGGTGAAATCGAGCTGATCCAGGAAGTCTTTCGCATGGCCCACAATATCAAAGGGGCGTGCGGAGCGGTCGGACTTGACGATGCCTACCGATTCACCCACGGAATGGAATCCGTTCTCGATCAGGTCAGAAGTGATGCGATCGATCTAAACGACAGCCTGATGTCGGCGCTTTTCAAAGGGGCAGACATTCTTCGCGAGGTGGTGGAAGGAGTTCGCAACAACAAGTACACAGGAATTGACTCCACCGTTCGTGACGGACTTTTTGAAACATGGAGTGGTGACGAATCACAGGCTACAGGCGAATCTGCGAAGCTGAGCGAATCTGTTAGCAGCGGCGATTTCGAATGCGACCACGATTCGTCCGACGTGCTCACTGTTACTCTCGATTTTGCTCCCGATTCGATGGATGCGGAGATTCAGGCGTTTCTGATTCTGAATCGGATCAAAGAGATCGGTGTGGTCCATCGCTGCACGCCCGATGTTGAAAACCTCGGTGATGACGAGTCGGCCCACCATATCGAAATTGAAGTGACGTCAGATGTCCCTGCCGACGAGCTCAAAGAAATTGTCGCAAGATTCGAGGTCCAAACTGTTCGCATTGAGGGCGCGCCCCAGAGGCTTTCAGACCCTGCGAACACAGGTGGTGATTCTTGTAAGACCGAGGACTCCGGCTGCGATGACATCGCACCAGGGCCAGGTGATGAACAATCTACGCCATCCGAGAACGTCAGTGAGTTGCCTGAGATTCCCAAGACAGTCGTTAAGGTGCCAGCGAAAAAAAACGCCTCGGTGCAACCTTCTGCAACCGATCACAAAACACCCGCCGCGTTGAACACCATAAGCCCGCCAAACGCTGAATCGATTCCGCCAGTCGTCGCAACACATCCGCCATCCATCAGCGCGAACGCGCCAGAGTCAAAAGAACCAACGCAACCAAGAACGCAGGCGACGTCGGTTCGATCGGGTGAGACCGTTCGCGTCGACATCGAACGACTCGATCAACTCATGAATCTCGGAGGTGAATTGGTCATCTGCCGGGCACGGTTGAACCAAATCCAAGCCGGTTTTTCAAGTGTGTTTGAAGGAGTAGGCACGGCATTTCAAGCTGAAGAGATGAATGACAATTTGCTGCGTTTACAAGACGCAGTTGAAAATGAAGCCGTGACGAGCGGCCGATCGGGACTCGCAGAGATGAGCCGCATGGTTCAGCAACTTCGGGAAAGTTTTGAGCCATACGGCGCAATCGCCCGACGGGTCATCGATGCCCGCAGTCAATATCATGAATTCGCGGAGTCTGTTCATGCCCTCGGTCTTGTTTCAGACGGATTGCAAAAAGGCATCATGGATACACGAATGGTGGCTGTTGGTCCGCTATTCACTCGGTTCCGCAGAGTTGTCAGAGATCTGTGTAAAGCCAAGGGCAAGAAAATCAATCTGGTACTCGTCGGTGAAAACACCGAACTGGACAAGCGTATGATCGACGAGTTGGGCGATCCATTGACTCATATGGTGCGAAACTCGGTTGATCATGGCATCGAACTTCCGGAAGATCGAATAGCAGCAAATAAAGACGAATCCGCCACGATCACGATGGAAGCCTACCATGCCGGTAACTCGATTTGCATTGAAGTACGCGATGACGGTCGCGGAATTGATCACGAATCTGTGCGAAAAAAAGCGATTGAAAAGGAACTGTTGACCCCGCAGCAAGCCGAACAAGCGACGCCCAAGGACCTCATCCAACTGATCTTCCAACCTGGTTTTTCGACAGCAAAGGAAGTGTCGGATCTATCCGGTCGCGGAATGGGCATGGACATCGTCATGACCAAGCTCAATGCATTGAGCGGTACCATCGATGTCGATTCGATTCCGGGCGAAGGGACGAAAGTTACTATCCGCCTGCCACTAACACTGGCAATCATCAACGGGCTTCTCGTCAAGATTGGTAGCGGAGTTTATGTCATACCGATCGATTCAGTCGCCGAAATCATCACCGTACATGCTGCCGAGTTACAACATGTTCAGAAGCAGCGCGTGGTTCGAGTGCGCGATAAGGTGATTCCAATCGTCGAACTTGAAGGCGTGTTCACGACCGAACGCAAGAATCTTAGGACCACATCATCCAGTGCCGACGAAATGACGCTTTGTATCATCGGTACCGAAGAAAATCGCATTGGTTTGTCCGTCGATCAACTGCTCGGCCAGGACGACATCGTCATCAAGAGTCTTTCCGATAATTTCCAGAATATACGAGGATTCGCCGGCGCCTCGATCATGGGCGACGGGACGGTATCGCTAATCTTGGACGTGGCGACAATGCTCGACATGGTTCGGGAAAACGAAGCAAATGCCCAAATACCTGCTGCTGTCGGGGCGTGTACATAATGACACTTGTATCCGACGCTCCCGTCTTGAATGCCTTGGGCAAAGTCGCAGTTCATGGTGCGGCTGAAGCCTCCACTGCTTTGAGCAAGTGGTTTGGCCGCGGCGTGCGCGTCACGAGCGACGGTTTTGAATCCGTTCCGTTTGAATCGCTGAATGCGGCGATAGGCGAACCGGAACGAATCGTCGTCGCGGTTCGGATGCCAATCGATGGCGAAATCACGGGTGACATTCTGCTGACGATGCCCGAAGAAGTGGCGATGACGCTTTGCGATCTCTTAATGCAGCAGCCGCCCGGGACAACAACTTCAATCGGCGAAATGGAACTGTCGTGTATTCAGGAAACCGGCAACATCGTGGGCAGCGCCATGATGAATGGATTGGTCGGGTGGCTCGGTGTGACAGCCGCCCCCGGCCCTCCGGTAGTCTTGCACGACATGGCTTGCGCCACAGTTGAGCCGACTCTTGTTGAGCAGGCATCGGTCAGTGACGAGATATTGCTCGCCCGCACCGATTTTCTTATGGACAAGCTTTGGTTGGAGTGGGGGCTGTTCTTGTTGCCATCCCCTAAATCAAGTGCATTGATTGCGAAGCGATGCGAAAGCGATCAATTCGAGCGCTTTGAAAGCGTGATCAATAGTGTCGCAGCCAGTGGGGCGATGAATGCATCGCAAGCACTGTCGAAGTGGTTTGGGGCAAGCGTTCGCCTTCGCACCGATGGTTTCGTGGATGTTCCCTTAGATGAACTCGAAAGCATGCTGGGCAATCCGGAAGAACCGGTGGCAGCACTGCGCATGAATGTGACCGGAGGGTTTCTGGCAGAATCGTTACTTGCGTTCGCTGAACCAGTCGCATTGTCGTTGATTGATTTGCTGATGGGTCAACCCATGGGAACGTCGAAGCAACTGGACGATGCGGGGCGATCATGCTTACAGGAAACGGCTAACATCGTCAGCAGTTCATATGTCAACAGCCTGTGCTCATGGCTTGGTGTATCGGCCACTCCGCAGGCTCCGCAATATCAGTTCGATTTGGCGGCGGCAGTTGTAGCCCCGATCCTCCTGGAGCAGGCGAAGGTCAGCGATTCGGTACTTTTTACGCGAACCGATTTTCTGATGGATGGACATTGGTTGGATTGGATTTTTCTGTTGGTCCCGTCGCCACAAGCGATGGATCAAATCCGAAAGATGTGCGAGTAAACGCGCAATGGGTATCACACACAAACTGGGAATCGCCGGGATCAATGCGATCAAGCGTCCGGATCAGATTCGAACTGTTCTCGGGTCCTGCATCGGAATCGCCGTCGTAGATATCGATGCCGGAGTCGGTGGGATGGCTCACATCATGTTGCCCGCCGCCACCGGACCGACTGAGTCTCCCGGGAAGTTTGCAGACACTGGTGTCGATGCACTTCTCGAGCGCGTCCTCGCAGCAGGTGCAAGGCAAAATCGGCTGACCGCCAAGATTGCCGGCGGCGCAGCGATGTTTGGCGATGGCGCAGATTCGGGCATCGGGTCTCGCAACGCTCAAGCTGTCAAAGAACGCCTGGAAAAACACAAGATTCAACTGGTCGCGAGCGAAGTTGGCGGAAACAAAGGGCGACGGATGTGTCTGAATCCCGAAACGGGCGAAGTTGAAGTTCAGAAAATCGGTCAAGAGGCAACCATTCTCTAGGCCCACTCTAAATCCAGACCCTCTAAAGGAGGTCATGCCGTGGCAACCCAAGTTCTAGTCGTCGATGATGCAGCGTTCATGCGACACATGATCAAGCAAATCCTCGTCGAGATGGATTGTGAGATTGTCGCCGAAGCCGGTGACGGAGGTGAGGCAGTTGATGCATATCAGAAGCATCATCCTGATCTGGTCACGCTTGATTTGGTCATGCCGAAGATGGGGGGGCTGGAAGCACTCGAACAGATTCGCAAGATCGACCCAAAGGCGCGCGTTCTGGTTATCTCAGCGATCGACCAACGAAGTTCGCTCATGCAAGCCGTCAAGCTTGGAGCCGTCGATTATGTGGTTAAGCCATTTGATCGGGAGGGGGTCAAGAAAGCGTTGAATAGGGCAATGGTGGCGACTCAGGCGTAACATACAATCCGTCAACTGCGAATGTCTTCGATGACTTTACCGTCTCGCATCGTAATGATGCGGTCGCACCGTTCTGCCACATCTGGTTCGTGCGTGACCATGATGACCGTTCGTCCTTCCGCACGCAGTTCGTCGAAAATCTCCAAAATCATATCACCTGTGGTTGTATCGAGGTTTCCTGTGGGTTCGTCGGCGAGGATGATGACGGGATTGTTGATCAGTGCGCGGGCGATCGCCGCCCGTTGTTGCTGGCCACCGGATAACTCCATCGGGCGATGATCAGCCCGATCCGCCAGTCCTACGCGTTCGATGAGTTTCTCGGCTTGCTCCTTCCTTTCAGATGGGGAAACGCCTTGATAGAAAAGCGGGACCTCCAGATTTTCCAGCACTGTAAGCTGCTGAATCAAGTTGAAGCTTTGAAACACAAAACCGATGCGCTCCCCCCGAATCTGCGAGAGGCCGTCGTCGTCAAATTCAGAGACATCGGTTCCACTAAGGAAGTATTCGCCTTGCGTCGGTCGATCAAGGCAACCGAGGATATTGAGCATCGTGCTTTTGCCTGATCCGCTGGCACCGCAAATGGCTACGGATTGGCCTTCAATAAAATCGATTGAGACTGACCGAATTGCATGCACTGCTACCGACGCACCGGGCTTGCGGTAAGTCTTCACCAAGTCTCGAACGGATGCGATTACACTGGTTTTGGATTGGTTTGGAATAGCCGGAGTCGTTATGGCAGGTAACGAATTGCTGGCGGAGGATTCGATTTTCGTCACGACTCGTCCTGCTTCTTGGTCACAACCGATTCATCGGAATGCTTTGCGGTTCGCCCTTTCATGTCCTTGGGACCGCGATTCTTTCGGTTGCCTTTTCCTTTAGGCTTCTGTTGCGATTGCGGTTGGTCGGCACTATCGGCGTCCTCTTGCATATCCGGCAATTGTGCAAGGGGGGTGTCGTCAACTGCCATCAGCACCCATTGACCTTCAGTGATCCCGCTGCTCACTTCAACAAACGTATCATTGGCTGATCCGACGGTGATCTCCTGTGGCTTAGCCTCGTCTTGTGTTCGCCCAACGAAAACAAAACGCCGCTCGCCCACGCTGTAGACGGCTTGCACCGGAACCGACAAGACGTCAATAACATCGCGCACGAGAATATCCACCCGGGCAGTCACTCCCGGTTTCAATTCGTGATTGCTGGCATCCAACTCGATTTCCGTGGCGTATTCCTTCATGTCGGGGTTAAGCCAGTTGTTCTGCGAATCTGCAAGGGGGGCAATCTTCACCACCGTCCCGTCAAAAACAACTCCGGGGATGCCCTCGACTTCTATCTTGGACTGCTGCCCAACTGCGATCAAACTCGTTTTGGCTTCGTGGATGCGAAGCTTGACGATCATTTGTGATGGGTCCGGAAGCTTCACGATCGTCTGTCGTTCGATAACCTCTGCACCTTCAGAAATCTCGCGTCGATTCCACCGATTCGGTCCGGTGTCATAAACGACCATTCCAGCAGCGGGGGCGCGAAGTTCCGTTTTCACTTGTTGTTCACGAAGTTTGTCGAGTCGTTCTTGAACCAGCCCGTACTCGGAATGCTTGGCCGCTGTCTGAGCGCGATCCTTCATCTCGGTGGCTTCAGCTTTCTTGATTGTTCGATCAAGATCTTTTTGGGCCTCATCCACATCCGATCGTTTCTGCGCCATTTCCTTCGGCATCGTGTAGAGCTTGTACGTTCGCAAATCGAGCTTGGCGGCTTCGACTGCATCCGTGGCTTCGATTTCCGAAAGGACATCGCGTTCGTAGTCAAGTTTGCTCAGGTGTCCCTTCTCGTTGAGTGCCTTGGAATCCTTCAAGACATCCTGAGCTTGTTCAAGTCTGATCTGCGCCGTCCGAAGTGCATTTTCCTTGGCGTTCAGCATCTGGACCGAATCGCCTTCGAGGTATTTCTTCTCTTCGATCTCTGCATTTCTCAATGCCAACCGAGCCTTGCGAATGTCACTGGCGTTTTGATCAAGCATGATCTCGAACTGTTGATCTGCCGCCTCAGCCGCCGCCTTGGCGTTCTGCGCTTTGATATCTTCAGTTTGAATTTTCTCTTCGATTTCGTTGCTGGCAATGCGGGCAATGAGGTCACCCTCTTCAACTTGGGACCCTTCTTCAATCAACCAGATGACGGTTGATCGCCCCTCGACTTCGACCTTGACATCTGTCGACTTCTTGGCGTCCAACTCTCCCTTTTCATTGAGGGTCACCGAAAACGATCGCCGCTCAACCTTATGGGCTTCGGCGGCTGCCGAGGTAGTCGCGTTCGGTTTGAGCAGATAATACAATCCACCAATCGCTGCGACACCGACCATCCAGAATACGGCACTGTTGACGACTGCTGATCGCTTCCAAGGATTTGCACTCTGACAAAGCCAAGATTTGGTTTTTGATTCGCTCTGATCAACGGTGAGCATGCATAAGACTTTCAATTGACTGCTTTCGGACACGGCCTGTAGGTACAGTCTAATTCGTCAGCGCCGCCTGGACAAACGCGAACATGTTCTAACTTCTGTCTAAACTTGTCCACGAAACGGGGCTGATCTGGTCTTGCTACTTCATGATTATCGGATCCAATGTCCCTGATCGTCCACCCGCAATGTCCCGCAGTTCCTTTGTAACGTGAGTATTGCAAGTCGATAGTCCGCAACGGCGGCAGCATACTGGTTTCTGGAAGCCTGAATTGCGTTCTGTGCTTCAAGCGCATCACGGCTCGAACTGAGTCGGCCACGTTTAAGCAGATCGCCAGCCATCTCATCTCGGTTCTCGTTGACGTCGATATTCTTCGCCTGAATCGCCATCGATTGTTTCGCTAGCTCCAGATTTCGCAAGGCACTGCGAACATCAAGGATGACGTTGCTCTTGGACAGTTCGTACGCCCGCTCGCCGCGACGCAGGTCAATCAATGATGCCCGAAAAAAGTTGCGCTCTTCGCGACGGTCGAGGGGCACTTCCAACTCTACGAATCCCTGCCACAACGTACGTTCGGTGTTGTAGCTGAGCGAATTTTTTTGATTCGGATCGGTGTTCATCGTGACCGAACCCGAAATATCAAACTGCGGCAGGAAGTTATTCTTTGCGATTACCACGGCGCGCTTGGCATCGTCAATACGGTCTCGCGTATTGATCAGATCGAGTCGATACAGCAGCGCCGTCTCGATGGCCTCCTCGTGGTCCACGTCAGGTTCAAACAAATCGACTCCATCATCAACTACGTCAATCGGCTCGCGGGTTGGCATACCGATTCTGATTTTGAAACGATCGAGCGCGGTTTCGTACAGAACCCGAGCATTATTCACATCGTTGCTTCGATCAAGCACCTGGACGGCGAATCGGTCGGCTTCGATCTGAACGAGTCGTCCCGTATCTACCAGCGCCTGAGTCCGGAGCAATTCAGCTTCGGCAGATTCTTTGGCCGCAATAGCACTTTCGATTCTGGTCTTGATGGCCAGCAGATCGAAGAAGTCGCCTGCAACATCAACGACCAGATCGCGCCGGGCACCTTCAAAATCGCGGACGGCATACACGAGACTCCGCTCGGCTTGATAGCGTGACTCGTAGGCCACTCGACCAGCCCCTCGAAGCAAGGGAATGTTCGCTTCGAGGATTGCTGTACCCGACTCACCACTTGTGGTGTGGCGGCCAATGTCTCGCATCAAGGTATTGACCACGCGGGCGGCGATTTCGCCACCATAAGGCAGTCGCTGACTCACGGAGAGTTCAGAGACAGCCGTCATTGCATGATCGAAGTCGCGAACCTGCCCATAGTTCGCATACTGGCCACGAATGCCCGCGACAAACTGCGGGGTCCAAAGTTGGCGTTCGGTCATCAATGCCAACGCAGAGAGGTACAGGTCTTCCTTCTGCGTTTGAAAGTCCCATGCGTACCGGAAGGCGTACTCGAGCGCATCGGGCAATCGAAACGGAATAATCTTCGCATCTGAATAACCGTTTGAACCGCTCAATGCTGCGTCGTCATCGGAAGGGGGCGTTCGAAACGCCTCTGGCACTTCCGAATCGATCGCACTTGGCGTGAAGGAATACATCCCGCCTCGCGCGCCAATCCGCCCGTCCTCCAGGCCGATATCAGCATCGGAATTGGCCCCGAGCATTTGTTTCTGGCGGTGGCGGATGATGTTCGAGGCGATTTCGTCAGCCGAGTTGATCCAGAATTGGTCGCAACCCGAACCCGCCCACATCGACAGCATTAGGGCGGGACAGACCCATCCCAGTCTGGGCAATCGACGAAACGGCCTGACAGAATTCTTCATAAATAATCTCAAAAAGCGACTTGAGGAATGGCCTCTTCGAGATGCACGATCCTCGGAATGCATGTTGCTGACCTGACCGCAAAGCGTCAAGCAAAGTTGTTACAATGGGAACATGCCCGACAACTTCCCACAATCGCTCGAACCACTCGCAAATGAACTACGAAAAGCGTCACGCGTGCTCTGCTTGACGGGTGCGGGTGTGTCGGCGGAAAGCGGGGTGCCCACCTTTCGAGACTCTGGCGGATTGTGGGAAGGCTCTCGCCCTGAAGACGTGGCGACGCCGGAGGCATTCGAGCGAGACCCAGATTTGGTGTGGCGATTCTATTTGGCCCGCCGCAGGAATCTTTCCTCAGTTCGCCCGAATCCCGCCCATGAGGTGATTGCCCGATTTGAGACATTATTTCCCGAGTTCAACGTCGTTACCCAGAATGTGGATGGTCTGCATCAGCAAGCCGGTAACTCGCGAATCCTCTGCCTGCACGGCGACATCTGGATCGACCGCTGCACCGTGTGCACGTTTGAGCGGCGAGTCGAGGCGTCTGACGGGCCCGTGCCGCGGTGCGACCAATGCGGTGCGCTCGCACGCCCTGGCGTCGTATGGTTCGGAGAGATGCTGCCGGAGGGCGTCTTTGAGCAGGCAGTTCAGTTGGCTGCGGATGCCCAGGTCGTCCTGGTTGTGGGCACGAGCAGTCAAGTCTACCCGGCAGCATCGCTCGCGAATGTTGCCCAACAGAGCAGTGCGTTCGTCGCGGAGATCAATCCAAATGCGACTCCATTCTCCGATTCGGCTGACTTGGTGATTCCGCTCAATGCCGGCATGGTCTTCCCCGAGTTAGAAAGAATGCTCGCCGAATCCGGCAGAATTTAATTGTTGCTATCTGGCGCAGAAGCACACGTTCGATGGCGCATTATATGGGCCCAATTCAAACCGGTAAGTCATTTGTGTTTCAATAGTGTAAAATTCGTGTGATAAGCGGTCCGACTGGTTGCCACTAACCAACGATGTAACTATCTTATCGCCGCAGCGGACTCTTGAAATTAGCGACATTCATCAAGAACCAATCACCCTAATCGAGCCGGATAGATTCCCGTATGAACAATGCATCAGCGACAAAACCAAGCCTGTCGGACATTCTAAAGAGTGACCTACCGGCATCCATTGTGGTTGTGTTTGTGGCACTCCCACTTTGCATGGGCATTGCCATCGCATCAGGTGTTCCGGTCGCTGCAGGGATTATCACCGGTATCATCGGCGGAATCGTGGTTGGTGCTATTTCAGGATCACCACTACAGGTAAGTGGCCCGGCGGCTGGGTTGACAGTCATTGTCTACGGCATCGTCAACGATCCGAAATTGGCCGCGTACCTTGGAATCATCGTGTTGGCAGCAGGCGTCCTGCAAATGGTCGCGGGTATATTCCGTTTGGGTCAGTGGTTTCGGGCGGTGTCACCGGCAGTCATTCAAGGCATGCTGGCGGGTATCGGTGTGATTATTTTCTCGCAGCAATGTCACGTTTTGGTTGACGACAATCCGCGCAAGACGCCTGTCGAAAACATCTTGTCGCTCCCCGAAGCGTTTGAAAAAGGCGTCTTCCCGCTTGATTGGTCGCAGCATCATCAAGCCGCCTATGTCGGGTTGTTCTCGATAGCGATCATAGCGCTCTGGCCGGTCATCGTACCGAAACGGGTTAAGGCAATTCCCGCGCCATTGGTGGCCATCGTATTTGCAACGATTGCGTCATATCTATTCAAGATGCCGATTTTCAAGATCATCTTGAGCGATAATCTTTTCGAATCATTTGCCTGGCCAAATGCTGAATCGATCAAAGCATTGGGCGACATTAACGTTCTCATTGCGGCGCTAACGATTGCAGTCGTCGCAAGTGCAGAGACGTTGTTGTGCGCCAATGCCGTCGACCAAATTCATACGGGACCGCGCACCAAGTACGACAAGGAACTCTTCGCCCAAGGGGTTGGGAACTCGCTTTGCGGATTGTTTGGTGCGCTACCGATGACCGGAGTGATTGTGCGAAGCTCGGCCAACGTCGGTGCCGGTGCGAAATCGCGTTTTTCAGCAATTTTTCACGGTGTTTGGCTCCTGGCTTTTGTGTGGTTCCTGACCGATTTGTTGGCCCATGTACCCCGCGCAAGCCTGGCGGCTGTCCTGGTATTTACCGGATACAAACTGATTAACGTGAAGGCAATCAAGAAGATCTACAAGGAAAGCCCGAGCGAAATCCCGATATTTTTGGTGACGGTTTTTTCGATTGTGTATTTCAATCTGCTGGTGGGCATCGGTATTGGTTTCGGCCTAGCGATCCTCAAGCTTGTCTATACGTTCTCGCATCTATCCGTAAAGCTTGAGGATAAACCAACTGAAAACATAGCGTATCTGCATTTGCGCGGGGCGGCGACATTCATCCGGCTTCCAAAACTCGCGTCTACTCTGGAACGTGTTAAGCCGTCACGCGAACTGCACGTCTATATGGAAGACCTCGATTACATTGACCATGCCTGTCTGACGTTGCTCGTCGATTGGGAAGACCAGCACAAAACCACCGGTGGAAAGCTCAAGATGGATTGGAGCGAACTCCACCCGCGTTTCCAAAGACAAACATTGAATCCGTCTGAAAAAACGATGACCCGTCGCAGCAACTCCGAAGTCGTGAACGTATAACGTTTCATGGTTTCCGCGCACCGATGCGGTGCGCCACAAAAATAGCGCCGCTGCCACACCCGTCGTTGAAACAGTGTCATTCCAAAGCGATGCCCATTCACCCTTGAATTCTCGCAGCAGAGTTCGTTCCCTTCGCACCAATATGAAACAGAATTCGTTTTCGGACGAACTGAATGGTCGAATTCGTTAGATGCGACTGTTAGAATCAGTGTCTCTGCCGGGGTAGTCCTGTCGTTCACTGGAATGCATTCATGATTCGATCATCGTTCACGGTCCAGGTCTTTTGCAGCGTATGTTTGGGGTTCATCGCATCGACGTTTGCAAACTCCGTCAGCATCGATCCGTATCCGGTCGTGCCAGACGTGCCGGTGACCATTCAGTACAACCCCACCGGCCGGGTCTTGGCGAGTGCTGGCACCGTGCGTCTCCACTACGGTTTCAACGATTGGAGCCAGGTGATCGCGCCCGACCCGATCATGACATGGAACGCGTCCGAATCAGTTTGGGAAATCGTCGTCACCGTTCCGCAGTCCGCGTCCAAACTCGACATGGCGTTTACCGACGGTCTGGGCACTTGGGACAACAACGATGGTTCTGACTGGCACGCCTATGTGCTGGGCACGATCGCTGAACAATGGGAACTTGACGGCGCGCTCGACTCAGATGCGACGCTGATCGCCGAGAACAACGGTAGGCAAATTTACGCGGGCATTCGCGGAACCACATTGTACGTCGCCGCGCCTTCGGCAGCGCTCGGACAGGATCATTTCATCTTCGTTTCCAACGGTCCGGGCAGTCAGATACCGGCACCTTGGGACAAACTCGGCACCGTCGCCTCTTGGTCGGCATACATCGGCAATGAGGTCGATAACAACTGGAGCGGGTGGTTTAACGCAGCCGGTCTCACCGAAGTGACGAGCGGAACCTGGTTGGAAGGGACGATTGACCTACAGGCTGAGTTTGGTGGTATACCGACAACCATCTACCTGGCCCACGGTGCTTATCCCACCGATGCTTCCGAGTCGCTCAGCCCGTCCTTTCAAATCCCTGCTTCGCTCGACGGCGACGGCAACATCGAATCAAACGAATACGTTGGTGTTTCGACGGCATCGCTGTTGGTCGGCTGCTTCCCGCAAGACCTTGACGCCGATTGCGATCTGGATGATGACGATTTCGCAATCTTTGCAGGTTGCATGAATGGACCGGCTGCGGGTTCGTGCGCCAATTCCGACTTCGATGATGACACCGACGTTGACCTTGCAGACTATGCCGAATGGCAACGCAGTGCGGGCGATCCGTCCTCCGGATTTGAAGTCATCGCGCAAGACCTTGGCCCGAACGTCACCCGTTTCTATGACGATGATGCCGATATCGGATCGCTTCCCATGTCGTTGTCGATGGCGACGACACCAACCGTGATCGGTCCTGCGGCGGAACCATTCGCGGTGCGTCCGTACTTCTTCAAATCAGGCGATCGAAATGTCGCCCTGATCGACATCGATGACAACGTCAGCCTCTACGGGACTGGTGAAATCGCCGGGCCGCTGCTTCGAAACGGCAAGAATTCCGAAGCGTGGAATACCGATGCCTATGCGTACGGCGCGGGCAATCCGAGTCTGTATCAATCGCATCCGTGGGTGCTGGCTGTTCGCGACGATGGTACCGCGTTTGGCGTTCTCGCCGACACGACGTTCCGCTGCGAGATGGATTTATCGATCGAGATACTCTTTGCGGCAGAGGGGCCGGAGTTCCCAATTTACATCTTCGAGGGCAACACACCGCAGCAAGTCATCACGCGCTTGACCGATTTCATCGGGCGTATCCAAATGCCGCCGATGTGGGCATTGGGCTATCAGCAAAGCAAATACTCATACGCGCCCGAATCGCAGGCACGCAGTCTGGCAGCAGAGTTTCGCAGTCGCGACATTCCGTGTGACGTGATCTGGTTCGACATCGATTACATGGATGGTTTCAAAATCTTTACGTTTGATCCGATTGGCTTTCCCGATCCGGCGGATCTTAACAACGATCTGCACGCGCTCGGATACCACACCGTTTGGATGATTGACCCGGGTGCCAAGGTCGAAGGTGGATACCACGTTTACGATCAAGGGACATCCGGCGACCATTGGACATATGACGCGAACAGCAACGTCTACACCGGTGTCGTTTGGCCAGGGCCATCGCACTTCCCCGATTTCACGCGACCGGAAACGCGCTCGTGGTGGGCTGGTTTGTACGATGACTTCATGGCCACCGGTATCGACGGTGTCTGGAACGATCTGAATGAACCGGGCATTTTTGACGGCCCAGGTCATTCCATGCCCGAATCAAACCTGCATCGTGGCGGTGGGGGGCTGACACCCGGAACGCATTCGCAGTACCACAATGTCTACGGCATGCTGATGTCGCAAGCATCGCACGAAGGCATCATCGCGACCAATCCATCGAAACGGCCGTTCGTGCTGTCGCGGGCCAGCTTCATTGGTGGGCATCGTTATGCCGCGATGTGGACGGGCGACAACATCGCAAGTTGGGAGCATCTCGACTGGTCCAACGCGATGGTGATGAACATCGGCATGTCGGGGCAACCATTCGCCGGTCCGGATCTTGGCGGGTTTGTGGGCGATGGCACCGGTGCCATGTTCGCACGTTGGATGGGCGTCGGTGTGTTCATGCCGTTCTGTCGGGCGCACCAGGACAACACCGGGGTCGATAAGGAACCGTGGTCATTCGGGCCAACGATTGAAGCGGCGAACCGCACGTCAATTCAGCGGCGCTACCGACTGCTGCCATACTTGTACACACTATTCCGCGAATCATCGCAGAATGGTTTGCCGATCGTGCGTCCCGTGTTTTTTGCCGATCTGACCGATCCATCCCTTCGCAGTGAAGATACCGCGTTCCTGCTGGGTTCAGATTTGATGGTGGTGCCGAACCTGACCGAGAACGCCATCAGCGCACCGACGCCGTCATTGCCTTCGGGTAACTGGCGAACGATTTCACTGGTTGGCGAAAACAGCGCTGCCGATGTGAATCAACCTGACGTTCGCGTTCGCGATGGGGCGATCATACCAGCCGGACCGGTGATGGAATTCACCGGCGAAGTTGCGCTCGATCCGTTGACGTTGTATGTTTCGCTCGATGGATCGGGAACGGCAGAGGGTTTGCTCTACGAAGATGCGGGTGAAGGACATGGATACCTGGCGGGCGATTATCGACTGGCGAAATACACAGCCGTCCAATCGGGCAGCACGGTCACGGTTTCGGTCGAAACGCTGGAAGGCACGATGACCACACCAGTACGACAGGTCAACGTCGAGGTGGTGACGGACTCAGGCGTGTTCTCTGCAACCGGTGCTGAGGTGGCCAACGGCGTCATCGCCAACGTCGCACTCTAGGGTCGAAACTGTTTCAGCACGAAACGGGCGCGTTCGATTTCCCGCGCACGAACTTTCGATTACACTCCCACGCATCACAACGGTACCTAATGAATCATCGCGTTTTCTCAGATTTCGAGAAACACGCAAGATGAGTCTTCACAACATTTCAAGGAGTGGCGAATCCATGAATTCTCTACGCATCACAAAGCGTCTAGCGTTTGGCGTTATTTTCGCGGTTGGTATAGCTGTGCAATCGGTCAGCGCCGAACCGGTCGTGGTTGAATCACCGGGCAAGGTCTTGAAAGTTGCATTTGAACTCAAAGACGGCGCACCGACGTACAGCGTTTCACGCAGAGGAGTGGCTGTCATCGACTCCTCGAAGATGGGCTTCAAGCTTAAGTCTGGCGAATCGCTCGATGGCGGGTTTCAAATCGCGACGTCAAAAGTGACTTCGGTCGATGACACCTGGACCCAGCCGTGGGGCGAAGAGAAAAACATTCGCGACCATCACAATCAACTACGCATCGATTTGGAGGGCACCGGCGATTCAAAGAAAAAACTAACGATTACGTTTCGTGTATTCGATGACGGCGTCGGTTTTCGCTACGATATCCCTGTTCAAGGCGACGCCAAGAACATTGAAATCACCGATGAGCTGACCGAGTTTGCATTCCCTGCCGACCATCGCTGCTGGTGGATTCCGGCATTTGAATCGAACCGATACGAATATCGTTATACTGATTCGCCGCTCAGCAAAGCCACCGTTGTCCATACGCCCGTCACATTTGAGACCGAATCGAAACTGTACATCAGCCTCCACGAAGCCGCCCTGACCGATTTTTCCAGCATGGCCCTTCGTCGTACCGGTGGAACCACGTTTGAAGCCGATCTCTATCCGTGGGCTGATGGCGTCAAGTCGCGCGGGGCGCTGCCGATGACGTCGCCATGGCGCACGGTTCAGATCAACGAGTCTCCGGGTGGGCTGATCGAAAACTACCTGATCCTTAACCTTAACGAACCCAACAAACTCGGCGACGTTTCGTGGATCAAACCAGGTAAGTACGTCGGCATCTGGTGGGAAATGCATCTGGGCGTTTCAAGTTGGAATTCCGGCGAGAAGCACGGCGCGACCACCGAAAACACCAAGCGTTACATCGACTTCGCGGCGAAGCACGGATTTGATGGTGTGTTGGTCGAAGGTTGGAACATTGGCTGGGATGACGACTGGATGAACGGTGAAGGCAAGTTCAGCTTCACCAAACCGTATCCGGACTACGACCTCGAAGGCCTCGCCAAGTATGCCAAAGAAAAGGGCGTGAGTCTGATTGGTCACCATGAAACGGGTTGCGGCGTCGAGAACTATGACAAGCAATTGGACGAGGCCTATGCACTTTGCAATAAGCTCGGCATCCGTGCCGTCAAGAGTGGGTACGTCGGGTTTGGCCAGGGCATCAACCGCACCGGTGCCGACGGCAAGCAGGTCAAGGAATGGCACCACGGTCAGTGGATGGTGCAGCACTATCGCAGGGTCGTTGAAGCGTCCGCAAAACACCATGTCATGCTCGACGTACACGAGTCGATCAAGGACACTGGCATCCGCCGCACTTATCCGAACATGATGACCCGCGAAGCGGCGAACGGTCAGGAATACAACGCATGGGGTGGTGAGAAAAGCAACCTGCCCGACCACACGACGATCCTGCCGTTCACGCGCATGCTTGCGGGGCCGATGGATTTCACGCCAGGTATTTTTGACCTGCTGTTTGAAAAAGAGCAGCCTGACAACCGTGTGCGTACGACCATTGCCAAGCAGTTGGCGCTCTATGTCGTCTTGTATAGCCCACTTAACATGGCGGCAGATCTGCCGAAGAATTACGAAGCCAAACCCGAACCGTTCCAGTTCATCAAGGATGTGGTCACCGATTGGGAAACGACCAAGGTACTCAACGGTCAAATCGGCGACTTCATCACCACTGCCCGCAAAGATCGCAATAGTGACGAGTGGTTCATCGGAAGTATCACCGACGAGAACGCCCGCACACTCGAAGCCGACCTGTCGTTCCTCGATAAAGATCGCAAATACGTCGCCCAGATTTATCGCGATGGCGATGACGCCGATTGGGACAAAAACCCGTATTCAATCGTGATCGAGGAAAAGCCGGTTGATTCGACAACCAAGCTAACGTTGAAATTGGGACCAGGTGGCGGCGCAGCGATTCGCATCAAGCCCGCCAGCTAGCCATTAGTCCTTGCCAAACAAGAATCGAAGGGGCCGATCAACCCGGGCGCGCCAAGCGCGTTCGTTGTGGTCGGCCCCTTCGTCTTCAAAATGCTCCAAGTCGTCATCAAGCTTCCAACCGGTTTGCTTGAGCAACTCAACCATCGCCCGGGTGGCCGGCGCACCATCCTGATGCCGTCCGCCAGTACCACTGTCAAGATAAAGTCGAACGGGCTGCTTTCCGCACGACTCGACCAACTCCGAGTATCCCCGTTCGCTGGCATCCTTGAACATCAATGCCGTCGAAAGGCACGCTGCAGAACCAAACACATCGGGCATCAAGAGCGCACCTTGAAACGAAATGGCACCGCCCATGCTCGATCCCATGAGGGCGGTATGCTCCGGCCCGGGAAGAGTTCGATACTTCTTGTCGATGAGCGGCTTGAGCGTCTTGGCGATGAATTGCAGATATGGATTTGTGTCGGCGGAAAGAATGTCGGAACCCGGTCCATACTCTTTCAAGCGATCCGGCGTGTTGGCAATTCCAACAGCAATGAACGGTTCAACCTCGCCGCTATTGATCAATTTGTCAGCAGTCAAATTGATCGACCAGCCACCATGTCCAAACGGCTCAGTCGGATCATCCCAACAGTTTTGCCCGTCGTGCATGTAGACGACGGGATAGTGCGTTTCTCTGTCATGAGGATAGGTATAACCCGGCGGAAGGTATACATAGACATCGCGCGGCTGAAGGCCCGACTCGGTTGGTTTCATATCTTCAACAAGCTTTATGCAACCGGCTGTGGGTGAAGGTTCAATGACACGACCAACCGGACGCCCGGCACGCGAGGTAATACTCCAAGCATTCGGATCGACGAGCTGCACATGCGCACCATCGGTGACTTCTAGAAGATAAGTTGCATACTTGGATATTCGAATTCGGTCTAATGAAACCCCGCGAATTCGTTGATGGCGATCGTCAGCATCCTCGACCAATGGCAAAAGATCGTACCCAAATCGAGAATTTCGGGTGTAGATATTCAAACGTACGGTGTGATTCATTGGAGCGACCGCAATGAATGTCACCGTAGATTTTGTAAAGAATGGCCGAGGATTGGCCCGAGCCCATTCCTCAAAGTAGCATGACCTCGAATCTTGATCGTGGCCGCGATTGGCAAGTATCTTCTTTAGTTCCCTCGGATGCTCCATCAATCCGGGCATTGATTCTGCGTGGCCGCTGCCGGTGTTGCTTGGCTCTTCACTTTGGTCCTCTCCAAGTAAGAGCACAGAGTTGTCGTTTGGTCCGATTCGCAAGGGGTTGCCAGGATCGGTGAACCAAATGTTTCCGTTCACAACATATTTGTACTCATGACGTCCGCCAGTCAGTGGAAATTCGACAACGAATTGTCCCTTCGCATCTGGACCGTTCATCGGTAGTGCTTTTGGACTCCACTGATTGAAGGTGCCCGCGACGTGTACGCTCGATGCGTCTTGTGGTGCGTCGAACACAAAGCGGGCAATGAATTGACCACTTCCGAGGTCGATAACTTTCACGTCGCCACCAGCTTTTTCGCCGGCGCACAGACACAGCAGTAACACCGCAGACACAAGCTGGATGCGAGATGCATTCATGGTATTGCTCTCAATATTCGACACTAGCCTAACTAGAAACTTAGGACGCTATTACTCGGCGGCCCATAACCGATCGCTTGCTTGAAACTGTTTCACGACGCTCAAGCGCTAAACAATGCACCCGCTCCAAACCATGCACACTTTTGGCGTGCCGTTTTCGACTTCAATGGTTATGATCCAATGTCTATAATACCACAGGGGTGCCAATCGTGCCGGATCAGATTATCGGCGCAAGGATTGGCGATCGGCTGCGACAAACTCCGGGCAAACTGAAATCAGCGGGGCGACGCCCAAAAGCATGCGATCGAATATTCGACGCATCGAGGGAGATGTTTTCGCCGGAGCGTCACACTAACTCGAATGAGATGAATCAAACATGAGTGCATCACTGTTTCTAGCAATCGCCTTGATGGCGCCGGCAGCCGGTCACGACAACACCGTAGAGTGGGAAGGTATTTCGCACCTCGCGTTTCACGATCGCGCACCGATCTGTCCGATCAATGGCGAATCGTTTGACGTGAAATTGCAAACGTTCGACTTCGACGTCACCGGCGTGCGCGTGACCATCGACGACGGCGCGAATTGGATTGTTGCGAGTTACACCGGCGATCGCGGAGCCCATGACCTTTGGACGGCCACCATCCCAGCCACCTCGCCGACGGGTGGATTTGAGTATTACTTCGAGATCACCGATGGCACCGATGTCGATTACCTCGGTCCCGATGGCATGTCGGACACGCCACCAGCCGATGGTTGGGGAATCAATTTTGTATTGCTCTATCACGCGCCACTTGGCGCAACATTGACGTCAGACGGCGGGGCGGTCTTTCGACTGTGGGGATTGGGCACGAACACAGCCAAGGTGGCTGGCGAGTTCAACGGCTGGAGTTCGGCGTCCGATCCGATGGCCAAAATTCCCGGACTCGGCGAATACTTCACCCGCAAGGTCTCAAACGTTGACGAGGGCGATGAATACAAATTTATCTTCGACGGTGCCAACTGGAAACCCGATGCCCGCTCACGAGATTTCAATCCCGGCGCATCGTACAACTCCGTCGTCCGCGATCCGAATTCATACGTATGGGGCGACGGGGAATACGTTCCGCCACCGATCGATCAGATGGTGATCTATCAGTTGCATGTGGGGACGTTCTCCGGGCGAAACGACGGCGGGGTGAATCGCCCAGGATCCTATCGCGATGTGGTCGATCTGCACCTTGGCCACTTAACCGACTTGGGCGTCAATGTCGTTCAGCTTAATCCGATCACCGAGTTCCCGTGGGATTGGTCGGGCGGATACAACCCGATCACTGCGTTCGCTCCCGAATCAGTTTATGGCGATCCGGACGACGTCAAGTACATGGTCGATCAGCTGCACCAAGCCGGTATCGCGGTCACGATGGATTATGTTCCGAATCATATTTCTGCGACCGACAATCTTCTTTGGGATTACACCGGCTCGCAGATTTACTTTGACTCGCCGGCATTTGAAACGCCGTGGGGTGCCCAGCCCGACTTCGATCGGCCAGAGGTGCGATCGTATTTCGTCGACGCAGCGCTAGCATGGTTTGAGGAATATCACCTTGATGGGTTCCGCGTGGACGGCACCGATTTCATGCATCCGCCAAATGGGCAAGGTTCCGGCTGGGCGCAGATGCAGGAGCTTAACGACGCACTCAGCAAACGCCGCTCAGACAAATTCGTCTACGCCGAGCAGCTACCCGACAACACCTACCATACCCGCCCGATTGCCGATGGCGGGGCTGGCTTCGACGCTCAATATCATGACCGCCACAAGTACGCCGTCCGCGATGCGATATTCGGCGCAGCATCGTCAAATGCCAACATGACGGAACTTCGCGAAACGATGCTGGGGCGTTTGAACGATTCGGGCAACAATTTCATCACCAGCAGCGTAGATGGTGTTTCGCAGGGCATCGGCAAGCTTATTCGATACTTTGAATTGCACGACGAAGCTTGGCCAACCAGCGGCGGACAGCGCATCGTCAAGACGATCGACCCATCGTTCCCGCACGATGATCAGTTCGCCCGTGGCCGGACGCTCATCGGGCATGGCATCAATATGTTCTCGCCGGGCGTTCCCGTCTTCCTGATGGGTTCAGAGTTTCTGGAAGATACCGATTTCGGATCTGATGCACCGGGTGATCCCGATGCCCGATTGGATTGGAACAAACCGGGCACCTACGGCAATTACATGCAGGCATTCAAAGACATGATCGCCCTGCGAACATCGCACCCAGCCCTTCGCAGTAATGCTGCCTATCAGATTAACCATCTCAACGACGGCGACGACATTATCGGGATGCACCGTTGGAACAACAACGGCGATGTGCTGCTTGTCGTCGTTGGCTTCAACAATTCCGACAAGTTCAACTATCACATCGGATTTCAGCAGCCAGGCGCTTGGCGCGAAATCTTCAACAGCCAAGCCAGCGTCTATGGCGGCAATGGGGTAGGCAACGGTGGATTGATCACCACGACGAGTGTCATCAAGGATGGTTTCGCGAATTCGGCGTTTATCACCGTTCCAAAAATGAGCGTGACGGTATTCCAATGGACACCGGAAGATGTGAACTTCGACGGAACCAGCGACCTGTTCGACATGGCCCTGTTCCAGAGATGCGTCGGTGGCGGACCGGATTGCACGATCAATGCAGACCTGAACAGCGACGCGAACGTCAACGCCGACGACTGGGCATACATCGGTCCGCGCGTCGAAGGTCCGGGGCAGTAGTTTCGTAACGCAAAGTGTACGATGTAGGGTGGGCCGTGCCCACCGCTGTACGATTGCGTAACGGACTTGGTGGGCACGGCCCACCCTACGCAATCATCTGGTCAGCAGCATTCCCGAATGGGCAGGAATTAATGCCCTGCCGCTAAGTGAGCGCATGGATTCAAGCGATGCGCTGTCAGCATCGGCATGCACCGACCACTCGCCCGGTGGAAGTTTGAACTCGGTTTGATTCGATTCACCGTTGAGCAAAACCAACACGTCATGCGCAATCTCGCCTGCAAGCCCGCGCCCATCGATTCGATAGACGATGCAGCGATCGGTCGGCGATTTTGAAATGCGGACTCGTTTGCGAACGTCATCGGCAGTCTTAAGTTGAAACACCGGATGCGCTTTTCGGATTGCGATCATTGCGCGGTTGTATTCGAATACCTCCAGGTACTCTTTCTTGCGCTGCCAATCGATCATGTTGATCGAATCGGGTTGGTTGTAGCTGTTGTGATTCCCCTGCTTGGTGCGACACATTTCCTGTCCGCTGTGCATGAACACATGACCCTGAGATGTAAACAGAATCAGCGCCGCAAAACGCATCATGCGTCGCCGCTCGGCGTCGCTGGCGTCGGGTACGCTTTGGAGCACCTTGTCCCATGCCGTCAGGTTGTCGTGGGCGGCGAAGTAATTGATGGAGTCGCTCGGGTTCTTCGTCCAATCGTCAATCGAGCCAGCTATTCCCTTGATGACGCCTTCAGCGCGATCGCCGTTCTGAATGAAACCCGGCCCGCCACCGTCGCGACCACCTTTAATTGCATCGCGGAAGTGATCGTTGAACGCTCCGATCCCCGTACCGGCCACCCGCTGTTTGTCAGTGACGGGATTCAAAGTCGTCGCGCCGCCAGTCCAGGGTTCGCCATAAACCATTCCTGAGGGATTGATACTCTCGACTTCGCTCTTGACCCTTTGCATGGTTTCTAAATCGATGAGGCCCATCAGGTCAAAACGGAACCCGTCGAATCCGTAATACTGCATCCAATACTTGCACGAATCGACGATGAATCGCCGGCCCATGGGCGCTTCGCTATCGAATTCGTTGCCGCACCCCGATCCGTTTGAATAACTCCCATCGTCGTTAAAGCGGTAGTAATACCCCGGCGCAATCTGATCGAACGAAGACTTTGATGAAGTGTGGTTGTAAACAACATCGAGAATCACCCGAATACCCCGAGCATGGAGCGCATCAACCATCTGCCGCACTTCGCGAATCTTCGCATCGCCCATTGGATCGGATGCGTATACACCATCCGGCGAATTAAAGTGAATCGGCATGTATCCCCAGTTGTAGGCCTCGGCATCGGTTTCATCGTTATCAAAATCTTGAATAGGCATGATCTGGACATGCGTGACACCGAGTTCAACGAGATGATCCAGACCGGTCGCAATCGATGCGTCGCTGATCAATCGTCGACCCGATTCACTCAAGCCGGAATATTGCCCGGCCATCAAGACGTCGGCGTGTCGGTCGATTGTAAAATCACGCACATGTAGCTCGTAAATGATTGCGGTCCCAGTGAGCGGTTGATCCGAAAATTCAGGGGTTTCGGATCCGAAAGGTCGGTCTTCGGGAGCGGTGGCGATTTCATCGAACATGAGGGTGCGCGGGTGACGGCCCTGCGTGCAGCGCGAATACGGGTCGGTAATCTCGCGGTTCTTATCGAGTCCCCAGCCTTCAACTTTGTAGGCGTAATATTTGCCTTCAAGATCGCCGCAGACGATCGACTTCCAGATCCCTTTGCCTTGATGCTCCATCGAATATTCAACGGTGCCCTCTGGTCCGGAAACTTCGTTTGCAACAACGACCCAGGCCGCCGTGGCGGTTGGAGAAAACAATGAAAATAAACTTTGCGTACTGCTATAGGTGTGTCCCAACGGAACGTCAGGATCAAAAAAGATCTTGGGGTCTTTCTGGATTTCGCCAATCTCGATCGGATAGCCCTCATCCTTGTCAAGGTGCAATCGAAATGGACCATCGGCCAAAGAAAGCGCTCTCGATGGAACAATCAAGAACCGGGTACAAGTGCTACTGTCACAAGGCAGAACGGTCGAGGAAACGGAGATCATCTCGCCAGATAGGTTTGAAATAGAAAATCGGTCAGCGGGCCAATCATTTGCCGAGCCGGGTCGCGAGAGGAACACAGCAACCATTTTTGGGGCGTCCAGAGTTACACGGCGAATCGCTGGTTGCAAGCCAGGGCGCGCCTTGTAGACTGAATTCTCGCCCTGAATAATGTAGATATCACGTCCAGCTTCGGGCGACCAATTGCGATCGCCGCCATCTTTGAATTGCCAGTCACCATTGCGCCGCGGCAACAATCCGATGCCGCTGTTCTCCGATCCGTAGAGCGTTGTATCGAGCTGAAACACCAGCCCGAAATCATCGCGACCGACCGGCAGCAGTTCGTTTTCATCGGGTTGGCGTTGGTGCTTCGAGTCCCAGGTCCAGAGGCTTGCGTTTCTGTAATTGTCATCGAAGCGGTGATAGTGAATCGTGAGAATCGAATCATCTTGAATCGTCGTGCGACGCGACCATCCGTCCTTTTTTGCTACGATGCGCCATGCTTCCTCAGTTTGTATTGGGGCAACTCGTTGAAACAAGTCACCAAAACTGGGCATATGTGAAAGCAGGCGATCACCGTTCAGGCAAAGTATGGCTTTGGCCTTCGACAACTCATTCGCATCCAAATCGACAACAACATGGGAAATAAACATGCCTCGATTCTTTGCTGGTGCGGATTCATTAAGTTGGAGTTCGCCGGTGGCCAATCCAATCATTCCCGATTGCAACCCCCAGAAGACAGTCTGCGTTCTGCATTGCGGTGGCAATTCGATCTCAAATCGAAGCTGGACATTTTCTGCAAGCGCATTCACCGGAGAATTCAGAATTGCGATAAACAAGACGGCGCGAAATCGGCTGAGATTTTGGGCGAGGGGCATCGTTGAAACCTTATGGTTGTTCCGTGGACCAAGACGCTGCAACAGTTTCATCAAACGGCGGTGCGCTGATTATAGGGCGACCGACAACCGCTGCCCATTGCCTGAAATCGAAATTGCTACAGCATTGCGAATGGGTCTTGAGCGTGCCAGTCGCTTTACGGTACACTCTATGAAACGTTTCACGAATTCCCAACAGTTTGAGCCCCAGGCTTGGACGTGAATAAAACTAACAAACTAACTTCCCCATGAAGCAACCGAATTCCTATTGACCAAAAACTGGACCGATTCATGACCCGCCGCATTCTCATCGCGCTACTCGCGACTTCGCTGGTTTCAATCGCCAGCGCCGAACCGTTGGACGGCCGCGAAGTCGTCGATGATGTGTTCTATCATTTCATGCCGATCGCCTGGCGCGACGCTGACAACGACACATTCCGTTTCGGCGATTTCGACGGGATGACAGCCTCCCTCGATTACCTTGAAAATCTTGGCATTACCGCGATCTGGATGAACCCGATCTTTCCCTCGCCGGCGTACCACGGTTACCAGCACGGCCGCGGCGACTTACTCAATTCCGCATTCGGCACCGAGCCGGAATTCCTGAACTTCGTCAATCAAGCCCACGCACGAGGCATCAAAGTATTCGTCGACTTCGTGGTGTATGGCATCAGTCACGACACGGTTTGGTATCAAGATGCGTTTGCAAATCCAGGAAGCATCTACGACTCCTACCTGGCGTTTTCAAACGGATCGAACACGAACTATCTCGGATCGACATACAATTCGTGGAACGGCGCTTCGGTCGGGTTTATTCATTGGGACTTGCGCGATCCGGGTCCGACAGGACTGGTCACGAGTTGGACGCAGAAATGGCTCGACCCCAACAACGACGGCGACCCATCCGACGGTATTGACGGGTATCGTCTCGATCATGTTTGGAACCAGTATCCCAACGGTCCTGACGGTTGGGGTTACAACATCGACTGGTGGGAAACCTGGAACGCAGCGTTGGAATCGGTCAACCCTGATGTGTTCATCTTCGCCGAACAAGCAGACTGGGGCAGCACCGGTTCCGATCTGCTTTCCGCATTCGATGCAGCGTTTACCAAACCATTTGAATTTGCAGCGCGCAGCGCTCTAGAAAACGGGCAGGCCGGCGGGTTGTATGGTTCGATGGCCGCGACGCTGGGAGCGCTGCCAGCTGGTAAGACCAATATGGCGATTATCGGTGATCACGATGTCGATCGGCTGGCATCTGTCATCGGTGGGGGAATGAGTCGGGCCAGAGCTGCGGCAGCCGTTCTTCTGACGCAACCATTTCCACCGATCATCTACTACGGTGACGAAATCGGCATGTTGGGCACCAAGCAATCGTATGGCAGCGATGCGAATGACATACCGATGCGCGAACCATTCAAGTGGAACGCGGTGGCCGGCCCGCCGATGTCGAACTATTGGGCGCTGAACGCCCAAGCGTTCAACAATGCGTTTTCTACCAACAATGACGGGCGTTCGGTCGAAGAGCAGGAGGGCGTTTCGGGTTCACTTTTGGAAACGTATCGCGAACTGATCGCAGCCCGCAAGGCGAACGTGGCCCTTCGTCGCGGCGAGTACTTCGAAGTCTCAGCATCGCGCACGGATACATGGGCATTTCTCAGACATCAGGACGGCGAACAAACGTTAATCGTCGCGATCAATTTGGATTCAAGTCCGGTGCTCGTGTCGCTGAATCTCGACGTGTCCATTCCGGGTGGCGTTTCGACAGTTCAGGATGTCTTGAGCGGTTCGTTTGAAGCCAACCTGACCGACGCAAACAAAAGCGCCTACTTCGTATCGATCCCGGCGCATGGTGTGCGAATTCTTGAAATCAGCGCAACCCCCGAGCCACCGGCTGAACAGGACATCGATGGATTGAATATCCCGCAAGATTTCGGTGCGGGCGCATTGGTCGCGACCCAGGACAACGAAACTGGGCTTGGCGATAACATCAGCGAATTGAACCAGATGTTCATACGCGTCGAGACCGACGCAATTCATGTCGGACTGACGGGAAACCTCGCGACCGACGGAACCGGGTTAGCGCTTTTTGTCGATTCCGTTCCGGGCGGGCAAAACACGCTCAGCACGGCGGCGTTTCCCATGCCGCCGAGCGGAATCCCGCAGTTGACCGGCTTGACGATGGAAGCGGGGTTCGCTCCGGATTATGTGATCTTTGTCAATGCTTTCAGCGGTTCGGTGTACGTTGATCTCTACGAACTCGCTACCGGTGGTGGGGGAGTCAAACGTTTTGTGGGCAGCGGAACCGTTGGTGATCTCGACGGTTTCCTCAATGGTGGGAGCAACCCGAATGGCATGCTCGTGGCTGTCAGCAATGCGAACACCAACGGTGTCACCGATTTCAGCGCCACGCAAGCCGCTTCAGCGACGAGTGGTCTGGAGCTATCAATTCCATTGGCAGACATTGGGTTGACGGAAGCGACGGGGACTGTGGATATACTGGCGATAATCCTCCGCAGCAACGGGCAGGTCAGCAATCAACTGTTGCCAGGAGTCGGCGGTGGTCAACCGCTGCTTGGGTTCGCGCCATTCGATATGGCCTCGGTTCCCGGCGATCAGAAAGTTTCGATCGCGCTTTCGCGCATTCCTGGCGATTGGGATGGCGATGGCGATGTTGATCACGACGACTACGCGGCGTACGCGCTCTGCATGACCGGTCCAGAGGGCACAGCACTTGGACCAGGCTGCAATGCGTTTGACTTCGACGTTGACTTGGACGTGGACCTTGCAGACTACCAGACGTTCGTCAGCGTCTTTGCGCCGTAGCGACAAAGTGTTCTGCAAAGCCGAATTTTCCTAAACAGTCTTTTCCGACGTGCCCGTCGCCGATCGCCAATGATGCAGAAGAGTCGTCACCGCCCAAACCGCCCCGATGGCGTAAGAAACCATCGCACCGTAAAGCCAGTATTGCCCCGATGGTGCCTGATCGGCATCGCCCCAGAGCGTTTGCATCGCCACACCAATTGTCATGAAGTAATAAACGAAGAACACTATGATGAAGCACGCGAAGAAATGTCGATCCATCAAACGAAGGTCGTCGCGCGATTCGAGCCACGACTCCCAGCCTTCAAGCGAATCAACCTTGGGTTCAATGACCTGACGGATATATCGCCCGCAGCGCATTAAGGCGCTTTGTTCAGCAACGAAAAGGATGATCGTCACCAATACCACATATGGTATCAGGAGAGATACGAATTTTTCAGCATAGCTAGCAATGAATGTAATGATCGGTACGCCAAAAAGACCAATGGCCACGATCCAAAACGACCGTGCCTTGACGGCTTTGATTTCTTCACGAATCGTATTGAATTGATGCAACAGAAATGCGTCCGAGTCCATCTCAAGTCTCCTGTCGCCGAAAGGCAGCGGTGGCGGAAATGTGTTGGCTGAACAACCAATATAGGGGAATACTCCGGGCAATCCAAGAGATGATTCCGGTGCAATCTGAACCTGGTTCGATCGCTGCACAAAACATTGGCTATTCAGTTCAACCTTACCCACTCCGCGCAGTCAACTTGTTTTCTGCAAGGGTTCGATCACTTCTCGCAACGTCAGCCTGTGTCATTGTTTTGCTCATTTCTCACATTGCACTGGCTGACGATAACCGAATAAACAGCCCTAAACGTGCCAACGTTCCAAGCTGGGCCGATGATGCCATTTGGTATCAGGTGTTCGTGGCTCGTTTTGCCAACGGACGATCGGAAAATGATCCACACAAGACACGGTCCTGGACGAGCGATTGGAAACAGTTGCATTCAGACGAGAAAGAACCCCTTCGAAACAACCTCTACGATCGACGCTACGGTGGAGACCTACAGGGTCTGCAAAACAAACTGGCGTACCTCGACGAACTCGGTATTAACGCCATCTATCTGAATCCAGTTTTCCAAGCCGACACCCAACACAAATACGACACTTCCGACCATCGCCACATCGATGACTCGTTCGGAATAGAAGAAAGTCGCCTGCAACTTTCGGGTGAAACAGAAGCCCCAACCACCTGGAAGTTCTCGGCAAGCGATCGGTTGTTCGTCGATTTATTGAAGGAGGCACATGCCCGCAACATGCGGGTCATGATTGACGGCGTATTCAATCATGTTGGCCAATTGTTCTGGGCTTGGAAGGATGTTAAGGAAAACGGACGTCAGTCGCGCTACGCAAATTGGTTCGCCGTCAAAACATGGGAGCCGGAATTAACCTGGGACGCGTGGGACGGTCCCAATGGACGCCTGGTCAACTTTCGCCAAGTTGAGGATGGGCTAGACCCCGACGTCGAGCAGTATCTGTTCGCGTGCGTCCGCCGATGGATGGACCCAAACGGTGACGGCGACCCGTCAGATGGGGTGGACGGTTGGCGGCTTGATGCTGCTGAAAGAGTGCCGCACGGGTTCTGGCGAAGGTTTCGCAAGTTGGTCAAATCAACCAACTCAAACGCTTTAATTGCGGGTGAAATCTGGCCCGATCCATCCGATTGGATGGACGGTACGCAGTTTGATGTCGTCACGAATTACCCGGTCGGATCAGCGATCATAGATTTGGCAATGTCAAGTGGTCCCGACGCTATGAAGCGTACGACGATCACCGCATGGTGCGATCAGATCGAGCGACTCAATTCACGTTTCGATCAGCCGACCACGTTTGCCATGTTGAATTTGCTCGACAGCCATGATACGACGCGAGCGGTGACGCAGTTGATGGGCAAGGAACTGACCGACTCGACACCTTTTCCCGAGTCAAACATTCCGGGCGATCTTGCGTTCGACCAACTTAAGCTTGCCGCCTTTCTTCAAATGACGCTGCCAGGTGCGCCAATGATTTACTATGGAGACGAGGTTGGCATGTTTGGTGCCAACGATCCATTTTGTCGTGCGCCGATGTGGTGGGGCGAAATGAACGCGCCGCACCATAACCAGGAGTTGCTTGATGAATATCGCCGAATGATCGCGCTGCGAGCGCAATTGCCGGAACTGCGGGGCGGTGAAGTGGACGTCATTTTGGCAGACGATGCAAGGCGCGTTTTTGTATTCCGTCGTCGAGAGGGCGATCGTGAATCACTTGTCGTGGTGAATGCAGACGCGACAGCCCACCAGATCGAATTTACGACCACAAAAACATCCGAATGGCTGGAACTGTTTCATCATTCAAAGCCTGCCAATGGCAGTGGGCGCAATGACTCAAAGAAGCATTTGTACACCGATAATCGCGGAATCATAAGCGTACGGTGCGAACCGGTTTCCGGAGTATTGCTGCGCAAGAAGTCGCCGTCATTAAGCCCGCGCGCTAATTGAATCGAACCGTCGAGAATGCCACTGTTTCAGTCCGATATGCGCGCTTCGGTGCTTCGGATTTGATTGACTTGGCTCATATGCGTCCTTAGAATTATCGATACTCAAGTGCTTTTGAGCGTTGGATTTGTGAATGTCTGGCGCGGCGGGTGGTTCGCGAATTCCGGGGTTTGTGGCGGCTGACAACTGCAATCGAACTCAGGTTGCACGCACCAGACTCAAGAGTGTCATAATGTGACACTTTTTATCGCCCTGACAACGACCCAACGGTAATCAATAAAAAATTCAGTGGCTCGCCTCCATGGATGGGGCGCGCGGTTCACCGGAGGATTGGCAATATGTCGCAAGATTGGGATAACGCAGATATGCATGAGCGATCGCTTTGTCGTTGGCCGTCGAACATGCGGATCGTTTTATTCGATCAGCGTTTGTTCGAACAGCGTCGCTTGCGACATTTAGAAACAACACGGGCAGGATTCACACTTGTTGAACTTCTCGTTGTTGTTTCAATCATCGCCCTCCTTATTTCAATCCTCCTTCCGTCTCTCAAACAAGCCCGCGAACAAGCCAAGTCGATCAAATGCCTTGCCCACAGTCGCGGAATGGGGCAGTCGTGCGAGGTGTTTGCGGCGAGTCACAACGGGTACATGCAGATCAGCGCCAACCAGGGCGACGGCAAAGTTGGTTATGATCCCAATGACCGAAATTCAGGAAGATATGATTTCTCGTCGGAGCGTGAGCTGTTGTCCTGGCCTGTCGCAATCGCCAAAGCGTCGGGCATGCAGGTCAATGATAATTGGAAGTGGGGCGTGCGGGCAGATACTTTTGTTGCGGCGCGCGGCAAGATGGATTTGATGTCGGACGAGTTTGAAATGTTTGTATGCCCTTCCGATCGAGTCAAGATTGCGAGCCCCTTTTATCCGAACGGAACAAGCCTCAAAGGTACGGGTAGTCCTGCTGACCCAATATCAGCGGGCGGTGGCACGAAGTATTGGGGACTGCTCAGCTACGCGATCAATGAAGATATTGTTGGAATCGAAGCAAAACTAAAAAACGGGCAGCCTTGGCCCGGCGCATGGAAGAATGGTGTTTGGGGCGAGAGTCCTCTGCCAAACTTCGCGAACGCCGGTTTGCGATTGAGAGGGAACATGGACAGGATCTATGACCCTCAAAGCTGCATGCTGATTGTGGATGCTGGTGCCAACACGGTCGCAGAAGCTGAATCAGGGCAGTTCGACAATTCGCTGCGTACGGGTTATGCCAATTTGATTACCAGTGCAGGAGCCCCCAGACCGTATCTGGAACATTCAATAAGGCGCTGGGTTCAGCGCATCCCGACCAAACGTCATCCGCGCGGCGTCATCAATGTTACTTTTGCCGACAACCATGCCGCGAGAATTCAGCCAGTCGAATTTGACACTGAAACAATCAGCGGAACGCAGTTCAAGATTCCGTCAAAATTTGGGCAACCGGTTCGAGTGTCGCCATACAATCCCAAGGAGCCTTAGGCCAAAGGAATCTTAGGCGACTTGAAAGATGTTGATTTTATTGTTCTTAATGCATCCGTTTTCGTTGCAGGCATTTACTGAACAAAATGAGGATTGGGCGTCGGCTTGTTTTTAGGGGATAAGCCGACCTGGAGGTAAGAAGAAGCGCCCACCACCCTCAGATAAAGATGCTTACATTGTGGGTCAGGCAATCGTTCAACGCGACGGCACTTCCGATGCCTTTTGGCATGGTTGCCCGCTGCGTATGGGTTTTGTAAATGCTCAGACAGGACGATGATTCCTGAATGGATTGCGCTGGTTGAGGGTATCAGCCGAGCGTTCGAAGAATACTGAAGTCTACTTGCAAGGACGAGTCATTATCATGAAAAGAACCGCGTGTCTAATCATGGTTTCAGCAGCGGTTTGTAGCACGGCGCTGGCGGAAACCGTCATGCTCAGCCCGGTTGTACCCGAGGCTGGCGAGAACCTGACAATCACTTACGATCCGACGTGTACACCTTTGGAAGGCGAGAACACCGTTTTCATCCGCTACGGATTCAACGGCTTCCAATTCTCGACGGACGCGTTGGTGACCAGTAACGGCGCACCGTACGTTGTGACCATCCCAGTGGCGATTCAAGCCACCGAGGTCAATTTCGTCTTCAAGAACGAAGGCGAGACGTTCGACAACAACGACGGCCAAGACTACAACTTCGACACGATCAATGGCGTCCCCAACTCGCCACGCGTCAGTACGACCGCGATCGTTGCCAACAGCAATGTGACGGTCACATACACCCCGGCTGGCGGACCACTTGTCGGTGCAGACCCCATCTACATTCATTACGGATTCAACGGGTTTAACCCGACGATCAATCCGGATGTGGCCATGACGACCAACGGTGTCGGCGGATTTGAAGTCTCCGTTCCCGTCAAGAGCTACGCCGAAACAATGGACATGGTCTTCAACGATTCAGGTGACGGCGGATTGCCCGGTACGACAACCGACAACAACGACGGATACAACTGGCAATTTGAAGTGACCGGAACGATTCCGCGCGTGGCCCTGAGCCCGAATCCACCAGTCGCGACCGAACCCTGCACCATTACATACAATGCAGAAGACACGATCTTCGACGCCAGCACCACCGGCTTCCGCAAGATTCATTGGGGGATCAACTCATTCCCCGCACCGATCTTACCGAACATCGAAATGACTTCGAATGGTGACGTCTGGACGGGAACGATTCCCGAGGTGCCACTTCGCGCAGAAGTGCTAGCGTTCGTGATTCACGATTCAGCCGGCGCGATTGACGATGCCGGAACCAACGTCGATAACAACAACGGGCAGGACTTCCGTTTCGATACGGTCGGTGCCAAGCCCCTGACCAACGAACTCGACGGACTTTACATCGCCAAGACTCCGGGCATCCTCGGTGGATTTACCGACGGTTTGAACATCGGTGTCGCAGGCAACCTGATCGACGATGGCTCAGCCATGGTCATCTTCATTGATTCGCCAAATACAGCTGGCCAAACCGAATTGCGTGCGATCGCCAGCGGCGGCAATAGTTCGTTGTCATTCGCCTCGCGACAGGAAGATTCGATTCAATGCGAAACTTTCAGCGAAGGTACGATTCTGCCGGGCGAAGCTGACTATGCCCTGGTCATCAATCGAAGCGGTGAGTCCGTGTTCTTTAACCAATACCTCCTTTCGGGTTCTGCGATTCCAGGTGAAGAAGTCACTTGCTGTACCGGCGGATCCATCGACCGTTTTGCAACGCAGATTTTCGCAGGTGCGACAGATGTCAACGATGGCAACGTCGCGTTCGAGGACGATCAGGCGCTGTTCTATGAGGGTGGATTCGACGATTCGGATACCAATGGCGTTGCCGGCGTATCGGGTAGCGGTTTGGAAGTCATGATTCCGTACTTCAACATTGGTGTTCCGCCGAATGACCTCGACAACAACGACAACTTCAGCGTGTTCGTCGCACTGCTGCCCAACGCGGGCGGATTGTTGGGGCAGTTCAGCAACCAGATGCTTCCGCCGAACACGGGCGACCTTTGTGTTCCTCCGCAGGTCCTGCCGCTTCGATCGGATCTTTCACAGTTTGGCAGCGTCTGGACCGGAAACACCGGCTCATTGCCGACATTTTCCGGCTTAACTGACGGTGTGATCTCAGCCGGCGAATACAGCGGATCGGCTGACGCAACGCAAATTTGTGATCGTCCCGAATTGGTGCCCGATCCGGCCGTTTCTATCGAAGGCCTATTGGAGCACGGCGAGACGGTGACCATCGTCTACGCTTCGAGCAATGGCCCATTGGTTGGTGCTTCGGCGATCGACATGCAGGTGAGCTTCGATGAGTTTGCCACTTCAAACGGCGTTACAATGACGGCTGACCCGTGCGAAAATGATCGATGGACTGCCGAACTGTTCGTTGAGTCAAACGGCTTCCCGCTGCTTCTGTCGATGCGGTTCACCGGTGACACGGGGGCAGACGATAACTCCGGCCAACTGTGGGAATTCAGCATTGACCTCGCCGAGCGCGGCGAAACCGTTGTCGTCGATCCGAACCCAGTGATGGCCGGCGAAATTGTTACTGTGACATATGATCCGGTAGGACGTCCGCTTGAAGGTGGCGAAGGCATCAGCGCTCACTACGGTTTTAACGATTGGTCAATCGGTCCATTCCAGAAGAAAATGATCCAGCAAGCTGACTGCTCTTGGGAAGTGGATATCTTGGCATCCAATCTTGCAGGCGGATCAAACGGATTCGACGTCGTCTTCTTCGATACCAATGGTACGTTTGACAACAACGATACTAACGATTGGCACTTCAAAGCTGTCGGTGGCGAAGTCGTTCCGTGGACAATGGACGGGAAACTCGATTGCTGTGCAACGTTGGTTGGAACAAGCCAAAACGGTACTCGAAATCTATACGCTGGTTTCCGCGATGGTTGGATTTACGTCGCCACGGAAAGCCCCAATACAACCGCCGCAAACGAAGATCACTTTATATTCGTGTCCGAGGAATTGCCGGCATCACAGACGGGACATCCGTGGGCAAAAGCAGGTACGGTCGGTGCATTTAGTGCCTACCTTGCACGCGAGGAAAGCAACACGTTTGCTGGCTGGTTTAATGTTTCCGGCCTTGTACCGAGCGGTGGCGATATTGGCAACGCCGATTTCCTTGAAGGGGCACTCGATCTAGCGGATCAGTTACCCACGGCCGGTGGTTCGTTGTGGATTGCCCATGGCGCATGGGGAACCAATAACGGAGATTCGTTGACCGCGGCTACACAAGTACCGGCAACGCTCGACAGCAATGGCAACATCGAAGCGGCCGAATACTTTGAGCTGGTTCTGACGTCAGTTGAGGTCACCACGTTCGACGACTACGACTTCAACCAGGACTGCCAAATCGGCGAATCTGATTATCAGGTGTTTGAGATCTGCCTTGGTGGACCGGGTGTCCCGATTCCGGGTGCTTGCACGTTTGATTCGGTCGTTGACCAAGACGCCGATAACGATGTGGACCTGGTTGACTTCGCTGCTTTCATGGAAGCCGCAAACAGCTGTCCGTAAGACTTGCTCATCTTGCCAATAGATTATGGGCCTTCATGGTTAGTAAGACTGCTGGCCAAGAAGGCCCGCTCTGGCGAGTACGCAATCCTTGCGTTTGATCGAATCGTGACCGCGTTATTTGGCCGATTTATCGGCATTTCAAGTTGGAACTGTTTCAAACTTGAACCCGGTGATCAGATCAGGATAACATAGAGAAGCGATAAGAACTTAGGGAGAAATCTGTTCGCGGAATGTGAAGATTTGTTGGTGAGAGAGAGCACTGACAAATGGAAACATGGCAAATAGAACAACAGCAACTGGAAATACTTATTTCTTAAGTGACAGCGCCACGAACTGGCGCATGTGAGGAGTGAAGGAAAATGAAAAAGCTATTGATGTTCTCTCTCATGTTGGCTTGGGCGGTGCCCGCGTCGGCAACAGTCTACACAGATGCAACCGGCGACACGTTCCCAGGAGTTGGTGGTGGTGGTATTCTCGACATTTCTTCAGTTGAGGTAACCAATACTGCAACAGACATTACCTTTGCGATCACCCTGTCGGCTGACATCGTTGCCACCGATTGGGGCAAGTACATGGTCATCATCGACACCGCAGCAGGTGGTGACACGGCTGGCAACGGCTGGGGTCGTCCAATCTCGATGACTTCCGGTGCAGAGTATTGGATTGGCTCATGGGTCGATTCCGGAAACGGTGCCGAGTTGCACAGTTATTCAGGTGCATGGGGCCTGACTGAAGCCACTTACAATGCTGCGCCAGATAATGACATTTCGATCAGTACGTCAACCAATACAGCGACCATCACCACGACAATGGCGAACCTCGGTCTGACTCCTGGCGATTCGTTTGACTTTGACGTATTCTCCAGCGGTGGCGGTGGCGGCGATGGCGCTATCGATTCGCTCGGTAACGCAGGTGAGCAGGTTGCTGATTGGGGTGATTCATCTGATGCATCACCGCAGACTTATGTCACCGTGCCCGAGCCGGCAACAATATGCCTCTTGGCCATCGGTGGAATACTGGCGATCCGTCGCCGCAGCTAACTTGCATTCGCACCGCAGATAACGGCGGAATAATGCAAGCATGAATGAATCATAAGGCAGCCCCCACGTTTCGTTGGGGGTTGCCTTTTTTTTTTGCCTGATTGGAATTTCAACTGGCTTTTGCAATTTCCCTGGCCAATTTGATTATGATTACCGAGCATACAGGTCGATAGTTCTGACTGCGATAAGCCCTATGATTTAGCCCTTGGGAATCCTGCCAACGTGAGTGAGAAATCGAAAAGCGCTGGATCGTCACCGGCAAGCGTTAACGAAACGACTCAAGAATCACCTGAAGGCTCACCGTCGATTAGCAGAAGAAGACGCCGCCTCTTCATCGTGGTCACCATTCTCCTTCCGATTGTCATGTTGGCTGGTGTCGAAGTTGCATTGCGACTTTGCGGGGTCGGCGGTCACGCCCCGATCGTCAACGTCATCGGGGAATTCAAGAACGCCCAACTCGCCACGCTGTCCATCGAAGGGGCTGCATCCTATTTCGACCGCACCCAGAGCACTCCCGGTTCGATTGGCGTTTATACGTTCTCGATTCCGAAACCAACAAAGACTTTTCGCGTTCTCCTCGCGGGTGCATCGGCAGTTAAGGGCTATCCGCAACCGATGGGACTTGCCAATTCGGCGTTTCTGTCCGAAATGCTTAGCGACGTTTGGCCGGATCGTAACGTTGAAATTCTCAATCTAGGAACGACGGCGGTCGCAACGTTTCCGGTGCTGGACATGCTCACGCAGATGCTAGAGTTCGAGCCCGACCTTGTCGTCATCTATGCGGGGCACAATGAATTTTTTGGTGCATATGGCGTGGGCTCTGCGCAAACTGGCGGCAGCACGCCAGCTTCGATTCGATTGACCCGCTGGCGAAACGGTCTTGGTCTGGTCAAGGCATTCGCAAAACTATTCGCCGGCCATCAAGAATCGAAAGGCAAAGCGCTGATGGAGGCAATGGTCGGACAATCCAGTATTGCTCCTGACAGTCCGTTACGAGAAGCTGCCGCACGCAACGCTGGTTACCACATCGGTCAAATGATTCAGCGATGCAGAAACGCCAACGTTCCCGTCATGGTGTGTACGCTTTCGTCGAACGAAAAAAACCTGGTCCCGGTAGGTGCTGTAGACTTGTCGAAACTTGATGAATCCGACTTGTCACGCCTGGGACAACTAGTTAAGACCGGCATCTCCAATATATCGTCCGACACCTCTTTGGCGATTCAAGACTTGGAAGCGTCGCTGAAGATCGCCCCCGATCATTCACGAGTGCAATTTCTACTTGGGAATGCATATCTCGCTGCGGGCGACAACAAGACGGCTGCGACATATTTTCAGCGGGCGATCGATTGCGACACGATGCCATGGCGAGCGCCGTCTCAAACAAACGAGCAGATTGTACTCGCAGCAAAGAGCCACGGCATTCCCATTTGCGACGTGCGGCAAGCATTTCGAGATGCGTCACCGGATGGGATCATTGGCCGGTACTTGATGGACGACCATGTGCATTTTTCGCTACGCGGTCAGGAGTTATTGGCTCGGACGATCGTGAAATCACTAACTGAATTCAGCGGGCCATGCGCCGTCGACAAGGAAATGTTCCAATCACTTCGCGAATGGCAGGAGTACGCCAAACGACTCGGAGCAAATGAATACGAACGCTACGCAGTTGCCCACGGATTGCGAAACATTTTTGGCGTCCCCTTCATGCAGGCTAGTAATCCGGAAGCGTATGCCCATTGGGACGGTGTATGCAAGCAGCTTCTGCAACACTGGCCGATTTCATTTCAACGCGTTGCTCAGGAATGGCAGGACCCAAAGAGTCATCGATCAGTGCGCCGGCCATTGAGTGCATTCGTCGCCAGGGCGATGATCCGCGAGAAAGATTTTGCAAGAGCAAAACCGTTAATGGAAACCGCCACGCGAAACGTCCCCAAGTATTCGACATGGAATATTGAGTACGTCTATTCGACGTTGCTGTGTAACCATGAGATGAAAGGCCGCCTCGACGATGATTCCTTAGTCCTTGCCCGAGAAACGATCGAACGCATCCGCTTCATGCTGCGGCATGTCGAAAAGAATCCGGGCCTGCTCCTGCGATATTGTGGCCGAATACATCAACTCTGCGACGAGTGGAAGGAATCCATCCCCATCCTGGAAAAAGCACGCAAGCACCTGTGGGACATCGAAAAGGTCGCCTGCGATGCAGCCCTGGTCGAGGCGTACATTCGCACCGAAGACAATACCAAAGCCCGCGCCCTAGCAAACGAGGGCATCAAGAACGCCGGCCAATTCACTCCGCACTATCAACGATTCCTTAACGCCATCCCGCCCGGCTGATCCGAATCACCAAAACACAACATATAACACAATCGTCAGCAGAATGACCACTCCGCCCGCTGCTTTGGCTCCCTTGGACGGAGTAATGTCCATACTCGCATTGACAGGTAATTCGACTGGTTTCTTAAGCGGCGCCACGAGCGTTAGCACGGTCAACGTTGCAACGACAATGCCGAAGCAAAGCGCCATTCGGTCCAGAAAAGACCATTCTGCAATCGAACTGAGGAATCCCGGATTCGCCTTCCCAAAAATGCTTGGGCTGAATTTGAACAGGCCATAAAGCACTGGATTGAGCAGCAGTCCAACTGTTCCTGCGATGCGTGGTGCGCGATGAATCAGCAGACCAAAAAGGAAGATTGCGAGGATGCCGGGCGAAATGAATCCCTGGAACTCCTGAATGAATGTGAAAATCCCGCCAAATGCCGGGTTCTCCAACATCGGCGCAATGACCATGGCTATCAAGACAAAAATCACGACAAACACACGACCGGCACTAACCAGTTGGTACTGCGACGCGCCTTTGTTCAGCTTGTAGTAAATGTCCATCGTAGCAATCGTCGATGCCGAATTCAGCATAGACGCGAGCGAACTGACAACCGCTCCGAATATTGCGACCAACACAAAGCCCTTCAGGCCGATCCCAACTGGAAGCAGTTTGCGAATCAACGTTGGGAATGCATTGTCGTGGTCATAGGCAAGCAGTGACTTCTTCCCGACTTCGCGATCGCCGATCTGCGAGATGACTCTCATGTTGGCCGCTGCTAGCTCTGCGCCGGAGGCATCTGAAGGATTCGACTCGACATCGATCAGCCCGGCGTTGTACGCAACAATTGCGGAAGCTCCTGCCGGATGAAGCGTCGCGAATTCCTCATTGAACTCAAACAGGCAGGGCAACTCGGAATGATCAGTCTTGTTCAAATTCTCGGCGATCTTGTCTGAGATTGAGCGGTTGCGCTCTTCGTCAGCCGGCTTCATGCTTTCAGGAAGTTGCCCGTAGAGTTCCGGTGACAACCCTGAAATGATCTGAGCATTTCGATTGACAGCGTCAGCTTTCAAGTCAGCGCTAAAGAGGTTGAATGCGAGTATCCCTGGGATGACGACAACAAACGGAATGATCAGCTTTAGAAACGCGGCAAAAACGATACCCTTCTGACCTTCAGCGAGGCTCTTGGAACCCAAGGTCCGCTGAGTGATGTACTGGTTAAGACCCCAATAAAAAAAGTTGGGAATCCATAATCCCATTACCAGTGCAGTCCATGGAATTTCAGGATCTTCTGCGCCGCGAACCATATGAAGTTTGCCATTCGGCAGTTCACCCGAATTCAGCTGCCAGAATCGCGACCACGCACCCGACCCGACCAAGTCATCCGCCTTTACGTTGCTGTTGGCCGCAGTCGCAACCAACTCGGCCGGATCGGCGCTACCCAACAGTTTCGCTGCCATGTATGCGATCACCACGCCACCCAGGATCAGTCCCGAACCCCAAAGCAAGTCGGTCCATGCGCACGCTTTCAAACCACCCATGAACACATACATCGCTGCGACGCTTCCGATGATCCAACACGCAAACGTAAGGTTGCCGAAATCGAGTGGGCCAAGTGTCGCGCCCTGAAAATTCCCAGTGATGACTTTGGCGCCGGAATAGATGACAGATGCAGTGGGTACACCAACTAAGATGATTAGCGTAGCGATGGCCATCACCGTACGCGCAAACGTGTTGTATCGGTATTCAAGAAACTCAGGGATCGTGTAGATGCCACTCTTTAAAAACTTAGGCAGGAACAGGAACCCAACCAAGACAAGCGTGATAGCCGCCATCCATTCGTAACTGGCAATGGCCATGCCCAACCAGTCAGCCGCCTTACCGCTCATGCCGACAAATTGTTCGGTGGAGATGTTGGCTGCGATGAGGCTGAAGCCCACCAACCACCAACTCAACCCGCGTCCAGCAAGGAAATAATCCTGCGCGCCCTGTTCACTTGCAGCTTTCTTGCCGCGACTGGCCCACAGTCCCATGCCAATGACGAATACCGCCAACACGATAAAGACAACGATGTCTAAACCACCGATTAGAGTCATGCGATCGTTCCTGTCTTAGTTGGTACGGTCGTTCGATTGCGCAAAAGCGGCTCCCGATAACCAACACAAAGTCAATCGTACTAGACGAGATGCTATTCCAAGTGATTTGCGATTCTACCCATGAACCGCGCTCCCACAAGCGATTGCGACACCAAGAAAACTGTTTCATTCATGATTCTGGAAGGGGAACTGCTACTCCGTCAGTTTTCTGGTCACGAACCCATGCGATAGCATCAATCAAATCACAACGCTGCTGGTGAGCTATCGCGACATGACGATGTTTTTGCACTTCCAAGACTGCGGTTTTCAAAATCGCCTGCTGAAAGATTGGGACACTCGCAAAGACACGGTTCACAACTCTAGCCCCGGCCAAAAATCTACCGATCTTGATGAACCGGTATCTCAACATTCTCGAAACATGGCAGTTCAACCTTCCAAGAACCCCTCGGGTTTTCTTTAGACTGGCCAAGAGAATTGAAACGGACTCCACAGTCTTGGGAACTCTGCCGATCACTACAACGCTAAATTGCTAAGATTGATTTTATTATCATTACAGGCCCATGAATTATGCTAATTTCCAGATTGACTAAAGCAATATATGTTCTTGATGCTACTAAATCGATTCTCGCATCAGTAACATGGACATGCCAACTAATTCTTCATTGCGATGAAAATATTGCACAGAATCCCACAACTGTTTTACAAATCTGTGAATAGTTTCTCGAACGCCACTCTCAATTCATTGACCAGCGGCCCTTTACGTCGCTATAGTGAAACAATCGCTGAAACACCCCAGCAATCTAATGTCAAATTCTGGCATGGAGGTTGAAACCGATTCGCTATGTCATCAGTCCGAAGCATTGCCAAACTTGCCGGCGTTTCTATCACCACCGTTTCACGAGCGCTTAACAACGACCCTGCGGTCAATCCGAAAACGCGCGAACGCGTCCTGGCGATTGCCAATCGGAGCGGATATGTCGCGTCGGTTGGACGAAGGGTCAACAGCAATCTAGGTTTCGTTTATACGGACGAGTCGACGTTGGCCCATCCATTCGATGCAGCCGTCCTCGATGGTGTCTTGCGAGGCGCCGATGAGCAACGTTTTGATGTGTTGCTGACAAACCTGAAACGCGACAAGCGTCCCGACGAATCGTACACGCAATTCTTTCTTCGGAAGGGAATTCGCGGTGTCGTCGTTCGGACTATGCGCGAGTCGCGCTTCATCTGCGAAGCCATCGCGGAAGAAGGCTTCCCGATGATTGTACTCAGTGAACGGTTCTCATCGCCAAAAGTAAGCTACATCGATGGTGATTCCCGCGCCGACAGCATCCGAGCCGTCGAGTATTTGATCGCTCTCGGCCATCGGCGCATCGCATTCGGGTTCCACAGCATTCCGGATCGCGACCACATGGACCGGTTCGCGGCATACAAGGAAGCCATCGACAAGAACAATATCCCGTTTGATGAGTCGCTCGTTTTCAGACAGCGATACACGCTTGCCGGCGGGGCGACGATATTGAAAATGGTGATGAGCATGAAAGGGCGGCCAACCGCGATCTTTTTCGCCGATCCGCTATTAGCCGTCGGCGCGGTTAAACAAGCCCATGCACTGAATATTGCAATTCCCGAAGACATTTCAATCATCGGTTTTGACGATACGGACCTCCGCTACGGTGTACACCCAACGTTGACAGCCGTCTGCCAGGACGCGGGTGCGCTGGGGTTTGAAGCCGCCCAACGCCTGACGCGAATGCTGACCAATCGTGAAAAGGAAGTCCTTCAAATCTCAATCCCGACATTTTTCGAAGTCCACGAAAGCACAGGCGCTCCGCCCGTAAACATGGTCGAAACAGGGACGAAGGACGCAGCCGATCTGACGCAATACAAAACGGCTGTCTGATCGCAGCCCCACCCGGTTGTAGCGACCACCAACTGCATTTCCACTGATTGACCTTTTCCTTCGAGCCGGATAGGTTACGGACCACCGTTTGCAGCAGGAATTCGCTGCAATTTCGGAGGCGTAGCTCAGTTGGTAGAGCAACGGCCTTTTAAGCCGTAGGTCCTGGGTTCGAGCCCCAGCGCCTTCATTCAATTCTTGAGCATGTGTTAAACAGTCATTGCAATGGTGGCTGTACAGCCCTCAAATTTGGTCGAAATGCACTGAGGCTTGGGGTCCGCCATGTTTCGCAGAGCCATTACTTGTTCATGTCTGGCGTTAGCCGCGTCATCGGCTTGTTTGATGGTGGCCAGCTATTCTTGCGAATTCGGCGTCTCTAAAGCAATCGTTGAAAACCGCGATACGGTGACTTTGATTATCGCTCATCGGGGTCGGCTGACGATCTTGATTGGCAACCTGCCATTGTTTGCGAGTCAGGCGCAGGAACGCTACAGCGAAAAGCATCCGGATGTGCTGGACGAATTGAAGACGTCGCGACGAACTACGCTGGTGTGGTCGAGTGCAATCAATCCGAATGCATCGCGTGGTGCGTACCTGACGCGATTTGCGTTCATCCTCCCATCGCCAAAAGCAAGAATGCCACTGGTGATGATGCCGAACACTGGGTATGTCATCGTTCCAATTTGGTTTCTCACCCTTTTGATTTTAGCTTATCCTTTCTTGATTTTGATTCGAGGGCCGATGAGGCGACGACGCCGTCGATTGCGCAACGAGTGCATCCACTGCGGATATAGTCTGACCGGACTGATCGAACCACGTTGCCCGGAATGTGGTGGGGCGAACGTGCTGCAATCGGGAGCGGCCCATTCAGTCCAAGAACCAATACCCGATGCGACTCCAGATCAGCGAGAGGAGTACGCCGATAGTGACAGCAGCGACGAGCAATAACATCAAAACGCGAATCCATCGATTGTCTTCGCGCCCTCTTAATCCATAAGTCGCATACGAAACCAGGGCCAGGGGCGCCCAGATTATAAGTCCGATCTGTGAGAGTACCGCTGCCCAGTAAAAGATTGGAACCATACCTCCCAGTTGGTTTGGATCATCAGCCATTGCTTTTGGCTCACGGCCGAGGTGGTATCCAGCCACAAGCCAAGTCGCGTAAACCAGCACAGAGGGCAAGAGCGGATAAAAAGCCAGGACGCACGGCATCCAGAACGGAATATATTTTCGACGCTTGATTGATACTTGGTAAGTTGAATCGTCGTCTGGGTTAAATGCGTTACCACACTCCGGGCAAACATGGCGGGGAAGCCCGAACAAATTGTAGCCGCATTTGAGGCAGTACATGCTTGAATGATCGTCGGTGAATGGACGAAAGCAATTCAATTCCTGCGATCCACAAATCAATTCCAACAGGTGCGGCAAACCGCTCTCTGGAGGCTCACGAGTTGATTCGATAAGGTAAACAAGATCCAACAGCCGTGGTGGGGGCCACCTAGCGATTTCGATATAGAATTCTTTCCCAATTATGGCCCGACAACGAATCTTTATGCAACGCCAAAGAAGTTTTTGACGATGCGTATACGGAATTCATCGATTTGAAAAAGACGTGGTCCCGACCGAGAAGCAACTCTTTGCAGAGCTTGCAAATGAGCAACATTGTTCCTCCTTATGACGCACTGCACAGCGGTGAAGCGGCAACCTTCGAGTACGCCGTCAAAGTTCAAAAGGTTCCCGATATCATCATTTGCGGCCATTCGCATTGCGGAGCAGTGACCGGATTACTCAAACCGAATTCGATCGAAAGTCTGCCAGCTGTGCGCGATTTGCTCAAATATACCGACAAGACGGGTCAGGTCGTGCGAGAACAATACGGGGACATCGCTGAACCGGCCGAGCGCCTGACCGTCGCGATTCAGCAGAATGTGCTAAATCAAATCGAAAACTTGCGGACTCATCCAACCGTCGCCGAAGCGCTCGACGCGAAATCGCTTGAGATTCACGGGTGGGTTTACGCTTTTGAGAGCGGAGTCGCGACCACATACGACCCGAAAGTGCAGCGGTTTGTGGATGTTGCGGAAGGCGCCAAACCAGCATTTCGAGTTTGCTGCCAGTGGACAAAAGAGTATGCAGGAAGAGTCCCGCGCTACTCTATCTCACCGATCGTCGCACAGAGCGGCATCCAGAAATTGAATTTGCGGCGACGGATATTCTTGAATTCGGCGTCGCGAAAGTATCCGTCGATCTGCGACCACGGCGCGTGGTGTACGTTTTTCTCGATACGGGCGATGATGACATCGAACGTCACCCAGCCAACCGTGTTGTCGCGAAATCCGTCGATCAATACAAAGCGCCCTTGCGATTTGAGAATTCGGTGAATGTTGCGAACGACGCTGGCTTGGTTCGGATAATGATGAAATGAATTTGAGCATGTAACGATGTCGAACGACTTATCAGCGAAGGGTAGAAACTCGCTGTCAGCCGCCGTGAACTTTACACGATGGGGGAGTTCAACGCGCTCGAACTTCTTGCTGGCGACGTCACACATCGCCGGTGAATAGTCGAGCCCGACGACTTCGATTGGCCAATCGCCGCGTGCCAAGATCGACGCCAATTCGCCGGTCCCGCAACCGATGTCCAACACCCGCATGGGCCGCTGATGGTCACGATACCAGTTGGCGATCTCTTCAGTTAGCACGCGATATGACGGGCGAAACAAAAACACATGCAGCAATGACCGATCGTAACTGCCTGCCCACGATTCAAACTCTTCGCGGGCGAGTGCTTTCATTTCTTCGGCGTTTTGTTGTGTGGTTGATTCGACCGTCATCATGCTGGTGCAATCCGTTGCTGGTTAATATCCAAATGTGCATAAGTCGCACGATGTCGAATCTACCCGGGAATTGCATGCAGGTCGAACTCGTTTTGGCCAGGCGCAAAAAAAGGGCAATGTGAACATGACGCCCACATTGCCCGCAAGTGATTCAATTTGGCCTGCGAACTAAGTCGCGTCGGCGACATCTGCACCAGCCCCGACGGCTTCATTCTCATCAGGCTTGTCGCCCGCAACGAAAATACCCTCAAAGACGAGCATGGGTAGGTCGTCATCGGTGGCGGCGGGCCGGACCGACACAACGACACGATTCTTGCCCGCATATGAGTCTCGAAGCATCGCCTCAGACAGCGGGTCTTCGACGTATTGCTCAATCGCACGACGCAGCGGACGAGCACCAAACTTCTCGTCGGTTCCGCGATCGATGAGGAAGTCCTTGGCCTCGTCGGTCAGTTCGAGTTCCAGACCCTTGGCTCGGAGTCGTGACGCCAGCTTGGCCACCTCAAGATCGATGATCTGAACCAGATCGTCGTGGACCAGTTTGTGGAAGACCACGATTTCGTCGAGACGGTTGATGAACTCAGGACGGAAGTGGTTTTCCAACTCGCCCTGAAGTGTTTCCTTCATCTTGGCGTAGTTCACATCCTCGTCCTGCCTCTGGAAGCCGAACGACGTTTCATGGGTAATCTTCGAAGCGCCGACGTTGCTGGTCATAATGATGATCGTATTCTTGAAGTCGACATAGCGGCCGAACGAGTCGGTCAGGCGACCCTCTTCCATGATCTGCAACAACATATTGAAGACGTCGGGATGCGCTTTTTCGATCTCGTCGAACAGCACAACCGAATAGGGCCGACGACGAATGCGCTCGGTCAACTGGCCACCTTCTTCGTAACCCACATATCCGGGAGGCGCACCGACCAGACGCGACACATTGTGCTTCTCCATGTATTCCGACATGTCGAGAATCATCAGCGCATCGGGATCGCCAAACATAAATTCAGCGAGGCACTTGCCAAGGTACGTTTTACCAACACCTGACGGACCGACGAAGATGAAGCTACCCATCGGGCGGTTCGGATCTTTCAAGCCGCTGCGCGAACGACGGACGGCGCGGGCGATGGCTTTGACGGCTTCGTCCTGGCTGACCACCTTGCGATGCAATTCGGCTTCGAGTTGCAGCAGGCGTTCGATCTCGTCCTTTTCCATCCGCATGAGCGGGATGCCAGTCATTGAACTGACGACTTCGGCGACGATCTCTTCATCCACTTCGCCATCGAATTCCTGAATCCGGTCGCGCCAGCGTTTTTTCATCTCAATTTTTTGCGTTTTGAGCGTCTCCGATTTGTCGCGCAACTCTGCCGCACGCTCGTAGTCTGCGCCACGAACGGCTTCATCCTTCTCGGCATTGACGCGATCGACGTCGCGCTCTAGCTCGGTGAGATCCGGCGGTTTGGTCATTGACTTCAGCCTGACGCGAGCGCCGGCTTCATCGATGATATCGATGGACTTATCGGGTTGAACGCGGCCCGAAATGTACCGCCCGGAAAGCTCAACTGCCGTCTTGAGAGCCTTGTCTGTGATGCGAACTCGGTGATGCGCTTCGTAGCGATCGCGCAATCCTTTGAGGATTTCGACCGTTTCTACTTCTGACGGCGGTTCAACGATGATCTGCTGGAAGCGGCGTTCGAGGGCACCGTCTTTTTCGATGTACTTGCGATACTCGTCCAGCGTCGTCGCACCGATGCACTGAATTTCGCCACGCGAAAGTGCCGGTTTGAGAACATTCGAAGCGTCGATCGCGCCTTCCGCACCACCCGCACCGACGAGCGTGTGCAATTCGTCGATAAACAGAATCACGTTGCGAGCGCGACGCACTTCGTTCATCACCGACTTGATGCGCTCTTCAAACTGACCGCGATACTTTGTGCCGGCCACCATCATCGCGAGGTCGAGAACCACGATGCGGCGGTCGGCGAGAATTTCTGGAATGTCGTTTTCAACGATCTTGGTCGCGAGACCTTCGACAATCGCCGTCTTACCAACGCCAGCTTCTCCGAGAAGCACGGGGTTGTTCTTCTGGCGGCGACAGAGAATCTGCACGACGCGTTCGATTTCATGCGTTCGACCAATGACCGGATCAAGCTTGTCGGTCCGAGCCAACTCGGTCAGGTCGCGACCGAACGAGTCGAGCGCGGGCGTTTTGCTTTTCTTGTTGGGCTGGGCTTCACCGGAAACAACACCGCCGGCTTCTTCGGACTCAGCACCTGCACCCAGAAGGTTCAATACTTCTTCGCGGACCTCGTCTAGTTTGAGATTCAGATTCATTAGAACCTGAGCGGCGACGCCGTCTTGCTCACGAAGCAGACCGAGTAACAGATGCTCAGTTCCAACATAGTTGTGATTGAGATTGCGCGCTTCTTCGATGGCGTACTCAATGACCTTCTTGGCACGCGGCGTTTGCGGCAAGCGCCCCATGGTCACCATGTCGGGTCCACTCTTGACGAGCTTCTCAACCTCAAGACGAACCTTGCGCAGGTCTACGTCAATATTCTTGAGGACGTTTGCACCGACACCCGATCCTTCCTTAACAAGACCAAGGAGGACATGCTCGGTACCGATGTACTCATGGTTAAACCGCTGGGCCTCTTGATTGGCCAGCGCCATGACTTTTCTTGCCCGATCCGTAAACCGTTCGAACATTTTATCTGCTCCCGCTCACACGTTGATTAACTGGGCAACTCGTCAACTGACGTATTCCAGCGTACGTTCTATTCACTAATTTCTTTTACTCAGCCGATCCCCTGAAATCTAGTAGGATCGCGAAACTTTTCCTTGACAATCGATTCTAGCAGTCGCCAGATAGGGCGTCCACTCTGACAACAATCGGCTAAGATTTGATCGACTTCTCACCACATGACTGCCAAATGTGTATCGGCAAGGTGCAATCGACAAACCATTGTTACGATGACGGTATTCGGGTGCCCTTGAGGAAATGTTTCAACCAGATTGAACGCGACGAACACCACAGACGCGCGATTTGACCCGAATCCACCAGTCACCGCACCAATTCACAGGGCGATTATCGCTAAATATTCAGGCTCAATACCGTCGTGTTGACCGCGCTGAACAACCGTCTTCCGCCCTCATCCAACTGTACGATGATCGCCGCCGTCGGGTCGATGTCGATCAGATTTCCCGAGATCGTTCGCCCGTTTTCCTGAATCACGCACCGTCCACCGAGCCCTGCCGCCAAGCTGCGCCATTCCGCGCAGATGCTATCTGCCGTCCATTGCTTAGATTGCTGCATTCTTTTGTCGAGTGCGTTTAACACAGCAGTAAGAACTGCCTCGCGATGGACGGGCGAGTCTGATTCAATGTCCAGAGATGTAGCCCGATCGCGAATCGATTCATCAAAATGCCCGCGATGCTGAAGACAGTTGATTCCAAACCCGATCGCGTACCGAATCGATTTTCGACCGGAGGTCTGCGCCTCGATCAATATCCCAGCCAGCTTGAGCCCACGATGCATGATATCGTTGGGCCATTTTATCTCGCAGCGCAATCCGGTCGCGTCAAAAATGCCCTCGGTCAGCGCGATGGGAACGACCAATGAAAGCAGGTTAGCGTCAACACAACCATCCTTGTCAGCCAGTCCAACCGTACACAACAACCCGGCGCCTGCGGGACATTGCCAATGATTGCCTCGACGGCCACGACCCTGCGTCTGCTTTTCGGCGATAACCACCACACCATCGAGCGAGCCGGCCGGCATTTCTAGAACATGTCGATTGGTGCTGTCGACCTCATCAAGCACAACAATCGATCGGCGAATGCGCGTGGTCGAAAGCCTCTCGGTGACCTGCCCAGGATTTAGCCTTCCAACGTCCATGGTCGGAGGTTAGGCTAACACGCGGCATCGGGTCAATAGATCGAACATTGTCCGTGCTGCTAAACGTTTTCGCTGCAATTGAATCCGAATGATTTTGAGCTGATCGCATCGCATGGTTACTTTCTCCGTCCAATCCGGGTCAAACGGCAACTGCATCTACGTCGAAACCGACGACGCTCGATTGCTTTTCGATGCCGGAGTCAGCGGGCGGCAGCTTCAACAGCGGATGGCCGAGCATGGTCGATCTCCCCACGATGTGGACGCCTTGTTGATTTCCCATGAACACAGCGACCACATCCGATGTGCCGGAGTCTTTCATCGTAAGTTTGACCTGCCCGTCTACGTGACCCGGCCCACGCACTACGCGATGCAATCTAATCTTGGCAAAATCGACGACGTTCGTCATTACTTCGCTGGTGATACGCTTGAGTTCGGCGCGACGAAAGTCCACACGTTTTCGACGCCGCACGATGCCGTCGATGGCGTGGTGTTCATCGTCGAGCACGATGGGAAGCGATTGGCCATTCTCACTGACCTGGGTTACGCGTTTGAGAAACTTGGCGACCTGTTGGAGTCAGTAGACGCTGCGTATCTCGAAAGCAATTATGACGTGGATATGCTCGAGTTGGGCCAGTACCCTGCGTTTCTAAAGGCGCGGATTAGCGGGAAGGGCGGACACCTGTCGAACTGCGAGGCGGCTGACGTCTTGCGACGCGTTGCCACCAAGCGTCATCAATGGATCGCACTCTCGCACCTGAGCGGTCAAAACAACACGCCAGATATTGCGCTTGAAACGCATCGCCACACGGTTGGAAAGTCATTCCCATTGGATGTGTCATCGAGGGAATGCGTGTCTTGTTTGCGAACGATTTGATTCGCACTAGGCACGTTCGATGATTCCCGTTTAGTGGATTTGTCACTCCCGCGCACGCGGGAGTCCAGAACGAGCGATGTGTACCGCGCGGGGCTTGGATTCCCGCTTCCGCGGGAATGACAGTGGAACGCGACCCACAAGATGACGCGTGGGCCTGCACTAATTCTTGCGGCTCATCAAGAAGTTACCGGCCTTCTTGCCCTTGGCTCCTGAGTAATACCCGACAAACGTATCACCGCTGATTTGCCCGGTCCATGTATAGACACCCCCGTCTGCTTCCCCCAAATCGGCTTGACCTTGAAAGAAAATCAGCTTCTTTTTCTTGCGACCGTCCATGTTGACTTTGTAGGCGAACTCGCGATTGCAGTAACCCGTAAAGGTTGCTTTCCATAATTCGCTATCGACGGGCTCAACAACGCATTCAAGTTTACCGCCAGGCCCACGACCTTCGGAATTCCAAGTTCCGCTCCAATCGGATTTTTTCGACTGCGCGCAGCCAGTACCAACAATCGCCAATGCGACCAATCCGACGAAGAAATTCTTGCGTGCCGAAATCATGGAGAGCCCTCCAAATGCGTCCAATCCAGTATCCAATTAATTGGTACCGTCAGCATCCGCTCGCGTCAATTCTGCAACGAGAATGTCGGCCTGTCGGGTGGGTTCGGGCAGGCGAAAACCACAGGCGCAATCGAGTGAAACCCGTCGGGCCGACTCCAGATCAATCAGATGACCAACGCTGATGTAGACCGGCTTGACGTTGTCGCGCGTACGCAGCACGATCCCAATTTTTTCATCTCCAACTCTCAGAATGCGTGACGAACCGCGACGCATTGCGGGTTCTTCATGCTCACCGATCAAACGACTCTTGCCACATCCGATTGCAGGGACGTTGCAAATGTATCCGACATGGCAAGCAATTCCGAAGCGCCGCGGATGGGCGAGCCCGTGTCCATCGCACATGATAGCGTCGACGCGATGGCGAAGTTTACGCAAAGCGGCTAACACTGCCGGTGCCTCGCGAAAGGAGAGTAAGCCGGGGATGTATGGAAAGCGGACAGCCCGCTTGGCGTAAGTTGACTCTGCGACATTTTTCTGTTGACGATCCCAAATGACAGCGGCTGCGACACAGTGTGTCATGCCCGGAGTAAAGGCAAGATCGACTCCTGCAATATACCGCAAAGACTTGCTGGGTTTGCGAACGATGATTTTGGCGGCAAGTTGCGATTGAACCCGAATTGCTTGCTTGGGCGAAAGTGACCAGCGGTGGGGTGTTGGTCTGAATTTCATCGCTTGATTGGCTTGCCGCCGAGTTGCTTAAATCGAAAGCAGTCGGTTGTGTGATCGTTGACCATGCCGACGGCTTGCATCAAAGCGTAACAGATCGTCGAACCGACAAAACCAAATCCGCGCCGCTTGAGGTCACGACTCATCGCATCCGACTCCGCAGATGTTGCGGGCACGTCTTTCATGCTCCGCCGCTTGTTTTGAATGGGCTTGCCGCCTACGAAATCCCAAAGGTACGCGTCGAAAGTTCCGAATTCTTTCTGTACCTTCAGGAACGCCTGCGCATTGCTGACCGTTGAATTGACCTTTAGTCGGTTGCGTACGATGCCCGGGTCAGCAAGCAGCGCTTTGATTTTCTTTTCATCGTACTTGGCGATTTTTTTAACGTTGAACCGGTCGAAGACTTTGCGATAGTGCGGGCGCTTCTTGAGGATCGTGTCCCAACTGAGCCCGGCTTGGGCACCTTCGAGAATCAGAAACTCGAACAGCGAGCGGTCATCATGAACGGGCACTCCCCATTCACAATCGTGGTATTCGACGGCCAACTCATTGGTTGCCCACGCACACCTGACCTTCGTTGCAACTTTCGTTTTGCCCATCGGGAATTCCTTCAATCGCAGGGCTATCGTCGCATCGCCCGCTTGATCTCGCGCATCTGGTCCTTCTTCTTGAGATCCTGTCGTTTGTCGCTATGGGTCTTGCCGCGCGCCAACGCCAGCGTCAGTTTGCACAAACCGCGATCGTTGAAATAAATCCGCAGTGGAACCAAGGTTTGACCACTTTGCTGAACCTTGGGCAGAAGCTTGAGAATTTCGCGCTTGTGCAGGAGGGCTTTGCGGGGCCGCTTGGGTTCGTGATTCATCACGTTGCCATGCTTGTACGGTGGGATATTGGCTCCGATCAGCCAAACTTCATGACCGTCGATTCGGGCATAAGCCTCGTCCAGCGAAGCCCCTCCTTGACGCAAACTCTTGACCTCCGTACCCCTCAATATCAGCCCACATTCGATTTTTTCGAGAATTTCGAATTTATGGGAAGCTTTCTTATTGCGGATGGAGGGCGATTCTGATTTGCTGTTCTTGGACATAAGTCTTTGCCGAAACTATCCTTAGGGCAAAATGTGATCCCCAATGACAGAATGACCTTCAAACTGCCCAAGACACAATGGGGTTCTACAATGTCCCAGTGAGCAGAACATTCTAGGACGGAAGACGCGGATCGCAACGGATCGGAATCTTTCGGGTACAAACGGGCAAGGTGGTATGGCGGGCAGGGTGATATGGATGTGAAAAAATCGCAGGAAGGGTCGGCCCCCTTGGATCGATCGGAGGAGTTGCGCCTGGTGCAAAAGGCAAAGCGCCAGGATGCAGCCGCCATGCGCGCCTTGATCGACGCCCACAAGCAGCGACTCTTCGCGTTCGTCTGGCGGATGCATCGCAACCACCATGACGCCGAGGAAATCTGCCAGGATGCATTCTTGAAAGCGTTCGGGGCGATTGATTCTTTCAACCCGGACTATCGATTCAGCACATGGCTGTTCACGATCGCCTATCGCGTAACGTTGAACACCTTGCGGAAGAAGCGGGCGGTCTCTGGTGAGATGGATTGGACGCGTTACGCGTCATCCGAACCTGAGCCGGAACACGAGTTGGCGGCGACCGAAGAAGCCAATCGCCTTAAAGAGATCATCTGGGATTCGGTAGAACAACTGACTCCGCCACAACGGGCCACCGTCTTGTTGTTTTACAAACAACAAATGGGTTGTCAGGAAATCGCAACAATACTGGAGACGCCGGTTGCAACGGTCAAGAGCCACCTGCATCGTGCACGGGCCAAGCTAAAGGAAATGTTATCTCCCGCTCTTGAAGAAATGTCTGGATCGCACCGCATCCTGGGCGAGTTAGCGGGTTAAAAGAGGTAGAGAAGGCAGACTAAGCGGCTACGCTTCAAAGCGAATTGTCGTTTCTGGCCTCGTTGATACTAAGTTGGCCTTATAGGGCCTGGAGTTCAAGCAACAGATGAACTGCGAACAATCACAAAATCTTTTCGACGCTTATTTGGATAAGTCACTGAGTGGGTCGTTGGCGACGGAATTCGGAGCCCATCAATTGGCGTGCGGTCGGTGCCGACGCGAGTTGGCGCTGTTGGAAGTGACTGGCCATGTGATCGCGACCGATAGCGAAACCCCGTTGCTGAGTGATGAATTCACCGAACGATTGGTCGAGTGTGCGACTGAAAAACCGGCCCGTCGTCCGTTGAGGTTTTCACGGGCGCTTTGGGTGGGCTTGCCTGCAGCGATGGCCGCGTGCCTTATTTTGTTCGTCTGGCTCAATGGCGACGAAACATCCGAACCAGCGGATCCGGCAAACGATGGCCCCCGTGTTCTCGGTGTCCAAGATGAAGTCAAATCGAGCGAAGAACTCCTTGAGCATGTGCTTGAAGCGCTGAAATTCGATCCCAATAACGCTGACCTGAAAAGGAAAGCCGATTTGCTGCGTTCAAGGAGCAATAAAATCATCAACGACACGCGCGACGGTGCTTCACTATTGCAAGACTACAGCGAGGATGCGATAAAAGAACTGATAGGTTCTGTACCAACCGGTGCGAATTCGAACGCGACTGATACCGATGGTGGTGCTGTTTCTGAAAGTCATTCCGGGTCGCAGAATGAAGCAATGCAACGTCAAGACAATGGTTCCGGCGATTCCGGAACGGACGAGCGGCCTGCGGAAGAGTTGTAAGTTCAACGGGTCCCAAAGCATTCAATTAGAAACCAAGCAGCGGCGCGTTCACGCAGTTATCCTGGTGATCGCCGCTGCTTTTTTGTGGGTCGCGCCGTCTGTATTTGCCAGCGATCCTCCGCGTTTCCGAATCCCCAGGATCGCACAATACGTTCCAGCCGATGCGGGACTATTCGTATTCTCCGACCGCATACTTGCCACCGAACTCGACACCGACGATGACGGCATTCTCCAGTTGATGCTGAAACTCAGCGGGGGAAACCCGGTTGGTTGGAAGGCAATGCTGACCGAAGCGCTCGGACTCGATTCCAACGCGGCGCTTCGCGAGTTGCTCAAAGAAAGACTGGCGATCGCTGCGCCCGATTGGAATCACCTCGAAGACGGTGTGATCATCATCGACGAATACAACAAGCGTCTGTTGCCTTTGGTGACCGGTAAGGGCCGCGTCAAGAAGCAAGAAAAGGACAACGACGTCAATATCTTTCAAACACCCAGCGGTTTGTGGGTGGCTGCAACGCGCAGGATTCTGATTCTTTCGCAGCGGTCGGATGACAAATCAGTTTTCCGCCGCAGTGCCAAACTGCTCGCCGGTGGCAACGATGCCCCGCTGGCATCTAATGCGCAATTCCGAACGTGCGTTTCCGGGTTGCCTCCGGGTTGCAAGGCGTGCCTGTACTGGCATGATCAAGCCTTGGAAGCAACTGCCGCAAAGTCAGCCGGAACTGTCGTTTCGCCACTGTGGGCATCATCATCCAGCAATGCCGTCGGGCTACAGGGGCAGCAGAACGTCCTCGAAGTGACGCATGTCGGTCCGCTCAATTCAAACGGCGCGACAGACTATCGGCCCCGCGTAAAATTCCAACAGGTTCGTCAATTGCCGCAAACAACGCTGGCCAGTTGGTCTACGTCTATCAAGTGGAGGGATTTTCTTAGTGATCCCAAGATGGACCCCAAGATTGTTGATGTGCTCAAGATGATCGGCGTGTTTGGTGAGGGCGGCCAGTCTGACATCCATGAGGACATTGTTGCCAATCTGGGTCCGCGTTGCACGGTGATCATTGGTGCAGACTTCGCTGACAAGTACCTTCGCCCTCGTGCTGCGATCATGGTGGAATCCGTTGACAGTCAGGCGATCGTCGCCGCGATTAACAAGTACGTCGGCAACTCAAATGAATCCAAGCAGCCGACCGAAACGACCAACGGTGATTCTGCCGAACCTGATCCACCAAAGGTTCATACGATTGCGCTGCCCGCAAGACCACCCGCACCCAAGGGAGACACTATCGGCGCGCTCATCGCGGAAGAGTTGGCACCTTCGTATGCGGCGATTGATGGTTGGTTTGTGGTTTCGACGTCGCCGGATCATGCCCAGGAAATCATCGAGGCAAGTCTCGGCAAGTCGCCACGGCTAGAAGATGTACTGCCTATTCATGCACACACGCAGCGCGTCGGAAGGGCAACCGATCTGGTCATTGTTCAGCCGTCATTTCTTCACGGCATATTGCAGTTTTGGGAGAGTCAGCTTCAAACGCGAACCACTCCAAAGCCTTACGGTTCACGATGGGGAATCGAGTTTCAAACTGAATTGCTTCCCGGGCAAGTGGTCGTCGTCAATGTCGATTCAAATGGCGTCGCCGCCAACCGATTGCTTTCGGGCGACAGGATTCTTGCCTGTAACGCGATTCTTCTGGACTTTGAAAACCCGAATCAACACTTGAAGAACCTGATGGCTCCAGTTGAAGCTCCGATGACCTTACGCGTGCTCCGAAGTGATAGTGTGCTTGACATTCTGATTCCGCAGCCGCCGAATGATACATCACCTGCAACATCGCGGATCAACACGTTGCTGACCGGCGCCGAACCGTTTCAGTCCATGTTTCTCAATTCGACGATCGCCCTATACATTAAGGATCGACCTGCCAAAGGAATCGCGGTGACGCGTCTCGCCATTGAATTAGATCGCGAGGGATTGCGATCCAAGGCTCAGGAAGCTGATCGCAATGAATCGCGATAATCAAACGCGACGATCAACCGGGGGCCGCTTGCCAAGCGCCTACCTCGGATTGGGCACGAATCTGGGCGATCGAATAGAGAATCTCAGACTTGCGGTGCGGTTACTTTCTGAGGACCGCGTGATCAGGGTTTGCTCAGCCGCCAACTTGTATGAAACCTCACCGGTAGGTGGGCCGCCGGGTCAATCCAATTACTACAACACGGTTGTCGGAGTGGCTACCGAATTGGATGCACCAGCGTTGTTGGAACATCTGCTAAACGTCGAGCGACGAATGGGACGCGTCCGCGCAGAAACCAATGGCCCGCGGATCATCGACATCGACCTGCTCTTATGCGGCGGGATTGTCCGCGACACTGCGAATCTGACCATACCGCATCCACGGTTGCACGCTCGAGGTTTCGTGTTGGAACCACTGGCCGAGGTGGCGCCTGAATTACGCCATCCAGTGATCGGCGAAACCATTCGCGAACTTCGTGATCGATTATCAGTAGGCGACTCGTTCGTCCAAAAGATCGATTCGTTTCAGTGGTGCGGCGATGTGATGAAAGAGAATGCACCGTTTTGCGACTAGCTGTTCTCATCGGTGTATTTGCGCATTGCCCGCAAGGTCGCCGGGCTGATGTGATGTTCGATTCCTTCGGCGTCGATCTCTGCAGAGTCGGCTGGCACACCCAACGCCAGGAGGAACTGCAATACCGTTTGATGGCGGCGGCGTGCGTTGTCTGCAATACGTTTGCCTTTTGGTGTCAAGAAAATCGATCGATACGGTTGTGAGGTCACCAGTCCGTCGCGCTTCAAACGGGCAACGGTCTTGGTCACCGTCACATGGCTGACGCCAAGTTGGGCGGCGATATCAACCGCGCGGGCCTCACCGCTGGCGGAAGTAAGGTCGTCAATCATCTCCAGATAATCCTCAGCCAACTCCTGTGCATGATCCTTGCGAATCCGCTCGAAGCGGGCTTTGGCGACGACAGCGCCAGCCGATGATGTGCTTGGTTTTGATTCTGACTTGCTCATCGGTTTGATTCCTAAAGGTCTGTGAATCCTGCCCACCAGGTTGAAGCACGACCTGCCGCTGCTCCGGCCCGCATTCTTCAAGGCGGGGTAACGGAATAAGACAGGGGAACAGAATAACGCATTGTTTTAATGGCGTCACACTTGACGGTCGATGGTTATCAATATAGCATAGGCCATATTCTGTAACGCTGTCAATATATCGACAGGAAAGTCTAGAAACTTTCAGCCAGGAACCATTTGAGGGGTGCAACGGATGACTCGCAATAATCATTTGAAGCTATTTGGTGTCTTGATCGCGATGGCGGGGGTTTCGTCCAAGGCCTTTGCCGGTGCTGCATCCTCACCCACACAATATCCGTACTCCGTCACCTGCACGACCGGAATGGTCGCGGACATCGTCGGGCAGATTGCTGGCGACAAGGGCAAGGTCATTAACATCATCGGTGCGGGCATCGATCCCCATCTTTACAGCGCGACGCGCAATGACATAGCCCGATTGCTCAAAAGTGACATCATTTTCTACAGCGGGCTCATGCTCGAAGGAAAAATGAGTGATGCGTTCATTCGTGTCGGAAGGACGCGGCCGGTGTTCGCCGTCACCGAGTTGATCGATTCGCAACTGCTGCTCGAGCCGCCAGAGTTTGCCGGCCATCCGGACCCGCATGTCTGGATGGATGTCAACCTTTGGAAGAAATGCACCGAGATGGTGATGAAAACGTTGAGCGAGTTCGATCCGCCAAATGCTTCGTATTATCTAAAGAACTATGAACAATATTCGACAGAGTTGGATCGGTTGGACGCTTACGCCAAAGCCAGCATCGCAACGATACCGCGCGAACAGCGCATTCTGGTAACTGCTCACGACGCGTTTAACTATTTTGCGCGTGCCTACGATCTTGAAGTCCGTGGCATTCAAGGCATCAGCACCGAATCGGAGGCGGGTATCGCCGACATCAATCGACTCGTGGAAATGATTTGCATGCGGGAAATCAAAGCTGTGTTCGTCGAAACCTCGGTATCTGACAAGAACATCAAAGCGCTGCTCGAAGGGGCAAAGGCCCGCGATCATCAAGTCTCGATCGGCGGAACGCTGTTCTCCGACGCGATGGGCAAAACGCGTACCTATGAAGGAACCTACATCGGTATGATCGATCACAATGTCACCACGATTACCCGTGCCCTCGGCGGAAATGCCGACGCCAAAGGGATGCAAGGCAATCTGACCGGTTCAAATTAGCGTTCAACCACGGGGGTCATTCCTTTGACACCATCCCAAACATTGCCCCATGACAAGGTTCCTCAGGACGCCGTTCACCACGACGACGACTCGCCACTGTCAATTCATGATATGACCGTGGCGTATCACCGAAAACCGGTGCTGTGGGACATCGACTATGCAGCTCCTCAGGGAAAACTCGTTGGCATCGTCGGGCCCAACGGAGCAGGAAAAAGTACGCTGATTAAGGCATGCCTGGACCTGGTGCCATGTGCATCGGGCAGCGTGCGTATTTATGGAAAAAGCTACAAAGAGCAGCGACACATGGTTGGATATGTCCCGCAGCGCGAAAGCGTTGACTGGGACTTTCCAGCCAGCGCACTCGATGTGGTCGTGATGGGGCGGTATGGCCAAATTCCCTGGTGCTTCCCTCCCGGTAAGAAAGACAAAGACGCAGCGCAACATGCTCTGCATCAAGTCGGTATGGGCGACTACGCGAACCGGCAGATCAGCAAGCTTTCGGGCGGCCAACAACAGCGTGTGTTTCTTGCTCGGGCATTGGTGCAGGATGCGCGGGTTTATTTTATGGACGAGCCATTTGCCGGCGTTGATGCCGCAACGGAATCGGCCATCGTTACGCTGCTTCGCCAACTAAGAGAACGCGGTCGCACGGTAATGGTGGTGCATCACGATTTGCAATCTGTCCCGGAGTATTTCGACGAGGTTCTACTCCTGAATATGCGAATCGTCGCTTCCGGACCGACGGCGTCGGTATTCACTGAGGAAAACCTGCAAAAGACCTATGGCGGTCGGTTGACCTTGCTTTCAGAAGCGGCTGAAGCCATCGCCCGCAACGGGTAAGTCGATCAATCAATGCGATCACCAACCCGATCCATCTTAATGATTCTCATCGGCACGTGGTTACTCGGCGTGCTGGTCGCTACGCCATCCATCGCACTTGCGCTGGATTCAACGACTCCACATCGCTCCATCACCGACACCCGATTCGATTGGCCGAGTTGGGACAACATCGTGCGTGTGGCGATGTTGCGCGATCACAACACGCGAGTCGTCGTGCTGGGTACGTCACTGCTTGGTCTTGCTGCCGGTCTCGTTGGAACGTTTGCTTACTTGCGGCGACGCGCGCTGATGGGTGACGCGCTGAGTCATGCGACGCTCCCCGGAGTGGCGATCGCGTTCTTGATCACCGGGCAAAAGAACCTGACCTATCTTCTGCTGGGCGCAACCGTGACAGGAGTTCTGGGTGTACTTGCCGTTCTGGCCATCCGCCAGTCTTCGCGTATTCGTGAGGATGCGGCAATTGGAATTGTTTTGAGCGTATTCTTCGGCGCTGGAATGGCACTGATGAGTATCGTTCAGTCCACGTCCGACGGAAACGCTGCAGGTTTGAATCAATTCATTTACGGAAAAGCAGCTTCGATGGTGCGGGGCGATGCGCTCCTGATCGGAATCGCCGCGATTGTCGTGGTTGTTGGAACGATTCTGATGTTCAAAGAGTTCCGCATTGTCTGCTTCGATCAGGATTTCGCGGCATCGATGGGGCGAAGCGTTCTGTCGATCGATCTTCTGATGATGGGTTTCGTCGTTCTGACGACCGTCATTGGGCTGCAGGCGGTGGGGTTGATCCTGATTGTTGCGCTGCTCATTATTCCAGCCGCCGCCGCTCGATTCTGGACCGACGATTTGAAGGTAATGACGATATTCGCCGGAAGCATCGGCGCGGTCAGTGGTTGGCTGGGTGCGTCGTTCAGCGCGCTGCTTCCAAAAATGCCGACGGGAGCCATTATCGTTTTGACGGCAGGCGCGTTGTTCTTGTTCAGCATGGTATTCGCATTTCGTCGCGGCATCCTCGCCGGCGCGGTGCGTCATTACCGACTGCGCCGCCGCATCGCTCTACAACACCTGCTTCGCGCGATGGCCGAAATCGAAGAGCGCAAGGGCGGGCCTACCGAAGTTGCTTCCAATGAATTGTTGACGATGCGAAGTTGGGTGATGAGCGATCTTCGACGGTTGGCCAAGCGCGCGACCGGATCTGGGCTGATCACGAAGAAGAGTTGGTCGGAACTTGAATTGACCAAGCTCGGCCGGACCCATGCGCAGCGCGTCTTGCGAAACCACCGCCTTTGGGAAACGTACCTAATCGAACACGCGGACATTGCTCCATCACATGTGGATCGTGATGCCGACGAAATTGAACACGTCTTGTCTGAAGAACTCATCAACGAATTGGAACTGGCGCTGGAAGCGGGCCAGGATATTCCACCGTCGCCGCATGATGATGATGTGGCGGTAGTTGCGGGGGCAAAACCATGATGGATTGGTCTTGGCTCATTGACGGCTGGATTATCGCGGCAGGTGCCGGTGCGGCGATGGCCTGCGCCCTGCCCGGAACGTTTCTGGTCTTGCGAAAAATGAGCCTGATGGGTGACGCCATTTCGCATGCGGTTCTACCGGGATTGGCAATCGCATTTCTCGTCACGCACAGTCGCGGCGTCTTGCCGATGTTTTTGGGGGCTGTGATTGTTGGCGTATTCACCGCAGTTGGAACGCAAGTTATCACGCGCTATGGCAAGGTGGAAAGCGGCGCGGCGATGGGTGTTGTGTTCAGCATCTTGTTCGCGTTGGGATTGGTGCTGATTGTGCAGGCGGCGGATCACGTTGATCTTGATCCGGGGTGCGTCCTTTACGGAAACCTATCGCTGATACCGCTCGATGCGCCAGAAGGTGGCATTCCACCGGCGGTGATCAACATTGGGTTGGCGCTCTTGCTTAATATCGCGTTCGTGTGTCTGTTTTTTAAGGAACTGAAAATCTGCTCATTCGATCCGCAGCTTGCAACCACGCTGGGGATCAACGCGAACTTGATGCACTATCTTTTGATGATTGTGGTTGCGGTGACCACGGTGGCCAGCTTTGAAGCGGTGGGTTCTATTTTGGTCATTGCCATGCTCATCGTTCCACCCGCGACGGCGCGTTTGCTTTCAGACCGACTGGGCATGACACTGATTCTCGCGGTCGTAATCGCCGCGATCTCGGCGGTGCTGGGTCATGTTGTTGCGTTTCGTGGTCCGGTTTGGATTGGACTCGATCCTTCGGTCTCAATTGAAACGGCTGCGATGATCGCAGTGATGACGGGCGTGATTTTCTTTTTGACTCTGCTCTTTGCACCGCGTTACGGATTGGTTGGGCGATGGTACCACCGCGTAAAGCTGGCTCTTCAAATTGTCCGCGAAGACATGCTGGGTATTTTGTATCGATGGGGTGAGCGTCGCCCGGATGAAGCTTTTCTCAAAGATGATTTGATGAAAGCGGTCGGAAGGGGAACGTTGGCCCGGGTCGCCTTCGGTTCGTTGCAGCGCCGGCGTGCAATCGAAAACGCCGGCGACAATCGAATTCGACTAAGCACCGCAGGCAAAGACGCCGCAACCAAACTCGTGCGCGACCATCGCCTGTGGGAAGGGTACCTAGCCACCCACTTCGATCTGCCCCTCGACCACCTTCACGAACCGGCAGAACGCGTCGAACACTACATCAGCGACGATCTCAGCCAGCAGCTCAAAGAAGAAATGGGCGACCTCGGTGAGGACCCGCATGGCCGCAAAATTCCCGACTGATCGCGCACCGCATCACCCGCGGCGCAGCGGGTTGGATGATTCCGGCCTGCTCCTGTAAGATTCCAGCAACAACCTTTAATCTTCAGGAGCCATCTCGATGCTCAAAAACGTTTACATCGCAGGCGGATGCAGAACCCCGTTCGGCGCGTTTCAAGGAACCCTATCGACGGTACCTGCTGCCGAACTGGGGGCGACCGCGATCAAGGGAACTCTGAAACGTGCTGGCGTCAAGCCGACCGACGTTGACGAAGTGTTTATGGGCAACGTCATCGGCGCGGGACTCGGTCAAAACATTGCAAGACAATGCAGCCTCGGGGCTGGCATCGGTAACGAAGTCGGTTGCACGACGGTCAACAAAGTCTGCGGTTCGTCGATGCGGGCGATCATCCATGCAGCCCAGGCGATTCAATGCGATGACATGGGACTGGCTATGGCTGGGGGCGTTGAGAGCATGTCGGGTGCTCCGTATCTGCTGCCCCAGGCGCGCTCGGGTTATCGCATGGGACACGGGCAGGTCATCGACTCGATGGTGCACGATGGTTTGTGGGACGTTTACAATGACGTCCACATGGGCAACTGTGGTGACAAGACCGCTGCCGATTACAAGTTCTCGCGCGACGAGCAGGATGCATTTGCCATCGAAAGTTTCAAGCGCGCCATCAAAGCTCGCGATGAAGGCATCAGTGCCGCACTGATCGAAGCCGTCGAAGTCAAAAGTCGCAAAGGCAGCACGATCGTCGATAAGGACGAGAACCCCGAGAAGTTCGTTGAAGCAAAGATCGCGGCGCTGCGTCCTGCATTTGGCAAAGATGGAACGGTCACTGCGGGCAACGCGTCGAGCATCAACGATGGGGCGGCTGCCTGCGTGGTGGTCGGTGAGGATCGCCTCAAAGCCCTGGGGATCAAACCGCAGGCCCGCATCCTCGGGCACGCCAACGTTGCGATGGAACCGACCCAATTCACGATCGCGCCCATTCACGCGATCCGCAAGCTTTCCGATCGATTGAACCTCAAACTAGCCGACGTCGATTTGTTCGAGATCAACGAAGCATTTTCGGTCGTCGCGATGGCGGCGATCCGAGATTTGGAACTCGATCATGCCAAAGTAAACGTGTTTGGCGGGGCAGTGGCACTGGGGCATCCACTGGGTGCGACAGGTGCGCGGATCACGATCACGTTGGCTCAGGCCTTGGCGGTGTCTAAGAAGCGTATTGGAATTGCGGCACTGTGCATTGGCGGTGGAGAGGCCAGTGCGATTGCTATTGAACGCGTCGATTAACGCAAGAATCATTTGCTCAGTATTTCACAGGCGCAGATTTCAATCGGTTTGCGTTGGACAAAAATGTTCGTAAATGCCGAGTGTTTCTGAGGATAAACGGTTGCGACTTATTCGCGGGATGCCTAGAATCCCAGCCCACGGTGACGCCAGAGCCGTATTGATTGCAAATGGTTAGGCAACCAGGCATCACCGAAAGGCGAAACGGGAGCCATGCGCGACTATTTTCATAACATCTATTCATCGCTGCGGACCATATTGATCGGTATGCGGATCACCATCCGCTACTGCTTCGCCAAGACGATCACGTTGCAATACCCCGACGTAGCACCAGCACTTCAGCAGCGGTACCGCGGTTTTCACTGGTTTGAAATCGAAAAGTGCATCGCCTGCGACATGTGTGCAAAGGCCTGTCCGGTGGACTGCATCTATATCGAAAAAACCGGCCCGCGCAAGATCGACAAGGAGACCGGGGTGGCTAAAGGTGGGGCGATGACCCGCTACGCCATCGATTATTCCAAATGCATGTTCTGTGCATTGTGCGTCCCGCCATGTCCGACGGACTGCATTCACATGGGCAATGTCCATGACATGTCGGGATACGATCGCAAGTCGATGGTTGTTGAGTTTACCGATCTGGCGAAGGAGGGCTTGCAGACCCCGCGTCCCTTGTGGATGCAGAAAGACAAGCTTCCCGCATGGGCTCAGGACCGCAAGCAGGAATGGGTCGACAAAGCCGGCGGGCGTCATCAGGTCATGGTCGAAGCGCTAACCGAGCAGAAGCCTCCACCCAAAGCAAAGCCACCGGCAAAGTCCGACGCACCCAAGAAGGAAGAACCGCCCAAGGCTGACGCAAATGAGGAGGGCTCTGATTCCTAATGTGCATTAGCCCCCTGATTCAGACAATAAACTCCATCGCTGCGAGTGCGGCCGCAAACACAACGATTGATCCTGGCGATACCAATGTCGAACTTGTCTTCGGCATCATGCTCTTTACGGTGACGGGCATTGTCTTCATTGTCGCGGCGCTGTTTGCGGGCAGCTTAATCCGTCCGAAGTTGCCACACCCCGAAAAGGCCTCCACTTACGAATGCGGTGAACCTGCGATCGGTGAAAGCTGGGTGCAGTTCGACCTTCGTTTCTATATCGTCGCGTTGTTCTTCATTGTATTCGACGTTGAAATCGCCATGCTTTGGCCGTGGGCAGTGGTGTTCCGTCAGTTCAGAGATGCCGGAAACGGATCGCTCGCGTTGTTCGGCATGCTGTTTTTCCTCGTGCCGATTTTAGTTGGGTTCCTCTACGAATGGCGATTTGGGTATCTCGACTGGGTCCGTTCGGATGAAGGTCAGAAGGAACCGGAGTGGAAGACTGCACCGGCTGCTGTATCGGAGTCGCTCTCATGAGTTGGATCGAAAACCGATTTGAAGAAGGCCTGATGATGACGTCGCTCGACTGGGCGCTGAATTGGGCGCGTGCCAGCAGTGTTTGGCCAATGACGTTCGGGCTGGCGTGCTGCGCCATTGAAATGATGGCCGTCGGCGCATCCCGATTCGATATTGACCGATTCGGTGCCGGGGCGTTTCGCGCGACCCCGCGTCAAAGCGATCTAATGATCGTCGCGGGCACCGTCACCTACAAGATGGCCAGTCGCCTCAAGCGACTTTACAACCAGATGCCTGATCCGAAATATGTGATGGCGATGGGGGCATGTACGATTGGTGGCGGACCGTATTTCAAGCACGGTTACCATGTGGTCAAAGGCGTCGATTTGGTGGTTCCGGTAGACATCTATATTCCCGGTTGCCCGCCCAGGCCCGAGGCGCTGCTAGAAGGCCTCATGCGATTGCAGGATAAAATTCGCCACGAGTCCCGGGCCATCGACCGCGTGGCCCAGAGCAACCAGCAGCAATTGGCTAACGTTTAGTATTTGGTTTTGCAAAAAAGAGTGACACTTAATGTCATTTGAAGAAATCTGCCAAGTTCTCAAAAGTCAGTTCGGTGACGCGATCGAAGAGACCGCCGTCGATAGCTGCCGGCCTTTTGTCGTCGTCAATGGCGACAAGTGGGGCGAGGTGGCTACGTTTCTTCGCGACGATAAGCGCATGGGTTTTGATCTGCTGCGCTGCATCACGGCGATCGACTTGCTCGCTGACGACAAACTTGGCTGTGTGTATGACATCGCCGCATTGTCTGCGGTTTCTGCCACCAACGATATGTCGATTGAGCGGGAGTTGGCGGTGCGGGTATTGACCGACCGCAACAATCCGCAGATCCAATCGGTTGCGAAGTTGTGGGCGGCGGCTGACTGGCATGAACGTGAGGCGTTTGATTTGATGGGGATTGATTTCCCGGGCCATCCGAATCTCGAACGAATCCTTTGCCCCGACGATTGGGTTGGCCATCCGCTTCGCAAAGACTACGCCCACCCGCTCGAATACCAAGGAATCCCGGGAACCACGGAACACGAACTGAAAAGCCCGCGACATTAGTTACTAGCGTCCATAGGCAGCTATAAAAGAATGGCCGACACAATCGCACCAATTAATCCGGCAGATGCATCAGCACCTAGACAAGCGGACGTCCGCACGGAAGAAATGCTCGTCAACATGGGGCCACAGCATCCCTCGACGCATGGCGTGTTGCGGGTTGTGCTGCGTACCGACGGCGAGATGGTACTCCAATCTGTTCCGCACATCGGCTACCTGCATCGCTGTGCCGAGAAGATCGGGGAGAACGTCGCGCCGTATCAGTACGTTCCCTATACCGACCGGATGGACTATCTCGCGGGGATGAATAACAATCAGGCGTTCGCCCTTGCGATTGAAAAACTCACCGGTTTGGAAGTACCCGAACGTGCCAAGTACATCCGGGTGATGTTTGCAGAGTTGAACCGAATCGCTTCGCACCTGGTGGCCGTCGGCACCTATGGATTGGACATGGGTGCGTTCACGCCATTCTTGTATTGCTTTCGCGAGCGCGAGATGTTGCTCGATTTGTTTGAGTCGGCGTGCGGTGCCAGATTGACGTATAGCTATATCACCATCGGCGGAGTAACCGACGATTTGCCAGACAACTTTGTCGATGTTTGCAGCGAGTTTCTCGATTATTTCGAACCGAAGATTGACGACTACAACAACCTGCTGAGCTACAACCATATTTTCGTAAAGCGAACCGGAAACGTCGGCGTGATATCTGCCGAGGATGCGATTCGATATGGCTTGACCGGACCGGTGCTTCGAGGCAGCGGCGTCAAGTTCGACTTGCGCAAAGCGAAACCCTACGAAATTTACGATCGGTTTGATTTTGACGTGCCCGTCGGTCTTCCCGGTGGAACAGCTGAAATCCCCCGTGGTGTCGTTGTCGGCGATTGCTGGAGTCGATACTACGTTCGCGTCAAAGAAATGATCGAGTCGGTGAAAATCATTCGTCAGTGCCTGCGCGATTTGCCGGATGCGGACGAAAAGGAGGGCATTTGCAATAAGAAGTGCAAAACTGTGAAGTTGCCCGATGATGAAGTTTACATGGAGATTGAGAACCCGCGTGGTCAACTCGGTTTCTATGTTAAAGGTGATGGTTCGGCGATCCCGGCCAGGGTCAAAGCCAGGGGGCCGAGCTTTTGCAACCTCTGTGTTCTCGAATACGCTGGAAAGAATTGTCTATTGGCGGACATTCCAGCGATCATCGGTAGCATGGACGTTGTGATGGGTGAAGTCGATCGTTAGGCGCATTTTGTTAAGCACATTGGGTGCGCGATCGATCTTGTCAGATCTGAATTGCTGATTGTTATTTTTGCGTGTTGAATTCGAATCGGTACAATCCGCCCCTCTTGTGTGGGTAGGTTGCAACCGATCAGTAATGGGAGCGTCAACGTGACGCAGTTTTCCGTCCCTTGGAAACAAAGTCCACCGATAGAACATCGCGGACCGGCGCGCGGTATCGTCGCGCTCGCCCGATTTGTGTACAAGGTGGCAACCCCCATCGTCAGCCGATTCCCCGGCCCCATCCTGATTGCGGCGATCGTGTTTTCCACACTGGCGGTCTGGGCCCATTGGGAGTTATTCGGGTGGGTTGAAACGATCGCAGTCAGCGATCTGAACGGCTCAGCCAACAGCATCTGGGGGCAATCGCTGACGGTTGCTGAGATTGGCGCATACCTCGAATCAAAGTCGGTTTTCGCCGGTGGCATCCTCAAATACCTGCTTTGGCCCCTGCAAATGGAACTTTTCCGCGACCTTGTCGGGTTGGCGGCGATCTTCCAACTGTTCAATCTGATTCCCGTTTACGCCATCTGGTGGGAGCGAAAGGTTGCGGGTCGAATTCAATCGCGCATGGGGCCGATGCGAGTTGGTGGTTGGCATGGTTGGGCCCAGTCATTTGCCGATGGTGTCAAGCTCGTCGCCAAAGAAGACCTCGTCCCCGCCCAAGCCGACGGAATGTTGTTCAGGATCGCACCTTATCTTGCATTTGTTCCATCGCTTCTTGCGTTCTTATGCTTTCCACTCGGATCATATTGGGTCTTCCGCAACGTTGATGTAGCGTTGATTTTCATCGTCGCGATGGTCGGCGTTGAAGTGGTTGGCGTGATCATGGCCGGCTGGGCGAGTAACAACAAGTGGAGCGTGTATGGGGCGATGCGTGAAGCGTGCCAGATGGTGTCATATGAAATCCCCATGACCACGGTTCTGCTCGTTCCGATCATGACGGCTGGCACGTTGAACATGGTTCAGATTGGCGACATGCAGTCGGGCGGATGGTTCACCTGGAACGCATTCCATAATCCATTTACGTTCATCGCATTTATCACTTACTACATTGCATCACTGGCCAACTGTAAGCGGGCACCATTCGACCTTCCGGAATCGGAAAGCGAATTGGTTGCCGGTTTTCATACGGAGTACTCCGGGTTCCGTTGGTCGCTGTTTTTCTTCGCGGAATATGCGGCGATGTTCGTGGTGAGTGGGTTGGCTGTGACGCTTTTCCTGGGCGCGTGGCACACACCGCTGCCAGCCACATGGGCGTTTGAAGAAAATTCATTATTCAACGTTCTCCTCAACGGTATTCTATTCAGCAGCCCGTTCTGGTTTATCTTCAAGTGTTTCATTTTCATTTATATACAACTGTGGATTCGCTGGACGCTTCCGCGAATCCGCATCGATCAGGTGCTTTATTCCTGCGTGCAGGTGATGTTCCCGATCGCGTGCATCGCGTTGGTAGGGCATGCGGTTTGGATGGTGCTGCTCGATGGCACGATGGTCTCCACAGTGATCCGTTGGGTTCTGGGACTGATGATGGCCGCTGTGACGTTTGGGTTCCTTTCCGTCGCGGCGTTTGGATATCGCAATGGCCGCCGAATGGTGGGATACCTGGCGGTTAAGCAGTTGCCCGGTTCGTAAATGCATTTGTAAACGTCGTTGAAAGCAAATATGACGCTTCGACTTATGAAACTTCTAACGCTGGCTGCCCCGATCATCGTCGTGATGCTCGTTGCGATCGCGCCGGCATTTGCTGTTGACACCGATCTAACGCTTTCGGAGCAGGGCATCCAAAGGTCTGCCGATGGTGGATTGCTCGAAGCGCTGATGTTCTACGTCTGTGCTGCCGTCGTATTGGGAAGCGGTTTGGCCATCTGCCTGTCGAAAAACATTGTGCGGATGGCCGTCTATCTGTTCGGGACACTCGCCTCCGTAGCATTGATGTACTTCCTATTGCTGGCGAACTTCATTGGCGTCATTCAGTTGATCGTCTATGCCGGCGGAACATTGATCCTATTGATCTTTGGAGTCATGCTCACGAGCAAGTCTCCATGGGCGAAGTTCGACGTCAAACGAAATGAACTCATCGCAGCCGGCGTCGTTTGTGCGTTGTTCGCATGCCTGCTGCTGTTTGTCGTGGTCAACGCAGAGTGGCCATTGGAGACCGATGCCGTCGTGGTCGGTTCGTCGATGACGCAGTTCGGTGTGGGTCTGCTGACGAATTATCTCGTACCGTTTGAGGCGATGAGTGTGCTGCTGCTTGTAGTGATGATCGGTGCGGCATACATGGCTCGACAAGAATAAGTTAAACGTTTGGTTCTATTTGAGTGTTTCATGTTTGAAATTGGCCTGACACATTATCTGGTGGTTGCGACGCTGCTCTTCGTGATGGGCATCTTTGTGATGATCACGAAACGCAACGCGATCGGTATCTTGATCGGTGTCGAAATGGTGCTGAACGGTGCCAACATCAATCTCGTCGCGTTCAATCGTTACAACGGGATGAGCAATATCGACGGTCAGATCACCAGTTTATTCGTCATTGTTCTCGCCGCGGCAGAAGCAGCGCTGGCCGTCGCGATTTGCATGAACTTCTACAAGAATCTCAACACCGTTGATGTCGATCACGGTGATACATTAGCCGGATAGTCTTTGAGGCCGGATAGACTCGGCCTAACGCCGATTGACTTTGGAATTCATGGGTACTTACGAAACATTACTTTGTGTCGGAGTCGTCGCACCGCTCGCAATGTTTGCGGTGTTGGCATTCTTTGGCCATCGCATTGGCAAGCCGTTGTCCGGTTGGGTGGCGGTGTTTGGCGTTTTTATAAGCCTTGGCTGCGCGACCTATGTGCTGGCGGGTTGGCTATCTGCGACGGACAAAGCGGCGCTGATGGCCACCACCGGTTACGACTGGGTGGTGCTCAACCTTTTCGGCAACGAGATGCCGATCCAATTCAAGGTCAAACTCGACGGCTTGACCGTAATGATGTACTTCATGGTCACGCTGGTTTCGACGTGCATTTTCGTATTCAGCATCGGCTACATGGCCGGTCATTCCGACGAAGTTGACGGCCAATGCAAATTCCACCGCTTCTTCTGCTACCTGTCGCTTTTTGAATTCTCGATGCTCGGCTTGCTCATTTCGAGCAGCATCTTCTTTTTGTTTATCTTCTGGGAACTGGTCGGGTTGTGCAGCTACCTGCTGATCGGTTTCTACTTTGATAAGAAGTTCGCCTCCAACGCCGCAATGAAGGCCTTCATCACCAACCGCGTGGGCGACTTTGGTTTTCTACTCGGGTTGATGCTCGTGTTTGTTTTTCTACAGACATTCGACCTCGACCAAGCCGCTACGAACTTTAGGCAGCAATACGCGACACAATCCGGAATCTTCGCAGCCGATATCGATATTCTCGGCTGGCACATTTCCGGCATGGGGCTTGCAACGTTGATGGGCATCGGCTTGTTCTGCGGTGCGATGGGCAAGAGTGCCCAGTTTCCGCTGCACGTCTGGCTGCCCGACGCGATGGCCGGTCCTACGCCGGTTAGCGCATTAATTCACGCGGCAACGATGGTTGCGGCTGGCGTGTATCTGGTCGCGCGTGTGTTCCGGTTGCTCACGCCCGATGCGCAGTTTTTCATTGCGGTCATCGGTTGCATCACATTGACGATCACCGCATTGATTGCAATCGTGCAGATCGACATCAAGAAGGTACTGGCCTATTCAACGCTCTCGCAGCTCGGATACATGATCTTCGGCATGGGCGTCGGCGCTTGGCCCGCAGCGTTGTTCCACCTGATCACGCACGCATTCTTCAAGGCGATGATGTTCCTTGGTAGCGGTCAGGTCATCGAAGGCTGCCACCACGTTCAAGACATGCGCAGGATGGGCGGACTTCGCAAGAGGATGCCCGTGACATGCTGGACGTTCTTTATCGGTGTGTTGGCAATCGCAGGCGTCGGTATTCCCGGTGCGCACATTGGCTTGGGCGGATATTTCAGCAAAGACGAAGTGCTCGCCGTCGCCTATGAACGTACCTATAACTGGGAAGATCGCTTTGGCGGTCACGAGAAAGACGACGGACATGGCGCAGAAGCCCTCCACTCGGCTGCACCAGCCAATGACGACAATGTGCTGCGCTCAGGTAAGGTCATCCTGGCATCCGGTGGGGGGCACGACGAAGCCGCAGCCCACGGCGCATCAGGCGGTCATCACGACGATCCCGTATTGGCTGGCATCGCTGCAAAACAACACAAAATCCCCAAGTGGATGTTCTGGTTGCCCATCATCATCGCCTATGTCACTCCGTTTTACATGATGCGGTGTTGGTGGATGACGTTCATGGGCAAACCGCGTGATGAAGAAGTGTATCACCATGCCCACGAGTCGCCGCTAATGTGGGCACCGCTGATTGTACTTGCCGCTGGAACATTTCTTTCGAGCTACATGATGTTCCGCCCGCAACTGGGTGAGGCAGCGGTCCATGCAACACCGGCACCGCTGGTGGTTTCAGTCGATGGCGAAGTACCCGGCAGCGCTCAGGAAGAACTCTTGGGGCTATCGCATGACAAAGCCAAAGATCCACACGCTGCGTTGATCGGTATTGTCGGTTTCGCGTGGTTGGCCGGAATGGGACTTGCCTGGCTGATCTATCGCAATGGTCTCGAACTCGCTGAGCGTATCCGGCGCTTGCCCTTCATACGGTTCATCCATTGGTGTTTGATGGAAAAGCTGTTCTTCGACCATATTTACGACACCGTGCTGGTCGGCGGAACCAAATGGGTTTTGGCTCAGGTTTCACGAGCGGTGGATACCTATATCATTGACGGAATTGCGAATCTGTTGGGGCGTGGAACCGTTCGCATCGCTGAGTTTTCCGGAAACATCATGGATACCGGCGGGGTGGATGGTCTGGTCGATGCGATCGCAGAATCGACGCAGGGTGTTGGCGAGATGGTTCGCCAACCGCAGACCGGTAAGATTCGCAACTATGTTTTGTTTGGAACAACCGGAGCCGTACTGGTGCTCGCCGCGATCATCGCGGTGGTCATGAGCTAGTTGGCCCGATTAAGAAGCCGTATTAAGAATTAGCCTTCAGGCAAAGGACAAATTGCTGTGGACCAACATTTGATCAGTTGGATCGTTTTCCTGCCGATGATTGCCGGCTTGGTGCTGCTGTTTGTGCCACGCGAGTTGGTGAAATGGGTGGCGTTGTTCGGAAGTGGCTTGGCATTCGTGCTGTCGCTGCTTCTGTTCAAGACCTTTTGGGGCGGTGACGCTGCCGGTGTATTCGGAGATGCGTATGGCGCATTGCACCACGTCGAACGGGCGAGTTGGATCACCGGCAACAAGTTTAACATCGAGTATTTCGTCGGCATCGACGGATTGAGCTTCCCGCTCTTCGTGCTGACGACGTTTGTATCGCTGCTCGCGTGCCTAGCCAGTTTTAATTTCGATTCCTGGAAAATCAACAAAGGCATCAAGGCCTACTTCTTCCTGTTTTTGCTTTTGGAAACGGGCATGTTGGGCGTGTTTGTGTCGCTCGACTTCTTTTTGTTCTACGTTTTCTGGGAAGTCATGCTGCTGCCGATGTATTTCCTCATCGGTGTCTGGGGCGGCGAACGTCGCGAATATGCGGCGATCAAGTTCTTTATCTTCACGCTGGCCGGCTCAGTGTTGATGCTGGTCGGTCTTGTGGCGATGTTCTTCTACAGCGCCGATGCCGTCGCCAAATACCCGGAGATGGCCACCAGCTATCACACCGGAGCGCCGGTGACGACGGGGACATTCGACCTAATCGAGCTTTCGACCAACGACGCAATCCAAAAGTATTTCGGCGAAGCCAGCACGACGCTGCTCAACGTGCGTTTCGCACCGCTGATGTTCATGTTCCTCTTCATCGGTTTTGCAATCAAACTGCCCTGCGTTCCGGTACATACATGGCTGCCCGATGCCCACGTTCAAGCTCCAACGCCAATCTCCATGATCCTGGCCGGCGTGCTATTGAAGATGGGTGGGTACGGATTCCTGCGATTGTGCTACGGGATCTTCCCAGTGGGTGGCGAATTCTGGGCAGGGTTCCTAGCCGTCATCGCGGTCATCAGCATTCTCTACGGTGCGTTGTGCGCGATGGCCCAAACGGACTTCAAGAAACTCGTCGCGTACAGTTCCGTCTCGCACATGGGTTATGTGCTGCTCGGTATTTGCGTGATGACGACGACCGGATTCCAGGGCGCAATGTTTCAGATGATCGCCCACGGCATCAGTTCACCGATGTGCTTTTTCCTCGTCGGCGTGATTTATGACCGTGCCCACCATCGCGAGATCAATCGCTTCGGCGGGTTGTGGTTATCCATGCCACGCTATGGGTCGATGGCCACGCTGGGCTTTTTTGCATCCCTGGGGCTGCCCGGGTTGTGCGGGTTCGTCGGTGAGGCGTACGTTTTGCTCGGAACCTTCCAAGCAGGTCCAAAATTCGACTGGGCGTACACCGCCGCGATTTGTGCAGCGTTCGGTGTGGTGCTGACGGCTGGTTACATCCTGTGGGTCATCCAGCGCGTGTATCTCGGTTCAGTTCGCGAAGAGTACAAAAGTTTCCCGGAGGCCAACGGTCGCGAGATGCTTATTCTGGCACCGCTTGGAGCGCTCTGTATTTTGCTCGGTGTGCTGCCAAAGCAGACCGTGTTTGATTTTATGAATGGCACGCTCAATCTGTTGATAAACCAGATCGACAGCGTCACGCAGGTCGCGATGGCAGCGGCTGGTGGTTAGTTGTCGTGTGTACAGTTGGCAAGAGTTTTTCGTCTTGATTTGGATTGCGTTTCACAGTGACTGAATTGATCGCTGAAATTCCAGCGTGGTTTCCAAAAGCCGCAGAGTTCATGACATTTTCGCCAGAGTTGGCGTGGGTGGGGACGCTGTGTTTGATCATGCTCGCGCCGTTGGCAATCGGGCGCGACGCCCGGATGATCGCCGGGTTGGCCGTCGTGGGCATCGCGGTCACTGCATTTTTCACACTGAAGGTCATGGGCATCATTTCCACAGAAGGACCAAAGACCGGATTGACGCCCGATCTTGCCGGTGGAATGCTGATCGCCGACAACCTCTCGTTGTTTTTCAAAATGTTGCTGCTGGTGTTTCTCGTGGGCATCAGCATTTTGTGGATGTCAGTGTCTGCCGCTCAGGAAGACGACGCACCCGAGTTTTTCGTGCTGCTGATCGGCAGTGCGCTCGGTATGTCCTTGATGGTCAGCACGCATAATATTCTGATGATGGTCATCGCGATCGAATTTGCATCGCTGCCCAGTTATGCCATCGTCGGTTTCAACAAGCACAAGCGCATTTCGGCTGAGGCTTCGCTGAAGTACATGATCTTCGGCGCGGTCAGTGCAGCCGTCATGCTTTATGGTGCAAGTTTGATTTACGGTTTCTTCGGTACGCTCGACGTTACCCAGATCGCTGCAAACGTCGGACCGGTGTTGGCAGGGGGTGGTGCGAACCAACTGCTGGTTGGGCTGGCGATGTTCTGTGTCTTTGTCGGGATCGCATTTAAGATATCAGCCGTCCCGTTCCATTTCTGGTGCCCGGATGCTTTTCAAGGGGCTAAGACAGAAGTCACCGCGTGGCTCAGCGTGGCGAGTAAAGCGGCCGGTTTGTTGCTGCTGATGCGATTGGTCAACGTCTTCTGCGTGAATGCAGGTGCCGAAGTGCTGCACGGAGTCGCCGTCGTCATTGCGGTCATCGCAACCTTAACGTGTACCCTCGGAAACCTAGCCGCGTACAAGCAGACTTCTATCAAACGGATGTTGGCGTATTCATCGATCGCCCACGCCGGGTACATGATGGCCGCCGCAGCGATTCTCGTAGATGCAGGAACGGTCGAATCATTCACTGCGATCAGCACCGTTCTGGCGTATGTCGTGGTCTACATGTTGATGAACCTTGGTGCGTTCGGGGTTGTCGCGCTGGTGGAATCGAAAAATGGCGACGATGACTCAATCACCGCGTTTGCCGGGTTGGGTTGGACGTCGCCCGCTTTGGCGATACCGATGTTGTTCTGTCTGGTGTCATTGGTTGGCATTCCGCCTTTTGCTGGTTTCATCACCAAGTGGTACCTGTTAGCCGCTCTCGGAGAAGCTGCAAGCGGTTTGTATTGGGCACTTGCCATCGTCATCGTCATCAACACGCTAATCAGCCTGTGGTATTACATGCGGGTCGTCGTCCAGATGTTTCTTAAGGAATCTGACAAACCGGCGATCGAAGTTCCAATGTCGGGTACGCTGCTGGTCAACGCATGCGGAATCCTTTTGATCGTCATTCTCGTTTTCAGCAACCCGCTGAAAGAACGGGCCGATCGATATTCAGCCGGTCTCTTTTCGCCAGTACCGACCAAGCTGGCAGACCAGGGTTCCGCCGATTCGCTGGCCCAATCAATACCGCTCGACAACATCGCCGCACCGCAGGAGGGCAAGCACGGTGGATAGGCACGATGTCGTCCGAACAGTGAGTGCGTTGTACAGCGAGTTGTCGTCGAGCATGCTGGTGCATTTTGGCGATGTTGCGGCCTTTGTGAGCGATGCCGATGTTTCAATTGCAGCATCCATTGCAAAAATGTCCGCCGAGGAAAAAGAATGCCTCCAACGTCTGGCTGAGTTGCTCGATTCGCTCGACGCCACGCCTGGTCCGCCCCGCGTACAAGCCGCGATCGCAGCGATGCCTTACAACGGGGTTTATGTTCTCATCCCGCGTTTGATCAAAAACAAGCAGCAACTGGTGGATCGATGCAAACAAGCTGCTAGCATGGTCGCTGGGAACGCTGCCGCCACAGAATGTCTCTCAACCGTGGCATTGCGACACAGCGAGCATTTGGCCAAACTCAATTCCATGTCCCAACCACTAGCCTCCTAAGTCTCAACCTTGTCAATTCCAGGCAAAGTCGATTTCAGGCAAACATTGCAAGCCCACATCCCGACTCCTAGAATGACAATTGTGCGGTAACGATTGTCAAATCCGTAGAGCCACCGATGGCATGGATTCGTATGGAATCTCATCCTAAAAAGAATAAATCCGTCTACATCGAGACGATGGGCTGTCAGATGAATGTGCTCGACAGCGAGTTGGTCATTGGCCAGCTTCTGGCGAAGGATTACGTCACGACCGACTCGGTGGACAATGCCGATGTCTTTCTGGTCAATACCTGCAGCGTTCGCGACCACGCCGAGCAGAAGGCGCTCTCGCGCTTGGGTACGGCGAAAAAATCCAAGCAGGCCAATCCGGACATGGTCATCGGTGTGATCGGCTGCATGGCCGAGCGCGATCCTGATGGCGTGTTTGCGAAGATACCGTACGTCGATTTGGTCTGCGGACCGGGCGAGCTGAACAAAGTCCCCGCGATGATCGAAGAGGTGCAGGAGACGCGGAGTCGGGCTGTGGCGCTGACGCTCGACAAGAAGCGAAACAGCAATCTGCTCGACCGGACGCTCGATTTCGATTCGGTCGAGGCGCTCGATCTGTCGCGCGAACCCGCTCCCAATGCCAACGTCCTGCAATCGTACATCCGCATCCAACGCGGCTGCGATAAGTTTTGTACATTCTGCGTGGTGCCATTTACGCGTGGCAAAGAGCGTTCGCGTCCGCCACAGCAAATCGTCGAAGAAGCAAAAATGCTGGCGGGACGAGGGGCGAAGGAAGTCACGCTCTTGGGGCAAACGGTCAACAGCTACCTGCATCAAGATGGCGGGGCGGCTGTCAACATGGCCGACCTGCTCTATCGTCTCAACGACGTGGATGGTCTGGAGCGCATCCGATTCGTCACCAGCTATCCGGGTGATTTTCGCGATCAAATCTTTGAGGCGATGCGCGACCTACCGAAAGTCTGCGAGTACCTACACCTGCCCGTCCAAAGCGGATCGAACGCGGTGCTCAAGCGGATGAAAAGGCAGTATTCGGTCGAGGTGTATGAGGAACTGTTAGCCCGTGGGCGCGAGTTCGTGCCGAACATGACGATTGCGAGCGATTTCATTGTCGGATTCTGCGAAGAGACGGAAGCGGAATTTGAAGAAAGCCTCGCATTGATGGAGCGGATTCAGTTCAAGAATATCTTCTGCTTCAAGTATTCGCCGCGCCCCAACACCGTGGCTGACAAAGCCCTGGCCGATGACATCCCCGACATCGTCAAACGCGATCGCAACCGCCGCATGCTCGAACTTCAGGAGCGCATCTCGCTCGCCCAGACGCAGGCGATGATCGGTGAAACGGTCGAGATTCTCGTCGAAGGGTATAGCAAAGCAGCGATCAAAGCCCAGGAAGCCGAGCAAACGCGCGGTGAAGAAATCAGTTGGAGACGCTCCGATCAGTTGGTGGGTCGAACGTCGGCAGATCGCATCGTGGTGTTTTGCGGCGATGAATCGTACATCGGCTCATTGACCAAAATCAAAATCAACGGGGCGACGGCACTCACGCTTTTCGGTGACCCGGTCGATAAACCAGTCAAGGCGAACCATCGATCAGCCGCTGTGCCGACGAGTCCTGTGGTGCGACATCAGAATGGCGGCATTTCGATTCCGATTTCTGGATAGTCCAGGTGATGCCAGATTCATCGCTTCGAGAGAATTCGATCCGTGTCCGAAAACAAATCAAGCACAATAACAATCGACGCGCCCTCACCGAGTCAAGTGAAGCCAAAGCGGGAGAATAAACCGCGTCGGCAACCGCCCTACAACGTGATCCTTCTCGACGATGACGACCACTCATACGAGTACGTCATTCTAATGCTCAATCGACTATTCGGGCACAAGCTCGAAGACGCATTTCGCATGGCCTGCGAAGTGGATCAATCCGGCAGGGTCATTGTCGATACCACAACGATGGAGCGGGCTGAACTCAAACGCGACCAGATTCACAGTTTTGGCCGCGACGCACGCATCGCCCGCTGCAAAGGATGCATGTCGGCAGAAATCGAACCGTGTCCGTCGTCATAGACCACTACGACTCGAACTGCCGGTTGGAAGATGCAACCGGAGGGGCGGCTATGGGTACGATAGTTGACGTCGCAATCTACGATTAAATCTTTCCTCGACCAGAGGTGGCTGCCTTGTCGTTTTACATTCGAGTTCTGCTGATCGGGATTTCCATCTATTTCGCAGGCGGATGCACGCCGAATCAGAATCCCGGTGGGGGTGGTGGCGATTCGACCATATCGCTCGATATCAGTTCAAATGGCCTCTTTCAAGTGGGCGATTCAGGCGTGCTTTCGCGCCGACTCCCGATCGATATTTCTGGCCAACTTCCCTCGGACATCCCTCTTAACGCGACCATCTCAATCGTTGCAGAAGATCTACTCGTATCCGAACACCCCGTTCGACCAGACGTCGGTACATCCGGCGTCATCGTGGTGACGTTGCGTTTGGAATCTGACATGACGACCAACGCCTGCCAATCAGCAAGCCCGGAGACGCCCATCGTTGTCCATCACGAAGACTTCATTGTCACTCAGATTGTACCGACATCGATTGACGTTTCGACGACTGGACTACAGTCGCTGCTTGCGGGCACGTTTGACATGTGCATTTCGATTTCAACGACGGAACCGCGAACTGTAACGCTTAATAAAATCAATATCGATTTCCCCGAACCGCCCCCGATCGTCGCCAACAGTTGCGCGGAAATCCTCGCTCTCCCGCAGGTGCAGGACGCCATCGCCCAACTCAATGCTGCGTCGCTGAGTTTCACTCTTCCATCCGGATCACAGCCGGCAAACATTGAAGATTCGTATTCGATTCTCCAGGAAACGACTTTCGACCCCGATGGCAACGATATCGGGCGAATGCAAAGCGGGACGATTGTCTTCTCAAACCAACAAGCACAGACGATCCAGCGCACCGGGTTCGATTCTAGCGTCGAGCAATTCATTCTAGGCGACGCAACCAGCATCGGACTTTGCACGATCAACCGCACCAATGAAGCCCTCTGCGATCAGACCATCGCTCGATTGGAGGCGCTGGCGATCGACCCAGATACTGGAGATTTGAGCGGGCAGTTTCTATCCGTAGCCGTGCGGCGACATGGTGGGCTGAGTCCATCGTGCGGAGCGACTGGCGATTTTGTATTCGGCGACATTACATTTTCGGGGCAATCAGGAACGCTGGCTCGACGTCGCGCCAAGATTTCAGTGACCGAACCCACGACGCCCGACCTGCTGCTGCTTGCACCGGGAGGAACTGTCGGCGTATTCAGCGATGTTGGCAGTGGGGTGGTGTCCCAGTTTGAAACGAACGATCCATTTGCGCTGACGACCGTTCCAGTGCCGGAAACTTTGTCCCCGTTGGGGACGAGTGCGTTGGGCTATTCGCCTACCGGAGCAGTCCTTTCCGTGATTACCGATCGGCCAGATGCTGGCGTCTCGTTCAATGCGGTGACGCTGGATGTCATCCGTCAGACGGAAACGACGACGGCTGACTACATCGGTGAGATTGTCGATTTTGATCCGATGGAAACGCGCGTTTTCGTCCCTGCAACGTCGGAGGATTTTGCCGACAGGGTGACGATACTTCGCACGGACGACAGTGTCTTTGCCGACGAAGTGCGCCGGATGCAAACGCCCGAAGGCGACGTTCCGGTGTACTCGCGATTGAGCCCGGACGGATCGATGCTAGCCACTCTCCTCGAAGATCTCGCCCCGATCGGACAAGCCGGTGAATTGATCTTCGCCAATGTTGATCGGAACATTCCAAACTTCATCATTCCGCCGATCGATTTGGTCACCGATGCAGGGGGAACGGTTCTCGCCCAGCAGTTGGTATTCGCCCCCGATGGCAGCCGCGTGTTTCTTGCAGGATTGGGCGCACTGCTTTCCGTACAAACCTCCGACCCATTTACGATATCGCGAATCGACGTCAGCGACGGTGCGAACGACAATCCGGTTGCTTTGGCAATCAGCGGTGATGGCGAAGTGCTTGCGGTGGTTGTCGATGACGACCTTGGGCAAATCAATTTCGCGATTGTCGATGTGGCCACCGAGCAGGTGATTCACACCGCGCAATTACCGGGTATTGACCGGCGCGGCGCGGTCGATGTTGCTCATTTCGAGATTGGCCGGGTAGCGATTGTTGCCAATGCAGTGAGTCAGGTGGTTGCGATTCAAACCGAATCACCCTTCGCGACGTCCCAGCTGCTTTCCGTCGCCGATGTTCCCGAGCGGAACTCGGTCGGGCGGATGGCCGCCTCCGGAGCGATCATCGCGGTGTCCAATGTCGATGAACCGGCGATATATTTGTTCGAGTTCCCGCAGGGGCCGTAGGAAATAATCGATCAATCAGCGATACGATTTAGCCACCGATTCGATGTGGTCGAACGCGCGGTCCAACGTTTCCTCCGGTGCCAGAAATACCACGCGAAAGTGCTGCGTCCCGGGACGCTGGCCGAACCCGCTGCCATGCACGCAGACGGTTCCGGTTTCGCGCACAAGCTTCTGCACAAACGCATCATCCTCAACACCCAAATCGATTCGCGGAAACGCGTAGAACGCAGCTTGCGGTTTCACGCAACTGATACCCTCAATGGCGTTGAGGCGCTGAACCGTCAAATCGCGGCGGCGGCGCAAGCGATCCAGCACCGGTTCGAGAAATGAATGATCACCGTCTAAGGCTGCGGGGATCGCGTATTGTTCGGGATGGTTGGCGCTGAGTCGGGCCCGTTCGAGTTTCTGAATCGCCTCGCAATATTCGCCAACGATTGCATCGGGTCCGCTGACAATGCCCCAACCGATCCGAAACCCCGGTGCCAGGTACGCCTTGCTCATTCCGTTAAATGTGACAACTGGCAACTCGTCGCTCATGGACGCGATCGAGGTATAAGGTAAATCATCGAGCAAGAGCTTGTCGTAAATCTCATCGCTGAAGATCACGAGATTGTGCTTGATCGCCAAGTCGATGGCGGCTTGCAATGTTTTTTTGGAATAGACCGTACCTGTCGGGTTGTTCGGGTTCAGCAATATAAGTGCTCGCGTCTTGTCGTTGATCTTCGACGCGATGTCAGCGATGTCGGGCTCCCAGTTGTTGTCTTCATCGAGGTAATATGGATTGTTGACGGCGTCTAGTTTCGACAGGATCGCGGTATACAGCGGATAGACCGGCGAAGGAGTCAGCACGTTTTCACCGGGGTTCACCAGTGCGGTCAGCGCCAGATCGATGGCCTCGCTGGCACCGGTGGTGACGAATGTATGCTGCACCGATTCGATGCCTTGGCGAGCGGCTTGCTTGTTGATCGAGGCAACCGCGCCTTTTGTGCCTGAAGACGGCGCGTATCCATTGCGATTCTCTTTCATCGCCTGATGGACCGCTTCGACAATGTGGGGCGGCGTCTCAAAGTCAAACAGATTTGGATCGCCGATATTCAGATAGCACATCGACATACCGGCGGCTGAAACTTCCTGCGCCAGTACGACGACATCACGCACCGCATATTTGATCTCGTTGGTCCTGCGAGCCGGGATGATCGTGGGAAAACTCATTTGCATTTAATCCATTCTACGACATAGCCCATTTTGCGAGATAGCAACAACGCACCGACTGACCGATCTGAAAGCTATCAACCGTCTGCCATTGGGTCAACCAGACGCGTTACCGACGATCCGTCAGAAGCTTTCCGCCGCATCGGGTTAGTGTAGAATGCTCGCGTGAACGATTCCAATCCTCAATTCGCCGCACCGAACCGGTCGAAGCTGTGGGCTTTTCGATTCTTGATCGCGGCTATCACGTTCGCCGCGTTTACCAGTGGCTTGTCCGGAGAATTCGTCAACTGGGACGATGACGCCAACATTGTATTCAACGAAGGGATTCGCGGACTCGAGGGCGAACATCTTAATTGGATGTTCACGACGTTTCATGGCGGACACTACCAACCGCTTGCATGGCTCAGTTTTGCGATTGACTATTCCGTATGGGGGCTGAATCCGTTTGGATTTCATTTGACCAATCTGATCCTGCATTGTCTCGTTGCTGTCATATTTTTCGACGTCGCGTTGATGCTGCTTTCGCGGGGTTTTCAATCGACGGAATCAGCCGAACGCAATTCGCTATCTCGAGCCGCACTGATTGCGACGCTGTTGTTCTCGATTCATCCGTTGCGCGTCGAGTCTGTCACATGGATCACCGAAAGGCGTGATGTGCTCTCGGGCGTTTTTGTGATGGTGTCTGTATTCGGATATTTGAAGTTTGCTTTCACGGATCGAGGCACGGCATGGCTGATTGTTTCCTGGGCATCGTTTGCACTTGCCATGCTGACCAAGGCGTCGGCTGTCCCGCTCCCGGCGGTGTTCCTGATTTTCGACGTATTTCCGCTTCAACGAATACACGCTTCAGTAAGGTCCGTGCTTTCGCGGATTGGTGAAAAGATTCCTTACATGATCTGTTCAGTCGTCGCGTCGGTCCTGGCCATCAAAGCGCAGGCCGCCGCCGAGGCGTGGCAGACGATCGAGCGATTCGACCTTGCTTCAAGAGTCGCGACCGTCACATATGGTTTGTGCTGGTATCCATTGAAGTTCTTTGTGCCGACGAAGCTGTGCGCCTTGTATCCGATTCCTGGACGAACGCAGCTTGTGGGATCAACTTTCGCGTTGACCACAGCCATCGTTGTAATTGGATGCATCACAATCGTTGCCTTGCGCCGACGCTTGCCCGCATTGTTGGTTGCTACGATATCCTACGCGCTGTTATTGGGGCCAGTATCCGGTATCGCCCAGAGCGGTGAGCAATTTGTTGCTGATCGCTACGGTTATCTGCCGCTGATTCCATTGGCCATACTTCTGGCAGCCGCATTGCATTTTGTCGTTCAACATGCGAAAACCAATCCGGCTCGTGCGTCGTTCGCCAAGCTCTTGCGAGTCTCTATGGGGGCGTACCTTTTTGGATTGTTTTTTCTGACGGTTTTTCAGACGACGGTTTGGAGTAACTCACAATCGCTTTGGACCCATGCCTTAACAATCGGCGTGGAAAGTCACATCGCCCACGTCAATGTTGCTGAAACCCTGCGCGAAACCGGACATGATCTCGAAGCCTACAAGCACTACGAGCATGCTGCCAAGCTGGACCGTTCCGACGCCAAGGCGCACAACGGCATGGGCATCACAGCGTTGAAACTCGTTCGGCCAGAATTGGCACTGAAACACTTGTCGAAGGCAGTCGAACTAGCACCGACCCACGCCAAGTATCGATTCAACATTGCGGAAGTTTTTGCCGGTTTCGACGAGTTGCCGGAGGCTGTGCGCCATCTTCAGGTTGCCGTCGAATCAGCGCCATGTTTCATCGATGCGATCGAACGACTTGCTTCAATGCAGGATTCCACAAAACAATTCGCCGCTGCCCGCACGACCCTTGAAAACGGACTGCAATGTACGAGCAACAGTTCAGAATTGTTGGGCCACCTCGCATGGTTGTTAGCCACCTGCCCGGATGAAACTCTTCGAGAAGGGGATCGTGCTATTGAGTTGGCCCGCCAGTTGTGCGAGCAGACGGAATACAATGACGCGATGGCTCTGAGCACATTGGCTGTCGCCTACGCCGAAACGATGGATTTTGAGCGAGCCGGCGATCTCCAATCGACAGCGATTCGGCTGGCATCGGAGCAGGGAATAACTGATTCAATCGCCGAGTTGCGGAGAAGACATGCCCTGTTTGCAGACGACCAGAAATACCGCCCTTTGCTTGCCGAAACCAACCACCAGCCCTAGACCCCATCAGGAATCAGACCCTCTCAGCAGGAAACATCGCAGCGATGCCGGTGACAGCGGTCTGAAGGTCTTATGGATTGGACCGCGAATGGTCGATGCCAAAGATGCGATTTTGCCTATCCGATTTGAACGAAGCGAAGTCAACCGCGAAAGAAAGTGACGGGTTACAAATGTCCTGGGAAGCAATTTTGACCCTCGGTGTATTGGTGCTGATGCTGATCGCTTTGGTGAAGAGCTGGCTGCCACCCGATGCCGCGTTTACCGGCGGACTGGTGACGGTGGTAGCAGCCGGCGTCATCACTCCGGAGCAGGCGTTTCATGGCCTGAGCAATCATGGGCTGGTCACCGTGGGGGCGATGTTTGTCGTGGCGGCTGGTCTGCGCGAAACGGGCGCGCTGCATGTCTTGGTTTCAAGACTCTTGGGAGTGGGGACCGGCATACGCGCAGCGCTGAGTCGGATGATGGTTTCGTCGGCAGGCGTCTCTGCGTTTCTCAACAACACACCCATCGTCGCGATGTTGATGCCCGAAGTTCTCAGTTGGTGTCGCAAACGACAGATCCCCGCGTCGAAGCTTTTGATTCCGCTCTCCTACGCCACGATTCTCGGCGGCATGTGCACACTCATCGGTACGAGTACGAACCTCGTCATCGACGGCATGGTTCGAGAAACCGGATACCTCAAACCGCTCACATTATTCGAACTCAGTTGGGTTGGCGTACCCGCAGCCGTCGTGGGAATCGCGTTCATGTTGACGGTCGGGGTTCGCCTATTGCCCGAGCGCAGGGAATTGTTGGATCAGTTCGGTGCGGCGCAGCGTGAGTACATCGTTGAAATGCTCATCGAACCGAACTGCTCGCTGATTGGTAAGAGCGTGCAGGATGCCGGACTGCGTCATCTTCCCGGACTGTTTCTCATCGAGATCGATCGCAAGGGCGACGTCATCACACCCGTGTCACCTTCGGACATGTTGCAAGAGGGGGACCGTCTCGTCTTCACCGGTCTGGTCAGCACCATCGTCGACCTGCAACGCATTCCCGGACTCGTTCCCGGTGTCGAATCACACTACGACGTTTCCGATGAAAGTCGCGGTTCCCGAAGGCTATGCGAAGCCGTCGTCAGTTCATCATTTCCTGAACTGGGTCGCACCGTCCGGCACTCAAACTTTCGCACGCGCTACGATGCGGTTGTCGTCGCGGTACATCGTCATGGAGAACGAATCGAAGAAAAAATCGGTGACGTCATCTTGCATCCCGGCGACACGTTGTTGTTGCAAGCCGGGCGCCATTTTGAACGAACCTTTCGCGGCAGCAGCGATTTCTACCTTGTCTCGGAAGTGCGCGACAGCGGATTGGTCCGCCACGAGCGGGCGTGGGTCGCGATGGGAATCCTGTTGCTGCTCATTGGATTATTGGCGTGGAATTCGATGTCTACGGCGGTCTCCGCACTGATCGCAGGGGCATTGATGGTTCTGTTTCGCTGCGTATCGGTGGGTGTGGCACGCCGGGCGGTCGACTGGCAGGTTCTCGTTGTCATCGCGACGGCGCTGGGGTTTGCCCAGGCGATTCGAGAATCCGGATTGGACGCCATGCTTGCGGGCACGATTGATCGTATCAGTGGCAGCGTTGGTGGGCCTTTTGGCGTACTCATTGGGATTTATGTGATCACGAACATTCTGACCGAATTGATTTCGCACATCGGAGCCGCCGCGTTGATGTTTCCGATCGCCATGGTTTCGGCACAGGAGTTGGGCGTCGGCGCAGAACCATTCGTAATCGCCATCGCCATCGCGGCGTCTGCGAGCTTTGCGACACCAGTCGGGTATCAAACGAATCTGATGGTCTACGGACCCGGTGGATACCGGTTTCCGGATTTTCTAAAGGTGGGTATTCCGATGAACTTGCTGGTCATGGTCGTTGCCATGATCATCATTCCGCTGGTTTGGCCGATCGTCAAAATTGCGCAGTAGCGCGATCGGCAACAACCAGTGTAAGCTTACGCGCCATCTTGCGGGTTGCGCTCCACTGTCATTCCCGCGAAAGCGGGAATCCAAGCGCCGTGCTACACATTGCTTGTTCTGGACTCCTGCATGCGCGGGAGTGACGAACCACTAGCGCTATGGGATAAATTTATAACCGACGCTATGCACGGTGATAATGTGCTGAGGATGCTTGGCGTCTTTCTCGATTTTCCGACGCAGGCTGACAATGTGATTGTCCACCGTACGGTTGGCTGGAAACGCCGAAAGCCCCCAGATCACATCAAGCAAGTTGTTGCGCTCCACCGGTTGTTCGGCATGTTCGATGAGCATTTTGAGGATTTCGATTTCAAAGTGACCCAGGTTGAAAGTTTCCTCGCCCTTGACGACTTTGCCTTTGACAAGGTCCACATCGGCAATCCCGATTTTCACGATCTTGGCGACAGACGTTGACGAACCGCTGCGGCGAAGGGCGGCTTTGATGCGGGCCAACACTTCGCGAACGCTAAACGGTTTGGTGATGTAATCGTCCGCACCGACTTCCAAGCCTCGAACCACATCAATTTCCTGACTCTTAGCCGTCAGCATGAGTATCGGAACAGTGAACCCGGCATCGCGCACCATCTTGCAGACTTCCAAACCGTCACGCTTGGGCATCATCACATCAAGAAGGATTAAATCGGGACGTTCGGAGTTGGCTTTCTCAAGCGCTTCCTCACCGTCGGAGGCAACAATGACCTCATAGCCCTCGAACTGGAGATTGTCGCGCAATCCCATGGCCATATCCGGCTCATCCTCGGCGATCAAAATTCGGTGCATCGTTGTTCTCCATGAGGTTTGTCGCACTCGCTTGAGGCAAGAATATACGGAAAGTACTACCTTTGACCAGCCTCGATTCGACGTCCACGATACCATGATGGGCGTCTACGATGTGTTTCACAAGGGCCAGCCCCAGACCGGCGCCGCGCCGGGCCCGCACCAGATCATCATTTGCCCGGTAGAAATCGGTGAACAAATGGTTGCGATCCTCTGGTTTGATACCGATTCCCCGGTCGCTCACGCTGATCAAAACACCGTGGCCACCGCGCCGCGTTTCGACCGACACGTCAATGCCCAGGAACCGGTCATCGCCATCAGAGTACTTCATCGCATTGTTGATCAAGTTGATCAAAGCCTGTGCAACTGCGTCGCGATCGCATTGAATCAGTGGCAACTCCTCCGCGATGATGAGTTGATGCTCAAACTGTTCGTGGTCGAGTTGCAGCAGATACGCTTCGTATGTTTCTTTGACGAGCGCCGCGACATCGCACTCGAACATCGTGTAGCGTTTTCGACCGGCATCGATTCGGGCGAAGTCGAGGATGTTGTTGATCAGATGCGTCAGTCGGCTGCTTTCGCGCGTGATGATTTCGTAATATTCCCGTCGCTTGTCATCAGAGGTGACGCGTCCGGAAAGCAGCGTTTCGCCGAACAAGCGAATCAAGGCAAGCGGTGTTTTCAGTTCGTGCGACACGTCGGCAACGAACGACTGTTTCATGCGCGATAGCGCCAATTCTCGATTGAACACCCGCCACATCGCCCACATCACACCAATGAGCGCGGACATTACCAGAACTGTGCCGACAATGAAGTAACCCGACTGTCGCTGCACCAGTTTGTGTTGATCGCGAATGAGTTGCTTGCTCGGAGTCAATTCAACAAACGGAACTGCAGGCGACAGGTTTTCAACCCAATGGCTTCCGACCGAATCATCGTCTTGATTCACGCTGATTTGATAAGAGAATTGCTCGGGCGAAATTGCCGGTTCCACCACGTTGGTTACGAATTTTTGCAGATTCATTCGCGCCGCTACGATCGTCGGACCATTGGCCCCCTGCATGTCTGTCGTGTAGGCGATGATGACAGGTGCTCCAGCCTCAACGTCTTGAATGAATTCAAGCGAGTCTGATTCCGAGCCAGCTTGGATCATGATTAGCGGTGGAAAAAGCCTAGCCATAACCGATGCCTGGGCTTGGGCGTCATTCTTCGTCCGATCCGTTAGACTCGGCGTACGTTCCCAGGCTCGATTGGTGGTCCGTCGCCAGATAATCACCACTGAATTCGAGTCGAACATGTACACTTCGTCCACCCAGTCGGGCGGGCTCATTGCCCCAAATGGAGGCAGTCGCAAGCTGGACCGCCAGTTGACGGAGATGTTTTCCAGCGCATTCTCAAGTTCCGACGCCACTTTCTTATTGATCTCCGCCCGAACGCGGCGGGCTTCAGGCCGAAGATCGTTGATACGCTGCGACGCGAGCAACTGGGTCTGGCGAATGGCGAGCACCATCCCGAATCCCGCGAGCACCAGCGTGATCGTGACCACACCGATTCCCGCAACCGTCCAGGCGGTGAGTCTGGTTTTGTCCTGATCAGCCATGATGACATGATAACACGGATGCCCCGGTCAGGCTTGTTTCACACGACATTCGACAACCCGGTGTTCGACAACCTGGGCGGATTGGACACGCCGCACCAGACCACTATATTCCGTTGACGTTTCAACAGCATTGCACAGATCAGCAAATCGCGCAGTCGAAGAAGAACGCCGAGTTAAGGAGCAACGCCGACATGTCTGACCCGCAACCCATCCCACGTCCGGGAAGAGTCCCATCATTGGCCAACGTCAAGAACATAGTTGCCGTCGGCGCGGGCAAGGGTGGTGTCGGTAAGAGCACGCTCGCCGGGTTATTGGGAATCGGACTATCGCGCAGTGGTGCGAAAGTCGGGATACTGGATGCGGACATCTACGGACCGTCTGTTCCGACACTCATGGGCGTGGGCGGTCAGCAACCGGCTGTTGACCAAGCCCGCAAGCTGATGATCCCGGTTGACGCCAAGGGAATCAAAGTCATCAGCGTCGGATTCATGATTGACCCGAACGAAGCTGTCGTTTGGCGCGGTCCGATGGTCCATGGCCTGCTCAAGCAATTCTTAGAGCAGGTCGATTGGGGCGAGTTGGATTACCTGATCGTTGATCTGCCACCGGGAACCGGGGACATTGCGCTGACGCTCGCGCAGTCAATCCCGATGACCGGTGCCGTGGTCGTATGCACACCGCAGGATCTGGCGTTGCAGGACGCCCGGCGGGCGCTGAAGATGTACCAGACGCTGAACGTGCCGGTCCTTGGCATCGTTGAAAACATGAGCTACTACCTTTGTCCCAAGTGCGGTAACCGCGACGAAATCTTCGACAATGGTGGAGCGGAAGAAGCGGCAGCCAGTCTAAACGTGCCGTTCTTAGGGGCAATTCCGCTTAATGCTTCGGTGCGATCGTCTGCGGATTCCGGACAACTCGAAGACAACTTCGTCGGATCGCAGGACAAGGTCACTGCAGCCCTCGACGTTTTGATTGGAACGTTCAAGAAAGAAGTCGAAGCGATCAACGAAAAATCGGCAGGCGCGCCGACGTTGACAATCGAATAGGCTAAAAACTCGAGTCCGGGGGCCACAACACCCAATTCCATGTCAGATCGAATTGACCAATTTGAATCGGTTTTTAAATCGGCGGAGAAAGCGCGCTATCAATACGATCCGCCGCTGCTGGAGCGCGTCGCGGTCTTGGTTGATACAGCCAGGGAGTCCTCGAATGCGTACGTTGAATCAGCGCGCTCATACTTGGCGGCAAGCAACATCGACACTGAAGAATTTCTGGTGTTGGGGACTGAAGATTTTACGGACATTCAACAGATGTTGGCCGCTGTTCATTCAAAGTCGCCCAATCTGGTTGTCACGCATCGACATTTGCATTTGAACCGCCAAGAACTGGAACACAGCTTAGGGACGTATCTTGATACACTGCTGCAAGGAACAACCATTCCCGTGCTGGTAACCCCCAGCCCCAACGCAGACGGTCAACCAAAACCCCTCGAAGTTGCCCAAGACGTGTTGGTGATGACCGATCATCTGCTCGACGACCCCAAGAGCATCAACTATGGCGTGCGCTTCGTCGCACCGGGCGGCGTCGTGCATTTGTGTCACATTGAAGATGACGGTGTGTTTCAAAAATACATGGAAATGATTGAACGGATTCCCGAAATCGATACGGATGTCGCAAGAGAAAAGATCCGCGCGAAACTCTTGCAACTGCCCACGGATTACATCGCATCGTGTATCGAAGCGCTGCAAACCGAATCGGTCAATGCCCGCATCAATCCCGTTGTCCGTCTGGGACATCGCGTGACCGACTATCATCGCCTCATCGATGAACACGAGGGCGATCTGCTCGTGTGCAATACGAACGATCCTGAAGACCTGGCCATTCATCCGATGGCCTATGCCATCGCTCTTGAGTTTCGCAATCAACCGTTGCTCTTGCTCTAGTCACCACGACCCCAATTAAACATGATCCAGAACCTTCAAACCATCTTGCTGGCATCAGCCGACACCCATGCCGAACCGCATGTGTCGAGCAGTATCACGATGGTGTTTGGTGGGCTGCTGCTGGCGATGGTCGCGTGCCTGGCGTTCGAAGAAAAACTCCATGCCAAAAAATCGCTGATCACCGGCATCTTCGCGATTGTGTGCCTGCTTTTGGGTGAAATCACGGGGATTCTGCCGAAAGAGTCGATCGCGAAAATCGGCGAGCACACCATTCGCCTGCCTGTTTACATTCCGGCGATCGATTGGGAAGTCATCGCGATCATCATGGGGGCGTCGCTGTTTGTTGATGTCACCAGCAAGTCGGGCATCTTCAGTTGGATCGCCATCAAGCTGACCAAGGCATCCGGCGGCGATCCGCTCAAGCTGCTGATTTACTATGGCATCTTGACGGTAGTTTTCTCAGCCGTTCTCAACAACGTAACCGCGATGATCATCATCGGGTCGCTGACCACGGTGTCGCTTAAGAAGCTCGGACGCAGCGATAAACTGCTCGGGTTCCTCATCACCGAGGGATTGCTCACCAATATTGGCGGTTTATTAACGCTCATCAGTTCCGTGCCCAACATCATCATCGGAAACAGAGCCGGAATATCGTTTGCTACTTTCTTCCTCAAAGCTGCACCTTTCGTCGTGGTCGCTACGATTGCGACGTTGTGGCTCGCCCGCTCACGATTTGGCGTCAAGCGACTGGATACTGAAGGCGCCAAAAAAGAGGCAGCCGACCGGGTGTCATCATTCGATGAAAATGAAGGCATTCCATCGAAGCGATTTTTCATCACGTCGGCGGTAGCGTTTGTGCTATTGATCGCGGCGCTTTCGACGACATCCATATTGCCTTACGTCAAAGACCTGGGGATGGGTTTCGTGGCAATGTCGTTCGCGGTCATCATGCTCATCGCGTTTAAGAATGAGGTCAATAAATTCTACGCGGCGCTGGATTGGGACCTTCTCGGATTTTTTGCGAGTTTGTTCGTGGTCATCAACGTCATGGAACACGCCCTGGTTCTCGATGCAGTCGGCAAGGCGCTCGGAGCGCTGTTGGACATGGGCGACACTCTGGGAACTGGCAGCCTGCTCGTGTCATCTGCGCTTGCGAGTAGTGTGACGGACAACATTCCGCTGTCTGCGGTTCTGGCGCAAATTCTAGGTAACCATGACCCTGCATTCCCAGCCAGTTCATCGGTATGGTGGGCGGTGGTGTTCGGTGCGAACCTTGGCGGCAACCTCACGCCGATCGGATCGGCATCGACGCTCGTCGCGATGACGGTCATTCATCGCAGTGAAATCCCGCTGAGTTTTGGCGGGTTCGTCAAAGCGGCGATTCCTTTCGCGCTGCTGCATTTGACGCTTGCAGTGGCGTATGTACTCATTGTGCTTTAGTGGCACTATGGACGGAGACCCAACCATGACGATTCCAGAGCTACTATGCGATCAGGTCCACCGCACCCGCGAATGGACCGACATGCTTGTCGCGGACCTATCCGGCGATGACTGGACATTTCAACCCACACCCGGAATGGCCCACGCGTTGTGGCTATGCGGGCATTTGGCATCGGCTCAGGATACTCTGCTGTTTAATCGCTGCCTCGATACGAGCGTTTTGGAATCGGAATTCTCGGTGCATTTCCCGATCGGTGCGCCCATCAAATCAGCAACCGAATATGATTGGCCGACACCCGATGCCATCATCTCAAAGATGAAAGAAATGCAGGCCAACGTGGAAGAAGCAATTCTCGGAATCGATATTGCAATCCTAGGCGACCCGGCATTTGGCAAGAACGGTGGCAAGCATCCGCACTACGACACCAAGGCCGGCGCCATCAGCCACATGGTTCGCCATGAAGCATTCCACGCGGGCCAGTTGGCATCGCTGCGGCGCTTGCTTGGCAAAGGTTTTCTTAGATAATTTTTTTTCTCGGCATCATTTTTGGTCTTGGCTGACATGCAAACGATCCATCTCAATCTGTTCGGACCTGCCCGCGACATGGTCGGGAGCGAGACGTTGCCCATCGAATTGCCCGAAGGGGCGACGGTTAAGGAACTCGCGTCTAAACTGGCAGAGCAATTTCCAAAATGGCGCGCCGGTCTCGATTCGGTGCGATTTGCGATTGACGATGCTTTTGTCACGGGTGATCATATTCTCGTCGAAGGCAATCAGGTGGCAGTCATTCCCCCGGTTTCAGGCGGAATGGCCGACACCGATTTGATCGTCTTGACACCCGATCCGCTGAACATCGCGCACTGCTATGCACATCTTGCGTCAACGTCAACGGGTGACGGTGGCGGCGTGTGTGTTTTCGTTGGCAAAACGCGGACCGAACCAAACGACACTCATGGCCAGCTCAAGCATCTCGATTATGAAGCCCACGAATCGATGGCCATCGCCCAAATGCAAAAACTTGCGGTGGTGGCTCGGCAGCGCTGGAGCATCTGCTCGATCGCGTTGTGTCATAGGGTTGGCACCGTGGGCATCGGTGAATCGTCCGTGGTGATCGGAGTGGCCAGCGGTCATCGCGATGAATCCTTCCAAGCCTGCCGCTGGCTGATCGACGAATTGAAGCGCGAAGTTCCCATCTGGAAACGCGAAGTTTGGGAATCGGGCGAAACCAGTTGGTCTCCAGGCGATCAAACAAAGGCTGCCCAATAGCGTGGCCGGTCGCGAAACGATTATAGCGCGCACCGAGCGGGCGAAACGCATCCTGCGCAAATTGCGCAAAGCCTACGGTGACGCCGACTGCGCGCTCACGCACAAGAATGCGTTCGAGCTTCTCATTGCAACGATACTTTCCGCGCAATCCACCGACGAAACCGTCAACAAGGTTACGCCTATTCTGTTCAAGGCGTATCCAGACGCAGATTCGCTCGCGGTGGCTGGGCAGGAAGACGTTCAAGAGATCATCCATCCGACCGGTTTCTTTCGACAGAAGGCCAAGAACATCGTCGGAGCGGCACGGCGGATCGTTGATGAATTCGAGGGACAGGTCCCTGAGAGCATCGAGGAGTTGGTGACGCTCCCCGGAGTCGCCCGAAAGACTGCCAACGTGGTCCTGGGAACCTGGTTCGGGAAGAATGTGGGGGTCGTCGTGGACACCCATGTGGGGCGGTTGGCCGACCGCCTGCGGTTGACGTGGAACCACAAGGACACCAAAGATGCGATCCGAATCGAAAGAGACCTGATGCGAATCATCCCCCAGAAGGATTGGACCTACCTGTCCCACGCCCTGATATGGCACGGCCGCAAGGTGTGCTCGGCAAGAAAACCTGCCTGCGAAACATGTGAATTGGCCACCGATTGCCCATCGGAGGGTGCATTCTGAATCCCGATCAATTCACGGAATGCTTGACAGAATGGAGGCTCATTCATACCTTGTCGCGATTGAGTTTACCATTGTACCACTCCAGACTGTACGGGTTTTGTTCGGATCGAGGTTTCCGGGCGGAGACGGCTTCTGTGCCAAACGGTTTTTGTGCCAAACGGTTTCTGAACTTATTGGCTTAGGGGTCAAACGGTGCCTTGGTTTGAAAAGAGGAAATAGCTGATGTTACCGGTAAAGAAGAAGTCGAAGTGTCGCAAGCGGACGCGTCGTGCTCATCACGCGCTGTCGAAACCAAACCTTGTGGCATGTCCGAAGTGCGGCAAGGCCAAACTTCCCCATTGCGCGTGCGAACAATGCGGATACGCCAGTGCGCGCGTCTTGCTCCCATCGCGTAGCGAGGTTGAGTAATGCCTATGCGGATAGGCGTTGATGCAATGGGGGGCGATCACGCACCCGGCGCGATTATCCGCGGTTCTTTGCAGGCACTCGCAGATTTCGAACAAATTGAATTGTTCCTGGTCGGTGATGAAAAGGTGATTCGCGATCACCTCGCGGCGATGGGCGGCGTTCCCAAACGGTGCGAGATCGTTCACGCATCCGAAATTGTGGAAATGTCCGAATCGCCGACCGACGCGCTGCGCAAGAAGAAAGATTCTTCCATCATGGTCTTAGCGCGGTTGGCAGCCGACCGAAAAGTCGATGCCATCATCAGTGCCGGAAACACTGGCGCGTGCGCAGCCGCCGCTCAGCTTCGGATGCGATCGCTGCCGTGTATCTCGCGTCCGGGCATTGCTGTGGCGCTGCCCAGTTTTCACGGTCCGGTGACACTGTGTGACGTTGGCGCCAATATTCAAGCGCGACCGCAACACCTTTACGAATACGCTGTCCTCGCCACCGAATACTCCAAAACGGTGTTGGGCGTTGAGTCACCGCGGGTCGGCTTGGTTTCCATAGGCGAAGAGAGCCTGAAGGGCACCGATGTCATCAAGAAAACGCACGAGTTGCTGAGCCGCGACAAGGCGATTCGTTTTGTTGGCAACGTTGAAGGTCGTGAACTGTTTCAAAACAAGTGCGATGTCGCAGTGAGCGACGGTTTTGTTGGCAATATTCTCCTTAAATTCATCGAAGGTTTGTCGGAAGGATTATTCAAGACGATCTCGCGCGAATTTCAGGATGATGATGAAACGACGAAGCAGAAGTTCGATGCCGCACTGCACCGAGTCTGGCAGCGTCACGACTTTAGTGAATACGGTGGTGCTCCGCTGCTGGGTATCAACGGCGTGTGCATGATCTGCCACGGTCGAAGTGAAGAGCGGGCTATCCGTAATGCGGTCAAAGCGGCGGGAACGTTTTTAGAGCATCGATTCAACGATGCCATCACGAATCGATTGGGGCAGGGCAGCGGATCGGGGCAGGCAACAGCGACGAGCCAATCGGGCGGTGAAGCCCAGACTCTGGCCAATATTGGTTAGTCGCAAACATCCTTAGTAGCAAACTGTGGTGACTCTTACCTTTCGATAAACCGCGTGGGCAATTGGCCAACAGTGTCTTGGCAGTCATCTGAGAATTGGCAGTCATCCAAGGTTTGAAATCCCATGAACCCAACGCTGCGTGCCGCCATCACAGGAACCGGAATGTCGGTCCCCAAGGAAGTGCTCGGCAACGATCACTTCGCCGGCTACCTCGATACTTCCGACGAGTGGATCACCACGCGCAGCGGCATCAAGCAGCGACATCGCGCCGGTGAGGGTGAAACCACCGTAACAATGGCGACGGACGCATCGCGCAAGGCGCTTGCAGATGCAGGCATCGAACCGGAAGATTTAGATCTGATTCTCTTTGCCACGGTCACACCCGACACCTATGTGCCGTCGGCAGCGTGTTGGCTGCAAGGCGAGTTGGGAGCGAAGAATGCCGGAGCGATGGACATCAACGCTGCGTGCGCCGGCTTGATTTATGGCATGACGCAGGCCGCAATGTACTTGCATTCTGGGATGTACAAGCACATTCTGATCGTCGGCGCCGAAACGTTGAGTCGCATCACCGACATGCAAGATAGGTCGACCTGCGTCTTGTTTGGCGACGGGGCGTCTGCGGTGGTGATGTCGCATTCGGATGACCCTGAGCGGGGCGTGATTTATCAGAATCTCGGCGCAGATGGCACTTGTGCAGACTACATTTGGCAACCTGCTGGCGGTTCAAGACTTCCTCATACAGAAGCAACGCTAGCCGAAAAACTCGACAAACTGCGGATGAAGGGACGCGAAGTCTACAAATTCGCAGTGGTCAAGTTCAACCGACTGGTGCAGCAGGCGCTGAAAGATACCGGACTGAAAACAGAAGACATCGACCTGATCGTACCGCACCAATCGAATCTGCGAATCATCGAGAGTGTGCAGGAAAAAATGAAACTCCCGATCGAAAAGTTCGTGGTCAACATCGACCGCTATGGCAACACGTCAGCCGCGTCGGTGGGGATGGCCTTGGACGAAGCCCGCCGTGATGGGCGCGTTAAATCGGGCGACACTGTGATGATGATTGCGTTCGGTGCCGGTCTGACCTGGGCGGTCATCATTGTGCGTATTTGATATTATCGATTCGGCTGAAACTCTAAATTTTTGGAGCCAAGATAAGCGCGATGCAGAAAAAGGCAGCTATTTTTCCAGGACAGGGTTCACAGCTTTCCGGCATGGGTGCCGACCTCGTCGATGCCAGTGCTCGGGCCAAAGAAGTCTACGAACAGGCCAACGCGCTGGTGGGTTTCGACCTTCGGGCACTTTGTTTTGAAGGAACGCCGGAACAGTTGGAAGCAACCGACGTTCAGCAGCCGGCGATTCTGGTGACCAGCATCGCGCTGTTGGAAGCGCTGGGTGAACGCGTCGATACGCGGTCGATGTTGTCGGCGACAGCCGGATTAAGTCTCGGAGAGTACACCGCGCTATACCATGCGGGATGCCTGAAGTTTGAAGATGTCGTGCGACTCGTTCAGCGCCGCGGTCAGTTGATGCAAGCCGCAGCCAACGCAGTCGATAGCGGTATGGTTTCGCTAATTGGAGTGGATGAGAATCAAGCCAAATCCATTTGTGATGAGGCTGCACAGGGCGGCGTGCTTAGCCCAGCCAATCTGAATTGCCCGGGGCAAATCGTGATCTCTGGTGATCAGGCTGCCTGCGACCGCTCGGTTGAATTGGCATCGCAAAAAGGCTTTCGTGCGGTGGCACTGAAAGTGGCGGGCGCGTTTCATTCTCCGCTGATGCAGTCGGCGGCTGACGGGTTGGCCGAAGTGCTTACGGACGTTGAGATCAACGCGCCAAGCATACCGGTAATGTCCAACGTCACAGGTGGTTATCACGAGAACCCGCAATCGATCCGCAAACTGCTCGTCGATCAGGTGACCCAACCGGTGCGATGGCAGGACTGCGTCGAGAAATTAATCGCCGACGGTTATCAGGATTTCGCCGAGATAGGGCCAAATCGCGTACTCAAGGGGTTGGTCCGCAAGATTGACAAGAGCGCCAAAACGGTAAGCATCGGTAAAATCGAAGACATCAAACAGCAGGACTTGGCCAGCATCTCTTAAGTTTCAAGATGCGTTTCGGTCGGTAAAGGAGTTTTGAGATGGACTGGCAAGGACAAGTGGCGATCGTGACAGGTGGAAGTCGCGGCATCGGACGTTCTATCAGCTTGGCGCTGGCTGAGAAAGGCGTGTCGGTCGTTGCGTGTGCCCGGTCCATTGAAAAGCTGGAAGACGTCGCCAAAGAAGCGAAGCAGCGTGAGTTTCCAGGCAAGATCATTCCGGCGACGTTGGACGTAACTGATGCAGCCGCTTGCGAGAAAATCGTTGAGGACACTGTCGAGGAGCAAGGGCGACTGGACATCCTGGTCAACAATGCTGGCATCACCCGCGACGGATTGCTCGCGACCATGTCTGATGATGACTTTGATGCCGTGATCGACGCAAACCTGCGAGCGGCGTTTCGATTGATGCGTTCAGCGACGAAGCACATGATGCGTGCTCGATACGGTCGAATGGTTAACATTTCAAGTGTGGCAGGGTTGATGGGCAATCCGGGACAGGCGAACTACTCGGCCAGCAAAGCCGCTCTGATCGGTTTGACCAAGTCGGCTGGTAAGGAACTAGCCCGACGAAAGATCACGTGCAACGCGGTTGCCCCGGGGTTTATCGAAACCGACATGACCGATGTGCTTCCAGACAAGGTCAAGGAAGGGGTCTTGCCCTTGATCCCGATGAAGCGGTTCGGTTCGGGCGACGAAATTGCGGAGGCGGTTTGCTTCCTGGCATCACCGGCGGCTTCGTATATCACAGGTCAGGTTCTGGTCGTCGATGGTGGACTTCATATGTAATTCACAGCCCTCGATTTTCGGCTTTTTTGACGCTCGGTTCACGATGCGATCAATCAACCGTAATCGCAGCGCATATGGTTGCGAATTTGGATTAAGCAAGCTAGGATCACCGCGAACTCGGTGCGAAATACCCCAATAAATGACTGGGTGTGTGCGTGCCAGATTGATTGTTGGAGATACAATAGAAAGGGGTTCAGCGGAACCCCTACCGGTTATATGTTCGTTTGGCATGAAGCCAATCGGCAGACTTGTATGTCGGAGGACTTTCTGTGGCAACTCGTGAGGAAATCGAAGAGAAGGTATGCGAAATCGTCAGCGAGCAGATGGGTGTCGATAAAAGTGAAATCACAACTGCGACCTCGTTTGTAAACGATCTCAATGCCGACTCGCTGGATACGGTCGAATTGGTCATGGAACTCGAAGACGAGTTTGACACCAGCATCCCGGACGAAGAAGCAGAAAAGCTTCAAACGGTTGGCGCTGCGGTTGACTTTATTGAAAAGCAGATGGCCGCTCGCTCGTCTTAGTCTTGAAATAGAATCGAAATCGCTGAATGCGTGAACCCGTTCACGCCATTGCTCGGTTTCGATTCTGTGTTTTGGCTCGAAGCTCGGGCATTTGAAACGGATCTTTATGTCGCAACGTCGCGTAGTCGTCACTGGTTTGGGGGTGGTCACCAGCATTGGCATGGACGTGGATACGTTCTGGTCAAATCTGCTGGAGGGCAAGAGCGGCGTTCGTGACATCACGATCTTCGACGCGTCACCATTTGAAGTGCGTATCGGTGGCGAGTGTCGTGATTATCGCGAAGAGGATCACTTTGATCGAAAGTCGGCAAAGCGAATCGATCGATTTGCCCAGTTGGCGATCGTCGCTGCGCGCGAAGCGGCCAAGTCATCTGGCTACGAATCCGAATCGTACTCCGGTGATCCGCGCCGATTGGGCGTCATCCTGGGCTCAGGCATTGGCGGGTTGCTCGAATTTGAGCAGCAGCATTTGCGTCTGGTCAACAAGGGGCCCGACCGAATTTCTGCATTTACCATTCCGAAATTGATGATCAATGCGGCGGCGGGAAACGTGGCCATTGAGCAGAATCTACAAGGCATCAGCACCACAGTTGGTACGGCGTGCGCTTCAGCCGGGCATGCCATGAAGGACGCTTACAGTGCGATTCACCACGACGAATGCGATCTTGTTTTTACGGGTGGTTCAGAAGCGGCATTGACCCCGCTCGGTCTCGGTGCATTCGCCGCGATGAAAGCTCTCAGCACTCGAAACGACGACCCGGCGCGAGCCAGTCGCCCGTTCGATCGTGATCGCGATGGTTTCATCCTGGGCGAAGGTGCGGGCATGCTTGTTTTTGAGGAGCTTGAACACGCCAAAGCCCGAGGGGCGACGATCCATGCTGAAGTCATTGGGTTTGGTGCGACTTCGGATGCGACACATATCACCCAACCGCTGGAAACTGGCGAAGGGGCTGCCTTCGCGATGGAGCAGGCACTCCGTCAGGCCAAGCTTACAGTCGATGACATCGACTACATCAACGCCCACGGCACCAGCACGCCGCTTGGCGACTTGGCTGAGACCACGGCGATCAAGCGGACATTCGGACCGGCAGCTAAGAACGTGGCGATCAGCAGCACCAAGAGTTCCATCGGTCATCTTTTGGGCGGCAGTGGCGGCGTTGAGACGATCACCACGATCTTGGCCATGAAGAATTCAACCCTGCCGCCAACGTTGAATCTGGACAATCCGAGTGAAGGTTGCGATTTGGACTATGTCCCCAAGACGCCCCGTGATCAGCGAATCAATTACGCCATGAGCAATTCGTTCGGGTTTGGCGGCCACAACTCGTCGATCCTGCTCGGTCAATACAAACCCTAAAGACCGTTCTGCGGCAGCATATCCACCTGCATTGAACGGACACGGTCGCCTGTACGGTCAGGGTCGCCTTACTTTGCTGACAGCGCTGATTAGGGTGGCCTGTTCGGCTAAATCAGCATCCTCAAGGGCGATTTCCCGATCGCCGATAATTCCAACAAGGACAATCGTTTAGGTTCCACAAATATGGTTGCGCTGCGCGCTGCCTTGGATTGAGATCCGACATGTCGATTCTCGAACAAGATGAAATCGATTCGCTGATGGCCTCATCGGCTGAGCTCGTCAATGAAGCTCCTCAGGCCAAATCGCCTGCGCCTCGACCGATGCAGATCGACCTGTCCAAGCTCACCCCCCAAATGCGTAAACTGTTTCACCTCAACGTTCCCATCATCGTTCATCTCGCCGAGCGAACCATGCCCATGCGCGATGTCCTCGAAATCGGGGCGGGAACCATTCTAGAATTCTCAAGATCCAGCGATGCTGAGCTCGACCTCGTCGTGGGCAACCGCCACATCGGTAAAGGGCAAGCCGTCAAGGTCGGCGAAAACTTCGGTATCCGTATCACCGATATTGGCCCGCTTGAAGAACGCATCCGCGCGTTGGGCGGTTAGTGGTTCGTCACTCCCGCCCATGCGGGAGTCCAGTACGAGCGATGGGTAACGCGAGGGGCGTGGATTCCCGCATCCGCGGGAATGACGGTGGTATGCAACCCGCAGGATGACGCGTGGGCCAACACTAGGCACGAGGGCTAAACCCGCACTAAATTAATCCGCCTGCTTGCGAATGATTTCCATCGCCATCGCCTGCGCCTGCTCAACTGTCGAAACCCTCTCATTGAGTTGTGCGCGATATACGGCGTCGATCACCTGTCGATAAATTGGCCCTTGTGGAATGTCTTGATCGAGAAGAAATGCCCCGTCGAGCAGCGGTGGGGGAGCAGCATCTTCGGGGACGATTTCTTCTGCCCGCTGACGAATGGATTGGACCGCTTCATTTTCCAAGGCGCTTGCCAATGCGCAAATTTCGTCGAAATGATTTGAGGCCAACATGTTCTTGATGTCGGCCAGCTCCAGTTCATCGTCACCTTGAATCCGGACGGACCATTTAAGCAGCAGACAAATCGTATCTGATTCTTCATTGCTGCACCGTATTGCACGACAGGCTTGCCTGACTTGATCGACTTGGACCATAAATATCGGTGCGAACATGGCAGCGAAGCCTAGAGCGACAGTCGAAATATCCGGAAGCTTGTCGATGGTTTTCTGCGCTGCATCGCGATGGCTCACGTCCCATTGCACACCTTTAATGATGTGATTGCACAAGTTTGAATCACACAGGTTCTGCCACGCACGACTCCGTCCGGTGGGCGCAAGCATCAATGCCAGTTCCGCTCGGATGCGCTCCGGACTGACGATGGCAACTTGATCAGCGTGCTTCCGCATCGCCTCAAACGTATTTGGTTCAATCGCAAAATCGAGCGTCGCCGCAAATCGGACGGCCCGCAACAGGCGAAGGTGGTCTTCTGCAAAGCGTTTCGAAGGCTCGCCAATACAGCGGATGATGCGTGCGGATATGTCGGATTGCCCATTGACGTAATCAACAAGTTGATCGGACACGGGGTCATAGAACATCCCATTGATTGTAAAATCGCGCCGCTGGGCATCGTGTTCGGCATCGGTAAATACGACTTCTTCGGGTCGCCTTCCATCTCGATATATACCATCCGAGCGGAACGTCGCGACTTCGATTTCCTGTCGCTTCTGCGAAACCAATACCACGCCAAACTGCGCGCCAACTTTCTTCGTTCGCTTAAAGATGCTGCACACTTCATCAGGTGTCGCCGACGTCGCGACGTCGTAGTCCTTCGGAATCTTGCCGAGGAGTCGATCGCGCACGCAACCGCCGGCCAGCAGGGCTTTGTACCCATTGTCTTTCAGCGCGACGATGATCGCCTTCGCGGCTTCGAACTCGGCGTTTAGATGGGTTTCGCGATCGCGGTTCATTCGACTTTCGATTCCAGATGTTCTTTCCACGCCGGTTCCTGATCGTGATCATTGGCCCGAAGAAGTGTAATGACGTTGCGGCCATAGATTCGCTGATCGAAAACGTTCCAATTGCCCGGAAGCTTATCAGTCACTTCGACGGATCGCTCATGGCGAAACACAAGCAGGGCGTCAACGCTAACAACATCATTCTGACGCAATCGTTGCAACAAGATTCCCATCCGCGATGCCGGTGAAAGATCCGTCGTCACCGGAAAGGGCGGGTCCAACATCACAAGGTCGTGCTTGCCCGCACCGGCTGGCAGCGTGATCCCTTTGCGCCAAAGATTCGTCGCGATGATCGAGCCTTCAGCCCCCATCTGCAACTGCTCCATATTACTCTTGAGGATGGCCACCGCCCGGCGATCCTGTTCATAAAACACAACCCGTTCCGCGCCACGTGAAGATGCCTCCAATCCGATCGAACCGCCACCAGCGAAGACATCCGCAACCTGAATCGCTGGTAATTCACCAGGCGTGTCGTAGTACGAACCGAGGATGTCGAAGAGTGCCGACTTAACCCGATCGGTGATGGGGCGGGTCTGACCACTCTGCGGCCATTTGATTTTTCGCGAGCGCCACCGCCCACCAATGATTCTCATGGCATACAATACTCACCCGAAAAGCAAAACGTACGACGCACGAATCGACCCCATACGCATTCAATGTTGGCATCGTCATGCGATCGATTCTATAATCCGCGAATTACGGATGATTCGCAAACTGAGCGAAACTGGCAAGGATTGCAACGGCCAAAAAGGACTTTGACTCATGGGTTCAATATTGTGTGAACATTGCACGGGGGCATGCTGCCGGTACATCGCGCTTCCGATTGAAGAACCGACCGATCGCCGCGACTTTGACGACATGCGCTGGTACGTCATGCACAAAGGCATTTCGGTGTTCGTCGAAGATGGCGACTGGTACATCCAGATTTCTGCCGACTGCGAAAACCTCCAACCCGACAACATGTGCGGGATATACGAAACGCGCCCGATGATCTGCCGCGAATACGATGCCGGCGAGTGCGACTATTCCGGTGGCGATTACCAGTACGACGTCATCCTCAGAACGCCCCAGGACGTTCAGGACTATGCCGTCGAACAGATCGGCAAGCGAGGCGTTTTCGACAGTCCGCCACAACCGCGAACGCGAAAGAATGGCGCTCGAAAGGGCGGTCCCAAGGGATTGATGGCCTCCAATACCGTCGCCTCGTTGAGGGTGCTTTTGCGACATGAATAACCTGCGATCACAAAATGCGTTTGCGTTCATGCTGTGCGGCTGCGTGCTGTTGAGCGCCACTGGCTGCTTGTCGGGATCGCTGGCGACGTCAAGCGGTGGAACCGATGGCGGCACATGGTCCATCGCGAAACGTCAGAGCATTCACGTCGGCGAGACGGTTGAATTTAGCTTTGTCCTCAAGAAACCGCTGAGCAATGATTCGATTGACGCTGGCGGTATCGCTGATTACTGCGCGTTTTCAATCGGTGGTAATCGGGTAGAAGCCGAACTCGACGAAACAGGGGGGTTCAAAGCGGAGTATACGTTCTCCGGTGTCGAAGATGGCGCACAAATTGCGGTGGCGGCCTCGGCGTTTTCAACCCAAGACGATCGCGACTTCATGCAGATTTCCGGCAAATGGTTGCAAACCGAAAGTCCTTACAACAAACCCGACAGGCGCGTCGCCAGTGCAAGCGTGACGCTTACCGTGTATCAGAGTATCGTCCGATTCAAACTTCCGAAGCCTGAAGACGCATACGATTTGGGCACCGGCAAGCTGACGTTTCGTTGCGCCGAAGATCGACTGGTAAGCGTTTTTGAGCATCGCCCGCCTCGGGTCGGGTTCGAGATTTCGGACGAAAATGCAGACGGTTCACGCTGGGTCGCGTACTTACCGACCGGCGATCAGCTGAATCCGACGGGCACGACCGAAGTGGAGTTTTCCATTTACGATGTGGCTGGGAATCGCATGACGTTTACCGACACGATCGAAACGCCATAGTATCGCGTACCGCAAGCGGGGTTTCTGGCAACTGTCCATGAACCGAGTCCTTGCCAAATCAGTCAACGATAAGAGTATCCATGCGATTCAAATCTCCCAAAGGCACCCGTGATTTCTACCCGGACGATATGGCCCTGCGCCGATGGATCATGGGCAAATGGGACGACGTCTCGCGCCGCAACGGATTCGTCGAGTACGACGGTCCCATCTTTGAAGACTTGGATTTGTACCGCGTCAAGAGCGGCGATGAAATCGTTGATCAGCTATTCCATTTCAACGATCGAGGCGGGCGCGAATTGGCGATCCGGCCCGAAATGACACCAACGCTGGCCCGTATGGTCGCTGCTCGGGTGAACTCACTTCCCAAACCGATCAAGTGGTATTCCCAGCCGCGATTGTGTCGGGCAGAGCGACCGCAGCGGGGCCGCCTTCGTGAATTTTTCCAATGGAACATCGACATCATCGGTGAACAAAGCGAACTCGCCGACGCCGAATGTATCTTCGTACTCGTCGATTTTTTCCGTGAGCTGGGCCTTTCGCCGCAGCAGGTTGAGATCAAACTAAACTCGCGCGAAATTGTTGCTTCGCTTCTGCAAGCTGCCAAAGTGCCTGAAGAAAAACAACCGGCTGTTTACGCGGCCCTTGATAAGCGCGACAAACTTTCTGCCGTGGCATTTGAAGAACTGCTCGCAAAGATCGAACTGGAAAACGGCCAAAAGGAAACGCTGAAACGTTTCGGTGAGGCGGCGGGGCTCGAAGGTTTGAATTCGATTGCAACTTTTCTTCGCGAGTCTGACGTGTCAACCGACGGATGCGAAAGTGTTCGCAAGGTCATCGAGTACTTGGGTGCATTTGGTGCGAGCGACTACTGTCAATTTGACATGGGCGTCGTGCGCGGGTTGGCGTATTACACCGGCGTCGTATTCGAAGCCTTCGGAAAAGGGGGGCTTCGCAGGGCGGTTGGCGGTGGAGGGCGATACGACCAATTGATCGAAAACATGGGTGGCCCGTCGGTGGCTGCGGTTGGTTTTGCCACAAGCGATGTGGTGATCGCCGACCTGCTTGCTGAATTTGATAAAATGCCGTCAACGACTGAGTCGATTGATTATTTTGTCATAGATGCCGACCCAAGCGTTTTTGATATTGTGTTAAACATCACCTCTAAACTCCGCGAAAAGGGATTGTCCGCAACGTTTTCCTATCAGCGCCAAGGGGTCGGGAAGCAATTCAAACAAGCAGCCTCGCGAAACGCTGGACGAGTCGTTATCGTGGAAGGGAATTTCGATACTTCAAAAGCGGTCAGTGTTAAGGATATGGCCACCTCCAACCAGGCCACTCTGATGCTTGATGCGTTTCTTGATAATCCAAACTGCAAGATTGAGTCGACGTAGCCGGGGAATCAACGTAGTTGAGAATTAGTATAATGGGACTGCCGGATGACGCGCCGCCACATCCATTACGAAGCCGCCTTCGAAGACTATCTTCGGTCACGAGGTCAGCCGTACGTCGCAGTCGATGAGAGTCGAAAAGCAATCTTTGCAGGCAATCGGGTTAAATCATTCGACTTTCTGGTCTACGGTGCCGGCGGTCAAAAGTGGCTTGTGGATATCAAGGGGCGGCAATTCCCTTATGACCACGACGGTAAGAGACGGTATTGGGAGAATTGGATCACCCGCGACGATCTTGACGGGCTGACGCAGTGGCAATCGACTTTTGGCGATGGGTTTGTGTCGATGCTCATTTTCGCCTACCACATCACAGAATTGGGTTCGCGTCTCCCAACGCATCATCTGCATCCGTTTCGCGACGAGACGTACGCCTTTATGTGCGTCACACTTGACGAATACAAGGACGCCTGTAGACCTCGCTCAGAAAAGTGGGACACCGTGACTGTCCCCACCAAGCAATTCAAAACGATGGCCACCCCCATCCAATCACTGACAGGAAACACGCTGACAGGAAACAACAGTTTACGGGCATCCGGTGCAGGTCTATAATTGAACTAGTAGTCTTTGGTGCTGCAAGACTTGCTGACGGTTTATGAGCACGGAGTTTTTCAAGCCATGTCAAAACTCAATCGATATTGCCAGTGTCTGTGTTTCGCCAGCACGTTGGTGTTCGCCTCGCTGGCGCGAGCTGAACTGAGACCAGCGACGGCACCATCTGATCAGAAACCAATATGGCAGTGGGTCGCGTCGATCGGGATTTTCGTTTTGTGCGGAGCGATCTTGTTTAAGAACGCCAAGCGCTCGCATCAGGATTAGTGGTTTGCATTCGACCGCATATGCCAGATGCATCAAATTGACCCGCGCATTACCATGCGAAGCTGAAACTTGTGCGATGGAGAAAACTTTATGAACAAGAAATCAATTATCGTCGGGCTCGTGGGTCTGAATCTGCTCCTGCTCGCCTGTTTGATTCTAGCGAGTTACGATCCGCCAACCGCAAACGCCCAGGGACGGGGCGGTCGTGCAGGAGACTTTCTGATGGCCACCGTCCAAATCCATGAGGACTACGACGCCCTGGCCATCATCAATGTACCACTTGGTGCGATGCACATTTTTGTGCCGCGTGAAACCAGTGCAGCTGCCAAGTTGGTTTGGACCGACACCCGCAATCTGAATCGCGACTTCGGCCGCCAGTAGGTCCACCGGTCAGTGTCTTTAGCTGACGTTGACAGACAATCATTGAAGCAATGATCCGAAAGGTCACATATATGAGTTCCAACGCAAAAAACATCTCGATCGGCGTCCTAACGATTACCGCCGTCATCCTATTGGTCGGCATTATCGTGACAGGCTCAGTCGCCACCAAACCGGCATATGCTGGAAATGTCAGCAGTTATGGCGGGGCGTTCACCGTCACGATCGGTCGGGTCACCCGCGACGCCGAACTGATCTACCTTGTGGATAACACCACCGAACGTCTGCTCGTTTACGGGCTGAACAGAAGGAGCGGCAAGTCGGCAATCCTCGACAAGTCTGAACTTAGCCAGCGGTAATCGCCCGGCTGGAATTCAGCCACATGCCAATCACTTATGGTGGTTATATTTGGGACGATCTGCAGTGTTCGCCTCGACATTGGCCGCGAGGGACGGATGGATAATCTCGAATCAAATGACGTCGATCTCTTCTTGCGGCGAGCCTTGGTGGTCGTCCTGGTGGTTCTCGTTGCCGGCGGGGTCGCGCTTTTTGTGTACGCGAAGTATTTCGACTCACGCCTCGATACGTTTGAAAAACACCTTCGCTTTCAAAGCCCAAGCGACGAATCAGACGAATCTCCATCCACCGCGTCAGTAGACCAAAGTCCCTCGTCAGACAATCCACTTCGAGGACAGACCATTTACGTTCCGGCGTATTCCCACGTCTATCATCAGGATGGAGATCCACATCTGTTGACTGTGACGCTCAGCGTCCGAAATACGAGCATCGACCATGGGATCGCCATTCAATCTGTTCGGTACTTCGATACCAAAGGCAACGAAGTCAAATCGCACTTGGCCAAACCCCTCCGCCTGGGCCCGCTGGCGACGGCCGAATTCCTGGTCAAACGAAGCGACACCTCCGGCGGGAGCGGTGCAAACTTCCTCGTCGAATGGTCTTCCAGCGAAAACGTCACCAATCCCATCGTTGAATCCGTCATGATCGACACCAGCGCCGACCAAGGCATCTCGTTTGTCCGCAGCGGTACGGTGATCAAGGAATTCAGCCAGGCAACACCATAAGCCAAACGCCCAGATACAGGCCTCAAGTCCGAACACGGGGCATTCTGAGACAGAAACCAGGGAATTACCCCAATGCTTAATGCGCCGCGACCATCCAACCGCCCTACTTTGAATGCAACATAATATATATTATCGGACGTTAGAAATCGGCAAACGAAAGGGATGTTTTGGGGATACAGCAGGCCTCCTTCCTCTTCTTTGAAAAGTCGTTCGTGCGCCACTGGGTGCTCGCCAACCGGGATTCTTGGAACTTCAATGGCAATCAATGACCGCGGAATTGAGCGAGCGACGCGTCTAAACGCGGTACTTGAAGTGTCGCGCCGAATCGCTCATTCAGGTTGACGCGAAGTGTTGCGACTGCTGTTCGGCTGCTCTCAGTGACATGAGACTTGCAGAGTTTTCGGAGGATGTCTTTGAGTTGAGTGTCGTCGTCATACAGGAATTGGATATTGGATACTTCGGCATCGCGCGTGTGGGCTAACAATTCCGGATAGCTCAGGCGGTTGGGTAGGACCGGGACACAGCTGGCCAGCATCGCCTCGACGACCGCCAACCCAAAGTTCTCCTGAATCGCCGTGCTGACGACCACATCGCAGGTTTGCAAGAGACCCCAATAATCCTCGCGCTTTGGCAGGAATCCGGCATGGTGAACATGCGATTCAAGTCTGGATAGTGCGGATTTGAATTCCGGCGGGGCGGTTCGAAATGACTCGCCCAACATTACCAATTCAAACTCAGCCCCCTCCTCCTGAAGCTTCAGAAGGGCGTCAAAGAAGGGTCTGGGATTCTTGTCATACTCCCAACGGTGCGGCCACAGGATACGCAGAGGCCCATTTGAGACAGGCCTGTCCGCCCCGCCGGTTCCGCAAACTGAATTCGGAGGCGATTCGACGGGTGGATATTGCACGCTGGATTTCGCTGCGATTTTCGGCAAGACGTCACCGGCTAAATTCTCGGGCATGGTCTTGAGCATGGCGCCCGACGCTTCTAGGAAGGCGTTCATGTGCGATTTTGAATTGAACCAAACCGCATCAGCCGCCAGGGCGGACGTGATGTTGGTGAATCCGAACTGAAAATCCCTCCAATCATTCGGCGACAACGGATACGTAAGCTGGTTTTCATGAAAGTAACAGATGATGGGGATGCTCTGGAATTGAACCGGCAGCAGGGCCTTCAGATCAGCCACCGACGTCATGTCACAGGTGAACAGGAGGTCATACCGCCCCGCCGGAGCGTCCGCGAGTTGATCGGCAAGCCAGATCGCCGAACCCCGCATGCGCCATTTCCAATGCCTAGCCGGCAGCGTAAACACTTCCCAATGATGCACGCTCGACGCCATCCAAGTGTCCAAAAACGCACGGTGCGATCCGCCGTAGTAAGGCTCGAACGCGATGATTTGAAGCGATTCCATCGACGTGTTCTAGTCGATCATCGACTCCCACGTCAACGAGATTGACATCGCCAATTTCGCGCATCTCGGTTACGATGCACCCATCAATCAACTCGTAATTATCGACTGGCAACTCGTAATTATCGACTGGAAACAGATTCTTGCATCCACATCTTTGGACCATACCGGGCATCAACTTTCCGATTCGTACTTGGGGCTTTATCGTCGGGCTGAGTTTTGTCATCGCCCTGTTCATCGCCAGACGACGGGCCCGACTCACTGGCCTTGACCCCAGTGTAATGACGAACCTGACTCTGATCGGCATGATTGGCGGATTGATCGGTGGTCCGCTCATGTACTTCATTCATTACAAAAACTTTGGTGGCCGCGAAGTCATCGGTGGTGTTGTTTTGGGAGTCGGCAGTGCGCTGGGCTACCTCTGGATCACCAAGCGAAGTATTCTCGCCTATCTGGATGCAGCGATCCCGCCGCTGATCCTGGCGATGGGCATGGGCCGCCTAGGTTGCCTGATGTTTGGATGTTGCTGGGGCGGAATGTGCCAGACCGAAACCGGCGAGCGTGCCTTGTCCTGGGCGATTCAATTCCCATATTTCAGTCCGTTGTACATTGATGACTGGGAGGATGGACGCGGAAAGATTCCGGAATCTTTAATCTGGAAAAGTCCGGAGTCGAAGAAGAAAGAGCCCATCCCCCTGCCGATCCTGTCCATCGATGACATTGATTCCGACGAAGCATTGAAAAACTATGTGTCGGCTGCATTTGCCTTTAATCAAGCCCGAACCGGAGATTTGAAAAACCAAAAGTTGCAATCGGCGTCCAAAGCATATGCCGATGCCAAAAAATCTATCGGGCCCGTCAACAAATTCAGAGAGGCCGCCGCAGTCCATTTGCTGAAGCTGAATGCCAAACCCGAAACTGCCCAAACAACTTGGCATGACTTGCACGAACTCGCCAAGAAGCAGCACACAAACTGGGTTCACCCTGCACAGCTCTATGACTTCATTGCCCTGACGCTTCTTTTCATGGTGCTGTCGGCGATTTTTTGGCGACGGTATCGACATGGTACGGTGCTGGTATGGGCGATGATTATCTATCCAATCAACCGCGTCACGATGGAATTCATCCGGACCGACAACCCGCGCGAGTTCGGCGGATTGACGATTTCGCAGGTCATCTGCCTCGCCATCTTCGTTTTGGGCCTCATCTTCCTTGCGAGTTTCATCATTCGAAAGCCACGGTCAGCCTCCGCTCATGCACGTTCGAACTGAAACCGACAGCGACATTGACGCCATCCGCAATGTCAACATGGCCGCATTCGGCACCCCCGCCGAGGCCGATTTGGTGGATCGACTCCGAGTGCATGCCGCGCCGTTGGTTTCACTTGTGGCGACGATCGACGGTGCGGTTGTCGGGCACATCATGTTTTCACCGGTCACGCTGGAAGATCAACCGGAATTTAAAGCGATGGGCCTCGCGCCGATGGCTGTCACGCCCTTGCGTCAACGAAAAATGGTAGGCTCACGTCTGGTTCGAGAGGGTTTGAATGCGGTAAGTAAACTAAACTTCGATGCGGTCGTGGTGCTGGGTCATCCCGAATACTATCCGCGATTCGGATTTCAGCCGGCATCGCAGCACGGGATTCATTGCACCTACGACGTACCGAATGACACGTTCATGATCCTCGAACTTCGGGCGGGTTCGCTTGAAAATCGAACCGGTTCGATTCGTTACCACGCGGCATTTGACGCTTTGTAGGCGCTGGGCGAATGACCATTCAACTCTACAATCGCGTCGGTTCGGACTGTTTCGCTGCCGCCTTTTTCTTGGCTTCCTTCTCTTTGCGAAGCGTTTCTTCAACGTCAGCCAACCGTTGCTCGACGAATTCGCGAATATCAATCGTCAGTCGCGATTCAATTTCGTCGCGGGCGGAGAACTTGTTGTAGTCGTTTTGCAATTCAATAAGTACGCTGCGATCCCAAGTGTCCGCTGCGTCGCGGTCGAGCGAAAGTTTTGCCACCCGGGCCAGCGAAATCTGCGTCGCGAGTTCCGTCATTTGATTGGTCAACTTCGCAACTTCGACAAGTCGGCTTTGGTCGGCGCGGCGGCCAATGAATCCCAGCCACTCAGCGCAAAGGTCTTGTCGCACGGGTGCAGCAACACCAAGATCGCGCCACTGGATCGTTTGGCCCGCTACCATCTGGTGTACCCGTTCGAGATCATGGTGGATAATCGTCGTGGTCAAGTTGCGCGTCAGTGAAAACTTCACCCCTACCGAGAACGAACGCTTATTCCGCATCGATACGGGAATCATCATCAGCGCCCATTGCAGTGTCGGGCGGGTTTCTGGAACCGATGCAAGAATGCATGGCTCGTCACCCAAAAGCGATCGAATAACCCTTAGAAAAATATCAGGCCCGGTGGATGTGGCTAAGTGCCTGGGCGGTGTGTACCGATCCGAAGCCTTCAAGTGCAGCCGCCCCATCGTCGGATTAAATGTCCGTGCGGCTTCGACGGGCACTTTTGCAAGCGACTGATCGACCCAGAACGGATTATCCTCAAACTTGCGAAAGCCCTTCGGATCAAGAATTGCCGCGTGCGTCCTGACGCGTTGACCGCCCCGTGCCGTGTGCTCCGCACCATCGAATTTACAGTGACAGATGCAGTAGCGTCCCGAAGGCAACGGGTAGGCAAGCATGCCTTCACTCTGTGGTGAATCGCCCGCCAGCGATCCATGCGATGGCGAACGTCGCGTGATTTCAGCCTTTTCGTCGGGACGAATTCCCGGGCTGGCCGCGACGATACGGTAGCCTTCTCCCATCGGCGACCTTTGCGACGTGAAAATCGCCTGATCACATTCGATCTCGAAGATTCTTGGCGCGCAAGAATGTTCCGACCCGAATGGTGATTGTTGGCCGGATGGATGCATTTTGGCAGAAACGAAGTTACTCGGGCGGGCATCCGACTGATGGTTTACAACTGATCGGTGATCCATTCAAAAGGCTCCAAAACGCCGCGAAGCGCGGTATGCAAAGGAACAGGAACCACATAATCGTCTGCGTGCCCAGACGTGGCATACCCCAATGACCCCACGACACTGGACGCGAAGAATTCAACGTTTTCAAAACGTGACTCGCACATGTTCCAAACGCGGTTGAGGTTGGCTTCGACAAACCTGCTGGGGTTGTCGAATACCTCCGGACAATAATCACCTTTGCAAAGTACCACCGCCGTCGGTGTCTTGACCCGTTGTTCGCGCTGGCCACCTGACATCGCATCGATGTAGCTCATCATCTTAAGGGCGAAAAAATCCGGCTGCGTCGAACCGTTCGCAGCTTGCGCAGCATCAATCAGTACGATTAAACCTTCAGATTGATTCATCAGACTGTTGATGACCTTGAAGGTTTTGGGCGTCGCGATTTCAGCAGCAAGCGATTCGCCGGCCATATCGGGCATGACCAGATCGAACCACTGTTGGTTCTGATCGTGCATTTTGCAGATCTGATAGTAGGCCCAATACCACTCGTTGGGTTCCATCGGCGTCTTGGGTGGGAACATGCGGTGGGCCATGTAGTTCACAACGGTCTGCTGCAAATCGACGCTATAGGCTCCTTTGGGAACGGCCTTGAATTCACCCGCCCGCTGCGAAAGCATGTCCAGCAGGAATCCCAAATATACCGTTTTACCGACGTTGCTCTCTCCGACAATGGTGATGACTTGGGGGTTACGTTGTTGCGCGATGGAATCATGAACGATGGACATCGGCGCAGAACACGAACCACACAGCATCGCCTCGGCTGTGTTCTCTGTGTTGCAGATTAAGCAGGTTGTCGCCTGCGCATATGTCGTTGCCATCGTCGTGTCTCCCAAACACTACGCCGAACCCCTCGGCGCAGAATCTTTCAAGCTATCCCCTGATGTCCATTGCACATCTGAATCCAACATTGTGTGCGCGGACAAGACTGGCCAGGCCGGTTCTAAATCCACTGGTGGCCTGTGCCGGGAAGTATGTGTCATACGCCCCACCGCGAATGCTCTTCATCAACATGTCTCCGACGATTGGTCGATCTTGTTCGTCGGACAGTTCCAGATCTGAGTCCGTCCACTCCCAAACATTACCAACCAATTGCGAGACGCCATTGGGTGCTTCACCGGCTTTGAATGCGGTCACCGGTGCCGTCGTCGCCAATCCACTTGACCAGATGTTGCAGCGCGATCGGTCCAGCGCATCGCCCCACGGGTACCGTCGCAATATGTACGCCGAACTTCGAATGCGCCAACTCGCCGCCACTTGCCACTCTGATTCTGTCGGCAATCGGAAGCCTGCCCATTTCGCAAACGCCAACGCCTCATAAAAACAGACGCCCACGACGGGGTGGTCGGCCAGCAGCTTGTTGTGACGTCCGCCCCTCCAGAACCTTGGCCCGGCGGAACCGGTCAAATCGACAAAATCGATGAGGTGCGTCCACAGGTCCTGCGGCCAGAATTCGAGTTCCTCGTAGCCGCCGCAATCGACGAAATTCTGAAATTCCGCGTTGGTGATTGCATTCTTGGAAAGCACATACGAATTCGTTTCGACTTCCAATTCCGGACAGCCCGGAGCGTCGTTGATCGTCATTGGAAGCGTCGCGCTGCCTTCGGGCACCAATGCAAAATTGTTGTCGATAGCATCGTTGGCCCGCTTGAGCGCCGAACGAATTTCTGCATGACCACGCCAACGATCCGGGTTTGCTGCGATCACGCCGTACCGCCCGATTTGGAGAAACCGGCGAAGTTCATCGCTTTCAAATTTCACTTGGTCAGCCGCTTCAAACTCCAAGGCGGAATTGGCAAGTGGCGTCTTCTTGGACCGCGATTTTTGAGCGGGCTTTTGTTTTCTGGCCAAGAGTCTCAGTGGCATTTGACGTTCTCCAATTCAAACGAACCTCGTATCGACCCAACGATGCGATGATTCAACTAACCGATCGCCCGCCGCTTGGCGTCGCGACAGAGTTTCTGGAACCGCTCCAACGACTCGTTGGCCGTTTGTTCCTGGGCGGAAGGCATACCATTGTCTGCCGGCGATCCCTGACTGGCTGACTCTCTCGTGACCCCGTACTGCGGCAGCAATTCGTCGGTCTGCTCGCTGATCGTGCTGATCTCCACATCCAGGTGCTTCTGCAACGAAGCCAGCGACGACGATGCGGCTTGCAATTCTCTGAGCTTGACGTCCCATTCCTGTTGCGACGCAGCCAGTTGCTCGCGTTGGGCCGCCAACTCATTGCGACCGGCTTCGAGCTGATGGGCGATGCTCTCCAATTCGCCACGCCGCGTTTCGGTAGCTTTGCGTTCCTGCTCGACGGCTGCATTCTGTACGACCATCGCCTTCTGCTGCTCTGCAAGCTGTTGCTGCTGAGCGACAACATTCTGTTCAGCCTTGGCGATTTCCTGCTGCCGCGCCGATAGGCTTGATCGCGCTTCTTCAACACTTGCCGATGCTTGGCCGATTTCCTTGCGAGCTTCTTCGAAGTCGAGACGCTCTTTTTCGAGCGTCATCCGCTGCTCGTCGACTTTTTGCATCGCAGCAGAGGCAGCCGACTCACGCCTGGTGAGTTCCTCGACCTGCTTGTCCATTGCCGCCAACTGTACGCTGGCTTGCTCATCTCGCTGGCGGAGATCCTCCAACTGTGATTTCTGGGTCGCGGCAAGCTGCTCGGCTTGTGCCTTCAGACCCTCGTATTCTTTTTCTCGGGCATCGAGTTCGGCTTCCCGCTTCTCGATCCGCTCGCACAACTCGATTTGCTCAGAACCGAACGACGATCGCTCTTCGTCGAGCTTTCGGTATTCGTCTGCCAGCGCGACTCGACATGCCTCCAAAGCTTTCGCCCTGGCATCGAGCAATTCGCGAAGCCCGCGCATCGCACCTACGACTTCTTGCCCCATCAATTCGATTTGCTGGCTGTCGAAATCACTTTGCGGTGACGCTTGACTGCCTTGCGCGTTTTGATCGTTCTTGTTCTGTTCCACTGCTGTCCCCACAGTTAATCCCCCCTGCAATGCGACGACGATCGAAAGTTACTTATGCATCTCGTTGATCAGTTCTTTAACACTCTTCCTGCCCTGCGAGAGTCGCCGCTTGATGTGAATCGACTTGGCAACTTTCGGATCGAGCTGAGCAAGCAAGGCTTCGTCCTCTGCATCCAATTCCTCTTTGGTCTTCTCCACTATGACCGGAGTCGGTGGAGCTGCGTCAGTCGGATTTCCTTCGCCAGATTTCGCTCCACCGGCTAGCTTTCGAGTCTTCGCCTTGAGCGACGGTTTCTTCGATTTCTTACGACCGGGAAGCGATACGATTCCCGATGATGCTTCCGCCGGGGATTCGTTTTCAATCACCACCGCCTCGGCGCGAACTTCCTGGGCCTCAGCAACATCATTTGCAACTGGCGTAGCCTCTACCGCCGGCGGAGCCTCAACAGGCTGTGCGACGGGTTCCACGCGGGCAACCTGCGCCAATGCGACGCTGGCTTTGTCCATCGCATCGACCCACGCCGCGATCTTTGTATCCAGATCACTAAAAGCATTCTCGATCGCACTGTCGTCTTGCGACAACACTGCGATCGCTGGATTTTGATCTAACCCATTCATGATTGCGTGCGTGTCCCTTCGAGCGGGCGGGTTTCGTGACGCGCAAGCCTTGCGGCGCGTTGCAACCTGTCGCTCTGTCAAAAAATATACGTTTTAGATTTGACGAATGACGCCCTTAAATGTGGGGAATGTACTCGCGTCCAGTAACCTTCCAGTTTGCGATTCATTCCCACGGGCATTCGCCTGAGTGTTTGACCAAGATTGACAGCGTCCACTTTGAGGGCTACACCTTCCGTCGTGGATACTCTTAAGATCGACTTACACACGCACATACTTCCGGAAACTTGGCCCGATCTTGTTGAACGTTATGGGTACGAGGGCTTCGTCTATTTGGACCATCACGAATCCTGCAAAGCCCGCATGATGATCGGTGACAAGTGTTTTCGGATCATCCACGACGATTGCTGGTCATCTAAGCGTAGAATCGCCGACTGTGACCAAACGGGCGTGACCGCGCAGGTCCTCAGTACTGTACCGGTCATGTTCAGTTATTGGGCCAAGCCAGCCGACACGCTTGATTTGTCGCGGATACTCAACGACCACATCGCCGGTTTGGTCCGAGAACATCCGAAGCGCTTCGTTGGACTGGGTACGCTTCCCATGCAAGCGCCCGATCTCGCAATCAAAGAATTGGAGCGATGCGTCAAAGAACTCGGCCTCGCTGGAATCGAAATCGGTTCGCACATCAACGATTGGAACCTCAACGAACCGGAGCTGTTTCCGATTTTTGAATGCGCCGCGGAGTTGGGCGCTGCGGTCTTCGTTCATCCATGGGACATGGCCGGCAAAGACCGCATGTCGCGCTATTGGCTGCCGTGGCTGGTCGGCATGCCGGCGGAAACATCGTTGGCTATTTGCTCGATGATTTTTGGCGGCATATTTGAACGACTTCCGAATTTAAGAGTCGCTTTCGCCCACGGTGGTGGATCATTTCCGGCGACGATTGGCAGAATCGAACACGGATTCAATTGCCGCCCCGATTTGTGCGCCATCGACAACGCCGTGAATCCGCGCGAATACCTCGGCAAGTTCTACTTCGATTCGCTCGTCCATGATGCCGACGTCCTTCGCTATCTCATCCAACTCGCCGGGGCCAACCGCGTCGCCCTCGGTTCAGACTATCCGTTCCCGCTGGGAGAAGCCGAGCCGGGCAAACTCATCGAGTCGATGAGCGACCTTGATGCCGAAACCAAATCGCTCCTGCTCAGCGGTTCGGCGCTCGAGTTTCTTGGGATTGCGAAGAGTCGATTTTGCGGCGGGTAATAGGCACTTCGCAATAGAATCCATTGCGGTTATCATCCTACAATGCACGCCGAGCACACTTCGAATACGGCTGAATTCTCAACCGATCGCAGCTTTGCCGAACAAATGGATGCGGCCGATCCGCTGCGCCCGTTTCGCGGACAATTCTGCATTCCAAAAACCCAAGACGGAAGCGAAGTCATTTACCTAGCCGGCAATTCGCTGGGCCTGTTGCCCAAGACCGTGGCACCGATTGTCGAACGCGAGTTGGAAGATTGGGCGCGACTCGCGGTTGATGCACACTTCGACGGACGCGAACCTTGGTATGACTACCATCTGCAATTTCGCGAGTCTGCCGCCCGAATCGTCGGCGCGAACCCCGACGAAGTGGTGCTGATGAACAGCCTGACCGTCAATCTTCATCTGATGATGGTTTCGTTTTACCGCCCCACAACCGAGCGATTTAAAATCATCACCGATTGGCCGTCATTCCCATCGGACATCTACGCCGTCGATTCACAGATCCGTCATCATGGATACGACCCAAATCAGGCGTTTATCAAGGTCGCTCCGAAGGACCGTGAGCATCTGATCGACATGGACGATTTCGAACAACAGATCGAGGCGCATGGATCGGAAGCGGCGCTCGTCATGATCAGCGGCGTGAATTATTTTACGGGTCAGTTTTACGATCTCAAACGACTAACTGACGCCGCCCACCGCGCTGGTTGCGTTATTGGCATTGACCTGGCCCATGCGGCTGGCAACGTACCGCTGAAGCTGCACGATTGGGGAGTCGATTTTGCCGTGTGGTGCAACTACAAATATCTCAATAGCGGTCCCGGAACTGTAGGCGGATGCTTCGTTCACGAACGACACGCGAAGAACCGCAACCTGAAGCGCTTCGCCGGTTGGTGGGGCAATGATCCGAAGCAGCGATTCAAGATGCATCTTCAGCCGGAATTCGTCCCTGTCGATTCGGCTGACGGTTGGCAAATTAGCAATCCCCCCATCCTCGCAATGGCTGCGATTCGCGGTTCGTACGATCTCTTCGATCAAACTTCGATGGAAGCTCTGCGCGAAAAATCCAAGCGGCTCACCGGTTATCTGGAATTCTTGATTGATCGGCAAGGGCACAAGCGCTTTGAAGTGATCACACCGCGCGATAGCGGTCAACGCGGCTGCCAACTATCGATATTGGCCAAGGACAATCCCAAGAAGTTGTTCGCTGCGCTGCATCAGGCCAACGCCGTCGGAGACTTCCGCGAGCCCAACGTGATCCGCATCGCACCCGTTCCATTGTACAACACGTTTGTCGATGTCTGGCGATTTGCTCAGATTTTGGCGAATGCAGGAGGCAGCGACCTCAATGGCTGATACGAGGACCGGTCAACGCGTCACCATTGTCGGTGCCGGGCTAGCGGGGGCGCTACTGGCGACGCGATTGGGCAAAGCAGGGTTCAACGTCAGCGTCTACGAATCACGACCCGATCCGCGCGGCAAAGATTTGGTAGCTGGCAAGTCCATCAACCTAGCGCTATCCGCGCGTGGATTTCACGCATTAGGACAAATCGGCTTGACCGAACGAATCATGGAACTGTCCACGCCGATGCGCGGGAGGATGATGCATTCGGTCGAAGGCGAATTGCACTTCCAGCCATACAGCGCCCACGCCGATGACGTTATTCATTCCGTATCACGGGGCGAGCTAAACATGGCATTGATCGCAGCGTCGGATGAAGTCGAGAACGTTGAATTCAATTTCGGTCACAAGTGCGTTGGCACCGATTTCGACAACGGTGTCGCATCATTTATCGATCAGACAAACGATCGCAAGGTGAAGAGTCGAAGCGGGCTGGTCATCGGATGCGACGGCGCGTATTCTGCGGTGCGCAAGAAAATGCAGCGACTCGCCCGCTTTGATTACAGCCAGGAGTATTTGAGACACGGTTACAAGGAGTTGTGCATCCCTGCGAATCCAGACGGGACGCACGCCCTCGAACCCAACGCGCTGCACATCTGGCCGCGACAGTCGTACATGATGATCGCCCTGCCGAACCTGGACGGTTCATTTACGTGCACGCTCTTTCTGGCCTACGAAAGTGAACGCGGGCCATCATTGTCGAAGCTTGGCAATGAGGAGCAGGTCAACGCTTTTTTTGAAGAACAGTTTGCCGACGCCAAGAAGATCATGCCGACGCTTGTCGAAGACTTTTTTTCAAACCCGACCGGTTCACTGGTCACGATTCGTTGCGCACCGTGGTACCACGAAAACAAGGTTGCAATTCTTGGCGATGCCGCTCACGCCGTCGTGCCGTTTTATGGTCAGGGCGCAAACGCAGCTTTCGGTGATTGTGCCATGCTTGGCGATTTGTTGATAGCACAAGCCGATAGGGGAAATGATATCTCGACCGATACGCTTTGGGAATACTTCGAAAGGCGGAAGGTTCACACGGACACACTCGCCGACCTAGCGGTGGCAAACTTCGTAGAGATGCGCGACCATACCGGATCAAAGTTGTTTCTGCTCAAGAAAAAGCTGGAACAAACGCTGCACCGATTATTTCCAAAGGCATTCCTCCCGCTGTACTCGATGGTATCATTCTCATGTATTCCGTATCGCGACGCACTCGACCGGGCCAATCGGCAGTGGCGTTTCGTTCGACGGTTCGCCCTTGCAGCCGCTGGCGCAGTGATTACGCTAATCATCTGGATCGCGACGATTGGATAAATTTGCCATGCCCATGAACTACGCAGAATATCTTAAAGTCGATCAACTTCTTGCGTTGCAGCAGGTGCGCTCCGATCCACAGGAACACGATGAGACGCTTTTCATCATCATTCACCAAGTCTATGAATTGTGGTTCAAACAACTGCTCCACGAGTTCGATCGCCTCAAAACAGAATTCTCGAACAACGACCTGTACGGTGCGATTCACCGACTTTCGCGCACGCGCACGATCATGAAGACGCTGGTTTCGCAGTTGGATATCCTTGAAACAATGACGCCAATGTCGTTTGCTAGTTTTCGCGATCGCCTTGAAGAAGCGTCCGGTTTTCAGTCCGCGCAGTTTCGAGAAATGGAATTCGTACTAGGTTATAAGCGGGCCAAAACGATCGAGTTCGTGCCTGAAGAATCGCCAAGCCGCGCAAAACTCGTCTCTCGGCTCAACGAAAAGACAGTCGTTGACTGCTTCTACGAATTCCTCACGCACCACGGAGTGGATACTCCCTCAGAATTGAAAAACCGCGATTTGACACAGCCAACCGAACCCAATGAAACCATTCAAAAAGGCATCCTTCGACTCTATCGCGAACAACCACAACTCGCGATTCTTTTTGAACAGATGGTCGATTACGATGAGGGCCAGCAAGAGTGGCGTTATCGCCATGTCAAAATGGTCGAACGCACAATCGGCAACAAACAAGGCACCGGCGGTTCGCTGGGCGTGGCGTTCTTGAAGCAATCGCTCTTCAAGGCGATTTTCCCCGACCTTTGGGCGGTCCGCCACGAGTTCTAGATTCCTTCTGCGATGCGATCATGATCTACGACCTTTCACCTGACATCTCCGAACAACTCGCGGTGTGGCCCGGCGACACACCCGCTTCGCGCGAAGTCCTCCTGGATATGGCCGACGGAGACAACCTAACCCTCTCGACGCTTCGGGCGACCGTGCATCTCGGCACGCACGCTGACGCCCCCAGCCACTACGGGACGATCGCGCCGTCAATTGATCAGCGCCCTCTGGAACCGTATCTCGGACCGTGCCAGGTGATCCGTGTTGCAGTCAAGCGCAATACGCGGATCAGTGCGGACATTCTTCCGGATAAGCTCGATGCTTCTCGAGTCCTGCTAGCGACGGGAACGCATCCCGATCCCAATCATTTCAACGAAGATTTTGCGGCGCTGGAGCCAAGTCTCGTCGAAGAGTTGGGCCGACGTGGCGTGCAACTCATCGGGGTCGATACACCCAGCGTTGATTTGTTTTCATCCAAAGACCTGCCCGCCCATCAGGCCTGCCTGCGAAATAACATTTGCATCATCGAGGGATTGCGCCTCGCCGATGTGCCTGCCGGCGTGTATGAGCTCATCGCTCTGCCGCTCAAACTCGTGGGATTCGATGCGAGTCCGGTACGGGCGATTCTGCGTACATTGACCTGAAACTTTGCAATTCCCAGATATTACGAATCACAGACTGCACAAATAAAGGTCTGACTGAAGCAAGTTTTGCAGTTTTGTTGAAGCGAACTTCAGTGCCTCATATAGTATTGAAGTTAGATTTCCGATTCAAAATATGCGAACGATCCTGTGACGTTGCAAACGGAGTAGCAACGATGAGAAATAAACAAGCCAAACTGCTAGCCCATGTCGCCATCAAAGCACTATGCGTCGTAGCGGTGTCGATGGTAACGCTCGCGCTCATCCCTTCTGCGTTTGCTGACGACGAGTTGGCGTATCGGCGCCAATTTCAAGCGCTCGACCCTTCTGACATTGACGGGCACATGAATCTAGCGAAGTGGTGTCGGGAGGAAAAAGCGTGGGAACTGTTGGATAAACAGTGCAACTATGTCTTGCGACTTGAACCTGATCATGCGATGGCCAAAGTGTATCTTGAGTTGGCCAAGAGCAACTTGGGCAGCAAGGGTAACAACGACCCGAACACACCCGACCCACAAAACTCCGGAGGAACCGGACACATCAAGAGCGGCGAACCGATTCGCGAACTGACGAATGAAGAAATTCAGATTCTTCGACGCAACGAGTTGGCATTGGATCGACCGGAGCGCGTACCGGTGGATTTTAAGAACAAGGTGTTGGATCGTTTCTGGAACTATCTGGCGATGCGTGAAAATCTCGGGCCGAAAGATCGGGCGGGATTCAACCGCCTCAGACCGGCTGCCCGCAAAGGCCAATACATGCTCAGCAAGGTAAAAGAATGGCAGCGGGCAAGCATCGACGAGACGACGTTTGTCGATGAGTTTTCAGACGACATTGTCATTGAAGACGATCCCGCGCTGTTTCGCGATTTCAAGAATCCGCGCGTATCGGGCGTGATCTTGAATTCGTGTGCAACGGCGCGATGCCACGGCGGCCAAAATGCTGGCGAATTCATCCTTTTCAACGAACGCATCATGACCGACAAGATGCACTATGCGAATTATTTGGCGCTCAATGAATACGAAAAAAACGGCGAGCGTTTAATCAACCGTGACACACCGAATCGCAGTTTGGTTCTTATCTTTGGCCAGCCTGAAACCACCGGACCGGGCAGCGCTCACCCAACACCGGTCGATGTCGTTTTTACGAATCCGCAGAATATTAAGTATCGCAATCTGCTGAGTTGGCTCGCAAGTCTCGATGTCACCCAACCGGACTATGGATTCTCACTTGATGAGCCCGCGAATTCCGCCACGGGTACAAAACCCTGAGCCGCTTTAAATCAGACGAATCCGGCGCCAATTAGAGTCAGTCGAAAGCAGGCGAATTCTTGTCATCATCAAATCTTTCATCAGAATCAGGCGGTCGAATGGCCCGCCCTTGCAAATCGAACGTTCCTGATGAGCACGGCCGGTTTGGCGAATTCGGGGGGCAGTATGTTCCCGAAACCCTAATGGGTGCCGTTTCGGAATTAGAGCAGGCCTACAAACAGGTATGTTGCGATCAATCGTTTTGGGATGAATTCGACCACTTGTTGATTGAGTATGCAGGACGCCCCAGCGCATTGACCGTCGCGCCACGATTGACTGATGTCCTGGGCGGAGCTCAGATTCTGCTTAAGCGCGAAGACCTCAATCACACCGGCGCTCACAAGATCAACAACACGCTCGGTCAATTGCTGCTCGCAAAGCGGATGGGCAAAAAGCGCGTTATCGCGGAGACCGGTGCCGGCCAGCATGGCGTTGCAACAGCGACGGCGGCGGCTCGGTTGGGCATCGAATGCGAAATCTACATGGGAGCGGAAGACGTCCGCCGGCAGAAGCTAAACGTGTTTCGGATGGAATTGCTCGGTGCCAAATGCATACCCGTCGAATCGGGCCAGCGCACGCTCAAAGATGCGATCAACGCAGCAATGCGTGACTGGATGGCGACTTGCGATGAAACCCACTATGTCATTGGCAGCGTGATGGGCCCCCATCCGTTTCCGGTGATGGTGCGTGATTTCCAATCGGTCATCGGACGCGAGCTTCGAGCCCAGATGCTCGAACGATATCAAAGTTTGCCCGATTGCGTCGTCGCATGTGTTGGGGGCGGAAGCAGTGCAGCCGGAATCTTCGCCCCGCTCATCGATGACAAATCAGTCAAACTGGTGGGTGTGGAAGCGGGTGGCGCTGGTGTGGGCAAAGGGCTTCATGCAGCCACCTTGTCGGCTGGTCGCGTGGGCGTGTTGCACGGAATGGAAACATACGTCTTGCAGGACGACGATGGGCAGACCATGCCGGTTCACTCAGTGTCGGCGGGTCTGGATTATCCAGGCGTCGGTCCAGAGCACGCCTATTGGCACTCGATCGGCCGGGTCGAATACACCAACGTAGACGATGATCAGGCGCTTAAGGGCTTTACCACACTTTGCGAAACCGAAGGGATTATCCCCGCGCTCGAATCTGCTCACGCAGTTGCGTGCGCCATGGAACTTGCACCGAAGATGACAAACGACCAACTTCTCGTGATCAACCTATCCGGGCGGGGCGACAAAGACGTGATGGAAGCGGCGCGGGTACTGGGCCGCGAAATCGGCTGATTCGACATATCAATCTTATCGCTGGCAGCTTAGCGCTGACTCTCGTGTTCCAGATCAGAAAACACTTCGGCAAGTGCGTCGAGCAGATCATTCGCCGTCATGGATATACGACCTTGGTGGGCTGCTGCGGCGTCGCCGGCTAAACCGTGTGCGTAAACGCCGAGAATCGCCGCGTCCATTGCTGACATTCCCTGGCCCATCAATGCGGCGATCATTCCAGTCAGCACATCGCCAGTGCCAGCCGTCGCCATCCCCGCGTTGCCGGTTTGATTGACGTAATACTGCTCACCGTCGCTCACCACCGTTCCCATCCCTTTTAAGACAACGGTCGTTTGCGTGCGGACCGCGAATGCGTTGGCGGCGTCCTGTCGATCGCGATCGAAGTAATCCGCCATGTCGAAACCCTCCAGGAGTCTGCGAAACTCGCCGGGGTGCGGCGTGAGAACAACGTTCTTGGGCCAACGCGCTTTCCATTCGCCGACCGAAGCGAGGGCGTTTAAGGCATCCGCATCGACAACAATCCCGCCGCTGAACGTTTCGAGAAGCGAGAGGATTTGATCAGGCTTAACAGATTGCCCCAATCCGGGGCCAATGGCGACGACATTTGCGCCGAATTCGACGGCCAATTTGGCAAGATCCGCAGCCGGTTCCAAGAGACGCGTTGTCGCGCACGGCGACAATGTCGCCACCGCCGACATCGCACCGCTTTCCGTGACGATCCGAACGAGCCCCGCCCCACTGCGAAGCGCCGCGTTGGCAGTCAGCGCCGGGGCACCAACCATACCGACCTCGCCCCACGAGCCGCCGAACACAACGATTCGCCCGACGTCTCCTTTATGACAATCCGCAGATCGTTGCGGAACCTTGGGGATGCTTGTTGTTGGCAGCGCACTCAAGTGCTCTCTCCACCAGCGGGCGCATCGCCTTGTTGTTTTCTTGAATTCACGATCCGGCGATTGATCATCGCCGCGGAGTATCCGGCTGAGAATCCGTTGTCGATGTTGACCACAGTCACGCCAGCCGCACACGAATTCAGCATTGCCAGAAGCGCCGCTAACCCGCCGAAACTCGCTCCGTATCCAACGCTGGTCGGTACGGCGATCACCGGACAACTGACCAACCCACCCACCACAGATGCGAGCGCCCCTTCCATCCCCGCTACCACAACAATGACATTCGCTTCCATGATCTCGTTATGATGGGCGAGCAAACGATGGAGGCCCGCGACTCCGACATCGGTAATCAACCGGGTGCGCTGGTCGAGATGTTCAGCCGTGTTGCGGGCTTCGTGGGCCACGGGCAAGTCGCTTGTACCGGCTGTTATGATAGTGACTTCCGATTCCGACCAAACTGGTTCAACTTGTCTCAGTGCGATGGTTCGACCGAGTTCGTCGTATATTGCGTTGGGGTATTCGTCGAGGACGGCTTGGGCGTCGTTCTGGGAAGCGCGAGTGGCTAATACATTGCCTCCGCGATTCGCACAAACAGAAAAGATCGCTTTGATCTGCTCAGGCGTTTTGCCCTGGCAGAAAATGACTTCCCCCACACCGCATCTCAGGTCGCGGTGGTGGTCAATCGTGGCAAAACCCATGTCTTCAAAAGGGAGCGTGCGCAGGCGCTCGACGGCATCGGCGACGGGCAACTCGCCCTTCTGAACGCTTTGCAACAACCCTCGAATCACGTCTTCATTCATGTTAGGAGTGTATGGGGTCGGGACTAGGGCATCAACAATTCAACCCGACTTGATGTCTGGTGGTTCGTCACTCCCGCGCATGCGGGAGTCCAGAACGAGCGAGGTAGAGCGCGTGGGCCTAAAATAGCACTTGCGCAAGGATCAATCACTCCGTCAGCGAGCGCACACATCATGATCAAGCGTAGCCGCGTTCCCGCCTTCAAACATATGAAACCCCATCGCCGCAATCATCGCCGCGTTGTCAACACAGTAGGCCATCTTCGGGGCAAAGAAACCGAGGTTGCGCTTTTGGCACTCTGCCTCCAGTGACTTGCGAAGGGCTCGGTTGGCTGCCACCCCACCACCCAGCACGACGTTGGGGGCACCGGTCTGAGCCACCGCCCGCATTGTCTTTTTGACGAGTACATCGACCACAGCTTGTTGAAATGACGCCGCGATATCTGCGATATCCGATTCGCTCAGTTGCTCCAACCCACCGGTCGTTTGACCGGTGCCATGAATCTTGTACCGAACGGCAGTCTTGATTCCGGAAAACGAAAAATCCAGCGAATCGCGCGAAAGCAAGGTGCGCGGAAACGCGTGGGCTTTGGCGTCACCCGATTCCGACACGCGATCGATGACGGGTCCACCCGGGTAACCCAATCCGAGCATCGTTGCGACCTTGTCAAACGCTTCACCGGCAGCGTCGTCAATCGTGGAACCCAGTAGGCGGATCGCGTCGAAACCTTCGACAAGATAGAGAGATGTATGCCCGCCCGAAACCACCAGTGCAACGGCTGGCCAGGGTGCGGACTCTGCATCGATGGCAGCGCTGACCGCGTGCGCCTCAACGTGATTTACCGCGATCAACGGTTTCTGCCACGCCCATCCCAAAGTCTTCGCCGCCGTCGCCCCGATCAACAGCGACCCGACCAGCCCCGGACGACTGGTGTACGCAATCGCGTCAATGTCTGCGTGACTGCAATCGGCTTCGGTCAGGGCCATGCGTACCACGTTGTGGATGCATTCGATGTGAGCCCGGGACGCAATCTCCGGCACGACCCCGCCATACTTGCGGTGCAAATCTACCTGCGATGCGACGACGTTGCTTTGAACTTCATGACCGCCCACAACGACTGCGGCAGCCGTTTCGTCACACGAACTTTCGATTCCCAGAATACGAGCCATCGTTAAATGAATCTCCAACCAATCAGGCGCTCAACAGCCAACCGGAATTTATTTGACGCTTCTGACGAATGATTGTCAAAATCGCGGCGAGAGGTTGCCGATCGAAGGATCATGGACCCGCTTGCAGCGACATAAATATTGTGATACGCAAGGTTTCGGATTCGTCCCAAACGCCTTGGAGGAACCCATGAAGTATATCATTGCCCTATGTGCCGCTCTCGTTCTCAATGCCATCGCCAACCTTTCGATGAAGGTCGGAACGCAAGGCGGCGGGCTAGGCGATAATGGTGCGAGCGGAGCCATTCGAACGATCCTCAGCTCACCGGTTCTGATAATCGGACTGACCTGCTTCGCCTGCAACGCGTTTCTCTATATGTTTGCCTTGCAGTCCAAGACGCTGCAAATCAGTATCGCTTATCCGATCATGGTCGGTGGTGGATATGCGATCATCTCTGTCGCCGCCTACTTTCTGCCAAGCCTCCAGGAAAAATTGACGCCCGGGCAATGGGTCGGTGTCGCCATGATTCTTGCAGGCGTTATCATTGTCGCGGTGCTGACACCGGCAGGCGCGCCGACCGATTCAGTTGGTGGACGATAGAATCTGAGGCGTCTGACCTGCGGGCGTAAATGATGCGACCAAGTCAAACATTGCGCAACCAAGGTGAGCCGCCACCAACGGGTTCTTGATCATCGCCAGATGAATCGTATCGCAGGTGAACACCGCATCGATGTTGGTTTCAATCGCCCGCCCCATCCCTTCAAGAATGAGTAAGTCGCAGTCGGCTGCGAGACTGTTGCACGCATCGGTCACGACGGACAAATCAATAAGCGGACAATCGCAGCCGCTGTCTACGACCGAGATCCGCTGCTGCACCATGGCAGTATGAATGCTCTCATCTGATTTGGCTGCGTGACTCAAACATCTCTTCAATTCGTCAACCAAGATATCATTGAGTGCCGGCTCGCTATTGGCAGCGAGTATGACATCGCAACCCTGTCCAACCAAATAGCGCGTAAACGGAATCGCCCCGAGAATCGCATCCCCACCAGCATTATCAACAAAGAAGATTGCCTTCTTGTAGCGACATCTTCCCGGTGACATACGATCCGCGATCGCGCCTACGTCATCTTTAAACCACGGACGCTGCGGCAACTCAGCGAGCGTCGCCCGAAAATCAATACCGCCACTGGCGTGCTGATCCATGGTGGCTTGAGCGCCCAGATCGAACTTGTTACCGGCAAGGATTCCACGTATCAAGACCTCGACGATTTCACCTTCATCGCACCCATCCACGGCGGTCAAGATCGAAGGGAGCAGTTCAAGTGCAGCGTTGTTTTCGTCGGCTTTGACGCGGTCGTACGGGTCACCAATGTTATGGGTCCGCATCATCTCGGCCCGCTGTTCGCAGAGTTTGTAAATGGTCAGTGGCTCGTAGGCGTTTGGTTGCGCCCGTACGTCGTCGAGCAGTTTCAAATACGCGGTTCGATAAGACGCCATCTGATCGGACGACGGTGGTGAGAAACTTTCACCGGCATGCTTGAGAAGTGCGGTCGTGTGGTTCGCGAAGATGTCGATCCAAGCCTCGCGCGCAGCGGCGTCGGTGCCCAGATCCCAATCACTCGCCCGATAACCCGATGGATTCTTGATCTTGCAAAAGTGCGCCAACTTAACCCCCAAAAAATTTCCTACCTAGCCATTGAAATCTGTCTGCGTTCAGCGAGATCGCACACGTTCAATCAGCCCATAATCATTCGGTTTTCGTGCCCCAGTCGCCCGAATGGGCCACCGCCGATCCGCCGCATCTGGTGCGGGTTTCAAATCAACGCGGCCTATTAAAGTCGCCTGATGGCGTGGACGATATCGCAAGTGAATTGGATAGTCAAAGTAGCACTTTCCAGCTTTAGTGACAGTGAACGACAGCCTTGAGCTTTGCCCGTCTTCATTCATCCTTTTATTCAAGGAGGCTGTCATGTCAGTTGAGTTCTTCAATGCCGTTCGGTGGGTCGCAGAATTGATCAAGTTGTTTATTGATCAGATACCGGCCTAGGGAGTAAGCGTCTGATGATCATGGTGATTACACCCATCGACGAAATCCTAATCGACACGCGGGAGACCACCAATATGAGGGTATGAGACGTCAATATCGCCGGTTGAGAAATCAACCACACGCTACACTCTTCGCTTCCTTATCTACCGTCTGAAGCCTGCCCGTCCCTCCACTTAGTACCCAACCACATTTAAACCTGTCTTGCTCTTCGTTGTTTCAACGATCCATGATTTTTCATCATCGGCCAGCGCTGTGACGTTCTTCTCGGCTGGGTCGCGTGACACGGTGTACACCTGAACTTCCTTAACTTTGCCACCAACGTTTGCAATGTGATTAAGCCTGCCGCAGAAAGCGTCAATCTCGGCTGCATCGGGACCGACCCCATCGACCCGCATAAACAGCGACTGTATGCAGATCGGTCGAACGCGGGCTGCGTCGATGATGTTCTCGATCACATGGTCGAGTGAGTGGTTGGGTCGGTTGATCAACTTGTAATAGTCTTCAGAACCGGCATCGAGCTTTGCCCAAATCTCGCCATTCCAGGAATCCATCAGCGCCAGTCCGCGTCGTACGCCATCGCGAGTCAGATAGCATGCATCCGTAATCAGCACGATTTTCACGTTGGGCAGATTCGACTTACGCAATCCGTTTACGACAGCTTCGACAGCCAATTCAAACTCAGGACACGTTGTCGGTTCCCCATCGCCAGAAAACGCCACGTCATTGACGCGGCGCAATTCGTCCGGCACGCTGCCGAATCCGAGATGATCGAAAATCGAACCATCATTCGCCATCTGCAGCATTTGGTCGAGTTCAGATTGTAGCCGCTCAATGTTGACATCGCGCACCGTGACCGGAAGCGTGCGATCGACCTGGCAATAAATACAATCAAAATTGCACGCCCGATCCGGATTGAGATTCACACCAATGCTAAGGCCCCGACTCCGGCGCGAAATAACCGGATAGACATAAGCGTTGTTGCGCCAATCACGCGGGTGATGCGTGAACACATCCAGTTGTTTCTTCGCTTGATCGCTCATTCTCGGCCAAACCCTTGCGGTCGAAACAGTGTTCCAAGGCGAACTCAACCACCCAATCTTCGCACGAGGAGCGTAGTCCCGTACCTAAAAATGGCAACGCCTATTTGTGAACGTCTCCAAATCAACCAAAGAGAAAGCCCGCGTCCGAATTATCGAACGCGGGCTGATTTGGTGTTCAAAGACCTGGACTCCCGCATGCGCGGGAGTGACGAACCGCTACAAACCTGCAGCCTTCTGCATCATTGCCATATCGCCAAGGTCGACATCACCATCCTGATCGAAGTCAGAAATCGCGCAGGCGTCGTCCGGCGAAACGCTGCCAGCACCTGGCCCCGTAATGCAGCCAGAGATGAAGTTGTTGTAGTCATCGACATCAATGTCGTTATCGCCATCGTGATCGAATTCTGCACGTCCCAACGAATCCATGAACGCAACCAAAGCATCTTTGTCGCCCTGCGGCAGCGCGTCGTAAGCCTGCGCCGATGCTGCACCTTGACTACCCGGTGCGTCGTGCTCAGCGATCGCCAAACCGATGCGATTCGGGAACGTACCACCGACAATGCGACCGTCATGCATCATCTGGTCTCTCCAACGCACGCCCCAAAGTGATGGTGTTCGCATTTCGAATTCATTGGCATCACCCTGCACGATTCCGTCACCGAGTTGCCCCATGTTATGTAGCAGGAAGTCGGAGTACGGTTTAATCGTCTGGCCCGACAGCGCCAGTTCAGGTGCAACTCCTGTCACGAATGACGGGGTGTGGCAATCAGCACAACCAATCGTTTCAAAGACCACCGCACCGCTCATGCCCGATCGGGGCGTCTGCGGCGGCTGCGACAGGAATCGCTGGAAGTCAGTCACCCGATCAATAAAGTGCGGCAACACGCCACCAGGGCCATCCTCGGGCCCGTCTTCTGGATCAGCCACCGTATCACAAGCAGCGAGGTCCGGAGGACGAATACCGTTCGGATCATTTTCAGCGATGAGGAACCGATTCGTCAGACCCATTTCATTGAGTGACGCGTCGGCGCTAAACGTCAAAATGGTCGCGACTTGGGCCTTCCAGCCGAATCGACCCACCCGCAGGGGAGCCCCACCAGCATCTTCAAAGGCTTCCACCATGTGGGCTTCACCCTGAACCGGACCGGGCTGCGACGCCAGATTGTTGAGCAGATCGAATTCGGGAATCGCCTCGACGAAACCAGACCCGAAAGTGGAGTTGGTCAAACGACTGGAAACAACGTTGGCCTCTGCCGGAACAACTTCTTCGCAGCCTGCCGAGATGCCATTTGCCTGACGGAGCGAGCCGCCAAATTCTTCCAGCCCGCTAAATCCACCCTTGTCGGCCAATCCAAATCGGGTGACCAAAGTTGCGCCGGAACCACCCAATGCCCCTGCATTGTGGCACGCCCCGCATGCGTTTTGATTGAACACCGGTCCAAGACCGTTTGCAATCGACAGGGTTTCATCGAAACGTGCACGACCGGTTTGGAATCGTGCAGCTTGACCCGGAGTCAGGCCAAGTGCCGGGGCACCGACTCGCGGCTGGAGCAACCGAACGCATTCATCGCTGAACTCGTCACATTGCAAATCACCGCACGGACTGACGCCAGCTTCACACGCGCCGCCGTTACAAGTCTCGTCACCGTTGCAGAACAGTCCGTCATCACAGTCATTCGCGTTGAGGCAATCGACGCAAATATCGAGGCCTTCGTCACAAGACTGACCCGGACACGGATCTCCACCCAATTCGCACGAACCGTTGACGCACATTTCAGCTCCGGTGCAGAATTTTCCATCGTCGCAGTCGTTCGCGTCGAGGCAGTCCACGCACATATCCGTGCCTTCGTCACAGAGTTGACCGGGGCACGGGTCGGAACCAGCGACACAATTATTCGATCCGTCACAAGTTTCCTGTCCATTGCAGAAATCGAGGTCGTCGCAATCGCCATCGTCGAGGCATCCGACGCATTCGTCATTGACTTCGTCGCAAACCTGTCCCGGTCCGGTGCAGGGATCAGCACCATTGACGCAGGCACCTGCAACGCATGTATCAGGTCCATCGCAGAATGCCAGGTCAGGACAGTCGCCGTCGCCTAGACATTCAACGCACTGGTCGTTGTCTTCATCGCAAAGCTGCCCGGGGCATGGATCCGTACCGGCTTCGCACACGTTGCTGCCATTGCACGTTTCCGATCCGTTGCAAAACAGCAGGTCGTCGCAATCGGTATTGTCATCGCAAGTGTCAGCACAAATGATTCTTGACACCGAAAAGTTATCGATCGCTGACTCAGTAACACTGTCATTGGGTTGATCCGCTGCAACAAATCGGACCTGAACATTCGCCGAAGGCGTGACAAAGTCACTGACCTTAAACGAGTGAGTTGCCCATTCGCTGTTTGTTCCGTTGGTCGAATCGACCTGCACCCAAGTGCTGCCGTTATTCGAGACTTCAGTGATCAAGACATCCTGTGCACCGCTGTCGCTGAAGAAATGCCAATAGGCATAACCAACGACGGCATCGCCTCCGCTCAAGTCAAAAGCGGGTGATGTCAGAATTGTCGGTCCACCATCAATGTCACCCGTCCCCGCCACTCCTCCAGCATTCTGACCGGTGAAGTAACACGTCGTTTCACCAACTGATGCACCAAAGTCATTCTCAGGCTGTGCAGCGTTACCGCTACCCGTTGGGAAGAACGTTCCAATGGGATCGTCGCGGATCCATTCACCCGTCGTGATCGACTGGCTGGTCACTGTCCAACCCGGGTTGGCTGACTCGAAATCATCAAAGAACAGAACCTCTGACCCGAGCGACGCCAGCAGGGTAATCGCTGAACCGGGAGCACCCGGGGGATCCGTTACAACATCCGAGGTTGTGGTCTCGACCGACACATAGAAATCCAGTGTCGAAGTACATGGAATTCCGGGCAAATTGATAAAATAGACATTCGGCGACTCTTGCGTCATCGCCGTTTCAACAAAAGGACCACCATCAACAGAAACAAACTGCTTTCCAGTATTTGGCTGAGGCGTCGATCCGGTACCGCTAACCGCAACCCTAAAAGAAGTCGGTGTATCGGGAACGAGCGATCCGGGGATACCGTCGGGATAAGCGAATACCAGATCGATCGGCGGAAGGTTCAGCCAAATCTCCGTACCGGTGCAAGTTCCGATGAACATGTCCATCCAGCCGTCATTGTTGATATCAAAAACGGCTATATCGTGAACGCCGTTGGGCGTCCAAGGTTGTGACGGTCCCTGCTCCTGCAGCGTAACGGTCGGCGCGTTTCCAAGGTTGCGATACATGTGCATCCTGCGTCCGCAGCCGGGGCTGTCAACGTCCACGTCAGCGATGATGACGTCATTAAAACCATCATTGTTCATGTCTTCGATGACGTGGTTTCCACCAAACTCACCATCAGAACCTGCTGAACGTTGAAACACTTGCTGAACAAAGTTAGCCAATCCATCAACACCGTTTCCGGTGTTTAGCAGATAAACATCCTGCCCGTCGTCGGTTATCACGATATCAGGAAGCGTGTCGTTGTTGAGGTCACCAACGGTAATGTGATAAGGGGCGTTCCCATAGACGATATCAAAATCGTCAAAAAATCCTTCATTCGCCGGGTCGTTGTACGAAATTGACACTCGGCGTGGATCTTGCAGGGCGGTGTCCTTGACGATGTCGAGTGTACCGTCTCCGTTCATGTCCACGATCGCAACTGCCATGCTAAATGCAGACAGCAACATCGTACTGGTCATGCGGGTTTCGCGCGAGTCAATGAAATTGCCTGCACCGTCGTTGATCAGTAGACGATCGTTGACGTCATTGGCTGGATTTTCGGGCGGTGCGGAACCCACTCCGTCACTGTCATAGTCGCCGATATACAAGTCCTGAAACCCGTCGCCATTGACGTCACCTGCTGCGACTGAACAAAGTCGCGGTGCCACAGAAAGATTTGTGCCAATCGTGGTCAGTTGCGGAATGCGTCCTTCTTCATATCGAAAGCCTTGCCAGACGCCAGCAATCTCGCCCTTGTTCATGTAAATGCGTGGGTGCGAAATCGTTTTTGCTAATCCATCACTCAACGTTGAGACCGTAACCATGTCGAGCCATGTATCGTTGTTGACATCGACGAGGATCACATCGCGGTCATTCGTCAAATCGAGGAAGCCCTGACCGCCATCGTCGGCATCGGTCGCGAACGTCGCGGTCATGTCTACAAACACACCGTCGATGGCTTGGCCGTCGGCGATGCCTTGATTCATGAACAGAACGTTGCGCCGCCGGCCAGTCGTGGTGAACTCCTGCTTGCGAACGCAGATGATATCGATATCGCCATCCTTATCGATGTCACCAAACGCGTAGTCTTTCTCGTCGGGATCGTTGACGCCCAGGCCAGAATCAGCGACCAATCGCGATCCGGTCGCATCGGTGAATTCGACCCAGGAACCCGCAGAACCAGCAAAGACCGGTGCGGCTGAGAGTGCAGCTACCAGCACGGCAATCTGAAATCGGTGACCCGACATACAGCTCCTCCTTACACGTGTTTTTTCAATACGAGCGATATGAACCCGCCTGCCCATGAATTTTGATTTGAACCATTTTCAGAACCCGCATTATAGCGCAGAGTGTTATGCGAGCGAAAGGCGAATATTCTTGTGATTCATTCGCAGGGAATTGGACAAGATTAGGACACAGAATGCGCGATTAGGCATTCCAATCGGAATCGGCCCGGTCACGTTACCTTGGATAGTGACGTGTATGCAGCGTCAGTGCGATTGAATCGCGCACGGATTTCGTGGAAACCGGTTCGTACGCTTTGTTGCCTTTAACGCCGGCGTTTGAGAAGCCCCAGTCCGAACATGGTGATAACCAGCGTTCCAACCGCCCCACCACCACAACCAAACAGTCCGACCCCGCAAGCCGTGTTGTCCGATCCGCCGCTGTCTGCGCCGATAACTCGGGCCACGCCAAACGTTCGCAACGTTTCAACTTCCGGCGGTCCGCTGGTATCGACGCGTTCGCTGCGCCACATCGATTCCTGATCGATCGTCGGTGCAGAGAACCCGGGCGGATCACCTGAACCATTAATCACCAGTTCGCCGTTGCGGTCGGTGCCTTCTCCGAGCGTCAGCGTCCAGGACGTTGCGCCGAAATTGCAATCGACGTTCATGGTCGCTTGTCGAATCAACGGTTGACCGTCGAGGTCGGGATTGAATGAGAATGAGGGATCAAGGGTCATCTCGTCGGCGGAGAGCGTCGTGTACATACGCGTCATGTAAGGCATGCCATCAAAAACGGCCAACGCCTCTTCAAGCGGGGTGACGATCGTTTCGTTGATTTGTACGATGATCTTTGCCCGGGCGTCGGCCAGTTCTTCTTCTGTAAACGATTCGTTGAGCAACTCGGGGACGTTGTAAATAAACACATCTTCGCCGTCAGGCAGTGGAAGTTCACGACCGAGAATTGCGAGCACCTTGTCTTGTGGGAACACAAACGTGTTGGAGAGATCGGCGATGAATTCGGCGTCGTCGTCAATGTTGGCCAGAAAAACCAATTCGTCGGTATAGCTAGCCACCAACGGCAGCGAAGCGTCTGCATCATAGTCGGCCCCTGCGTAGTCAGTGGCAAACCCCTGCCCACCGGCTTCATCCATCGCCGCGGTGATGAGTCCCTGATAACTCGCATATGCATTAAACGTTCCCGAATACCAATTCAGTCGCGTGTAATTCGGGGTGACATGCAGATAATTCAGCGGAACTGCCCGAGCCTGTCCCAATAGCCAAACCAATACACCCATATCTTCTTGAGCGGCGACGGCTGTCAGTCGAATCGGAATGGTCGCATTTTCCGTCTGATACTTCATGATCAAAGGTTCAATGTCACCGACGCCCTGATTCTGCTGTAATTTTAGCGCGACAAAATTCATGCCCTCGGTGACATAGGGCTCAATCAATTCTTCACCGCGATCGGTCAGATCGTATCCGTTGGAATTGAGCCACGTTGTCAGGGCAGCCGCATCGTCGCTGCTTACGATCTCCACATCAAACGGACCGACAGCCAACCGTTCGACGACATTGACACCATCACCACCTGCACCGTCTTCAGCACTGTCGCTGCTATTGCCCCCAAAAAATACATCTTCGTCAGAGGGACAACGCTGCCCGATCGTTTCCAAGACAAACTGAGGCCGCGTCGATGATTCGAGGGCGGTGAATACAGCGTCGCTACCAACCGAAAGTTCCGGAATTCCGGGAACCGGTACGACCCACGAAAAATCCTGGGCGTCTCCGACGTATTGAATCAGAACCATCGCGGTGACGTCATTGCCATCCACGCGAAAAACGATTTGTTCGCCGGCTTGGTCGATGGGTACGAGTTGGCAGAAGAACCCGCCACAAGCAATGGCGCGCGAGACGCCACTCAACGACATCGCGAACATCGTAAAACTCAGGACCACAGGCAGGCTTGATTTTCGATTCATCGTAAAGTCTCTCCAGAGCATCCGTGTTACCCACTTCTAGTGTCGGTCCGACCAAGGCTTCGTCAAGAGTCGAATTCACAACGTGCGTGGTCAGGTCATAATCGCCCCGGAAACCGCGTAGAGCAGCGACGCGACGACTCCGGCACAGAGGGCGTAGGGAAGTTGCGTTCGCACATGGTCGATATGATCCGACGCCGACGCCATCGAAGACACGATGGTCGTATCAGAAATCGGCGAGCAATGGTCACCAAATACCCCGCCACCCAGAACAGCAGAGACAGCCAGCGCGGGTGGCAACTCTACTTTTGCCGCGACTGATAGCGCAATTGGCAGCATGATCGCAAAAGTTCCCCAACTGGTTCCGGTTGAAAACGCGATCGCACTGGAGGCGATAAAAAGAAGCGGCGTAATCAAGGTTGCCGGCATGTCCTGCCCGACCAATGAAGCGACGTACCCACCCGTGTCCAAACCGTCCTTACCGCACAAGCGACCAATCGTAAATGCCAGGATCATCAGCGCCCCCAAAGGTACGAGCGCTCCTGCACCTTTGAGGGCAACTTCGACAGATTCTTTCAACCCCATGATGCCTTGGAAAAAATACATCCCGATCCCTACGAAGCAGCCCGCGAACACGCCCCAGTACACCGAAGTTGAACCGGAGCAGTGTTGCAGAATCGACCACATCGCCGGTTTGAATCCTTCGGGCAGAACTTCGGGGCCGTCTCTTCGCCCTGTGTAAGCAATCGACGCCAACACGACGGCAATCATGACCATGATGGGAATGACCATATTGATCATGCGAGGGGGCGTCGATTCGGCGCGCGGCATTGCCAGAACTTCTTCGGTCACCATCGGGGTGGCTCCATCGGCAAGAAGTTTGCCTTCATCGCGTGCGCGGCGTTCTGCTGTGCGCATTGGGCCAAAATCTTTACCGCTAATAATCACGAAAAGCAGCAGCGCAAAACTCAAGATGGCGTAGAAGTTCAATGGAATCGACTTGACCAAGAGCGCGGACGGCTCCTCAACTCCGAGGTCTGCCAATTGCGCAACGATGTACGCCCCCCAACCGTTAAGCGGAATCAGGATGCAAATCGGTGCAGATGCCGTGTCACAAACGTACGCGAGTTTTTCACGCGACATCTTGAGGCGATCGAACAGCGGCCGGCCGACCGTGCCCGTGACCAGACACGAAATGCTCGACTCAATAAACACGCACGCCCCGACGAAGGTCGCCAGCAGACCAGCACTGCGGCGGTTGTTGGCCAGCCCCAAACCGCGTATGCCTTCCACAAACCCATCAACACCACCGCTTCGCTGGATCAGCGTGATCAATGACCCAACCATCAGGCAGAACAGAATCGTGCGCGTGTTACCTGGGCTTTCGAAAACCTGCACAAACGCAGTCAACGTATCGATGGTCGCCGCAAACGCGTTCCAATCCGCCAAGGTCAAGTACCCGACCCAAATTCCGACGGCCAATGAAATGAACACCTGCCGCGTCGCAATCGACAAGGCGATCGCCAACAGGGGCGGTAAGAGCGAGAGAATTCCGTAACCGTCAGGCATGTTTGATTCGCACAGTTAAACAATAAAAAAAGACCCGTCGCCACAGTTTGCGACGGGTCTTTCATTGTGACAAGTCTATTCTTGATTCAAATTGCGTCAGTTTGCGACCGTGTTGTTTCCGTAAATGATGTAAACCCTTCCGTCATCTGGCCGGCGGCCAATATTTGGATCGGTCCCGACGTCGCCCGGTGTCTGCGGCAGATTCTCATCGACAAAGTCTGAACGCGTCAGCCCCAAACCGATATCATCGAAGCCGTCATTGTTGATGTCGCCCAGCAAACCGACATTGTCGATTGGTGCCTCGTTGGGTCGTCCCGTTTCATAGGGCGACCAGAACACAAGGCCCGGAAGCTGAGGCGTTCCAACCTGATCGAGCGAGAATCCACCTTCGGGGGCATTGTTAAGGTGCGTACCACCGAAGATCAGATAAACGACGCCGAGGCGTTCGCGGTTGTTGTTGTCCGTAAACCGAACACCAGGTGCAGCAATCAAAAGATCGCCGAATCCGTCGCGGTTAAAGTCGCCGGCTGAGACGATGTCCTCGCCTGCACGATCTCCCGGTGACGCGCCGTAGAAGATAACCCCTGGCAAACTGCTTGATCCAATCTGGCTAATCGTACGGTCACCATCGAGCGTGACATTTCCAAAGATCACACCGGCGAATCCGTTGTCCACTGGGCAGGCATCGGCGAATCCAGCGACCAGATTGTCGAAGGACGCCTGATCAATTTCATCGATGTCTCGATCGTTGTCAAAGTCGTACTGCTTACATTGATCGCCGATGAATACCTCATCGCCAAAGTTGTTGCGACAAGCGGTAAATGTACTCGTACTCAAGTTGGCGTCAGCGCAATGCGTGGCGGCTGAATCCAGGAAATCGACACTCGGCGAAGAAATGAATACGTCTCCAATACCGTCTCCGTTGATATCGCGTCCGCCGACCTGACGATGCCCGATCCGATCACCCCCAGTTTCTCCCCGAATGCGCAGCAAGGTGGGTCGTGGAAATGCCGGATCATCCAAATGACTCAACAAAATATTTCCGAATGGTGATCGTCCTTGGAGAATGTAGACCGCCCCTGTATCGATTCGGCCGCTAGCTCTGGTATCGTTGCCTGGTGCGCCGCAGATGATGTCCGGAACACCATCACGATTCATGTCGCCAGCCGACTCCGCCCCACCAAGGAAGTCGTTGACATCCTCCGCCAACACTTCAAATCGATTGACTGGTCCAACCGGCCCTGTGCGGCTGATTGGCGTCCCCGTGCAAGTGCCCCGTCCAGGAATGGCATGGTTCGGAATCACCTGATTGCCATCTGAATCTGCAAACCCCCCGCTCGCTGAATAGTCAGCGCCATTCAGGACAATGATACTTCCAATGAACTGATTTGAAGTTGAAATCTTAAAGTCCGAGCTTCCTGGAGGGGCAACCTGGATCGACTCGAGATAGGCTTCATTACGTGGTGATGAAATGACGATTTCTGGAGTTCCATCAAGCGTGATGTCACCAATGGAGGCGACATGTTCGCCAAAATAATCGGTGCGTGGATTCGCCTGCCCGAGCGCACCATCGTTGATGTACTCCCAAAAACCACTTTGTATTCTCACTCCGCGACCAAGCCCAGTCGCCGGATCACCCGCGGTATGGGTAATCGGACCGGCTGCGGTTGTGCTATTCGGATCAAGCGTGACCACATTTTCTTGCCCCGAAAGTTCCAAAGAAACAACAGTGTTATCGAGGCGTGTCGCCGACGACGGACCAGCAAGATCGCGGTTTTCGCTGGTAACCATTACGACTACACCACAAGATTCAAAGATGGAGTCCACTTCGAAGCCATCGCCCGGATCGTCAGGAACCGTTGCAAGGTTATTGGTAAATGAGTCGGGATAGCAGTTGAAGTTGACCTGCCCCGACCGCTCCTCATCGAACGAAACGCTGAGCGTGGGACGATTTAGCTCAGATGTCGCCTCTGAAGTGAAGAATGCACCATTGACCGGCAATGCTGGAATGATGATGAAATTGGGACTGCGAGTACCGATTTCACCGTCAATGGCTTGCTGCATTATGTCGGTGATGTCGATGACCATTATGGTCGTAATGTTCTGCCCGTTCACATTAAAACTGACTGAATAATCGATTGTTTCATCGTCGTAGTCTGTTGCTTCTGTAGGCCCTGGTGTGCCATCTGAATCATTAAAGTCGTTGAAATCCGTATCGTCGTTAATACCCAAGTTCAAACGGTGAACGGTAAACGTCTCAGTCGAGATCGCCGGGGTACCTTGCAATGTAAGAGTAATTCTCGCATCGAGTTCGGAAATATCATCCGGGTTGGGATTGAACACCTCGTCAGGGAAGGCGATTCCAACGATTGGAAATTGGTTCCGATCTTCCTCCTGATCAGTCGTCGCACCGAACAGCATCAATTGGCTGCCACCGTTTGCAACATTCGGGTTTGCGCGATCAATGTATGTGTCGGTGGTTCCCTCAAAGTCATCATCAAAGTCAGGCTCTGGTGTTCCGTTGTTTGCTAAGGTGCGCAACCCAAACCGCGCCGTGAAGTCGACTCGAATTGGATCAACGGCGTCTCCTGGATCATCGTCGCGCCCTTGATAAAGACCATCAGCCATCGCCATGCCCAAGAATATCTCAGGGCGGCCGTCTCCCGTAAGGTCAGGAATCGAGGAAGCACTTGTGATTCCTCGTGGAACTGCCAGTGGGTCATTATGCAGAGGTTCCAACCGATTTGGCGGCGCTTCAAAAATCACGCCCGAAATCCCCCGACTTACGCTGTTGACGTTATTGATGCCTCCAAAACGCGAGAGGTTGAGCCCGTAGATGAGATACGCCTCTCCGATGTTGCCAAAGTTTCTCGGGTTTCCGAATTGTGCAACAAGAATGAAGTCATCAATTCCGTCACCGTCAAAGTCACCAACATTGGTCATCGTTGATCCAAGTCGCGACCCAGGATTGAATCCCTGGAAGACCGCACCGGAAAGAATCGTACCCACGTCAAGTAGATCGACTGTGCCAGTTGCCGACCGTAGAATGTTGATCGATCCTTGTGCATATGCATGGACGCGCTGATTGCCCGCATCGATAATCGTCGCACGAACGCGATAAGCCTCACCATTGAGGCGAGGTGGAATCACGCCCAGATCGACCGCGATATTGAACGTCAGCTCATCCGTACTTCCCATCGCCACATCTTGCGTTCGCAAGACGATGATCTCATTTGGATCTGGAAGGCGTGGATCGTCGTCGGTCGGCGTATCATTAAAGTCGAGAACAATGAACAACTCCGCTTCGCTATCGGCGTCATAGGGTTCATTGGCATTGACCGGCCCAGCTGTCGGTCGTACGGTCACCGTCAACGTATCTTCTTGAGCCACACCTTGATTGAATGCCGGCTGAATGACCGCGACCTGGGGTGGAACATTGAGCGGGTTGGTCCCCGGTTCACCGACCGTGATTTGCACGCGCTGGGTCGTCGAACCCTCGACAATCGCGAACACGGAAACAACTTCATTCAACCCGTCCGCGATTTGTCCGAGCAGGTTATAGGTGCCCAACGGAATCAAACCGGTCGATGCGCTGAATTGATCCGGACCGGCATTATCGTTCTCTTGGATGTTCGAAACGATGACGATCTCAGCGCCGGTTGCGATGTTGATAAGACTGAATGAGATGACTGCAGGTGAATCGCGGTCATCATCCGTCCATACAATCTCAAACGGCTCGCCCTGATTGCGATTGATGTTGAGGCTCGGCGTTAAGATCTGCAATGATGGCGGCTCGTTCCCAAAGACCCCCGGTCCAAGAACCAATCGGGGCTGATCTCCGAGGCAACCGATAAAGCCGACGCAACAGATAGAGACTGTCACCGCCACAAAAGCATAGGTGGCCACCTTGGCAATTCGCACGGTTTGCAACCCTTTGGGCTGATGAGGCATGGGCACTCACTCCAATGTACTCATTTGTTTAGCGACGCCGTCTAAGGTCAGCGTGCGTTGTCGTCAATCTGATTGTCATCTATTCTGCTGGAATCCGCTGGCCGAGTACACTGACACTTTGCGGCAGCGCTCATACTAAAGGCACGTTAATTGTCCCGTCAAGCGCCACAACCCTTTCAGACGGCTGACACTTACGCGCACAAACAGTTGCCCAATCCCGCATCCTCTGGTTCAATGCGATGATGCCCAGTGACCCACTCGAAAACACGTCACAATTCGAAGGAAGTCCGCTCGATATGGGGGATGGAAGACCGCCTCTAAGCCGGTTGGCCCTGGCGGCTGGGATTATCGGGCTGATTTTCGTTGTTCCTTGGCCGCCACTCGTCGCCTTCTCTAAAAAGGGAATCCAAGCGATCGGAACCGGCACATTCATTGGAATGATAGGCGCGGTGGTCGCAATCATTCTAGGGGTGATCGCAATTTTGCACACCCGTAAGGGCCGGCGACGTGGGTTGTGGCTCGGTGTCATGGGGGTTGTCTTTGGGCTGTTCGGATTGGTCTTTCAATTCGGTGCTGGCATTGGGCTTTACAACTATTTCGGAAGCATTGGGCACGCCAGGAAAGCCGTTCTGGTTCTCAAGACGCCGTCCTCTGAACGCTCGAATGCTGCAGAAAAATGGCACGAAGAATTCGCGTCAAAACGATTGCAAGTTAGCGTCACACCGGAAGAATTTGAAGAATGGCTTAAACAGGTGACCGACGAATACGGACAACTCCAAGTAGCAGAATTGAATAAATCCGGTTCATTCGCATCCAAGAACGGTGTGACAACCGTGAATTTCAAGGGGCATTTCGTCAACGGATTAACGCCGGTCAAAGTCGAAGTCGGTCTTGATAAGGATGGGTTTCGAGTTGATAACTTCCGCGTCGGTGACTCTTCAATACTGGATTGATTCATAAGCAACCCGTTCCAGAAATGCGCGGTTCGACCGAAGACCATTCACGCTTCTTTCGGGCAAACCACGACGTCTCCCTCAAACGTTCTTGGCTCGCATAGCTTCGTAATCTCGCGTTCGACATCCTGCACCACCGAGAGTTGCGCAGAGTCAGCACGCGAAAAATCAATCTGAACACGGACTGAGCGAATCAGCGGTGTGAGCGTTTGAAACCAATCCGTCCACCCTGGCACCGCCTCTGGTAATTTCGTCGGAAGGTCAACACCAAGCAATGGCGAATTGAAATTCGTGATCAATTCGCGAAGTTCGACCGGTGAAGTCAGCAATTGCCCCTGTGCCGGGCGAATGCAAAGTTGAACACCACAACGTTCGGCATGAGGCAGAACCTTCGTCAACGATCCGGCAAGACGGTTTAGGGCATTCGCGTATGTCGTGCGACGTCCTGACGAATCGGACAGGTCGATCGCGGCAAACGAAATCCGACCAACGCCCTGATGATGTGCAGTATCGATCAGCGACTGCAATGGAACGTCGCATGGATCACCGACAAAACCCTCAACATACCACGATGAGCAGCCGGCTTCATTGCCAATATCAGCCGCCGCTGCAATTTCACAGCCCTGTGAATTCTTCAGCGTAACGAGTTCGTCCGCTGTACCGGCGATTTCAAAAGCGCTGCATTTCAACGCCTTCGCAAGTTGAATAGCGTCATTCGTTTGTGACGCTACGAGGTGAATTTGCAACTGAATGACATGTTGGATTTGTCTGTTCATGAGGAATTCACAACCTTGTGGTCTTGCGGAGCGCACTGATTGTCGAGCCAAACCTTACGCCCTATACTTAAATAAGTCTGCTCACCAGCGTCCACAATTCGACGGGTTCGTCCATGAGTCGCATTCAAATCTTACCTGACCTACTCGTCAACAAGATCGCTGCCGGTGAAGTCATCGAGCGACCAGCCAGCATCGTGAAGGAACTGGTCGAAAACGCGCTGGACGCCGGTTCATCTCACATCAGCGTGACCATTGAAGACGGCGGAAAGCGCCTCATTCGCGTGGTGGACGATGGCATCGGTATGTCTGCCGAAGATTTGCGGCTGGCTGTCACGCCTCATGCGACCAGCAAGATTACATGTGAGGACGATCTTTTCAATATCGCAACCCTCGGATTTCGCGGAGAGGCCCTTGCGAGCATCGGTGCTGTCAGTCGCCTGCATCTTTCATCACGCACCCGCGACGAAATCGAAGGCAACGAAATCATCGTCTCGGCGAAGCATCTGGAAACAACCCAAGCTGCCGGCTGTCGGGTCGGGTCGAGTGTTGAAGTTCGCGATCTATTTTTTAACGTGCCCGCCCGAAGAAAATTCATGCGAGCCACTGCGACTGAGGTCGGCCACATTAATGAACAAGTCGCCCGGATGGCACTCGGTCATCGCAGCGTCGGGTTTGAATTGACCAACAATCAGCGTACGACTCATCGGTTAGCCGCTGGCTCATCAATTCGCGAACGCATTGGCGCGCTGTATGGTGCCGACCTTGCCGACGAGTTGATTCCGATTGAGCGCGACGAACGCGGCTTGCGGATTGAGGGCTACGTCGCCCCGCCAGCCCGCTCACGTTCGACCGCCTCCTGGCAATATGTATTCTTAAACGGACGCTACATTCGCGATCGCTCGGTGCAGCACGCGATTCGCGAGGCGTACCGCGGGCTTATGGAACACCAGCGTTTTCCGGTGGCGTTTTTGTTTTTGACGATGGACCCGCAACTCGTTGACGTCAATGTGCATCCGTGCAAGCTCGAAGTTCGTTGGCAGAATTCGCAACTGGTCCATTCACAGGTGTTGTCGGCCCTTCGCGATAAGTTCCTAACGAGCAACCTGTCGCCCGCGCTTCGGGCTGGCGAGGGGGCTGGTCGATCCGGAGTTGAGTTTGACCCGGCGAAAGCGGCTGAAGTGCGCCGAGAAGCGGCTGATTATTTTAAGGGACTCGTTCCGTCACCGATGGGCTCACCCATTCAAGCCACCTACGAAGGCCGCGATTTTGGTGCATCGATCGGTACGCCGCCTTCTACCCGCCCGTCTGACATTCGCTCGGAAGTTTGGGACGCAATGCACGGTGGTGGGCAGAACGAAGAATTTCCGCAGCGCATGCCAACCGACGATGCGCCGACGGAATTGCCGCAAATCAAAGGCTATCGTGCGCTTCAGGTCCACAACAGCTATCTCGTCGCGGAAACCAGCGATGGTCTTGTCATCATTGATCAACATGCGTTACACGAGCGCATCATGTACGAACGGCTCAAAGCGCAAATCACCGACGGTCCGCTAGAATCGCAGCGGCTACTCATGCCCGAAACGCTGACAGCCAGTGCCACCGACATGGCCCTCCTTCAAGAACACGAACCGCTGCTCCTCAAACTCGGCGTCGAAGCCAACGCTTTCGGTGAAGACCAGATCGCCGTCCACGCATTCCCGTCACTGCTCAAAGACATAGACGCAGCCGCCTTCATGCGCGATCTCCTGGATCGCCTCAGCGAACAGCATGAACAAACCAGCGCAGAAGAAGTGATTCACGAAGTGCTGGACATGATGAGTTGCAAAGCGGCGGTCAAAGCAGGCGACTCGCTGACAACCGAAGAGATCGCCACGCTCATCGATCAAAAAGGCGAGATAGAAAAATCAAGCAACTGCCCGCACGGCCGCCCCACCACGCTGAGCCTCTCGGTCGATGAACTCGAAAAGCAATTCAAACGCAAGTAGCGAATCCGATTACTTGATGGCTTGTAGCACGACCGTGACATCGACTTCCTGCTTATCGCGCAGAACCAAGAGGTTGACCGTGTCTCCGACATTGTGATTGGCCAGCACGTCGAGTAACGCCGCTTCGTTGGGCGTGGGCGTGTCATCGATCTTCAAGATAACGTCACCCAATACGATTCCACCGTCTCGCGCCGGTTTGGTCGATCTCAAGCCAGCCGCTTCTGCACTGCTGCCTTCCGTTACGCCGATGATGAGGACACCGGGGAGTCGCAATCGTCTCGACACTGCATCCGACGCGATGTTGATGCCGAGGCCTGGCCTTACGATTTTTCCGTAGGCAATGATCTGGGCAACTGCATCGTTGACTGCATCCACCGGGACCGCGAATCCGATACCGGCTGACACGCCTGCTGGTGCATAAATACTTGTGTTGATTCCGATGAGTCGCCCCGCGCTGTCGAGTAACGGCCCGCCGCTGTTGCCTGGATTAATCGCCGCGTCGGTTTGTATGACGCCCTGAATCTTGCGATGTGTCACCGAGGCGATCTCTCGGTTGAGCGCACTAACAACCCCCGTCGTCAACGTATAGTCGAGTCCGAACGGATTACCAATGGCGTAAACACTTTGCCCAACCTGCAGATCGCTTGATGTCCCCACTCTTATCGGCGTGAGTTTGTCTTTATCCGCGTCGATTTTGAGTACGGCAATATCTTTGTCAGGCCAGGCACCTTGCAATTTGGCGTCATAAGTTGAACCATCGGGAAGCGTGACGCGGCACGCTGAAGCATCCTGAATAACGTGGAAGTTGGTGACGATGTGTCCCTCCCGATCCCACACAAACCCGGAACCGGTCCCGGTTTCTGTCACGCGGTCAGCAAAAAAACCGGTGCGGCGAATTCGTTCGATCAATGGACTGACATATACCACCGATTTGGAACATTGCTCAAAAAGGTCGATCGTGGAAATTTCGCTAGCGCTCAGACTCCCGCGCGGCGTCACCGGCCGGTTGACGGGTGTCTGAACGTCGCGACCCTGTGCAAAAAGTTGGTACCGAATCGCCGAGGCAGCCACCGCCGCGAGAGACAATGCGAATATGTATGTGGACATCCGCGAACGGCGCGGCCGACGTACGGAGTGGAATTGATCTTGCATAAATCACGCCTCTTGAAATGTAACCTCTTGCGACCCAATCAACCGATCGCAAACCCGATCATTGGAATCTAACGTCTATTGGCCACCCGAATCGCAACGGGCAAGTATCATGGGCACGCGTGACCGCCTCCAACGTACGCAACACTTCATGCAACATCATATGAATTCGAGAGTTATCGTCCAACGAATCAATTGTCCGAACTTGCCGACCAATTCTGATCCGCACCAACTGTCGGCAGGAAATCATTATTCGCAATGGCTGCTTCGCGGCGAGCCGACAGGCATTTGAGCGGCTTGTCGCCCTACAAATCCTGTCGAAGTTGACTATAGTTCTTGATTCGGTCCAGATCAGTGAAAATCTGCAATCAATAGCAGCCTCCCATCAGTGGACATTAAGGAATCAACATGGCCTTCGAGAAGGTAGAAACGAAAGTCGACTTTGCAGCCCAGGAACGCCAGACGCTCAAATTCTGGGACGAAATCAGCGCGTTCGACAAGCTTCGCAAAAAGAACGAAGGCAAGCCGCGCTGGTCGTTTCTCGACGGACCGATTACAGCCAACAACCCCATGGGCGTCCATCACGCCTGGGGTCGCACCTACAAGGATGTCTTTTGCCGCTACTTCGCAGCCACCGGCCACGAGCTTCGATATCAAAACGGATTCGACTGTCAGGGCCTGTGGGTCGAAGTTGAAGTCGAGCGTGAGTTCGACATCAAGACCAAAGCCGACATCGAAAAACTAGGCCTCGATAAATTTACCCAAGCCTGCAAGGACCGCGTCAACAAATATGCAGCCATCCAGTCAGAGCAATCCAAACGCCTCGGATATTGGATGGATTGGGACAACTCCTACTTCACGATGGCCCCCGAGAATAACTACACCATCTGGAGCTTTCTCAAAAAGTGTCACGAAGGCGGATTCATCTACAAAGGCACCGACGTGATGCCGTGGTCGGGTCGGGCGGGTTGCGCCTACTCGCACATGGAAATCGCAGAGGGTCGTAAGCTTGTGACGCATACGTCAGTATTCGTACGGTTCCCGATTCGCGATCGCAAGGATGAGTACCTGCTCGTCTGGACGACGACGCCCTGGACGTTGACCTCGAACACTGGGTGCGCGGTCAATGGCGAACTGGAATACATCAAACTTCAAGCCAAGCGCGACGGTGCAATTTATTATTTCGCCGACGCCAACCTGCAGTTCCAACGGTTGGCGAAAGAATACAAGGAAGGTTTCGGCGGAAAACCCTGGCCGAAAGACACACCCAAGCTCAAGACGCTCCACCAGATTTTTCACGAGAAAGGCGGCTACGAAGTCCTGGGCAAAGTCAAAGGCAGCGAGTTGGTCGGGCTTACCTACGACGGTCCGTTCGATGAACTTCCCGCACAGCAACAGCGCGGAGGTTATGCCCATCCGCTGGAGATGATTCCGCAGGATCAACGCGATTGGCCCAGTGGCGCAGAGGGCCACCGTGTCTTTGATCCAGGCAAAACGTCGAAGGGCGAAGCGTATGTGGTGGCTGGCGAGGGTACGGGAATTGTGCATTCCGCACCTGGTTGCGGTGATGTGGATAATGCATGGGGAAAGACGCAGAATATCGTCGCCATTGCCCCGCTCGATGCCGAAGCACGCTTCACCGAAGGGTTTGGCCCGTTCACCGGTAAGCGCGCTACCGATCGCGAAACGGTCGATGCGATTCTCGAAAATCTCCGCGAAAAAGGATTGCTTGTCGCCCAAGAGGAATATCCGCACATCTATCCGCACTGTTGGCGGACGGGCGATGAACTGGTTTTTCGCCTCGTGGATGAATGGTACATCTCGATGGACTGGCGCGAGGAGATCAAGAAAGTCGCCTCGCAGGTCAATTGGCTTCCGGCTTCGATGCGGGGAAAAGAGCGCGAGATCGATTGGCTCAACACCATGCGCGACTGGATGATTTCCAAGAAACGCTACTGGGGTTTGGCGCTGCCGATTTGGGAATGTCCGGAGTGCGGGCACTTCGATGTCATCGGTGGCCATGATGAGTTGAAGGAGCGGGCTGTTTCGGGTTGGGATGAATTTGAGGGCCACACACCGCACCGTCCGTACGTCGATGCCGTCAAGATCGCCTGCGACAAATGTCAGTGCCAGAACATGGCACGCATCCCCGATGTGGGTAACCCGTGGCTGGATGCCGGCATCGTGGCGTACTCGACGACCAAGTACAACACCGATCGCGAGTACTGGGACAAGTGGATTCCTGCGGATTTGATCACGGAGTGTTTCCCCGGTCAGTTTCGCAACTGGTTCTACGCGATTCTCGCGATGAGCACGATGATGGAGATGGGCAAGGATAAACCGCGCCCGCCATTTAAGAATCTGCTTGGTCATGCGCTGGTGCTTAACGAAGAGCGTCAGGCGATGCACAAGTCCGACGGGACAGCCATCTGGTTTGAGGAAGCGGCTGAGCAGTTGGGCGTCGATACCATGCGTTGGATGTACGCATCGCAAACCCCGATCGCCGACTTGGCGTTTGGCACGCGGCATCCCGACGAACCGATCACGATCAAATGCGAAGATGGCGTCGAAATGACGCATACCGTCGGTGGTGACAAGATCTGCAAAGTCACCTCCACGCCTGCCGACGAAACTCGGAGACGCGTGTTACTGCCGCTGTGGAATACATACGCATTCTTCTGTAACTATGCCCGCCTCGATGAATTCGACGTCGATGCGCCGCTCGTGCCATATACAGACCGACCCGACATCGACCGTTGGATTCTTTCCGACTTACAGCTCTTGATCCGCGATTCCCGCACATCGTTTGAGGCTTTCGAATTGCAGCCGGTATGCGGCGCTGTCGAACGATTCATCGAGAATCTCAGCACCTGGTACATCCGTCGCAATCGCAGGCGCTTTTGGCGTGGCCCGGAAGCTGGTGACACAGACAAACTTGCCGCGTATCAAACGCTTTACGAAGTGCTGGCGACGTTGAACAAGATCATCGCGCCGATTCTGCCATTCGTCTCTGAGAAGATTCACCAGAACCTCGTCGCCAACCAGGCGAAAAACGCACCGCAAAGCGTGCATCTTTGTGATTACCCGCAGGTCAATGAAGCGCTCATCGACAACGCCCTATCCGACAAGATGGCCGCCCTATTGCGCATCGTCACGTTGGCACGTTCAGCGCGGGCGTCGTCAAAGTTGAAAGTGCGTCAGCCGCTTGCCGGCGTGTTGGTCAAACCAGCCAACGATGTGGAGCGGTCAGCCGTCGAACACCCCGAATTCAAGAGCCACATTCTCGAAGAGTTAAACGTCAAGAATGTCGAAGCGCGAGAATCCGTGGACGAGTTGATTTCGCGCAAGGTCGAGGTCAACAAGAAGATGGCCGGTAAGAAGTTTGGAAAGGATTTACCCGGAATCATCAAAGCCATCGCAACAATGGACGGTCAAGCAATCGCCGAATCGTTGGCGGCTAGTAACTCGTTGGACGTTTCTGTCGATGGCGGCATCTTCACGCTTGACTCTTCCGACGTCACCGTGATGTATGACGCGGGCAACGATTGGTCGGTGGCAGTCGATGGCGAAACGGTCGTGCTGATCGACAAGCGCCTGTCGCTCGAGTTGGTTCAGGAAGGTCTCGCCCGCGACCTGGTGCGTAACATTCAGAATCTACGCAAGGATTCCGGTCTCAACATTGAAGACCGTATCGCCCTTTCAATCGTGACAGACGACAAAGTCCTGCAAACCGCCGTCTCCGCGTTCGAGCAGTATATCAAGGATGAAACGCTCGCGGTGGAATTGATTCAATCGCCGCATGAAGGCGAGACCGGTCAATCCAGTACCGTCAAAATCGCTGATACCACCGCGCGTTTAAGCATCGTGTCGCAGGCTGTCAATGCCTGATGACGAAGTAGCGTGGTCGATGGTAGATAGTTGAGGCAAGCACGCTGAGTACGAACGATCCAACCATTTCAGACATTGGTCGCGAGTACCTTCGTCTGCATCTTTCCGATGCTATCGGTCCGGTGCTGCTCGGTCGGTTGATCGCCCATTTTGGCAGCGTCGAAAAACTCAAGACCGCATCGATTGAATCGCTGACGCAAGTCGAAGGGATCGGACCAAGACGCGCGGAAGCTGTTTTCAATTCGCGGGACAACAGCAGCGTCGATATCGAAATCGAACGGGCCTGTGCTGTCGGTGCGCGCATTATCTGCTGGGAGGACAACACCTATCCTGCGCAACTTCGCCATTGCAACGACCCACCGGTGTGCTTGTATGTGCGCGGACAACTCCAGCAAGCTGACGCTGTCTCGATTGCCATCGTCGGTTCGCGCAAATCAAGTCGATATGGTTACGACCAAGCCCATCGCTTCGGTGCGTTGATTGCGGGCGCAGGATTCACCGTTGTCTCGGGGATGGCCCGCGGTATCGATGGGTATGCCCATCAAGGTGCGATGTCGGCGAGTGGTCGAACCGTTGCCGTACTCGGTTGCGGGGTCGATGTGGTATACCCGCCCGAACACGGGACGCTCGCCAATCAGATCATCGCGAATGGTGCGCTCGTCAGCGAACTGCCCATCGGAGCGCAACCGACAACCGGATCGTTTCCCAGTCGCAACCGCATCATCGCGGGCATGTCATTGGGCACGCTAGTGGTTGAGGCATCAAATCGAAGCGGGGCGCTCATCACTGCGCGGCTGGCAAACGAATACAACCGTGAAGTCTTTGCCATCCCCGGACGACTCGACACGCCGACGGCCATCGGAACAAACAAGCTGATTCAATCCGGTTCCGCGAAACTCGTCATGAGCCTCGACGACATTCTCGACGAATTGGGCGACGTCGGGAAAATGATGGGTGCACACGATGGCGATCAGAAACAAGGCGTCCCAGCATCACCCGTCGCAGACCAAGCCGCCATGAGCAGCAACGAGCGCACCATCGTCAAACTGCTGAGTGACGGCGAGTTGAACATCGACGAGCTAATCGCCAAGAGCAACTTGAGTGCATCGGAGGTATCAGTCGCCATCACGCTTCTGCGAATCAAGAGCGCGATCGTTGAACTCCCCGGAAACTGTTTCGCACTGCGTCGATAACACTCAACGTCAGCCCCAGACTCCGCTCGAAATAGTCCCATCTCCCCCACTGCTTTCATCTTGACGCGGTTGGGTCGCTTCTTATGATGCCAACGGTGGCGCACATCGAGCGCGCCGACCGATATCACAATTGAATATCATTCAGATATCTCGGGGCCGAAGTGGCTCCCGCGGAGGGTAGACACCATGTCCAGAGCAATTTCCCATGTCGAAGCCAGCGAAATATTGGATTCGCGCGGCACCCCGACGATCCACGGCGTCGTCGCCCTGGAAGACGGCGCGGTCGGAGAAGCCGGCGTGCCCAGTGGGGCATCTACCGGACAATACGAAGCCGTCGAGCTTCGCGATGGCGATGCTTCACGATTCAACGGCAAAGGCGTACTGACTGCTGTCGCGAACGTCAACGAAGAAATCGCCGACGCGGTCATCGGCTTGGACGCCACCGATCAGGAACTCATCGACCAGGTCATGATCGACCTCGACGGCACCCCCAACAAAAGTCGCCTCGGCGCGAATGCCATGTTGGCCGTCTCATTGGCAACGGCTCGGGCGGCATCGATCTCCTGCGAGCAGCCCCTGTTTCGATACCTCGGCGGTCCCGGTGCCCATGTGCTTCCGGTTCCGATGATGAACATCCTCAACGGTGGAAAGCACGCCGACAACAACGTGGACTTTCAAGAGTTCATGATTCAGCCCTGGGGTGCTGAGAGTTTCGCCCATGCGATTCAGATGGGTGCGGAATGCTTTCAAGCACTCAAGACCGTCTTGAAGAAAAAGGGATACAACACGGCGGTCGGCGATGAGGGTGGTTTTGCGCCGTCGCTTTCGAGCAATGAAGAAGCCCTAGAAGTTGTCGCCGAATCGGTCAAGGCGGCTGGATATAAACTCGGTGAAGATATTTTCATTGCCCTCGACCCAGCCACCACCGAGATGTACGACGAGAAATCCAAGACGTATTCGTTTTTCAAATCGGCACCGGACAAGAAAGTGACCGGTGAAGAAATGATCGCGACCTGGAAGAGCTGGTGCGAAAAGTACCCGATCCGCAGCATCGAAGACGGACTGGCTGAAGACGATTGGGAAAATTGGGGCAAGCTCACTACCGCCCTTGGCGATCGGGTTCAACTGGTCGGCGACGATTTGTTCGTGACCAACACGGAGCGATTGGCCCGAGGCATCAAGGAAAAGAGCGCCAACTCGATTCTGATCAAGGTCAATCAGATTGGGACGTTGACGGAAACCTTAGAAGCGGTGAACCTGGCCATGCGCAACGGCTGGAGTTCGGTGATCTCGCACCGCAGCGGTGAAACCGAAGACACTACGATCGCCGACATTGCCGTTGCAACCAATGCGGGACAGATCAAAACCGGAAGCCTGTGTCGCAGCGATCGCGTGGCCAAGTACAACCGGCTGCTTCGCATTGAAGAACACTTGGGTAGTGCAGCCGTATATGGTGGAAAATTTTGGAATCGCTAGTGGACACGGTTGACGCAAAATCTGAAATGCCCACAAGCCAGAGCGTCGCGGTTTCTGCTGGCGATAGCGCGGGGATCGTGTTTTGGTGCCTCATCGGTCTCGCACTGGCTGGCATGATGCCTTGTATGGTGTTGCCCGCGTGGCGCGAGTATCAAGACGCGACCGTAACCGAACAAGTGCGGTCGCTGCAGATGCATGATGCCCGGCGCGAACTCGACATCATGCGCAAGCGGCTGGATGCCATTCACAACGATCCGGTGGTGATTTCCCGCCTCGCCCGGCGCGAGCTCGGATTTCAAACGCCTGATGAGCAGGTGCTGCATGTTGGCGAGATGGACACTGCATTCGCTGCGATCGGTGAGGCAGGGGTCACCGATTCACCTGATCTGAACGCACCGTTGCTGACATCCAAGTCGCTTCCAATCCAACGGCCGGTTGTGGTGGAGTTACCGATGCCCTTGGCCCGAATCTCGGCGATGCTGCCTGCACTTGATTATGACCGGATATTTTGCCACAGCCCAGCGCGCGAGTTGATTCTGGTATTGTCAATTTCGCTGTTTGTCGGCGCGTTTGTTATTTTTTGGCCGAAACCGAATTCTGAAACCGCCGCTACAGATTGGCGCTAGTCTTTGTTTTAAATCGACTGCGCAGCAACCGAGAGAGATGACACGCAACCGCGTTTATCAATTTGCTTCAATCGCCACAACCGCAACCTTTCTTCTGGCGATCGTCGGTTTCCCCCTGCCCGAGTCGCGTCCCAAAGGCGACGAAGACTTTCCCTGTCGAGATCACGGTTGCGGTTGCACGACGGCACTGATGTGTCGAACGGCGTGCTGCTGCGTTCGACCTGCAGCGAAAGCGGTTGCGTCGTCAGCAAAGTCTTCGGGTGGGTGCTGCTCGGCGAAAGAGGCAGTTGAGCAAACAGATCAAGAAGGTGTAGGCTGGGCCATCGGGGCATCAGCATGCCAGGGCATAAATGGCACCTGGACCAGTCTCGGCGTGAGCATCCCACCTGCAGGCGAACGGTTGGTGTACGGTCTCACAAAGCAATCCATGCTCGAGCTGCCTTCAAATCACTTTCTTACTCCTCTTAGCATCATTCTAATCGAACCTCCCCCACCGCGATTCTCAGCATCCTGATTTCATTCAAGTGATGTCACCATTTTCCGCGCGGACATAGGGATGCTTTGCGCCCCTGTGCCCCGAATGAAAGGAGAATCAAAGTGAAATCGGTTCAGCCGACGCGCAATCGGTCTGCGTTTACGTTGGTTGAGTTGCTGGTCGTCGTATCGATTATTGCGCTTCTGGTGGCGCTGCTCCTGCCCAATCTGCAATCGGCACGGGACCAGGCAAAACGCGTCACTTGCTTGGCCAAGTTGCGCGAACTCGGGCGATTCACCCAGTTCTACAGCGACGATTTTGATAACCGCATGCCGCGCAGTCTGCATTCAGCCGGGTTCGGATTCTCGAACGGTCTGCCTTGGGGCTATGCGTTTGTGAAGTACGCAACCTCTGCGCCCTGGTCGAGCAACCTGCCCGAATCAAGCTGGACGAAACTGTTGAACGAGAATTATCGCTGCAGTTTCGATCGACGGCGAGCAAAGAAAAGCAGTCCGGCATATTGGAGCTACGGGCTCAACGTCTATTTTGAACTCTCTGTCGCCGAGTCGGGAGATCGTACGTGGCGGCTGATGGATCAAGTGCCCAGACCGGCTCGCACCATGCTCTTTGCGGAGGTGGGTGACGATTCGCTGATGTCACCAACGTCGGCGGATCATGTGATGGCCCACTTCTGGCAAAAGTACGACGCACCAACAGAAGTCCACAAAAACCGTCATCGTCCGAACTCGGCGTACACATTCGTTGACGGACATGTGGAAAATCTCAAGTTTGAAAAAACGTACAAGAAAACGGACGAAGAAGATTCGTCTTATGACAACTGGAATCCCGGCACGGCGCGGTAGTTCGCCCGTCGCCATTTGATAAGGAATACACGCATGCGTAAGCATCAAGTCATTGCAGCAATATTGCTAGCTGGATTCACCGCCGCAGGTGCCAAGGCAGATGTCTGGCCACAGAACGTCAACGGTGTCACCAACATGAAGCACATTGCCATCAGCCTCAACGGTTCCAACGTGGTCGCCACGGCCAATCTCGATGAAAGCCCGCTTGATTTAATCAACTTCGGCGAGTCGCATTTCTCACCGGCCAACGTGCTCGATACAAAAGCCTACAACGATCAATACGGGTGGATCTACGAAGGCTTCGACGTACCGGCAGCAGGCGATGCTATCTGGATTGAAGTCGAATCACAGTCATTCGGATTGGAAACGTACGAAGGCGCAATGCGTCCGATGAAGGCGTCGCACTCTTACGATCCGATTTTCAGCACAGATGGGTCGGCTGACATCTGGCGCTTCGATCGCATGATGACGCACAATTGGTACGCCGTCACTGATCCGGGTGAATATTCGGCGACTTACAATATCTATGTCGGCGACGAACTTTCCGGTGAAGAGAACCTGTCGTTCAACCCGACGAGCGTTACGCTCACCTGGACTTATGTACCGGAACCGGCGAGCGCGTTGCTGCTTTCGATCGGTGCGATCATCGGACTTCGTCGGCGCAATTCAACCGCGAGGACGAATCGATGAACCGCGTACGAACTAGTATTACCCTCGCAGTGTGGATGACGTTTTCGACATTCGCTTTCGGCGGCGCGTCTCCGCAACTCGGCGGGTCGATGAAGCACTTGCAGGTCACGGTGATAGATCAGACGGTGGCTGTCTCGGTTGACGGTGACCCCGATGAACGTTTGTGGTTGCAGGAATACGGTGAATCGTATTCCGGTGCGGCCAGCGTTCTCGACGGGCAATCGTACAACGGTCAATACGGTTGGCTCATCGGAGGCATCGTCAACATTCCATCCGGCGCAGGCGTATTCATCAAGCCGCTTTCGCAAACGGAAGGGTTGACCTCCTTTGAACAAGGAACCTTCGCTCCAATATTCGGCACCGCCGGTTCCGACACCAACTGGGAGTGGGACGGATTCATGACCCACAACTGGTATGCAGCCGAAACTTGCGGCAAATATGAAGCGATTTACGAAGTCTACGTAGGCGACGCTTCGGGCGAACCCTGGCCCGGATTCACTTCAGATTTGGTCACCCTATTTTGGCAGTTCGTACCGGTATCGAATCTCGGCGACCTCGATCTCGATGGTGACGTGGACTTGCTGGACTTCGCGGAATTCCAAGTGTGCTTCACTGGTGCGGGCAAATCCTCGATGGCGCCGCACTGCGGGTGTTTTGATTTTGACGGTGATGATGACATCGACATGTCTGATTACGAAGTCATTGAACCGGAACTTGCAACGGAATAAGTTCCTCCAGCGCAAGACATCCAGATGCCGTTTCTAAATTAGGCGGTGGCGGATCACTCGCTGTGGTGCGTCACCGCCGTTTTGTGCCAATGGTCTCAACCCCGCAATAAATTCAGAATCGATGTCGCCAGATTGTAACAAACAGTTGGCGAGCCGAGCCGCTAGCAGATACAGTTTGCGGACGCGGGACGGGGTCGCGCGTGCGTTTCGTGGAAGATTACTGTATTCGACCTTTGCGGGAGTTACCGATGAAGAAATCAGTTTCCGGAATTCAGATGCTGGCTGTACTGTTTGCAGGGACCGTTCTGGGGCTTGCCTCGAATGCGTCGGCTGACGAGTTTACGGTCGACGGCGGTCATTCAAGTGTTCTGTTCCGAGTGATGCACAACAAGTCGGCACCATTTTATGGCCGCTTCAATGACGTCGAAGGTTCGTTCACGATCGACGACGATCCTACCAAGTCGTCTTTCGAGATCACCGTCAAGACCGAAAGCATCGACAGCAACAACAAAAAGCGCGACGCCCATCTCAAGAGCCCGGACTTTTTCAACGCCCGCGAATTCCCGACACTGACTTTCAAAAGCTCAAAGGTTGAAAAGGGAGAAAACGGTGCGCTCAAAGTCACGGGCGATCTCAACTGTCATGGCGTCACCAAATCGATCACCATCGACATCGAAGTCACCGGTTCCAACACCGGACCGCGCGGAACAACTAAAGGCATTGAGACCATCTTCACCATCAAGCGCAGTGACTTCGGCGTCAATTACGGACTCGAAGGTGGCGGCCTTGGCGACGACGTTCGAATCATCGTCGCCCTCGAAGGCGGCAAGTAGGGCTAATCGGGGTTCGCGTCTAAGTGTCCGAAGCCATGATACTTCAAATGTTGCTGCGGGGTGTAGCCACCCCCGTGGCAATACTTGTCGCATTGATGCTCGTCGGTCATCGGTTCTGGCGATTGAAGGATGATCGCCTTACCGATCCGCTGCCGGCGCTCGCTTGCGGTGCGGCTCTAACGATTGCATTCATCGCCATGTTCGGTTGGACCGGTGTTCCACCCAAAGAACATTGGCAATGGATGCTTGTTACGATCTGGGGGGCGACAGTCGCAGCCCTCATTGCACCACTATTGACTCGCATTCATGTGCTGCGCGTGATCATTTGGTTGGTGGTGGCTGCGGCGACGGCATGGCTGATCCTGCCATCATGGGAAATGTACGCCGGCAAGCGCAATTGGTACATCGGAGGCGTCGCCGCAGTTGTCTTGGCGAACCTCGAATCCACGTCTCACCTTAGTCGAAAGCGGTTCGGGTTGGCTCCGCTTTTCCTGGTAACGATCGGCACGATCCTGACGTCCATCGTCATGTTATATGCTCATCAGGCGAAGTTCGCTCAGGTCTGCGGATCGGTCGCATCCGTGATGGGTTTTCTATTTTTGGTCAGCCTGCTGTTGCGCAGGCGAGAACCGATCTTGGGCGTGATGGCCATCCCTTCGATATTGATTCCAGTGTTGGCGTTTTCCGCATTCTTTTATTATTCCGATGGCGAGACGTTTCCCACTGAATTTGCGCTTGCGGCGATTACACCGCTCATGGTTGCGTTGGTGACATTGATCCCGATGGGTCGCTTGAAGGGTTGGAAACGATTCGCCATTGCGCAAATCGTCTGCATTGTCCCTGTGGCCATCGGTGTCGTCATGCTCTTGATGACGGTAAGCGACGAAGCGCCGGATTACCAATACTGATTCAATAGTAGATCTGCGAAATGAGCGACAGCTAGAATGTGATCGCAACGCAGTTGCGTCCGTCTTGTTTGGCTTCGTAAAGACATTCATCAGCACGACGGATCAGTTCAACCACATCGACCGACTCTTCTGTGAAATCGACATGGGCTGCACCGAGGCTCGCAGTGAACTGCAGCGGTGTCCCATTGTGTTGGAAGCGAATCTTGGAAATGCCTTCGCGCAACTCCTCTGCCAGTTCGCGAAGTTTTCGCGCAGTAGATTCGGCCGCGATGATGGCGAACTCTTCCCCACCGTATCGCGCGACGAACTGGGAGCCCTTCGCGAACTTGTCCACGCATGCTCCAACTCGTCGCAGAGCCTCATCACCGGCTTGGTGACCGTAGGTGTCATTGAGCTTCTTGAAGTGATCAATGTCCATCATAATCAGCCCCATTTCACGGCGTTGTTCAGTGGCATTCTTGACGGACTCAGCGATATGATCATCAAACGCCTGGCGATTGGCGATCCCGGTAAGACGATCGGTTTCGGCTTTGTGCCGTAGCGATTCCATCTGGTCTTCGGCAGATTTTCGTTCCCGCTCTGCACTCATCGAAAGATGCGTAAGCTGAGTCATCGCCGATTGCCTGAGTTGGTCGTAGGAAATCTCTTGTCCCAGATCGACGCTGAACATCTCCGCCGCCTCAGAGACGTTCTCGTTCAGTACAACCATCACACTTTCTAGGTACTCATGCGAAATGCCTGTTTTGCTGATGACTTCACTGAAGATATCCTCAGACTTCGCCGGATCAATATCGCCTGAAAACAGTGACGCGATCTCCGAAGCGGCATTGAGAATCGTTCCGACGGCCTTTGCGCGCTGGTCAAGCTCATCAATTCCATTTCCATGATGCGCCCGAATGGCGTGGCACATGGCTTCGGGCATGCTCCAGTTGGCCATCATCATCGCGCTGACATCCGCATGGGTGATTTCGAGGATTTCCTGTTCGACTTCGTGGACCCTCTCTTGGTTTTGTGAACAGCGCCGAACGACTTCGCCATATTCAGCTTCGCAATGCTGCTGAATTGCGATCATCCCGATGTCACTTAATAGCCCCGCAACAAATGCTTCGTCCTTTCGAACGCCACCGAATTCTTCGGCAAGCTGTCGCGCCGCGACGGCGGTCGTTAACGAACGGCGCCAATATTTTGGGTAATCGAATCCACTCTTCTTTCCGCCTTTGACCGTATCCGCCAACGCAAATCCTAGAGCCATTACTTTGACGGTACGAATTCCGAGAACCACCATTGCCTGCGAAAGCGAACTGACTGTCTTGGACATTCCGAAGATCGATGAGTTGGCAGACTTCAACATCCGCACCGTCAGCGCGGGGTCCGTCGAAATGGCGTCAGCGACATCCTGAATGTCGATGTCGTCTTCGCGGCACAATTCGATAACCTTCAACGCCACAGCCGGTATCGAAGGCAACTCCTCAGAATTAACGATGGCAGATAATAGTGCAGTATTCACGTAACCAATCTCTCTGCCACGTGGGCATCAACAATCACCTGGTGGCCTCCTTTGAATTTCATTGCGCTTATTCCACACGTCTCTGTGCGGCGCTCGCTAGTCTTATAAATCGACAATTGAACTACGGGTCTTTGATGAACAATCCGCCAGGACTGAATTAAAAACCCGCATAGATCGGTCGCCAGACCAGGAATCAGCCGACCTGTTGGTTCGTCGACAATGGGCCTCTTCGGGCTTTTTGTATGACCGTTCCCGGTTTTCAGCGTGAATAATTCAAGACCTATGCACGTGTCACCGATAAATCGGCACCTGATCAAAATGGTCGCTTCGGTTTGTAAGCGGCCTGTTGTGTCACTTAGATCTGAAATAGAAGAGAAAAACGGAGAATCAATATGGCAGCAGCAAAGAAAACCACTTACGCAAGTGTTCGTGCAAACTTCCAGAATAAGGCCAATTTCTTCAAGACTCTGGCCAACCAGACAACCGGTTCCACTTCAGGCAACCGTCCCTCACCGTCACAGCTCAATTCATTCTCAAAGTGGATTGAAAAAGGTGCAGTCCTCCAAAGCGTCTCGAAGACTCAGCTCAATCGCTGGTCTTCCTCGGCTTCAAAGGGCAAAACCTCACAGAGCAAGAGCTGGAGCGTCGCCTCGGCCAAGACAACTTTGGCCAAACAGTTCGGCAAAGGCAGCATCAAAGCCGTCGCTTACAACAAGTCGGGCGGATTCATCGTAGCCACCAGCCCGACCCGCAACGGAAAGAGCTTCCGTTTCCCCACACGTTAATTGAATTTCGCATAACTGCAGAGGTTCGCAATTCGCGAGCCTTTTTGGCAATGTGACACAGCAAAAGGGAGAAGGCGATCTGCGGGATGCGGGTCGCCTTTTCTCTGCGCGCGAAACGAATCAGCGATCTGGTGTAGGCCCACGCTTCATTTTGCGGGTTGCGCTCCAGCCTCATTCCCTGCCCTCCGCCGTCATTCCCGCGAAAGCGGGAATCCAAGCCCCGCGCGTTACACATCGCTCGTTCTGGACTCCCGCATGCGCGGGAGTGACGAACCACTAATGTTTGAATGCGATCTTCGCGACTCCGCTCTGGCCTCGCTTCCCGACCGCGTCGAATGCGGCGCGATATTCGGAGGGTGCAAACGTTTGGACCTGCAACTGACCGGCGTCGAGTTTGCCTTTGGTCATTAGTCCGAACACCATCTCGTAAGTATGGCGACGTGCTCCGTCAGCATTCTCGAATTGCCGGCCATACGCCCCCAACACGGTCAGCTCGTTGAACCACAGCGCTGTCGTATCGACCAACGCAATGTGCGACGTCCCAGCCGCTACCACCGTTCCACGGGCTTTGCAGAACTTCATGGCGTTGGCTAAACTCTCGCCCGTGCCCACGCAATCAAAAACCATGTCGGCACCACCGATCATGAGTTGATTGCCAAATTGACCAGCCACCCGCTGCGCTCCCAACTTCTCTGCCACCCGTTCAAACAATCCCGCCCGCGACAACTTGCGCGGTGCAACCACGACTTCGTTTGCTCCGCACCCCTTTAGAAAACCAACCTGGCGTTCGTTGCGGGCGATGATCGTCACATGGGCACGCGACCCCATCGCGCGAATACTCATCAGCACACCCAAACCGATGATGCCTGCACCCACCACCAAAACGTGCTCGCCATCTGCGGGTTGTCGTCGCAACACTGCGTGGAGGCTACACGCCAGCGGATCGACGAGGACGGCTTGTTCATCGCTCAAGGTTTCTGGAACCCGATACAACTGCGACTTGTGGGCGACAAAGTACGGAGACCAGCTTCCCGACGTGAAATTGTTCAGCCCGATCATCGTGCCCTTGCCGAGGCGACCGCCTCCGATGAATGATTCGCAAAGCGAAAACTGCCCCGCTGCACAGGACGAACACATTGGATCAACCCCGCGCGGATCGCAGGAAAGCGACGGTTCACAAACCACCCGATCGCCCGGCTTCCATTCGCTTACAGCGCTTCCGACTTCTTCGATGACTGCCACATTCTCGTGCCCCAGAACAATCGGGAAACTCGTCAGCGATCGCACGATGTTCGCCGGATGCGTCCGCTGCGTGAGCATGGCCATGTCGGTACCGCAGATTCCACCAAGTTTGGTCTTGAGCAGAACCCAATCGTCTGATGGAATCAGGGGCTTGGGTATGTCCTTGTATTTGAGGCTTCCGAATGGAGACCAAAATACGCTCGGCCAAACGCGCCCGAGTGCCTTGGAAACAATCCACCGCGCCGGCTTGATGTCGTATAAAAAAGCTTTCATGTTTTCAATCTATGAAGAGACTCGCGCAAGAATAAGGTGCGGATCGGCGAGGTACTTCCGCCAATCCGCACCGTTATCTTCAATGACGCGGCATCTTGCAAATCAATAAACTTTCGCTTACGGATCAACTACGATCACAGGGCCAATTCCTCCGCCAGCAGCCGGACCAATAACGATCGAATTCTTGAATCGCGGTGCGAACGACGGCGCGTAGTTGCGCCCCTCAAATGTCAATTGGGCAACATCGCCACCTGATTGGTCCATCGAGAATATCTGCAACTGTGCATCGACGGTGGAGTGATAGTAGATTCGTCCATTTCTCGGGTGATACGTCGGATGAGCCGTGTTAATAGACACATCGTTGGTCAGGTTGATTTCGTTGCTACCGTTCGATTCCATCAGGTAGATTTGTGATGACCCATCGCGGCTGGTTTCAAACGCGATACGATCACCTTCCGGATCGAACACCGGGTTGATATTGATGCCGGTTAAACTACTTGCGAGTTCGGTCTGATTCCCCCCATCAAGGTCCATTGACCAAACGCCCCAGGATGATCCTCCGACAAGGCGGCCGTAGAGGATCTTTTTCCCGTCTGCACTGAACGCCGCGAAACGCTCAATGTCGGAACTCGTTGTGAGTTGTTCAACACCGGTCCCATCTTCATTCATGATAAAGATGTCTTGACTTCCGTCACGCGTGGACATGAAGGCAATCTTTTTGCCATCCGGGCTCCATGTTGGAAAGGCGTCGCGATCGGGATGATTGGTCAGATTCTGCGGCGCCGACCCGTCTGCATTCATGATGAAGATTTCTTCATTATTACCCTGACGCCCAGAGGAGAATACCACGCGGGTTCCCTGGGGATTTATGGCCGGGTCTCGGTCGTATTCCGGGTGGTTGGTGATACGCGCCTGGTTCGAACCATCGGAGTTCATGATGTAGATTTCATCGTTGCCATCTCTATCCGAAACAAACACCAGTTCATAATCGCAAGCGTCACCGATCCCGTCGCCGTCCTCCTCATCTTGTGAAGCGTTGGAAGTCTCCAGACAGTTGTCGCAGGAGTCGCCCACACCATCGCCATCCGTATCGGCTTGATCGGGATTCGAATCATCCGGGCAGTTGTCACACGCATTTCCCAGATCGTCGCCATCATCGTTGTCCTGATCGGCATTGGGCTCGTTCAAACAATTATCGCAATCGTCGCTGATCCCATCGCCATCCGCATCGTCAGCCGACTCGTCGGCAACGTCCGGACATGGGTCGCACGCATCACCCGCAAAATCGCCATCAGAATCGTCCTGGGTCGGATTGGCGATAATCGGACAGTTGTCG
>JAJDEB010000033.1 GCA_029260015.1 Phycisphaerae bacterium | reverse complement strand
TCTCAACCTCCGCCTGACGAAGTTTGTGAATGATTTGCTCTGTAGTGAATCTCTTCCTGCTCATCAAATGACCTCCTCGAAATCCATGATCCAACCAGAATACTCTCTCTTTGGTTGGATCGAAATCAGGGGGTCAGGTCAAATGCTCGCACCACAATCGTCAAAATCCTCGCTGGGAGGCATTCAATCCTACCACTGCGAATCACCACAACGCCCTCGGATAGTGTGCCACTGCTATGTTGACCATGTCAGACCAAGACATGCAGGAAAACGAACCTTCTCTGTATCGAGCATGCGCCATCCTAGCGACCGATACTATTCCTAATTACTCTAGCCGCCGTCGCCCCCATCGTCTCCGTCACCTCCATCGTTTCCGGTGCTTCCGCCAACAATGCCCATGATCTTCTCAATCGCGCCAAGTTGTTCATTAAGTTCGTCTATTGCCGAGGGTTCGCTCGCTTTCTGAGCCGCGCGTGCTGCAACTGCTTCAGAAACAGCATTACCAATCGTCTCAATATTGGCAGGATCTGGTGCGGTCGTCGTCCATTCCACACTCTTCGGTGAGCCATTGTCGTTGTGATACTCAACTTTAAGCTGTGACTGAACAGAACCAGCATGGTCGGGCAGCGAAGCGACTCTTCCGAACTGATTCACGAGCATGTCTCGCTCCAATACAATCTTATTACCATGATAAACCCATGCTTTGGCAAGTGCTGGAACACGGTAGAAGAAACTTCTGCGACGACTCTTGCAACCGTTGCTGGACTGATCTCCCACATAATCGCTGTACTGCTTTTTCGGCCACTTCGCGAACGCGATCAGAATTTCGGTATCGCCAGCAGTTGATTCCTCTTCATAGTCTCCAGTGTTGTTAGGTCCAAATCCAGTTCCTTCATCAATCCCACCGTCTCTAGTGAATGAACAAATCCGGAATTTCTTGCCGTCCTTCGGCTCTACCTCAAATGTCCATGTCTGTTGAGTAACTTCCCAAGTGTAAAACGCCGCGAGGAGCTCCTTTTTCTGAGTTTCTAGGTCCGAAAGTTGGCGATCAAGAACGGAAGGATTGGTGGCCAACGTCGCCTCACTTGTGAGTTTGAGTCGTGCCTCTCTCACCCCCTTAATTTCCTCGCCATAGCCAATCGCGATAGCACAACTTCTAGCGGTGCCAGGTCCTGGGGCCATGGCTGGCCCTCCGTCTGTGCGCGGCGCAAATCTTGCTCCGGCGATCTTTGTAGCCGCTTCTATAGTCTTGACGACATACTCCAATGTACGATCATGGCCAACCGATTTCCCAGAAACGATCAACCCTGCCTCATTGAGCGTCACAAGATGCTCTCGTGTCTCTGTCCACAAATCCTGAATCTCAATGAGAAAAACGTTGTCGGGATCCGGGATCGCCAGTTCGGTTACTTCAATTTTTCCAAGCTTGAACTTGTCAGTGGAGAGATATTCTTTTGCTCCGTTCGTGGTGAATTGCACAGGAACGTCGATCTCTGCGGCTTCTCTACAGCCATAATGTTTCCCAGGTTCGTAGTGCGTCTGTTGAACCTGAACAGTGACCCTCACCAGTGTCTTTGGAAGGCTGTAGTACACGCCATCAGGCAGATTCACGTCTGGACTTGTGCCCTCCAGGCGCACCGGGTGTACCGTGTGCCTAACACAAGAGACTGTGGCCGTAATTCCCGCAAGGGCGAAAGGAATCACTAATCCAATGATAACTCTACGACGAGTCGCTGATTGAGTACTGCTTCGACGTAACATAAGCTCAAATTCTCCGTGCGCTAAGCTTGATAGAGGCCTCCGAACATCAGCCTTGATCGGCGTCTTTCTCCCAACTAGTTTCAAGGAATTCCTGCAGCAATGCTCGCTGCTTTGGATCTCTTACACTCGCTCTTACGTCCTTGAGTGATTCTTGAATGCGATGAAACGATTCTAAGAGTTCACCGTTTTTGGGCAGCGATTTGAGTTTCTTGCTCAGGGCGTCAGGATCTCCACCCTGCACCGCGTTTGTGTATCGCAATGCGTCAACAGCTCCCCACAGCTCTGAGGAGTGCGTCAATTTGTCAAGCGACAGTATTGCTTTCGACTCGTCAAGCCGACCACAACATTCAAAAATCGTCTTGGCAAAACCTGGCCCTGCGACGAGATCATTCGAATCTCGAAGAGCTGCCTGGTCACTATCCAAATACCAAGAGGAGGCAGTGTGGGCATCATTGGATGCCCAAGTGCTGATCACGAGGGCAAACGTCTGCGAACGGAACGTGGACTGCGGAAGATCCTGGACAACCTGGATGGCGGTCGGGCCGTCTTTTCTAGCCCAGTGAGTAAGGAGTATTTGAAACGCTAAGGCCGACTGGCTAGCAGCTCTTGGCACGGGCTTGCCGAGCGCAAGTAATTTCCAGAGTTCTTCCAATTGTTCCGCGGCGGCACCGGTGCACATACGGTCAAGCCGCTCCAACTCATCCAGATCAACGAATTCTGAAGGCCGCGAGGTCGTTGAGTTAGTCAGGTCTTGAGCAAACCAAGCGAATACCTGATCCAAGCCAACGGTCCCAGTGTCGGCGACAGCTGATGGTCCAGGATCAGTTGAATGGATTCCAATGTTTACGGTCATCGATTCACCGTTGGAGGAAATATGGTCGATTGAAACATTGGTAGGACCGCTCGACCCTTGGGATGACGGCACAGATGTCGGTGTAAAGCTTGAGCCCGTTTGGAAATAGGTCGATTCGGTCGCCACGCTTCCATCCGCTGGTCCGTCCTCCAAGAAATCTTTCGCAGTGTCGGCCCGTACCAGACGAATGAGTTTGTGCTGAGATTCAGAGTTGTTGAATGCGAAATCTGTGCCGCTCTTGTCGACAGTTGCGTCCACATGCCAAATTAGCAATCCATTTCCGGGGGTCGATGACGATTCGGTACTCCCAGCATCGTTCCCAAACCGGGTTCGGTTTTCTACAATGAACATCTCTTGATCTGGTGCAACAGAGTTGGTCAGCCCCGGAAAAATCGCAATCGCCTTGTTAGTGTCGAGTTGCGACCCTGAAGCCACGAGAGTCGAAACCTCTGGTGGGTGGCTTCCGATTACCTTTAGATCGATCCAATCAAGTAACCAGCGACTGAACGCATTGTGATTCCCACGACCTCCATCCATCATGTCCAATTCGCCGACCCCTCCTCTCGGAGCTTCGCACGGCTCATAGTCGTAGTAATCAGCAAGACCAAAAGCGTGCCCCATTTCATGTATCAGCGTCGATGGGTCAAAGTCGTTCTTGGCGGGACCTCTTGTACTCACGAACTGGAACACAAATTGATACAAGATCTTGCCGTCGAATTTGTCACTTGTTTCTCTGTTCGTATCGAATTCCCACTGATAGGCCCACCAAAAGTCGGCCCACTCTTGATGAGGGCCTGCATAGAGGATCGTGATTAGATCTATATCGCCGTCATGGTCATTGTCGTACTGAGAAAAATCGTGCACTTCATTATCTAGTGCCTTGAGGGCTTCCACGGCCATATCAAGAATTGCCCGCCGATTAAGGTCCCACTGATCACGACTGTGAGTGGGACCTGGAGGAGCAGTCGCTGGCTCATATTGGGCCCGGTTCTTGGAAAGGTGGTGCCAGCCCAAAACATCTCCTTGTACATTAACTTTGCCCTGCGATGCTCGGCGATAATAGTTTTTGACACTTTCATGAGGCGTGTGGTTCTGAGCCTCGGCAGTTCCTTCACCGTAGATATTCTTGTGAAAATGCTGAGCGTCCATACCCGGAATCTCAGTCTCCGCTCGAAAGTCCTTAAAGTCGATGAGCAACGTTAATGTCTTCTTGTCTCCTAAGGACCCCAACTCGCGAGATGACGGAAATGGGAAGGCCATTCTGGGGCCTGACAGAAACCAGCGCGACACTTCAGAATCGGACATTCCAGTTGCTTCCAGTGCGGCTCGACGCACTTTGTAGGCCGCGCGTTCTGCTAGCCCCCTGCTTAGTCGATGCGGATTCGGCATCATCACATGTCTTAGACGCCTGTCGTAAGTCCCGTCTTCTCTTGCCTTGCGAATTGCCTCAGCTGTCGGATGACTGTGATTCTGGGCCTCGCAAATCGCACCAGGGCCCAAAGATATTGCCACGACAACAATCCTAAACCGCCCATTAAGTCTTGATAGCATTGCGGATCGCCTCATTTCGAGCGCTTGAGTACTGATTATTATCAGCCAAAGCCAACTCGCGCATTCAAGTTTCCAGAAACTTGTAAGTGAGAAGAAATTATTAGCGACGACGAGACTTGCAATTAACGTACGCCGAGCGTTTTGCCCACGCACGCGAGCAAATCACGGGCAACCTCAAAAAAGGAGCCAATGAGATTCGATATCGAATTGCGAATGTGAAACGGACCGACCGTGAATAAGTATAGAACAAATCTGCATGAATTCCAAACGTTTTTTTGCTACCTGCGATCATACACAACAATACGTCCTAGCACTTCAAAAAACCGCGATCCCGGATCCAGCCCCCCCTACTTTCAAGAAATAGCTTGTCCACATGGTACATGGGGGGGGGAGTGCCACTCCCATTTACACTCCCCCAGTGTAGGAACCAGTGCTAGGGTTAAAATGGACGGTGGGTGCCGGTGGCCGATAGCTCAACGCGTTGTGTGGTCTGACTTGGTTCTAGTGCTGTCTCCATCGTTGTACAAGGACCCTGGCTTATTCTTAGTCACTCCAGCTTCCGAGAAGTCGAGGAATCAATGTGATAAATGTCCTATTTTACTAACTTAGTGAAGAACTAAACAAGAGCCCACAGAAAATGCATGAAATCTCATGCGCTGTGTCAATTACACTTGTGCCTTGATATATTGGTGGGATACAAGTGCGCAAAGCCTGGTCGACCGTTGCGGCACCTTCTAAGTCTGCATTTGGGAGTGCATTTTACAGTGATGGACGACGGCGTTACGATAGGAAAGCCCATCTGGTCGTCGATGGCCGCCCAATGCAAACATGCGATAAGGCACCCGAACAAGAGACATTTCTACTTCGCGAGCATGCCAGATCAACAAATTGAGAGAAAGCTTCGCACTATTCGCATCAAGGCAGTTGTCATGGATACTGGAGCATGCTTGTGGACCAGAAGTGGTCAATCAACGATTTTCTTGTTAGGGGCGAGTTTTGCCCACTTAGCAACCTAAAGCTCCAACTGGATGGCGTGGCTCGCGCATCGGATGCCGCTTGTGTCGTTTTGCTTGTCGCCTGTGAGGAACGATTCTTTGGATCTTTGTTGATCTGTGGTGGACCACACACTCGCCTCGTCGACTCCCTCCAGGCTCACTTGAAGAGGCATCAACGCAGAGCCGTAAGATCCGCAAAACACAAGAATCATGTTCCCGAGTTGTTCGAGCTACTCGATGGTCTAACGTCACTGGGAGAATTGTGTGGGGCACTCAGCATTCCACAATTCCCTCGTGGAAGGGACATGATCGGCGTTGGCATCGCAAGACTATCCCAGTTACTCCGGACGGGGATGTTCCTCATTAATTCCAACGATCATCGCGCGGAACCAATGCAAGCCTTGGCGGAATGGGATTCGTTGGAGTCGCACGCATGCTGTACCGTGCAATACGTGATGCGCGACAGATTTTCTGTTGAAAGGAGCTGTGACGAAACGGCTCGATTGGTCGAGTCGAGCATTGACTTTCCGATATCGCGACCGCGTACGCACCCCAAGCCACAACCCTCGAACACCTGGGCACTCACACCTGACCGAAATCTATGCAATGCCTTCCTGAAGCTGATCGCATCTCACACCCGAAGTGAGCGTGCCGCTCTATTTGGGCTTCTTCGAAACACGCAAGGCTTGGATTTGACGCCGATCGCGACCATTGGTCCCGCCCTAAACAAGTATGACGCAGAGCTCGTTCAGAACGTTGTGCAAGAGGCATATCATTCTAAGCAGCCCTTTGTCAATGCTGCCAACAACCGGGGGGTGCGGTTCATGCAGCTTGGATTTCCAATTGCGTACCGCCGGTTTGAGACCCGATCTGCAGACTCAATTGCAGTTATCTTCCTTCAGACCAGCTCATCAGCAAAGCGATTCTTTTACAATGCAGGTGAAATCGAAATGCTTCGAACAGTGGCAATGCACTTCCGAAGGCACCACGACTGGCTCCTACTGCGCGAATCCACTGCTCTATTGGCCCAAATCACAGGCTCCACTGACCACGACCCAAACGTTGAAGACCAGAAATGGAAGCCGTTTGTTTCGTTTGACGCTCGCCAGCCAATCGATAAGAGTGATTTGGGAAGTTCCATCCTACCCATTGAAGTGGAAGAATGCAGAGCACCGATCATCAGCGCAATGTCGGGTTTGTATGAGCTCACACGTGCTCGTTCTGTCGCACTTCGCGTTCTAACGACCGACAGTAAGTATCTTCTGCGATGTATAAATCTATACGGCTCTGTCGCCTCGGGCACTGGAAGAATACTCGATGTGCGGCGTGAATGGCAAGAGAGCGCTAACGCCTGGTGTGCAATGAACGGCCTTCCATGCGATATTCCCAATGTCACTGACCGACGCTACAAGAAACGCCATTTTGGTCTGCGGCATGTTATTCTAGCACGAGAACGTGATCAGCTTGCATCGCTCTATTGCACACCAGTATGGTGTCAACAACGCGTGATTGGGACCCTAAATGTAGAAAGCGTTTATCCTCACGCCTTTACTGTATCCAAGGACCTCGTCAATGCGATTGCGTCACAAATCGGTTCACTTGTGGGACAGGCCCGATTTTCCAATGAGCGGCTCTTGCACGTGGCTAGCCCAATGGGTGATGCCGTCCACGCAGCATCTAAATTGCATACAGAGATACGTGCAATTGAGAAACACGGCACCGCTCCCAACGATCTCTTGCTCAAGCTGAGCGCCATTGAGAAACATGCAAACACGATTGCTTTTGAGCTTCGAGGCGACGACTTTGCCATAGCTCGCAAGAGGGAACCTCGCGATTGTACACTGCGCAACATTCTTGAGGAATATATAGAATCACGAGAGTTGATTCACGGACGACTCTTGGACTCTCCTAGCATGAACCGAAGACCCGCAATGGGCGAACACGGCAGTCGGGCGTTGCGCCAATGCCTTCATGAAATACTCCAAAATGCGCGTGAGCACTGCGATCATAATAGCCCAGTAATAACAATTCAGGCATCCGAGATGAATCAGGGAGGTTCACGCTGGCTTCTCGTCAATGTCAAGAACCGCCTATCTGAAATAGCGAGCAATGCGGTCTCAATCGAAACAATAACATGTTTCGGCCGCAAGCCGCTGGAAAAGTCCGGTAGCCTTCACTGGGGAGCTCTCTTGGCGGGTGCCACAGTGAGAAGCCGGCTAGGTGGTGAGCTCTATATCCGAGATGCCGAGGATGGCTTCTTTTCCGTCACACTCCAAATACCATTGGAAGACTACTAAAATGACTGCATCCTTACATGGCGTCCTTTCTGTGCTTGTTGTTGACGATGATATTGATACACCAGTCGGAGGAGGTGCGTCCATGAGAGATAATCTTGAAGCAATACGGCGGGAGGAGCCTGGACTCTGTGTGCACTATGCCCAAGGACTCGCAGAAGGTAGCAAGATACTGCGTGAGACTTATGTTGATGCTATTCTAGTCGATCATGAGTTAGGTAGTGGCAAATGGGGCTGTGAGCTACTTGCAGCCGCACGAGTAATGCGTCCCTCATGCTTGAGAATAATAATGACATCCAAGCCTGAGTTTAGACGCAAAGGGTCAGAATATTTGTTTCGCTGCTTTGCTCTAGCCGATACACTACTCGGAGAACCATTGGCAAATCGCTTTGTTCCACGACACATTGTTCAGCTGGATCGTTATGTGCGTTTCCTATTCCGCGAGTTCGCACTTCCCAATCTTAAGATTCTCTTTCAGGCCCACGACGTTGGCGAGAACTACCCCACGCTGGGAATTTTTGAGACACATGTCCTTCCACGGTTGCGGCGTTCATATCAAGGAAGTGCTACACCAACAGTTGAAGAGTTCGAACATGTGCTGCGAGCCGTTTGCTCAGGCACACCTGTACCAGGCACTATGAGCGAGGAGCCCGTTTGGCAACGGCATCATTCTGAGGAGTTGGTTACTCACCTGTCCTTGTCTTTGCTTACTGGCGGACGCAGCAGCGCCACCGTAATGGCCTGTGTTCCAATTACTGAGGGAAAACACAAATGTGCGCTATGTGTCATCAAAGTCGCGCCCCGGCAAGATACATTGGAGGAGGTAGCAAGATACAACCAATACGTTAGATTGCATCGAGCGGCTGCGCGACGCATCGAATTACTTGGTGCGTGTGTAGCAGACACTCTTGGTGCGGCGTGCTATTCATTCGCGGGTGGCGGCGTGGATTCGGTGCGAGTCTTAGAAGATCTGCTTGTGGAGCAGGACCATAAAGCCTTCGTCTACTTGGACCATGAGTTTTCGTATGTAAACAAAGAGTGGTACAGTGGTGTACGAGTAACGACGGAGAACACCAGTATCATGGAATTTTTTGACGTGACATACGACTTACGGGCAGCCGAAGTGTTGCAGAAAGTGTTGTTGCGAGTGTCTGAAAGTGCAGTGCCGTTGGAGGATTTAAGTGCCCCCGAGATTGCAGCGAAACTGAATCAAATGTCATATGCGTCATGTATTGTTCATGGCGACCTCAATGCTGGCAACATTCTATGCTCTAATGTTGACGAAGCCGAGACAAATACAACTATCGGTTGTACCAACGACCGAACCCAGGGCTCAACCCGTGCTCCGGAACTTACTGAGCCATTCCTTGATATACGCCGGCGAACAATATTGATTGACTACCGGCACACTTGTCGCGGACCAGTATTTACGGACTTTGCAGCGTTGCAAGTAAGTGTACGGTTGCTTCCGACTGAAATCGAGAAAGCAGAGTTGGAATCAAGCACATTGATAGAATGGGAGAACAGCGTCTGGCTACAAGCGTGGAATACTCCCATGGACCCGGCGAACTTGGAATGCCCAGAAACGCTTGATTACTCAGGTAAAATTGCTGTACGAATAGCGCAGCTTGCTCGGAAGAATTTTGAGATGAATGGATCGCATGGGAGCGGTCAGCTTTCGCATGGGAGGGCACAATGCGAATATGCTGCAACATGTTTGCTGTACGCATTGCGGGTGCTGAGAATAAAGCGGCTCGGACAGGACATCATAAAGGATGCGAATGGGGATTATCGCGATGTAGGCGACAGTTGCCGATTACGATTGGGGATTTGGGTGTATCAATTGGCAGCGGTTCTGGCGAATAATGGTCTCGCAGCAAACTAAGGCGTGCAGGGTGTAAGGGAGAATCTCAACTGGTTCACATACAGCCACGGCACGTCTCAGCAGATTCGATATGTTCAGACAAAGGAGAGGGCTACAAGGGCAACGAAACGTCCACAAATCGCGTTCGTCTAACTTTCGTCATCGAGAACCAACCTGACACGCGCCGACGACAAGAGCCGGATGTAATCCTCATCCGAGATGCCAACAGGCTTGATCTCAATCGTGCGAGCTGGTGGGTGAATTGTCGTGATGATCCCTTCAATCTGGGTGTCGGAGTGGTCGGTCATGGGGTCTTGCAAATAGCCACTATATTGTATATTGCCGATGAAAAGATAATTGCATTGCAGTATCCATGTCGCGCAGAGATACCTTGCAGATTCTGGATGCAATCCTTATGTTGCTCAAAACTGAAAGAGAATTGTCCATCATGCAGATTGCGACCAGAACCCGCACGCGCTGGTCAACCACGAGAGAAGTCCTACTGTTTCTCAAGCGTCATGGACTGGTGACTGAACGCAAAGGGAAAAGGGCGCTGACACACACGCGACTGTCTTCTCTGAGGTATTCTCACGCGTGGAATGGGCTGAGTGCACAGATCATCAGGCCTTTTGTTGGTCACGCTACGCGATAAACGCTTCCCTGCCCTTTCGCTGATTTTGAGCGCTTGATCTTCTTTGCCTTGGTCAACGCGCCAAGCGTGTTGTACGCGTCCCCCGGCCGGCCGAAAGCCTTCCATACTTTTGATATCGACGCACCACTTGCCCCCTTCGCCCCTGCCTTCTTGATCGTGGCGAGGACGAATTCGTTGGCAGTCATACGGTATTTCTTGCGCTTGGCTGTCTTTCTGGACTTTGTCTGCCGGACCGCTTTTCTGCCCTTTCGTTTTCGCACTTGGCGACGCCCGCTCTTTTTGGGCTTGGCTATTGTTATGCCTAGTGATTCGAAACCGGCATCGATTTCGGTGATGGCCGCAGCATGGGCTTGACGTTCCGATTGCAGTTTTGAAACAAGCGATTGGAATTCATTCAGCAGTGTTTGTGACATGGTCCCGACCTCCTTTGACCAAAGTAACAAGCTCAACTCCGCAACCTACATTCAAGAGAGGGACGTGTCACGGCAGAAGTTGGTCAATGCGGGCAACACGTGTGTAATCCATGATTTTCCTAAGAACGAAATCAGACTACACGCCGCCAGCCTGCACAATCCGCTCGATTTCTGAGGCCTTTCGTGTTTTCCAATTCAAATCACGATCAACTTCGAATCCCTGCGTTGTTTTCAAATCCCGAAGTTCATCGAAGCTTGCGTAGCCCCATTCAGCGTTTTGAAAATCGTCGTTGAGTATTGCGTAACAGAAGAAAACACGTTCTTGCGGCGAGTACTCGGCCATGTACCAATCGCACCCTCCAAGGAAGAAGTGCATCGGAATCAGCTTATCCGCAATGGGCACGCTTTCAGTTGAGTAAAAGGCCGGAAGCCGAGCGAGTTCCTCATCACTTGGTTCGTTCCACATGATTCTGGGAAGTGAACAAACATCTTAAATCTTTCGTTTTGGGCGGCTGCCTACGCCGCTTCTGCGTTGCTTCTGCCTTTGTATCGCCGCAATGTGTCGGGCAGTTGGTCGATACATGCACGGATGTTGTTGCCCTTGAGTTCAATGCCGCATTTTCCCTGAACATACGCAAGGAATCGGAAGCCGGGTGGAACGGACAACCCCAGTTCCCCTGCAATGCGTTCAAGGTGTTTAGCAACGTCTGGAGCACTTGGCTTTTTGAATCGAAAACGACGCCAGCGGCTAAACAGGCCTTCAATTTCATCTGCCCAAGTCGTGCGTGTTGTGGTTCCAATCACGATCACATGAGTGGGAAGGTTCTCAAGAATGCCCAACAGCATCCGTTTACAATCGCGGTTTAGGTGCTGGATTTCATCAATGATATACGATCTCCTGCCATTTGTACTGATACCGTACACCTGCATATGCCCGGTCAGTTCACGCAAGTCTGCCACTGAGCAGGCACGGGAGTCGATACGTTCGATTGAGAATTCCGCACAACCCAATGCGTGGGCAGTCACATAAGCCGCCGAGGTCTTGCCGCAACCTGCTATGCCTTCGGATTCAAACAACCATCGCTCGCCGCAGCCCTCAAACAGCCACGGATCGTCACACGCCGCTCGAATCTCCTCTATGACCGGCTGTCCAACAAACGCATTCCATGTCATGGGCCGATAGCGTTCACTCAACATTTGATGCATCCTTGTTCATTTTGATTTCGTCGATGTCATAATCAAACATCTGCTCACACTCGAAGCACTCGGTGATTTTGAACAGATCGTCCATTTCATCTTCTGGCAGACTGATGAGCGCTCCACAGTTCGGGCAGAGCAAGTGGAACGTGTCACGAAGTTTTGCTTGTCTTGCGTCTCTTGGGTTTTTCATGGTTGGCTCGCAGCTGTCAGCATTGGCTGCTTCAGGCGGAGAAGCTCCGTTTTGAAGTCATGGAAATTGCGTGTTGAAGCCTACAACATGCATGGTGTGTGTCAACTCGTTATTGTTGTTTTCCCCATTGTTTTCCGGTTGCTTTCCAGTGCCTTTCCGATGGCCATTTAGTGACACATTCTGTCACTTTTTAGCGTAGGCCAGAACGCATTCGCACCGATTCGGACTTGATCATTTGGGTTGCTAGGACGTCAATCAATCGCGGTAAATGAACGGCATGAAGACGCAGCCGTGACCCTTTGTTGCTCTATCTGTCAATGGAATCCAAAATGGTTGGAAGGCGATCACTGACTGCGATGGGTGCGTGCGGAAATCGCACAGTTGAACGTATTCGTGGCGAGTTAGGCAATAGCACAACCCCTCTAAGGATATGCGGCGGTCAACATCCCTTTGTAATCTGCCACCGAATCCGTCCTTAAGACACAGTATTCGGGGGCCACACGCCCTGTTCTCTGTGAATCAACGGGTTCGGCCCGGCTCATTCTGCCCCTTGCTGTTTGCGAATCCGCTTCAGGCCACCCACAACAACGAATTCGGACAAAGTTGTAATGAATCTTTCACATCGTGCAATTCGGTGGCTTGTTTATCAATTCCCGCATCAGTCGCTCGACATGGAAATTGAATACATGCTGGACATCCTTGGGCCGTTGATGCCGAAACAAGTGCTGCGGTGCCGTGCAATCCGGAATCATGCAGAGCCCGTGTTCAAACGCTTAATTGATCAAGAAATCCTGAGACAAGGAGAACGTGCCTTCGGTGAGGCTTGATTAGGCTCCACTCGACAGAATGTTCAGTTTCTTTCAAACACCGGTGCTCCCTAGAGCCACTCGTGAGGCTCGCTGAACAGATTCAAGTCAAATCATCCGCAACGTATTGTCGTGCAGGTCGGCTTACGGCGGTAACAGGCCATTCGTTGAAACGCCCTGTTGCGAACGAATGTCGTTGAGTATCGCAACGACCAACGGGTTGAGCTCGTGAGCTGACAGCTGCGCTTTGTCGCCCTTCGGACCAGCGACCCCTCTTGGGCCCGGCACACCTGCCGGCCCTTGTGGTCCTGAGATGCCTTGGTCGCCTTTGGGGCCGGCTGGTCCCTTTAGAATCGCGATGAGGTTGGGATCGGCACGCAGGCGTTGGATGATCGCGTCTGCGTCAGTTGATGGTGGCTGGACAAAGAAGCTCGCTGAAAACAAAGCAACCACCAACGTGAATGCTGAAAGAAAAAAGAATCGGGCCGTGCTATAGATGCTCACAAGATAGTCCGTACGATTGTCCAGATCGCACTCGCAGTGGCGAAAGCAATTGATCAGGTTCTTCTGCATGTCTGTGGAGGAGAGCAGGATTTCTTCTTGTTTGATTGTGATGTCTGCGTCTTTGGCCACGTCAAAGAAGACCAGCAGAAGGACGACGGTGTTGAGCAAGGACGCAATGGCCACAAAGAACACCAATCGCGCGGTGGGACCCTCCAGATTCAGGAGCTTGGCAAGCAACAGACCAATGAGGGCCAGAAGCAACGAACTGATCGTCAGCAGCGTTTTGCACTTGTCGCCGATGAGCGATCGCCGAGTCTTGGCTGTGTTCAGATTCGTTTCGGCAGTGCGAAGAATCAGTTCCAGATCGCCGGCATCGTCGAGATTGAAGTTTTCATGTTTACGCTTCTCGTAGGTACCGTGCCACACAGCGGACAGAGGCAACTCATGGCCATAAATACGAATGGATAGGAAAGCGATGAACGCGAAGACGCCTTTGCGAGCCCAGTAAAATTTGTCCAGCGGTAGTTGAATAAGTTTGGCCGCCCACCGATACAAGAAGACGACGAAACTTTTGATCAGCTTCTTCATTGGTTGAGCCCTAAGTTCTCAATGCTAGGTAAATGCAGCAACGAAAGATTGCGCGATGTTTGTTGCACCTACTTGGTCCAACCAGGCCCATTGTCCGTTGGCATTGATTTCCAGAAAATACCAGTCCCAATTAGAATCAACTACCATGTCGACCGCGCCAAAACGCAAACCGTAATGTTGAAGCAGTACGCGGAGTTGCTCGACAACATCATCCGGAACTTCAGTGTCGCGATAACGAACATCGAGCATATTGTTGCGACGGATATCGCATCGTTGAGCGCCATCGGAGTCCGAAGCAAGCAACTCAACGGCATGCCATTCCCCATCGACGAAGGTGATGCGGACATCGGACCGTTTGTCGATGTACTGCTGAAAAAACGCCGGGCATTCTGCAATGTCGCTTGGGTCATCAAGATGTGCTGGTTCCACGCGATTCGTAAATATGATCGTATCCCGCTGTCCCTTCGGGCGTTCAACGTAACCGCTGCTCATCGGCTTGACGACGATGCGGCCATCATGGTCATTGAAGAACCCACGTAGCTTTGCAATGTCTTGCGTGACGATGGAATCGGGGATTCGAAGACCGATTGAACGAGCGGTGGTCAACTGTTCGATCTTGTACGAGGCAACAGCATTGGCGGTTGGATGATTCATCCATTGTGAGGTTGGGATGTGCGCCAAGAAGCCCTCGAGGGCTTCGGCCCATTCGTTAAGCGCGTATTGCGTTTCCGGCCGATCCCCGAATCTTGGGGACTCCAGCCGGTCAGGACGGCGATACCAGATGTTCGTGAACTGACTTGGGCGATATACACACCCGCGATGCCTGATCGATGAATCCCCGCATGTATAAGAGATCACGATTTCTTGGAGGACAAAGTCAGTATTCAGTCTTAGGACGTCAACATTGTTGGCGATCAGAATCGGTTGAAGGTAATCAGCGGTCGCGTCCTGGCTATTGGTCAGAATGAGGAGCATCGCGGAATAACCTGCATCCGTTCTCGTCTCGGGTCCCGGTCATCGGGCTCTGCCGCGACGGCGGTCTTGGTGGTTTTTGCCATCAGGACCCGAATACTGGCAAGCACATTGGCCGGCGATCTGGACTCTGACGTGAATCCTTCGGCGCCGGAAGAATTAGGGTGACGAATCGCGTTGTAACTGGTGCGACCGTGGTCGGCGTCGGCCTGCTCTGCCGCGACCTTGGTGCCAGTCTGCGTACCGCACCGGACATCATGGACGTGTTCGTGCTCGGTGGGCTCCTGAAAACGAAGGATGAATGCAGAGGCCATGGGAGGTTCTCCTGTATGAGAGTCGCTTAGTTACTCCAATGCGGTCCTTGATTGCGTGCAGTTGTTTATACAGCGCGGCACCCTTAAAGTCGATGACCGATAATCGGGTGATCGCCCAGCGATACCGAATTGCAGCATTTTATATGCCCCGTTTCAAGCATCATAACGTACCAATGTGCTTGAGTTTCCCTATGCCCGCCCTGCGAATTGAGGGATTCGGCCCAGTTTTTCCCGTCGGCTGCGGCTCCCGAATCCGCTTCTAGCTACCGGGAATCGCGGAATCGAGCCCTTTCGTTGACCTGCAATGGCCTCAGTCATTTCGGTGGCTTTCTTATTAACGCCCAAGCCAATTGCTCGGCATGGATATCGAATACCTGCTCGACAAACTCGAACCGCTCATGCCCAAGCGGGTGAGGCATTGGCGTTCAGTTCGCAATAACGCTGATCCCGAATTCAAGCGACTGCTTGATCATGAAATTCTTCGTCAAGGGGAACTTGCATTTGGCGACATTCGCAATGCGGTCCTGCTGTCGCTGCCGCCCCGCAACAAATCCAAAGGAACGTTTAATTTAGGAACCATCCAGTACGGGGAATCGAAGTGGCCGATTGGTTTGTCGGACGGTGAACTTCTGCAAAATCTTGCGGTGTTTGGTCGTTCGGGCGCGGGCAAGACCAATGTCGTATTTCACTTGCTTGAGCAACTGAGTGCTCGGAAGATTCCGTGGTTATTTCTTGATTGGAAGCGCACGGCTCGACACTTGTTGCCGCAACTTCGCAACAAGACGCAGATTTACACGCCCGGGCGTTCGCTGTCGCCAATGGCATTCAATCCGTTTATCGTGCCTCCTGGCCTTGAGGCGGACGTGTATGTGAACCACATCGTGGATGTGATGAGCGAGGCCTTCACTTTGGGCGAGGGGTCGCGGAGCGTTCTGCAAAAAGCGTTGGTTGCGTGTTACGAACGAGGGATTGACGCCCCGACGATTCAGGAAGTCATCGGCGAAGTTGAGCGCATGTCAAGCACCGGTCGAGTGGGCGGCTGGAAAGTCTCGGCCATGCGTGCCCTTAACAGCGTGGCATTCGGCAGGTTGGCTTCGACGCGAATCTCGCAAGAGGAACATGCCCAATCACTCTTGAACGGACAGACCATTGTTGAACTTGACGGATTGGCGGACAGCGCAAAGCGGTTTCTTGTGCCGATTATGTGCCACTGGTTGTACACGGTGAAACTTGCCGCCCCGGAGCGCGAGAAGTTGAGCATGGTTATCGTTGTGGAAGAGGCACATCACGTTCTGTATCGAAACGAGCAACGATCAAAAGAAACGATGATGAATCGCCTGCTGCGACAGTGCCGCGAACTCGGGATCGGCATGGTTGTCGTCGATCAGCACCCGTATTTGATTTCGAGTGCGGCGTTGGGGAACACGTACACAAGCGTTTGCCTGAACTTGAAAGACCCGAGTGACATCAATCGTGCGGCTGGTTTGTCACAGGTTCCTGAAAACGAGAAGCGGTTCTTCAGCATGCTGCCGGTCGGCCACGGCATAGTGAAGTTGCAAGATCGATGGCGGCAGCCGATGCTCGCGCAGTTTCCGCTGGTTGAAGTGGCGAAAGGAGCAGTGAATGATGAGATGCTCAAGGCGTTCGTTTCAGGCAAGCACTCGCAGCGTGCCATGCGAAAGCAAGTTCGTAAAGCCGGATTTGGCTCGATATTGGCAACCGGTGAGCGATATCTCAGCGAAGATGAATATGTGTTCTTGCACGATGTCGCAACGCATGACAGGGATGGCGTGAGGGCACGCTATGAACGTCTGGGTTGGAGCAGCGAGCGTGGACAACGAATCAAGGATCGGCTGGTGCAGCGAGGCTGGCTCCTTGAAACTGAGCAGAAGCTCGGGCAGACCCGGAAGCTGGTTTTGGAATTGGTGGAAGATTCAGCACGTCTGCTTTCGTTTCCAAGAGATCAATCACGGGTGGCATCGCCGATCCACGAGTATTGGCAGCGGTATTACGCAGCGGCGATGTGCGACCAAGGATATATGGTGACGATGGAAGCCCTGCGTCAGGGCGGCAATGTTGATGTTCTGGCGGTGAAAGACGGGAAACGCATCGGCATCGAGATTGAAACGGGCAAATCCGATGTCGTGGCGAATGTCAAAAACGGTCTACTCTCCGGCTTTGATGAAGTTCTTGTTGCTTGCACGGACGAGAACGCATTGGTGAGGGTAGAGTATCAGCTTGGCAGTGCGGAGTTATTGGGGTTGCCGAAGGTGAAGATCGTGTTACGGAAGGCGTTGGATTGAAGGTGCCGAATTGCCGCAGAGGCCTCTACGATGCCCGACAAAGTTCATGTATCATACCAACACGCCGACGTCACCTGATGCGAATGAAGAGGGATCGGGGACTTGGACACAGTTGCGAACGCAGCCCTTGTTATCACCAAGTCAGCCGCATGGTGCAGGTTTACCGTTTTCAGGCAGTAGAGCAGTTTCAACTAAACGAGTTCAGCGTCGGATAATTCGGTCGCCAGCCAAAACAGGTCCCGAATCACCAGACCTTGCCTGGTTCGTAACTATATTTCATTCAGGCAGTTACGTGAGTCTAGGTTAGACCGATCAAGGGACATCTTCTTCTCGCTTTGTCTGCGATTCCTCGGCTTCTCGGCCATTTCCAAACCTCATCCAACTGCTACTGCTTGTGTTGTACGACAATTGTCGTACTTTTTGCAGAGGTAGGTGTCGTACTTTTTGCAGAGGTAGGCTTCGGCACTGTGCCTCAGGCCTTGTTTCGCACGCAGCGTGACTGTTTCATCGAGACCACGTACATGAGCCAACGACTCAAGACCATTAGTGCGTCTTCTGGATTCCTTGAAAACTGCGATGTTGAATTCTCGCCACAGTTAACCTGCATCATCGGCGCTCGGGGAACCTGCAAGTCAACGTTAATTGAGTCGATTCGGTTCGCGTTCGATTGCGACCCCGAACGTGTTGCCGTTCTCACAAGATCGCCGTCCGAACCACACGATTCATCTGCCCAATCTGGCTTACTTCGAGCGACCCTAGGCCCCGGCACAGTATCGTGTGAAGTAGAGACTCTGAGACCAGATGGTGAATCGACTGCCTCGCTCGAACGCGAACTTGATTCCTCACCACGGATCTACAGAGATGGTGTTCAAGAGATAGACGAATCCGGTTTGTTTGACAGGATAGAAATCTACTCACAGGGCGAAATGCAACGCGTAGCAGATGATAGTAGGTTGCGCCTTCAGCTCATCGATCGAGCGCACCGTGCGCGTCTTCGCCAATTGAACGACCAACTTTCGATTATTCGTCGTGATCTTCAATCAATTGGGCCAGAATTCCTCCAACTCCGTCATGCAATCGCGTCACGCCAGGCCCCTCTCAACCAGCTAATTGCCCATCGGCAGCAGCTCTCGGAACTAGAGACTTCCAAGCCTCAGCTTCCTGCAGCCCTACAAAAAGAGCGGGAGCAGTACGAATGGCGACAGCAAATCTTCAATTACGCATCCTCACAGGCTTCGCGTTTTGTCCAGGTTCGTAAAGCCGTTGATTCTTGGGTGACCGAAGCAGCGGCGCTGACCGAAGCGGGCGAGTTCTTCAAGAAGTTGGGCATGGAGCCAGAATCTGATGCGATCTACGCGGTACTCGCATCAGTAACACAGTTGGTTCAGGCCGCACGCGGTTTTCAGCAGGAAACGGGTGCCACCCTTGACAGTGAGTTGGACGCCCTGCGACGGCGCCTTGAGGCATTGAACGGTACATATTACCAGTTAAGGAAAGAGGAGGAACATGTTAATGCGTATCTAAAAGAAAAGGACGCACTTGCACGTCAAATTTTGATGCTCGAAAAACTCTTGTCCGAGAAAAATGCTCTTGAAAAGAAACAGCAGGACCTCCTTGTCAAGCGAGGCACTCTTCGATCGACGATGGCTGCGATCGGAGACGAGGTATTTCAATTGCGACTTGCGGAGGTCGACCGAATCAATTCAGCGTTCGGCACACAGGTTGTGTTGACGATCTCCCAAGGGACTCGAACAGGAGATTACCAACATCGGCTTGAGGATTTGCTCAGTGGGTCGCGACTGCGGGATCAATCTGAAATCGCGGCAGACATTGCGGGTCGAATCGCGCCATCAGAACTGATAGACATAGTTGAGACTGGTGACGCGGGACGGCTCGCCGCACAGCTGAATCGAGACGCAAGTCAAATGACTCGCTGTGTCTCCTATCTCGCAGACTCCGAAGGACTTTATGGCTTGGAAGGACTTCTTCTGGAAGATGAACTAGATGTGCAGCTTTACATTGAAGGAGCACCGCACCGCGTTGACGAATTGTCAAAAGGACAAAAAGCGACCGCCCTTCTGCCTCTGATTCTACGTGATGCCGATTACCCATTGCTATTTGATCAGCCGGAGGACGATCTGGATAATCGGTTCATTTATGATTCGTTGGTGCAGACTATTCGCGCTCTCAAGTTGAAGCGACAACTGGTATTTGTCACCCATAATGCGAATATCCCGGTATTAGGGGAAGCCGAAAAGGTCATAGTTATGCAAATGGAGTCGCCCAGAAAGGCTCGAGCGCCCGAGTCAGGCACAGTCGACGAAATGCGCGCACACATTCTCCAGCTGCTGGAGGGCGGAGAAGAGGCATTCCGCTTGCGCCAACAGAAGTACGGCATAAGGAACTCGTGAGTATCCACGAACTCGAAAGGACATTAGCGCGTGCCGTACAAGCTAGAATCAACCGATTTAGCCGCTCTTCTGAACGAGGATTCTTGGCTAGCGATTGACGCCTTCAAGCGCATCCTTGGACAAGTAGAACAAACTGACACATCACAGATGGAGATGACCATCGCTGCATTAGAGGTCATTGATCAATCTTCCCTTTCGAGTCGGCAGATGGATCAACTAGTGCGAGGGATCCTTGGGGCCGTTTTGCTGGATGGTGCCAACCTCAATGCACTTGTCCTGCGAGCTTCTTGCTTCGGAGCATGTGTCCGAAATGCCATTGCATCAACGGTGCCGGCGTCGCACAAGCAGGTTGTATACTCGGTCGGCGGACCTCCTCCGCCGGTGCTGGCAAGCGCACCGAGTGCGGTAGTGGAGGGTACAACGGGCGGGATGTTGGATGTCCCTGCGGTGTTGCTGATCGGGAACCGCAATGCTGACATGGAGAGCAATAGTCACATTCTTCGGAAGTCTGGCTTCGAGCCCGTAGTGCTTTCTAATCTGGATCAGTTACTCCATGATAGCTATCCAGGTGTTTGCGGAATGGTGATTTCCAAGGAGATTTGGGAAACATCGGCACCGAATACGCATAGGCATGCGATCGAAAGGGTGTTCGAGTTTAGTTCGTTTGCATCACTATTCATCAACAGAATGGGATTGCATGATGATGTGTCACACGAGCTGACGGCGATCGCTCGCGATAAGCGATTCAATACACCGACAGCCGATGAATTGTATGAAGCCACTTCTGATCGATTAACAGAACAAGACGTACTTAGATTCCGGAAGGCCGCTGCGTGCCTAGGTTTGCCTGGCAGGAGGTTGCAGTTCATACATGCCGGAGTCAGTGAAGAATCTGCTGGGTTTTTGTCTGCTGTAATTAGAAAACATATTCTGTCTCGAGTTCTGGAAGATAATGTCGATGTTCATGCTGTAGGTTGTACGGAGATCCTCGGTGGTCGAACAGGGGCTCAGCTGTTTATTATCAAAGCTGGTCCACGGTACGTGCCGTTCGTACTGAAGGTTGGCGACAAAGCTGAATTGACCGAGGAGATGCGCCGTTACGCCTTGTTCATTCAGCCAGGTACAGGGGAAGCTCACCCAATATTGTACATTGATGGCGACCGAGCTGCAATCGCAATCTCATTAGTGGAAGACCCCGATAGGCTCGATCAACCTGCTGAAACACTTGAGGCAAAGCTCGATGAACTTGCTTCGCATGAGAGACGTGGAAATCGATGTGTTCGCGGCTTCGAGAATGATCTTCTCGCCATGATGGATCGAATCGGAGCAAAAATAAAGCAATTGCAACAGCGAGAGCTACCAGCCAATCCTCCAGCATCGCGTAATTGGCTCGACATTTCACCGATCGAGAATCTTGGTCAGACGGGAGGGCGCTTTCAGTTCCTTCTTGGGGATGCGGCGCTTGATATTGAGGATCTATGTCGTCGCGCGAATCACCAATGCGAAAAACTTCGAAACAGAGTCTTGACACACGGAGACATGCATTGCAGGAATGTACTCGTCGTGGGCGGTACTGTCCCTTCACTCATTGATTATGGCCAGGCAAGTGGTGGACATCCGTGCTTCGATTTTGTCAGAATAGCTACCGCCATTCTGTGCGGCCATATGCATATGCTACTTGCTGAGCAATCGCTCAGCGAGGCTTTGAACGATATCATAATCGAGGGTATCGAATATGACGATGTATTGAAGAAGTGGCCAGCTGTCGCGGGTTCGGCAAGCAATCGAGTGGCAATAAAGATGTTCGTTGATTGTCGCCGTGACGCAATCAGAGCGGCAAAGACAAATGGGGGTGGACTTGGAGATTATCTTGCAGTTCAGTTGATCGTCGGCGCGCAGTCGCTCCTCATTCCACAATTGCAGAGTTCAATTGCCCGCGCAATTGTTGCCTCGATATCCAGGCATGTTTCGCATCACTCGGAAGTTTGGCCAGCGTGAGCTTTTGTAACCGCACGTTGATGGTCGATAATCGCGATCAGTTAATCGCCCAAGCTTCGTTGAGTATGCGCTCAGAATGGCGGCTAACTGAGTCACATCACCAAATTACACGGCATACTCGGCCTCTTTTGAGGTTGTTGTTTGGCCGCCAGCGAGATAATGAGTATCCATTTTCATGCCAAGCCAACGAGGCCGTTCTCCTCCAGTGTTTTCTCTTGGTTCACTATTCTCAAACCCCGAGCTGTCGCCCCCTGCCCATCAGCTGAAGTATTTCCTTGTGTGATTCCCGCACCGCATCATTCTCATCCACAGCCAATCGTCGCCGCTCATCCTCGATTTTGATGAGCCGTCTCTGTAACTTCTCGCGCTCAGGAAAGCGATATGGCGAATACTGCGGTGTTCGCATTTCCATGTCATGCAGTTCGTTGTCAGCGTAGCATTCCTGTCGAACAAGGTTGCGACGAAGTTCTTTGTGCATGGCCCGCATGGAATCAAGATGATCAAGTGCTAAGGCGAGTTGTTGTTCGAGCGTGCTTGAAACAGGATCGTCATTTCTCTTGCGTTCCGCACGTTTGACAATCTTGCGGGCACGGTGCTCCAACTTCTCGGTGAACGATGGCTCTTTCACACCGTAGATTATTCGGATTCTTTGAGGCATCGTCAATTCAGCGACGGATCGTGTTTGCCTCCTTGATCCTGCAATTCCCATCGGTATTTCCATTCGTCGTAGACCTCTTGGTGTTCGCAATGTGGATTCCGCCGAGTCCATCCTTGCGATGGTTTTACTTCCGCAACGCATCGAGCGTTAACCGCCTTGAGCGAGCTGCCCGATTCGCTCTTCAACGTGTACGTGATGACTTTCTCGTATCCCATGAGCTGGGCGATGCGTTTCATGCGGGCCATCAACTTCGAACATGCGTTGGCATAACCGTCAAGAACACACACTCTTCGGATTTCAAACGTCTTGCCGTTATCCAACAAACGAGCGACCGGTTGACTTCCAATCGCAACACCGATGAGCTTGCCTTCATTCTCCATGCCGATTGACACTTTGTGGGTAACCACGTGTTTATTGTGGCGATGATGCTTGTCCACGAATGCATTCGCGGCCTTTAGGCTGAGTGGGACAATTCTCATCGAGACCCCCTCCAAGCAGCCTGTCGCAGCAACCGAGGAAAATCCCGGCAACTGTCGTCAATTGCGTATCGAGGATGCGCTCGCTTGCGAACACGCACCTGCCGAACAATTCCATGGTGAAGCAATAGCTTGACTGCGTCACGCGTGTTGTTGCTGCTCATTCGTAATTCGGGATCGCGTGAGCGTGCTCGTTTCTTGATCGTGGCGGGCTGCATCGGTTCCTCAAGTGCCTTGATGATTGCCGCTCTGTGTTCAAAACACACGAACGCGTATTGCGACCAATTTATTCCGGGCACATCGTGCGTTGGTATTTCTTTGCCTGATTCACGATTCAATCTGGCTTGCAATGATTTTCCGAAATCTGTGAGCCAGTAGAGTCGGTTTTGCAAGGCGCTTACATTCAAGCACTCGACGACTTTGTGCTCGGCTAGACCACGGAGAATCACCATGCACGCGTCAGCGCTATATCCACAACGCTTGACCAATTGCATCGCCGTCAGTGGCTGCGTCATTGTGCAGACAACCCTCCTTCGTTTTTCACTTCTCTGTATCCATTCATATGCTTCGCTACGTTTTTCAGACATTCAGTTTTCATTAGCCGGCTAATTGACCTCCTTGCGCGATCTCTTTGCGGAACACGCCGCTTGTCATTTGACACTCACCAAACGAAATCGCACTTAAAGTGATTTGAACTGAATTGCCAGGCAGTCAAGCATCGAGGCCGTGTAGGGAAAGTCTTAAATAGAAAGAGATCGTGTCGTCATTGTTAGGGGTGTTCAATGACTCTTTCGGCGGTTCTGTTTGTGCGTGACAGGCGTGGCAATGCGCGATTGGACAAGATTCCGGATGGAATGTTGTAAATGGTGCGACCGTTCAGTGATAAAAATAGCATACTTTCAGAACATATAAACGTTTCGCCGTGATCGGGATAAACCAGCACTGTTCGACATGCTGACCGAAACATTTATATAGAAGCAACGCTTTTAAAGGGCTTGCATGTTTCAAACGCAAGCTGCCGTACATCGCTCAAGACTTTCATGATGAGCTGCTCTCTACCACCCGCAGTACCCCACCGTGGCATTTGGGCGTGGTGCGATTCGGTTGATTGCTTAAGTACATGCAACACATTGAACGACCATGAACAAAATCGACCCGTACAAGCATGAAGAGAAATACCGACGCTGGAAGATGGATCAGAAAGCAGCCATTCCCGATGTGTCTAAGGCCAACGCAGATTTGATCAGGCGATTCATTTTCGATATGGAACTTGGCCTCAACGTTGCTCGAACAAGCAAGCGGGGACCACGGAGCTTCATTCGACTCAACACCCTTCGCATTCGAATGACTGTCTTGGCACGGAAATTCTCAGCGCGTTTCGGTGTCGATTTTCTGGGCGATGTTACCGAAGAACAACTGCACACGCTATTTAACGAAGTGCAGTCCGGCGTGATTCGGAAGAAGAACGGTGAGCCGTATCTGGCAGTAAGCGATTTCGTCAAGGACTTCAAAGGTTTCTGGCACTGGCACCAGGAAGCTCAACGCAAAGCAGGCAAGGCCGTCGGTGACATCACGATGTACTTGGTGTCGCGACCCAAGAAGCCGAAGTGGGTCTACCTCACCGAGGAGCAGGTCAAGCAACTCTGCGAAGAAGCGAAAAACAGTTATCGAGTGTTGATGATATTCTTGTTGGACAGCGGGGTGCGTAGCCCCACGGAATTGATGAATATTCGTGTGCAGGATTTCAGCGAGGATTTCACAAAGGTCCATATCCGGGACGACGTGAGCAAAACGTTCGGGCGTCGGATCAACCTCTTGCTCAGCCCGGCAGCCGTCCGAAGGTATGTGCAATCCCTCAAGTTGGGCCCGACCGAAGCAGTCTTTCAGATCAGCCCGACTGTTACGAACCGGTATTTGAAGCGATTGGCCAAGCGCGTCTTTGGATCGGCAGTGAGCTTGGCCGGGGAGCGATACGATCGCCTCACGCTCTACGACTTCAGGCACATCTCAGCTTGCTACTGGCTCATGCGATACAAGTCCGAGTCCGCCCTGAAATACCGTTTTGGTTGGAAGCAAACCGAACGAATCCATTATTACACTGAACTTTTGGGGATGCGTGACACTATCACCGAACAGGATGTGCTGCTCGAGGAGGATCGGACAGCCATTGAGAAACGACTTGCCAAGACTGAAAGCGAGAAGCACGTTCTGCAGGATCGGCTTGATGCGTTGCAGGATCACTTGTTGAAGATTGAAAGCCTGACCACGGCTTTGGTTGAAAAAATCAACTGACTTTCGCTGATTGATTGGTAGTCGATTCGATAGGCGTGTCTCTCTTGGCAAGTCGGGCCAGAACATCTTCGAGTTGAGCAATTGCACTCATCGCCAATTCTTCTGGGGTTTTTACCCCGAAGGCCTCGTCCGTTTCCCTTGGTAGTCTTGACGCGCTCACGGAACTCGTCGCAGTCGTTTTTCAACGACCTTTACATCGCTGCTGAAATGATCCTCAGCACAGATGAAGTCGCACACGAACTTCGGCTCTTTCAGTTTGACAAAGCCGCGTGGACCCATCACTCCACGTTGAAACGCCAGGCAATCATCTCCGAGTCGGAGTTCACGGTCGCACGCTTCGCATGTCGTTGATTGGTTTTCTTCATCAGAATGGTTGTTGTTTTTTATCATTTTCCCTCCTTGCAAGTCTTACCTTCCTGTCAGAATGGGAATTGAAAAGGATTGAACCGAAACGCCCCTATGCTTCCTAAAAAGAAATACGTAAATGGAATTTTGCTGGAATAAGACCAATATCCAACTGGATCTTAGATTTGGGGGAAATTTAACGTGCGACTTCGCTCTAATCTAAATCTAAACGAATTAGGTTGTGGGATTCGACGTATGGCACAATGCATTGAACAGCAGTCACTTAGGTTTCGGAAATTGCTCACACCGTAGAATCCGAATCCGCAACTTTTTTGATTGAATCGGCTATAAATGGGTAGTAGCATGGTATGCGTTCGATTTCGATATTAGGGTGTGGAGGTCGGGCCCACACGCTGCTCATCGCCGCTCAGTATTTCTGGGCAATCGCAATTCGGTGAGCGTGATGACACAAACGTGATTTAATTGAACGGGATGATGCCCATGCATGAATTGAATCTTGCTTGGTGTCCCAACTGAATGAGTCTCAGGCGTAGTATCGTTTCGGCGCTCGCATGGATCGGCGCGGGTGCGGATCTGGGAATACTGATTTTTGGGAACGGCCGAAGAAACTCTCATTCTGGCATGTTTTGCTACGCATCTGCGTTTCCTCCCCTAGGAGTCTTCAAGTGCGACACAATTCGCAAATTGCGGTTGTTGTAGTCACATTCTTTCTGTTCCTTGCGCCGGCCAAAACTTTCGCCCAAACGTCCTGCGACAGCCAATGGAGTGTCGCTGCAGCCATGGAGGATGCGGGACGATGGGGCGCGGCAGAACAGGTCTACTTGAACATAATTCGTCAATGCCCAGATTCGCAGCGTGCTCAAGCTAAACTTGGTTTTTGCCAGCTTAAGGCGGGTCGCCCAAATGACGCACAAGTTTCACTTGAAGCGGCCATAGCGATGCAACCGTTCGGGTATTGGGCTGAAGTGGGACTGTTTTACCATGCGAGAAGCTGTCTTGAAGCAAACTGCGAAGCTAACGCCCGGGAATCCATTCAGCTATTGAGACGACGGTTTCCATCTTCGGTTTATGTGTCTCGAGCGGGGATTATCGAAGCACAATTGGACGGCAACCCTTCTGATGTCGCTAATCTGACATACCAGACCGAACGCTTGATTGCCCAAGAATTCGATGAGATCACCCAAGAATCAAGTCCGCTTGACACCGTTCAGCAGATTATGTCACTGCAAACTCTTATAGATACGTATCCTGAATCGGCCACCGCAATTCGAAGCAAAGAAACACTTGGCCATCTTCTCATACGAGAGGGAAGGCGAACCGAAGCTACGGACGTGTTTAGTGAACTTCTCTTATCACTTGATGATGAAACGGAACAGTCAAGGATAGCATTAAATACAAAAATGCGGTTAGCCGCACTCTATCATTCGCAACGGAACAAGCGTGATGCTTTCAAACTCTACCGCGAACTTGCCGATACTTCCTCTAATCCGATTGTGCGTTCTAATGCAGCGATTCAAGCCGCCGGCATTCACATGGAGTTCAATGTTGATGACTATTTTGCGGCCGCCGATACGTCAGATGCGCTAGGGCCCAGAGAAATTCAAGGTGGCGCAACGCCATCGACACCACAGCTACCTTGGGGCGAAACGCGCAGATTGTGTCATACCGTATTGTCGCTTCAAGACGCCAAGCCAGATGATGTAGTTCGTGCCCAGATTATCATCCTTGAAAGTTATCATTGGCAACGTGATACGACTAGAGCACTCGATGCTGCCCGCACTTTCATTGAGTCTTACAGTCGGCCAGAGGCAGATGGTGTTCGGCCTCAGTTTCGCAAGGAGCTTGCGATGGCACATCTAGTCGCTGGAGAATGTTTGCAACAACTCGATGGGCATCAGGATGCCCTAGTACACTATCGTTGGATCGCGCAAGAATTTGGAGAAGAAGAGATCTGGCCTGGTCTCACCAATCTTCAACGGACCTATACGCGAATCTTCGAGGCTCTGATGCGTGCGGGTGCTCCCGAAGATGAAGTAGCGGAGGCGGCAGATTTCGTTCTCACCAAGTGGCCTGATTCCCAGTATGCGGAACTGATCCGTTGGGCAAGAGGGGAACGGTAATGGTGCCGAATCGCCTAATTGCTGGCAAACGCGTTGTGAAATTGACAACTCCCCTGAGCGCGCCACGAAAAATCATGAACTTTCAACCCCGTTTGCTTCTCTACATCCTGTTAGTTGGTGTTGCTGCAGTAGCACCTACGACCCCAACTTCTGCAGGGTCGCTTCCACCAATCTGTGGTCCCCAGGGCGATTGCACGCCATTGTGCCGAATTTGGTGCCATCCCGATGTCTGTCATGTGCCACCGAGAGACGACCTGTTCTGTGAGTGGCCCTGCGGATCCATCGATCACCCGTGCTGTGTTGGATGCGATACTGGAGAAACATGCTGCGAGATATCAGCGACTTGTTGTGAGGGGACTTGTTACTCAGACACTTTTGCTTCAGACCAAGAGATGTGTTGTCCAACCGGAACAACGGGGTGCGGCTCCTTTCAGTATGGAGATTTCACATGCTGCGATGGGCCGTGCTGTTTTGGTAATTGCGGTCCAGTCGGAGAGGTTTGTTGTCCACCGGGGCCGCAACAGCGGCGCACATGTCCCCCAGGGCATTCTTGCTGCGGGGATGCCGCTTGTTGCAACAGTTCAGAAAGCTGTTGTGACGGTAACTGTGTCCCCACGGGCAATTTTGACCCACCGGCTTCGATTCCGGGAGCAGAACTGGATCACATAGGCGCAGACTTCTTACTTGCATTTATCAGAGAACCAACGCCGCCCGGTGGCATTACCGAAGAATTAAGTACTATTCCCATGCAAGAATTGCTGCTTGTCAGCGATATCGCAACAAACATTACTATTCAGTATCCAGCCTACTGTCCAATTTTTCTTCACACTGAAACTTTGGTTCCGGGAATAGTTTCGGCCGTCCTCTTGCCCGACGAAGTGTCTACTAGCGCAGTCGCCGACTCTGTAAACGCAGGTGCTGTCCGTGTATTCGGTGACACTGAGTTTACGTGTATCATGACATGCCGACAGTTTGCAATTACTGACACTGCATTGGCCTTGCCAATTGACACGATGGGAACTGATTACATCATCTCAACTTACAATAGTGATATTGTTCCGGACGATCGGGGGCGATTTGCTGTTGTCGCGGCACAGGATGACACAACGATATCGATCACTCCAACACACGATTTGGTTGGTCATCCCGGTGGTACCACATTCCAAAAGCATCTGAATCAAGGACAAGTCTATTTTGCAGAATCTCTCTCAGGTGGACCAGTCAATGACTTGACGGGGACAATCGTCAATTCCGACAAGCCCGTTGGCGTTACAAACGGAAACCTATGCACCAATGTGCCTTCAAATGTGATTGCTTGCGATTTCATTTTCGAAGTTTCGCAGCCAACCAACTTTTGGGGCACGACGGTTCCAATTGCAAATCTTCCGGACCGAGTACCAGCTGGCGTGCTTTATAGGGTACTTGCTGCAGAGGATGGCACAACGCTCCAAAGCGCTGTAGGGCAATTCGCGCCCCAGACCATAGATAGGGGTGAATTCTTTGAGATCATTTCTGCAAGTGACGATGTGTGGACTGCGGACTCCCCGATTCAGGTTACTCAATTCATGACTGGCGGCTCCTACAGTAATCTAACTGGGCAAGACGCTCCCATCGGCGATCCAGCAATGATTAATCTTTTGCCGTCGAATCAATATCGAAATGAATTTACGGTTGTCGCACTTGATGATTTGGTGCTAAGTGGGGCGAACCATGATTCTACGTTTCAAAAACACCTTATTACAATCATCGCCGAAAATGGAGACACGTCCACCATTGAGCGGAACGGAACGGCTATCGGCCCAGGGAATTTCACCGCAATAGGCGCCTCCGGTTACTCAGTTGCGCGAATCGAGGTGGACGCTGGTGCTCACACGACAAGTTCGAATAACCCACATTCGGTGACAATTCAGGGCTATCAGGAATGGGAATCCTACGGAAATCCAGGAGGAGCGTCGTTTCCTCCGGTGGTGTGTGGCGATGAATCCGCCGACGGATTTGAGAAATGCGACACCAATGATTTGCGAGGCAAGGACTGCAGCGACTTCGGTTTCCAGTATGGCGAATTGGCGTGTTCCGATTCATGCTTCTTCGATACCTCAGACTGCGCCAGCCCACTTCCAGATTGCGGAAACGGGTCTATTGACTCCGATGAGTGCTGCGACGGAAGCAATCTCAACGGAGCCACATGCGAGTCGCTAGGGTTCGCTCCCGGCGGCACGCTGACGTGCGATCCAATTTGTGGTTTTGACACGTCACAATGTGTGAATCCATCCAACTTTGATCCAGATCTTGTCTTAGTCGTTGAAGGTCCTGTTGCCCCACTAGGATTCAGTGCGCCCTGTAATTCCAACTGTCGACTGATCTATGACTCCACGGGAATAACAGTTCTGGACGCCCCGGAAGGCGGCACAACAATAGACCCCAACATCCCATTTCCTGCTCCGGCTGGATCAGGCTCATGCGACTTAGATTTGTATGCCGAGGGACTAACGCCAAGCACAGTGCTCGGAGATTTGCCAATTGAATTGCAGATCGATCCAACGGGTGGAACGAGTTTTCAATCCGTTTTGACTAAGAACCTCACGTCTGTCGATCTAAACATCAGTACGGATCCGATCTCTCTGGGGACTGAGATTTCCATTGAAATGTCTCCTGCGATACCACCTCTTGCATTCGATTGCGGTACTCGCGCTGACTGGATAGGTGTATATTCTCCCCTTGTCGGCGACGATTCATCGCCATTTCAAATACTCTGGAGCCCTTCGGCATTCTTAGTTGGTGGTCCAAGCGCTGGACAGATCGTCGCAGGAGGCAATCGAATACATCACAGCACGTTACTTCAACCTAGTTCCGCACCAGGAGAATTCGACGGACAGTTACGAGTTAGATTGTCGAACGGAATAGAATTACTCAGGGAAACGACTCTGCCGTCTGGCTCGGAAATACCCGGATCTCTTTATACGATCCAATATGTGCCTAATGTTGCTGGCGAGTACATTGCGAGTATCGGCGCGAAGTCAACAACACTTCGCCAAGTGGACCTGAGCGTATTCTCCGACCCTGATCATCCGGAGGAGAACATCCTATTAGAGTCTGAGACTTATCACTATACGGCTGTACTCCTTGTTGAAGAGAACGCTTCTACATTGCAAATAGCACCAGATTCGATAGCAGTGTCAATATCCAGTTTGCGTTCAGAAGGTTCAACGATTGACACAATTCACGACTTGGTTCTTGATAGGGTTGCCGGTGACGATGGCACGCCGGATTTCATCGTTTATCATTCTCCTTTGGAACGTCCAATTATCTTAGTCTCTGATTTCCCAATAAATCGCTCGGAGTTCTTAACTGTGATACCGCTACGGACACAAATAGGCGGAACGATTGTCGTGAGACCGGCCGATCAGGAATATTGAAATGCGGTTCAAATCAACTATTTACGCTGTGTCTACGCTCGGTGTGCTCATCCTACTCACCGGATGCCCCGAACCGGTTCCGCAGGTTGTTGAGAGGCCATCCAACCATATTCCGATTCGCGTATATGCGGTGCTCAAACCCGGAGATGTGTTTGGTGGCCGTGATAATGAAGGGTGCAGATGGTCAGTAGAAGAAATCCTAGCTGCTGTTGACGCGCTCGATCGAGTAGACCACCACTTCGGCGTCGAATTCGACTTTGACGGAATTATATATCCGATCAACGACATTCAGATAACCCGCCCTTGGCAGCAAAACCAGTTCCAAATGAGAGTGATTGAAGAAAATATTGTCAATGAGAACAATGTTAGTGAACCAGCCAATTGGGATCTTGATGCCATAAACATCTACTTTATCGGCGCCGTGATTCCCAATGGCAATAATCTCCCACCTGGCTTCACTGTTGATCCAGAGGGTAGTCCGCCTCACGATATCGAGGAGCTTCCACCAACCGGAAGACCGTACATTGTGATCAATGATGGCGGACGCACGGAACCATTTGGATTCGCGGACTGTGAAACACCGGAAGATGTCGTTTTTGCACGCGTTCTGCCGCACGAAATGGGGCATTTCCTGCTAAAGCGGAGGCTCTACCCGGTAGTTTTCTTGTTAAGATCCTTTGATCCGGAGGAGCATTATCCAAGTCAATGGGAACGTCACTTGTTGAACGACGGAACGTGGGGGGCTTGTGGAACTGGTACATTGCCGGATTGTCCAGATCCAGAGGATGACTGCCGCCCAGGGTTCAGTTTTCTAAAGCTGTGGACTTCGGATGTCAAGGAGGCTCAATGCCGAGCGACAAACGGCACTTGGAATCAAGAAGACCCTTCTTGTGTTAGAGGGATTGAATGGTGAAAGGCGTAGCGATGCACAAAGAACAAAACTGTTGGGCGCGAGTGACTGTTTTTTTCGCACTAATAATCCCAGCTTTCGTCACTGCCCAATCCGGAGAGCAGAAGGTTGACAGCCTAAAGGCATGGAAAGAAAGCGCACCCGAGAGGGACGAGAAGATAGTGCGTTCAAGACTTGCAGCGTTAGGTAAAAAGTTGCGCGCCGGAGACACGGTTGCCATTGAATCACTAATGGATATTGCAACGGGGTACCAGAGAACAAAACTTGAGAGAATAGGGGCGCTTGGGCTTGCTTGTGGAATAAGTAATGCAGATTCCACTGATTTGATTGCGCATTCCTTGGCGAGCGCTTGGAAGGACTCCAAACGGCTTACAACAAGCGACGAACGCGCGAAGCGTATTGAAGGGTGGGAACTGAAAAAATTCGTGCAGTATGCAATAAAACGTCATTGTGATTCATTGCAAGATTCAGTCGATTCTGGCGAAATCAATCGGCTAGTTGTCGCAATGGGGCTAGACCTCAATGATCCGTCTTGTGATTGCCGTTATGAATTGATCCGCAAGCAAGACGTCTCCCAGCAGGTCTTGCGTGATCAGATTCTTACAATGATTCGTTCGGCTCCAAATGAATTTGCTCCGCTTGAATTCTTAGAAGTGCTTTCTCGAGACGACGTCGTCGGTGTGCGCTCGCTCGTTCTTGAAAATCCAGAATCTGCGGACCGTCATTGGACAGCGATTCGTGTCCTGTCACATTTTGGTGATTCCTCTATTCTGCCACAGCTGCGAGACTGGAGAGGAAGCGAAAATAATCGAACCCAAATTGGATGGCTGGAGCGCTCTATCTGGCAAATAGAGATACAGAATCCGCCTTCGGATTTACTCAAGTGCCTTGCCCATCCGGAAGCACAACAGTACGAATCACCTAATTGGTTTATTTCAAGAGCATCAGACTTGTTGCCAAGTGAAGACGTGACAAGAGCCATAAGAGAGTATTTGCTGAGGATTGGTAAAGGCAAAATACTAGATGGCTATACAAGGGAAACGATTGAAACTTGTATGCGCTTGGGTATCGATATCGACAGCACACTAAAGGAAGCGGGAATTACATGGGTAAATGAAGAGTAGAGCAAGGATTGAACACATGGAGCGGTTTGTCACAACATGGGAGCTGAGCGATCAGGGCCGAGTAAGTTTCTGGTGGCGTCGTATTTGGGGTCAGGTGAGTAGCGACGACTTGATTGCCTGCTAGTATTGCGTAGGGTCAGACATTAGATTCGTACGTAGTCTTGATAGTTGAATCCATATCTAGGAAGGTCGTCTAATGAATATTATTATGATATTCTACGTTACAAGTATGATTCTTCCAGCAACAGCGCCACCCATTGGTGTCAGTTTTGCCGGCGAGCTCACAATCGTTGAAGACTCTTTGGGCCAACTTGATCCGTCGATTACTGTCGGAGCTCCGTTTTCCGGATCTTACACATATGATCCTGATTCGGCTTCAGACACGGTCGCAGGCTCAGGTGAGGGCTATTACGAATTCGAAAACCCGCTCACTGTTGAGGTTGGCGATTCTGTTGCTGAGGCTTCAGGATTCGACATCCAAATCCTTTACCAAAGCTTTGCAATAGGAGGACAGAAATATACAGTTTTCGCTCAACCCTTTGTTTGGGAAGGTATTCCCGTAAACCTGATGGGGATCGATTTGAGCACTCATCAAACGGATCTGCTGAGCGATGATTCGTTGCCTCTATCATTGGCTCTCGCAGATTTTGGTGGGGGAGGGTTCGAATTGCGAGGCGACTCGTTAAGAGTCGAAGGTGAAATTCAGAGTCTCGTCTTTGTTCCCGAACCGGACGGCATCCTGATGATCTTTGTAGGCGTCAGCCTTGCACTGGCAAGGCGAAGACCGCTACGGACTGCCTGATCGATAGCAATCGATTAGACACTAAGTTACGCGCTGAGCGATTCGGCCAACTGGAGGCAATCCAGAGGGAAGCTTGACAAGAGACTTGGTTCCGGTACTCCCGGACAAGCCCGTTCGCTCCGGTAATTCACTTCATTCACCAATGACACTCACTCAAAGCAATAAAAGCCACTTCTAGCCAAGCACACAATTCGTTGGATTCCCAACAGGAATTTCGCTTCAGTTTTTATGCCTCGATCGGACCATGCTGGCGCACTTCGCACTGCACGCATTTGCATTTGAGTATCGCTGTAAACACCTCACCAAACAATCAATCGAAATCGCCATGTCAGTCCCGCCCAGCCAACAGGCGGCTCAACGTGTATTCACAATCGTTAGAATAGCGTCTCGCCGGAAAATTCACTACGTTCATCAGCGACGCTCGCTCAAAGTAATAAAAGCCACTTCCAGCTAGGCATTTAATCCTTCGGATTTCCGTATGGAAATCTCGCTTCGGTCACAGGGCTATGCATCCAGCTTTGCACGGACGCTTCGCAAGAAATCACGCTATCGCGTTCAAAATTATCTCAATGGGCAGAGCCCTCAAGACTGGGTGATGAGTGTCCAGCAATAACGCAAAAAGGAGGTAAATGAACAAATGGAAATTGAAACACAAAACGGAATAGATCGATACGTCAATCTGTACGGCGAGATTCGCAAGCGTGTTCAGGATAGCGCGGTTTGTGCTGCGATAATTCAGCAAGTCGGTAAAGACGCACGAATGGAACAAATGCACATGTGGCGTTTGAATGGGAAGACCAACGGCGTGAACAATGGCGATGAGCCAGCAACTGAGAAACAAATCGCGTTTCTCAAACGCATGGGAATTACGCCACCGCACGGATTGACCAAACAAGCGGCTTCGTTATTGATTGATGAAAACAAGCAGGCGGCATAATCGCGTTGAATAGCCGTCTACCGAATTGTTTATTTATTCTGCGGGCATGCCTTGAAAAGGGTGTGCCCCATATTGATTCGTGACCAGCGGACTTTGTCTTGGCTTCGGCGGTTTCCTGAGGATTGAGCAGTTCATCGTCGCTTAGGGTCGTAGACGCGGCTTCGCTTCTCAATGAGACGCACTCGAATGATTTGGTTTGATTTGTCAATGTCACACAACGCCCGAAATGAACCGACACGCAGCTTGAATCCTCTTTCGCCTTCAATGTGTTCGAGGAATTGAAATGGATTTTCAGTGAGTCTTTCGATTCGTGTCATGATACGGCGGACATCATCTCGTGGGCGTTTTCGCAAGAATTGTGTCGCTTGCTTGCTCAATATGATCTTGTTGACCATTCACGCCAAAATCTCCTTCTTAAGCTCGGCTAGAGACGTGTATTCTTCGTCGCCCTCAGACCTCGCTTTGCTCAATTCTGATTTTGCCCAGTCGCTCAATTCGCCCTCTTCGACATTGAGATTGGGAATTGCTCCGCTAAGGAGATTCTTAATTTGAGCGACATCATGTTTGAGTTGGGTCAAGTCCGTGATTCGCACGCGTGTTGTTCTTGAATCCATAGGGTGTTGAATGCGAAATGGATATTTATACCTTTCGCTGGTTAAGCCGAGGTTGTTCACAACGAGTTCCGAAACACCTAAATACATGCATCGATTAATTTTGTGCATGCCAAACAACTCAAAATCATTCATGGAACTCGCGGGCTCGTGGAACCACCTGACCGACGCTGAAGTGGAGAAAATGAAGAGGGAAATCGAGAACCTGCGCGCTCAGTCGACTGAGCAGCTTGCAGAACGAGTGACGCGGGACTGACCAAAACGAAGTGCTCATCGCTGCCATCGTCAAAGCAAACGGCTTACGAACAATCCTGGCATCAAACGCCTAGCACTTCGAACGAATTCCGGGGATAGAGGTTATTGGGATTTAGAGCGAGTTGAGGATTGCAATGACTATGCGTGGTCGTTTGGAATCGATTCGTTGAATACGTATGCTCGATGTGGGGTAACTGTAATTAGATTATGCCACCGCACCAATTTACCAAACGCTGAGACCGAGACGGTGTCATCGAATTCGGTGACGGATTCATCGGTATTGATTGTCTTTGTGTTCTGGCGTAGGTGGACCGGTCACGACTTCATAAATTCCATCCGCTCTTTGCGAAAGAAACGGTGGGCCGCGAACGTTTGAGATGTACTGCGTCAGAATGCGCTCGATTGTCGATTTTCGAAACGGCGCGTTGGAGAGTCTTGATCTTATGTGCGCAACAATTTCGCCCAGGGATAAGATCTTTTCATTGAGCCCAGCGTACGCAGTGGCAACCAATTCGGTTTGATGAGTCGGATTGGTGAGAATTCTATATTGTCGTGCGTGGGTCCGCATGGATTGTCGTCGCGCCGTCGCCTTTGCGCGCTTCAGTTTCTTTTCATCGGCGCGTTGCAAGGAAAAAATGCGTTTGAGTTCGTTGTCTCTTTTCCGGACTCGCTCATCAATCCATCTGTAGATTGTTCCGAATGAGAAACCGTGGCCGAGTCCGACGTCTACGATTGATTCTGTCGCTTTCCATGTTGTGAGTTCCGGGTGATCAATTCGGTATCGCTGCCAAAGTTGGAGTACATCATCGGGAACTGTTCGCTTTTTTCCGCCCATTTCCTCATTGCTTCGCAATCGCCTTAAACTATTGTTGTACAACAATTTAAATGTTTTGACTCCTTCGAGAAGAATGGACTAAGCCCGATATTACCCTTTAGAAGCCGCGAGAATCCTTGATACGCATGTGCCCCATTGCTACGATTCTAGTAACAGCCACTACTGCGAGTATCAGCCCCCACTAGGAGAAGGCGATGGCGAAGAGCATCAGCGACAAGAAATCAGAACAACAGCGAATCGACATGCTTGATCATGCTGCAGCACGCTTCGCTGCGAGCGAGTTCCACCGGACTCGAACACGCGAATTAACAACTGCTGACGGCCGCTTCAGCGAAGGCGCGTATTTTTCGAAATTCAAAACGAAAGACGGTCTATTACGAGAAATCTTTCATCACTTTTGGTACACAACTTACCAACGAATTATTGAACAAACAAAGGAAGTGGCCGATCCCGTCGAGCGTTTCCGTTGCCTGATTCGTGCGTCCATTCAAGTCTATTGCGAACATGAACATATTTTCCGCGTCACGGTTGCTAATTGTTATCCGTCAAAAAAAGGTGACGATTCGTGCTCGGCTGAGTATCGCAAGAAATTTGGGAAGTTTGTGTTGAGTGAAATAGCACGGGCGAGGCAGGAAGGTTGTCTTCGCGACCCCGAGATTCCGACCGAGTTCATATTGCATTCGCTAATAGGAACGATGGAACGGCTACTAAATGAGTGTTATCAAGAACGATTTAAGCGGACGCGCAAGACACCGCGTCATTGCATTAACATTGAGAACATGGAAGTGCATATGAATTATTGGTTGCGTGGTTTCTTTGTTGATAACAAATCTCCAAAATCGAAGAATAAGAAACTGAAATCAAAAGACTCTTCCGCTCTGGATCGTGACTTGGAGTCTGAAAGTGTGGAAAAGTTGAAAGTCAGCCACTTGTCGGGAGGGCGCTCGATCAGCGTCGCACCGTTGGAACTCTTGGCGTTGCTCAAGCGTGGTTGCTTTGTCCGTGCGGTTGATGACAGTTCTGATTAGATGCAAAATTGATGTGCCTTTGACTTGCGGGGCGCGAGAAGAAGCCCCGCAAAATCGAGATTTCACGGGGCGAGCGGTTAGGGCTTTCGCCTTAACCGGTTAGCACCAACTTCGTCGGCAGCCTTGCCGCTCCCCCTAAGGATAACCAGTTTGCCAGTGTGTTTCAATCGCGTTGTGGTCGGATTGCGCGCTCGCAGCCCGGGCATCGATTGTTGCCTCGTTAAAACGCCTTTTGGGGGATGCAAAAATGAAGGAATCAAACGGAAACCGAGACTATAAACTCTCCATCGGGACGCCCGTTTTTCTTAAGGGCATCGGCCTCGCCCGCGTCCTTCCATCATCGATGGGGCAAATCGCCTTCGATTTGGGTAACGGCGCTCAACGAATCATCAACGCCAGTCAAATCCAGAATCACGTCCTATCTGTCGGGAGGTTACCAACCGATTCATCCCTTCTAGATTACGAACGCATTTACTTCGCCTGTCCGTTTTGTTTCGCCAAATTCTTTTCTGCGACCAACACCGATGAATGTGCTCATTGTCATTCAACCGGTCTTTGGAAAACGTTCGAGGTGCCGCCTTGGTTGGTGCCCGGAGTGGACGAACTAGAAATCGATTGAGCAAGTCAGACTGAGATTGCTGACGTTCTGCAAGGAAACCACCCGCGTGTACAAAGAGTCAGATCGAACTTCTGAAAGAAAAATGGAGACAAACCAATGCAAGAAAAAAACGAAAACGGTATCTCAAAACGGACCGATGTGGCTGAGTTCGTCCCGATCGACAACCGATCCGACAAACCGCTTCGCGAATACGTCGATCTCAAAACGGTCGAGGAAATGATTGCGTTGCAGGCGGCTGCACTGGCAGCGTTTATGAATGAACGCAATGACGATCGCGAATTCTACCTGGAACAGCGCGTGGCAAAAAAAGGAATCATATTCAGCAAGAAATACACCACTAGCGTCGTCCTCAAACGCCGTCCACCAAAGTCTTAACGGCCTTTGACGTGAAACGTCATTTATGAAAGTTGGCTAAAGATGAGTTTCATTGGATTTCTCTTTTCACTGGTTGGTTGGTTGTTTGCACTGCTCATCCTTTTCTTAGTCGTGTTCACTCCACTGGCTTTCATTTTTGACCGGTTGGAACGTCGCAATAACAGACTGCTTCAATCGGCTCCGTCCGAATTTTCTGAAGCCGGGCATGAACTCAATAACCACTTTCGCGACTGCCGTGCAATTCTCATCGCCGAGGTTCGCAATAAACACGCACTAAACGGAAGCTCGCCCTTCGGGCTTGCCCGGGCCAAGACCATGCGATTGTTGCAGCAGGCTCGTCCGGCGATTCGTCGCCTCTATCGCAGTGATCCAACCGAACGACGATACCGCGAAGAAGTCAAGATCGAGCGCATCTACGACTGCTGTTCACAATGCAAATCCCGCAACGAACACGGTGACGGTCCGGTGTGCGGCGTCTTCGATGCTGACGGCGAGGTTTTTGTTGACCTGGGTTTTCAAGAGGCGTGAAGCGATGAACAGACCCAACGCAGAACATCTTTCTCGGCTCGCGGAACTTGTAAGTGTTGACGCCCTATCTCGGCTGCGAGTAACGATCATGGGACAAGGCAGAACGGGTATCGCAGCACTTCACCACCTGATTCGACTTCCAATCCGCCAAATAATTGGCGTTGACCACGACGAAGTTAGCCCCCGTGAATTGGGCTCGGTATTCCCTGCCAATGAACCCGAAAGGTTTAAGGCACGGGCGGCACAGCGTTTTGTTGAGTTCTGGAATCCACACATCAAATTCCAAGCGGTTTTAATGAAGCTGTCCGCTGAGACCGTGCAACGTTTCGGTGAGCTTATTGCAGAAACGGACATCTTGATCTGGGCTGCGGACGATTGGCCGATGCTTCAAAAGGTCTGCGGTCAATTTCACGGCGAAATCCCCATGATCGGCTGCGCAATGGCCGAAAACGCCCGCTACGCAGAGATTGGTTGGTCGGTTCCGGGTCAGACTCCGCCGCTATCGCATACCTTGCAAGCGGCATCAAAACGAAGTGAGGCCGGCGCCGCCAGTGTTCCGGTCTTTGTTGATTCAGCCGCCAATGTGCTGGTGAGCGTTGCACTTGGTGTCGTTCTCACCGGGCGCAAAGGCAACCAGTTGTTTGGTGAGCTTCTTGATCGGCGTCACCCCCTAATCATCGTGCATTCCGCACACAATCAGTTTTCGCAGTCAAGCAATTTGAGTGTTCCGCGACTGGTACGACTAATGTCCGTTCGCTCACCGTGACATCGTAAGAATGTATTCGTTTTATTGACCTCTTTTTGGAGACTTATCATGACAACGCAAATTGAGCAGTGCCCACCGGTAGCAAAACCAGTCAGAACGAAAGTTCGTCAACCGCAATCGCGGCTCAAGATCGAACAGATCCAAGAGCGAATTCTGGAAGCCGCATCGCCAGTTGAGATCAATGAGATCGAACTCAACGAACGCGAAAAACACGCTGCGGTCACGGCGGAAACAATCCGCCGACCAAAGGACACATGGGACTAGGTGATTGGGGCGGGGGTCTACGTGACTCCCGCCTTCTTTTTTTCTTTGCAACCGGATTTCGCACCATGAATCTAAATCAACTCCCCCAACTGCCCGGACCGCGTCGCCCAAACGACATGGATGAATTCATTGAACGTCTGCTGACCGGCTTGGGATTGGTTCACGCACTATTCAAGTGGATTCTCGGTTCGCTCGGACTCCTGATTCTCATTGTCATTTTTTCGGTCACATTCTATCTCGCGTGGCGCGGGGGCGGACAAGTCGTCGAGTGGGCGGACGTGTTTTTCTCTAAACAACCAATTGATTAGGTCCTGGAGATGAATTGCCATGATTGAGCAGCCGATGAGAGCCATCGCCGAATGCGAGGCCGTATACCCAGCCCATGAGATTCCGATTAAGCGATTTGGCCGCACCGAAATGACCAAACGGGTTAGGCAAGGGGCGGTAGTTGCTGTGATCACGGAAATCATCGCCCATGTATTCAGACTGAATTCGTGCGGATGTCGGGTCACTCGCCCTGAGCATTGCGGAGGAACGTGTGTTTGCTGCTTGGCTGAACTTGATCAACAACGCCACGAAGGCGTTGTTCCGAATTCGGTATCGCTTGAACAACTGGAATGGATGGCAACACCTTGCAAGGAACATTACTTCATTTGTGCGTATGAACTGTGTAGCCACGGGCTCTGTCCGAAACACGCCGCCCCCACTCCAGACGGGCAATTCTTCTGTCCGCTGCACATCGGACCGGTCACTTACGAATTGGAACTCAACGATCGCAAGCGAGAGAGGGGGCTGCTCTATGCGAAGGGACACGAATTCGTTCGGGGACTTTTCTTCGACAAGCACCTCCGTCGGTAATCCCTACTCAAAACTCATTCAGCGACTGTCGCGATTGCCGGTCGCCATTGATGAATTGTGCCTATCGACTGAACTGGCGTTGTACAAAGACAGCGTTGAACGCGGCCAGCCTGACCACTTCCTGCATGACATCATTGAATCTGTAGCGATGCAGGCCGAAGCACAACTCTTGACTCAGCCCTTTGTTGAACCGCATTCGGAATCGGGACTGAACCAAGGCGATCATCACATTTTGGACAATTCGGATGGAACGCCCGTATGCGTGAGTTTCAATAGTGGCCAGCCCACAAAGATCGACCACCTCTGCCTCTTCGGAAAGCCGGGAAAAGGCAAATCGTCGCTCATGGCGGTGATCGCGTGCTCGGTCGCGCCGAACTGCCACACGTTTATCATCGATGTGAACAAGTTTTTTCGACAGATCCCTCAAATGCGATATACGCATGCGTTCGTTCGCTGGGAGCCCGACTTTCGTTTGAACCTTCTTGATTGCCCAGTCGGAGTGCCCGCAAATCAATTCGATCAAACTGTCGTGTCGGAATTGAGCAGGGCATATGGACTGCAGTTTTCTGAATACATGATCCAGGACGCGGTGCGAACGCTTCGAGAGAACGGAACACCGAATCTTGTTTCACTCTTGGAAGAGTTGAGAAACACCAAAGTGCCTGGGTGGTCAAATAAGAAGAAATACCTCGATTCGGCAATTCTGATTATTTCAAACCTTTTGCATGCGACCGGTGAATTGTTTCGGTGCAAAAAAGGAATGAGTCTTGATTGTTTGCTACAGGGAAACGTGGTCTTGGAACTCGACGGTCTACTCGTCAAGCACCAAGCGTTTGTATCTCGATTCATTTTTGAATACCTGCATCTTGCGTCACTTGCGGGGAGAAGGCCGTGACCGATCTTTTGTTCATGGCAGATGAGGGACAAGGACTCTTCGCCCAAGACGGACTAGGGGACAAAATTCTCTTGTTGCGACACGCACGTGTTCACCTGATTACAAACATTCAGAATGCCAGCAAATGCCCTATCGAATTACGCGGAAACAGCACATTGATTTCGTTTCAGTTGACCGATCGCGTCGATCAGGACGTGTTTGGCAAGGCGGCTGGTTTCACGTCGCGCGAGCAGTTTGAGATGTTGGGACGTTTGGAAGTCGGGCAGTGCGTCTGTCGGCTTCCACAATCGAAATGGAAGTCACCGTTTCTTGCGACGGTTCCACGCATTGAGTTCTCCGAACCGGAGTTCGATGTCGAAATGGAATCGAAACGATTCCTTTCGCAGTTCGACTGGACACCGCATGAAGAAGATGAGCCTGTTGGTGCTGGCTCAGTTAAGGATATGGACAAAGCGGCGGAGCGATTCCTACGGGATGTGTTGAATCAGGCGCATGAATCGAGTGCTTTGACCGCCAGATTTGAACGCGCGGGCATTCGAAGTGCGTCAAAGCAGGGTCAGATCATCAAGCAGTTAATCGTCGATGGGCATATAACGGTACACGCATTGGCGGTGGGCAGGGGCAGGCCGTTGAAGTTGGTCGAGCCAACGTCCAAGGCGTTTGAGCAGTTTGATGTGAAGTGGAAGAAGACGCGCGGTTTGTTGCCAACACGAGTTGCAACGACTCTGCTTGAAAAGAAGTTCAGCAAGCTGAAAGGTTGGAGTTTCGTTCGTGAAGGGGTGCTTCGGTATGGCGAAGCAAAGAAAGCGGTGGACGTTTTGTTGCGTGATTCTGCAAACAGGATTGTCACGCTTGAAGTGGCAGGAAACGCGGAACATGAAGTTCATAATTGTCTGGCGTGCCTGGGTTCAGATGAGGTGCGCTTGCACGTTGTGGTGTGTCTGAACAAGAAGATTCTTGAAGCGGTGAAAGTAAAGTTCAGCGGCTTCGATGAATTGGTGGGGAACGAGCGAGTCGTTCTGATGACGTTGTCACAGGCGCTAAAGGATGAGTGGTTGCCTTAGGCGGGTTGTGGATTGGTTTGGGGCGATAGGAGTTGGTGGGTGATGGATTCTAAGGGGATGGGTTGATTATGGATGTAGGCAGGGCGGATGGGTTGCACGGGGGTGTGATTGGGACAGGGGGAAGTAGATCGGCAGAGGGAGCCGGTGCGATCAATTGCGGCGGTCTCGCACCGAGGAATATTGGGGAGCATTTTGGGGCGAGTTGAGACTGGCGTTGTTGAAGCTGGGTTTTGGTGTGATTGGTTGGAGTGATTTGTTTCTGGGGGGTGATGGGTGATTTGGTTGCTGGGGTGAGGTTTTGGATTTGTTATCCGGGAGGGGGAAGGGAATGAGCATAAGAACTAAGGATTAATCGAAGCCTTCACGCGTAGGAATTATTATTGATGGCGAAGAAACCAAAAAAACATTCCGGTCAGCTTGCGCTCGACTTCGATACAAGCAGCGAGATCGAACCATCTGAATCGACTGAGTCAACTGTTGGTGCAACCAACGATAGTCCGCTTGCGTCTGTCCCCAATCGCGTGCCACCGAATCTGCGATTCCCGTATGAGCATTGCCTCAAAGCACTGACCGACTGGTCGCTCTTTCCTCGCTTGCTAACGATTCACGAAGCTTCTTGGCTGACACAGGTGCCAGTGAAAACGCTCTACAAATGGAACGCTCAGGGAAAACTTATAAAAGTTACGACGACTTTGGGAAAGCAGTTGCGTTTCGACCGCGAAGCGCTACTGCGGATGTGGACTCATGAGACAGCCAAAGGCACCAAGTAAACCGCGCAAATATCGAAAGAAGGGACGACAGAATTACTATGCGGCATACTGGCAAGACAAGCTCGATGTCGACGGCAACATTGTCAGACGGCAACAGATCCAAATTACCCTTGTTGACGATGATGGCCATTCGATCACAACACCACGCAAAGCCGACAAGGCATGTGATCGACTCTATGAACAGTTGTCAGCAGAATGGAATGGTAGACTGACTGAAACGACAACGCTTTTGGAATACAAGAATCGATATGTCAGTGCCCGATCACGGCGACAGGGCACGTCGCGATCATACGAAATCAAACTTCGTCAGTTCCTCGACTATCTTGTTGAGAAGCACGAGGCAACTCAATTCAAGGATGTTCGACGCGAAATGATCAAGGCGTATCTTGATGATCGCCTTGATAGCGTAAAGCTCGTGACGGCTCATGGCGACTTACGAGCGATCAGGGCATTCTTCAATGAAGCGGTCCGGGATGGTCAACTGAGAGAGAACATAAGCAAGGGCATCAAACTGCCCAAGCTTAGCAAGCGTGCGAGTGAAGGGTTCTTTCTGCCATCTGAAATGGATGCAATTGTAGAGTATTTTCGCGATCACGATCCGAACTGGCATGGCATCTTTGCAGGGTTTAGGTATGCCCCGTTCCGTCGTGAAGAGTTGTGCTATCTCGAATGGGCTGATCTTGATTTAGATCGGGACATTATTCGCATACAGGATGAAAAGAAGGAACACAACTGGCGTCCGAAACGAACCGGTCGAACAATGGACCTGCACCCGGCATTCAAGGAAGTTCTATCGAACCTGAAAAGTTCGGGCGTATTTGTGTTTGACCATCCCGATGGAGCTACGTTTGATGACGTGCGGACCGAACGCTATGAATTGGGCAGAAAGGCTTGGCGGAAGGTCAAGACTCTGTGCGATCACCTTAACTTGGCTGAGAAAGACGAATCCGGATCATGGGAACGTCGATTCCCCAACGGGTCGCACCTAAAGGCATTTCGCAGCGGAATCTCTTGCGAACTGCAACTCAAGGGTGCCCCACTCGCGTACGTCCAAGAACAGCTTGGCCACCACGACAATCAACTTACGCTCGAACACTACACGCACCTTGTGCCGGAACTGATGGGTTCGTTGACAAAGCAATTCATCGGCGTGCTGGGCGACGATTCCGGGAAGAGCGGCTGAGGAGCATTGATTATATGCCGCCGACCACTGACCAAATTGGCCTGACTGCAGATGGCTTGATGAGGTCAAAATCGACTTCAATGAACGCGGGTTCTCGTTGTTGCTCGCTGGTTGAATTCAAAACAGTGGACAATCAGTGGACAAACGGAGTTGATTTGGAAATTACAATGGGTCTCAGAGGCCCATAAATCCTTGTGGGTCAACGATCTATACCCCCAAGGGGACTTGAACGAAATGACGTAAGCAGTGGTTTTTCCAACGACTTAGGAAATCGACCAATTTCAAGCGCTGCAGAAAGCGCTGCAGATTCGGCCAAAACGCCCGAAATCGACCACGAATTGCGATCCATCGTCCAAGCATGGCCAAGCCTTCCCGGACCGCTCCGAGCGGCGGTGCTGGCGATCGTGCGCAGCGATTGACATTGGACTCATGACCGATCCTAAGACCCTTTAGGCCTGGGCGGACATGGCTAAGGCGAAATCCGGCGTAGCTCGAAAATTCTGCCAAGCGGCTAGAAAAGACTGGATAACGGACATCAACATGAAGCGCTTGACAGGCGATCTTTGTCCTGGATAATCGTTTACGTGTTACGTAAACTCTTTTTTAGATAGCGTCGATTATGCAGGTAAGCTTCGCCAGCCGCAGCATGCAGAAGGCGTGCTCCATCGACAAGGAAGCACGCAAGAAGTGGGGAGCGTCCATGGCTCGCAGACTTCAGCAACGATTGATGGAGTTGAATGCCGCCGATACGCTCGCTGACATTTCGCACCTGCCGCCAGCGCGATGCCATGAGCTGACTGGGGATCGCGCTGGACAGTACTCGGTTGACTTGGCTCACCCATATCGGTTGATCTTCATATCTGACCACGAACCCGTTCCCGAGAAACCGGACGGCGGACTCGATAAGGCGAAAGTGACGAAAGTATTGGTGCTGGAAGTCTGTGATACCCACTGACTTAAGGAGGACCGGCGTGAGCAAGGGCAAGACAAAACGCAGGTACGGTTTTGAACCGGACTATGCTATTCCGCCTGGTGAAACGTTGCAGGAAACGATTGAGTCTCTCGGGATGACGCAGCGCGACCTAGCGGTGCGGACCGGCATGGCACCCAAGACGATCAACGAGATCATCAAGGGCAAGGCACCGATTACGCCCGACACCGCTGTCCTGCTTGAGCGGGTTACCGGTGTGCGGGCGAACATGTGGAACAACCTGGAGACCAACTACCGCGAGCAACTGGCCAAGATTGCAGACCGTGGGCGACTCGAAATAGACTTGGGCTGGCTCAAGAGGATTCCGACAAAGGAGCTGATCCGGCGCGGAGTCATTGAGGAACAACCGGACAAGGTGTCGTTGTTGCATGCGATACTCGAATTTTTTGGAGTGAGTAGTTCACAATCCTGGAATGAATTGTGGATGAAACCAGCGGGAGTTTTCCGAAAGTCGGAGAAGTTTCGCGCGGAACCTGGGGCCGTGGCGACGTGGCTACGCCTTGGTGAGTTGAAGGCGCAGAAGATTGAAGCGAAGCCTTATGACAGGGCGAAGTTCCTGGCGGTGCTCAACAAGATTCGCAAGTTAACGACGGAGCCCCCTAAAGTCTTCGAACCGAAGATGGTTGAGCTTTGTGCCTCCACAGGCGTGGCAGTCGTCTTTGTGCGAGAGATCAAGAAGTGCCCGACCAGTGGTGTCGCCCGCTGGCTGACGCCCGAGAAGGCACTGATTCAACTCAGCCTCCGATACAAGACTGAAGGGCAGTTCTGGTTTTCATTTTTTCATGAAGCCGGTCATGTCCTGAACGACCCGAAGAAGGGCGTTTACATCGATGACGGCGATACCAGCGATCCTTCCCGGGAGGATCGGGCGAATCGTTTTGCGGGCAACTTCCTGATTCCTCCAGAGCATAGTCGGGTGCTCCCAACGCTGACGACCCGGGAAGCGATCGTTACCTTCGCTGAACGAATTGGCATCTCACCGGGTATTGTCCTGGGACGACTGCAAAAGGAAAAAATCGTTCCTTGGCGTAGCTATCTGAATGACCTCAAGCGCCGTTTCGAATGGAGGACGGCATAAGAACCACTCCCCGCAAATTAATCAAAAGCCCTGGAACTACCGCAACGTTCTGTGCGGCGACGACGGCAGATATGGTCCAGAAAGTTAGATCAACAAAGGACGATGGCACAACTACCGCGACAGCTTTGAGAGAGCAGTAGAACATCGTTTCGTAGTCGACCATTGGCATGAAGGCAAAGTAGACAGTGACGCCAGCCACAATTGCAACGATTCAAGCCTTGATTCGCATCCTAGCATGATGGCGATGGGCATGCCTGTGGTCAATCAATCCCACGCATGGGGCCCCACGCCCGCCGAGAATCCGAACCACGCCCCCCCGTCGAATAACGTGGGTATCCTTAGTTGTCTTGCCCGGTAGAAATCCTGATCGCGCCCGCTCGTGGCCGGAATCGGTTGACTGTTTTGAATGCCCCAAAAACCACCGCACCGTGTTGGGTGACAAGGGCCGTGGTCTACGCCGTGCACGGTACAACGTTACGCGGCAGGCAAATCATCGCTTATGTACATGTCTGGGCTGCTTTTGACAACCAGTTTGCATCCGATTGTCTGAAACGAGTACCATGCCAGCAAAGCTGCTACGCGACGTTGACAAATTGACAACTTGCCATTATTCGGCAAATACCGAGGCAAGCACTCCGACGGGAGAAGCATCATGCGATATGCTATTCAGCTGTTGGTGGTCATGGCCGTCTCAACGATGGCGACATTCGGGCAATCTGCTCGCAGTTTCGGGGCGGAATTCGTCGAGATTAACTTGGGGTTCGTTTTGCCCGAACACAATCGGTCACACGCGATTTCGATTAATGACCGTGGGCAAGTTATCGGTTTTTCTTATGTTTACCCGAATGGTCCTCTGGTACAGTGGATTTGGGACGGGATTCACGGCACACAGCCCATTCGCGAATTGGAAAGCACTTCCGCACGCGTGATCGCGATCAACAATTCCGGCGCTATCGTTGGACGGCACGGCGACGACGGGAGCTTCCTGCTAGACCCCGTTCACGGGTTACAGTTCTTAACTCCACTACCCGGCGCTCTACCGAGCAGCACTGATGTCTACGACATCAATGACATGGGTCAAATGGTAGGCGTGTGTTCTGTTGGCGGACGAAAAACCGCAACAGTCTGGGATTCCGTACACTCGCCACGCGCCTTAATTCCTCTCGGCTTGCACCCCATATGGCATGAAACGCGGGCGTATAGCATAAATAACGCCGGCTATGTCGTTGGAGAGGCGGAGTCGCATTCTGAGGGCCACTGGGTTGCCGTTGTATGGGGTCCACAGGGTGCTATCGAGCAAGCTATTGTGCAATTGGATGACCCGTACCCCGCCTACGGTGGGAATCTATATGCTGCGCGCGCCATAAGCGATTCGGGACTAATCGTCGGGTCACGCGGTGAGGCTTCCTATCTGTGGAACGGCGACGAAGTCATTCTCGTTACTAACCCCTTCGGAGCGAGTAACTCCTATGCGGTCGCTGTGAATGATTTGCGTCAAGTGGTGGGATGGGACAATAGTGGCGCGGGATTTGTTTGGGATGATGGACAACTGCGATGGTGGATTGACTACGGTTTCAACGACAACAATGAAATTGGACAGGTCGTCGGGTATCGCTGGGACGGAGGGGATATTGTTGATGCGGTTCTTATGGACCGATTCGGTAATTACGACCATGACGGCGATCTCGATCTAGTCGATTATGCGGGCTTGCAGTTATGCTTCTCTGGTCCGTGTGCGCCGGGGTGCGAGCCAACGATTTCACCTGCCTGCCAAACCATGGACTTCGACACGGACGGGGACGTAGACATGTCCGATTTCGAGCAAATCGCAGAACAAATCAGCGGGCCAAGATACTGACGGTGACGAAACTCGGTCAATGGCATGTGGAGATATTCTTGTCGTGTTAGGAAAACCCAGCGTTGTCCAGCTTGTTCCGTCACAAAGAAAACCAAGTCAGTGGTAACTATTGCGGGCCGACAACATTGTTACCGTCAATGCCGAATGTGTGTGTATCGTTCGCGCCGGGGAAATCCAGATTGCAAGGAACGTTGCAGTGATAGTTGACGGACTATACAGGGTCGTTCGGCATCTTCTTGTCGAATTGGGCAATAAGCAACTGGATGCACTCACCGCCAGACTGCACGTTCTCGCTCAAGAATAAAGGCGAGATTCGGCCTCCCCCTGTTCCCCAAAAAGATAGAAGATGGACTGTGCATCCAACCGCCTGCGCAAAATGGTTGTCCACATGTTGGATGCGGGCGACGATTCTGGTACATACCGGGCGGGCAATCGCAATACGTCGCATGCGAAAGTAGCCACTCGTTGAACGCATGTTTCGGATGTTAAGATAGGCTATTTATCGCGGGTGAGCGTGGGTGTGCAAGGTGAGTTACTGTAGAGAATGCGACGCCCCCCCTCTGGGTGCGGCTGCACACGATTGAACGCGAGACAATCCGGGGCTGCCGACGGGCGGCTACATCGGTTCGGGCGTGACGGCGTACTACCCTTCGCCAACACACCCGACCGACCCGGCACAATTAAAAGGGTGGACCATGACCAAACAGGAAAAAGCCGCTCGAGAGTTGGCCCGACATAGCGACCCTACGCAGTCCAAGAAATTCACCACGCTCTTTGACTCTCCTAGATTGCCGAGCGGATTGGACGCCCTACCGGATACATCCCTTGTGCGCAACGCCGAGCGGCGTTACATGGAATTGGCAGAAGATCAGAGGCTAGTTGCAACCGGAAAAATGAAACTCGTTGCCATGCAGAAGAAAGTACGTAGCGTGCGCGACATTGCCGGTCGAATCGCGATTGATCTTGCCGAACAGGATGCACTTCCTGGAATCAGACCACTCTTGGGGTGGGTCCAAGGGAGAATCCCAGACCTGGTGGGGCAAATGGCATGGGTTTGGGTTATTACTTGGTTGCGCCAACTTCGCCCGAACGCATTCGAGCAACGGGACCACGAACCGATTTTCAAGATGGACGAAGCTGGGCGCATTCTTGGACACGACGGCAAACCTATTCCCGACTTGGTATCTGGCGAACCGGCGCTAGTCATGCACGATTGGGATTATGATGATTGGCTACATGATGCTCGCAACCGAGCCAATCTCAATTCAATGGGATGCCGCGTCATGGCAGACTTGTTGAAAGATCACATTAAAGTTCGCTTGGAAGCCACACACTCGCCGTGCTTCACTTCGGTGAAGTGGTATGGGACGCACTACCAATTCTCCAAAGGAAATCAAGCCGAATCGGTTCAATTGTTGTGGGAGGCGTGGGAGGGCGGTGGACACAGCGTGTCGCAAGAAACGATCGAAAAGAAAGTGTCTCCAAATACCAGCCGATTTCGACTCTCGCATGTGTTCCGCAGGAAAAAATCGGGCGGTGGTTATGACCGTCATCCCGCATGGGGCACGATGATTCAAGAGGCATCGAAGGGTTGCTACAAACTGGTGCCGCCCGACTCGGTATAGTTACGCCAAACGCTACCGAAGATAATCCCCAAGAATCACCAAATAATCACCACTTGCGCCACACTTCGCGCCACAGCGTGCATGACATAATTCATGCACTATGAACGAAACCAAACTACACACGCTCAACACACTGGCCCGGCGCTTCAAGCGTTACGGGATAACCCGCCAATGGTTACAGGCTGAGGCCGAAGCCGAGCGGATTCCATGTTTCAAAGCTGGTCGTCGGCTGTTGTTCGATTCCGATGCCGTTGAAGCGGCATTGCTACAGCGTGCCGCTCGCCGATCGGAAGGGGGCGTCAATGTCTCTGAATAGCAACGAACCGCAACGACTAACGCTCAACGCGACCGAAGCCGCTCGCGCGATTGGTATATCGCGCCGGCTGTTGTGGTCGATGAAAAATCGCGGAGACGTTCCGCACGTGAGGCTGGGCCGCAGGATCGTTTACCCGATCGCGGCGCTTGAGGCATGGTTGGCCGCCAAAGCGAAAGGGGGTGCCCCGCAATGAGCGACCCCCTAACGCGTGTATTGAATGAGATTCAGAAAGTAACCGGCAAGGAAGCGAAACGCAACGGTAATGGTTGGACGGCTAGCTGCCCCGCGCACGACGATACCAAACCGTCGCTGTCCATTTGCGAGGGTGATGACGGTCGCGTATTGCTCCATTGTCACGTTGGTTGCGCCTTCAACGATATTGTGTTCGCACTTGGACTGGCCAAACATGAACTGATGCCGAATCGCGTCTCGACAAAATCGCAGGCATCGGCCAAGAATTCGTCAAATCGCCAAAAATCAATCTTCAAGACTGCGAGAGAAGCGATTGAAGCCTACGAGCGGAAACTCGGCAAGCACTCAGTCAAGTGGCAATATCACGTCCGCAACGGCGAAGTGGTATTTCATGTTGTTCGCTGGAATCTTCCGGACGGAGGTAAGGAAATTCGCCCCGTAAGCCGGACGAAGGATTGCGACGGTTGGCAAATGACTGCAATGGAGGGACCGCGCCCGCTGTATGGACTTCTTGGGATTCAAGAATCAGATGGCCCGGTCTATGTTGTTGAGGGCGAAAAATGCGCCGAGTCGATGCGTGAGCTTGGATTCACCGCAACGACAAGCGCTGGCGGAAGCAAGGCGACGGCGGGCACCGATTGGGAACCGCTCGCGGGGCGTGAAGTATACATCATCCCAGACAACGATGATCCTGGGCGCAAATACATGCGAGACGTTGCGCGCATTCTCGCAACAAAAGTTGCAACGCCGACACCGTCAAAACGTATCGAGATTGAGAATCCGGACGGTGATGACATTTTCGACATGATCGAAGCCCTTCGCGGCAAGGGTGTTTCGGACGATGCAATCAGAGAAGAAATCCAAGCCGTTACGAGCGAGGCGAAGGCAATCGCGGTTAAGGCAAGGCGCAGGAACTCGGTCAAACCCAATGACGAAGAGAACGAAAACAAATCTCGTTCACACGCCCAGTTATTACTCGAAATTGCAGACGGTGCGGGCGTTGAACTATTCCGTGACGCTGGTGACGGTGATGACGCCTTCGTTGCAATTCCGGTGGATGAGTACGTCGAGACCTTCAAGCTACCATCGAATGCCGTAACCGAGTGGCTGCAATATGAGTTTTATCGAGCCTATAGCCAACCGCCATCCGAACAAGGCGTAAGGGACGCGGTGGCCCACCTGAAGGCGAAGGCCAAATATGTCGGCAAGGCCGAGCGTGTTGGCGTTCGCGTCATGGGCGACGAGAACGTCGTATGGGTTGACCTATGCGACGAAGCTTGGCGATGTGTGCGTATTGACGCCGACGGATGGAAAGTGGTCGAGGGTGCCCCTGTGCGATTCGTTCGCCATCGTGGAATGAAGCCGCTTCCAATTCCCCAGCGAGGCGGGCGTATCGACGAGCTGCAACAATTCGTCAACGCGGGCGATGATGACGCTTTCGCCCTAATGGTGGCATGGCTTGTAGGCATATTCAGCCCGAGCGGACCTTACCCTGTACTCGTTATCAACGGCGAGCAAGGGAGCGCAAAATCAACGACGTGTCGGATTCTCCGCGAGCTAGCCGATCCGAACGGTGCCCCGATTCGGGCGATGGTGAGGGAGGCGAGGGATCTTGCAATCTCGGCCAACAACGCGCGGGTGCTTACTTATGACAACGTTTCGTCGATTCCCGCGTGGCTGTCGGATGCCCTTTGCCGATTATCGACGGGCGGCGGATTCTCGACCCGGGAATTATATTCCGATGCGAGCGAGATGATTTTCAACGCAAAGCGACCGATCCTATTGAACGGCATTCCCGACTTCGTCGGGCGCCCTGACCTACTTGAACGATCTATTGTCCTGACCCTTCCGAGCATAGGTAAGCGCTGCCCTGAAAAACAATTGTGGGCAGCGTTCGACGAAGCGAAGCCGCGAATTCTGGGGGCAATCCTCGATGCAGTTAGCGCTGCTATTCGGAACCTGGCAACCACAGACGTGGCGGACCTGCCACGAATGGCTGATTTTGCAATGTGGATTGTTGCGGCGGAATCGGCGCTCGGCTGGCCCGCTGGTCGGTTCATGGCCGCGTATGCAGACCTGCGTGAACAATCGACGATGACCGCCATCGAACACAGCCCAATCGGATCGCCAGTGCTCGCGTACTTGAACGCCAAGGGCAAATGGAACGGGACGGCAACCAAGTTGCTGGATGAAATATCGTCCGAGGCGTACACGCCTGACCGCTCGCGAAAGCGACGGGAGTTTCCATCGACCGCCAACGCTTTATCTAACCAACTCAAACGCATGGCCCCCGAGCTGCGCAGACTCGGGTGGGACGTGAGTTTTCCGCGCAGTGCAACATCCCGCACCATCGTGATCGAGAAGATCGGGAGTACATCGTCATCATCGTCATCATCGTCACGATCTAGCCTATTTGAACCGAAAACGTCGATTCCGAATGACGATCGTGTGACGGTCGATGACGATTGCAAAAACGCGGGATCGTCACCCCAAAACCCCCCTGAGGGTATCGGAATCGGAGACCATGACGGTTGTGACGACGATGACGATCTTTTGCGCAGCCCAAGGGCCCGCCCCCGCGTGCCCGATGGATGGTCATCTGCGATGTGGGCGGATGAGTTACTCCGGAAGGCGGACGCCTGCGAGACCACAAATCCAGACATTGCAGCTAAATATCGAGACGATGCGAGCCGTATTCAACGAAAGAAACTTGCATAGCGGCTAACTATGCGCCATACTGATAAAGGTGAATCATGGGCGACTTTAGGACGACCATTCAAGACGAAGCGAAACGCCAAGGGCTGTCCGGGTATCGGATCGGGCAATTGTCCGGCGTGCCCGCACGGACGGTTCAACGATTCCTTGCTGGCGACTGCGACTTAGTGGGCGCACGCATTGCGAAGATTGCGGGCGCACTTGGGCTTGAATTGCGACCGACGCGAAAGCGGGGGAAATAGAAGATGGCAAGTATTTCATCCAGAACAAACGGTTTCCGCGAGATTCAATTCATGGGATTGGACGGCAACCGAAAGACGTTGCGAATCGGCAAAATGACCAAGAGAGCCGCAGATTCGGCCAAGCTGCACGTCGAGGATTTGCTTGCGTGCAAAACGTCGGGCACGTCACCCCGCTTGGCAACTTCGCAATGGGTTGCGGGGTTGTCCGACACGATGCACAAGCGACTGGCGAAATTGGAACTTGTAACTCCGCGAGTACGTCAGACCGTGCCGACGCTGGCCGAATGGCTGGAAACCTACATTGGAAGTCGCACAGACGTGAAGCCGAATACACTTCGCAACTACGAGCAAGTGCAAGGCAACATGCTCAGATATTTCTCGAAGTCGGCACTACTCGATGAAATCACGCCTGCGAATGCCGAAGGGTTTCGCATCTATCTCAAAATGGATCGGAAACTCGGCGAAGGGACGGTAAGCCGCCAGTGCAAGCGGGCGCGGCAATTCTTCACAGCCGCCATCGACGAGCGGCTTATAACCGAGAACCCATTCGCCCGGGTACGGTGCGGCAATTTCGCGGAAGATCGCTTCCACTTCATTACGCCAGCCGATGCCCAGCGAGTCCTAGACGCCTGCCCCGACGTTGAATGGCGATTGATTTTCGCGTTGGCGCGATATGGTGGCTTGCGTGTTCCGTCGGAATTGCTGCAACTGAAATGGGGCAATATCGACTGGGAACGTCAGCGATTCACGGTGACAAGCGTCAAGACCGCACACCATAGCGGCAAGGGCAGCCGAACGGTCCCGACCTTTCCAGAACTCGCCCCATTCCTTCGTGACGCCTTTGAACTGGCGGACGAGGGCACAGAGCACATCATCACGCGATACCGTGAAACGTCGCAGAACTTGCGCACACAGCTAATGAGGATCGTTGCCAAGGCCGGTTTGGATATGTGGCCGAAGGCGTTCACAAATCTGCGATCAAGTCGCGAGACTGAATTGGTGGAGACCTTTCCGTTGCATGTTGTCGTCGGTTGGCTTGGTAACTCGCCGGACGTTGCCAAGAGACACTATTTGCAAACAACGCAAGACCATTACGAGCGAGCGGTAACAGAAACGAGCAAGTCGAATTCAAAAGCGCTGCAAAAAGCGCTGCAGTCTACAGCCGCAAAAGCGTGCAACCAGTCGCAGCGTGTCCGGAAAACCCGATTCATGCACTCGTTGCAACCGATTGCATCGCATGACACCCATTCCATACCCCCAAGGGGACTCGAACCCCTGTCTTCAGGATGAGAACCTGATATCCTAGGCCGCTAGACGATGGGGGCGGTTATTTTGCTTGGAACGCTTTTGGCAAAATGGCTTATTCCAGCGGTAAAACCTACCGAATTGCGGTTGTTCCGTCAACGGCGGTGAACGGGGATTGATCCTGCTTGGTTTTTGCGTTGGCTCTTCTTAACTCGGGTTTGCGACCTTATCCAGCAACGTCCATCTTACCGCCCGATTGGGCCTCGCCCGTCTGTCCGTCACCGGATTGATACTGCGAGATCGACTGGACGGCTTGTGCGGTTTCTACGCGTGATGACATCTGTTGAATCTGCACGGTGTTGGTTGACGTTTCGATCGCCAGATAAAACGAATTGTTCTTCCCCCCGGCTAAGTATTCCAACGCTTTCATTGAGCCTTGCCCGCTTTGACTGGCCGACTCGTCACCGTTTAGCAATGCATTGAGTATCAGCGCCGCAATTAACAGCTTTAGATACTGGTTATTCTGAGCCATTCCCGGGTCGATCGATTCCAACATCGATCCAACCTGCTCGTGCACCATCGACGTTTGCGAGGTTGTCGATGTGATGGATACGGACTGCATCGACGACTGCTGCGAGATCGATTGTTGCGACGCTGCCTGTTGCGAACCCGCAGATGTCAGCGCCGCCTGATCGGAAGATCGCGGCTGATAACTCGGGGTCAAACCTGTTGGTTCGATGGGTTGCATGACTGTCCGCCTCCTTGGTGGCACAAATCAGTTCAAAGCCCGGGCTTGTGAGGGCTCGTGTCCCGACTGTGCTGCAAAACAGGAGGCCAATGCGGCTTCCGACATTCCATTTGTCGCAAACCACTATAAATCCAGCACTTAGAAAGATGCTCTCGGGAATGTTCGGCGTTCCGATTGTGCGGGCGCGATGACGAAATGAACACGATGGGTGTTTGCCGGGTGATTCAAACCGATCTCGTGTTGCATTTGCGAAACGGTTGGAATGAAGTATCACCCGCAACGTTGATCAAGTGCATGCCAATTGAAGTTGGGGTTGCTCAAACACGCCGACATGACTACACCTAACCAATCGATTTAGACCCGATAACATTTTTTGGAATTGCAATACGTTTTGAAGATTCACGCCCCCGGAAAAATCAACCTCGCCCTCCAAGTTTTGCGGAAGCGCGACGATGGGTTTCATGAAATCCGCTCGCTGATGGTGTCGGTCGGGCTGGCAGATGAGCTGACGGTCGAATGCACGGACGGTGGCATCGAAATATCGTGCGAAGATCCGAACGTACCGTGCGACTCGACCAATCTCGCATACCGCGCTGCCGAAGCGCTGATGCGCCGATCCGGTATCAAACTTGGGTGTCGCATTCATCTTTCGAAAAGGATCCCCGTTGGAGCGGGCATGGGCGGTGGAAGCAGCGACGCCGCCGCCACTCTGATCGCACTCAATCGAATCTGGCGCTTGGGTTGGAGTCGAAACCGTCTTGCAGAAGTGGGCGCAGAATTGGGATCAGATGTACCGTTCTTCTTCTGGCCGTCCGGTGCGCTCGCAAGCAGACGCGGCGAAACGATCGAACCGGTTAAAATGAACTGGAGCGGGTTTGCCGTCCTGGTGTCTTCGGGCGATCATGTATCAACGCCCGAAGTTTATGGATGCTGCACACCGCATCATCAAACTCACGACTTGCATTCGCTGGTCGCCAGCAAGTCTGCGAAAGAACTCGCATCACAACTGTGCAATGATCTGGAGGCGGCTGTGTTTAAAGTCGCGCCGCGTGTGCAGGCAATGCGAAACGCATTGATCGAATCTGGTGCAGCCAGCAACGCCATCCGCGTCACCGGGGCAGGATCGGTGCTGTTTGAGCTTTTCGACGATCGACAAGCCGCCGACAAATTCGCATCGAACGCAGCCACTTGCCCGCTCGTACAATCAACGTGGGTGGTTCCCGTCCCTGCACAACCCTCATAACCCGCTTGTGTAGGCCCACGCGTCAAATTGTGGGTTGCACTCCACAGTCATTCCCTGCGCTCCGCCGTCATTCCCGCGAAAGCGAGAATCCATGCCCGGCGCGTTGCACATCGCTCGTTCTGGACTCCCGCTTTCGCGGGAGTGACGAATCACCAGTCATGACCTGCACTGGGCGGGCTACCCATGCAGCGATTTATTGACCGATTCAACCGACATTCATAGCATGTGCGGTTCGCAATAAACGCTTCCCGGAGAAACTCCCTGATGGCTCAGGAACTCGACATTTTCGTCAAACAAGCGGCGTCCAAACGCGTGCTGCTTGTGGGCGATTTGATTCTCGATCGCTACGTCTATGGCGATGCCGAGCGCATCAGCCCGGAAGCGCCAGTGCCCGTGTTGCGGGTCGTTGAACGCAGTGATGCCGTCGGCGGAAGCGGTAACGTCGCAGTCTGCCTGAAGGCATTGGGCGTCGATCCTGTTGTGTGTGGTGTGGTTGGCAAAGACGCTGCCGGCAAGCGTTTGAAATCATTGCTCTCAGACGCCGGAGCGTTGTGCGATCACATCGTTGAAGTCGGTGATCGCCCCACCATCACCAAGACGCGCTTCGTCGGCTTGGCCCAACATCGTCACCGCCAACAACTAATGCGTGTCGATGAGGAAACGGTGGCTCCGCTGCGTGAATCCGATCGAAAAACCATTTCCGAAATTGCGGTGAGCGCCGTCGATCAAGTTGATGCGGTTTGTATTGAGGATTATGACAAAGGTGTGGTCACGGCTGAGTTGGTGTCAGCCGTTGTGTCAGCAGCCAACCGCGTGGGCAAAACGGTGTTTGTCGATCCGGCTCGTCTGTCTGATTATGCCCGCTATCAAAACGCAACCGTTTTGACACCCAACCGTGCCGAGCTTTCGATGGTTGTCGGCAGGACGTCAAAAGAATTGTCCGACATCGCGGCTGACGCTGAAGCACTTCGCCAACGTCTGGGTGCAAAATCAATCGTGGTCACACTCGACCGCGAAGGTGCGGTGATCGTTGAACAGGGCACAAAATGGATTCACGTTCCCACACGACCGCGCAGTGTGTACGACAACACCGGCGCAGGCGATGCCGTACTGGCCATGTTGGCGGCGGCTGTTGTCGGTGGCGCTTCGATGCATGATGCCGTAAAGCTCGCGAACATCGCAGGTGGTCTCGAAGTCGAAAAATTCGGATGCGTACCGATTTCTGCCGACGAGGTGCTTGCCGAATTGCGGTTGGAATCTAGCAACCGTCGGGGCAAGCTGCGCAGCGTCGACGAGTTGGTCAACGAACTTAAGCTGCGTCGTGATCGTGGCGAGACTGTCGTGTTTACGAACGGTTGCTTTGATATTCTGCATGCCGGACACGTAGACTTCCTCTCGCGCTGTCGCAATGAAGGTTCGCTGCTGGTGGTCGGATTGAATTCTGACGCTTCCGTAAAGCTGCAGGACAAGGGTGATGATCGGCCAATCAATTCGGAGCTGGATCGAGCGGCTGTTCTGGGCGGTCTATCCAGCGTGGATTACGTCGTGCTATTCGACGAACTCGATCCGCTCAATCTGATCAAGAAAGTAAGCCCCAACGTCCTCGCCAAGGGTGAAGACTGGGCTGACCGCGGCGTTGTCGGGCAGGAATTCGTCACCGGCCAGGGCGGCGAAGTGAAACTCATCCCCCTGCTCTCGGGTCGAAGCACGACCAATGTGGTCGAACGCATCCGGGGCGGAATGGAAAAAACAACGCTCGATGCTTGAGCCCGCGCGTTTTCAATCCATTGAGACCATTCCCAAGAAGACATCAATGAACGAGCCAACGATGTCAATCGTTAGAACAACAAGGAAGCGTATGGCATGAATGTTTTGGTCACAGGTTCAAGCGGTCAGATTGGCACCAACGTCGGCATGGCACTGCTCGCCCGAGGCGATCGCGTCGTGGGCATCGACAACCGAGCCAACTCCTGGACCGACGAAATCGAAACCGTCAACATGAACCTCGCGACGGCCAACGTCGCAGATATTCCAAAGGGTCCGTTCGATGTCGTCCTGCACCTAGCAGCCAACGCCAAGGTGTTCGAATTGGTTGAGCAACCCGACCGGGCAATGGACAACGTCAAGACGTTATTCAACGTGCTGGAATTCTGCCGCCAGAACGAAACGCCGATCATCTTCGCCAGCTCGCGCGAAGTTTATGGCGACATCCACCATCACATCACCCGTGAAGACCTCGCAGATTTCGTCGTCGCCGAAAGCCCGTACAGCGCCAGCAAGATCGCCGGTGAAGCATTCGTCTATTCATATTACCAGTGCTACAAGCTGCCGTATCTCGTGTTCCGCTTCAGCAACGTGTATGGCCGCTTCGACAACGACGCCGAACGGATGGAACGCGTCACGCCGCTGTTCATCGACTACATCAACAGCGACCGACCCATCACCGTGTTCGGCAAACAAAAAGTGCTCGACTTTACTTATGTGGATGACTGTGTGGCAGGCGTTTTGGCTGGGATCGATCGGTTGGCGGCTGGCAAGGTCAGCAATCAGACGATCAACCTCGCATACGGACAGGGCTGGACGCTTGTCGATCTGGTCAATCTGATTTCACTTGGATTGCGAAAGGAACCAGCCGTCACCTACGAACCCTCGCGCTCAGGCGAAGTGATGCGCTATGTCGCCGATATCAGCAAAGCCCGCGAACTGCTCGACTACGATCCGCAGACACCGCTCAGTGCGGGTATTCCAAAGACGCTTGCATGGTGGAAAGAATCGGGCGCGCTGAAGTAGACTGTAACTCTTGCTCAGGTGTAGGGTGGGCCGTGCCCACCATCCGAATACGTTTAATATTCCTTGGTGGGCACGGCCCACCCTACATTGGGCATCACGCCGAAATTCAACAGACCAAATAGAAACGGTACTAAATCAAGAAATCAGCCAAGCGGTCCAAGCCCTTGTCGATCTGCTCCATGCTGCAGGCAAAGCTGAATCGCACACAGGCGTCCATCCCAAATGCCGCTCCCGGCACGACGGCGACGTGGGCCTTTTCGAGAACGGCACTCGCGAATTCAATCGAGTTCTTCACGCCGATTTTTTCGTACGCCTTAGAGACGTTTGGGAAAACATAGAATGCGCCGGTTGGTTTGTTGCATGAAACGCCTGGAATCGAAGTGAGTCGATGGTGAATGTGCGTCGCCCGCTTTTCAAATTCGACGCGCATCTTTTCAACTTCCGATTGATCGCCGGTCAGCGCCTCGATCAAACCGTGCTGCACAAATGTACACGCCCCGCTCGTCGATTGACTTTGCAGCTTGGCCATCGCCTTGACGATCGATACCGGACCAGCCACATAACCCGCTCGCCAACCGGTCATCGAATACGTCTTTGACGCTCCAATCAACGTCAGAGTCTGCTCATACGCTCTTGTGCTCGTCGCCGCAAAACTCTTGAATTCCTGACCGTCGAAGAGCAGACGATCGTAAATCTCGTCGGACAGTACAACAATGTCATGACGTGTCACCACGTCGGCGATGGCGTCGACTTCATGCGGGTGATAGGTGAATCCGCCCGGATTACTCGGCGAGTTGAAGATCAACATCCGAGTTTTTTTTGTGATTGCTTTCTCTAACATCGCCGGCGAAAATTTGAAACTGTCGTTCTCGTCGCTGTCCAAGAACACCGGAACCCCGCCAGCCAGTTTCACCATCTCGGGATAACTCACCCAATACGGCACGGGAATGATGACTTCGTCGCCGGGATTGATCAATGCCTGAATCGCAAGATAGCAGGCCATCTTTCCGCCGGACGTCACAATGATTTGAGATGGTTCGTACTTAAGCGCGTTTTCGCGGGCGAGCTTTTCGCAGACCGCTGCCTTCGCCGGCGCGATGCCCGTCGCCGGTTTGGAATACTTAGTCTGACCCTCGTTGATCGCACGGATGGCGGCTTGCTTGATGTGCTCGGGTGTGTCAAAGTCCGGCTCACCTGCACCAAAACTGACCACGTCAACACCTTCAGCTTTCAGCTGCGCGGCCTTTGCCGTCACCGCCAACGTCGCCGATTCTGCAAGGGCTTCCACCCGATCCGAAAGTCTCATCGTGTCACTCCCGATGCGTTCGCCTGATAGGCCAGCACCAATTATTCCGACAACTTGGTCAGCCCCACAACTTAGCAACCTCATGTTGCGATTCAACCTGAATCTCAAACGAAACATCGAGGCGGTGCACGCAAGTCATATGCGTAAGCAAGATGCATACGATTGGCAAGAAGATGGGCCAGGACATCGTTCGACATCCTGACCCATTGAATTGATTGCGAAATTCAGAATTTTTTTCAAATCAATCGAAGTTGACCTGGAACGAAGCGAAGTCGATCAAGTCAAGGTCGCCGTCACTGTCGGAATCGAAACACTCGCAGTTGAGCGGCATCGTTAATCCCGGACCAAACGAACACAAGTCAAAGTGCTCGTAGTCGGCACCATCTACCGAGAAATCGCGATTGCCGTCGTGGCTGAAACCGAACGGGAAACATGGCCCCTGGAACAATCCCTGCAGGAAACCCGGCGAACCGATGTCATCGCCATTGTACAGCGCCGTTAATTCAACCAACGCCGCACCGTTCTGCCCGTTGATCGACTTGTCCCACGCCAGCGGATCGTCGTTGGCCAACGCTTCATAAGGACCGGCAGGAAGCATATAAATACTCGGTCCATCCGGGCTCAATCTCGGCCAGAGCGGATCGACGAAACCACTCTTGAAGAAGACCGCATCGGTGACTAGCTCAGTGGTTCCACCTGGCTTAACGATGCGCAGCGACTCGCCACCGTTAGAAAGGTTCGACCCGGCGATGCCTCCGTTGCCGGTGTCACCCACTGAAGTGATTTGCAGATACTGCGAACCCCAACCGTTTGTGTATTCCGTGGTGTCACCGACTAACGGAATCGCCACCACCGACGATCGGGCTCCAAGGATGTAAGATGGAAAGTCGCCGCTGCGGGTCACGTCGTCGGCTAAGTACCAGCCAGCCAAATCAATCGGTGAATCGGTATTGTTGTAGAGTTCAACCCATTCGGTTTCCGAAGGATTGTTCTCAACAGAATCCGGGTTGTACATGATCTCTGTGATTACGACGTCGCCACACTGCACGAAAAACTCGACCGTCACCGGCGCCGATTCCAGGATGCCATCAAACGTCGAGAACGTGAACGAATCCATACCGCACGTGCCATTATTCTCATAGCGAACAAGATCAAACGGAATCATCGGCATCAGGTAACCGTTACCCGCAACGTCACCGGGTGTGATCAAATGATTGCTAGCTGCAACGCTGTAAAGGCTTCCGTTTTGTGGAAGCGTTTTGACAAGGTACAACAACAAGCCAAAGAACGGGCGCGTGTTGTCCGTGCCGTCCATCACCACTTCTTCGATGCCACCCGGTCCAAGCAAGACCTGCTCACCCACCGAAACGGGCGGCTGATTTCCTGTGGACGCACCATACAAAAATCCGGGCGAACCGATATCGCTGCCTTCATAAACGCCGGCTGCCACCGACTGCTTCTTTCCACCGGCGAGATCGCCAATGTTGTGCCCAATCCAGTTGAGCGGATTATCGTTACCCGCAAAAGTAAAGCTCGAAACATTCATTGGCGGAATAGCCGGATAATCTGCGGGAACCAACTGAATGCTCGCCCCCGGAGTCAGGTCAGGCCAAGCCGTCGGACCGACAACTTCGTCGAACTCGTCGCCGTAGTTGACGACGTCAATAATCTGCGTGCCGTCATTGATGGTCAGGATTTCATTGTCGGTTTGCTCAAAAATTCCGCATGGCGTCCAGACCGGAGGATTGGGAATCAGCGGCAGATCGTTGGCAAAGCCATCGTTGACCGGGCTGTTCGAAAGGTTGCGCCCGACAATCGCGCCACCTGTCGTTCCGTCTGCATTCAACTGAATGACGTTGACGCTTTCAGCAAGATCCCAAGACGTCTTGAAGTCAGCCACCGTTGGTACAAAACCACCAAGCTCCGCACCATCGGGAATCACCACCACAGTCTGAAACGAACGCAGCACAAACGATGGAAACGTTCCGCTTTGCAATGCAGTGCAAGGTGCAGCATCTTCAACATCTTCATCCTGGAAAAACCAACCTTCGACCTGAATATCCGTGAATGTTGTGTTGAAGAGTTCAATCCATTCCGGGTTGGCTGCAAACGGCGGGTTCGGAAAGTTACCCTCAGTAGACAACGGGTTGTACATGATCTCAGTGATGATCACATCGCCCGGAACCGGATTCGGATTCTCCGCGATCTGCCCGCGAACTTCACCATTGGGAAACAGGCTGGACTCGATTTGAACGTAAAGGCGACCGGCATTGAGTTGTTCGATTCCGTTGGAGTCGATCGCCCAGTTGCCATTAAACGTCGTATCGTTGATCAACGTCAGCACAAATAACGGAGCTGCACCGTTGCTGCCAACGTCTGCGGCGAACACCCTCGCACCCGTCGCGTCGATCACACCGTGCTGGACGGTAAATGCCAACTGCGTCTCAGCCGTATTCAAAGTCGCAGCGCCTTGACCGGCGGCTATGCTTCCAGTCGGTGGAACAACCTGGCCGCCTTCAAAAATAAACGAGTGACGAACGTCCGCCAGCGCCGTCGATCCAACAAAGATCGAGGCCACCGCGCACACCCGCAACACCGCGCCGAGGATTCTTGTGCCATTGGCACTTGAGATTTTCTTCACGACTTCCCCTCTCCAGACCTACAGGCCGGAAACCACTTAGCCACCCAAGTCAATGCACAGATGAATCGGAACTGTGCGGGTGAAGAATGTTCCCTGACACGATGGGCACATGCGTACCGAACACATGCACCACGACCACTTAGATTGTCAGAGCCGATTCGATGCGAAACCGCGGTTGGATGATACCACCCCATCAGATACAACCGGTCCGCAAACTGGCGACACCGCCATACCCATAGCATACCGAAATCGATTGCCCGACTTCAATCGCTCAAGTGTTAAACATTACCGCTAAAGGTAAGATGAAACGAGCGCGCAGAACTTCGGCTGAAGAGCGAACCTCCCCCAACCAGCAAAATGTATCCAATTCCTGTCTGCAGAAAGAGATGGACGGTCGAAGCTTTCCGCGACCCTATGGGGCAAAATCGAACTGGAATTGAGCAAAATCTCTTAGGTCGACGTTCTGATCTTGATCATAGTCGAACACATCGAGGCAGAGCGGGTCGAATCCGGAAGATAAATCCACATCTTCTGGCCCGGACAGGCAAGGTACGAACTCTGGAAAGTCGTTGATATCGACATCTCCGTCATTGTCCCAATCGCCTCGGATCAGGCGAATACCGGCACCTTGGCCACACGCGAGCGGATCGCTGCAAAAAACGATCTCCATCGCGTTGACGTTATCGGAATCTCCAATCAAACCGAGATTGGCTGACGGTGCGAAAACTTCTAGCACCACAGTCACCGGATCGATGAATCGCGCGGACAGAATGTCAGCCGCCCCGTTCGAACTGATGTTGGGGATGGGGCTGACTCCGCCCAGCGAGGGCGATCCCGGGGCCAGTGATAAGAAGATGACATCGCCAGGATTGAACTGCCGGTTATCATCGTGATCGAGTACCACCAGCGCGTCAATGTCGTCAGCCGACTGCAATCCAATGTCAGTCGCGGCGACGTACCGCTGTGGCGATATTCCAGCAGCAAACGGATTTGGATGAACGAATACGTCTGCAGGCGAATTACCTGGAAGCGTCAAGAGTGATGGCGACCCTGGAGCAACGGAATAAAAAAACGCCGGAGTCGGTCCCGGTGCGCCGCGCGCACTCTCCGGCATCTCGTAAGCCATACCATTTACGTCATCAACATCGTCGGTGCTGTAATCTCTTGAACCGGTTTCCGGCCGACCACCAAAATCATGACCGCCTTCGTCGTACTGATTCTTGCCTTGGGTATTGGATTCCGGAATTCCGCGAAGACTGCGCGACACCGGACCGTTAACAGTGTAATTCGACAGGGTCAAAAACGCATCGCCAGCCGCATGCCCTCGTGCAGCTTGATCTGCAACATTATACGGAACTTCGTTGTCAAGCAGCGACGGGTTGGGTGGAACATCACCAGTCGTCGCCCGATCGACGGCAAACATGAAAATGAACTGCTGCTGAGGCGAGATCGCCGACTTTGAAAACGAGATGGCGTCTAAATCGTCACCTTGCTGACCAAGCCCGATGTTCATCGCATTGATTGCGGGTACTGGTTCCGCATCGGGCATAATCACCCGCAAAACCTGATCTGGGTTTATTGTGGAACTGGGCGACGTTATGGATGGCGAGTCGATGTCGAATGAGAACAACGGCGTCGAAACGGGATCGGTCGGCGGAACGGCACGAACGCTGTCCACGAATCCAAATGCCAACGCCACAAATGCGACGAGGGCGGACTTCAGCGCGCCGACGGTATCCGAACCCCAAGCTCGGGATGCTGCTCTATGCTCTAATGGGTCGTGATTTATCAAGGTGTTTTCCCCATAACATTACCAACCTATGGTTTTACGACATTTGACGCTTCAGAATCAAGGCTGTTGGTATTCGATCCATGGTGGCCAATCGGCGTCTGCCTCCATTTTTCGCAACAGAAGCTCGGCGTGATAGGTGTATCGCACGGCCCGATCGAACGACCGATATGCACTCTTGATCCCTTCAAACGCCGATTTCCGATCGCCCTTCGCCAGCCGCATCACCGCCGCATGAAATTCCGCCTCACCTCGTAATCGGTATGCCCAATCCGTTTCATCCGTGAGAATTTGCAGTGATTCGAGCGTCTTTTCACCCCGAACCATCGCCAGCAGCGCCGCTTTCCATTCGACCGTTTCGAAGGGTTCCGGACCAGCCTCCAACTTAACGTCGTCAGCCGACGCCTCCAAATGATCGGTCGCGGCTTGTTCGTCGCCTAGCAATCGCAAACACGTTGCAGTCCATATCACTGCCAGCGCATCGTTCGGCGCGCTTTTCGCAATCGCGTTCGCATGCTCATGCGCCTTTTCAACGTTGCCTCGCTCCGCTTCAATGAGCATCGGGTAAATGTGCTCGTAAAAATATGCCGGAGCCAACTGTTTACATTCGTCACGATGACTTTCGACATCGGCTATCGCTTCGTCAAACAGCCCCAGCCAATACTGCAAACGCCAACGGTAATGCAGCGCCTCGCACCAACGATCTTCGCCAGCGCTGCTCTTGACCATTACCGTGGTCTGCGTAGCGATTGCCTCGTTGTATCGACCCGTGGCTTCGAGCGTGAATGCTTCGGCTGAATACGGGCTGGCGTGATCCGGGTCGGCTTTCTGCCCGTCGCGCGCGACTTGCAACGACTTTTCAAAATGCTCCATCGCAGGTTCATCGCCTCGCGTACCATCGCTACCGCGATAGATTTCACCAGCCAGCCGTTCGGCGATCGACAGCAGATAATACGGGTATCCGCCATAGACCTTGCTATCGATGACTGCCGACAGCGACCTTTGCGCGTCTGCAAAATCATCGATCGATCGTGATTGATACATCCGCTGATTGTAAGCGCGCCCGAGTTGCAGAATCGCCTGCGGAAAAAACTCACCATCCTTCGCCCGCAGGTCGCGCGCCTGCTGATACGAATCGATCGCTTCGTCCTGCTTATCCCAATGAAGCGCCAACCCGCGCAGGAACCAAGCCTCTGCCGAAATATTTTCGATGGCGTCGGCTTGTTTGATCAACGCGATCGCTTCCAATTCCTGTTCGTCGCGGTCGTACATGCACGCCAGCGCGTAGAGCAATTCTGCATTGTCACCACGTTCTGCGCGAGCGGATTCGATCTGTTCGATCGCTTCACCACAATTCGTTTTGGCACCCTGCAAACATCCACTCGACATCGCCCGCAACAACGCAATGCTCGACGCATCTCCGCCAATCGCTTCCGCATCTTCGAGTACCGACGCGATGCCATCTGTATGGTGATAATCTTTGTAAATTAGCTGATCGAACGCGTCGCCGATCAGCGATGCCGCACGCTCTCGACGTGACCCAGCCACACTGACCGCCAACCCCGCGCCGCACAGCACCATCACGCAAGTCGTTACCAGAGCATAAGATGCGGCTTTATTGCGCTTCGCCCATTTGATGCCCCGACCAATCAAACCGATGCGGCGACTCAGGATCGGACGCCCCTCTGCGAAGCACCGCAGATCGACGGCCATCTCCGCTGCCGTTGCGTAGCGATGCTTCGGGTCCTTCTCCATCGCCTTCAAACAGATCGTCTCGAGGTCTCTTGGAATGCGGGCGTCATGCTTGCGTGGTGGCGATGGTTGCTGCGTTCGAATACCGGTGAGAATCTGATCGCGTGTTTCACCCGTTACCGCGCGACGCAGCGTCAGCAATTCGTAGAACGTGATTCCGAGCGAATAGATATCCGTGCGATGATCAACACCACCAACCGACGCATCAATCATTTCGGGAGAAAGATAAAACGGCGTGCCCATCACTTCGCCGCTGGCTGTCAATGTCGGTTCGTCAACGAGACGCGCCAACCCGAAGTCGGTGATGTGCAACCGCTGATCTTCGCCGACCAACAGATTGTGCGGTTTGATATCGCGGTGGATTACACCCTGGCTATGCGCATGATCGAGCGCGTCTGCGACTTCCGCAATCAACCGCGCCAGGTGTCGATAGTCTGACGACGCCCGATGCAGCGACTTGACATCTATCCCGACGACACTGTCAGCCGCCGGAATATCTGCCGACGCTACCGAACCTTGCGACTGGCGCGTGCCAACCGTCGCCGGACGTTCAACATGAAGTGTCTCAGCCGCCGACGAACCACTGAACCCTACTGATTCGATGAGAGTCCGATTTGAAGGACTGAGCAAACGCGTGCGGAAGCGGATCGCCTGATCGAGACTTCCGCCTTCGATCAAATCCATCGCATAATAAAAATGCCCGTCATCGTCACCGTGCGCAAAAACCGGAACGATGTTCGTATGGTGTAAGCGAGCGGCTGCCCGCGCTTCACTTCGGAATCGTTGGATGGCTGTGCGCCCCTGCCGCGCGCGACTTGGCAGAACCTTCAGCGCCACTTCGCGATCGAGCGAAAGCTGCGTCGCGCGATAGACGACGCCCATCCCGCCATGGCCCAACTCTTCGATGATCCGGAAGTCGCCGATGCGAAAACCGTCGGCCAACCGATCCGTTTCGGACAACTTGACGGCGGCTTCGCTGGACGCAACGTGGGTGTCGAGGTTGAGGTCAAGCGGAACGCCATCGTCCGCAGCCCCAATCCCAAACGCCTCGCGCAGCTCATCCGCAAGCTCGTCCTGGTTAAAATCAATCCCGTCGGGTTCGGTCATGTCATCTATTCTAATGCCAGTCGATCCCCGATTGTGCATCACCCAAACCCCACCAAGGCCCCATAAACGCCAAATAAGCCCAGAATCCCCATCCAACCCCAAGGGGATCGAGCCAAAAAGCCAGCACAAACTCCGACCAAATCAAATGAGGGAAAAACCCTCCTTCACCCCAAACCACCCCACAAAGAAGGGCATTCCAAGATGGTATAGCCAAGCAAGCTGGGCGTTTTGACAAGGACATGAGGTGAAGTATCGGCAACGCATCCATTGTCGCGAGCAATGGGTGAATTCGCACCTTGATCGAAGAATCGCCAATTAGTGAAGCCCTCCAGTACAGATGACCTCTCCTGCACATCTACGCAGTTGATGACTTGTCTTGCTCACTGAAGCCTTGAAACTAAACCAGAGCGACATTTGATGATAATTTTTGATTGATAATTATAATGAATTATGTTATCATAAATGATAGAAGTTCACTCTCGTTATAGATTCTGGCCACTTGAGGTCAATGATGAACATAGAACTCTTCGAGCATAAGTCTGGAGCGCTGGAACCCATTTCCTTGATACCCTCAGGATCATTGGACTACGCCTTCGTACCTGACGCACTCCCACCGCAAGATTATGAACTCGACAAGGAGACTTGGACTTTATTGACGGAGGCGTACGGACGAGTCCTTGAGTTGAACGGTGCCTGCCAACATCTCCCCAATCCCGCACTCCTGATCCTCCCACTTCAGCACCAAGAAGCAATGACTTCAAGTAAGCTCGAAGGCACGATCGCTACACCAATCGAATTCTTGTTTGCTGGCTTTGCAGATTCGGACGACGACGACCCAGCCACAGATGCAAGGAATTACTATGCAGCACTCAGGCAAGGTTACGAACTGTTAAAGGATGGTGAGCCGATTGACAGAAAGCTGATGAAGAAACTGCATCGAACGCTCATGAGGAACAAGGCACGCGGAAGCGAAAAAAAACCGGGAGAGTTTCGTGAACGCCAGAACCACATAGGGCAGACTTCTGACACACTTCAGTTTAATCCACCACCGGCACGGCAAATGGAAATATGCCTTGCTGAATTGGAAGAGTATCTTGCTGGCAGACACGATAGAAACCACGCGCTTGTTCAGGCCTTTCTTGCACACTATCAGTTTGAGACTATCCATCCATTCTATGATGGCAATGGCCGAGTTGGACGCCTGATTCTGTCCTTGTGTATTTGGAAGTGGCTCGATCTAAGCCTGCCCTGGTTGTATATGAGCGAGTACTTCTACAAAACGAAACCACAATACAAGAGGCATCTCTTCAACATAAGTGCGCTTAGCGAATGGGACGAATGGATAAGATATTGCCTGCAAGGCGTCGTTCAGCAAGCAAGCAATTCAATAAACCGTATCGAGAAACTAAACTCCCTTAGAATCAAGTACAAGAGACTTGTCAGAGGCCAGAAAAGACTGAACGAAATTGTTGAGGAGCTTTTTGCTCATCCCGCTATCCGCTACACAGGAATAGCAAAGCGCTTTAACATTCATTACGCAACAGCGCGTTCCGATGTCACTAAACTCGAGAAACTTGGAATTGTGGTGCAAACAGCCGCACAACCAAAAACATTGGTGGCACACGAAATCATCGACATTGCGTTTGGGAACGAGGACTTAGACCTGCGTTAGCGGGCTTCGCGACTTCAGTCGGATTGAAGGACTTGCTCTCTACATTTCATTTAGGCGACGAGAGAGTAGAACATTCACATGTCCTCATCCGGATCAACTTCGTCGAGGCGGGATTTTACTCTTTTTAGGACTCTTGATTTGGCTTGGTAGACGCTGGCTTTGCTTAGGTTTAGGGCTTCTGCCGTTTCGTCTACTGTTTTGCCACCTAGTACGTGGACTTTGAAGGCTTCCAGCGTTTGGGCTTCGAACTCTGGAGCGATTTCTCGCAGCGCCCAGCGCAATCTGTGCATGCGCCATTCCTGTTCCCACTTTTCGTCGTTGTCGCTGTCTTTGACAGCGGCTAAGTAGTCAAACGCATTGGGGTCCATGTTTTCGCCCTGGCGTTCTTCCTTCTTGGCTTTGCGGCCCATCGCCCGAACGACAGCCGTCCGCAGGTATGCGCGGAAGCGGCCTTTGCTGGCGTCGTATTCAAACCCGTCTAGCGCCGACAGCAGGCTCATCTCGACTTCCTGCACGATGTCTTCCGCATCATTCGTAGACGCACCACGCCGCCGCGCGTACCGCAGCAGCAGTTCGCCGTAGCGATCGTGAAACTCCTGCCAGCTCAGCGTGTCCGTCCGATCGCGGAGTCGCAGGAGCAACGTTGCCCGGGTTGAATCAAATCCACTCATCTGATGCGTTCTTTCTTCGACATGCTCACAGCCCGAATACTGATTCGGGCCATACCATTGTTTCAGGCTGGCCGGCTCATCTCAAGGAGAATATGAACGCGACCCAACCACCCGACCATTGAAACCTGCCTCGAAACCGCGTTGTAGCAATTCTGACCCGCGTGAAACCAACCCCAGCCCGTCTGAAACCAGCTGTTTCGCGAAAACCAGCGCTGCCGATTCGCGTCAATCCATTTCGATTTCGCGTGGTTCGCAGTTGTCACCGATGGCCACCATGACGACTTCGGCTTCGGTGACGCGGGCGATCTCCGTTGGGTTTGAAAACCGTCCGGCCATCACCTTCACGCTGATTGTCATCGACGTTCGCCCGATCCGCGTGGCCTGTCCGTAAAGACTCAGCACGTCGCCAACCCGCACCGGTTCCTTAAACACAACCTCTTTCATGGACACCGTCACATAGCGATGCGGTGCCTGACGAAGCGCTTCGACGTAGGCGGCTTGGTCGATGTAGCTTAGGATCACCCCGCCGAAAATACTGCCTTCGCCATTGGTATCGCGGGGCATCATCACCACGCGAATCGCCGGTTCGTTGCGCGGTGGTTTCGGTGTTTTGGTTGCAACTATTTTGATGGCGTCTTTCGACATTTTGATTCCCGATGGGTGTCGATTCTTGGTCATGCCCGTCGATCCAATTGATCGCGAACAACCAGTCGATCGCGAACGACCAGCACGATGCCCAACAGTGTACACGCACCGCCGATCAAAAACAGGGCATTGAGTTTATCGCCTTGAAACAGCCACCCTGCAAAGATCGTGATGAGAAAGTTCGCGTTGACCAGCACGCTCGTTTTGGTCAACTCGTGGCGGGCGATGACGACGTACCAAAGCAGATAGTTTACATAACTGGTGATCAGCGTCAGATAGCAGAACCCGATGATGCCACTCTTGGAAATCGACAACGACGCAAGATGGTTCACGCCATCCCAAATCGCAAACGGTGTCTGCAACAATGTGCCCAGCAGAAAAACCGACGCCAGCGTCGCCAGCGGTCCGTGCTTTTCGATCAGCGGTTTGCTCAACAGACTAAACGTTGACCAGGTGGCGATCGCCATCAACAGCAACAAGTCGCCGCAAAGCATTTTCGGATCGATCGAAAAACCACCGCCTTCACCGGTCGATAGTGTCACGAGCGCTGCCCCGGCGAATGAAAGCAGCGACGCCCAAAACAATTCAATTCGAAACACCGATTGACCCAACAGCAATCCACCCCAAAACACGAGCACCGGATTCATCGCATAAAACACGCCCGCATGACTGGCGTTGGCCCACTTCAACCCAACCAGAAAACTCAACTGATTCAGCGGCACGCAAAGAATCGCTACCCCAAGAAACGGTTTAATATTATCCCTCGTCACCGGCAGCGACCGACCACGCAAACGCAGCGTCAGCGCAAGCAGGCTTCCCGCAATGCCGAATCGAAACCACGCGAGCAGGCCCCAAGGAATCTCAGCCACCGCCCATTTGCCGAACACCGGCGTCAACCCGCCAATAAGCATGTAGCCAGCCAGCAACAAGAGTGTGCGAGACATTCATAAACCTTTTCTTCAAATCAGCGCGAACGGGTGATGGCCAACACGGGTATATCCAATATCGTTACGGACGACGGTGTCTAACTTTGGACTGACATCCCATGTAGGGTGGGCCGTGCCCACCAAGTTGCGGGCATTCAAACGGCGGTGGGCACGGCCCACCCTACGATTCACGACCATTGGTCGCATAATCGGTTACGGTACTCGAACGGGGCAAACTCAAGACAGTGCAAAGTTGTCCAGTCCGGTCGGCTTCTGGTTGTTCGCGTTTGAATACCGGGCTAGAATTCTGCGACATCTTCGCTTCAAATGGGTAGTACCCATTAAACACGAATTGCATTAACCCACGACTCGCAATGGTACCTACCGAATGCATTGGCCGTTTAGATATATGAGCCTGATGGCGCTGGCGATCCTGGCTGCCAGCCCCCATAGCGCATCTGCAGAAATCGTCGGCGATATTCTGCGCGTCGGTTACCCCATCGCCAGCGAAAGCGGGTCGGCTGTCCGTCATGGGGCATGGACGCCGATCCTGGTCGACTTGCGATTGCAGGGGCAGGCATCGTTCGACGGCGAGCTGCGCCTTCGACAGTATGATCGCGATGGCGACGTGTATGTCGATAGCGTCCCGGTGCATCTTTTTGCCGATGGCGGCGATCAGCAGCGATATTGGATGTACACCGTCGCGAACAAACCCACCCGAAAGAATCAGAATTTCCAAGTCGAATTGTTCGCCACCGACGGTGAAAACGATCCTGGAAAACTCGTCAAAGTTATTTCTGGCCCGACGTTGGTTTCCGCGATGGAACCGCCCGTCGAACCTGAGTTTCTATCCGACGATCAATATCTCATCCTTGATGTCTCCGATCGAACGATGGGTCGTATTCGCGATCTACGCGATGTTGACAACGTCAACATGTTCGACCGTGAAATTCGCATCGCGCATTTGTCGCCGGCTGGCCTGCCGAATAAATGGTTCGGATTGGATTCGGTGGACTGCGTCATTTGGGACGATGCTGACACCACGACGATTACCGAGCAGCAACAGCAGGCGCTGGTCGAATGGGTCAAACACGGCGGAACGCTGGTGCTAGCCGCCGCCCGAACGGCTAGCACGCTCGCACAATCGACGCACATCGGGCCGCTGCTTCCGGTGCGGATCGGCGAAAATGTCTCGGTGGCCCATCTTCCCGAAACCCGATCGCAATTGATGAAGATATCGGGCGACGACGCAGACTATTCGCAACCATTTACGATCGCCAAGTGCGTGGCGCTTCCCGACCCCGCGGTCACCACCCTATTGAACGAAGATTCAATCGGCGGGGTCATTCATTCAAAGCGTCGCGTTGGCCGAGGCAACCTCGTATTCCTCTCTGCATCGGTTCATGATCTACTGGGCGATTCAAAAATCCGCCCGCCCGAATTCTTCAAACGGGTCTTAGAACTTCGCCGCAATCCGATCAGCGCTGAAATCGGTGCCAACTACATCAACCTGTTCCCCTACTTTGAGGGGGTCGTCGGGTTCCACGGCATCAGCGGGGCGCGGTTGGCGGTGGCAATACTGTTCTGCATGGTGTATGTGCTTGTCGCCACGTTCGGTGCATGGCGACTCTTGCAAGCGCGCAAAATGCTCAAGCACAGTTGGACCGCGCTGGCCATCATTGGTGGCATCGCCAGTGTGCTTAGCATCATCGGGGTGCAGAGCGTTCACGGGATTGGCCGCACGATGCACCAGTTCAGCATTATCGACGGGACAGCCAACTCGGTGTTCGCCCACGGGACGGCATACTTTGGCCTGACCTCCAGCACCAAGAACATTCTCGACGTCTGGCTTCCCGATGACGCCATGCTTAAGAGTGAACCGGGTCCATCATCGTGTGTACTTCAGCCGATGCTCTCTGCGTCGCTGTCCGGTATCGACGAAGTCAGCTTCACCGATCCTACGCGGTATCGCATTCAACCGGCGACGGCAGAGGTGCGCGACGTGCTGCTTCGAGCCACCCTCAAACAGTTCGAAGGCCGGTGGCAGGGCACGCTTCCAGGTGCGCTCACGGCATCGATCAACGCCGTCGAGCGCCAAATGCCCACCGGCGATGACACCGGTTCGAACGATCGCGAGACGATCATCGCCCAAGGCAGTTGGTTGGAAAACGCCTTGGAAGTGGATCTCGAAAAATGCTACCTGATCTTCGCCCCACGCGATTTGTATGAATCGGAGAAGTATTTTAATCTGGTTCAGCAGCGCGGCGAGATCGACGAACTCCGGGCCATCCCGCTTGGCAAAATCGCATCGGGCGAGCGCATCGATCTTTACTCACGACTGTACGAAAACGAATTTGGACAACTGCTTTCACAGGAAAAACGCAAGGGTAGAAGTTTCCAAGCCGCTCAAGGGAAATGGGGGCAATACCACGCGACCGCGGCAGAGAATCAGTTTCCGGGTCAGGAGCCGCCTTCCCTCCAATTCAATCTAAGCGCGTTTGAAAATGCCATTCTACTGGAAACTTGTTTGTCCGAAATCGATCCAACGAAGTTTAAGAAGTCGGCTTACTCCGGTTATCCCGTGTTTTCGCGAACGCGTTGTCGTCAACTCGACATGAGCCATTTGCTTTCGAGTCATGCAGCGATACTTATAGGCTTCTCGGAAGAACCGGGGCCGATCAGACTGGCCGCGCGAACCGGCTCCAGTTCATATGAAACGATAACGCCGAAGAAATCCTGGACGGTGTATCGAATCGTTGTACCGGTAAACGTTCAATGATCGATGGAATGATCTTGTTGCAACACATGACCAGGAAGCACTGGTGGTTCGTCACTCCCGCGCATGCGGGAGTCCAGAACGAGCGATGTGTAACGCGCGGGGCTTGGATTCCCGCTTTCGCGGGAATGACAGTGGCGGGAATGACAGTGGAGCGCAACCCGCAAGATGACGCGTGGGCCTACACCAGGCCAAGGGCGAACGATTTGTGATTATCGAAACCATCAACTTAACCAAGCGCTACGGCAAACTTGTCGCGCTGGATAACCTCAAACTCAACATCGACGATGGCGAGTGTTTCGGATACATCGGCCCCAACGGTGCCGGTAAAACCACGACGATCAAAATACTCGCCACGCTGTTGCAACCGACATGGGGCGAGGCGCGGGTCTGCGGGCGCGTCGTCGGTTACGAATCGCGGCAGATTCGCCCACTGATCGGCTACGTCCCAGACTTTTTCGGTGCGTATGAAGACATGGTCGTGCAGGAATACCTCGAGTTTTTTGCGTCGGCATACAACATCACCGGCAAGCAGCGTACCCGCGTCGTCAACGACGTTCTCGAATTGACCGACCTCGTCTACAAACAAGACGCCATGGTCGATTCACTATCACGCGGAATGCAGCAGCGCCTCAGCGTCGCTCGCGTGTTGCTGCACGATCCCAAAGTCCTGCTTCTTGACGAGCCAGCCAGTGGACTCGACCCTCGCGCCCGAATCGAAATCCGCGAACTGCTCAAAGAACTTCGCAAGATGGGCAAGACCATTATCATCAGTTCGCACATTCTCCACGAGTTAGCCGAACTCTGCACAACCATCGGCGTGATCGAAAAAGGCAAGCTGCTCTTCCACGGTCCGCTCGACGATATCATCGCCCGGGCCCGCGTCGGCACCAAGATTCTCATTCGTGTCACCGAACAGCAAGACCTCGCTGCCACCCTGCTCGAAAAGGTCAACGGTGTCAGCGAAGTCGCTCAAGACAATGGCCGCATCGTGGTTTCGCTCGAAAACCAAACCCATGACTTTTCGGCCATCGCGGCACTGCTGCTCAAAAACAACTTCCGCATCCGCGAAATCAAAGAGGAAGAAGTCAATCTCGAAACCGCATTCATGCGCCTGACCAAAGGACTCGTTTCTTAGCGAAAACCCCTTCAATGGCCGCCTCAAGCTCACCGCTGCTGTCACGACTGCTCGCCTGGTTCTGGTATCTATTGCCAGCCAACCCCATCCTTGTGCGCGTGGTGTTCGCCATGTCGCGGCGTTCGCGACACTTGTGGTTGCGCTTTGGATACCTAGCCGTCCTGTTCGCGGTGGTCATGGTCATGCTCCTGACCCGCAGCACCGCCGGAACCGTTTCACTCGCCGACCTGGCCAAGGGCGCTTCCGTCACATTCATGGTCGCTTCAATCACGCAGCTCGGGTTGATGTGTTTCCTTGCTCCCGTTTTTACTGCTGGGGCAATCACCCAGGAACGCGATTCACAGACGTTTAATATTCTTCTATCCACACCGCTCTCCAATGCGCAGATCGTCATAGGATCTCTTTTAAGTCGGTTGTACTTCGTGCTGGTTCTGCTGCTTGCCGGGTTACCGATTTTCTTTTCGACGATGATTTATGGCGGCGTTACGACCGACCAGATCGTGATGAGTTTTTCGATTGCGGGATCGACAGCCGTCCTGACCGGTTCGCTGGCGATCTCCATCAGCATGATTCGCGTGGGCACGCGCCGAACGATTTTCTCATTCTTCTTCGCGATCGCGTTGTATCTGCTTGCCGTCTATGTTCTCGGAACTTACACCACGAAATTCCGCATCACCGAAGCGCCCATCAACCCCGTCACCGGTGAGCAACTCAGTTGGCTGGCTGCGTTCCACCCGTTCATGGCCCTCGACGTCACCTTGAACCGCGTGATCGCGCCCGACATTTCTGCCGTCGCCGATTACGGAACGATCAAGCGTTACCTCGCCGCCTACCCACAATCGATGTACATCGCGATGACGTTGATGCTGAGCACTGCACTCGTTGTCCTTAGCATGCTGTTCGTCAGGCGCGGTGCCAAAGAAGGCGAGAGCAGTTTGGCGATGCGCATCGCCGGAATATTCAAACGCGGGAACGTCGGTGACCGCACGCGCAAACCGCACCAAGTCTGGTCGAATCCGATTGCCTGGCGGGAGGCTGTCACCCGCGCTTCGGCGATGAGTCGCGGCATCGGACGCTACGGCGTGATGGCCGGTGGATTCGTCGGATTCGCGGTGTTGATGTATCTCTATCTGCAGAAGGGTTCCGGATACACGGCCGGCATCACGCGCCAATGGGTCGCGTATCTCGTCGCAATCGAGTTTGCGATCGTGATCCTCATCGCCGTCAATACGGCGGCGTCATCGCTGACCAAAGACAAAGAAACCAAAACGCTCGACATCACCCTGACCACGCCAATCAGTAGCCGCTACCTCATCTGGGGCAAGCTTCGCGGGTTGGTGAGCTCCGTCATCCCGTTACTACTCGTCCCGATCATCAGCCTGCTGGTTTTTGGCATCGTCGATTTGATTAGGTCGCCGGGCGAGACCGCGATTTTTGTTGAAACGCCGATCGAGGTTGGAGCATGCCTGATCGTTTTCAGCGCTTACGCCTGCATGCTGGGTCTGCACTTTTCGCTCAAGCAACGAAAAACTGTTAAAGCGGTTTTGCTCGCCGTCGCGGTGCTGCTCGTCGCCAATGCTGCGTTGTACTCATTCTGGAAAGCGATCGTCGGCAGTTCTGGTTCGTTGGGTTCTGCTCTAGCACCAGCCACCCCGTTTACGATGATCCTCGGATTGATTGATCCGGTTCCCATGTTTGAACAATACTCGATATATCTGGGCAAACTCGGCGTGATCCGCATGAACGCAGCGATCGGTACGGCGATCTTTGTGGCTCTGCACTCGGTGGTCGTCTATTCGTGGTATTTGTCGATGGTCCGCAGCTTCGATCAGATCATCCGCAAACAAAGCGGGCAGTAATCCGCAACGAATACACCTCCAACCGTTTGAGATCACGACGTGCCATTGCTCTATGAGCAGTGCTTTCTTAAATTCGCTTGAAATTCTCCACACTGCTCGCAGACCATTGGCACGGTATGGTGGCTAACTGTCCTTCCAATTTGGCATCAACCGTAACCCAACTCCTCCAGGTCTTCTTCGGACAACCCAAAATGATGCCCGACTTCGTGCAGAACCGTTTTGCGAATCTGTTCGATGAGCGCTTCGCGGGTGCGGCAAATTCGCTGAATGTTGGCCTGGTAAATCAGAATTCGATCGGGCATTCGGGCGTGCTGCTCGACGCTGCGCCGAGTCATGGGTACGCCTGAATAAAGCCCGAGCAGGTTCTTAGGGTTATTTATCCCGACGGCTTGGCAGGCTCGCTGATCGGGCATGTCTTCCACTTCGATCACGACGTTTTCCAGATGCGGCGCGAACGATACGGGGATTTGCTCCAACGCAAGGTCAACACAATCCTCAAATTCTTCGCGTGTCATTTGCATATCTAATTCTCAAACGTGCGACCCGAGCAAAACCGTTGCATCGCACCATCGTTCATCTACCATGCTAACAAGATCAATCGCATCAACTGAATCTTCAGGGGAATCATATGCGCTTCGTGAAATCGTCCACAAAACCAATGATGTCCGGTTTGGCTCTTCTCTTATCCGCCATGGCGTTCCTAACTGCTGGCTGCCTGCCGGACAGTTTCGTCATCACGCCCATCAGCGCCCAGCCGGAACTCAAGGAGCGGGTACTCTACAACGAGTCAGCATTTCCCGATGGGAAAATCGCAATCATCGAGGTTGATGGCGTGATGGCCAATACCCGCGCCAGTGGGTTTCTCACCACCGGTGAACACCCGGTGGCCAAGCTGACAGAACAACTCGACATCGCCCGCCGCGACGATTCCGTTAAAGGTGTCGTCCTGCGAATCAACTCACCCGGTGGAACTGTCACTGCCAGCGAACTGATGCACCGCGAAGTTTGTCGTCTTAAGGAAAACGGCAAACCCGTTGTGGCTATGATGATGGACGTCGCAGCCAGTGGTGGATACTACATCGCCTGCGCCGCGGATGAAATCATGGCGTGCAAATCGACCGTGACCGGCAGCATCGGGGTGGTCATGCAGACGATGGAAGTCACCAAGACGATGGAGATGATCGGTGTAAAAGCGCACACCATCAAGTCAGGCGATCAGAAGGCGGCAGGCTCACCGTTTGAAAAACTCGAGCCTGAGCAGCGCGCGGTCTTTCAAGGCATCATCAATGAACTCTACGATCAGTTCGTCACCGTCGTTGCAGAAGGCCGGCCTGAACTTTCGCGCGAGCAAGTTTTGCCGTTGGCCGATGGTCGCGTGTACACCGCTAAGCAAGCGCTGGATTTGAAATTGATCGATCGCATCGGTTCGATCAAAGAGGCCATCGCACTGGTGAAAGAAAAGTCTGGCGTCAAGAAAGCAAAGGTCATTTCATATCGCCAGCCCCACGTCCGCGCACCGAATTATTATGCAAGGCACGACCAAGACCCAGTCACCAGCAACGTCACGATTCTAAACGTTGACCTGGGATCAACCAGCAACACGAACCGCGCACCGTTCCTGTACATCTGGAATCACTAAGCGAAGAGCCGGACGATCTGGCGGCTGGTGATTTTCTGCCTTCTAATGATTGTGCTGGGCGACAAGATTTGTGGCATCGGTCAGGCGATGTGGGCCGACAGATTGAATGATGAGTGCCAGGCATGTGACACAAGATAGAATGAGCAGCACAGTCAGACCTGCACGATTTACCATCGATTTCACCTTTAAGTCTACGACGCAGATTGCATCGAGCGTCGGGAAAATGGTCGCCTTTGATTGCTTACCGGGTGGGGATTCCACCCCGGAACCTGGCCCAATGCGAGTAATTTGTAGTGGGAATGGAATTCTGTCAAGTGTTGCCAGGCACGAGACTTAGAAACTTTGAGAACTTGCCTTTGCGCCTGTGAATTTAGGCGTTCCAGCTAAGATTTGAAGCGCACTTCCATCCGAGAAAACGTCTTGCCGACCGCATTGGAGGCAAGCAGGCCGGCGTAGGTCCCTTCAACAGCCGCCCCGCGATCGAGGCCCAGGCGGTGGCAGATGGAGTCGATTTCATCCCGACTGGCCGCTTCGACTTCGACAAACGTGCCCAGATCCGGAACCTCGTCCAACTCAACCGTCGCTTCGCCGAGCTTCCAGGTCTCTCGGCGTTTCTCGAACAGGAACGTCTCACGGTAACCAAGACTTTTGAGAATCTGTAGCAGCGAGCCTTCGTCCGAAACATTGACTTCGTGCTCTTCGCGCGATTTGTAATATCCACCGTGGGCGGGTCCCTTGTAAGTCAGGCACGCGAATTGTTCCGGGCCCTTCAGCGACTTTCGGCCCCGAATGCGCAGCGCCACACCGTTCTTGCGCAGGTCGCCTTTCATGTCATCGAACAACCGGTTGACTTCCAACACGCAACATTGAAATTCGCCGCCGCATTGCTGAAGTGTTTCACGAACCGGATCGTGCGACGCAACTTTGATTTTGATTTCCAGTTCTTGGCTCATGAACTTTGGTCCGAGTAGCGACTAATTTAGGCCCACGCGTCATCTTGCGGGTTGCGCTCCACTGTCATTCTCGCGAAAGCGGGAATCCAAGTCCCACGCGTTACACATCGATCGTTCTGGACTCCCGCATGCGCGGGAGTGACGAACCACTAGTTGGCAACAATATTGACCAGGCGTCCCTTGATGGCGATGACTTTGCGCACGGTCTTCCCTTCGATGATCGCCTGGACGCTTGGATCGGCAAGGGCCAACTCTTCGAGTGCTTTTCCATCAGCGTCGGCGGGAACTTCGATGCGCGTTTTGACTTTGCCCATCAACTGCACTGCGATTTCGACGGTATCATCCTTCGCGAGCGCCTCGTCGTAGACCGGCCAACTTTGCTTCGAGACGCTGCCTTCAAAACCGAGTCGCGACCATAGCTCTTCTGCAATATGCGGGGTGAACGGCGCAATCACCAGCACGAATTTTTCCAACACCCCGCGCGGACGTTTTTCGAGCGGGGTCAAGAAATTGACGAACTCGAACAGTTGTCCGATCGCGGTGTTGAACTTAAACGCGTCGATGTCTTCGCCGACCTTCTTGATCGTTTTGTGCAGCATGCGCAGCGTTTGCTCGTCGGCTGGCGCAGTTGTCATTTGAGGCGACAATTCGCCCAAGTCCTGATCCATGTACAAACGCCAGATGCGGTTGAGTAGTTTGTACACGCCGGATACGTCGCGCGTGTTCCAGGGTTTTGACGCTTCAAGCGGGCCCATGAACATTTCGTAGCAGCGAAATGCGTCGGCCCCGAACTGCTCGATGATTTCATCGGGACTCACCACGTTCTTGAGCGATTTGCTCATCTTCGCGATGATCTGCTTCACCGGTTCGCCGTCACCCTTGCGGAAAAACGAACCGTTGCGCTCCTCGACGTCGTCGAAAATTACATTCACACCGCGCGAGTCTTCATACGCAAACGCTTGAATCATGCCCTGATTGATCAGATTTTGAAACGGTTCTGCCGACTTGACTTCGCCGAAGTCAAACAGCAGTTTGTGCCAGAACCTGGCATACAACAAATGCAGCACCGCGTGTTCCGCGCCACCGACGTAAGTATCGACGGGCATCCAGTAGTCTTCTGCTTCGTGGCTACAGAATCGTTTTGAATTCTGCGGATCGAGGAAGCGCAAATAGTACCAGCACGAACCAGCCCACTGCGGCATGGTGTTAAGATCTCGCTTGTACTGCACCCCATCGCGCTCGACTGTCTTCCACTCCGTCGCCCGACTCAGCGGTGGTTCAGGCAGATGATTTTCATCGTGCGAGATTGTCGGCTTGTACTCTTCAACTTCGGGCAGCTCGACGGGCAGGTCATCGACTTCGACTGCGACCATCTCACCATTGGGGCTGTGCATGATCGGAAATGGTTCGCCCCAATAGCGTTGCCGCGTAAAGATCCAGTCGCGCAACTTGTAGTTGATTGCGCCGCGCCCCTGACCCGTTGATTCCAGATGTTCAATGATCTTTTGTTTCGCCGCCGCGATTTCCAAACCATCGAGCATACCACTGTTGATCGCGACGCCATCACCAACATAAGCCTCGCCATTGAAGTCATCAGGCGGCTGAACGGTTCGGATGATGGGCAATTCAAACTTGGTCGCAAAATCCCAATCGCGCTGGTCTTGTCCCGGGACGGCCATAATCGCGCCGGTGCCGTATCCCATCAAAACATAGTCCGCGACCCAGATCGGAATTTGCGCACCGTTGACCGGGTTGAACGCATACGCCCCGGTGAATACGCCGCTCTTGGTTTTGGTGTCTGCGGTTCGATCGAGATCGCTTTTGTTGATCGCCGATTGCACATAAATTTCAACCGCCGCCTTTTGGTCGGGCGTCGTGATGCGCTTCACGAGGGCATGTTCGGGTGCAAGCACCATGTACGTCGCGCCGAAAAGTGTATCGGGACGCGTTGTATAAACGCGGATCACCGAATCGTTGGCCACCCGACCGAATCCGGATGCTGCCTGGGCGGTTTGCCACTGCGAAAAATCTTCGATCGCGGGCGCATCCGTTCCACCCGCGGCAATCGGAAAATCAACTTCCGCACCGCTGCTGCGTCCGATCCAGTTGCGCTGCATCAGTTTGATCGGTTCGGGCCAATCGACGAGTTCGAGATCGTCAATGAGTCGTTCCGCATACGACGTGATCCGCAGCATCCACTGCCTCAGCGGTTTGCGAAACACGGGATGATTACCGCGATCGCTGCGCCCGTCGTTGGTGACTTCCTCGTTGGCCAGCACCGTCCCTAATGCCGGGCACCAGTTGACCGGTACTTCATCGACAAATGCCAACCGACAATGATCGATCACTTGCTTGCGGGTATCGGCATCCAGGGTTGACCAACGCGTCTTGGAAGACTCCGACTCGTAAACGATTTCGCCGCCCTCATCAATGTCGAGTTGGTTTTGATCCAGGGCTTCGATCAATTCAGAAATGTGTCGCGCACGCCCCATCGTCTTTCGACCGTTCGGATCGGTCCACTCGCACCTGGCGTCGAACCAACTGTTAAATAGCCGCAGAAAAATCCACTGGGTCCATCGATAGTAATCCGGAGTGCAGGTCGCAAACTCGCGATCCCAGTCGTAGCTGAATCCGAACATCTTGAGTTGTCGCCGCATATTCGCAATATTCTTCTGCGTCGTAATCGCCGGATGCACGCCCGTCTCAATCGCGTACTGCTCTGCCGGCAAACCGAATGCGTCGTAGCCCATCGGATGCAAGACGTTGAATCCCTGCATGCGGCTGAACCGAGAGTAGATGTCCGTCGCGCAGTATCCCAAAGGATGGCCCACATGAAGACCCGCCCCACTTGGGTAGGGGAACATATCGAGGATGTAGCGCTTGGGCTTGGACGCATCAAAACCGTCATCGCCAGGGTTTGGCTGACGGTACGTCTTGTTCTCTTCCCAATAGGCTTGCCACTTGGGTTCGATGGTGGCCGGATCATAGCCGGCTACCGCCTGTTCGGTCGTTTTTTGCATTTTACACCGCAAATAAAGGGTCGCACGATTCAGAGCAATGCCCTGTCGATCGCGTTTGAATATGGAGTGGAGGAGTTTATCTGACGGGGAAATGATTCACAACAATGCAGCTTACCCAACGAACCAACTGCAATCGTGTGCCACTGCTCTGTGAGCAGTGCATCCTTGCGCCGTCGCCAAGAGCCCAGCACTGCTCATAGAGCAGTGGCACAAATTACTCTAATCTCAGGGCAATTTAGCCTTTGTGTTGGTTGCGGATGATTTCGCTGGCTTCGCTCACGTCGAGATTCAGTGCCCCAAGCGCCTGGCTTGCCGCCGTCCGCAGGGCTAGGTCGGAACTATCCATCGCCTGCTTGATGAGTCGCTGAACCTGATCGGATTCGAGATCGTTGCCCTGACGCTTCGCGGCTTCTGCCAATGCGTTGAACATCGCGATGCGTACAGCCGGCGAATTCTCGGCATCGAGCGCCGTTTCGCAGATCGCCTTTTGACCGTTTGCAGATGACGTCATCGCCAAGACCTGCGCCGCACGAATGCGAAGTTCTTCATCTTCTTCAGCGAGCGCACCGATCAATGCCGGAATCGCCGGACGAATGTCGATCACCGTTCGACCGTCGATCGCCACCAACCGAAGCGCATCGGCCGCACGCAGCGCCAGTGACGCATCCTGCGGGCCACCCATCGCCGAACCGTTCTCGGCGAGCATGTCCTCGACTTTTTTGAGAATCTCCGGTGAACTCGCGTTGGCTTCAATCGTGTCCACCAGGTCGCGACCGACAGACGCTTCTTGCGCACGATACTCTTCGTTGGGATGCGACAGAATAATAATCGGCGTGCGTGCAAATCGGTATTCACGGCGAATCATGTCAACCGCTTCAGCAAGTTTCGGCGACGTCATGTTTGTCGAAAGCACGATGCCAGCAATGAACTGAAACTCGCGACGGGCGCGGTCCAGTGACGCCGACAAGTTCGACTCTGCCGCGACGTCTGCCCCACCGCTGCGAAACTCGCCAGCCAATCGATTTAAGTTTCCGGAATCCGAATCAACCAACGCGATCTGCGTTGTACCGCCCAATCGCAGCGCCTCAGCCAACGTTGGTCCGATCAAATCGGAACCGGTAAACGGCGACTTGGGCAGCGCTCGGGCAAGCGCGATGGCGGCTTTGATGCGAACCTCGGCGTCGGGAAAACGCAGGGACTGAACCAGAGGTTGCTTGTAATCTTCCGTACCAATCAGCGAAGGCGAACCGGCGACCACATCCAGCGCCGCAATTGCACCGAGCGCGACGCTTTTGTCGTTGTCAGCTACCGCGCGCCCAAGAACCAGATGACAGTACATTGGACCGGCTGCCTGCGAGAAATAGACACTGCGTGGGAAGTTTTCATCGCGTGTCGGATCGGCATCGCTACCCGCATCGGGTTCTGCGCTCTCGACGTCCATGCCCAATCGGGCTTCGCGGCGGATGTTGGCTGACAGCCATAGCGAAATCGCCATACGGTTCCCGGGATCGACCAAAAGCGCCTCTTCGCAAGCACGCATGGCCATCACTGCGCCGAAAATTTCGGTCGGTACTTTTTTGGAGACCAACGTTTCTTCTTCAAGGTACCAGACATTGGCCAAAGGAACGCGCGGGTCGGCTTTGACCGAGCCTTCCTCGTTATAGTAATCGTTGGCCAAACGAATAAAGGCGTCTGCGATGCTTGCCAGTTGGGTACGATCAGAAGTGCGTTCAATTTTCTGCAACGCCTCGAGCGTGTTGTTCTTCGTTTCTGGCAGCGTGTCTGATGCATCCAGAACTTTAAGTAGGTAGGGCGTCGACTGCGGATAACCGAGTTCGCCCAATGCCCACGCCACACTGCGGCGGATGTTGGCGTCGCTGTCACCGAGGGCCATCACCAGGGGTCCGACGGCATCACGTCCGAGTTTCGGAAGTGCCCGTACGATTCGCGGCCAGGATGTCTCCTTGGAAACGTCTTTGAGTGCGGCGATCATTTCGGGAACGGCATACTCGCCCGACTCGCGCAAACGCGAGATCGCGTTGTATTCCATCTGAGGTGTGCCCGACAAGCCATCGATGTTGTTGATGATGCGCGACTCATCCTGACGCTCACGGAATTCACCTTCGCGAATCAGGTCGAGAATTTTTTGCGCGGTGTCGCGCATCGATGTATGGCGAATCATCGTTAATAAAGTTGGTATGCTTTCTGAGTCGGCGTCTGCCAACTTCATCAACGCGACCGGGTCGATGTTCTCTTCGGTGAGAAGCTTGCTTGCATTGGCTTCTGCTTCGGCGAATTTTCCGATGCGGGAATAATGAAGAAAGTCGCTGAAAAGCTGCGCCGTTTTCTCTGATGCGTCAGCCCCGTCTTCACCGAACACGAACGTATTGGGAAGCGCAACGAGCGCCACCAGCGCAAGTGTCCGAAGAACCCGAACGGCCAACGGCGAGCGAGCTTTATTCATTGAAGCCATGACATTCTCCGTCACTTTTGCGAAAATCAAAGACCGTGCAAAACGCTGCGGGACTTAACCGCCAGAACCAGCGCCCGTGTTACAAGACGATTCTGGGTGTGAATATTGCTTGGATACTGTACTGAAGCTGATTCCGAGTATAAATGCACCGCTGAAGGCGTCAATCGACACGTTCAACGGTGCAAGGGTTTGTCGGCGACGCGAGGATTCGACAAAGCCGTGCTGCACAGGATGAACTCCTGATGCAATCGGCTTAAGAATCTTCAGCGAAACGAGCGACTCTAGGCCGCCCAATCAGACATTGTTGATCAACACAAGTCCACCTGCAGCGGTCACTCCCAATAGGACCGTATTGATGAAATCAAGAAACGAAACCGATGCACAATCTGCACCGCATCCCGAAAGAACCGAAATCGCCATCACTGAAATAACAAGCAAAGGCAACCGACGCAGCGACATTAGACGTCTCATCAAAGAACTCCGTGGTGATTGATGTCATCAGGATCGCCTAAATTCTGCACCGCAATGCGATGACCGGGCGATCAACCTAGATTCCGAGTGTAGCCCACCGGTTCGACGGGTCAATCACTGAGTTGGATAGGCACTGGGCTCGCCAGGAGGCGACCGTGTCCTTGCACAGTGGGTGATGAGTGCGCGGCGGAATGAATTCAGGCCCAGACGTTTCGATTGAGCCAAAGAAGTTTGGGACCAGTGCCCCAGATTCACTGCACAATGCCCGCCCCGTCCAAAGCCTGGACCCGATCGTGTGAAATTCGGCGGAATTGCGAATTTGCACCGAACACATGTCCGCTCGCAAACGAACTAATCCTAGGTTAGATTCCCGGATTTCCCAGTGTTTGGGGATGACTCGATTGTCCTAAGCGCCCTAAACTAGACAGGTTACGATTGCCGATAATAACCGGGCCTGTGTACACAGGGGATGGTTCAGGTACAGTTCAATCTCGCCTGACGCTTGCAGACATCCTCATAAGTAATTGACTTAAAATGACTTATGCTATTTTTCCGCTGACTGGGCCTAATGGGAGTCGCGGACGAAATCAGGTTTCCAGATTGAACGAATTCAACGTCAGAAAGTGCCGGAAAGCCATCGCAATGCAAAAATGGAACAAATATGCAGTCTGGGCGGTATTGATGGGTGTGTCTGCCGCTCAAATCGGCTGCAACAGCTTTTTCAATAGCTGGCTCGATCCGACGCAGATGGGTAATTTTCGGCGCGAAGCCACTTTGGACATTCGCACGTCTTTAAGTATTCAGGACACGCCGACTGGAATACCGGGAGCGTCTGATCCGATTCCCGAGGATCTCGTCCCGCTTTACGAAGAATATAAGTTTGGCCCCGGCGATTCACTTAGCGTCCGCATCTTTGAACTGCTGGCCAGCAACACCGAGACCGGTTTCCAGGCACTCATTGATGACATCGGAACCATCACGGTGCCGGTGCTTGGCCAGATTCGCGTCTCGGGTATGACGCGAAACGAAATCACGGAAGAAATCAAAGCCCAACTCGTTCAGCGACAAGTCATCGTGACTGATCCCGTTGTCATTGTAGATCCGTTGGTGCGCCGCGGTTTGACGTTCGTTTTGTTCGGCGCAACGCCCGGTCCAAACGTCTACCCTGTTCCGCGCCCCAACACGAGCTTGCTCGAAGCGCTCAACATAGCAGGTGGTTTTCCTGAAGTTGCGACGGAAATCTACATTATCCGCAACCCGGAAAGCAGCGCTGCGCAAGAAGCGTCAGATCGGCTACAAGCAAGAAGCACATCAACGAATTCGCGCCGATTTACATCGGCACGCTCAAAAAACAATCAGCCGACGTTTACGTTCTCAGATGGAATCACCGGTGGGCCTGGTGGCGCACCCAAGTCGCAAAATGAACGCGATGAGTTGCTAGAGGCAGCGGCTGGCAAGAGCAACCCATCGAGCGACTTATCACTTGAGCAGCAAGCACCGGGGGATGCCTCATCGCAGCCGCGCTGGGTGTTCACAGCAGAAGGCGAGTGGGTCGAGTCGGGCGCACCGACAACCACGAGTGACAGCAGGCCGTCTCAGTTCAACACGATAGCAGGCGACCCCGACGTCGAAGCACAACAGCCCACCGAAGACGGCGCGGAGCCGGCAATCGATTGGGAACGTTTGGCAGGCGACGACGCCGCCGGTCGCGTGATTCGTGTCGATGCCGAAGCTCTTCGCAACGGCGACCCCCGACAAAACATCATCGTTCGCGGTGGCGACAAGATTCGCATGCTGGCTGGCGAAGTCGGTGAGTATTACATGATGGGTCAGGTCTCGCGACCGGGCGCCTATTCACTTACGGGCCGGCGCATCACACTCAAGACGGCGATCGCGTCGGCAGGAAACCTATCACCGTTGGCATGGCCCAATCGTTGCACAGTGTACCGTCGCTACGGCGATCGTGAAGAAATGCATCAGGTGAATCTCGATGCTATTTTCGCAGGCAAAGAGAACGACCTGCTGCTTAAGAACAATGACCTTATCCTGGTTGGAACGCATCCGGCAGCTTCGTTTTTGGCTGTCATTCGTAACGCGTTTCGTCTGACCTACGGATTCGGGTTTGTGTACGACCGAAACTTTGCCGACATCGATAGCTTTGGTGGTCAGCCGAACCCAGCCATCACAGAAGCCAGCGGATTTGGAAGCCGCTTCCCGAACCTTTTCAGATAGATCGGTTCAAGTACGTTCGCCAGGGAGATCGCCGAAAAATGTCGGCGTAAGAGAAGATGAGCGACGCCTCAGCCAGCATCTCAATCGATTCGGGAAATTCATCACCGAATCTGAACCCGGGCATCGTGGCGCTGCAGTGTTTGATTCTGTTGAGTCTGATCTATCTCGTTTTCAGCACGCCTATTCTCAATTCGGTTTACAAGTGGAAGACCGACGGAAACTGGTCACATGGTTGGCTGGTGCCGGTGTTCAGTCTTTATTTCTTGGGCATCCATCGCCAACAACTCAAGAAGGCAGCCTACCGACCCAATTATCTCGGGGTGTTCGTTATTGCTGCGGGCTTGGGGATGTATTACGGATCGATGTCTTTGGGGTTTGGTTATCCTCAAACGCTTGCCATCATTCCGTGCATGTTGGGTTTGGTGTTGTTGATTTGGGGTAATCAGGTTTTCAGCGTCGCGTGGTTTCCGATTTGCTATCTCATCTTCGCGATGCCGCTCCCACGCTCCATGTACTTTCGCATCACACTTCCGCTTCGCGAATTTGCGTCGCAGGTTTCGGGATGGGTGCTTGGCCTACTGCCCAGAGTTTACACGAGCGTGCAAGGCGTCGTGATTGATTATGAGCACGGAACCCAGCGGGGCTCGCTGAATGTCGAAGAGGCGTGCAGTGGAATGCGACTGATGATGGCTTTTTGCAGCCTTGGGGTGGCGATGGCTTATCTTGGTGATCGCCCGCTGTGGCAGCGAGTCATCATGATTCTAAGCTGCGTACCCATCGCAGTGTTTTGCAACATGATTCGCGTCTTGGTGACGGGAATCGTTCACGTTTATGGACGCGAGGATCTTGCTCAGGGCACGGCCCACGGGTTGCTTGGTTTGGCAATGTTGCCAATCGCACTGGGCTTGTTTGCCCTGGTGGGATACGTCCTGTCGAACTTGTTCGTCGACGTCGAAGAAGAACGACCAGTCGAAGAAGAACGACCAGTCGAAGAGGAACCACAAGCGCAATAATCAGGTTCGCTGCGTTTGATCTGGCAAAAGAGTATTTATCATGACCACGCTACCGACAACGATACAAGAACAAATACCGCTTCCGGGGCCAGCTTTCACCAACGCCCCGCAGGCAACCGCCAAGAACATCACGCCTGCAGATGTCATTGGCATGCTGCGGCAGCGGTTGGTGACGATCATCGTTCTGTCAATTCTGTTCAGCGCAATCGGTGTCGGCTTGTTCTTCCTGATGTATTTCAAATTCCCAAGGTATAGCGCAGAGTCATTGGTTGAATGCATCAGTGATGCACCTAAAGCCGGGCTTCAGATCAACAACCAGGCGATGGCTGACGATCCGTTTACGCGATTTGTCCAAAGTCAGGCACTATATATCAAGTCGTACCCCGTACTGAAAAAAACCCTGCAAGACTCGGAGGTTCGCAACACGAATTGGTACAAGAGCCTCGATCAGGATGAGCATCTTCTCGAACTCGAAGGAGACCTTCGGGCCAGCCCGATCCGCGAATCAAACTATATCCGTGTCGCAATCGCGACCGCCGCACCATCCGACCCTGCAATCATCGTCAACACTGTCGTCAAAACCTATCTCGAAGAGGTCAAGGAACGGGCGTCCAGCGTCTATCGCCAGGAACTCACCGACTACAATCGCGAGAAGGCAGGCTACAAAGATCAACTCACCAAAAAGAACCAGCAGATACAGGAATTCGTCGGGACGCTACCGCCTGGTGAAGCTTTCGAAAATAGGGACGGACGCGGTCAGGGACCGCTTAGAGAGAGACTAAGCGAATCCCAGAAAACCGTGCAGTTGTTCGAGTTGCAAGTCAGAGAGCTAAAAAGCATGAGCGACATTTACAGCGATCCGACTGGCATGCCCGTTACACCTGAAGATCGATTGATTGTCGAAAATGACGAGAAGGTACGCCAATACGACAATCAAGTCTTTGTACTCGAGCAGGAATTGGGCTTGAAGGAACGACAGTTTGGCGTCAACCATCGAGAATATAAAGCGATGCAAAACCGCCTCGAAGAGGTGCGCCGTCAACTCGACAAAATCAGAGCCAACAAACTACGCGAAGTGCTGGAATACAAGTCTCAGCAGGCTGAAACCGCCTATCTGAATGCGACCAACAACCTTCTGTCAGCCCAAGAAAAACTGCAGGAAGTCGAGGCAGAACAAGCTGATCTTGATCGAAAAATCTCCGAATATAGGGTCCTATTGAGTGAACGCGACCTTCTCATTGAGATTCAAAACCGTCTTGACGAATACATTCGTGAGATCGAACGCATTGTTCGCGAGCGCGCGGCGATCCGTGTATTCCAAGCCGTTCAGGCATCGCCTCCCTTAGAGCGAAGTTTTCCTTCGATTCTGCTGCTACCCGGTATCGTCATACTTGCGCTTGCAGGAGCGGTTGGACTCGCGGTTGGACTCGAACTGATTGACACGTCTGTCAGAACACCGCAAGACATCGTGCGTCATCTCAGCATTGCCATGCTCGGTTCGATCCCGGACGTCGACGACGAAGAAGTCGAAATCGAAAACGTCGAGACAGCCGTTCGCGATGCGCCGCACTCGATGGTCACCGAAGCATTTCGTGCAGTCCGCGGTAATCTTCAATTCAGCGCCCCGGCTAACCGAATTCGGTCGATCCTGATCACGAGTCCACGACCTGAAGATGGACGAACCACCGTCGCGTCGAACCTTGCGGCTTCGCTTGCGGTCGGTGGCAAACGCGTGCTGCTCGTCGACACGAACTTCCGCCGGCCACGCTTGCATCGTGTGTTCAAGAACGTCAACGCACGCGGAATGACCAATATTTTGATCGGTGAGGCTACGATCAATGACTGTGTACATCACACCGACATGGCCAACCTTGATGTCATTGGCAGTGGTCCCGTTCCGCCCAACCCGGCGGAACTCTTGGGGAGCGATCTTTGTCGCGAATTCGTCGATGAGGCGTCAAAGCAATACGACCACGTCATCTTCGATTCGCCGCCAGTCTTACTTGCAAGTGACGCCATTGCGCTGGCATCGCAGGTCGATGGGACGATCATGGTCTTTCGGGCGAAGGAAAACTCACGTGGTGTTGCGCAACGCGCGTGTTCCATGCTCTGGCATGCCAATGCCCATGTTTTTGGTGCGGTGCTCAACGGAGCGCAGGCCCGGCGCGGTGGATACTTCCGCGAACAGTTGCGAACCTTCTATGAGTATCAGTATGAAGACGAGGACGGCACGCAGCGGGCCCTTCCGTCAAGTGATGACGATCGATCCAACGACGACGATTTGGCATAGAGCGATTGGCGCAGGGGCCTCTTGTGGCCTGCAGTACTGCCATAGAGGTGGATCATTCGCCCGCGTCTGGTTTCGGTCCATCGGTTTTGTTGCTACACCGTCCGCGCATTTCTATAATGCCGCCCGCGTTGAATCGTTGAGAACGTCAAGAACATTCGGGCGCCGAATCTTTCATATAAATTCTTGGCACTGATTCGCAGCTTGGAACAAAACCCTGTTGCCGGAGACACTCGTTTGAAACCCGTTACGATGCTTGATCTCAAAGCCGAATTCTCATTGATAGAAAAGGCGGTTCGTACTGCGATCGACGAAGTGCTAGAGTCTCAGCACTTTGTGGGCGGCTCACACGTCGCCGACTTTGAAGATCAAATCGCCCGGCGCACCGGGGCAAAACACGCGATCGCGATCGGCAGCGGAACGGACGCCATCCTGGTAGCGTTGATGGCATGCGGCATCTCATCGGGTGATGAAGTCATCACGACTCCGTTTACATTCTTCGCGACGGCTGGCTGCATTCATCGCGCCGGTGGCAAACCGGTGTTTGTCGATATCGATCGCGATTCGTTCAATATCGACCCCGCAAAAATCAAAGCAGCAATCACATCGAAGACCAAGGCGATCATCCCTGTACACTTGTTCGGCCAATGCGCCGACATGGACGCCATCAACGACATCGCCGCGAAGGCCAATCTTGTGGTCATCGAAGATGCGGCGCAGGCCTTGGGCGCAACGTATCAGAATCGACATGCTGGCACCCTCGGAGACGCCGCGTGTTTTTCATTCTACCCAACCAAGAATCTCGGCGGGTTTGGCGAAGGCGGTATGGTCACTACCAACGATGACGCCTTTGCGACGAAAGTGCGGCAGCTGCGCAATCACGGCCAAACCGATCAGTATCTTCACGCAATGATCGGTGGAAATTTTCGCCTCAACACGATGCAAGCTGCCATCCTCTCTGTAAAACTGGAACACCTTGACGCATTCAACAAACGTCGAAACGAAATCGCCAACTCGTATAACGAGTTGCTTGCGGATGTCCCGTCGATTCAGACACCGCACATCGACGCGGTTGGTCAATCGTGCTTTCATCAATATTCGATCCTGACCGACCAGCGCGACACGTTGCGTGAGCACCTGACAACCGAATCGATCGGTACGGGAATCTACTATCCCATCCCCTTGCATTTGCAGCCGTGTTTTGAGTTTCTGGGTTACGGTGCGGGCGATTTCCCCGTCAGCGAAGGGACAGCCAAGCGGATTCTCGCACTTCCGGTTCACCCAATGCTTACCGATGCCGATGTTAAGCGCGTCGCCGGCTGCATTGTGCAGCACCAGACCCAAGCGATTCCGGCAGAGGCGACTGGGAGGTCTTAGACGTGCGCGTACTTGTCACCGGAGGAGCCGGTTTCTTAGGGAGTCATTTGTGCGATCGGTTGCTCGCCGATGGTCACGATGTGATTGCGTTGGATAATTTCTACACGGGATCGAAAAAAAACGTCGCCCACCTTCTGGGTCGGCCCGACTTTGAAGTGATCCGCCACGACGTGGTCAATCCGATCCTGCTCGAAGTCGATTGGATCTTCAACCTCGCGTGCCCGGCGTCTCCGATTCATTATCAACACAATCCGGTCAAAACGGTAAAGACTTCGGTAATGGGGGCGCTCAATATGCTGGGCATGTCCAAACGCGTTCACGCCCGCATCCTGCAAGCTTCAACCAGCGAAGTGTATGGCGACCCAGCCGTCCACCCGCAACCGGAAGACTATTGGGGCAACGTCAATCCAATCGGACTGCGTAGTTGCTACGACGAAGGCAAGCGCATCGCCGAAACGTTGATGATGGATTACCACCATCAGAATAACGTCGACATCCGCATCATCCGTATCTTCAACACTTACGGACCGAGGATGGCCGTCGGCGACGGACGCGTCGTTTCAAACTTTGTCGTCCAAGCCCTGCAAGGCAAACCGTTGACCGTTTACGGCGATGGTGAGCAAACACGCAGTTTCCTGTTCGTCAGCGACTTGATTGACGGCATGATCAGGTTGATGAACTATGAGAACGACAACGCCTTTGAACCGGTGAACGTCGGTAGCCCACACGAAATAACCATGATGAATCTTGTCGAAACGCTGGCTAGCGTTCTGGGCAAGAAGCTCGACATCGTACATCGTCCGCTTCCGCCGGATGATCCGGTAAGACGCTGCGCCGTCACCGACCGTGCCCGCGAGCGCCTCGGCTGGAAACCCACAGTCGATCTGAAAGATGGACTTGCACAGACCGTCGAATTCTTTCGTAAGATTCTGGATGCGTAGAGAAGCGATGCGAACGATTCATCCGGAAAATCAGGCAACAACCCTCGACCCCGAGCTGGCCATCCCCGATGGGCTTGAGGGAACGTGGTGGGTGGCTCACACGCGTTCGCGCAATGAAAAGATTCTCGCCCGCGAACTGCACCAGTTGGACATTTTCAACTACTTACCGCTGAAGCAGAAAACGACGCGAAGTCGCCGCACCGGCCGCAAGTCGTTTTCGACGGTTCCGGTCTTTGCTGGTTACCTGTTCTTGAACGCGACCGAATTGCAGCGTCAACAGGTGCTCACCACCAACCGCGTCGCCAACATGCTCTTTGTCGCTGCGCAGGATCAACTCGTCACGCAACTTCGCAACGTGCAACGGGTCATCGGAACAGATGCAGGATTTGAACAGTTCGACAGTATTCGCGTTGGTCAATGGGTGCGAGTGATCGATGGTCCGCTGGAAGGCGTCGAGGGGCAAGTCGTCAAACAACTGGGCAAGCTTCGGCTGGCCGTCAATGTAGACATCCTTGGCCAGTCGGTGCTGGCTGAAGTCAATTCGCCAATGCTTGAAGCCATCGACGTGCCCGAACCTATCGGCGAAACGCGCAGTACAGAGTCTGCGGCACACGGCTCATTCTCAAGAAACGGTATGACACTCTCATGAAAATCGCGGTTGTGGGTACAGGTTACGTCGGATTGGTCGCGGGCACCTGCCTTGCCGATGGCGGGAATCACGTTATTTGCGTGGATAAAATCGAGTCGAAGATCGATGCCCTCAACAATGGCGACATTCCAATCTATGAGCCCGGACTGACTGAAATCGTTCAGCGTAATGTCAAAGCCAACCGCCTCAAATTTACCACCGATCTCGAACATGCGATCGCCAACTCGCTGGTGATTTTTCTGGCTGTCGGTACGCCTCCTGCGCATGACGGGTCTGCCGACCTGTCGGCGATCATGAACGTCGCGGAAACCATCGCCCGCAAGATGGATGGCTATCGCATCGTGGTGATGAAGAGCACCGTTCCCGTCGGAACGCACAAGCTTGTGTCGCAGCGCATCGCCGAACACACCGAACACAAATTCGACTACGTCAGCAACCCCGAGTTCATGAAAGAAGGGGCAGCGATCGACGACTTCATGAAGCCCGATCGCGTCGTGATCGGTGCCGACAATCCGGCTGTCGTCGAAATTATGAAGGAAGTCTACAACCCCTTCATGCGAACAGCCGACCGTATCCTGGTAATGGACGCCGCCAGCGCCGAGATGACCAAGTATGCGTCAAATGCGTTGCTCGCGACCAAGATATCGTTCATGAATGAAATGAGCGGATTGTGCGATCGCGTGGGGGCTGACGTTGAACTGGTGCGCCGCGGCGTCGGGTCCGACACGCGTATTGGTCCTGCGTTTCTTTTCGCGGGCGTGGGTTACGGTGGGTCGTGTTTCCCGAAAGATGTGCAGGCGATCATCGCGATGGGGCAGGAAAGCGATTACCCCATGTCCATCATCGAAGCCGTCCACGACGTCAACCATCGACAGCGAATGCGCTTCGCAGAAGGCATCCTGCGATACTTTGGTGACCGGGCCAAGAGCACAAAGTTAGCCGTCTGGGGGTTGGCATTCAAAGCCCGCACCGACGACGTTCGCGAATCGCCCGCTTTGGATTGCATCCGCATGTTTACCGATCGTGGCATTCGCATCAGCGCTTTTGACCCGGAGGCCATTGATACGACCCGCGCCGAACTGGGTGACATCATCGAATACGCTGAAAATGGTTACGACACGCTGCACGATGCCGACGCGCTGGTGATCTTCACCGACTGGCAGGAATTCCGCACGCCTGATTTCAACATGATCAAGGAGCGCTTGTTGTCGCCGGTCATCTTCGACGGGCGTAATCTTTACAACCGCCACAGCCTGGCCAAACAAGGGATTGAATACCACTGTATTGGCCGGCCAAAAGTTACCCTCTAGGAACCAACATGGGCGCCATCATCGTCACCGGAGCGGCTGGCTTTGTCGGATCGCATTTGTGTGAACGCTTACTCGATCAAGGCCAACAGGTCATCGGGTTCGATAACTTCGACGATTTCTACGACCCGGCGATCAAACGCAGCAACATCTCCAAGTGCCTCGACCACAAATCGTTTTCGATGCACGATGGCGACACTCGCGATGCGGACGCGGTTGCAAAATTGTTTGCAGGCGAAGTCGAAACCGTGGTACACCTTGCAGCCCGTGCGGGTGTTCGCCCGTCCATCGTCGAACCGCAGCGCTGCCAGGATGTCAACGTCGGCGGAACCACCGTCATGATAGAAGCCGCCCGAAACGCCAAATGCCCGAAATTCATTCTCGCCAGCAGTTCCAGCGTGTACGGTAACAACAACAAGATTCCATTCGCCGAAAGCGATAACGTCGATTTTCCCATTTCACCCTACGCAGCAAGTAAAAAAGCGGCGGAACTCATCGCTCACACATACGCCCACCTGTTCGACATGAACGTCACATGCCTGCGTTTCTTCACGGTATATGGCCCAAGACAACGACCTGACCTCGCGATCCACAAATTCACTAAGCTCATCGAGAGCGGCGAACCCATTCCCGTTTTCGGTGACGGCAGCACCAGTCGCGATTACACCTACATCGATGACATCATCGACGGCGTGGTCCGATCCATCGAAAAGTGCAACGGCTACAAGATTTATAACTTGGGCGAGTCGCAACCAATTCGCCTAGACGAACTGATCGCCGCGATCGAAATAGCCCTCGACAAGAAAGCCGTCATCAACCGCCTGCCCAACCAACCCGGCGACGTCGATCGCACATTCGCCGACGTGGACCTGGCCAAGAGAGAACTGGGCTACAATCCCAAAACCCACATCGAAGATGGTCTCGCCAAGTTTGTCGAATGGTTTCGAACGAACAATTGAGCAGTAAGGGTGCCCCCAATAGTGTTCGGCACAGTTTATGCTGTGTATAGCCGCAGCTCAATTCGCGCCGTACTTTAATTGCGCGATGACTTTTGATAGCGCATACTTGTTGGTGTATGGCGCGGCCCAAGAAACCCAAGATTCGCGAAGCTCAGCTTGAGGGCTTCAAGCATTTTAAGCTGCTTGTACCCGTACTTGAGAAGCTCCATCTGCACGCATGCGAGCGTGATAAGGCGGGGAATCGCATCCTGCACTACGATCAGTACGCCGCGCTCATTCTGCTTTACTTTTTCAATCCGATCGTCAGCAGCCTTCGTAGCATCCAGCAGATCAGCGAACTGAAGAAGGTGCAGCGGCTGCTCGGGTGTCCGCGGGCGTCGTTGGGATCTCTATCGGAAGCCGCCCGTGTCTTTGACGCCGATCTGCTTCGCGGCATCATCGGAGATTTACTCGGCCAACTCCGCCCGTTGCAGAAAGATGCCAGCTACGCGGACATCCAACGCATCGTGACCGTTGTCGACAGCACGGTGCTGCATGTGCTGCCCAAGCTCGTCGAGGCCATGTGGTTGCCCAAGTCGGGCGTGGGCTTCAAGTTGCACACGCACTTCGAGTTGCTTCGTGGCGTCCCGACGCGCATGGACATGACCGGCGACCGCATTCATGACGGGACCGTCTTAAAAACCTGTGTCGAATCGGACCGGTTGTATGTGTTGGACGCGGCGTACATGGGCTTCGCCCTTTTCCAACAGATCGTTGACGCTCGGTCGTCGTTTGTCTGTCGAATCCTGGACAACGTGCTGTACGAAGTCGTCAACGAGCGACCGTTGAGTGCCGCCGCCATCGACGCCAATGTGCTGCATGATCGATTGGTTCGGTTTACGGGGACGACGGCCAGCAAAGCCGGCTTTGTACAGACTGCCCGGATTGTGGAAATCAAATGCAGCCCCCATCGTAAGCGCGGAGGGCGTGCGGGTCAGGGCGGTCCGAATCAAGGCGAGAGTCTGTTGATCGCCACCGATGTGCTCGATGCGCCTGCTGAGGTCATCGCCCTGCTCTATAAACAGCGCTGGTCGATCGAGACGTTCTTTAGATTCTTCAAGCACGTGCTGGGGTGTCGCCATCTACTGAGCAGTAGCCCCAACGGCATCGAGATTCAAACGTACCTGGCGATCATCGCGTGCCTGCTGATCGCATTGTGGACCGGCAGGAAGCCGACACTGCGAACCTACGAAATGATCTGCTATTACTTCGCCGGCTTGGCCGACGAAGAGGAACTGCTCGCACATATCAAAAAACTTCAACCCCACCCATAACCGGCAGCACATCTCAACCGTGCCACCCCGGGCGTCAACGCTGCGCATAGAAAATCAACACCAATGACTCATTGAACCTAAAAAAACACCACACAAAACGCCAACCACCCCAATCAAATCCATGCAGGCAATCAACGTGCCGAACACTATTGGGGCCACCCCTTGTTAATTTCGCCCTGCAATTACGAATCCTTGTCGGTCATCCGTTTCGCCCGTTGATCCATCCCGCCTTGGTGCAGCGTTAGGGCTGTTGTCTTGCCGTCTTCTATGTGGAAGGTGATGGCGGCTTCTACTACTCTGTAGAAGAATTTGTCTTGGGCCTCGGCGAATACTGGGATTGAGGGTTGACCGGTGAGTTGGACGAACAGTTGGTCGTCTTTTAGCGTGACGTCAAAGACGACCGAGGGGGCTAGTTCGTATTTGCCGACGTATTGCTTTAGCACTTTGGGGCTGACTTCGATTTCTTTTTTCGGTGGTGGTGGGGTGTAGTTCTCCTGGCGCGGGGCTTTCTGTTCTGCGCCGCCTTGTTTCCAGATCAGGTGGCTGACCTTTCCTTTGTCATCGACGATGAATTCGCCGGCGGCTTCCACTTCGGTCAGGAAAAATTCGGTTTTGCTTTTGGGATAAAGCGTGAACACCTGTTGGCCGGTCGGTTCGACGGTGAGCATGCCGTTTTTCGTTTGGACGTTCATCACGAATCCGGGCTTGAGTTCGTAGTATCCGACGTATGAGTCGAGCGTCTTTTGGTCCACTTTGACCAGTGGTTCATCCCATCGAGTTTCCAGTTCGATTTCGGATTCGAGGGCATGGAAACCGATGTCATCCACACCGAGGCTACCGGTATTGGTTAGCACCACGACGCCGAATTTCTTGTCCGGTGCGAAACCGACGAAGCTTCGGAACCCACCTGTACCGCCATTGTGCCAGATGAGTTTGCGGCCTTTGTGATCGCGAATGTGCCAGCCCAGCCCGACCTGTGTATTTGGGATGCTGCTGTGGGTCGTGGGTTCGTGCGAAAGCGTCATCGCTTCCTTGAGCAGACAATGGTCGATGCAGAGATTCGCCGCGACAAACTTGAGCATGTCGTTAGCGCTCGATACCAAATCGCCTGCGCCGGCCAGTGCGGGGATGTCCCAGTGGCCAGCCTCCGTCGCACCGGTATATCCTTGTGCTTCGTGCGACTTGGTGTCCATGGTGATCGAGCCAAACGTAGAGGTCATGCCGAGCGGTTTGCAAATCCGGTCCCATGCGAGTTTTTCGTACGATTGGTCGGCGACCCGTGAGAGAATTTGTCCAAGCAAACCCGCCCCCAGATTCGAGTACGCATACTTGACGCCGATCGACGACTCCATCGCGTAACCGTCGAGGAATTCGTACAGTTGCTCCGGGGTGTAACTCGCGTACGGATTGTCGGAATCATCCGGAGCCATATTGCTGGGCAGGCGCGGCAATCCAGACGTGTGATTCGACAAGTGTTTCAGGGTAATTTGCTTGTCGTCTTTGGTCGGCGTATCGATGTCATCGGGAAGGTATTTGGCGATCGGATCATCCAAGCTGACTTCACCCTTGGTCACCATGTCGGCGAGTAGGATTCCGGTAAACGCCTTGGTGATCGATCCGATTTCATAAACCGTGTCGCCGTCTACTTTCTGGCCACCGTCGCGCTTGGACCACCCATGGCCCATCACGGTTGAACCGTTTTCATCGATGATGCCAATGACGATGCTCGGGGCGAAACCGTTCTTCACGCGCGTGCGAATGGCTTGTTCGATATCCTTGGGAATCACGGGTGCATTTCCGGCCGGGGCGGAAGAAGTCAGAAGTATCGTTGCAACTGAAAGAACAAGCTGGACCATGGTTGCTTTCCTTGAAGATCGACAGAATGTTGAATGGATCAATCGACCATAATACCTCAACGCTAAGCCGTGTGCGTGTCGAATATCGTCGTTAGATGTAATCAAGTAGAGAAAAGCAATGTTCACGAACTCCCAACGCACTTGAGTTGTGATATTTCAATCGCAATCGATGCAAGGTCTATCGCTACAAATGGTTGCGGCGACCGGATATGAAAAGGCTAAACATTCGTGGCACCCGCGATCTTGTGGTTTTTATTCAACCCCGTATCTTCGCCGTTTCGGCACTTCAGGCATTCAATGTTTGGCATCAGCAGGGGAGAACAGGATGGGCTTTGCGTCCGGATCGGTGACGTTTCGTCGGTACAAAATTCAAAACTGGAAGCACCAGAATATCGACGACGATTTTGTGTCGGCGCTGATGACGTGTGCGTTTGGCCGCTATCAATTGGTCCATGACGAAAGCACGCAGATCGGTTGGGTGACACCGCAACATGTGCTCGATGCCGAGTTCGCCGGTGAAAAAATTGCGGCTGGTCGATTCGCGCACTTCGCGATGCGCCTCGATCGCAACACGGTTCCTGCGGCGATCAAGCGCAGTTACGTCGAGATTGAAAGAATCGCCGCCCTCGAAGCCAGCGGTAGAGACTTCTTAAACAAGCGTGAGTTGAAGGAAGCAAGGGAGGCGGCTTCGCGTCGCGCCGAAAAGGAAGCCCGTTCCGGAGCGTTTCGCCGTATCAATGCGTATCCGATCGTCGTCGATTTGGAAAAGGCGATGCTGTATTTCGGCAACGCATCGAACGGCGTCAACGAACACATGCAGCGTGTATTCGTCGATACGTTCGACGTGCAACTTGTGCCCATCAATACGAACACGCTGGCGATTTCCATCGCGGAAGATGACGGCATCATGCGGTCGCTCGAAGATGCCAAACCGGCGCACTGGGTGGCTGTCCCCGATGGCGCGGACGCAGAGTTTCACGGACTCGACCCTTCCGACTGCGGTTACCTCGGTCGCGAATTCCTGAGTTGGGTTTGGTTCAATGTCGAAACGAACGAAGGTGTGATTGCACTGGCCGATGGAACCGATGCAATGATGTCCGTCGTCAATCAAGCCAACCTCAAATGCGATTTCGATCTGACCGGTGCCATTTCAGTTCGAGGCGATGCACCGGCCCGGATGAAGGAAAGCAAAGCTGCGTTGATCAGCGGAAAGCAACCGACACGTCTGGGATTGTTGCTGGCAAGCCGTGCAGGTGAATGGTCGTTGTCGCTCGACGGTCCGACGCTTGGGGTGTTTGGATTGCAAATCCCGGCCGGCGATGATGCCGATGCCGACAAGTCGCAAATCTTAGAGTCCCGCTGCGAGTCGGTCGCCGACCTCTGCGCGTCGCTCGATCAGGTTTTTCAGACGTTTATGAGAAAGAGGCTATCGAGTGAATGGCAGGAAGTGCATACGCGAATTGCGATGTGGATTGCGCAGTTTGAACCGCGCGACGCCGATGCTGAGCCCCGTCTTGCTTCGGCGGGTTAGGGCGCTTGAATCGCGATCAATCGGCGACCAGCGACGTGACTTCGTTGCGGTCGAATGTTTTTAGAACGTCGATCAATTGGCCCGCATCGATGATTCCATAGCGCACCATCACCAACCCGATGAGCATGTGTGGGTAACCGCGATTGACCAAATCCTTTTGAATCTTCACCGCGCGTTTGATGTCCGCCGACGTGCAATAGCCCAGGGCGACGGCGTAATCTCCAAAGCGCTTTGTCTCTTGCGGTTCTAATTCATGCAACTCTGATTCGATCATGGCATGCTCCCTCGTGTTGGATTCCCGTCGCTGCGTTGACGGTCAGGCTTCAATCATTGTTATCGACCTTCAGCGAATGCGACTTGGGAGACGGGGTGGCAAGCAGAGGATGTCCGGGAATTTGTAGGGTCCGCTGTGCGGACCACGGTGCGGGAACTTCACGACAAAGGTCCGCACAGCGGACCCTACGATTGGATGGGCACAGCTGCCAATGTCGTTTGCAGCGTTGATGTTGCCGGAGTTATCGGCGGGTAAACCACTTGCCTGCTTGAGACTGCGCCAGCTTCCGCAGGTTCTTGGCGTGGTCGTCGGAAGTGGAGCATTCGCTGCCAATTGCGGCGACACCGGCAAAATGCTGGCTCCAAATCTCTTCAGGGAGGGCGAGTTGTCCTACGAGAGCGAACAGCCGCTTGCTCTTTCGTTGGCAAAGGGTGGCGAGGCTTTGCAGGGCTTTACCGTCAAACGTGGTTGCGTCGAGTTTGCCTTCCCCGGTGATGACCGCGTCTGCGCTTGCGACTGCCGATTCAAGATCGATCAATTCAAAGATGGTCTCTGCGCCAGCCACCAATTCCGCGCCGGCAAATGCTGCTAGCCCAGCCGCCAATCCGCCGGCTGCCCCGCCAAATGGAATGGCGCGAATATCGATGTTCAGTTCATTGTTGATGACTGACGCGAAATGGGTGAGTGCATTTTCAAGTTGCTTAACCTCATGGGGTGATGCGCCTTTTTGCGGCGCGAAAACGGTGGCTGCACCCGTGTCGCCGATGAGCGGATTGCGAACGTCGCAGAGGGCAGTGATCTTGCAATCCGACAAACCGGGGTGAACGTTGTCCGTATTGATCCCTTGAATGCGCGATAGTTGCTCGGGACCGGCACCGATGGGAATTGCGGTTCCGTCCTCGGTGATGAACCGATACCCCAATGCCTGTGCGCATCCCAGACCACCGTCGCAAGTTGCGCTACCGCCCAGTCCGATCATGATTCGCTTGGCGCCACGATCGAGGGCGTCTGCGATCAATTCTCCGGTTCCAAGTGTAGTCGCCTGCATGATGTTTCGCGACGTCGCTGGCACGAGCGTCAGGCCTGATGCGGCGGCCATCTCGATGATGGCTGTTGTTGTGTTCTCCAGGATGGCATAGTCAGCCAGCACCGGTTGGCCCGATGGCCCAGTGACTTTGACGGTGTGCTTCGACCCGGGTTGTGATTTTAGAACGACGTCAACGGTCCCTTCACCGCCGTCTGCAATTGGCTTATCTGCGATCTGTGCTTCGGGGAACGCCTTGCGAATTCCATCCGCGATCGCGCGGGCGGCGCAGGCAGCGCTCAACGTTCCCTTGAAACTGTCAGGGGCGACCAATAAATTCATGTCCGTCACATTTTTCGATCGGAGGTGTCAGTTTGCATATTCGCCCAGGATTGCGGGCAGGTTGGTGGCGAACGCCGAGCGGGGCATGACCTGATCGAAACCGGATTCTTTCGCGTGGTCCATTATGTCCTTGCGCACATGCGGGCAGAATCCGATGAGTTTCGGTCTTGGCGACAATTGGGCAGCGGCGTCGATTAACCCGGCTACCAATGCTTCATCCTGCTCAAGGTCAACGATGACTGATGCCGGTGAGCCCTCGCCGGTGATGCGTGTGAATTCATCGAGCGAGTTGACTATTTCCAATGAGACGCCGACAGCTTGTGCACAGGAGCATATCTTCGTGCGAAAAATCATATCGCTGACGACCAAGACAACTTTGGACATGCTTGAATACTCCCAATAACATTCCTATGGTTTGAGGCAGCGGGCATTCTGAAACATTCAGCGACGCGAGACTTTTGCCCACTTTGTGAGTATAATGAGATACTGCATTGGCGTCGCGTTTGACGTGTCGAATTGTTCGATTTTGACCCCTGTATTGGTTCCTGGCCCATTTGTTTTTTAGCAGAATTGTTTGAGACTGCGATGGAATTTGTATCAAAGCTAACCTTGCGACGCGAAGTGGAAGCGGCTGTGCACGATCTGTGCGTGGACGTCAAGGCGTTCAAAGCCGATCTCGCGTTTATCTTCGTGTCGCACCATCATGGCCCGGAATTTCACGAACTGATCCACGAAGTTTACAACAACATCGATTGCCGAAACCTCATCGGGTGTACCGGCGAGAGTATCATCGGACCAACCGCAGAGATCGAAGCCCAGCCGGCAATCACGTTATGGGCCGCACGCATGCCCGATGTGCGGGTCAATTCGTTCGTATTCGATCAGGCCGATCTGCAACTCCTCGAAGAGGCAGCCGACGAACTTTGGTTCGAGCGCATCGGTGTCCGACCAGAAGATTCGCCCAGTTTCGTGCTGCTGCCCGATCCGTTTTCGATCAATGCACAAATCTTTATTGAAAAGATGGATGCGCTGTATCCGGGTTCGACGATCGTCGGGGGAATGGCCAGCGGTGCAACCGAAGCGGGTCAGAACCGTTTGTTCGTTGGTGATCAGGCGTTGCGGCAGGGACTCGTTGGCGTGGCGCTGACCGGAAATGTTGACGTGAGTTCGGTCGTGTCGCAGGGTTGCCGGCAAGTCGGCGATCCATTTGTGATTACCAAATCACGCGAGAATTTGATTGAAGAACTCGGTGGCAAGCCGGCGCTCGACGTGCTTCGCACGGTGTTCAATAGTGCGCCCGATGAAGATCAGAAGTTGATGCGCACCGGACTGCATGTGGGCCGGCTGGTCGACGAGCGGATTTCAAACGCGACTTCCGGTGATTTTCTAATTCGCAACATGATGGGTGTGACCGAGCATAAGGCCTTGGCGGTCGGTGATTTTCTTCGACCCGGACAGACCGTGCAATTTCACGTCCGCGATTCGCGTAGCGCGACCGAAGACATGCAGCGGTTGCTCAGCGCCGAAAAGGATAGTAAGAATGTTCCGGTCAGCGGGGCATTGCTGTTCAACTGCAGTGGCCGGGGCCGCCGATTCTTCAAAGAGGCCAATCACGATATTGCCCTCGTCAACGACTTTGCCGATAACTGCTCAGTAGCCGGGTTCTTCGCCCAGGGCGAGATCGGACCGGTCGGCGGAAAAACCTTCGTGCACGGATTCACCAGCAGCTTGGCCCTTTTTCGTGAACCTTCGGCAGTCTCAGATGATTCTGCGATCTAAAATAGGGGCGAAATTCTAGCAAACCTTGCTATAATCCCCGCAGTTCGTATGACGAAACAGATAAGCCGCGATGCACCGACGCGCGATGCACAGACGAGTGACTGCTCAGCGAGATATGACCGATGCCGATTGTTGACCCCAAACGCAGTGCCAAGACCGCAAAACCGCGCAAGAAGAAGCCGAAAGAAATCGCCGTCGTCAACGACGCGTGTACCGGTTGTGCGGGTTCACCGGTGTGCATCGAACTTTGCCCGGTTGATGATTGCATGATCCTGGTCAAAGACACCGCGTTCGCGCCGGATTTTGGCCGGGTCATTGTCGATCCGCTGGCGTGTATCGGCTGCAGACGCTGCATCACCAAAGGCCCGATGGACATGATCCTCGACGGCTGCCCTTGGGACGCCATCGACATGGTCCCCACCCCCGAATTCGAAGAGGCCTTCGGCGAACTGCCGTTCTAGTTAGACTGGCCGCCTTGAACTGATAGTCGCAATCAGGTTCCAATTCTTAGTAGAATCGCCACCATAGAGGGGGCGATTTTTTCCATATGCAGCAGGATCGATTTGTTGAATCAGAAGTACGACATCGTTGTCATCGGTGGTGGACATGCGGGAACGGAAGCTGCTTGGGCGGCTTCTCGCATGGGTGCTTCGGTTGCGCTCGTCACGATGCAGCGCGAAGCCATCGGGCGAATGTCATGCAACCCTGCGATCGGTGGCATCGGTAAGGGGCAGATGGTCCGCGAGGTCGATGCCCTTGGTGGCATCATGGGTCGGGCGATCGATCGGGCGGGTATTCATTTCAGGATGCTCAATCAAAGCAAAGGACCGGCGGTCTGGGCTCCGCGCGCCCAAGCCGATCGCAAACTCTACGCCGAAGCCATTCAAAATATTTTGACCGAAGCTTCGACATTGGAAATCGTCGAGGGAACGGTTGAGTCAATCGAAACCATTGAGGTTCATTCATCCGCTGGCCAAGCGGGCTTGAGGGTTTCGGGAGTGCTGTTGGGCGACGGGCGTAAGCTGATTGGCGATGCCGTGATCGTCACGACCGGTACGTTCATGCGCGGTTTGATGCATTGCGGTGAACGTCAGGAGGCTGGTGGGCGGGTTGGCGAAGCAGCGGCTGGCGGAATCAGCGAGAATCTGAAGGCACTCGGTTTTGAACTGATGCGACTCAAAACCGGAACGCCACCGCGTGTCCATCGTGATAGCCTCGATTATGACAAGCTCGAACGGCAGGATGGCGATGCAGAGCCGATCCCGTTTTCGTTCGTCAATGATTCGATAAGTCAGCCGTCCGTTCCATGCTGGATTACTTACACCAATAGCGAGACCCATGCCCACATCAACGCCAACCTGCATCGGGCACCGATGTACATGGGCCAGATCGAATCCACCGGCCCGAGGTATTGCCCGAGCATTGAAGACAAGGTCGTGAGGTTCTCAGATAAGCCGCGTCACCAGCTTTTTCTTGAACCTGAAGGGTACGATAACGAGCGGGTTTATTGCAACGGAATCAGCACATCCCTGCCGGAAGACGTTCAACGGGCGATGCTCAAGACGATCCCCGGGATGGAAAACGCCGAGATTCTGCAACTGGGCTATGCAGTGGAATACGACTTCATCCCAACTTGGCAGACGCGCGAGTCGTTAGAGAGCAAGCCGGTGGGCGGGTTGTTCTTCGCCGGGCAGATCAATGGTACCAGTGGATACGAGGAAGCGGCTGGCCAGGGGCTGGTGGCAGGTGTGAACGCTGTGCAGATGTTGCGTAATGAAGAACCGCTCGTTCTGCGGCGCGATCAGGCGTACATCGGCGTGATGATCGATGACCTCATCACCAAGCCACCCATCGAACCGTACCGCATGTTTACATCGCGTGCGGAATATCGACTGTCTCTGCGCAGCGACAACGCCGATCAGCGCCTGACCCGCATCGGGCGAGAGTTCGGACTCGTCGATGATGCGCGCTGGAATCGATTTCAAAAAAAGACCAACAACATTACCGAGTTGAAGCGCATCACGCAGTCGCTTGCATACGCTGGTGGTAAGCTGGGCGATTTCTTAAAGCGCCCTGATACAACGCTTACACGTTTTTCTGAAGCACTCACATCGCAAACATCGCACGAAGTTTTCGAATTCGATCGCACTGTTCTCGAACAAGTGCTGGTCGATGCACGCTATGCCGGTTACGTTGCGCGTCAAGATAGGCAAGTCGCAAGATTTCGGAAAATGGAGTCGATGAAAATACCCCCACATGCCGATTATGCCAAAATGACCGAGTTGCGTGCCGAGGCGCGGCAGAATCTCGCAGCGGTCGAACCGACAACGTTGGGCCAGGCTGGTCGGATCTCAGGCATCACGCCGGCGGACATCATGGTGCTTACCGTGTGTCTTCGTCGTCAAAAGTCAATCTGAGCCAATCAGTTACGCGATTCCGCAAGACGCATTTCACAGGGATCGCAAGCGTGGATGCGACCGGTTCAATTCAGGTTGTTGGCATAAACATTGACCACAGACTACAGGGGATGTACGTTATGGCGAGTATAGGTGCTCTAGGTAGGGTCGAATCCCCTGCACGTCCGAAGAAGGCGTCGCGAGGAGGCTCCCGGATGCTGAAAAGCGTATACACAACGGGCGAAGTTGCCCAGATTTGCAAGGTTAGCCAACAGACCGTGATTCGCTGTTTTGACAGTGGCCGGTTGAAAGGCTTTCGTGTGCCCGGATCGCGCTTCCGTCGGATTCCGCGCGACAACCTCATCGACTTTATGAAGGAAAACAAAATCCCGTTGGATCAACTCGCGACTGGCCGCAAGCGCGTGCTGGTGGTGGATGACGATCAGGACATCGTCGATATGCTCAGCGAGATTCTCAGTCGCGACGGTCGCTTTGAAGTCAAGACCGCGACCACCGGGTACGACGCCGGAATGATGACCCATTCATTCCACCCCGATGTGATGCTTCTCGACTACAAGTTGCCCGACATCAATGGCAACATCGTCTGCAAGACGGTCCGCTCCAAACCTGAGTTTGAAAACATGCGGATCATCATCATCAGCGGTGTCGCCGATCCGGATGAGATTGACGAATTGCGGGCGGCTGGTGCTGACGACTTCATCAAGAAACCATTCGAGATTGAAATTGTCATCAATCGAATGGTTGAGATGTTGCATCTGTAGGCGACGAGTTTGCAACGCGGCAATTTGATCTGAACGGCATTCACGTAGTCGTGAAGGCGAACGTGGCAACCAGGCGATGGTGCGCTTGGCTAGGTCTTCAATTCGATTGATTGGTTGCATCTATGCGTGCGGTAACTCAACCGGATTCACCGCCGCATTCGCATCGGATGACCCAACAGCCAGCGGTTACCAGCCAACAGAAAAACCACAATGCGAACGTGATCTCGTCGAAGGTTCCCGCTGATTCACCACAAGCGGAACGTCTTGATGAACTCGTTGGTTCATTTGTTAAACGCGCTGGTGACCGGTTGGATGATGCCTGGGTAGCGATATGTGACGCGGTTGAATTGGACGACGATTCACGTTTGATTCCCTTAGACAATCGATCGCAGTCCGACCATCCCAAGGTGGTCGATGACTGCGCGCTGATCGCGAGTCATGTTCGCGGACTGTTCGATATGTTCGTCGGTGATTCGAGCGAGCCGGCAACCGTTGAGTCTATATGGCAGGATTGCTTTCGAAATGCCTGCGCCGCAGTACAAACAACCGGCGCGGGGCAGCGGGGGGATTCCGTTAAGGCGTTTGCCCGCGGGATGGTCTGTGACATGGGACGACTCGTTCTGGTTGCGGCTTATCCAAAGGCTTACGAACGCGTCATCCGGGCGACGCGCGCAGGTGAAGATCATCTCTGCGAAGTCGAATTACGCGCGTTTGGCGTCGACCATGTCGCAGTTGGAAGGCATCTCTTGTCTCGACCCAACGTGCCCGATGTGCTGCTGCAACTCGCAGAGTCTCATTTCTGCGAGGCAAATTCTGCCGCAACCCAGTTGAGTGAGCATGCGTTTGCTGCGAAGCAGTTGATGCGCGACATCGAAACTCTGATGAAGCATTATTCGGGCGACGATAAAGGAATACCCGCCAAACGCGAATTGAATCAGCCGACCGGTGCAATCAACGAAAACAGCGTAACGCCTACGCTTGTTCGATTGATGCAGCAAATCGCCGATCTACCAAACCGAGCTCGGACCGTCGATCAGCATTGCAGCGAGACGGCCCGAATCGTTTTCGACGTAATCGGCATTTCTCGTTTTGTCGTATTTGCGCCGGTTGATCCAAAGCGGTATCATGTGTGCGTGTTTGACGGCGCGACAGGGCCCGCCGAGCCACAGCGCGTCGTGGTTCAAAATGAAGCAGGCGTAGCGCATGACCTTGATTTCGATTCAATCATTGTCCAAGACGCCCATGCAACTGCCCACAGTGAGTTAGCCGACCGATTCGTGCGGACGCTTGGTCCCGGAAATGTCGGGCTGCTTCCGTTTTTGCACGGTCCCCTTCAATCAGGCGGAATGTTGTTCTCGCTGGATGGCGACAGATGGCGCTTGGATCAAATCGGTAGAGATTCGCTTCGAATCATCGTGCAGACGCTTGGTGCGGTTTTTGAATCCGCGAGCCTTGCTCGAAGATTGAACACACCGGATCGACGCACCGGTTCGCAGCGAGCTGAACAACAGGTTGCGATCCGAACGGAAACGATAAAGCGCGTCGCGCAGATGGCAGCCGGTGCTGCCCATGAATTCAACAATCCGCTGGCGATCATTGCTGGCAGAGCCCAACTGCTTCAATCCGACCCGCAGAACCAATCGATACAATCGGACCTGCTACTAATCGCAACGCAAGCGCGGCGGGCGGGTGACATGGTTTCTGAGTTGATGGATTATGCCCGGCCAGCCACTCCCAACCCGGTCGAGATCCGCCTCGACATTTGGGCCAATCGCCTCCGCCAGCACTGGCATCGCGAAAGTGGATTCGCACCTGGCCAGATTCAGGTTCATCTGCAATCCGATGACGTGTTTGTTTTTGCCGACGAAGGACAAATCCGGGCTGCTGCCGACGCGATCATGGACAACGCTGTTGCGGCAGTTCGCACCAAAATCGGACCTGGCGGCATCAAATCAGCCGATTTCGCGAACATACAAATTAACTCACCTTCGACCTCAACCGATGACACGATCGTCGTGGCGATTAGTGACAACGGAGGAGGCATGCCTCCAGACGTGTGCGAACACGCGCTGGATCCGTTTTTCTCGCACCGGGCGGCTGGACGCAGACGGGGGTTGGGTCTGTCGCGAGCGGCTCGGTATATCGAGGTCAACGGGGGGCAACTCTGGATCGATTCAACAGAAGGCGTGGGGACGACGGTCAGTTTCAGTCTTCCCGCCAGATCCGGAAAACCGCTCGGTATCTAGTTCAATCCACCGGTCATCACTGCCATCACTAAACACAGACTTCTGACGATTCTCGTGGCGATTGCGTCACGGGGTCGAGTGGGGCGAAAGCGTGGACTCAGCGATTCCGCAAAAAATTCTTCTGGTCGAAAGCAATCCGCGAGCCATCGAAACGTTGATCGATGCGTTCGTCGGGCGATTCGACTGCAACATCACCTGTGTGTCGACAGCCGAGGACGCGCTGGATGTGGACATGCTCGAACCGCACAGCATTGTGGTTGCCGATACCGAGCTGGATGGCATGGATGCGCTGACGATGGCCATGCGGCTGACGGAGTTGAACCCGCGCCCGATCATCATGCTCGACAGCAATCCAAACGTGGCCAACGTGGTCGAAGCGATGCGGGCGGGTGTCGTGGATTATTTTGCCAAACCCGTAGACATCAATGTGCTGCTCGAGTCGATGGACAATGCCCTTGCAGATTATCAAGCCTATCGCGAATTGCAGGGGCGTCATCAGAAGATGCGAGGACTGGTGCGTCGGGTGATTCGCGAGCGACGCGAATTGAATCAGCGCGTTGAGTTGATTTGCAAGGACCTCGTCGGCGCCCACAAGCGCCTGGTCATGCGCGTCCTCGACGGGCACGACGGTGTTGAAGTTGGTTAGAGTGTCTACATTTCGTGCGGGGCGTCATGGTGGTAGGGTCCGCTGTGCGGACCACTTTTAGGCAATTCCATTACAACGGTCCGCACAGCGGACCCTACTTGAACAGCCACGGGTACGTTCGTTGCAAACCGATGATACCGGCATTGTATACGCCGTGGATGATGATGGCTGTCACCAGTGAGGGAAACAGATCGGCGATGCGCGGTTGGCGGTATTCGGTCGTTGCACGTTGCCAGACGTTCGCCAAGCCCGTCGCTGCGATGAGAGTGCACCCGATGTGCAGCGCGAAGCAAACCGTCCATCGATATAGGATGAGTTCTTCGCTTGGGTTTCGCATCAAGAAGAAAATGTAGGCCACGTTTTCGAGCGCGGTGAAGATGACAGCCGCCCCTGCCGCCGAAGCGAAAATCTGCGAGCGCCGCTTGAAGAGATACGGTTTCACCTCGATGACATAAGCCATCGCAGCCACCTTCAAAGATTCTTCGATGAGCGGGCCAAAGAAGATCGCGAGCAATGGCGCGTCGGTGGCAATGAATCCGGGCGGACTTGTCCCGACCATTGCAGTGATGATTGCAAACATTCCACCGATCACCGCACACGACACGACGGTTACCAGCCCAGTGGTTTGATGGGTTTTCTGTTGGCACTGTGTCAGCCACGATTCGTAACTCTCTGTTCCCGGTGGTGGGGGTCTGTACCAGTTGCGAAATCCGCATTCGCGACAGGGCGTTTCCAGTGGCAGACCGCGCAGGTTGGCCCCACATTGATCGCAGGACCAATCGCGATCGACAACTTCGCCGACCCTGCCGGGAAGGATGTCTGGTTCGTCAAAAACGCTCTGGGTGTTGTTGTACTTTTTCGGAAGTCGGTTCTTGCGATTCGGCGGATTGTTGGGCTGCGATTCGGTCATTTGGGAATCATTACCTGACGATCGCGGTACCAAATGCGAAGACTTCTACGCTGGCGGCTTGGTTGTTGCTGGTGGCGCTGAGAACGTTGGACGACTCCAATCGCACATTCCACACTTCGCTGGCACCGATGTCGCGTGCTTCGCTCAGCATGCGCAGGAGGGCTTCACGACGGGCACGATTCATCAGTGTTTCATAGCTGCGCATTTCGCCACCGATCAGCTTCCGAAGAGCCGCCGCCAACGTCTTGAAGTAATCGGTGGCAATCACGACTTCACCCGATACAAGCGCTGCGCTGCGGACGCGCTCCGGAGCAGCGCCGGTTTTGAGATTCGTAACGGTAATATCCGCGAATTCGCGTTCGCGTCGATCGAGCGAGGCGAAGTGGCGACGTTCGCGAAGCCTGCCCACGCCAAACCCCAAAGCAAGTGGGACAATCACAAACAGCAGCATCGTCAGTTCAGGAAACACCCGAAGGCTCCTGATCGACAATGACGGCAGTTCCGTAGGCGTATAGTTCGGCTGCCCCTTGGGTGACGGCGCTGGTGGTGAATCGAATGTTGACGATGGCGTTGGCCCCCAACTGTTCAGCTTGGGTAAGCATGCGTTCAACGGCTTCGCGGCGTGCTTCGGTCAGGAGTTCGGTATATCCCGATAATTCCCCACCGACGAGATTTTTCAGACCGGCTGCGATGTCGCGTCCGAAGTGCTTGGCGCGGATGGTATTGCCCTGAACCAACCCTTTGACTTCGCGAATGGTGTATCCGGGAATCGTCTCTGTATTTACAACGATCATGTGAAATCGCCTTGAGAAGTGGTTTTGCAACCTTACAAAAGCTGTGAAAACAGATGGTGGTACGCCCTCGGGGACTTGTCAATATTTGATTCTAGACATGGAATCCTAACCAGGAAATGAAGTCGAAATAGATGCGAGCGGATCACGAGGCATGCGAGTAGAATGCGGCGGTGTTCGGTGTGGGTTGCCGTAATTATCGAGTGGGAATCAGCCGAAATCGTTGACAATTCCGACGGCGGTTCTAGGATGCCGGATTGATCCAAAATGGGTTGTCGGACCCGGTCCGTTCGCCTCTCGGCGCGATTGGCGGAGGATAGTTGAAATAAGGTCCGAATTCTGTACCCGCTGATTCTTAAATAGTTTACTGAACAAGGATTGCGACTTTGTCCGATACGCCCCATCCCGGCAAGGATCCCATCGTTTATGGCTCATTGAGCTTGCCGCTTACCGTTGCGTCTATTCTCTTGGCGCTCTCCTGTGTTTGGGCGATGTACGACGAGTTCATCGCCAAGCGTCCGTGGAAGTCGTACCAGCACACCTTCGTCGAGCAATACAAGACCCACCTCGAAGATGTTAAAGCGGATGTCGTTGAGTTCGAAGCCGGCCTCACGAAGAACCCCGAGATCGAAGCCGTCATCGAAGCGATCGCCACCAAGCAGGAATCGCTGAAGGGACCGTTTGCCGAAATCGATGAGCGAATGTTCACGGTTCTAAATCCGCGCGTGACGAAACTCACCAAGGCGATGCAGGTCGTTCGCAGTGAAGTGATGGCGTTGACCTATCGTCTCGAACACGCCGAAGGCAGCAAACGCGAAGGTCTCGAAGCCGAATTGAAGGAAGTCAAAGAGCGCGATGTCGTCGTCGAAGGACTTATCTCGATGGACGATGGTGGTGCCGTCGAGACCAAGACGTTTAATTTTTATTCGCTTTCCAACGCGCTTGATGAAGCGAAGGAAGCCAAAGCTGCGCTGATTCAGGAACGGGCTGCACTCGATGTTCCCGTGCGGGCGCTTCAATCGAAACTCGCAGAACTTGAAAGCAAAGTACGTCCGGGTTTGTCGTCAGCGCAGGTGGCTGGCCTGATTAACAAGATGGATCGCTTCAAGGTTGAGATTAAACAGATATTCGTTCCCGGTTCATTGGAGCTGGTCGAGCGCTGCGAATCGTGCCACCTGGGTAACCGTGAACCGCTGGAATTGACCAAAGGCGATTTCTCTGGCGAGTATGCTGGTGCTTTTGTCAGCCACCCGAATCGCGAACTGCTTGAAATCCACGATCCCGAACGTTTCGGTTGTTCGACGTGCCACGGTGGAAACGGTCGCGCGACGATCAGTGCGAAAGAGGGCCATGGTCGAATCAAGCACTGGTTGTGGCCGATGCACGAACGCGAGAACACCGAAGCCGGTTGCCTGCAGTGTCACGAGAAGTCGCTCTACTTAGAGCACGCCGACACACTCAACGCGGGCAAGGAATTGTTCCGCTATCGTGGGTGCTGGGGTTGTCACCCGCGAGATGGATTTGATGTCGAACTTGGTGAGCAGCGGCGTACCTCGCAGGCCATTGCAACCGTTATGGAAGCCATCGATCAGACACACTGGGAACATGAGGCGCAGGGAAAAATCGCCGATGGTGATTTCCATGGTGAGGAATCCACCGATGAGCAGGTTGAAGACGCCCTGAAGTTGCTCGATGTCTTGACGTTGAAAGTCAGCGGACTTGAATCAGAGTTGATCGAGCTGGAGCGGCGCGAGAATGCCTTAGGCAAACAGCTCAAGCGCGTGGGGCCGAGTCTGAAACCCATTAAGAGCAAGCTGCGTCCCGAATGGGTGACGCCTTGGATCGAGAATCCGCGGGCGTTTCGACCGACCACCCGCATGCCGGTGTTCCGATTGCCGGAAGATCATTTGAAAGCCATCTCAGCCGCTGTCTGGCAGGCGGCCGACCCAGCGGTATCTGTCGGTTATGAAGCGGGTGATGCGGCGCGTGGCAAGGAACTGTTTGAATCGCGCGGTTGTCAGGCGTGCCATATGGCTGAGTTGAATGCCGAGGCGCCAGAGTTGGCTGGTGGCGATTGGGGCCCCGAACTCTCGCGCGTTGGAGAGAAATCCAATTTCGATTACGTCGTAGACTGGATATACGATCCGCCAACTTGGTCGGTCATGCCGAATCTGCGACTGGAGAAGCAGGAAGCGAACGACATTGCGACATATCTGATGTCGCTTTCCGAGCCGACTGACTCGCCTGACGATTATTCGCACTTGGACGACCCCGCGCTTCGCGAGACAGGTGACATGCTCGTTCGCCACTATGGTTGTGCCGGTTGCCACGACATCAACGGTTTTGAAAACGTCGGCAAGATTGGTACGGACCTGACCACTGAAGGCAACAAGCCGATCGAGCGACTCGACTTTGCCCTGCACACGCATGAGGCCAAGCGCAATCATTCGGGCGAAGGCATTGAGTACAACCACAAGAGCTTCTTCGAGTACAAGCTGTTGAAGCCTGAATATTTTGATGAAGGCAAGATTTTTGAAAGTCCGATGGAAAAATCTCGGATGCCGAACTTTGGCCTCAACGATGAAGAAGTGACACAGCTTGTTACTTTCTTGCTTGGATCAGTGGATTCTGACATTCCTGAGTCCATGCAATTCAATCCGGTCGGGAAAAGGAAAGACATTGTTGATGGTTGGTGGGTGATTAAGAAATACAACTGCATGGGCTGCCATCAGATTCTGCCCGGTCAGGTGCCCGCCGTCGCACGACTGCCGCAATACAAGGGCGAAAATGCAGGCAAGTTGCCACCGAGTTTGGTTGGAGCGGGGGCGCGATTGAATCCGGAATGGCTTGCAAAGTTTTTGCGCAACCCGGCGATGAGTTCTCAGCACCTTCATCAAAACGGAGTTCGCAGCTATTTGGCGATGCGTATGCCGACGTTTGATCTATGGGATGAAGAAATCGGTATCCTCGTGCGGTTCTTCGAGGCATTGTCCGATCAGACGTCGCCGTACTTCCCGCCGGAGATGCCGGAATTGACGGAAGACGAGCGTATGATGGCCCGCGAGAACTTCCTGGGAATGGACTGTCTGAATTGCCACGCTTCGGCGAATTCGACGGAATTCGATCCGTCGGTCATTGCGCCGAGTTTTGTGCATACCAAGGAACGCTTGAAACCGACATGGACCAAGCGCTGGCTTTGGGATCCCGGTGCGCTCATGATCGATACCAAGATGCCCAAGGGGCTTTTCCGGAAAGATGGCGATCGTCATGTGGCGGCGGCCCAGATCACTGACGACCTGACCAGCTATGACCAGGATCACATCGACCTGTTCGTCCGCTATATGAACACGATCGACCTCGATGAGGCTGCAACGCTCCAGAGCATCATGGAAGAAGCGCGTGCAAATGCTCCGGAATCGGACGATGAAGAATTCATGGAAGAGGAAGAGTTCTTCGAGGACGAATAGTCGCTTCGGAGGATTGAGTGCAGCTGGGTCAGGCGGATGATGAATCGCTTCGAGGTGCCACTGCTCTGTGAGCAGTGCATTTCAAGCGATTCCGTTCTGAGTACACCCTGCGAACAGAGCAGGAATAGTTGAAGTTACGGTCTGCGGACGGTTCGAGGCGTGAAACCGGCTGGCTGACGGTCGAGCGTGACTTCGATCGACTGTTCTGCACCCCCGCGCCACAGGGCGATGCTGATCGTTGCACCGGGGCTTAACTCGCCGATTGAATTGATAAGCGCATCGGTATCGCGGACTTCTTCTTCATTGATCCGCATGATGATGTCGCTCTTTTGAAGCCCCGCGCGATCGGCTGGCGATTCAGGCAGAATGCGCTGCACGATGACGCCCAGATAACTTTCCCAGCCCAGACCTTTTGCCATCTTGGGCTCGTCTTTAACGCTGACCATGCTCACCCCAAGGAAGCCGCGCTTCACCTCTGCGCCCCGTTGGAGGATCGGCAGCAAGCGTTTGACTCGCGATGACGGAATCGCAAACCCCACACCACCGTAATGACCCGATTCGGTGGCGATCGCGGTGTTGATCCCGATGACCTCGCCCCGCATGTTGATTAACGGCCCGCCGCTGTTACCCGGGTTGATGACCGCATCGGTTTGCAGGAAACCGCGGTACTCGACGCCTTCGATTGGGATGCGCGAGCGACTCTTGGCACTGATGATGCCGCGACTAAAACTGCCATCGAGACCGAACGGGTTACCGACAGCCAGCACATCATCGCCCACCTCGACCGTGTCGCTGCTGGCAATGGGAAGGGCGTGAAGCTTGTCGGCGGAAATCTCCAGAACTGCAATGTCGCTCTTGCGATCGGCGCCGCGAATGATGGCATCGACCCGGCGACCGTCGGACAAGTAGACGCGAATCGTTTCGGCGCCTACGACGACATGGTTGTTGGTGATGACCAGACCCAGTTCGGCGTCCACTACGAATCCGCTACCGTATCCGTCCTGTACGAGCATGTCCTTGCTTGGCATATCCCTGCTTGGCATATCCTCGATTGGAATATGGTCTGGCGTTTGGGACTCCTCAGTCTCCTCAATGCCATTCGACGTACTTGCGTCAGGGTGTTCATTCAGAAAGGTCTCAAGGTTGGTCAGGTTGATGTGACTGAACTTTCGCTCGGTGACGATCTGCACGACTGATGGTGCGACCATTTCGGCGATGCGGCGGGTGCGATCGTTCCATGGGTCGAGTTCCGCGGAATCGGGCATCGATTCGCGAAGGGCTTGGAGGCGGCCTTTCTCGATGTGGTACGAAAGCTTGGAGATCACACCGAGCTTGAGCAGGACGAAGAAAGCCAAAACCGTCGAGATCGCAAACACACCGATCTGCTTGCACAGTGATTTAAGATTCGATGGCATCATCGGGCCCAAGGCAGAAGCTGAGAACGACAGATTCGCATGGTGTATTGTAGGATCGGCAAATGCCAGATGCCATCCTCAACCCGAATGCGGCTGTAAACGTTGATTTTGGGTTACATGAAGCGGACGGATGAGGCGAAAAGGTTGTCGTGACCGGGAATGATCATGTCGGCGATTTCGTTGACTTCTGCCAGCGATGACTTGGCCAACTCGACATCGGCGGCTTGCTCCCAGACCAGGCCTTGCTCGAAATGGTCGCGGGTGAGTACTGCGTCACCGGTGATGATCGTTGTTTGAAGATCGGCGATGAGCAGGCCCGAGCAGCCGGGAGTCGCCCCGGGGCTTGGGAAAAGATGCACATTTTGATCGAGGACATCGTCGGCGGCTCCGATTCGCTCAAGGACGGCGAGTTCCTGATCGATGATGGGGGCAGTGGCAGCGTCCGCACCCTCGCGAAGTCGCTCCAAATGGGTGACGACGGCTGTCCGCTCGGCGTCGCTCATCAGCCAGGACGCACGCTCAAAGACGGCAAGTCCTCGGCGATGGGTCGGGTGAAAGCTGGTAAGGAAGACCGCGTCGATCTGATCGGGTCGAAGCCCGGTTCGGTCGAAAAGACAGCGGGCCATCGGTTCTCCGTCGAGCGTAGGATCGACGAGAATGGTGGATTGTTCGCCGCGAATCAGCGAAGTCGTCGCCACGGGCGGGCGAACGGCATTCTTTTCGGACCATGCGGAGTTTTGGCCAAGCTGGCCAATCAGGATGACGTCGATTCGCGTGGACATGGGCGAATAGTCTAGCACGTTCTGCGGATGACGCGAGGTTGTGACATGGTATAGTAAGTGGCTCAAGTCGGAGGCGTAAGCGCTTTCGTGTAAGGCAGATGTGAATACTCTCGGCATCATTTGGGCAATTTATTCGGGGCATTGATTCATGCTCGATATTAAATTCATTCGTGAAAACGCGGAGTTGATCAAGCAGGCGGCGGCTAACAAGCGCATTTCGTGCGATGTCGATCAGTTGATCGCGGTGGATGCGGAGCGGCGCAAGGTCCAGCAGGATCTCGACGCGCTTCGTACCAAGAGTCGCGAAGGTGGCGAGAGGATCGGCCAACTGCGCAACCCCAAGTCTAAGATTCACAAAGACGCGGTGGCTGCAGGCAAAAGCGCCGCCGACATCAAAGCAGAAGCTGAGCAACTGCAATCCGAACTCAACGATGTTAAAGCCCAAATCAAACCGTTGGAAGAAGATGACCGCCGCGTTGTCGAACAGTTTGAATCGCTTATGTGGACGATCCCGCAACCACCGGCTTCGGAAGTTCCGGTCGGTAAAGACGACACCGAAAATGTCGAAATACGCAAAGTGGGCACGGTTCCCGAGTTTGATTTCGAGCTGAAGGATCATGTCGAGTTGGGTGAGCAGCTGGGCATCATTGACATCGAGCGCGGGGTGAAGCTTTCCGGATCGCGTAACTACACGCTCAAGGGGGCAGGGGCGCTGCTCTACCAAGCCGTCCTGCGTTTGGCGATGGACCGAATGATAGATCGCGGTTTCACGCCAATGCAGGTGCCCGTTTTGGTGCGCGAAGAAGTCATGTATGGCACCGGTTATTTTCCGACAGGGCGCGATCAGGCGTATCTTTGTGAGCGCGATGAAATGTCACTAGTTGGCACTGCCGAGGTGCCGCTGACGGCTTTTCATTCGGGCGAAATCCTGAGTGAAGAAGAGCTGCCGATCAAGATGGTCGCGGTTAGCCCGTGCTTTCGACGAGAAGCCGGAGCGGCAGGCAAGGACACGCGCGGACTCTATCGAATCCATTTGTTCGACAAGGTCGAGCAGGTCATCATTTGCAAGAATGACGAAGCCGAGAGCCTGAAATTTCACGATGAAATCTTAGCCAACGCGGAAGGTCTGTTGCAGGATTTGGAGCTTCCGTATCGTGTGGTCAATGTCTGCTCAGGCGATCTGGGCCAGGGGCAGGTGCAGAAATTCGACATCGAAACGTGGATGCCATCGCGCAACAGCTACGGCGAAACGCATTCGGCGTCGCGGTTTTATGAATTCCAAGCCCGCCGTTTGAAGCTTCGTTACAAAGACGCCAATCGCAAGACGCGATTCTGTCATACATTGAATAATACGGTCATCGCCGCGCCGCGAATTCTTATTCCGATTTTGGAATTGAACCAAACGCCGGAAGGCTACGTGCGCGTGCCGAAAGTTTTGCAGCCGTATATGAGGGGCATGGAAGTCATTACTGCCGAAGCGAAATAGATTCGTTTTGGTGAACTTGGTCTGAACGTTGTCAGTCGTTCGAATTTTGGAGTTGCAGTCATGATCGTTGTCATGAAATCCGGCGTGGAGCAGAAGCATGTGGACCACGTCGTCGAATTGATCACCCAGTATGGCCTCAAGCACCACACCATTGTGGGGACCGATCGAACGGTGATCGCAGCGATTGGTGACGATCGCGGGATGGATACTTCGGCGATTGAAAGCGCGCCGATGGTCGATGAAATCGTCCCGATCCTCAAACCCTACAAAGTCGCTAGCCGCGAAATCAAAGACGAACCATCGGTGATTCCTATTGGTGGCGGTCAGCACATCGGCGGTAAGAAATTCGGCGTCATCGCGGGGCCATGCAGCGTCGAGAACGAAAAGCAGATTGTCCATACGGCGATAGAAGTTAAGAAAGCCGGCGCGGTTGGTCTGCGCGGTGGGGCATTCAAACCGCGCACCAGCCCTTATGAATTCCAAGGTTTGGGTGAAGAGGGTTTGAAGCTGCTGGCGAAGGCCCGTGACGAAACCGGCTTGTCGATCTGTACCGAAGTGATGAGCATCGATCAGATGGACCTGGTTGCAGAATATGCCGACGTGCTTCAGATCGGTACGCGCAACATGCACAACTTCAATCTATTGCAGGCGGCTGGCAAAACCGGAAAACCGGTGATGCTCAAGCGCGGTTGGAGCGCGTCGCTGAAGGAATTCTTGCTGGCGGCAGAGTACGTCATCAACGAAGGCAATCAGAACGTGATTCTCTGCGAACGCGGCATCCGTACGCATGAGCAGTATTGTCGCAACACGCTGGCATTGGGCATTGTTCCTGCCGTCAAGCACGAGTCGCACTTGCCCATTGTCATCGATCCGTCGCAGGGCACCGGGCACGCGTACATGGTTCCGTCGATGTGCAAAGCTGCGCTGGCGGCTGGTGCCGATGGATTGTTGATCGAAGTGCATCCTGATCCGGAACATGCCATGACCGACGGTGCCCAGTCGGTCACGTTGGAAGCGTTTAGCAAGTTGATGGACGAATTGAAACGCGTGGCAGACGCCGTCGATCGCGAAGTGTAGGGTTGTTGTAGGGTGGGCCGCGCCCACCAAGTCGTTGACGTTTGAACGGCGGTGGGCACGGCCCACCCTACGGCAGGTGAATCGCTAATACGGTGATGTCATCGCCTTGCGGTTGATTACCGCAGAAGCGCTTCACGTCGGCGCGGAGTTTGTCGATCATCTTCTGCGGCGGCAGGTCGGCCACCGTTTCCAGAAACGCCATCGTTCGTTCGGTGCCGTATTGATCGGTGGCGTCGTTCATCGCCTCGATGATGCCATCGGTGTACGTCACGATCGTACACGGTCCTGGTTCGAGCGTGATCTCTGTACTTTCAAATTTCACGTCTTCAATCACGCCCAGCGGGTATTCTGGTTCGGCTTCGAGACTTGCGCATTTCTGACCTTGCCGCACGACGTGGGGCATGTGGTGTCCGGCGACGCCGAGGTCGATCTTGCGGGTGGCTGGGTCTACGATACCGGCGAGGGCGGTGATGAATCGTGAGGCGTCGGTGTTGACGCAGATCAGATCGTTCCACTGCGTCAGAAGGTCGCCGGTGGACTTGCAATCGGGCAATGTTACGCGGACAGCCGCTTGCAGGTTGGCCATCAATAGCGAAGCCGCTACACCTTCACCCGTCACGTCGGCCATCAAAAAGAAGATTCGACCGTCATCAAATTCCACGACATCGTAATAGTCACCGCTGACGTGGAACCCGGGATGATTGAGTGCGCCGACTTTCACATCGTCGCGGTCGGGCAACTTCGCGGGGAACAGTCCCGTTTGAATCTGCCTGGCCATCCCCATTTCATTTTCGAGTTGCAACTTGAGCTTCTGCTCTTCCATCAGTTGGGCGTTGATCAGACCTGTGGTGACCAGCCGGGCGATGCCCGCGAGAAAGTCGATGTCTTCCTGGTCGTAAGTCGTCCCGGTGGTGACGCGATCGCCATAGATTACGCCCAGGTTGCGGTCGCCCGAGAGCAGCGGTACGCACATTGCCGAGCGAATGTTGTTGCGGACCATGCTGACGGTTGGGTCGATCATCGCTTGATCGGTTTCGTTGACGATGACGCGTTCATCTTGCACAAGGGCGCGACTTAAGATGGTGCGACTGACGGTGAGTTCACCTTCGCGTCCGCGCAGGTTGCGCACCACGGGCCAATCCACGAGGTTGCCTTTGGATTGTTTGACGGCGATCGCCCCGCGTTCAAATCGCAGCATTTCGCAACAGATGTTCATGGCGTCTTCGAGCAATTCATCGCGATCGCGAAGCCGCGTGAGTCGATCGGTGAGTTCGTAAAGCGTCTCCAGCCGTCGTCGCGAAAGGATAAGTTCTTTTTCATCGCCAATGAAGGTGGTCGCTTCGTGGCGGGGTTCATCTTCCGCGATGATGACACTGGCTGAGATGTCCCTATCACCGTCTTCGCGAAAGAGGGCACGGACCGTTCCGATGAGGATTTCGTCGCCGCTTTTTAGGACTGCACTGCGCGTCTCGATGTTGTTGACCACGAGGCCGTTTTTGCTGCCGAGGTCTTCAAGATGATAGATACCATCTTCAATGCGGATGCGGGCGTGGCGGCGCGAGGTGCTGAGGTCATCGAGCGGAATATCGCAACCGGGATCGCGCCCCATGGTCACCGGTTCGGTGCCTAGCTGATGGGTTCGCGATCGACCCGATGGATTGAGGATGACCAGTTCTGCCATGTGCCAGTTCTGCCATATGTTTGAGTTGCGCTTATGGCTTCTCGTTGCAGACGCAAATTTCCAAACCGCAACCCGGGCAACCGCGACCGTACTTGGCTTCGACGGCTGCGGTCAGATCGACGCCTTCGATATTTGCAAGCGTGACGAGCCAGGCGAGTACATCGGCAAACTCGCCGGATTTTTCTTGAAGGGTTCCTTCGCGCAGTGCTCCCGCGAGTTCTCCGACTTCTTCTGACAGCCAAAGAAACGTTGCGGCGCTGCCACGTTCGCGATCTTTGTCGCTGTACATTCGATCGATACGACGTTGAAAGTCTTTCAAGCTGATAGACATTTGAGCACACCTTCCTTTTTCCCCGACCTATGGGTTAAAGGGTTCAGACATCGTGGGCACGACGCCCGCCATCATATCAGATTTCGAGCGGCAAGGGCGTGTCGGCACCGAGGGGGGCCATCAACCGCGCGAGCGTCCCGGACTGCACGGCTTCGGGCGCTGACCAGACGAGGAAGAACAATGCCTCGCGGACGTGTCGCTGGACCGGGCGATCTGTGAGAAACCCGCTGCCTTTCGATAGGGTCATCGCGACCATCGCAGCCCGCACGAGTATGTCATTGACGCGCACTCGGATTTGCGTCGAAGGCGTTTCAAATTCGGGATCGTTGACCCGATCGGCAGCGTCAAAAAGCATTGTCCGGATTGTTTCATACTGACCCATCAACGATTCGACAACGTCGCCGCACGCTTCGCGTGATGCTGGTGGCAACTCAAGAATCAGCTTAATCAATTGGCCGGTAAGACCGATTCCGCAGGAGCTGGTCACCAGAGGTTTGACCGGTGTGCGGATGGCCAGTACACGTTCGGCTGGCCCGCGCAGAATTTCATCCGGTTCGACGCGAAAATTGTCGCAGTGGACGCAACTGGTGAGCGAGGCATTTAGGGTGATGAGTGGATCGCACGCCGCAACAGTGATGCCGTCTCGATCGGTCGGTACGCATGCTAGTATTTGATGACCATTTTCGAGAACTGCGCCGGTGACGATGATCGCCGCTTTCGACGCACCCGTTGCCCAAGGGATCATTCCGTTCAAACGGTATCCGTCGCCATCGGGTACTGCCTTCATCAAATTGCCACCGCCTCGCTTAGACGTGGTCAACTGGGCGATGCCAACGGTTGTGTAGATTTCACCGGACGCGCACTTGGCCAGCCAGCGATTCTTCGGCGTGTCGTTGGCGCTTTGGGCGATGAGTTCGACCGCACCGTCGCGCTGGGTGCTGATGAGCGCCGTGCTCATGCAGCCAGCCGCCAGGGCAGCGTATCGCTTGAGGAGTTCGGTGTGGCTGACGGGATCTCCGCCGAATTCGGCTGGAACGTTCCACTGCCAACCGCCCATCTTGGCCATCAGGTCGATGGATCTTTGGGGCCACTGACCGGTCTGGTCGTATTCCATGCCCCAAGCGGCGATCGATTCGGTCAAATGGGCAAGGTCTTGTTCGGTCACGTTGGCCATGCCCGGATTGTAGGGTTTATTTGATTGATGGCCACGCCCGATCGTCCGAAGGATTGAAAGCGATTGACTCACCGAGACGCTGTGTTAGGCTAACTGAATTGTCAGATTGCAGTCGATTCCATTAACAGAATTCAACGCTTGCGAAGGGCCGATTTGGGCGCTGCGCAGGAATTTCAGGAGCGTCATCAGACATGGCGATCAAAGTCGGTTTCAGCACATCAGTTTGCCCCGAATGGGACATTCACGACATAGCCACCAAAGCCAATGAATATGGTTTTTACGGTGTCGAATTGGGAACCGTCCGCGACGAAATCCACCTGCCCGATGCCGAAGACCTGCAGGAAGACAAGGACACCGACGCGGTTCGCAAACTCTTTGAAGATGCCAGCGTCGAAATCGTTAGTATCGAAAGCAAGTATTCGCTTGAAGCCAAACAGAAGAACGTTCAAAAGCGAAGCTTCGATCGAACGCTTGAGAACATCGCCCTCGCCGAGAAACTCGGTTGTCCGTTTGTGCGCGTTCCCATTGGCAAGCGCGTCGGTCGTGAGTTGGCTGACGCCACTTTGGCTCGACAGATTCCGCCGCTCAGCGAGTTGGCACGGATCGCAGCCCGTCATGGCGTGACGCTTCTCGCGTGCAACACCGCCGACTTTGCAAGCAGTCGCGACGTTTGGTTTGTGGTTGATGGTGTGTCACATCCGGGTTTGCGGGCGGCGTGGGATCCGGTATTGAGTTTGGCGGTGAAGGATTACAGTTCGCTGGCTGTCCCGCGTTTGGGGGCACGCATCAAGATGGTGATGGCCAACGATGCGGCGTTTGATCCGGACACGGGCGCGTTCGATGGTTTCCGACCCGTTGGCGAAGGTGATGTCGATTTCGGATTCACCACGGACCTGCTCAAGGGCGTTTTGTTTGGCGGCTACTACATGCTTGATTGGCCCAAGGCGCATGTTGATGATCTGCCTTCACCCGACGACGCGCTGCCGGCTGCTCTGCGATGTTTGGTCGATCGAATCAAACACGTCGAACCGGAACTCACTGCGTACAAGAAAGACAAGTACGCTCCGAATTTTTCCGCTGCGGTTGCCTATGTCGAACGCAAGGTCGCCAACGCTCCGGCAGTAGAAGGTGCGGAATCGACTGAATCCGCATCTACCGGAGTGGCTGAACCTACCAGTGATAAACCGCGTGTTGCCAAGGGAGCCGACCCGAAGATCGCAGCGCTCGTTGCCGAGGCGGTGAAGAAAGTTCGCGCTGCCCGGGCGGCAAAAGGCGGTTGAGTTTTCTCCCTTCCATAGTCTACGCTCTGACAGCACCGGAAACTCTGGACATGCCGGAATTTCTAGACATGACGGCTGTCGGATATTCACTTCTCGGTGCTGTTGTTCTAGCAATTATTTATGGCATTTTTTCCCTGTGTAAGTCCAGGTCGACGGGCGCATGTGCGCTGCTTTGGGCGCTTGTATTCGGGGCATCGGGACTGATCTGGGGACGGGTTAGCACACCTGATGAATTGTCCGGTGAAACGGTCGGCCAGTTGACGATTTGGATCGTCACAATCGGATTGATCCTTACATTCTTTATTGCGGCTGAAGGTTTTCTCGAACATCGATGGGCATGGAAGAAGCTTCGTGATGCGCCGCACGACATTGGGGAGCATTCCCTAAGTTGGCCGGGCTTGGATGAGAGCTGCACCGCATTGGGGCTACTCCTGTTGATCGCGGTTTTCGCGCAGTTGTCGATGGCGCTGAAGTGCGGTTGGGCGAGCGAACGCGTGACGGCTCTCTTTTTGGGAACGTCGTCGATCGTAACCGGAATAGCGCTGCTGCGTTTGGTGACGCGGCGATGGAGCATTGCTTTGGGCGATGTTGGGCTGGCGCTTCTTTCGATTGGATTCCCGACGCTGTTTCTCATCGTTCTGCCATCTGACGATGCACTGCTCGAGGCGCGCATTCCATCGAGATTCAATACCATTCTCATCGGTTTAACCGTTATGATATGGGTATGGAACTGGCTTTACGGCGTTTGGCAGCAGCAGCTTGAACACGGTGAAGCCTGGACCACAACGGGACGAATGCGTAGTCGCATTCCGCGCATCATTGTTGCGATTGCGATCATTTGCCTTGTCGTTGCAGGAATGATGTCGGGTTGGCCACGCTTGCGACAGATTGGCGGACACGATGCCTCGTTTATGCGGATCGCATTCGGTGTGATTGGGCATTTGTTTTTGATACTGACGTTGATTCGGTTGGCCCGGCGTTGGCGTCATGCGCAGCTTGGCGTGCTTGCCGGTGTTGCGGCGATGAGCCTTTGTGCATTCTTGGTCATCCGACTTTCGGTATTCAGCGAAATCGAAACATGATGGGCGGAGGATTGAATCATCGCTGCGCAAGCGGACAAACTGGCGGGTGTGACTCGCACGCATCGATTGATCAAACTGCTGCAAATGCTGCAATCGGGGCGGAGTTTTGACGCCGATGGCCTGGCCCTTGGTCTGACTGTATCCCGCCGAACGCTGTTTCGCGACCTCAACATGCTGGAAGCGGCTGGCGTACCCTTTCACTACGATAAGAAAACCAAGCAATACCGCATCAATAAGGATTACTTCCTGCCGCCGATCAACCTGACCGTGGGCGAAGCGCTTGCGGTGATGCTGCTGACCCGCAAGATGAATACCCGCAGATTGCACCCTGAGTATCTCCAAGCCGTGGAAGCAGCCCAAAAAATAGAAGCGGCGATTCCCGGGCGCATTCGGGCCCACTGTGGTTCGATACTGGAAAATATCGAAGTCAAGTTTTGGCCGACTTCCGATGTGGATGGCATCAACGACGTGAACGCCACGTTGATGCGGGCGTTGATTGAATCGCGCAAGGTTTCGATGCGCTACGATTCGTTTTATGAAGGCCGGGTGATTGAAGATGTGATCCACCCATACAAGCGCATCTTTGTGAACCGCGGCTGGTACATGATCGGCTACAGCGAAAAAGAAAAAGCCACCCGCACCTACAAACTCGAGCGTATCGAGAAGCTGACGCTTCGCGAACAATTGTTTGAGAACGATCCCGGTTTTTCGCTGGAGAATTATTTCGGTTATGCTTGGCAGATGATTCGCGGGGATCGGCGGTATCATGTGTCGATTCGCTTCACGCCCAAGGTCGCAGGCAACGTCGAAGAAGTTCTGTGGCATCGGTCGCAGCGGACGAGGCGCGAATCAGATGGGTCGCTGCTGTTTGACGTCGATGTCGATGGGCTTGGCGAAATCTCGTGGTGGATCATGGGGTATGGCGATCAAGCGTTGGTGCTCGAGCCGGCGGACCTGCGCGAATTGATCGTTGAACGAAGTCGCTCGCTCATCGCCAGGTACAGCAACGGTTCGACCCATCAATCCGAGCATTCTCAATAACGTGTTGGAGCTAAATGCATGCGAGCAGTTGTACAACGGGTACACGATACCAGCGTTGTTGTGGATGGCGCGGTTGTCTCCTCAATGCAGGCGGGGTTGTTGGTGTACCTTGGCGTATCCAAATCCGACATGCCCAAAGACGTTGAGTTCCTGGCAAACAAGGTCCGGCATTTGCGGATATTTCCTGACGGCAGCGACGCCCTCAATCGCGATGTGCTGGAAGCCGGAGGCGAAGTGTTGGTGGTCAGCGCGTTTACAACCCAAGGCGACGCACGAAAGGGCAGGCGTCCTTCATTCATAGAAGCCGCCAGCCCCGAACTTGCACGCGAACTTTATGAATCGTTCTGCAAGGTATTGGGTGGGCTTGGATTAACCGTTCATCAAGGACGGTTTCGCGAGCACATGGACGTGAAAAGCACCAACGACGGTCCCATCTGCATGTTGCTGGATTCCCACAAGACCTTCTAAGACGCGTCGCCCTTCGCTTGCAGACTTGCGGCAATTCTACAGAATATGGCAACACACGCAGAATTGAATGGAAAGGGCGGACGTCGATGGTAAGTGCAGTCAACGAGAGCGTATTGAATAGTACGGCTAAGCATTGCCGTGCGCGAGGCATTTTGATTCCAACGCTTGCCCAGCAGAAAGACCCATCGCTCATTCCGGATGCGGTCAAGAAGCGCCTCAAGAACGTCGGACTTTGGGATGTCGATCCGATCAACTTGTTTCGAATCACCTGGAAAAACGAACCCGTTGAAAAGGGCGGGTTGTATAATGATGGTAACTGGATTGAATTTCCTTCGGCGCTGACGGGTGTGGATGCCCGCATCATTGGCATCGTTGGGAATTATTTTCCGACTGGTGCGCACAAAGTGGGGGCTGCGTTTGGGTGTTTGGTCCCGCGATTGGTCACTGGTCAATTCGATCCGCTAAAGCAGAAAGCCGTCTGGCCTTCGACGGGCAATTATTGTCGCGGTGGGGCGTTTGATTGTGCGCTGTTGGGTTGCACCGCGGTCGCGATCTTGCCGGAAGAAATGAGCCAGGAACGTTTTTCGTGGCTTAAGGATATCGGTGCGGAAGTCATTGCAACGCCTGGATGCGAATCCAATGTCAAAGAGATTTACGACAAGTGCTGGGAAATTCGCCGCACGCGCAAAGACTGCGTAATCTTCAATCAGTTTGAAGAGTTTGGCAATGCGATGTGGCATTATCATTTGACCGGCGGAATTATTGACGAAGTGTACAACCGTGTCCGGCGTGATGGTGATCGACTTTCGGCGTACATTTCTTCCACCGGATCGGCTGGCACGATTGCGGCCGGTGATTACCTTCGGGTGGGTCATCCGCATATTAAGGTCACCGCAGCCGAAGCGCTGCAATGTCCGACACTGCTGAACTTCGGTTTTGGCGGCCATCGCATCGAAGGCATCGGCGACAAGCACGTGCCTTGGGTTCACAATGTGCGCAATACCGACTTCGTGACGGCGATCGATGATGAACTGTGCTACGGATTGATGCGGTTGTTCAACGAGCAAGCCGGTCAGACGTATCTGAGCAAACGCGGAATCGACAGCGATCTGATTGAGAAGTTGCCACTGCTCGGGGTTAGCGCCATTTCAAACCTGGCCTCTGCGATCAAGACCGCGAAGTATTTTGACTTTGACAGTCGCGACGTGGTGTTCATGCCGCTGACCGACGCGATGAGTTTGTATGCCTCGCGATTAGAAGAAGAGAACACCGCTCACGGTCCCTATACCGACGAGGCGGCTGCCCGACATTTTGCCATGTACCTCGAAGCCGTCACGACCGACCACTGTCGCGAACTCGGGTACGCCGACCGCAAAGCGCTGCACAACTTCAAGTATTACACCTGGGTCGAACAGCAGCAGCGCGACGTGGATGACCTTCGTAAGTTATGGGATCCCGATTTCTGGACGGAAACGTTCAGCCAAGTCGAACAATGGGATCAAAAGATCGAAGAATTCAACGAACGCAGCGGTGTCCTTGCCGATTTGTAGGGTATCGCGCCATTGGGGTGTAACCAAACACCGTCCCCACTGACCTGACCGGCATTCGCGTGACGGATTGGCAGTATTCACCTATAATTCTAAATGTATAAACCGCCCGGAAACTGCATTGCCTACCGGGTTCTTTCTGTTTTCATTTACTGCCAGTCTATTTCCAAGCGAGAATCGATAGCATGAGTGTAGAGCCCCTCATCGAACCGAGACCAAAGACCATGCCGACCCCACCGTTGGATCGACGTTCACATGAACCTGAAGATTCACCCACGATCGACCCAGCATCACCGGTCGGCAGGGGAAGTTACTGTTTCATCGATCAGGATCATGCGGAAACCAACGACTGGATCCAATCGCTCGAAGCCGTCTTGGAACATCAAAACAGCGATCGGGCGAGGTTTATCGTTTCGCGTTTGATCCAGCATATGTTTCTTCGCGGCGTGCCGTTGCCTTTCAGTGCCAATACGCCATACACCAATACGATCCCGCGAGCGAAGCAGCCACCCTATCCGGGCGACCGCAACATCGAACGGCGGATCAAAAGTTTGGTGCGTTGGAACGCGATGGCGATGGTCGTTCGGGCGAATCGCAAGTGCGACGGAATCGGCGGGCACATCTCAACGTTTGCATCGTCAGCAACGCTGTATGAAGTTGGGTTCAATCACTTTTTTCATGGCAAGAGTGGTGAGAGCAGCGGTGATCAGATTTTCTTCCAGGGGCATGCGTCACCGGGCATTTACGCGCGGGCGTTTTTGGAAGGTCGCATTTCCGAGAAACAGTGTCAGAATTTCCGGCGAGAACTCGAAGCCGGCGGGGGCTTGCCAAGCTATCCGCATCCGTGGCTGGCTCCAGATTTTTGGGAATTCCCCACGGTTTCGATGGGGCTGGCATCGATCGATGCGATCTACCAAGCCCGATTCAACCGTTACCTGCACGACCGCGGTTTGTCTGATACGCAGGGGTCGCGCGTATGGGCGTTTTTGGGCGACGGTGAAACCGACGAACCCGAAAGCCTTGGGGCTATCACCCTCGCAGCCCGCGAGAATCTCGACAACCTCACGTTTGTAATCAACTGCAACCTTCAACGCCTCGACGGTCCGGTACGCGGTAATGGTCAGATCATTCAAGAATTGGAAGCTGCGTTCCGCGGTGCGGGATGGAATTGCATCAAAGTCATCTGGGGTGAAGATTGGGACCCGCTTTTTGAAAAAGACAAGGAGCACTTGCTCGTACAAGCGGCCGACAACCTGATCGATGGTTGGAGCCAGAAGTACGTCGTCGAGCCCGGTTCATTTACACGCGAGCACTTCTTCAATTCGATTCCCGGTTTGCTGAAACTTGTCGAGCACATGTCCGACGACGAGATTATGAACCTCAAACGAGGCGGACATGATCCGGCAAAGGTTTATTCGGCGTATAAGAAAGCTGTCGAGTACTCGGAGGGTCCGACGGTGGTGTTGGCAAAGACAGTCAAGGGTTATGGACTCGGTGAGGCGGGCGAAGGTCGCAACGTCACGCATAATCAAAAGAAACTCAATGACGAGGAGTTGCGCGAGTTCCGTGATCGATTCGATATTCCCATCGCTGACAAAGAGCTTGCCGACGCGCCGTTCTATCGCCCACCTGAAGACAGCGAAGAAATCCAATACATGTTGGCCCGTCGTCGCGAATTGGGCGGCCACGTTCCCAGCCGCGTGGTGCGCCGCAAGCAGGTGGTGGTGCCGGAACGCAGCGTTTTCGACGAATTCTACGGCGGCAGCAGCGGTCGCGAGGCATCCACGACGATGGTGTTCGTGCGAATGCTCGCCCAATTGCTTAACGATAAGGAAACCGGCAAGTACATTGTCCCGATCGTGCCCGACGAAGCCCGCACTTTTGGTATGGAAGGGCTATTCCGAAAAGCGGGCATCTACTCGCACACCGGCCAACTTTACGACCCGGTCGATTCGCACGTGCTGCTTTACTATCGCGAAGCCCGCGACGGGCAGATTCTCGAAGAAGGCATCACTGAAGCCGGTTCGATGGCGTCGTTTCTCGCGGCATCGACGTCGTACGCCACGCATGGCCGCCCCATGATTCCGTTCTTTATCTATTACTCGATGTTCGGGTTTCAGCGCATTGGCGATCAGATATGGTTGTGTGGTGATATGCGTGGCCGCGGTTTTCTGATGGGTGGAACGGCGGGCCGAACCACGCTTAACGGCGAAGGCTTGCAGCATCAGGACGGCCACTCGCACATCCTGGCGTCAACGGTGCCCAACGTGCAGGCGTACGATCCGGCATTTGCATACGAGTTGGCTATTATCCTGCAAGACGGTATTCGCCGGATGTACGGCGAGAACGAAGACATTTTCTATTACGTCACAATCTATAACGAAAACTATGTGCAGCCGCCGATGCCCAAGGGCGTTGAAGATGGCATTCTTCGCGGGATGTACAAGTATCGCGCTGCGGAAAAACCCGGTAAGAGACCGCGCATCCATTTGTTCGGCAGCGGTACGATTCTTCGTGAAGCGTTGCGTGCTCAAGAAATTCTAAATGAGCGGTTCAATGTTGCCGCCGACGTGTGGAGCATCACCAGCTACAAAGAGCTTCGTCGCGACGCGTTGGCTGTCGAGCGCGAAAACATGCTCAACGCCCACCGCAAACCGGCGAAGTGCTACATTCAAAAGCAGCTTGAGAAAGAACCTTGGCCCATCGTTGCGGCGTCGGATTATCTCAAGCTACTGCCCGACATGATTCAGCGCTGGGTGCCCAATGGGATGACTACGCTCGGTACCGATGGTTTCGGACGCAGCGAATCGCGACCAGCGCTCAGGCGCCATTTTGAAGTCGATGCCGAGCACATTTGTCTGGCTGCGATGTATCAATTGGTGCAAAAGGGCGAGGCCAAACCGGCTGACGTGAAGAAGCTGGTAAAGGAACTCGGCCTCGATCAAGACAAAGAAGACCCGTATCTAATGTAGGGTCCGCTGTGCGGACCGGTCGTTGAATCTTTGTTGGTCCGCACAGCGGACCCTACGCGCAGCCGCATCGCACATTTATCACCGCAATCCGATGGACTCCCGATGCCGTGACTCGTCAAATCGGTTCTTACATCTTAACTGAGCAGATAGTTGTATCTGACGTGGGCACCGTCTGGCGCGGTTACGATCGCGGTGGGGGCGGTCCCGTTCAGGTCAAGGTGGGCGAACCGCGCGTGTCGGAATCGCGCGGGTCCAAGGTGATCGCCGACGAACTGCATCAGTCAGGCATCGTTGCGATTCGCGATAGCTTCTTGGCTGAAGACGGTGCACCGGTGTTGGTGACCGAACCGCCTCAAGGTCGCTGCCTCGCCAATGCGTACATTTCCTATGACGGCGACTATCGACAGATTGCACATCTGATTCGCGAGTGTGCGATGACGTTGTCTGTGTATCACAATGCGGGTATGACCCACGGTGACATCAGCGAGCGCACCATTTGGATCGATGAATCCGACCTTCCCGTTTTCGCCGAATTCGGCATGGGCATTCGATTGGACGCGATGCCGTCGAGCGAGCCGAAGGGCAAGGGGAGCGAAGGACGCGAACGCGAATTCAAGTTGAACGTGCGCGGCGATCTGTTTGCACTGGGCACGGTGATGTATCGGTTGCTCTCAGGCGAGCAAGCCACGGACAGACCGCTTGCCGAGTTAAGCAACCCATTCTCTGATTTCGATGACATCCCCCCGGTTGATCGTGCCGCCCCGGAAGCACCGACCGAACTTCGGGCGATTTGCGGCCAACTGCTCGCGACCGATCCGATCCATCGCTATCTCGATGCCGAAACGCTGGTCCGCGATTTGGAAAGTTACCTGCACGGCAAACGATCCAAGCCGGCAGTCAAATTGGGGTTCGTGTTGGTTGGCGTATTGTTGGTCGGTTTGTTCGGTATCTGGGGCGTCATCGGTGGCGGACCAGCCCGCATTCTGGATGTGACCATGAATGTGCGTCGGGCGGACGCCGGCGAGAAGGTCGAGGATCTTTCGACGGCTGCGATATCGGCGCGAACGGGTGACGGATTGTTTCTCGATGTCATCCTGTCAAAACCGTCAAACGTTGCCGTCTATTACCGCGACTCGGATGGCAAGTTGCACACCTGGAAGGTGGCCAAACCCGATCGCCCCAACCAGCAGAAGTTCAGCCTCCCGGTGGGCGCGTCGAGCAGTGGTTGGCCGATACCTTCACCCGGTGGTGTGGGCGTGTTCGTGATCGTATCTGCCGACAACCTCGGCGAAATGGACGGACTGGTAGACCTCGAATTGATGTCGGTCGGCAAACCGCCGAAGACGTTTGTACCGATCATCTGGCGGGGTATGAACCTGATCGGCTACGATTCGCAGAGAATCGAATCGGAAGTCATCACGTCAACAAATGATAGCCGCTGGAAGTCATTCGCCCCCTACGCCGATCAACTCATCAAAAACATTCAAACCAGCGCCGACGATGTTGTGGTCGGTTGGGTTTATGTGATCGGGTCGTAGAGTACGCACGTTTCATCGTTGAGGATACATCGAATCGAAGGCACGCGCAATGGGTACGGGACCGTACAAAGTTGAATCATGCGTTCAATGCCAGTACTTGTTTGAAGGATTGGAAGCCGATGGGAATTGTCCGGAGTGCGGGCTGCCAATCAAAACCAGTGTTGTCAGCGCGTCGTTTCCGTTAGCGTACTTGAAATTGCGGCAGCAAAAGCTGTATTGGGCGTCAGTGATTGGAATTCCAATTAGTTGGATTGCCTTCAATTTCATGGTGAATCCCCCTGGGTTTATGACCCATGATCTTTACCGTTCGGTCACCTCGATCTGGTTTTTCACGATCCCTGCTTTGCTCATTACCACTGGCATGTTCGTTTGGCGGTGTTGGCAGCTTCGGTATATCTCAGAGCATGTACTGCTGCGCCCCGCAAACGCCCTTGTTTATATCGTACTCTTGTGTTTGTCACTCTTGACGTCGGCGGTATTCATGGCAGCACTTGTTTCAAACCCGTGAAAAAAGTGGGCGACACTCCTTGAGGACGCATCTGTCTACCGAGCCTACACAATTTGAGTTTTCTATGCGATTTGGTCAGAGTCCGTATTCATTCCATCGGTTACCGACGAGCGTTTCGATTTCTGGCGACATGGTTAGCAGGTCGGGGAATTCGCGGACGATGCCTTCGCCTTCGATTTTTCTTGTGGCGTCGATGCCGACCTTGGAGCCGCTGCCGTAGTAGGGCGAGGCGTGGTCGAGGATGTCGAGCGGGCCGTCTACGATCATCATATCGCGGCGGGGGTCTACGTTGGCACCGATGTGGAACATCACCTGCTGCTCGTCGTGAACGTCTACATCCTCATCCACCACCACGATGAATTTACTGAACATCATTTGGCCAGCTCCCCAGATGCTGCTCATCACCTTGCGGGCTTGCATTGGGTAGTGCTTGGCGATCTTGACGAATACGAAATTGTGGAACGCCCCGAACATTGGCAGATGGTAGTCAATGATGTCGGGGATCAGCGTTTTGAGCAGCGGTAGGAACACGCGCTCGGTGGCTTTGCCTAGGTAGTAATCTTCCTGCGGCGGCAAGCCGACGATCGTGGTCAGGTAAATCGGATCGCGCCGATGGGTGATCGCCGTCACTTCAAACAGCGGGTACTTGTCAGCCAGCGAGTAAAACCCGGTGTGGTCGCCGAATGGTCCTTCCCATAGGGTTTCATTGGTATCGACCCAACCTTCGATAACGATTTCGGCGTTGGCGGGCACTTCCATCGGAATCGTTTTGCACGGGACCAGTTCGATGCCCTTGCCATTGAGGAAGCCCGCAAACAACAGTTCGCTGACATCGGGCGGGAGCGGGCAGGTGGCTGCATATGGCAGTACCGGTTCGCCGCCTAGCACGATCGCCAATGGCATCTTCGATTCGCCGCGGGCTTTGTAGCGACGGAAGTGGGCTGCACCGTCGTGGTGCATGTGCCAGTGCATCGCGGCGCGTTTCTCGCCCATGACCTGCACGCGATACATACCGACGTTTCGCTCGCCGTTGTCGGGGTTTTTCGTGTAGATGCCCGCCAATGTGATGTAGCGGCCAGTACCTTTCTCAGCGTCAGCCGGTCGGCCCGCATAACCGCATTTGCCATCGTGGGGCCAACATTGAATGATCGGTAGGTCGAACAGGTTGGCGTCGTCGGTTTTGACGACCTGCTGACAGATGCCCGACTTGCCAACCTTCGGACCGATGCCGGCTAACTTGGCGAGTTCGGGAAGCTTCTTCATCTTGGCCATCAACGTGGTCGGCATTTCCGGTTTGACGAGCGATTGCACGCGCTCGGCCAGCGTTTCAAAATCGGACACACCGAGGCATTGTCGCATCCGTTCGTAGCTGCCGAATACGTTAATCGCACACGGGATGTCCGAACCCTGCACATTTTCAAAGAGCAACGCGTGTCCACCAGCTTCTCCGTGATACGGGTCGGTTGCGGGTGAAGCGTGATTGCCGGCTGCCGGTGATTTGGAAACGCGATCGGCGATGGCCGAGATTTCCAGAATCGGATCGACCGCAGCCTTGATGCGTTTGAGTTGACCGAGATTGTCGAGGTGTTCGATAAAGGATCGAAGGTCGGTAAAGGCCATGTTGCCGATGCTCCCGGATAAGCTACCACATGCGCGCGTAGGGTGGGCCGTGCCCACCAGATCAATCAAAATTCGAACTGCGGTGGGCATGCCCACCCTACATAGCTTTCAGAATCTAATGGTTCGCAAGCGCGTATGACCTTATCATCCACGCGAATTCGATCATAGTCCACGGTGATGGTTCACGCCAGAATTAGAAGGGTACGGTTTCCAATGGTTCGCGTTGCGTTTGTCCTGACATTGTCGCTTGGTTTGTTGCTGACGCTGGGGGCGGGCTGTAGCAAGAATGACAGTTCGGGTAAGCCGGCGCTGATTGTGTTTGTCGCGGCCAGCGTGACTGAGGTGACTCGCGAATTCGGAAATGAATTCACCCGGAATACCGGTGTTGAAGTGGACATGAGCGTTGCAGCCAGCGGAATTTTGCGACGTCAGATCGAAGCCGGGGCGCCGTGCGATGTGTTCATATCGGCTGACGCCATCGATATGGATCTTCTGGCAAAGAAGCAGGGCATCGATAGCGAGTCTCGACGGGTGCTGGCGAGCAATCAACTGGTGGTCGTCGCGTTATCTGGCAAGCAGAAATGGGAGTCGGCGCAACCGCTCGAAGACCATTCGCTCAAGATCGCGATCGGTGATCCGCGATACGTGCCAGCCGGTCGCTACGCCAAAGACGCGCTTGAAGAATCGAAACTTTGGGATGCGTTGGAGGGGCGACTCATCCTTGCGGATAATGTGCGGGTGGCGCTTCAATACGTCGAGTCTCGGCAAGCGGATGTTGCGATCGTCTATTCGACGGATGCGCTGACGGCAGAGTGTGAGGTTTTGTATCGTTTTCCTGAGACATCGATCCGGATAGAGTGTCACGGGGCGACATGCGCGCGATCGACGAATAAACAAAATGCAAATGCGTTCCTAAGTCTGATGACCGATCGCAAGCGCGCAGACAATTGGAAGCGTCATGGCTTCTTGACGACAGAGGACGATTAGTTGCTGGCATTTCTAGATTCAATCGAATGGATGGCCGTCGCCATATCGCTGAAGGTTTCGGTTTGCGCGATCGCGATCATTATCGTCCCTTCGATGCTGCTGGCCACCTGGCTGGCCCGTTCGAATTCACGTCTTAAAGCCATCGTCGAAACGCTGATTGTCGTTCCGTTGGTGCTTCCACCGGTGATTGTCGGTATCGGTTTGCTGGTCTTGATGGGCAGCGTTTCCAAGTCATTGGCGTTTACATGGTGGGCGGCCGTCGTGGCCTCGGGCATCGTGTCGGTGCCGCTCCTTGTGCGTACGCTGCGCGCGGGAATCGAATCGATCGATCCGCGATTGTCCCAGGTAGCGACGACGTTGGGCGCTTCACCATTTCGCGTGTGGATGACGATTACGCTTCCGCAGTGTTGGCCCGCATTGGTCGGAGGAGTCACTTTGGCATGGGCGCGGGCGATCGGTGAATTCGGCGCGACGCTCATCGTTGCCGGTAATATACAGGGCAAAACGCAAACGATTCCCCTCGCGATGTACACGCAGTGGCAGGTCGGCGGTCGCAATGTTTGGCCATTGGCATTGGCGTCGGTGCTGATCGCATTGACGGCAGTATTTGTCTCGGAATCGTTGATTCGCAAGGGGCGAAAGAACAGGGTTAATGCTTCGGGCTAAACTTCAAAAACAACTCGAACCGTTTGTTCTGCAGACCGATCTTACGCTGAACGCACGCGTGACCGGTGTGTTTGGTTCGTCGGGTTGCGGCAAGACCACGCTGCTGAATTGCATCGCCGGATTGACGAATCCCGACGAAGGCATCATCCGTGTCGGAGAGACGGACTTCTACGATTCGACAAAACGGATCAACGTTCCGTGCCGCCATCGGCAGGTTGGCTACGTCTTTCAGGAAGGGTTGCTGTTTGATCATCTGACGGTACGCCAGAATCTAACCTATAGCCGCCACGAGCGAACCGGCCCGAAACTCGAACAGGTTGTTGACGTGCTCGAGTTGGGGCACGTCCTGCATCGAAGTGCGAGTAAGCTTTCCGGTGGTGAGTCTCGACGCGTGGCGATTGGCCGGGCGATCCTCAGTGCACCGCGACTGCTGTTGCTTGACGAACCGCTGACCGGCTTGGATCGGCGCATGTCCGGCAAGACGCTTAGCTACATCCAAAGTGTTCTCGATGCATTTGACATGCAAACGATTTATGTATCGCACTCGATCAGCGACATTGTGTATCTATGCAATGAAGTTGTGGTGGTAGATCGTGGAAAAGTCATTCAGCAGGGCACACCGACGGAGTTGCTGGGGGCGATGGTGTCAGCCGACCGAGCTCCGCTGCCAACATTGAAGAACATTTTCCCGTTGACCATTTGTAAGTCCCCAGGCTCTGATTCGACGGTTACTGGAAAGCTCGGTGATCAAACCCTGATCATTTCTGGGAACGCGCCGGAGGGAGACGTTACCGCGATGGTTTATGCGCGCGACGTGATCCTCGCAAACCAGAAACCCATAGGCATTTCAGCGCGCAACGTCTTGAGCGGGCGCATCGAGCGCATCGAAAGCAATGATGCTCGATGCGTGGTGTCGGTCGATGTGGGCGTGATGTGGATGGTCGAGATCACGCGCTCAGCCCGCGATGAACTGAAACTCGAAGTTGCTGCCGACGTCTTCGTGATCGTCAAAGCATCGGCGATTCAACTCATTGAAACAACGCCCCGACCGCGCTGACCGCGTCGCAAGAACATCAACGCACCGGCAAGCATAAACATACCCGTCGCCGGTTCCGGCACTTCGGTTAGATCGAGTACAATGTTTTGAAAAGAAGTGCTCGAGTCGGCGCTGCCTTCGTCGAGTACGTCGGCTTCGGAAGTCGCTACGACAATAAGTCGATATGATCCCGGATCAAGCACGCCATCCAGATCGACCGGGACGTCGCCGCTTGCACCATCGATTGGCGCGTTTCCCCGATCGAGACCGATCAATTCAACAATGGCTTCCGACGTGACTGATATCGACGCACCACTGAACTGACTGTTTTCGGTGAGCAGTCCAGTGACTGAGTAACTGTGCGGCGCGCTGATTGAAAAGTCGACGCTCGCGAACGTTTCAGCGAAGCCTGAGGCGCTGTCGCCTGAAAGTTGTCCGCTCGCTTCGCCAATAGAGCGACCGGTTGCTTGAAATGAATCGAATTGGAAACCTGGTCCAATCCTCCCTCCTGATGGGAAGCTTGAGGTTAGACTGGCTAGACCGCTGGAGATCGCGCTATTGGCATCGGTGCTGAACACACCTGACACGACTGATCCGACAAACTGGTCTTGCGTGTTGATGATTCCCTGGGTGGCGGAGTCGGTCAAGGCTGCCGCGGAGTCTCTGACCGAGACGACGTACGAAACCTGAAACTCGTCTGAGATCAATGTCGCCGAGGCGTTGGCATCTTGATGAAGTACGCATACAAGTGCGCAGATTGCGCACACGCGAACACTCACGTTGGTCATGGTGGCTCCCTCTTCTCTCCCAATTTGTCTGCAGGAACACCGCGAGTTGGTACTGGGGCTCTCTCTCGGTTTCCTTTGCCGTCGATCAGAATCGACGACATCTCTCTGCGTTCCATGTTAGCGATTGGGTGACTGCGATTCAATTTTTCAATTCGCCGAATTCGCCCTAAATGCGGTCATAATCACAGTATTCAAAGTTGACCTAACGTCTTGGTTCCAAGCACTTTCCAGTCGATATCGGACTTAATCCCGTGCGCCTTCCCAATGGATGTGAGTAGCTGCCGTACCCATTTTGACCGGCGCAGGCTACACTGATTGGCATGTCACAAGATTGGCCAGTCATCTTTCGCGCCTCCGACATGGCAGAAGCCGACATCGTCGTCAATTGGTTGGCAGAGCACGGGATCGAAGCCGCTGTCAAAGATCGGTTCGCTGCGGGGACTTTTGAAGTTTCGCAGATCGTCGCGCCGTACGGCATCGAGGTCTGCACGATGAATCCTACGCAAACCGATGACGCCAAGGCCGCCCTTGCCGAATTCTTAAAAAATCGAGAAATGCAAGCCAATGCGAAATCGACTGAACCCGTCTTCGCCGAATGCGAAGAGTGCGGAAAGTCGTCAACGTATCCGGGTGACGTTCGCGGGCGCGTTGAGAATTGTAAACACTGCGACGCCTACATCGATGTTCCCGAATGAACCACGCCGAATCGATCGCCCAACGCATTTTAATTCAACCGTCGCACACGATCAGGAAATCTGCCTGATTCAGGAGATCTTCGCGGTCAGTAGCGTTCGGTCGTCGTCAGCGGGGCGGCCATTGGCATAGGCGTCTACGGCGTCGAGGACCGATTTAATCAAACCGCTTGCGTACAGGTTGCAGTCTCCGATCGCGGCATCGAGTCGGGCGAGGCCGAAGAGTTGGCCTTCGGGGTTCATCGCTTCGGTGATTCCGTCGGTGTAGAAGATGATCTGATCGCCCGGCTGAAACGTTTCGCGAGCGGGCTCGTAGCCTTCACTATCTTCGATGCCCAGCGGCAGTCCACCGGTCGCATCAAGCGAAAACACCGAACCATCGGCGCAGCGTTTGACGCGTGGTGGATTGTGGCCTGCGCAGGCGTAGTCGAGAACACGCGTTTCGGGATCGTAGACGCCGTAGAAGGCGGTGACGAAAGTTGACCCGCTCGCCGTGTAGGCCCGACACAACCTTTCGTTGACGTATCGAAGCATTTTTCCCGGGCAGCAGGGTGGATCGGGAAACGAGTGGGCGATGCTGTGGGTGACGGCCATCATCACTGCTGCCGGTGTTCCGTGCCCACTGACATCAGCGATTAAGATGCCCCATTTGTTGTTTGGAAGCTTGAAAAAGTCGTAATAGTCCCCGCCCGCCCGACGCGACGTTTCGTAATGGGCAGCCAACTCCATCGTCGAAATCTTCGGTAATTCCTCGGGCAAGAGTGACCGCTGCATGTTGGCGATGGCGATGAGCTCTTGATCGACTTCATGGTATGCGGCGTCCAGTTTCCGCGAGAGCACCAGATTATGCGTCGCCCGCCCGAACAGATTGCTCGACAACACAAGGTCCGGAAAGTCTTCGACACGGAATGCATTCGGATCCTTGCGCATGAGCAAAACCATGTTGAGTGCCACACCATTGTCATAGTTTGGTAGTGCCAGGAGCGAACGCGCATCGCCCAGATACGGATACGCAGGGTCATCCTGTTCGACACGCAAATCGCCGAAAATCTTGGGTTGATCGCCATAGATCAACTCACTGAGAATTCCAGTTTCGACGATGGGTAGACGGTGCTTTTCGTGCCATGGATTGACTTCGTTTTCCCAATGGCTGTCGCGCGTGATGCGCAGCTTGGGCCTGTCCATGTCGCGCCGACTCAAGGCGATCATCCGATCAGTTGGCAACATACTGCGCATACGCTGGCCGTAGTTCTTAACCATCGCTTGCGGGTCGGTATGCGTACTCATCTCGCGCACGGTCTCGACGACGTGCGACAGGTGCGTCTGCCAATCGGATCGTATATCGCTCGTGCTGATTGCGCTCATCCGCACTCCTCGTTAATCGATTCTTAACCGAATCTAAACTGATTGATTGATCGATGCCAGATGGTGGCACTTTTTAGGTGCCATTGCATGGCATTGTCCAAGAGTCGTATCGACGTCGTGTGTCGAATGCCCGCCCCACGTTAAGTTGTGGGAGGATATGAGGCTTGGATGGGATGGGCGAATCGAAGAACTGCTCTCTGTTGGCACAAAACCAACTAAATATGGCCGGGCGCGCAGCGCCCCATACTCCATGCGGTGCATGTATCCGTACTGGTTTGAACTGGATGGTTGTGAGTTACAAAAAAGAAGCGAGTCTAAGCCGAGCACTCGCAACGACTTAGAAATCTTATTGGAAATTCCAATTGACGACCCGATTATCTTGTAGTAGTGTCATAAATGCCCCCTACATCTGGTGTAGTGGCTGTGAAATTCTGGTTTTTCGGGCGTAATTGCAAACAACCCGATGGCCAGCGTTGGGGGGTGCTGTCGCTCTGGTTGGTACTGATTTCATTTAACGTGGAAGGTCGCTCAGGCCGTCCGCGATTGAGTCATTTAAACAATCCATAGCGTTTCACGGAAAGCATTGTCAGGCGAGTAGCCCCGCCGGTGTTGGTGTCTATGTACACATACGCCGGTGGAGACGCGGAGTTTTAGATGTCACAGGCAATCACGGATCGGGTAGCAGGTGCCAAGGACGGCGCTGGTTTGAGTCCATCGGTCGAGCAAGGTTCATCCAACAAGCTAGCTGGCGAAGAGTCAACTGGCCCAGTTGTTGAACAGGCGAATGCGACGGTGGGTGCCGCAGGCGAATGCACCGTCAGCGATAATGCGTTGAATGTGCTGCGAGCCAGGTACCTGATCAAGGACGAGGAAGGAAGTTGCACGGAATCGCCCTCTGACCTGTTTCGACGCGTTGCCAAGACCGTGTCAGGCCCCGAGATGCTTTACAACCGGGACTCAAGAAACCGCAGCGAGTGGGAAGATCGATTCTTCTCATTGATGACTTCGGGCAAATTCATGCCCAACAGTCCCACTTTGATGAACGCCGGACGCGAAATGGGCATGCTGAGTGCCTGCTTCGTGCTTCCTGTACGGGACAGCATCAATGAGATTTTCGATGCGATCAAACACACCGCTCTGATCCAGAAAGCCGGTGGAGGTACCGGCTTTGCCTTTGACGAACTGCGTCCCACCGGCGACTTTATAAAAAGTTCGGGTGGTCGAACCAGCGGTCCGATCAGCTTTTGGCGTGCCTTCAGTGAAGCCACCAACGCGATTCAGCAGGGTGCGTTTCGGCGGGGGGCTAACATGGGGATGATGTACATCGATCACCCCGACATTCTTAAATTCCTCCACGCCAAAGAAGACCTTTCGCAGTTTACGAATTACAACATCTCGGTGAAGGTCACCGATGCATGGATGGGAGCGTTTCGGGCTGCACCTGATGCACCGCATGTGGTTCGCAACCCGCGAACCGACAAAACATATTACCTGCCGAAAGACGCGAAGATTTGGGAGTACGACCTGACGAGCCTGCCCGCGACGGATAGCGTTAGTGGTGAGAGCGAGTCTGGTGACAAGTATTACACCCGGCGCGACATCTGGGACATCATCGTCAAGAACGCGTGGAAGACCGGTGAGCCCGGCGTCATCTACATCGATCGCATCAACAACGATAACCCCACCCCGCACGTCGGTCGGATGGAAGCGACCAACCCGTGTGGAGAGCAGCCGCTTCTGCCATATGAAGCCTGCAATCTCGGCAGCGTGAATCTTTCGCGTTTCATAGACAACCCCTGCACCCCGCAAGCCAAGGTCAACTGGGGCGCACTTCGCACGACAATTCACGAGTCGACGCGTTTCCTCGACAACGTGATCGATGCCAATAACTATCCGCTGCCCGAGATCGACGAAATCTGCAAAGGCAACCGCAAGATCGGTTTGGGCGTCATGGGCTTTGCCGACGCGCTGTTCAAACTCGGCATCCGTTACGACAGCGACGAAGGTGTCGAATGGGGCGAGCGCTTCATGAAGTTCCTCAACGACGAAGCCCACGCCTACAGCGAAAAACTAGCCCGCGAACGCGGCTGCTTCCCGAACTGGAAGGGTAGCACCTGGGAAACGAAGCACCAGCGACCCATGCGTAACGCGTGCAGCACAACCGTCGCACCAACCGGAACCATCAGCATCATCGCCGACTGCTCATGCGGTATCGAGCCGCTGTTCAGTCTCGTGTTCTACCGCAACGTCCTCAAGGGGCAAGCCGAAGGCCGCGTGCCAATGATTGAAGTCAGCAAGATTTTCAAAACTGCGATACAAGAGCGAGGGTTATTCAACACGGACGTGTTGGACAAGATCGCCAAGGAAGGCACCCTCGCTCACATTTCGGAAATGCCCGAAGACCTCAAACATGTGTTCGTCTGTGCCCACGACATCAAACCGGAGTGGCACGTCAAAATGCAAGCCGCCTTCCAGCGTCATTGCGATGCGAGCATTTCGAAGACGATCAACTTCCCCGAAACCGCTTCGGTGGAAGATGTCGAAACCATCTACCGCCTAAGCTACGACCTCGACTGCAAAGGCGCGACGGTTTATCGCGACGGTTGTCGCAACTCCCAACCGATGGCCCTGAAAGAAAGCGGTAAGAAGAAAATTGATGCCAAGGCGGAAATATCTCAGCCCCAAGAGAAGCCGACCAACGGAACCGCGACTTCGGTTGCCGACAGCAGCCTTGCTGGCTCACAGGTTGATGAAGCCGTCGAGCAGGCATTGAAGGTTCCTTATCAGAAACCGGTAGAGCAGCCGCGGATGGAACCGCGCACCCTTCCGGAAATCCTGAGCAGCGTGCGTATCCGTCAGATGACGCCATTTGGCAACATGCATGTGCAGATTACCGTCGATCCGAAAACCGAGCATGAGATGGAAGTCTTCGCCCAACTCGGAAAGGGCGGCGACCTTGCCAACAGCGACCTTGAAGCCATCTGCCGGATGGTGAGCCTGTGGCTTCGCGCGGGCGGGAACCTTCGCCATGTCGTCCAGCAGCTCAAGGGCATCGGTTCGAGCCTCCAGGTCAGCACCAAAGAGGGCAAGATCATGAGCCTCGGCGACGGTTTGGCTCGGGCATTGACCAAGTTCCAGCGGGCTAAGACACACTTCGGTCTGCACCGCCTGCTGCTCGGACAGTTCGACCTGGAGGAATTGGATCGCGTGCGTCGAGGGTTGGCCACCACGCCAGCTTCGACTTCAAAACCGTCGCCCAAGCAGCCAAACGGTTCAAGCATTGCGAATCGATTGAGTGGATTAGCCGACGATGAACACGCAGACGAAGTAGCCTTACAGGTTGGCGAGGAAACCAACCATGATTCTCATTCCCACGATTCAGGTGCCGCCGTTGCAACTGTGCCGACAACCCAAACGGTAGCCACGATCAGCGCCGCCCGTACCCAGCAGGAACAATTCAAAGTTCTCTGCCCTGAATGCCAGGGACAACTGCACTACACCGAGGGCTGCTGCATGTGCCACGGCTGCGGTTATGCCCAGTGCTGAGTAATTAGTGCTGACTTGCTTTGTGTTGACTTGAGAAACGAACCGCTCCGACGTCCCGTGAATATTCGGTGACAGGGGCGCGACACGACGAATAATTGCTTGCCACTTGCGAGGGACCATCCTTGCGGGTGGCAAGCTTTGTTTTGATCAGTCAGGTCGGCTGGCAGCCGGAAGCAAATCAAGGCCATAAGGCGGTTCAGCCGGCCCGCGAAAGAGCCGGAGTAAACACCCTATCGGCGGGGCGTCTGACTCGTGGGTAAGACTCCCGGTAGGCAGCATCCCCGGTTATCCGCACCGCCCAAATTGACGCCGTCAGGGCCGATCCCCGTGAAATTGGACACGAATTTACCGTTTTTTTCGCGCCCAAAGCCATTTTTAAGCGTAGTAAAGGTGGCAGGATGTTAAGTATCTGTCGATAAAGAGTTAGGAGCCGACTTTGTCCGATGATGTAAGAGGTTGGCTTTTCGACGGATCGCGAGAAAGATCGGTCGTTTGAATTGAGAATATAAATATTGTCGGAGGGTTTGTGCGGCACGGCGATAAGAAGTACGACGACTCAAAGTCAGACACTTCAAATTCAGACATCGCCAGCAAGCGTCGCCCAACATTGACGTACCCGGCTTCTTTCCCCTCCGGAAAGCACCGTTAAGCCTCGTGCTTGCGGTGCTTTCTTTTTGCGCGCTCACCTATCCGACCCTTATTCATCAATGTGATTGGCGATCCACGCTTCAAGATGCTCTCGCGATTGATCCGTCATCTTTGCTTGTTCGTCGAATGGGCCGTCTTTCCACCTGATGCAGTTGCCGTGATGCAGCCGAAGTTCGGTGATCAGGTCGGGGCCGTCGTACAGCTTAATTTGAAGATCGCCGAAACACCTGCAATAGGGTAGGAGCTTTTGCTTGAACGACATGGTGGCGAATAGCGCCTTGATCTCGCTTTTGTCCGCGCTCTCATAAACGTTGGGTATGGCTTAGGGTTGAGTGGTCTCGCCGATGCGATAGATGGCGATTCGATCCGCCTCGCCAACTTGCTTTGCAAGCCTGTTATTGAATCCCGAACCTGTGTTGGGGCTGCACGCGCAAAGCCAGAGCGGGGAGCTTAAGACGAATGCGATTTGTGTGAATCTGCGCATGCCGCTCCTTGTGGTTTGAGACTAAGCAGTTCCTAGTCCGGGAAGAGCGCTCGGCTGTAGTAGCCGTAGTCGATCAGGTCTATGTCTTGGTCTGAGTCGAAATCGTAGCAACCGCAGCCGCTTGGGATCTGACCGTCGCTCGCCGGGCCGGTGAAGCAGTTGGCGAATATCGTATATGTGCCGGGTGAGGCGTTGCCTTCGATCGGACATTCGCATTCGTCCGGGACACCGTTGCCGTTCTTGTCGATGCTTTCGCCGAACCAGATATCGCAGTCGTCGGGTTCACCGCTGTCATTGCAGTCGAATTCGCAGGCGTCGATCTGGCCATTGAGGTTGCAGTCGAATGCTGAATCGATCGGGATCTCGCATTCGTCGATGATGCTGTTGCCGTCGCAGTCAATGGCGAGACCTTCATCGATTTCGCAGCGGTCGATGTAACCGTTTTCGTTGCAGTCGGTGTAGACCTCGCCGTCGATGTCGCACTCGTCGGGCCGGCCATTGTTGTTGCAATCCGGGTATTCGCCCGACGCCACGTCGCACGAATCGATCACGCCATTTTCATTGCAATCAAAGTATTCGCCCGACTCCAGATCGCAATCGTCGGGAATGCCGTTGGTATTGCAGTCGCCAATCTTGGGATCGATCAAATCGCACTCGTCGATAATTCCGTTGTCGTTGCAGTCGAATCCTTTGTCGCATTCGTCGGGGAACTCGTTGGAATTGCAATCGTTGCTGGTGCCGCTCGCAATGTCGCATTCATCTGGAATGCTGTTTTCGTTGCAATCGGACGAAATCTCCCAGAAGAAATCGCACTCGTCCGGGTTGCCATTCTCGTTGCAGTCGTTGCTGGTTCCGTCTGCAATGTCGCACTCATCCAGTACGCCGTTGTCGTTGCAGTCGCCCACCTCGGGGTCGATCTCGCATTCATCCGGAATACCGCTTTCGTTGCAATCGGTGCTGGTTTCTCCGGCGATGTCGCACTCGTCTGGGATTCCATTAACGTTGCAATCAATACCGATGTTCTGAGCCACGTCGCAGCGATCGGGGATGCCGTTTTCGTTGCAGTCGTCATCAGCGCCAGACGAGATGTCGCATTCGTCGGGGATGTCGTTGCCGTTGCAGTCAGCCGCAGAACCGGATGCCAATTCGACGGCGTCATCGACTTCGTTGTTGTTGCAGTCGGTGACCTCTGGCGGATCGACCGTACCTCCGCCGCCTCCTCCACCGGGTGGTGGGGGTGGTGGAACTTCTGGCAGACCGTTCGTACCGGGGTCGGGCGGACCGTTGGTGCCCATGTCGGGCGTGCCATTGGTGCCTGTATCCGGTGGTGGCAACGGTGGTGTTACGATTGGATCGGTGATGATGTAAAGGGCTTCCTGCCCGTTGGTCACGTCGATGCCAAATGCAAACTCACGCGTCGGAAGATCTTCACCGCTTTCACGAGTGGCGGTCACCACAAGTTTGCCTGCCACCTCGGGGCCGGCGATGGGGATCGACTCACCCGGCATCACGCCGATCAAATTCGTCTGATGGACAATCGTTTCGCCGAGGGTGAATTCAAAGAGGACGTTCGCCGCGAATGAGCTTTGGTTAATCACGCGGGCATCGAACGCACCAGCGTTGGGGAAATCCTGACCGGGGCTGTCACCGATGCCCGAGGTGTTGACGTCGAACACGTCGCCAACGGTACCGCCATTGCCTTCGCCATCCTTCTCATGGCAGCCGGTAAAAGCCACCAGCATCAGCGCAAAGGTGCTTGCCAATCTCGCAAGGTTCGATGAATTCTTGATTCGCTGCATGCAAATGTGCCCGAATTGGCCTCGATCGGCCCGTCATTTCATATATACAGACAGGGGGACAGTTTAACGTAGCGCCAGATAAATGGCGAGTCAATGTACTGTGTGCGGTACGGCGGCTACGTCACGTTTTGCTGGCTTGTGGCAGCGGATCGCGTTCAGCCTTGAATCGATATACGGACGTTGAATTCGCGGAATCGCAGGAATCGGCGAGGGATGGGCGGTTATTCGCCCGGATTGGAAAACAGGGTGGGTTCGCCGTTCTGGGTTGTCGCGTTGGTGGCTGGCCAGTCCAGACTGAGATGTTCGTAGGCTTCCCTCGTGGCTTGGCGACCTTGGCGGGTTCGGGTGACGAATCCGATCTGGAGCAGATACGGTTCGACGACATCTTCAAGGGTGTCGCGTTCCTGGCCCATGCTGGCTGACAAGGCTTCGATGCCGGCTGGTCCACCGCCGTAGACTCTGATGAGCGTGGTCAGAAATGCGCGGTCGAGTTCGTCCAGGCCGAGTTCGTCTACTTCCTGCACCACGAGCGCTTGCCTGGCCAATGCGTCGGTTAGTGATCCATCGCCGCAAACCTGAGCGTAGTCCCGCACCCGGCGTAACAGACGGTTGGCTACGCGAGGGGTTCCGCGACTTCTTCCCGCGATGGTATCCAATGCGTCGTTTTCGTGTTTCAGTTCGAGTTTGCTTGCCGATCGGCTGAGGATGGTCGCGAGGTCGCTTGATTCGTAGTAGGCCAAATGAAACTGCAATCCGAAACGATCGCGCATCGCGCCACCGAGCAAGCCGGCCCGCGTCGTCGCGCCGATCAGCGTGAAAGGTTGAAGGTTGAAGTTGACCACTCGGCCTCGCAACCCGCCTTCGATGGTGACGTCCACGCGAAAATCTTCCATCGCGGAATAGAGAAACTCTTCGACGATTTTCGGGAGGCGGTGGATTTCATCGATGAACAAAATGTCGCCGCGCTCGAGGTTTGTGAGTAGTGGCATCAAGTCGGCTTGCTTGGTCAATGCAGGGCCCGACGTGATGCGTGGCGGTTTGTCGGTCATTTCTTTGGCGATGACATGGGCGAGCGTGGTCTTGCCGAGTCCGGGTGGGCCGTCGAAGAGGATGTGCTCCAAGGGTTCGCCGCGCTGCTTGGCGGCTTGGATGGCGATGGAGACGCGTTCGATGACGGCCCGTTGACCGACCATTTCGTTCATGGTCTGGGGGCGCAGGCTGACACTGGAGACTTCGCGATCCTTGGACTGCGCTTGAGATGAAATGATTCGTTCGCGTGCCATCGGCTGTGATGTTTGTTCAAAGGTTTCTGTAGGGTGGGCCATGCCCACCAACTTGTATGACATTACAACAAAACGGCGGTGGGCACGGCCCACCCTACCTAACCTTCTGCACCGGTCTTGATGCGGTAGGCGGCTTTGACCCAATCTTCTGCGAGTTGCGTGTCCGGATGCAAACTTGCTGCCCGTTCGAGCCACCGTTCGGCATCTTGCCGCGGATCGCCCCATGCAGTTAGCACTTCTAAAGCGTCGCGCTGAGCGTCATTGAACCGGGCGATATCGACGGTTTCTCCGTTGGTGCTGCTACCTCCCAACGCGAATGCTTCCAGCTTGCCCTTGAGTTCCGCGATGATCATCTCTGCGGCTCGCCCGCCGATACCAGGAAGCGTCGCGAGTGATTTCTTGTCACCGCATTCGATCCAATCGGCGATCTTGCGGATCGGTTCGGCGAGCGCTTTCATGGCCTTGCGGAGGCCAATCCCCTTGACCGAAATGAAATACCGAAAGAAAACGCGATCTTCAGGATGCACAAAGCCAACCAATCGCGGTGTCATGTTTCCACCCGACTGGTTGGCTTCGATAAATTCGATGGTGTGCAAGGACATTTCCTTGCCTCTGCACGCGGTCAACTCGCCAACGGCGAAACCGGGGATCAATATCTCTCGCGCGACGCCGTCTCGTTCGAGGATGGCCGAGTCTTCGGTGACCTCAACAACGTTTCCGGTCAGTCGTACGATCATGCCAGCACTCATCCTTGACGACTGGTATTTCGCAGGAAATGCGAGACCTTATTGCGACGGTCTAAGACTTCTTGACCAATGACTTTCCTTCGAGCAACGTATCGAGCTGTTTGGCAACGCGGTCGTCGATGTCTGCCGGGCCGCCAACGTGTACGGCTTCGATCACGCCGTCTTTACCGACGACGAATGATGTCGGGAAACTGCTGACCTTATATGCGCTGCCCACTTCCTTCTTGGCGTCCAGGAACAGGGGGATGTCCACTCCCATTTTGGAATAGTGGTCGATGACTTCCTGTTCGGTTTTCTTGCGCTTTCCGGAGCGATCGTCGAGGCTGATGGCGATGAATTCGACGTCTTTGTCTTTGTATTTTTCCTGGAGCTTCTGGAATTTCGGCAAGGTGCGTTTGCAGTATCCGCACCATGAGGCGTAGAAGCAGACCAGTTTCACTTTTTCATCAGTGCCACCGACTTTGCGTTCCTTGTTGTCGGTCGTGACGAATGATTTTTGCGGGGCAGGTTTGCCGAGAAGCTCCATCGCCGGGCGGGTTCGTGTGGGGGCTTTTCTTGTCTGACCGGCTTGGATGGTTTTGAGTTGGGCGAGGACTTGCTTCATTTCTTTCCGCAACTCTGTCAGCTCTTTTCGGACGGCAGCCAATTCTGATTTGATTTCATCCTGGGTTTCGTCGGCGGCAACCGGAGTCGGGCTTGGTATCAAGAATGCGGCGGCCATCAAGGCAATAATCCAACGGGCTTGAAGTTTCATTTTGCGTCTCCGGTTTTGTTCTTTGTTCGTGGCGGAAATCATCGGATGGAATTCCCAAACCATCCGGTTTGTCGCATCGTATCGCAACGATTGCCGCAATGCGAATTTCGACTATGAAACAAGCCCACTGAGTACGCCGATGTTACAAAGCACGCGATTTAACCAGCACAAACGCTGCGATTGCAACGCCATTCAAGCGAGTTTAGCCGCCGATTCCGTTGCGCAGCAGTAAGCGATGGCGATGGCGTCGGCGACATCGTTGGGCTCGGGGGGGGCCGACAGACCAAACGTCGCCTGGATCGCCGCCTGCATTTGCACCTTGCTTGCCCGCCCATTGCCCGTGAGGAACCGCTTGATGCGGGTCGCTCCCATGCCGATGACGGGAATCCGCGATCGGCCCGCCACCGAAAGCAGCACGCCTCGAGCATGGCCCATCTGGATCGCAGTCTTCGGATGCTTGTAGTGCGAATACAATTCCTCAACACCAACAGCCCGGGGGTTGTATTGCTCAAGGATCGCCGAAAAATCTTCGTCGAGTTGCACGAGACGCTCAGATAATGGCAGCGAAACGGTGGGCCGAAACACGCCAGCATCGAGGATGCGCGGTTGGCCCCCAGCCATGCGAATCATCGCATAACCAGTCGTCCCCAAACCCGGGTCGATCCCGCAGAAGTCAATCGCATCGGTGCCAGTCATGCGATAAATCTACCACTCACAGTTGTTGTAACAAGCACAAACTCGAATGTCACCACGCGCATGGAAGTTAAAGGCATGTCGTGACGAAAGCCGACATCATTGAAGACAGTCAACAATGTGCCAACGGAATTCTTAAGAATCCAATATGTCCAACACTGCGACAACCTATGACCTGGCGATCATTGGCGGGGGGATTGTGGGGCTGGCGACGGCGATGGCGCTTTCGCGGGTTGGCGGGCTTCGGTTGATTGTGGTTGAGGCTGAAGGGCGGTTGGCTCAGCATCAGACTGGGCACAACAGTGGGGTGATTCATTCGGGGCTTTATTACAAACCCGGTTCGCTTAAGGCCAAACTTTGTACTTCCGGGCGGACGCAGTTGTATGCGTTTTGCAAAGAGCATGAGATCAACCACGACCGGTGCGGTAAGCTTGTCGTCGCCACCAACGAGAAAGAAGTCGCGACTTTGGAGATGTTAGCCGGTCGCGGTGAGGCGAACGGACTTGATCAACTCGAATGGCTCAAACCGGCAGAGATGCGCGAGCGCGAGCCCAATGTCTCTGGCATGGCTGGCTTGTGGGTGCCACAGACTGGCATTGTAGACTATGTTGCAGTGGCACAGGCGTACGCGAAGGTGATTCGCGCGGCTGGTCACGAGATCGATACGCATGCACGGGTGACTGGTATTCGGTCAATTAACGAAGTTGTCACGCTGACGACATCGCGCGGTCTCAAACGCTGCAAACATGTCATCAATTGCGCCGGGTTGCAGTCCGACCGCGTCGCCAGAATGTGCGGCGCCGATCCGAAACTTCGCATCGTTCCCTTCCGAGGTGAATACTACGAACTCGTCGAATCACGCCGCGATCTGGTGCGCAATTTGATCTACCCCGTGCCCGATCCGCAGTTTCCGTTCCTGGGCGTACACTACACCCGCATGGTCAACGGGGGCGTGGAAGCCGGTCCGAATGCGGTCCTCGCATTCAAGCGCGAAGGGTACGACAAATTCAGTTGCTCTCCGCGCGACTGTTTCGACATGGTCACCTACCCCGGACTCTGGAAACTCATGGCCAAGCACTGGCGGATGGGCTTGGGTGAATGGCATCGATCGCTCAGCAAACGAGCGTTCGTCGCCGGTTTGCAAAAACTGATACCGTCGGTCGCAGCGGCGGACCTTGTACCGGCTGGCTGTGGTGTGCGGGCGCAGGCGATTGAACCAGACGGCTCACTCGTAGACGACTTTCGCATTATCGAAAGCGAACAATTCATTCACGTTTTAAACGCACCATCGCCAGCGGCCACCGCGTCAATCGCGATTGGCCAACACATCGCAGAGTTGGCGACCAAGCGATTCAAGTTTAATTGATCGGCTGGTGGGTGGTGGCAGGTGTTCTGCTCGACGAATTTGAATTGCGCAATCGAGCAAAAATGTCCCAAATGCCTATGCCGGCGAGTAATGCAAGATTCGGTAAGAGCATTGGTGTGAGAATGGGCGCACCGTAGAGGAAGCTGTCGCGTATGGAATAAGGCGAATTCCAGTTGGCTTCGAAGTGCAGTCCGAAACCGATCAGCCCGATCGCAATCGACGCTACAAGCACGCCGCAACACATCTTCAAGAATGTAATCGTTGGTTTTTCGACCATCGCCATCGCGAGGAATCCAACAGCGATCGCGCTGATAAAAACCGGCGTCCATTCCCACACGCTATAGAATCCATTCTGCGCATGATCGCACAACGCCAATACGAAGTTTCCAAGGATCCCTCCGATCGCCAGGAACAACACCCATCGACTCCAATCGCGTGATTCAAAATCGACCATGCGATTCATCACCAGCAGGAATCCGATGCCGGTGTACGCCAGCGGAGCGACAAACGGGGCGGTATAGACAAGACTTTTGACCGAATAGAACGCGAAGAACTGGCTTTCCAGATGCAGGAAGAACCCAACAATTCCGACGAGAATACCGCCGTATCCGACGACATACCCGGCCGACTTTCCGCGCCAACCGGCGAGAAGAACGATCGGTGCGGCGACGGAGAAGTAGAACGGAATCCATTCAGCCCAATGTGCGAAGTCGTTGATCGAATGGGCGACGTAGATGTCGACGGCTAGAAAGCTGACGTTGAGGAGCACGAAGTATTCGAGCACTCGCGGGCGATACAACACTTTGTTCCAGAATTCGCGGGAAGGCATGGTCGGATACCTGACTCCTGACACTTATTGTTTGCCTGACACTTATTGTTTGATTGATGCGATTGGCAACGGGCGGTCGATCATGATTCTTTGTTGGCGAGCGCATGTTCTGTTCGGATTGCGCGGGCCATCTCTTTCAATTCGGCCAGCTTGGCAAGCAGTTCGTAATTGCCATGCCATTGCACAAAATCTGCACCGCCCATGAACGCACCGTGCTTTGCCGTCCGACCCCAGTAATGCCAGTAATCGAATTCGAGAAACTCAATCGGTTCGTCGAAGGGTTCGGGCGTTAAGAGTCCTTCGTCACGGAGCGACTTCATGATGGCCTGAGCTTCCACGACCTTTTCGTTCACATGGACCAGCACCTCTTCGGCTTGTCGGTAGTATTCATCGACGGGTGGTTTGGTGTGGCACTTGAGGCATGTCTCTTTCATTTCTTCCTGGCCCTGAGCAAAATTCGGACGCTTGTCGGAGACGGCTGCGTACAGGAAATATGAAAGGCGATCGGTCGTATCGTGGGTGACCTTCATGCCTTCAAGTCCGCTCATGTGACAGGTCGCGCAAGTTGGCACGGACATGTCGCGGGTCGAAAGTTTTTTCGGGTCGGCTGACATGTTAAAAGAAGCCTTTTGTGCGTGAAAGAGTACGCCGTGTTTCGACTCGGTGTAGATTTCGATCTGAGAGTGATCTGGACCCATATGACATTGACCGCAGGTTTGCGGTTCGCGGGCAAGGGCAATTGACGTCGAGTGTCGCGAATGGCATGCCGTACATGTTCCGATGGAACCGTCGAGGTTTGGCTTACCGACCGAATGACATCCATCGCACCCTTTGTCGAAGGCGGCTGGCCCTTCGGCGATCGCGAGAGCGTTGGGTGGACGTGATACCATTCCCTTGTGAAACGATTCTGCGTGGGCGATTTGCTCGGGTGTAAAGTGCTTGTCACCGTGGACGGCTGCCCATGCTGGTGCTGCGTGGCGACTTCTTAGAAATTGGTTGTATTCAGTCGCGTGACATTCGGCGCAATTCTTCGCGGTCACTTTTTTGGCGATGGTAAATCCGCGATGATCGAGTGGTTCCTGGCCTTCGAGCGCACGGTGGCAGTCGAGGCAGTTGACGTTTGAAGTTGCGTGTTTGCTTCGTTCGAATTGATGCACGACAGCCGACGTTTCGTGGCTGTGGCATTCGGCGCATTTACCTGTGGCACGCACGAGTTCAGGCGTTGGTCCCATGGTATCGCCTGCCGGTCGTTTGGCATTGATAACCAGCGCTGCAACGATAAGTGATGTCCCAATGAAGATGGAAATGAAAACAGCTTTGAAGGTCATGCGTTACAACTCCGCGTGTAAGATGTTGATAACCGCACTATATGTGGCGAATAATTGCGGCTGATGCGTGCCCTTATTAAGCTGAATCAGTCAATTCGGCAATACAAAATCTTGGAGACCCGTTGCCATGATTCAATCAACGCACGCATTTATTATCGTCGCAATTGTATTCGGGACTGAAATGACTCATGTAGCGTCTGGCCAGTCAGTCAACGTTGATGTGGGTGTGTCATCTGACGCACCCAAGTCGACATATGGCGCTGCCGGTCAGGCGGGGTTTTGGAACAACGTAAGCGGCGCGCACATCACACCGTTTACTCCGAATGTGACGCCCAGTGACGACATGCTCCTCGATGTCGAGGGCAACGCGACCAACGTCGGGTTTCATCAGTTCGGGGGGATGGATTTGCAGTCGGTCGAAACTTCTGACGCGACCGGTAACGATGATGCCAAACTCTTGAATGATTATCTCGTCACCCACAGTATCCCCCTCGAATCGTGCATGTATCTCAACGGGCTTGAGAATGGTTTGTACGAAGTGATTACCTATGCATGGTTTCCGAATGAACCTGCGACGATGCAAGTGGTGCGGTTCGATTTTGTCGCGGGCTCAAAGCTCATCGGCGGCGAATGGCCGGGCAGCCATGCGGAAGGGTTAAGCTATTCATACGACCTCATCGACGTGACCAGCGGGCACATCGGTTGGCACGTCGGCATTCCGTCGGGAGGCAGCACAACAATCGGCGCAGCGTTTAACGGATTCCAACTGCACAAGGTCGGCCCGCCAGCCGACACCGACGACGACGGCGATGTGGATGACAAGGACTACCAGCAATTCAACGAGTGCATCACCGGCCCCGAAGCAACCGCCAACAAGCCCGGCTGCCTGGAGTCCGACATCGACGACGACAACGACATTGACCTGAAGGACATGGCCGAGTTCCAACGGTTATTTACAGGCGAGTAATCGAGATGCGCGATCGCCGTAGGGTGGCCCAGGATCTCCGATCCTGGGGAAGGCGACTTGCATTGGATGCACTGCCAGAGCATTAAGCGGACCAACAAAGCAAAACAATCGAGACCCCAAGTTTGAAAACTTGGGGCACTCGTCCGCTGCCGGGAAGTTGCGTCGGCTGCAAGAATCGTTAATCTCCACGCCAGCTAAAGAGCGTCTGTAGCTCAGTTGGATAGAGCATCGGATTTCGAATCCGACGGTCGCAGGTTCGAGTCCTGCCAGGCGCATTTGCATTCCGCTTAATTTCTATTCATTGTGCGGTCATTCTGCCAAATCAAACTCCCTTATAGCACAGCACCGGTCGCAGTTTTTTGACGATTCGCACGAGATCCTTTTGCGCTCGCATGACGGCATCGATGTCTTTGTATGCCATTGGTGATTCATCGGTCAGTTTTGCGGCGGTGTTGGGGTCGATCCAGATATCCTTGAGTTGGCGGGCGAAGTCTTTGCGTTTTATCTTGGCTTTAGCAGCACCTCGACTTAGTCGCCTGCCGGCACCGTGCGAGCTGGAATTCAGGGCATCTGCGTTGCCTCGACCTTGCACGTGGTAGGTGGCGGTTGCCATCGACCCGGGGATGATGTTGGTGGTCTCGTCGCTGGCGTGGTTTGCGCCTTTGCGGTGAACCCACATCGTGCGTCCGTTGTGTTCTTCGCGTTGGACGTGGTTGTGATCGGTGTTGATCCATGTGTTCATGTCGGTTTCGACGCCCAGCGTTTCGGCGATGAGTTCGGCGGCTCGATTCAGCATTCTTCGGCGACTTTCGGCTGCGTATGCCCTTGCCCATTCGACATCGCGTAGATATGCCTGGCCATCGTCGGTGTCGGCATCCAACCACGACAGTCCGCCGCCGACTTTCTCGGCGTTTTTCAAATGGGCGGTGGTGATGTGTTGGCCCATCGCTCGCGAACCGCTGTGGACAATTACCCATAGTCGGTCATCCTCGTCTTCCTGGAATTCAAGGAAGTGGTTGCCGCGACCGAGCGTGCCGAGTTCCTCGCGTCCGACGCTTAAGGCTTTGGCGATGAGTACCGGCTTGGATAACTGTTCCGCATCCAACTTGCCTTCGAGTTTTGGCAGTCCATTACGCCTGGAATGACGAATGATTGGAACGGTTTTTGGGAGAGCGTCCAGTACGTATTCGGCCGCTTGGCGACGTTGCAATGGACTGGCAGCGCTTGCGAATGCGACGGCTGAGTATCCGCAACCGATGTCGCCACCGACAGCCGCTGGATAGATGAGGCGCTCGGTTGCGATCGCCACACCGTTGCTAACGCCAGCCGCCAAATGAACGTCAGGCATGACGGCAACGTGAACCACATCGGGCGCTCGACACAGACGCTCGATGGTTTGACGTACTGCTGGCTCGGGTTGATTCACCAGCCACGTATTGGCAGTTATTTGATCAGGCATTTTCTGACTCCTCGGTCATGTTTGAGAATGTAAGTTCCGGCGCGCGGCGTCTGGAAATCGCCTGGGCCACTTGGTTGCGCAGGTATCCCTTGCGCCGCTCGATAGCCGCCAAAACACTGGCGGGGTCGCCTTTCTTAGGCACAGCCACAATCACTCGCAATCGCCCGGCATTGGGCGCGGGCTCAACGCTGGAAACGCGAGCGTCGCACTTTGTGTCAACGATCGGAAAAACGATTTGCAATGCGAGTTCGACTTGCTTGCACAACTGTTCGAGTTTCCGATTGCGTCCTTGGGTTTGTCTTGCATCGCGGCGTTTGTCTTCACTTGGGTTGACGCCGTCGTCTTCAAATACTTCCGCGCAAAAAGCGCGCACATCTTCTGCATCACGTTTGCTCGATGGCATAAACGCTCCTTTGTCTTGGCGGAGTGCGCGCAGAGCGCTACCGTCCAAAGTGTCGAAATCGATTAATACAGGGGAATCACGGGGCTTTCGGAGCGCAAGAACGCCCGCACCGGTACAAGCCGGCCGCCACCAAGTGCGTATGGAGTTCGTTAAGGTTCGTTGGGGATTTGGTTACAGATGGGGATTTGGTTACAGATTGACTAGCACCCGAACGCGCAACGAGGCCCCGTGATTTGTTGTAGCGTTAGCAATGACATACGAAGCCTCCCTTCTAAAAGCACGTGTAGGTCAATCTTACGCGCCTATTATGCGTCAATTTATGTAATACGTCAAGCAAAAATGGCATCCGGTGCGTTTATTCACGAAGGTTTTAAGTGCCTTCAAAATCTTCGACGATGCCTTATTCGCATTCGACTCAACGCAGCCTCCAAGTTCTACGTTGCTTGATTGCGCCAAGGCCCAACAAGCAGAGCGGTAACGTGATCATTCCGAATGCGCCGCAGATTCCTGTGGGCCGGTTGGTTTCGTTGGTTTCTTCGACCGGCTGTTCTGGGACGCCTATGGAAAACGTGCCAAGTTGTGACACTCTTGCCCATACCTGTTGTGTTGATGTCTCGATTCCGCCGTCGTTGAGTTCGTCGGTCGGACTTTGGTCGCCCACGTCGTTGCTGCCGGCTGGCTCGTACGCTTCGGCCTCATTGTTGTAGCGATTCAGGCGCAGTTCCGATTCGGTCAGTTGACCGATACTCTTCTGCGGATACGCCAGTTCGATCAGCAGGTTGGGGTCTTGCGGAAGTGGGTCGGCTGATATCTGCACGGTTGCGCCTACGATGTAATTGTCTACCAGTCCGTTCGATTCTGCCCCTGCGATCTTGCCCGCTAATTTGGCATCCGGTGCCGATCCGAACGCAATCGTGAATACTGTGTCGGTCGAGCCAGCCGGTACGGTCATGCTGACACCCACGTTGTCGCCGGTTGGGTCGGTGACAGCCAACTTGAGATTTCCGGTTGCGTCGGTTGTGGCTTTCACGGTTGAGTTTGAGGGGGTGGCTTGTAGCGACAGCGTGGTCGAACTGCGGTTTGCGCCGCCGAGTACGACCGTCTTATTGTTGTTGGCATCGACGGTGACTTTGACGTTGCCGGCGTCGCCGAATCCGTCCAGCTCGAGAGTGAGCGCTTGCTGGCCATTGGCGTCGGTGACTTCGATGGATCGGTTGCCGTTTTCGTCGATGACGACATCAACCTTCGCGCCGTCGCCGACGCCTTCAACCGACAAGTCGAGCAGCGGGTCACCTTCGGCATTGGTGAAGGATAGCGATTGATTTCCGTCGTCGTCGATCGCCAGTGCGACATCGCTGCCGTCATCCAAACCGCCAATCGTTACTGTGAGGCTGGCGTTTTCTCCATCACCTACGGTTAGCGTGGTTTCTCCGTCGTCGTTTGATTCGACTGTGACCTGCGTTCCAGGGTCGAGGCCGGTGGCATTAACATCTACATTGTCGCCTTCAACGGTAGCCGATCCGTCATCGTCGGCAGCCGTTTCACCGTCGGAGTCAGCGTTTTCGGTTTTGTCATCATCATTGGTTTCGTCATCGCTGGTGTCGGTGTTGTCGTCTTGCGCGTCATCGTCTTCGGCATTTTCGTCAGTGGCTTCTTCCTCATCGGTCGTTTCCTCTTCATCATCATCTGACGGAGGTGGAGTAGGGGGCGCACCGCCTCCGCCTCCTCCGCCACCACCACCGCTGCACGGACCCGTCCAATTGAGTTCATCGACGAGCGTCAAGTCAGTGAAGGTGAGCGAGCAACTCGCGGGCAGACCGCTGTCGTCGCGATAACGGGCATTGGTCAGCGCCGCGTTGGTCAATGTGAAGTTCGCGGAACTGCCTCGGTTGATCGTAAACAGCGGTGTGCCATCGGTGGTATCCATCGTGACCGGCGTGCCAGACGCTTGGCCGTCAACGTCGAGCGTGGCAGTGCCATTGAGGAGTAACGTGCTGCCCGATACGAAGCGCATCTTTCCGCTGGGCGTGTTGTGGATGAGCGATCCGGTTGCGTTGATGGTGACGTCACCAAACTGGTATTCGAACGCATCGGCGATGGAATAATCAGAATCGGTTCCGTTGATTAATACCGAACCGAGCAATTTGAAATCTTCATCGGCGGCAGCGGTAAGGGTTTCTGCGCCGGCGGCTGAGCTAAGTTCTACGGTCGATCCGCTGACGGCATCGATGTTGGCGTTGGCTCCGGCGTCGCCGACGGTGATGCTGCCAGTGGTGCGGAACGTTGCACCGTCTGCGATTTGAATTTCGTCGGCATCGTCGTCGAAGGTGACGTCGTCGTTGGACCCTGTGGTGCCCGCAACGAGCGTGCCCGCGTCGATGTCGATGACCATGCCCGCACCGTTGTCGAAGATGTCGGTCAGTCCGGTCTTCACGATGAGCGTGCCATCGCCAGTCTTATTGAGCACGTCGCCAGCCGTCGTTAACGCATTGGATAACGAGACAGTCGTCGTGACGTCGGTCGCAACCAGAATGGTTGTTGTACCGCTGGGGTCGGCTCGTAGGTCGCTGATGGTCACGCCACCCGTGTCAGCGATTAGGCCCGTGGTCGAATCGATGCGAGTGATGGTTCCCGTGCCTTCGAGTGCGAGCGGGGAGGCATTGATTGTGGCAACGGTTGCAAGCGTCGCGCCGTCGGCCACCGCGATGGTCGATGCTCCGCCCAGTTGGTGACTGGTGATATTCGTGGAGGTATTCACTTCGAGGCGAGTTGAGGCGCTCGCGCCAATCGTGCTCAGCACGTTAAACGTGTTTGCGGTATCACCGCCGACTTCCAGGGTGGCTGCTCCTCCGGTTGCCAGGACGATGGTTGGGACGGTAAACGTTTCTCCGGCGCTACCTGTTGTGCCGTCAAGCGTCAACGTCGCCGGTGCGGCAACCGTGATACCATTGTCCAAGGTCAGTGATTTTCCGTCGGCAAAATTGATTGTGCTGTTGACGTTGGGTGTAAACGTTTCGATTTCCGAATTACCGTCAACGTCGATGGACGAACCGCTGCCGGTCATTTGAACTTCGCCAGCAATGCGCCCGGTGTCGTTGGTGAATTTCAGATTCGAGTTTATGCCCGAAAGGACCAGGTCGCCCACGAAGTTGATGGTTTCGTTGCCACCGCCATCGACGGCAACTAGTTCGATGACTTGATCTGCTATGATCGTGACCACGCCAGTGACTGTGGCCGTGAGACCGGAAGCGATGTCAAAGGTGAGGTGGTCGAAACCAATCGCGGCGAATGCCGTAATGCCCAATGCGGCATCGATGTCAAGTTTGATGGTCGAGCCCGTTTCTGCGCTGAGCGTGGTGACGGTCGTGGCGTCGCCGAAGTGGGCAGTAATGGTGTCGCGTAGGCTAAGGTAGTTGATCGTGCTGGCATTGGTGACGCTGAATCCGCTATCGAGGTCTTCACCAGAAGCAAGCGTGAATCCGGCAAGCGATGGGTTGGTCACGACGACCTGGACATTCGATGGAAGGTCGAAAAAGACGGCATCGCTTCCGCTGGTGGCGAGGTCGGTGATCAGCGTGGTAGCGTTGATTGCAATATTAAGAAGTCCAGAGACGGTTAAGTCTGCGATCGTGCTGCCGGAATTCAATACAAGAATGCTGTTTTCAAAGTCGGCACCGATCGCGGTTGTGGTTCCGGCGAAGTTGGGCGTGGTGACGGTTAGCGTGACGTCGTCGGCGATGTCGAGGTCGAGCGTTTGGCCTGCTCCATTGGTGAGGCTGGTGATCGTGGTGTCCGCATCCACTTGAATTCGGGCTGAGCCTGAGATGCTGATGCTCGAAATGGTGGAACTACCGTCGAGTTCGAGAATACTGTCGGTTTCATCAGCGCCCGTAAGCGTGGTCGTGCCTGTCAGCGCCGGCGTGCCAACCGTTAGTGTAACACCGTCTGCGATATCGATGTTCAATGCGTTCCCATTGTCGTTCAGTGTTCCGATGGATGCGTCGCCATTGACGTCGAGCGTTTGGCCGGCAGGTACACTGACAAATCCTGCAATCGAGGCGCCCGCAAGGAGTGTCAATGTATTGGTACCGGTCGTGATGTTTCCTGTCGTTGCGCCGGTGATCGCGCCATTGAGTGTGATCGTATCTCCGGTGCCAACGGTGCCTATTCCGGCGGTGGTGCTGGTGCCGGCCATGTTGAGCGATGCACCGCCACCTTGCATGTCGATGGCAATGGTGGTTGAGTCCTTGAAAACAACGCCGAAACTATTGCTTCCGAAATCGATCTCGCCTGTGATTCCGTTGTTGACGACAATCCCGGTCAAGTCGAGCAGGTTTTGATCGACGTCAAGCGTGTGGCTTGTGGCGAAGATGATTTTGCCACCACCGTTTGCAGTGATAGTTGCCTGTATGCTTGAAGCCGTGACATCTGCGCCATTGATGGTGACGTCGTCCGCGCGGGCGATTGACGTCGAGGTGGCTGTGATGATGAGCGCCGCAAACATGATCCGATCAATTGTCTTCATTGGATTTTCTCACTCTATTACAGGTGCCGGCGCACATTGGGCGCGACGCGGCCCGGTGAATTCGCTATCGACCGATAGAATGAATTGCTCAAGGTGCATCGTGGCTTGCTGGATCGTGGTTGGCGACGCTGGTGATCCGATAACGAAATACATCAACAATCAAAGTGTCGACGCAACTCTTGGCCGCTATGGGTGGGGAATACGCGATTGAACTTCGGGCTGATTGGGGTTCAATTCCAGCGATTTTTTCCAATGTCGCACGCCACTTGAGCGGTCGCCGAGTTGATCGAACATTAGGTTTCCGAGGTCGCGGTGGGCCCGCCAGTCGGTTGGTTCAGTTTGCAGGATTTCTTCGAGTTGTTTTCGGGCGTTGGGCCAGTCGCCTTGTTTGAAATAGAGGCGGTATAGGTTTCTTCTTGGGGTGATGTAGCGGTGGTCGATGCTGGCAGCTTGCTTGAAGTACGGTAGGGCTACTTCAGGGTGTTGATGTTCGGCTAGCGTGCTGCCGAGGTTGTTGAATCCTTCCTTGATGCCTTCGCAGAATGTTGCGGCTTTCTTGAAATGCTGAGTGGCTGCTTCGGTCTGGTTGGATTCGATCAGGTTCAAGCCCGTGAAGAATTCGCGATCGTATTGGATGTGGGTTGCGCCGAAGTCCTGGACAGTTGGTGTCTGGTCATTTCGGTACTTGCAATGGCTGATCAAGTCAGTGCCATCATATGGCATTCCGTCGGGAAGCAGGTGGTAGAGGATGCCGGCAGTTACGAATCTGGCGTTGGGGACCGGTGGGGCGGTCTTGGTTGCGAAGTAGACAGGTCGCCTTGAAGTTCTGATCAGCCACACTGCCGGCGGGTCGGGCGAGTCTTCTGGTTGGTCTTTGACGAGATCGGGGCGGATGTAACCGTACATGTCGGCGATGGTCACGTCGGGCCGCTCGCCTTCTACCAGTACCTTGTAAACCAGCGGAAACGTCGAGTGGTCGCCCGATGGAAAAATGATCGCCCGGTCCATCATGCAAGCCAGCATATTCTCGGCGTGGTCTTCGGCGTACCAATATCTTGAATAGTTGCATGTCGAGTAATGCGTTGCGACGAGTACGCCGGGGGCGATGAGCGCAGTCAACAATGAAGCGACAACAACCGTTTTGGTGGAGTCGAAAGCGTTTTTGAAATTGCCGACAACCGCTTCCAGTAAATGCCCGTATGCGATCGCCAGCCCCAACGACACGGGGATGAAAAACACCTGAAGCGCCCAGCGGGCTGTCCGGTCTAAATCGAAGTTGGCGAGAAAGACGAACAGCAGCCCGGTACACGCGACCCAAAGTACGACCATCCACAGCATCGCCCGTGCTCGACGGGCCATCACGATTATGCCGACGACCGATGCGATGAGAATCCACGGTGTCAGGTCTTCAGCGACGGTCTCGACCATGTACCACGATTGATTGCCGAAGCGATCGGGCGAGCGCGGTTCGGGCGTCTTAATCGGGCCGATCGCGCCGTACTGCCGGCGGGTGACGTGTCCTATGAAGCGATCAAAAGTGGACGGATCACCCCAGTTCATCACCGGGTTGGCGGCTGCCCGCACCGGTAGATACGAATATGGCAGTAAGCCGATGAGCAATAGGGCTATCGATTGGGCGATGAGTTTCCATTGTCGAAGCAGAGCGGGTTGGAGCGAGAGAATCCAGATGACCAGAGCCAAACACGCGAAGCCGATCGAATGATGGTTGCACATGCCCAGACCGGCCAGCAATGATGCAATGAGTAGGGGGCGCGTTTTGCGGGTGGCGTACCATCGCATGGCACAGCAGAAAATGGCGGCAGTGATCAGCGTATTGAGGGCGTAAACTTCGGTGATGACGCTCTGCATCCATGACGATTCGGACCAGATCCAAACCAGTGCGGTGCTGGCGGCGACGATTCGGGACAGTTGAATCTGACGAAGGGCGACGAAGAAAACCGCAGCCGCCCCGGCTGAACAAACGGCGGAGAATAAGTTTGCCCGCCAGGCGATCGAACCCACTGCGAACAGATGGACGAACGCTCCGGAAAGAGCTGTCCAAAGCGGATAACCCGGTGGATGGGGCACGCCGAAATGCCAAGCCGCCGCAATCAGCTCGCCGCTGTCTTCGGAAGTGACGGTAGGCGCGAGCGTGATGAGGAAAAGTCCTAAACTCACAGCGCCGACCCCGACCGCAGCAAGCCAATCAATCGCAGGCCTGGAGCGCATGGGTTCAGGCGCATGGTCATTTGAATGGGTGACGATTTTGGGTTTATTCTTCGAGCGGCGCTTCATCTTTGCATCGTATTCAAATCGCGTCATGGCAGCGAGTAGAAGAGTGGGCGGCTACGAGGTGTGAGGCGAGGTTATGGAGGGTTTGAAACTAAACCGAGGACCGGCTCATAAGCGTGGTTTTGACAGAAGTTTAGCCGGTGTTTACGATACGCGCCGCGCCTCGCAGACTTTGAATTATTGCAGGCTAGGGATTCCCGCGTGCGGTTCGGGACATTCGCTGGCACGAGGCTCGCGCGAACAACATCCATGAATTCAATTGCAATGCGATGCAATCGATTAGGGCAGTGTAAAGACTGCACTTAAGTGTAGAAAGATCAGGCGAATAAAGTTCGTCATCGGTCGAAGAGGAAGCCACTGAATGGCCAGCAAAAAAACGACGACGAAGAAATCCGACAATGGTGACGCTGCAGGCAAAGATGCAGGCGTTGCGGTTGACGTTAAGGAAACGGAAAAGGCAGGACCGGCACCGCAGGGTTCTGGCGGCGCAGCGAGTCCTGGTGGCCCAGCGGTTCCGGGCGGCCCAGCGGTTCCGGGCAGGCCAGGTGCTCCCGGTCAACCGACGACTGCTCGACGGGCGCCCGGTCAGAAGGAAGTTATTCCTTTTGAATGGAAGGTGTGCGGATTTGCGGCTGACGGTTACACGTTGACTTTGTTCAAGTCGATCGAGAAAGCCGACTCAGAAGCGCAGTTGGAGCGGCTTGAAGCTGACGGTTATTACTACGGGTTGGAACTTCTCAAGATAGATGATGAAGCCAAAGCCCCGCCTCAAGCGCGCAAACAACGTGCTGACGCCGAGAAGCAGCGTGCAGCTCAGGAGGCCAAGGAAAAAAAAGCGGAGGAAGTCGCCGCAAAGAAAATCAAGAAGAAATCCTCCGGTAGTGATGTCGAAGGCGTAACCCGCGTCGCTCGTAAGCAGTCGTTTAAGGACGCTGACGCCGAAGATAAGAAAGCCGGCAAGAAGAAGGGCGCAACGAAGAAAACAGCCAAGACCAAAGCGGCAAAAAAATCGGCTACAAAAAAGGCGGCTAAGGCTGTCAAGAAAACAGTCAAAAAGAAAGCCGCCAAGAAGGCAGTTGCCAAGAAGCCGGCGATCAAAACGGTAAAGAAAAAGACCGCAAAGAAGCCCGCCGCCAAGAAGAAAACGGTAACGAAGAAAGCGGCGACGAAGACAAAGAAAGCGGCTAAGACCAAAACGAAGGCGAAAAAAGCCAAGAAGAAAACCAAGACCAAAAAGCGCTAAGCCGCTGAACGCGTAGTCGGTTCACTATGTTGACTTTCTTGGTGTCCACCGGCGCATCGCAAATTCAATCAATCATTGAGAACAATTCGCAATGCCGCGCTTAAAGCCATCCAAAACCATTCAAAATCGATTGGAGATGGTCAGGCAGGCCTTGCGCCAGAAATCAATTCCTGCACTGCTCGTCGCTCATCGGGCCGACTATTTCTATTTGACGGGATTTACCGGAGAAGACTCGGCGGTTCTGATAACGGGTCGCTCCGTCACCGTCATCACTGATGGTCGCTTTGAAAGTGCAGCGAAAAAGGAAGTCGCTTGGTCGAAGGTTCATTTTCGCAGGGGCGATCTGACATCGGAATTGGTCAAAGTCATTCAGTCGTCGCCCTGCCAGCGTCTCGCGATTCAGGCAGACAAGATGACTGTCGCGACGCGCGATGCCTTGCGAAAGGGGCTGACGGGCGTTCGATTGGTGGATGCACCGCCGACGATAAGCCAGATGCGCGAGCGGAAAAGCGCCGGCGAACTCAAGACGATGGACAATGCGATTCGCGTGGCTGAGAGCGCGTATCGTGCGATGCTCAAGACGATTCGAATCGGTCAAACCGAGTTGGAGTTGGCCGCCCGATTGGAATACGAAATGAAGCGTCGCGGTTCGACGGAACCGGCATTTGGTTCAATCGTCGCGATCGACGCAAATGCTGCGCTTCCCCATGCTGTTCCGGGAAATAGACGCGTTAAAAGCGGTTGTATGATCCTTTTTGACTGGGGCGCTACGGTGGATGGGTATCGCAGCGACTTGACCCGTACAGTGTTCGTCGGTAGCATCCCGTCGAAATTCAAGGCGATCTATGAAGCCGTCCTGACATCGCAAAAAAAGGCGATCGCTGCAATACGCGCGGGCGTTCGCATGAGCGATGTCGATGCCATTGCAAGAGAGCACATAGCCGATTGTGGTTATGGCGAGCGGTTCACCCACGGACTTGGTCATGGTTTGGGACTCGATGTTCATGAGTCGCCTTCGCTGAGTTGGCGCAGCGATCAGAAACTCGTCGCAGGTATGGTGGTGACGGTCGAACCAGGAATCTACTTGCCGGGTGTTGGTGGTGTTCGCATCGAAGATGATGTCCGCGTGATGGGCAATGGGTGCCAGGTCATGTCACACCTGAGTAAGTCGCTTAAGTCTGCGGTGATCGATGTTGCCCGATAGCCGGTGCAACGTGATTTCACCGCGACCGTAAAATGACAAAAGTTTCGGACGCATGACGTCCGGTTGATTGATTTCAAATGGAGACGCTCTTCGTGGTTGATCCAGATACGATACGCACGTTGGTAGAAATGATGTCCGAGTTCGACCTGACGGAGATCAAACTCCGTGATGGCGAGGAAGAGATTCGCCTCACCCGACCGGGTCCGGAAACGCATCCGGTTGTGTCAGGGTCAGGACCAGCCGGTCAAGTGATGATGCCAGCGCCGGTTAGTGCAGCGCCTGCACCGGTCGAGACGGCTGCCCCAGCGCCACCTGCCGCTCCGGTTCCGGCTGACAATCTCAATTCGGTCAAGTCGCCAATGGTGGGCACGCTCTATCTTTCGCCCGATCCAAGCAGTCCGCCGTTTGTGTCGGTGGGTTCACGGGTCACGCCGACGACGGTGGTGTGCATCATTGAAGCCATGAAAGTGTTTAATGAAATCCAAGCCGACGTCAGCGGGACGGTCGTCGAAGTCCTGGTCAACAATGAAGATCCGGTCGAGTTTGGTCAGCCGATGTTCATGGTGAAGCCAGACTAGTTTGCCAAACTTGTTTGGTGGGTGGCCAGTCGGTGAATGGCCCGAGCTGGATCGATCGATCTTTCTTCAATCACCCCGGCAGCGCGGTCGAGAATAGCCAAGCCTCGCTGAACCGTGGAGTTCATATCCGATGTTCAAACGAATTCTTGTAGCCAACCGTGGCGAAATTGCTCTTCGAATCATGCGAACCTGTCGCGAGATGGGGATCGATACCGCGTGCGTGTACTCCGAAGAGGATAAGGATTCGCAATATCTGGACATGGCCTCGCGCGCCATCTGCATCGGTCCGGCTGCTGCTGGCGAAAGTTATCTCAAGGGCGATCGCATCGTTGCTGCAGCCGAGATGGTGGGCGCCGACGCGATTCATCCAGGGTATGGATTCCTCGCCGAAAACGCGCAGTTTGCCGACATGTGTCGCGAGTCGAACATTCAATTCATCGGGCCATCATCTGATTCAATACGATTGCTCGGTGACAAAGCCGCCGCCCGTCAGGTCGCCAAGAAAGCAAAAGTACAGACCGTGCCAGGTAGTGACGGTGTCGTCGAAGATGACAAAGAGGCGCTGAAAGTTGCCGCGAAAATCGGCTACCCGGTGATGGTCAAGGCACTGGCTGGCGGTGGTGGTCGCGGTCTTCGGGTGGCTGACTCTGAGGGCGATTTGAAGAAAGCGCTGTCGATGTCGCGTCAGGAGGCGATGACGGCATTTAAGGATGCGGGCGTTTATCTCGAAAAGTACATTGAGAATCCGCGTCACGTTGAAGTGCAAATCCTCGCCGACCAGAAGGGCCATATCGTTCATTTGTTTGAACGTGACTGCACCGTTCAGCGTCGCTATCAGAAGCTAATCGAAGAATCGCCTTCGCCCGGAATCGAGAATCGCACCCGCGACGAAATCTGCAAGTCGGCTGTCCGGTTGTGCAAGTCGGCTGGCTACTACAACGCAGCAACTGTCGAATTTGTGGTCGATCAAAAGGGCAAGGCCTACTTCATCGAAGTCAACACGCGTATTCAGGTGGAACATCCGGTGACGGAGATGATCACCGGGATCGACTTGATCAAGGCGATGATTCATATTGCTGCGGGCGAAGCGCTGCCATTTACGCAAAAGGAGTTGAAGCGCAATGGCGCGTCGATCGAATGTCGTATTAACGCCGAAGATCCGGATCATGGATTCCGCCCTTGCGCCGGAACGATCGAACGGTTCAATGCCGTCAGCGGTCTGGGCGTGCGACTCGATACCCATGCACACACCGGTTATCGCATTTCGCCGCGATACGATTCAATGATCGGAAAGTTGATTGTGCATCGTCGGACGCGTGATGAGGCAATTGCGTGCATGCGGCGATGCCTTGCCGAACTGCGCGTCGATCCGATCAAGAGCACGATCGGGTTGTATCAGCGCATCATGACTGACGATGTTTTCATTTCCGGGAAGTTCGATACCAAATACGTCGAACGCTTTCTCGCCGGTTAGCTGCGACACCAAACAAGCATAATCTACTGCCGAGTCGATGCCGACCCGGTGTACGATTCGTTCGTCGTGCCACGCGTGACGGTGAACTTGTACGTAAACAGCGGGAAGTTTCCAGTCCCGAAGGTGGCTGTGCAGGATAATGCGGAAAAGCCTGATGCCCATCGTGTGGAAGGATACGAGGCGAGCGCCGTCGTTCTGAAGGTCGCAGCGTCTGAAAACGTACCCGCCGCCGACGTGTCCTGATAGGCCAGCAACTCGTTGTCGGTGGTGTTGCGTTCGACGAGGACGATTTCGCTATTGTCTTTGGTGTCGTCGTTGTTGGTGTCGTTGGCCCAGACGATGAAATAATCGGTGGAAGTGGTTTGCCCGGAATGGGGCATGATCAATTCTTTGGCCGAATGAATCGTGCCATTGATCCGCTTTTTGATGACTTCTATGTTGACGAGCAGTTCGCGTCGAAGCTGATCGTCCGACGTGCCATAGGTCGTTGCGCCAAGAATGGTCAGCGCCGCGACGCCGATGATCGCCATGATCGCCATCGCAAGCAGCAACTCAACCAACGTAAATGCAGGTTTGAATTTGATCGGTTTGGATTTGAAAGGTCTGGTCAAGTCGTGATTCCGATCGTGATGTTTATGCAGGCGGCTGGGGGACAAATGATTCAAGGCTCCACTGCTGTCCGCTGTCGTCTGAAACGGTGACGGTGACAAGCATGCCGGTGATATCTCCGCCCAGCGCTGAAACATTCTGCGTACTCGCCGCGACGGTGACCGACTGCGTGAAGAATTGATACGGGTCGCTGTAAGCCGCACCGGTTGCATCCGTAAGCGTGCCAGCCGCATCGGTAAGGCTGCCGGCTTCGCTGAATCCGTGGTAGTCGTCGATGTTGTCAAAAGCGCTGCGGGTTGATTCACCGGATTCGGGCCCAGGCGTCGAAGCGCCGTTGGGGTCGTCGTAAGGCAAGCGGAGAATTTCGTCGACGAGCGAATCGGCGAGCGTCAAGGCGCGCTGTCGATGCATCGCGTCGTAGGTTTGCATCTGACCGGCAACGATGGCCTGTGATGCCGCCACTGCGACGACCGCGAGGATCATCGCTGCAAGCATCGCTTCATAGAGCGTAAGAGCAAGCCTTTTTTTCGGACGAAACAACACTGATCCGATCCTCCCCAAACATGGACTTCCATCAGATTGATCGGAAAATAACGGTCGTTGCTTCAATCGCTGCCGCAAAGAAACAACGGCAAAAGTTCAATAACAGCTCTATGAATAGGGTTGATGCGGCGTTTGATCTACGCGACCCTCTTGGTGTCTTGGCTGATGTATCAGGCTTCTCGCCAAGTGCCCTTGACAATCACCAAGCATCGACTTGTATTCTATGAATGAACGCAACGTTACGGCCGCCGCGTCTGCAGTCGAGTGGAGCCGCTCGGGATGAAGCCCTTCTTGATTGGATTGCCGGTTTTTTGAGATCGACGAGTAAGTGATGTGAGCCCATGACGAAAGCTACCAAGAAATGCACCGATCCGAAGGTGATTCAATTCAAAGCAAAACTGTTTCGGCCGAAGGCGACCAACGGTGCGAGGGGCGTCACTTGGACATTTCTGAAGCTACCCAAGAAAGCCAGTGCGAAACTTCCTTCGCGTGGCATGGTGTCAGTTGAAGGCACGTTTAATGAATTCGGCTTTCAGGCCACGCTTGAGCCGGACGGTCAAGGAGGTCACTGGCTCAAGGTGGACCGGAAACTTCGTGAAGGCGCGGGCGCGGTGGCGGGTGAGAGTGTATCGGTAGCGATCGCACCGATGGCCGAGGAACCGGAACCAAAGGTACCCGCGGATCTGCGGAAGGCTCTCACAGCCGCTCCAAAGGCCAAAGCGGTGTGGTCGGATATAACGCCCGTCGCACGCAGAGATTGGATCCAATGGATTATCTCTGGCAAGCGCGCCGAGACCCGCACATTGCGGATCACCAAAGCCTGCGACATGCTTGCCAAAGGGAAGCGGCGCGCCTGCTGCTTCGATCGGTCTGGGATGTATGACAAGAGCCTCAGTTGCCCAGTTGCAGCTGATGAGTAGCGGCGACTCTGAAAATGGGTCAATGGACAACAACCGCTAGAACGCCGGATGCCAATCCTTATTTCCTCCCGAGCGGAGTTCAAGTCGTGTCACGTTTTCCCGAGGGCAGAACGCTTTTTTTATAAGACGTAAGCCCATACGCGTTGAATGGGTTTCAACCTGCCGATCAATAAAGAGTCTCCATGCGTTTAATGCCGTCGTTGGGAATACGAAGAGTCTATAGATGATGCAATTGACATCGCGTACTCATTGCCCGTGTCAGCGTACTCGCAGGACTGCGTTTACCGTTGTGGAGATGTTGACCGTTGTGGTGATCCTCGGCATTGTGGCGATGCTGGCGATTCCGATGCTCAAATCGACAGATGCCGCTCGCGTTTCTTCGGCCGCTAAGCTCATCGTTGCCGACATTCAGTACGCCCAAATGTATTCGATCAGCCACAGCGACAACCCGCTCGGCCTTAAATTCGATACGTCGGCAAACAGTTATTCGATGGTGCAGCGCAGCGGTTCGCCACCGTTTCAATGTTCGTCGGTTGCGATCGTGACCCATCCGGTGGAAGGCCAACCGTTCACGACGACGTTCGGCAGCGGGCGGGCAGCCGAGTTGACCGGGGTCAGCATCGACTCGGTGTCGCTGGATGGCGATGAGTGCCTGGTATTTGGCTCGCTCGGCGAACTTGACCAATCGACCGCGGCGACGGTGCAAGTCACGTTCGGCAGTAGATCACTCACTATTTCAATCGATCCGATTACCGGTGACTCAACCGTCGCCCCTTAGATGAGGTAACGAGGGGCGGTCGACCCGATTGCCATCGGCGCTGCGATCCCTACACTACTGAACCATGGTGTTAATCATCGACAACTATGATTCGTTCACGTACAACCTCGTGCAGCGGATCGGTGAATTGCAGAAGGGGCACAAGATCGACGTCCGTCGCAACGACGCGATCACCCTCGATGAAATCGATGCGCTGAAACCCTCGCACGTCATCATCTCGCCCGGACCCTGCACGCCCAACGAAGCCGGTATGAGCATGGAGATCATCAAGCATCTTGCGGGCAAGATTCCGGTACTCGGCGTTTGCCTCGGTCATCAGTGCATGGCCCAGGCGTTTGGCGGTAAGGTCATTCGCGCTCAGCGCCTCATGCACGGTAAGACCAGCGAGATCAAACACGACGGCAGAGGCATCTTCAGCGGGCTATCCAATCCGTTCACAGCCACCCGTTACCACTCGCTGATTGTCGAAGAAGATACCATCCCCGAAGGATTCCACGCCACGGCATGGACGGCAGACCGCAAGGAACTCATGGGCATCCGCCACGATTCCATGCCCGTGATTGGTGTGCAGTTTCATCCCGAAAGCTTCCTGACCACCGAAGGCCATCATCTCATTAGCAACTTCCTCGAGATGTGATTCGGTCCGGATCAAACGAGTAAGACTAAATCCGTGCCACTGCTCTGTGAGCAGTGTTCGCGCGAGCGCCACTTGAAGTTCTGCACTGCTCACAGAGCAGTGGTACAGCGATCAATAGGCTTTGCGATTATGCGTTAGCCGTTTCTACTACGAGCGGTGGACGGCGGCGACGGCGACGTTTTTTGGGTACGCCTGCCAATCGGATTTCCGGCTTGCGCGGTTCTGCTGCTTCGGCCATTGCGATGGCTTCTTGTGCCGTCGGTGCGTAGAGGTCGGCTAACACTTCTTTCCACAGGTCCTCGGCGCGGTTGAAGACCCCGCCCGACATCATGATGTTCATGGTTGGGTTGCTGGAGATCGAGCGGATGTGATCGATCATCGTTCGGACCTGAGCCACGCCCGATGGTTTGGTGCCGAAGATGAGCAGAATGTCGGGACGCAGTTGGCCGATTAGTTGCGAGATTTCGTCCATGGGCACGCCGCCGCCTAGAAAGTACACGCACCAGCCGCGTGCTTCGAAGAGATCGCTGCACATCTGTGCGCCGAGTTCTTCGGGTTCATCGTTGGCGCAGGCGATCATGATGGTCTTGCCGTTCGATGGCATTTGCGTCAGGGATTGCTGAAGCTGGTCGGCGATGGAGCGGCTGATCCGGGTGGCCATGTGCTCGGTCGCGACGCTGATGCGGTTTTGACGAAAGCACTCGTCGAGGCGCTGCATGGTTGGCCAAAGCAGGTTGTGATAGAGATCAATGACGTTGTTGTTGGTCTGTTCGAGCTGTTCGTTGATGAATTGGCGACAGGCTTTTCGGTCGCCGGCGAGCAACGGTTCAAAGAAACGATCGACGGTTGACGGTTGATGCATGGGGGCGGACTCCAACAACGGCGCTGCGGGCATAGACGGAGGTCCGATGAACCTGGGCCTCCTGCCCGAATCCGTATATTGTCCGCTGGCGTATTGCGAACGTGAACAGTCCTCCAACCGTTCGTTTAGATTGATCACGATGATCTGGCTGAACGTTGTGATAATCGGCGATGCTCGCGGGGGCGTAGCGGCTGATTTATCAGAACAATGAAGGTATCGGCGGTGACTTTGAACGGTCTACAGGCGATGATTGCGCGTCGGGTTCACTGACGCTCGACACGCTGGGACTTTTGGTGCGAATTGTCGAGTTGACGCAACGCGATGTTGACGAGGGGCAACGTTGGCCGTCGCCTATCTTCCAATTCCCGCGTATACGTTACAGTATCGGATGACATTATGGTCCATCCTTTACGATTCGACCCGATGCCGCTTACAATCGAGCCCACATAATCATTCACTCCTCGAAGGATCGAACAGCATGTCCACGGAAGACGTCGCCGAACAAATACTGCGATTTATCAAAAGCAGCGACTATCGCCCACAGAAAGTCAGGGCGCTCGCTCGCAGCATGGGAATTTCTGACAACGAATACGGCGACTTTCATTTCGCGGTTAAAGGGTTGAAGAAAACTGGCCGGTTGGTGTTGGGCAGCAACAATGTCGTGACCTTGCCCCAACCATCCGGCAAGATCGTCGGGACGTTTCGATTAAACCCGCGCGGGTTTGGTTTTGTGATTCCGGAGAATCCCGATGCGCACGGTGATTTATTTGTACCGCCGGGCGACACGGGCAATGCCCTGACCGGTGACACGGTCGAGGCGAAGATCGTCAAGCGCGGCAAACGTGGCGACAAAATGCTGTTTGAAGGTCGCGTGGTTGAAGTACTAAACCGTGCACAGAATCATTTCGTCGGCGAGCTGCTCCACGATTTTAATCGCTGGTTCGTTCGACCCGACGGCAACACCTTTCACGGGCCGGTTTTCGTGGACGACCCCGGGGCAAAGTCTTCGAAGGAAGGCGATCAGGTCGTCGTTGAGATCACCCGCTATCCCGAACCAGGCAAAGAGGCACGCGGCGTGATCGTTCGTGTGCTGGGCGAGCGCGGTCTACCCGAGGTGGATACGCTCAGCATGGTGGTGCAATATCAACTGCCCGAAGGATTTCCACCGGAAGTGTTGCAGGCGGCTGGCGATGTTTCGCGAAGTTACAATCCCGATGGCGACAGCAAGCGCGTTGACCTTTCCAACGAAACGATCATCACGATCGACCCGGTCGATGCCCGCGATTTTGACGACGCCATTTCATTGAAAACGCTTTCCAAGGGTCAAATGGAGTTGGGCGTTCACATCGCCGACGTCAGCCACTTTGTTCAACCGGGAAGCATTCTCGATCAGGAAGCGTCAGCCCGCACCACCAGCGTTTACTTTCCCCGGCATGTGATCCCCATGCTGCCGGAAGTGCTGTCCAACGGCGTGTGCAGTTTGCAGGAACGCGAACCGCGCTTCGCCAAGAGCGCGTTTATCACTTACGACAAAAGCGGAAACGTCGTCGGCCAACGCTTCGCCAGCACGTTGATTCGATCGGCTAAACGTTTGACCTATGAACAAGCGTCAGCCGCCCTCGAAGGCAAAACCGGTCGATTGCCCAAGAAAGTCTTGGCGCTACTAGGTGATATGGAATCGCTGGCCAAAGCGATTCGACAACGCCGGATCAAAAACGGCATGCTCGTGCTGGACCTGCCGGAAGTTGATCTGGTCTACGATGAGAAGGACAACGTCACCGGTGTCACCCCGACTGACACAAGTTTCAGCCACACCATCATCGAAATGTTCATGATTGAAGCGAACGAAGCCGTCGGGCGACTGTTCGCGGAAATCGGCGTGCCGCATTTGCGACGTATCCATCCCGACCCTGCCGACTCGACGGCCAAGTCGCTTGGAAAGTTTCTTGGGGCGCTGGGTATCAAACCGCCAACGAGTTTGGATCGATTCGCGCTGCAGGGCATTCTCAAAAGCGTGAAGGGCAAACCTGAATCGTTTGCCGTGAATCTCGCACTGCTCAAATCGATGCAGACGGCTGAGTATTCGCCGAAGATCCTGGGACACTATGCGCTTGCTGGCGAACACTACGTTCACTTTACATCGCCCATCCGGCGCTATCCGGACTTGACAGCCCATCGGTTGCTCGACGCCTACATCAAAGGCAAGTTGCAGAGCAAATCCGACATTAAATCGATGCCATCCGATGCAGAGTTGCGCGATCTTGGGGCGCTGTGCAGTCGCAACGAACGTCGGGCAGAAGCCGCCGAGCGCGAGCTGCGGTTGGTCAAAATTCTGCGCATCCTCGAAGGCCGAACCGGTGATTCGGTTAAAGGAATTGTCACTGGTGTGACCAACTTCGGATTGTACGTGCAGCTTAGTGAGTACCTGGTGGATGGATTGCTGCGGTTTGAAGAACTTGCAGACGACTGGTGGGAGGTCGATGTCGATCGCGGGTGCGTCAATGCTCAGCGTAGCGGTAAACGAATCTCGATTGGCCAGGCGCTGGAAGTTACGATCTCGCGCGTCGATGTTGCCGGCAGACAGTTGAATCTCGCACTATCGGAATTCGTCGGATTCAAAAGAAAAGCCGGCGGACGGGTTCGCAAGGGCAGCGGCAAGCGACCGCATCGAGGTGCTTCCAGCCGAGGTTTGAAAAAATCCAACCGACCGGGCAAGAAAAAAACCAAAACCGAAAAATCGAAATCCGGTAAGAAGCCCAAGTCCAAACCCAAAACGAAAAAACCAAAGTCGAAGAAACTTAAATCAAAGAAGCCCCAATCGAAGAAATCGGCCAACCGCAAGCGGGGTTAGGGCGGAGCCTTCTGAGGTTGTGAGACACTCGCTATAACGTGCATCGTTATTTGCGCCGAGTCTTACTTCTGCCACAGACCGTGTTCGATGCCACCGAGGATGTAAATCGCGAAAGTCCCGTGCCCTGGGATTTCCATCGGAGGATGGGCAATCTTTCCGCCTGAATTCTCCGCAGTGGCAACGGCAGCATTGATATCCTTGACCAGCCAATAAGGTCGAACGACCGGTACCTCCGTTTCACGCATTGGCGCACGCACGCCGACCATCCCGCCGTCGGGCATCGCGGCCGTCCTGGCATTGCCGAACCCGGCATTGGGCTGACCAAACGTGATACCGTGCGTGGCTGCATATGTGGCGCATATTGCATCAACGTCCGGGGTTACGATTTCGAGATAAAACACCCGCATCATTTTCTTTCCTTTGCCTTCTTGGGCGGTTTGCTGATCGGCTACCACCCACGGCGCAACCGACAATCCACACACGAACACGCCTACGGCTATCAACCTTAGCGATCTCCGGCAATTTGCAAATGCTAATGATTTCATGATCGATTCTCCTTTTCAAACAGCCGCGTGGCCAAGATTGTGACTGAGCGGAATCTACTGTAAATCATATTCAGCAGATTGAGAAGTCCGGCTACACTGGCCCTTCCGGGTCGGGTTGACATTCAGCGTGCGATTTCTCATAGTCTACCTGTCCCTTTGATTGAGCACGTTGCCGTCATTGGGAGCAGGTATTCGAGCACGGTTTAACCGAACGGAACCATCAGGTGAATCAGTCTCCGCTGCATAACTATCATGTGAAACTCGGCGCCCGGATGGTTGATTTTGCCGGCTGGTCGATGCCGGTGATGTACCGTGGCATTATTGACGAACACAATCACACCCGCACGAAATGTTCGCTGTTCGACGTGTCGCACATGGGGCGGTTGTATTTGACGGGCAGCGATACCGAGGCGCTACTGCAACACGTCTGCACGCGCAACGTTGGCGATATGGCCGTTGGTCTGTCCCGCTATACGCATGTCTGCCGCGAAGATGGTGGCATCCTTGATGATGTGATCGTGTCACGATTCGAGGATCAATACCTCGTTGTTTGCAATGCGTCGAACCGTCAGAAAATCACCGATTGGCTCAATAAGCATGCAGCTGGCAAAGATGTGCAGATGACCGATCGGACGATGGAAACGGCGATGATCGCGCTGCAAGGACCGGAAGCGATCCCGCAGGTTCAGAAATTACTCAACATCGACCTGAGTGATCTCAAGCGCTACCACTTTCAAACCGGCTCGTACTTTACTTTCAAATACGCGATATTCCGCAGCGGATATACCGGTGAAGACGGCGTCGAATTGATCCTGCCAGCCGGAATCGTCAAACTGGCGATGCCCGCTCTGATGGGTATGGGAAATGGCGACGATGCAGTGATCAAACCGGCTGGTTTGGGTGCTCGCGATTCGCTTCGTTTGGAAGCGGGCATGCCGTTGTATGGTCACGAACTGACGGAAGATTGGGATTCGCTGACCGCCCGCCAAGGTTGGTGCGTGCATCTGGATAAGGATTTCATCGGTGCGGATGCCATGCGCGAAAAGAAGCAAGCCGGTCTTTCGCGAAAGATCGTCGGGCTGAAACTCGAAGGGCGACGCACCGCTCGGCAGGGGTTTGAAGTGCGCTCGGGCGGCGAAACCATCGGGCAGGTAACCAGCGGTGTGTTAAGCCCGACACTCGGTTGCAGCCTCGCAATGGCACTTGTCAACATCGACCATAGCAAGGAAGGGACGGAACTATCGATTCAGTTCGGGGCGAAAGAAGTGCCCGCAACTGTCGTTAAGATTCCGTTCTATAAACTGGCGTCATAAGAAAAATACGCGCGACCATCGCGCCAATATTCCAGAGAGAAATGTAGATGAGCGTTCCAAACGATCGAAAATACTCCGATTCACACGAATGGTACCTGGTTGACGGCAACATCGTGACGATGGGCATCACCCAATTCGCGGCGGAAGAACTCACCGACATCACCTATGTCGAGTTGCCCGCAGTCGGCAGTGAATGTTCTGCCGGTGCGGCGGTTGGCGAGATCGAATCGGTCAAAGCCACCTCCGATTTAATCTGTGCGATTTCCGGCAAAATCTTAGCCGTCAACGATGAACTGGCTGAGCATCCGGAACTCGTCAATGATGACGCCCACAATCGCGGGTGGATGGTCAAAATCGAAGCGGCTGACCTCTCACCGCTCGATGAACTGATGGACGCAGGTGCCTACAACGAGCATATCAGCTAGCGCAGGCCCATCCACCATCTTGCGGGTTGCCTACAACCGTCATTCCCGCGAAAGCGGGAATCCACGCCCGTCGCGATACACATCGCTCGTTCTGGACTCCCGCATGCGCGGGAGTGACGAATCATCAGGACGCAGCCGATCCGCTCGATCTTCCGAAACTCAAGTAACTGCCAACGCCGCCAAAAGACCGTTCAGTCGCCTTGCCGATAGACAGGAATGGTCCCAGTTGCACCAACCCAGCCCATTTCTGCCGCCGAGGAAACGCGAAAGCTGACGCAGGCGATCGCCAAGCACCGGTCGGAAATCCGCATATACCCGTTTGTGGCGATCGGTGATGAAGCAGCCTCTGGCAAATGGGACGACTACGTTCGTGGTCATGCCGATGGCTCCCTCTTTCATCTGTCCGCGTGGCTGAATGCTGTTGAGACAACGTTCGGGCACACACCGCGACACCTCGTGGCGATTCGCGACGGTGATATTGTCGGTGTGCTTCCACTGTTTGAAATCAAGAGCATGTTCGGTGGGCGGATGCTGGTAAGTGTTCCTTACGCTGTCGCGGGAGGTATCGTTGCCAACGAACGCGCTGTTGTCGATGTGCTGTGGAACCGCGCCCGCGAAATGGGTGAGGAGGTCGGAGCGAATTTCATCGATCTTCGCAGCGCTACCGCGCAAGTCGAAGGACTCCGACTGGTTCAAGGTTATTCGGGATTTCAAAAAGACCTTCCAGCGCAACCGTCAGAAGTTTTGGCGTGGCTGCCAAGGAAAGCGCGAGCCGACGCCCGCAATGCACGCAAAAAGCATCGGTTGACAGTTGAATTCAACCGCAGACGTACGCCGGATGTATGGCGATTGTATTGTCGCAACATGCGCCGGTTGGCTTCGATTAACTATCCGTTCGAGTTCTTTGAACGGTTGGTCGATGGGTTTGGCGATGATGCGATCGTTCAAGTCGTGCGCAAAGATTCGTACATCATCGGTGGGTTGATCAGCTTTCGCTTCGAGCGAACGTTCCTGCCGTACTTTGTCGGATGCGACGAGCGCTTCAATCGCTGCAACACCAATCACTTTATCTACATGACGGCGATGGAACGAGCGGTCGAACTCGGCTGCACGGTGTTCGATTTCGGTCGCACCCGCCGCGACAACGAAGGCTCGCACAATTTCAAACGATTCTTTGGCTTTGAACCGACCCCGCTCGAGTATCAGCGATACGTCTATCCGGGTAAGGCGATGCCGAATCTGACGCCATCGAATCCGAAGCTTCAACTGGTTCGACAGATTTGGAAGCACATGCCCGTGTCGTTTTGCAAAGTCGCCGGCGCCCGATTGTCGCGACATTTACCCGGGTAAACGAGACGGTGAGTTGAACAAATGAAGCTGCTTTACCTGTGCCATCGCTTTCCATACCCGCCCAACAAAGGCTGCAAGATCCGTGCGTTTCATACGATCGAGCATTTGGCTCGCGATCACGATGTGTGGTGCGCGACGTTCGTCGATGACCCAGCCGACATGCAGTACCTCCCCGCGATGCAGGAATTCTGCCGCGAGGTGATCACCGTTCCGCTCGATCGAATGCGGGCTGCGATTCGCGGGGCGTTCGATATGGCCATCGATGAAACGTTGACGGAAGGATTCTATCGATCCAAGCCGATGCGCGACGCGGTTCGCGAACTGACAGCACGCGTCGAGTTCGATGGCGTCATTGTGTTTTCATCAAGCATGGGGCAATACGCGCGATCGATCGATACCGGAATCAAGATCATCGACCTTTGCGACCTCGACAGTCAGAAGTGGAAAGCCATGGCCAAGCGCAGCAGCGCACCGCGCTCATGGTTTTACGACGCTGAAGCCAACCGCCTCGCCGAGTTGGAAGCTGAATTGTACGACGTGTACGATGCCACGATTCTCATCAGCCGGCAGGAAGCGTACGATTGGATTGGTGATCGATCGAAACTGCACGTGATGGGCAATGGCGTGCGTTGTCCGATTGCGGGCGCATCTGGCAAATGCGAATCCAAAACGATCGGCTTCGTAGGCGACATGCGCTACATGCCCAATGTTGATGCGGTTTCTTGGTTCGCTGAAAGCATATTTCCAGCGATTCGCAATCACACATCTGACGCGACGTTTCGCATCATCGGGCGCTCGCCTACGCGACGGGTGCGCCGATTGGCTGATATTGATGGTGTTTGCGTTACCGGCGAAGTGGATGACGTTTCAGAACATCTGAATCAATGTCAAGTCGTTGTGGCACCGCTGCGCATCGCGCGTGGTGTTCAGAACAAAGTGCTCGAAGCGATGGCGGCGCGAAGGGCTGTTGTAACCACTCCGCCCGTTGCGAAAGCCATCGACGCGATTCCGGGTGAGCACCTGCTTGTCGCCGATGATCCGGTATCGTTCGCAGATTGCGTGATTCAGCTTATAAGCGATCCGTCGCGATGCGCCGAGATGGGAGAAAACGCCTATCGATGGATCGCGCGTAAATTCACCTGGGCGAAACAACTCAAAACGCTCGATCACCTGCTCGAAACGTCGCGGGTCGCGATGACGTCGCCCGTCTGATTTAACCAATCATTTACAACTTCGAGTCTGATAGCAGCCACGGCAAGGCAACTTGACCGCTTGGGGGCACAATGGCTACGATTCGCGAACTTTCAGTTCAAGAGGCATTCTTGTGAATGGGGTGGTCATGGATAAGTTGTCGCGCGTGGTTCAGTTTTCGATTTGCCTGGTGGTGGTCTTCGGTACGTGCGGCTGTCTGTCGCCGGAAGATCGGTTTATGCAAACAGGGGCACAGGCTTTTGAAGACAGTGAAGGATTTGGGGGCGTGGCGTTCGGTGCTATGATTGACCCGACGTCGATAAGGGGCCAGCAATTCATGTTCAAAGTGCGCCTGATGGACGAACGCGCTGGGCCGATCAAATCGCGCAACGGCGCGTATGAAGATGAGCGCGGGCACGTCGCTGCACAGAAATCGATCATGCTTCATCAAGGAGGCGTCGGTGGGGAACGAGTGGAAGTTCGCATCCCTGCGCGCGAACTGGAATTGCGCTCAAGCGATTTTCCCGTTTGGATTGGATATGGGTTGTTCTACCCGGACGGGTCAACATTCGCTGAAGTATACAGGCCGCTGCCAAGAAACACGCAAGCCATAGTTCAACGCTACGTCACCGCGACATATGGAGAGACGCCGCGCGAACCTGAACCGCGTCGCACCGTCCGTCGGCGCACGATTCGCAGACCGACGAGTCGTCGCTCGACGTTATGGCGACCGAACGATCGTGAAAGCGGACCGGGTTTCTGCCCGCAGCACGGAGTCTCATGTAACTGTTCGCTGCGCCAGGATGTTCCGGCTGAGTATGTTCGGAGCAGTCCACGCCCGACATCGCGAACGCGCGGCGCAACGCGACCCACGCGTCCACGCACTCAATCCAGAAACCCAACTGATCGCCGCTACGGTCGTGACCCGCAATAGTTGAAACGGCTTAGGAGCCAATCAAAGGCAATGTTTCGGACACGAGTTAAAGGTGATTGCCTCAGTTCCGTGGAAGTCGTCTGAAAAGCAACTCAAATTGACTGGTAGCAAATGGCTCAGGACTTGCATCGAACCAAAATGTTATTGTAGGTGGTTTGGGTAAATTCAGTCGTAGCCGTCCAGTGACAGTGAACAATGCCCGTCTCAGAACTGATAGGCTGGGGTAATCGTGGATTTCAGGCCGTTCTGTACTGCCTGTGATTAAATCGATGTTCAAAAAAGACCTAGTACGGTTGTTGTACGATCGCCGATAACTCGGTATGTTTACGCCCCTTGCACGCAGAATCGACGGTTTCGGCTGATTCGTTGGCCGAATACCATCGGTTGGGTCGTGCGTTGCGTTCGTCGCGAGGGTGGGCTTGCGACGTAACTTAATAGCGAAATGTGCCCCGCAGGCGCGTCGCAAACGTTGGAACATATGCCTGTCGATGGCGCGGTTTCGATTTTTTGCAGATATGCGTGGCATTGGGGCGGGGTTAGGTTACGATCTTGAAAGTTTGCATCGAGGCATTGATAAACGCGGGCGCGGTCGTCGATACTTTTTGCAAGCCTCAGGTCAGATTTGATTGCTCTTTGCGTTATGAGAAATAACTTGAGCTCCGACCGCATCGGTTTCGTCCTAAGGGCGGAACGATCGACCCCAAAGATTCCTTGGGGGACGCGAGAAAAGCTCAGTGCGTTGGATTGCGGTGTTCGTTCGCCCCGCATTTTGAATCGCAAAGTTGCGTCTTGAGCCGCCGAGGAAGTTTGGCTGCAGCGGGGTTTACACTGCAGTGGGGTTTTGACCGCAACATCAAATGTATTGTTTGCGTCAGTCTTCTGGCGCTGGTTTGAATGAATCGAATTTTCTTAGAAATACAGTTTGGTTGAAATAAATGGCAAGGGGCAGCGCTTCGTCTAAGGGCTTCGCTCCGTCTAAAGCCACGATGAATTGTCCCATTGGTTAAGAGGGAAAAAGGATTATGAACACGTTGAAATACAAAACATTTATGAAGTCGATGGTTGCGGTTGCGATCGTAGGCATGGCCGGCTGTCGTACGCACATGCCGCATGCTTTCACGTGGCCGGCGGGTGGCGACACGATTCAGACGCATCCGAAGCCTCCTGAGGGCGGGTACTACTCCAACTGGGATCCATTTGCGGTCTCGCTTGAAGTTTATCCCGAGAACGATGTTAACGCCGTTCGCACGCAGCATGTGATCGTGGCCACCGTCAAAGACAAAGACGGCAAGCCGCTCATCAATCGTCGCGTCGAATGGATGATCGCCGAAGGTAGCGTTGGCGATATCGTCGAAGTCGATGAGAGCGGTTGGCGTGCAAGCCGCGGCTACAAAGTGGACAACCACTTCGCCGTGTCGCACACCAACAACTTCGCCCACGTCCTGGACATGGGCAACGACGATCCTTCCGACGACATTCAGTTGACGAAGGGTCAGACCTGGTGCGTGATTACCTCACCGATCGAAGGAACCTCGAATGTCACTGTGTACGCTCCGGGCATCTACGACTGGGCCAAGCACAAAGTCTTCGTGACCAAGCATTGGTTCGACGTCAAGTGGGATTTCCCAATGCCCGCGACGAACCCGACCGGTACGACGCACGAATTCGTCACCATGGTGGCCAAGCACTCAGACGGCACACCGCTTGAGGGTTACATCGTCAATTACGAAATCCTCGACGGACCGGCTGGCGTCTTCACCAGCAGTGGATCGACCACGGCGACCGTTCACACGGATGCCACAGGTGCAGCAGCGATCACGCTCGCACAGAGTTCCCCGGCAGCTGGCACGAACAACATCAAGATCGACATCGTTCGTCCGGCCAATGAAGCTTGCTGCAAGCCAGGCGTTCACATCGCCACGGGCCACACCAGCAAGACTTGGATTCCGCCCGAGATCAACATCACCAAGTCCGCTCCTGCTGAAGAGCGCGTTAACAACAACTTCAACTATGACATTGTCGTGACCAACCCATCATCGGTTGATGCTCAGAACGTGATGGTCACCGACATGCTGCCTGACGGCATCTCATACGTTTCGAGTCAGCCGGCAGCCAACGTTTCGGGTCAGTCGCTGTCATGGTCGCTCGGTACGATTGCAGGTGGTGGTCAGCAGGCCCTTTCAGTTACCGTCAGCGGAACCCGCACCGGAACGTTCCACAACTGTGCAGACGTTCGTGCCGATCAAGGTCTGTCGGATCAGGATTGTGCCGACACCCGCATCACTGCTCCGCAGTTGGTGCTTGAGAAGACCTGTCCGGCAGAGGTCACCACGTGTGATCCGATTCCGTGCACGATCGTCGTCCGTAACACCGGTGATGGTCCTGCAACGAACGTCACGATTACAGATGACCTGCCCGATGGTCTGACCACGGACAACGGTCGTCGTACAGTTCAGTTCAACGTTGGTACGCTCAACGCCGGCGAAGCCCGTAAGGGTGACTTCGTCGCCAAGGCCGAACGCACCGGTAGCTTCACCAACCGTGCGACAGCCACCGCCGACGACGGCTTGACCGCGTCAGCCGATTGCACCACGGTCGTCACCCAGCCAGTCTTGTCGGTTAGCAAGACCGGACCGGGCATGCGGTACATCGGTCGTCCGGCTGAGTACCAGATTACGGTGACCAACACCGGTGATTCACCAGCCGTCAGCACCGTCCTGACCGATACGCTGCCGAGCTCGACGACGTTCGTCAGTGCAAGCGATGGCGGATCAGCCAGTGGTGGAACCATCACCTGGAACATGGGTACGCTCAACGCTGGCGAGTCACGCACCGTGAACGTCACCGTCAAGGCAACCCAGCCCGGAACTATCCGCAACGTGGCCACCGCCCGTGCGGTCTGTGCCGATGCTTCTGACGAAGCCGTCATGGAAGTCAAGGGAATCCCGGCGATCCTCCTCGAGGTCATCGACGTCGAAGACCCGATCGAGATTGGCGGAACCATCACTTATGTGATCACCGTCACCAACCAGGGTTCAGCCGTTGGTACGAACATCAAGATCTCAGCCGAAGTCCCGCCGCAGGAAGACTTTGTTTCTGCTGACGGACCGACCGCTGGTGTTGCAGATGGCCGCTCAGTGACCTTTGCTCCGCTGCCCTCGTTGGCACCGCGTGCGAAGGCAACCTACCGCGTAATCGCGAAGGGTAACACGGTAGGCGACGTCCGCTTCAAGGTCTCGATGATCAGTGATCAGATGGACTCGACCGTGGACGAAACGGAAAGTACGAACATCTACTAATCCGTTCGCCACATCTAAGTAGTAAGCCCGGGGGGCGTCGAATGATTTCGACGCCCCCCTTTTTTTGTGCGCGATTGCGCCGCATTTTCGTATAACGTTTTAAGAGGGGGTTTATTGACTCGACTTGAGTCGCTTGCTTTTGGGGAGTGAATTCAATGGCCCGTTCAATCCATACTGATGCCAAACCTTCGGTTCCTCTGGCCATGCCGGCGGAGCAGGTGTTTCCTGGCAAGAAGGGGCTTGTTCGGCGTGCATTACTTTTTGTCATTCCCGGTCTAATCCTGGTCGTTGGCTCGTTTGCAATGGCGATCATCGTTGCGATGCGAGTACCATCGACCCCCGATCGCACGTTTGAGCCCGGCCTGAACACTGGTTTTTACGCACTGATTGCCCCTCCGATGTTCGGGACGTTTATTGTGCTCTATGGCGTGTTTCTGCTGAGGCAGACTCGCCGTGTCGTGCTGGATCGCGATGGTGTTTACGTTTATGGGCTTCGGTCGTGCAAGTTTGTGCCTTGGTGTGACATCGATGCCGTGGACAGGGGGAAGTCCAATGGACTCGGTGTCGGAATGTCAGTCGAGTCGATCGAATTGCTGGACGTGGCTGGGAGGCGGCGGGCGATTGTGACGGACTCCGTCGTGGGGTTTGAGGAGTTGGCTCAGGCGTTGATCGCAGGATCGAGTGCAACGACTGGCCGAGAGACGTTCGTTCCCGAAGCGGCGGAGGAGAGGCGAGTCGAGAAGGAAACGAAGACAATCCGCAGATCTGCGTGGGTGTTCGTTTTCTTCGGTGTGTTCTCGACCGCAATTTTTGTCATGGGCGTGAACGAGGAGATACAGGCACGTCGGTACGCAACAGAAGGCGTTAGGATCGAAGCCGACGTTATTCGCACGTGGATGGTCAAGGTCACGCCGCACATCGAGTATGTATTCAAGACAGATGACGGCAAGAGAATTTCGCGCGAGGCGATGATGTATCAGGGTAAAGACTGGGACCGCGCCCAGACAAGTCCGACCATTACCGTCGAGTACTTGCCATCATCACCCCAATGGAATCGGATCGTCAACGGCGAGCATCCAGCCGCTGAGTTCGGCGGGCAGTTTCTGTATCTGTCGGGATTTGGAATTCTATTTTTTGGAGTGTTTGCGGTATTTACACTCTTGGGCTACGACTTCAAAGCCGACCAAGGCGTGAATCAACTGGTTCGGCACGGGCGGGTTATCAAGGAGTGGGGTGTGAACGCCAATCGAAATTCTCGAAATGACAGGTCGTGAAACCCTGCGAATTCAGCCGGATCGTGTGGCACGAAGGTAATTGACACATAACTGTAGAGAGAGGTCACATGCGTATTGTATCGCTACTGCCCAGTGCGACTGAGATCATTTGCGATTTGGGGTTGATCGACCAGCTTGTCGGCGTGACGCATGAGTGCGATTATCCGGCTGGTGTATGCGATCTACCGAAAGTGACGCACACGTTGATTCCAACGGATGCGACGAGTGCGGAGATCGACGGACAGGTTCGCGAGCAGCTTGCAACAGAGAAAGCGCTCTACACCCTCAACATGCCAGTGTTGGAGCGGTTGAGACCGGATTTGATTGTAACGCAGGCGTTGTGCGACGTGTGTGCCGTCGCCGAAAGCGAAGTCAGCAGAGCGGCTTGCAACTTGCCGGGCAAACCACAAGTCGTGAACCTCGAACCGACAACGCTGTCGCAAGTGTTTGAGAGCATGCGAACCGTTGGCGAGGCAGCCGACGCGGTTGCGCAAGCCGACGCGGCGATCCAGCTTTTTGAGAAGCGAGTGGCTGTCGTTACCGAACGGGCGAAGCATATCGCCAAACCACCGCGCGTCGTGCTGCTCGAATGGATCGATCCGCCATTTTCATCCGGCCATTGGTCGCCGGAATTGGTGCGATTGGCCGGCGGGAAGGAGATGATCGGAAAAGAAGGCGAACCGTCCCGCCAGGTAGAGTGGGACGAAATCGTCGCTGCCGACCCGGAGGTCATGCTTATCGCCTGCTGCGGCTTCAACAAAGAACGAACCCGCCAGGACCTGCCGATCCTGAAAGACTACAGCGGTTTTGACAGCCTGACCTGCGTCCGAAACGGGAAAGTCTACATTACCGACGGCAACGCCTATTTCAGCCGCCCAGGCCCGCGATTGATGGATAGTTTAGAGATGCTGTCAAGCATTTTTGATGTCACTTCTCAGTTTTCGGATGCGCCCAATCTACATCTGTGTGAAGCCCTATGATTGAATTATTGAATATGCGTTCTTCCCTTCACGTCTGCATCGCTGCGCCAATTTCTAAGTGAGTTTCGACGGGGGCCGAAAAAAACAACGTGCCACCAAGTGGCAAGCACCCAGTGGCACGTTGTTTGATTGATTTTCGTTGGCCTGTTCAGCTGGCTGTTGTTTGCTTGCCGGTCATGCTTACTGGCATGGGGCGGCCTGCTATTTGGATCTTTGAGATTTGGGTGTGGGTTACCGTCTGCGTCACCTTGGTGTTGGATGCCTGCGAGCTTGATGGCTCCTGGCCGTCCTTTTGTGGCAGGTATGCCGATGGAACTTGCTTGATTGACCAGAAGATCTCGTGACCCTCTTTGGCATCGACGAGCGGGATTTTGGCTGGCTGCAATCCGCGGAAGACTTCGATCGGTCCCTTCTTGATTTTGCGAGCCCATGACCACAGCTTTGGCGCGGTGATGCACACGCCGATCATGCCGATGATCTGGAAAAGAATGCGCTTGCCCAGCACGCGGTCACCTTTGGCGCGAAGCAGTACGCGAATGAAGTTGATCGGGTTGTAGAAAGTCGAGTAGGCCTTCACCACGTTCATTTGCCGCTCCCACGGTTTGGCGTGGTTTGACGCGACGACGTGATTGCCATCGCAGAATGCCTGGGCGACCGGCTCACCGCCGACCGTCTTAAAGAGCGTTTCGCTTTCGGCGGCAGTTTCGATTTCGCGGGTACCGATGGCCGGTCCGAGGTACGTACACTGATATGACACCGCACCGATGTTGAACAGGTACTTCGCCTGGTTCAACACACCTGAAAGATCACCCTTGGCTGAGCGCAACGGTTGGCCGTCGTTATGCATCATCATCGCCATCGGCTCAATGCCGATCGAGCAAAGATACTTGAATAGCTCAGAAGCATTACCGGAATTCTGACCCTTGTTGATCAGGTCGGCGGTAATGTCTTCGATGCCAAACCAGATCGCCCGCATGCCGCCTTTGCGACAGAGCGGGAGGATGTCCTTATTCTTAAAGACGTCGAACTGCGTGGCTTCCGTAAAGAAGCGAATGCAGTTTTTCAGCGGCTTGCCGCCCGACGTTGTGTTGGCCAGCTCCGTCATCAATTCGATGACGGTTTCGCGATTGTTGAAGAAGTTGTCGTCGGTGCTGAAGAATTCACGAATGCCGAAATTCTCATAAATATGCTTGATTTCAGCGGCTAAACGCTTGGGGCTCTTGTGTCGCCAGGTGCGCTGATTGACGGCTGGGATCGGGCAATACGAGCAACTGAACTTGCACCCATGCGTCGAAATCACCGAACTGATCATCGAAAGTTTGCCGACCTTTTTCGCCGAACACGGCTTTGCAGAAAGCGTCGCGCGGCGGTGGGGCGGTTCGATCATTCGGTAACCGGCATCGGGCATCGGGAATTCGTCGAGATCGCGAAGCAATCGCTGCACACCAGTATGAATTGCACGCGGCTGATCCGGGTCGTAGTCGGTCGGTTGATAAACCAAACCGGGAATTTCATCGAGCTTGCGCGATGCCCTGAGTCGATCGAACGCGATGCGTGGAGCTTCGTTGGCTTTTCGTTCACGAAGCACGCTACGCAACAGATCGAGGAATACATACCCTTCGCCAACCGAGACGCAGTCGGCACCGACACCGGGCTTCGGGCCGAGTTCAAAATAGTCGGTCGGTTCGTAAATGGCTTTCGGTCCGCCGGCCAGAATCCACGGTCGCCGATCGCCCATCGTGTGGGCCTCACGGATTAGGTCGTACGACGGTTCGGAGTGAACCTGCATCGCCGAGACCAAAAGCATATCGAGCGAGCGGTCGTTCAACCGCGCTTGTGATGGCGCGAAGTTCGGCGTCCATTGCTGGATGATGATGCGAACGTTGCGGAAGCCAGCATCGTTGAGGAGATCGCCCAGCAGTCGAACGGAACAGGGGGCCATCCGCTTGTCTGCGTACCAATAAGGCAGCATGTGCGTTCTAAAGTCGAATGAATAGACGATACCAATCGCAAGGTCGTGAGCGTCGGTCATCTGGCGGAGGTCTTCGATCGCGGTTCGCAGGGAACCATCGGGAAGAAATACGTCATCCGCATGGCGGCGAGGTAGGTCCACTGTCTTCTCCTAAGCGGTGTAAGCGATCGACATCCGAGTCAATCGAGCCTGCAATCCAGGCGCCGCAATGTATTCAGCCAAGTTCCGCAGGAACCGGCGATTCTTCGTCAAGATTCGGGCACAAGGCGACCACGCCGAAATTGCCCATTGCACCGGCAGAGTAGCAGAAGCCCGGGTGGTCAACCACCTAAAAAAGGCAATCGGAACACGATTTGGCCACAATTCCCCCCGAAAACCTGCTGAACCGTGGACTGTCCGGTTATTTGACGCCGTGCATCATCCTGGTAACGAGTTTGGCGATGATGAAGCACACGAATGCGGCACCGGCCATCGCGATGGTCACGTAAGTGAAATACTCGGTCGGAGCCAGCTTTTCCCAGTTTTCGCCTGCGAGGCCAGCCACAAAATTGCCAAAGAAACTGGTCAACAGCCACATGCCCATCAGCATCGTCGCGAACTTCTTCGGCGCGAGCTTACTTACCATCGACAGACCGACTGGTGACAGGCAGAGTTCCCCCAGCGTGCAGAGGACGTAGAACCAAAGCAGCCACCACGAACTGACCTTGAAGGCGGCTGAGGCGACGAACAGAGAGTTCATCGATTCGCGGAAAACGGGATTTGCACCCGACGCGAGGATTTGCTTGTATTCTTTGTCATCGATTTTCATCGAGACATTGAACGTTCTGGTGTCCTCGTCAAAGCTGAATTCTTTCGGGTCGAAGCCGGCGAAGTACCGCGCATCAAAACCGTTTGGCAATTCATCAATCGTGTATTTAAAAGTGAATTCGTCTTTGCCGGCGGTGGTTGCATCTTCCTTGGCCTTCTTCGACTGTTTGGCCAGTTCCCAGATTTCTTTGACGTACGATTGTGGAACGGTCGCGCGAAGTAACCGATCGCGATGGTTGGCATTTAGAACACCAGTCATCTTCATTTGACCGGAGGATTCGTCCCATTCCAATCGCCCTCCGTGGGCGATCATGGTTTCCTCCAATTCACCGGAGTGGTGCTTGGCCACGGCCGCATCGTCGTCTTCCTTGAAATCAGGCGCGTCGTAGAAGTGGAGGACGTTTGAGTCTTTCTGGAAAAATCCATCTGGCAGCGCAGCAAGGTTTGTACTCGACGATTGGTTTTCATACGTCGCAGCCCAAATCATCAGCGCAAACGCAATCCCTTGAAAGAAAACACCTATTGCCATTTTGACCGCAATGGAAATGTTGACCCTTCGTTTGGCGAGGAACACCCAAAGCCATGCGAAAATCGGAGCGAACGCGACGATCGCAGCTGCGTTGATCGATTGAAACGAGGCAGTTGAAGCTGGGTTTGTCGCGACTAGATTGGCAAGTGTTTTCTTGACCGTTGGCCAGAGACCCTGTTCAGCCACATCAACGAATTCATCAGGATACGGAGAAGGAATGGGGGCTTCTTGTGTGAGGTAACGGTCTGTCGTCTGGTCGGCCCAAACGTTCATGGCGTTTCCGGCTTGCTCGAATGCTCCCCAGAAAAACACGACGAACACCGCAAGGACGTAAATGGCAAGGACGCGGTCGCGGACGGCCATGCTGAGTTTGCTGAGGATCCAAGCGGCGAAGAAAGAGCAACCGGCTGCGATCTCGAGGGCAACGACATTGTCTTTGGGAATCCATCCTGCCTTGCCGAGGATCGGGGACAAGACCATTGTTGCAATGCCAATCATGACGAAAACAGCGGGTGAAATGCTGGCCAATGATGGGAAGACGGAAGGCGTGCGTTCAGCCTCTACTTCCGTCATGGCGTGATCTTCCTGATCGGCTTTAGCTCCACCTTCGTCGGCTGGATGTTCGTATACAGCGTCCGACGGAAGTTCCTTAATGAACGGAAGTCCGAACAGGTAGACCATCAGTCCGAGCACCATGCCCACGCCAGCCGCACCAAATGCCCAGTGGTATCCGAGACCTGGCGTTTCTTTCAAGGCTCCGCAAATAATGGGCGAAAGAAACGCGCCGAGGTTAATGCCCATGTAGAAAATCGTATACGCGCCGTCGCGGCGCGGGTCGTTCTGCGGATACAACCGCCCGACCTGCACGGACATATTGGGCTTGAAAAACCCGTTACCCATGATGAGGAAACCGAGGGCGGAGTAGAATATCCATATGTCTTCAAAAGCCATAAGGAAGTGGCCAATCGACATGAGAATTGCGCCGATGATAATGGCCATTCGGTTGCCAAGATATCGGTCTGCCAGAAAACCACCAAGCAGCGGCGTGAGGTAGACGAGCGAGGTGTACCACTTGTAGATGTTTGAGGCGTCGGCTTGGGTCCACTTGAAGAAGTCGACCATGTAGAGGACCAACAGGGCCCGCATCCCGTAGTAACTGAAGCGCTCCCACATTTCGGTGAAGAAGAGAACGTATAGCCCGACAGGATGACCAAGAAAGGTCCGCTGTTGATTCGACACGCATAGCCTCCGCTAAGATTCGCTCATTGGATTTGAGATGACAGGTTGCTCATGACGCCTTGGTTTTTACGAATGATTGGGCCCGTCCGAATTAACCGCGTCGCACCTTCGCGAGCGCTTCCCGAACGCCGCCATCGAACAGAATTCGTTGATCGACTCGTCAGATTATGCCCGCTGCGAGGCGGGTGACACAAGATACCGGCTTGCGACAGCCACCGCCAGCACTTGGATTGGCTCGTCGCCAATTCTGATAAAATGGGAAACGGAGACCGATTGGCCCGGCCGCTGCCCGCGTCATGACGCTTACGTCAGGTATTCTGTGTACGCCTCGTCATTGAAACCGACCAGCAGCGTTTTGCCCACGCGGATCGTCGGGGCTCGCAAATTGCCCGTCGGACCCAGCATCGCCGCGACGGCATCATCCAGCGATGCCCCGCCCTTTTTCAGATCGAATTCGGTCACGTTCTTGCCTTTGGCGACGATGACCCGGGTGGCTTTGGTTGCTAATTCGCGGGCGTCATCCTCGCCTAGTTTTTCCTTTCGGGCGTCGTCTAGTTTCTTGGGCGACTGTTTGTTCTTCGCAAGGAACCCTTGCGCTTTGGTGCAACTCGTTCAGTTGTTGCGGTGGTAGTACCAGTCGATGGACTTGGTCATCGCAGTTATCCTCCTTGGTATACAGTCCCTGGCGCACGACTTGCGGGTCGATCTGATGCGTTAAGTTGACAATTCCGTCCACATTCCGCCCATCGGTAAGCCGGTTGGCTTGCGAAAACCGCCGTCGGCTGCGATCATTTGGGGCAGTTGATTTATACCGGATCGGGCGTTCGATATCATCTTGGGCGGGCAGATATTGCTGCTGCACTTCCGACCGGTGAATCATGGCGAAATTGGATTGCCCTGCTTGATGAGCAGTTGCATCCGTAACTTGATTTGAACTTTAACTGAGTGGAGTGATGAACGCAGCATTTGAAGAGTTGATGACCGGGTTGATTGATTATGCCGGCTTGTTTCCACCGGCGAAACTTCCAATGGATCGGGCCGTCGCGCAGTACAATGGCTATCGGCAGTGTCCAGAATCGTGGATGTTGGGGCGATTTATCTGCCCTTGCAGCCGCGTTGAAGAGTTTATTTTGCACTCTGAAATCTTTCTGGACCAAGCGGGGCTCGACAATCCTTGGCGCATTTCGGCACTGGGCGATCCCGTCAAGGACACTCGGTTTCTAGATCGCGCCAATTCAGCAAACCTAGCCGCTATCGCCGATCTTTCCGATCAGTTCGGCGACGGTGTGTGCGTGGATGCGTTTGAATGTCGCTGGCCCAACGATGTCTTTGAGGCGGCAGACCCGAAGCAGATTTCCGACTTGCTGAGCAAATTGGTGGGTGCGTTCGATGAATATGCTCCCGGCGCAACGCACATCTTTCTTGAGGTGCCATTCGTCGAAAATTGGAAAACCAAAGTCCCGAAATTCGTGGAGTGCGTCGCAAGTGCTCGACCCGAATCGACTGCGGGCCACCAAGTGTCATTGAAAGTTCGCACGGGTGGCGTGACGGCTGACCTGTTCCCCACGCCGGAACAATTGACGTGTTTTGTCAACGCTTGCGTGACGTCGAAGATTGCGTTTAAGGCGACGGCGGGTTTGCACCACGCGATCCGGCAGTTTCACGATTCGGTCAAGACGCGAATGCACGGTTTCTTAAATGTTTTTGGCGGGGCGATGCTTCTGGCGAATCAGGGTATTGAATCGGCTGGTTTCAAGACGCTGCTCGAAGATGAAGATCCGAATGATTTTGAGTTTTCGGAAGACGGTTTCGGGTGGAATGATCGAAGGGTTTCTGCCGAGACAATCGCCAGATTCCGCAAAGAGGTGGCAGTCAGTTTTGGCAGTTGCAGTTTTGACGAGCCGATCGAAGACTTGGAAGAACTCGAATTGCTGTAGTCGCAAAGTTTTTTGATTCGATAGGGTGGATCCTCTTGTACCACTGCTCTATGAACAGTGCCGAATTTTATAACGATCACGGGAAGCACTGCTCACAGAGCAGTGGCACACGTCATTACTTCCTTGCGCAGATAACAAAGGTCAATCAAGAATGATTTTTTCAAAAGATTCGAAGGCGACATCCTGGGTGGAAGGCGCCAATGGCAGCGATTTTTCGATTCAGAATTTACCCTACGGCGTGTTCAGTCATGGCGGTTCGAGTCGGCGGGTTGGTGTTGCAATCGGGCAGCGAGTTGTTGACCTTTCTGTGCTGCATGGTGCCGGATTATTTGCGGGTACGCCGGTCGCTGGCGAAAACGTTTTTGCTTGTGATGCATTGAATGATTTCATGGCGCTGGGGGTTGACGCATGGCGGGGCGTCAGGCGAAGACTTGTAGCGCTGCTGGCTGCGGAGAGTTCGAACGATGCGGCTGGCAAGGTTGTCGAGGTCGATTCAACACTTCGCGACGATGCCGGATTGCAAGCCAAAGCGATGGTGCCGTTAGGCGATGTGACGACGCACATCCCGTCGCACGTTGGCAACTTCGTTGATTTCTATTCGTCAAAAGAACACGCCACCAATATCGGTTCGATGTTTCGCGATCCGTCGAATCCGCTGCTGCCCAACTGGGTACACATCCCCATCGGATACAACGGACGCAGCAGTTCAGTCGTGGTGGGCGGGACAGATATCGTTCGCCCATGCGGACAAACCAAAGCCGACGATGCCGACGCACCGACGTTTGGACCGTGTCGATTGTTGGACATCGAGTTGGAAATGGGATTTTTCACCGGAAAGGCTAACGCGTTGGGCACGCCGATACCTGCGTCAAACGCGCCGGATCATATTTTCGGCATGGGGTTGGTCAACGATTGGAGCGCCCGCGACATTCAAAAATGGGAATACGTTCCGCTCGGACCATTTCTTGGAAAGTCTTTCGCCACCAGTGTGAGTCCGTGGGTCGTTTCGCTCGATGCCCTCGCACCATTTCGCGTGGACCAACCAGTGCAGGAACCCGACGTGCTGCCATACCTTCGTGTCGATGGCGACTGGGGTTTCGACATCAATCTCCAGGTCGATCTGAAATCGGCGAAAATGAACGAGGCGATGACCATCTGCCGCACGAACTTCAAATACATGTATTGGACGATCGTGCAGCAACTCGTGCATCAGACCAGCAACGGAACCAACGTCGCTCCGGGCGATCTGTACGGATCGGGAACCGTCTCAGGGCCAACGCCCGATTCATACGGCAGCCTGATGGAAATCTGCTGGAAGGGAACCAAGCCGCTGAAGCTGCCAACCGGCGAAGAGCGAAAGTTCCTCGCCGATGGTGACACGGTCACGCTTTCGGGCGTTTGCAACGCACACAACTTCAAAGTCGGCTTCGGTGAGGTAGCCGGAACGATCCTGCCTGCTCGGGCGTGTTGAACCGCATAGGTCAACATTGAGGCGACTTCAACCCAACCGCACAACCGCAATTCGGGGGTAGCGCAAAGCAGTCTATTGCGCCGATCGATCCGGAATGTTCAATCGATAAACAGTTCCAAGCGCTCCTTCCTGGTAGGCGTAACCGTCGCCGGAAGTGACGAACAGCCGGCCTCCATCGACGAGCAGGTTTTCGCTTTTCATCTTGGGGTTGTCGGTCAACTTGGCGAGGTCGGCCCACGGCTTGGACTCTTCGCCGTCATAAACGTTCTGTGGGTTTGGTTTAAAGCGATAGATGCGCGACGGTTGCGCGGACACGACGTATAGGTTCCCTTTATCATCGAAATCCATGTCGGTGATGTTGGCCGACCCACCCGTTTTGGCGTCGTACGGTTCAAACGTCGCGACCAACTCGCCGACGATCGGCCGCTTCAGATTGCCTTCGCCATCGATGGGGATGCGAAAGATTACCGACGACGTGCGGCAAGCTACGTAAAGCCAATCGCCGCATCTGGCCAAGGCGCTATGGCCGTAGTATCGTTGTAAACCCCGTCCCATTATGACGACGTCGCTGCCGAGAACGCGTTCGCTTTGCGGCGGGCCAGCGAGCGGGTCATTCTCCAACGGTGTCAGGTCATAGCGAATCAGGCAATCGTTGTCTTTGGCAACCGCATATAGCCACCGCCCAACCGGCAGGCAATTGTTAGGACCGTTCAACCATCCGTGCGGCGGGTCCTTTGCGGTGACGTCATGGTGCGGATAGCTCCCACCGGCAGCGATGTCGTGACGTTCAACCTCGTGCCAACGCTTCGTGCGCAAGTCGTAACGCAATAGTCCATCGGTAAAGTTCTTGCTGAATGAAACTGAACCGGGCTTTTTGGGTTGGTCGATGCCTGAGAACGCGCAAATGTAAAAACTGCTGGTCGGAGGATGATATCGAAACGTGCAATAAGGGCGATCGGTAAGGTGATCGGATTCTGGAGGACTGGCTGACCGGTCCCACAAATGAAATGGTGGCGAAGACGGCAGGGCGAAGATGTTACCGTTATCGCGAACGGCGTCTCCGAGATTGTTGTTTGTTACCGGTTCCGCCACGTTTGGATCAACGATGTAAATCGTTCCGGCTTGGTCGTTGACTTCGGCTGACACACCGCCCGCACCGCGCACACGCCCGCGACAGAGCACATACAACTCGTCATCTACCATCGCCAACCCGCGTGGAAACGGTGCGGCGGTGGTGACACGAAAAAGATCATTTACGGTCGGTAGGCTGGCGTCCGCAGATTGAACGTATGAATTGTCGGGCCCATTCCAGTCGGTCGGTTGAGTTGAAGTTCGCGTACAGCCAACCGTCGAAACCAGCCACACAGCCGCAAACAGTTTCGTGATGTATTCAGTCATTTGCCCTCATGGCTCCGATTCCAAAAGTTGAATGCACAAAACTAGCGTCCATAGGACCTACGTCAACCAAGACTGAAACCGGGATAGAGTTTTGAGGTGAGCTGTTATCGGGATTGATTGAAGGGGTCGCGGCGCTGAGTTTTGAAGTCGGAAACGGTCGTATTCGCGACCCATTCCCAGGTGCTCTGAATCAATGTGCAGCCGACTAAATAAGTTCGTCCGAAAGTGACGAGACGATCAGCAGCATACATCCGTCTTGAGTACTTTGTACACCGTGTTTGCTTGTCTGGGCGCGGCGTTCGTAGTCGCCGGCATGGAGCACCTGATCATCAACCCGCAGGTCGCCCTGCAATACAAAGCATTCTTCCGGTCCGTCGTGGACGTGGGCTGGGTATGACGTTCCCGGGGCCATCCGCACCAGAGCGGTCATGCGATTGTTCTTGGTATCGTTGAACAATCGCTGCACTTCAACGCCGTCGATTCCGGTGGACTCCCAGTTGCGGTCCGATTTACGTTGCACGAATAGGTCGCTGATGACTTTGTCGGCTGGCCATTCTTTCCAGACCTGGGGCGAGTCAGGCTTGTTTTTCAAGGATGCCTTTTGCGACTCCAAGCTGTCAATCTGCGCCATCAATCGCGCGCGAATTTTCGGATCGGGAGCCATTGGATTCTTTGCATTTGACATGGTGCTGATCACGTCATCAAGGCTCATGACTTCCTCAACGCAGCGGCGACAGCCGGCTTCGAGGTGCGTCTCGAACGCAACACGCTGCTCATCCGACATCGCGCCGATAACATAGAGCGACGCAAGTTCTTCGGGGTCGCCGATGTTGTGCAGATCATTTGGTTGTCGATCTTCGGGCATGTTTCTAACTTTCGTGATTCGAAACGCTACCGTTTAGCAGCGAACGCATTTTCTGCATTCCTCGGCGGATTCTCTGCTTTGCGGTACCCAGTGGTATTGTTAATTCGCGTGCGATTTCGTCGTGGGTGAGTCCTTTGTAAAACGCCAGACTGATCGCACTCCTTTGTTCATCGGACAATCGAGCCAATGCTGTCGATACGACCTCTACATCTCCGAGGCGATCAAGTTCACTGCGGTGCGACGAGTCACTCCGATCGGCTGCCAATGCCTCGGCTTTCGCCGGAATGAGTTTTGCACTGGTCGCACGACGACGAAGATGATCAATCGCCCGCGAACGAGCCAATTGAATCAACCACGCCAGGGCGCTGCCACGCGATGCATCGAATTGTGACGCCCGCCGCCAGACTTGAAAAAGAGTTTCCTGGAAAACGTCTTCAGCTTCGCGGCTATTGCCAAGGATGTAAACGATGAGCCCAAACAAACGATGCGAGTAGAGATCGTAGAGCAACGCAAAAGAATCGCGATCGCCACCCGCAATTTGCGAGAGGAGTTCATCACCCGACGGCTGAGACGATGGTGGATTTCCAGATCCTTGATTCATCGCCCTAATCATAAATGAAACTCAAGGTCATGCACAAGAAAACAGTTATGCGGGTGACACTTGCGCTCGTCGTTTGGATCAAACCACGCGGCGCATGCAGGTTAATCCATCGAAATCGTCGGCCGCTTTCAAGAGCCATGCGACGCGGCTGCGTTCAGGCAAAATTCTGCGCATTCGGAGGGCAATTCGCGAAACTTGCACCAAGCTCGTGAGTGGATACGCAGGGCACCGGGGGCTTGGATTCATTTTTTCGGGATATTTTGGACCGGTGTATTCTGCTGAGAGACCGGTTCAGGCCGGTTGGACCGGTTTTGGGATGTCCTGATTGGCGGGGCGGTTGGGGTCCGGTGAGTCCTGAACATCGTCCGTGACAGCTTGCGACTGCTCACCACTGAAGACCTTGCGGGCGTGTTCGTCGTCATATCGGATGGAAGAGAATTGTCCGAGATAATCGTCTGGAAAATCAGCCAAGCCGTCCACACCGATCGCGCCCGGCCACTTGCCCTTTGGCCAATAGAACGTGCGAAACAATCGATCCCAAATCGAGAGGATCGAGCCAAAGTTGGCACGTTGGCCGCGCTCCTCGGTCGAATGGTGCCACCAGTGAAGCTCCGCCGAGTTGAAGAAGAGATTGAACCGGCCCACATGTGTTCGCAGGTTGGCATGGTGCCAGAAGCCTTTGATGATGTCGCACGATGAGTAGAAAATAATGATCGATTCGTTGACGCCCAACAGTTGAAACGGAAGGAACAACAGGCAGTTCTTGATGACGGCTTCTAGGATGTGGATGCGAAACACGCTCATCGCGTCCATCTGTACAACGGTATGATGCACGCGGTGAACCCGCCAAAGGAATTTGTTCGTGTGATAGAGGCGGTGTAGCCAATACCGCGCGAAATCGTTGACGACAAAGAACAGAGCAAACTGCGCCGCCCAAGGCCACTCACCCATGACTGCCGCCTTCCAAGGCACGCAGGTCACCAGATAAACCGCCCCAATCTTGGTCAGCGCAGAAAGCACCGGACCGTTGATGATCGTAGAAGTCACGTCGGCAAAATACCCCCGCCGCGTAACCCCAGATTTGTATTCCGTACGGATCGGCGCCACCTGCTCAAGCAGGTGGAAAACAACAATCCCGACGGCGAACACACTCACGAGTATCAGCATTGCAGAATCAACAATCCGGGGAGCAGAATCCCGCGCTGCACTGCACGATATCCGCTTTAGTATCCATAGCCTATTGTGATGCAGGTTTCGAGATCGTGCAATTCATTTCGCTCGACGGACGGTGATCAAACCCCTAGTCTTTGTGCATTGCAGTGTTCACAGCGGTCTATGTCGTCGGAGCTTATGCCTTGCATCCTTCCGTTCTTGTTGGTTTGACCTTGATTCTTGTGGCTGGCGTGCTTGCGCAGTGGGTGGCTTGGCGGTTGGGGTTGCCTTCTATCTTGCTGCTTTTGGCGGTTGGGTTCGGGGTTGGGCCCTGGCTTGGGTGGGTCGATCCTGATGCGCTTTTTGGCGAGTTGCTATTGCCGGGGGTGTCGATGGCCGTTGCGCTGATTCTTTATGAGGGGGGGCTTACGCTTCGACTCTCGGAGCTTAAGAACGTCGGCGGTGATCTCTGGCGATTGATTTTGATCGGTGGGGCGATCTCCTGGATCATCAGTTTGTTTGCCGCTCGCTGGATGCTGGGTTTGAGTTGGCCGCTGGCGGCGCTTCTGGGGGCGGTGCTCATTGTCACCGGGCCAACCGTGATCGCGCCGCTGCTTCGGCAGATGCGTCCGGCAGGTAAGATTGGACCGCTGCTTAAGTGGGAGGGCATCGTCATCGATCCCATCGGTGCGGTTGCCGCTGTTTTGATTTACGAGGTTATCGTTGCGTCGGCGACCCATGGGGCGGCGTCGCTCGTCGTGGAAGGCTTGATCAAGACGATTGTGTATGGTGGCGGATTGGGCTTTGTGTCGGCTGTCGTGCTGACGTTGGTGATGAGTCGATTCTGGGTTCCGGACTATTTGCAGAACGCCACGTCCCTGATGTTGGTCTTGGGGACATTCGCGATTTCCAATCAGCTTCAGCATGAGTCGGGCCTGCTCGCGGTCACCGTCATGGGTTTCGTGATGTCCAACCAGCGGAAGGTGGACGTACGTCACATTGTCGCGTTCAAAGCCAACTTGCAAATTCTATTGATCGCGGTCTTGTTCATCGTGCTCGCAGCCCGACTCGCGCCGGCAGATCTGATGTCACTTGGTGGCGGAGGTATCCTATTCGTCGCGACTCTGATCGTCGTGGGGCGGCCCCTCTCGATTCTTGGTTCAACGATCGGATCAAAACTTCGGCGAAACGAAATCGCGCTGTTGGCATGGATGGCACCCCGCGGCATTGTGGCGGCTGCGGTGTCGTCGTTTTTTGCACTGCGTCTAGAGGAAAACGGTATTAGGGGGGCTGACATTCTTGTCCCAGCAACATTCGCGGCGATAGTCGGAACAGTAGCCGTATACGGACTCACCGCGCCGCTTGTCGCCCGCCGTCTCGGTGTAGCCGATGCCGACCCACAAGGTTTGTTGATTGTCGGCGCTCACCCTTTCGCGCGCAAGCTTGCCGCGCTGCTCAAGGAGCGATCCTACCGCGTGCAACTGGTAGACAGTAATCACGACAACATCGCAGCCGCACGAATGGAAGGGTTGCAAGCGTTTTATGGCAGCGCTCTTTCTGAACGTACCGAAGATGAACTTGATATTGGCGGAATTGGTAAGCTGCTTGCACTCACGCCCAACGATTCGATCAATATCTTAACCGTGCAACATTTCGCGGAAGTCTTTGGAAAGGAAAACAGCTATCAACTCGCGCCAAGGAAAGAGTACGCCAAGGCGCATTCCATTGAACATCGCCGGCATGGCCGCCTATTATTCGCAGACGATGTAGATTTCGAACGCTTGAATCGTTGCATTCGCAGCGGATTCGTTATCAAGGCAACGCCGCTGACCGATGAGTTTGGCGTGGATGAATTCCTAAAACGATACGGCGATTCGTTGGTGCCGCTGCTTGCGATCACCGAGTCAAAGCGTATCCGTTTGTTTACTGCCGACCGCAAGGTGGCGGCAGATGCCGGAGAAACGCTCGTGGCATTGGTCGACGAGCCTGCTGAAGACCACGCAACGAAGGCGTGAATCCCGAGCGTCATGCAATGGAATCCATAGCGTCATGCAATCGACGGATCGGAATAGGCGCATTCGAGTCGATCGCGGCCATTCTTTTTTGCGGCGTAGAGTGCGGTGTCGGCAAGTTTGATGAGTTCGTCAACGGAGTCTATTCGACGATTGACGATGGCGAGTCCTGCAGACATGGTGACGCGGATGTCGAAATTTGGTGCGGTGACGATCGTGCCCGCAATCGATTTGCGGATGCGTTCAGTTGCATTCTCGGCGTCCTCTGATGTGGCTCCCGTCAGAACCAGTAGAAACTCTTCCCCGCCAATGCGCCCGATCAATTCGTTCGTGCGGGTGACTCTCTTCAGGACGTCAGCAACTTGGCGGAGAACTTTGTCACCGATGTCGTGGCCGTGCGTGTCGTTGATAGATTTGAACTTATCAATATCGAATATCGCACAGGTTACGGCTGTATCTTCACGACTCGCTTGTGCCCAGCACCGATTCAAATGATCCATCATCGCTCGACGATTGGGTAGTGCTGTGAGTTCGTCCGTCGTAGCAAGGTAGTGCAATTTCTTATTGGCATCTTCCAGCTCATCGTTTAGTGCCGCCAACGCCATCGATTTTTCGTGCAACTCCTGCTCAATCATTTTTTCCACGGTGATTTCGCGGGAGATACCCATCACCCCGATCGTTTCCCCGTCTTGGTTGCAGAGTCGCACAGAGCGCAAGCTTGAGACAAAGACTTCGCCATTCTTGCGGCGATTGCTAACTTCCGTATTTGCGGCATGTCGAAATGTATCGATTCGAATGGGCCAGGCGTCATCGGGCTTGGCGTACAAAATGTCCACCGGTTTGCCAATCATTTCTTCGCGGATATAGCCAAATGATCGTTCTGCGGCTGGATTAAATTCAACGATTCTGAGTGTAATGTCCACGGAAATGATCATGTCCAACGATGCGTTGATCAGCATCTGGGCATAGTCATGGGCGTCCTTGAGGTATGCTTCGATTTGGCTTCGAGGATCCGGCAAGTCTGACTGCAGATGAGGGCTGTCGGTTGCAGGCGAGAATTCTTTAGACGCAGTGTCAATTGGAGCAGTGTCTATTGAGGCAGTGTCTCTAGGAGCAACGTCTAAAGGCGAAGTGTCCGATGCGTTTTGATTTGGATTGCGTTCGGGCATACCGTCCTCGTCAGTGCGACATATTTGTAGAGGTCATGGAGTATCAAGTGTCATCGGAAGAATCGTTGTAGCCGTGTATTAGCGTCAAATGCGTCGTGTATTCTAGGTATACAAATTTCTATGATTCCTGATGCGGTAGGCTCGCGTTGTTTGTCCCAAATGCGGCTAAGACAGTCAAAAATCGGTGGGTAAATTGTGTAGTTTTGCAAAGGCAAACATTGTTCATTCTGAACCGTGTCTTGTGTCGCAACTTGAATCAACTCAAACGCACAATCTTCCGACGAATTTTACCGGACGATACCACCTTCAACATCGGCAAAGAGCTAATTTTCAATGTGCCAACATAGGCGTTTTGCAACATTTGTTCGTCGGACGATCTTGGTCGGTGCGGTGTTTGCAATCGGTTGCATGACCGTTGTGCCCGAACAGCCAGCGCTTCCGAACGATTCGATCGATGACGACCAGTTTGTTGAAGACAGTCTTTCGGATTTGGATGATCGAATTCTAGATTCGCTGGATGTTGGCTATGGACGTCAACTACTGTTGGTTGAAGATGGTGGCGTTGGAGAAGTGCAGCTCGTTACGGAAAAGACGCGACAGGCCATCCTCGAAACGGGCAATGCCGATGTGTATTTTCTGGTGTTCCCGTTGCCTGGTCCTCCGGGCGAAGACGGCTTGGATGGCGAAAACGGAGTCGATGGGCAAGCAGGGCCCGCAGGCACCGCTGGATCACAGGGACCCCAGGGACCCCAAGGACCGGTGGGGCTGGCGGGTGAGGTTGGTCCTAAAGGCGACAGCGGTGCATCTGGAGCGGGCGGCGTCACGATTGGGCAGGTCAATACCACCGTTGCAACACATACCGCTGATGCGTCCGCACATCACGTCCGCTATTCCGACGCAGAGGCAGTGGCCGCATCGGGTGCCGCGCTGACCACGCACACTGGAAATGCGTCGGCACATCACGTTCGCTATACCGATGCCGAGGCAATTGCTGCTTCAGGAGGCGCGCTGACTACGCATACTGGAAACGCATCTGCACATCACGCCCGGTATACTGATGCAGAAGCGGCAACGGCAGCCGGACCGGCTATCACAGCCCACGCGGCGGTTGCTAATGCCCATCATGCCAAATACACCGATGCCGAGGCAGTGACTGCCGCAGGAGTGGCACTTGCGACACATACGGGTACTGCAGCCGCTCATCACGCCAAGTACACCGACGCAGAAGCCGCCGCCGCAGCAGCACCGGCGCTCGCCACTCATGCGGGAACCGCGGCTGCGCATCACACGCGTTATACAAACGCGGAAGCCGTCACGGCCGTTTCGTCCTTAATTCAAGGTCCACTGGTTGGTGAAGTGCGCATGTGGGCAGGACCGATCGCGACAATCCCAGCAAAGTGGCTGGCATGTGACGGAGCTGCGATTTCGCGCGTGACCTATGTCGATCTCTTTACAGCAGTCGGGACAATCTATGGGATAGGTGATGGTACAACAACTTTCGACCTACCCGATTTTCGCGATCGCTCACCGATGGGTGCGCGTCAGGACGATGTTGGCGTTCCCAAATCGAATGTGTCGGGCGCATTGACGCAGAGTGGCGGGGCGGCACAACACACATTAACGACGGCTGAGATGCCGGTTCATGACCATGACATCACGCACACACACGACGTAGACACAGTGGCGGGAATCGGATTGGCTGGCCCAACTCCTTTGGCAGGCGCGATCGGTACCGTTCAAACATCTGGTCCGACGCCAAATCTTTCGGGCACCGCCGGAAGCGGCAATCCGCACAACAACCTGCATCCTTACTTTGCGATAACGATGATTATCTACACGGGCGTCTAGTAGATTGAGCGTCTGAAGCTTTGAATTCGGATGCTTTGCCTGACTATTCGGCGAGGGTCGCGTCACGCGCACGATTGATCTTGAGTTGCAGAACGTCCGGGCGACTGTAGTGGCCAACCGCATCGAAGTTCTGACGTTCTTTGAAAACCGCATCCATATCCAGATCGCATACGATCAATTCTTCGCGACCAACGACAGGCTCGACCAACCACGATCCATCCGGTGATGCGACGCACGAGCCACCGTCAAACAGAATCTCATCGGGCGTCGCGAGTTCGTCGCGATCAGGCAAGTCGCCGGGCAGATCCTTTTCAGAAAGCATCGCCGACGCCGAGATGACGTACGACCGTGATTCAAGGGCGATGAATCGCGTGATGTCCGAAGTCAGCCGAACGGACCCCGGCCACAATGCGACGTGCAGGTTTTCACCCTGGGCATATAACGCAGTTCGCGCGAGAGGCATCCAATTTTCCCAGCAGTTGAGCGCTCCAACGGTAAACGGTCCGACGCGATGCGTGACCAAACCCGCACCGTCGCCCATGCCCCATGATAATCGCTCTTCGTATGTGGGCATGAGTTTTCGGTGGATCGAAAGAATTTCGCCCATGCTGCTGATAAAGACGCGCGAGCAGTAAATCGTATGGCCACCGCGATCCAGCGGCCGTTCTGCGATGCCGACAATGACGGCGACTTTCGAGCGCTTGGCTGCATCGGTGATTGGTTTCAAATGTCCTGCTTCGACTGCGACGGATTCGAAAAGGTATCGCGCGTGCCATGCCTTTTGGCGATCGTCATTAAACTTCGCGCCACCAGTGCGACCCAGCCAAAACGGATACGCGGGTATCAGCGATTCGCCGAATGCGACGAGGGCGCAGTCTTGCTTGCCGGCATGTTCGATGGATTCGACGACGCGGGCGACGGTGGCATCACGATTCATAAATACTGGGGCGATCTGAGCGATGGCGACTTTCATGATCCGGCAGCGTCCTTGTCGGTTTTGTCTTTTCCGCCGTGATCGTCAAACCATTTCAAAATGTGTGCGACCTTGGCAATTAAGCGGCTGGGCCGCGAGGCGATACTGTGCGAAGCTCCGGGTACGCGAACCATCACCGCTTCCACCTTGCAGAGTTTCAAAGCCTGATAGTACTGTTCCGATTCGCTGATCGGTGTACGGTAATCTTCCTCACCGGTCAGCAGCATCGTCGGCGTTTTGACATTCCCAACCAGCGACAGCGGCGAGCGGCGCATGTATTCTTCGGGCGCGTTCCACGGATAGTCGTCAAACCAGTACTGATGGAAGAATGTGTAAAAGTCGGCGGTCAGCGCAAAGCTCAACCAGTTGATGACCGGTTTAGCCACGACGGCGGCTGCGAAGCGATCGGTCTTGCCGATGATCCAACTGGTCAGCACGCCACCACCGCTGCCTCCAGTGACGAATAGTTTATCCGGATCGACGTAACCCTTTTTGATGACTGTATAGACGCCCGACATCAAATCGTCATAGTCTTCGCTCGGGTAATTGTGATGAATCAGGTTTCCGAATTCCTGACCGTAACTGGTGCTGCCACGGGGGTTGGCGTATAGCACGACGTAGCCAGCCGCTGCGTAAAGCTGAATTTCGGCTGTGAAGCGGTTGCCATAATTCGCAAAGGGCCCGCCGTGGATTTCGAGAATGAGCGGGTACTTCTTGCTTGGGTCGAAGTCGGGTGGCTTGACGATCCAACCTTGTATCTTGCGTCCATCGAAGCTTGACGGATACCAGATTTCTTCCACCGCACCCAGCATGCGGAAACTGAAGAGGTCGTCGTTGAGTGTCGTGATTCGCCGGGCCTTTTGGCCTTTTTCAAAAACGGCGACATCAGCCGGGTGTGTTGGAGACGTGTGGGTGAACGCGATCCGCCCGTTGTTTGAAACGGTGAACGAACCGCCGGAATAGGGGCGACCCAGTGACAGTCCGCCGACATTTTCCGTCAGCGTTTCGATCGTTCCATCGAGTTTGGCGTAAGCGATTTTGGTGTCGCCTTGGTCGGAGTATTGAAAATACACGCCATCCCCGTTGGCATTCCAAACCAAATCAGACGCGTCGCGGTCAAGCGAACCGCTGACCAATTTCGACCCGCTGCCGTCGCGATTCATCATATAGATCTTTTGTGTTTCGTAACCCTGGCGCTTGTCGTCAAAACCGATATAGGCAATCCGGTTTCCGTCGGGCGAGATTGTCGGCGAACCGTCCGGACCTTGGCGATCAGTCAGCGGTTTGATTTCGCCTGTTTCGAGGATGACTTCGTAGACTTCGGAGTTAAGCGTGTCGAACTCCCATTCGTCGTGACGGTTGGCTGAGAAAATCAACGAGCGGCCGTCCGGCGTCCATTCGGGCGAACCGTTGTGATTGAATTCACCCGAGGTGACTTGCCGCGGTGTACCGCCATCGGCAGAGAGAACAAACAGTTGCGAGAATCCATCCTCAAGGTAGCCGCGTCCGTCGGCTCGGTATTGCAGCTTGCGAATAACCTTCGCCGGTTCCGCCCACTCTGCGTCCTTGGGTTTTTTGGGCATCTTGACGAACGGCTCGTCGGAGTCCGGTACCAGCATGGAGAATGCAATTTGCTTCCCGTCGGGCGACCAGGTCAGTCCTCGCGGACCGCGCGGCAGTTGCGTGAGCCGTGCCTCTTGGCCCGTGTCGAGCCAGCGCACATAGATTTGCGACGATCCGTTTTCGCTGGAGACAAAAAGAAGCCGCTTGCCATCGGGCGAAAAGCGCGGTGAGTTTTGATCGTGCTGACTCGCAGTGAGCGGCCGATGATTGCTGCCGTCAAAATCGATTGTCCAAAGGGTCGATCGCTTCGCGTCTTTCATGATGTCCATGGACGTGCGCACATAGACGATCGATTCGCCGTCGGGCGCGATGCGCGGGTCGGCAGCGAGTTCAAGTTCGAATACATCGAGAAGCTGCAGGCGATTGTCGGAAACATCGCCAGCCCGAGCGGCTGCGACAACAATGCCCGCGCAAACGGCGGCGACGATCGCGTAGTTGGGATGGTTCCTAATGGCTATTCTCCAAAGTTAATGAGTTTGCGATATTGTGTTTGCCATTCTCAGGCGGCACAGCGAATCATGTAAACGTTGTATTTTTGAGAATTGGCGGGGTGATCGCAACCGGGCGGGACAAGATTTGACGGATGCTTATCTGCGTCATCGAGACAGGGCGACCCATTCGCAACGATGGTGGGCACGGTCCTCCCTAAAGGTGACCCGTCAGCGAATTGGCCGACGGGCCCCCGTGGGCGAATTTATTGATGTCAGAACACGCGGAATTGAACCTGTTCATAGGCCGGCTGAGCCGACTAGTCGCGATCCGATGAGCGTTTCTGTCCCATCGTGTCCTCTGATTTAGTATGCGTTTGTTGACGACTCCGAAGCACCTTTCGCTCGTCGCGGCGATCACGTCGGTCTTTTCGGTTGTCACGGATGTTTCTCTGACGATCGTCGCGGTCTCGGCGCGAATTGTTGATACGTCGATCGTCGCCGTCACGACGCCTGTTTTGATGATCGTCGCGGTCGCGATATTTAGGTTTCGGGCGGTTGTAATGCCCGTGTCGATCTTTGAGGTGGATGGGTTCGCGGCGATACTGTCTTGGATTCAAACGGGCTGCGCGATTCATGCGCCAACGACCACCGTCCCAATAGTGGCCACAGTTGTTCGAATGACGATGTCCGGAGACGTAGACAACACGGTCGTCCACATAGTGATGATCGAGGCAGCTATGCGAACAGATATGGCCACGATCGACCTGCTCGTAAACGACGACGTCTCTTCGTTTGCTGCAACCCAGTTGCAGCGTGCTGAAACAAACGGCCAGCAGTAATATACGAAGCTTGATTGAACGGATCATCGGAAGTCTCCAAGACAGACAGTTTGTTGAAGTTTGGAGTCGTTTTATTCTTTAAACGACTCGATCGAAACGCCAAAAGCCTACACGTCGCCGCCGACCACGGCAAGCGAGGCGTTTTCATTGATGTTCGCAACCGCTTCAAATAAGCTGCAGTGCATCTGCGCTGCGAGATTTACACCGAGGTAAGCACATGCCCCACATCGCACTGGTTCCGTTTACTGGGTTGCGCGTTCGTGAACAATCGATGCGCGAACTCGGTATGTCGCTACCCGGATTGAGCACACGCGCAACCGAAATTGCACACCTACCCGCCCTAGGATTGTTGACCCTTGCAGGACTGACACCCGACGATTGGACCCAGAGCTATCACGAATCCGCAACAAGCAAGTCATTGCTTGTAGATTCGATCATCGCGACCAAACCAACTGTTGCTGCTTTCTCTGCGCTGACGGCTTCTATACATGAAGCCTACGATGTCGCCGACGAGGTACGACAAGCCGGAATCCCCGTGGTCATCGGCGGACTTCACGCGACCACATGCTCCGACGAGGTGCGGCAACATTGCGATGCTGTCGTGATCGGCGAAGGCGAGTCTGTGTGGCTGCAAATCCTGAGCGACGCAGCCGCCGGCACTCTCCAGCCCGTGTATCGGGCGGACGCACCGTTTGAACTCGCGCGCTCGCCTTTGCCCCGGTTCGACTTGTTGCCTGCGGGCGCTCGCCCCAGAATGACCGTTCAAACGCAAAGGGGTTGTCCTTTTGCCTGCGATTTTTGCGGGGCAAGTCGATTGCTGGGTCCGTTTCGTCGAAAACCCGTCGAACTAATCGCTCGCGAGTTGCGGGCCATCCGCCAGGTCAACGGTTCTCGATTGGTCGAGTTAGCCGACGACAATACGTTCGCGGGTGGCGGTGATCATTCGGAGTTGCTCGATGCGCTTGCAGGTAGCAAGATCAAATACTTCACAGAAGCAGATTGGCGGATCGGTCTGAATCAGGAACTGCTCAAGCGGTTGGCGCTGTCGGGATGCGTTCAAGTGCTGGTCGGCATCGAATCGCTTGTTCACGTTCATGGCGGAATGGGGGCGAAGGCGTCGCGTATTGAACAGATGATGGAGGCAATCGCGAAGATACAAGCCCATGGTATTGCGGTCATCGGCTGCTTTATCGTAGGTAGTGATGGGGAAACGCGCGAGTCGATTGACGCACTCGCAAAGTTTATTATCGATGCCGACCTTGCAGACATTCAGTTGACGCTGCTGACACCGTTTCCGGGAACGGCGTTGTACGCACGGCTAAAGAAGCAGGGACGCTTGCTTGCGGATCGTGACTGGACGCACTACACCTTGTTCGACGTGACCTATCAGCCGGATCGGATGAGCGCTTGCGAACTGGAAACCGCGTTTCGGGAATTGATCACCACTGTGTTCAGTGACGCGTTGGTCGCCCGTCGATCGCGCCGAAAAAGAGAAATATGGAAATCGAAGCGCACAGTTTGAAAATCTCAACGATCTTTCGTTTTCTATTCGGCAGTCGCCAGGCAATATGCGATATCGCCCGGTGCAAAAGCGGGTTGCTGATTGGTTTTCTTCTGACCTTGTCGGCAGGCTTCGCCCGCGAGTACGACGCGGAGTATCTCGTCGCCGAACCGTGGCACGTTCTCATTTCTGCGGGTGCGTCGCTAGCCGCCTCGTTTATCCTGTTCACATTACTGTTCGTCATCGCCAAGAGACGCGGTGCAATGGGCATCGGTTTCTTCCAAACATACTGCAGCTTTCTTGCGTTATTCTGGATGACGGCACCGCTTGCATGGGTCTATGCCATACCGGTCGAGCGATTTCTTGATCCACTCGACTCGGTGATTGCGAACATGTGGTTCTTGAAAATCGTTTCATTCTGGCGGGTCGTGCTGATGATCCGCATCGTTGTGGTGTTTTTTGGTGGCAGCATCGCCGCGTCGACATTTGCGGTCATGCTGTTTGCCGATATGACGATGCAGATCGCTCTGGAATTCATGCCATTTCCCGTGTTGAATTTCATGGGCGGAATTCATTTGTCTGATCGGGCGGCAGTAATTAACGAAACTGCGGTTGTCGTGATGTACCTTGGAATATTAACGATGCCGATCTGGCTAATTGGTACGTTAGTTGTCCTCATTTGCAAGTTGCCCGCTTGGAAGTGCGTCGAGCTTTCACCCCGCACGAATGCGTCGGCTAGTATCTGGCGAACCTCCGTTGCGAGTGTTTTGGTCTGGTTGGCCGTCCTGCCGCTAACGCAGCCTGGGCAGCACCTGCGATACCAAACTGAGGCGCTTCTGACGTCCGATAGAATCGGTGATGGATTGAGGCTGATGTCAAAGCATCAACTCGACGATTATCCGCCCCTATGGGAGCCGCCACCGCGCCCGGACTTTCGCGAATACGATCCAGACCTGCACGACGTCATGTTGGCCATGGATAAGACCGAGGTCGCCAGTTGGGTTGATGAAACATACAGCGGGCGATTCCGTCAGTACATCGGCATCGGAAAGGCCCCTCGTGCCGCTTGGCGATGGCGCCGAAGCCAGGAAGAAATCGGGCGAACCGTATCAATTCTGGAACAGCTATCCGATGGGCCTGAGTACGCTGCGGAAATCCTGACTTCGATGGAGCAATACTTGGAGTCGTGGGACGACGACTTGGTTGTCCGAATCAAGAAGCTGGCGGAGTGAGATCATCGGCGTTGGTTGGTTTGCGTTTGCGCCCGTCCGATTATCGATCTTGATTTCATTTGGGTGTAAATGGCGTGCGTCGTCGATGGCTTTGTCTTGAAAGCCGCACAAGAATGTCAATTTCGCACGATGGTTCTTCGTCCGTTGCTGTGCATTGAAGCGTTCCTTTGCCGGTCATGCCCGCCGATTGCAGAGATTCCAAATCCAATTCAAGTGGTTCGTCGATCAATCTCGTTGCCGCAGAATCCATGCCGTGAAGCAGGGCGTCGGCGCTGTAGGTGCTGAAGCGGGCCATCGTCTGCATGCGTTGGTTGCGTAACTGTTGGTGCAGGGCCGCAGACTGGTAGGTCAATCCTGCTATGACGCCTGCGACCAGCGCCATCACTGCCAAAACGATCACCATCGATAGTGCGCGTCGGTGCGATCTGTGTCTCATCGTTCAACCTCCCCGTCACCCACATGAATGGCCGTCGACATTTTCGCCACATCGATCACCCGCTTACGCAATTCGACCTGGTATTCGACGGTAACCCAAATCAGCCCGGCGGTTGTTGGCAGCTTCTCCAGCGACAAATCGATGGTGGCGTGCTTGAACTTCCAATTCGAAATCGACGATGCCAGACTGACTGGTGCGACGCGCGATATGGTATCGCCGGAGATCGTGTAGTCGATGGGATCTTCATTGTCTTGACCGACCAGTATCAGCTTGCTACCTGATTCATCCAGCGTCACGCTTGTCGCGTTTGCCGCATCTGAACGCAGATGATCGACGAGGCGGGTTGCGGTTTCGGTGTTGACGACGCGGTAGGTCGCCTCGCGCTGCACGCGGAGTACCCGGCTAATCAGCATCGCCGAGATGGTCGTGATCACGAGCATGATCGGTACGATGGCAATCATCGTGATCAGCCCCAGCGCTTTCGGGCGTCGGTTGCGATGAATCATGGATTTGCCTCCTGCGGCAGAAAACATCGGACCGACTCGATGACGGGTTTTCCCCTTCGGTTTTCGATTTGGGCGGTCACAGTCACGAGAGTGAATTGCTCCCATTGACCTGTGCCCGGTGCGATTTTGGTTTCCAGAGAAATGTTTTCGGCGACGGTTCCTTCGGGTGGTAGCGAGTCAATCGGAGCACCTGCAATGTATCGTTCCATCTGCGCTTCCGCTGCCCAGGAGGCGGCCATCCGCTTGTGGTAATGATCTTGCACCTTCGCGAATTGCAGCGTCGCAGTTAGTGCCAGCCCGACAACGATGCTGAGTACGGCGACCGATGCAGCTGCTTCCACCAGGAACGTACCACGGCGTCGGAGTTTCTGTTTTGAATTCATGTCTACAATCCCGTTGACAACAACGTGGCGTCAATCAGTAATACGAGGGGTTGAAACAGCGAGAACACCAGCGACCCGATCATGCAAGCGAGCAGAAGCGTGCAGATGGGCCAGGAGATGTTGCGCAGAAATGCCCACCAGCGCGAAATCATGCTGCCGTAATAGTCCGCCGCGAAACGAAGGGCGGCTGTCATATTGCGTTGCCGTGCCCCGCTGGCCAACACGATCGCGGCAATGCCTCCGACATCGGCCGTTTTTGCAGCGTCGCGAACATCGGTGCCGTGCGAGAGTTCGGATGACAATCGGAGCAGTTTTTGCCTCAGGTTCCAGTTGATGTCGAGGCGAGACGCAATTGCGACGGCTTCGTGCAAATTCATTCCACTATGTACACAGAATTCCATGGTGCTAAACGCGGTAGACATGCCTTGGCCGAACTCCAACTTGGATAGTCCCGGTGTGTGCCACCGAACCCAGTCGGCTGCGCGACTCAGCGTTGAGGGAATCGGCGTCTTGCGTGGTTTGATGCGAATCCAGAGGGAAATCGGTAGCATAAACACGAGGACCGTGAGCATGATTGCCATGATTTTGGAAACGATGATTAAGTTGTAAGCGCCATGCATTGCTCCGACATTGAAGTCTCTGAATATCTCTTTAATCTTAGGAACGACCACAACCATTACCACAAACGTCACGAAAAGAGCGGAAGTCAGAATAACAATCGCGTATGGCAACGGCGTTTCGACCCGTGTTCCAGAGAATCGTGAATTGTCGCGGACGTATTGTTCGACTTGCTGGACCGCTGCGGGTAGTTGCCCGGATCGCTCGCCCGCATCGACGAGACTGATCAGCAGGCCCGGACACTCGGGAAACGCGGATCGCATCGCATCAGAAAGCTTACGCCCCTTTCCGATCAGCCGACTCATGCCTCGAAGGCGTCGCCGAACGCGCGGGGGTTCTGAGGTCGCCGCGATAGCCAAACCCGTCGCGAGCGGAATGTGCTGTCGAACGGTTGCAGCGAGTTGGGCGACGACCAACTGAATCGTTGATTGTCGCCGCATCGGTGCAGTGACCAGCACGAATGCAAAGTACGGTATCCCCACCGCGGTGACCGCAATCAACAACGCAATCGTGAATAACCTGACGATTTCCATCGTATCACTCATCAACAGCGAACCCGACCGATTACCAACCGGACATTGATTGAATCAGACTAATCAGTGGCAGGATCGACGCGAATGCGCCAAGGCCTATCACCAGACCAACAAAGATAATCATGATTGGAAACGCGAGCACCCGTATCATCGATTGGCTGTGCAGCGCCCGATCTTCATAAGCCGCCGCCAGCGAGTTCAGGCTCTGGGGCAGGGCGTCACGCGCCTTAGCCGACTGCACGCAGTAACCAAAAAGCGGTGGTATCATCCGCGTCGATTGACTGGCTTCATAGATTGAGCGGCCTTGTTCGGCAACGTTGGCGAGCAGTGTCGCATCGCGCATGAAACGACGGCATCCGGTGGCTGCGGCGCCGAGTCGCAACGATTCTGGAAGCGGAACATTCGCGGTGACAGCCGACGCTACCGAGCGCATGAAGCGGGCCAGCAGCGATGCTGAGTACACCCGTCGGAGCACCGGCAGTGACAGTATGATGCCAGATCGAAAGTCGCGGCCCGCTGGCGTGAAACGAAGGAACTGCCATCCCAAAATCGCAATCAGTACCAGCCCGCCGATAACGGCGAGAATCGTTGGATAGTAGTCACCGATCGTTAATAGCATTTGTGTCAGGACAGGCAGGGCCGTGTCGAAGTCGGCAAAAAGTTCCTTGAGAGGCGGGACGACCATTAGAAAGAAAACTGAAGTGATCAGCAGGCCGACAGCCAGAACCATCAGCGGGTAACTGATGGATTCCCACAGTATCCTTTTGGTGTTCTTGGTCAGGCGCAGATGCTGATTGAGTTGAAACAGCGTCGAGCCCAGATCACCGCTGGCCACGCCGGCTTTGATCACTTGACTGTATAGCACCGGTAGTTGCGATTCATGTCGCGAAAGCGCTTCTTCGACCGTAGCACCTGCCCGCAAGTCAGCCACCAGCGATTCGACCCAACGCTTGAGCGATGGTGATTCGATGTCACGGGCCATCTGCGAGAGACCTTGGTCGAGGGCGATTCCGGCATCAGCCATCGAGGCGAGCTGCTCGTTGAAGAAAATCAGATCATCGTTGGAAACGCGGATGGCCGGCGGTGGAGGCTTGTCGGCAGGTCGAACCTCGCGCACGTCGAGATTCATCTGGGTAAGCGTTTCCATCGCCTGGGCGTGGTCGCGCGCTTCCAGCTTTCCCGAGACAGCCGTTCCCGCACTGGTCATGCATTCATATTCAAACCAGGGCATGGTTGAATCCAATCATGTTGTTGGTCCTCTCGATTGTCGCATCGAGTTATTACTTGTTGGTGGTCTTGGTGCTTGCTACGCCCAAGACCCGTCGCACTTCGTCAAGAGTGGTTTTGCCTGATTCGACCAATGAACCTGCACATTCGTGCAAATTCGGGTTGTTCTTATCGATCAACGTACGCAGCCGGCTTGTTGGAGCGTGTTCAATAATCTGTTGACGCAGCGTGTCGTTCATTTCGACGGCTTGGGCACACGCCGTACGATTACGATATCCGGTTGTAATGCATCGCTCGCATCCCTTGCCATTACAATCGCGGCATGTTTTTCTAAGGAGTCGCTGAGAGTGAATCAGCCGCAACGTACTGGTTAGCTGGTAGGGGGCGATGCCCATTTCGATCAACCGCGCGATGGTTTCAGCCGGGTTGCCACTGTGAAGCGTGCTCAAGACGAGGTGTCCGGTGAGGGCAGCTTCGACGACAATGTGCGCCGATTCCGCATCGCGAATCTCGCCCACAAACAAAACCTCGACATCCTGGCGAAGCAATGAACGCATCGCCCGCGCATAATTCAATTCGCCAAACGGTTGCACCTGAATCTGTGTCAGTCCGTCGATGCGCTGCTCGACAGGGTCTTCCAAGCTGACGACGCTTCGCCCCGGTGTGGTTTCCAGAATGTGGCGGGCGATGGTATAGAGCGTTGTACTCTTGCCCGCGCCGGCAGGTCCGGTGACGAGGATCAAACCGCTGGTTTGTCCCGATGCATCTTTCAACGATCGAACCACGGATTCTGAGAGTCCCAGTTGATCGACAGAGCGTGGCTGTCCGTCTTCGCAAAAGATGCGCAGGACCGCCCGCTCGCCGTGGATGGTCGGAAACACGGCCAACCTCAGGTCATGGCGGGAACCATCGGTCGCGTCGAATACGAATGATCCCTCCTGCGGGATGTCCGTTCGGTAAGTCAAAAGTTCGCCCATGACTTTGAGTCGGGCGATGACGTTGTCGGCGAAATCCGCAGGAATCAGGTCGATCGTGCTCAGCACTCCGTCAAGTCGCAGGCGCACCGACAGCCCATTGGCCGCAGGTTCAAGGTGAAGATCGCTGGCCGACGCCGCAAGGGCCTTGCCGATGAGCCCATCCACCAAAGCCACAGCATCTGGAACCACCGAATCGCTAGTATGTGAATTTGCAGAAGGCACGTCGCTTAACCCCAGGAATTCCTGTTGATACACACATGACACAAGAATGACTACGCGATAACGCACGCTGGCCAGCAAGGAAAGGAGAATAATTGTGGGATTTTCAAGTTCGGTGTCAAAAGTCGGAAGCGACGGGTTATTGAGGAGGAGTTGGGGTATGTGAATCGGTTGATTTTGAGGATTGAAACGTCATGTAAGACCAAACGGGTTGGATCGCAGATGGGGTTGAAATTTTGAACTGTGTCGGCAAAAAGGGAATTCAACAATCGAAGCCAGGCGAGATCGCGATCCTTGAATAGGATCAGTGTCTTGGTAGTATCCCGCCCGATCTTCGTGGGTTTGATATTGATTCGCGATCTCCGATTGATATTGCCGACCCTGGCAAATGGGCCAATTGTTTCAGAGCATTAAACGAAGAAAAGAGGAATTCGTAATGAAGTCAGTTGCATCGATCAAGAGCGTGTTGAGTTTACTGTTGGCTGTCTCTGTCTTGTTGGCTGCCGGTTGCACCGCGACCCCTCCCGTCGACGGTGGGGGCAATGGTGGCGGTGACGGTGGAGGCAATGGAGGTGGTGACGGTGGTGGCGGTAATGGTGACGGCGGTGGAAATGGCGGAGGTGGAGATAATGGTGGCAGCGACAATGACGATCCGATCGTCGCGCTGATCCTCACCGGCCAGAACACCAATCATTCGTCATTCGATGATGTCGTTGGCGTCAACGGTGAGAACGTGCTCACCAGCACCGCCCTCGAATATGGCAACGCCTCCGGAGTGCTTCGTGGCCAGGACGCAGTCGTTAGTTCCAACGGTGTGCTGTTCATCGCCAGTGAGTCCAACGACACGATCGCGGTGTACGATTCATTCTTGACCGCAACGGGCACGCGTCAGCCGGATCGCAACGTGACGGGTGAGGCGTCGATGATCGATAACCCGACCAGTGTGGCGATCGACCAGTTGAACGATGTTCTCTACGTCATCAACAAACAGGATGAGAACGTCTATGTGTTCGAGGACGTTTCGCTGGAAACGTTTGACGGCGAAGTTGAACCGTCGCGCATGTTCACCCGAAACTCCGGAACGTTTTCGCCCGATCAGGTGTACTTCGCAAATGGAACAGTGTACGTCGCCGACGATGAAGTCATCTATATGTTTGACGACAACGGAACGCTCGACGGCTCCGTTCAGCCGGACCGTCAGTTCTCCAGCGGATTGTTTGGATCGAATACCCGCTTCAACATCAGCGTGGATTCGCGCGATCGCATGATCCTCACCGATCGTGGCAGCGAAGTGTTTATCTACAACAACGCCTCGCAGATCGATGGCAGCCCAATGCCGGACCTGACCATCACCGTCGAGGAAGCCGGTGGGCTCCACGCCGCGTCGATCGATTCGTTCGATACGCTATATGCGATGGACCTATTCGACGACGCGATCTACGTCTTCGACGACGTGGAAGGACTCATCGTATTGGGCGACGATACCTACGCCCACGATCGCATCATCAAAGGCCCCGGCTTTAATTCCCCCGACCGCATGTTCCTGTTTGAACGTCTGCCGAAGAACGCAGCGAACGGAAAATGACAAACGTCAGAAAGGGCGCGACTCTCTCGAGGGTCGCGCCCTTTCTTTGCTTTGGGATCAATATTCAGAGTCTTACGGCGATATTACAGCGGGCCACTGAATCCGCTTGCGAATAATTGGAAATCGATCAAATCGGTATCGCAGTCTTTGTCGATGTCACCAAGCGGGCGACCATCGGCATCAACTGCCAGTCCCATTAGCGTGTTGTTGCAGGCGTCGTGAATGTCGGCGATGCCGTCACCATCCGTGTCAGGCCCACCGCACTCAAGCTCCGGCGCGCAAGCCGCATCAGCACAATCCGTTGTTTCATTGCAGTTGTTGTCGATCAGATCATCACAGACTTCAACCGCGCCCGGAAAGATTAACGGTTCAGAATCATCGCAATCGACAGCCGTTCCGTTGGGGCACGACGGGCAGCCGAATTCTCCGAATCCATCCGTATCCACATCGATGCACTCTTCGATCGCACAAGCCGCACTTGCCTGAAGTGATGTCGTGCATTCAGGACAATAAAGGCATTCGAGTTGGCCGAACTCATCTTGAAACGTGCCGGCGGGGCAATCCTCACATAATTCCGCCCCAGGCAGAGGTTGAAACCTACCGGGTGGGCAGGCGTTGCAATTCGATTGGCCTTCGTTGCCTGCGTAGAAGCCTGCGGCGCACTCGTTGCAAAGGGACGAGCCGGGCGCGGGCTGAAAGGTTCCGGCAGAACACAGGTCGCATGAGGCCTGTCCTGTATTCGCCGCAAAACTTCCCGGGGCGCAGAGCTGGCACGAGGCAGAACCCGGAGATGCCGCAAACCGACCCTCTGCGCACAGGTTGCAAGATGTTTGTCCAAGGGAAGCAGCAAACGAACCTGGTGCGCAAGGGATGCACTGCTCCGAACCAGGAGTCGGACTAAATCTTCCGGCAGGGCAGGGCATGCAATTGGTTTCACCGTTGTCGGGCTGAAAGAATCCGGGGGCGCAATCGGTACAAGGTTGCAGTCCCGTTGCGCTGAAGGTGCCCGGCTCGCAAAGGAACTGACCATGGGCTGGTGTCGCTGCCAAACCCACCAATACCATTAACATGACCACTGCACTGCACTTGATTTTGCCCGCCGACACCATCGCTTCATCCTCCGAGTTCATTCAATATAACCACCACACGACCAGCCCAATCGATTCCTGCGCGACCAAACTGGCCAAATGTCGGAATCGGTTATGCATCTTAACGGGTATGGTATTGCAATCGCAACTTGCGGGATGAACGTATCGACTCAATCGATATTCGACGGTGAAGTATTCGGACCGATTCCCGCATGTATCGGTCCCTCTTCTGGCGCAATGATTTAGCGTCGAGACAACTGCGATTTTCGTCGTGATTTGAAGTAGTCTCACCATGTGGAGCAAATGCCACCACGCTAAATAGTGAGGCGCGTATGAGATTTGGACTATTGGTTTCGGTGTTGGCGATGTCAGCCGCTGCGGTTCGCGGTGATGCGCGTGTGAGCGCTGCGGCCGAGATGATTCCGATTTCGTTTGAGATCGAAAACGGTTGGTCGTTCGACGGGCGAATTGAATTGCCAGATGCATCGGTGCGAAAACCGTGGGCGGTGATGCTACTCGGTGGGGGACTGGGAACGGCGATCGATTGGGGCGTACCGGGCATTATGACGCTCGACGGCAAACCGACGCGCGATGCCGATACGATTGCCAACGCATTGCTCAAGCGTGGCTTCGTGGTCATGCGCTGGCACGCGATCCATCGCGACGACAAACTTTTCGCTGCCGACGGATTCATGATCGAACCCGTCAAACCCGCGCAAACTGTAGAGCAAGCCCGCAAAGCGATGACCGCATTCCGCGCCGAGAAGGTCGTCCCCGACGATCACATTTTCTTGCTCGGGCACAGCCTCGGTGCAGCGCGGGCGGCCGACCTCATCGACGAATACAAAGACGCCCCCGGAGTCGTCATGCTCGCCGGCGCGTCGCTCATCCCGACCGAGTTAGAAGTCGTCAAACAAATCACCGCCGAATCACACAAGGAATTCCAAGCCAAAAAATCGAAAGACGCCAATGACCGTCACGAGCATGCTGTTCAAGCACTTTCAAAAAATCGCACCAAGTGGGGCAAACCAACAGGCGATACCAAAACCAAGCTGGGCACGCGTTGGCCCGTAGATGTGTTGATTGAGAACAAAACGCCAACGCTGCTGATGGTCGGGTCGCAAGACCAGCGGTGGCTCCTTGAAAGCTATGCCGTCACCGATACCTTGCGACAAGCCGGGCACCAAGATTACACTTGGCAGGTCGTCGAAGGCGTGGGCCACCAACTCAGTCCGGAAAAAAAAGCCGAAGTAAGCTACCAGGACTACGGTGTGATCGCGGAATCAAAGGTCGGCCCGATCGATGAAAAAGTAGTACAGGAAGCCGTCAACTGGATCGAATCCCGTAGGGTGCGGCTTGCCGCACCTGCTAGTCCGTAATACACGAACCTTCAACATTCGCACAACACGTGCGTAGAGGGAAGCCCCAACAACCATGACCAATCACCAAAAAATCAATTACGTTGAATACCCAGTCAAAAACATCGAAGCCACCAAAGCATTCTTCACTGCTGTCTTTGGCTGGTCGTTTACGGACTACGGTCCCGACTACACCGCATTCACAGACGCAGGCCTCGACGGTGGATTCTTCAAATCGGACAAATCCGCATCAACAGAAAACGGCAGCGCCCTGATTGTCTTCTACAGCAAGACCCTCGAAGAAACCCAGTCGAAGATCGAAGCCGCCGGCGGAAAGATCATCAAGCCAATATTCAGTTTCCCAGGTGGCCGCCGCTTCCACTTCACCGAACCCAGCGAAAACGAGTTCGCCGTTTGGTCCGATGTTGGCGCGTGATCGAATTAATGCTACGCCGTTTCACGGTCCAGCCATTTGTCGACAAGCTTTGGTGGGTTGGCGACCAGCAAATCCAGAGTTTCTGCCGGCGTTTTGCCGGTGAGGACCAGCGATCGGTGTTCGGGTCGGAGGAACGCTTCGTTGGCTGCGTGATCGAGAAACGTCAGAAAACCGTCGAAGAATCCGCGGTGATTGACCAGTGCCGTGGGATTGGCGTGCAGGCCCAGTTGGGTCCATGTCAGAATTTCGCAGAGTTCGTCCAGCGTTCCGAATCCGCCGGGCAGGGCGATAAAGGCGTCGGCGCGGTTGGCCATCTCCATCTTGCGTTCGTGCATCGAATCGACCGCGATCAGTTCAGTGATGCCGACATGGGCCAATTCCTTCTCAGCCAGCATGTGCGGAATGACGCCGACGACTTCACCACCTGCGCTCATGGTTGCATCGGCGACTGCCCCCATCAATCCAACATTGCCGCCACCGTAAATCAATCGCAGGTTGCGAGCCGCAAGTTCACGCCCCAACTCGCGAGCCACCTCAACATAGTCGGGACTACTGCCCGGACTCGATCCGCAAAAAACGCAAACAGATTTCATGTCCGATCTCCATTGGCCAATCGATGTGTGATTGCGGACATTGTGCGAAATTTTGAGCGTATTGCCACGTTAAGATTTTGACTTCGATCTTAACAGTTCAACCATCGCGATGTGGCCGGCTTTTTTCGCATAGTCGAGGGCAGAGTGGCCATTCTCATTCTTCAGCGAAACGTCTGCACCGGCATCGATCAGCAGTTCAGCGAGTCGCAGGTCACCGTGAAATGCGGCGAATCGTAGCGCACCGCCTTTACCGTTTGGTGCGTTGGCGCGCGACGGTTCGTCCTTCAATAGTTTCGCGACAATCGCATATCGCTTCAATTCCACCGCGTCGAGAATGTCTACGCGGTCTTGCTGAAACAGTAACTCGATAACGTCCGGTTGCTTGCCACCGTCTGCCCAACCGATGGCGGTGGACTCCCATTTTTCGTCGCGGATGGTCGGGTCGGCTCCGTGTTCGAGCAGAAGCTGCACCATTTCCAACTGGCCTTGATAGCTGGCTTCATGGATCGCGGGAATTCCGCAACGCGGTCCACCGTTGACGTCTACCCCTTGGGCCATAAGTAGCTCAGCCACATCACGATGACCACCCATGCACGCAAAGACCAGCGCCTGTTGAAGCGTTGCATACGGGTGGGGGGCTGTACTTTTGGAGAATTTGATCTGACCCGGATTGGGAAACGAGCATTCGACTGAAACCAGCTTGGCGTTTGGATCAAGGTACTGGCGAACGAGCTGCACATTGCCAATGCCCGCTGCTGCCGGAAGGTTGTCGATCCGAGCGCCGCAATCATAGATCGCCATCGCAGCGGCTGGATACCGAAACCCCAGCGCCGACGCGATCGGCAAGCCATCGTCGTCGATTCCGTTGGGGTTGGCACCCGCGTCGCAGAACACGCGAACGAGATCAGGTTGCACACCGGCTTCGTGTGGGTGGGCGCTGGTGACCAACGCGACCAACGGCGTCGATCCACCGTCACCGCCGTAAGTGTCTGCCGTCGCATCGACCACAGCATCTGCGCCGGAATCGAAAAGCGTTTTGGCAATTTCAACCGCATTGGCCGGAACGATCTGGTGTTCGTTTTCAACACCATTCGCCGCCACATAATGGGGCAGCGTCGCACGGTGATGGCGCGGTGAACGCATGGTGGCCAAGTCCTTGTGCGCACCAAGCAGGCGTTGCAGCTCGGCGACATCTCCCCGAATGATCGCCCGCACCGCATCCTCAAAGATCGCCACCGGTCCATCAGGATCGGCGTGTAGCCCTTCGAGGTACTGAGTCATTTGCGGCCAACTCTCAAAACCACTTTCCCGCGCGATGACATGCTGGGCATCTGCGAGTGTGACACCTTCACGAACCACATCGTGCCCGTCCTTTCCGCGAAACTTCGGATGGTTCCAGGTAAAGCGAGCGGCTTGGGCACCGTCAAGGCGCTTGACGGCTTTGACGAGTTCTTTGGCCAGTTTCTTTTTCTGACCGATGTTGGGCCGATCGGAATGCGCGGAATGGCCTGAAGTTTGAGACATGACGACCTCCTTCGAGAACAAGAGCCCGGGTTCGCCTGCGGGGCCGAAGTTGGTCGTGATCATTTGAACAACAAAACCATGAGGTGGGCGCAGCCCTTCCCGCGAACCAGGAAGCGTCCTCTTACGCTATGACCCTAGTCTACGGATCGCAGTGCCGAGTGTAAACGAATTTTGTGCGGAGATGGATGTGTATCAGCGTCGAAGTTTCGGGTTGATGTTGAATACCTTTTCGCCGGCTGGCGGGCGGTATTGGGATGGGTCTTCGATGTTGAGGGTTAGTAGGGCGGCTTCTGACATTCGTTCTGGCGACCATGGCGGGTCCCAGACGAGTTCGACGGTTGCGTCGCTGACGCCTTCGACGGATTTGGCTGCGTCGTGGACTTGTTGGACGATGAGGTCGGCGACGGGGCAGGCTGGTGCGGTTAGCGTCATTTGGATGGTGACGTTGTTGTCGTCGGTGATGGTTAAGTCATAGATCAGACCGAGGTCGTAGACGTTGACCGGGATTTCCGGGTCGAACACTTTGCGGATGGCTTTGGTGATCGGCTTGAAAAGCGGGTGGTTCTTGCTTTCGTTTGATGATGGGTTGGTCATTTTGGTTTTGGCTTTCTTTCAGTCCCCCACCCTGAAGGGCGGGGCACCCAATTTTCAATTCTGCTCTACTCGGTTGTTACTTGGCCTTCTTCGTTTTCGATGGCTGCTTTTACGGTGTGCCATGCCAACGTGGCGCATTTGACTCTGGCCGGGTATTGGCACACGCCGGAGAATACCGCGAGCTTTCCCATTCCTGGGCCTAACTTCACGCCGCTTCCATCTTCGGTTAGCAATCGATGGAATTTTTCGAACAGTTCGGTGGCTTCTACGCGGGTTTTTCCTTTGAGGGCTTCGGTCATCAGCGATGCCGACGCCGTCGAGATTGCACAACCGGAGCCTTCAAACTTGACGGCTTCTATGCGATCGCCATCCATCTTCAGCGATACGGAAATCTGATCGCCGCACAGCGGGTTGTACCCTTGCGCTGAACCGTCCGCGTCTTCAACCTTACCGCGGTTGCGCGGACTTCGATTGTGGTCGAGGATCAGCTCTTGATATAGATCGGATAATTCGCTCATGCTTGATTCGGGCTTGCTATGCAAAGACCTTGATCGTTTTTTGGATCGCGTCAACCAACTGATCGATGTCGGCTTCGGTGTTGTAAAAACACATCGACGCCCGCGCGGTGGCTGGCACGTTGAACCGCTGCATGGTCGGTTGAGCGCAGTGGTGACCCGTTCGGATGGCCACCCCTTCCTGATCCAGCACCGTACCGATGTCGTGCGGGTGAATGCCTTCGACCACGAACGAAATGACGCTGACCTTTTCTTTGGCGGTTCCGATCAATCGCACCTCTGGAATCTTCGACAACTGTTCCGTGGCGTACTTTAGCAATTGCGCTTCATACGCGGCGATATTGGATAAACCGATATCCTGCAAATATGCGATGGCGGCGCCCAGACCGATCGTTCCTTCGATGTTGGGCGTACCGGCTTCGAATTTGTGGGGCAGGTCGTTGTAAATTGTCTGCTCGAACGTGACCGATTTGATCATCTCGCCGCCGCCTTGATACGGTGGCATCGATGCGAGCAGCGCTTCCTTGCCGTACAGCACGCCAACGCCCGAAGGCGCATACATTTTATGGCCGCTAAAAACATAGAAGTCGCAATCGATCTCCCGAACATCGACCGGGTGGTGCTGCACCGATTGCGATCCGTCAATCAAAACCGTTGCGCCGACATCGTGGGCCAATCGTGTGACCTCCGTGACGGGAATAACGGTGCCGAGCGCATTGGAGCTTTGCAGCATCGCCACAATCCGCGTTTTTTCGGAAAGCAGTTTCTTGTACTCGTCGATCAGAAAATTCGCATCATCATCTACGGGCACCACTTTCAACTGTGCCCCGGTCTGTTCGCAAAGGATTTGCCAGGGAACGATATTGGCGTGGTGTTCGAGCGTTGAAACGATGATCTCATCACCTTCGACCAGATGCGTGCGGCCAAACGTCTGGGCGACGAGGTTGATGCCTTCTGTTGCGCCGCGCACGAAAACGATTTCGGATTCCTTCGCTGCGTTGATGAGTCGGGCGACTTGTAATCGCGATTTTTCATAAGCGGCTGTCGTCTCGACGCTTAAACGATGCACGCCGCGATGAATGTTGGCGTTCATCGATTCGTAAACATGCTGGACGGCTGCGATGACGGGCTTGGGTTTTTGTGTGGTGGCTGCGTTGTCGAGATAGACGAGCGGTTTGCCATTGACGGTGCGCGAAAGGATGGGGAAGTCCGCACGGATACGCGCTACGTCAAGCGGTTTGGCGTCGCTTTGGTTGACGGTTTGACTTGGATTCACCGTGAACACACTTTCAAGTGACTGCTTTAACAAAGGGCGGCGAAAATACCGTAGGGTGGGCACGGCCCACCCTACATTGCAAAGGCAACCGCCAAGAAAAAACACGAGAACGCTACGGCAAACGTTCCAGCACAATGGCTTCCAATCGTTCGTGCAACGGCTCGACGGTGATTTCGTTCAGCGTCTCATTGGCGAACGCATGGACCAGTAAGTTGCGGGCAGCCGTGTCGCTTAAGCCTCGGGCTCGCAGGTAGAACACAGCCTCTTCGTCGATCTGACCGATGGTCGCACCATGCGTACACTTGACATCGTCGGCGAAAATTTCGAGCTGCGGTTTGCTGTCAATCTGAGCCTTGTCCGAAAGCAGCAGGCTTTGGTTGGTCTGCTTGGCATCGGTTTTCTGGGCGTCGTCGTGGACGTAAATACGACCCGCAAACACGCCATGCGATGCACCGTCGTAAATCCCCTTGAAATACTGCCAGCTTTCGCAATGCGGGGCGATGTGTTCGATACGCAGGTGGTTGTCGACCAACTGTTCATCACGCAGCATCGACAGCCCGTTAAACGTGCAGCAACCGCCCTCGCCCTTGAGGTACGCTTCGACGTTGTTGCGAGTCAGTTTGCCGTCGAAGCATACATTCGTAGACGTACATCGGCTGTCACGGTCGAGCCATGCGCCGATGGTTCCAAAGTGATACGCTTCGGCAGACTCCTGCACGATTTTGTGGTGGAAGATGTTGGCCCCCGCGCCAGTGACAATCTCTGTCACCGAATTCGTCAGGCTGCTACCCGAATCGATTCCCACGAATGACTCGACGATATTCGCCTGCGCGTTTTCCTCGGCGACGATCAACGTGCGCGGATGGCTCGCAGTGGGGCGGTCGTTGCAGGTCGATGCGTAGACGACATGAATCGGCTTGGCCAACGCAGCATTCTTAGGCACAAAGATATACACGCCATCTTGAACAAGCGCCGTGTTGAGCAGGGCAAATGCGTTGTCCTTTTCGGCAAGCACCTGACCGAGGTACGGTTCAAGTTTCTTGGCGTCGCTCTCCATTGCGTCGGCCAATCGTGCGACCTTGACGCCATTGGAAAGTTTATTGGTCGATGACAGCTCGGCAGAAAACCGACCGTCGACGAATACCAACGTGGCTGCAACTTCGCCGATGCAGTATGCGGCGAGTGAATCTTTACCAATCGACTTTGCATCGTCAGCAGCCGCCGCCCAATCGGTAGACGTGACGCTTTTGATATTGGTGAAGCGCCATTCTTCGTCTTTGAGCGTTGGGAATCCAGATTCAACAAAGCGGGCCAATGCTGCTTTGCGAACGGGATGAAACCACGATCGGGCGAAGGTCTCGTTTTTTTCAAGTTGCTCAAACTGGGCGGCGAATTCATCGACACTGTTTCGAGTTTGTGTGGCGGTACTCATTGAATTCACTCCTTTCAGGAGGCAGCTGCCGCGGTTTCAGGCGATTCATGAACCCAGGCGTAACCTTTCGCCTCCAACTCCAGAGCGAGTTCCTTACCGCCCGACTTGGCGATACGTCCGTCGAGAAGAACGTGGACAAAGTCAGGGACAATGTAGTCGAGCAATCGCTGATAGTGCGTCACGACGATCATGCCGCGTTTCGGACCGCGAAGCGAGTTGACGCCATGCGCAACGGTCTTCAATGCGTCGATGTCCAAACCGGAATCCGTTTCATCGAGAATCGCCAGCGTCGGATCGAGGACCGACATCTGGAAGATTTCGTTGCGTTTCTTTTCGCCACCCGAGAAATCTTCGTTCACCGCACGGTTAAGCAGCTTGCTGTCGAGTTCTACGAGGGCGGCTTTCTCTTTGACGAGTTCGAGGAAGTCGACGGCGTCGAGCTCTTCCTGACCATTGTGCTTCCGCTTGGCGTTGACTGCCGCTTTGAGGAAGTAATTGGTACTGACGCCGGGAATCTCTACGGGATATTGAAACGCGAGGAACACGCCTTCGCGTGCGCGCTCATCCGGTTCCATGTCGAGCAGGTCTTTACCGTTGTACAGGACTTCGCCTTCGGTGATTTCGTAGGAATCTTTGCCAGCCAGCACCTGGGCGAGCGTGCTTTTGCCAGACCCGTTCGGACCCATGATCGAGTGAACTTCGCCGGCATTGACGGTCAAATCGATCCCGCGAAGGATTTTGTTGCCCTCAACTTGGGCATGCAAATTGCGAATTTCTAACAGCGCCATCTTTTGATTACTCCGAATATTCTTCCAAAATCTTTAAGTCAGCCGGTTGGCTGCGTTTATCACATTTCAGTTACTAACTAACCCACGCTGCCTTCGAGGCTGACCTCAAGCAGTTTCTGCGCTTCGACGGCAAACTCCATCGGGAGTTCGCGGAAGACCTCTTTGCAAAACCCGTTGACGATCATCGAAACGGCATCTTCGAGTTTGATTCCGCGCTGATTGCAATAGAACAACTGGTCCTCGCCGATCTTCGACGTTGACGCTTCATGCTCCATGTGTGCGCTGGTGTTCTTCACTTCAATGTATGGGAACGTATGGGCTCCGCAATCTTCACCGATCAGCATCGAGTCGCACTGCGTATAGTTGCGGGCGTTTGCTGCACCTTTGTTGATCCGAACGCCCCCGCGATATGTATTTTGACCGCGACCAGCAGAGATACCCTTCGAGATGATCGTGCTCTTGGTGTTCTTGCCGATGTGGATCATCTTCGTGCCGGTGTCGGCTTGCTGGCAAAGGTTCGTGAGTGCAACGGAATAAAATTCACCGACCGAGTTGTCGCCTTTCAAGATGACGCTCGGGTACTTCCAGGTGATCGACGAACCGGTCTCGACTTGTGTCCAGGAAATATGCGAATTGGCTTCCGCGCAGATGCCTCGTTTGGTGACGAAGTTGTAGATTCCGCCCTTACCGTTTTCATCGCCCGGGTACCAGTTTTGAATCGTTGAATACTTGATCGTGGCGTCTTTGTGGGCGACCAGTTCGACGACGGCTGCGTGGAGTTGGTTCTCGTCACGCATCGGTGCAGTACAGCCCTCAAGGTAACTGACGTGGGCACCCTCGTCCGCGATGATGAGCGTGCGCTCGAACTGTCCGGTCGATTGGGCATTGATCCTGAAGTAGGTGGACAGTTCCATCGGGCAGCGAACACCCTTGGGCACATACACAAACGAACCATCGCTAAAGACAGCCGAGTTAAGCGTGGCAAAGAAGTTGTCGGTGTAAGGGACGACTGTACCGAGATACTTCTTGATGAGTTCTGGATGTTCGCGAACGGCTTCGGAGAACGAACAGAAAATGATCCCCAACTCGCCGAGCTTTTCTTTGTACGTTGTCGCGACGGAAACACTGTCGAACACCGCATCAACGGCTACGCCTGCAAGTGCAGCACGTTCGGCCAATGGGATGCCTAGTTTCTCGTACGTTTCGAGCAACTTGGGATCGACATCGTCAAGACTCTTGGGGCGATCTTCGTCTTTGATCGGTGACGAGTAGTAGACGATGTCCTGATAATTAATCGGTGGGTATTTGACGTTCGCCCAGGTCGGTTCGGTCATTGTCTGCCAATGGCGAAACGCCTTGAGACGCCATTCGAGCATAAATTCGGGCTCGCGCTTCTTTGCTGAAATGAAGCGCACCGTATCTTCGTCGAGTCCCGGTGGTGCAGAATCGGCTTCAATGTCGGTCACGAAACCGTACTTGTATTCCTGCTTTTCCCACTGTTCCAAAGTTGTGCTGGATGCGTCAGGCATTGAATCTTTTCCTGTCAGTCTCGATTGAAGTTGATCGTAATATTGACCGCATTTTCGTGCTGGTCACGCTGCCTAATTGGCTTTGCCCTTGACCAGCGAGACGGCTGCGCCAACGTTAAGGGTTACCTGATTAAATGCAATGTCATGTACCGTCACTTGACGGAGCAATTCACAAATTCCGTCGTGAATCTGGCGGATCGGCGCCTTGATTTCGCAGACGTTCTTGATTCTGCATTGCTCCGACTCATCCGCTTCATTTTCGCAGCAGCACATCGCCAACTGCGTTGGTCCTTCGATGGCTTCAAGTAGCGCCAGCACCGTGATATCTTTGGGCGAAAGCGCCAGGCTATAACCGCCTTGCGAACCCCGACACGACTTGACCAGCCCGCGATGCGTCAGGCTGTTGAGAATGTTGGTCATCATCCGGGGCGGCACGCTTAAGCGGTCGGCCAGCATCCGGATGCTAAGTGAGCAATCCTCGCCACGGGCCATCTCAGCCAGTGCGAGGAGTGCATAATCAGTTTTTCGACTCAGCGACAGCAAGATGGGTCACTCGCAACAACCAACACACCCAGTGGGTCCGGACGCCCTATATTCTAAATCGGGATCGGCTCCAATCCGGACCGTCCATTGAAATAACGGCACAACATCTATTGAAGTGCCGGATCAGTCTCGAGAACGTCGCGCAATTTGCCCAGAGCGATTTCCTGAATCTGGCGGGCGCGCTCCTTGCTCAAACCGATGGCCTCACCGATTTGTCCGAGCGTCAAACCCTTTTGCCCGTCCAGCGGGAACCGCCACCACAAGATCATCGCCTCCCGCGGCGTTAGTTCGCCCAGGTTCTGGTCGAGGGCACGATGCAATCGATCGGCATAAAGATTCGACCATTTGTCTTCACCCTCGAAGCTTTCCATCCAAGCCTCATGCTCGACCGGAAACCGCGAACGGTACCGATTCGTTTTCTTCCAAAGATGGATAAGCGCCCGCGTGATTGCATTACACGCATAAGTGCTGAAACGGAATCCACTCCAAGGGTTGTAACCATCTACCGCACGAAGCAGGGCATACAACGATTCACTGCGCTGCTCGTCCCATTCAACATGGCTGGCGCGAAACTGACTCATCATCGTGTAGGTCAGTCCCACATTTTGCTCGACGACGTGGCTGCGAATGATCCACCAACGTTCGATCCAGTCGTCGCGTTCGGCGTCGGCTTTCTTTGACTTTCTTGTGGCGCGATAAGCACATACATGCATCGCAATGAATAGCGCTGTTTCGCCCGGTGCGTCTTCTTTGGGCCGATCGCTCAAAATCCAATCGACGACAGCCAATGCCTTTTGCTCTGAACTGGCGAGCGCCAGGCGGCGATCCGGGATGAACCGCATCTGCTGCGGATCGATCGTTTGGACAGCAGGCATCGTGCCATTCCCAAGTCCAATTCCATTCCGCTGCGAAACACGTCCGTTTTGTTTAACTCTAGGTGCTACCATAACTTACACCTCTCTTCTGGTTGGGACCTCGTGTCACCCAGGCGATTGCAGCAAGGGACTCCGCGACCGCCGATAAACATATATCACCAAATTGGTGATATTTCAAGTAAATCGAGTAAAACCGATCATTTCACACGTGCTGATACGGCGACGTTACACGCCGTTGCCGGTCAACTTCGAGAACTCAAGACACTCTTGAAATCTCAAGCATCGTGGCTCACACACGGCTGGCTGCGACCACAACCATGCCGCTCCAAACCACCTGCTGTGCGTTCAGCTTCCTCTATGAATGAATACGAGCGCCCGCTGCGATCGGTTTCAAAGTTCTGGAGTATTTCAGAAGTTTTGACAATCGAGGCGTGATGTCGGGACTTGTCGTGACGCGGAACGAATTCAGACTGTTGCGCGCCAGATACGTTTACGATTTCTTTTGTGCGTTGTTCTTTTGGACCTTTGCCCAAGTGTCACGAAGTGTCACTGTGCGATTGAAGACCGGTTTGTCCTTGGTCGAGTCTGCGTCCAAACAAAAGTACCCCGTGCGCTCAAACTGGACGCGCTGGATTCCGTCTGTCCAATCAGCCGCATTGGCCGCTTGCATCCACGATGATTCCACCTTGCACGACGGTAATGTTGCGAGTGAAGTAGAGCTCAAGGTATCAAGCCACGGCTTGCCCTCAGGCAGCTTGTCCGGGTTTTCTTCCGAGAATAGCCGGTCGTAGAGTCTGACTTCGGCCTCGGCAGCATGTTCAGCCGACACCCAATGAATCGTACCCTTTACCTTTCGCCCGTCGGGTGAATCGCCACCGCGCGTCGCTGGATCGTATGTGCAGCGCAGCTCAATAACGTCGCCCGCATCATTCTTGATCACATCCGTGCAAGTGACAAAGTATGCGTAACGAAGGCGAACTTCGCGCCCTGGTGCAAGACGGAAAAACTTCTTCGGTGCGTCTTCGAGAAAGTCGCTTTTTTCGATGAAGAGTACGCGCGAGAACGGGATCTTGCGGCTTCCTGCTGCGGTGTCTTCGGGATTATTGACCGCATCGAGTTCCTCGGTTTGTCCTACGGGGTAGTTTTCGATCACGACTTTCAAGGGGGCCAGCACGCACATCACGCGTGGCGCTCGCTTGTTCAAGTCCTCGCGAATGCAGTTCTCGAGAACGGCAATGTCGATGCGGCTGTTCATCTTTGCGACGCCGATGCGCTCACAGAATGTCCTGATCGCTTCCGGCGTATACCCGCGACGTTGGTATCCGCGCAGCGTCGGCATTCGTGGATCGTCCCATCCGCGAACGTGTTTATCGCGGACGAGTTCCAGGAGTTTGCGCTTGCTCATCACCGTGTAGCCCAGATTCAATCGGGCGAACTCGATTTGCTGCGAATGAAATATGCCAAGCTGATCGAGGAACCAATCATACAGCGGGCGGTGGTTTTCAAATTCAAGCGTGCAGATCGAATGTGTGACTTTTTCCATCGAGTCTTCGAGGCCATGCGCCCAGTCGTACATCGGATAGATGCACCACTTGTCACCGGTGCGATGGTGCTTGGCGTGAAGGATTCGGTACATCACCGGGTCGCGCATGTTCAGGTTGGGACTGGCCATGTCGATCTTGGCTCGGAGCGTCTTGGACCCATCGGGAAACGCGCCAGACCGCATCTTCTCGAACAGCTCCAAGTTCTCTTCGACGCTGCGGTCGCGATAGGGGCTGTCCTTACCGGGCGACGTCAGTGTCCCGCGATACTCGCGCGTTTCTTCTGATGTCAGGTCGCAGACGTAGGCGCATCCCTTCTTGATCAGGGTTACGGCGTGTTCGTGGAACTGTTCAAAATAGTCTGACGCAAAGAGCACTTTGCCATCAAGGTCATATCCCAGCCAGCGAATATCGTTTTCGATCGCCTCGACGTACTCATCTTCTTCTTTGACCGGGTTAGTATCGTCGAACCGCAGGTTGAATGAACCGTTGTATTTCTCGGCGAGGCCGAAATTCAGGCAGATCGATTTCGCGTGACCTATATGCAGATACCCATTGGGTTCCGGGGGAAACCGGGTCTGCACGCGGCCATCCCATTTGCCGGAGGCAAGGTCTTTTTCGATGATCTGCTCGATGAAGTTCAGCGATGGCTTGTCTGCGGTTTCGGTCATAATCTGCCCATTGCGCCTTTGTTGATGCGGCATCATGCTCTAGTTCGAGCGGCGAATGATAACTTCGTAGCTTCGGGGTCACAATGAAGGATTGCGTTGGAAGTTCGAATGTTGATTCGCGGTCGAAACTTGTGAATCCCGCGACGCCCAGCAAAAACCAATACTTCTTGCCCGAAACCATACTTGGGACCAAATCGCGAGATTCCGCCGAATTCGTCCCATATCCCAGGCAAACCGCAGCAGAATTCCCGGCGCCCAGACAACTTTTGTGAAGCACATTGATTAGCCCTCAGTCGCCAACTATTGCCGTTCCAGGCCTCAACTATGCGGGGAATCCCGGCCATTTCCAATCGAAAAACTGCTCAGATCGGACCGGTGACAGCTTGTATCGAGGATGTGTCGGTGGCTATACTGGATGCGTGTGTAGGGGTTGGTTGGCAGGGGAACTATTTACAAGCAACCGGGCAAATTCAAAATCTCAATTTAGAGGTGGCTTCGCGCGGGGAATGACCTAGAACGCGAATTTGCGCCAGTATACCTCGTCCAGGAGGAAGACTATCGTGGTTCAACAAGGCCTTAGGCGAATTGCAAAAAGACATCGCGCGATTTTAGCGTGCGCGATTATCGGGATTTCCACATGGGGCGTTCCTCCGGCGCGCGCGACTGAGTCGGTGGCGCGGCAATGGAACGAAGTGCTTCTTGGCGCAATACGGAAGGACTTCGCCCGTCCCACGGTTCACGCGCGGAATCTGTGGCACACATCCATTGCCATGTACGATGCATGGGCCGTTTATGGCGACGAGGCATTTCCGTATCTGACCAACGAATTCCACACCGCCGTCGACGTGCAAGCCGCCCGCGAAGAAACCATCAGCTATGCGATGTACCGGATCCTCACTTGGCGATTTGCCAACTCGCCCGGTGCTGCCATCAGTCTGCCATCGTTTGACGCCAAAATGAATGCTTTGGGCTACGACACCAACGTCACGACGACGGGCCTAAACACGCCCGCGTCAATTGGCAACCGCATCGCCCAAAACATCCTGACATTCGGATCGAATGACAATTCAAATGAAGCCGGCGGATATGCAAATCAGTTCTATTTCCCGATCAACGAGCCGCTGGTTCCGTCGCTTCCAGGCAATCCAGAAATCACTGACCCGAACCGATGGCAGCCGCTGGCGCTGCAGTTCTTTATCGATCAAAGCGGGAACGTTATTCCGTTTGGCTATCCAGAAGCGCTCAGTCCGGAATGGGGTCACGTTTCGGCATTCGCACTAAAGGATGAGGACTTAACCATCTATAACCGGGGCGGATTCGACTATTGGGTCTATCATGATCCGGGCCCGCCGCCCTTGTTGGGTACTGCGACCGAGGATCTCTACAAAACGGGTTTTGAACAGGTCGCCGAATGGTCGGGATTGTTGGACCCGACGGATGGTTCCATGATTGATGTATCTCCGGGGGCGCGTGGCAATAGCACCTTGGGGACGAACGACGGCACCGGTCATGACAAGAATCCAATTACGGGATTCGCATATGCGCCACAGGTTGTTCCGGCTGGCGACTATTACAGAATCCTCGCAGAATTTTGGGCGGATGGTCCCGATTCAGAAACGCCTCCGGGTCACTGGTTTACGATCGCCAATTATGTTTCAGACTATCCCGGATTTGAAAAGCGATTCGAGGGTGAAGGACCGATTCTGGACGATCTCGAATGGGACGTGAAGCTTTATTTGGCGCTCTCTTCGACCGTTCACGATGTGGCAGTATCTGCATGGGGCGTGAAGGGTTGGTACGATTATATTCGTCCGGTGTCGGCGATTCGATACATGTGCGATCTGGGTCAATGCACCGATCCGGGTGCAGCGTCTTTTCACCCGCAAGGCATCAACTTAAAACAGCGCGCTATCGAACTTGTCACTCCAATTACAACGGCTGAAGGTCAAAAACATGAACATCTTGTCGGCGAAGAAGGCAAGATTGCACTCAAGGCGTGGCGTGGTCCCGATTATATTTCCAATCCCGCAACGGACACGGCTGGCGTGGGTTGGATTCTCGCCGAAAATTGGTGGCCATATCAGCGCCCGAGTTTCGTGACTCCTCCGTTCCCGGGTTACGTTTCCGGGCACAGCACATTTAGTCGCGCGGCGGCTGAACTGATGACGCGCATCACCGGATCGGAGTTCTTTCCGGGCGGATTGGGTGAATTCCACTGCCCACAAAACGAATTTCTCGTGTTTGAAGAAGGCCCCAGCGTGGACATCACGCTTCAATGGGCGCGCTATTATGATGCCTCCGATGAATGCAGTTTGTCGCGCATTTATGGCGGTATCCATCCGACCGCTGACGACATTCCTGGTCGTCTGATGGGATCGCAAATGGGCACCGAAAGTTTCGAGTTGGCCGAGGACTACTTCACCGGCACCGCGTATCGCGTGTTCAACGATTGCTTCACCGGTCCCGGTGTTACCGCGTCGGAACCCTGTAGGCGAGCAGATAAAGATGAAGATGACGATGTCGACTTGCAGGACTACGCAGAGTTGATGCGGGCAACGGATTGATCCGATCGCTTTAGATTTATTCAACATCAAAACAAACCCGGCGGGACAGATATCCCGTCGGGTTTTTTCGTTCAGCCTGACGCGACGCAAGGAAGCATCTGAATGAATCGTCCAGGAATAAAGGGCTGTTCCGGTCGATACACCTGACCTGCGGTTCGACGTCTCTATCGGACGTTGCGCAAACCGAATCCGATTGCTTTCGCTTGACACGCCCCCGAATCCACCATGCCAATCGTAGACTTCACCCCGAAGTTGGTGGGGTTTAATTCCCACCCCGAGCCATTCAACGTTATCCAAAGTTCTCAAGTTCCCTCGAAGGTTTTGCCTAGGTGGAGTTCAGCATGTATCGATTCAGACTTGCTTTGATCGTCCCGCTAGCATTGGTGCTTGTCTTGCTTGAAGCCTGTAACGGCACCGGCGCGAATGGTGACAATCCAAACGTGTTATTCTCTACGCTCGTTGAAGATGCGGACGGTGACGGCGTGGGTGACGAGCAGGATGGGTGCCCTGATGACGCGAACAAATCGGAACCTGGACAGTGCGGTTGTGGTGAACCCGATGCGGACTCCGATCAAGACGGCGTCGCCAACTGCATTGATGAGTGTCCGGCCAACGAATTGAAAACGGTCGCAGGTGAGTGCGGTTGCTCTGAGGCGGAGGATGATTCTGACGAAGACGGTACGCCGGACTGCATTGACGAATGCCCCAATAGCGCAGCCAAGATCGAAGCCGGCGACTGCGGTTGCACCGTCGCCGACACCGATAGCGATGACGATGGGACTGCCGACTGCGTTGACGGCTGCCCGGATGACGCGGCAAAGACCACCCCCGGCATCTGCGGATGTGGCGAAAGCGACGCCGATGAAGATGCCGACGGCACGCCCGATTGCAACGACGGATGCCCGAGCGATGCGCTCAAGACCGCGCCCGGTGAGTGCGGTTGCGGATTCGGCGATACGACTTCAAACGGAGGCGGGGCTGCAATTACTTTCGTCATCAACTTCAATGATCCGGATGCCGAGTTCACGGGATATTACGAAGATATCGAACGCAACCTGTTGCAGGCATCGAACGATTGGGCTGCTCTCCTGTCAGCGCCAAGCCCGGTAAGCATTGAAGTCCAGTTGTCGTTCATCAATCACGAAGTCGCAGCCGCAACCGCAGCCAGTATGACGTCGGTATTCGTCCGCGATAACGGCGACTTTCTCGTCTTCGAGCAGGGCGTCGCGGCGGAGATTCGTACGGGCATCGACCCCAATGGCGACACGCCCGACGCGCAGGTCAACCTCGACATTGACACGATGATCAATAACTACTGGTTTGATCCCGACCCGGCTACTCGCAGCGAGCCCATTCCGGATTGCGAGTTTGTCGGCGGGCAATTCACCTGCTTCCTCGATGCGTACTCGATCTTGGCCCACGAAATGGGGCACGCGTTTGCGTACAACGGATTGCGCGATGCCGACACAGGCGAGATCGGCGAATTCGGTTCAACGTTTGACGATCAGATCAACGTGATTGACGGGACGATGTTTTTCGTTGGTGCCGAAGCGGTAGCCGTCAACGGTTCAAACGTACCACTCGCCGATCCTGCGCATCTAAACCTTGCAACGCTGATGAATCCGATCATCGATTTTGGTGTGCGAAATTCGATCTCGGATCTCGACACGGCCATCCTCGACGACGTAGGAATTCCAATGGCCGTCCAATCCGAAGAATGCACGCCGTCATTGCCATCGGTGCGAAGCATTCACCCAATGATCCTCGGACCGAAACCCGAACCCCGCGGCTGCTGGAACAAGAACTGTCCGCACAACCTAAAAGCAAAGCTGCGCTCAATGAACTGAAAGTCGAACGGAACGGGCGGCCCACCCTTTCAAGGGTGGGGGATTGATTCAAGAACCGATAGTTCAATAAACAAACCGGGCCCCCAGACAAAAAGTCTGGGGGCCCATTTGTTTTTCAAGATCAAGCAATCGACCAACTACTGCCGGGTAGCCGTCCAATTAAACGTATTCCCGACCTGCGTGCCATTGTCCATTTCAAAGTACTGCCCGCTGGCCGCGCCCGTCGTCGAGTTTATCGATCCCGTGTACGTCCCCTGATTGAAGTCTTGAAGCAAAACGTTGGCATTGTCGGTGAAGTTCACTGTCCCAGAGACGTTGATGCTTCCCGTCAGGGTAAAGTTCCCGGTCGCCCAGGTGCTTGTCCCCGAGAATGCGCCGTTGTTATCGACATTGAACGTGAAGGTATTCTGATTGGCTGGCGGGCCGACGCTTCCCACATATGTTCCCGTAAACGCGGTTCCCTGCTGACCACCACCACCGCCGTTGTTACCGCCATTAAAGGGTGGGGGCAGTTCAAATCCCTGGATGGAATTATCTTCAAACAATCCGACCATCTCGCGTAGATACTTGGCATGGACCCCAAAGTTGTTGCTCGCTGCGGCGGTTCGGTCTTGCGTGAGGTTGCCCTGGGCATCGACTGTGACAATGATCGTGACCGTTCCCGCGTTGTGGACAGCTGCCACTTTGCCGCAGCGCACGAGGGCTGATCCACTCGTACCCGGCGTCGTCGGAATCTGATGTTGGATCACGTCGATGTTGTCGGTTTCGACAACCTGCTGCGTGTCGTGATTGCGAAACGCAGAGATCTGACCGTTCAGCGATGTTGCTTGCGGAACCGTTACCCCGGGAGTGATCTCGAACAGATCTTGCACATCGCCTGGGAAACCCGACAACAGCAACTCATCGCCCAAATTCAAACTGGACAATTCCCCTTCACTCGCGATCGACAGCTTGCTTGATAGCACTTCCTGCGTCGTGAACAATCCGATGTCTGGCGACGCGACGGGGTTACCGGTGTAATCCGGATGCGTCAGCGCTCGAAGCAGCGTGACCACTTCGCCCGTTCCAGATTGGACCGCGACGACTTCTTCAATCTGAAGACCGGCGACCTCGTTGAAGAATTCCGTGACGTGTGCGTTGGTGGCCAGCAACCGGTCGTCGATCGCAAACGCCGTTCCCAACGTCAGAAACTGGAAGTCATTTTCACCCGGTCCTACGCGAACTTTCAAGACCACCGCATACGCTGCATCGGTGAGCTTGGCGAATGTTTCCGCGTTCGACGGGCAGTTGCTTGAAAGGTTCGGGACGCCGTTACAGCCGCCCAGCATGACGGCCATCACTAGACCGACCGTTTTGATTCCAACATTCTTAAGCGAAACGCTCTTGTGCATCGAAGGTGTCTCCATCAGTTCTAAAAAGTCTCTAAGCAAGTTTCCCCCAAAGAATTGCCATCACCTGCCCTTGGGAAGCCGAAATATATTACAACCAAGCACGCCACGCCATGTCTGAACAGGTCGTTATTGCCCGACGCAAACGCCCCCATTTGGTCTGCGCGGATCGACGCCAGCCAGCCAACAGGGCGGCTCACCGTTAGATTGAGCGCCGATGGCGTGTTTCTGAAAAGAAATGTCGTCAAAGGGTGGGCGAAAGGACAGCCGAAAGCGTTACCGGTCGAATTCGCCGCTCGCGATGTTATAATCCGGTTCGGTTTCGCTTCTTTTTCATAAGGAATTGCACCATGAGCCTGTCACCATTGACCCGAGCCCTCCCACGTAGTCTGGCAAACCTTCAGGATGAAATCGGCCAGATGTTCGGCCGCATGTGGCACACCGGCTTATCCACCGCACCGCTCGATGGCCAGAACTGGGCACCGGCAATCGACGTGTACGAAGAAGCCACCGGCTACGTTTTGACGGCCGAGGTGCCGGGGCTGAAGGTCGAAGACATCGAAGTGACCCACGAAGACGGCGAACTCGTCATCCGAGGACAGAAGTCAACCGACTTCGACGAAGAAGGCGACCGCGAATACCTAAAAGCCGAACGCCGCTTCGGCAGCTTCTCAAGACGCATCGCCCTGCCAGAACCAATAGTGGTATCAGCCATAACCGCCACCTGCCGAGCCGGCTTATTAACGGTACACATGCCAAAGAAAGAACCAGCCAAACGCGAAAGCGTAACGATTCAAGTGCTGGATGATTAACGTGGATCGCGGGAATGTCGGGTCGATGACCCGACCTACAAAGAATCGCCAAACGTAGGTCGGGTCATCGACCCGATAAAACGAAGGCGACAACCTCAACAAATGTCGAAATACAAATGCCGGAATTCAGACGAGCATTCCAACCCGGCGGAACATTCTTCTTCACCGTCGTAACAAATCACCGCCGACCGCTATTTGGCGACCCAATCGCGCGGCGCATTCTCCATGAAGCGATTGAAGGAACCCGCGCTCGCCGTCCATTCATTCTCGATGCAATCGTGCTAATGCTGGATCACCTACATGTACTTTGGACCCAACCCGATGGCGACCACGATTTCTCAACGCGTTGGCGCAAGATCAAGGAAGCGTTCACCCGCCAATACCGCGCCATAGAAGGGGGCGAAGGAAATGTCACGCCCGGGCAAAAGCGCAAATCGTTGGGCGGTTATTGGCAACAGCGATTCTGGGAACACACTATCCGCGACGATGACGATTTTCGACGTCATGTTGATTACATTCATTACAATCCCGTCAAACACGGATTGGCATCGTGCCCGCACGCTTGGCAGTGGTCAAGTTTTGAACGATGGGTCAATGCTGGTTACTATGATTCCGATTGGTGCTGTGTATGCGGCAATCGGTCGAATCGAGCACCAAGCTTCGATGGAGTTCCGGGAGACGCCGGAGAATAGTGTCGGGGGGGGGGGGGCGGCACACCAAAAGAACGAGTGGTATAAGGTGGTGTGTGGGGGGGGAGGCCCGAAAAAGAC
>JAJDEB010000032.1 GCA_029260015.1 Phycisphaerae bacterium | reverse complement strand
CCACACGCTCGCCCAACTGCACATGCTCGCCCAAGCGGTGGCTGTTCGCAGCACCGAGTTATTTGTCAATTCTGTTCGCTGGACGCACGAGTCGTTTGAGGCACGCGGGATCAAGGATTCCGATTTGATACAGAACATGCGATGCATGCGTGAGATTCTTGAAAAGGAACTGCCACCATCCGCCGAAGCCGAATCAAAGGTCTCCAACAACTTTTTTCCAACAAAATCGGTGACGAGGGTTTAACGATTACGGGTCAGCATCATGAACTGGTAGGGCTCCATGATCAGTTCCGCCGTCGCCGTAATGATCTGGCCCGCGTTGAGGTCAACGACAGTCTTCAGCAATCCCATTTGCCGAAGACGGCGCGCGTCGAGCCGTTGTTCGTGTTCCGTGAAGTTGGCTAACACCAAAACACTGTGCTCGTTGTGATTCCGGAAGTAACCGAACACATGGTTGTTGCCGCTATCGATAATCTGTGTTTCAGCTCGGGTGATCGCAAGATTCTGCTGCCGCAACTGCGACAAGCGCAGGATGCCTTTGTATACGCGACCGGCAATGCTGTCCGGATCTCGCCGTTGATCAGCACGCTCCCAATCGAACGCCGCACGATGGACCCAGCGCGTGTCGCCGCGCTTCTCAGGATCCTCTTCATAGTCATAGTCGTTGAGCATTGCGATTTCGTCCCCGAGGTATATCAAGGGAATTCCGCCGATGGTGAAAAGTATGCCGTGAAGCAAGTGAATGCGCCGAATAGCCAACTCGATTTCGGTTTCGTTGTTCTCCTTGATGGCCATCTCCAGACCGCACAACGACGCGCAGGTGCCAGAAACCCGGGCATTACCGGTGACGGAATCCTCTTGAAATTTAAGACCGCGAGCAAAGCTACCGGCGAATTGGCCCGTGTAAAACTCCGTCAAGAAGCGCCGGTGCGCATGTGGATCAAATCCCAATGACGCAACGTCTTCATCCGAAAATGTCCAGCCGATGTCGTCATGGCAACGCGCGTAGTTGACCCATGCGCATTCCGACGGAATGGCAAAACGATGTTGCATCGCGTGGCGCAACGCCCGCACCTCGCGCGTCGCAAGCGCGTCCCACAATAGGGCCATCAACTGCGGGTTGTACGAAAGTTCGCACTCTTCACCACTGATGTACTTTCGCACCTCGTCTGGATGCACGATGGCTTCCGACTTGAAGACCATAGCCGGCGCGGCGATCCGCGCTGCTGCCCGAAACGCTTGAATGAGCATATGTGCCTGCGGTAGATTCTGGCAGGACGTACCCAACTCCTTCCACAGAAACGCAACCGCATCGAGCCGCAGTACTTCAACGCCCTGATTGGCCAGGAAGAGCATCTCCTCCAACATCCGGGTGAAGACCACGGGGTTTTCATAATTTAGGTCGCATTGATAATTGTAGAACGTGGTCCAGACCCACTTCTTCATCTGGCTGCGGTAAGTGAAGGCACCGGGACGGTCATCCGGGAACACCTCGGTCATACTCCGCTCGAAGGCGTCTGGAATCGTTCGATCGGGATAGATTCGATAGTAATCTTGGTATTCCGCATCGCCGGCCCATGCCTTCAGCGCCCACTCGTGTTCGTCGGCTGTGTGGTTACAAATGAAATCGAGAACCAGCGAAATTCCGCGATTACGCATCTCCGTAGCCAACTCGGCGAGTTGGGTCATGGTCCCCAAATTTTCGTTCACCTCGCGATAACTGCTGACCGCATATCCGCCATCGCTGTCGCCTTTGGGAACCTTGAACAGTGGCATCAGGTGCAGATATCGAATGTCGAGTTCCGTGAGATACGGCAACCGTTTCCGAAGGCCCTCCAAATCACCCGCGAACAAGTCGACGTAGCACATTGCGCCGATCATGCGGTGCGACTGATACCACTCCGGGTCGGCCTCACGCCGTGCATCGAGCGCTTTGAGATCCGCGGGGCGGTCCATCCACATCTGAGTTGCGGCGGTGAGCACGCTCTCCAAATGGTAGAAGAAATCGTACAACTTGCCGTAGAGCGAAAAAAGTCGATCAAAGAGCACTGGAAAGTACTCGCGAACACGCGCAACAAAGTTGGCCCAATCGACCGCCTCAATCTGGCCCGCAAACCGGGCTTCGATTCGAGGGAGTAGGCGTTTGAGAGTTGCGTCGGCCTGCGCCGCAGTCGAATTTGCTCTTGACATCGATATTCCACAGAAGGCTTTAGGGTGTTCGGCGAATCAGCAGGCGGCCCGTCGGAATACCCGCCTGCCAGATCGCGCTGCCTTATTGCACGATTCGGCAGAAAATATTCCAGAACGCCACTCTACCTTCGCGGTGGAAGCGGGCTGAGTCAATAGACGCTGCCGCTTAAGTTCTTTGTTATTTGAATCAGATGCAAGCGCTCCGGAACAGCACACCGATCTCGCAATTTCGGTACCGTAACAGTTCATGCCGATGACTCGCGGCAGTTGAGCGGCAATGCATGTCGGGATGGAAATTAGCGCGGCGGCTCCAGCAGCGGCTATTTGGCAAGGTGGAGCAGCAGTGAATCTGCATCCACCAAGTGACTGTGGGCGGATTGATAATCTTCTTTCCCGTGGACGTCCGAAGGGCGTGTTACCAGTTGACTACCGATTAACTGGAGAGGGAACTCCGCAGAACTTGAGCAATTCAGCCATTTGAATCATTAACGTGCCATTTGCCCGCAGAAGTTGCAATGCCTACGATTACATTTCAGTTGATCACACCGTGCAAGCGCCTGGTTCTTGGTGGCGTTTGTCCGGACGTTACCGCGCAAAATTGAGGTATCATTGCAACGCCGTCGCGAACCAGAATTAATGGATGATCCACATGTGGACGCGCGCGAGCATCGTGCAGCGCTTGCCGCGCTTCGACAATCCAATCGCTTACTTGGGGCTGACTCAAAGCTTGTGCGTGAAATTGCTACCTTTACGCGTTCTCATAACTCGCGTGTTCTTGAACTCGGTTCCGGTGGTGGTGGATTAATCGCAGCGCTATTGGCCCACTCTCAAAAGACGCAACATGAACCTCGCTTTATCGCACTGGATCGATCGCGGTTTGCAATCGATGACGCACGCAGTCACATTGGTGCGCTGAACACAGCCGATTTCATTGTCGGGAACGCATTGCAGCTTCCGTTTGCAGATCAATCCATCGATGTCGTCGTCTGCTCATTGTTGCTGCATCACTTTGATCCTGCTGACGCGACCCAGCTTCTTCGAGAGGCATCACGCGTCGCATCACGGGCTGTCGTCGTCAATGATCTTAACCGCACCGCGCTCGCGTGGTTGTTGACATGGTCCGTTACTCGCTTGATGAGCCGTTCACGGTTGTTTCATATCGATGGACCGCGATCGGTCCGCGCTGCCTACCGTCCAGCCGAGGCCTTGGATCTTGCTACCGGTGCGGAGATGACACGGGTGACGGTGCGCAGCGTTTTTCCATTCCGATGGATGATGATCTGGCGTCGGGAGGCTCCATGATTCGCCCTTTAAATCAACCCGATGTTGTCGTTGTCGGTGCCGGACCCGCCGGTTGCTCCGCGGCAATCCGCCTCGCCCAAGCTGGGTACACCGTCACGGTTTGCGAGGGTGCCATCTTCCCTCGTCGCAAGGTGTGCGGCGGTTGTCTTTCTGGCGATGCCGTCGCGTTGCTGGTTGACTTGCTCGGTGACAAAGTCGATGGGCTGGGTAAGCGTGTGAACCGAATCACGTTTGGAATCGGACGCCGTGCGTTTTCCACGTTTGGCGATGAACACTGCAGGATCATTCGCCGCGATATCCTGGACGCAACACTCGCAGAAGCAGCAGAGGCGGCAGGTGCAAGATTTGAATTCGGTCAGCGCGCCGAGCTTGTAGAGGAGGGCCGCGGAAATTTCTCGATTCGGAAAACCACACGGCACTTGCGGCCACGATGGATTATCTGGGCTGCAGGGCTGACCGATCTTGTAAAACATGAGAATCTGAAACACCAGGTCTTCAGTCGTGCGATGATCGGACAGGCATGGTCGATTGCACCGACAGGTGCGTGTCCCCCGGTTGGCGAAGTCGCGATGCACTGGCTGCGGGGTGGTTATGTCGGATTGGCAACAGTCTCACCGGATGAGTGTCTTGTGGGGTTGGCTGTTGAGAAGAATGTCGCTGGCAGTACCAAGCCCTTGCGTTTTCTGCACACCGTGAATCCAAATGCCGACGTTCTGCGAGTCCTAGAAATGCCAGCCGTCGCATCCAAGATGGGAACCGCGAATTTCCCGCATCGTCCCAAGCATGTTGGATACGGTAATGTGATGGTTGCGGGCGACGCGGCTGGATTCGAGGAACCCTTTAGCGGCGAGGGCATTGGCCAGGCGCTGCGCAGTGGATTGGCCGCCGCACGTGCCGTGCTCACCGACGAAACTGACGATGTCGTATTAAGCTACTATCGAAAACAACTTCGTCAACACCGCCGCGTTCGACAACGGACACGCTGGTTGAGCCAAGTTCTACGAAGCAAGATAGTCTTCACACTCGCGAACAGTCGCTTGCCAGGACTGGAAACGATCGGTGGCCACCTTTTGCGAGGTGTCCACGTTAAACCAGTCACGGAAGGGATTTGATGCCATCATACATACACGCACTCGGAACGGCTGTCCCCGAAGCTGCCCTGAGTACCGAACGTGCGGCAGAACTCTTTCCGGGAATCTGCCCGGACGCGCGAACCGCGCGGCGGATGGCCAAGCTGATTCCGCACACCGGTATCGAGCGACGACACTTCGCCGCGATGGAAACGCAATCGAATTTCGACGACCCCGACGGTCTTTATCGATTGGCGAGCGTGCAGCCGGAAGGCCCCGGTATGAATGCACGGTCGCAAGCATTTGACGCTGCCGCCGACCGACTCGTCGCCCGCTTGCTTCACGGACTTGAGGACGATGATCTCGCCAAGGTTGCAAGTCTGGTCACCGTCAGTTGCACGCATGCATCGTCACCAGGATTAGAGTTGGCGGTCTTTCGGCGTTCGACAGTTCCGCACAATGTGGACCGGTGGAACCTTGGATTCATGGGATGCTCAGCCGCGTTGGCCGCACTGCGAATGGCACGACTCAGTTCCTCGCCATCAACACTCGTGGTCGCGTGCGAACTGTCATCGCTGCACTTTCAGTATTCGGCTGATCTGGATCAACTAACCGCCAATCTACTATTTGCAGACGGCGCCGCGGCGGTCTTAATGAAAGATGAACCCTCGCTGGTCCGCGTGATTCAGGCACAAAGTGTGTCTCTTCCTGCCTTTGCGGAACAAATGCTATGGTGGGCGGGCGATTTTGGTTTGCGCTTGGTGTTGTCGCCGGAGTTACCCACGACGCTGGCAACACACCTGCCCGCTGCCATTGAGAATTTTCTGGCGGGCGCATCACTGTCGGCGTCACAGATAGATCACTGGCTCGTTCATCCGGGTGGCCCGCAAATTCTCGACGCCGTAGAGGACTCGCTTAATCTGCCCGAAGGGTCGCTCGCCCTTTCAGGCTTGGTACTGCGCCGCTTCGGTAACATGTCGTCACCGACGATTATATTCATTCTACAAGCCGCAATCGAAGCGGGCATCGAAGGACGCGTCATGCTCATTGCATTCGGACCGGGATTGACCATCGAAATCGCTCTGGTCGAAATCAATGGTCCGGCAGAAGAGATTCTCCGAGGGCGTCGAGTCACCGAAAACGGTTGAGTCCGACAGGCCGCGCGAATGTTTGGTCCGACCAAGTCAACGATGCGCCGGTAACGTTGAAGCCTTCCCAACTATGACCCATCCATTCGAGATTGGAACGCGGAGAAGTCGCGCAGATCCACGTCAAGATCGCAGTCGAAGTCAAATGACTGGCAACTGCCCGAGCTTGCAGGCACACCGGGCTGCGTGAGGCATGACACCAGTTGCTGCGCGTCGTCATTGTTGACGTTGCCGTCGTTGTCGTAGTCACCGTCGGCCAGCGGGCAGCTGAAATTATCGTTTCGCCATAGGTGCATGAGCGCGTAGTCGTCATAGGCGATGCTGAAAATTTCGTTGTCGCCATCCTGGTCCAGATCGGCGACGCGTGCGCCGAGGTGCCCTTCTTTACCGCTATCGACAAGGTGCTCCGTAAAGTTCCCGCAGCCGTCGTTTTCCCAGACTTGCAGTTTCTTAGTGACGCGGTGTTCTTGCGTGATCACATCGATGTCGCCGTCGTGATCCATGTCCGCTACGTCCATGCTGTTGGTCGTATTCTGCGTCACGATGGTGTGGCGCTGCCAGGGCCCCTGCGTCGGATCCTCAGGAGCCTCGAACCAAAACGTGGACGCGGTCTGCGACTGGACTTCCTCCGTACAAACAATATCCACGCGCAGGTCGCCATTGAGTTCTGCAACTTTGATTCGATCAGGGTACCGGTCAGCGCCGGCAGGTACGACCTCGCCAACGATGTACTCCTGCCAACTGCCGCTGCCGTCGCCCGGATTTCGGGCCCACTTCATGCCTTTGGCACCGTTGCCAGCGAAGTACGCCACCGTGACATCGATCAGTCCATCGTGATCGATATCACCGATACCTATGTCCTCGCTGATGCACTGGTCAACTAGGGTGGTCATTGGCCAGTTGCCGCCTTCGGGATTGCTCGCCGGAATCTCGTACGCGTAAAGCGTATCGCCATTGTTGAAGAGTATTTCGGGACGACCGCCGGGTACGATATCGGCCGCCGCATAACCTTGCGGGATGTCGTGCACCGGTTCAAATGGTGCATTGTTGTCGATCAAGTAAGCAGTCCAACTCGTGCCTTGAATGTTGTTGGCTTCGAGCCAGTAGATCTGTGGACCGGTGGATGCGATCACATCGCCGTAGGCATCACCATCGACATCAACCACGAGACTGGCATCGAGATCGAACCCAACGTTGAAGTCAACTCGGGGCCATGGTTCTGCGTTCATTTCGCCGCCCGGGTTGCGATAGAACCATCGCCCGGAAACCAAATCGAGATAACTATCGCCGTTGAGGTCGCCCCACCCGAGTCCAAAGTATGCGTTTTGGTTCTCGAAACGCGCGCGATTGTTGTCGATCTCGAAATACTGCCACTGATCCAACGGGAATGAGGGCGTCGATTCGGAAAGCGTGTTGCGCCAGATTTCGGTCGGCTGCGTGTCCCAGCCTCGAATGCTGATGATATCCCAGTCGCCGTCTTCATCGAAGTCGCCGATCTCGGCGCTGTACGAACCCTGGTTCTGGATCGGGACCGGCGTCCATGCATTACCGCCATCACCCAACATCAGGCGCAACCCACGCTGTTGTGATTGCGGCATGCCTCCATAGATGACGTCGACATGACCATCACCGTTAAAGTCTTCAGCTTGCAGGTTATGGCAATCCTCGCAGACAGAAACAATGACGTGTTCTGTCCACGGGCCATTCTTCGGATTGGTCGCGCTATACCACGAAACCGGATAGCCGGTGTATTCCGATTGCGACAGGACAACGTCGTTGGTACCGTTGCCATCGATGTCAGCCACCACGACCTTGCAACTGTTGCCTTCCCAACCAACATTTTGGTTATGCCACTTGTTGTCGATATTTCGATTGGCGTAAGAGCCGGTGCGCGGGTTGGCTGGCGTCTCAAGCCAAAAGCCATTCAACACGATGTCCGGATCGCCGTCGCCATCGAGGTCGCCCACGTCCATTCCTTCGTGCGACGCATGGTTGATTTCTTTCTCGACCCATGATTCGGGCCCGTCGTTGAACCATATCTGCGTCCGGCTGTCCTCGCGGGTGACTATGTCGGGACGCCCATCGCGATCGAAGTCGGCGACAACAATGTCCTTGGTGTATTCGCTCGCACCGACGTGGTGTACGATCCACGAACCGCTGACGTTGTTGCATCCGATAAGCGGATTCTCGATCCACACGACATCGCCATTGAAATCGCCGCTGTCACCAATACGGGTCACGACGTCGAGGTCTCCGTCAAGATCCAGGTCGGCTAGCTGTAAATCATCCGCGCGAAAATGAGACCAACCGTGTGTTGCAGCGTTGAGTGTGAGTAGAGTCTCCCGAGTGAAGTCCGGCGCCCGGTAGAGCCAGAAGAGGTTGTCCGGCGAAATCGACGTCGCGACAATATCGTTGTCACCGTCCCCATCGACATCACCGACGGTTCGTTCGTACGCGACAGCGGACGCATCAATGACGGTCTGTTCAAAATCAACCGCCCCAAACGCAGCATTGCTGGGGAGCGCGCTATGTTTGCCAAACGGAACATCCCAGGTCAGTCCTGGTGTTGCGACTACACTCAAGAGTGCGACGATGATATTACGAGTAGAGATGATATTACGAGTAGACTTGTACATTTTGTACCGCTCCTTTTATTCACGTCACTCAATGTCCACGCTGCAACATTAAGCGGGCGGCTTAAGACTTCGCTCAGTACTGTCTAAACGATCCAAAAGACGAACCCGTGAACACTCCCTTGCCTTTGCGTCGTCAACGCGCCCCACCCTCTAGTGGCTCAAACCGTCGGGAGTCTCTTCGCAAGAGTAGGCAAACCGTATTTGCCCACCACCATGCAAGCGGTCAGTCAGCTGCAATTCGGTGCGAATTCTCCGCTGTATTTCATTTGCACCTGAATAATTGTCGCCGAGCAGTTACATGCGACTTCCCCTCGATCCACACGAAACACGCCCCTCGATTCATTCACTACAAACGACCGTTAGAATTCGTCATCAAATTCGTCTTCGATTTCGTCTCCGATTTCGTCAAAGTCGAAGTCACTGTTGTCATCGCCGCTCTCGACGCAGAGCGCGTCCCAAAAATCGCAGCCAGTTGTCATCGTCAAACCTGCGACCATCGACAATGACAACAATAGCGCCATCAAGATTCGATGTACGCGTTTCTGAAATGGGTCCCTAGTCGCCATGATGTGTTCTCCCTTCGCTAACGCTAATTGCAAAATTGCGTCATGATTCCAAGTTTGCCTGCCAATGGTCCAATCCGTCGCATAATTTCGGCTGTTTAGGTTCAGGTCTCGTCACTCGAGGTTGCAGCTTCGGCCAATTGAGACATATGAATCGTTCGTTGCGGAAACGGAATCTCAATATCCGCCTTGCCCAATGCACGATCAATGGCCTCGATGGCTTCGTGTCGAACAGTCAGGTATTCCCGGCTGGCGCACCAAACATGGACTTCAAAGTTAATCGAAGAATCGCCGAATTCCGTCAGCCAGACGGCTGGATCATGCTTTTGCGAACGACTTCCAACGTCTTCCTGCATAGCGGCTAACAACGTTTTCTGCGCTAGCGCTAGGTCAGATCCATAGGCGACGCCCACGGGAACTTCCACGCGACGCGTCTCGTTGCCCGTAAGGTTTTCGATCTTGTTACCGATGACTTCACTGTTCGGGATCAAGACGACTCGATTTGAAAACGTGTTTACCGTTGTGTAGAAAATACCGATGTCGGTCACATCACCGGATTCATCTTGAATCTCGACCAAGTCGGAAATCCTGATCGGACGCAACACGAGAAGAATGATGCCAGCCGCGATATTCGATAGCGCGCCTTGCATGCCCAACCCGATCGCAAGACCTGCCGCACCAATCACTGCAGCCAAACTCGTCGTCTTGATCCCGAACAATTCAAACGCAATCGGTATCGCAATGATCCAAACCGCGTACCTGGCCAGCCGACCAATGAACTGTGCGACAGTCGGTTCCACTTTTGCACGGGTAAGAGCCGACCCGGTCAATCGTCGTACCCACCGCCCTACCAGCGAAACCACGATGACCAGTACAACCAGCCCGAGGATTGCTATCCCAAGATCCAGCAACATGGGCCCAAAAATACCGACGGCACTTTCAAGACTGGGGTCGTCAGCAAATTGCTCGAAACTTCCCGCCACTTCGCCAAACTTTTCAGAGATCGTTTCAGTGACGGCGTCCGCCGTGCCTGGCGTGGATTCGATCGCACCCGAAGTGGCTGCGTCAACGGGTGGCGAGGCATCGATAGGCAATGGTGTCGTTTGGCCAATTAACGTCATAGAATCTAATCCCACCTTTGGTTCAGTTCCCTAAAACACTTATTAACTGCAACAATGAATCAGCGAGACGACTCTTGACAAGTCGTTCCTGAAGCGTGTTGAACGCTGTTCTAAATTAGGCGCCAACGACATGTTACCCATGCTGCGCTGATGGCTTGCATGGTGATTTGTCTTTGAATGATGTCGTACACTTTGAAATGAGGATGCCGAGGTGGTCGGGCGGCACGCTGCCCGTTGCATCCTACGCCACCTCGACATCCCACAGAAATCTTCACGCACGTTCGACGCGAATTAATCCGTTGCGTCTTCTATAGCATCGCCGACTTCTTCCACGGTGTCTTCGATAGAATTCTCGACATCGCTCTCAGCGTCGCAACTCAACTTGCAACCGCTAATGGGCGCGATGCACAAGAGCAAGAGCAGAAGGACTGGTATTTGAAATCGCATGACTGTCTCCTTGCAACACGGTTAGGTTCGAGAGCGCGACTCGCGTAGCTCTACGATTGTCGGCTATAGCGACGCTTTAAGGTTCTCACAGAACTGATCGATCTCGCGCTCGGCAGCATCCTTCGCGGTTCCGTATCGTTCCTGAATTTTTCCGGCAAGCTGTTCACGGCGACCATTGATCTGCTCAAGATCGTCATCTGTCAGTTTGCCCCAGCGTTCCTTTGCGGCACCTGTGAACTGTTTCCATTGACCTTCGACTGTATCCCAATTCATGGCATTCATCCTTTCCTATCGGGTTCTAACGTTTTGTTTTTTCTAATTCGTACACGCAGCACAACAGTGAAACAGTCGGCTACTCGACTTTCTAAAAACTTAACACGCTCGCGCACGCATTCGCTGAAAACCACCTAAAGATTCGCTTAGGTTGCTTACTTATTAATCAAGCAATATCGTTGGTGTTTAATTCTTGTGCTACTTGTTCGCACTGATCGGTGATCGGCGCGTAGACACCGATCTTGTGACCATCCGGGTCGTACATGAAGAACTGCCATTCGCCATTGACTTGTTGAGGCGAGGTAACGTCTGCACCAAGATTCGTCGCGCGGCCATGGATGTCGCGAAGTGATTCTTCGGAGTCAGTGCGGAAGCAGAAGTGTTCAATCGCTGGCTGGCTTGATTTGGCAAAACCTTCACGCAATTGGAGTCCAAATGTCGCATGCCAGTCTTCAATGGTACAAAGCCCACGACGGTCGCGAACGATTTCACACTTCGTCGGCCGATCCATCGAAAGGAGGCATTCGTAAAACTTGCGACTTCGGTCCATGTCGCGCACACCCAGTACGATACGCCCAATGCCCTTGATTCGTGGTTTGCTGGAGCTTCGGTGCTGCATGCAACAAGTGTTGCACGAGGACGTGTTGCGAAGCTAAGTTCGACCTGAATATATGCTTAGGTCGATTCGGCTCATGCGGTCGATTCGCTGTTGTTCAATAGCGGGAAAGTGATAATGAATTCGGCCCCACCCTCTTCGCGATTGGCGACCTTGATCTTGCCATGGTGCAACTTCACGACACTGCTCACAATCGCCAGGCCTATACCGGTACCCCCAGACGACCGCCCCGCCACAGGCTCGCTGACAAATGCAGCGAATAAATTTTGCAGTTGATTCTCCGGTATTCCAGGACCTTCGTCCTGTACGGCAATGATGACCTTCGAGTCGGCTATGCTGACAAGCGCCCGAACAATCGTCCCCACCGGAGAGAGTCGGATAGAGTTTCGCACTAGATTCTCAATCATCGCAATCAAGAGGCGTTCGTCGCCAAGCACAATTGGTTCCAGATCGGAGTCGGCATCGTAGGCAAGTGTCGTGGCCAACCGAATTTCTCGATGTCGGGCAATGGGTTGGCATCGCTCCAATGCCTCGGTGACAAAATCGTTCGCCGAAATCGGCGCCTCATCCAGGTCGCGGGTGCCAGCCCGGGCCTTGGCCAACATGAGCAGGCTGTCAACAACCTTCGCGAGGCGCAACAGTTCCTGCTCCATTTCCAAAAGATTGTTTTCATAATCTTCAACTTTTCGTGGCGCACGGCGCAACCGCTGCGTTTCGCCCAACAATACTGCGAGCGGTGTCTTTAGTTCGTGGGCTGCATGATTAAGAAAATCACTTTGGGCGTTGAACGAACGATCAAGCCGAGCAAGCATATCGTTCACCGAATGGCTCAGATCGGTCAATTCAGTACCGGTCTCATCGACGTCGATTCGATAGTCCAATTCTCCGACATGAAAATCCGAAACCTGATCCTTGATCGACTCGATTGGACGCAAAGAACGTCTTGAGAGCAACCACGATGTCAAACCGGCTGCGGCCAACGCAAGCAGACTGATCCGAAAGAGGCTGTCTCGCAGTTGACGATTGAACGCGTGCAGCTTTTGAAGATTCAAAGCGACTTGAATGATGAAGGGGCGTCCACCCTCGGGCACATGATAATAACTCAACAGTCGCATCTGCGAACCGTCACTGAGTATGTGGTCAATGGTTTCGCCGGATACCGTTTGTAAAACTTTTGACTGCTCTTGTAGCCCCTCTAAATCAGGCAGGAATTCAAGCAATCCTATTCCGACAAGGTTGGCTGATCGTTCAAGAAGCTCTCCGTCAGACGTGCGTACTTCGTAATAGAAATTTGCATAACCAAACGATTGAACATACTGACGCACTTTTTGAATATCGAAACGGGTCAGATTCCCGTCTGCAGCGATTTCGACGACCTTGGCCATCGATCGCGCCTGCTCTTCAATGCTAATGTCAAACTCAGCCGTAGCGTCTTTTTCTCGTTGGTAGATGATCAAAATGCAGGCGGCAGTCTGCACCAACCCAAACACCAACAGGTAAGACAAGGTCAGTCGAACTCTGATGGACTTGAATATCCGCTGGGGCATCGGGTGAGATTCACTTTTTTGGAATTTAGACTGGCGGGCCTTCGACACTCAAGATATAGCCCGTCCCAACAACCGTGTGGATCAGCGGGGTGTCGTAAGGTTTATCAACCTTCTTGCGCAATGTGGAGATGCAAACGTCGATTACGTTGCTGTCTTCATCCAAATCCAGATCCCAGACGCGCTCGGCAATCGAGGTTCGCGTAAGCACACGATTGGGGTTCCGCACCAGGTATTCAAGGAGCATGAATTCCTTGTTAGACAAACCGATTCGATCTTCCTGTCGCGAAACTTGACGCTTGTTTAAATCAACCACGATATCGTGAAATGAGAGAGTCGCCGCTTCGGTGGGCTGCGACCGTCGCAACAACGCCCTGATGTGGGCAATGAGTTCGTCAAACTTGAAGGGCTTTGTCAAATAAACATCCGCGCCCGATTCCAACCCTTCGATTTTCTGCTTGGATTCGCTGAGCGCCGTCAGCATTAATATGGGCGTGCTGACTCCCACACGCCGCAGGTTTGCGCACACTTCCGTCCCGAATTTGTCAGGGAGCATGCAATCAAGAATGATCAGCTCGTAGGCACCTGTGGCGGCCATATCGTGACCATCGTGCCCGTTGCTCGCGGTGTCGACGTTATAACCCTGCTCGGTCAGCCCACGTTTGATCGTTGCGGCCATCCCCGGGTTGTCTTCGATTACAAGCATGCGCATCCCAGTTTCTCCAGTTGATGCGTTTGAGCCATTTGAAGATCAAGCCTTGCCCAATTTGGCAGCCCCATAGGAAACCGTGAGCTCAACCCGCAGTGAGAGTATGTCCGGATTGTTGCCCTGTCCAGCCACCACCAGCTCGTCCGCAAACTTAAAAATAATTTAGGCGTACTTTAGCACAACCAAAGACCCAAGCGATAGGTTGAATCGTCGAAGAACTATTTCCGCACGCAAGCGGTCTACGCGCGTCGGAAGCCGAAGACGACAAAATCTGAATCCAAAGGTTCAGACTTCGGACACGGACCTTTGCAAGTCAGGAGTAATCACCAACCTCATGTATTCCTTACTCTCTGTTATCGTTCTGATTCTGGACATTGCCGCCATTGTAGACATTCTGCAAAAAGATGCATCGGTCGGCTGGAAGCTGCTGTGGATCTTGCTCGTTCTGATTCTTCCAATTCTGGGAATGATCCTCTATTACACAATTGCCAAAAACCAAACCGCCAGATAGTTCTCGCGGCGGTGCCAATCAAGAAAAGTGATTCAATAAAACGCGTTCAATTAACATCTATTGACGACTTGCGTTCTGAATGACCGGTATTGAATAGCGGTCGCCGGCTGCGGAAGTGATGCCAGGCGCGTTGGTGTGATTTGAATCAAGTTGCAAAAAAGACAAAGGGCACCGTCGAATTGGCGGTGCCCTTTTTTCATCCAGCGTTCTCATGGTCCAATGCTTGGCGCGGCTGACTTACACCCAATTCACATGAACCCAAATCCTTGAATTCAAAATACTCGAATTCAGCTCATACGAGTCAGGTGCAAGACAAACCACACCGGCACGCTCTCTCTAACCCTTCGAATTCTTCCAATAAGGTTCGACATTGAATTCATCGTGAGCTCGTTGATTCCAATTCACGCTGTTCCAATTCGGATAACCGCTGCTGCTGAACTTCGGCATCGATTCAAACTTGGTCTTCTCAACATTCAAGATACATTTGCCGTCAGCGTGTTTGACAGCCGCCGTTGGAACGGCAACGTAATTTTGTTCGAACAGACCATCGTTCAAGGCGACGATCACATACGCGACTTTTCCGCGTGCCGAATCGATGACCAAATCGTCAACGCTACCAACGTCCTTGCCGGCTTGATCGGTCACGTTGTGGCCGAGGATTTCTGAGGCCTTGGCAATCTGCGTTGGCTTGTTCGTATTTTCCTTGCGACCCGACTGGTCACTGCTATTCATCCATTGCGGATCAGCTTGCTTGGGCCACTGACTCGAATCGAATCCCTTGCGATTCTTGAGTTCTTCAGCAGCAAGATCGATGAAGACTTCACCATCGCGACCAAACGTCAATTCATCTGACGGAACGGCGAAGTGCTTCTGATTGATTCCCAGGAATCCACCGTGTGCCAAGCACGCATACACGACGCAGTCACTATCAGGATCGATCGCGATGTCATCGATGTCACCAAGTTCCTTACCGTTTCGATTCCACACGTTTGCATTCATCAGATCGCTGGCAAGCACAAGACTGGTGCCTGGCTTCGCCAGAGTCGTATTGCTGTCGTAAGATCGACTAGTGTCACCAGTGTTGCCTTCCTTGCTGCCGGTGTCAGCAGACGCACTGCGAACGCCTGACGTCATGTTGTAGTAACGATCGCCACGACCTGGTGGCCACGCGTTGTTCTCAATGTAGTTACGATCAACCTGTGCGTGGGTTCCGTGATAACGGTGTTCATAGTGACCAGCATCATCAACAAGCCATGCATTGGTATGGAACGCGCTGTTACCGTGACCCGCATTGCGTACAAGAACGACTTTGTCATTCTCCAGGTTTACGAGCGCACAACGAATACGCTTCCCGCTGACCAGGCAGTGTACCTGGGCATACGATGCGTTGCCGTCTGTTGCTCGCTGTCTCGACGATTTCTGATCCGCATTGGCAGAATCAACCGACTTATCTTTGGCCTCTTGGTCATTTGCCTCGTTGATGGTCTGCTGATTTGCGAGTTCAACGCTGAATGCAGTTCCACCGGTCTTTTTCTCTGCGGCTTTGATGGCACTGGAAAGCGAATTGCCCGAACTCTCCATCGCCTTGATTGCCTTCTTTGCCTGTCTGGGTGAAAGCGATTCGTTGGCTTGCGCCTCGACCGCGCCAAAGACTGCAAACGCAGCCGCCACAATAATCAATCCCGTCTTTCTCATGATGTTTCTCCTTAAAAAGTAGGTGGGTTTACTCTTGCCAATCATCTGGCACGATGATGCCGCGCCTGAATCAACCAACTCTAAATTCAGCCTAAACAACTCATCATGTCGCAACTGAACAGTTGGTCTATGCACGACACCGATCCAACTCAGTCGGTTGTTCGAGCGTTTACATCAAACGCTCCAAGTTCAGAATCACCACGCCGTGCTCTGAACTCTAATCTCACTCTCTCACGTTTGCATTGACTTACGACTTTGAATCCTGCCTTCCAGGCTCGCTGCGATTTGAACGGCTTCAAGAGTAAGGCGAGCGCCCTAGGAGCGCCCGCCATGGTTTAAATTAGGCCTTCGCATCACGAAGATCGCGGATGCGGTCATGGCCCCGTTTCACTTCTGCGTAAATGCTGAGCAGAACGTCATTGACGGGATTGCCTGCGACGTCGGTCAACACTTCTTCGTACCGCGCCTTGATGGCGTCTTCGCCGCGTTCAGCTTCGATGAGGACGACGTGATCGTCACCACCGTTTAGCTTCCCGCGGACTTCCATCCACCATCGACGCACGGTTCCTGAAACCGATCCGGAATCAGGAATGTCTTCACCAGATAGCAGAAGAATGCGCTGCAGATCGAGTGAGTGCCGATCCCGATCGTTTGCGAGCTCTCGAAACAGGGCGGCGATCGATTGGCTTTCTACAGTTTCTGCAGCAGCGCGAAGCCCCTTGCTGTTGTCGAGATTGACGCGTATCAGGTCTTTTAACTTTGACAACACTTTTGGTTCAATTGTGGTTGAAACGTCCATTGTTGGTCTCCTTATTCAATTTCCGTCATTGAGCTGAATCTTTAGAAATGACGGTTCTGATCCAATTCAAACATGCCCTCGAGCAGCATGCATCAAATATGCTGATGCCGCTGGTGTAGAGCGGAACTAAGGCGACTTGCCTTGCAATGCTCGGCTAATTGCAGCGACGATGAATAGAACGAGAAATACGAAGAAGAAGATCTTCGCGACTCCGGCCATCGCGCCAGCAATTCCGCCAAATCCAAGAACCGCAGCAACGATTGCAATCAAGAAAAATGTCAGTGCCCAAGATAACATGATGTTCTCCTTTCCAGAGTTAGTAGCGTGCTTTCATGTGCGTATGCGACTCGCCGCATTGATCCAGCGTGCCACACTTCTTACCGCATCCGTAAGTAAGTTTACCGATGCAGATAGAAGCGCTCTGAAAACCACCTAAGACATTTCTTAGGCGTCCAATGCCTTCTCTTATAGGGTTTTCGCGAATGAGGCCTTCGAAGTTGCAGCGCTGCGATTCTCTGAATGGGGTAGGATGTGATGTCTCGAAAGAACCAGACCTTAACGCCCCAGTGTCGTTTACCGCTTGACGAATTGTTCCGGATCAAATTACAAAGTCGGTCCGCTGCGGAAGGCGGCCTGCGTTGCAACAAGACGCACGCGAACCAATCAACGACAAAACGTTGGCACAACAGATTGGACTGGCTTGATGGGAAAGGTAGAAATGTATTACGATAGAAATATGTCCGACGATGATTCAAATTCAACCAACCCAGACATTCGTTTGAGAGAAGTTGTGAACGATGACATTTTCACCCTCTACCAGCATCAACTCGACCCCGACGCCAATCTCATGGCGGGCGTCCATCCTCGCGATGCCCAGGCGTTTGGCTCGCATTGGGAAAGGATACTCAATAACCCGAACGTTGTTGCCAAAGCCATCATTGCGGACGGTGCGCTGGTCGGAAGCATTTCGTGTTTCAAGATGGACGGACAGGATGCGGTTGGTTACTGGATTGCGAAAGAGCATTGGGGTCGCGGCATAGCCACCCGTGCGTTGGCGCTGCTACTTGAAGAAGTAACGACGCGACCACTTTGCGCACGCGTGGCAACGCACAACATCGGATCGATCCGCGTGTTGGAAAGGTGTGGATTTGCTATCACCGGATATGAGCATTCACCAGAAACTGAACGATATGTTGCCTGTAAAGAAGTGATTATGATAATCCATTAGTCAGAAGCAGAATCGTCCTCAACATGAAATCGTGCCACCGTCAGTATTCTTGACTCGTTTCAGACTGCTGACCGGAATACACTCAACCTCACCTGTGACTATTTCATGCGTCATGAACCATTCTTGCGAATCACTTTGAACATTCCTGAGTGTTCCAAGAACCCTAATATCAAACGCACAAAATCAACTGTCGCAAGTCTCGATTTTGCGTTATATCTGTCATCATGAATTGTCCATCCTGCGGAGGTGAGATTGCGGCTGACCGGCGATTTGCGCATCTCGTCGTTTGTGATTACTGCCAATCGGCGGTGATCCTTGACGAGAAAGCTGCACGCGTCGCGGGTAAGATGGCCGCCTTAATGCTCCCCCAGGGACCGCTCTACGTCGGGGGTTCCGGATCGCTTGCAGGCAAGCCATTCCGCGTGCTTGGCCGGGTTCGATACGGCTATCGCAATGGATTCTGGGACGAGTGGTATCTGGCTCGCGATGACGGACAAACGTTCTGGATCGGCGAGGATGAAAGCAACTTCACGCTGGAAGTTCCCGAGCGCGGCGATACCGATGGAATTCAATTCGCCGAAACCCAACCGGGACAAATCGTTACGCTACGCGGTGAGCAATACCACGTTGATGAAAAGGATGTCGCCGAATGCGAAGGCGGTGAGGGGCAACTTCCGTTTGCAATCCTTACCGGTGAGCGGATTCCATTTCTCGATTTAAGCAGCGATGGGCGATTCGCAACCATCGAGTTCGACCTCGACGGCGACACGCAGATCTTTCTGGGCCGAAGGATCAATCCCCTCGATATTGCTATGGATATCCCGCGCGAAGAGGCATTCCAAACGGCCGACACGCTTGCAGTTGAACGGTCGGGCGACGCCGATCGGCGCGAGCGGATTGTGCGCAGCGGCCAACGCATCACCACGATCAAATGCCAACACTGTGCTGCACCATTGGACATACCGCGCCAAGGCCAAAATATCGTCGCATGCCCGGCATGTGCCCAAGAGATCGACCTGAGCCTCCGACGGGTGGAGTGCCCCGAATGTCAGGTGACCGTGACGGTTCGCGGGGGACGGGATTCAAAATCCGCAGCATGTCCACATTGCAAGACGCGGATGGACATCAGTCGCAGCCAACCGAGCGTAATGGCCAAGTTGGTCAGTTCCGATCGTCCGCACATCCCTGTCGAAATCGGCCAGGAAGTCACACTGCGCGGCACCCGTTATCACATCGTCGGTTTCGTGCGCTACACGGAGCAAGATGATTCAGGCGTGTGGCGGACTGACGAATTCCTCTTGTATTCAAAGGATACCGGTTATCGCTGGCTCATCCTTGAAGACGGGCACTTTTCATTAAGTCGGGAACTCAACGAACGCCCCAGAAACATCGATCCGCAAACGGCAGCACAAAAATCAAGGTTCAAGTTTCTCAAGCACAATTGGATCGTATTTGAAACCTGCCACAATAATACGCAAATCACTTGGGTCGAAGGTGAACTGCCCTGGGTCGCGAAGGTTGGCGACTTTAATTCATACATGGATGCCATCGCCCCGCCTTTCATGCTGTCAGCCGAATGGACAGAAACGGAGGCCGAATGGTACATGGCTGAATATCTCAGTCCGCAGGAAGTCGCTTCCGGGCTGGGCAAGACGATCGACGAATTACCGGCTAGGAGCGGTGTCGCTCCAAACCAACCGCGCCGCGTTACCCCTTTTCAAAAACAATCTCCGTGGGTCATGACCGCGTTTGCGGTTGCGTTTCTCTTGCTGGCACTCCAGGCATTTTCGCAGCAAGGCAAACGAATCGCGAACATGCATTTTTCTCGCGATGACTATGCCCAAGAATACTTGACCGAACCATTTGAAATCACTAGCAACCGCACGCTCTGTCGCCTCGAATTAGATGGCGAAGTCAACAACGGCTGGGTCTATCTCGATGTTGCATTATTGAATGAACAAGAACAGGCTGTGCTTGATTTCTCTATCGACTGTTCGTACTACCACGGGGTCGAAGGAGGAGAGAGTTGGAGCGAGGGCGGCCCCGATTCGTCAAAGACATTTCGCGTAGACCAAGCCGGCACATATCGTTTCCTCGTTCTTGGCGATGGCGGTGACGGTGGAACACACGCGGTAACGTTAAGCGTGTTTGAGGGCACCGCAATTTCGAGGTACTACCTGATCTTGTTCGGCATGACCTTAATGTGGCCGATCATTTCGGTCATTCGAAAACTTAGCTTTGAAGGGCGCCGCTGGGCACCCGTGTTGGAGGACGACGACGATTAGGTCTCGTTTAAAGTAAGGAATCAACCATGAATCGCGGAACGATCATTCTGGCCGGTAGCATGCTGGGCATCCTGGCGCTTTCAGTCTGGGCCAGCAATCGGGGCGTAGGGCTACCCCAACCAGAAAAGGAACCGATCAGCATTCGCGAAGGCTCGGCCCGTCCGTCGACGCCCGGGCACCATCGTACCCGCTATTTCATTGGCGGCGGAATTCATCGCGGCAAGTAGTGAGCCGACACTCATCGGGAGAATGTTATGCCACAGAAAATTATTGATCAGCTTTGGGAGATCATCCCGACAATCGTTTACTTCGTTGTCGGTCTCGGCTTGTTCGGAATCAGCGTGATGATCATGAATTGGGTCACGCCATTTTCAATCCGCAAGGAAATTGAGACCGATCAAAATACATCCCTGGCCATCCTCATGGGTTCGGCATTGATTGGGATTGCGATCATTCTAGGCTCGTTGGTCGGAAGTTGATGAGCAACGCATCGGCCATCCCGCTTCGCCGACTCACCGGACCGCTGTTGATCGGTGCGATCTTCGTGCTTTCGATCTGCGCATTGGTGTATGAGTTGATCGCCGGTGCGCTTTCGAGTTATTTGCTCGGCGATTCGATCACGCAGTTCTCGCTGGTGATCGGGTTATTTCTCACTTCGATGGGGGTCGGTTCGTACCTGTCGCGATTTATCCGCAACGAGCTGCTCGCCGCCCTGATTGAAATCGAACTATGGATCGGTATCGGCGGCGGACTCACCGCGTTGATCGGATTTGCTGCATTCGCCCACACAGAATTTTATACGCCGGTGTTGTTGTCATTGGTCGCCATTGTGGGCACACTTGTCGGTCTCGAAATTCCAATCGTCGTTCGCATCCTCCGCGAGGTTGAAACGCTTCGCGTCACGCTCGCCAATGTTCTTTCTGCCGATTATCTTGGAGCGCTCGCAGCTTCTTTGATTTTCCCGTTTGCGCTATTACCACAACTCGGAATTGTGCGCGCCGGGTTATTAACTGGGCTGGTGAACGTCGGTGTCGCCAGTCTTTTGTATATGGCATTTAGGCCGGCGATTGAAGTCGGTCATCGCCGCGTGAAGGTGATCGCGCTCACCGCGTCGATCGTGCTGCTCTCGTGTTTCGCCGGTGCTGGTCGCCTTGTCGCATGGTTTGAGAATCGTGTCTATGCCGATGAAATCGTTCTGGCGCAGGACAGCTCGTATCAGCGTATCGTGCTAACGCGTTGGCGAGAAGATGTGCGATTGTACCTCGACGGGCATCTGCAATTTTCCAGCGTTGACGAGTACCGCTATCACGAACCGCTGGTCATTCCTGCGATGACGTTGGCCCAACGTCGCGAAAACGTTTTGATTCTTGGTGGCGGCGACGGATTGGCCGCGCGGCAGGTATTAAAGTTCAAAGATGTCAGGCGGGTCGATCTTGTCGATCTCGACCCTGTCGTTACCAGCCTATTCTCCACACGGCCCATGTTGACGTCCCTCAATGAAAACGCGCTGCTGGATTCGCGAGTCATAGTTCACAACGAAGATGCCCTTCGATTTTTGCAGGCGGCTGCCACTCGCTACGACATCATTATCATGGACTTGCCAGACCCGAGTCGGCCTGAAATTGCGAAGCTATACACGCGAGAATTCTTCGGAGTCGCTGCGCAACGACTCGCTGCCGGCGGCATTCTGGTCACGCAGGCGACGAGCCCGTTTCGATCGAGAAGCGCATTTTGGTGCATTGCCAACACCATTGCCGCAACTCCCGGTGGGCAATTCGCAGAAAACCTCCGAGTGCATCCGTATCAAACCTATGTTCCATCATTTGGATCCTGGGGGTTTGTGATGGCATCCCGGCGGGACCTTGCGATTACCGACGCACGCATCGACGTACCGGCGATGTACCTTTCAACAGAAGTGATGAAGTCGATGTTTGTGATGCCTCCAGATACATCTCTGGTTGAAACGGAAATCAACACGCTCAACGATCCCATTATCTGGCAACTCTACCAACGTGGATACCACAAGTATCTGGAGTAATTCGAAAGCCCAGCGAGTCCGATCATGTCGCCAAATCAAACCGAAGCAACTGCACGCCCTTCCGGATCGAAGATTCATCCTGCCGGCCTATTGCCAAGCGGTACGCACACAATGCTTGAGTTGTACGGTTGTGACCCGGCATTGCTCGATGATCAGCCGTTTGTGGAGCAAGCCGTTCGCGACGCCGTGTCGGCAGCGCACTGCGAACTGCTTCAAATTGCCGTCCATAAGTTTCAGCCGCAAGGCGTCACAGCCGTTGCGCTCTTAGCCGAGTCGCACCTATCAATACACACCTGGCCCGAACACAAGTACGCGGCAATCGATCTGTTCACCTGCGGTCAGACCTGCGATCCCAATCAAGCCTGCGATCTGTTGGCAGAGCAGTTCGCCGCCTCCCGAAAAGTACGAAACACGATCAAACGCGGCGAACAAGATGCAGACTCAGGCTAACCGTCTGGTCGGTTGATCCATCGATCGATTAATCTAAACTGGCCATAACCCAATGCAGGCAATTTCGTGCATCCTGTGTCGCCTGTTGATACTCAAAGAATTCGTAACAAGAAGGAATACCTGGCATGAGAATTTCGATTGGCTTGCTTCAAAATGCCTCTGCAATTCTGCTGGCAGCAATTTGTGTTTTTGGAACTGCGTGCAGCGAAAATCGATACAGTTTTGATTCCTTGGGTTCCGAAACGCGCACGGAGATCGAGCGCCGACGCCGGATTGACTATTCGCTTGATGAATCGGCGATGCTGGCGCAGCTCCAATCCAAAATCAACGACGTCACCATAGATGACCTGCACCGCTGGCGAGACGACGGGCATCTTCAACATGAAGTATTCGACGGGCAGACTTGGTACTTCCGCCGCGAACCTTCAAACCTCTTTCGGTTCTGTGCCGAAGCGCGGCAGCGTGCCAAGGTTGTTGAGAACAACGAGTCGGTTGGTTCGAACCATTCACCCTTTTCGCTGCACGATCACATCCGACAGCTTGTTGCCGAATCATCGCACACGGATCAAGTCGAGATTCAGCCAATACACCATCGAGTCCGTTACGCTCTCATCGTGCCTGCTGGCCATCCTCGGGTGGTGCCAGGCGCGACTGTTGGATGTTGGTTACCATTCCCGCAAGAAGTCGATCAGCAGCAAGATGTCCAATTGGTTTCCAGCAATCCGCCCGTCAACGTAATCGCGCCGAATCTCCATCCGCAACGCAGCGCGTACTTTGAACACGAAGTCAAACAAGCGGGTGAAGAACTGCGTTTTGAGATCATTGTCGAGTTTGTGACGTCGGCGGTTTGCCCAAGACTTGATCCGCAATTGGCCAAAGACATCGATCCGTCCGACGCCCAATTGGCCAGCTATTTGCAAGCTCGCCCGCCGCACATAACGCAGAATGCCAAAGTCCGGCGTCTAGCCGCTAGCATCATTGCGGGCGAGAAGAATCCGCTTGAACGTGCCCGAAAACTGTTTCGATGGGTGTGCGAAAACATCGATTATTGTTCCGAGATGGAATACGGCACAATCGCAAGTCTCACCACCAAAGCGTTGCAGACGCGCAAGGGCGATTGCGGTGTGCAGGCGATGACGTTCATTTCGCTCTGTCGGACAGCCGGCATTCCGGCGCGATGGCAATCCGGTTGGGAGTCGTTACCGGGCCGCCGCAACATGCACGATTGGGCGCAGTTCTACGTCGAACCGTGGGGCTGGCTGCCAGCCGATCCTTCGTATGGACTCTATGAGGACGACGATCCACGAGTCGCCGAATTCTACTTCGGACACATGGACCCCTACCGTATGATCGTCAACTTAGATTATGGCCGCGAGTTCGTCCCGCCCAAGGAAAGTTTCCGCAGCGAGCCCAACGACTTCCAACGAGGTGAAATCGAAATCGACGGCGTCAACCTGTATTTCAACGAATGGAAATGGGAGTGCGATGTCGAAACCAAGCCAGCGACGGGCTACTTGAATGACTCGAATCAGATAACCAGTACAAATTCCGGTACCTGCACGAATTCATGTCTACCTCAAGTCTTTTGATGAACTTGATTCTTGCTCTTTGCGATTTTCAAAGTAAAGTGGACGTAAGGATATAGAAAACTATGAATCGCAACGCACTCCACTTCGACCTGCAGAATTATTATCTGCTGAACTTGCCCGGAGGTGGCACTGCTTAGACTGTTAGACTGTTAGACTGCGCGCGATTTTAGATGATATGTTGGTGCGATGTCTCGGTGGTGCTTGCGGCGACCGAGGCTTTTTTTGTGCGCCTGGTTTGCTTCGGTAGTCCAATTCACCACGAGAAACAGAACGACCGTTTTCGGCGTTAAAGGATACGCATCCTGAACGCCGCACGGAGAATGTACGTCCACCAAGTGAAGACCAGGTAGCCCAACAGGCAGAGGCACAGCGCTTAGAACGCTGACAGTGTGGGTTCGACTCCCACCCTGGTCAATCCATGTGCGCAAGAGGTGCGCGCCCAAGCAAGCCGGGTAGCCCAACTGGCAGAGGCACTCGATTTAAGCTCGAGCAGTTGAGGGTTCGACTCCCTCCCCGGCTAATGTGTGATGACGCAGCAAGCAAGCGCGGTGGTAGCCCAATTGGCAGGAGGCACGAGAATGAGGTTCTCGACAGTGTGGGTTCGAATCCCTCCCACCGCATGTATGAAATAAGACATCATAAACCCAATGCCGAATGAAACCGGGAACTGTTCCTCACGGCGGATTGTAATCCCGATGTCGAAAAACAGTGAGGTGGCCGACGAGAGGTTCAATTCCTCCAGTTCCCATCGGACGCTCAAAATGTGACGTCGACTGAAACAATTGAACCCCTAAACAGGGGGATTGTTCACGTCGGGTCGATTTCGTACAAGGATACACTATTGCGAGGTAATCTACATTTATCGATCGGGCAACGCCGCATTGTCTGCCTGTCGATTTCTACGATACCCCATCCACACTCCTCCTCCTGGGCTGTGACGCGGTTGGAAAGGTTAAAGGGCCGGACGGACCCGTCGCTAGCCTCGGGGGTGGGAGGTTGCAGTTGCTACGAGTTGCCGTTGCGATCGGAAAGGCATTTGGCAATGAGCTGCGCTCGCGAGTTCACACCGAAACGACGATAAAGCGCTTTGACATAATCGTGTACCGTGTAAACACTCAAGCCGAGTTTGCCTGCCACTTCTTTTTCAGAGTCGCCTTCAATCAACCGCGCGAGCGTCTGCTGCAATCGAGGCGAAAGCGGTCGATTGTTTACTGGCAATCCGACCCCGTCCTCATTTTCAAACTGGCGATAAAGCCATGCGAGTTGGTCATGCATCAGATTGACCAGATTCAATTCGCGCTTGCCGAATGGTCGATCTTCCCACGCGCGATTCATCCCAAGCCCAACAATGAGTCCCGGTTTGGATAGTGGAAAGTAAGAATAAATACTGTCGTCTACCAGGGTGAGTTCTTTACGAAACTCAGAGACATGGGCACTGCCATACCAATCGCGATCGGACACCTGTTGGCGACGAGCGAAGACGACAGGCCGCTCGCAATCGTGAACGGTCGCTTCCACCAATGGGTCTTTAATGATTTCCGAGTCCACATATTCCGCAAAACCGCGCAGGGCGACGCTACTGAAATCGCCACCGGTCACGCTGTGCAGAATCTCCGGATCGCCCCCTTTGCGAAAATCAGACATCACGCAAAGCAAGCCATTTTGCGCACCAAGCAATTGACACATGCCATTGATCAGATGATTGGCTCGCACCGAAAGTGAGGGTGGCAATTCACGCAACTCCCCCACCAACTGTAAAGCGCGGCGTGCGTCTTCGATCAATATCGTGCCCGACTTGCTCATTTTTCAAATGAAGTCCGCAGAAATGAATTGCGCAAAGCATACTGATTCAATATTGCAGCCAACACCGGCCACACTCCATACAATCAATCTACCGATTCACTTGCAGAAATACCAATCTAATTGCTATCGTGTACGCAAGTTGAAGTAAGTTCGATTTAAGCGCGTCTGGAATTGGCCTCGCATGATCAGATTCGCCAGACTCCCTGGGCAAGACCGATCACGCCTGTACAATTTCGTAAAGCCCCTGCCCAACGTACCGAAGGCGTTCCAGCCGCACCAACTCATCCCACACGGCTTTTGGAAACTGACGCGGTGGAACAATGGAAACAATGCCCGAATTCTTACCACCAGACATCGCGCTGCGCCCAAGCGTAGACTCCGCATCGAGCCGAGAAAGCTTCAACCGCTTACGAAAAGCCTTCATCGCACGCTTCAGTTCCTCCGCAGGTACCGCATTAGCCGGCGTTCCATCATCATCTGACGGCGTTGCTCCGGGCCTGGATTGTTCTTCAGTCAACTTGAACTCCCTTCAATGAAGTGTGCATGAGATCAACCGAACTGATCAAACACTGTTATGTCCAATACAACACGGTTCATTCTAGAATACTGTCAGTCCTTGCTGTACCGGGGCGCACCATTAAGAAGATCAATTACATCTTCGTCAACGCTGTCCCTTGTGAGTGCAAATGGTACTCTTGCCCAAAATTCATTGGCCCTTGTATTCCAGCGCGTCGCTCCTGGGCAGCGAAACTCTCGCGAACCTGTGGCGTCAATTCTGCAAGTATCAACCGCGGTCCCATCCAACACTAAAGCACCTGGCGTGAATTGCCATACGTCGCTAAACTCATCAGCGTGTTCGACACAACTGGGTATCTCACCAATGCCCAACACGCCATTTGATTCCCACCTTTGTGGCGGCAACAGTTCATCGCGCATCAACTGATCGATGCGCCGCGGATCTGCACCCCAATTGAGAAACTGCCAGAGGCTGATACGAGCACTGTGGATCGAATATTCGAACTGTTCCGGCTTTCTCTTAAGCGTCACAACAAATTCCGGATTCCACGCAGGTTTGAAAATCATCCGGACCGCGTAAACCGAATTCGAATCGAGATTTGGAACCAATCCAGGCGGCGTCAACACCTGACACAGCGAATCTGTTCCATATTTATCAACCGAGTCTGGAGTAAATATAATTTCGCCAAGCCGCTTCATACGTTAAACTTGATATTCAAAATATCCCCGTCCTTCACCTCGTACGTCTTGCCTTCCTGTCGCACTTTTCCGGCTGCCTTTGCGCCTTTCATGTCACCGCATTCTAGCAGGTCGTCGTAGGACACCGTTTCGGCTCGGATGAAACCTCTTGCCAGGTCTGAGTGAATCTTGCCGGCTGCGTCTACCGCTTGCGTTCCTTTGGGGATGGTCCATGCCCGCACTTCATCTGGACCCATCGTTAAGAACGACATCAGGTTCATCGCGTCGTAGCAGCTTCTGATTAGTCGATCGCGGGCTGGTTCTTCTACACCGATGTCGGCTAGGAACGTGGCTTTGTCTTCGTCGTCGAGTTCGTTGATCTGCGCTTCTATGTCGGCGCAAAGCGGGAACGCGCTGTGGAAGTTTTCCGGTACGTCGCCGATCTGCTCTGCGGCTCGATCGTCATCCACATTGAACACCGCGATCGCCGGCTTCTCTGTGACGAAGGCAAAGCTCGCGATCGCCCGGGCATCTTCCTCGCTCTGGACCACCGTCGAAAGCGGCTTGCTGTTTTCGAGCGCCTCGGCGCAGCGCTGCAATACCGCCAGTTCCTTTTTGTCCTGCTCCTGCGTCTTGGTCGGTTTGTTCTTGGACTTCTCGAGTTTTTCGATCCGCTTGGTAACGGCGTCGAGGTCGGCGAACATCAGTTCCTCGTGCATGTCAGCCAGGTCGCCCATCGCGTCGATGCGATTGCGGTATTCGGGGACTGAAGGATTCTTGAAATCGCGAACCACGATGACCAGCACATCGCTCTTCCTGATACTGGGCATGAACTTGGCAAATTCTGCCCGTCCGTGGGCATCGGCCATCGAAACCCCCGGCACATCGACGAATTCAACATTGGCAAACGTGGTTTTCTTCGGTTTACACATCTCGACAAGCCGGTTAATCCGGGGATCTGGAACGCCCACCAGGGCCAATTGCTCCTGGGGCATTTGTGTGGGATCCGGCTTTATATTGGTGACGGCATAAAAAAGCGTCGATTTACCTGACTGAGGGAATCCAATGATGGTGGCTTTCATGAACGGTGGCTCTCATTTGAGGTGAAACACAAGCGATACGGACAATCGCGCCAATCTACCCCGATTCGCAAAGTCGTCGATCGGTGCGGGCCCAAAATAACACAGGGTCCGGTAGAATGTCGCTTACAATGCTGTTGTCCAGGTCCAGATAACGGGCTAATATTAAACGGACGGGGCAATTTGCTCCAGATGCATGAAATTCAGGTGCATGGGACACGACACATGAACGACTGGTACGAAGCAGAATCGCGTGTGGAAAAGGCCCACCAGTTGGCCGAGTCGCGCCTATGGCCCGAAGCCCTTTCCGAAATCGACGCTGCCCTCGAAATCAACCCAGAACATAGCACATGGCAAGCCCATAGGGGTTACATCCTCGATCAGCTCGAACGTTACGACGAGGCCATCGAGGCCTATCGCGTTTCGGCGAAGCTTGACCCGGGCGATGTCGATGTGCTCATGGCCCTAGGTGTTGACCTTGCCCGCACGCTGCGCTGCGAAGAAGCCAACGAAGTTCTCGAACAAGCTGAGCGCCTCGATCCTGAAATCGAAGCGAGTTATTGCTATCGCATTCTGACGTACACCGAACTCGGCGATCACGAAAAAGCCGAAGAAATGTTCTATCTTGCCCAGCAGATCAAAGACGATTGCCCGGTGTGTTTCTATCACATTGGTGGATCGCTCGCCGCCCGCGGTCAGTTTGATCGGGCGATATACTGCTGGAACCGCACGCTCGACATCGACCCGACCTATCGCGGTGCGAAGCAGTCGATCGCACTGGCCTATCGCGAATTGGGCAAGCTCGATCGCGCCCGCGAATATTTCCTGGCAGAAATCCGCGAAGATCCCGGTAATGTCGATCTGCTGTTTGACGTCGCCGAGTTGGAAATCGAAGCCAAAAATCCATCGCGCTCAGCGTCCAAGTTGCAGCAAATCGTCGAACTTGAACCCGACTATGCCCAGGCGCATTTTTCACTAGGCGAGGTTCTGCTTGATTTGGACAATCCGGCTGACGCGTTGGAAGCGCTCCGCACGGCCCACGAACTTGATCCCGACATGCCGCGACTCGATCTGCGCACCGGTCAGGCGCTGTTCGGCCTTGCCAAGTACACAGATGCGGCCCGGCACCTCGCCGCCGCCCATCGCGAAGAACCGCACAACGATTCGGCGCTACTCGCATGGGGTGGATGTTTGCTTCGATTGGAATCTGTCGAAGACGCAGCCCAGAAATTCCAGAAGGTTTTGGATATCGACAGTGCATGCACGCAGGGGCATCACAACTTGGCCGTTTGCCGATTTCTGCAGGGGCAATACGACGACGGTTTGGTTCATCTGAATAAGGCGATCGATCTCAACCCCAGCGACCTGACCGCGATGCATAAAGCTGTTTTGGTGTTGATGCACACCCGCCGCTGGACTGAAGCCCGCACCATGATTGACCGGGCGATCGAGGTCGACCCCAACGATCCGGCGCTTCAGGAACTCCGCAACCGCATGTGGAAACTCCGCATCTGGGCTGCCGTCAAACGAGTTCATGCCCAAATTATCCGCATTTTCAAACGAAGCGATTCTAAGTAACCCCGGCGTCACTCAGTCACCCCGGCGTCACTCAGTCACTCGGTCGCCGATTCCTACCCCCTCATTTTCGATCAATCGAAGACCGGTATAAACCCGCTATCTTGCGAATATGCACCAGATTTCCATCCCATCAAAGAATTCACATCTCCGAACCGATGGCAAAGGTGCAAATTCCTGCGAGGATCGTCTGAAAGATTGCAACCAGGACAGAACAATCGCAATATAATGGTCAGAGAGCAGTGAAAAACTGCCCCCGAAATGGTTTTCGGGTAGAGTTATCGGGCTACGTTGGCGATCGGAGCGTCGCCGGGCCCTTGATTGATCCATCGGGGATTCAAGTCCCGGGGAGATGAATGCTATCTTTTTTCAGAATTGGCGATTGCGGAACATGAAAACAAGAAAATCCATCCAACTGGCGTTGGCCGTCATACTTTGCTTGCCCATCACCGTTCGGGCTGAAGACCCCAAAGAAGCTGAGCAAGAATTCAAGGGGTTGTGGAACGTAGATTCCATGATGGAGCAAGCCGTCGACAATATCTCGCGACGGTACAACCTTAATGCCAACCAAAAAGAAATCACCAAAAAGATGTTGGTTAAAGAGGTGACCAACTTCCTCGGTGAACACGATAACATCTGGCCGCTCGTCCGCGACTTGGGGCGATATCAGATCAAAGGCGAAGCGCCCGAAGGCGAAATTGCCCGTCGCATTGGGGAGAACGCCCAGCCGCTGCTCGAAGACATTCGCGAAACCATCCTGCGCTGCAACGAGGATTGGGACAGCATTCTCAACGAAGAACAAAAGACACTCCATGATTGGGACTTGAACGACATGGAGCAAACGTTCTCGAAGATGGACGAAAACTTCACCGCGATGCGCGAAGGTAAAGCCCGCAATCCCGGTATTTTTCCCGCGCCGAATGATCATCAAGAAAAAGCCCCACGCGTTGCCAAAGCGCCTCCCAAGAGCTTCAAGCCAGAGCTATCGGATGATGCGCGAACTGGGCGCAATCGTCCTCAGGAAGACATGTGGGATACGTACGTGCAGACGTTTATCAAACGATATCAGTTGGATGAAGCTCAAAGCGAATCTGCCCGTTCGATTCTACGTGAATGCAAGACCCGTGCGTCGGCGTATCGATTGTCAAAAGATCGCGATTTTGCAGAGGCCAAGAAGCGTTTAAAAGACGTGCGCGATTCCAAACAATCGCCAACCATCACCAAGACCAAAGAAAAGGTCTGGACGCAGGTGCTGCAGAAGCTGCGCAAACCGGTTGACGACCTGTTTGAAGAGTTGAAAGATCGCCTGGCCAAAATCCCGACCAGCGCTCAACGAAAACGCGCTGGCGATGCGCCAGACTCCAGCCCCCCGCGCCCGGAAAAAACCGCGAGCAATGGCAGTGCGAAGCCTGAGATGCCAAAGTCCGCGGGCCCTGAAAAGGAATTGCCTGAAGCTGACGGTTAACGGCGCGCCAACCCATCCCCCCAACACATTTGAATAACACGCAGATTCACAACGTCCGATAGGGCGCGCACCAAGCGTTTGCGAAAGATATCGGACGTGAATCTGAAAAACTGCCCCCGCATTGCGGTGAATTACCATTTGCTTCGCCGCAGTTTGGGAACATAGAATTAAGTTGCAGCGAATGATTATTTGACGCTGATGCGGCGATTCGATTCTCGCCGAAGTCTATTTCGGTATTCGCTGCCGATGTTTGAGGGAACCCACCGTTTAAGGTGGGCGGCAAATGGTGCAACTGGAGGTGAGGCCATGCTTCCGTTACGCGACAATCATCCACTGAAACGGTTGTTCACCGGTCTCGTGGAACACGCTTTCCAGACCGAATTGGGAATCTGCGACCCGGCGTTGGCCGACTATGTGTCGGACCTGCTCGTGGATTTCGTGCACATCGACGAGATGGTGATCGCCCGCGAAGCCGCCGGCAGACCCGTCACCGAGATAGCAGAATTGATCGCGTCATTCGAAAGCGATGCCTCCGTCGCCGACGCCACCAAAGACCCCTACGTCCATCGCCGCATCGGCGACTACACGCTGTTCTGGACGGGTGTCTATCCGGAGGGTGTACGTCGATCGACCACCGCAACGTGGAAAGACCGAGTCAGCGATTATGTGACCTTTGGCAAGCGGTCATACGCGATCGCATCGGAACTGACACCGCCCGACGTCGATCCACCGTCACGGCTATTGCGGCGATTAAGCGAGGATTTTGAAACCTGCGCCTGCGGGCTCGGCATTGTCAGGCACAGTCTGGACAATCAGCGGACCGACGGCGACCCAGGTGATCTGATCTACTGAATCGCCTTCATTTCAGCCTCGGCGCGGCCAACGCAAGCCACCCGCCGCAAGACTTGTCAGCCGCCCAAGAATCGGTATAACAATAGGCCCAACGCGGGTGTAGCTCAGTGGTAGAGCGTCACGTTGCCAACGTGAATGTCGTGAGTTCGAATCTCATCACCCGCTTTGATCGCAGCCGTGTTTCCACCTCGGAAATGCGGCTTTTCTTATTGATATCCCGTTCATCATTGACTGCCCGATCTGCGGCGACAACAATCAAAGCCATGTCACCAAATTCACAACGATCTCAATTAAGCCCTCATGCAGAGACACCCGGCATTCGAATATGCACTGCCGCGAGTCTCGAAAGCCACGCATGGGGGCAGTAGCTCAGTGGTGAGAGCGGGTGTCTTATAAGCACCAAGTCGGTGGTTCGATTCCACCCTGCCCTATTTCTTGACCAATACCTTCCGCAACAATGTCCTCGATCGAGCCATCTGTTGAGAGATACACCGCGTGTAAATTCATTCGCATGGGAACGAACTTTGAATGTTTAAGCGGGATCGAAAACGCAAAATAACGGTCACCTTGCTGATCGTGTTGATCGCATTCATGGCATATGCGATCGTGGCAACGCACTCCTTAAGACAAAAGACCCGTGCAGCCTCGACCGCTGCGTGCAACTTCTTGCAGTCTCAAAGTGCTGGTTTCAAGGCTCCTGGTCCTGCGAAAGGCGAAAAGCTCGTCAAATTCGGAGGTTCTGCTTTTGGATTCTATTCAAACGCCGGAGGTGAAGGGCATCTGGCTTTACGTGTTTGGGATGCGAGCCATGAGAGTTACGACCCAACACGAAAAAATGTGGTTCGGAGCCACGGAGGCCGCGTTTGTTACGTCGTCAATTTGTCCGTCAATCCGGTCGTAGAAATCCATCATTCCAATACACTTGAAGCACGAGACATGGCCAATGAGATGCTGGCGACGCTTAAGCCCAACTACCATGTGAAGATCGTCTCGACGTCGCTACAAAAAAACCTGACACCCAGCGCATCGCGGGCTGCAACTGGAACGTGGATTGTCGAGATTGCGAAATATGCACAAGGAATAATCGCCTTCTCCATCTTAGGTATTGCATTCATTGTCGTCTGGAAGCTAGCTGAATACACCACCCACAAGAAACTAAACGCACATGGACATCATTGCACAACATGCGGATACGACCTGCGAGGCACGCCGGGTGATCGTTGCTCGGAATGTGGCACGATGATTTGAGAAGGCGTTAGCAACTGGCGACTGATCATCATGTGGATTCCTCCGTGGGACGCTTGCATGTCACGGGCGCAATCGATTCGCATCATCTCGTCCTCTCAAGTAGCCGCCGCATTCCCTTGCCCCCCTTTGGAACCAACGAAGAATTCACGATGGTGTTTCGAGTAACCCTAGCAGTCACACATCTTTTCAAATGTGTTGAGCGGATTATAGGTGGCAGGTTGCGTCGTTGATGAACGTTCCCGTCGCCTGCCAGATAGATTCCAGACGATCTATCCGCTTTCGGGCATCATCGCCTAGGAGCACTGCGGCGCGGGCTACTATCAATTCGGCGGCTACTACTGCGGGTACTGAACTATCGAATGGTCCTACTGCCGGTATCTTCAGGTGTCCCCAGGCGTGCGAAATTTGCGCTAGCGGTGACAGTGGCCCGTCGGTTATCGCCAGGATGGTGACGCCAACATCCGCCAGCGCACGGGCAGCAGTGATCGAATGACGCCGGTAGCGACTGAAATCAATCACGACCGCCGCTTCACCGGCACCTGCGCCGGCTAAGTCCCTTCCCATTTCGTGTTCTGTCACCAGCCGAACATCTGAACGGAGCATGGAGAGTCCGGTGTACAATTTGTGCGCCCCGGCGAGCGATGTCTCTCCGGAAATGACCCACACACGATCCGCCTCGACCATCGGCTGAACCAATGCGTCTAGCCGTTTATCGTTGAGCGAGTCGAACACGCTTTCGATGGCCTCGTGTATCGAGCGACGAAGTGGTCCGGCTTCCTGGTGTTGCCGGATACGTTGGCTCGGTCTGGAAAGTTGATTCGAAACCTGATCCCGCTCTTGAGCCTGAAGGTCCGAATATCCTTTGAATCCCAGCTTCGTCGCAAACCGAACGATCGAAGGTCGGCTTGTGCCCACATGGTCGGCTAAATCTGAAACGGTCCCAAACGCTAGCAAGGTCGGGTTTTGCACAACCGCCTCGGCAATCCGCCGTTCAGTGGGGGTGAGGCGGTCGCCTGCAGATGCGATGAGATCCTGAATCGACAAACAAAACTCCTTTGGTCATTTCGTTGCATTTCGGCATTGAAAGTGTACACTATGTTACAGAGAGGTCCACAACAAATTGGTACCGGCCCGGAGTTCATTTCATGATACAAAAGCTAAAACACGTCCCCACCGCGCGCGAGCAGGCATTTCTCGACACTGTCGAGGACACCAAATACCAGCGCGACATCATCAATGGACTTTCGCCATTCTTCGACGAGAAGGCGCCGGAGGACATGCTGCAGTTCTACTCCAACGATGAAGTCGTCTCCCTTCGCGTCCTCAAAGGGACAGATCGCGATGTCGAGGACCGCATGCCGGTCAAGATTACACGTCACTATTACGAGCTGGCGAAGAACTCCGATGCAATCAGCCGAATCGTCAAAGCCAGCCCGGACGAAACCGACAACCTTCAGGGTTCCGAAGACCCTGGCTATCAGATGGATTACTCCCCGGTTGAAGGGTTGCTCCATAAGTACGAAATGGGCCTGATGTACGTCATCTCGACGTGTTCTGCACACTGCCGCTTTTGCTACCGCGAAGAACTCATCGCCCGAAAAGATATCGAGCGCCAGGACGGTACCGTTGCCAAGAAGGGTCTGGCTCAGATCCCCGAAATCGTCGCGTACATCAAAGAACACAACTCCGCAGTCGAAGCCAACGGCGGACGCCACCCCGACAGCGGTCGCGAAAAACTCCGCGAGATACTTCTTTCAGGCGGTGATGCCATGGTTCTCAGCAATTCAAAGCTGGCCGCGTGGTTCGGCGCGCTCGCCGAAGCCGGCATCGAATCCATCCGCATCGGCACCAAGGAGATGGCGTTCTACCCGCAACGCTTCGACCGCACACTTTTGGAAATGCTCGACAGATTCCACGAGACGTACCCACAGGTCGGGATGCACTTCATGCTGCACTTCCAGCACCCCGACGAAATCCTCGCCAAGGACGCCGACGGCAACTTCATCGAGGACGAAAAGGGCTTCAAGCAGTGGATCCCGGAAACCGGCAAGGCGATGCGCGGGCTCGTCTCGCGCGGGTGGCTCACCGTTGAAAACCAAGCCCCGATCATCAAGGGCATTAACGACGACGCGGATGCACTTCGCATTCTCCAGCGCGAATTCAAGCGCGCCGGTGGCGAGAACCATTACTTCTTCTGCGGACGCGACATCGTTGCGTACAAAGCATTCAACATCCCCATCGAAGATGCCTGGAACATCCTCAACACTTCGCAGAGGGGACTGTCCGGCGTCGAATGCCATGCCAAACTTTCCATTACGCACTACAAGGGCAAGACCGAAGTGGCGGCTGTCACCAATGAACCGATCCCCGGTCTTCCCGGATCTGAGAACGGCGTTGTGATTTTCAAGATCCTTCGCAATGCTGGCGGCGCGCCGGATAAAGGCAAGGTATGTATCGTCGGTCGCAACCCGAATGCCGTCTGGTTCGACGACTATGAAGACCGCGTCCTCTTCGATGAAGCCGGCTTGTTCAACTACAACCGTGTCAAGAAATCCGGAAAGGCACCGGTCTGTGATTCCGCCACCGCAAGCAAGCCAGGATGTGGGGGATGATCGACAAGCGTGTGAACACCGCGCATGAAGCGGTCGCCGACATCTTCGACGGTGCGACCATCATGATCGGGGGGTTCGGGGAAGCAGGTAGCCCGGTCGAGTTACTCCACGCGCTCATCGATCAAGGCGCATCCGACCTGACCATCATAAGCAACAACACCGGTTCGGGCGAGGTCGGACTCGCTGCGCTTATCAAAGCCGGGCGTGTGTCCAAGGCGATCTGCTCGTATCCGCGCACAGCCAATTCGACCGTCTTCACCGAGCTTTACCGAAGCGGCAGCATCAAACTCGAACTCGTCCCGCAGGGCACTCTCGCAGAGCGCATCCGATGTGGTGGCGCGGGTGTGCCAGCTTTCTACACGGCGACGGCTGTGGGTACGCCACTGGCTGAGGGTAAAGAGCTGCGAGAATTCGAAGGCAAGAAGTACGTCTTAGAGCGCGGTCTGCGTGCAGACTTCACCATCATCAAAGCACGCACCGCCGACGTCCATGGCAACCTGCTCTATAACAAGACAGCCCGCAACTTCGCCCCGATCATGGCGACCGCGGCAAACACCACGATCGTTCAGGTTCAGAATGTCGTGGATGCCGGCGACATTGACCCCGAAACTATCGTCACGCCCGGCATCTTTGTAGATCGTGTCGTTTGCGTCGCACAACCAGCCCACGAATCCGAACTCGTCGCAGCCGGAGTTTCCTACCCATGACAAGCAAAGATTCAAAGGCGGGCTGGTCACGTGAAGAGATGGCCGCCCGTCTCGCGCAAGACATCCCCAACGGCTCGTACGTCAACCTCGGCATCGGTATTCCGGAACTCGTCGCCAAGTTCGTTCCAGAAGACAAGACGCTCATCTACCATACCGAGAACGGACTGATCGGAATGGGCCCTTCACCAGTGGCGGGGCAAGGCGATCCCGAACTAATCAATGCAGGCAAGCGCCAGGTCACGGCGATGCCGGGCGCAGCCTACTTTCATCACGCCGACAGTTTTGTCATGATTCGCGGCGGACACATCGACCTGTGCGTACTCGGTGCGTTGCAGGTCGCGCAGAACGGCGACCTTGCGAACTGGTCGACTGGCGAGCCCGATGCGATACCAGCCGTCGGCGGTGCGATGGACCTCGTCGCGGGCGTCAAGTCCATCTACGTCATCACACAGCACACGACCAAGCACGGCGAACCCAAACTGGTCGAATCCTGCACCTACCCGCTTACCGGGCTTGGCGTGGTCAATCGCATTTACACGAATCTTGCGGTAATCGATATCACGCCCGAAGGTTTTCAAGTCGTCGAACTCAGCCCAAGCGTCGATTTCAAAGATGTGCAAGAACGAACCGGGGCTCCACTATTTACCAAGCGCGAAAGCGCGACGGCAGGCAAGAAATGAACACACAAATCGATCTTTCTCGCAGCGCAGAACTCTACGAACGAGCGCAGAGAGTTCTACCGGGCGGCGTCTCGCGCAACGCCATCCTCCGTTCACCCCATCCGGCATATGTGGCTTATGGCAAAGGCTGTCGCGTCACCGATCTTGACGGCGTGACGCGCATCGACTTTTCCAACAACATGGCCTCCCTCATCCATGGACACGCTCACCCCGAAATCGTTCGGGTCGTCAACGAGCAGATGGCCCGCGGCACAGCATTTATGATGGGGACTGAAGCCGAGGTGCTTTACGCTGAACACCTTTGCTCGCGATCGCCTTCGTTCGACATGCTACGTTTTGTAAACTCCGGCACCGAAGCGATCATGGTCGCAATCAAAGCCAGTCGAGCGCATACCGACAAATTCAAAATCGCAAAAGTCGAAGGTGCCTACCACGGTGTGTACGACTACGCCGAAGTTTCGCAAGCGCCGACACCGGATACATGGGGCGACGAAGACCATCCGCGCTCTGTCCCCCTCGTGCACGGCACCCCCGATTCCACGCTGCGCGATGTCGTCATCATCCCATTTAACGACACCGATCGCGCCATCAAAATCCTCAACGAGCACGCTGGCGAACTCGCCTGCGTCCTGCTCGATCTCATGCCGCACCGAGCCGGCTTAAGCCTTGCTGATCCTGATTATGTGGAAGCGATACAGAATTGGGTCAGGGACAACGACGCCCTCTTGGTACTCGACGAAGTCATCACGTTTCGCACCGAATTCGGCGGATTGCAATCACGCTACGACATCAAGCCCGACCTCACCGCACTTGGCAAGATGATCGGCGGTGGCTTCCCTGTCGGTGCAGTTGCTGGCCGGGCCGACATCATGGACGTGCTTAACCCCAAGTCGCAACGATACTTATTCCCCCACTCGGGCACGTTCTCCGCCAACCCGATCTCAACATCGGCTGGCCTCGCTGCCATGAAGCTATTTGACCAAAAGGAAGTCGCGCGCCTCAATGCACTCACGGACCGCGCAATCGACGGGATCAAGAAAGCCATCGACTCTGTGGGTGCATGCGCATGCGTCACAGGAAGCGGCTCTATGTTTCGCGTTCACATGAAGGAAGAACCGCCGAACAACTTTCGCGATGCATTCAATACGGACGCCGAAAAGAAGCGTCTTGCCGCGCTGCTTGAACACCTGTTCAACGAAGGCTTCATCATGATCAACACTTGCGCGGCTACGCTCTCAACACCGATGACTGAAAGCGAGATCGACGCGCTCGTCGCCGCCATGGAATCGGGATTCGCAAAGATCGCCTCATTGCCAATGCCCTAGAGCAAATGGGTTCTTGCACAGTGGATTAAGCACCTTCAAAAACGGTTGCGAGCCCCTGCCCGACGCCAACACACAGCGAAGCGATGCCCCGCTCCACGCCGCGCCGCTTCATCTCATGGATAAGCGTCGTCGCGACTCGCGCACCGCTGCATCCAAGCGGGTGCCCAATTGCAATCGCACCGCCATTCACATTGAGCTTGTCATCAGCGATCCCAAGTTCGCGCTGACACGCGATCGATTGAGCGGCAAAGGCCTCATTGATTTCTATCAGCCCGAAATCGTCAAGCGCGAGCCCTGCCCGCCCCATCGCCTTGCGAATCGCCGGGATCGGCCCAAGCCCCATGTATGCTGGATCAACGCCGGCTGATGCACTGCAACCAACGAACGCGATCGGTTTCAATCCCAATGATGCCGCCTTCGATTCTTCAACGAGGACCAGCGCTGCCGCCCCATCGTTCACACCGGATGAATTCCCAGCCGTCACAGTACCTTTGTCATCCTTTGCAAAAACCGGGCGGAGCTTCGCCAACTGCTCAATAGTGACGTCATGTCGGGGATGCTCGTCGGTATCCACGATCACCGCAGCACCCTTGCGCTGAGGGATCTCAACCGGTACAATCTCATCATCAAAAGCGCCGCGCTTGTGCGCCGCCGACCACTTCTGTTGGCTCGACAATGCAAATCGATCCTGCGACTCTCGATCAATCCCGTACTTCCGCGCCACATTCTCTGCCGTCTCGCCCATCGGATATGGATGATACATCTCAGCCAATTTCGGATTCACAAACCGCCACCCGATCGATGTGTCGTAAATCTCCTGTGTTCGCCCATACGCCGTATCGGCTTTGCTCAGCACATACGGCGCACGGCTCATCGACTCAACACCGCCCGCGATAAACACATCTCCGTGATTTGCTTCGATCAGCCGAGCCGCGATGTTGACTGCCTCAAGCCCCGAAGCGCACAGACGATTCACCGTCGAGCCCGGAATCGTTTCGGGCAACCCGGCCAGCAACGCGGCCATCCGCGCCACATTGCGGTTGTCTTCACCAGCCTGATTGGCAGCGCCAAAGTAGACGTCGTCGATCAGCGACGCATCGATGCCCGCGCGCTCGACCACAGACCGAATGACGATCGCCGCAAGATCGTCCGGACGAACCGATGCGAGTTTCCCACCGTATCGCCCGATTGGAGTACGGACAGCAGCAATAACAGCAGCGCGACGTGTCATTCAAAAAGTCTAGCACGCTTTCGCTGCCAGCCTCGTCTTGCGGTTCGCCAGAACGGCTATCACTTTCAAGCTGTTCGATGCGTATCCATGAGAAACCAAAGTACAGTGGCGACCGGACTCGAACCAGCGACCGCCAGGTTACAGACGCACAACCCCGGAATTCAAAATCATTCTCGATGCAAGACTTGCATCGACCTCGTGATTGAAAACCACGAGCATGCCCGCACATATACACCATGTGGGCCTTCCCTGGCAACTCGTGATGAACAATCCAGTTATGCGGTTAGATTCAGAGGAGGCCAAACACATCCGGGCCGTTCCTTCAGAGATTCTGGTGATTGGGTACAGACGCCACGGATATGGCAGAAGTGCAATGAGCGTTTGACTCGCTATGCCAACGAGGAACTGCGAGCAAATGCGACTTCAGGCGAAGAAGCGCAATCGGAGAAACTGGGCGATACAGGACTTGAACCTGTGACCTCCTGCGTGTCGAGCGGATCTGGCTGAAGCCTTAAACGCGTAAACGACGATACCAACGCGAGTTAGCGTTTGCAAGGGTTTTGTGTTTTGCCGTGATTTTGGCCAGTTTTCAGCCAGTTGCGCGGTCGCGACCGCGCAAATTGTTTTACGAAGAGTGCAATGTGTTTGTCGAACCCCGCCCTGATCTTACTTAAGTTACGTCACTAGAGGGAACGATACTGTCTTCGAACCGCTGTCACTCTTCGCGGTGAGACTTTTTCGAAGTTCTGTTTGCTTGTTCGAATTGAACCGCCAGCAACAGGCTCGTGGAAGTTCAATCGCCTAAGCGTGCGACATCTCCGCTTGCTTTGTGCCCGCCGACCGCTGCTAAGAGGTTATCCTGCCTGCAATCAGCGTCGCCGCGCGTGATCATTTCTTCCTGAACGCGCGATCGACTCTTTCGACAAATCTTGAATCAATCCCGAAGCCGACTCAGAGGGGCGTCTACATTTTGGACCCGCTCTGAATGGACCTGCGCGCAGGAAGAAACCGGCGAAGAATCCGAGAACGGACAAGGCGAAAACGGTGGCGGAGAATCAGCATCGACGCCGAGTAGCGGTGGGTGCGACCCGTGGCAGGGATTTATGTGCGGATTTTGGTGGGGTGGGCTTCCGAGCGGAGTCGCTGCAAGTCTGATAGAAAACGGTGCATGTCAGTGTCCCGAATAGATCATTCGTACTTAATACCAGTTGTTTTGGGGAATAGGTTCCTAAATGGATGGTGTGGATAAACGTGAGTTGGCTGCCTAAGTCAATGTCATTACCAGCGGCCGCCATGCTGCGAAAAGATCAATCGCTTGGGCGCATGATATCTCCGAATGCTTCGTGCTCGCGAAACCGCAGCGAGGAGGCTGTCCTGCGTGCAACCAAATGCGCCGCGTGAAGTCATTTCTTTCTGGACCCGCGATTAACCGTTTCGACAAATCTTGAATCATTCCCGAAGTCGAATCAGAGGGATACCTACAATTTGGACCCGCACTGAATGGACCCACGCGTACGAATCGATCACTTGGTGGGTCGTAGCTTCGCTCCGCGCGGTGAGACACCGGTCATTCGTAGTACGGGCCGGCGGTTCGGCTGCGATATTATTTCGGCGGTGAACAACCTGGGTAAGATGTGGTTTTGCGTTTTCAATGGTAGCTTCACCCAATAGGTCATGATTGACTTTTTGGATCGCCTGATCCGTGTCGCGAAACGCAAGGTGATTGTCATCGCTGATGGGCACCCGGTGCACAAAGGCCGCCGCTTGAAGCAGTGGCTGGAAGAACACCGTTTGGAGTGCGAGTTGGTGATCCTACCGGGCTACGCGGTGGAGTTGAATCTGGACGAGTTGCTCAATCAGGACTTGAAGTCGAGTGTGTTTTGGTCGGGTTGCCCAAAGACACGCGAGGAACTCGCAAGCCAAACGCGCTCCAACCTGCGGGAAACACAAAAGCGACCCAATATCGTCCGCGCGTATTTTCAGGAAAAGCACGTCAATTACGCAGCGAGATGAGATGAACTACATCTGTTCAAATGATCGGTGCCGGAGTAGTAAGCGACCCTTTCGGCCATGCGCAAAGTTTCCATAGCAAGAACGTAACGTATGTATAACATCTGCCGTCTATGTGATTCGTGGGATTGTGTCACGGAAAATTAGACTAAGTAGCTTTGGAACAATACCGCAAACCCTAGAAAAGCAACAAAGCCCACCACATCAGTCACCGTTGTCAAGATGATACTTGAGCATTGAGCGGGGTCCCACCCGAACGACTTCATGACGATCGGAATAGCTGCGCCAGCCAACCCTGCGAAGAACAGGTTTACGATCATGCTCAAGCCGATCACCACGCCGAGCACTGCATTGCCTTGCCAGACCCAGGCGATCAAGCCGGTCACGATTCCGGTTACGGTTCCGGTGGTCAGGCCTAACAATGCCTCCTTGAACACTAGCGCGCGGAAACGATGGCGCGGTATCTCGCGCATCACCAAACCGCGCATGACAATCGCCACCGATTGGGCGCCCGCGTTTCCACCCTGCCCTGCGACCACGGGAAGGAACACGGCTAACACCGTGATTCTGGCGATCGTGTCTTCAAAAAGCGAAATCACGAATGCCGCTAGAAATGCGGTGGCAAGATTGACGTGAAGCCAGGGCAGGCGCTTGCGAAGCGAAAAAGTAAATGGCGAAAATGCGCGTTCATCCGGGCTTCCCCCGAACATCCGCTGCATGCTTTCGACGACGTTCGCCTGCGCACCCTGAATCAGTTGTTCCGCCTTGACGATACCGAGCATGCGATGCTCGGTATCCACCACGGGGGCGGCGAAGTATTTTCGTTTGCCCAGTTCCTGGGCGGCTTCTGTGCTGTCGAGGAAGCTATCGAGGGTGAAAACGTCGCGCTTGATGATTGTTTCGAGTCGCGTGTCTTCATCGGAAAGCAGCAGGTCGCGCATGCTGATTACGCCAAGCAGGCGCTCGTCGGCGTCGACCACATAAGTATACGAGGCCGGGAATTGCTGGGTGGCTAACTCTCGAATTCGCTGCACAACGTCGCGCACCCGCTGATTCTCCCGGAACGCAAGGTAATCGGTGTGCATGATGCGCCCCACGCTACCCTCGGGGTAGACGAGCAATTCCCTTGCCTCATCTTTGAGTTTGTCCGGGGCGTGCGGGAGAAGCCGTTCCAGCGCTTCGCGAGGAAGTCGCATCAACAAAGAAGCGGCCCGCTTCGGTTCGATGGCTTGGATTACGGACTTGAAGCTCTTCGGCTTCAGATCTTTTAGCATCGCGGCTGCAAAATTCAATTGCAGAAATGGAAGAATCAAAGCAGCGGTATCGTCACGCAAGGCCTTGAACACTCGATTCGCGTCGGCCTGCGGTAAGGCTTCGAGTGTGCGGGCGGTGCTCGCGGCGTCTGCCGTGGCGATTTTCGCGATAAGCGGCGTCAGCGGATTTTTTTCAATGTTTGATACCAAGGCTAAATACTCCAGGGTTGGTGTTTCGATTTACAAATGATATTGCCCGAGGTTGTCGGAATGACTCGGTTTCTGAGTCACGCCGTTTCGGCGTGCCGGGCCTACCTGCGTTTGGTGATTTCTTTGCGCCTTACGAGTCTTCGACCGCGGCGGGAGGTACTGCCGCAGGCAACAAGCCAGCGCTTGCGTATGACCCGCTGCAATTCGTCCAGATCCTTGCCAATTGCAGAAATACTCACCTTGCCTCCGGCTCGATGAATGTGCCCGCCAAAGTACCCCAGTTTGCCGAGGGCGACATCCAGAAGTTTCAAAGCTGTACGGTCGTCGCCCTTGGACCTTGCCGAGAGCAGCAAATCGTCACCGACGCGGGCACCACACAGAACGCATTGCAGGGCGTCGCACCGCACGAGCAGGTCGGCCATCTCGCCCACCACTTCCGCCGCGGTGATTCGCGGCAGAAAACAAACGGCGGAATCTTCATAGACCAGCACACTGTCCAGTCCGAGCAGAAGTTCTTCATAGTAATAGCGCGGAAGCGGTGGATTTTCAATTTCTGAAAGGACGTCGTACGCCGCGCGCCCGGATAACCACTGCAGCGCGGAATGGTCGAGCTGCGACAATTCCGTGTTTGCACCAATCATCTCGGTTCGAATGGCGTATACCAAAGCAGTGGCAAGTTCGGCATTCGGTTTCATGCCCTGCTCACGCATGTATTCAACCGCGATACTGGCCGATGCGGTCACGTTCGGTCGAATATCGCGATAGGCCGTGCGAACACCGTTGCCCTTTGCTTCGTGATGATCGATAACCGCGACAGGTGGGGCTTGACCACCAAGCAAGTGGTTGACAGAACTCGCGGAACAATCCACCAGCACCGTCGCCATGCCTTCGTCGGATACAAGTTCGTCAACCAGATCGATTGGTGGTTTCAGCAACTTTACGAACTGAATATTCTCTGCGCGCAGAATCGGTCCGCGTCCCAGAAGGCGCACTGGTTTCTTCAACCGTTGATGGACGAGCAGACGCAACGCCCAGCCCGCAGCCATCGCGTCCGGATCCGGATTGTTGTGCATGATCACCACAGTCTCTCGGTAGCGGTCGAGGACTTTGAGCAAACGATCGGATCGTGTTGTTTTTTTACCTGGCATCAACGGAGTCCTTTGCTTCACTTCTGTCGGAAATGTCGATTTGGTCCGCGCCGATTCGGACAGGTCGGTGCGGGCGTCTAAGGCTGCGCTTGCGGGATGCTGATGGCCTCAGTACTCGTAGCCACAGAATCCAGCATCAACATTACTTCGTTCGGTTGATCGCTTTCCAATCGCATGTACTGCGGTAATACCAGCTTGGCTTTTGTCTCAGTTGCATCGGTCATTCGCATAAGGTCGATTGACTCGGTGTAGACGCGCAGGTTGGGCGTCTTGAATGACCGCCACACCAGCACTTGCACAGCGTCGGGGACCACTTTCATTTCTCGATCTCGCAGGTTTCGCGGAAGTCTCCCTTCGGTGCGAAGTTCGACAGGCACCCGCGCCTTGACCCAGGTGTGAACGCCAAACGAAACAACCCGTGGAACCGATCGAAATAGAGTCAGATTGGATGGCGACTTGAAGTTTGAATCGTCAATGACGACTTCTTGTTGCGCCTCGGTCACAGCGCTGAGATCGAGCGACACCTTCAGCGTGCTGGGAGCGAGCAAGTTAAACGCACGTTCGTATCCGGTCAGCGTCACCCGCGCCTCCGTGGGGGCCGCGTCGTCAATGTCCAGAGTGTCGGCCAAGTTGCGGTACTCGATGGGCACAACGAATGTCTTCTGAACGGTTTCGGCTTCGTAGCTGACCAGAAACCACGCGAGGCAGGCGAGCAAGAAAGCCGCCACCTTGAGGCCCGGGTTTTCCATAAAAAACCTTCGCGAAGTTTCCGCTGCGTTGCGTGGGCGCACGCGCTCGGTGAAGCGCTCCAACCTCAACTTAAGTGCGCCAGGTGCATCAACTCTTGCGAGTACTCCATCTTCCGCCACACTCACCACACCCCGTTCTTCAGACACGACCATCACCATCGCGTCAGATAGTTCGGAAAGCCCCAATGCAGCACAATGCCGCGTGCCCCGACTACCGATTTCTTCGCTGTTTTCGGATAGCGGAATACGGGCTGCAAACTGCGCGATTCGGTTTTGATCGATGATGACCGCACCATCGTGTCCCATTGAATGCGGATCGAAGATGCTGTCGAGAAGCGCTTTGCTGATGCGGGCATCGGTGGCGACGCCTCCTTGCGTATGTCGATCCAGCGGTTCCTTACCTTGGACAACGAGGAGCGCCCCGGTTTTCTTTTTGGCCAACTCAAAAACGGTCTCAACAATCACATCGAAACTTGGATCGGTGGTGTGATTGCGGGTCCTTCCAAGCTTTCCCAGAGACGCAAGACGCGCGAAGAACCGCCGAAGGTCTTCCTGAAAAACCACGATGACCGCGACCGCAGCAAACGCCAATGCCGCTTGAAACATGGCGGCTGTCATATAGAGGTCGTACGCCCGCGCCAACACATAGATCAGGGCAGCGACGGCAACCCCAACCAACATCTGGCGGGAAGCAGTGGATTTGGACCACATGAAAAATGCGTAAACAAACAGAGAAACCAGGACGATGTCCGCCGCGTCGGCAATCCGAAAAGTTAATTGCAGATGTTCCCAAAATGAAGCCATGTTTCTGGTTCCTGTCAATCTTATGTCAAACGAATTCCGAGGATAGCGGGCTATTATCAACGATTACTTCTGAACTCTGCCGAAGTTTTCCGTACGTCAATCCAACCGTACGTCAATCCGCACGGGCACTCCACGCCAGGATGCCCGCTGTGGTCATCAACAGCTTGGTCGCCGTGAGGGACGCCCAAGAAGATTACAGACTCAGATCTTGCCAACTCTTACACAATAGCAGGTTGCCGTGCAGTGACTCTGCCAGTCGAGTGTATGGCCCAAGGTGGTTCTCGTCCTGGTCTCCCAAACGTTCAACTGCGATTCCAACGAATGTCACTTCTGCATCGCGGGATCGTTCTGCGATGACAGACAATGGGTTTTCGGTCGAGACGATAATGTCCACTTCAACATTTACCCGAAAAGACTCCAGCATTTCGATCGTGCCGGAATGCGCCTCCTCGAATCCTGCCTGATCTTGAATGACTCTCCGTACACGAATGGTATGCTCTCGGAACCGAAAATTCGAAGAATTGATGAGGTGCGCCAAAGTAACCATCAACGACCCATTGTGTCGCGCATACCACCAGACATCCAGGTACGGTTCCAGCCGGCTCCCCTCGTCGGCATCCACATAGATGATGAGGTCTTTCTCAAGCTGCAGGATGCGCCGAACAGAGCGCGTAAAACTTTCTTCTTTCAGTTCATCGCCGCTCCAGCCCAAAAGCACCGTGTTGGGTTCAAGATACCCGAGCCCGCCAACCTGAAGAAGCGCCAGGACGCCTTGCTCGAAATCGTCCGCAATAATTGTCTTACCGACAGCCGGAACACGGTTTTCCTGAATAAAAGATTGAACGGAACTTTGCAGGCCATGCAGTCGCGGCAGGAATGAATCCCACTCACCCGTAGCGATCTGTGCCAGCAGGAGCAATCCGCGACGCGCTTCCAGCAGTTGTGCAAACTCCACCAATCGCAAACGCACTTTCGGGTTTCCGCACAAGACCAGTATCACAGGGCGCCAGTTGCGATGATGCTGTCGTGCCGATTGAAATCGCAATAACCCGAACCGAGTCAAAGCGAACCACATTCCACTTCGCATATCGCCCCAGTTGGTCTGAAGCCTCACGCGGGTCAGCCCAACGTAGATACCCAGAATAAATACCATCGCTATCAGAGTCGCCCAAACGTTGATGAGCATCATCGTCGAGAAGCACCCGATACAACCGAGCATCGATAGCAACCAGTGGACTTTGTACGTAGGACGGTAGCTCGGGTTTCCGACCAGATTCTCCAGGCCGGCGACGAAGCTCACCGTGCCATATGTCGCCAGAAAGAACATCGTGATCACAGGGGCGATGACGTCAAGATCACCCAACAGAACACAAGCCGCCGCAATAATCGTAGTTAGAAATAGGGCAGTCCGCGGTTCGTTGGTGGGGCCAAACCCCCGCCCGAGAAAACGAGGAACCACCCGATCCGTACCAAGCGCTTGCAGCGTGCGCGGTGCCGCCGCCAAACTGGCCAATGCGGAGGAAAGCGTCGCGGCCCAAAGACCCAAATAGATCGCCCATCCGAAACGGGCAATGCGGTGCATGACGAGATTGTTGGAAAGGAGTTCGTCGCGATCAGCGTTGAATCCGAGCCAAAGTATCTGGGCGGCATAAACCGTGAAAGTGACCAAGACCGCTGCCAATGTACCGCGCGGAATGCTCTGAGATGGGTTTTTCAAATCACCCGACATACTGACGCCCGCCATGATACCCGTCACAGCCGGAAAGAAGATTGCAAAGACCGACCAGAAACCCTGTCCATGAGCGTAGTGAGGTTCAATCGTGTCGCTGAATGAAGTTGTCGGAGAATACCCCATGAAGAACGATACGAGCGACACTAACAGCGCCAACAAGATTATGTTCTGCAGACGAGCGACGATCGACGCACCGAACCACGCAATGCAAAAAAATGGTATCAATGCCAAGCCTGCAACCGCCCGAACATCGACGGAAGGCCAAATAAACCGAAGCGACTCGGCAAAGCCTACAAGATAGAACGCCACGGAGATCGCCTGTGCAAAGAAGAGCGGAACGCCGATACTCCCGCCGATCTCAAGTCCCAGGCTGCGGGATATGAGAAAGTAGGCACCGCCCACGCCGACGCGGGTGTTCGTCGCAATGGCAGAGAGCGAAAGCGTGGTGAGCAAAGTGATGACGTTTGCGACCACCAAGATAGTAAGGGCGGCTAGTATCCCGGCGCTTCCGACGACCCAGCCGGTTCGCAGGAACATGATGACGCCCAGGATGGTTAACACGTTCGGCACAAATACACCACCGAACGTACCAAGTCCCCGAGGTTGACCACTCTCCATCTTGGTGTTCACGATCCACCTGATTCCTTCAACGGATGTGGTCGAACGCATCAGCCGCATGGTCGTCTTGACGATCTCCGCAACTTGTCTCTATTCCTGGGTGGAATCAGACTCCGCAGCGCTTGCGTCGGCAACCGATACCCGGACTAGGTCTGCCCGGAAGCGCTTGACTTTAACGACTTCGGCAATGGCTCCATCAAACTCGATGCGATCGCCTTGCACAACCATTCGACCGAGTTGTTCAGATACCAAGCCCGCTAACGTGTCGACTTCAGCGGAAACCAATTCCAAGCCAATTGCCTTGTTCACTTCTTCAAGCAGCGCGGACCCTTGAACGAGGAACGACCCAGAACCATCCGGCACGACAACGGGAGTCTCGTCGTCGAATTCATCTTGCACTTCACCGACGAGCCGTTCGAGAACATCTTCCATCGTGACAATGCCGGAAATGCCTCCGTGTTCATCTTGCACGAACGCCAGGTGTTGGCGACTTCCGCGAAACAAGTTAAGGAGCTTGCTGAGAATCATAGTTTCAGGGACGTAACGCGGCGGGCGGCAAAGCTTTTGAAAGTCAGGATCCTTTCCTTCTGGAACGAGAAGCAAATCCTTAATGTGGACGAATCCCAAAACATTATCGATAGCCCCCTCGCATAGCGGGAGTCTTGTGTGTTTGCACTTACGAAAAACATCCAAAGCGTCAGCCACCGACTTGGTTTGATCAATAAATGCAACATCTACGCGAGGTACCATGATCCGCCGGCACGTCGTGTCATCGAATTCAAATACAGCGTCCAGCAGGCTATGCTCCGCGCGCGTCAAGTCACCGTGTGAGTGTGCTTGGCTAAGAAGGCCGCGTATCTCTTCCTCGCTATGCGGGGCATCATGCTCGGATGCGCTTGCAATTCCGAAACGACGAAGTATCCGCATAGTGGTAGCGTTGAGTAACAAGAGAAACGGGTAAGAAACTAGATAAAACCATTTGAGTGGAAGGGCGCACCAGCGGAGAGTGATGCCTGGTTTGCGAATTGCATAGATTTTCGGTGCCTGTTCACCGATGACCAGGTGAGAGGCTGTGATGATGGTGAATCCGACAATGAATGCAAGCGTGTGTACCACCACAGACGACTTTATTCCAATGCCATGTAATAGAGGCTGCAGCAAGCGAGCTACGGCTGGCTCTCCAACCCAACCCAACCCAAGAGACGCCAGCGTGATTCCAAGCTGACAGGCAGATAGTGCTTTGTCGAGGCGAAACATCACCCATTGTGCCGTCTTCGCAAAAGGCTTTCCTAGACGGGCTGCTTCGGCCAGCTTGCCAGCCCGCACTTTTACGAGCGCAAATTCCGCAGCGACAAAAAAGCCGTTCAGAACGACCAATCCGACAGCGCCAAGAATCCAAATGACATCGATCATCCAAGAATCCATGTATACCCCTTCATGCTAGTCGCATAATTGCTTATTCGTCGGCAAAGAAAACTCGTTTGCCGTTCCTTCAGCCCCAGTCCACGTGACTACCATACTTTGACAAATGCTAAACTGAGTATCGCTCATCTGCGTTTACGCCGTCACGGACATTTTCCAATCATCGTTGCCTTGCGCATCAGGAGAATTCGCAAGGGCGCTGCGGTAGTTTTACGATCCCGACGCCTTCTTGCTCCCTGTCTTGCCAATCCATCCGAGGCGACGAAAGTACAACAACATGCCGACTACCGTCGTCAACATGAGCACCAAGAGTATCGGATAACCCCACTTGGAATGTAGTTCGGGCATATGTTCAAAATTCATGCCATAAATGCCAGCCAGAAAAGTCAATGGAATAAAGATTGACGCCATGATCGTGAGAACTCTCATGACTTCATTTTGCCGATTTCCTACGCTCGAGAGATAGACGTCCATCAAACCGCCCACTAGCTCTCGATAAGTTTCCGTTCCATCAATTAATTGCACGCAGTGATCGTAAGTGTCACGTAAGTAGACGCGCGCTGAGTCCTGGATAAAGTCGTTATCCTCGTGAACAAGCGTATTGATGGCCTCTCGCTGCGGCCAAATGGCCCGCCTTAAAGTCAATAGCTCGCGCTTTGCTCGATAGACCTTTTGTAGTGACTCAGCCGTCGGGCGCTGGACAACCTCTTCTTCGAGAATCTCGAGATAATCGCCGGTTCTTTCCAAGATTGGGTAGTATGCATCAATAACATTGTCCAAGATTGCATAGGCGAGATAGCCTGAGCCATGCTTGCGGATCGGCCCACCTCCACGCCGAATTCTCGCCCGGACAGGATCCAGCACATCGCCATACCTTTCCTGAAAAGTGAGTACAAAGTGCTCACCTACAAATATGCTTACTTGTTCGGTCTCCAATGCGTGTGTGTCATCCAGCATCGCCATTCGAGTGATGAGCATGAGATGCGTGTCGTAGATTTCGACCTTCGGGCGTTGTGGAACATTAACTACATCTTCAAGCGCAAGAGCGTGTAGAGAAAATATTTTTCCGATTTCGCGAATGGTGTTCTCGTCACCAAGCCCTTGCACATCTACCCATGTCGTTTTTGACTGGCTTAGTCCGTTGGCAAGCTCGGCAATGTCGGTGACCTCTCGCTCGTCGAGGCTATCCTGGTCGAAAGTCATCAAGTACACTCGCGGATGCGTTGCATCTGCTGGTATAACCAATGTGCCAGGCCGGTCTCCGACCTCGGTGTGCCGCTTTTGAAACTTTGACATACGCTGCTCCTGCCCAACCTAATAGTATTGTTCAAAGCATTCTGGACCGCCCGAACTTCATGATTTGGAGATCGATGCTGGATTGTCCGACTCTGGCTGCTTGCTCTCTGAAGACTGTTCAACCAGCTGGATTTGAATTGGATCCGTAGCGTCGATATGCACATCGCGTTGAGGAAAAGCCACTATGATTTTAGCTTCGCGAAAGAGTGTGTCGATGCGGGAACGAATATCACTTTGAATAATTCTCCGATCCATGATGCGACGCATTCGCACCCAAAAATGGGCTTCAAATATAAGAGCGTTGTCGCCGAATTCCTCAAAGAGAACAATTGGGTCGGGTTTTGGTAAAACCTTTCCGTGTTCATCCAGTGCCTTGCGAATGAGCCGTGTGACATCGCGCACTGGCGATCCGTAGATGACGCCCACTGATATTTGGGCACGGTAGCGATCATCTGTAAGCGTCCAATTGATTACATTCTGCTCAAGAAAGGAGCTATTCGGCACGATGATGTCCACGTTCTGTGGAGATCGTACCCGTGTGCTGCGAGGTCCGATGTGTTCTACGGCGCCAATGAGCTCGTCAAGTTGAACTAGATCGCCCACGCGAATCGGGCGTTCGGCCAGCAAAATAAGCCCGCTGATAAAATTATTCACGATGTTTTGGCTACCAAATCCGATTCCGATGGCCAAGGCGCCTCCAAGTACTGTGAAGGCAGTCAGTGGTACACTGACGATGCGCAACGAAATCATTACAGCCGTCATGAGCAGTAGGTAAAAGAGAATAGACTGGATGGCTGCTACAGCACCTTCGTTGAGCCCAAGCCGTGGAAGAAACCGCTTGGCGGTCCAGTTGGCGAAACGCCGAGAAGCAAAGAGTCCAACGAAAAACAAGACCAGTCCGATGACAACTTTGCGAACTGTGATTGGACTATCCTGGACGGACGTGAGTTCATAATTCCAAACATCGAGAGTTGTATTCCAGATTGCCCCTAGGCGCTCTGTCCATGTAACTGTGGCAACCTGGGCAGAGATTTCATCGAGGAGTTTCTTGTGCAGTTTTCGAACCGAATCGAGTCTGTCAACAGTCTCTTCGTAAACCTGCAACATAGAGCCTAGGTAATTCTTTTGCTCTTCGATCCATCGCTTAACCTGTGGATCAGAGTTGTTGTTTAGTTTGGATTCGAGTGCAACTGCATCCCGGCGGAGCTCTGCAATTCTTGCTGAATTGATCCGCAAGTCGCGATTGACCTGTTCCAGAATCTGGTGGCTTTCTAAATCCCATTCACGAGCGGTTTTGTCATCGGTCTGACCATTGAATAGTTTGTAACGGCGATTCCATGCTTTGCGACTATCGGCAAAGGCCTGCAACTGCTCGCCAATGAGGGAGACTTCGCGCTGCCTCAGGCGGCGCGCAATATTGCGAGCTTCAAACTCCTCTACGAGGACTTTCTCCTTTTCAGGAGCCGCCTCCAGTTTGCGACGCGCCTCGACCCATTCGTTGTCGCGGATTGAAAAATCGGCCTGAGCAAATTCCAGCTTCTGCTGCAGGTGGAACTCGGCTTGGTCAAGTTTTGCCAACTGTTCCTCAAGTCCTTCTTGAGTGAACTGAACGTCTTTAGAGACAACGTCAATTTTTTCCCGCAAGAATGTGGTTTGTTGAGTCCGAAGCGTGCTTTCAAGTTCTTGGTTCTCGAATTCCAATCGACGAAGTTCAAGTTCCTCGTTTGCTGCCCTGCATGCAAGTTGAGCAAGCTGAAGCGCCGCTGCTAACACCGACGACTTTGCCTCATCCGTGTTATTTTCATGGGCTTCTTTGGCTTGTCGCCGATTACGCTCGCTTTGCTCGGCCGCCTTCCGGGCGTCTGTCATTGAGGCTGCAGCGGCTTCGACGACGTCAGCCCGTGACCGATCTCGCGACGCCTCCGTCTCCAATTGGTCCGTCAGGGTTTCCAGGAGTTGAAGTCGAAACGGCCGCTCCTCCGAAGGACCGTTTGCACGAAGTGCTTCAATATCTGTCGTGATTCGATCTCGCGTAGCATTCAATTCCGCCGCATGATCAAGGGCTGCCAGTATCTGACCGTAGAGCAGATCAATCCGGCCTAAGAGATCGACAGTCTTGTCTAGCCCATCTGGCGATGTGCGACCTTCGGCCTTGGCATTGTCGGCTGCAACTTTCGCAGTGGCCAAGTCAGTTGCAAGTTTTTCTCTAGACTCGGTGATGCGCGCGCGGGTATCACCGGGCGCATTCTTGACGCTTGCAGCAACCTCTTCGGTTTGCTGCGCGTTGACCGATGCCCAGGGTGCTAATAGGAACACCGTCATCACGTAAACGGCAATCCGTCGATTTAGTAATAAGCTAAACCACCGCGCCATGCTCATAGCGTTGCCATGTCTACGTTATTAAAGTTCCGACGATAGTATTTCATGTAATCCACTTTCCGTTCCAGAGCGTTGATCACGGCGTGAGCGAAATTGACTTTTTCGAACAGTCGTGCGCTTCCCAGGCCACCTGGCGTGAACACATTGATTTCCATGAGTTTGTCGCCAACGATATCAAGACCGACCAGGAACATACCGTCTTCGACCAGTTTTGGGCGCACGATCTCGGCGATGTGCAAGGCTCGCTCATCGATAACCGCCGCCGCTTTTTCGCCGCCAGCGTGTATGTTGCTGCGCATGTCATCGCCTTTGCGAATGCGGCGAAACGCGGCGTACTTTCCCTTATGCCGCAAGGGCTGCCCATTCATCATGAACAAACGGGTGTCGCCCACCTCGGCGTCTTTTAGGTATTCTTGCGCTACGATGTAGCCATCGCGCGTGATCGACTCGATCATTTGGTTGACGTTCGCCAGATCATTGTGTCGAACACGGAAGACGCCCTGGCCGCCCGAACCTTGAAGTGGCTTGATGACAATATCCTCACCAAGTTCCGCCGCAAACTGTCTGATCTCATCGCGGTCACGCGTAATGAGTGTCTTGGGTCTTACTTCTTCCGGAAATAGCTGGAAGTACATCTTATTCATTGCAGTGGCCAGTGCAGTAGGATCATTCAGCACAATTACGCCTCGCTTTACTGCGACTTTGCCGAACATGATGCCTGCCGCTTGCGCCCAATTCCGCCGGCCCTGATCCTCGGCCGGATCATTTCTTAAAAAGAGCACATCAAGGTCATCAACGGATATTCGCTCCGCTCGGCCCTTCGACCCCTGAAGCTCCGACAAATAAGTCTTTGTATTTTTGTAGGCGGATTTCGGAGCCGCTCGGGCTCTTGCGCGAATCACTTCATCAGGATCAAAGGCCAAGTCTCCCGCGCCAATAAGCCATGCTTCATGACCACGGTTCACAGCCGCCATAGCGAGGCGGGTCGTCGTGTAAATGTCCTGTTCCGTTGCCACATCGTTGACAAAAAAGGCGATTCTCATGGGGACTCCGATTCAAATTGGGTCGTATACTAGCGATTTCCATCATTGCCTTTGCCTGGTAGCATCACTTGGTCAGTACTGAAGCACGAGGTCAAAGCGTGGACATTTCGACGTTGTCGAAATTGCGTCGATAGAATTCCATGTACTGCACCTTCCGCAGTAAGGCATCAATCACCGCGCGATTAAAGTTTACACCTTCAAACTTCTGAGCACTACCAAGACCACCAGGACTAAAAACGTTGATTTCCATTAGCTTGTCGCCGACTATATCAAGTCCAACCAGGAACATTCCGTCCTGTACGAGTTTGGGCCGGACAATCTCGGCGATACGAAGCGCCGTTTCGTCAATTTCTGCTTCACGAAGTTTTCCACCAGCGTGAATATTCGATCGCATATCGCCGCCCATGCGGACTCTTCGAAATGCGGCATATTTGCCCTTGTAGCGGAGCGGCTGACCGTTCATCAGAAACAAACGCATGTCGCCTTCCGCTGCGGCTGGCAGATACTCTTGCGCAATAACATAGCCACTGCGACTGACTGCATCGATCATCTGGTTGAGGTTTGGGACGTCGTCTTTTCGTACCAAGAACACGCTCTCTCCGCCTGACCCTTGAAGCGGTTTAAGTACAATCGTGTCATTCTGCTCTTTGGCAAAAGCTTTGATTTCATCACGATCGCGGGTGATGATTGTTTTTGGACGCACTTCCTCGGGAAATGTCTGGAAGTACATTTTGGACGCCGCTCTTGCGAGGCCATTCGGATCGTTGAGGACGATGACTCCGTGGCGCATCGCGATACGCCCAAACTGAATCGCAGCGGAGGCTGCCCAAGGGCGAGTGACCGCATCGGTTGAGGGATCATTGCGAAGAAGCAATACATCCAAATCGTCTACCGTGATGCGCTTCTGAACCGCCTTCGGGCTTTGAAGCTCCTTAAGGTATGCTTCCGAATTGGCGTACTTCTTTTTTGAAACGCCACGGGCCCGTGCCCGAATTTTTTCATCTGCGTCATATGCAAGATCGCCAACGCCCATCGTCCACACTTCGTGTCCGAGATTGACGGCTGTGACTCCAAGACGACTGGTGGTATAGCCAGTCTCTTCCGTTTTGATATCGTTTACTATAAATCCAATTTTCATAATATTGTTCTCCTGAGCGACGCTATAGGGTCGCCAATTCTACGTTACTAAAGTTCCGGCGATAGTACTTCATGTAATCAACCTTGCGCTCCAGCGCGCTTAAGACAGCCTCAGTGAAATTCACTTTCTCGAATTTCTGCGCGCTGCCCAATCCGCCTGGGCTGAATATGTTGATCTCCATGATCTTGTCGCCAACGATATCGAGACCGACCAAAAACATTCCGTCCTGCACCAGCTTTGGCCGGACCATTTCAGCCAACCTGAGCATGTTGTCATCCACGGTTGCTCTACGAAGTTTCCCGCCGGCATGGATGTTACTGCGCATGTCATCGCCGGTTCGAATGCGCCTGAACGCGGCGTACTTGCCCTTGTGCTGAAGAGGTACGCCATTCATGAGAAAAAGGCGCGTGTCGCCTTCATGGGCGGCGGGTAGATATTCTTGTGCAACGACGTAGCCGTCCTGCCGAACGGCTCCAACCATCTGCTTGATATTTGCAGAATCCTTGGAGTGGACGATAAAGACGCTCTTGCCACCGGAGCCTTGAAGTGGTTTGATAACGATGGTTCCCTCACGCTCTGCAAATTCCTCTATTCGACTCTCGCTACGCGTGATGAGCGTCCTTGGCCACACCTGTTCAGGAAAGGTCTGGAGGTACAACTTGTTCATGGCTTTTGCCAGACCGTTTGGGTCATTGAGGACGATGACTCCGTGCCTCATCGCAATCCTCCCAAAGTTCAGTGCTCCTGTTTGCGCCCAGGATTGCTGAACTGAGGGATTGCTCCGTAATAACAGCACGTCCAGATCATCTACTGTAATCCATTTGTTCTCCGCATCATCACTTTGAAGCGCGCTGGATAGCTTCGACGAAGAACGACTCTCCGGAACCTTCCGAGCAAACGCACGAATGCGATCGTCTGGTTCATATGAAAGGGTGCCGGCGCTCATGAGCCATGTTTCATGTCCGGCATTGGCGGCATCTGCAGCCAGACGGTAAGTCGTCTGCCCGGATACCTCGGTGTTCATCACATTAACCACGATGCCAATTTTCATGACAGGTCACTCTCGCATAGTTGGAAGACGGTCATCCCGGCGCGAACTTGCTTAAGTCGTTCGACCGCTTCCGGGTCATCGAGATACGAGGGACGTAGCGGAGCAGGGCGCAGCACCTTGCGCCACTGCAACTCTTTCAGGAGCGGAAGGTGTTCGAGGGCGAGTTTGCCTAAGAAGAGCGGCTTGAGTTCGCCACCGTTCTTGAAGTATTCGAGAATATCAATTAACCCCCGAAGATAAATGACGTCCTTGGTCAGTCCACCTCCGCGAAAGATTCGCATGGTCACTGAGAATGCTGTTGCTTGATCAAATTCGTGATTGCGGTCCAAAGTGCGGAACGTTTCAACGAATGAAGCTCCATCGATCATCAAGCGAGTGGCTAGAACGCGGGCCGCAAGCGTACGGACGCGTCGTTGATCGAGTCCGCCAACCAGGTACTCAGTCAGAACAGCTAGACCTTCCTGCGTACCCTCGTAGCCTGCCAGTCCTGACGACAGGAGCTTGAAGGGCTGAGCACGACCGTTCCAGTAAGTCAGCACATGTGTGCCAATTTCATGTTGCAACAGCGCAGCCACCCGGTTGGCTGCGATCTTTGCATTCTCGCGGACCAGCAATGACCCACGCGAAACCATCGTACTGGCTATGTCATCGCGAATGCGAACATGCGCCTTGCAGGCTGGCATCTGCAATTGCAAATGGTCCATTTCTTTTTGAGCCTGCTTGGCAAATGATTTGGCATTCAATTTGCCGCCCTTTGAGGAATTGCGAGATCGTGTTGGCAATCGATCAAGAAGCTCAGTCGCAACTTTCAGTAATGTCGGTTCCACTCCACCAAATATTTGAATGCTTCCGTGAACGAAGTTCTGTGTGTTGATGTCCACGAGCATCGTGATCTTCCGATCAAGTTCGTCCTGCTTATTGCGAAACAGCGACAATAGCGTTGGGTCTTCGATGCGTTCCAGCGGAATGGCGTATAGCTTACGTTTCAAAACGATCGGATCGGATGGCAACGGCCGATATCGAAAACTGGGTGCTCGCTCAAATCGACTTCTCTCAAATTGATGCCAAGCCCTCTCTGCGTTCATCGGAGTCACCTGGAGAAGAAAATCAAAACCGTCCGAGACCTCCGCCAATTGACGATCCACTTCCCATACCGACTTCACCACTGCGCGCCGCCCGAGGGTGTGGAAGTGTTTTGGCCGTTGCTTCGTGTGTGCGCTGGAAAAATCATAAAATGTTCGGCGGAGACTTCGAGTCAGCTCGCGGCGAATCTCGCGAAGAACGACAGGGTATACGTCGTTTGTCTTGGGATTTCGATAGATCGGTCTGATTTCCAAACCGAGCGAAACGCACTGTATGTCTTGATTGGCGCTTGCCGACAAAACAGGAGCAAGCTCGGGCGGACTAAATCGGGAAGACCGGACGACCTCCACCTCAGCCGGCAATTTGGAAACCTTGATTCGAGATAGCGACCCACGAAAGTTTTCGACGAATGAATCAAGCTCTTCGCCTCTTGGCGCGAACACTCGAAAATGAGGCTTTGCAAGTTGCGGTGCCTTTGTCGCCGGAGCATCACCACTGTCACCCGACCACAATTCCAACAGCAAGAACGCACCGAATTTTTGGTGTAGCGTTCGCGCAACCGCAGAAATGAGACTGGCCAGAGTTTGCTTTTGGTCTTTTTGAGCTGACGCATAAATGTAAGACGCCTCAGTGGTCACCAAACGATCCGTCCCCGTATCTGCATTCCCGATTGGGCGACGATACAAACAAACAAACGGCAATTGGCGATCGATATGCACTCGTCCCCAGACGGGCAATTGCCGTCGAACGCGCTTGTTTTCTTCAAGGCGTGCACAGACCGCGCGAATCAGCTCATCGGCGACGGCTGGCTGCTTTGACTTTGGGCGATTGCTCATGAGTTTTTTAGCGCTGCAAGCACACTGGGAACGGTAAAGCGCAAAGCCTCGCGAATAGCGTCCAGATCAGACGACTCCGCCTTTCCGGTCCACTCGTCCATAAAGAATTTCTTGAATTCTATCGCGATGGAGCACCCCGTTTCGGGAAACGTCTCATGAACCCAACGCGAGAACTGTCCACCCTGGAACTTCACGTTCTCGCGCACATCCAGCTTGCCGTCCGGGAAATTGTAAGACTGTAGCGCGCCGATGAATGTGTCCACAATGGGCGCCCAACGCTTGCGATTCATTGTCCCGGTGCCAATGTTGACTTGCGGATTCTCTTCCTGGCTCGACGTCGGACCATCCGGACCATTTCGGCGATGGTTATAGGTATGCAAGTCGAAGACCACAAAACGTCCGTACTCTTGCGAGATCTCACCCAGCATCTTCCGCATGGCATCGTAGAACGCATCGTATTCCGTCAAGGATCGATCGAATATTTCGGGTGGCGGCTGGTCTTTCCAGACGTTCAGGCCCCAGGCATCTTCTGGTTTGCGATACACGGCTTTGTCGCGAGGTCGGTTCAAGTCCACTTCAAAACGCGATCGCAATCCGACCACGCGTGTCGGTGCCACTTCTGCCCACTCTCCCGTAAATGGATCTTCTTCGCGAAGTCGTTCCGAATTGCTAAGCGCCAGATGCTTGGCAACATCGCTGCGAACCTCGTGTCCGTCGTGAACAGCAACTGCAATCAACGGACCGCTGCCTATGTGCAAACGCCAGATTTGGTCAATCATGGCATATTTCCTTTCATTCATGTGTAAGTGCGAATAAAGCACTGAGGAAAACGCGAACTGTGTCGAATCACGTTTCTCGCATTTTGTGATCAATTCTTTGCTGCAAGGTTATCCAATTTCTTAGCACATCGCTCTTCCGAGAAGAACGGGCCAATGACGAAGTCGATCGTTCTCATGCGCCAAACACCAGGGCCAACACTCCAAAACCAGGGCAAGAGCAGCAGCGTCGAACGCCGGAATTCCAACCAACTTTGGAGTAATCACGGAGGTGACGTGTGAATTCCACTGAACTGCTTAAGCACGCGGCATGCCAATGAGGGCTTTGTCGCCAAACTGTTCGTAAATATCTACAATTACAAAACTTAAGTTGATTGCGAAATGGAAGTTCGAATTTGTGATTGAAGCCGATTGCCGATAAGATCGGAGGTTGGCTTCCGAAATCGGCAGGCCCGACAGCTGTTCCCACTAATGGTGAAATAATGCTGATTCGAGTTCAAATAGTCATAGACGACCCGAAGTTGGAAAGCCGCCTCGATTCCATTTTTGAGCCATTGGACATTGCGATTGCCACCGCCCCGCAAGATGCAGTCTTGTGGGATCGAGTGAACGCGTTTCCCGCAGACCTGGTGGTCATTGGTCGGTCATCGCTTCCAGAACCGATCACCGACACTATCGAAACGATCTTAGCGCTTCCGGAACATCCGGAAATCATTGTCATCAGCGATGAAGAGAATGCAGACGAACGAACACGCCTCTTGATAGCCGGATGCACCGCAGTACTGAATTCCGGCTTGGATGACAGCGTGCTGCGTTCAGCCCTAAGTGCATTCGTTACGCGTCAGCGCAATACCAGTATTGAGCGACTGCAAAATCAAGTTGATGTACCCAGTGCTCCAAGGCTCAGTGATTTTGAGTCAGAGAGCGCAGGGATGCGGTCTTTTCTTCGCGTTGTGGATCGCGTCGTCGAGCCAGACAGTTCACTGCTGATTCAAGGGGAAACGGGGGTTGGCAAAGAATGGCTGGCCCGTGCGATTCATGCTGCGAGTCCGCGTGCTTCAGGACCGTTTATCCCAGTCATCTTGTCATCGTTTCCGGAATCCCTGGTGGAGGGAGAGTTGTTCGGTTACGAAAAAGGGGCATTCACTGGCGCTGTCAATGCGCGGCGTGGATGTTTTGAGATGGCGCATGGGGGCACCCTCATGCTTGATGAAATCGGTGAACTGTCAAGGCATTTGCAAGTCAAGCTCCTAAGTGTATTGCAAGACCGCGTGGTCCGGCGTTTGGGGAGCGAAGAACTGATCCCCGTCAATGTTCGTGTGATGGCGGCTACCAATCGCGATTTGCAGGAAGAAATTAAGGCCAGAAGATTTCGGCGCGACCTTTATTATCGATTGAGTGTGGTCACGCTCGACGTTCCTCCGCTGAACCAGCGATCCGAGGACATTCCGAAATTGGCGGCGCGATACCTCGATGAATTTCGTATTCGGCTCAAGAGTAAAGTGACGCGGTTTTCCGACGAAGCCATTGAGGCGCTGATAAAATACGACTGGCCCGGAAACATTCGCGAACTGATCAATGTGGTAGAACGCGCTGTTCTATTATGTGAATCGGATCAAATCAGACTAAATGATCTCCCTCGAACGATCGTCCCAGCGCTGCAGCAAGTGGGGAGCACATTTTCCTCGCCCTTGCTCGACGTTTTGTTCGATGGACAGTGGCAATTGCGCTCATGGGAGGACGTGCGGCAGGCTTTTCTAGGCTCCTGTGAACACGCCTATTTTGTTCGCCAACTTGGTGAGACGAAAGGCAACATCCAAAAAACGGCCCAGAGAGCCGGCATCAATCCGCGATCGTTGTACGATCTGATGAAGCGACATGGCTTGAAGAAAGAAGATTTTAGGGTCGGCTCGGCGTAACAGTTGTTGATGATCTTGTGTTTACGATCTTTAACGTGACCGTTCTCGACGATCCGTCGAATCGGGCTTGGCCGAATAGTTGCTGAAAACACTTCTCAGTGCTCATGAATTGGTTAGTGATCTTGATTAGATTGTTCAATACTCCCACAGCCAAGTTCTAATACTGAAACGACCATTTCGCCTTCGGTCTGTCATGATGAGTCACTCGAGGGTATTCTGTCCGGCACGATGATCGCATTGGCCAGAATCTTCCGTGCAGCCTTTCATAAACCCGATACGCAGGTCTATCGCTACGTTCAACGCACAATCTGGGCGTTAATTCTCATCTCAATTTTGCTGCTCGTCGTTGAACTTCCACTTGCGGACGACAACCCGGCGAAGGAAATGCTACGGTTGGCCGACCGAGTGCTGTTGATGATCTTCGGATTGGAGATTGTGCTTCGTGTAGCCTCGTTCCGTCCTCCATCCTTGGAGATTTTTCGTCGTCCACCGATGGGCATGCTGCGCGCCCACATATTCGGAAGGTTGCGCTACTTGCTGCAACCGCTCATGCTGGTAGATGTTCTTGCCGTGTTGGCATTGTATCCTGGTTTGCGCAGCTTACGTGCGCTTCGATTGCTGCGTCTATTGCGTACGACCAAGGTGTTTCGCTATCGCAATCCCTTCGCCATCATCTGGCTTGCGTTCGAGGAAAGCAGCCTGCTGTTTGCATTAGCATTTAGCGTACTGGGGGGGGCAACGCTCCTCGGTGGTATTAGCTTTTACTTGGTCGAAGCGAATGTCAACGCGAAGATAGACTCGATGCTGGACGCCATGTGGTGGGCTATGGTGACTATTACGACGGTGGGTTATGGGGACATTACGCCTGTGACGCAGTTAGGACGAATCATTGCCGCCGTGGTGATGGTGGCCGGAATGATCACGCTTGCATTGTTCGCAGGTATCGTGGGCTCCAGCCTGGTGAAAGGTATCATGAGCATTCGGGAGGAACAGTTTCGGATGAGCGATTACGTTAATCACATTGTCGTTTGCGGGTACGACCAAAGCACGCATTTACTGCTCGACGCGCTGATGAAGGAACAGGACTTAACGCAAACAAGAGTTGTGATCTTCGACGATCACGAGCGTCCGCGCGATCTGGCTCCGGAGTTCCTTTGGGTTCCCGGCGATCCAACCAAGGAAAGCGAATTGGACAAGGTGCGTCTGACGCACGCAGCCGCGGCAATCATTTCGGGAGAAAGGGACACAACGCCCCAAGCCGCAGATGCGCGCACGATTCTCATCACATTCACCATACGCTCATACCTCAATCGAAACCGCTACCAGGTTCAGCATCGCCGTTCGCCTTTGTACCTGGTAGCCGAAATTCTCGACTCCGAAAATGTTGACCACGCACGCTCAGCCGGTGCCGACGAAGTGATCGAGACGCGCAAGATCGGATATTCGATGATCGCCCATGCCGTTGGGTACCACGGAACTGCAACTGCAATGAGCAGGGTGCTGATTTCCGGCTCGCACAGCGTGTACATCGGGATGATTCCTGGTGATAGTAGAGATGCTGTCACGTTCGGCGACCTGATGGCAGAGATGCAGTTATCCAAGCGAGGCGGGCTCGTCGTGGGCCTTCGGATGCCTTCGGGAAAAGAGATCATCAATCCGCCCCGAAACCACCTGGTGGACGCGAATACGCAGTTGCTCTATCTTGCGAAGAAGCCGTTGCTTGAACCGCCGCGATAATTCCAAATTCGACAAAATTCGCCGCTCAACTGCCGCGTGTAAAACCCGTGAATGGGTACCCACGGTGTCGAAGTCCCGCTTCGGCCTCCTCGTCTTTGGTGTCAGCAGCCGAGGCTTTGCGCTCAAGCGCTTGGCCAAACTCCATTCCAATCAAGAATCCACAACTTGCGCAACCGAGCGCGAACATCAGACTCGCTACTCCGCCGTTTCCGCGATCGCCTACGTTATGATCGTGAACTTTACGCAAAACAGGCTCGGAAGGTGGCCGCCACGACATGACAAGTTGACGGAATGCGTGTGATGACAGAAGGCCTTCCCGCGACCACCAAAAGTGCGGGAGAATTGTCTTGATCGCACCCTGGAACCATCTGCGGCGAGAAAATGAGGAACCGCACGTGGTGTACGACCAAGTGTTTCAGACTCGTTAGAAGGACACCTCGGTATCCACGTTATAGCGCGTGCCGATGCCATTCACACCCCAAAAGCGCCCGTCCAACTCGGAATCGTACTTGATGGTTCCGGCATTCTCCGGGTCGCACTCTGACACATAAGGTGGCTCGGGCATGTTGTCCGCGAATTGGTGTGTCGGCTGAAACGGACTGACCCCCGCGTTGGAATGGCCCATTGGTCCAATGACATACGGCATCACCTGCGGAATCCAAGTGACGCCTGGGCTTGCTGTGACCAGCCCCCACCAGTTGATATCAACCGGCCATCTTGGGAGGAATGGTCCAACACCGAAATCTCCATCGAGCCAATTGTCGTATGGGGCAAACTCGCGGTCGAACAACCCATGGCCCGCGCCGTCGTATGCGTTGAACACCCACTGCATCCCCCACCATGGCTTTGTTGCAACCTCACCCTCTTCGGTAAAAAACGCCGTGAGTCTGCGAGTGCGAACATAGACGCCCTCAAGGTAAAAACGAATCGGAAGCGGTATCGACGGTGTGTCGTTAAACACAGTGTTCTCGCCCAAGAGAATCTTGCTTTCGCTCGGCAGGGAATTTCCGCTCGCGCCAAACTGCCCTGACCACGCACCATAGCCATCGCGAACCGCACCAGAATGGATGCTGTTGGCCGTCGCAAAAAACTCAGCGTCAAGCAGAACGTCGTCGATGTATACCCGCTGGACAACGGTCGTGGACCATGTACTCGGCGCTTCAGAAAGCACGTCACTCCAATTGGTGAAACTGAACCAACTCCACTGAGTATGGGCACTCGCAAGCGGATTCGTAATGGGCTCAAAATCTGTGATTTTGATTTTGAATGTATGGGGGACGATTACGTGGCTGCGACCACCAGCACGAATGTTCGGGTAGTTCTGCACACCCAAGACGCGACGGCGCTGGAAGTGTCTGCCGCGTATTCGCGGCTCAGGCTGGCGAATGATGTCGAACGTGTCGCCCGCAAGGATCGAGTTTGGAACGGGAGTTGAAAGCGCCAGCACATTGTTAAGGCTTCCCACAATCTGCGATGTAAGCCCCGCGTTGTCACCGGTCAGCCAACGAACCCAATAGCACTCGAAGTAGTCTTCTGGGATGACGTATGGTGCCGTTCCGTTTGGATCGACCCAGCCAAGCGACTCCGCGGCAAAGCTCGCAGTGAACGTCGAAATTGATCCTCCGACCGCCACGTCCGAACTCGCCAGCGACCGCTCTTTCCAGAGATTGCCCGTTTCCCAAATACGATCCGCTGGGTCAGGCGTGAAGGGTTCGCACGGATACTTGCGCAAGCGAATTCGGTTGTTGTCGTCCGCGTCTTTGAACGGGTATAGCGGTTGATGACTACCAGTTACGCCTTGCCCTGTGTTGACCAGGTGCCGGAATCGCACCCGTGAATTCGCACTCGAGTCTTTGTACGGCTGCGATGGGATAGACCCGGTGCCTGTGACTGGCTTCGCGTAGTCGAATGGGGAACCGAAATCAGGATCGTACAAACGAAACGCGGGCAGAATGTACCCATCGTACAGGAACGGATTGGGCAGTGGGCCAAGTTTTGGCGTTGCTACGCTCATGGATCGGGAATCACTTCTGGGATAAATGGTTCATCCAACGTTATTGCATCGTCTCCTGGTGCCGCCACCGGAAGGTCGGGGTCGGTCGTGATGCAAAGGCTTGGTATAGGCGGCTCTGCATTGGCGTAGTCTGAAGCATTCGGATCGCCGAACAGGTTGGGCATATTCGTTGCCAGCCAATCGGCATCGTGGTTGCTCGGTAAGATGCCGCCCGCTCCGACGTACGCGCACAACACCGGCTCTCCGACCTGCAATTCGGTTCCGGGAAATGTGCAGGCGCGATAGAGTCTAGAGTTTGGATATCGAACGAGGCTCTCAGGATCGATGTATGTCAGCCCTGGATTTCCGTCGAACGGTTCGACTTCAACAGTCCCGCGCGGAACGCTCGTGCCCACCGGTGCTGCCTTTGTCACAATCCCAAAGAATTGTCGGCAATCTGCAACCCAAACACCGCCCAACTGGAAAATGCTGATGATCGCCCCAGGGTGGAACCAGCCGTGACGCTGTAGCGGGTAGAATTCGATATCTTCAAGACCATACTCTATGCCAAATGGTGCCGTGCCCTGAACCACACGGCCTATGTGACTGTAGATTCTGCCGACTTCGGCACCGGGCGGATCGGGCAATTCGGGAAGTGTGGACACATACGGTATGCCGTGGTCGGTGACGACGATCTGCATCGAACCACCGCCACCACTACCGCCGCCACCGATCCTCCACCGGCTGTACCCACAGCAATTGGGCTGTGCCGCTCGCTGCGCTGAGCAGTGTAGCTGTCACGCCTGGTGCGACGTCGGCAAAGCCGTGGGATTCGTCATCCATCTCGACGCGGACCGAGCAGACGCCATCGACGAACGCTCGGCCGATCGCACCGGCGGCAATGGGTTCGGCCAGGATCACAAAGCGACCGGAATCAGACGCACCGGGAGCACCGCCATTTAGCAACACGCGATTCTGGAACGAGTCGATGTTCTCCGCAGGAGTTAGGATAGGCCCGGTGATTCCAAGAACGTCGAAGCGATCGCGATCGTTTCCGCTGTCGTTGAGGACCGGTACGATATTCGGAGGCGTTTGGAAGATTTGCCGTTGACGTGATGTACTGCGCTGATTGCTCTTATGCGCTTGTGCAACGTCAATGAGCGTGTTGAAGGTCTCCGCAGAAATCTCAAGCGGATCACCGGGCAGAACTTTTTTCATTGATCCTGCCATTGGTCAGATCCCCAGATCATTCAAATCGTTGGTTCGGTAGACTCTCTCGATGTGGACCGAGATCGGCCGCTGAATCAACTCATTGGCCGTTTCGTCTTTCTTGTGCTCATATCGCACCCACAGGTATTCCCACCCCTTCTTGTCGATCCCAGTGATGTCGCCGATCGTCTGGCCTGTCACGTTCGGACTGGCGGCGAAGCGGTAACCCGCATCACCCATCGGCACAGCCGGGCGATGCTGCGCACTGGCTTGGGGGGCGGAATTGGCTTGGATTGATCGTTGGCGTTGCCCATCGTCTATCGCTTGCTCTTCTGAATATCCGACAGCCGGATCGACTTTTGCGGCTTTGACGAATAGACCTCAGTACCGTGCAAGACCGCACCCTCAATCGACGCGGCTACCGCGCAACCGACAAGGCAGTCGAGCCAGTGGTTGTCCTGCCCGCTCGCGCGAAGCTTCCACTCATCGACTGTGCGACCACGCCCTTCTGTCTTCACCCGATATTCGCTGGTAAAGTGTTCGGAGATAAGTTGATGCTCACTCGGCTTGCGCCCGAATAGTGACACGCAGCCGGGATCGCCCATGGCGACCGCAAACCGTGCATGAACAAAGCTTTTCCAGTAGTTGGTATCGAAGACGACGTGGCGCACTTGCCGTTTGCCTTGCACATTGGGAATCCGCCAGTGATGACCGACCCGTTCGCCGCGTTTCTTTTTGTAATCGCTGAATGGAATGCTCGATGCGCCGACGTACCGCCCGTGACTCGGTATCACAATGCTTGCGTGCTTACTCTGCCGACAAAACTGATAAACCACATCCGTCGACTGCCCCCAGTTCGCGTCGATGAGACAACGTTCGATATGCACCATCGCGCCATCGTCTCTGCGCCATTCGCGTCCAAGCATAGACTCTGTCAGTCGTTCAAGACCGGCATAGATCGAGCCCTCAAGTCCAGCACGCGGTGACTTCATGGCCAGTGTTTTTCGCACATCTCGCAGCGTAAAGTACGGCGTCTTCTGGTCCGGCTCGGTGCCGTAATCGATGACGTATCCGGTGAAGTCGCTCTCCCAAGCCGCGACCAGCCAGTACAGCGCTTTGCCCTGCACATCGATGAACATCGTGAGATGCGTCGCCGCCAACGGGATCTCGCCCGATTTCATGCCGTTGGTCTTGTCCGCGATCTGTTCTGCCGTGAGCAACTCGTCGTCGGCATGTTCTTCGGGCAGCGGTTCGTTTTGATATTCCGCCCAGAACGCAGCTTCACCCCGATCCAGTTTGAGGTTCATGGCATGCTGGATCGCGGAGAGTTCATCGGGATGGTGTCGCTGCGGCCAAGCGACGTCCGCGCCCTTGTCCATGCCTTCACGGTTGGCACGGTAGAACTCAGTCGCGTCGGTGATCCCGCGATCAGCCGCCATACCTTCGCGCCAAACCTGCGCATACTGCGTCCACAGCGCTTCGTTGGTCGGCCAGGCGTAGACCATCTTCGTCCGTTCACCTTGCCATTGCGGATGTTTATTGCGATCAAGCAGACGATCGGCCAGGTCGGCAGGACGCACGACGGTCAGCGTCATCAACCCGGCGATCTTGCGACCTGGACCAGCAAGACCGAGGATCGCACCAGCAAGGATGCGCTCACGCGCTGCACATTGCGATGGTGACCGAGCCGATTCGTCAGTCTGCGGATCATCGATCAGCACCAGCGCCGGACGAATCGAGGTTCCGTCGACGCGTTTGTGTTTCATCCCGCGAATGCGACCGGTGATCCCGGCGACACGCATGATCGCTCCACTGGCCGGGCTGTCGGGAATGGTGGGCAGCACAATCTCCTTGGCCGTCCAGCCAATATGCGTTTGCTGGCCCTGATAGAGTTGGCCACCAGCGCGTTGGTGTATGCCTTCGAGCGCTTGAATCGGAAAACAAACCTCCGGGAAATCCACCAGCAGCAGATCATTCGATTCCAACTCGACCTTGATGGAATCGAGCATATTCGCTGCATGCTCTTCGTCAGCGCCGATCAGCGCGACGAACTCGCGATGGCCATAGACCAGCGCCCATAGGCAAGCGATTTCACATAGGCTGGTCTTACCGCTCCCGCGCGGCATTGCCATGGCGAACAATCCGCCTTCCAGCACGGCCTGCTCAATCTTGGCAACCACTTTGAGATGATCATCCGACCACGGCAAGTGAAACGTCTGCGGCAGGTAATGTTCACAGAAGAATTGAAAATCACACTTGGCGCGCTTCTTGCGTTCCAGATTTTCGACGGCTGGCAGGTCGCCGATATTGCGACCCGAGGCTGACATGGCAATGTTGCGCTGTCGTGTTCGCTCACGATGGGCGTCGTAGCTGGTCAAGCCTGATAAATCAGACTCTTCCTTTTTGCTGCGTGCTTCTTGAATCGACACCCGCAACCACGCCGCGTAGCGCAGCAGATCCAGCGTTCGCCCATCCCCGATCCGGAATCCAGCCCGAGCGCGGTGGCGATGCAGTTGCCGTTCGCTGATCACCTCACCCAATTGCGTCGAGTTCAGCAGCCGCACCAGTTCGGTAGGCCTGAGTTTGCGTGGGTCAATCGCCACCGTTGGCCATCTCCTTTACTAACCAAGCCGTGTAGTTCACCAAGTTGATCGTGCCATCTCCATTGGTGGGCGCGCCTCTATCCACATCAACCTGGATCATCTCGGCAGTGATCCGTTGGCCGCCCGCGGCGCTCAATAACTTCGCCGCGTCGGATACGGCCAGCGCCGTGGGATCGGCCCGCTGGGGGCCACGGTTCGCGTCGTGGGCCAACGTGTCGCCGTTCACGCCGCCCGCCTTCCTGCGAAAGAATGCCATGAAGTGACACCGGAGTTGCACCGTTCGGTGACACTGCAATGGGTGTGTCGCGCTACATACGGAATCTTCGGAATAACTTCGGAATCCGCCTTCCCATGTTTCAAAACACAGCGTAAGTCATGGGTGGCGACGCGATGGTCGCCGGAAAGGACCACACGATGAACACGCAACGCGACGACCACCAAGAGGGCAGTACGATATACCAGGCGACCGTGATCGATCTGGTAAGTCGGAAGCACGCCGATTGCTTCGGGTTCAGCGCCGACAGCATCGAAGAAGCCCGCGAGAGGGCCTGGCGCATCGCCGGAAGCCGGTATGGCAGCGACATCCACGTCCGCGTCGAGCGGCTTTCGAAGTAAACACGAAAGGACGAACGAAACATGAAGAACGAAAACGCCAAAACCAAGACGAATCAATCCGCAATCGAGGCCCTTGGGCGAGCCCGCGCTGATGTTGCCAGCCTGACCGATTGGCTCGAGTGCGAACTGCAAAAGCAGACCGACGAGAACGTCACCTGGGCCACCGTCGGGACGCTCGAGCATGTTCGCGCGAACCTGATCGAGACGCTGGCATTCTTTTCCGGATTCGACGAATCCGAAATCAAACGGAGCCTCGATGAACTCCGGGAGGAAGCATGATCGACGACCTCGACGCGACGGCCTGCGCGAGCGGGCCCCAGCGCCGGGGCCGACAGAGAGCACCGGAGAATTCAACCAAGGAGATGATCCATGGCAACCAAAACCAAGAAGCGCACGAAGAAGTCGACCAAGACCAAGAAGGCGAACACATCGAAGAAGACCACGACCAAGAAGGCCAACGCCGCGCCGACGAAGAAGGCAACCGCGAAGTCCGACAAGCCCAAGCGCGTCAGCGCCATCGACGCAGCCGCACAAGTCCTCAAGAAGTCCGGCAAGCCGATGCGAGCCCAGGAATTGATCACTGCGATGGCCGACCAGAAACTCTGGACCAGTCCCGGCGGCAAGACGCCGCACGCCACGCTCTACGCCGCCATTCTTCGTGAGATCAACACCAAGGGCAACGCGGCTCGCTTCACGAAGGTCGAACGCGGCCAGTTTGAATTCAACGCCAAGGCGAAGGGTTGAGACATGGCCATGACCACGCAACGCCAACGTAGCGAAACGTTCGAGGTGCGGGACGGCCATTTGATTCGCGAGGTCGTTCCGCGCCGCGGTGAGCCATACACGCATCGCTGTTCGCTCGCCTCGTTCGAGCAGGTGGCCCACGCGATCGACGATGCGAAGGACGGCGGGTTCACGCTCGAGACCATCGTGGCGGGCGAGGATCTGCCTTTCACGCAGGTGGCGGTGGCCCTCGCATTCCTCAAGGAGCGCGGCATCATCGACACCCGATTCCGCCGCAACCATGCGGCTACCCACACCGGCGTTCATCTCGACGCCATGACCGAGTACCACGCCCTCGAAGCAGGAGCCTGAACGCATCCCACCAACGCCTCGGCGATGACCGGGGCGTTTCTCCGGGTAGAGTGTTTGAGGCGAGGTAGTTTGGCCTACCACATAGATGGGAAATTGGCGAACTGCAATTTCGGTATCTCGGTACATCATTGAATTCCTGTTCACCCGACACTCGGCTCCCGTAATATGTAGACATATGCGTACAAACTCTCGCCGAATTCGATTTGGTCGCAGAGCAATTTTGCTCATGATGTCGCTGCTCGTGGCGGCATGGATTGTCTCGTTGTTCGAGCGTGTATGCGTGACGCACTCGAGCGGTGAGGTCTTTATCAACCTGGGAAGGGTCGTCATTTGGCAATACTCCTTTGACGCCTATGGGCCAGATGGACTGCGTTGCTCTGCTGGACGATCTAGTCTTAGTTTCATTCCTTCGGCATACACATTGGGGCTTTGCCTACCTCAGATTAACTTCTACATGCCGCGATCCGTCACAATCACAATCCCGTTCTGGTTTCTCCTCCTATTGACCTCATTGCCAATTCCGCTCTTGTGGCGACGCACTGCGCGCCTGCCGGGACATTGCCGCAAATGCGGGTATGACCTGACCGGCAATGAATCGGGAAGATGCCCGGAGTGCGGAACCCGATCTCCCATTGAGCTTCAACACATTGGCACTCGGCAACATAGTTAGCTGGTGATTGGATCGCATTCGATCAGTCGCTCCGCCTTCCGCCCCGTGAACTCCTCCCAACGCTGCACGATCACATCGCAATACGCCTGATCCAGTTCCATCAGAAACGCCCGCCGGTCGGTCTGTTCGCAACCAATCAGCGTCGAACCTGATCCCCCAAACAAGTCGAGCACGTTCTCGCCTTGGCGGGATGAGTATTGCATCGCACGGATCGCCAGATCGACCGGTTTCTCTGTGAGGTGACACATGCTCTGCGGATTGACCTTCTTCACATGCCAGAGGTCGGTCGCGTTGTTCGGGCCGAGGTAGACGTGCGCGGCGCCCTCGCGCCAGCCGTAGAAGCAAATTTCGAAAGCGCCCATGAAGTCCTTGCGCGTGAGCACCGGATGCTGCTTATCCCACACCACGCCTTGGCTGAAGTAGAGACCAGCGTCCTTCAATGGTCCTGGGTAATTCCCAAGATTGGCGTAGCCGCCCCAGATGTAGAACCCTCGCCCGGGCAACAGCACGCGGGCGATGTTGCCGAACCACGCGGCGAGCAATTCGTCGAACGCTTCATCGCTGACGAAGTCGTTTTCGAGCGGGCGGTCTTTGGCTCGCATCTTCTGTGTCGTGCGTTTCTTCTCGCCTTGGCGGGCCACATCGAACGATTGATGATGTGTTCGTTTGCCACGCTTGGTGTCATTCTTTTTCGGATGCGGCAGACCCGAACCGCCGGCTGCGATCGCGTTGTTGCTGCGTGGCTCAACCTTCACGTTGTAGGGAGGGTCGGTGTTGCAAAGGTGAATCGGAGCACCATCGAGGAGACGATCAACGTCCTCAACCGACGAGCTATCGCCGCAAAGCAATCGATGGTTGCCGAGGATCCAAAGATCTCCACGCTGCGTGATCGGATCATCCGGCGGCTCGGGAACGCTGTCTGGATCGGTCAGCCCTTCGGTCAAGTCGCCACCGAGCAGCTTGGCCAGTTCATCCTGATCGAACCCCAGCAGCGACCAGTCGATGCCGGCATCCTGGAGCTCGGCCAGTTCAAGCGGAAGCAATTCCATATTCCATGAAGCGAGTTCGCCGGATTTGTTATCCGCGATGCGATACGCCCGAATCTGCTCAGCCGTCAGGTCGGTGGCCACGTGCACCGGTACCTTCTCCAGGCCCAGCTTGGTCGCCGCCTTCCATCGCGTATGACCACAGACGATCACGCCATCGTCGTCGACTACGATGGGCTGGCGAAAGCCGAACCGTTCAATCGACTCAGCCACCGCGTCCACCGCCGAATCATTGTCACGCGGGTTGCGTTCGTAAGGTTGAATCTTGGCCAGTGGTCGCATTGCGATCTTCATGCTTAAAGCTCCTAATTTGGTTCATTTTTCGGAGGCACAGGGTTCGCCCGTGTTGGGCCCAAGACGTGACGGCGATTCCTGGGTGCAGATCGATACGATCGCGTCACAGGGGGCACCCGTTCGTTTCGTGTGCCAACCCTCGCCGTCGCTCGTAAATCCTTGTGCCAAAATTCTTTGAGTAAAACCGGACAGCTGAAATAAAGTCTGTCTATATTGGCAGCTGTTCCCGCTGGCCTGTGCCGCCCCATCTGCCAGGAAGTACCTAAACGGATGCAATTTCACGCAATTCTGCTGCGACCAACGCTTTACACCGAAATCGGGACGCAAGCGCGCAAGCGCAACAAGCGCGATGGTTCCTATTACGTTCACAGGTGCGCGTGCGCGCGTAGTACCTGTTCGCGCTAAAACTGCACGCGTGTTTCTTAGCAATATTAGTTGCCCGAAGTCGCGCTTGTCGCGCTTGCGCGCTCTGTAAGTCCTTGCAGCACAACGACCGAGCGCAAGCGCGGTCCGAGATACATCGCGCTTGTTTCGCGCTGGTTGTGCGCTTGATGTTTCTGCAACTCCTCATGATTGTGACTCCTTCAGAGCAATCCCATCGTAAAAGCGGATCGAACCGGTACCGCAGCGTGTACGAACGTGGGGCGCGACAGCCATCAGGTTGCGACCGAACAACTGCTTGGTCATCACTTTGATGCGCCCGTCGACCTCGCACCATCGTTGCCAAGCGGTGTACAGCTCGGACGTTCCAATACGGAGGTCCGGACCTAGCTGACACCAGTCACGGACGAACGCGCCGACCGGGCTGGCGAGGTCTTCCAGATCACGAAGGGCGTCTTGAACGCTGCCAGGTTGCACGAAGTGGCCACGCTCGCGGAGTCGCTGCCAACCATTGATAGCCCAGTTGAGAATTCCCGGAAGTTCACCAAGCAGCTTTTCGGTCAGAGCGAGGTCCTCCCGTCCATAAAAACTCTCAGTGAGACGCAACATGACAAACCGACCGGCCAGGGCGCCGGATGCGTCGTTCAGGCGCGGCAATTCATTGGTAAGGAATACGAATCGGGTGGGCAGCTTGACCGTGACACTGGGCAAGTGCTTGCGGTCGATCGTTAACGTGTCTTCGCCAGAAATGCACAGCAGGCGTTCGACAACAGTCTGGATGTTCTCGCCCGCAAATCGCGCGTCGCTGACGATTGCGAGCGATTTACCGAGCAATGGTTGGAGGCCGAAGTTACCCGCCAATCCCGACGTTGTAGGTCCGCACACATTACCGGGACCGACGAGTTTGCGCAGCACGCGAGCAATCGTGCCTTTGCCCGAGCGTTTCGGTCCGACAACAATCAGCATCTTGTGTTGCGATGTGTCTCCAGTCAGGCAATAGCCCATCCATTCCTGCAGCAGTTCCAATGATTGAAGATCATCCTTAAACAACTGGCCCAAGAAATTCTGCCATTGCGCCGGCGGTGGGGCATTGGAATCGTGGTCATAATCGAGTGCATTAACGCAGAAAAAGAGCGGCGTAGGTGGAAGCACCTGCATGGTGGGCAAGTGCAACAGGGCTGAGCGGCAAGGCAAGATGTCGATCGGATTGGGACGGTCGGCGTCGTTTCCAAGCCAGCAAGGCGATGCTGTCGATGCCGCGAGGTACGTGCACGCCTTGATTGACTCAAGAGCTGCCTTCATCGTCGTTGGGTTGGCAGGAAAGTCTTCCGGTGCCCACGTACTCGATTGCGAATTGAATGACATACGCACAGCCTCGTGCAGCCAAGGCAGCAAGCGATTGCGGATGGCACCGTCCTCGACAACGGCGTAGCGATTGTTCCACCAGCCGAGAAACTGTCCCGCAGAATTGCGCAGCGTCATTCCATCGCGATGCATGTAGCACTTGCTGATGAACGCTCTGGCGGTGGGAAGCGTGCGGTCCGTAGCGAGGATGAGCCGGTTTGTTTTGGGCTCGATCGTGCCGAGGGGCGGGCCATCGTGGATCGAAGCACATCGAGAAGGTTTGCGTTCCCAATTTGCTTTGCCGGGATCGTACTGGTTCCTAACCTTCTGTAACGCCTTTTCGATTGTCATTTCTCCGTAGGTCAATTGACCGCGTCGCTTGTCCCATTTTTCGCGTATGAGGCCCGAACGCCGGAATAGCCGATCGAGTTGCGTTGAATCCCTCGTGTAATAGACGAGTCGGAATATCAGAGCAGAGTCGGCTTCACTGGCAGAACCGTACCGGCCTTCCCATTCTCCCGCCCAAAGAGCGCTGAACTTCGCACCAGTCTTTAGATTGTCAGATGCGAGTTTGATGATCTCGTCGTCACTAAGAGGCTCAGACTTACGCATCGCCGACGATTTAGTCGGTGGCGACACTGGTTTCTGCTTTGGGAAGACCATTGCATAGAGGGCATCAATCTGCTCTTGGCGTTTCTCGACTTCGGCGGAGAATTCGGTGAGTCGTGCGCCGGTCACCGTGAAGAACCGGGCATGGCTGTACATCTCAACGTCACCGTCTTCATATGGCGTCTTGCAACGCTTGCCACTCTTGGATGCACGAACAAAAACCTTCACGCCCGTACCCGACGGGCTGGTCTCGCAGTAGCTATTCAGATCACTGAGGCTGCCCCGCGCCCACGCCTTGATGTCGCCCGTTTGCGGGTCGATGCAGTGGTCCAAATCAACGCCGGTGAAGGGGTCGTCGGCAGTAAACACAAATCCAACGCCCTTGCCGTACTTGCGACTGCGCTCGATCGCGGTATCGAATGTGCCCCAGGTCGAATGGTCGGTGGTGGAGGCCCACGAACCATTCATCGGATTGATGGGGCATTTGGTCAGCTTGCCGTTGCGCTTGGCGTAGACCCAGCAGACCCATTGAGGAAGCTCGCGCATCGCTTCAGGCACGTTCGTGCGAATGCGCGTTTCGTCAAAATGGATCGCTTTATCAGCTACCACCGATTCGCCCCCCCCCCCGGCCTACAGACCCGCCGCATCCAGTTCGCGCTCGACATCGGCGAGTTGCCGCTTTCGTTGATCATTGTTTTCGCTGCGGCGCGACCCTCGGCGACGCGGCGATTCGGCAGCGCGGGCCGCTTCCGTTGCGGCTTCGCACAATTCGAAGTATTTCGTATCCGCCTCGGCAAGGGCACGGCCGAACTCCTCCAGCCACGCTGCTGTGGTGAAAATCATCCCCCCTACCCGCTGGTGCTGCAGCCGAATGCGCTCGCCGCCGCGGCTGAGCACGCCTTTTCGACACCAGCGCCACACGCAGTTCGTGGATGGGCGACCAGGTGCGATCTTCGCTGCTTCTGCGAGGGAGATGAGATTGTCTGGAATGTTAGGTTCGTGCATCAGTTTCTCCTCGACACTGGGTTCTTGTCACGATTCGCCCCCTCGCCCCCGCTTGCCTTCGGCTCAAGAGTGTTCGTCCGTTTTTCAAGCTCACGGCGCACGATGGTGGCTTCAACCGAGTCCGGGCCTATATCCCGCTCGATGTCTCGCAACATTCGCCGCAGTTTTCGCGTTGAAATGTGTTCGATTCTCATGCCCGCATAATGCGGTCATGGCGGGTACCCGCGTAACCAAATGTCGTTGGCGAATCGCTGGAAGTGCTATTTATGCCGGAAAAACTGGGGGTAAAAGACTTTGGCGAATCGTTCGCGAATCGTTTCGCGAATCGCCTATTGTTGCTGTTTCTTGGCGATTAGGTCATTGATGATGTGGCGAACGGCACCAAACTTGAACAGGTACAGCGCCTCGCGGGGTTTGCGGTCAGGGTTTTCAATCCAACTGCCATGGTTCTTGGGGGTTCGGAATCGCTGAAGTCTCGACTTCAATGTTATGAATGGAACGTTGTATTTGTCTGCCATAGTGCGCACGGACATAAAGGTTTCATCCGAGACTTGCGATGCCTCCTCGTCAAGCGCTGGAATTCCGTCTGTTTCACCAGCAACAGCATCGCGGCGGGAGGGCTGCGCTTTTCGTTTGGCCGTCGCCACTTGTTCGGGAAAGTCGGCACCAGTAGCCACATCCGTCGCCGGTTGCCCATCGCTTAGCGTTTTGCCGAGCACCCTAACCAGCGTTGGCGCATTCATGCCCTGAATGTCGGCTTTTGTGAAACCGAATAGGATCAGCTCGGCTTCAACAGTAGCCCACGATGGGTTTTCCGGGAAGCGATTGGGAAATACGCGCCGCAGAATCGCCAAGTCGTCGGCAGTCGGGCAATAGCCCATGCGATATACGTCAAGCTTTGTTTCGATTTGCTCGCCTGTGGATAATTTGAGCCTTGGCTTGCCGCGTCGTTGCTCATGCAATTCCAACGGATGGCCTTCGCGGACACGCACACGAGCATTCTCACATGCATCCGGGGCTAATGGGTACAAGTCCCACGCCCAGAACGTTGACCTGTAAAGCATGTTCCACCCTTTTTCTATGCCGGGCCGGTCGAGCGAGGCGGTGAGGGGGGTAAGACACCCTCACGTCCAAACCGATTCAGCCGCCCGTCGGCAACCCCGGCATTTTTCATTTCATCCGGACTCGTCACGGCGCATTAAAAAATGTTCTTCTGATCCACCAAGGCAGCCATAGTCTGCGCCTTCTGCATGTGCGGCGCGAACAGATTGGCCGCTTCGCAGTCCAGGGGCACGCTCGACGTTCCAAGGCATTCTGATTCAACGAGCGAACCAGTAACCCTATACTTCGGGCTGCTCCTAAACATCATAACTTACTTGCCGGCCTCGACGCGATCCCTTACATCGGTGTCGTTGACTTTCGTTTGTGCCTCGGTGCGACCCCCGGCGACGGGGCGGCTCTACCGACCGTGCCGCACTGGCGGCGGCTTCGCACAGTTCAAAGTAATTCGTGTCCGCATCGGAAATGGCACGACCGAACTCCTCGAGCCACGAAGCCTTGTTGAAGATCATCCCCCTACGCGCTGGTGCTGCAGGCCGATGCGCTCGCCGCCGCGACTAGGCACGCCATTCCTGCACCAACGCCACACGCAGTTCGTGGACGGACGACCGGATGCGATTTTGGCCGCCTCGCTCAGGGTGGTTAGGTTTCCTGGAACTGTTTGTTCGTGCATCGAATTCTCCTCGTCTTTGGGAGGACTGTGTTCAATGCACGGTGTTTTATGGGAGGAATTGGAGTGCTAACTCGCTAACTCGGGTTAGTAGCGACGTGGGCCAGATGATTGCATCTAAGTCATTGGGATTCGGTTGGTTGCGCGCAGCAAAGAAATTGTGCCCTTCTGGAAAATCTGTCGGCAGCTAACTCAGCTACTTGCAAGTCGTCGAACGGTGAGTGATTCCCCGTCGGGATAAGCGCTTTGACTCTTTCCGTCGCGAAAGGTACACCCGTACGTGAGAATCGTCGCGACAATCAATCATATGACAAGCAACAAGAGTGTAGAAAAATCCACGGCATCGGCTGAAGGGGAACGCCGGGCCATGATCGGCTATCTGCCGCAGTACGAGCTTGCGGCTTGGGCGATTATGCGCCACCTGCGGCAACAAACGCTTGAGTCAGTTCGAATGGGAGACATAAAAGCTGGAAGAGTCGATGATTTCGTAATCCTGAGTGCAAACGCTATCGATGGCCACTCAGTCAAGTGGTCTGAATACAGAGATACCGTCACTTTTAGAGACCTAACCAAGCCGCGGGATAAAGCGCCGTGCTGGATTGCTCAGCTAGCTGATGGTTGGAAACGCCTACGTGAAAACCATCCAAACCGTCTCGTTACGGTTCATCTAGTAACGTGCGATATTCCATCCAAGAGCGACGAATGTCCTGGGTCAGAGAAGAAGTCATTCGCAGCTTTTTATCATGGCGCTTGGATTCCATTTCAGGAGATTGGGCGCTCGATTCCAGATGAGTGGAAACCAGCCTGGGAAGAACTCCGAAAAGCAAGCAATCTGAATGCTGAAGACTTCAAACAATTCGTGCCAGCATGTCATTTCGACTTTCATGCACGAATAGCCGCCGACCGCACAATCATCTCGCCTGACGACGCTATGCTGCGTAATCAGCTCAGAGCGCTTTCGGCGAAACTCCCAGATATGGTTCGAGACCCTAGTCGCCAAGTGGAGTACTCCAGGGCCGAGTTACTGTCGCGTTTGGGGTGGACTCACCTGTTTGAGTTCCGACATCGACACGAATTTCCAGTGCTCGACCCTTACGAACCAATAGACTCGACTGTCGAGAAGCTGGAATCCAAGCTCTCCGACCTAGAAGGCGGATATCTAATTCTTCTTGGCAGCCCTGGCTCAGGGAAGTCAACTCTTCTCACTCGGACACTTGAGGCAGGGTTGCATCGTTACAGGCTTGTAAAATACTATGCCTTTGTTCCAGATTCGGCGGATCCGAGAACACGCGGTGAGTCAGAGAATTTCCTGCATCATTTAGTACTGTCTTTGGAAAAAGCAGGCTTCTGCGCCGGAGAGAGCCAAATCACTTTCGACCGTTCACAACTCTTGGACTGCCTAAACCAACAACTGCAAAAGCTCGGGAATGACTTTGCAGAGTCGGGTTTTGCAACGGTAATCCTCGTCGACGGATTAGATCACATCCCTCGTGAACAGCATCCAGAACAATCGCTCATCGAGGATCTTCCTCATCCTGATCAGATTCCAGCAGGCGTCTATTTCGTGTTGGGATCACAGACCGCCGACCTCCCGGGACTATCGCCGTCAGTTCGCTCGAGCATTCAAGAACCGAGACGGCGTATCCTCATCGCGGAAATGGCGAAAGTAACTGCACTAAAGGTCGTTGCAGCGACGAGGCTTCCGATTCCATTGAGCTCTGACCTACAAGAGCGCATTGTGGTCCTTGCTGGAGGACTTCCACTTGCATTGGCCCTGATTCTAAACAGGCTAAAGAACGCCACCGAAGTTGAGCAAATCGCAACTGCAATTGAGGAGACAGTGGCTTTCAAAGGAGACTTGGACCACTACTACTTCGCCTATTGGAATCAAGTCGAGTCAAGCCAAGCTGTCGCAGAACTTCTTGGAATGATCGCACGGCTGCGACGACCGATCGATGTCGACTGGGTGTCATGTTGGGACCCAACGCCCCCGCTCACAGAATTGCGCAGACGCTTTGGTCACTTTTTTCGAGAAGAGCGGGAAGGTCACCTGGTCTTCTTCCACAACAGCTTTCGGCAATACGTTCTCACGAAAAGCGGCGTGCTTAAGGGTGGAACATCAGATTCGGCAAACCGGGCGTATCATTCGCAGCTCGCTGAAATATGCAATTCCTCGGAACCACCTCACTCATGGGAAGTCGTCTACCACCTCGCAATGGCACGAGAGACGGCGCGGGTTCTTGAACTCGCTGTGCCTGCGTATTTTCGAGAGCAACTCGCCGCATTTCGACCTCTTGAGAATTTAGCTCGCGACGCAAGGTTCGCCGCGACTGCTGCAGGTGAGCTAGAGGATACCACCGCCCTTGTCCAGATTTCGCTATTCCTAGCGGAGATCGAGCAGCGTGCCTACTCACTTGATGATTGGTTAGTCGGTGAAAACCTATTGGCAATGGGCCACCTTGACCGCGCGCTAGAATACATTTGGGAAGGCAACGAACTGCAGATCAGCGCAACCAATGCGCTCAAAGTGGCTCGATTACTCCACATTGAGGGGGAAGTGCCACTAGCGCGAAAACTATTTGATGCCGCAGAACCGTTGACCATTATCCAGCCCGCCAACAAAGGTGAGCAAGAACTCGATTACAACATGTCAGACTTGCTGCAGGCATGGGCAGAGGCAGTTGTGTTATTCAGGCCCGTCGATGAGATTATTAGGCTAACGAAAGAGTTTGTCCCGCCTAAGTCACCGATGGGCGAAGTACCGGCAGCAGACGAGTGGCGTGCAAATCTGATGTACTGGGCTGCCCGTTCAATGGAGAGGCTCGGTCGCATGGCCGAAGCATCGGCACTGGAAAGGTGTCTCAGAGAGATCGAGGGCGAGCGACCTGCCTTATTAATATGGTTGACCATAAACCGCTTCCGTAGCCATAGCGATGCAGGGCGTGTTGCAGAATCGAGGCCAATTGTCGAAGCGCTTCTCAAATCCACTGATTTTCCTTCGTTCTCCGACCACGCAAAACTATTAGTTGCCCAAGGGGCTTCAAAACTGTTAGGAAATTCTGAGGCAGTCGCCAAGATTCTCAAGTCCGTTCCTCCCCCGTCTATTTCTTTAAGCGGTGTAGAGGGCCCTAAGATTTCAGAAGCAATGCTGGTCTTTCGCTACTTCCGACTTCTCATGGTGCACGGAGAAACTGTATCGCCGAACACGGTCGTGCCAGACCCATCCAAGGAAGACGATTGGCCCCGCGTCTTGCTCGAACGATCCCTTGTTCAGCTTGCCAAGGTCGCCGCCGATGCATCGCGGGGAAAGGTCTACTCTTCATCAGATATTCGGGGGGAGCTTTTCCAACCGTTGCGTTTGTTCGAGAGGAGTTTGGCGGAACTTCGCGAGTGGACCGCGTGGTATCGCGTGAAGCACCTTCGTCATGAGTTCAATCGTTTAATCGTTGAGGTTGTACACGAACACGGCCCCGCCGCATTAGAGGGACTGTGCGACGAGCTTGAGCGACTGTGGGTGGACCAAGAATCCGCACATAGTTGGCCAGCAGATGTCCGGCGAAGCATCGTGATCGCACTGTATGAAGCCGGGATTTCCGAGCAATGGGTGAAAGCACAGCTTGAGTCAGTTGCGACAACAATGCTAGATGGAATGGACGTTTCGGGAAGGATCGACGAGTGTGACGCACAAGCGAAAGCCTGGCAATCACTCGGCGAAAGCGAGAAAGCGCTGACTGAGCTAAAGCGCATGGTGTCCGTTTCCTTCGGTGTCGGCTACCGAAAGGACTCGCAATTGGAGGACTGGGTCGCGTGGCTTGACAGTGTCTTGTCATCAGATTCAACAAAGGCGGGCGAGCGGATTGCGCTCTTCGCCGCTGCAATTGCTGCTACAGAGAATACGACAGAAGGTCGAGGAACCCATTTTGCAGCTCTCTCATTAATTAAGGCCTGTGTTCCTGTTTCTCCCAGAAGAGCCGTTGCTCTTATCCATTGGTTCGAGAAACATCGCTGCATCAATCACGCGAACGCCGTTGCAATCCTCTTGCAGACGGCGTCAGAAAAACGGTTGTGCCCCCCGTCAAAAATTGCTGCTATCTATATTCACTTTCTCGTAATTTTCTCAACCAGCACGCATGCTGACCTTATTGGCACGATTCTTAGACAAATTGCCGATGGAACTGATCGAGTTACGGCGTTGGATATATGTAGACAAATTATCGATGCTGCTAAGTCGCGTGCGCTTCCCACTTCGAGATCGATAATTCTTCGCCTTGTGCATGAAACTGCCGCGGAACTCGGTTTGCCGCTCGGCGAGTTCCAACTTGACGCAATGCCGACCGGTCCTCACGAGGAATCGACTAGCGAGTTGGGGTTAAAACTGAAGGACGGAACGACCCTTGACGAAGAGGAAACTGCCGTGCGCGCTTCAACTGCCGATGGATTCGTCGACCTAGTCAACGAGGCCGAAGGCACGTATTACCGCTGGAATAAGTTGCTCGAATCGCTACTGCCCAAGTTGACGCGCGCCGAGGTGCTGGGGATTGCTCAGAAACTTCCACTCGAGTTTGAAGACTCTCTTGCATTGTCCAGTATCAGTAGGCGCCTGAGTGATCACGGCGAGCGAGACCTGGCCTGGCAAATGGCAGAGAGGGCCTTCAACTCGTCCCGGCCGTACGGCTGGGCCAAGTATGTCGATGGTGGATCGCGTTTCGAGGCTTTGCGGGCGTTTGTCGCTGCTAAGGAAACTCCCGGTCGTAGACGCGCCCTCCAAGAACTTAGCGCAAGTCTAAGCTCAACTTCGGGTTCACCGATTGACATCGCACGGCGCCTTATCGACATCGTGCCGCTCGTCGCGCCTGACCAGAACCTGGAATCGATCTATCCACTTGTACAGGACTACGTGAAGCTTCTCTCGTCACCACTTCTTCTGCTGGATGACGCAACAACCTCACTGGCTGATACGCCGTCAGACGACACCCTTGAGGCAGCGTTACTCGATCTTCTCGCTTTCCACATCACTGACTTCGTACCGCTAGTGGCTCAAGGGGCGAATAGAGCAATGTTGGTTTTTCTACAAAGTGGAAGCGAATCCGCTGTACGGCGTATTCAGGCGATGTTGGAGGGAAGCGAGTTCCAACAGGTCGCCGCCATCGGAACGCTGGAATTGCTTGCGGTCAATTCACTCGAAATCTTGAGGCCTTACGAAGGCACTTTGCGCCGCTTGGCGGCAGCGAGGAACTGGTGGATCGGCGAGACAGCAAGGCGACTTTGCGCAGAGTTGCAGTTGGAGAATGTGCCGCCGAGAGTAAACGTCTCCCTTCCGTCAATCTACTCGCTCGCACTTCCGCCAACCGACGACAAGGCGCCTTCGGTCGGTGCAAGCGAACCGCTGCCCGACTCAGACAATCCGCGAGATGTGGTTCGACCCTATGACATTCAGTTGGTAATCATGAGCGAGATGGCGAATCTGGATCCGCAGAATTTGTTCTATGCGGCAGCGCGTGAGATGAAGCAGATTGTTGACCTTGCGGATTACAGGGGTCAAGCCGAATCGGCATATCGCTCACACTTGGAAAGTGCCGGTATCAAACTGCCCTATCGGCGGCCGCGAGGCGCCGTCGCACGCGAGGCCATGCGGCGCATTGCGAGCGATCTAATTGATGGTGGGGCCATCCACCCGAGCAACGTAGAGATGCTGCATAAGCTGGTTCGATCAACCGATCCTAAGCTTACGCTAGTCGATCCCTCGGAACGACCCGTAGCCGTCAAGGCTATGGAAGGACTCGGTAATTACTGCTCCGACGCCAAAGTATGGACAACGAGCAAGACCTCGTCGTTTGCGAATCATCTTCGAGATCTCGATGGAAGACTCGTGCTTGCAGAGATGACGCATCTGAAGATGCTTGACTGGTCTGCGCCAACGGAGACACGGATATCCGTCGTTGGAGAGAAGGATCTAGGGACGCTGGACTGCACTCATCCGTTCAAACGGGTGTTTGACGTGCAATTGGATTCTTACTCAACCGCATCGCCTTCTGGTGCCGATCCAGCCAATCAAACCATAATTCGGAATCAGTGGTGGGGTGCAGATACAGATGGTATCGACTGGATAGCCCTGAATCCAAAGATCGCAGCAAACTTGGATTGGAGCATTGCTACCGATGGGCTCTTCAAATGGGTAAACGCTGGTGGCGAGACAATGGTTGAAACAATCTGGTGGAAAGACGGCTGTTTTGAGTTGCCACCATACGAAGCAGATTGCGAAGTTGGGGAAGGGCTCCTTGTTACCGCATCGCCAGCCGCAGCAGTCGAACTTCTGCAGTTGCTCAACGAGGCGACGCGATTCTTGCTAGCGAATCGCTCATGCACCGACGACTGTAAGCGCCTCGAAGCTGCCCCGCTGCAGACGAGCGAACCCGTGGTCCCGTTTCGGTAATGTGGACTATCCAGTGCGTCGATTGAAGCACTCACGTTTAGTCATTCCTACCCAATCCGCCGCATTATGTCGATCACCCGTGCCTGATCCCGTTCGGCGTAGACCGCGTCGGTGATCGCGGCGCTTGCGTGGCCGAGCGCCAACTGTGCAGCTTCCAACCCGAACTCACGTCGCAAGTGCGTCGCCGCGTTGTGCCGCAATTGGTGCGGATGCCAGCGATGCTCCTTACGCCACCTAACCAACTCGGTTCGCCCCTTCTCGCCCAGTCGTTGATTCCATTCGGCATCTGTTTCCCATCGCATGGCGCCCTCCTTTCGGCCTCGCCCCAGCACTCGCTTCCGGACGATGGACTCGGGCGGAGGGAATGCCAAATCGCAACCACGTTGAATCGCCCGGCGATACGAGGCGGCGGTATAGCGATCACCCGGCGAACGAGCTGGATCGTCGCTGCGATTGGTACCGAGCCCGTTGCCATGCCCCATGGGAGTACAACGAGCCGCATGCTGAGCGGCGCGGCGGTCGGCTTCAGCTTCTGCCGGCGAGAATAAGAATGCGTCGACCGATCGGCTCTGTAAGTATGGGCTGATCACCGATTGCGCCTTGGGCCCAAAATATATCGTCCGTGCTTTACTTCGATGAGCTGTCTTGTGCTCGACCAAGGCACACTTCCAAATGTCATCGCTCGTATCGATGTCGATCGGGCGCAGGCCGAATAACTCACCGCCACGCGCGCCGGTCAATAGCTGGAGTTCAACTAGCGCCCAGACCTGCCAGCTGACGTGCGGACGAATCGGATCAATCAGGCATTCGGGCACCGGCCCAACCGGATCCGGTTCAGGCGCTTCGCAGCGCCCGCGTTTCAGGGGCTCGATGCTCTTGAGTTGGTGATATACGCTGATCGGAATCATTTCGTGACCGGCTGCCCATTTGAACATCGCCCCAAGCCGATGCACCTGCCGGTTGATATGGGGGCGCGACCAGGGCCGACGCGGTGGATCGGCGTCGGGGTCACCTTTGATCATGCACTCGCGCAGCAACCGCAAACGTTTCGGTCCGAAGCGCTCGGCGGGCGTCGAACCGTACATGCGGCGTATCAGCCGAATCAACGTCTGATGGGAAGACAATTCAGAAGGCGTGTACTGCGTCTGCGCCCACCGCCAGTACGCAATGAGCATTTCGCTTAGGGTTATCGTTACATCGGGTGTGCTTGGATCTTCGTTGATCGATGGCCAGCGCCGGTGGTTGGATTCCCATTCGGCGATCGTGCGATGATAGCGCTCGCGGCTTTGCGCTGTGCCGTACTCGCCGAGCCAATAGTCTCGACGCCGCTTGGTCAGGCCGTCGGTGAGAGTGACGAGGGCTTGGTTGTTGCGGTTGCGGTAGGATGGTGCTTTTTTGGGCATTGCGGTGCTCCCTGAACGCGTTGCGCGGTTTAACACCGCGCTCTTTTGCGTCAAAAGGCTGCACCGCATACTTTTGCGGGTGTCCGTAACTCACGAACTCAGCGAGACTTGTCGAAACTGGGCGATACAGGACTTGAACCTGTGACCTCCTGCGTGTCGAGCAGGCGCTCTAGCCAACTGAGCTAATCGCCCCAAATGTGGATCGGAATTCTATGCGGTCCGATTCGGAGTGTCCAGAGGGTCCGGCCCGATTACTTTTGCCTTGAGATTCTCCGGCAAATCATGGAACGTTGGAACTTCTACCGTTGTGACCCGGTCCAATCGTGCTTGATTTTCGAGTGCTACGTCTAATGAAAGCAGCGTTCAAAACCCAGCTGGCTTCGGGCCTTGGCCACCGCAGCGAGTATTCGCTTCTTCCGCCCACCCGCTATCAGGGCAGCAAGCGGCGGATTTGCCAATGGGTTGGCGAGCATCTGGATACGCTGAGTTTTGAAACTGCTCTCGATGCCTTTGGCGGAACGGGCAGTGTTGCCTTCATGCTCAAGCACATGGACAAGCAGGTTACGTTTGTCGATGTGCTGACGGCCAACTGTGAAATGGCGAACGGACTTGTCGCAAACGACAAGCAGCAATTGTCTCTTGAATCGACCGACGCCATCTTGTGCAAAATCTGCAAAACCCAATCACCCGGATTTATCGCAAACACCTTTTCTGACATCTACTTCACCGATGAAGAAAATAACTGGCTCGATGGCGCATGTCAGGTTCTCCACCGGATTCCGGATCATTTTGAGCGGGCGATCGCGTGGTACGCGCTATTCCAAGCCGCCATCTCCAAACGTCCCTACAACCTTTTTCATCGCGCGAATCTTAACATTCGATTGGCCAAGGTTAAACGAACGTTTGGAAATAAGACCACATGGGATCGAAGTTTCGACGAACACTTTCGCCACTTTGCTGTACAAGCGAACAGCGCGATCAAACCTTGCCTTGGCAGTTGCAGTGTTCATTGTTGCGACGTGATGGACGTAAGCGGCGATTTTGATCTGGTTTACATCGATCCACCGTATATCAATCACCGTGGTACCGGCGTGGACTACTTCGGGTTTTATCACTTCCTCGAAGGCATGCTCGACTACGACCATTGGCCGCAGCGCATCGACCGATCGTCAAAGCACCTGCGACTGATCGGCGAGCGATCCTGCTGGACCGATCGCAAGCGCATCGGCCGGGCGTTTGAAGACCTCTTCGATCGATTTAAAGATAGCCAACTGGCAATCTCATATCGAAGTGATGGGATACCGTCGATTGAGGAATTGGAGGTGATGCTTCGCCGACAGAATCGACGGCTGAGCATTCACACGCACGATCGCTATCGATATGCTTTAAGCAAGAACAAGCGCTCGGCTGAGGTCTTGATCATCGCAGAATGATCAGCGCAAGTCCTAATGAAGATTGCGACGTGCACCTATTTGTGAGCGGACCAATTCGATCAGGGCTTTGCGGTCGATCGGCTTGGTCAGGTAGTCATCGGTCCCGCACTCGGTGGCCCGTTCGATGTCAGCGGTTTCGTTGAGCGCGGTGACCATGATGATGATGATGTCGCGCGTTTTCGGATTGGTTTTGATCTGCTTGCAGAGTTCAAAGCCCGACATTTTCGGCATCATGATGTCCAGCAATATCAGATCGGGCTTGTCAGCACCGATGACATCCAACGCCTGCAAACCGTCGCACGCCGACGATGTCCGAACGTCGTCCATCTCCTCAAGGTAAACCTCAAGAAGTTCCATGTTCTGGGCGTTGTCATCAACGATGAGAATGTGAAACTTCTTCCCATCAGACTTCTGCGTGGCATTCATTCTGCGTAGCCTTTCCCAATGCCGCCAGGATTCTTATGATTCTGCCCGCAAATAGCGGACACGAAAAGAAGGATATGCCCCAAAAAGCACACGTCGTCAAGGTTGCCAGCCGGATTAGCTCGCGCCAGATTCCGTCTGAGATTCAGTTGATCAATAACGCCCACCCAACACTTGATTGACGAACTCGTCATTGTTCGCACATTTCATCATCGCCCCCGTTAAGCTCTCCATCGCTTCGATCGGGTTGCGTTCGGTCAAAGTCCGACGGATCGCCGTCGACGCCTTTAGTGAAGATTCGTCAAGTAACAATTCTTCGCGACGCGTACCCGATTGCACGAGATCGATTGCCGGCCAAACGCGGCGGTCGGCCATCTTTCTTGAAAGCATGATCTCCATGTTACCGGTGCCCTTGAACTCGTTGAAGATTACGTCGTCCATGCGGCTACCGGTTTCGATGAGGGCCGACGCAATGATGGTCAGCGACCCGCCTCCCTCCACATTGCGTGCAGAACCGAATATCGCTTTGGGTTCCAACAGGGCGCTGATATCCAAACCGCCAGACATCGTTCGGCCCCGCCCGCGATTACCGACGTTAAACGCACGTCCAAGTCGGGTCAGCGAGTCGAGCAGAATGACGACGTTTTCGCCCATCTCAACATGGCGTTTGGCCTTTGCCGTCATCAATCTTGCGAGGCGAATATGATTGGCAACGTCTTCATCATTGCTACTGGCAATCACCTCACCATTAACCGTACGGCGCATCTCCGTAACTTCTTCGGGGCGCTCGTCGATCAGCAAGACCATCATGTATATGTCGGGGTGGTTCGTGGCGATTCCGTGAGCCATCTGCTGCAGCAATACGGTCTTACCTGTTCGTGGCGGAGCAACGATTAAACCGCGCTGACCGAGACCGATGGGCGCCATCAAATCCACGACGCGCATCGAAGACGGACCATCCGGTGTCGAAAACTTCAATTGCTCCTGAGGATTGATCGCGGTGAGGTCTTCGAAGGGTTCAATCGCCGCGTAGTCTTCGAGCACTTTGCCATTGATCGTCGCCACACTTTGAAGCTGCAACTTGGTCGTTGGCTGCGAACTGCGATTGTCTCCGCGACCGCGTTGATTGCGGCCACCCCGCCCATTGCGCTGGTTGCGGCCGCGATTGGAGTTTCCGCGCTGGTTGTTTTTCGACATCGCGGTTTCACCGATAATGGTTTCCCCGCCGCGAAGCTGTAAATCCGACCGCATTTTCTCCGAGACGAACGGATCCGTCGTTTGCATGCGATAGTTAGATTTGGCGACACGGATGAACCCCCCGCCGCGTTCCCCGGATGGTTCAAACGTTCCAGTGATGGTGTTGTTTTTTTTCGTGTCCGTCTCGGTCATAGCGCGTCCTGCTTCGCCAATGTACACGAATAGATTCCGACCATGAGTCTTCCTTACTAATCCAATAGTGACGTTGCGATCCGGATTGGGCAGCCGTTTGCCGACGAACGTTATCGCTAACCGTCACGATACGATCAAACATCAATTGCCGGATCGGGAATTTGGGGATGCTCACCTTTGGATACACATCGGACATGGCTCGTTATCCAAGGCGACAACAGGAGCATAAACCAGCACGCCGTCCTTCGCAAGTGGGCACCTGTTACTCGCCATGTTTCCTGAATGGATACCACCAAGTCTCTTCGGGAATCTCATAAACCAGGATCGAATTGTTGATCCATCCGTCCGGCTCGCGAGATCGCAGAAAACTGCACAATCGTGCGAAAGCCAACGATCGGTACGCCCCGTCGATGCTGGTCGATTTACTATCGCTCGTCACTTCTGATCGGTAGCGCTGCTCCAGTTCAGAATTCCAATCGTGAAGGCTCTTTCCGTGATCGGTCTCATAGACCTGCTGCAAATTCGTGGCGCTGATCAAATACGTTCCCGGTCCGTAGGGTTCAACTTCTTCCGTTTTCGGTTTGATCGACTTCGGTAATTGGATCGCTTCGATCCCAAAATGCTCGATCGCACGAATTCCACCGCTTCCGAAATACGAGAAGTAGATGGGTCCGGCGTTTTGCTTCGACTTGCGGTCTTCAATGAATGCTCTGACGGCTGGCAGGTCTTGCCCCCAATCCAGCGAACTGTCTACGAGTTGCTTGTACCCCTGCTTCGGTCCGCCGGCGATCACGTTGAAATACGTCAGGTAATTGGGGAAGGTCCAAAGAGATGCAGCGACGAAGCACGCCAAGAGTGCGTACACACTGCGCCGAATCCATCGCCCGCCGCGCATCACATAAACCGATGCCGCACCGCAGATTACGAACAGGATCGGATAAATCGGCAGGATGTGGCGATGACCAATATTCAAATGGGTTCGCAGCGACGCGATCCAGTAAATAACGAAGAACGACCACAGCGGCGTAGTCTGGTATACCCAGTCTTTCCAATTCGCACCGTCCGCATCGGCTGACGGTTCACCTTGTTCCTGCATGCCGATAACGCACCGATTCCAAACGATCGGCAGAAACGAAATCGCGACCAGCAGCGCCAACAACGGAATCGGCGTCTTTAAGATGAACGCCCACGGAAAAAACCATCGATGCCCCTGCAGATCAACGCTCCCATTAAGAAACGCGAGGCGGCCACGGGCGGTCTGTGCGGACATGACCGCGCTGTAGATGTACGCTTCTGGGAACAAACGATGCTCGCGCAGGAATGAGACGATTGGCTTGAGGTGGTCGAGTTTCCTGAGTTGCCATTGCCATAGGTCCTGCCCCTCGGGAATGGCGTTCGGGCAATAATATCGATCGCGACCCGTTTCTGCATGGAGCATTGAATCATATCGAAAACCGTATGCCGCCCAAATGCCCGTCCAGACTACGAATACCCACACAACAAGTACGCCACCGAAACACATGACCTGCCTTGCGAAGCTGGCAATCTCAATTTTCGTTTTTCCGAGTCGCACCTCCAAGGGGCGGCGCGAAATCAATCGAACGATCAACATCACCGCCCCCACCGGGATGATGAGGACCGCCGACATTTTCGCGAGAAACAATCCGGCTAAACTGAGTCCGCTTGCCAAGACGCTCGCTATCGAAACGCGGTGAAGCATCCACCAAATCGAAATTAGGCACGCCGCAAAGAACAGCGCAGCAGCGCAGTCCGTCGTTACCAGCCGGCCGTGCGCTAACATCGTCGGACTGAATGCATAGAGTCCAAGCGAGATTAACCCTCCGACTCGTCCAAACAGTTTCGAAGATGCAAAGTAGACCAACAACCCAAGCGCTACGCTTAGCAAAGCAATCATCGCCCTACCACGCCAAAGCAGGTTGTCGATGATCGCAGCGTTTCCGCTATTTGAGTAATAGAAAAACGCCCGACCAATCTGCCAGACGTCGGAGGTGTGCCAAGTCTCGTGCTCTCTCCACGTCTGCGGGAACTTCACGTCCGTGCCAAGTCCTGGCAGTGCAGCCCAGACGTGGGCGAGCGGAGGGTGCGGCGGTTCAAGGCGATAGTCACCCGTTAGAAAATAACTGTACCCACGGGTCAGGTGGGCGATTTCGTCGTAGGTGTTGGACTTGTTCAAGACGCTGGTGACGGCCAGCACATAGTGAATGAGGCAAAGGCCGGTAACGGCGATCAAGATACGCTTGGACGAACCAAGCTTCCCGTTCTTCGCTACGGGTTCATTCTTTGGTTTTTGTCGGCGAGGTTTCTTGGCCATGATTGCTCGCGAATGTGCGTCGGGCAAATTGAACCGCAATCGGTTTGATCAATCGTCGGTTGTGTCACCCTGCTTGGCTGATGCTGCCGCAGGCGACCGCCAAACCTGATACCGCCCGGATGAACCAATGTCCGTCCATTCCCGATCGCTCAGAACCTGCGCCACCTGCCCTCGCAAACGCTTCCCTGTCGATGACGACACCGGTCGATCGATGACCACATGATCGACTGGATACAATGTGCACAAGCGATCGAATAACGCGCCGTCAAGTCGGCCATTGCGCATCGAGTTGAACACACCGAGTGCGATGTTGCGGAATTCGTCATGGTCGGCGGTTCGCATGAACTTGTCGCGCGAGAATACGAGTTGAATATTCGGCATCAACTGCGGTAATTCGTGATGGACCAAGAATGGCCCGAACACATAGGGACTCGCTTCAACACCTCCCAAGACATCGACCAGCCCGTGCATATCGTTCGAGAATTTCGTCAGGTTTTTGGGAGCATCGCCGACCTCAAGGGCCATGCTCGATGACTTGACTAGCATCCCTCCGATACCGGCGAGCGTGACAATCGATGCAACCATCGACACAAGCGGCGACATCGAATCTCGACGGCCGCGTATCAACACACGAACGCACCAATAAATCATGGTCGCCAAGACCGCACCACTGACAAGCTGTGGCAACATCCAGCGCCCGCGCCAGAAAATCGACATCGGCAGCGCCTGGTTCAAGACTCGCCCCAACGGTTCGAAATTGCATGCCACGAGGACGGCTGCCCCCAGCCATCCGACGTAAAACACTTCGCGGCGCCGAACGCCAAACCCAACCAGCAGCGGGACAGCCAGGGCACCCAACGTATACAGCGTGTTCATGCCAAATGACCAGAACGGATCGTGCCGGGCAATCGGTTTGGCATCGCATTCATAAACAACGAGTTTGGTTTCGACCCGTCGAATGCGATAAAGCGGTCGCTTGCCGTAAAGAATCGACCACACACCGTCGGCTTCGGGCTCAAGTATGACATCATTCGGCACCCGCGCGCCGTTATTGCGAAGCGTACGGAGCAATTCATCGGACACGTTGCTCTGCTGCAGGTGTTCTTCAAATTCGCCGTACAGCGTGAACAACTCGGCTTCGACGCGAACGAGGTCGCGCGATTGAATGCGCGTACCACTTGTTCGTCCGCTTGATAACTTGGGTCCATCCGAGGGCTTCTTTGAGACGGTACGAAATACGCCGGCCAACCCGCATGACGCAACGAGCATCACCAACAGATAAACGACGGCTTTTCGATCAAAGATCAACGCCCCAACGACCAACGCCGTGGACCAAACCATCGCGTTGATCGTTCCAAATGGATGCACGGTATGAGCGACGATTCCTGCACAAATCGCAAAACCCAAATGCTTCTTTCCCGGCCGTGTGACGAGCAGCAACAACGATGCCAACTGTAGCGGTTGAACCCAGATCAGATGAATCGCCTTGGTCTGCATCGGGCGAAACGCAATCATCTCAACTTCGCAGCGGGCGTAGTCCCAGGTCTTATTGATCAGCAGCAGCGCCACGAGCAGCCCAAGTGGAACGAGCCATCGATCATTGCGAAAGATGACCGAAAGCACAGCCGCTAAACAACTCGCTCCGATCAGGATCATCAGTGGCGGCATGACGCTGTGGTGCAACCCGGGCGGACTGACACCGCTAAACTTCGCGATCATCGCCACCAACGGTGCGGTCATCGGCGACATCCCGGCCCGACTCATCGGCGCGGTCCCACCCGTGGATGGTTCGTAGCGCCCCATTTCCAAACCGTATAGATAGTCGGTGGCTTCGCTGACATACGCGACATCGTCTACGTTCCACAACAACGTCGTCGCCTTCTTCGATGGAACTGGAACCGATTCGGAATACACGACCCGCATGATGTGAACCGTCATGCCAGCCGCCGCAACCCATATGAGCAGGCTCAACCATTGCAGATTCAGACCGCTAGCTGGCGCTTTCTCAGCGTTCGATTTCTTTCGTGACTTGGCGCGATGCCTTGAATCGGCTGATTCGTTTTCGGATTCTGAAGTTACCTCGTTCTTGCGACGCAGACCAACAATTAGAAGCGTTATGCCACCGACAATTGAACCGATCGACCCGACTGCGAGGCCATGCCACCAATCGGTGCGGGCGAATTGGTCGTAGCGTTCGGAATTGGGAAATTCTTCTGAGGGTGGTGCCGACATTACAACGCCGACCAACACCACGCCGACGCAAACGAGAACGATGCCCGCAACGATCTTCGACGCATTCAATCCGAAATCAAAAGTCGGCCAGTGTTCTGAGTCGCTTGGTTCGACTTCGGGTTTATGGGCTAAGAAATGTGCCAGACCTGCGACCAAGCCCAAGTATGCGATCGCATATGCCAAAAGATAAGTCGTCAGCGTCCAATGCAGCATGCAACCCGTCCAACCCAGAATCGCAGCCGGGACCATCGCCAACAGGGTCGCCACGCCAAAACGGGATGTCATGCGCGAAAACGGATGCGGTGACGGGAAGAATAGATTGACGGCCAGCACACCGGGAACCAGCAGCACCATCCAAACAATTGCAACCCAGACCAATTCTATGCGGACTCCGGCAGCGCAGATCGCCAGCGGCGCAAGCAGCGGTACAAGGGAGCGCATCCAGTCAACCGTGGATCGTTTCTCTGCGGCAGGATCAAGTCCAAGAATGTTTGCGACCATCCGATGCATGTGGGTTCATTCCATCGTTATCATTGCATTGGCAAACGTATACCAGTTGCCGGACAGTGTATGGATCGGGCGGAACCACACAAGCATAGACTGTCGTTTCGACTGATTGCGACAAATGAATTGGACGGGTGAGACGGGTATCGCTAACTTGTCCGTTTCAACATTTGGACGAATACAACCGTCGCAGGATCATGGCAAAACGAGCCTCCAAATCCAGATCTCGCTCCCGTCGCGAAAAGCACGACCCGCAAGAGTTGCGCGGCGATCTTGTTGACCTGTCGCACTGGAATGACACGCAGGCCGCCCCGTTGTCGATACGCGTTGCCATCCCCGTGCTCATCGCGATATGTACGTTCGTCACGTTTCTCCCGGCGCTCGATGCCGGTTTCACCAACTGGGACGACGACAAAGTCATCACCGACAATCCGCACATTCGCGGTTTCACCTCCAAGCATGTCGGTTGGATGTTCACCGAAAATAAGATGGGACATTACCATCCGCTGACCTGGATGTCGTACGCGATCGACTACTCGATCAGTCAATCGCGACTTACCGGTTTGGATGAGGAATCACGAGAGCGATACGTTCGCGGTCTCGACCCCAAGATCGTTCACCTGACCAATCTTCTGTATCACGTTGTCACCGTGGTGGCGTTTTACTTACTCGCCCGATTAATACTCACGGTTTGGCTGCGCAATCCGCCCAAGGGTGAAGATTACCTCACGCCCGTTGCTGCCGCCTTTGCAGCGTTATTTTTTGGATGCCATCCGCTTCGTGTTGAAAATGCGGTTTGGGTCACCGAACGGCGCGACGTGCTGTCGGCGATGTTTTTGATTCCGTGTTTGTACTTCTACTTGCGTTATGTGTTGGTGAATCGTTGGAACGGATTGAAGGCAACGTTCTATGTCGTCTCCATCGTGCTGCTGGCTTTATCGCTGCTCTCCAAAGCATGGGGAATCACGCTGCCTGCCGTCATGCTCGTGATGGACGTATATCCGCTACGACGAATTGGCGGTCGGGCGGGCTGGTCCGGCAAGAGAATCGCCAGCGTGTTGGTCGAGAAAATCCCGTTCTTCATACTCGCTTTCACGTTTGCTATGTTCGCAAAAGCTGCACAAGCTGATCAGCGCGACACCATGAAGTCTCTGGCTGAGTGGGGAGTCGATGATCGCATCGCCCAGTTTTTCTACGGACTGTTCTGGTATTCTTACAAGACGTTGGTCCCGATCAACCTGACTGCCTTGGTTCCATTACCACCGGACAACAATCCGTTCGCCCTTCGTTACATCGTCGCAGCCATCATTGTCATCGCGTCAGGCGTCGCCTTATTTCGATATCGAAAACGATTTCCCGGTCTGGTTGTAATGGCGATTTGTTATGTCGGTGTGCTGAGTCCTATTCTCGGAATCGCCCAAAGCGGCCCGCAACTCGTTGCTGACAAATACGCGTACCTCGGCTGCATTCCGTGGGCGATCGCGTTCGGATTTGGCTGGATATTCCTGGTTCACCGTCGAGACCACCAAACACTCGCACCCAATGCTGCGATACCCAGCGCCGTAGCGCTAGTCATCCTGACGATTTTCGCGAACCTGACGTGGAGACAGAGCACACATTGGAAAGATTCCTACGCACTTTGGTCGCACTCTGTAAAAGTTGAGCCGAACTGCGCAATCGCGCAAATGAACCTGGGCCTACTCGAAAAGCAGCGCGGCAATATCGACAAAGCCATCGAACATTACGAAACATCTCGCGAGATCGACCCGAAGAATGCCTCCCTCTTGACCAATCTATCGCTGGCACTTCGGGAAAAGCTTCCTGTAAATCCGCAATCGTCCGACTACGAGCCATTGATCGAACTGCACAAACAAGCCATCGCCATTCAGCCGCAACTGCCCGATCTCTACTTTGCGATGGGAAACACATTAGTTGAAGCCGGCCGTATTCAGGAAGCGTTGGGAGCATTCCGCAAATGCGTGCAGGAGCGAACTCGTTCCGGCCAAGTCACTCACCCCAAATATCACCGAGCGCTCGGTACGCTCTACATGCGATTGGAACAATGGGACAATGCGTCGCTGGAATACGAGGCAGCGCTCAAGCTCGAAACGAACATGGATCCGAAGGGAATGGGCGTTATCAACGCACTCGATCGCCTCGGACGAATTCGCGAGTCGCAAGGTAAGCGCAAAGAAGCAGCCGCCTATTTCAGACGGCTGCTTGAGATTGATTCTGATAATAGCCCCGCAATAAATTGGTTGCAGAGTCGCGGCGAGTAGGGTGGGCTGTGCCCACCGTCGTTCGCACGAATATTGAATGGTGGGCACGACCCACCCTACAGGGCGGCTTTGACCGCATCCATGACGGCGTCGTAATTCGGTTCTTCAGCGACTTCACCGACGTACTGGGCGTGAACGACTTTGCCATCCTTACCGACGACGAACACGGCGCGACACAGCAAACCGAGTTCCTTGATCTTCACGCCAAAACCTTCGCCAAATCCGAGATGCTTAAAATCGCTACCGGTCTTGACGGCTTCGATGCCTTCGGCGCCGCAGAAACGCTTCGCCGCCATCGGTAGGTCGAGGCTGACGGTGAGGATTCCGACATCGCCCGAAAGCTCGGAAGCTTTCTCATTGAACTTTTTGGTTTGCGTCGCGCACACCGGGGTATCGAGACTGGGTACAACTGAAAGCACCAGCACCTTGCCGGCATAATCAGCGTTGGTGATGTCACTCATATCCTGGCCAGTCACCTTGAATGCGGGTGCCGGGTCACCGACTTTGACTTCATTGCCCACCAACGTCATGGGACCGCCCTTGAATGTGACTGCACCTGCTCGCTCTGCCATCGCTGGAGACCTCCATTTTCTCTTTGGTCAATTTCTCTTTAATTCTTCTTCGTTGCCATGAAGGCGACGAGCCTTCGTTTCGGGGCGCGGATCATCGCGCATCGATGTGATTCCGTCAAGGCGTCACGCCTGCGAACACGATAGGCGTTTTCAGTGCTGTCGATAGCGATTCTAACAAACGCCCCCCCGTAAGTTCCCCACGCATGCGGTGGGTCCAAGCGTATTCTGCGGCGGTCTGCGCACCGCGCAAATTTTTCTCGATTCAGATGGTTTGCAAACTTCGGAAGATGGACCAAGCGGTGACCGATAAACAGGATGGAAAATTGAATGAAGGACGCCCGTGCATCCGGCTGGCGTATATACGAAGGTAAACACAACTACCCAGCCCACAGGCCCTCAATCATTTGACACATAACCGCCGTAAACCAAATCGGGTCAGGTTGTGCGGTCGCGTTTGAAAAAGGAGTTAGACCATGTTGAATCGAGCTTATCGCGGTACCGTTTGGATGTCCGCTTTGGGCGTATCGCTGGCGATCTTTGGATGCGACAAACGTCACGAGCGCCTTAACGCGCCACCGCAAGGTGACTCCGATCGTCCCCATGAGTTGGGGAAGAATTTCATCTATATGAATGACAACGCCATGATGCATGATTCATCCGTGGCGGACATTCACTTTGAACCACACATTGCCGAACTCAGCGGACTCGGCATTCGCACGTTGATGCGCATGGGCGAACTGCTCAGTATCTCGGGCGGAACGATTCGCTACGAAACCGCATCGACCGACGAATTCCTGATCACCGGACGACTCAACGCGGTACGGGAATTTCTCAACGCGGCAGGATTCGATACGGCGAACATCAACGTTGAAGCAGGCATGGCCCGCAGCACCGGTATGGACGCGAATCGCGCCATCGAAATCAAACTGAACGCTCCGGCAAATACCGCTTCGCAGACGGGTGGTGCATCGACTGCGGGCGCACAGGCCGGTCCGCCACCGGCACCGTAAGGCGCGCCCATCAATAGAAACGAAACGCGTGTTGTGTCATCCTCAACCGCCGCTGTGAATGCGATTGATAAACGGAAACGCGACAGAACTGCTACTTTGTGAAACTGGGGTAGGTATCGTGAAACAACAAGCCAGCATTTATTCGATCTTGGCCGTGAGCGTTGTTCTGCTTACGAGCTGTTCAGAAAAAACAGAGTTCGTATCCAGCCAATCGCAGAGCAACTGGAATTCTGCGGACCCGTCAGCGCTCGCTGGGGCTGAACTGGAAGAAACACCGAGCATCATGCCGCAAACGCACTACGCGGCTGGCAGGTTGTTCGAGAAGCAAGGTGCGGCTGTCCGGGCGGCGAAGCAATATAAAAAAGCCCTGATGCGCGATCCGGACCATGTGCCATCGCTCAGCCGATTGGGCATGATCTACGCCAAGCAGGCGCACTACCCGCAGGCTGAGCAATACCTGCAGAAGGCGGTGGAACTGTGGCCGAACTCACCGCAGGCGCGCAACAACCTGGGTTTCTGCTACGTCATGCAGGAACGATGGTATGACGCTGAAGCCGAGTTTCGCAACACCTTGAAGCTCGACCCATCTTTCGTCCGAGCACGCGTCAACCTTGCGATGGCGCTCTCCAAATTGAACAGATTCGATGAATCCCTGGGGGAGTTCCGACTGGCTGTCCCCGAACCCGAGGCGTATTACAACCTCGGACTTCTGTACCGTAGCGCCCAGCGTTACGAGGAGGCAGCCAGCGCCTTTGCGACCGCACTGAAACGCAAACCAGATATGACCATCGCCAAGCAGCAGCTTGATCGCATGAAGCTGCAAATGGTCCGAACCCGCGAATATCAACTCGACAGCGGTAGCCCGCAATCGACTGAATTTGCTTCATCAAACCAGTCGCAGCAGCAGCCGGTCAACAATCGGACGCGTACAAATCAGTCGTTCGCCATGCAGCCGGCCGAGCCTCAGTCATTCAATGCGGCAAGTTCACAACCGGTAGCATCGTCGCAATCAAACGCACAATCAAAGTCAAATGCACAGACCGCATCGTGGTCGAATCCTTCGACGAATACTCAGTCGTTTGATTCAACGCAGGATCCTGGTTCGCAAGACTCCGGTTTACAGTATTCAAACACACAGTACTCAAACGAACCCGTGACGAACTCGGCCGCTATCCAGCCGATGGAGCCGGTCGAAGGCTCACCCACGCAATTCGAAACGCAGCATCAGGATACCCCATCGGTATTCGTGCAAGACAGCGCGTCAAGCAGCGACGAGCAGGCGGCTTCCGGTTCAAGCCAGACGCAGCAATGGTCAAACAATTCGACGGTCGAAACCTACGAAACCCATCCGGTCGTGAGCACGGTTGATTCAACCGACGATGAAGAAGCGGAATCATTGGAGTCGTCCAACGTCGAAGTAGCATCGACGGAAACTACCGAATCGGGCGAGACGAGCGAGCAGGACGACTCTCAGGCAGATGATTCCGTAGAGTGGGATCATTCGCACTTCGTCCGGACTCAGCCGACCAACACACTGCAGAGCGATTCGTCAACGGAGATTCTTCCGGTCGCCCCCGTATTCGTCACAGCCGAGCAGGCTGAATCAAACCAGTCGCAATCAGAGGCACCGGCTCAAATCAAGCCAATCGCCCGACCCGTCCGAACTCAGAACGTCGCGACGACTCAGCCGAAGACTTCAAACGCTCTCGTCCTCGAAGCCACGCCCGTGGAGGAATCATATGCCCCGAGCGGAAACACGGGACGGCAGTATCAACGCGTCGAAACGCAGCAGCGAAGCGCGTCATCCAGCACGCCGGTAGAACCGCAGAACAATGCATCGATGACGGCGGACCTCTCGGAAATCGAATCGGTCGAGCCCGTTGCACCAGGCACGACCACCGCGCCGAAGAAAGCCCGCACCGCGACGCACAAGTCGAATTCGGACGACGTCGAAGTGAAGTCCATGGGCAAAGTCGGAATGGCCCCCGCCGCTCCGGCACCCAAGCCGCAAACGCCCAAGCCACAGACGCAGGGCATGCCGAAGAGTGCCAAGACCCAAAAAGCGGCACCGGCAAAAGCTATCGAGCCGGCAGTTCTCGAAATGACGCTTGCGGAAGAAGCAAGCGACAACGACGCAGACAACAGTGACTCTTCCAAGATTGAAGAAGACGTTGAAGTCGTCGAGATGGAGGCGGTTGAAGATTAACCCGCTCCATGCTCGAATTCAAAATTGAAAATCAACGCGGCTGGGATTCGCTCCCAGCCGCGTTTTTTGGTGTAGACACATGTTGGCCGATCGATTCTGAATCCGTTGAAACTTTCGGCGATGAGGCGTGTCCAATACCATAGCGTTTGACCAGATTGTCCGATTTGCGGTCCCAATCCTGAAAGGATACCTAATGTCACCGTATCGCCGATTCATTGCCGTATTTGCCCTGCACATGGTGATCGCCCCGCTTGCCCGCGCTGGCACGGAAGTGCAAACCGATGTGCCCGTCGAACGGGTGGTCTTGTTCAGCAGCGGGGTTGGATTTTTCGAGCATCGTGGCAAGGTTGAGGGCAACGCCAAGACCGAGCTTCGCTTCAAGACCGAACAGATCAACGACATTCTCAAGTCACTGGTCTTGCAGGATTTGGACGGCGGGAGAATCGGCAGCGTCATCTACCCATCACAGGACCCGCTTTCCAAAACGCTGCGTAGCTTTCAGGTGGACATCCGAACCAATCCGTCGCTGGGTGAACTGCTCAATCAGCTTCGCGGTTCAGACCTGACCGTCGAATCGCAAGGCACCAAGATTGAAGGAACGATCCTCGGGTTGGAGAAAAAGAAGCGCAAGGTGACCGATGACGAATTCATCGAAACGTGGGTGCTCAACATCATCGAAGGCGGAACGATTCGCTCAGTCGATCTAAATGACGTCTCGAAAATCGAATTGCAGGACAAGGAGTTGCAGGACGAACTCAACAAAGCGCTGTTGGCACTGGCCCAATCGCGCGACCAGGACAAGAAACCCGTCACGATCGAATTTTCCGGCGACGGAGCAAGGCGCGTACGGTTGGGATATGTCGTCGAAACGCCGATCTGGAAGACGACTTATCGGCTGATGATGCCGGATGCAGAATTGAAGGATGCCAGCGGTTCGCTGCAAGGCTGGGCCGTAGTCGAGAATCAAACCGAAAGCGACTGGAGCAACGTAGAATTATCGCTGGTCAGTGGCCGCCCCATCTCGTTTGTCCAAGACTTATACCAACCGCTATACATCCGCCGCCCAGTCGTGCAGCCGGAGCTATACGCAAGCTTGGCGCCGCAGACCTATGAAGGTGGCGTGGGAGGTGGTTCGGGCGGTGGAATCGGAGGCGGCCACCCATTTTCGGGCGGTGCGGCTGCAAGTGCTCCGTCCCCAATGCGTTCCGCAAAAATGAGACGGAGGTCGGAAGTCAAGAATGACCGATCGGCGGACGCCGCATTCGTGCGTGGGGGAGCGCCGTTTTCTTCTGTGAGCGACGAAGACTATTACGCCGAAAGCATCTCATCATTGGCCGATGCAGCCGACATGGGCGAGTTGTTTCAGTACAAAGTCGCTGGTGTCACGCTCCCCCGCCAGCGGTCGGCGATGATTCCGATTGTCACTGATGACATCGATGTCGAGCGGGTGAGCATCTACAACCAAAGCGTACTGGCCAAACATCCGCTCAATGGCGCACGGTTGACCAATTCGACTGGCAAGGATTTACCGCAAGGCCCGATCACTGTTCTTGATGACGGCGGGTATGCCGGCGATGCTCAGATCGATCACTTCCCACCGGGGCAATCGCGACTGCTCAGTTACGCCGTGGACCTCGACGTTCGCGTGGATGCGACGAAGTCCAACGCCACCAACGCGCTCCAAACGGGGAGCCTGGTCAACGGTGTGTTGGTTCTCAAACACAAACTGACGCACTCGCAAATCTACGCGATCGAAAACAAGGGCAGTCGCAACAAGACTCTCGTCATGGAACAATCGAGAAACGCCAACTGGAAACTTGTCGATTCGGCTGAGCCATTTGAAACCACTGAAGAATTGTATCGCTTCAAGACCAAGGTCGAAGCGGGTGCAACGACCGACTTCAAGGTGACCCAGGAATACGTTCGCGAGGAGCAGATTGCCTTGATATCCAGCGACATCAATCGTCTTGAGTTTTTCATTCGCGCAAAGGAGATTCCCGAGACAGTCCGCAATGCCGTCGAAAAGGCCATGCACCTCAAGCAAATCTTGAGCACAACCGAATCAAGCCTGCAACAACACCGCGACCGCATCGAGAGCATCACCAAAGAACAGGAACGCATCCGCGACAACATGAGATCGGTCCAACAGTCCAGCGAATATTACACCCGCCTGCTGACCAAACTAAACAATCAGGAAACAACGATCGAAAAGGAACAGTCCACCGTCGCCAAGTTGCAAGCAGATGCCAACCAACAGCGCCAGTCGCTCGCGGATTATCTGAATAACCTAACGGTGAAGTAATCCGTAGGGTGGGCCGTGCCCACCATGTCGTTGGCGATCAAACTGCGGTGGGCACGGCCCACCCTACCGGTACTCGTCGTACCAAATTCGGATGACTTCCAGGAATTGTTCGGTGGAACTGCCGCGGCTGAAGGCTTCGCGGACTCTTTTGCGCTTGGGGTGATGCGATGCGTAGCGGACGCCGAACTTGCCCATGAGCTTGCCGGCCTTCTCGTGGCCGTGGAGTTTCGCGGTTTCCTCGAAATGGCGAATGATCGTATCGCGCTGTTGTTGGATCGTCGGGGCAATCAATGAATTGGCGTCACATTCGACGCTTGCCAATTGCAGACACTGATTGAAGATCCACGGATTGCCCATCGACCCTCGCGCGATGGTCACGCCATCGACGCCGGTCTGTTCCATCATGCGGATGCAGTCCTCGGCGGCGAACAGATCGCCACTACCCAAAACGGTTCGTGATCCGGCATGTTCTTTGACGCGTGCTAAGAAACGCCAATCGCTCGGTCCCTTGTAACGCTGTTCAACTGAACGGCCATGCACGGTAATTGCTGCAACACCGAGCGAAAACGCCAGATCTAGAATCTCAAAAAAGTTGCGCTCGCTTTCGACGGTATCATTCAAACCGCGCCGCATCTTCAATGTCACCGGAGCTCGACCACCCACCGCATCCACAACATTGCGGACAAACGCCGATGCCGTCTCCGGTTCCGACAATAGAAAACCACCGCGACAGCGATTCTGAGCTTTGGGGGCTGGGCATCCGAAATTGATATCGATCACGTCGTAACCGGCGCTCACCATCCGATCAGCCGCCGGCCCAAACGTCGTCGGATCACCGCCCATCAACTGCGCCCCTACGGGATGATCGTCGGGTGCAACGGTCAGGAGTTTTCGCTGCCAGGGCCCGTCATGCAGCACCGACTTGTCCAGGACGACCTCGTTGATACAGTACGCCGCCCCATGCAACCGGGCGATCCGCCGCATGGCCAAGTCCGTGTAACCGCTCAAAGCGGCTTGCACGAAGGGATGGGCGATTTCAAGCGGACCGATCCGAATTGGTCTTACGATACGTGAATTGGCGATTTCACACGACTGAGGCATCGATCCCATCAAATCCCAAACATGTCCATATTGCTTCCGTCAACCCTTTGAAGGTCGCTTGAACGGGCGGTTGACCCGGGCAACCCGTGGCCGGTATCATAGGGGAAATTAAGTAGACCAGCGATCATTCGGAGGGGAGAACCTTTGGTCGGCTGGCGTGGGCAGTGGCTAGGATGGCGACTGTCGAGAGAGACATTCACCGGGCAAAGCGCCAGGTGGGGTGTGTCTCTTTTTTTGTATCCGGGTTTTTTGTAGCCGGGCATCGGTGCCTTCAGATGAAGGCGGGTTGCAAAAATATTTCGCTGGATGCAGCTCTCTTTAGGAAACAACTCTCTAGAGGAAACAGGGGAAAACCAATGAAGCGTCATGTCACGTCGTTTGCCTATGCAGCAGCGTTTGTCGGTACGATGTTTGTCACCGCAAATGCGAATGCGACTGTCTCGCTCGGCAGCGTTGACGATTTCCAGGACGGAACCACGCAGTCATGGGCTGGCGGTTCGAGTCCAACCAACATTGCAACGGGCGGACCGGCGGGCGCTGGCGATCAATATTTGGAATTGTCGTCGACTGGAACCAAACCGGTTGGGTCCAAGAATGAAGATCAATGGATTGGCGATTTGACGGCTGCAGGCATCACCTCCGTTGAAGCCGACGTCGCCAACTTTGGACCGGACCCACTCGAACTTCGCGCATTCGTCGTCGAAACTGGATTCGCATCCCGTTACACGTCGACATCTTCGATTACGATTCCGACCGGCGGCGCCTGGATTCATGTCGTCTTTGATTTGTCTCCCGCAGGCATGACCCTGGTCGGTGGCACCACGCCCAGCGTGACGACTGCACTTTCAAGCGTTCAGACGTTTCTGTTCCGCCATCAACCCGGTGCACCGCAAGATGTTGGTGCGGCGCCGAATATTGTCGGGCAAATGGGTATCGACAATATCACAGCCACCCCGGAACCCGCCACGCTTGGATTGCTTGCGATCGGTGCGATGACGGCACTTCGTCGCCGTGCAAAACGCGCGTAGTTCGAAAATAGCACATACAAACAAACCGCGACATGACCGAGTTGAACGGTTCATGTCGCGGTTTTCTTTTTTGTCATGTCAACATTGGGCGAGGGTGGTTTAGGGCAGCGCTTCGATCGCGCTTTTCAAAGCGTCGGCGGCGGCTTGGTTGCTCTGCTGTTTGGTCTTCATCGCAGCGACCATCACCGCATGGTACTTCGTCAGTGCATCGACGTATGCGTCGTGTCCATCGGCACCCTTGGCCACCGGCTTGACGCGTTGGGCCATGAAATATTCCGAAATCACTTCGATGATGTGCGAGGCGTGGTCTTCTTTCGTCATCACCCAGCGAGCGGCTTGGTTAAACGCCTGGGAATCGTGCTGGCCAGCGAGCTGATTGATATTGGCGATCGCCTTTTCGATTGTGGCGGCATCTTCTTTCATGCGGGTGATACGGGCTGCGTCGTCGTAAATTCCGCATGGCACCTGGCAATGGGCGTCTGCAACTGGTGTGCGAACATTGAAAACGACCATCGTCGTCGCGGCGACCACACACCCCACGGTCAATAACGCCATCATTTGTTGCTTCATCTGAGAATCTCCTCTCAAAAAGTAGAATGCTTCGCAGCCCGGTTGCAAAGCAGCACCCGGGCGTACGAATTTTGTTATGCTTCGAACGTCATCCTTACAAGGCATCATCGACGCAAAAACACGTCAGTCAAGTTGCATCCATTCAACCTTGCTGCTCGCGCCCAAAGATGACGCAGCTATTGCCGCTCTTCTTCTTGGTAGGCTTCACGCGGGCCAACTCGACCCACGGAATATCGAGGTCGCTTTGCAGATAATCAAACCGCTGAGCATCCATCAAGAAAAACGTGCGCGGTCCCGACGTAACCATGTCCCGCTGATTTTCGGCTCTTCGCACGCTCGCCAGAAGCACGCAAAGAACAACGTGATAAACAGCGTCAAGGTCATTTCGATCAGGGCGCTGTGGCTGAATTAAAATCGTCGCGACACTGACGGCTGCCATGAACCCAGCCAGCCGCCCCGCCCGGTCGCCAAACATGCACCGTCCGATCCCCGCAATTGCCAACACGTTGAGTACGGCTGCGATCGCCTGGCGGGCACATTGTGCGTTGATGCTTTCGTGGTCGCCCAGACGCGGGCCGGCATGGATACCCCAACCACACATCACAGCCGCAAAAATAATCAATCACGCTTTGGATGTGAAAAATGAATTCCGTTTCACCTAGGCTCTATCCATAGAAGAGATTCTGCCCCCGCCGATGTAGGCCCACGCATCATCTTGTGGGTAGCCTACCACCGTCATTCACGCGAACGCGGGAATCCACGCCCATCCCGTTACCTGTCGCTCCTTCTGGCCTCCCGCATGCGCGGGAGTGACGAACCACTAGACGTCCAAAGTCGGGCACTCTATCACAGACTGAAACGGTCTGTCGAAGATTCCAACAACCCGATCTTCGCCAATTTTACTTGCATTCGACGCATTTGTGGGCTATCCACTCGGCAACTTACGATTTCGATTCGCAACAGGCATCGTTCGACGCGACGGGATTATTCGTCGCGCCGACCTTCGGTTGAATAGCTTATGAGCGATCCGGACCTGCAAAATCAGACCAAAGAAAGTTGGGGTTCTAAGACTGGCGTGATCCTGGCTGTGGCAGGGTCGGCAGTTGGGCTTGGAAACTTCCTGCGATTCCCCGGGACAGCCGTCAACAACGGTGGCGGTGCATTCATGGTGCCGTACATCATCAGCTTCCTGGTCCTGGGCGTACCGATCGTCTGGTGCGAATGGACGATGGGCCGACTCGGTGGGCGCTACGGCCAAAACAACGGGGCAGGCATTCTCTACGCGATCTGGCGCAAAGCACCGGCCAAGGGCGTCGGAGCGCTGACATTGCTCGTTCCCGTTGTCGTGTACATGTATTACGTCCTGCTTGAAGCGCTCTGCCTGCGCTATTCGATTGCGTATTTCACGGGTGGGTTTGACTCACACATTGGCACTGCGGTTGAAGGACTAACCCGCGGTACTGCTGAATACAATGACGCGGTTGCTGGAGCATCCGTAGCGTATGCAGTTGAACAATTCGCGCTGAATGAAAACGGGGCGATGTATTCGTCCAGCATGTTCTGGTACGTCATTGCGTGCTTTCTCGTCAATTTCGTCATCATTTATCGTGGTGTCACACGAGGCATTGAGACATTCTGCAAATTCGCGATGCCGCTATTGATCGGATGCGCGGTTATCGTGCTGGTCCGAGTCCTCACCCTCGTCAACATCGGTTCCGGATTGGGATTCATGTGGAACCCGAAGTGGGAACTGCTCAAGAATCCGGAAGTATGGTTGCGTGCGGCGGGTCAGATTTTCTTCAGCCTAAGCGTAGGGTTCGGCTTGATACTGTGCTATTCGAGTTATCTTAAACCGAGCGACGATGTGGTTTTGACATCGCTCAGTGCGTCAAGCGCTAACGAATTCTGCGAAGTCGTCCTGGGCGGTTTGATCGTCGTGCCAGCCGCGTTCCTGTTCCTCGGTTCATCACACACGCCGGAAAGCACGTTTCAAGTCGGGTTCTTTACCGTGCCGGCGATCATGCACTTGATGCCGTTTGGCGGGAATTTCTTCGGCGGAATGTGGTTTGGACTGTTGTTCTTGGCGGCAGTAACCAGTTCACTAAGCATGTTGCAGCCGGCGATCGCATTCTTGGAAGATGGTTTCGGATTGCGCCGCCCGGTAAGCGTGACATTGCTCGCAATAATCACGGCAGCTGGTGCGTCGCTGGTGATGTATTTCAGTATCAATGCCCAAGCCTTGGACTTCACTGACTTTGCCTGCGAATTCATGATGATTGTTGCCGGATTGGCGCAGGTATTGATATTCGGTTGGGTCATTGGCGCAGAACGTGGCGTGAAAGAGGCGAATCGAGGATCCGATTTCGAGTTGCCGCGATTCATGCCATACATGGTCAAGTATGTGACACCGACGTTCCTGATCGCGGTGCTAAGCATGTGGTGCTACTACAATGCACCTGATCGCATCCGCAGCATGAGCCCGGATTTCAAGGGCATCGAAGCCGCACTCGTTACACAATTCCCTGATGAGTTTAAAGGTGAGGACGGCCCCAAAGAAAAAATCGCCCGCGTACACGAGATTCAATTGAAGCCAACGGCCAAGAGGCCCGAATGGTACACACAACCATCAGAAGAGATCAAAGTGAAGATCGCGGGCGCCAGACTCAATGCAAACATCGCACGATTCAGCATTGTCGGGGTGGGTTTGCTGTTTATCATTATTACTGCGGCTATCGATATCGCGTGTCGCAATCGTATTGGCAGAACGATCGCCCATGCGGAACACACGCAGAATTTGCTGGAGGCATAAGGGATGCACTTGCAAATGGGGCCAATTCAAATACTGCTGATGCAGTTGCTTGCCGATGGTTCGGAACAGGAAATCACCGGGCTGACAACCGGTGGCTGGGCGATGATGCTGGGCAGTATTGCGATGGTCACAGCGTTGTTGATTTTCTGCATCGTGCGCATTTTCTCCGAAAGCAAGCCAAGCGAACATCATCATGCCCCGCTTGATATTGATACCGGCGACCATTTGTAGGCATGAATGTAGGGTGGGCCGTGCCCACCACCGTTCGAGCGAATTGCATCAAGGCGGGCTCGGCCCACCCTACAACGGATTTGTTCCCGGAGGCGGTGGAACGTAGCGCGGTTGCGGTCCAAGGAATCGGTTCATTTCATTTAAAATGCGCACAACGGCTTTCTCGTCGCGCACGGCTTTGAATTTACCCGACAGGCGCGTTCGATTGAAAATATCACCAATCTCGCCAATTCGACGAACCTGTCGCAAGCTGGATTGTTCAAGCTTGCCGGTCAGCGTATGGCGGCTGCGATTTTCCGAAAACGACGCGAATCCAGCCCCTTGAAAACAAACCGCGCCCAAATCCCCGATGATCGAATAGCCAACCACCCCGTTGATCATGGAGCTCTCGATCTTGTTGCGGTCTTCGATCGGTGAGAACACGCTGCGGATATGAACAATTTGCGTCAGCCGATTCAACTCGTCGATATCGTTTCGACTCCCCCGCCGCACCACCACATCCACATTGCCGTCATCCGACGTCATGTAGTACGCTTCGTCAAAAACTTCGTGTAACTGCTCGGTTTCACCGACATCGATGTAGTTGGTGATTTCAAACAGCCCTGCAGGTCTGTGGCAACCTGTTGAAATCGTGGCCAATGAGATGAGTGCGACCGCAACGGCTGCAATGTGACTCCGTTTCCACATGGATGGGTTCTTCCAATACCAAGGACTCGATTCGACGTGCCGGGCAACAGTATCAATGCCAGATATCCCCGTCAATGAAATCCACGTTTTGGCCCGATCCGATTTTCAAAAAACTTGAAAGGCATCGGCGGTCTGCACAAATGCTGGTGAGTTGGCCAAACCATCCTTATAATCTGGTGAAAATAAAAGGGCCACCTAATGGGTCGTCACTCCCGCGCATGCGGGAGTCCAGAACGAGCGATGTGTAACGCGCAGGGCTTGGATTCCCGCTTTCGCGGGAATGACAGTTGAGCGCAACCCGCAAGATGACCCGTGGGCCTACACCAGATGCCCTGCGGGCAGAAGCAACCGGAACTTACTCATGTCCAACCTCATCGACGGTTCATCACAAAAACATCGACTTGGTGTCGTATCGTATCTGAACGCCAAACCTTTGACCGAGGGGCTCGATGACGATGCCGATCTCGTTTTGACCCATGCTGTACCCGCAGCGCTGGCCCCCATGCTGGATGCCAACGATGTCGATGTGGCGCTGGTCCCGGTGATCGACCTCGTGGGTCCGGGGCGAAAATGGAAAATCGTTTCGGACGCATGCATCGGTTGCGACGGAGAAACCCTCACGGTTCGCGTCTTTTCGAACATCCCCCCATCAGAAGTTGAGACGCTCTATGTCGATGGCGACTCGCATACGTCGGTGGCGTTGGCTCAGGTCATCTGGCTGCAAAAATTCGGAAGACGCCTTAACATCGTGCAACTTGACGACAGCATCGACCGCAACTGCTGCGACGCTATCCTCCTGATCGGCGACAAAGTCATCACCAGCCACCTGCCCCATCTCGACATTCAAACGGATTTGGGAGGTGCGTGGAAATCGCTGACCGGTTTGCCATTTGTGTTTGCGGCGTGGGCGGCGAAGCAGGAATATGACACTGGCCATCTTGACGCAGTGCTCGCTAAGGCGCGCGATGCCGGCGTCCGCAATGCCGACAGAATCGCCAGCAATGTCGGGCCGGGACTGGGTTGGCCCGTCGAATTGGCTCAGCGGTATCTGACGCACCGACTGCGGTTTACCATCACGCCGAGGCATAAGGAAGGCTTGACAAAATTCGTCACGTTAGCCCAAAAACTCGAACTCGTACCCGCGAAGCAGGAGTTGGTGTTTGCATGATTTCTTCAACCCGAATTAATTCGGAGTCGCATGTTATCCCAGCGACAACGGTTCAAACAAATCGCATCAGCGCTGACGACGCGTGGCAAATGTACAACGATCTTTCGATACATGAATTGGGCCGGCTCGCACACAGCGTCACCAAGCAGAAGCACCCTGAACCGTATCGCACATACGTCGTCGATCGCAACATCAACTACTCAAACTATTGCACCGCCCGATGCATTTTTTGCAATTTCAAAGCCGACCCACCCGGCATGGATTCCGGACGGCGCGACTTGCCCGAAGGATATGTTTTATCGTTCGCCGAGATCGGTGAGAAAATCGAAGAACTGCTCGACATCGGCGGAACGCAGGTCTTGATGCAAGGCGGGTTGGTCCCCAAAGAACTCTTGGGGTTCGAGTGGTATCTCGACCTGATGCGATTCATCAAAAAGAATTATCCAACAGTTCACACCCACGCATTCAGCCCGCCCGAAATCCACGGTCTGCATCAAGAGTTTGACATGCCGGTGCGTGACGTACTTCTGAAACTTCAGGATGCGGGGCTTGATACGATTCCCGGTGGCGGTGGCGAAATTCTTGTTGACCGCGTCCGCGACAAAATCGGCCAGGGTAAAACCAACACGGCTGAGTATTTGGAGGTCATGCGGCAGGCCCACCAGATCGGGATGCGCACGAGCATCACGATGATGTTCGGGCACATCGAAACGATCCAAGAGCGCATTGAAACCTTGCAATTGATTCGAGACCTGCAGGACGAAACCGGTGGGTTCACTGCATACATCACCTGGACATTTCAACCGGACAACACACCACTGGGCCGAACGAAACAATTCCCATCCGAATATCGAGGATTACCCGATGGCAAACATTTGATGCTCGCGGGGTCGGCTGAGTATCTGCGCGTGTTGGCGCTTTCACGAATCTTTCTCGACAACATCGACAACGTTCAGTCGAGCTGGGTCACGCAGGGCCCCACCATTGGTCAACTCGCGCTCTTCTACGGGGCGAACGACATGGGCTCGGTGATGATGGAAGAGAACGTAGTGTCCGCAGCCGGCACGACCTATTGTCTTGCCGAGGAAGATATTCGTGAGTTGATCAGAGATTCGGGTTGGCAACCGGCGAAGCGAAACTGCTACTATAAATTGATCGACTAAGCCCTCGTTGAGCTCAGCGGCAAACATTTATTCGGAACACAAATCTATCCCACGTTGCACGTGCAGAACATCTAAACGTCGATGATTTGCTAATTTGCACACTTTGGGTTCGTGCCAACGATTTCACTGACAGGTACCGATGCAACCGTTATCCGGTCATCGCTGAGAATTGTTGAAACCCCAAGCTTCATTTTGCTATACTTGCGCTGGGGTCGGCTTATTTGCGCATAACCAAGGAAAGCATCGGAACGAAAAACTTCGGCGGCACCGGATGGGGGAGGCACGCACATCGTTCCGTGCCTTGAAGTGAACGCGGCGCTCGCGAAACTCAATTCAGATTTTTGTTGGCAGTGTAGCAGGTCGGGCAAGTCTGCCATAAAAGTCGTAGTAAAAAACAGTCGGGGCGAAACATGTTCATGATCGAAGGTTGATGCCTTTGATCAAGGTACGTCATTAGGCCGTTTGTTTTGCAAACCAGGTTATTTGAATGGTCAATCTGGATGCCATCCGCAAGTGTGCCGAGCAGGACTTGACGCTCAAGAGTCCTGATGGGCAGACGCGTACCCTCCTATGGGACCACTCCAATCGCGTCTGCGAAAGTGCGCTGTTAATTCCCGGACTCGCCGAGTTTGTGGGCAAGGAGATAAGCAGAGAGTTGTTGGCGATTGTCGCACTCTATCACGATGCCGGCTGGGCCATTCAATACGAAGCCGGCGACGTCAAGATCAATGCCATTCAGGAAACCGTCACGTCTGCAATACAGTACACACAGGCGGCAACGTTGATGCTTGAGCGATTGGATCACGTCGCAAACAAAGAAATTCTTGACCAGGCGGCTGAGTGCATTCGCGTCCTTGGCGACCATCACATCACTCATCCGTGTGCGCAGATCGTCGCCGAAGCGGACCACCTCGACGAATTCAGCATCGTGACACTCTGCTCAAAAGTCTTCAAGCAGGTGTTTGATGGTCGATCGGTCAATGCCGTCATCGAAACGTGGGACAATCAGAAGAAGTACAAGTACTGGACCGCGAAAATCAAGGACTCTTTCAGATTTGGTTCAACACGTCTAATCGCAGAATCACGGTTGAAAGTGTTGGAGAGATTCATCGAGGACATGCGCGGGCACCACCGCAACATCGATGTACACAACTCAATCGATCCGGGTGACAGGCAAGCCGGCTAATCAGCAACAATTTGCAAAAGCAATCTGCGACCGTTCCGTTCGCGTTGGTATCCTTATGAACCCGCCGCGACCGACAGTTGCTCTCGAATGGCGTGGGCGATCTTCTCGTACACCGCACTCGGAATAACGTCGATCTTCAATACGGATGCCAATTCCTCAACGTCTGATTCGACGCTTTCGAGAATATTCACCAAGTCAGACAGACCGATTCCGGAGAAAGCCGCAGCACTCGCACAGGTTTCGACGCAAGTGTTGACGTCGGGGATTTCGCAAAGCAATTTCGCGATTCGATCGGACGCATTGACGACGCGGGCCATTTGCGAAGCGTTGTCGGTCACGTCGATGTCATTGTTGTGGCTGTTCTTGACTGCATCGCACATCGCTTCAGGCAGACCCCACTCGGCGAGGACCATAGCCGCCACTTCGCAGTGACTGGTTTCAACCAGTTTCAGCTCGTCGTCTTCGGTATAAGGCGACCCGTGCGGCGTGTATTGGCTGACAATGGGCTCGTACTGATCACCCATCGCCTGCGAAAGAATTGCAACGCCGATGTCGGCCAGCAGCCCGGTCAGGAACGCTTCATCGCGCAGTCGTGGGCATGCCTTGTCCGAAATGCGCGCCGCGATGACGCCTGACGAGAGTGACCGTCGCCAGTAGTAGCTCGTATCAAGCTGACCACCGCAATCGTCACCAATCGCTTCGACCAGGTATCGCCCCAGAACCAATGAACGCGTACGCCTCGGACCCAGCAACGTGAGGGCCTGCTTAAGCGAAGTAACCTTTCGCGACACGCCAAACAGCGCCGAGTTGGAAAGGCGCAGAATCTCACTGACCGTTCCCGCATCAACGCTGAGCACCTTGACCACGCTGTTGTAGTCAAAATTCGGATCCTGAATGACTTCAAGAAACCGAGTGACAACCTGTGGCATGGACGGAACGGCTGCAGACTTGCGAATCGCTTCAACGACGTTCGGATTCATCTCACTCTCCGAGTAATAGACCTGAGGCGCGGGCACCGGGATTTGGCTTACCCTTTCGTTTATCGGGTGAAAAGTCGCGTCAATAAACTCCGTGTGCCGGTGTCGATGCTTCTGTCAATTCTGATAGAACCCGCCCATTTCAGGCAATCAATTTCACCCGTCGTTGCCCACTGCCTTCGCGTCAGCCCACTCACCCTCGCAAACCGTCACCGCCGGACCCGACATTAGCACATCGTCACCGACATCGACGTGAATCGCCCCTCCCGGTTGATCGACCCTGACACTGGCCGCGCAGCGTCCAGTCCTGAGACCGGCCACCACGGAGGCACACGAACCCGTTCCGCATGCAAGCGTCGCGCCCGCCCCCCGCTCCCACGATCGAATCTTCAAGTGGTTTGGCGCGAGCACCTGCACAAAATGAACGTTGACGCTATCCGGAAAAATCCGATCACAAGTTTCAATCGCCCGCCCCTGGACGCCAACATCAATGCCATTCAAATCATCGACGAAAACCACGCAATGCAGATTGCCAAGGCCGATAACTGAAACGTCGTAGCACTGCCCGCCAACGCAGATCTCCCGATCCAACGCCTCTGCCCCTTCCAATGTACAATTCAATCTCGCAAGACACAGTTCAGCCGGTGCCAACGAAACAGTCGCCCAGATCATCGCTCCGTTTTGTGACAGGCAGTAGTGCGTCTTAAGGCCCGAATCGGTCTCGGCGATCAATCGACCGAGAACCACCTTGTCATCTACACACCAGTTTGTTTGCAGGATAGATTTGAGGAGGACGCGGCTCACCTGATTCGGCAATCCCAGCCTTGGCATTGCCCGTGACAACTGGCCAACCGACACAGGTCCGAATAGATGATCGGTTGCTTCGGGCGTATGGTCGATGACAAACTTGCTGAGGCAGCGAACCCCATTACCGCACATTGGCGCTCGAGATCCGTCTGAGTTGTAGATCACCGTTCTGATGCTCGCGACTGACGACGGATGAATCATCACCACGCCATCCAGATCGAACGGATCGCCACAGTTGCGCCGAACCAAATCGAGCGCAGCCTGATCGGCGATCGCACTGTCGCGCGCGTCGATGACATAGAACGAATTACCGCAGCCATGCATGTGCGTGTATCGCATGCGTTTATTTTATCCTTTGCTGGTTCGTCAGCCCAGTACTCAACTGTCCCTGCAAAACATTCGACGTTCAGGCCTCTTGAACATCGAACCGTCTGCGCAAGAGGATGGCCCAGCCATATTTCAGGCTGAGCCAGCTCATTCTCTCCCAATAATCGATTAAGCGCTCAGTGCGCTAGATTTTGATATCCAGATGTGACTGATCGCCGTCTTGTTTTGACTCAGGGGTAACGCCTTCATTTTCTTCAACCGGCGAGTCAGCAGCTTCGCCAAACGCACGTCCCTGGCCACCCGCACCTTCGGCGTCGGCAAAGACAGCAGTATCGCCGTCGGTTGTTTCGACGCTGTCCGCAGAGTCGTTCGCCCGCTCAACCTGCTTAGCAGCGATCTGTGCCTGCCCGGTGCGATCGGCGTCGCGCGAGCGGGAAGCAATCCCGGAAACGAATCCGGCTTGTGCTGCGGCTCCTAGAATGTTTGGAGGCACGTCTGACACGTTCCAGTCTCCTGTGCGTGTTGTTGAACCGTGCGCTCTCCCCCAGCAACTGGCCTCAATAATGTATCGGCGATCCACACATAGGGCCGTGACGCAATCTGCGCTCGCACAACCACTATTGAATCATAGCATGGCGATGACTGTGATTTGAACGGAGTTGATTGTGAATTAACCGGAAATGGCTGAAAACGTTGAAGATCCGGCGAGAAATGAACTTAGACAATGGTTATCGGGCGTTGATCAAGTGTTAATTTTCAAATTGTCGGCAAGTCAGCGATCACCTGCAGCAACCTTCAAGTTACGGCGCGCTGACGTGCCAATCACGCAGGCATGTCGATCAGGCACGCGACAATTCGCGCTCACGATTCTTGAGTTGCGTTTTCAATCGATTCAGAATCGCCGAGTGCATTTGGCTAACCCTGCTCTCAGAAAGATCCAGCGTCGCGCCGATTTCTTTCATCGTCATTTCTTCGTAGTAATACAAGATCAGAATGAGTCGTTCGGCGCGAGTCAGCCCGCGCGTGATGAGACTTTTGAGATCGCGCTTCTGAACTTCGGCGACGGGGTTTCGACCGCGCTTGTCTTCAAGCACATCAATCTCGCAGACGTCGCGACTGGAATCGGTTTCAAAATGTTTTCGTGAAAGCGAAATCTGCGACACGGCTGTCGCGTCTCGCACAATTTTCGCGAGTTCGGTTTTGGATACGCCGAGTTTCTGGGCCAGTTCGCTATCTGTCGGTTGCCTGCGCAATTCAGCCTCCAGCGAGCTGCAGACGCGTTGCAGCTTGTTGGCGCGACTTCGCACGAGACGTGGCACCCAATCCATTGCACGGAGTTCATCGAGCATGGCACCCCTAATACGCGGCGCACAATAAGTTTCGAACTTGACGCCCCGCCCCATGTCGAATGCTTCAATGGCATCCACCAATCCGAAGATGCCAGCCGACACAAGGTCGTCAACATCAACCTCATCAGGCAGCTTTGTGCTGATGCGGTCGGCTGTGTACTTGACGATTGGAAGATACGTCTCCATCAGTCGGTTGCGCAAAGGCCGACCTCCCGCGAGCTTAAATTCTTTCCAAACTTCCAGTACGTCCGAACCGGTTCTTAAAGCGGGCATCGATTCTCCTCCGTGAGATACGATTGCGATGTTCTGCGGTTTTGAAGATTGGCCGTTCGACGAACAGCCGCATTGAGATCAGCCTCCTTGCAGATCTTAATTCCTCAAAGCCTTACCATGTTTGTCCTTAACCAACCTGCCCAGTAAATCACGAACTTATTGAATCATGAACTTATTGAATCATGAACTTATTCATGCCTTGGCGGCGTCTTCATGACCAACCGCCGCGACGTCGACAGTCTCGTCATCGTTAAACTCAACCGCCATTTCATTCTCGTCTGGCATGACGGCGGCAGCTTTCTCGATCGCGTATTCACCCAACACCATCTGGGCGGTTGCTCCAACTGCAAGTCCGATCACGCAAAAGACGGCCAGCGCCCAAAGTGCGCGCGACAACACGACTTCAGGTGGGTTGCCCGCAATCAAACCTGCGACAGACGCTAACCCAAAAGCAAACAAACTCAGCACAGCACCGGTATATCGAGCGACCATAAGATCACCGTCCTCCGCAAGCGTACCTGCGGGAACCCTGCAAATGAATGCGGTTGCAATGCGAATTGGATGAGTGAAAGGGCTGAATGAATAGCGGCAGCATTGAGAATCCTTTCTCGCCAACCACGCCAAATAGTCTTGCGCAATAAGTTTGCGGGCAGAAATCCTCCGCCCTATGCATGTCGATCGATCAGCATCCTTGCCGATTCACGCGGATTGACCAACAAACAAATCCACGATGACATGTTTACAGCTTCAACAACTGAACCTGAAACCGCAACAACTCACACGGCTGCAACTCGGAAACTCACAAGGCGTTCCGTCCACTAAAACATTCCCGCGACACGCTGAAAGATCCCTTTGTTTTGGCCGTTGGCTCCAGCATTCGCTCCAACCAAACGTGTCGCAATGACAGAGATGCAAAGGCTGGCGGAGCATTTTGGGTAACGTTGAACAAATGGTTCACGCTGACGAACCGCAAGTTCAACGTGAGTATCATGCAGAACGTAGCCAGCTTCCGCAATATCAAAGTTTATGAATTTTTCACAAGCGTCTCGCACACGACTAAACGCCTTGCGAGCTTCTTGACGACTCTCAACCATATTGACCAAAAGCCGAACAGAACCTTCGTAACCTGCTTTGCACAATGTTTTAATGGTAGCGTACGCATCGACCAAAGCGGTGGGTTCTGGGGTTGTTACCACCAGTACAACATCGGCAGCCCGCGCAAAATGGGTAACATTTGCACCGATGCCGGCTGCACAATCAAAAATAATAATATTGCTCGAAACCGACTTGATTCGGTCGATCACTTCGTCAATTTGGGCAACATCGCGCAATTCTTGCGCACCGCTGGGAACGCCCGCAATCAGTTTCAATCCCAATGCAGACCGATGCGCAACTTCGTCAACGTGTTTCACGTTGCGAATGATGTGACCGAGATTGTATGGCGGCGCAACGTTGAGCAGCACGTCAGCGTTGGCCAGCCCCATGTCGAGATCAACAAGCGTCACCTGTTCGCCCCGCTGCTGAATACTCGTTGCGAGATTGACCGCGATGTTGCTTTTTCCAACGCCACCTTTACCACTGGTCAGCGCAATCGTGATGGGCTTGCTCTCGGAGCGTGAGCGCGCCGGTTCAACGTTCTCTTGACGTTGCCGCGATGCCGCAGGCTTGAGCGAAAATGGATTTCGCAATCGGGTCACTTCTTTGCACTCCGTTACTTCTAATCAGTCGGGCACTTCTTGTCATTCCATCATCGCGACCTGCGCCGTGATGGAATCGGCCAACGATTCGCGCGCTCTCAATCTGATTCCATCTGGCACATCGTCGCCTGTGGTCACATATGAAATCTTCATCTGCGTTTGATGAACCGCGTTGAGAATAACAGCCACTCCAATCGCTTCATCCTGTTTGGTCAAAAGCAATCGATCCGCACCCACCGAAGCGAAGCGTTCAACTGCGTCGCGCATCGCGCGTCCCCCGACCGTCGCTGGTAAGACCAGATGCGTCTCGTCAACCTCGATGGATTCCAATTGGTTGGTCAGCGCAATCAAACCGGCTGTATCGTGCGGACTCAAACCCGGCGTGTCTATCAAAATCACATCGAGGTCCGACCACATCGCAACAGCCGCCGGTAATTCTGCCGGATTCTTGATAACCTGCAATGGCACATCGATGATATTTGCGTACGCTGCGATTTGATCTGCCGCACCGATCTTGCGGTTATCCAGCGAAAGACACCCAACCGAACGATTCTTGCGCAGCGAGAAGTCTGCGGCTAGCTTCGCGAGGGTTGTTGTTTTTCCTACACCTGTAGGTCCAACGAGCGCGACGACCACTGGTCCGGACTTAGGGGCAAGGTCAATTTCACAGACCGCAGGCAGCATCTTCAAAAGGTGCTTCGACAGCGCCGCCTTGACGACAGCTTCATCCGAACGCTGCGAACTCGACAGGTCCCGGTCCAGTTTCTCGATGAGTTGGCTGGCGATGTCGTGGGCGACGTCGGACTCTATCAATCGGCGATAGACATCGAACAATGCGTCCGGCTCGGCGATGATTGGGGCAATGACTGCAGACGGGTTGGCGCTCGAAGTTGCCTCCGAACGATGGGCCGACCTGCGGTTCGCCTGACTTGCAGGTCGCATCGATTTGCGAGCTTCGGCAGGGACCGCATCCAATGATGTCGCAGCCGTCACTTCAACAAAGTGGCGAGCAGGCGCACCGGGCAACCTGCGCCGCGGGTACGTTCGCGTGTGCAAAATGACGGCGTCGCTGCCAAGTTCTTTCTTGACGCGGATTAGCGCTTCCGGCATCGAGTTTGCTGTGATCGTTCTAAGATTCTTCATCCATCGTCACCATTGCGCGCGACTCGATGGTCGCGTCTCGGACAATTTCGTTATATGACAACACGGGAACTGTATTCAATGAGCCTTCGATAATTCTGCGCACCCACATGCGCAATTGCGGTGGGCAAAGGATGACCGGAGTCTTACCGTTGCATGCGGGCATCACCCGGTCGATCGTTTTGCTGATCGCTTCGAGGATGCGCTTCTGCAAGTCCGGTGACAACGTCAGCACTGATCGGCCGTCCGACGACTGCGCACTGCCAGTGATCATTTCTTCGATACTGGGATCGAGCGTGACGCAGTTGATCTTGCCGTCATCATCGCGATGTTGATGACATATATTTCGTGCTAGCGCGTGGCGCACATATTCGTTGAGCAGTTCGGGATCTTTGGTCCGCGGCGCCCAATCGCCCATCGCTTCGAGAATCGTTTCCAAGTCGCGAATCGGCACGCGTTCGCGGAGTAATCGTTGAAGAACCGCCTGAATCTCACCCGGTTTGAGCACGTTGGGCACGACCTCTTCAACGAGCTTTGGAGCCCGTTCTTTGAGATTGTCGAGCAGGCGATTGACTTCCTGCCGCGTCAACAACTCATCACCGTGCCGCTTGATGATTTCGGTAATGTGCGTCGCCATCACACTCGTCGGCGGAACCACGGTGTAGTTGCGCATTTCAGCTTTTTGACGATCGGACTCGGGAATCCAAAGCGCTGGCAATCCGAATGCGGGTTCGACGGTATCCATCCCGTGAATCTTGTCGGTCACGGTACCCGAATCGATCGCGAGCAGATGCCCCGGAACCGATTCGCCCCGCGCGATCTCCATGCCCTTCATCTTGACTGCATATTGGTTCGGTTGCAGTTGGATGTTGTCACGAATGCGGATCGGTGGCACGACGATGCCCAACTCCTGCACGATCTGCCGCCGCATGTTGGTGATGCGATCGAGCAAGTCACCGCCCTGCTTGCGATCGACCAGTTTGATTAGACCGTAGCCAACCTCCAACTCCATCGGCTCGACCGCGAGGAACGATTCGGGGCGATCCTTGGCCTTGGGTTTGGTTTTTTCCTTGTCGCTCGCTTTACGTTTCACGCGGGCTTCTTCACGTCGCAGCAACAATGCGATCGAAACACATCCCGTGCCCAGCAGAAACAATGGAACCTTCGGAAGCGGTGTGAACATGAGCACGCCCATGAATGAACCGGCTAATATCAATGCGACCGGCTGAGCAGTCACTTGCGAAAGCAGTTCACCGCCCAGGTTGCTTTTCGACGCACTCCGCGTCACGATCATCGCTGCAGCCACCGACACGATGAACGCCGGAATCTGCGACACGAGGCCGTCACCGATCGTCAGCTTCGTAAAGATTCGCAGCGTGTCGCCAGCCGATAGGTCGAGTTCGACCATGCCGACATAGAGCCCACCGAGAATGTTCACAATGGTGATGATGATGCCGGCGATAGCGTCACCGCGCACAAACTTACTCGCACCGTCCATCGCTCCATAGAAATCTGCCTCGCGTGTGATTTCGCTGCGGCGACGCTTGGCTTCCCCTTCGTCAATCGTGCCGGCATTGAGATCGGCATCGATCGCCATCTGTTTTCCGGGCATTCCGTCCAACGTAAATCGTGCGGCGACTTCGGCGATTCGGGTTGCACCCTTGGTGATGACCACAAATTGAATCACCACGATGATCGCAAAGATAATCATCGCCACAGCGATCGAGCCGCCGGATACGAAGTTTCCAAAGACCATGATGACCTTGCCAGCCGCAGCTTCACCTTGCTGGGCGTTGGTCAAAATCAATCGCGTGGTCCCAATGTTTAAGACCAATCGAAACAACGTCATCGCCAGCAGCAGCGATGGAAATGATGAGAATTCCAGCGGGCTTTTGATGTACATCACTGTCACCATGATGACAGCCGCCAGCGTGATATTCGTCGCGAGGAAAAAATCCATCAGCGACGTGGGCAGCGGCGTTAAGATCGCAACGATCAATGCCAGCGCAAAAATCGGGAGCAATAGACCGCGTGCGTCGATCACTTTGCCGACGAGCGTTGGCAGATCGAACTTCTTTGAATTGATTGCTGGCGTGTCGGCCATCTACTTGCGCTCTCCTATGACGCCAATGAAACCGGTCGCGGTCCCAACCGCTTTCCCGAGAGTTCGTAAACGTATGCCAACACTTCCGCGATGGCTTCGTAGAAACGGTGTGGAACTTCCTGCCCGACTTCGACCACGTCATACATCATGCGGGCGAGTTCCTTGCGTTCGACGATCGGCACCGCGTTGGCAGAGGCGATCTGTCGAATGCGCATCGCCATCCAATCCGCACCTTTGGCGATGACCTTGGGTGCAACCATGGTTTCGGCGTCGTAGCGCAGTGCGATCGACAAGTGCGTCGGGTTGGTAATGATCACGTCGGCTTTGGGCACGTCCGCTTGCATTCGCTGCATCGCGAGTTTCATTTGCACTTCGCGGCGGCGTCGTTTCATCAGCGGGTCGCCTTCCATGTGCTTGAGTTCTTCGCGAACTTCTTCTTTGCTCATGCGAAGGTCTTTTTCGTGGCGGCGCTTTTGATAGGTATAATCGATCAGCGCGAGAATCAGCATCACGGTCGCCAGTCGCAAACCAATGTCGAATACCATCGCAGCCGCCAATCGATAAATGTCGATGTAGGCCATGCTCGACGCGAACAGGATTTGGTTGATCGTGCTGGAAACGGTCCAGTAAACGACACCGATCATCAGCGTCATTTTGCCAATGTTGATAGCAGTGGCGACGGCTGTCCTGGGTGAAAACATTCGCTTGATGCCTTGCAGCGGATTGATTTTCGATAACGTTGGTGTGACCGGATGCCAAGTAAAGAGCCACCCGACCTGCCAATACAACGTCACCAGCGCAGCCACAAAGACGATCACTAAAATCGGAATCAACATCCACATCATCACGCTCGCAAACGCCCCAGCCAGCGAACTTAAGTCGCCACCGGTCAGCGATTCGGGTGTCGCAAGCCCCAACTCCATCAGACCGAGCAACTTCTGCCACATCGCCGGGCCCAGGAACTGAATCCCCAGCAGCGCCGCCAGCGTCACGATCGCCGCCGACAGATCTTGACTCTTAGCAACCTGCCCCTTTTCGCGGGCTTCCTGCCGGCGTTTGGGTGTTGCGGCTTCTGTTTTTTCTCCAGCGTGGTCGGCCATCGATCTCTACTTTTGTGTCTGTCGTTCTTGTGTGTCTGGCAATCGTGTTTCGACGAGGGTTACCGTTTGAAAATCAACCTGCTGTCTGAAATCGTTTGTGAGAATACGGAATCAAAGAGTCCGTCGGCGGCGGAAAGCCCGAGTCCTGCAACGCCGAGTGCTACCAGCGTCCGCACGACAAACCCGACGGACAGAATATTCATCTGTGGCATCGTTCTGGATACGAACCCAAGTACGAGCGTCGTGATGAACAGCGACATCAACACCGGTGCGACGAGTCGCAATGCCGTCACCACACTCGCAGTCAGCACATCGGCGAGCAAGCTTAGGATTTTCGGTTCGGCGCGATACGACATCACCGGAATGGTCGAAAACGTGTCGAGCAGCGCCCGCATCAATTCGCGATGTCCGCCCATCAAGATGAACGAGGTCAAAGCCACCAGAAAGAATAACTGACCGATGATCGTCGTGTTTGAATCCAGGGCGGGGTTGAACACCTGACCCAGACCAAGACCGGCTTGTTGGCCAATGACCATGCCCGCGAGTTGGATTCCGGTAAATACGATCGTGGTGGTCAATCCCAGCACGAGTCCGATGATCAACTCGCCGAACACACCGACGATTCCGGATGCGAGGCTCAAGTCGGTCGGCAACGTCGGTGCGACAACGGGAAACATCGCCAGCGCAATCACCGCAGCCAACCCGATACGCACGCGCGTCGGAACTGTCGAACTGCCAAAGACCGGCGCTGCGATCATAAGTCCGCTGATGCGAAACATGACCAGCGCGTACAGCGGCAGAAAGAGCGGACCGCGCGTAAGCAGCATGAAGATGTCGTCGTTGGCCATGCGCGTTTACCATTGGTTGAACGTGAATAGCTCTTGCGTGTATTCAAGCATCCGCGCAGCAATCCACGGGATGAAAAACATTGCGGCAACGATCATTGCGGCTATCTTGGGAACGAACGTCAACGTCTGCTCCTGTAGCTGGGTAACCGCCTGGAACAGGGAAATGACCAAACCGACTGCCAGCCCGATCAACAAGATAGGGGCGGCAGTCATCAGCGCCATCATGAACGCGTTGCGTCCCATGTCGAGTGCTTCGGTAAATTCCATTGCGATCGATTCCGGTGCGACGCAGTATGCAAACTGCGGCGGAGCTTACGTTACAAGAAGCTATACAACAGTGACTGCACAATAAGGTGCCAACCGTCAGCCAACACAAAGAGCAACAACTTAAACGGCAACGAGATCAGCACCGGTGGCAACATCATCATGCCCATTGAAATCAAGATTGAAGCGATGACCATGTCGATCACGAGGAACGGAAGGTAAATCCGAAACCCCATGACAAACGCCGTCTTCAATTCGCTCAGGATAAATGCCGGAATCAGCGAAGTCGTTTTGACGTCGGCTAACCGCAAACTTTCATCTTCCGGAATGGGTGCCCCCCGCCGGTACTCTTCAAACAGATAAATATCTTCGTGGTTTTCAGATGCTTCGATCTGGCGATACATGAAATCGCGCATGTGCCCCATCCCGATTTCCAAGGCTTCCCGCTGCGAAAGTTCTTTTTCCAGATATGGCGTAACGGCTTCGCTGTAGACTTTGTCGAACGTGGGGGCCATCACCGCAATCGTGATGAACATGGAAAGACCGAGCAGCACCTGACTCGGGGGCAACTGCGGGGTGGCGAGAGCTTGTCGAAGAAGGGCCAGCACCACGATGATCCGCGTGAAGCTCGTCATCAAAATGAGCAGCGCCGGAACAAGCGTCAGCACCGTCATCAAGACCAGGATTTGAAGCGTGGAGGTTACGCCTTTGGCGCTGTCAGCCGCCGGCAGCACGCCGCGCAAGTCTGGAATGCCAACCGGATTGTCGATACCGGCTGAGTTGCCGACACCCGGTGACGTCTGCGCAATCGCCGGTGTCGCGACACTGACCAAAACCAACACGATCAGTGCGAACATCAACCATCGACTGCGATGTGAGCATCCATGCTCGAAATACATGCGCTACTCCTTAGCGCCAACGAATTATCAAACGTCGGTCTATCAAATTCTGCTTTGACTACGACTTCTGAAACGATCGCAGACGAGCCAGCAAATCATTCAGATGCTTGGGCGGCTGACCGTTGGATTTCTTGGTAGCTGCCGGTGTTGATTCAGACGTCGCCGTAATTTCTTCTTCTTGAGGTAGCTCTGTCGTATCGGATGTTTCAATTGAAGCCGTATCCTCAACCTCTGGATGCGACGCGGTCACTTGCACATCATCGTACTGTTCAATCTCGCGGGCCAACGCGGAATCGAATCCGCTCGGTGAAGGAAGTTCTGAAGCTATCGTCGCAGCATCGAAGCCTTGCGCTTTCGCGTCGTCGGACTTTGATCGCCCGACCAACTGCGCGACTTCCGACTCGTCGGTGATTTCCGACAATGTGTTGACACTTTCAGGCGTCACACCGAGCAGCACAACGCGTTTGCCGACGTGCAGCAGGACGGCTGACTGCTTCGACGAAATCGCCGTCCGGCCCACCACCCGCAACTGCTCAGACGTGACCGCCCGTGCAGCAGGAACCCAGCGCTTCACGCCAGCCGCCACCGCGCCGATCACACCCAACACAACCAGCAGCGCCGCAAACGGGCTACGATACCAGGGCACACTCGTTTGACCTGCCCGCACAATCTCACTTGAAGAAACGCTACTACCTTTTCGCGGAATCAGCGATTCCTCAATTTCACCCGCGAAGGCCTGCTCGTCTTCATATACATCACGATTTTCGGCTGCGGTTTGCTCAGGCGTGTATTCAACCTCAGGATTCACTTTGGCACCGATTTGCGATGGCGCATCCTGGTCAACGTCGTAAGCCATTTCGCCGGTATCTGCTTCCGCGAATACGCGTTCGTCCTGCTCTGCCACAACCTCACGCAGTTCGACGCCAGTATTGGCACGGGTTTGATCCTCAGCGCGTACGGGCAATGCAAACAATGCCACCGTCGCTGCGAAAGTGATTGCAAAACGTTTCGTCGACTCCATTCGACACCTCGCTTTTGAATTGAGTGAAGATCACGGTTGGCTCAATCAGCCAGCCGCCCGGTCTTCCGAGTTTGAAATGATTTCACTGACGCGAATACAGAAATTGTCGTTAAGAACCAGCACTTCTCCCCTGGCGATCAAACGATCGTTGACAAACACATCCACCGGATCACCCGCCAGTCGATCAAGTTCGACAACGCTGCCTTCACTCAAACGAAGCACGTCTTCTACAAACATACGCGTGCGTCCAAGTTCGATCTTGACGTGAAGCTGCACGTCATGAAGCAGGCTTAGCGGTTGTAAATACTCGGTGTAGACTTCTTCCTGATCGAATGACGGAAGTTCAATCTCTTTGACCGGAAGGTCTGCGGGCTTGGGCGATTGCGCGGCAGCCGCCTTTTCTTCTGCAATAGCCGCCGCCATTGCAGCGCCCATTTCGTCTAGGGGACGACCTTCTGAATCGAGCGCGGGTTCTTCAGCAGCTGGTGCAGGCGCGGCGCCGGTGTTGGCAGAATCGTCGCCCGAAGGCGCACCGCCCATTAGTGCGTCAATGTCGGCTTGGCTGAATCCTGAATCGTCGTCGGTCGATTCGTTTGCTTCGACAGGTGGGGTTGATGCTCCACCCATCGCCGCATCGATATCTGCCTGCGACAGTTCACCGGAGTCCCCATCGCTGGAGTCACCGTCGTCGGAATCACCACCCATCAGGGCATCGATTTCGTTCTGGTCCATTACCGAATGGCTCGTATCAAGACAATAACGTGCTGGGCAACTGCGGCATTCGCAATCGCTCCGTCTAGCGCACGTGTATTATCGGTACTGCAGGTGGGGCAACCGTAATTAAACGTTTGCAGGAGACTGAAAGAACTTCGGAATCAGCAATTCCTGGATGACCTGATCGTCGCCTACGATGTCCTCAAGTTCGTGCTGAAGCTGCCTGCGAATGGTCTGCAACTCGGGCTCATTGAGGAATTTGGAGTCCGCACTGCGGATAACAGTATTGAAACGGTCCTTTATTGTGGATTCGCGCAGCTCGATAATTTCTTCGATCTCGTCTTTTTTCTCAGATTGAACACGGATTGTGACTTGCAGATTATAAAGAAACAGTCGGCCGTCCCGTTTGTTGTAAGCGTTGAATTCGGGCAGCACAATTTCAACCTGATCCTTGAGCGACTGCAGACGCTTTTCCTGATCGGTCACTTCCACAGCCCCCTTTGCCGCGTCGGGCTTGTTGTACATCATCTTCGTCGCCAGGAAGATTCCACCGCCCTCGAGACCCAACAGTCCGAAGACAAGAATCATCACCTTGAGCTTCTTCTTACCGCCACCAGATGAGGCTGCTGACGCGTCAACATTTTCTGGCTGATCAGCCATTGTTCATCTCCTGCATCTCATTCTTCTTTTCTGACTCGGTGTGATCCTCAATAGTGGCTTCGGTCACGACAACCTCGACCCGTCGATTCAGCGCCATTTCGCGTTCTTCATAAGCCTGCCGAAGCACCGGGGCTTCTGCACCAGCAGCCACAAGACGCAATCGGGCTGGCCGTATTCCGTTTCTCACCAGTACCCTCTTGACAGCTTCCGCCCGGGCGTAAGAGAGCGCCCACTGATCACTCCACGCAGTATCCTTTGGCAGCGGCTCGCGCGTTGTATGCCCGGTGATTTTGATGATGGTATTGTGCCCCACTGTTTTCGCTGCCACCTGCTCAATCAAACGCTCAGCCTCTGGCTTGAGAACATCACTGAATCGATCAAACGTGATGCGCCCACCAATCTCCACATGAATGCCTTCGCGCACATCGGTGACACGAAACACCCTGCCCTGAATCCCCGGGTCGTCGGCATCACCGCGATCGGGCTTGGGCGGTATCACAATTTCCTGCAACTTTTGCAGCAGCGAATTCGGATCGAGCGGCTCCGAAATCACCGCGTGAATCTCTCCCGAATTTCCGAACGCCTTGCGCAGCGATTGCATCACCTGCTGAAACTTCTCGTCCTTCTTGATTTCGCTCATCGACACGATGATGACGAAAAAGCACAATAGCAGCGACATCATGTCACCAAACGTCACCATCCATTCTGGTGCGCCGGCTTCTGCTTGTGCTTGTTTTTTCTTACGCGCCATGAATCGTTACCAGTTCTATGCTGCTTCAGCCGTCTCGTCCGACGCCGGTCGCTGCGACACCGGAAGGAATGTCAATAGTTTCTGTTCGACCACGCGGGGGTTATCACCCGATTGTATTGCCATGACGCCGCGGACAATGATGTTCTTGATCATGATCTCTTCTGCGCTACGCCGACCAAGTTTTTCGGCTATGGGCAGCGCGATCAGGTTCGCAACCAGCGCACCATACATCGTGGTCAAAAGGGCGACGGCCATACCTGCACCGATCTTGCTCGGATCGTCCATGTTCGCCAACATCTTCACCAAACCGATGAGCGTCCCGATCATGCCAAATGCCGGCGCGAATCGTCCGATGTTGTCGAACAATGCTTTGCCTTGAGCATGTCGATCTTCAATCGCTTCGACTTCGCTCTCAAGTACAACCTCGATGAGTTCCGGGTCAGTTCCATCGACAGCCATCTGAATACCGGAAACCAGAAATTCGTCGTCCATCTCGCGCACCGAATTTTCGAGCGAGAGAATACCGTCACGACGCGCAACTTCAGCGTAGTGAACCAGTTCCTTGATCAGCGCCGTCTTGTCGCGCGTCTTGAACAAGAGCGAATGTTTGACAACCTTCGCGATCTTGAACACGTCCTTCAGCGGGAAGCTGATCATTGCAGTCGAGCACGCACCACCGATGACGATCGCGACCGAAGGATAGTCAACGAACATCGACAGGGTGGCACCTGACACCATGCCCCAAAGAATCAAACCGCTGCCTGCAATCAGGCCAATAATTGTGGCAATATCCATAAGACCATTCCAAAGCGCCGACCGAATCCGCGGCTGCGCACCATCAACTCTGCTATCGACTTTCGCCAACTCCGAAGTTAGCTGACGACCAACGTCCGATTAAACCACCTGAAAATTCCGCACCCGACGAGCGTACTCGACAGCCCGCTCGACAACTTCCTCCACGCTTTCCTTGACCATGAAGTGATCGCCAGAAACTAGCGTAATCAGCGTATCGGGCGTCGCTTCGATCAATTTGATCAACTCCGCATTCACGACAACCGCATGGTCATTGAGTTTGGTCACAACGATCACAACCGCACTACCTTTCAGTCCGAATCATCGCGATCTAATTATCGGGCCAGCAGCAGCAACTCTTGCAGCATGTCGTCGGCGCTTCGCACAACCCGACTCGCTGCCGAGAACCCGGTCGATGCGGTGATCAGGTTGACGAATTCACGAGACAGATCGACGTTACTGAGTTCCAGCGAATTCGATGCGATCGACCCCGCCCCTTGAACCTGCGGAGCAGAAATCTGCGCGTCGCCCGAGTTCACACCCACAATATAATTGTTGTCATTCATGGCGGTCAGTCCCGCGTTGTTGCGAAACGTCGCGAGTGCGAGTTGACCGTACTGCTGCGTTCGACCATTGCTGAACGTTCCGACGATGATGCCTTGCTGGTTGATTTGGTAATCGATCAGCGTTCCACCGGGTGAACCATCCTGCGTCGCAAGCACCAGCGATGATGCGTTGTTGCCAAAGTTCAAACCGGTCACGTTTTCAACATCAAGCGTGAAAGTCAGCGGTGTGGCCGAGCCGGCTTCGGTCTGGTCGATCATGACTTCCGTACCGCTGCTGGACACCAGTTGACCGTCTTGGTCAAACGTAAGCGTGCCGGTTCCCAGAAGCGGAGTCGCATCCGAATCGTCGGTGCTTTCGACGAAGAAGCGCCACACCGTTCCGGATTCATTGCGGGTTTCCATCGACGCCCGCAGCCGCACTTCGACCGGGTTACCCAGTGAATCGAAGACGATCATCGCGGTGGACACGCCCTCACCGGTGGCTGGCGTTGTTGAGAACGCAAATGGCAGTCGGCCCGAGGTTTCGTTGCGAATGTCGGATGCGTCGATGCTGATCGCGTTCGGTTCGCCGGCATTGGAGACGACCACCAGCGCACCCGTCGCATCAATCGTGACACCCGGCGTCTGACCGTCAGCCGTCGTCAATGAAGTATCGATCGCCATCTTGTTCTGCAGGAACGTTGCGAAATCACCCAGCGTCGAGCCGTCCGTGCCGACGACAAATGAACTATCCTGCAAATCGATGCCACCCTTTTGAATGTTGCGCAGTTGAATCACATCGCCATCGTTAAACAGCGCCACACCTTCATCATCCACGATCGATGTCAGCGCTGTTGAATCACTGGCCGTCCCGCCCGCAGTCAGCAGCGGTTCAGTGAGCGATTCTGCCCCCCGCGTTGAAAGCGACGCACCTGCGTCGAGGTTGCCGTCGAATTCCGCAACGGTCGTCGCAATCGCTTCGCTTTCGATACCTATTGGAATTGCCAACTCTGACAACGCACCAGTGATGATTTCACCATTGGAGTCAGCCGCAAACCCCTGAACGACGTAACCGTTCGAAGCCACCAACTTGTTTTCTGCGTCCAATCGCAACGAACCATCTCGCGTATAAAATTGCGAGTTATCCGGTGACTCGACGATCAAAAAACCGTCGCCGTCAATCGCCACATCTGACTTGGACCCGGTGCCTTCGATGGAGCCCGGTTCAAAGTTTCGATCGAGTGCAGCCAGTCGCGAACCCAAACCAGTTTGACGCGGATTGGTTCCGCCCTGCGTCGGACCATTGGGCGCAGTGCCGTCGGCGATCGTGGTGTAGTGAACCGTTTCGAACAGCGCCCGCTGATTCTTGAACGCGGTTGTGTTCACATTGGCTACGTTATCACCGACGGTATCGATCGTGTATTGATTGGATTTGATGCCGGTGAAACCCACCAACATCGCGGAAGTCAATCCCATTTCTCTCTCCTGTGGTCACCCGCAACCTTCGCGTTTCCCTATACTTCCGAACTGACAACTTCCGATCCGACGATGTCACTAAGCAGCAGGTTCTCACCCGTATCAAGTTCCAACACGACCCGCCCCTGAGAGTCGGTGTTCTTGCCCGTGACGATGCCTTCTACGACCTGTGGGTCTTCAGGATCTTCACGGCTCAAACCAGTCACGAATTGGCCAATCAGCGCATCTGATGCGCGGTCGGCATCCATCACCGATGACACCTTATCAAGCGGAATCGTCTCGCCACCTTCGAGTTCGAGGATGGCTGTACCGTCTCCGTCAAAGCGGATAGCCGTCACCGTTCCGCTAACGGGTGGCGCGCCCTCCTCACTGGACTTGCCATTGACGAACCGCCCAATCAAACCAGCCGACGAAGCGAAGCGCTGTTGTTCGGTCAGCGACTCAAGCGATGTCGAAAGATTCGACGACAGTTCGATGTCGCGGATCGAAGATATCTGATTCAGCAAGTCTTGATTACTGGTCGGTTCGAGCGGGTCCTGATTGGTCAACTCTGCGATCAGCAATTTGAAGAAATCATCGCCGCCCAGTGACGACGTGGCGCTCGACGCCTGACTGACTGGTTGGTTGCCCGTAATACCCGCGATCGATTGCGTTTCCATAGATCCTGTTTCCTGTCTCAATAGCCGCTTCGATTAGTGTCAATCGGATTCGGCAAAAACTCGTAGGGTGGGCCAAACCCGTCCCCGCACACTTGAATCTAAACCAACACGTCGAGTCGGGCGTCCAACCCAATCGATTCCACAACATCGCTTTGAAGCGATCCGTTTTGATCTGCTCCGACTTCATTGGGTTCATTATCGTTTGGTATATTCGACTCCGCGGTATGCCGCCCATTACCGTCTGAAGCGCTGGTCTGTTGCGGCACGTTGCTGCTGTTGCCGTTACCGTCTTGCAAATCCGTTCGAGCCGATTCCGGTTCAACGACTTCGAAGCGGTCCACTTCAATTCCGCGTTCATGAAGTGCGGCGAGCAATTCACCCGAACGCTCGGTGAGCAAATTCCGTGCCATCGACGAAGTTGCTTCGACGCGAACGCGCAACACGTCGTCGCTCATCTGCGCATGAATCTTCATTTTCCCAAGTTCGGGCGGATTCAATCGGATGGTTGCAGACGACGACTTCGTCCCGCGATTCATGCGAATGCTTTTGACGAGGTTTTCAAATTCAGATCGTTTGGTCTGCTCTGGCCCGTCGGTGGACGCCCGTCCCTGCGCTTGTCCATTCGAGCGAGCCTTTGCCGCCTGGCTTTGCGTTTCAGCTTTGGACGTTTGCTCGCGAACGACTTGTGTTTGAAGCTCGGAACCGGTCGCACGCGTCACCTGATTTGCAGTATTTCCGGCGAGCATTTGCCCGATTCGTTGCGCGGGTGATGCTTGTTTGGTTGCCGTATTGTCCGTGACCTTTGCGGCAGCGGTTGTGGTGGAGGCGGCAACCGTCCTGGCTGAAACTCCGTTTGGATTGGCGTTTTGATGACCCGATTCGCCGCCCGTACGTTGCTTGAGATTCGACGTGCTGTTGTCGCTTGTCGGGGCAGTTTGGTCGGTTGAACTGGCTTTTGTCGTTTGCGATGACTCTGTTTTTTGGCCGCGTGCATCGGGTTTGTTGGGTAAGGTCGTTTGCGGCAAATCTGAAATGCGCGGCGAATCACTTGTTGTGGTGGGCGGCTTTGATTCAGGTGCAGGTTTGCCGTCGGCTGCGATTGCCTTCTGTGTCAGCACGCGTTCATGTCGCTCGCTGATGACCCCATTTTGCACAGAGCTCGGATCCGCCCCTCGGGTATTGTGATTAGCGACTTCGGCTTGCCTTGCGGACTGAGTTTCTTGCGTGATCCGTGCTTCGCGAGCATGCCCCTCGGCTTGTCCAGTATTCCGACCAAACGAGCCATCCGAAACCGTCGATTGCATGATGCCAGTGTTTGCCAGCGCGCTAAACTGAATCGACTGCATCTGCGCGAGCAAGTCTTCAAAACCAGTCGATTCACGATCTCCGCCCACGGTCTTGCCGCTGTTTTGACTGGGGGTGTATTGACCTAAATCAACGGGCATCATGAATCGAAATCCTTACGCGTTAACTAATTGGCCTGCGCAACTGGTTCACCAACATCGTCTTGAGCGGCAGTCGCGTCTGGCTCTTCGTCGGCGGATATTGTCGTTGTTTCGCGCAGTTTGTTTTCAATCGCGATCATCTGCGACCATTTGGCGTCATCTTTGCTGGCAGCTTCCATGATCTTCTTGGCCTGACGCGTCTCCAACAGCAGCATCATTTGCGCCGCATCATCAACCGAACGAGCCAGCAAACTATCAAGGGCGATTTTCGGCTTTAGCGAAGACAAGATCTCCAAGTCCTTCTTGAAGCCCTCCCTCGCTTTTTGCTTGGTCTGCGTTTCAACCTTGGTAGACTGCTGCTCAGCCAACCGTTCCAGCTCTTCGCGGCGGCGACGAACATCGAGCATCGCCCGTTTGGCAAGCACCCGGCGATGTTCGGCTTGGGCAACCGCACGCTGCAAACTTCGACGGGCCAACTCTTCTTGAACCGAGTTTGTTGCAGGCATTCCTGGCGTTTTCGAGTTGGCCGATGCTTTGGATGCCTCCGATTCAGTTCCGTCGGATGGCGTTGACGTTTCGGTCTCCGCCTCACTGCCAAATCCCAACACATCCGCAATCGAAAGGAGACTTTCTTTATTGAGCTTGCCCGAGTTGGCCAACCAACCCACACCGATCATGATCGCACCGAAGTGAATCAGCGCGATGAGTGCGATGAATCGATATAGTTTTGCCAACCGCTTCATTGAATGGATCGCTTCATACAGAACTTATCTGGCGTTTGGTTCTTTGGAATACCTGCTGGGCGGCTTCGTCCTGATCAGCCGTCTCCAATCGCTTCAGTAGCAATTCATGTGCCGCGAACTGCCGCTCCCTGAGTTTGTCGATGGCTTTCACCGCCACCGAAGACTTCACCATCGCAGCCCGCTCCGCCGCCAATTCTTTCTCGTGACCCAAAATCCGATTCTCAGCATCAAGAATCTGGTCACGAAGGTAGCCAACCTGCAATCGATACCGGCTGACACCGTCAATATTGACCTGACCTCCAGACAGCAGCCGCTTGGTCTCATCATTCATCGACGTACGCTCTCGCTCCAGGGCGGCAATGATCGCCTGATCGCTGCCGATTTTGCGCAAGCGATCAGCGACAATGCGCTGCTTGGCCTCGAACTCGAGTTGGCGCACGCGTCGCACCGTTTCCAGCCGAAATTTGAATTCTTGTGCCACGGGTTATCTCTATGCTGATGACTTGCCGACCGCACCACCGCGCCGCTGTCGGATTTCGTTGATTTGTCGGGCCAATTCGCAGATGCCCTCGACGGTCACGCCGAACTCGGGGGCGTCTTCGACGGCTTGCTGAAGGAACGCATCGATCTTCGGTTTCATTTCAATGGCGATGTCATAGTCCACATTGCTGCCCGACGCATACGCGCCGATGTTGACGAGGTCTTCGATGTCATCCCACACCGCAAGGACGCGGCGAACTTCGCGGGCGGCTTGCTGATGCTCGGGCGACACCACGTCCTTCATCACACGACTGATGCTTTCGACGGTCGCAATCGCCGGATAGTGTCCACGATTGGCCAACTTGCGAGAAAGCCAAACGTGCCCGTCGAGCGTGCCGCGAACGGCATCGCTGATCGGTTCATTCACATCGTCGCCTTCGACGAGCACCGTATACAGACCGGTGATACTGCCCGTCTTGGTGCGCCCAGCCCGCTCCAGAATTTTCGGAAGCAGCGCGAAGACGCTGGGCGTATATCCTTTGGTGGCTGGCGGCTCACCGGCCGCGAGTCCCACCTGTCGCTGCGCCATGGCGACGCGCGTGACCGAGTCCATCATCAGCAGCACGTTGGAACCGAGATCGCGAAAGTATTCCGCGATTGCCGTCGCGACAAAGCACGCCCGAATCCGCATGACTGGCGACTCGTCCGACGTGCTGACGACCATCACCGTTTTTTTCATGCCCTCTTCGCCAAGATCGCGCCGAATAAAATCGCCAACTTCGCGGCCACGTTCGCCAATCAACGCGAGTACGTTCACATCCGACGATGTGCCCCGGGCGATCATCCCGAGCAGCACGCTCTTTCCAACACCGGTACCCGCAAACAACCCGATGCGTTGACCTTGCCCCACCGTGTGAAACGCATCGATACCGCGAACGCCCAGCGACAACGGCTGATCGATCGGCATTCGAGACATGGGTGCCGGCGCATCCGCCTGCACGGAGTAATGCGACTCAACTGCGAAACCACCCTTTCCATCGATCGGTTCACCAAGACCGTTAAACACGCGTCCGAGCATTTGTCTTCCAACCGGAACGTACATGCGCGCCGCACTGGTTTCGACGCGGTCACCATTGGACAAACCTTGGTCGCCACGCAGCGGCATCAACAACGATTGACCTTCGCGGAACCCGACAACCTGGGCATCAACGCTTTCTCCGTTTCGCGGAAAAATCGAGCACATTGTGCCCACCGGTGCGCGCAGACCGTCAGCCAGCATCATCAACCCGGTGGAACCCGAAAGCTTTCCCGAGACCCGCATGGGCTCAGCGCATTGGACCAGTTGCTTTTGATGTGCAAAAAAACTCACGCGAGCGAATACCTCATTCAATTATGAATTCCGAGTAGAAGTCCGGTCGATTATCCGCCAGCCGACCCACCGGTGACCAACGATTCAATTTGATTGAGCTGCGTTTCGATCGACGCATCGACTTCAGACATGGGTGTCACCACTCGACAGCCACCCGGTGCAAGCGCTTCGTCCTCTTCAATTTTGAAATGGGCGGCTTGCTGCAAACTGCTGCCGACGGTCTCTGCAAAATCCTTGATCGACTCTGCGTCGGCGGGGTGAACATAGACCGTTAGGTCAGTCTTGCATTCAACCAACCGAAGGGCTGCGTCAACGTTCTCCTTGACCACTTCTCTGTCGATAATTCCGATTCGTTTGGTCACGCGTCGCGCAACTTGCATCGCGAGTTCCAGTAAATCACTGGATGCCTGGATAAACAGGTCGCGTTTCTGATCGTCGAATTGCTGAACAGTTTCTTGAAGCGTAGCCACCAGCTTCGACTGACGATCGCCAAATTCTTTCTTGGCTTCTTCAAACGCGGCATCGTACCCCGACTTCTGACCGGACTCGAAGCCCTTGCGGAAACCGGCTTCAAACCCCCTGGCCTGAGCAGTTTCAAACGCGGCTGCAGCTTCGATCTGCGCTTGCCGCAGAATTTCGCGTGCCTGCTCGCGTGATTTGCGCAGGACGACCTTTGCCTCGCTCAGGTGGTCGGCAACGTTGACCGTCTCCAACCGCGTGATCATGCGCGGATTCTGATCGTTGAGCTTGATGACCGTTGATCTTGTTGCGTCCATCGTGTTAGACAATCAAATCCCTTTCCCCACCGCGACCGGAAATGATGATCTCGCCTGCATCTTCGAGGCGACGCACAATATCGACGATCTTCTGCTGGGCGTTTTCCACATCCTTCAAACGCACCGGACCCATGTAGTCCATGTCCTCCCGGATCAATGTTGCGGCACGCTCTGACATGTTGCCGAAGACTTTGTCCTTGAGCTCGTCGCTTGCGGTCTTTAGTGCCAGTGCCAACTCGTCGTTGTCCACTTCCTTAAGCACCGATTGAATGCCCTTATCATCCACCAGCAATACGTCCTCGAAGATGAACATCAGACGTCTGATCTGTTCGACCAGGTCCGGATCTTCCGATTCCAACGTCTCCATGATCGCTTTTTCTGTCGCCCGGTCTGCAAGGTTCAGAATTTCTGCGACCGATTCGACACCGCCGACTTTCATCAATCGCTGCGACGTGATGCCCGCGAGGCGCTTTTCAAGCCCAATCTCAACTTCCTTGATCACCTCTGGATTCGTCTGCTCCATGTTGGCAACGCGCGAAACAACCTCCAACTGCTTGGCGGCTGGCAAACCCATCAAAATCTCAGCCGACTTGCTCGGTGGCATATGTGCAAGCACCAGGGCAATCGTTTGCGGGTGCTCCTCTTGGATAAACGTAAAGAGGCTCTCGCTCTCCGCTTTTTGAAGGAATGCGAACGGTTGCTGATAGACATGATGCTCGATCACACTGATGATGCGTTTGGCCTCATCAGGTCGAAGCGCTTTCTCAAGCAGCGTCTTGGCATATCCGAATCCACCGGCATCGACATACTGCCTGGCCAGTGCGAGATGATAGAACTCATCGATGACCCTCCCACGCAATTGCGGTTCAACGATATCCAATTGGGCAATTTCGCGCGTGATATCCTCGATGATATCCGGGTCCAGATTCATCAGGATTTTCGCCGAAGCCTCGGCATTTAGCGCCGTCAGCAGAATCGCCGCCTTCTTGAGTCCTGGAATTGCAGCTACTTCCGGCTCGGATTGTGTGTTGGTATCAGCCACCACTTGATCGCTCCCTAAAGATCCAACTTAGTTTTCAGATTCTGCCCAGCGACGAATCAGGTCAGCGGTCGTTTCCGGGTCGCTTTCGACCATCTCGGAAATCTGATCGCTAAGTTGACCGATGCGCAGCGTTTCTTCATCCAATTCCTGCCCCATCAACATTCCGTCGGATAGGTCGGCACTGCCAACCGGACCGTTGACGATGTGCATGTCCTCTTCACGTTCTGAAGACTCGCCATGCCCCAACGTCGCCCGAGCAGCTGCGGCAGATTGACGCGTCATCCGTGACATCATCACGAAACTGATCAGCGCTAGGACCATCAATCCAACCTGCATACCGTATTGCTTGGCATACCCGCCAATGCCACTGTCCGCAGATGCCATCACTGTTCCGTCACCCGGAAACGCTCGCAGCGTTGGAGTGTCTTCGGCGAGGTCGTAGTACACATCGACGTCAACGTGGTCCTTGGAATCCGTCATGAGGATTTTCATTGCAGTCAGACGGACGCGTTCGATTTCCTCTTGTTTAAGCTTTTGAAAACCCTCTTCATCGTCAAGCTTCGACGGGTCTTCAATCTCACCAAAGCGGGCTTGATAGACGCCGGCGAGAAAACTCCTTGGAATACTGATCGCGGCCATCGCTTTGGTGACATCGAATGGCACTTTGACGGTGTTTTCGATTTTGGTGGCTTTGACGTCGTAGAATTCGGTCTTGCTTTCTTCGGACTCGTTGGAAGTTCCGCTTCCACCACCAGCATTGACAGCCAGCCCCACATTCGGATTCACGCCCGTTTCACCCGGGGCGCTGATATCCCGATTGCTCGAAGTGTTCGACGATTCCGATTTCGGTTGAGGTTTATCCCAGATTTGCGAGGTAGACTTGGTGTGCTGCACGTCGAGTTCCACCGATACGGAAATCAGCACGTTCGGAATCGACTGCAGCGCCGTCGCGAGCTTGTGCGCAAGGTGTCGTTCGTTCTGTTTCTTCTCTTCCAGCAGCCCCGCCCCCATCGCGTCTTCAGGATCGGGCGGCGATGCTGCCATGTTCGTCGCCGCATCCATCACCGTTACCTTGTGTGGACTTAAGCCAGGAATCGACGACGCCACCAATCGGGCGAACCCATCAACCATGGTGCGGTCCAGAGTTTGCCCGTGTGCCATCTTGACGTACACCGATGCGGTTGGCGTGATGTTACTCATCGCACCCACACGGCGTCGCGATTTGGCCTGGGTAATGACCCGTGCCGAAGTCACGGCGCTGCTTGATGCAATCATGCGAGCCAGTTCGACGTCCAGCGCCCGCTGCCTCCGCCAAATGTTTTCGTCGCTGGGGCGAAATGGATCGTTGTCGGCCATCAACTCGGCGAAGCCCACGCTGATGTCTTCGGGCAATGCATCCGCCTGAGCCAACGCCATCATCGCCCGGCTGCGGTCTTCGGGTTTGATATAAATCTGACTACCGACTTGTTTGATGGGGATGTTTTCGTTCTTGAGCGCGGCGACGGCGTCTTCAAGTTCGGTCCATTGGAAGTTCTCGCTCATCAGCGGAACCATCTCGGGTTCCACCGAATACTGAACAAGCCAAAAGAGCGAGCCAGCCACCAACACAGCACACAGCCCGATGGCTATGCGTTGCGAGCGGTTGAGCACATCCAACTGCTGCGAGACTTGGGCTATTGTCCGCCGAAGGTAATCCATGCCGTATCATCCATGACCACGACCAAAATACTGGTTTACACGTTTTGTAGATCTGGGCTTGGCAATCGACGCTTCAGCTCCATCTGAACACGTTCGATCACGCCGCTGCGCCCGAAGTCAAATTGTCTTAGACCCTGATTTGCTGAATATCGCGATACGCGTCGATCAGCTTATTTCGCATTTCCATGAGCAGATCGAACGCCACACCGGCTTTGTTGACCGCGGTAAAGACGCTGGCCACATCGTCGGTTTTCCCGGAATACAAATCCTGCACGCCTTGATCGGCTTCGGTTTGCAGGCGATTGACTTCGTCGAGGCTGTTGAGCATCACCTCGTAGAAATTCTTCTCACCTGCGGGAGCAATCGGCTGACTCGTCGGGTTCGCCGGTATCGCTATTTTTGAAACGTCATTGATACCTGTTGGATCAATCATTTAATTTCTCGCTGATACAAATCTACTTCCATACGTCTAACTCAGGCGTTCCTCGCCTATGCCATCACCCGGAGGCTGGCGGCTGCGATTGTCTTGGTGATTTCCATCACTGTGATATTGGCTTCATAAATGCGAGCCGCCATCATGCCGTTGACCATTTCCGTACTCTGATCGACGTTCGGATAACGGACGTATCCTTCTTGCTCTCCGCTTTTGATGGCGTCTGGGTGCGTCGGATCGTGAACCAATCGAAACGCGTCCTTGCTTTCAACGATGCTGTCCACCCGCACGCCCGCACCACCGCGCCCCGTACCATGTGCGAACAGGGCAATCTTACGGCGATACGGATTCGGATCGCCATTGGCGTCTCGCGTCGCGTGCATATTGCTGATGTTCGCGGCAATCGTGTCCATATTCGTTCGCTGCGCCACTAGCGCCGACGCGCTAATATCCATCGTTGACATTAACATCATTCAGACTCCTTCAGACCGAACCCGTTAGAGGCGGCCACTAATTGCCTTGCGCAAAGAACCGAAATACCCGTTGACCAGCGTCGTCGTCATTTCATTTAACATGGCGTTCGCAGCAAGGTCCGACATCTCCGCTTCGATTGACATATTCGTTCCGTCATGAAACACACCGTTGCGACCGGGTTTTGTGGTTGGCGTCGTTTCAAGTTGCCCGCGTTCGTTGATGTGAAACTGATCATTGCTCTTAAGAACGAACGGCGCTCTGGACTTTCCTTTTCTTTCCTCCAACGCTTCACCCAGGGCACTTTGAAACTCGCCGTAGTCGAGTCGCTTGGCCTTGTAGTTCGGCGTCGAAATGTTGGCGATGTTGTCGGCGATGACCCGGTGCTTCTGCTGAGCAAACGACCATGTCGTCTGCAATGCTGGCATCGCCCCACCGCTCGTTAATTCCGAAAAGAAACTTCCCATCGTGCTTTCTCTCATCAAGACTGCCTGCTCAAAACGCAGACGTACCGCTCTCTCTACTCACTCCCAGGCTTGGCCTGCATGTGCTATTCCAGCGATCCGATCGCCGAAACCGCACTGGTAGGGCCATTACAAGCTGCGCAATTCCTGCGCGATCGGCAATTCTTGCCGCCCATCTTTAACTCGCGCTCGATACCAGACCGCCGCGATTTTCCAAACGATCCTTCTCGTCGCGCCATTGCTTAAGCTTCATGCCCAACGTCCGCACGCCCATGCCCAGCGTTTTCGCCGACTTTTCGCGGTGACCACCGTGTTTCTTTAGCGCAAATTCGATCAACTGCCGCTCCATATCCTCCAGCATTCGGCCCGGCCGCAATCCTTCAAACGCATCGGTCGTCTGCCGCGTATTGACCAGCCAGCCTTCGACAATGTCCGCCGCGATCACGCGATCGATCGAAACCGTCGCCGCCCGTTCGCAAACATTTTCCAACTCGCGTACGTTGCCTGGCCAGTTGTATTCATTAAGTATTGCAAGCGCTCCGCGATCGAAACTGGCTGGATCGCGTCCGTCGCGCTTGGCGATCTGCTTGAAAAAATGCGCCGACAGTTGGGCAATATCACCAGTGCGCTCTCGCAGCGGAACCAGCGAAACCGGCAAAACATTCAGCCGATAGTAAAGGTCTTCGCGGAACTCGCCTTTTCGCACCCAATCCATCAGGTCGCGGTTGGTCGTCGCAACTACGCGCACATTTGAGCGACGCGTCGCACTGCTCCCCACCCGTTCAAATTCGCCTTCCTGCAACACACGAAGCAACTTCGCCTGAAGCGGCAACGCCATTTCGGAGATTTCGTCGAGAAGCAACGTTCCCTCGTCGGCCATCTCGAATCGACCCTTGCGGGCTCGGTCTGCGCCGGTATACGCACCGCGCTCATGTCCGAACAACTCGCTTTCCAAGAGATTCGCACTCAGCGCCGCGCAGTTGAGGCATAGCATGGGCTTGGCTGCACGGGGTGACGCAGCATGAATCGCCCGAGCCACCAACTCCTTGCCCGTTCCCGATTCACCACTAATCATTACGGTACCGTGACTCTTGGCGACTTGCGCGATGTGAACACGCGTCTGAATCATCGGATCGCTGTCCCCGATCATGTCGCGCGACACCTGCATATCATTCACGCTTGTGCGCAGCGCTTCGTTTTCCTTGACGAGCTGCGCCTGACCGATCGCTCGCTCCACCTGCACGACGATCATGTCCGCGTCGAACGGTTTCTGCACATAGTCGGTAGCGCCCAGCTTCATCGCTTCCACTGCCGACGCGACCGAACCAAACGCGGTCATCACGATCACCGGTGTCTCGCAGCCAGCCGCCCGCATTTCGCGAAGCATGCTTACGCCATCCATCCCGGGCATCTTCAGGTCCGTCAGCACGAGGTCGTACTGCCCGTCGGTAATGCTCGGCAACGCATCATCCGGACAACCGAACGTGGTCACGCGATGGTCCTCACGCTCCAGCGTCGCCGTCAATGAATCGCGCAGCATTTCTTTGTCATCAACCACACAAATATTCGCCATACCTTAAGATCTCCGACTATCGCTTACTTGTGTTCGTTTGATTTTCCATGTTCCTGGGCTTCGCGATCGGTAGGGACAGGCAGAATTCCGCTCCACCCCCGTCACGATTTCGCGCTCTCACCGAGCCTCCGTGTGCATCTGCAATGCGATGGGTAATCGCCAAACCCAGCCCCGTCCCCGACGACTTCGTCGTAAAGAACGGATGAAAAATGCGATTCCTCATCTCCGGTTCAATGCCCGGACCATCGTCGACAACCACAAAGTCGCAGTGCGTTCCCGTTGCATTCGGTTTGGCTGAAATGTGAATCGCGCCACCGTCGCCCGCCGCATCCACTGCATTGAGCAAAAGATTCAGCAAGGCTCGCAGCGCCTGGTTCGTATCCACATCTACCAATAATTCCGGCGCAATCGCATCAATACGCAGGTCACAATCACGCGACGTCACTGCCGGGGCAGCCAATCCCAATGCCTCTTCCACGAGCACGCATGCCCCATGGGGTGCGACATCCGGTTCCGACTCACCCGCGAACTCAACCACGTCACCCACAATACTTTCGAGAACGCTCACTCCATCGGAAACCTTGCGGGCCAGCCCTTGTGCACTCGGCATCTCGCACAAATCCTTGATGAGCAAATCTGCGTACAAACGGATCCCGCCAAGTGGGTTACGAATCTCATGGGCAACGCCAGCCGCCATCTCTCCCAGGGCGGCTAACCGTTCTCTCCGTGCCAACTCGCGATTCTTTTCAGCAAGCTGATCGTGGAGTCGTACCACTTCGTCGCGCAACTTGTCGTGCGATTGCTTCAGTCGCTCGGTCACCTCGTTGTAGGCATTGATGATCGCCCCCAACTCGCGCTCGCGATGGGTGATCTTCGGTGCCAGCGAAGATGATCTGACGGCCAGGTTGTCTTGCGTGATTGTCGTCACCCGTTTCAGACCTCGTTGTGCAATCGATCAAATTGAGTCGTTGTGCCATTGCCTGCGGTTTGGTACGCAGCCACCGCTTTGCGACGGTTGCGAACCGTGCCCATTTCCGTACCGACCCGCTGCTTTCGCAGTTGCAGCAGTTCAACGTCTTCCGCATCGCCATCCAGCAGCGTTTTCAACCGCGAATTGACTTTCGAAATCAGGTCATCTGCCATGGTTCGATCCTGTGCGTCCAGGCCTTCGCGAACCGTCGGCCAGGATTCGCGCAACGGAGCCATCCGGGCGTTGAGCGCTTCCAACTCGATAGTCAATCGCTGCCGCTGAGCCAATACCTTTAAGAGCGGCCGGGTATCTTCCGCCGAAACCAACTTGCGCTGCTTAGTCGCCAGTGACGTCAACTGGTCGTATAGCGAAAGCTGACGGGAAAGCAGCCCAACGATTTCGGTTGCCTGTCTGAATGAATCTTTACCTTCGTGGGTCATCATGGCCTCCTTGCTGCGCCAAAGTTAAATGCGTTTCATGGTCGAATCGCGTCGTGGTTTATCCATCTGCTAGAACTTCAGCGACCCATTCAAAATGCTGCCGCCAATTTTCTCGCGTTTCCAACTCACCGGCTTCTGCAAAGTATTTTTCGTCAATTACGCCAACGAGATATTGCGCCCGCCGCAGTGCCGAGGCGGCTTCGTTGGGCTTGCCCATCAAGACATAACAGTTGATGACTTGCACATATGCCCCAAGAGCTGCGGGTCGATCCTTGTAAACCCAGGCGATGCGCTCGTACAAACTCAAGGCTTCGGTATAACGCTCCAGTTCAAACAAGCTCGACGCTTCGTACAATCGCGCATCTTGCAAATAGACTGTTTCCAGTTCATCCAACTCCGACTCGCGAATGGACAGATCGTCGATCAATTTCCTGAAATTGTCGGCTGCAACCGCGAAACGTCGATCCAACTCGAAGCGTAATCGCTTGCTCTCACCAACGAATTCCGGCTGAAGCAATTCTTCCTTGATGGCGAGCGCACTCTGCCGGTATGCATCTGCCAGTAGGAACCGGCTTCGCGTGCGCCGCGGATCGCCCGGATAGCGCTGGATGAATTCTTCAAGGACCGGGATGGCATCTTCATATTCCGCTCGCCGACCGTACAAGTCGCCGAGAAGAAACAAGGCGTCTCGAAACTCGACTGCGTCCGGTGTAAATATCTCTGAGTCGCGTTTGATTTGAAGGAGCGCTTCTTCCGCCTGATCTTCAAACTCGCCGCCGCGTTCCATCATGCACTCGGCCAACGGAATAAGTGAGGCGTTGGCGAAGGGCGACCTTGGAAAACTACTGATATTCCTCTGATACGCTTCGACGGCCTCGTCGCATCGGCCCATTGCTTGAAGTGATTTGCCCAACCGCAGTAACACCCGTGGAATAATCTCGGCGTCGGACCGATCGCGAACAAACGCCTGCAGAATCTGAATTGCTCGCTCGTAGTTACCGCCTTCGTCGAAAAGGCCAGCCGCATTCCACATCGTTTCGCTCGCCCGCTCTTCGTTGAGCGTACTCAGCCACGATACCTTGACGAATGATTCGCCGGCTTCATTGAACAATTGCCGCGACTCTTCTTCGCTCCATGTCTCCGGCGCGTCGATCGTTGCTGCGATTTGTTCGCTGTGCGTTTCGTCCGGTTTCTGCGAAAGGTATGATCGCGCTTTGATCGACTGGAATCCGCCAAGGCGACTTAGGATTCGGCCCAACGTGTCGTCATCTTCGGGATTGACCAAACCAACGGCCTGCTTCATGAATCCGATAGCGTGATCAATATCGCTATTTGCGTGTGCAAAGTCGGCGCTTGCGATGATTGCGCCCAATAGATTCTCCCGCGTCACCTGTTCCAAACCGTCAGGCCGTCGCAGTTCGTCGATGATTTCAGTGTAATACTCGGAAGCGTCGTCGAAACGTTGAAGCATCGAGGACGCTTCAGCCATGCCTAGATACGACGCGACAACATAGTCGCGATCCTGACGGGCGTTGACCACGTTTCTAAAAATCGAAAGGGCCTCTTCAGGCCGCTGAGCACCACCGTCGCTGAGCACAACCGAACCCAAAAGCCATGAAGCCCGACTCCAGACCGGGTGTTCGTCCGGAATCTCATTAAGCAATGCCCGGAGACCAAGCTCGGTTTCGTCATAACGACCAACACCTCGCACGCCCAGCAACGTCAGGTATTGAATGTGTGGTGCATAACGCGAATCTTCGAATTGCTCTCGATACCGATCCAGCAGCGTTTCAACATCCTCAACCGCTCCCTGTCGATCCAGCAATTGAACCCGCTGCTCAACGCACCAATACAAATCGCCCAGCGAATCAGCCGAGTCATCGCAGTACGACGCCAATAGCGCAAACGTTTCATCATCTGATACGTTCGACAGTCTGATGCCCAGGTTGATCACTTTGCGACGGTCAGCCAGCGCAGGGGGAACCCCTGTGTCGACAGCGTTTTGATAGTGTGAGCGAGCGAGCAGCAACTGACCATTCGCCTCGTTGCATTCGGCGATGCGACGATGATCCATCGCCCCGAGCGGAAAGTCTAATTCGATGGCACGTTTGTACTGTTCGAGCGTTTCGCCCACGTCCTGCGTCGTCAACTTGCCCGAGCTTTTCGCCCTCTCAAAAAGGGCCCTGGCTTCGTATGCGTGCAGGCGGCCGCGATCCTGATCGGAAATGTCTTCCCATGTTTGGAGTTGGCGGGTCAGATCAAGCGCGGGGACGAACAGTTGACCATTGATGAGCCGGTTGATGCGACTGAGGTTTTCATCGATCCCAATCTTGCGGGTGGGTGATTCGATTTGCAGCGCAACAACAGTCAGCGCTGCAACGGATACGAGAAAGGCAGGTATCTGCCATTTTCCCGACGCGCGCTCGCCGAACGTCATTTGAAAGTCAATCGTTTCGCTCATCCTGAGCCAACCCCTCAACGAAGCATCCATGCTTTTGAGTCGCGTTCCCGACCGGGTCCGCAAAGTGGTACAGGGTCTTCGGCAATAAATGCCGGTCGGCTTGATGGCAATAACGACGGTGCGAATGTTGTCCGAGATTCTGCAACGTTTGAGTCAAGACACGGTGCGCGGATTCTGCGCCGCAAAAGAAACGCAACCGCACAAAAATGTGATCAATAGAGTTGAAGCGTTTGTATGGAACCCGCCTGCGCAGGGTTGATAGAAGGGGTGAAACTGGTTTTCACTATTGCAAACGCTGTTGGCGAGGAAGTCAGCCCCGAAGTATCGTTCACTCAGACTTGATGCCCAGGTCAACTGTTGTCATCAAAGACTCAAATCGAAAACCGGCAGTCTCGATGTTTTCTCGTGCGCCTTCCAATCGATCAATTACCGCAACGATCGCCACAACGCTGGCCCCCAACTTAACGATCTGCTGAGCGGCTTCGAGAACTTGACCACCGGTCGTTGCAATGTCTTCGACGATCAAAACCTTGTCGCTGCGTTCAATGATCCCCTCGAAAGCGTTGCCCGTCCCGTAGTCTTTCTTGGCATTGCGAACAATGACAAACGGAACCCCGGATTCCATCGAAGTGCTCGCAGCCAGTGCCACGCCTCCCAACTCTGCCCCGGCAACACGCGTGGTTTCAGAAGTGACATGCTCGGCGAACAACTTCCCCAACTGCTGTAAGATGTCCGGTTGCGTTTCAAATCGATACTTGTCGAGGTAGTAATTGCTTCGCCGGCCGGAGCGCAGCAAAAAGTCCCCCTCCAGGTACGCGGTTTTCTTGATTCGTGCAACAAGTTCATCTCGGGTCACTGATCGACTCCCGGTTGGTTTGGTTCTGATTCATACGCTGAGTTTCGATGATAGTTTTTTGATCCGCGCGTAACGACGACGAACCGGCGTGACCACGCGGGTCACAAAATCATCCACTTGTTGCGGCGCCCGCCCGACGTATTTCGCCGGATTCAAGACCTTCTTGAATTCGATGCCTTCAAACTGAGGATCAGCCGCCAGACGTGCGATAAGATCGTTGGCTTTGCCGTGCTGTTTGATCTGGGCGCTGGCCGCGTGTGAGTGCACGCGGATACGTTCATGCAATTCCTGACGATCACCCCCCGCTTTCGAGGCGGCCATCATGATGTTCTCTGTTGCGATAAACGGAAGTTCTTCGGTCACATGCTTTTCGATCATTTTCGGATAGACAACGAATCCGCTACTGACGTTGTGCATGAGTCGCAGCATGCCATCGGTTGCGAGAAACAACTCCGGAATGCTTACGCGCTTGTTCGCCGAATCGTCGAGCGTTCGCTCAAACCACTGCTCAGCCGCAGTCATCTGCGGACTCGTCGATAGCGATAACACCAAACGTGCCAACCCAGTCGCGCGCTCCATCCGCATCGGGTTTCGCTTGTAGGCCATTGCACTCGACCCGACCTGCGACTTTTCGAACGGTTCTTCAATCTCTTTTAGATGGGAGAGTAAGCGAAGATCGTTGGCTGTCTTGTGTACGCTTTGCGCCACGCCCGCCAACGTCGCAGCCACCTGTGCATCAACTTTGCGCGAATACGTTTGACCGGTGACGGGTTCGCATTTCTTGAAACCGAATTCCGCCGCGACAAGTTTCTCAAGACGGTTGACCTTGGCATGGCTGCCCTCAAACAATTCGAGGAAACTCGCCTGCGTTCCGGTCGTGCCTTTGACACCGCGAAATCGCAGTTGGTTGATTCGGAGTTCAACTTCTTCGAGGTCGCGAACAAAGTCCCAGCACCAAAGCGTCGCCCGTTTGCCGACCGTCGTCAGTTGGGCGGGTTGATAATGCGTGAATCCGAGCGTTGGAAGCGCGCGATAACGCTTGGCGAACTTGCCGAGTTGGTCGATGGTAGCCGCCAGCCAAAGCGCGATGCGTTCCAGTGCCTCGCGCATGATGATTAAGTCGGCATTGTCAACGATAAAGGCGCTCGTCGCCCCGAGATGCAAAATGCTGCGCGCCGAAGGTGCCACATCGCCAAACGCGTGGACGTGGGCCATCACGTCGTGACGAAGCTTGGCTTCATATTCCGCCGCACGATCAAAATCGATTTTGGAAAGCCCGCGTTTGAGTGCGGTGATCTGACGGTCTTTGATGGGCAGGCCCAATTCCCGCTGGCACTTGGCCAGCGCCACCCAAAGTGCCCGCCACGCCAGAATACGTCGTCTGGCTCCAAACAATTCGCTCATTTCGCGCGATGCATTTCGCGCGACCAACGGCGATTCGTACAATTGGTTTGCTGTGTTCATATTTGCTCAAAATGTTGCGGGATCGCCCTCATCGGGCCAAAGTGCCTTCGTTCGCTGTTGCAGCCCCAACTCGACGAGACATTCCGTGCGGGCTAACATAAGGCAGGCACAGAATAGATATTTGAAAACGCATATAGCTGGTGGCAGCATAAAGGTGCGACCCATGCCCGTAAAGTCAATCTGGCCAAGCAATTACCAAGTGCCGCCAGCCAAACTTGGCTCAATCCAAATCCGGTGGTGGACGATAATCTATAAAATGATTTATACCCCGTCGCTTCGTTGACTCAACCATTGAGGAATCATGAAACCAACTGCTCATATCCGGACACGATTCATCCTGGCGCTGATGGGCGCATTGGTCACCATCGCCGCCTGTGATTTATCATTCTCCGAGCCAGTCGAAAAACTCGATGCCGACGCCGGGCCCGACCAGATCGTACCGCTCGACGAGCGATTCAGGTTGGTGGCAACAGCCACCGGTGGCAAGAGCCCGTACAATTTTCGCTGGAGCGTCGAAGACCAACCCGGCGAATCGACATTTGAATTGACCGACGTCAACACCAGCGCTCTATTGGAGGTTGGTCCAATTTCGGTGAATGGCCGTTATCTGTTTCGCGTCCTTGCGTCTGACCGTTCTGGCCAAAGCAACGCATCGTTCCTCCAGGTTCTCGTTGGCGGCGATTTGGAAATCACAGCCACCGCTACGGACTCGCTCCGACTGATTGGCGAGTCAACGCAACTCGACGCAGTGATCGACGCCGATACGTCGGGACTCACCGAGCTAACGTACGCATGGACGGTCATCGACGGGGAAGCCGAAATCGATGATCCAACCATACCCAACCCGCAAGTCTCAATCATGTCAGCTGAAACTGTTCGACTGCGCGTGAGCATCACCGGTAGAGAAAACGGGATCGAACGCTTCGGACTAAAGGATGTGTTTGTCGTCGGTGTCGAAGATACCACTCCACAAGTAATCATTGAAAATACCGGGGCAGTCGAAGGTACGATTATCGTGGAATTGTTGATTGAAGCGGCCCCCAACACTTGCGCAAATTTTCTGCGCTATGTCGATTCGGGATACTTCAGCGGGATCATCTGGCACCGCATCGTTCCCGATTTCGTGATTCAGGGAGGCAATTTCGACCGATTCAACGGCACCCTCCGCCCAAAACCGGGCAAACGAGGCGAGATTGAAAGTGAAGCCCTCAACGGGTTTAGCAACCTTCGCACTTCTATATCAATGGCACTTCGTGGAACTGAGGCGGATTCCGGATCCAACCAATTCTTCATCAATCTTGGCGACAATAGCGTTTTGGATGACGGCAGTCCGCCGTTTACGGTGTTTGCCCGAGTGGTTCAAGGGATGGATATTGCAGATCAAATAGAAGTGTTGCCAACCGGTGCCCCCGGAACAATGAATGAGCAACCCAATGAAGATGTCGTCATGTCATTGGTCACCCGTGCAGAAACAAAAGTACCGACATCACCGCCCGATGACATTCGCCTGGTCGATTCAAACGGAATGGATGACGCATCATCAAATGGAATGGACGACGCAGACTCCAACGGCATGGACGATTCTGACGGACCGCCCACTGCAACGATCGTCTCATCCGTTCCGATTCAAATCGTAGGCGACTCAGTGGAACTTTCGGTCACAATCGAAAATGAACCGGAAGGCAGCCAGTTCTCCTGGACATCGTCCAATGGGATGGCCACGATCGCCAATCCGAGTTCCAGAGATACAAAGGCAACTATTGACACCAACGATTCAGTCATCTTCAAATTTGAGTTACTCAATCAGGACCGCGAAGTCATCGCGACGGGCCGGAAGGTCGTCGTTGGTATTCCGTCGGCATTACCCCGAGTCGTCATCGAAAATGAGGGCGGTGTCAACGGGAACATCACGCTTGAACTGCTCACCGAAGCCGCCCCAAATACCTGCGCAAACTTCCTGCAATATGTTGATGCAGGCTTTTACGACGGGCTTGTGTGGCACAGGGTTGTTGACAACTTTGTCATACAAATGGGCGGTTATGGCCTCGATCCGGACAGCGGAGTTCCGTTTCGTGCAGAAGGAATCCGCGACCCGATCATGAGCGAGGCAAACAACGGCGAAAGCAACGTGCGAGGGACCGCAGCATTTGCCCTTGTGGGGCAGAATCAGAACTCCGCCACCAGCGAAATATTCATCAACCTTGTCGATAACTCGAGGCTGGACACAGGCCCACCGCCATTTACCGTTTTCGCCCGAGTTGTTGAAGGGCTCGATATCGTCGATGACATCGGAACGACCGAAACAGGATTGCGAGGCACGTTAAATGATGCACCTGTCGACGACATCATCATCCAAGTACGTCGGACAAACCGCTAGACGAAATGCTTCATTACAAGGTTTGACCAGATAAGCAGATTCGCCGCTTGAACAAAGTCGAATTGTGTTGACAATACGTTGGCGCAATCGATTGCGACGCCATTTCCAGGCGACGACGATTCTTCAAAGAGTTTCTGCACATGAGTACCAACATCGAAGACGCCCCCGCCCGGCTCGAATCTCTAACATCCCGGATCATCGCCATCCGGGACTCTCTTTGACTTCCCATCAAAAGTAACTGAACTCGAAAACCTCAATACGCAGATGGCCGCCCCAGATTTCTGGGACGACTCCGACGCTGCGCAGAAAACGGTACAGAAACTTAAGCAACTTAAAAGCACTGTCGAGCCAATCCAGGACCTTCTCGTGCGTATCGAGGACGGCCAGGCGATGCTTGATATGCTTGCCGAAGAATCTGACACCGAACTCGCAGCCGAGCTTGAATCCGAAATCACTGGGATTGATGCTGAAGTCGATCGGGTTGAGCGATTGACCCTACTCGCGGGCGAACACGACGCTCAGAATTGCTATTTCAATATCCAAGCTGGAACCGGTGGTGCCGACGCTCAGGATTGGGCCGAGATGATGATGCGCATGTACCTGCGCTACTTCGAGCGCAACGGTTTCAGCGTCGAACAGTTGGCGATGAAGGAAGGCGAAGAAGCCGGTATCCAGTCCGTCAACCTGCACGTCAAAGGACCGTACGCATACGGGCTCATGTCATGCGAAATGGGCGTGCATCGGATGGAGCGCATCAGCCCCTTTAACGCCCAGGGCAAACGGCAAACCAGTTTCGCGAGTGTCGACGTTCAACCCGAAGTTGACGACATCGCCATCGACATCGACTGGGACAAAGACGTACGCGAAGACACCTACCGGGCGAGCGGTGCTGGTGGTCAGCACGTCAACAAGACATCGTCAGCCATCCGGCTCACGCATCTCAAGAGCAACGTCGTCGTGCAATGTCAAAACGATCGTAGCCAACACAAGAATCGGGCAGCCGCTCGCAAGATGCTCGCCGCGAAACTGTATCACGTCGAACAATCCAAGCGCGACGCCGAACTTGCCAAAATGTATGGAGAAAAAGGGCAGATCGGCTGGGGATACCGAATCCGAACGTACACGCTGCAACCCTATCGCCAGGTCAAAGACGAACGCACCGGATACAAGAATGGAAACGTCGATGCGATACTCGATGGCGACCTGAGCGGATTCATCGACGCGTTTCTGCGCAAGCGCGCTCTACAAACTCGCTAAAGTGTACCAAGCAGTCAAAGTATCACACGCCCTACGAAAACTGCACTAAGCTTGATTGGCTCTTTTGAAATCCGTGCGCTCATGCAGTTTCTGCTTGTTGAGCCATTCAAATCGCCGTAGCTTCTGCATTTCAATGCTGCCGACTTCCCGCCGAATCTGATTCTTCTGCGAGGCAAACGTTTCTTCATACACGGGTATGAATGACTTGCCTTTGACAACCACCCACGCAGCCTCTGCCGGAAGTTCAACCGCCACCGCCCTGGAATTGTCCGGATCGGCAGCGAGCTCAAAGGCCTTATCGAGAAACTCACGCGACACCCGACCGACGCCATCGACATCCGCAAATTGCTCCTCGCGCATCTGACGTTTTCTCGTAAATGCTGGGGGCTCAGCGAATCCACCCTGGTCGGGAGTGATTTGGTCTTGCAAATCCGTCTCGCCTCCCCAAAGGTCTTTTAGCGGACCGCCAGTATCTTTTGCGGCAATCGATTCTGCCGCTTCCTTCGCACGCTCCATACCAGCTTTCAACTGAAGGTCGGCGATCACCTGGTCACGGACTTCGTCGAGGTTTTTCGGTTCGCGACCTTTTCGCACTTCTGTAACGCGGAAGAGGTAAATCGATCCGTCATCGGCGACGAGTGGTTTGACTTGGGTTTGCCACTTGGAAAGGAAGAGCGAACGATCAGCGCTGTTTTCATCATCAGGGATCGTTTCTAGTCCCTCAACGTTGAACGCCAGCGCGTCGATTGGAATCAGGCTTCCGTCAATCTGCTCAAGGCTGGCCGTCCCGACGCCATCGGTTTCGGAAAGCGATTTTTGGTCGATGTCCTTGATCAACGCGACTTCGATCGCACCGGCATGGCGCTTCGCAACCGACACAGATTCAATGACCTCATCGTAATAGCCAATGCTTTTGACTTCGTCCGGCGCGGGCTTGTATTCGGTTTTTTCAACGCGGATGTCAAACCACGGGTCGGCCAATCTACGGGCAAGTTCAGTGGCGATTCGATTGGCTTCGTTTTCGGCTTTCTGTGATTTGACAGCCTCGACAGCTGCATCGCGGGCCTTGGCAAAATCTTCGATATAGAAACTCAATTTAGGTGGCGTAACACCGTTTGATGTGGCGGCTTGCTGCTCTTTGATGACTTCCGCCAGACGTTCATTTGAAATCCGAAATCGCGGATCGGTTTCTTTATTCTGCTGCCAATACCGAAACGCCTGACGCTCGATACTATCGGCGTTGCTCACGACACCTTCCATCACTTTGGATGGGTCAATCCGAATATATTGCAGATCGATCGAGGGCTCGACGTAATAGCCAAACTCGACCCCACCAGCAACTGCGTGTTTGTCGCGAAATTCATTGAACTGCTCGGTAAGCTCTTCTTCAGAAAACGACTGTCCAGAATCGACAAACGAATTCGCAGGCAACTTGACCAATTCAACCGTCGCTCGCTCAAGGGCATTTCGAGCCGTCCGCCGAAGCGTCATTTCCGACGGCATCGCCGCCCGATAAAACAAGGTCATCAACTGCTCGACCGCGAGCACATCGGCGTAGGCTTCGTAAAAGCGATCAACAACCACATCACTCTTGGCAGCGACCAATTTCAACGTCTTCTCGTTCGTACCAAGATGGCCCAACAGAATTCGTTTCGCCATCGAGGGCGACACCTTGACCCCCAAGGACGCCGCTTCACGTTTGAGCAAGACCCAGTCGATCTCATCAAGTTGTTCGCCCGGCCGCACCGACCCAACTAGGAACCGACTCGACCAGGACAGCGGCAGCGGGGCTTGACCCTTTTGCCTGAATGCCAAACTCAAGTTCGTGAGCAGGCCGGACTGACTCTCCACGATCTTCGTGTCCGTGCCTGTGATCTCCCCGTACTTTGACGTCCCCCGAACCCCGCCAGACTGGTCCTGCTGAAGCATGTCTTCCAACGCCGCCTGACCGAGCCAAATCACAAGCAAACCGGCCATAAAGACCGCCAGAAGATGACGATTGTACTTACGAAAGAACTTCATCATGGCCGCATGAACTCCTTGAGAGCGACGTGTGAATACCCGTTTCCGTGCTGAATAAGCCTCGCCATGATACCGGTGAACCGACTGAAAGCAACCGAGACCCGCTCCGGCGGGACCGGCTCGAATCGCACAGTTTGGGGCGTAGACCGCCATTCACGCGGAGCCCATTCGGCATCTAACGCCGGGACCTTCCCGCAACCATCGAATCACGCTTGACCAATCCAAGCCGGATGGATGCAATTAATGCTGAATGTGCGAGCACGTGCGGGCCAAAAGGGCGGGCACATTCCCCAAAAATGTCGGACCGACGAAAGGGTTCGCCAATTAAAAAGCAAAAACGCAATCGCCCTTGGCACCGTTACGCCCGATAATCACGGTAACGTGCGAATCCAGAATCGTCGCCGATAACGGGGTGATGCCCAAGATCAAGAATGGCGATGATCAAGAACGGCGATATGCAATCCATGGAAAGCGTCGATTGAAGTGTTAGACGCTGTATCAACAAAAATGAAGGAACATAAAACTGATGTATAGCATTAAAAAATTCAAGGTGGTCCCGGCGATTCCAGAACCGCTCGCCGGTTTGCAAAAACTTGCGTACAACCTCTGGTGGACGTGGAACTACGACGCCGCCCAATTGTTCGAGCGACTGGATCGCCAGCTTTGGTCCGACGTGCAGCACAATCCGACCAAGTTGTTGTCGATCATTCCGCAACAGCGCCTCGAACAGTTCGCCAAAGACAGCGCGTACCTTGCTCAACTGGAACGCGTCGAGGAATCATTCAAAGACTACATGTCGGCAAAGACCTGGTTTTCAAAACAATATCCAGAACATGCATCGCGCTGCCTTGCATACTTCTCAATGGAATTCGGTTTGCACGAATCGCTGCCGGTGTATTCGGGCGGATTAGGTTGTCTCGCTGGCGACCACATGAAATCAGCGAGCGATCTTGGCATACCGCTTTATGGCGTCGGTTTGCTTTATCACCAGGGATATTTCCAGCAGTTTCTATCCAATGACGGCTGGCAGTTTGAAGACTACCCTGAACTTGAATTGCATCACCTGCCGATCGAGTTGGCCCGCGACAAGAATGACAAACCGGTCCGCGTGACATTCCCCGTCGGCGAAAGAGACGTGACCGCGCAGGTTTATCAGGTCAACGTCGGACGGGCGCAATTGTATATGCTCGATTCGTCGGTCCCGGAAAACCATCCCGACGATCGCAACATCACGACGCGGCTTTACGGTGGCGATCAGGAAATGCGCATTCGCCAGGAAGTCGCCCTGGGTTTCGGCGGTGTTCGCGCGCTGCGGGCCCTCGGTCTGGAACCCAGCGTCTTTCACATGAATGAAGGGCATTCGGCGTTTCTCGCTTTGGAGCGCATTGGCGATCTCGTCGAAAACGCTGGCTTGTCCTTCGCCCAGGCGAGAGAAGCCGTCGCGGGTTCTACCATTTTCACCACTCACACACCGGTACCTGCCGGCATCGATACGTTCCCCCATGAACTGGTCACCCATTATCTGCAACCCTACATGAAGCGCATCGGCGCCAGCATGGATGAATTGATTGCACTCGGGCAAACCAAAGCGCTACCCGACGCCAAGAAACCATTCTCGATGGCCACCCTCGCCCTACATCTTTCCCGCTATAGCAACGGCGTCAGCAAAGTGCATGGCCGCGTCGCTCGCGAGATGTGGCAGGAGAACTGGCCCGACGTACCCGTCGCCGAAGTGCCGATTACATCGGTCACCAACGGTGTGCACGTGCGCTCATGGTTGTCGCCAGACCTCGAACGCTTGTTTGAACGCTATCTCGGACCGGAATGGACTGAGAAACCCGACGACGGCGACATCTGGAACCTCGTCGATGACATCCCCGATGCCGAACTCTGGCTTGCCCATGAACGACGTCGAGAGCAACTGGTCGTCGCCGCTCGCGCGCATTTGCGCAAGCAGGCCATCAACCGCGGTGCGTCGCCAGCCCGCATCGCCGAAACCGACGAGATGCTCAACCCCGAAGCGCTGACCATCGGATTCGCTCGACGATTCGCACCCTACAAACGAGCGACGCTACTGCTGACCGATGAAAAGCGCCTGCTCAATATTATCTCCAGCACAGATCGACCGGTGCAGTTTGTATTCGCAGGCAAAGCCCACCCACGCGACAACCTCGGCAAGGAACTCATCAAGCGGCTCGTGCAGTTCGCCCGCAACTCGAACCTGCAAACGCGGTTCGTCTTCATCGAAAACTACAACATGGGCATCGCCCGCTTCCTCGTTCAGGGCGTAGACGTGTGGCTCAACACGCCAACCAAACCACTCGAAGCCAGCGGCACGAGCGGCATGAAAGTCGCACCCAATGGCGGGATCAATTTCTCGGTGCTAGATGGTTGGTGGGCTGAAGCATACAAAGGAGATAATGGCTGGACCATTGGCGACGATCGCATCTACGACAGCGCTGAATACCAGGATCAGGTCGAAAGCGAATCGATCTACGAAACGCTCGAACGCGAAATCATTCCGGAATTCTACGACCGCTCTGCAGATGGATTGCCGCGCAAGTGGATCGCCCGCATGAAAGAGTCGATGCGAAGCTGCACCGCACAGTTCAGCGCGGCACGCATGGTGCGAGAGTACGTCACTCGCCTTTATATGCCGGCGATGAAGAACGGTCTGCATTTGATCGAGGACAGTTACAACGCGGCCAAAAGCCTCGCCGAGTGGAATCACCGCATCGCCGACCAATGGAAGAGTGTTTCAATCGAATCGTTCGATGCGGTGGAACCCAACGAGGTAAAGGTCGGAACCAACATGACGGTGAAAGCCGCTGTAAGATTGGGCGACGTAAACCCCGACGACGTGTCCGTCCAACTGTATCATGGTCCCAAACCATCCAACGGCACCATCGAAGATGGCGATGTCGTACCCATGGCATTGGAATCGCAAAACGGCGACGGCATCAGCCACTTCACCGGCAAACTCCCCTGCCACCGAAGCGGCGAACACGGCTACGCCGTAAGAATTCTACCAAAAATGCCAGACGTATCGGATCAATACAACCTAAGCCTGATTCAATGGGCGTAGGAAGGCTGCGCCCAATTAATCTTTGGGCCGGATCTCATTGACATCTTTACCATTTGAAGCGCGGACGAGAATGATTCCGTCACCGCTTCTTTCTGCGCTGGCGATGATCGTCGGCTGCATCGTGCTTGAAAACAGTTTGAGCATTCCGCCATTGACATCACCCTCGCGAAGTTCAGCGCTGGGTTTCCCTAAATTTGAAAACACGGTAAGCCCGGCTTGGCCGAAATCGCCTTGCCCTATTGATAGAAGCGGCTTGCCGTTGGCATAAGAATACGCGCAGCGCACGGTTCCAGCGATATCCGAATCGATTCTGCAGATCACAACGTTAGAGTCATTGACGACTTCAAGCGCTTTCGTGCGAACAATCTCAACCGGTGAATCTCCAGCCGCCTTATCTTTCACATTCGATTCATCCAATCCGAGCAGGAGCGAAGTAATAACCAATGCACCTATCGAAAATGCAGCAATCTTCCAATTACGCAATTTCCGCTCCAAGCGGACGATACGTTCTTCCAAAGTCACAGACGATTCTCCATAGGCTGCGAAACATGTAGAATGCGGCTTGCCGCACCTGCTAATAACTTCCCATCGGAACCGCGCCGCATTCGGGACATCGATTCGCCTCCAGCGAACAACGGATGTCGTACCCGCAACGTGCGCAGTAACCTGGCATGCACCGACGGGCAACCAATGTAAATGCCGGTATCGATACGACGGCCGTAACCAGTGCGGGAATAAACGCTTCGTCAACCCAACGAATCAACCCGACCAATGCAAACGGTATCAACACAGCCACGACCAACCCCAACAAAAACCCAAACCGCATCGGCCCAAATGTGCCGGTGGCCTTGGGCTGAAACATTCGCAGCGGGCGAATCTGATGCACCATTCCCACCAGCCCTGCAATGACAAGGATCGGCGCAATCAGAAGTTCAACAACCATCCTGCCGATTCCTGGCGATGAGAAGATTGCCCATTCATCTCGCCCCAAAAACTCAAACGCAATAATCGCCCAAAACGTGACGCAGAATCCAAACAAGAGTCGAACGACATTCATCATTTCTCATCCGGAGCGCTGAGCTTTCCAAGAATTGCACGCCCTGATTCGCCTTGGTTGTTACTCGGCCCGCTGCAATTGCTAGTTGGCAGGCTTGGTGTGTTGGGCGGTACCCAAATCATATCCCCCATAACAGTAAGTGTTTGTCTTGGCGAAATCCGGTCACAGATCGCAGCAAAGGCTTTGACACTTCGCATCTGCGCACCACGTCGAAGGCCAACCCCACCGGACATTGCAAAACCAGTTCCGATCAAAGCACCGAACGCGCCAACAACACACGCTGCAATTCGCCTTAACCGTCGGCGGACAAGCCCACGCCCCACCGGGCAATCGCTCGTAATCATGGTGCCATCGGCGCGTGCGTGGTATCGAATGCACATGCGGCCCTCACTCTTGCGAATGAGGTCTTCGGCATCGGAGCGATTCATTTCCGACAAATTGAAAACGTTCAAATCACACCGCTCGCAATGTCGCACGCGCTCGTCGCCCGACATTTCTGCCCACGACTCATGACACGGCGACGCGATTCGCACGTTGTCAAGTACACTGATTGGTTGTCTCATGGCTCGGCCCCGAATGTGGGTGGTAACGGTCCGTGATGCACTCTCGATTAGACGCATTCAATGATGGACCGGTTCCAACTGTCCATACAAATCTTTCTACACTCGAATGAAATGCTGGTTTCAAGGCCATGAATGCACCGTAGGGTGTGGCTTGCCGTACCTGGTACTGACCAATTGAGCCTAAAACGTGCGTCCGAAACGCACCCTACGGATTGCCATACGATTCCGCGAAGGTTGCAAAGTCGATCAGGTCAACGTCGCTGTCCATGTCGAAGTCCGATGTCACCGCATCGAGGTGGATGCACTCGGTGGGTTGCGTGCTTGATGCAGGGCCGCCGACGCATGGCGCGAACCGATCGTAATCATTGCCATCGACGTCTCCGTCATTGTCGAGGTCGCCCAAACGACACTGGCCCGCATCGCTCAACGTGAAAACCTCGCTGCTTGCCGACGGAAATTCCTGCCCCAGAAACGGTATCCCCCCACCGACGATCAACAACTCGCACACGCCCAGCGGCACCGTTACAAAATCATCGTGCAGGTTGATCATCATCCCGTCAGCCAACCACTGCTCCGATGGCACGTCGAAAATCGCCGCGTAGTTCAACACCGTATCCGTCCCGCCCTGCTGCTCTTCACCGCCAAAGATCGCCACCCGGTCGGCAAAGCGAACGATCTGATGGTCGGCGATCCCGCCCGATCGATTCGGCACATCCGCGCCTGCGGCGATGCTGTCCGCCACCGGGTCATACAGATACGTATTCGCCACCGTGTTTCCGGTTGAAGAATTCTGCCCGCCCACGATAAACACGCGACCGTCAGCCAGCCCGACTGCGGCCAAATCGTCCACGCCAACCGCGAGTGTCGCCGTCATCAGCGTGGCGATTTCAAGCGACGGGTCCAGCAATTCCAAACTCGCTGGCGCAGAACCATTCCCGCCAATCAGCAGCACGCGATCGTCACCGACATTGCCTGCATAGTCTTCAAGCAAGACACCCGCATGCGCCGTTCGCGTTGCATTCAGCGGGAAATTGTTCGACCAGGTATCATCGAGCGGATCAAAAACTTGCCACGAAGAACCGCCAGCCACCACGACTCGCCCATCGGACAGCAGCGTCGCAGTGTGCATCGCGCGGGAGGCAGCCATGCTCGGTCCGAGTGACACGGTGCCGGTCCACGGATCGAACAATTCAACGCCGGCAAACGCGACACCGGGGCTCGTCCCCATCGCGTTCTCATGCCCGCCGGTGATCAACACCCGCCCATCGTGCAGGGTTGTTTGGGTGTGGCTGCTGCGCGCGTCGTGAAGTGTCGGAAAGGTAGGCCCGCTGCCATCGAGCGGAACAAACTGCGAGGTGAAAATTTGCGTATCGGGATCGTAAAAAGAAATGTCATCGCGCGAGATCAACGTCGGCGGGAAGATGGAAAGGTTAAGCCCACCGGAAACCATCACCGGTCCATGCAGCATCCGCCCACCAGCATGAAAGTAACGGGCCACCACATCCGACCCAACCGACGAAAACGCCCCACCATCCACCTGACAAGCCGCCTGCATCGGAAACACAATGACCGCAGCCCATACCATGTACGATCGTAAACGCAATGACTCAGAAGAGCATTTCAAAATTTTGGTTCCAGCACTCGAACGAAGAAGTTCTCAAAACGATCCGCAACGAGGCGGGCTTGCTTCTATAGGTACGCTACTTGAGACAACCGGTTCAGTGCAAGACTCAACAGGAGGGCGATTTCGAGCCGGAATCAGTTAATTCCAAGATCGCGCCGTGGATTTTTTTGGTGGCGGCTTCTAGTTCTTCTGACGTGGGTTTGCTTGGAAATTCTGACAGGTCTACCGGTTCGCCGAAGCGGATGGTGGCTCGGTGCGGGGCGAAGAAGCCGGCGGCTATTCCGTCGCGGAAAACTGTGCCGCTGATGCCTACTGGTATGACCGTCGCTCCTGATCGAAGGGCCAGCATCGCTACGCCGTTTTTGGGTTCGGCGACTTCTCCGGGATCGGGGATTCGGCCTTCTATGAAAATGCCCAGTGCGTCGCCATTTTTCAATCGGCGCAGTGCCTCGCGTGCCGAGTTTGCATCGTTGGCGTCGCGCTTCACCGGGATGCAATCTATCGAACCGATGAACCATTGGGCGACGGGGATACCGGTGTATTCCTTGGCGACGAGAAAACTTATCCGCCGATGATGGCACTCGGCGTAGATCATTAAGGGATCGGGCGTTGCAGAATGGTTGGCAGTGATGATGACCGGCCCTGTTCGCGGAACCGTACACGGACCAATACGCTTGAGTTTGTACCAATACCGGCAGAAGAATTCGTTGAACCCGCGCGTGATCGATAAGCTAATCGGGTCGGCTTGGTTGATATGACGAATGATAAGCGACGCCAGACCGATCGCCAGCATCAGCAAACCGATTCCCAGCGCGATCCATCCGCACCAGCGATCGATTCTTTCCCAATGCGGAATCCCCAGCACACCACACGCCAGGAGCAGCCCCGACATCGTGCATAAATCCAGCACGCCATACACGCGCCCACGATATCGGTCTGGAACGATGCGCTGAAGCAGTGCGTTGTAGCTCGTGATCAATCCAGATCCGAAGAAACCAGCCACCAGAATTCCGCCGGCCCCCATCACATAAGCGAACGTGTCGTTCCACCACGGAATCGTGCTGGCGGCCATGAACATGCCAGCCAACCCCGCACCGATGAGCGACCAGGTAATCGCCACCTCGCTGCGAAGGGCGTCTTTCAAAAAGAACAATGCACCAGAGCCCAGCACCATCCCGACGACCAAGTACACGCGAAACGTCGAAACGTCTTGATACGACTTCAAACCAAACGCATGCTTCACGATTGCAGGCACGATGCTGTTAAGGCCAGCCGCACTGAACCAGTACACCGTTCCGAAGATGATCAACTGCATCACGCGACGATGGCAGAGGATGTAGCGCACCCCACCGACGATCTGCGGGATGAATCGCTCCTCGCTCAAAACATGCGTTCGTGCGGATTTGGGTGCAATGATGAAGAACACCAATATGGCGCTGCCCGCGAAGGTGGCTGCGTCAGCTTTGAACGCAACTCCCGGCATGTTGTCGGCCAACCAACCCCCGAGTATTGCAGAGACGATCGTAGCCAGTACGCCCACGCCACGAATCAATGCGTTCGCCTCGACGAGTTGATCCTGATCGATCAACGTGGGCAGCATCGCCGACCGCGCGGGCGAAAACATCGCAGCAAAAACACCCACGAACATCAGCGGAAGATATGGCGCCCAATTCGGCGAATACGGCGAGAGCGCTGCGATCAACGTCGCGAAGAGCAGCATCAACCCGATCCGCGAAATGTCTGCAAGAATCATTAGCCCGCGTCGCGGAAATCGGTCTGCAAGCCAACCCATCAGCGGCCCAAAAAGAACGAAGGGGACGAAGAACACAAACATCATTCGCGCCTGAAGCGGGATGATATCGACGTCATCGCCCAGGGCATTCTGCGTCCGCAGGATTTCCATTTCCGACAGATGATCGCCCATCGCGCTGACAAAATACGCGCACCAAAGCAGGATGAAATTGCGGTTCTTGAGCAATGAAATGGGTTTGTTCAGCGCCAAATTCGTATTCCGTCGGGGTACAGCCAAGTTTCAATTCCTGACGGCGATACTATCCTTGTTGTCGGGTGGTGAGTCAATTCTAATAAGGGGCACAAATTGCAGCACATTGGCTCGGTTAGTATGATTCAAACTCGGCGACGAACCGCCACTTGGACGACAATCGCAGATGTCGAATTCAAATATTGTCGATGAATCCTCATGCAAACGACAATGAACAAAAGGAGTTCTTGATAATGAAACAAATGACGAAACTAAAATCAATCTTGGTATTGCTGGCGATCTCGGCGCTGCCCATGACGGTGCAAGCTGAAGACGCCGCCACGAATCCCCGCGTCAAGATGAGCACCACACTGGGCGACTTTGTCATCGAATTGAATGCGGAGAAGGCACCGATCACGGTGAAGAACTTCATCAGTTACGTCGAAGACGGATATTACGATGGCACGGTTTTTCATCGCGTCATCCCCACCTTCATGATCCAGGGCGGCGGATTCGATGAAGAAATGGACAAGAAGACCGAGGGATTGAAACCGCCGATCAAACTCGAATCGTCCAACGGGCTCAAGAATGTCAAGTACTCGATCGCGATGGCTCGTACGGGAGATCCCAATTCGGCCACCAGTCAGTTCTTTGTCAATGTTGTTGACAACGAACGACTCGACTACCGAGAAGGAAACCCCGGTTATGCCGCCTTTGGAATGGTTGTCGATGGGCAGGAAATCGTTGATAAAATTCGCTTGACGGAATGTATCCGCCACGACAAATACCCTGCTCCAGGTGCCGTCACGCCCAAAGTCGCAGTCGTGATCAAAAAAGTGTCGTTGATTAAGAATGAAATAAAGAAGGAAAGTGATTCAAAGAAGGATGGCGAATAGATTTCCGGATCCGGTCACATTGCATCACCACGCCCTTGGAAACCAAACGCAGAATTCGCAATCAATGACCCGTACATGTCAAACACATGTGCGGGTCTTTTTTTGCCTCTCCTAATCGCGATCGGGTTCCATCGCCCGCGCATATTTGACCACGCTCGTCCCCCAGTTATCTCCTGTGCTGGCCCGCACTTCATCGAAATTAAGATGATTGAATTCCAGGTCCAGCAATGGCGTGGATTCGACCAAGGTTTCATTAAACCCGAGGCGCCCTTTGATGTAGTAATTGATCGTGTGAGGATCTTCGATCACATCGCCGCTCTCCGCATCCTTGAACTTGTACCAGAATTTCACCGTGATACCGTCAACCATGTAACCGTGTTCTTCGGTCACATGAAAATCCATGACGCACCTGTCACCTTCGTTGCGTCTAACGGGTTTGACGTTGATCTTTGCCAACCCGCTCTCAACGAGTTTTGTGCCTTCCGGTATTGGTTGTTGCCATAACGGAACATTTGATTCGGTCTGCTGGGGCGCGGCTTCGGGTGTGCTGGACGTTCCAGTCATCGTCATATAAACCGCCGCACCAAGCAGCACAGCTAAGACCCCAATCAGAATTTTCATCGCACCCTTCTTTCAACTCTAGTCGTTATCACCCAGGGGCCAACATGCTTCTCAAAGCGACATCTCAGCGCTAGCCCAACTTGCGACACACTTCCCAGAGACGAGCCCCCATCCCCTCGATCTTATTGCAAAGCGACTCATCTTTGATATTCCCGTCGTCCCCGATCACTTCATGCGCACTGGCAACGGCGTGCTGATTCGGCAAGACCGTCACCTGAATGTTGCCGAGGATCGCCCGCAAATGAACCAATCCGCGCAATCCACCAAGACCACCCGGCGATGCGCTCATGATGACCGCCACCTTCCCCGCGAACGCTTCCAATGGTTTCTCGCCCTCAGCCGGCCTGGACGCCCAATCAATCGCATTCTTAAGGGCGGCTGACAACGAACTGTTGTACTCCGGCGACGAGATCAACATGCCATCGCAGGCCTTCAACAATTCCTTAAAGCGCGTCGCTCCATCCGGCGGACCGTTCTTCGCCTCAAGGTCTTCGTCGAAAATCGGCAGATTCAAATCGCGCAGGTCCACAAAATCAACGTGAGCGCCAGACACCTCTGCCCCACGCGCAGCAATTTTGACGAGCTTCTTATTGTAAGAACCTGTGCGCGTGCTGCCCGCAAACGCTATGATTTTTGGTTTGTCTTTCATTCCGTCAACTCCCGTGATTATAGCCTGCAGTGTTGATGAACCCGCTGGCCAGACGGGAGCATACCACTGCCCCATCGTTTTCGCCATTGTCGCCTCAGGATGACACAAGCATTGTCTGTTGCTAACCTATCGCGGTGTTCAAAACAACCTAGCCCCCAACGCCATAGTGACCGAAACTGCTTAATTACAAAACACGAGGACAAGCCATGCGAATCCGCTGTCTCTTAATGCTGAGTGCAATCATGATTTCAACATCTGCGGCCATCACCGTTGGCGACGAAGGCATGTGGTTGCCCAATCGCCTACCCGAAGAACACCTCAAAAAAACATATGGATTTGATGCCGACCAGGCGTGGGTGGACCACATCCGCAAATCGTGCCTGCGATTTGGTCGCGGCGGAAGCGCGTCGTTTGTTTCGCCCGATGGCTTGATCATGACCAACCACCATGTCGGCTCATCCGCGATCGCCAAGCTCAGCGATTCCGAGCATGACTATCTCAAAGACGGCTATTACGCAGCAACGCGCGACGCCGAACTCAAGTGCGAGGGGATGGAATTGTTTTCGCTGGTTGAGATTCGCGACGTGACCGAGAAGATCCACGGCGCATCCAAACCCGGCATGTCAACGGCAGAGTCGGCTGCCGCCCGCGATGCTGCTAAATCGGAAATTGAAAAATCCGCCAAAGACGAAACGGATTTGCATCCGGAAATCGTCACGCTCTATGGCGGTCGTCAGTATCACCTTTACCTTTACAAAATCTATACCGACGTGCGCTTCGTGTTCGCGCCTGAACAGGGGATAGCATTCTTTGGCGGCGACATTTCAAACTTTGGATATCCGCGCTTCAACCTCGACGTTGCTTTCTTCCGTGCGTACGAAGACGACAAGCCAGCCAAGACCGATTCGTACTTGAAGTGGTGCGACGGCGGCGTATCTGAAAACGACCTTGTGTTTGTCGTGGGTCATCCGTACCGCACGCAGCGCATCAACACCGCAGCCCACCTGGGTCTGCTGCGCGACGTTGAGTTGCCCATGATCCTCGCCGCGTACAACCAACTCGAAGTCGAACTCTTTCAGTTCCAGGATGAAAGCGAAGAGCATCGCCGAATTGCAACCGACATGCTCCACGGTGTGCAAAATGGGCGCAAAGCGTTTAAGGGAATTCTGGAGGGTTTGCTCGATGCCAACACCATGAAGCAAAAGCTTGCCATCGAGAACGAACTCAAAGCGTTCGTCAACGAAGACCCAACTCGCAAATCCGAGTGGGGTGACCCGTGGAAAGACATCCATGACGCGATTCGCAAAACGGAAGAGGTCTTCCCTGCATACTACCTCGCCGAAAACCGCCGGATGCGCATGCCCACGCAATTCCGGGTGGCCAAACTTCTCATCAGGATGGCCGAAGAACTCGACAAACCCGATGCCGAGCGACTCAGCGAATATCGCGACGCTAATCTGGAAAGCATCAAACGCAGCATCATCGCGACTGGCCCGATCTATCCTGACCTTGAGCAAATGGTCCTTACCGACGCCCTCACGAGAATGGCCCGGATGCTCGGGGGAGATCACGCCATCGTTCGCGCTGCGCTCAACGGTCAACGACCCGCCGAACGGGCTGCGACAATATTGCGCGGTACCAAACTTACCGACCAATCTGAACGCGAGCGTTTGCTCGAAGGCGGCAAAGATGCCGTCGCCAACAGCAAGGATTCGATGATTCTCTTCGCCAAACTACTCGAAGGCTATGCCCGCCCCCTACGCAAACAAATCGAAGACGAATGGGAAAGTGTAGAAGCCGACGCCTACACCCGCATCGCCAAAGCCATGTACGCCAAGTATGGCGAATCGGTCTACCCCGATGCCACCGGCACGCTGAGATTCTCGTTTGGAACCGTCAAATCGTACGAAGAACAGAACAAGACGGTCCCGCACACCACAACGATCGGCGGTGGTTTTGAACTCGCACGCGAACACAAGAACGCCGACCCATTCACGCTTCCCGAAAGTTGGTTAAAAGCCGAAAAGAAACTCAATGCCACCGTTCCATTCAATTATGTGTCAACCTGCGACATCATCGGTGGCAACAGCGGTTCACCCACGATCAACCGCAACGGCGAAATTGTCGGCATCATTTTCGACGGCAATATTCAAGCGCTGATCTGGGACATTCAGTTCACGCAAGAACAAGCCCGAGGCGTCCACGTCGATAGCCGAGCCATCATCGAATCCCTTAAAAACGTGTACGGCGCAGATGCAATGGTCAAGGAGTTGATCGGCAATTAGTCATGACGAAGCCCGTGTAGGGTGGGCCGTGCCCACCAGTTCGTATATTCATCTGTACGGCAGTTGGAACGGCCCACCCTACGCGCACATTCACGGCGCTCGATACTTCAACTCGCGCTCCATGCGGCTACGCCACGCCGGCATATCTTCGATCGAGACCCTTGCCCATAAACCCGTCCGATCGCGACGTGCTTCGCGTTCAGCTTTCTTGTATACCGATTTCATCGGATGATCGAACCGCCAATCAGCGTACGCCAACCCTTCGTGAATCAACCGCTCGTTAAACGATTCGCCTTCGCGCCCCGACTCATCATCCTCAGCGAATTCGACGTAGGCCAGCAACCGATCATACTTATCCCGCGTGCGTTTAGGAGAGAGAATCACCCGCACCTTAGCCCCAAGCAAAACGTCCTTCGCAAACGCAGATGCCTCCGTCCCAAAATGCATCGCCCCATCACGACTGCCAGCCACCTCTGGCGTATCCACCCCCCACAATCGAATCCGCGTATCAGGATGCGCCCCATCAGGATAATCAATATCAAACGTATCCCCGTCCGCTACCTCAACCACCGTGAACACCCGATTATGATAGGTATCAAAATCGTCCGTCGGACCCGTGACCCTAAGCTGCGAGAACGCCCCAACACCAACCACCAGCAAGCCAAGCGCAATAAAAGGCCGACGCTTCCAAAAGGGAGCGAATCGAATCGTTTCGGAGAAGGTTTGCGTTCGTAGAAGGCTCATGATCAAGTAGGTCGGGTCATCGACCCGACACATCATGCAACGACCTGTCGGGTCGATGACCCGACCTACATTGGTGGCTACTCAACTATGTGCTCGGGTGGGCTTTGTCGAGTTCGAATGCTTTATGCACTGCCTGCAGCGCTCTTGGACCGTGTTCTTGCGGGACGATGCAACTGATGACGATCTCGCTGGTTGAGATGGTGTCGATGTTGACCTTGGCATCGCGGAGTGCTTCGAACATTCTTGCGGCGACGGCTGCGTGCGAGCGCATGCCCACTCCGACGACGCTGACCTTGGACACGTTTTCATCGAGTTCGACGGGGCCAAACCCGCGCGCCTCAGCCATCCTTCGACAGACTTCGACGCCTTCGCGGGCCTGATCCTGATTCGTGCTGAAGCCGACGTTGGCGAGTTTGCGATCGTCGTAGAAGTTTTGAATGATGTCGTCCACCACGATGTGATGCTTGCCCACTTCGGCAAAAATCTCGGCTGCGATGCCCGGTTCATTCGGCACGCGGGTCATCACGATGGTGGCGAGGTCAACTTTCAGCGATGCGCCGCGGACAGCCACATCTTCCATTCCAGGCGTCTTTTCCATGATCATGGTCCCCGGTTGATCGGTCAGCGAACTGCGTACATGAATGGGAACGTTGTATTTCTTAGCGAATTCGATCGCCCTTGAGTGCATCACGCCAGCCCCAGCGCCGGCCATCTCGAGCATTTCGTCGTAGCTGATCGCGTCGAGCTTGCGGGCTTCCGGTACGACGCGCGGGTCGGACGTATAAATCCCGTCAACATCGGTGTAGATCTCACAAATCTCCGCACCAAGAACCGCCGCCAGAGCAGCCGCCGTCGTATCCGACGCACCACGCCCCATCGTCGTGATCTCGCCGGTTTCATCGACACCCTGAAACCCTGCAACGATAACAATGCGGCCGTCGTCAAGCTCCTTGAACAACCGCTCTTTGGAAATGTTCTGAATCCGGGCCTGCGAATGCCGACTGTCAGTGACGAGTCCCAACTGCCCACCGGTCAAACTGATCGCTTCATGCCCAACCGATTGAATCGCCATCGCCATCAACGCAATCGATACCTGCTCGCCAGTCGTCAGCAGCATGTCTAACTCGCGGCGTGGGGGTTCCGGCGTCACTTCGCGAGCCAACGCGATCAGATGATCGGTGGTCTTACCCATCGCCGAAACGACAAGCACCACCTTCTTCCCATCAAGCTTGGCGCGAATCGCCCGCCGGGCAGCGCGATGAATCTTGTCGGCATCGGCAACCGATGTACCGCCGAATTTTTGAACGATCAGGGCCATAGCCGGACCATTCTAAGCGGTGTCGCAACGAAAATCGATAGTGGTCTTCAAATACGACGTGGCGACAAACGTCCGATATCCAGCGTGTCTACGTGCGGATTGGCTTACTGAAATGCGATGCGCTTAATGAGCAGAGGGTGGGTAGTCTAATTTCGGGTCGGACTTGCGTCGTCGCCTTGATCATACAAGTTGTGGCCCGGCCGTCAGTCTTTCGAAGGCGTGTGAAATAAAACTACGCCATCGTTCGCACCGGGCGCGACACAGTCGAATCGTTCGCCGTCTGCGGTATTGCAGTTGGCGGAGAACTCACTAATGGTTGCGCTTCGGGCCGGCGACAAACCACGATTGGTGTGTTGCGCTTGTTCGCCCGTTGCACCTTACGCATGGTTGCGATGGCATCTTCGATCCGCATGGGGTGACGCGAATCTGCCGCGCCCGGACGACGTCCATCGATCACATGGATCTCGTGATAGACCGTGACTGCGGCTTGTTCGATGACGCCTTCAGCTTCAAGATCGCTGAGATAGCAATGCCCGATCAACCGCCAATGCGGAACAACTCGGCGAAGCATGTTGAGTTGATGAATAATAACGCCATGAAGCAGGCTGCCCTTGGTGGCTTGAAAGTGAACGGAAACGGGCGCATCCGACCAGCGCTGCATGAGTTCCATCCAGAAGTAATCATCCAACCACGGTGCAGCGTCTGCGTCGTTGTTGGTGGCCTCAAGATGAATCTCCTGCGGCACGTCACCGTCAATTCCTGCAAGCGAGCCGTCGGCATCAAACGCAAACTGCAAGCATCTCTCGTTCCCAGGCTTGCGGCGTCGCTGCATCGTTGACATGCGTTGCTCTTTTCGCAACATGGTGCTCATCGATAAAGACTCCACTGCTGATCGAAGTTACCCATTTTATTCCAGCGCTTGTTTATCGTCCTTCAACGTCCGAGAACTTTATGGCAGCACAGCAAACCCGACTTTCAACGCAGTAAACGCGGACGTTTGATTTGAGCAAACGCGACATAACCATAGATATATCAACACCTTACATCCTCCCAACGAGCAAACCCCTCACACCCAGGTTGCGGTATACTTTTTTTGATTTTCTGCGGTTGGCGCTGCAATCAGGCCCGAACTTGGGTTCAAACCTTTAGGAAGTATTCCATCATTTCACATCCGGGATCGATGAGCAGTTTGCTTTGCTGGGCGTTCGTCTCGCCGAATGGCTTTTGCATGACAGATTCAATTCCTGTTCCGGCCATACATAGCGGTGGCGGTGTGCGGGTGTGCATGCGGGTGGAAACTGGGGTTGGGTGATCGGGCACAACGACGATTTTCCATGCGTCAAATGTTTTCAATTTTTCAAGCACCGGTCCAACGATGTGCAAATCGATTTCTTCGATCGCTTTGATCTTCGCTTCGTAGTCACCGAGGTGACCGGCTTCATCGGGTGCTTCGATGTGAACCAGCACCAGATCATATCGATCAAGCGCACTCACTGCTGCATTGCCTTTTGCAATGTAGTCGGTGTCGAGATACCCGGTCGCTGTCGGTACGTTAATCTGATCGAAACCGATTAGCGATGTGATGCCACGAATCAGATCGACAGCCGCAATGGATGCACCCTTCACACCAAATCGATCGGCAAACAGAGGCAACTTCTTGACGCGCCCGTATCCCCAAAGCCAAATGTCTGTGGCTGGGTTGTCACCGAGTTCGCAGCGCACGGTATTAACTTCATGATCTCGCAGAATGTTCGCCGCGCGTTTCATGATGTCCTGCACGCGTTCACCGTGATCACCATGCGGCAGATAACCCGCCACCGGCTGATCGGGAATGTCGTGCGGCGGCGTGCAGGTGCATCGCAAATCGCCCGCATTGCGCACCACCATCAAATGGCGATACTGCACGCCTTCGAAAAAATCGATTGGATCGTTTTCAAACTCACGATTCAAATCGGCGATAAGTCGCGACGCTTCGGGTTGCGAAATATGACCCGCCGTAAAATCCCGCATCACTTTTGAGTCGATCGTCACCAGGTTGCAGCGAAAAACCAAGTCATCACCGCCGACTTCGATACCCTGTGCATAGGCCTCAAGTGGCGCGCGGCCGGTGTAGCTGGTGCGCGGGTCATAACCGACGACCGAAAGCGTAGCCACATCGCTACCCGGCAGGAATTCTTTGGGCACAGTCACGATCCGCCCCTGCCGCCCATGTGTCGAAATCCAGTCGATATTAGGGGTTTTTGCGGCTTCGAGCACTGTTTGCCCGCCAAGCTGATCCAGCGGTTCGTCCGCCGCTCCATCCGGTAAGATCATCGCATACTTCATCAGTTGGTTTCCAGTTTCAGGATGCGGATGAATTTCGGAGTGTCGGTAAGTGAGAACGCCTGTTGTATTTCCATGAGCGATTTTTCGAAGGATGATTCCGACATCGAATTCGTAATCCCAACGACTGCCTGATCATCCGCACTCGCCGCATTGCTGCCCAGCCTGACAAAAGTATTGCCGCCGCAGGGCAACTTCTCAATACAACTTGCAAGATCGTCGTCGCTCTTGATCGAAAATCGAACGAAATAGGCATACTGCCTTTCGCCCGAGTCTCGATATTGCGCGTTCGACGTGCGATCATTGTAAACACGAATCTGCTCGAAGGTTTTCTGCGCTGCACCGCTGGCGACATCAACCATGTCGGCCACTACGGCGCTCGCCGTCGGTAGACTTCCAGCACCCGCGCCTGCATAAAACGTTTCACCAACGACATCGCCCTGAACGACCACCGCCCCACTTGTACCGTTCATGCCAGCAAGTGTTTCGGAATGTGGAATCAGAGTCGGATGCACGCTCAACGAAACCGAACCATCGTCAAAGCGTTCGCCGATCCCCAGCAACTTGCAGGCATATCCAAGGTCTTGTGCTATTTGAAGATCCGAAAGTTCGACAGATTCAATCCCTTCCATCGCCACCTTCTTGCCATCGAGATTCAATCCGAATGCCAGCGATGCCAGGATCGTCAACTTATGGGCAGTATCACCGCCACCGACATCGAGCGTCGGGTCGGCTTCTGCGTATCCCGCTTGCTGCGCAGACTTGAGTGCGTCGCCATACGTCGCTCCACCGGACAGCATTTCGGTCAAAATATAATTGCAGGTGCTATTGAAGATGCCCATGATCGACGTGTTGCGGTTTGCCTGCAATCCCCGCAACAACGCACCGATGATCGGCAGCCCTCCCGCGCAACTCGCCTCGAAGGCAATGCAGGTATTCCCTTTACGGGCTGCTTCGTAGACCTCGACGCCATGATGTGCAAGCAGCGCTTTGTTGGCCGTCACCACCGGAATGCCACGTTTTAGTGCGGCTATCACGACCTCGCATGCGGTGTCGGTTCCGCCCATCACTTCAACGACCATGTCAACATCAAGGTTGGCCAAGTCGTTTGGATCGTCCGTAAACAAACTCGAATCAAACGGCACTTCGCGTTTTTTCGACGCATCGGAAACGAGCGCTTTGACGATTTCAAATCGCAATCCGGTACGGGCGGCCAACGCGTCGCCACGTTTGATGATGATTTCCGCCACACCGCCGCCAACCGTACCACAGCCAGCCAGCGCCACCCGAATCGTTTTCACTTCAGACATGTCTGCCACTTCTCCAAAAACGCGTTGCGTCTGCAGTTATGAAAGCGCAACCGGGTCAACATCAATCATCAATGAGCGCGACTTCGATTTGAACCCGCCCGAAGCCCGAACGCTTCCCAGCACCTTATTCAATTCTGTCGCCGTCCGTGCGACCAGCAACAACTCAAACCGATACGAACCACGCAACCGCTCAAGCACGCAAGGGTGCGGACCCAGCACGCGAACGCCCGAATCGCCGCCATCCAATTCTTCCACGACCGAGCGAATCCGCTCGACGATCGCGGTACCGTCTGCAATCAACTCGCTCTCGCGCTTGCCGGAAATCACGATCCGGGCCATCCGCGTAAACGGTGGAAGGTACTGCTCTTTGCGGAAAGCTAATTCGGATTCAACAAATGAACAATAGTCGTGGGTCAGCGAACTCCTCAACGCGGGAAGGCTTGGCGATAACGTCTGAACCAAAACCCTTCCCTCCGTTTCCGCCCGGCCCGCTCGCCCCGCCACCTGCGTCACCAACTGAAACAACCGCTCGCTCGCTCGAAAGTCGCCGGCAGCACCTGCCAAATCTGCACCGATCACACCGACAAGGGCGACCCCGGGAAAGTCCAATCCTTTCGCAATCATCTGCGTTCCCAGCAGTATATCGACTTCGCCCTTCTCCATTTTCGTGACGAGTTCGGTGTACTTCGTCGCGTGGTTCATTGTGTCGCTGTCGGCTCGCATGATCTGTGCCGTCGGGAACATCTGCTTAAGTTCGTCTTCGACCCGCTCAGCCCCCCCGCCACCGGTCAGCAACCTGCCCCCGCACGACATCTGCGGACAGCGATCCGGAATCGGCGTCTGTTCGTGACAATGGTGGCACAACAGAATCTTACGCGATCGATGCAGAATCATTCCCGCATTGCATCGCCGACACTCGATCCGCGTCTTGCACGTCGGACAAAACAACCACGACGCAAACCCGCGCCGATTGATCAGCACAACCGATTGTTGTTTGCGCTCAAGCGTTTCTGCGAGCGCCGTTTGCAATGGTTCGGAAATGGTCACCGTCTTGCTCGGTGCAGTTCGATGCGTCATGTCCACCAGCTTGACGGCTGGCATCGACTTATCCATGACCCGCGTCGGCAAATTCAATCGTTCGTACGCTTTGCGATGCAAACAGTTGTTCCACGTTTCAAGCGAAGGTGTCGCCGAACCCAACAAGACCGGCACACCCAGCTTCTGCGCCCGCATGATCGCAACATCGCGCACATGAAAGCGCGGACTCTGCAGATTTTTGTAACTTGGTTCCTGCTCTTCATCGACGACGATCAACCCGATGTCCGGACATGGTGCGAAGATGGCACTACGCGTACCGACGACGACCGGCGTATGGCCCAGTCGAATATCTTCCCACGCCAGTGATCGCTCCACACCCGTTAGACCACTGTGAATCACCGCCACTCGATCAAACCGCTGAGCCACCCGCTTCATCAACTGCGCCGTCAAAGCGATTTCGGGAACCAGCATGATCGCCTGCTTACCCGATTCCACCACCCGCTGCATCGCACGAATGTAGACCTCGGTCTTACCGCTTCCGCTAACGCCAAACAGCAGGAATGATTTGAACGCGTCGTCGGCGATGCCGGCTTCGATGCGATCGAGCGCCGCCTGCTGGGCGTCATTCATCGAATATGAGGGCGTGACCTTTGTTGCTTGGACGGGTTCGTAAGACACCGCCACCTTGGACTGCGTTTCTTCTACCCAGCCTTTGTCGATCAAACCGCGCAGCGTGGAACGGGATGCACCGCTTTGTTCCAACAGCATCCCAACCTCAAACGCTCCATCGCCTTCAAGAAGTTTCGCAATCAGTTGCTTTTGCTTCGGCCCCAGCCGCGAACCCTCAATGGTTTCAGAATCGGCAACCAGGCGTGCATGGCGAACGGTTTGGAATCCGCGCTTCTTCCGGACCGCCTCGGGCACCATTGCAGCGAGCGACCGCCCTAGCGGGCAGTAGTAGTAATCCGAAATCCACTTGCCCAAATCGATCAGATGATCGCTAAGCGAACCGGCTTCTTCAAGGATTTCGGCGACGGGTTTCAGCGTGGAGTTCCACGGACCGCGTGTCACCGACACCACGATCGCAGGAGCCAACCGCCCCTTGCGACCAAATGGCACCATCACGCGGCGTCCTGGCAAGACAAGGTGCGCCAGTTCGTCATCGACGGTATAGGTGTAGAGCTTGTCGATCGGGGCGACAGGTGCAACGGAGACGAGCACGGCTTCGGTGGGGTTGCCGGCTTCGACCCAAAGCGGCGCGGTATGATCGACAGTCTTTCGCCTGGGCATGGCATTAGCCTATTGAGCAATCGCGGGAAAACAACCGCACGCCGAGAACACAACTCCGCGCAAAGAAAAACCGCATGGGAGAAACGCCCACGCGGTATTTGAGATGCACAATGGCCAATCGCCCGAAGGCGAACAACTCAGCGGGTCAGCTTGGCGATGTCGTCCTGCGTCAACTTCGATGCCGGCATATCAAGCTGGCGGGAAATCCAACTCATCACCACCGGTGTATATGGCAGGCTGCCACTCTTGATGGTTTCCATCATGCGGGCGTCGCGACGGCTGCGTTCCTTGGTCTTGACGACAATGTTGCGTAATTTGGTCTCAGCCGCATCCTGCATGCGGTAGCGCTGAAACATACTGCGGGTAACTTTCATCGAACTATAACTCCAAAGGCGTTCAAAAATTCAATCGAGCCGGGCAGTGTACGCGATCTTCACAGACATCTCAAGCCACCGAATCGCTAATAACGGCCCCAATAACAATGAGAAGCGGCGACGCCCAATTGCTTGAGCATCGCCGCCATTTATGTAGAACAGGCTGGGTACAACCTGGTGCCAATATTCACCAACACCCGTCGCGTGGTTGGCGACTTACATCATGCCGCCCATGCCACCCATGCCTGGCATTCCACCCATGCCGCCCATGCCTCCGGGCATTCCGCCGCCCGGCATGCCACCAGGAGCGCCACCCTTCTTGTCTTCCTTGATCTCGCAGATCGCGGCATCAGTCGTTAAGAGCAGCGACGCAATCGACGACGCATTCTGAATCGCGATACGCTCGACCTTGGCTGGGACGAGTACGCCCATCTTGATCATGTCGCCATACTCTGCCGTCAAAGCGTTGTAACCGAAGTTCGTGTCCTTCGACTCGGCGACCTTCTGGACTACGATCGATCCGTCCAGACCGGCGTTCGCGGCAATTTGCTTCAGCGGTGCCGACATTGCCCGACGAACAATATCAACGCCCGTCTTCTCATCGCCCTTCAACCTTTTCGCGACCGCATCCAGCACAGCCAACGCACGAATCGGAGCTACGCCACCACCCGGCAGAATACCTTCTTCAACCGCAGCGCGGCAGGCGTGCATCGCATCTTCGACGCGGGCTTTCTTTTCTTTCATCTCGGCTTCGGTCGATGCGCCAACGTTGACCTGCGCCACTCCGCCAGCCAGCTTTGCGAGACGTTCTTCGAGCTTTTCGCGATCGTAGTCGCTTGTCGTGTTTTCGATTTGGTTCTTGATCTGCTCGATGCGGGCTTTGATGTCGGCGCTTTTGCCAGCCCCTTCGACGATCGTGGTCGTGTCTTTGTCGATGCGAACTTTCTTCGCCGAACCGAGGTCGCTGAGTGTGAGGTTTTCGACCTTGACGCCGAGGTCTTCAAAGACGGCTTGCCCACCCGTGAGGATGGCCATGTCCTGAAGCATTTCTTTGCGACGATCGCCAAACCCGGGAGCCTTGACGGCGCAGATGTTGAGCGTGCCACGCAAACGGTTCACGACCAATGTCGCGAGGGCTTCGCCGTCGATGTCTTCGGCGACGATGAGCAGCGGACGACCCGACTGAGCCACCTTCTCAAGCACCGGAACGATTTCCTTAACGTTGGAAATTTTCTTCTCGTGGATCAAGACGTATGGTTTTTGGAGTTCGCAGGAAAGCGTCTCGACCTTGTTGATAAAGTGCGGCGAAAGATAGCCCTTGTCGAACTGCATACCTTCGACGAGATCGACGGACGTTTCGAGGCTTTGGCCTTCTTCAACGGTAATGACGCCGTCTTTGCCAACCTTGTCCATCGCCGCAGCAATGTGCTTGCCGATTTCCTTATCCTGGTTGGCTGCACACATACCGACCTGAGCTACTTGTGCGCTGCTCTTGACTGGTGAACTGAGGCGCTCGAATTCGGCGACGACAGCTTCGACGGCTTGATCGATACCGCGCTTCAGCGCCATCGAGTTGGCACCAGCCGCGACGTTCTTGAGGCCTTCTTCGTAGATGGCTTCGGCGTAGATGGTGGCTGTAGTGGTGCCGTCGCCAGCGATGCTGCTGGTCTTGCTAGCCACTTCCTTGACCATCTGGGCGCCCATGTTCTCGTAACCGTCATCGAGTTCGATTTCCTTCGCGACGGTAACGCCGTCTTTGGTGACGGTCGGCGAGCCGAATGATTTTTCAATGACGACGTTGCGGCCACACGGACCGAGCGTGCTCTTGACGGCTTTAGCGAGCTGATTCACACCGCGACGAATTGATTCGCGGGCTTCCATGTCATAGGCAATGCGTTTTGCTGGCATGTGTATTTTCTTCTCCAGTTTGAGTGTGCCGCGCCAAGGTTGGCGGGCAATTAATTTTGTTCAACGATGAAAACCATCGTTCTATTTTATTCAACGACAGCCAGAATGTCTGACTCGGACATGATCAGATAATCTTCGCCACCGACTTCGACTTCCGTGCCGGCATAGCTCGTGAACAGAACCTGATCGTTCTTTGAAAGTTGCATCGAACCGCGCTCACCGGTATCGGTCACGCGACCCGGTCCGACAGACTGGATAATGCCGCGCTTGGGCTTTTCCTTCGCCGAATCGGGAAGAAAGATTCCGCCAGCCGTCACATCGTCTGCTTCCAAACGCTTGACGATGACCTTGTCTCCGAGGGGTTTCATTTTGGGTTTTGCCATCGAATAGCTCTCCTTGCTTGATTGCCCGCGATGCGTCTTGACCCACCGCAGTTTGATTTCGTTCGGCGACCGCCATTCACTAAATGCCGATGCCGCGTATTTCGATTGGGCCCTGCCCGTTCTAGGGGTTGGACCATTTCAGTGCATCACCATTTCAGTGCATCACAATGTTGAACTGGCTGGGTGTCGGCATACAACGGTCCCACACCGGTACCGCCCTACACAGTTGCAAGCCCGGTGCCATTCAAAATGCCGAATTTTGATCACGGGGCAATCACCCTTGCGTCGATCGCAACCACTTTCAGCAAAATGAGTTAGGACCGAACGACCCATGATTCAACATGTCCGCCAACATCTGACAAACCGGCGGCGATGCTGTCACAATCGCTCTACCCTCATGCCAAACTGCCAGATTGGCAGAACGTCTGAGCCGCTGGCGACCTGACGATCACTCCCATACGATCCAATTCATGAGCGATTGGAAGGGTCGGAAATCGTCCCTACAATCGCCAAAAAAAGGAAACCACGCATGAAAGCGTCCGACTTGTTCGTCCAGGCTCTTGAGAACGAAAACGTCGAATATGTATTTGGCATTCCCGGTGAAGAGAATCTCGACTTCCTCGATTCACTCTCCCGCTCAAAGTCGATCCGACTCATCCTCACGCGACACGAGCAAGCCGCAGGATTCATGGCCGCCACCTACGGTCGCCTTACGGGAAAGGCAGGCGTATGCCTCGCGACACTCGGACCGGGCGCAACGAACCTCGTGACAGCCGCGGCATATGCCCAACTCGGTGGAATGCCCATGCTGATGATTACCGGGCAGAAACCCATCAAAACCAGTAAGCAGGGTCAATTCCAAATCATTGACGTCGTGGACATGATGCAACCACTTACAAAATACACGCGTCAATTGGTCAGCGGCGGAAACATTCCGTCGCGCGTTCGCGAAGCATTCCGACTCGCCCAAGAAGAAAAACCCGGAGCAGTTCATCTCGAACTTCCCGAAGACATTGCCCGCGAAGAAACCGACGAAGTCGCGATTCCCGCCAGCCTTGTGCGCAGACCGACGGCTGAGGAGAAATCCATCGTCGCTGCCATCGATGAAATCCAATCCGCGAAGCATCCCTTGCTGTTGGTTGGTGCGGGAGCCAATCGAAAACTGACCTGCAAAATGCTGCGCGGGTTCATCGAGAAATTCGGCATCCCGTTTGTCACGACACAGATGGGCAAAGGGGTCATCGATGAGCGCGATCCGTTGTTTCTTGGGAATGCGGCGCTGTCATCGGACGACTTCGTTCACCGCGCCGTGGAAGCATCCGACCTGATCATCAATGTTGGCCATGACGTCGTCGAAAAACCACCGTTCTTCATGAGCGTCGATGGTGTGCGGGTGATCCATGTGAACTTCTCCAGCGCATCGGTAGACCCGGTGTACTTTCCGCAGGTCGAAGTCGTCGGTGATATCGCCAACAGCATCTGGCAAATCTGTGAACGTCTAGAGAAACAGGGCCATTGGGACTTTTCACGGTTTCTCGAAGTGCGACAAGCTGGTAACGCTCATCTGCAGGAAGGGGCTGACGACGGGCGATTTCCAATTTATCCGCAGCGCCTCGTCGCCGATGTTCGCAGCGCCATCGCTCGCAAGGGCATCATCGCTCTGGACAATGGCGTCTACAAAATCTGGTTTGCACGCAACTACGAAGCCCACGCGCCCAATACCGTTCTGCTGGATAACGCCCTCGCATCGATGGGCGCTGGCTTACCTTCGGCGATGGCCGCGAAGCTCGTACATCCCGATCAACACGTGATGGCCATCTGCGGTGACGGTGGGTTCATGATGAACTCGCAGGAACTGGAGACCGCCGTCCGGCTAAAGCTGCACATCGCTGTCGTAATTCTTCGAGACGATGCATACGGAATGATCAAATGGAAGCAAGCCCACATGGGTTTGAAGGAATACGGACTGGACTACGGCAATCCTGATTTCGTCAAATATGCAGAGAGTTACGGGGCTGTAGGACATCGAATCACCAACGCGGAGGAACTTCTCCCAACTTTGCGAAAAGCATTGGACGAGCCGAACGTTCATGTCATCGAAGTGCCCGTAGACTATTCCGACAACAATCGAATTCTCAATCACGAAATACAGGAACGCAGCGCAGCGGTCTAGTATCCCATGCGCTCCGCGCTTCTCGAAAGGGCTTGGCAACAAGATGAAAACCTATCCGTTCTATCTGGCCAACAAACCGAAGGCCCCCAATCGCGATCTCAAAGTTACAGACAAATTCTCGGGCAGTACAGCCTATAACGTCGCTATCGCCGACAAAGAAACAATCGACACGGCCATCACCGCTGCCGTCAAAGCTGCTCCGTTGTGCGCTGCGATGCCTCCGTACGAACGTCAGGAAATTCTCAATCACTGCGTCACCCGATTTACGGATCGATTCGACGATCTCGCAATGACCCTATGCGTCGAAGCCGGCAAGCCCATTCGCGATGCCCGAGGCGAAGTCACCCGCCTGATCGACACGTTTCGCATCGCGGCAGAGGAATCGGTCCGCATGTCGGGCGAAGTGATGAATCTCGAGATTTCGCCGCGTGCCAAGGGTTATCGCGGCATGTTCAAACGCGTACCCATCGGTCCGTGTTCCTTCATCGCACCGTTTAACTTTCCGCTGAATCTTGTCGCCCACAAAGTGGCACCGGCGATCGCGGTGGGTTGCCCATTCGTTTTGAAACCGGCCAGCCGCACGCCCATCGGTGCCATCATCATCGGTGAAATCCTCGCCGAAACCGACCTGCCAACTGGAGCGTTTTCGATCTTGCCATGTCATCGCGATGGCGCCGACCTCTTCACGACCGACGATCGATTGAAACTCCTCAGCTTCACCGGTTCGCCCGACGTCGGTTGGAAACTCAAAGCCGATGCGGGCAAGAAGAAAGTCGTCCTCGAACTCGGAGGGAACGCAGCGTGTATAGTCGATCAGGACGCCGACATCGAAGACGCCGTTGAACGCTTGGTCTTCGGTTCGTTTTATCAATCCGGGCAAAGCTGTATCGGCGTGCAACGCATCATCATCCATGACTCCATCTACGATGAAGTGAAAGAGCGGCTGACACAGAAAACTCGAGCGCTCGTCGCTGGCGACCCGCGCAAGGAAGAAACGTTCATTGGCCCGATGATCTCCATCTCTGAAGCCAAGCGATTGGAATCGTGGATCAATGAGGCGATCGAATCCGGCGCAACGATGTTATGCGGCGGGAAACGAAGAGACGCCATGCTGGACGCCACACTGTTGGAAAACGTGCCAAAGGATCAAACCGTATGCACCCATGAAGCGTTTGGTCCGGTCGCCATACTGAGCCGATTCACTGACTTTGATCAGGCGCTCAAAGAGGTCAACGACAGCACCTTCGGGTTGCAAGCCGGTATCTTCACCCGCGACCTGTACAAGGCGCAAAAGGCATGGGACGAACTTGATGTCGGTGGCGTCATTATCGGCGACGTCCCATCGTGGCGTGTCGACAACATGCCCTACGGCGGCGTCAAAGACAGCGGTTTGGGACGCGAAGGCATTCGTTTTGCGATGGAAGACATGACTGAGATACGCAATCTCGTAATCCGCACCCCGCAAAGTTAATCCAGCACGTTCGCAGATGAGTGCCAGCACATTCGCCCATGAGTGACAGTCTGCGAACACAGTACTTTCCATCGTATTTGAATTGTCTGCTCGACCGCGAGTTGCAATTCAGTGTCGCCCGATTCCTGCGCTTCGACAACAAACGTTAAGTCTGCTCAAACTCTGGAAATGATGGTTCAGGTATTTAGTCTGGTTGGGAATGTGACGACGAATCTATAGAGGAAGTGAAACCTGAAACTTGGCTGGGAAAGGCTACATGATGCAACTCTTCCACCTGATCTTTACCAGCAAATCTGCCGTCGAAGTCACCGATGAATTGCTGAGAGACCTTCAAGACAAAGCCGTTCATCGCAATCAAAGTCGCGGCATCACCGGCGTACTGCTTTATAGCAATCACCGATTCCTTCAACTTCTTGAAGGCGACGCAGAAGACATCGCTGGAACGTTTGCCCGTATTTCACTCGACGTTCGACACACGGACGTCAATTGTGTTTTCTTCGGATTGACTGACAAGCGAATGTTCCTGGAGTCATCGATGGGCGTCGCGACAATAGATAACGGTGAAATCCATCCAACCGTCGAAGAACTGTTCCAAAATCTATCCGCATCGGATCATCACGACAAAGATCGGTATCAACGAACCGCACAGTCATTCCTGGCATTCAAGGAACAAGTCAATCCTGAGACTGTGTTTTCCCCGTAAACACATGCAAGTACGGCGCCTAAGTGCCACCCCCAACGCAATTCCTTCGACACTCACCCAGCCACATTCCCCGCCGCCCACGCTAGCCAAAGCCTTGCCACGTCCAACACTTATCGATAGTATCCGCAGGCTCGCTGGTTGCCCCGATTCGGCTTTTGCCTTGAAGTATGGCTTAACCCAGCAGTTTCGACAGGGAGTGTACCCAAGTGGCCAAAGGGGACGGGCTGTAAACCCGTTGGCGTTCGCCTTCGAAGGTTCGAATCCTTCCGCTCCCAATTGATTTTCCGGTGGGATGGCGGCTTTTCTGGCTGGTCAGGATTGATTGCCGCTGATTAGCCACCTGTTCTTTTCGGGCATGCTGGATGCCTCTTGCCCGACAAAGTTTCTGCCGAATTCAACGTGGGCTGCCGATACGTATAATTCACTGATCGTTCAGTCTGATCAATTGCCCGCGACGCAAATAGTCGGCAGATAGCAAAATGAAAATCATCGACAAACTTCAGAAAGATTCGCCTTCGTTCTCCTTCGAGTTCTTTCCTCCGAAAGCAGACGTCGGTTTCTGGGATTTGTACAAGACCATCCTTGACCTCAAATCACTGAACCCAACTTACGTTTCCGTCACCTATGGAGCTGGTGGTTCTACCCGACAGAAGACCGTTGACCTGGTGCGGCGCATCAAGAAAGACGCCGGTATCGAACCGGTGGCTCACCTCACCTGTGTTGGTGCAACCCGGGGCGAAATTGCCGAAGTGGTGGATGAACTGGTCGCCGGCGACGTTAAAAACATTCTCGCGCTGCGTGGTGATCCTCCGGCTGGCGAAACCGAATTCGTGCAACCGGAAGGCGGGTTCGCCCACGCGTCCGACTTGATTGAATTCTTACAGGATCGTTACGACGTCTGCATCGGCGGTGCGTGCCACCCCGAGACACACCCCGAGGCGAAAGACCTCGATTCCGATCTGATAAACCTCAAGCGAAAAGTCGATGCCGGCTGCGACTATCTGGTGACGCAGTTGTTCTTTGACAATGCCGATTTCTTTAGGTTTAGAGACCGTGCCCAAAAACTCGGCATCAACGTACCGATCATCGTTGGTGTGATGCCAATCTTAAGCGTCAAGCAGGTCAAGCGTTTTACGCAGATGTGCGGTGCGACCATTCCGAAAACACTTCTGTCGCAAATTGAAGCGGTGGAAGATGACAGCGAAGCCGTCCGTCAGGTGGGGTGCATCCATGCGCTGCGGCAGTGTGAAGAGCTGGTGGCCAACGGCGTTTCGGGGCTTCACTTCTACACGATGAATCGATCAACGGCGACCCGCGCCATCCATCAGCATCTTCAGAATCAATTGATCAAGAAGTAACGCAAACCGCCACTTGTCAGATCTTCAGCTTGTAGAACCAAAACACGCTAAACACGATGATCGCCAAAGATGCGGTTGCGGTTCCCACAAAAAATGCAATCCAGGATTGCTTGTTTTTCTCGTTACGCTTTTGCCCGGCGCTGTTGAATCCCATCATCGCCGCAGTTGCAGCCAGCAACAACGTGACAGCGGTCGCAATAAACACGACCGGGGCAAACATCGAATCACGACTGTACACGACTGCGACTTCTGCCTTTCTGTAATTCCGCATGACCAGGGCGGCCAATCCGACAAGCCCAAACAATCCCGCAACCGAAGCATACAACGCATACTTCGCCTGAGTATCGAACCGACGCATACTTCCTTTTGCCATCGCAACACCTCACCGCAAGCAATCGAAATGAATCAACCTTTGATTCTTATAGCATAATGCAACACAGGCCGTCAGGTCCAGTTGCGGCCATGTCATGCCCAATGTAAATTTATTGAGTCGCCGCCTGAATCGCCAACACCGCATACGCCGTCACCAGATTCGGATTCGATTCAAACCACCGATCCACTTCGTTGACCCAACTTCCATCTTTTCGCTGGAGTTTGATCAATTCTGAGCAAATGTCAGCCCGCCATTGGTGACGCACCGAATCTTGATCCACAATCACATCTTCGCCCCAAGCATCGAGCGCCCGGGCAAAGGTGTGGAAATAGTAATACAACCCCTGCTTGCTCTGAGATTCTGGCATGTTCGGGTTTTGCGACAGCGTGTAATGATTGCGAATCCAGCCAATCGCCCGTTGCACGCGGATATCATCCTTGCCAACTTGTGCGTAGAGCAAACTCTTGAGTCCTGCGTAGGTCATCGACCCATACGACCGCAGCACTTTCTTGTCGTCCGATTCACCCGCCCCAAGCGGATTGAATCCGGCTTTGCTCTCACCACCGTTGGCCGGCGAATAGATAAACCCGCCATCGCCCCCTTTGGCAAACAATTGATCGTTGGTCTGTTCAAGCATTTGACATCGCGAAATGAAGGCCTCCGCTTTCTTAAACACCGGGTCTTCAGGCGACAACCCACTGTCGTGAAGCGCTTCGAGCATCATCTGCGTATTGGAAAGATCGGGCCTTTTGTGTTGGCCGTAACCCGCACCGCCATAAAAGACATCGGACCGATCGCGCTCCTCGCCCTCGTCCCATTGCAACTTCGACAAATACTTTTGCGCATTGGCAACGACTTTCTTGATTTCAGGGTCATCGCTAGTTGTCAGGGCCATCAAGACCACCGACGTGTAATAGTTTTGAAGTCCCTGTTCTGCAACATAGATGCCACCATCTTGCTGCACATACTTCAGTATGAAATCAAACGCACGACGAACCACCGGATGATTGGAACCATAGTCAGGGTGCTGTGCGAAACACTTGGCCACCAGCGCGCTGATCGCCGGATCGCTGCCTTGGTGCCCCTCCCATCCGCCATCAGGTTGCTGCGATGCCGCAAGGTATTCCAGCGCTCGTTTCTGCGCTTCGTCTGCCTGTTTCTGAACTAGCGGATCGATCCGCGTCAGCTTCTTTTCATTGCGATCCGCTAAGGCATTCGGCCCTGACAGCACAAACACGCCAACCGCGAGAACGAGACTCGCCACTAGAACCTTCGCAATCGTCTTCATGGGATGAGTCCTTTCAATCAAGATCCGGTCGGGATTGAAGCATCGTTCTCGTCATCGTCCAAGTCTTCGGGCCCGGAAATCTCTGCTTCATCTGTTGATTGCGGCGGGTCAATCGACTCGACAATCACCGCATCACCGCTCGCCGAATACCGTCCCGAACCGATCGGTTCATGTCGAACGCGCAAGACCGCGTTGGCACCCTTCATCGCTGCAACAGCCTTCAAGCCTTCGACCGCTTCTTCAGGCCGCCTGAATCCGTCAACAAACACGGCTTCAACCTGCCGAATCACGCGATAACCAGCCAACACATCACCGCTGGAAGTTGCAATGATCTTTGCAGATTCCGCGCGGCGCTTCGATGCAAAATCGTCATCCGTTGGCTGGTATTTTTGAAGCTTTGGATGGATTGTAGGCGGCCGCCTTCGTCGAAACCACTTGCGGATTCGCATCAGAATCCAAATCGAAGCCACCATGACCGTGGACGCGACCACGATCTGCCACTGCAATTCGCTAGGCATCGGTCACGGGGCGAGTATCCCCAACCCCACCTATTTCAACAACACTGCCTATGGTCGAATCTGACATTGCGACTTCGGGTTGATCTTCCGGCTGGGCACCCTGGTCATTGTGATAGGTTGTTCCGCGCCAAGTCGTTGAAGCGCCCGCCGCCTTGCGCAGCGCGACGACCAACATCCCCACCCCCAACAACACGCCAAAGAAGTAGGTGGCCCACGCCCAGTTCGCCGCCCGGACGAGCCGCATGAATTGAAAGATCACGATCTCGAGCATGGTCACAACCGCACCGGTTACAAACAGCGCCGTCCACCAATTCTCACGCGCCCCGTCACCCGCCATGATCAGCCCGACAATCGCAACGGCAAGGCTTACGAATGGAAACACGCTCATCGACAGGACAAGTCCGAGCGTTGCAAACAATCGGCGATACGTTCGAAACGTACCGAAGAAAATCCGACTCCACCCGCGCCACGCTTCCAAGAACGTCGAGTACATGCGGGTGAGGTACAGTCCATCGTTTTGAATCACGAACAAGCGGAGCCCATCGTCTTTGGCGAGCCGGGCCATGCAGATGTCTTCGTTGAGTTCGGTCTTGACGGCAGTGTGCCCGCCGATTTTCTGATAGGCATCGCGCGACATCATCATAAACGCGCCGTTGGCATATGCGGCTTTGCAGCGCGGGTTGTTGACTTTTTCAGGATCGAACCAGATCACCAAGATGGCCGCGCAGATCGGCTGAATCAACCGCTCCCAAAATGTCTTCGTTTCAAGCACCGGTAAAACGGAAAGGAAATCGACCTTGCGACTGAGGGCTTCCTGCATGGCCATCGACAGCGTCTTGTCTGAGGTCTGCCGGCAATCGGCATCGATGAAGCACAGCCACTTACCGGTGGCGTATTTCATGCCCGTGTGCATCGCGTGATTCTTGCCGAACCACCCATCGGCAAGGCGTCGAACGTGGACGGCCTGCACGCGATCGCCATGCTTCCGCTGAATCTGATCCAGAATTTCACCGGTTCGGTCGTCGCTGCGATCATTGATGGCGATGATTTCGAGATTTGGATAATCCTGAGCGAGCAAGGAATCGACGCATGTCTCGATATTGTCTTCCTCGTCCTTCGCGGAAACCAGCACCGTTAGACGCGGCGCATCTTCACCGAGCGGTTCATGAGAATCGGGTCGAAGTCGACGGTCATGCCTGACCGCACGAACCACGGCGAACTGGCGGCTGGCCCAGACCAATCCGACCAACCCACAACATGAAAGCCAAATCATCATCCCAACGGGCATATCGCGCCTTTCAGCCCAAAAGTGAGAGTCTGTTCAACGAGTCTTCAAAGGATTGAATTATCCGCACCGCTCGGGCATTGTCCAATCAGAAAACATATGGCCCATCAGAATACATATGGATTGGTCGACAAAGTACCGTCGGCTTCGCGTCGCTTGCGGATCAGGACGATTCAACCGGTTCGACAAAGCTGCGTTTGACCGCTCCACCACCCACCGCACACTGTTCGCGGCGATCTATGCCATCGACGGATTCGCGCAGAAGCAAGAAACTCACAACCGATCCTGCAAAGAAAACGCACGTTACCGCACCACTCGCCAGATAATGCAACCCGCCGAGCCAGCAACTCATCAGGAATTGAGATGTCTTATCGCTGTTTCCATCGCCTCGGGTCGAAAGCAGTTCTTCACCCAACGAAAGTAACCCCAATGTCACCGACTCTGCCAACGATACGAGGAGAGTCAGCAGAAACGAAGTCGCCCAGACCATCAGACAGGTCACCAGCAGATAGGCTACTGCGCGGAGTGGGCGACTCAATACATATGACACCGCACTCGTAACTGCATCTGCCCCCTGTGCCCCACCAACAGCCACGCCCGGCGCAAAAAGGTGCCCGCCAATAAACAACACGAGTATTCCAAATGCCAGCAGGCACCCCAGAAGTAGCGGAACGAAGAAGAATACGCCACCGACCAAATCGCCAAACCAGGGGATGGCCATGAACATGCCGTACACGAAAATAACCGCACCGATCAGCAGAGAGAAGCCCAACGGAAGCGCCCAGGCAAGAAGAAACCCATTCCAATAATGTTGAATCGAAAACTCAAGGGAACGGCTGATCGAAAGATTTGACGTCCCGGTCTGCTGACACGCAAGCATCCGCCATATCGCCCCGCCAATAAGCGACCACAAGAAGACCAACGGAACCAGCAGGCACATACCATAAAACCATTGTTCGCGAAGCGAGGCTCCCAACAGAAACATCGAATCGAGTTCCGCGCGGGCGAATCGGAACAATCGCGACGGGACATCTTCGACGCCGCTGACTTTCCACAATCGATCCAAAACCCAAAACCAGATCGAAGTCACCAATAGGCCAGCCGTCGCCAACACCACCGCCCCACCCTGAAACGCTTCGCGCCATGCCTTCGCAAAATCAAACACACCAACACTGCGCAGCCAGTACGCAACCGATGAAGTCGCATTGTTGTTGGCGTCGTTGGTCATATGCCGAAGGCTCGCTGCTGATAAATGATGCGTAATTCTTGAAGGCCCGTCGCCGCGATTATAAACGGAGGCATGCCCCAAGCAATGAGAATCCGCTGGCGCTATATCCAAAAGTGAATTGCACTTGTGGTTCGTCACTCCCGCGCATGCGGGAGTCCAGAACGAGCGATGGGCGTGGATTCCCGCGTCCGCGGGAATGACGGTGGTACGCAACCCGCAAGATGACACGTGGGCCTACACTAGTTCAGCGACGTGGGATCGACATCGCCCATATCGTCAACATCATCGGGAAGGATGGGATCGCTGATGACATATTCGGCGTTGAGCCATTTGCCCAGGTCAATCAACTGACAGCGACGACAGCAAAACGGTCGGCACGGTGCATCTTCGCGCTGGATAACTTCATGCGATTTGTCACAGGTTGGGCACGTGTAGCGAATCATGCGATTGGGGTTCTAGCGATTGAGTTCTGGTTGACTAGTGCAGACACTCGCGTAATTTTGCGGGATCTGTGTCGCCGTCATTCCCGCGAAAGCGGGAATCCAAGTCCCGCACGTTGCTCATCGCCCGTTCTGGACTCCCGCATGCGCGGGAGTGACGAACCACTATGAATCAGAAGACTTTTTCGCGGGTTTGTCCGAATCGGTAGACTTCGCAGTTGTCGTCGATGGCTTGGTTTCAGTTGTCGATTCTTTTTTGCTGTCCGCGCTATCCGACTTCTTGGACTTATCGCCTGAATCGGATTGGCCGTCCTTGTCGGCTTTGGCTGCCTTCTTGTAGCTATCGCTGCGATAGTCGGTTTCGTAGAAGCCATCGCCCTTGAAGATCACCGCTCCGCCCGCACCGATCAACCGGCGAATCGGGGCGCGCTTTCCGCAACCCTCGCAGGGTTCGTCGGACTTGCGCTTTGCCCGCGCGGTGATGCTTTGAAACATCTCGAAAACGTGACCACAACCTTCACATTCATAATCGTAAGTTGGCATATCCAAATGCTCCAGCCATTAAATGGCCTAGCCGCTATCGTCCCTATTCGTTGAACGCAGTGGCTTCGTCTGATCCGTTGGCGTCGTCACCATCGACGGCGGAAGCCGACACAATCACCTTCGCCGCTCGCAACACCCGATCGTGTAGCCGATACCCTTTTTGAATCTGCTGCATCACGCGCCCGGGCTCATGGTCGGCTGACGGTTGCTGCATCAATGCTTCATGCTGCATGGGATCAAAAACAGCATCACTGGCATCGATGATTTCAACGTGATTGTCAGTCAGAATTTTTTGCAGCTTATCGCGAACGAGTCGCACACCATCCAACAACGCATTTTCTGAATTGTTACCGTCTGCGCCATCGACCGCCTCGACGGTACGATCCAAGTCGTCCATCACTTCGATGACCGATTTGAGCAACCCGGTTCCCGCGTAGCGAAGCGCCTCAGAGATTTCGTTGCTGCTTCGCCGGGCGATGTTCTGCTGCTCGGCTTTTGAGCGCAGATACTTATCTTTCCACTCCGCCATTTCGCCCCTGAGTTGCTCGAGTGGATCGAGCTGCTCGATTGGATCGGCGCTCGCCACAGATTCCTGATCAGAATCGGTTGCGCCATCGCTCTCAACTTCTTCTTCAAAGTTGTCATCCACAATGGCGACGTTCTTCTTGTTCTTTTTTTCACTCATCGAATCTAATACTCGGTCCGTCTAACTTAATTTCGTACTACTTCTTTGATTCTTCAACACCAAAATAATTAGCTAGTTTCTCGAAAAACCCCTTGGAATCTGGCAAAACGGTATGGTCCTCGGTTTCCGCAAACTCCCGCAGCAATGTTTTCTGTTTTTCCGAAAGCTTCTTGGGAATCTCAATCAACACTTGAACGAGTTCGTCACCCGCCCGACCGGTTCGCAGGTCAGGCAAACCCAATCCTGCCATCTTAAACACTTGCCCATGCTGAGCACCCTTGGGGATGGTCAGTTCAGCTTTACCGTTGAGGGTCGGAACTTCAACCCTTGCTCCGAGCGCTGCCTGCGTGAACGAAATCGGCATGCGACACACCAGATCATTCTCGTGGCGTTCCAGCAATTCATGCGCCGCGACGCGCACATAGCAATGCAAATCACCTTGCGGCGCGCCCGGTTCGCCGAATTCACCTTCGCTGCGAATCCGCACGGCTTGCCCATCGTGAATGCCCGCTGGAATGTCAACGATGACAACCCGTTCTTTGGGCGAACGACCCGCTCCGCGACACGCCTTGCACGGTGTGACCACGACCGACCCCTGCCCGCGACAATCCGGACATGTCGTAACCATGCGGCCAAACAAACTTGCGAATCCACCGGCTTGTTCGACCTGACCATAACCACCGCAGGTCGGGCAGTTTTGACGATCGGTACCGGGTTCCGCCCCGCTTCCAGAACACGCCTCGCACTCATCTTCGCGAACAAATTCAAGGCGTTTTTTCACACCCTTGGATACGTCATTGAGCGTGATCGCAACTTCGGCTTGCAAATCGGCACCGCGCCGTCGGCCCCTTCGCCCACCACCGCCACCAAACGCCGAGCCAAAAATGTCATTGAACATCGAGAAGATGTCGTCCGCACCCATGTGCGAGAAGTCATGCATCCCGTTGCCGCTGACACCCTGATGTCCGAATTGATCGTAGCGGCCACGCTTGTTGGCATCGCTCAGAACTTCATACGCCTCTGCCGCTTCTTTGAACCGAACCTCTGCATCGGGGTTGTCGCGGTTGCGATCGGGGTGGTGTTTCAATGCGCACTTGCGGTAGGCTTTCTTGATTTCATCAGCAGACGCCGTGCGCGATACGCTCAGCACTTCGTAGTAATCGCGTTTTGTACTCATTGCCCTGCCTTGTGCGTCAAGCAGCCTCTTGGTCAAACATGCCATTAAGTGGCATCGTCAATTCATTGGCCATCAGAACAGTTTCAGTGAAAAAAGGGGCGAACGAGTTGCTTTTCGTCCGCCCCCGTATTCTTACCAAATCCGTGTCATCTTTGCGGGTTTTGCTCCACTGTCATTCCCGCGAAAGCGGGAATCCAAGCCCCGCGCATCACCCATCGCTCGTTATGGACTCCCGCATGCGCGGGAGTGACGAATCACTAGTGAACCGCGTTGGCGACGCATTTCTTCGCATCGCCATCTTTTAGGTCCGTCAGCATTACTTCGGTGGTCAGCATTAAGCCAGAAACGCTCACCGCGTTTTCCAACGCCGTCCGCGCAACCTTCGCCGGGTCGATGATTCCGGCTTTGACCATATCGACGAATTCTCGATTACGGGCGTCGTATCCATTCATCCCGGTTTTTTCGAGGATTTGCTCGATAATGACGTCGCCGTCTTCACCGCAATTGTGAATGATCTGCCATGCCGGTGCGCGAAGGGCTTTTGCGACAATGTCAAAGCCCATCTTCTGTTCGCCCACTGCTTTGCTGCGCGCCTTATCGACGGCTGCAATCGCACGCAAGAACGCAACACCACCACCAGGTATAACGCCTTCCTCTGCCGCTGCCTTCGTGGCATGGAACGCGTCGTCAACCAGGTCCTTACGCTCTTTCACTTCAATTTCGGTCGGTCCGCCAACGCGGATGACAGCCACGCCACCGGTCAACTTGGCCAAACGCTCTTGAAGTTTTTCGCGATCGTAATCGCTGGTGGTTTTTTCGATCTGGTTGCGGATCTGCTCGATGCGGGCTTTGATCTCGCCCTTCTTGCCAGCCCCCTCGATGATCGTCGTGTCTTCCTTGGTGATGACGATCTTCTTGGCGTTACCAAGATCGGCAAGCGTGACGTTCTCGAGCTTGATGCCGAGGTCTTCGCTGATCATCTTCGCACCGGTGAGCGTGGCAATATCACCCAACATCGCCTTTCGACGATCGCCGAATCCGGGGGCTTTCACCGCACAGACGTGCAGCAATCCGCGGAGACGGTTGACGACCAGAGCGGCCATCGCTTCGCCTTCGACATCTTCGGCGATGACGAGGAACGGCTTGCCGGATGACGCGATACTCTCAACGAGCGGTACGAATTCTCGCAGATTGCTGATCTTCTTTTCGTAGACCAAAACGAACGCGTCTTCGAGAACGCACTCAAGCGTTCCGGGGTCGGTCATGAAGTATGGCGAAAGGTAGCCTTTATCAAACTGCATACCTTCGACAACTTCTTTCTCGGTTTCGAGCGTCTTGCCCTCTTCGATTTCGACGACGCCTTCTTTGCCGACTTCTTCAAGTGCGGACGCGAGTAGCTTGCCGATTTCCACGTCGCCGTTGGCACTGATCGTGGCGATTTTTTCGATGTCGGCTGAGTTCTTCACGGGCGTTGAGAGCGACGCAATGCTCTTGACCGCAGCCTGCACCGCAAGGTCCATTCCGCGCTTCAATTCCATCGGGCTCACGCCGGCAGTTACCAGCTTCAAGCCTTCTTTGTAAATCGCCTCAGCCAGCACCGTCGCGGTGGTCGTACCATCGCCCACGGCGTCGCTGGTCTTCGATGCGACTTCGTTAATCATCTTGGCGCCCATGTTTTCAAAGGGCTGCTCCAATTCGACTTCTTTACTCACCGAGACACCGTCTTTGGTGATTCGCGGTGCGCCCCACGATTTCTGCAAGAGGACGTTGTGACCGACTGGCCCCATTGTCACCTTCACCGCGTTGGCGAGTTTGGTCAGACCTTCCAGAAACTGCTGGCGGGCCTGCTGACTAAACATCATTTGTTTCGACGCCATAATCGTCGCTGCTCCTATATGTTGATCCCTCGTACGATTCTGACCTTACGAGGAACAAGTTAACCCGCTACTAGCAAAAAATCGCAAGTACGTCGCTCTCACGGAGAATGACGAGTTCGTCACCATTGACTTCGATGGTCGTACCTGAGTACTTGCCGTAATACACTTCATCACCGACCGAAACATCCATCGCGCCACGGTCACCGTTTTCGAGCAGCTTGCCCGGACCAACGGATACGACCTTGCCGCGCTGCGGTTTTTCCTGAACGCTATCTGGCAGAACAATTCCGCCTGAGGTTACTGCTTCAGCTGAACACTGTTCGACCACGAGACGATCATCCAACGGACGGATCTTGAGCTTTTTGGCTGTTGCTGTTGCCATAATTCTTAACTTCCTTTCGAGCAAACTTTCAGAATATCGTAAACACGGTTCGTCGCGCCAACCGGCGCAACGATCGCCAATTTCCAATAACGGACTACATCATGTCCCACTACATCATGTCATCGTGCATTTCACCACCACCCGCGTCGTCACCTTCGTCGGGTTTGCTGGTGATGATGCAGTCGGTGCTGAGAAGCAAACGTGCGACGCTGCTTGCGTTTTCAAGAGCTGACCGAACGACTTTCGTCGGATCGATCACGCCGGCTTTGGTGAGGTCTTCGTATTCACCGGTGCGGGCATTGAACCCGAAGTTGCCGGTCTTGCTCTTGACCTTGTGAAGCACCACGCCGGGCTGTTCGCCAGCATTGAGGGCGATCTGTCGCAGCGGAGCGGCCAACGCTTCGCGGACGATATTGACGCCAACTTTCTCGTCGCGCTTCGCTGATACTTTATCCAAAGCGTCAATGCAGCGAACCAGCGCCACACCACCACCTGGAACGATACCCTCTTCGATCGCCGCACGGGTTGCGTGCAGAGCGTCTTCGATGCGGGCTTTCTTTTCCTTCATTTCGGTATCGGTCGCAGCACCGACATTGATCTGAGCCACACCGCCAGCCAACTTGGCCAAACGCTCTTGCAGCTTTTCTTTGTCGTAATCCGAGGTGCTCGCTTCGATTTCCTGACGAATTTGGCCAATGCGTCCCTGGATATCTTTGGTCGCGCCAGCCCCTTCGACGATCGTCGTGGTGTCGGCATTGATGCGAACCTTCTTGGCTTGACCGAGGTCGCTGATTGAAAGGCTTTCGATGTCGATGCCCAGATCCTTCATGACGGCTTTCGCACCGGTCAGGACCGCGAGGTCGCCAAGCATCGCAGAGCGACGATCACCGTAACCCGGAGCCTTCACCGCACAAACTGAAACGATGCCGCGAATCTTGTTGACCACGAGCGTTGCCAAAGCGTCGCCTTCGATGTCTTCAGCAATAATGATGAGCGGCTTTTTGGCTTTGGAGACTTTTTCGAGTAGTGGTACGAGCTTCTGCACGTTGGTAATTTTTTCTTCGTGGATCAGCACCAACGCCTTGTCGTATTCGCACTCCATCGTTTCCTGATCGGTTGCGAAGTGCGGCGAAAGGTAGCCACGGTCGAACTGCATGCCTTCGACGAACTCGACATCGGTCTCGGAAGTCTTGCCTTCTTCAACCGTGATCGCACCGTCTTTGCCAACCGCTTCGAAGCAGTCGGCCAGCACGTTGCCGATGGCCATGTCATTATTCGCAGAAATCGCCGCAATATTGACGATGTCATCGCGGTTTGACGCGCGAATGGGACGCGACTTCGAGTGCAGTTCAGCCGTCACCGCATCGACGGCTTTGATGATGCCGCGACAAAGGGCGTTCGGATCGGCACCGGCTGCAACGTTTCGCAGACCGATGCGGAAGATTGCTTCTGCCAGAACCGTCGCCGTGGTCGTGCCGTCACCAGCCGACTTGCTCGTTCGGCTGGCTGCTTCCTTGACCAACTGGGCACCGGTGTTCTCGTACTTGTTTGACAGTTCGATTTCCTCGGCGACGCTGACGCCGTCCTTGGTCACCGTCGGGGCACCCCATCCTTTATCGAGAACTGCATTACGCCCCTTCGGACCGAGCGTCACCTTGACTGCTTTGGCGAGTTTGGACACGCCATCAAGCAGTGCATGACGGGCATCCTCCCGAAAAGCCAATTGCTTTACCGCCATTGATTGATCTCCTTTTGAATTCAAACGATCGGGGAACACCCGATCAACATCCATATCGAAGGGCCGCTGCTGACTTGCCCATGTTTGCATCATTGCGCGGAACGCCTACAAGCGTTCCAACCATCACACAGCAAGGCCAGTGCCAAACTCCCCCGGCTGCTGAGAATTCATAAATCATTTATTGATAAGTGTTTAGACGGAGACACGTTTCAGGCGAATCTACGGAGTCGGCTGCCACAGTGGCAGGGAGCCTTCAAACACCTAATCCGGGATGCCAAATTGACAGAGCAGGTCCAGGCCTAGCCAGGGTCACTGCCAGCCGTTCGGCAGCGGCTCGCCAATCTTGTCAAGCCACAACCGGCAGATTTGAGATCGCCAGTCCCTGATGAGTTCGCGAGTCTTTTCGGGGTCGCGGAAGAATGGATCGTGCGGGGCAAGTCGTTCGACCATCTCATCGATCGAAGCAGTCATGATGCGGGTGGCTGTGAAATACTTTTCCTTGAACAGCAGATTCATCCGAGCTTTGGAGATGCCCTTCACATCGAGGAGCGACACTTTCTCGCCCTCCGCCCACTCATGGGTGCGGATACGGATTTTGAAGTAACCCATTCGAATGACGGTTGGATCGCGCATGACCCCGATTATCAGGGGTGATTTACTGCGGAGCAAATCGTGCGGATTGAATCGTCGATCGGCAGCGTGCCGTCAATCCAAACAACCTGGCAGGTTTGATTTGCCAGATATGCCTCATGCCTTGCGAGCGTCTTGCCTTCGATGTCGCCCTCGTCATAACGCGAGGCCCATTCGATGAATTCTTCGTGGGCGTCGTGCATGTCGCCGCCTTTGCGGATGCGCTCGCCGAATCGTTCAAACTCGCGGACCCGCAAGCGTTCGATGCGGATCGGCGTGTGTACGGTTACAAACGCAATCAACGTAAAATCGAGTTCAGGATAAGGTTTCCAGCCAGCCACCCCACCCGACAGAATCCAACTTTCCATTGGCGACAGGTCGGCAGAGATGGCGTCGAATCGCTGCTGCGCGGTGTGCTGAACTTGAAACGGTGGATCGGTTGGTGCGTGATAGTAATCGTCGCAATCAAAATGCGGTATGGACAACTCGGTGGCCATGGCTCGACCTATCGTCGATGCACCGCATCCGGATGCGCCCAGGATATTGATTCGTTTGGTCATTGTGTTGGTTACGTCACGCCAAGGCGCGGATACCGGTGATCGCTTCGCCTACGATTAGCGTGTGGATGTCGTGGGTGCCTTCGTATGTGTAGACGCTTTCGAGGTTGCACATGTGGCGACCTGCCTGGAAATCATCGCAGATGCCTGCCGCTCCGAGAATATCGCGGGCGACGCGGGCGCATTTGAGGGCCATCGCTACGTTGTTCATCTTGGCCATTGACACTTGATCGTGGCGGACTTTGCCTTCGTCCTTCAACTGGCCGAGGCGAAGGGCGAGCAATTGTGCTTTGGTGATCTCGGTGATCATCTTGGCCAATTTGCGCTGCACCAACTGAAAACTCGCGATCGGTCGATCGAACTGTTTGCGCACTTTGGCGTATTGCAACGCTTCATCATAACACGCCATCGCCGCGCCGATCGCACCCCATGCGATGCCGTAACGTGCCTGGTTCAAACAGGACAGCGGACCGCGCAGGCCCACCGCTTTATCGTGCGGCAGCATGTTCTCCGCTGGAAGACGCACATCTTCAAAAATCAACTCCGAAGTCACCGATGCCCGCAGCGAAAATTTATTGTGAATGTCGCGCGTGGTGTAGCCGTCCATACCCTTCTCGACGAGGAAACCGCGCACCTGTCCGTCGAGCTTTGCCCAGACGACAGCCACGTCAGCAATCGAACCATTGGTGATCCACATCTTCCCACCGTTGAGAATAAAATCAGCACTATCGCGGCGAACATTCGACATCATTCCGCCCGGGTCCGAACCATGTCCAGTTTCAGTCAGGCCAAAGCACCCGATCGCCTCACCCTTGGCCATCGCGGGAAGCCATCGATCCTTCTGCCCGTCGCTGCCATAGGTGTAGATCGGCCACATGCACAGGCTCGTCTGCACCGAAACAAAACTGCGCAGACCGCTGTCGCCGCGCTCGAGTTCCTGATTGATGAGGCCATATGAAATCGCATCGACATTCGAGCAGCCATAACCTTCGAGATTGCTACCGAGCAATCCAAGCCCTCCCATTTCGGGAACGATCTCTTTCGGAAACGTGCCATCGTGAAAGTGCTTGGCAATGTCAGGCATGATGCGATCGGTCACGAATCGCCGAACGGTTGAGGTGATCATCCGTTGGTCGTCGGCCAGCAGGCGGGTGATGTCATAGAGGTCTGGGGCTTCAAACATGGCAATTCCCAACATGTTGCGATTTACGCATTTTCGATGCGCTCGTGCCAAACCGACTCTAGATCGCTGAGTTCTTCGCGCAGCGCGTCGATGGTTTGTCGAAGCTCAGCCACCTGCCCCGGATCGCTATAGACTTCGGGCGTTGCAAACCGTTCGTTGGCCGCCGCCAATCGTCCTTCGCAATCCATCACCAGTTCTTCAATTTTCTCGACCGGCATGACGTCGAATCGCGAGTCCGCTTTTTTTTTGCGCTTCGCTTTCCGTTTTGATGACTGCGATGTATTTTTGCCGGTATTTTGGGCCGACGAAGACTCCGCATCCTTTTCCCAAATGCTCGGCCGCTTTTCCAACAATTCCGCGTAGTCAGAATAATTTCCACGAATCAATCGATGCCCCTCGGATCGAATCACCAACAAGTGACTGATCAACCGATCGAGAAAATATCGATCGTGGCTCACCGCGATAATCGTCCCGGGAAACTCTGCCAGCGCCGCTTCGAGCGCTTCACACGAGGGAATATCCAGATGGTTGGTCGGCTCATCCAGCACCAAAACGTTCGGGTTCTCTTCAAGAAGTTTGATCAATCGAACGCGAGATTGCTCCCCGCCCGACAACACGTTCAGCGGTTTGAATGCGTCGTCACCGATGAAGTTGAACCGGCCCAAATGCGATCGCGCTTCACCCTCGGTGATACCCGGACGAATGATCTGCATTTCCTTGACCAGCGTATGGCTACCAGTTAATGCCTTGGCCTCCTGTGCAAAATAAGCGACCGACACCTTCGGGTTCCATTCAAAAGCTCCCCCACTGGCGGGTTCCATGCCTTGCAGGATTTTGATCAGCGTTGATTTTCCCGTGCCATTTGGACCGGTGATGCCCAGCCGCTGACCGGCTTCGATCAGGAAACTCATGTCGCTAAACAGGTCTTTACCGTCAAATGACTTGGCGAGTTCCTCAATCCGCATGATTTCGCCACCGAGCGTGCTGCCCTCGTCGAAATCAAACTTAACATTGCGACGTTTTGACTCGACATCGGTGACGAATTCGCCGTTTCGCAAGCGACGTTCCAAGCGTTTTTGGCGGCCTTGCGCTTCCTTGGTGCGCTGACCGGCCATGTGCTTGTTGATAAACGCCCGCTCCTTGTTGATGAAATCCTTATCTTTTGAAAACTGGCGTTCGGCGCTGAGGCGGTTGAGTTCTTTGGTATCGATATAGGTTGAATAGTTGCCGGTATAAGTCGTCACCCGTCGCTTATCGACTTCGACAATTCGGTCCGTCACGCGATCCATCAGGTAGCGATCGTGCGAAATAATCACTGCCCCACCACGATGGCCAGCCAGAAACTTTTCGAGCCAGCGAACCGCGTCGATATCCAAATGGTTCGTCGGTTCGTCGAGCAATAACATGTTGTGATCTTGCAGCAGCAACTTCGCCAGCGCGGCGCGACATTTCTGCCCGCCGGACAGCGCCGACACCGGCAGCTTGCGGTCTTCAATTGAAAACCCCAACCCGCCCAGCACTTCTTCAAGTCGCTGCTCGTGGGCATAACCGCCAGCCGTCTCGAACTGGGCGTTGAGCTTGTCGTATTGCTCCATCAATTCGCCGATACCGTCACTGTCGTGCTGAAGGGCGATTTCTTCAGAGAGCTTTTGCATCCGGTGTTCGATCGCCAGCAAGCCTTCGAATACACTGAGCACTTCATCGTGAAGCGTGGCATCGGAGCGGAGCGTTGGATCCTGCGTGAGATACCCAACCTTCAGGTCGCGCGACTTAGTCACCGTTCCCAGGTCTGGATCCAATTCACCGCTGATCATCCGAAACAGCGTCGTCTTGCCGGCACCATTGGGGCCCACAATCCCGGTGATTCGACCCGAATGGAAATCGACCGAGATGCCGTCTAGCACTCTTAAGCTTCCGAATTCCTTGGTCACATTTTGAAGTTGAATCAAACCCATCGCGCGTAAAACCTTCTCGTATTCAAACCTTCGCGTATTATTTCCTCGAAATACGCTTATAGAAAAAGACCCGCCCTTTTTCAAAGAGCGGGCCTTCGTAATACTCGTTGATCATCCAGAACAAAAATAATCGGTCTGGCGACCTGGGTTGAAACTAGTTGCCGACGACGCGGACATTGGACGCTTTCGGTCCCTTGCCTTCGACGGTCACTTCGAATTCAACCACAACTCCCTCAGCCAACGACTTGAAGCCGTCACCTTCAATGGCGGAATAGTGGACGAAAACGTCCGCTGAGCCATCTTCAGGAGCCACGAAGCCAAAACCTTTGGTGTCATTAAACCACTTTACTGTACCTTGCATTGAAACAACCTTCTACAAATTTTGCACCCCGCACGAGGTCAGTTTGAAACAAACGATGCCTCAAATCAGAACGGCCCCGAAAGTAGAGAATCGGAATGCGTTTAACCTCTAGCAATCTACGCCACACCCCCCGAACTGTCAAACCGACACTTTTGAGGCCTTGGCGGATTAAATTCACATTTGTCCGGTAAATTGGGAGATGAATGACGGATCAGCCTTATCTTCGGTTGCGATTAGTGCCTTGATAAGTACTCGGCCAAATCAGCGGTTCGACAGGATAAGCAGGAATCCACCCCTCGATGGGGCCAACATTCTTGGACTTATCCTTGGTCATCAGCCGCCGGAGGCAGTCTCGCACATGCGACTCGAACGAACCGATCGCGACCAATCGCGGGTCACTCTCTTCCATTGATGCGGTCTTGGCAACGCGATCGTCGGGCATGACCGGATCGGTAATCAAACTGTTCGCGTGGATGGCAGCCAGGGCCTTGCGCGAGCGAACGTCGTAGAGCACGCCCGACAAACTACAACGATCAAACTGCGTTCGCGACTCGGTGTATAACAAAAGCAACCCGGCTTCGAGGGCGTCAGCCGCCGACAGCAAGTTGTCCGCAGACACTTCCCCGCCATCGAGGTCTTTGTCATTCAGGGGGAATACTTCGCTGACACTTCGGAAGTCGTCGAACACCGAGTTCCATGCCAGAAAGTCAACTTCCGGTTTCATCTCAAGAGTGAGCTGCCCGTTGTTGTATGGTGACTGCCCCATGCGCGCAACAGCGATCGACGCGGGGAAGAGTCCCTCGGTGGCTTCGGGAACCAACATGCGATAGCCCTCGTCTGACGTCACCGACGCACCGGGCGAAAGGTCCGACCAACCGGCGGGCTCTGCCGGTGGAGCATACGCATCGTTCTTATGATTCGAGCAGCCAACAACGCTCACCAAAACCATGCCAACGGTTAATGAAATCATTTGATCTTTATGGGTCATTTCAAACCTCGTTTACAGCCACATCGTGAACCGAAGACAATCGAAAGACTCAAGCCAACGTTCGAGTCCTTTTCACGCCTCTCCGTAACGATGATATCGGAACCTGCCCCTGCAAACTGAGGCGAGAATTATCGGTTGTTGAGGACGCTTCAGATCGTCGACAAACATGCGCAAAAACAGCCGCTCGATGCGCAGATTCTGCAACCCGCGAATGGCGCGATGAATGAATTGGGTGACACGCTTGTCCCGTTCAATCTGATCGATCAGGTTGCGGGGACCTATAATTCCAGCCCTCGCTGCGATCCGCCGATGCTCAAGGCAGGTATTGACGCTTTTGGTTCTGCGGGAGTTTGCGACAAATGAAGTCCGAGTACGCCTTGGGGGCAGAGTCTTCCAGTTCCGTTGTCTCCGCGACGCGGGCAACGATTCTGGAATCTTCCACTAGCCACAAACGCCCGCGTCATCCATTCATTACACTTGGCCAGGTATTACGCGGACTGCCCCTACCGGCATGGATCGTGATCGATGCTGTCATCCTCTGGGGCGCTCTCATTCAAGGTTACGCCTGGTTTGACCTGACCGGGATGACCAAACACACCGGTGCCACTGTCGCCTACGCCGTCTGCGTCACGTGCCTGACTGTTTGCAGCCTCATCTTCGGACTCAACGAACGGGCTACGCTTTATAGCCGCTGGCACATCGTGACCCGCATGCTGTTGACCTCGATCGCCGGGGCAGTTCTGGTTTACGCGATCATTTACGTCGGTATGTATTCAAGCCTGAGTCGCCGCATCGCCGCGCTGACTTTTGCGACTTATCTGGTAGCCGGTCTTTCGATTCGCTTGCTCGCCTGTTACGCAATCCACAGCGTCAAACGCCGGTTGGTGGTGGTCGGCTCGCGCAATGCGGCTGAGGCGTTTGTTGAGCGCCTCGACGGCGGTTTCCTGTCTGCGCATGAAGTCATGGGATTCGTCAGCCAATCCCCGGCAGAAGGTACGCAAGCAAGCCTTCCCGGACTGGGTTCGACCGACGAATTGATTCGCATTTGCCGCAACCTTGGCATTCAGGACATCGTCGTTTGCAATGGTGCCCAGCGCCGAAAGATGACGTCGTGGATGCTGCCCTGTTTGCGACTCGGCTGCCGCGTGACCAACGAAGCCACCTTCCACGAAACCTGCGCCGGGCAAATCCTCGTCGATGAAATCACGCCCGACTGGTTTCTCGTCAGCGATCTCAAAGCCCACTGCGATGAATATGCGTCGCTCAAACGCCTGTTTGATATCAGCGTGGCGATGGTCGGACTTCTTGTTTCTGTTCCGCTCTATCCGATCCTGGCGCTATTGATCAAGATTGAAGACGGCGGCCCGGCCTTCTACGCACAAAATCGCGTTGGCAAGAACGGAACGGTTTTTAAACTCTACAAGTTTCGGACGATGCGCATCGATGCAGAAAATGGCGAAAGCGTCTGGGCGAAAAAGAACGATCCCCGCGTCACCCGCGTTGGCCGAATCATGCGTCAAATGCGTCTCGACGAACTGCCTCAATTCTACAACATCCTGCTCGGTCAGATGTCTGTCGTGGGCCCGCGCCCGGAACGGCCCGACATTCAGATCGACCTTTGCAAACAAATCCCGTATTGGTCCGAACGCAATCTCGTCAAACCGGGACTCACTGGCTGGGCGCAGATCAGCTTTCGTTACGGCAGCAGCATCAAAGACGCCAAGCGAAAACTCCAGTTTGACCTGTATTACCTCAAGCACATGAATCTCGAACTCGACATCATCATCCTCTTCCGCACGCTGGGCACGTTCCTTCGCGGGGCTTGCTGAAGTCCGTAGGGTCCGCTGTGCGGACCGAAACTTCATAGCCGCCAAATGGTCCGCACAGCGGACCCTACTATCACATTTCGCCTTGAAATCAGGATTTCCGGCAACTTCACCGGTGATCGTGCGTACCATTCGTAGAAAATCTTCAGATACTTTGTAAGCATTTCGCCTCTGCCCTCTCCAATGTTGTGAACAAAGGTGATGACGTGTCGGACGTATCGCAAGCCCAACCGGTGGACAGCATGACGGAGTTATCGATCCAACGGTTGATCGCCGGCGATGGGCTGGAGTTCGACCGGTTTGTCGAACAGTATCAACCGCGAATCGCACGTTTGGTGTCGCGGCTACTCGGTTGGTCGCAGGATACGAACGATGTCGTGCAGGATGTCATCGTGGACGCGCTCAAGGGCTTCAAAGCGTTTCGACAGGAAAGCAGCGTCGACACCTGGCTGACGAGGGTCACGATCAACGCGTGTCGACGTCATCAACGGCGACTGGTGTTGCGACGCATGGGACTGAGGATTCTCACTGCAAGAAATGAACACGATAAGAACGCAGCAAAGAGCGACTCCGGTTTCGATGATGAAACGCTCGCGTCGGTACGAAGCGCGGTTCAAGAACTACCGACGCGCGAACGCGAAGTGATTGTGCTGCGGTATTTGGAACAAATCCCTATCGCGCAGATCGCAGCACTTTTAGGGATTTCCAAAAACAACACGGAAGTCCGACTTCATCGCGGACGCGAACGACTGAGACAGCAGTTATCTGAACTGAATGACAAGTGCGAATCGTAGGGTGGGCCGTGCCCACCGCAGTTCGCATGTCTTACGGATTGGTGGGCACGGCCCACCCTACGGATCACACGACCCGGACGATTTCGGCGACCCAATGATGCAACCGAACGAACTAGAACAACTTCTCCAACGCGCCGACCAAGCTGCCGATGTGGACATCGCTTCGCCGGCCACTCTTGCCAACCGGGCGCGACACCGCGTACGCCGGCAGAAGCAGGTTCGAGCAGCGGTTGGTACGTCCGTGGTCATCGCCCTGATGGTGTTCGTCTTGAATGTCGCAACAAGAAATCAATCGGTCAACATTGATCAACCGCAAATCGCCGAGATCCAAAACGCGCCACCGTCTGCCGTGATCGATCTCGAAGCGAGAATCAAAGCCCTTCGTGAAGAAGCCGACCGCCTTGAATCCATTGTCCGCGCCAATCGACTGAATTCAAAAGAGGGCATGCAAACGGTATCGTACGATTCGCAGAGTTCACCGATGCACCGAAGCACACCGATGCCAATTCCAGTGCCGCTGCTGATCGAGCAAGAAGCCGAAATCACCGCCCGCGTCATGGTCGAGCAAGCCAATCGCTGGATCAATCAAGCCAACCGACGAGGTGACGCCATCCGTACATTTGAACGCACCATCAAACTATTCCCAACTTCGGCGGCAGCGATCATCGCCCGAACCCGCCTGAGTGAAATCAAGAATCAATCAGGAGCCACGATATGAAATCAAATTCACTAATCCGTTTACTCGCGCTGGCCATCGCGTTCTGTAGCATTTCACCAATCGCATTGGCCGACGAAGCAGAAAAAAACGATTCGATCTTTGAATCAATGGTCATCACCGAAAGCTGCGTGGTGAAAACGAGTTGGGAGAGGAGTTCATCATCGCTCAGTCCGGAAGTGATCGAGGCATTGCTCGAATCCTCGGGCGTTTGGGGGACGGCACTGAGAGAAACGTTCGGCAAAGATTTATCGCGCATGCATGACAACGTTGCCATCGGATTCGAAACGCTGAATATCGACACCGTCAAGCAGGGACAAGGCGAAGTACTCATGACGGTGGTGGCTCGATTGGACGTCAGGGTTGAGAACGACGCAATCAACAATGCCGTTGGTACCATTGACGGAAATGCCGTACCGCTGCTCAACCGTGTGTGCGAATTGCTTGAGCAATCGATCATCCAATTCGCCGAGTCGACAATCATGGAACAGCACGAACAACGAGCGCGACTCAAAGAGGAATTGGACAAAGCACGCCAAGACGTTCACAAGATTCTGACGGAACGTCGCGCATTTCGCGAAAAAAATCAAGTCAGCGAATTGAACCATAGAAGTTTGACCAACTCGCTCAATAGTCTTGAACACGAAAGGGCCAAACTGGAGTTGGAACGCGCCGTCGCCCGAGCCAGGCGCGACGCGATGCAGGAGCAAATCGCACACCTGTCGCAGAAAGCCGAAGCAGTTCCCGCCGACAGAACCGATATCGATCAGCTACGCAAAATTGTCGCGATTCGCGAGGAAGCACTTCAACGAGCTAAGCAGTCTGTCGAACTCGGACACATGCAAACGTCTGAGTTGGACGCTCTTGGTATCGAAGTCGCTCAAGCCGAAGCCCAACTCGCCCGTGCCGAACAAGACGCCCGCAGAGAACATGAACAGCGCAGGCGCGAAATGGGGGCTGGGTTTATTATCGAGATGAACCACGAATTGACCAAGATGGCCATCGATGACGCCGACATGGAAGCCAAATACAACGCAACCACAGAGCGAATGGAGAAATTTCGGGCATCGCTTAAGGTCGCAGAAGAGTACGAACAACTCGGTGGAGACCGACTCGAAATTGCCCGAGATCGTCTCAATATGGTGCAACGCAACCTTGCCGATCTCGAACGCCGCATTTCCACCACCAAGCGCCCGACCATGACCGTGTTCGGTGCCAACTGATCCAAGACCAAAAACACTCCAAGTCTGCCGGCCCACACACACCGGCGACCACACTTTGGGCATGTCCGCTTGACGCAGCGGGCATGCCCATATTCAATTCAGACGGCAAGGGTTGTTGATCCAAGCCCATCAAATGCTCTGACTTTCAACCAACGCAAATAGCGTTATCATGCCTTACCAAGGCGTCACGCTGACGGCCAACCATTGCACCAAGCGAACTCAATAACGATGAGCAATTCAGACGTACACATCAAAATATTCAACGATCCGTTCTACGCAGAAAATGGAATGGTGATCTCGATTGGCTCCGGGGCAGCATGCTGGGTCGTCGATCCGGGTTTGCCACCGCAGGGCGATGAGATCGTCGCCTTCATCGCTGAAAAGGGCTTGCAACCTGAGAAGATCGTCCTGACCCATGCTCATGGCGATCACATTGCCGGAATCGATGTAATCCGCGAGGCGTTTCCCGAAATCCCGATGTATCTCGCCAAGGGCGAATGGCACATGCTGACCGACGCCCATGAGAATCTTTCATCGCAGCATGGTGTTGGCACTGTCGTCAAAAATGCATCGGCGCTGGACTTGGCACCGGGCGATGAGCTCTCTCTTGATGGCACCGTTTGGAAAGCATTCGACGTTTCGGGTCATTCACCAGACGGTCGGGCGGTGTACTGCGAGTCGTTGAAGCTGGCCCTCGTCGGTGATGCGGTTTTCGCCGGCAGCGTCGGTCGCACCGATTTTCATCACAGCGATGGCGAGCGTCTTATCCGCAATATCAAGGAAAACATCCTGACGTTGCCCGACGATACGACCCTGATCCCCGGACACGGACCGGCCACCACCGTTGGACAGGAACGGGCAACCAACCCCTACCTGCAAGGTTGATCTCCTGATTTCAGAGCCTGAAAAAACGCAGTCACGCCAGCCGTCCCTCGCAACGACGGCCCTGTTGATCCCCGCGCTCAACGAAGCCGCCAACATGCCGGTTCTTCTTCCCCAGTTGGTCGAACTCGGTGTCGGCGCGATCCTGCTTTGCGACAACGGTTCGACCGATGACACCGCCCGTCTAGCCTCAACCCACGGTGCGACGATGGTCGTCCACCAACCCACGCGCGGCTATGGGGCTGCATGTTTTGCCGGCATGGAAGCGTTGATGCATCTGCCGAATTCGAATCGGTTTGAGGTCGTCGCGTTTATGGATGCAGACCTTGCAGACGATGTTTCACTCTTGCCCGAATTGGTGAAACCGATACTCGCTGACAATGCAGATATGGTGATTGGCGTGCGGTCGCGCAAAGATCGCGAAACGGGTTCGATGTCACTTCCGCAAGTTTTCGGCAACTGGCTGGCGACGCTTCTGATTCGAGTCGGCTGGGGACACCGCTACCGCGACCTTGGCCCCTTTCGAGCGATTCGCCGAGAATGCCTACACCGAATGCAAATGCAGGACCGGGCGTTCGGGTGGACGGTCGAAATGCAAATCAAAGCCGTCGAACAGAATCTGCGCATTGACGAAATTGATGTCCCCTACTTCAAACGACGCGGCAAATCCAAAATCAGCGGTACGGTTCGCGGTGTGTTTCTCGCCGGCTATTGGATCCTGAGCACCTGCGCTCGCCTATGGTGGACCAAACGTAAACGAAGCCAATCAAACCGTGCCACTGCTCTGTGAGCAGTGCGGAACGCGGAAATCGCTAGCAACGAAAGAACGACGCAACCATCGAATGACGCATTGGTAGTTCCAATGAAATGCGCGCACTTGCAGATCGCACTGCTCACAGCGCAGTGGCACGACGGAAAATTATTTGTGCGGGAGATTTAGAATACTGATTTGTTCAACCAGCGCTAGTCGTCCATCGATCCGATTTCTTTTTCGAACACGACGAGGTTGTTATGACGATCGGAATCAAATCGCAACCCGACGATGTCGAAATTCTGGCGGATTAACATTTGTAGCACTGGGCGATGTTGATTGTGGCATTCCATGCGAACGTGCTGGTAGCCTTGATCGCGTGCCCAGGCCTGCTCGGCTTCGCAGAGCTGCGACGCGATTCCGGCGCGACGAAAATCGGGCAGCACACCAACCAGCCAGTTGAACCAGGTGGACGGTTTCAGTTCAAATCCGCTGAGGAAACCAACCGGGCGATTGTCCACTTCGGCAATTAGGTTGAGAAGATTTCCGCGGCCTTTGAAGCGGCGTTCAAAGAATTCGATGTCGCGCTTGGGCGCAAACACCTGGTTGTACAATTCGGTGATGAGCGTGGTCTCTGTCGGACCCACCATGATGATGTCAGCATTTGCCATCGTCTTTTTCCCCCTTGCCCAAATGCCTGAATTACACAGACTCAGCCAAGGTACAATTCGCCGGGCTGCGTAATGAACTCCTCAATTTGCCCGACCTCCACTGCAAGTATAGTCTTCGCAATCGCGGAGTGAAGTAGGACCGGTAATAAATTGTCTAGCCGCCATTTGGATGATTATCGTGGCCGCAGGCTGGCTAAATGGACCGAAAGCGTTCTCAGAGACGTCATGGGCGGCTCAAATCAATCGCTACTTGCGAATGGGTTGGGCGAAGGTGACGACGCTGCGGTGACCGTGCTCATCGACCGCCCGCAGCCCGAAGAAGTAATTGTCCTTGGAGCGATCAGTCGTGACTCGGTTGGCCATGCCGACCGACTCGACACCCTCCCACGTTGGCGATGAAGTCTTGCGCCACATCAATTCGTATCCAGCCACGTCCGGTTCGACGTTCTTGTCCCAGGCGATCGTCGTCGTAGGGGCAAGTTTGTCCAGCACGATCTGAACATTTGCGGGCCGGGCAGGCGCCAAGGCAAGATTCGCAAGTGCGGCGGCGTTGGTTCTTGTTACGTTGGCGAGATAATCAAAATCGACGTACTCCAGCCGGTCGCCGAATGGCACGCCATCTTCGGAGCGGACGTTCTGGTGCTGGTGGCGGTAATCTTCGTTCATTTCCGTCAGACGGACGGCGGGAAAGCCTGCTCGCGAAAACGACGTATGATCGCCGCCCCGCATCAACCGATCGCGCCGAAACATGAGTTCAACTTCAAACCCCTCGACATACTGGCGGCAACAATCGGCGACGTATCTAGCGAGTTGGCGGGCGGGCGCGTCGTTCTCGCTGCCCGTGGCCAACCGCATACGCTGCTCTTCGGGCGTTTCAATTTCGGGTACGCCTTCAGAAAACACGCGGACGTGTTTGTCGTCGCGCATACCAAGTTCCGATACTGAGTTGCCGACAATGTCGTTCGTCAACATGCCCGCAATGTCCGTGCCCTTGGACTTGTAACCGTTGGCCAAATGTTTGGAGCCGTACAACCCTTGCTCTTCTGCCGCAACCGCCGCGAACACAATGGTTGCATCAAACTCGTGGGCGCTTAAAACGCGGGCAGCTTCCAGGACTGCGGCTACGCCACTGGCGTCATCGTTCGCTCCCGGTGCGTCGCAATCGGAATCGGTCGGGTCGCTGCACATCGAATCATAATGTCCACTAACGACATAGATGCGTTCAGCGGATTCGGATTGGGTGCCCTTCAACGTGGCAATCACATTGACAATCTCCACGGGCTTGGTGATGCGGCGGGTTGGTGGCGATTCGGTGTAGGAATCGAGCGACACGGTCATGCGGCCGCCCGACTTCGCGGCGATTTTCTCAAATTCGGCTTGTATCCAGCGTCGGGCGGCACCGATGCCCCGTGTGGGATGGTCGGTCGCGCTCTCGGTTTGACGTGTACCAAACCCAACCAAGGTTCGCACGTCGGCTTCGAGTCGTTCGCGCGAAACGTCGCTTACCATTTTCGCAATCTTAGCATCGATGGGTGCCGGCGAATTGTCGTCGCCATTGGCTTCCACGATCACGAGGACAACCGATGCAACCATTAGGCAAAGCGAACGCTTGGATATTTCCGAAATTCGACGACGAGCGACCATGCTTCCCCCTATTCGTCTTCGCGCAAATTGGCGATGACCGAAAAATCCTCGAGCGTTGTCGTGTCGCCTTTGACTTCACCGCTCGTTGCCAATTCCTTCAGAAGCCTGCGCATGATTTTGCCGGACCGAGTTTTGGGAAGTGCTTCGGTAAATCGCATCTGATCCGGCCTGGCGATCGCGCCGATCTCTTTGGTCACATGGGCGGCTAATTCGTCTTTCAAACCAGGCGTGGGTTCAACGCCTCCGATCAACGTCACGAACGCAGCCAACCCCTGCCCTTTGATTTCATGCGGCATGCCGACGACGGCTGCTTCTGCGACCTTCGGATGGGACACCAACGCCGACTCCACTTCCATCGTTCCCAAACGATGGCCCGACACGTTGATCACGTCATCGACGCGACCCATCAGCCAGAAGTATCCATCCTCGTCACGCTGCGAGGCGTCGGACGTAAAGTACATGCCTTCGTACTTCGACCAATACTGATCCTTGAAGCGCGCCGGATCGCCGTAGATCCCGCGAAGCATTCCGGGCCAGGGCTTGCGCACACTGAGGTAACCGCCCTGGTGCGGACCTTGCACGTTGCCATCGTCGTCGAGGACGGCTGCATCGATGCCGAAGAACGGACGCGTTGCACTGCCCGGTTTCGTGTGGGTCATTCCCGGTAGCGGTGTAAGGATGATGCCGCCGGTTTCGGTCTGCCAATAGGTATCTACAATCGGACACTTCTCGCGACCGATGACCGTGTGATACCAGATCCAAGCTTCGGGATTGATGGGCTCGCCAACTGATCCCAGGATTTTGAGCGAAGACAGATCGCAGCGATCGGGGTACTCGCGTCCCTGTTTCATGAATGCCCGAATCGCCGTCGGTGCGGTGTAGAATTTCGTCACCTTGTGCTTCTCGACGAGACGCCAGAAACGATCCCAATCGGGATGATTCGGCGCACCTTCGTACATCATGCTGGTCACGCCGTTCTGCAGAATGCCATACACAATGTAACTGTGCCCGGTGACCCAACCGATGTCGGCTGTACACCAATAGACGTCGTCAGGTTGAAGGTCGAACACATACTTCGACGTCAGTTGTGTGAAGATCATGTACCCGGCTGTCGTGTGCATGATCCCCTTGGGTTTACCGGTGGTGCCCGACGTATAAAGGATGTAGAGCAAGTCTTCTGAATCGCACGGTTCGGCTGGGCAGTCTTCGGATTTATCGGCGACCAAATCGTGCCACCAAATGTCTCGCCCTTCTTTCATCGCGACTTCGTTTTCGGTGCGCTTAAGGACGACGACGTTCTTGATGATGCTGCAAAGTTCGGCGGCGTCATCGACATTTTGTTTCAATGGCACGATTTTGCCACGTCGCCACCCACCGTCAGCCGTAATAACGATCGTACTCGATGCGTCTTCAACGCGGTCGGCGATGGCTGCTGCGCTAAACCCGCCAAAAATAATACTGTGCGGCGCGCCGATGCGGGCGCACGCGAGCATGGCCACAACAAGATCCGGGACCATCGGCATATATATCGTGACGCGGTCGCCTTTCTTCACGCCGAGCGACTTGAGCGCGTTGGCGAATGTGCAGACTTCGGCGAGCAGTTCACGATAGGTCAACGTCTTGGTGTCGCCGGGTTCCCCTTCCCACAAAATCGCAGGGTGATCACCGCGCCCATCGTTGATCTGTTTGTCGAGGCAGTTGAAACAGACGTTCGTCTTGCCGCCTACAAACCACTTGGCATTGGGTGTGTCCCATTCGAGTACCTTGGAATACGGCTCGAACCAATGAAAACCCTTGGCCACCTCATCCCAGAAACCTTCCGGGTCTTCGATCGAGCGCTTGTAGATGCGCTCGTATTCAGCGAGCTCGCTGATGTGGGCTTCTTTCGCCAACGATGCCGGTGGGGGAAAAGTTCGGTTTTCGTGTAAAATCGATTCGATGCCTTGCTTGGCCGTCATGCCTGAAACCTCATGTCAGAAACTCGTCAATTTCAATCGGGAGCCGACCACATCGTCCGATCCGGTTTGAGTCGGCGTGAATCGACGATATTGCCGGAAATCGCGGCGTCAATCAATTGATTCAGTTCAGACCGGCATCACACGATTCCAAATTTAGGCGCATGAAAGCTGAATTATTGGCGAAATGAGCGGCGCAAGGTCAGTTTTTTGGGGGCGGCAATACCGTTCAAAGTGCCTTGGGCTGTTCGCCAATTGGCGGCTCACTTTAGCAGCCGATGCCCGAGAACGTTGTGGATATCACAAGGTGCCCGCTCGTCCAACGTTAAGATGCCGTGAATCCTGTTCTATTCGGGTTGTTTTGTATGGACAAGTGGATTGCCCGTCTGGTACGATCCCGTGCGTTGTAAGAGTGGAAAAGGGGAACAAGAGTCAGCCAAGTCCAGCCTTACCGGCGAAGCTCCTGTTGAGAGAGAGAACCGTGGTTGCAGATTTCTGCGCAGGATGTTCCTGCGCTGAGACCAGGTTTTTACGGCAAGCTTTCTTTCAGGAGGAGAAAAAATGCGTAAGCATCTCATAGTTGCATCCCTCGTTTTGGGGATGTACGCGGGCGCGGCCAACGCGTCGCTCATTCTTACCGGCGTCGTCGATGGCGATTTGTCGGGCGGGCTTCCCAAAGCAGTTGAATTTTATGTCACGGCAGACATCGCTGACTTGAGCCTCTACGGTTTCGGTTCGGCCAATAATGGTGGTGGTTCGGACGGCGAGGAATACACCTTCTCGGGTTCGGCGACTGCCGGCGACTACATTCACATCGCTTCAGAATCGACTGGTTTCACGACTTTCTTCGGATTTGGTCCGGACGACACGTCCAGCGCCGCCAACGTCAATGGCGACGATGCCCTTGAATTGTTCTTCAACGGCAGCGTGATTGACACCTACGGTGACATCAATCTCATCGGCGATGGCGAAGTTTGGGACTACACCGACGGTTGGGCCTACCGCGTTGACGGAACCGGTCCGGACGGCACGACGTTCGCACCAGCCAATTGGAATTTCAGCGGACTTGGTGGACTAGACGGTGAATCGACAAATGACACCGCCGCAAACCCATTCCCGATCGGAACATACACACCAGAGCCGGCAACGCTCGCTCTGTTGGCATTGGGTGGACTGACGATCATTCGTCGCCGCTAGATTCCAAACACAATCAGTTAGAGCATTCGAGCGGGTCGGTTCTTTTGAACCGACCCGTTTTTCTGTTGTGATGTCCAAGACGCCCTTTCTCTTTCAATTGAGCGTCCGATTCTGAATTGGATCACTTCTTCAAGCTTTTTCTGCTCTTTTGATCACTTTTTTCTGCTGCACTTCAATCCAAAAATTCAAGAACGTGACTCGTCGACGCCGCTAAGTGCCTACCTGTTCTAGAGTTACGTAAGTCACAGGGTTTACCGTTTTGGGCCGTTAAGATACGGTGAAACCTGCCTCAATTAGGCTGTTTTACCTAGACAGAGGGTTTCTCGATCTGCTACGATGAAGGCAGGAGTTAAGGGTAGGGGAACGGAGTCAGCCAAGCCGAGTCTTTGTTCGGATATTTCGTTCGGCGACGCTCCTTTTGAGAGAGAGAACCGTAGTTGCAGATTTCGGCGCGGGATGTTCCTGCGTTGAGACACTAGTTTTCGTACGGCAAACTTTCTTTCAGGAGGAGAAACATGGGACTTCGTAAGTCAATTCTGGCGGCCTCTCTCGCCGCACTATTCCTCACCGCGTCGGCCGATGCCGCGCTGTTTTGGAACGATGAATTCAACTATGCCGATGGCGATCTCACCGTTTACGATGGAACCGGTGACGACGTCTCAGGTGGACTCTGGGCTCCGCACAGTGGTTCTACCTTCCCCACGTCGATCGAGGTAAGCAGTGGCCAGGCCATCCTGCGTCAGGGTAACCCTGCGAGCGAGGACGCTACCCGTTTGACTGGTGGCACATTGGGTGCGGGCGAAACTCTCTACGCCAGCTACATCTTCTCAGTTGAAGATCTTCGCGGTGGCGTTGAGGCCTTTAATGGTGACCAGGCCTACTTCGCGCATTTCATCGGTTTCAAGTCGCGTGTCCACCTGCGTGATGGTAGCGATGCCAACCACTACACCTTGGGCCTTTCGGGTTCATCCGGAGAGCCGGCTGTGGAGTGGGGAACGGACCTCGATTTTGATACTCAATATCAACTCATCATTTCCTACGATTTTGATTCAGGTGTTTCAAACATGTGGGTTGATCCGGCAAGCGAAGCCAGCACGAGCGTGAGCGACATCAGTTCAGCTTCGGTCGGGCTCACCGGTGTGGCCATTCGTCAAGACTTCATCAGCGGTGGCGATCACGCTATTGTCAGCGTCGATGCCGTTGCTGCAGGTTCAGACTTTGCTTCGGTTCTTCCGGAACCTGCATCACTTGCGTTGCTCGCACTCGGTGGAATCACCGTCCTGCGTCGCCGCAAAGCCTAAGCATTCTGATCGGATTCTTGACCGGTGATGCCGATTTGGGTGTTGCCAGTTCCAGGGATCACAAATTCCAAACCAAAGCGGGCGAGTCGAAGTTCGACTCGCCCGCTTCTTTTTTGTGATCGGTCTGCCAATCTGGGCCTGAGTTGCGGGAATTGCATGGCAAATCGGGCTGAGTCTGAGCAGCAATAATCGACCCACTCAACTATTCGGTATACGGAACACCTGATTCAAACAGCGCCAATCGTTTCTTGATACCCGCTGCATTAACACGATTGGGCTGCGCCTCGGCTATCTCCAGTGCCTTGCGAATCGTCATGACGGCATCATCAAACCGCCCGGCAGCCGCGTATGCTGTCGCAAGCGTGTCGAGGACTTGAGGTTGTCGGTACTGTGTCCGGTCGGCTGCTTCCTTTGCGATGGCAATCGCCCTTTCAGCGTCGCGAATACTGTCGTCCGCACTACTTGCCAAAATCCACGCCACGCTGTTTTGAGCGCCGGGATTGCTTGGATCAAGCGCAAGCATTTTTTCAAAAGCGACCAACGCACCAGCCGCATCGCGATTGAGACTTAAGCTCACACCCAATACAAAATGTGCTTGCGGATCGTCGGGAGACAATTCTGCTGACTTGCGAAAGTTTGCAGCAGCGTCGCGATGCCTGCCCATCTGTTGAAACACCAAGGCGACGTTGTGATACGCCTCGCCGTACTCCGGGTTCAACTCTAAAGCCTCCAGGAAATGCTCTATCGCTTGATTGGTTTGCCCCTGCGCCGCCAGCGATATTCCCAGATTGTTGTGGGCGTCGGCATACTCGGGATCCAACTTGATCGCCTCACGCAAATGTTGTGCGGCGGCGATGTCATTGCCCTGAGCCCGCAATGCCATGGCAAGATTGTGATGGGCCAGTGAGCTGGCCGGATCCAATTGCAGCCATTGCTGATAGGCAGCGATGGCGTCTGAGGACCGCCCGCTCATTTGGAGTGCATTGGCCAAGTGCTGCCACGCCTCTACGTAATTTTCATGAACGGCAATAGCCTTGCGATAGCTTTCAATCGCTCCGTCAAAGTCTCCTTTGTCCCGCAGAATATCTCCCATGACGTACAGAGGTTTCGGGTAGCCAGGTTTGAGCCGAATCGCTTTGCCACAGAATTCTTGAGCCTCATCGACTCGACCACTCTCCAGAAGAGCGACCGCAAGATTGCAGTGCGCCGGCGCATCTTTGGGGCTGCTCTTTAATGCAATGTGAAACTGTTCGATCGCCTCGGAAAATCGACCTTCCAACGCCAAGATAGTGCCGAGGTTGTTGTGGGCCAGCGCGTAGTTAGGCATATTCTTGATCGCCGCTCTGTATTCGGCTTTGGCGTCATCTCGCCGACCGGCCTGCTCGTACGCATCGCCAAGATTGACATGAATCTGGGGCGTGCCCGGAGCCTTTGAAAGAATGTACTGCGACAAAGACATCGTGTCGCGCCACTGCGGGAGATACATCCGGACTCCTACGACTTCGATGCACAGGACGCCGATGATCCCAGCACATGCTAGAATCTTCTGACGCCCCCTACTTTGCATGACCTTAATCAGGCACCAGGCCAGAATCATCAGAAGCCCTATTGCTGGCAAATAGACATATTTGTCCGACGCGTAAATCCAACTGTACTGGACGATGCCCAGCGTGGGAGACATCGCAAAGAAAAAGAACATCCCCCCACCAAGAAACACCCGCGTCTTTTTTGCGGAATAGAAAAGACCTGCCACGAGCAAAACGGTCACGACCATGCCGACTAAAATCGTCGGGTTGGCAAGCGAGATTGGCGCAGGCAACGGGTAAACCGAAGACAAGTTGAACGGAAACAAAATCTTTTGCCCGTAAAACGCTGACAGGTGACACAACAGCAATGCCTTATCCACCGGGCCACTGACTGTTGTTGAATCTCCGCCGGCAGTACCGAAGTGAGAAACCAAAGTCACAACGGCAAACAAGCCTGCCAAGAGAAATAGCGGTGCCTTTTCTATCAGTGATTGACGAATCGATCGATTTAGTGGCCAATAGTCCATGACCACGAGTAGCAATGGAAGCGGAACTGCTGTCGGCTTGGACATCAAAGCGAGAACGTACATCAGACTGGCGACAGTCATCCAGGCCCACCGTCGTCCATGCGTGGACTTCAGATAGGCGATGATCGTGAGTAGCGCAAAGAACATCGCCAAGAGCGTTTTTCGCTCACCCACCCAAGCGATGGGCTCAACGGTCAGGGGATGTAAGCCAAAAATTAACGCGGTGATGATTGCAGCCGTTGCATTACCGAAGAGCATCCGAAGCAAGATTGCGACCAACGCGACATTGAGAATGTGAAGCACCAGACTCGTTCGGTGGAATGCAAATAGATTGTCTGGCCGTCCCCCCATTGCATAGTCGGTCATCAGTGAAATCATCGACAGCGGCAGGTAGTAGCCCTTGACCGTGGTGGGTTCCAAGACTTCCCCCAAGAACCGCTTCGCTGAATCCCAACTTGGATTTTGAACCAGCGGATTGTCCTGCAAGAAGTCCCCATCATCAAGGGAAAGCGCCTGGGCCGAGAGTACGGGCCAATGGACTGCGGCTACGATTATGCAAAGCAGAACGATGCCCACGGCAAACAGCGCCCACGAACCCGACTTCGGCGCATTTGAAATCGCTGACTTCTCAGGCATTCGTGACTTAGCTCCTCTACCCGGATTCATGAGCAAATGTTCTCACACACGATCCATTCCCAATCGTTCGACGATATTGCGAACACTTTCATCGGTCGCGCCCCGATTCGACTGAACCGTTGCTTGTGCGGTCATCCCCATACGATCGCGCATGGCGTTGTCAGCCAAAATCGTAGCAATTTGTGCCGCGAGTGTGTTGGGCGACTCGATTTGCACCAACGCTCGAGCATCGCGCAATTGAGTCGTTGCATCTTTGAAATTGGCCATGTCCGCACCGGTAACAATCGGCTTGGCCAGCGCCGCGACTTCCATCGGATCAGACCCGCCCATCGGCACCAACGACCGCCCCACGAACACCACGGCGGCAAGCGAATAAAACTTTCGCAATTCACCCATCGTGTCGCCAAGAAAGACGACGTGTTGACCAGAGGGGTGCCCCGCCCTTTCAGGGTGGGGGACTGAAGATTTTGCATTGGCCCCCGAGTCACTCCGACGCATACAAGTAAACCCGCTCTTGTTGATCAATGCAGCCACGTCGTCAAAACGCTCTGGTTTCCGAGGAATCAACGCCAATTGCAAATTCGGCAGTCGCTTGAGCAGTGTCTCGTAGGCATCAAGAATCAATGCTTCTTCACCCGGTCCGGTACTGCCACAGACCCACAGCGGCGATGCAACATCAATACCCATCGCGGTGGCCAATTCTGCTTGACCGTCGATGTGATCGGTCACTTCTGCCGTATCCCACTTGACCGAACCTGTGATATCCACGCGTTCGTCCGCGACGCCCAACCGCTTAAATCGATTGGCGATTGCGCCATCTTGCGCCCCAACCCATGACAACGATTTGAACATCCGTTTGGATAGCGGACCCAACATGGCCAATCGGTTGCAACTCCGCTCGGTCAGGCGGCCATTGATGACACAAACTGGGATGCCCTGCCCGGCTGCGATCGTTGTGAGGTTGTACCAGACCTCGAGTTCTACGAGGACGATCGCCGAGGGCTTGATCGTGCGAAGGGCATTTCTCACCGCCCAACTGAAATCGAGCGGATAACGAAACACGCGATCGGAACCAAACAACTGACAACCGCGAGCAAAACCGGTGTCCGTCGTCGTTGAAATGACCACCTCAAGTGCCGGGTCGGCTGCCTCCAACTTCTCGACGAATAGACGGGCAGCATTAATCTCACCCAGAGAGACTGCATGAACCCAGACGCGCCGCCGATTGGACCCATGGGTCAGCGAGGCTCGTGGTCCGAACAGCTTCTCGCGCCATCCACGTCGATTCTTGCGTTGGGCAATCATCTGATAGGTCAAGACAGGAACAAATGCCAAGCCAGCAAGGGCGTAGATGACGTTGGCAAACCATGACATGGGGCGCAAGACTTGGGACATAGGCCACGATGGTAGAGTCGGGTGCTTTCGTAGGCAACCGCCGATCTCAAGCCGGCTTGACTTGCCCTAGAGAAATTCTGAAGATGCGCCCAGTCGCTTCGATTTCTTGAAAAATCAGCGGCAACTCAGATTCCGGATACCCGTCTATGACCTCTGACAAAACGGCACTTTCAAGTCTACCCACAGCCAAGCGGGTTGCATTGCTGAATCGAGATGACCGACTCTTCCACGTCATCCTAGCTCAGCAGGTGCAACGCGACACCATCGACCATCTTTGCAAGCTGGCTGAGATGATCCGAACGGTGGCAGAAACTCGGCAGGGCGTGCATTTCTTGAGAACGCTGCTGAGCCATAAACGCGCGATGCTCTACTTCATTCAGCCGTCCACCCGAACGTTTCTGTCGTTTGCGTCGGCGTGTCAAATTCTGGGGATGCCCTACGACGAAGTGCGAAATCCGTCCGTCTCTTCCGAAATCAAGGGCGAAACTGAAGACGACACCATCCGCGTTCTGAGCCAATACTTCGACCTCATTATCATGCGTCACCCGGTGGAAGGATTCGCCGAGACGATGGCCCACGAACTCGACGCCCTGCATCTGTCGATTCCGATCATCAACGGTGGTTCCGGTAAGGATCAGCACCCGACCCAGGCGCTTCTGGACATTTACACGTTGCTGCGAAGCTTCGCTGAAGAGACCGGTCCGCAAGGGATTCCGTCTTTCGCCCATGATCGAATGTCAGGCAAGACGATCGCATTTGTGGGCGACCTCAAGCGTGGCCGGACCGTGCGCAGCCTGGTGTATTTACTCTGCAGCTACCCGGGCGTGCGGTTGGTGTTCGTGTCGCCGCCGGAGTTGAGTTTGGAATCAGACATCGTCAGCTACCTGAAACGCAACGATATGCAGTTCGAATTGGCGAGCGATCTTGGTGCGATCATCAGCGACTGCGACGCCGTTTACATGACCCGCCTGCAGGATGAGTATGACGTTCAGGGCGAGTCAAAGTCCATCGACTACGATCGATTCCGTTTGTCAGCGGACATGGCCCCGAAGTTCAAACCCAATCTCGCGATTCTGCACCCCCTGCCGCGTCGAAATGAACTTGACCGGGCGCTGGATACGGACCCTCGGGCCCGCTATTGGGATCAGGTGAAGAATGGCATGTGGATGCGGGCGGCGATCATCGCGTACATTTTCAATGCCGACGCCGCGATCCTCGATCATTTCCAAAGCCACTATACATATTGAGTTAGGTCTCTTGGTCGAGGAGGACGCCCAAGAACGTGTGCCACTGCTCTGTGAGCAGTGCATTTGCGCATTGGACCCGACTCGTATTCGCACTGCTCACAAAGCAGTGGCACGACTTTTCAATATTTTAACCATGCACTACGGTCCGGGTGGCGGAGGACCGTCGCCGAACGGGCCGTCTCCTGGGGGTGGTGGTGGCGGATCATCACCAAACGGGTCGTCTCCGGGAGGTGGCGGTGGTGGATCATCTCCGAATGGGTCGTCCCCGAACGGATCGTCGCCGAATGGGTCACCATCAGCCGGATCGCCATTTTCGCACAGCACCTCGATGCAGTCTTGCAGGATGAATTCTCGCAACGAACGGCATTCTGCGCCTGTTCCCCCCGTGTCCCGACATTCTCGGTCGGCTAGGTCTGCGTCCTGACGACACTGTTCCTTGCACTCTTCAATTGAATCACCGCCAAAGTCGTTGGGGTCGATCGCATCAATGTCGTCGTCAACCGGTACCGTTGCGCCTGCAACACCGCAGTGTTCGAACAGGCAATGGTCGACGAAGTCACGGGCGTCCTGGCGGCAAATTTGTGGATCGACGCCATCGGCTTCGCATTCAGCGATGATCTGCTCGCGCTGGTCTTCGCATACTGCTTCACAATCGAACTCAACGTCGCACTGTTCACGGGCACAGTCTTCAAAGAACCGGCGCGAGCGAGCCGCACATTCATCAAACGATGCGCCGCTGTCGCTGCACGCCCCGAAGAGTCGATCGGCTTGATCGGCGCAATCATCTTCACATTCAAAATCGGCGCCGCATTCTTCGACGATGCACTCGTCGATTGAATCCTCTGCCGACACCTCGCAGTCCACACCGCGATCTTCGCCCTCCAAGCACTCATCGACGAACAGATCGAAGTCGTCGTCACAGAACTGTTCGCAATCGGCGTCTTCGTCGCACTGTTCAAACGTGCAATACATCCGCGCCGCACGACCAGCCGCCGCACACAAGCGTCGATTGCCACCGGCGGACATGCACTGTCGTCTTACTTTCGCACCGAATCGATGGCAGTGGAATTCGCAGTCCAGTTCTTCACCGCATCGATCGGCCAAGCATTGCGTCAGAACCGCGTTGGAGCGAGCAGCACAGTTCGCATCGCCGTTATTGTCAAAGTCACACTCGAAGAAGACCTGCTCGGAGCGCGTTTGGCACCCTTCCCAGCATTCTAAGTCTGCTCCGATGCGGACGACCGTCGATGCGGTTTCGCGGCGATCGCCACCACGAAGAAGTGCGACGACAACAAATGCGCCGTCTTCGTCAAAGCTATGGGTCACATTTGCACCGACGGCTTCGGTGTCATCACCGAACCGCCATTTGATATTGGCGAGAACATCGGCGGGAAGATCGACGTTTGATTCAACAGAAAACGCAACTTCTGCGCCTGGGGCTGCATTGGGTGGGTCGGCGATCACATTGATCACCGGTCGCCTTGATTCCCCCACCTCTACTTCATGCGTTGCGCTCGTGCCCTCACCGTCGGTAGCGGTCACTTTGAAAGTGTGCGTTCCTTCCGAACCAACGTCTGCCACCGCCACGCCACCGGGAAGATTTTCGACTGGAGCGGCTGGCCCGTCTGACAACTCCCAATCGACGTTTTCAATCGGCTTTACACCGCCAAATACAGTGGCTACTAAAACGACTGTCGCTCCACCATCACGCGGGCGCGTCGTGAAAAATCCCTTGACACCCAGCGGAATCACTTTGGGTGTGTCGGAAAGGTTCGCATCGACTTGCGTGACGACTTCGGCTTGCGCAGAACAGAATCGATCGATCACATTTTTGACGCGTGGTGCAATTCCACCACATGACGAATTGTCGTCGCTGGCTTGATCTGAATCGTCCGACTCACAAGGAAAGAGATTTTCAAGTACGCCTTGGGAGTTTCGCAAACGTTCGCACAACGATTCCGGAGTCGCTCGAAAGCGACGGCCTACGATTTTTGCAGAAGCCTGGACGGTGACGTCACCTTCAAGAATGGACGTGCCGTTTGAATCATCGACTTCGGCTTGAACGGTGGCGGTGTCGTCATCGTACGAGAACGTCGTCTTGGATTCACCGCCATCGACGAGAACGGGTCGCCCATTATCGTCGAGTTCCAGCGTCAGCGATTCGCCGCCTTCCAAGACCATGTCAATTTGCGAAACCTGTTCGACGTCACCGTCGCCATTTTTCTCACCGAATACAGAAAACGAGCTGCCGTCGCTGACCTTGGCTTGCGCGACGAGATTGCTATTGGGATCGTCATTGACAGCCAACTGGTTCTTGGCGTCCGTTTGATTGGAACCTCCGCCCGAACCGTCAGAATTGGAACCATTCTCGCAGCCTGGGATAGCGATTCCCAAGGCAACAATCATTAAACCGAACATCGTGCTATTGCGAAGCAGTTCCAACATTTTTGATCTCCAAGAGGTATCCACAGAGCGTCCCCGCTCTGCTGGACACGAATCATCGGCAGATCAATTAGCAAGCTAAATGAACGATTTGAGGCATCACTGATTCATGATGGGGTGACACAAGATCGGACCTGCGGCGGGTGAATGGACGCCCCATAACCGGCGAATGACCAACTCGGCGGATTATTCAACTGCGACTAGACGAGTCCTTCGGTGGCAGTTTGAATACCCTTGACCTTGCTTGCGAGCGCTTCACGATTTGGAGCGAATTCCATCGCGGTGTCGTAGTGCACGCATTCATTCTCGATGAGTTCGGCCAGGGAATAAGTGAAACTGCGCATCCCCTCTTCACCTGATTGATTGATAATCGCCGGAAGGTCTTTGTCTTCTTCTTTGCGGATCTTGTCGCGAACGATCGAATTGCTTAGCAAGACTTCGGTGGCCGGATAACGCGAGTTTTCTTCGATCCCGGGAAGCAGCCGCTGCACGCAGATACCGCGCAGGCTGTTGGACAAGGAAGATCGAATGAAAGAGTGTTCGGCGCGGGGGAAGAATTCAAGTATGCGATTGAACGACTGCTGGGCGTCGCTGCAATGCAACGTGCCAAATACCAAGTGACCAGTTTCAGCCGCTTGCAGGGCGGCCATCATCGTGTCGCGATCGCGCATCTCGCCAATCAAAATGATATCCGGATCCTGGCGAACGACGTAGCGCAGCGCTTCGGCGTAGGTGGGAATATCGATTCCGACTTCGCGCTGCGAGATGATGCACTTTTCGGGCGTGAAACGATACTCGACCGGGTCTTCAATGGTAATCACATGGGCAGACCGATCGTGGTTGATATGATTGAGCATCGCGGCGAGCGTGCTGCTCTTACCCGAACCGGTTACACCGCTGATCAGCACGAGTCCGTCATACGATATCTTGCAAATCTTTTCGTAGACCTTCGGAAGATGCAGATCCTGGAAATTGGGAATCTTACTCTGCACGCGACGAATCGCAGCGTTCATGTCATTGCCGGATCGATACACGTTGATGCGGTAGCGATCGCCCGTTGGCTCGCCGAACGAAAAATCCAAATCGCCGCGTTGGTTGTATTCGCCCTTGCGCGATTCCGGGACTAGCGGAATCATCATTTCGCGAACGTAATCGCTGTTGGGAAGTACGGGCATGTCGAGCTTGCGAAGGTGGCCACCCACGCGATACGTCGGGATGTACCCCACCTTGAGATGAAGGTCTGAAGCGCCGAACTTGCCCATGCCTTCCAGGAGTTGCATGATCACTTGCTTGGGTTCACCGAGTGCATGCTGATTCATATTGCCCGTGCCTCCAAGTCCTAGTGCCCTCTAAACACTGCGCGTTCACCGTGCAACTCAACCACCACGCGTATACGCCAACACACCCGTGATCAACGCCACCAAGGTCAGTGTTACGGTCAGCGCGAAAAGCATCGTGAACCGCTTGTTCTGCGACACCAAAAGGTCGGCCGTCCGCTCACTGTCTTCGATCGCCGTCATTTGCAAATTCTTGACCGCCACACTCGATGCCGTTGTTGCATCACCTAGCGCAGTGACCGCGTCGCGCAGCGAATCGAGCGAACCGGTCATCTTGTCATCACGATCGCCCACAGCCTCCATCTGCCGCGTCACGCCCATCAACGCCTCTCGTTGCGCCTGGGCAGTTTTCGGAAACTCGGCAAGTACTTCTTGCCAATGATCGCCGCGTTTGTTACCGGCTTTCAATTCATCGGCGATGTTGCCCAATTGGTCAACCTGCTGATGGTTGCCCTTTTCGATTTCTGCCAACGTGTTGGCCATCTTTGATAACGAAGTCGAAAATTCGACTGCCCGTTCATCCTGACGATCCTGATGCTTGCGGATTGTCTCGACCAATTCGATGACTTGCAGATAACCGTCCTGCAGCTTTTCCAATTTGTTTTGGCCAGGGGAAAGCGAACCGAGTTGCACGCGATCACTCGATCGGGTGTCAGCCGACTGCTCACTTGATGGCGTCGTGTTGGGGTGCTTTTGACCTGTCCATTGATCAATTGTCCTGGGCTTATCGCTGGCATCCTTCGAATCAGTGATAGCCCCATCCGACGGCGAATCCATCACATCGGTCGCGCTGCCAGCCGCCCCCGGCTGAAACCAGCCCTTTAGTCGCGATAGAAACGGTTTGTTTTCCATGACGAATCACTCCCCAAATAGATCGACGCGACGGTAAATGGAAGTCACGGCGATTGAATTCGTGCTTTGCGCGCCGTCAGGAACCTGCGGTTCAAGATCAAAGCGAAATTAAATTCTAAGGATGGTGCTGACTCAGGTCAACGAGATAACGCTGCGTCAAATGGATTGTAGCCACTCACTGGCGCGGGGCCATGTGGCCGTCGAATTCCGAACCAACAATGCTTGTGAATGAACGCAACGATTAACCGCCGATTTGAAACATGCTGCGTTGAGCTGTCGAAATGCCTTCATGAAGGCGATGGCCTGTGGGTTTGGCTTGCACCGCTTTGATGAGTATCTCACGCACTTCAGCGTCACCGCCATCGCCGCGAAGGGCTGCACGGACGTCCAACTCGTCATCATTGAGCAGGCACAAATGGAACCGTCCGTCGGCTGTCAGCCGCATGCGATTGCACGTTCCGCAGTACGGTTCGCTAACGGGCGAGATGAATCCGACGATGCCTTCCGCATCGGCCAATCGATAGTTGACGGACTCGTCCGCCTCGTTTGGATTGTCGACGGGTGCCAACGTCCCGAGGGCTTCTTCGATTCGACGCATGCTGTCGGCTGACGATACGAAATTGTCCTTCGCCAGGCGAGCGCATTCATTATTACCGAGCGGCATCAGTTCAATGAATCGAATCGTCCACGGTTTGTCGATCGTCAAGCGGGCCAACTCGACAACATCCTGTTCGTTGTAATCACGCACTACGACTGCGTTAATTTTGATGGGCGTCAATCCGGCACACTCAGCTGCTTCCAAACCAGCCCACGCTTCCGAAAGCGTTCCAAAGCGCATGACCTTGGCGAATCGTTGCGGATCGAGGGAATCAATATGCAGGTTCACCCTATTGAGCCCGGCATCTGCTAGTGGTTTTGCCAATCGCGGAAGCAACACGCCATTGGTCGTCATTGAAACATCGCGAATACCATCGACGCGGGCAATGCGATCAACGATTTCCAGCAGGTCGCTGCGCAGCGTTGGCTCTCCACCGGTGAGTCGGATTTTTTCGAACCCCACTCCCGCAGCGGCGCGAACGACTCGCTCAATTTCAACGGGCGTTAGTAGCTGCGAACTCGGAACGTACTGCGATGTATCCAGAGGCATGCAATACACGCATCGGAAATTGCAATGATCAATCACCGAAATACGCAAGTAGTTGATATTTCGACCAAAACGATCCAGGGGCATGCTAACCCGTCCTACATCTAAAAAAGGCTTCACACCGATTGGCAATCGGGTGTGGAAACTTGCTTGGCTACACTTGAAACAGGTAATGAACTTAAACGTTCTAGAAGTTTACACGGAAAATGACAAGAGGAGAGAGCATCGAACGGTCGTTGCAGCTTCGCTCGATCCGCATGCCGCGATGGGTCTTTCCGCATGCTGCGATGGGTCTTAAGGTCGCGGTCTTAGGAATTGGCGTGGGCTGCGGGCTGGATGGTCGTGGACAATCCGATCTTTTGTTCGTATTGCCCGATTGCACGGGCGATCGCTGAACGTGTTTCGTCTGAATCGCGCATGAGGACTACGACAGTTCCACCGGTACCCGCACCAGAAATTCTCGCTCCGTAGACCCCGGAATCTTTACCGCAGCCGCGAATCATATTGACCAACGCGTCTGTTTCCTTGCTGCCCAATCCACAACGCTGGCCATAACTCCAATGCGATGCGTACATCAATTCGCCGGCTTCGATGATTGCCGACAGCTGACCGGTTCGCGTTGCCCGAGACAGTTTTTCGGCGAATTTTCGGACCCGGTCATTTTCATAAATGTGGTGTTCAGTGCGCGAGCGAATCTTGTAAGTGTCCTTCGCGTTGATGACAGCCGCAGGGTCGGGCAGTTGGCCAAACCGTTCAAGAAACTGAGCGCCCTTTATTTTCGTCGGGAGCAAATCGCGGAACTGATCCACATATTCTGAAACCGTGATGCCCGCAAGATGACCGTGCCACGGACCTTGATTCGGGTTGGCGGTTTCGATCAATCGAGCGATGATCGCCGTTCCCATTTTCGACGTCGTGCGAGCATGGCGATATTTTTCTGCTGCTTTCGGATGAAGAATTCCCGAGTCAATTCCGATCAGCGTGACACCATCGGGCAGTGCGACCCATTCGCCGATCTCCAAAGGCCTGCAGCAAATCGGTGTCAGGTGACCCGGTTTGTCGATCAGCAATCCGGTGACAGTCGCCAGTCCAACCGGGTATTCTCCGACATCCCCGAACACACCATGCACAAGCGATGCTGAATCGGCTTCGCTGCATTCTGCACCAAACGCTGCAGTAACAGATCGATGCACGCCCATTGCTAGCGCCGCTCGCCGGCGCGTGACATCACCCAAGAGGCTTGAATTGATCCGAATCGTCAATCCACCGCTAAAGTGGGGAATCACACCGTCAGCCAACAACGACCGAAGGACCGCGAGTACCAGCCCGGCTTCGGTCGTTCCACTTTCAGCACCAATCTTGTGAACCGCTTTCACCGATGCCAATTCACCATCATGTTCACCGTAGAAAGCTCGCAGCGGCCAATCTGCAACAATTTTTTCCGTGCTGATATTTGCAATAGACGATGACCTTGAATTCGTGGAATGTCCGGTGCTGCCTTGGTGAATCGAATCACTGGCAGGATGTTGGGGATCGGTCTTAGCAACAGGCGAACCCGTTCCGTCGACAAACGACACTGCGACCTGCTGATCCTGACGCAAGGTCGTGGCAACATCGACATGGTCCCGTGTCGGCGCACTGAGCGTGAGCGACCCGCAATATTCGGCGATGCCCCCCATCACGTCAAAACTGCCCATGACGCGCTGCGAGGCTGGCTTGGAATTGGTGTCAGCAAGTTTGTTTGTGCCAGGCTGTTTTTGATCTGGCTGTTTTTGATCTGGCTGGTTTTGATCTGGCTGGTTCGGGCGGGCGACGGGAACCTTGCGGGTTGGACTCTTTAGAATTTGCGCCGGTTGCGTTGGTGTGGAATGGACAACCGTACCTTGGCTCGACTCATCGCTCATTGTTTGCACTTATTGCTGAGTTCGTACTTGTTGCTTGTCAGAAACACATGATGAACAAAACGAATCGCAAAGAAAACCTTCAATCGCAAAAATTATTCGTTGCCGTTGGCTTCGTCCAAGACGTGACTCTCTACGAAAATGGGAGTACCACTCGACACCCCCAACGCAATCGCGTCTGACGGTCTTGAATCTACTTCTATCAAATGACCGTTCTGGCGCACAACCAAAGTTGCATAAAAAGTATGATCTCGCAAGTCCGAGATGACGATTTGTTCCAACTCGCATCCCAAGCGCTCGACAAGATGGGCAAGTAAATCGTGCGTCATAGGACGCGGCGTATTCAAACCCTTGAGACGGCGGTCGATCGCCAGCGCTTCATTCATGCCAATTAAGATAGGCAAATGGCGTTCGCCGTCGCGCTCCTTGAGAACGATCACTTGCGAATCACTGGTTTCAACGATGATCGTTCTAACGAGGTCCATCGGGATGAGCATGGACACACTCTCTAAAATCGCGATCCGAACAGAATCCGCGCGCAACAAACTGCCAGCCCAAAATCAGAAAAATTCTGCTGCTCAAACAGTGAAGCGCCGAATGGCACAGGAATCGCTACGGGCTCTAATGGTAACTTTACGAATTACGGATGCCAGCTTTACTTTTGCTGCGTTCATCCATCACTGCACAAAGCTTATCGTATTGGGCATCAGACATGCAAATGCCGTTTTCCTCAATAGGGAATTGTCCTGTTTGAAGATCATTGACGTATTCCCGAAATGCGCCTGTCAAGACAGAATGCAGGTTCGCGTATCTCTTAACACTCTGGGGCGGATGGCCAGCAGAATACCCCAGCATGTCGTGCATCACCACAACCGTACCATCACAATGCGGACCGGCCACACAACCAATGACCGGCAGGGTGGTGTTCTCTGCTATGATGCGTGCGACTTGGTTGGGAACCGCCTCAAGCAAGAAACCGACAACCCCGGCTTCTTCAAAAAGCTGGGCATCTTCGATCAATCGCAGCGCGCTATCTGCATTTTTACCCTGGGCGCGATATCCACCGTGGGCATGGATTGACTGCGGACGCAATCCCAAATGGGCAATCACCGGTATCGTCGCAGCCGAAAGCGCCTCAACGGTTTTCACCAACCGTCGATCCACCTCAAGCTTGACACAATCGCAACCGGCTTCTGACATGAATCGGCCTGCATTGCGGATCGCTTCTTCGTGCGACACTTGATACGTCAGGTAAGGCATGTCCCCCATCAAAAACACGTCAGGCGCTCCGCGCCGCACGGCTTCGGTGATGGTCAGCAGATGATCCAGCCGCACAGGCAAAGTCGTCGCATGCCCGAGGCACACCTCGCCATAAGTATCACCGACAAGGATGACCTCAACGCCCGACTCGGCCATCAACCTCGCGGTCGTATGGTCGTAACAGGTCAGCACGCCGAATTTCTTGCCCTGCCGCTTATAGGATTGCAGCGTCGCGATCGTAATCTTATTGGGGTTGGCCATGATGCCATAAGGATATGTCCGCATCGGGCGCCAAACAAGCTGTCCCATTGTGAAAAGTCGTACGATGCGGTTTGACCCAAGCGCCAACGCCCTTATCATTGCGGATTGGATTCACGGATACGGCTTTGGTTGGGGTCCGAAGCACGTTCGACCGTTCATCGCAAGGCCGGTATCAAACATGAGCCCGATTGAAGACAGCTTCGACGAACTGGTTAAAAGCATGGAAGCCGTGATGGGCAGCATGACCAGCCCTCACTTCTTCAGTTCGTCCGGTAAAGATTCGTGGGACCCGAGGGTCAACGTCTATGAGCTTCGCGACCAAATCGTCATCTGCGTGGAACTCGCTGGCATTCAACCGGGCGAACTCGATGTGCAGGTTCACGAAGGCATCCTGCACATACGCGGACAGCGCGGCAAACCCAGTTTGCCTGACGAATCCGGACCGGTCGGTGTTCATCTGATGGAAATCGATTCCGGAAAATTCCATCGCAAGATCCCCGTACCTAGCGACATCGATTTTGAACAGTGTAAAGCCAGCTACAAGAACGGTTATGTTTGGATCAGCCTGCCCCGCCGAGGGAAGGCCGATCAATAAACCGTCCAGGTGCGCCGCGAACAATCGCCAATTGGCACATTAGCGCACCAATGCAAATAAACAGGATCTTCCAATGACTGATGCCAACGATTTTGACCAGGAAGACATGACGCCGGGCCAATTCGCCGAGTCCAACGCGTCGCTCTCGATCGATACCGATGGCGCCGATACCGATCTGAATTTGGGCGACTTGGACGGCGACGACGAGCAGGCCAACATTCCTGACAAGCTTCCGATTCTGCCGGTGCGCGACAACGTGTCGTTTCCGGGGACGGTGATGCCCATTAATGTTGGGCGGGCGAAGTCCAAACGTGTACTCGATTTAGCGTTGGCTTCTGACCGCATGATCGGCGTCTTCGCGCAACGTTCCTCCGAAACCGAAGATCCCAAACTCGACGATCTGTATCGCATCGGGACGGCTTGCCGCATTCTCAAGATGTTCAAGCTTCCCGATGGGACGGAAACGATCATCGTCCATGGCGTCGCCCGAGTCGGGATCGAAGCTGTCACGCAGGAAACACCATACGTCGAAGCCCGCGTCAACCATCACATCGACAAGGACGAAGAGTCCACCGAGATTGATGCCCTCGTGCATAACGTGCGGCACTCGGCTGAACGGATCATGGAGCTTTCGCCCAGCGTACCGGAAGAAGCCCGCATCGTTCTGGACAACATCACTTCGCCTGGCGGGATGGCCGACTTTCTTGCGGCGAACCTGTCGCTCTCGCTGGTCCACAAGCAGGAATTGCTTGAAACGTTTGGTGTTTCTGAGCGATTGCGAAAAGTCTACCTGACGTTGTCGGGTCAACTCGAAGTGCTGGAATTGTCCAACAAGCTCAAGGAACAAGTCGGTGAGCAGATGGATAAATCGCAGCGCGAATACTATCTGCGCGAGCAGCTCAAAGCGATTCAGACGGAACTTGGACAGACCGATGCCCGAGGTAATGAACTCGACGCGCTGAAGGAAAAAGTCAAAGAAGCCAAACTGCCGGAAATAGCTGCCAAGGCTGCTAATCGTGAACTTGAGCGGTTGGGCATCATCCCACAGGCGTCGCCCGAGTATTCTGTCGCGCTCGACTACGTCGAGTGGCTGGCGTCGCTGCCTTGGGAGACCAGCACCAAAGATCACTTCGATCTGGATCAGGCTGAAGTGGTGCTTAATGAAGATCACTATGGTCTGCTTAAAATCAAACGACGCATTTTAGAATTCTTAGCCGTTCGCAAGCTTAACCCTGAAGGTCGCGGATCGATACTTTGTTTCGCAGGGCCGCCCGGCGTCGGTAAGACGTCGCTCGGTCGCAGTGTCGCGCGGGCGCTGGGGCGCAACTTCATTCGCATGTCGCTGGGTGGCGTGCGCGATGAATCTGAAATTCGCGGACATCGCCGCACCTACGTCGGCGCAATGCCGGGGCGCATCATTCAGGAAATCAAGAAATGCGGGTCGAACAACCCCGTGTTCATGCTCGATGAGATCGACAAGATTGGAAAAGACTTTCGCGGCGATCCTGCATCGGCGCTTCTCGAAGTGCTCGATCCTCAGCAGAACGACACGTTCACCGATCACTATCTCGACGTGCCCTTCGATTTGTCCGACGTGTTTTTCATCGCGACGGCCAACTACATGGAAGAAGTCCCCCACGCGCTTTACGACCGGATGGAAGTCATCACTCTTTCCAGCTACACGCGTCGGGAAAAACTTGAAATTGCCAAAAACTATCTCGTCCCCCGACAGCTAATCGCCAACGGTCTGACCGCCGACAGGATCACGTTTAAGGATGAGGCGCTCAACGAAATCATCAGTGGGCACACGCGGGAGTCGGGCGTTCGCGAGTTGGAGCGCCGCATCGGCGCGGTGTGTCGCGCACTGGCTGCGAGGACCGTTCGGGGCGATGTCGATCGCCACCGAGTCACCGTTAAAATGGTCGAAAAGGAATTGGGACCAGCCCGCTTCGAATCCGACATTGCCTCGACCGTGGGCCTTCCCGGTGTTGCGACCGGATTGGCATTTACTTCGGTCGGTGGTGAGATTCTATTCATCGAAGCCACCCGCATGCCGGGTCGAGGCTCCATGACGTTGACCGGCCAGGTCGGTGATGTCATGCGTGAGAGCGCCCAAGCCGCCCATACCTTGATCCGCGCCCGCGCCCGCAAGTTGCGGGTAAGCCTTCGCGATATTTTTGAAACCGACCTGCACGTTCATTTGCCCGCCGGTGCGGTCCCCAAAGACGGGCCCTCTGCTGGAACGGCAATGCTCGTCGCGATGATTTCGTGCCTCAAGAATAAACCCATCGATCCGCGTGTCGCCTTCACCGGTGAGATCACGTTGCGCGGTGCGGTTCTTCCGGTCGGCGGGATCAAGGAAAAATTCCTGGGCGCTCACCGTGCTGGCATTCGCAGGATCATCATGCCCAAGGGAAATATGAAGGACTTGGGCGAGTTGCCCGACGACGTTCGCAAAGACTTGACTTTCATTCCCGTGGCGCACATCGACGAGGTCATCAAGGAAGCATTTAAGAAATTCAAAACCAAGAGCAAGGTCAGCGTTAAAAGGAAAATTACCACGCGCAAGAAACCCACGGTGAAGAAGCCGCCCACCAAGAAGAAGAAATCGCCTAAGAAAAAGAAGCAGACCAAAAAGAAATCAAGCAAGAAAAAGCCGTCAAAAAAGAAGACACCAAAAAAGAAGACACCAAAAAAGAAGACCGTGAAAAAGAAAAGTCGCAAGCGGGCCAATCGACGCCGAGCCAAGTAGCGGCTATCACTCAATGAATGACTTTGCCGTCCAACCCAAATCGCGCACGACGGTTAACCAAACAACGCGCCGGCGATTTATTGGCGTCCCCAACCGATTGCAGCGATGAAGCTACCCATTCACAGCACAGAGCTCGAAACGAAATCGCTGCTCGGCGTGACGCAGCCCGATCTTGAATCGCTGTTTGAGCAATGGGGCGAAAAAAAGTTTCGGGCCAAACAGATCTTCGAGTGGATTTATCAGCATCAGGTCGCTTCGATCGAAGAGATGACCAATCTTTCAAAACCACTTCGTGAAAAGCTCACCGGAGCGTTCCACCTTTTTGAATCCCAAATCGTCACCGAATCGGTCGCAACGGACGGCACGCGTAAGTTATTGCTCTCCTGGTCCGATGGGCAGACCACCGAATGCGTGCTGATTCCGGGCGAAAATCGACGCACCGCGTGCATTTCGACACAGGTCGGTTGCCCGGTGGGATGCGTGTTTTGCGCGAGTGGACTTGATGGCGTGAAGCGAAATCTTCACGCCGGCCAAATCGTTGAGCAGGTCATGCGTTTGAAGCGGTTGTGCGAACCCGAGCATCGTTTGTCGAACGTTGTCTTTATGGGGCTGGGCGAACCGTTGGCCAACTATGACAACACGACAGCCGCCCTTCGCCTCATCAACGGTTCGATCGGCATTGGTGCTCGCAAGATCACAATCAGCACCGTCGGTCTGCCCAAGCAGATGCGGCGCCTCGCGGACGAACAGTTGCAATTCACGTTGGCACTTTCACTGCACGCACCGACCGACGAATTGCGCCAAAAACTGATCCCCTGGGCTGAGGGTGTAACCATCGAAGAACTTGTCGGCGCTGCCCAACATTACTTTGAACGCACGGGCCGCGAAGTCACGCTGGAATATGTACTTCTCGCGGATATCAACGACTCACCACAGCACGCAAAAGACGTCGCAAAGATCTGCAAGAAAATGCGAGCCAACGTCAACCTGATTCTCTACAACCCCGTACCCGATCTGCCCTACCGTCGCCCCACCGACGCCACTGCACGACAATTCCTGGCAACCTTAAAGGACAACGGCGTCAACGCGCACCTGCGTCCGAGTCGCGGATTAGATATCGACAGTGCCTGCGGACAACTTCGACGCCGCGCCCAGCAATCCGACAGCACGGGTCATCAAGACTGATTGCGTCGTCCTCGTTTGGCCCCTTGGCTGTCGCATGATAAAATCCAACTACGGTTTCGGGCATAGTATCCATGCATTCAGTCAATCAAGAGAAACAGAAAGGAAGGTTCAAATGACCGCCCCCATCCCTGAAGGACACGAAGGACTCATCCCACATCTCGTCGTGGACAACGCCATTGAGGCCATCGAGTTTTATCGCAAGGCATTCGGCGCGGAAGAAATCTGCCGCATGCCCATGCCCGATGGTACGAAGATCATGCACGCAGAAATGTCAATCAACGGCAGCCCGTTCTATCTCTGTGACGACTTTCCCGAATTCTGCGAAGGCAAGTCGCGCACGCCCAAAGCGCTCGGCGGTTCACCGGTCAACCTTCACCAATACGTTGAAGACTGCGATGCGGCTTTGGAAAAAGCTGCCAACTGTGGCGCGATTGTCACCATGCCCGCCATGGACGCATTTTGGGGCGATCGGTATGGCAAACTCCAGGACCCTTACGGACACGATTGGTCGTTTGCTACGCATAAGAAAGACATGACACCCGAAGAGATGGCAGAAGCCGGCAGTAAGGCATTCGGATAATTCCGCGTGATCCATCGAATGGATAATTCCAGCGCGTCGTTGCGGTTGGATCAATCGAGCTTTGTCACCGCTTCGGTTGCTCTGATCGCAATGACGCGTTGGTCAGTAAAGGTCTGCCCGAACATGTCTGTGGTGCGAACATGGATTAGATGACTGCCAAGGGAAGCGTTGGCTGGCAGGTTGGCGGTCCAGATGTGCTCCGATTCGATGATCTTGGGCATCTTGCGGGCTAGGTCACCCAATCGAGCTTCGCGTTTTTTCATGTCCATATAGTACGGGTCGTTGCGCTCGACCTGTGTCATGGGAATCCACGGACCCGATTCGCCCAGACGCATCTCCACCTTCGATCGCACCGATCCGGCAAATACGTTGACGATGATTTCTGTCTGCCCAGCCAGCGCCGCGGTGATTTCGTTCGGGGCATAGATGGTCATCTGATGATCCCACGGTCGGCGGGCGGCTTTGAATTTAATGGAATATTCGTCACCGTCGAACGTGATGATCGAGTAGCCGTTGGGAGCGCCGTCGCGCATGGTCGTGTGCGGAAGGTTCTCTTCATCAAGCTCACCGCCCCACCAACTCCCGCTGGTTGTCGCGTTGACGAAATGATGGTGTCCGTGCTCGTCATCATGATCACCTTTTTCGCCGCCAAGAAAGTGATGGTGTTGAACGTGACGATGGGCTGACATGCTGAACACATGGGTCCGCCCTTCGAGAAGCGTCAGCAGTTTCACCCGATCACGCACACTTCCGAGCGGGATGTGCATCATCAGAACAACCAACCGATCCTTCGGAACCATAGACAGATCGTTCTCAACGAATTTTAGCTGACGTTCACCGAGTTCTCCGCGATACCCGCCCTTTTCTCGCTTGAGCTCTTCGGCAGTCATCCAATGCACGTCGTCCAGCACGATGAAGTGAACCTTCCCCCAATTAAACGCATAGGTCGCCGGTCCAAAAACTCGTTCGTACGTTTCATCGGAATACTTATCCTCCGACGCATCGAAGTTGATGTCGTGGTTGCCCAACACGCTATACCACGGCAGTCCGACATGCCCAACGACTTCGTTGTACGGCTGAAACAGATCGAGGTTGTTGCTGACCAGGTCACCAAGTGAAACGCCGAACGACGCGTCGTATCCGACCAACTCTTCTACGATGTCATGCGCGAGATAATAGATATCCTGCTTGTCATGTGGCTGTGGATCGCCAAAGAGAATCGCCCGGAATCGGGTCGGTTCCTTTTGCCGCTGCAACGCAAAGTCAATCGAATTGGGAAGCGGACCTGTCGGTTCGACACCGGCATATTGAAGCGACGGCGAACCGTTCGGCTTGTGGACGTAGTAGAATCTTGGCGAATTCTGTTTGCTGACCCGCGTCATCCAGCCGGTCGGTTTAATAACGAAGATCGCAGTGTCGTCATTGATACCGACCGAGTAACGACCGCGCGAATCGGTGACAACGACATCCTCGCCATTGGAAACCGAAACACCACCGATTCCAGGTTCGCCATCGTCACGCCGACCATTGCCATTGCGATCGTTGAAAACAACTCCCACGGCTTGCGGATCGGACTGGCGTTTTTTAGGCACGGTGTCGATCCCCGTTTTTTGAGCGCCCGAACAACCGCCCATGATCGACGCGAAAATCAAAACGGCGGTACTCAATGCGATTCGTTGCAACATCGATTCTCCTAACTGAACTTGCTTTCCTTGGACATGCGCTTTCAATTCCCCTCGGTTGGGGATGGTGTTTAGAGATTTCTTTCCGGAGCGTATCGCCGGTTGGTCTGCTTGCAAGTTAGGAATCGGGTAATGCCACGATTGTTTGAACATGGGTACTTGCGTTAGGGCCAAGTGGACTCAGGATTTGTCGAGGCATATGTTATTGGAAGGTCCAGAGTGGTCACATTCAATGGTCAACACGCCATTGAGGCGTTCCGATGCTTGAGGTAGGGTGGATGGCCATGGTGCTTAACAGATCGCAAGATCTTTCGGATTGGGGTGACTCGTAGTGGAAAGCTGGGAATGGACAGCGATCGGTCGCATGCTTCTGTGCGTCGTCATTGGCGGCGCCATCGGCATCGAGCGTGAGTATCACGGACGGGCTGCAGGGTTTCGCACGCACGTTTTGGTTTGTTTGGGATGTTGCATCGTGATGCTTGGCTCGACTCATTTCGTGAGACTCTATAGCCACCTGGGTGTGGACAGCGTCGTGCGGCTGGACCCCGCGCGGTTGGCGTATGGTGTGGTGACGGGGATCGGTTTCCTCGGCGCAGGGGTCATCATGAAGTCGGGAGCGACGGTTCACGGATTGACGACGGCTGCTTCGCTATGGACCGTAGCCGCATTGGGTTTGGCCACCGGACTCGGTATGTATGTTGTCGCCGGCGCGGGCATGTTGATTGCGTTCGCAACCTTGACGGCGATGCGCCAAGTGGGCAATTCGATGCAGGGGCATCACTATCGAAGAGTCGCTATCACGATCACCGATGCAGGAGAACTCGATCGTTGGCGGGAGGCGATGGAAGCAAGCGGAGCAAAGATCCTTCGCGTATCGGTGGACCATCGAGCCGAAAAAGGACTTCTCATTGCATCATATGAATTGCGGTTTCGTCGCGATTGGAACGTGGAAGAGGTCTACGCGTTGATCAAAAGTTCAGGCGAATTTCAACGCGTGGAAATTCATTGATTCCTGCCATCGCTGGAACCAACCGCATAGAAGCCTTTTCGCAACGCATCTAAACGATGGGTCGCTTACGGAATAGAGAGCGCAACTTGCCGCTCTTGTAAACCACAGCCTGATCTTGCTCATCATGGCGCCAAATGACTGCGCCCCAATTCGTTCTACTTCGACTCTGGCGGGCGCATTTCTTCCAGCATCTCAGCGACGATCGGTTCAATTGCTTTCGCCCAAAGTTGATACCCTTTTGGACTAAGATGCAACGTGTCAGGCATGATCTCGCGACTGATGCTTCCGTCTTTTTCCAAAAATGCGTCCGCAATGTTTGCGTATCGGATCATCGTTGCGTCGGCGATCGTCTCGATCTTTTCGTTGACGGCGCTGATTTTGTCGCGCTGGGCATTGGGCCGCGCGCCACGTGGGAAAATTCCAAGTAGGAGTACGCGCGTTTCAGGTAGTTTCTCGCGAATCAATTTCACGATGGCCTTCACTCCATCGGAAATTTCGTCGACAGAAAAGTCGTCATCGTTGGAGTTGTTGGTACCAATCATGATGACGGCAACCTTGGGGGCAATGCCGTTGACGTTGCCATTTTCCGATCGCCACAAGACGTGCTGGGTTTGATCGCCGCTGAAACCAAGGTTGACAGCCCGACGATTTCCGTAGAACTCTTGCCAGACCTTGGCCCCTGCCGTTTCCCAGCCCTGCGTGATGGAATCACCGATCCAAATCAGATCAACATTTCCAGCCTGAACGCGTTCGTTAATGCTCCGATGTCGATCCATCCACCACGACGCGGCGCGCGGGGCTGGTGTCACCGCGGCTGATGGTTCCGCGGTCTTCGTGTCAGCCGCGACTATGGCGGTCCAAGTCAATGCAGTGACCGTGAGACACAGCAACATTGATCCGGGAATCAGGCAAGTTCGAGACATGTTTCGTCCTCCAAAGTCGCATTCAATGCTCAACGTAGGCTTACCGCAGGCCGCCTAAATTGTAACTCATTCACTGTCAGCAAGTTAACGCTCGTATGCCACTGTGACGCACTTTCAAGTCCAGTTAGTTTGTGCCGAATCATCAGAATTATTTAATTCATTTTCCGGTTTATTTAGTATATGCTTTGCCCGCAGGGCGATTTGAAGAACCCACGATCTACATGTGACATGCACTGAGGCAGCGTCATTCATATCTTCGATCTGTACAAGATTCGAGGCTTGGATAAGTCAATTGAGGAGAATCAGCCATGCGGAGCACGTATCTCAGCTCAATCGAGTTTGCCAGTACTTCGTCCCGTGAAGCGATTTTAGCGGGGTTGATCGTTTTGATGGCGTCAGTGCCGACGAAGGCGCAGGTCATCGTCGATAATGACGAAGGCGCTCCAGCATACGTTGAATCCGGTGGTTGGTCGGCCAGCGGCTCGACTGGGTACGATGGTGGAACCTATCGGTTTGCCTCACCGGGCGGTGCGAGTACGGCCACCTGGACGGCCACACTTCCCAGCACAGGTGACTATGAAGTATTCGTTTGGTACGTCCCAGGATCAAATCGGGCTACATCGGCCAAATACGATATTGTTGCCAGCGATGGTCCGCATACCGTCTTTGTCAATCAAACCGGTGGCGGACTCACCTTTGATTCTCTTGGAACATTTAACTTCAACGCAGGAAGCAACACCATTACGCTCGACGCCGCCGGTAGTTCTGGTGGCGCAGTTGTCATCGCCGATGCAGTGCGTTTCGGAGGAACCGCCGGTGGCGAATGCACACTTGATTCCACAAACCAAGTCCGCCCCAATGTCTTTCACAAGGCATACTCATGCCCAGCCCCCCGTGCGATTCATGTCCTCGAGTTCGATCTGCAAAACCCGGAGTACACCATTGACATGGGTTTCGCATTGGGAAAAAGAAACTATGCATTCAAGGAACCAGTAACAGGAATCGCTCAGCGCCATAACACGACCGAGAACGACATTGTGGGCGCAATCAACGCATCATATTTCGAGGCGGGACTGGGCATCCTTGGCATGTTGGGTTCTGGGGGAAACCTGGTTGCCTCCCGAGATGATACGTGGTGGGACCAGCAGACCTATATGCTCATGCAGTCCGGAGAAGGTTGGGCCGGTTCGGACCTCGCCAGTGCTGTCATGACAGCTCGCTTCGCAGACACAACCGAAATATCGATCGACATTCTCGATTATCCCTGCTCGGGCAGTTCAATCAGTGTCTATACGCCCGACTGGGACACCTCAACCGGTTCGTCACTTCAAGGGATCGAAGTCATTGTAGAAAACGTCAACTACCCGTTGCGACCGAACAAAGAACTTAGCGGTACGATCACTGCAATTCATACCGGTGCGGCATCGATCAACAACGCGATTCCTGAAGGTGGGTTCGTTTTGGCCGCATGTTCCGGAGCCGAATCGGAAATACTCTCGCACGTTACCGTAGGAGAACAAGTCTCAATTCGATTTGACATGTCGCCACCCGAGTTCGTGAATCTCAAAACACTCTGCACAGGCAATGCGTGGATGGTCAAGGATGGTGCGCCGTTCCATGGTGGCGGACCTGAACGTCATCCCAGATCGGTTCTTGCATGGTCCGGAACGAAACATTGGTTTGTTGCGTTTGACGGACGCCAGCCGGGATACAGCGTCGGTGCCAACGTCGCCGAGATGACGGAGTTCCTCATCGACACGCTGCAAGTCGACAATGCCATCAATCTTGACGGCGGTGGATCAACATCGTTGGTGGTCGAAGGCGAAGTCGTCAACTGCCCCTCCGACGGCGCTTCAAGTCCCTGCACGGGAAATGAGCGAGCGGTACCCAACGCGTTGATGCTTGTTGAACGTGACCCCACAACCTCATTTCCGTTGGAAGATGAATTCCTCGCGACGGGTCGTACCCTGCCATGGGACGACAAATTTCGATTTAACCCGGTCGTAGCATTTGCCCCAACTGCTCCCAGTGGTGATGGGCAAGTCTTGGAAGTGACGAACCCAGCCGGTGGTTTTGAATCGGCGTCACTCGGTGGCACTGGCGATCGAAACTACACGGTATCCGTTTCCCTGTATTGCGATCACCGTCCGGAGGTGGCGGCTGATGGGTTCGAGCGCATCGGTATCTTTGCGCGAGATGATGGCAATGCAAATTTTGACAGTACTTCACTCGGCGGTGGGAATTGCTACGCGCTGACTTACGATTCCAATGACGGTCGAATCCGTGCTGGCGTGATTGTCGATGGCGTCTTCACTGATTTTCTAGAATCCGATCCTCAATTCGCGCCCTCTTCGGCCTGGCGGCGGTTTGAAATTGACGCCCGTGAGTCGAACATCAACTTCAGTGTCGATGACGTGATCGTCGCCTCGGTAACCGACACCAATCATGCCCACGGAAGGTTTGGAATTGGTCATCACGAATATTTCGGCAACGATTTGAATGTCAGCGGTGCCCGTGCTGAAGGCTTCCGTGCAATTTCGTTAGACTTTGATTGGGACGATGACGGTGATGTTGACTTGGTGGACTTCAACGTTTACGCACTGTGCGCTCTGGGGCCCGCCACGGCATATCCGGAGGGACACATTTGCCTGCCAATGGATGGCAATGGTGACTTGAAGATCGACCTCACGGATTTCCATCTGATGCAAGAAGTCTTTACCGGCAATTAGTGAAAAACCGATTCACCTACTCATTGATGTCTCAGATGGCGGATTGGTCTATTTGCATCGCTCCAACCCGACTACTTGTCTATATTCTCGATCTTTAGAGAACCAGTCTGCGGGAGTCTGATTTTGCACAACTGCGGACGCCAATTTCAAGAATCTTACCTGATGGCTTGGCAACTAGACGACCGGTCGCATACTTTAATCATGAGCCCTGCTACTGCCAATACCAAGGATCGCATCATTGAAGCCGGCGCGTCGTCCATTGCCGCGAAGAGCTTCAATGGGTGCGGTTAAAAGAGATTCTTGATCTGGCAGACGTTCCCAAGGGATCTTTCTACCACTACTTCAAATCGAAGGAAGACCTGGACGTGGCAGTCATCGAGGAATCGGCTGCCACCCATGGTGAACTCATTCGCGAACACCTCAGCGATCGCCAGAAGAGCCCGCTGAAGAGAGTTCAGAATATGTTCGGCGCCATGCGCGATCACTACGTCGAACATGGACCCATGCGTGAATTCGTGATTGCCAAGCTCGCGCTCGAGGTGGCTCAATTGAGTGAACCCATGCGGTTGGCCATCAAGTACGCGTATGCAAATTGGTCCGCCCAAGTTGCAAGGGCACTTACCGAAGCCAAAGCTGCGGGAGAAATCAGCGACGCGCAAGACCCCCGAAGAATTGGCCGAATTTCTCATCAACGCGTGGGAAGGCTGCACGGTTCGCATGCAGATCGATCAGAACACCGACGCAATCAATCAATTCATCGAGCGTATTACGAAAACGCTTCCAGGAATCTAAGGGCGATCTTTTATTTACCCGCAAACTAGACGACCGGTTTATTCCTTGAAGGAGTGACACGATGTACGCCAAACCATACTCCCCCGCTGCTGTTGCGACGTTATCAATCGCGTCGGCGCTTTTGAGTGCGACAACCGCTATCGCTCAAATGCCCACGCCAGTGAGAACAGAATCCGTCACATCAGAACGCGTACAGGAACATCGACGCACCACGCGAAGATCTTGCGCACCCATTCGGCTAGGACGGGATCAATCTCAAATCGCCGACGCGCGTTGTTCTTCTTAGTTTTCTGGCCAGAAACGGCGACACCGCGGAATCCAAAAGTCACTGTGCCGTGAACCAACTCCTGATCCAGCATCCCTTCGTGCGCGGCGCGGATATGAGAGGCACCCATGTGGACAACCATTTCGTCCATCATCGCGTGAAGATGCAGCAACTGTCGTCAGCGGTCGGTGTCCGCCGTGTCGATCCCGGACCTGACGAAAACGCCGCGAATTCCACGATCTACGATTTCCTCCTCCACGAATTGGAGAGACTTGTAGGTTTTCAGGTAGAGGCGATTCGTTGAGAAGATCAGAACGATGTCGATCTCACCTCGTTCCAACTCAGAACAGAGCGCTGTGAACCCGGGCCTGCGGGTACGACAGCCACGAACGCTGCTGTCAGAGAATATCAGTTCATCAACGATGTCGATTCCATTCATGTCCGCGAGTTCGCGGCAACTCCGCACTTGGTCCTCGATGGAATGTTGATCCCTTGTCGAAAACCGTGCGTAGATTGCACCGCGAAGCCGCTTTCCCATACGCGCTCGCCGTCGCCCGCGCAAACTGCAAGCGGGTAATGCCAGTGCGTTCGCGCTGCTATCGGCGAACTGCAACTTGTCCCGGACTCGTCCCGGTGCGATGCGCTTACAACCGTATTTGACTCGTATTGACAGTGAACAATTGGAATCGCGCAACGCCCTTCCAAAGAAGAGCTTGCGCGTAAATCCAGCACGGTCATCAAGTTGCGCAATACCGAGACTCGCGAATCCCTCCCTCTCCGTTCGATTCCATGGCGGCTAACGTCAATCGTTGGCCGCCATTGTCTTGCTCATCAATCGCTGTTGGGCTTCCTTGGAATTATGTGATAGCTGCAACATGAAGTGGTAAAAATTGAAGCGAAATGGGTGAGATATCGACGCGCGGGGAAAATCCGCAAGGTCTTCTCGGATCGTTGCGGAGGTTTGAACCTCAATCGGGTTGACGACTTGCGGCAGTTTCATGAAGTGGGTATTTTCAGTGGAGCCCTCGAAAAAACAACATTATTGGGACGCTAGGTTTATAGGCGGGGTTGTCGTTCAAGGGTCCAATCTGTTCGCAACATCTATCGGGTGATGGGGCTCATGTGCTGAGCAAAGCAACCGATATCTGTCTGGACCGTGAGAGCGCTCGGCAGGCACAAAACGCAGCAAGCGACCTCTTTTGGCTTTTACCGAGGTTTTCCTTCAGATATGATCAAAGCGTCGGTTCTGAAGTCTGGATTTTGCCCGAATCGCGCCGGGCCCCACACTCGATTATCGCTTACAATCAAAACGTTCTAAGTTTCTCGTTCGGCTGACCATCCGGACCCGCTAAGGCTCACGAAGGACCATGACCGAAACTAAGCCAACATCTACGTCTCTATCCGACTCCGAGCATCTATCCGAATCCAAGCGACTATCCGACATTGAGCAAGAACGCCTCGAATCATCGGTCAATGGTTATTCCTCGCGGCAGCTTCTTGCTCCACTGACACTTGCCATCTGCTGGGCCATTGCCGTGTTTGTCGTTCAGGAATTAACCTCGGAGGCGAATTATCCCCTGCCGCTGCATCGGGCTGTGGGGTGTCGTATTATTCGCTTCTCGCTGGATCTTCTGGCTTGCGGGGCAGTCACGTTTCTGGTCGTGGGTTGGCTCAGGTACCTCGCAATTCTGGGATGGGCGACGGCGACTTCGGCCATTCTCATCTACAACGATTACTTCGGCAGAGCGTTGTCGTGGACCACGATTTCCAACCAGTGTTCAGAGGGTTTGGCGATGGGCCCGTATGTGGTCAAACTGTTCCACTGGCAGTCTTTCACGTTGATCCTCATTGCGACATCCGCGCTCCTACTGCTGGCCGCGAGGGCAAATCGGCGAACACTGGCTCGACGGCTACGTGGAAAAGTCTGTACAGCACTTTTGGCGTGTTGGATCCTGCTAGCGATTGCGTCAACACAATTCATCGACCGGATCGCAAAGCTCAAGAGCTTTGGCACAGTAGATCGTCTGACGATGACCCATGGCTATGTGATCACCTGGCTCGGCGAATGGTGGTACCTTGACGGCGATTCCCTTTTACGTCGGGCAAATGAGGCCTCACTCACCAAGCAGAACAGGCTCACACCGGTCGAATTTCCGGTACCTTTGGAGGACAAACTCGCGATCGTCCAGATTGAGAGCCTGGATTACGACGTGGTACAACACCGCGTCGATGGAGAATTGGTGATGCCGTTCCTCTCTGATCTGACGACACGGTCAATGAGTTATCGCATCTCTGCGATTCATAAATCGGGTTCATGTGACGCAGACTTCGTGATGTTAATGAATCTGAACCCTGCAGGAGACGTAACGCCCTACAGCGTTCCTGGATTCGATTGGCGTCCTTCAATTGCCGTTCGCGCTCATGCAAGTGGATACGAATCAACCTTTTTTCACGGCAACGGCAGCAGTTTCTTCAACCGAGGAGTTGGCGTGAACCAGATGGGCTTTCACCAAACGCTGTTTAGCGAACAATTGGAGGCTCAATACAATCGGGTGTCCGGGCACTGGGGCATTTCAGACCAAGACGTTCTTGACACGTCGCGCGAGATATTCCTCGCCTCTTCGAATCGCAAGATGCATTTCATCATCACGCTAACCAGTCATGCACCATTCCACTTTCTGGCTCCGGAAGACTGCGAACTGTTCCCCGCACCCACGAGCCTGCGCGAACAATATTTAAATTCGATGCGTTACGTCGATACGCAACTCAAGAGGTATATCCAAGCATTACCCGACGATTTGGTCGTTGTGCTATACGGAGATCATGCGTCACACGTGGACTACGGAAAGCACTCAGGAGATGACGGAAACGAGTATGTTCCGTTCTTGATCCACAAAATCGGCCATAATCTCGCTGAACTCCAAAAAACACGCAGCCTCGACATCGCCTTGTCGGGCGAGTTGACTACGCTGGACGCAGCCGGTTACGTTTGGTCGCTCTTTCCAGAACCTAAGTAGAATGGGTCGGCCGGGACGGAATCGACACTACTCCATCAGGGATTGGAGTCCATCAGAAAAATTGGGCACACGCGTCACAATCGCCCGCCGTGTCACAAACTCATCAGTTTCTGCATTGTTAGCATCTGAGGCACCGTGAGTTCGTGCTTTCGTTTTGAAGACGCTCCGTGCCAATTTGACTCTGCCCTAGGCGCGAAATTAAGACTTCCTCACGAAACAATGACAAGGAGGATTCCACTGATTGACCGTGAACCCATCCCGTCTAACTCTGATCCGATTGCGCCTGGTGTGACGCCCCAGTTCGCGGGCGTCAAGCTGACGATTCTATTTGCGCTGACAGCCTGGGCGTTCTGGCCCGAACTGAGGTCCGCTGCGAGCGTATGTATGAGGGAGAGCGATTGGTCACATGGTCTCATTGCTCCGCTGGCGATCGGCATTCTTATATTTCGTCGTCGATGCGAGTTGAGGGCGACTCTAACTCGAGGCTCCGCCTGGGGTGTGATCGCGCTGATATTGGGGATAGGGCTCTTTGGTATCACAAGTTGGCCTTTTGATTACGCCTACCTGCGACGCATCTCTGTCGTTCCTGTCGTCGCTGGCATGGTTCTTGCGATGTGCGGATGGCGAGTTCTGAAGCTCAGTCTTCCAATGCTCCTATTATTATTCTTAAGCATTCCGGTAGGGGCACGAGCTTTTTCCTCGCTGACGGCACGCACGGAGACATACACTCTCTCGGCAACACGCTTCGTGCTCAATCAATTGCCTGACATTAGTGCAGTCCTCGACGGACCAACTCTTATTTTCATAAGCGACGACCTAAAGGGCACAGTTGCATTGGGCGAGACCCGTTGCGCAGCGTCCCTGCTGGTAACATACATTTTCGTAGGCGTATTCGTGGTGTTCAGCCGGATACGCCCATCCTGGCACGTTGCAATGTTGGCGCTTGCGGCAATTCCGTTTTCATTGTCGTGCAACCTCTTCAGGCTCGTCTGCCAAGGGATTTTGACCGTCTATGTATCCCACGATGCAGTGAACCCCAGCTTCCGGGCTGCTTCAGCGATTATCTCGTTGACCATCGCCTATCTCTGCTTTGCACTGACTTGCTGGTTGCTTTCCTGGCTGTTCGAGGAAACCGATGATGAGCGGGACGATGCCTATTCAGAGTCCTTGGACTATTCAGAGTCCCTGCAGATGGAAACGGAGTGATACTGTGCAACAAGATCGCCAATCACTCACGCAATCGTGCCTAACACCGCGATTCCTTTGGTGCTTCGCATTGATCATATTCGCTGCCCTCGGTATGCGGCCCGCCATGAAGTCGCTGGCTTCGCACTTCGCAAAAGAATCAATAGCGCTCAGACAACCGCTGACCGAATTCGACTTTTCTACACTCAAGTCATTCAGGCCGTCGCCGAACCAATCCCGACCAGACTTTCCATTGGAAGCGTTGGGAACGAAACAATACCTCTGGAAAGACATGAAGATGGAAACACCAGAGCCCGGAGTCCGTAACATCTGGTTTTTCGTCTCGTATTACAGCAATCCACGCGATAAGGTTCCGCACACTCCTGAAGTATGCTATCGCCAAGCAGGAGCCATCATCAACTCTTCAGAAACCATGCAACTCACAATACCAGATCTAAATTTGGACGATGAGGGAATTGAAGCGCGTGTGTTGGATCTCAATCAAGACGGCCAGCGCGGCGTACTGGCATATTTTTTCTGCGTTAATGGCAAGTTTTGCACCGACCGCGAGCAGGTACGATGGAGCATGAGCGACCTTAGCAGCCACTATGTATATTTCGCCAAGATAGAAGTCGTAGTCTGGCTCGAGGACGACAGCAATGCCGGCCCGCCGACTTGCCGCAAACTACTCACCGAAGCGCTGCCTGTGCTCGTCGGCGAGCACTTCCCGTCCGCCGCTGACCTTAGTCGATGAAATGCCTCGAATGGCGACTCTTGGCCGCGTAACCGAAAAGAATGTGAACCACCATAATGACCCCGATGAAACTCGCCACAAGCAAAACGTGACCGCGCGGCTCAGGCGTTGGACCCCAAACTCCTTTCATGCGGACAAACTCACCCGCCGACTTTGTGAAGCGATTGTGTACATGGCCGAGCACCAACCCAGCAGTTCCCACTCTGAAACTAAAGTGACGGGCCTCGCCGCGTCGAATCGCCCATCGATTGCCTTTTGTCCAAGCGCGAAACACGCCGTCCGCTTCTCCCCATTCCCAGCCTTCTGGAACTTGGAAGTAATAGCCATTGGCGTGCCCCAACTCGATTCCTGTGATTGGATGGCGACCGAGATTTTTCACTCGGTAGCTATACAGGTGCCCTTGAACTTGTGTGCGGACACGCACGCCGTCTTCTTCCACGACTGATGCCCCCGGCGGTACGGCCACTAAGATGAATAGCACCACCCAACTCATGCCAATAGCATACCGCGCCGAGATTTGCGATCCAACCGTTTTGGTTTAGAGGTGGAGTATGTCAATTCAAGGTTTCGATCTCTGGAGCTCATACAGAAGCGATTCAAGCCACAAAACCGACCAACATCGGTGTCGCTGTCGGCAGAATTCTGCGGGCCATACAAAGAATACCGTCGTTGACAATGCGCAGGAAAAATCAGATATCAAACGCCATGATCTTTTCGCGGTCGCGAATGAAAAGTCGCTTGCCCACCAGTGTGGGAACGGTCCATGTTCGGCCTTTCGCAACGCTTGTTTCAGAGATAACCGTCAGTTCAGTCGGAGATACCTTGGCCAGGTAGAGCGTTCCGCTTTCGTTTAAGATAATCATTTTGCCGTCGGCATAAATGCTGGTGGCCTTACCCACATCGCGATTGCGCCAGGCCAATTCGCCGGATTCGATATCGACAGCCGCATAAAAAACCGGACCAAAATCTCCGCTCGAACCGTACACAAAGTTGCCTACCCGTACGGCGTTTCCGTGATGAATCTTCATCTTGTTGTTGTGCCACATTTCTTTGGCAACGGGTTTGCCGTCATCGTTCGACAAGCGAATACCGCGACTTCCCATACCATATGCAGACGAAATGAACAGCCAACCGTCCGCGCCCAGCACCGGCGTAGAGATGTTTGCGCCCCACTGCGTCGCCTGCTCGACGCGCCAAAGTGCTTGCCCGTTGGTTGGATCGATTCCGACCACTTCGGCACCTGCGAACAGTACAAGCTGTTCCATACCGTTGGACTTGGTTGCAAAGACCGATGCATGCGTCGCACCAAAATCCTGATACTTCCACGCGATTTCACCGTCGCTTTGATTGAACGCGACGACTGCTTGCCCTTCCCCGCCAATCGGCAGAACGATCTTGTCCTGATAGGCGAGCGGGCTCGCACCATATCCGTACATCATGTGTGATGCATTCAGATCCTTGCGAAGGTCCTTCGCCCAAATAACTTTGCCCGTATTCCTATCGAGACAATGCAGATGCACCATCGACCCGACCGTGAACAACCGATCGCCCACAATCAGCGGTGTCGAATGCGGCCCACGCCCAAAGCTGACCTCGGTGCCTTCACCGTACGGCGCTTCATATTTGGTTTCCCAAATCGTCTCACCGGTTTCGGGATCAAGCGCAACAACGATCTCTTCGGTTTTGTTTTTCTCTTCATCTACTGGACGGTACATCGTGTACAGGCGTTTGCCATCCGACACGATCGACGAATACCCGTCGCCCAGATCGCGATTCCAAACTTTTTTCGGGCCATCGTCGGGCCACTTGTCCGCCAGTCCAGTCGAGTCCGCCTTGAAGTCTCCGTGCGGACCACCCCATTGCGGCCAGGATGCTGCCACACCAATGGGGTTCTCGCGAATCGCCGTCGAAACTTCGACCTTCTTTGCGTCAGCAAACTTGCGCCGACGTTCCGCATTCGCTTCTTCGGTCTTTCGCTTTTTCTCAGCCGCGATCCGGGTGTTCTCTTCTTTCTCTACGTGGCGAGCTTCCAATGACCGGACTGCGAATTTGCGGGTGATGACGCGGGACGTAGACATCTTCGGCCCCTCGTCGCCCTGTCCCATCGTTCCGCTGTAGGCGATTTCAACATGATCTTCGCGACGGATCAGTTGGCCCTGGTCAACGTTGATGGTCGCCGTACCGGAGAATGTCGCCTTTTCGACCTTGATGTTCGATACTGGCATCATACCTTCGGCTTCAAATTCTCCGTCAATCTTGGGGACTTCACCTTTGAATGAAATCTCGGCGAGTGTTTCACCGCCATTCTTGGTGACAGCCTCCAGCTTATACGTGCAGTCAAACCCGAAGTCTTTCAGTTCGGCCAACTCTTCGACATAGCGGTTGGTCCAGGTCTCTCCGACCTTTACTTCCTTGCTCGGAAAAATACTGAGCATCTTGTTTTGCCACTGAGCCGAATAGCGCTTGGCATCGAATTTTGGTTTCTCAAACGCCCAGAACATGTTTTCAGATGCGCGCTCTTCGATCTTCTTAACGAGGGCTTCCATGCCTGTGCAGTTCACGACATTGTTGTTCGCATCAATCTCGATGCCCAATGTCATGCCAACTTGCGGCTCGAGGATTTGCGCCCATTGCGCCGACTGCTCTTCGTCTGGAATATCAGAGTCGTAGAACGACGGCCCCATGCTGCTGTCAAATGTCATCGCCGTATGGTCGAAGGTCAATGAAACCTTTGCTCCGTCGCCATTTGCGCTGACATTCGTCAACATGCCACTTTTGACGCTCAGGTTCATATCGAAATCCCCCATCGGCGATTTGCTCTTCACCACAATCTCCGCATCCTCTTCGGCATAGGCGGTTCGCCCCGATTCAAATTTTGGCGACAGGTCAACGCTCTCTTGAGCGAACACCGCAGTAGACAGAAAACTTGCGCAGAAAAAGGAAGCGGTACGACGAATTGTTGAATTCGCAATCATTGGGGGATTCCTCGTTAGAATGGAGCATTGAGACCCGCTGGAGCACTTAGGCCCGGTTCGCCCCGTATCCTAAACGGATTGAACGAACTGCTCAAGAGGCCTGCGGGGTATCTCCGCTCAAGCTATTCGGCTGGTGCAACGCCTGCATCGTCGGATTCACTGGAATAGCGTTTTCTTAAGACCAGAGGCACCCCGCCAGCCTGCTCGACAATACCGACTTCGCTCGTAGAATCCCGACGCAGTCGAAAGAATAACCTCCGATGCCGTCAGCAAGATGCGCGCTGTCGTATTCGGTTGATCAACAAGTAACGCAAAGGGAAGCGACTATCCGGTGCTGAGTAAAAACAGTAGCTCATCAGTGACAACGTCGAAGCCTCGCTTTCGCCTGTATCGCGAACTCGTCGTTCCCGCGCGGCTGGATCAGGTGTTTTCATTTTTCTCAGATGCGCACAATCTCGATCACCTGACGCCTCGCTTCCTGAACTTTCGTGTCTTGACGCCAGCACCGATTGATATGCACACCGGTGCCCAAATTGAATACGCACTGCGCCTTCGAGGAATACCCTTTTGCTGGGTAAGCGAAATCACCGCGTGGGAACCGCCCCATCGATTTGTAGATACTCAGGTCAAGGGGCCCTACCGATGCTGGATCCACGAACATCGTATTGAAGCGATGGGGGATCAAACCAAAGTCATCGACGACGTGGCCTACGACTTTTTGGGCGGACGATTGATTCACGCGCTTTTCATCAAGCGAGATATTGAACGCATCTTCGACCATCGAACCAAGACTCTAACATCGATTTTCGATCAACCGGGGAATGAATCCGCAAGTTGAACAACGGTTACACCCATGGCGCTCTAGTGGTTAAACTCGGGATTGGAATCACCAGTTGAACCTGCGATGGGTACCCTCCAGCTCGAATATTGTGTCGGCGTTGAATTCTCGTAAACTATTACCAAATAAAGGATTATGCCCCCTAACGGGTGTATGATCCGAAATTGGACAACACTCGATCAAGACACGGTACGTTTCTGATACAACAACCAATGCCTACGATTGATTATGCTCACCGCGCTAGCGACCTTCTTTGAAACAAAAGGCGATTCGATCATTGAATCAGGAACAAAATAGTGAAGCGCCTGCGCCGCATGTGCGCATGAAGTCCAGCCCCCAATCTGCGAAGGCACCGCGCGGATGGCGCGGCTTGCTTGCAAACTTTGGTGTGCCCGTTGTCCTACTGATCGCCGCCCTGGGAATCGGGGCGGTACTCATCAATTCGCCACCGCACGTCCCCAAGTCTGCTCCCGAGGCATTGGCCCCTGTGGTCGGAATCGCTGAACTCGTCGAGCAGAATCTGCCGGTATTCATTAACGCGTTCGGTACGGTGGTTCCCTCGCGCGAACTTCGCATTATCCCTGAAGTCACGGGCCGCATCATCGAGTTGAACGAAAACCTTGAACCGGGTGGACTTCTCAAACAAGGCGAACTACTCATTCGCATCGACCCGACCGATTATGAAATCGCTGTCGCCCAAGCCGAAGCCGATCTTGACGTTGCCAACCACGAAACATCGCAAATCCGCGCAAGAATCGATTCGCTTGAAAGTCGCGGTGAACAACTCGATGTTGAAATCGGATATCTTAAATGGAACGCAGAACGCGTAGGTGGATTGGCCGAACAGAACTCAGCCGGTGAATCGGAGTCGCGCGATGCATCCACACGGTTGGCCAGCCAGCGGGCGGCACGTCAAACGTTAAATTCCGAAATCGCCGAACAGCACCGCGCGATCGAAAGTGCAGCCGCCACCGTCCGCGTACTCGAACGACGGTTAGATGTGGCTCAACTTGCCCTTTCACGCACCGAGGTCACCGTACCGTTCGATGCACTGGTGGCGTCAGAAAGTGTTGAAACCGGTCAACGCGTCGGACCGCAAGCTGCAATCGCAACTTTGGTTTCGACCGAAGAATTCTGGACTGAGGCGGCGATACCGGTCGCCCGACTCAGCGATTTGAGGTTTGCCGTTGACCACCCGGACAACCCAAGTCGGGTGACCGTTTCCATGTCGACCAGCACCATGTCTTCAGGGAGTCAATCAGTCGAGTGGACTGGCTTGGCATTGCGGCCACTGGGTAGTCTCGACCCTCTAGGACGGATGGCTACTGTGCTGGTCGCGATCAAAGACCCGCTGGGCCTGTCCCAATCGGGAGACGTGGATGCAGCAAAGACCGTGCATCGCGTTCTACTCGGAAGCTACGTCCGCTTGCGGATAGATTCCGGTACGCTTGAGGACGTCTATGCAATTCCGCGTAAAGCCTTGCGTGAAAACGATCGTGTATGGGTGCGCAACTCTGATGGCCTTCTTGCAATCCGCTCTGTCATAATCGTTTGGCGGCGACAGAACGACGTACTCGTTCGCAATGGTTTTGAATCGGGCGACAAGCTCGTCACAACCCACCTCGCCAGCGTTGTACCCGGCATGCCGCTTCGTGTCCGCGAAGATTCGCCGACGGGAAGCCGCAATTCAGACGCCACATCGACCGGTGCGCAGGTGACCGACGCTTCAACGCCATCCAACTCCGACGGTGCCACACCATGACACCCACGCCCGAGCTTCAATCGCGCGACGGACTGATCGGGTTCATGACGCGGAATCACGTCGCAGCGAATCTGTTGATGCTGCTGTTCGTGGTGGGTGGCGTGCTCGTTGCGATGGATATCAAGCAGGAAGTCTATCCGGCATACGAGCTGGACGTCGTCAATTTTTCGATGTCGCTGCCAGGCGCGACCCCGGAAGAAGTCGAAGAAGGCATACTGCTGCCGGCAGAGGAATCGGTTCGCGGATTGGAAGCGGTCAAGCGCATCGAATCGACGGCTGTCGAGGGCAACGGCGACATGCGCGTCGAGTTGATTGAAGGTGTCGATCCGAATCGGGCGCTTCAAGACGTCAAGAACGCCATCGATCGGGTGTCGTCCTTTCCCGAAGAGGCGGAGCGTCCCCGCGTCGAATTGGCTATCCGTCAACGGTCTACGGTCACCATCGCCATTGCGGCTGACATGGATGAGCGCACACTTTTTGAATTTTCGGAACGCGTTCGCAACGATCTTCTTGCCCACGAACAGATCACACAAATCGAAACCCGTGGAAACCGCACGCCCGAAATCACGATTGAAGTACCGCAGGCGCAGCTCCGAGCGCTGAACTTAACCCTGAACGATATCGCCGAAACGGTTCGGGCGGCTGCCCGCGACGTGCCGGGTGGCGAAGTACGTACGGAAGGCGGTGAAGTGTTGCTGCGAAGTGCGGGGCGGCGTTTCTTTGCCAGTGAATATCACGACATTCCGGTGGTCAGCGGACCCGATGGAGCCACGCTTTCCCTTGGCGACATCGCCACAATCACAGACGGGTTCGAGGACGTCGATCGCGTATCATCGTTTAACGGGAAGCCCGGTGTCACCCTGTGGGTCTATCAAACCGGTAATCAAAAACCACTCGAAATCGCAGAGATCGTATACGACTACGTCGATCGGATGAACGCGGAATTGCCCGAATCGGTCGAGATGATTGTGATGTGGGACCGGGCCCGCGAGTACCGCGAACGCCTTGAACTGCTACTCCAGAATGGCGCAGTTGGGATGGGTTTGGTGCTCGTCGTCTTGGGAATCTTTCTCGCACCGAAGCTTGCGTTATGGGTGGGGTCGGCTGTTCCTGTCTGCCTGCTCGGCGGGATCATGTTGCTGCCGCTGATGGATACCACGATCAACATGATTTCGTTGTTTGCGTTCATCATCACGCTGGGCATTCTAGTAGACGATGCGGTCATCATTGGCGAAGAGGTCTTTGAGAACATCCAGCGCGGCGCGACCCGTATAGACGCGGCGATCACCGGTGCCAAACGAATGTCTGTACCGGTGTTGTTTGCGGTAATGACCAACATCGTCGCCTTCATTCCGCTGATGTTCGTTCCCGGTCAAACCGGACGTTTCTTCGCTGCGATTCCGCTGGTCGTCATAACCGTGTTTTTGATCTCCCTGTTCGAAAGTTTGTTTATTCTTCCTGCACACCTGGCACACGCCAAAGCTGTCGACCCCAATCGGCGCGGATTGCTTCCTGCGATCGCACGTTTGCAAACTCGGCTGGCTGCCAGTTTTCAAAGATTTACAGACAACGTTTACGCCCCGCTGCTTTCATGGACGCTTCGATATCGCGGTATCACGGTGGCTATATTCTTCAGCGGCCTGATCGTGGTCGGCGCGTGGTATGAGAGTGGCCGATTGAACTTTACATTCAACCCGCGCATCGAAGGCGACCGAGTCGATGCTGAAATGCGCGTGCCGTTCGGAGCACCGTTCAGCGAAACGTCGCGTGTGTCCAAGATTATCGAGGAAGCCGGTCTGCGCACTGTCGAGCATTTCGGACCGCGTGAAAAAGTGTTGGCCGGTTGGATGAACAGCCAGGGACGAATGGGATCGAACGCAGCCGACGTGAATTTTGTGCTCGTTCCACAGGAAGAGCGCGACTTTACACCAGCAGATTTCGTACGCGTGTGGCGCGATGAAATCGGACCACTGCCCGGACTCGAGTCGCTCTACTTTGAATGGGAGGTCGGACCGTCTGGCTCGCGCGGACTGACCATCGAACTTTCACATCCCGATCGCACAACGCTTGAAGCGGCTTCCCGCGAACTGGCGAAAACGTTGCAAACCTACACGGGCGTCACCGATATCGACGACGGTTTCGCCGCTGGCAAACCGCAACTCGACTTGTCGATCAAGGATGAGGCCCGATCACTGGGGTTGACCCACGAAGCGATAGGCCGCCAGATTCGCCACGCATACTATGGTGCGGAAGCGCTGCGCATGCAGCGGGCACGAAACGAAGTCAAAGTCATGGTGCGCTTGCCCGAATCGGAACGTCGGTCACTGGCTGATTTGGAAACCATGATCGTGCGCACGCCAGCCGGCGGCGAAATGCCACTTATTGAAGCTGTCAACCTCACGCAAACCCGCGCTCACACCGAAATCAAACGCGTCAACGCCCAGCGGGTTCTCACGGTCACAGCCAACATCGTGCCCGAACTCACCAACGTCAACAAAGTTCGTGCCGACCTCGAAACCAACGTATTCCCGCAGTTGCAAGCCAACTACACCGGATTGAGTTTTACCTATGGCGGCAGACAACAGGAAGAAATCGACGCGATGAGGACGCTGCTCTATGGTCTTGGCGCCTCGCTGGCGGTTATTTTCGGGATGCTTGCGGCGATCTACCGCAGCTATGGTGAAGCGCTGATCACCATGCTCGTCGTACCATTCGCGATCGCGGCGGCCCTGCTTGGTCACATTGTCATGGGTTATGATCTTTCGGTCGTGAGTGTGCTAGGGATCATCGCGACGTGCGGTGTCGTGGTCAACGGTGGACTCGTTTTGACCGTCACAATGAATGAATTCATCGCGAAGGGAATGCCATTCGACCAAGCCGCCCTGGAAGCCAGCAAGCGCCGCTTCCGCCCCATCCTGCTCACGTCGCTGACAACGTTCATGGGACTCGCACCGATGATCTTTGAGACATCCCCACAAGCACGCTATCTAATCCCGATGGCCATCGCATTGGGTTTCGGCATCATGTTCTCCGCCGCCGTCGTACTGCTAATGATGCCAGCCTGCCACTTGATCGTCCGCGGCTGGGCTGGTTCGCACTACGGCGCCTATGATTCCGAAGATGTCGCACCCATGACAACCGCGAGTACACCGCACCCTACCTATTAAGATTTCTTGGCTTCCAACGCTTCCCATCTGGCGTAGAGCGCTTCGACGGCTTTCTTGGACGATTCAAGCGCTTCCCATCGCTTTTGGACTTCGACGTGGTCGCTTGCAATTTGGGGGTCTTCGGTGGCTTTGAAGCATGCGGCGGCGTGGTCTTCAGCCAGTTGAATCTTCGCCTCCATTTCTTTCAGTTCGGACACTTCACTTGATGACAGCCCACCATCTGCTGAAGCGGATCTTCCTTTCATGGACTTGTTTCGCCTGGATTCGGTTTTGATTTTTTTTCCAGGCCTTGATTGTGCGGACTGCCATTGGTCACAGCTGCCGTACCGACCCACTCGTCCGCCGCCGTCGATACCTAGAATCTCTGTACACACCCGATCCAACATAAACCGATCATGCGTGACCAGAATAATAGCTCCGGGGAAATCGATCAGACTTTCCTCCAACACGTCGAGCGAGGTAATATCCAGATCGTTGGTAGGTTCGTCCAATATTAGTATGTCGGCTGGCTGCAACATCAAACGGGCGATCAAGATGCGGGCTTGTTCTCCACCTGATAAATCGCTGACTGGCATATCAAGTTGACTGGTTGAGAACAAAAACATCTTCGCCCACGCGGTGATGTGAATCGAACGCCCACGAAAATCGACGCTTTTGTTGTCGCCAGCCAATGCCCATCGAAGCGTAACATCTTGCGGTAATTCTTCGCGGTTCTGATCAAACAGCACGATCCGCAAATCCTCAGCCAACTCCACCGAACCTTGATCGGGTGGAAGTTTGCCGGTCAGGACGCGGATCAAAGTCGTCTTGCCACTTGCATTCGCTCCCAAAAGCCCGACACGCACGCCGGGGGAAAGCAGCAACGACACGTCCTCGAACAGCAGCTTGCCCCCGAGCGACTTGGACAACCCCTTGGCGTCGAGGAGTTTCTTCGACATGCGGCCCGTCCCGTCGAACTCGATGCCCGCAACCGTCGCCCTTGAATTGCGGTCGGAAAGTTCGCGAAGTTCGCCTTGCAATCGATAGGCTTCTTCGGTGCGCGATTTTGACTTGGTTCGTCGCGCCTTTGAATTGGATTCGAGGAAAGCGTTTTCGCGGCGGACGATGTTGGCGAGATTGGCCTCCTGCGCCTTCTGCGACTCGAGAAACGCCGCACGCTTCTCCAGAAACATGCTGTAGTTCCCACTCACACTGAAGTAGCCATCCGGATAAACCGGGTTCAACTCGACCACACGGGATGTCAGGTTTTCCAGGAAATACCGATCGTGACTCACCGCGACGAATGAGAAAGGTACAGTCATCAACGTTTGCTCAAGCCATCGAATGCCTTCGACATCAAGGTGATTCGTCGGCTCATCCATGAGCAGCAGGTCAGGTTCTTGAATAAACACCCGAGCCAATGCCAATCGCTTGCGCCATCCTCCGGAGAGGTCGGCTACGAATTGATCGGGTTGTTCAAACCCGAAGCGGGTCATGGCAATGGCGGCATGGGTCTCGCGCTCGTACGATTCCATCGGTCGATCGCCAAGTGCGTCGACCAGAACCGTATCCACCGTTGCCCCGATAGGAAATCGATCTTGCTGCGGGAGGAAGACAATTCGTGCGGAGCGGCGGCGGCTGACCTCGCCACTGTCGGATGGCTCCAAGTTGGCGACGATCTTCAAGAAGGTCGTCTTGCCCGCACCGTTGGGTCCGAGGAAGCCGATGCGCTCGTCGTCCGAAAAGCTAATCGACAGACCGTCAAAAAGCGTACGCGTACCGAAGTGTTTTGAAAGATTTTGGCACGTCACCATTACGCTCATATCTCTGCCGCTTTCTCTTGCTCGCTTAAAGAGGACACTCGTATGGCTGCGTCTTTCGCCCTTCGAGCCACCTGTTTTCAACATAGGATAGCGATGACTGTTCATTATCGCTAATGGGTGCCGCGAATTTCGTAAGCGGAATACTGCCCTCAATTCATGTGTACGGCACGACTATTCACGGGTATATTTGGCGCGTCCGTGTCGCTGTCAGAATTGAGTTCGGCTTCAGCGGATCGTTGAGTTGACCAACTGCGAACGACACGAAATGAAAGAACGAACGAAACGACTTCTCATCATTCCTCCCGTGCTGATCGCCATCGCCGTATTCATCTGGCTCGTCAGCGGATCGCGCATCCCGGTTCGAGAACCCGTCGCCGAAAACGCGCGCATACTACGCGTCATCGCAGCGCCGAGTGTCGCGGTAATCCCTCGAGCAATCGGATATGGCACGTCTCAGCCGACCAAAGTGTGGCGGGCAGTCGCAGAAGTAAGCGGACGCGTCGTGCAAATTAGCACCAACCTCAAATCCGGTGCGTTTCTGACCCATGATGAACTCGTTCTGACCATCGATCCGCAGGAATATCAATTGGTCATCACCCAACTGGAAGCGGAGATCGCCGAACTTGAAGCGAGCCTCGCGGAGCTGACTGCTAGGAAAACCAATGATGGCCGCTCGCTCGAAATTGAAAACGCATCGCTTGAACTAGCCAAGAGAGATCTAGATCGGATGCGCGAGTTGGCTGGCAACGATGCGGTTGCAGGCACAGAACTGCGCGGTGAAGAGCGTGCATTTCTAACGCAGCAACAAAAAGTCCAATCACTCGAAAACAGTCTGAATCTCTATGACTCAAAACGTGCCTCGCTCGAAGCAACACTGAATGTGCGCCGGGCCAAATTGGCACAAGCCAAAATCGACCTGGACAAAACGAATATCGCCGCGCCATTCGCCTGCCGCGTCGGCGACATCGACATCGAAGTCGGGCAATACGTCGCGCGCGGTGAAGTGATGTTTCAAGCTGACGGAATTGCAGCCACTGAGATTGAAGTGCAAACCCCGATCAACCAAGTTCGCAATCTGATTCGCTCAGACACGGATGAACCGCTCGGAACCGTCCCCGATCTGGAAATGCTCCGCCGCTTGATTCATATTGACGCGGTCGTGCGGGTATCCGGCGGAGATTTCGTCGCCGAATGGGACGCTCGGTTCGACCGCGTTCGCGAGCATCTGGATCCAGTCACGCGAACCATTCCGATGGTCGTCGTAGTCGACAAACCGTATGAACGGGCCATCCCTGGCAAACGCCCGCCACTGCTTCGCGACGTTTTCTGCGAGGTCGAATTGCGCGGTAAACCGATTCCCGACTGTGTAATCGTGCCACGCTCCGCCGTCCACGGCCAAAAAGTATATGTGCTGGATAAGCAAAATCGCCTTGCCACGCGCGACGTTGACCTGCGGTTCGAGCAAGCCAACCTTGCCGTGGTGACCAGTGGTGTGGAAGCTGGCGAGCGGGTCATCGTTTCAGATCCGACTCCGGCGATCGAAGGGATGCTCGTGGATCCCGCCAACGATGAATCGAGTCTTGCGGAACTTCTCGCCGAAGCTGTCGGACAAACCAGCCTGCCATGATCGGTTACTTCGCCAAACATCCGACAGCAGCCAACCTGCTCATGCTGACATTATTCGCCATGGGCGTGCTGAGTTTGCGCAACCTCCGCCGCGAAACGTTTCCAGATTTTGCAGCCAGTGAAGTGCAAATCCGCGTCCCCTACCGTGGTGCGACGGCTGAGGAAGTCGAGGAGGTCATTTGTTCACGGGTGGAAGACGCGATCGACGGCGTGCGATTTGTCAAAGAGATTCGATCTGAAGCGCGAGAAGGCGTAGCCGTCATCACCGTCGAGATGGAAGAAGGTGCGGACTTTGTGTCATTCAAGGATGAGATCGACACCGAAGTGGCTGCGATCGACGACTTTCCCGACGACGTTGAAGACGCCATCATCACACAATTGCACATGACCGACCCCGTGCTTTCGATCCTTGTGGCTGGTCCGATGTCCGCACCGGACCTCAAGGCATACTGCGAAGATCTAAAGCGTCGGCTGCAAACCGAATCGGAGGCGTCGCTTGTCGAGATTGAAGGTTTCGCCGACCATCAGTTTCGCATTGAACTCGAACCGCAAGCGCTGATGAAACATGGCGTCAGCGTCGCCGACATCGCCGACATGATCTCCCGCCAAAGTGTGGACTTGCCTGCCGGTGTGATCGAAACCGCCCAACGCGACATCCTCGTGCGTTTCACCGAGCAGCGCACTTCACCGCGCGAATTGGAAGAACTCATCATTATCGCCGGGCGCAACGGAGCAGAGCTTAAACTGCGCGATCTGGGCCGGGTCATCGATCTGTTTGAACTCAAGGAAGACCGCATCAACCTCGGTGATCGGCGTGCGGGTCTGCTGCAGATCAAGAAGACCAAGAATCAGGACATCATTCGCGTCGCCCGTTCCGTTAAGGAATTTCTTGAAGTTGAACGGGAGCGCTTGCCCCAACTCGAAATCAAATTGACGCAGGACCAGTCGACGCTGGTGATTGATCGCCTTCAAATGCTGATCACCAACGGTTGGCAGGGAATGATCCTGGTCTTCGCGGCGATGTGGATATTCTTTAGCGCCAAGCTTTCATTCTGGGTGGTGATGAGTCTACCCGTTTCATTCTTGGGAGCGTTCTTTTTCGTGCCGAGTTTCGACCTGACCATCAACATGATGACGATGGTCGGCTTGCTCTTGGCGTTGGGGCTGTTGATGGATGACGGGATTGTGATCGCCGAAAACATCGCGTCGCACCGCGCTCGTGGGAAAGCGTCTCTGGATGCAGCCATCGATGGCGTGAGCGAAGTTTCAGCGGGTGTGTTCAATTCATTCATCACCACGGTCGCCGTGCTTGGTCCGTTGGCGGCATTGGATGGCAACATTGGTAAGGTCCTAAGAGTCGTCCCGATTATTTTGATCCTCGTGTTGGTCGTCAGTCTGATTGAAGCCTTCTTTATTTTGCCTGCGCACCTTGGCCACGCATTGCACACTTCGCCCGACAAACCGGTCAATCGATTTCGCAAGCGGTTTGACGATGCGATCGACTGGGTGCGTGAGCACGTGTTTGGCCGCCTGATCGATACCCTGATGCACTGGCGCTACCTGTGGGTGGGATGCGTGTTCTTCGTGTTCTTGTTGTCTGCCGGATTGTTCGCTGGCGGTGTGGTTCGTTTTCAGGCGTTTCCTGAGTTGGACGGCGACCTGGTTGTTGCACGATTATTGATGCCGGCTGGGACGCCGTTCGAGAAGACCGAATCGGTAGTCGGACAGATCAGGGATAGTCTCGCGAAGGTCAATGACGAAATGAAACCGCTGCAACCCGATGAGCAGGACTTGGTGACCACCGTCTATTCGCGATTCAATCTTAACGAGGACGCCTTCGAAACAGGCCCACACGTTGCCACGATTTTCGCCGACCTGCTCACCGCTGAAGTTCGCAACGCCCGCGTGGATGACATCCTCGAACAATGGCGCACCGCAATCGGCGACCTACCAGACGTTCAACAGCTTGTACTCACCGAACCAGGGTTGGGACCGGCTGGCCGCAACATCGAAATCCGATTCATGGGTGACGACTTGTTGACCCTTCGAAAAGCCGCGCTCGATGCCCAGAATTGGTTCGCAGCATTTCGCGGGGTGAGCAACCTCGCCGTCGATCTTCATGAAGGTAAGTCGGAGATGCGGGTTCGTATGCGGGCTGGAGCTGCGGGACTCGGACTGTTTGGCAGCGATGTCGCTCGGCAATTGCGGGCGGCGTATGCGGGCGTGACTGCCGACGAGTTTCAGGTCGGACCCGAGTCGTACGAAATCGAAGTTCGACTGGCCAGCAACGCGCGAAACAACCTCGCCGACCTCGACTATTTCCATTGCACGCTGCCTGATGGGAAGCAAATCCCGCTCGATTCGGTCGCGACCATCGAAGAGAGCGTCGGTTGGTCAAGGATCGCACGCGTCAACGGAAAACGAACGGTATCGTTGCGCGGCGACCTGGATAGCAAGCAGACCAATACCGCGCAAATCATGAAACTGTTTGAAGCGGAATTCGTTCCCAAGCTTCATAAGCAATACAAACACATCGAATATTCAATCGAGGGCGAAACCAAAGAAGCAACGGTCACGCAGGCGTCCATGCGTCGGGGAATTCTCATCGGGTCGATCGGCGTTTTCATCCTGCTCAGTTTCCAGTTCCGCAGCTATATCGAACCACTCGTGGTCATGGTGGCGATTCCGCTCGCGTTGGTCGGCGTGGTTTGGGGGCATCTGCTATTGGGAATGGACATCAGCATGCCGAGCCTTTTGGGGTTTGTGTCATTGGCCGGCGTTGTCGTGAACGATTCGATTCTGCTCGTGCTGTTTCTCAAAATGCGGGCGTTCGAAGGCGCAGACATTCCGGAGGCTGCATGTCGCGCCGGCCGAGAGCGTTTTCGAGCCATCACCATCACATCACTAACCACGATCGCCGGGCTAACCCCGCTGCTGTTCGAGCACAGTCTTCAAGCGCAAATACTAATCCCCTTGGCCATCAGCATTGTTTTCGGACTGTTGGCCTCAACGGTGCTGGTTTTGCTGGTTATTCCGTGTCTCTACACAATACTCAACGACATGGGGTTGACTTCCAAGCCCGCCAACCAAGACAATCAAATATAGATCTGCAATCTTCCAAATCAAACATCCGCGACGATGATCGAAGTCGCGATTCAAGGAGACCCTCGTGCTTGAGCTTCTTAAAAAAGTAACGCTAGTTGGCGCTTTCATGTGCCTGACATCAACGCCTGTATTCGCCGTCGATTCCGACGGAGATGGCATTGATGATGCCGACGACGTCTGCTGCCAAACGCCCCTAGGCGTACCGGTTAATGAGAGGGGTCGCCCCATCGCCGATCTTGACGCCGATTGCGATGTCGATCTTGACGACTATGCCATTTTTCAACTCAGCTTCACCGGACCGACGACGCCCTGCTGCATTCCCAGTTGCAACGGCCGGCAATGCGGGGACGATGGTTGCGGTGGCAGTTGCGGAACATGCGCCCCAAGCGAATCGTGCGATGCCTGTGGTCAGTGCGTTTCGGAATGTACTCCCGATTGCTCCGGCCTCGTATGCGGAGACGACGGATGTGGGGGTTCATGCGGAACGTGCGGCGCGAACGAAGTGTGCAACCCCAGCGGCCAATGTGAACCGTCATGCGTCCCGGACTGCGCGGGTCGAGACTGCGGCAGCGACGGGTGCTCGGGCATCTGCGGTGTGTGCGGCTCGGGTGAATCGTGCAACATAAGCATCGGAGTGTGCGAACAAGATTGTACCCCCGATTGTACGGGAATGAACTGTGGTGACGATGGTTGCGGCGGTTCGTGTGGAACATGCGGCGGCGGCGAAACATGCGATGTCAACGGCCAGTGCCAGCCGAGTTGTGTGCCCGACTGCGCGGGCAAAGAATGCGGCGACGACGGGTGCGCAGGTTCATGCGGCACCTGTGGCGGCAGCGAAGTGTGTACCGTCAGTGGTCAATGCGAACCGGCGTGACTGATCGTCAGATTTGGACAATCAATATGGGCTGTGAAATCGACCCGACTTCATTCGCCGGTGAATTATCCTTCGATCAGAGGGCGTCGAGTTTTCTGGAGATGAGTTCTTTTTCGGCGTGTGTTGGTGCCAAGCCCCACGCCCGATCGAGCGCTGCTCTGGCTGTCTCGGTGTCGCCGGTTTGTCGAGCCAGTTCCGCGTGGGTGGCGTGCCAAAGATAATAGTCCTTCGCGGGCGTATCTGATTCGATCGCAGAGAACGCCTTCATTCCGGCTTCCGGTCCGTCGCGATACCCGATGGCGATCGCGCGACTCAACTCGTGAACGGGTGAAGGGGCGAGGCGTCCCAGCAGATTGTACGCGCTAATAATACGATCCCAATTTGTATCGTCCAAGCTGCTCGCTCGGCAATGCTCTGCAGCCACCCAGGCTTCGGCGTGGTACCGAGTCATTTCACCTCCGGTTGTTGCCACACGAAACCACTGGAACGCAGCGCCCAACAATCGCTGGTCCCAGCAACTTCGATCCTGCTCCTTCAGAAGTAACATCGCTCCGCTGACATCGATGCGGGCCTCAAGTCGCGCTGCATGAAACAAGAGCAGCGCCAATAGTGCCGCAGATCTTGGTCCACACGTTTGAGGATGCTCGGCGAGGACCAACGCCAGCCGCACTGCTTCTTCACATAGCTCTTCGCGAATGAGTTTGTCTGCAATCGACGAACTGTATCCTTCATTAAACAAGAGATAGATCACCGTTTGCACATCGGGCAAACGCTCCCGAATAAATTCTGGGCTTGGATTAGAAATATCAATCGAGGACGTTCTTAGTGATTTCTTCGCACGGGTAACACGCTTGGCCACGCTGGCTTCTGTTGTCAACAGTGCCCGCGCAATCTCCAAATTGCCAAAACCGCACAGCGTCTTGAGAGCAAGCGAAATTTGCGATTCCGCCGGTACGCTCGGGTCGCAACAAACGAAAATCATTCGGAGAATGTCATCTTGAAGGTTTGATTCGTCGAGTGCAAAGTCCAACGAACATGCCTCAGCCGGCACGTCAAACGAAGAATCCAACTCGTTCCATCGAGTGTCGCGTCGCAATGCATCAAGCATCAAGTTCGACGCTACACGATAAAGCCACGATGTGGGGTTCTTCGGGATTCCTCGCAAGGACCAGGAATTCAGCGCCCGTTGAAGCGATGACTGCACAACGTCCTCGACAACATCCCAATGCCGAATGCCAAATTTGCGCGTCAGCGATGCCACCAGCCTCGCGTATTCGTGGCGAAAGTAATGATCGACCAGGCGGCGCGATTCGGATTCGCCCGATTCATTGGCCGAATCCGAATCGCGTTCGCCTGCCGAATTTGTCGAATCTAGGTTGGTCAAGGATGACCCCTCAGGTCGCACGACTCAACCCTCCTGGTCAAATCCTGCAAGCTCGCGCACTTCAACGGCTCCACCCTCTTCGATAATTGGGCAGGTCTTGGCGTACTCAACTGCTTTATCATAACTATCGCCCTGGACAATCGAATAGCCACCGACCAATTCCTTGGCCTCGATGAACGGGCCATCTGTCACGGTATTGCCGCGAACGAGCTTGCCGGTGGGGAGCAAGGCGTCACCCCCACTGACCATTCCAGCTCCGACTTTTTCAAACCAAGCGCCCCACGTCGTCATTATCGCCTGCATTTCCTCGGGTGATTTTTCATGACACGAATCTTCTGATTTTCCTCGATAAATGAAGAGAAACTTGGCCATGAGCATGCCTCCTGTGTCTGATGTCTGAATTCAATCGTCGCCACTGCGGCGATGTTCATCCTAATGACGAACGAGAGTCGAACGAAAGGACACGGATTTTCGAAATTTACAATAGAGATCCCAAGCGGTCACGCCTTGGAAGCGTTGGCGATAATTACAGGGCGTCGGATGGCAACGGCCCGAGGGCTCCCGCTTTTGCATTCTCAGTGGTTTGCTCTGGCGTTTTGGCGCCCGGAATCGCAACGTGGCATGCGGGGTGAGTGATACAGAATCGCAGGCTGACCTGGGTCGTGGTTTGGTCGGGGAACTGTTGGTACAGCGGTTGCAGAGATTCCAACTGACCGAGAAACGCTTCAAGCTTTTCGGCAGACAGGTTCATGTTGCGGTGATCGTCTTCGCCGAATTTGGAATCGCGGGTGAACTTGCCCGTCAACAAACCGAACAGAATCGGTATGCGCACGATTACACCGGTGCCGTACTTCTCGGCTTTGGGAAACAGAACCTTCTCGGCTTCGCGCTCGAGCAGGTTGTAGCGCACCTGAATCACGTCGATCAATTCGTGATGGGCATCGAGAATGTGGGCTTGCGTCGTTTCCTGAAACGACTGGATGCTCCAGCCGGCATGTTTGATCTTGCCCTGCTTCTTGAGCTGTTCGAGCGCCTCCCAAGGATCGTCGCGCTCAAGCTGTTCCAAATCACCACTGTGCAGTTGCAAAATGTCCAGCGCTTCAACGTTGAGTCTCTTGAGGCTCTGCTCTGCCGCGTAAACGATGTAATCCTTGTCGTACGTCTGCTTGATCGGCCCATACCCGGCATCGTCGCCGTCGCCAGCATTGTAGAAATCGTTACCGGCTTTCGTGGCGATGACGAGGTCTTTGGGCTTGCGCTCGCGGACCACCTGCTCGATCAGCTTTTCGGAATGACCGAAACCATACACGTCAGCCGTATCGATGAACGTTACCCCCGCATCGAGCGCCGCATTCAGCGCCGATAGCGAAACGGCGTCATCGGTCGGCCCCCAGTTCATCCCGCCAATTGCCCACGCCCCAAACCCCATGCGTGAAACCATCGGCCCGCGCTTGCCCAGTCGTACATATTGCATAATGACATGCTAAACGTCACGCGGAATGCAAACAAGTCGGCGGGCCTAGGGTGCGATGAAATGTCAACGATGCTGATCAATCAAGACCGGATTCCCATCAGGATCGACAAGCGTGCAACTCGCCGGCCCTTCGGTTGATTCGTCGGCTTCGGTTGTAAGGGTCAAGCCAGCCGTCTTCAATCGTTTCTGGATTTCGCGAACGTCGGTGAACCCGTCCGGATGATCGCCATGATTCGCCCAGCCAGGGTTAAACGTCAGGCAATTCCGCTCAAACATCCCCTGAAACAGACCGATCGTGCTGGCACCGTTTTGCAAAATCAACCAATTTTGCGATTGATCACCGTGAATCTGTTTGAATCCCAACTCTTCATAAAACGCCAGCGATGCCGCGATGTCCTTGACGGTAAGACTGACCGAAAATGCTCCCAAATCCATAGCGTTATTCCTTTGTGATTCCAAAAATTGCGACGACCCGGTGCGCACACTATTATTGCAAGATGAAAGCACCAGGATCGACGTCACCAACGGAAGTCTTATGCTGTTTATTCTTGTCATCATGGCCAAAATAACAAATCATCTCCAGTACGGTTTGACAAATCTTGCGAATCGAATCTGAAAACCCGCCCGACGCCGCACCGCACTACCTCAAGGGTGTGAACCGCGCGATCGATTACGTCGTGCTAAATCTCGACAAGCCGTTGAACCTCGATGCCATCGCTGAAGTCGCATGCTTTTCACCGTTTCATTTTCACCGAATATTTAGAGCAATAATGAGTGAAACGCTCAACCAGTTCGTGCGGCGGGTCCGGTTGGAACGATCGCTTTGGATGCTCTCGCATCAAGGTCCGCAATCACTAACGCAGATATCATTGGCCTGCGGGTTCGCGTCACTTTCGGATTTTTCGCGCCGATTCAAAGACAAGTACGGCGTTCCACCAAGTGAATTCAACCTGGACAAATTCCGCAAAGAACGGCGGCATGACATGGAAGCCGCATTGCGTGAGCAAGTACCCGGCCATCGCTTAGACAAGCTTCCCGACGAAGGCAGTTCCGACGACTTTGATTTGACACTGCGACAACTTCCGGCTCGACGGGTGGCGTATTTGCGGGTGCATGATTCGTATCGAGAAGGCGCAGTGTTCCAAGCCGCCAAGCGATTCGTCACATGGGCAGAAGACCGCGGGCTCGCCGACGGGCAATGGCTGGGCTACATGTGGGACGATCCCGAAATCGTCGACCCGAAAGACTGTCGCTATGACCTCGGGCTGGTGGTCGACTCAATCGAACCGGAAGGTGAAATCGGCGCGATCGAATTCCCACCGATGACCGTCGCGCAAGTCGAGTTGCGCGGGTCTATCCAAGATGCATTACGGGTGTTGGACTGGATCTTTCGAACCTGGCTACCCAACAGTCGTTACGTCCCCGCCGACCACCCGTTCTTCGAGTCAATGATTGGCCGCCCTTTCCAACACGGCGAAGAATATTTCGAAATAGATGTCCAAATTCCCGTGAAACGTGCGCGATAGAAGTCGTCAAGATGACAAACAAAAACAACAAATCCGCCGCAGAGAATGGCATCGAAGCACTTCTCAAACAAGCCAAACGCGTCATCGTCCTGGTGGTCGGTGGAACGGTGGTGCTGGTAGGTGTCGCCCTGCTGGTCCTACCCGGCCCAGCGTTTATCGTCATCCCAGCCGGTTTGGCAATTCTCGCCACCGAATTCGTCTGGGCGAAACGACTGCTCAAGAAAGCGAAAGACTCAGCCGGCGATTTTGGAAACATGATTACTGGAAAAGATTCGGCAAGCGATTCAAAATGAACTGGTTGAATTTACCACGTTTTCGCCAATTTTATACATTTTCTCGGGCTTAGATGCCCCTGCAGCGAATCGAGGACTCTCCGGTTGATTTGGAAATTGCTAGTTTGTGGCGGAGTCTTCAGTTTGTCACGCGATTTGGACGATGATTATCGGACGGGTTCCTTCGACTAATCGGTGGACAATGGAGATGAACAAATGATGACGAATAAACTGCGCGGGGTTGCGGTTCTCATGCTGCTTGCCGGTCTGGTAACGGTCGGCGCCGGCTGCCAAATGGCTCCCACAAATAACCAAGGTGGCGATGGGATGAACGATGGCAATGGCGGCGACGGCATGAACGGTGGAGACGGTATGAATGGTGAAGACGGTGGCGGCCAATCGACCGCAGGCAAGACCTCCTACGACTCCAATTGCTTGAGATGCCACGCCGAACCCGGCACCGGTACGGGCAACGCCCCGGATATCGCAGGCGCCAGCGCAAGTTTCCTCACCGAGACGTTTAACGAGTCTCTGCACCAGGACTTGTTCCCGAACTTCGACCAACAAAGCATCAACGACATCGCCGCCTACCTGGCGACATTCTAACTCATCGTGAAATTGAGCGTTCGCGGTGAAAATGCCCCTCAGTATTCACCGCAAGTTCAGGCTGGAGCCTCTTCGCATTCGGCCCCAACGATCCGGGCGACATCGCCAACTTCGTGATGACGGTAGACGTGCCAGAACCGGCAAGCCTCGCACTGCTGGGCTTAGGTGGCATTGCAGTCATGTCGCGCCGTCGTCGCTAAACAGCAGTCAACACAACTGAAGAAACAACCCCGTAGGCCGGTTCGCAATGAGCCGGCCTGCGTTCTTGTGTAGACGTGGTCTACCACTCGCAGCCTGATCATAGGCCTGGTCGATGATCCAAGGTACATCTCCAAAATCCATTAAACTAGCTAGAGTTGGTAGATGCCTTCTCGGTTGCCTTACCAATAATCTCTACAATGTTTGTCCCAGAGTTATCCTGATCCCCACCCAAAAATCCAGATGCTGAAGGGGAAAAAATACATCGAGTTGCAGCTAGGAGGACCGCATTCTTGATGTCAGGATCTTTAGTCGCCTCAAAAAAAGATTGGAACGTTTGTAAAGCTGTTTGGCGATGCGTATTGACAACATATAGATGCCTGTGGGCACGATAAATCCTAGATGACCATACGACAGAAAATGACATCAAAGAAACGATGATAATACGAGTAGCAATTCCCTCAGCTGTCTTGAGCGGGTTCAACTCTAACGCAGTGACCAAGAAGGGCCACGCGATTGCGATCGCAACAGTCGCAACCGCTAGAATACAAGCTATAACAAGCCAAGTCTTTGAAGATTTCTTATGCGCCGTTGCGACCTTACAAAAGTATTCGGAGTTACGCGAAACTGCCGATTCCGCTAGGGCGTCATTTAATAGCAGCAATTTTTTGCCAAGTTCTTCTTTCTTCACCTCTAAATCTTCAACCAGTGCCTTCAATCTTAGTTGCGTAGTGTTAATCCCTTTCTTCTTGATCAAGAGATACGGTATGACATGTAGGTAGTGCTTGTGAAATTCGCCCAAATTATCGTCAATCTTGCCAACCAACTGCGTTTTTTCGTGTTTTGCGTTTGGAGTGTCAATTCTAAAATTAGCAGCCAACGTCAAGACATTTGACATTGTTTTAGTTGGGTTGGTTAGGCTCAATAGTGTAACCGTTGGAAGAATTTCTAGCGGAAGTACGAGGACATCTTTGGCCAATGAAATCGCAGACTCTATTGACGAGTGTGCTTCCGTCAACTTCAGATCGCCGTGACTAGGATTGTTTGCAAGCTCATCCGCATTGCGTTCCTGAATTGATTGGAGAATCTTCTTGAGGCCTTCTAAGGCTCTATCGTGTTCGTTCAATTCCTGTTCCTCCGCAGTCTTGCAATAATTATGCTCAACTCGCAAGGTGATTGAGACGGAATGCTTGAACTCAAGAACAACTCTTGAAGACTGGGCAAGGCGGGAGTCGAACCCGCACGAGGTTTACCCTCGGGGGATTTTAAATCCCCTGCGTCTGCCATTCCGCCACTCGCCCGAATGACTTGGTTGCGCCTTTCTTGGTGTCTTGTGGGTTGGCGCTTTGGTTTTTCGATTTGTCTTGTTACGGATTTAACAGGTGCGGCGAGCCACACCCTACATTTTTTTGTTGGGCTTAGTCCCTTACTTCTATTTCCAATTCTATGAAGTCGAAGCTTGGAGTGTCTTGAAACAGCACGCCGAATTCGTCCGATGCGATTACTTCGCGGATGATGTCGTTTTCCACCGTTAGCCGGATGTAATGAAAACCGGTGGCCAACGCTACATCTTCGGTCTCATCATCTGAAAAAACGGTGCCCGATGCCAACGTGGTCGGGTCTTCGTCCGTTGCACCGAAGCTCCACTCGAACGATGTCAACGTCGCTCCATCGCCCGGGACGCTGTCGCTTCCCAACAGTCGCACGGTTTCCTGGCCATTACCGTCCGTGCCTTCGATTAGAAATCCGGTATCCGTCAGCGTCACCATCTGCCCGCCGATTGATTCGACCGCAACGACGGCTTCGGGCCAACTCGTGGTGCAGTTGATCACGTTCTGGGCGCATTGGCTTTGAATCGCCACGCGGGCTGTCTCCGGTGCGAGAGCCTGCGGAAGCTGCTCCACACAACTACCGGTCAGGAGTACGCCAAACGCAGCGGCTGACATGCCGATCAATCCGATAAAACGCCGATTACGGGGGCTATTCATTGCAATGTTCCCTTCGCGAAATTTCTTCGGGGGCGATTTTCCATGGTGGCTGGCCCCTGCTCGAATCTTTGGTTCCGGCCCTTGTGGACCCATTTTAGCGGTTTTTCCGATTCTGCGGACACTTGGTTGCCCGCAAGATTCGGTTGATCTCGTGAAAGATTATACCGATGCGGCGACAACAGCCTAGTACCGGGTCACTGTTTAGGCTTGCGTCGCCCGAGCGAGTGTCCTAAGAATTGATTGTCGTCGGCAGGTGCCGACCTTTCCAGGAGAAGCGAGAATCATGAGAAAGCAAGCATCACAAGCCCTCATCATCGCAGCGCTGGCCCTTTTCGCCGGTGGCGGATGCTCGCAGATTCAGACGGTTTTCCACAACCCGGGAGACGGTGCGCCCGCTCAAACGTCCCAAGTGTCCAGCCGTTCGGTGACGGTCGTTGACGATGATCAAACGAATATTGGTGGGCAGACCAGTCGATCAAACTCCGGGAAAATGAAACTGGCAAAGGTGGCGTCGTATCAGCCGGAGGAAGTTCGCACTGCGCCTGTTCAATCGAAGCCGAATGCTGCTCCGCAAAGACAAACCAATAAAACCCTTCCGACACCCGCCGAATCAACGGCGTCGGCGAAGAACATGAATACGAATGGCGCCGAGCGCACCGACGGCATCAACTCAATCGATCAACCTGATACGCGTTCAGCCGACGCGGACCAACGTCGCTATACAGTGCCAAGTGCTGGCGTTCGAAGCGCAGGCCTGCTTGCAAACTCGACGGCCGCACTCGCGTTGGGAACAGCGGACAATCGATCGGTGGCTTCGCTTTCGCAGTCGCTAGTAACGAGTTCACAAGGCGTTCAAAGCGCTGCGGGCCTAGGAGCACCTGCTCCAACGTCAGGCGGCGTCCGTAGATCAATAACAGGTGGATCGGCGGGACCTGGATTCGTGTTTGGAGGAGCAGGCCCTAACACCATCCTTAGTCGTCAGGTAAATCTCGCCTCGGGACCAAGTGGTGGATTGTGTACGCTGGCTAGGGCTGGTTTGATCGGTAATAACCGCGCTTGTCAAACGCTTCGGCATAAGCACTGATCGCGCGTTACTTTCTTTTGCGCTTGCGGGCTTTGCGTTTGTCTTTGGTGTTGACTCGGCGCTTTGATGATGTGCTGGATTTGCCTTTCATTGCTGGCATTTGACCCGCTGCCGCCATCTGCGACATTTGTGAGGCGAAACGCATGCGATCGCGCATGCCCATGCCGGCCATCCCCTTCATCATATCGCGCATTTGTGAGAACGACTTCACCAACCCGCTGACATCAGACGTCGCCGCCCCGCTGCCTTTGGCGATGCGTCTTCGGCGCGAGGTGTCGATGATCGCCGGGTTCGCTCGTTCCTTTTTGGTCATCGACAACACGATCGCCTCCATGCGGCTGATCTCTTTGTCGTCGACTTTCAGGTCCGATCCCATCCCACCAAAACCGGGCAGCTTCTTGAGGATGTCGCGCATCGAGCCCATCTTCTGAACCTTGCGCATCTGATCGAGAAAATCGTCAAGGGTCATCGATCCCTTGGCCATCTTCTTTTCGAGCTTGGCTTGCTCATCTGCGTCGAACTGTTCCTGCGCTTTTTCGACCAGCGTCAGCATGTCGCCCATGCCGAGGATACTGCCGGCTACGCGATCGGGATGGAACGCTTCGAGGGCGTCGAGCTTTTCGCCCATACCGACGAACTTGATCGGCTTACCCGTCACGTGCTTGAGCGAAAGCGCCGCACCACCGCGCGTGTCGCTGTCGAGCTTCGTCAAGATGCAGCCGTCAAGTTCCAACCGATCATTAAATGCTTTCGCAGTCGCAACCGCATCCTGACCGGTCATCGCGTCGAGCACGAGATAGATTTGCTGAGGTTTGCAGGTGGTCGCGATCTTGGCAACTTCGGCCATCATCTCTTCGTCAATCGCCAGGCGACCAGCCGTATCGAGAATCACCACGTCGCGATCGGTCTTACGGGCGTGGGCGATACCGTTGCGGCAGACCTTCACCGCGTTGAGATGACCGCGCTCGGTGTAGACCGGAGCGCCAATCTGTTCGCCGAGGACTTCAAGCTGATCGATGGCCGCCGGGCGCTTTAAGTCGGCTGCGACGAGCAAAGGGCGCTTCGCGCTGGCGATGACTTTTCGGGCGAGTTTGCCGCAGGTGGTTGTCTTACCCGAACCTTGCAGACCGGCCATCATCAATACGGTCGGTCCGCCGGAGATGAACGGAATCTTTGGATCGACCGGGCCCATCAACTGCACAAGTTCGTCGTGGACGATTTTGATGATGAGTTGATCGGGCTTCAGCGTGTTGATGACTTCTTCGCCGATGGCCTTCTGATAAACCTGATCGCAGAAATCGCGGGCGACATCGACGTGAACGTCGGCTTCGAGCAGCGCGGTACGGACTTCGCGCATTGCTTCCTTTACGTTGTCTTCGGAGATGCGACCCCGACCGCGGAGCCCCTTGAAGACACCGCTGAACCGCTGCGTAAGTGAATCAAACATGAATTCGGGTTACCTCATTATTTAAGATAATTGCTCCCTTTGATTGTGTGCAATAAGCAGGTTTTCGTCAACGTGAACAGAACACCTGTACGATTGTGACGTTGCCTCCGGTCGCAGAAGTACCTGTAGAAAAGCGGCGTCCAATGCAGTGGATCACCACATCGGACGCCGCGAACGTATGAACGCTACTTGAGATTGATGAGGTTATTCTTCGGTTTCGTCATCCATGTCTTGCGGGCTGTCAGGTTCGCCCTGTTCGGGAATCGCTACCGGGCCACGCCGTTCGCGGCCTTCCCTTCGACCGCTGCGTCGGCGTTCACGATTGAAACGCTCGCCTTTGGGTTCTTTGCCATCGAGGACGTCGGCAAATGCCTGCTCGATTTCGGCGTCACGATTCTCGGCACGGGTGGCAATGTGATTGCGAAGACCTTCGAGGCGTCTTTCGAGACCGACGACCTCTTGCTCCATGCGTGACTGCTGGGCGTCGAATGCGGCTTCGACCAACGGTTTGATTTCGGTGCTGAGCTGTTCCTTGGTTTCGGTATTGTCGGCTTGTCGATATTCGCGGATCAAACGACGCAATTCAAAGCGACTCTTCTGCTCGGCCATTTTGATTTCAAACATGTTCGGATCTTCATTGGACAGTTCGTGCATCCGAAGGATTTCCGGAAGCATGCGGGCGTGGCGACGATTAAGTCGGTTGTCACCTTCCTCGCTATCATTGGCATCCAACGACTCGCTGACCTCTGGATAATACTCGGCTACGAACTCACGAACGTCTTCGCGTTCTTCTTCAGTCATGCGGTTCCAGAGCATCGCACCCGGACGCCGACCACCACGTTTGCCGCGACGACCCTTGGCTCCATCGCGCGGTCCCGGTCCGAAGCCTTCATCGCCAAAGCGGTCTCCTCGGAATCCGCGACGTCCACGACGACCCTTCTCGCCGGCTTCTCCAACCGCACCATCGTCTGCGGTGACGGCTGCGTCGTCCGGTGCGGGTTCGTCCACACCCACAGCCCAACTCGGTGATGACACAAACGCCAATGCCAGCGACGCAAACGCGATGTGCATCCAGTTGAATCGAATCATTTTGCTCTTATACATCTTCATCCACCCTTTCAAATTTGATGGAGACGACGCCAGCCGCCTCGTTCATGTTTCCACTTCTAAATCTCACCAGGTAATAACCGCCCCGTGTAGGGTGGGCCGTGCCCACCAATCCCTTGACCATTTGAACGGCGGTGGGCACGGCCCACCCTACGAACCTACGAATCTAAGAATGAATCACTGTCGCTGTACAACTGATCGATCGCATCTTCAATTTCATCGAAGCCCAGTTCATCTGCCAGCACTTGCGACGACACGAAGGCATCGCTGACGTCGTCGATATCCGACTCAAAACCTGCAACACGATCATCGAATTCACTGCTCGATGTTGCTGTCAAAACATACGCCCAATCATCTACTGCAGAAGCTTCAGCGATCGGTTCACCCTCTCGCACGGATGTCGTCGATTTCAAAAAACCTGGCAGCACGACAATCGCAATCAATGCGGCCGACGCGAGCGTCATCAATGCACCCCACGCCAACCCGTTACTCTTTGATGCAGCCGGTTGATCAGCGCTTTTGGCACCCGCAAACTCGCGCCGCACCGCCGACTTGGTTAATGCAATCGCATCGGCAGACGACGAATTCAGTCCCGAAGCCAACGGACTCGTCACCTCTTCAAGCCTTAGCTCACCAACAGCCACGTTCGTTCGCATTTTCACATGCTCGAGCACGCGGCATGGCGGCTCGGGAAATTGCTTTGAAACATCCGCGAACCACGACTCAAGCTGCTCAACCTCGGCAGCAACAGCCAGGTCATTCTCAACCTGGTCATTCTCAACCTGGTCTTTCTCAAGATGTCGGTCGTCATTTTGATTCATCGTTCTCACCTGCTATCCAACGTGCGCCCTCGTATCGCCTACGTCCATCATGTCGCGAAGCTTCTTTAAACCCCGATGGGCCCGCGCAAGCGCCGTACCTAGTGGCGTTTCCATAACTGCCGCGACTTCCGAAAACGAAAGATCAGAAAAGTGTCGCAGCATGATGACTTCGCGTTCGGCTTCAGGCAGTTTCGCCAACGCTTCTTGAAGCGCATCCACGTCGTCGGCTAACTGCATCGCCGCTTCGGGACCTGGCGCTGTGTCGTCGTCGGCATCGGTCCAAGCTGAACCAGATCCCTCCGAACCAGAATCAAACGGAATGACTTTCGGCTCCCGTCCAACCTTGCGGATGCGATCGCGAACCAGATTCGTCGCGATCCGAAACAGCCACCCCTCGAAGCGATGATCGTGCCGATACGATCCGATCATTCGCACCACCCGCAGAAATACGTCTTGAAGCAGATCGTCGGCTTCGTCGCGGGACCCGATCAACCGATAGAGGTACCCATGTAGCCGGGCACCGAACGCGTCGATCAAATCGTCGAACGCTGCAGGGTCGTGGGCCTGAGCCCGCTGGATCAGGTCGGCCAATCGTGTCGGGGTCAATTCCATATCCACCGCTCCAAACGTCGGTTGAGGGTCCATTATTGCATTGGATATTTAATAATTGGTGTAATAATCGGGGATTGCGGACCCGACATCGGTTGCAAATCCTCCAACGATCCCTATATTTGCCCAACCGACCTGATGCCGAAAATCGGTTTCTGGGCATTGGATCGGGGTTTGGAGAATTCTAATGGCTCGTGAATGCTACTTTCTGGGCAAAAAAACCCGCAGCGGACGCTCTCTGGCGCGTCGTGGTAAAGCCAAGCGCCTCGGCGGTGTTGGTATCAAGACCACCGGTGTGACCAAGCGTAAGTTCAAACCGAACATCCAACGCGTTCGGGCATTGGTCGATGGCAAGGTTTGCCGCATCAAGGTCTCGGCGAAAGCCATCCGCATGGGTCTGGTCGTGAAACCGCCTAAGCGTGACTGGAAGCCCGACGACGCAAAGTCTTAAATCGGCGCATGAGTCGACCTGCTTCGGCTGGCTTATTTGCGTCAACTTATCTTCATCAATTATAAAGCGATTCCGAGCGATCGGTTTCGCTTTTTTGTTGGGTGCGTTGCGACGGAGATGTTACTGCGATGGCCAAACTGCTTACCGAGTCTGACGTTCGCCATATTGCCACGCTGAGTCGCCTTCAACTGAGCGATAATGAAATCGCCATGATGACGGAGGAACTTTCGGCGATCGTGGGGTATGTGGATCAACTCAGCGAAGTCGATGTCGAAGGCGTTGTGCCCACCGCCCATGCCGTCGAAGTGCAAAACGTTTTCCGCGACGACGTTGTTCGCGATTCAATCGGTGCTGACAAAGCTTTGGCCAACGCCCCCGAGCGCGAAGAAACGTTCTTCAAAGTTCCGAAGGTTCTGGATCAGGACACAGTGTAACCCGCCACCTCCGAGGTATTTCTTTGACCACGGCCCGTGATATTTCAAAATCCGTTCGCGATGGAAACGCGACCGCGGTTGATACCGCCAAGTCAGCGTTGAACGCGATCGCCGAGCAAGACGAGGAACTTGGCGCGTTTGTATGCGTTTGTGAGGAGCACGCACTTGCCCAAGCAGAGCGCATCGACGCAATGGCGGCAGACGAGCGCAAGAAGCTATCACTGGCTGGCGTTCCGATTGCGCTGAAAGACAACATCTGCACGGAATTTGCACCAACGACATGTGCATCGAAGATTCTCGACACGTTTAAGCCGCCCTATTCTGCGCACGTCACAGAAAAACTCGTCGATGCTGGTGCAATCATCGTCGGCAAAACCAATCTCGACGAATTCGCGATGGGCAGCAGCACGGAAAACAGTGCCAAGTGCATCACCCGCAATCCGTGGGATCGCGATCGTGTCCCGGGCGGTTCGTCTGGTGGCTCAGCCGTCAGCGTGGCATCAGGCATGACCCCCATCGCGCTCGGTTCTGATACGGGGGGATCGATTCGCCAACCGGCATCGCTGACGGGTGTGGTCGGTCTCAAGCCAACATACGGCCGCGTTTCGCGATACGGACTGGTTGCGTTCGGCAGCAGCCTCGATCAGATCGGGCCATTCGCCCGAACCGTTGAAGACGCGGCGCTACTTTTGAATGTGATTGCCGGAGCAGATTCGCGCGATTCGACATGCGTGTCAGCCGATGTTGACGATTACGTCGCCTCGCTTTCCGAACCGATCACCGGAAAAAAAATCGGCATTGCCCGCGAATACTTCGGCGAGGGTTTGGCTGATGGCACCCGCAAACAAGTGGAAGCGGCGCTGGACAAGTTGCGCGAACTCGGCGCGGAAACGGTCGAGATTAAACTTCCGCTGACGAAATACGGCATCGCGTGCTATTACTTGATCGCGACGGCTGAAGCTTCGAGCAACCTCGCACGGTATGATGGCGTGCATTATGGCCACCGTTCACAAGATGCCGGCGACATTGTCGAGATGTATTCGGCGTCGCGCGAAGAAGGGTTCGGTCCGGAAGTGAAACGCCGGATCATGCTCGGCACTTACGCCCTTTCGAGCGGTTACTACGATGCGTATTACCTGCGGGCGATGAAGGTACGAACATTGCTCCGCCGCGATCTTGAAAACGCCTTCGCCAAAGTTGACGTGATTTGCTCACCGGTCACGCCTGACACTGCGTTTAAGATTGGCGAGAAGTCGAGCGACCCGCTCGCGATGTACCTTGCGGATGTTTACACAATCACAGCCAACCTTGCGGGTATTCCGGCGATGAGTGTACCATGCGGCTTTGACGGTGCGGGCCTACCGGTCGGTCTGCAACTGATGGGTCCGGCGTTTTCCGAGGCGATGCTGCTCAACGTCGCCCATCAGTACCAGATCTACACCAACCATCACGAACGGGTACCGAGTTGATGGACCTCTCACTTAACGTCGTCGCTGATGGCCCCAATATTCGTGGCTCGATCCTGCGAACCAATCAAGCGTTTCTCGATCTCGTTTCAATGAAGACCACGCTGGATTTCGGGATCGCCTTTGCCGCGCCGCAGTTTCCAACCGTTTCTGAATGCAACCAGTTCCGCGAAGTCTGGATCGAATCGCCCGACGATGCGGCTAAGGCGCTGGCACAAGCTGACGCCCACTTCACCGAGTCGGATCTGAAATGCACTCGCTGGGCGCTCGCGGAAGGTCAAAAGGCCGAGACCATCGAAACATTCATGCGCGATGCCGGGTTTCAACGCGACGACCGGGTGGCGATGGCATTAGACGGTTGGCCTGCATCCACTGTTGCAAACGACAACTACCGCGTGCTGCCTGCCAGAGCGATGCGGGCTGCGTATTCGGAGGTGTGCTCACAACGGGCCAGCGAAGCCGAGGGCGAAGTCCGCGTCGAGGTTGACATTGAACGACTCGACGACCATCGCCTCGACGCATTCGTGATCATGGACGGAAAAACACCAGCCGGTATCTGCTCGTTGTTTCAAGTTGGCGATATTGGCCGGATTGCTGATTTGTACGTCGTCGAATCGATGCGCCGAAAGAAAGCCGGCACGGCGATGACCAACCACATCATCGCCATGGCGCGACGCCTGACCGTGAGCGTGGTGTGCCTCGAAGTCCGCGAAAGCAACGTAGCGGCTATAGCGTTTCTCAAGCAGTGCGGATTCATCGAAGCCGGCAAGCTTGTCGAGTACGTTCGCCCGACTGCATGAAATTGCGTGCGATACCGATATGATTCTTCGCGCCAAATACATTCTCGCCGAAGACTTGAATCTGATCGAAAACGGATTCGTTCGTATCGACGCATCGCGGATCGTCGAAGTCGGTCGCGGTAACAGCCCGGATGCGATCGATTGCGGCGACGCAATCTTGATGCCTGGACTGGTAAACGCCCACACCCATCTCGAACTCGGCGGCATGCTTGGCGCAGTTCCACCAACTCACAACTTCGTCGATTGGCTCAAGCAGTTGGCACCGAAAATGCGTTCGATGAGCGATCGAGACGAGAAATTGAGAACCGCAGTTAGGTCCGGCTTGTCTGCCAGCTTATTGGGCGGCACCACGCGAATTGGTGATATATCAAGGTTTTTTGACTTTACCCGCGAGACCATTGCGGGCGTTGCATCGAGACCGGTCGTCACATCATTTGGTGAAGTTCTCGGATCGCGCTCATCCAGCCCCGACCAAATCGTTCGGCGTTCCAAAGACGAACAATTTCTATCGGCGACATTGATTCCGGGTATCTCTCCCCATGCGACTTACTCAGTGCCACCCGATGTCATGCGAGAGTGCGTTGCGGTTGCTAAGAAACACAATGCCCCCATGTGCATCCACGCAGCCGAGTCGTTGGAAGAAGTGGAATTTCTGATTTCGGGTACGGGACCGATGCGCGAGTTTCTCGAATCAATGGGGGCTTGGGATGCATCGCGTCAAGCCATCAGTCGCAGACCCATCGAATACCTTAACCAAGTCGGCGCGCTCGGTCCGAGCACATTGTTAGCCCATTGCAACTACGTTGACGATGACGAGATTGAATTGCTTGCCAAGTCTGGAACGTCGCTCGCGTATTGCCCGCGCACCCATCACGCATTCGGTCATTCACCCCACCGATTCGCCGAGATGATCGAATCAGGCGTCAACGTGAGCCTCGGCACGGACAGCTTGGCGTCGAACCCTTCGATTTCGATGTTGGACGAGATTCGTTTTCTTCGAAATCAGCGATCAGACGTGTCAGCCGAAACGCTGATTAGAATGGCGACCATCAACGGTGCGCGATCACTGAATGATTCTATCGATCATGCGGGGCTGGCTCATGGCATCAGAGCCGACTTGATCGCCATACCGCTCGACCCATCGGGGCCAACCGACCCACTCGAAAACATACTTACGGGTTCGCACGTTCCCACGCATTGCATCATCGCAGGGAACCCGATCGTAAGTTGACAAGCGCGTTATTCTTCGCCGCCAATCTCATCGTTGAACACAGAAGAAACCAAAAGGTTTTCGACTTCCTCATGGTAGTCAACTTCTGACAACATGATTTTGACGTATGTTCGGGCTTGTCCGCGCGGATCGGTATCGCTTGTGGACAACTCCTTGAGGTGCCCCAGGGTTTTGCCGGCCATCTCGATCATGTTGGCGTGGCCTTGTTTTAGGTGATTGACCTGATTGACGAGGTCGGGTCGTTTATCAACGACGTAATCGAGAAACCCGCCAATCTCTTCGAGGGCGATGCGGTGGATCAGGTGGGCGCGAAAGTGCTCGAACGATTTGCAAACTTCAGCCAACCACGGGCGAAGATCATCACCACCCTTTTGCAGAAGCGAGCTATTTAGCGCATCGGTTATTTCGCGAAGACGTTCGTGTTCGTCGCGTACTCTGCGGATAATTGTATCATCGTCCATGACTGTCTCACCGGATGGCCCTAAGCTACCGAAAATATTCTTACCAAATTCCGATTTCGCAAGTTCGACTGAATTCATTTGAATCCTATCCAAGGTTCTTGCATAAACTCTACACCGCGAAATGCACCTCGTCGAGCAGATTGCATCATCGACGACCCCCGATTAAAGCCACAATCAAACTGGCGTCGATTGGCGCGAATTAATTCCCCGCGTTTCGCCGTCAACGTGTGAATTTGGCCGATCACCCAATTCAAGCATTTTGAAAAAGTAGATCGCCACCAAACCCGAAGCCAACGAAACCAACCACACGCACCATCCGATCTGCCCCCATAGATATGTGCCAAGAATCGGGATGAACATCGCTCGCAAACCGGTCAGCGAAACGTGAATGCCCATGTACACCTCGGCATCCTCGTTGCTTGCAAAATGCAAATGGCCAAGATTCCAAGCGATCGATCCCCCGCCCAGACATATCCCGCGAAAGATCGAAAACACCGCGAAGCATCCGACGGATATCAAAAATGCGTTCGGTCCAATTTCGTCGACGTTTCCGATCGCAAGCGTCCCGCACATTCCAAAGAAAATCGCCAGCAGCCATCCGATCATTTGAATTGCACGATAGCGCACCACACCCGCCCGATCAAAGTAACGGGCGCTCGCCCGCATGGCGGCCAACATCAATAACATGGGAATCAATTCGAGCATCACCGTGCTGAGGCGGTATCCATTGTCCATGCCCACAAATAGCTGTTGGGTGACGATGACCACGATCACTGCCCGCACCAGTAAATTCGTCACCCCGGCAATCATCTGAGCAATGCAGTAGTTGCGGAACCGGGCATCCTTCTTGAGCACATGAATCGCGCTCGTGAGTATGTGCGAGGAAGAAAAAATACGCTGCGTGCTCACGGGCGCGGTCAACCCGCCTTCTACACGGTCGCCTCCATGCATGCGGCGCAGTTCACCGACTTCGCCCCGAACCCGCATCCGCTGAAGGCACATCACACCAACCAACCCGACGATCGCAACAATCGGATAAATCCAACGATAACTGCGCGGGCTGTGGTCGAACATCTCCGCGATGAGTGCCACCGATACAAGTCGCGTCACCGCGCGGGCGACTTGCAGCCGTCCGGCGATCTGCCCGCGAACAAGCGGTGGATAGTTTGATTTCCAAAGCGATGAGCGCACCGTCACCGCACCGGTTTGGAAGAACTGGGCAGCGGCCATCTGAAGGACGAATAGCCAGCCGCCGTAACTCGCATCCGGCGTCATCGCGACGCTGGCCAGCATGATCGCCGTACCAGTCGTGCAAAATGTAAATATCCGCAACTTGCGCCGACCGACGCAATACGCCCCCCACATGAGGCTGACAACATGCATGGCCATCGGTGTTGCCGACGCCACACTGATCAGGAATTCGCTACCCTTAAATGTCTTGGCGACAACGATGGAGGCAAAGCTGCCTTCAATCAATCCGACAACAACGCCCCACGCGAGGATGTGATGGAATTCATGGAAGAAGTTGTAGCGCGAGAGGAAGGGAATCCGCTTCAAGCCATAAATGTCCACGCGAATAACACCCTCCGAACAGACCCACCAAGCGTACACGCGGATGGTAGTTGCAATTCTGGAACCGGACCATGCCACTGAATCAAAGCTTAACGCTTACCGGTCGGTTTCTGGGATGTGGTTCAGCGTTGTGGAGAATCTGTGAATTGGCTTCCCGTCGAGCGTCTGGACGGACTCTGGATCGACTGCCATAGGCCAATGTCGCAGAATTTCACACCGCTGGGACCCGCGCAGGCCAGGCTGATACTTTGTGGAAAATCACAGACGGCGATCGTAGAACTCACACATGACAGCACCGTTGACTCCATACTTTCCCATCCATCACGCCGCGTGTAAGATTTGTCCATGAGCGCCACATCCCCGATGCGTCAACTGCAGCCATACTCCACCGCCAATCTCGCCGAATGTTTGGTCAAACTGGCTGAGTCGGGTGGGACCGAGATCGATCGCGATGCGGTATTGACGGCATTGGGTGTTGGATTCGGGTTCTTCTTCACGCAGTCGCCCGATGAAGATTTTCCTGTGCTGGCGGAGTGCCACGATTTCGCGTTGCCAGATGCAGCCGCCTTGTTCGGTGTACGCCTGCGTGCGATGCATCCCCCTCGGGCGCGCCATGGTTTGTCGGATTCCGCAGAGTTTACCGATCACTTTGAAGACAGTTATGTACCGCTCATCCACCGGGCGCTTGAGAACGGACAGCGCGTGCTGGCCTTTCGCGGTTGGCAATCGGAAGTACCCGCCACCTGGGGAATCGTTGATCGATACGAAGGCGACAATAACGTGCTCTGGGGAACAGTTCCCAATCATCCCGAATCGGTACAACTGAATCAACCCGCGCTCCAATGTTACGTAGTGGAAGAACTTCAGTCGGCGAAGCCAAGTGCGATTGACGTACTGTCGCGAGGTGCGAAAACAAGCGCAATGCTGCGTGAGCGAGGGTTGCAGATGTACCCCGGCTTACTGCTGGCTCGGACCGCGTTTGATCAGCTCATTCAAAAAAGCGAAGTCCTGCAGGACGCGTTCCCGCCCCACAAGATCATGGCGATGATTAAGCATATGGAGCAACAAAGCAGATCACTTTGCCGTTTTTTGATGAAGCACGAATCCGACTCCGAACTCGAAAAGGCAATGCCAGGATTGCTGACGGTCGCCAGGAAAGACGCACTCGCTTTGTGTCATCTCTTGAACAACCCAGACCTTGCTTTTTTTAGAGAAACGCTCGACGACTTACTCAAAATCAACACGGACATGGAGCGCCTCTTAACGTTAATTGATTCCCAATGATGTGAATATCGGTTCCAATCCGCACCCATTGCGGTCACGCACCCAAGCAATCTGAATGGTGTACAATAGAAGCATGAGCAATCGAAACGCCATTTTGTTGGGATGGGTGGGCATGTGGGCCCTTACACCGATAGTGCTTGCCCAATCGGAACCCAAACCCATTGCACCGACCTATCCGGATGCCCCGCCTCGTGCGCGGCAGTCGCCCCCTCCGGTGTTTCCACCGATGCAGCCCGACCCCCATGCCGATCCGAAACTGCTCGACGGATTCTGGCCGACCGATCACATGATCGAGCTTTTTGTGAAGCGGTCTATCGATGAAGCGACCGAAACGTACGATTTGAGACCCGAACAAGCGGCGACGATTCAGCAAAACATGGTCACGCGCTGGACGGATTTCATGCACGAAAACCGGACTGACATTCAGCCGCTTATGAATGAGTACGCCTCCGCTAATCTAGCGCAAGCTCCACCAACGCCCGAACAAGTTTCGGATTGGGCGGCGCGGGCGACTCCGGTGTATCGATTGGTGCTCGGCAAACTGTTGGAAGGCGAGTTTGCGTTTCGATCGGCACTCGACGCCGATCAGCAAGCCATCTTTGATGAGCATCGCGTCGAAAGGCGTGCATCGCTGGAGCGTTTTCAAAGTCGATTGCGGCGATGGAGCGTAGGCAAATTCGAGGAAAAGGAATGGTGGAATCCGGAAGGGCAAACCATGCCCGAAGGACTCGACCCCACCGGTCGCTGGTTTGCACAGATCAAAACGAACGACGAAAAGAGCGATCGATTCAAACGGGCTGCCATCGAACAGTTTCCCGAGCGCGTCAAGAATGAATTCGGGGCGTGGGAGCAATACGTTCGCAACTACTGCGATCATTTTGAACTCGATCAGAGTCAGCGGAACACGGCCATGTCGATGCTGCGGGAAATGCTGAACCGTGCATTCGACCATGTGTACAAACGACGCGACCTGATCGCCAAACTCGAAGCCAAGATCGCCAACCCCGAGGGTGTCGATCCTGAAAAGGTCGAACAGAATATGGTCGAGTTGTATGGCCCCCTCGATACGATGTTTCGCGAGTTATCAGCCCGCATCGAGCGCCTGCCCACCAAAAATCAGCGATCCAGAATCGTCAACCAGCAGAAGGCGTACACAACCCCCAAAGACGCCAAACCGGCAGACAAATAGTTAAGAACGTCGCCAGATATCGTCCTTCGGGCGATTCAATCGTCGATGGAAGATCAAGCGCCATCGGCTACAATGTCGTCATGGTCAGCCCCACTGAAAACCCAAATAGCAAACCGAAGGTCCTTGTCGCGATGAGCGGCGGGGTCGATTCGAGCGTCACCGCGTGCTTGCTTCGGGAGCAAGGGTACGAGGTGATGGGCTTGTTCATGCGCGTCGGCGTGGAGATGCCCGAAGACGAGGCGTGTTCGACCGATGTCGAAAATCCCAAACGTTCGCATCAAGGATGCTGCAGCGCATCTGACGCTGCCGACGCCCGATTCGTCGCCGGCATGCTCGACATCCCGTTTTATGTGCTGAACTTCAAGCCCGATTTTGAACGGCTGATCGACTACTTCGCCGATGAGTACGCGGCTGGCCGCACCCCCAATCCTTGCGTGCAGTGCAACACTTGGCTGAAGTTCGGGAAGCTCGTCGAATACGCCGACATGCTCGGCTGTCAATTCGTCGCCACGGGTCACTACGCCCGTCTCGACCGTGAGGATGGTCAAACGCGATTGCGTCGCGGCATCGATCATCGAAAAGACCAATCGTACTTCCTGTTCGGTGTGCGTTCGGAAATGCTCGATCGCGCGATGTTCCCAATTGGCCACTTGCAGAAGAACGAAGTTCGCGAGGCGGCAGAGCGCTTCGGTTTACCGGTCCACAACAAACCGGATTCCGTCGAGATCTGCTTCGTACCGGATCGCGACTATGCCCGAGTGGTTCGCGAAAGACGACCCGATGCGTTTAAGCCTGGCAACATTGAAGACACCGAGGGAAAAGTTCTCGGCGATCACGATGGCGTCGCCAACTTTACAATCGGGCAGCGTCGCGGGTTGGGAGTGGCTGCAGGTAAGCCGGTCTACGTCACGCAGCTCGATGTGTTGAATAACACCGTTGTGCTGGGCGAGCGAGATGATTTGCTGCACACTGGCCTGCTGGCATCCGGTGCAAACTTCGTATCGGGCCCACCGACAAAGCCTATTCGCTGCGAGGGTCAAATCCGCTACCAGCACCAAGCCGCGACTTGTACAGCCACTGCGTCACCTGATGGCACTTTGCGCGTAGAGTTTGACGAGCCACAATCCGCCATCACGCCCGGTCAGGCGTTGGTGCTGTATCACGGCGACGAAGTCATCGGTGGCGGCTGGATCGACCGCGTGCTATAGCGCGGTCGATCAACAAAGCCACGTCGTCATTCCCGCGCACGCGGGAATCCAGATTCATGCGTCATCCTTACCCAATAAATGCTTCTAGTAGTACAAGGTCCATCTCGACCACACCTGGTAAAAAGACCAGTGGAGCCTTTTTGAGCCGTTCTGGATTCCCGCGTGCGCGGGAATGACGGAAGGGTGCGAAAGCGTGACAGTTCAGGAGTTCGATGATTGAGGAGCAGGGTCGGCAACGTACACTCTGGGGCGCATGGAGCGACTGGGAAGTCTTTGAGATTTGTATGAACTCAATGGTTCATATCGTTGCAGTTTTGCCCCGGTATTTCGCTTCAACACGACTTCAAATCATCGCTTCAAGTCTCGCTCCAACACCAGCCGATAACATGTTGGAACCCCAAACCAAGAGTATCCGATGCAAAAAACCAGAGTACCACCCAACCCACGTCATATGTCGATGAGCATGCAATCGGAAAGCGATGCTGCGCACAACGCATCGACATCCCAGAGCGCCGATCAATCGCATGCTTCCCGATCGCCGCATTCCTTGGAACCTTCGCAATTTAACGCCACCGAGCTGCGTTTGCAGGAACAGTTTGACGTGCTTGAATCTCAGTTCGAGCATCTCAAGGATCAGACGAGACAGGCTCAGCGACTCGCCTCATTGGGGACGGCTGCCACCATGTTGGCCCATGAATTCAACAACCTCATGTCGCCGGTAGTCGGTTATGCCCAATATGCCATCGATTCGCAGGATCCGGAGTTGATGGCCAAAGCCCTTCGGATCACGTTGAAGCAGACGGGGATTATGACCGCGATGTCCGATCGGATTCTCGGGTTGGCCGCCAACGAAGCCAACAAGGTCGAACGCGTCAATATTAAAGGGGCCATCGACGACGCCCGCGAGTGTCTAATTCGCGATCTGTCCAAGGATAACATCGAGTTCATTACCGAGATTGACGATTCCTTGACGTTCCTCGCCGACCCAAAGCAGATGCAGCAGGTTTTCTTCAATCTGCTCTCAAACGCCCGGCAGGCGATCGAACACCGGCATGGTCGCATCACGATTGCGGCTCAGCGAATCGATGACGAAATGGTTTCGATCAGCTTTCGAGACAATGGTTCCGGAATCCCCGCCGATTCGCTCGATGCGATTTTTGGGGAATTCTATAGCACCAAAAAGAACCGCCCAAACAAGAGTGGTGTCGGGTTGGGACTAACCATGTGCCGCGACATTATCGAAGAACATCGCGGAACCATTCAGGTCGCAAGCGAAGTTGGCAAAGGAACGATCTTCACGATCAAACTCCCGACTGGAGACTAAGCGCCGCCCATCGCTCGTTTCGCAGGCCTGCTCATCCACTCCCTTGCTTTTCCAGCCGTGACTTTGAACCGAGCAGCACTTTGGTGTCGGGATGCTTCTTGCGCCATTCTCCGAGAGAAACCGGAGCAGGCTCCGCAAGAAATGATATCGTCTCACCCTTGCGTTTTCCGCTTATCGCGGTCCATTTTTCATCGTCCAGCGGATACCAAAGGCTTTGGGTGGCATGATCGTAGATCAAAAAGACATCTTTGTGGACGAATCCGCTGACACCGAATGAATCCAGTTTCCCGTTTGTTTCGCGTCCGTGAACCACGGACAGTTTAGCCAGCGGTCACCACCCTACCGTCACTGGTTTTCCGCCAATCGTATCGTTGACCAACTCGTGCCGATCGAGAAGTGAAATCGGATATGCTCGAACGTCGTCGCCCTCGGCCCAGCCGATCACCATGATTTCATCAATCTTTGATGGTCGTTCATCTTTTCGATATGGGCTGACTGGCCCCGCCATGAGCCTCTGGTCTGTAGGCTTGACATACACCGGATCATCGATTGCTACGATGCGGTATTTGCCGATACCGAACTGAAGTTCCGAAGCGGCAAAGGGCGCGCCTGTGAAGTCGTACCATTCCTCTTCTCCGGTTTTCGGGTTCTTTCCACCCCACACAAACGTCTTGTCACCTTCTACGCGAATCTTCTCGCTGTCCGGACCGATGACCCCCCGATACGTTTTCTTGGTGGGTGGATCGCCATCTTTTTGTTGGGCCTCGGAGGGTAGTGCAAGCGACAAAGCCGCCAGGAATGAAACCAGACACCAAACTCTTGGCGTGAATACGCTCGGATTCATTTGAATCCTCCCAAAGTTTTCGCCCGGTCAGTTACCGAGGTTACTGAATCCATCGCGAGTTGTCTATGCTCGTGTTGCAACTATGACCGTGTTGAACTGAGGCCTCTACCAGTCGAACCCGAGAAACAGACAATTCAGTCCGCTGCCGATTCCGCAGAAACCAACTCTGTGTCCGGTTTGCAGAAACCCGCGCTCATCGGCCATGGCAGCCGTCATGGGTAGCGACGCTGTGCCGATGTTACCGAGATGGGAGAACGTCACGTAGTCGCCGTCAGATGGGAACTCGAACGCTTTGAGAATGGCGTTGCGATGCCACGAACCGACCTGGTGACAGACGATGCGATCGGGCTGACCGTTTCCCCAACCCAAGACTGACTTGAATTCCTGCCAGGTTTCCGCTCCCAATTTGACCCCATGCTCTAGGACGGCGGCAGCATCGGTTTCCATTTCCATCGGAGCGCTAGCCGAAACACCGGTGGCCGGCCCCCATCGACACAAACCGTGATACTTCGGTGCGCTGCGAGCGACCCCGCCAAGCAGTCGATGCCCCTGATCGCCAAACGAATCGTCGGTCAGAAGAACGCCAACCGCACCCGACCCGCCGGTCATGGTTGCCAGGGATTTTTTGAATGTCGCTGGATCGGGGTCTTCGAGTAAACGACCGATCGTCTGTTCAACGATTTCGCGAGCCGATTCGCAGGCCACTACCAACCCCGCACGGGTTTGTCCGAGTTCAATGGCGTTGGCAATCCGAACAATCCCTGAGAGTACTCCCAGACACGCGCTCGAGACGTCAAACACTTCTGCGGCAGGACCCACACCAAGATTATCTGCAGCAGCGCATGCGGTCGCCGGTTCCAAATTATCGCGGCAAACGCCTGCGTAGATGAAAATTCCAATATCAGCGGGAGAAATGCGCGCGAGGTCGATCGCTTTCTTACCGGCTTTTGCAGCGGGCACCCAAATGGGTTGGCCAGCCTCCCAGAAACGCCGTTCGGTGACGCCTGTCAGGCGCTCCAATTGCCCTCGGCGCAGACTGAACTTGTCGTACAACGGCGCCAATTGCTCTTCAATTTCCGCCGACGTGACAACGTTGGGCGCGAGTTCGTACCCAATGGATGCCAACCTGACCTTATCGTATTTCATGAACAAAACGAGTGCTCGGTGCTAACTACTGCTGACCATCTGGCACCAAAGATATGCCGAATTCACCCATTTCGTAAATGGTGATTCCGTCAACACTCAGCCAACCATTTGCCTTAATGGTGGTGGCCCTTGCGGTGGGAGATGATGCAAATTCGTTTCCGTTTCCGCCCCCAGCCTCGATCGAAGTCACATTGGCACAAACTTCGACACGCCGATTGGCTGGGATGATCTGACCACGATACGACCATGTGTGCTTCGCGCCAATGATAATCGGCGTGAAATGACTCCTGGATACAAGGTCAGACCCAAATCGCTCGATGGCTACGATTTTCAACAACTGAAGCATCGACTCGAGTCCCAGCGATCCGGGACATACTGGATCCTGGTAGAAGTGAGCTGCGAAGAACCACTCATCCGGGTCCACATCCTTCGATCCTCGTATGAATCCCAGCCCTTTTGACCCGCCGTCCGGGACAAACAGGTCAACGCGGTCGATCATTTGAAACGCCTTGCCAGGAAGCATCGCGCCGGTGGTTGGTGGCGTAGCTGTTTCGTCGGGTGTAAATGGATCGCACGATTCCCACGAAACCGCAATCGCCCGGGCAATTTCGGCATCATTGGGTTGGTAGCATTTGCTTTCGGGGTCGCCGATTCCAACCTGCCGGGCGAGTGCGCCCTTGGTGAAGAATCCGAAAGCGGTGTTGCCGTCGTAGACGATGCGCTCGCCCTGCCAGACCTGCATGTCGAATTTCTGGATGAGCATTCCGCCGGCTCTTGATACCTGCGTCATCCGTGCGCGAACGGTCAGGGTCCCCGCGTCGGGGAAGACCTCGCGGTAGAGGATCGCGTCACCATCGAGATTTCGAAATTTCAGATCCTCGTCGCTTGCCAGCGCCGAGCCTTTGAAAGCTGCTAACCATCCGCACGGCTGCAACGCGATTTCGAGGAGCACGGCAAATGGCATGCTGCGCTGACGATTCGCCCCGAAGTACCACGCATCTGCAGGAACGTCGTACTGACATTCGATCCAACCGTCAGCATTGAGTTCCCACGGTTTGGCGTGAACTTCCGTGACGCGATCGAGAAATTGAAACGGTGGACCGGGAAGACGGGCGATACGCCGCTGCTCGTCGAAAACTTCATAGCGATCGCCAAACGCTTCAGAAGGATTGCCGATCGAAAACGCAAGAATGCGATCGTAGTCGTAGATGGCTGGCTTGGGATTGGGCGACACAACCAGTTCGCCGATTGGTGCGACGGCTTTTCGATCAGAGTCGGTCCGACTGATTTGCCCGGTAGGATTGCTTGCACCCGCCCACAACTCATCGAGCTTCTGCTTGTTGGTCCCCGTCATCTTCAACGACATGTCGATGAAACGGACGATCTTTTCGCCATCGCCATACATCAAGGCGTCGGCGATCACATAGGGTTCTGGACCGTATCCCATTTCCTTAATGTGCAATTCGTAGGTCACGACCTTGGTCGCACGCGTGACCGGACCGCGACATCGAAGGGCACTCGACACGCCGATGACCGGCTCGTGAGCAACTGAGTCATGCTTAGCCACCCAGCCAATTCGCATCAGAAAAATGCGCAGCGTCTGCACGCAGCAGTCGTACATCAGCGTACCGGGCATCACCATGTCATCGACGAAATGGCAAGTCAGGAACCAGTCGTCCGGATGGATATCGGCTTCGGCGCGGATGAGACCTTTGCCAAACCGTCCGCCAGCCGTGTTCAACTCGGTGACGCGGTGAACCAAACGCATCTTGCCTGAAGGAAGTTTGATCGGTTGAGCAAGCGGTAACCCTGCGAACGCTTCGCCGAAACACGCAGCGAGATCACCCGCCCGTAATGCATCCACCTGCCGCTCGTCATATGACTCAATGTCACAACATGGCACTAATTCCGTGAGGCCATCGAGCGGGATGCCGGGCTTGTTCGCCCTTTCTTCTGCCGTCTCGATGATGCCACCGGAACCGCGAATTTCATCTTCGGTGAAGAAACCGGCGCAACCACCGGACATGCTTAGCAACGGTTGGCCGGCAATCGTCCCTTCAAACGCGAAGAAGAACAGGTATGTATCGCCTTGCTTGACGAATCGATCAATGCGTATGTCATAGCGAATCACTTCACCGGGCACAGGCAAACCGCGATGAAACCGCACCGTGGCGTCAAGCAATCGATACGATCGCGTGCCCTTTACCGCATGATCGATGCCAAGGTATGAACACAAGAACAGGTCGGCTTGACCCGATTCGACTGTGATTGAAATCGGCATCCGGCCACCATCGAGATACCAATCGCCGGCGCTCACATCTTTTTCGGTGAGGACCCGACCACCACCCAGCGATCGCTTGATCCCTTCGACTTCCAAAATGCGATCGACCAACATGAGCGGTTGATCGGGCAAACGCACCCGCACCGGATACTGATCGACCTCTGCGAAATCCGGACCGAGCACATTGGCAACTTTGCCGATGGCGAATTCCATGCACTTTTCGCGATCGAAAGCGACGGGCGTCTGCGGTACTGAGACTTGCGGTGTTTTGATTTGTGTTGTCGGCGCTTTCACTTCGGCAGCGCCGTTCATCTGACTCAGCAGTTGTTGTCGCGTGGTCAACGCTTCGGCGAGATCGTTCATCGCATTTTTCGAAAACCGTAGAAACGTGTCATGGGCGTCTGACGTTGCCTTGTTCGTTGCGGCCATCGTGGCGATCAGTTGATCTTGCATCGGTTCCTCGGTATGCGTTGGGTAATGCTGCTGCGACTGTACTGGAACTTGCGCGGGCGTAGCTGCTGGTTCATCGGGCGTGATCGTTGCGGGCACGTCGTATTGCGGCGCTTGTGCCAAACGTTGCGCCGTGACCGGTGTGGGTGGATTGAATGCCGGCCCGCCGGTGGCAATGGTGACCGTCGGTCGGTTGGCTGGCTGAATTTTCTGCGGGCGTTCGCTGACGTGATGATACAAACCATCAACGTCGTCAATCACACGGTGGGCAACAAGCGCAGCGATCAGGCGCATCAACGGGTTCCGTTCATCATCGACATGATCGCTCGCCGACGCCGCGAAGTGCGGCTGATTGCCGAGGATACTTCGGATCATTCGCGTACACGTCGCTTGCGGGCCGACTTCGACGAAGTATCGCACGCCATCTTCGTAGGCCTGCGAAATCAGTTTCGCAAAATCGAACCCGTCGGTTGCCTGGGCAGTGATGGAGTCAGCCGCCGTTTCCTTGGTCACATCGTAAGAACGTCCCCATGCCGCACTGTAGAATCGTGTCCCCTTTGGCACACTCGTTTCGAGCAGATGCAGCTTGCGATATTGTTTGACGACTTCCTGAACCACCGGACAATGCACTGCCGATGCCCCTGAAAGTTCAACGCCCTCGCAACCCAATGACGCGATGAGTCGTTCGACCTGATCACGCTGCCCGCCCACGACACATTCACCCGGAGCGTTGACAATCAGCAAGTACGCTCGGTCGAGTTTTTTTATCACTTTGCGCACGCGATCGGATGGTTGATTCAGGGCGAAAACGGTCCACGAAACTGCATCGTTCTTGCCGAGTTTCCAGTGTTGGGCAGCCGCCGTGCATTCACCCGCCAACTCTGACGCGAACAGGGGCGATTTCATCAGGCGGCTGGCCATCCCGTCACGGTCGGGCCAAACACCGAGCGCGATCAGGCTGGTGGTTTCGCCGAGGCTATAGCCAATTGCTGCGTCTGGAATGATTCCCGCATCACGCAGGATGTCGGTGACCAGCGAACCATACGACACCTGCGACATGATCGTGCGCCGCGCGTCTGAAGACAATTCGGCATGTGCCTGACGCCGCCAGTTTCCGGTGTAATCCAATCGACGAGGCATCACCCATTGCGGCAGGAATTGATCCGCGAGATGACCGAACCGGGCGTCGAGTCGCTGAGCCATCACCGGCCAATCGAGCAAATGCTGCCGACCCATGCCGAGTTTGTGAACACCACTGCCCGGATAGACGAATGCCAGTTCGCCATCGGTCATGGGTTCAGGCACATAGTATGCACCTGATTCGCCCGCGATGGGTTGAGCCGGTTGACTCAAGATTCGATTCTTGGTTTCCAGCAGCGACGCGCGGAGCGTTTCCAAATCGCCCGCAACGATGGTTGCGACTTCTTGGTCTGCCGTATTCGCTTTGTGCTGTTCGTGCCAGATTCCGCCGAGGCGTGCGATGTCTCCTTCGTGCGTTTCGATAAATTGTTTCAACTCATCAAACTTGCTGCAAAGTTTGGCGATGCTTGCTCCACCAAATCGAAACACGGTGGCCTGCATTTCATCTTGATTGCGGTGCGTCGGCGAGATGGGTGAGGCGTCTGCTTCTTCTAAAATAACGTGGGCACATTCACCGTGAAACGATATTCCGCTGACCCCGGCGCGCCGCCGACCTTCCGATCGATTGCGGAGCCACGGCTGACTTTCGCGTGCGACGTAGAAGCGATCATGCTTTGCCAGCGCATCGTATAAATTGCTGAACTCTGCAATCGGCGCAATCGTCTGACGGTGCAGGCAAAGCGCCGCACTCGCAACCGACGCCAATCCGGACGCCGCGTGAGAATAACCGATTGAAGCTGCGGCTGACGTAATGGCACACTTGGCATGAGAGTCGTCGTGCTCAAAGAGCGCACCGAGAACTTCGCTTTCCAAAGCATCGAATTCCGGTCGGCCCGCCCCAGCCGTTTCGATCATGCCTACAGATGCAGACTCTACGTTACCATCGTCACATGCACGATCGATCGCCGACCGATAGACTACTTTCGCAACTTGCCCCGGCGCGGTTCCACCGGCGAATCCAAATCCTCGCAGGCGTGCGTAGTGCCGAGCGTCCTTCGCATCGGCGACACGTTTCAGGACCATCGCGACCGCCCCATCGCTGGGCAATGTGCCCTTCGAGTCGGCATCTAACGGCGTCACGCGTTGCTGCTCAACGTAGATTCCGCGATCGCCAAGAATGCGTCTCACGTCACATGGAAGATCAACCGCACCGATTACCACGCCGTCAAGTTCGCCGCGTTCGAGCATGCGGGCACCTAGTTCAAGAGCGCGCAATCCGGAATTATCGTCGGCAGACATGGTCAGGCTGGGGCCACCGATGCCAAACTCGCGGGCGATGCGACTTGCGACCATGCCACCGAGCGAACCCACCACGCGTCCGGAAGTGAGCGGCTGACTGGCTTCATCTTGCAGGTCGCTGACCCATGCTTCGAATTCATCGTCGGACAGTTGCAGACCCAAAGTCGCCGCCCAACCTCGGGCGAGTTCCGGAATCGCCCAACGCAAATGATAGTTTGACGCGCTCGCATCGAGCGTCATGCCAATGATGCAGCCAAATCGCGGCCCTAACGCACTTCGCGAAATGCCCGCGTCGTCGAGCGCTTCAGCGACAACCTTCAGCATCAACATCTGCTGCGGTAATGATTCTCGGATCTCTGCCGGTGGGACTTTGAACTCACCGATCGGAACGCTGACATTATCAATGTACGCGCCGTTGACTGCGCTTAATGCGTCCGCTGAATCGACAGCACCGCGCCAACGATCGTCCGATCGCTTCGCGACTGTGGAGGTTCCCGAAAAGACCACGCTCTCGAATTCGTCGATCCCTGAGATCGAGCCAAAGTGCGCCGACATTCCGACGATGCAGGCGTTTGATTTTTCCCGAATCGGAGTCGGACTGACCGAGACTTTGCGTTTGGACGATTCGTTGAATTCTTCAAGCAGCAAATGGGCATTGATACCGCCGAATCCAAACGCGCTGATCGCCGCCCGCCTTGGTGTGCCGGCGTCACGGGTGTTCCAAGGCGTCGGCTTTGAAATGACTTGGAACGGACTCGAATCAATGCCGAGTTTCGGTGACGGCTGCTCAAAGTTTGCCGATGGCGGGAGCGTCTTGGCGTTCATCGCGAGCAAGGTTTTAAGCAGACCCGCAATTCCCGCACCGGTCAGCAAGTGACCCACGTTTGACTTAACCGAACCGAGAACACACTGCCCCGGCGACCATTTGTCTTGCGACCAAAGTTCGCACAGGCTGCCAAACTCGACCGCATCACCCAGCGGCGTGCCGGTCCCGTGGCACTCGATCACATCCACATCCGCTGGCGACCAGCCGCTTTGTTGATACGCCTGTCGCATCGCCCGCAGTTGGCCTTCGGAATCCGCCGCCAACAAACTACCAGCCACATCGTTCGATAGGCCTATCCCGCGAATTACACCGTAAATCTTGTCGCCATCGCGAACTGCATCGTCAAGACGTTTGAGCAGCACAGCACCCGCCCCTTCACCGACCATCAATCCGTCGGCTGACGCATCGAAGGGGCGACACCGTCCACTGCGCGACAGCGCACGAAGCTGGGTGAATCCCGTCTGCGTATAGAGGCAATCCGGTCGATTCACCCCGCCGGCTAACATCGCATCGGAGCGGTGGGCGTGAAGTTCATCGCATGCAAATTTGATTGCGTACAGGCTCGACGCACACGCCGCATCCAGAGTGAAGCTTCCGCCGCCAAGACCCAACCCCGCACAAACGATGCCGGCAGGTAGCCCTACGGCGTGATGATTGATCGGATCAGTGTGCCCTTCAATCTGCGAGCCACCCTTGATTTGATCGCCTAGCAGACGTCGTTCGAATTCTCGGCCCAACACTTCACGGGTCAATGCCGACGTGGCATCCGTGGGCAGTGCGATCGCAGCCAACACCGCGCCAATGCGTTTATGATCGATCGAATCTGTCTTGCCATCGCCCAGCGCTGCGCGACTGGCATGCAACATGAATTGAAACGTTGGATCGAGCGAATTGAGCAGTTGGACGGGTAGATCAAAACCGGAAGGATCAAACGCAAAGTCGTCGATATAACATCCGCGCGAATGAAACGGACGATCTTCCTTCAACTCGGCAGAACATATTCGGGCAGGATCTGCCACCCAACGCTGCGGCGATACATCGCGCGACGTATCCGTACCGCTTAAAATAAGTTTCAAAAACGCATCAAGCGTGGGCGCCTCCGGAAACAATCCGCCCAGTCCCACGATGGCGATGGGCTGATCCTTAAACGCTGAATTTTCAGATGAAGCGGACATTTGAAGCGCTTAAGCCGATCGGCTCGACACCTTTCCGAATGCGTCGGCCAACTGTGCGTTGGTCGTCCAGGTGCAGCCGTCTAGCTTCGCGATCAATGCTCCAGCCTGGTCGCGCAAGGTTGCTTCAGCGACGATCCGACTGGCTGACGATTCGCGAACATGAAGGGCGCATCGTACCTGCCCCTTCGGGAAGCGATCCATGTATTGCTCAAAACTTGCAACGTATCCCGGCAGTGAAAGGTGACCGGTCTTTGCGTGCTGCCAAACAATTCCAAGTTGAAGCACACCGTCGATGACCAACGGATCGGTCAGCCACGTCCCTCGCAGCGGCGAATCGATCCACGCGGCTGGCTTGGGTGCAGCATTTAGTTTTGCAACCATCCCGTCAGGTCCGATTCCTTCGACCGCGGTGATCGCATGAAAGTCGGAGTCATGGAACAGCACGTCGTCATAAATCGACTGAGCGGTTCCTTTGAATTTTTCAGTTGTTAAACTGCCCGGCTCGTCGATCGACGGCGCTGCCTCGCGCCGATCTCCTAACCGCGCTATGGCACGGGCATGCAGGATCGATTCACCGTTGGCCGAGCGACTTCGCAGTTCGGTTGTGACCAGCAGATTTGATTGATCGGACTCGGGTCGCGACACCATGACCTCGACGTCAACGGAATCGTCGCCGATGATGACACCCTTGAACACGCGAACATCGCTTAAACCTTTAAGCTGCAGTCCCGGATTGGCATGCAGCGCACCATGTCCGAGCCATTCGATAATCATTGCCATGGGCAGCACCGCTTTGCCCGATAGCTGATGCGATTTGAGGAATGGATGATCTGCAACTTTCACGCGACGTTCAAATGCTGTCATGGTCGCGGTCGGTTGCTTGGTTGCGGCAGCCGATTGATTTGCTGGCGTTTGGGCTTGATCGAACCCACCACCGATGAGCACTTCCGTCGCCGTTGCGTCATCGCAGCAGATTTCATCAACCAGACACTGCGCTCCGGCTTGCAGTGGAATCAGGAATACCCCTTCGCGTTCAAACTGTCGGCGAAGCGTTGGCGTGACCATGCCGCCGTCCCACGGGCCCCAGTTCATTGCGACGACTTTACAGTTTTTGCGGCGGCGCGATTCGACCGATGCGATCTTATTGAGCACTTCGTTGGCCATCGCATAATCAACCTGACCCTGGCGGCCAAACCGTCCACTGACCGACGAGAATAAAACGATCACGCGGGGATCGTCACCCGCAGCGCTCAAGAGAGCATTGAGGCCCTGCACTTTCGTATCAAACACGCGATCAAATGCGATGGGGTCTTTGTCGGCGATGAACGCATCTTCGATCACGCCGGCACCGTGAATCAATCCGCGGATCGGTCCATGCTTCTTGCGAACGTCTTTCAAGACGCCCGCGACTTGTTCGTTGTCGCAGACATTAACGGAGCGATACTCAACAGTTCCGCCGGCTTTTTGAATGCGCCCCAAAGTCGCGTTGATTTCGTGGTTGGCTGCGTGACGTCGATATGCCGCTTCCAACTCGGATGGACTCGGTTTCTTTGCACTGGCGAATTCATTTTGCAGAACCGCTCTTTTGAGTTTTCCCTCATCGGCAAGTCCCTTGGCCCACACCGGTTCGGCGAACGGTTCACTTGATCGACCGAGCAAGACGAAGTGTGCCTTCGATGCCTTGGCCAGCGCGATCGCCGTTTCACCGGTGACACCTCGCGCCCCACCACTGACGACGACTACGTCGCCTTGTTTTAAGGGCATCGACTTGATGTCAATCGTGCGATCCTCGAGTGCCAACGCGAATCGACCGTTGGTTTTCACGCCAACTTCGATGGGACCTGTTGCACTTAACTCACGGATGATACGGTCGGCAACGTCCGCCGACTGGCCCATGTTCGCATCTACATCCAGCGCTCGGCAATGGACGTCCGGCCACTCGATGGCGCATGTTTTTGCCAGACCCGCCAGCCCGCCTTGACTCGGATCGAACTGCGATTCGGTGAGTCCGAAGCAGCCATCCATGCGCGAGACCGTGGCTAGCAGCGCCCCGCCTTCCTTCGCGGCGGCTTGTATGTCAGCCGACAATTCTTTAGTCATTCGAAACGCGTCTTTGACCTGCTCGGTGACAGCCGTCATCAATCCTGACACGTTGTAGGGTGCCGGTCCGACCACATGGATCACACCACCCACCGGTGCGCACGCTTCACCATCAATCGGATCGGACGAACCAACCATCCGTGCAGCGATGCCTTGCGCCGTCAACTTTTCGGCGATCGATTTGGTTAGCGAAGTGCCATCATCGACGATCCACAGTTCGTATCCCGGCGCAATACAGATGGGCTGTTCGGCAGCCGGTTCCAATGCCTCTGGCACCAACACCTGCCGCGCGACTTCCGCCGACGCGTCGCGAGACTTGGCGTTCTCGTTTGTGCTTTCGGCGACAACTGGAGTCGAAGTTGACTCAGTGGCTACGTCCCCACCGTCCAACTGGGCGATGATGTCGCGAAGTGTTCGCATCGAACCGAGTTCCGATGAATCGATGCTCTTGAGCGACGGCTCACGTTCTTGCACACCGGCAAGGATTTCGACGCGTTTGATCGAATCGATGCCAAGGTCGGCTTCGAGGTCCATGTCCATGTCGAGCATTTCGACGGGATAACCTGTAAGTTCGCTGACGACATCGAGCAACACGCCTTGCACGGCATCGTTTGAACCGTTGGCCTGCTGCGCTGGGGCGCTTGCGGGTTGCGCTGCAGTCGCGGCGGATGCCTCCGCACCAAACTGTTTAAGAATGTCTTCCAGCGTTCGCAGACTGCCAAGTTCTGAGGAGTCGATGGCTGCAAGTTCTGGTTGACGCTCCTGGACTGCTGCCAGAATTTCTACACGCTTGATCGAATCGATACCCAGGTCCGCTTCCAGATCCATGTTAACGTCGAGCATTTCAACCGGATAACCGGTCAACTCCGCAACCACTTCCAAGAGGACGCTACGAAGCGGTGATTCTTCTACCGATGCACTCGGCGCACTTTCAACCGCTGCCGTTGGAATCGCAGAAGATGCAGACGCGCCCGATTCGGCGACGCCCATTTCCTTCAGAATATCTTGAAGGGTTCGCAACCCGCCCAACTCCGAAGAATCGATTGTTGAAAGATTCGGCAGACGCTCCTGAACCGACGCCAGGATTTCGACGCGTTTGATCGAGTCGATGCCAAGATCAGCTTCGAGGTCCATGCCAATGTCGATCATCTCAGTCGGATAACCGGTTAGTTCTGAAACAACTTCGAGCAAGGTCGTCGCAACCTCATCGTTGACGCTCGCTGTGACAGCCATGGTCTCAACGGCTGCTTCAGGTTTCTTAGACCCGGCGACCGCGCGTGACAGTTCTGCCACTTGCTCTGCGACGGGAACTACCTTGGTCGCTGCTACCGGTGCTGGTGCGGCCGGAGTTTTAACGGTGGCAACCGGTTGCGGCACTGGCGCAAGTCGCGAAACAACGCCAGCCCCACCGACAGCACCTCCCATTTGCGCAAACATCTGCTGCTGACTTTGGATGACCGTCTGGAAACTTCGTTGAGCCTCCTCCTGCCCTTCAAGGAATCGTTGATGCACGGTTGCCGTTTGCTGTTGCAACGACTGCATGGCTCGAATGCCCTCTTCGACCACCTTGAACACCTCGGTCAAATGCTGAGGTGCAACTTGCTGGGGGGCGACCTGCTGAGGAGACGTCGCATTCGCTATCGATGCCGGCGCACTTTGGGCGGCGACATTTTGCACGGGCGTTTGGTTTTCTGGCATGGATTTTCTTTCCGTGTGAATGGTACGACCGTCTGAATCGCCTGTTGCTACAACCGGTATCGCCGGCTGCACTTTGGTCGTTTCAATGGACTGCGGATTCGCCTTTGGTTTTGGTGCGACCGGCGGTAGTTCTTTGAATGGGGCACGGTAGTTGATGCCGTGAATCGGGATGGCCATCTTCGGTTTGCGCGAGTCCTTCGGCAGTTCTTCCCAGTTGGACAAATCAACTGCGAATCCAAATGCCGCAAGTTGCCCAAGAGCGCACGCCAAGTCGAGGACGCCGTCCTTTCGCGAACTGGAATCATCCAGGGCAATCGTCTGATGGCTTCGATCGCCAAGGATCGATTTTATCAAACCACACAAAACCCGCTTCGGACCAACTTCCAAGAACGTCCGCACGCCACTTGCGTACATCGCCTCGATCTGCTCTTCAAACCGAACCGTAGCATCGAGTTGGCCAGCCAACACATCGAGCGCCGCTGATTTCGATTCAGGATAAACTCCGCCCGATCGATTCGCGTATACATCAATCGATCCGTTGTGGAATTCAATGCTGTCTAACACCTTGCGAAACTTGATCGCGGCATCACGCATCAGTGGGCTATGGAAAGCCGCCGACACGTCAAGCTGCGAAACCCGCCATCCACGCTGGCGACAGGCATTCGCGGCTGATTCGATGCCCTCTGCGGCTCCGGAAAGCACGACTTGCTTCGGACCGTTGCAATTTGCGAGAACGACATCGATTTTTTGTTCTTTGATCAGTTCAGACACAGCATTCGCGGATGCATGCACAGCCAGCATCGTCCCGCGATCGCCATCACCATCTCGCATGAGTTGCCCGCGTTGTCTCGCGAGCTGACACAGTGTGTCATCATTGATCCGACCTGCCGCCCGGAGCGCAGTCAATTCACCGAAACTGTGGCCCGCGACTGTATCAGCTTGAACACCGAAGTCTTCGAGGATGCGAAGATACGCCAACTCGGCGACAGCCAAGGCTGGCTGGGCTACGTCGGTTTGACGAAGCGTGTCGGTGGCCTCTTCGCGTTTGGCCGAATCGAAAGTCGGCGGCGGACAAATGAACGCGCCGATCGGTTGGCTCATGCCATCGGGCTGCATTGCGAACGCATCGAGCGCTTCAGGAAAAACGCATGCCATGTCGCGAGCCATCCCGACGTATTGGCTGCCTTGACCGGGAAACACAAACGCGAGCTTGCCCGGTTTTGACTCGGAGGCGTAATACGCGCTGCCGCGATTCCATGATTTCGGGCAATCGGGCGATTGAAGCTTAGCCGCTACCTTGTTCAGCAACTCTCCGGCATTGGCCATGTCATCGATCACCACGACCAATCGATGAGTATGCTTAGAATTAAAAACGCTGCGGGATGCATGCACGTCGCGTGCAAACTCAGCCGGCTTGATGCCTTCTGCGATTCGCGATCGCCAAGCTTCGACGTCATTTTGCAGCGACGTCATATCATTGGCAGACAGTGCTAGGATTTCGACCGAACCGTCCCATGCCGGTTTGCGATTGGTTTGCGGATATTCTTCCAAAACCGCGTGGAAGTTACTACCACCAAACCCGAACGAACTGACCGCCGCCCGCCTTGGCTGGGTGCCTTTCGTCAGCCACGGTCGCGTCTCGGTGTTGATATAGAACGGGCTGTCGCTCTCTGTCATTTTCGGACTGGGTGACTTAACCTTGATCGTCCCGGGTAAGACGCGATTGCGCAAGGCGATGACAGTCTTGACCAAACTCGCCGCGCCCGCCGCTGCTTTCGTGTGACCAATTTGCGACTTGACCGAACCCACCGCACACCATGGTCCGTCAGCTCCATCCTGATTCGATGATTCCGTATAAACCGTCTTGAGCGCTTCAAACTCAACCGCGTCGCCAACCTTCGTGCCCGTCCCGTGGGCTTCGACCAACCCGACTTCAGACGGTTTAACATTGGCGCGGGTGTACGCATCGCGAAGTGCCCGAGCTTGGCCGGATGGTCGCGGGGCGTAAATGCTTTGCGATCGACCGTCGCTCGACGTTCCGATCCCTTTCAGCAGTGCGTGGATCGTATCACCGTCGCGCTCGGCATCAGACAATCGTTTCATTACCAGCACGCCGGAACCTTCACCGATCACCGTCCCATCGGCATCGCGATCGAACGGACGGGCATTACCCGTCGGTGAAAGGGCCTGCGTCTTGCTGAAGCACATGAACATGAAAATGTCATTGAGTGAATCGATGCCACCGGTCACGACCATGTCGCTCTTACCCGTGGCCAATTCCATTGCGCCAAGATGCAGCGCACTGAGCGAACTCGCACACGCCGCATCGACAACGCAATTCGTCCCGTGCAAATCCAATCGGTTGGCGATACGACCAGCCACCACGTTACCGAGCAAACCGGGAAACGAGTTCTCCTGCCAACCCACGTAGCTATTTGAAATGCGCTTGACGACATCATCGGCGACCGAATCTTCAACGCCTGCATCCTTCAATGCCTTGCGCCAGTGCGGATGCCCCAGGCGCGCTCCCAGCGGAATCACCAATTCAAGCGTACCGGTGACCCCCATGATGACGCTCGTGCGAGAATGGTCGTGCCCTTCGCGATCGTAGTAGCCGGCATCTTCGAGGGCAGCTTTCGCGGTGACCAATCCCAAGAGCTGCGCGGTATCGGTCGCTTCCAAAATACTTGGTGGAATGCCGAACTCTGTCGGATCGAAATCGACGGCAGACAAGAACGAACCGCGATTGCAGTAGGTCATGTCGGGGGCTTTTGGATCGGCATCGAAATATGAATCAACGGGCCAATGCGTGTCGGGCACGTCGGTGATGGCATCTTCCAACCCGCGAATCAATCGCCAGTAATTCTTAACGCCAGCCGCCCGCGGAAACAGGCAAGCCATCCCAACAATCGCGATGGGCTCCTGCGTTTCGATCGAGCTTTGAGTCGCGGTTGATTTTTGCTTTTTGTTCGACAAGTTTACATCTCCAAAATAACGCGTTGGCCATTGCCTCCCTGCAAGTCATCGCGACACTCGTTAACGATCAAGCAATGTCGCCATGTGGCACGCGGGTTTCTAAACTCTCAGTCCGCCAATCGCGGTTTATATTGCATCGCCTCAGCCGGTACGCGAACGCCTTGAGCGCGGAGCATGTTCGCACGCGTCAGGACCGTCGCTCCGTTCATTAAGTTCTTCGCCACCGAGACGACGTTACGATTCTCTGGTTTTTCCAATTCCGTCCCGCGCACCCATTCGTTAAACGCACCCATCGATGGGCCACACCAAACTTGAAAATCAGCTTGACGTGATGCGTCGCCGGAATTTGCCCAGTTGGATGATTGCCCGAGATACGATCTGAACACCAGGGCCATCTTGTGTTTGGGGTCGCGCTCTGCCTTTTGAATCTGTGCGGGATCGCGGGTCGCAAAATACGCACTGGTGCTTCGCCACGACTCATCAATAGTGCAGCGCAGATAGTCGCGTTCGAGCGATTGGCGGTTCGCCGCGGGTAATTCATCCAAACTTGCGAACGCGCGATACCACTCGTAAAGCTTTTTGGCACGCATGGCGAACATCGTTCCCCGCTTGAGCACTTGCACCTGCACGCCCATTTCAAACATGTCTGCCGCGGGGGCCATGATTACGTCGGCTTGACTCGCATCGGCTAGCATCTTGCGCACCAGATCGCACGTTCCCGATTCGACGCACGCCTGATTGATCGTTCCCGTAAGGACATACGACGCCCCCATCGCAAACGCAGCCGCCACCGATGACGGAGTCGCGATTCCGCCGGCTGCTCCGACACGTAGCGATTGGCGGTAACCGTGTTGCTGCTGCATCGTGTCGCGAAGGGCCAGCATCGTCGGCAGCAATGCGAGCGCCGGACGATTGTCGGTGTGTCCACCGCTGTCAGCTTCCGCGGTGATGTCGCTGGCGACGGGAATCTCGCGGGCCATCTGGGCCTGCGCCTCGGTGATATGGTTGCCCTCAACGAGTTTCGCCAGCATGTCGTCCGGTGGAGGTGCGAGGAAGCGTTTGGCCACCTCGACGCGCGATACTTTCGCGACCACCCTGTTCGGCGTTACCACCGCGCCATTTTCATCGCGCGATATTCCGGCTACGCGGTATCGAATTAACGGAAGCGTCAAACCTAAAAACGCAGCCGCGCTGACGCAATGAACGCCATATTTCAAATAAAGGTCCACAACCTGCGACTCGAGCGCCGCATCGTCGGGACTGTGGATCAAGTTGAAACCGTAAGGCAAATCACCGATTTCGCCTTGTATGGTTTGAATGGCCTTCTCGACGCGCTGCGGACTCAGGCCAGCCGCCCCGAAGAAACCCATCATGCCCGCACGGGCCATCGCGATTACCAATCGCTCGGAGGCGATACCGTTGGCCATCGCTCCGGAAACATACGCAAACCGCACGCCCATCTCTTCACGAAACGTCGCATCGCCAAGCTGGTCGGCTGCGACGGGTGGTACGTACGCAATGATTCGATGGGCAGCATCTTCCAAATCGCCGCCGAGCGTTGCGGTGCCAGCGTGTGTCGCACCGATTTTCCCCTCGACTTCGACTACGAATATTGGTTTGTCAGATTGGTGAATCAGGGCTGCGAGTGCATTAGCGCCGAATTGAACATCAGCCGGTTCGCCATTCCAATACCCGCGCACTTGTGTCGATGCGGTTGGAGAAGGCGATTGCGTTGAGGAAAGCGTGAGCACGACAAAGTTTCCTGGGACCCTAATACGGTTGCTTAATGGCTGACTATTTGCGATTGCGATTCAACCGCGCCGGAATCATCGCATCGCTTCTTGGAAATCCGATTCTGTCATGTTTACTTTGTTGCCGGCTGACCCGTCGGGAAACGCGCCTCGGCTTCTTTAAGCACAAGGGGAAGCTGAAACACCACGTTTTCTTCGGCAGTGGTACACGGGCGAACATCGCCAGCCCCCAGTTCCTTCAATCGCACAATCACCGACTGCACGACTTCGTCCGGGGTACTCGCCCCACCGGTCAGTCCGATCAGTTCGACACCTTCGAGCCACTTCGAATCCAGCTCGTTGGCGTTATCGATTCGATATCCGGGCACATTGCGACGCTGGGCCACTTCGACCAACCGCGCCGCGTTACTCGAATTGTGCGACCCCACCACCAGCAGCAAACCGATGCCCGACTCGCACATTTCCTTCACCGCATCCTGACGGTTCTGCGTGGCGTAGCAGATGTCTTCGGTCGGTGGCAATTCCAATCGAGGGTAGCGCTCTCGCAAAGCGTTCACCACAACCTTGGTGTCGTCAACGCTGAGCGTCGTTTGCATCAATACCATCAGCTTTTTGTCTGCCGGTAAATCGACGGTCCCCGCTTGCAACACATCTTCAACCAGGGTGATGTGATCGGGTGCATGCCCAATCGTGCCTTCAACTTCTTCGTGACCCTTACGACCAATGAAGGCGATGTGATACCCTTCCTTGACGAATCGCAGCACCTCAAGATGAACCTTCGTCACCAGCGGGCAAGACGCATCGATCACGCGAAGTTCACGCTCCTTGGCTTCTTTATGAATCGAGGGTGCAACGCCGTGAGCGCTGAACACGACCAGCGACGCTTCCGGTACTTCGCTGAGTTCTTCAACGAAAACCGCCCCCAGGTCGCGAAGGCGATTGACCACAAACTGGTTGTGTACGATTTCTTTGCGAACGTAGACCGGCGCGCCAAACGTTTCGATCGCCAACTCCACAATCTGCACAGCCCGATCAACTCCGGCGCAATAACAACGTGGATTGGCAAGCAGGATATCCATCAGTCTCTCGTGTAATGCACATGACCCGGTGTAACAGGTGCCGGGCCCAGGCACTCTCTCGGTGGGTCGTTCAATATCGTGAACAAGCTCAATGCCGGAGGTGGGAATCGAACCCACACTCTGTTGCCAGAACAGGATTTTGAATCCTGCGCGTCTGCCAATTCCGCCACTCCGGCTTTTACGCCATGCCTCCCACCTGCGTTCGACGCCAAATTCGGCGCGGTGGTGCGATGCCTGGCTTATTGTTTGACAAGGACTTACGTCGATCGGCGGGAACCGGCGGACTTCCTCCGCGCTGTGTATGCACCGGTACCGCATCCGAGCCACGGTACTCTATCGCAGGCGGTCAAAAACGTAAAGGATTGCCCGGGTGGATATCACCCCAAATTGACGGCTGGGCGGGCCGATCATGTGGGCCATTTCACAGGCTGCTGTGGCTTTCGGCAATGGTTTGGACACCGCATCGATTGAAATTCCAAACTGCCGCGGCTTTGGCGAATTTTAAGACCTTGAAACAGTCGGTCATTGTTTCAACCAGATAAGCCATTGGCGCGGCCCTGTAACAAGCGTGTCCTCGAACTTTCCTTTGGCCAAATGCCTGCCTAGCATCGATTGGTGGTCGCACTGCTGCACAGGCGGAAGCAGCGCAATCATGCCGAGTCTTTTGATCTGATTTCACATTGTTCCATCCAGGTGAACGAGAAGTGATAACTCTGCGCGGGCCCACCGTCTTCGGTATGCGTGCGCCCGAGCAGTTAATGTCGTCCCGACAGATGCCGATAGCGAACAATGGGCGGATAACCCGCACGAACTGCACAGGTAAACCAAACGGCTGATCCAGACGGCTGATTCAAACGGCAACACCGCCCAATCGTTTGGGCGCGTCACTTGAATGGAACGCGATGGGTAACACGCAAGACAACAAGCTGTCACGGCCGGCCAATGGCACCAGTCGAAAAGCCGTACTGACCACTGGCCAGGTAGCGAAGATTTGCAGCGTCGCGCCGCGTACCGTTTCCAAATGGTTCGACAGCGGGCAGCTTCGCGGGTATCGCATTCCCGGCAGCAAGGATCGCCGCATCCCCGTCGATCAACTCGTGCGCTTCATGAAGGAACACGGTATCCCGACCGACGGGCTGGAACTCGATTCGCTAAATGTGTTGATCGTCGACAACGACGCCGGATTCTCATCCGTATTGACCGAAGCGCTCACTGCCGGCGGTGATTATTCCGTCAACGTCGCCGACAGCGCCTTCGAAGCCGGCATCCTAGCCCAGCGGCATCATCCATCCGTAATCGTAGTGGACGTTTCACTGCGTGACGTGGACGCCAAAAACATAGTCAAGACGCTCCGCTCCAACGAACAACTAACCGACGCCAAACTAATCGCCGTAAGCGGCGCCCACACCGAAGGCCAATGCCAAAGCCTATTACAAGAAGGCTTCGCCGGCTTCCTCCGAAAACCCTTCGAGGTCAAACAGCTCCAACAACTCATCGAACAAGTAACGGCCAACGGCAGCACGCCACACTAGAGATACGCGCGTAGGGTCCGGTGTGCGGACCGTCATTCATTCCAAATGGTCCGCACAGCGGACCCTACTTCAGATATTAAGATTCCGATTCCGGAAGCGTGATTTTGGCAAGAACAACGAACACGCGCGCATCATCCGTCAGCGGGCGTTGCGCCCCTATTCGAAACGCGATTGCATTCCCCGGTACCACAATCGAAGTCATTTCAATCCTTTGAGAAATGAATATAGGCGCTTGTACATTCTCTGAAATCTCAACGCCGCTCTCGGTCTCCAAATCTTCGAGCGTAAGGCGCCATGTCATGCCAATACCATCTTTTGGAGACGTGCCAAGCCACTTCGTTTGAACATCGATGGAACAACCCGTGTCCTTATAATCCACTTGAGAATTCGTACGCCCTTCTTTCGTCTGCACAAGGTTTCTGAGAAACGGCTCCTTTGTGCCAGCCGTCAAGCTTAGCGGGCTTCCGATGGCGGTAGGCGCTTCGAACGTATAGCGAACTCGCCCGGTTCCGTCTTTAACCGCGCCGCGCACCGCTGTGATCATCTTGTCACTGTCTGCCACCTGATCAGTCGTAGCCGAAAGGGTCTTAGCCGCCACTTCCACAATCTCAATTTGTAGATGAACTGCATCCTTCAAACTCGTTTCGACCGTGCTTGACTGTGATTTGCTATTCCCGTCCGCGCGGGCAGCCACCGCAAAAGTAAGACATAGACATAATGCAAGAGCAGCCATAGAAATTCGAGCGCGCAAATTGGTTGACATGATTGACCCACCTTTCAGTTCAGTTTGAACGGCCCTTGAATTGCTAACGCTATCATATACCGAGATCCTAAATGCTGGTTGCACGGGAAATTCATAGCAGAAGGCTCTTGAAATTCTTTCTGGTCATTGGAGTGTTCTTGGTACACAATCCCAATTGTGAATGAGATAATTCAACTAATTTTTGAGCCTAACAATAGCCTCCACGATGACCTTGTCTTGAAGTTTCCTGGAGGCGAGCATCGTTGCGATTCGTATTACATCGCACTTGGAGCTTGCAATGATTTAGACAACATGTCTGTCGAAGCACTGCGAGGTGCGATCCGAACTCTACTTTCGCAATGGCTTGAAGTGGTTGAAGAAGCCCAAGTTGTAGACACGCTTTACCTGCCGTTTGGTTTCTCCGACCAGTGCACGGCATGGGTTCGTTGTAAGTTCGAGAATGTAAACGTGACCCTCGACATCGGGGGTTCGTTGATTGAGGGTTGGTCGTTTTCGCCCAATTACATCAGGGATATCGTGCGCAAGGTCTCAGATTTTCAAGCCATCGAGAGCGCCTCGTCAATTGCAATGAATCGGTCGGCACTTGCGAACGCGATCAAAGCGAACGTCGCCGAGCTTGAATAAAGTACTTTGCAAAACTGGCATTTCGACCCTAATTCGTTGCCAAGATGGGTCCGAAACGAACAGGCGTCATGGAGCCAAGCAAACCAAATTCTTCGTCGGTCGGACAAATCAAAACGAAATCCTGCGCCGATGATTCGCTTACAAGGAAACGTCGTTCAGACGGACACTGGGCTAATAGTTCGGCGAATCGCTCAAATATGCTCGTGTCGATCCAATCATCATCTACCTCAAGGGCCCAGTCGAACCTGACTCCATCAATCTCGAAACGCACCCAAGCGTCCTCTTCAAAATACGCTTCAACGTTGTCCAGCACCAAATCGCGCCTCGTTAATAACGCCAGCCTATTCACGACTTTGACGTAGTCACTCGCGTCATAAATACACTCGGTGTCAACATGCCAAACTCCAGTGCTAACCTGCATATTTCATGAGTGCGAGTCTGGCCGAGTTTTCTGATACTTCGCGCTTGAATGGGTTGGTTTTGTTGATTGATGTTCACTTCGGCGCGCAGGGCCCCCTTTCCCCCAGTTGATTTTCGGGATTGTTTTTGGGTTACGAGGGGACGAGGCGGGCAATGATGCGTTGCAGGATTGGTTGATACGGGTAACTGCTCGACAGGTGCAATACGATTCGGCGCACGCTTACACGCACCCGCGCCGCGACTTTGAAGAGCTTCAATCGGATGGTACTGACTTGTACACGAGCGAGTTCCGTGCCGCGAAGTGCCACCCGACGCAGATCCTCGATCAAGACATAGGCGGCTGACGCGAGCAGCAGGCGGAACTGATTCGCAACGAACTTGTGGCAACTCGTGCGATCGGCGAACAAGCCGAGTTGTTGCTCTTTGATGCGATTCTCCATCTCGCCGCGTTGGATGTACAAGCCGTCGTAGATTTGCTTCGGCGCACCTTTGAGATTGGTCACCACGAAGCGGGTGTTGGGCCCCTTGGGCAAATACTCGGCTTTGACAATCACGCGACGCTGGCGATCCCACGTCTTGGCCGCATAGCGCACTTCGCCGAAGTACCGCTGCTTCTTCCCGGTGAGAACAAAACGTGAACTGGCGAACACGGTGTGCAGAAGCGTCAGGCGTTCGAGCACCTTGTTGCGACCGATTCCGACGACGTAGCCGATGTCGTGTTCATCGCAGTATTTCAGCAGTTTCCAGCGACAGAACCCCGAGT
>JAJDEB010000031.1 GCA_029260015.1 Phycisphaerae bacterium | reverse complement strand
CCGTATCAACCAATCCTGAATCGCGTCGTCGCCCGCCTCGTCCCCTCGTAACCCAAAAACAATCCCGAAAATCAACTGGGGGAAAGGGGGCCCTGCGCGCCGAATTGAACATCAATCAACAAAACCAACCCATTCAAGCGCGAAGTATCATAAAACTCGGCCAGACTCGCACTCATGAAATATGCAGGTTAGTCGCTGACACTTGGACCACATCCCGCGTGAGTATGTGGGGTTCTACAACCATCACCGACCGCACCAATGCGTAGGGAATTGGACGCTATACACTGTTCTAAACCAGGAAGCATTGCGGGATGAAACGGATCCGTCTGCGATCCGCTGCAAGCAATTCCTTGGTGGATTGCCTCGACATTACTATCACGACGCAGCATAGCGATCCGCGGGCGGCCTCGCTGGTCAAAGCGGCCGTTGCAGGGCGATCACCATTCATCAGATCACCATTCAATAGTGCCCCAAAACCCCTTGGCCGTATTGTGATATACTCATGGCTCGATTCCGAAGCTGATCCGTTCCTTAGCGAAAGAAAGTCATGAACAGATACGTTTTGATCACGATAATTGCTTCCATGCTTGTCAGTCAAGGCTGCCAGCTTCAACCGACCGACGATGTGGGATCGGCTGAAGATACAGATAGCGGAAACCCCATTCCGGTCCAAGACGACGGGACCGATTCGACAGCGCCTCAACAAGCAGAAATTGAATTGAAGGAGACTCTAGATCAGATTCTGTCGACTGAGAACCCCACGCGCGCTCAATCTGATTCGTACATCAAATCAGTCGAAAGACTCTTCCAATCGGTCGACGACCCAGCCGAAGCATACAAGATTGCAAAGTCAAGTTTGGATGCGGCGGTAGAAAAGCTTGCTAATCCTGACGACTTCACAACGATCAATCGCCGTTTGGCTGAATTAGATTTAGAAACAATCGAGTCAAAGAATGGCAAGTTGATTCAAGCAAATGTTGAAACGTTAGTCATCTATGTAAATCCCAATTGGCGATCGTGGCTTGAAGATTGGCACGATCGGTTTTATTTTTGGGCCATTGTCGCAGCAAGTGACTATCCGGGAGTAGAAACGGCGGGGTTCCTCAATGCGGCATATCCTGAAGATCATTTGACGCGCGCTACTTTACTGGCAGCTGACACACGTCTATCAATCGAGGATCGGAATCTGTTTCCTGCCTTCTTAAGGAGGATCACAAGCACGACATTGCGCGTGTTTTGGTGGACTGCCAAAGAACTTACAAATGATTTACTCGAGTCCTACCTGTCAATTTTCTCAATGTCGATCGAAGTCGATGAAACCGTAGATGGCCGCAATCTGGCTGATGACATCCAATCCGCTTTGCTCAAGAATCAACGGGTCATCTTGGTCACGCATTCGGATGGGAGCTTGGCGGCGCGAGAGGCGCTTCGCCTACTAACGCCTGATGAGCGTGGCTCTGTGGGCGCTATCATGTTGGGATCACCCTTGTCAACCAGCGACATGTCAGTGGCCAAACCCGAGTTCGCGCGTTGGATCGGATTGCGTGATGATTTCGTCGCAGTCTTTGGATACGATGAAGGGCCGTCGACGCAGGAATGCACTTCTGCCACTCAATCGCTCGCAGAAATCATGGCTGAACTTCAAGCGGAATCATTCATTGATGTCCTAGTTGACACCGTTGGCACCGTCGAAATCTTAACGAACCTCGTTGGGGCCTTGAGGCTAAAAGATTCTCATTGCAGCCAATTCCTCTTGCAGAATTTCGGTTGCAGCGAGCATCCTCTGGTCGAGTGCTATCTGACTGGAAACATAAGCGGAGACGCATTTCGCACTGCCCTTGAAGAACTGAGGTGCCTGATCGAACTCCCGCAAGGAGGGTTCGGGGCGAATTGCGATGTCAATTGCGAAGTCAACGGCGCGGTTCGATTTGTAAGCAGTTTTGTGTCTTGGGATACGCAAATCACTTCAGCAGAACCATGGTTGGTAATTGTCGGAGCCGAAGAATCTGCAGAAGGTGAGATCTTTGAAATTCCTGCGATGTTCTTCGACGAGATACCCTGCGACGGTGACCAGACGCTCATGACTCAGGGAAGTCTTCGCATCGACACACTCAACACAGCCCCTTGCTCAGGGAAAGTTTCATACAGTTACAATCGCGATCTCGCAGAATTGCCGTTTTCCGGACGTGGGCCGCTTGGTGACACTGATTATTGTCTCGGGCCGAATCGAAGCATCGTAGGCAACATATTTTATGAGGTTACAGTTCTTCCAGGTCAGGAGTTGTGTGTTTCGAGTTCATATGAGCATTCAACGCAGGGCGATGCCATGAGCGATAATTTCAGCATTGAAGTGGAGCGTGACTTCACTCGTTACACGAATGGTGTGGCGAGTGGGTGTCCATCTGGTCCCAACTCGATTCCGTTTCGCGACGAGATTTGTATAGAAGGTTCAGGCTCGATGGAAAGGACTTGGGGCTACGAAGAATTGGCCGGGCAATTGAATTCTTCCCCAGAAGTCGTATCGGTCGTTATTTCGTTTGCATCCGGAGAGATGAGTACGCGGCCATCACAGTCTTCCAATGATTGCAAATGGGAAATCAGCGTCAAGTAGATGAACTCTTGACGTTTCGAGCAAAACCGAAAGGACACATTTGTGAATGCTCTCGATCACGAGTGGTTTGTGAAACTGAAGGTATCGGCTGACGAGTCCGAGCCCTGGTTGGCGAAGTAAGTTGTCACGAAGATCATAGATGGACAGATTACTTCTGATGCGATTAGCAGAATAGCGGACAGCGACAAATGGTATCCGGTCCAGGATCCGCGAGCATTCGCCAAAGCGTTTGAGGTGGTCGAAGCACGAATAAACATCACATGTGAAACTTGCAGCAATCAAATATCAATAGCGATGCAATTCGCCGGAAAGCGCGCAAAGTGCAGAAAATGCGGGCAACCGTTTACAATTCCGACGGATTCGCTTCGCAGCAAAGAAAAAGCTCAATTGTCTACTGGAAATCCCGCTGGTCCCGGCAAGATTATTCCTGGTGCAAGTAAATCGTCCGGACGGCTAAGATACGGTGTAGCAATTGTAGCGTTCGTTTTCATTGGAATGTACTTTTCACTTCGTGACGATAAGCAGCCGATTGATGTCAGAACATCTGGTGCAGGCGTTGGCGGATCCCCGAGCGACGTCGCAACCAATCGCAAACTGCAAAGTTAAACTCGGCTGCCCATTGATTCTTCTTCCAGCTCAGCGCGGTGAATCCAAACGCCAAGTCGGTGAATGATCGTAAACCACAGGCGAGGATTCAACCCAAAATCGCTTCTTTCGGACATCTGGACGTTTCTGATCTTGCTGTCGATCCACAGTAACTAAAGATTGATCGCGAAGAGTATCGGATTCTAGCGAGGGCGCTGACGGTCCACATGAAGGAAATTCTTGCAAGCGACTTTGAATCTCAATCGAGTGCCAAAGAGGAATTCAATGACTCGTCAAAGACTCTAACTTCACCTCACCTCAATGCGATTGCATTTCGGGCAGCCACTCTTTGGCGAAACGGTTATTCCAAAGTCTGAATTCCGCCATCAAAGATTGTAGATGCTCGGTACATGCAGTTTCTTTTGGGGGAGATTCGACCGCGGTATCATAAACTCGAAACGAGATTCGCATATCTTCAGCAGCACATTTGGTCACCGATGCTTTTGTGTGCCGATTCGGTTTGGGTCGGCCCGAAATCGACCAACCTTGCGGAATTAGTGATCGAACGTCAATCGAATCGTGAATCGCCAAATATTTTCTTGAAGAATACGAGTGGGCAAACACTCGAGAACGCGACTGTTGCGGTGGCATTCAAACGACTGGGCGCGGACCACATTCTGGTCTGCCAATTCTTAGACTCTTGGGCACCTTCTGAAGCCATCGAGTTTACTCACGACGTACGAATCCGAGACGGCGGAATTTTCGTCATTGGATCCAGCGTGTCCGTGTGGTGTGAGCAAGGTGTACAGAGCCACAAGATGCTGACGTTTCCTTCGCAAGAGAAACTCATACAAACGCAAATGCAAAGGGTTGAGGAAGTTAAGCGTCGGCGTGACAAATTAGAATCGCTATTCGAAAGCAACCGCCAATTTGAAGGCCGTTGGACCTTAGGGATTCACAAAGGGAAGATTGGCCTCGAATTCCTTCAGCCGACCAAGTCTGGTAACGCTGTGGAAATTAATTCGATTCGAATCTACGAACCCACATCGCCCGCAGTTTATAAGAATTGCAAGGCAACGTTCACCTATGATTTCGAAAACCAGCGATATGTTCTCTTCGTCGATCAACAACGGCATTCCGGAATAGACGGACTCCGCACCCGTATTCCGTCCACGAAGAATTTGCTTCTAAAATCCAAGAATCAGACCTTTAGGCTTTTTCTAGATGGCGATTTCCGGTGTAGACCGTTTCCGTGAATGGATAATGGAAAGGTTGCGAGGGGCGTCGTATTCGTATGACGTTGTACCGTTGATGGTCGAGACGGTTTCTTGTTTGCCGATTCCGTTGTAAGTATCGCAGGCGGCTGTTATTCAATTTGAGTACTCAATCGTTTGAACTTCGTCTTACAATACTTCCTCCCCCAACGTCCCACTTCTCGCCAAAGAATCCTGCCACGACCACGCCTTTATTCCCGACTTTCAGAGCGCTCGCTTGGAACACGGTGACATCCGGATACGCCACCCCTGAAGTAAAGTACGGGAGCATATTGGTCGCTCGCATTCCGACAAGTCCGGAGCCGGCGACAACACCGACCAGTGATTCGGCGTCATCCTCTATTGGTCGAACAAAAAATGCGGACAGATCACTGCCTTGCCATGAGCGATCACCTAACTGCACCTTGTCGCGTCGAACAACGATCGGGCTAGCCTCTAGTAGCAACGACCAAGCAGCGTTCGTATCAGCGTTGCCGTAGAGAACAACATTTCGACCGCGATAGGCTTCGGGCTTGTATCTGACGTCGGGAAGAATTTCGATCGCTCCGTTTCCGCGGTACCAGAATTGCTCCGCATCGAATCGGGCCTTCGAGTACGCCCAGTCGTTTTCTGGCGCTGTCCCGATTGTGCCGTACACGAATACGACACGATTGCGAAATGCGCTTTTAAACGGTCCATAGCGATTCGGCCCTTTCCACTCTTCCGGAGCATGATCAGCCAACGACCAGGACCCTTCCGACTTGCGCAGGCGTAGTCGTCCACCCTTGGGCCAAGGCAACTTGAAACGTGGTTGGCCATCCAATTCGATTTCGATCGGACCGCCAGTTTTCAAACGCGTCACTTTCTCAGTTGACGGTGTTGCGGACAGCAAGTCGAGGTCAATCGCCATTCGCCTCACGTTTTCGGTGGTTCCCGAAAATTGCCTAGCGGTAACGTCCACTGACAAATCAACCCTGCTCATGAGCCACGGCTCGACCTGCATTTCGACAGTGACCCAATCGGCTGAAGCAGACACGCCCGGACTCGCTGTTTTGAACTGAATTGTGCGCACATCGCAGGGTGGTAATCGCTTTCGCTCGTGGAAGAAGCTGAACATTTCGGGCCAATCGACACATTGACTGCCCCACCAATGCCCCGCGTTGGGTTGCTCATGGTACGCGAAGTCTGGATGAAACTCGGCTAATTTTTTGCGCATGAGTCGCGCTTCGGTGACCGATACGTTGTCGTCGTCGGTGCCATGTAGAACGTAAACACCCAGCTTTTCGAGATTGCTTGACAGCGACAGAGTGTCACTTGGCAAAGTTGCGCGTTGAATCAATTCGGTGATCGGATCAGTTGAGGTTGGATGAGCCTTGCCCGCATAGGACTGAAAACTGACCCAACCGGCGCTTGGCCCGACGGCGGCAAACTTGTCTGGATAATTGACAGCGATGTGCCACGCCCCATGTCCACCCATCGAATGGCCCGTAAGATAAATCTGCTCGTCTGCTGGATTTAGTAAAGATCTTGTAAGCTCGAGAACCTCAAGCGCGTCCCATCGACCCCAATCCTCCCAATCGAATCCGAAAGGCCGACGGTTGGTCGGAGCGACAACGTGGCCCCAAGTCTTGGGGGCATAGGCCCGCGCCTGCCGTACGGCTTCTACGGATGCGCCATGCAAGGTTAGAAACAGCGCCGCTGCGTCCGGGTCGGATGCCTTCCGCAGTGCATAGTATTGCACGCTCCCATCGATTTCGCTGACAAATGTTCGCCGCAGTACTTCGTCGGAAGTCCGCATCTGAAACGGTATCTCGGCAGTGTCTTGCAAACGGGCGTCATTCGTCGTTCCGCTATACAACCGGACGTGCAGAGGAGTCTTTCCTGCCGGCAAGTCAGATGGCACCGAAATACGAAATGGAACTTTGCGAATGGTGAGCCGTTCAATCACCGGCAGCGTCGATCGCAACGGTTGTGCGTCTCCAAGCTGCGCCTCAATCCAAAGATCGCTCACGGATTCCATGAGCGTGTTGCTCACAACAACGGATGCGAGCAGTTCGCCTTGCTCTCCAACGGCACCATCGGGAAGCGTAACATCGTCAACGTTTAATTGCAGTTCAGCATGCGGTTGAACAACTCGAGCCCTGACTTGTCCCCTTGAGACTCGAAAGATGAATTCATTGGACCCGGCCTGCAGCTTGACGGGCAACCGCACGAAACCAGTACGATACGGGTCACCCACTCGAGGCACGCCGTTGCAATAAACCATCGAGTGCCCTGACGCTTCAAGAATCATTGTTTGTGTTCTGTCAACGCGAATCCTCAGCGCTGCATGCCCGCCTCGCAGTGTTGGCGAGCGGAGCCATCCATCGTCATCGGCGGTTGCTGCTTCCCATTCAACGGCATCGCCAATCGCAGACTCAACCGCCTGTCCCGCTTTCAGTTCCCCGAGCGTTCCGCGGGCCAAGGCATGTGCGACGCCATCCGTCGGAAACGGTATGCGACCATGCGTTCCCGTTTGTGCAAGAACCAGCCAATCGCGATGCCAACCGTCGCGTGTTACTGCAAGGCGTTCGTCCCTACCCAATGCGGTTGACGCAAGACCGAACGAAAGGAGCAAGGCCAAGTATGGCGACGCCGTAGATTTTGTGGGGATTGCTTTCATTTCCAGAAGATCATGCCCGTAGACACATTCGTCAAGGTTGCAATTCGAGATTGCGTGAACATCGCAGGAACATGCGTCGCAACTTGACGTAGAGTGACCTCTGGTGTTGCATTGCACGCCACGGACACTCACCAAGGAGCAACATACATTCGTAGCTGTATTGGAGTTGATTGTAGCGCAATCTGGTTTACGAAGATCGGTTTGGTTGGTGCGATCCCTTTTGGTATTAGAGCCCGGAATTCTGCTGAATCGCGGCGAAATCACTCAAGTCAACATCGCCGTCATCATCTACATCAACAGCAGTGCAGTTCTGAGCCGCAGGAGTATTTGGACCCATCAAGCAATTATTCATACACGAAAGGTCATCCAGACCCAGTGTCCACGATTCATTGCAATCGCCGAGGACTTCTTCGAGGACGTAGTTCTGATTGGTGATCGTGCCCCGCGCGATAACGATGGAGTCCACGACTTGCCCTGCGCTGCCTCGGACGACGCTGATCTCGGCTGTCTGACCGACCAGGGCGACACTGGTGTCTTGCGTGGTCCCGTCGATCAAGGACTGAACGCGGATGGTCAAGAGATAGTTGTCTCCCGCGCACAAGGGGCCATTGGTGTTGATGCAAGGCGTGGCCAGTTCATGCCGGCCAATTTCTTCCATCGTGCCATTGATTTGAGTGCGGGCGATGACCGCAAGTGAATCGCCACGGGCGAGTTGAATGCCGTTGCTTGTGACTGTCCCATACAGCACGACATCGGGTTCCGGGATCGCAGCACGTGCGCTGTTTCGAGCCGCCGCCAAGTCGTAGAAAGTACGGTAGTGCTGGAGGGCGTTGTTGCGGAAATTACGATATGCAAGATCGTTAAAACGGTATTCCTGCAAATCGCTGCCGTTGATACCACGGATTCGTTCGCGTGCCGCAAGGACGCGCTCGGCACGTTTAACAACTTGATTGAGTCGCCCCAGCGCCTGGGTAACGTCTTCCGACGCGATGTGGGCGTTGACCATGAGCTGCGGTGACTGGCGGATGAGACTCTCAAGTTGAACTTTCTTGTCGAGAATATTTGGACGGTTTTCTAACTCAACGATCTTGGCGTCTTTCATCGCTTCGATGTCCAAGCGCTGCTGCTCAAGACTGAACGCCTGATCGGCGCGTTTTTCCTCAGCCGCTGCGGTTGCGGCTTCGGCGCCTTTGCCAAGACCGTAGCTCACCAAACCGAGGCCCAGTTTCGCTGCGGCGATTTGGGGATCGCCATCTGACCTGACCCCATCGTTAGTCCACCTGTTATGTTAGAGTTCTTCCATCTGTTACACCAGCCGGCGGGCGTAGCGTAGCGAGGGAACCGAGCGGAGCGGAGCCTGCCGGCTGTCGCTTTCGGTCTGTCCCTTGCTGGGCAT
>JAJDEB010000004.1 GCA_029260015.1 Phycisphaerae bacterium | reverse complement strand
ACCGAAGCACCCGTAAACGGCGGCCCTAACTATGAGGGTCCTAAGGTAGCGAAATTCCTTGTCGGGTAAGTTCCGACGCGCATGAATGGCGTAACGACTGCTGCACTGTCTCAAGGACGGACTCGGTGAAATTGGACTTGTGGTGAAGATACCACATACCCGCGGCAAGACGGAAAGACCCCGTGAACCTTTACTGTAGCCTGATATTGGCCATTTGCTGTACATGCGTAGGATAGGTGGGAGGCGATGATTCGGCAGTTCCGGCTGTCGAGAAGCCATCCTTGAAATACCACCCTTGTGCTGTGAGTTGCCTCACCTCGTTCCGTGAATCCGGGCGAGGGACAGTGTTAGGTGGGCAGTTTGACTGGGGCGGTCTCCTCCCAAAGAGTAACGGAGGAGTGCAAAGGTTGGCTCAGCACGGTTGGCAATCGTGCGTCGAGTGCAAAGGCACAAGCCAGCTTAACTGCGAGAGATACAGCTCGAGCAGATACGAAAGTAGGCCTTAGTGATCCGGTAATCCCGTGTGGAAGGGTTATCGCTCATCGGACAAAAGGTACTCCGGGGATAACAGGCTAATGACTCCCGAGCGTTCATAGCGGCGGAGTCGTTTGGCACCTCGATGTCGGCCCATCACATCCTGGGGCTGAAGGCGGTCCCAAGGGTTCGGCTGTTCGCCGATTAAAGTGGTACGCGAGCTGGGTTCAGACCGGCGTGAGCCAGGTCGGTCCCTATCTGCCGTGGGCGTATGAAACTTGAAAGGATATTTCCTTAGTACGAGAGGATTAGGAAGTACGTGCCTCTGGTGTACCAGTTGTCCCGCTCGGGGCACCGCTGGGTAGCTATGCACGGAAAGGATAACCGCTGAATGCATCTAAGCGGGAAGCCCCCCTTAAGATTAGGTTTCGATCTTGTCTTCGGACAAGTGTAGGCCCCTGGAAGACTACCAGGTCGATAGGCAGGAGGTGTAAGCACAGAGATGTGTTTAGCTGACCTGTACTAATGGCCGAACGCTTGACCACATTAATGAGACGCTGGCACAAATCATCAGAAATGATGACGCATTGAATTCAGTCCATGGATTCATTGCTGCTTGCTTCGAGGACATCAAACACTGACGTGTTCCAAAATGGTTCATTCCATATTGGTTCATTCAAGTCTCAGATGTTTCTTATGGATACACAGCCACGTTAAGTTGCGACACACATCCGCCTATTCATTTGCCAAAGGGCATATTCATAGCGGCTTACTTTCCCTACGGGTTGGTAAGCCGCTATTTTTGCGCGCAATGGTTGCAGTGCATGGGTGCTTCTGTGTTCAGGCGATTCTGCTGTGCCCTCGGCGTTACAGTTCTGAGATTTGGGTTGCGTCGCAGATTCGTTACGATGTCGGTCACCATCAGACCAGGTCGATCGTCGAGCCGATACCGGCGACGATAGCGTGAGTACAATCCGTGATGAGAGGTAGCATCGATGAAGTGTGTAGGCATATCGTTTTCAACACCCAAGCCGACAATCGAGAAACTCAATCGAGGTATGCTTGGTGCAATGCTGTTGGTCGCTTTGCTTGGTGGTTGTAAGAAGGATGATGGTTCAGGTTCCTCCAACGCCGACCACGAGACGGCACCTGCAAGTGTGGCTGGAGGGGGAGGCGAGTTGGATTCGCAAGCGGGTGCCACCAATGGCGACAGTGTAATAGCCGTGCAAACTGGGTCTGGCACGACCGATGCGATTCGAACTACGGACATTCCAGAAATTCCACTTAAGGCATTTGAGCCGGTGATTCAAGTCCAACTGTCCAAAGCCATCAACGCAGCCAAGTCTGCGCCTGAGTCGGCTGACGCGGTTGGTTCGTTGGCGATGTTGTTCGATTCATACAACCTTCACAATGAGGCGAGCCTGCTGTATCAGCGTGCCAATGCGCTTGATCCGTCGGAGTTTCGCTGGGCGTATCTGGGGGGGCGACTGCTTTTTCTCGAAGGTAAGGGTGAACGGGCGGTTGAATTTCTCACCAATGCCAACACGATCAAACCAGATGACAGCATTTGTCAGATTGCGCTGATCAACGCCCTCACCAGTGTCGATCGACTTCAAGAAGCCGGCAAGCTTGCGGCGAAGCTCCTGGAGAAGCACCCGAAGCATCCGCTAGCCAGCTATCTGTTGGGCTCGATCAACTTGAAACTGAAATCGCCAATCTTCGCGATGGAATACCTCAAACCGGTATTTGAACAGTTTCCCAGCATGGGCGGCGTGCGCCGTGACATGGCGGCTACGCTTGAGATGCTTGGTCAGACCGAGAAAGCCGAGAAGATTCGAGCAGTCGAAGTTAACAATAACCGCGTGCCTTCGATCGAAGATCCGCACCATGAAGCCGTCTTGGAACTGGCGATCGGAACCAATGTCGAAAACGAACGCGGCGCATACGCACTCATGCGGGGCGACAATCAAAGTGCTCAGGGACATTTCGCAAAGGCACTCGAGTATTCGCCTGACAACATTTCTGCCATGGTGGGGTTGGCTGACACGCACCTGCGGCTGAGAGAATTTGAAGAATGTGAAAAGGCCCTGAAGAAGTTGAATTTCGGTCAGGAAGACTCGGTGGCTGGCACGGTGCTAACGGCAAAACTGCGGCTCGCACAAGGGCGTTTCGAAGAGGTCGAAGAAATCATCAAGCGTGCAGAAGAGTTGGGAGCGAAGCCCGACCACATTCAAAAGCTTCGTTTCGGACTTGCCGCTGGAAACAAGGATCTGCCCACGATGGTTAGGCTCCTTGAAGTGCAGGCAAATGACAATCCAGGCATTGCGCAGAATCATTTCGAGTTGGCCAACGCGCTGGTGTTTTCTGATCGGTACGATGATGCGGAGAAGGAATACAACAAGACTCTTGAACTAGAGCCACGCCACGCGGGTGCCATGGAGGGACTCGGAGCGCTGTACACATCGCGCGGCGAAAACAACGCCGCCCGCACATGGTACTTGAAGGCCTTTGAACACGGTGGGACTTCGCCACGCACGCTTTCTTGGGCCGGGCGCGACGCGCTTAACCAAGGTGACTATGAACGTGGTCTTGCGATTCTCAGCCAGGCATATGCCGCGTACCCGAACGACACGGATCTTGGTGACATCCTGTCGCGGATGTATTCGTTGTGTCCGGAGCCCAGCCTGCGCGATTGGGAAAAAGCGATGCGCATCGCGGTTGAGCTTTACGGTGACGATGAGGAAACGATGCCCCTTGCAGGTCTGCACACGCTCGCCGCCGCCCATGCCGAAGCGGACAACTTCGATGAAGCAGCTCGGTTGATGGAAGTCGGCGTCACACGGGCGTCCGAAGGTGACAACCCCAACAGCATTCTGCAATTCAGCAAATCCAAGCGGCAATACACCGCCCGCAAGCATCTCTACGAGCCGGAATTCGTACCTTCTGAATACGAGTAACTTGCCGAAATCTTCAGTTGGAACCGCCTACAGATTCACGCAGTTAAGCACTTCGCCGGTTTTCTTGAACATTTCGACGATACGTACAGTTTCATCGGAGACGGCTTGCTGTGCTTGATCGGTTGATGCGCCGATGTGATGCGTTCCGTAGACGCGCGGAGACGTGCCTGCAACATCGGTGAAGGTCTTGTCGGACGGTCCCGGCTCGTTTTCATAGACGTCCAGACCCGCGCCAGAAATGTCGCCGTTTTCAATCGCTGCGACGAGGTCTTTGCTGGAAACCACTTCGCCGCGGCTACAGTTAATCAAATGGGCGGTCGGTTTCATCGTCTTGAACCGCGACGCATTCATCATGCCGCGCGTTTCGTCGAGCAATGGCACATGGAGTGAAACGTAGTCGCCTTGGGCTAACACTTCTTCAAACTCGACGCGCTTCGCACCGAGTTCGGTTTCGGCTTTGGGGTTGGCCACCACGTCGGAGTACACGATGTTCATGCCAAACGCGTGTGCCCGCTCGGCCAGCAGATGTCCGATCTTGCCTAGACCGACAACACCCAACGTTCGCCCGTACAGCCCGCGGGCTTTGCTGTATGCTTTCTTGTCCCAGACACCCTTGCGAATATCGACGACGTTATCAACGATGCGGCGATCGAGCGCGAGTATCAAGCCCATCGCCAGTTCGGCGACAGCGATCGCGTTCATTCCGGGGCAATTGGCCACCCCCACACCGCGACCCTTCGCCGTTTCGGTATCGATGTTGTTGTAACCCGATCCGGCTCGGATGATCAGCTTCAAAGAAGATGCGGCTTCGATCATCGCTCCGGTGACCACCGTTGAGCGGACAATCAACAATTCGACGCCGTTGGAGGAAAGCGCCAAGGCGAGCGATTCATCCTGCAGATCGGCGTCCTGCGTAATCGCGCAGCCGACAGCTTCCAGTTGCTTGATGCCTTCCGCTTCGAATTTGTCTGCGATAAGTGTTTTCATTGCCGGTACTCCCACTGGTTTGGCGCTGCTCGCAAGCCGCTGATTCGGTCTATACAATATTCATTCTAATCACCATCGGCAGAATTTCGACGGGCATTCGAAGGATTACCCAAGTGTCAGGCGCATGACCCGGTGCGGGCCGATTCCTTCGATTTCAAATACGTCGCTGGCGAATTCAAATCCCGCACGCTCATACAGATTTGTGGCTCGAATGCGTGCGTTGCACCAGATTGTCTTTGCGCCGAGACGGTCGCGTGCGTCGCCAACCATATAGCCGAGAAGTTGGCTGCCGTATTTGGCTCCGCGATGCTGCGGGGAGACAGCCATCCCGCGAAGTTGCCAGACGTCCGGACCGCATGCGCAATCGTGTGGCGCCAACATGAGCGAACCAATCGCGACGATCAGACCGTCAATGTCTATGCCATAATGTTGGGTTGATGCGTCGGTGTCACCGGGCCACTGGGAACCAGACAAGTCCCGATCCGGTCGGAGGACTTCTTGTCGCAGTGGCCAGGTTTCCTGATGGGTGATGGTTCTAAAGATGGGTACGCCCATGAGTTCGATTTCTGAATCGACCATGAATAGCGAATCGAATCTCTAACCGCCTTCGACCAACCGATGCGACCGGCCAATAGTTCAAGCCGGTGCGCCATTTGTCAGGCGAAACATGCGACGGCTGCTCTACTCGGAAGCTTGAGCATCTGCGGCGGCTTTTTCTTCAGCAGCAGCTTTTTCTGCAGCGGCCTTTTCAGCGACAGCTTGATCGGCGGCAGCCTTCTCAGCGGCTGCGGCTTCGTCAGCGCGCTTCTTCTTGTTGTGCTTTTCTTCGTACTTGGCCTTGCGACCTTCGGCAGCTTTTGCCCACAACGCGTAGGCTTCCTTGCGGTTGCCTTTTTTGTATTCGATACCAGCGTTGACAACCTGCCGTTTAATGGTTTTCGCACCACGGGGCATGACAGAAATCTCCTGAAACAATTTCAAACCGACGCAGGTCCAACGATTGCGTCGGAATCTGCCTTACTCGTGAATTCGTTGTGATCTCCAACATCGCACAACCTTCGAGCCACGCATGATACCAAATTCAGAAGCGGTCACCACCTCCCCGAACTGCCCTTTTTTGGGCAAAAGGCGGGGCTGTTCGGGTCGATTGAGGTCGCTGAAATCAACCTTGTGACACGGAGAATCCACATTCCGGGCAACGGCCCGACCGGTTGCCGGTCAGATCGTATCCGCAGGCGAGGCAGGTGGGTTCGGAAAGGGCGTTGAGTTGGCGTCGCAGCGAGCGGCGAACGCTTCGATGGTGTAGTCGCATGGTGAGGATGATCGCGATGATGCCAACCATCCCGCCAATCAGAATATCGAGGCACAATTGTGCGAACCATCCGAGCATGACCCGGTGGCTGACCCACGCGAGAAGCGGGGTTCGCAGAAATCGCCAAGTGGCAATCAAAACGATCGTGATCAGCCCAAACGTCAGCCAAAGGCCCCTCAATTCATCGGCGGCTTGTTGCCATGCCTTGTCGGCAGCGATCGCATTTGGAAAACGGTGCAACTCTGGGAAGCGCTCCCGATCGATTTGGGAGAAGCCAGCCACCATCTCGCGATTGGTGAAAGGTGCTTTGCCCTTTCGCATTCGCTTGAGGCCTTCCCAAAGCATTTTGAAAACTGCCGCAATTCGTTTCATCGGATCAGTACTACCTTGGGATCGCATTTGCAGACGTTATGTTACATGGTGATCGAATACGATTCGCGCGTTTACAATTCCAGCTTGTGGAGGCCACGGGGGCGCGGTAGCGTTTTAGGTGGCCAAAGAAATTTTTTGGAGGTTTATTGCCATGAAACATATTATCGCAATCGCGATCGGGCTGGTCATTTGCGTTTCCGCTGGCTGCAAGGAAGAAGACGTCAAAGAGGCCAAGGAGGCCGTCCGCGAAACTGCCGATGACGTAAAGGAAGACTTGAAGGAAGCGGCGGATGGCGTTAAGTCGGCAGCAAGGGACATTGCCGAAGATGCCAAAGAAGTCGCCCAAGATGTGAAGGATAAAGCCAAGAAGCTCAAAGATGATGCCCAGCCCCACATCGACGCGGCGAAGGAAAAAGCCAAAGACACGGCTAATAAGGTGAAAGAGAAAACGAAAGAGGCCGTCGATCAGGCGAAGGAAGTCGTTCGGGATGCGGTTGGCGACGACGCAGATGACGTGTCAAATGGCACCGCATCAGACGTGAATACGTCGGGCATCAATACGAACGGTGCGGCTGACGGCGGTTAGTCGTAATACTGATTCGTCACCATGACGCAGGCCAGCACTGGGTGCCAGCCGACTCGATGGAGAATTGCAGCACATGCTTGATTACATCCGTCTGATGCGCCCCGCGCAATGGATCAAGAACGTTGTGGTTCTCTTCGGTCCGGCATTTAGTCTGCACCTGCTGGACATTCGCGTGCCCATCGTGTTTGTGGCGTTCTGTTTGATCGCCAGCGCCTCGTACGTTCTTAACGACCTCGCCGATCGGGAAGCCGACAAGGTCCATCCAGTCAAGAAGAATCGTCCGCTGGCCAGCGGTGCGGTTTCACCCGGTGGGGCGGCGGTCCTGAGTTTGGTGCTGCTCATTTCAGCAATCGCCATCAGTCATTTTTGGTTGCCGCAAATGGTGACCTACATTCTGCTCTCGTACTTCGTGTTGATTCAGGGCTATTCATTCCTGCTGAAAAAGCAGCCGATCCTCGATGTCATCATTATCGCGACCGGATTCGTGCTTAGGGCAGTTGCCGGGGCGCAGGCGGTGGCGGTTTTGGTTTCACCTTGGTTGATCGCCTGTACGTTTACGCTGTGTATGTTCCTGGGATTCGGGAAGCGGCGCTGCGAGTTGGTGACCCTGGCGAATAAGGAAGACGCCAAAGTGCATCGGGCAACTCTGCTTCGATACACGCCTGAATTGTTGAACCACCTGATCAGCGTGTCGGCTGGCATCGCGATCATGACGTTTCTGTTGTACGTGATGGACTTCAACCCGCGCATTCCGCATCCACCGTTTGCGAAGGAACTGCTTCTCTACACGTTGCCATTGGTGGCGTACGCCATGTTCCGCTACGCCATGCTCACCGAGACGGGGCGGTATTCCGGTCCGATGCAGATCGTCCAAAAAGATGTCCCGCTGCTGGTTACCGGACTGATCTGGATTCTGGTGGTTGCGGTGATCGTCCTCAAGACCCGGCCCGAAACGATCGCCAGCGTCGTTGCAGGTGGTGGTTGATGTCGCAATTTTGAACCCATATCCCGCTTCAGTCGTAAGACACATGCCCACTGTGGTGGGAAAAAATCGACCATCTCCGCTATACTCTTGTTTCGCTGCAATGGCAGTGTTGTTTTGCAGACGAAGGGCCGATGATGAGGGTGTAAACGGGTAAAGTCACGATAGGGGAAACCAGCTACCCAAGCTTGAATCTGGGCAGACACGAATCATGAGCAAAAGCAAAGTCGCCATTCTGAAAACCGAACCGGGCACAGTGTTTACGGATTATCATCGCTTGATGAACCTGGCTGGTTATCAAGAGGTCATTGATAAGACCGTCGATACCGCCTTGAAGATCAACATTTCATGGCAGCATTTCTACCCGGCATGTTCGACCACGCCCTGGCAGTTGGAGGGGGTGATTCGGGCGATGCTCGCTGACGGTTACAAGCCTGATCTTCTTCACGGCTGCCACAATCGAACGGTGGTCGTCAGCGCCAAGACCGGTGAGCGGAATAACAAACACAAACACGTCATCGACAAGCACGGTTTGCGCAACATCCACCTGTATGAGAATCAACCGTGGATCAATGTGCGCGATGCGATTGGCGATCTGACGAAAGACTTACTTGTACTCAACAAGGTGTACCCCAAGGGCTTTCAGATTCCCGAGCGGTTCCCCGGTGAGAACATCATTCACCTGCCCACGGTCAAGACGCATGTCTTCACAACGATGACCGGCGCGATGAAAAACGCATTCGGCGGGTTGCTCAACGAGAAGCGCCACTGGACGCATGAAGTCATTCACGAAACGCTCGTCGATCTGCTGATGATTCAGAAGCGCATCCACAAGGGTGTGTTTGCGGTGATGGATGGAACGTTCGCCGGTGATGGACCCGGTCCGCGCTGTATGGTTCCGTACGTTAAGAATGTGATGCTGGCGTCAGCGGATCAGGTGGCGATCGATGCGATCAGCGCGAAGCTAATGGGCTTTGATCCGATGGAGATCAAGTTCATCCGCCTTGCCCACGAGATGGGTTTGGGTTGCGGTAATCCTGACGATATCGAAATCGTCGGCGACCTCGATGCCGCGGCTGAGAATTGGAACTTTGATGGTCCCTATAAGAAGATGACGTTTGCTTCGCGCATGCAGCACAAGATCTACTGGGGCAGCATGAAAAAGTGGGTCGAATGGTCGCTGAAAACGTGGATGGCTCCCTGGGCATATGGCGCGAGCATCGCCTATCACGATTACTACTGGCTTCCGTTCGTCGGCAGACAGCGCGTCCACGAAGCGTTGGGTAGTGAGTGGGGCCGGTTGTTCGCCAACTGGGAGCAGATGGAGTCCGATGGCAACGGATTTACTGACATTCCCGAATCACCCGCTACCGTTCAACGCATCGCCGGGTAACGACTTACAACTTGTTGCAAATCACAAGAGTGCAGACACGCCGAGTGCAGCAGGCGACATTGTGCTTCCACGGTTCTTCAAGCGAATTGATTCGGATACATATTGGTACAATTCAGGCGTCTATTCCCGGTAAATATTTGTCTATTTCCATCCGCGTGTCCCTCTCAAAACTAGGGATGCGGCTTTGAATTCGCTATTATAGATGTTCGCAGAGGTCGCCAATTCGTCCTCACGATTTTGCCCCTTGCGACTTTTATATTTTTTGGGTCTTTGGTTCGCGGAAAATGGTTTCATGCCTTCGCCGTATTCCAAAACGTATGCGCGGGCGATGTTCGCGCTGTTCGTGTTGACCTGTGTCCAATCGACATGGGCGGGCGGACCCGATGCGCTCGAATCGCTGCGCAACGATTATCCGTCAGTCAAAACACTGCATCGCCAATCGAGAATTGATCGATTGTATTCGGGGCCGTTTTCCACCGGATCCAGCGCACTGGAAAGCGCAGAGCGATTTCGGTTGCGCTACGCCAACGTGTTCGACGCGGTTCCGGGTGAATTGAATCTTGTCGACGGTGGTTCACGAAATGCTGAGCAGCCACTGATGCTGGATCGTCAGACTGGCATGTTTAGATTTACGCTGATCACCTATCGGCAGCAGCGCCTGGGGTTTCCTGTCTTTCGATCTGAGTTGCGATTGGTATTGCGCAATGAGTCATCGTTTCCGATGGTATTGGCCGCTTCAACCCTGAAGGATCTTGGCGAGTTTGAAATCGATCCGGAGTTGCTCGCCGATTTGTCGAATTCGCAGGAGATCGCAGCCGCCTTCGCAAAGGGGCGTGCCAGCGTTGCCGCAGAGTCGGCTGAAATGAAGAAATTCAGCGAGCCATCCGTGATGATTTGGGCTGGCACAGATGAAGAGCCAGCAACACTCATATTGCCTTCTCTCGTCTTTGAAGCGGCAGACTCATTTGAGAACGATCAAGTGAATCAAAAGCGGCTTTTCGTGACGGACTTCAAGACCGGCGACATTCTTTATCAAGAAAACCAACTGCTTCACGGAGAAGTCAGCGGCACCGTGACTGGTTGGTCGCTGGGCGGTGTGGCGTCTGAGTTTTGCGGTGAATCGGAGTTTCTATTACCGATGCCCTATGCCGAGGTTTCCATTCCACAGGAAACGGGTCACACAGATATTTTCGGCGAGTTTTTTCTCGATGCCGGTGGCGCGTCCAGCGTACTCGTCGAATCGCCGACGCGCGGATTGTATTTCAATGTGCTGAGTTACAGTGGCGCTACCGTCCTTAGCGATACTGTATCCCCTCCGGCATTTGTCAGCTTCATACACAATGAGGTTCAAAGCGCGGTCAATCGGGCCGAGGTCAATGCCTACCACTACGCCAACAAGATTCGCGATTATGTGCTCGACGCGAACCCGGCATTTCCCATCATCGGTTCTCAAACGAGTTTTCCGATCACCGTCAACGAACCTGCCAGTGGACTTTGCCCGGGTGACGCACAATATACGGGCGTCGGAATGCGTTTTTGTGCTGGTGGTGGGGGTTTCCCGAACACGGCATGGTCGAGCATTATTTATCACGAGTATGGTCACCACATCGTCGAATCGAGCGGTAGTGGACAAGGGCAATACGGCGAAGGTGTCGCAGACTCGCTAAGCGTTCTCTTGTTGGACGACCCGCGAATCGGATTGGGATTGGTCAGCAGTTGTCAGACGATGACTCGATCAGCGGACAACAGTTTCATGTATCCTTGCAGCAATGTCGATCCGCACGTTTGCGGTAATGTGCTGTCGGGTTGTATTTGGGACACGCGCGAAGAGCTTGATGTTACGCATCCCGTTGACGCTGTGCAGATTCTTAGCGATCTGCTGATCAATAGTGTTTTGCTGCACGCAGGTTCGTCCGTCACGCCCGCGATTACTATCGATTTTCTGACGCTCGACGATGACGATGCGGACATTGGCAACGGCACCCCGCATTCGGCTGAGATTCTCGCGGGATTCGGCGCTCACAACATGGCCCCCCTCGAACCGCCGGCCAATGACAAGTGCATCGATGCGGAGAGCATCTGCCCAGGGTTGACCGTCGGGTCCACGTTTGGCTCGTTGTCTGACGGGTCGTCGACGTGCGCTCAAAGCAACCCGGCACCGGATGTGTGGTATCGATATGTGCCAGCCGCGTCGGGTAATGCTTTTGCTTCATTGTGCGGGGCGGGCACCAATTACGACTCAGCGATTTCCGTTCATACTGGGTGTCCGGGGCATGTTTATGACGAAGTGGCATGTGACGACGATGGGTGCGGAATCACATTTGGACCGTCAGATGTTGCGTGGGCGGTGACGGCTGGTGAAACCTATTATTTGCGGGTGACGGGGTTTCTCGGTTCGGTAGGTGATTTTCAAATCGACTTCAACGGTCCCGCGTGCGTAGCGGAAACGCCTGAAGCGCTCAAGTTCAGATTTCCAAACGGGCGCCCCGCAAGCATCGCGCCGAACACACCAACAACGGTGACGGTACGAATCAAGCCAGGGGCTGAACAACTCAATCCAGCCACCTCGATGTTGCACCATCGAGGCGACGGCGGGTCATTCCAGGCAATTCCGATGGCGCCTTTGGGGGGCGATTTGTTTGAGGTGGCGATTCCGGCAGCGCGTTGTGACGACGTTCCCGAGTATTATTTCAGCGCGGTTGGTGATGGCGCGACAGTGGTGAAGTCACCGCTTGCAGCACCAGCCGAAACCTACACCGCGTATGTGGGTGATCCCTCGACGATATTCGAGGACGATTTCGAAACCGACAAAGGGTGGACCGTATCTGGTAGCGTATTTGAAGGTGACTGGGAGCGCGGCGTTCCGGTCAACAACAATCGTGGCGACCCGGACAGTGATTACGATGGGTCGGGGCAGTGTTACTTGACTGAGAACGACCCTCTTGATTCCAACTCCGATGTCGATGCCGGAACAACGATCCTCACGTCGCCGCCATTTGACATGAACACCGGAGGCGTGATCAGTTACGCTTATTGGATCGATGCCGGACCGGGAAGTTTCGACGAGGATTTCCTGATCGCCAGCATATCGATTGATCCGGCTGGCTCCATTTGGATACCGGTTCGCGCCCACACGATCGCGCAGCCGATCTGGAAAACAGATTCGATTTTTGTTGGAACCGAAGTGCCGCCAAGCGCTACAATCCGCGTACGATTCAGCGCGAGCGATCTATCGGTTGGTACGATTGTCGAATGTGCCGTCGATGCGGTTCGCGTTGATGTGTATACCTGCGATGACTCAGGTTCGTGCGACGACGGTTTGTTAAATCAGGGCGAAGCGCGGATCGATTGCGGCGGGCCGTGCGATCCGTGCGAATGCACAGCCGATGCAGTTTGCGACGATGGGCAATTCTGTACCGGAGTTGAAGCATGTGACGTGTTTGGTTTGTGCAAGTCGTCAGGCGGGCCTTGCGCGGTGGGCGAATGGTGTCGCGAATCGGACGATCAATGCGTGACGTTTGGCAATGGCGACTTTGATTTGGATGGCGATGTTGACCTTGTGGACTTTTGGAAATTTCAGATGTGCTTCGGAACGGAACCGCTGGCAGCGTGCGAAGCGGGGAATTTAACAGCCGGGAGCATCATCGATCTTGCCGATTACGCGGCATTCGCGGCTGAGTTGGGCGCGCCCAATGGCCCATGACGAGCCAGAATTCCGGAAAACGGTCCGCGCGGATACATTTTTGAAATAATTCGGCAGGTGGAAATAATTCGGCAGGTGGTTGAATTCCAATGGCCAAGGTTTTTAGACCAGAAACTGCTGAATCGAACGCATGGCATGAAAGATATTGACTTGAGCGTCCGTTTTTTCGAGAATGTATAGGTGTGTGGTTCATTGTGTGTGTGGCAGTTGGCGACGACTTCAAGCGTTAAAGTCGTCGGCCGGTTGCAGCGATCTCAGCGTTAACCTCCTACGAGATCAAACAGAAACTGACGATCATCCCGATTTATAGAATCGCCATGAACCCGGTAGGGCGTCATGGTCTTGGAGATTTATTCCTATGGTGAGATTAACAACGCGCGTCAATCGTGGGTTTACATTGGTAGAGTTGCTCGTGGTCGTGTCGATCATTGCGCTTCTGATTTCAATCCTGCTTCCGTCGCTGCAAGGCGCGCGCGACAATGCAAAGCAGGTCAAATGCGCCGTCAATGTTCGAAGCATTGTTCAATCCAGTTTGACTTATGCAGCTGACGATCGTCGCGAATGGGCTATTCCAATGAGCAAAGGAGACATTGAATACTCCGAATCATATCGGTCCCCATATGGATATGGCGGAAAGAGTGGAACCGGCGCGACTGGTGTTGTTTCTCAGAGCTATTTTGCAGGGACTCAACCACATTTCCAGGGATCAACTCATCGGCCTCTCAACTTTGTGCTTTTTCCTAAGGCGACCTTTTACAATCCCACGGGTCCATTTGGTACTTGGGCTCCAGATACGAAGGAAGATCTTCCCGTCTACAGTTGTCCGTCAGACAAGGGCTTTCCAGGCATGCACATGAAGGGCTGGGCCAAGAGACCAAGTGTCACGTCTTATGACTATTTTGGAACGGCTTACAACGCTAATATTTATCTGGTGAGTACAGCCGGCGCTGGGCAACCAGTCGATTCGAATTCTCCGTACCAACGATCATTATCACGCGTTCCTAATCCAGGGAACACAATTCTCTATATGGAGAACGCCGCTCGCTATGCGTTCTATGCAGATAACGATGAATTGGACCAAACTGATGGATGGTGGCCTTATACCTATGGCGGCTTTACTGCCAATGGATGGCATAAGACCCCGTTTCGATTCAATGTTGGTTTCTGCGACGGATCATCCCGAAAAGTCAAAATCAAAGGGCACGGAAATGTTCAGTATGGCGCAGGGACCATTGCGTCAACCAGCCGCACTGTTCTATTGCGTGGTCTCGATTGGCAGGTTGATACCCTTCCGGGTGCCTTCCTGAAAACCAATAAGGTTCGTTCTGCGGACATTGACGGTCATACACCACGTGACGGAGGGGATGGCCAATTTAAGGTCGTTGACAACGCCAACGACGATTAGACTCTGCCCATTCTGGGCGTTTCTCGAATAGCACGACAAACCGAATACTTAACCCCAGCCGCATTTCACGATGCGGGTGGGGTTTTTTCCTGCGCGGTACACTCACGAGGATCGGAAGACGCTCCGCATTTACACACAGCCGTTCGAATTCAACTCAGATTGAACGTCGGCTCATCGCATATTCTCGTCCCATAATCACAGCCGTTGCTGCACGACAAACTGTTTCGACCCTGAAAACAGAACAGATGGATTCGCGGCAGAGCTCAATTGGCGCACTTCTTTATGACACCTTGTCAAGCCTCCGATGATCAATATGGGTTGGATTGGTTGTCGCTCATAATCTAGCCCCAAATAGAGATCCCTTTTCTGCAAATCGCGCTTCCGCCGAATGAAGTTGGCATTTGGATCATGAGTTTGCGTTACCGAGTTCAGCAAAACACTGACCGATCGGGCCATGTCCTGATCGTTGAAGACGATCGTAGCCTTGCGATGATCCTACGCGCCCACATGATCAACTCAGGATTTGAAGCAACGGTAACCCACGACGGGGAAGAAGGACTTGAAATCGCCCAGCGTGAGCTTCCCGATGTCATCGTGCTCGATATTCAGTTGCCCGGACTGGACGGTCTGAGCGTGACCCGATCGCTACGAGAACATCACGACACCAAAGACATTCCCGTTATTCTGATCACCGCGCGCGGTGGACGAGACGACGTTGTTTTGGGATTGGATGCTGGTGCCCAGGATTATGTGGTCAAACCGTTCGACGTTGTCGAGCTGACAGCCCGCGTTCGCTCAATGCTCAAACTGCGAAGCGCCCAACTCGAAATTGGCGAGCTGAACAATCAACTGGAAGTCGAAGTCCGGCAAGCCTCCAACCGATTAGAATTGCTGTACGCGTTTGTCCGTGATCTCAACAAGGCGCAAGACTCCGATCGAATCTACGATCTTGTCGTTGAAGCGGTTCAAAATGCCTGTGGGTGCAAGCGCATATCGATCATGGTGCTGGACGCCATTTCCAACCAGTTGGTTTGCAAACGGGCACTGGGCGTCTCCCCGGAAATCGCCGAGCGCATGTGTGTGCAGTCGGATGCCGGTATCGCAGGCAAAGTCTTCTCTACCGGAACCACGATGGTCGCCCAAACCCATGACAAACCGGGCAAGATCCCCAACAGCTACCTGACGGACAGCTTCTTGAGCACGCCGCTCGTATCGACGTACATGGTGAGCGGGTCCAAGCGACTTGGCGTTCTTAACGTGACCGAGAAGTCCAACGGTGAGCCGTTCACCGCCGATGAAATTGATTGCATCTGTTCCATCGCAGATTCAGCCGCCATCGCCCTGCACAACGCAGAGCAGCGGTCCAATCTCAGACGATCGCTCAACGCACTGCTTTCAACTGTGGGGCGGCTTAGCGAGTACCGTGACGAAGAAACCGGACTGCACCTCGAACGCGTCAAAGAATACACGCGGATACTTGCCAAGCAGTTGGCACACTGTCCTGACTTTTCAAGCGTCATTTCCTGCCGGTTCGTCGAAGACCTATACCAAGCTGCTCCGCTTCACGATGTGGGCAAGGTGGGAATCTCCGACGACATCCTCAACAAACCCGGGGCGCTGACCGACGAAGAATTCCAGATCATGAAGACTCATACGACGATCGGCCGGCACACACTGGCCCTCGCTATCGAGGAAGCAGGCCCAGTTCCGCTACTCGCGCTATGTGCAGATATTGCGTACTGTCACCATGAACGCTACGACGGCAACGGATACCCACGCGGTATCATGGGAGATGACATCCCTCTGTCCGCCCGTATCATCGCCCTGGTGGACGCATACGACGCCATCACAAGCCAGCGGTGTTATAAGAAACCGATTCCTCACACCAAAGCTGTCGAGCTGATTAAGGAGGATTCGGGTAAGCACTTCGATCCCAGGATTGTTGTGGCGTTTCTCGAGGTCGCAGACGAATTCGACGTTGTCCGTCAAGCCAAAGCCGACACCCTCGAGTCCGCCCAAAAAAGCGCACATGCCTCATCGACCGGCTAGAGCGCCTCAAGTTCAAACGCAGCGATGCGCCAACGCCGTCATTCCCGCGTAAGCGGGAATCCAGGGGAAAGCAAAGTCGGTCTTGGTGAATACTGGATGCCCGTGCTTCCCAGGGATGACGACAAAAACGCTACGCTTGGAATGAATTCGCTATAGACAATCACCGCTGAGATCAACTCATCAATTTGGGGCCACAGTTCAGTATGGATGTACAGAGGGCGATGATGCTTGCGCTATGGCGGAATGTGAGAGGCATGCCTGTTGTTTGGATATCAGGCCTCAAATAGGTCCGGAACGTTGGCGGTGATGTGGGCGAGCAGGTCCTTAACGTTGACGACGCCCAGCGGCTGCTGTTCTACGTTGACGACTGGAACGTGACGGAATCCGCCAACCGACATCTTGTTGAGGGCGAAGGTCAGTGGCGTATCGGCTTCCAGCGCTTCAGGGGCGGGTGTCATGAAGTCGCGAACCGGAGCAGATTTCAAGTTGTCGTAATCTGCAGTGAGCTTTCGCAGAACGTCACGCTCGGTGAAGATGCCGACCAGCACACCATCAAAGGCGACCATTGCACAGTTGTGCCCATTTTCGGACATCTGCAAGACAACCGATTCGATAGAGTCGAGCGGTGATACGACGAGCGGATTGGGCTTGACGGCACCAATCACATGATCGTTGTGCAAGCGTTTTTCGAGTGGGTCCAGCGAGCTGGATTCGACCGCATGCAGATCACTATTGCAATCCGAACAATTGTCGGCACCGGCGAAGTTTTCGGTTCCACAATCAGGGCAAAGCATGATTCACTCCCTTTCAATTTGAAGCCTGAACTTTCCCCTGATCCCAATCCGATCAGCCAAGGCCGTTATATAGGACATCGGCTGGGCGGCCCGTCGAATGGCGATGTTTCTAGTCGACAACCCAAGTATCGCCGGAATTGAGCAAGGCATCTATCTCCGCATCTTCTGCCGAAGCAGGCGGATCTGACGACTTGCAAAATTCGTCCAGAACATATTCATAGCATGGCCGTTCGACAGCACGGTACACGCCAAACGGTTCCGGGAATTCTGGATGGTGCATACGACTCAGCAAGTACGCCAAAGACGGTTCTGCCGCCTTTTCGTCGTGGAACAGCAGGTCGTCTTCGCTGACGCCTTCACCCAGGTCAACGATCTCCGGATCGGTGCAATTCAGGCGGATGCCCTTGTTGCGATCTTTTCCGAAAATCAACGGCTTACCATGTTCGAGGATGAGCCGTGTGTCTTCTTTGGTGTTTTTGTCGGTCGCGTAGCTGAACGCACCGTCGTTGAAGATGTTGCAGTTCTGATAGATCTCGACGAACGACGTGCCTTTGTGGGCGGCGGCTCTTTCGAGGACATAACCCATGTGCTTGAGGTCGATGTCGAGCGTACGGGCAACGAAACTGGCCTCCGCACCGATCGCCACCGAAATCGGGTGAAGCGGAAAGTCGATCGCACCCTTGGGCGAAGTCTTTGTCCGTTTGCCGACTTCCGAGGTTGGCGAGTACTGCCCCTTGGTCAATCCGTAGATGCGGTTGTTAAACAGCAACACGGTCATATCGACGTTGCGACGGATCGCATGGAGCAGGTGGTTTCCACCGATGCTGAGTCCGTCGCCATCGCCTGTGACCACCCACACCTGCAATTCCGGTCGGGCCATTTTCAAACCGCTGGCCACAGCCATCGCGCGGCCGTGGATGGAGTGGAACCCATAGGTATTCATGTAATAAGGGAAGCGGCTTGAACAACCGATTCCCGACACGAAGACGATGTTTTCCCTGGCGATTCCAAGGGCGGGCAAAGTCTTTTTGACCTGGGCCAATATCGCATAGTCACCGCAACCCGGACACCATCGCACCTCCTGGTCGGAGGCGAAATCGGCAGGCTTGAGCGGTTCGACCGGCATTTCTACTTTCATGGCTTCTGTTCTTTCAAACTCTATTTCAAAGCGGATTCGATCGCTTCTTCAATTTCGGAAACGAGGAACGGTTTACCCTGTACTTTGTTGAGGCCCTTGGCGTCAACGAGGAAATCGCTGCGCAGCTTGATGATCAACTGCCCCATGTTCATCTCGGGGACGATCACTTTCTTAAAGCGCTTGATGACCTCGCCCGTGTTTTTCGGCATCGGGTTGAGGTATCGCAGATGGGCGTGGGCGACTTTCTTGCCACCACTGTTGGCGCGTTCGACAGCAGTTGTGATGGCTCCATAGGTGCTGCCCCAACCGACGATCAGCAGGTCAGCTTCGGGATTGCCTTCGACCTTTAGATCAGGGATCGATTCGGCGACGTTGGCCACCTTGGCTGCCCGCTCGTTGACCATGGCCTGATGGTTGTCAGGATCGTAATTCACGTTACCGGTGACCGACTGCTTTTCGAGGCCACCGATGCGATGCTCAAGACCTTTTTCACCTGGAATCGCCCAAGGACGAGAACCGCGTTCATCTCGCTTGTACGGCATGAACGCTTCGCCATTGTTGCTCACCGCGTGCTTGACTGGGAACTGCGGCAAATCCTTTGACTGCGGAATACGCCACGGTTCGCTGCCGTTGGCGAGGTAGCCGTCCGTCAGCAGAATCACCGGAGTCATGTATTGAACAGCGATGCGCATGGCTTCGACGGCCATATCGAAACAGTTTGCTGGCGTACTTGCAGCTATGATGGGCATCGGGCATTCGCCGTTGCGACCCCACATCGCTTGCAGATAGTCAGATTGTTCGGTTTTGGTCGGAAGACCGGTACTCGGTCCGCCTCGTTGTACGTTGACGATGACCAATGGCAGCTCGGTCATCACTGCAAGACCCATCGCCTCACCCTTGAGGGCGATGCCAGGTCCGCTAGTACTGGTTACGGCGCACGCACCGCCAAATGCGGCACCAATCGCCGAACAGATCGCTGCGATTTCATCCTCGGCCTGAAATGTCTTCACGCCCATTTGCGGCATCGATGCGAGTGTTTCAAGAATGGTGCTTGCCGGCGTAATCGGGTAGCTGCCCAGGAATAGTTTCTTGCCGGCGCGGCGGGCACCTGTTGCCAAACCCATCGCCGTCGCTTCATTACCGGTGATCTTGCGGTATTTGCCCGGTGCGATCTTGGCTTTGGCGACGCGGTACGCCTGCGGGAAAAGTTCGATGGTGTCGCAGTAGTTCCATCCAGCGCGAAGGGCCGCAGTATTGGCGTCGGCGACGGCGGGCGTCTTGCCCATCTTTTTACCGATCCATTCTTCAATCGGTTTGAGCGGTCGCTCGTACAACCAGCAGACCACACCCAGGGCGAAGAAGTTCTTGCAGCGGTTGACGCCCTTGGTATTCAAGCCGAAATCGCTGGCGGCTTCGGTGGTCAATTTGCCCATCGGAAGCTTGTGAACGCGGTAGTCGCGCAGCGTTCCGTCATCCAATGGGTTGACATCCATGCCGGCCTTTTGAAGGTTCGTCTTAGTGAATGCGTCTTCGTTGACGAGGATAATCCCGCCATCGACCACGTCCTTGTAGTTCATCTTCAAGGCAGCCGGATTCATCGCCACGAGCGTGTCAACACGATCGCCCGGCGTATGAATGTCGAACTTGCTGAAGTTGATCTGAAACCCGCTGACGCCCGGGAGCGAACCCGCTGGGGCGCGAATTTCAGCCGGGAAATCCGGCAGCGTGGCAACGTCGTTCCCAAAGATCGAAGAACTGTTGGTGAACTGCGTACCGGCAAGCTGCATACCATCGCCAGAGTCGCCGCAAAAGCGAACCGTGACGGTATCGTTCTCTTGCCGCTTGACTGGTTTTGCACTGTTTTTTGTGGCTGTTGACGTCGCCATCCGACTCATCACTCCTGCATTTTGTTGGCGTTGATTGGGCATGACCTTTGCCTCAAGACCGAACCACAATCTAAAGAGCAAGTCGCTCAGGGCACGGCATGCTTTTATGCAATTTCAATCAAGCGCCTTCCCGGGTTGCGGTTCCTGTTTTTGGAGATTGTGGCAGGTTATATATGGCCATTGGAAAGTGTTCAATCAGGTAATTCACGATTCGTCGGACTGAAACAACTCCGATGACTTGATCGTTGTCGTCGACCACCGGCATGTGCCGGTATCCCCCGGAATTCATCCGACGGATCACATCACGGACACCGTCAGTCGGGCGAACGGAATCTGCATTCTTGGTCATGACTTCTGAGACGGAATCATCCTGCGAGCGTCCCTTCGCAAGGACCCGCGTGAGGATGTCGCGTTCGGTGAAGATGCCCAACAGTTTACCGACCGGGTCACACACCAAAGCGCACCCCTTGGACTTTCGTCTGAGGATTTCGATCGCAGTAGAGATCCGATCTTCGCCGGCTACGGTGATTGGGGGCTCAATGCCCAGATCGCGGATGGTGTCTTGATGTAGGTTTTCAGCAAGGCTCATGTTGTCTTTTTGCATCCTCCGCCGATTTGACCCCCAAAACCCAGCGGATTATTGGAAGGATAGGTGGTCCGTAAATCAAATTCAAGGCCACTTCTGCCAAGAATCCCCATAAAAAAACGGCTTGGAGTCGTCGTCGATCCGTTTCACAATCGCGCGATCGTCACATTCGCAACTAACTTTGCGCGTTTTGCCCGTGCGGGGAACTCGCTCCGCACGAATTGTGGCGAGACAAAGTGGCTCTCTACACAACCAAGTGGCATCGACTATCAAGCGGCAATCGATCGACTATTCTTGCAAATATTCCGTCAATTAGAGTGGTTGTCTCATGTCTGTGCAAACCTTCACAAGGTTGAAGTGGAATCTCGGGTTACCGAAGACGTCAATGCTGTCCGTCGCAGTCCGTTGGATTGCAAGATTCCAACCGATATACTTCCCTGTAGCGTCGGCTGACTTCGATGTATGGGGAATTGTATTCATCTCGATGAGTCGGGCCCATCCGAATCGAAGCAGCCTCGATCGCGTCTCGATCTGCAGCGTGCAAACAGAAGAACAACCACGGTCCGATATCTCCAGGATGTCGTTTAAATGAAAATCCACGAAAGCATTCTTGATGTCGTTGGCAACACCCCGATGGTCAAGCTCAACCGCATGGTTGAACCGGGGATGGCCACCCTCCTTGTCAAGGTCGAGTTTCTCAACCCCGGCGGATCGGTCAAAGATCGAATGGCCATCCACATGATCAACCGCGCCGAAGAAGCCGGTCTGCTCAAAAAGGGCTTCACCATTGTTGAGAGCACCTCGGGCAACACCGGGTTGGGGCTTGCGATGGCTGCTGCGGCGAAAGGCTATCGCTGCATATGCACCATGCCTGACAAGATGTCGCAGGAAAAGATCGACATGTTAAAAGCCGTCGGGGCTGAAGTCGTCATCACGCCAACCGACGTTCCGCACGATGCGCCCGAAAGCTATGTCGAAGTGGCCAAGCGCATTGCCCGCGACACGCCGAATTCTTTCTACACCGATCAGTATTACAACATGTCCAATCCCGAGGCGCACTACCTGACCACCGGTCCGGAAATTTGGGACGAGACCGACGGCAAAATCGATTGCCTCGTCGGCGGTATCGGAACCGGTGGCACCATTTCCGGCGCGGGCAAGTACCTCAAAGAGAAAGCGGCTGAAGCAGGCAGGGAAGTGCGCATCGTCTGTCCTGATCCGCACGGCAGCATTTACAAAGCCGCCCACGAAAAGCTGGATGCACAGAAAGATCATGTGTATGCCGTCGAGGGGATCGGCCATGATTTTATGGTCGGGACGCTCGATCTGACGGTGATCGATGAAGTGATGAACGTGACGGATAAGGACTCGTTCATCACCGCCCGCCATTTGGCCCGCAAGGAAGGCATCTTCGCAGGTGGGTCGGCAGGTACGGCGCTTTGGGGTGCACTTCAGGTCGCCAAGGAGCTCGGTGAAGGGAAACTGGTCGTATGCATCCTGCCGGATTCGGGCAATCGCTATTTGAGCAAATGCTTCAACGATGACTGGATGAAGGACAATGGCTACCTCGATCACGATGAACGCATTGGGCACGTTAGCGAATTGCTGGAATTCAAAGGTGAAGAGGTGGTTTGTGCCCAAGCCGACGAATCCATCGAAACCGTTGTCGCAAGAATGATCGAAAAAGGATACTCGCAAATGCCGGTTCGCAAGGCGGGCAACGGTGAGTTCCATATGATCCACGAGAAAGATTTGCTGCACGGACTCGTGTCGGGAAAATGTCGCCCGAAAGACCCCATCTCAAAATCAGCTGCCCCGATGGAAGGCCGAGTCAAGATGCACGACTCGCTGTCCAAAGTGCAAGGCATCCTAGACACCGACAACGTCGCCGTGGTCATAGAAGAAGATCAGATCGTAGGCATCATCAGCAAGATCGACATGGTGCGCTATCTGTCGGCGAAGTCGTAAGCGGCATTGTCGTTCCAATCTCTGCAGCCCATTCAAACGTAGATTGCAGAGGAGAACGCGAACTACGGAGATTCAATCTCAAATCTGGAATGGCTTAAATGTTTTCGCGAATTCTCAGAATGATATTCGGCGGGCGCGAGAATGCAGAGCCAAATCCTCAAGAGATTGAGAATCTTCTTGATTCGCTAGAGCCTTGGATAGAAAAGCATCGACGGAATTGTTGGAGGCCTGTTGTCCGCAATGGGGGTGATTGCGCATCATCTGAGTCGCAGTTTGGTGGAATTCCTTGGTTACCGAGCGGTGAATCTTGGCCGAAGTGTGGTGCGTGCGAAAGAGAGATGCATCATTTTCTTCAACTTAATCTCGCAATGCTGCCCGAGGGATTCAAAGACTATCTCGGCGACGGGCTTCTGCAAATGTTTTACTGCACAATGAGTGATTGCGAACGCGATGAATGGGAGCCATTTAATTCGGGACACCTTATTCGAGTTTCCCAGTTCGATTCTCAATCTCAAAGTGAACCTTTGAGCTTGCAACACGACCCGTTTCCGACCAAGCGAATCATTGGATGGGATCCGATTGCAGATCATCCCGACAGCCAGGACTACGAACTTTATGGGCTGCGATACTCATTCAAGAAGTACTCGACCGACACGATTCAAGTCGAATGTGATGAGCCTCAGTTGCGATTTAGCTCCGTAACGTTGCGAGATCAGACGGGAAAGCAAATCGACTTTGCAGACTCGATTGGTGCTTGTCACATGCGCGACAAACTCGGTGGTTGGCCGCACTGGGTTCAGGCGTCTGAGTGGCCCGAGTGTCCGCATTGTCAGCAACGAATGGAATTTCTATTCCAAGTCGATTCAAAAGACAACATTCCGTTCATGTTCGGAGACCTTGGTACCGGACATATCACATACTGCCGGATTCATCCGGGTGTTTTCGCTTTCGAATGGGCTTGCGGTTAATCATATCCGACTGGATTATTGGGTCGAAACGCTCTTCTTAAACTCTAACCCAGCCGCCGCGAGTTCTCGCAGGATTGCTGAATAGATTGCTGCGTGGGTTGGGATGTGTAAGCCGGTTATTGGTAGGTCGTCGGTTAGTAGCAGCTTGGCGGCGATGGCGGCTGGTAGGCTTGGCACTTGATTGAATAATGAGCAACCTCGCCTCTAGGTCAGCGTTCCCATTTTTCCTGCTTGGTAGTCGGCTATTGCTTGCTGAATCTCCTCTCGTGAGTTCATGACGAACGGACCTTGACCGTAAACGGGTTCATTCAACGGCTCGCCGGTCAATACGAGAATTCGAGACGCCGTTTCCGCTTGCAATTGGATGGCTCCATCCTGTCGCTCAAACAGTACCAATTCGACGGCTTTGGCGGGTTCTTCGTTTACGGAAACCTGTCCATCTTGAACAATCACCAGAGTTGTATGGCTTTCGGGAACATCAGAATCGAACGAGCCACCCGCATTGAGTTGAACGTCCCACACATTGATTGGAGTAAACGTGTTGGCTGGACCGTGAGAATTCAAATGCTCTCCGGCAATGACCCGTACCATTCCACCGTTGTCGGGAATATTCACACGGGGAAACTGCTCGTCGCGTAAGTCCTGATATTTTGGCGGCGACTTTTTCGCCTCAGCAGGCAGGTTGACCCACAGTTGCACCATTTCTAAAGTGCCGCCATCCCTGGCAAACTGCCTGCTGTGGAATTCCTCATGGACAATGCCGGACGCGGCGGTCATCCATTGGACATCGCCCGGACCAATCGTCCCATGGCTGCCGCTGGAGTCACGGTGCTCAAGTTCTCCTTGATACAAAATCGTCACCGTTTCGAATCCCCGATGCGGATGTTCTCCCACGCCCCGCTTGGCTTCGTCTGGCGCAAACTCGTGCGGGCCTGCGTAGTCTAGCAGCAGGAACGGGTCGAATTCATTGCCGGTTCCGTAGGAAAAGAGACTCCGCACAGGGAAGCCATCACCAACCCAATGTTGAGGTACGTCACGGACAATTTGCTTGATTTTCTTCATGCATCGACCTTCTACAATTTCATTGAAACTTGTCCATCATGGTTTCGGGGCCATCTTTTACAACGGCTTGGGCCTTCGCGTAGCTCTCCATCAAACACTTGTAAGTAGGCACAATGTGTTCTGCGATGATTGCGCCGAACTTCGAACCCTCTGGCCGGTTCCAGGTCCGCATCAATTCCGCAACCATCGCGAAGGTATCCATCGGAATCGCCCCCGCCTGCGTGATGCGTGCAATCGTCAAATCAGTCGCCATCTTACTCCAGTTGCCCGAAGCATCGACCACCGCATACGCCTTGTAGCCCGCCTCGACTGCGCTGATTGCCGGGAACGCAAGGCAGACGCTCGTCAGCGTTCCGGCAATGACCATCGTCTTGCGCCCTGTCTTCTCAATCGCTTTGACAAACGGTGGATTGTCCCACGCGTTGATTTGTCCGGTGCGTGGTATGAACTCGGCATGAGGAGCGCACTCGTGAATTTCTGGAATCAACGGTCCGTTCGGGCCGTCCGGCACCGACGCAGTCGTCAACACCGGTATGTTCAGAAGTGTTGCGGTTTTGGCGAGCGCGATAGCATTGTTTCGCAGGTCCGGAACAGGAATATCCTGCACCGTATTGAACAGCCCGCTCTGATGGTCAATGAGCAACATGACAACATCATCGGGGTCAATCATTCCGTTGGTGGCGCCCATTTCAAATTCTCCTTTGCGACAGTGATGTGGTTCAAAAAGAGGATGTGACGTGCGTCTCAGAGGTCCGCAACGTCACCTATCATTTAACGCCTTGATTTCTATGCTTCTTGTGGCGATATTGCAAGTATGGGCAAGAGTGTTAGTAGTTACAGGAAGGATACTGCCCCAATGTCAAAGAAAATTGAAAAGCAAGCTGCAAGTTGTCCGGTCGAGACCACGTTGAAGATAATTGGTGGTCGATGGAAAGTGCTCATCATTCACTTTTTGCTCCCAAACAAGATGCGTTTCGGGGAACTGACCAGATCCCTTGGCACCATTTCTGCAAGGACACTTTCGCGGCAACTGCGAGAGCTTGAGGCTGACGGCGTCATCGACCGAAATGATTTTGGTGAAATACCGCCAAAGGTGGAGTATTCGCTAACGCCTATTGGCGAATCGCTTGAGCCAGTTCTGCTTTCGATGGAAGCATGGGGAATAGCCGTAGGGAAAGTCATGGAGCGAAAGTGACTGGTGGTCTTGCTTCTTGAATCATTGGTGTGTCAATTCGTCGCATTGGAAGCGGTTCATAAGTCAATTGGGCCTTAAGATCAAAGACGTTCGCGATCTCTGTTTGATGAGCCAGAGAAATCATATTGTGCCCCGATTGTGTGATCAGACCGCCGAAACGCTCTTCTTAAATTCCAACCCAGCAGCCGCCAGTTCTCTAAGTATAGCTGAATAGATCGCTGCGTGCGTTGGGATGTGTGAGCCGGTTATTGGTAGGTCGTCGGTCAGCAGCAGTTTGGCGGCGATGGCGGCTGGTAGGCCTACTGTTTTTGACATTGCGGTGAAGCGGTTAGGTTCGCCGTATTCGATTAGCGTTGAAACGACTTTCTCGCGGCGGTTGTTGTCTTCGGGGTAGCGCACTTCGAGTTCGTGGACGAGTACGACCATGTCACGTTCGGTTTCGCCCAGGGCGAGTTTCTTTTGCAGCAGATGGCTTAGCACTTCGGCTGACGTTTCGCCATCGATGCCGGTTGGCTCTTCCGAAAACAATCCCAGCCACTTGAGCTTTTCCATGATGTTGCCTGTCGGGCTGATCTGCAGGTGGTTGGCGACGCGCTGGGGCAGGTTGTCGCCCGACGTGCTTATCGGGATGAACATTTCCAGCACTTCGGCGTATGTGCGTTTGGCGAGGTCGGGGATGCGCAGCTCCTCGTTCGGCAGCCCTAATCGCACGATCTGCAGCCACGTTTCGCTCCAACCGGGATAGCGCAGCGTGCCGCGAATCATCGTTTCCGCATTGTCGAGTCCGTAAATTCGCTTGTACGAAAGCGAGTCGCGATTGGGGTAGGCTTCCATCGTGCCAAGGCCTTCGACTTCGACCACCCAACTGCGGCGAAAGACCTGCCAATGTGGGACGATCTTGATTTGGCCGGACTTGAGATATTGGGCACCGTGCTCGGCGGCCATCACGACGTTGCGCGGGTTCCAGGTGATAGCGTACTTCATCGGGTTGGACAGCGAATCCGGCGCGGGAATACCGCTGCCATACGACAGGAACGCTTCGACGATGCCACCGCGCTCGCGCACGTCGCTGATCAGTGACATCGACGACATATGGTCGATGCCGGGATCGAGTCCGCATTCGCAAAGGATCAGCACGTCGGCTCGCTGGGCGTCGGTGTGCAAGTCGCGGACGCGTTGATCGCGATATGACGCAGAGATCATGTGCGTGTGATGTTGGACGCATTCCCAGGCGACGAGGTGCTGAAACGAAGGGGCAAGCATGTTGACGACGACATCGGACTTTTTGATTTGCGCGGTGAGCATGGCCATGTCTTTGGCGTCCAGCGCGATGGCATCACCGCGCGGGTGACCGGCGACGCGCTTCGCAGCAAAGTTCACATCGCGATCGGCCACGGTGACGAACCAACCGTTGGCCTCGGCGTGCTCCAGCAGATACGAAATAAGAAACGGCGAACTTTGACCGGCGCCGAGGACCAGAATCTTCTTCATGGTGAGAACCTAAAAAAGTGGGACAACTCGCATCGATTGACATTCAAACGTTGGCCGCCGTCAAGCGGGCGATGATCTTAGCGTACCATGAGGTGAGGGCAAATCGCCGCGCGACGACACAAAATCCATTGCGATTGACAGCGTAACCATTGCCCGTGACGGGGCTTAGGCAATATAGTATGCTGGGTGCTAAATGCACCGCGCAGCATGTCTGATCTTGAAATCGCAAATGTCCCACCTGCGGAGTCGCTGAATTGTTCCTGCACGTCTTAAGAGCGTTGTTCATCTTCATCGTTGTGACGGTCGCGTGGAGTTTTATCGCTGTAGACGACGACCAGACCAGCCCGCTGCGCATTTTGCAGCTTAACAAGGAATTGGTCCTGATTGCGGTGGTGGTCCTCGGGCTTTTTATCATCGCCGTCGATATGTTCATCTCGCAGAAATCGCTTCTGGCGATATCCGGTTTGTTCTTTGGCGTGATCGTGGGGATGGTTATTTCGTACGGGTTGTCGATGATCATCGACCTGGGCGTTCAGTCTTTGTGGCCGGAACTTCGACAGGAAGTTCATGCAGATGCCTGGGTCGATAAAGACCAGCTTCAGAGAAATGACGAAACCGGCGAGTTGATGCTCGTGAAAGGAAAAGTGCTTGGTAAGCAACTCGTCGGGTATCGTGACCATCCATTTATCAGCACGCTCAAAATCGTTGTGGGTGTCGTGTGCTGTTATTTGGCGGTGAGTTTCATTTATCAGACGAAGGATGATGTGCGCTTTGTGATTCCGTACGTCGAATTCGCGAAAGAGGTCAAGGGCAATCGCCCGATGTTGCTCGATTCATCGGTGATCATCGACGGGAGGATCGCGGACATATGCGCGACCCATTTGATCGAATCGGAGCTGATCGTCCCGCGATTCATTCTGCAGGAATTGCAGCTTATTTCCGACAGTTCCGATCGGTTGAAACGCAACAGGGGTCGGCGAGGTTTGGACATCCTTAGCCAGATGCAGACGGCTGAGGATATCGACATCCGCATCATGGACGTCGAGATGGCCCGCAAAGACATCAAACGCACGGTCGACGAAATGCTCGTAGAGTTGGCTGTCGATATCGGCGCGCGGATCGCGACCAACGACTACAATCTCAATAAGGTCGCCCAGCTTCGCGGCATCACCGTCATCAACATCAACGACCTGGCCAACGCCCTCAAACCGGTATTCCTGCCGGGCGAACAGATGAAGATCAAGGTCATCCGTCCGGGCGAGGAAGCCGGACAAGGCGTCGGATACCTCGAAGATGGCACGATGGTGGTGGTCGAAGGTGGGCGCGACGCCATCGGTAAAATGGTGGACATCGCGGTGACCAGTGCGCTGCAGACGTCGGCGGGACGCATGATCTTCGGCCGCGTCGAATCGGGCCAACCAAGTGCGCCCGCGCCAGCCAAGAAGGAACCACCCAAACGGGAAACGCGAACATAATGTCCGGCGGGGCGCGCAGCGCTTTGATCGATAGCGTTTGCGAAGGGAGTGTTGGAACCATGTCAAAAGTAGCGGTCATTGTTGCGGCGGCGGGCAAGAGTGAACGTTTCGGCAGCGACGAGCGAAAGACGTTGGCCAAGCTGGAAGGTCGTCCGGTGTTTCTGCGTACGTTGGAAAAATTCATCAATCGCGAAGACGTGTGCAAGACGATTCTGGTCGTGGCGGCTGACGATGTCGAAGAGATCAAACAGAAATTCGGCCCGAATCTTGGGTTCATGGGCGTGACTTTGGTCGAAGGTGGAGCCGAACGGGTCGAATCGGTAGAAGCCGGTTTCAAAGCAGTGCCCGAAGACGCCGAATTGGTGGCGATTCACGACGCGGCTCGCCCGTGCGTGAGCGACGAGATGATCGATGCCGTGTTCGCAGAAGCCGCGAAAAGCGGTGCGGCTATTCTGGCATCGCCACTCGTGGGAACGATCAAACGAGCCACGACTGAGAAGGTCATCGAAGAAACCGTTTCCCGCGAAAACCTTTACGAAGCCCAGACACCGCAGGTCTTTCGTCGCGACATCTTGGCAAGAGCCTTCGCGGAAAAACCCGAAGACCTTTCCGCAATCACCGATGATGCCGCATTGGCTGAGCACCTTGGCATTCCGGTGGCAATCGTCGAATCCGATCGGACGAATCTGAAAATCACAACCAAATCCGACATTGTCCTCGCCGGTGCCATCATCAAATCGAGGCCAACCAAAGCCGTTTCCAAATTCGGGGCTTTTGATGAAGCCCAGTGGTAGCCGATATTCAAGGCGGTTTTTCTTGACCGAACCACCGGTCGGATGTTAAATGGGGAAAGATTGGAAAGGATTTCAATCTTAAAACCGAGTCGTCAGGCAACCCCTGCGACATTAATGGTCTTCAGCGCCAATGGTTTTCAGCGCCAAGGAGTGGCCCATGTCTCGTTTCACGCAATGCGTATTGCTCCTGTCCGTAACTCTCGTCGCGTCGAGCGGTTGCAATCTCGATGGACTCTTCGCCGACCGCCAACATCGCGACGCACCGCTGACGAGTTTCGATCGTCCCGAGGGCGTCGAGATTCCCGACATCGTGATCATCGATGGCAACGAGGTTGACATGGTCGAGCAGGTGCTGGCCAACCGTGCGGTTTACAAAAGATCGCTGGATGCCCTGCGCGATTTCTATGAGAATCGCGGATATATCAACAAGATGCAGTGGGCTGAGACTGAGTTGGACGAACTCGCCCACGTCAAACCGTTTCGCTACATCCTGTCGGCAGAAGTGCCAGCAGAAGATTTGCGACCGTCCCGATCTATCGCAGAAGCCGACCGCATGTACGACGACGGCGTGATGCTCATGCGTCGCGGTGGGCACAATTTGCCCGTGGTCTATCGCAAGGACTACATGCACGAAGCGTTGGAAACGTTTACGCAAATGATCACGCGCTATCCTGACAGCGACAAGATCGACGATGCCGCGTTTCAATGTGGCGAGATTTTGAAGGAGTACTATCAGAATCAGGATCGGTTGGCGCTTCAGTGGTACAGCCGAGCACGCGAATGGGATCCGAATACACCGCATCCGGTGTTGTTTCAGTCGGCGGTCGTGAGTGATTACCGTTTGCACGATCGCGCGCGGGCGCTGGAGTTGTATCAACAGGTATTGCAGGACGAGTCGGGCAACAAGTCGAACACGGCGTTTGCCAGCAAGCGCATCTATGAATTGACCAACGACAGCGACTCGGGCGACGACCCATACTTGTATACGCGCGAACCGGGAAGCGAACGACGAGCGGCGCGAAATGCAGGTGATCGGCCATCCTACGACCGCCAATCGAACCAACGGGAATCTTACGATCAGCAGCCTTACGAACAGCGATCCTACGATCAGGACGGGTACGAACGGTCTGGGAACGTTCAGCCGGGATACGATCAACCGAGATACGATCAACCGTCAGAGCGTCCGCGTTACGAGCAAAGCTCCAAATGGAGCAGCGAACGCAACGATGGTTGGCGCAACGACCGCAGCGACGATGGCATCGCCCGAAGCGGCGAATCAAATGCCAACAGCAACTACGAAGATTAGGACGCGCAATCAATCGCGTACCGATCATCGTACCACTGCTCTGTTCGATTGCCATTGAATCTGTGGTATGCTGTCGTCATTCAATTTCGACACCGAATGCGAGGGCAGATCATGGATGCGTTTATGGATGCAGCGCTAGAGGAAGCGCAAGCCGGTCTTTCTGAAGGCGGAATTCCGATCGGTTCGGTTCTTGTGATCGACGGGAAGATTGTCGGTCGCGGCCACAATCGACGCGTGCAAAAGGGCAGTGCCATTCTCCACGCCGAGATGGACTGCCTGGAAAACGCAGGCCGGCTGACCGCTGCTGACTACGGACGCTCGGTCCTCTACTCGACTCTTTCACCTTGCGACATGTGCAGCGGAACCGCGCTGCTCTACAAGATTCCCAAAGTTATCATCGGTGAGAACGTCACCTTCAAAGGACCGGAAGACTACGTCCGGTCGCGCGGTGTCGAGTTGGTCATCGCCAACGACGAGCGCTGCATTCAGTTGATGCGCGACTTCATCGAAGCCCACCCCACACTGTGGAATGAGGATATCGGTGTATAGGTTTGCACCCGGTTTCCCCGATCGGCTACAGTACTCCAATAGACTTCATCCCCAATAACGTTCGCCGGGTTGTCAATCGCACAAATGGAGAAGGCAAATGAGAGTTGGTTTTAGGAATATGCTGTCGGTGATGTTGGCTGGCTTGTTGATCGTCGGTGCGGCAGTCCCCGTCATGGCTTGCACGAATTTCCTGATCACGAAGGGTGCGTCGGTGGACGGCTCGACCATGGTCACCTACGCAGCCGACGCCCATGTGCTCTATGGCGAACTCTATCACACACCTGCTGCCCGCCACATGCCTGGGGAAATGCTCAAGGTGTACGAATGGGATACCGGCAAATACCTCGGCGAGATCAAACAGGTTCCCGAAACATACACCGTCGTCGGCAACATGAACGAACATCAACTGGCGATCGGTGAAACAACGTGGGGCGGACGTCACGAACTCGTTGACCCCAATGGTATCGTCGATTACGGCAGCCTCATCTACATCACTTTGCAACGGGCCAAGACCGCTCGCGAAGCCATCAAGGTGATGTCTGAACTCGTTGCCGAGTACGGTTATTACAGTTCCGGCGAGTCGATGTCGATTTCCGATCCGAACGAAGTTTGGCTTTTTGAAATCATTGGCAAGGGGCCAAGCAAAGACGACAGCAGCAAGCGCGGTGCGGTTTGGGTGGCGCGGAAGATTCCCGATGGTTATATTTCCGGCCATGCGAATGCAGCGCGTATTAGACAGTTCCCACTTAACGACTCGGACACTCTGTATGCCCCGGACGTGATTTCGTTCGCCCGCGATCAGGGCTTCTTTGAAGGTTCCGACGCTGACTTTTCTTTCGCCGATGCCTACGCGCCGGCAGACTATGGTGCGGTGCGGTTTTGCGATGCGCGTGTTTGGTGCATGTATCGGCGGGCAGCGCCATCCAACAAGATTTCTGCAGATTGGGTAACTGGTGTCGAAGGGGCGGAACCGATCCCGCTTTGGATCAAGCCGGACCGTAAACTTAGCGTGCACGATGTGATGGAATTCATGCGCGATCACTTCGAAGGCACCGAACTGGACATGACCCAGGACATCGGTGCAGGCCCGTACGAATTGCCATACCGTTGGCGGCCGCTGACTTGGGAGCATGAAGGCGAGGAGTTCTTCAACGAGCGGGCTACGTCTACGCAGCAGACCGGTTTCTCTTTCGTGTCGCAGTCGCGGTCGTGGCTGCCCGATCCGATCGGGGGGATTCTCTGGTTCGGCGTCGATGACACTTACAGCACGGTTTATGTGCCGATGTATTGCGGGATAAGCCGCGTACCCCATTCGTTTGCCGTAGGGACCGGATCGTTTCAGGAATTCACCTGGGAATCCGCGTTCTGGGTGTTTAACCATGTTTCGAATTATTCGTACCTGCGCTATCGCGACATGATTCAGGATGTGCAGCTGGTGCAGCGCGAGTTGGAAGGGCAATTCCTTGCCGATCAGCCGGCGATCGATTCTGCGGCGAAGGCGCTTTACGAGAAGTCGCCACGGTTGGCCGTCGATTACCTGACAGATTATTCGTGCAATGCCGGCGACGCGACGGTGAAACGTTGGCGCAAGCTGGGCGAAGAATTGCTCTTTAAATATCTCGACGGCAACGTGAAGGACGAGCACGGCAAAGTGACCCATCCGGGTTATCCCGATTCGTGGTACGAGCGCGTTGCGAAAGCCACCGGTGGTCATCTGGTGATGAAGAAGCTCAAAGCCGAAGAAGAAGCCAAAGCCGCCCACGAGCAAGCCGACGAGATGAAGCGAACCAGCATCGCCGAAGGTGTCATTACCCTGCTGCAAGGGCGCGGGGTCAGCGTCGATTCGGCGACCTCCGAAAAAATCCGTGGGTGCAAAGACGTCAAACAGCTTGAAAAATGGCTCATCGAAGCCGCCACCGCCGACGCCCCGGAAAGCCTTTTCGTCGAAAAATAAGCGGTATTCGGATGAATTCGACTGTGTACCTTTGCAAGGGGCCAGAGCGGTTGACCCTTTTTTCGAGGTCTGTATGATACCCGATTCCACCTCTCAAGGCCGAGGGGTGTGCGCGTGTGATGAGGGGTCCGCCCCCGTATGGCCTGACTGACTCGATTTGGAAGGACGTTTCTCGATATGGGTAATTATACAGGACCAAAGGTGCGGTTGACGCGCCGTGTTGGCGTGCCGATTTGTGAGACGGCAAAGCACCTTAACCCCAACAAAGCCAATCGTCCCGGGATGCACGGCTTTCGTCGTGGCCGCCCGAGTCTTTACGGCACACAGCTCATCGAGAAGCAGAAAATCGCCTTTTACTATAACATTCGCGACGGTCAGTTCCGCAAGTACATGGCCAAAGCAACGTCGTCAAAACGTGGTACGTTGACCGCGATTCAGCAGTTGCTCGAAACCCGTTTGGACAACACGGTCCGTCGTCTCGGTTGGGCGCGCACCATTTGGCAGGCGCGGCAAGCCGTCGCTCACGGGCACTTCTTGATCAACGGACGCAAGGCAGATCGCCCCTCGCAGCATGTGAAGGTTGGCGACGTCATCACCGTTCGCGACCGCAGTCAGAAATTCGTTAAAGAGTGCGCCGAAACCTGCGAAGGTCCATTGCCTCCCGAGTGGCTCGGTGTTGAAGAGGGCAAGTTGGAAGGCCGCATTGTCCGTCTGCCCGTTCCCGAAGACGTGCGACTGCCATTCGAGGTCGAATTTGGTTCGATCATCGAATACTACACCCGCTAACGACAGATCGACGCAGCCAAGTTGGCGACCGATTCAAAAAAATCAAGACACTGGCAGTTTGTTTGCCAGTGTTTTTTTGTGTCCGTACCCCAGCGGGCTCCGTCGATCCGCGCATGTCGCTTGAGGTCAGTCCCCTCCCTTGAAATGTGGGGGGGGCGGTTTGGTTCTTCCCATTTCAAGGCCTTGAAACCATTCTTTACTTGACCGAGTGATCCCTTAGCGCGCAACATACAGATTGCGGCGCATTTTCTTGGGCATCTCTATCAAGCGAGATTTGCAATATGGGTTACGACACGATCATCACGGGCGGTACGGTATACACCGCGACCGGCCCGAAGAAAGTAGACGTTGGCATCAAGGGTCAAAAGATCGCAGCCGTTCGCAAGGAGTTGGTGGGCAATGGCAGCTCGACCAAGGGCGGACGTAGCACAGCGAAAATCGTCGATGCGAAAGGGCAGTATGTCATCCCCGGCGGACTGGATGTGCATGTGCATCTGGAGCTTCCGTTTTGCGGAACGGTGTCGAGCGACGATTTCGACTCGGGGACCAAGGCGGCAGCCCGCGGTGGGGTGACGAGCGTGATCGACTTTGCGATTCCGTATGGCAAGGAATCAATGTCAACGGCATACGACGCCTGGCGCAAGAAAGCCGACCCGATAACCTGCATCGATTATTGCTTCCACATGGCGATCACCAACTGGGACCGCCACGGACCCGAGATGGCCAAGATGGTCAAGAAGGGTTGCCCGACGTTTAAGGAATTTATGATCTACGAGTCGGAGGGTTGGCAATCCGACGATCGTGCGATCTTCGGTGCCCTCGAAAATTGCAAGAAACTCGGCGCGATGCTCTTAATTCACGCGGAGTCGAGTCGTGTGCTGGATGAGTTGATCGAACGACATCACACCAAGGCGTTGATGAAGAAATACGGTGCGCAGCTGCATGGCATCACCCGCCCCAACTACATCGAAGCCGAAGCGATTCAGCGTGCGGTGAAGTGGGCAGAGGTCACCGGTGGCACGCTGTACATCGTCCACATGTCAACGGGCGAAGGAACCGACATCATCCACGAAGCCCGCAAGAAAAAGATTCCCGTTCACGCCGAGACGTGCGCGCAGTACCTGGTCCTCGACGATTCGTTGTTCGCCGAAAAAGATGGGCATCTGTATGCATGCTGCCCGCAGATCAAAAAGAAAGCCGACCAAAAGCGTTTGTGGCAGGGCTTGAAACAAGACGACGTGTGCGTGGTTTCGACCGACACGTGTTCGTTCACGCGTGAGCAGAAGGCCATGTGGAACGGCGACTGGACGAAAATCCCGATGGGCATGCCCGGGCTGGAAACGCTGTTGCCGATTGTGTACACGCACGGTGTGTTGAAGAAGCGCCTGACGATGAAGCAGTTCGTCGAGAAGTGCTGCACCAATCCGGCGAAGGTCATGGGCCTCTATCCGAAGAAGGGCGTGATCGCACCGGGCAGCGATGCCGACATTGCCATCTTCGATCCGAAAAAACGCATCAAGGTCGATCACGCGAACATGGAAACCAATACCGATTGGAGTCCGTTCCAGGGCTGGTCGCTGGCTGGCTTTGCGCGCAACACGTTCAGCCGAGGCAAGATGATCGTGGACGACTACAAGTTCTGCGGCAAGAACGGCTGGGGCAAGTGGATGTCCCGCAAAAGCGCCGGGAAGTTGTAGGGTGGGCCGTGCCCACCGTCTTTTGAACGTTTTACGGAGTGGTGGGCACGGCCCACCCTACGCAATCGAATTTATCGCCATTCGACCCTTGAGGAACTAACATGGCCCGTGCGGGTGACAAACTAAGTGCTGAAACGCTCAAGCAGAATTTTGCCGACATGCCGCCACCGCTTGGCCATGATGAGGCGCTGATGGAGTCGGCGAAGTGTTTGTTCTGCTTCGATGCACCGTGTACCCGGGCCTGCCCGACGCATATCGACATTCCGAAATTCATCCGGCAGATCATGCACCGCAATCCGATCGGTGCGGCTCATACGATTCTCGAAGACAACATCCTCGGTGGCAGTTGCGCTCGGGCGTGTCCGACGGAGGTGCTGTGCGAGGGTGCGTGCGTGGACAATACGCTGCTCAAATCGCCGGTGCAGATTGGCCGGTTGCAACGGTTTGCATGTGACGCTGCCAGCGCGAAGGGCGTTGAATTATTTGAAGCGGGGCCTGCGACAGGCAAGCGGGTGGCGGTGATTGGGTCGGGCCCTTCGGGGTTGTCATGTGCTCATGAATTGCGAAAAACCGGACACGATGTGACGGTCTTTGAAGCCCGCGATATTCCGGGCGGGCTCAATACGCTGGGGATTTCGGCGTATAAAATATCGACCGAGTTCGCTTTGACGGAAGTCGAGTTGGTGAAGCAGATCGGTGTGGACATTCGATTGAATCAACACGTCGATGCGCCGTCGCTCCTTAAGATGGTGGATGAATACGACGCGGTGTTTATGGGCATTGGTTTGGGGCGCACATCACCCTTGGGCATCGATAATGAAGATGCACCGGGTGCCTGGGAAGCGCTTGATTTTATTTTCCAGACGCACACCAAACCATATGAAGATTGCGAAGTTGGCGAGCATGTTTTGGTGATCGGTGCGGGCAACACTGCGGCAGACGTTGCGACCGAAGCGACGCGACTCGGCGCGAAGAAGGTGACCGTTGCCTATCGACGCGGCGAAGAAGCGATGCCTGCGTTTGCATACGAATATGAATACATGAAAGCCGATCGCGTACAGTTTGAATGGCACGCCCAGCCAACACGCGTCATCGTGGACAACGGTGTTGCCACTGGTGTTGAGTTTATTCGAACCAAGCTTGACGATCCGTCGTCGCGCAAGGGAAAGCTCTCAACCATCGCGGGCAGCGAATTTGTCATTCACGCCGACATGATCGTTAAGGCGCTCGGACAAGTCCCGCTGCTTGATCTACTCAAGACCATGCCAGACTTGAAAGTTGATAACGGCAAAGTTGCGATCGACAAAAAAACAGGTGCGACGAGTATCGCCAAACTCTTTGCTGGTGGCGATTGCACGAGCAAAGGTGCCGAGATTGTCGATGCCGTTCAGGAAGGCAAGGTCGCAGCCTGGGGAATCAACGCGATGCTGGCCAACTGAGTGCCAAACGGTGACACACGCGCCAATGCTTATTCGAAATTGAGGTTTCAGCCATGCCATTACCTGATCTGAGTACGGAATTCTGCGGTGTCAAAGCCCCCAATCCTTTTTGGCTGGCATCTGCGCCTCCGACGAATTCGGGGTATCAGGTTCGCCGGGCCTACGAAGCCGGATGGGGCGGAGTGGTCTGGAAAACTCTCAACCATGAGCCCATTGTCAACGTCTCCTCCCGCTATGGGGCAGTGGACTATGACGGTCGTAAAGTACTGGGGCTAAACAACATCGAACTGATCACCGACCGCACGCTGGAGGTCAATCTCCGCGAAGTTTCCGAGGTCAAACGCGATTTCCCCGATCACGCCCTGTTCGTTTCGCTGATGGTTGAGACCAAGCGGGAGACGTGGCACGACATCGTCAAGCAGACGCAGGATGCGGGGGCTGACGGAGTCGAACTGAACTTCGGATGTCCGCACGGGATGAGCGAACGCGGGATGGGTGCAGCGGTCGGACAGGTGCCCGAATACACCAAGATGATCACCGAGTGGGTCAAAGAAGTCGCGACGATTCCGGTCATCGTCAAGCTCACACCGAATATCACGAATGTTGCATCGGTCGGTCGCGCAGCCGCAGAAGGTGGGGCTGACGCGATCTCATTGATCAACACCATCAATTCAATTATCGGAATCGATCTCGACACTCTTGCGCCGAAACCGTCGGTGCGTGGCAACGGAAGTCACGGTGGGTATTGCGGACCGGCTGTCAAACCGATCGCGCTGAATATGGTGGCTGAGTGCGCCCGTGATGAAAACGTCAATATTCCGATCAGCGGTATCGGTGGTATTCAATCGTGGCAGGACGCGGTGGAGTTCATGTTGCTTGGGTCGAGCAGCGTGCAGGTGTGTACAGCCGTCATGCATTACGGCTTCAGAATTGTTGAACATCTCATCAGCGGGATGCAGGGTTGGATGCTTGAGAACAATTTCAAATCAGTATCGGACTTTGTCGGTAAGTCGGTGCCGCGCATCAAGCATTGGGGCGACTTGGATTTGAACTACAAGGTCGTCGCCGAGATCAACCAAGAGAAGTGCATCCATTGCGGCTTGTGCTACATTGCTTGCGAAGACGGCTGCCATCAATCGATCAAAATGGAAAAGCAATCGGTCGATGATTTTCTGTCCCATAACGGACACCGCGCTGACGTTCTTAAGAGCGGCGGTATTACTGTCGTTCCAGGCGCGGGGGAAGACTACGTCAACATTCTCACGATCAATCAGGACACTTGCGTCGGGTGCAATATGTGTTCACTCGTGTGCCCCGTCGATCAGTGCATCACCATGAAAGAGGTCGACACCGGTCGTCCGCCGATGAGCTGGTCCGAGTATCAGAAGGGCTTGGCGGCTGGCACGATCGACAAGATCGAACCACCTCAGCACGTTTAGCCGAATGAGTGTCATCCCACTGATGACCTGCTGACCGACGCCAATCTCACCATTGGTCGGTCCGGTCGCTGCCGGTTCCCCCCTCGATCGGTGGGCCTCATGAATTTTGCACCCAAAGTCCGAATAACATAGCGGGTAATATTACCCGAATTTCAGGTATGAACGTGAATCGCGGGTTCGACGCTTCAAGATTATCAGTCCGACCCTGAGAATGTGTACTCTAAGTTGACATGGATTTTTCGAATGCTTACGATCTGACGGCATGGGGAGCATCTGCTTTGGAGTTATCAACTTCGTGGTGGGTGCAGATTGATGTTTAGGAAGTTCGTCTCTTGGGGAAGGGACGGACGACGGGAATCGGGTTAGCAAGGATGCCGAAATCCCGCTGATGGGGATAAGCGTAGTGCTGGGGTGCATATCCGCTTTGGGCCGAGTCGCCGCCTGTCAGAGTCTTGCAGTCTTGTTTCGTTGGAGTGTTTCGACGGTTGAGACATTCGGATTCAAATCGAAACGAACTGCACCTGTCTCGTTTAGGGCAAATTACAAAGCTCCCATATTGTTTTTGATCAAAGAACGTGTGTGTCTCGGACAGGCTGGGTCACTATCACACGAATTTTAATACGACCACTTTTCTCTTAAGGAAGAAAAGGAGCGAGAGCTTATGAAAGCTAAGGGTTGGAGTAAATCGCGACAAAAGCTGACCGGGGCGTTTGTAGCAGCCGCACTGTTCGTCGCGCCGGCTGGCGGTCTGATGATGACCGGTTGCGTCGGTGGCAGTAACGGTTTGTTTGGTGTGCAAGACTGGGTACGTGATCTCTTCGGGATTGGTTCCTTGGCCTTGCAGTTGTTTGGTCCGCAGCAAGGAGGCCAGGCAGGTCCCGCTGGCCCGCAGGGTGAACCCGGTGCTCAGGGAGAACCTGGCGAAGACGGTGCACCTGGACAAGATGGTCAGTCACTTCCCGGAACGGAAGGTGCAGAAGGCCCGGCAGGTCCCGCCGGTCCGGCAGGCCCTGAAGGTCCGGCAGGCCCAGCAGGCCCACGTGGTCCGAGCGGATCGTCAGGTTCCAGTGGTTCCGATGGGCAGGACGGTGAAGACGGTGAAGACGGTGACAATGTTTGGGATATCAACACCAATGGCGAAAGGGACTTCTGCCACCCGCTGCTCTTGGATGAGTTTGGCAATTGCACGAACATGTACCCCTGCGATGAAGAAGAGGAAGGCGAAGTCGAAGCACAGACTGCCCGCGTTCGTGGAATCGGTGAAGAAGGCTTCTGCTTCTGTCCGCCGGATGTTGAACCTTCAATCGATCCGGAAGACATTTGCGGTTACAGCGAAGACGTGAACACCGACGGTGTGATCGACGTGCTTGACGGACGTGGTCCCGAAGGTCCGCAAGGCCCCGCTGGCCCACAGGGTCCCGCAGGTCCGGCTGGCACGAATGGTCTTGACGGTGAAGACGGAGCCCCAGGTCCGGCAGGCAGCAATGGCCTCGACGGCGAAGATGGTGAGGACGGCGAAGACGGTGCCGCAGGCCCGTCACTCTTCAACAGCGTATTTATTGATCAGTTCTTCACGGTTCCCGGTGGTACCTACGCAGCCTTCAATCAGATGCAGGGCGAGGCGTTTAATGCAGTCAACACGTTCGAGCCGTCATTGGGCCCATGCGGTGACTTTGGTGTTGGAACCGTTGCATACCGTGCAGCCGTCCCGAATCGTTATGACCTCGACGGCACCGACAACCCGATCACCATGCGTATGTTCATCTGGCGTGAAGGTGGCAACGGTATCTGCTCGGTCCTGCGTTTGGACAGCTTCCTCGGAAAAGCCGGTAACGATCGTGCAACCATTCAAGGCACGCAGAACATCCGCTACATCAGCGTTGGCCCAGCACCAGGTGTCGGTGGATCGCTCTTGATCGTCGACTTGCCGCTCAACGCTGACGGTCTGAACCTCGACTTCTTCAACAGCATCGCAGCCCGCGATCTGATGGCCTTTGAAGTCAACCGTGTCAATGAGGATGATGAACTTGAAGGCTTTGATGATGGCGGATGCTACACGTTCCTCGGCGTCGATTTCTTCGAGTCAGCCGCTGACGATGCAACCGTCGCAACGATCGGTGCAGTGGTCTTCGAGTCGGCGGAAGCCTTGCTTGAAAACCCACCGGATTGTGGCGTGCAGGAACTCTGCCCGTTCCGTGATGACTTCGACCGTCCGAACAGCAACACCGTCGGTAACAACTGGGACGAGTTTGAATCAGCCCAGCAGGGTGGCGATCCGGATGACAATGCTGCAATCGTCGACGGTAACCTGAGCCTTGGTGACGATCAGTTCGACATCGTCCCGGTCTTTGCACAGGAGACCAAGGTCGTTCAAGAAGACATCAACGTCGACGGAATCACGGGTTTGTTCATTCGCTTCGAGTGGACGTCAAGAGCTGAGTCCGACAATGACCTGTTCATTGTTGAATGGCGGGCTTGTGGCGACACCGATTGGATTGAAGCCGATACGCTGAATATCTTCGATCAGACGCCCGGCGTTTATGTGACCGACACCGTCGATATTTCGGCGGAAGCTGACGGTGAATCATGCATCGACATAAGACTGAGAACGTCAACCAGTCAAGCAGAAGAGGGCGTGTTGGCCGAATATGTCGAAGTGTGTGGTACCGGTTTTGATCAAGGGCCCATTCAGTAAATCGTTCATAGTTCACAACCATATCTTGAATAACGGTCCCGGTGGCGATTCAACGCCGCCGGGGCCTTTTTTGTTGCCCGATATCTGTTCCCACATGTGAAGTGCATTTGGGCGTGACTACCAATCCTGCGTTTTCCAACGCACTGTCATTCGTTTTCGGACGTCGCCCGTCATGGCAGCTTGAAGCAGTCGAATCCGAATTGATCTTCATTGCGCCCTTTCCAGGCGAATCGTACGTTCGTTTCGAGGGGTAGGAGAGTCGAACCGAAAAGGATGTTGGCCAATCCTTCCCCTCAGAGCGAGGGGAAAAGATGAAGGTCATTTTTCGAATCATCACATGCCGATTCAGCGCTTACCAATTCAGCGTATGGCTGATCGCATCGATTTGTTGCATCGTGGGTTGCGATGTTGGCAAGCTGGCTTCGATTCCGGGCTCAGATACCAGCGATCAAACCCCGACGGATTCGGATGACATCACGGACTCGGACAACATTGACGACGACCGCGATGTATTGCTCTCGACGCTCGATGATGCCGACGACGACGGTATTGAAGATGACGTCGATGATTGCGACAACACGCCAATAGATGAAGACGCCGACGAATTCGGCTGCTCGTGCTCGCAGCGCGACACCGATGCCGACGGGGTTGACGACTGCATTGATGAGTGCCCCAACAACGCCCGCAAAGTTCAAGCCGGCGCGAACATCGCGTGCGTTATTTCTTTCGACGATCCCAACCGGACGTTCTCCGCATACTATCCGGCGATCGAATTAAACCTGGGCGCGGCGTGCGATGCCTGGACCGATCACCTGGTGGCAACGCGCGAAGTTTCGATTGAAGTTGAAGTGCGCTTTGCCGACATATCGACGGCAGTGGCATCGAGCAAAACGGTGGCCCGCATTCGCAGCGCTGATGGGCTGGATACTTATGAGCAAGGAGCACTGGCTGAAATCCGATCGGGCGATGATCCCAATGAAGACATCCCCGATGCCGTGGTCACGATTGGCCAGCGAAACCTGACGGATGGCCTTTGGTGGTTCGATCCCGATCCCAGCGCGCGAGAAGCGGAATTGCCTTCCGAACTAATCGACGCGTACTCGGCGTTTTTGCACGAAATGGGGCATGTGTTTGCGTACAACGGTTGGCGCGACTTTCAAGACGGCCAACTGCCGGGCAACTACCTTTCAACGTACGACGAATTCATCGTATTCGACGGGGCGAATTTCTTCTTCACCGGGCCGAATGCGGTCGAAGCTTATGGCGGACCCGTTCCGTTGACCTATGGCAACATCGCCCATGTGGCTAACAGCGCTCCCCGGCCGGGCAGCGACTTGCTCGAAGAACTCATGAATGGCGTCGTCACCCGTCGAGGGAAGCGCCGTGAAATATCGCCGATCGATTTGGCAGTATTGGCTGACGTCGGCGCACCCATGCCGTCGCAAGGAATCAATGGAATCGGTTGTGATGAATTGCCCGCAGCAACGCGTCCCGCACCACCGTTGATCATCGGACCGACGCCTGACCTGCAGGAACGACCGCTGCCTCCGCAGCAGCATCACGCAAATGGACATCGATGCGATTGCTCGCATTAATTTAAAAGTCAGCGTTTACTGTGGACATGTAGGGTGGGCCGTGCCCACCGCCGTGTGAAGGTATAGCGAATTGGTGGGCACGGCCCACCCTACACTTCAATCATCAACCCAGTTCAGACATTACTTCGTCGAGGCAGTCGACCATGAAGTTGGCGTCGTCTTTGGTGATGCACATCGGCGGTTTGATGCGAAGGGTGTTGCCATAGAGTCCACCCTTGCCGATGAGCAGTCCGCGCTCTTTGCATCGTTCTAGGATTTCGGCGGCTTCGGTGTTGGCAGGCTCCTTCGACTGTCGATCGCGCACCAACTCAACGCCAAGCATCAAACCCATACCGCGTACATCGCCGATGAGCGTGTGACGCTCCTGCAATTCTTTGAGTCGATTCTTCAAATGCGTGCCGACTTCGAGAGCGTTTTGTTGAATGCCTTCGGAGTCGATGACTTCAAGCGTGGCGAGGCCCTGGGCCATTGAAACGGGATTGCCGCCGTAGGTATTAAAGTGAATGCGGTTGGCCATCGTCTTAGCGATTTCCGGGCGAGTGATGCAGTTGCCCAGCGGAACACCGTTACCGATGCCTTTGGCCATGGTGACAATGTCGGGCGTAACGCCGTAATTTTCAAATCCCCAAAATTTCGTTCCCGTGCGGCCGAATCCGGTTTGTACTTCGTCAGCGATGCAGAGTCCGCCGTACTTTCGCACGATGTCATAAACAATCTTGAAGTATTCCGGCGGAGGAGTCACCGCGCCGCCAACGCCTTGAATCGGTTCGCCGATAAAGCACGCGACTTCGCCAGATGTTTCATGGCGGATAAGTTCTTCAACATCGGTGGCGCACTTCACGTCGCAACTGGGATATTCAAGTCCGTAAGGACAGCGGTAGCAGTATGCGGGCGTGGCATTCTTGACGCCGATTGATGGCGACGTCTTGAATTTCCATGTGCCATGTGCGGTTAATGCCATCGCCGCTTGGGTGCCGCCGTGGTAACCGTTGCGCAGGCTGATGACGTCGGTGTTGCCGGTATGCTCGCGCGACATGAGGATCGCGATTTCGTTGGCTTCGCTTCCCGAGTTGGTGAAGTAGTTCGACGTCAGCCCCGAGTCGGCTGGCATGTGTTCGGCCATCTTCTTGCCGTATTCGCCGATGGTTGGATGGAGATAGATCGTCGTCGTGTGCTGCAATTTGTTGAGCTGGGCGGTGACTTTCTCAGCCACCTTTGGATGACAATGCCCGACCGAAACCGTCACGATGCCAGCGAAGGCGTCGAGGTAGCGCTTGCCCGTTTCATCCCAGAGGTACTGCATCTTGCCTTCGACGACGAGCAGCGGTTCTTTGTAGAACGTCAGAAGACCCGGGGAAAGGTATTGCTTGCGAAGAGCCAACACCTCGTCGCGCGAAGGACCGTTGTAGGCCGCGGGCTGATGGTTGCAGACAGGCAGTGAGATTTTCGTTTCCGAGCAGGTTCCGTCAGCAGACATCGATCCGGTCCTTTCAAATGCGTGAACGTATCTGGGTTGTAAACGGTCATTATAACCTCACGCGCCAGGCAAGTCTAAGATTTTGATTGTTTGATACCGAGCGCAACGGGCGTGGATCGTAGGCTTGCTTACTCGGCGCCTTCGCCGATGTCGCCGCCCTCAGGAACGAGGAGGCTGGGGATGTCCAAGCCGCGTTCTTTGTCGGTGCCGGGAATGATGTTGTCAAGCAGCAACCCGATGATTGCGGCGACGGCCATCCCCGTGGTGCCAATGGCTGTCACCACGCCGCGGACGCCATCGCTCAGAAGGGCCAACCAACCTTCGGCTGTCGGGGTGTACATCGCAAGGGTTTGTCCCGCGACCAGATTCGCTTTGTCGGCGATGGACGTGAAGTATGCCGGCACGCTGAGGCCCATGAACAAACTGAAGCCGGCTATGAAGAGATTCCGATCGGCTTTCAAATCGCACTTGGCCAACTGCTGAATACCCACCGCGCTGATGAGTCCGAACAGCGCACAGTACAAACCGCCGACCACCGGTCCCGGAATCGTAGCTGCAAATGCGCCGAACTTTCCGAACAAGCCAAGCAAAACCAAAATGACCGCACCGATCTGCACGACGTATCGACTCGCGACTTTGGTCAAGCCAACCAGTCCGATGTTTTCGGAATACGATGTCGATGCAAATCCGCCAAACACGCCAGTGATTGCGCAACCGATTCCTTCGCAACCAATCCCGCGTGAGATTTGTTTTGGAGTGGGATCACCCGCCCCGGCCATCTGTGAACAGGCGTGGTAATCGCCGAACGATTCAACCATCGATGCCAGGTAGCCTGCCAACACCGCGACGAAAAACGCCACGTCAAATTTCGGCCAGCCCCACGGAAAAACGACTTCACGCGGATCGATACGCACCCACTTTGCGTGTTCAACCTTGTCAAAGTTTACATATCCTGGATGGCCTTCGTTGAACGTACCGGTGGCGGTCAGCAGCCAGCAAACCGCGCATGCAATCCCGACGGCGAGCAACATCGGAAACATTTGAAATATCTTGTGACGCCGCGAGAGCACCAACGAAAACAAAATCACCAACCCGATGGTCAGGCCGGAGACGCCCCAGTGCATGCCGGCTTTTGGGGCACCGTGTTGATAAAGCGCGAGTCCGATCAGCATGATCACCGGTCCAACGACGACTGGCGAAAGCAATTTGCGCAGCCACCCCATCAATCCGGAAAAACCGATGAACATTTCGATCGCAGCGCCAGCGATGACGGCACCGGCGATGTATCGCATGGCCATCGCGCCGTCGAGGCCCTTGTCCTGACACGCGAAGATGATGCCGAAGAATGCCGTGATAAATGAAAACGACACGCCTTGAATAATAGGCAAACGCGATCCAAAAGTGGCTTGAACCAATGTCGCCAATCCGCTGCAAAGCATGACGGAGGAGATCAGCGTCGCGATGTTGGTGGATTGAATGAGCGCTTGGGCAGCTTGGACTTCAGCGGCGGTATCTTTATCAATGGGCCAAAGCGAAGGACCGAACAACAGGGGTATCGCCACAGTTGACCCGAACATGGTCAAAACGTGTTGCGCTGCAAGAACGATTGCCCGCCCGGTCGGTGGACGATCATCGAGTCCGTATGTCACACCGATGGGTTGCAAGCTTGCGAGATTCCTTTAGACGGTAGGGTCCGCACAGCGGACCCTACAACGATACCGGTCACATTACGCCGAGTCATTACAACTGCACGATGGATTGATACGTTTCGGGCCTTCTGTCGCGGAAGAACTGCCAGGTATTGCGCACTTCGCGAATCAGGTCGAGGTCGATGTCGGCGAGGACGATGTCGTCGCCGTCGCGCGATCCCTCAGACATGATTTGTCCGCGCGGATCGCAGAAGTAACTCTGACCGTAGAACTCGCCGATGCGCCACGGCTCTTCTACACCGGGCCGGTTGATCGCACCGACGAAATACTGGTTGGCCACCGCGTGGGCTGGCTGTTCCAGCTTCCACAAATATTCCGACAAGCCCGCCACCGTCGCCGACGGATTGAAAACGATCTCTGCGCCGGCGAGTCCGAGGCAACGTGCACCATCCGGGAAGTGGCGATCGTAACAAATGTACACCGCGACGCGTCCGAACTTGGTGTTGAACACCGGATACCCAAGGTTGCCCGGGCGGAAATAAAATTTCTCCCAAAAGCCCGGCGCGCAATGCGGAATATGAATCTTGCGGAACTTTCCGAGGTAGGTTCCGTCCGCATCGATGACCGCAGCCGTGTTGTAATACACGCCCGGCAGATCTTCCTCATACATCGGAACGACCAGAACGACGCCGTGCTTTTTGGAAATCTCGCACATCAGTTTGACGGTTGGGCCATCGGGCACTGGTTCGGTCAGTTCATACCACTTGGCGTCCTGCTCGGCGCAGAAGTACGGGCCATAGAACAATTCTTGCAGGCAGATGACCTGTGCACCCTGGTCCGCAGCTTTGGCGATCATGTCGACGTGTTTGTCGATCATTGACTTCTTGATTTTCTCGACGCCAGCCGTGACAGGTTCGGATAGGGCGGCTTGGATTAGTCCGCCTCGGACGATTCGTGGCATTTAAATGCTCCTTGCTCAAAAGCGGTGCTGCACGGATAGGGAAGTGTCATCGTGTTGCACTGAAAGCTTGCGGTGTCAGATGTCGGCACCAGTGGTGACCACTTCTCGAATCAGTCTAAATCCAACGCACGGGCGTTGCAAACCCATGAGCCGACCGCCATGGGAGACACGAATGGCAAGGGTTCGCCCGGTGGCTTCGCAGGCCGATCGACCGTACAATGGTGGGTCCAAACAAAATCGATGACCGTATTGAATACGGGTAGACAATTTTCGAGACAAAGGTGACAGATATGGTATCGCAAACGACGGGGCAATCGGTGGAGAAGGTCAAAATTCTTTGCGGCGGCAAGTGGCAAGACAGCCCCACGCAGCGCTGGAGCGAGGTCTACAATCCGTCGAACGGCAAGGTCATCGCGCAGGTGCCATTGTGCAGCGTGTCAGAGGTTGACCGCGTTGTGAAAGCGGCGGCTGACGCTCTGCCGGGTTGGTCGGAAACACCCGTCGTCGAACGCGCCCAGGTCATGTTCCGTTATCGCGAACTTGTGCAATCGAATTTTGAAGACCTTGCCCAAATCGTCACCCGCGAACACGGTAAGACCATCGCCGAAGCCCGAGCGTCAGTGCAGCGCGGCGTTGAGATGATTGAATTCGCTTGCGGGATTCCCAGCCTCATCATGGGCCAATGCGTTGATAACATTGCCCGCCGCGTCGATTGCGAAACCATTCGCCATCCCGTTGGTGTTTGTGCGGGCATCACGCCGTTTAACTTTCCTGCGATGGTCCCGCTATGGATGTATCCGGTGGCGATCACATGTGGGAACACATTCGTGCTCAAACCGTCGGAGAAAGTTCCGCTCGCAGCCACGCGGTTGGCTGAGCTATTGACCGAAGCCGGTTTGCCCGAGGGCGTGTTCAGTGTCGTGCATGGCGACAAGGAAGCAGTTGATGCGCTGTTGGAACACGAACTTGTTAAAGCCGTCTCGTTTGTCGGGTCAACCAACATCGCGCGATACATCTATCAGGAAGGCACCAAGAACGGTAAGCGCGTGCAAGCTGCAGGCGGGGCGAAGAATCACCTGATTATCATGCCCGATGCCGACATTGATCAATCGGTCGCGGCACTGGCTGCATCGGCGTACGGATGCGCCGGTGAACGCTGCATGGCCGGAAGCGTCGCGCTCGCAGTTGGCGATGTCGGTGACAAACTCGTCGATCGACTATGTGACCGCGCCGGCAAGATGCGCGTCGGTGCCACCGATGGCAGCGGCGAAGTGGACATGGGCCCGTTGGTCACGCGTGAACATCTCGATCGCGTGGTTGGTTACCTTGACATCGCCAAGGAAGAAGGCGCGACGGTTCCGCTTGACGGCCGCAACGCCAAAGTCAGCGGCGACGGATTCCTCCTCGGTCCAAGTGTCATCGATCAAGTCAAACCGGGCATGCGCGTGCACAAGGAAGAAATCTTCGGTCCGGTGCTGTCGGTCGTGCGGGCGAAGGACATCGACGAAGCACTGAACATCGGCAAAGACTGCGAGTACGGAAACGGTGCGTCGATCTTCACCCGAAGCGGATGGGCCGCCCGCGAATTCAAACGCCATTTCAATGCGGGCATGATCGGGATCAACGTAGGCGTGCCAGCACCGATGGCCTGGTTCCCGTTCACCGGCTGGAACAATTCGTTCTTCGGCGATCTGCACATCCAAGGCACCGAAAGCATTCAGTTCTACACCAAGCAAAAGATGACCATGACGAGATGGTTCGAGTCCGGCCAGGATTCGCACCACGACCCGGTGTGGAAGACGATGACCGGCGGGAAGTAGAGGGCGACATCAAAGGGTGACCCAGGTTTCAATCCTGGGGGAGGCGAATGAATCCACATAGGGTGCGGTTTACCATACCTCTTAGTCCCTTTCCAGCGGTTGGATTGAAAGAGTGGACTTGGTTCGATATTGGTTCGAGTTTGATTTTCAATCATACGGCGATATTCCACACGGAATTGGCCGAGGATGCGGGGTTACAGCACTTGGTTTTGACGACGCACTGTACCTGTTGCAGGAATCGTTATTCAAAGAAATATCCTTGCCCAAGATTCATCGCGTCATAGAAAACGTTGATGTTTCGGCGTTAGATGCGGGACACGTGTTGCCGAACATGGAAATTGCTACGATTTGAGGAATATGGTTTCCGCGGGGCTACGCATGTTAGTCTTGGCAACATATCCACAAGAGCGGGATTTACGAAGCACTGAAATCGCGACCCCAAGTTTGAAAACTTGGGCCACCCCAATAGTGTTCGGCACAGTTTATGCTGTGTATAGCCGCAGCTCAATTCGCGCCGTACTTTAATTGCGCGATGACTTTTGATAGCGCATACTTGTTGGTGTATGGCGCGGCCCAAGAAACCCAAGATTCGCG
>JAJDEB010000030.1 GCA_029260015.1 Phycisphaerae bacterium | reverse complement strand
GGTTTCTATTTCTGCTCGGCGATGTCGTTGTCAGGGTTACGGCTTCGGCGTGAAGCCACGATCTCGAAGAAAACACCGGCCAGGGCGTTAATGCGTGTGACGCGAAAAATTACCCCGGGTATCGAGATCGGTCTCACGTTTCGGACTTCGCGAAGCATTGGTAGCAGCCAGAGGACGACCGCGGCACGCACGATCGTGGAGATTACGAACACGCCGTACAGAGGGCTTAGCCAGGAATAGGACGCACCGAAAATCTCTGCGGTCGATGGCAAAACGAATCCCAGGTAACCACCAAGTATGGCGCCGGCGAAGATGCCTACATTCGCCAGCACGTTGTGAACGGCGAGATAGGTCGCCCTTCGGTTGGGGGCCATCAGGTCGTAAACGAAATTGCCCGCTGCGAGCGTAAAGCCTGCCCACGAAAATCCGCTTAGGGCCTGGATGGCCACCAGGTACCACATGTCGGTCGAAATTACCCAGAGCAATGGCATCAGGGGAATGAACAGGCCTGTCACGGTGAGTATGCGGCGATTGCCAAACACATCGCTGATGCGTCCCCACTGCGAAAGCGTCAGAAACTGCGCGAATATGGAGGCGCCGGTGTTCACCGTGAACTGCAGGTAGGTGAATTCGAGGTCGCGCAGCATGTAGACGGTGAAGAATGGTGATGCAATCGCGACACCGAACTGCATCAGCGCGAAAAACGCGGAGAAGCGCGCGGCGTTCGAGTGGCGAAGGCGATGCCACCATCCTTCGCCAAGCGGAATGTTCAACGCAGCAACGTGCCCGCCCGTATCCTGCATCCGTGACAGGTGATACACGGATACGAGCCGGGCTGCGCCGGCAACGCAGAACAGGAAAATGAATCCGGCAAGTGTATTTTCGTTCGCTGAAAACCCGTGCAGCAACACTCCTGCCAGCATCAACGTGGCAAAAGTTGTCAACGAGACGATTCGTGTGCGCAAACTAAAGAATCGCCCCCGTCGTCGTTGCGAAACCAGGTCGCCCATCAGGCTGCTCCACTGTGGTGCTACGAGGTGCGCGCCGCTGTGATACAACACGACACAAGCAATCAGGAGAGGCACGGCAAACTCCGGAAACGCGATTGGCAATACCAGTATCGGCGCCCACGCCAGTGCCTGGAGCGTCGCACCAAACACGATAATGCGCTTGCGATGCCCGGTTACCCGGCCAAGCCACGCAGAAAACAGCTGCATTAATGAAGCGAGCAATGGCGGCAGCGATGCAAGCAGCCCGATTTGTGGTGTCGTCGCCTTGAGAAACAGCGCAAATGCGGACAGGTAGGTCTCTCCGACTCCCGTCATGGTCGCAAATGCCGCGCCGTCCTTCAGCGAGTGCTTCAGGGAACGATCTACGTCAGGGTCACGGGATAGGGCCTGCATCAATACGACATCTGGTTGGCGTCAGGGAAGGGGAATCGTCGGCGAAAGGCCGTCGCCAATATAGCGACTGACACACGTTCTGCAAACTATTCCGCACGGAATCACGATCAGAGTTAGCACTCAAGATAGTGAGTTGCGACCTGGCGGGTTCCTATACCGGCCTTGCCTGCCGGGAGGAGCCTGTCGATTGGTGGGATGAGGCCATAACCCGGTCCGTTGATGACGGTCAGCGTGGGCTGCGAATACTTTTGCTCTTGTCATGCCGCTCTTCCTCAAATGGCTTAGAGTAAAGAGCTGAATGTGTCACGCATCTATCGGGATTTCACAAATCGCTCGTCCCCACTTTATGACCGGAGTCAGAGCTGCATATTCTGGGTCATTTCCACTCGGTCGAAGTAGCTGATGTCGCGCACGATTTTGCCATTCTTGACCGTGATGAACGACGCGATCCGTAAAGTCCCACGAGCGTCTGGGTCGCCCTCCGTTGGCTGATTCCAACTGGCGACAAATTCCACCGACCCTTGAGCCCCTTCCACGACAATGTTCGTAACCGCATCGTGGACCCCCGGAATGTTGTCAAAATGTCCCGCATACGTCTCTCGAATTGGCTCCAGGCCGACGCTGGCCTCGATATCGCCGGGAGATCGCGTTACAGCGTCCGCCGAATAGAGCGCGACCAGTGCTTCAACATCGTGATCGTTAAAGGCCTCAAACAATGCGAGGATTACAGCTCGAGTCTCCTCGCTATTGCTGCCTGCAAAAACGTTTCTGTCGGGTGGCAGGGTAAACAATGCCATTGCGATTAGTGCTGATATTGCTTTCACTTTGGTCTTCATCTTTGTCCTCTACGCTGTTTTCTCAACTGGCACATAGACATCCGTTTCCCACCGCTCGGGCGGAATGGTATCCGGATCGTTCAAATAATGATTGAAAAGCGGTCCGTCGCGTAGCGAGTACGCAGAGTCGTTTATCCATTGGCCGTACAAGTAATCGTATACGTCGTCCAAACCGTCATAAGGGCCAACGTGACGCGCCACAACAAACTCACCGCCGCCTAAATCGTCGATACGAAACTTGCCGGGCGCATTTACCTGCGGACCGAAATCGAAGCAGCAGTCGAAACGACAAACTGCTTCGGGTGTGTCCCGGTGATCATCAATAGGAATCCCGTATATGCCTTGAAGTCTCTCTGCCAAACCGGTCGACTGCGCCCACTCCAAGAGTTCTCCAAAAGCGCTAAACAGGCTGTCGGGGGGGCCATGGCGGCGGCTGGCGATAACCTGAAATGGCTCAACAGAAACCACGTTTATCTCAATATTGCTGCGCTTGTTTGTTGCGGGCGTGTTTGGGCGGGAGAAGAGTTTTTCCGCACTGTCCAGCCGCTTTGAATTCCTTCGAATCTCACTTGGACTGAAGCCTGTTGCGGTTCTAAAGGCTTTGGCAAAGCTCTGCGCGGACTCAAAACCGACATCAAAAGCCACTTCGGTGACCGGCCTGCTCTTGTCCTGTAGTAGAAAACACGCCTTGGCAAGCCGCATGCGGCGCAACGTGCCCGAGGGAGTTTCTCCGGTGACTGTGCGATACACGCGGTGGAAATGAGATGGCGAGATAGCTGCAACGTCGGCAAGCGTCCCCAGGGTCGGATTCTTGTCAACGTGATCTCTCAGGAATTCAACTACGCGCTCAACTCGCGCGTAGTGCGATTCCTGCGTGTTGCGCTTCATTTGCCTGTCCCTGAATGTCCAGTCCCCAGTTTAATGGATCCGGGAGGGTCTCGCGGTTCCTGCCTTGCTAATTTTGTCCGGCTACGTCGTGATTTGTGCCAGCGTTTCTCGACGGGCACCTATTGGGTGAAACAGCATCGAATCCGACCGACTGCCATCATCGTAGATTCTTCCCAGGTGCCCACTTTGGTGCCCGAACCAGGATCGCCTAACGTCACTCAACAGAACCTACGGAACCTCGTATTCACCGCTTAACGTTCTGTAAGGTTGCCTCGGGTCACATTGGATCGTGAAATCCGATCACTGAAAATCCGGGTGACGGTGGGTCGATTCCGCCATTGGTCACCACTCGTTTTACGTACCCGCAGCTACTGCAACCATCCTCCCGCTCATCCTGCACAGGCTCAACACTGTCACTTTTAACTCGATATTTCAGTGGCTTAAGCGTATACTGTATATATTCACAGTAACCATGTTCGCAACGGAGGGAGCCGTGCAAAACGCCACTATAAGCCCGATTCCAGATGTCCATCCTGTCCCCACCGAGGCAGAGCGACTGGGTGAGCAAATTACCGAACTCTGCAGTTATCTCTACGCGGCCGAGGCCCGTTTACTGGCTTTGATCCGCGAATTCGATGAGCAGGAGTGCTGGGCGGAGCAGGGTTTTTGTTCCTGTGCTCACTGGCTCAATTTCAAATGTGGTATTGGCATGAACGCGGCACGGGAAAAGGTGCGGGTGGCCAGGGCGCTGGCGGACTTGCCCAGGATCGAAGCAGGTCTGTCAAAGGGCGAACTCAGCTACTCCAAGGTGCGGGCGATGACGCGCATTGCCGATGCAGGCAATGAAGACTACCTGATGATGATCGCGAAACATGGCACCGCGCATCACGTAGAAAAGTTGGTCGCAAAGTATCGCAGTGCCAGGCGGGTCGAAGAGGCGGCTGTTGCCGAGGAGCAGTATCAGGAACGTGAGCTCAGTCACTACTATGATCATGACGGTTGCCTGGTCATCAAGGCACGCCTGCCGGCCGAGCAGGGTGCTCTGATTATCAAAGCGCTCGAGATGGCGACGGAGAAAAGTTTTGTCGCCGATTCTGATAGCAAAGACCAGCCGGTCGCGGCCCGCCGCGCCGATGCGCTGGCTAATATTGCCGAGACGTACATGAACAATGACGAGTCCTCCGGTTCCACGGCCGACCGCTACCAGGTCATAGTGCACGTTACCGCGGAAACATCTGAACTGGAGGACGGCCCCCACGTTACCGCGGAAACGTCGCGGCGAATTTGCTGCGACAGCTCGATCGTCTCCATCAAGGAGGACGAGAACGGAGAACCGCTCACCATCGGGCGCCGCTCCCGGTCGATTCCACCAGCGATGCGCCGGGCATTGCGTATCCGCGACGGCGGTTGCCGCTTTCCGGGCTGCACTCACACTCGATTCGTCGATGGTCATCACATCAAGCACTGGGCTGACGGCGGCGAGACCAGTCTGGACAACCTGGTTCTGCTGTGCCGGCATCATCATCACCTGGTGCATGAAGGCGGCTTTAGCTGTGAGAAGTCAGCAGACGGCGACGTCTACTTCAAAGATAAACAACGTCTCACTTTGCCAGGCTGGTCTGAGCTTCCCCGGGTTGCTTCTGACCAGGAGTTGCAACGCTGGTTGAATGACGAATTCTTCGAAGCGACCGCGGACAATGAAGGCTGCAACGCCAGGTGGTACGCCGGCGAGCAGATCGATTGGCAGATGGCGGTGTCGGCACTCATGTAATGAAACCGCATGTTCGCAGCGACCTTCACACAGAAATTCGAGTGTAGAAACGAGTCGAACCGGATTAATCGGTAGTCCGAAAAATCGGTTCGACCCCTTTTTTGCTTCTCCAGGGCCGTCGGATCATTGCCCGCATTCAACCATCTTGGCGGCAAGTTCCCGCGGTGTCATGTCCTCCGGAATCAGCGCCTGACACGCCTCTCCAATTGCTGGATCAGTGGACATTGTTCGCAGGCAGAAACACAGGTCGGGGCCGCCCTCGGGCACAGGACGCGCCGCGCGGCACTCGAATGCCTTTGTGGTGACTTCTTCTGGTGTCATTGAATCCATCATATTGCCGCAAGCTTTCAGCTTGTCGTCCGTATTCAATGGTTCGTTGACGCAGGTGCAGTAGTCGAAGTCGACCGTGGAGCCGTCGGCAGTAATGGTGGCCTCCGGACCACCGGAATCGCCACAGGCAACAACGAACA
>JAJDEB010000029.1 GCA_029260015.1 Phycisphaerae bacterium | reverse complement strand
CGCTTTAAAGTCATCCCCGTAAAAATCGTATCGTTTCTTGCGAACCATCTGCTTACTCCTAATAAATTTGTCATTAGGTGTACGCAAAATCGGGGGAGGTTCCGGATGCTGTCAAGGGTCAGCTTCAGCAATTTGTTAGGTTGAATTTTTCTTGCCTCCGAAATTAACTGCATTACATCCTCTAGATCAACGCCGCTAGCTTTTGATCAGGATTCGTTCCCGAGTTTTTCCCTTAGTTCCATCAAAAGCAAACCGAGCATATTTTTACCACTCCCATCACCGCCATCACCCCAATAGGAGTCGTTAGCGGTGTGCTCAACAATCGCCGCAGCCCCGGTAGCTTTGAGATTCTCTCGAAGATCCGGGTGCTGTGTGTATTTTGCGTATAGCGCTTCGCGCATCACGTCATCTTTTACTTCCTCCCAATCGGCACGCAGCGGCTTCTTCCGGTCTCGACCTAGCTTCGCCGCATCCTTTGGAGTGTTCGCACGCCGGACTTCTTCCTCATGATGCGTATCAACGAATTTCTGTGCCTGGAAGTAGTGCTCCGTAGTTGGCCAGATCTTCCCTTTCATATAAATCGAATACGGGGCGAAGTTCGAGAAGTACCCGTACGGCTTGTTTTGTAGATAGAACTGAATTTCGGTCATGATTTATTCAACCTAACGTTGGGATAACCTGCGGATTACAGAATGCTTTTCTGAAGCAATAATGTAAATGCCGCGTAAGAAAAGCATTCTGTAAGCCGTCAGGTTCATCCCCTGGTTAGGTGGAAAAATATTGCCGTAACGTTGCATTAATGTTTTCCAAGTCAACTTCCTTTGGGTCGAAATTATCGAGACCAAGCCAATCCAGCATATCCTCATATTCTGAATGATTCGGATTCTTCAATATTCTTAGCAGTCGGGCGTATCCTGGGATCCCGCCACAATCCTCCGGCGGGCATGCCCGTACTGCTTTTTCGCAATAGGGGTAGAATCGAGTCGGGCCCATCTTTTGCGTTTTTTCTATCTCAATTTCGTGCGTCCAGCCGTCTCCGAAATCATATTCGTAAGTGAATTTGAAGCCACGATCTTTCATACCCAACTCCCAAAGTACAACCGCATCTGCATCTAATCCCAATGGATCTGGGTCTCCGTCGTAATGAACTGCGTATTCCTCTTTACCGATACGAAAGCAATGTAAATGGCTATTCTCCCAACCCATCGATATTTGAATTGCGTCGTGTAGCGCGCCTAATCGGGACACCAAAGGAACGCAGATCCGGCGCCATATTTTAGGCTTCGAATCAGCAAGCGTTACTTTCATCGTAACGCTCTGTTCCATCGCATTCGACAATTGCTCGGCGGGTGTTTCTTGTGATGACATATGGGACTGTTTTCTACCTAACGTTTTGCTAACCTGCCGTTTGCGGCCAGCTTTTTCTAAGCGAAAATGCGAAGCAGCTTAGAAAAAGCTGGCTGTAAGCGGTCAGGTTGAGCAACTTGTTATACGCATATTTCATCGAATCGATGGACTAATGTGGAATAAATATTTCCTTAACCTTGCGATAACCGTAGACGAGAATCGACACTGTTACACCAACAGTTAATCCCGCTATTAAACCGTAAATACCTGACACGACCACATTTCCTTTTGTAGCAACCATATCCAAATTGATAAATTTCGCCCTGCGTTCTATGTAGTCGAATTTTTCCATGACTTCGTCGTCCGCAATTCCGGCTAACGACAATTTCTGCCGTTCCTCCTTTTGCTGCCTCTTAATATCGTTTTCAAGCGAGTAATCCATTACGAACTGAAGTGCGATCGTCCCGAGAGCGAATATGATGATCGATGTAGCAATTATTCGAAGGTGCAAACCCATGGCTCAATGCGTATAACGTCTTGCTAAGCTGCCCTTGATAGCACCGGACTGGAGCGGCAGCGCAAGGAGGATGCGGTCAAGGGTCAGCTTGAGCAATTTGATACTCATTGAGGCCCCCTCCTGGGACTTTCAGGCTTAATCAGCAAAACTGATCGTCCTATAAATTGAGAGTTCATAGACTCAATGCCCAGAAGGAGACCTCAGATGAGATTTTATAACACAACCCATCAACATTATTGCGGTATCGACCTACACGCCAAAACCATGTACGTGTGCATCATCAATCACGACGGTGATACGGTTTTGCACCGCAATATGAAAACCGACCCAGCACTGCTTGCCGCCGCTATTGAACCTTACCGCGAGGACCTCGTCATCAGCGTCGAATGTCTATTCACCTGGTACTGGATCGCGGATTGGTGTAGCAAAGAAGGGATCCCATTTGTCCTCGGTCATGCGCTGTACATGAAGGCGATCCACGGCGGTAAAGCGAAAAACGACCGTATCGATTCCGAAAAGATCGCACGACTCCTCAAAGCTGGGATGGTCCCGCAAGCCTATGCTTATCCCGCCAGGATGCGCGCCACCAGAGATTTATTGCGACGACGGATCCATTTCGCCCGGCAACGTGCCGACCTCATCGCTCATATCCAAAACACAGTCTCGCAGTACAATTTGCCGCCGCTCGGAGTGCGACTCGGCCGCAAGAAAGACCGACTCGAGATCGCCGAGCACTTCCCCGATCCGGTGGTCCGTCAGATGGTTGAGCTCGACTTGAACGTCATCGACCATCTCGATGAGCAACTCCGCGTCCTGGAACAAGACCTGGTCAATCAAGCCAAAGTCCATGACGCCGGCGCTTATCACTTACTACGGACGATACCCGGGATCGGTCGGATCCTCGCCATGGTCATTCTCTACGAGATTGATGATATCGGTCGCTTTCCGACCTTGGGTCAGTTTGTGTCCTACTGTCGTTTGGTGAAATGCCACCGAGAGTCCGCCGGCAAGAAGGCCGGATACTCAGGCAAGAAAATCGGTAACGCCTATCTCAAATGGGCCTTCAGTGAAGCAGCCGTGTTGTTCCTGCGCGGTAACCCGCCCGCTCAGAAAGCCGTCCAGCGCTTAGCGAGCAAACACGGTAAAGGCAAAGCCTTATCGATTCTTGCTCACCGTTTGGGCCGTGCTGTTTACGTCATGCTCAACAAACGACAGCCGTTCGATGCAGCCCGTTTCATGAACACCTTATAGATTAGGAAGGCGACCGTGACGAGTGCCGTCTAACTGACCCATGACATCACACGACGTCGATAAAGTGCGAGAATCAATCACTCAATGGGCATTGAGTCCGAATGACGCACATGACGCAACGTGGTGGGTCTGTGGCTTTGATTATCGCACGGTCGCGCTTCCGCCAATGATTCATTGAACCGGGGTCTGCCCCTACGGCAAACCTGATGCTAACTCGCGCACCGCGCTGACGCTTTGACTAGGTAGCCATAGGGATTGGAAGGAATTCTAGTGTTGTTGGGCGTTCGCTTACGCTTTCGCCCAACGCGAAAAACTCGATAGGTGTTTATTGCAGGCGACGTCCTGACAATGACTTGGAATCAAAGACAGACCGACGTTCAACTGAATATGTTTATCGAACTTCGTTCGACGGGCGTTCATTGTTCTTGACGAAAGGGGGCCTCATAGGTGTTAG
>JAJDEB010000028.1 GCA_029260015.1 Phycisphaerae bacterium | reverse complement strand
TCCTGCGATAGCCGTTTGTTTGTTATTGCCCGCAACTCGACATTTGCTTACAAAGGCCAGTCGCCGGATATCCGCACGGTGGGTAAAGAACTAGGGGTGCGCTATGTGCTGGAAGGCAGTATTCGCCCGGTGGGTGAACGTCTGCGGATTACGGTGCAGCTGATTGAGACCGAAACCGGCACCCATATCTGGGCGGACAAAATTGACCGACCCGTGGCGGAAGTTTTTGATATTCAGGACGATGTTGTGGACAGCCTGGTCACGACCTTATGCGCCAATCTGGGTCTAGCCGAGGGTAAGCGAGCGCGCCGCCAGGCACCGGAAAACATAAAAGCCTGGGAGCTGTGCGTAAATGCAGAAATGTCATGGATGGGACTGAGGACCACAGGCGGCATGGCCGAAGCCCAGGCACTGGCTAAAAAGGCCACTGAAATCGAACCGGGCTATGCGCTCGGCTGGGCAATGCTCGCCTATTTCTCAAGCCTGAACATTGCCTACTTGATCACCGACAATAATGCCGAGACGGCGAAACAGGTAGAGCAACTCATCAACAAAGCGACCGTATTGGCGCCAGATGATCCAACGGTATTGGGTTACATAGGATACACCTATACCTTAATAGGCAAAGCGAGCACCGGGCTTAGTTATCTCGAACGCAGCCTGGCCAGCAACCCTAATAGCGGCTTTTTCCGCTATGCCCACGCGACGACACTTGCAGGCACCTCACAACTGGAAGACGCACTTGCACAATGTGAAATATTTTTTCGCCAGTCACCCAAAGACCCCAATATGGGCGCGCCATGTTTTACTCAAAGTATAACGCTCGCCATCATGGGTCGGTATTTGGAGGCAGAACAAGCCGCATCTCTGGGTATTAAACATCAACCCACTTTCCCCTGGTTGCATGTAGCCCGTGCCGGTGCGCTAAGCGGACTCGAACAACATGAAGAGGCACAACGGGCACTGGGACTGGCGCGGGAAATAGCACCTCATTTTAGTCAGAGCAAAGTAGAAAAGTGGTCGCGCCTGTATTTTCAAAAAGACGATGCCGAAAAACTCAACAACCTTATGCGTTTAGCCTGGCAGGAATCTTAGGTAGAGTTATTTGAGAACACTCAAAACCAACATACACTGTACTTGCACAACTAAGGCGACAAAGTATACTTGTTCAATATGTCGTACAAGACCGGGAGTGCTCTATGCGGGTCATTAAGTTTTCAGATGCCAGAAATAAATTAAAAAGTGTTTTAGATGAAGTCGTTGAAGATGCTGATTACACCATCATCTCGCGCCGAGATGCCGAAGATGCTGTGGTTATGTCTCTCGATCACTTCAACGGCTTAATGGAAACCGTGCATCTACTAAAGAGCCCTGCCAATGTCGCGCATCTGGCAAAATCAATCGCACAATATCGCTCGGGGAAAGTCGACAGCCATGAGCTAGTAGACGACAGCCACGCGCTAGTTGATGACTGACGATTGATGACTGATGTGCTGGCATGGACACAGGAAGCCTGGAAAGATTATCTTTACTGGCAGGGTCAGGATAAAAAAACGCTGAAACGTATCAACAAGCTTATCTCAGATACGCAAAGAACACCATTTGAAGGCATCGGTAAACCCGAGCCATTAAAAGAAAATTTGTCTGGGTTCTGGTCGCGTCGCATTGATGAAAGTCATCGCCTGGTGTATGCGGTCGACGATAATCAGCTCACGGTCATTTCCTGCCGTTATCACTACGAAAAATAATTTAAAGAGGCGACATGGAAGGCATTAACTCTATTTTTACCTGGCTAAGTGAACACGAATCTGGATTTAGTGCCCTGCCGCATTGGTGGTGATCGTCGGCGTGACTTTATCGCCACTGGGCGCAGGAATGCGGGGTTTACTTTCACGGAGGAAATCCGCTGATAGCGCATTGCCGGGCAGTGACACTGGGGTTTCTTCGACATCATCTACGAACCCTGATACGGAACATTCCGCAGCCCAGGATTATCTCAACACCCCGCCCCCACTCATCACTGACAAACCCTCCATCGCCGTGCTGCCTTTCGTCAATATGTCGAAGGACGAAGACAAAGAATTCTTCGCCGATGGCATGACCGAGGATATTATTACCGGCCTGTCCTGCGATAGCCGTTTGTTTGTTATTGCCCGCAACTCGACATTTGCTTACAAAGGCCAGTCGCCGGATATCCGCACGGTGGGTAAAGAACTAGGGGTGCGCTATGTGCTGGAAGGCAGTCTTCGACCCATTAATGATCGACTACGGATCACAGCACAGCTGATCGAGACGGAAACAGGCAGCCACGTCTGGGCCGAGAAAATAGATCGCCCCGCCGCCGAAATATTCGACATTATGGATGAAGTGGTAGACGGTATTGTTATAACCCTGTGCGCAAATATCCGCGTCGCGGAAAGCGACCGCGCCGGGCGGCAAAGACCAGAAGATGTAGCTGCCTGGGCACTGTGCGTGCGAGCGGAGACTTTGTTCATTTCTCAGCCCGACTCTACAGCACTGTCGGACGCTAGAAATCTAGCACAGCGCGCGACTGAGATTGAACCGGGTTACGCCGCTAGTTGGGCACTACTCGCATTGCTGACAAGCGCTCGGATCGCGCATGGACTTAGTGACAATCTAGCAGAAGACGCTGAACAAGCACTGTTCCTGGTTGGCAAAGGAGTGCGACTGGCCCCGAATGATCCCATCGTCCTGTGTTATTGTGGTTTTGCCGCTGGCGCGGCCGGTCAATCCAGCCAGGGCGTTGGCTATCTGGAACGTAGCCTTGACATCAATCCCAATAATAGTTTCGCGCGGCTATATTACGGTGTCGCACTTTATTGCGATACCCGATTAGACGATAGCCGGGATCAATTGCAAAAATTTATCCAGCACTCCCCGCGAGACCTGTACATCGGTGTGGCCAACTTTCACCTTGCGCTTTGCTACGTGTCGCTCAAAGACTTTGAACAAGCTGAACACGAGGCACGCGTTGCCATTAAACACACACCTGGCTTTGGATGGAATTACCTCGCATTAGCCATGGCTCTGAGTGGTTTAGGCCGAGATAAAGAAGCTCAGGCACAGATTCAGCATTTAAATAAACTTGAGCCCGCATTAACCCGTCAGCGCATCGAAGATATATTTCGCCTCTGGATTGAAGAGCATGAACATGTCGAACAACTGACGGCTTTGCTACGACAGGCCTGGCCAGAATCTTAGGTAACGTTATTTTATATGGAAAACATGAACGACGTTCTAAGCTGGTTAACGGACCATGAATCCGCCTTCAGCGCTATCGCTGCACTGGTGGTGATTTTTGGCGTGGTGTTTTCGCCTTTAGGTGCGGGCATTCGCGGTCTGTTATCTCGTAAACAGGCTGGTTCAGATACTCTGCAATCAGGCGTCGATAACCCACAAGCACGAACAAACAACAGCGCCGCTAATGTTTCTACCGGAGCCAGGAAAGACGATGCCAGCCCTGCAAAACCAGGGCAAAGCAACGCGGGACAGGGTAAGGATCGCCCCGTGGTGGCCGTGCTGCCCTTAAACAATATGTCTGCCGATGAGGAGCAAGGTTATCTCGCCGAGGGCATGACCGAAGATATTATCACTGCCCTTGCCCGCTCAGCGGATATGGATGTCATCGCCCGCAACTCTACCTTTGTTTACAGGGGCACCACACCGGATATTCGCCAGGTGGGCAAAGACCTTGGTGCTCGTTACGTGGTCGAAGGTAGTTTGCGCAAGGTGGGCTCCGGTCAATCCGGCGAACGCATACGGGTCACCGTACAGTTAATCGAAGCCGCCACCGGCAATCATGTCTGGGCAGAAAATTATGACCGACCTTTGAGCGATATCTTCGCCATTCAGGATGAGGTATCCAGCGGTATCGCCAGCGCCCTGGGCTACGCCATTACGGTGGCCGAAATTAGTGCGGCTAATAGAGCCAGTACGGACAATCTCGATGCCTGGGGATTGGTAGCGCGATCTTTGTCGGCGGCATTTCAGTACAGCCATGAAACTGCCAATGAGTCCGTCGAATTCGCGCGGCAAGCTGTGGCGCTCGACCCTAACTACGCTGCCGCTCATGCCCGACTGGCCAGTGCCTTGATTCGCCGCCCGGCGAACGGCTTTAGTGAACATCCCGAACAGGATGTATCGGAAGCCAAAGCCGCTATCGACAAGGCCATACGGCTTGCGCCTAACGATGCAGGGGTTCTCGCCGAATCCGGGCACGTTTTATGTTTTTCTGGCCGCCCCGATAAAGCCATCCCAGTTTTGGAGAGAGCCCTTGCCCTATGCCCCAGCAACGCTATTACCATCGCCCAGTACGGTTATGCGCTAGGTGTCGCCGGCAAGCTTGATAAGGCCCTGGATGAACTGACTCGCGCTATCGACTTGCTACCCAATGCCCAATACCTGTATCGCATCTATTTTTGGCGATCCACAATATTGTTAACCAAAGGAGATCCCGAAGCGGGGGAATCCGAAGGTCAAAAATCAATCTCCATTTTTAATGGCTTCCATACCCCCTGGGCGATACTTGCCATTTGCCTGGCTGTACAGGGTAAAACCAATGCAGCTAAAGAAGTAATTATAGAAATTAAACGACTGATGCCTGATGCATCGGTCGATCGTTATCGCCAGAACATCACTGCACTTTACCCATCAGATTTGCCACAAACTTTAGATGAGGGACTTCATCGGCTGGAAGAAATCTGGCCGAAGGACTAATGTATCGCTTACCTGCTTGCGCAGGGTAAAACTGAAGCGGGCTAGACAAAGGAGAGTCATACAGAAGCAGTCCATAGAATAGAATCAGCGTTAATATATCACTGCTATGAATAAGTAAAATGGATAAGGAAAATAAATAAATGAAATGTCCCAGTTGCAGTAAAAAATTAAAAAAAACCAACGCCAGTGGCGTCGACACACTGACCTGCTCCCGGTGCGAGGGGCTGTGGGTTTCCATGCAATCAATGACCACTCTGTTTAAGGTTGAGAAGCTAGAGCTCAACCTTCACGACCTCATTAAAGAGGCACCCAATAAATACCTCTCAAAAAGACAGTGCGTTTCCTGCCCAGAGCAAATATTAAAAGTCATCGACACCTCAGGTGTTGAAATCGACGCCTGCGAAATGTGCGGTGGCATTTATTTTGATGAAAATGAAATTAAATCGGTATTGCCTCAAACACATGTACCGCTTAACAGTATTTTAGCGGCCTTCACCACCAGGGATAGCCTGGGTCAGGTGATCGCGTCCCTTATTTATTAAAAGCGATTTACTAAAAATTAATTCGTCCGTCCTAAAGGTTTAAACCCTCGCCTTCAGGCGAGTAGCTTTCAGCTAGCAGTTGAATTAATGTTTGAGGATGGATTATCGAACAGGCTCACATACGAAATACAAGCTAGAGTATCACTTTGTATGGGTGA
>JAJDEB010000027.1 GCA_029260015.1 Phycisphaerae bacterium | reverse complement strand
CCACACGCTCGCCCAACTGCACATGCTCGCCCAAGCGGTGGCTGTTCGCAGCACCGAGTTATTTGTCAATTCTGTTCGCTGGACGCACGAGTCGTTTGAGGCACGCGGGATCAAGGATTCCGATTTGATACAGAACATGCGCTGCATGCGTGAGATTCTTGAAAAGGAACTGCCACCATCCGTCAGTCAGATCGTTCTGCCGTACGTCGATGCGTCGATCGACAAGTCAGCGGAACCGCACAGTGCTGCTGCCGAACCGAAATTGAGTCACGGAAAACATCGTGAAATCGTGCTTCGATACTTGGAGGCCGTCCTGGAATCGGATCGATTGACGGCAGAGTCTATCGTGCTGGCAACGCTTGATCGTGGCATCACGGTCCCGGATATTTATGAAAACATCCTGGCCCCGGCGCAAGAGCGTCTTGGACAAATGTGGCACCGTGGCGAGATCAGCGTCGCCGACGAACATTTTGGCAGCGCGACCACACAAGCGGTCATGTCACAACTTCGCCCCCATTTCAAACGTGAAACCGCCCAGGGTAAACTTGTCGTCGGCACTTCGACACCCGGCGAGCTGCACGAAATCGGACTGCAGATGGTCGTTGATCTGTTTGAGATGGACGGCTGGGGCGTTGTGTATCTCGGAGCCAACACGCCGATTGCCGACGTGATCGAACTGCTCAAACGACGCAAGCCCAATCTGCTTGCCCTTTCAGTCAGCACCGCACTCATGCTGCGCGATGCCGGCGAGCTGATCGAAAGCCTGCGTGCCAATAGCGATGTCGCCAAGACAAAATTGCTTATCGGCGGACCGCCCTTCAAGTCAGTGAAAGGCTTATGGCAAGAACTAGGCGCGGACGGATGCGCGACTTCTGCAAGTGAGGCGGTCAAAACGGGCAATTCGCTCGTTGCTGGCTAATTCCGCAGCAGCCCATTCTCGCCCGGCGATTTGCCGCGAAGCGTTATCTGAGGTTTCCTGCAAGTCTGCGTCCAATTCTGACTCCCGATGGCATTTTCAACTTTCTTGAATCCAGTGGTCCAGAGTGATCGAATCCCATCTAGGGCGTATCCTCGCAATCGATGAACGTGGCGAACTATTCCTGTTCAACGCAAACCCTGAAGCATTCCAACTCATTGATCGTAAGGTAGTCGCAAAAAACGAATGCTGGTCCCATGTCGCCGTCAGTGGAAAGACGGCACTGTCGCGCGATCTAGCCGGAATCACGGCATTTGAATGGTTGAATTGAAACGCACAAAAACTAAAACGAATGGAGTAGGTCAAATGTCCGTCCAAAACAGGATCCAGAATATGTACGTTGCCTTTCCGCAACTGAGAAAACGAATCAGAACGGCCACTTGCGTATTGTTCGTGACCTGCGTTTCATCGATCTGCGGATGTGGTGCGCTTTATCCACCACTTGATACGGTCGAAAAAGTGGATGTCGATCGCTACACCGGACGTTGGTTTGAGATCGCCCGCTACCCGAACTCATTTGAAACAGATTGCGTTGGTGTAACTGCCGACTACGCCCTCATGGATGACGGTCGAATCAGCGTGACCAACACTTGCGTGGAAGGCGATCTTGATGGCGAAGTGCGCGCGATCGAAGGCGTCGCTCGGGTCACCGATCCCGTCACCAACGCCAAACTTGCGGTCTCGTTCTTCTTCCCATTCGAGGGTGACTATTGGATTCTCGAATTGGGTGACGATTACGAATACGCAGTCGTCGGAGAGCCCAGCCGCACGTTCCTTTGGATACTTAGTCGCGAATCGACCTTGGATGATTCGGTTCTTGAAGGCATTGAAAGTCGGCTGCCCGAACTGGGATATGATCCCAATCGACTTGAGATGGTGTTGCAGGATACGAGTCAGTAATTTCCCCAAATTCGGTAGCAAGCGAAGAGAGTCAAGTACACCATGCAGATACTCGTCACTGACGCAACAGGATACGTCGGCGGAAGGTTCGTACCGCGACTGCTTGACGCGGGACACGAGGTCGTCTGCGGAGTGCGCAATCCCCGCAAGCTGAATGCCCGCCCCTGGGTCAATCATCCCGGTGTCGTTGAATCGGATGCCAATGACCGCGACCAACTATCCGAAAGCATGGGCGATGCAACCAAGATGATCGATGAAGTGGCTTATGATTTCTTTGGCGGCCACTTCGTCCACGCGATGTTCATCAAACGCGACGTCAACCGAATCTTTGATCATCGCACGCGATATCAAATCCAATCTTAACCGACACTGACTCGTAGCTACCAGGGTGAAACTCATGAAGCAGCGGCCAACCATTGTTTGGTTTCGAAACGACTTGCGAGTTGAGGATAACCCTGCGCTTCGGGCGGCAGTTGATCGGGGAGCGGTCATTCCCGTGTTTGTTTGGTCGCCGGCCGAAGAAGGCAAATGGTCGCCTGGCGGTGCCAGTCGGTGGTGGCTACATCATTCGATTATTTCGTTTGACGATCGTCTTCGTAAACTGGGTTCGCGGTTGATCCTACGCGACGAACCTTCGCTGGTTGCGCTACGAAGTATCATCAAGTCCACCAAAGCGCAGGGCGTATTTTGGAATCGGCGCTACGAACCCGCAATCATAAAGCGTGATGCGCAGATCGCAGAACAACTCCGTGCCGATGATATCGAAGTCAAGACGTTTAACGGTGGGCTTCTCTTTGAACCTGGGTCAATTCTCAACAAATCCGGCGGGCCGTTTCAAGTCTTCACCGCTTTTTGGAAAACCTGTCTTCGTCAACCTCCCCCGCAACGAACACCGACACCGCAGACGATCCCCGCACCAAAATCCTGGCCAAGGTCACAGAATCTCAAAAGCCTGCAACTCGAACCGGTGATCGACTGGTCGGCAGGTATCAGAGACGCATGGCGGCCGGGCTCAGAAGAAGCTCAGAAGCGCCTTCGCAAATTCGTAAAGGGTCCGCTGTCCAATTACGAAGTGGGACGCAATCAAATCGATATCGATGGTAGTTCGCGCCTCTCGCCGCACCTGCATTTTGGCGAGATTAGCTCGGGGCAGGTTTGGCGGGCGGTCATGAAAAGCGGCGCCGCGACGAAAAAGTCAACCCAAGTTTTCCTTGCGGAAATTGGTTGGCGTGAGTTCGCCCACCATCTTCTTTATCATTTTCCGGAGACGACAGATCAGCCGTTGCGCGATTCGTTCAAGCGTTTCCCCTGGTCGCACGATGCCCGCGCGTTACGTTGTTGGCAAACGGGCAAAACCGGATACCCCATCATTGACGCTGCGATGCGTGACTTGTGGTCAAGTGGATTCATGCCCAACCGGGCGCGGATGATCGTGGCGTCATTTCTAACGAAGCACCTGTTGATACCGTGGCAGGAAGGCGCCAAGTGGTTCTGGGACACTTTGGTCGATGCGGACTTGGCCAGCAACACACTGGGGTGGCAATGGACGGCTGGCTGCGGCGCGGATGCAGCCCCTTACTTTCGCATTTTCAATCCGATCCTTCAGGCCCAGAAATTTGATCCGAACGGAGCGTACATTCGCCGTTGGGTCCCTGAGCTTGAAGCACTCCCAACCCCATGGATTTTCAAACCCTGGGAAGCGCCAGCGAAGATCATGCGATCAGCAAACATTCGACTGGGCGAAGATTATCCGGAACCGATCGTTGATCACACCGAGGCCCGAACTGCAGCTTTATCCGCTTACGATTCAATTCGGTAATCTAACCACCGCAACGACGCAATCAAGTACGGTTCCCAGCTTCGCATCGAATTGTGAACGAAATACCGACGGTCGCGTGTCGTGCGCTCAAGCCGATGATGCATCCGTAAGTCGCTCCGAACCTGTGTAGCTCATGCCACGGATTCGAAGGGATCTACCGATTTCTCAATTTTCATAACGGATCGATCGCGGGGAAATAATCGGGCCATTTGACGCACGGGTGAAATGCCTCATCGCTTGGGGCAACACGCGCGAATGGCGACGTCAAAGCGCCTCACTTTCGTGGACTTTTCTCAAACTAGTGTAGGCCCACGCGTCATCTTGCGGGTTGCGCTCCACCGTCATTCCCACGAAAGCGGGAAACTAAGCTCTGCGCGTTACACATTGCTCGTTCTGGACTTCCGCAAGCGCGGGAGTGACGAACCACTGGGTTCATCATGTGGCAGAATTGATTGCTACGATTAGAAACCCACCAACGAGCACGACCAGCGATATGACAAATACGATCCCATAGGCCATTCGCCGCATTGGGCTGGCTTTCGATCGCCTCCCGCAAAACCGGTCCAACGTACCGCACACCCAGGACCAATGAAGTGCCAGGTGGATCAGCACAAGCACTCCCAGGCTGACCGCCAACCAGTAGTGGATATCGCCCCATTGATGCCGGCTCAACTCCCATAGCGACTGGCGAGGAACACAGTTTCGCCCGCCGCTACCGGGTGGCAAAACGAAGCGAATCACCAAACCCGTCAAGACCATGCCTAACAACGACGCAAGCGTCGCCGCGTCCACCACAAAGTTGAGCGTATTTCGGCGCATGAGCGCGCACCTCTTCAACGATCATCTGATATGAATTCCATGGCAATCTTTGTGCCAATGCCATCTTTGTTGGTACGTGGCATGCAACTTGCAATCAGTCTTGACGAAACTGCTGTCACGCTGGATCTCCATTTCAACCATGAGGGCTGCCAATGATCACCATCGACGGAAACGAAGCCGCCGCACGCGTTGCCTATCGGGCCAGCGAGGTCATCGCGATCTACCCGATAACGCCAAGTTCAGGCATGGGCGAACTTTCCGACGCTTGGGCAGTTCAGGGTAAGAAAAATCTCTGGGGTACCACGCCAACCGTCGTCGAAATGCAGAGCGAGGGCGGCGCGGCAGGAGCGCTGCATGGTTCGGTTCAAATTGGTGCGCTTACGACGACATTTACCGCGTCGCAAGGTCTGCTCCTGATGATCCCCAACATGTTTAAGATTGCGGGTGAACTCACTCCCGTGGTGTTTCACGTCAGCGCCCGATCGATTGCATCGCATGCCCTATCCATCTTCGGCGATCACAGTGACGTGATGGCCGCCCGATCCACCGGGTGGGCTTTGCTGTCGTCGGGATCGGTTCAGGAAGTCACCGACATGGCGGCGATCGCCCATGCAGCTACGCTCGAATCGCGAATTCCGTTTATTCATTTCTTTGACGGATTCCGAACGTCGCACGAAGTGTCCAAGATCGAGGCACTGACCGACGATCAACTGTTGCGACTGATCAACCATGAGCATGTGCTTGAACATCGCGGGCGCGGACTCTCACCAGATCATCCGGTGCTGCGCGGTTCGGCGCAGAACCCGGACGTGTTCTTTCAGGCGCGCGAGGCGTGCAACACGTTCTACGCAGTTTGTCCGCAGACCGTTCAGCAAGTGATGGATCGGTTTTCAGAAATCACGGGGCGATCATACCACCTCTTCGATTACGTCGGTGATCCCCATGCCGAACGGGTGATTGTCATGATGGGTTCCGGTGCAGAAGCCGCCCATGAAACCGTGAACCACCTCGTCGCCGAAGGTGAAAAAGTTGGACTCCTGAAAGTGCGCTTGTATCGGCCACTCGACGGCGAAGCGCTGATTCGAATGTTACCCAAGAGCGTTCAGAAAGTGTCGGTTCTTGATCGCACGAAGGAGCCGGGCGCCCTCGGTGAACCGCTGTATCAGGATGTGATCACGGCGATGTCTGAACACTTCGATGCGGGTCGAAACGGATTCGCAAAGCGTCCGTTGGTGGTCGGTGGTCGGTATGGCCTTTCATCGAAGGAATTCTCACCCGCGATGATCCAAGGTGTCTATGACGACTTAAATAAAGATCACCCGAAGAATCACTTTACGGTTGGCATTGTTGACGACGTCACCAATCTCTCGATTGATTACAACGCTGAATTCTCTACCGAACCCGATGACGTGGTGCGGGCAGTGTTTTACGGTCTTGGTTCGGATGGCACTGTCGGTGCGAACAAGAACTCCATCAAAATCATTGGTGAAGAAACCGACAACTTCGCCCAGGGCTATTTCGTTTACGACTCGAAGAAAGCTGGCTCGGTTACGACGTCGCACCTGCGTTTCGGACCGCGGCCAATCCAATCGAGCTATCTGATCAGCCGAGCCAACTTCGCGGCAGTCCATCACGAACAGTTCCTCAAGAAATACGACATTCTCGATATCGTAGAGCCGGGAGCGACGCTGCTGCTTAACATCGGTGCGACGCCGGAGAATGTGTGGGATCGGCTACCAATGGAAGTGCAGCGGTCGATTATCGACAAGAAGCTTAAGCTCTACGCTATCGATGCCTTCGCGGTTGCGCAGCAAATCGGCCTGGGTGGTCGAATCAACACGCTGATGCAGGCATGCTTCTTTGCAATTTCCGGCGTATTGCCATGCGACGAAGCCATCACCCACATCAAAGCCGCCATCAAAAAATCGTACGGTGGCAAGGGCGAAAAAATCGTCGCGATGAATTTCCGTGCGGTGGATAGCGCTCTGGAAAACTTGCACGAAATCACCGTGCCCGATCGTGTTACGAGCACCACGGAACGACCAGCCGTCGTTGGCGACCGCGGACCGTCATTTGTCAAATCGCTCACTGCGAAAATCATAGCCAACGAGGGCGACCGGCTTCCGGTTAGCGCGATGCCTGCCGACGGCACTTTCCCGACGGGTACGGCGAAATGGGAGAAACGCGCCATCGCCAATGAAATACCGATTTGGGACGCCGATGTTTGTATCCAGTGTGGCAAGTGCGCGATGGTTTGCCCGCACGCTTCGATTCGGATGAAAGCATTCACCGACGAATGCCTCGCGGACGCTCCGGCGCAATTCAGAGCCGTCGAAGCGAAGGGGACGGAATTCAAGGAAATGAAATTCACGATCCAGGTCGCGCCGGAAGACTGCACCGGTTGCGGAATCTGTGTGGATATTTGCCCGGCGAAGAACAAAGAGCAGCCGAAATTCAAAGCGATCAACATGCTGCCCATCGAGGAACACCTTGAACCGGAACGCGAGAGTTTCGATTTCTTCCTCGACATTCCCGAATTCGACCGCACAGGGCTCAAGATCGAAACCGTAAAGGGCTCGCAATTCCTGGAACCACTCTTCGAATTTTCCGGTGCGTGTGCTGGATGTGGCGAGACGCCATACGTCAAATTGATGAGTCAACTCTTCGGCGATCGTTCTGTGATCGCGAATGCAACGGGCTGCTCTTCGATTTACGGAGGCAATCTACCAACGACGCCGTGGACCAAGAACAAATCCGGTCGCGGGCCGGCATGGTCGAATTCGCTCTTTGAAGACAACGCCGAGTTCGGACTTGGATTCCGTGTGGCGATCAACAAGCAAAAGGAATTCGCCGCCGAACTACTCACTCAATTGGCGGGTCATATTGGCGGCGAACTGGTGCGATCGATCTTGGCGGCAGACCAGACGAGCGAAGCCGGAATCATCGCCCAACGTGAACGCGTAGCCCGCGTGAAACTCGCGCTCGATGAGAACGAAAACGTCGCCGCGAAGAGCCTGCTGAGCGTCATCGATACGTTGGTGAGTCGCAGCGTGTGGATCGTTGGCGGTGACGGATGGGCATATGACATTGGCTTTGGCGGTTTGGACCATGTCCTGGCATCGGGTGCAAATGTCAACGTGTTGGTGCTCGATACGGAAGTGTATTCCAACACCGGTGGGCAATGTTCCAAAGCCACACCGCGCGGAGCCGTCGCGAAGTTCGCAGCGGCTGGCAAACCTTCAGGCAAAAAGGACCTGGGTTTGATGGCCATGAGTTACGGCAACGTTTACGTCGCCAAAGTCGCGATGGGTGCCAACGATAATCAATGCGTCAAGGCGTTTATCGAAGCGGAATCGTACAACGGCCCATCGCTTATCATCGCGTACAGCCACTGCATCGCTCACGGTATCAACATGACCACTGCGATGAACAACCAGCAGGCGGCAGTAAAGAGCGGGTATTGGCCGCTTTACCGATACGACCCAAGACGCACCGCCGAATCACAGCGACCGCTGCAACTCGATTCGCCAGCCGCCAAGATTCCGCTTGGTGAGTTCACGCGTCTTGAGAACCGCTTTGCGGTCTTGGAGCGAACCGACGCCGATCGCGCAGCCTCGCTTCGTCGCACACAACAGCAGCAGATTGCGCAACAGCGAGCGTTCTACGAGGAAATCGCCGGCGTAAACATGCCCAAACCGCCTGCTGAACCGTCGTCTGAAAAGAAGGTAACCGCATCAGCTCAACTGCGAGATTAAGGGATTGTCGCCATGGACTTATCAACAACGTACCTTGGGCTTGAATTGAAGAACCCGCTGGTGGCCGGCGCGTCGCCTCTCAGTCGCAGTTTGGATACCTGTCGCGAACTCGAAGACGCGGGTGCGTCGGCGATCGTGATGTATTCACTGTTTCAAGAACAGATCGAAAGCGACGCCGTGCTCCACGATCACTACATGGAGTATGGGTCGGACAGTTTTGCCGAGGCGCTTTCCTACATGCCGCGCCACGTCGGATTCCCACGCGGTCCGGAGGAATATATCGAACACCTCGCCAAGGTGAAACAAGCCGTTGATATCCCCGTGATTGGCAGCCTCAACGGTACTTCAGTTGGAGGGTGGATCGAGCACGCCCGAATGATGCAGGATGCCGGAGCGAGCGCGATCGAGCTGAACACTTACATCATCGCCGCCGACGTCGAAACTTCGGGGCGCGACATTGAAAAGCGCCACCTCGAAATCATCGAAGCAGTTAAGAAGGCCGTCACCATTCCCGTGGCGATGAAGATCGGGCCATATTTCAGTGCGATGGCTCATTTCGCTCAGCAGCTTGACGATGCGGGGGCTGACGGGTTGGTACTCTTCAATCGGTTTTATCAACCCGACATTGATCTTGAAGAGCTTGAAATCGTATCAGACCTGCGATTCAGCGCACCGCACGAAATGCGATTACCGCTGCGCTGGATCGCCATTCTCGATGCCCATCTTGATGCGTCACTGGCTGCCACGACCGGAGTTTATACGTCGTTCGACGTCCTCAAACTCACGATGGCTGGTGCCGACGCAACGATGTTGTGCGCCACGCTCTTACGCAACGGTGTGCATTCGATCCAACATATTCTCGAAGGCATGCGCGAATGGATGGAAGATCACGAGTATTACAGTGTTAAACAAATGCAAGGCAGCATGAACCAAGTGACGTGCCCTGATCCGGCGTCGTTTGAGCGAGGCAATTATATGCGCGAGCTCAATACATTTCGACCGTTCGTCTAACGTACGAGGTGCCAAATGTCAGCCAACGAAACATCTCAGGAATGTCCCGAGTCGTCCCACAGTATTCGCACACGATTGATTCATGGTCACAGTCCGACGGATCGCTGGGACTTCTCCCATCATGTCGTTCCCCCACAATCCTGTAGCGCCGCGTTTCGACTCGATTCGGTTGAGCGCGGCGCACAGGGTTTTATGGAGTTCGCCCATACACCCGAGGGTGATGTGCTTCAGGTTCCGATCTATGTATACGATCGACTGGACGATCCCACCCGAGGTATGCTCGAAGACAACATTGCCACGGCTGAAGGCGGTGAGATGTCGCTCGGATTTGCATCCGGGATGGCGGCTATCTCCGCGACATTCGGTACGCTTTTGCGCTCGGGTGAACACCTTGTCGGACACAAGGTTCTGTACGGTTGTACCTATTCGTTGGTCACCAATTGGTTGCCTAGATTGCGAATCGATGCCACGCTTGTCGATATGACCGACCCGGCGGCGGTCCGGGCGGCGATTCGCCCGCAGACCCGTATCCTGTATTTTGAAACACCGGTCAACCCCGACCTGACCATCATCGACATCGCCGAGATGCGCAAGATCGCCGACGAAGCCAACGCTGACCGCAGCGAAGAGCGCAAGGTGCGCGTCGTGGTTGACAACACATTTGCGACACCGTTTTGCCAAAGACCGATCGAACATGGTGCGGACATCGTTTGCTGCAGCCTGACCAAGGCGATTGGCGGATTTGGAACCGATGTCGGTGGCGCGGTCGTCGGACCGAAGTGGCTGCACGACCCGCTGATATTTTATCGAAAAGATTTCGGTGGTTCACTCGCTCCAAGATCGGCATGGCCGACTCTGGTCTACGGCTTGCCGTCATTGGCGACGCGAATGGTGAACTACCAAAGCAGCGCCATGCGGGTGGCGACATTCCTAAATAGCCATCCGAAGGTTGAGCGGGTGTTGTATCCGGGGTTGGAATCGTTCCCCCAATATCAACTTGCACAAAAGCAAATGCGCGATCATAGAAATCGGTTTGCTCCTGGGTCGATGGTTTATTTCGTGATCAAAGACAACGATGGAAGCGGTAAGCCAGCCGCCAAGCTCATTGATTGGGTGGCCAAGCATTCGTATTGCATCACGTTGGCGGTGTCGCTCGGGCAGATCAAGACGCTGATCGAATGCCCGTACAACATGACCCATTCATCGCTGCCAGATGCCGAAAAGCGCGAGCGCGGCGTGGTGCCGGGTGGTTGTCGAATCAGCATCGGTCTGGAAGACCGCGACGACATCATCAATGATTTGAAGATGGCGCTCGATCAGATTTGAAAAGGAGACGCCGAGATGGATCTCTGCCAGATTCATGTCGATCGATGCAAGGGATGCGAGCTTTGCGTTGAGTTTTGCCCGAAGCACGCTCTTGAAATGTCGGAAGGGAGAAATGCGGCTGGGTACCATCCGGCTGTCTTGGCCCATCCAGATCTCTGTAACGGATGCGCGCTCTGCGCAGAAATGTGCCCGGAAACGGGCATCGAAATTTATCGGAGGCAGAAACGTGCCCGCCAAGATGCAACTGACCAAGGGTAACGAAGCGCTGGCGATGGGAGCGATCGCGGGTGGTTGCGATTGTTTCTTTGGTTATCCGATCACACCTCAGAACGAAGTGCCCGAAGTTCTGTCCTACGAAATGCCCAAACGTGGTCGTGTGTTCGTGCAAGCTGAAAGCGAAGTCGCCTCGATCAACATGGTGTACGGTGCGGCGGCTGCTGGTAAGCGGGCAATGACGTCGAGCAGCAGCCCGGGCGTCAGTCTGATGATGGAGGGGCTGAGTTACATCGCTTGCGCCGAACTCCCGTGTTTGATTGTCAACGTGATGCGCGGGGGGCCTGGGCTTGGAAGCATCACGCCATCACAGGGTGATTATTTTCAAGCATGCAAAGGTGGCGGGCATGGCGACTATCACAGTATCGTGCTTGCGCCCTGGAATGTGCAGGAGATGTATGAGTTTCCCGCGCTGGCATTCGAGCTTGCCGATCGTTATCGCTGCCCTGCGATGATTCTTGCCGACGGTGTACTCGGAGCGATGATGGAGCCGGCAATCATCGCAGACAATGCTCCGCCGCCAACGGTGCCTGAAAAAACTTGGGCCACCAATGGACGAAACGGTCGAGCGCATAAGAACGTGGTCAACTCGCTGGTCATCGATCCCTATGGCTTGCGTGACCATAACCTCAAGCTTCAAGCCAAGTACAAGAAGATGCAGTGCGAAACCCGTTGGGACACGCGCGACGTAGACGATGCTGAAATCCTCGTCGTCGCGTATGGCATTTCGGCTCGATTGGCACTTAGCGGATGCAAGTTAGCCCGCAAGGAGGGCGTCAAAGCCGGACTGCTGCGACCGATTACGCTCTATCCCTTCCCAACTGAACCCATCGCAGAATGCGCCGCCAACAAGAAACGCGTCCTCGTTGTGGAACTCAGCGCCGGTCAAATGGTGGAGGACGTGCGTCTGGCAATAAATGGGAGAGTACCGGTCGATTTCTACGGCGAAATGGGTGGAGTGATTCCCAGCCCGGTTGAGATATGCAGGAAGATCGTGGAGGCCGCCCAATGACAACAGCCATGAACCAGCAAGATGGCACGAACCGCACGCCCGACACCGAGCAACTCGTTGACCTCAAATGCGTGTTCGAGCGACCGCAGGCGCTAAGCGACAAACCGTTTCACTATTGCCCGGGTTGTTCGCACGGAACGTATCACCGACTGATCGCCGAGATGATCGACGAGTTTGGGCTGCTTGATCGCACCGTCGGGATATGCCCCGTCGGATGCGCGGTGTTCGCTTACGAATATTTCGAAGTGGACATGATCGAAGCCAGCCACGGGCGCGCCCCAGCCGTCGCAACTGGCGTTAAGCGCTCACTGCCTGATCGCTTCGTCTTTACATATCAAGGCGACGGCGACCTCGCATCGATTGGCATGGGCGAAATCATTCACGCCGCCGCACGCGGTGAACGCATCACGGTATTTTTCGTCAACAATGGAATCTTCGGAATGACCGGCGGGCAGATGGCTCCGACATCGCTGCTCGGGCAGAAGACGACGACTTCTGTTGACGGGCGTGATCCGAGGACCACCGGCCACCCGATTAAGGTTTGCGAACTGCTTTCAAGTCTCGAGGGCGTTGCCTACCTCGCCCGAGTACCGTTGACCTCTCCCAAGAACATCAACACATGTCGCAAGTACATGCGCAAGGCGATCCGCGCACAGACGGAGGATGTCGGACTAGGTTTGGTGGAAGTGCTTTCACCCTGCCCCGTGCAATGGGGCATGAAGCCCGGCGACGCTCTACATTACATTGATGAGACGGTGGTTAAGGCGTTTCCGCCGGGTGAATTTGTGGACAAACTTGAGTCGCCCATCAAGACGTGAAACGCCGAGAGTCGCACACGCAGCAACAAGGAGTCGATGCCATGTTGGAACAGACAATTCTTGCCGGGTTTGGCGGGCAGGGCGTGTTGATGATGGGAAAACTCCTCGCCCAATCGGCGATGGAAGAGGGAATCAGTGCCACATGGCTTCCCTCGTACGGACCGGAAATGCGCGGTGGTACGGCGAACTGCATCGTGGTCATCAGCGATGATGAGATCGGATCGCCCGTGTCAGAATCTTACGACGCCGTCGTGGCTATGAATCAACCATCTCTCGAAAAGTTTGAATCGAAAGTCCGACCTGGTGGGACGATGCTCATCAACAAATCCATCGTTCCCATCAAGGCGTCGCGTGACGATGTTGAGGTGTATTACGTCGCGGCCAACGACATTGCAGAGCATGAATGCGGTTCAACTCAAGCGGCCAACGTGGTGATGCTTGGAGCGCTGCAAAGCGTTCGCCAAAAACTGAAATCGCATTCGATTGAAAAGGCCATCGCGTATGTGTTCGCCAGCAAAGGCCAGAGTGTGATCGACTCGAACCTGAAGGCGTTTGCAGCGGGCATGACTTCGTTGCACCAAAATGCGACGGCTTGCTAGGCGCAGCTCGCAGGCATTGCAGCCAACCATTTCAAGAATGCAGGATCGAGTTTCCACTCCGCGCTATCTTCAAATATTGGTGCGTTGGCGTTGACCAGACGAATGTTGCGGGCGCATTGCTCCAGATCGAAGTTGGTATATTCCAGCAGATCCATCTTGGAAATGATAACTGCGTCAGCGCGGCTAAAGAGTAGCGGATATTTCGCCGGTTTATCGTGCCCTTCGGTGACACTGAGCACCGCAATCCGGGCATGTTCACCAATGTCGAATTCGGCTGGGCAGACGAGGTTGCCGACGTTTTCGACGATGATGATATCGAGTTCGTTAAGGGGCAGTCGATCGAGTCCGCCGCGGATGAGCGATGGTTCGAGATGACAGCAACCGTTTGTCTGCAATTGCACGACAGGCACATTGACGCGGGCGATGCGCTCGGCGTCCAGCGTCGTCGTGATGTCACCTTCGAGCACGGCGCATCGAACGTCGCCCGCTAACTTTGGAAGCAACCGTTCGAGCAGGCGCGTCTTCCCGCAGCCGTCACCCCCCATCAGGTTAAACATGCGGATACCCTGCACGTCGAGCGCCGCACGAATATCATTCGCATCGGCTTTGATTGATTCCTGCACGTCGCGCAGCACTTCAATGTTCATGGCAAACCTCCTCGGCTACTCGGATGGAATTAACCCGTAAGTTGTTTCCGCCCGCAAACTGAACGTCGCTCGAATCACACCGTTCGCAATTCATCTGCAGCGTTTCGCAATGTGATACATGACCGCATTGATTGCATGTGGCCTCGACTGGTGCAGCTTGAAGCTCCAACGTTGCACCCTCCAATGGCGTCCCGCTTCCGGCTGCTTCAAACGCAGTCTTGAGCAATTCGGGGACGACCTGCCGCATCGTCCCGACTTCGACGCAGACGGCTGTAATACGACTGGCACCGTGGCGCTCCGCTTCTTCGAGCGCGATTCGGCAGATGGATCGGGCTATCGAGAACTCGTGCATGTCACGGACTCCATCCATTGCACCAGATCATTTTCGATCTCGGCTTCGATATGGGGCAACCGATCAGCAAGCGTTGGCGTTAAGCTGCACGTCATCCCGAATTCAGTAGCGGCCACCGCGTAGATACGCACATGCGGCGGAAGTGTTTGCATCGTTTGCCCAAGTTGCAGCATCGACACGACATCGACACTGTGGGTGTTGCAGAGACCAGCCCCCTTGATCGCAGCGGTCTGATCCGGATATTCGAATCGCCGCCAGCCACCGACTTCAAACCCGGCGCACGCCTTCGCCGCATCAATTAGTGCCAAGTTCGATTGCGAGAACCCGGACTGCAACAGATTCCACAAAACGTACGAATTCGATTCGACCTGCGCGACATCCTTGAGCCGACGACCCAAGCTTCGTGTTACGATGATTCCTACAGCATCGTCGCCACGCGTTTCGTTTCCAATGCCCAGGATGAACAGTTTTGGCGTCATGGTGTTCGGTCCAGTTGCAATTTGAGGAAGTGCGTTGAACACGAAATGCACGGGTCGTAATTGCGGATCAACTGTTCGCAGCGCAGCGTGGCCTCCTCCTCCGGTTTATCGAGCATGCTTGGGAAGAAGTGCCTCAGGTCGTCTTCGATCTGCGGTTGGTTCTGGGCTGTCGGGGGTGTGATGATGGCGTCTTTGATCAAACCCTCGTCATCGATTTCGTAACGGTGGTACAAGATACCGCGCGGCGCTTCGCTGCAACCGTGACCGATCCCGGATTGGTGCGTTATTTTGACGTGCGGTGCGGCCGCGTCGTCATAGTGTTCGAGGATTTCGATCGCTTGCTCAACTGCGAACAGCGTTTCCAGCGCCCGCGCGATGATGCTTTTGAAGTTGTTGCGACAGGGGACCGAGAATCCTATTTCTTTGGCGATGGCCTTCACCGAATCCGGTAGTTGCTCAAAGTTCAGATTGACGCGTGCGAGCGGACCGACCAGATAGATCCTCCCATCCTTAAATCGCCCGTGCAGCGCCGTCGAATGTTTGACGTGGATTTCTTCAAACTCGCTGAGAAACGCTTCGATCGGAATGTCGAGTCCCGACGACGACACCAATCGACCTTCACAGAACGGGTACTCGTCTGGATGCTTCATCGCGACGAACTCATAATTCTGTTCAAAGTCGGGGAAGTCGAGACCGGCCATGAAGCGGATTGTTTCGATGGCGAATTCGCGGTTCGCCAGCAGCGTTTCGCGAAGTGCCTTTGCTTTGGCCTTGGAAGGCAGGCGATAGAATCCGCCAATCCGCACGTTGATGGGATGAACCTCGCGCCCCCCGATAAAGTTGACGATGTCATTGCCCGCCTTCTTGAGCGAAAGCGCTTTGGCGACGACATCTCTATGGTCCGCCGCCATCGTTACGACGCTTTCGTACCCAAGAAAATCCGGCAGGTGCAACATGAACATGTGCAGCACATGCGATTCGATCCACTCGCCGCAATAAAGCAAACGGCGCAGCGTTCGGATCGGTTCGCCAACGGTCACCCCCAGGGCCTGCTCCATCGCGTGACAGGAACTCATTTGATACGCCACCGGGCAGATCCCGCAGATGCGGGCGGTGATGTCGGGAACCTCCGTGAAACGTCGCCCGCGCAGAAACGCTTCGTAAAAGCGCGGCGGTTCAAAAATATTAAGCTGCACGTCGGTGATTTCGTCGCCCACAGATTTAATGTAGAGAGCCCCTTCGCCTTCAACGCGAGCGAGGTTCTCGACGTGGATGGTTCGCTCAATGGTTTTTGACGGTTTGACGCTCATATTCGTCACCTACTTGTTTGAAGGGTTCGAGGTAACCGTTGAAACTACGCAACATCCGAACAATCGTGGGTTTGTCCGTGCCGGTTTTTTCGCAGTGGTTGCAGAGCATTTCAGCCGCCGAAGATTCCGAAGGGCCAAAGCAGGCGTAGCAACTGCGGCCAAAACTTGGACAAATCGCCCCACAACCAGCCTGGGTGATGGGTCCCAGGCAGGGCGCGCCATCCGTGACCATCACGCAAACGTTGCCCTCGCGCTTGCACTCCAGGCACACGGGGTAAGTCGGAATCTGGGGACGCCGCCCCGCGACAAACGCTGTAATAACCTCGACCAATTGATACTTGTTGACCGGGCACCCGCGCAATTCGAAATCGACGAGCACATATGCAGCGACGGGGCTGGCAGTGTCGAGTGTTTGGATGTACTTCGGCGACGCATAAACGATACGTTTGTACTCTTCGACATCGGCCCAATTCTTGAGCGCTTGAATACCGCCGGACGTGGCACACGCGCCAATCGTTACCAGGTACTTACACTCTTTGCGCACCTGCACGATGCGTTCTGCTTCTTCGGGTGTGGAAATCGATCCCTCGACCAATCCAATATCGTATGGGCCCGGCTGAACTTTACGCCGAGCCTCGAGAAAGAATGCAATTTCAACAGCGCCCGTCAGCGCCAGGAGTTCATCTTCCAAGTCGAGTATGGACAGTTGGCATCCGTCGCACGAGCTGAATTTGTAGACAGCCAACTTGGGTTTTGTGTCTTTGACCATGCTACACCTCGTCTTTTCCGAATAGGTTTCGCACCGATGCATATGAAAATATCGGGCCATCCTTGCACACGAATTTCGGCCCGTATTGGCAGTGTCCGCATTGACCGATCCCGCAGCGCATGTTGCGTTCTAGCGAGACATAGATTTGATCTTCGGGTACATAGTGGGAGAGGAACGAATGCGCTGCCGCCCGATTCATGACCCGAGGCCCGCACACGAACACACTGGTTCTCTGCGAATCGAGACGAACGCGTCGCAGCAGTTTCGTTACCACGCCGACCGGACCAGTCCATTCTTCGCTCGGATAGTCAACCGTGATGAGTACTTGAAAATCGCGCCGCTCTTGCCACTCTTCAACTTCTTCCTTGAAGATCATGTCCTGGGGTGATCGAACGCCATAAAGTAGTATCACGCGTCCGTACTGGTCACGATTCTTGAGCAGTTGATAGATCGCAGGGCGCAGCGGCGCGATGCCGATGCCGCCTGCCACCAAGAGAATGTCGCGCCCGCGACACGATTCCAACGGCCAATGGCTGCCGAATGGTCCCCGCAACCCGACGCATTGTCCCTCTTTCAGCTTATTCATGGCGAAGGTCACGCTGCCGACATGGCGAATCGTGTGGACCAGGGTGTCGCAGCAGGTTGGGTCGGAACTGATCGATATCGCAGCTTCGCCAACTCCAAAAAGATAGACCATGTTGAATTGACCCGGGAGAAATTGATATTGCTTTCGTTTTTCCGGATCCACGAATTGCAGCGAATACGAGGCCGTATTCGACGATTCCTGATGGAACGCCACGATTCGGGCCCAGGCGGGTTCCATCGGACTACCGTCTCCGCAAACCATGCAAGGCCGCTCGGCGACTGCGGTGATCATGATCCAACCTCCTCAAGGCTCGCACTTTCTTGTCGCGACCGCGATTGTCGGTAATCATCGGCGATCACCGTGGCTTCTTTCGTGATATCGATTCCGACCGGACACCAGGTGATGCACCTTCCACATCCCACGCATCCGGAAACTCCGAATTGCTCATGCCAACTGGCCAACTTGTGCGTCAACCACTGTCGATAGCGAGCGGCTGGTGATGAGCGTGAATATCCGCCGGTGTGGTAGGAAAACTCCAATGTGAAACAAGAGCCCCATGTTCGCCAGCGTTCGGCATGTTCTCCGGTCAGGTCGGTCTGGTCTTCGATGTTGCTGCAGAAGCATGTCGGACAGGCGAATGTGCAATTGGCGCATGACATGCAACGCTTGGCCACATCGCTCCAATGATGGTGCTGCAAGTTTTCAAGCAAGATGCTCGGAAGATCATTCGTGTCGAGAGATCGCCCCATGTGCTCGGATGCAATGTCCATCATCAGGTCGACAAGATGACTTGTGTTCGCGTCGGTTGTTTCGTGTTCGAGGGCTTCGATTAGCTCCTGACCTCTTGTCGATCCGACTTCAGCCGTGAATGTCGTTTTGAGTTCGGTTAGCGCAATATCAAAGCCGGTACTGCAACGGGGGCCCGTGCCCATCGACGCACAGAAGCATGTGCCTCCGGGTTCCGGGCAATTAACCGCGATGAATATTGCTTCGTTGCGCGCCTTGGCGTAATACGGATCGGACATCGCTTGCTTGAACACGCGATCTTGCACGTCGACCGCAGCCAAATCGCACGCCCGCACACCCAGAAATGCATAGCGTGGGGGTTCGGGTTGCCGGGCTTCAAATACAAACCCGTCTTCTCCGCTCTTCTTGATTCCAAAGAGTCGCTGCTTCGGAGGAAACAGGAATTTTTTAAGCGAATGGGGGCCGACGACGTAACCGAACAGGTTGTCGTCGTCGCGACGCTTGAGGCGATACTTCCCGGCTTCCTGCTCATCGGTCCATCCGACCGGAAGCTGCCGGGTGGATTCGATTTCTTCGTAGGTGATGGCTCCGTCGCGAATGGTGGGACCGACAACCTTGAACCCATCCCGTACGAGTATGCCGATGAGCTTGTCCAACTCACGTTTGTCGATGGTATACAGGACTCTATTCTTCATTGAACCGGCTCCGTCAAAATGGCTCAACAGATTCTGGGTAATTCCTCTCCATAGGGCCGCTGGATCACGCGGCGACCACCGGCTTCGGTGACCAACTCGACAAGGCTCGGTTGCTCATCCACAAATTGCCCGATCAATGCCGCGTGCCGACCTAACGGGTGTGCTCGACAGGCGCTCAGCACTCGATCTGCATCCTGCGCCGAACAGATTGCGACGAGCTTTCCTTCGTTGGCAACGGTCAATGGATCAAGACCGAAGATTTCAGCGGTACGCCGTGCGGCAGAAGACAGCGGAATTGAATCTTCATGTACTTCGATGCTGAGTCCGGAGTCATCAGCCGCATCAGCAAGTACGCCGGCAAGCCCCCCTCGGGTTGGGTCGCGCATGAATTTGACATCCGCGCCGCTGTCAAGAATTTCTGCGACCAGATGGTTGAGGGGGGCGACATCGCTGACGATCTGCGTTTCAAACGAAAGCCCATTGCGGACCGAGAGTACGGCAAGTCCGTGTTCGGCTATGCGCCCGGATACGATGACAACGTCGCTTTCTTCGACGCGATGATGACCGAAATTCAAACCGTCGCGAATCTCTCCCACGCCGGCTGTAGTGATAATCAATCCGTCACCATTTCTGCGTTCGATGACTTTGGTGTCCCCAGTAGCGACGACGACATTGGCGGCGGCTGCGGTCTCGGCGACAGAATCGAGAATCCGGTCGAGCACTTGCATCGGTAGTCCTTCTTCAACAACCAGTGCAAGACTCAGGGCAGTCGGGATGGCACCCATGACGGCGAGGTCGTTTACGGTGCCACAAATCGCCAGTCGTCCGATGTCGCCACCGGGAAACTCCAAAGGTTGAACAACGAAGGCGTCCGTCGTGAATGCCGTTCGTTTGTTCGTGGGTTCGAGGATGGCGCTGTCATTCAGTGAATTGAGGAGCCTATTGCCAAGTCGCGGGAGAATGTGCTCTGCGATCAGGCGGCGCATCATCTCGCCACCGCCTCCGTGAGCAATCGAGATCGTTTCTTCCGACGTAATTCTTGGTGCAACCGATGTGGACATGATTCATCCCCCGTCGTCGGAAACACATACACGCCGCGTGCCATCGCGCCCATATTTGTAGGCGGCAGCGCATGACCCTTCGCTCCCGACCATGCAAGGTCCGATTGGCTCAGTCGGGGTACACTCGTTTCCGAATAGTGGGCAGTCGCGTGGTTCGACCTTGCCTTGAAGGACTTGTCCGCAGCGACAACCGGGTGGGTCGTAGTCGGGTCCAATCTCAATATCAAAGCGGTAGAGCGCGTCAAATCGTTGATACTTGCGTCGCAGCGTTAGCCCGCTCATCGGGATCGTGCCCATCGCTCGCCACACCGAGTCAGCCGGTTCAAATACATCACTGATGATGCGGAGCGCGGTGGGGTTACCGTCTGGCTTAACCGCAGCCGGATAAATGTTTTCGATCTGTGGCCTTCGCTGCGCGACTTGACGAACCAATTGGATCATTCCGCGCAACATTTGCTCGGGCTCGAATCCGGCGATGACGCATGGTTTGCGGTGGGTGCGTACAACCGGTACGAATGCCTTGGGGCCAATGATGACACTGACGTGGCCCGGGCAGAGGAAACCGTCGATGTGAACCTCACCGGCATCAAGCAGCGCCATCATGGCTGGAACCACGAGTTTCTGAGACGCGAGTAAACAGAAATTGTCCAGTCCGCGCTGGTGTGCCTCCAAAACAGCCGCCGCATGCCCACCCACGGTTGTCTCGAAACCGACTGCGATGAAAATCACGGTTTTCTCAGGATGATCTTCGGCGAGGCGAACCGCGTCGATGGGTGAATAGACGACGCGAACGTCGGCACCTGCCGCCCGTTTTTCTTGCAGGCTTCCATTGCGCCCCGGTACGCGCAGCATGTCGCCATAAGTGCAGATCGTGGTCGCGGGAAATTCCGCAATCGCACAAGCTGCGTCGATATACCCCTGCGACGAAACGCACACCGGACAGCCCGGCCCACTGATTAACCTGACGTTGTCTGGCAGCAGTGACTTCACTCCTGTTCGGTGAAACGAAACGGTATGCGTTCCGCACACTTCCATAAATGACATGGGGGCGAGCGATTCACAGACATGGTAGAGCGTCCGCGTCAATTCCCTTGTTTCGTCGGACTTCATCGGCCACCTCCCGGTGTGCGCGAATTCTCGACCGCTGGAATCTCATCCTCAATTTCGATGGCATCAAGATACTTCCACGTTTCCAGCGCGTCAGACTCAGTCAGTTTTTGAATCGCAAATCCAGCGTGTACCAAGACCCAATCACCTACACGCGCGTCAGGCGTGAAAATCAGATTTGCACTGATTCGCGTCCCCTGAAAATCCACGATGCCGCTGCCCAAGCCGTTGACAGCATCAGCCGACTCCTTTACTTCGATCAGTTTTCCCGGGACTGCAAGGCACATTTTAGTTCCCCCAATCGGTGCTTCGTGAGTATTCGGACTACGTCTCCTGCGCCGCGGCGGCTGCGATCACTGCCTGCCCCAGTCCCAAACCCGCGTCGCCACAGGGCACCCGATCATGTTTGAAGACTTGTAGACCTTTGTTACCAAGAGCCGCGAACACCAAATCGCTGAGCAAACGGTTCATGAAACAGCCACCCGAAAGGACGACGGTGTCAATTCCGTGGGCAACCGCTGCACGATGTGCGAGGGTGGTGAGTGCCGCAGCGACCGACGCATGAAACCGACCAGCGATGACTGAAATCCCAACATGTTCGGTCAAATCGCAACAGACGGCTTGGATTAGTGGACGAGGGTCGATCGAGTTTCGAACCCGATTGACTCCTTCAAAGAGCGGGTACGGTTCGCCATCCGGGTCAGCGACCGATTCGAGGATTCGAGCAGCGTGCCCATCTCGACAGCATGGCTCGCACAATCCACAGAGAAAAGACACGGCATCGAAAAGGCGGCCCAGGCTTGAAGACAACGGGCATGCGACCTTGCTGGCCAGCAGTGCGTTGCACGCATCCACTCTCGAACTCGGGACAGCCCCGAATACACGGTGGATGTGTGCGGGGACTTGGCCTTCAAACGCCTGCCAAAGCAAACTCAGCGCACACCGCCACGGTTCCAACGCAGCCGCATCGCCACCCGGCAGGCAGAAGTATTCCAATTGCCCGAAGCGTACGAATCGATTCGCGTCTGCCACCAGTACTTCGCATCCCCAGTTATGCCCGTCAGCCCCATAGCCATTTCCGTCGCACGCAATTCCCACGACGGGATTGACGATGCCATTGTCGATCGCGCATGAAACAACGTGGGCGTGATGGTGTTGTACGGCAACGCAGTTGGGTCGATTAGATCCGTTGATGGTTTGGGATGCGAGTTTGCGAGCGAATCTCGTGGTCATAAATGCCGGGTGCAAGTCACAGACGATCCGGATGGGAGACTTGCCGAACGATTCGCAATGGTCGTAAGTCTTTTGGGTGAATTCACGATAATTGTGTGCGTCGTCCAGATCTCCGAAAGAACCAATTAGCCTCGCTTGATCATTGTGCAAACTGTGCACGCAGCAGTTCGTGTCGCTACCGAATGCGATCGTCGGTGTCTTCACGATGACGGGTAGTTCAATCGTTTGGAGCGGTCGGTGAGTCGTTTCCAATCGACTTTGCGGCCTGTGCTTCCACTCGCGATGAATGATCATTTCAACCTCGCTCGCATTGTCGCGACGATGATTTCGGCTGCCGACTTCGTAGAACAGTGTTCCATGTTGACGATCAAGTCGTAACGATATGGATCTTCGGGGTCGGCATTGAAATGTGAGCGCACGAAGTGATCACGCTTTTTGTCCGTCTCGCGAAGCAGCCTCTCGGCTTGCGTTTTGGTGATCTCACTTTTGGACATGTAGCGGGCGACGCGGAGTTTTAGAGGTGCAATGATTCGCACCCGCAACCCCAATTCGCACGGAAGGATCAAGCTGCCTCCACGCCCCAAGATCACGGCGGGGCCTTGCCGGACCACCGCAAGCATCGTCTTCCCAAGGCGTCGAAAATAATCGTTTCTCGGGATTTCTCTCGAGAACAACGATTGGGCGAATTCGTGAATCCAGCTCAGGTCATTTTCGTCCAGAGATTCGTAGAGATTCTTGCGCACCGCATCGTCTTCTGCCATCACCTGAAGAATGTTGCGGTCGAAAACCGGCCAAGCCAGGCGCTCTCCAACGAGGGCTGCCACTTCGCCTCCTCCGCTGCCCGCCTGTCGGGAGATCGTGATAAATTGATGAACGACTTGTTGTTGAGGGATTTGCTCATCATGCCGTTGCGACTTGGTGAGTTCCCAGTTGCGCATTTGCTTTTCTACTAGCCGAGACAATGGCGTGCTCGATTGCGCAGTCATTTCTGTTTCTCCTATCCTGTTCCGTCCTCTTCAAAGCAGATCTTGAGCGAATAGATTCCCTGATTGCATCGGGATTCATGGTGCCCGCCCAGCTTTCTGAACAAATGCAGCATTTGGGCGTTGTTTGAAAGCACGTCGGCGATGAATCCGCAGATGCCGTTTGAACGGGCAATGTCAGCCAAACGACTGATGAGCGTCGTACCGATTCCCCGGTTTTGGAATTGATCGGCGACGGCAAACTCCGCTTCCGCGAATCCGGTCTTTTCGTTGAGCACGTAGCGGGCCATGCCGATGATGCGTTCCGAATCCAACTCGCCCACGCACGCCACGAGGGCCATCGTCTTGTGATAATCAACTGTGCAAAGATTTTGCAGCGACGCATGCGGTACCGATTGGGTGTACGCAAAGAAGCGTTGGTAAAGTGACTCGTCGCTCATCGAATAAAACAGATCGTGCATTTGATCTTCATCGCTGAGTCGCACCGGACGAATGAGAATGTGCGCACCCTGGCGGTCTTTCACGCACGCCTCAAGTTCCTGGGGATACACAGGAATGGAGAGCGGGTGATCGGCTTGATCGGCGTACACGTACTTGTGCTGCTTCGCTTCAGCCAACAGCCAGGGTCGAAATTTCGGATGGGCGATTTCGATTAGGGCCATCGCCCTCTCGCGCACGGTCTTACCGTGCAGCGAGGCTATGCCCCATTCTGTGACAACGTAATGAACGTCACCGCGCGTCGTGACGACACCACCACCTCGCTGAAGTCGTGGCTTGATGCGCGAGACGGTGCCGTTCTTTGCCGTCGAAGGCAGCGCGATGATCGGCTTGCCACCTTTGCTGCGAGCCGCACCGCGGATGAAGTCAACTTGCCCTCCGATACCGCTGTAGAACCGCGCTCCGATTGAATCGGAACAGACTTGACCGGTTAGATCGACCTCGACGGCAGTGTTGATCGCCACCATCTTGTCGATTTGTCCAATGACATATGGGTCGTTCGTATAGTCGCAGGGGTAAAGCTCAATATCGGCGCGGTCCCGAACAAAGTCGTAAAGTCGTGAACTGCCCAGTAGAAAACTGGTGACCGATATGCCCTGATGTTTGGTCTTTAATTTGTTGGTGATGACACCTTGCTCAATCAGGTCGATGAATCCATCGCTCATCATTTCGGTGTGAACGCCCAAGTCCTTTTTGCCAGCCAGCATCGCGAGCGCCGCGTCGGGAATGGCGCCGATTCCAGCCTGTATGGTCGAGCCATCTTCAACCAACTTCGCGATGTTCTTGCCGATTTGTCTGGTCTCCGGCGTCATCGCTCGGGACGACAGTTCAGGGATCGGATGATCGCCAAGAACGAAATAGTCAATGTCTTTGACCGGGATGCACGAGTCACCGCGCGTCGCCGGCATCTGCGGATTGACTTCGGCAATCACCAGGTCGGCTGACTCTGCTGCGGCTTTGACGACGTCAACCGCCACCCCGAGGCTGCACATGCCGTCCTGTGGAGGGGCGACCTGAATCATCGCCACCCCGATGGGCATTTGTCTGCTTCGAAACATCTCGGGAATTTCGGAAAGGAAAATCGGCGTGTAGTCAGCCAACCCCGTTTCGACCGCTGCTCGAACATTTCCGCCTATAAACAGCGCGTTGTAACGAAATCTGCCGGTATGTTTTTCGCTGGCATATGGAGCCGGACCTTCGGTCAGCAGCGAAACCACTTCATGGTCCACGAAATATTTAGGATGCGCATCCATTGCTTCAATCAGACTCAGCGGGGCAGCCGCACCCGAACCGATGAAGATACGACTTCCGCGTACGATGTGTCGAAACGCTTCGACAACCGACACGCAGCGAATTTCCTGCATCCATTCTTGCTGATGATTTTCCGTGCATACGTTCATTTCGTTACCTTATGGCTCTTGTCAGAAGTCAACAGGATCAGTCCAGCCCGTCGCAATCGGTTTTCGACGGTTACCTTGTCGTGCTTGCCAACGTGCAAATAGAGGGATGGCTCGTCACCATCGCTGCGAACGCGAGCGACCACGGCGCTGTGCAGTGTCCCCTCGAACCGGCTTAGTGCCCCAAATGCAACAGACAGGTCTTCAAACAAATGTGGCACCGCAGCTTCAACGCTACAGCCATCGCGCTCGAGCCCCAGGATCGCAGACATCGCCATCAGCAAATCATGGCGGGTGATAATGCCCACCAGTTGGGTCGCCTGAACAACCGGCAGCGCTCCGAATCGATGCTCGCAGAACAGCCCCAGGACATCGGAGAGTGAATCGTCGGGCGCGGCTGTGATTGGCTCAGGTGTCATGACCTCCTGGACTTCGAGTTTCTCACGAATCGTTCGGTCGTAACCAACAACCGAGCGGATGTCCCGATCGGTAATGATCCCCACCAGGCGTTTTGCCGCGTCGAGAACCGGCAACTGGTGTATCGATTTCGCTTGGGCGGTTTTCTCCGCTACTGAAAGCAAGTCCGTTTCCATAGCGAAGACCGGATCGCGGGTCATGTAGTCGGCTACAAACATGGTGTGGTCTCCTCCACATGTATGAATCAACGTATCGTCCAAGAGATGCGGTGCATGATCCGTACCAAACGACTCAAGCGGATACCGAATCACGATTGCGGAAATCAATGGTGCAAGAATTAGACTAGATGGAATCCGCCCGCTCCCTGTGGCCAAATGCCGCAGCCGCTGTGGTAAATCCCGCACGCGTCAATGTTTGCATCCCGCATAGCCGCTTATTTGTGGCCAATCTGACTTAGGCACACGCCATGCCTTGAGTTATGCAACATGACTTTTCCGCCCACATCGACAGCAAGCCTTTCAGCCAAAGCCTTTCACCGCCCTTCCAAGCGGGTTTTGTTCCAATTCTGCCCGGTGTACGATGCCCCCATGGATGCCTCAACGTTTGAATTGATGAAGTCATATCTTGGTTTCACCCAGGCAGACGCGCAGAATCTTGTCGCGCTAAAAGGCGATATTGACCCCATTTTGCTGGGCGTCACCACCCGCTTTTACGAGATACTCAAAGCCCACAAGGAAACCCGCGACGTATTCGCCGATGACGCCCAGATCGAACGGCAAAAGCGTTCGTTCATTAAGTGGCTGACAGAGTTATTCTGCGGCGATTACGGGGCTGCCTACTTCGAGCAACGGACGGCGATCGGAAGAACCCACTCCGATATCAATCTTCCTCAGCATTTCATGATCGGCGCAATGGATGTCGTGTGGCAATCGCTCGAAGAAGGGATAACGCGGGCCGACGTCACCAATGGAAGAGCCAAGTTGCAGTCGGTCCACAAACTGCTGATGCTAGAGTTGGCTGTGATGCTGGGCACTTACAAGGACAGCTATTCACTAGTCATTCGTGATCGGGAGCGACTAGCCGTCGAGGAAAAACTGACGCGCGCCGAACACCTCGCCCAGATTGGACAACTCGCCGCATCGTTGGCCCACGAAATCAAGAACCCGCTGGCCGGAATCAGCGGTGCAATTCAAGTGATTCGCGACGGACTCGCAAGCAACGACTCCCGCATTCCGATCCTCGCGGAAGTTCTTACTCAGATCAATCGCCTGGATTCGACGGTCAAGGATCTGTTGGTTTACGCACGTCCCAAGCCGCCCCTGATGTCGCCATGTTGCGTCAATCGCATTCTTAGTCGTGTGCTGCATGTGCTGGAGGAAGAGCCGGCGTTTGAGAACATTCGCATTGAACGGATACGTTGCGATGAGGACATGGAGGTTATTGCCGATCCGGCGCAACTTGAACAGCTGGCATTTAATCTGCTCTTGAATGCAGCGCAAGCATCGTCGGCTGGCAGCATGATTCGAGTGGATACCAAGCGTTTGGGTCGTTGGGTCAAACTGACCATTCAGGATTTTGGTTGCGGAATGGAGTCAGACACGCGAGACCGCGCGTTTGAACCGTTCTACACGACCAAGTCCAAGGGAACTGGATTGGGACTGCCAATCTGTAAGAGAATCATCGATGCCAATGGCGGGCGCATTCGACTAGAGAGTACCGTCAACAAAGGGAGCAAGGTGATCATTGAATTGCCGGCACACATTGAAGAATCGAAGGGGGCCGATCCGTGTTGACGCCACGCATTTTAATCGTTGAAGACGAAAGTTTGATTCGTTGGTCGCTGCGCCAGAAATTCGAAGAGCGCAGTTGTCGCGTGTCGGAAGCTGAAAACGGTGCGCAAGCAATCGAAGCCATCGAATCAAACATGTTCGACTTGATCGTGCTTGATTACAAACTTCCGGACACGACCGGTTTGGACATTTTGCGTCACCTGAAAGAAACCGATGGCGACACCGTGGTCATCATGATGACCGCATATAGCAACGTCGAAGACGCCGTGGAAGCCATCAAACTCGGTGCATACGACTACATTGCCAAACCGTTTCAAATGGATGAATTGCTCTTCACGGTTGGCAAAGCCCTCGAAACCACCCAGCTTCGACGCGAGGTGCGAGAGCTTCGCCACCATTTGCAGCATCGCTACGGATTCGATCGAATCATCGGCAAGCATGCGACCATGCAAAGTCTGTTTGACATCATCTCGGATGTGGCTGGCAGCGGCGCCTCGACGGTCTTCCTAACCGGTGAAACCGGAACCGGAAAAGACCTGGTCGCGCGTATCATCCATTACAATTCCGACCGGGCACCGAATCCATTTATGAACATTACCTGCACTGCGTTGTCGGAAGCGCTGCTCGAAAGCGAACTCTTCGGGCATGAAAAAGGTGCGTTCACCGATGCCAAGCATGCCAAGAAGGGATTGCTCGAATTGGCCGACGGTGGCACGGTGTTTCTGGATGAAGTGGGTGACATGCCCCCAGCGCTTCAGGCGAAGTTGTTGCGTTTTTTAGAGGAGCGCGTCTTTCGTCGCGTCGGTGGGACCGAGGAAATCTCAGTCAACGTGCGGGTCATCAGCGCGACCAATCGCGATCTCGAGAAAGCAGTCAAGGACGGCAAATTTCGCCGAGACCTGATGTTTCGACTCAACGTGATTCCAATCCAGATTCCACCCCTGCGCGATCGGGGCGACGATATTCGACTGTTACTCGATCACTTTGTGACTGGATTCATCCGTGAGTTTCGCAGGAACATCACCCAAGTCGATGAGAAGGTATACAAGAAGGTTTGTACTTACCATTGGCCAGGCAACGTGCGCGAATTGCGCAACGCCTGCGAGCGGGCGGTGCTTCTGGGTAAGGGGGATACGCTCAGTCCGGAAGACATGGTGTTGGGTCGTAACAACGAGTCGGACCAAAGCAATTTGCTGAACGACTTTCAACTACCACCTGACGGGATTGATCTGTTCGTGCTTGAAGAACATCTACTGCGAAAAGCCCTCGAGCGTACCGGGCAGAACCAGTCAAAAGCCGCAAAGTTATTGAGCCTTTCGCGCGACGCATTTCGCTATCGATTGGAAAAGCACGGCATCACTTAAGACCATCGTTGGAATCAGTTGTCCAACTGGCTGGCCACCGGTTCGAGCGAAGGCGCTGGTGGAGCGACGGCTTGTATCTCGGCGATTGCCAGGAAAAGCCCCATCGTGCTGAGTATTGTAATGAGCATGCCAACGCCGTAAATGGTTTTGATTCCGTCGTGCAAGTCGATCTTGCGACCTGTGCGCTTGGCCCAACGACTGACAACAAAGTTACAGATCCATCGCCATTGCAGGATTAAATGCAGTAACGTCAACAGCGTAAAGCACATCAGCGACCCAAACGAAGCCATCGCCCAGCCGTTGTAGTCCAGCCCCCAAACTTGCCAACCCGAAGCTTCTGTTGCCTTTGGGAAAATGAATTGCACGAGCGCTGCCGTCATGAGATGGCTTATGAACGCGAGTAGCAAAAACACATCAACAAGAAAATGAAATCCCGGACGCGTCATCAAGCAGGCCTCAAATCAATTTCCAAATTCACCGCGCCAATGCCCGCATGCTCAGCCGGATCACAACATGGCTCGTCCTTGGGAATGCCACGCCAAATCGTTGCTAGCCCGAGAACGATCACGAAACAGCTGGCCAACCGGTGCAGACGTATCCGGCTTGCCTGACTCATCACCGCGCTACCGCAACCCAGCACCGTAAGCGCTGGAACTGTGCCCACGCCGAACAGCACCATACCCAACCAGCCCCGCGCCGGGTCGCCTGACTTCATCGCCAGCGCCAGGAATGTATACACCAATCCGCATGGCAAGAAACCCGTGAACACACCCGCCAGAAATGAAGCAGAAAAGCCATTGCCTTTCAAGAAATGTCCGAGCATCTTATTGCCAAAACCAATACATGCCGATCCGGTTGTCTTGAGTCGAAACACGCCGAGATTGTGCAACCCGACACCCAACATCATGATGCCTGCAACGATCGCCAACCAATGTTGCGCATCGACAAGCGGTAGATCATACGCTGCCAGTTTCGCACCGGCCAAGCCGGCGATCGCACCGAGGAAGCCATAGGTAAATATCCGCCCGCCCCCATAACAGAGCTGGCGAATCAGAGTGGCTGAGAATCGCTGCTTTGAAGCCCCAATGGTCACGACAAACCCACCACACATACCAATGCAATGGCCAGAACCCAGCAGCCCACCCACCAACATGGCGATCAAATCCATCGCTTCACCTTGCTGTCGCCAGCGACCTAACTTCCGGGTATCGCTCGGGCGTCTCGACAGACTTGGTCAGGGGCATGTTCCTCAACCGCATAGAGTTGGCCACCACCAGAAAACTGCTGACGAGCATTGCAATCGCAGCACTGATTGGTCCAAGCCAGCCAGTCGCAGCCAATCCCAACCCAACAACATTATAGGCGAATGCCCAAAACAAATTTTGCTTGATGACCCTGACCGTTGCCTTGGATAAACCAAACAAGAAAGGGATCGCAGAAAGATCGTCCTTCATCAAGCAAGCGTCCGCCGATTCGCGGCTGATGTCGGCCCCGCATCCCATCGCAATTCCCACTGTAGCCGCCGCAAGCGCCGGAGCGTCGTTGATGCCGTCGCCGATCATCGCCACTTTGTGGCCGGCTGCTTTGATTTGGTTCACGCGGTTGGTTTTATCTGAAGGCAACAATTCCGCATGAACGTTAATCCCCAAAACAGCCTGCAATCGCTGACCGTGCCCGCGATGGTCCCCGGTGAGGACGCTCGATTCAATACCGGCTGCTTGAAGTTGTTGCACGGTTGCGATTGCATTGGCGCGCAAGTCTTCCCGAAACGTCAACACGCCGCGAATCGCGCCGTCCCATCCCACGCAACAAAGTGATGTGCCCGATTCTTGCGCTTCAGCGATTCGTTTGGAAAGTATCTCGTCAATCGAAAAACCGCCGGATTCCATGAACGCGACACTGCCCAATCGAAGGGCCAACCCGCAATCATTCAGGGTGGCGATGACACCTTGGCCTGGAATCGACTGAACGTTTGAAACCGATGCGGGTTCGATCTTCTTCAGGTCGGCGTGCCTGCAGATTGCGGTGGCTAAATGATGCGTCGTGAATTGAGCCAGCGCACTGGCGCGTGCCAGTACCATTGCGCGTGCAACGTCTGATTCTTCAGCAAGCCAGAGTGTTTCCACGTTCGCGTGGCCCGTCGTCAGCGTTCCCGTCTTGTCGAAAAGCACTCTTCGCACGCGCATTAGATTCTCAAGCGCTTCGACGCGGCGAATCACAATTCCTGCGCTCGCTGCCCGACCCATCGCCACCCAGATAGCCATCGGTGTGGCAACGCCCAGCGCGCAAGGGCAGGCAATCAAGAGTACCGCAAGTGAACGCATGATGCCCGACTGCCAACCCCATTGTTTTGTTGTCCAGACGAACGTCGCAATTGCAAGAAGTACGACAGCCGGTACAAAAAATGTTGCGACGCGATCGGCGATGCGCTGGTGTCGGCTCCGACCACGACGGGCTTCGGCGAGCGCATCGACGATGTGTTGCAACGCTGACGAATCTGCAATCGTCGCAACGCGTACCTTGAGCGTTCCATCACCGTTGAGCGAACCCGCGTACATGGTGTCACCGAAATTCTTACGGGCGGAATCGCTCTCACCGGTGATGACCTGCTCGTCAACGGTCGATTCGCCTTCGATGATTTCGCCGTCGGCAGGGCAGCGCGCTCCCGGGCGGACCACAACGACGTCGCCAACGTTCAATTCGACTGTCGGTGTGTCGATCACTTCGCCATTGACCAGGCGCATTGCGCTTTTGGGCAGCAATTTGTCGAGCGAGCGAAGTGCTTCACCGGCAGACAACCGGGCTCGGGCTTCCAGCGATCGGCCAATCGTGACGAGCAGCAGGATCATGCAAACGGTGTCGAAGTAAACACTGCCGGATTCGCGAATGACGGAAACATAAGAATAGACAAATGCGGCTAGGACTCCGACGGCGAGCAATACGTCGGTATTGATCTGACGATAGCGCAGTGCCGTCGCGCCGCTCTGCGCGATGGGCCAACCGAGGATCGCCACGACCACAGCGCAGAAGATCATTGAGAGATAGCGAAAAATCGTGACGCCGGTTGTCGCCACTTTGGATTCGGCGATGCCCGTCGGGTTGAACACCTCTTGACCGTAAAGCACCCAATTAAAGACCATCACATTCATGGACAGGAAGATCGCCACACCGATCAATGTCAGTTGCCATGCGGCTTCACCGTCGCTGCCTTTTTCATTGGTGATGCGATGGGCAAGTTTACACCCGAAGCAGCAGTATTCGGCTTGTCCGCCAGCGCCAACCCGCAATCCAGGTATGGGCAGACTGCAGTAGACGCACTCGGCTGATGGGATCTGTTTGGTTGCAGCAGTAAGGCGGCTGGCGACGGACGACGTCATTAGAAATAGTTCTTTGCGGAAGGTATGCCGTATTTGATGAGGTACCAAACCAGTCCGATCCAGAATCCGATCCAGATCATTCGGATGAACCAGGGAATGCGGTGCGTGGTGTAGCTGTGGTAATGCCGCTCGGATGGCGGTTCGAGTTTGGGGTTGGTCGAATCCATGAAAGTACCTCTAAGCATTGGTTCGCAGTGAAGCATGTTGGTGATTGCGACGTGCGATGACGGTTAGTTGAATAGCGTCTCGTCATTCCAGGGTTTGCCGTCGCGTTCGTCAAGTTCCTTTTCCCGTTGAAGCATGTCAAACTTGGGCTTCTCAATATCACGAAACATGCCGTTGGTCGCCGCCCACGCAAGCATGCAAAGCATGCCCATAAATACGATAAAATAATTGAGCACCGGAACCAGCATGAACGTTCCTTCGCTCGTTGCTCCGTTGGCGACGGTCATGAATTCGTACAGCTTAATCGCAAAGCCAACACCGGCTGGCAGCAGGAACACCAAAATAAACAGAATCAAGGTGATGCGCTGAGCCCGAGTTTGCTTCGTCTTGCTAACCACTGGTGAACCTTTCAAAGATGCTGCGCACGATTCTATCGCGACCGATCAATTTGAACGTCGGCTATTCGACGCCACTCATGTCGATGTTCTCAGCCGACCCCGGACCCTTGGGGCCTTCGCCCAAATAATACGGGTATTCGTCGATCCAACTGCCCAGCCACTGCACATACATAATGATGGCCATCCCATCTCGATTGGGATATCCGTCATCATCAAAAAACCATGAGTATTCGGGCATGACCGATGAAGGCACCACATTGGTCGGTTTGTAGAAATGGGCGATGTGCCAATCATTGGATCGCCGTCCGGCTTCTCGTGATAGATCGGGACCCACGCGCCGCGTGCCGAAGAGGACCGGGCGCTGTAACTCGTTGTTGTACTCGCGGGCGTGGGCGACGGGCCCCCAGCGTGACGATTCTTTCGATACCGGACGAACGAATTGGCTGTGACAATGCCAACAAGCTTCGCCGATATAGATGCGATGTCCGCGGCGAAGGGCGGCTTCAAAACTTTCGACATTGCACTCGCCGTAATACTCTTTGAACTGCGTCGGAAACTTCTCAGCCAACTCGACGAATTCCGGCACGATACCGTGCTCCTGAATCATGTCGGCGACGGATTCTTCCGGAAGTCCACGATAAATGGTGTAGGGAAGTGCTCCCATCACGATGAAGGCAATCCCAAAGAATGCCAAACCCGCAACAAAGAATACTCCTGATTTGGATTCCAACATGACTGAGCCAAGCTCCTATTCTTGTGCGATCCCGGGACTGACCTTATTCGGAATCGATTTGCACTCAAAACCCTACTGACTACGCAGGTGCCAAACCTTCTTCATCTGTCGCAACCGCGCGATCCATTGCCGCTTCTTTGGATGGTTTGCCCAACCAGGTCATCAACACGTTGTAGGCGAAAATGAACTGGGCAAAAATCATCGCGGTGCCCGAAATCGATCGGATCATCCAGAACGGTGCGGACGCCTTCAACGTCGATTCCCACGAGGCAAGTTCTTTCCACATATAACCCTGTATCAATCCGGCAATGGTCAGGTCAAAGAACATCACCAGCATGCTGATCGCCGTAATCCAATAGTGCCATTCGTGAAGCGATTCGCTATACCAACGGGTGCGCCCCAGTACCCTGGGCAGCAGATAAACCATCGTGCCAAGCAGCCAGAATCCGAACACACCGAACATAACCAAGTGGGCGTGGCCGACGACCCAGTCCGTAAAGTGAATGATTTGTTGAAACGTCAACGTTGTTTGAAACGCACATTGAAAGCACGTCGTGAAGTAGAAAATCATTCCAGTATAGAACCATCGAATCGGGATCGAGCGCCGCAACATGTCGCCCGAACCGCGCAGCGTCATGAAAAAGTTGAAGATGACGGTGGTCACCACCAATTCAACTGCGATCGTCGAAATGACCGCACCATATTGCAGGAACATCGGGATAGGCGTGTACAAGAAATGGTGAATACCGTTGAGCGGATAAAAGAACGCCAGTCCCCAAAACCCCACAAGTGACAGCCCGTGACTCCAGATCGGTTTGCGCAAAATAATCGGCACAAAATAATACATCATGCCCCAACCCAGCGGCGTAACGAACAGACCGACCAGATCGTGAATAAACAATCCACCGATCGCGCCAGCCGCCACCCCGTTCATGTGATACTCGGGTAGGAAGTTGCCCATGGCATAAACCAGGACGGTCCAGACGAAGGCGGCCATGAAGTACCACATGGTGACGTAAAGCGGCCCGGACACTTTCATGATCGGCGCAATGAAATTGATCGCCACGAGGATTAAACCCAGCAGCGCAACCGGATCGATCCAGACAGGAGTCTCACCCCATTCGAGCGCCTGAGCCTGTCCCATAAGCAAGCCAATAACGGTCGCGACGAGTATGCCTTGCCAAGCGAAGAAAATGAAATAACCCAAGGATCGGCTGGCCGCCGGTCGCAAGGTCAACCTTGGCACGACCCAATGAAGCATGCCAAGGAACACATTGGCAATGAATCCGTACGCAACCCCGTTCGTGTGAACAAATCGCCAGCGCCCGGGTGAGAAAAAGGCGATGCCTTTTAGCGGATAGATTTGCATGAACTGCAATGAGTAGAGGAACCCGGCGAGCATCGAGACCAGCAGGAACGCGATGCCCATGATGAAATGCCACTTGACCAGATTGACTTCAACCAACGGCCTGTTGCCGTCCTTTGAAATAGATGCGCCGGATATGTTTGATCCTTCAGAGATGTTTGATTCTACTGTGTCCGCCATGAAACATTTACTCCGATGAAACTTGCCCGCAGCGCTACGATCTCGACTCCCGCATGATGCTTTGAAAGCCTGGCAGAATGTTAGAGACCGTCGTTATTCGTCTTCGATGAATTCTTCGGACTCCACAACCGGAAGTTCGGCGGTGTATTCCATGCCCAATTCGCCGAACCGCATTTCGCGATTGGATCGCACGACGACGGCGTCCGACGGTATCATGACTTTTCGTTTTTTGATCAAGTCCTGAACGTAATAGGCGATCGCCCAGATGTCGGCTTGGGTGACCAGCTTGTTGCCATCCTCATCTTCCGGCCCGCTGGCAGCGGCATCGATCCAAGTGGGCATCGCGGTTCCGGTGATGCCGGCTGCGATCGGGCGATACAAGTCCTCAACCGATGTTCCGGCTTTAATGTAGTCACGCTTGAAATCGGGCGCGAATATCGTTTTGTCTTCTTCGTCCGTTTTAATCGCGGCTTGGTTCAACCCATCGCGCAATCCAGATCGCGGTGGTCCGCCCAACACCACCGAATACTCGCTGATTCTCTCGGCGGGAACGTACGCTGGATGGCAATTCCAGCAGCTAAAGAAACCATGATAGGCGACTTCACCGCGACGGATGGCCGCCGACTTGTCCGCAGCTTCGACGTACGGATCTGTCACAAACGGGATTGCCGGCGTCGGCGGGCGCTGCCAGATATCGCTGAACGTTTTGATGTACTCGACCAACGCCCATCGAGTTTGCGCGGGCAAGTGTCCCCATGCGGGCATTGAACTGCCGCGAAGTCCGTTGCTGATGCTGCGAAACAGATCTTGATCGGTGGGCAGTTCCGCGAAGCGGGTGCTGATGAATTTGAACTTTGCATCTTGAAAGTTGCGCGGGGCGGGGTTCAGGAATCGAGCTGCCGGTCCGTTGCCCAAACCGTTCTCACCGTGGCAACCGATGCAATAGAAATTGTAAGCAGCTTCACCTTCCAAGAGGCGCACGGTGCGCGGAGTGGTTTGGTAACCGAACTCGGTCGGCTTGGATGAATCGACGTCCGTTTCTTGCGCTCCAGGTACACAGCCACCCAGGAGCAACATTGCCGCGAAGCAAGTACGCCAACGTTTAAGCGAATTCATTTATATTTCCGCCTCTTAGGGATTGTGATGCCAAAACGTTTTCTCGCATGTTGTGAGCCACACAATTCACTACGACGATGGCGTTTCGACGCGAGCGTGCGGTGGCATCGATGGAACAAACTGACCGAGCCTTCCAACCACCAGCATTGTCCATGCGAACACAAGATGCGTTGCTATCGCAACCCAGATCGGAATCATCGTCACGATCCAATTGCCACCGATCAGTTTGGGTTGCAACCACGTGAGGATGCCGTAGAAATTCACCAACCAAACGCCAAGCCCCAAAACTGTCGCAGCGACAAACCTAATCGCCAACGTACTCCTGGAAAAGTAGCGACTTAGAATCATGTGAATCGGAATCCCGCCGATCATTCCAGTCATTAAATAAAGGCAAACACCAGCCGCCAGCGCAAAATCGCTTTCAAGCGTGAGCGCCTTCTCGCCCATCGGAAATGTCAGGTAAACGCGAATCAATTCGAGTGGATGCCGCTGTGTCATCAAAGCGCCAATGACATTGAACATCAGGCTTGCACCCGCAGCGACCAATCCTAGCGTCATCCCGCCAATCAATTCGTAGGCGACATAGAACTTCGGCGGTGTCCAGCGTTTGTCTGGGCTGCTATTCAACTCACTTTCAAGTCGCGCAAGCCGCTGCTTCAGCTCGTCAATTTCATTAAGCTTGTTGCCTGAGTTGGATTCCATGGGTTTACTTACACTCACCCGTTGACTCAAGTCACATCTGCAATGCACGAAAGATCAGTAACTTGATGTCACTCTTTCATTGACTCGATTACTTTTGAACTGAATGTGAGACAAACGTTAAGTGTAGTTTGTCATCCAAAATGCGCGTTGATTCAACCATAAATATTTGCAGAATTCGACGATGCAAAATGTGTGGAAAAACACACGACATTCTTGCGCCATTTCACCCAGCCGCTGCGTCAATCAACCCTGTTTCAAATTGGAAGGTAGGGGCTTCGGCTGATCGAACTAACTTGCGCGGTCTTGGGTGACTTATAATGATCGAGGATTGTCCAGCAATGCGTGAAACTTCGTGATGGTGTTGTGCCATGCTTTGGCATTGACGAACAGATCAGACGCACCTGAATGTAGCCGCCATCGACCTTGACGTTTCGGCACCAATGTCATGTTGATGTGCGCGTCCTTCTGCCCGAACGCAGAACACTTGTTTGCAAAATGCGATTTGACTTTCAACAGGTCGTGGCAACGGGTTGTGGCAATCGCTGGTTGCCACCGAATCGCGTACAGAAGTGAACAAGCTGCTTGCGTCCAAGAAGAGTGCGATCAAAGGGGTGGCAATGAGCGTATTCTTGGGGGCGAAATTGAGGCGAAAACCACCGTGCGGGCCAAGTGCTCGATGATGCGACAACTGTCTGCATCGATTCAAGTGTGATATAAAGGTCATGACAATGAGAACCCGTGACGTTTTCCGGTCCATGACTCTGGATCATAACTCTATTTCTAAAAACAAATTATGTCAGTATCTCGTTGTTGATCCATGACCTGTAAAAACCAGATTCCCGAATCCTTCCCTCTCCGCTTATTCTGAGGCCAGTTCGGCTTGTGTTTTTGAGGGGTTCGCAGGCTATTGTGCTTCGCGTAATCGAGTTGACTCGGTCGTTTTTCGATCGGAGATCGAACCATGTCCGTTCTGTTAAATGATGACATCACCCATCTTGACGAACTATTGCAACAGGTCGTGCGCCGTGGTCTGGGGGACGGACCCTGCGACCTGTTCGCCAAGTTGGTCGATTTGTGTCGACGCGCTCAGGATGTTGATTTGGCACATGAGCCATCGAAACATCCAGAAGACGATTTGCGCGATCAAGCCGCCTCGATTATTTCAAAGCTTGATGTCTTTGAGATTCGCGACCTGCTCAAGACCTTGACCCTTCGATTCCACCTGGCCAACAAAGCCGAGCAGGTTGAAATCATTCGCGTCAATCGACAGCGCGAGCGCGACGCCAGCGCCGAGAAACCTCGGGCGGAATCCATTGCCGACGCGATCGCTCAGTTGAAGCGCCGCGGGTGGTCGCTCGATCGTGTGCTTAAGGTGCTTGGTCGCCTCGATATTCAACCGACCCTCACGGCGCATCCGACCGAGGCACGACGTCGCAGTGTGCTGCGTAATCAAAAGCGGGTGGCTGACGCTTTGCTGCGGCGACATGATCAAAATCTGGCAGCCGCTGACGCGAAGCAAAACGATGAGCAAATCGTCCGCGACGTGTTCCTGATGTTTGCCACCGACGAGGTTCGATCTGAGCGGCCCCATGTGATTACGGAAGTGCGCAATGGGCTGTATTTCTTGAATGGTGCGATCTGGGATGCGGTGCCGCAGCTTTATCGCGACCTTGGCGGAGCGCTGGAAACGTATTACGACGCGACGCCCCCGATGTCGAGTTTTGTTCGCTATCGCACATGGATTGGTGGCGATCGCGATGGGAACCCGTTGGTGACGAACGAAGTCACGCGCGGAACGCTTCGGGAGCTGCGTCAAGCCGTCATCGATCAATTCATTGCGCAACTGACAGAACTGCGCCACGAGTTGTCCATTTCGACGAAGTGCGTAGATGTTTGCCCGGCGCTTCTGGAAGCGATTGACGTTGACGAAAAGCGATGTCCGCTGAAGGAATCTGACCAACGGGATTTGCAATTCGAGCCGTATCGCACGCGGATTCTGCAAATGATTGCCAAGCTGCGCGCCGCGCGCGAAGACGCTGGAGCGTATTTGTCTGCCCAATTCAATGCGGACATTTCTCTCATGCAGACTTGTCTTGACGAGTGCGGGTTGGCGATCATTTCGCAGGGACGATTGCGGGATTTGCGGGTGCGGGCTGAGGCGTTTGGGTTGCACTTTGCGTCGCTCGACATCCGCCAGCATAGCGACGTGCATACTGCCGCCGTTGCAGAGTTGGTGCGGCTGGCCCGTATTCATGAGGACTACGTATCGCTGGACGAAGACGATCGCTGCCAATTGCTGAGCGACCAGCTTGAAGATCCACGGCCACTCTTGCCGCGCGACGCGGAGGTTTCGGATGCGACGCGCGATCTGCTGGAATTATACGAAACGCTGCGAGAGACCAGTCGAACCACGCCAGCCGCGATCGGCAGTTACATCATCAGCATGACGCACGATGTCAGCGATTTGCTCACCGTATTGGTGTTGATGAAGGAAGCCGGTTTGTGGCGGATGCGCGGGAATCGCGTCGAAGCGATGCTCGATGTGGTACCACTCTTTGAAACCATCGATGACCTCGAACGCGCCCCCGAATTGATGACCAAGCTGGTGACGCATCCGCTCTATGCCCGGCATCTGGAAGCCAGGCGACGTCAGCAGGAGATCATGCTTGGCTACTCAGACAGCAATAAAGACGGTGGATACTGGATGAGCAACTGGGCGCTGCAAGTCGCGCAGCGGCGGTTGGCTGCGGTGATGCACGAACACAAAATCGATTTTCGATTCTTCCACGGACGCGGGGGAACGGTGGGGCGTGGTGGCGGGCGGGCCAACCGGGCTATTCTTGCCAGCCCGCCGGAAAGTCGTAACGGGCGGATTCGCTTCACCGAGCAAGGCGAAGTGATCACGTTTCGATACGCGCTGCCTGCGATTGCGAGGCGACACGTCGAACAGATTGTCCATGCGATGATCATCGGAACTGAGACGGATGTTTCGGAGTCTTCGCTGCAAAAGGATTCTGATGAAGATAGCGCGACGATCATGAGTGCCATAGCGCGGCACTCCATGGAAAAGTATCGAAAACTCGTCGATCATCCGGACTTCTGGGAGTTTTATACGGGTTGCTCGCCAATCGAGCATATAAGCCGCCTGCCCATCGCCTCGCGACCGGTTTCGCGTTCGGGAAAGTCTGTGGGGCTTGAGAATCTACGGGCGATTCCCTGGGTTTTTGCGTGGACGCAAACGCGGTATACGGTTCCCGGCTGGTATGGGATCGGGTCTGCGATCGAAAAAGTGACGGCGGATGATGGCGAGGCGCTTTCGACCATGCAGCGATGGTATCGCGAGTGGGATTTCTTCCGCACGGTGATCGACAACGCCCAGCAGGAGATGGCCCGCGCGCGTTTGGTGATCGCGAGCCGGTACGCTGCGTTTGCGGATAAGAGTTTGCACGAAACCATCGTCAGTGAGTTTACATTGACCAAGAAGGCGATATTGGCGATCACCGGTCAGGATAAATTGCTGGATAACAACCCCGTGATTCAGCGGGCGATTTATGCACGCAACCCGTATACCGACGTGCTGAATCTTTTGCAGATCGAATTGATGACGCGCTTCAAAGCCGGTTCAGACGAGGAAGATGCCATTCGCGCGGCGCTGTTCTTGAGCATCAACGGGATCGCTGCGGCGATGCAAAGTACAGGCTAGTGGGCTAATTATTCGAGGAATGCAATGGGTCAGGAAACATGGACAGCCGTTGAAGAGTACGTCAAAGATTGCGTGATCATGCCAGACGATGCGCTGGACCAATCGCTCGCCAAAAGCGCCGAAGCCGGCTTGCCTGAAATCCAGGTGCCTCCGGGACTTGGAAAGATGCTGCAACTGCTCGCCCGTTCGATGGGGGCGAAGCGAATCCTCGAAGTAGGCACGCTCGGCGGATACAGCGCCATTTGGATGGCCCGAGGGTTGGCAGAAGGGGGCAAACTAATCACGCTGGAGCGCGACCCGCATCATGCAAAAGTCGCAAGCGACAACATCACCCATGCCGGATTAAGTGACCGCGTTGAGTTGATCGAAGGGCCGGCGCTTGAAAGTCTCGAACAAATTGCAGCAAAGAATGACGATCCGTTCGATCTGGTCTTCATCGATGCCGACAAACCAAGCAATCCGGACTACTTCGCATGGGCGCTGAAACTGACGCACGTCGGCAGCATCATCATCGTCGATAACGTTGTCCGCGACGGTGAAGTGATCGACGCAAATAGCAAAGACGAAAGCGTGCAAGGCGTCCGAAGGCTAAACGAACTAATCGCAGCCGAACCCCGTGTCAGCGCCACGACGATTCAGACTGTCAGCAGTAAGGGCTACGACGGATTCACGATGGCGCTGGTCGTGGCGTAGATGTTGAATATTTCGACTGACCTCTGTTTTCAATAATCATGAATATGGATCGCAATGTTCATATCCTTGAGGATGACTCGGACCGCCGAATGAGAATGACGGTTCAGTTGCGTGAGTATGATCCAACGATTCAGGCCATCATGTCGCATACAGCGCCAGCATTCATCCGGAACTTCGACAGTCACTCTTCCTCAACATGCCTAATCTCTTTGGATCATGATCTGGAAGCTCCGATTGAAGATGGTGATCCGGGCGATGGAGTCCAAGTTGCAGAATTCCTTGCGGCGCGTAATTCAATTTGTCCAGTTATCGTGCATTCATCAAACATTGAGCGCGCGGATTTGATGATCTACCTCTTGCGGAATGCTGGGTGGAAGGTCGAACGCGTCGGACCGATCGGCGACGATTGGATCGAGACATCTTGGCGTTTGGAAGTTCAAAATTTGCTCGTTGGCGGCGCATAAAAAGAAGGGGAGTGGCGGCATCTCCCCCAAGAGCGCCACCCCCCATCTACAAACCGACTCGCGTCGATTTGCGATTGCAGATGCTTTCGCATCCACAACCATCTTCAGTCCGTAAGGACGCGCTCCCCAGAACGCCATCACGGAAATAAATGGTTATTGTCGGCTGGGCGGGGCCACCTTTCAGGGCCGGGCCAGGTTTCCGAAAATTTTTCGGGTCACCCAACCATACCGCACCACCGTTGGAAACTAATGCAAGGGCCGTGCCATTGGCGGAACGAAATCGAGTATTCGTTGTAAGGTTTTTATTTGTACAGGGTTATGAGTCTGAATTGTTCGCGTGGGGAATTCCGATTGGGGAAGTATTTCAGGAAACGAAACGCTTTTACCCGGAATTGGGAACTATTGCCCAACGGATTTTGCACGTTGATTATGGTGGGATTTTTTCGGACCACACTGTGGCTACATGCCCTGCCGTCATTCCCGCGAACGCGGGAATCCAGACCCGTGCGTCATCCCAGCCCAAGATTCACTACACGTCTGTGAAAAATTCATGGCGGTCACATGCGGTGCAAAGACCCGTGGAGTTTTTTGTGTGATTCTGGATTCCCGCGTGCGCGGGAATGACGGAAATGCGCACCCGTTGTCATGAAACAGCGCCGGCGGCGACGAGGTCGCCTTTGCCGTTGTGGCGGGTAACGGTGGGCCAGTCTGTTTCGGGGTTGTACCAGTGAGCGGTTACTTCGATGAATTCGTCGGGCGTTTTGACGGCGATGAATGCGTTGCGGACATCTTTCTTGCAGGGGTGTAGTTCGCTGTATTTGATGCCGAACTTGCGCATGAGTCTGCCGGCGAGTCCGTCGCCGTGGTGGGCGCGCGATTCGGTGAAGTGGGCTTCGATGCATTCACGCTGATCGGCGATGCTTGGTGGATCGGGCAGCGGTGCATTGGTTGCGAGGGCGACGCACTCGCCGAAGATCCACGGGTTGCCGATTGCGCCGCGGGCAATGGTCACGCCATCGACGCCGGTTTCGTTCATCATGTCAATGCACGATTGCGCGGTGAACAAGTCGCCGCTACCGAAGACCAATCCCTCGCCGACGTGGCGTTTTACCTTGCTTAGGAATTCCCAGCGACTCGGACCGACGTAGCGCTGTTCGACGGTGCGGCCATGGACTGTTACACCGGACACGCCGGCTTCGAATGCGCCGTCGAGAATGGCGAAGAAGTTGCGTTCGCTTTCGGGCGTGTCGTCGAGTCCGCGGCGCATTTTGACGGTAACCGGAACGTCGTGCGCAACAGCATCCACAACGCGGCGCACGATGTCGAGTGCTTGCTTCGGTTGCGAAAGCAGGAATCCACCGCGACAACGCCCCAGCACTTTGCGCACCGGGCAGCCGAAATTGATATCGATGACGTTGTAACCCGCATCGGCGAGGAGGCGAGCGGCTGGCGCGAACTGGTCGGGGTCGGAACCCATAAGCTGTCCACCGACGGGTTGGTCCTGCGGTTCGATCTTGGTGAGGATTCGTTTTTGCCCCTTACCTTTTTGCAGGACCATTTTGTCGAGTACGACTTCGTTGAGCGTATACGACGCACCATAGCGGCGAGCGATGCGGCGCATCGGTAGATCGCTGTATCCGCTCAACGCAGCTTGCGTGAACGGGTGTTCGATTTGGACGTTACCTATGTTTACGGGCGACATCGGTTTCCGATTCGTGATTCGGGTTTTGAATACGCTGCACGCTGCGAGGGAGATTATAGCAGAATGAAATTCCGGTTCATTGTGGGGCTGGGGAACGGACCCAGAGCGTTGGGAATCGATCCAATTCGGGCTGAATGTAGTTTTCTCGTACCCATTTCTGAAGCTTGTCGGCGTTGGCGTAGCCGGGCTGATCGGGGAGTTGGAACCGATCGAAGTCGAACATGATCACACGCGGTTTAGCGGCCATCAGGCACCGTGTGGTTTCGTCCATCAGCCCCTGACCATTCTGTTTGAGCTGATGGATTTTTTCGGTGCCGAGGTAGCGGACGGCTTGGTGTCGGTCCGCTCGCCAGTAAAGTTCGGGGGCATAGCCATCGACGAAAATTGCTTCGTCGGATTTGGCATATTGCTGTATGGCGTCGATGGTGGCGATCAGGTTTGCGTCAGCAGGTTGGTTGATCCAGTGGTATTGCCGTAGTGCGAAGTCGATCTGCATGCTCATGGGAGTCCAGAGCATGTATGCAAACCAGATGACGCCAACGACTATGTAATGGGGCGGTGTGCCGTGCTGCCCGTCCGACGCTGAATTGATCAACAGGAAAACGCTATGGGTCGCGAGCATGATAAGCGGTGGTAGGGCGACAGCCAGGTACATGGGTCGATTGTGCGGACCGACGGCGGATAGATAGATCGCGACAAGCATCCACGTCCAAAGAAGCGGTAGGATTGATGGCTTGTCTTGAGTATCTGATTCGCCGTTGCCAGACGTAGGGCGTTGACAGCATTTGAAAATCGGATGTGCCAACGTGGCGACTGCCAAAATCAGCGGGAGGGCCATGCCGCGACAGTGCGTGACCATCCAGTCGATCGACGGTACCAGTGACGTCGCTATGCCGGGTGCGAAGAATTGCTGATTAAATCTGACGATCGCATCCCATGCCCATCGCAGGTCTGACGTTAGGGCCAATATGATTATCAAGACGATGATCGAACTTGCGTATCCAGTGCCAAAGCGTGACACTTTGCGCCAGCGGCTGGCGGTGTCGTTCGATTTTGTGAACAATAAGTGAAGGATTATGGCGACAGGTGCGACGAACGCGGTCTGCTTGAACCACAATCCCAGCCCGCCCACGACGCCGGCCCAAAACAGCAGCCTCCCGGGTGGCGACGAAAGCGAGACGGATCGGATGTATAGAAACATGCAACCGAGTTCCGTCAAAATCAGGAACGTGGCAGGTCGATTGCTTCCGACGTGAAAGGTCCAAAAGTTAAAATACATCGCCGCGAAGATGACGCCGATGACGGCGGTCGGGCGGTCATATGCTTTCCTTGCGATCAGGTAGAACAGGATCGCCGAGCCAATCGCAGCCAGCCCGCAAAGCACCCACACCCCGATCGGAGATCCGCCAGACAACCCCAAGCCCAGCGCGTTGAGCCAGAATATCCCCGGTGGTTTGATGTCCCAAACGTCAGCATACAGGGTGGCACCGGAGAGGAGTTCACGCCCATAATGGAGGAAGAACCAAGCATCGATGTCGTCGGTCCGGGCGTGGGCGATGAACTGGGACATTGCGATGAGTGGTAAGCAAACGGTCAACGCGAGAACCCCGAGCAGGTTGAATCGCCGCCGGGTAGCCGGTTCGTTGATGGGGGCTGGTTTGCTCATGCCAATCCACAAGCTAGTGAACGATTTGAACTGCCAATCTTTTCAAAACATTTGAAAGCCGTTGGTTCACTGCGAACGAGTCTTTAGCATACCAGATACTGGCAGCGGCTGTCTGTGGCTGCGTGTCTTGGTATTGGGCCTATTGGTTAAGACCATGAATCCGGCTGTCTTGCAACTTCCTGACTTGTATCGACCGATCGAATCCGACCTTGCGCGGGTGGTGGCGATCATGGATTTGGAGTTGCAGAGCGAACTGCCGTTTGTGGCGCAGCTTTGCGAGCGGGTGCGGGGATATCGCGGCAAGATGCTTCGGCCGGCATTGTTGCTGCTCAGTGGGCGATGCGCGGGAGGCATCAAACCAGATCATCACACGCTGGCTGCGGTGGTCGAGTTGGTTCATTTAGCGACGCTTGTTCATGACGACGTGTTGGACCAAGCCGAAGAGCGCCGCCGACAAGCAACGATCAGTTCGACCCACGGCAACGAAGCGGCTGTCATGCTGGGCGATTATTTGATCAGCCATGCATTCCACCTTTGCAGCAGCCTTAACTCGCAGAGTGCGTCGCGACTGGTTGGCCATACGACGAACGTGGTATGCGAAGGCGAACTGATGCAGATCCACAGTCGCGGTCATTTTCGATTGAGCGAACCGGATTACATCGAGATTATTCGACGCAAGACTGCCGCCCTGACGGCGACATGTTGCCGGTTGGGGGCGACCCATGCCGGCGCGGATGAATCGTTGGCCAGCCGGTTTGAAGTGTTCGGTGAAAGTGCTGGCATTGCGTTTCAGATTGTCGATGACGTACTCGATGTCGTGGGTGAGCAAAAGAAGATGGGCAAGACGCTGGGACGCGACCTCGAACTTGGCAAAATGACCCTTCCGGTGATTCACTATTTGCGCGAGGCGTCTGCCGATTTGCAGGAGGCAATGCTCAAGTTGTTGGCCAGCCCGGAACAGAAAGACCGCGTTCGCGTTGCGCAACTTCTGACCGAATTCGGCAGCGTGGCATATGCCAATACGGTGGCGGAACAACATGTGTCGCGGGCGCTGAGCATGCTGGATGGCGTTCCCGATTCAGCCAGTCGAACGAGTCTCGTCAGCATGGCCGAGTTCATCGTCCAGCGCGACAATTAGTCCATCGCGCAATCCATTCCCAAACAAACCTTTACAATCGGATGTCTCGAAAATCATGCGCGTGTTTGTGGGCGGCGGGGTCGTTCGTCGTAGAATCTTGTAAGGGCGTGCATTCAAGGTGGCGAGTGACTTTGGATGGCGCCGATGTGAGATAGGTCACATCACTTCAAGAACGAGATTCTTCGATATGAAGACGGCAATCATAGTATTGTGCATGGCGACTATGGTGTTGGCCAACGAACCGGAAGACGTGTCGCCGCCAGCGCCTGGGGGCTCAGACATTGAGGCTCAGGATACTGGACAGAATGACAGTTGGGGGATGGGGCGGATCGCCCGGGCGGCTCGGCAGATGTCGAAGTTGGGCGATTGGGACAAACAAGTTCCCAGCATTGAGAAAAGCCTCGACCGGTTTTGGGAAGAGAACGATTGGAACGATGAAGCCGACCTGTTTGCTTTGGAAGCTGTTCGCGGGGTTGCAGAGATTCCGCCGTGGGAGATTTCTCGGCGGGTGGAGTTCTTGACGGGCGAATTCGGTGCTCGTTATGGAATGAATCAGTCGCAGATTGGGGATCTGCAGTCTCAGTGTTATCAGATGATTGGGGCAGTCGCCATTCGGCATGGCGGCACGATGTTCAAGCATGTCAGCGAGATGGTTGAAAGCTTACAAGCTGGCGAGCCAGTGACCCCCGAGGATATTGCTCGCTGGGTTGACGAAGGCGAAGGAGCGATCGAATTCGCTCACCAGCAAATCGAAAACATAAACGAACGCATCGCCACAGACATGAATGACAAGCAACGTGAGGTATTTTTGCGTGACTTGGCCAGCTATCGAAAACGCATGGAGCGATTTGAAGACATGCGCGAACGGTGGAAGGCCGGTGGCTGGCATCCGCGTGAATGGGGTCTGGAAGAGATTCCGGAGTACAAGAAGATGATGACCGAGCGCGTCCGCGACGGTCGCTACGACGAGAAAAAGTGGCGGCAGTTTGACGAGCTTCAAAAAGCCCGCCGTGTGTATGAGCAGAAGTCGCAGGAAACGCGGTATAACGAGTCGGCATGGGAGCGTCACGTTCGCGAATTTATTGCGACGTATGCGTTGGACGATGCCCAAGCCGAAACGGCATGGTCGATTTTGCGAGAGAAACGGCAGCAGGCGACAGACGTCCGGCGCTCAGAGCAATGGCGGGTTGCGCGAACGGCTATCTTGGTTCCGCTATCCGAGCGGTCGCTCGAACGCATCAGGGGGCTATTCGAGGAGCTTTGCCGGCGTCTTGATCGAATTCCCACGAACACACAGAAGAAAGCAGCCGAATCTTCGTTGCACACGGTTGAGCAATCGCCACTAGAGAAGAACCCCTCCGAGTCGCCAGCGATTCCGGTTTCAGAGAATGCCATTCCCTAGCCAACCGCGCTTGACAAACTTCCCAATCGTTGCACCTTAGCCGGTAGTTCGCACCCTTTGAGTGTGATGCGCGACGAAATCGCATGGGTTTGAAAACAGCATGTTCACAACCGGTATTCTGGCAGACATTTGGAATGTGGTTGATTTTGGGATCGAGGAAAGTCTTGATCTGATTCAATCTGTGGGTGCGCAGAGCATTTCGCTGCGGGTGACGTCGTCGCGCGTGTCGCAACTTAGAGCAGGTGAGCTTGACGCCCCGCGCATCTTTCGAAGTGACGGCGGGTACTTCTTTCAGCCGGACAAATCGAAGTACAGCAACACGCGGATCAAGCCGGTGGTGGCCAGTTGGCTGAAGAGCCGCGATCCGCTGGAGCAAATCACCGAATCTTGCAAGAAACGCGATCTGAAATTGCGATTGCGTATCAATACGCTTGAATTTCCGGCGGTGGCCTCGCGATATCCTGAAGGGGCATGCAAATCAATTCACGGTGACGTTTCGCCCGATTATCTCTCGGCATCCAATTCGGACGTTGTTGAGTTTTTACGCGCAACCACAACCGACTTGTCAGATCGTTGCGAGCCGTCGGGAATTGAACTCGAGGGAGCCAAGTTCAATTCGGGCGCTTTGAATATTGAAGAGTTCGAGTTCGACGGTGGAAACGGCTTCTATGACTTGATGGCGCTATCCTTCGATGAATCAGCTGCGCAGTCGGCCATCGCACGCGGTATTGACATCGACGCATTGACTCGTTGGGTTTCAGTCACCCTTGATGACGTGTTCGTAAAAGGCAATGACATAGGGGCAACGATATCCCATTTGATTGAAGACACTCCCCTCTTGGAAGCCTATGTTAAATCGCAAAAGGACGATATGACCGGAGTTGTAACTCAAGTTGCCAATGCGGTGAGTTGTCCGATTTCGATTGTGCTGCAAAAAGATTCATGGGATGGCTTCCATCCGCAACTAGACTGTGCCGCCCTTGCACACGAAGGCGGCGTAATTGCAATCTCCGACGTTAGCTTTGAAGAGGATGAATTTCGATCAAAGGTGCCGGACGGGACCGAGGATGTCCAGCCATCTCATCTGGTGCGCCAATTCGGAACGGTGCAGGATACTCCAGAGAGAGTCATCAGCGATACAAAGCACTATGCAGATGCTGGATTGGCTGGTGTCATATTGGCCACATTCGGCCTGATACTTCCCCCATTTTATGACACGATCAGGAAAGCGTTTCGATTCGCATCGCGGTCGAGTCGTTGACCGGCTTGGTTCGTCATTCTGTTCATCAGTCCTCCACCCTGGAAGGGTGGCGCACCCATCTTGGATAGTCCTTGCGTTTCCCCTTTAAATCAAGTGCTTTTTTGCGATTCTTGTCGGTGAGTTTTGAGCTGGTTGGGGACGGTTTTTGGGCCTGTTCTTTGGTTGGCTGATTGGCCAAAATCGCTTAAAATATTGGGTTGAAGCGGACCAACGTTTTTACGCCTTTTTTGCATTGGAGCAGGCAGGCTTATGGCTGACACCACCGCGGAATCACCGCAGGAACATATTGTTAATCAGTCGCTCATCGAAGAGATGAAAGGGTCGTATCTGACCTACTCGATGAGCGTCATCATGGCCCGCGCCTTGCCCGACGCGCGGGACGGTTTGAAGCCTTCGCAGCGGCGCATTCTCGTCGCGATGAACGACCTCAACCTTGGTCCGCGATCGGCATTTCGTAAGTGTGCCAAGATCAGCGGTGACACCTCGGGTAACTATCACCCGCATGGCGATCAGGTCATCTACCCGACGATGGTTCGCCTCGGTCAGCCGTGGAACATGAGCCAGGTGCTCATCGACAAGCAGGGCAACTGGGGGTCGATCGATGGAGACCCGCCGGCTGCGATGCGGTATACGGAAGCGCGTTTGCACGGCGCGGCGATGGAAATGCTTTCGGACCTTGAGTTCGAAACCGTCGATCTTGAAGCGAACTTCGACAACACGCGTACGGAACCGACGGTTCTGCCGAGTAAGTTTCCGAATCTCCTGGTCAATGGCGGCAGCGGGATCGCCGTGGGGATGGCCACCAACATGGCCCCTCACAACGTCACCGAAGTTTGCAACGCCATCATCGCGGTGATCGACAATCCTGAGATTACCATCGCGGAACTGATCGAAATCATACCCGGTCCGGACTTTCCCACCGGTGGCGAAATCTGTGGCCGGCGCGGCATCCTCGACGCCTTCATGCACGGTAAGGGCCAAGTGATGGTCCGCGGGAAGGTTAGCGTCGAAGAGGGACGCGGCGGTAAGGAAACGTTGGTCATCAGCGAAGTGCCGTACCAGGTGCTGCGCAGTTCGATTACCGAGCGCGCGGCGGCGGCTGTGAAGGGCGGGTTGATCAAGGACGTCGCCAACATCAACGACGCGTCGGATCGCAAGCACGACATCCGCATCGAGATCGAACTCAAGAAGGGTGCCAATGCCGATGTGGTGATGAACCAGCTTTATCAGTACACCCCGCTGCAAAGCAATTTCAATATTTCAAACGTGGCATTGGTCGATCGCAAACCGCAATCATTGACGCTGCGCCGGATGATCGACGTATACGTTCGCCATCGTCGCGATGTGATTCGTCGCCGCACGCAGTTTCTCTTGCAACGGGCCAAGCAGAAGGCGCACATTCAGGAAGCGTTGATTCTGGCGATCGGTGATATCGACGGCATCATCGAGACGATCAAGAAATCGCCCGACTCAGCCACGGCGAAGCAGCGGTTGATGGAGCGTCCGCTGATTCTCACCGAGGCTGACACGCTTCGCCACCTGTTGCCCGAGTCGTTCATCGCGCGGTTTGGCGATAAGAATAAGCCGCATTATCTGACGGCAGTTCAGGCGCAGGCGATTCTGGTGATGCAGTTGCAAAAGCTCACCGGTTTGGAAATCGAAAAGCTGGCTGGCGATTATACGAAATTGGTCGAACAGATCGCCGATTACGAAGGCATTCTTGCCGACGATGCATTGGTGTTCGATATCATTCGCGAAGACCTGTACGAAATTCGCGACAAGTTTGGCGTACCGCGGCGCACCAGGATCAGCGAAGCGGCTGGCGATTTCAGCGTTGAAGAGTTGATCCCGGACGAACAGGTCGTGGTGACGATTTCGCACGAGGGGTATATCAAGCGAACCGACACGGACAGCTATCGCAAGCAGGGTCGCGGTGGACGCGGTGTGCGCGGTGGAAATACGAAGGATGGCGACTTCATCGAGCATCTGTTCGTGGTGAACACGCACAATTACATGCTGTTCTTTACGAATCACGGTCGGGTCTATTGGGCGCGGGTGTTTGACATACCTGCCGGCGCACGAACTGCGCGTGGTAGGTCGATTGCGAACCTTGTCAACATGCAAGAAGGCGAGGAGCACCGTGCGATCTTGCCGGTCAAAGAATTTGAAGAAAAGTTCGTGTTCTTCGCAACGGCTGAGGGCAAGGTCAAAAAGACTGCGCTCGGTGCGTTTAGCCGTCCACGATCCAACGGCATCATCGCGATTGTATTGAATCCGTCAGATGCCCTGATCGGTGTTGAAATGACCGACGGCGATCATGAAATCGTACTGGCCAGTCGCGACGGGATGGCCGTCCGCTTTAAGGAAGATGACGTGCGAGTCATGGGTCGATCGGCGGCAGGCGTGCGCGGGATGGCGTTGGGTAAGAGCGACTCGGTCGTGGGCATGATCGCGATTCGTCCGGGCGCATCGGTGTTGACGGTGTGTGAAAACGGTTTCGGCAAGCGGACGAACATCGACGAATACCGATTGACGAAACGCGGGGGTAAGGGTGTGATCAACATCAAAGCCACCGATCGCAATGGGCAGGTCGTCGCCATGAAAGCCGTCAACGACGAAGACGAACTGATGTTCATCACCCAGGGCGGAATCATGCTGCGGACCGATCTGGCTGAGGTGCGCGAGATTGGCCGGGCGACCCAGGGTGTGCGGTTGATTAAGACGAACGATGCGGACAAAGTCGTCGCCGTGGCGCTGATTGTCCCTGAAGACGACAAGGTTGAAGATGCCATTGCAGAGGACGAAAAAGAGGCTGATGACGGTGAATCTGAGGCCTAAGGCAGCATCTTGCTGCAAGTTAGCTAAGAGGCGCCGGTTTTTTCTGAATTTTGGGGTGAACTGGAACCGTGGTCGACGATATAAAGTAGTGTCAGCCGGCCAAGGAATGATTTCACAGCCCGCGGCGATTGGAATTTATTGATCTCGAACTGCATTGAGGAGTGTGGCGATGCGTAAGTCGATGGTAATGGTTTTTGTTTTGGGACTTGGTGTGTTTGCTTCCGAGGCCCAGGCTCAACGGGCGCAGATTGTCGGTGACGATGTGACGCCAAATGTGCAGGCTTCGTGGAACACGGCATCGCCCGGGGTGATGGCCCTTCGCGCACCGGGCAACGTGGTGACGGGTGCGCGAGTTGACTTCAGTGCGCGTCAAAACCTGACGATCGATCGCATCCGCAGCGGTCCAGAAATCACCGAAGTCGAACCGGAGTTGACGCTGGAACAGGAATTTAAAATCGAGGCGATAGAAACGATATTTACCAACCTCAATGCTGCGCTCTCGCTCTTGAACAACGCCATCCGAATCAATGCCGGATTAGATCCGCAGTTGCCGGATGACGTCGGCGGGCTATCCGATCTGCTTGGCAACATCAGCGGGCCCGGTTAGATCGACTCGTATTGTTCGACAATTTCAATCAATTCCGAACCCGGGCGATTGCCTGGGTTTTTTTGTGCCTCCGCATTTTTCGTAGTACCTCATGGAATCGATTGATATCGAGGTGAATCCATGACGATCATTGGACTTGAATATCTGAAATCGCAGATTGAGTGTGAGCATTGCTCAGCCAAAATGGTTTTCAATGAAGCCGGGGCGATCTTCTTTCCAACAAAGGCCGAACACCGCGATCAAAAAGCAGACGGCATTTCTTATGAGGATGACTATCGCGGGAACGCACTAGCCGCCATGCTCGCTCCGCAGAAAATCGAAACTCGATATCACGAGGCATTTTCCGATCAACGGGTGGCCAGAATCATTCGTCAACTGACTCGACATCCCGGCTTGGAATTCCTAAGCGCGTGGGAAGTTACGTATCAAGGGCGTTGTGTGTCGCCTTGATTCTCGTTCAAACCAATTCTTGATTGTGCGTGGCGGCTGATCGGCTGGTTGCGAGTGCGATGCCGGCGACGACTGTTACTGTCCCTATTGCGATGATGTGGGTTGGCAGGTGGTCGATGGGGCCGAGGTCTGATACGCCGAGCTTGTTTGAGATAGTTGGTATGAATGCGATGAGGACGGCGATGCCGTTGTGCAGCATGTGGGCTAGGATCGATGGGACAATCGATCGCGACTGCCAGCAGAGGTATCCCAGCACAATACCGAGGGTCGCGGTGATGACGAACTTGATCAGGATGATGTGAAAGATCGCGAACACGCAGGCTACGATGATGATCGCTGACCATTTCTTGGTGGTTTGCCGCAATCCGCTTAGCAGGAAGCCCCTGAAAAACATTTCTTCGCAGATCGCAGGAATGACCGCGATCAATAGCAAGGGCACCCAGATGCTTTGGTTCTCGAATGCGCTCATCAGCGTGTCGTTGCTGTCGAGGATGGCCCTTGGCACGGGGCTGATAGCGTGCTGCAAGACGAACAATTCGTGGGCGGGTATCCATCCGCCGAGCCCGATCAGAATTGCTGCGATGATGTAGCGCGGTTTCGTGCTGCTTAGTCCCAGCGCCGAACCGGTGCGCACTTTGAAGTACGAAAGCAAAATGACCGGGATCAAGACCAGCGCGATCGGCATCAGCCATGCAGTCATCTTGAAGGTTTGGAGTGCCGACTCATCGGCGCCGGGTTGAATCGAGAACTGCACGAACATCCACACCGGAAAAAGTATTGCCGTGGTGATGAGTGCCAGCGTGGACGTTGGGTAATTCGACGGTCGCATGAACTTGCGGGAGAAGCTGGCTTTTAGCGATGCGGAGTCTGCGAAGATGGCGGCTTCGGTGGAGAACACGCGCGACGCGACCATCACTGCCGACCCGGCATAGACGCATGTACTCAGCATGACCTTGGTAATCGTCAGCCATTCGAAGTGGCCAAGCAGCATCTCGCGGGCGAGAAGCACCATATTCATCACCGGGACGTACGCGTTGATGCCCGAAAGTTCGGTGCCGGGCATGGCGGCAACGCCGCCGGGAATCAGCGCCGCAAGAATGACGGGCATGATGTAATTCTGCGCTTCCTTAAACGTTCGTGCGTAGCTGCAGACAGCCACCATGATCGCCGAGAAAAGCATCGCAAACGGAATCAGCACGATCAGGATCACCGGCAGTACTTCCAGCGGAAGTTTGGTGTCGCCCGATGCACTGATCATGTCGGTGAATCCGCCGAAGTGCAGCGTTGCGCCCATGCTGATGAGGTTGAGCGCTGCCCCCATCATCGCAACGGTCGCGACGACGAGGTACTTGCCGGTCATGAGTTCGACGGGCGGAACGGGACAGACGATCAGCGTTTCCAGTGTACCGCGTTCGCGCTCGCCGGCTGTCAGGTCGATGGCCGGGTATATCGCACCGGTGATGGTCATGAGCACAAGCACCAGCGGAACGATGCTGCCCAAGACCATACCGCCGACCTTTTGTGGCGTGGCGACGTTGTCGATCTTGACGTGAATCGGGTCGAGAATCCAGAGCGGCAATCGTTCGCGGCTTAAGATTTCCTCGGTCATGGTGCGCGAAAGCAGGTCGAAGACTTCGCGCAGGCGGGCGGCTGCCGATTCACTGCGCAGCTCGGCTTTGTCGTATTTGATGTGGACATTGGCCTGCGTCGGATGGTTTCTGGCGTCCTCTGAGTCTTCAAATACGACGCCCACATGGCACACGCCGAGTTCGACGGCACGGGTGACATCATCAACGACGATGATTTCCATGCGCTCGATGCTTTCGATGCCGTTGGAGATGACGTCCTCCGAGTCATCGTGGTGATTGTCGCGGATAATCTGCCTTGCTGTTTGCAGTTGCCGGGTGAGGCGACGGGTTGCCGGTTGATTGTCCTTTGGCCATTCTGGGTCGAACTGAACACCGACGGTCATTCGTTCGGTTTTGCGTTCGCCATCCTGCACGCTGAGCAGATGAACCGAGCCGATGATCAGGAGCGGGTACAGGGCGATGGGGACGACAATCATGGCGATGAGGGTTCGGCGATCGCGCAGAAGCTCGGTGAGTTCCTTGGTGTAGATGGTTAAGATGCGCCGGTTCATCATGATTTCTTCAATCGTGTCTTATGCAAGCAGCTGACCGTTTTGATCTTCGCCCTGCGCTTCACCGAATAGTTTCAAGAAGATGGCGCTGAGTTTTTCTTCACCGGTCAATGCCTGAAGTTCCTCCATGGTTCCTTCGGCCATCAGCTTTCCGCCGTGCATCAATCCGATTCGATCGCAAAGCGATTCGGCTTCATCGAGATAGTGCGTCGACAGGATGATGGTTTTGCCTTCGACGTGTTCGCGTCGGATGAAGTCGAGAATGATGCGGTTGCTAAGTACGTCGAGGCCCAGTGTCGGTTCGTCCATGATCAGCACGATGGGATCGCCGATCAACGCCCGAGCGATGCTGGTGCGTTGTTTCTGACCGGTGGAAAGTGCGCCGCAGCGCAGATCAGCAAACGAGTGCATGTCCAGCCAGCCGATCAGATGTTCCACGCGGGCGTTGATGCGATCGGGTTGCATGCCATAGAGTCGGGCGAAGTAGTGAAGTATTTCGCGCGGTGACAGGCGTTGGTATAACCCGGTGTTGGCCGTCAGGAATCCGATGCAGTGTTTGACCGCGAAGGGATTCTCGCCGACGTTGTTTCCATCGATGATCGCCTCGCCCGACGTTGGGGCGATGAGTCCGCCGAGCATGCGGAGCGTGGTGGTCTTGCCGGCACCATTGGGGCCGAGTAGGCCGTAGATGGTTCCGGCTTCTATTTCAAAGCTGACGCCATCGACGGCATGTTTGAGCGTACCGTTGGGTGTCGGGAACGATTTGCGAAGTTGGTTGGCGCTGATGATGGGCATGCTTGTTTGTTTGGTTAGAAACGACTGGTGCGCCAAAAGTGTCGTCATTCGTTTGATGGTCAACCGATCCAGATATATCGGCTGATTCGAGGTTGAATTGGAACAGAAGTCATGGAGGCCAGCAAGGTTATAGCATTTAGCCATGCTCGATAGACAAGCCCGCCGGTGGGGTTGCGGGTTCTGGATGGATGTTAGATTATGCACAAGACTAACCGAAAAGACTTTGAACAGCAGCGCAGGAGCTATGCGATGAGCGATACGCGGATTGAAAAAGACAGCATGGGCGAAATGACGGTTCCCGGTGAAGCCTATTGGGGAGCGCAGACCCAGCGGGCGGTAGAGAATTTTCCCATCAGTGGGTACCGGTTCGGGCGAGCGTTCATTCGGGCGATGGGGCTGATCAAGCGGGCGGCTGCTCAAACGAACCATGAGTTGGGGCGTCTTGATGCGACGCGGATGAATCTGATTGTGCAAGCGGCTGAGGAAGTCATTGCCGGCAAACTCGACCGGCATTTTGTGCTGGACGTCTATCAGACCGGTTCGGGCACCAGCACTAACATGAATACGAACGAGGTGATTTCCAACCGGGCGATTGAGCTTTCGGGTGGAACGATTGGCAGTCGCGATCCGGTGCATCCCAACGATCATGTGAACATGGGGCAGTCGTCGAACGACGTGATCCCCACGGCAATTCATGTAGCCGCGGCAGAGGCGATGAAAAATGATCTGATTCCAGCGTTGCAGCAGTTGGCGCAGGAGTTAGGCCGCAAAGCCATCGCGTTCGATGAAACGGTCAAGATCGGCCGAACGCATTTGCAGGATGCGACACCGATTCGGTTGGGTCAGGAATTCAGTGGATACGCAGCGCAGATCAGCCTTAGCGTGAAGCGGGCGCAGAAGGCGATCAAAGCGCTGGCTGAGTTGGCGATTGGCGGGACGGCTGTCGGGACGGGAATCAACACACACCCGGCGTTTGGTTCAACGGTTTGCGAACGGTTGGCCGGCGAAACGGGAGTCCCATTTGTCGAAGCCGAAAACCACTTTGAAGCGCAGGCGTCGAAGGATGGGGTATGCGAAGCCAGCGGGCAACTGCGAACGATCGCGGTTTCGATGACCAAGGTGGCCAACGATATTCGGATGCTGTCGAGCGGGCCGCGCTGCGGCATCGGCGAAATTCGCGTGCCGGAAACGCAACCGGGCAGCAGCATCATGCCGGGTAAGGTCAATCCGGTAATGAGCGAGATGGTGGTGATGGTCGCGGCTCAGGTAACGGGCAACGATACGGCGATCGCGCTGGGTTGTCGCGACGGGCATTATGAATTGAATGTGATGATGCCGATGATCGCCCACAACCTGCTGGAGTCGATTCGGTTGTTGGCCAGTGCGGCTCGGGTATTTGCGGACCGCTGCGTTTCAGGCATCGAAGCCGACAAGGAGCGTTGCGCGTCGATGGTCGAGCAGTCGCTGGCGATGTGTACGAGCCTCGTTCCGCATATTGGTTATGACAAATCGGCGAAGATTGCAAAAGAAGCATTCGCGACGGGCCGAACGGTTCGCGAGGTGGCGCTGGAGCAAGGCGTGCTGGGCGAAGATGTGTTGATCGAAGCACTCAACGCGATGAACATGACCGAACCGCATTAAGCAAGTAGGGTGGGCCGTGCCCACCAATCCGTAAAACGTTTGAACGGCGGTGGGTACGGCCCACCCTACGAGACTTCGGTGTGTGGTTCTTCTTCTTTGATCGGATTGTCGAATCCCTTGCGTCTGCTGATTTCGTTGACGATGGTTTTGAACGCGGCGAGTTTGTAATCATCTAAAACGTATTGGCCTTTTCCGCCGGCTGATTCGTATTCTAGCGTGATCTGTCCGCGATCCTTGTAGGTGTCCGCGTCCCAGCCAGTCATTGCATCGAAGGTAATCAGTTCCTTGCCGGATGGCTTCAGTCCCCGATCGGAGAACACGGCACCGCGGGTGGCCATCGCTATCTGACGGATCAGCAAGAATAAACCCAATGGCGTCAGGACAATGCCCATCAGTTTCTGAAGCCAAAGGTCAGTCTCTTTGCGCTTTCCTGTTTTCCATTCGACGGCTTGTGCGATGCCAATGCGGTCAACAAGAACGACAAGCGACCCCCCGCGACCGAACCAGACGGCTTTTTCGTGTACGCCTCCGAAGTCCCCTTGCCAACTCGGCGGTCCGAAGGCTTCACTGATGTCTTTAAGCTTTACGCCCTTCGCGAAGGCCGATGAATCTGCCTCCGTGACATGATCGTTGATTGTCGCGGTCGCCTGGAGATCAGCCGGTAGTTCTTCTTTGGCTTGCTCGAGATTCTCTTTGGGATATCCCACATATCCGTCATAAAACGACCACCCGGCGAAACCGATCACCATCGCGGTGACGATTCCGTTGCGCACGAGACGTTCGACGGTTGATACGGTTTTGAAAGATTCCATAATGGTATTGGGTGTTTCGCCCTAAATGGCGTGCTTCTTGAAGGGTATATTGGCCGATTCTTGTACTCTGAGGGTAATCTAGCGTAGAACCTCGGTTGGTAGCAAGCCGTACGGTCAGCATTGGTTCACAGAAGGGGTTTGAATTTGGTCGCCAGTTTGACAACCAAGACGATTGTCGGGCTTGAGATTCATGTCCAGTTGGCGACACGGACGAAGCTGTTCTGTGGTTGTGCGCTGGAATTCGGCGCGACGCCCAACAGTCGCACTTGTCCCGTTTGTCTGGGTTTGCCAGGGTCGCTGCCGGTGATGAACCGTGCGGCGTTCGATGCGTCGGTTCGGTTTGCCCTGGCGATGAATTGCAAGATCGCGACCTATACCAAGTGGGATCGCAAGAGTTATTACTATCCCGACCTTCCGAAAAACTACCAGATCAGTCAATACGACTTGCCGCTCGGTTATGAGGGGTATTGTGACATCGACGGCGACGAGGGCCAGTCGAAGCGCATCCGCATTCGCCGAGCGCATCTTGAAGAGGATGCGGGTAAGAACCTCCACGACGTACCCGGTTGTTCGCTGGTCGATTTGAATCGAACGGGAACCCCGCTCTTGGAGATCGTGACGGAACCGGACATCGATTGTGCGCAGGATGCGTTTGATTTCTGCACAGGATTGCAAAAACTTGCGGTGTACCTTGGGGTAAGCGAAGCCAGCATGCAAAAAGGGCAAATGCGTTTCGAGCCCAACATCAATGTCGAGATCACGCGCGGTGGCGAGGTCTTTCGCACTCCCATCGCCGAGGTGAAGAATCTCAACAGCTTTCGTGCGGTTCGCGACGCGATCGAATATGAATCTAAGCGTCAGGTACAGGATTGGCTAGCCGACGAGGATTACGTTTTCGGGAAAGCGTCCAACGAAAACCGCGGGTGGAATGCCGATAAACAGATGACCGAGTATCAGCGCAGCAAGGAAGCCGCCCACGATTATCGATATTTTCCCGATCCGGATTTGATGCCGGTGACGACGACGGCTGACTGGGTTGATTCGGTGCGGAAAGAATTACCGGAATCGCCAACTGTGCGGTGCGATCGTCTGGTGTCGGCCTTCGGTTTGTCGCAGGGCGATGCGGATTTGATCGTTGCAGATCGCGGTGATGCTGAATTGTTTGATGCCGCGGTCGATGGCGACAAAAAGTTGGCCAAGCGGATGACCTCGCTGATGTTGGGGGCTGCCAAGAAGTCGGCGAACGATCGCGAACTGACCGTCAGTACTGTGCTGCCCAGTGCCACGAGTTGGCAACAGTTGGTGCGTATGGTTGAAGATGGCGTGGTCAATGCGTCGGCTGGCGAGCGGTTGCTTCTGGAAGCGATGGAAAACACTGCCGGCGAAATCGACTTCGAGCAGATGGCCAAGGATCGCAACCTCGTTCAGGTGCAGGATGTCGGGCAGATGTCCGCATGGGTTGAGCAGGTGTTCACAGAAAACGACGGGGCGGTTCAAGATGCCCTGAGCAATCCCAAGAAAGCCAAAGCCGCCCCTGGGTTCCTGACGGGCAAGGTCATGCAGGTTTCCGGTGGGAAAGCCGACCCCAAGGTTGTCAGGCAGTTGATCGCTGCGAAGATCAAAGAGATGCAAACCGAGTAGAGAGCGAGTTCTTTGATGCATACTTCATGTTCAAGATATTTAGACCGACGCTGGCTGATGAGCGTGCTATTGCTCGCAGTTGTAGGTGGCTGCACGCCTCCAGGGGCTGACGATCCGGACCGCTTCGATCAGATGGAGCAAGCCGACATCACGATCGGCGATCAGAAATTTGCCGCGCTGCTTGCAAAGACCGATAACGAGCGGACGCTGGGTTACATGGAAATTGAAGCCGAGCGACTCGAGTCGCTTCCTGACGGTCGGCATCCTGGTATGTTATTTGTGTTCACGTCCGATAGGGAAGCGAGCTACGGTTTTTGGATGCGGCGCGTGCCCGTGCCGCTGGATATCGCGTTTGTCGATTCAGAGCGAACAATCATCACCATCAAAACCATGGCTCCATTTGACGATCGGACCACCCATCCCGACGCTCCATACCGCTACGCCATGGAAGTTCGGGCTGGTCTCTTCAAAGACCTGGGAATCGAAGAGGGTGACGCCATCGATTTTCCAGACACCGTCCTAAACAACGTTCAATAAGCCGCCGAATCACATTCTGAAGTGTATATTCAAGGTGGAGCATCTGTCGCATCTTATATGACAGGGACTCCGTCTTGCCGAATCGAAATCTGCAACCCTCAAAGATTGTTTTGCGCTCAGGGTGCGATTGGCGTTTTGGCGAACCGCATGGCGCATTGAATCGAGGGACGTGTAAATGCATCTTTTATTGGTTGATCCCAAGCAGCGATTGTCGCAAGACGTCGAGTCGAAACTTTGCGCCCGTGGTCATCATGTTGAAGTCTCGCCCGATTATGAATCCGCGCTGAATTCGGCAAAGGATCAGTCCTTTGATGCGATGCTGGTGTCTGCGCCCGATGAAAGCGCCGACTCAGCCCGGGGGCCCTTTGGGGATTTGGTGCGACATTTTGATTTGAGCGCCACGACCACAATCATCATGGGTGGATATGCCGGGTGCGCCAATTTGTTTGAAGGACACTGCGTTGATTACGCCGCCCCCGACATTTCACTGGATGAATTGCAAGGGCGGTTGGCAACCATCGAACTCTATCAGCACAAGGTGCAGTCGATGGAGACCGATCTGGCGAACATGCACCGGTTGTTCAAGCAGCTTAACGTGCAGTTCGCCCAGGTGGATCAGGAGATGCGGTTGGCTGGTCGGTTGCAGTCGGCGTTCCTGCCGCAGCATGTCGAGAATGTCGGACGAGCGCATTTCGCGGCGATGTATCGTCCGGCGACTTTTGTATCGGGTGATATCTACGACATCTACCGGGTCGATGAAGATCACATAGCGTTCTATGTCGCCGATGCCGTCGGACACGGGATGGCAGCCAGTCTGCTGACGATGTTCATCAAGAACGCGGTGACCTCGAAGAACGTTCACGATCAAGGATACACGATCTATTCGCCCGGTCAGACTTTGGGGATGCTAAATTCCAAGCTGGTCGAGCAGCATTTGCCCAACAGTCAGTTTGTGACGGCTGGCTTCTTGCTGCTGAATATTCGCACGCTCGAATTGCAATATGCTCGAGCCGGTCATCCGTATCCGTTCCATTGTTCAGCCGACGGTCGCCTGACGGAGTTGAAGTCGGGTGGTGGGCTTCTCGGTATTTTTGACGAGCAGGATTTTGATACGCAATCAGTGACGCTGCGGCCAGGCGAGAAAGTTATTCTCTATAGCGATGGCGTCGAACTCGGTTTTGCAGAGTCGAAAGAACGTGAGGATGAGTACTGCCACTATCGCAGCGTCTTAAATGACATTGCCCATCTTTCGGCGGATGAACTGGTTCACTCCTTTGCGGAGGCATTGGACGCTGAGTCCGGGTCTTTGAATCCGCGCGATGATGTCACCCTGGTTGTGCTTGAAATCGCAAACGAAGGTTCGGGCAATTCAGACAAGAGCGCCGTCGTTTTCGGTGATAATGCCGCCAGTGCCTAAAAGGTTGCGTTTGCACTCGAACGCGCGGTCCGTGACAATGTTTCAAACGTAGATTCGTTTGGAATGTTTGTCATTGTGAGCGTCTGTCCGGCCCGCCATTCGGCAATGAGTACCCATGTCTAATTCCGAGCCATCAACTGAACCGGTCAAGACCGCTGAATGCGAAGCGCAGGCTCCGGCGGAATCGTGTGGTTGGTCGATGGTTGATTGGGTTCTGCTCTTTGCGGTGATGGCAGCCGCCCTGATCATTCGCCTGATTTACAACCAGCAGCTACAAGCCAGCCCCTTTTTTGAACATCCATCGATTGACGCGAAGCTTCACGTCGATTGGGCGACCGCGATCGCCGAAGGGCGCACGCTTTTTAACGGCGTCTATCCTCGAGCGCCGTTGTATCCGTGGCTGCTCGGCATCCTTTATTCGATCGTCGGCGTTGATTTTGTGATCCCTCGCGCGTTGGCGGCTGTCATGGGGGCGGCAAGCTGCGGTCTGACCTTTGCGATTGCCCATCGATATTTCGGGAGGGCAGTAGCCGCGCTGGCTGGCATGATTGCGGCGACGTATTGGGTGTCGGTGTTTTTCGACGGTGAACTGCTGGTTGAACCGCTGAGCGTTTTTCTGAACTTGCTTGGACTTTGGTTGATCGTGCGGAGCGTGCGTCCCGGTTACTTGGGATGGGCGCTGGCGGGTGTTTGCTTTGGATTGTCGGCGCTGAATCGACCGAATGTGCTGCTTGTGATTCCGGTGTTGGCGTGTTGGCCGATAGTCACATATGGATTGAAGCAGTGGAAGGATTGGCTGACGCGGGCGGTGACGTTCGGCGGGGCGTGCGCACTGGTTATCTTGCCGGTGACGCTGCGCAACTACGCCAAGGGTGGTGAGGCTGTTCTGATCGCATCAAACGGTGGATTCAATTTTTACATCGGTAACAACTCGCAATCCGACGGCATGATGGCCGTCCTACCAGGTGTGCGTCCGGACTGGTGGGGCGGGATGCAGGATGCAGCTGCGATCGCACAATCCAACATGGGCAGGTCGCTTTCGGCGGGCGAAGTGTCGAGCTTCTACTATCGTGCGTCGCTGCAATTCATGCGCGATCAGCCGGGCCACGCGTTTCGCCTGATGCTCCACAAGCTCAAATTTTTCTGGAACGATGTCGAAGTGCCCAACCCGCACAACCTCTATTTCTTCACCGACAAGTACACGCCGATCGTTCGATTCCTGCCGATTGGTTTTGGCATGCTTGTACCGTTTGCGTTTGTCGGCATGGTGCTATCAGGCAAGCGAGGGCTAGTCGGACAATTTCCGTTGTGGGGTTATGCGTTCGCATACATGGCCGGAGTTGTGGCGTTTTTCGTCACGTCGCGGTTTCGACTGCCCATCGTTCCCATCGTCATCCTGTACGCCGCGTTTGGGTTTGTCGAGTTGCTTCGCTTGGCGGCGAGTCGCAAATGGGTTGCGTCGATTGCAAGTGTTGTCGCCATCGCATTGCTCATGCCGCTGCTGCACACTGAAGACATCACCGGGTTGAAGGATCACGCCATTTCATATTGCAAGGTAGCCCGGGCGCTCGGCGAGCAGAAAAAGTTCGACGATGCGGAAGCCGCGTGTCGCAAGGCGATCGAAAAGAAACCGGAACTGGCACTTGCCCACGAGATCCTGGGCGAGTTAAAGTTGGCACAGCAGGAGTCGCGACCCGGTATCCAAAGCCTCAAGAGGGCGATCGAACTGGATGCGGGGCGGCCCGTCTATGGAATGCTGACAGATGCCCTGATTACGACGCGTCGATATGCCGAGGCAAGGCGAGTTCTGGAAAAAGGTATTGAAGCGCTTCCCGGTCAGACGGAATTAACATTTCGACTGGTGTGGTTGCTCTCGACTTCGACAAGCGCGACGGTGCGCGACGGCAAAGCCGCGCTAAAGATTGCCAATGAGTCACTCGAAATTCAACATGACGATGTGCCGATGCTTGATGCCAAGGCGGCTGCCCTAGCTGAACTGGGGCGGTTTGATGAAGCTGTGGACATTGCCACCCAGGCGTTGAATCTGCTGGGCAGTTCGCAGGAAGAATTGTCGATTCGCCGGGCGATTACGTCGCGCATCAGGCAATACGAATCGGGCAAACCGTTTCGCGACCGCTGAGTTGCGCACCCGTTAGAGGATACTGTCCGTTCACATGCAACAACACTCTGCCGATTTCAATGACAGCAGCACAACCAGCCGAGCGTCGTCGCGCGGGTACGCACTCGGTTCGCTCGTGCTCGTCGCAGCGATCTATGTTGCGACGCTCGCCCAGTTGCCTAGAGATGGCTTCTGGATTGTGGACAACGGCTGCAAGTTCGTCCAGATGCAAAGCATCATCCGCAGCGACTACACCGACTATTCGATCGGTTGGCCGGGCGTCAAAGTCGATCCGCAGTACCAGTATAGCCCGTTGATTCCGCGCTTCGGGCATGTCATCGACGGAAAGTTGTACGGTACGTTTGCCCCTTTTTTTCCGCTGGTCTCGACATTTCCATATCGCGTCTGGGGAATGAATGGACTCTACATCATTCCGCTTATGGGAGGATTGTTGACGCTGAGCGCCGTTTGGAAGTTAGCCGCGATACTATCCGCCGGGCGCGCGGGCTTTAAGGCCTCACCGGCGCTGGCGATTCTGTTCGCCGGATTGGGGACACCGCTCTGGTTTTACAGCGTCGAGTTCTGGGAACACACGCCCGGGACAGGTTTGGCGTGCTGGGCGATGGTTTTCTTTCTGCTGCACCTGCGCGACTCGCGCACATTGTGGGCTGTGCTTTCCGGAATGGCTTGTGCGGCGTCGATTTACTTTCGCGACGATATGTATGTGTTAGCCGCCGTGATCGCAGTCGGTATGGTGATCGCCGAACCGCGCAGGTGGCATCGCGGTGTGGTGTTCGGATGCGTTGCGGCGCTGGTCTTGGCACCGTTGTGGTGGTTTCAATGGAAGGTGCTGGGCAATCCCTTGGGGCATCACTTTACGCCAACCGATTCTGAATCGGTCGCAAGCGGCAGCTTTCTCATGGATCGATGGCTCGTCATTCGCCATTTGTTTCTCGACGTCGGCAAATCGCTGTCGTGGTCAATTTTGTTTACCGGTCCGCTGCTGCTGCTTTGGTTCAAGAGCTTAGCGCGAAGACGCGTAGGCGCTAAACCGGTGATCGCAAACTCATTTTATCTTTGGGGTTTGTTTGGAATCGTTGGCGGATCAATCGTTTTGTATTTTCAGATACAAGCTGACAGCCAACCGGTCTGGTTGCTATCGAGCAATAGTCTTTTTGCGGCATCGCCACTGTTGGTGCTGGCGTTTCTCAATGGGCGAACGGGCCACCAATTCGAAGGTGAACCTCTTGCGGCTGACAGATTGATTCGCGTGAGTCTGCGGGTGCTTTTCGTTTACGCTCTTGTTTACGCTTTATTTTCGCCGGAAGTTCACGCGAAGGGTGTCCATTGGGGCTGTCGGTATCTGCTGACCTTGTACCCGATATTCGCCGTCTTTGCGGCGCACCATGTTGCAGCCTGGTGGAATGACCGTGCAGGTTCGGGCGGAGCACGCGGGTCGGGTGCTATCGTTGTTGGATCGTTGCTCGTCTTATCGATAGGAGCGCAGTTCTATGCCGTCCGATTGATGGGCACGATGAAAGACTTCCGCGTGCGATTAAACGAAACAATAAGCCGCGAAGCCGAAGAAGCCATCATCGCAAACAGCTGGTGGATACCAATGGAGGCGTCGCAGTGTTTTGAAAAGCACATGATCTTTCTGGATCGCGACCCGGGCGGCCACGCAACCCTGCGCAGGCGTCTGTACCGAAGCGGAACGCGCAAAGTAACGATCCTGCATTCACCGCCAAGCCCCGACGCCATCAAAAAAGGCCACACAGTCCTGCACGATTCGCTGGGAATGTTCGCAGTAGAAATCGAAACCGTGCGGCTGCCATAGCCGGTGGTTACAATAGTGGATACTCGTGGTCTAAAGATTGGTGCCGCTCGTCCTACATTCCTCCGCGTACTTCGGACTATCCAGCGCGTAGTATCTTCTCCATCTTTCGGCCTTTGGCCAGTTCGTCCACGAGCTTGTCCAGGTATCTGACCTGCTGCGTCAGTGAATTTTCAATTTCTTCCACCCGATAGCCGCAGATGACGCCCGTGATGAGCTGCGCGTTGGGGTTCAATTTTGCGCGTTTGAAAAATTGCTCGAAAGTCGCTTCGTTCTCAATTTGTTCCTTCAGTTTTTTCTCATTGAAACCGGTCAGCCACTCGATCACTTGATGCAGTTCTTTTTTGGTTCGGCCCTTCTTTTCAACTTTCGCAAGATAGTGTGGATAGACCGAAGCGAAGGTCATGTTTGCAATTCGTTCATCGTGGTGACTGGTGCTTTTCATGTTTGGTTACCTGTGTACGCGGGAATGTTTGACCGAGCGTCATACCGTTGAACGGGCTGCCCATGTTTTTTGAACATGCGGGAACCGGTGATGAAAGTCAATGCCCGCCGCTCCGAGCAGGTGTACCAAAAGCCGCCCACCGTACCGTCATTCCCGCGAAAGCGGGAATCCAGACGCATGCGTCACCCGTCCTCCATTCCGCTCAAGGTTGGAGCATCTATGCACCATGTACTACTGTGCCTTTGGGGCGATGGAACCGATCGCTTGGTCGAGTTCCCCCCGAAGACTGGAACCAAGGGTTAAACCGGCAGGCTCGTTACTGAGAACCAAGACGCCTTCGATTAACGTCACCTGTGGGAACGTCTTAACCGGGTTTAGGTCCGAGACATTTGCCACAATCGTCTGAAAATCAACGCGTCCGGGACGAGAATAGAGAAACCCGATGACGTTTGCTACCGCGTCTATCTGGGTGCGCATCAATTGAAGTCCGGTTCGCAAATACCGATAGGCAGCGACGACAGCCCGCGGACCACAAAAGAGCAGGGTTGTGATTATTTTGACGAAACTGTGGATGGTGTCCGGTGCGAGCGGGTTGATGTTGGAGGCCATCCCAATGCCAGGCAGATAGAACGTCACCACTTCGTCGCTGAACGTTCCAGTCGTCACGCTTAATTCGCTGAGGTATTGACGGTCTGTGCGGGCATTACCAATGAACAAAAGGGCAATGAACGTGCCCGCGGCAAAAGGGGCGAGGTCGGCGCTTACGCCAAGTCGCACCAAAACGAAGTACCAGAACCCGATCACGAACCAATAGGTGACAAAGAGAAATCCCGCACCCAGGACCAGCAACCCAATCGCAACCGCCAGCTTGCCGGCACACTGCAAGTAAACCCGCTTGCGCAGCCACGATTGAACCTGAGATTGCGTCGCGCTGGACATACCGGTCCTCCGTCGAACTCGTTCAAATATCGTCATCAGCCAGTGGTTGACGCCACCAGTCTAAGGCTACAGGACTGTCGTGAGGTGGCCATTATGAAATGGTTTGCTTTTTGGAATCGTCCAGGGCTGTCAAAGAACCCGCCCCATGGTAGACAACGCAAATATCGATCGAAGGGAAATGCAGGCAATAGACGGCCGCGGGCGAAATACCCCGACATTCAAGGTCAGTTGATGTGAAGCTAAGGAATACCGTTTACGGGCTGGAAAAATGGTGGCTGTCCCACATTCTTCCGTTGAAGGGGCGCGAGCGCGTAACGCGTAGGGTGCGGTCTGCCGCACCGGATCGTCCGCACCTACACGTCTTCGGCATTGCCGTATGTGCCCCAGCCGTCGAGGTATCCGCCGTGTGGTTGACTTAACGTGCCAAGGAGGTCTTCCGATTCGGCGATGCCCTCGTAAGTGGCGAGCATGCGTATCGTACACCAGCACGTCCAGCTTCCATCCTCCTCGTCTTCCACGACCTTCGTGTCATACCCGTGCTCTTTCGCAGCTGCGGCAACAAGTTCGCAGGCTTGCGCGTCGGGCACCGCAATGTGGAAGTCGATGTCCATCGGCTGAGATGGATCGGACCCATCGCTAAACACCCGCCGAAGCGCATCGCCGTTGGCATCATCTGGGAGATTTTCAGAATTCATGGTTTGCACGTTTGCTCCGAATTCCGACCCTTCGTTCCGTTAGGGGATAGTGCATCCGTACGATCATTTAGTAAGCAAGTGAATCGAGACCCCAAGTCTGAAGAATTGGGCCACCCGTCATGTTGAATTCGCTGTGAGCTAAACAACAGCGATCATCGCCTTCCCCATCTCCAAAGGAGATGGGCCACCCCAATAGTGTTCGGCACAGTTTATGCTGTGTATAGCCGCAGCTCAATTCGCGCCGTACTTTAATTGCGCGATGACTTTTGATAGCGCATACTTGTTGGTGTATGGCGCGGCCCAAGAAACCCAAGATTCGCG
>JAJDEB010000026.1 GCA_029260015.1 Phycisphaerae bacterium | reverse complement strand
CCCCCACTTCTAAAAGGGAGTGGGGGAAGGTGCAAAGAATCAGGGACCGAAACAGTGACGTCCGCAAAAGTAAGTTCCTTAGAAGAATCACCAAGAAACTTATCGGGTAGCTTGCGGTCAATCCTAAGCAGGTTACCGGGTACCGCGAAAGTCATGGCATGTGGGAAGCTGCTATTCACGTCGTAATAATAGGCGTTCTCGCATTTCTTGGCGATGACTTCGACCCGACTGGCGTAGTAGGAACCTCGCGCGTGCGTGTTGACCGATTCCTGGGTAACAATCTGGCGCTGTAAATACTTCCTCCTAAACAAGCTCATAGCGCTAGACGCTAGGGTCATCTCTAGTTGTCCGCCAAGTCTCCAAAGATTGTCCTGGAACTGGGAAATAGCAACATAGAGAATCTCGCAATCTAGCTTGTTATAAGCCAGCATTTCAAACATATCTTCGGTTTCAAAGTCGATTTCGCCTTTCTCCATCCCAACAAACTTAGCGAGGTTCGCTAGTTTATCCCGAAGAAGCCAATAAGAATCAACCAGAATCCATCTATGTTTGCCGCGCATGATTCGCACGATGATAGCGCTTGAACCACTAAAAGATGCGCTAACTTCATACGACGGGTCGTCTGCCAAGTGTTCAAGTAGAAACACCGAATCAGCCAGCCCACCGGCATGGGCATAGAACCATTGACCGGAGTTTTTGCGCGTGAATTCCCCTCTAAAGAATGCGGGGATTGACTTGTAAGCCCTGTATTTCTTGCCGTCGTATACCCCGACCAATCCTAGTTTTGGGTGTTGATAAGAACCCCTAGAATCTTCCGCCCAATCTCCCTTACTCCATTCCAAATCATAGGTAAGGAACTTGCGGCGCCGCCTAGGCTTTGTTGTTTGAGTTAGCACGGCATAATCTCCGGTCCTTTCTATCCCTTGGAGGGTTGGGGGGAATCGAACCCCCTGATACCGTCCACGGCAACCCTTGGCTAATGATTAGCCGTTCTCTACAGCAACAAACCCCTTTGTTTTGCAGAAGATACACCCGGCCCCATCACAATCGGGGCATGGTTTGAGCGGGGGATTAGATGCTACGGCATATTCGACGAATCGCGCCGCGCGCCTAAGAATCCCCGGCCCCTCTCTAATGTCGTTTCCCTCTTCTATAGACTTGGCTAGGTCTCTACATAGCCGCGCGATTCGCGCGCCTTCTGCCTTGTCCTGGGGAGATAGAGAAGCCATTTCTACGCTAGACAACGCTTCATCAAATCGTCGGCAATGCGGATTGACCGCGTGACGATTTCGGAGTCATCAACGGAACCCATCGATTCCGAGAGACCCGCCGCGATTTGAACCGCGGCATGGAACCGAAGAATCTTCCGCCTTTGTAGGGCCTGGTTAGCGGTTTCTGCTGGGTCGGTTGGCACTTCTGGGGGCGATTGTTCCACCGGTGGCAGACCACCCTCGATTTTCACCGAAGTTTTAGGGCGACTGTCCCCACCCGTTGCAACGGCCTGACCGTGTTCATCGTGAATTTTTACTTCTGACATTTACCATTTCTCCTATTTGAGTCTTTTGCGTTTCGGTCGTTTGCCCCAAAAGAAACGCACGGTTATTTGCGTGGGTTTCTTATCGGGAATGTGTTTTTCTGCGAACCACTGCGCGGTTTCCATCTGACCCGCGAATGATTCCAGGTTCTGGGAATTTAGTTGGATTATGTCTAACCCATAGCGGCGAGAATACCTCTTAGCTAGGCGTTCGGCGTAATCCTCGCTATCCCCTTCCTCTTCTTCGTCGGGTTCCTCTTCTGGGTCGAAAGACCCGAGAAACCCTATTTCTGTCCACATATCTTTGGATTTCTTATACCTCGCCGGAAGCGCGATAGAATCGTCCGCGGACAATGCAAACAACAATGTTTCGATGGGTACGTTGGGCGGGAGATTCGTAATCCGAAGCATCCCATCAACCGTGCCCGCTTTTGACAGAACAACGCGGTAATATGACTTTGTTTCAGCGCGCCAATCGTCGCTCTTTTTCAACCGCTTCTTAGTCTTATCAAACGCCGTTCTTATTGCCTTAGCCGCTCTACTTTGGCGCAGTTTGGCTGTCTTTGATAGGGGCTTTAGTTTCCCCTTTCTGCGTTTCTTTTTGGCCACTGATTAGCCGCTATCGGTCTTGGGTGGTGGCGCTGCTAGTAGTTCTCCGGCTAGGGATTCGAGTTTCGCAATGATGCCATTGCGCCAGTCGGCGGGGCGCTTTTTGTCTTCTTTGACCGCGCTTGCCAGTGTCAGAAGAGCGCTAGCATCCCGCCGATAAGACTCGCGCACTTTCGGCGGGCGTGCCATTATCGCTTGCTTTCGGGGCGCTGGATAGGACGCACAAAGACTTCCCCGCGCCAATAGTGTTTTCCGCCTTTCATTGGAACTTTCGCGTTCAAACGAAAGAAGGTTTCAAACGTCTTTTCTCTGTATCGGTCGGGTAGTTCAATATGCAAATGCTTCTTTAGAAGAGACGTTTCATCAACGCGAACAACAGCGCCAACGGGCGCCACCACTTCGCTCCCATCTTCTGGTTCAAGTAGACGTGATTCGCCTTCTTCGTCGCGCACGTAGCATTCAACAAAAGGGCATTTCTTGGTCAACAGGATTTCATAGAAAAACCCGCCGTCATCGCCGGCCCGTTCACGCCGCGAAAGCACTTCCCCTTGGATTGACGCGCCTTCCTCTTTCTTGAAAAAGTATCGTTCTTCTGTCTCGACTTCGGTAAGTGCTTCAAAGCCTTCTTCCCGCAGTGCGTCAAAATCTTTTTCGCTCATTCTTCATTCTACCTTTCGTTGGCTAATCATTAGCCGGTGGACGGTCGGGGAATCGAACCCCAAAGCGGCATGCCGCCAACCATTACGCCCTAGCGCCCTAGTTTACTTCCAGGTCGCCCGCTTTCTGCGTTTCCATCTGGTGGATACGTTGCCCCGCTAGAATGTCAGCCATTGCGCCGATAGGGTCGGCAATCATATGACCGATTGCGTGTGCGTTTTCCATAAGTTCATCAACGGTGATTAGGAGTAGCGCCCGCTCAATCTCGTTTGTCTTGCGTGATTCTTGAACGTATTTGATGACACTAGTGCGAAACAACCCGTGGCTTTCACACTGCTTACGTAGTCCCGTGTAAGCTGCATATCCTCCAATGATGCCCAAAGACGCGCCCACCGATACCGCGGTAATGATATCGGTTAGGACACTCGCTTTCTTCGTTTTCTCTGCCATTTGTCCCTGCTTTCAATCGCGAATCATTTGACATTCGCTAAGTAGAATGCTAGTGTTTCATAGGGGGAAAACATTGTCAAGTAATATTTTCGGGCAATGTAACCGCCTATCTAATGGCTAATCAGTAGCAGCAAAGGGTGATTGATAATGGCATCAAAAAGACTTGGGGCCGGTAAGCCTGACTGCCTTATGTGCAGAGACACTGGGCAGATTCTCGACGTGACAGATGGTAAGGCAACGCGGGTTGCTTGTCATCGATGCATAAGAGGGGTAAAGGCTAAGCACGCGGAAGTGAAAGAAGAAGAGAAGGCGAAAGAGGGGAAGAAGGTTACCCCTTCTGAAATGGCGGGGAACATTACGAACTTTCTAGATATGGGTCTTTCATTCATTGAAAGTCTGGCTGGCGATGACGAAGAAGAGGAAGATAGCGAATAACGCCCACGTTCTAAACCGCGCGTACGCGCACGTAGCAATAGCCGTGCCACCGGAATAGCTACTCATTAGCAGAAATCTCTGAATACCTCGCGCCCTGGTCCGTCTACCCATGCGAACCAGGTTTGCACCGTAACTTGACACCACAAATCACGGTGATATGCTCGTAACTCAACAAGTCCCACTAGGGGCAGAAAAAGGCAGGACAGAATGACTACCGCAGCACCGGAACCCAAAAACAACGAAATGATTTTGCTCGCTATCGATTCAATCGAAGTGGACCCATCCTGGAACCCGCGAATTGACCTGGGAAGGGACCATGCCTATGACCCTAAGACGGGGAAGGGTAGTAAGGAGGGAAACTCCTTTGAAAGCTTGTGCGACAGTATCAGGGAAAACGGGTTGCTCCAACCCGTGGTAGTCCAGGAAACGGGCGACGGGGTTTATAGCCTGGTAGCCGGGTTCCGGCGCATTGCCGCGGTTCGCGAGATTGGCCAAGACACCATTCCGGCAACCATCATCACGGGAGGGGCGCAGAAGGCGCGGGTCACAAACCTTATTGAAAACCTCCAACGCGATGAAATGACTCCGGCCGAAATCGCCATTGGTCTTTTCAGTCTCTCGCAAATGTCGAAGAAGATGACGGGCCCGAAAATCGCGAAAGAGACGGGCTTGTCGGTTTCGTATGTCAACGCACTTATCAAAGTGCGGCGCGATGCTTCCCCCGAACTTTGGGACACGTTTGCAGCGGGGAAATGCACCGTACCGGAAGCACGGCAATGTATCAAAGATGCGGACGACGAATCCGAGCAGATGGACGTTCTAGCGGCCATGCGCGGCTTGCGCGACGATGACGCGGGCGACAGTGGCGAGGGTGGCGAGGGTGGCGAGGGTGGCGAGGGAGATAAGCCTCCCGTGATTCGTGCTGTCACCAAAAAGCAGTTGGCCGAATACGAGCAAGCGGCGCGGGAGTATGCTAAGGGCAAGCTCGAAATGCCGCGAGGTAAGAAGCACTCTAAGGAGCGCATGCGCGACTTGGCTGGTGTGTTCGCCTGGTTGCAAGATAGCTCCAAGAAAGCACCCTTCCCGCTTCCCAAGCCCGAACAGGAAGCGACCGACGATAGCGGGGAGGAATAGGACGGTGGGCGCCGATACCATCCCAATATGGGCGCCCAAGCCCCGAACCTGGAATAATCCGGGTTCGGGGCTTTCTTTTGCCGGGCTGGTGATTGGAGCTATCATTTTGGGGCGTATCCAGGCTGTTATTGATGGGTGGGGACTGGGCCCGCGATTCTATGGCCCGACCCTGGACTGCCTACCCAAAAAAGATGGCTGGGCCGTGAATAGAAGAACAACGGGGGAGTCTATCTGTTATGAACGATGAAAAGTGGTTGTTTGATGTTATCGCGCCGGATGGCTTTCGCGCCCGCGGATTCACTGACAAAACCGAAGCCGAAAAATACGCCGACAAAATGGGGCGCTCGTTCGGCGGAGTCTGGGAAGTGCTTTGCCTGGGTGATGGCGAGTGCCTGGGTGATGGGCATTGTATGGCGCATGATGAACTGGGAATCTCGCACTGTATCTATTGCCCGAAAGGGGGTGGCTAATGATTAGCCGGACCGATATTCAGGCCCCGCTACTACTTCTCAAAAATGGGGCTGTGGTAGACGGCACTGGTAGGCTTATCGCTCGAATCGTTTACGCCGACAAAGCGCTAGCTAGTGCCATGGTTGACGGGGCCGTGGCTAAACTAGCGCACGATGCGATGGTTAGGAGTGTTCGCGAGGGAGTAACCATCGCAAAATGCGGTGGTCCCAAGTTTTGTAAATCATGCACTGGGAGAACTAATGATTAGCCGAAATCTGGTTGCTTATGGCGACTATCAAAGACTGGGGAGGGTACAAGCCACTATGCGTGCGAGACTTGTATGGGTGCTCTGCTCGGTGTGGCGTGGACTGCTAGGGTCTATCATCGCGCGCGAGCGTA
>JAJDEB010000025.1 GCA_029260015.1 Phycisphaerae bacterium | reverse complement strand
AACCGACCAGGAAGGATTGAACCCAGGGCAGTGAAACGAAGGCCTAAACCATTCCCGCTACTATCCAAAACACGGGCGATTGCAAGAGAGGAAATAAGAAAAAATGGTCATCCTGAAAAGCTTAAGTAAGTGCCATTCGGGACGCTACCCTTTGTTTTTTAAAATTACACGGGCTGATTAGCGTTAATACCTTTAGTTACCTGCGTATCGCGGGCGCGAAGTCACTCCCACTCGGTTGTAAATGAGCAATTTTTAAACTTTAGTATCAATGGGTTAGTTATTGGTATATGCGGTAATACCATGAAAAATACCATGCTCAGAATTCGCTGCAAATCTCCTCGTAAATTACCGTGAGAACACTGTCACGTCCCACAGTGATCAGCTTGGTTGACTTACTCAACCTCTAGGCATCTGCTTTAGCATATGCTTGATAAACCGAAGGATACTCGAATGTCAACTCCTGAACGACATGTACGCCTCTTTCGCAACGGGCGTAACCAGGCACTACGCATCCCTCGCGAGTTCGAGTTGGAGGGTGAGGAAGCGCTCATCCACAAAGAGGGGGACCGGCTGATCGTGGAGCCGATCCGTAAAGGCAGGCTGCTGGCGCTGCTAGCATCTCTGGATCCCTTGACTGAAGCCTTCCCCAATATCGATGATGACCTGCCTCCACTGGATGACGTGCTGCTATGAGTGCATCGCTGGCGTATTTACTGGGTACCAACATCCTGTCCGACCTTATCCGCAATCCGCAAGGCGTAATAGCAACACAAATCACCAAGGCAGGCGAGGATACTATCTGCACCAGCATCATTGTAGCCGCGGAACTGCGCTATGGCGCAATCAAGTCAAACTCTGAAAAACTTGCAGAACGCATCGACCTGGTCCTTTCGGCACTGGAAATCCTGCCACTGGAAACACCCACTGACCGCCAGTATGCAACATTACGCCATCACCTCACACGTCAGGGGACACCTATTGGGCCAAATGACCTACTGATCGCTGCACATGCTCTCGCAAATGACCTTACAGTTGTAACCGCCAATGTCGGGGAATTCCCCCGGGGGGTGCCAAGGCTGAAAGTGGAGAACTGGCTACAGGCCTAGCCAGTGACGCCTGCCAAAAACTCATTCCGGCCGGCATTTATTTATGGACTTCAGTTTTCGTCGCTCTTACTTGATGCCGTCCAGCCTAGTGTGGCAGTGCTCAATCACGAATACCATGAACGGCTCAACACTAATGACATGGAATCGCCGCACTGATAATAAGCACCGCGATACCATGATTTACACCTTGAAAAAGTTTGCTTGGAGGTGCCAGCCAGTGCCAGCAGATGCCAGACGTGATGGAGGCAAGCCTGGTAGTTACAAGGATTAAAATGTGATCTGATGCCTGCCAGTGCCAGATCTGGCCTACTCCCACTCGAGTGTAAACAAGCTTGAAAAAGCAAGTGATGGTGTGGGTTCGCGAAGGGTAGTCATGCTCGATACCATGAAAAACACCATGTCCAGAAATTCATAAAAAGTATTCGCAAAAAAGAGTGGCTCTATCCCTCCAGGTCGGGCGCTCATCTCCTGATTTAATGCCCGCGCACTGTAAAGAAATTCACTGAAATCTGAGCTGCCCCGAAGATAGCACCTGTATTTCTGGACGATCGGACTGAGCAGAGACAGACAAGCCTTCATTACTCTTTATCAAAAGAATCAACAATGATTGCGCCCATTGAAGCAGGCATGGCAATGATGATTAACCTTTTAACCGCGATGACGGGCTCGGACACTATGGGGAATTTATCGAGGGCCGCTAATACCAAGGCCACAACAAGCCCTGCAACGGTATAAGCAATCAGTATTCGAATAAGAAAAACGGGGATGCGATAGGCAATATCACCCTGAAAAACGCTTTCATAGGCGAAGAACGCCAAAAATATGACCGAAAGACAAGCCATGAGCATGATGTTCCCGGCAGGGAGCGTTTCACTTAGACTCCAGGCTTCTTCAGAAAAAGAGATGGGTACCGCCAAAGCGAAAGCACCTATAGCAACCTGACTAGCGTCTTCCAGATTAAAGTTAAGTTTCACGTACTTTATCCAGCAATTGATTGAAGGGTTCGTAGCTCTTTAAGCGGCGCCAATGCAGCATCGCTCTGTAAATGATCTCTATAGGTTTCAGAGCGTTCCAGTGCTTCAGCATTATCAAGAGCTTATGCATTAGTGTCGAATTGAATACCATTATAAATAATTTTTGAATATTTTTTATACCAAGTGACTGTCCTACCATTCACGACAAAATTTGATTTATCCGAGTAGGACTAAACTAGACCTGTAACGCGGCAACCGGTTTAACCGAAGTGCCCCGACGATGCCCAGGAAGGATTAGATAGCAAGAGACTTGCCGAGCAATAGCCCGCTACCGACGACCTGGGTGACCGGAACTGACACCGCCGCAAAGAAAATATCGTTGAGGAAGCCCGACATCCGAAGAGTCAATTACTGGGAGAACCCATCCCATCATACCTAAAACACTACAAGGGGCACACCGAGAGCTTTGAGCATAATACCTCTGTAGAGAGTATCTTTGATTCCCTTATGGTGAAGATCTTTCTATATGAATCGTTAATAAACCCTACTCGAATGCGCTAAACTGCCTTTGAATACATCAAGGTTGATTACTACAGGAAGAGGAGGCACAGTGCCTTTGACTACCTCAGCCCCGAACAATATCGAAAATTAAATATCTTTTCCATGAGTATCCGTTTTCGACGGAGCAGGCCACTGTTAAGGAATCCCTAAAAGTGAATAACACACCAATAACCCTGGGATGGCGTGAATGGGTTCTTCTACCGGACCTGAATCTTCCACCGCTGAAGGCCAAGATTGATACCGGCGCCAGAACATCCTGCCTGCATGCCTTTAGTCTTGAACCCTTCAACAAGGGTCGGTCAGCCTGGGTGCGCTTCGGCATGCACCCCCACCAACACGACCCAGATACGGAGGTGTTTTGCGAAGCAGAAGTTGTCGATAAAAGAATTGTCACAGATTCCGGTGGCCACAGGGAAGAACGCTATGTCATCTCTACACTGCTGGAGTTGGGCAAGACGCAATGGCCTATCGAAATCACGTTAACGAATCGCGATACCATGCGCTTTCGCATGTTGCTTGGACGAACGGCTATGCAAGACAAGGTCATCGTTAATCCTGGAGCATCCCACCTTTTAGGCAATGTAGAAAACTCGCTTCGCAACATATCTACCAAGGAGAATATAAATTGAAAATAGCTATTTTATCCCGCAACCATAAACTCTACTCCACTCGGCGTCTGGTTGAAGCCTGTGAACAACGCGGCCACGAGCCCATGGTCATAGATGTATTGCGCAGCTATATGGATATCGCCTCCAACAAACCAGAGGTGCACTTCAAAGGCAAGAGCCTGCCGAATTTTGATGCCATCATTCCGCGCATTGGCGCGTCAGTGACATTCTATGGGACGGCTGTTTTGCGGCAATTTGAAATGACGGGCTCTTTTCCGCTGAATGAATCTGTCGCCATTAGCCGTTCCCGAGACAAATTACGCTCCTTGCAGCTATTATCGCGCAAAGATATCGGTATGCCCAATACCGGGTTTGCCCATGATCCCGACGATATTCAGGATCTGATCAAAATGGCTGGCGGAGCCCCTCTGGTGATAAAACTGCTGGAAGGCACGCAAGGCATCGGCGTGGTTTTGGCCGAAACAAAAAAGGCGGCGGAAAGCGTCATCGAGGCCTTTATGGGATTAAAAGCCAACATTATGGTTCAGGAATATATAAAAGAGGCCGGTGGTTCGGATATCCGCTGTTTTGTGATTGGAGACAAAGTCGTTGCCGCGATAAAGCGGCAGGCTCAGCCCGGTGAATTCCGCTCTAACTTGCATCGCGGCGGTTCGGCTTCGCTGGTAAAAATTTCTCCAAAGGAACGCGCGACAGCGGTTAAAGCCGCCAATATCATGGGTCTCAATGTAGCAGGGGTTGACCTTCTCCGCTCAGAGCGTGGCCCTCTGGTTATGGAGGTCAACTCTTCGCCAGGCCTTGAAGGCATAGAAACAGCGACGGGCAAAGATGTTGCCGGCATGATCATTGAGTTTATTGAGAAAAATGCCAAGCCTCACAAAACTCGTACCCGAGGCAAAGGCTGAACACGATGAGCGCGGAGCCTTTCACTATAAATGGTGTTGCCGTTAAACCGGGAGCGCGAACCACCATCGACCTACCGGCTGGACGCCTTTACACCCATGCTCCCATGACGATACCCGTGCATGTCGTAGCCGGCAAACGCGCGGGACCATGCCTGTTTCTCAGCGCTGCTATCCATGGCGATGAAATTAACGGTGTTGAGATTATTCGCCGTGTGCTGAAACTTCCGGTACTTAAACAACTAAAAGGTACCGTTCTGGCTGTACCTATTGTCAACATCCATGGTCTCATCAGTCATTCTCGTTATTTGCCGGATCGCCGCGACCTCAACCGATCTTTTCCCGGTACAGACAAGGGTTCTTTGGCAGCCAGGCTTGCCAATTTATTTATGACAGAAATTGTGGCCAAGAGTACCCACGGTATCGACTTGCACACGGGTGCCATTCACCGGAGTAACCTGCCACAGATCAGGGCTAACCTGGATGACGACGAAACAAACCGTATGGCCAGGGCCTTTCAGGTCCCGGTGATTATTTCGTCCAACCTGCGCGATGGCTCCTTGAGGGAGTCCGCCTCGGAATACGGCATTCCCACGCTGTTATATGAGGCAGGTGAAGCGCTGCGTTTTGACGAAGTGGGGATTCGAGCCGGTGTTAAGGGCATTGTAAATGTTATGCGCTCACTGGGTATGTTGCCCGCTTCACGCGCCAAATCAAAAGCGCAGGCAGAACCGGTAGTAGCACGCTCGAGTTCATGGGAACGCGCGCCGAGCAGCGGCATTCTCAGGGCCATGGTGCCCTTGGGCGGAAGAGTTAAAAATGGGACGCTTCTGGGCATAGTCGCCGATCCCTTTGGTGAAAGAGAAGTGGAGATCACCGCAACATTTAGTGGCATTGTCATCGGGCGAACTAACCTGCCACTGGTCAACGAGGGTGACGCGCTGTATCACATTGCCCGCTTTGAAGATATTCAGGAAATTGAAGCCAAGGTTGATGAATTTCAGGAGGAACACTCACCTGAACCTATATCAGCCCCCCACTCCGAGAGCCCTATTATCTGACATTTAGACTGAGCATGACTATTCTGTCATTCGGCCAGGTCCTACCGAGAGGAGCCCCCTGATTTATTACCATCGGGCCCGCTCACCTCTTACATCCACGTGAACAAACGGCCCGTGAGCGGAATTGGCGCCGTAAACTCCGAGTCCGCCAATACGAGGTCCAAAAGCCCCTCGCCTTGACATATCATTGACAAAATCTGCTAGCCACAGCGCATCTGCGCGGTTCGCCTTACCGTCGCCGTTGAGATCATCCATAACGCCATCTTTTGGATTCTCATCAATATAAAGATCGCTGGCTCCGCCCCATACATGGCGACTATAGGGAACATTGCCAATGAGCTGGTTGTACCAGGGTGTCCGGTAGCCACTCATAATGACAAACCCGTCGGTTGTTTTTCCACTTTGATTTAATGCTGCCAAAATGTTTTCTAGTTTTAGTAGCAAGTTCGCGCGTAACACCAGGTACTTGGGATACGGCTGAGACTGTTTGGAAATAAACTGCCCGAGGACGAAATTGGGGGAAATTCTAGTATTCCGATTCTCCTGGGTAACTTCTACAAAACCCCTCGGTGGCAGATATATTTCATTGCCTTTCAGCGCCTTCGCTGGATATTGGCCGATTCTGTAAGCCCTGAGATAGCCTTTTTTATCTGTCTCGCTGGTAGGCACCATGGCGACGATGTTGATATTCGCCTCCTCGCCTCCCACTGAGTTGACGACCTTAAGCGGATAAATTCCAGGGGCCCCAGGGACGACAAGTGCCTGGCCACCGACTGCTTCAGAAACGCCATTGAAGGTCAGAGTCCCGCCGTGTTTCGCATCCTTGAAATGCACATTGAATGACTGGTTCGGTAAAAAAAACAGGGTAAATACTGGATAAGGAATCACCTTGTCGTCGATGACCAGGGGCGTCGCCAGTCGGCTCGCATCCCATGCGTAGCAGTAGCCGTTCAAAGCCAACAGGAAAAAACCAACTAAGACGGTGAAACATCTGCTCATCCTTTCCTAAGCTCCTTAATGATAGCGCTATCTCGCTCATACAAATCACGGCGGAACATGATTTCATTTTGCCCGTCGGTAAACGCGGTGAAGTAGACGATCAGGACAGGCAAGGGATTTTTAAGGTAAACCGTTTGGGTTGCACCCCCCTCAAGCTGCTGACGTATTGAATCCGGCGTTGCACCTTGCCCATCGTTTTGCAGAACCCACTCGGCAAGACCCAGGGGATCAGACAGCCTGACACACCCAGAGCTAAAGCTGCGCTCCTGTTTTTTAAACAGGCTGTGGTCGGGCGTGTCGTGCAGGTAGACCGAGAATTGATTAGGCAACATGAATTTAATCTGACCAAGGGCATTACGTGGCCCCGGCTTTTGCCTGAGCAGATAATTAAACTGCTTAGGGGTGATCGGGCTCCAATCGACAGAACTGACCCCCACAAACCTCTCTGACAAAGCGGGCCTTATCTCATAGCCCTGCGCTTCCAACGCTGCGGGGTCCTTCTTCAGTAAGGGTAGTTTGTCCTTTGTGGCAATGCTATAGGGCACATTCCAGTAGGGGTTATAAACCAGATATTTCATGGTTTCGGTAAACACTGGGGTGCGGCGATAGGGCTTTCCCACGATCACTCTCATGGTCAGGCTATCCTCGCCGTTTTTGATCGCTCTTAGCTGAAAGGCAGCGATATTGATTCTTATATGGGTTTCCGGTATTTCATCCGGTAACCAGCGCCAGCGTTCCAAATTCGCGTCGATACGGTCGACCCACGAAAAATGAACGGCATTCAGCCACTCAAGAGTTGCTGGCCCAACCATGCCGTCATCTTCAAGGCCCGCAGAAAACTGAAATGCCTTAACCGCCGCTAACAGCTCATCGTCATACACGGGTGAGTAATCACCAGCGCCAAAAAGCCTGGCTTTCAACACCGCAATCCGCTGATCTGACTGGCCGGGTTTAAGGATAGCTCCGGGTGGAACGGTGACCGACACTACCGACGGGGCAGCTATTAATTTAGCCCGTTTAGATAGCAGCGCCTTGTATTCGTCTGACTTCGGCCATAGCGATTCAAGGTGTTTTGCAATATTTCCGTCTGCAACAGCCCGTTCAAGAATTTCAACGGCGTTAATCTCATCCAGTTTCAGGCGCCAATCGGGATCAAGAGTCTGCGGAGAAACAGCGCCGATTCTGCGGTGACGCGCCTGGGCTAGAAAGGCATCTGTCGCCAGTATTTCCTTTGCAAATTCCGATGTCTGTGGGTCGATCAATGTCTTCAGGTGGTAGTTATTGGTGTTAAACCCGTGGGAACCTGAATTCTCTATTGCATGGAGCAGTTGTCGATATCGTTCGGAACCCCGGGCGGTCGTGTCCCAGATAGCCTGATGCTTATTACCTCGGTAAAACGCCTGCAATTCTACGGGATTAAGCAAGTTCTGGTTTTTCTCAAATGGGGCTGCCTGGGCGCCCAATCCTTCTGTGAAGCTTCTAATGCTTTCTGATTCAACGGCCCAGCTCTGGCAAGCGCTGAGCAAACCCACCAATAAAGCTGCTGAAAGCAAGCCGCCTCGAACCCTATGGCGGACCATAAAAATTGCATAAACTGGCATCACGAACAAAACTCCCGAGTTTTAATTTATTTACTGCGAGAAGGGTTAATAGACCTTACTGCTTCTCTCCTACCCTGCCGTTAATAAAGGGCGTACCGACCCCAATAAAAATCCCCGCAGCAAGCTGCGGGGAATAGAAGCCCAGGAGATTTAAGAATTATTGATCAATATTTCTACTCGTCGATTGGCGGCACGGCCTTCAGAGGTTTCATTAGAAGCCACCGGGCGATTTTTTCCCATGCCTTCGGCTTTCACTCGGCTCGAAGGTAGTCCGCCTACGTCGACCAGGAAACGAGCTACTTTTTGCGCGCGTTGTTCAGATAGACGTTGATTTAACTCTGTACTACCTCGACTATCCGTATGGCCAGAAACCACGATATTGGCTGACGGAAACTGATTAATGCTGGAGTTAATTTTGTTTAGCAACGGAAAATTATCAGATTGAATCTCGCTACTGCCGGAAGGAAAAGTAAATCCATAGGCACGAATCAAAACGTTGTTGCCCTGTCGATAGACTTCCGCTTCTGAACTGGAAAAATACTTTTGTATCTGGGTAAATTTTGCTTCGAACTCAGCTTTTGCTTGTCTTTCTGCGGCGGAGGTCTGGCGAATATTTGCCAATGCAGTTTCCTTCTCCGCGATCACGCTAGCCAACGCAGTTTCTTTCTCCGCAATCACGCCAGAATATTTTTGCTTAAGTGAATCAATTTGACTCGCCAACTGGCGGTTTTCCCGCACAGTGGAACCGACGCGTTGTTGCAAGTTGGCCACTAACTCTCTGTTGCTGAGATTGAAAGCCGGATTGGGCTCTACACTTGCGACCACCTTAGACAATTGCTCTTGGTACCAAAGAGCGATTTCTTCGTTACTCATGCGTGCTTGATCAAACTCTATTAGGAGTTGGGCAATTTGTGTCGCACGATCAGCCAACCATACGGCTCGCCCCGCATGTTCTGACGCTTTGGCGACTGCCGATCGATCAGCTTCTAATACTTTTTGTGCAAGAGTTAATTGCTCCTCAGCTTCTGCCATGGTTTTTGGAGCATAGTCGTCTACATCGTTTTTCCTGGCCTGCTTGATAGTGCTGGCAGCCACTTCAATGGTACTGCCTTTAAGGGTGCTCAGCTCTAATTTACTATAGAGTGTGGCCAGCTCCTTACGCGCTTCACGTGCCCTGGCGATTTTACCGTCTTCAATTAACTTAGCCGTTTTCGTAAATTCTTTATCGGCATTTGCGAATTGTTCCTTGTTACGTGTGTGCGCCTGAATTTGACGTGCTTTTCCTCGAGCTCGCAACGCAGCTTCTAGCTCAATCCGGGTACGTGCGGCATTTTTGGTCGCACGCTCTAACGCACTTAATCCCTGACTTGCCAAAGTTTCAGCCTCACCATCATCGACTTGAGCTAATTTATAGGCGTCTTGATATAGCGACTTTGCTTGCTCAGCGTTCTGGGGAGAAAGTAAAGGAACCTGATCCAACGCGGCCTGATCCAGACCTGTCTTGAGACTGGCGACGGCCGGGTATTTACTCAGCGCTTGTTCTTGCGTGAGATTTTTCTGATGGGCACAACCACCGACGAGCAAGCTAGCACCAATAGCTAAGACCAATAATAGATTTTTCATAAAATCCCTCTAGGAAAGTTGACGATCTTGTGATGTAAAAAAGACTAGAATTTCTAGCACTTATCTGAGTAGGCTAACCCTAATTCCGCGCAATGGAAATACCAAAAAACCTTATCTTAAGGGATGCTCCGATTTATTCGTATCGAAAAGCCAGAGCTACAATGGACATTCAACTATCCGTATCCCTTGCGTTTCCTGATCCCCAATCGCTCGGGCGTGACTGGCCAGGTACCGCGTCCAGGCAGTATTGTCAGTTAAGCATCGAAGATACGTGTCGTGATCATGGTACAGCTCAAGCAGGGATGAAAGCTTATCTTCCATCCATTCGTCGTGTCCTTCAGCATTTTTGCCAGATAAGTGGGATATTCACTGATATCACGCCTTACAGAACCGATATCACATCCAGCAGTAGAAGTACGACAGATAGCATGCCCAGAAGCAAAGACAGCGTGACCGCAAATGCCCAACGCTGAATAAAATACTCACCGGCATCGAACACTTTTTGCCATCTACCTGTTTGCAATAGACCGCCCCACCTGGCCAACCATGACTCACGCAATCCTGGCAAGGTATCGAACCCCGTCCGCCGTCCCCAGCGAATGATAGCTTGCGGCCAATACTCAAACCAGGGCACTGTTCCATCAGCCACACTTGAATCGGATGGACTCCCCTTTTTCCTCTCCAACCATGCCAACCCGGCGATTATTATCGCGAACCCCAATCCCACTGCGGCAACGAAGACAGGCGCCGAATCGCCACCGTACTGGTTCCATATAGCAGGATCGACCATGCCAATCCCCAGACCCATAGCAAAGACCCCCGTCGCGAGGATGGCAACATAGAGAGGTGCCTGTTTCCATTGTGCCCGCATCAACCCAAACAGCAGTGCGTAGAAGATTCCCGCCGCGCCACTGCCCAGGAGTAGTGTCCCGAGAGTGGGCTCAGCAATCACCCCAAGGGGTATCCAGCGCACCATGCCAAGCAATCCTGTAGCAACCGGCACCACCCACAACAAAAACGCCACTGCCGGACGGGCCGAGCCATAGGCCAGTGGTAGCCATAGGTGTAGCGGCCAGAACCCTGCCTTGAGGGCGAAACCGGCAATCACCATCGATAGATAGAAAACAGACGATGGTGATTGGGCGATGACACGGGATACCGCTGCGAATCCCAGGTCATTCGTTAACCCGCCAGCAATCAAAAGGGCCTCAAAGAGAATAATGTCCGCAACGATCAGCAATACCAGGTATAAGCGTCCAGCACGGCGCGCCCGGTCATCACCATCGACAAACAGCAGGCCGACGAATGCGTATCCCATCAGGGTCGTAAATGCGAAAAAGCTCACCAGATTCGTCGCCACAATCGCGCCTAGCTGACCCGCCAGCGTCAGCAAAAACAGGGCTGTCAGACGGTTGTCAGTACCGGATTCAATGGATTTATGCAAAAAGGTTGCGCTGGCGATCCAGATGGTTATTGACATAAGCAGCCACCAACGGGATACCGTATCGATGCCCATTCCGGCACTACCCAATAAAACCCAGGGCAGCTCGATGGAAAAGTCACCCGGCAAAAAAAGCAGGACGATCGTTGGCAACAATGCAATGTGCAGAGGCCAGAGCAGACGACGGTTTAATGCCGGAATCGCCAGTAACAGGGGTAATCCAGGCACTGCAAGCAACAGTAAAGTCATCACTGGACCGCTCATGGCGCAAATTCCCTACTGGCAATAAAGCGCACCCACTCAAGGGGGCTGATCGGGCTTGATGCCAGCAGCCCCAAACCCAGGGTGAGCGCTGCAGTGATAATGGGCGGCAAGAGCAAGGGCCAGGCGGTCTCAAGCGCTCCAAATGACCGCTCGTGTGGCCAGGTTGAGGGAGAGGGCTTAAACCAGGCGGCATAGACTATGGGTAGAAAGTAAGCCGCATTGAGCAGGCTGCTGCCGGCCAGAATAAAAATAACCCAGTTTTGCCCGGCATCCAGTGCCCCCATGCCGAGATACCATTTACTGATAAACCCCGTCAGCGGTGGCAGGCCGATCATGCCCAATGCACTAATCGTGAAGGCCGTCATGGTCCAGGGCATGCGTCGAGCAACGCCATTCATTTCACTGACTTTGTGGATGCCCAGGGTCTCGGCAAGGTTGCCAGCACAGAAAAACAGGGTTACTTTCTGTATACCCTGGTGAACCAGATGAACCAGACCGCCGATGGTGGCGATGGGTCCCACCACGGCCACGCCAAGGGCAATATAAGAGACCTGGCTAACCGTGGAAAACGCCAGCCGACGTTTTAAATCATCCTGAAACAGGGCTCGCACCGAGCCGTAAATGATGGTCGCAGACGCCAGTATTGCCAGCGGCAGGGTAACGCCGAGGTCGGCTGCAAACTCGATACCATACACATCGTAAACCACGCGCACGATACCAAAAGCCCCAGCCTTGACCACCGCCACCGCATGCAGCAATGCGCTGACCGGTGCCGGTGCCACCATGGCTTGCGGCAGCCAACCGTGAAAGGGCAGCAGTGCTGCCTTGACACCGAGTCCTGCAATGAACAGTACAAAGATGACGATCAGCGCTGGATGATGAACGGCATCCAGGCCTGAAAGAAAACCCCGCGCGGTAAATTCCAGAGTACCCGTCAGAGTGTAAAGCCACACGGTGGCCAGCAATAGCAGGGCGCCACCGCCTATCGTATAAATCAAATAATTGCGTCCCGCCAGACGGGCCTCTTCAGTTCCACGGTGCACTATCAGCGGATAGGTAGCGAGGGTCAACAACTCATAAAACAGCAAAAAAGTCAGCAGATTGCCCGCCAGCGCCAGGCCAGCAGTGGCGGTCACGCAGAGACTAAAAAACCCGAAAAAGCGGCTGCGGTGAGGTGAATCCTCCAGGTAGCCGATGGCATAGATCGTGGTGAGAAGCCACAAGGTAGCCGACAGGGTAACGAATAACATCGCCAGCGGACCTGCGCGCAGAAAGAGGTCAATCCCCGGCAATAGCGGCAGACGAATTTCGTAATGATATCCGTGAACAATCCCCCACAGCATGACACCGGCCAACGCCAGCTTGATAAGGGCACCGGCCATATTCAAGAAAATGCGAGCGACCGTTTGCTTTTCGTCCAGGAAGAAAATAATGGCTCCCGGTACGAGAGAGCTGGCGACTACTAACAGAGGCAGTGACTGAGCCAGGTTCATCCGCCACTCACTCCGCTGGTCGGCGCGCCTATCCCGATCAATTCGAAGGCGTCAGTTGCAAAAAACCCCAGCAGTATTGCCGCAAACGCAAACATGACGGCGGTCCACTCCATTCTCGCTGGCACCAGACCTGTTTCAGCGGGTGCGTCAGCCTGGGTAAATGCATGGCCGATGACCTGAAAAATATAGGCGGCGGCCAATAATCCACCCAGAATCAGAATAGCCGCCCACCACCATTGCCCCGAACGCAGGGCCGTTTCCAGCAGCAACCACTTGGCGACAAAGCCGCCACTGGGCGGCAGGCCCATAATGCTGACACCCGCCAGGGAAAACGCAGCCAGCGTCAGAGGCAGTCGTTGCGCAACCCCGTCAAGATCCGTAATGCGATCATGTCCACAGAAATACAGTATGTTGCCCGCTGCCATGAACATGGCCGCCTTGGCCAGGGCGTGAGACAGCAATAGATAAAAAACTCCCTTCCAAGCAATGCTCGTCCCCAGCGGAAAAGCCAGAAACAGGTAACCCAGTTGCGCCACGGTCGAATAGGCAATCAGTAACTTAAGCCGTGTCTGGCGCAGCGCCTGGATTCCGCCCCAGAGGACAGCGGCGGCACCAAGCAGTCCCAGAAGCTGGCCCAGAAGCTGACCAGGCGCAGCACCCGTCGGCGAAAAAATCTCCAGCCAGAGACGCAACAGGATATAAAAAGGAGCCTTCACCACCAGTGCGGACAACAGGGCGCTCACCGGTGCCGGGGCGCTGGCATGAGCTGCCGGCAACCAGAAATGCATCGGGAACAGCGCCGTTTTAAGGAGCAGGCCGGCGCTCATCAGTCCCACCGCTGACCAGGCAGCGGGCGATGGCTCTATCCGTTGGGCCAGAATCGCGATGTCTACACTGCCAAAACCGTGATAAATCAGCGCGACCCCCAGCAAGTAAAACAACGACCCCAACAGGCTGACCAGCAGGTAGCGCATGGCTGCGTTGAGGGCATCGGCACCACCCGCCAGCGCCACCAGCGCTACCGCTGCTAGTCCCAGCAACTCCAGCGTGACATAGAGATTGAAAATATCGGCGGACAGAAAGAGCGCATTCAGTGCCGCCCACAGGAACAACCAGAGTGGCCAGAAATGGCGCGCTTTATCACCGTTGAAATAAGCGCTGGAATAGACGCTGACACCCAGTCCCACCAGAGCTGCCATCACCAGCATCAGCAGGCTCAGTCCATCGGCGTAAAGATCGATACCCAGGGGCGCGCCCCAGCCACCGATGGCATAGCGCTGTGCGCCATTCTCTGCCAGCTGCCACCCCAGGCCGCCCACTGCGACAAGGATAGCCAGCGCGCAAAGTAGACCCAGTGATTTCGATAGTGACGGCAACAGGAAGCAGGCCAAGCCACCGATCAGCGGCAACAGAATCAATAGCACAGCCCAGGGAATGCCCAGCAAATCGCCTGTCATGCTCGCCGGTCCCGAAACCAACTGAAAGTATGGGAGGTAAGCCTGTTGTTGACCTGAATGTTCATCGGGCTTGCCCTTGTCTCGATCCTAATCGCCCCATATCAGTCTGGTTTTCCATCGTGCAGTTCTGTCTTTCCGGTGGCCGCATAGACCTTCAGCATCAAGATAAGCGCCAAAGCCGTGGCCGATACCGCAACCACGATGCCGGTGATCACCATGGCATGGGGCACCGGATCCGGCGGCGCATCCTGGTGACGGGCGGCCAGCGCCACCAGTACCAGAAACACCCCGGTGCCCATCACATTAATAGCCAGTATCTTGCGCAGCAGATGCGCGTGAATAATCAAGGCATACAGGCCCAGGACAAACAGGCCCACGCCGAGCAGGGCATAGAGGATTATGTAGCTCATTTGTCCGGCTCCACCCTTGGCCGATTACCCAGGAACAGGGCCGCCAGGGTGGCGCCAATGGTCATCGTTGCCGCCGCTTCGATCAGCAATATCAGCCCACCTGCCAAAGAGGGAGGATATTCAAGGAATGCGCCGCCGATCAGGAACAGGCCTGTGCCTGCAATGACGAACAGCCCCAGACCCAAGACGAGTACTGCCCTCAGCAGCAATCCGGCGAATCGGTTGCCGAGACGCCAACCGGAAAGCAGCAGTAGTACACCGGCGGCCCCCAGCACCGATCCGGCCTGAAATGCTCCCCCCGGCGCGTCGGCGCCCACCCACAACAGATAAGCGGCCACCAGAATCAGCACCGGAACCAGCAGACGCGATAGCGTGTCCAGGACAGGCCCCGGCGGGGATTCACGATAATCAGCAATGCCGCCGAGCGACCACACCCCGAGCAGCGCCACCAGCAACACCGCCATTTCAAGCAAGGTATCGTAACCACGAAAGTTGAGCAGCACCGCTGTAACCGGATTGCCAACCCCGCTGGTGTCGAGATGCGTGACTACCTGTTCGCCTAATCCGGCGGGCGACGAGCTCAGTGCCAGCACCGCGTAAGCCAACCACCCAGCGATGGCGGACAGAAGCAGAACGAGTAACAGGCGAAATGCTTTCCCAGTTTGTTGGTTATCTGTCATGAATGTCGGTTTCCCCACCGTTGCTGCCTGGGCTGATTGGCTCCTCAATGGATTCAAGCCTTGCCAGTGCCGCCAACAACAAGGCTCCTGTCAGGCCTGCCCCTATGGCCGCTTCAGCCAGGGCGACATCCGGCGCATTAAGCCGCACCCAGGCCAGTGCCATCAGCAGCCCGAAGCTGAAGAAGAGCACAATCGCCTTGAACAGATCCGGGCTTGCCAGTGCTCGCCAGGCCAGCCAGAGCAAGCACAGTCCCAACAGGCTATCGAAGGCCCAGTACAACAGGGTCAAGGCTTCCACGGCCGGATCCCCCGCTGCAGCGCACGACTTGCGATCAGATGGGAGATGCTGGCTCCGGCAAGCAACACTAACACCCAGATCAGCAACAACTTGCCGACTGTAGCCCAGCTTTGCGCCTGAACAGCAAGCCCCGCAACCACAAGACCCAGGCCCAGGTTGTCGGCTTTGGTCAAGGCATGAAGGCGGGTGTAGACATCCGGAAACCGCAACAGGCCCAGGGTCCCCGCCAGAAAAAAAACGCCCCCAGCGATTAACAGAACGGCGGAAAGAAGATTAATTGGCGTCATGCTTTGTCTCCTGATCCGCCCAGGCGCGCCGGACAAAGGCTACCGCTGTCACCGCAGCCAGCAGGGCGAACACCAGCGCCACGTCACGCAGGGCTGGGTCGTTTACCGCCTGCGCCAGCAACAGAAGTACAGCCACTGAGGTAGTGCCGAATAACTGTGCTGCCAACATACGGTCTGCCACGGTAGGACCGCGCAGCACCCGCCACATCCCGGCAATCAGGTTCAACAAAAGGAATAGCGCCAGCGCTAAATAAAGGGTGTGCATACGACCTCACTGATCCAGTATGTCGGGTTTTTGAAAGCCTGCTGGTTTGACCATCAGATCGCTCCCGCTGCGCGAAAGCTCGCCGGTTATCTTGGGAAAAACACGCTCCTAATTCGCTTCATCGGACTCATCTCCCTCGCCATTTCCCAGCGATATGGCAAACATTCGAGCCACGGCCTGCTCCACCATCATCAATTCTGATAGCACGCTTTTTTGTGTGTCGAGCACATGGACAATCAGGCTCTCCGCACCCAACTCGGCGCTCAAGGTGCCGGGTAGCAGGCTGGCCGTATTGACCATGAACACCCGGGGCAGTCCCGGTGAAAGCCGCAATGGGTATTCAACAAGACCAGGAGTAATGGGTATCTGGGGGTGAAACGCGCGCCACGCCACGTCTACACCGCCGCGCAGCGAGTGCCAGGCGAAAAACGGCAAAAAACATACAACCCCGATCGGGGACCAGGGAAAAGCCGGCACCAGCACCATGCTAACCAGCGTAGCCACCAGCACCGCCGGCACCCCTACCAGCCATGATGCCACCGCACCCCCGGTGAGTATCCACCACACCAGCGCGAAGGCAGCAACACGTGTCCACCCGCTCCAGAAATGGCTAATCACCAAGTCCCGGGGTCGCCCCTTATCAGATTCAGGTCTCATCACACCGTTTCCCTGGATGACTTCTCAAGTCGCGCAGTTTCTAGACCGATCGACAGCTGTGTCAGGACAGCCGCCAACAGCAGCAATACGATATCGGTGAAAATATTGGCAGACATCATTATTTCAAGGCCTTGTGTCGCGCTTATATAATCACAGTTTTACTGGCGACCAGCATCAGTTTTATCATCCTGAGTTAAGTTACGCACTCGACGCGCGCCGCGTCGATTGACTAACCGCTTAGTCAGCACTAGCACTGTTTCCTGCGCTCTGTCATACAACCTCGTGTAGCCTGCGGCCTCTTAATCACCCTCTGCCAGCAGAACAGCTCTCGAATACTTGCCTGCGCAAGAATGCCACAATATCGTTTTCGAGGACTGTATGATTGATCATACTTGAACCGCTTCTGCTGCCCTCAGACCAGTTGCCGAAGAGGTGAGCTGGACAAACTTCATCAGCAGCAATCCAAAGCCAGGCGACCCGCCATCTCTTAGCGGCCAGCAAATAGGTAAATAAGAACAGCGGTTGCCACCGCGACCAACAAGGTCTGTAGCCCACTACGTAGCCATGAAATATCTGCGATTCGGCCAAGAAAAACGCCGAGTAAAAAAACCAACACAAGCGCCACGAGGATGGCCCCGTAAAGGGGTGGTAGCGGCAGCGGGACACCCAGGTTCGCAAGCCATAGGGGCATCAGGATCAGCAGTGAAAAGATCAGCGGCGCTAAACCATTAACTAGCGCCACTAACAAGGGTGCCAGGCGTGCCGCCTGACCATGTGTACTCTCCTGAAGATCGCTGATCATCGCGTCCTCCAGCTTATCCAGAGCATGGTGTCGCTCTGCAGATTCACTGATGTAAGCACTACTGATGCCGCTCATGCCCAGCGCAATAGCCGCGCCCAGACAAACATTAATAATCACTGCTAAGTCAGCCGGTGTGCTGACAATAAACCCGATGATGAGCCCCATCATGGTGAGCACTCCATCAAAACCATTGACAACAAAATAGCGTCTCAAAATCAGGTGGCTATGGGTGACGCTCAGCAGAAATCTGACGTGACTTAAGACACCCATAATTCCTTAGTCAACATCCGTTTGATTTTGAACTTCTACCTCATCGATACTGTGCAGCGAACCGCCCATACTGGTTATAGCAGATTGGACTGCATCAAAATCAATGGCGTTTGCCTCCACCACCATTCGCAGGGTTTCGGTATTTTCATCTACCTCAAGAACCGTTAAATGCACATGATAATTGGCACCGACTCCGGCAATGGCCCTGGAAAACTCGAGCGCATTCGGCTGATGGGGCTTAAGAACATCCAGGACTAGTCTTTTGACCGAAACCATAGCTTTAACCCTTTATCTGTTTTCCATTGTTTGTCTCGGAGAAGAGTTAATCTATTTTAATGGATTGCACTTACTACTTGGATTCACGCTGGCATCCCAGGACGAGCTGAGTGTGTAAAAGCTCAATTAGTCAGACCACCCTTAACCGTTTTTCTATCCGTTCGGGTGTCACCAATATAGACACAGGCTACCTTGACTTTTCTATCATCAAGGTCATTACGAAATATTGACTTGCCAAAATCACAATATTTTGCGATTTTTTCTGTTAAGTATGTCTTTCCAGTACCTATCTTATTTGTCTCAATGATTATGATATCCCCCGCCCCGCAACCTTTTTCTTTCATACAGTAATACTCTTCACTAGTTTCTGCCAGCATCGAGCTTGAATAAAGCACGAAAAATAACATTAATAATATTTTCATATTTTCATATTTTCTTCCAATTTATTAAATCTACTCATCTTTTGACACGATAGTTGTTTTTTAGCGCAAGTTATTCTTGAGCGTAACAACTACCCGTCGCCGAATGGTGCAATATCCCGCAGCGTGATTCCACGCAACAAACGACCGAGAATGTCGGCCCCGGTAATCACCCGCTTCTGATCCGACCAAATAAGGATCAAGTCATCGTCAATGACGTCATCGACATCATTTATCGGGTAAACTTTTAGCTTCGTCAGCACTTTTCCAAGTAAAACCCCGGAGTCTTCGATAAGAACAGGCCGATGACAATAGTGATAAGGATTTGTCGGCTCTGTACCCAGTAACGCGTCCCGTAAAAAAGCATTCGCATTTAATACCATGCAAGGTTGCTTGCTCTTATCATCGACAATAATGACCCATTTTTTACCGGATCGATTCACATCGATTAGAAAGCCATCGTCTATTTTTCGCTCGAACGAGGGAAATACCGGCCTATCATTTTTTATTGGTAAAGGAATAACACTAGCTGGGTCGACATTTTCACCTTCCTGGGTGACAGAGACGTCATCCAGCGATAAAAAGTTCATCGCGCCAATCCCCTCCAGACGACTCACGTCGGACTCTTCAGCATTGATATGCTCACGAATAACCCGATGTAAATCTCGTTCTGTGAAATATCGGATACTCTCTTCACCCAACCACCAATCCAGCATCAAGGCAGAAGGTTTCGCAACAGGGTAAAGAAGCATTTGGTACAGACGTAGCACCGGGGCCAGCAGCGCGCCCATGCGCAGCGCATGGCGAGAAAAATAGGCCTGGGGAATAATTTCACCCATAAAGGTAATAAGAAAGGTTGAGAAAAAGAAGGACAAAGCGCCTGTCATTACCGATTTTGACAGCAGTGTTAACAGCACATTGACCGCCACGTTACCCCACAGAATAGTGGTGAGCAGAAAATGGGAATCCTTGCGTAAAGCAAGAATTTTGCTCGCATCTGGATTACCGCCAGCGACCTCAACTTCAAGACGCAGCCGACTGATACTCAACAGGGCCAAATTCAGGCCCGAAAACATCGCTGATTGACTGATACAAAATAGGATACCTATCCACACGAGAACACTTGCAGGTACTGCTTCCATTTATAGATTTCCAGCTAGGGAACCTCCGATCAATTCATGAACTCGTATCTTGCGCTCAAAATTAATCAGAGGTTCCTAACATTGTTTATGAAGGTAAATCAGTCATTGCTTTTACCCTGACACGGCGGACTTCCAGTTAAGGGTAGTTTGACGCAATTGCTCTAATTTCCGGCGCTTCCTCGGATTGTAAGCGATCTCGATATATTCGAACACATCGGCCCTGGCGTCAGCACGAGTTGCATAACCGCAACGAATAACCCTTTCTCGCTTGAGCAGCCCAAAGAAGCTTTCAGCTGCCGCATTATCGTAACAACTGCCCACCGCGCTCATACTACACGCAATGTCATGACCTGCCAGGAACTGCTGGTACTCGTGGCTTGTGAACTGGGAGCCGCGATCCGAATGCAATACTACACGCGACTTTGTCTTCCCCTGCCGCGGGGCCATTAGAACGGCTTGAATCACAAGTTGGCGATCCATCCTGTGACTCATTGACCAGGCAACGACCTGCCCACAGAATAAATCCACTACATCCGTTAGGTAGAGCCAGCCTTCCCTTCTTCGGATGTACGTTCAGCAGGCGGCACATCATGTTTATCGGACAGGCTTCGCGGCAACGTTCGATCGTTTGGAATCTCACTTTGATGCCTTTGCGAAGAACGTTGCCGCTTCTCGCAAAAATCGCGTCCCTTATTAACTTGGCGCGACTCCAGCCTGATTGGGCCGTCAAAACCATATAATTTCAAGCTTGGTACACTACTTGTCATCCCGCTCGGGGTGATTCCGCTTCGTCGCTACGACTAGCGGTATGGACAAACGCTGGAACCTGTATAAAGCCGGCTCCTGAAGTTCATCAATTTTTTAAGGAACAGGCTATTGATTGGTAGTGTGCTCAAATTAGCCACCTTGCTTTTAGGTGTCGCGTTTCTGTTAACTGGCCACGGCTTGCAGCTGGCCTTGATTCCATTGCGCGCCGAACTAATGGGCTGGGACAGCCTCTCCGTCGGCATTCTCGGGTCTGTCTATTTCTGTGGATTTCTATTTGGTTGTTTCAGTATTCCAGGACTCGTAAGACGCATAGGACATATCCGCTGTTTTGCGACCCTGACCGCCGTGATGACTGCTACCGTCCTGGTGCTGGCATTATTCAACGCCTTTCCCATCTGGCTCGTACTGCGTTTCTTTGCTGGCGTTGCAATTTCCGGTCTCTATATGGTCATTGAAAGCTGGCTAAACGAAAAGACCGAAAACGAAGTACGCGGAGCTGTGCTGGCCACATACACGGCAATTGTTCTGACCGCGCTGGCCGGCGGGCAACTTTTACTTAACGTCGCGCCTTTGGAAAACGAACATTTGTTTATTATTTCTGCTGCCTTTATCGTCATTGCAGCCATTCCAATCTGTGTTACAGGGACCTCGCAACCGGCACAGATACCCAGCGCGACCTTCTCGCCCTTACTTGTCATTCGCACGTCACGAGTTGCCTCTTTAGGTGCCTTCATCGCTGGTATTGTCGGGGCGGTGTACTACACATTGGGGCCTGCCTACGGGCTCCAGATCGGTATGGGTATTGAATTGATCAGCCTGATGATGGCCCTGGGCATTGTTGGCGGCGCACTCTCGCTGCTTCCCCTCGGTCGACTGTCTGACAGAATGGACAGGCGCGTGGTGGTTGCCTGCATTATGCTTGCCGGTGCGCTGGTCTCGGTCATTGCGTTCCTGCTTCCCGTTTCGGCTGTCCCTGCAGCGATGTTATTTTTTGGCGCATTTGTCATGCCGATACAGGCTCTGTGCCTTGCCCATGCCAGTGACAATATAGGAAATCAGTCGTTTCTAGAGGTAGGAACCGGACTCCTGGTCATGAACGCATCAGGCTCCATCGTTGGTCCGCTGGCAGCTGCACAAGCCATGCAATGGTTCGGGTCAGGAGCATTCTTTCTGTTCAGTGCGGTAATTCTCAGCATCGGTGGTGTGCTGGTCGTGCTGATGATCAACTCCCGCAAGCCTGCTCGCGAACACTTCTCAAAATTTCGCCCTATTACTACGGCGGCCTCTCAGGGTGCATTGCAATTGGACCCGCGGACAGTAGACGATGAATAAAGGCTGCGAACTATAGGGGCAGAGGCTGAGATATCTGTCCACCGGAATCCCCGTGACACCGAATCGACTCCGTCCCGGACCCATGTCCGGCCAACATTTTAAAACTACTGCATTTTTACTCTGAGCCGATTCATTCTGGGACATGGACATATCCTTTCTTTAAAATGCCTTACCCTATAAGCCTGCATGCTGATTCATAAACACATACTTTATTCCAGGCTTTTGGTGAAGTATCTGGCCGCCTTTTTTACAATGGAGTGCCAGTGCTTCTGCCCAGAACTCCGGGGGCTTGTTGCCTCCGGGTAGTTGTTTTCTTTCCTGTTTTCTTTGTTCTCATTCACCTCTTTAGCATAGTTTAGTCGCTTAACAAAGTGTCCGTCACTGGTGGGCAGGATCAACTTCGTTCTGTCTATTAAAAAGCAACAAGCCGGCTTCATCCTTTTGGCCGAAAACACTGCGCAGATGCAAATCTCGTTGCGGGAAAGGGATTTCGATGCCATGCTCTTTGAGCTTGGTATCGATCTCCCACAAATAGGCGGCTTGCACCGCACCAGGTCTTTTTACCGCTTCTGCCTGCAACCATACAACCAATTCAAAATTAAGGCTGCTGTCGCCAAATTGTACAAACCAAACTTGTGGTTTTCTGTTTATATCATCGCCCAGGGTCCATTTGACTTCGTCTGCTGCTTCTAACGCGGCCTGCTTGACAAGGTCTTTATCCGTGCCATAGGCAACGCCGAATGGCACATGAATACGACGGTAGGTTTCTCGCAGAGTCCAGTTTGTCACCTGATTGTTAACAAAATCTGAGTTGGGCACAATGATGTCAATGTTGTCATTGGTCGTAATAAGCGTGCCGCGCATATTGATTTCTTTTACTTCCCCGGCGAGTCCTGAGGACAGCTCGACAAAATCCCCCACCTTAAGACTTTTCTCAAAAAGGATAATGAGCCCGGAGACAAAATTACCAATAAGATTTTGCAGGCCAAAACCAATACCAACACCCAGGGCGCTGGCAAATAACGCAAACTTGGTAAAATCCAGGCCAATAGAAGACAGGCCGATGATGATACCCAACACAAGCACGATGTAATGGATAACCCTGCCAAGGGTATACATAGCACTCGGGCTAAGCGCTTCGTTGTGTGCGGCCAATGTATCCAGGCCGCGCCGTAACACTCTTGACACCAGCCAGGCGATAAAAATGATAAAGATCACCCGTAGCAATCCCATAGCAGTCAACGGAACGTCATTGATCTCTATCAAGGTTGCATTCATCCATTGGCCAAGCCGATCCCAGCTTTGTTCAAAGCCAACATCCATCGCGAACAGGCCTCGATTCAGCCAACCCGCATCATCGTTTAATTTCTCCTGCGCTATCTGAACAATAAAATTTCCTTTATCCCGTTCGAGTTCAAACTCGCGGAGTCTACGATCATTGGCCTCGATCTGTATATTCATGCGCTGGTACGCTACGCCGTGCTCGCCTGTTTCGGTGCTCACTCCCAATGTTTGCGTCGCTACAAATTTGCGTGTCTGGACGTTCAAAGAACGCCAGAATTGATCTTGCTGTTTGATAACCTCTGTAAATTCACGAAAATGTTTTACCGCTTCTCTCAGAACGGGAATACTCTTCTGGTCAATATTTTTTTGATCACCCTGCTGTGTTGCGAGCAGCCCCTCTAGGACGACCATTATTCGATAGCGCTTTGCAGCCAGCCCATAGATACCGGTGTCAATTTCGATATTTGCATTCACTAATGATTTATATGTCCGCTCAACGGTATTCAGAGACTCACCCAGTAAGGAGGCATAACTCTGCTCCATCGCTCTCTCGCGGAGAACATCTGCTTGGCTTTGCGCTTCAACCTGACGTTTCGTCAAATTTGCATAGGCCTCTGGTGATGGCGCCAACTTTAATCTGATCGAAGCGAGCTCATCGACAAGGCGCTGAAGGTGCTCTTCCGCTATTTTTAACTTCGCTCCTTGTTGCTTGTTTTTTAACGAAGCCAGCTCCAAACTTACCCGACTGGCCATTAGCTTAATCGCCTGCGGGAGGCGCTGTGGATCAGACTCCCGGAGATTAAGATACTCGCCACGGCGTTTCGCCTGGCGCTTACGGCCCGTAGCAAGCTGTGTTTTCTGCCACTCCAGGTCGCCCTGCCCCAGCTCGAACTCTCGCTTTAGTTGACGCCACAAAACAAAACGCGCCACCGACTCGGTCAGTGAATATTGCTCTGTCGGCAGCGGGATGGGGGGAGGCGTGACCGCTAGCTCTCTCAGATTGGCAAAGCGTTCAAGGCCCTCATTGATTTGCTTCACTAATGGGGAGAGATTTTCTCTTTGTTTATCATTTAGCCCCAGCATCAATTGCTCAAGGGAATCCCGATTTTTTTCTATGCGCGCCTTCAGGTCGCTTTTGCTGAGCGGTTCTGCAGGCTCAAAGTAGGACCACCAGCTCGCATCAAGAGCCTGGGGGTCAGGGGCTGCCGGGGCATCCTCCAAAGCCGCAACCAATGAACTCGCTACCAGCGCAAGGCAGCAAAACCAGCGCAAAATCATAGCCACTTCATTCTCCTGAATGCGACCAAGAATGTCGTCGCGATAGTCGCCATAACCCCCAAAAGAATAAAGTAACCAGACTTTGAATGAAGCTCCGGCATATTCTCAAAATTCATACCATAGATACCGGCAAGAAAACTGAGTGGTACAAACACTGCCGTAACAATAGTGAGTATTTTCATTATCTGATTCAGTCTGTGCGAGGCAATAGATATATAGCCGTCTATTAGGTCCGATGCAGTTTCGTAATAAAGCAGTGAAAGGCTACACGCCCGCTCCTGCTGCTCCCAGACATCTATAATTTCATGCGTGCGATCACTGTCGCTAAAACCGGGAAAGGTCTTATCCCGAAGGCTTCTGAACAACTGCTCGTGATAGGTTGCAAAGCGACCTAGCCTTTTAAGGTCACTCTTATAGCCAATCAATTCCGCTAACATGCTGTCGTCGGAATGATTCAGCATCAACTCTTCAAGCTCTTCGAGCCGAGGTTCAAGCGCTAATAGAATATTTAGATATCGATCGACCACCATACGGCACAATAACAGCGCCAACTTGGATACATCACTATATTCGGCCAAGTCTTGCTGACTCGCCAGATGCTCTTCCAACCGATTAATACTCTTTGAGGAGCCGCTGTGGCGAGTTATCAAAAACCTTTCCCCGATAAACAGTGCAAGCTGAATGGTATCGAAGTCGATATCTTTCGACTCTGCGGACAAGCCTTTTAACAATACAAAAGTATAGTCACTAAAGGCTTCAATCTTCGGTGGGTGACGATCACGCTGGGCGTCCTGTATGGCGAGGGGGTGTATGCCAAAGTCACGTTCTAACAACTCGGCCTCAGTGGCTTGTTGATTTTCTACCAAATCCACCCAAATTACTGATTCTGGATGGCCGCGCCAGGTCGCAATAAGCTCCACCCCACCCACTTGCATGTCGCCGGATAAAAATAGTCGCGTTTTAACCATGCGCTTCACCCCACGTTAGTTAGTATACTTGGCCCAAATCAGCGCTATCGCATTCTTCTTAACAATCACGAGACCCTCCTGGAGGCGTCACCACCTTGAAAATCAGTCAGACAAAACTCCCAATCATTTCAGGCAGTTTGCCGATAGTACACTGAAAAATCGGTTCATCGATATATGAATTGCTGGAGCATATTAGCGTGGAACACTGGACCGAATATTCACGATTTCTGGTCGCTTTATTTGTCATTCTGGATCCCTTCGCAGCCGTCCCCATTTTTTTGGTATTAAGCAAAGCCTACACCCCAGCAGAAAGAGGCGGTATTGCCAATATCGCTGCCATTACCGTTTTGGCGGTGCTGATCGCTGCGTCGCTGGCTGGTGAGACGCTACTCCATGGTATGGGCACCAGTCTCGCTTCCTTCCGTGTCGGAGGCGGCATTGTATTGTTGCTAATGGCGCTGGCCATGCTCCAGGCCCAACCAGATCTGTTACGGAGCACCCCTGCGGAAGAAGCTGAGGCGGTAGACAGACAATCCATTGCTGTGGTGCCTCTGGCCATTCCGCTGTTAGCCGGACCCGGCTCCATCAGTACGGTTATTATCGAAATGCATCGATCAAACGCTGAATATCACGGCCTGCTGGTTGTCTTGTGTATCACGATAGTCAGCATCGTGCTATGGCTTGTGCTGAGAATGGCAGGCAATATTGGCAAAATTCTGGGTCAAACGGGACTCAACATTATCACCCGTCTATTTGGCTTAATATTGGCCGCTATTGCCATTGAAATTATGGCCAACGGCCTCATAGAGTTGTTTCCCACGCTTGCCCACTAATGCTGCGGTCACTTTGTTTGGAGAGAAGAAAAGAGAAGCCAAGCCGCACCACCCAGTTAACTTACCGCTTATAGTTTTTCAACTATAAGCGGTAACTAAATTTATTGTTAAAAAGGAATCCACACGGTTAGCATGGCCGCCCGGTGTCCCCTGCCAGACCCGCAGTCACCCACCAGAACTGGAGCACTTATTATGAGCAAGCTGGTTATGAGCAAGCTAGATATCTCACTGTTACAGGAGAGGATTAAACATTTCTACGACTTGGCCATTGGCCTGATATTTGCGGTTATTCTCCTGTTCATTACGGTGATCATGATAATCGGTGTGGTACGTTTGTTCCTCCAGGTTGGCGCATTGATTCAGTCCAATGGTATTACGGGAAGTTACTTAGACATTTTCACCGATGTGTTGACGCTATTCGTCCTTATTGAACTGTCTCGCTCGCTGGCGGAATACTTTGCCTCGCGTCGCCTGCGGCTGACACCCGTCATCGATGCCGGCATTTTATTTGTGCTTCGCCACGTTATGATCGAACTGTTCCATCACCGACTCGACACACAAAGCATTTATGCACTCAGCGCCCTGCTATTGGCTCTAGGTTTGATACGGATTAGCAGTTCCATCAGCTTCCAGCGGGGCAAACACTTAACAGCAAAGTCCGACCCAAATCCTCCTGGGGCCGTCACGCCGCTTAGAGAGCCCTGATAGGTTGACGTTTCACGGGGCAGTCCACATACATACAAACTGAGGCTGTCCCCACCTCACTCAATTCTTATTATCCGCCAGGGAAACTAATCATGCATCTGGATCCGATAATGCCCTATCTTGTCGGCGTAATTCTTGCGATATTATTGTTCGGGCTGCTACCGCGCAGACTCAACCAGCCCCACCCTGTTGGCTATCTCATCGCTGGCGTTACTCCTGGCCCCCATGGGAGCGCACTGGTACAAGATAACGCGGCCCTCACACGCTTTGGCGCCATAGGGGTTGTTATGCTACTTTTTTATCGGCATGGAAGTCTCTCCCAGAAAACTTGTCGACAACTGGAAAGCTGCAGTGCTCGGCACCCTGGCGCAGATCCTTATCAGCGTCGCTTGTGTCTGACCACTGGGATTATTGAATGCTTGCAGTGGGCGTTAAACAGACAAACATAACGGCCTGAATATCAACCGCTTTGCAAATTACATCTTTGTAAATTACATATAGAAACGCTCAACCCAGAGACGCAAGCATGACAAACGATGTTGAAAAACCACTGCACTGGTGGGGCAGCTTTACATTTTCCCTCCAGCAAAGTCTGCAGTGGCATATTGGGCCGCTGACACTTATCGTCCGCTATGTGGACGGTGAGTGGCACATTGGCCATCAGCGAACAGAAGATTTTGATGACATTGATAGCACCTGGGAAGTCCAGAGTAGCGATCAACTGCCAGAAACACTCGACAACACCTCCCGCTATATTTTTAGCAAGAGGGTAAAGCGACTGACCGTTAGCCCTCGACTCGCTGATCGCCCCATTATTTCCCGCCCACGCATTCCTTTTAATCTAACCGCCGGTGAGGAAGTGACCCTCTACGTCAGTTCCCCATTGTGGCTTGAACTGGCACTCGGGACTTCACCAGCAACCGTGCTGGAAGAAGTCGCCATCCAGCGCCCATCGGACACCTGGTTTGGCCCTTCCACCCTGGAGGGTGAGCTCTGCTATGCCTCAGCCACCCACTGCCGTATACATTTGGCAGAGTTACCGCGACGAGCACACCGGGCGATAACGCCGGTGCTCATTCGCAATAAGGCAGATACCACGCTAACCATAGAACGACTCAATCTACCCGCGCCACTGTTGTCAATATATGCCTGTGCCGACGGACAATTATGGACCCCCAGGGTGACATTGACTCGAGGCAAGGACGGCGACATGGCGGAACTAATAATCGATCACGAGGCGCCTGAAGAAGCAAAATCACCGGAACTCGTGGGCACACCCCGCAATACGGCGAACGTTGGCGTTTTAATCCGAGCCTTTAACGCGGTATTCAGCTAGTTTCGGCATGGAGATGCTTATGAGCGAATTTTGGAGTGACATCGTTAACTTCCTCAGCAGCGAAAAGCTCTGGATTGCGACACGGGCCATTATTGTGGTCATTGTTGGCCTGGTGACAGCTAAATTAGCGAGTTCCGGGATCACAAGGATCGCGGACAAAAAGATAGACCCCCACCGCACCATGCTGCTCAAACGGGGCAGCTATTACCTCATTCTGATTCTCTTTTTAATTACTGCGCTGCATCAACTGGGGTTTAATCTCAGCGTACTATTGGGGGCCGCGGGCATTTTAAGTGTAGCGATCGGCTTTGCGTCACAAACCTCGGCTTCCAACCTGATCAGCGGTCTGTTTCTGGTCGCCGAACGTCCCTTCACTGTCGGCGATGTTATTCGTGTTGGAACCACGACCGGAGAGGTGCTTTCCATTGACCCTCTTTCGGTCAAATTGCGCACCTTTGATAATTTGTTTGTACGCATGCCCAACGAGTCACTGATCAAATCCGAAGTCACCACCCTCACCCGCTTCCCGATTCGTCGTGTGGATGTGCTGGTTGGCGTTGCTTACAAAGAAGACCTCAAAAAAGTAAGGACAATACTGGAGGAGGTGGCCGACAAAAACCCGCTTAGCCTTGAGGAACCCAAACCACGCTACATATTCCAGGGCTTTGGCGATTCATCTTTGAATATTCAATACTCCGTGTGGGCCAAGCGGGAAAATTTTCTCGATCTGAAAAACAGTATCTATGAAGAGATAAAAAACGCTTTTGACGAACAGGGCATTGAGATCCCATTCCCCCATCGCACGCTCTACACCGGCAGTGTCACTGAGCCTTTTCCTGTCAAAAATGCTGATGACAAGCCGTCAGACAAGACCTGATGATATGGCTTAAGGAGCCTGTATGCCTATAGCTCAGGGGCTGGCGCTGGCGCTATCGATCGGTCTTTTTTCGCCAATGTTACTGGCGCAAATGGATATTGACATTGGTGTCAGCGGCGTCGATAAAATATTAGAGAACAACATCCGTCTGTTCCTAAGCCTTGAGCAACAGAAAAAGCACCCATTAATGAGCGAGGGCCGTCTGCGCCGACTCCATAAAAAAGCGCCGAAGGAAATAACCCGAGCCCTCCAGCCCTACGGCTATTATCGACCGCTTATTAAAACGGAATTAGTTCAGACATCGGACAGTCATTGGCGAGCCAGCTATAGCGTTGACCAGGGCCCGCCCTTACTTATCGGCGAGTTTGACTTCGCAATAAGCGAGGAGATGGCTGAAGATCCGGCGTTTCGACAACTAAGCGATAAGCTCCCCTTGCATAAAGGCGAGATATTCAACCACCTTGAATACGAAACCATCAAAACTGAGTTAGCCAGACTGGCGGCCGAACGGGGCTATGTGGATGCCCGCTTTACTGAACACCGTGTGGCCATTGATCTAGTAGCCTACGAAGCGCGTATTACCCTTCACTATGAGGGTGGCCGCCGCTATCGCTTTGGCCCAGTCCGGTTAGAACAGGATTTACTGGAGCCGCAACTTCTGCAACGCTACATTCCCTTCGAGCACGACTCACCTTATCGCTACGATGCGCTTATCGATTTACAGCAGGCTCTTAATGACAGCAACTACTTTCAGACCGTTGAAGTTGCGCCAGGCCAGCCACAAACCGATATCGCCGAAATCCCCGTTACCGTCGCGTTAACACCGCGCAAGCCGCATCGCTATAGCCTGGGGTTCGGTTACGGCACCGACACCGGTGCCCGCACCAGTTTCAGCTGGGAGGTTCCGCGTGTAAACCGCCATGGTCACCGCATCAATAGCGAAGCCAAATTTTCTGAAATTGGCTATAGCCTCAGTGCCAGTTATCGGGTGCCGGTGCTTAATCCCCGTACCGATCAAATGATCTACAACATCGCTCAAGTGAATGAAAAAACCGACGTTAGCGATAGTACGGTGCGCACCATTGGCGTCAATCGCAATCGCAACCGCGGCCCCTGGCGCGAATCCCTGTCTCTCACTTATCAAGAAGAGAAATTTGTTGTCGGGAGCGACCGTGGAGTATCCACTTTATTGATGCCTGGCGTTAACTGGAGTCGATCCTGGGGCAATAGCTCCATCTTCACTTTTGACGGCCTGCGCTTCGATATCGGTCTGCGCGGCGCTCGTGAGGATTTCATATCCGATGTGAGCTTTTTGCAGCTCCAGGGGGGGATCAAGGCCATTAATCGGCTGGGGCAGCGTAACCGCCTTATTACCCGGGGCAGAATCGGCACAACCTGGACAGAGGATTTTCACCAGCTGCCCTCTTCAGTGCGCTTCTTCGCCGGTGGTGCCCAGAGCGTAAGAGGTTTTGCCTATCAGTCACTGGGTCCCAGGGACGAAGGGGGCGAGGTCATCGGTGGCAATCATTTAATGGTTGGCAGTATTGAGTTTGAACATAGCCTCAATGATCAGTGGGGCGCCGCCGCGTTCTACGATGTCGGCAAAGCCATGGATAGCTTTGCCGACAAGCTGGAAAGAGGCGCCGGCCTGGGTATTCGCTGGCGGTCGCCGGTTGGTCCGGTGCGCATTGATCTGGCGACCGCCATCAGCCGCGATGACCACCCCTGGCGACTGCACATCAGCATAGGGCCAGATCTGTGAAATCCGTCCTGTGATATCCGTCAGGCGCTTTCTTGTTGCCGTAATACTGCTGGCAATCATCCTGGTGGTGTGGTCGAGCACTACGCAGAGCGGCCTCGTCTGGGTTTATCAACAGGCAAAAAACCATCTGCCCCCCGAGCTCACTATCGAAAAACTTGAGGGGCGATTGATCGGCCCTATTTCTATTGAGGGTCTGGAATACACACTCGATAAGCACTCCGTGAAAGCGGATCAGATTACTTTTGACTGGTCTCCAGGTGCCTTATTGAGTACAAACGTTGATATTCATCGTGTCCACGTTAAATCCCTTGAAATCCGCTTACCTCCATCTGACAACGCCGAATCTGGCACTGAATCTGGTAATGCCAAAAAAGCAATCTCACTGCCAGACATCCATTTGCCCTGGCGGCTAACACTGGAGGATGCGCTAGTTGAGAATATCATCCTGAGTCAAGGCGGCGAAAGCTTCAGATTACGAAAGGCCAAACTCAATGCGACGGCGCTTCTGGGCAAAATTAGCATTGAGGAATTCTCCATTGAAGGCGATAACTTTAACCTGAATATCCAGGGAACCTTACGGCCCACCAAACACTATCGCCATGACCTGGATATCAAGTGGCAAGCCCATTTGCCCTCGAAAGCAATGATTCAGGGTCATGGTCTACTAGCAGGCGACTTGAAAACCACCCAGATAACACAAGTACTAAGTGGCGCGCTCACCCTATCACTTAAGGCCGATCTCCATAACCTGCTGGACAAGCTTAGCTGGCAAGCCAATGCCGATATCAGCGCGCTCGATACCCGTCAATTGAATGCCCAGTGGCCCCCGTTCACCGGCTCACTGAAACTGGACTCAAAGGGCGACCTCAACACCGCAACGTTATCCGGCGCCATGAAGGGTAATCATCCCCGGCTCGGCCCCTTAGATGCAGAGATCGATCTCCAGCGACTGAGCAACAACACCATCCAAATTGATCGCCTGAGCATTCACGTCCCTCGCGGCGACACGCGCCTAGATGCCCAGGGTCGATGGCTACCCGGCGCCAATGGTGGCGACATCAAGCTGAACCTGAACTGGAAAAATCTGCGCTGGCCAATACAGAACCCAGTCTGGTTTGACAGCGCTTACGGCCATGGCTCAATCGAGGGCAACCTTGATCACTATAAAATACAGCTGACGACTGACAAGCCCTGGCCACAGATCCCGCCCTCTTCCTGGTCGGCCCAGGCTGAAGGTAATCGGGATGGCCTCAGGATCCAGTCGCTGCATGTCTCAGCTTTGGGTGGTGAAGCCGCGGCTACTGGCCAGGTTAACTGGTCACCCACCCTGAGCTGGGAAGCTGAAATAACCACCGCCAACCTTAACCCCATCAGTCTCTGGCCCCAATGGCCTGGGCAGCTCAGTGCGACAATCAGTAGCCGTGGCCATATAGATAAAGGTCGTTTGATAGCCGATACCGACATCAAAAACCTGAGTGGCCAGTTACGCGGCTACCCTGTCTCGCTGAACAGCCGTTTCATCTGGCGCGGCACTAGCATCGAAGATACTGCGCACGAAAACACTGCCCTCGAAAATTCTGGCCTCAAAAACACTGGCTTCGACATCGCCCACCTGGACTTTTCGTCAGGAAACGCCCGCGTCAGCGTCCAAGGCAGAATAGGCGAGTCATCGAAACTCAAGTGGCATATCAGCGCCACCGATATCGGCGCGCTTTATCCGCAAGCGGGTGGACGACTTGAAGCAGAAGGCTCAGTAACTGGCTCTAAAGAAAAACCTTTCGTAAGGGCTGTTATAAAAGGCAGCAATTTGAGGCTGCCAGATTATCAAATCGGCGCTATTGAGGGTCAGCTCGCCGTCGATCTGTTTCACTGGCAAAAAACCAACATAGCACTGGTAACACAGGCGCTGTTGCTAAAAGGACAGACCTTACAAACGCTCACTATCAATGGAGGAGCTAAACACTTCACGGTAGAGGCCGTCTCTGATCAAGGCAGCGCCCAACTCGAAGTTGAAGGCGAGATTACCAGCAAAGGCTGGCAAGGGCAGATCAAACGCGCGGACATTCGAAGTCAGCAGTTCACCGACTGGCAACTCGCGGCGCCCGGCCTCCTGAGTTTCGATAACAAAACGCTCACCACCAAGGCGCTCTGTTGGCAAAACAACCAGGACGCCAGTATCTGCTCCTCGCTTCAGAGAGAGGATGCGAGCTGGCAATCCGAACTCAGAATCAACAAGCTCCCATTATCGTTGTTCAGCAACTGGCTTCCTGAGGGCCTCAAGGTAGAAGGTGAGCTTAATGCCACAGCAAAGTTTCAACTCAGAGGTTTAAAGCTCCTGGGGCAAGCAACTATCCAGCTACCGGAAGGGGTGGTGCATTACCCCCTACTGGAAGGCGAGCGCGATCACTGGACGTATCGTGGCGGCAGAGCAAATGTCCTTCTTAGCGAAAAAGGCCTGGAAACCGATGCTGAGTTCGCCCTGAGCAACGGTGATATATTGCGATTCAAGGCCGAACTGCCGGGCGCGCAATTGCTGGCGCTCGACTATCCACGTCAAACTTTACGTGCCGATGCTCAGCTAACAGCAAATGACCTTGGCCTGATCGAAGCCCTGATACCCGAAATACAGGATCTGCACGGCCAGGTCGCCCTGGATCTTAACGCCACCGGCACGCTTGCCAGGCCGAATATTAAAGGTAGCGCCAATCTCATCAATGGCTCGCTACGGATTCCTCGCCTGGGTCTCACGATTGACCAGCTCAGTCTGCACAGCCAAAACAACAATACGGAAAACCTTAATTTCCAGCTCAAAGCCCGATCCGGCGAAGGTAATCTTGTGGTCGAAGGAAAAACCACGCTGGATAGAAATCGCGGATGGCCAACTGAATTCCTTATTAAGGGAGATGCCTTTGAGGTATCACGGATTCCGGAAGCGCAAATACTGGTCTCGCCCGACCTGGAGGTTAAAGTTCAAAAACGCAATGTTAGTATTACCGGTAGTGTGCATATTCCCTACGCCCGGCTACAGCCGAAAGATATCACCACAGCCGCACGTGTCTCTGAGGACGCGATCATTCTCGGTGACGAGTCGACTGCCATCGAAAAGTGGGCCCTTACCAGCAACATTCGTCTGACTCTGGGAGACCGGGTTAATTTCTACGGTTACGGCTTTGAAGGCCGCTTCGGTGGCAGCCTGTTGCTGCAAGATGAACCGGGACAATCGAGCCGGGCCACCGGCGAAATCATTATTCCCGAAGGGCGCTATCGCGCCTACGGCCAACGTCTCGATGTTGAGCAGGGTCGCCTTATCTTTAGTGGCGGACCGCCAGGCAATCCCGGTTTGGATGTCCGTGCAGTACGCCATATTAACAACATCACTACAGGACTTAAGTTGCGCGGTAATCTCAATAAACCACAGGTAGAATTGTTCTCGATTCCAGCCATGGGCCAAACCGATACGCTTGCCTACCTCCTGCTGGGACGCCCGCTGGACAAGGCGTCGTCGGAAGACGGAAACATGATGGCCCAGGCAGCATTAGCGCTGGGTTTAACGGGCGGTGATCGCATCGCCCGCGCCCTGGGCAGCCGCTTTGGTATAGACGACATACGCGTTGAATCCAACGACAGCGGCGACCAGGCCTCGCTAATAATGGGCCGCTACCTTTCACCCAGATTGTATGTCGGCTATGGCGTCGGGCTGGTCAAAGCCATTAACACATTTAATGTGCGCTACCAAATAAGCGACCACTGGCAGCTTAAGGGTGAAAGTGGGGAATATTCGGGCATGGACATACTCTATACCATCGACCGTTAATCCATTACACGCCACACTAGAACCCGAGCTATTATCACTTTGGGAGATGGATTTATCCGGGATGAGACAGCGACGGCGCTAGTTAAAATGGCAAACGACCTGCGCTTACTGAGCAGCTGTCCAGCACTCGCACCTGGGGACTTGCTACTCTCGGCAAATAAACCTGGTAGCTCAATTATGCTCAGCAAGGTCAACCCTAGCCAAACTGAAGCTCTAACAATGGCACAGGTCATGGGTCATGGGTCATGGGTCATGGGCAACGATACCACCATCGGCTTTGCCGGTAACCGGGGCCATCTGAAGTTAAATATTTTTCAGAAATTTCTGAACAGGGTATTTTTCATGGTACTGACCGACCGAATACCACGACTTCAAAGGCATGCCAGACCATGAATTTTGGTCTGACCAAAAATAATTAAGCTATTGACATTAAAGGGTATATCAGCGAAAAAGGGCCTATAAGAAAAACTATCCTATTTTATCAGGGTACTACCTTGAGGGAAAAAGTCCCCTTGCTGACCGATACCAAGCCTCGTAACCCGGAACCTCATGAGGGCCTGTTATCTTGACTAACCACAATAATCTTCCAGCTCGTGTGTTGGTCGTTGACGACATGGCAACGAACCGGGAGCTCATTAAGCTGCTCTTGAATGGTAATGAATACGTCATAACCGAGGCAGTCGATGGTGTTGATGCTGTAGATAAAATCAAGAACCACGACCTTGATGTGGTTCTGCTCGATATCCTGATGCCCAGGCTGGACGGTTTTGGTGTTCTAAAGCAAATTTGCGGCGATCCCGATTATCATTTCTTACCTTTCATATTAGTGACCGGACTAAGTGCTCCGGATGATATCTCCCGCGGTCTGGAATTGGGCGCTACTGATCATGTGACCAAACCTTTCAATTCGATTGAGCTAAAGGCCCGTATCAAATCGGCTGTTGAGCATAAACGCCTTACGGATCGTCTTGATGACACCGAGTCTGTTTTATTTTCCCTGGCACGCATGGTCGAAGCGCGTGATGAGAACACAGGCGATCATTGCGATCGCCTCTCGCACATAGCAGTGATGTTCGGTGAGGAGCTGGGTCTGAATTACGAGGAACTCGAAGCACTGCGCCGCGGCGGTGTGTTGCACGATATTGGCAAGCTGGGCATCCCTGATGACATCCTGTTAAAAAAGGGCAAGCTGACAGAGTCTGAATGGCTGATCATGAAACACCACACCACGATTGGCGCCTCTTTGTGCGCGCCACTGCGCACCATGCGTATGACGGTTGATATCATTGCCTGTCATCATGAGCGCTGGAATGGCACAGGGTATCCCAATGGCCTGAAAGGAGAAAAAATACCTAGACTGGCCCGAGTCTTTCAGATTGTTGATGTCTATGATGCTCTGTCATCCGAACGTCCCTACAAACCGGCCTTCCCACCAGATAAAGTTAGGCAGATCCTTGAGGAAGAAACCGAGAAGGGTTTCTGGGATGCGCAACTGGTGGCGAAATTTCTAGATATCCTGGAAAACCGCCCCGAAAAACTACTGCGCCCGACAGAAGAAAAAGATCGCAGTGCTCAAATCATGGATCAGATTCTTAAATCCGGCGTACTGGACTGGTACCGGTCGGAAGATCTGACATGATGCAAGCGGCGGTTGCCAAAGCATCCGAAACCAGTTCGAACGAGCAGCTGATTCTGCTGCATTTCATGGTACAGGATTTACAGTGCTGCCTTTATGTGCAAGATGTTGAACGCATTATCCCTCTGCTTGATATGCAGCCTGTACCCGGTGGCCCGGATTATCTAATTGGGCTGATCAATTTTCATGGTGAAAGTATTGCGGGTATTGATCTGGGTTTGCGCATGGGCCATGCCAATACCCAACCTTACACCATCGATACACCCGTTATTTTCTGTTCTCAGGAGGGAGGGCACATTGCTTTCGTCGTTTCAGAGATTCTGGAAATCCAGCAATGTGGTTCTGATGCGATGCAGATGCACCCTGAATTTAAACAGGGGAAACAGCCTTATCATGCGGTTGTGAATACTCAAGGTGGCCTGTCGCTGTTACTCGATATACAAGGCATCAGTGAAGTCCCGCTTGGTCGTGTCGATGACATCGACATAACGCCATTTTTTGAGAGTGAGGAAGACAGCGGTGAAGTGCCGGAGTCGTAGACAATGTATAAGCCAGATAACGGTCACGAAGTTAGCTATTTTGATATCTCCACAGCCTGTGAAGAGTCTATCTGCCGACTTGTTCAACAACGTACAGGAATTAGCATTCAGGATCACCAGCTAAAAAAACTTCACCAGATACTGAATAATGCCTGCCAGCATTTTTCTTACCCCAATCCCAATGCGTATCTGCGCGCCTTGCAGGCTGATAATACGCAATCAGCAGAATTTGAATACCTGATCGCCGGCATTACTGTCGGAGAGAGTTATTTCTTTCGCGATGAATTGCAAATGAGTTTTATACGCGATACGTATCTACCGCAGCTGATACAAGAGCGTCGCGAAACGGGTGATCTGACACTGCGTATCTGGAGTGCCGGCTGCGCTGCTGGCCAGGAACTCTATAGCATGGCGATCATGCTGCATGAGCTTTTACCGGACATCGCCGACTGGAATCTGCGTCTGCTGGGCACCGATATCAACACCGATGCACTTGCTCTGGCCATGAAAGCCCGTTATAGCAAATGGTCGCTGCGAGCGATCAACGAGTGGCAAAAAAAACGCTATTTCAGCAAGGCTCAAAATGATTTTGACCTGGACAGTCAGATTCGCGACATGTGCAGATTTATCTATCTTAACCTCAGTGACGACAGTTACCCATCCATTCTCAATGACACGCATACAATTGACCTGATCCTGTGTCGCAATGTTTTAATCTATTTTCAACGCGAGGAAATTGATAGCGTGCTAGAAAAGATGCGTGATTGTTTGCGGGATGATTGCTTGCGGGATAATGGCATTCTCATGCTGGGCGCCGCCGATACTTTCGATTTTTCAATCCCCGAGCTCACTTTACACAATCGCGGCCATGTTCATTATTATCGTAAGGCCATTACTGATACATACAATCTGTCGCAGTTTGTTTTATCAGAGACAGGCGATGTTGAGGCCTTGTGGCGAGATGATCAAGAGCATGAGCCTGTCAAAGTCGCCGCTGTGACCGCAGAAAAACAGGTGCTTGATGCTGAAGCTGCTATCGAATTAATCCGACAGGGGGAATGGCAGACCTTAATCGATACCACGATGATTGTTGATGTGTCTGATAATGCTCTTTTGTCACAGTACCGTGCCAAGGCTCTGGCAAATCTCGGCAGATTGGACGAGGCCGCTGAATGTTGTCAGCAAGCCATTAGTCTCGATAGCACTGACAAGCATAGCTATTTTATCTATGGCCTGGTGCTGCAGGAGCTCGAGCAGATCCCCGAAGCCGAGCAGGCTTTTAAGCGAGCGCTGTATCTGGATCAGTTTTTCGTCGAAGCCCAATATACCCTGGGTACGTTGCTGATTCGTTCAGGGCAGTTGAAGGCCGGAATGAAAGCGCTTGAAAATGCCTTGCACGAAGTAGAGCAGGGAGATCCGGATCGGATCATTCACGACACATCAGGTGTCACTTATGCAAAATTTGCACAGATATTACAAAATGAAATCAGTATGTACAGGGAGCTGCTTCCGGCTAATTTATAGCTGAGGCTAAAACATGACCAAGAAAAAAAACAGCGACGACAAGTCAGAAAAAAAACAGACATCTACTGTGTCCGTAACTCAGGATGGTTCGCGACAGGCTGCGGACAAAGTTAAGCCGCAAGTAAGGCGGGTATCTGATTCTGCCGCCAGGATAACAGCACGCTCACTAATGCCCGACACAAAAGAGGCGCGTCAAACTCTAAAACAGCGTGCGCTTGCCATGGCGCAATTAGAAGAAAAAGTGGATATTCATCAGTACGGAGAATTTCTGCGTTTTCGCCTGGGAGATAAAGAAGAATACGGTATACCCTACGAGCATCTGGATGAAATTCTGTCTATGCCTGTCATTACTCAGGTACCTTGCACGCCCGCGCATATTGCCGGGGTGGTCAATCGACGCGGTGAAGTGCTGACGGTTCTTGACCTGCAGCCTTTTTTCATGACACATGAAACCGACAAGACTACCGAGGCGCGAATAATTGTTGTCTCCAGTGAGGATGTTCAGCTTGGAATTCTCGTTGATGAAGTCATCACTAACGAACGTTATGCTCTGGATAAACTGGCGCCAGCGCTTGTCTCGACGGGGGTGAGCAATCTTAACTATGTCAAAGGTATTTATGGGGGCAGAGTCACCATGCTAAATGTGGATGCGCTGTTATCTGATGAGGTATTGCGAGTAGATGAATCTGTGCAGGCTTAATACACGCGTGTGTTATAGCGACATAAGATGGAATTAACAGGAGACTGTATGAATAAGGAAAATAAAATGAGTCTGAGTCAAAGCATGGACATCAATCAGCAGGAACAGCATGCGCGTAAAGTATTTATCGACTTTACCGATAGTGACGTGGTCATTCTCAAAGCGCTCAAACCCATGATAGTGTCTCATGGCGATGCTATTGTGGATTACTTTTACAGCAATATCGAACGCTACCCTGAACTCATGCAGGTCATCGAGAAGGCAGGCTCTAATATCGATCGTCTGAAACAGGCGCAAAAGAGTTACCTGCTGGAAATGTTCGATGGTGATTATGGCGAGGCCTATGTTGACAGGCGCCTGCGTATAGGTGAGGTGCATAACGATATTGGCCTGACCCCACGCTGGTACCTTGGCAGTTACAGTGTCTATATGCAGCAGATTGTGCCGCTGATTGATAAGCAGTATCGCTTCCGACCTGCGCTGCGCCGGCGAGCCATTCTGGCGGTGAACAAAATCATTTCATTTGACAGTCAATTAGCCATGGACACCTATATTCATGGCCTGATGACCAACCTCGGCGATGTCGGTATGTCAAAAGAAATGATTGAAAACACAGTCGTTGACTATCGTGATTTTATTGGCAAAGTAGCCTCGGGTGATCTGCGTGATCGCCTCACTATCCAGGGTGATCATGACAATGATGCCCTGTCAGCGCTGGGTGGTAATCTGAATACCATGACTAAAAATCTGGCTTCAATGACTGGCAAAATCCGTGAAGTCTGTAACTCCATAACCAGCACTGTCGGTGAAGCCATGTCTGCGGTGAATACACAGGCTTCGGGCATAGCAGAACAGGCCGCTGCGGTAAACCAGACCACCGCGACGCTGGAGGAAATTCGCCAGACCTCGACCCAAACGCTGGAAAAGGCGAAAAAACTGGGCGATATGGCGCAGCGAACCAGGCAGGAAAGCACTCAGGGCCTCACTGTGGTCGCTCAGGCTATTGAGGGTATGGAATCGATTCGTACCCGCGTCGATGATATCGCCCAGACGATTCTGGCCTTGTCTGAACAAACTCAGCAGATTGGTGAGATCACGACCGTGGTAAACGGTCTGTCGCAGCAGTCGAAAATGTTGGCCTTGAATGCCTCGATTGAGGCAGCCAAGGCAGGTGATGCAGGTAAGGGCTTTGCTGTGGTGGCAGGAGAGGTCAAGGATCTGGCAGAACAATCGCAGCAATCGACAGTACAGGTCCAGAAAATATTGCAGGACATTCGTCACGCCACTGATCGCGCGGTGATGGCCACGGAAGAAGGCAGCAAAGGTGTCGATGCCGGTATGCTTCTGACTGAGCGCACTGGTGTCACCATGCAGGCTTTGAGTGATGTCATCAATGAAGCCGCCACCGCCAGCCAACAGATTGTCGCTGCAGTACGTCAGGAGGTATCGGGTATCGATCAGGTCAATACTGCGATGTCAGAGATCAACAATGTGACTCAGCAATTTGTTTCTTCTGCGATACAGACTAAACAGGCTGCTGAAGATCTACTCAAACTGACCGAACAGCTGCAGGAAAGCGGCGGTGTTTATAAAATATGATGTCGTTTGACAGCACGTTAGTTATAAATTATTTATTTGTGATAATAAAAAAATAATCGCTGTATTTGTAAATACGGCGGGAAATTTTCAAAACACAAGGTGATAAAAAATGTGGGGAAATAATTCCATGTTCATGCCAGCGGTTAAGCTAATGGAGCGATTTCGCTACCGTAGCAAGTTTGCGCTGATATTCATCCTGCTTATTCTGCCATTGGTAATATTGGGGGGCTTTCTGGTTGCCGGGCTCAATGAGAGAATTGATAGTATTGCTCAGAAACAGCGCGGCATCGAATATATTGTCCAACTACGTGATCTAATCGAATCGATTCCAGAACACCGCGGCATGACCAATGGCTATCTGGGAGGCAATAGTGGATTTAGAGAAAAAATGCTCGAAAAGCGTAGCGAAATCGATGTGCATTTCGCAGCTCTTGAGCTGCTCGATTTAAAACTTGGCAGGTATCTTAGAACCGGTGACGAAGTCGAGCAGTTGAAGCGACGCTGGCTTAATCTTAAGGCGCGTGCTTTTAATTTGTCAGCAGCAGAAGCATTTGAGCAGCACACTGATCTGGTTAGTGCGGTTCTTGCACTTGTCCGCCAGGTCTTTAATGCATCCGGCTTGATGCTGGATTCAAATCTTGATAGTTACTATCTGATGGAAGCTGTTGTTAAGCGTTTTCCAGTTTTGGTCGAAGCCATGGGGCAGGCCCGAGGCATTGCTTCTGGTGCAGTAGCGGCAGGTAAGGTTAGCAGTAAAGACAATGTATCGCTGAATATCATGCTGGTTCGGATAAAGGTTAACCACGAAGCATTAACCGATGGGCTTGAGCAGGCATTCGAATTTAATACTGAAACCAGAAAAATCCTTAGCGAAAAAGCAAAACTCCTGGATGGGGCTATTCAACGGTTTGCGAATATTCTGGATAAAGATTTGCTGGATACAGACAAAATCACAGCAAAGACAGAGAAGGTATTCAAGGCAGGAACGGAAGCTATTACGACAGTTTTTTCCTTTATTGATGCGACGACACCGGTACTGAGCAATCTCCTCGAAAAGCGTATTAATCAAAATACAGCAGAAAAATATTTTACCCTGAGTGTCCTGGGTGTGGTAGTTGTGACGCTATTGTATTTATTTGCTGGATTTTATTGCTCTGTATTGTCTACTACCGAAGGGCTAAGCAGTGTCATTCGACGCCTGACGCAAGGGGATCTGAGCGCCAGGGCAGATTTAACTGCGCAGGATGAGATGAGTGAGATTGCGGCAGGATTCAACACAATGGCGGAGACGCTCGAGGGAAATCAGCAGCGTGAGCGCGAACAGATTGAACAGCTGCGCAAGGCGGCTGATATTCGAGACCGAGTTGATCTCCTTCTGGCGCATGTTAAGCAGGTTGAGGAAGGTGATCTGAGTCATGCTATCGAGCTGCAGGGTGAGGATGACCTTGGCCAACTCTCTATTCATCTAAACAGTATGACGCAATCGCTGTCCGGTATTTCGGTAGGTATCCGGGAGGTCGTTGAATCTCTGAATACAACACTGGCTGAAGTCAGTAGTGTCACCAGTAATCAGGTGGCTGCCGCCTCACAACAGGCCAGTGCAGTGAATGAGATCACTGCAACGCTGGCTGAAATAAGACAAACCTCTGAACAAACCCTCAACAAAGCGAAGGCGCTTGGAGGTCTGGCTCAACGAACTCGTGACGAAAGTAATATGGGGCGGCAAGCAGTCCAGGATGCGACTGAAAGTATGGAAGCTATTCGATCTCGTGTTGACGGAATCGCGCAGACCATCCTTACCTTGTCAGAGAAGACGCAGCAGATTGGCGAGATTACAGCAGTGGTTAACGAGATTGCGCAGCAATCAAAAATGCTGGCTTTAAATGCTTCACTAGAGGCCGCTAAAGCAGGTGATGCTGGAAAAGGGTTTTCCGTGGTCGCCGAAGAAGTTAAGGCCCTGGCTGAACAGTCACAACAGTCAACCGCACAGGTACAAAAAATTCTGCACGATATCCGCCAGGCGACAGATCGTGCGGTGATGGCGACAGAGGAAGGTACTAAGGGCGTAGACATTGGTGTGCAGAAAGTCCAACGTACCGGCGAGTTGATGCAAACCCTGGATGGTGTTGTGAATGAGACGGCGATAGCCAGCAAACAGATTGTTGAGGCCGCGCATCAGGAGACCGTGGGTATTGAGCAGGTGAATAGAGCAATGGGTGAGATCAATGATGCGGTGATGCGCTTTGTTACATCAACCAAACAGACCGAGGAGGCCAATAGCCATATCGTGGAGCTTGCCGATAAGCTTCGTAATAGTGTAGAGGTTTATAAGGTCAGGTAATTATGGAACTTGATCCACAAATAATGCAGCAATTATTGCAACTCTTTTCTGCAGAGCTTGATACCCAGATACAGAGCATTACCGATGGCCTGTTGAATATAGAAAAGGGCATAGAAGGTGATGAGCGACGCACTGCCTTCGAAGAAATATTCCGCGCTGCACACAATATCAAGGGCGCCGCACAGGGGGTGAACGCGGTCGATGTCAGCACCATTGCCCATCAACTGGAATCACTGTTTAGTCTGCTCAAGCGCGACAACAGAACGCCCACACCTGAACTTATTGATTTATCGCTTGAGAGCATGGACTGCATGCACAAGGCGCTAAAGGCTTTCATCGATAAGACGCCGCTGGACTTTGAGATTGCGCCTCTTCTACAGCGTATTGAAAGTCATATTACAAAGGAAGAACCTGAAGCGACCAAGAACCTGCAGATAAACACCGCTACCTCTGTGTCTGAATTCTCACAAGATGCGCCAATGACGGTCGAGCATGACCCTGAAGTGGAGCGAGCAGCAGATGCTGCTGCCATGTTGGTCGATGATGAGAATGAAAAATTAGCAACTGATCTCAGCGCTTCAGAACAGTCTCGCAGAAACGACGATAGCATTCGAGTCGCGGTTGACAAACTTGAAATCGTTGCGGCGGCTGGAGAGGCCCTTCAGGTCTCCAGGATCGAAATGGATGATCACTTTGAATTGATTCAGCAGCTGTCACTGCAGCTCAAAACCTTCTCAAAAATATGGGCCCGTGCAAAACCGCTTGCCCAGCATCATGGTAAATCTCTACCTGTTGAGATCATGCAATTATTAGAACGTGGCGCCAGCAGTATCGGTGAACTAAGCGGCCTCAGTAATCACTTACTCAAGGAAATGCGCAGTAGCACTAACCGGCTAGGTATTCTATCGAATGTTTTACAGAACGATATTCGAATGTTACGTCTGGTTCCTGTCGCGTCACTGTTGCGTCCGATGTCACGCACTGTGCGAGACATCGGACGCGAACTGGGCAAACAGGTTGACTATGAAACTATTGGTGACGATATCGAAATGGATCGAGCGGTTCTAGATGGTGTACGAGATCCTTTAATCCATTTGTTACGTAATGCCATTGATCACGGTATCGAAAACCCGGCGCAACGCAAGGCTGCGGGAAAATCAGCAACAGGCAAGGTTAGTGTCCAGGTCCAGGCTGTGGGCAGTCAGATACGCATGCTGATTAAGGATGATGGTGCAGGCATCGACGTTGATAAAATTGCCGAAATTGCGCGTAAGCGAAAAGTGGCGACCAGCACCGAACTGGCTTTGATGAGTGAGGAAGATATACTGGATCTTATTTTCCGTCCCGGTTTTTCCAGCAAGGAAATTGTCACCAATGTGTCAGGACGCGGCGTTGGCCTTGATGTTGTTCGGGCTAATCTGCGCAGGCTTAAGGGCCGTGTCGAACTGCATACTCAGCCAGGAACAGGCTCGACCTTTGTGCTTAATCTGCCCTTGACGCTAGCCACAGACCAGGGCCTGATGGTAGGTGTTAATGGTAATGTGTTCGTGATTCCGAGCACTTCGGTAGATCGTGTTCTTGAGCTGGTCCCGGAGGATATTATCGAGATTGAGGCCAACCAGGCCATCATTATCGATGGTCGTACTATTCCTTTGCGCCGACTGACTGATTTGCTCGAAATGCCCAGTCATGAACTCTCAGACAATACACGTTTTCCAGTGGTTCTGGTCTCGAAAGGCCGGGACATCATTGGTTTTGTTGTCGAGGAGATTCTGGGTGAACGGGAAATTGTTATCAAATCCCTGCAGGCGCCCCTGGTATCAGTGCGCAATGTTACCGGTGGCACTTTAACCGGCAGTGGCGACATAGTTATAGTGCTCAACCCCTATGATCTTATTGAGTCTGCATTGAAGCGGGGAATCACGTCGCGGATCCTGGCGCTCAATGAAAATAAAGATGAAGTTATAAAAGTACCGCGTATTCTTGTTGTCGACGACTCGATTACAACGCGCACTCTGGAAAAAAATATTCTCGAAGCGGCTGGCTATGAGGTTGTCACTATGGTGGACGGCAAGCAGGCCTGGGATTTTTTGCAGGAAGATAGTGTTGATCTTGTTGTTACCGATATTGAGATGCCAGACATGAATGGTTTCGAGCTGACTGACAAGATCAAGAAAACTGAGGCTATGGCTGAATTGCCGGTAATTATTGTCACCTCGCTGGCAAGAGCCGAGGACCAGCAGCGTGGTATCCAGGTTGGAGCTAATGCCTATATTGTAAAAGGTGAATTTGAAACGCGCGTTCTTCTGGATGTGGTTCGACAAATGGTTTAAAGGTGTTATAAAAAATTGATTAAAATATTAATAGCAGAAGATTCCGATGTTGTAGCGCTCTTGCTTAAGACCATCTTTGAACAGGAAACGGACTTCAAAGTAATCGGGCGTGCTCGTGATGGACGCGAAACCGTGCAGCTGGCGCACGATTTGCGGCCAGATATTATTACCATGGATATTCGTATGCCGCGCATGGATGGATTCGAGGCTACACGGATGATCATGGCGGATGCGCCTGTCCCCATTGTCGTCGTCAGCTCCAGCGTTGACAACGAGGAAATGCGCACCACTTTTCGTGCTCTGGAAGAAGGAGCGCTTGCCGTCCTCGAGAAACCGCATGGTTATGGCCATCAGGATTTTGAGTGGTCTCGGACCGAACTGGTCGACACTGTACGCGCCATGGCCGATGTTAAAGTGGTCGGGCGTAAGCCCTTACAACGCACCCGTGCTGTCGATATCTTCGAAACGGCAATCGTGCAGCGGACAAAAGCTTATCATCTTCTGGCACTGGGCTGTTCGACAGGCGGGCCGCAGGTGCTGCAGCGAATTCTTAGTACGCTGCCCGTGGGATTTCCTGTCCCCATCATTATTGTTCAGCACATTTCAAAAGGTTTTGTTGGAGGGCTGGTGCAATGGCTCGCTGGCAATACTTTGCTTGATATCAAGCTGGCTGAACACGGTGAGGCCCTGTTGCCTGGCAAGGTATATTTTGCCCCGGATGATATACATTTATGTGTTAAGCGCAATGGCAATGGACTGACAGTGAATTTGATTGATAGTCCGTTGGTGAATGGCTTCCGTCCCTCAGTAACCCCCCTGTTTCAGTCGCTCGCTCAGTACTGTCCCGGCCACGCTATAGCAGGCTTGCTCACAGGCATGGGTGGTGATGGCGCCCAGGGCTTGCTGGAGGCGCGTCGCGCAAGTTGCCATACTTTTATCCAGGATGAAGAGAGTTCAATTGTATTTGGCATGCCGGGTACAGCTCTGGCGATAAATGCCGTTGATCAGATTGTAGAGCTCGACCAGATTTCATCCTACGTAATGAGTCTGGTCAGAAAGTAAACTGGAAACAGGCGGCAATGGATAAACACATTGAAGCATTACGTACACACTATTGCATAGAATACCGTCAACGTATGTTGCGTGTAGAGGCGATTTTGTCCCGCTATGGCGATGCGCTACTGGATTCCAGAGGCTATGATCAGCTACACCAGGAATTTGACAGTCTGGTCGGCGCGGCGCGGGCGCTTAACTTGAAACCAGCGTACGATTTCAATCGTGCCATGGCCTCACTGACAAGATACTTACGTAACAATCTACCGATACCCGCGACAGAGGTGGAGTCGCAATTGCTCAGGGACGCAATTGCTCTATCGACGGAATGCCCAGGCAAGCCGGATGAATGCGTGCTGGATGATACAACCAGGCTTGAAGCTATTACTGGCGAAGTTGTCAAGCTTCTGGATCGGAACAGACAGCCAGGATAGCGTGCGTGAAATCGATTTCGATTTTCCAGATATACTTCCTGCGCACATTCGAGTCTGAAGTCCATCACAGATACTCAACCCGAACAGGCAATATCTATTCACTTATGTGCGCTATATTAGAGCTGAATCATTAGAGCTGAATCCGGTAAGATCCAATATGGTCCGGTCTTGATCACATTATTGATGGAGTAGCGATTGGCAACGCGTAAGGTGGGTCAATCGGTGAGTGCGTCCAAAATGCCTCTTGTCAGAAAGAGCTTTGACGCCTTACTTAAAACTGTATGAGCAAATTCCCTGAAAAAAGGCTTTAAAATAATGGCAGAAAAAACAGAAAAGACCCTTGCGTTGGAAGTACTTTATCCCCGTTCATTAAAATATCTCAGCACTTACCTTCAATCCCTTGTTCATGGGCGCCTGTGGCTACAGGTGATGGTTGGCATGGTGCTAGGTATTAGCCTGGGTATTATTATCGGCCCTAGCGTTGGCTGGGTGGATCCCGCTACCGCCGCGACTGCCAGTGACTGGCTGGCCTTTCCCGGCAAGCTGTTTCTCGCCCTAATTCAAATGATCGTCATACCCCTTGTGTTCGCATCCATCATCCGAGGCCTGGCGGCAACCGAAGATCTGGAACAATTGCGTAAAATTGGTCTGCGCGTGGTTTTGTTTTTTGTCGTCACCACAGCGCTAGCTATCATCATCGGATTAACCGTGGCCTCATTGATCAAACCTGGCGCCTATATCGACAGCCAGACCCTACAAGCCACTTTGGGCGCTCCGCCTGCGGCACTCCAAATGGCGCCAGAAGCGCTCAATCTCCACGAGCTGCCGCAAAAAGTGATCACACTACTCCCTTCCAATCCCCTGACCTCAATGGTCGAAAATAATATGTTGCAGGTCGTTATTTTCGCCATGGTGGTAGGTGTCGCACTGGTCATGATGGTGCCTGCGCAGGCCAAACCGCTGCTGGACCTTATGGGCTCACTCCAGGAAGTCTGCATGACGGTGGTGCGCTGGGCGATGCTGCTGGCGCCGGTCGCGGTGTTTGGTCTGCTGGCCCAGTTGACCGCAAAACTGGGCCTGGATGCCTTACTGGGTATGGCGGTTTACGTGGGCACCGTCCTATTCGGGTTATTGCTGATGTTCTGTGTTTACCTGATTATTCTCTTTGTATTTGCCAGACAAAAGCCCATACCGTTCATCAAAGACGTGAAAGAAGTTTTACTGCTTGCTTTTTCCACTTCCAGCTCTGCCGCCGTCATGCCACTGTCCATAAAAACAGCGGAGGAAAAACTCAAGGTAAGGCCTTCGGTGGCCCAATTTGTCATTCCGCTGGGAGCGACGATTAACATGAATGGCACAGCGCTTTACCAGGGCGTCGCAGCCATTTTTCTGGCGCAGGTGTTCGGCATTGACATTGGCCTGGGTGGAATGGCCTTAATCGTGCTCACCTCGGTCGGAGCATCCATAGGCGCACCAGCAACACCCGGTGTGGGTATTGTTATTTTGTCGATGGTATTGAGCACCGTGGGCATTCCCCCCGCCGGTATCGCACTCATAATGGGGGTTGATCGAATCCTCGATATGAGTCGTACCGCCATCAACGTCAGTGGGGATCTGGTCGCAGCAAAGATGATGGACTTATGGGTCGGAAGTACACTCAGCCACAGTGAAGAGATCACTGCACAACAACAAAGAGAATTTATTCGCCAGGAGACCGGGGAAGATGTTTTAACCATCCCGTCCGAAACAGAGTAATAGAACGTTCCATAATATTAACCCGGCTTCCTAATAGGCTGGTTATGCTGCATAGGTTATTTTGGGATGCTGAAAATATTTCTTTACTCTGTTCGGTTGCTTTTGCAACATGCGCATATGCGATAACACCTTTGCTTTGAGTTGTTTTCTATT
>JAJDEB010000024.1 GCA_029260015.1 Phycisphaerae bacterium | reverse complement strand
CGGTTACACTCTGTCACGATTAGGCCTCCTTGCCAAAGTATGTAGAGTTCTCGCAAACCCTATCATACAAGGCTTGAAGGCCTTCTCTATGCGCAATTCAAGTCAAAGTCGTGAAATATCCGGGCTAGAACGTTTGCCAAGCAGCCTCATTGAGTGCGACATGCGCACTGTGCGAAAAAAGGTCCGAAAAAGGGTGCTGCTTGTTGACTTCCATGAGTCTGCTTGGGAACTGATCCAATCGTCAGGTTGGGAGGTAGATATTTCATCCTGGGGATAGTATTGCCCTCGTCGACAAGTGTCTTTGTTGGCCCAAGGGGCTACACGACGGCAAGGTGTGCGGTGTTACGAGAACCGGCTGATTTGGGGCGGAAGCCCAAAATGCAAGCATGATTGGGTGGCAGCAACCGCGCAGGTCCCAACAGAACAGGGCCTAAATGTCTACGCCCTGTTTGAGTTTCGAAAATGCTTGTCGATTCGTATGGGGACGGGCTTCCAGGTCGTGGAACGCTACGCCCCCCTTTTGCGTCATTTCTGCGTCAGTCTTCATTCGGTTGCGACTCGGGGCTAACTCCGAAACCAGTAGGTCTTGAGTCTGGAATGGCTAATGATACAGAATGTTGTCCGTAAACTCAGTCTCTTCAGCCACTTACACCATGAGTCGCGGATTCATAGCCCGCAGGCGTAAATTCAACGAAAAGGCGTGATCGACATTTTGAACCCCCGCTCGCAAGGGGGGAAGTCTTGTCGTAATGAATGGGCTGCTAGGCCAACAGCTTCTGGACACGGCGCCTCAGGTAAGGCAGAACATCGACTTCGAACCAGGGATTCTTCTTCAGCCAAATGTTGTTCCGAGGGCTCGGATGTGGCAGAGGAATATATGCAGGTCGATAATCCTTCCAAGCGAGCACCGTGTGCGTAAGTGATTTCTCCGGTTGCTCAAGATGCCAACGAATGGCGTATTGACCGACGACTAGCGTCAGCTTCACTGCGGACAATCGCTGAAGGAGCGCTTCTCTCCATGCGTCGGCGCATTCCGGCCGCGGCGGTAAGTCTCCGGATTTCCCCGTCCCTGGGTAGCAAAACCCCATTGGAAGTATTGCGATTTGCGTGGCGTCATAGAATGTGTCCTTCGACACGCCCATCCATGCGCGCAAGCGATCACCACTCGGATCGTCGAAAGGCACACCCGACTCATGTACGCGACGACCAGGGGCTTGACCGGCGATAAGGATGCGCGCCTTGGAATGGGCCTGAAGGACAGGACGTACCCCGTCAGCCAAGTGCTCTTCACAAAGGCGGCATGCGCGAACATCGCACAAGAGGCTCTCAAGGCTGTGCATCCCCATGGTGGCCTACCGATCCATCCTCCAGGCGACACTTCATTTCTAGACACGCGAATTCGACGAGCGTGTGTGGACGAGTACTCGATGAGTACCCGATAGTATCGGGATGTCAACTGGTGCACTGGTTGGTACGCACAAGCACTGTGTCTCGGAGCCGCCAATTCTCTCTGCACCGAGACTAAGGAAGCAGGCCTTCGACTATCATCGTTTGGACAAGAAATAGCTGGGGCCGTCATGTAAGTCTTGACCGAGTCTCAGTTCGATTTCGGTGTCCATGCACGTCTGTTGAACGAATTCCATCTATGATTGTTTCCGAGACATATGGAGTCTTGCTTGGCCGAAGAGAGGCCGATTGCTGTTTCGAATGTACCCCTCACGAAGACTCCATTATTGTCCTTCGTGTCGTAATTTGCTTTTCGAGAGTATGTTGTGATACGCACGCAGGATGATTGAATCGAGCATGCTGGTGTCCGCCAGCAACACGAAAACAAACATCTCGCGGAGATGGCCTCCCCGAATTTGTACGAGTGCTGGCGAGTTGCGCCGATTCGCTTCAAGCAATTTCTGACCTAATTCAGACCTGCGGCTTTCATTTTCAATCCCTCCTCTATTCGCCATGATCCAAACAAGAATGAATTGCTTCACCATAACGCCTCTACTTGTATAACATCGAGAGTTCAGTACCCAAATACGGTCTACGATTCTGAGAAATACTCCGCCGTTCCATGGGATTCGATCGCTGCGCCGATTCGGCTCAGCGCATGCGCATACGCAGCCGTCCGCATGTCGGTTTGGATTCTCTCCATCGTCTCGTAAATGGCGTTGAATTCAGTCTGCATGATTCCTCGGAGCTTGTCATGAACTTCTTCGAGCGACCAGTAATAGCCGCTCCGATTTTGGGCCCACTCGAAGTAGCTTACCGTAACGCCACCAGCATTGGCGAGGATGTCCGGGACAACCAACACGTTACGCTCGGCGAGAATCGGGTCCGCCTCAATTCTTGTAGGGCCGTTGGCCAGCTCTACCATAACGGACGCATTGATCTTGCCGGCGTTGGATGCGGAAATCTGATTTTCGAGTGCCGCAGGAAGGAGTAAGTCAACATCCAACTCCAAGAGCGCTTCGTTGGTGATGGTTTCGGCAGGGACCAGTTCACACACGCTTCCCTGACAATAGACAGCCTGGAGTTTTCGCGATGCGTTTTTTTGCTGGATGAGGCTTGGTACATCAAATCCGTCATAGGAATAGATGCCGCCCCGCGAATCGCTGACAGCAACAATCTTGTAGCCGTCCAGGTGGAGTAGTCTGGCAACACTTTGCCCAGCGTTGCCGAAGCCTTGCACAGCAACGCGGATTGATTTCGGCTCCCACTTTCGACGTTTCTCAATTTCCTTGATGCAATAGTACGCGCCGCGACCGGTGGCATCGTCGCGCCCCAGGCTACCACCCAGCGGAATCGGTTTGCCGGTGATGACACCGGGCGTTCGCTTGCGAACGATCTTCGAATACTCGTCCATCATCCAGCCCATGACCGTTGCGTTGGTGTAAACGTCCGGCGCGGGCACGTCGGTTTCAGGACCGACGAAATCGGCGACTTGTTGCATGTATCCGCGGCTTAGCCGCTCCAACTCCAGCCGTGAAAGCTCCTTCGGGTTTACGATAACACCGCCTTTGCCACCGCCAAAGGGAATGCCCACGCAGGCGCACTTGCAGGTCATCCAGAATGCGAGAGCCTGCACTTCCGCCCTCGACACGTCTGGGTGGAAGCGAATGCCGCCTTTGGCGGGTCCGCGAGTATCGTCATGCCGACACCGATATCCGGTAAAGACACGCAGAGAGCCATCATCCATCCGCACTGGGATCGATACCTCCAGCAACGCCTTCGGACGTTTCAACCGGTCGATCGTTTCTGGTGCGATATTGATATGTTTGGCAGCTGAATCAAGTCGCCGTATGGCGCTCTCAAACACATTCGCTTTTTGAGTAGCTTGTGTCATCATTTCGTTTACTCCGATAAGCATTCTTGTTGTTAAATGTTTTAACTAGGTCAGGCCTTTCCGGGCAATCCCACTTCGTCCACCCGCACCAGCGAAGCAGCTAGGCGATCGTGCACGATCCCGCCATTGGAATTGAGCCGTCCGAATGAAAGAACACCCGTTGGGCAACTCTGCACGCACGCCGAGCAACGCACGCACTCCGGATCCTCCATGGCCACGCCCTTGTTCGCGAAATTCATGATGTCGATTCCTTGGTGACAGACGGATGTGCACACGTTGCATGAAATGCACTTCTTCTTCTCCGCGAAAATGCGAAACTTTGTGAATCGGGCATAAATGTGCATCAATGCGGCTAGCGGACAGGCGAAACGACACCAGACACGACCGCTGAACCAGAAGTAGCAAGCGACGCCGAGCACGCCGGCAAGCATGACATCGACGATCCATTTATAGTTGAGAAAGGGTAGCTTCTTGAGCAGGTAATCGAATCCGCTCTGAAACGCCGAACCGGGCCAAATCCACCCACCGACGCGAAGCGCGAAAAGAGCGAATGCAAACGCAAGCACGACTTGTCCAACCATGTTGAGGCGGTTCCAAAATGGACCGTGCGGCATCTTATGGCGATGCGCGTCTCCGAGTGTCTCAGCCAATGCTCCGCAAGAGCAGATCCATCCGCAATAGGCGCCCTTACCCCAACGGCGAATCATCAGCGGTATGATCACGAAAGTTTGCACGAAACTAAGAATCAGCCAACCCCAAATCGGGTCTGGTGTGAACACGTTCCAAACGAACAGCGGCCAGGCCAGAACGAAGCCATAGGCGCGCCAATATGATCCGTTGGGGAAGAATTGGTCACCAATCCACCCGAGCACGCCGCTCTCGAACCACCCGTTGTTGCCCGCCCATGGCAGCAGTATCTGAGGGAGAATAAACAGTGGGAGGCACTGGATCGCCATCAAAGTGAACGTCTGCACCTTTACGTACGGTGTTCTCCTTCGTTTGATTCGTCGAAAACCGAATACAACGACACAAACGCAATAAGCAAGCGTGTAGTAGAATCCACCGTCGGCCATCGAATTTTTCAGCGCGTAAAGCAGATTCGTTTTTGTGTTGGCTGCGGCTGAAACGGAGGCGCCAAGCGACGAGAACAGCCCGCCGATGTTGTATGGAAACCATCCGCGCTTCTGAAACCACTTCTGAATGGGGAACTCTGCCGCGTCCGTTTTCCAGTGATAGACGAAAGCACAGAATAGAGCGAAAACGCCGAGAGTAACGTATGTCTTGGCTCGCCATTCACCGCGTATGGGGACGCCGCTGCGTCGAAAGAAATCCAATGGTGGCTCGCGACCGATCATGGAGAAGACCACATCGTTCGGAAGCGTTTCCACGTTGCCGTCGGCGTTCTTGATATCCACGACGTCGTCGCGAATTTCAACGAGTTGCGTCGACATGGCTATGCAGATCGATCCTTCGCCGATGCGAGCGCACATCGATGGTGAAAAAGACGTTGTGACACGCTCGGAGGAAGGATTCTCGACGGCGACATTCGCGGTGGGATCGGCCACCAGTTGGTTAAGCCTCTCGACGTTCTCCGGCTTCGGGCGGGAGAAGGAGTCGCGACGATAGCTGTGCGTGACCTTTGCGCCTGCGAGCGCCAGTGCAATCGACGCTTCGATGGCCGAGTCGCCACCGCCGACCACCAGAACGCTCTTGCCGGCAAACTCCATTGGATCGTGCAGACGATTGAACACCTTGGGTTTGTCCTCGCCCCCCGCTCCAAGCTTGCGGAAGTTACCACTGCGCCCGATAGCCACGATGACGCGCTGGGCCTCAAACGTGGCATCTTTCGCATGAATGACAAACCGCTTGCCCTTGCGCTCGACCCGCTCGATGCGAGCAATGACAGGCTCTACGCCGTGCGCTTCGCGCTGTGCTTCCAATTCCGTGACAAGGTCCTCTTTGACACTCGCGGTCAATCGGAGATCACCAGCTGGCGTCATGTCGGCCGGGTATGTGAAGATCGGTTTGCCCTTGGGAAAATCCTTGATGGTCGCGAATGTCTTGGCGGCTTCAAAGATCGCGAATTTCAGGCCTGCTCTTTTGGCCTCAATGGCGGCGGCAACGCCGGCAAGCCCGCCACCAATGATGGCGATATCGAATGGTCCATCATCCTTCGTGCCACGCACGAACCCGGGTTCCGCAAGAATGGCTTGAACAGCTTTTGCGCCGGTGTCCACGGAGAACTTCAGGAGCGGTATCCCGGTGAGATCTCCGACGACACGAAGGCCGGGAACAGCTGTGGTCCCGTCCGCATTAACCTCCGGAAGTTTCTCAACCGTGCCGGCCGGCCAGCGGGTGTGCAGCCAATTCATGTAACGGGAAAGATACGACATGCCCGAGGTCTCCTTTTTCTCAGTCCGTTTTCGTGAACATGTTCGACAGCGTTGATAGAACCGGGCGTCTAGGCCACGGCGTGAATCGTCGCGCGGCGACCTATTACTCTCCAGAACCGATTGGACATGATCCGCCGTGCTTCGCGTGATAATCCTGGTGAAGCTCTTCGGCTTCATAGAATGTTCCAGCCCTTTCCACGACCGTTGCCAACTCACGGTCACGAAAGCGAGCTTCGCCTTGATGTTCGGCGATGAACGATGTTGCTTCAGCAAGCTGGTCGGCGTCAGCGGCGAAGATCGCTGACCGGTATTGGGAGCCGATGTCCGGGCCTTGTCGATTCTTCTGTGTCGGATCGTGAAACTTGAAGAACCACTCTAGGAGCTGCCGGTAGCTCACCCGCCCAGGATCAAATGTGATGCGGACGGTCTCTGCATGGCCGGTGTCGCCACGGCATACTTGTGTGTATCCCGGGTCGGCAACAGAACCTCCCTGGTACCCCGAGACGGCGTCGATTACTCCCGGCACTTGCTGAAACTGATCTTCGATTCCCCAGAAGCATCCACCGGCGAAGTACGCCGTTGCGAGTTCGGTCGGTAGCGACTCAGGCGGCAGATCCGTGCCGAGTTCATAAAACCTCATCGCCGCCGAATTCATACAGAATCGTAAGCCCGTTGGCTGGGTACCGTCTTTGAAGACGTGCCCTAGGTGTGATCGACATCTGGCACACTCTACTTCCGTCCTTGCCATGCCGAATTTTGTGTCGCGCACTTCCCGCACATGGGCTGGATCGAGCGGCTTGAAGAAGCTGGGCCAACCTGTTCCCGATTCGAATTTCGCGTCTGAGTCATACAGTGGAAGTCCGCAGAGACGACAGGTGTAGACGCCTTCCTTCTTGTTCTTGACCAGAGAACCTGTGAATGCGCGTTCCGTTCCTTCCTCAAGGAGGACGTGTCGTTCCTCCGGAGAGAGCGTCTTGGCCAATTCGCTGATGCGCTCTCGTTCAAGCGGGCCGAGGCGGTACCGACTTGCCGAATAGGCGCTTCGTTTGTCGCCTGCACGTTGTCTGTATTCTTCGCTCGCAGGTTTCGCCTCGTGCGTCGAACGTGAGATTCCTAGAAAGCCGAAGACAAAAAACAGCAGCAATCCCACACCTGCAATCGTTAGCTTTATGCTCATCTCGTATCCTCCGTCATGTCTTTGTCATCCACTTTCCGCAAGTTGGATGCGGTAGGATGAAGGATGGTTACGGCGGCCAAGACAACTTGTTCATGTGCGGGTTCGTGGCAACGTCCGTGGTGCCCACCGGCGCGGACAATCACGGACCTTACACATTGAAGTTGGCAATCTAGTTCTAGTCGCTAGGGCGTGATTTGAGGATGATCTGAATCAGCTCTTCGGGAATGTCATCAGGTGGAGGCGCGGCAGCATCTTCGGCACAGGCGCCCCGAGCAAGGGAAATGGTATCTCGATATGTCTTGAGGTAAGCGACGCAGTTGGGACAATTCTTCAAATGGCCATCGAACGCGACGCGCACCTTATCCGATTGCGTCATGTCGACATAATCGTCAAGGAACCGGATCAAATCCTGACACGAAAGCTCAGGCAACTTCAAACTCCTCTTCAAACATGCTTCTCAAAGCCTGCCGAGCGCGGTGCAAACGCGTTTTTACAACCGACTCTGACACACCAAGCTGGCGTGCTGTCTCCGCTGTGCTCACTTGTTGGATGTCTCGGAGGAGCACAACGTTACGAGAATCTTCCGGAAGTTCCGAAATTTTTTTATGCACGATCTGGCAACGCTCCGAACGCTCCAGAATCTGATCTGGCGATAGCGCCCATGCTGGTTTCGGGCCAATCCGATGACCGTCCGCAAAAAAACCGGGCAAAAGTTCATCAATGCTCCGGATGTCCTTTCGAGTTTTCGAACGGAGTTTCATCAGGGCCGCGTTTGTGGCGACGCGGTGAAACCACGTTGTGAGTTGGCAATCGGCGCGGAAATGGCGAATCGCAGACATGGCCGAAATAAAGGCATCCTGAACTGCATCGGCTGCGTCTGCTTCGTTTTGTAGAATTCGTCGTGCGATTCGAGTCGCGCGCGGGGCAAACAACCTGACGAAGGTTTCAAAGGCGTCGCGGTCTCCACTGCGGAGTCCATCCACGAGCGATTGTCCTTCGGATGACTCATGATGTGAACATTCTTTCATGCGCTCAATCCGCGTCAAAAATCCAAATACAAGGAAGTAACCAACTGCTCCGAGCGGCATCCAATCTTTGGATGTTTGAAATTCTCCGGCTGTGGTCGCTCAATTGCACGCGATCGAAAGACAAAGCCCGAGTAGGCATTATGGCTGGAGGCGAAGCGCCTCGCAAGCATGGTTCGCCAACTGTGCGTGTTTAAAGGCAGTTCGACGCTGCTCACCGGTGATTCGTACGGTTGGGGCCGCAACGACCTGAGACAAACGTGAGGTGCGTGGAGCCGGCAATCTTGATGGACTCGAAGCCAACTCGGACTAAGTAGATCGTGACTATTTCTCTTCTACGCATTATCGCCAAATTGTCTGGCGCACGTACATAGACGTTAGTATTGACCGAATTGAGAAAAATAGGAGATCATGATGAAACGACTCATTTCAACCGCGTGTGGCCTTTGTGCAGTTGTCGCCCTCCTCACGGCGTCTGCGCTGGCCGGGGAATCCACTGATAAGTCGATGAATGAATCACGCGCATATCTGCACAGCTACAATCTTCCAAGCAGCGGCGTAGCGCTTGAGGGTTATTGCCCAGTCGCGTATTTCGCAGTCAACAAACCAGTCAAGGGTATAGTTGAGCATGCGTCCACACACAACGGCGTGACCTATTACCTCGTGTCCGCCGACGCCAAGAAGGCGTTCGAAGCGAGTCCGGAGAAGTATCTTCCGGCTTTCGGCGGTTGGTGCGCCTTTGGAATGGCGGTCCAAGACAAGTTCCCAGTCGACCCAACAAACTTCAGAATCGTCGACGGCAGACTCATGCTGTTCTTGAAGAATAAGAACATTGACGCCAGGGAACTTTGGAACAAGGGCGATGCAACAGAACTCGCCGCCAATGCCAGTGCCCACTGGTCAAAGGTCAGTGGATAGGACTTCGCGAATACCCAAAAATCAATCACCCGTAGGTCGAGATACGGTCTCGGCCTACGGGCGTCTTAGGTCACCTTCCAAAGCGCCATTACCTCGAGCGAATACGAATCGCACGGCGTAGCAGGAATGGTCTCGGGACTCAAAGAAATGCCACCTACGCAAATAAGGCTGAAGCGCGCTTACGAAACTGCATCGAGTGATGACGGAGTGCGAATCCTCATCGATCGCCTTTGGCCCCGTGGCTTGTCCAAGGATCGAGCCAAGGTCGATCGCTGGCTTCAAGATGTTGCGCCCTCCAACGAATTACGTCGTTGGTTCGATCATGATCCCATGAAGTGGGATGAGTTTAGACGGCGCTACTCTGCGGAGCTCAACGAAAAAGATGGCATCGTCCGTTCGATCTTGGAAGAAGCATCTCATTCCCAAGTGACGTTGCTTTTCTCTGCGAAAGACGTGATTCGAAACAACGCGGTTGCTCTGCTGGAGTATCTCGCAGATTTTGCACAGAATTGATCATTCCCCCTCAGCCTGGCACATCTGATGGGTTAGGATTTCGGTTTCGATTCGGCCTCGGGAATGATTCAAGATTTGTCGAATGGGTTGATCGCACGTCCAGCAAGAATGATCCCACGCAGGGCTGTAGTTGCACGCAGGACAGCCGCCTAGGATCGGATTGGTGAGTACAAAGCATGTGTAGAAGTCATGCGCCAAGCGCTCCCTTTGTGGGCGGTAGGACTGCATTGCAAGGCGCTTTCCACTCTGACCGATGCGGACGTGCTTGAGCGCCTTAGAGATCAAGTCCTCTGGGTGCTTGGCGAAGTGCCCGACGAGAGTTGAGTCCTTCCCAAAGCCACAATCCCCGCGTTGTCAAAAAAATTGGAATTCGTTGTAACACAATTGCGTTCCACTGCATCAAATCATTTGAAGGGCTACCCCGAGCGACAAACTACGAACAAGTATCTTGGGCATCTGTTGTTTGAATCAGTCAACTTCCCTTATCCCAATGCGGGCATTGACAGATCGAAGAATCAGCGGATCACGTCTTGTGACGTGCCGCATACGACTTAAACGCCGAGCATCGGCGTTATACGCGACAAAGGAGAATCGGAATGACAACTGCAACTACCGCCAAAGACACTGCCCTACAATGTGCCGAGCTCGACAAGATGACCGGTGAAGGAAAGATTCTCGACGCCCTTGTCAAGTTCTATGACAAGGACTGCACGTTTCAAGAAGGTGATGGCAAGCCTCGCGTTGGACGTGACGCCCAGCATGCGCATCTCAGTGATTTCTTTAGCACACTAAAAGCATTTAATGGCGCGAAGTTACACGCGTCGGCCTCGAACGGAAACACGTCACTGTCGGAGTGGACCTTCGATATGACGGGGCCAGACGGTCCGATCCTCTGGAATGAGATCCTGGTTCGCCGTTGGCGAGATGGAAAGGTGATTGCTGAGCGATTTTACACGGCGTAGCAGCGTCGGCCTAATGGATTCGATGCCTATCGCCGCTTCCGGGTAATGACGTCCATCGACGGCTGAATGACGCGACAAAAGTATGGATGCGACTAGCGCGGCTGTCGAATTGGGTTTAATTCGTTCTTCAAAGAAATTCTAGCTTAAGGAGATTCCAGATGCGTTTCGAATGGATGACAAGAGATACAGTGCGTACTTACATGGGGCTCGTTGTGGCTACCATGGTCGTTCTCCTAGTCCCTTCCACGCCTGCGTCGGCGCAGGATGCAATGAAGGCGGCGGTCAGTTTTGACAGTGACGGGGCAATGCAACGCCCAAAGGGCTATCGCGAGTGGATTTACGTCGGAACTCCGCTTACCCCAAACGATATGAATGGCGGCAGCGCGCCTTTTCCCGAGTTCCACAACGTATACATCCAGCCAGACGCGTTGGCTGCCTACAAACGAACCGGAAAGTTTCCCGACGGCACAACGTTGGTCAAGGAACTGGTTAGCGTCGGTTCAAAGCAAGCAACTAGTGGAAAAGGCTACTTCATGGGTGAGTTCATTGGCCTGGAGGTTGCGACAAAAGACACGAAACGCTTCAAGGACGAGCCGGGCAATTGGGCATATTTCAGTTTCGGCCACGAGTATCCATTAGCTGACAAAGCCAAGGCATTCCCCGCGCAGTCGTGCAACGCCTGCCACGCGAACTCAGCCGCCGATGATTTCGTATTCACCCAGTATTATCCGGTGCTACGAGAGGCGAAACGGGGTGCGGCTCGTTCGGCCGAGGCAGGTCACACGTCGCACGACGGAACGACCTGCGAGGAGTGTAAGGCTGGGATCCGCCGGTTCGCCATGGCCGCCGGAATCGCCCGGAAGCCGAGCGCTGAAACTCCAGTAGGCGCCCTCGGAGAAATACCGACCGGGATCGAAGACCTTCACAAGTATCTCGTCGCTGGGAAATACAAAGGTTTCGCGGCTTCAGAATCTGAAACGCACCCCTCAGCCGGCCCACATTCCCGGTTTGGCTCGCCCGTAAAAGTCTACATGAACGCGGTGATGAGCGACGCATTCAAGACCGGCAAGAAAGCCCTTCCTAAGGGTGCTGTGTCAGTGAAAGAGATGTTTAGCAAGGAAGGGCAGCTTGATGGCTGGGCGGTCATGCTGAAAACGGCGGACGATAGCGCCGGAGGCGACGGCTGGTTTTGGTATGAAACGACCAATACCAGCGATCCAAGTGACTATGTTGCGCGGGGCAACGGTGTCGCAATGTGCTACGGTTGCCACTCATCCGGCAGCGATTTCGTATTGACCAGCTTCCCACTCAAATGATTATTAGCAGCAGCTTGGCTCCTCACAATATTCGCGAGATTCTTAAGAACGACGTTCCTGCACTCAATCGGTAACCGGGTCACCTTTAATTCTTAATGACCCGAGATGACTAAAGATGAATGCGACTTGCGTAGGTCCAATCAGGGTGAGTTCGAATTGTAGACGCCCGCTCAATTGGACTGCAATGGTACACGGGGATTCGGACCCGGGTGATTGAAGGGGGAAGGGGATTGGCACTCGAAATGCGGCAGTCACCCGTAGATCGCGGTCGGTGTAATTGCTTCCACCTGCGACCATGCTCTACTATGCACGCTCGTTATTCTCAGCGGAGAAATTCATGACCGACTACGGCCGGCAGTCGTTAGAAATGCATCGCAAGCACAGAGGCAAACTCGAGATCGCGTCCAAGGTGCCGCTCGCCAGCCGCGACGATTTGTCCGTCGCTTACACGCCCGGTGTGGCAACACCCTGTGACGCCATCGCTGAGAATCCCGACCTCAGCCACACGCTTACAATTCGTGGAAACACGGTTGGCGTCATTAGCGATGGCACTGCGGTCCTCGGACTCGGCAACATAGGCCCCGCCGCTGCCATGCCGGTCATGGAAGGCAAGGCAATCCTGTTCAAACAATTCGCCGACGTTGATGCAATCCCGCTGGTGGTAGACGTCGCAACGCCTGAAGCGCTCATCGCTTTCGTCCGCGCCGTCGCGCCGACCTTCGGTGGCATCAACCTCGAAGACATCGCTGCACCACGCTGCTTCGAGGTCGAGGCTGCGTTGCAGGATATCGGCATACCCGTGTTTCACGATGACCAGCATGGCACCGCTGTGGTTCTGCTCGCGGCGCTAATGAACGCCGCCCGCGTCGTCGGTAAGATGGTATTTAATATGCGCGTCGTCATCAGCGGGGCAGGCGCTGCCGGTACTGCAATCGCAAAACTACTGCGCTGCGTCGGCCATTCGGTCGACTATTGCGTTAGTGTGCGAGACGTCCTTGTCTGCGATTCGCGTGGTATCATTTCACGCGATCGTGACAATCTGAATCGCTACAAAACCGAACTTCTCGCATTTTCCAACCTTGAGAACCGAAGCGGCTACCTTGCCGATGCTTTGGAGGGCGCCGACGCATTCATCGGCGTTTCAAAAGGCGGATTGCTCAAGCCCGAAATGGTGCAGAGCATGGCCGAGAAACCGATCATCCTAGCAATGGCCAACCCAGATCCTGAGATCATGCCCGATGATGCAAGAACTGCGGGCGCCGCCGTCATCGGTACGGGTCGCAGCGACTTTCCAAATCAGGTCAACAACCTTCTTGCATTTCCAGGTATCTTTCGCGGCGCCCTCGACGCGAGAGCACCGCGCATCACCGAGTCAATGAAGATGGCCGCCGCATTGGCACTCGCAGAAACCATCGAATCGCCAACGGCGGACCGGATTCTTCCCGATCCATTGGACACCAGCGTAGCGGTTAATGTCGCGACCGCAGTTGCAGCAGCGGCGAGCAAATGATCAAAACAAAATCGGCCAGCACTATTCAGCGTCTGATCTCTTGGATTCAGAGATTCGTTCAGTCTGGGCGCAGACGCGCAGTCACTTCGATTACAAGGACTGCCAATTCATGCTGGCGGATGACGTAACGCGCCGCAATCCGATCTTTCTAAGGTGCGTGGATCTGATTTGAATCTAGCTAATCGCGAAGAATCTGGCCGGTTGTCGTTCGGTATTTCGTATTGTGGCTTATTCACGGCGACAATTCTGCTTAATGCTATTCGAATCCTGAATCACTGGACCATTTCAGAGAATTCTTCATGTCAAGAGAACCGAGTTACTTCCGAACGCGACAGGTTGATCGAACTATTCAGTTTACGATTGCATTATTACTTCTCGTCGCGGGTGCGGGCTGTCGCGGTCGCTCATCGGAGCTATCGCGAATCTACAATCGCGCGGCGACGCACCACGATGCCTTTCGCAACCCCGTCATTGTGATACCGGGGATCATGGGGTCCAAACTCACTGATAGCGAAACAAAGACAATTGTCTGGGGGGCTTTTTCCGGCCAATATGCTAATCAACAAACACATGAGGGAATTCGGCTGTTCTCATTACCCATGCAATTAGGAACACCCTTAGCGGAGCTGCGTGACGGTGTTTCGCCTGCCGGGTCGTTGGATCAGGTCGATATTAACCTGTTGGGCCTTCCGGTTTCTCTCAAGGCTTATCGCGACATTCTGCTGACTTTGGGCGTTGGAGGATACCGTGATGAACTGCTTGGTCAATCTGGAGCAATTGACTACGGCAATGATCATTACACGTGCTTTCAATTCGATTACGACTGGCGGCGAGACAACGTCGAAAACGCGCGTAGATTGCACGAATTCATTCTTCAGAAACGGGCGTATGTAACCAGCGAGCTTCAAGAGCGCTATGGCGTGATTAATCAGGACGTTAAATTCGATATTGTCGCACACTCAATGGGTGGATTGGTCGCGCGCTATTTCTTGCGATACGGTGACGCCGACCTACCGGAGAACGGAACGATCGCAGTCCCGACATGGGCTGGCGCGAAATTCGTTGACAACGCGATCCTGGTCGGTACGCCAAATGCCGGGGCGATCGACTCGCTTGAATATTTAATCAATGGTCGGAGCTTTGCCCCATTTATTCCCAAGTACTCTTCCGTTGCGTTAGGGACCATGCCCGCGATCTATCAACTCCTTCCAAGACCCCGCCATCGTGCGGTCGTTACGCAACGTGATGCAGAACCGATAGACTTTCTCGATGTCAATGTTTGGAAAGAGAATCGATGGGGTCTCGCCAACCCCGATGCTGATACTTCGCTGCGGAAACTTCTTCCAGAAAACGAATCGGCAGACCGTCGAAACGCGATCGCATTGGATCATCTTCACAAATGTTTACGGCGAGCGCGGAGATTTTTTGAGGCGATTGATCGACCCGCGCCACAGCCGCCGAATCTGCGTATTCACTTATTTGCAGGGGACGCGATTGCCACGGCGGCTCAAGGAGTGAGCGACCTTAAAACAGGGCAATTCAAGATAGTCGATTATCAACCGGGTGACGGAACTGTAACCCGTGCGAGTACACTGATGGACGAGCGGCTTGACGGTGCGTGGTCGCCTCGACTTCGCTCACCGATAGAGTGGCAAAGCGTGCAGTTCTTGTTCAAGAGTCACTTGGGCATGACTCAAGACGCTGCATTTGCAGACAACGTGCTGTTTCTACTTCTAGAACTGTAAGGCAAGATGAGAGACACCGAACCGCCACGCTTCGCTGGGCCGCCGGCGAGAGGGGGCGATGGGTGTTCGCCAGGCGCTGCCCAGTCGCAGACGAATTCTCGATTTGAACATGATAAGAGCGTAACAGTGAGTATAGGCTTTGAACCCGAGCTCCGTCTCGGTACGGTATCCGGCTGGTTCGCGAGCGTAGTACACGCAAGGGAGAAAGTCCGGTACTATATTATTCTGCTGACAAAAGGCTTGCGATGTCCGAAAACGAATCGACGCTCTCGAGTTTTCCTGATTCCGCTCCCAATCTCGAACGAATCGGTCCATATCGAATCCTCGAGGTCCTTGGCGAAGGCGGTATGGGCACCGTGTACTTGGCCGAACAAACCGAGCCCGTACGCCGCCGTGTCGCTTTGAAACTCATCAAGCTCGGAATGGACACGCACGAGTTAATCGCTCGTTTTGAGTCCGAGCGGCAAGCCCTTGCGCTAATGAATCACCCCAACGTTGCGATAGTCCACGACGCCGGCGCGACCGAGCAAGGTCGTCCGTACTTCGTAATGGAATACGTTCCCGGTGAACCGATCACGGCCTATTGCAACAAACTTAAGCTTCCGCTGACGGAGCGGTTAGGCTTGTTCATTCAAGTCTGCCAAGCCATCCAACATGCCCACCAAAAAGGAATCATTCACCGCGACATCAAGCCGTCGAATGTCCTCGTCATGTACCAAGACGGCAAGGCCGTACCCAAGGTGATCGACTTCGGCTTGGCCAAGGCGACCGATCAGCGCCTTACCGAGAAGACGATGTTTACAGAGCAGGGTCGGTTGATCGGTACTCCAGCATACATGAGCCCCGAACAGGCCGAGGCGGCCGCGATTGACATTGACACCCGTACCGACGTCTACTCGCTCGGCGTTCTCTTGTACGAGTTGCTTACCGGCACGCTTCCATTCGATCCGGAGTCATTGCGCAGTGTCGGCTTCGCCGCAATGCAGCGAATCATCCGGGAGGTCGATCCGCCCAAACCCAGCACTAAGCTCAGCGCTACCGGTCATGCGCCCGAAACCCAGTTGACCGGCATGACTGCCCAAAGCACCTCCGAGGCGGCCTGCAATCGCGGTGTCGATCCGCGAGCTCTTAATCGATTGCTGCGCGGTGACCTTGACTGGGTCACCATGAAGGCGCTTGAGAAGGACCGTGCGCGCCGCTATGACTCCGCTTCCGATCTTGCCGCCGACATCCAACGGCACCTGGCCAAACAGCCGGTGGCCGCCGGCCCGCCGACTGTCGGCTATCGCGTGAGTAAGTTCGTTCGACGAAATCGTCTCGGTGTGATTGCCGTTAGTGCCGTGCTGGTGGTCTTGCTGGCAGGGATCACTGGCACGACATGGAGCTTGCTAGCGGCAGTCGATGCGCGCGACGCTGAACGCGAGGCCAAGGAGCAAACACAGTCGGCGCTCGGTCTGGCGGAGGAGCGAGAGCATGAAGCGACTCGGCAGGCAAAGATCGCATCCGATGCGCGGGACGCAGAAGCGCTCGCCCGAAAAATCACCCAACAGCGCGCGGAAGAGCTGGAGCGGGTTACGGAGTTTCAGGCATCGATGCTAAGCGGCATTAATGCTCAAGAGATGGGTCAGGGTATTTTCGCTGACCTGCGCGACAGTATCAAGAAGGCGTTGGATTCCAGCAACTATTCCGAGCAGGACGTCGACGAGGCCCGCGCTTCATTGGACGCTTTACTCGCCGATGTCAATGCGACGAACTTGGCCTTGAATGTCGTAGACCAGCACGTGTTATCGCGTGCCATCGAGACCATCGATCGAGACTTCGATGATCAGCCGTTGGTTCGCGCGTTACTCCAACAAACTGTCGCCGACACGTATCATGGCATCGGACTCTATGAAGCCGCAGTGCCAGTTCAGAGAGCATGCCTACGAACACGGCGAGAGGAATTGGGAGACGACGACCCGGACACGCTTCGATCAATCACTCGCATGGGTGTACTCATACAGTCCCAGGGGAAGATTGTTGAAGCCGAGCCGTATTATGACGAGGCGCTGGAGACCAAGCGTCGAGTCTTCGGCAACGATCATGCCGAAACACTAATCTCAATCAACAACATGGGCTATTTGAAGAAAGTTCAAGGCAAGTTTATTGAGGCCGAACTTCTCTATCGTGAAGCACTAGGCACTAGACGTCGAGTATTCGGTGATGATCATGCCGATTCGCTTGTTTCGATGAGCAACCTTGGGGCACTGCTCCATTCGCGGGGCAAGCTCGACGAAGCCGAGCCGTATTACTATAAGGTTCTGGAAGCGAAACGCAGAGTCCATGGCGACGACCATCCGAGGACCTTGGCATCGATCAACAACATGGGGGTTCTCTTGAAATCCCAGGGCAAATTCGACGAGGCCGAAACCTACTTTCGGGAATCACTCGAAATTAAACGTCGAGTTTACGGGGATGAACATCCCGACACGCTTCTGTCGATCAACAACGTAGGGGCACTCCTGCAATCTCAGGGCAGACTCGACGAGGCCGAGTCGTACTTTCGTGAATCGCTGGAGACTGGGCGCAGAGTACTCGGTAACGATCATACGACGACTCTGGCATCGATTGAAGGCATCGGTCTTGTGCTGCATTCACAAGGAAACCTTACCGATGCTGAGACTTACTACCACGAAGCGCTGGAGACCAATCGTCGAACCCTTGGGGACGATCATCTGAACACGGTGCAGTCGACCACCCGCATTGGACTTCTCTTGCAATTCCAGGGCAGATTCTCCCAAGCTGAACCATACTACCGCAAAGCATTGGAAACACGTCGCCGGGTACTTGGTGATGATCACCCAGCCACGTTGGGATCAATAAACGGAATGGGCTACATATTAAGATCTCAAGGCAGGCATTCCGAAGCTGAACCCTACTACTCTGAAGCGTTGGAGGGGCGTCGTAGGGTGCTCGGACCCAACCATCCAGATACGCTACAATCGATCAACAACATGGGCACGCATCTACAGTCCCAAAGCAAGTACGCCGAGGCCGAGCCGCTTATCCGTCAGGCGCTCGCAGGGTTCCGCGAGATGCTCGGCGACGATCATTTCAGCACAATGGGTGCGATCAATAATCTGGGTTTTGTCCTGCAGAATCAGGGACGACACGCCGAAGCCGAGCCACTCTTGCGCGAGGCCCTGGCGGGGTATCGCAGAGTTCTGGGCGACGATCATGCCAATACGCTTACAAGTCAAAGTAATCTTGCCCTTATCATGATTGAGCTAGGTAAGCCAGTCGAAGCTGAGCAACTCGCAAGGGGGGCTGCGGACGGAGCACGAAAGATGCTAGACGAAAGTCATTGGTTGCGTGGCAACATCATTGGCAAACATGGACGAACATTGGCTGCGCTAGAACGATTCGACGAGGCGGTGGTTGCACTGGTGGAAGCGCATATGATTCTGGACACCGTACTGGGTGGAACTCATGAGCAAACCGTGCGCGTTACCGGATACTTAATTGATCTATATGAGGCAAGTGGCAATGCAAGCAATGCTGACGAGTTACGTGCAAAGTTGCTGAATCGCGCACCCTAATCATACATCCACGCCTCAATAGTCAATGACACGCCGATCGTCGTCTCGCTCGCAACCCGACATAGGAGAAACGCAATTCGGGGGAGGCAATTGGCTATGCCAGACTAGAAACTTGGCCGGGGCTTCCGCCTTTATAGCGCCCTCTAACACAGAAAAAAGCGTCTAGGGTCGGTCGTGTTCGAATGCGGGAGTATGCAGATGATGGCACAATCCGCAACCTTTCCAAAGAAGAACGGCGAAGAACTACGGATTGAGAACCGTGATGTTGATCGCTTGCATCGAAGCAATCCCCTCGTGTTGGGGCCGTTGGCCTAGAGCCCTCATCACAAAAGTAGAGAATGCGCAGAAGATTCCGGCAGTCAGGCCCGAGCCAAGGACGGCAACGACGGTCAACATGTTGAGCAGCTCAGTTAAGAATATACTCCTCATTTCGTGCAAGCCGATCGCCAAAGTCTTAGCTGCCAACCGGCGCCTCAATTGTTTGGGTGACGTTGCAATCCGAACTTCTTCAAACGAGACGCTAAGGTTGTGGGATTGACTCCCAGCAGGGCTGCGGCACCGTCGGGGCCATATAGCTTCCACTGGGTGTGCTGCAGCGCGACAAGGAGGTTTTCGCGTTCCAGTTGTCTCAGTTGGAGGTCCGTCATGATCTGCTTCGGTGGTGGACCCGTAGCCTGATTTGATTCGACCATTGCCTCCGTGTTGCGAGCCGACATGGGCAAATCGAATGAAAGCGTGTTTCCGTGGTCAACGATAACAGCACGTTCGATGACATTCTGCATCTCGCGCACATTGCCAGGCCACCCGTAGGATTGAAGAGAATTCACGTTGGCCTCCGTAAGGCGCGGCACGGGTCGTTTGAGTTTTCGACAAATGGCGCCGAGGAGGTGGTCGGCGAGCACCGGGATGTCGTCGGTGCGTTCGCGCAACGGCGGAATGTTGATCGGAAAAACGTTCAGCCTGAAGTAGAGGTCCTGCCGGAAGTTCCCGGCATGGACTTCCGCCTCTAAATTCCGATTTGTCGCAGCGATGATTCGCACATCGGCGTGCCTGGGGCGCTCGTCACCTACGCGCTCGAATGTTCCCTCTTGAAGCACGCGCAATAGTTTGCTCTGAAGATCGAGAGGAATCTCGCCAACCTCATCCAATAAGAGTGTGCCGCCGTCAGCGGCTTCGAAACGCCCGGCCCGGTCGCTTATGGCGCCAGAGAATGCGCCTTTCGTGTGGCCGAAGAACTCACTTTCGTAGAGATCCCTTGGGATTGCAGCACAATTGACGCGGATCAGCGGGCCGTCGTTTCGTTTGCTCAGTCGATGTATTTCGCGAGCGATGAGTTCCTTTCCGGTTCCTGATTCGCCCAATAAGAGTACGGCGGCATCAGTTGGCGCGACGAGTTGGGCCTGTTCCAAGATCGCCTTGATTTGCGGCGATTGACCCACGACATCGCCGAATGAACCCTCGCTAGCAACCGCATCACGCAGGTAAGCGTTCTCAAGCTCAATCCGGTGCCTGAGTTCTTCGATTTCTTCAAACGCTCGTGCGTTGGCGATAGCGACCGCAGCGTGATCCGCGAAGGCACGAAGCCAGGTGAATTCTTGATCGTTGAGGGCCGCGCGGCTGAAGACGGCCAAAACGCCTAGGTTTTCGCCGTCAAATACGAGCGGATGACCGACGAAGGATCGCACACCTTCTTTGCGAAGCCAGTTGTTTCGTGCGACCCATTCCTCGTCTTCGACTGTATCCGAGAGGTGCAGCGATTCGCCCGACTTTCCAATCCGGCCGATGCGTCGGACGCCGAGGGGAAGACGACGATAGAACCCGTCGCTTCGATGCCATTCGTCACCGCTGTCGGGTTCACGCTGTTGATGTGCTGACGCAACCAGATGCAAGCACTTAGCACGGTTCGGGCATTCTTCGCGCATCGGGCAGACGGTGCAGATGTCTCCGGGCCTTACAAGCCAGACTCGGGCCAGCGCCAGATCCAGTTGTTCGACCAAATGACCCACAATCGAATTCAGCACCGCTCCAACGCTTCGCTTCTGCGCAACCATCGTTGAAATCGCCTGGAGCGTCTCGATATTCAGGGGTCGCGGCATCGCTCTTTTGTTTTGAGCCATCACGATCTTTCATGGTTTTCAACAACGAGGATTCGTGAGGTCATGATATTTCGTGATGCCCAGCGAAACAAGGGTTTTGTTGCAAGTCATTTCAAAACCACGACTTATGATCCATTGAGCGTTTGGCACAGTTCTTGCTCTAAGGGCTGGTGAATGAAGCGGTCGTCCAGGACGGGCGGCCAGAACCGATTCGGAGTGGACCGGAATGCCAGCAGATCGCTCTAAGACCAAGACCGTCGCGGGCCATTTCAGTCTCAATGTGACCGACCTTTCACGCTCAAGAGACTTTTACGTGAGCGCCCTCGGCTTGGAGGTCATGACCGAATCTGAGACCGAAGGCCGGCCCTATGCGTTTCTCACGGATGGTCAGCGCTTGGTGCTCTCACTCTGGGAACAGAGTGAAGGTCGGTGCGAAATTTCGCTCCCGGGTCTGCACCACTTGGCCTTCGAGGTTGATTCGGTTGAAGACGTAAGCCGTACCGAGATGAATGTCCGCAAGCTGGGTGCGCTCATGTTGTTTGACGGAATTGTAGCTCACAGCAAAGGAGCAAAATCAGGAGGCATCTTCTTCGAGGATCCGGACGGTATAAGGCTCGAGGAGTATGCGCTGGATGCTGGCGAGGGCCATGAAGCACCGTACGGCAACGCTCCGACCTGCGGATTTCGATAGGTTCTGTTCGGGCCGTAACAATCTAACGCGATGAGACCAGTCACGGATGTGTGAGATGCGTAGAGCGCCCACCGTACGCTTACAAGCCGACGCAATTTGGGCGAAGCATAAGCAGCAGTAACTCTAAACAGCTAAGAAGTTTGACGAGAACAGTAACGCGAAAGGAGAACTTAAAATGGCACGCATTCAACCAATCGAAATCGACCAAGCAGATGGCAAGACAAAGAGTATGCTGCAAAACGTAAGCGATTCTCTGGGCATGGTACCCAATCTCATGAGTACGCTTGCCCATTCGCCGGCGGCTCTTGAGGCCTACCTCGTGTTTGGCAAAGCACTCGGCGGTGGCAGCTTGACTGCGAAATTGCGCGAGCAGATCGCGTTGACCGCAGCCAACGTAAACACCTGCGAGTACTGCGCGTCGGCCCATACGGCCTTGGGCAAGAAGTTCGGAATTGACGCAAATGAGTTGCAGAAGAATCTCCACGCAACTTCTCGCGACCCCAAGGTTGAGGCGGCACTTCGGTTCGCGAAAGCCGTAGTCGTGCGGCAGGGCTGGGTAACCGACGAGGAACTCGAGCACGTACGGGAAGCCGGTTACAGCGACGGTGAGATCAACGAGATCATCGCCACAACTTCCATCTCGATCTTCACCAACTATTTTAATCACGTGGCTGGAACTGAAGTGGACTTTCCCATTGTTGAGGTCGGCGAACCTAATACTGCGTAGGAGATCGTGCAAACAAGTGAGTGCGATCGCCGAACGTTCGATGACGAATTGGACAGCCCAGTCTGCACATGCTGGCGGCGGATGAATACGCGGTTCTGACGTCTTGACACGAAATGAATGATCGTTGCGGCCCTGGACCGGACACGTGCATTTGAACAATAAAGATCAACTTCACAAGGAGAACCAAGATGAACCGCATGAAGAACATCGTCGCCATGACAATCATGAGCGGCATGCTTTCCGTCGATGAAAGCGCGAATGAAATCACCAGTGAGGCCAGCGCGCAGACGTTGCACAAGACCGTCCAGATCGAAGGGCTGGACATCTTCTACCGTGAGGCGGGTCCGCAGGACGCGCCGGTCATCTTATTGCTGCATGGCTTTCCGACGTCCTCGCACATGTTCCGCAACCTGATCCCTGCGTTGTCGGATCGATACCGCGTGATCGCCCCCGATTATCCAGGGTATGGCAACAGTTCGATGCCCTCCGTTGTTGAGTTCAACTATAGCTTTGATCATTTCGCCGAGATCATTGAGAAGTTCACGGAGAAGGTAGGCCTCGCACGATACAGCCTTTACGTCATGGACTACGGTGCACCGGTCGGATTTAGGCTTGCGGCGAAGCATCCGGAACGAGTCCAAGCACTGATCGTGCAAAACGGCAACGCGTACGACGAGGGAATCGACAATGATTTCTGGGAGCCGATCAAGGCCTATTGGAAAGACCGCAGCGCGTTTGACCAAGGCCTGGACAACGCCTGGTGGAATAACATCAAGGCCGCCCACAAGAAGTCCGCCCTGTCGAACGATGATGCGCTCCGTTTTCTGCTGACGATCGGCGCAACCCAATGGCAGTACACCAACGGCGCCCGCGATCCCGAGGCCATTAGTCCCGACAACTGGCACGTCGATCAGCGGCTGCTCGACCGGCCTGGCAACCAGGAGATCCAGCTCCAGATGTTCTATGACTACGGGAGCAATCCGCCGCTGTATCCCGAATGGCAGGCATACTTCCGCAAACACCAGCCGCCGACGCTGATCGTCTGGGGCGAGAAAGATGAGATCTTTCCGGCTGCGGGTGCCTTCCCCTACAAGCGCGATCTGAAGAATGTCGAGTTCCACCTGCTTGATACGGGGCACTTCGCGTTGGAAGAGGATGGGCAGCGCATCGCTCAGTACATGCAACAGTTCCTAGCGAAGACCCAGAACGCTGAACGAGTCGCGAAGGTGGATGAATAGGGAGCAATCGATTCAGGCGGATCATCGAGCAAGCCGCCGCAGTGCAGTCGAGGAAAAGGAGAAATGACGATGAGTAAGTTGAACAATAGAGTCGCGGTCATCACCGGAGGAAGCAGTGGAATCGGGTTGGCCACCGCCCAGCGGTTCATCGCCGATGGTGCCCAGGTTGTTATCACCGGCCGCAATAAGGATGCACTGGATGCCGCCGTCGCCGAACTTGGTGAACGGGCTACAGCCGTCTGCGGTGATGTCGCGAGCCTCGAAGATCTCGATCGCTTGTTCGCTCAGGTGCAGGCGCAGTTCGGTCGTGTAGACGTACTCTTTGCAAACGCGGGTATCGCGCCGTTTGTTCCGTTCGATGCAGTGACGGAAGCGCACTTCGACAGCCTGTTCAACATTAACGTTCGGGGCCTATTCTTCACGGTTCAGAAGGCTTTGCCGCTTCTCTCGGAAGGTGCGTCGGTCATTCTCAACGCCTCCGTTGTCGCGCAATCCGGGATTGCGAATACGAGCGTCTACTCAGCGACGAAAGCGGCGGTTCGTTCGTTAGCCCGCACGCTTGCGGCGGAACTCTCGCCTCACGGTATCCGTGTCAACGTCGTCAGTCCGGGGCTCATCGATACTCCCCTCGTGGGCAAACTGGGCTTGAACCAAGATGAAATCGACGCGTTTGGAGCGAACGTCGTTCAACAGACTCCACTCGGTCGCCTGGGCAAGCCCGAAGAGATCGCTGCAACCGTAGCGTTTCTTGCCTCCGAAGATGCGAGCTACTTCACCGGAGCCGACCTCGTCGCTGACGGGGGAATGATTCAGGTTTAGATGCGATGGTCGCTATCACGGAGAATATTGATCATGAAAAAAAGACGACCGACACTAACTAAGGGGTGAGACCTATGAGTAATACACTGACAAACGTGAGCGAGCATGCCCTCATCACAAAGGTCATTCAACACTATATTGACGGCGCCAGGTCCGGCAGAGGCGCCGACATGAGGCCCGCGTTCCACGAGGATGCAACTGTTTTCGGCTATGTCGAAGGGGAGCTCTTCGCGGGTCCGATCAAGAAACTCTTCGATTGGAATGACGACAATGGTCCTGCGGCAGAACTTCGCGCACGACTGGCAAGCATCGATTTGGTGGGCAGCGTGGCCACCGTAAGACTTGAACTCGACAACTGGACGGGTCGCCGGTTCACCGACCTGTTCACGCTGCTGAGAATTGACGGCGAATGGAAGATCATGAACAAGGTGTTTCATCTTCAAACCGGGGGTAGTTGTGAGGATACGTTGTGCCGTTCTGCTACTGAGACGCGTCGCACATAATCGAGTGGGGTCGCTTGGGGATTTCGAAGAATGACTCCAGGCAATCGCAAGCGCAGGGAACCCCGAAACGGGACCTCAACGCAAAGGAGACCGGCTATGAATCGCCCCGTTAGTGACATCGCATTCACGCCATCAGTCAAAACGGTCCAGGAACGGCTTGGTTCACGCAAGGGCTACGCGTCAATGGAGCAACGCGGTGGGTGGAACAACGCCGTCACATCGGACCTTGCCGCGTTCGTTGCCGAGCGTGACACGCTGTTTCTTGCAACCGTCAATGCCGAAGGGCAGCCGTACATCCAGCATCGCGGAGGTCCTCCCGGATTCCTCAAGGTATTGGATGAGCGCACGCTCGGGTTCGCCGACTTCAGCGGAAACCGGCAGTACATCTCGGTAGGAAATCTCGACGACAACCCCAAGGCGTTTATCTTCCTGATGGACTTCGCGAACCGGCGACGCATCAAGATTTGGGGCCGCGCTGAGGTCGTAGAGAACGATGCCGCGCTACGAGAAAAACTCTACGATCCTGACTACGGGAGCGAGCCAGAGCGGATGTTCTTATTCCGCATTGAAGCTTGGGATGTTAACTGCCCGCAGCACATCAAGCCGCGTTTCACCGAAGAAGAGGTCGGGGAATCGATGCAAGTTCTTCGCGACCGAATCGCAATGCTGGAGGCCGATTGCTGTAGCTGCGAACCGAAAGAGTGCTGAATGATGCGGCCAGGCGTAGGCTTGCATTGGGAGCCTTGCCGTCGCGCCGGAGACTGCCATCCGTTGATGTCAGAGAAGCAGAACGACCCGAGTTGCATCGTCGTCCTGAAAAGGTGTTGCGCCTCTAACGGCCGTCTGCGAAATGTCTTGAGGAGGCGCCTGAAAGCGTCGCCTTGTTGTACGAACAGACCGCGCGGGTGCGCTTCCAAGAGGAGATGTAGAGTTACGAATAACCACCGAGACATGAGTTAGATCACCTCGCTTCAAAGGGCCGCAAGTTCAGTGAAAAGACGTGATCGACATTTTGAACCCCCGCTGGTCATACCGCAAACGAACGATCAACCAAATCTCAGACGCGCGTCTGAATCTGTGAAATGGACGCGTTCCAGACGCGCCGGTGCGCCCCAATTTGCAACAATCTGCAGAATTCTGCAGAGCCCGATCTAAGATAATGGCCTTGGTAGCCTGGAAACGGTGTTTGGGCTGGGGTTCATAGCCCGCAGGTCACTGGTTCGAATCCAGTCGCCGCTATTTTCTTAAACGCATAAAGGGCAGTTGCTTACGGCTGCCCGCACTTCTGGCTTCCCCCTCAAATCCAGCCGAATCTAACCATTCCCAGACCTAGACGCGTATTGGACGCGCTTTGACGCGCCTGAATTGATACACAGAGTTTTCGGCCTGCAGGTCGGGTTGTCCCAATTGTGCGTTTCTTGGACTAGACTTGAATTGCTCTCTTACGATTCAAGTGCACCGCGCTGGAGTGGCCGGCATTGTGGAAATCTCGAGCAATCGATCAACAGTTTTATGGCATTCGTCGGCTCCAGCTTTCAGCCTCGAGGGTCATCCCGCGGGATTCGTAGTGTTTAATTGCGAGCTCGATCACGTTGATCGTTAGCGGATTGGAGGCACCCACGCTTTGGTGCAGCAGATCGTAAGCGTCGTCCAGCATATTCTCCGCGCGGTCCATTTGCCTCAATTCGCTCAAGGCGGCTGCGGTGCGCGTCATGTAAAGGCCAATGTTGGAATGGTTTTCGGGAAGTGTTCGCCGCGCGCATTCCAACGCTCTTTCCTGCATCGTGAGTGCTTCTTCAAATCGCTGCAGTCGATGATACGCCTTGCCCAGATTGCTGGTAGCGCTAATCACCATTGGGTGGTTCTCTCCATTCGCCTGCCGTCCCGCTTTGAGCGCTTCTTCCAGTGCGACGGCTGCCCTCGCATATTGGCCCCGATTAGAATACAAGACGGCTAGGTTATTCATGCTGAGGATCGTGTCGGGGTGTTTGATTCCCAGCACCCGTTTGCGCGCGTCGAGGGCGCGGCTGTACAACGATTCCGCCTGATCGTATCGCTCCGTGTCTTTGTACATCGACGCGAGGTTTCCCATGGACACGAGCGTGCCGGGGTGCTCTTCGCCCAAGTGCTTGCGAGACCACTCGTAGTTGTCCAGAAGTAACGGTTCGGCCTCGGCGTGCTTATTGCATTCCATCAGGATCGCGGCCAGGATGTTCGCTGCTTGGCGGGCTTCCTGCTCATGGTCGCCCGGAACCTGCTTCCAGGCGTCGACGGCCTCACGACTCAGATTCTCCGCGGTTTGTCCATTCCCCAATTTGTAGTTGGCCCACCCGAGATTGACCATTGAGGTGACTGTGTCTGCATGGTCTTCGCCCAGCACGCGCTTGCGCCTTTGTAGACATCCCTCAAGCAGTTGTAGCGCTTCCTCATACTTTCCCACGTTATCGAAGACACGCGCCAGATCGTTCATCGCGTGCATCGTTTCGGGATCATCTGGACCGAGCGTTTCGCGAAATTGTACGAGCGAGCGCTGTAGGTTTCGTACTGCTTCGTCTGCATCACCAAGTTCGTAGAATGTATTACCTACAACGAACCGGACGCGGGCCTGCATTTCCGGTTCGCCGGGAAAATACTCTTCAATGCCAGCCGACGCCGCAGTCAACGCTTCGTAAACGGTAACGTCCTTGCCCAATTCGTCTGGGCGGGCTGACGCCAGCACTCCGAAATTTAGGAACGCGTTGACCTCTTGGGCGATTCGCTCTTGCCGTTTGGCCTCGTCGCTCGCTTGACTGGCTTCATCGCGAGCCTTCTCCGCATCAGCCCGAAGGCGCGATTCCTGTCGAAAGAGGATTGTCATGGCGACCAACGAATGTACGACGAGCACGACAGCAAGGCCCGCGATAATGGCCTTGCCACGATGACGGCGTATGGTTTTACGGAGCACATACCAACCGTTGTCGCGTTTCGCTTCGATGGGTTCGCCCACAAGGCAACGACGAATCTCTCTGGCTAGGTTCCCTGCGCTTTGATAGCGATCCTCACGACGCTTACGAAGCGCTTTCAGCACAATGCAATCCACTTCGTCGTCAATGTTGGGATTGACCGAGCTGGGTTTTGCCGGGTCGATATGGCATATGTTTTCAAGCGCTTTTCGCATGCTTCCGCCAACTTCATATGGGAATGAGCGGGCGAGGATCTGATACAGGACAATGCCCAGTGAGTATACATCGGTGCGAATATCCAGGGCTTCAGCCGACCCTTCGAGTTGTTCCGGACTAGCCCACGGTAAGGTGCCCACGAATTGACCACTGACGGTTTGCACTTCGGTGCGCGGATCGGCGATGGCGTCAAATTCATCAACCTTCGCTAATCCGAAGTCCATGACATGCGGTTCCCCGGAATGGTCAACGCGAATGTTGCTCGGTTTGATATCGCGATGAATGATCCCGCGCAGATGAGCGACGTTAACAGCCTTGCAGACTTTCTCAAAGAGGATCAGAGCGTCGTGGATAGACACATTGTTCTTGAGGACGTAGTCGTCGAGCGCCATGCCGTCAATGTAATCCATGATGTAGAAGAAGCGGCCTTCGGTCGAACCGGTGTCGAGAATCTTGACGATGTTGGGATGGCGGAGTTGACCGAGAATCTTCACTTCGCGTTCGAATCGGGCCCGATCGCGAGCTTTTGCGGATGACGTTTCGTGCAGAACCTTGATTGCGACGTGGCGATCAGTTGCATTTTGAACTGCACGAAAAACGACACCCTGCCCACCGCGTTGACATTCACCTCGAATAGTGTAACTCGGTAAAGCCCGCGAAAGCGCCGCCGCAATTCGATCATCTGTCGAAACGTTGGGTTCGTGTGATCCGAAGTCCGATGATGCCGGCTCGCTCAAGGCTTCGACTTCTCGGCACGCGGCATCGATCCAACTCAGGTGCTCATCGACCGGTGTTTCGGACGAATTCTCAGTACCAGGCACATTGTTACGGGCTTGATCGTTCATGGCCATTCGACTCAAGAGACACCCACTGTCGCGCCCCCACCATCTCAACGCCTCTTAGATAAGGATGGGCTTGCCCCCATCACGGTGTGCGACAACAGGCCTCGAAGATTCACGGATTGGTTCCAAAAAAAATGGAAGGTGACCCGAGAACCTCGCGCAGGCGGTCCTGGGCGCGGGCACGAAGCATGTGAACCGCTCCGGTTGACCGCTCTAATTCCGATGCAACTTCCTCAATCGGGCGTCCCTCAAGGTCGTAAAGGCGGATAACTTTGGCGTATCGCTCAGGCAGGGCGTCGATCGCCGATTCAACCACCTTGCAAAGTTCGGATCGCGCAACCTTGTGGCTCGGCGTAGAGATCGACGCGCTAAACATCTCATAAAGACCAACGAGTGAATCCTCGTAACCGCCGGGTTTGATGCGGTCTCTTGGTTGGGGTTGCTTCTTGCGGCTGAGGCCCTTAACGGCATCGCGGAGATTGTTTTCGGCAATGCGGCGCAACCACGCTTCAAACGAAGTGCCACGATCGGGGTCAAAGGTTTTGATTCGCAAAAACGCCTCGAGGTAGGTGACTTGCATCACGTCAGCCGGTTCAATCATCGCCTGCCATGTAGACCCGATGCGAAGAGTCCGTTCGACGGCCGGACCGTGGCGACCGAGTAAGTCGGATATCGCCTTGGTGTCGCCACCGATCGCGTTTCGAATCACTTCCAAGTCTTGTTCATTCATATCGATGGCACCCGTTCAAACTCAACTCCTCAGTATAGATTCCAATTCCGCCAAGAAAAAGCGTGAATCGACCCACGTTTTCGTCGCATCGCATGTTCAGAGGCCGTTGGGGCCTCACAAAAGTACTTGAGACTTGCCTGAAACCGCATGTGAGGACAGAACGATGAAATGCAGACCAAACAGTATTCTTCGAATGATGGGGGCGACGATGACGACTTTGATTGTCTGTAGCGCCTGTAGCTTCAACGAGCCACAACCACAGACCGACCCCGACCCAATACCCAACCCGAATCCAAATCCAGACCCTATCAATACCAACGGTCCGGATCCGGTCAATACCAACGGAGTGGAAGATCCGATCGAATCCGGTTTTGAAGACCTGGTTGGTGCCTGGCGCGTTGAAAGCGGATTCCTGCTTGAAGACTATGTGGCATATACACCAGCGTACCTTGAATTCTACGACGATGGGTCGGCCATGGCTTTCGGGCAGGACTTCGTCACCAAGGCCAACTCTTGCGAACCGCTCTCGTATGAGGCGGCTGGAGAAGAGGGCGTCATCTTCAATTCTTATGACGAAGGCTTGACCGTTAATCTCTTCCGCTTTGATGGTTTCGATTCGCTCACTGTGGTTGGAGCGGACGGCTCAGAGTCAACATTCTCACGTACTGAAAGTGTACCAATCGAGAACGTTTGCGCCACATTGGCGATCGAAGATGAAATTCCGGTCGGAGTCGAGTGGAGTGGACGAGGCGAACTTGAGTTCGACGGAGACTCGTTCTGGTTCAACTCCGGCGACGGAAAAGAGTTGACCCGAGTGACTGCTGCCGGCGTGGTACACGCACCGGTTCCAGCGCCACAAAGCTTCTCCTACATACACGCCATGCAGGATCAGGATTTCTGGATGCAGGATCACGCTGGAGGCAACGAAACCACGAAGCGATTTACCCTGGCGGGCGTTGAAGTCGATTCTGTGGATACGGAAACTGACTTGGGAATCGACGCCAACTTGCGAGCTGCTGCGGTGGATCCGGTTTCGGGTGAATTCTGGGTGCAAGGCCGTCCTCGTGGAGAAGACGATTATCGGGTACTTCAGATCGACACAAGTACGGAGCCGGATGAATTGGTTGACAATGTGTTGTTTGATATCGTGCTCCGATCAATGAGCCACGACGGCGAGTATCTTTGGGGGATCACGGGCAACCGCATTTTGCAGATCGATCCGGCGACGTTTCAAGTCATAACCACTTATGTGCTTCCGGCTCCGGAAGTCTACCCGGTCGGTATCGTAGTGGAGGATGGCAAGATCTTTCTGCTGATTTCCGATTTTGATGACGGCACAACGATCATGGAAGTGTCGACAGGATTGGCGTCGACATAAGCAGATTCGCCCGGCGGCGTGCTAACGCCCCTGGGTCCAGCTAAACCGATCAGGCCACCGTATCGCCGGATCGTTGATGCATCATGATTCGAGCCGCGTGTTGTAGAGGATTTTTCTCGCAACGTCGCGGCTCGTCTTATTTGCGCCATGTCGTGTGCTTCCATTGTGTGCATTGCAGTTCGCGCGGCGAAAAAAATAGATTCAACCAAAGTGTGAAACTCAACGTTTGTTGTCGCATGAATAGTGGAACCGTCGAATGGCGACGGCGTCGAGAACGAATCAAGAAAATCCGGCAAGTGTTCCGGAGCCATGACCAGGAGTAGAACGATGAATAACCGATTTGATACCAGGGATTTGATGCTTGCCGGGGTGGCATGCATTTTGATGGTTTGTTGCGGCTGCAACGTACAGGGCACGCCCGAGCCGTCACCCGAACCGTTTCCGATGCCGGATCCAATCAATACCAATGGTCCGGACCCGGTGAACACCAACGGCCCCGATCCGATCAATACAAACGGCGAAGTAGCGTTTCCGACCGACGCCGAGCTTCTCAAAGGGTCATGGAAGCACGAGTCCGGCGCCGCGCTCAACGAGCACCGCGAGGACTTCTACTTGACCTACATCGAATTCAACGATGACGGTCTGGCGACGGTTTTCTACGAGGACTTCAGCACTCAAGCCAAGGAGTGCAATTCGGCGATTTACGTTCATACTGATGAGAACGAACTGATCCTTAGCAGCGTAAGCGACAGCCCCAAGGTACTGACGTTTACGATCGTTGACGAGAATACGCTCGAACTGACCGACGGTGAGTTGCAGACTTCCACCTTTGTTCGGGAGACAAATGTGCCCAACGAGTTCCGGTGCCACACACTTCGTGAAGGAGTTCGCCATGAGCTGCCGTTTAGGATTGATTCGTCCGCCGAAATGGCAAACGATGGCGTGTCGCTTTGGGTGACCGGTCGTCAGAACGGTTACTCCCATTATCCGATAGACCCGTCCACCGGTGTTGTGGGTGAACCGGTTGAATTTGGATTCGCCCGTCAAACCAGGTTTATGCAGGACGGTGACAACTGGTCTACCTGCGGCTGTGGTGGCAACACGGATCTCGATCGGTACGCGGCCAACAGCACCGCCACCACCGACACGTTCAGGACCAGCACGATCGGTGAGCTGTTATACATTCGAGCTGCGGCGCAGAATCCAGCGGACAAGATCATTCTTCTACATGGTCGCGATCCTTCTTCGGACCGTCGCAAGTTTGCCACTGTCAACGCGGAAGTCGAGCCGGACACGATGCTGGACAATGTTGAATTCGATCTGTTCCTCGCGTCCCTGGCGTTTGACGGTGAGTTGGTCTGGGCGATGCGCGGTAGGCACCTGATGTTGATCGATCCGGTCGAGTATGTGGTTGTGGCGACTTATCGCCTTCCCGATCCGACGGTGAATTGGTACGGCGTGACGGTACTCGGAACGGATATCTGGATCGTGGGCATCAACGGTGATAGCGAAACTTCAACGCTGATGCGAGTGTCCACGGGTCAGTTGACGGCTGACATTCCGCTAAACGGCGGTGTGCTTGATCCCATCTTGAATCCCTAAGCAACAGTGTCCCAACATCTGTTGCCCCAACGAGACGCGCTCGCGGTCCGAAAGGTCGCGAGCGCGTTTTTCTTGTGCGCGGGCTCAACCAAAACAAGTCTGAGACGTTGACGCACCTCGTATCAAAAATTGAAATTGCTTTCGCTTGGAGAATATAGGAAATCGAGCCTTGAGTGACCTGGCAAATCTTGCGGCTTCCACCGACCTGGGCAGTTTCGTTGTCCGATTTATGCAGGTCAATGAAGAGGAGGGCTAAAATGTCAACGCCCTGTTTGAGTGTCGGGAATCCTCATTGGTTCGTAAGGGGCGGGCTTGCCGGCGGTGAAACGCTGTGTTGCCTCCTAGCGTCATTTCTGCGTCAGTCTTCATTCTGTTGCGACTCAGGGCTGACTTCGAAACCAATAGTTTTTGAATCTGGAATGGCTTATGGCACAGAATGCTGTCCGTAATCTGAGTCTCTTCAGCCACTTACATTACGAGTTGCTTCTTCATAGCCCGCAGGGGAGAAAGCGAAGGGCGCCCGCTGGCCGATTCCGTAGGTTCCGGCGCGGTGCCCTTCCATGTTTGGCGTGCCTTGGCCGCGGACAAGCCGATACCATCGGCTAACATGAGTTCGATCACCTCGCATCAAACGGCCGTGAGTTCAGCGTGAATACGTGATCAACATTTTGAACCCCCGCTGGCCATGCCGCAAACAGACGCTCAACCAAATCCCAGACGCGCGTCTGCGATGTGAATTAGTCGCTCTCCAGACGCGCCGGTGCGCCCCAGATTGCCGCGATCTGCCGCATTCTGCCGCATTCTGCCGCGCTCAATCTTCGATATCTGCGTTATCAGCCAAGAATTACACTTTCGGTCCGGGTTCATAGCCCGCAGGACGAAACCGACGGATTCCAATCTCAAGACTTCATGTGTCATTGGAATTTGTAAGACGCTGAGCAGTAGATTGATCAACCGGTGGTGAAGCACCGGCTTCGATCCGCTGAATGATCCGCATGATCGATTCAGGCCCATTTTGCAAAGTTGGCTTCAATCGATTCGAATCGATCATCGCTTCAAAGCGGAAATAGGAATATGGGTGCAAGACTGATCGTACCTATTGAATTATAGGTGGATCATTCGTTGCGAAGATTTATTGAATACCCTCCAGCACTGGTGATGTTGCGCTTTCTTCGCCGTCATTGTTCAGTTTCCGGATCGTTTCAATCGTCTGGTTGATCGCCGGGTGATCCGGTGCGAGCGTCTTGCGTTGGCGCTCAAGCAATGATGCAAAATTCTCGCGTGCCAATTCTGTTTGACCTCGCTCTGCTCGAATGATTGCGAGGCTTTTCAAGACGCGCATGGTGCGTGGGTCCGTCGCGCCAAGCGACTTTTCCGCACGTTCGACAACTACCGCAAACGCCTCCTCCGACTCCTCCAGGCGGCCGAGGCGCTTCAGCGTCATCGCAACCTGACTTGCGCAACCCAATACGCGCGGACTGTTCGCGTCAAACTCGCGCCGATATGCTTCCAAAACGTCTTCGCGAATTGCCAAAGATTCTTCATGTCGTCCCAACTCCGTGTAGATCATCGCCAATTGCTGCCGATAAGTGAGGAGTTTATTGTCCTCTTGGTCCAGCGTACGTTGCGCTGTCTCAACTAGTTTTTGGGATAACGCGAGCGCCTCGTCAAACTCCTTAAGACCGCGTTTTGTGAAAACCAAGCGGTAGTATGCTTCAAGCACCAGTTTGTCATCTTCGGATTTCGCCGCCCGAAGCCGGTTGAGCGCCTCTTCCGCATACGGCTCTGCTTCCTTGGAACGACGCAAGTTGTTCAATATATGGCAAACGTTTCCGATCATCTTGATGGTATCGGAATGGTCATCGCCAAGATGTTCGCGACGAAGCGAGAGCGCAGCCTGGGCTTCGTTCAAGCTTTGCTCATACATTCCGATCACAAAATACGTATCCGCCAGCGATTCATGGATATCGGCTTCGAGTGTGGGCCTCTCGGAAAACTGCTTGCGAGCAGTTTCGGATGCTTTGCGAAGCAAGCTGGCGTCCACCACCGCTCGTGCAATGCTGGCGGCATTGAGTTCCTTTAGCGTCGTCTTGACGTCCGTGCTTGAATCGCGCTCGCCGACCTGTGCGGCTACTTCATCTAGGATCAATTTCCCCATCGCTGGCATGTTGGCGCTCTTAACGATCGCGCCTTGGAAATCAGCAACAAGTTCAACGTCGGCGAGCGCCTGCATTGCGCGCTCGCCTTCTTCCTGTGCTAGCTGAGTCGCTTGATTTGCGAGATGCGCGTTCCACGTTGCAAACGCCAACCCCACGGATAGTGCGAGTATTGCTGCAGCGACGCCAGCAACCAAGCCAGTGTTGCGTTTTGCGAATCGGGAGAATTGATAAAACGTGCTGGCCGGTCGGGCATCGATCGGAGCACCGCTCAATTGCCGCCGAATGTCCGCAGCCAACTCCACCGCCGAACTGTAGCGACGCTCCCTACTTTTCTCCATGGCCTTTTCGACGATGGTTTCGACATCACCTCGCAAACGGCGATTGATCGTCCCAAGGCGCGGCGGGGTCTCCTCCCGAATGATCCGCACCGCTTCGGTAACGGGTAATCCGCCCAAGTCGTAAGGGCGTTGGCTTGCGAGCAATTCATAAAGCATCACACCCAATGCATACACGTCGCAGCGCGTGTCGAGATCGTCTGATCGTCCTGCCACTTGCTCCGGTCCCATGTATGCCAGCGTACCGACCAGTTGTCCAACCTCAGTTTGCACGGTGACAACTTGAAGATCGGCATCCGTCGCCCGAGCAATCCCAAAATCAAGCACTTTGGGTTGGCCAATGTGATCCATCATGGAACCTGTTGGCGCGGACGTCTTGGTCAACTTGGTCGCGTCACTGCCTTGGTGACTGACGACGAGGACGTTGCTGGGTTTCAAGTCGCGATGGATGATCCCCTTCTGATGCGCGTGCTGCACTGCGTCGCATACGCGGGCCATCAATTCCATTCGTTGATTGGTATCTAGATCATGCGCGTTGGCGTAGCGATCGAGCGTTTCGCCGTCGATATATTCCATTGCGAAGAATGGCTGGCGTCCTTGCGGAAGGGCGGCCAACCCCGCTTCGTAAATTTGGGCAATGCCGGGATGCTGCAACTGTCCGAGCATATGGGCTTCGTGCTCAAAGCGTTTGAGCATGCTGCGACCCATCATGCCTGGCCGCAGAACTTTCAATGCGACACGACGGCGGGGTGATTCCTGTTCGGCTTCATAGATGATCCCCATACCGCCTTCGCCGATTTTGCGAATGATTTTGTATTGTCCGATTCGATCTGGATATTCGGCAGCTACATCACTGATGACCTGGGCGGCCATCGCATCCAACGCTGCGCTGGGACGTTCCCCATCAATAAAACTATCATTTGCCTCGTCATGGCGCAGCAGCGCTTCGACCTCTTCGCGTAGTTGCGGATCGTGGCAATGTTGAGATAGATATGCAGTCCGCTCGTCATTGGGGAGATCACAGACCTGGTCGAAGAGGTTCAACGCCATTTTGTGTAGCTCGACGCGTTTCACTCGATGCCCCTTCCGTCAACTCTCGTCGTAGCCAAGCGCGCAGCCGGCGCCATTCACGCTTGATCGTCGAAACCGATTTGCCTAAGACATCCGCCGTTTCTTCAACGGTTAGTCCCCCAAAAAAACGAACCTCAATCAGGCGCACGTGTTCGGGCTCCAATGCGCCCAGACGTGTCAATGCTTCATCAAGGTCTAACACGTCAATGGTGGAATCCGATGAGGGCGTTGCAATCGACGTCGCCGCAGCACCACGGTTGGCCCGATCTTCGCGAGCCAGCGCACGCCGTTTGGCATGATTCACCAGAACCTGTCGCATTGCAGCCGCTGCCACCGCGCAAAAATGCGCTCGGCTGTTCCAACCGCCGCCCGGATTACGCACCAATTTTAAATAAGCTTCGTGGACCAGCGCCGTCGGTTGAAGGGTGTGATTGCTTGGCTGTCCGCGAAAATACGCGCCCGCCCTGGACCGCAATTCAGCGTAAACCAGCGGGAGCAGATCCTCGACCGCATCGCGATCTCCTCCAGAGATTCGCGCCAGCAATTCGGTGGCGTCAGGTTCGTTCTGAGGTGCTGAGTCTGACATGACCATCATTATACCCACAACACGGCGGCAGGGGCACTTTCGTAATTTACTGTCTTTTAACAACTTACGATCGATACCATAAATTTTTGAAACTCATGACCCTTCCAGGGCAGCTCGCTTGTTTACGGGGTGAAGGCGGCAGACATGCAATGCGATGACACGCCATAAGGAACCAATGGGAGACAGAACCCCATTCGCCGGACAGAACCATGAAACCAGACACCAACGGAAGCAAAAGCACGGTTACGACTCATACGCCCTCTTTAACGAAGGATCAGTTTTTGACTGGGCGGAAATCTATGGAGCACGTTTTGCAAATCGCGCTCCAGAACCGGTCAAGGAGCTTGGTGGCACCTCGGCACTGTTGTCGAGGGACGAACAAACGGGGCATTCAATCTACGCTTACTAGAAGGAGCAACGCAATGAAGAATCACAAGTCACTAACACTCGGGATCGTTTTGTGCGGAGTCTTGTCATCCAACGTCGTGCAGGCTGCGAATGTTACCTGGATGCTGTCGGACGTCGTCTTCAACAATGGGTCGACTGCCGAAGGTTCATTCGTCTTCGATGCTGATACCGACTCATTCATCAGTTTCGACATCACCACCAGCAGCGGTAATACCTACGGGGACATCAATCCGCGAAGTCCGGGCCGAGCGGATTTGCTGAGCACGCTGTCCGATGCATCGGCTCAAGACATGACCAATGTCGCGCAGATGTTCTTGCAGTTCGCCGAACCCATGACAAACACGGGCGGCACCATCGACATCGTGCCTGGATTCATCTGGAGTGGGGGCACTGGTTTTAGTTGGGAAGGAATATGCACCAACGCAGACTGTAGCGAAAGTGGAGCATTTCGTGACGTCGCCTCCGGACAGGTGACGACCGTCCCGGAACCAGCCACCTTGGCACTGTTGGGATTGGGCGGGATGACTGCAATCCGTCGCAAGAAGTAAAAGAGCCGACAGACTCACGCCACGAGACGCGAATTAAGAACAGGCCGCTCCAAATCTGGAGCGGCCTGTTTACGTAATTTGCTGTCATGGATGAATTTATGAGCGGCACTATAAAGTTACAGACTTCGTGCCCCCTTTGGCGCAACTCACTTGTTTACGGGGTGAAGGCATCGGTGATAGCCGCGTCAATTGTTATGTCGCAAACAGGAAAGGACTTACCATGGCAATCAATCAGATTGGAACTGGCAGAACAAACCGGTCGATCGCTCGGCTGGCAATGACTGACCTGACCCCATCGTTAGTCCACGTCTGGAACCAACGGTGAACCGTGCTCCTTGAACCAAAGCGTCGTGGCAGATCTTTCCATTTTGCGCCGTTGTCGAGCATCCAAAAAATACCCTGGATCACTTTCCGCTTGTCCGCCAGAGGCCGACCACCCTGAGGGCTTGGCATATGATTCGGAATCCGTTCCTCCAACCAATCGGGTTGCTCTTCAGTGAGTTTCATCATCATGCAAGAGTATACGCAAACACCAATTGCCCGGTTTTGGGATTGGCTCTAGTAACAGTAAACGTTTAGGAAGTTGCATTCTGCTGAATAAAAGTCGTGCCCACTGCGGGGTGCGTTTCACAGTGAGCACGACCAGTTTATTAGGTTTGTTGTTGGGATCGGCGCGATTACTGGCTGATTTTCATTTGGAACTCAGCGTAGTCACGGAGGTCGATGTCGCCGTCGATGTCAAAATCGAAACACTCGCAGCCGTCACCTGTTCCAAAATTGGGGCCCTGCAGACACGCGTTATATTCGGCGTAGTCGTCAACATTGACGATTCCATTTCCGTCGGCATCACCGCTCGCCCATCCACCCGCACACGTGTCGCAACCGTTCGGGATTTCGTCGCCATCGCTGTCGAATTTGTCGTCGAATCCAGGGCAGACATCGCAGATATCGGGCACATCGTCACCGTCGGCATCGGGGTCGCAGGTGTCGGGGATGTTGTTCGCGTTGCAATCGGCAGAGGCGGCTAAGTGAATCGCTCCGACCGCGTCCAGATCGAAACCGGTAGTTGTTCCAGCTGGGCCGTCTCCATCGCCGACAATACGGATGTATCGCGCTGTCGACAAACCGACAATGCTCAAATCGTACGAGCGTGCGAATGAAGCGCTACCGTGTGCAGTGTCACCGGCGATTGGGACGGCGGGCGATGCGAAAAATCGAAGACTGAGGTAATTGACGCCGTCACTGCTTACGAGGATGTCAACACTGGAGAATTCCGCGTTGCCAAAGTCAACCTCGTAAACGCTAAAGTCCGGACCAGGGCCGTCTACTATCGGAAGGTTTGAGAAATCAAACTCCACTGTTTGACCACCGATGCCAACAAAGGTGTCATCTGGCACACCGATGAAATTCGAATCCGCGAATCCGGTGGTGTTGTCACTGAGCAGCGCAGCAAAACCAGACGGGTCCACTTGCAGCTCACAATCGTCGGCTACACCGTTGTTGTTGCAGTCGAGGAAATCATCGAAGCCGACGCATGTATCACATCCGTCGGGCACACCATCTGCGTCCGCGTCGTTGACGTCGTTGAGTCCCGGACACAGGTCGCAACCATCCGGCGTTCCATCGCCATCGGAATCAGCCGCGTCGTCGGCACCTGGGCAAACATCGCAGTCGTCAATGACGGTGTCGCCGTCAGTGTCGGGCTCTTCATCATCGGGCACGACGTCATCGTCACAGTCAGCATGGCACGAGAGATTGAGTAGAAATTCACCGGAGGAAGAGGTTCCGTGGCGACTTACACGTAGAGTTACAGTCTCCCCAAGCGTTACTGGCTGGAGAAGAGCGGAGTCCGCTCCTGACGCACCACAAACGCTCGAATCGTTTCCTTCTGCAACATCATCATTGATTGCCGTCTCATGAGTATCTCCGAATTCCGGACAGGCATCGTGCGTTGACAATACCGTATCGACCGAGTCCAAGGCTTCCGAACCGCAGGTATTGGCGCGAAGAAGTCCCGTACAAGTCGCAGTGTATTGGTACCACACATCTGTGTTGAGCGCTGAAGGTCCGCTGGAACTGGTTCCGTTGTTCGTAGAGTTCACGGTGGTTCCCAAGGTTTGTCCGTCCGTGATAGTCTGGGACTCAAAGCAATCGTCGTTCGGCGGCGAAACGAACGCCGTTAAGAAAATCTCACCCGGTGTACTGAAATAATAGTGCGACACTCGAATGTAAACTGTTTCGCCAATTGTAATCGGCATGGCCACGGCAGAGTCGCGGGTAGCTCCGACATCAGACCCCGGGCAGGAATTGATGTAGTTGCCTGAGGGCCAATCATCGTTGCACGCGATTTCAGTTCCGCCGCCTCCCGGGCAATCCGAAAACACGGCTAGGATTGTGTCCGTTCCCATGTCATCACCGCCGAAGTCGTTTGAATTGCATGTCCGAATGCGCAAGGTGCCTGTTGTAGGTGCGGTATACGCGTACCATACATCAGCGCTGTTCGTGCCATCGCACGACGAGTTTCCATCGTTTGTTGCACAACCGAGGTTGCTGGTCGTACTGAGGACCGCACTGCTGCTCGTTATCGCGTTCTCGCAGGAATCGTTGGATACATTCGGTTGGCTGATCGACAGCGTTCCCTGCCCGGTGGCGCCATTGAATCCACCGACTCGAATCATGAAGGGTTGACCCGCAATCGCAGGAACGTCAAGTTCCGATTGCGTCCCACATGAATCATCGTTGCAAAACGAAGCCGACGGGATGAAGGGGCATGCACCGTAGATGTAGTACACCGCGACCGCAGTGTCGTAGTTGCTCTCGCACAGGCTGACGTGAACAGTCCCGTCACAAGATGGCGTGTATCGAAACCAAACGTCAGCTCCAATCTCTCCGCCTTGGACGAACGTACACTGAGTCGGCTCGTCTGGTCCGTCGGTCGAAGCCGCTATATTGTCAAACTCGTAAGTCCCATTGACGACGTCAATCGCGTTTTCGCAGTCGTCGTTGTCGGGCGGAATGACATCCACGGGGCCGGCAGAGACGAAGGCGGAAGACGCGAAACCTGTGTCAATCGATTGAACGCTCCAGTAGTAGGGTCCACCCGTGAGATTGTGGATGGTCCAACTTCGATTGTGATTTGTGTTGCCATACTCATCCACAAGTCGAGTCGGCTGTCCGCTAATTGTCATGGAACCGACGACGTCGCCCCCTCCTGCGTATGTTCCCACACGCAGGTTATAGGTGAGCGCGCTGGCGTCAGTTTCGGCATCACTTCCTGACGACCATGAAAATCTTACGGAAGTACCAAGCAGTGTTGATTGCAGATTCATGGGTGGTTGGGGTGGAGTGTTGGCTGATCCCGTATTGGCCGCGTCGCTCTCGTAGATTCGCGTGATGGGGGTCTGACTGGAATACCCGCTGATCGCGATATCGAGATCACCATCTCTGTCGTAATCGCCCCAGGCAACACTGGCTTCGTAGACATTGACAATATCGTTGGAGGCATTGCTATCGACGGTGAATGTTCCGCCGCCATCGTTGCGGTAGACTCGCGTCAGCGTTCCATTCGATGATCCAGTGGTCGTGCCTGCGACCAATAGGTCGAGATCCCCATCGTTGTCATAATCGCCCCAGGCGAGTTGCCCCGATTCAACACCGGTCAAGACCGTTGTCTCGGAAAGACCGATGCCAGTGTTTTCGTATAGTTTGGTGTTGAGATCCAGGCCTCCCCCGCTGGGATTTCGACTGCCCATTAATGCTACGTCAAGATCGCCATCGCCATCGTAGTCACCAAATGATGCGTCGCCATATTCAAGGCCCGTCATCGATTCACTCAACGTGAAATTTGCGTCGGTGTTTTGGTAAATACTCGCGATCGCACTCGGATATGCAGGGGAACCGGTGGCTAGAGCATCGAGATCCCCATCATTGTCAATGTCGCCCCATTCGACGCTGCCATTGTGGGTTGCCCCAAACGAAGAGCCCTGCTTGAATCTCGAGCCGTCATACTCATAGACTTGAAGAAATCTTCCGCCACCAGGCCACACCAAGTAATCGCCTGCCATGAGCAGATCGAGATCGCCGTCATTGTCACTGTCGCCCCATTCACCGCTTGCGCTGGAGAAGCTTGAGTAGCTCTTTTTGACGCTGAACGTACCGCTGTTGTTCTGGTAGATTCTGGCGAATGAAGTGCCGGTATTACTCTGGCCCGAAACGAAGAGATCGAGATCGCCGTCGTTGTCGTAGTCACCCCAATCCGCGTCTGCCATCACAACGCCATCCAATCCCGCGCCGGCTGCGGTATCTTCGGTGAATGCGCCGTTGTCATACTCGTATATTTTGGCGATGCCGCTTGTTGTGCCACCGAATGAGCTAAACCCGACGGTCAACAAATCGAGATCGCCATCGTTATCGTAATCGCCCCATGCAACCTGGCCTGCCGCACCACCAGTAACTGATTTCTTCTGGGTAAAGCTCACTGCTTCGGCGCGCGTTGCGTGAATCACGACAATGCTTATCACCAGCAAGAGCCTGCGCGTATTGGTTTGAATCCTAGTCGTCATGGTCGAATGCTCCTTGGGCCTTCGTTTTCTTCTCGATGCGGATCGTTTGCACGAACTCAAGTCATTCAGAACCGTCGGTGCGAACAAGACTCACGGATCGCCGACTGAATAAATACGCCTTGACCTCTCGAATTCGGCCGCGCCACCGTGGCGGGCTACCCGTCCAACTAGATCACGAAGAATCATGAAAGATCGGTCGGTTTAATTCCGAATCCTTGACGACGGAGAACGCTGCGATTGGGCGTTGGTCGCTATAAAGTATTTCAGCACAAAGCTTTAGAGTCGGTCGCTTTCGGAGAAGTGAAGTAGCGCAACCACTTTTTCACGCAGCTCCGGATTCTCGCCATAAGCGTAATCGAGGTAAGCTGCGCGAGATTTGGGGTCCAACGTACGCGCATCTTCAAACAGTGAGGCCAATTGTTCGAACTCATTAGCGTCTAACATGGTGCTGTTGTGCCATGCCCGCAAGACGAAGACGAATACGAATTGGATTTCGGCGACTACGGCTTGATCGGCAACGAACAGACGCATACAGCAAACCCGCTATCCGCGTCTTGAAGGGCGCTTGCACTCCTCCTCCACAACTGACGAGGTAGGATCTTGAATGTGGTGCGACTTGGAGGATGCCGGTTGAATCGTGGCGGAGTATTGGGTGCTCTCCGGGCAAATGGCTACTTGCACGCCACTATTGACGAACAACACTTGGTGTTCGATTTCGGCTAGCCACGAATTCAGGTCCTTACAAGCAAGTCACGCTTTCGATAACATATCGTCATTCAGTTTAGTCCAAGGCTATCAAGTACTGACACTGCGGATCGATTCGAGTTGGATCAGGGCGACAGGATTTGAAACAGCCATCTTCTGATTCTCAGTCAAGAAAACTTCACTCAGGGGCAATCTTCCAAATGACCTCCCCACGAACTCGATGTCGGGTTCGAGTACTGAAACGATTGGAGAAATACCGACTGCGTATGACCGGACCTTGCGTCATTTCTGCGTCAGTCTCCATACTGTTGCGACTCGGCACGGACTCCGAAACCAGCGGGTATTGAGTCTGCAATGGCTTATGACACAGAGTGTCGTCCGTAAACTTTTTCTCTTCAGACACTTACGCGATGGGTCGCTGCTTCATAGCCCGCAGGCTGACGTTCGACGAAGGCTACGGTCGCGTCATTCCCTTTCTGGAGACGCTGCAGCGTCAGGGACAAACCTATGTCGCCGAAGTTCCGGTGGACTTTCATGGCTGGCTGGTCCCCCCCACGGTGCTGCAAAAAGAACACACGCGTTATTCCCAAGGCGGGCGACCGCGACGGTTTCCGCGACTGGCAAAACAGTCAGGGAAACCCAATCGCGTGGATCGACTCTGCGCCTATTCATATCCGATGCGGGATCAGCCGTGGCAGGATTTCCACATCAAAAACGGTCGCAAAGGTCCGATCGTTTGGCGTGCCAAAGCTGCGCGGTTTCAGATCAACGTGCGGGTAGATGGCGCTGGTCACGGCTTCGGTTTGCCATCATCACCTGTTTGGCTCATCGTTGCTAAAAACCCGCTAACGGACGAATCAAAATACTTCGTCTGCAACGCACCAGCCAACACGCCGCTCACGCGCATGCTCCATGTCGCGTTCTCACGCTGGCAGATCGAACGCGCCTTCCAAGATGAAAAAAGCGAGATGGGACTCGATCACTTTGAATGCCGTCGCTACATCGCCGTGCGACGCCACTTGGTGCTGACGACCATCAGCCACCTGTTCCTCGCAACAACGCAATTACGGTTGGTACGAGAAATCTCACTTTTAACCAACAGTGCGGATACCGCAGAGAAAAAAACACCTGACGCTGCAACAACGACGCGCAGCCAACGCATCGATTCTAGCGAGCAGCCTCACGCGCCGTGCTCGATGTGAACTGTTTCAACACGTCGCAGCCGCCATCAACCGAACACAACACCGAAACGCCAAAGCACACCATTCCCACCGAAAAAAGAGAATTCAGCAGCTACACCTGCATGGAATCATCCTCAGACAATGCCGAAAATGTATCCCAAAACCAGACTAACCCGCGTTGTCGTATCTAATGCGATTATTTTGGATCGGGCTGGCAACCCTGAATGAATTCGGCGATACATGATGCGTGCATTGATCGCAGCCATGTTCTCGAAACTCATGCGACAAGCGTTACTGAAACGCTAGAAGGAATGCGGCGAAATCGTCAAGATCAACGTCGCTGTCCTGATCTGCATCGAACGGAGCCAAGCAACTTTCCGGTTCTAGCGGGAGCATTCCTGGCCCATTCAAACAATCGGCAAGTGCGCCGTAATCAATGAGATCCACATCACCATCTTCGTCAGCATCACCTAAGCGGCGAACCACAACGGTCGCATCGGCGATGTTGCTACTCGCACCTTCAGTCGCACCGTCACCGTCCGCAGGTTCTGCTACCGTACCGTCATAACCGAAGAAGATTGGCTCGGACGTTGCTGACCCGGTGGCCACCACATTCGTAATTAGGAGCGGTGACACGACAAGGCGTATTTCGGTTGAACCCAGGGATGTGCCTGGCGCGATTGCGAGAACGAGGTGCCCCAGATGAATCGCTCCGCTGTTTGAATCAAAACCCGGATCGTTGGAGGCGGTTGCTGAACCTAAGCCGCCCACAGTGTGGGGTGTGTGCAGAGGAATGAAGACCGCTCGTTGATCGGAAACAAGTTTCCCATCGACGTTAAGTCCTGATTTCAGAGCGACTCCAGACCAGCGAAAACCACCTACCAACGCCGGGTTATCAAAATCGAATTGCAATGCTGAAATATTGGCTGCCCCGGGTCCGGACGCGACAATGTGGAAGCCTGTCGAAACGACGACTCTGTTGGCATCCTGGTCCGGTAGTGCCCAAAGATGAAATACCGTTGTTTCTCCCGGCTCGGCGAATACCGAGGGATTGGTCCCGGTGAGCGGTCCGGTTTGAACGCCGGATTGCTGATCGCCCGTATCAAGAAACAGCGTGATTGCCTGAGTTGAAGGAGGCGTCGCTAGCAGGCAGATCAAGATACAACCGAGAAACGGCTTTCGCATGACACTATACTCCAAGGATACCATTTAATTAATCCTCTTTGGTCGTTGTTTGCTATAAGAGCCGTCGTCGTCGCAGCAATCCTGCGGATCCAATAGCCAAGAGTGCGAGCGAAGTAGGCTCAGGAACGACGTACAATTCCCAGCCGATTCCCGGTGCCGTTTCATCTGGATAAAAGCTGGCAAGGTCGAATGGAGGGTTCGTGTCGCTATAGCTGAATTGATCTGACGACCCAATCGATACTGGCGCGAAATGCACGCCGTGCAAATTCCCGCCGAACGTGCTCGTAAAAGTCATGCCCGCCCAAATCGTTGCGCCATTTGGAATCACTACGCTCGGAACAGGGTACATGACGTTTTGTCGCTGGAAGGCAATCGCTCCAAATGGCCCCGCTGAGGATGACATTCCTTGGAACGACTCCGAGACAAGAAGTGTGTCCTCATTCGTGTCAAGCGATCCTGGCGATGTCGCGCCATCGTCGAGGTATAGAGCGATTTCGCCATCGCCTTCCGCGAATCCTTGGAATGCTTCGGTGCCGTACGCAAACGAGAAACCTGCGAGCACGCCACCGCTTGCCACATTGAGATCATCGTATGCCCATTGGTTATTGAGAACTTCTGTTGAGAAACCCAGGGCCTCGTTCGACTCGCCAATGCTGTCGTAGGCTGGCATCGGTATTCCGGCAAGCGCCGTCGTCCCGCAGACCATTACGGCAAGCGCCATTGTTTGAAAGTTCTTCTTCATACTTGTTCCTCCTCGTTTTGGGGTATTCTCATGATTCAAGATGTACGAATGGAAGCATATTTTTCCGAAGCTTCACGAGAACAGGTCTAATCAATTGGTGAATCCGAATCCCATTAGTAGTGCATCCGGGTTCGTACGTGACCACTCGAATTGGTGCGGATTGGGAATGCAACCATTGGCCTCATCCCTGATCGCTGTCTCTATGATTCCGGTATTCAGGTCGTAGCTGTAGAACCTTGTGCCACCAAATGCGCAGGACACGCCAAACAGGTAGTGGAATTTCGTTGGGTTACGCCAGTCCGATTTCATCACCGGTTGATTCTGCATGAATACACCTTCGCCCGGTTCACCGCCCCCTGTGCCTTGGCTTAGCACTGGCGAAAACGTCAAGCCACCATCAGTCGATGCGTAAATATGTTTTCCCCGTGATGGGGGCGCTGGTGGGTCACCGGGCAGTCCTGTTTCTCCTAGATCGATGCCCATCCCATAGACCATGTTGCCATCCAATGGTGATATTGTCGCGCTGAAGAAATTGTTTCCGCGCGTTGGGATTGACCGCAGGCCGTCCGATTGGGTCCACGATTCGCCACCATTGGTCGTGACATATGCGCCTTCACTGTGGCGACCATAGATAACATGGTCCAGATCATTCGGATCGAATTCGAAAACATAGGTCAGCACGGTCGCCGTCGATGCCGGAACGCCGATGCGATTCCACGAGAAACCACTATTCATGGAATCGCGAAGCTCACCGTTGTTGTTTCCTGTCCGGATATGGTGGGGGTTAAAAGGATCGACACCGAACCCGTTCATTTGATTGACAGGTGCGGGGACAAACGTCACTTCGAAGTTCGTGCTGCCAGGTGGGAAGTTGTGGATCTGGTATATGCCGGCCTCGGGGCCGCTACCCGTTTGATTGTCGAGCCAAGCATACGCGTAACCCAATGGCCCTGCTTCGATGCGATACAACCCGCCTGATTGGTCCGTCAATCCGATTGAGAACCAGGTGCAGCCATCGTCGACTGATGCCCATAGCTGTCCCTTGGCGTGGGCGACGACGACGTTTGGTATGTCGAGTGCTGTCACCGCCCACGTGAGAAAGCTTTCCTGCGGCTGTGGTCCCGTGAAGGGTACGAATGTTTCGAGTGAGTCGTAGGTGATGGATACATATGGCTCGATGATGCCAGAACATTCAGGGAGAACATTTGACGCTGGGGTTAAGGCATCAGTCATCAGTTGGATGTCGAGGCCGTTCTCGCTGCCGTCACAGTCCAAATCAGCACGCGCCAAGTGCGCAGCACCTGTGTCGTTGCCCAACAGCACCTGGACCATGATGTCAGCATCGATTGATTCGACAACAGAGTCGGCGTTTATGTCGCCTGGTTTCGGCAGAGTGCCTTGTTGGGCGTCGTTGTTTGTCGGAGTCGGAATCGCGTCGCCGAATTCGAACCCAGGCATGAGTCGAACAATAGACCGACCATCCGTAGGCAGTGGTTCAAACGAGCCGCCAGTGACCGTACCGGTGCCGGGCGGTGGGAAGGGACCTGCGTAGTTTCCGTATAGAATGACGTCGACATCCTGCTCGTCACCGCAGCACCCGAACCAGATGGCGCCGCCTCCGATGTCGATGTCGCCAGCGTTCAATGTCGCAACGGATACTTCGGCGGCCACCCCGCTCGCGGCAAGCAGCTCGGGGGTCGCGATCAAGAGGCGGGATTCATCAAAGACATCGGATGTCACCGTCAACGTGCGGGTCAGGTTTCCATCGCGATCGAATATTCTTATCTCTCGACCATCAAGGCCTCCGTGCTTGTCCGGTACATCCAGTTCGATGAACTGCTGTGTTCCGCACGCATTCGAGAAAATCTCGGCGATCTGAACTTCTTCGAACGCGGTTGCCTCGATTGCGAGCATAGAGATACAGGAGATCGCAACCAAGACTTTACACGGGAATCTCGTGGGCATTTGAATGGTTCTCCGCTTTCAAAAAACTGTGCGAGACTTGCCTCGCCGACACAACTATTCCTGCACAGATCCGCTGCTCGACCTCGCGTCATTTGGCGAGTGGCTGGCGCAATACCAATGGTCAGCGTTTAGGTCCGTCCGATAAGCGTCTTTAAGAACGCTGATGAGCAAGTGGCCGTCAACTCGGCGCGGATATCCTGACGGCCCTGGAAGAACACGCTTCGGAGTCATGAAGAAAAACCTCAAGCAAGTACGCCCTATCACTGCATGCCCTCGTTTTGATACACTGAGAGCATCTCGGAGGCAGTCCCACGGCATTGGCTAGATGCCAACTCTGAGAAGCCATCCCCATGTAATGGAGTTTTTAAGCGCGAAAGCGATCATATTTTTTTGAGGTTGGAGATTTTGTGTGATTGAGACAACTGATTCCAGTCATCCGGCGGCTTTGCCGGACCCAATTGCGCATTCTTCGCAGGAAGCGGAGCGCCTGGTCGCTTCGGCTTACTGCACGCTACGCGAGCTGGCGCGGCGGTATCTCAGGCGCGAACGTTCGGATCACACACTTCAGCCCACGGCGTTGGTCCATGAGGCCTATCTGCGGTTGTCGCGCTCCGTGAGTTTCGAGTGGCAAGATCGGGCTCACTTCATCGGTGTGGCCGCGCGAACAATGCGTCAGATCCTCGTCGGCCATGCCAAACACCGTGACACGTTGAAACGAGGAAAGGGATGTAAGCCGCAGCCCTTGGACGAGTCGAGCGCGGTCGCCGCAAATCACGGAGCCGTGTTCTTACAGTTGGATCATGCGCTGGATGAACTTGCCAGATTCGATCCGCGTGCGAGTCGGGTCGTGGAACTGCGATTCTTCGGTGGCCTCAACTCCGGCGAAGTGGCCGAGGTTCTGGGCGTGTCCGAGATAACTGTCCGCCGCGATTGGGGGGCAGCAAGGAGTTGGCTCAATCGATATCTCAAAGAAGGTTGACCGATGCACGGGAATTCCGAAAACACCGGCTCGCAACGATGGAGCCGCGTAAAGACTATCCACTTCGAAGCGGAGCGGCTCAACGAGAACGCGCGAGGTGACTACTTGGCTGAGGCCTGTCTCGGGGACGCGGAGATTCGGCGCGAGGTCGAATTGCTTCTTGAGCACGGCAAGTCCAAATCGATCGTGGACGGCCCAGCCGTGTGCAACATCCCTAGCCTTCTCGCGGAGGCGGACCCCGATCATCGAGTCGGACAGCAATTCAAGGACTACCGCATCGTCCGCTGGATTGCGTCTGGCGGTGTGAGCGATGTCTACCTCATTGAGCGAGACTCTGAATGTCAGCCGCGCATTGCCGCCCTCAAGCTTCTAAGAAGGGCCTCCGCGACCGCTTTGTCCATCGAACGATTTAAGCAAGAGCAGCGAGTCTTGGCGTCCCTGCACCATCCCTTCATCGCTGAGTTTCATGACGCAGGGATCGCGGACGATGGCCAGCACTATCTGGTGCTGGAGTATGTAGAAGGCGTCCCGATTACTGAGTACTGTAGCCAACAGAATGCGGGACGCGACGAACGCCTGATGCTCTTTTGCCGCGTCTGCGATGCGGTGCAACACGCGCACAGTCAGCTTCTCGTTCACCGCGATCTGAAACCCTCCAACATCCTGGTCTCGTCGGATGGTACGCCGAAACTATTAGACTTTGGGGGAGTTAAAATCATTGAACCAACACCGGACCTCGACATCCTTGCGACACTTGACCCGTCAACACTGCCCTATACTCTTCCTTACGCGAGCCCGGAGATCATTCGTGGCGAGGCCATCTCGACGGCAAGTGACCTATTCTCACTTGGGCTGATTCTTTTCGAGTTGATCACGGGTACAAGACCGTTCTCAGAAGCGTCGGGTTCTCCTTTCGATCTGGCTCGAGCGATTTGTGAAGATGATCCGACACCACCTCAAGCCGCGTTGCGACAGCAGCAGCACCGGGTCACAGCTTATTCCGTCTTGCTAAATGGCGAGAAGGATCCCGAGACGCTCCCTACCAAGAAACTTCACGCTCCACCCTTTGAGTCTATTCCTAGCGACTTGGCCACCATTATCGAAATGGCAATTCAGAAATCTGCGGATCGCCGGTATGCGTCGGTCGAACAGTTCGCCGACGACGTGCGGAGCTTTCTGGACGGCATGCCTGTGCGTGCGAAACGGGATTCAAGAGGCTATCGGTTTTCCAAGTTCGTCAAACGGCACCGAAAGTCGGTCGCGGGCCTGGTGGTGTTTGTGGGTCTGTTGATGGCAGGCGTTGTAGGCATGTCCCTAGGGCTCAGAAACGCACAGCGAGAGCGCGACACTGCGGTGCGGGCGCATGAAAGAACCGCTCTGGTGCTTAACTTCCTCGGTAACATGCTGGCTCCGAAGAATCGATACGCCGACGGGAACGACACAACGCTCGAACAGGTCGTTGGATACGCCAACGAGCAACTCGAGTCAGTAGATAACGAAAGCGCCGAGGCGGCCATCCGGTGCGTGCTTGGGCGAATCCACCGACGTTTTGGCGACTATGAAGGGGCAAAGCATCAACTAACCACCGCGCGGTCCATCCTGAAACGTGTGCATGGTATACAACATGAGGACACGATTTATTGTACATGTGAACTTGTGGCTTTGTTTCTGGATACCAACGAGCTCGAAGATGCCGCTAGGCTTTTAGCTGAGCTCCGCGGCCATTTTGAATCGCGTTCATCGGCGAACACGAGTCAGATGGCGAGAATTCTGGTCCTCGAGGGTCGATTTTATCGCGGGCAATCGGACACCGATCGGGCGCGCGAATGCTACAATCAAGCCCTCACCTTATTGCGCGACTCATCGCCTGACTACGAAGATCAGCTCGGCTCTGTCCTGTTTAGCCTCGCCGTGCTTGAGCGTGAATCGAAAGACTTGGCAAAAGCCGAGCGGTATCTGTCCGAGGCAATCGCAGTCTACGAACGAGCAAAAGCCGACGACCACGCACTTGGGCTTTGTCTAAATGAGCGGGCGCTCACCCGTCAGATGCAGGGAAGAATTCGCGAAGCAAAAGAATTCTACGAGAAATCCATCGAAGCGCACAAGCGCGCGCTTCACCCGAACCATCTGGAAGTCACCAAGGTGTCGTTCAACTATGGGACGCTCCTTGAGGAACTCGGGGCGTATCCAGAAGCAGAGCGACGATATCGAAATGCGTTGACAAACGCTCGGCGAGTGTTGGGTGAAGGGCACCCAACCGCGTTCACAATGCAGTATCGTCACGCTGTCAGCCTGTACAGGCTGGGCAAGCCCGACAAGGGTAAATCGGTCATCGAGGGAGCGATTGAGTTGGCCAAGATCCACACTGGTCCGCGAAGCGCCAAGCTCGCATGGCTCCTCCGCGGATATTCGATTCTACTTAGAGAACGCGGCGAGCTGGAATCCGCAATGAAAGTCTGTCGTGAGTTCCTCGATATCTCGCGCAGTTGCTTTGGTGAAAACCACGTGAAGGTGGGTGTCGGCTACGATATCTTTGCAAACGTATTGATCGAGTCGAGGAACCACGTGGAAGCAGAGGCAATGTTCGAGAAGTCCTTGGGAATTCTCAATCCACGCCTAGACGGTGGGGACCCGCGCGTCCTGGGGGTGCGCACCAATTACGGGTGGCTGCTTTATCTCGATGGGCGCTTCGACGAAGCGGAAGCCATTTTACGAGACGTTCGGCGACTGGCCAGCGAGAACGTCGCAGTGTCGGACAGTCTTCGTGCAAAGACCACGCTTACTTTGTCGGAGGTACTCACTGCGACAAACCGTGCGTCTGAAGCAGTAGTGCTGGCACGCAAGGGGCTGCAGATATTGCGTTCTTCCTTGTCCTTACCCGCCGAACACGTGCGTGTCGCGTACGCGGAAACGATTCTCGGCGAAGCCTTGACAGTTGTCGGTGAGTATACGGAGGCAAAAACGTTGCTCACGCACGGGTATAATACGCTCAATGACTCGCGACAATTTCGTTCAAGGAGAAAGACCCGCGCACTCCGACGGCTCATCGCTTTTCACGAAGCGCATGGGACTGCCGAGGAGACCAACCGTCTGCGTGAGGTTCTGAAAAATATTATAGATGGAAGCGAGTCCCCCCATCGGGAACGTCGTCCGGCCCCCATTGTGCCATTAAGCCCTCTCGTGCCGAGCGAAACATCGTCCACGCCAACGCAGCAGAATGGTGTTAAGTGAGGCTAACGAAACCGTAAGCAGTGTTGCGCTGTGGGCGACACGTTGATAAGCACTGCTCACACTGCGGTCGCACAGGGTTCTCGCCTCGGTCATCAAATCAGCCGTGGCGCAGCACTAGTGCTCATCTTGCATTCGTTGGTACAAATCGTTGGCCAATTTCAATCCCTGCCGAGTGAGGTCATTATCTTCCCCTTCCAACCTCCGTATTCTATTCACTGAAGAGTTGACAAGGTCTCGTGCTTCTTCAAGTTTTCCGACCGTCATTAGAACTTTCGCAAGACGTTGCTCCGTCGCTGCATGGTCGCTGGACTCGGGTATGGATGAACACTGCGATTTCAAACTGCATCGCAAGAGTTCCATCGCCTTGTCTGGATTTCCCAGTTCGAAATGCGTTGCACCAAGTAAACTGCGAGTGCGGGCGAGGTCGACGTGTTCGTCGGGAAGCGAAAGTGACAATATGAACAGTGACTTCTCCAGTGCGACCCGCGCCAAATCGAACTCACGCATCATGAAATACGAGTCTGCTAAGAGATACTGCACATTTCCAACATAAACATGATTCCCTTCGCCGGCTGACTCGAATGCCTGGACCACTTCACTTTGCATCACACTGGATTCTTTGTACCTAGCCTGCACATGCGCAAGCTGAGCCTTCAAACTCTGCGTCTTCGCGACTTCCAGGCTTTCGGCTCCTGAAATAATTCTGTTGATCGCCATGGCCTGATCAATCGGTTCGACCGCCTCTTCCTCTCGCTCAAGAAGAATCATCAAGTGTCCGAGATCACCGAACATTCGGGCAAGCTCTGTGTCGACGCTATCAAACAGCCCTTGGCGAATTGCTATGGCCTCGCGCAAGATGGGTTCGGCATCGGCGTACCGACTTTGCATTCTAAGCAACATGGACAAGTTGGACATTCCGATCGCAAGCTGTGGGCTGTCTGACCCAAGAACAGCGCGTGTCATTTCCAATGATTCGCGCAATATCGGTTCCGCCTCGGTGAGACGATACTGAGTCAAGAGTACCAGCGACAGGTTGTTCAACGCCGTAGCCAAGTCGATGTGATCGCCCTGGTACAGAATACGCTGAATTGATATCGCTTCTTCCAAAGCGGCTTGTGCTTCCTGAAGACGCCCCCGCGTGCGAAGCAGGTTCCCCAGATTGCTCAAGGAAATCGCCAAATCAGAACGCCCCTCTCCGGGCCGTTTCCGAAAATTCGAAATGGATTCACGCAATAGAGTCTCGGCCTCGTCGTTGCCACCCAATCTGCGGTAGATGAGCGCGAGTGTACTTTGGGCACGACCAATGGCTCGCGAATCGGGCATTGGCTGCTGCTTTAGAATATTCAAAGCAGCATGAACGTCCTGCTTTGCCTGCCCATAGCGCGATAGAGACAGTCGCGCCGCACCGAGGCTGTGCATAATGTTTGCGATGATGGGAGCGTTTTCTCCGAATTGTTCACTTGCGATGGGTAGCGTTTGAACAAGCAGGTTTTCACTATGCGCAATCTTCCCGTTGGCGCGATAGTAGCTGGCGAGAGTCACATTTATCTTGGTCGCCTCACGCGCATCACCGTTCGGATCACGCGCCAGCCTTCGAGAGGCTTTTTGCAACTGTGCTTCCGCTTTCGAGATGGCCCCCAACCGAAAATAGGCGACGCCGATGGTGCGCCCGATCTCCGCTCGAAGGGCATCGTCCTCTTCCAGTTCTTCCAAACGATGGGCTGCGTCATCAACGAGTTGACGCGCGGACAACTCGTTGGGCGACGTTGCATCGGGATCCATAGCCGCGAACGTTTCCTGCAAAAACCTACTCACAATTCCGGCTCTTCGGGCCTGTTCGTCTGCACGATCCTTGGCAGCGCTCACACGTCTTAGCCCAACGCTGGAGACAGTCGCCACGACAATGAGCAGGACGGCAAAACAAGTTGCGGCGGCGACGGGCCAACGATTGCGGCGAATGAACTTTCCGGAACGGTAGCCCATCGTCGCTGGTCCCGCGGTAACGGGGTGGCCATTCTTGAGTCTCCGCAGATCCTCGACCAGTTGCTCAACTGAAGCATACCTCTCATTGGGATCTTTGTTGAGGGCCTTGGCGACGATGCAATCGAGATCACCGCGCAAGGCGCGACGCAAACGTGATAGTGTACAATCGCGATTCGCAGCGACAACGTGCAAGGATGATTGGGCATGAGGTGCCAGCGTGCCAGTCTTCACCACGAAGTCTTGCGCCAATTCGCTGAGCAGCTTATGTGAGTCGTCGCACACCGCTCGCGCGATCGCAAAGCTGGACGCATTCTTGATATTGAAGGGTGAGCATCCTGATAATAGTTCGTAGAGGATGACGCCAAGTGAGAACACATCGCTCGCAGTCGTCGCGCGCTTACCCTGTATCAATTCGGGACAGGCGTAGCGAACGGTCATCCCGCTTGATCGCCGATGACCTTCGATGGCCAGGATTCCATCTTCAAACAGTCGACACATTCCGAAGTCCAAGAGTTTTGGCGTTCCGCTTGCAGTGACGAGAATATTCCGCGGTTTGAGATCGCGATGGATGATGAAGTTTTGATGCGCGAACTGCACGGCCGAGCATATTTGTTCAAACAGCTTCAGGCGTTGATGAATCGTGAGCCGGTTTTGATCACAATATGTATCAACGGACTCGCCTTCGACATACTCGATCACAACATATGGCGTGCCCGATTCAGTCGCACCACCGTCGAGAAGTCTGCAGATGTATGGGTGTTCTAGTTTTGCGAGTGTTTCACGTTCGAGGGCGAATCGCTCCCGCGCCTCTTCCGAGTCGATATCATACCGCACGAGTTTGATGGCGACTTGCTGCTGGTACAGATCATCACAGCGAACCGCTTTGTAAACGACGCCCATCCCACCATAGCCAATCAAATCGGTTACGCGGAAGTTGCCTAAGGTTTGCCCGATCAGTTGTTCGTCAATTTTGTCGAGCTTCCGATGACCGAACTCATTGATTTCGTTTGGACATTCCAGAAACGTGTCATTGGTACGATCGCACTCGAGAAGTGATGCAACCGATTCGGCTAAATGCTCGCGATTACTACACGCTTGATGAATAAACGCCGAACGTTGCTGCTCAGGCAATTCGAGCGCCTGTTCAACGATGAGTCGAGTCTCTTTCCATTCGCCATTCGTTGCCTTAGTCATGACTCAGTTCTTTCCGCAGCCACATTTTTGCAACACGCCAAGCACGGCGCACACTACGCACCGAAACTCCCAGAATTTGAGCGGTCTCGGTTTCGCCCAGGCCCGCATAGAAACGAAGTTCGACGAGCTTCGTCAGTTCCGGATCAATCTCCGATAACCGTTCCAGTGCCTCCTCCAAAGCCATTAGGTCGGCTACTCGATCTTCGTACGCGTTAACCACCGCGTCCAGCGGAACCTTACGACCTCCATTGTTTCGCTTGAGTGCCCGCCGTCGTCGTGCGTGGTCAATCAAGACGGCCCGCATGGCGCGAGCAGCCGCCAAGAAAAAGCGGCGCAACTCAACTTCAGTCGAATCGCCGTCTTTGAAAAGCTTCAAGTATGCTTCGTGGACGAGTGCCGTCGTCTGAAGCATGTCGGGACTGTGCTCGTGGTGCATGAAGAAACGAGCGAGGCGGCGGAGGTCTTCGTAAACTTCACCCAATTCAACTGAGTTGAGTCGTCGGTGACTATGCGCCTCTGCCTTCGATTCGTATTCAACAGATCTTGCGATTCTGAGGTGACTCTGCTTCATTGGCGTGATTTCCACATGCGCTTGCACCTATCGCGCGAAAGAAAAGATTGTTGCCCGGACGTACCATTGTACTTCCCTCGCATCTGTTTCCCAAGCGTATTTGGGTTCCTGAATATCGGACGTAAACAATTCTGCCCTCCGACAAGTTGAAGACGAGCCGCTCGAATTATTTTTTGTTTTTCTTGTCCTATCTGGGTCGCATTTCACGCCTTATTCGAGGACTTGTGCGACAAGTCTTAATCTAGACCTCTATAGTTGGTATCTCTCTCACCCAAGGAGGAAGGAAAATGAAGCAATTCAAAGTAGCAGGTGTCGCCCTCGTGACACTTGTGCTCGTGCCGAGCGCGTTGGGCTCGGTCATTTACGACACGCTAAACGGAACAGGCGGCGACGTTCGGGGATCCAGCCGATTTGAACCGTGGCTCGACGATGTCTCGATTCAGAACGGTGGTGTCTTGTCTGAGATCAAGTTCTCGTTGGTCTTCGATCCGACTTCTACTGAAGTGGTCGATCAGGTCACAGATGCTACCGTGTTTCTATTCGCCGATGTTGATGATGAAGACGAAGATCCGGATCCGAATGATCCAGATTTCTTCAGCCTAAATGGTGTTGATCCGTTGGTCTTCAAGCAGACCCTCACCGATCTCACTGTTCCGGTTGACGGTACTTTGACGACGTTTAGCGTATCAGGCATCGCCAGCCAAAACATTCTCATCCCAGACAATGCGAACCTGTGGATCGGGCTGAGGGTCGCCAATAGCTTCCACATCGCCATGCCATTGACCGGGCCAGTTTCAGTCGGTTCAACCGACCCAGATATCTACAATTTCCAGGGTTTTAGCGGGAGTTACAGCGGCCTGACTCCGTCACCCGGCCCCAATACGTCCGGGCTCGCTTTTCAGATTTCAGTGGTTCCGGAACCGGCGACGGTCTCGCTTATGGCCCTTGGGTCAGCAGCATTTCTCGCACGTCGGCGCCGCTTTCGCTGAGAGTTCCGAAGAACATCGGACTTCGCCTCGCAAGAGATCAATCACCGTCGCGGAATTGGAAAACCATGCATGAAAAACACCACCGCATGAACTAGCAACTACGCCATCCTCTTCACATGGGGTCCCACCGCCAACGGTGAACCACACAGGGCCCCATGTGTTCTTAATAAAAGCAGCATCCCAAAAGGAACGCATGATGATTCGTACCAACAGATTAAGATACTCAAACAATGCTTGTTTGCGTGCGGTCTTCATTGCGACGATTGCGCAGTCGATTCTGGTGTATCCGATCGTCGGTCTCGCCGCTGCACCAAGCGGGCTGACGTGGTCCAATCATGTCAATAGCAACGTACTCACTGGCGTCGAAGCCCACGGTACGTCAATCTGGTTTGGATCGGCGGCGGGTGGAGTCGTCGAGCTTGATACGCTGACGGGAAACGTTTTCAATTACACGCAGAGCGTCCACTGCCTACCGAGCAACGTTATCACGAACATTTCGGTTGGCGCGAATGGGGACGTCTGGGTAGCCACCCCTCGCGGCGCCGCCTATCGACCTTCCGGTAGCAACCCGAGTACACCTTGGATCCCGATCACATCAGACAACAGCCCCCTGATTGACAATGAGGTTCTGGCCGTCGCGGCTGAACCCGCCGGTGGTGCGTGGTTGGGTACATTCTTTGATGGTGCATTCCACTTTGATGGCACGAACTGGACGCAGTATGCACCATTCAACAGTCCGATGCAGGACATCCAAGTCCATTCGATTGAGATCGACAGTGATGGAGCCAAGTGGTTCGGACATTTTGCCGGTGGGGTCGACCGTTTCGACGGTGCGGTCTGGACAAATTTCAACTCTGCCAACACGGGAACACCACCGAGTCTGTGCGGACCGATCAACCCTCCCGCCGAACTCGGTATTATCTCCGGGTTCGTCCGCGTTCTGGAACAAAATAACGTTACCGGTGACCTCTGGTTTGACAACGTCGATGATGGTGGCTGCGTGCTCGTGGGCGCGACCGTATTCGATGGGCTGGATTGGGCTACCTACACACAGTTCAACAGCGACATCGTTTTTAGAACTGAAGACGTCGCCGCCGATCCCTCAGGGTTCACCTGGATCGTGTCACGCAATGGCATTCAGCAGTTTGACAACGGCGTCATCACGACGATTAGTACCAACGGTGCGCCGAGCAACGCACTTGGTGTGGAGGTAGACTCGAATGGAATCACATGGTTCGCGACTGAGGCAGGAATATTCGAGTTGAATGCCGGCGTATACACCCAGCACCCACCCTTGGGGCTGGCCAAGAATCAAATTAGGGACCTCACTTTTCGATCCACAGAGGATTCAGTTCAAGCATGGGTCGCGCACGACAACGGTGTTCAGAAACTCGACGGCGCGACATGGACTTTATTGACGCCCGACAACAGCCCACTTTCCAGCTTCTCGAACTCGGCGATCGCGGTCGATCTTGACAATGCGATTTGGATTGGCAGTTCAATCGGAGGTGCGGGGGTTCATCGGATGAATAACGGCCTATGGACAACTTTTACAACTGCCAACTCTGGCCTCATTTCGACAGCTACCTCGGACATCGAAGTTGACCCGACGACGGGCGCGGTTTGGTTTGGAAATCGGTTCAGTGCTGGCTTGAGCGTGTTCGATGGCGAGGGCTGGGAAACGTTTCTTCCGAGCGGCGGTCCATTCTCGTGCGCGAGTACGAACGGCGTGCCCGGTCAATCCGTCAACGATATTGAAATCGACAACACGGGTACTGTATGGATTGGTTCCGGGTGCGGGCTTACAAGTTTCGATGGCAAAACGTGGACACCGTTCACCACAAATGATGGGCTGGCTGACAACAACGTTCGCGATATCGACATCGCAGCCGACGGCTCCATATGGGTGGGAACACGTCGCGGAGTGTCACATTTTCAGAACGGATCGTTTCGTTCGTGGCTCACCAACCGAGACGTTCGCACCGTCACCACCACGCCCGACGGTCCGTGGATTTCGATGTTCAATGTTGGGATCGCTGTCTTTGACGGCATCGATTGGATTCCATTTGGCATTGATGATGGATTGGTCAACAACCGCGTGTTCGAATCGTCGGAGACACATCCCACCACGGGCCAACCCTGGTTCGGAACGGAAGGTGGCATCGCCATTGTCGCGGACCTGGGGCTGCCTGGTGATCTTGATGAAGATGGTGACGTCGACGCGGACGATCTCAATTCGATGACAAGATGTCTCGCTGGCCCAAGGGTTTTCTTGCTGCCCACAACCTGTTCGCAATCGGAATTCGAGGCGGCCGACCTTCACGGCGACGGCGACGTCGACCTGGGCGATGTGGCATCCATGATCTTGCGCGTGCAGGAACGCTAAGGCGGTCCTAATCCATTCGTAGCGCGTATCCGCAGTGTTTGTAGCAGTTTTGCGCGTCGGTTGGTGTGACTTGGTCGAGTACGAATTGCATTGTTTTCCAGAGCGCATCTCGTGTTCGGCAGGCCAGGGACCTGAGCAACTGCTTGACTTTGGCGAAGATCATTTCGATTGGGTTTAGATCGGGGCTGTATGGCGGTAGGAACACCAAACGAGCGCCGGCTGCTTCGATGAGTTCTCGAACGCGCTGACGCTTGTGGCTCGAGAGGTTGTCCATGATGACGACATCGCCAGCCCGAAGTTCACAGACGAGTACCTGCTCGACAAACGCCTCGAACACGTCACCGTTGACGGCTCCATCCACCACGGTCGAGCAGCGCATTCCGCTGATGCCCAACGCGGCGATTAACGTCGTGGTCTTCCAATGACCATGCGGTGTCTTGTCGACCAAACGTTCACCGCGTGGTGCCCGGCCACGCAGACACGTCATGTTCGTCTTGGCCCACGTTTCATCGATGAAGATCAAGCGTTTGGCGTCGATGCGTGGTTGAATGCGCTTCCAAGTAGCGCGGCGGCGGGCTACGTCCGGCCGGTCTTGCTCTGCAGCGTGGATCGTCTTTTTTTAAAAGACAATCCCAAGCGTTTGAGCGCCAACCCAACAGCCGACTCCATACAATCCGCGCCCAGAAGCGCATGCAATTCCTTGATCGTTGCGTCGGGACGCTGCTTGACCAATCTCGACAAGTCGACGAGATCAATCTTGATTACGGTTGCACCACCGCGCGGTCGAGGCGCCGTCTCGCCCGCCTCACGTCGACGCTGTTTCACCCGACGCGCCCACGACGAACTCACCTGAAAAAGATCCGCAGTCTCTTTGGTCTTCATCCCGCGATCGTAAGCCGCAAGCACCCGATCGCGCAAATCCTGAGCATAAGCAACACCCATCCATGGCTCCTTTCTGGTCCATTCATTGAACCAAAAAGAAACCTACAAGCGCAACGCAAATCGCGCAACCCGAACAAGCGCCTAACATGCGCTACGATTGGATTGGGAATGCTCTAGCCAACTCGTTAGAATCGGTCGGACGCTCGCCGCGCCCATCGGGTGGGGATTGTTTGGTGGGTTAATCTGAGGATTGATCGGCTTGCGTGGGTTCGTTCAAGTTCAGTTGTTCGCACATGCGTTTATTATATCACGCGGTGTGCCAGCGGGCTAAGGCGTCCTCAGTCAAAGTGAACCACGACCAAGCGGTTGGCGGTCGATCAGGTCGTGGATCGTTTAAGAGTTTCCGAGCTGCGGACTTACCGAGTATCGTGGCATTGCCGAAGTCGCATTGAAAAATCTGTCACTGAAGAACCGTGATTCCATTTAGGTTGCGGGAGTAATTTGCCGTCTCTCAACGACGATGATCCGTCAGTACGATGCGGAAGATGAGAAAGGCGCCCGCAATGGCCGACATGAGGAAAAATGTCATCGCGATGCCCGGATAACCCCAAAGCTGCCACCCGGTTTCAATCCGCATCATGAGTGCCGCTCCGATGATCATGGACGCAAGAAGTACACCGATGGTCACACGATTCGCAATGTTTTGGAGACCACTGACCAGATGTTCCTCGTCGACCGCGTCCGCCTTTATCTCGATTTTGTTCTCGCAGATTAACTCAGTAATTCGGTTGATCCTACCGGGCAGTTGCTGAATGAGATCGGTGGTCTCCAGGGCAGATCGGAACAGGCGACCAAGGGAAATATCCTCACGCGCGTGCCGCTGAATGACGTCGCTCGCTTTCTCTTGTAGCGCTGCAGCCGGATCGAATTCTGGATCAAGAGTTTCCACGACATTGTCTAGATTCATGAGGGTCTTTGCGAGCATTCGAAGTTCATGCGGAACCTCAAGCCCCGTGTCACCTGCGACCGACTGAAGGCTCATCAAGATTTGGCCAACGCTTAGGCGTTTCACCGACTTCTGCTGATGCTCAGCGACGATGCGTGAAATCTCCTTGCGAAAAGTCATATCATCGAATTCGTTCCGTTTGGTTCCAAGTCTCTCCGCGGCGATGGCGGCGTCTGCTCCTCGACCTTCGCTGACCGCCAGAAGCAGGTTGATCATTTGACCTCGGACTTGCGGGTCTACCTGTACAACCATCCCGCAATCGATAAGTGCGATCGTGTGATCGTGCGTGAGAATAAGATTTCCTGGATGTGGATCAGCATGGAAATGACCCTCGACAAGCACTTGACGAAGATACGCGTCAAACAGCTCACTGGCCAGTCCGCTGCGGTCCAATTCGTTTAGCACAGTCGGCGAAATGTCGGTGATTTTTGATCCCGCGATGTGCTCCATGGTTAGCACGCTCGCGCTTGAGAAGTCATCGAAGACTTCAGGAACAAGAATTCGTTTGAAGTCAGCAAGCGTTTGGCGGATATGGAGGGTCGACTGATACTCGACTCGCAAGTCAAGCTCACGCACCATAGTCTGCTCGAGTGATTGAGCGATTCCAAGCAAGCCATACCGTATACCGAACTCAGTGTTGCGGTCGAACACAAGGGCAATTTCTTTAATGGCTGCAAGATCGTCGACGACCTGCTGCCGGACGCTAGGCCGAAGTACTTTGATAACAACCTTCTTCCCAGACCGCAGTTTCGCTCGGTGCACTTGGCTCAGCGAGGCGGCGGCGAGGGGATTATCTTCGAACTCGGCAAATGCATTGGAGATACGGACTCCAAGTTCAGATTCGATGGTTTCGCGGATATCCTCAACCGGGATCGGATCGACATCGTCCTGCAGATTCTGCAATGGCTCCAAGAATTGCGGTGGAAGTATATCGGGCCTAGTTGACAGCAACTGTCCAAGTTTAATGAAAGTTGGGCCGAGCGCTTCGAGATCATGCGCGAATTCCTCGGGCTTGCCTGAATCCTGGTCGGGCAAGTCCTTGGCGTCGTAAATCACCGCGCTTTGCTTGACCATGTCTCCGCGTCCATACTTGATGAGAAGTTTGGCAATAGCGGCATAACGTTTGAGAAATCTTGGCTGGAGCTTAATCATGTGGCTTCCCTTGTGGATGACAATCGTTGGGCCGATTGAGACGGAAATTACAATCAACAAGATGCGCAGTGTATCCAAGATCGGCTGCGAGCCAAGGGTGCAAATCGTTCAAATATGCAGAAAACTCAGGCATGATGGCCGACATGAATGTTTCAAGCTGATTGATTGATTGTGCCACGCAAAGACCTCAGTCGTGATGGGCGGTGTATCGCGGGGCGGTAAATGGACGATGTGTCTTCATCGAGAGCACCACGAACACTTTCGACGTTGCCTATTTCTACAGTACCAGAAATTCAGATGGGCCAGACAGACTGCAGTCAACCAGAAAAGTGTTTCTGCTCGCCGGGATGCGTAGAATAATGCAGTGGATCGGTATCACAGGATACGCGAAGCTAACTCGCATATTGCATGACTATTTGATTTCGTTCATATTGGCGTTCTGAATTGCAGGGATTGTTATTGGTGAGCATTTCGACGCGCAGGGCCCCTTGCCTGTACAAGCAAGCTCACAGCGGCTCTGGCAACATCGACACCATGCGAATCGTACTGAGATGATATGAATCCCAAACCGATTCCAATTTTTGCAGCGAATAGATTTCCCGTCGGGTTAGTACCTATACAATGCGGGTGCAAAAATTGCCCATGTGCGGTACCTGTAGATCCTCATGTCGTTATGAATCCGCCATTTTTGTCAAATTTTTAGATTCGGTTGTTGAACGTGACTGCCGCGAAGATGTTGACATTGGAATCAACTTCGATCCCGTGCATCTCAGAGAATTGACCGTTCGCACTGCCGGGGATTCCCTATTCAAGAATGAACGTCGGCGAGTCCTGAGCATCTACTCGTTTACTCACAACCTGGAATACAAATACTGTGGTTAATGCGCCCACTGATTTAGGAGAGAGATTGATCATCAAGGCCTGCTGTCAAAACTGACACATCACCAATCATGTTCCAATGCGAAACAGAGATTCAGTGACGACTGTTCTCTGATAGCTTAGTGGCCGTGGCCTTCTGAAGGCTTGGATCGTGGCGCGATGGCGCTCATTAATTCGGCCAGTTGGGCATCGTCAGTGACACGACTTAGAACACAATGGCACGTTGTCGGGTCGGTCAAGTGCATCATTCGCCACTCGCCAATCTTGACAGAGTGTCCCCGGTGCTTTCCGACGACACACGGATAGTCCTTGTGCGTGCCAAAATTTTCTTTCTTTACGGGTGGGTGAAAGATCGTGGCCAAAAACTCCCCGTCGTTGCGCGTGTAGGAGGCTGCGATTCCCCGCGATCCACCGAACTCAAGGCGGTATGTCTTTGCACGCCGCCAACCTCCCGGTAAGTCGGCAGGCACCTCAAAATCCAGATCAGGTGCGCTGCGATGGGCGTCGGTTGGGTCAATAGCCTGACCGCTGTGGTGTGTGATGAAGCGATCAAAAGCTTCGACTGCACCCTCTGAAATTGAATCGAGTAACACGGTGAAGTCGACGGCGGCCGCTTGCGCGGAATCGCCTCGACCGATCCAGAATGCAGCAGTGCAAATGATACCTACGGCAGCAGCGATGCCTGCGACTGCACGGAATCTTCTGAATCTTCCCGATCCTGGAAGATTTTGGCTTTGCACCATCCGTTGTGTCGGCGTTTCGGAATCGAGCGAAGCCTTGATGGAATTCCAAAGTCCTGATGGTGGATCGGGAGTTTGGACTGAGGCAATATTATCACGCATCAATGAAAGTTCTGCGAGCTTAGACACGCAGTGCGAGCATTGCCTGAGGTGGCTTTCGATTTCGGTACGCTCCGTTTCGGAGACTTCCTCATCGAAAAACCGGCCCAGTAGTTCGGATTCGACACACGACATGACAAGATCTACCTAAGAAACTCTCGTTTGACTCTACTTATTTTGATGCGTGGAGGGCGCATCTTCTTCCAGTGAATAGCTATTTTTCAGTACACCTCGAAGCCGCCCGCGTGCACGGTTGAGGCGAGACGATACCGTCCCCTCGGCGCAGTCCAGTATCTCTGCAATCGCCCGGTAATCTTGCCCCACATCGTAGCGAAGCAGAAGCATGGTGCGATCAAGGGGATCAAGCAGGGCCAGGGCGTCTTCAATGTCCATTCGGACGTCTGCGGCCTGATGATCAGGTGTTGTGGCGATTGCCTCGCTCCTTGTGAAGGGCGCTCCGGTGTCACGGTTGCGCTTGCGAAGGTATTGCAGCGCCTCTGTGACTGCAATTCGATGAAGCCATGTGGCAACGGCTGCCCTCCCATTGAATTGATTGATCCGAGCGAAGGCTTTCAAATAGGCCGATTGAGCGAGGTCGAGTGCTGCTTCGTGATCGCGCGTTATGCGCAATAAGACCCGATGGATGCGGGCCGATGTCTGCATATACAACTCGTGTCTCGCGTGCTGGTCGCCGCGACGACATCCCTCCAGAATCTCGGCTTCGGTCATCTCCTCGACTCCACTGGCGTCGTGTGTACTGTGCGCGCAAAGTCCGCGCTAATCGAAAGATACCGCATTCTTGAGGGACCGAACAGAGCTTGGCGGCCGTCAAGATCGGATACATGCCATGCATTGCAAAAAAAAAGAATCTCGTACATCGTTGGCTTGATCTACGAGAGCGATTATTTCAGGCCAAGCACGATCATAATAGCGGCCATTGCAGCCATGGCGAGATCCTCCACAAGCGTGACCTTGGTCATCGGAAGTTTCAGAGCTGTGCCGAGGCAGGCGCAGCGAATCGCTTGCCTGTTGATCAATGACTTTAATACGCCGATTGATCCGATGAGCATGAGGACAAGCGTGAACGCATTCACAATTGTCGGGGTCAGCGCGAGGATGTACGCGATGCCGAGGAACAATTCAACAAATGGGTAAATCCATCCCCACCAAGGCAATTTTCGTGCCAACAAGTCGTAGCCGCGATACGCCGAAACGAAGCCTGGTAAATCGAGAAGCTTGAAGAACGAGAAGACCAAGAAGAATCCGGCCATGAAGTGTCGCATCATGGGTTCAACGGCAAAGGAGTGCCGGCTAATTGCAATTAGAACCGTCGTTCCGAAGATGAATGCCACAATCAGGAATAACGGGTACAGACTTTCATTGGGCTGATTTCCGTTTTGGTTCTCGTTCGCTGCTTTTGCGGCATCTACTTCGCGCTGTACGGAGGGCCCGAGTTGATAGTCCCCGGCGAGTCCCACGGCATCCGCGAGCACATCATGTGGGACTGTTGAATCTCCCTTAATCGTCACCTGATGATGTTCGAGGGACACCGAGACATCATGCACTCCTCTTACGGTTTCCAAGGCCTCTTTGACCTTTGTGGTGCACCCCTCGCAATGCATTCCACTAAGCGAAAAAGTATTGTTGGATTCCATATCCGGTCTCGTTATCTGGCGTTCTTGTAAAGCAACTCAATAAGTTCATCAGCGGCGATTTGAAGCTGATTCTTACCGCGCCGCGCTGCGTCTGCCACACAATGCCCCAAATGGTGTCGCAAGAGTTGCTTCCCGACGCCGCGCAATGCTTGTTGTGTGGCGGCAATTTGCGTGAGTACATCAACACAGTAAGTATCCTTCTCAATCATTCGGGCGATGCCACGGATCTGCCCTTCGATCCGCGCTAGACGCGCGAGATTGCGAGCCTTCTCCGCTCGAGCGAGATTCTGATCGGCCTTTTTACCCATACCCCCTTATGGTATATGTGCCGGGTCACAATGTCAATGGTGTCATGTCATAGGGCGAAGTAGTGAACACGTCAGGAACTGATGACGATCGCGACGCGTTTCGCAACATAAAAGCCCTTTATCCTCATTTTCGTCTAAGGTGCCAAATCAGTGCGCCTGGCATTCAGAAAGTGCGGTGGACTCAAGTTGGAAGGCCGCGGTGTTGACACTTCGCCGCGGCATCTATCGCCCGGAGCATCGAACTTCTAGGTAAATTTTTGGGGAAGAAATCGTCCGGACCCTGCATCTAAATGTTTGAGAAGGATCGTGGACCGGTCACCAGCGTGGCTGGGGGTTACTTCAAAGTTACGAACGGAGATCCAGTAGTGAAGCAATTACTTAAACGTTCAACGATGCTCGCAGCATCTCTGGTCTTAATGAGTCCGTTGCAACTGTTCGCTGACGACGGTGCTGTGCACCAGGATCAAAGCGGTAAAACTGCTCAGCCCATGTGCCCCGTGATGGGCGATGAAGTCGCCAACTTAGCCATCAGCACGCGCACGGATGACGGTCCAGTTTTTTTCTGCTGCGATGACTGTATTTCCAAGTTTCAGAAAGACCCCGCTAAGTACGCGACTAAGGCCAAAGCCCAACGAATGGCGCTTGCCGGTCACCCTCGGGTTCAAATCACCTGTCCGGTATCCGGCGACACGGTCGACAGGAAGGTCTTCGTCGAGCGTGATGGAGACAAGGTGTATTTCTGTTGCTCGGCATGCGTTACGAAGTTCGAAGGTGATTCCAAGAAATACGCTGCCAATTTGGCGAACAGCTACACTTACCAAACGAAGTGTCCGGTCATGGGTAATACGGTCGATCCGGCTTCATTCACCAAACTTGCAGACGGTCGCAAGATATATTACTGCTGCGATGGGTGCGAAGGAAAACTGTTTGGGACTCCAGCCAAATACGCCAAGAATCTCTCAACGCAGGGTTTCCAGTACAATTGGTCGAAGATCAAGAAGGCGGATGCTCGTGCTGAGGCACCTCACGGTAGCAGCGATGGACATGAAGGGCACGATCACGGCGGCCATGAACACCCGTGAAACGAATCGCGATGCGAATGGCCACGGGCGTTTGGCGTTGGATTTATGGCTCTGCTCTGCTTAATTGAAGTGGTCTTGCTGACGATCACGGGATACCTTGGGGCAAGTCTCGTTTATGGCCCCGACCACTTGAAATGGCAGCGAACCAACACATGGGTTCTATAACGAATTTGCGACCACTGCACTTCGACGCTTTTTGCTCAATGCTTGTTGTTTGCGCCGCATCAGTTTCGATCGTTGGATGCGAGGCGCCGCAGCGATCAAGACTTATTCACGATTTAGAGACGAGCCGCGGTGACCGGTCTTTTCGTTCCCGCCGTCATGATACGGCTGCTACTCAGGAAGCCACGGTTGCCGAGCTGCGTCTCGATGGTTCGTCTACGCTTGACGATTACCTTGCTTATGCTGCCTTGAACAATCCCGGTCTCGAAGCCGCGTTCAATCGCTGGAAGGCTGCGGTCGAACGCGTTCCCCAAGTTACTTCGCTACCTGACCCGCGATTCACCTATCGCTATTTCATACGCGAGGTGGAGACGCGAGTGGGACCACAGAAACAGGCCGCCGGGCTGTCGCAAACGTTTCCGTGGTTTGGGAAGCTCGCCCTACGGGGCGACGCAGCGGCGGAGGCAGCCAACGCCGAGAGGCAGCGATACGTAGCGGCCAAGTTGGCGCTGTTCTTCGAAGTTAAGAACGCCTACTTTGAGTATTACTATCTTGGAAGAGCCATTGAAGTTGTCCGAGAGAACCTTGACCTGATCGAGTATCTCGAAAGCGTTGCCCGCGCAAGGTACAAAACGGCGGCAGCGTCACACCCCGACGTTATCCGCGCCCAGGTCGAACTTGGCAAACTCGAAGATCAAGTCAACACACTTCGTGACTTGCGCGGCCCGATCATTGCGCGGCTTAACGCGGCGCTGAATCGAGAGCCTGAAGATGATCTCCCATTCCCGCAAGAGATTGCTCATGAGACCCTGACACAAAGCGATTCCGATATTCTGGCACTGATGGGCGACCAGAATCCTGAACTTCGAGCGCTCGATCACCGCATCGAGCAGGCGGAGTATGAGATTGAACTCGCGAAAAAGGAGTACTTCCCAGATTTGACCGTTGGGTTGGACTACACCGACGTCGGATCGCCACCGCGCGCACCGGGGCAGGGGTTCGCCAATCCCGCCGCGCTTCGCAGCGCGTCTCGTTTCGGAAGCGGGGCTGGTGATCTGATTGACGCGTACTCGATAGGCCGGAGTTTTCGTCGCGGGGATCGGCCAAGCGACGCAGGGCAGGATGTCTGGATGGTTTCGTTGTCGATGAACATCCCGATTTGGCGTGACAAGTATGCGGCTGGTGAACGCGAGGCTCGCGCCCGCCGCCTGGCAGCAACAGGTGATCGAAGTCAACGCGAAAACGATCTTTCGTCCGCAGTCAAGCGTGCACTGTACGAGTATCGGGACGCGGAGCGCAAGATTTCGCTTTATCGCGATACGCTGATTCCCAAAGCAAAGGAGTCCATCGAGTCGACGGAAACTGCTTTTCGATCTGGCAAGGCGACGTTCTTAGAACTTGTGGATGCCGAGCGGTCGTTGCTCGATTTTGCGTTGTCCTTCGAACGCGCACTGGCGAATCGGGGGCAATGGCTGGCGGCGCTTGACCGTTTGGTCGGTGACATATTGCCACGTGCGACGCACGCTCTCGGAAACGATAATTCGAGCGATTTAGATTCAACGGAAGCGAAAGTCAATTGAGTCATCCGGAAAGCAGCGAATCCATGCAAAAATGGAAGGCCACCCTACAACGAGTCGTTCGCGTACTGGCCCGAATGCCCGTTCTCATTTTGCTCATTCTCACGTTTATCGTTGGCTACAGCTTTAGTTCTGCAGTCAGCCGCAGCCGGGCTCCGAGTGCGGTTGATGGAAGCGCTGAGCAAGATGCCGATGGTGTTGAGCAAATCTGGACGTGTTCCATGCATCCCAAAATTCGACTCCCAGAACCGGGAAAGTGCCCGATTTGCGGCATGGACCTGGTGCTCGCAGACGAATCTTCAAAGCAGACGCCGAGCACAGGGCAAAAAAAGGGGAAGCCGTTGTACGCGTGTTCGATGTTCTGCCTGCCGCCTCAACCCAATCCTGGCAAATGCAAAATATGCGGGATGGACATGGTGGAAGTCGAGGTCGAAGGAGACTCAGACGACGGATCCAACGTTCAGCGTTCACTGAAGTTGTCACCCTACGCGCAGAAGCTTGCCGAGATTCAGACTGAACCGGTCTTGCGGGAGTTCGTCACTGCGGAAATCCGCATGGTCGGGAAAGTAGACTATGACGAGACGCGCCTGAGTTACATCACCGCGTGGGTTCCTGGAAGGTTGGAACGGCTTTACGTCGACTACACAGGAATTCCGGTCAAGGAAGGCGACCACATGGTCTACCTGTATAGCCCGGAATTGGCGACGGCTCAGACCGAGTTGCTCCAGGCGTTGGAGCGGTCAGGTACAGCCGACGGGCAGGGATCGCTGGTGAACCGACGCGCTGCGAGTTGGGTGGAAGATATTCGTGATAAGTTCCGCCTCTGGGGTCTAACGGACGAGCAAATAGCCGAGATCGAAGCCCGCGGCACAGCGTCTGATTACATGACGATCTTCGCGCCGATGGGCGGCATCGTGATTCACAAAAATGCGGTCGAGGGGATGTATGTAAATACCGGAACGCGCATCTACACCATCGCAGACCTGTCGCGCGTTTGGGTGCAACTCGATGCCTACGAGTCCGATCTGCAATGGTTGCGCTATGGGCAGGAGATCGAATTCGATACCGAAGCTTACCCGGGTGAAACGTTTACCGGTCGCATCGCTTTTATTGATCCGGTCCTCGATGCGAAAACCAGGACGGTCAAACTGCGCGTTAATGTGGAAAACCCAGCAGGTCGTCTCAAGCCCGAGATGTTTGTGCGGGCGATTGTCCATTCAAAAGTTGCCGAAGGCGGGCGCGTCGTCGATGCGGAGTTGGCTGGCAAGTGGATCAGCCCGATGCATCCGGAAATTATTAAGGACGAGCCAGGTACTTGCGACGTTTGTGGGATGCCTTTGGTCCGGGCTGAGTCGTTGGGTTATGTATCGATCGAAACAGGCAACGCGGTTGCGCCGTTGGTAATACCGGCGTCAGCCCCGTTGATAACCGGAAAACGCGCTTTGGTTTATCTCGCGGTCCCCCACGCACCGGGGAGATTCGAGGGACGTGAAGTCGTTCTTGGTCCACGGGCAGGCGATCATTACATCGTGCTCGAACACCTAAGCGAGGGCGAGCAGGTTGTCGTGAACGGCAATTTCAAAATCGACAGTGCGATGCAGATCATGGCTAAACCGAGCATGATGAATCCCACGGGAGGTGGCAGAGCGCCAACCCATCAATACGGTGATGCTCCTATGCCCGAGCCGGGTTCTGTACACACAACATTACCACCGCCGCGACAGGCTGTCGCAGGTGACGTTGATTCGGTCCCGATTTCGTCGGCATTCATGGATCAGCTTGAACCTGTTTTCCTGGCGTACCTGGAACTGCAGCAATCGCTCAGCCGCGACGCGCTTACCGATGCGGTATCGGGGGCGAAACAAATCGAGTCGACCGTAGCGCGCGTGGACATGGGCTTACTTTCCGGCGCTGCCCACGACGCGTGGATGAAGGAATTGAAGCAGTTTTCCGCACTCACCAAGCAATTGACACTTGCCACATCGATGGAGGATGCCCGCTTCGCGTTTGCGATGTTGTCAGAAAGCATGATTGAGATTGCAAAGCGATTCGGCTCACCGTCGAGGCTACATCGATTCCATTGCCCAATGGCATTCGACGGACGCGGTGCGGATTGGCTTCAATCAAAAGAGAAAACGGAGAACCCATTTTTCGGGTCGACCATGCTCCGTTGCGGCAACCTAGAGGAAACGATTGCTCCCGCCCAGGGCAGAAACAATGACGGAGACTCGAATGGCCGACCCTAAAGAGACGCCCGTTCAACCTCCGCCATCGTTCATCGGTCATATCATTCGATTCTGCTTGGAGAACAAGTTAGTCGTTGGGTTGTTCGTACTATTAACGGTTGGCTGGGGCCTCATGGCCGCTCCGTTTGACTGGGAACTTGGCGGTCTACCGCGCGATCCCACACCGGTAGATGCCATACCGGACATCGGCGAGAACCAGCAGATTGTATTCACGGAATGGATGGGGCGCTCGCCGCAAGACGTGGAAGACCAGATCGGCTATCCACTCACAGTTTCATTGCTCGGAATTCCGGGCGTCAAGACCATACGCAGCTATTCATTTTTTGGTTTCTCAACGATCTACATCATCTTCAAAGAGGACGTGGAATTCTACTGGTCGCGCTCGCGCGTTCTCGAAAAGCTCAACAGCCTGCCGAGCGGCACCCTTCCTGAAAACGTTCAACCGGCGCTGGGGCCCGACGCCACGGCACTTGGTCAGGTCTACTGGTACACGCTGGAGGGACGAGATCCAGAAGGAAACCCAACAGGTGGTTGGGATCTGCACGAACTGCGAACCGTGCAAGATTGGTATGTGCGCTATGGGTTGATGGCGGCTGAAGGTGTATCCGAAGTCGCTTCGGTGGGTGGCTACGTTCAGGAGTATCAGATTGATGTGGATCCCGACGCCATGCGGGCGTACGGGGTGACTCTTCAGGATGTTTTTCGCGCGGTTCAAATGTCCAATGTGGATGTGGGGGCGCGCTCCATCGAAGTCAACCGGGTTGAGTACATCATTCGCGGACTGGGTTTCATCGAGACGCTGGAGGACGTTGGAGACGCCGTCATCAAGGTCACCGACAACGTTCCAATCTACGTCAAGAATGTTGCGGAAGTAGTGCTTGGGCCCGCGCTGCGTCGCGGCGTGCTCGACAAGGAAGGGGCGGAGGCTGTCGGTGGCGTCGTCGTGGTTCGCTACGGCGAGAATCCCTTGGCCGCTATCAAGAACGTTAAAGAAAAGATCAAAGAGCTTGCGCCCGGGCTGCCAAAGAAAACGCTCGCAGACGGAACGGTCAGCCAGATAACCATCGTGCCATTCTATGATCGATCGGACCTGATCTACGAGACCCTTGGAACGCTGAGCGACGCATTGTTACAGCAGGTGTTGGTAACCATCATTGTTGTCGTGGTGATGGTCCGGCACTTGAGAAGCTCCATACTCATCTCCGGTCTGCTTCCGCTCGCTGTGCTGATGTGTTTCATTGGTATGCGCTACACCGGTGTCGATGCGAACATCGTAGCCCTGTCAGGGATCGCCATTGCCATTGGCACGATTGTCGACATGGGGATCATCATTTGCGAAAACATCCTCAAGCATTTGGAGGAAGCCGACCCAGACGAGAACCGTCTAGAAGTTATCTACCGCGCCTCCGTCGAAGTGGGGAGTGCCGTGGTGACGGCCGTGTCCACCACGATCGTCAGCTTCCTACCAGTGTTCACCATGGAAGCAGCCGAGGGTAAGCTTTTCAGGCCGCTTGCCTTTACCAAGTCATATGCGTTAATCGCATCAGTTGTCACCGCGCTGACCATCATTCCACCGGCAGCACATCTGTTGTTTGGAAGAAAACCTGCTGTGCGAACTCGCTTCCGCAGCGCCCTTCTGATCGTGGTAGCCGTTCTGGGCTTGGCCTTGATTCTATTCAAGTCTTGGTACCTAGCCGGTGGATTGCTCATTGTCGTGGCTGGCTATTCGCTCATCAGGTCGCGGATTCCGAAGGCCATACGAAATGTTTCACCGTGGGTCATGAATGCAATCGTTGTTATTGCGGTTCTATTTATCTTGGCTCAGGCTTGGCTTCCCCTTGGACCGGAAAAGGGTTTCACCAAGAACGTCTTGCTCGTAGGCGGTGCCATCGGGGGCCTGCTGGTCTTCTTCCAATTCTTCCAAGCCATCTATCCCTTCCTGCTTCGGTGGTCCTTGGATCACAAGGGTACGTTTCTGGCGCTTCCGCTCGTAATCGTACTCTGTGGCGGGATGGTCTGGCGCGGTTTTGACGGGGTGTTTGGTTGGCTTCCAACAAGTTGGACAAGCAGCGACGCTGGATCGTACTTGGCGGAATCTTTTCCCGGACTGGGTAAGGAATTCATGCCGCCGCTTGACGAAGGTTCGTACCTCTATATGCCGGTGACCATGCCACACGCCTCAATTGGTGAGGTGATCGACATATTGCACAAGCAGGACATGGCCTTTGAACAGATTCCCGAAATCAACTCGGCAGTGGGAAAATTAGGGCGCGTGGAGAGCCCGCTTGACCCGGCGCCGCTCTCGATGATTGAGACGGTGATCAACTACCATTCCGAATTCTTGGTCGACCGCAATGGCCACCGCCAGACTTTTCGATATGACGAATCGGAAACCGACCTCTTCCGCGATGTGGATGGGAATCCAATCGCCGCACCAGATGGAGAACCCTATGTCGTTCAAGGCAAGTTTGAACGTGACGACATGGGACTGATCATCCCCGATGAAGACGGGATACCGTTTCGGCTTTGGCGACCGGCGCTAGATCCTGGTTTGAATGAAGGACGCGAAGCTTGGAACGGTATTAGGACCCCTAATAATATTTGGGACCAGATCGTCACCGCAGGAAAAATCCCAGGCACCACATCTGCGCCTCGCCTTCAACCGATTGCGGCGCGCATCGTCATGCTCCAAAGCGGGATGCGGGCACCCATGGGCGTGAAGGTTAAGGGTCCGGATCTGGCGAGTATCGATAAGGTCGGTCTGGAGATTGAACGACTGCTCAAAGAGGTGCCATCCGTTGAGGCGTCCGCCGTGATTGCGGATCGAATCATCGGCAAACCCTACTTGGAGATCGACATTGATCGCCGTGCAATCGCACGATACGGGATCAAAGTTCGTGAGGTCCAGGATGTCATTGAAGTGGCCATTGGCGGAAAACGCCTGACCACCACCGTTGAAGGCCGCGAGCGCTACCCTGTCCGCGTGCGTTATCTGCGCGAATTGCGTGACAGTATCGAGGCGCTAGAGAGGATTTTGGTTCCGGCGCCCGATGGCACGCAGGTCCCGTTGGTGCAACTCGCCGAGATCCTCTATACGCGCGGTCCACAGGTGATCAAGAGCGAGGATACCTTCCTAATCGGATATGTGCTTTTTGACATGAAGCCAGGTTTCGCCGAAGTGGATGTCGTCGAAGAAGCGGACGCATACCTTCGCTCAAAGATCGCGTCCGGTGAACTCGAGATTCCATCCGGTGTGAGCTTTGCTTTCGCCGGTACGTATGAGAACCAAGTACGGTCTGAAAAAAAGCTAATGGTCGTTTTGCCTTTGGCATTGTTCATCATTTTTATGATTCTCTATTTACAATTTAAATCGACGTATACAACCGGGCTGGTCTTTACCGGCATCCTGGTCGCATGGTCGGGCGGGTTCATCATGATCTGGCTGTACGGACAGCCGTGGTTTCTGGACTTTAGCATCTTTGGCCATAACCTCAGGGACCTGTTCCAAGTCCATCCGATCAACCTGAGCGTCGCGATCTGGGTGGGATTTCTCGCGCTGTTCGGAATCGCCACCGATGATGGCGTCGTGGTAGCCACCTATCTGCGAGACTCGTTCAAGAATCGGTCGCCAGAAACGATTGAAGAAGCTCGGCTGGCAACCTTGGAAGCGGGCAAACGACGAATTCGTCCATGCTTAATGACAACTGCGACGACGATTCTTGCTCTTTTGCCCGTGCTAACTTCAACTGGGCGCGGGTCCGACATCATGGTCCCGATGGCAATCCCGTCTTTCGGCGGGATGCTCATCGAAGTCATTACGATGTTGGTCGTTCCGGTTCTCTATTGCGCATCGGCTGAAGCTAAGCTTCGCGCTCAGAACGCAGTTGTCGGAGACGCTGCTTGAACCGGCTAACCCGAATATTGCATCAGTTTGAATTGAATTGCGCATAGAGAAGGCCTTCAAGCCTTGTATGATAGGGTTTGCGAGAACTCTACATACTTTGGCAAGGAGGCCTAATCGTGACAGAGTGTAACCGCACATCGCTTGGTTTTTCCAGTCTTTTCCGACGCAAAATC
>JAJDEB010000023.1 GCA_029260015.1 Phycisphaerae bacterium | reverse complement strand
CTGCCGATGGCATCCGCCGCGGCGTTGGTTTGGCTGAGCATCTCACGACCCATGAAATGGACGCAGTGGTCATGACCAGCACCAGCACCCAGAATCGGCTTCTGGCTCGCGTCAACCGTGACGACGGTCAGGCATTTATCCTGGGCGACTTGGGTCTGGGTAGTTCAGTGCAGAGTCATATCTCCGGCATCGACTTCGGTGCTTCCGGCACCCTCTTCGGTGTGTCCGGCGGTACCAATAAGATTGGCGGCGCAGCCAGCGGTCGCATCGTGCAGATCAGCATCAGCCCGATCGGCACTGCCCTTCACGGCATCAATGGCGGCACCGGTGGCGGCCAGTCCATCGCCTTCAGCCCGTCCGAGACCAACTTGCTGTTCCACAGCTTTGGCTCCAGTCAACTGGAAAGCCTGGAGATCAATTCCGGCTCCAAGGTCTCGATCAATACGAATACCAACAGCGCTTTCAGTGGACCGATCAACGGTCTAACCTTCCGACCCAGCTCCGTTGAACTCTTGGGTGTTCGCACGACGCTTGCAATCGTCAACTCCACCGGCAATGGCGCAACAGGTATCGGCAGCACAGGTCTTCGCATGGGTGCTCTCGAATTCGTCGAAAGTTTCGGTCTTGAGGACTGCAACACCAACGGCGTGCCCGATGAGTGCGAGCGCGTCTACCTGCAAGTGTGGGGCGACGATTTTGATGTGGACTCGACCACAGCTTGGACGACGGTTGCGAAAGACGCGGGCGATACGGCAACCTTTCATTTTAATTACAGTACGCGGTCGATTCCGGCGGCACCGAATTCGATTGGCGGTACGACGCGCGGGCTGATGATGGAAGCCAATACAATAGCTGGGCTGGCTGACGCTTCGGGTGTCAGTGCGTATCCGATCGGGCAGAGTTTCGCGGGCGATTTCAAACTGACGTGGGACATGTACATCAGTTGGGATTCGGGCGGATCGACCGAACACGCCTGCACGGGTATCAATCATTCGGGAACCAGACTGAACGCGTCTGCAGATGTCGGCGGCGACACCGATGGCGTGTACTTCGCAGCCGCCAGCGATGGCGATGTCGGTACTGGTTCGACTTCGCTCGATGGATCGATCAAGGATTACAACGCGTACTGGGGAAACAGCGGTGCGGACCCTTCGCGTCGGGCGCTTTCGCAGTGGGACAACAGTCAATCGTTGTTCTCGGGGCTGTTCCCTTCAGTTTCGGGTGATCCGATCGGAACGTCGGTAGCAGGATCGCCGGGCAGGCAATGGGTGACGGGTGAGATCGTGCAGCTTGACGGTGTCGTGACATGGCGACTCGATGGCGAAGTGATTTCGCAGGAAGTGAATGGATCGGGGTTTGAGTCGGGCAATATCATGCTGGGGTTATTCGATCATTTCTCGGGTCAGAACACGACGGGCAACTCGTTTGTTATCTATGACAATGTCAGGGTGAGTGTGCCGCTTGATGGTGGGGCGGCGACGGCAGCGTGCATGAGTGGGCCGTGTTTGTCTCCACTGTGTTATTCGCAATTGGTGGGGCTCGATTGCTGTTTCGTTGATGAGGATTCCGACGGCGATGTTGATTTGATTGACTTTCAAACTCTTCAATTGGCGATGGAACCGGTTGTCCCGGAATTGAGCATCACTCCGACATTGTTGCAGTTTGGTTTGGAAAGCGGATCGAATCAGGATTCGCAGAACATGACGGTTTCGACAAGTGACGTTAGTTCGCCCAGCGTTTCGCTTTCGGCGATTGATAACGATACGCTAGTTGCACCTACATGGATGAGCGTTCCCGCGACGAGTCTTGTGGATGTTCCGTTCGCGGTTTCGGTGGATGCGACGGGGCTTTCCGTAGGGTCGTATGCCGCGACGATCATTGCCACGTCGGCAGGTTTTGTGGATGCGGCAGGAAGCGTCGAATTTACAGTGACGCCAGCCGCTTCCGATTCGACAGTACTGATCGACTTTGGCAGCAGTGCATCGCAAACGCTGGGCGAATCTCTTTATTGGAACAACGTACACGCGAGCAACTTCACGTCTTCGATTGGCCTCCAGAGCGTTGCCGATGTTGATACGGGTATCGTGTTGGAGATGTCGCCGACGCTTCGGTTTAATGGGTCGAACACCAGTGGGACGACCGCGCCGGTAGGTGGTAGTGACCTGGCGCTGCGTAACTATCCAGCCACGGCGACGCAGGATTCGCTCTTTGGTAATGACGTCACGTTTTCGGGTGGAATTTATCCGACGGCGCAGATGACGCTGACGGGATTGAACCCCGCAGCCACTTACGATTTCATTTTCTGCGCGTCGCGCTTGGGCGTTGGCGACAATCGTACAACCGACTATCAACTCACCGGTGCTGCGACCACTACGGTTTCGCTCGATGCGGCAGGCAACGATTCGGAAATCATCTCTGCGACTGGTATCGCACCGAATGCCCAGAATGAAATCGTCATCACCGTGACCAAGGGGGCAGCCAACACCAACGGCACCGGTTTCTACTACCTCGGTACGCTCGAATTGACAGAAAACCAGCCATAAACGAGCATGATCTGTCGGGCTGACGGGTGACTCTTGACTCCACATTTCTTGTGCCGCTGCGTGTCGGTACTTTCGTGTCTGCCCGATCGGAGAACTCGTATGTACTTCATGCGCTTGGCTGTGGTTGTACTTGTCGCACTGGCTGGCTGTCGCAAAGGTGACGAGGCGGCTACGAGCGAACCGGATACGGTGGTGGCTGCGACGACGAATGTTGACCTTGAGGATAGCGACGTAGCCAAGGAACCCCCGGGTAAATCGGGAGATGCTCGTTTGCTCCCCGAGGGTGCAGAGCGGAACCAGCTTGAAAACGGTTTGACTTACATTCTTTTTCCGACCGACAAGGCGAAGCACGTTGCGTTGAACGTTCTGTTTGACGTGGGCGAGTCGCACGATCCGGAAGATAAGAGCGGATTATCGCATCTGGTTGAGCATTTGTATGTGACGTCTGCTGCCGGGAAGGAGCCGTCGCGCACCGTTTCGCAGTATATGCAGCGATATCGATTGGGCTGGAACGCCCAGACCGGTGAAGACTTCACCGTGATCGCGACGGTGTTTGAGAAATCGCAGCTTGAAAAAGAAATCGAAGATGCGGCGAATCGCATGGGCGCTCTCGATCCCAAGCAAGCCGACCTCGACCGCGAGGTTCCGCGACTCTTGGAAGAAGTCGAGAACATGTTTAGCGGCATGCCGAAGTTGGCAGTCCTCAACCACGCTCGCGACAACGTGCGGCCTTCGTCGGTGGGTCATCGCAAAGGCGGTTTGCCCGCACAAGTGAAGCTGATCGGGCTGAACGATGTGATTCATTGGTGGCTCGATCATTACAAACCGAGCAATGCAACGCTCGTGTTGGCCGGAGATTTCGATCCGGTGACAGCCAACGCGCTGATCGAAGAGCATTTTGCGCCGATTCCGTCAGGCAAGAAACCGGCTGTCGTTGATACGCCCGATTTGCCCAACGCAGGGCAGATCGTCACGGTCAATATCAAATCGAAGATGCCGGGGATCGGCTTCTATGCTGCGATCGCTTTCAACGCACCGCTACCGGGTGATGAGCACTACCCGGCATGTCTGGTGATTGTCAGCCGCTTGTTTAGCCAGATGATGGGTGGTGGGTACCAGGTGATGTTTAGCCCGCTCGACGATCCGTATGTCATTTCCATTTCGGCACCGTTGCAGCCCAAAATGACCGATGCAGAATCCATCGCTAAATTGCGAACGTTTCTGGATGATGCCATCAAGAAGCCCATCACCCCAAAGGAGAAGGTGATGGTCAAGAACATGTTGGGATGGTTTTTGGGAATCGGAGAATTTCCGGCAGCGCTGTTCGAGGGGAATCTCTATGGCGTGGCGTTCTCGATTGGCCGATGTGAGCAGCTTGGGGTCGATTCGAAGAAGTTGGGTAAAGCTATTGACGGATTGACTGATAAAGATATCAAAGCCGCTGCGTTGGCTGTGTTCGATGAAAAGAAACAGGCATCCGTTGTGGTTAAACCAAAATAACGATTCATTCGCGTTCCGATCAAGTATGATAGTGCCGGGCCGACACTTACCGATATTGGAGATTCTTGATGCAATTCTTTGGACTGAACCGCTTGGGCTGGCTTGGGGCAATGTTTGTGCTTGTGTTGCTTGCAGGTTGCGAGGTGCCACCGGTCGGGGATGGTGGAAATGGCGGTGGCAATAATGGTGATGATATTTGTTCTAATGGTGTGACGACCAACGGTTTTGTTGATTCAAACGGGATATGTACCAACGGCGTTGGTGACGACGATGGCGACGACTTTGAACCGCCCGAGCCGGGTGAAGATGGCCGGTTTCGATTTACGTTGAGGATGGAGGGTCTTGATGACATTGAGGCCATGCGGGTGATTGTCATCAACGACAATGTTTTGTATTCGCGTGAGAATGCGCCGTTCTCTGACAATCGCTTTTCCTTCAATGCGGTTAGTGAAATGAATCCTGACGTGTTCGAACTTGATATAGATGAGGGTCAGCAGGTGACACTGATTGCCATTGAAGCTAAGGGGATTACTTCTGACATTCCGGTGAATGACATTCGGTTTCCAACGCCGTTTAATTTTGAATTCGTCGGTTGGGCTGGCGATTTTGACGACTTGCCGGAAGACGGTGTCGCGACCTTGGAAATGGATGGGGACAAAGAAGTGACCGTCATGTTTCGGGCGATGCCGGTGATCGATGTTGTCAAATTAGATGAAAATAATTCGCAGCTTACTGGTGGTTGCTACGACATCGTCATTGATGCGCCGCCGCTGCTTGCGTTTCCGACGGATCTCAGCATTGATGGAACAAGGGAAGGGTTCTGCCGGCCTCGGTTTGCGGGGCAGGTCAAGACGGGCACTACTTTCACATTAACTGCGGAAGACTCGAATGGGTGCGACGCAGTGAGTGGTACGTGTACCGAGCAGTTTGACCGTTGGGAGGGCGACCCGTCGGGTTGTGGTTCTAATAGGGAATGTATGTTCCAGGTTGATACCGCAACCACGATTACGGCTATATGGCGTGATACTACTCAGCCTTAGACTCGAAGTTCTGGTGTCGAGGCGTAAAGTTCGAATTCCCACTTGCCCAGTTGGCGATCAGGTCGATGTGACTTTAGAATCAAGCCTATGATTGCCCGACTCAATAGTGTGGCGTTCTGCGGGATACAAGCCGAACCGGTCGAAGTGGAAGTCGATATTGCTTCACGCGGGTTTGCGGCTGCGACGATCGTTGGCTTGCCCGATGCGGCTGTTAAGGAAAGTATCGAGCGGGTCCGCAGCGCGATGCAGAACAGTGGGTACGATTTTCCCAGGAATAAAACGGTTGTGAATCTCGCCCCAGCCGACCTTCGCAAAGAAGGGCCGGTTTTCGATTTGCCCATGGCGCTTGGAATCATATTCGCGTCTGGCAGCGTTATTCCGGAACTAACCCCTTCATATTTGGTAACCGGTGAACTTGCGCTGGATGGTCGTGTGCGGCCCATGCGTGGAGCGCTGTCCGTCGCGCTGCTGGTCAAGGCGATGGGTCTTCGTGGTCTTATCCTGCCTGCAGAGAATGCGGCGGAAGCGGCGGTCGTTGATGGCGTTGAAATCATACCCGTTTCGTCGCTTACGGAAGCGGTTGGGTTTCTCTCGGGGCAGTTGCCGATCGATCCCGTTTTTGTTGATCCGTATGAAGCGCTCAAGAAGCTGTCACGATATGACAACGACTTCGGTGACGTGCGCGGTCAGGACCATGTCAAACGGGCGCTGACCATTGCAGCAGCCGGTGGGCACAATGTTTTGCTGATTGGCCCACCGGGTTCGGGTAAGACGATGTTGGCCAAGCGCTTGCCGACGATCCTGCCACAGTTGACATTGACGGAATCGTTGGAGACGACACGGATTCATTCGGTGTCGGGCGAATTGCGCCGTGGTGATGCGCTGCTAGCCACTCGGCCGGTGCGCGCCCCGCACCATTCTGCGAGTACGGCTGCTCTGGTGGGTGGCGGGACGATTCCGAAGGCGGGGGAAGTTTCTCTTGCCCATCATGGCGTCTTGTTTCTCGACGAGTTTCCCGAGTTCAGTCGAGCGTCGTTGGAGGCATTGCGTCAGCCGCTTGAAGATGGCGAGGTGACGATCGCCCGGGCGCACACGACGGCTGTCTTTCCGGCATCGTTTATGCTGGTGGCTGCCATGAATCCGTGTCCGTGTGGGTACTTCACCGATCCGCGCAAGCCATGTAAGTGTAGCCCGCCTCAGATCGATAAGTACTTGGCTCGAATCAGCGGGCCATTGATCGATCGCATCGATATTCACGTCGAAGTGCCAGCCGTCCCATTCACGCAGCTACGCACAGAGCGCGACGGCACCGCATCAAGCGAGATGCGCGAGCAGGTGATGACGGCGCGCAAGGGGCAGGCAGCCCGCTTCGCAGATAACGGAACGATGATCAACGCGCGGATGAGTTCAAGACAACTGCGATCGCACTGCAAGATCGGTGGCCCAGCAGAGCGAATCCTAAAGCAGGCGATGAATGAACTCGGGCTGTCCGCAAGAGCACACGATAAGATTCTACGAGTGGCCAGAACCATCGCCGACATCGCAGAAAACCCAGATGTCGGCGCAGAGCATATTTCAGAAGCCATTCACTATCGGCGATTGGATCGGCAGTTGTAGTTTGGTTGAAGCAATTCATCTGGTCGGTTCAATATATCCTGGGTCAATCTTGATGGGTCAATGCCGAATTGCTAGGCTCGCAACTTTGCCGAACTATGGCGAAGCGAGTGTGGCAAATTCGCAAGCAAGGTGATGCATCAATGGGCGGGCATATTTCTGAATTCCTTGCAAATGGATTGCCATTGGTGAATCGGCCGGCATTGGTATTACTCGCTGTGGTGACCATTGGGCTGCTGCTTGGGCGGGTTCGCGTGTTTGGAATCTCTCTCGGGTCGTCTGGGGTCATTTTTTCGGCGCTGGTGGCTGGTCATTTCGGATACGAACTTCCGTCGGCGATTGGTTCAGTGGGGCTGGCTCTTTTTATCTATTGTGTCGGGTTGGGTGCAGGGCCGACGTTCTTCCGAGCGTTTCGCAAGCAAGGGCAGGCGCTGGCGTTACTGGGTCTATGCATTGTTGTGGTCGGTGCGACGACGACTTGGGGGGCGGCTAAACTGCTCGGCATTCCGGGGGCGCTGTCGACCGGGATTCTTGCCGGGGCGCTAACGAGCACTCCGGGATTGGCTGCAGCGGTCGAAGCGGGGCCGGGTCAGAGTGCCATCGGGGTTGGGTTTAGTCTTGCCTATCCGTTTGGATTGATTTGCGTCGTCGCGTTTGTGCACTTGTATCCAAGAATCATCGGTGTGGAACTCGATAAACTTGGTCGCGAAGCTGAATCGGTTGACGAGGAATCGCATCGAATCGAACGCGTACTCGTTAAGATTTGTAACCCGGCAGTGATTGGCCGCAAACTGACGGAACTCAGTTTCATTTCAGATTACAACTGCCAGGTTTCGCGCATGCTGGCAGATCATCAACTCATTCCTGTGCCGGCAGACCTTGTTTTGCAACAAGGGCAAAGCTTGTTGGTGGTCGCGCGCCGATTTCGGTTGGCTCCAGTCGTTCAGCTTCTCGGTGAAGTGGATGAGCGCAACGGGAAGATCGCGCTTCCACAGGATCAAAGCATGCACGTTGTCGTTGGCGATCGCCGAATCGTAGGCAAGACACTTTACGAGTTGAACTTACGCTCGCAGCATGGCGTCACGGTGACCCGCGTCATGCGTCATGATCTGGAATTTGTGCCGCGACTTGCCGATCGGATCGAATATGGCGACATGCTCAATGTTGTGGGTGAACATACCGACCTGGAACGCTTCGCCGAATTTGCAGGACATCGGGCCCACTCATTTGATGAAACCGATTTGGTGTCGCTGGCCGTGGGCGTTGCGGCGGGGGTTGCGCTCGGCGTCGTTGAAATTGGCGTCGGGGCGCAGCGAATGGCGCTGGGGCTGACCGGGGGGACGTTGTTGGTGGCACTTGTTCTGGGGCACCTTGGCCGGCTCGGTCCTATCAAAGGGCACATCCCCAGAGCGTCGCGATTGTTGCTGACGGACATGGGGTTGGTGTTGCTTCTTGCAGACGCAGGCGTCGGGGCGGGTTCGAGCCTGGGGGGCGTGCTAAGGGAGTATGGCATCATGATGTGTGTCGCCGCAGCGGTGATTGCGATCGTACCGATGACTGTCGGCGCTTTGGTCGGGCGTTACGTGCTTCGCTTGCCGCTGCTGCAAATGCTTGGCGGAATCTGCGGTGGGATGACATCGACGCCGGGCGTCGGTGCGCTGACCACAGCCAGCGGGTCGGAAGGACCGGTGATCAGTTATGCCGCAGCGTATCCGATGGCGTTGGTGCTGATGACGGTGCTCGTGCGGGTTATGCTTTGGCTTTTGGGCTAGATTGGCACTCGGTTTATTCAGCATTCGTCGGACACCAAGTCCACTGATCGTTTTCGTTACAACACAGTTCAATACGTTGCTCCAAATGATCTTCGATAAATTCCAGGGTCCAACCGGACGGTACTGCTTTGTGAATGATGCAATGCCCGCTCTCGATTCTCCTCACTGCTCCGCGACCATTGCTGACCGGGCCTTCGTAGTTGAGGTAGGCCTTGCGGTGCTTGCCGATGCGATTGGCGGTGATTGTTGCCTTTGGATCGTCGATCGGATTCTTGGACAATTGCCAAGTGGCTAGTCCTTCTCCGTCCTCCACCATAAAGTCCCAGTGTTCTGTGAATTGGTTCTGCTCGCCGTCAATCGGTTGGTGGTGTAATATGACGAACCGAACACGATTGGATTCCTGGAGTTCGTTTTGTTGGCCGGTTTTTTTCATGGCTTAACTGCGAGTCCGAAGACGGAATCCTTGGGTGCGTTGATCGTCGAATTGACTGAAGGGGGTAACTTCATGCAATCCCAATTATCAAACAGAAACGGTTTTTTATTGGTGGCTGCGCTGTTTAGTTTAACCGTGGTGACAGGCTGCGGTCCAACTTACAAGGAATTGCGGATCGAAGGGCAGCATCAGTTTGCACAGGATCGATTTGGCACGGCTCGGCGATTGTTTGAGGAAGCGCATCTCAAATCTCCCGAAGATGCAGAGAATCTCCATGATATCGCCGCTTGTTGCATGATGCTCGCCAAGGGGCACTTGGCCAACCGCAACCATGCAGCCGCCCAGCGTGAACTGGATCGGGCAATTGAATTCTACAACCGGTCGATCAATGCCTATCCGGGATTCAAGCCCGGGCTGATGGGAAAGAATCGGGCGCTTGAATTGAAAGGTCAATCAGATGAGGCCCTTCGTTCGGCGAGTTGGGCGGCGAAGTTTGTTGGTCCGTCGGCTGACCAATACGTTTTTCTCGCTAGCGAATATGAGCAGCGTGGCGACTTGGACACAGCCCTCTTGCATTATCGCCAGGCGCTGGCGATGGAGCCGAACAACGCCAGCGTTCACAAGGGTCTGGGGATGCTGCACCAGAAAGCCGGTCGCCATGACTTGGCTGTCGAATCGTTGCACCGTTCGCTTGCGTTGAATCCGAGTCAGCACGACGTCGTCGAGATGCTTCGTGAAATGGGCGAGTCTGTTCCGGGCGTGGAGTATGGGCCCTAACGACGGTTCTTATTTGATTGTTGGAATTCGGCGAAATGCTTTGGGTAGGGTGGGCCGTGCCCATCAGGAAAGTTAGAAGCTTTCGGTGGTGGGCACGGCCCACCCTACACCTCACGAGTCGGCCTAAAATTCGATCAAACCCTTTGCGGCTGATACCCTTCGCGTATGTGCGGGATTTCCGGAATTATTGATTTTGGAGGCGGATCGATCGATGCGTCCGTGTTGGAGCGTGCGTGCGCGACAATGCAGCATCGCGGTCCGGATGATTCGGGTACTTGGATCGGTGGCGACGGCGGGGCTTCGATCGGTCTGGCGGCTGTCCGACTTGCGGTCGTCGATCCGACCCCGCAGGGTCATCAACCGTTTATCTACAACGATCGATATGTACTCGTCTATAACGGCGAAGTGTACAACCACCGCGAACTGCGCGATGAGCTTCGGGCGGCTGGTCGCTCCTTCAAGACGCAAACGGATACCGAGGTTGTCGCAACCGCCTGTGCTGGATGGGGTGTTGGCGCGCTGAATCGCTTCAATGGCATGTGGGGTTTGTTTTTTTTCGACCGGGAAACTGGCGGAGGTTTTCTCGCCCGCGATCGTTTCGGCATCAAGCCAGTGGTCTACGCGTCGGACGGTTCGCGCACATACTTCGCCAGCGAAGCGCAAACCCTTCGCGCACTGGGTGATTGGGATCGGCGCGTCGATGTTGATTCGCTGCTGCACTATGTGCGTTTTGGTTTCACGGCGCCAGATGCGTCGATCTATCAGCATGCCCGCAGACTCGCGCCGGGGACGTATCTCGAATTCGATCGACAGGGGTTTCGCGCCCCGCAGCGCTACTACGAGCCGGTCAAAGCCGCACGCCGCGAAGGTGTTCCCGATTACGGAACGGCTTGTGAGAGTGTGCGCCGAGGCATCTTTCGTTCGGTGGCTCGCCGTCGCCATGCCGACGTTCCGTTGGGGGCGTTTCTATCGGGGGGAATCGATTCATCGGTCATTGCGACGCATTTGGCTGAGTGTACGCCTGGGAAGATTGCGACGTTTTCCGTCGGGTATGAAGGGCAGCGTGCCTATGACGAAACCGGTTATGCCCGGCAGATGGCCAAGCATCTGGGCAGCGACCATCACGAGTTGATGGTGAGTGCGAACGACGTACTCAACGTGGTTCCGGAATTGCTCGATCATTTAGGCGAACCGTTCTTCGACAGTTCACTGATTCCGACGGCGATGGTGTCGCAACTTGCCCGCAAGCATGTGACGGTGTGTCTGTCTGGTGACGGTGCGGATGAGTTGTTCGGAGGATATTGGCGATACCTCGGGCATGATTCGTTGCATGTGTACGACCAGATTCCGGCATGGCTTCGGCGGCGGGTGATTGAACCCCTGCTGGCCCGTGCTCCGAAGTCGAAGCGCTCGGTCATTGGGCGACGTCTGGGGCAGATGCGAAAACTTTTGTGGGCATCGACGACATCGATGCAGGCAAGGCACCTTGCGTGGTCGCAGATTCTTTCGCGTGAGGCGATGTCGATCGTGCGGCAACAAGGCGTCAATGACCTGACGCTCAAGCATGCGTATCAGGCGATGCAGGACTTGGCGGCGGGCATACCGAGCGGTAATCTCAACCAGATTCTCGCGTTCGATCTTCAGTATTCGCTGCCGGGTGACATGCTTCACAAGGTTGACATTGCCAGCATGCGACATTCCCTGGAAGTGCGGACGCCGTTCTTGGATCACGAGCTGGTCGAATATGTACTGGGTCTTCCCGCCCGCTACAAGATGTCTCGCGGCGTTCGCAAGCGGCTGCTGGTCGATGCGTATCGCGGAATTGTTCCCGACGCCATTCTCGACCGGGGCAAGATGGGGTTTGAGGTTCCTGTAGGAGAGTTCTTCCGAAAGGAACTGCGGGAAATGTTCCTTGACACCGTCACGCGCGAACGATTGGACGGTTTCGGCGTATTTGATTCGGGCGAAGTTCTGCGGTTGTACGAGGATCATTGCGCGTTTCGCGGTGAGCATACGGATTTGTTATTTGCGATTTTCTCGCTGTGTTGGTGGCAGATGCGCGGTGGGACGGTTTGACGATTTTCGCTTGCGCAGTGATGCGCTATAATGGTTTTTGCGGTGCTGGCAGAATCGCACTGCTCACAGAGCAGTGGCACGTTGGTGGGTACACTTATGAAGATTTATACTAAGACGGGCGATGACGGCCAAACTGGTTTGATCGGTGGCAAGCGCGTGTCGAAAGATCACGCCCGGGTCGCTTGTTACGGAGCGGTGGATGAACTCAATGCCGCGATCGGGTTGGCAGTGGTTGCGTGCGATGTCGAGGAGTGGAGCGACGAACTTCAAACCATCCAAAGTGATCTGTTTGTGTTGGGAACGGAACTTGCGACAGCCGATGGTGATGAGAAGATGCTTTCACTTCAGCCCGATGCGGTGCCAAGGTTGGAATCGCAACTGGATGCGTTGATGGCAGAAGTCGAGCCGCTCAAGAATTTTGTTCTTCCCGGCGGGGCTGAGTTGGCTGCGAGGTTTCATGTGGCGCGGACGGTGTGTCGGCGGGCGGAGCGCGAAGTCGTAAGCCTGGCTTCGCAATCGGCAGTTTCGAGCACGGCCATCATCTATCTGAACCGACTCAGCGATTTGTTGTTTGCCTACGCGTTGGGGGCCAACCATCGAAGTGGCGTGGCCAACATCATCTGGATTGCACCAAAATCGTAGATGGCTAGTCGCTGAGAAATCTCTTTGTTTCAATTAATCGTAGAATGATTTTATGACACGTTTGATTCGAATCGTTAATCCCAACGAATTTAAGCCCGTACACATCGTGATGCTGGCACTCTTGCTGCTGGCGTTGGCGGGTAATTGTTTACTGACCAGCGCGGGCAAGTCCGTCGTGTTGCCCGATGGTGCCAATGCTTGGCCGTCCGATTCGCTATTGCTTGCGGTTGTCGAAATCCTCGACCTGCAATTCACCCAGCCAACCCCCAATGGTGTGGCGATCAAGTCATTGGTGGCGGGAACAGCGGCTGGCCTTGGGATCATCGTCGCGGTGATCGGCGTGTTCTTTCGCGTGCGAAGTCGCAGTGAAGACGCTGGCGACGATGCGGTGATCGAAGTTGACGAGAATAGTGCGGAAGACACCGAGGAATCGGAACATTCCCGCCCGAAGAAAAAGCACATTGATCCGATACTCGCCTCGCAGGTTTTGATGCTTCTCTATGTGGCATGGGCGCTTGCGGCGACGTTTTGGTCCAATGCGCCATCGTTTGCGCTGGGTGGGGCGATCATTCTCGGGATCAATGTGCTTTGGTCATTCGCGCTCTCGATCATTTTGAATCGTCGGGCAGCGGTGATCTCGGGTTACTGTTTGGTTGGTGTGTTGACGGTGACGGCCGGCGTGGCTTGCTGGTATTGGTTTGAGCGCAACTCAATTCACCGCGCAGCGTATCCAATCGGTAACGCGCTGTTCCTGGCAGCTTGTTTGATTCCAGGGATTCTGATAGCGGCTGCGTTTATTGCGCAGGGGTTTAATGCTGTGCGAGATCATCGGGTCGCGCGGGGTGTGACATTTGTTTTGATATTCGTGGTTGCGGCGGCTGTGATGATCGCAGCATTTTACCTGACGGATTCGCGCGGTCCAAAGATCGGGTTGGTGCTGGGGTTGATTGCGTTGGCAGCCTTCGCGGGTGGGCGCGATGTGAAGATGGTCGCGGCGGTCATGGGCGTGATCGGAATCGCGGTGGTGGCGATCTATTTTTTCAACCAGCGCGATGCGACAACGGTGTCGGGCCGAAGCGAGTCGATGCGATTTCGAATCTACGCCTGGGATTATGCGATGGAGTTGTTTGGCGAGCGGCCGCTTGTGGGGCATGGCTTGGGTGGATACGCGCTGCTCGCCGACGGATTGGCTGCTCAAGATGTACTGAAAGATCCGGTGCCGCTGGGCAACAGGGTCAGCCATGCGCATGGAGAGTGGTTGGAGGTGGCCAGCGATCTTGGCGGGATCGGACTGGTGTTGCTGATGGGGTCGTTGTTCCTTGCGGTCTATGGCGGGACCAATGCCATTCCCGATATTTCCGACTCTGTACCCCGGTGGATGCTGATCGGGGTGAGCGCTGCGCTTGCCGCGCTGATCGCCGAGGAATGTTTCAGTGTGGGATTGCAGATTTCCGGATTGCCATTTGTTTTTTACACCGTGTTGGGACTGGTTTGGGCATTGGCGCGCCCGTTTCCGGATGCTGTTGTTGCGCACATGGTCCGACAGAAGTGGATTGTCTGGGCGGGGTTGGTGTTGGGTTTCGTATTCGGGTTTGGTGCGCTGGAATATTCGCGGCGCGATTTTGTTGCGGCTCGAGCGCTCAATGACCTCGGACAAAAACTTGCAGAGAGCGATTGGCAAAAAGCGGCTGATCTTTCTCGAACGTCTTACGAATATCGATTGCGTCCGCAGCGCAAGCTGGTTGCGTTGATACAGAAACTTGCATCGCAGCTTTATGTCGCGGAGCAGCTTCAAGTTCAATACGTCAGGCGATTGCGCATCAGGGGGAGTTCGCAGCGTATCGATCCGGGTCTTGAGCAACACTTGGCATCTGATCGGGAAAAGTGTGAAGAACTTCTCAAGCAATCCACAGCTGACCTCGAATTCACTCAGTCGATCGTGAGCAGCAAGATGGGCATCGGAATGCTTGAATACAAGCTCCGAACGCTTCGCGCTGTCTTCGCCGAAATCGACGGTAGGGCGAACGACGTCATTGAAGAAGGCATATTGGCCGCCAACGCGCTCGGCGCGCAGCTCGAACGTCAGCCGTTTGAAACAGAGTTGGCGACTAAGTTTGTTATTGCCTCTGTCGGACGCCTTGAAGTGGCGACGGCGGTTGAGGTATTGGCCCGACCGCTCCGAATGGGCATCGTGACCGACCAATACGTTCAGGCGGTCGGTGTCTTGATGGCTAACCCGGAAATAAAGTCGCAAGTGCTCGCTCGCATCGATCAGGAAATGCTCACATTTGACGCTGAGATGGACGTGGCAAAACGTCTCGAAAATTGGTCGCCCGAGATTTTACGGATCGGCGCGGTGGCCGCTTATGTGCAGGAGCAACTTGAAGACGCGGTATCGCATTTGAAAGCGGCGATCGGTTTGTACGACGAGGCGGTCGAGGCGGAGTTGCGTGTTCCACCACTTGCCTACGCGGGGTGTTACGCCGAGTTGGCAGACGCGCTGTTCTTAGCGAGTCCCGAGACTCCCCAACCGGCCATCAAAGCAGCTGAGATGTCGCTTCAAAGAGCGCCCGCTTCCAGGGACGGCAGAGTTCTCATCGGTCGCCTTCGCGAACGAATCATGGCCTATCATCTCGCTGCGGAACACGAAGATTTTGTGCGGGACCGGTTGGCGGAACAAATGCCCAGTGCCGATGCGAAACAACTGGATCGCGAGTTGGCGAACCGTTATGCGAAGATGGCATACAGTGTTTTGGGACGGGCGTATGATCGAATTCCATACAAGCTGAACGGATGGAGTCAGCGAGCCTTGGCGCTCGATTCGGAGTCGGCGACGAATTGGTTCCTTGCGGCAGACATAGCCATTCTTGTGGGTGACGAATCCCGGACAATCGAGCGCATCAATCATGCAATCGAGAATGGTGGTGGGCCACAGGATATTTATTCAATCGTTGTGCGGGCGTTTGAATCCATGCCGAACAGCCTGTCGATTTCGAGAATGCGCGCCCAAATCGAAATGCAGTTGGGAATCGCTGCCCCGACAGGTGCGACACCGGAAGTGACTTCGCCGGGCCCAATCGAACCGGGGTCGCCATCCGAAGTCATGGACGATTCCCAGTTGGGTTCCCAGAAGAGTTCACAGACGGATGCTCAGATCGAACAGAATCCATAACCGCGCCCGCGTCGATTCGGAAATCCTGCAAGAGTTCAGCGGACAGAACGCCACACCACGCGCAGATTCCGAACCCCAGAATGAGTCCAAGCGGCTTGATTTTCTGTGCGATCCAAACAATCAGCCAGGCACTTCCGAGGCTCAAGGCGAGCTGGTAGAAGATGGTGTAACGTTCGTAAGCGACTGAGCGGCTACTGTCGATCAGAAGAATTTCAATCGAAACCAGCCCCGCACAAACGAGTACTGGAGTAAACGCGTGTCGCTTGGTGGTGATAGCTATAATTGCAGCAATGAAACCCAGGATCAAAACGGGAATGGTTGCGCCATCGATCGAAAACATCGCGAATGGAATCAATCGTTGCGGGACTGTGACGACGTTCGCGATTGATAACGAGTCACCGAAGTTATTGTTGGAATCACCGGTGAAAATTCCACGGACGATGCCCGGATTGGTCAGTGCAAACACGAGACCGGCTACGAGCAACCCTCCGCCAGACGCTCTCAGGAAAACCGGGCGGTAGTCAACGTGACGGTTGGAACATGTCGGAAGTTCGTGGACTTGTCGAAGGTGTTGATGGCGACAATGCAGACCGATCGCCACGGGGATGAGTAGAAGAATCGGCATCGCCCCAAGCGACATGGCGACGCAGGCTCCGCACGAAACGAACATGCCAATCCAGTCGCGAAACTTCTGCCGATCCAATGCCCGCATGGTAAACCAAACAGCGAACAGGATTGCAACAGCCACTGGCAATCGCGGTGAGCCGTCATGCGAAGCACAAACGACCACTGGCAGCAACACAAATAGCGTCGCCGACAGCAAGCCCGTCCAAGCACCGCCAAGGCGCCTACCGACTGCGAACATCAGGGCGATTCCAACGAGCCCCCATGTGGCTGCGTAGGCTCGGGCGATTTTGTGGAGCGTCAAGTCAGAGGTTGCACCAAACATAGCGGCAATATGATGAAGAAAAGCGACGGGATACGAGAACATTCCACCGCCGCCGTTTGAGTCGGGCGAGTCGTGCAATCTCCATTCAAAACCAGTCGCAGCGATGGTGATGTAGAGAATCGCCAGGAGGGTCAACCATATCTTGGTGCAGGTGTTTTTCTGGTGTTGCATCCGGCGAAGGATACGCGATTGGTTATCGGCGGCAAGACGCGACATAGATTCACGCCATCGCCCAATAATCTGATGGGTTATTGCAACGAATAGGTTAGGGCGAAATGAACCTCAGCCGGTCAGCGGGCGACCCGATATCTGAAGCAGATGGCGTCCGCGCGGTCGTTGTATGCAGGTATACGGAACTAGAAATAAGGTGTCGCGAGTTGCTTTGGCTTCGGCGAAACATCCTGGAATTGCTGACAGCGGTTTACGCTTTGGTCGTGCTGTGGGGCGGATTGGTTCCTTTTGATCTTTCGCTGCAGGCACCGCCGTTTGGTGGGCAGTGGTGGTTTGGATTGCCGGTAGAATCGTCTCATTGGGCAGACATCGCGTCGAATGTGGCTTTATTTTTACCATTGGGCGCGCTGGTGAGGGCGACATTGTGGAAGCGTGGTTGGCGGCCCATCCTCTCGCTCATTGTGAGCATGCTGGCATGTTCGGTGTTGACCTACGGCATCGAAGTGACGCAGCTCTTGTCGATCAAGCGCATTTCGTCGGCGGCTGACTTTGGCGCGAATCTGATGGGCGGGCTGGCCGGCGTCGTTCTGGTGACAATCGTTCGGTCGGCTGGCTTTGTGTTTAGAGATGCGGTCTGGTCGGTCAGTCGCCGTTGGCGCGAAAGCGTCATTGAGCGGCCGTCAGCCGTTATGGCGCAGTTCTGTGTTGTGTTTTTGTTTCTGGCGGCAGCGTCGCCCTTTGATTTGACGTTTGCGCCGAATCTGGTTTACCGATCGGTGACGGAATCTCATTTGATTCCATTTTCCAACGATGCTCGGCTCAGTTCGGCGATCACCAATACCCACGGTGACGTTGATGGCCGTTCGGAATCTCGGCGTAGTACCGATCGCTGGCAACGAAACATCGACCATGTTGTTACGGTTGGTGGTTATGGATTGCTGGCGATGCTAATTTGCCACTACCTCAAAAACCATTGCAAGGTCGTTGGCCGGCGACGGACACTTTGGACGTTCCAGGCATGTTTGCTCCTGACGATGTTTTCTTCCGGTGCGCAACTGTTCGTCTTGTCGAGGTCATTTGACACCACCGATATTCTGATGGCGTTAGTCGGCGCAGGTATTGGAATCATGATAGCCGATCGATGCGCGCTGACGTGGGCGCAGGTTGCACAGCGAGCAAGTGCTGAAACTTCGGGACGGGAAATCCTGTTGAAGACCGCGTGCATCGGGCTTCTAGTTGTTGTGATTGCACGTGAATTGGTACCGTTTCAGTTTGCGACTGCGCCATCGCAAATTCGCAGCCAACTCGGTGAAGTCGAGTTGCTGCCTTTCAGATCGTATCAGAAAGCCCGCTTGCCGCTGGCGGTTGAAGACATGTTGGCAAAGTTCATGCGATTCGCCTTGCTTGGTGCAGCATTGACCGCGTGGCGTTGTCGCGGAGTGTTTGGCAAGAGCATGGGAAATATGCGGCGGGCGGTTGTCGGTATTGGACTTCTGGTCGCAAGTTTGGAAGTGCTTCAAGTATTTTTGCCCGGGCGCACACCGGCGATGACTGACATACTGCTGGCTGTCGTAGGTGTGTGGTCTGGCGTGGCGCTGCTCCGGGTGGGCGTCGCTGCTCGCGATATGGTCAGGACGTACGCAGTTGGCAGAATGGATCAACCGATCTTCAACGTCACGTTCGATGATTCTGACGCCGCGCCGCAAGAGCACGTTCCGGATCCCGAAGAAACCACCGCCCCTCCACTTCATTAGTGGGCTAGAACACTTTACTAAGCGGGTCGTTCTCGCACACCTCGTTGATCAAACGCCACGTTCGTTCCGGGCTCATCGGAAGTTCGCATGGGGCTTTTCCGGTTGCGTCGTAGATGGCGGAAAGAATCGCTGGTACTGCGCCGATGAGTGGCGGCTCGCCGACTCCGTGAGCGCCAAATGGTCCGCCCGGGTCGTCGTGCTCAACGATGATCGCTTCGACCGGTGGCAAGTCTTTGATCGTCGGGATGATGTAATCGGTCAGTCCGGGGTTCATGATGCGCCCGTCTCGATAGGTGACTTCTTCCATCAGGGCCATGCCGAGGCCTTGCGCAACCCCGCCAACGATTTGCCCTTCAACGGACTGCGGGTTCACTGCTTTGCCGACATCATGTGCGGCGATGTGTCTTTCGACTTTGACTTCACCCGTTTCGATGTTGACGAGAACCTGCGAGACGTGAGCGCCAAACAGGTAGGTGATAAACGCGCGGGGCGATTGGCCGGTGTTGGGAATCTCAACGATGGTGCGCGGTTTGAACAGGGCGGTGGCTTTCAGGCTGTAACCGCGGGTGAGGCCTTCGGTGCAGATTTTTTCCATGCGAACGCGGTTGTTCGAGTTGCTGGTTTCATAAGCCCAACCGTGTTGCAGAGTGATTTCGTGCGGATGGACTTTTAGTTTGATGCCGGCGATGTCGAGGACTTGCTCGCGCAATTCGCTGGCGGCCATCCTTACTGCGTTGCCAGTGAAGTACGTTTGGCGGGTGGCACTGGATGAGCCGGACTCGTCGGTAAGTTCGGTGTCAGCCGCGACGATGCGCATGCTTTCAAACGGTAGGCCCAACTCTTCGCCAGCAATCTGCATCATGGCGTTTAGCAGGCCCTGTCCGACCTCAACACCGCCGGTGTAAACGGTGGCGATTCCGCTGTCGGATAATTCTACTCGAGCGCGACTACAATCGGGGAAACCATCACCGTACCCCAGCCCAAAGCAGATGGCGCTCATGCCCCAACCGCGTTTGATGTGCGCGGGCAGATGGTCGCTGCCTGGATACGGCTGATCTTTGAATTTCTGGATCGCTTTGGTTAAGCATAGCCCAACGCTGACCGGATCGATGCGTTGTCCGGTGGTGACGGTGTCACCGCTTTGAATCAGATTCTTTCGGCGGAATGTTTCGCGATCCATGTCGAGGGCGCGGGCGACACGGTCCATCATGCCTTCGTAGGCGATGGCCATCTGGCACGCGCCGAATCCGCGCATGGCACCCGTTGGATTGTTATTGGTATGAACACCGTAGACATCGACTTCGACGTTGGGCACGCAGTACGGGCCGGTCGCGTGGCTGGCCGCTTTTCGCATCACGGCGATACCGGTCGAGGCGTATGCACCTTCGTCGCTGTAGACCACAATCTTGGCGGCGGTCAGCATGCCGTCGGCGTTGGCACCGAATGTCGATTCGATTTTTAAGGCGTGGCGTTTGTGGCGAGCCCGCATTGATTCGGATCTGGTGTAGCGCAGGGCGATGGTTTTGCCTTGGTGCTTCAGCGCTGCGAGCCCAAGGTAGATCTGAATGCTGATGTCCTCGCGCCCGCCGAATGCTCCGCCGGTGACTGGCTGAATGATGCGGATTTGCTCGACGGGCAGGCCTAGGGCGAGAGCGATCAAACGACGTTCTTCATGTACCCATTGGCCGGCAACATACAGGGTGAGTACTTGCCCGTCCCAGTGACCGGTACCGGCTTCGATGTCTAGGAAGGCGTGGTCTACCGTTTGCGTAAAGAATGTGTCGGAGACGACGACGTGCGAATCGGCAAGGGCACGCTCGACGTCACCCTTGCGGATGCGCTTGTCGCCCATGACGTTGCCTTCGGGATAAAGCTTGCACGCACCTTCTGCGATGGCCTGTTCCATCGTCGCGATGACGGGGAGCGGTTCGTAGGTAACGGCTACCTTGTCGCGACCGAGCTTGGCGGCGCGTTCGGTTTTCGCGACGACGACGGCGATGGAGTCACCGAAATATCGAACCCGCTTCGACGCCAATGCCGGATGGTCGCGGCGAATCAGGCCGTGGATGTTCGTTCCGCCAACATCGGCATGGGTATACACGCCAAGTATGCCGGCAACCTCGAGCGCCTGAGTGGCGTCGATCGATACGATGTTGGCGTGGGCGTGTTCGCTGCGAACGACGCTGGCGAACAGTTCAGCCGAATTGGGAAACAGGTCGGCACCATAGAGTGCGGCGCCGGTGACTTTCTCCTGACCATCGACGCGGCGACACGATTTGCCTACGAGGTGGTCTGCCGGCGCGATGGGGGCGTCGAGCGTTTGGTCGGATTCAGTCGTGGTGACCTGCTGAATCATGCGTTCTGACTTTCACGATGGGCGCGCTTGACGGCTTCTATGATGGAAGCGTAACCCGTGCAGCGACAGATGTTTCCTTCCAGTGCGGTAAGCAGTTCGCTTTCGCTGATATCGGGCTGATCATTGAGTAGCGCCCTGGCTGACATGATCAAACCCGGTGTGCAATAACCACACTGTGCCGCCCCGGTTGCGACGAAGCTGTCTTGAATGACGTCGAGTTCGGTGCCAGCCGCCAACCCTTCGATGGTGGTGACGCTTCGGTTGTTGACCTGCGCAGCCAGCATCAGGCAACTGTTGATGGTTTCACCATCGACGAGCACCGTGCAACTTCCGCATTCGCCTTCGAGGCATGCGCCCTTGGTGCCGGTCAGACCTAGGACGTCGCGGAGGAATTCCAACAGCGGCATATCCACGGGAATGTCGCGGGTGAAGGATTCGCCGTTGACGTCGCAAGCGACCTGCATGGTTGGGATTTCCATCGGAGTTGGGTCAGGCATCGGCGTCTCCTTTGGGGGCGTCTTCCATCAGTTGCGTCAGCAGGCGTTTGGTAAGTGTGCTGCACATCGCTCGGCGGTAGGTGGCTGTCCCGCGTTGATCGTCGATGGGGGCGACCTCATGCGTGACGAGGTTGGCGACATCGTCGATGAGTTCGGGCGTCAATGTCTCGCCAGTTAATAATGCTGAAGCTTTTGGCGCAACTTTCGGGATTGGCCCGACGCATCCAAACGCCAGTTCGGTTTTATTATTTTCGTTTTGTGAGATTGCACAGCATACCAGGCTGATGTTGACGGCGCCGCGTTTGCCGATTTTGTACCAACGTGATCGCGGATTGTTGTGGACACGGACGGCTTTAATGAGTTCGTCGTCAGCCAGCGCAGTCTTGCGATAATCGATGAAGTAATCGACAAGTGGCATCCAGCGATCGCCGCGCGCCTTGCTTGAAAGTTGCACTTCGGCGTTCATTGCCAGGAGCGCCACGCAACCGTCGCCAGCCGGCGATGCGGTGGCGATGTTTCCGCCGATGGTGCCCATGTTGCGAATCGCCGGTCCACCGACGGATAACGATGCTTCGCGCAGGGCGCGGAAATGCATCTTGCCCAAGTCTGCGAACGTGACACCTGCCCCCATGATCAGATGACCGTTCTGCTTTTCGATGCCTCGCAGCGCCTTGATTCTCGACACGTCGATAAAAGTGGTCGGTTTGATCGCACCGTGATTCATCGCCACAACGACATCGGTTCCCCCGTTTATGACGGTTGCGTCCGTGCCGAGTTCGCTGCGGAGGTCGAGGGCGTGTTCAAATGTCATCGGTTGATGAAACATGGGGCTGATCGTTTCGCTTTTTGTCGGATGCCGTTACTTACGTCATGACGATCGATTACGGCTGCGAGTCTGCTTCTTCGGTAGCGTTTTCAGTTCCGGTGTCGTCTTGATCTATGTGGTCATTTGCAGCGCCGACTTCGGTGGCGGATTTTTCAGACGCTTGCTCGTCGTTGGAATCTTCCGTTGTTTTGACGTTGGTCGTGTTTTCCAGTTTTGTCGGACTGTCTGATTTGGTTGGAGCGCTTCCACCGCGCAATTGGATGACAAGAAGCAGGATTGTCGTCGCGAGTAGCATGAATCCACCGGCGATGACCCATGCCGGAATGCGCTGCTGCGGTGCGGTATGCACTCTTAGTTCGGTTCCAGCCGACTTGATGGCGCTGCTGAGCAGTTCAAGTTCTGAAGATGTCTTGGGTGCCGGTTGCGATTCAGCCACTTCTCCGGCCGGCCTATCCAGGTTGACGGCGCAGTGGTGACAGTATGTGTCACTTTCTGTTGCCGATCCCTGGCAATTCCAACACATCCCGACATATTTGCAAAGTTCGGGAGTCTTAGCCGCAAAACGCCATTGATGGTCCGTGTGCGGGCCGCGTACGATCGTGGTGGCTGTCACAACGCCGCGTTTGGCTTGGCGGATCAATCGCTCCATGCCCACACCGGGAAACGGGCGGATGTGTTCGAGAACGTACCACGGGCCGCTGTGTTGCTGCATGCGGATCAACATTTCGACCGAAAGATCCTGGTTGCAATAGCGGCAGGTGTTGTCGGTAATGCGCACCAACTCACCGCATGAGACGCACGGTTTGGCATCTCCGTGCCAGGCGCGCTGTGCGAGCGGGCTTAGCGGGCCCAGGCCGATTTTAGCAGCCCGTTCCAACGCACTGAGGCCGTCCCCAAGGGGATGTCCCTCTGGGCGACGGGCAGTCGGTGGATTCGTTGTTGGGTCGGCCATTCTCTTTTGAGCCCCGTTTTGATTCCTGTGTAGCGTCGTTATTGGATTTGCAAGAATTCCTTCATGTGTTCGTCGAAGGCTTGCTGCGATTTAGCATCGGCGAGCTGCAGGCCCAATTCATTGATGACTTTGGTGCCCATGTCGATCCATTCACGCCAGCACGCCTCGCAAACATGGTTCCATATTTTTTCGCCGAGGTCGCCTCTGATGGGGCGCTCGGCCATTTTGTTTGAAGGCCGGCCACAGCGGGCGCAAAAGAAATCGGCATCGCCAGCGACAGCCGTTTGCGTAGCTGCCGAAGTTTTCGCTTCAGGCACTGTTCCCCCGAGTTCGGAAATGAGTTTGCCCATTTCGTCGCGGGGCATCAGGTCGCCTTTTTCGTCGGCGACCTCGAACCCGCGGGTCAGCGTTTGAAGCGCGTCATCGTTCTTGCCGGAAAGTTTCTGCGCTTCGCCGAGAAGGTGATACGCTTTGGAAAATGTGGGATTCAATTCAAGCGTTCGTTTGAGTGAAGCGATGGCCTCATCGAAATGCTTTTCATCCAGGTAGGCTTTGCCCAAACTGAGATGCCCCATTTCGTTCTGCGGGTCGGCTTCTGCCATCTTCTTGAATTGTTCGATACGATCATTCATGCGTGAAATCCTCGATTGTTTACGCGATTTGGGAGCGTTCCCTTCGCGAGGGCAAAGCGCAATATCATAGCAGCCAATTCGAATCTCTCCAAGTAACGACACCCCAGCCATCGAATGCGCAAGTGTTGTGTGATGCGGTAATTAGGACAGTATGATTGACTTACTGAGAGAGCAAGTGCTCGGCTGCGACGTCGATGCCTTCATTGCGGACGGTGCTGACACGGCAGATTTGGCGATTGGCGTCGATGGCACTCTTAAGCTGGCCTTCGGTGGCGTCGGCACCGGGAAGATCGCACTTGTTGATGATGAACATGTCCGCGATTTCCATGATGCCCGCTTTTGAAAACTGCACGCTGTCACCGGATTCGGGCATAAGGACCAGGACTGTCTTATCGACCACGTCGCGGATCGCCACATCGGATTGGCCAGCCCCCACCGTCTCGACGAGGATGTAATCAAAACCATAGCCATTTAGGGCGCGGATCACTTCGGCGCATTGCGGGCCCAGTCCACCGTATTGCTTGCCGCTGGAAAGCGAGCGGATAAAGAAGTTGTCGCCCGGTTCGCCCCACATCATTCGCAATCGATCGCCGAGCAGTGCCCCGCCATGCACGGGGCTGGATGGGTCCACCGCGACGACGGCTACCTTGAAACCTTTTTCGCACATGGCTTTGCCGAGTTTGCCGATGAGCGAACTTTTTCCGACGCCCGGCGCTCCGGTGATGCCGAAAACTTTGGCCGACCCGTCGGGTGGCGTCCAACCGTTGTCCAGTTGATCGCGCTGGATGTAGGTAATCAGTTGGCCGAGGGCTGCATCGTTCTTGCTTTTGTAACCGGCGATTGCTTCGTCGAACGACAGGCGTCTGCGTTGGGCTGCGAGGGCTTTGAATTTTTCGACAATCGAGTCGATCGACGAACCCGGGTTGAAGACCGCCGCACAGCCCATTTCGTGCAGCAAGCGATGCTCATCTTCCGGGACAATACCGCCGAGGACGACCGGTACGTTTTCGATGCCGAGTTCTTTGCGATGGCGAAGCACTTCGGGCATGACCGTCATGTGGGCGGCAGAGAGCAGGCTGACGCCGACAACGTCGATATCTTCCTGCATCGCTGCGAGCATGGTGCTTTGCGCGGTTTGCCACAGTCCGGTGTAGATGACATCGAACCCGGCATCGCGAAAGGACCGTGCCAAGACTTTGACGCCGCGATCGTGTCCGTCGAGTCCGATTTTTGCCAGCAGTATTCGAATGGGGTGATCGGTCATGAAAAGCTCGTCGTTGAATTCTTCTTGTTTCAATGGACCAAACGTCGACTTGGTTACCATTCGGGTCCGCCATCGTAGCGGCCAAACACGTTGGCCATCACTTCCATCATCTCGCCGACGGTGGCGTTGGCTTTGGCTGCGTCGATTAGAAATGGCATGACGTTCGCATCGTCGGCGGCTGCTTTGGTCAATGCGTCGAGTGATTCTTTGTGACGCTTGGCATCGCGATCGCGCTTCATTTGTGTCAGCCGAGCGACTTGTTTCTTCTCGACATCTTCGCCAATCTTGAGCACATCGATTCGTTCGTAGTCGTCTTCCACATATTTGTTGACGCCGACGACTTCGGCTTCTCCGGAATCAAATGCGACGCTTTGTTTGATGGCCGAGTCGGCGATGCATCTTCGGAAGTAGCCTTGTTCGATTGCTCCGATCACGCCGCCAAGATCGTCGATCTCACGGAAGATCGCGTTGGCTTCGGCTTCCATCTCGTTGGTTTTCTGTTCGATGAACCAACTGCCACCAAGTGGGTCAGCCACCTGGGTGACGTTGGTTTCGCAGGCGATGATCTGCTGCGTTCGCAGTGCCACCTTGACTGCTTTTTCGGTCGGGAGCGCTAGCGTTTCGTCCATGCTGTTGGTGTGCAACGATTGCACGCCAGCCAACACGCCCGCGAGCGCTTGATACGCGACGCGCACAATGTTGTTGGTCGGTTGCTGCTCGGTCAAGGTGACGCCGGCAGTCTGGGCGTGGCAGCGCATCCACCAGTTGCGTTCGAGTTTGGCGCCGTACTTGTCGCGCATCACTCTTGCCCAGATGCGGCGAGCGGCGCGTATTTTTGCTATTTCTTCGAAGAAATCGTTGTGAACGTCAAAAAAGAAACTGAGGCGTTTGGCGAATTCGTCAACATCGAGTCCGCGTTCAAGGGCGTGTTCGACGTAGGACATGCCGTCTGCCAGCGTGAACGCCAACTCCTGGGCAGCGTTCGCGCCGGCTTCTCTGATGTGGTAACCGCTGATGCTGACCGTGTTCCAGAGCGGCATCTCGTTGGTGCCATGCTCGATGGTGTCGGTCACCAATTTGACGCTGGGGCGCGGCGGAAACACATATTCGTTTTGCGCGTGAAATTCTTTGAGGATGTCGTTTTGCAGCGTGCCGCGCAGTTTGTCGGGACCGACGCCTTGTTCCTCAGCCACCGCGATATAGAACGCCAGCAGAATCGCTGCAGGCGCGTTGATGGTCATGGATGTGCTGACCTGGTCGAGGGCGATGCCGTCGAACAAGCGGCGCATGTCGTCGAGACTTGAGACAGCCACCCCGCACTTACCGACTTCACCGAGTGACAACGGGTCGTCACTGTCGCGGCCCATCAGCGTGGGCAGGTCGAAGGCAGTGCTGAGGCCGGTTTGGCCTTGTCCGAGCAGGTATTTGAAGCGTTCGTTGGTGTGCTCCGCCGAACCGAACCCGGCGAATTGCCGCATGGTCCAGGTGCGCTTGCGGTACATCTCTGGGTGAATGCCACGCGTGAATGGAAACGTACCGGGGTCGGCGATCTCGCGTGCGTAGTCGGTCCCATTGACGTCTTCGGGACCGTAGTACGCCTTGTTGCTTGATGCGCTTTGCGGTTCGCTGATTGGTTTGGTGGCCATGATGCTACTCCATCCAGTTCGTGGAACGCCGTTCGAGAAATGCGCTGATGCCTTCCTTGGATTCGTTGTGATCGAAACATGCGGCAAAAGCCCGCGTTTCGTCGCCGGTCTTCAACGCCAGTTTGATTTGGCTGATGGCGTGTGGGCCGCCTCGCTTGCAACGCTTCATTAGTTCTTCGATCTTGCTATCGAGGTCGCCTTCATCTTTGGCGAGGATGTCGATCAAGCCGGATTGGTGCGCGACAGTCCCTTCGATCACGTCGGCAGAAAACATCAGACGCTTGGCTTGGTTCACGCCGATTCGAGCGCTGAGGCGTTGAATACCCTTCCAGCCGGGGACCAAACCGAGCGACGTTTCGGGAAGGCCCAGCTTCGCGTTTTCGACAGCCACCAGAAAATCGCAGGCCATCGCGACCTCGAGTCCGCCGCCAAGCGCTGCGCCGTGAAGCCGAGCGATGGTGATGCAGGGCAAATCGGCGATCGCGTCGAATGCTCGGTTACCGCGATTGGAAAGCTCCGCCGCACCCGTCGCATCCAAATTGGATAGTTCTTTGATGTTCGCCCCGGCGACGAACACTTTGCCCTCTGCGCGGAGGATGAAGTACCGCACCTTCGGCACAGCCTTCACTTCATTCGCAACTTCGGCGATACGATTAATAACGCTGCTGCTTAGGACGTTCAATCCGGATTCGGTTTTGAACGTCGCTTCAGCCACATCGTCGCGGATGGCTAGCTCTATTGCTGTCTCACTCATACTTGTAGAAGCCTTGTTTGGTTTTGTTGCCGAGTCTTCCAGCGAGCACCATTTTCCTAAGCAATGGCGCGGGGCGGTACTTGTCTTCACCCAAATCGCGGTGTAGGACGTTTAGAATATCATAGCATACGTCGAGCCCGATTAGGTCGGCCAATCGCAGCGGGCCCATCGGGTGGGCCATCCCGAGTTGCATGATGCCGTCGATCGCTTCCGGCGTAGCCACCCCGTCTTGCAGGCAGAGAATCGCTTCGTTGATCATGGGCATCAGGATTCGGTTGGATACGAAACCGGGATGATCGTTGGCGCGGAGCGGGGTCTTGCCGACGGCTTCTGCCAACGCGTGAACTTTTTCGTACGTTGCCTCGCTGGTTTCCAAACCCATCACGATTTCAACAAGTTTCATCACCGGGACAGGATTGAAGAAATGCATCCCGATGAACAGTTCCGGTGTTTTGGTGATCGCAGCCAGTTCCGTGATGCTGATGCTGCTGGTGTTGGTTGCGCGGATGGCGTCGCTGGGCAGCACGTCATCGACGGCTTTGAAAATATTCTTTTTGACCTCGGGCTTTTCGCTGGCGGCTTCGATGAAGAGTTGAACGGGTTTGAATTCCGATACGTCATTGATTGGTGTGATGCGCATTAGCGTTGCTGATTTTTGATCGGCAGTGATGCGTTCTTTCGTGACGCTTCGTTCGAGCAGTTTGTTGATCGTCGCAATAGCCGAGTCGATGGCGGCCGCGCTTGCGTCGTGGACCATGACATCAAAACCGCTTTGGGCGAAGATCTGAACGATACCCCGGCCCATCGCGCCTGCACCGACCACGCCGATCGGTTTGCTCTTGTCGATTGCACTCATCGATTCGTTTCCCATGCGTTGGCAGAATTGTCGAGCAGTCCGCGGGCGATCACGAGGCGATGAATTTCACTGGTGCCTTCATAAAGCTCGGTGATTTTTGCGTCGCGATAAAGTCGCTCAACAGGGTAGTCATCACAGAAACCGTAGCCACCGTAGACCTGGACGGCTGCGCTGGCGGCGCGGTTGCACGCCTCAGCCGCATAGAGCTTCGCCTGGGCCGCTTCGTATCCGTATGGGCGCTTCTGATCCTTTAGCCAAGCCGCGCGGTACACCAGCATGCGACTGGCTGCGATGCCGACTGCCATGTTGGCGATTTTGTCTTGAATCGCAGGGAACGCGCCGATGGGACGATTGAACTGTTCGCGCTGGCGGGCGTAGTCGATCGCGGTTTCTAGGCAAGCTTCGGCGATACCCAATCCCTGCGCCGCGACGCCGATGCGTCCTCCGTCGAGCGTGGTCAGCGCCACGCGTAAACCGCCACCGCGTTTATCGAGCATGTTGGCGCTGGGGATTGCACAATTCTCAAACAAGAACTCAGCCGTCGATGTGCAGCGGATGCCCATCTTGTGTTCGAGCTTGGCGATCGAGAGTCCGTCGTGCGGTTGTTCGACGACGAAGGCGCTCATTCGGTGTCGCGAGTCGGTAGGATCGGTGACGGCGAAGAGCACGATTATGCCGGCTTCTGCGCCGTTGGTGACGAAAATCTTGCTGCCGTTGACCATCCACGAATCGCCCTGTTCGACGGCCATACATCGTGCCGCCCCTGCATCGCTGCCACTTCCGGGTTCGGTGAGCGAAAAGCAGCCGATCGTTTCGCCCGACGCCAGCTTGGGTAGGTATTTCTTCTTTTGCGCTTCCGTGCCGAAGCCGAGAATCGGGTCAACACACAGCGAGTTGTGGGCGCTGAGGAATACACCCGTCCCGGCGCAGGCTTTGGAAATTTCTTCGACCACGATCGTCGAAGCGACGCAGTCCATTCCAGACCCACCGAATTCCTGCGGAATGCAGATGCCGAACAATCCCATTTCGGCCATCTGGGCGATCAGTTGGGGTTCGATCTTATGGGCTTTGTCGCGGGCAGCCGCACCGGGCGCGACCTGCGCACGAGCAAATTCGCGCACAGTGTCGCGCAACATCCGATGATCTTCGCTGAAATCAAAATCCATGAGTATGCTCCGCAGGTTAGTGCAATTCACTAGGACCCGGGTAATTCGAGTAAAGTTCGCGCGATCACGAGGCGCTGGATCTGGCTGGAGCCTTCACCGATTTCGCAAAGTTTTGCATCGCGCAGATAGCGTTCGACGGGCACATCTTTGAGGTAGCCATATCCACCATGAATCTGAATGGCGTCGAGGCATGCCCGGGTGGCCATCTCGCTGGCGAAGAGTTTGGCTGTCGATGCTTCGATCAATGCGTCCTTGCCATCGTCTTTGAGGACAGCGGCTTTGCGTACGAGCAGCCGTGCGGCATCAATTTCCATCGCCATGTCAGCCAGCATGAACTGAATGGCCTGATGACGGTTCAAAGGCTTTCCGAATTGCTCGCGTTCGCTGGCGTACTTGAGCGATTCTTCCAAACCGCCCCGGGCGAGTCCGACCGAAAGCGCCGCGATGGTGATTCGCCCGCGCTCCAAAACGCGCAGCGTATCCTTGAAACCCGCGTTCAATTCGCCGAGTAGATTTTCGGCTGGTACGCGGCAGTTTTCGAAAATGAGCGGAACCGTGTCGCTTGCTCGCATACCGAGCTTGTCTTCCTTTGGGCCAATTTCCAAGCCGGGCGTGTCGCGCTCGATCACAAACGCACTGATGCCTTTGGTTTTCGAAGCATCGGGATCGGTCCGCGCCATCACTACGAATGTGCCGGCTTTCACGCCATTGGTGATGAAGTTCTTGGCACCGTTGATCACCCACTCGTCGCCTTCGCGAACAGCCGTCGTGGTGAGGGCGGCTGCATCGCTGCCGCTGCCCGGTTCGGTTAGTGCCCAAGCGCCGAGTTTTTTGCCAGCGGCTAAGTCGGGCAGGTATTTTTTCTTTTGCTCATCGTTACCCGCAAGCAGAATATGCCCTACGCAAAGGCCGTTGTGGGCGGCGAGCATCAGCGCGGTTCCGCCACATTGGCGGGCGATTTCTTCCATTACCACAGTCATGCCGAGATAACTTGCGCCAGCCCCACCGAGTTCTTCCGGAACGAGCACGCCCATGAAGCCCAAGCCAGCCAGTTTTTCGATCGTCGTTTGTGGGATGGCGCCCTCACGATCCCACGCGCGGGCGTTGGGTGCGATTTCGTCGGCTGCGAACTTGCGGGCCATGTCGCGCAGCATTTTCAAGTCTTCGGGGAGTTCAAAATTCATGGTTCATTTCACTATCTGACGCTATGTCGCGTATGGCAAATGGGCCACTTTGAGTTCTCGTTGCAAACGAAACTACGCCGACTTGAGTAAATCCCGTGCGATGACGACGCGTTGGATTTCGCTTGTGCCTTCGTAGATAGTTGTGATTCGTGCGTCTCTAAAAAGCTGTTCGACTCGGCATTCGTTGACGTATCCCATGCCGCCATGCAGTTGAACGGCGCGATAGGCGATGCGGTTGGCCGCTTCGGTGGCGTATAGTTTTGCCTTCGAACTTGCCGAGCGATCATCGCGTCCGGTGTCTTTCGACCATGCTGCATATTCGATCAGTTCGGTTGCAGCCGCCAACTCGACATGGCTGTCTGCGATCATGTGCTGGATCGCAGGGAAGCCGGAAATCTGGGTTCCGAATTGCTCGCGCTCATGGGCGTAGCTGATCATTTCGTCGAGGCACGCCCGGGCGATGCCAGCCGCTTGCGCTGCAATGCCAATGCGGCCACCATCCAGCGCCGCCAAGCTGGCAGATAAACCAGCCCCGTCTTCTCCAAGCAAATGGGTGCAAGGAACCACAACGCCATCAAACGCGATGACGGCAGTCTCACTTCCGCGAATACCCATCTTGCCGTGGATCGGCGCACGATCGATACCCTTGGAGTTGCCATCCACCATCAGCAAACTCAGACCGGATTTCCCTTCTCCGGGAAACGTTCGCGCCAAAGTGACGAACCAACGTGCAGAGAGGCCATTGGTGATCCACATTTTTTCACCCGAAAGGATGAAGTTGTCACCGTCGCGGTTTGCTTTCGTCAGGGATGCCCCGGGGTCGCTTCCTGCATTGGCTTCGCTGATGGCGAACGCACCGAAATTTTTGGTATCACCCCAATGCTCAAGCCAACTGCGCCGAAGGCTCGGATCGGCGAAGCGGTCGACCACCAACCCGACCATATTATGGACGCTGATGGTGACTGCCGTCGAGGGTGAGGCGTAGGCGATTTCCTGAAGGATGGCAGAATAAGTGCTGTAGCTGCATCCAAGCCCGTCAACTTCTTCGGGCGTCATTAGGCTAAGCATGCCCATCTCGGAAAGTTGCGGGAGGACATCGGTCACGCATCCTTCGCCGCGGTCCCATTTGCGATCACGATCGAGCAGCTCGGCGCGCGAAAAATCGCGAGCTGCCCGAATAAGTAACGACTCATCTTGTCCCAATGCGTGATCGGACAAACAGCCACTCCTGATTTGGCCCTTCGAGGGGATAACCCCGAACTTGCGCAATCGCCAAGTCGCAAGAATCCCTAGCCTGGCGCGTCTGGCGCCTGAAAATCGGTATGTCCAGCGGTGGGTAATTTGCCTGAATGCTTGCTACGGTCAATTCCAGGCAATAGACGGAGTATATCGTCTTTGTTGCCCTTTGGTCAATCGGAGCGGGCACGCTTGGGCAGCGCGTTTCAGTGGCAACGTAAGCAGAACTGGTTGTTTGAATTTTGGTCAACGCCTACACTTTGGACCGAAGTCGTCGGGGCTTTGGTCTGGCGATGGTCTGTCGGGTTGCGCCATGGTTGATGAACGGATTCGTCACGGGTGCGCTTGTTTTGATTGCTGGTGGAAAGGATGAAGGATAATGGAACTTCACCATTGGATTAAGAAGTCTCGTGGAGCGGCGTGCTTTGCGCTATTCGCTGCGATGCTAGCCGTGTTTTCGTTCGGTTGCGACGTTTCGTTTCAACCCAACCCGGACGACGGTTCGGGTGGTGATTCGGATCAGGACAATCCCACACCGGTGGCTGACAATGTCGAACTTCGACTCTTGAACCTGACCTCGTCGGCGCTGGAGGCGCAGATTTATCTCGGTACCAATGGCCCCGATGCAACACCGGCGAATTTGTTCGTTTCTGCGAATTTATACACCGAGCGAATCGGGCTGGCTGCCACCGGGTTGCTTCCGCCAGCCGGTTCCGACACGGCGCTGATCGACTGCGTGGATGGTTTGGTTATTGGGACCGACGGTGGGCGATTCCTCGACACCGAAACGGGTCAGGAATTGGGCAGGGGCGAGCCACGTCTGTTGCAGCGCGGATTTGTGTTTGATTGCGACGATGAAATCACCTTGATCTACCGGTTTACCAACGGTGGATATCAGGTTGACGTGAACCTCGAATAGGCGATCACTTCTCTTGGCGATTGATTGGAAGCTATGAACGCCGACAAGCAGTGCTGGCGTCAGCACTATCCATTTACGAGCCGCTGGGCAACTGTCGGCGGGCATCGCTACCATTATATCGACGAGGGTGCGGGCGAGCCGATCGTTTGTGTTCACGGCAACCCCACATGGTCGTTTTATTTTCGCAACCTTGTGCGCAAACTTCGCAATCAGTTCCGGGTGATCGCGGTGGATCACATCGGTTGCGGACTGTCCGACAAACCACCGCTTACCGATTACGACTACACGCTCAAGAATCGCATCGATGATTTTGAAGCGTTTCTCGACAAACTCAAACTATCCCGCAACGTGACTTTTGTGATGCACGATTGGGGCGGGATGATCGGAATGGGGGCGGCACTTCGTCGTCCCGAGCGGGTCAGCCGCCTGGTGTTGATGAACACTGCCGCTTTCCTCTTGCCAGAAGGTAAACCGCTTCCGCCGGCGCTTTGGCTGGTGCGTCATGTCAGCCCGATGGCGTCGTTGCTGCTGCAAGGGATGAATTTGTTTACGGTCGGCGCAAACGTCATGGCCTCTGCTCGAGGACTCTCGCCTTCGATCAGTGCGGGTTACAAGCACCCCTACGATTCATGGTCAAACCGAATAGCGGTGCGGCGATTTGTGCAGGACATTCCGCTTGGACCCGGCGACCCCAGCTATGATCAGGTTAAATTGATCGGCGATCATCTCGAGACGCTGACGCACATTCCAAAGTTGATCTGTTGGGGTGAGCAGGATTTCGTTTTTGACTCGGATTTCCTGGCTGAGTGGAAGCGGCGCTGCCCCGAAGCAGAGACTTACACGTTTCCCGGTGCGGGGCATTATTGCCTGGAGGATGACGGCGAGCAGATCGTCACGCTGGTGCGCGAATTCCTCAATCGCAACCCAATTCACGCCATCGCTCCGGCGCTCGCAGAAAGTGCCATATGATGGCACAATCTGTGGAGTGTGCTACGAGACCGGCAGCAAGCCCATTCGTCAACGTAGCCGACTTTCTAAGTGACGTCGCCCGCAATTTTCCTGACAAACCGGCGATTATCGTTCAACGTCCCCTGTCTTCGCGGCCGTCAGACTCGGCGCAGCACGCCCACTCAGCATGGCGGTCGCGGCGTACGATTTCGTTTGGTGAGTTAAATGCAGAGGTCGATCGGTTTGCGCGCGGATTGACGGAATACGGTATCGAGCGCGGGATGCGCACGATCGTAATGGTCAAACCGGGGATCGCGTTTTTCGTTTTGACGTTTGCGCTGTTCAAGCTTGGCGCGGTGCCAGTGTTGATCGATCCGGGGATGGGGCGCAAAAAGCTGATTCACTGCCTCGAAGAGATCGAAGCCGAGGCGTTTGTAGGTATACCGCTCGCCCACATCGCGCGGATCATGTTTGCAAAATCGTTTCGCACGGTGCGCAAGTGTGTGACGGTCGGCCCGCGGTTGTTTTGGGTCGGAGCGAATCTCAAGCGAGTGCGATCGGAGAGTGCGGCACCGTTTACAACGGTAGACGTTCATGCAACGGATCTTGCAGCGATATTGTTTACCAGCGGGAGCACTGGCCCGGCAAAGGGTGTTGCGTACGAGCATGGCATGTTTGCTGCGCAGGTGCGCTACCTCGCGTCGTATTTCAAGTGTGGTGAGCGTGACATTGATGTGGCTACGTTTCCACTGTTTGCACTGTTCGATGTGGCTCTCGGCATGACGGCAGTGATTCCCGATATGAATCCTTCGATGCCCGGGCACGTTGATCCGTCGCGGATCGTTGCGGCGATTCATGAGAATAATGCTACCCAGATATTCGGTTCGCCGGCACTGCTTGCCCGCGTTGTTGCCCATTGCGAAAAGAACGAAGTGAAGTTGCCGACGTTGCGCAGGGTGTTGACAGCCGGCGCTCCGATTCCGCCGTCACTGCTGGCGCGCCTTCGCAGTAAGGTTGGAGACGATGCAAATATCTTCACGCCTTACGGTGCGACCGAATCGTTACCGGTGGCGTCGATTGAGTCTCGCGAAGTGATTTCAGAGACAGCCACTCAAACGCAGCAGGGCGCGGGCATTTGCGTGGGACGTGCCCTTCCGGGCATGGAACTTCGCATCATCTCGATTTCGGATGATCCGATTGACGATTGGTCGGATTGCAGCGAATTGCAAGCAGGTGAAATCGGTGAGATTTGCGTCCGCGGGCCGGTAGTGACGAAGACGTATTTCAGAAAACCAGCAGCGACGAAGCTGGCGAAGATCACCGATGGTGACACTATATGGCACCGGATGGGCGATGTCGGTTATCTCGATGATTCCGGGCGATTGTGGTTTTGTGGCCGAAAAGCCCATCGCTTGCAAACCGAGTCGGGGACGCTATTTACCATTCCGTGCGAAGCTGTATTCAACACGCATCCCATGGTGCGGCGCAGTGCGCTGGTCGGTGCGGGTGACGCGTCGAATCAGACACCCATATTGTGCGTGGAGACAGTTAGCGACTCGGCAGTCGATCAGTCAACATTGACGGCAGAACTTTTGGCGATCGGTGCGAAGAACGATAAGACCTCCGCTATTCGCACAATACTCTATCACCCATCTTTTCCCGTCGATGTTCGCCACAACGCGAAAATCAATCGCGAACAGCTTGCCTTGTGGGCGGCTAACCAACTGCGGTAAACTCCAGACCGCAAATGGATACGGATCATCAATCACATTCCAGGCAGACAGCGCTGGTCACCGGTGGTGGCGGGTTTGTGGGAAGGGCGGTCGTCGAGCGATTGCTCGAGCGCGGAATGTTTGTGCGGACGCTTGCTCGAGGTGCGTATCCCGGATTGGCGAAACTCGGTGTGCAAACCGTTCAAGGCGACATGCGCGATCGGCGAACGGTTGTTGATGCGTGCCACGGGTGCGATGTCGTGTTTCACGTGGCTGCGAAAGCCGGTGCTTGGGGGCGGTACGTTGATTTCTATGAACCCAATGTCATCGGAACCGAGAACGTCATTGCTGGCTGTCGAAAGCATGGCGTTGGGCGGTTGGTGTTTACGAGTTCACCGAGCGTGATATTCGGCGGAGACGACCAAGCCGGAATCGATGAGTCGGTTGGCTACCCGCAGCGGTTCGCATCTCATTACAGCGCCACGAAAGCCATCGCCGAGCAGTTGGTCCTCAAAGCCAACGCTCGAAGTCTTCACACCGTTGCGCTACGACCCCACTTGGTGTGGGGGCCCAATGACAACCACATCGTTCCGCAAATCATCGCTCAGGGGAAAACGGGAAAGCTTCGGATTATCGGCGACGGGTCGCAACAAGTTGATGTGACCTACATCGACAATGCGGCAGACGCGCATTTGTGCGCAGTCGATGCGCTGATGACGAATGATGCGGTTGGCGGCAAGGCGTATTTCATCAGTCAGGGGCAGCCCGTCAAGCTTTGGGACATCATCAACGGAATTCTGGAAGCGGCAGGCTTGGGGAAGGTCACGAATCGTATTCCGCGCGGGGTTGCGAGATTCGGGGCGACAGCGATGGAGTTGACCCACCGGGTGTTTCGACGCAGAGGTGAACCCCGGCTGACGCGTTTCGTTGTCGATCAGATGTCCGCGACGCATTATTTCAACATCGAAGCCGCGCGTCGCGATTTGAATTACGTCCCGAAAGTTTCAACCGATGAAGGCTTGGTGCGGTTGCGAGAATGGTTTGAAAACGGCGCGTAGGGTGGGCCGTGCCCACCGTCGTTTTGAATTGCAATCACCTTGGTGGGCACGGCCCACCCTACGTTAGCACAACATCGCGCGACAGGTCGGGGATGGGCTTCTTTGGGATTGGTAGCGGGCGACGCAACTTGGTCTGCTGCTCAGCGCGAGCTTGCCTGGTGACGAAGCGCTGGCGGGCGATGTGGATGCGCACCAAACCGACGACGACTTTCGTGGTGATAAGCTGGCACACCGTGAACGTCAGCAAACCGGCTAGCACCACGCGCGACCAATGAATGTGGACTTGCTGTTCGGTGACCCACGAGAGCATGCCGGGCCCGATGAGCCAAAGGATGACGGGTGTGGTGATCGCGCACAATGCGGCTAAGGATGTTTTTGAAAACAGCCCGCGCAGGCTGCGCTGGACGAGCGAGTTGTCTTCCGGGCGGTTGCGCTCGAGTGACCGCAATGTCTGGGCGATGATGAGTGCCGACAGACTCAGCACGCCGATCGATCCGAGAAACGAACAGAACAGCAGGCGATAGATCATCGACTCTTCAAGGCGGCGCTGCGTCAGCCACATTTCGATGGGGTGGGCTGCGAAGAATACGGTGATGAGTCCGCAGGCGATCGCGACGGAAAGAAATACGCGGGCTGGCCTGACAAAAAGGGTCATGTCGATGATGGTCTGCAGGAACCGAACGCCATCTTTGACGACGCTGAGTTTCGACTCGCCGACGCGTTCCTTGTAGGACATGGGACGTTCGACGATGGGAAGGCGGTCGTCGAGCAGTGCCCGGGCGCTCATGGCTGGCGTGAAGTTCAAACCATCGGGCAATGGATAGAGTTCGTCGAGTGCATCGCGGCGAATCACGCGCATACCGCTGGCAGTGTCGTGAACGATGCGGTTGGTCAATACGCTGAGGATCGTCGCGTAGATGCGATTGCCCAGTCGGCGGATCGGCGGCATTTCGGAGTTTGGCCCGAGGCGCGAACCGAGTGCGATCGCGGCATTCTGATTGCAGAGGTCGTTGCAGAGATCAGCGAAGAATTGCGGGTCGCATGTGCCATCGGCATCGAGGAAGCCGACGAGTTCGGATTCGTTGATCGAAAAGCCTTTTTTGATCGCGGCACCGTATCCTTGGTTCTTTTCAAAAATGATCAGCGTGATTTCATCGTAACGCCGGGCGATTTCGACGGTGCCGTCGGTGGATCCATCGCTAACCACCACGACGTCTACACCGCTGACTGGTGACGATTGAATGATATGCTCGCGGGCAGCCAGGGTGCGCTCGATGATCGAGGCGATGGCCTGCTCTTCGTTCAGCGCCGGGATAACGATGGTCAACCGCATGTCTAATCTCTCCGGATATTGGCGTTCGCGCACCATTCACCTTGGCTTGGTGCGGAAGGGCTTTGCCCGATAATTTCATCGGTTTACTGCCGGCGCGCCTTGATTGTCGCTGCGACCTTCCGGCTAAGACGTTGTGGTGTGGGTTGATTTGGGCGGGGGGTCGTTCATTTGAATTGAACGGCGTCTGAACTAGACTTATCAACCGTATTCGATTTCAGGTCGATTCCACACGGGGCACTGACGTGTCGAGCGAAACCACATCCAAAAAGAAGACACCTGCGTGCTTGTTGGCATTGGGGCGAGATGAACTGCCTGCATCCATCACGCTCGAATCTGGTGAGTACCGGCTCGACACGGTTTTCAAGCATGACTTCTTCGCAGCGACGGCACGATACGTTGGGGATAATGGAAAGATTGTCGTCAAAATTGGTCGAAGGGCATGGTTCGGTATTGTGCCCTTGGGGTGGATAGGCCGCTGGCACGCATGGCACGAGTCGGGATGTTACGCGGCGCTCGATGATATGCCGGCGATTCCGAAATTCCTTGGTCGCGTGGGCAAGCACGGACTGGCACATGCCTACATCGAAGGGCATCCACTGCGCAAGGGTGAACGCGTTCCCGATTATTTCTTCGATCGGCTGCGCGATGCGATTGCTGCGATCCACACGCGGGGAATGGCCTACGTCGATTTGGAAAAATGCGAGAACGTGATTGTCGGTGACGACGGGCAGCCTTATCTGATTGATTTTCAGATTTCGTGGCGCTGGTCCAAACGTTTTGGCGGAGAACTGTTTCCGCTTCGATTGCTGCGCAAACGGTTGCAGCAGTCAGACTGGTATCACATCCGCAAACTGCAACGGCGCACACGCCCTGATCAGTTGAGCGAAGCCGACCTGAAGGCGTCGTACCACAAACCGTTTTACGTTCGCGCGCATGGGTACCTCACGCGACCAATCACTAAACTTCGGCGGCGCATTTTGAACAAGATCGATCCGGTACAGAAACGCGGCGAACGTGGCCGCGTGAACGAGTAGGGGACGCTTGGTCAAATGATGCGCTGCTATTTCGACGACCATTCGCGGCGGAGGATGGCCATGTGGATGACGTCGTGGTACTTCCCGTTTCGAAAATACGCTTCGCGCAACACGCCTTCCTGAACGAAACCGGCTTGGGTGTAGACGTGGACGCCCTTGGCGTGATCGGCAAAGACGCATAGCTCGATGCGGTTGAGGTTGAGTTCTTCGAACCCGTATTTGACCATCAGTTCGGTGGCTTCGATGCCATAACCCTGACCGCGGTCTTTCTCGTCGCCGATTAGGATTCCAAACGTAGCGCTGCGGGCGATCGGGTCGGATCGGTGCAAGCCGCACATGCCGATGAATCGGTCTCCTTCGATCAGTGAGACGCCGAGGACGGTGTCTCCGCCGGGCTTGTAGAGGGCGTCTATGTATTCTTCCTCGCGGGTGCGGTTGAGCGGGTTCATCTTCCCGAGCGTTCGCCATGCCTTGGGGTCATTTCGCCAAGCGACGATGGTGTCGGCATCCGATTTTTCGAGGGCTCGAAAATAAATTCGTTTCCCGGCGTAATAGATCTTGTTCATGGGTTGTCCTTGATACGGTTGGTAAATCGCGAATTTGGGCGGCGTACGGGGTTGAAACTCGGTTGTGGCGGACCGTTGGGATAAAGATTATGATACCGCCACTCCTCGCCAAGCCCCATCGGCTCAGCATTTCGATTCATTTCGACAAGCACACCCGGGGCCGGAGACAGGTACCACTAAACAAACAAAGTGTATGAGATAAGAGAATAGATTAGGTAGAAAGAACAACGTATGAAAGAAGGAAGTAACACCATGTCGCAAGCTCAATCGCCAGACCGTGTCGCACATCGTCAAGCCCGTGGGGATGCCATCAAGGGATTCCTGGATGAATTCGCCCCAGGTGACAATCAGGAACTGTTGGCCGAGATGATGGTCACCATTTGCCGGTTGGCCCAGGATGATGCCAGGCGAGGGGATGTGAAAGTTCTCAACCAGGCGATGAAGGAGCTGCGGTATGCGTACAAAGTATTTGCTCCGTACCAGCAAGTTCAAAAGTGTACGATCTTCGGATCGGCGCGTACGCGAGAAGATCACCCGCAATATATTCAATGTGTGAAGTTCGCCCAGTTGATTCAACAGCAGGGCTGGATGGTCATCACCGGTGCCGGTGACGGAATCATGCGGGCGGGCCACCATGGCGCGACGCGGGAAGCCAGTTTCGGCGTGGCGATCAGTTTACCCTTTGAACAAAGCACCAACGCGATCATCGAAGGCGATCCAAAGCTGGTCAATTTCAAATATTTCTTCACGCGAAAGCTGATGTTCCTTAAGGAAGCCGAGGCCATCATTCTGTTCCCCGGCGGTTTCGGAACGCAGGATGAAGGGTTTGAATCGCTGACTTTGATTCAAACCGGCAAGTCGGTTCCGGTGCCCGTGATTCTGGTGGATGAACCCGGCGGAACGTATTGGCAGCACTGGCGTACTTATGTGCAGTCCGAGCTCTTGCGCACCGGGATGATCGGGCAGGACGACATGTCGCTGTTTTCGATTACCGACGACGCTCAGGAAGCGGTCGATGAGATCCTCAAATTCTACAGCCGCTATCACTCGTCCCGATTTGTCAATGATGAATTCGTGATCCGCATGAAGAGTCCCCTGCCAGCCGCCATGATTGACAAGCTCAATGACGATTATGAAAGCCTGCTCAATGGTGGGGACATTCGCCAGATTGAAGGTGCCCTGCCCGAGGAAGCTGGCGAGTGCGCTGATATGCCGCGATTGGTGTTCAGCTACGATAAGAAGAGTGCGGGCCGCCTCCGTCAGATGATCAACGACATCAACGATTACAACGGATAGCCTAAGCTGCTTGCCAGCACATATCTGAATCCACGAACCATCTCGCCGGGACCTACCAGAAATTGATCTGGTAGGCCGGCGAGTTTTCGTTTCCGTGTAAGTACTTTGCCTGGAACAAGTTAGATTTGCCGCGCGCCAGCGGGGTACTAGGGTGAAGGTTAAAATACATTAATGCAGTTTAAGAAGCATGACCGATAAATGGCTTTATGGGTTTAGTAGATGGTTTAGAAACGGTTGCGGTGGCCGAGCGGGTTGGGGTGTCGGTCCGGCGGCTTGGGCATTGGGATCGGCTGGGGATTGTTTCGCCTTCGATTTTGCCGGCAAGGGGTTCTGGTTCGCGGCGCCTTTATGCTGCTGACGATCTGGTGTTCTTGCTCCTCGTCAAATCGGTTCGTGAATTGGGCGGGACGTTGGAACTGGCAGAGGAGATCGTGTCTGCCGTCCGGTCGGCACATCGGAATTCGAGCGATACCTCGGGATTGCGTGTCGTGGCTGGCCCGGACTCGGTGACGTACTGTGGCACTAAAGATTCGGAGTTCCGGGCGGCTGTCGGGAAGGGCGCGGCGGTATTGATTTTCAATCTCGACTTGCTCAGCAAGGAAGCCGAACGGTTGGCCCAGCGTCCGAGTCGTCCAAGGGTAGAGGTGGCTGAGCTTGAAGGGGCAGCAACACAAGTGATGATTGTTCCCAAAGCAATGACATTTATCGCGTCGGCGAAGAAGTTTCCGGGATTTGAAGTATCAGGCGGTTCGGTAGCGAAGGCCATCGAGGCGCTCCGCAAAGCGATCGAAGCCGGCAAGAAGAATGAAGATGTCGAGGACGTCGACACGCCTGCCGCTGCGATTCAGAAGAGTGGGGCGTCGGCTTGGGGCGGCGAATGGTAGCGTTCTTCCGTGGGCTACCTCTCAATCATGAGCGGGCATTGTTCAAAGCATCAGATTTCAGCGATGCGGCGCGATCGGGCGATTTCTCAAATGCGGTGTAACAGCATTGTGAACCCCGGTTTGGTTGCGTTTTCCCGGCATTCTGCTAGCATCCCTCATTCGGTTTTTCAGTCCATTTACAGGTGGCGACCAAGTGTCCTATAGTTCGGGCACGGTCCCCTTTTTCGGGGGACGATTTGACGTGCGTTCGGCGCGGCAAGTTGAAGTCGTGGGCATCGGTCGCGATTGTGCTGGGTTAAATGTGCTGGGTTAAAGATGTTGACTGGGTCGTAGAGGTTTCGGGCCTTAGAACAGGGTGGTGGTGATATGGCTTCACTTCGGGATGCATTCAAGAGCAAGATTCAAAGTCTTCGCGAGGATGTCGACCGGTTGGTAGCCGAGCATGGCGACAAGGTCATCGGAGAATCAACCGTCGCCCAGGCGTATGGCGGCATGCGTGGTCTGAAGTGCATGGTCTGCGACACTTCGGTCGTGTCGCCCCAAGACGGGCTGATTCTTCGCGGGCGTCCGCTGTCCGAATTGATCCACCTCAGTCCCGAGCAAACGTTTTATTTGTTGCTCACTGGCGAGGAGCCCGATGCAGCCGCCTCCAAAAATCTGCAGGACGAACTCGCCGCCCGAGCCGAAGTGCCCGGGTATGTATTTGAAACGATTAAGTTGCAGCCCAAGACCAGCCACCCGATGGCGATGCTGACCATGGCTGTCCTTGCGCTTGAAGAGCAGTCCAAGTTTCGTGCTCGCTACAACGAGGGCATTTCCAAGAACGAATATTGGGAGCCGGTGCTGGAAGATTCGCTTGATCTGATCGCCAAGTTGCCTGCGATTGCCGCGGCAGTCTATCGCGAGCGGTATGGGTTGGGGGCGCTGATCGATCGCGACCCCAAGCTCGATTGGAGCGCAAACCTCACGCACATGATGGGTGTGCCCGACGACACGGGTACGCTGGGCGATCTGACGCGGTTGTATCTGATGATTCATGCTGATCATGAAGGTGGTAATGTCAGTGCCAATGTGTGTCACACAGCCGGTTCGGCGCTTTCGGATTCGTATTATTCGGTGGCGGCTGGCCTGAGTGGGCTGGCCGGTCCGTTGCATGGGCTGGCGAATCAGGAGTGCTTGCGTTTTCATCTGGGGATCATCGAGCGCTTCGGCAAACTCCCGAGCAAAGACGAGTTGAAGGATTACGCGTGGGAGGTTTTGAATTCCGGGCGCGTCATTCCCGGGTTCGGACACGCGGTGCTTCGCGACACAGACCCGCGCTATACGGCGCTGCACGAATTTGCTAAGAAAGCCTGCCCCGATGCAGAGTTGTTCAGGCTCTCGAGCCTGATGTACGAAGTGGTGCCAGGCGTGCTGACAGAACACGGCAAAGCCAAGAACGTCAATCCAAACGTAGACGCGCTGTCGGGCGTGCTGCTCTATCACTACGGCATCACCCAGCCAAGGTTCTACACGGCGATCTTCGGCGTCTCCCGCGCGCTGGGCATGCTCGCGCAACTGATTATCAACCGGGCACTCAAGACGCCCATCACACGGCCCAAGTCAGTTTCAACGGCATGGATCAAAGAACAAGTTGGCGCGAAGTAACTCGAGAAAAGTTCCCAACCGGCAAACCGACGCACCAATATCCCAAATACATTTACGGGATAAACGCCATCTGGAAGTATCCAAAGTCGCGCAGGTCCACGTCACCGTCTGAATCCAAATCGAGGCAAGCGCATCCGCTGCCCAGCGCATCTCCGGGATTCGTCAGGCAGCCATCAAGGATGACATGGTCGGCAGTGTCGGCATCGCCATCCGCATCGCAGTCGCCGAGTACATATTCGTAAGCTCCGATGTCAACAACCGGTGCGGTACCCTGTCCGGTATCTGCAACAGTGGGGTCGTCCACAAAACGCGGATGACCATCCAGATCAACAGTCACGCCAACGGGCACGGCAGAATTGTCTCCGGCATCGATCGCGGGTGAGTTGGGAAGTATTCGAAGGTCGTCATCTTCGGTGCCGAGGATGTCGTCGGCGCCATTGGAATCAATGAATACCGGGTCAGCGTCGATGATGCCAATGCCGCCTGCGCCAATCCAGCCGCCCTGGACGACGCTGTGATTAACCACGGGTGAATTTCCCGCCGCTTCGATTTGGCCTGGAACATTTCCCCAAAATATACAGTTTGAAACTTGAGGGCAGCTATTTTCAATGTTGTGTATTCCACCGCCGACACTCTGCTCAATCGAAACCGCGTTACCGCTAAAGGTGCAATTTGTCACGAGTGGGGCGCTTTCAAGGTTGTACATACCACCAGCATTTATTGATCCAGTACCGTTCCCATTAAATACACAATTGGTGACGGACGTGTTGCTGAAAGCGTTGACCATTCCAGTAAATGCATTTCCGAGAAACGTGCAATTCGCAATAGTTGGTTGACTGAATCTATTGTCGATGCCAATCCAATCATTGTTGGTAAATACGCACGAATCGATTATTGCGTCGGATGCGTCAATGTTGACAACACCTGAACGACCATTACTGTTGAAGTTGCACAACCAAATCGTCGGATTACTTCCTAGAGTATTTAGAATCCCACCTGCCTCCCCACCATTGTTTCGAACAAAACTACAACTCAGCACTACCGGGTCACTGTCTTCATTTTGAATTCCTGCGCCGCCGTACGGTGACGCTGCTGGATTGAGAAAATTCGCATTCTTTTCGAATATACAATTCTCAATAGTTGGCTCACTTTGATCAAGGTTGTATATGCCGCCGCCGCTTACCGCCGTGTTTCCATTGAACCTACAGTTCCGAATTACTGGGGCGCTCCCAATATTTGCTATTCCTCCTCCGCCGCCGCAGCAGTCGGAAAAGATGCCGATCCCTGCCAGGTTGTGTTCAAAAACACAGTGATCTACGGTTGGATGACCTGCTTCATTCAACATCCCGCCACCCGAAAACGGGGACTTGTTTGCACGGCCCGCAGTGATTCTGAACCCATTAATCAATGCATTTTCATTCGTTCCAGATCCGGTTAGAACGTGTAGAGCGTTTTCACTGTAGTTGCCAAAGTTGGGCAGATCGTCGCCCAGCAAATCGCCACTCAAGATCGTTCCGTTCGCATCAATGTCGCGTTGCTCGAACGCCGTTTCGTTACCGTCGAAACCCCCGTATATCGCCAACCCGCTTTGTAGTTGAAACGTTGCGCCGCGATCGCCGGGTGTCTGGGCGGTGCCTTGGTCCGGTTTGTATGTTCCTGCGGCTACCCATATCTGGTTTACGATTGCGTTTGACGTCGCGTCCAGAAGAGCGTCTTGTAAGTTTACAAACGCGTCGCCCCAACTTGTACCATCGTTCGCACCACCTGTCGCATCGGCATCAACATAGAGCACTGTTCCGGCTTGAAATTCGAATGCTCCTATGTCGACGATCGGAGTGGGCCCGACGCCAGTGTCCACGGTATTGATGTCATCGGAGAATCGGGGATCGCCACTGTGATCTGTCGTAATGCCAACAGGAACGATCACATTGTTACCTGCATCAATTGCGGGCGATCCGGCTTGTATCCGCAGGTCATCATCCTCCGTACCGACAATGTTGTCCGGGCCATTTGAATCAACGAACAGTGGATCAGCATAGATGACACCCTCCCCTGAACCGAGTAGATGGCCTTGACTGATGCAGTATTCAAATGCTCCAAAAATCGAATTTGACTGATCGGGCGTGTTTTTCCAGAACACGCTATTGCTAACGAACGGATAGCTATTCGTAATGCTATATATCGAGCCGCCCGATGATTTGGCTCGATTTCCACCGAAAGTGCAATTGGCAATCGTAGGCCGGCTTGGTGTTCCTCCAGTTAGTCCCCCAGGCTGGTTTAGGATACCGCCGCCGTAATTTGCCTGGTTTCCACTGAAAATGCTGTTGCTGACCGACGGGCTGCTTCCGCGATTTTCTATTGCCCCTCCGCCAGCATCAGTAAGGTTCCCGTAAAACGCGCACTTTTCAATCGCCGGATCGCAGAGGTAGTTGAATAATGCGCCCCCTGAACCTCCGAGGTCACTAGCCGCGGAATTGCCAACAAACGTGCATCCGGTCAGTACCGTGTCCATGTCATTGAACATAGCACCGCCGAATTCCGAACGATTCAGCTTGAATTCCGAGTTGGTTACGGTCGACAAGCTATCGAAATTGAGTATCGCCCCGCCGCGTAAGCTGCTGAGATTGGCCACGAATTCGCAATGATCCATGACTGGGTTGCTCTCCCGGTTGTATACAGCACCACCTTCAGAGTCGGCTAAGTTGGATACGAATTGGCAGTCGGAAATCGAAGGGTTGCTTTGATAATTATTCATCCCTCCCCCGCGCCCACCGAACAGTATGTCCAACGACACGTTGCCGACGAAGTTGCAATTCGAAATTGTCGGATCGCCGGCGTTGTTGTACATGCCCCCTCCGATATAGCTTCGGCCAGCGGTAACCATTAAGCCGTCGATGACAGCCGTTGAATCGGTGTCGCTGCCGACAACGACAGGTCCCCCGTTGTCGCCCATGTTGTCGCTGGCAATACACGCGCCTTCGTAACACATGCCACCGAATAAATCACAATCAGGAGCATCTTGCGAACAAGGAACGGGTTGATCGTTGCCAGACATGTCGCCGCTAAGAATCGTCAAATTGGATTCATGATCTCGTTGATCCAAAGAGGATTCAGATCCAGCAAAACCGCCATAAACGGCAAGATTGTTTTGCAATTCAAAACTTGTACTCGGATCGCCTGCTGATCGTCCGCCGCCTTGATCCGGTTTGTATGTGCCTGCCGCCACCCAGATTTGACTGATGGTGCAATCGGATTCGGCAGTCGCCAGTGCGTCTTGCAGGTATACGAAAGCGTCTTGCCAGGAGCTTCCGTCGTTTAGGCCGTTGGTGGCGCTGTCGTCAACGAATAGCACGCCTTCGCATTCGTCGGGAAGGCCATTGGTGTCGCAGTCTGCGCTGGTGCCGGCTGCGATTTCTGTTGCGTCCTCGATGCCGTTGGAGTTGTAGTCGGCGGCGATGGCAGGCAGCCCGAAGCTGAGTAGGCATGTGAATAGCAATGCAGTCTTAGCGAACCATTGGCTAGGATGACCAACGGGTTCGAGCCAATAGGGACTGCGCCGATTTGAATTGCGGGTAGCGTGTTTCATATTGCCTCATGGTATAAATGCCATCTGAAAGAATCCAAAGTCGCGCAGATCTACGTCGCCGTCCGAATCCAGATCAAGGCAAGCGCAGCCGTTGCCCAATGCATCCCCGGGATTCGTCAGACAGCCATCAAGGATAACATGATCGGCAATGTCGGTATCACCGTCCACGTCGCAGTCACCCAGGACGAATTCGTACGCTCCCATGTCCAGAATCCCAAACGCGCTACCAAATGGCCCCGTAAAATAGGGCGTTCGCGGATCGTCTACGATTCGATCATGGTCGTCCAGATCTGTGTCGATGTCATTCGGAAGATATTGAATACTCCCTCGATCGATCGCAGGAGACCCTGGCAAGAGGCGCAGATTGTCATCTATGGTTCCAGCAATACCATCCGGACCGACAAAGTGTGAATGAATATTGACGTGCGGCAAATCCGTTGAGAATGCTTCCTGCCCGTTTAGCGTTATGGCTCTAAACAGTGTGTCGTTTTCGTTTGTTGCCGAACCAATCTCAGTGTCAAACCAATCGTCGGGATTGCCGCCAATGCCATGCCCGTCAAAGTTTTCATCTACGACAACCAGATCGCACGCGGATACGCAGACCCCTGCGGGCTCGCATTCGTCAGGGATACCGTTGTTTCCGCAGTCAAGGCTTGCTTCGCTACTGATGTCGAAAGCGTCTTCTACGCCGTTGTCATTGCAGTCTTCGGCAATCGCCGAGTTGGCAATGGCAAGCAAGATGCTTGCAGCCGTCGCGAGCAGTACGGGGGAAAGGCGGAACTGTTTGCGATCGTAGTCCGCTCGGTTACTGCAAAATTTGTGCATTTTCTTATCTCATTGCCGACCAGCAAGATTCATGACCCGAACGCCATTGTAGACAAATTGCAGGGTAGCTCGCAACAAACGGTGGCGATTTTCACGGTGAATAATGTGATGAAGTGTTGGGCTGAATGTGGTGATTATGGGTCCGTTCCTACGTTGCAAATCGAACGATTGCGGATTCTAAACGATTGATAGCGTGGTCAGCGAGAATCATCGATTGTACCAATGATGTCCCCTGGCCCGTCAGGATCGTTCGGCAACGATCTTGCGTCGAAAACACAGTATCCGCCTGAAGTGGACCAACCGCCCTGGATCAGGCAGTTGGTTGCAAATCCTGGATTGATGAAGTCTGCCTGATCAGGCGAGTTGCCCCATACAATGCAATTCCTCAGTCGGTATGATCCAGAGAGCGCACCACCGGTATGGCCTGCGGAATTGGCAAACATTGTGCAGTTGATGATCTCGCCATCGCCAAACTCCTCAGTGTGTTTCCTGTTGGACGCAGGTTCGGATACTATTGAGCGGCGATTGGTACCAACGGCACCGCCATCTTCAAACGCAGAGTTTCTGGTGAATGTGCAGTTGCGAATTCTAAGTTCATCGTGCAGCAAGTTCGAGACTCTGTACACAGCACCTCCATCAAGCAGGCTTGCTACATTTTCGAAAAACTCGCATCCGTCGATGAGGCAGTTGCCCGTTGCAATATAAATGCCACCTCCGCTAATTTGGGCGACATTGCCCTTGAACGTGCTGGCTGTCACACTCACTTCGCCACCATCAATATGAATCGCCCCACCTCGGATCGCGCGGTTTGCGGTGAACTCACATTGATCAACGATCAGTACACTATCATGATTGAAAATACCCGCTCCCAATTGACCGTTAATATTCTCGAAGACGCAACCTTTGATATGAACGTAGCTCAATTCGTTGCGGATTTTCGCTTCGTTGTCAGCGCTCCCGCCTTCAAATCGACAATCAGTGTATGACGGACTGCTGGACTGATTGAATACAGCGACGTAGCTGTTCGCGCTGAATACAGAGTTGGAAATGAACGGACTACTTTCATTGACGTTGTGTATCGCTCCGCCGTAACCGTCAGCGTAGTTCCCATAGAACTTGCAACCAGTGATCGTTGGGTTCGCAAAGTCATTCAATATCGCCCCACCGTTGCGGTCCGATGTGTTGTTGCGGAATGTGCAGTTTGAGACGACCGGACTTGCGTCGATATTGGTCATGCCTCCGCCTTGGTTCGATGCTTCCGGGCCAGACGCAGAACCATTGGATATGACAAACCCGTCGACCTTAGCCGTTGAATCGGTTCCTGATCCCGTGAGTACTGAAAGACTGTTGTCCTTATGAAACGCGTCGTTGTTGCAGCGCCCCAGCGAGCAATTTCCGCCAACGATATCGCAGTCGGGGCTCGTCTCTGTGCACCGGACCCATACATCATTGCCCAGAAGGTCGCCACTTAAGATGGTCCGGTTGCTTTCGATGTTGCGCTCGTCAACCGTGGTTTCGGAACCGGCGAAACCCCCATATAGCGAGAGCCCGTTGATGAGTTGAAACGTGGCGGTTCGGTCTTCCGGTGTATGCAAAGCTCCCTTGTCGGGTCGATATGTTCCGGCTGCGACCCAAATTTCGGTGATGCCACAGTGTGGCACTGCCTCATCCAGCGCATCTTGAAGGTGAACGAAGGCATTGATCCAGGATGACCCGTCATTGAGTCCGTTGGTGGCGCTGTCGTCTACGTAAAGTTTCGTTGCGCATTCATGCGGAAGGGCATTAGATCCGCAGTTTAATCGATTGGCGACGCAGGCTCCAGCGACGCAGATGTCAACGGGTGAACACGCGTCGTGGTCGTCGCAGCAACCACCTTCGTTCGTCGGGAGGGTTCCACAGGTCGCAGTAGCAAGATTACAAATGCCTGTTACGCATGTGTCGTCCAAGTGTGAGCAGGTCTGGCTGTTCTTTCCATAAGGCTCACACGAATCCGGAACGCCGTTAAGGTTACAGTCACTTGCGATTCCTGACGCAATGTCGCACGCGTCGAGAACGCCGTTGTTGGTGCAGTCTGGGATTCCGAGCGAGAAGAAAAACGCTGAGCCGTTGCCTGCTGCGTTGTTTCTGATGCAGGGCGCGCCGATGATCATGGTGTGGTTGTTGAGTGTGACACTCGTTCCCAATCGATCATGGTCTGCGGATTCAGCGGAAACAACCTTGATCGGTCTCTGCCAAACGCCACCCAACTCACGAGAAATGTATACTGCTCCCCCTTCGATACTACTTTCACTATCGCCGCTTGCCCCCAAGACGACAGTTCCATTGCGGATAGCCACGCTGACTCCAAACATTGCGCTCGCTGACGGATCATCGGCTTTGAGCTTTGCTATTTGCTGCCAGACACCTGCGATTTCGCGGAAAATGTACGCAGAGCCGCTGTCAATTGCGCCTGCATCATCGAGGTGAGCTCCGACCACAATTGTGTCGCCGTCAATCGCAACGCCGAAGCCAAATCGGTCAAGCGGCGCGTTGTCGCTTGCCGTCAGTTTGGCCTGTTGCTGCCATTCGCCCTCGATCTCACGGAAAACGTACGCCGTGCCACCTTCTTTGACGCCGCGTTTCGTTCCACCATAGGCACCTATGACTGCCGTATTGCCGCTTAGCGCCAAGTTGCGACCAAAAAGTAAGTATGTGGCCGCATCGTCGGGCGTCAGTTTCGCGACCTGTTGCCACATTTCGCCAATCTTGCGGAACACGTAAACCGAGCCGCTGCGTGATCCATCGTCATCATCGCCGTGAGCGCCAATCAGAATGGTGTCGCCACTGATGGCAACACTCGTGCCAAAGAAATCGTCGCCAACACCGTCGTCTGCTTTCAGTTTCGCGACTTGTGCCCATTCACCACCCGATGAATTGAAGATATACGCCGCCCCGCTATCTATTCCGTTGTCGTCGTCTCGAACTGCGCCGACGACGATAGTACTTCCACTGATCGAAACGCTGTATCCGAAACGATCATTTGGGGCAGCGTCGGATGCGGTTAGTTGGGCGAGGTGCTGCCAGATACCATCGATTTCTTGGACAACATATGCGGCTCCACTAGCCGTTGCTCTTGCTGTCGTTTTAAGCTGTGCACCAATTACTCCGATGGTGCCGTCCAAAGCGACGTCAAACGCAAATTGATCATTAGATTCTGGTTTCAGTGCTTTGAGGCTTCCCAGTGGCAAACTCACGGAAAACTCGCACGCGTCGAGAATGCCGTTGTCATTACAGTCGAGGTCTGGATTACTGATGATGTCGAGCCTGTCGGTTACGCCATTTCCATTGCAATCCGCGGCAAGCGCTGAACCGGCTATGGCGAGCAAGACGAATACCACTGTCGCCATGGCAAGTGGTGACGGTCGCAGTTGATGGCGAACATGATTCAGCCCTACGCTGACTGAATAATACATAAGCAACTCCCAATGCCGATGAGTCGGTTCTCGCGAAAGGGGCTTATTGTAGCCAAGTCACACGATGGGTCGCAATGAAAGCGACAGGCGTCGAGTGCTGATTGAATCAACACGCGACGCCGTCGGCTCAATGCGAAGATAAGTAGCCGGTCAGAAGGCGAATTGAAAGCGTGCGAAATCGCGAAGATCGACATCGAAGTCTGAGTCAAGATCGAGGCAAGCGCAGCCGACCCCCAACGCGTCGCCCGGGTTTGTCAGACAGCCGGCTAATATCGCAAGGTCATCAAGATCTGCATCGCCATCCGCGTCGCAATCGCCGAGTACGAATTCATACGCGCCGATATCCACAATCGGCGCAATGCCCGCGCCCGAATCCGTCGTCAACACGTCGTCCACGAATCGAGCATGCCCGTCAAGGTCGGTCAACACGCCGACTGGGACAGCGGAGTTGTCCCCAGCGTCTATGGCCGGTGATCTTGGAAGAAGGCGCAAGTCATCGTCTTCGTTTCCGGCGATGCCATCAGGCCCGGTAGAATCGACGTAAAGTGGATCGGCGTCAATGATGCCTAGTCCTCCGGCACCGGCCCAACCGCCTTGGACTACGCTGTGATTGACAACAGGATCGGAGCTAAGAAGAGCAGAAATTGGTGCCGCCCCATTATCCCACAGAACACAGTTGGAAATCTGCGGATTGCTATTGAATACGCAAAGGATTGCAGGGCCCGGCGTGTTACTGAAATCATTGATGCTGCCAGAAAACGTACAGTTGGAGATGATTGCGTCACTCTGTGAGTTTGAGATTCCGCCGATGTTGAAGCTCTGTCCGCCGTTTCCGTTGAACGTGCAGTTGGCTATCACAGGTTGACCACCGCCATTGAAGATTCCACTGCCGGAATTTGCGATGAACTCAGAATACAGTACTAGTGTAGCGCTGCCGCCTGTGCGTATTCCGTTTTTCCTATTTCTGACGAATCGGCATCTCTCTATTGTTGGGCCTGATTCAAAAGTATTCTCAATTCCAATACTATTGTTGACGAAGTCAGAATCCACAATGCTCGGGCTGCTCGAGTCGTTCAGCACGCCGTATACTAGATAGCCACTGATGGGACCACTGTGGGTAAAAACGCAATTCGAAATTGACGGATGACTGTTTGAATTGTGAATGCCCCCTGCGTTGGCTGGCTCTGCGGACAATTGCAATGCAATATTTGTCGCAAAAACGCAATCAGTGATCATCGGATTGCTTTGGTCGACATTGTACATGGCCAAACCAGACACGATGGCTTTGTTTCCTTCAAACGTGCAGCGACTCAATACGGGACTGCTACCATAGTTGGCCATTGCGACCCCTGACATTCCAAGGTTGGCCCGGAAATCGCAATCGATCACAACGGGATCAGCAAGATCATTGATCATGCCACTCCCGGAATCATTTAATGGAACCTCATCTGCGTTTCCACCAACGATAGTCAAGCCGTCAATTCTGGCAGACGAGTTCACTGCTGAGGCTGATACGACATGAAGACTATTCTCGCAATAATTGTGAAAATCTGGCATGTCGTCGCCTAGTAGGTCGCCACTGAGTGTCGTCCCATTGCTGCCAAGATCACGTTGCAGCAAGCTCTCTTCAGTACCCGAAAAGCCACCGTATATCGCCAAGTTGTTCTGCAGGTGAAACGTTGCATTGCGATCGCCCCTTGTCTGGCCACCGCCCTGGTCCGGTTTGTATATGCCAGCTGCGACCCAGATTTGACTGATCGTGCAATCGGAGTCGGCAGTTGCTAGGGCGTCTTGAAGGTGTATGAAGGCGTTGCCCCATGATGTTCCATTGTTCAGGCCGTTGGTTGCGCTGTCGTCAACGAATAGCACGTATTCACACACATTGAGTAGGCCATTGGAGTCGCAGTCTGCGCTGGTACCGGCTGCTATCTCTGTCGCGTTCTCGATTCCGTTGGAGTTGCAGTCTTCGGCACCGGCTTTGGCTGAGATTTGGAGACCGCAAAACGCATGGAGCAAGAGGAGCAGGCAAGTTATTCGTCGGATGTACACGCATTCTTGAGTCTTTGAGGAAAAGCGGTTTATCATAGGATCGCCTTGATTTTGAACGTAGCGCTAAGATCATTTCGGCATGCATGTTATCAAGACTCTGGGCGCCAATTCAACGGCGCGATTTACGGTTGTAGATTTCGACCATTGTTTAGCGAGCGTGGACGTACAATTACTGGATTAGCGTCAGTAAGAATCGAACGACGTTCGGCGTTTAACTTTTTTTGGTGACATGTCTCGGTAGCGCGTACCTTCACTTGGTTGGACCTTGTTCTTGCTGATCCATGTCGCACCATCGACGAGGATTGCGGGCAGGTGATTGACGAGGTCGAACGCTTTGCGACCTTGACCTTCGTTGAAGCTCCAGTAGGCATGTAAGCCGCTTTCGTTGCCGCAGAGGGCGTTGTCCTTGGTGGCTAGTATTTCGTCGCGTGTTCTTGCTTTCGTCCAAACCCGCAGTTCATCGATGCAGCCACTCATGCTTCCGAGTGATGTGTCAACGCGGCGGCCTATGCTTAACTCCAGTGGGCGGGTGAACCGTGTATGGTCTGGAACTTTGCCCAGCAACGCTCCGTCAAGGTACAGCAGTAGTTCGGTGCCCTGCTTCACTGTAGCGACGTGAATCCATTTGGAGCGTGGTATGATCTGACTGGATATGATGTCGCTTCCGCCGCGACTACCGACGTTAGAACGATCCAAATAGCGTAGTTGCCCTCCGCGTTGAACGTAGAGTTGCACGCCTGGTCGGGTGCCACCGACGCCGAAGAACATAAATGGCGATTGCGTCTTGTCAAATGCATCAACAAATATTTGAACTTCGATCGTATAGTCACTGCGAGCGAAGTCGAGCGGTTTGGTGACGATCGCGCCGGAATGGACGCCTCGCATATTCAGTACAAAGTTCTCTGACTCGCAAGCATCGAGTACACCGTTGGTATCGCAGTCGCTGTTGGGTTGCGAGTTCAGGTCGCAGGAATCGGGAATAAAATTCCCGTTGCAATCGGAGCTGGTACCCAGAGTTATTTCGCAGAAATCAGATTGGTCATTGGCGTCGCAATCTGCTGATACTTCATGTGGGAGTTTGTGCCAAGTAGCGTTGTTCACTAAAGTTGCCTGCAAGCCATTTACAAGATCGGTTGCGATTTTGCCGGCGCCTTCATCAAATCGCCAACAGGCGACGAGCCCCAGTTCGTCGCCACAAAGTAGCTCGTTCTCGGTACTCTCAATCTCGTCAGAACTAAGCGACCTGTTCCACACGCGAAAATTGTCGAGGTAGCCGCGCAGTTTGCCGGTGTCGATGTCCGGGCGTCGTCCAAGCGTCAGTTGTAGAGGCACCGTGAACACCGTTGGGTCAAGCTCTCGGCCTTGAAGCACACCGTCCAGGTACAGCAAGAGTTCGACACCGCGGCGCATCGCCACCACGCGCACCCACTGGTTCAATGGTATGCGATCGTTCGAGTAGACACTGGTGCCGCCAGAGCCAGCAGGCAAGGTGCGGTGCAGAAAACGCAACTGGCCGTCCGCTTGCACAATTACCTGCACCCTTGGCAATTTGCTGCCTACTCCGGAGAAGGCAAACGGGCCTTGAATGGTTCCGAGTTCCGTGACCATCATCCGGAATTCGATGGCATAGTCACTGGTGGCGAATTCAATTGGGGTGGAGACTTCGGCGCCGGCATTGTGGCTATCGCGCAGATCTAGCGCGAACGACTCGCGCGGTACGCCATCGCAGATTTCTGGAATACCATCACCGTTGCAGTCCGGCGATTGTGCGAGACAAGTGGAAGCGAACATCAATAGCAATAGGGCGGCTGCCTTCGGAGTCATTGGCCCATTCGTGATCCAACAATTTGAATTCTGGATCTTGATCATAGGGCATCACCGAGGTGTGAACGGATTGCTACGCTGTTCCGAAAATTCGGTCGCCAGCGTCGCCAAGTCCAGGGACGATGTAACCGCGATCGTCCAATCTTTCGTCGATGGCGGCGGTGTAGATCGTTACGTCGTTGTGTGCTTTGGTGACGACTTCGATTCCGTCGGGGCTCGCAACCAGACAGAGAATCTTGATGCTCTGCGCGCCGGCTTGCTTGATGGTGTCGATAGCCGCATTGAGCGACCCACCGGTTGCAAGCATCGGGTCGATGACGATGACATCGGTCTTGGCAATGTCCGGTGGCAGCTTGTTGTAATAAGCCACCGGCTTTAGAGTTTTCTCGTCTCGATACAGGCCCAGATGCCCGACCCGGGCTTCAGGAATGAGTTGCAAGATTCCATCCGTCATACCCAAGCCAGCTCGCAGAATCGGAACCAGCGTCAACTCGACCGCGAGTTTCTTTCCGCGACACGGTCCGAGTGGTGTTTCCACTTCGACATCGATCGTTGGATAGTCGCGGGTGAGTTCAAACGCCATCAGGCTGGCAATCTGTGACAGCAGCGTTCGGAACTGTTCGACCTTGGTATTCTTGTCGCGGGCCAGCGTCAGGCGCTGTTGAATGACGGGATGTGAAACCAGGTGCACTTGCGGATGGTTGGTCATGACGATTTCCAATTTGGACAAACGAATGCGTAAACCTAAAGTGCCACTGCTCTGTGAGCAGCGCGGTTCAACTATGGCTCAAGACAACAACACTGCTCACAGAGCAGTGGCACGCTTACGACCACGCGTTGTAACCCTTTCAATTCTACACCCTTCGGAGTTTCCACGATTCGTCCGTCGACTGCAAGAATGTCATGCGTTACCGGTGAATTCTTGATCTTCTGCGTCGGAATCTGGATTGTCCCGGTTTCGTCGGCCCAATCGACTGCAAATTAGGCCAGCAGTCAGTGCCATAATCCCGCACCAAACCAGCAACATTGATTCACCGCGATAAAGATTCCCGCCCGATCGAAGCAGAAACAGTCCCGCAAACATAAGCGTGCCGACGACCAACATCCAACGTCGTCGCATCGATGGGTGGAGGATCAATATCCATAGAACGCCTGCGATGATCAACTCGCGAATCAGCGGAAACAGCGCAGCGTTCACAGCCAATATCCGAGGCATGGTCCAGAACCAGCGTGTGTTGACTTTGACGCCGGTGGGTGTCGTTTCAATCATGCTGACCTGGCCCGGTCCCATGGTATCGCCCTGAGGTGTCGTGACCCAAACGTGCGCACCGTCCGTCTTGAGTTGCGATTCAAAGCCTATGCGTTTCAGCAAACTTGCGCCGACGACGGCTCGGCCATCACAATCTTCGCGCCCCATTTGAAGCGCTTCGTTAGCCGTCGGCATGTAGTCGGCCATCCCCCATGTGTCCCAGTCGAACGCGTAGGGCAGTTTTTTGTAAACGAGAAGTTCGACGGCTCGGAGGATTTCTTTGGGATGGGTTTCACGGTTTGCGTTTGCGGGCAGCGTGCTCATCAATTCGTCGACGAGCGGATCAAGTGCTGACGACTCTGGGGCAATCATTGCATTGGGGTCGCTCCAATGACCAATATGCCGAGCGAGCAACACCGGGTGAGGGAAGCAGACAGCCACGACGGTTAGCGCCAGGATCAGCGATTTAAGAATGAAGCGTTTCCAACGTGGCCAATTGTGAATGCGAATCCAGTAACCCATGCGTACGCGTTCCTTGTGGTGCTTCAATGCACTAGTCACACAATAGCACACATTCGCTCCCGGGCACTTCAATCCACTGATTGGTTTTGGCGTGGTCCGCGCAAAAAAAGGGCCGCGACCGACTTGTCCACCCAGGACAGGTCGGCCGCGGCAAAGGCGGCTCGTTTGCACTTCTGCTGTTTCTTGACTGAACTGCTAATGCTCTCTCTTGCTCGGTTGCTGCAAAATCAAAACGTTCCTTGCGGTTTCCGACTATTCCAATTTGGAGGACTAAGTTCTGCTCACTTTCCGGCTCTCACGTCTGATCCCCGAAGCTTCTCTCTGTCCCTCCTCAGGTTTGAAGCGCCCCCAACGTCACGCTTCCGCACAATTTTCTAATGTCACAACTCGGCTGCCCCATCGCAGCCCCATCACTTCCCCAAGGCCATTTTCGGAGTAGTTCACTCCGAACCCCATCAACAACCAGCGTTCCCCAACGCCAGCGATAGGAGAATGTGCAAGCCCCGTGCCATTGCCGAGGATGGTTTGAATAAAACCTGTAACATGTTATCAATAAAGAGATTATGTGATCGAAGAATTGTCGTCAAAATTTGGGCGTTGCGATAACTGGTAGGTCACTCCCCAATCTCAATCCGGGAATCGGGAACTATTGCCCAATCGTTCGGGTATCCGTTTTGGGTGCTTATGTGAGGTGAAGGCGATATCGCCAGAAAACGCGATCCACCGTGCAGCCGGCATGATGGGAATAGAACGGAATTGGGCCGACCCACGGAATGACGGCTGACTTGTGCCCGGCATCGCGAAGATCGTTGAGGCAGAGATGCAGCAGCACCCGCCCGATTCCAAGTCCGCGCGTCTCCGGCGAGGTTCCCATCGGCCCGAAGAATCCCCACTCGCGGTTCTGTGTCGAGTGGGCGCTGAACGCGACGACGGCTCCGTTTTTTAATGCCAGGTGAAGGGCGGGCGGATCGCTGGCAAGGGCCAACCCGGCTTCCATCCGCCAGTCATCGCCAAATTCCCTCAAAAAATAGGCATCCAGTAGCGGTCCGTCGGAGGCGATCGCCCTGCGGATTTCGAGGCCAGCAGCTTCGAGCCGCTCGATGTCGGCTGACGTGTCGAACGGTTCGTCGAGTCGTCCAACCAGATTCACGCAATCGCGGAATCGTTGGAATCCCCGTTTCTCCAGAAAGCAAATGGCTGGCGTGTAGCGCGGGTCGATCCCCGGCGTGAAGTAATTCCCCGGAATTGCCAGCACTTCGACTTCTTCGATTTTCTCACGGCGGAAGATCCCGATCGCCTGATCCAAGAGCTCAGTCGCGACGCCTATTCGCTGATCGCTGGCCCGAACGCCGAACAGCCCGATCCAACCTTTGCGATCTGCGGGACGCCGGACAACCTGCATAATCCCTACGAGTTGTCCGCCGTCGAGGCTAAGAAGCGTTTCGTGGGTCTGCCGATTTGGGGCTGGATTCGTAAACAGTTTCTCTTCGATCAGTTGCGGGCTGAAAGAATCGAGGAACAATACGTCCTTGAACAGCGTCCAAATAGACTCCAGATCGCTGTGTTCGGCGGTTCGATGGGTACGATTTGAAGAATTCATGCCACGATCATGCCTCAGTTGTTTCCAAGTGGTGGATTAAATAACCATAATCGAATAAAAGTTTCCGATCTATGCCTGAGAAATTTAAGAAATCCAGCGTTTCGATCGTCATGGCGATCACTGACAAGCTCCCCTACGAGGCGTCCGCCCTGTGCGATTCGATTGAATCGGCTTTGCGGCAGGATCAGCCCGACGTCCGGGTCGTGCTCGTTGATGGTCGCGGACCCGATTGCAAACTCGAATTAAACCTTTCCGATACGAGCCGCGTGACCCATATCGCCGATCGATTCAAGAATCGGGCTGCGATGTACAACGCCGCTTTGAAATCGTGTGATACTGACTTTGTGCTCGCCGTGTACAACGAGATGCAATGCATCACGCTGACCAAGTCGGCTGTCCAAACGATGGTGATGGCCGCCACGCGTTTGAACCCGATGGATCTGGTGTACGCCGATTACGATCGTGTTGAAAGCGACGGTAAACGTCACGAGATCAAGCTGGCTGACTGGCATCCTGGTCGTGTGCGCGACGGGGAGGACATGGGTCAGGCGATTTTGTATCGAACCGCAGCGATGCGTGAATGCGGTGGCTATGACGAATCGTTTAACGCGGCTGACGTTTACGACCTGCGTTTGAAGATTTCTGAAAACAAGCGCGTTGCCCATATTGGCAATCGTTATGCCGGTTCGCTTTATACGGTGGCTGCTCCGCCGCAAGCGCACAACGTCTTCGACTATCTGATGGAAGACAAGGGCAGCCAGCTCGAAATGGAGAACGCGCTGAACGGTCATCTGAAACGAATCGGTGCGTATCTCGAACCGGGTGCCCACGTTCGACCCGTTTACGCCAATGGTGAAAAGCCTGAACACGCGAAGGACTGCATCGCAAGCGTCGTTATTCCGGTCAACAATCGTCCGGAGTTCATCGGCAGAGCAATCGAAAGCGTGCAGACCCAAACCGATCAGCGCGTCGAAACCGTCATCGTAGTCAACGGTGGCGACAACGATCCAACCATACCAGCCGTCAAGCAGTACATGGACGGTGGTGACAAGTTCGACGCCAGCAAACCGCCGGTGCAGTTGATCGTTGTGGACATCAATAACCTTGGGTTGTGTTTGAACACCGGTATAGCAGCCGCCAATGGCATGTACTATGTGCAGCTAGATTCGGACGATCGGCTCAAACCCGATGCGGTCGAGAAGCTGCTGGCCGTCTTCGATTCGGACCCGGCAATCGGTATGGTCGTCGGTTCGTACGAAGTCTCGGTACTCGACGAAAAAACCGGCAAGGTCACTCGAGATGAAAACGTTCCGGTAGTGACGCACGGTGAATGGACGGCAGACAACGGGCGCAACAACCTCCTGCGAATCGGGGGAGCCGGCGCACCGCGTGCGGCGCACATCAAGGTCATCGCCGATGCCGGTTGGTTCGGTGTCAATGATGACAACGAATGTCGCAATTACGGCGAGGATTACGATCTGGTCAATCGCATCGCCGAGCGCTACATCATTGGCCGCGTATGGGATCCGATCTACGAAGTCATTCGCCACAGCGGCGGAACCGATCACAACATCGACCCCGTCACGATCGCCCGCAACAACAACGCCAAGGACCATACCCGGCTGGAAGCGATTCACCGCCGGCAGCAACTCAACAAGAGCAAGTAGCAATCACCATGTCGGACAATACTCTTCTTATAGGTGTGGATGGCGGCGCGACGGAAATCAAAGCGCACGAAGTGATCGCGCGTCAGGTTGGCGACGAGCGCCAATTCGAACTCGGGAAAGCATCGGCCAGCCGCGTGTACGAACGCGTGGAAGGTTTTGTGCCAGTACCAGTCCCGCAACAGTTAAGCGAACGCGACCAAAACGCCCTCGAAATCAAACCCACAGAGAAGCAGCAAGCCGACAAGTGGATCGAAGCGGCGTTTGAAGCCATTGCAGAAGTCGTCAATAGCGCCTCATCGAGAGGGCCCGTTCAAATCGGCGTGGGGATGCCCGGCTTGAAGTCACCCGGCAAACGCGGCATCGTGGTGATCAACAACGGACCGCGTCTACCCAAGTACCTCGAACAACTGGAATCCAAACTGGAAGCGGCAGGCATCAAGTTAGCCGCCCCAATCGCAGCCCTCGGCAGCGACGCCGACTATTGCGGAATCGGCGAAGAGTACGCCAGCGACGGACTCTTTCGCGACGTGGACAACGCGTACTACATGGGAGCAGGGACCGGCATCGCCGACGCAATGAAGCTCAAGGGCAAACTAGTCACCTTCGACGAAGCCGCAAGCTGGATTCAAAAAGCGTGGCAGGTCGCGTCAAGCTTTGGTCCAACGTTTGAGAAATTAGTGTCTGCCAAGTCGATGAACGAAACATACCATCGACTCGTTGGCCATCCTTCGGAGGCAAGTGCGAAGTATCCGGAAGTCGATGCAGCAAACGGCCAACCGATCGCAATGTCGTGGATGGAGTCGGTGGCGATGTTAGCCGCAGAGTTGATCTTCGAGCGATTGCAAACCATCACAACGGGCCGCCCCAACCTAACTGATCGCGGCGAAGCCTACGCGGCACTAAACGCCGATCACCCGTATCGCGGCACCAAAGTCGATCGCGTCATCATCGGCCAACGCCTCGGCCAAATCTGCAGTCAACCAAGTGGCAATTTAGACCTGTTGAAGCGAATCGCCAAATACCTAGCCGCATTCATCAGCGAATCAAAGAACAACGAGTTGATCGAAGCCTACGCACCAAAAGGCCAACTCAACCCAAATCTAGTCAAAGCCTCAAGACTAAGAGCCGCTCCAGCCATCGGCGCTGCAGTTGCCGCTGCATCTGCCAACGAGCCAATCAAAAAATAGTTGGCTGTCCAGGTTCATCCGGTTTATCAATGAGTGTGGCAATGGTAAATCGCAAAATATATACAATTGATTCCGAGTACATGGGGCGGAACCTTGAATCTGTGCTAAAGGCCGGGCTACGAGATGCAACTACGTTGCTATTGGTGTTTCGGACACAGATAGCTTCGCATTTAGATTGCTTTCAACTGTTGGTAAACCTAGAACCTTGGTTTTTATTTGAGCGGCGAGATTTGCGATGGCCCGGTACTCAGGTATTCCCTTCGCAAAAGACGGAGGAAAACCATAGAGCGATATCGCAAAGGTACTATCAGTTCAATCCAAGTGTCGCAGAAATGTTAGTGAATCAACAGAGGTGCATATGGGATTGGCTGCAGCCTGATTGGCCAGAAGATTTGTGTTTATTGCGGCCTGATGGAACTCCGTGGTTTGTTAGCATCGTTCATGAAAAGGACGCTTATTTGAAGCTTGGCGATTCCGAGTACGATACACTCTCGCCTAAGTTATGCACTGATCTGCTTTCGTGCGAAGGGCCGGATCCTGACCCGTCTGAAATCTACCCAGTCAATTCTAGGGAGAACATGTAGCATGCCAGCTCGGGTTCTTCGACGGGTGGCCCATGTTATTTGAACATGGGGTAGACGATGATAAGAATCGCTGCGCCAATCGGGTGTTCTCGAAGCCGAACGCTGTCGCCCATTACTTTTTGGCGACTCTGTTACGATGTCCGGCGGGGCTGGTGAAATTCTCGCGGGCAATATGGTGACGATCATCGCCTCCTGGACATAGTTGATCGCTAGTGGGTAGGGCCAATCATGAATTCGGAAGACTTTTTACGTGAAAATGATTATGTGAAGAGACTATGGAGCATGCTTGCTACCATTTTGGTAGCTATTGCGGCAGGCTTATTCTTGCTTTTTGCTGGTATTGGCACTTTTGTCTTCTGGTTTGTCATTGTGATGTTGGGCCCAATAGTCATTAGTCAGGCTGTGGTATGGCGTCGATTGATTCACGGATTGGTATTCAATGCCATTGTGACCTGCTTCCCACTCTTCAAGATATTGTTTTGGCCGATTTGGCCTATTGATTCGCACGATGAATGGCGCATCGTAACCTTTTTTGTGGTCGGCGCTTTGATGACGTCATTCTTATCGCTCTTGCCTCGTCCTGCGAAACGTGGATCGTAACGGGTGTTCTCGAAGTCGAACGCTGACGCCCATTACTTTTTTGCGAATCTGTTGCGATGTCCGGCGGGGCTGGTGAAATTCTCGCGGGCAATATGGCGATGAACATCGCCTCCCCCACCTCTGAAGAGGTGGGCCACCCTTCAAAGGACCCGGGCCACCCTTTGTGAGCAATTGGCAACATACGAGAAACTACCTGCGATCTTTCTTGCCGCTGCGTTGCTTGGCTTGTTTTTGGGCATCCTCTGCTTTTTGTTGCAGTTTTTGCAGGAACGATGGGCCACCGGCTTTTGGTTTTTTGGGGCCCTTGCCCATTGCGGGTCCGGAGCCTCCCTTTGGTGGTTCGAGGTCTTTCTTTTTGATGTGCTTGCGGATGTAGACTTGCTCGGCTGCGCCTACTAGTGAACTGGTCATGATGTATAGGTTCAAGCCGCTGGGGAATTTGTAGAACAGGAAGATCATGATGAACGACATGTAGGGCATGATCTTTTGCATTTGTTCGGCTTGTTCTGCTTGCGGTGTTTTCTTGACGTTGGGGTCGGGTTTGGGGCGCGGCATTAACTTTTGTTGGGCGAACATCATCACGCCTACGAGGATTGGCAGCAGGTGGAAGCAGGTCATTTCGCCCATCAGCGGAACGTTGATCGGTTTGCTGAAGTGGTAGAAACAGTCGGCTGTCGTCAGGTCGGTGATCCAGAGGACAAACGGTTCACCGCGCATCGCCACGTTGTTGCGGAGGCTTGAATACAGCGCCACCCAGATCGGCATCTGCAAAAACATCGGTAGGCAGCCGAGCATCTGTCCCATCGGATTGACGCCCTCTTCGCGATACAGCTTCATGATTTCCTGCTGAATCTTCGCGTTGTCACCGGCATGACGCTTCTTGATCTCTTCCATCTTGGGCTGTAAAGCCCCCATGCTTTGTTGCATGCGGACCATGTTGACCTGCGTCTTTTTGGTGATCGGGTGTAGCAGCGTGCGCACCAACGCCACCAAACAAATAATCGCCACGCCAAAGTTGCCGGTGATCGTGTAAAGCCAATTCAAGAGTATGATCATCAGGTCGGTCAGGGCGCTAAACGTACACGAGCCATACCCTTCCTTGATTTGCTGCATGTAGTCGCGACTTAGGTAATCGGAGTTGCTCGGGTGGCTGAACGCTTCGCGATTTTTCGACCCGAGATAAACGGCTTGCCTTAGCGTTTTGGAATCACCCGGTGCGATCGAATGCTGAATGGAGGAGACTTCGGTGGTGACGTCTTCGCCCGTCGCGGCGTCGCCATCGAGATCGATCCCCTGGACCTGGGCCACCGATCCGTTCTGGGCTTTGCCTTCCGCGTCCACTGGGCAAATCGTGCAGGTAAAGAACAGGTTGCCGCCCGCATACCATTCCAGTGATTCGCCGGGCTGCTTGTCGGCTGCGTAGAGGCTGTATTCCTTGCTCTTGCCGATTTCCTTGAAGATCATGGCCTCGAGTTCGATCAAGCCTTCGGATCGCCATGCCGCGTAGACCTTTTGGTCAGGCATGAAGGTACCTTGCGAAAGCAGTCCGATCGGTCCGCGTTCGACCACGATCACGTTATGCGATTGGGCGGAGACGTTTTCGATTTCGAGTTTAATTTGAAGATCGCTGCGCAGGGTTTCGGCGGCTTGGATGGGTAGGGTGAAGGTACGCGTCAGTTTAAGAACCGGAGAGTCGCCGGCATTGACGGTGGCAGTGAATACGGCCGATTCGCCATTGTTCTCCTCGCGTTTTTCTGCGGTCCATTTCAGGCTGCGCATGTCCACGCGGTGTTCGCCATCGATGGTGATGCGGTCGAGCGTTAGCGATTTCCACGGATTGCCACGCTCGCGATGCAGTGGCGCGAGCAAAATGTAATTCTTGGTGGCGTCGCCTTTCTTCCAATGGTCGCTGAGTGTCGCTGTGGAAATGGACGCACCTTGATTCGACAGCTTGAGTCGCATCCTGAACGGGCTTTTCTCGCCGCCTTCCGTAGATCCGAGGACAACGGTTTCGGATGCGTCTGTTCCTTGGGCACTGAATGCACCGTTGGATGCGTTGTTGTTTGTTGCAACGTCACCCGCAGGGACATCTTGCGCCCCATTGGTCGACTCCGTTCCATTGGTTGAAATGGATGCGGGCGTACCGTCGGCGGTTGCTCCACTGTCGGAATCAGATGCTGTTGGTTTGACGGGTGGCCAAATGCGAACGGCAATCATTTGCCACGCCAGAAAGAACAGCAGTGCCCAGAATAATGCCCTCAAGAAATTCTTGTTTTCCATATGTTTTAGGTGCAGTCTTGATGAAGTAATGTTGCAGGCAAATGGGAACGAACCGGCGCGCCAACGTGATTCGTTCCGTTATCTTCACCTGAGTGATGTTGTTCGAAGTTCCTTCAGCAATGGACGATTTTGGCAACAACGGATGAATTCAGCCAACCGATCGCGCCATTTGCAGCGGCATACCGCGGCGAATTCAACGTCCTTCCAAAAGACGAAGACCGAGAAAGTCATCCAACTCTGGTGTATCCAGTGCTTTCTGCACGGCTTTTTGGATGTCGTATTCAACGCGGATAAACTCCAACGTTCCGACATATCCTTCTTCGTCCGGAGAGATGTCGCCCGGTCCCACGTCTTGCGGATACGGAACTTTTTCACCCTTCTCATGGACGATCACGAAACACGCCCGCACATCGCGATCGCGCGGTTGCCCGACGCTGCCGATGTTGATGATGGCTTTCTCTTCTTCCGTGATCGTATAAAAACATGGCTCGCGAAGTTCGCCCGGTGGATCAAAGTAGGGGTCATCTAAGAACACGCCTGGCACATGGGTATGGCCAACCACGCAGGCCATGTGCCGCTCTTCGAGTCGATCGAAGTTCGCGAGGATTTTTGTCGGATTCGTAAATACGTCTTCGGCAAAAAGATATTCGTTGACTGGCCGGCGCGGTGACGCGTGAACCATCAGGATATCTTTGGCATCGTGACGGATGGGCAGCTTGCCCAGAAACTCCCATCGGCGGTCGCGCAGCGATTTTTTGGGTTCGTCCTCAAAGACCTGCCGCGTCCAATAGCACGCTCGCTCGGCGCTGACGTTGAAGTTCGAGGGTTCGTAGAAGACCGCGTGGTCATGGTTTCCACAGACCACGGCTTCGCATCGGTCCATCACTGTATCGATGCACTGTTTGGGGCTGGCACCGTATCCGATGACGTCGCCCAGGCAGTAAATCTGCTTCACGTTGCGGCGGTCGATTTCTTTCAACACCGCCTGCAGCGCTTCGTAGTTACCGTGAATGTCAGAGATTATGGCATACACCGGGGATATTCTCAGCTACGCCTCACTCGTAGGCGACGAGCACGACGCCAGCCTCGAAAACAGGTGAGAGACGGATGCTATTGCCCATTGGGAAGGTCGTCAATGACCGCCGTCTGTTGACTTGGGGTTCTCACAACAAGGGGCGGTTTGTCCAGAATTGTCATCTCGCCTTAAGCCGTTTCAACCGCGATTTTAATGCGGTCAAGTCGGGCTTGGGCAATTTCTACTGCATCCGGGCTGGCATCGCAACCAAGCCATTTTCTATTCATTCGTTTGGCCACCGCCAAGGTTGTTCCGCTCCCGCAAAAAAAGTCGGCGATCATGTCACCGGAACGGCTGCTGGCTCGGATGATTCTTTCCAAGAGGGCTTCCGGCTTTTGCGTGGGATACCCTGTTCTCTCCAGAGAAACCGTCGATAGAAACGGGATATCCCAGACATCCGTGACGACCGGTCCGTCCTGGTGAAAATAGAGTCGCCCCTTTTTCGTCTGCTTGAAGGGACGCCCTGATTCGTCGTGCTTCAGCCCATCGGTGCGGTAGGTGCCACTTCGCTGAGTGTTGAAGGTGTGCTTGCCCATGCATTTTGCGTACGCCAGGATCGTGTCGTGCTTGCGGCTAAACCACTTCGCTGAAACCCCGCCGGTTCGATAACTCCAGATGATCTCGTTGAGGAAGCTTTCGACGCCGAAGACCTCGTCGAGCAATAGCCGCACATGATGGGCGACCCTTGGATCGACGTGGACGTAGATGGTTCCTGTGTTTCGCAGCAAGCGATGCATTTCGATCAGACGAACCTTGATGAATTCGCGGTATTGCTCGATGCCGCCCGCCCACTTGTCGTTGTAATTTGGCCCGTTGGTCGTTGCCCGGGTCGTATTGGTCATAAATGGTGGATCGACGTAGATCAGATCGATGGTTTCGTCAGGCATCGATTGCATGAGCGTGAGATTATCCGCGTGTACAATCTGTTCTTCGATCGTGCGGTTATTCTTCTTGGCGATCTTGGTTGCGACTGACTTGCTTTGAAGGGGTTGGGGATCCTTCAACTGTTGGTGTTTGCGAATTGGATTGGGTTGTGCACCGATGTGAATACCCATCTGCAATAGATGATTCTGGCGGCTGGCTGACCATGGCGGTGGTCTTCGCAACTATTTCAGCAGCGGGCTAAACGTCTTGCCCGGGGCGGTCATGCGATACCCTTTGTCGGTCAACTCGATTGTGCATCCGCATTCTTCGATGGCCAGCAGATAACGAAAGACGGTGCGCCGGCTCATCTTGAGTTTCTTTTCGAGTTGGGTGATCGTGTGGCGCCCTTGGCGCAAGAGCGACACCATGTCGAACGGTACGCCATAGGCCTCTTGAAACAGGCGGTTGTAAATCTCTTTGCCCTTGGGTCCCAGGTCAGACGGTTTCACAACGGAAACAAGCACTTTGCAATCCTGCTTCGTGATGGTCCGCACCGAAACCCTCCTAACTCATTTCATGCAATGATGAGAAAAATGACCAAGACCAAATAGTCGCGCGAAGTATGCCAGATTTCTTGGGGCATGGCAATGACATCTAAAATGATGCAATCACAATGCAAGATTTTCTGCAACAAACGAACGGACAACTATCGACATCTTTCGCGCCACTTGCTCTTTTGCGCAAGCGTTTCAGTACAAGTCCTTCGTGGTCAGCGGGGATGTGAGATTCAATAAATCGTGATGTCCAACTCATCACACGACGCAAGGTTCCAACCCATCTTCCGAATTCACAGGCAGGCCAGCTGCCCGCTCCATCTGATGATGGCGTCGGCATCGTAACGACATGTCACTTGCGTTCGTCAGGACCTCCAAGCCGCCAGCTTGGGACGGATTGGGCCTGCTCACTTCTCTCCGCTCGTGGACTCTCATATCCAGTGGCACGCACCGCGGATCAACGCAATGGGGCATTATTGGACCCTTTTACCCTGGCATTATGACGTCCACCCTACTTGAACATTAACTAAGTTTAGCATAAAATACCGAAGAGTTAGTCTTGTGGGTTAATGTTTTACTAAAATGCGTTTGACATTGAAAAAGTGAGCCTGAAGATGGACAAACCGGCACTTCGCGATTTTCTCGAACTTCACTACAGCGAATTGGAAGACCTCAATGCTGCGGCAAAGCGGGACCGTCTTGAGCGGGTCGACCCGGGCGTCATCCAAGAGCAGCGACGAAAATACCTCACCGATGAAAAGCGAATCAAAGCCGTCACGGTCTGCTTCACTGATCTTGAAGGTCGATTCCATATGTTGGACTACGACAAGAAGTTCCTCCTCCAGTCGGCTGAGAACTTAACTTTTGACGGTTCCAGTATTCGCGGATTTACCGAAATTGCCCAATCTGACCTGCGTCTTGGGATTGATTGGGGGGCGTTTTATTGGTTGCCTTCAGACATCTTTGGTCCTGGCAAGGTTGTTGTATTTGGCGAAGTGCAGGATCAGGAAGGCAAGGCGTTTCGGGCGGACTTTCGGGCGCGCCTCTCGCAGTTGTCGGATGAGCTTTATAAGAAAGACAAAACCGTCGCGCATGTGTCGGCAGAGATCGAGGGGTTTCTTTTCAAGGGGCGCGACGCCGAGCGGCGCATCAAAGAATCGGGTGGGTTTGAGCCCATATCGACCGGTGGATATTACCACTCGCTTCCGCAGGATCCGTTGCGTCAGTTCATTGATAGCGCAGCGGAGGTGCAACGTGCGATGGCTTTTTACAATGAAAAGGACCATCCGGAAGTTGGCCCGTCGCAGTTTGAAATGAATTTTAGTTATTCCTCTGCCCTTGTCGCAGCCGACCAGATGCAGCTTTACAAGTTGATTTGTCGACAGGTCGCGCAGGCACAGGGCATGACGGCGTCGTTCCTACCCAAGCCGATCACTGGGATTAACGGTAGTGGAATGCACACCAACATTTCACTCTCGCGCGACGGTAAGAATCTGTTTTACGATGCCAAGGGTGAACACAATCTTTCAAAGCTCGGTCATCAATTCATAGGTCGGATCCTAAATGTGGCTGATGACATTTGCCTTGTACTCAATTCAAGCGTGAATTCGTATCGTCGTCTCGATCCGAATTACGAAGCGCCGAATGAAATTAAGTCCTCGGCGGTTAATCGCTCGACGATGATTCGCATTCCGCTGGGCAATCAGAACTCAGCCCGCATTGAAGTGCGAAGTGTGGCACCCGATTCGAATCCTTATATGTTGCTTTACACGCTGCTCAAGACCGGTATCGAAGGGCCCGATCCAAGCCCGGTCGATCCTGACAAGCGGCCCCGCACGCGCGTACTGCCCGACAACATCGGGTCCGCGATTCGGCTTTTTAAGAAGAGCGAATTCATCGCCAAGGTTTTGGGCGAAGGCATGCAGGCCAAGTATGTCGAGCTCAAGCAGATGGCCGCAGACCGCTGTCCGAAGGAATTGGGCACGCTGATCAAGCCCAGCGAAATCATGTTCCATCACGAAGTCACCAACCAGATGCTCTGGAGCATGTTCTAAGAGTTAGGGCGCTCGGTCGGGCCATTGGGGCCACTGTGACTAATGTGATTCAATGCACCGCTTTGGCCAAAGCTGAAGCGGTGTTTTTTTGCATCGATTGATTCAGATTTGATCCCAGGCCCAGATTCCCATTTGCGTGTTCTTGTCGAGTGTGTTGCCGCTGACTTTGAGAGTGAGGAGGATGCGGCCTCGATGGTGGGCTTCGTGCGTTACGAAGTAAGACAGCGTTGTGAAGATGCCCTTCTTGAACCCGCGGTGTTTTGGTTTGTTTTCGAGGGCACCAACTAAAAGCGCTTCGATCGCCTTTTCAGACGATCGAAGCGCTTTTTTGAGCTCCGCTTTGCTGGGGACCGCACCGGTTGGAAACTTCACCAGTCCTTCAAGGTGTTCCTTGGCGCGCTTTTCAATGTGCATCCGCCGGACGTTGTGCATGTGGGCGAATTCGCCAGCCACACCGCGCCCACCGCGAATAGATAGCGTGGCATTCATTCCCTCAGGTGTGATCTTATCAATCAACATGAGGTTGATTCTGTTATTTGTCCGCCAAGCTTCGATCAGTTCCTTTTTCACGAGGTTGATTCTGTCAACGTCACAATAGCGCGTCAAGATTCAATTGACTCGTCATGATGCTAAGCGAACGCGTGCCTCAAAGGGGCTTAACGGGTTCGGCGTTTCCAGGAAAAGAACGGTACGCAGACAAAGACGACCGCAGCCGTCGCGCCCGCCCCGCAAGCACCCGAGCCACATCCCCCTTGAGCCTGAATCTTCGCAGCGGGGCCACCCACAAACTCAAGCGTTTCGTTGGCTTCAAGATCCAGGTCGCCGCGAGCACCATCGACTAGCAGCAACGAAATCCCATTTGCCTGGAACGTTGCACCAGTTTGGCCATCCGACATGAACTCGAACCAATGGGGCGTGGCTTCTACTGATTCGGGGCCAAACGCAAAGAACGTGTCTACCTTCGCAAATTCATCAGCATCCAATTCCATGAGCAAGGTTGATTGAATGCCTCCGCTAGCAACGCCGTTTATGCGAAATCGAACCAAGCCAACGGGAAAGCTGACAGCCAACGCAGAAGCTTCTGCCGGGCTGTCTTCCACCGTCACGCCTTCAATGGCAGTTCCATCGGGAGCGGTCAGCATGATGAACCCCTCTCCGACGGCTTTGACGACGGCTACGTTTGATTGCAGCGAATCAAGAATACCGTCGCCATTGGCATCGCCGTTTCCTGGGCCGTCGTTCTCGTCTTCATCTGCAACACCGTCACCATCACTGTCGTCGAAGAATGTTGTGTTTCCTTCATCGTCATCGCCAACGTCCGGAATTGGAAAGTCTTCCACGTCATCGCCGCCCGGACCGGGATCGTCATCGCCAGTATCTTCATCGCCGTCATCTGGACCGCCGTCGCCATTGCTGTCAGTGTCTTCCGGAATTTCAGGGGGAGCGAGCACGGCGAAGGGCGTTGTAAACAAAGTATCAACATTCGGAAGAGAAATGCCGTCTGGAACGATCCGCATGGTGTAGTCTTCACCGGGCACATCAAGAGTCAATTCGTCCTCGGGCACCCAAGACGCGATGCCATCTTGAGTTGCCTTGATCGTCTCACCCATCAAGACAGCACCGGTGGGATTGTCCTCCAAGAGTACTTCAACGTTATGGGTTTCGTCGGTGACGATGTTTAGGAATTCGTCGAATGAAGTTACGACCAACGTGATGGGCTCGCCGGCCACGATCGTGTCGGGCTGCTCGGATAACAGGAGTGATTTAACCGGGCCTGGCAACCACGATGCGATTCCGGAACCTACTTCAGGTAGCCCAAGTAGAGACACGGAAAACTCAACGTCTTCTGCCTTCGTGTGAGTCACTCCAATTGTGATGATCCCGTCACTATCAAACGTTTGCAGCAAGCCAGCCGTCAGCGTTGCAACACCGTTTCCCAGATCGACGAGCGAGAATCCACTGGGCGCATTCGAGAACGATACATCTGCGTCTGCAGCGATTTGCAGTACTGCGGGTGGCAGGTACAGCGGGATTCCCAGGCCAAGAATCGATGTAGCTTGGATTTCTAATTCGATGACTTGGCCAGCATCTGCGGGCCCATCAGTCGGTGCCACCGTAAACGAGTTGAGTAGCTGCGCGGAAGATGTAGATGCTGCTGACAATGTAACCAAGAAACCAATGGCAAGGCGTGTGTAAGACCAGGTGCATTTCATCTGATGGTATCCTTTCAAGCGAACGTGGACCGACGTGGGTTCCGTACGTCTTTCTGCTCAATCACTTATTCATTATTAGATTCGGTATCGGAAGATGTTGGATGCAAGATTGCACGACGACCAAGCTATGTTGCAGAAAGTACAGAACGTACTTAGTTTGCATTCATTTCAATAGGACATTGGAAGGGAAGCGATGTTGATTCAGAGTGGGTCAGCCGATGTGTCAAATTGTTTTGCTCAAGCATTTTTGTGCAAGCGAGATTGACTTAACCTATTGCAGAAGGATTTACTTGGGTTGATTCCCCAAGTGATTGGTGAACATGTACACTCTGGCAAGTCTCGTTTGCTCGGTGTTTGCGTTACGGTAGATACTCAAACCGATGGATAGTTTGGCGTAACGCAATAAGGCAAGTACCCCTTCGTTCACATTTGCGAATTAATCGATTGTTCCCGAAATGAATAGTCTTCCGTGGGTAGAATACCGCATCCAATAGAATCGGTGAGATCGCCGCAGGATGGCATGATCAAGTGCGCGATCGGAATCGCAGTAGTGACTTCCGGCCCACCTAGACTCCCAATGTTCTATTTAGCACGCCAGCTAAGCGGATACCGGCTTTCTGTAGTTGTGCGCGAATGATCGGTGTGTGTTCATTTTGATATTCCTCGCCGATTTGTCCGCTCTTGGGAATGTTCTTGTACAGTTGCGGGACGAGGGCGTTGGATTCGACGGCCCAGTTGGCTGGGTCGAGATCGCTTGACCAGGCTTTTAGGCGTTCGGTTGTGGTGGTAGCTTTCAATTCCAGATTTAGCGAAGCCGCAATCCCGGTCCAGCCACCCATCTCGCGAATCATCATCGAATCCCAAACCTTGTGTAGGTTGGTCACGTTATGATTGAATTCTACGCGCACATCGTTACCACCTCGGTCGTGTGCGTATCCGGCATGCAGTGGCTGATGTATGTCGCCGACGAAGTGCCCAACGAACTTTAATGCGATACATTTGTCTTGAGTGGTGGATTCTGGATTCTTGAGTACTTCCAGATAGTAGTTAATCGCCGAAACTACGCAGTCGCGTGGTGGGCACTTTGCGTCTGATGGGCAATTGGTTTTTGGTTTGCAATCGCGATCTGCTGCGTAGGCACTTTCTGATTCCGGGATGTTCAGGTAGTGCAGCCGGTTGGCCCAGCGGTAGCTTGAATCGCGCCGAACATCATCCGCCCATACGCATGCGTCGGCCAGCGTCGGGTAATTGGTATCAGTTCCGAGTAGCCGCGACACTTCCTTTCGTGCGGTTGGCGTCAAATGCTGCCACGCAATGTCACCGACAATACGATGGCCAGCTGCCCCCCACGCGTCGGCGCTCTCGTAGCCGAAAAAAACAATCGCGAATATTCCCAAAACTTTTAAGCATGCATATCGTCGCACTATTTCCGTCCTTCCGAATTCATTACGAAAGTACCAGCACCATGCCCGAGCGACCCCGCACGCGCACGTTGTTTTCAACCGTCGCTAACTTCTCGATGCCGCTGCGCATGTCATCTACGAGTACGTTCCAACATCCGTTCGCAAGTGCGAATTCCGTCTCGTCCGGGCTTCCGTTAAGCATTACCCATGCTTGCTGCACTGACTCACCGGCGAGGTTGCCACCGTCAATCTGATACACGATGCAATTGTGCCTCGGTGGTTTGGCGAAATGCACTCGTTTCTCAACTTCGCTACGGGTGCGCAGCCGAAACAGCTGATGGGCTTTGCGTAGCGCAATCAGACCGCGCGTGTAATTCCAAACATTCGCAAACGCTTTCTTACGCGTCCAGTTGATCCGATTGGTTTCATCAGGAGCGTTGTAGCTGTTATGGTTCCCGCCCTTGGTGCGGCACATTTCCTGTCCGCTGTGCAGGAATGCGACGCCTTGCGACGTCAGGAGGATCAAAGATGCAAGTCGCATCATCCGGCAACGTTCTTTCTCAGACGCATCAGGGGCGCTAAGCAGCAGCTTATCCCAGCACGTTAGGTTATCATGGGCTTCGAAGTAGTTGATGCTTTCGGTCGGATCGTACGCCCAATCGTGAACCGCTCCCATCAATCCTTTGACGATTCCATCGACCTCTTGGCCGGTTTGTATGAAGCCGGTATCGCCGCCATCCCCCGACCCTTTGATCGCGTCTCGAAAGTGATCGTTGAAGGCGCCTATGCCGCTTCCGTGAATCGCGGATTTGTCCGTTTTGTTTTTCAGCGGAGTGGCGGCTGCCACCCAAGGTTCGCCGTAGAGCAGAATATGTGGATTGATTTTGGTCAGTTCGCTGCGAATTTGCCTCATGGTTTCAAAATCGGTCAGTCCCATTAGGTCGAAACGAAAGCCATCGACTTTGTATTCTCGCACCCAGTAGCGCAGCGAATCGAGCAGGAACTTGCGGGCCATCGGCGCTTCACTGTCGAATTCGTTTCCACATCCGGAACCGTTTGAAAAGTTGCCGGCTGGTGTGAGTCGGAAATAGTACCCGGGAACTACGTTTTCGAATGAAGCACCGGCTGCGGTGTGGTTGTACACGACGTCAAGGATCACGGCGATACCGTTGGTATGAAATGCTTGAATCGCAGATTTGAGTTCGGTGATGCGCGATGGGCCCACCGCGTCGGACGCATACCAGCCGTCGGGTGAATTGAAATGGAGCGGCATGTATCCCCAGTTGTAGGTGTCGCCGTTGGTTTCGTCGTTGTCGAAGTCTTGGATCGGCATGATCTGCACATGCGTGACGCCCAATTCTTTAATATGGCTTAGGGCTGTGCTGATCGATGGATCGGAATCAAGATGGGTCGCGGTTTCGGTGAGCCCGGTGTACTTACCCTTGGCTTGCACGCCGGAGTCGGGGGCGATGGTTAGGTCGCGGGCGTGCGTTTCGTAGATGATTGCGTCGGTTGGCGACTCGGCGCTGATGAAGGTATGCGTGCGGAATCCGGGTGGATCGGTGGACGGTAAGTCAACGATGAGCGAGCGCGGGTGTCGGCTTTGCGTACAGGTTGCGTATGGGTCGATGACTTCGCGATCTGGATCAAGCCCGGCGGCTGCTATTTTGAAAGCGTAATAATGACCGGCCCAATCGCCAGGTACATTTGCACGCCAGATACCCTTGCCTACCGCCGCTAGGGCGTGTTCTGAAAAATCGGCAGATCCTTGTGGCTCGCTCGAAAGTACGATTTTTACTTGCGTCGCGGTTGGCGCAAAGACGGCGAATTCGGTCGAAGCCTGTGAATACGTTGCACCCAGTTTGATGTCGCCATCATAGAATTGCTCCGAATCTCGGAGGATATAGTCGGGGCGGCAGCGATGTTCACCGAGTCCGTCCACCGTTAGCATGTAGCGTTTCTGCGGAAATTCAAACGGTTGTTCCACTTCAATCGAATAGACCGCGCATTGATCGCCGCGATGCTTGAAGGGGTAGACGGCTTTGATGGGGACTGTCGTGCCATCGGAGGCGGTGACATCGAAGCGTTGCGGGTGCCAATCGGCGATGGGCAACCGGTGGCTGAAACGCACCGTCAGATGCTTCCTAGCATCCAATGTCACCGATCGTACCTTCAGTTCCAACCGCGTTCCTTTCGAGAATTGATTTGCGCCAATTCAGTCGAATTCTGATTTGATGGGGTTATCATATCACCCGACCGATGCAATCCCAATGAAACCGAGATTTGCGAATCATGAAAAATAGATCAACAACTGCGTCCAGGAAATCAACTACAGCGAGCCCTTTCGATCAACTGGCTGAGATCGCGGGCAACCTTTGGTGGACGTGGCAGCCGCATCTCGCGTCGATATTTGAAATGCTGAACCCGCGCGCATACGCGTCGTCGAATCAGAATCCGATTGTCGCGCTGCGACGGTGTACTGCGGCGAAGCGACGGGCGTTGGAAGGCGATGCACAATTCGTCAAGAACGTTCGCAGAGCATACGGCGATTACCGTCGCTATGTGCGATCAAAAACTTGGTATCAGCAGACCCATAAATCCAAGTCTCGGCGGCAAGTCGCGTACTTCTGCATGGAGTATGCCTTGCACGAATCGCTTCCGCTTTATGCTGGTGGACTCGGGGTGTTGGCGGGCGATCACCTCAAGGCAGCCAGTGATCTGGGGCTGCCCTTCGTAGCCGTAGGTGTTTATTGGAAAAAAGGTTACGGCAGGCAGCACATCAACAGCGCCGGCAAGCAGGTCAGCCGTCACCAACCAATCAAGCCGGAAGATACGTCGTTTGCCGAGGTCCGAACAGAATCGGGAAGACCGTGGCGATTACGATTACCGATGGGCGCGGACCATGTGACGATACGGGCGTGGCAGGCTGATGTCGGACGGATTCAGTTGTATCTGCTTGATGCTGACTTACCAGTGAACAAACCGCGCGATCGCAAGCTGACCCACACGCTTTATAGCGGTGACCGGGACACGCGTATTCGTCAGGAGATTCTGCTTGGGATTGGTGGATGGCAACTGTTGCGGGCGTTGAAGGTTCCCGTTGGGGCGTGTCATCTCAATGAGGGGCATGCTGCGTTTCTTTCGATCGAGCGAATCGCCGAGCGGATGAAGGATCATGGCGAAACGTATGCCCAAGCGCTGCGCTACGTTCGCAACACGAGCGTGTTTACGACGCATACACCGGTGCCGGCTGGCAATGAGGAATTTGATCCGGAATTGGTTGACCGATACTTGTCGAAGTATCAACGCATGCTCGGTTTGACGGGTGAGCAATTCCACAACCTCGCGCGCGTCAAGCCCGACGACGCGAAAGAAAATTTCGGCATGACGCCGTTGGCGCTGCGTACATCGCGCTACGCGAACGGAGTGGCAAAGTTGCATGGCCAAATTGCTCGCAAGATGTGGTCGGGCATGTTTCCCAAAAAGAAAACGGCGGCGGTTCCGATTGGACATGTGACCAACGGCATTCATTTGCAGACGTGGTTGCATCCTTTGATGAATGATCTGCTGGGTGAATTTCTTGGAGCAGATTGGTCTGCCCAGCAGGATCAAAAATCATCTTGGAAAAAGGCGAATCGCATTCCCGACGAATCGCTCTGGACGCTACATAGGCAGTTCAAAACGGAGTTGATCGCGTATTGTCGCGAGCGGATTGAGCGGCAGTTGCGGCGTGATCCGGTGCGGGAGATGGCGCTATCTGGCGTTGAGGACATTCTCGATCCGGGAGCACTGACGATCGGTTTTGCGCGGCGATTTGCTACTTACAAGCGAGCGACTTTGATTTTCTCCGATCCGGCGAGGCTTGCGAAAATCTTGAATAACCAAAACAAGCCGGTGCAATTGATCTTCGCAGGTAAGGCGCACCCGGCTGACACTGAGGGGCAAGCGCTCGTTGCCGAAGTGGTGCGATTCTCGCGGACACCACGTTTTCGCAATCGCGTTGTCTTCCTTGAAGATTACGACATGAACGTTGCAAGGCACATGGTGGCCGGTGTCGATGTGTGGCTGAACAATCCGCAGCGCCCGCGCGAAGCGAGTGGCACCAGCGGGATGAAACCGGCACTTCATGGCGGATTGAATTTGAGCATTCTAGACGGATGGTGGCCCGAAGGTTTTAACGGAAAGAACGGGTGGAAAATCGGAGGTGGCCAAGACCATCGCGACACGAAGTACGACGACCGCCGCGATGTTGAAAGTCTTTACCGGACGCTGGAGCGAGAGATCGTTCCGCTTTACTTCAAGCAAGGCAAAGAAGGCTTACCGATCGAATGGCTCGCGCGGATGAAGAACGCGCTCCAATCGATTCCGCCAGTTTTCAATTCGCACCGACAGGTCAAGGAGTACCTGAAGCGGTACTACCTGCCCGCGATGCGAAACAGCCAGTGACGCAATTCGGGCTAAGAATCAGCTTGTCGATGCCAAAATGACGGTTAATGGCCCCGCAAGGGGTGATTCCGGCAATGGATTTGACCCATTTCTTGCGGCTACGGGCCGGTTGCAAGTCGGGCATCGTTTCCTACAATGTGCGGCTCGGTCGAGTTGTGAAAATTGTGTTCGCCCGGCCGCCTTGGACATTTGTTGGTTGATCTGTAGAAGGTAGACGTCGATGAAAACGGACATTCACCCGAAGTATCAGGATGTGGTTTTTTGGGATCCGGGCGCTGATTACAAAGTGCTGACCCGCTCGACATTGTCGAGTAAGGAAACCATCGAGTTTGAAGGCAAGACCTATCCGGTCGTGAAGATGGAGATTTCCAGCGCTTCGCATCCGTTCTTTACCGGCGTCGAGAAGTTCGTTGACTCGGCAGGTCGCGTCGAACGGTTCCAGACGAAGTTTGGTGGTAACTATTTCGACAATAAGAAGAAGAAAAAGTAGAGCGGCGGATTACGCAGTGTTATCAGCATTGATTTCAATCGCAGCTTAGCTATCTAAGAATCAAACAACCACGCACACCGATTCCACATACGGGTTGCGTGGTTTTTCTTTGTTTGCACCGAACGCGTCGAATCGAATGACGCCGCAAACAGTTCAACACTAGCCTTCTTGATCGAGGTCATCATGGCCCAAACCGTTGACGAAAAATTGCTGGCCAAGTTGGAGGAATTGTCGACGCGCAAGGCGCACCTCGATGCGCAAATGTCCGACCCGGATATCGCGACCGATCACCTCCGCATCACCGCGCTGGCCAAAGAGTCTGCCAAACTGCGGTACCTTACCGATCCTTATCGAGTACTTCGCACAACACTCCAAAGCCTCAAGGAAGCACGCGCACTGATCCACGACGCAGCCGCCGACGCCGATCTGCGCGAACTTGCCCATGAAGAACTCCCCGAACTCGAAGACGAATATGAAAAGCAAATGGATTCGCTGAAGGACCGCGTGGTGTCGGCTGACGATGCGGCGATTCCGTCGCTTATTCTGGAAGTTCGGGCGGGTACCGGTGGAGATGAAGCCGCCTTGTTCGCGCGTGACCTTTACGAGATGTACTTGCGATTTGCCCAACTGCGCAAGTTCAAGATTGAAGTCCTGGATCAATCCCTCGGAGACATGGGTGGATTGAAAGAGATCGTGCTCAATGTTCGCGGTGCCGGTGCATGGCAGGCATTTGGTTATGAGGGCGGCGGACACCGGGTGCAGCGCGTGCCCGAAACCGAAGCGCAAGGGCGCATTCACACCAGCGCCGCAACGGTGGCGGTTTATCCTGAACCGGAAGAATTGAACATCGACATCAACTGGGACACCGACGTAGAGGAACACGTTTCGCGCTCCAGCGGTCCCGGTGGCCAAAAGGTCAACAAGACGTCATCGGCGATTCTGCTGGTCCACACCGAAACCGGTATCACCGTGTCGATGCAGGACGAGAAATCGCAACATAAGAATCGGGCTAAGGCGCGGCGCATCATGACCACACGACTACTCGACCACCATCAAAAGCAACAAAACGCCGAACTCGATTCAGCCCGCAAGACGATGATCGGTAGTGGCGATCGGTCGCAGCGCATCCGCACTTACAATTTTCCACAGAACCGCTGCACCGACCATCGCATCGGTTTGACGTTGTATTCGCTCGATCGAATCATGCTGGGTCAGCTCGACGAATTGGTTGAAGCCCTGCAAACGCACGATAAAGAGCAGCGATTGCAGAATCTTTAATGCTGCAATGTGGCTTGTTTCGGTGGATTCAAATGGGGTTCGCTCGACGCCCGCACGCCTTTCGATCAGAATACAATCTTGAAGATGAGAATCGGTCGAAGAGCGTATATAATCGGTATCGGCGAGGTCGGTAGACTTGCACGCCAGTTTCAGAAATTCCTAAACACTAAACGGGGAGCCTGAGTCGCAATGGGTAAAGCGAAGACATTGCAGATTGACAAGTTGATGGGCGCTTTGGTTCATCAGGGGGGAAGTGACTTGCATCTGTCGGTAGGGGCTCCGCCGATGATGCGCATCAATGGTCGCATACGCCGCTTGGAAACCAAGGAACTCGATGCCGACGACATGGTTGGCTTGATGAAGTCGGTCACACCGGAAAAGAATCAGCAGGAATTGCAGGAAGTCGGGACGACGGACTTCGCGGTCGGTATGCACGAAAGTCGCTTCCGTGTATCGATCCACCGTCTGCAATATGAAGACCAAGCCAACGTGATGGGTATCGTCATGCGACTGATTCCCAAAGAATTGTTGACTTGGGAAATGCTCAACTTCCCGGATACCGCGGCGATCAAACGATTGTGCATGTTGCCGCGCGGGCTGGTGCTGGTCACCGGGCCAACCGGATCGGGCAAGACCACCACGTTGGCCACCATGCTCGACTACGCCAATCAAAGTCGATCCGATCATATCATCACGCTCGAGGAACCGATCGAGTTTGTTCATCCGCACAAGAAATGTCGCGTCACCCAGCGCGAAGTTGGCATTCACTTGCCTGACTTTAATGAGGGGATTCGCCGAGCGCTGCGTATGGACCCGGACATTATTCTGGTTGGTGAAATGCGTGATTACATTACGATCAAAGCTGCGACCACGGCTGCGGAAACGGGCCACCTGGTGTTCGGTACGCTGCACACCAGTAGTGCCCCCAGTACGATCGAACGTATCGTTGACTCGTTTCCCGTCACCGAGCAGTCGCAAATCCGCGCGATGCTCACCGGTTCGCTGGAAGCAATCATCGCTCAACGACTCTTGCGCAAGAAGGGCGGAGGACGTGTGGCTGCCTTTGAGATCATGGTTCCCGATGCCGGTATCAAGCACAACATTCGCGAGGGCCAGACTTACAAGATCCCGAGTTCAATGCAGACAGGAAAGGCCAAGGGTAACATCCTGATGGACAACCACCTGTTTGAATTGGCGTCGACGGGACAGGTCGAGCCGGAAGATGCTTTGGCTTTGGCGCAGGATCACGTTGCGCTTGAGAAGAAATTCAAAGAAGCGAACCTGATCGGATTCAGTGGTGATCTCGAAGACGGTAAGAAAGACGACTAGTCGATCGCGATGACGTTGAATTTGCTTCGACTAAAGCGGGGCGGCTGCGAGCAATATGTAAAGTAACGTTCCGCCGTACCCAGCAAAGAATGCCGGTGAGCTGAGGCTTTGCATGGTCTTTGCTGCTTCAGGGGTGAATGCCGCTCGGGTGTCGGGCGAGACAGCATGCTTCGGATTGTCTGCCAAAACTTCCAGGGCGGCTAGCTGGTCAGCCGTGATGGCAACGGGGCGCTGCGGCGGAACCTGAACGGTCGAAGATTCCTTCGCGTTGGTCGTTTGATTTTCATCGGCGTGGGTGGCTGCGCTGAACAACAAACATACCGCCACAACAATCGTCATTTGTTTCTTGATCATCACGCCGAATTCTCCAGCAAATGGTCGTACATTTTTTTGGTTTTACGATTCAAGAACCGAAGCCGAATTCTTTGTCGGCAGGTTCATTTGTCCGTCGATCCGCGACCGACTTGTTGGCGACATCGAATACCAGCAGCATCACGTTTCCAGTCGGTTGCCATCGTGACAGAAATGTTTCGCGGTCCCACCGTTCCAGACGCTTTTGCGATGCCGGGTCGAGCACAATCACATCGCCGACGGCCCCTTCAGTATCGTCTAATTCCACGCCAATCACCACCACGGCATGATTGAATTCCTCGGGGGCTCCTTCTTCCTCGTTGACCACGCATATGACAGGATAACCGCGAGAAATCACCCACCATGCCAGTCCCAGCGGTGGTTCATTGCCCAATTCGCCTTTGAGTGCAATGAGTTTGATGTGGCGGTCGGCGAGAAACAATCGCACGTCGCCGACTCGCGTCAGGTCGAGTCCTTCGCTGGCGAGCTGCTCTCGGACTCTAGGGGCTTTGAAACGATCTTGTCCGATCACGTAATTCGTACACATGACGGCGCTGGCGAGCAGGCAATCGGTAAAGTCGGTGGCTGCAACGTAACGTACTTTCAGCGCACTCTGTGGATACTCGTCGACGGCGATGCGCCGATGGCAACCTGTTGTCAAAATGATCGCGAGTAGCGGAACGAATCCCAGTACCCTTCGGGACTTGAATTGAGTTGTTTTCAAGGAATTGATCCTTCGATGTTTTGCCTGTCGCACTTGGGTAGATTCTCCAACGCGTCAGCCAGGGTCAGGCTACCCATGGTTGGATGGAAACAGGTTTCGGTGATGGTCGAAACGTCGGTGGCTAAATCGCGATCGTAACCCGCACCTTCCTCGCCAGTGAGGTCATCGGCGCGCAACCCGACAATATCGAGAAGTCGGATTTCATGGGTTGGCTTTGCTAGAACGTATCGGTCTTCAGAATCGTCGGCATGATTAACGCGACACAGCACGTTCGATCGTTCGAGGCGATCGACCAGGCGTCGAATCGCTTCAATCGGGAGGTTCAGCTTGTCGATCAGGACGTCAGCCGACACCGGACCCTGCCCGCGACCAAACGGGATTGCCACGGCGATTGCTCCTGCCAACAAATCGACTGGTGTGTATGAACGTTGGTCAGCGCGTTCGACACGGCGCATGCGTTCAAGGTTGGCAGCTGTGTGCGAGACTTGGGCACCGAATAAGAAGATGAGCCAAGAAAGATTTACCCATAGCAAGAACAGTGGGAGCAGTCCGAGTGCGCCGTAGAGGTTTCCACCACCGACAAGTTTGACGACGTAAACCGCGAAGCCCCATTTCGCGACAAGCCAGATCGGTACGGAAATCATCGCCCCGCCCAGTGCGGCGCGGTATTTGACGTGGGTATTGGGCAGAAGCTTGTAGATGGCTGCGACAACCAGAATGTCGACCAAAATCGGACCCATCCAACCGAAGACCGCAATCAGAAAAGACGCTCCGGGCGCAGCAGCAAACACAGAAACGGCGCGACCGCCAATGTAAGAGGTGGCCAACAAAACCAATGGTCCAAGTGTCAAGACAGACCAATACATCAGCAGTCGTCGCGGCATGGAACGAGAACGACTTGCACCAAAGATGCGGTTGAGTGACCGCTCCAAGGTTGTGATCAACGTGACGGCTGTCCAGATGAGCAAGGCCACGCCAACTGGCCCAACGCGATTGACAGTCAGCTTGGACTCTACATTGGCGACGATGCGTTCGATTTCGTCGGCAACATTGAGTGTGCGATCTGATGGTTCGCCTTCGTCCGCTGGGACGTCGAGATTGCTTCCGGGCTCAGCGATAACGATTTGAGCTGCGCCTGTTTTCGCAAGTGCGTCGCGCAACCAAGCTTGCCAATCGCCAACATTTGCGGATTTTAGAACGAGTACAACCAGAACGATGACCGGAATCAATGTGAATATTGTTCGAAACGACAGCGCAGCGCTCATGGCTGTGAGGTTGTTTTGCCAGAGGCGTTTGGCGCAAAGCCGCCAAAGATTGAGATGAAAGCCTCCGAGTCTAGCCCATCGACTCAATTCTTCAGACGGGGTGGTGCGCAGTCGATGGGCTCTCGAGCGGATGTCTTCAAACATGTTCAACGTTCGCTGCTTCGCTTTCGTCCGGTAGGTCGCCGTTTACCCTTTGTTTCCTTCGACTCTGTCTCTCTGCCCTGTTCTTCATCCTTATCGTCATTCTTCTTCCTGACTCTGCCACCTTCTTTTTGAGGCTTTTCTTTTTCCTTGCCTTTTGCTTCCCTCAGAATTCCGCCAAGCAGGCCGCCTTTTTCCTCTTCTTTCTCTTTTTCCCTGCCGGTGGCTCGGCGGCGAGTTCGGCCGTCATTGTCGCTGCTTCGCGGATTTGTACCGCTCTTTGCGCGAGGTTGGCTTCCCCGGGCTGCACCCGCTCCATCATCGCCAACTATCCCCTGGCCAAAAGCGCTGAGGAGTGCTTCGGGATTCAGCAGTGAATCTGAGATAACGTCTTTGATGAGCGAATCGACTTTGACCTGCGAGAAGTCGAGCTTGGGGTTTGATCGCGAACCGGTGATCGGAATTTCGATGCGCGTGCCTGCCAACCGAGTCGTGTATTCACCGACCGGGCCTTGCACATTCAACCGCCTCAGCAAATGTTCCTGCACGGGAACGGATACGAACAGATCAACCGAATCATCAAATCCGACCGACCCGCGGAACTTCAAATCGAAGCGCTGCTCGGCAAAATTCAACGTGAGGTCTTGGTAGCTGATGCGGCCATCTTGCACGACGAAGTCCGTACCGCTGACATCCACCGAATACATGTTGGGCTGACCAAGTCCGCCGAGTTCAAGAAGTGTCACCAGAAATGAGCTTGGTGTAATCTTGAATTGGTGCAGATCAAGTCGCCCGAGTCCGCTGCCACCGGTGTACATCGCCTCGCCCAAGGGCAGCGATAGTTCCTGTACTGTCAGGTCGAGGCGGCCAGCCATCTCAGTCGCGTCGCCGAAAACGGGGTTGAATCGACTCAAGAGTTCCCTACCGAGAAGTGGTGTGACTTCGATTCCGGAGAGTAGTTGCAGGTTGCTGGGCAGTTGCAACTGCGGGCCCTGCGAACTGAATATGACGTCTCCGCCAAGCTGCACGTTTCCACCGGCAGCCGCCAGTTTGGTTACGGGAATGCTTAGCCGACCACCTTTGACACTGGGTTTCAATTCAAGCTGACCGAGCGGAATGCCCATGATTTCTGCGGTTTGCCAGCCAATGTTGGCTGACATGGTGGCGTCGCGAAATGCAGGTGATTGGTTCGGTTTGTTGAGCGGACCACGTACGCTTAGCTGACTGTTGTTTCGTCCGGTGACTGAGATTAATTCGCGGGTGGCAGGGTAGAGTTCATAGCAGACCTGCATGACCCGTTCCCATTCGAGCGCGAAGGTGCCGTTGATGTCTGCGTCCTGTATGGCGCTGAATGAGGCGATCTTGCCGTCAAGGTCGATCGAAGCGGCTGTGCTGGTGAGCTTTAGCTTGTCGAAAGTGAGTGCGTCTGCGGCTGAGTCTATGTTAATGTCGTAGTCGGCCAGCAGCTTGTCGCGATAAACGGTTCCGTCGTCAGCTTGCATTGCGAGGTCTTCGATCGTCGCCGTTCCGCGCAGGGCGGTCCGGTCGCCGTCCGTTTGACAGTCGGTATCGAATACGAGGTGTCCGGCAGTGTTTCCGAAGGGTTGCTGACCGTCCTCTGCGGGAATGAGCTTTGCGCATTTTTGCAGGTCAGCCCGCACCTTGATGCGTCCGGCTAACTTAAACGCATCACCGAATCCCACTTCGCACTTGGAAACATCGACAGCAGCAATCGCGCTTTCCAGCGACGCCGATTCTATGATCACATTCGACGCGAGTAAGTCCAAGCGTACGTTATTCCAACCGAGGTCCGCACGCTGTGTCGCCGACTCGCCATCAAGTTGCACGTCGCGTGCGGAAAGGTCGCCGGACGTCAGGATCGGTGCGTTTTCGCTAGCCCGCTCAAGATGAGCGACACCTGAGAGGGTTCCGTTTTGAAAATCCTGCAATTCAACCCCAAACCCTTGGAGCATTCGATTCAACCGATCCAACCGCACTTGCGGGAACGTCACATCGACGTTGAAACCGTACTGTGCCAGATCAACCGTGCCCTTCGCTGCGGCTACAATCTCGCCACCGAGGTCAATGTTGGTCTCATTCGAATCGATTCGGACGAGCTTGCGGTCTTTCAGGTAAGCATCCCACCGCATTCGGGCATCGACCTTCGGCGCGTCGAAATGGTCACTTCCGCTGCGGTAGCGAATTTGGTTGCCAGTGATGTCGCAGGTGAGAGCAACGCGTTCGTCGGACGAACGATTCAGTTCGATCTGCGCGTTCAAGCGCCCGGCAATTTCGTCGATGCCCAGATCGAGGACGGGGGTGATTTTTTCGTGCAGACGATCGAGGTCGCTGGCGACTGATGCCGAGAGTCCCTCGAAATCGCCACGGCCTTCGACGCGAACGACGCCAGCATCGACCAATGCCCGCCGCACATCGAGGTCGCCAGATTCATTGGCGGAAACGTCGAGTTCGATGGTGGCTGGGTCCCATTGAACGGGTCCGTTTGGGGTGCTGGCGGTTATGTCGTGGAGCGATGCTGCTAGCTTCGCAACGGGTTGATCACCACCTGCGAGTGCCAATTCATGAATGTCGAGTTGGCCCTCTTGCAGAAACACATCCGATTTGAGATGGAGCAGTCCGGGGAACGCCTTTGATAAAACAGCAAGATCGACGTTGCCGGAAAGTTTAGCCGCCAGTTTCGGCCAAGCCATGAGTTTGCCTGCGAGCATCGCTTCAACGTGCTCGCCGATTGCGGGCATCGATTGGGCTTCGCGGTGTGGCCAATCGAATTCGGCACTGGCGATTCCTGCATCGCCTTCCAGATCAATGCGACCTGTGGCGACATCTCGATCGATGGTGACCGAACCGGTTAGCCCAAGGCGTCCTTGCGGTAGGCGGTCAGCCCCTTCGATTCCGGCGGCTGATATGTCGGCGACTTCGAGGCTGAGTTTCGACGCGAGTATTCCGTCGCGAATGTCGGCATCGATGTTGAGCATCACCTGTCCCGACGCGCGATACGATGCGGGGAGTGCTTCGGTCAAACGCTTCAGATTAAACGGTTTGTCGGAATGGATCTTAATCGAACCGGCTGACTGGTTTGCGAGCGCGGGGTCGGACAGATCGCGCGTGAGCACGAGGGCATCGTCCACATCGGCGTCGACGAAAAGCGTGGCTCCGTCGGGCGATCGTGCATCGACTTTCGCGGCGAGTTTTCCCCCTGATGCCAGGGTGATATCCGCGTTGATCAGGTCGATCACATAGTCCACCGGGTCAATTTCGTCCGATTGTGATGATGGCGGGCCGACGATCGTCACTCTGCCGTCACGGATGGTGACATTGATTGACGGCAGTTTGAATTCGGATTCCCGCGTGCTTTCGTTTTGGTCGAGTGATTCGTCGGAAAGTTGGTCTGTCTGTGATTCGTTGTCGACGTACACGACGACTGATGGCGATTCGATGCGGACGCTTTCTGGGATATCGAAGCGTTTCAAGAGTCCCCAGACGCCTCCAGGTATGACGACCGAACCACTGTTGATCCACTCGCGACCTTGCGAATCGGACATGGAAAAGTCTTCGACCTTGCAGTCATCGAACCACGACAGGTTCAGCTTTGAGAGTTTGACGTCGCCGCCGACCTGCTTACCAATCCATGTGCTGGCGTAATTTTTGGCGGGATTGGTTGAAAGCAGAAACGGTGATGCAACCACCAGTCCTGCGAGGAAAAACAGACCAAGCACGAACGCGATACCCAAGCGCTTGAGCCAACGTTTCTTCTTGGGTGGTTTGGATTCGTTTTGAGACGGATCGGCGTCGCTGCGAATGGTGACGTCGTCATTTGGATTAGAGCCTTCGGTGGCCATTGTTTCCTCCACTCCGTTAGTTGCACGCGCACCTTGATGTTTGAGGTGTTGCGCGCAATCGTATTGATCGATGATTACCCCGATTATCAGATCTTAGTGGTGTGTAGTTTAACTGACCGGTCGGGGTTGTTGAAGAAGGGCGAGGTTTCGCGGCTTTAAGGGGGCAAACTCAAGCGCGACGGTACTCGTTAAAGGCACGGTACTTATTGAGGCGCAGTTTCTTCGGGCGAAGGTTGTGTTAGCTGCACGCTCCCTGAGTATCGACGCTGATGCCGGCGGCTGCGGCTTCGCAGGCGTTGGTGTAGGTTTCACCGTCGCAACCGCAGACCGGAGCGAAGACGGCAGGGCAAACCTCAGCCACCACCGCACACTCACCTGACTGGTCGCCTTGCCCACAGATACCCACATCAAACTGGCAATAGAGTCCTTCCTGGCAAACGACGCCGGCAATGCCGCCACAGAATTCACCTTCGCCAGCACCGGGGTCGGGGCATGGACCGTCGGAGGCGACGCTGACGCCAGCCGCACTGGCTTCGCAATCGTTGCCGTATGTTTCTCCATCGCAGCCGCAGACCGGTGCGAACACTTCGGGGCAAACGGCTGCGATCGGTGTGCAAACACCTTCGTTCGAGTCGCAGTCGCCGTCCGCGCGTTTGCAGAATTCATCTGCGGCGCATTGTCCCCCACAAGGCAGCAGTGTGTCCAGAATCCCGCAGCCGGTTAGCATCACGCCGCAGAGACCTAACGTGGCTACGCAGGTCATCGTGAACAGTTTCATTGGGCTCATGGCGTTTCTCCGGCTGTGGATTGGCTTATCTGTCGATTCGGATTATAGACTGACTCAAATGTCCGGCACCGCATTTGCCAAATGTGCGATTTGCCGAATAGAATTGCCAGCATGCCTAACAAAGAGCCAACCACCTTGTGCAAAACGCCAACGCCCGGAAAGAAGGGCACGCGCATAGCTCAATGGAAATACGACTGCCTTCGGCGAGTCATTCTTAAAATAGTTCCCCGGACCAAGACCGGTATCGCTTTTCAGGAATTGCCCAAGCTCGTAGAGAAATCACTGACCCCTCAAGAACGCAAGACTCTCGGTTCGGTCACTTGGTATACCGTTACAGTAAAACTCGATTTGGAAGTGCGCGGTGATCTTGTGCGAATAGCGGGGGCAAAACCCCAACGAATTCGTCGCGCTTAAGGTTTACCAACCCTTCGGTCAATGCGCGCTGCGCCGATTAACATTTGCACGCTTACCTTCTAGGCCTACACTTTGGCCCATGGAAAAGCTGGTCACCATCGCGGTTGTGGGTTCCTTCGTCATGTCGGTCCTGGTTACCTGGATCGTCAAGAAGTGGGCGATACGCATTGGGTTTGTCGATCGACCCGGTGGACACAAACAGCATGAATCACCCATTGCACTTGGTGGAGGGATCGCAATCTTTCTTTGCGCGACGTTGCCGCTGATTGTCGGCGCACTGATTGCCCGATGGGTTCATCCGACCGAACCGCCGGTGTGGCTACCTGAGTTCATACACCCACATCTTGAGGGCATGGGCAGCAAGTTAGGCACGCTGCTTTCCATCGCTGGGGGGGCGTTGGTCCTGCACGTTCTCGGTTTGATCGACGACCGGAAGGCGCTCGGGCCGTGGATCAAGCTGTTTGTTCAAACGAGCGTTGCGCTGTTGATCGTTTGGTTCTGCCGCATCCGTGCGGTGGAGGCATTGGGTGAGGCGGCATCGATGTTGATCACGGTGTTCTGGATCGTGTTCATCATCAACGCGTTCAATTTTCTCGACAACATGGATGGGTTGAGCGCTGGTGTTGCCGCGATTGCAGCCAGCATTTTCGCCTGCTCAGCCACCCAAACCGGGCAGATATTCGTGCCCATAATGGCCTGGGTTCTCGTCGGTACGCTTCTTGGATTCTTGATGTTCAACTTTGCCCCGGCATCGATTTTCATGGGCGATGCGGGCAGCATGGTCGTGGGATATCTGCTTGCGATACTTACCATTTTGACCACGTTCTACGATCCCGAGCAAGGCTTGGAGCCAGTCGGAGTGCTCGTTCCGCTGATCGTGTTGGCGGTTCCTTTGTACGACGTGATCAGCGTGATCATCCATCGACTTCGGGCTGGCGAGAGTCCGTTTCGTGGTGATCAACGACATTTTTCGCACAGACTCGTTCGTCGTGGTATGGGTGTGCGGGCAGCGGTTTGCACGATCTATCTTGCCACTGGTGCGACAGGTGTTTCGGCTATTATTGTACCGCGGGTTGATTGGTCGTTTGCGATCCTGTTGTTTGTGCAATGCTGTTTTGTAGTCTTGATGATTGCCATTCTGGAACACGCTTCGATCGACTTTTCGACGAATGGCGTTCAGCGGGAATCCGAGCGATGAGTCCGCGCAGAAGATTGTACATTTCAATTTCGGTTCTGCTGCTGGTTCTAATGACCGGAACGGCTGGGTACATGGTCTTAGAAAATCAGCCGTTTCTTGATGCGCTCTATATGACAGTCATCACGCTATCGACGGTCGGCTATAAAGAGGCATTCCCCCTTGACGATTCAGGGCGCATTCTGACCATTGCGATTATCATCGTTGGATATAGCACCGTCGCAATTTCGATTGCGAATCTCGTTTCACTCATTGTGGGTGGCGAGCTTCGATCACACCGGGAGCGACTACGCATGAAAGATACGATCGCCAAACTGCGCGGCCACACGATCATCTGTGGGTATGGGCGGATGGGTTCCAACATCGCCTTGGATCTCGTTCGCGAAAACGTCGACTGTGTCGTTATCGATCGCGGTAAAGGCGATGAACTTGACGATCGCGGCGTGCTCCACGTTCAAGGTGACGCGACGGACGACTATGATCTGGAAGAAGCCGGAATCCGCAATGCGAGCGCGCTGGTGAGTTGTTTGACGAGTGACGCCGACAATGTTTATGTGACGCTGACTGCCCGCGGACTGTGCCCGACCATCAAGATCATCGCACGGGCAGAGCAAAAATCGACCGAAGCCAAACTCAAACGCGCCGGTGCTGATTCCGTCATTAGTCCGCAGACGATCGGCGCCAACAAAGCCGTCGGACTCTTGCGCCGTCCGCACGTCGTCGATTTTGCAGACATGGCCGCCCGGGGCGTCGATATTGAAATCGCACAATACCTGGTTGATTCGAATTCACCGATCGCGGGCAAAGCGTTGAAGGATTCCAGTATTCGCGAGCGGGCGGACGTCGTGGTGGTGGCGATCAAGCGGGCCAACGGAAATCAAGTTTTCGGACCTGGCCCGCAGGAAGTCATTCATGTTGACGATCAGCTTATCGTGATCGGTCGGGGCGGATTGTCTGAGCGGTTGGAGCGTCTGAGGCTCTGAATCCGGCGGATACTGCCAGATCGTTCAAATGGACGACGAATTCAATATTACTATGATAGGCACCGCTTGAGTTGTTGATCGGGGCGGATGTTTTTAATCTTGCTCAGGGGTGTTGAGCACGCTCATCGAGGAAGAGTCGTCACTCGGGAAAGGATGGGGGTTGGCAGATCTGCTACCCGGATACGGTTCGATTGAGGTCCTCGGGCAAGGTGCGCGATCGGTCATTCATCGCGTGGTACACCAAGCCACGGGGAAGCATTACGCCCTTAAGCGGGTGGTTCGCCGCGAGCCGGATGATCAGCGTTTTATCGAGCAGGTCGAAACCGAATTTGAAGTTTGCCATCCGCTCGAACACGCCCACATTCGTCGGTGCATTTCGATCCATCGCAAAAAGAAGCTTCTGCGAACCGTCGAGGTTTTGATGGTGATGGAGTACATCGAAGGGCTGACGGTTGAGAAGCATCGTCCGGCCCGTCTGGATCATTTTTTCGTGATCTTTCGCAAAGTCGCTGCGGGCCTTCATGCCGTTCATCAAAGCGGGCATGTCCATGCCGACATCAAACCGAATAATATTCTGCTCGGCAAGAACGGCGTTGTGAAGGTGATTGATTTCGGGCAGGCTTGTCCGATTGGCCATCGTAAGAAACGCATTCAGGGCACACCCGATTTCATTGCACCCGAGCAAGTCCGCCGCATCAATCTTGATCAGCGCACCGATGTCTATAACCTCGGGGCGACGATGTACTGGGTATTGACCGGTATCAATTATCCAACTGAGATTGCGGGCACATCGGGGACAGACATCAGCCGCGCCGATGCACCGCAATCGCCGCGTGAGATTAACAACAAGTTCCCGTTGGCGCTGAGCCAACTGATTATGGCTTGCTGCAAATCCAATCCGAACGATCGGCCAGCGGATATGATTCAGGTGGATGCCCGACTCAAAACGGTGCAGAACCTATGGCGCAAGAAGCTGGATGAGTTGAAGGCGACCAAGCGAGCGAACCCCGCTGGCAACTCTGAGAATGTAGACCTGCTGGAATGAATTGCCATTTGGGCCATAATCTGGCACAAATCCGAACTTTACTTGACCCATAAGAACGACACAGGCAATCGAGTGGTTGGAACATCACGAACGATTAGGATATCAAAGTAACCGGGAATGAAGTGAGGCGAATGACCACCGACTTAGCACAGAGAATTCAGCAAGACGCCGAAACCTATCGCGACGCTGCGCGGCTTAATCGTGCTGAAGAATGTCTGCACGGGGCGACGATCGTTCTTCCAAACTACGGGCAACTCGTCGTTACTGGTGACCTGCATGGCCACCGTCGCAATCTTGAGCGCATCATTAAATACTGCGACCTCGAACACGCGCCCGCCCGCCATGTCGTTCTGCATGAAATTATTCACGAAGAACCGCAGGGAATGGACGCCCACGACATGTCGCATGAGGTTCTGCTCGACGCGGCAAAATGGAAGACCGATTATCCAGAGCAGGTTCACTTCATTCAAAGCAACCACGAACTTGCCCAGTTGATCGAGCAGGACATCACCAAAGGGGGCAGGGTGGTGACGTATAGTTTTCTGGCTGGGATGCGCGAAACGTATGGCGAATCGTACATCATCGTCGCGGACGCATTGCTGGATTTTATCGCGTCGTATCCGCTCGCGGTCCGCACGGCCAACCGTGTGATGGTCACGCATTCACTGCCCAGTCCGGATATGATGCGCACGTTCGACCCTGAGGTGTTCAATCGCAAACCGACGGGCAGGGACATCGGCGACGGGGGCAGCGCCTACCAACTGGTGTGGGGACGCCATCAGACCAAGCAGCAACTCGACGAACTTGCGGGTAAGCTCGACGTGGACTTTTTCATCTGTGGTCATCAGCCGCAAGAGACTGGCTACGATGTCGTGGGCGAAAGGCTGATCATCATCGCCAGCGATCACAACCACGGTGTGATGCTACCGTTCGACCTGAGAAAACCCTACCAAACCGAAGACCTCGTCAGCGCCATTCGGCCGTTGGCGTCAATCGCCTGAGGATTCACCGAGCGCGTTGTATGCGCCTGCCGCTTCTCTTGCGGATGCAATTCATTCGCGACGTGTCGCCAACGCATTGCCACATCAATTCTTACATGCCCCTACGCCTCCGTGCGATGTGGTCGGCGCGTGTGGATAATTGTCATTTGAGTGTTGCCTTGGGGGCATTTTATCCGAAAGCGCTGTAGACTGAATCGTGTGCGGTCGGGGCTTATCGACTACCGCCGCGATAAGCTGATGTCTCGGATTAGGATGGTATTTACAAACTGGACTTTACGACCCGGGCGTGTGGTGGTTGGCTCGGTATTAGGATACTTGCACTTCATTTGCTGAAGGAACTTGCTGAAGGAGGCAATTCGATGAGATTTTCTTTACGACGAATAGCGACATCAATGTGTTTGGCGATGGCGCTTGCGGGCACGACGGCGCTGGCTGGTGTTGAGACCAGCAAGGTGGCTGTTTTTCACCTTAATGGCCCGCTCTTGGAACGTCCTATGGGCGACATGGGTTTCTCTTTCGGCGATCAGCCGGAAACGCTCAAGGGTTTGATCGAGCGGTTTCACAAAGCCGGTAAGGACGATTCGATCAAGGCGGTTCTGCTGACCGTTGGGGCGCCGGGCATGGGCTACGCACAGTTGGAAGAGCTTCGCGAGGCGATTGAGTCTTGTGGCAAACCGGTGTATGTGCATGTCGATTCGCTGCAGACCGGGATGTATGCGCTGGCTTGTGCGGCGAAGCATGTGAGCGTGACGCCCACCGGTGACGTTTGGTTGCTCGGGTTCTATTCCGAGGGAATGTATCTGCGCGAGATGCTCGACAAGATTCACGTCGAGCCGGACGTCGTTCACATCGGCGATTTCAAAAGTGCTGGCGAAACATTCTCGCGCAACGGCCCCAGCGAAGCAGCGGAAGCCAACATGAACTGGCTGCTCGACGGAATGTATGAAGGGCTTGTCAAGAATATCGCTGACTCGCGCTTCAACGGTGACGCGGAGAAGGTCAAGAACATCATCGACAACGCACCCTACACGGCTGAGAAAGCGCTGGAGTTGGGTTTGATCGATTCGGTGCAGCATCGCCAGGATCTGGTGGCTGAGCTGAAGAAAAAGTATGGCGACGATCTCAAATTTGTTCACGGGTTCGGCAAGAAGTCCGGACCGGACATTGATTTCAATAACCCGTTCGCGTTCATTTCTCTGATCGGCGATTTAATGTCGGGTGAGAAGGAATCGAAAGAACCCTCTATCGCTATCGTGTATGTCGAAGGGGCGATCAGTACTGGCCAGGATGAAGTCAGTCCGTTTGGCGGAAGCAGCGGTGCCAAGAGCACAAGCATCCGCAAAGCGCTTGATAAAGCGACAGCAGATGATTCGGTGAAGGCGGTTGTGCTTCGCGTGGATTCGCCCGGTGGTTCGGCGCTGGCGAGTGAGATCATCTATGACGCCACCATGCGCGTGAAGGCGGCTGGAAAACCACTGGTGGTTTCGATGGGCAATGTCGCAGCCAGCGGTGGATACTATGTGTCATGTGGGGCTGACAAGATCATCGCCGACCCGATGACGATCACCGCTTCGATTGGGGTGGTGGGTGGCAAGGTCGTTACCACGGGCATGTGGGATTCGATCGGTATCCATTGGCATCCGTATCAACGCGGTAAGCAAGCCGCAATCATGAGTACCGCCCGCGCTTGGAATGATAATGAGCGCACCCGGATCATGAATTGGATGGACGAAGTGTACGGCATTTTCAAAGGGCACATCGTCAAGCATCGCGAAGGCAAATTGTCCAAGCCGATTGATGAGATGGCTGGCGGACGCGTGTTCACGGGTAAGCAGGCGCTGGAACTCGGGTTGGTTGACGAGTTGGGTTCAATGCGTGACGCGATTGATTCAGCGGCAGACCTTGCGAGCCTTGGCGACTATGAGTTGCGAGTTATTCCGCGTCCCAAGAATATTTTTGAGATATTCGGTGATGGATTGGGCGGTAAGGAAAGTGAGAATGTTCGGGTGTCGCTGGCACCGAAGCAGGGGCTCTTTACGGCTGGCTCGCCGTTGTTGGATGTGGTGTTGCCGCTGCTCAAAACGCTCGATCCGCAGCGGGCGGCAGCGTTGAATACAGCGCTGATGAAGTTGCAGATTCTGCACGACGAAAACATCGTCCTGATGCCGGCAGGCGACTGGGTGATTCGATCGAATTAGTCTTTGATGGCTGCAAATTAGTCTCCAATGATGGGAATTGAGTTGAGATGCCCGCAGGCTTCGGTCTGCGGGCTTTTTTTGTAAGGGGTTGTCGGGTGGTTGGCGAAATAAACGGGAGGCGTTGAAACCACTAGCCGATGCCGGTTACAGTCTCTGGATTCGGCAATTCGATCCTTTGGAGGAGGAAAATAGATGCGGTTGGTATCAGGCATTCTCATCGTCGCGGCGCTGGTTGGTGTGGCTGTCGCAACTTCGTCAACGCAGGCACGCGGGCCAGAATCGTGGACGCAGTTATCGCTGGATACTTGCGGGGTCAATCAGTTTCTCGCAAACCATCCCAATGATGACGGGCGGGGCGTGGTGATTGCGGTTTTGGATACCGGTGTGGACCCGAGCATTCCGGGGCTGACGAAGAATCCTGACGGCAGCATCAAAGTCATCGACGTGCAGGACTTCAGTGGTGAAGGTGATCTCGACTTGCATATTGTGCGGCGTGACGAAAGTGGCGCATCAATCGTCAATCACGAAGACGAGGGTGCGGCGATTGCTTACGCGCTTCCGAAAAACTGGGCGGGTCAGAAAGACGATCGGCGCTTCTGGTTTGCGAGTCTCGACGAAAAGCGCTTCGTGAATGCGTCGATTCCGGATCTCGACAACAATGGCCGAGCCGACGACGCATTCGGAATTCTGGTTTCGGCGATGCCGAATGAGGGCGACGATCAAGCAATTTGCTATGTCGATACCAATCACGACCGCAGTTTCGCCGACGAGGTGCCGCTGCAAAACTACAAGCTGGCGTACGATTCATTTACGTTGTCGCGCCCCACGCCGGAAAAGCAAATCGTTCCGTTGACGTTTGCGGTCAATATCTTCTTGAACAAAAGCAAGATCGTTCTGCACTACGACGACGGCGCGCACGGTACGCACGTTGCGGGGATTGCTGCGGGTTACAAGATCAACGGGCAGGAAGGTTTCAACGGAGTTGCGCCCGGTGCAAAGGTCATCAGCCTGAAGATTGGCAACAACGCGATCGGTGGCATCAGCACGACCGACGCGAAGAAGAAAGCGATGGAATATGCGGCGCGGTATTCGCATGAACACGGCGTACCGGTGGTGTGCAATCTCTCGTATGGCGTGGCTTCGACGATTGAAGGGCGCTCGGCGATTGATACATTCATGGACGACATCCTTCACAAGTATCCGGATCTGGTGTTCTGCACGTCGGGTGGGAACATTGGCCCGGGTCTGTCGACGATCGGTACACCGGCGGCCTCAGCGGCTGCGATTACTGTGGGGGCGCTGTTGGCTGCCGATTCCGGCAGAGACGTTCAAGGCTTCGACATGCAAGCGCCTGCTGTGACGACATTTACGTCGCGTGGTGGCGAGACGGCAAAGCCCGACATTGCGACACCGGGATGGTCAACATCGACGGTGCCGCGTTGGAATCTTCGCGGAGACCATTGGCGCGGGACGAGCATGGCCAGCCCCTATGCGGCGGGTCTTTGTGCACTGATGATCAGTCACGCTCGCAACGCCGATGATAACGCGACGATTCGATCGTGCGACGTGAAGCGTGCACTCTGCGATTCGTGTCAGCCGCTCGAAGGGGCGACTGCGCTGGACGTTGGTTTTGGCCTGCCTGATGCAAGCGTCGCCGCGTCAAGATTCGCGGAGCTTAGCAAGTCGGCGAAGAATGATCCGGTCATCGGGTATGACATTTCGACGCCGAGTCCGAGTTCTTACAAAGGAACCGCGCCGGCTGCCTATTGGCGAAGCACTTATTTTCCAACGGATCAGCCGCAAGTCTTTACGATCAAGCCGATTTTTGCACCGGGCATCGACGGGTCAGCGAAGACATCGTTCACACGCAAATTCACGTTGCAGACGGATAGCCCCTGGTGCCGCCTGCGACAGGAAAGCGTTTACCTTCGAAGCGTGCAGACGGCATCGGTGTATGTTGACTACGTCGCCGATCAGTTGACCGAGCCGGGCGTATATGTCGGGGCAGTCGATGCGCTTTGGGACGGGAGGGTGGCGTTTACTTTGCTCAATACGATCATTGTGCCACATCGTGTCAGTGCGGAGTCGAACCATTCGCTGAGCCTCAAGCGTCAGACGGTCAACGGCTGGACGACGGATCGGCATTTTGTGTCAGTGCCGCCTGGGGCGAGTGCGATGGTGGCAACCTTGAGCGCGCCAAAGGGTGAGGCGTCCAAGGCAGCTATCGATCGGATTTTTGATCCCAACGGACATCAAAGTCGCAATGGTGGCAAGCGGTTGAATTCGGCGGAGGGCAAGCGCGAAGTGTCGTGGACCCTTGATGATGAGTTGATGCCGGGCGTCTGGGAGTTGGATGTGGTGGCTGATCGGCCTGACAAATCTTGGCCCTATGAATTGGACGTGCGGTTCTTCGGTTTGCAGGCGTCGGCCAACCCGGTAAGGAACTGGTCGTCGTCATCGAAGAAGAAGGAGAAGGGCACCGTGACGGTCACGAACGAATTCGACACGCCGTTATTCGTTTCATCAGAAGGGCAAATCGAGGGTTTTCGCAAGACCGTTGAGGGAACGTTCAAGGGACTCAAGGACGAGTTGACCTATGACATCGACCTTGGCGACGGGTTTGATTCGGTTCGCATCATTCTGGAGATGTCGCTCAAGGACTATGCCGAGACGACGGACATTGCTGTTATTGTGGAGGACTCCAAGGGCAACAACATCTTGGATAACGCGTTCAATGACAATCTGTTTTCAGCGACGGTGTCCAAACCGAAGTCGGGCGGTGATTTGAAGCTCAAGATTGTCGGGGCGTTTGCGGTGTCGGACGATCAACGGAAGACGCCGATCACTGTGAAGATCGACCACCTGTTAGCCGACCCGGTGGGGTTGGAAGTGACGCGCGGCAAGTCGACGAACATCGATTTCGTGCCGCACGTTCCGATCGAAGTTGAATACGAGCTTGATGGGTCGCTGCCAAAGGCTCCGGATGGCGCGCATCCAGTGGGGTTCATTCACTTCACCGAACGCAGCAGCCACGATTCGGCGCTGAAGATCGAAGTCGATATGGAAGATGAATGAATTGCTTTGGCTTAACCAAACGCTTGGCCCCAAGTGTAGGCCCAATCGCCATCTTGTGGGTTGCGTACCACCGTCATTCCCGCGGAAGCGGGAATCCACGCCCATCGCTCATTCTGGAATCCCGCATGCGCGGGATTGACGAACTACTAAGTGCGGTTGACTCTAAGAGTGCAACACTCACCGGCATCGAGACGGGCGACGATGTTCTTTCGTTGGACCGAGATTGTCGGCGGTGTTGAGGCGATGTGCATGAGCAGTTCGAAGGATTTGCCCAGCGTTCCCAAGCCGGTGATTTCGGTGCGGTGCGATCGTTTGTAGTCAATATTGGCGATCATCACCAACAGATTACCTCGCGAACCCAGCTTGTACGCGACCGATACGATCCACTTGGCGTTACTGTTGACGACGGGTTCGATGTAGGCGCTGGCTGACGTCAATGCTTGGATGTGTGGGCGGCGCAATTCTGTTGCGTTCCGGATCAGGTTGCAAATTTCGGTTGCCCCGAGGTTGGTCCAGTGCAGGATAGATTTGTCGAAGAATGCGAGCTTCCCGTAATAGGGATCGCTCTTGGGCAAAGCGAATCGGTCGCGCGGTTTGGCATCCAGGCCGAGGTTGTGCGGTTGGCGTTCGTAGACTTCGGCACCGCTGTTGACCATTGGCACGCTGTTGGGCAGCAAGCAATTCAGAACGGCCATCTGTTTTGCGAATTTTCTTTTTCCTGAACGCGTGACCGCGCGGGGTGTGTCGGGTGATTCTGCCGACGCGAATACCGGGAGTTTTAGCGGTGCGATCTGTTTGATCATTTCGTGCAGTTTGCCTTCGTGGGCGCGCGGCTCCATCCACCAACTTGGTCCGATCATCAGGTTATAGCCAGCCGCCTTCGCTTTCTTGTGATTCTCGGTGCCGAGGTCTTCGGCGATGAAGCAGAAATCGGGATCGCGCTCGCGCGGTTTTTGCAGGATGCGGTCTTCGAGATCTCGTGGTAAGGCGTGGGCCATATCGATCCGGGCACCATCGATGCCGAATTTCTGGTAGAACGGAATGATGTTTGACAGCTTGTTCCAAAGCGTGCGGTGCGGTTTTTTTCCTTGAAAAATGCTGGATTTGGCAACGTCGAAGTGGATGTAGGGCGGTTGCTGTTTGGGATCGGGCAGATAGCGGGTGGACTCGGTTGGGTGATCGGTGAAGAGGCGAAGGTACGTGACGTCGGTCCAGGGTGGCTGGGGGTCGTTGATGACGTCGGTGAATCCCGGGGCGGTGGTGACGCCGAACGCTTGGGCGATTCGTTTTAGAACGTTGGCTTGTGGGTAGGCTTTTTCGCGAGCGACGAAGTTCTGCCACTGTTCGGGGTGCGTTTGACCAGGGTTGAATCGGAAGCGTTTCAGATGGCGGTTTACTTCCGGAACACTGTAGATGTCGCCGAGTTGGTCGGGTTTCGGATTTTGATAGGTCACGCCGTCGATGTGCGGTGCGGCGAAATTCTTGTCGAAGCGTCGGTCGATCCAGTAGAACCATTCGGGATGGTCGAGAATCCACACATGGTCGCGGGCGACGGTACGTGGGGCAAAGTCGATCAGTACGCGGATGCCGAGTCGGTGGGCGCATTCGACGAGCAGGTGAAACTGCTTATTGATGTCGCCGACTTGCGGGCCCAAGGTAACATCGTCCAGCGTTTCGTCGAGTTGCATGAACGCATGTGTCGCATAAGGGCAGCCGAGTTCGCCTTTGCGATACACGTTGCTGACCTTGGACACGGGCAGCAGGTACAGCGCATTGACACCGAGGCGCTTGATGTGTGGAAGCAGCAGGATTGTTTTGCAGAACGACCCCATGTCGTGAAATGGTTTTGCTGCGAGTTTTCCGTCGGCATCGTGATCCCATGCCGTGGCTGAGCGGATTAGCATGCCGTAGGCGATTGACGTGCGGATCCAATCGCCGCCGTTAGTTGTGCTACGCCGCGCCCCCTTGTTGATTTGCGAGAGGCTTTTGCTGCGGAGTTTGCTCGAAAGGTTGGACTGGCTCTTGATCCACGCGAGCAGGTCCGCGAAGTATTTTGTCGGTTCGACGATGCATTCGCCGTCCGATGTTTCGAGGGGTCCGTCGTAACCCCAGCAGTTCCAAAGCTTGGGCAGGCGATAGGTTTGTCCGCTTAGCTGCTTGCGCCGCACGGTGGATCGCTTCTTCATGATGCGTATTTTCCGAGACGATGCTGCCGGATTTATTCGGCTGGTTTGTGGACAGCCGCTCGGACGAATGCGGTGATTTTGGCTTCGATGCCGTCGATTTTCCCAAACATGTTAGTGCCGTGAAGGCGTCCCGGGCCGACGATCTCGCCGGTGACGTTGTCAGCCGTTTTGGAAAGCGCGTCGGTGGCTTCGCGTTCGTCTTCGGTGGCGAGGAGCAGAATGGGGCAGTCACCGGTCTTGTGTATGTGCGCCGCGGAATCCACGCCGAGATACTTCGTGCCCGGGGTCAGGCACACGATAGCATCGACGGATGGTTCACGGGTCATCGTGTCGATGGCGACGCTGCACCCGACGCTGGCTCCGATGAGTACGAGCATGTCCTGATCGACATTGGGTTGGGTGCGGACCCATTTGATCGCGGCTTGTGCGTCCTTGTGCATGTTGTTGAATAGTTTCGGGTCGCGCTCTACGACGCGCTTGGCGAGGTTCATGCTTTCGGGATGGGTGCTGTCACCGTGGCCGCGCATGTCGATGGCGAGTACGGCGAAACCGGCTTCGTGAAGGGGTTTGACCAGCGGTTCCCACGTTGAACGATCGTGGCGATACATGTGCAGAAGTATGGCAGCAGGTGAAATTGCTCTGCCGGTTGGAGGGTAGTAATCCGCAACGATGGTGACGCCGTCGTCGGTTTTGAATTCTGCTTTCTTCCTTTGCAATTCGTCCGGTGTTTGGGCATTGGCTTGGATTGCGACGAACGCCATCAATACCAATGCTATCGTGTGTCGTTTCATGTTGATGCCTCCTTTGGGTCGCTGCAAGTGACGAGCATTTGCGTGCGCCGAATGATAATCGGAAACGTCCGTACCGCCTAATGGTATGCGGTCAGGAGAAAGTGCGTACTTTGGGACTCCAGTTTTTGCGAAACGCCGTTTTTTGCAATACCATCGGATGCAGGATGTGGTCTGTCGGAATTGGAATACCTATTACCTAATGAAAGCGTTGATTTTATGGAGAAGATGCGCCCGACCCATGTTCGTGTCGCAATATTGTTGTGTCTTGTTGCGATCTTGCCGGGGTGTCAGTTTGGCCCAAATGCCTTAAAAATAGGGCAATCGGAGTACAGCGATGCCCTGCGGGTGGCGACCTCTGAGCAGATGTTGGTGAATTTGGTGCGCATGCGTTATCGCGATTTGCCCGTGTTTCTGGGCGTGACCAGTATCGCCACGCAGTTTCAGTTTGATCAAAGCGGTGATGTGGCTGGCACGTTGAATGAGAATGTTGGCGGTGACTCGCTGAACCCGAACGTTTTGCAACTGTCCGGGCGATTGGGTTATTCCGAGAAGCCGACGATTACGTATTCCTATCTTGGTGGTGAAGCGTTCTTGCGGCGGATGTTGATCCCGATTCCGGTTGAGAATATTTCGTTGCTTGCCGAGTCGGGTTGGCGGGCGGATCGGGTGTTTCGATTGGCGGTGGAATCGTTCAATGGTTTGCCCAATGCGCCCACCGCGTCTGGCCCGACGCCGCAGCTTGCTCCGGAGTTTGAATCGTTCGCGGAGGCGATGAATTTGCTTCAGGATTTGCGGGCATCGGGGGCAGTAAGCATCAAGTTTATTCCGAGGCGTCGTCAGATGTCGATTGAGATTCCGCGTGAGAAAGTGTCCAGCGGAGATTTGATCGCGGCATCCGAGTCGGGTTTTGGATTTGCGCCAGCTGGCAATCCGGACAGTGTCAATCTCGTGGCATCGCGCCGCGTTCTGGTATTGCAGTTCGATACTTCGAAGGACGTGGACAACGCGAGTCGGCGACTCTGCGAATTACTGAGCGTCCATTCCGGTCAGCATGTTTTCGACATTGTCGATCAAGTCGAAGTGGATCAAGCGGGGGCAGATCACAACGGAAGTGATATGGTTGGTCTGGACGCGCGTTCGTTGATGGGCGTGCTCTATTATCTTTCGCAGAGTGTGGACGTGCCCGATGATCATCTTGAAGACGGGTTGGCCACCCAGACACGTTTCGCCGATGGGAGCGCGTTCGACTGGTCTGACGTATTGGGCGACTTGTTTCATGTTCATACGAGCCGCTTCAAGCCGAAGAGTGCGGCGGTGGCTGTGAAGCATCGGGGACGCTGGTTCTATATCAAGGACGACGACGAGAATTCCAAGTCGACGTTTTCGCTTCTCGGGCAGCTATTCATGCTTCAAACGGGCGAGGTGAATAAATCCGATCCGGTGCTGACCCTGCCTGTGGGTTGACCCGCGCAGCTTGGTGGTCGCCTCCATTGCAGGCCGGAACCAACACGCTAAACTGCTCTGTAGCCAGTGGTTTTTGCAGGGGTGGTGGTGTGCTGGCGGCAACTTTCGATGGACACTTGTTAAAGCGAGAATGAGTCATGCATGAGAGATTTTCCGATCGGGCGCGTCACGCGATGGCTTTGGCGAATCAGGAAGCCGGCAAGTTGAAACACAGTTATCTTGCGCCGGCGCACATCATGCTTGGCATCATTGGCGAAGGTCACTGTGTCGCCACGGAAGCGCTTCGGATGCTGGATGTCAATCTCGAAAAAGTCCGCGGTGAAGTTGCCGACGAACTCGGAGAAGGCAATGGGTCCGGTAGCATCGGATTTCGGGCACAGACTCAGGGAACCAAAGATGTCATTGCGCTGGCAGTGAAGGAAGCGCGGACGCTGGGGCATAAGTACATCGGCACCGAGCATTTGATGCTGGGGCTGTTGGGTTATCAGGATGGTATTCCGGCTAAGGTGCTTCACAAACAAGGCGTTGAATCGAATCCGCTTCGCGAGAAAGTCCTGGGAATGCTTCGGTCGAGCGTTGATGATTCGCACGACTTGGCCCACTCTCGTCATGGTGAGTTTGAATGGCTGCACCAGCAGGAATTGTCGAAGGCGTTTCGGTCCCCGAAGTTCTGGCATACGCTCGTGCTTGCGGTGGACTCAGCCAACCGGCTTGGCGCGGGTGAGATCGAACCGCAGCATTTGTTACTCGCCCTGCTTCGGGACGAAAAATCGGAAGTTGCAAAGGCGCTCAATGAAAAGGGCGTGACCGCCGACTGGGCACGTCAGACGTTTGGCGCGGCGGCGCGAGGTTGATCCGCTGTCGCACAACTGTTGAAACTATCCATCAAAGATTACATATCTTCTGTGCGGTTTAACAAACCCCGCGAATTGTTCGTCTACGCAGTTGTATTGCGGGGCATCCCAGGTGTCATCGTAGTGGTATAGGAACGTTTTTTGCCTGATGGCCTGCGGCATTTCCTGCATTTGGCTTAACAGGGCATGAACCGGGTCGGGCTGTTCGTGAAGTTGAACGTCATGGAAGATGATCTTCGATCGCTGGAGCATCGATTCATACGCTTCAAAATCGTATTTCGTATCACCGGAAAAGAACGCCGACTCGCTTGATCCATCTTGGGTGATGAACAACCCGAGGCTTGGCCAGTCGTATTTGTGATCAAGGCACAAATGGTCGGTCGAGAAAATCGAGAAGCGATACTTGTCGAGCAGATCAAAACCACACGCATCGACGTTGTCATGCGCCAACGCATTTACGTCGAAGTAGTCATCAAGCGTTGCGGGCTGGTCTTTTAGAATTCCGAGCCCGCCCTTTAGCGAATGTTCCCATAAGTTCTTGAGAATTTCGGTGCTGCTGATGAGCTCTGGTTTGCAACTCCCGTTGTCATTGGTGGACGCGTAGAGGAATCGATTCGCGAAGGCCATTTCTTCGAGCCCACCGATGTGATCGGCGTGTTGGTGCGATATGAAAACGCGCTTGATTGCCGGGAAGTGAATGCGGGCGCCATCGCTTAGGTAATGAAAACCGTCGACATCTTTGAGTTGGTGCAGTGCCAACGGTCCTGTTGAACCGAAATCGATCAGCAGGTTGTCGTCGGGCGATGCCTGCGCATCGGGGCCGACCGTCCACGCTTCGACCAAAGCGTTCGATTGAAAGTTGCGCTTGGCGAATGCCCCGCCCACTCCGAGGAATGTCATCGTCAACATATTGATTCCCTGTCGCACCCTGCCTTGAGGGCTCCGCCTTCTGCGATGATCCTTTTGCGATATTCGATTTCAACCTGGGCAGGTGCGGGTGATTGTAATCGAAATCGTGGTGTGCATGACGTTAAAGGGGATTTGAAAATGAACCGTGGTGAGCCACACGCCACTGATCCAAGCCGGGCTTGTTCGGGCATGGCGGGTCCACATCATCGATGCAATTCAAGCATGCAGACGGGACTACGGTTTCATAAACGCCGAAAATGTTTCCAAATCAATCGAAATCATATTCGAAACCATCCACGCATTGTGCGCAATTCACCAACCGGCGATAGCGCTTGTTAATTTAGAGAAGTGCTGGGTGAAATGAGCAAAATTGGGTCATATACCCTAAGGATGAGCCAAACGGTATTGAGCAAGATGGGCCTTCGACACTCACGGTGCCATTTCTGACGCAGGTTGCCGGGCCCTCAATATTGCGTTGAATGGTGCTGCGCCTTTTTCACAGGTAGCCGCTCAGTTCATGTCCTTCGATTCTAGCACTGTTTCAGTACTTATAGTTGATCCGCACACTCTGCTGCGCGACCTGCTGCGATTTTTACTAGGTGAGTCGCGGGAATTCGAGTGCGTTGGTTCGTTCGCGGATCACGCGAGTTTGTTGGAAGTTTCGCGACGCTTGACGCCGAATCTTGCCGTCATCGGCATTAAAGAAAACGACGAGGCTGCGTTCGGTGCGGTAAGCAAGTTACGCCGTGAGGTGCCGATGACGGGCATCGTTGTTGTGGCGAGAACGGTTTGCGATGCCGATCTTCGTCGGGCACTCGATACCCAGGTGTTTGGATTGGTTCACCAATCCGGCGGGTTTGGAGAAATTCGCGAAGCACTGCGCCTCGTTCATGCCGGCAGGCATTATTACTCCAAGGCATTCCTCGACCGGATCGACCCTGCCGTCAATGATTTCGATCCAGGTCAACCCACCAAAACGCGATCGGATTTGCTCAGCCCACGTGAGCGTCAGCTGTTGCGCGTTCTTGCGATCGGAACTTCTTTGAGGGTTGCGTGCGAAGAGTTGGGGATCAGCTACAAAACTGCAGACAAACAAAAGGTGAGCCTCATGAAGAAACTCGCCATTCACGATCGGGTTTCGTTGGCGCGTTTTGCGATTCGGGAAGGGATCGTCGAGGCGTAGGCTTCGAGTTTCGATTTGATGCCCCAAGCCTTGCGGTACACCCTTGGCATTTCAGATAGATCGCTAGATAAATTGGATTCAGCCTACACTGGGTGGCGAGCAGCCAGTTGCTTGCTTGGTCCGGCGAGTTGCTGGCTGCTAGACAAGTTCTAGTTTTTTCTTGCAGCGGGCCATGTCGTTGCGCCGCTTGTCCTGCTCTTCCTGCGTCGATGCAGTTCGGTTTTGCGCTTCCTGCAGGTCGGAATGTACCTTGGTTGCGTCGATCTCGCCGGGTTTAAGGGCGTGCTCGGTGAGGATGGTGATCTTGTTGTTTGCTACCTCGGCAAATCCCGAATCGACATACAAGCGCGTGGGATCGGGGCAGCCTTCGAGCTTGAGGATGCCTATTCCCAATCGGCACAGAAGGGGGGCGCGGCCACGAAGTATGCCGATCTCGCCGTCGTGCGCGGGAATGGTCGCGGACGTCACCTCGGCATCGAGAACGGTGCGCTCGGGCGTCAGGACTGTGCATGTAAAGGTTTTGTCGGCCATGATGAATCCGCTTGCAGACTAGTTCTTGAATTTTTCGGCTTTCTCAGCCGCTTCTTCGATCGTACCGACGTACATAAATGCTTGCTCGGGCAGATGGTCCCATTTGCCTTCACACAATTCCTCGAACGAACGGATCGTGTCTTCAAGTGACGTGTAGTTTCCGGGGAAACCGGTGAAGACTTCAGCGACGAAGAACGGCTGAGATAGGAAACGCTCGATCTTGCGGGCACGGTTGACGGTGAGTTTGTCTTCCTGGCTCAACTCGTCGATACCGAGAATCGCGATGATGTCCTGAAGGCTCTTGTATTTTTGAAGGATCGACTGCACCTGTCGGGCGACGGCATAGTGACGTTCGCCAACGTAGTTCGGATCGACAATACGCGATGACGATGCGAGCGGATCGACGGCAGGGTAAATGCCCTTTTCGGCGATGCTTCGTTCGAGGTTCACCGTGCTGTCGAGGTGAGCAAATGCTGTTGCAGGGGCGGGGTCGGTGTAGTCGTCTGCCGGAACGTAAATCGCCTGGATACTGGTGACAGCCCCGGCTTTGGTCGAGGTCACGCGCTCCTGCAACTCGCCCATCTCAGTGCCTAGGGTAGGCTGATAACCCACTGCCGATGGCATACGACCGAGAAGTGCGGACACTTCCGAACCCGCTTGCGAGAAGCGGAAAATGTTATCGACGAACAACAGCGTGTCGGCACCAGTGTTATCGCGAAAGTGCTCGGCCATAGTGAGGGCTGACAGTGCGACGCGGAGACGGGCACCTGGTGGTTCGTTCATCTGTCCGAACACCATGACCGTCTGGTCAAGCACGCTCTTACCGGTGTCGCCGATTTGGGCTTCCTGCATTTCCAACCACAGGTCGTTTCCTTCGCGGGTACGCTCACCCACCCCGGCGAAGCAGGAGTAGCCACTGTGGAAACGCGCGAGGCGGGCGATGAGTTCCTGGATGATGACGGTCTTGCCAACGCCCGCACCACCGAATAGACCGGCTTTCCCACCTCGAACGAGCGGGCAGAGAAGGTCGATGACCTTGATGCCGGTTTCGAAGAGTTCGGTCTTGGGGGTGAGTTCGTCGAATGCTGGTGGCTTGCGGTGAATCGGACGCGTTTCTGATGTGCCGACAGGACCGCGGCCGTCGATGGTGTCGCCGACCATGTTGAATACGCGGCCCAGTGTCGCATCGCCAACCGGAACGGAGATCGGCGCACCGGTATCTACGATCTCGGCTCCTCGGCGCAAACCGTCGGTTGAACCCAGCGAGATGGCCCGAACGCGACCGCCGCCAAGATGCTGTGCCACTTCGCACCACAGCGTTTCCTTGACTGTCTTGCCTCCGACCGTGCTTTCGACTTCGGTCTTGAGGGCGTTGTAGATTGCCGGCAGATTGGCTTCGTCGAATTCGGCGTCCAGCGTAGAGCCGATGATCTGCGAAACCCGTCCCGTTGCGTTTGTTGCTGTTACCATCGTTTCAATCGTCCCAAGATAATTCGTCTTATTCGTTTGGACGGTACTGCGAACTTTTCGGCTGCGATCCGTCCGAATTTATGGTCCACCCGATATTGCGAGCAGAACGTATGCAGTCGCCATCGGTCTAAGAGATGGCGGCTACCCCTCCAATGATGTCGAGCAGTTCCATCGTAATCGCCGTTTGTCTGGCGCGGTTGTATTTTTGCGTTAGCAGGCGAATCATGTCGCCGGCTGCGTCGGTGGCCGCTTTCATTGCGACCATTCGCGCGACTTGTTCACTTGCGGCGGCTTCGGTGAAGCATTGGAACAAGCGCATCCGCACCGAAGCCGGTAACAACTCGTCGAGCAATTCAGCCGGTTCCGGTGAAAAATCGATGGTCGTGTTGGCTTCGCCTGATTGCGGTGCGTTTTCGGTACCTGCGTTATCCGAATCGCCATCATCTGAATCACCTGTGGCTTGCTTGATTCCCGAGATCGGAAGCAATCGCATCATCGCTGGTTTTTGAATACCGGCAGAGATGAACTGCATGTAGCAAACGTCGAGCGTTGCGATTTTTTCTTCACGATAGGCGGCCATTAAGTCGTCGGCGATCGCAGAGACCTGGGCGAAGCGTGGCTGCTCTTCGACCGAGTCGTCCTTCATGTCGATGGTTTCGCCAAGGAACCGAAGGTAGGCGATGCCTTTCTTGCCGACGACGTTGAGATTGACATCCATGTCGGCTGCACGTTTTTCTTGAAGCGTTTCCATCGCCAGCCGCAGGATGTTGCCGTTGTAACCACCGCAAAATCCTCGGTTGCTGGTGAGGACAAGCAGTGCAGCACTGCCGGATTCGTTGGTCTTGAGCAACGGTTGATCCAGCTGGGTCGCAGACCGTGACGCGGCGGCAACCATGTTTGCCAAAGTGCTGGCGTACGGTTTGGTGGCTGTGGCTTGGTTCATGGCGTGCTGAAAGCGCGCGGTGGCAATAAGCTGCATCGTCCGCGTGATCTTGCGGATGTTGCGCACCGACTTTCTGCGTTTGACGAGTTCTCTGCGATTTGCCATGTCGTTGCTCTAAAACCTTCTGCCAGTTTACACCTTTGGTCCGCACAGCGGACCCTACCTCTATCCGTTATCGCTGTTGTAGCGTCGGGCAAAATCTTCGATCGTTTTCTTGAGTTTCGCGGACGAATCGTCCGAGAGTGTTTTCGTTTTGATGATCTCTTCGCGGAATTCAGGGAATTCATCGCGAATCATCTGGAGCATCTTGGTTTCAAAATCGGGCACCTTGTTGACCGGGATCGTATCAAGCAGGCCGGTCGTGCCAGCCAGGATACTGATGACCTGATCGGCGATGTGGAATGGCACATATTGCGGCTGCTTGAGCAACTCAACCATTCGCATTCCACGGTCAAGCTGGGCCTGCGTGGATTTGTCAAGGTCGGTTCCAAGCTGGGCAAATGCCTCCAACTCTCTGAATGCCGCAAGGTCCAGACGCAACGAACCGGATACCTTCTTCATGGCCTTCACCTGGGCGTTACCACCCACACGCGACACGCTGATACCGACGTTGATCGCCGGGCGAATGCCTGCGAAGAACAGATCGGGTTCCAAGTAGATTTGGCCGTCGGTAATCGAAATCACGTTGGTCGGAATGTATGCCGACACTTCACCTTCCAAAGTTTCGATGACCGGAAGGGCTGTCATCGATCCACCCGAATCCGGGAAACGATGCACCTTGTGGCTGTCCTTGTTCGGTAATGTTTCGAGCCAGCTTTCCGCCTTCTCTTTGCCTTCGGGGCGATGGTAGGTACCGCTGAGATCGTCGGGTCGGTGTTCCTTGGGGGCTGATTGACCGTCAGGATGTTTCACCACGACGCTGCGATCGGTGCTGTCGTCGGCGGTTGACGATGGAACGACGGCGTATTCGTCGAGCAACTTACAACTGCGCTCGAGCAGACGGGAGTGGAGATAAAAGACGTCACCAGGATAGGCTTCGCGACCCGGTGGCCGACGAAGCAGCAGTGACATCTGGCGATACGCCTGTGCCTGTTTGGACAAGTCGTCGTAAACGCAGAGCGTGGCTTTCCCCTGCTCATACATGAAGTATTCAGCCATCGCAGCGCCTGCGTACGGTGCGATGTATTGCAGCGGTGCGGGGTTGGCAGCGGCTGCGGTTACGACAATGGTGTAGTCCATCGCGCCGTGTTCGCGGAGCGTTTCAACGACCGAAGCGACGGTCGATTCTTTTTGGCCGATGGCGACGTACACGCATATGACGCCGGTGTCTCGTTGGTTGATGATCGTATCGAGGGCGACGGCAGTCTTACCCGTTTTTCGGTCGCCGATGATCAGTTCGCGCTGACCGCGCCCGACGGGGATCATGCTGTCGATGGCTTTGAGTCCGGTCTGCAGCGGCTCGGTCACCGGTTGGCGTTGAGCGATGCCGGGGGCTTTGAATTCGAGCGGTCGCGAGAGGTTGGTTTCGATGCTGCCTTTGCCGTCAAGCGGGCGTCCGAGAGGATCGACCACGCGGCCAATCATCGCGGGACCGCACGGAACGCTGAGCAGCTTTCCGGTTCGCTTGACTTCGTCGCCTTCTTTAATACCGAGGAAGTCACCAAGAACCGCGACGCCGACCGAGCCTTCTTCGAGGTTGAGCACCTGTCCGATGGCACCGTTGGCGAATTCGACCATCTCGCCAGCCATCGCGTTGCTCAGACCGTAGAGGCGGGCGATTCCGTCGCCGACTTCCAGGACCTTGCCAACTTCGGCGACGTCGATCGTGGACTGGTACTTGCTGATTTCTTCCCGCAGGACCGAGGAGATTTCATCGACTTTGAACTTCATCGCATACTCGCTTTATTTCGTATGAACCAACTGCGGCTTAATATTCTTGACCGAATTCTTCAGTAGGGTGGGCCGTGCCCACCAGTCTTTCGGTATTAAATCTTGAACTGCGGTGGGCACGGCCCACCTTAAACTTCCCCTGCACTTTCATGTCAACCTGTCGCATCTGCGAAGGCGTGTCCTTTTTGAATTTCTTCTGTTGCCCGATGCACCAGCGACTTGTTCAAGCCCTGCAATCGGGTGACAACGCTGGTGTCGAGCTTTTCGTCTCCGATTTGAACTACCAACCCGCCGAGGATTGACGGCTTAACGTCTTCAATGAAGCGGACTGTTTTTCCGGAGATCGAGGTGGTTGCCTCGCGGAGGCTTTCCCGCAGTTCTCCTGTCAACGGAATCGCGGAAGTGACGTAAACATCCACTTCGTTGCGGGCATCTTCGAGAGCCAGGCGGAACCGTTCGCGGATGAGTTCGAGCAATTCGCAGCGGTTCTTGCGGTTGACCACTTGAATCGTGCTCAACAGCAAGTCGTTCATGCGTCCGCGAAAGTTTTTTTCGAGGACTTTCGATCGCGTTTCGGAATCGACCGATTGGCTGTGCATGAACTCCGCAAACGCCTCGTCGGTCTTGAGGAGTTTGTCGAACTCGCCGAAGTCTGCTGCCACGGCTTCGGACTGACCGCTTTGCTCGGTCAATTCCAAGAGCGTCTTGGCGTAGCTGTCTGCGATGGCGATGCTGCCGTGTTCAAACTTTGCCATGATCGACTTAACTCTTCTTCGTGTAGGGTCCGCTGTGCGGACCATGTTACGAATTTCTAGGTCCGCACAGCGGACCCTACATGCGACCTGTCTTAATCTTAATTGCGCGATGCGCTTCGGGCGGTGATCTCGTCGATGGATTCGCGAATCAGTCGCTCGTGATCATCGGACGATAGTTCCCGTCCTACGATCTTGGTGGCGGCATCGGTGGCCAGTTTGGCTCCGAGGTCGCAAAGCTCACGGACTGCACTGTCGCGGGCGATGCCGATTTCGCGTTTTGCCCGGTCGATCATTTTGTCGGCTTCGCTGCGGGCTTCGTCCTGGATGGATCGTTTGGCGACTTCGGCGTCGCGGCGACCTTCTTCGACGATAGCCGTGGCTTCGGCGCGGGCGTGGTCGAGTTTTTCGTTGTACTCAGCCAACTGCGTCTGAGCCTTCTTGCTGGCTTCGTCTGCATCGCGGAGGGCGCTTGTAATAAACGCTTCGCGATCGTTGAGGCCTTTCATGATCGGCTTGAATGCGAACTTGCCGAGGATAAAGAGCAGCAACAAGAAAACCGCGATGGTGAAGCCGGCTTGCCATAGATCAGGTATGACCGGATCAGGATTTTCACCACCACCAGATGCGAATGCGACGGAAGTCAAGCACAGCGTCGCGAACATTGCATGGCGCAAAGAGAAGCGCATCGCGCAAACTCCCTTCAAAAGGGCCAGAGTTCTTCAGAAAAAACGACTAGTGTCCTGTGGCGGTGCCAGCCAATTCCAATGCCTTGGTCAGGTTTCCACCGATCTGCATGCAAACCACCAACGCGAAGAACGTAAAGCCTTCGATCAGTGCTGCCGCGATAATCATCGAGGTAAAGATACGGCCACCCGCTTCTGGCTGACGTGCCTGGCCTTCGACGGCTGCCCCTGCCAGTTGACCAATACCCTTTGCCGCACCGATGGTGACCAAGCCTGCGCCCAAGCCGGCACCCAGAAGTGCGAGACCCGTGCCATCAATCAATACCGTTGCCAACATCGGGAAAAATCCAAAAGTTCCCATTCTTACTGCCTCCAATTATTTCTAAGACCGCATCAATAAACGTTTGCAAGCCGCGCCGTAATCAAAAGTACCTAGTGATCCGGACTCACTGCCGCACCGATAAACATACTTGTCAAAAACACGAAGATATAAGCTTGAAGAAACGCCACGAACAACTCGAGGCAACTCAGCGCGGCGCAACCCAGGACGGCTGGCAGTGCAACGCCTGCGTCTGACAGATGTCTGATCGCTGGAGCGAGCGCCAAGAGTGACGCCAACACGACATGGCCGGCCAACATGTTTGCGAACAAACGAATCGCCAGGGCGAATGGTTTGACAAAACTCAAGGCAAATTCCAACGCCAACAGCGGGAGGAACAGGACCTTGCCGATGATGCCGGGAACGGCTGGTACCATGCTGGCGAGATAACTGAACGGGGCCATCACCAATGCGGTGCCAGCCGATTTGCCGTGCTCAACTCCATGATGGTATTGAGCCACCACGCCTGCCCCGTGGAAAACCAAAAACGAAACAATTGCGAGCCCCGCAGTCACGGAGATTCCCGCCGTAGCGGTACCGAACAAATGCTGCTTGCCGAAGACGGCTGACGAAATGGCGTCCATCGGGATCATGCCGAGCAGATTGTTGAACAGAATGAAGAAGAATAACGTCCAGAGGTAGGGCAGGAATCGATCGGTGTGTTCGTGCAAAGAAGGATAGACCACTTCTTTGCGGATGAAATTCATGATCGATTCAAAAAAGTTGACGATTCCGCTTGGGGCTGAGGGGCGTTCACCGGCAGAAAGAGCTGTGTATCGGCGGGCGATCATCGGGAAGATCAGAAGCATCAACCCCGCGGAAATCAGAAGCATCAGCATGTGGTTGGTGAAGCTGAAGGGCCCGAATCGCGCGATCTCATGCGGAAGAACGTGCGACATCGGATCGCCTGATGCCATCAATGTTGTAACGTGCGTCATTGTTGAGCGCTCTCACCGCTTGTATAGAACCGCTTTACCAGCCGCAACGCGAAGATGGTTTCGACCACCAACAGCGCCAAATAGAAGACCAGCGTCCAGATCGAAATCGTGTAGCTATCCCATTTACCCCAAGCCATCAGCCCCAGAAGGGCAAATGCGACGATGAGAATTCGAATCACCATCGCCCCCATTGCGGCTTGGGGGATGTATTCTGTTAGCCGGCTTCGCGAGACCAACGCCAGCGGGATAAAAGCGACCCAGCCGGCGAGTAAGTTGACCGAGGCAGCGACGTATAGTGCTGTCGTGTCCTGACCTGGGAACCATCGTTCGATCGCGAAATTACCCGCGACGACCAGCGTCGCAGTGACGACCAAGGTGGAAACGGCGAGGGCAATCACGACTCGCCCCGTTTGCCTGTTTCGTCTAATTCGGAATCGCCCGAGTTTCCGATGCCTTGGGTCACGTCGTCTGGATTCGAGTCAGAATCCGATGCCCGCATCATCTTGTTCGATTCCTTGACCAGAAAATATAGCCCGGTCGCAAGACCAACACCGCATCCGGTCAAAATCCCCCAAGGGTCGCAGTGCCAGCGGCGGTCTGCCCAGCCTCCCATGAAGGCGAATATGCCAACGATGACCACAAACTCGAAACCGATGCCGCTGTACTTGTAGAGTTCGCGTCCGGACGACATTCGCTTCGACTTATCGGGCTGTCTTGAGGGCATCGCGCCTCACCATTTTCCGCACTGACAGCGACTGTCACTTCGACGGCTTCGATCTGCCAAAACCGGGCTACCTGATCTAAGGTCCGAAGGCTCATTGTCGCCAGCGCGGGGCGGTAGTCTAGCAATGTGGTCGATCATGCGTCAACCCCACAAATGACAGTAATTTAGCGCACTTTGCAAGGGCCGTCGTTGACCAAATAGAGGGGTTTTGCTACCGTCTATCATGGGGCAGAAGTTAGTTTGATCGGACGGCGTTGCGGGGCTCCGACGCATCATATCGGGCGATTATTTCACAGGTTCTAAATCCATGTTCAAATGCGTTGCAATCGTGGGCGCGACCGGCGCGGTGGGTCAGGAGTTTTTGTCGCTGATCGACAAACGCAACCTGCAAGCCGGCGCGATCAAGCTGCTGGCCTCGGCGCGCAGTGCGGGTAAGAAAGTTCCCTTCAACAGTAGCGATCTGGTCGTCGAAGAGCTGACACCGGATAGCTTCGACGGTGTGGATCTGGCGCTTTTCAGTGCGGGCGGGGGTATCAGCAAAGAGTACGCACCGATCGCCGCGAAAGCCGGCTGCGTTGTGGTAGACAATTCATCGGCTTTCCGGATGGATGTGAATACGCCGCTCGTCGTGCCTGAGGTGAACCCGCAAGACGTGCGCAATCATAATGGCATCATTGCCAATCCGAACTGCTCGACGATTGTCATGGTCGTTCCGGTTTGGCCTTTGCATCAAGTCAATCAGATTAAGCGCGTCGTCGTCAGCACCTACCAAGCCGCCAGCGGTGCAGGGCAGGCTGCGATGCTGGAACTTGAGCAGGAAACGCGCGATGTGCTTTCCGGCAAAACGCCGCAACCGAATATTTTTCCCTTTCAATACGCTTTCAATCTCTTCTCGCACAATTCCGAAGTTGGCGACAACGGGTACAACACTGAAGAGATGAAGATGGTCAATGAAACGCGGAAGATGTTCCATAGCCACGACATTCAGATCTCCGCCACCTGCGTCCGCGTGCCGGTGATGCGCGCCCATAGCGAGGCAATCAACCTTCAATTCACCAACCCGATCACGCCGGATGAAGTGCGCGACATTTTGAGCAAAGCGCCCGGTGTGCGCATCGTTGATCAGCGCGATCCGCAGCATTATCCGATGCCCATCGACGCCAGCGGTAAAGATGAAGTGTTGGTCGGCCGCATTCGTCAGGACATCAGTCAACCCGACGGTTGCGGCATCGATATGTTCGTCAGCGGTGATCAGTTGCTTAAGGGCGCAGCATTAAACGCCGTGCAAATCGCGGAGTTGCTCTGACCGTGGGTGCCCCGCCCTTCAGGGTGGGGGACTGACCGAACTTCGAATAACATCGAATCATGCCAAGCCGCCTGAGCCGTCATAACGAATCCGGGCACGTTCATCTGACCACTTTCTGCTGCTATCGACGTTTGCAGTTCTTTCGTCATGCCAGCGTGCGCGACACGTTTGTTGAGATCATGGCGGTAATCAGATCGCGATTGGGTATTCGTTGGATTGGGTATGTGGTGATGCCCGAGCATGTGCATCTTCTTGTACTGCCTCAAGCAACTGATTCGAGTCATCCAGTACCGATCTCGACTGTGTTGAACGAGTTGAAGGGCTTAAGCGGGAAGATGTGTAAGGAGGCTTTGCGAGTAATCTGGCGCAAGCGAAAAACCCTGGGGACGCTGCCACGTGATGAATGGGCGCTTGGTGACGGGGTGCGACAATTTTGGAAACCTCGAGGGCATGACTTCAATGTTACCAGTGAAAGAAAGGTGATCGAGAAACTGAAATACATTCACGTTAACCCTGTGCGGCGAGGGCTTGTTGATGCTCCTGAGGACTGGGCTTGGAGTTCTTATCGGTTTTATGAATTGGGTGATTCGTCGAAGATTTCGATGGATTGGGATGGGGCGTTTCCGATGGGTTAGGGGTTTTCTTTGGTCTGTCAGTCCCCCACCCTGAAGGGCGGGGCACCCGCGCCTTGAAGCTTCGACAAATACTATGCCGTATCGGCCACACGACGGATGTCTGCGCCGACGGCTTTTAGTTTTTCTTCGATTCGCTCATATCCTCGGTCGAGGTGATACATTCGCTGGACTCTTGTTTGCCCTTTTGCCAGCAGGCCGGCTAGCACCAATGCTGCTGAGGCGCGTAGGTCTGATGCCATTACCGGTGCGCCGACTAGTTTTTTCACGCCTTCTACGATTACTGTTGGGCCTTCTTTTCGCAATCGCGTTCCCATTCGATTCAGTTCGGCTACATGCAAGAAGCGGTCGGGGAAAATCTTTTCGGTGATTACGCTGTTGCCGTCGGCTAGCGACAGCAGCACCATGGTTTGGGCTTGTAAATCTGTCGGAAAACCGGGGTAGGGTTGCGTTGTTATTTCGGTTGGATCCAAGCGTCGGGCTGAAGTTACGCTGACGCCGTTCTCGGCTTTCTCGATGTTTAGCCCGACACGTCGCAGCGTATCGACAAACGCGACGAGATGATCGATGCGGCAATTCTTGAGCATCAATTCGCCATTGCTGACGGCGGCTGCGATCATGAATGTCCCGGCTTCTATCCGATCGGGAATGACGGAATGTTCGGCGCCATGCAGCGACGCGACACCTTCCACGACGATGCGCGGGGTGCCTTGACCTTCGATCCGGGCTCCGCACTTGTTTAAGAAATCGGCAAGGTCAACAATTTCCGGTTCGCAGGCGGCTGACTCGATTACCGTGCGACCTTCAGCCAGTGTTGCGGCCATCAATACGTTGGCTGTTCCGGTGACCGTTGAACCAAAAGCGCCGCCAAGAAACAACTCCGCGCCGCGCAGCTTCTTCGCCTTCATCACGAAGTCGCCGTTGACGAGATCGGTGTCTGCTCCCAACGCTTCGAGTCCCTGAATGTGCAATCGCACGGGACGATCGCCAATCGCGCATCCACCGGGCATCGAAATCTGCGCTTTGCGCCGCTTCGCAAGCAACGGGCCCAACACGCAGATGCTCGCCCGCATTTTGCTGACGAGTTCGTACTCCGCGTGGCAGTTCATTTCGTCTTCTGCCCGAATGTGGAGCGCACCGGATTTGTCACGCTCGACAGACACGCCGAGGCGATTGAGCAGAATGCACATTTGCCGGACGTCGCGCAGGTCGGGCACGTTGCGAAGTATCGTTTCGCCTTCACAGAGAATACATGCCGCCAGAATCGGCAGGGCGGCGTTCTTTGCCCCGCTTACCGGAATGGTTCCCTTGAGACGATTCCCTCCCTGGATAATCAAGCTCTCCACAACATTGACCTCGCGCGTTTGAAATTGAATTGAAATAGATTAACGGCAACCGCAAGCCGCATCATAACCGATCTGTCAAATCCGCCAAACGGCGGGACCGATCCAATTAACACCTTGCAATTAACCCGTTCGATCAAAGGCCATCACCCGTTCGTGCCCGCCCACCGCGTCGCGCCAGATTCGGGCTGGGCTAAATTGGCCGGAATCGTTGAAGATCGCAGCCACCGCAGCCGCTTGCGACTCGCCGATTTCGATGAGTACCGTACCGGTGGGCATTAGCAAACGCGGGGCACCTTCTGCAAACATTCGGTAAAACGACAACCCGTCGGCTCCGTCGTGCAGGGCGATGTGCGGTTCGTGGTCTTTGACGTTTCGCGGCAGGTCGGCTACTTCCGATTCCGCGATGTATGGCGGGTTCGACACCAATACATCGAATCCGCCCTCGGAAATAGCCTCTTTGGGAAGGTCCAAGCCGGCACATTCCACGAGATTGATCCGGTCGGATACGCCATGCGTTTCCGCGTTTCGACTTGCGACTCCTAGCGATTCAGGTGATACATCCGTCGCGACAAACCTAGCACCGGGCGCATTCTTGCAGGTCGCCACCGCAATGCAGCCACTGCCTGTGCCAATCTCTAGAAACGCTGCGGGTGTCGACTTCGCCGCGATCAGCTCAAGTGACCGTTCGACCAGCATCTCCGTTTCGGGTCGAGGCACCAAAACGTCTGGCGTAACCTCGAATTCCAGGCTGTAGAATTCTTTGAATCCCACGAGGTAGGCGATCGGGACGTGGTCCGCGGCCCGGTTGACGAATCCGCGAAACGAGGCGAGCTGGTCGGCTGACGGTATGCGATCAAACCGCGTGTAGAGTTCTAATCGTGCACAACCCAGCGCGTTGGCAAGTAGGATTTCCGCAGCCAATCGCGGTTCGTCGAGGCCCTTGCGCTCGAAGAACGGTTTGGTCCATTCAAGCAGGCGTCGTATGGTCCACTCTGGTTCTGCGGGGGCGGTGCTCATATCCGGCAACTATAGGCGCGGGTTGGCGATGTCGCCAGAGGTACGGCGTGACGCGTTCGGTCTTGTTTGGGATTAAATCGATTGAGGCGTTTGCAGCGCTAGTGGTTCGTCACTCCCGCGCATGCGGGAGTCCAGAACGAGCGATGTGTAACGCGCAGGGCTTGGATTCCCGCTTTCGCGGGAATGACAGTGGAGCCCAACCCGCAAGATGACGCGTGGGCCTTCACCAGTCGTTTCAGTACCACATTCGGGCGATGGCGTCTGGAATGAATTTGGGATTGCCGGCCATCCGTTTTTCGAAGTCGTTGCGGGTCCGCGCCCAGCGTGCTGGCCAGCGGTCTTGTTCGGCTTGCTGCTTGCTTCGGAGGAGTTCCATTGTAAACGCCAGGCGCTTTTTGTGATGTGGTTCTGATGCGTTGATGAGGTCGCCGGTTTGTTTCAATCGCTGCGGGCATTCCTGCTCGCGGGCGTAGACCGCTCGATTGACCGCACCGATGTTTTCCCAGCGGCGGATTGAAGCTTCCTCATACCGCTCGTTCGCGCAGCCGGCCAGCATCGGGGCTAATAGCGCTGGTAAAAGAATCGCGGCAAGGCGATTTGTGTGCAGATGTTTGGATATGCTACGAATCATACGGTTCCTATCGACCATCTAGCGCGCCTCGCATAACAACCGCCTCGGTGGGTTCGAACGGCGAATCCAACCACTGCCAATCCTTGTTCCGACATCGGCGGTTAAGGTTGCAAGCCCACCCAAAAATGGTATCGTTTGCCGTTGCTTCGCTGCAAGCTTTGGCTGAGCAAACCGGGTTTTTCGGCCAATCGGCGGACGAATCTGGAAAATATGGTGGGTGTAGCTCAGTTGGCTAGAGCGCCAGGTTGTGGTCCTGGAGGCCGCGGGTTCGAGCCCCGTCACTCACCCTTCATTTCAAATCAGGTCAATCAGGCTCGCAAATTCCCAAACCGTCTGCCGATCGGTCTGTTTCTTAAACGGTCGGTCATTTAATCGATGTAGCAGATGCAATCACCTTTAGTTCAACATTGATCGGTGTCGGTAGGCAGTTGATCTCGATGGTTGTTCGCGTTGGGTTGGGCATGCCTTCACCGGCAAAGTGTTCGGCGTAAAGTTTGTTGAATGTCGCGAAGTCGTCCTTCATGTTTGTCAGGAACACCTGCACGTCGAGGATGTCGTTCCATGACGCGCCGGCATCTTCCAGCACGGTCCGTACGTTTTCAAAGACGGCCAACGTTTGCTCGGCGATGTTGTACGACGTGACTTTGCCGCTGGCGTCTGCCGTCACTCCGGGGATGACTTTCGTCCCCCGTTTGCGCGGGCCAATCCCTGAAAGAAACAGCAGATCGCCGGCTCGCTTGGCATGGGGGAACGCGCCGACGGCTTCTGGGGCCCGGGTGCTGACGATGTTCTGTGGCTCTGAGTTGCTCATGGGTGACCGTTTCGAGATATAAGTTGCTAGCTTTTTTGCGAATCTGGAATTTGAATGCAGACGTTTTTTGGTTCGGTGTAAAACCGCAGCGCTTCGTCACCGCCTTCGCGACCGACGCCGCTTTGTTTCATCCCGCCGAACGGAACCCGTAGGTCGCGAATCATCCAGCAGTTGACCCAAACAGTGCCCGATTGAATCCGTTCAGCCACTCGGTGGGCCCGCGACACGTTGCCCGTCCACACCGACGATGCCAGCCCGTACGGCACGCCGTTGGCGTATTCGACGACCTGATCTTCGTTATCAAAGGGAGTCACCGTTACCACTGGCCCGAAGATTTCTTCCTGATTCACTCTGCAATCGACGCCCAACTGGCTGACCACGGTGGGTGCGAAGAAGTAGCCGTCCTTGCACCGCTCGCTTAAGCCCTCGGGCTGTCCGCCGCCGCACAGAATTGCCCCGCCTTCTTCGCGGGCTAGTGCGACATATTGCGTGACTTTTTCCAGTTGCGTTTTCGATACCAACGCGCCTTGATCCGTATCGCTTTCAAGCGGATCGCCGACCTTTAGCGCTTTGGCTTTCTCAACGAAGCGGCCCAGGAATTCATCATACACGCTGCGCTCCACAAACATTCGTGAACCGCACAGGCAGACCTGCCCTTGATTGGCGAACGATGATCGCAGGCTTCCTTCCATCGCTGCGTCCAGGTCGGCGTCTGCGAAGATAATATTCGGATTCTTCCCGCCGAGTTCCAAGCCGATCTTCTTGAACATGGGGGCTGCGTCGCTGGCGATTATTGCGCCGGTAGCGGTTCCTCCGGTGAAGGAAATTGTCGGCACGTCGGGATGCTTGACGAGTGCTGCGCCTGCTTTCGCGCCTGAACCGTGAACAATGTTGAGTACGCCGGGCGGTAATTCTGCTTCTGTGCAAAGCTCGCCCAACAGAAACGCGGTCATTGGCGTGACTTCCGACGGTTTGCCCACGACTGTGTTTCCCGTGGCCAAAGCCGGTGCGATTTTCCAGGTGAACAGATAGAGCGGTAGGTTCCAGGGCGAGATGATGCCAGCCACCCCGCGCGGTTGGCGCAGGGTGTAGTTAAATCCCACGCCTTCCATCGCGTGGGTTTCACTTTTGACGTGCAGCATTGCTGTTGCAAAAAAGCGAAGATTCTTCGCAGCCCGCGGAATGTCGAGCGATCGGGCAAGAGACAGCGGTTTGCCGTTGTCGATGCATTCGGCTCTTGCGAGTCGATCGATATTTTTCTCAATAAGGTCGGCTAACCGCATCAAGACTGCGCAGCGATCGTCAGCAGATCGTTTCGACCAATCGCCAAACGCATCGCGTGCGGCTGTGACGGCTGCATCTATGTCGCGTTTGTCGCTGTCGGCGACCTGTGAATATACATGCCCCGTCGCTGGATCGACGTTGTCCAGGTATTCACCTGAGACCGGTTCGACAGACTTCCCGTTGATGTAATTTAGAATCCGCTGCATCGTTCGCCACTTGTATGATAGAAAAGTGCCACAGGGTGACACAGTTAAGACTGGCCTTCCGACAGCGACATCTACATGGGGTCGCCGCGGTCCGCCTCTACATTATTGGCCAATCGCCCCAACCGTACAAACAAATGCCAAAGTGGCCTGCCGCTTGCGGTACCGAGCCCGAGTATGGAATTCAGTCGTTATCGGTCTTTAATCGTGAATTCCGACGCTCGTTCGGGTCCTTCAATGCACCCGGCAACATCGTACCGTTAAGTAGGGGTGTATGTGTGCCGATTCAGTTCTTGAGTTTCCCGGTTTTCAGCACTTTCTCTTGCTTAGCGCACCGACGGAGCGTGACCGCCAATGCCGCAGGATCCGACCATCATGCTCGACGAACTCTTCGAGAATGCGCAGAGTGGTAGCGGCGGCATTGATTCTGCCGGGCAAGAGTCGGGCCTGAGTCCGGCGGTGGGCGACGCTGTTCCCGGAAGTTCGAAGGCGTTGATCAGTCTCGACGAACTCCGCTGCGAGTTTATCGAATCGATCCGTGCGGGTATGACCGCGATGGACGACATCTACTCGGAAGAGGGCGTGCTGCTCCTTTCAGCTGGCTCGCGCATTACCCCGCGATTTCTTCAGCTTCTTCGCGAACGCGGGATTTTCCACGTTCAACTCGGCGCACCATCGGGTGCGGTAGATGAGTCTTCCGATTCGGACGATTACGAATTACCGATCGATATCGGGCATGACTTCCAAACGCCCCGGACCCGGGCCCTCGACAAGCGTCTCGACGGGGCGCTGATGATGCCCGTCAAGATCAACTCGATTAAAGCTTGGCGGCGTCCTCGGTTATCGATCGACGATCTCAAGAGCGAAGCCGCCCAGGGCATCGAACACCATACCGCCACCACGGCGGCAGTCTCAGATATCTGCGACTCGCTGCGATCCGGCAGGAAGATTTCGTCGTCTGACCTGCGGAAGCATATCAACCACTTCGTCAATATTTCGACGTTCGATTTCGATCTGCTGCCGCTGATTGTGGCCATGCAGAGCAGCGACAGCGATTACTTGTACGACCATTGTGTGAACGTTGCACTCCTCACGTTGTCGATTGCCGCGCAGCTTGGCATGGATCGCGAAAGTGTTACGGAACTTGGGCTTGGCGGATTGCTTCAAGACATCGGCATGATGCGCGTGCCTGATTCGATCCGTCTTGGCAATGGCGAACTTGGTGGGCGCGAATGGCACGAAATACATCTTCATCCGCTGCACACGGTGGAGATGCTGTCGAGCCTGACGGGTATTCCGCAGTCGGTCAAGTTCATCGGCTACCAAGCCCATGAACGCATTGATGGCAGCGGATACCCCAACCATCGCCGCGCCGACAAGTTGCACATGTTTTCGCGCATCGTGTCGCTCGCAGATGTCTTCGCGGCGATGACCAGCAAACGGCCTTATCGCGTCGCGATGTCGCCCTACGAAGCGGCGAAGACCATTCTTTTCAAAGGGACCGCCAACCAGTTCGACCGAACGCTGGTTCGCGGTTTTCTTGATACGGTTTCGCTGTTTCCCATTGGCAGCACAGTTATGCTAAGCGACGACCGACAAGCCCGAGTCCTGCGAGCCAACCCGGACGCCCACACCAAACCCGTAGTCGAATTGCTCGACGCCGATGGAATTATTACCGGGGCAGTGATTGACCTCTCGACCGAACCAGACTTGGTCGTTATCAAAGCTATCTAGTGCCGTAGTGTGGCACTTTGTTCGCTAAGCCTATCTGGACGGGTGGCCCATGTTCTTTGAACATGGGGGAATCGATGATGAGAGATAATGCGCCTAACAGGTGGTTCTTGGAGACGCACTCGGTCGCCCTTCAATCGTTGGCACTTTCGTAGCGATGGCGAGAGAGGGCTTGTTGTATGCTGTGGAGTTGAGTAACGAAGAACATCGCCCCGTCCTTACGATCCCGAGTTCGATTGGCCCTTGCCGGATGAATCTGTGTTCGATTCGGCGGTTTGCTTTTCGCCTTCTGCCATACTCTTACGTTTCTGCTTCTTCTTTTTCTTTTTGAGAAATGTGTTGGTCGGTCCGCTCAGGACGTAAATGGCTACTATGCCGGCCAGGGTTGGTGATGGGGCGGCGATGAATGTTCCTGCTATGAGGACCATCAGCACGACGTATCCCCATGGTTTGCGACCCCGCAGGTAGGTGTTGCCGATGTGAACGTACCGCACGCGGCTGACCATGAGCATGCCAGCGATGATGGTGATGACGGGCAGTGAATTGATGAGAATTTTGCCGCGCACGTCGGCGACGTGTTCGTGAAGGATGATCAATGATGCAACGAGGGCGGCTGCTCCGGGACTTGGCAAGCCGTAGAAACGCGTGTGCTTGAGGTCGCCTTCGGCGTGTTCGACGTTGAAGCGTGCCAACCGTAGCCCACAGCAACTGACGTAAACTGCGCCAGCCACCCATGCGAAGCGCTGTTTGACGAACGGCCCTTCCAAACCTTCGTGGTGCCCGGTCAAAATCATCACGATGACCAGCATCGCCGGAGCGATTCCGAAGGTGATCATGTCGGCGAGGGAGTCGAGTTGCCCGCCGAAGTTGGTGGTTCCGGTGGTCATGCGAGCGACGCGGCCATCCATGCCGTCGAAAAACATGCCTAGGAAAATCAGCACGCCTCCGACCGAAACGTATGTCGGCAGCAGGTCTTCAATCAACTGGCGATTGAGCGTCGTTTTGGCGGCGGCTCCGACTCCGGTGAATGCGTCGATCAATCCCAGCATGCAGAGATAGACGGCAGCGAACCCGCAGAGCATGTTGGCCAGCGTGAGCATGGTTGGCAACACGGCGATGGTGCGGAGCCTTCGCACCGATCTGGTGTGCGATTTGGGTTTGCCGTCTTGATCGACGATTTTCATGATCTCTCCCTAACTCTACATCTCGCTGCGTGCGTCGAACACAGTTCAATCGGTGCAAGTGATGAGGCTTGTCAGGCCGGCTTGTACTTTGTCACCGACTTGAGTGATCACTTCGATCCCTTGTTTATCGGGAACGATCAACTCTGTTCGCGAACCAAATTTAATCAGTCCGAAGCGCTCCCCGCAAATCAGCTTGGTTTCGGGCTTGGCATGGCAGATTATCCGTCGGGCGATCAGGCCGGATACCTGCCGAACAATGACTGGCCCGGTGATCGGTGGTGCCGGATCGATGACCAACGTGTTCGATTCATTGAGCCTGCCGGCATCCTCGTGTCGGGCGTCGAGAAATTTTCCCGGTTGATATCTGATGGTTCGCACGGTTCCGGCGCATGGGGAGCGATTGATGTGAACGTTGAAGATGCTCAGGAAGATTCCGACGCGGATAGCCGGTCCGCCGATTTGTTCGTGATGGTCGAGATGAACGACTTCGGTGACGGTTCCGTCGGCTGGCGATATGAGGGCGTTGTCGGCGACATGGGTAACGCGTTTCGGATCGCGAAAGAATGAGAACACCCAAAGCAACACTACAGAGGGAATCAGCGCAAGCGACCAATGCACGAGGCTCAGCGCCCAAGCGGCTGACCCGAGCACAAGCGTTGAGATGATGATTTCGCGCAAGCCTTCTTTTGCAAGTCCCATATGAATGCGTCCGTAATTGGAGGAATTCCGACCACTTTAGCACGTTGCGCCGGGACTTGCCACGCGATGGACTGATAACTTCGTTGTGAGGTAAATAGGCAAATTGCGCTGATTGTTTCGGGCCCCTCATGAATCGTATGGTTGGTTCGATTGGGAGGGGAATGGATGGGCGTTGCGGCACAACCAGCATCACACGTTCAGGTTCGCGAGATTCTTTTGCGGTTCCTGGCGCTCTCGCAACGTCGTTGCGATACAACGCGGGCGACGGGTTGTCGAACGCATCGTCGGCATCAGCGGACTTGGCCACTGGCGATCATTGATCCGAGAAATCCAGCGTGCGAAGAATCAGGAGCATTGCACGATGCGTCGGTTGGTGGGATTGCGTTTCTTTATCGGCGGTCGATCGACGTGGGGTCGATCGTGCGGCTGAGATTGTTCTGGAGCGAATCCGACTGTCCGCTGGTTCCGGCGGTTGTGCGTCACCGAACGCTGACGAATGATGGGTTCTTGATCGGTTGCGAGTATTTGATTTCATTAGAAGATTGATACGTAGGGTCGGCTGTGCGGACCATCATGACGGAATATTGTTCCAACACATTGGTTCGCACAGCGGACCCTACGGGCCGGTTATTAGCGGTGCGACTGCGCTCCAGTCGGCAAGGTCGATGACGGGTGAGCCGGAGTCTAGGTTCATGCATTCGCATGCCGGTTGCAGGAAGATGTTCGCGTCGAAGCATTCGATAAACGATTGCATATCTGACAGATCTACATCACCGTCATCGTCGAAGTCGCCAGGGGTCGGGCACGGGTTGCATGCGTCGATGGTCAATTCAGCCGGTTGGCTACTGGGCACGCATAAGGGCGACGTGTTGTAGGCGAAGGCGACGTATTCGCCGGCGTTGGCTGCGGTGACGTTGGTGATGGTCAGCGTTCCGGTCGATGCGCCGGAGACTTGTCCACCGTTGGCGAGACCGATGCCGTCTTTGGTCCATGCCCAGAGGAATCCACTACCGGTTGCAGCGGCATTGAAGACAACCGTTTCTCCGGTTTCGGCGCACTGGTCTGACGGGTGCATCGTAAACGCACCGCCACCTACACGCAATTCGCCAATGGTCGAAAGCTCTGATCCACACGCGTTGGAAACGAAGCAGGTGTAGTCGCCGGTGTCATCGGTGGAAACGTTGGGCAGGTTCAAAGTTGAATTGTCGGGCGCACCGATGGGTTGGCCATCCCTTCGCCATTCATAGTGCAGCGGTTCGGAGCCGACAGTGGTGACGGAAAATGATGCGCTTTCACCGGCGCAGCGTTCGATTTGGAACGTCGGCTGACTGGTGATCGTTGCGGGTGTTCCGGCGACGTCGAGTTGTGCGGAGTTGCTGGGTACCACGATGCAGCCGTCGGTCACGACACAATGGTAATTGCCTACATCAGATGCGCTAACGTTGGTGACGATCAGGTTTTCAGTGGTTGCGCCGGAGTTGTTCCCGCCATCGGCTAGGGGGGTTGCACCTTTGAACCATTGAATCGCGGCGGACGGCTCGGTTACGATTACGCTGAAGCTGGCGTTGTCACCGTCGCAGAGTTCGTTGTCACCGGGCTGGCTGGTCAAAAGCGCAATGGCATCGCAGACGTCTGGAATGCTATTGGCGTCGCAGTCGGGGCTGCAATCATCAGGGATGCCGTCGAGGTTGCAGTCGTCGGCACTTCCCAATTCAATTTCGCAGGCGTCGAGGATTTCGTTTTCGTTGCAGTCGCGGTTGGCGGGCGTGGGTGCGATCAGTTCGATGTTGTCCACCTGCCAGCCCAAGCCGCTGTTGACCGACCCGTCGCGTGAATCGAAGTGCCACCCTACATTGATCGTCTGACCGATGAAGGCATTTAGGTTTATCGTTCGCGTTTCCCAATCATTCTGCACGCCGTCATTGCTGACATCGTCGATCTCGCTTCCGTTGACCGTGACGTAAGCCCAATCAAAACCGGACCCGTTCGAGTTACCGCCTTCACCGTTGTAAGCCGAGCAGTAAGTCAGCGTTGCCGAAGTCGCGGTGGCTGGGATGGTGACGGCTGGTGCCGACATGACGCCCGATTCAGTCTGGCCTGTGTCAAAATTGCACGAAGCGTCTTCGCCGAAATACGCCCAAGTGATCGGATCGCATGTATTCAGTCGCGGGCAGTCGGTTGAACCGTGCCACATCCCCGTCGCACTCCAGCCGGCGGCTGGGAACTGATTTTCGAAATTGTCTGCAAGCACAACGATGTCGTCGAAGCCGTCGAGTTCGCACGAATCGGGCACGTTGTTGCCATCGCAGTCTTCGCTGGTTTCGTTGGCGATGTCGCAGATGTCTTGGGTGCCGTTGTTGTTGCAGTCTTCGTTCGGTTCGCAAACGTCAGGGATGTTGTTGGCGTTGCAATCGTCTGCGCCCATTTGAACGTCGCACAGGTCGGGCACGGTGTTGGCGTTGCAGTCGGTGCTGGTTCCACCGGCAATGTCGCAGATGTCTTGGATGCCGTTGAAGTTGCAGTCGGCTGGTGGTTCGCACTCGTCGGGGATGATGTTGTTATTGCAATCGGCGCTGTGTTCGGAGGCGATGTCGCAAAGGTCGGCGATGCTGTTATTGTTGCAATCGTTGAGTGACTCGCACTCGTCAGGCAGCATGTTTTCGTTGCAATCGGTTGAGCTGCCGGCGGCGATTTCGATTTCGTCTGGGATTGAATTCTCGTTGCAGTCCTGCACGATTTCAATGTCCATGACGATGGGAAGGTGATCGGCAGAGTTGGAGGTGATGGTGTCTGTTGAAAACAGTCCGGTGCCTGAAAGGGCGGCGCCGTTCATGTTTAGAGCGTTGAGGACAAAGCTGTTGGCGACGACTGTTGAGCTGTCGGTGTAGATGAAACGGTCGAGTCGCGAACTTGGGTTTCCCGACGTGCTGGGCCAGGTATCGGTGTCACCGGTGAAGGGGTCGGCGGGAAACAGGTCGCCCATGTCGGTGTTGTCCCAGTCACCCTTAACATCCGATCCGTAGGTGACTTCGTTTTGAATGTCGCCATTGGTGAGCGTCAGTTCGGGCTGGATGCTTGGACCCACCAGATTGAAATCGCCCATCACGATCATGGGTGTGCTGTTTGGAAGGACGATGTTGTTACCGGATGATCTGGGAACTCCGCGTGCGTCGGCCAGCCAGTTCGCGATAGCGTCGGCGCTTTGCTGGCGAAGAGCGTCTTCTTCAGAACCGCTGAAAGCTTTCAGATGAACGCCCATGACGTAGATGTCATCGGCATAGATCGAATCGGGCAGGTCAATGCGGCCTATGGTGACCCCGCGCGTTGCCGATGCAGGAACGGTATCCGTTCGCGTGTCTGCGAGTGGGAAACGCGACGCGAGTACGTTGCGGATTCCGCCGGTCAGTCCGAATTGCACCTGCCAACTTCCCGACGGCGGGGGCAAGATGGCATTGAGTCGGGCGATCATCGTGGATTGGGCGACGTTGGTTTCGATTTCCTGGAACACGATGACATCGGGATCGACGGCAACGAGGATGCGGTTGAAGGCGTCATCGGTGCCGGGGTCCGAGATGAATTTGCGCTGGACGTTGTAGGACATCACGCGGATGTGCAGCGGGTTGTCGCGCGAGTAATCACCGGCGATGGGATCGAAAGCAGCAGCTTGCAGCGCGCAGATGGATAGCACGAATAAGAAAAAAAATGAGTTTCGCATGAATGCGTCCGGTGCAGATCAACAAGTACGCCCAGCCACTGGTTATTGTTGGCTTGACGCGGGGCGGTAATCAAGGGTGTTTATGGCGTCATGCCACAAATTGCCGGTCGAAACAGCGCTGCGCCAACTCGACGCACGATCAAGATGCGTGTCGATTCTGCGCGATGCGTTGTTTGATCTCGTCCTTGAGGTCGTCGATCTTGCCACCGGCTGCGGCGTCTTTGATGATGCGGAGGATGACCTTCTTTGCCCCGTCTTTTCCCCATCCCTCGCCATGCACAATATAGTGTTGCGCGGCTTTCCCTACAATGTATGAACCGACAGCGGCTGCACACGCCTGCATGGGTCCGGTAACGAGCGTACTGACGCCGAATGTCAGCGTTTTGAGGACACCAGAACCGGCATGGGTGATCCATTCAGCCCCCGCGATCCATCCGGCACTCTTTCCGATTTCCAGAATCAGCGAGCGCACCTGTTTGCCGGAGAGTCTGCAATCGTAGATATCGGCGATGCTGTGGATCATCTTGGCATCGACGAGTGCGCCACCCGCAATGTCGGCGATGGGGACCGGATTAAACGCGACCGCGAGCGCTTTTCCGATGGCGAAGTTGCGGATGATTTTTTCCGCTTGCTGACTTCGGATGGATTCTTTGACGGCGATGAGGCGATCAGCCTTGTCTGAAGTGAAGACGGCTGAGTTGAGGGCGATCAACGCTTTGCCTTCGGCGCCGAGGATTTCGAGCATACGGATTTGTAGGGCTTCGATGTCTGGCGGTGGTTGATATTCGTCTTCGTGCGTTGTGCCATCGGCGCGTTCGATGATGCGGAGTCGCGGCATGGGGTTGGCTGCTACCGCAACGACGTCTTCGGGCTTGATGAATTTCGGTACGCGATCGTCGCGGATTTTTGCGAGAAGGCGTTTGAGTTCATCGGGTTTGCGGGTGTCGGTTTTGTTGAAGACAACGATGATGGGTTTGCGGGCTTGGGCCAGTTCACGGAGTGCATCGTACTGCACGTCCATAAAGTCGTCAGCGACAACGAAAAGGATCAGGTCGGCTGATGCGGCAGCGTCTTTGGCCATCCGGGCGCGCTCTTCGCCATCGACTTCGTTGAGACCGGGCGTATCAACAAGAACGACTTTGGAGTTGGCCAGTCCAGGCACTTTGTATGAGCAGGTAGCCCAGTCGTAGCGTTTGTTGGCTGTCGTCCATCCGCCGATCGGTCCGGTCGCGGCGTCGGATTCGGCGCGAAGGGCGTTGATGAGCGAACTCTTGCCGACGTTGATGGAGCCAAAGCAAAGGATGTGCACTTCGCCCTGCCGCAGTTTTTCCTGCATAGCCTCCAACTGGGCCAGGTCTTCAGACATCAGGGCGCGTTCTTCGGACGATGCCCCCCGGACGTCGTCTAGGATGCGCTCGAGCGAACGAACGGACTCTTCAAAGAAGGCGTGTTGCGCTTCGGGTTGCGGCTGACGCTCTGGTTGGGGTTGGTCGTTGGTCATTTATTTTTTGGATTCCGTTGCAAGACCTTCCAGTTCCCTGGCTCTTTGCAGCATGGTGCGCATGAGCAGTTGTTGGCCTTCTGATTTCAGAATTGAGAGCAACCGCTCGGTTAGGGCTGATACGTCGCGCGGTTTGCCGTCGGTGCGAGTCGTGGTTGAACCGTCGGGTTTTTGAATCTCGACGGTTCGCGTGACATCGATCGCTTGGGTCTGGACGACGTCGGTTGACGGTACGATTCCGTCGAGGCGTTCGATGATGCGCTGATGGAGGGCTGCAGCATCTGCGGTTGTGTAGCAATCGCTCTTATTGAAGCAAACGATCACGCGTTTGGGGATGGCCGCGACGTCTTTGATTTCGTCGAGTTCAAAGTTGCGGAGGTCGTCGGCGATCACGAAGACGACGACGTCGGCTTTGCCGACTTGGGTGCGGGCGATGAGGGTGCGTCTGTCGCCGAAGACTTCCTGCAGCCCGGGCGTGTCGCGAAGGATGATTGTGCCTTTTCCTGGGAAACTGATTTCAGACGATTGAGTGGTTGCGCCGCCGACGACATCGGTTGCGAAGCGTTCCTGTCCGCAGATGGCATTGAGCAGTGAAGACTTGCCGCCGTTGATCGCGCCGAAAACGATGACTTCGAGCGTGCTTTCGGATGATTTGCGATCGAGGTTGCGGAGTTCGTCGCGCAGTTCGCGCTGAGCCGGTGCGATCGATCCTGCCTGCGTTGGCGATTGTTGGGATTTTTCTGCGCGGCGGATGTGCTTGCGGGTTTCGCGAGCGATCTGACCGGCTGACATGGTTTCGACTTTGCGGTGGCGTTTGGTCTTTGGCAAGGCGAGTTCGCGCCAAATGAGCCAGCCAGCGTATGACGAACCGGCCAACACGAGTAATGCGCCGACGCCTACGATCGCCAGAAACGGAAACGCCATCGCGTCACCGCTTTCGCGCATGCTGCGGTATTGATCTGCGATCTTGGGGGCGGTAGAAAGCGTTCCCCAGCCAAAGCCAATGACCAGTACGATCAGGAGGATTTTGGCGATGGTTCGTTTCATGAGTCGGTTCTCGATCGCTGATCGGAATTGCAGTGGACGGTTTGTCCGGCGATAGCAGTGTAGCGCCGGTGCAAACGTGCATCAAGCGGCGGTCTCTTAGAGCTGATGTGGACCACAAAAATTCGCACATGCGATTGGTTGCCCATAGAATTCGGGTGTCGCGCATGGATGGAGCCATGCGGCAGATTCAATTTTGGAGAAGAGTGCCCATGTTTTGTTCTCATCGAACGTTGCCATTGGTTTTATTGTCGATTGTCGTCGCCGGTTGCAGCACGGAGCCACCTCAGGAAACTGCTTCGCTTCGGGCGATCAATGCCAGTCTCGATTCGCCACCGCTGGATGGGTGCTTTGATGATGGGTCTATTGCCTTCAACGCGATTGGCGGACAGAACCTTGGCACGGTCTATGGTCAGGTTGTCGCTTCGGCATCGACCATTGACTTTGTGCTTGATGGCAATGATTGTGCTGAGCCATTTATCGTCAGTGCCGACGTGACCCTCGCCGTAGACACCGCGTCCACGATCCTCCTCTTGAATGTATTCGACGAAATCGAGGCAATATTGCTGGACGATGACAACTCTACTCCGGCGGCTGGCATGACGCGACTTCGCTTTGTTCATGCCCATCCGGATGGACCGGAAGTCGACATCAACCTTTCAGACGGGACGTTGCTGGTCGATGACATAAATTTTCGCGGTGTGAGCGAATATGTTGCGGTGGATGCCGGTGAGCTTGTGCTGCAGATTCGGTCGGGTGCCGGTGACGACATTCTCAGGACGTTTGCTTCATTTACGGCACAAGCCGGGCAGGTGGTAACCTTTTACTTCCTCAACACCGATGACGATACCGTTTCGCCGGGTGTATTCTTCACACGCGACGTTGAGTAAGACGCGGTGGGCTAGTGGTTCGTCACTCCCGCGCATGCGGGAGTCTAGAACGATCGATGGATAACGCGATGGGCCTGGATTCCCGCTTCCGCGGGAATGACGGTGGTAGGCAACCCGCAAGATGACGCGTGGGCCTACACTAGTCGGAGCTTAGCATGTCGGTGTTTCCAGCCCATCGATTTGAGCGTATCGCACGTCTTGCGAATATCGATGCGGTTGGTCCGTTTGATCGTGGCGGGGTCAAATTGCGATGGGACGACACGCCGCGCCGCACGACCGATGCACTTGAATCCCTGATTGATGACACCTGGGTTCGCGAGCGGGCGCTGGCGGACCAGAGTGGCGCGGTCCTATTCAATGGCGACTTGATTCGCCTTGTTGACCACGAATTGGTTCGCAATGAACTGCTGATCGACGTTGGGCCGACCGACTACAAGTCTTTCTTGGGAACCAATCTTCGCAACAGCCACCTAATTGAGGACGTTGGGCGCGATGCATTTGCGAATGCGATCGGGGTCAGCGCTTTGATTGTCTGTGGGGACGATCCGGCGACTGTTTTGCTGGGCCATCGAAGCGCCAAGGTTGTCGATCAACCCGGCACGATACATACGTTCGGTGGTGCGTTGGATGCGAGTGATCGCGATCGTGACGGGAACATCGATGTGTATGCGGCTGTGATGCGGGAGATTTGCGAAGAACTGGCGATTGCCGCTGGCGAGGTGGTTGGGCTTGAATGTCTGGGTCTGGTTTGTGATCGGACAATATGGCAACCGGAGCTTGTGTTTGAAGCCCGGGTGAAGATGTGCGTTGATGAAGTCGTGAGTCGGGTGGATATTTCTTCTGAGTCGGCAGAGCATATTGGTGTCGAGACAATTGTCGATTTACCAGCGGATGTGGCTTCGTATGTGATTACATCCGCGGGTACGACCCCAGTCGCATGTTCCGCTTTGTGTCTGCACGGTTGGCGAAAGTTCGGTCCGCAGTGGTGCGAGGATTTGTTGGAGCAACTTTCGTGAATACGGATCACGAAAAATTCATGCGGGCAGCGCTGGACGAAGCCCATGTTGCTGAGGAGCACGACGAGGTGCCAGTTGGCGCGGTCGTCGTGCGCGAAGGTCGAATTATCGGACGGGGGCACAATCAGAAGGAATCTCTGCGTGACCCCACTGCCCACGCGGAAATGCTGGCGATCACGGCTGCTTGCGAGGCTGTTGGAGATTGGCGCTTAACGGACTGCACGCTGTATGTCACGCTCGAGCCTTGCCCAATGTGCGCAGGGGCGATTGTGTTGGCCCGATTAAAGCGAGTTGTTTTTGGTGCGGTGGACCCGAAGTTTGGCGCGTGCGGTACGTTGTTTTCGATCGTGAATGATTCCCGGACCAATCACCAGGTGGAGGTCTTATCGGACGTGGAAGGGGCGGAGTGTAGCCGTGTACTTACGACGTTCTTTCAGAAGCAACGTGCGATGGGAAAAAAGTAACGCCTGGCAAAAAAAGTTCCGACTTGGTTGACGTCCTGGCCATATTCTTTGCTGCCGTGTTCCAAAGTGCGATATTCTTGGCACCTACTTTGTCGAACATATTGAATAAACTCAGCCGCTTACAAATCCGAATTCTGTATTAGTTAGGGAACTAAGGATTCTACCCCACGTTTGTATTGGATATTCAATCTGGACATATGGATTCAATGTGAACGTGTTTCCTCGTAAGCAACATCATTGCGCCGAGTGAAATAGTTGTTTAACGGAGTAGGGTTTCTATCGAAGTGAAGGGTGGGGATACCGGTTCGTTTCCGGGTATCGAAGGTCGGATTCATGAACACAGCCATCGTGCGGCCATTCGTAGTTGCAACCAGAAGGGTGTTTGAAAAAATGCTCGAATGTCCATGTCGCGTGGGCCGGCCAACAGTCTGTCGCGGACTGGACTCCAAGGGGGCACCGGTGCGGGCGATCGTCGAGGTATCTGGCGACCATCAGGGGTTCATGGTTTTGCAGTTGCCATCAGCGCTAGCCTGCGTGACGGCTTCCTTGCTGGTGGCTCCCAAAGAGCTGGGTCAGTCCGGGCAGGAGAAATGGGCGGGCGATCAAATTGCGCGTTTGATCAAGTCGCTAGTTCGACGACATACGAATTCCGGAGATATGAAATTTGAAGCGCTTTCCAACGGTGACGCGCGATTCGACGATTCCGTCTTGCGAAAGCAAGGTGCATGGTTGGTGGTTCCCATGATCGGGCGGTTCGGAAGATTTTCATTCGCAATGTGCGTCAAACCGGTACAGGCGACTCCAGCGACGTCGCAACAGGTCGCAGCTGCCGGGTAGCGATTTAGGAATCGCCGGGTCAGATCAATCGAGAGGTTGCGCAAAACTGATTTCGTGGCCAGCAGGGTCGCGAATATGAAAGTACCGCTCACCCCAGGGGGCATCTTCAGGTTCTGACAAGGGATTCCATCCGGCAGACACGCAACATGCGTGCATTTCATCGACGTTTGATACATGAATGATCACGCGTCCCCAAGTCATCGAAGCGTCTGTATCTTTAGACTCGATAAGATTCAGGTAGCCATTGCCAATTCGAAAGCTTGTCAGCGGTTCGGAATCTCCGCCGTAAATCATTTCAAATCCGAGCGATTCATAAAATGAAATCGAAGCGCCGACGTCTTTGCAGTTGAGGGTCACCGCACTGATGGATTCGATCTTCAGCTGCGGGTTGCTGTCTTGATGGTTGTTTGCCATGGTTGGATTGGATGCCTCATCACGAGCCCGGAGGAAGGTTCATCTGATGGACTTGTAGCACGATGCTATATATCGGCGATCGGATGGTGTGGGCGGGAGATTATCCTTTCTGTATCGATTCGCTAGAATTAAAGCATGCAGAGCGATCGGGAATGCAACATTTTGATCATCGGTGCCGGGCTTGCAGGTGCGTCAACGGCGTATCACCTGCGGCGTTTGGGCGTTGGTGATGTCGTCTTGCTTGAAAAGGAAAGTGACCCCGGTGTGCATTCGTCCGGTCGAAATGCGGCGATGATTCGGGCTTGGGTTGGCGATGAAGATGTAGCCGCTTTCACACGGGCAGGTGCCGAGCAGTTTCAAACCGGTGAGCTTTGCGATTTTAGAAAGACGGGCAGTGTGCTTCTGGGGTTGGGTGATGATCCCGTGGCTGATCGATTTCCGTTGGCGACAGGGCGTGGGTTGTGGTGCCCCGACGATGGAGTAGCCGACCCGGTTGGTTTGCTGCAAACCTATCTGCGGGGACAGGACGTTCGATTCGATACGCCGGTGGTCGGCTGGGATTCGCGTGACGATGGATTTGAAATTCGCACACCATCGGTAACGTTCCGATCACGCACGTTGGTGAATGCTGCCGGTCCTTGGGCGGGCGTGGTAGGTGAGTTGCCGTTGGACTCGCGCAACCGGCATTTGTATGTGACGCCTTCGATGGACGGGGTGGACGCGTCGTTGCCGTTTGTTTGGGATGTTGTGAACGGATTGTATTTTCGGCCCGAAGGTGGTGGGTTGCTGCTTTGTGCATGTGATGAATCTTGCCGCGATCCGGGCGATTATGTTGTCGATGATTCTGTTCAAGAGACGTTAGCCGCCAAGCTTATGGAGCATCAGCCGAAGCTTGCTGGCGTGCAGATAAAGACGCGATGGACGGGTCAGCGGGTGTTTGCGGCTGACGCGAAGTTTGTGATTGGTTTTGATGCACGTCATCGCGGGTTGTTTCATGTGGCGGGGCTTGGTGGGCACGGGGTGACGTCGTCGTATGAGGTCGGGCGGTTTGCGGCTGAGTCGATCTTGCGGGGAACGGTTGATGAACAGCACCCGTTTTCACCGGTTCGGTTGGTCAATTCGCCTTCGGTTGTTTGAATTCAATTAGTAGGCGATGTCGAAGGATTTGAATTCGCCGGTGGCGGAGGATTCGATCATTTCTTGGTTGGTGATGTTCCGCTTCATTTCGTCACAAATGCGTTGGTGCAAATCGGTCAGGTCTCTGTTGGTTCCCTCCGCGACGAGTTCGACGCTTCCGTTGGCGAGGTTCTTGACGCAACCGGTGATATCAAACGGTTGGGCGATTCGGCAGACGGTGTATCGAAAACCGACGCCCTGTACACGGCCAACATAGTGGACGGTGATTCGCGAAATGTCCTTGGATTCAGTCATCGGTATGCGGTCATCAATATGATTGCGACGCGAATTAGACGTTGCCCGGGTTGAATTTGGTCATGCAGATCTCGCGGCCATCCTCTCGATACTCGACTTTGTTCATGTATGCTCGGATGAGCATGATGCCCCGCCCGCAGGGTAGCGACAGGCGATCGGGTGTGGTGGGGTCGGGAATTTCGTCGGGGCAGAATCCTTGGCCCTCGTCGCGAACGCAGATGACGACGCGCTGGGAATCGACGACGTAGCGGACCCGCACCTTCTTGCTGGCGTCGCCCGAGTTACCGTGCCGGACTGCGTTGGTCATGGCCTCTTCGAGGGCGAGCTTGATGGCAAAGGTGGAATCTTCGTCGTATCCGGAACTTTCGATTTCTTTGAGGATAACGGATTCGGGCTGCTTGGCCTCAGTCAACGTACTCTGGATTTCGATGACCTTGAATTCATCATCCTTGGGCAAATCGATGTTGTGTGGATCGACTGGAGTCATGGAATGGTGTCTTGCTGTCCGTCACAGATCGATTCGTCGGGCTGGTAACCGGTATGACTCAAAACGTATCTTAAGATCAACGCGCTCGATCGGGTCGGCAACGAACGCGTGTCGAATCATTTCTTCAGGAAAAACTGTTGATGGCGTCGGCTGATTGTTCATGGATGTCGAAGTGCTTGCTCAATCGCGTGATCTTAAAAACTTCGTAGATCTGCGGGTTGATGTTGGAAAGCTTGAGCTTTCCCTTCTTGCCTTCGACTTCCTTCTTCAAGTTGATCAGCATGCCCAGAGCGGCTGACGACAGATGCTCTACATTGGTGAAGTTCAGCAGCAGTTTGATCGCCGGCGTGGATGAGACCAGCGCGAACAGTTCGTCTTCAATCTCACGAATCGAGAGTTCTTCCAGGATCTTTCGATCGCTGAAGCGAACCATGTTCACGGATTCTTCTTCAATAATTGTGAGATGCGGCGACTTTTCCGTCATCGAGCCAGCTCCTGCCTGTTGCGTTTCCCAGTTGCTTGTTACTTTAATCTAACCCAGAGTCACAGGGTGTCAATTTTATCGGAAATCGGTCGCCGATGGCGGTTGGAATTTTCCGGGTTTCTTTGTGGGATGGCTCTCCCGAATGCGTCAACGTTGCGGTGGCGTTTAGCCACGGCCCCGTCGAAGATTGCTCGGCGGATTAATCTTAAGTGAATGGCATGAATTCAACCAATACCGAAGCTGGCCGATTCCGCGAAGAGTCCCTTCCCTATCTGACAGCTGATTTGCCCGGGGTGGGTGGGACGATCAAGAACTTTGATGAGGACTTCGTCGTTGAGGAGGTTCCCAAGTACGAGCCGAGCGGTGAAGGGACACACGTTTTTTTCGCGATCGAGAAAAAGGGGCTGACGACGCGGGATGCGATTGCCCGGGTTAGCCGAGCGGTCGGCTGCCAGCGGCGCGATGTGGGCTATGCCGGGTTGAAGGATTCACGGGGGGTGACGCGGCAGGTGTTGAGCGTTGAACACGTCGAACCCGAGAAGGTCTTGGCGGTGTCTGTCGACCGGTTGCGGGTGCTATGGGCGAAGCGACATGAGAATAAGTTGAAGATTGGGCACCTGTCGGGCAATCGGTTTGTGATTCGGGTGCGCGATGTGGAGCGCGGTTGCCTCGAGCGTGCGGAGGCGATTGTTTCGCGGTTGGTTGAAGTGGGGATGCCGAATTATTTCGGGCCGCAACGCTTTGGGATGCGCGGGACCAACGCGGCTGTCGGGCGGGCAGCGCTTCTGGGTGACTGCGAGCAAGCAATCACGATCATTTGCGGGCGGCCATCTGACACTGATGCACCGGGTGCGAAACAAGCACGAGAGCTATTCGAGCAGGGACAATACAGCGAATCATTCAAATCCTGGCCGCCCGGACATTGCACCGAACGGGCACTGTGCAAACGTGCAGAGCGCGGGCCGGTCGAGTGGTCAATGCTGTGGCGCAGTATCGATCGCGCCATGCGCAAACTCTATGTGTCGGCGTTTCAAAGCGAGCTATTCAATCGCGTGGTCGCCAGCCGTATCAACAAACTCGGCGAGTTGATTCCAGGTGACCTCGCATGGTTGCACAGAAACGGCGCATGCTTTGCGGTCGAAGACACGTCTGCCGAGCAATCGCGCAGCGATCAATTTGAAATTTCACCATCCGGCCCAATGTTCGGCAAGAAGATGACCCAGCCCAAACAAGACGCAAGTGAATTGGAGGAAGCCGTCCTCAAAGAAAACGGAATGAATTTGGACGGACGATTTTCCGGCGCAAGCGACCGACCCGAAGGTGCAAGACGCCCGATTCGCGTACCGGTAGAAGATTCAAAATGTTCGGAAGGCGAAGACGAAAACGGCGCATATCTAGAATTGCAGTTTGTCCTCCCGCCGGGATCGTACGCAACGAGCTTCGTACAAGAAGTCAGCAAGTAGGTCGGGTCATCGACCCGACAAGCACTGTCAACGACTGTCGGGTCGATGACCCGACCTACGCAACTACGCCTTCAGTCGCCGCTCTGCAGCAACTCTGACCTCATCCCACTTATCTCTAATAAGCACATTCAGTACGTCTTTCGAGGATTTGGGGTTGCATGCTACTGCGAGTCTGACGTTTTCGTCTTTGTCCATTGCCATTTGCAGCAGAAGGCTCGGAGGTGTCTTTCTTTTTCGAGCAATTACGCCTCGAACATCTGGCGAGCAATCGCGAGCAAGAATCTCAATTATCTCGTTCGGCAACTTCTTATTGTGGGCCACCCAGCGCCGCATTTCTGGATAAAGCTCGATTACATCTCGCCACGTCGCCGTTGATGCTTCTTCCTTAGTCGCCCGGTCGTAGCAAGCTGGATCCTCGCTCGTGCGCAACTGGACGAATTCTTCCGCGGAATTAATCATGGTTCATCGTTCTAACTTCTCTTGTGCTGCGCTCATTTCGAATGCTTTTAGGAACTCGTCGGCTGCTATCGCGTTGCCGGCTGCACTTAGGTGGTTGCAATCGAAGTAGTTTTCGTTGCTGGCTGTTATTTCGTCGGAGCGGGATTCGATGTCTACGAGCGTTGCGCCCGTGTTCTCTGCCGCCAGTCTGATGCGATCGTTCAGGCGGCTTATGTAGACATTGGCATTGATCGCTTGTGGAGTTAGCAGGATGTTCAGCGGTAGCGGGTCGCATGAATTGGTTTGTTCTCGGATGGGGAAAAACGTTGCGACGTACACCTCCCAGCCCTCTGCCGTTGCGGCGCTGATTTGCTGTTCGAGGTTGGCTTGGGTGTCGTCGAGCAGTTCGGTGAGGCGGCCAGCAAATGGGTAGTCGGCTGAGTTGGGCGAAAAGATCAGCAGTGAATCGGTTTCGCCGATGAAGTCGATGATGTCGTTCCCGCCTTGCCAGAGGAGAAGGGTCGTGGCGTTGGGGTAAGTGTCTAGGGCGATGATTTGTTGTAAACGTTGCAAGCCGTCTTCGGTGGTTTCCCCGCCGTTGCCTTCGTTGGCGAAGCGGATGGGGTCTTCGCCCAGGCGTTCGCGAAGGATGTCCCAATAGTCGCGGTTGCTGGGTCCGTCGGTGGTGGAACTTCCGAAGGCGATGTAATGCACATCGGGGTCGGGCAGGCGGAATTCCATGCAGCCGCCCAACCCAACCGCGCAGCAGAGTAGGGCTGCCCATGTCATCAGTCGCGATGTTTTCATGTTTGGATGATAAAGGCTGGCTAAGTGTCGGTCGAGCGGTGGAGTCTTGGACGTTTGCCGAGCCTGGGTCGTCACTCCCGCGCACGCGGGAGTCTAGAAGGGTGCTGCGTAACGTGCGGTGACTGGATTCCCGCTTTCGCGGGAATGACGGCGTGCGCGCGGGTTATGGACAGGCTCGGGATTCTTGGAAGGGTTTGCGTTTCGACAACGCTGAAGGATTGCTCTAAGATTCGATGGTTAGCTTCTGGTTTACTTTTGGCGGCTCGGTGTCGACGATGTTGCGGACTCATTTTTAAGGTTGTGAGGAATGGCCGATTATTCAAATCATCAGCGAAAGCTCATCAACCGGTATTATGAGAATCGCGACGACATCATGCTGACGAAGGTGCAGGAATTGGTGACGGATTTGTTCCTGGCTGAGACGAAGTCTAAGACGGATCAGCTCTGGAAGCGGGTGACGAAGGCGCTCGAGAATCTGAAGATCAAGCCTTCGGTGATTGAGCACATTGTTGCGTCACAGGACCCGTCTATTCTTGCGTCGAATTTACAGGATTGGTTGAAGGGTTCTGCACCGAAAGCAGACGCATCCCGCCGAAAGTAATTTCCAGAAATCAATTCACTTGGGTTTTGGCTGTAGCGTGGGCCGTGCCCACCGCCGTTTGAATGTTTTACGGATTGGTGGGCACGGCCCACCCTACAGTGCAGTGTCAATACTTGGCACTTTCTTGTGCTTGTCAGTCCCCCACCCTGAAGGGCGGGGCACCCTTCTTACTCTTCGTTTTTCAAATGATTGCGGAATGAGTCTAGCACTCTATTCAGGGTGGCGTCGTAGGTGAATCTTGTTTGCACGCAGTCTCTCAATTCTTTGAGGATTGTCTTTCGGCGTTTGGCGTTGCTTAGGAATTGCTCAGCCAGGGATTCAAAGTCTTCGGGTGAGGTGAAGACAATTTCGCGGAAGTTTGGAAAGTTCGGGATGACTTCCGGCGACTTTCCAGCATCGCGCATGGCTTTGAATTCGGAAGCGGGTAAGTCGCCGAAGTCGCCTTCGCAGAATCGCGTCAGGGGCAGTGAACCGCTGGCGATGATCTCGAATGATCGTTGGTGGTGAAACCCGGATGGGATGAGTTGCAGGCTCAGCGCAGATGAGCGGTACATGTCGCGCAGCTCGTCGCCGTGTTCAATCATGCCGGCAGCGTGATGGCTTAGCGTCGGGTGATCTTCCCACCCGCGGCCGAAGATCTTGAATATGCGGTTCGTACGTGTCGCCCAATCGGCAACCCATTCGAGCGTGCGTTGGCGGCGTCCCCAATCGAAAACGCGATAGGTGTAGTGAGTGGCAAACGTGCGAAGGTTCTCTTCGACCATGTCGAGGTTCATTTCGTGCGCGATGCGGGTGGTCAGCTTGATGGCTTTTCGCAGGCAAAATGCGTCGTCGTCGATGGCCGACTTGGTGGCGTCGAACAAGCGGTTCATGAATTCTTGAACGGACGAATCGTTCTTGGCCGACTCTTCGGCGTGGAACTGTTCGATTGGTGTTGATGCGTTGCTGACGAATGAGATGTCGCATTCGAAGCGGTTGCGTTGGGCGGTGGTCGGTTCGCCGTCGTGGAAGATGCGGGTGGAGACGGGCACATCGACGTACTCGAATTGATTCTTGGGATAGTCGAACTGCTCGATGCAGCGATCGCGGAACAACCCGCATACAAAGTCCGGCGTCTTCACAGATTGGCCCGCTTCCTTGCAGAGCAGATCGGGCAGCGGGTCTTGAATCCAGGTGAGCATTGGCAGGTTGGCTGGCAGAAACGGATACTCGTAGCGCATGTGATCGAGGACGATAAGCAGGTCCGGTTTGAACGCATCGATCGTTTGGCAGATTTCGTTCGGCGTGAGGCAGTGGTGGTCCTGCTGTTCGATGAGTAGTTGCGATTCAAAGCCCATGTGGTCGAGGGCGTCGAGCACATCGCGGGTGGAGTATTGCAGCATCGTCGTGTAGCGCGAGGTGAATGCGAGGATGCGACTTGGCGGCATGAGCTTGGCTGCATGGTCGGAATTTGTCGGCGCGTGATAGTAATCTTCGAGGCGACGGCATAGATCATCGAGAACGTTTCGGCGGTGCGTTTCGACGGCAAGCACTTGCGATTGAATCGCAGCCGTTGCGCTGACGTCGTCGGATTGATTGAGCACCAACTGAGGCAGTGCGATTTGATCATTGTCGCGCAGGTGTTGGCTAAAATCTTCGATGGCGTCTTCACCCACGAACCATTCGACGTGCTCGAGTTCAAAGAGGGCGGTATGGTCGGCACAGTGCATCCAAGCCGCGAAGTGCAGCGGGTTCAACTCGATGACGAACACGGGGTGGTTGTAGGTTAGAAAAGCGCCCTTCGTTAGTTCAAACACGCGGGGAAGCAGTGAGCCGAGACTGACGCCTACAACAACCGGAGCATGAATCGGGCCGATGTCGGGAAGTTTGACGCCGATTTCATAGGGTTCAATGCTAAGGTCGCGGATCCACTCGCGGATTTTACCAGGTTCGCGGCGCGACATGTGGAGTCGGCCCGTTTGGGTTCTAAACAGGTGGATTCTCTTGAGTTCTTCTTCCGCTTGCGCAATGGATTCGCGGTGCTGTGGGTATCTCGCTAGAAACGTTTGGGTGTTTTGATCGAATGTCTTTTTTTGATCGTTCCAAGGAATGCGCCCGTTGGGTAGCTTTCGGAGTGAGTCGCCGAGTTGGCTACGCTGGTCGAGCGGTCCGCCGATGTCCGCCCGCCGCTGGATGAGTTCGCGTGCTGGTCCGCCGTAACCCAATGTTGCGAGGGCGTGGACGCTGAGGGCTGCGAGGTCGGGTGCGTGGGGCAGTTTATCCAGAAGTTCGTGCGACTTCTTAAGGAACTGAAAGTGGTGGCCGGCTTGGAAGATGCTGGCAAGCTGGTTGGTGGAGTCGGATGCTGGCAAGACGGCCTCGATTCACGCGTGGTTTCGTTTTTGTTGAAACCGGTTTATCGGCAGAAATTGCGTCTCGGGTCCAGCCGGTTGGACCTGGGGGATCTGTGGCGCGTTGGGATATCGGCTGGACAGGATGGCAGCCGTCCGCCGATGCGTATTGATAGCCGGATGGAACAGCGTTTTTTGTGGTGAGATGAACGATATTGAAACCGCGTATCAGTGTTATTGTGCCGACGTGTGACCGCCCTGAGGCGCTGGAAAGGCTATTGGCGTTTCTGGGGAAGCAGCGTTTGGCTGAAGGTGCTTCGTTTGAAATTGTCATCGCGGAAGACGGCGCGGGCGATTCTCAAGCTGACGCGGCGAACTTGCTGACACTGCCCGGTGGTGGGAGCGCCGACGTGCGCTACCTGCGCTTGAAGCGGGTTGGGATTTCGGCGGCTAAGAATGCGGCGGTTGCGGCTGCTTCGGGCGACATCTTGCTGTTCGTCAATGATGACATCGAACCCTGGCCCGACTTTGTGCAGCGACATGCCGATGCGCAGGCGAGCGGGCAGTCGGTTGTCTTGGGGTACTCACCGTGGGCGATTTATCCGGATCAGACGATCCTCGATGAGATGATCGCGCGGACGCGGATGGTTTTCTTCTATAGCGATTTGAAACGTGGACAGTCTTATGGCTTTCGCAATGCGTGGAATTTGAATCTGTCGGTCGCGCGTTCGTTGATCGAGCGGATTGATGGGCCATTCAGCGAAGCGCTTCAGCCGGTATTCTACGACGATGTTGAGTTCGCCCATCGGTTGATCGGTGATGAGCAGTGCGTTTATTACGCGTCCGATGCGGTGGCTTTTCATCGGCATCGGTATTCGTTGGGATCGTACTTTGTTCGCGAAGCCTTGTTGGGGGTGATGGCCCACTCGCTTTATCAGGTGAATCCGTCCTGTTTCAAGGCGATTTTTGACAAGGGTTTGGATGAACTTGTTGCAGATGCCAGCCGTGCGATTGAGATTGATGTTGCAGATGAAACGCGGGCGCTTGCGACGGTGAGTGATCTTGCGGGTCAGCCGATCGAACATCCGGTCGATGAGCGTTTGGTACGGGCGATGCACATCGCGCATTTGCCGTTGAAGCGAAGGGCGTTTCGACTGGGTCTGCTTGCACGCCAAGATGCGCCGAATCGTCTCTGGCGTGAGTTTCCGACGTTGGCTACGGAGTCGTTGGCGGGTGATGCGGTGATGGGGTTGGTCGCGAATGGGGTTGGCACATCTGCCCAGCCGTCAGCAGGACGAAGAACGAACGCGCCGGATGGACCCTGATCATCGTGTTTGCGTACGTTTTCTGCTGCCCGGTTTTTTTCGAGTGGGCAGGATGGCGTTTTTGGGAACGTCCATGCCGAAGAGTTGCACCCACCAGTATTCGGTTCCTCGGTGACTGTTGACTTTGAAGAAGCCGATGCCTGCGTAGCGCCAACGTTTGAGGCGCATGTTCTCGTCGTGATGCGGGCTGTCCATGAAACTCATCATGGCCTCGGCGGCTGACCCCATCTTGTTCATGCCATAGGCGATGTTCTCGCCGACGATCGGATCGCAATAACCGGCATCGACGGCTCGGTCGCCGGGTACACTTCCGTCGGGGGCGTTGTGGCTGAAGAAATCTTCGCGGTGCATTTTTTTGGCGTAGCGGTTGGCTGCTAGTTCCAAGGTGCGTGAGTAGCGTAAACGCGTCAGCCCTTTTCTATTTCGATAGTCATTGATGAGTCGAAACATCGCGAGTTGGTATGGGCCAGCGGGTTCGCCGAAATCGCGACAGTCTCTTGGTGGGTTGCGACGCGGGGTTGGTGGCGGTGGTTCTTTCGGTGGATGCGGTTTGTGCGTGGTTTTCGGTGCCATCCCGGGCGGGGTGGCGAGGATGCTGTGTTGGGTGCTGCAGCCGCCAGCGAAAACCGCGGAGATCAACGTCAGGATGAGTAGCCTAAGCATTGGTGGTCTGAACAGGGTTGGACTGATTGGGGTATGGGCGGGCGCGTCCGAACAATGCATCATCGTTTCTCCGGCAATTTTATGATCCACCGCCCTGAAGCCCTGCATCCATCGTACTTTGGGTATATCTGCGTTACAATTCATTTGTATTTGATCGGTTGGGTTACACGCAAAACCTTGAGACGAAGGAGATGGTAATGGAATTTTTGCTGCAGGGCTTGTTGCTGCTATTGGCTGTCCTTTGGATTTCGGGGTTTGTGGCGACGTCGTAGGGTTCGATTTGATTGAGATTGCATGAGTCATTCTGAGGTTTCAAATTCGGTTGTCGGGGCGGGGCGAAGTCGGTTGGCTGACCGTGTCGGCAATGTGCATCAGACTGCGCTTCGGCGGATCAGCGCGCGCTGTGCGGAAATTGGCGGCGTGAATCTTTCACAGGGCGTCTGCGATGTCGATCCTCCGCCGGAAGTGTTGGCGGCTGTCAAAGCTGCGATCGATGATGGGCGGGCTGCTTATTCGAATCTTGCAGGGATTGTTGAACTGCGCGAAGCGATCGCCAAGAAGATGCAATCCTTTAACGGTATCCATGCCGATCCGCAAAGCGAGATTGCGGTGACGGTTGGGGCGGCGGGCGCGTTTGCATGTGTGGCGATGGCGACGCTGAACCCGGGTGATGAAGTGGTCGTGTTCTCGCCGTTTTACAGTTATTACACGGACACGCTTGCGCTGTTGGATGTGAAGGTGCGGTTCGTCGCCACCCATCCACCGGATTGGTCTTACGATTCAGCGGCGCTTCGTGATGCGTTTGGTGACAAGACGAAGATGGTGGTGATCAATACGCCGTCCAATCCGACGGGCAAGGTTTTTTCGCGCGATGAACTTGCGGAGATTGCGGCGCTGGCGAAGGCGCATGATACGCTGATCGTTTCCGATGAGATTTACGAATACATTACGTTTGATGCGGATCATGTCAGCGTTGCGACGCTGCCTGACGCAGACAATCGGACGATCACATTAAGCGGTGCGTCGAAGGCTTATGCGGTGACCGGTTGGCGGGTCGGGTATGCGGTGGGTCCGGTCGATATTGTCGAGAAGATGTTGGTGGTGAACGATCTGTTTTACATCTGCGCACCGACGCCGCTGCAGTATGGTGTGCTTGCAGGGCTACAGTTACCAGATCGTTACTACGCTGAGTTGCGCAAGGAATATCGAGAAAAGCGCGATCTGTTGGCCCGCACGTTGGACGACGTTGGGATGACACCCTATGTGCCTCAGGGCGCATTTTATATGATGGCCGACTTTGGACGTCAGCGGTTTGCGAATTCGTTGAAGGCGGCAGAGGAAATACTGGAATCTGTGGGTGTTGCGACGGTTCCGGGGGCACCGTTTCATGCCAAACCTGAAGACGGCGAGTCGCAGTTGCGGTTTTGTTTTGCGAAGCGCTGGGACGATCTGAATGAAGCGTGTCGACGACTGCTGACGCTTAAATCGTAGGGGTACGAGTCGAAACGGTTGTGACGGCTGGACAAGTTCTGACAACCAAGTTGGTGGTTGGTGTGTCTATAAATGAGAAGTGTGCGGGTATGGACACGCGTAGTCTTGCGAGCGAGAATTGTTGGATGGGGAGGGGAATGGGTAATTTGAATTCAAGAACAGGAATAATGATGCGACATTTTCAAAAATCGGTTTTGACGTTTGTGTTGGCCATTGGTTTTATTGCGACTGCGGCGCAGGCCCAATTGAAAGTTGGTGACGTCGCTCCACCGGTAACGGTGACCGATTGGGTCAAAGGCAAACCGATGGACATTTTGAAGGATGGTAAAGGCAAAGTCACCGTTCTTGAGTTCTGGGCCACTTGGTGCGCGCCTTGCATTCAGATGATTCCTTCGAACACGGAACTGCACAATCGCTACAAGGACAAAGGTTTGATCTTTGTGGGAATGACGGATTCCGGACAGGGTCAGCAACTCAGTTCGGTGCAGGCGTTCGTCGCCAAGCAGGGCGATCGAATGGACTATCCGGTTGCTTTTGACAGCACGATGAAGACGGACCTGGCTTATGTGCAGGGAACGGGCGCGATGGGTATTCCGCATGCTGTGGTGATTGGCAAGGACGGCAAAATTGCGTGGTTCGGTCATCCGCTCGAACCGATGATGGAATCGACGATCAAAGATTTGTTGATGGATAAGTTTGATCCGAAGCGCGCCGAGGCTGAGGCGGCAAAGCAGGAGAAGCTTGCTCCCATTTTGAATGACTTCAATTTCGCCGTGCAACGTGGCGAGTGGGACCGTTGTTTGGAATTGACCGAGAAGATGCTTGAAATTGATCCCGGTAATTTCGATGCGATGCGTTTCAATGTCTACATATTGATGGAAGAGAAGCGCTCGGTTGACGAACTCAAAGCCTGGGTCAAGCAGATGATCGGGAAGTATGGCGAAAATGCCGAAACGATGGCGGTGTTGTCGTCGTTGATGTTGGCGATGCCTGAGGTCACGGACCGTCAGCCGGAACTTGCGATCGAGGCGGCGAATTCGTCGCTGGCCAGCGGATCGAAAAACATTACCAGCCTGCAGCTTGTCGCTCAGACGTTCTATCAACTCGGTTTGGTCGATAGTGCCATTCAGGCGCAGACGCAGGCGGTTGGTATTGCTGACGAGTTCGACAAGAAGCCGGCGGTTGAGGTGCTTGAATTCTTCAAGCGATGCAAGTCTGCCCAGTCCGCCATCAAATTCACGGGTTAGTTTCATTTTGCGGCTTTAGGATTTGGAGCGATGCTTTAGGCGGCGAAACAAGAGATGCCTTGTGCGGCATGGGCGGTTACAATGCTTCCCTTCGGTCTGTGATTTGAGATCGATTCGTGACTTGAGACCTGGAGTTGTCATCGATGAGACATCGTTTGTTATCGTTGGGTTCTTTGTTGGTGGTTGGCGGCTTGCTTTTGATTGGCGTGGTGCCTTGTATGGCCGCAGAAGCGCCACTGAGTCCGTCAGAACTTAATGCGTTGGGATACTTTAAGTATTGGAGCCTCGATCTGGAAATGGATCGGGGCGGTTTTGTGCGCGACGCCTACCGGATTGACGACAGTTTGTATGTCGTTTCGGAAAAAGGCGATGTCTTTGCACTGCACGCGGACATCGGTTTGACGCGTTGGTCGCGCAACGTCACCGAGAGCGTCTATCATGTGTTTGAACCACAGCACTTTGCGTCGGCTGGTGGCGCAGCTTTGGTGATGATCGCAACCACACCGCGGGTGTTTGTTCTGGATCGATATTCTGGCGATGAGGTTAAAGACCTGACGCTGGGCGCATCGGTTGGGACGGCTGTCGTGGGGCTGGGGAGCTCATTGTTTTTTGGCAGTAGCGATGGTCACCTTTACTCGATGGTGTGGAACGACCCCAGAACCGTTGAAGCGATTTTCAGTTGGAAGGCGATGGCTGGCGGTCCTGTTGGAGCGACGCCGCACTTGGTCAATGGTGGCGAAGACCTTGTATTTGCGTCTCAAAGCGGCTCGGTCTTTAACTGTACTGCGAATCAGAAGATTCTGAATTGGGATTTTCAGGTGGATGGGGCGATAGAAGGTGAGATCGCTGTCGATGCCGAGAGTGTTTATGTCTCCAGCACCGATCGATCGCTTTATCGATTGGATATGGTGTCGGGTGTGCCGCGTTGGCGGGTTCGTTTTCCGGAACCGCTGCATCATGGACCGGTGGTGATCGGCAACATGGTGTTTCAATATTGCGATACGCAGGGTGTTTCCGCCATCGATGCTGAAACCGGAAAGGTGTTGTGGAGCGCCTCTGCTGCGCGGAACGTGGCCAGCCGCAGCGGCGATCGGGTCATCGTCAGTGCGGGTACGCAGTTGCAACAGGTTGCGGCGGATACTGGTGAGGTTTTGGAGACTGTGACGCTTCCATCACACACGAGGGCAGTTTTGAACACCCAGGATGAGACGCTTTACATAGTGTCACGTCTTGGCACCGTGTTTTGCGCGAAGCCCAAAGGGCATCCTTACCTGACGCCAGAAGTTGTGGCGCTCGCCAAGCGCGAATTGCACCATCAGCCTGAAGTAGATGCCGGAGCAGACGCTGAAGCGGAGTTGCAACCGCGCTCACCCAAACGCAGTGAAGTCATTGACTGGGATGATCCGCTACGAAGCACGACTGACATTCCACCGCTCGCAGGCCAAGGGGCGAAGGGCGAGGAATAGGGTCAGGCCACCGCAGGTTTCGCGCGGCTTTCTAATCTTTCGCAATATCTATTGCCTGATATCTCTACGCCAATTCTTTGCGCGCATCTTCTCACGTTCTTCGAACGTTTCAAAATAGGTAGGATTGGGTTTCAAGATCGCTGGGCTTGTAAAGCGAGATTGTCGACTTGGCTCATGGCCTCCGACCGGCTCGAATTCGCCGTCCGGTTTGTAGTCTGACTTGGCGCTTGCCATACACGCTTTGAACGGTCTGCTGAAGCGGTCAGCCTGTGAGAATCTGGCTTGACACGCCCGCGCCCGGAAGTACGATCAACTCAATTCCAGGCGCTTTCAAGGCCGGTTTTCGGTCGGTTTTTGCATTGAAAGCAAATCCATGCGGGCACATTCGCGAAGTGAATGCGGGTGATGCGTGCGCGAAGATTACGAACTGTTGATGCCGTCCGGCCGGGGTGCCCCCGGTGGCGGTTTGTCTAATTCAAAAGGGAGGACCAGCCGTGAGCGATGCTGCCCGCCACACCAATGCACCACTCGGCGTTGTTTCGGGACAAGTCAGCCGGCGATTTCTGACCCCGTCACATCACATCTTGGCTTTCGGAATTCTTGCGACTGGGTTGCTGGCATCGGGATGTTCGCAGCACGCGGTTGAAACCGGTTGGTCTGATCCGAGTAAGGTTCAGGTTCAGTTCTATGCTCCGCCCGGCGCGACGGTGGCTGTTCAAAAATACTTTGAGACACCGCGACATCAGGTGGCTGCTTATGGTTCCGACCATCGGTTGGAACACGCGCCGGAAGAGTTTGCGGTCTTCAATCTCAAGAGCGGTCGCACATTCAACTTCAAGTACACGACGGCTGAAGGGTTCCCGGGTGTGAGCATTTACGGCGAACTCGAAACGCATAAACCGCGTTCGGAAGAAGCCTGCAAGTTTGTGCGTCAGACGTTTGTGCCGATCGTCCTGCCGAGTCGGTATTACCAGAATGATCCGGAGCAATACTTCCCCGTGCGTGGTCCCTCGGGGGCTGGCTTGGAAGAGATTGAGATCGAGCATCTTAAGCAAGGCGATCTGATCACGAAGGTATTCTTTGTCGCCGACCTGCAGCACGCCTGGGAATCGGTTCGTGAGATTGACTTTCATATCGACAAGCTTCGGTCTTCGGAAACGGTGCTGAACACGCAACTGGAGTTGGTTGATTCGCGTTTTGAAAGTTATCGACGTGAGTCGCTTTATGCCGATCCGACGATTGATCCATACGCAGCCCATCAGGATGCGACGGGGCGGAGCAGCCGGTTCATCAAGATCGAGGCCAAGCGCCAGGGGTTGGAGAATCAGCGTTATCTGATCCGTCAGCAGATTGAAGACTTGCAGAACGAGAAGCGCATCCGCACACGACTTCTTGATTCGATGAAGATTGTCAACCGCCGCGGTACGATGGTCCTCGCGACGCCGGAATCACAGTGGGAATATCACGACACCAAGAATCAGGTCGGGCGGGATCGCGTTTACATGGGGCAGGAAACCGGTCCGTATGGCGAATACCGCACGGGCGACATCGTTTTGCCAGCACTTGGCGAAGTGGTGGTGGTGATGCGGGTGGGTGGCCGACATATGCATTGGGACGACCCGCGCCGCGAGATGGTTTCGTTCAGCGAAGAATCCGAAGAGGCCAAGTAGTCGGCGGGCCGTCTGCGTTCGCCTGTTTAGGCGTGACGACTTGGATGGCGTTTGTGGAAGGTGATTTCAACATTTGATAATCCGCCGCGCTAGCGGTGTTTGATAGGAGGTCAGCACCATGGAGCCGACGAAACAGAAGTCATCCGGCTTGGCGATGTACGGCAGGAATAATGGACGTATTGTTCGTTCGATGATTGCGGTTGCAGTTTGCGTGGCGATCACCGGTTGCAGTTGGAACAACACGCAGTTGGGCGATCGAGCGATTCGTACTCACGGGAACGCTTCTCTGTTGCCCGACGAATTTGTACCGCTGACCGGGCTCGATCCGAGTAACGCACACCATTATCCCGACAACTGGCCACGGTTCATCGTTTCGCAGCGTGATAACATGGTGATGGTCTATGTCGATGGTGGTGAGTTCGACATGGGTGAAGGTGAAAACCGTCGCCGCGTTTACGTCGATCCGTTCTACATCGACGTGCATGAAGTGACCAACTCGCAATTCGACCGATTCCGCAAGGATCGCCGCAGCGAAACCCAGTCGCGTCGCAAATGGAATCGTCCGTGGATGGAAAGTAACGCGTTCCACACTTATCCGAGCGAGTACTATCCGTTCCGTTGCTGGACCAAGCAAAAGCTCTATCCGGAAATCGCCCATCAGTATCACCTTTGGCGCGGACAGAACCCCAAAGACATCGACTTCTATCTCGACTATTGGGAGCCCGGCCACAACAACGACGACCCTGTCCGCAATGTCTCTTGGTGGGAAGGTTGGTTGTACAGTGAGTGGTCGAAGAAGATGCTTCCGACCGAGGCGCAGTGGGAGTTAGCTGCCCGCGGTAAGCGCGACAGTCGCACGTTCCCCTGGGGTGAAAATTCTGGCGGTGCAGAAAAACTTTGCAACACGGCTGAGCAGGGCTTCAACGATGGACATTCGTACGTCGCATCGGTGATGGAGTACGGCGGAGGCGTCAGCCCGTATGGTTGTTACAACATGGCCGGAAACGTTTGGGAATGGTGCATCGATAATTACGATCCGAACTTCGCCCTTCGTTCGCGGAATTTTCCGTGGGTCGATCCGTACCCTTATGAACCGCATGAATATCCCGGTGGGCAGATGGATGTGGATGATGGGGTTGAAGTGAACCCGGTCGGTCCGCTACATGGCGATCAACGATCAATGCGTGGTGGGTCGTATACGCGAAGCTTGAATGGGTGTCAGGTGACGAGTCGTCGTGGTGCCCGGCCAGATGTGCATCAGATCGACGTCGGTTTCCGCTGCGTGCTGCCGCTTCCCGGGTCTGCACCCGAACCGATTATGCAGACGCAGGTGCAAGCTGCGCCGCGCCAGCCGTCTTCACCGCCCACAGTGGCGACTTCGCCACCACCGAGTACCGGCGAATTTCAATATTGGGAAGTTCCCTGTGAGGACTGCCCTCCAGGATCGACCGGCGGAACCAACTGCAACAAGTAGCCATTGGCTATTATGAATAACCCAATCAGGAGCGCTTCGTGATTTACGGGGCGCTCCTTTTTTGCGCGCCTTGTAAGCCGACTCTTCGCCGGTAGTCTACCGGCATGGCCACGACACCCATCAAACGGGCGCTGATCAGCGTCTTTGACAAAACCGGCATCGTTGAATTCGCCCGCGCTTTGGCGGATGAATTTGGCGTTGAGATCATTTCGACAGGCGGCACGGCGAAGCTGCTTGCTGATTCGGGTGTGACGGTGACGCTTGTTGAAGCGGTGACCGGTGCAGGCGAGATGCTCGATGGCCGCGTGAAAACGCTGCACCCGCGCATCCATGCGGGGATTCTTGCCGATCGACGCAATCCCGATCATGTTCGCCAGTTGAAAGAAGCCGAAATCGACGCGATCGATCTCGTGGTGGTGAATTTGTATCCCTTTGAGAAAACGATCGCCGAGCCGGGTTGTACGTTTGCGCAGGCGATCGAGATGATCGACATCGGTGGTCCGTGCATGTTGCGGGCGGCAGCGAAGAATCATCAGAGCACTTGCGTGCTTTACGGTCAGCCGGAGTTGTATGAGGTGGTGTTGGCGATGCTTCGCGATGATGGTGAGATTGCTGACGAGCGGCGGGCTGAATTCGCTGCGGATGTGTTTCGGCGAACGAGTGCGTATGACGCGCAGATTGATGCGTACCTTCGTGGTAAGGGTGCGGTTGATGACGCGCTGCCGCAGCGCCTGTCGATCGAGGGCGCGTTATCGCGAACACTTCGCTATGGGGAGAACCATCATCAGGTGGCTGGGATGTATGTCGGCGATGGTGATGCCAAAGGCGGTGTGGCTGGTGCCGATGTTGTTCAGGGGGAAATGTCGTTCAACAACTATGTCGATGTGAGTGCGGCGGTTGAGCTATGCGCGGAACTTGATCGGGCGTTTGCTGGGCGGGCGGTTTGTGTGTTGGTGAAGCATACTAATGCTTGCGGGGTTGGGGTGGCGGATACGTTTGAAGAGGCTTATCGCAAAGCGTATTTGTCCGATCCGACGGCTGCCTTTGGTGGGGTGCTGGCGCAGAATGTTGCGGTGACGGCGGAGACGGCGAACTGCGTGATGGAGACGTATTCACGGTTTGGAAGAAGTGCGGGGATGAAGGGTTTCTTCGTTGAAGTGTGGGCCGCGCCGGAATTCGCGGAGGGAACAACTTCGTTGATTCAAAAATCCAAGGCATGGGGACAGCGGGTGCGATTGATTTCGCTTGGGAGTGGTTTGGGCAGCGAACCATCGAGTGCTTCGAATGTACGGCAGATTTCGGGTGGCTACCTTGCCCAGTCGGCGGATGACTTGGGACCTAATGAAGACAAGTGGCAAGTTGCGACGAAACGTCAACCGACCGAGTCGGAGTGGAATGACTTGAGACTTTCGTGGCTCGTCTGCAAACATACCAAGAGCAACGCGATTACGATTTGTAAGGACGACATGCTGATCGGTAGCGGGATGGGGCAAACCAGCCGCGTGATCAGTTGCCGCATCGCCACATGGCAGGCCCGCGATAACGGGCACGGTGAGCAGTTGGCTGGGGCTTGTGCGGCGTCGGATGCGTTTTTTCCGTTTAGTGATGGCGTGGATATTCTGGTTGAGTCGGGCGTAACCGCGATCATTCAGCCGGGTGGGTCGAAGAATGATGACAATATCATCGCCGCGTGTGATGCCGCGGGTATTACAATGGTGATGACGGGGACGCGGCATTTTCGGCATTGATTGTTTTTGGCGGAGCATTGGTGGCGAGGATCGAATTGTTTGTCAGTCCCCCACCCTGGAAGGGTGGGGCACCCGCATCTGCGCTCAGTGTCACAATTTGGCACTTTTATCTTGAACCTACAGGTGTGTCTAAGAGGCCGTAGCGGCGCATTTTTTTGTATAGGGTGGTTCGGTTGATGTCGAGCATTTCTGCGGTTTGTTGACGATTCCAGTTGTTGACGCGCAGAGCGGCTTCTATGACGGTGCGCTCGGGTCCTTCGAGTGCTTTTTTTAGCGACGTGTTTGGGAACGTGATGTCGGTTGGGGCTAGCTGACCTTGCTCTATGATGCGTGGGGGCAAGTCGTCGGTGTCGATTTCGTTTCCTTTGGATAGAACGACGGCACGTTCGACGGCGTTTTCGAGTTCGCGGACGTTTCCGGGCCAGGGGTAGCGCTGCATGGCGCTGATAGCGTCTTCGGTGAATCCTGTGATGGTGCGGCTGGACTCTTCGCAGAAGTGGTCGAGGAAGTGGTTTGCGAGCAGCGGGATGTCGCCGACGCGTTCCTGCAACGTCGGCATGGTGATGGTGACGACGTTGATGCGATAGAACAGGTCTTCGCGGAAATTGCCGGCGGCTACTTCTTCTTCTAGGTTTTTGTTGGTGGCGAGGACCAGGCGCACGTCTACCGTTTCTGTTTCATTGCTGCCGACGGCTTCGAATTGTTTGGACTGTAATGCCCGAAGCAATTTGACTTGCAGGGCTGGCGATGCGGTTGCGACTTCGTCGAGGAAGAGGGTGCCTTCGTCAGCGGCTTTGAATTTTCCGACCTTGTCTGCTACCGCTCCGGTAAACGCTCCCCGAATGTGGCCGAACAGTTCACTTTCTAGCAGTGATTCGGGGATTGCACCGCAGGCGACTTCGATGCAGGGTTTGTCGCGGCGCGGGCTTTGATGGTGAATCATGCGGGCGACGAGCGATTTTCCGGTTCCGGATTCGCCTTGGACGAGCACGGTGACTTTGGAATCGGAGACGGCTTCTATGAGGTCGTAGATTTTCTGCATGCGGTAGTCGTGGCCGACAAGGTTGCCGAGACCGAAGCGCATGTCGAGTTTCTGTTTGAGCTCGTTGTTTTCGAGAATGAGCGATTGCTGGCTTAGGGCGCGTTCGACGACGAGGCGGAGTTCATCGTCGATGATCGGTTTGGTGAGGTAATCGTATGCCCCCATCTTGATGGCTTCGACGGCGCTTTCGATGGTGCCATAGCCGGTGATCATGATGACGACGGTTTCGGGCCAGCGTTTGCGAACGACTTGCAACAGTTCAAACCCGTCACCGCCGGAAAGATTGATGTCGCTGATGACGACGTCGGCAGGTTGCTTTTCGAGACGGATGAGGGCATCGGACAGACCGGTCGCGCCGCCAACGTCGTATCCTTCCAGCGACAGCATTTCCTGCAGCGATTCGAGGATGATCTGATCGTCGTCTACGACGAATATTTTGGGCTTGCGGTCTTTCATTGCGGCGAGTCCTTCTTGGGTTTCAATTCTTTGGCTATTGCTTGTGGTGCTTCGGGCGAATGCATTGGTATTTCGACGATGAATGTCGCGCCACCGCTCGAGTTGTTGGCGGCTGATATCGTTCCGCCGAGTTGTTCGACGTATTCGCGACAGATCGCCAAGCCGAGTCCGGTGCCTTTGCCGACTTTCTTGGTTGTGTGGAACGGTTTGAAGATTTGGTCGGTGTTTTCTGGCAAGCCGGTTCCGGTGTCTTCGAAGCGGATGATGATGTTGTCGTTGACGATGCCGCTGGTAATGGTCAGGCGACCACCGTCGGGCATGGCGTCGATGGCGTTGCGAATGATGTTGCCGCAGACTTGTAGCAATCGCGTTCCGCCGACGGATGGCATGCGGTCTTCGTCGCTGAGGCAGGCTGCGATGATGACTTCATTGGTGTCGGCTGGCTCGCGGAGCATGTGGATTGATTCTTCGACGATCCAGTTGACGTTGCGGTCGTCTTGGGCGTCGGGTGTGCCGCGTGAGAACTCGAGCAGGTCGGAAATGATTTCAGCCATCCGCTTCATGCCAGCTGACGATTTTCCGAGGTACTCGTCGATTTTTTCGGTTTGCCCGACATCGATGGCGCGGCGGGCGAGGTTGATGTAGCGGAGGCTGCCATCGAGCGGGTTGTTGAGTTCGTGGGCGACGCGGGCTGCGAGCCTGCCGACGGCGGCTAACCCGGCAGAATGTGCGACCTGGTTTTCCAGATCCTGCTCGCGGCTTACGTCTTGGGTTAATAGCAAGGTGCCATGTTGACTGGTTTTGTCGAGGCGCAGCGGTTGGAACGAGAGGTTGAGCGAACGGGGCAGTGAGTCTGCGCAGATGCAGCGGACGGATTCGAAAATGCGCGGTTCTGATTTTTGCGAAACGATTCGGATTTGTTCGGTCCAGTCGGGTTGATCGCTGGTGCCTACGATTTCGACTTTGAGGCTTGCCCCATCGCCAAAGAGATTCCTGGCGAACTGGTTTTGATAGATGCGTTTTTGTGAAGCGTCCCAGAGGTTGACTGCGACGGGTAGCAGATCGCCGATGGATTCCATCGCGCTGATTAGCGCTGTGGCGTTTTGTGATGGCGGCTTGGTTGTGCTTGGAGCGTTGGGCATGTTGATCGCGCGCCTTGGCGATGGGCGCGTCGGCCCGCCGCGTGGGGTTTATGGATGTTCAATTTGACGCGACGTGATGCTTGAACACATCGCATTCGTTGTGTGTATCGGAAGAATCGCTGCGGTGTGGAAGGCAAATGTTGCCTTTGGGCATCATGGGTTGCGCGTGCGGGCGCTTGGGCGTTGCTTCATGTCACCAGAGCTATTCGGTTCATGAGGCTGATCGCATAGAACACTGGGTGGCGAGCACCCATTGGCACACGTTATTGTGATTGCGTTCACTGCGATTGGACGGCGTCGGCAGTTGATCCGGCGTCAGGCGATGGGTTGGCCGGTGAAGATCGCAAGGATGATGCGGCTGACCAGTTCGGACACGCCTGTGAAGACGCCATCGGAGGCTGCGTCGGCAAGATCGCAACCGCACATGAAAGTGCATGAGAAGATTGACGTGGTCCAGAGTGCGATTCGTTTGAGTGGCTTCATGGTTGGTTGGCTCCGTTGCACTTGACTCGCGTTTGTGTGGTTCTAGGTTAATCCAAAGTAGTTGTTCGTGCTACCGATTGCGATCAAAAGCGCCAGGACAAACCTGCGCCTGCGAAGAAATCGTCGGCTTCCTCGTTGAGACCGACGCCGGCGCGGATGTCGAATTGCAGGTTGTTGTTGATCAGATAAGTGAACCCGCTGTTGACAGTGTGGGCGCAGTCGCTTTCACGGGTGTTGTGATAGATCCCGAAGTATTCGACGTAGGTGCCTAGACGCTCCGTGAGGGAGACGCCGAGGCTGAGTGATGCAGCCGATTGCACATATCGGCGGCCGTCTTCGACTGGTGTGCCCACGAGGAATTGGCCGGCGAGTCCGACATCATCCGAGAGATCGTACGCCCAGAGCAGGCCGAGCAGTGGTTCTACGTCGCCTGGTGAAATGTTGTTGCTGCCAGTGGGGAATGACATCGCGCCGAGTATTGCGAGATTTGGACGGAGGCCATCCTGTTCGGCGATCTTTAGTTTGAAGCCGAGTTCGAAGTCGTTGGCGCCCTGATCCCAGACTTCGTCGCTGACGCGCCTGCCAGCTGAGTTGCGGGCGGTGTCGCGCGTTTCGGTGTAGGAGTAACCCGCCCATGCGAAACGCAGCTCGAAGTTATCCACGACGCCCATGCGGAGTAGGAGTTCGGGGGCGGTGTGGTCGCGGGTGCGGACGTCGTCTTCGCGGTCATAGGTGAAGGTATAGCCCATTTCAAGTTGGAAGCGGCCTACGGGGATGGCTTCGGTGCTTTCGGTAAAGTCGGGCCGATCGGTGACGAGGTTGTCGTCGATGGGGGCTTTGTAAAGTCCGAACCAGCGTAGTTCCGGTTGATCTTGCTGTTCATAATCAGTGGCGTCGCCGGCCGGTTCGTCGGATTCCGGGTTCAATTCAAACGTCGTCTCATCTTGCCGTTGTTCAGCGTCTTGCGCAAGTGCCATAGTGTGGCACAAATCTGTGTGGCAAACAAGGATCGCAAGTGTGCACAAGCGAGCGATAAACGGTTTGGCCCGGTATTGTTGGATCGGTATTTGAATCATGGCGTGCATCAATCCAGAGATTGGTCTTGTGGCGGTTCGAAGGTTATCATTAGGGCATGTTACGGGATATTCCCAATGCCACGGGTAGTTCATAACGATACGAAACGTAGCACAGGGTACAAAAATGGGGTTGATTGTCAAGAATATGTCCAAAGAAAAAACGTTTTCATTCGGAGGTTGGGCCGGTAATCACAAGGGTTTGTCGTATCGGCAATTAGGGCAAATTCTGTAGTGAAAGGATGTTTCCAGCATCAAGAATAGGGGTTTTATCGCCAATGAAGTGTTGCTTTCCCCGATTCTGTGATGTATAGTATGGTTGTTGTGGCGGAGAGAGAGCAAATCCCCGCCAAATGCCGTATCCGTTGGAAGTACCTTATAGCGTCAGTAACTTGAGAATTGGCAGACGTCCGTCTGGTCTTTTTAGTGAGGCTTGGTGTTCGTTGACGTGGTTTGCATCTCTGGCACAGTTTGTGTCGATATGCAAATGTACTTTGTTGCCGATTGATCGAGCGGAATCTGATTGAACCAGCGGGCTACGGATAAGTTAGAGAGAGCGTTCCAAAAAGTACGCCCTAGTAAGTGCGCTGAGTTGTAGGCACTGTGTTGTGCATTTCAGGTTCTGTTCTGCTTGTCAGAATGACTGCCTGTGATCGCTATATCTGTTGGTGTGCGCCGATGACTTGACCTGCTTCGGTCATTCGGCACATCGGGAGAGAGGAGCCTCGACGGAAACTACCTCCTTCTGTCGAGGGGCGACCCGCTGAAATTTATTTCGGCATCGGGTTGCGAAAGAGAGCGCTGTACGGAATTGAGAGAGCTGTACGGCATTTTGAAAATGGATGCGGACCTGAGAGACCCGCGCTTGTTTTCAAAGGTTGATGCGGAGGTGAGAGACCCGCGTCGACATCAAAGGATTTGGTACGGACCTGAGAGACCCGCACCAGCTTCCAGTTGCAGAGAGAGCACATGAGAGAGAGCGGCCAGTCTTCACATGGACTGGCAAAACGCACCAACAGATGAATCCCAAGCCTGGGACGAAAGTGGCAGGGTCCGGCGCGAGAGAGCCCGGACGCTGCCTCTTTTCGTTTTTACGTTTTGCACTAGTTTTCTTGTTGCATCGCCTAGAACATTAGCATTCAAATAGATTGGAGCTTGTGCAATGGTTAGGATGAACAGGTGTTAAAATGAAATCATCTACAAACAATTCGTCGGTACCATGGTGTGTGCTGGTTTCGATTTGGATTTGTACAACACCAAGCGTAATAGTTGCGGGCGTTCCCACCAACATGCAATTTGTAAGCGCTATGCCACCCGAGACGCAAAGTGTCTTGGTCATGCGATATGAGGAATTGGTGTCAGATGATTCGATTCTGAAGGACGATATTCGTCGCAGCATTGATCACGGATCAAATGACCCTGAAGCCAGCGAATTGTTCAATGAAATCCTTGATTCCGCGATGAAGGCAAATCTACTCGTTCGAGTTGCTGGTGGATCTGAGTTCACGCCGATAACTCGGGATTCATCAGGAATAGGTGTTGGGAATTACAATGGCAGAATGGTCCTCTATATAGAGAAGTCTCTTAAGCCATTGATTGATAGACTGAAGAAGAATGAGAACATCAAAAATGTGTCGGAATCCTTCAAAGTGGAAAATGTTCCCGTCTTTCAGTCAATTGAACGTGAGCGAGGATTGAATGCCGGTGAATATGTAGCGATTGATGAAGAGCTTTACTTTGCGTTCTATAATGATCGATGTGTCGTTGTTACCGAGAGTGTGGACGAAACCAAGCATATCCTCAATCATCTGGGGAGCGATGCAGCTGAGTTGCCTGCAAAATGGGCGAAAGCGGCGGCTGGCTTGGACATAGAATCGCCTATTCTGATCTTAAGGCAGTACGATCCGAAGAATGAATTGGACTATTTTTCTCCAGTGAATCGCAAGAATCCGGAGTGGAAGAAGTCTGACACGCAGGGCTTCGGAATTATTCTGAAGTCCGTCAAGTCGCTCACATTTCGAATGAACTGTGAATCGCGTGAGCCGCAAAGAGCAGCGGCATTTTTCGCCTCTGACTTTTTCTCCCAAGAAATCTATGCATGGAATTCAAGATTCAGAGAGACCGGGTTTGAAGCAGACATTTCGGTTATCGATGAAAAGCGCAGCAAGGCCCATCCACTCCTAACAATTTACGTGCTCTTTGGTCCAAACATTTTCATCTGATTGAGAACTAACTTCTTAGCGCATCATCTAGCGCCGTGAATCACTGCTGTTCGTCGGCTGATGGGCCGTATAGAGCTGGGACTGGGATATCGTTCAGGCGGTAGTAGACGCAGAGGTGGCCTCGGTGGTGGATCGAGTGGTTCAGGACCCATGTTCTTATGACGGCTAGCTTGGGGAGTTGGATTAGTGTTTCGCCTTGGGCGAGCAGCTTCCATGATTTTGCGAACTCTTCGTCTGGTGCGGCGGCGATTAGTTTCTTGGCGGTGGCTACGTTCTTGTCGAATTCTTCGAGGATTTCCTGGCGGTTGTTGAGGACTGCGGTGCGGTGTGGTTCGCCGCCCTTGGGATGAATGTCCCAAGTGTCTTGCGTCAGTGTGCCTTCGACCCAACCGGGGATTTCGGCTAGATGACACGCCACCCAGCCGATGGTGTTGGATTTTTCGTGGACTTTCCAATCGAGTTTGTCGTCGGGTACGCGTTCGAGGACTTTGCGGGTTCCGGCCATCTCTTGTTCTAGTTCGGGGAGGATTGAAGCGGCGATGCTCATGGTTGGCTCCTTGGTTTTTTGGGGACCGTTGGCGAATTTGAGATGATACTTTGATTGACGTGTTCTTCAAAACTTGCGCGCTTTTCAGAACCGGTAACGTGCATTGAGCGTTATTCGGCGGATGGGCGCTTTGTCAGTCCCCCACCCTGGAAGGGCGGGGCACCCGCTCGTGCTTCTGGATTCCCGCGTGCGCGGGAATGACGATAGGACGGTCAGCGGGCCTACTGGAGTAGTTGGCCGGTTTCTCTTAGTGCTTTGAGGATGGCTTCTGCGTAGGCTTTTGCTCCTTTTACGTTGGGGTGGCCTACTGATGCGAAGATGCAGGTGAACGGGTCTGATAGGGAGCCGTCTTCGAAGCAGGCTCTTGAGCGGAATATCAGTTGCGGGTCTTCCGGGACTAGGCCGATGTCTAAGCCCAGGCGGCGGGCGAGTTCGCGATCCAGTTTCAAATCCCACACCCATGAGTCTTCGGTGAATACGGCGTGCTCCGGTCCGATGCCGGGATCGACGAGGACGATTTCGTTGGCGCTCGTGCGCTGCTGGGTGGCTGCGATGATCGCCGACTGCAGCGCGCTGGTAGATGTTTCGTAGAAGACTTCCGAATGATTGGCGAAGGTGGCTGCGATGTCTGCGAGCAGGTCAACGTTGCCAACATCAAAGCCTTGCGTTTGTGCCCAATTGAAGAGGCTGGAGAAATCTGACTTTGAACTGACGAACGGAAAGTAACCGGTGACTACGATCGGTACGTTTGGGGCAATGCTGTCAAGGCGAATGAGCGTTTCGCGCATGATGTCATTGCAGAAGAATTCGGTTGCTTCGATGATTCCTTCGGGTGTGGATTCGGTGTTGAGAATTTTGCCGATGTCAACATCGTTGATGCAGCCGTCCATCAGAATCAGGTCGGATTTTTCCAGCATGATGACGGTGTCGATTTGAAAATTGATGGATCGATAGGCGGTGGGAACTTCGCCGCTGCATTGGAACGTGCATTCTTCGTCGATGGGCGTGCGGGATAGGGTTGCGCCGGACATGGCGTAGACTGATCGGATGACCTTGCGACGGGTGGCTGACTCGATGGCATTGGCGACGAGGGATGATAACTTGTCGCCTTCGAGCAGGCCATTGCCCCACATCACGGAATCACCGAGCACGGTGAGGTAGAAAAAGTCCTGAACCAATTCGATGCGGTCGCCGCCCAGCGAATCGCTCGTGGATGTTTCGTCTGCGAAGAATTCCAGAGACGTTGAAGCGGAGAGCATGGTTGCAGGGATCGCGACAACGACGTTTCGTTTGTTGGGGCTTGCAGATGTTTCTTGTGGGTCGACCCAGAACACGGCGTGATTGTCGGCGAGGAGGCTGGTGGCTTCGGTTGACAGGTTCGTGTCTTGGCAACTTGCGCTTGAGTTTTCGTTTGGAGCATCTTTCAGTTGGATCAACGCGGATGTTGTGCCTTGATCGCGGTCGGTCAGTTCGGCATTAAGTTGATCGAACTGTGTGGTGGTTATGTTCAGTTCGAACATTACGGCGCTGGGCGATAGCGCATCGGGGATACGGTCGCCATCTTCGGTTCGCAAGCTGGCCAGACAAGTGGGGCGATAGGCGCGGACGCTTCCGACGTGGGGCAGTTCCAGATTGTGGCTTGGTTGAATGTGAACAGTGATTGGTGCGGTGCGCGAACCGGAGTCGCTCTTGGAGTCGGTTGCGAATTCGCAGCCAGCCAACGCGCATGCGCCGATGATGGCGAATGTGGCGCGAAAGAGTTGGCTACTTGGTTTATGCATCGTGGTCATTCTCCGGGGAAATGTATGCTTCCCCAGCCGTCCGGTCGAATCGGGATTCTTGGTCGGCGTGCGTCCATTTCGGTCTGAACCCATTTGATATGTCGGATAGTACGGAGGGCGAGGCAAGTGGGAAAGGCCCCCTGTTTCGGGTGATTTATCGGGGAAAACAGCCTTGTCGGGTCTGGGGTGTGGGCCATCAATTTTGAAATTGGTCCGCACAGCGGACCCTACGAGACGTGAGGTTAGCGCTTTCGGGCGAGGGATCGGATTTTGGGGAGAATCGTTTCCTGCCGGATGACGCGTTTTTGATGTTCTGGGTCGGATTGCCTGGTCAGTACGTTGTTGTTTGAATCGAAAATGCCTGAGTATGCGAAGACCGCGAAGTGTTTGACGGAGTTGACGGCGACGTCGATCTGGGCGACGGCAATGTCGGCACCGTGCTTGGCCTCGAGTTGCTGGCGAATACCCAGTCCGGGAACGACTGCAGTGTCGCTTTCGCTATTCATCCATGGTGCGAAGCGCTGGGCGAATTTCGGAACGCTGTCGGTGTAGTTCATCAGATAGACCTGATCGATGATCCCGTCGGTCATCCAGCGCAGACCGTCTTGATGATGAGTGAGGCCTCTCGCGGGAACGGAGCCGACGGCTGCGCTTAGCACTGCGCTGGGGCGCGTGTCTTGCACCATTCGATAGACGTCGGCGACGAGTTGGTTGACCTGATTGGTGCGCCATTGTTTCCACGCAGCCGGGTCTTGATCTGGGTTCATGCCGGTGGTTTTGTGATATAGGGCGAGCGTGCGTGCATCGCGCGGATAGTCGGGGATCTTCTCGCCTGGGACAACCGATTCGTTGGGGAAGCGAATGTAGTCCATGTGCAGCCCGTCGATGTCGTAACGGGCGACGAGGTCGTGGAAGACGGCGACGAGGTATTCGCGGACTTCGGGCAGGCATGGGTTGAGGCTTACATACCAGCCGCGCGATTTACCGCCGACAGTGTGGTTGAGCGGTTGCCGGGTGCCGCTTTGGTCATACCAGAACCAATCGGGATGTTTGAAGTATAGCTGGTTACGAATGCCGGGTTGGTCGGGGCCTTTCCATGCGGGCATGACGTTAACCCAGGCTTGCAGCATTAGGCCGCGTTTGTGGGCTTCCTCGATGGCGAGTGCGAGCGGGTCGTAACCGGGCGACTCGTAGTTGAACTGTTCGGCCCAGGGTTCGAGTTTGGATGGGTACGAGACGGTTCCGTTACCGCGCACCTGGAAGAGTACCGTGTTGAAACCGCCGCGGGCGCAGTTGTCGATGATGCGGCGCACGTCGTCGGCGGTTTTGTAGTCGTAGCGGGTGACCCAGATGGCGCGTATCGGTTCCTTCATTGAAGGCTTTGAGGGTTTCGGTTGGATCGTGTCTTTTTTGAACCAAGCGCAACCGCTGGTCATGACCAGTGTGACGGTTGCGATCAGGGTCAGTGCGACGGTGCGAAGTTGGTTGGCGTGTTTGTGGGTCATGGTTTGTTCTTCTGAAACGTGGTTGGGTTATCCGTTTGGTTTAATCGGCTGACGGTTTTGTATTGCGTGAGTCGCTGTCACGATGAGGCTTCGTTTTTTCGATTGGCGAGCAGGTATCCCCAGACGAAGGCGACGATGCTGCCGATGGGTGAGTACCACGGCCAGGCGAGTACGGTGAATATGATTTCAGAGTTTTTCAATTCGGATTCGAGTGCGAAGAAAGATTCGAGGGGCGAATACCACGGCCCGGCAAGGATGGTGAATATTTCTTCACTGTTATTTTGTTTGGCACCAAAGTGGCCATAGACGCAGACTGAAATCATCATCGCCAAGCCAGCCATCAATATGATCGTCTGCACGAACGACGGAAGTATTCGTTGTCTCGTTCGGCGTTCAGATTTGTTGACAACGAACTGCAAAAACCAATTGGCGAGCATGATTCCAGCGGCGGTCATGCAGACTTTCTGTGCCCACGGTTGATGCCAGACGAGGGCGAATACGGTAAAGACGCTTAGGATGGACGACCATGCGAAACCGCGTCCGTCGATTTTGATCGGGAGGAACGCGAGGGCGAATCCAGCGAACAGTCCGCCACTTGCGTAGCTCGCGAGCGCCAGGGCGAGGTTCAGGATTCCATCGTAGTACTGACGCACGTAATCCACGACGAAGGCCATCGCACAGAGGAGAATCGCTGAACAGAAGATCATGATTCTGGAAACGCGGACGTTGCGAGCCTCTTCGTGTTCTTCATCGATGCCGTGGTTGAATGTTCCGGCTTGCTGTTCGGCGAGTTTGCGTTGCCGCATCGGAAGATAAAACGCGGACATCAGGGTTTGACTGAAGGCGGCCATGATGGAGTCGAGGCTGCTGATGGCGGCTGCAAAGATCCCCGCGATGATCAGCCCCTTCATACCGACGGGCAGCGTCGTGATGATGAAGATGGGGAAGATGTTGTCGGAGTTTTGTTGATAGAGTTCGAGGGCGCCGCCTTGGAGCGGATTAGCGCGGTAGTAGGCGTAGAGTCCGGCGCCAACCATTAGGACTGTGAGCGTGACGAATTGGCTGGCAGTGCTGGTGATGATGGCCCATCGAGCAGCTTTCTCAGACTTGCAGCAGAACATGCGCTGGGCGATGAGTTGATCGGTTCCGTAAATGCCCAAGCTTCCCCATGTGCTAGCAATGATGGCTGCCCAGATGGTGTAGGGTTTGGTGAAGGCGGTGCTGAAATCCCAGAATTGGAATTTACCGGCTTCCTTTCCGACTTCGACGAACTCATTCCAGCCGCCGTCGAGGTTGTAGCAGATGGTGATGAATGCGGAGATCGCTCCAATGACGAAGACGAGAAACAGCATCAAGTCGGTCCAGATGACGGTGGAGATGCCTCCCATCAACGTCCAGACGACTGCGATTGTACCGATCATCACAACGGCCCACGCCAAAGACGACACGCCGGTTGCGCTGGCGAGCCATTCTAATTCGTCGCTCATGACGACTTGGAGAATGAGTGCGGTTAGGTAGACCCTTGCCGATTGGGCCAACACGCCGCCGATGCTAAATAGAACTGTGCTTGCGGAACGGGCGACATTCCCGAGTTTGTTGCCCATGTAGTCGTACGGACTGTAGATTTCGCGTCGGTAGTACGCTGGCACGAGGACGAATCCCACAATGATTCGCGCGAAGAATGTTCCGAAGACACCCAATTGCAGGTAGGTGAAGTTGCCGCCCGCGAGGTATACACCGGCTGGTACGCCGATGAATGTGACGGCGCTGATTTCGGTGGCGATGATCGAACCGCTGACCGCATACCATGGTAGCTTGCGACCGCCGAGAAAGAAGTCGCGCATCGTGGCTTGCTTGCCGGCGAGTCTGTGACCGATGTAGGTCGTCACAGCGAAGTAGGCGATGACCACGCCCCAATCCCATATGGAGAAACTACCACCTAGAGATGCGAGGAGTCCTTCGGTCAATTGCTTTCGTCCGTTTTAGCGTCCAGGATCGTTGACAGTTGGCCGTCGTGTTCTTTCAGCAAGCGGCGGGCTGTTTCGAGATCGGTTTGTTTTGCGTGCATGACCAGAGCGCACTTGACGTGTCCGTCGCTGCGTTCGAGCAGGGCATGCGCGGTTTCGCGGTCTAGGCCGGTGATGGTTTGAATTTGTCTTGTGCCGCGATCGACGAGTTTCTTGTTGGCTTTGGTGTTGACGTCGACCATCAGGTTTCCGTAGACCTTGCCGATGCGGATCATGCTGATCGTGGTGATCATGTTGAGCACGATCTTGGTGGCGGTTCCGGCTTTTAGTCGCGTGCTGCCGGTGACAATTTCCGGGCCGACGAGTACTCGGATGGATACGTCGGTTGAATCGGAAACGTGTTCGCCGGTAACGCATCCGAAGAATACGGTTTTTGCGCCGCGTTCCTTGGCGCGGTTCACTGCGCCGTGAACGTATGGCGTTGTTCCACCGGTGGTGATTCCGAATACGACGTCATTGGGCCCGACGTTTTTTTCATCGACGGCGGTTGCTCCGTCTTCGGGATAGTCTTCTGCGCCTTCGACGGCTTGCGTCAGTGCGGTGTGTCCGCCGGCGATGATGCCCTGCACCATGTTGGGATCAGAGAGAAACGTCGGAGGGCATTCGGAAGCGTCGAGTACGCCGAGGCGTCCACTGGTACCTGCGCCGACGTAGATGAGGCGGCCCCCATTTTTGAATGCGTGGACGACGAATTCGATGGCTTTGCAGATATCGTCGCGGGCGTCGGCGATGGCGCGGGCGATGGTGGCGTCTTCGCCGTTCATCACGTCGAAGGCTTCTGCGATCGACAGACGATCGATGTGCTGCGACCGCGGATTCTGCGTTTCAGTGAGCAGGTGGCCTCGATTTTCCACGATAACCCTCTAAATGATCCGGATTTCGGATTTAATTCGCTTTGCGTCTAAAAGGGCAGTTTGGCAGAAGTTGGGGCTAGATGCAATGGCATCAGCGTGGATCGTGGCTTAGGGGCGGCGGCTTGGTTTGAACGCCTTGGCTTGGTCGCGGTATAGGGTCGCGAGCCGGGAGACGATGGTGTGGGGGTCATTGGTCATGCGTTCGAGTACGGGCAGGAAAACGGGGCCTTGCTTCTTAGCGAAATATTCGACAGCGAGGAGGCGTGGGAGCCAATGGGCATCGGAGATAAGCGGTGTGGCAGCTTGGATGGTGCTTGGGTAGATCGGTAGACGCGTTAGTGCTGCAAGCGAGCGGGCGCGGACGAATGGGTCGGGGTCGCGAAGGGTTGTGATAGCGTCGGCTGACAGTGCTTGAACGTCGATCGGCAGAGCGTGGTAGATGTGCGGTTTGGATTTCATCGAGTCGAAGCGTTCGAGGATCAAGGCGATGAATGCTTCGGTTGCGATGAGTCGTTCGGACGCGGCGTCGGTGACGAGTTGCTTTCGGAGTTTCGCCAAGCCGTCCTCTGATGCATCGACAGGCGTTCGCATGAAGGTTGCGTCAACGGGTTGGATGCTTGGGTAGCGCGAAATGATCGAACCGTTTTCGCTGATGATCGGGTCGAGGGTGAATCGCGCTTTTAGATCGATGCGTCGCTGCGGTTGAGATGTTAGGAAGACATGGCCAGCCGATTGCGTCAATGAATGTTCGACGCTGCGTGTTTCGCCCGGTTTAAGGAGGGCTTCGCCGGGAATGTCGATGGTTAAATAGTTTTCGAGCGTGGGGTCGAGTCGCGAATCTGAGAGCAAAGATACCGTCACCTGGGGGTTCAGCATTCGATTGCTGCCGAGGACGATATCATTCTTGCCCTTGTTTTTAAGGGTGATGGTGGCCACCAGCGGTTCGCCGAACTTGCACGTGTTGCTGCTGAGTTGGGCGTGGAAGTCGATGAATTGGGTTGGGGCGTCTGCGAATGTTAAGGGGAACTTGTCAAATGCGTTGAGGATCGCGCGGGTGGCTGACAAGTCTGGCGCGGGCGGAATTGGAGCATTTAGCAATTCGAGTTCGTGTTTGATTTCGTCGCGGTGTTCGGTCGGTTGGCTGGCTGCGGACTTCAGCGTTTCGATGGCGGCGCTTTGATCTCCGTTTGCGTTTTGTGTGCGAGCAAGCGCGATTGCTGACTGGGCATCGAGTGTTGCGATTTGTTTAAAAGTTCGCAGCGCTTCGGTGTTCAAGTTTGCGGCGACATAACTTTGTGCGAGCAGTGCGCGGTATTGCTGGTTTGCTGAGTCTTTTTGAACGGCTAGCTCTGCGTAGCGCACTGCGCGTTGGGCGTCGGGTTGAACGCTTAGAAAGTATTGGGCGATGGTCTCGCAGGTGGTTGCATCGGCACGGTAAGTGTTGGTTTCCCACTGGCGGAATCGGTTGGTGAGTTTGCTGGATTCGGAGTCGGCAAGTTCGGTACGGCCCAGTTTTCGTGCGGCGCGGATGATGACAAATGATGCTGGCGCAAATTGCGGATCGATGCTTAGAACATCCTGGGCGGATGCGATGGCTTGGGCGGAAATGCCTTGTTTCAAGTGGATTTTGGCGATATCTGTCAGCAATGCCGGTGGTGGCGGTTGATTGTTGGTTGCCCGCGACCAGTTGTCCGTAGCGATTTGAAGCCAGCTCATGGCGTCATCTTGCAAGCCCAGTTGTCTGAGATACGTGGCTAACTGCCACGGAAGCTGCGGTGATGCCGGGTCGATCGCAAGCGATTTTAGCAAGAGATCGACCTGCGTTTCTGGATTGTTTGGGCGGTCTTCAAGTTCGGCGAGGAATAGAAGGGCTGACAGGTTGTGCGGTGCGAGATCGATGGCTTTTCGTGTGTGGGTCAACGCTGAGTCGCGATCGCCTTGGCCTTCGTTGAGGGTGGCGATGTGGAGTTGGATTTCGCTGGCTGCGTCTGACGGAATGTTGGGGCGACTGAGATACGCATTGCAAAGGTCGATGCGGTCTTCGAGTTTCTGCAGGTCGGCAAGTTGAACGTTGAACAGTGTGAGCAGTGCCGGTGCGTCTTGCGGTTTCTCGGCGCAGTAGCGTTTCAGGTTTTCGATGGCGTCGTCTTCGCGGTTGAGTCGCGACAGCAAATCTGAACGCCAGCGATAGGCTTCCCATAGTTCGGGCGAAAGTTCCGTGGCAGCGTCGAGCCAGACGAGGATGAACTCGGCGTCGGCGGGTTGCGGGTTGGTGGCTGCGATGCCATGTGCCCGGCCGTAATCGATGAGCCACTGCCCATCGGCGACACCGGCGCGGACTTGCGATGGCACCATTCCAAAGATCGACGTTGCGACCAAACTCAGGATGGCAAGATGTGTGGTGGTTTTCATGATTGGCTGACGTTTGTACCGGTCTGGTCAGATGTTGGCAAGCGGGAGTTTGATTGTGTAGCGCGCCGCAAGTTATGGCCATTGAATACGTGGGTAGAGTTGTCGCGATTGTGTCAGGCGGGATTGAATCTGAATTGGGTGGGGCGGAGAAAATCGACGATACGCCGACGGTCCCTGCTTCGGCGAAATGCTTTGTGCCGCTTCTGGCTTATCAGCGGGAAGACGTCGAGAGTGGCGATCGGTTTCGCTGGAATTGCTGGTCTCGGCAGACGGGTAAGAGCTTTACGAAGTCGCTGCGGCGGGTTTTGCGGGGGATTTTGCGACGGCGGACGCAGGTTTTTTTGTCGGCTGGGGAGCGGCAGAGCCGGGAATTGATGGCCAAGGCGCGGCAGCACTGTCAGGTGTTGAAGATCGCGACGGAATGGGTGGATTGCGATTATTTTTCGGAGACTTCGTTCAAGCAGTTGGAGCTTCGTTTGCCGGGTGGGGTGAACGTCATTGGGTTGCCGGCGAATCCGCAGACGGCGCGGGGGTTCTCGGGCGACTTGTTTCTCGATGAGTTCGCGATGCATGCGGAGGACCGCGAGATTTGGGCGGCGATGTTTCCGACGCTTTTGCGCGGTGACGGCGAGTTGGATGTGGCGTCTACGCCGAAGGGGATCAAGAACACGTTCGCGCGGCTTCGCGAGAATCCGGAATTTGGACATTCGACGGTGGCGCTTCCCGATGCGATCGCGCAGGGATTGGATGTTGATATTGATCAACTGCGTCGCAGCATGGGCGACGAGCAACTCTTTCGGCAGGAATTTCTCTGCGAGTTTATTGATGAGAGCACGGCGTTTCTGACGCACGCGCAGATCAGCGCGTGTGAGGATGCGGCGCTGGATCGCAATACGCCGGTGTCGGTGTTAGCCGCAGAGAAGGAAGATCTGTTTGTCGGTATCGATATAGGTCGTAAGCATGATCTGACGGTGGTGTGGGTGGTTGCACGCCGAGGTGAGGCATTGGTGACACGTCGTGTCATTGAATTGCGCGGTGAGACGTTTCGCAATCAAGCCGAGCAGATTGCAAAAGTGTTGTCGCTGCGTCATGTGCGGAAGTGTTGTGTGGATGCGGGCGGGCTTGGGATGCAGTTGGCAGAGTCTGCCCAGGAAGATTTTGGCCGGCACAAGGTTGAGTGCGTGACGTTTACGGCTGGTCTGAAGACGGAATTGGCGTCGCGGCTGCGGATAGCGGTTGAGGATCGGGCGATTCGGATTCCGCCTGATGAAGCGATTCGTAATGATTGGCACAGTTTGGAGCGGCGGGTCAGTCCGAGTGGTCGGATAGTGTTGGATTCGTCGCGGCGCGAGGGGCATCACGCGGATCGATTTTGGGCGGCAGCGCTGGCGGTGTACGCGGCGGCTGACGATCCGGGTGCGGCGGAATCGATGACGACTCGCCCGTTGAAATATGACCGGCGCGGGATTTGGTAGGCGTAGCTGGTATCGATTGGAGGGAAGCGAACGATGAAACGTTGGATGACGCGGATGGTGAATCGGATAGCGGGTGATGGTGGTGAAGGGAGTGCGCCGGTTGGCCGACTCTTATCGCCGCGGCGCGAGGACAGTGTTCGTGACTATCCTTCGACGGGCCTGACGCCGTCGCGATTGGTGAATATTTTACATGAAGCCGATGCCGGTTCGCTTTCGCAGGCGATGCAGCTTTATGAAGAGATGGAAGAGAAAGACCCACACTTGTATGCGGTGGCGAACAAGCGGCGATTGGCGCTGACTGGTTTGGAATGGCGGATTGTCAGTGCAGCCGACGTGCTTGAGAACGTGGATCGGGTGCGGGCGGATGAGGTGGCTGACTATTGTCGTAGCGTGCTCAAAACGTTGGGAGCATTTGACGACATGCTTGAACATTTATCTTTGGCGCTTGGGCGCAATATCGCGATTGGCGAATTGGTTTGGGATCGCGTTGATGACGGGATCGGGCTGGTTGATTTGGTGCCGGTTGATTTTGGGCGGATTGTGTTTGATGACTTCGACAAGCCGCGCATCTTGATGACGGACCATGACATTGACGGGATCGCGTTGGCAGCGAACAAGTTTGTGGTGCATACGCCGCACAGTGTGAGTGGGCATCCGAGTCGGGGCGGGTTGCTGCGGGTGACGGCGCTTTCATTCCTGGCGAAAAATCTGGCGCTGAAGGATTGGATGATCTTTGCGGAAATCTTCGGGATGCCGGTGCGCATCGCGCGGTATGACCAATCGATTACGCCTGAGGAAAAGCGCGAAATGCTGAAGATGCTGGAGTCGCTGGGAAGCAATGCAGCCGGCATTTTCAGTCGGGCGGTGGAGTTGCAATTCATCGAAGCCGGTCAGGGTAAAGCGCCAGCGCCTTATGGCGGATTGATTGATTTTCTCAATCGCGAGATGAGTAAGGCGTGGCTTGGGCAGACGTTGACGACGGAGACGCCGGGTTTGGGCGGTTCGTTTGGGGCTACGAAGATTCACGAGCAGGTGCGTAAGGATTTGCGGGCGAATGATTTGCGGAAGGAAGCGCGGACGGTGCGGCGAGATATTTTGGGGCCGATGGCGCGGGTGCGTTTTGGGCCTGATGCGCCGGTGCCGTTCTTTCAACGGCAGGTGGCTGGGCCTCGCGATTTGAATGAGTTGACGTCGGTGTTGGATGCGGCGGTGAACCGGTTGGGGGTGGACGTTTCAAAGCGTTGGGCGCGGGAGTCATTGGGGATACCTGAACCAGATGCAGGCGAAGCGCTATTGGCTGGGAAGTGAAGCGCCTGGCGCAATGCGTAAATCACGGGGCATGTTTATGAGTTGTTCGAGTTTGGATGTTGGCGAAGTGGGGGCAAGCGACGAAATGAATACAAGCAAGTCAGATGATACGAATCGTGCTGTGGGCGAACGGGAAATGATTTCGCTGATGGGGGCGCGGATTGGCGAAGGCGATGTTCCGAGCAGGCTGGTTGTTGCGCCCTGGGGTCAGGTTGAAAGTAAGTCCGGAACGTTTGTTGTGGATCAGGAAAGTGGCGACGAAGCCGTGGCTGCTTTTGAGGCGCACGGAACCGATCTTCCGATTGACTTTGAGCATCAGACGCTTGGTGGGGTTTACGCTTCGCCGACGGGTGCGGCGCCGGCGGCTGGCTGGATCACGGGGTTGGAGGTGGTGCCGGGTGAGGGGTTGGTTGCGTCGGTGACGTGGACCGATCAGGCGCGGGAACTGCTTGCGGCGAAGGCGTATCGGTATCTGTCACCGGTGGTGCTCTTGCGAAAGAGCGATCGCAAGTTGGTGGCGATTCACTCGGTGGCATTAACGAACAAGCCGGCGATCGTGGGGATGGCGGCCATCGTTAATCATGAAGCGGCGCACGTGGTGAACGATTTGGATACGGAACTTGCTGCCTTGCGCGAGCGTCTTGATGTGGATGATGCGTCGGATGCTTCGACGGTGTTGGCTGCGGCGAGTGAGCGGATTCGTGAGCTTGAGGAATCGTCGCGGGCTTCGGAGATCGATGGGCTGATCGATCGTGCGATGTCGGATGGCAAGTTGTCGCCAGCGCAGCGAGCTTGGGCGACGCGATTGGCGCACGCGGATCGGGAACTGTTTGATCAGTGGCTGCAAAGTGCGCCGGTGGTGGTGTCGCTCGGGCAACTGGTTACGGGAAGTCAGCCGGGGGCGGTGAAGTCGGGTGAAAAAGCGTTGGCCCACCGGGCGCGGCAGGAGTATCAGGCGTGTCGGTCGCTTTGGGGTTTGACGTCAGAGGAAGCGTATGTGGCAGATGCGCTGAAGCATCGGATTAACTGAGTGCGGTTTGAGAGTTGGCGAAAATAAAAGCATTTTGAATTGTTGGGGGAATTGAATCATGGCGCTATCGGCCAATCGGGAAGTCAATCATTATGTGGATCAGGAATTGCGTTCGGTCGCGGTTGCCGCATCGACGCATGTCTACAAGGGGGCGCTGGTTGAGTGGGGGCCGACTGGTTATGCCCGGCCAGTGACTGGTGCTGGGCAGTTCGCCGGGCTTGCGTACGAAGAGGGCGACAACATCAGCGGTGGTGATGGCGATGTTTCGATTCGCATTTATACACTGGGCGATTTTGGATTGCCGCTGTCGGGTGCGGTGCAGGCGTCGGTGGGGGCGGCGGTGTATGCAAGTGACGATGCGACGCTGACGCTGGATAGTGATGCCGCGACGTTTGTCGGGTTTGTGCAGGGTTTGGAGTCGGCGGGCAATGTTGTGTTGCGATTGGCTGGCGATGGACCGGCGCGGGTGACGCCGATTGATCATCGAACGGCGAGCTTCGGTGTGTCGGCTCGACAATCGGGCACGACGTTTACCAATGCGGGGGCAGGCGGGGCGGTTACGGCGACGCTTCCGCAGACGGCAGCGAAGGGAACGGCATTTGCATTTGTGTGCATGGCCGATCAGGAACTGCGCATCGCGCCGGGGGCAGCGGGCGGTATTTATATCAAAGGTGCCAAGCAAGCCGACAACAAGTATGTGTCCATCACGGACATCGGCGACTTTGTTCATCTGATTGCAGACGGTAATGGTGATTGGGTGGCGGCAGCTTCGGTTGGTGGTGCCGACGCGGACATCAGCGTCGAAGCGTAGACGCCGCTGAAAGCATTCGGCTTATCAATTCTCGGGCGGTGGCTTTATTTGATTCATAACGGATTAGCGCAGAAGGGCGCGACCCCTGCGCCTGCAATTTTCAAGGAGTTTTTTCGTGGCGATTATCAATACGGGTTTATTGACGAAGGGTTTGCGAAGCGAGTTTTCAAATCGTTTCGATGGGGCGCCGACGCACTTTCAGGATTTGTCGACGCGGATTGTTTCGACCGGGCACACGGAGATTTATCGGTGGCTGGGATCGGTTCCGCAGATGCGCGAGTGGGGCACAGGTCGGTTGGCGCGCGGATTGAGGCCGGAAAGTTATTCGATTGAGAATCTCAAATACGAATCGACGCTCGAGGTTGATCGCGATGAATTGTCGGATGATCAGACCGGGCAGATTCGGGTGCGGATTGGTGAGTTGGCTGAGCGGGCGGCGACGCATAAGGATTATCTGATTGCGCAGCTCTTGGAAAACGGTGATCAGAGCGGATTCAATTCTTACGACGGTGTGTCGTATTTTGGGTCGAGCCATGTCTCGGGGGCCAGCGGTACGCAGTCGAATACGATTTCGGCGACTTCGTCGATTCCAACGCGTCCATCTTCGCTGGAGTTTCGCGATTCATTGGCCGACGGCATCACTCGAATGATGGCGTTCAAGGACGATCAAGGTCAGCCGATGGCGATCGCTTCTGATGGAATGTATTGCGTGGTGCCGCCGACGATGTATTTTTCGGCGCTTGAAGCTGTTAATTCGACGGTGACGAGCAATGCCGACAACGTGCTGCAAGGTGCGGCGCAGGTCATCTCGTATCCCTGGCTGACCGATCCGGAAAGCTGGTATCTCCTCAAGAACAACGGAGTCGTGCGGCCTTTCATTTTCCAGGATCGTGAACCCGTTGAATTCAATTCGCTGTCGGATGATAGCGACGATGCGTTCAAGCGCGAGAAGCTGCTCTTTGGCGTTCGGGCGCGCTATCGCATGGCCTTCGGCTACTGGCAGTTCGCGGTGAAGTCGACTTTCCAGGTTGGATAGCAATTCGTTTTCGGTGCGTTGGCGGCGCGGTCGGAGTTGCTTCGGCTGCGTCGCTTTCATTGTTCGATGTCGATCGTCTCGCGAAAGGGGGTTGGTCCGGTGAGCTACATTACGAATTCAGATATTGAAAAGCGATTGGGTTCGGCAGCGTTTGTACAGCTTACGGATGATGCCGGGAGTGGTTCGGCGGATCTTGATGTGGTTGCTGAAGCGCGCGATGGGGCTATCGGCGAAGTCAACAGCTATCTGGCCCGGAGGTTTCATGTGCCGATCGACGTGGGGCTGCATGCAGAATTGGCTTCGATTCTGGCGACGGTGACGCTCGACGTTGTTGCGCATCGATTGCATAGCCGCCGTCCGCCGATTCCGCCCGAGGTTGCATCACGGTTTGTGGCGACGGTGAGCTGGTTGGCGAAGGTTGCGGCGGGTGACGTGGCGCTGCCGGCAGAGAGCATGCTGGCTGGTGTTGATGTTTCGGGCGTTGTGGCGAAGGCGAGTGGTAATGAAGCGACGCTCTCTCGCGACGAGCTGGCTGGGTTGTAAGGCGTTTTGTGAATGCGATTGATCGTGACGACGCACCGGCAGACAAGCTGCCAGTGGCACACTGGATGATGCAGCAATGACTACAGAACTAGCAGATATTGAGAGTGCGGTGGGTTCGCTGCTTGAGGCGATTGAAGTTGACGCTTCGCCCTTGTTTTCAAGCGTTTTGGCAATGGCGGTTGTCGACCGCAAGTCGGCGGTGGCGGCTGCCTTGGATTTACAGACGCCAGCCGTCGTGTTTGGGTTTGATGGTCGCGAGAAGTCAGCGGCTGGTTCGGGCTTTCCAGGCAATCCTCGTTTGCTTGTTTATGTGGTGGCGAGCAATCTGCGTTCGGCGGATGGGGCGCGCATTGGCGATGTCGATGGTGTCGGCGCTTTTGAATTGATGCATGAGACGGCGGTCGTGCTGGATGGGGCTGTCGTTGCGGGTGATCGAAGGATTGTTTCGATTGACGATCGGGTGGTGCTTTCAAATGATCGCACGATTGTCTTCGAGCAGCGATGGAGCGTGGAAACGATTGCCGATGTTGCGGTGCCCACGTTTGACGGGGTGGCGATCGCGGGGGCGGATTCTGTTGTTTCGACGCAGGTGGGCACATTGAAAGCGCGGTCGATTGCATTTGGGTTTCCGGGAATTGACGGCGCGTTTCGTCACGGGTTGGGAAATGAAACTCGCACGATTCGGTGGGTCGGTCAGCTTCGGGCTGATACGCATGACGGAGTTGGCGCGATTGAAATTGGGGTGGCGGAACTGATGGGGCGTGGCAGCGTTGCAGTGATGAATGATTCGGTTGGCCGGACGTTTGAACGGTGCGCGATCGACTCGTTCAACCGGCGCGGTGAGCGCTATGTTCATCCGCTGACGGGTCAGGTGGCACAGAATTTTGAGCTGGATTTTGTCCAGTTGGCAGGGTGATTCCAAGCGTGGGTACACCAACGAAAATCAATGCGCATCTTAGGGGCATGGCCGTTGACGTTGAGACGTCTCCCGGTTCCGGAGTTTTTCAGACCGATTCGCGGCTTCGGACGATAAACGTGGCGCATCGCAGTGACGATCGCATCAGCGAAGCGACGATTCTGGTGCGATTGGACAATGGCTTTGATGCGATGGACGCTCGCGATCGATACTTGCCGGATTGTCGCATTGTTGTCTGGAATGATGACGCGGGCGATGGATCGCGCACGGTTTTGTTTGATGGATATCCGGTTCGCCAGGTTTCTGAGCGGGTGGGTCGACCCTCGAACGAGCGCGACGAGATGCGCATTGAAGCCTTTGGTGTGCTCTCGCGGTGGGCGGCGGACGCTCGTTCGCAAATCTATGGCCGGCGAATGCGAAGCGCCGAGATCGTCGATGGGTTGGCGACTGACCCGGACGGCTTGACGGGGGCGAGTGTGTTGGTCGAGGGGATGCCCTGTGTATTCAACGACGGCGGTGTTGCCAATCGCTCGCCTGATCCGATTACGGTGACCGATGTCGATGGGTCGGTTTATCAGATTTACATTTTCACTTATGAAGGCGATCCCGAAGCGCAGGCGTGGACGCTTTTGGATGCGCTTCGGTATTTGCTGTGGTTCTATCGGTTGCCAGAGGGGCCGGTCGTGTATTCGCAGGTGCTCCTGGATACGGCGTCTGGCGTGGGGTTCGATCCGAATGATTTTGGTCGGTTTGTTCCGCCGTCGCGACTGGTGCTGCAACTGCTTTTTGGTGCAGATGATCTGAATTGCGAGGCGACGAATCTGGTTGAGGCGATGTCGCTACTGGCTGAGCGGGCTGGCCTACATGTAACGTGCGACCCGCGATTCGTCGATGGCGTTGTTCGTTCGCAGCTGCGGCTGTGGGCACCGGAAGATGGTGAGAACAAGTCGTTGCGATTGGCCTGGGGCGGCAGATATTCCGATGGCTCGGCGCGATACGCACAAAGTGAAGTGACAGAGCGTGATGTTTTTGAAGCCAACGAAGTCAGTTCGATGGAGTTGGATTGGAATCACAGCGCCATTGTTAATGCGCCGAAGGTTGTTGGTGCGGTCAAGCGGTGGGAGATGACGGTTCCTTTGGTTCCGGGATGGGAACCGGAAGTTAATCTCGACGATGTCGATCCGCCGGATCGAGACACCGCAAAGCTCTTGGCGCTGACGCCGGATCAGGTTGACTTTGCCGGGCCCGACGTCGAGTTGTCGCCGTGGTATCGAAAGTATCACCGCAACGGGTCGGAGTTTGAAGATCATCGCAACGTTTCGCGGTTGTGGGTGCTCAATGAAGACGGGGCGTTTGCGGGATCGGTCTACAATCGCAATGCACCTTTTGATGCCTACGCACCGTTTGATTTTTCGACGGTGGCCGACGAGCGGGTCACCGCGCCGGGTCGGTGGATCCGTCGCCCGCGTCGGTTTTGGCCGACGATTACCCTTGCTGCGGATGGTTCTGATTTTGGTGTGTTTGTTGAGGTGAGTTTCGACGGCGGGCTTGGTTGGTACAAGCCGGTGGGGCAGGTCAGCGTTTTGAAGGATCGGGCTGGGATTTGGTTTGGTGTGGTGAACCCTACTTCGATGATCGAACCGGATGGGAACCCAGCCGAGCGCAATATGTGGTACGCGATAATTGATCAGGTGTTTCGCGTGCGGGTGACGGCTGTCTTTGAAGCCGACGAGCGATTGGTTTCGACCTTTGCCAGCAATACCGGCCACACTCCGACGATTTATCAGAACGCAGAGTTGGTTTACAAGCCCGGGTTGTACAAATTTGCGAGTCGGATGGGCACGGTTGATGCGCTGACGGAAGTGGACAGTGGAGAGCAGGTTTTTGAGGTCGATGGTTCAGTGATGGCGGCGGCTGTTGCGAGCTCGATCGCGGTGAATCAGCAAGAAGGGCGCATCGATGTGGATGTGCGGATTCCATGGATTGATGGGCGCTTTGAGATTGGTGATCGCGTTGATGGAATTGGCAGTCGGGGTGTTCGATTGAACGGGCGGTTGCCGCACAGCACGGCGCGCGATTCTGATTGGTCGGTGGTGGGTAAGACATATTTGCATGACGGGTCGAAGGTTGAAACGCGCCTGCATCTTTCGCGCCGGCTGGTCACTGCGTAGGAGATTAACTGTGCAGCGAATTCGCATGATGGTTGCCCGCAATCCAGACGGTGCGTCGGATGTATCGGTGGAGTGGTATGGCGATCTTGGAACGGGGAACGTTGACTTTGGGCGGGCATTGCCACCGGGACGGCAGAAACTTTGGCGGGAATGTCCGCAACGTGTGGGGCATCTGCTTGAAGGTCATTTGATGATCGGGCACATGGATTGCGTGCAGGCTGATGGGCATCTCGAAGTGACGCACGTTGGACACGGGCATTTGGAAGCGGGTTACGCGTTGGCGCTGGAGTCGCCGCGCTATGTATTCGGGCGTTTTCGTCATGCGCTGCGCATGTTTGATGGTGCGGGAAACGCCACGGGTGAGGGGGAGCTTGCGTTCGGCCACACGGTGAATTCGAGCCCGCCGGTTCCAACAGGATTTCGCAGGACGGAATGGAATGCTGCAACTTCGCAGCTTCAGTTCGCGTTCGATCCGGTGCGATTCAATCCTGTTATTGGAAATTGAAACTTTTGAGATTCAGTGGATTGGGAAAGCGACGGCATGCCAACATATCCAAATGAAGCATTTCCAGCCGAGGCAACGACCTTGGCCCTTAACGGTCAGACTGATGTTGCGACTGGTTTGCCATATGTCGCTCGGGGAGTCAACGCCAACAGTCAGCCGTCGTACGAAGTGCAGTTCAACCGGCGGCAGGAACGGCAGAACGGAATCCTCGGCGCGCTGCGGCAAGGGATGGTGGTTGATGAGGGAAGCTTGAATATCGGCGTCTATCCGATCGCTTATACGCTGGGTGCGACGCGTAAGTCTTTTGACGGTGCAACAGGCGTGGCGGTTGCGGATGACACTACTCGCAAGGTGTATATCGACAGCAGCAATGCGCTTCAGGTGGCGGCATCGTATCCGGGTGGCGTGACGAGTTATCTGCCGTTGGCGACGATCGTAGCCGCAAGCGGAACGCTGACGATTCAGGATGATCGGGTGATGACGATCTTTACAGTTTAGCCGCCAGATCATTGGCGGGGTTCTGAACGTTTTTGGGAGAGATGATTCGCGATGGCATTTGCTGAACGGTATGTAACTGCGGCGGCTGGCGGTGGTGGTGATGGGTCGTCGGGAGATCCGTGGACACTGGCGGAAGCGGGTGCTGCTGCGGTTGCGGGTGATCGGGTCAACATAGCGGCTGATACATATGTGCTGGCTGCGTCCTTCTCGCCATCCAACGATGGTACGAATGCGTTGCCAATCGTATGGCGTGGATTTACAACCACTCCCGGTGACGCTGATGCTCCGGTGGTGATGTTTGATATCGACGGATTGTCGGCGCACGTGATCGATTGTTCGCGGGTGTTCCATCGATTTGAAAACATCACCGTGACGGGCAATTCAGGAGTTGGTGGTGCGATCTACGGGATCAGTCTTTCAGGCAACGTTTGTGTGGCTTATCGCTGTCGCGCGACTCAAGTGAATCGGGGAATCTTCGCCAATGGTCAGGGTTGTCAAATTGTCGGATGCGAAGTTGATCTTTGGTCTGAGAGTTCGGGGATTCAGCTCGGTGCAAGCAACTCGGCGGCGATCGGATGCCACATGCATGACGGTGGCGGATTCGGAGGAGGGTTCAGCGACCCGAGTTCGGGCGGTTACTATTACTGCGTTTCGGCGAACAATGTGGGGCACGGTTTTATTGCGGGTCAGACGGGCGCTGAATTGAATCGGTGGTTGGTTCATTGCACCGCCTACGGAAATGGCGGGGAAGGAGTGTCACTCAATGGCAGTCCTGAGGGGCAGCCGCTGGTTGTTGTCAACTGTCTATTCGTTAAGAATGCATTGTTCGGAATCGGTGGGACGAATGTGGCTGTCGGCAAGCCGCATGTGATGTTGCTGGGATGCGGTTTCTTTGACAATGACAGCGGCGAAGTCAAGAGCGGTGTCAGTTTGTTTGAGCCTGTGCCACGCGTTTCTCTTTCACAGGATCCGATTCACGATGAGGGTGCAGGTGATTTTCGATTGCGGGCGGATGCGGAGGAAGTCCTGGGGGTTGGCTATCCCGGATCGCTTCTGATAGATGGTTCGCTCGGATCGTGGCGCGGGTCTCCCGATCTTGGCGCGGTTCAGCAGCGTGTGCGACCTTTGGTCAATCCGAGTCTTGTAGGAGCGTTTTGATGTTGCAGGTTGCGAATGACAGCCAGGATATCAGTGTCGAAGTTTATGGCGTCAATGAATTGACGGGGTTGGCTCTGACGGGGCTGACGTTTTCGGATGTCACGGCGGACTATGTGCGCAATCGAACCGATGCGGTATCGGTGTCGCTTTCGTCGTTGGCCGGTGCCGATGCCTCTCATTTAGATGGTGGGTTCGTGGAAATCGATGCGTCAGCCGCACCGGGTTGGTACCGTTTGGATTTGCCTGATGCGGTGTTTGCGGCTGGCGCTGCGGGAGTGACGGTGGTGGTCAAGGCTGCCGGCGTCTTGTTTACACCGGTGCGGGCGCAGATCGGGGCGGTGGCTACAGGTGTGATCGGCGACGAGATTCATCTGTGCAAAGCTGCCCTGGTCAACAAGCGTGTTCATACCGTTTCGACCGGCGTCGATGAGATCAAAGACGACGACGGAACGACGACGCTTGTGACCATGACGCCGCAGGACGGTGGTGACGATGTGATCGAGGTGGTCCCGTCTTAACGCGAGGGTACTCATGAGGAATCTGCTAGACCGCTGGTTGATTCATTACGATCCCATCCATCGCGGATGGACGCCGGGCGGCATTGCCAATGGCGTGTGTGCGACGAATGGGTTTGCGTTTCCGCGGGTTGCGGGCGGTTACAACCTTTATCGCCGCGAAGTTGGCGAGCAGGTCATCGAGATTGTCGGGGCGGCGGGTGCCAATGCGGATCGTATTCAAAACTTTTCGTGGGCGGTAGCTGATGCGCTTGATGAGGTTTGTTTTGAGTTGCGATCGATTGGCGGCGGTGGGGTTGAGAGCGCGGCGACGGGCGTCGGTGTGGACGTGGAGTTTGATTCGCTCGCCCAGCCCGATGCGCTCAGGCCGAACGTGCCTCAGAATCTTGCGGTGGAGCGGCGGGCAGGTGGCCGATTTGAAATCTTGTGGCAGTACGGCGAGCGTGATCAGGAAGTTGCGCCGGAGTTGTTTAGAGTCTATACGGACAACGCATCCGGTGTAATTGATTACAAGAATCCCATCGGTGAAGTTGCATACATAGCGCGGCAGCGACATTTTACTTTTCTTACAGGTACGCACACTCACGGATTGACACTTCTATTTGCGGTCCGCGCTTTTGCCTTGGGCGGCGAACACGATGGAAATGAATCGACGGCGGCGCAGTGGGCTGACGCCATTGCACCGGCGCTTCCGCAAGTGGTGATCGCTGAGATCGTCGAGGTAGCCTGATGAAAATTCGTCGAATTTCTGAATTGAAACGCAGTCAGGCGCAGCTGCTGGACGAATTTCGAGCTGATCGGGCGGCTGCGATCTCCGAATCGAGTGATGCGATTGAGCCGGCAAGTTCTTCTGCGCTGGCGGTTGGCCGAATTGAATCGGTTGTGTCGAGTGATGCAGAGTTGGGGGCTCATCTGGTGGTTACGAGACAAAAGGCATCGGGGGTGCCGGTGGGGTTTGGCGATGATTCAGTTGCGAGTCAGGTTTACTATCCCGGGCCTGGATCGGTTGTCGGCGATTATGCCATCGATGAGTATGTTCTTTGCTGCGTTGTTGACGGGGCGCGAATCGCACTGAAGATGGCCTGAGAAAGATCACGTTGGCCGAGTATCGCTTGCCGGTTATAATCGTTTTTATTCAACGAGAATGGAGGCGACATGTCTGAACTTCAAAAGGCGACAGAATCCGAAATTTCCGCGGCGCTGGCGAACCTTAAGGGGTGGGAGGTTCGCGAAGGGAAGTTGCATCGCGAGTTTAAATTTGGTGATTTCTCTGAGGCGTGGGGATTCATGTCGCGGGTGGCGCTGTTGGCCGAACAGCAGGTTCATCATCCCGAATGGTTTAACGTCTGGAATCGCGTCGTCGTCGATCTATCAACGCATGACGTCGGTGGCATAAGCCGCAAAGACTTTGACTTGGCGGCGGGTATCAACAAGTTGAATCCCTAGAATATTGTCGCTTTCGTCCCTCCGATTACTGCAATTCATTTATATCAGCGAATACTAAAAGCGACGTTGGGTCATCTGGGGTATAATCTGGCATGGCGAGTCGTGCATTGCGTTGCCGATTGATCGTCTCGTTCGATCAAGCCAATCGCATTCGGCGTGAACCAACCTGGAGTTCAAGGCGATGAAATATCACATCACCGGTGCCAGTCGCGATACGGCTGACGATATCGAAATGCTCGTCGATGCCGAGTCGGAAGATGCGGCTGCCCAGACCGTCGCGGGTATGAACGTAATGGTCGAGAAGATCGAACCCGCAGAATGTGAACTTCCGGTTGAGGCAAGTTTGCGGTACGAGTATCACACGTTGCGGTGTAATTTCTCAGACCTCCAAACACATCTCAACAAGTACGCCAAAGAGCGTTGGCGGGTAATGAACATTCACCACGATCCGCAGGATGACAAGCAGATTCGAGTGGTGCTGGAGCGCGTTCATCACGTTGATCCCAGCAGTAAGTATTGAGTTTCGGACTATCTTGAAGTGTCGAAACGAACCCGCAAATTTCGAGGGCGCCTTAAGATCGCACTCGCTTCCGTCCTGTCTGCCATAGTTGCATTTCCAATCTTAGATCGGCTTACCTTCCATCCCGATGAGACGGTCATCTTGCTGATGCCGTGGGTTTTCGGAGCGATGCTTTGGTGGGGTTGGCCAGCGGTTCGGCGCATTTCGTTTGCGGCGTATGCCGTTTATGGGGCCGTGATTGTTGCAGCCGTTGCAGGCGCGGAATGGTTGGCTGCCCGAATGGCGAGCGGGCGGGTTCTTTGGATGGAAGTTTTCTGGGCATCATATTTTGTGATCGCTTGGCGAGTGGCGTGGGCTGTCTATGCCAAAACGGTTGGCCGGTGCGGTGAGCGATGGCGACGTTGGGGAAGGCGTACACGAAGACGTCACGGTGGATTGGCGAGGATCGATGGGGCGAAACGAAAGCGCCTTGCGACGATGGCGATTCTGATTAGCCCGCTACGCTTTGCGCTGGTTGTTCTCATTGTGGTTCCGTTGGCGTTCGGGTCGCTCATCCACCGACTCAAGATTGGCAACCCGACGGATCTGGGGCGGCTTGCCGATCTAGCGATTGAGACTGTAACCTTTGAAACTGACGATGGGTTGACCTTGTCGGGATGGTTCTTGCCTGACGAATCGAGCGATGCGACGGTGGTTGTGTGCCACGGTTCAGGTGCGAACAAGGGCAACTTCATTGAGTACCTGGCGCTCTTTCATGGGCAAGGGTTCAGCAGTTTGATTTTCGATTTTCGCAGTCATGGATCCAGTGACGGTCACACATCTACGTTTGGATTGTACGAGGTCGCCGATGTGCGGGCGGCGGTCGATTGGCTTAAGCGGGAGCGGCCAGAATTGTCGCGGCACGTTTTTGGCATCGGTTCATCGATGGGGGCGATGACGCTGGTGAGAGCGGCTTCCGATGATGAGCGAATCGAGGCGGTCGTGTTGGATAGTTGCTTCGCATCGGTGCCGCTCTTTGCAGAGCATCATACGAAGCGATTGCCAATCGTCGGTCCTGCATACGCCAAGTTGATGTTGGCTTCGATGTCGCTTCATGCGGGAGCGTCGTTGTCGAATGTGAATGGATTGGAGGCGATCGCGAAGATTGCGCCGCGCCCGGTGTTTTTGATTCACGGGGAGGACGACATCTTGATTCCGCCGGAGCAGATGGAGCAACTATTTGAAGCGGCAGGGCACCCCAAGCAAAAGTGGCTGGGACCGGGTCTGCACAGCAATATCATGACGGCTGACTATTTCGGGTATCAGGACAAAGTCATGGTGTTTTTTCGCAAAGCACTAGAAGGCGAAGACCATTGATGGCGTATCAGGAATGCAGAAAGGCGACCCACAAGCGCCGTCGCGCTTGTGACTCGCCTTGACTGCAATCCCCCATGGATTCTCTTGAAAGCCTGTCGTTTAATTTGCAACTTGCTACTTCTTGGTTATCGACGATCACCCTAGCCCGTGAACCCCAACTGCAAGCTGGTGAAGTCGGCAAGGTCCACATCGTTGTCGTCATCCTGGTCGAATGCGTCGACACAATCCGCATCGGTGACATCCGGTATTTCTGGCGTTGGTGTCGCATCGGGACCGTCGAGGCAATCGGCGTAGTTCTCGTAGTCGTCGATATCGAAATCGCCATCGCCATCGAAGTCACCGGGAACGGGTGGTCCACCGGCATCGACCGAACCCGTGGCCCCTGCATAGTTCGTCGGCGAGTTGGCTGCGACGATTCCGCCGTCGTTCATCGAATTGATGCCATCCACCGGGACAGGTCCGAAGGTGAACGCATCGTACGGATTGTACCTGACCGTATCGCCATTGATGTTAAAGAATGGCACCATGCCAGCCGGGATGATCTGATCGGGCGTCGGTGCGCCGGGCAATGCGGCGAAGGCGGCTGTCGCGAAGAGCAGATGCTTGTTCGTTGTCGGAGCGGAAACACTACTGGCGATATTGAATCCGTTGCCCGTGCCGTCGGCAGATACAAGCCGACCACCGACATTGACTTCGCCCGGCGTGCCATTGGCCTCGCGAATTTCGACGAACTGGATGGTCCCGTCATGGTTGCTGAATACTTCGTTGACGTCCCATGTGTGAGCACCACCATATACTGTGGTTGCGAAGATTCCCAACATCGACACAGCGGCAAAGCGACATCGTTTCATGGCCGGCCTCCTTGGTTTTGAATCGTTGGAAATGCGCAGTTCAACGTGAACATTATGTGGCCACCCATGCCGTTCTATTGCAGGGTCGAAAAATTTATTGATGCGGATGATTGAATGGGCGATATGGTGGTCAATTCCGCCATTGGCCTAGTTATTGATCGGTTGGGGGCACCGTCTTGGGCGAATTTTTTGCAATCGGCTTGCCGTCTTGGAAGGTGATTCGGCAGGTGGGGCAACGAGCGTCGGCGATCATCGCCACGGCGCAGGTTTCACAGTCGGCTGACTTGGCAATGGCGGCTTCGAAAACGCGAATTGCCGCCGCTGTGCGGTCGAAGTCAGCCTTGTTCGAATAGATTTTGTTGCCGACAACGCCTTGCTTGCACGAACCGCACCAACCGTTCGTGTTGGGATTGGGGGTGTTCGCATTGGCAGCTTTTTTGCAACACGGTTTCGCCGGCGCACTCGGATCGAGCGGTTTGCCCTTGGCGATTTGGTAGCAAAGGCGCGAGAAGTAGCCCTTGCCATCGACGAAACCCATGTGACATTCTTCGCAATAACCGCCCGATTGGATCATGCTGCGGCAGGTTGCGCACTTTGTTTTGTCGATGCTGACGGAGTGGCCATGAAAGTCGAGAACCTCGCCTAGTTGTTTTGAAGTAAACGATAGTCCCGCAAAGTGCCCCACACTGTGCGGCTGACACCATCCGTCGTGCGCAGGCGCAGCCTCACAATTACAAACGTCCGCGGACCCCTGCGGTTCGTGGAGCATCAGTAGGGCGAGAAGTAGATTCAATGCGACCATTTCGTCGAGACCCTTGCCGGCAACAGAGCGTTACTGTAATGATTGGAAGTGAACAATTCCATCATTATTCATCGCTTAGAGTGAAGCGACGACAAACGCACAAGACAAAGGCTGGCTCATGACTGAAATTCGATTGGAGCACAGAATTACCGAGCCAGCAGTCGGTGATTCCGAACTTGAGCAGCCCGACCCCGTTCGCTTCTGGTGGTTGAAACGATTGGCGGTCTGCGGGTGTTTGATTCTGTTGTCGTTGGTGGTTCTGCGTTTGATTTGGGGGAGCGTGGCCAACCTGCGACTGGAACGCACGATGGAGTCTTTTCGAGAAAGTAGCCAGCTTTCAAGTCTGCACGAAATTTATGCAAAGCTTGACTTGATGGCGGCTGAGGACAATGCGGCGTTCCTGTTGGAGCAGGCAATTTCTCAACTTGTGTTTGTATCAAGCAGTGGTTTATCGATCGGCGAGTTCGAATTCGACACCGAAATTCTTTTACAAGAGCGTGAATCTGAAGCGGAGGAGCTTCACCGCGCTAATGAACATACTTTGAATCTCATTCGTCGAGCCCGGTTCAAGTCCAAAGTTGCATGGAGCGCGCGATTGCCGGGTATCCCGCCGGGGGCCAGCCAACGAAACATTGCGAGGCTGCTCTGGTTTGTCGGAACCCGACAGCGGTTTGAAGGCGACCACCAAGGGATGATCCAAACGGTTCATGACGGGATGAGTTTTTGTGAGTCTGTCGCGGCACATCCAAGTGTACTTTCAAGTTTGACGGCTTGGGCTTGCGATGGGCTTGTTTTGTCTCTTGTCGAAGAATTGAATTCAGACCTGAGTATTGAATTCGCATTGCCCGGGCAGACAAATTTTCGCCCTGCGAAGCGCGCCGATGTTATAAGGCTCATTGACGCGCTACTCGATGAAGAGGCATTCAACCGTTCCTTTCAAAATGCCTACCACGCAGAAGGGTTCCAATATTTTGAATTCGTGGAAAATCTTGATGAACTTGGCGTGAGTGTAGCGTACGGTGTTTCGCAGTTGCAGGATTTCCCTTTTCGTATCTTCAGCCAACCCTGTCATGTTCTTGATGCGGCCCGCATTGTCCACATGCATGAATGCGCTGCGAAGGCAACACTCGAGCCCGATTGGCCCAGAGCAAAGGCACGCATCCCTGATATGGTTAAAAGTTACTCACTACTGAGATCGTTTTCCCGTCCGCTTTCTTTTGATTCATTTGGAATGAAGCGCAATCCATACACTGCCTGCGTGAGTCAGATGTATCGTGCTTACGCCAAGCGGAGGATGGCTGCTATTGCCCTGGCGATCTACCTGTATCGCCTTGATCATGGCGTTTGGCCGAAAACACTGGGGATGTTGGTTTCAACCTATCTAGAGGAACTGCCCCGTGATCCCTTTGACCCAGATGGCGACGCGATTCGCTCTCAACTCCAGCCGACGTCACTCTTGCTCTACAGCGTGGGCGAGTACGGAATTGATAGTCTCGAGTCGGAATTGAAACCGATTCAAATCGATCCTGATTTTCCAGTGGGCGACATCGTTTTCACGCTTAGAGGGCGCAAACCCTGAATCGCGAAACTCATTTCGCAAATCGATGCCAGCTTGAATCAACCCAAACTGGAAATCACCACCATCACGAACATGATCGACATCGGCAGCAATCCCATGAAAACCATGACGCATCCGAGCCATGAGAGCGGAACGCAAATACCGACCGACCATGTGCGATTGGGAAGCTGAGGAAAGATCCGTCTGGCGGTACGCACGAGAGTCAGCCACCACAGCGCGACGGCGATTGCAAATGATCCTGCGATCACCCACAACGATCGCGAACCGTATTTTTCCGAAAAGTCTGTCATCCAAAGCAGCGGCAAGATGCCAAGCATGATTAAGGGTGCAATCGCAAGCGGGGCGCACAAGTAATGGCTTAGCGCGACGGCTGCATTTTGTCGCGAGACGTTGATGCCCGAAGGATGAAAAAAGTAGCCCGGTAACGACGTGCTCATAAGCAGCAGAAGCACCAAACACACAAAAAGAACTGCGAAAGGCCAGCCCTCATCGGATGCTTGCTCCCAAATCGTGGGTGCGGCTGTGAATGTCGGAAAGAACATTGATACCGTCGTTGGAAATCTTGGGTCGGGCGTGTGCCCCCCGCTCATGATCACCAGGCAAACCAGCAAGATCAGGCTCACATGGGCGATCGTTGCCCATTGGAATCGCCGTGCCTGCGTGAGGTCTACCTTGCGGGCGTACTCCTCACAGAATGCCGTGTTCGCGAAGGTGACAGCCCAAACCGTCCGCCAGTAGCTCACTAGCCAACCTTGTAGCTTGTGGTAGACCCAGGGGATTCGGCTCGTCTCGTCGCGCAACCCCTCAAGGTAATATCCACATTCAGAGCATCGATCGCCTTGTGCGCTGCGAAGACTGTACCCACACATTGGACAGTAAATGTGATCCGGCAACGGTGAAAAGTCCCAAGTGGGCGGGCGTGTGCCTTCTTGTGGGTCATCGTGATCTTGACCGGTGTTATCAGAGTTCATCAGGTGTTCGCAAGTTGATCGTGTAACGTCATTGACATTGATGTGTTGCATTACCGACTAAATTGCTTACGACGGTTGGATCAAGTCCCATTTGTTTCCGTATAGGTCAACGAAGACAGCCACCCGACCGTACTCTTCGTCGTGCGGGTGTCTGATGAACTCAATGCCGTTGGATCGGTAGCGGTTGTAATCACGTTCGAAATTGTCGGTATAGAGAAACAGAATTACGCGCCCGCCGGCCTGATTGCCGATGCAGGCAGCTTGTTCGTCGGTGGCGGCTCTTGCGAAGAGCAGGGCGCATTCGCTGCCGGGTGGTGACACCACGACCCATCGCTTCACGTCGCTGATGCGCGTGTCCTCAATCAACTCGAAACCGAGCCTTTCGGTATAAAACGCGATGGCCTCGTCATAGTCGCGCACGACAATGGCGATTCTGGCAAGTTGCTGGGGCATGCGGGTGAGAATAGCAGAAGTAGGGGTGGGCGCAAAATAGTTCGTTCAGCGAATCCTACTTGTCTTCGATTGCTTTGATGAATTCGACTGGGTATCGACGGATGCGGCCTAGGGTGCTTCGTTCTCCGGATTCGTCGGCGAAGGGGCTGTAATAGTCCCATACGATTTCGCCATCGCGGGTCACTTCAAAAGCGCGACCTCTTTCCGACTCGGCAATGAGCGTGTTACCGTTTAATAGTCGTTGGGATGAACCGCGACTCTTGGTGTAGAAGTCTGTTGGGTTCTTGGTTTTGTATTCCCATATGATTTTTTTGTTGGCCGGATCGAGTTCGATGACCCGTGACCAGTCGCGCCCGAGTCCGTTGTCGAATAGCAGAATGTGGCCATTGTCCAGCACTGTTGCATCATGCGGGCCAGAGATTTCGCCCTGACCCCATGTCCATATCGCCTTGCCCGACTTGCGGTTGATGATCGCGATGGTGTCCTGATGACGGATGCAGACGAGGATGTTGTCGAGATCGAAGATCGGGTTCCTGTCGGCGAGATCCTTACGGCGCATCGTTTCGATGGAGTTGGCGTGAAACAGATCAATGATTTGCGACTTGCCCCATTTTTTGGCTGCGACGTCTTGAAGTTTGAAATCGTCGGTGGCTTGAGCGAGTGCGTCGTAGAGTGAGAGTCGATGAATGACTTTTCCTTCCGGCGTGATTTCTGCAATGGCGTCGTCGCGCGTGATGATCGTTTTGTGAATCTCGGGAATGATCCGCGAATTGAACGTTAGCGCGAGGACATTGCCATTGGGTTGCAACTCGACGTCGTGATGAACGGGCAGCGCGTATTTGGAAACGAGTTCACCGTGCCAGTTGAAGCGGGCGAGGTAGCGAACCTTGGCGGTAACGTTTGCTTGCCGAGGGTTTGCATAGTCTGCACCCAAGGCATACAGGTCGCCTGTTGGTGTCAAAATGCAATGGGACCAGCGGCGACTTGAGGGTATGGACCATGACTTTTGTGTTTGACCTTCGGCATCGATGAGGACGGCCTGCGACAGTTTGCACACGGTGATGAGGTTATGGCCCGACTCAGATCGCCCAGCATCGATGTGGACGACGCCGACCTTATCAGGATCGGCATCCTCGACCGAACCTGCATAGGGCAATCCGCGTAGGTGTTCGATGCGGTCCTTTTCATTTGACGACTTGTCGTTCGATTCTTTGGAGCGATCACATCCGGCGCAGCATACGAAACCGGCTAACGCGATCGTAAGGATTCCGGTAATTCGCCTGGATTTTGTGCTTTGAGTATTCATTTGCGTTCAGTTCTCAATCGCGAATTCGACAGTTGGATTTGAGAAAACCTTACTCAACAATTTCATTGGAATCGGTGTCGATTCCGTTCGAGTCTGCATCAGTATTTTCATCGGTATCTTCGGTGCCAGCATATCCCAATGCGTTCATTCGTTGTGAATGATTCGCCGATTGGGGGCCTTTCGAGGAGCCGTTTTCGTTCGGTCCTCGCTTGGTCACTGGGATGATCTGGGCTTCGATGGCTGTTGCGATTTCGGGTTCGTTTTTGAAGAGATTGTTTTTTTCGCCCGGGTCGATGGAAAGGTCGAAGAGCGCGTGGTTCTCGTCGGATGCCCAGATGAATTTGTACTGGCCATCAACCACAGCGCGAAGTCTGCGGAGGAATGGTTTTTCGTCCCATTTTCGATTCTTGCGTTTGACGTCTTTGATCGGATTGTTCGGGGGCGCAAAATAGTCCGAATGGCGTACGCGGCGATCCCTTGTGTGCAGCAGCGATTGGGCGTACTCATTGGGAACGGGTTGGGTTGCGACGTTGGCCAATTCGAGAATCGTCGGAAACGCATCGATGTTTGCCACCGGATGTTTATTGCGTCCGGGTTTGATGTTCTTGGGATGCCAGAGAATCATGGGGACTTTCAAGAGCGGTTGATAAAGCGAGTATTGATGGTCGAGCAGATGGTGGTCGCAGAGATGCTCGCCGTGGTCGGCAGTGATGATGACAATGGTGTTGTCGAGATCCCCGCGCTTCTCAAGTGATGTCAGCAGTTTCTGCAAAATCTCGTCGAGTTCGGCGACGGCTGCGTCGTAGGTTAAGTTGATTGCCTCCTCTTCTTCACTTCGATAGTCGAAGAGTCCAAACACATATTCCCACATTCGCACCCAGGAGACGTCGGTCTTGTAAGATCGATTGATTTGGGCGTCGGTCATGAATTTTTCGCGAAGTCGCCGAGGCGGAAGCAGTGGGCGATGGGCTTCCATATAGTTAATAAGTGCGAAATAGGGTTTGTCGCCATTGCTTCGATCGAGCCAAGACACCATCGCGTCTGCGGCGACTTCACCGCAAGCTTTGATCGCCCAACTTTCGACTTTGCCGCTTAGAATCTTCTTGGGCAGTTCGCTGCTCTTGTCTGCCGGGTCGATCTTGGATTTGATGATGGCGGCTGACTTAGCGAGATGCTGTTCGCTCCAGGGGTGTTCAGCCGCGTCGAATCCCTGGTCGAAGTTGTTGTCGGCTGAGATGAACGGATTGGCTGAGAATAGAAACGAGCGGTATCCATTTTTGCCGAGGATTTCGGCGAGCGTTTCGTATTCGTCTTCAAGCGTCGGTTGGCTGTTGTCGGTTAAATGGGATGATGGAAGCAATCCGGTAAACATCGACGCGTGCGAAGGAACGGTGGTGCTGGAGACGGATTGGCAGTCTTCAAAGATAAGAGCGTTCTTCGCCCATTGGTCAAGAAACGGCGTGGTGGGTCGATCGTAGCCGTAGAGACCGAGTCGATCGGCCCGGGTCGTATCGAGCACGATGAATAGAACGTTGGGCTGAGTGGTCGCGGGTTTCTTTTCGGATGGTGAGCAGGAGGTCAGCAGCGTGCTGCATAATACGACGACACAGAGCAACGCCAATGATCGCCGAGCGCGCAGCATATTGAATAATTGGAGGCTTGGCCAAATGCTCATGCCGTCTGTTCCTTCTTCACAAGTTCGTCGTCCATCGCTTCATCTTCATCGTCGTCTGGGCTTGCAAACATGGTCACGACGCCCGCTGCGGCAAGCATGATGATAAAGGGCATCAGCGGAAGTCGAAACCGTGTGAGCCCGAAAGCGATCGCATGAATCGCGCAGAAGTACCCTAGCATCAGAAGGATGAACCACACGCGTTTGTTCTTGAGATGCAAGACGATGCCCGGAAACGCGAGCAGCATCGCTAAACAGTATGTCGAAATCGCCGCCCACTCGATTGCACTTTGAACCGCCGGATTCACGGAGCCATATTGGCCAAGTTGAAAGTGGCGGATCATAAACGAAGTCGGGTTCCACATATCGACCAATTTGTATATGCCGGCATGCATGAAATATTTGGGATCGCTCTTGATGTTCTTGATGGATTCAGCTTTGGCGGTTTCAGCCACCTGGATGTCTGTCGGCAGATCAGTGTCGTGCCGCTTGCGGGCAATCTCGATGAGTTCTGGTGCCCAGTTGGCTCGGACCGGCATGATCGGGATCGATTCAAACGGTGGTGCGTAACTGAGTCTGGGATCATGGGGCCGATCGAGGAATGTTTGCTTTCCGGCATTGCCGCGCCAGACGTTGAACGGTCCGTTGGTGTCGACGATGACGAGGGCATGGTGAACCTTGTAGTTGCGAATCGTCCAAGGTGACAGGGCTGCAATCATCACGATGCCCGTGATCAAGACGCGACCGACGACTTTCGGTCGATGGTTCCAGTAGGCGATGAGAAACCAGACGAAAAGAAACGGCATAAAGTACAGAATCGCTGCCCGGGTCAGCGCCGCCCACGCCAGCAGCACGCCCGCCGACGCGCATCGCATTCTTGAGGGCAGGCTTTTTGTGGTTGTCAACAATCCAAGTGCGAGCAGGATCAGAAACGTAAATACCGTTTCGGTCCAGAGCAGGTGGCTAAAGGCGATGAAGTTGGGGTAGACCGCGCAATAGGCGGCTGCGATGGTCGCGGACTTTCGATCAAACCAAGCGGCTGCGATCCAATACACGAATCCAACGGTGATGGAACTGAGGATGACCTGAATCAGTTTGACGGCAAAGACGCTGTGGTTGGTGATGGCATAGATCGCGGCGATAAACATCGTGTAAAAGGGCGGCTGATAACTTCCGGTGTATTGAGGTAATTCGGAAAGCAGCGGGCTGTCATTGTGCCGAACCCAGGACTGGTACGAGCCGATGAATCCTTCGCCATTGAGAAGCGCCTCTGCCCGTTGGAGGTATAGCCGTTCATCTAGCAGCGGCTCGATGTGCTGCGTGACCATTAATGCTGCGAAGCGCAAACCGAACGCAATCAGAATGATGATCCAAACGGTCTTGCGATTGGTCGGGATGGATTGCGCTTCCGAATTCATAGCCGATCAGTTCGTGGTGGCATCGACAGGTTCATTGGCAGCGGCAGCATAACCGAGGTCGTGCATCTTTCGCTGCGTTTCCGGTGACTTGTCTTCAAACGCGGGAATCGGGTTGGCTCTCTTTTGCCAATCGGCGAGAAGGCCCTTGAATTCGGCGAGTTGTTTGACGTGACTCGGGTCGGCAGAGTCGATCAAGTTGTTTTGTTCATCAGAGTCGGTGCCAAGTTCGTAAAGACCATAGAGTCGATCGGGATCGCGGGCCACATATTTGAAGGTGTCGCTGCGCACGCATTGAAATTTCTTCCGATTGACCCATCCGGAAGTATCATGAAATTTTTCGTCCCACCAGGGTTTGGTGGCTTCCGCAAAGACGGGCGACCGCTCCGGCAACTCTCCATCGACGATACTGGCGAAACTCACGCCCTCCATGCGCGATGTTCTCGGCAGGTTCAGTAGGTGAAGTATCGCGGGGGTTACATCGACATTGGAGACGATCCGCGATACGCGTTTTCCAGCACTAAGTTGGCCGGGGAAACGCACGATCAGCGGGGTGTGAACTTCAGAATCGTATACTGTTGCGCCGTGGCTGAAGTATGTGCGATGTTCGTGCATCGTCTCGCCGTGATCGGATGTCAGGATGATCAGCGATTTGTCGTAAATGCCTCGATCCTTCAACCCGTCGAGCAAGCGTCCGACATGTTCATCGCAATAGGAGATTTCAGCCGCGTATTCGTTGTCCATTGCCTTGGCGAATTCCAGCGCTTGCTTCAAACGATTCGGATCTTGCTCTCCCTGGCGAAGCATTTCTCGCGCGAGTTCGATGTTGGCCATCGAACCTTTCTTGCGTGATCCACTCTCACCATATTTTCGGCGATATTCGAACGGTGCTTCGTATGGCCAATGGACGTCGAAGTAATGGGTGAACAAAAATAACCGATCACGACCTGACTCCCTTGGCTTGCGTTTGTCCAACCATTTAAGCGCAGCGTCGGTGACTTCTGCTGCAAGTCGCTGATGTTGATCCACGATACCCTTCTCGTGGGAAATGGTGAATGCCGCGTCGTAGTGGGCGAAGCCCTGGTCAAAATTAAACACCGGATCGAGCGGAAATGCGCCGATGACGCCAGCGCAATCGAAGCCGTCTTTAGCGAGTACCTCGGCGAGCATTTCGTTCTCGTCGCCCAGGACGAATCCATTCTTCGGGGCACCGTGGGTGTGCGGGTACGTTCCAGTCATCAGAGACGTATGCGATGCCAGGGTCGTGGGCGCGGCGCTGATGTGGTTGGTGAAGACGACGGACTCTTTGGCGAACGCGTCGATGTTGGGCGATTTGACGAACGGGTGGCCATAACATCCCAGGTGGTCGGCGCGCAACGTGTCGATCGAAATGATGATGACATGTTCGATCGATGGTGCGTTCTTAAGTGGCGAGAGCTTTGCGTCGGAAGTTCCGTCGGGCTTGCGACAGCCTTTTGAGCAGCAGAGCATGGCCAAAGCACACATGGTTATCGTAAGTTTGCGGTTGGTAGATGTTGCGTTCATGGGCGGCGGACAGTCAAAATTCCTCGTGTTGGGTGCCAGGAGTATTGCTTTCAAATGTTGCTACGCAAGCAGCAGGTGGCTGGTTCGGCGAATCCGAATCCGCGCCAATATCCGTGGATATTGTCCAAAGGTTATCGTCCGTCTTGAGTGCGGATCCCCACATTGTTTGGATTGTAGCCCGGCAAGTTCGAATCAGGTGGGCCTGAAAGTCGGCGGGATTAGTTCCCCCAGTTCAGCAACCGAAACACATTGGTGTATTTGTCCGTCCAGACGGGATGGTCTCCATCAATGTTGACGGGTTTCCAATCACCTATGGCCTGCAGCAGGCGGATGTCATTCTTGTTTTGCGCGAGCACCATGAACCTTGACGAAAACCGACCCGTTTTGACTTTTACTTCGGGAGTCAAAATGTCATCTCGCTTGGCGCATTCGAATCCAGTGTCTTGTGCCAAAGTTGCCAGCAGGGGGGCCAAATCCAAGTAACGATTGCTCATATTGAAGGTCAAAAGTCCCCCATCCTTGAGTTTTGACTCGTAAAGTTGAACTGCCTCGCGTGTAAGCAGGTGCGTGGGAATGGCATCGGAACTGAATGCGTCGAGGAAGATGGCGTCGAAGTGATTGTCGGGAGAGTTGGCCAATGTAAGACGACCATCGCCCAACACGACTTCTATTTCTGCCGGGCAGTTTTCGAGAAACGTAAAATAGTCCGGATTTTTGGCAATTCGGGCGACGGCAGGGTCGATTTCGTAAAAGGTATAGCGGTCAGTCTTTTGGGCGTAAATGGGGCTGGCCATCGATCCGACACCGAGTCCGATCACTGCAACATTCTTTGGTCCCGTGCGGCGATTGATTAATTCAAACACATCTCCCACCGGTCCGTCAGGATGGAAATAGGTTCTTGGGACAGGTGCAGAAGTGTCGGTCAACGCCTGAATGCCGTGGACCGTCGCGCCGTGAATGAACGTGTGGACGCTGCCGTCCGCTTCGATGACCACCCTCTTGGTGCCATAGAAGTTTCGGCTCATGTGCAGCGGTTGCTCAGTCTTCATTTCGTAGAAAACCAAGGATACTGTCACCATGGATGCGACCATGAATGCGAAACGCGTGGGGCGATTGGTACACGCCCAGCACAGGGCGGCAGGTACCAACAGGGTGATGGGATTGAATCCGTTGGCCGGTCCAGCATTGTTCTTGCGCATGTAAATAAGCATTACCGCAACCACCGCGCCAAACACCACCGCGTATCCAAAATCCTGACCAATTCGTCGATCCAGCGACAGTGATTTTGGTTTGGTTGCGAGTGCGAAACATGCAAGAACCATCACGAGCGGATATTCAGCCAGTGTTCTGAAGACGATCGGGGCGACCATAGAATTGGCAATACCACCCAGGACCCCACCGACTGACATGAGTAGGTAGAACTTGGTGAGGTGGCTCGTCGCGGGCCGGTCGGCGGCCATCTCTCCGTGGCAGGCCATCGCTACCAAGAAGAACGTAAAAAGATGAAACGGTAACGGAATCAGGCCAAACTGGGCTTCGTTGCGCACGGTCATCAAGGCAGTCGGTACGATGAAGATCACGAGCAGCATGAGTACGATGCGATGCGGGAGAATTTGCTTTTTTGCAAAAACGAGAACAAACGTAAACAGATATATGGCAAGTGGAATAACCCACAATAATGGGACTGGGGCGATCTCGGTCGTGATGTGGGTTGTCACGCCGAGCATCAAGCTCGACGGGACGAATGCCAGCAGTACCCATCGAATCTGGCGCCACCTCGCGAGGGGTTCGGCGGGGATCGATGCTGCGTCGTTGGTGAACTCTGGGTGATTGCTTTCGGCATCGACCGGCTTGCGCGATCGCCACATGGTTATCGCGCACGCGAACGCAAGTATGATCAGTGCAATATAACCGTATTTCCACAGTATCCGCTGATCGTCAAGAGCGAACGCCGGTTCGACGAAGATAGGGTAGCCGAGCAGTGCAATCATGCTTCCGAAGTTGCTGGCTGCGTATAGGAAGTAAGGGTCTTTTGCAGAGCGGTGGCTGGTTTCTGCGAACCACATTTGCAGCAGTGGGGCGCTCGTTGAAATCACGAAGAATGGAAGCCCGACTCCGAGCAGCAGTCGAAACAGCAGCCAACCGATCGGATTGTCGAGTTCCGTCGGGACGGATTGCGTGTCAATCGTGATTGGCAAAACCAGAAGCGGTAACAGCAGGACAATGAGATGGACCGCAGCCTGCTTTCGTACGCCCAACCAGTGAACACTTCCGTGGACATAGGCATACCCAGCCAGCAAGAGCGCCTGAAAAAACACCATGCATGTGTTCCAGACGGCTGGCGTCCCACCAAGATATGGAAGGACCATCTTGCCGACCATTGGCTGGACGAGAAAGAGCAGGTAGGCACTGCAAAAAATGGTTAAGGCAAACAGTCCGAGCACTTTGCTGCAAATCTCCGTTGGGTGGATTTGATTTTGAAATGGTTCGATTCGCGGTAAGCATAACAGCGTTGCCGCGTGCTTCAAATCGAACCGCATCAGGTGACGGTCTTCCGCACAAGATCCCTGCGATTGGGTTTACAAACCCATGATCGGTAACTGATAGATCGGATCAAGCTACGGGCAATCAAGGATTACTTGATATTTAGGGTTTTCGCGTCGTTTTGCCATGGTTTCGTTGCGATCTCGGGCCATTGGACGGGTTGGCACCTATTTGGCAGAAATCCGCCTCCTTGGTGGCTATTATTTAGCATCGGAGTTCCGATAATGGGCGGGTTTGCTGATGGGCGACGGTTTTCTTTGACCTCTGGTTGCCCAGTATATCCTTTACGGCTGTGCAACCATCAGTGTTTGTCAGTCGATAGAGTTGAAAAGAGAGTCAGGCTAACGGCATATATTGGAAACTTTCGATGGAGAGTTCCGTTTTCAGGAGGCGTATTTCCGTGCGAAATCTATTTGGGTTCATTGTGATTCTTGGGCTGGGTTTTTCGTCGACCGCGCGAGCGTCCGAGCTTTCGATTGAGTTTGCATCGGGCGATCCGGTCAATGCCGAGTTGGAAGTTGGGCAAACGGTGACCGTCAATGTGCTGTGGACGCAGGATGCTGACGAAGCTGACGATTTTGGCCTTGGCTATTACGGCTTTTCGCTGACGGCGGCGCCGCAGAATCATAGTGGAACAACAGCTACGCCCGATCGCGTTGAGAACGATGCCTTGTTTCAGGTCGACAACACACCTGCCAATGGATTTGGCGATGGTGGCGCGATGGGAACGGTTGGTGGTCTGTCGTATGTTGCGGGTGGGGCGAACAATCCTGCGAATTCGATCAACAACGCGGTGACCGATCTGGTGTTGGGAACGTTTGAGATTCGAGCGGACGCAGAAGGCGTTCATGAAATTTACATCTTCCGAAATGCCGGTTTGCTGTCCCCTGATATGGCCGGGTCTGCGGGAGCGTCACTTCAGTTCTCGAATAATCCCGATGGTTACAACGAGTTCAGCATCGGCAGCGGATTTGCTGGCCGCAATGACGGCTCTGATGCGATGCCGCTGACGATTACTGTGGCGGCGGCTACGACCAGTGGCGGTGGCGGTGGCGGTGGCGGTGGAATCGGTGGCGGAGGTGGGGGCGGAACCGACGGTGGCGGTACGGATGACGGAACCGATGACGGCGGAACCGACGACGGAGGATCTGGCAGCGACGGCGATGGAACAGATGGCGGCACCGATGATGGGACCGGAGGAGACGATGGCAACGGTTCCGATGGAGGTGGTGACGACGGTTCGTCTGGCGATGGTTCCGATGACGGCGGCAATGGAGACGATGGATCTGGCCAAGGTGGTGATAACGGTGCCGGTGACGATGGAAGCGGTGACAACGGTAGCGGAAACGGCGGTAGCAATGACGACAATGGCGACGACTCCGGCGGAAACACCAACTCTGGAAATACGGGCGGAGGTTTCTGTGCGGTGGGTATGACCAGCACCACGATGTCGATCCTGTCGGGATTGATGATGATGTGGGGCGTGAGTCGTAAGAATAGATACCGCCAACGAATCTAGTTGCGCGTCTATTTGACGAAACAGACTGAGTATCTGACGAAGCAAATTGATCATCTAACAAGCACCCGCGGTTGTTCGCTTCCGCGGGTGCTTTTTATTTTCAGAATCGCTGCGGTGTATTGGCGCGCAAGACAGACTTTGTGACGATTCTCACTGGTTTGTCGCCGGCGTGCGTTGGCGATAGACTCCTGTTGACACACCCAAGTTTTGCGAATCTTGAAACGTCGTCTGCGCATCGCGGTATCTTCAGTGCACCGACGATTCAAACTTGCATCGGTTCACACTGAATTGCCATTGGAGGGTTTCGATGATTGATACGCTGACTCAATTCTCTCTGTTTCTCGGGAACAAGCCGGATACGTTGGGGCGCGTGTGTCGCGAGTTGGCGCTGGCGAAGATCAACATCGTCGCACTGACCATGATGGACGCATCGGAGCATGGCGTGCTGCGCATCGTTGCCCGCAATCCCGATCGGGCGCGGGACGTGTTCAAACGAATGAATCTTTCGATGACCGAAGTGAAAGTGGTCGCGGTTACCATGTCGAACAAGCCTGGCATGGTCGCCGACGTGTGTGAAAAGTTGTCAGCCAGTCGCGTTCCGATTTCGTACCTCTATTCAACGACGGGAGCGGCTGGCGGAAAGGCGATCGGAATCTTCAAGGTGCAGAACATAGCCAAGGCCATCAAAGTGCTTGAGTCGAAGCGGTTGAATACGAAAGATGTGAAAAGCAATCTGCGAAACAAGCAACGGGCGTCGAGTGCGTCGAAACGGTAAGTAGTTCAAACAGAATCTGGGGGCGCGTACATGGGTTTGAAGAACAATGTTGTCGTATGGCTCATCGTGCTCGCGGTTCGGTCGGCTCTCGATGCGCCGCCCGCCATGGCCGAAGAACCCCCGTCCTCTGGAGACGCAAAGACAATGCAAGAGACGCACGCCCACACCAATCGATTGATCGATGCAACGAGTCCTTATCTATTGCAACACGCCCACAACCCCGTGGATTGGTACGAATGGGGCGAAGAGGCGTTTGCCAAAGCCAAGAAAGAAGACAAGCCGATTTTTCTGAGCATCGGTTATTCCGCGTGCCACTGGTGTCATGTAATGGAGCACGAAACGTTTGAGAGTGAGGAGGTCGCCGACTTTGTCAATAATCGCTTCGTGTGTGTCAAGGTCGATCGCGAAGAGCGGCCTGACGTTGACGAAATTTACATGCATATCACGCAGATGATGAATAAAGGGCACGGTGGTTGGCCGATGTCGGTTTTCATGACCGACGAGCGCGAACCCATCTATGCGGGGACCTATTTTCCCAAGGCTCAGTTCATGCAGCTTTGTAGACAGATTCACGATTTGTGGACGTCCGATCGCCAGCGCATCGCCGAACAAAGCGTTCAGATTCGCGCCGCTCTTGATGAGTGGGCCAAAGGAGATGCGCCGCATGAAGATGTGATCGGCAAGGATCGTGTTTCCGAGGTGGCGAAATTGCTCGCCGGTTATTTCGATCGTCAAAAAGGTGGATTCCGAAGCGACGGGAACAAGTTTCCACCGAGCATGTCGATGGACTTGATGCTGCGCGTCCATCGTCAGACAAAAGATCCGGACTTGCTCAGTGCGGTCAACGTCACCCTGCAGAACATGGCCGACGGGGGCATCTACGATCATCTTGGCGGTGGCATCTGCCGCTACAGCACCGATCCCGATTGGCTCGTGCCGCACTTTGAAAAAATGCTGTATGACCAGGCGCTCGTTTCGGCTATCTATCTCGATGCATTTCAAGCCACCAACAACCCGCGCTATGAAGCCGTCGCCCGCGATATTTTCGCGTATGTTCTAGATGACCTGCAGTCTGATGATGGCGGGTTCTATTCGACGCGCGACGCCGACAGCGAAGGGATGGAAGGTGCATTCTACATCTGGAAAGTTGAGCAAATCAAAGCCGTGTTGGGTGAAGAACGGGGTGCACTGTTCTGCGAATTCTACGATGTGACCGACAAGGGGAACTGGTTCGAGTCGCGCGGGCATGCACCGGCAGGGGCGAAGAACATCCTGCGCATCAAAACGTCCGCAAACGATTTCGCCAAGTCAAAGGGGCTCGAACTGGCTGACTTTGAAAAGCAGTTAGCCACCTGCCGCAAGGAACTCTATACCGAGCGCGAGAAGCGCGTTCATCCCGGACTCGATGATAAGGTCTTAACGGGGTGGAATGGGCTGATGATCGCAAGTTTGGCCAAAGGTGCCCGCGTGCTGGATGACCCGAAGTACTCCGAATCGGCAGCCAGGGCGGCTGACTTTGTGCTGACGAAAATGCGCAAGGACGGACGATTGCTGCGAACGCATCGCAAAGGCGAGTCGCGGCTGACGGGGTATCTCAGCGATTATGCGTTCATGATCGAGGGATTGCTCAATCTCTATGAAGCCACGTTTGATCCGCGCTGGCTGACGGAGGCGCAGGCGCTGACGGACGTGACCATCAAGCATTATCTCGATAAGGATGGCGGAGGATTCTACTTCACAGCCGACGACGCCGAGAAGCTCATCGCCCGATCGAAGAATCCGCGCGACGGGGCGATACCATCGGGCAATTCGGTTCACGCGATGAATCTGGTGCGGTTGGGCGTCATGCTCGATCGGGCTGACTACCGCGCCCATGCCGAGGGTATTTTTAAATCGTTCAAGAGTGCGGTCGAAGGGTCGCCGTCGCAGTTCGAGCGGATGCTTTGTGCGGTGGACATGTACCACGATCGCGTCAAAGAGATTGTGGTGGCTGGGGATGCCGGCGAGTCCTCGACGGGCGAATTGGTCCGGTCGGTTTACGCTGGATTCCTTCCCAATAAAGTTCTACTCTTGGCCGGAAATCCCGGGGGCGGTAAGACGGCGCTGGTTCAAGACGACATGGCGCTCTTGAAGGGAAAGAAACCGGTGGATGGCAAGCCGGCGGTCTACGTCTGTGAGAATAAGGTGTGCAAGCGCCCGGTGACTGAGGCAGTTGAACTTCGCAAGCAGTTGGGGTTCCGATAAGCCGCCAGTTCCGATAATCTGCTCTGGTCCGATTATCTGTACTGGTGGATAAATTGAAGCACGTCAGCCGATGATAATTTCGGGCATTGGTGGTGTGTTTGACGTGTTTAGACGACGACTCTAGTTGATAGATGCCGTCGTGAATGCGAACGTCGTTCGGCGGAATTGGCAGGGAGGATGCGCGATGGGTCTCAATGCAAATGCAATCGAAAGGGCAGCGATGAACCGGACTGGGTTAAGGTGTCTGTGGTCGTTGGCTGTGGTGCTGGTGCTGAGTGGACCTGCCTTTGGCCAGGGTGCGTCTGACGGCGATGACCAGCCTCAACCTAAGGACATGACCGAAGTTAAGCCGGTGACCAACAGTGATGCTGTGACGAACAGTGATACGGTAACCATCAAGCAGGGAGCGAGCCAAGGTGGCACGTCTACAGATATTTCGACCGCCAATACCACAACCGATCGCCGGCGGAGTTCGTCGCCCGACATGCAGAGTGCTCCCAAGGTCACTGCCGACGACGTGTTGAAGCAATTTGAGCGCGATCGACCAAAGGCCCGGCCACTGCTTCCCGGAACGCGACCCGGCACCGAGGTGGTTCGCGAGCCGGTTAGCGATGACGATCCGCGTCGAAGTCCGGCACGCCTTCCCGAAGGATATTTTCTGGTGGACCGATCCGGCAGACTGACGCGTGAAGAGCCTTGGTTCGTGTTTAACTTTACGGGCGACAATAACCCAGCGGCTACTCCCGATCCTCCGATGCGTTTGCTGCCGAATCGTATGCTGGAGCGGATGATTCGCGAGTCGAAGGGCTCGACGGCGAGTATCGAATTCATTGTTTCGGGTGAAGTAACCGATTTTATGGGTGAGAACCACCTGCTGCTGCGAAAGCTCTTGCGGAAGCGCAGCGTGGGTAATCTTTCCAACTAGACGTTCACGATATGAATTCGCCTTGTTGAAGTTCGCCATGTTGAAGTTAATGGGGCAGAGTGAGAGCAGATGGAAATCAATATCGAAAAGCGTAGCGGTGGTGTTTCGGTTATCGGGCTTTTTGGCGAGTTGGGTTCGCATGCTGAGGACTCCATTCGTGAGCAGCTTCATCCGATTGTTGGCGACAAGAGCGCCAAGGTTGTTATCGATCTGTCGAACGTGCGGACGATTGATTCGTCCGGGCTTGGGCATCTGATTTCGCTGGTGACACATGCAAGGATGACGGAGACGCGGGTGGTCTTGTGCGGAGCGTCGTCGTTTGTACGCGGTGTGTTGGATGTGACGCAGTTGGATCGGTGGTTCGAGATGGCCAATGATGTTGACGAGGCGATCGCGGCGATGAATGTATCGAAGGCGTCCAGCGCGTCTCAAAATCATTCTAATTTTGGAACGGGCGACTAAATGTCATTGATTCTTAGTATCTTTTCATCGATATTCTTCTGGTTCTTCAACATTTTCGGCTCGGTGTCTCAGGGCGTTTGACGACCCGCCAGCCCAGGTGTTGAATCGAAAATCCGGTCAAGTCATTCGGCTGTTCAATTTCATTGAACGGTGGTCATTTCACCTTCGGTCCAATAACTCAATTCAGTTCTGACATATTCCGATAACGAGGGAACGGGGAGCCAGTTGGCAGAATCGGCTGAACTGCGCCCACTTGGCGAATGCTGAAATTCGGAATGTGAACGAGTCACGGAATATGCCCAACGAGTCTTGCGACAACCTAAATAGTGAACCGGTCAAGCCGACAGGTGAGCTGGATTGCGCGCCAACAGTTGGCGCAGAATCGCAGAGTGAGTTGGCGAAAGCGTCGCCCGACGGCGAAATGCGAAACCGGCGCGAATTCCTGGGCAAGTCTGGAAAGCTTTTGATTTACGTTCCACCGGTTATTCAGTTGTTCATACCGACCAAGGCGTTGGCAGCCAGCCCGTCCTCGTAGATTCGATCCAGCACAATCCGGAAAGGGATGGAGCCCTTGCGCACAAAACCGACAAGCCTACCGAAGCGCCGTGAGGACGTCACCTACCATATCATCGATGATGAAGCGCTGATCTACGACCCGGACCGTGGAGCCACCCATCGCCTGAATTCAACCGCCCGATTTATCTGGGAACAATGCGACGGAATTTCCGACTGCGAAGCAATCGCCCAAGAGTTGACCAGTGTTTGGAACGCGACCCGCCAGCAGGCGTGCGACGATGTCATTGGCGCTGTCGGTTCGATGGTCGAAAATGGCCTCCTAAAGGTGAATCGCGACCGATGACAGCTGCCCTGACAAGCCAACTTGATTCCGCTGCTATCCAAGCCAATCGTTCAGAGCCCTACGCACGACACGAGTGCAGCGGTGCGAAAGCGGTCGATCAGATTCGTCTGCGCCTTGGGGTCATCAACGCAGAAATCGAATGCAGCATTGATGGGCTTGCAGATGAGTACGCTGAGCTTTATGGCGGCTACGATGCGCACGGCGGTGATGCAATGGTATCGGTTCGCGTCGGTCGGGGCCGATCGCGCTACACGATGGGTCGACGGTTTGTCGTCAGCGGTAGCGAGGGGCGAATGTTTTCGGTTCGGCGCATCGAAGAAGTGCTGCCGCATGTCGAATGGGCGCTGAACTGGGAAGTCGTTCGGCGGATGGATGATTTTCTGCAACTGCATGCCGGCGTGATGGAACGCGACGGGGTTGGTGTTGTGTTTCCTGCCGCTCCCGGATCGGGCAAAACAACGCTCTGTGCGGGTTTGTTATCGCGCGGTTGGCGTTTCCTTTCGGATGAATTCGCACTGATCGATGGCGAGGGGATGATTCATCCGTATCCCAAAGCGCTTTGCATCAAGGAGGGGTCGTTTGAGGTGATGGAGCATCTGGGCCTTCCGATGGTTCAGCCGCGGCGCTACCGCAAAGGTAAGAAGGGTCGCGTCGCTTATGTGAATCCGCGCGTCGCCGGAGACGATTCGCTGGGCCGAAAGTGCCGTCTTGGGCATGTCGTGTTTCCCAAATTTGAGCAGGGTGCGACTCCGCGCCTGCGATCGTTGACTCGCGGAGAGACAGGATTTGAACTGGCTCAACTTTCTTTCAATCTTCGTAAGAAGGGTAATGAAGGCATGACGATGCTGATGGGGGCGCTGCAAGGTGCGGACTGCCATCGACTGGAAAGTGGCGACATCGATAGAACCTGCGACCTCATTGAGAAATCGCTACTCGGTTAAGCGTTTGAGGGAATTCATCGTGACGCGACTCGCGACACATCTAACCAAGACTTCGCAGACGGCGCCCGAATGGATCGCCCAACTGCTGGGCGACGATTTGAACGAATCAAATCTCGCACAGTTGCATTTGCCTGCGCCCGAAGCATGGGACGAGGTTACAGAATATGCCTGTACGCATGGGTTGGCTGGTTTGGTCCTGATTGCAAGCGCAGACCGAGGCGTTCCAATCGCCGATGCGCACCGTGCCAAACTTGCTGATTCGGCAGCGCAGATCGCAGCCCGAAACCTGCATCTTCAACATCATCTCGAACGCGTGGCGACTCGCCTTAATGACGCGGATATCGATGTGATGGTTCTAAAGGGGATGGCCCTCAATCATCTGATCTATGACCGCCTTGACCTAAGGCCGATGACCGATGTCGATCTTCTGTTTCGTTTTGATGATGTCGACCGGGCATGTCGCGTGTTGAAGGCGGCGGGTTGTGTTGATGGCGAACCGCTTTTGCGCGAAGATTTCTTCCCGCGATTCTATTACGAGCGCGAGTTTCGGCCCACCGATGCGCCTAATGTGAAATTTGACGTACACGCTCGTTTGTTTCGACCTTGGCGATACCGCAATGTTTCGATCGAGTCGATCTGGAATCATGTCAGCCCGCTGGCCATCGGTGATGCCAATGTGCTGGTTCCCGGCCATGAAGGAATGCTCATTCATCTCTGCGTTCATGCTGCGTGTCACGGAGCCAGCCGCATGCTCTGGCTGCTGGACATTCACCGTTATGCTCAACGTTTCGCGACAGAAATCGATTGGAATGCATTTGTCGATGGCGTTCGTACAATGAAACTGGCTTGGCCCACGCTTGTCGCGATTCGGGCGGTGACGAAGGTCTTCGGAGCTTCGGTACCCGAATCGGTGATTTCAGCACTGGAATCGGAGCCTTTCAGTTGGGCGGACCGTCTGGCGCTTTGGCAGGCACCGCGTGATGATCGGCATCCGATCGCTCGATTGTGCGTTGACGGACTGGCTGGTGGGGCTTGGAAAGATCAATTCGCGTACCTCGGTGCGATACTGGTCCCGCAGCGGGCTCATATGGCCGACATTTACAAGACTCACCATCCTGGATGGCTTCCTTGTGCTCACCTCTGGCGTGTTATGCGGGCAGGTACAAGGGGAATCGCCCGTTGCATCCCGCGCGCTTGCATCCCCATTCGCCATGTATAAAATGCGTTGCTGCGCTGGCCTTGTATTCACAGGCTTGGGCGTACGAATTTCCCCTGATTTATTCGCGATAGATACGACCACAGCGAGGGACGCATGAGCACGGTAATCGAAAACATTGCATCACTGATCGAATCCAAAGACCTTGACGCGGCGGCAGAGCAGCTTCGCAACATGTCGCCGAGTACAGATGAGGAGCGGGTCGAAAAACTTTACCTCGAAGGGTATCTAAGCGAACGGTGCAACGCTTGGACCAATGCGGTGGCGTCGTATCGAATGGCGCTCGAAGCCGACCCCGACCACAGCGAAACGTTGTTTCGTCTGGCATTTGTTCTCGATCTTCATGGTGACGACGAAGAGGCGATGGCGCTTTACGAAGAGTGTGTGGCCGAGCCGCCATCTCACGTTAATGCAATGATGAACCTTGCCATTCTCTATGAAGACTATGGTCGTTACGATGACGCGATGGGCCTGCTGAGCCGAATTGTTGACGAGCATCCCAACGACATTCGCGCCCGACTGTTCTACGCCGATATCGAAAGCTCGCTGACGATGTACTACGACGAGGATCGTGAGCGCACGCGTGAACAACATGATGCGGTGCTCGATATTCCGGTCAGCGATTTTGAATTAAGCGTTCGCAGTCGCAACTGTCTCAAGCAGATGAACATCAATCACTTGGGTGATCTTCTCAGAATCACCGAGCCGAAACTTCTGGCATACAAGAATTTTGGAGAAACGTCGCTCAATGAAATCAAGGCGATGCTTTCACAAAAGGGGCTGCGACTCGGTCAGTTGATCGAAGAGCGACCGGCGGCTGCCGCTGCACCCAGCGGACATCAACCGCTCTTGACCGCGGGTGATTCGAATCTTCTGAATCGAAACGTCGCCGAGTTGGAGTTGTCGGTTCGCAGTCGCAAGTGCTTGCAGCGCTTGGGCGTGATGACATTGACGGATTTGATCCAGCACAGTGAACCGGAACTCTTGTCGATCAAGAACTTCGGTCAGACGTCACTGGATGAGATCAAGAAGCGATTGGTCGAGCTTGGCCTGACGCTTCGTCAACCGGCGTAGTCACTTTCCGAAATCCTAAAGCATTCGGCGAACGCAAGGCATATCAAAGACCAGCGCACGGAATCGTGTGTTTGTGGCGTTGTATTCACATGCTGCGAAGGTCGCGGGCGCATCATGTTGATCGACCCATGATCAATCCAATAGGGTGGGAAAAACTTGCTTTTTGGCGGTGAGGGTCTTATCCCATAATGGTATGCGGTATTCTTGCAAGCCAATTCATTTGCGATCGGTCATCAATGATCGGGTTCGGCTGTGGCGCGCGACGATCCCGTCGTGTGCGATTGGTATTTGCTCTGCAGTCTTAACGACCCTTGCAATTCTAACGACTGGTTGCACTCCTGAAGAAGAACCGATTGACCCGCCATTGGGTGTGCGGCCGGTGCGCGTCTTGCTGTTCGATTCTGAAGATGGATGCGAAGTCTGTGTAGGGGCGCCGTATTCGTTGGAGACTATTGAAGGTGAGATGGTGGCATCCGGTGATGCGCTTCAGTGTGTCGCCGTCGACACAAGCGACGGGCTGCGTTTTGGGGAACTCGATCCGGTCGAAGGGCCGGTGACTTTGAATGTCAAACCGTTTGAGCGATCGCGAATTGCGCGCTTTCGCGGCGGTAAGAAGGATACGCAGCAATCCTATACGGGTGCAATCGAGTTTTCGATTCGGGATGACGGATCGCTTCGAGTTATCAATCTGGTTGATATCGAGTCTTACATCGGAGGCGTTGTGGCTTGCGAGGCGTCATCCGCATTCGGAGATGAATCACTGAAAGGACAGGCGGTCGCCGCGCGCACTTATGCCATGTACACCATGGCCAGGCGTAGCGAGCGCTCGTATGACCTTCGGGCATCGGAAGGTGCTCAGGTGTATCGCGGATGGATCAATGGCGCTTTTGGAAGGCGTGCGCGAAAAGCTGCTGCAGCCACCCGCGGATTGGTGTTGTCGCACGCGACACCGGATGGGCCACGCGTGTTCTGCGCGTTTTATTCTTCGGCGTGTGGCGGGCGATCGCAAAGCCTGTCCGATGTACAGAATTCGGTGACGCCCGAACCGCTGCGCGGTGGCGTTGAGTGCAACTATTGCAGCATCGCCAAGTCGAACATTTACGAATGGGGACCGGGGGAAATCAAAAAAAGTCGCTTGCTGCAAAGGCTCAAATCGCGGCGCAGCGACTTTGATGATTGGAAATCGATCGCGTCGGTCAGCGTGGTTAAAGAAACAGAATTTGGCCGCATTCGGATCGTGGCGCTGACGAGCGGTAAGGGTGAAGTGATAGAAATGCGGTCTGAAACATTTCGTTTGGCGGTGGGCAGTCGGACGATGAGAAGCACCGATTGCAAAATTGTCGATGATGGCAAGTTGATTCGAATCACCGATGGGCGCGGATTTGGGCACGGACTCGGTTTGTGCCAATGGGGAATGGAAGGGCAAGCCCGCAAGGGGCGGCTTGCTGGTTCAATCCTGCGCTATTACTACCCCGGTTCGAGAATCGTCCGCGCGTTTTAGGCCATCGCGGGGGCGTTTTGAGCGGTCGAGGTTGGCTGGCCTTGACTCGTACCGCTCCCATTGTCGATTAGGTTGTCAATCAAATCGACAAGGTTGCGCAATTCGGGCTTGGTGATTTGGCCGTCGGCTTTGACTTGCTCGATTTTTTTTGCATTGTCCGGACTGACCAATGAGCTGAAAACAATGACGGGAACACCGGAGAGTTGGGGCGATTCTTTGATTCGTTTCGTCAGCGCCAAGCCGTCGAGCTGCGGCATTTCGATGTCGGTGATGATGACGTCGAAGGGTTCGGGGAGTTGCCCCGCAATCTGCTGTTGAACCAGTTTCCAGGCCAACGAACCGTCTTCAACGGCTTGAAAATTCGAGTACCCAGCCCGCTCAAGGTTCTTCGTAATCAGACTGCGCATCAGCGACGAATCTTCCGCCAGGAGTATGCGCGTGTTTTTTCGCTCGGCGCTTTTCTGCGTATCTTCATATTTGATATTGAACAAGTCGTGTCCGGTGATGTCGAAAACGATACGCTCGAAGTCGATCATCAGGACCATGTTGTCGCGAATCGTGCAAACACTGGTCACCGGCGAATCTGTCGTACCGATGGTTGGCATGGGAGAAACCGATTCCCAACTGACGCGGTAGATTTGCTCGACGGCGTCAACGAGAAATGCGATGCGAACCTGGTTGAACTCGGTCACGATGATTCGACGTGATTCGTATTCCGGCGGTTCGTTCTTGAGTTCAAAGAATGTGTGAAGATCAATCAGCGTGGTAACTGTGTCGCGCAGTTGAAACGCACCGATCGCCGACGGATGGCTCTCTGGGATAGATGTCAATGGGACCGGTCGAATTGCCTCACGCACCTTGGCCACATTGACGCCATAGCGATTTTCGCCGAGCGTGAAAACAAGCACTTCGAGTTCGTTGGTTCCCGATTCAAGAAGGATATCGGTTTCAGCCGGCATTAGCGGTCTCCGTCAGAGGATTGTGCGTATCGATTTCAATCCGCACATAGCGATCGTTTCTACACGGTCTATCGGTTGCAATGGCCTTCAAATTCGCTGTCGACTGCGGTTCCGATTTAAATGAACGCGATACTTGCGGGTGTATTGTTTTCATCGATGGGTCACGTTGAATCGAATGCTTTGCGGCGCGATATACTTGCGTTGACAGCGAGATGCCGCAGGGCTAGAGTCGCCCAGCGCGCCATTAGGCCGTTGTCAGAAGCGGGTGATCGTTTGGCGCGGTTGAACCTGTCGTATTGGAGATGACACCCCGTGTCCAAGTCCTTATTCGTGATTGACGGCCATGCTCAGATCTACCGCAGCTATTACGCGCCCTTTCGTCCGCTGACGTCACCAACGGGCGAGCCGACCAAGGCGGTTCATGTCTTCTGCGCGATGCTGTTCAATCTGATCAAAGAGCGCAAGCCTGACTACCTCGCGATGGCACTGGATGTGAGCGATCGAACCGTTTTTCGTTGCGACATCTATCCTGATTACAAAGCCCACCGCGATCCCGCACCGGATGACCTTTCGCCCCAAGCCGACCGCATCATCGAAATCGTTGGAGCGATGGGCATTCCGATTTTGCGCCTGAGTGGATACGAAGCCGACGACCTGATGGCCACGTTGGCAAAGCGGGTGGCTGGTGATGATTTGGATGTCTATCTGGTCAGCAAAGATAAAGACCTCGAGCAGACCATCTCAGACCATGTGTTTCTGTATGACCCGTCGAAGAATATCGTGCTGGATCGTGCGGCGCTGCTTGAGAATAAGGGGTATGCGCCCGAGCAGGTGATCGACATTCAGACGCTTTCGGGCGATTCGGTGGACAACATTCCCGGTGTGGCTGGCATTGGTCCGAAGACGGCGATCAAACTGATTCATAAGTATGGCACCGCGCAGGCTGTCGTGGACCATGCCGACGAATTGACTCCCAAGCAAAGTCAAAACGTCAAGGCCTTCGCCAAACATCTTTCTATCACGCAGCAGTTGGTCACGCTGAAAGATGACGTCACGTTTGATTTCAATCTTGAATCCGCGCGGACCGAGTCGCTGACGTTTGCCAATGCCCGTCCGACATTTGAAACGTTGGGGTTCAATCGCCTGACCGATCAGCTTGACGAGTTGGCTGGCAATTCGGGTGTGCAAGGCGAACTGGCGTTGGAATCGGCAGCGGAAAAGGGTGAATACGTTTGTGTCGATACCCCCGCTGCTCTGGATGAGTTAGCCGCCAACTTGGCCAAGCAGTCGGTGTTTGCGATCGACACGGAGACGACCAACCTCAATCCGGTTGTCGCAGAACTTGCGGGCATTTCGGTGTCATGGCAAGCAGGCGAGGGATATTACATTCCGATTCGTGCGGCGATGGGCAAGTGTTTGCCGCTGGATATGGTGCGAGACAAGCTGGCTGGCGTGCTGGGCGATGCGTCGATCGGCAAGGTTGGGCAGAACATCAAGTACGATGCGATCGTTCTCGAGCAAGCCGGAATGCCACTTAATGGCATAGTGTTCGATACGATGATTGCGAGCTTTGTGCTGGAACCGCTGCGCCGCTCGCACGGGATGGATGCGCTGGTTTTGGAACTCTGCCATCACCGGATGATTCCGATTTCGGATTTGATCGGTAAGGGTAAAGATCAATTGACGATCGATCAGATCGATGCGGCGCATGTGACTGAGTATGCCGGTGAGGATGCCGACTTCACCTGGCGGTTGTATGAGATTCTTTCAGAGCAGCTTGCTGCAAGCTCATTCAAGTCGCTCTTTGAAGATGTTGAGATGCCACTTGTGTCGGTCTTGGCGCGGATGGAATCCAACGGCGTCAGTCTTGATGAACCGCTGCTGGCGAAGATGAGCGATGAGCTCGGTGACCGGTTGTTGATGCTGACGGCTGAGATTCATGAAGCGGCTGGTTATGCGTTTAACATCGCATCCACCAAGCAGCTTGCTGTTGTGTTGTTCGATGAGCAAGAGTTGCCGGTGATCAAAAAGACCAAGACTGGCCGGAGTACCGATGCGGCGACGTTGGAAGCGTTGGTTGCGAAAACCGATCACCCGATCCCACGCATGATGCTGGAGTATCGTGAACTGACGAAGCTCAAGGGGACCTACCTTGACACACTTCCGCAGATGGTTTGCAAGAAGACCAACCGCATCCATGCGGGATTTCATCAGACGGGGGCTGTTACGGGTCGGCTTTCTTCGAGCGATCCGAACTTGCAGAACATCCCCATCCGAACGGAGTTGGGGCGTCGGATTCGTGGGGCGTTTACATCAAGCACGCCCGAGCGCACGCTTGTGGTCGCCGACTATTCGCAGATCGAGTTGCGCGTGCTGGCTCATTTTTCAAGAGACGAAGCGCTGCTAAATGCGTTTGAGAACGGTCTCGACATTCACGCTGCCGTCGCGGCGCAAGTCCATGATGTTTCCATTGATGACGTGACGACTGAGCAGCGAAGTGCGGCGAAAGCGGTGAACTTTGGCATTGTATACGGGCAAACCGCGTTCGGGTTGGCCCGCTCGCTTGGGATTTCGCAATCAGACGCGAGGGATTTCATCGAGCGCTACAACGAACAATATTCGGGCATCAAAAACTTTGTCGATCAGTGCATCGCGGACACCAAAGAGAAAGGCTACGCCGAAACAATCCTTGGGCGCCGGCGGCCGATCAACGAATTGCATTCCCGCAACAAACAGCAGCAGGCACTCGGCGAACGGTTGGCTGTCAATACCGTGATACAAGGGTCAGCCGCCGATATGATCAAGCGGGCGATGATCGACATTCATCACGAAATTGAATCGAACAGACTCGATGTTCAGATGCTGATACAGGTTCACGACGAGTTGGTGTTTGAGGTGGCCAGTGATGAAGTCGACGGGCATGTGACGATGATTCGCGACAAGATGACGAACGCAATTGCGTTTGACGTGCCAATCGTTGTGGACATCGGCGTGGGGGCGACCTGGTTGGACGCGAAGTAGTGGCGGGATTTATTGTAATCGCGCGGGTATTTACTCGGTTGGTTGCGGATTGAGTCTGGCCTGTACGCGTGACAAACCGGCTAGCGAATCGGCATCGTCGGGATTAATGCGCAGAGCTTCGTTGAAATGCCATGTGGCTTGTTCGAGCTGACCGACGGCTTCAAATATTGTTGCGAGTTGAAAGTCTACTTCGGCAAGATCGGGGTCAAGTTTCTTGGCTTTCGAAAAATGTTTCACGGCATCATTTAGTTTCTGCTGCAACATATAGGCTAGGCCGAGGTTGTAATGCAATTCCCGTGCGTCAGGATTGACCTCCAAGCCGATCTTCCAGATTTCGATTGCCCCCTGAATATTCCCACTGTCGGCTAACATGGTTGCGAGATTGGAGTAGGCCATCGCGTCGAGCTTTTGTTGCGGGTTGATGGGCCAATTACAGGCGACGGTTGCGATGATGATGGCGACTGCCGGGGCCAACAGCGATGCGCGTGTGACGTATCGGTTGCGGATTTCGACGAGGGCAAATGCGGTGAACGGAATCAGCATCGGCACCAGAGGGACTCGGTAGCGGGCCAGTATGAAAAACGCTGCGACGCTGACGGAGAAAGTCGCGATCAAGACGATGAGGATACTGGATTTGCGGGCATTTGCTCGCGACATGACCATGCCAGCGATCGCGATGGGGCAGAGGATTCCGAAATGCCCGATGATCGAAAGGGCAGAAAGTAATGTCGAATAATCGCGGTAGACGTTATAGCCTTCGACGTCGCTGATTTCGTAGCGGTTGATGACCAACAGAAGCTTGCGGCCACTCAGCGAAAGCCATTTGAGCGGGGCTTCGCGAATGAACTCCCATGATTGGCCAAGCCAAAAACGCGAAACTTCCTTGGCGGAAAGCGATTTGCCGCTATCAGCCTCAGCCAATCTGACGGCGTCGGCGCGCTCGAATTCGGGCGTTTCGTGACCCGGTACAAGTGGTGCATATCTGCCGGTGGCTTCTGGGTTATTACCGACGTAAAAGTTCGGGCCCGCTTGAGAAGTCGTAATGAGCCACTCGCCGCCGACATGGTGGTTTCGCAGAGCGACGGGAAACAGCAGAAGGAATAGCCCCGCACACAATCCGCCGAACCAACGTATGCGCTGCGAGAATACGGTATTGCGAAAACCCAAAAAGACCCAGAGCATGACGATCGGAATCAATGCCAGCGCGTTCTCGCGCGTCAAACCCAGCGCGCCAAGAATTGCCCCCGTGCCCAACCATTTCAATGTATTCGGGCGATGCAGGATGTGCGCTAGCGTCCAAACCATCAGCGACATGAGCGCGATGTTGACCGACGCTTTTTGGATGAGGCCGTCGAAAAAGATTGCGGGTGGATAGAGCGCCAAGATACTTGCGGCGATGAGTCCGGCGTTTCGTGAAAATAGTCGCGCCGTCGCGAGTCCGACGAAGAGGCACGACAACGCGCCCAGTGCGATCTGTACGAGACGCGCTGCGACCAGTCGGTTGGCCTCACCGGATACTGAGTATACGACCGCGAGGAAGTAAGGGTAACCGGGGGCTTGGTAGAACACTTGATCGCCCATCCAGTTACCGCTGGCGATTTCCTGTGCCCAACCGTCATATGACGCAGCATCGCCCACCGGGTTGGTGAAGTACGGGATCGTTCGGATTTGCCAGAGGTATGCGCCGCGGATACCGAATGCAACGATGACGATAACGATCCAGGGCCAAATGCGGTTAAGACGTCCTGATTGTGCAACGGAGATTCCGTCAGTGGGCATTTCACCCGAGGAAGCGGCGTCCTTGAAGTCTGGTTTTCCATGAGATCGGGTCACGACTTCATCGTAGCGGATTGCGGGCGGCTGTCATTGGGTCGTTGGGTGAGTCCGTCGGGCCGAAGCGTGCGGCACATTCCCTAAGCCAAGGCTTGAAACAAATCCGATATTGCTGTATAGCAATATTATGGCAAGTCGCAATCCAGGAATAGCGCAAAGGGCAGTGGAGCGGATAGGCGACCGGGTGCGCGCCCGGCGGCGTGAGATGGGCTATTCGCAGGTCAAACTTGCCGAGGTGGCGGGGATCAATCAGGGGTATCTTTCCGCGATCGAGCGTCATCATCGTAGCCCAGCCCCGAGAACAATTCATGCTCTTGCGGTCGCTTTGGATATTCCACAAGCCGTGCTGATCGGTGAGGGGGAAGACCACGACAATCCGCAGCGACTCGAGATTCGCCACCTGCCAACGTTTGGCAGCATACCGGCTGGTCCACCGGCACAATCGCAGGAACAGATGCAGATGTTCCCGGTGCTCAAGCATCTGTGGTCGCCCGATTTCTACTGTTTACGCCTTACTTTTGACAGCATGGAGCCGACACTCAAACCCGGCGACATGGTTCTGGTTCACTACCGTCCGGAAGTTCAGCCGGAACTCGTTCAGGGGAAAATCTGCGCCTGTTTGGTTGATGGCGAGCCAACGCTCAAGCGGGTCAGCGTGGACAGCAGCGGCGGCAAACGAACCATTGTTCTTCGCGGTGACAACCCAGCCACCCAGCCCATGATCATCGACGAACGTCGCGATTTTTCGATCCAGGGGATCGTCACTTCTCTCGTAAGCCGTGACCTCTAGCCGGTTTACTTCAGCCACAGTTTCTCAACGCATACGACTGGCCCTAGCCGCGCCGGATTCCCTTTGACAAATCATTGCGCACGTTGTAATATTCGGTATATGTTAGGGTGTTGCGTGGGTGTTAAGGTGATTGTGGAGGGGTGGAAACTTGGCAGCGATCGTCGAAGACAGGCCTGGAAGGGCGGAGGGCAAGGTGGCTGCGGAGTTGGCTCAAATCGGTTGTTCGGTTGAGGCGACCCGAGTGGCTCAGTCGAGTCGGGCGTCGGAAGTGGCGCGGTACTTCGGTGTGGTTCCGGCTGGCGCACGCGTGGTGCTGCCGGATCAAGTTATTCCGATTGCGCCGGGACGGATCGTGGCGTTCGTGGGTCATTCGGGAACGGGAAAATCGACGGCGCTGGGTTTGGTCGAAGCGCAGTTTCCCCGGGCGCATAACATTTCACGGATGACGTTTCCGGCCAACCGCGCGCTGATTGATGCGGTGGCTCCGCGTGCATCGCTGGGGGTGGCGATGTCGATCCTGAGCCAGTGCGCATTGGGTGAAGCGCAGCTTTGGATGCGCGTGTACGAAGAGCTGTCCGATGGGGAGAAGTTCCGGGCGCGGCTGGCGAGGGCGATTGGGTTCGCTTCGGAGGGGGCGGGAGCGGCGCCCGGTCTCCTGATCATCGACGAGTTTGCAAGTGGCTTGCATCGGCGGGCGGCTAAATCGATCGCGTACAACTTGCGCCGGCTGGCGACGCGTCGCGGGTTGGCGATCGTCCTGGCGACGAATAACGAAGATATTCTCGCCGACCTTCAGCCGGACATGCGTTTGAATCTCAAAGGTGGCGATGAACTTGACGTGTTAGAGCGCGCACCGGTTCTTCGAGCGCCGAGCATCTGGCGACGCCTCCACATTGAACGTGGAACGCGCCGTGATTACAACGCGTTTTACCAGATGCACTACCGCACGAGCGACGAGCTTGGTTTTGTCAGCAAAGTGTTCGTCTTGCGCGAAGGGAAAGATGGCGAACCGCTGGGCATCTGTGTGTATTCGCACGGGCCAGCAAAGCTCGCGCTGCGCAACGCAGCCACCGATAGCCGCTATACGCGAAATCTGAAACGACTTAATCGTGAAATGCGAATACTTCGCCGGCTTGTATTGCACCCGGATATTCGCGGGTGCGGGATCGCGCATCGATTCGTACGGCGTACGCTGCCGTTGGTGGGCACGCGATTCGTCGAATGTCTGGCATCCATGGGGGCGGTCAATCCGGTATTTGAACGGGCGGGCATGAAGCGAATCGGCGTGTGCAAGATTCCACCGAAAAGGCAGCGGGTCATTGACGAAGTAAATGCGCTGGGAGCAGACCCGTTGTCACCTGACTTCGAGAATCAGGTGTGTCGCAGGCCGAAACTGAGGGCGGCGGTTTCGCAATTGGTCGCTCAGTGGTACGAGGCCACGACAGCTGGCGGAGAGAAACGGGTTGAACGGCAGTCATCGCAGATGTTGGCGCGATTGTTTCGCAATCTGATCGGCAGCAAACCGGTGTATTACTTGTGGGAGAGAACGGCGCGCAAAAGCGTTTGATTGGCGGACAGGATCAAACATGCGCATTTGGAATTGCATTCTACATCCTTCCTCTTGGCGGTTCGGCGGGCATCTAGCGGGGTGACCCGCCGAATCGCTCACTCCTTTTGATTGAACGGGATGGTCTGGTGCTTAGCGGTTGGGTTTGAGTTGACATGTTGGCCTTGGGGAAAGTGAAAACATTCGGGGGGAAAGCAATGGCAAAAGAAACACTGTGGCGAAAATTGACGAATCCGTTGCGATCGCGGAAGACGCGTGTGGCGCTGGCGACGGTGACTGCGGCGTTCGCGGTGGAGTTCGGGCTGGGCGTTTCGGAGGAGTTGGTGCTAACAATACTCGGCGTTGGGGTTTCGCTAATCTTGGGCATTGCGCATGAGGATGCGGGCAAGGGCGGGATGATTCAATAGCCATCGTAAGTCGAATGATGCATTGGTGATGTGGTAGGGTCAACGTCTATGCATTTATCTGATTGGCGTTGATTGGATTCAATCGCGACGGGTCGAAGATACCTTCCAGCAGCAGGCGCATGGTGTGGTAAATATTCATGTTGGCCCTGTGCTCAGATGCACCATTGCTAACCAGGCGTGCGCGTGTCGGCGCGTGCGTTCTGTCGAAATGAATTTCGGCGTTGTTGTCGATGAAGCAGGTATCACCGGCTTTGCAATCGACGCGTAACAGGTATTCATTGCCTTCGATGCGGCCATGAATGGTGTCGTGTGTGTCTGATCGTTGTGCGAAGAAACCGTCGTGAGCGCGACGTTGTTGGAATTCGCTCAGGCGGCTGAAGAATGTCGGCTTCTTGATGAACGGTCCGCCGTACTCGGGGCAAAACGTGTCGCAGTTGCCGCATTCGTTGCAGTAGTCGCCGAAGTTGGCGATCTGCATAGAGCGTTCGATGGTCATGGTTTGCGTTTCGTCGGCGAGTTCGGTTGTGCCGTCCGGCGCAACGATGATGTCGCGGTATTCAAAATTCTGCTGGGCCAGCGGATAGGTGAAGTTCGCGTCGTTGGGGCAGACGGGAATGCATTTATCGCAGGTGATGCAATCGAATACGACTAGGTGCGAGCCGATGCGTTTCGGGATCGAATCGTTCTTGTCCTGTTGATAGCGCGGGTTAGCCGCTGCCGCTTTGGCGATGGCCTGCGTGTTGTGCCAACCGGCTTGTATCGGGTCGGTGATTGCCGGTGTGTCGCAGCGCCCAAGAACGAATTCATCGATAGTGTTCGCGCCGAGCTTTTTCATGTCTCTTGCAAGTTGATTCAAATACTTCGGCAGCCGCGCATAGCCCCCCGGCCTTAATAAGTCAGTGCAAACGGTGACGGGCGCGATGCCACACGCCACCGTGTCGGCGAAGTTTTTCTGATCGATGCCGGCACTGAATGTGATCGGAACATCGGCATCCATGTCGGCACGGAACTTCGCGGCAAGTGCGATCGCCAACACATACAGCGGCTGACCTGAGAGATACATGACCTCGTTGTCGGGCGTGAAAAAGTCGCGATGGTTGGCGACTTCGAGCGTGTTGGAAAACTTCGCCCCGCAACGCAAGCCGCGATTCTTCGCAAGCGCGTCCAATCGCCGGACAATGTCGAGCGATTCGTCGAATTGCAAACCGCTTGTGTATGCCGGCGGATGCACCTTGATGTCGCGATAACCCATCACATCCAACAGTAAATGTTCGAGCTGATCCTTGCCCAGCATCGGCGGATTCATTTTGATGATGACGTTGACGTTGTAGGTTTCGATGAGGTGTTCGCAGATGCGTTCGATTTCGTCGGCGGGGCAGCCGTGAAACGTTGATAGTGTGATCGAGCGGGAAATCACCGTCGGATAGTCGAGGTCGCGCAGGTGCTTGTACTTCGCGGGGATTTGTAAACGCATCGCATCGACGATCGATGTTGCATCGAGCATGCCTTCGATGAAGCGGCGCACGCGCGGGTGTTGGATGCCTTTAAGATCATAGCCGACCGACATGTCGTATATGACGTCGCCGATCGGTTCGGTCATGTTGACGTCGTCGAAGAATCCGCCGCTTCGCAGAATGTGAACAAGCATCGCCCCGCTGACGTATTCGTGCAACGATTCGTGCAGGCGGAGTTCCTGCGACCATTCCACGTTGTACCCGATGTTGGTGGCGTCAATGCACGGGCGCGGAATTTTCAATTCATCGTTAATCTGAACGGTCTTGAGTTCGAGAATGCGCCCGCCAGCCAGGTAGCTCAAGACAATGTTTTGAGCCATCTGCCCGTGTGGGCCTGCCGCCGGCCCCGATGCATTTGCGGCACGCTCGTCGTGAAACGCGACCGACAAATCTGGACCGGTGGGGTCGGGCGTGAACCATTTGCCCTTGGGGAAATCGAAGACGGCTGATTGGGTCTGCAATTCCTGATGGATGCGGACAACATGGTCTGCAAAGGATGTGCAAATGAGTTCGACCATTTGGCGTTGGGTTCCTTGCGGTCAGTTCAAAAGACATTCGATTCTGACGACGGCGCATTGTTGATGTTACCACCATTGGCGTCGGTCTTAAAGGCACTCATCCAAAGTAGGACATGCGTTGATCCCGCATGGTTCCGCGAAACGCCGGTTTGGGCTAAGTTATGCTTAAGAATGCATAAGTTGGAACGGTATGAGGTGTGGACGCATGAGTGATTCAATTTGGATGACGGGTGGAACGGTTGTCACGCTCGACGACGGTGCGGGCGTTATCGAAGACGGCGCGGTGCAGGTGTGCGGTGATGAAATCGCATGGGTTGGCCGGCGAACCGATGCGGGCGCGATGAATGGTGAAGTGATCGATGCCGGTGGGCGACTCATCCTTCCGGGATTCATCAATGCGCACAATCATTTCTACAGCACGTTTGCGTGTGGGCTCAGTCCGCACGATCCGCCGCCGACGAATTTCATGGAAATCCTTGAGCGTTTGTGGTGGTCGCTTGATAAAGCGCTGACGCCGGAAGATGTTCGCTACAGTGCGCTGGTGGCGATGACCCGCGCGATTCGAGCCGGGGTGACCACGATCATTGATCATCACGCATCGCCCAATGCGGTCACGGGCAGTCTCGACGCGATTGCTGCGGCGGCTGATGATGTGGGCGTGCGCTGTGGGTTGTGCTACGAGGTTTCCAATCGCGACGGTCAGGCGATTGCAGATGAAGGGGTGGCAGAGAACATCGCGTTTCTGGAAAAGTCTGCCGCGAATTCTTCCGGGCTTGCGCGGGGCATGTTTGGTTTGCATGCGTCGATGACGTTGGATGATGAATTGTTGACGCGCTGTGTGGATGCCATGAAGGGGCGCGATCGTGGTTTTCATATTCACGTTTCCGAATCCAAGTTTGATCCGGATGACAGTGTGAAGCGTTATGGCAAGCGCGTTGTCAATCGGTTGGCTGATGCTGGCGTGCTCAAGGCGAATACGATTTGTGCGCACTGCATCCATCTCGACGATGCTGAGCACGATTTGCTGGCGAGTACGTCAACGTGCGTGGTTCACAACCCGCAATCGAACATGAACAATGCAGTGGGGCGGGCCGATATTCAACGGATGCTGTCCTCTAACGTTTGCGTGGGACTTGGTACAGACGGCATGTCGCCGACAATGCTGGATGATGTGCGGGCGGTGAATCTGTTGCATAAGCATGGGACCGGCGATCCGCGCGTGGGGTTTGCTGACGCGGGGACGTTGCTGCTTGAGAACAACCGCGAAATCGTGCGGCAATGTTTGGGGTGGAATGTGGGGCGGTTGGCGGTTGGGGCGAAAGCCGACCTCGTTTTGATGAATTATGATGCACCGACACCGCTGAAATCACAGAACTTCCTCGGGCATCTGCTGTTCGGATTGCCCACCGGGCGCGTTGATTCGGTGATGGTGGACGGCTCCTGGCGGATGCAGGGCGGCACGATGGTCGGCATCGATGAACGCGAAGTGTTCGCAAAAGCGCGCGAGCTATCAACTCAACTATGGAAGCGGTTTTAGCGCGTTAGGGCTGTGAAGGTTACGTACGCGAAGCACCATTGAAAGTGATAATGCGTGATCCGACTCGATATAATCTATTTAGAAGATCCGAAGAATCTCTCGAGTTGCCTCACGAGACTATAAAATGACTAAGTATACTTGCATTCAACTCATCGTGCTGATCTGTTCGAATAGTATTGGGCTTAACAACCTATTTGCGTCAGAACGACTACCGCCTGCTAATGCCTTATTGCAGTCAATGGTAACTGCTGAGGGTGCTGATTACAGAGCGATCCGCGACAGTCTCATAAACGATTCAGATGCCATCCTGGACGTCGCTGTGTTAGCACGAGACTCGTGGGGAATCGGACTGGCAGCACTTATCGTGAATGAACGACGCGCTCACCGTGAAGATTTTGCCGTGTGGGATGATCGAGCCAAGACTGCTTCAACTAATGCCGGAGGGGTTACATTTCGTTATCTGCCCTACCCGCCCGAACCATCGCAAACGGCGTTCTTGCTGGAACTAGTCTGGAAGTTTCCTGGAAGGGCAGAGGCAGCGTATGAAGACTTGGTCATTGCTCCGTCTCGAACTGCGTCGGGCCCTACAGAAATGTGGATGAGTATTTGGCAGAACTGCTCAGAAGTAAAGCTGCAGGATCTTGCGATAATGGGACTTACCCGAAATCCTGGTCCCAATCCCGTTGTCTACGAAGAGCTTGGGGCAATTCTATTTGAACCGACATCTTTGCCTCGTCACAAGGGACTAGTCTTAACCGGATTCTATTGGAACCCGACTTCGCAGGCGATTCAGATTCTGAAGGATAATTGGCGTAGACTCAAGGCCGACAAGGGTATGCTTCCTCTGGCGGCAAGCGTGTTGGGTAGAGCGGATGACGCCGATAGCCGTCAAATGCTTTATGATGTGATCCGCGACAACATCGTAAGTACCGATACGCGAATACGTGTTTTGGAGGCATGTACCCGGCATCCTCAGCAAACCGATGTCGTTGTGTTTGACGAATTCATGGGCCTTTTGAAGAGTAGTCTAAAAAAGAAGCGGGTTGTATCATTGCTTGAACAGTACTCATATGAAGAGGCAGCCCCAACACTCCGCAAACTCCTTGCCGCGGACGATCTGAATCCCCATGTAGGTGCCAGTGCTCTTTTGGCGTTTAAGAGGATTTACACGAAGGGTGCATTGCAAGACTTAAAGTCAATTCAACTGGATCGGGATGTGATGGAGCAATGCCGAATACGAATGCGAGACGAGGCAAATCTCATGCGTATTATTGACGATATTGAGGCAAAAATTGATCAAGCTGAGCGACCCGTGCAAGAGCGCGAGTAATAAATCGGTTTCAAGAATTGCTCTCGTGCGGCGTTGATTTTTGCGAATTGAATGGCGCAGGCATTGGCGCGCGGCCATGCCAATAGCCTCTTGGGCGTGGCTCGTGACGCGAGGTTTGTGGCTTTCGGCGTCCCCCAATCACAACACGCCGCGATTGGCGCGTTTTTCAATACTTAATTACTTGCGGCGGATTCTTTTGCGGTCGCTTTCTTTCAGCACGCGTTTGCGCAGGCGCAATGCGTCGGGCGTCACTTCGACGTATTCGTCGTCTTCGATGAATTCTAGGGCCATCTCTAAAGTCATTTCACGCGGCGGTTTCAAGACGACCGTTTTGTCGCTGCCAGCCGCCCGCATGTTGGTGAGTTTCTTTTCGCGGGCGACGTTGACGGGCAGGTCGTTGTCGCGGCAATGTTCGCCGATCACCTGACCTTCGTAGACGGCGTCGCGCGGACCGATGAAAAAGCTGCCGCGATCGGCGAGATTTTGCAGGGCGTAAGCAGTAGCCAGTCCTGGGTCGCTGGCCATCATCACGCCGTTGGCGCGGCCGGGGATCGACCCACGGAAGTATTCGTATTCATAGAAGTTGTGGTGCATGATCGCTGTGCCGTTGGTGGCCGTCAGCAGACGATTTCTCAAACCGATCAATCCGCGTGCGGGAACTGTGAATTCGATTTGCGTGCGCGATTCCTGGGCGTCCATGTTGCGACAGATGCCGCGGCGCGGGCCCATCATTTCCATCACTGGTCCGACATGTTCGTTGGGAACGTCGATCACGCAGAGTTCGATCGGTTCGGTTTTCTTGTCGTTGAGTTCGCGGTAGATCACACGCGGTTTTCCGACGGTGAGTTCAAATCCTTCGCGCCGCATGTTCTCGATCAAGATCGAAAGGTGCAGCATGCCACGACCCGAAACGAGGAATTCCTCAGGCGATGCCCCCTGTTCGACGCGGAGGGACACGTTGGATTGCAGTTCGCGGTCGAGGCGATCGCGGATCTGGCGGCTTGTAAGAAACTGCCCGCTCTGTCCGGCGAAGGGTGACGAATTGACGCTGAATGTCATGTTCAACGTTGGTTCGTCGATGTTGACGATGGGCAGTGGCATGGGGTTGTCGAGTTCGGCGATGGTGTTGCCGATGTCTACGGATTTCAAACCGACCACGGCGCAAAGATCGCCAGCCTTCACTTTATCTACGCGGATTCTTCCCAAACCGTCGAACGCATAAAGTTCGGCGACGCGCTCTTTCGTTTGTGTGCCATCGCGATGAATGACCATGACATCCTTGCCGGAACTGATCGTTCCGCCGAAGACGCGGCCAATGCCAATCCGACCGACGTAGTCGTTGTAGTCAAGCGTCGTAATTAGCATTTGGAGCGGTGCTTCCGGATCGGCGGCTGGCGCTGGCACATGTTCGAGTATCATGTCGAACAATGCGTTGATGTTATCGGGGATGTTGTCGAGATCGCGCGTTGCGAAACCCTTCACACCGGAGGCAAAGACCGTTGGGAAGTCGAGGGCTTCGTCATCGGCCCCCAGTTCGATAAACAGATCGAGCACTTCGTCATGAACTTCGTCGGGCCGGGCATCGTGTCGGTCGATCTTGTTGACGACGACGACCGGACGCAGGTGCGCTTCAAACGCTTTGCGAAGGACGAAGCGGGTTTGTGGCATCGGTCCTTCAAACGCATCGACGAGAAGGAGGCAACCGTCGGCCATCTTGAGTACGCGCTCCACTTCACCGCCAAAGTCGGCGTGACCCGGCGTGTCGATGATGTTGATTTTGGTGCCCTTGTAGACGATGGCGATGTTTTTCGAGGTAATGGTGATGCCCCGCTCTCGCTCCAGATCGTTGGAGTCGAGGATGCGTTCGCCGGTGAGCTGGGAGTCGCGGAATTGTCCGCATTGGCGGAGCATTTGATCGACCAGCGTCGTCTTGCCGTGGTCAACGTGGGCGATGATGGCGAGGTTTCGAATCTGCATAACTTGTTTCACAGTAAGGGGTTGGATACACAATGCCCCGCCAATCGCAGCCGGGTCGCAGGTGCATACCGGGCGGCATCATAGCGAGTTTGCAACAAATAACAGCCAAGGGCGTTTTGATCGATTGGAAGCGTTATGTCGTTTCTGAGTCCGGCGTAGGGTTTTGGATTTCGGCGAGGACGCGCTTGGCGTCTGCTGGGGCCAAACGTGTCAATCTGTTTTGAACGCGGATGTTGAGGCGGCGGGCTGATTCGATGATCTGTCGCGGTTTGAGTCCCCACTGGGTTGCCCACTCATAGACCTTCAGATTCGCGGCTTTGGGAGAATCGATTCTTAAAGATTGGGCGATGGCTTCGTTGGGCAGCGCATCTTTTGGGGCGTTGGAATTCGTCTCGTTTTCAGTTTTGTCTTTGATATTCACCGCTCTTACCTCCTGACTTCGACTCCAGTTTTATAGGGCCGATGACGATGCTTTTGTCTGCGCTCTTTGCCATATCGTACAGTGCCAATGCAGAAACAGAAGCGGCAGTCATGGCCTCCATCTCGACACCGGTGCGGGCAGAGGTCCGAGCGGTTGCGCGGATGACAATGGCGTCATCACCGTCGCGCTCGAAGGCGATGTCAGCCCAGTCGAGTGACAAAGGATGACACATCGGGATCAGGTCAGCCGTGCGCTTGGCGGCTTGTATCCCTGCGATCCGGGCGACGCTGAACACGTCACCTTTCGGTAGGTTGCCAGAGTAGATCTTCTCAATGACTTCGGGCGTACTCGTGACGCGGGCACTGGCGACGGCGGTTCGGGTTGTAACGGATTTGTCGGAAACGTCGACCATGCGGGCCTCGCCTTGATCGCCGAGATGCGAGAATTTCGGTGTAGTCTCGGGGTCCATGATGGAACAGGCTCGATCTAAAAAGTTTTGTGGCAAACGCTTAAAGCCAGGCGCTACTCTGTGCCAACAAAAGAACAGAGGACAAATGTGTCGAATCGGCGCCTAAGTACTTCAGGAGAGTATAGGTGACCGGAGCCGGTTGGCATAGGGACGGTGAAACGTCGATTGCGATCGGACCTGGGAAGCGGCAGACGGCGAAAATGGCAGACGGCGAAAATGGTGGAAGCGTAATGCAGGTACTAGCCAATCAAAACTCTCGGGCTGCATCTGGCGTTTCATTGAGGGGGATTCTGCCCAGCGTCGATGTCCATGCTGCGCGGATCAAGCGGTCGCTTTCTGCAAGGGGGCGTCGCGTCGCGCTGTTCGTGTTGGCCATCAGCCTGATCAGCGTTTTTGATCTTGTGCTAACCATGCGGGCACATGCCGACGGGATGCTTCACGAGGAAAACCCCATCGCTCGAACGGTTCTGGAATTGGGACCGATCGCGCTACTGGTTTTCAAAATGTCGATGATCGCAGGGGCCGGGTATGTCTTGTTTTCACTGCGTCGCCATCGCTGCACCGAACTCGCCTGCGTACTGGTCTTGATCGCGCACTTCGGCGTGGCTGTTCGTTGGAGAATCTGCTACGCGTACTATGACATCGCCACGGTCGCCTGGCAGGACAACGTTGAATATGATTTGTTCAATCCGGTGAGCGTATTATTTAACTGCCTTTGAGGTTCCCGCAACTTCGCCGCAATTCAAACCTGATCAATACTTGCCTGCTGCCGGTATTTGACTCAGAATGATGCCATTGGGTTAAGACCCGCTGTCAGCCGCGAGAGGAACGACATGGCCGGTAAGTTGGAATTTTCACCTTTCTTGATTCGATCAACAGAATCTCAGGTGACGTTTCGATTCGATCCGGCATCACTCGAACACGGCTATGAATATCCCGCCCACCTGGAATCACTTCTCAGCGATCTGGTTGCTCAGAACCAAGAGATGTTCGCTGATCGCGAGGTACTGATCGATCTGGAAGAATTGCCAGCGATCAGCTCAAAACAACTGGGGGCGATGTTGGCGGTTCGAAAGACTTGCTCGCTGAATTGCAAAGTGAAAGTGTTGAACCTTCGCCCGAACGTTTCGGAACTCTTGCGGGTGACGAAGCTCGAAGACTTTTTTGAGTGGGGCTAGCTTGCTGATCCCGACCCATCACTTTTCAAGAAAGAATCCGAGCAAGTTGGTGGTTTCGGGTGCATCGAGATTGGCCTTCCCGAAGCCCTTAACCGCGCCCGATTCCTGTGCGGTGGCCTGCGCGTCATCGTAATTGCTGACGAGCATGACTGGTGCGTCGGTAGCGCTATCGCCAGATTTGAGTCGCGCGATCAGGTCTTGCCCTGAACTTCCGTCGGCATCGAAAATGCGATTTACCAAGATCAAATCGTAATCGTAGAAGTCGAGAAGGTGGTCGACCTGGGCGTTGTCGCGGGCGCGATCCACCGTGGCATCGAAGTTTTCTTTGAGCATCCGCGTAATGTTGCCGTGGTCGAGGTCGCATTGGCCGACGTCGAGTATCCGGTGTTTGGAATTGTCACCCATTTCGTCTGATTCCGCTTCTTGTTTACTTCCACTCGTTGCAGGGTCAATCCGGAAGCGCGCGCCAGCCGCCCCATGATCAAGCCAGTTGTCTGGGTCTACCGCAAGAATCTTACGGGCCTGTGATGAGCGGGACCAGTGCCGTCCAGTCGTCTATGTCGATCAGGTTGTTTCCGGCGTCGGTATTGGCTGGTTCGCATTCCGGTGCCAAGGTGACGTCTGCACCGAAGCACTGCATGATCAGATCCAAATCGGCTAGGTCAACATCGCCGTCATCGTCCATATCGCCGTCATTGCCAGCTGCGCAGGGATCGGGTGAACAGTTGGTAAATGGTCCCTGCCAGATGTCGCCCGAACCTGAGCAGTTGGCCTGCGTTTGTCCCGGGACGCAAACAGAATTACCACCGCCAATATCAACGCAACAAGCGCCGGTCGGCTGAACGCATGATGACTGGGCGCAGGATGTCCCCGGGCCTTCAAAGTTGGTCGGATTCATCGTATTGCAAACGAGTCCGATGAGTTCTTCGCACGTGCCATCTTGCAAGCAGCAAGCACCGGTATTGCAGATGTCATCGGCGCATGTGCTACCATTTCCGCCATAGATGCGGCTTAGAACGTTTTCGCAGAAGTCCTGCGATTGGTTTTCGAGACAACCACCGGAGCCATCACAACAGGCACCGACTGGTTGGGGGCACGAGACTTCGCCGCAGTCCTCACCGACAAAGAAGGTATCACCAGGGTCTTCGCAATCCCCTTCCTCGACATCGTTTTCGCAACTTGCGTTGAGGTCGCAGCAGGCTCCGGCTGGCTCTTGGCAGTCGACGACGGCGCGAATGGCTGTATCACCGGGAAGAAGAATCTGGATGGAGCAAAAGTCATGCCAGGAACCGCTGAAGAACAAAACGTTCTTGCCGGCTTGGCATCCGTCGGTGTCGCGCACGATGCTGGCGCTTCCCCCGCCGACGTCGGTTGGTTCACCGAATTCCAATGTGACATAGAACTGTTGGCCGGCTGTCACCGGCACGTCGATTGGAACGGTTCCGGCTTCATCGGTGAAACGAAATTCATTGACGGCGTTGGGTGTCAGCAACGGACCTTCGAGCAGCAACAACTCAGCGCCGGGCGTGGGGAACGTGGCTCCGTTGTAAACGTGAATCGCGTCTTGTAGCGATTGCGGATTTCCACCGGGGGGTGGTTCGACCCACAGTACCTGAAGCGCCACGATGCTACCGTTGCACGGCGACGTGAGACGGGAACCGCCTTGCTCGCCCGGTACGAAGTCCCCAATCGGAACCGTCGTTGTAAAGTTCTCCACAGAGTCGTTGCGAACAACCTGCTCGATTGCTTGCAGCGGTGCCGCGATCAACGCGATCACACCCAACGCGATGGCGACGCGTATCGAGCACGCGGAAACGGGGATGTTTTGGCTCAACATGCTTCGATTCTCCAGATGACCAGTTCGGGAAAGCGGGATGTGGGATACGGACAAGCCGCTGAATTGGCTCTCATTCCCCGTTCAACCCCTAATTCGATTGTTGCAGAATGCAGGTGCGAATTCAAGAAATCCCGGCTTATTCATGGCGTCCAAAATGAAAGTGAGGGGCGAATTGCGTCCGCTTCGTGTCCGAAAGGGGCTTGGCTGGTGGAGGTTACCAGTCGTGGAGTTCGCCGGATAACTCTTCGAGCAGGTCTTTGAAGGTGACAACCCCCAGCAGGCGGTTGTTGCGGTCAACGACGGCTGCGATGGCGCTGCCTTCGGATTGGAGGGCCATTAGCGCTGTCGCCACCGACTGTTGCGGAGTCAACATTTGGATGGGTTCCAGATGTTCTTCGAGGTGGGTCCATTCGTCACTGGCAAGGAGCGTATGGGTTGATACAAATCCGACGATTCGGCGCGGATCTTTGTCGTAGATGAGCAAACGTGAGTGGGCGTTCTTACGAATCGTCGTAAGACACTCCGGGCAGGTCGCCCTGAGATCGACCGACACCACGCGGTTGCGCGGGACCATGACTTGATGTACCGGAAGTTCCGTAAGGTTCAGTACACGATCGACCAATTCGCCGTGGACTTCGCTATGGTCCTCTGCCGCAAACGCATCTTGCAGCATCATTGCGACGTTGCGCCGATGATCGTTTGCGTCGGGGCCCGATTGAGAGTTGGTCAACCGCAGCAGCGGAGCTGATATGATCGACAGTACCTTGACAGGAATCGCGAACAAAAATGAGGACAGCGCAAAAAACCAACTTCCTTTTAACATTAGCATTTCTGAATGGCGTTGATACAGCGTTTTCGGCACGACTTCACCAAATACAAAAACGATTGGCGTTACGACTGCGGTCGTAAACAGTTCGGTCGCTTGCCCCTTTACGCCGATTTGATTGGTGAGGATGTATGCGACGAACACGGTGGCCAGGTAGTTCGCAAGATTTGTACCGACAAGAAGCGTTGAAAGTGCCTTGCGGTCGTCTTGCAGCAGGCGCAAGAGTCGAGCGGATCGAAGGTTTCCGTTCTCGGCATCGATTCTCAAGCGAAGTCGGCTTACGGAATACAGACCGGTTTCGGAACCGGAGTAAAATCCCGACAGGGCGATGGCAGCCAGCGTAGCGAATATGATGATTGCGGTGATCATGAATTCAACTCGTTGGTGAGTGCGCTGAGGGCTTTGGGTTCGGCTCGCAGAAGAATATCTTGGATGCGGCGTCCCACCAGTTTGTCTACGGTCATCGTGATGTTTCCGATGCGGACCGTGTCGCCTTTCTTGGGTGATCTACCGAGAATCGAAAGCACCAAACCACCCATCGTGTCCACGTCGGGAATCTTGACGAAAGCGCTGAGCGCTTCACGCCATGGCTCAACACTAAGCGAACCCAATACTTTGTAGGTGCGCTCGTCAATGGGTTGAAACGTGCTCTCGGTTTCTACGTTTTCAGAACGATCCAACTCGCCGACGATCTTGCGGAACAGATCTTTTAACGTCACCAAGCCAGCCACCCCGCCAAATTCGTCAACGGCGATCAGCAGGGGAGTTTTCTTGTGAGTGAAGTTTTCGGACAGCTGCGCGAGGCTGATGTTTTCCGGGACGAAGTGTACCGGTTTGATGATACGGGTGACAGATTCGTTGGGGCGAAGGTAAAAGTCGCGGGCGTAAAGCAAGCCGATGATGTCATCCAGATCATTACCGAACACCGGTACCTTCTTCAAGCCGGAACCCGTGAATATATCGCGGATGTCGTTGTGCGTTGCGTTGACAGAAATCGCCCGAATATCAACGCGCGGGATCATGATCGCCCGGACCGAAATGCTCGGCAGCGACACCACGCCGAGAAGCATCTCGTGCTCGCGCGCGTCGATGATTCCCTGTTTGCCTGAAAGTTCAACGAGGGTCTTGAGATCGTTGGGCGTCACTTCAGTCGCCATCGTTCGGCTGGGGGCGAGGAGTCGCGTGATGGGTTCGACCAGTGTCACCCGAAGCGCTGTGCTCAACGGCAATGTGATCCATTCGAGTAGTTGAATCACCGGGGCAACGATCGGTGCGATTTTCGTCGCATTGCCCAGCGAGATGGCTTTGGGAGCCACCTCTCCAAAAATGAGAACAGCAACCAAGGCGACGATTCCACTGAGGATTTTCCAGATCGGATTGTCTGAGCCGGTCGGTTGAAAAGCCAGAAACGAAATCGCGAAAATGCCGATATTGACAGCCGTATTGACGATGAGGACCGTCATCAAGACGCGCCGCGGATGCCGCATCAGTGCCCGGGCGCGGTGCTTTAAGGCGCTTGAAGAATTTCCGAACTGTCGCAACTCTCGCGGAGACAGAGAGAAGAGGGCCGTCTCCGCACCGGAAATGACAAACGAACAGGCGATCAAAAATACAATGGCGATCAACGGCCCTGCGGTCATGATAACCACCCGGCGCCGATCACCCCGATATTGGTGAAAGCGTGTCGATGCTGCGCATTTGCGAATCTCGTCGCCAAGACGCGGCTACCATCTTTCCCGTCAATCGCTGTTCTGCTCATTGACGAGTCGAAGACCCTCTTGGGCTTTTGCAACAAGGGAGCCATTGACACCTTGGGCGTTTTCTCCGACGAGCTCTTCAAAAACGGTTTTGGCTCTATCGAATTCACCCGAACGCCGGAACGTTTCAGCAAGGTGATAGATCGCATCGGGGAAGTCTGTTTCGCCACGTCGAATCCGTGTGAATTGTGCGATGGCATCCTGGTATCGTCCAAGTTGATAGTAAACCCATCCCAAAGTATCGAGAACGGCTGGGTGGTTGGATAGTTCCGTTGCCCGCTTGGCATATGGCAGCGCCTCATTGGGATTGTTGAGTTTATCGGAAAGGAGATACGCGAGGTTATTGAGTGCGAACAGGTTGTCCTTGTCCAGTTTGAGTGCCTTGACGTAAGACTCTTGAGCTTGTGCCCAATCTTCTTTGGTTTCGTGGGCGACTGCGATACGCATGAGGATGGACGACTGCTCACGAACAGTGCTGGCCGACTCGAGTAGCTCTTCGCAGAGTTCTAACGCTTCGTCGACTTTTCCGGAACCCTGCATCAGAGCGCTTAGGATGTGCTTGTTCGCTTTTTCAAGCACCGCATCCACCGGTTCGCTGAATTTTTCGATCGCACCTTCCGAGCCGAGTTTGCTGCTGACGCTGTACGCGACTTTTTCGAGAAACTCGAACGAATCGAATCCGCTCTTGTGCAGCGCGGTTCTGAACGTGTTGATCGCTTCGCGAAGATTACCGCTATCGCCCAGCAGGTTTGCGTACGCCAGCAGGACAACAGGTGAGCGCCGGCCCGGTGGTATCTGGTTAAAGAATTCAATGCCCTGGTCGGGCGCATTAATCTTGCCGTAGGTTTCCAACAGCGTCGCCGTCAGTTGCGGATGAAACTGCCCCAGTTCGACAGCTTTCTTCTGATTGGCGATGGCCTTGGTCGGATCGTTTTGTTTTAGAGCAACCTCGCCACTGCGCAATAGCCAACCGACTTGATCCGGGTTGTTGTTAAGCAGTGTGGTCAGGACGTTGTCTGCGTCGGTGAGGCGATCGTTTTCAACGTATAGGTTAATCAACTTATCAATCACGTTGTTGGCTTCCGGATGTTTGTTGTAGACGCTTTCAAGCTCTTGGAAAGCAATGTCGAGTCGCCCCACACGTTTGTACGCCGTGGCGAGCAGTACGGTCGGCTGGAATCCAATTGCCGTTGGATTGAGTGCCCGCAGTTGTTCCAAGTCCAAGATTGCCCGCTGCCATTCTCCAAGGCTGGCCAGTGCCTGTGCCCGATTGAACATGGCGATGTGTACGTCCGGTCGTTCTTCAAGGAACAGCGAGAGTTTTTCGATCGCGCGATCGACATCTCCGCGATTCTGTGCAATCTGGGCGTCGAGGAACAGGCTCGCCGGATCATCGGGAAACTCTATCTTGTAGGCGTCGCACAATTCCTGAGCGCGGTCCAACTCACCTGCACGGGTTAACACTTCTATGCGCATCGTTTGAATGCGCGATTTTTGCGGTGACTCGTTTTCGTCTGCTTTCTTGAGGGCTTTCTCCAGCCAACGGTCTGCTTCAGTCATCTGGTTGGTCAGCGTGAAATGCGTACCAATGGCGACAAAAACAGGTTGACTGGGCTCAATGTCCGCCGCAGCGAGGTAAGCGGTCTCCGCTTCCTGAAGGTTTCCAACCGATCGGTAATGTTCACCGATGAGCAACTGCGCCTCTGCCTTTTTGTCGTTGGGTGAATCCCATAGGTTTTTCTGCAGAATCTCCAAGGCTTTTTCTGGCTTGCCCAGTTCGCGCAACATCTTGGCGGCGCTACTTAAGTAACGTTTGCCATCGGTTGTCGCGAGCATCTGGTCGATGCGTTCTTCTGCTTTTTGGTTGTCACCAAGCTTGAGATAAAGACTGGCCAGCCGTCTGATATTGCTGGCGTCGTCGGGGTTATCTCTAAACAATTCTTCGCGACGGGCGATGCCTTCGCGGGGGTCCAGTTCTTCGTTGGCCTGAAGTGTACGCTCCATGACCCAAGGATCTTCCGGAATAGTATCCCTGCAGGTCTTAAGCCACTTCTTGTAATCTTCATCGTTGCCGAGTGAGTCCGCAATGACGACGAGCTGCTTGAGTACCTTGCCATTTTGCGGAACCAATTCGATACTCTTTTCGTAATTGATCCGAGCTTCGTTCAACTCACCAAGGCGTCGATATGCGTCACCAAGACCTGCGAAAGCTTCTCCATTAGTGGGGTATAGCTCAATCGCTTCCAGCAGGGTTTCAACAGCCCGTTCGTTATGCTTGCGACCTTCTGCAAACAACGCTTCCGCTTCTTTGTCGCGAGAATCTTGGGTGGCTTCGTAGGCCTTCTTGTTGGCCATGAATCCGTCATAAAGGTGGCGGCGCCCTTGGTATGTCAGACCATGGGCCCGATCCAATCCGTTGCCCTCGTCGTATTCAGATGCCTCAGCGATCAAGGCATCCATGCGGTCGGGATTCTCGCTCTCGACGGCGAGTGAGAACAACGTATTGACGATGAAACGCAATCCCGCGACGCCGGCGCTTCGTGCGGATGGCGTGGCTCTGTCTTTGATCAACTGTTTAGCCGACTCCAAGAGTTCGTATTGTTTCTCGAGATCCTTTTGTTCGCCATAATATGAAGCCAGGCGCACCGCCCTGGTGTATTCGTCATCAATCTCATTGACTTTTTTGAGGAGTTCCTCAATGCGCTCCTCGGGTGTCAGGTCGCTGAATTTGATCTTGATCACTTCAAGGTCGAAATCACCCGGCGCTTGGGCGAGTGCGTCTTCGATGACGCGGTTGGCGTCCTCTTTTCGATCGAGTTTCAAATAGATTGCGGCTGCGGTTTCGACGATCTGCGGGAATGTGGGATATTCCACCAGTCCGGCTTCGATTCGTACGAGCGCTTCTTCGAGGTCACCGCGACCAGCAATAAATGCTGCCTGTCCTGCGATAAATTTGGGTGAACCTCCCTGCATCCCACGGATTCCCCGTTCAGCAAGATCAGTTTGGCCCAGTTTTTCCTGGGCAGCCGCCAGCACAAGCAACGCGTCTTGGCTTTCCGGTGAAAGTTCGAGGGCGTGCTCAGCCGCCAGTCTGGCCTCATTGGGATTGTTTTCCGCAATCAGAATTTTTGCAAAAAGGATCCAGCAATCTGCCGGCGCGGTCGGATCTTGAATGGCTCTGTTGATCGCATCTTTTGCCGCACCGGTCTGGTTGTCCCCGAGTCGAGCGACAGCCAGGAAGTAAAGATTCTGCCAGTGCAGTCCCCGACTCAATTCTTCTGCGCGCTCAAACCAGCGAATGGCTTCACGGTTTCGACGCAGCGTCAAGAAAAGCCGGCCTCGCGAATAGTAGGCATCCATTCCGTTGGGTAGTTCGGTGAGGGCTTCTTCAATCTGTTCGTCAGCTTTCTTGCCCAACTCTTCCTGTTCGTCCGAACCGGTTTCAGCAAGGCGTGCTTTCGAAATGTACTGATCTGCCAATCCAAGAAGGAGGATGTATCGGTTTCTGCGACTGCGGATGGCGTTGAATCCTTCGCGCGGAAACGGTAAATCGAGGCGCGCCTGATACGTTTCGATGGCGTCGTCATGTTCATTTCTCATGGATTGAAGGCTGGCGAGGCGCAAGTATACGTCGGAATCGTCCGGGATTAATTCGATGGCAGCACGCAATTCCTTGACCGAATTTGCATACGTCTTTTCGAGTTCTTCGTCCGAGGAAACTTCCACGCGATCTTCACCGCGGACGCCCATTTTCATCTGACGCCAACAGTCAAGCAAAAACGTTCCCGTGCGGAGGTGGACCCGACCCCGCACGTCATCTGCGGAACCTGCCATCTTCATCGCGTCAGCATAAAACGCCGCCGCCGCATCGTAATCGCCTTCCCTGAACTTCTGGCGCCCGGCATCGCATCGCGCTTCGGCAGCGTCGCGCCCTTTGGTTGTTGTACTGGCGATGAGCTTGGCGTATTGGGCTTCGGCTTCTTCGTCGCGACCCAACTCGGAATAGCACACAGCCAATCGCTTTGCGAAATCGAATTCGTCTGGTGCAAGCTCCACCGCCTTCTTGAGAAGTTCCAGCCCTTCTTCGACGTTGGATTCGTCTTGTTCTTTGAGTTGAACAAGCGCTGCCCCTTTGCAGAAAATCGCCCGCGCATGCGATTCATGACCGTCAATATTCAGGATAGAGTCAGCCGTTTCCTTAACGTTGATCCAGTTGTTCGTACCGGACACCATGTCGGCCATCTCAAATTCGATTTCGAGCGTCTTTTCCCGCGCTTCAACAAGGTCCGGATCGACGACATTTGCGTCGCGATATTTGCTGAGCGCCTCAAAATCGTTTCCGGCTGACCGCAGCATGTCTGCGAATCGCACCATGTAGATTGGATCTTCCGACGCAGTGTAAGCACGTCGATAGTAGGTTGCGGCTTGTCCCCAATCCTCTTTCTCAGCGAACTCTTCAGCCCGCGCGACAAGTTCGGTTGGATCGCTGAGCTTGCCCTGTTGAACAAGCAGAAGGCCTGCAGCAGTGATGACAACAAAAGCAAGCGCCGTCAGTCCCGCAATCAGGTTCTTATTAACTCTCTTTGCCATGATAAAATTCCACCGAATTCATTTGATTAAGATGTCGCCGCGCCAATCAATCCGGGCGACGGGTTATTCGATTGTCCTGGAGATTTAGGATTCGGGCACATCATTGTGCAACCCGACCCTCAAAATCCAGCCTCACATCATAACTTGATTTGCAGTTTTGCCCAATTCCAACGCCGTGCGATCAACTGGACGTGTCAGCCACAGGCTCATTTTCCCTCGTGGCAGATTCCCAATCCGGCAGGTGATCGTTGACCAGGCGCGGAAGGATAACATTCAGGAATTCGCGGGCGGCTTCGATGCTTTCTGATCGCTCCGGACTGCCAATGTCTCGACTTGCCCCACCAAAGCTGATTTCAATCTTGCAGAAATAGGCGTATTTGTTGAGTGGCGAATTGATTCTCGCGCGCACTCCGGTGCGTGTTTCCGTGAAGTCGCCATTGCAATGAAACGTGTACAGTACCGTTGGCTTGTCCCGGCCAAATACGTCGCTCTTTTGGAACGTGAGTGCGCGAATCGACATATCCAGATCAAGTGAGTTGATCGGGAGGGTCATGTTGTCCTTCTCGATGGCCTGATACCCCGCGCCAAGAAAACATTCGTCGGGAGTGTGGGGCACAAGGTCTCGCCCACCGGAATAGTAAGTGACGAACAATCGTATGTAGCGAAGTGGGTCTTTTAGGTCTTTGACTGAAGAATCGACGAAGAGCCAACTTAGATAATCTTTGGCTCCCAGCGCATCTTCAACTTCTGGGCTGATATTCAGGTTGGTTTTGAAATTATACCTGTCCAGGTTCTCCTTGCTCATTTGGCCTAAGGGCTTGCGGAGTTCCAACATCTCCTTTTCCTGACCGAACCCGTTCTTGAAGAACGTCTGTCCAACGAAAAAATGAGCGCCCAAGAGCAAGGCACACGCCAACAGAAACGGAATCCCAAGTAGTCCGTGGGCTCGGGCTCGGTGGTGATTGGTCATGTTCAATCCTGTCGCGTTGAATCAGTTTTTGTGCAAGTCAGGTTCATGTGCAAGTCGCCCGGGATCTGCTTCTTTCGAGGCCGTGAGGGTAATGCTACCCCAAAAAACCGTCAAACGAACACCTCTGTGAGTCCCGAGCTACAGCCTCAGCTGCGATATTGCATAACTCGCACGTAGAAAACAACTTATCGGCTAATTGTTCCGGGTGCCAAAGACACAAAACCGGCGGTTCACGTCTGATTTCTACGAACCAATCGCGCCACATGTTCAGACGCTCCCGGTGGCGTCCGATAATTCAGGGAGGGCTCTAATAGAGGTCGAAGCTAGTTTTATCGAGATGCAGTCAAAGGTTGCGAGCTTATGCGAAGCGTGATTGTGGGGGCTGGCGGGCATGGCCGCGTTGTCCTCGACATCCTGTTACGAACCGGTGCTCATCAGGTGGCTGGCTTTGTCGATTCTGATCCGTCGCTGATCGGCACGCGTATGGATGGCCGGCCCGTGTTGGGCACGCTTGACGATTTACCGGCTCTACGCGACGAGTTGGGCGTCGATGCAGCGATCGTTGCCATCGGTGACAATGGAATTCGGCGCGAATTCGCAGACAAGATATCTTCGATGGGATTCGTCCTAATCAACGCCATTCATCCGTCAGCCAACCTTGCCCAAAGCGTTTCGCTCGGAAGCAATATCGTCATCGCAGCCGGCGCTCTGGTGTGTGCCCACTGCCATATCGGCGACTCGGTTATCTTGAATACGGGCTGTATTGTTGACCACGAATCGATGATTGCACCGGGCAGTCACGTTTGCCCCGGCGCTCGCCTAGCCGGTCGCGTCAACGTACAAGCCGGCGCATTTATTGGGATCGGGGCGACGGTGATTCAATCGGTACAGATTGGTCATCATGCGATCGTCGGCGCAGGGGCTGTCGTGATTGACGATGTCTCACCGCAATCGACAGTCGTAGGTGTCCCGGCCCGTACCAAACGCCACACCGTTTCAAATCAATCCACCCATCGCGAGGTCGCCACCGATCAACTCAGCGCTCAAACGTTGGTCGCGCCGTTGTTGCACGCTGCAAGCCAACGAAATAAGCATGCCTGATTGCGAGCCGGAAACTCAGCATTTTATCGGGCCCACTTTCGAGAATTGTCCGAATATTCGCTGAATCGACCGGCTCAGCGTTAAGCGAATCCCCAAGCCTTCCGACAGACCCTAAAGAATACCATCTGCACAGGTAAGAAGGGATGATCCATGCGCCTACAGGTACTCGATCCGGAAACGAAGTTCTCGTGCGGTAGCTGCACCAAGTGTTGCGACCAGCCCTGGGGCACGCTGATCGAGCGCGACAAAGCCGACGCGCTCACCAAGCATGACTTTGGCGCTTATCCACAACTCGCAGGCAAGAAGTTCTACCACGCCGACAAGGAAACACCCGAGCAATACTATGTGCTCGCCAAGGGTGAAGGGACGCGCTGTTTGTTTCTCGATACCGACGGACTCTGCATCATTCACAAGGAAATGGGACCCGAGGCGAAACCCTACCCGTGTTTGAAATTCCCCTATACCGTGACCGAAACGCCCATCGATGATCGCATCTCGGTGGACTTCGGCTGCCCGGCTGTCCAGTCGAAACGGGGCCCGCAATTAGCCGACCAGCTCGAAGACATTCAAGCTGTCGTTGAAGCGAGTGAGCGACCCACTAGCAAGGACGCGCGCGTTCAACTCGATCCGCAATGCACGTTGTCGGTGGATGAAGCGGAAGCTTTGTATGAACGCATGTGGCGCATTTTCGAATCGTCTCGCGAAGGGGACATGTGGACGCGCTTCTCTGCCGCCCTTTCACTTTTGGTTGGTGTGCGGCGCTACAAGCAGCAGGTGTCGTCCAACGAGACTGACACGACACTCATCGAACTGCTTCGGACAGACGCCAAACTTCCCGACATGCCCGATGTGACGGAGATCACCGCGTACACGAAACCGGCGGATGCGTCGAGCCCGGCACGGTTGCTATTCGCGTCAACAGTTTTCCGCGACACGGTGCCGGCATCGTCGTCGTTTAGCATGAGTTTCTGGAAGCGGTTGACCATGTTCCCCAAGCTCATGTCGCTCGCTCGATTGAATGGCGTGTACCCGTCGCGATTAATGGGGCGTAACATCGACATCAACGAAGTGCTCGCCCATCCGATCGAACCCGAGATAGACGACGCAGCCACCGACTTGCTCCTCCGATACATGCGTTCGCGCATCTGGCAACGCACGTTGATGGGAACGCGGCTGAGCATCATCGCCGGTATGCACCAACACATTCACGACTTCAGTGCTGTCGTGTTCTTCGCGCGGGCGGAGGCGCAGCATTCAGGCAAGAATCGCCTCGATGAATCGCTAGTGCGCCTTGGTTTGAATCGCGTCGAGTTCCACCTGGCGAGTCAGCAGCGCTTGTTCGATCAGAACATCATCGGATGGTTTACCAATCAGTTGCAAAGTCCAACGGTGGCGCTACAGAGTTTGCGGTTGATGTCGTTGGTCCCCGCGCCGGTGCAGGTAGAGCCTGATTCGACCCAATCATAGTGTAGGCGAGGGTCGGATTCTTATTACTGCGATCCGTAGGGTGGGCCGTGCCCACCAATCCGTTTTGCCAGCCATACATTCAAACTGCGGTGGGCACAGCCCACATTACGCGTGGCGGTTTCTCAACGTTCATCATTGTTGATCGACTTCGCGCTGCGACTCATTTTTTAAAGCTTCAATTTTCTCAATCCATTCTGGATCGTTCAATCGCTTTTTGAATTCAGCGGCTGCCAGTTGCGACAGATCGAAGTGACTTGTGCGGCTGCTTGTTAAACACAACACATAGTAAGGCCATGGATTTTCCGGTTGCGTCTCGGCGCAGCCTTGCAGCACCGCATTGAAGTCATCGAACGTCGTCGCATTCGCTAAACTTTGATCGCTTAGAAGGGCTTTAGCAATCCCAATCGCTAGTTGTGGATCAGAATTCTGAATGGCGATGCCGCAAGCTACAAACCGCGCATATCGCTCACCCTCATCAATTTGCAATGCCTTCCGCGTCGACTGCTCAGCCAGTGGCCATTGCCCCGCCAAAGCGCTAAGCCACGCGTACTTGCCGAGCAAGTCTGCGGCTAGCGGTTCAAGCTTCATCGCGCCGACCAGATGATTGGCCGCGGTAACAGGATTGTTCAATGCCAAGGCGTTGCGGACGGAAAGGTCGAGAAGGTTGCGATTCGTCGGATGGAGGGCGAGATAGGCATCAATCACCTGAGCCGCAGCGGTTCGATCAGACTTGGCGATCAGGCTGTCGGCCAATCCACGTGTCGCCAGTTCCGCTTCCGGATCGATAGCAAGTGCCCGACGAAAGTGATTTGCAGCGGTGTCGTATTGGCCAAGCGCGTTAGCACAAACGCCGGCATTGATTTGTGCAGGAAGGTATTCGGAGAATCGCGAAAGCAAGCCATCGAATTTTGCCAGCGCTGATTTGTATTGACCGTTGGCCATTTCGATTTCGGCAATCGAAGCGACGGGCACCGGGTCGAATGGATTGTTTTCGATCATCAGTTCATAGACGCGTCGCGCTTCTTCGGGATGCTTCAAGTGCTGATGCACTCGAGCCAATCGCAGCAAGCCGGGATTGAAATTCGGAAGAAGGTCAGCGCACTTTTGATGTTCGACAAGCGCTTCGTCGTATTGACCAACGCGTTCTAGCGCGATGCCAAGGCGGTGATGGGCTTTGCCATCTTCGGGGTCGGCGGCGACAGCATTTCGCAATGACTCGATCGCATCTCGCGTCCGCCCCAGAGCGAGTTGCGACATGCCAATGATTTGATTCGCTTCACTAGTCTTCGGTGAACCGGGTTGTTTCAACGCTTGGTTTACAGTGTCAATGGCGTCGAGATACTTGCCACCCAAAAAGAGACTCCACCCGTGAGCGGTCGCAGAGTCGGGATGGTGAGGGTATAGCGCAAGTATTCTTGCCGATCGGGCGATGTCGTTGCGATAATGTGGAATCGCCTGCCAACTCCCGACAATCAAAGCGACGCAGGCGGTTGCAAGGACGGAAACGTTGATCGCATTCCGGGTACTTCGATGCGTTTTGCCAAGACACTTCGCAGCCGCGAACGTCAGCAGCGCCCCAATAATCCAGCACGCTCCGATTATGGGGAGATACATGTACCGCTCGGCGACGAGTTGGTTGCGCGAAGGAATAAATGGCAATGTCACTGCCAGCGAACTGATGACCCATAATGCTGCGAGAACACCCGTCCGCGTTTTGCGCACTGACGCCGCAATGCCAATCAACATGACAGCGAGCGCGATCAAGCTGATCGCAATGTCAGGATGCGACCATCTGATGTTCTGGTCGGCAGGATGAAACGGCGACAATCCAACTGGAACGAACAACCGTATCGCGTACCAACCCAACGCCAGAATCGTTCGGGCGGTGGCTGACCCTTGCAGATGATCAACGCCGCTGGAGATCATCGATCGACTTGCATTCCAGTTGATCCACGCGAACGCCAAGGTGACCACCGAGATCGCGCACCAGCCCACCCACCAGCGCTTCGCCGGTTGCATGCTTGTATATAAGGGTGGAATCAACAGCAGCACCGGCAAACAAACGCGCACTTTACTCGTCATACACAGCGCCGCGAGAACGATTGCGGTCACCATCCAGATCCAATGCGCCGACGCCCGCCACCGCTCCATCGACAGCATCGTCAGGAGCAGAAACATTGTTGAAAGCAGCATCATCCGCCCGTTGATCCAGGCGACGGATTCGACATTGAGCGGATGGACGGCAAAGATCAGGGCCGCGACAAACGCCATGCCGCGACGATTCGTGATGCGCACGAGAAGCAAATAAACTAATAGCGAGTTGATCGCGTGCAAGCCGACATTGTGCGAGTGCGCGACCCAGGCGACAGAGTTCATGCTCACATCCGTCGGAGTCAATCCAAGCAGACGAATCACAACGAAGTCAAGAGACAGGCTAAGCATCGCCACCGGCTGATACAGGTCGCGGTGTACGATCGAAAACAACTGACCAGCATGAGAAAGCGATGGACGATTGACTAAGTAGTGGTCGCGCACGAGTTGGATGTCGTCGCCGGAGAGATAACCTCCGCCAATCGAAGGAGCCCCCATCACGAGCGCAGCCAACACGATCACCGCCAGGGCGACGCGATTGGAAGGTTTCGGATTGTCAGTCAGGTCGGGCATTTGCCAGATAGTCCTTTTAATTGTTCCGGGCTCGATTGTCACAGCCAGCCAATGATCCGGCAAATCGTGTCACTCGAACGCGTGTCAATTCAGACCAAACAGCGCGCAGATTCAGGCCGCTGGATTGGCCAATTGCCTGTTGTAAACTCGGGAAACGCGGTTCCAGTTTGCACCGTCCGAAAACAACTCTATTACAGACGGCGCAAGGCCGAAATAACCCTTATAAACATGCAAGAATTAACCCTGACAAGTCGGATGGTAGGGGCGGTGTTTCGCTCGCGCCGCCTGGTGGCAGTGTGCGTCTGGACCGTCGCATTTCTGCTGATGGCCGAGGCGACAGTCCGCGTTCGCGCGTGGGTGCGTCGCGGCGAGACGGGGACGCAGCAGGGCATTTACGAATCCGACCCACAACTCGGACGCGTCATCAAAGCCGGGGCAGTCTCGCGCGTCGGTCAGGCCAAAACGACCATCAACAAGTGGGGGCTTCGCGGTGCAGACTTTGAAATTGAGAAAGCTCCGGGTGTGACGCGCGTGCTTTGTATCGGTGCGTCCACGACGTTTGGCCAACCCGACGATGACGACGCCGAAATCTGGACGACGCAGCTTTCCGAGCGCCTCAACGCGTCGCAAAAGGACAAGCACTTTGAAGTTCTCAATGGGGCGGTGCCGGGTTACACGGTGACGCAGAGTCTTCAGAACTTTCGGCGGTCATTGGCCCGTTTCAATCCGGATGTCGTCGTTGTGTGTCACGCAGCAACGGACATCGCCGCCCACACGCGTCGGCAGTTCGGAGGTGGGCAAGGCGTTTCATACGGAATGCCATCGCTATCGCGACATGTCGAAGGTGTGTCGCTGGCGTACGAATTGGTTCGGGCGAATACAGCGTCGCTGCGTGCCGGACAATTCCGACGCAATCGGGACAGGCGCGTTGATCAGCGCGGCATCGAACGTTTTGAAACCGCGATGTCGGAACTGATTGCCGAATGTCAGAAGACCCAAGCCGACGTGATCGTTTGCACGTTTGCCCGGGCGTTTTCAGCCGATCAGCCACCCGCGACCCGCGCGAGGCTCGCGGCGACGGCGTGCTTTTTTAATCCACAGCTTGGCGTCGATGGACTTATCGACGCGTACGAGCGCTACAATGATGCGATCCGGCAGGCGGCAAGCGAACGCGGTGTGCGGTTGGCTGACGCCGATCGAACAATTCCCCGGGAAAAAGCCTGCTTTCGCGACTCAATTCACTTTTCAACGTTGGGTCATCTAAGGATGGCCGACCTCATCGCCGAGCAGATCAGCGCGCTTCCACCGCAACCATTGACCCAAGTGAGGATCGATCCGGCTGATGCTGTTCAATAGCATTGAGTTTGCGTTGTTTTTTCCGATGGTGGTCGCCTGCGCGTGGTGGTTTCGCAGGTCTGCATCCGCACGCCTGACGTTGCTTCTGGTGGCGAGCTACTTTTTCTACATGAGTTGGGACTATCGTTATGCGGCGCTGCTGGCTGGCTCAACCGTCTTGGATTATTTCGTCGGGCTCGCGTTACTCAAGACGCAATCCAAAACGTCGCGTCGGTTGTTATTGGCGGCGAGTCTGGCCGGCAACCTGGGCGTGCTGGTTTTCTTCAAGTACTTCAATTTTTTGTGGGAAAGCGTCGCTGGCGGTATCGGGGCGATTGGTTGGGAAACTCCCGATTGGACGCATCGATTGCTACTACCTGTTGGCATTTCGTTCTACACGTTTCAATCGCTGAGTTACACGATCGATGTCTATCGCGGCACGCTGACGCCGACGCGCAGCCTCCTGAAGTTTGCACTGTTCGTGTCGTTCTTTCCGCAGTTGGTGGCTGGTCCGATCGTTCGGGCGAGTGAGTTCTTACCGCAGTTAGAGCGGCAAGCCCAATACGATGAAGACCGCGCGATTCGCGGGTTCTGGCTGATCTTGGTCGGACTGTTCAAGAAGATCTGCATCGCCGATGTGCTCGCGGCGACGTTGCTCGATGACGTGTTTGGCAATCCGCTGGGTGCCAACCGCGTTGAACTTTTGCTTGCAGCGTATGGTTACAGTTTTCAGATTTACTGCGATTTCAGCGGTTATTCTGATGTCGCGATCGGGGCGGCTGCGATTCTCGGTTTCAATTTGCCGCTGAATTTCAATCGGCCATTTCTTGCAGTGAGCTTCCGCGACTTTTGGAGACGTTGGCACATTTCGCTTTCGACGTGGCTGCGGGATTACCTTTACGTCCCGCTGGGCGGGGCGCGACATGGGCGCAGGCGAACGCTTATCAATCTCGCATTGGTCATGCTTCTCGGCGGATTGTGGCACGGTGCGAACTGGACGTTTGTTCTGTGGGGGGCGCTTCACGGAACGTTCTTGATTGTCGAACGCCTCTTCGGGAAGGATTGTAAAGACGCCGCAGGTTTGCCGTTGGCCACTATATGGTTGCGGCGGTTCATCACGTTTCATCTGGTGGTGCTGACGTTCGCGCTCTTCCGCTGTGACAGCATCACGACGTTTGGCCAGTACATCGGCGCAATGATTGCACCCGAGGCGCTGGGTTCACCGATCCCAACGTTGTTCGTCGTTGCAATGCTGGCCAGCGTGATCGGACACCTGACAACAATGGAGCAGGTGGGGCGGTTGATCGATCGCGCAACACGTCAGCCGGCATTCGTGCAGGCAGCGGTTGCGTCGGCATGCTTGTTTCTCTTTACCGTCCTGAGTTCAGCCGACGCACCATTCATTTACTTCCAATTCTAAGTTGGCATAACGGTAATGTTCTTGATGACCCGTAGGGTGGGCCGTGCCCACCAATCCGTAAACGATTCCAACGACGGTGGGCACGGCCCACCCTACGGGCCGCGATTCACGCACTGCTCGCCGAGCAATGGCACGAATTTGATCTTGTGCAATTGTTGGATCACCAAAAGGGGAGTCAAAAGAATGCGCCGCCAGGGACTCGAACCCCGGACCCGCTGATTAAGAGTCAGCTGCTCTGCCAACTGAGCTAGCGGCGCGATCCGCGTACCATCCCTTTTTGCAACATTCTGTCAAGTCGAGACGCCTGGCCCCATGATGTCGAACCAATGGGCGACCACGACGTAATTGAGTGGAGATGGCTCAATCATCAATAACAGGGGGCGCCAGAGTGATCTATTACACAGTGACTTATTACAAAGTGACCCATTACAAATTGAAATGTATCTGAGTAAAAATTGGCAAGGGCTGTTCTTAGTGAACAGCCCAAGCCTGGGAGGGAGAGAGAGAGATCTATGAAATCAACCGAATCTTAAGAATCCGATTGAAATGTATTGTGCTCAATCTACCTAGGCCGAAGTGACAGATGGCAAAAACCATCTGGCATTTTTGACCTAACTTTGGTGCGAAATTGAAAGACTGGAAATGACGGTGATGGACAGATGATTCAGTCCTTTTCCCGCGTCTCTTTTCCCACTCCTAACCAATCCCGCTCCTGCATCAGACTCGCCCGCAAACGCCGAAGTTATCGGCAAGCACTTGAATCCAATGCCTTCTTCTCTCTCCCTGCGGCCCCGAGTCTAATGGGGCGGCTAATCCGATGCAAGTACAATTTGGAAATATTCTCCACATCATTTGGGCGTTGAATGCCTGATCCGACGGGGTAGGTGCCACGGGGACAAACCGAATTCGGCTATACCTGCACGCTATTTAACCGCTTTCGATTACAGGGTTTAGGATTCAGGTCATGGCAGGCGGACGCGCTTGGCGTCGGCTGCGTACTTTCCGGTTCCGGCGATGCGTTCGAGGGCTTCGTCGATCTGCGGGACGAACCAAGGGTCGGCGAATTTGCGAGTAACGGCATTGCGTTTGAGTTCGCGGAGCCGATCGGGGACAGCCGGATTCTTCGTCAGTCCGAGGCCCATAACGCAAACGCGGGCGAGCGAATCGTCCAGGTCGATACGGCGGCCATCGTCGAGTACGAGTGTCAGGTCGCGGTCTGTCCAGAATGCCGGGTCAGTTCCTGCGAGCAGCAGGTCAGTGGTTTGGTTGGTGGTGTCTGCGTCGGCCAACCGCCCGAGTGCGATGACCTGTTCGATCAGTTCGTCGAGTTCATCGATGTTCAAATCGCCGGCGATCGATTCGCATGAGGTTTGCAAAGTTTCGCAAGCGGAAACGTCGCGCGACAAACCGATGGCCCTCGCGAGGTTGGCTCGGCAACGTGGCGACGGGTCGGCTTGCAATCGATTCAAGAGTTCGCCGCTGCGCAGTCGAAGGTTGTGGCGGTTGAACAATACGCTGGGCAAACCGGCAAGGTATCGCCGGTTGAAGATGTCGTCAGTCGGGGCGGAAACAACATCGCTTTCAAATTCACGAACGGAGTCATCGGCGACGGCCCTGAACGCCAGAAAACTCTGCCCCGGAGTCGGTGAGAGTAGCGCATCGCGTTCGTTGGTGTTGACCGCATTGGTTTCCAATTCAAATGCATGCATCAGGTTACGATCGCAATCGTTTCGATGGGACAGGCCCTGCACATGTCCCCATTCGTGTGCCCATACGTCGGCTGGCGCGTCTTGAACGAGGACAGCCGTCCCGCCCGTAAAGGCGCATCCCAAAACCAGCGAAACGTCGTCGGCAGAAGGCGACCCGCACACACCGACCATCAGCGTGACGATCTTGATGTCTTCCGGGTTGTCGAAAACAGCATCGAGTTGGGCTTCGGTGGTAACGATTGCGGGACTGTTGTCGAAGGTGTTGATCGAACCGTCACGATCGAACGTGACCGGGCAAGAGACGTCCGGGCATTCGGCATCGTCAGACAGCAGCAGGGCGTTGGCTTCGGCAAACACGCGGTTGACGCGTTGATCGGATAGTGGCTGATCGGCATGCCGCGCGACGCTGATTTGAAACGTGAACGGTTTGGCTTCGTTGTTTGAACCACCGCCATTGGGATTGCTCGCTTGGGGCATGACCCCGCAGCCGGTTGCGGCAAGCCCAGCCAACATGGCACCAACCAAGATCGTTGGGATTCTGATAGCCGGCAATTTAACCCGAGCGGGCCAGAATTGATCTCCCGCCAATTCTTCCGATCGCCAATTCAAATCGATTCGCACGCGCCTGGTCTCCATTGATACGGTTTCCCCGCACAGGTTCTCCATTCAATGGGATCGCAGCGGGGAGCAAGGGATATCGGGTTTTGTCACAGCGTAAATCGACCCAAGAGGGTCTAAGAAACCACTCCATTATACCGTCACCAAGTGGTCGGGGGAGATGCCGGATTCTGCTAGAATATCTATCGGCGAAGAGGGTTCAACAAGCTTAGCCGGATTCCGGGATTGCCCCAACCGTCAGCGTAAACCGTGTCGCCGCAAGGAGTAGGCGAGTAGGTCGGGTCATCGACCCGACACGTTGTTCGAGAGGCATCGGAAATGACGACCCCATTTCGATACTGCTTGGCAGTCACTTGCATCGCAGCGACGGTGTGCGGCTGCGCGGTGGACGATCCGAATCGCATCCCCCAAATGCGATTCCAAATGGCGCAATTGCATGCCGTGCGTGTTTTGAAGGAGACAAAGTCAAGTCTCCGGCTCTATCCCCCGGATTATGATCTCGAGAAATTTCGGCGACGTTATTTCGACGATTCGACTTCTTTCTTGTCCGCTTAAGGGTTCCGATGACCAAAGAAAGTAATACCTGGATTTGGAAGGTTGCATTGATTTTCCACACGAGTCTAGTGGCAATCATGTTTGCAGTCGTCATTTATTATTGGGATAGATCTAGGGGTGAATCTGCTTATGATTGGCTTTTATTAGGTATCATCGACTTACCTGCAGCAGTTGTTTTTTTGGTAGTGGATGCAATCTGTGCAAATTTAGGTGTCAGCGGATACTTTCGTTACACGGCATTGCCTTTCGTTATTTTTACTGTTGTTGGTGGAGCTCAATGGTTCTTGATATTTCATCGAAGATCGCCCGCAGTGGAGTTTGAATGCGAACAGTGTGGTTACGATTTGCGAGCTTCGCTTGAAATCGGTCGTTGCCCCGAGTGTGGCATGCAAATTGAGGAGTGCGATTCGATCGCGACAAATGGAGAGACAGGTAAGAGGCCGAAGTATTAAGAGGATGAATCAATGAAGTTTGATTGTCGGGTCGATGACCCGTCCTACCGCTAACGCACCATCGGCGCATAAAAAACACTGGGCGGCTAGCACCCAGTGGCACACGTTTTCGGATATTGATCTTTACGATCGCGCCTTAGTGCGCGACGGGGCAGCCGCCTGCTTTTGGCTGTGCTGGTTGGGTGTCGTTGCCGTAGTATTCGTGCGAGGGGCGGCCAGCTAGTACTTCTTCCTTGCCCCAGTTGGCTACGCTTCGGAACTGGTCTGATGCGATGAATGCGTCGAAGGCGCCGCGGTCAGACCATTCGGACATGATCAGGTAGCTGTTGCGGTCTTCGATCTTCGAGAACAGATCGGTCTTCACGTGGCCGTCGAGTTTTTCCATGACGCCGATGACTTTGTTGAAGACGCTTTCAAACAGTTCGCCCTTGCCTTCGAGAATCTGATAATTCATGCCTACGGTGACCATTTGTTTCCTCGCTTTGCCGATTGCGGCGTTTGTTGGTGTACTTGCTGACCTTGCTCTACGTGACATCCGACTCGTGATATGCTAAGTCGGCACTTGTTCGCCTGTTGTTGGTTGAGTCTGCTGGATATTCATGTTATCGGATTTTTCGGCAGATGACCAAGAGTGCCGGTGGATGCCGTTTTGATCGCGTCGAATGAGATTGAACGGCGCGTGGTTCAGGCGCATCCGTCCGGGCAGCTGCAAACGAGCAGAATTCACGATTCTCCAAAAAGCGAGACCCCGTCATGGACAGTCGAAATGAACGAATAAGATTCAAAGTGGTGGCCGCAATGGTCGCCATGAGTTGTGCCATCGGTGCATCCGCCGCGCGAGGGCAGGAGGGCGAGGAAGCATTCTCGTCAAACATTCCGCCGACGGTGGTGATCGTCAACGCGCGGGTATGGTCGGGCATCCCCAACGCGCCGGAGTTGGAAGCGATCGCCATCACGAAGAATCGCATTTCAGCGGTAGGCACATCGCAAGAGATCGCAGCCCTGGCCAACAACCTGACGCGGGTCATCGATGCGGGTGGCCGGCGCGTCGTTCCGGGCATCACCGACAGTCACACGCACATCATCGGAACCGGTTTGCAGCTTCAGCGCATCTATCTGCGCAACGCAAGCAACCAGCAGGAATTTGTCGAACTCATTACCGCCGCAGTCACGAAGCTTTCACCGGGCCAGTGGCTGCTCGGTGGACGCTACAGTGTTGACAGTTGGGAAGATCCATCGCCACCGCGCAAGGAGTGGATCGATCCGGTGACGCAGGGTGTGCCGGTATTCCTCAGTCGCATGGATGGGCATCAGGGTTTGGCGAATTCGATGGCGCTGAAGATTGCGGGCATCGATCGCGACGGACCGGCAGACCCTCCGGGTGGCGAAATCGTGCGAGACCCCGCAACGAACGAACCGACCGGAGTTCTTAAAGATGGGGCGATGGGTCTGGTACAGAAACGGATCCCGAAAGAGGATAACAAAGCGCGGTTGCGGGCGCTGCAGCTGGCGATGCAATCGATGAATGCCTGGGGGATCACCAGCGTCCACGACATGAGTCAGCCGAGCGATCTTTCGATTTTCTTGACGGCTCATCAGAAAGATGCGCTGACCGTTCGCATCCGAAGCTACGTCCAAGACCCGGACTTTAAGAAGCAACTTCCGAAGATGCAGGCGATCATCCCGATGACCGACGATCGTTTTCGCATCGCCGGTTTCAAAGCGTACATGGATGGCTCTCTAGGAAGTCGGACGGCATGGATGAAGCGGCCTTATACGGATGCCGAACCGGACGCGAAGAACCCGCACGGTTTGCACTCTGGACATGCGAGCGATCTTGAAACGTTTGCGGCGGATATTCGCTGGGCTCACGATCGAAATATGCAGATGGCTGTCCACGCCATCGGCGACCAAGCCAACCACGAAATCCTTGATATCTACGAATCACTCCCAAATGCAAGCGAAAGGCGACATCGCATCGAACATTGCCAGCACTTGCTGCCCGACGACATCGAGCGGTTCGCCAAAATCGGTGTGATCGCGTCGATGCAGCCCTATCACAAAGCCGACGACGGACGCTACGCCGAAACCGCGATCGGTCGCATGCGAGCGAGGACATCGTACGCCTTCAAGGATTTGATCAAAAGCGGCGCAGTGGTGTGCTTCGGCAGTGATACACCGGTGGTAGCGGCTAATCCGTTTGAAGGAATGATGACCGCCCGCCGAGGCGAAACGCTCGACGGCGAAGTTTGGATTCCCGGTCAGAGCATCTCGCTTGAGCAGGCGGTATTCTGCTACACCGTCGCCCCGTCATATGCCGCTTTCATGGAGGATCGACTCGGCACGATCCAAGTCGGCAAACTCGCCGACATCGCGATTCTCGATACAGATATCCTCAGCGCGACGTCAGAACAGATCAGACGAACCGAAAGTTACATCACGATCATGGACGGAAAAATCGTCTGGCAAGCTCCGACGTCTGCAAAGTAGCCCGCAGAATCGTTACTGCCGACACGATCCGTGCAGACCTTCTCGGACGTGGCTTTATTCGTTGAAGCGGTGGTCAATATCAACTTGACTATGCAGCGCGAGCCCGCCTAAGAATGAGTGTCAGGGGCGACATCGGTTGTCCATCGAGAGGCACGACTTGGGAGGTCGAGAGAGAAGCCTTTCCAGCCAGTCACCTTGCTTGATATCCAAAAGACTCATCGAAAATCGGTACTCGATTCAATCGAACCGAGGCGCTGAACGTGCGTCGGTGGGGGAGTGAACCGTTCTCTGTTTCATGACGATGGGGGAGTCGCAAGGTGGCCAAACGCGCTATGGCACTGGTCATGCCCCTGGCACTTTTTACAAATTCAGGGCGTTATCGAAAAACTCGGTATAGCAAGCTGAAACCACCGCGATCTTCGATTGATTGACCGGTGGTGGGCCGAGGTTTCGCGTGCGTTTAACAATACAAAGATGACATGCTCTCTCTCTTGAGTCGGGGTTCTTCAGGATGAAAAACCCCGGCTTACTTTTTGCGCGCATGGTGAGAGCGCCTAAGTCGTTGCGATGACGAGCAGGTTATACGCCGCATGCGTGCCAGCCGCAGGTCCGTATCCGCGCAGGACGAATACCGTACCCAGGTACACGCCGGCAAACGCCCGAAAAATAAACTTCTCAGTGGAGAATGGTTCGCTTCCCATCGGCGGGTGATGGTGTCCGGAGAATGCGAGCGCAGCAACAATGACAGCAATAATCGTTGTGGTCTTTGCGGGCAGGCCGAGTAAGTCTGCACCGATTATGCTGAGGACGGAGATCAGCACCAACCGAAAGACGAGTTCTTCGTAGATGCCCGCCCCCACACCTAAAATCGATTCAGTCAGGAAATTGCGCGTCACCGACGGTCCGATCGAATCGGCGCTGAGCAGAAAGTTAAAACCCATCAGCGGTAACGCGAAGATCGCCGACTCGGCATACATCGCCCCGACGACCTGATGACGCACCCGCCACGGTTTCTTGCTGGCTGCGTGCGTGCAAAGCAGAATCACCACCACCGCAAGACCCGGCATCCACGCGCCGGTCGATCCGAACAATTCGAAAAAGATTTGCAGCAGGTTGAACGCGACCACGCGATGTTGGCCAGCCGACCACGACACGTCGGGCTCGACCAGCAGGCAGCCGATCTCGTAAAAGAGGATGAACGGCAGCAAAAAGACGAGTGACTCCAGCGGGCTGGTGAGTAGCCGCGGGGTCAAGCTTCCTTGCGCTTTCTTTTTAGACTTCCTCGTCCGTGAGGTGGCCATGATTTCCTATCGTGCCAATTTCGTTTCACGTTGCAAGGGGATAAAATCGTAACGATGAACCCCGGCAATCCGAAAGCAAATGTTGCCCAGACCGCCAGCGCCTTGCTGGAGATTTACGAAAGTTTGCACAAAGCGTATGGCCCGCAAGGGTGGTGGCCCGCCGACTCGGCTGAAGAGGTGGTGATCGGGGCGATCCTCACGCAGAATACCGCGTGGACCAATGTCGAGAAAGCCATCGCAGAATTGAAGCGAGCGAAGTGCCTGACGTTTCGCGCGATCGATACTTTGGATGAAAGCGCGCTGGCTGAGCTGATCCGATCGGCAGGTACGTTCAGACAGAAGGCGACGTATCTCAAGACGTTCGCGCGGTGGCTGGTCAAGAAGCACAAAGGAAGTATTACCATCGCCCTAACCGGTGAATTGGATGAAGTGCGCCGGGAGTTGCTGGCGCTCAAAGGCATCGGGCCGGAAACGGCTGACGCGATCTTGCTTTATGCTGGTAGCCACCCAACTTTCGTGGTGGATGCGTACACCAAGCGTGTACTACGTCGGCATAATTTGATTGCGGCTAAGCAAACCGGTTACGAAATGGTGCGCAAGCTAATCATGGAAGCACTCCCGCCCAACGCGCAAATGTTCGACGAGTATCACGCCTTGATTGTCGAAGTCGGCAAGCGTCATTGCAAGTCAACCGCGAATTGTGACGGTTGCCCGCTGGCGCACTTGGAACACGATGGCGACCTATAGTTTGAGACCGATCAATGCAATCAGTCCCGCACACTTCCGCTTCGCTCAATGATGGGGCACCCGCAATTCTGCGATTACAGGTTTTCGATGAGTTGCGGGACGACATCGAACAAGTCTGCGACGAGGCCTATGTCCGCGATTTTGAAGATCGGGGCTTCGGCGTCTTTGTTGATGGCTACTATGGTTTTTGCGCCGCGGATTCCGGCTGCGTGTTGGACTGCGCCGCTGATGCCTATTGCGATGTAGAGTTTTGGGGCGATGGCTTTACCGGTTTGGCCGACCTGGAATTCATTGGGAAGCCAACCCGCATCGACGACCGCTCGCGTTGCACCGACGGCGGCTCCTAGTTTGTCGGCTAGCTTGCCGATCGTGTCGAGATAGTCAGCCGACTTGATACCGCGACCCGCACCGACCACGCGATCGGCGACGCTCAGGTCGGGGCGCTCGGAGGCGGCACGCTGGAGTTCTACGAATTGAACGCCTTCGTTGGCTGATACGCCTGCATCGAAAGGTACGACTTCACCCGCGCCGCCGGCATCCGGTTCGCCCATGGCCGTTGGATCGACCGTAATTAGATGAATAGGTGTATGGATACGTTCGGTGCGAAGTGCCATCCCTGAAAACACCGGTCGCTGGTAGCAAGTGGAACCGTCAACCTGCGTTAAACCGCATACACCGCGACACATGCCCGCATCGAGCGCGCCAGCCAGTCTTGGGAAAAAGTCGCGAGCGGTAGTTGCTTCACCGCCGAGCACTCGGTCGAATCCGTATTCCTTAACGAGTTTGCTGATTGCGTCGGTGAGCGTATCGGCAAGGTAATGTTCGAACGCGGGCGCATCGATGACGTATAGAGTTTCTGCGCCGAAATTGTTCAATTCGCTTGCAGCATCGCCAATTTGATGCCCGACCAGCATCATCGAAAACGTACCACCGTTTTGGGCGGCGAGGTCCTGGGCCATGCGAATGGTGGCGCGGTTGGATGGTTTGAGTTTGCCCAGTTGCATCTCGGCGACGACGAGGATTTTCACTGCATGTCTCCGTTGGCGTTCCGCAATCGAATTGACGCGGGTTGTCTTGTAGGGTGGGCCGTGCCCACCATGTCGGTAACGCGCATACGGCGGTGGGCACGGCCCACCCTACGCGTCCGACGGCTTCTTGCTAATCGACCAGTTTCATTTCTTTCAGCGTTGCGACCAGTTCACTCGCATCGGCGACCATTTTGGTTTCACCGCTCCTGCCTTTCGGGAGGCTATACCCTTCGACGGTGACGCGTGGGTTTTCGTCGATGCCCAGTTCGCTGAACTTCAATCGCTCCATCGGGGCTTTCTTGCTTTTGATCAGGTTGGGCAGCGTGGCGTAGCGTGGTTCGTTCAGGCGAAGGTCGCAGGTGATGACAGCTGGCAACTTGACGTCGAGCACTTCGACCCCTTCGTCGGTTTCTCTGCCAACCTTCACACGCGATTTGTCGTCGTTGAATTCGATCTGCGAAACGAACGTCGCCTGTGGCCAACCGAGGATTCCTGCGAGAATCGGGCCAACCTGCGAGGCGTCATCATCGGTGGCTTGCTTGCCCATCAACACGAATGCGGGTTGTTCTTTCTTAACCACATGGGCGATGGCGGCGGCTAACTGATACGCGCCAAGCTTGCGATCTTCGGGGTCGATCAGGGTTGCGCGGTTGGCACCCATCGCGATCGCCGAACGCACCTGTGCCATCTTCGATTCATCGGTGACGGAGACGATGCAGATGTCGTCGACGCCCATATCCTTGAATTGAATCGCCTGCTCGACCGCGATCAAGTCGAAGTAATTGGCAACGTAGTTAACGGAACCGCTCTTGCCCTGCTCCGATTCGATCCATGCCGCGGGCGGCGTGTTCGGATCGGCGACGGGTTTGACGGTGACGAGGATTTTCATGACGACTCCAGAGACGAAAACGTGCTGAGTTTTATGCTATGTCCGGTTGGACGCGGCATTGTAGCGATGCGTTCAAAGAGGGGCAACGTGTGCGGAAACTGCTCAAAAAGAGTGATTCCTGGAATCAGTTCTATGATCACGAATTTGTGCGTCGGATGAATTCGGATTCGTCGATCACTTCGACACCGAGTTTCTCAGCTTTCGCAAGTTTCGATCCGGCTTTCGTGCCGGCAACGAGCAGGTCGGTTTTCTTGCTGATGGATTTGGTGACCGTTCCACCGAGTGATTCGATTAATTCGTGGGCTTTGTTGCGGGTCAATTCTTCAAGCGTTCCGGTGACGACGACGGTGAGTCCGGCAAACGGTCCCTTGGCGTCGGTTGTCTTCTTGGGTTGGGTGACATTCACGCCGGCATCGCGCAATCGGCGGATCACGTCGCGATTGGCTCGGTTTTCAAAGAAGGCGTGAACGCTGGCGGCTAACTCGTCTCCTACGCCGTCGACTTCGAGCAGTTCTTCGATGCTGGCTGACATGACGGCGTCGATGTTTTCAAAATGTTCGGCGATGGCGGTAGCCGTCGAACCACCTACGAAGCGGATATTCAGCGCGGCGAGTAGTTTCGAGAGAGGTTTCTGTTTGCTCGTTTCGACCCCGGCGAGAAAGTTGTCGGTGCTTTGCTCGCCCATGCGCTCGATGGCGGCGACCTGGTCGCGTTTCTGGTGAAGCGAGTAGAAGTCAGCGCAATCTTTGATGAGTCCGGCATCGACGAGTTGTTCGATCAGCACCTTGCCAGCCCCCTCGATGTCCATCTGGTCGCGATGGCAAAAGTAGGTCAGCCGTTCCTTGCGCTGGGCGACGCAGTCGATGCTCGTGCAGCGCAGGTACACGCCCCCTTCGTCCTGTTCAACCGATGAACCGCATGCTGGGCATATCGTCGGGCGCTCGATCGGTTTGGCATTCTTGGGGCGCTTTTCAATAACAACCCGCACGACTTGCGGGATGATTTCGCCGGCTTTCTCGACGATGATGGTGTCGCCGATGCGCACGTCGAGGCGTTCGACCTGATCGAAATTGTGCAGCGACGCGTGTCGGACCGTCGTTCCCGCGAGTTGCACAGGTTCCATCCGCGCACGAGGTGTGATCGTGCCGAGTTTGCCAACCTGAAAATCGACATCGAGTAGGACGCTTTCGCCTTGTTCGGCTTCGTACTTGTAGGCGATGCACCATCGCGGATAGCGGCTGGTGAACCCGAGACGTTCGCGCTGCTTGCGCGAATCGATCTTCAAAACCATGCCATCGACTTCGTAACCGAGCGTTGCCCGTTGCTTGCTAAACGCGTTGCAGATGTCGATGGCCGCATCGATGCTGTTGACGCATTGAACGTTTCGGTAGAGCGCGATGCCCCACGATCGCATCAATTCGTAAAGCTCAAGGTTCGAGTCGGGAAAGTCATCGAGCGGTTCCAACCGGCCGACACCGTGTGCGCTAAATGCCAAACCGCGACCAACAACTTTCGACGGGTCGAGTTGCTTGAGCGTGCCGGTCGTCGCGTTTCGAGGATTGGCAAAGGGGGCTTCACCGTTGGCGATGCGTTGTTCGTTGTATGCATCGAAGGCAGCCCGTGGCCAATAAATCTCCCCGCGAATGTCGATGAGTTTGGGAACGTTTGAACCGCTGAGTCGAAGCGGTACAGATTGAATCGCCCGGCAGTTGGCTGTCACATCGTCACCGGTCGCGCCATCGCCGCGGGTCGCCGCCAACGTCAGCAAGCCGTCTTCATAAGTCAGCGAAATCGCCACGCCGTCGATCTTGGCATCCACGAGATATGCGTACGCGTCGCCTTCGAGCCGCTTTTGAATGCGTTGATCGAATTCGCGAAGTTGCGATTCGTCGTAAGTATTGTCCACGCTGAGCATCGGGACGGCATGTTCGACATGCTCGAATCCGGTCAACGGTTCGCCACCGACCCGCTGTGTCGGCGAGTCGGGTGTGATCCGTTCCGGGTGCTGCGTTTCCAATTCGCGGACGCGTTCGAGCAGGCGGTCGTATTCGCGGTCGGAGATGCTGGCGTCGGCAAGCACATAGTACCGCCGATCGTGCTCGCGGATTTCGTCACGGAGGCGATTGAGTTCTTTGTGGGCGTCGTCGCTCATCGCGAATGATCTTAATCATCTATGCCGCGATGATAAACCGGTGCATGGGCTCGGAATTGTCAAGATTTTGTCGACGTGACGTGCCACTGCTCTGTGAGCAGTGCTAGAGGTTCGTCACTCCCGCGCATGCGGGAGTCCAGAACGAGCGATGGGTAACGCGATGGGCTTGGATTCCCGCTTCCGCGGGAATGACGGAGGTACGCAACCCGCAAGATGACGCGTGAGCCTGCACTGGGCAGTTGGCGTTGATTCGAAGATGCACTGCTCACAGAGCAGTGGCACAGCATTCGGTGGAATTTGTATCGTCAAATGGTGGCGAGGGCGGCGTTGACTTCGCGTTCACACAGGCCGTTGACGGCATTTTGAACCAGCGCGGCGAACAAGGGCAGGAGGCTGGCTGCGACGAGGATCAACAGATATACGCCACCCGGGACGAAGAAGGCGGCTGCCACCGATGCGATCAGCAGGCAGCACAAAGGTAACGCCAGCCATGTCGGAGCCGCTTGCTCGAGTCCGTTGAATCGCCGCTGCTCGTCGATGCGGATGCAAAGGCGATGGAAGCTGAACAGGAACCAGATCAGATTGACGAATGGGATGAAACAAAGCCCGAGCGCGACGGTGGCTGACGGATCGTTGTGGCGCAGTCGTGGCATCCGTTCGTGCAGTTGGTTCATGTAGATCAGGGTGAACAATCCGCACGATACGAAGTGCAGCAGCACCACCGATGCGACCGGAAACGTGATAAACGTGTGCCGCTGACCGGTGACGGCCAACTCGTCCGGGGCGATAAACGACTTGCCGCAACCCGGGCAGCGCGTGGTGCGACCAGCGATCTGATCGTCCAGTTCGTTCGGCGCGGCGCAATATGGACAAGCAACCTGCATGTTTCCCGCTCTCGATGGGTCCGTCGCGATTGAATCCTGCTACCCAGATATCGGTGGACCGTCGAGTCAATATTACGATGCATGTGTTGCGAATCAGGGCGCGATAATCCCACATGAATTGTTGAGGTGGCTGGTCATTGCGGCCGTGTCCGGTAAAATCAGCCCAATGCCCATCATCAAGATCGACAACCTGCGAAAGACCTACCGCGTCCACACCAAGAAAGAGGGCTTGATCGCATCGCTCAAGGGGTTCGTCCGTCGCGAGTACCGCACGGTGAAGGCTGTCGATGGCATCTCCGCCCAGATCGATGCGGGCGAAATCGTCGGGTTTCTCGGGCCCAACGGTGCCGGAAAAACCACCACTTTGAAAATGCTGAGTGGGTTGATCTTTCCGACGTCAGGTGAGGCGACCGTGCTCGGGCACGTGCCGTGGAAGCGCGAAAATGCATATCGCCGGCAGTTCGCGCTGGTGATGGGGCAGAAGAATCAACTCTGGTGGGATTTGCCAGCCGCCGATTCGTTCCGATTGCTCAAGGAAATCTACCTCATCGATGACCAGAGCTATCACAGCACCATCGAAGAGTTGACCGGACTGCTCGGCATCGCCGATTTGATGTCGCAACCGGTGCGCGAACTGTCACTGGGCGAACGGATGAAGATGGAGTTGGTAGCCGCGCTTCTGCATTCACCCAAAGTGCTGCTTCTCGATGAACCGACCATCGGGCTGGATGTCGTTTCGCAAGCCAATATCCGTACATGCCTCCGCGAATACAACCGCGACAACAACATCACCGTCCTGCTGACGAGTCACTACATGCAGGACATCGAAGCGCTTTGTCAACGCGTCGTCATCATCAATCACGGGCGCCTGGTGTTCGACGGAAAACTCAGCGAAATCGTCGAGCGCTTCAGCCAGCACAAGATCATCAAGTTTCGATTCCACGAAGATCATATGCCCGAGGATTTTGAAAAATTCGGCGAGGTGCTCGAATTAGCCTCGCCAACGGTCACGCTCAAAGTCGATCGCGCCCAGGTACCTGAACTCACCGGACACTTCCTGGCGAACTACACAGTCGATGATATCGCCATCGAAGAAATCCCGATCGAAGAAGTCATCGGCGAAGTATTCAATGCCGAAGCGCCGGCAGCTTAGCGAGAATCCCTGCGATTAGCCGCGTTTTCGGGCAGTCCGGTTTGCTGGCTTGACAGCCTCCGCATGGCGTCGTTTAGAATGAAACTCGATCGGGCAGATTTCAACAGTCAATCTTCGTTTGGTGAACACGATGATCAACGTTGCTTTCACAGACAACATACAGCGACACGTCGAATGTCCGGCTTGTGCGGTGATCGGTTCAAGCGTGCGCGAAGTGTTGGATGCAGTGTTTGAATCCAATCAGAAAGCCCGTGGTTATGTGCTCGACGATACCGGCGCGGTGCGTAAACACATGACCGTTTTCGTCAACGGTGCCCAGATTAAAGACCGCACGAAGCTCAGCGATCCGGTGCCCGATGGTGCGTCAGTCTACATCATGCAGGCGCTGTCCGGCGGGTAGTTGTAGGGTGGGCCGTGCCCACCGACGTCCAAATGTTCAATGACATGGTGGGCATGGCCCACCCTACGCGGTCGTTACTATATCGTGTATCTGTATTCAATGAATTCTTAACCCCGTGGAGCTGTGTCCATGAGTGATCAAATGTTCGTCGCCACGCGCAAGGGTTTGTTTCGCATCGACCGCAGCGGTTCCGGTTGGAAAATTGCACAGGCAGCGTTTCTGGGCGATTCGGTGACGATGGTCCTTCCCGATCAGCGCGACGGTTCGGTTTACGCTGCCGTCGGGCATGGACATTTCGGCGCGAAGATGCATCGCTCGACTGACAATGGTGCGACGTTTGAGGAAATCGCAACACCGGTTTATCCCGAGCGCCCTGACAACGTCGAACCCATTCGTCACCCCTACAAAGACATGGAAATTCCGTGGAGCCTCGAACTCATCTGGGCCTTGGAAAGCGGCGGCGCGGACGAAACCGGTGTGTTGTGGTGCGGGACGCTGCCGGGTGGGTTGTTCCGATCGAGCGATCACGGCGCCTCTTGGGAATTGAACGAGTCGTTATGGAGTGAACCGACGCGCAAGGAATGGTTCGGCGGGGGTTACGATTACCCGGGTATTCACTCGATCGGTGTAGACCCGCGAGACACCAATCATGTCACCGTGGGAATTTCATGCGGCGGAAGTTGGCAGACAAATGACGGTGGCGATACCTGGGTGTGCCGAAGCGACGGCATGTACGCCGATTACATGCCGCCCGAGATGCGCGATGTCGGCCACATTCAAGACCCGCATCGCACCGTGCATTGTCCAGCTGAACCGGACCATCTATGGACGCAGCATCACAACGGCGTTTTCAAGAGTGTCGATGGTGGTCGGACCTGGACTGATGTGAATGCGATTAAGCCATCGAATTTTGGCTTCGCGGTGGCTGTCCATCCGGTTGATCCAAACATTGCTTGGTTTGTGCCAGCCGTCAAGGACGAACATCGGATACCGGTGGATGGAAAAGTCGTGGTGGCCCGAACGCGTGATGGCGGGACGACGTTTGACGTGTTGACCGACGGCTTGCCGCAATCGCACGCGTACGATTTGACATTCCGCCATGCGCTGGACGTCGATGAAACCGGAAGTCGGTTGGCATTCGGCAGTACGACGGGCTCGCTGTGGTGCTCAAGCAATCAGGGCGATTCGTGGGAAACGATTTCGGCAAACCTTCCGCCGATTCATGCGGTGCGCTTCGTTTCCGGCTGATTCGTAGGGTGGGCCGTGCCCACCATGTTGTTTGGAATGTGAATGGCGGTGGGCACCCCCACCCTACACTGCGCGTCTAATCAAACGAGCATGCGTAAGACAAGCAGCAGCCCCAAACCGGCAGCCGTTCCGTAAGCCATACCGCTGAGGATTCCCTTGATCGAGAATTGTTCCGGGATCGACTCTGACGACTCGTCCGCGGTCACGATCTTAGCCGGTCGCGTCAAAAGCGGCGCAGCTTCATCGATGACATCGAGTTCCATCGACTGACCCGACTCGGGTGCATCATCACCCAAACCCAGAACATGGTACGCAATCGTCGAATCAGAAAGATGGTCGGCAAGCCTGCGCACACCGTAGCGCACCTTGACCACTTCGCGCTCGTGAATGTCGAGGGCATCTTCTTCGCTAAGGTACTCGTCGATCAAGAGGTCGTCGAAATGCATCTGAGCGCGGTCGCGCGCTTTGATTGAGCGGCTACGTCCTCGGTCGCTTTTGTTTCGTTCGCGGTGACTCATGGCGGGCGATCTCCTTGAAGTTGCGAAGGGATACATAAATAATACGTTTGGGCAGACAACTAGATTGAAATCCCCGAATACCCAAATCCCAAGAGTCTCAGATCGACGTGGACGAATCGGGATCTTCACCTAAAATCGTCAGACTGACGTTTCCGAGAAATCGACTTCCCAGACCTCCCATGTTGACGGTGGCTCGCGGTCGAATGGGATGAAAAGGATAAGCCGGGGATATGCGCAAATATTGGCAGGTGTTTCGAATATCGCTGGCAGACCGGTTCGTCTACCGCACGGATTTCCTCATCGGAACATTTCTGCGCTTTGCGCCGATCGTCACCACGATCGCACTGTGGCAGGCGGTCTATTCGGGTTCCGGTCGCCAGGAAATCGGCAATCTGCAATACGGCGAGATGGTGTCGTATTATCTGATCGTGATGATTTCGCGGGCGTTTGGTTCAATGCCCGGATTGGCATCAACCTTGGCGGTCGATATTCGCGAAGGCACGCTTCGCAAATTCATCGTGCAACCGCTCAGCTATGTCATCTATCACCTGCACCTGCGGATGGCCCACAAGTCTGTCTACTTCGTGATGGCCGCCTTCCCTTATGCGCTCGTGTTTTTCTGGTGTCGCGGATATTTACCCGGTTGGCCCGTTGCCGAGCTTTGGCCGCTTTGCATCCTTTCGTTGGTGCTTTCGTTCTTTCTTGGTTTCATGATTAACATGGCCATCGGTCTGCTGTCGTTCTGGTTCCTCGAGGTGACCAGCTTCATGTTCATCTTCATGGTCAGCCAGTACTTCTTATCCGGGCATCAGTTTCCGTTGACGCTGCTGCCCGATTGGTTGGAACGATCGGTCACGCTCCTGCCGTTCGCGTACGAAACGTTCTTCCCGGTGATGATGCTCATGGGCAAGATGAATCCGGCAGAAGCTGGTCGGGTGATTGCGGGGCAGTGCATCTGGATTGCAGTGTTGTCAGCCGTCGTAGCCATCGGTTGGCGTCGGGGCCTGCGTCGTTACGCAGCGTTTGGAGGGTAAACGGTGACGGCGACACTTGGCCGATATGGTCGCATCTTATTCTGCTTCGCACGCAATGGTCTGGTGCGCGAGCTGAGCTTTCGCGTGAACTTTCTCGTCACCATCATCAGCGAAATTCTGTGGATGGGGATGATGCTGGTTTTCGTGCAGGTGATCTTCAGGTTCACCAGCAATGTGGACGGTTGGTCGAATCATGAATACTTGTTCTTGCTCGGTACCCATTTCTTGATTTCCAGCATTTTTGAAGCGTTTTTCTTCGACAACCTCCAGCGGATCAGCGCGCAGATTCGTACGGGAGATTTGGATTTCGTATTGCTCAAACCAGCCAACACGCAGTTCCTTCTGTCGTTGGAGCGCATCTCATACACCGCGATCGCCAACATTCCGCTCGGTGTGATCTTGTGCGTGTATGCGTTTTCAAAGCTGGACGCGCCGTTGACGTTGCAGCACGCGCTGATGTTTATCGTATTGGTGTGCAGCGGGGTGATCACTTTGTATTCGCTGATGTTCATGTTCAGCGCAACGAGTGTGTGGCTCATTCGGCAAACCAGCGCATCGCATTTTTGGTTTTACTTGACGAGTTGTTCAAAGTATCCGGCAGAAATTTACAAACCGATGGTCAAAGGCGTGTTGTGGTTTGCGTTGACGTTTGTGTTCCCCGTACTCATCGTCGCCAACCTTCCCGCCAATGTGATGGTTCGGGTGTTTGAACCCTACCTCGTGGCATACGCGCTGTTCATTGCAGTCGCGTTGCTTGCGCTATCATCATTGGTATTCAACTGGGCGATGAGTAAATACCGATCCGCCAGCAGCTAAGATAGGTGCCCCGCCCTTTAGGGTGGGGGACTGACCGAATTGAAACCAGTGCCATATTATGACACTTGTTGCCCCCCAACTTAAAGGATGGCGTACCCTACACCCTTCATTCCACTAGTCCCAAATGATTTGGCTGTTTTCGAAGATAGGTCCTTCGGTGCAGCACAGTGCATAACGCCAATCGCCTGGCCCTTCCGATCGTACCGTGACCACGCAGGATTGACACGTTCCCACACCGCAGGCCATCGATCGCTCCATGCAGACGTAGCATTCGAAATCGTTCGCGGCGCAGAACACGGCGACGCCTTGCATCATTCGTTCGGGACCACATGTGTATACGACGGCGCGTGATGATTCGGACGCGTTTGCACTGACGTGTGATTTGAAAGCTTCGACGACGTTGCCTTTGAAGCCGAAACTTCCGTCGTCGGTGCTGATGATGGCCGGTGTGTTCGCCCGTGCGAATTCGGTCGAAGACAATCGCGCTTCGCGTGCGTCCTCGTAGGGCGCCGGGTTGCCCTCGTGTTGCAGCGGTAGCAGTTCTTTGGTCGTCGAACCAATCATGGCAGTCGTCGTAATTCCGGCATTGGTCAACGCTTCTGCCAGCCAGAGCAGCGGTGGAATGCCCACACCCCCACCGACCAAGAATGCTCGCGGTTTTTCTTGGATGATCGGGAACGCCTGACCCAATGGCCCCAAGAGAGAGATGCACTGACCGAGTCGCAGGGTGGCCATCCATTCCGTAGCCACTCCGACCACGCGATAGATGATGTCGATCTCGCAGGTCGAACCGTTTCGCCGCAAGCCACCGATGCTGAACGCCCTCGGAAGAAACGGTAGGGCTGGCGTGCTGAGACTGGCTTCGCAATCTGTACCGCTTTGGGCCGAATCGGGTTGGCAGGATTCGCCCACATCGGTTTGCGGATTCATTTCGGGACTGAGTTGAACGAACTGACCCGGACGCGCGTTCGCGAAGTTGTAACAAGAAACCGTCAGTCGATAATGTTCGCGACAGATGCGTTGGTGATTGATGACGGTGGATTGCACCAGTTGAAAGGTCTTGGGTGTCGGTTGGCCAGACATGTTGCCAGACATGTTGAATGGTTATCCCGAATTCGGAAGCACCGTCAAGAACGCGCCGTCACAAATGGGTTGGCGTTAAAATACAACTTCCGGCGCTGGATTTTGTCCAGCACCGGAAGCGCGCCACGGCTAAGTGTAAAGCCGCAATATTCAGATGGGCCAGGCGACAAAATCGCCGCCAAATGGCCTGTGATGTTTTGGAATTCGCTGGCCGGATATCAAGGGCGACTATAGCACTGGGTCAAGGGGGCGTCAACGAGTTCAAAACGTGCCGGGATTTGCCCGTGAAATACCGTAAGTTACTGGGGAAAAGAGACTTGCAATCTTTGATACGAAGGCGGAAATGGTCGGTCGGACGGCTCAAATCGGCGTTCCCAGCCTCCCCAAATGCATTGTGTTTTTTTGATTTTTTTTGTCCGAGGAGCGGTCTGCGATCGCCGGGGTGGCGGGGCGGCAGATTGTCCAGACAGTTGGTTTACCGGATCAATGAAAGCGGGCAGGGTAGCCGCCGAGTTGGAAGCGCATTTCGCGTGTCGCCTGACGGTTTTCCGCCTGTGATTTTCGGGGTGTTTCGTCTAAGTCTGATTCTTCAAATCCGGTCGATTCAGGGTGGCTTACGCCGTGCCAGGTGGTTCTGGCAATGATTCCCGCCGCGTGGCCAAGACGCACCAGAAATCAAGAGTGATCAGGGTGAGCTCATACCGATTCGGTTTGAAGTCCACTCGCCGTACGCGCCAGCGGGGCAGGTCGGGGGGAATGCGCGAGTCCGATGCCGCCAGAAGTGGCGGAAGCGCTGCACGACGACCTGCTCCGCAACTTTTGGGACCTGCTCCGGAACTTTTGCGACCCGCCAGGCGATGGCGTTGACCCTGCAAGCCGGCAGACCCTACAATCCCTTTTTGAGTATCCTTTCGCGGATACGGTTCGCCAATCGTAGTAGTCCCCGAGATCACTGCGCATCATGCCTGTCGGTAAAGAACCCAAACTGGGACTGATCCTCGATGCGATCCGCGAAGGCGTGCCAGCCACCAAAGCGCGACTCCGCGAATGGTTCAATACGTGTCGCGAGGAACCGATCCTGTTCTGGCAAACGCCGGCGATTCGTTATGCGAGTTACGGAATCCTGGGGATCATCGGTGCGTTGATCGTGTCATGGGCTGCGGACTTGTGGTCGCCCAATGTCGAAGTGACAGAGCAGGCCACAACGACGGATCACCGCGTGATTTGTACCAACGCCGATTGCGGAAAAATGTTCGTCATCGATCGGCCTTTTGGTTTTGATGATTTTCCCGTGACGTGCCCCAAGTGTACGAAGGAAACCGGGCAACCTGCTCATCGCTGCAATAGCAAAACCTGTCATGGCCGCTGGGTGATACGACGCGCACAAGGCGAACGATATGTTTGTCCGCAGTGCGGCGCAGATTTGGGGCCGATCGATTGATCTAATTACACATGGCGATGCGACTTGTGTTGCGCGTTTATTCGTGACCACAAGTTGTGAGAACCTTGCGTCAAATTGCTTGTGTTTTAGACGATCGCCGGTATGATTCAGAGAGATTGGATCGAACACCTTCCGCAGCAATAAATCACCAGTTTGCGGACCCCATCAAATAATTCCGCACTCAGCAGGGAGGCTGAAATCATGGCACGTCGCAGCCGCAATTCCATCCGAAAAAACAATTATCGCGGAAACAGTCATCGCGGAAAAAAAGGCCACGGTATTTGGATCGTTGGGTTCCTGATCACTGCTGTTGGCGTGTGGACTTATGCCCAGTTTCTAAGTCCGTTGTTGGAAGACAGCCCTCAGGCATCCAGCGCAAGCGACACCAAGCTGGCTCAAGCCGATACGAATAAGCGAACATCCGTCCCCAAGCTTACGTCGGTCCGCCCTGAGATTTCAGATGGAGGAGCAGGACGCCACGTCACCGAAAAAGGGGCGAAGCCTGAGAGCCAAGCGCTCCCTGAAAATCAACCGCAGCGCAGTGACGAAGATTTGTCGAAAGCTCGGAAGCTCTTCGCGGTCGGAATGGATGCGAGCCGCGAAGGCGATTTAGTCGCAGCCCGCGGGCACCTGACCGATGCAGTCAATCTCGGGCTGTCACGCGATCAGTTGATTGAAGCCCGCGCCGAGTTGACGCGCATCGGCAATGAGACGATTTTCGGTCCGGCGATCATCGAAGGCGATCCGTTTGTTTCTCGTTACACAATCCAAAGCGGAGATTCGCTGGGAAAGGTGGCGACAAAGTATTCGGTCACCGACGACTTCCTCGCAACCATCAACGGCATCGCCAACAAAAACCGCATCCGCATGGGTCAGAATATCAAAGTCGTACACGGACCATTCCATGCCAGGATTGATCCGACCACTTTCAGCATGGACATATACCTGAAAGACACGCTCGTCCGTCATTACAAAGTCGGACTTGGCGAACACGGTTCGACACCGTCGGGCAAATGGCGCGTCGGTGAGAAACTTGAAAACCCGACCTATCACCCACCGCGCGGCGGCAAACTGATTCTCGCCGACGATCCGGAGAATCCATTGGGCGAACGATGGATTCAATTGGAAGGGATTGCCGGTGACGCCGTCGGGCAGGAAAGCTACGGCATTCATGGAACGATTGAGCCAGACTCGATTGGCCGCAACAAGTCGATGGGTTGCGTGCGCATGCACAATGAAGACGTCGCCGAAGTGTTTACATACCTTGCGAGAAAAAAATCAATCGTCGATATTCTCGAAGATTAGCCGACCGATTCTCGCAGAATAGCGTTTTGGTCAAGGCTTGAATCATTCGACCACGGAAAGGTTTACAGATTGCGCATCGCGTCGAGCAGTTTTTCACCGCGCGACGGATTGAGTCGGGTGATGTGTCCGACACGCCCCAGAAGATGCGATCTGAAATCGGGATGCTGATTGCGGTTCTGACTTTCCAGCGTGCCGGTTTTTCTGGCATTGTGGATGATTGCTTTGAGTCGATCGTAATCCTCGCGGCGGGCGTTGGTTTTTTCGTTGACGATCACACCCGTCACTTCCTGCCGCTCGCCGGGGCGCATGAACCGCGTCTTGCGGTAGTTCATGCTGAAACCCTCTTCCCTGATGATAAGCTTGACGATCGGCAGGAAACGGATCATCCCCCGCTTGAACGGTTCATCGCCCGAAAAGGTCAGATCGTCAGCATATCGCGTATATGTGGCGTCGAATCGCTTGGCGGCTCCGCTGAGTCGGCGATCCATGCGATGCACCGCGAGGTTGGCAAGCACCGGACTCGTCGGTGCGCCCTGTACCGCATGTCGAAAAGCGCGCCACACAAATTTGACTGAATCATCTACGCCACCCTTCATATTGACGGGTCCGAGATTCGGTTGGTAGGTGCAGAGCTGCGCGAGGCAGCGCGACACTTCGGAGTTGTAGCCCAACCATCGAAAGATGCCAACGACCTTTGGATAGCGCACATGCTCGAAGAAATTGCGAAGGTCGAGGTTGAGAATCAGGCTCTTGCCAACGTGAGCGGATGCATTGGTCACGATGCTGCGGTCGCGAACGAAACCGTGGGCAGCACCGTGAACGGGTGCGCGATCCAGGATGCCCTCTTTGATTTTTCGCTGCACGGATTTCATTCGCGGTTTGGGGCTGCAAATAATCCGAAGCCCGCCGCGTTTCTTGGGCACGCTCCATTCGATGTAGTTGGATTTGCCCGGACGGATGCGGTTGGTCGGATCAGCCAACGCCAAGAATGCTCGGAAATCCAAACCCAACCACCGAAGCACTTCATCGGTCGAATTCAGAACCGGCATGCCAAATGATTTAAGTCGTCCAGCATCGCCTGGCAACTGTCGAATCTTGCGGTTGCGCGGTGATGGTTTGAAAAGCGCATCCTGATTGGGATGCGGCAGTGGATAACCGGCATCGCCAACGCGCTTACCCAGCGACCGCCAGGTTCCCGGCGTATCGAGCGGACGCAGAAAAAGCCACGGCGGTATCTTAAGCGACCTCGACCATAAGAATATGCCGAGATAGATCACACCCGCGATGAGCAGTCCCCAACCCCAACATCCCATGGCCAGAATTGTCTGCATATCAATCTGCAAGCTTGGGGCCCACCTCGCTTAAGTTGAAACAAGAGATGCGGAGTCGGGTTTTACAACGCTCGGCCGCACACGCCCGCTACGGTTCAAGCAACCGTAGGGGCGTGTGCTTGTTAGGAATTTCGGCGAATCGGCTCGCTCGGGGTAGCCCCGAACATCCTGTTGCCAGGACCCTAAAACGCTCGACTCCGCATCTGCCTAACTATCGTGACGCGCCGCCGATTCCGATGCAAGCGCCGCCTTGCCGCCTATTTCAAATGAGGTAAGCTTGAGATAGATCGTAGATACAAACCCATCAACCCAAACGAAGGGTGCCCAAAATGAAAAAAACGCGACTGTTTACCCCCGGTCCGGTGATGATCCCCGAAGACGTCATGCTGCACATGGCTCAACCGATGGAGCACCACCGCACGCAGTTTTATCGCGACATGCTCGCCGACGTGACCGATCACCTCAAGTACATGTTTCAAACGGAGCACGCCGATTGTCTGACGCTGACCGGTTCGGGAACGTGTGCGGGCGAAGCAGCGATTGTCTCGGCTATTCATCCGGGAAAGAACAAGGCGCTGAATCTATCGGGCGGAAAGTTCGGAGAGCGCTGGGGCAAGATTTGTAAAGCGTTTGGGCTGGATTGCACCGATCATGTGATGGACTGGGGGACGTCAGCCAGTGCCGACACCGTGACGAAACTGATGGACGCCGATGGCGACATCGACACGGTGATTTGCGTCCATTCGGAAACGTCCACAGCCACACTGACCGACATTGAAGCGATTGCGAAAGTGACGCAGGCTCGTGGCGCGCTTCTGATCGTCGATTGCATCACGAGTTGTGGCTGCCTGCCGTTCAAGTTTGACGAGTGGGGCATCGACATTGCCTTTACCGGTTCGCAGAAAGCGATGATGCTTCCGCCTGGTTTGGCATTTGCATGTGTTTCGCCGAAAGCCTGGCGGCGAATCGACGAAGCCGACTGCCGTGCTTTCTATAACGACCTGAAAGCACATCGAAAATCGATCCGCAGTTGGGACAATCCGTACACGCCGGCGAACACGTTGGTTCTTGGTCTGCAGAAAGTCCTGCACGGTTTCAAAGAACGTGGGTTGGAGAACATCTGGAAAGAAACGCACACACTGGCTGAAGCGACTCGCGAAGCTGCGAAGGCGATGGGCCTCGGGGTTTACTCGAAAAGTCCGGCGGACTCGGTTACGGCGATCTTGATTCCGGACAGCATCGACGAGCCGAAGTTACGGAAACGTCTACGCAGCGAGCATGGCATGCAGATCGCTGGCGGCCAAGACGAGTTGAAAGGCAAAATCATTCGCATCGGTCACATGGGATATGTCGATGCGGCGGATACACTTGCGGTCATCGCAGCGCTTGAGTTGGAATTGAAGCTTCAAGGCCACAAGTTGACATTGGGAAGCGGGTTAGCCGCTGCGCAAGAAGTCATTTACAAAGCTAGCGAGTAGGGTCCGCTGTGCGGACCATTATATATGTTGCAATTCCGAACGGCTGGTCCGCACAGCGGACCCTACCAAGTAACAAGCACCGAGTGGCGCGCAGAGCGTTACGTCTGGTGCAGGTCTGCTTTTGTTTGGTTGCGGATGGGTTGTTGCCTATATCATGGATTCGTAATGATCCAGGAATTCCAAGTTGTTCGGAAGAAGGTTTTCGTGGATGCGAATCTCTTCGATCGTTAGCCACTTGTAGGCCATGATCTCGGCAAGTTGCATTTTGATTTCAAATTCGGTCGCAGTGACTTGCCACCACTCCAATGAAAGTGAGCCGTCGCGTTTGGTATGGCTCCAGAGTTTGCGTTGAGCCTCGATGGCGAGGCCGACTTCTTCGTGGAATTCGCGGACGATCGCTTCGTCTGGGGATTCACCTTTCTCAATTTCGCCACCGGGGAAGCACCACATTCCGCCAGCGCGGATGTTCCGGCTGCGTTGAATCAATAGTAGTTGATGCTCGCGCCGCAGAACACCTACGACGCCAAAGATACACTTTGTCGAGGATTGAGCAGAATCCATGACTGTGATCTGCCTATAAACAACAACAAAAAAAAACGGCGGCGGATAAATTCATCCGCCGCCGCGCTACTTCAATTCAATCGTTCGATTCCAAAGAGATACATAGAATCGATTACGGGTAGATCAGTGAGTCGGTGGTCGAATCACCAATCGTTGCAACAAAGACGCCTTTACCCGGATACATGGCCGTCAAGTTTCCGTTGGCAGGCCAATTGAAGCCCGATTGGCGGGCGTCAGCCGTAGCAAGCAAATCCATCTTGGTATACATGTTGTCGTTGTCGATTCCCTGGAGCGGGTTCTTGTGGAATGAAGCGTGTCCGTCACCGAACAGCACGTTCTGTCCTTCGCCCGTTCCTTTGCCACCGTGGTTCGGTGAGTTGTATGCCTGCCAATCCTGCGGGCTCAAGCTCTTGCCCGGATCGTTGATGTCCTCATCACCCCAAAGGGCGTGATTCACCGGCATTTGGGTTGATGGGGTGTCGTCGCCATATGGGCCGTGATCTCCGAAGACGGCCATGCGAGGATCGATATCTTCGCTTCCGCGGGTTGAGAACGGGCCAAACGGTACTTGGTAACCGTAGCTGACACGCTTGCTGCTTTCAAAGTCATAATAGCAGTCGACGTTCTGGTTGTTTTCAATCTGATCGCCTGAGCTTGGGCAGATAAATGACTTGGGAGTGACTTCGCCCGACCGCACGAGCATCCACATCGCCCGAGTGACAGTGAGTGTCGTCGTACCCGTACCATTCACGACGCCCGACTCCGTTTGTCGAGTTGGTTTGGCGTCGTTGGCACCGCCTGCAGAATTGCAAGGATCCACATTGGTCGTGCCAAACCCAATTATGACATCTTGATTCTGCCATTCGATGGGCGTGTTGGTAGTCTCCTGGAACGTCGGCGTGGGCCAATGCTCTTCGTTGTCGTTGGCATAAATCTTAACTGCCGTACCATAACTCTTGGTCTGGGTACCGCACACCAACCGCTTGCTCAGTTCGCGAGCACGCGAAAGACTGGGCAACAAGATCGAAATCAGCAGGGCGATGATTGCCACCACCACCAGCAGTTCGATCAGCGTAAACGCTTTTCTTGACTTCATGATACTGTTCTCCTTAATGACAGTACGAATGCACGCGCACTGAGTCCGCCGTCAGCCAATAGCCGCCGGCTTGCTGAATGAATTAATAAACATGATTGCCGGATTCGTTAGAATCAACCAACGCCTCTCCGCCAAACGATGCGAGCCCAGAACGCGAAACCACCAGAGAACGCCTCATGGTGGAAATTACCCAGGTATTATCGGCCGTCGATGAGTCGATCCGTGCGCGCCAACGCACACATGCGATTCAGACAGCCAATGCAATGCCCACGGTCTTTGCAAGACGATGAAGCTGCTCGCGCAAGCCCAGTGGTGTTTGAGGAGGGTCGTGACAGGGAGGGATAAAAAGTTTGGTCAAGCCAAGATCAATCGATCGTCAGCCGACCGGAACAGCAGATATTATAAATAATGGCAGTATGGGTACGACTATCCCTGGTTCAAATGATCCCTTGCCTCACATTCCAACAGTAATGTTACCAACGCTATTCGTAGCAGTCAATCAACACTTTGCTGCAAAAAGCATCTGAAAACCCTTGATTCATGACAATTCAACTGCAACTGCGAATTTGAGCAGCCGAGGTGATCTGGCCAAATTCCAATGGCACCGACTCAGCACTATAACTTCACTTTTTCAAGCATGATTTTATGCATCTCGCTGGTTCCCAAGCCTCTTGCGTCGGCTTCTTCCAGGTATTCGGGTGGGCCTACCTCGCCGATCTGCGACAGCCCGACGGCTTTTCGCACGCGATCGATCAGGTGAATCCCCGTGACATCGACGGCCACCGGGTCGGTTCCGCCGATTAACGTTCCGCCGTCCCAGATGGCATCCTCGCGCGGCACAGGCCCTCCGTCGAAAACAATGCGCAAGGCATCGACGATATGCAGGCGCAGTTTGTCGCGCACTTGCGGGAGCGCCACGATGTCGCCAATAAATGGTGAACAACCGTTCGAGTGATAGCGGGCTGGGTGCTTAACGACGGCGTGCGAGATATTTTTCATCGCCCCGGTCATGACAGCGAGGTTGTGCGTCTTTAGAAACGGAACGTTTATGATCGCAGTCACCTGTTCAAGCCAGGCAGCCAACTGATCAGAACCGCTTCCGAAGTCGAACTCCGTCTCGGACCAACCCTGCGCCGGAGCTTGCGTTTGCGTCGCCGATATCAACTCGTCGGGTACTTCAACTGCGACGATCTGCCTGCGGTTAAATCCTGCTTCTTCAATCGAATCTACCAATGCTCTAAGCATGGGCCCCGAAGTTGCGATTGTGTTGGCACCATTGCGATTAAACTTGAGGGCGATAACGTCATCGGGCTTCAGGAAGGTGTGCCACGCGTCGCCGGCTTGCTCTTTGCCGCTCAGTCGCGTGACTACGATTTCAATTAAATCGCGCAGGACATCTTCATGAATGCCGAGCGGTTTGATGACGTGTTCACTATGGGCTTGAATGACCCGGACCTGGCTGAGTCCGTGGCGGTTTTTGGTGCGATCGGTTGCGATTGCGGGAGTCGAGCCAAGTGCTAGCGTACCTGCTGCCAGTGCCGAACCCAACATGAAGTCGCGGCGTGACAAAGGTGCGCAGCCTTCAAGGCCTTGCGATGGTCGATTGTTTTCTGCCGATTGACACATGGTCCGAGACCCTTTAGGTGTATCGGACCTGCGTGAAGCAAGCTGACGTTCCGTCTTTAGAAACCACACAATCTAATCAGGCGAACTATTGTGAATCAAATCGATCGCCTCCGCAAAACGGCGGCACAATACGGGCAAGAACATCTCTTTCAATACTGGGAATCGCTATCTGACGATCAGCGTTCAGTCTTGCTGGACGACATCGAACGGATCGATTTCGCGACCCTTGCCAAGCTGGTCGCGGACCAGGATACGGGCGCGATGTCGGTTGACGAATCGAAGATAGAAGCCCCTCCCGTATATCCGCAGTGCGCTGGCGACGAGCACGCCCAACTTTATGCGAGCGCCACCCGATTGGGTGAAACGATGTTGGCTGACGGTAAGGTCGGGGCGATGGTCGTGGCCGGCGGACAGGGAACGCGCCTCGGGTTCGATGCGCCCAAGGGGACGTTTCCGATTTCACCGCTCAGGCACAAGACGCTGTTTCAACTCTTTGCTGAGAACATTCTGAATTTGAATCGGACTTATGGTTGCAAGATGCCCTGGTACATCATGACCAGCTCGGCAACCGATGCGCCGACGCGTACCTTCTTTGATGAGAACGACTATTTTGGACTCGATCGTGCGGATGTATTTTTCTTCGAGCAGGGTGTGATGCCTGCGGTGGATGACGATGGAAAAATCATTCTATGCCAGCCGCATCGCGTAGCCATCTCGCCCAACGGTCACGGTGGAAGCTTGCTGGCGATGCGCGACAAGGGAGTGTTGGAAGATGCGGCGCGGCGGGGCGTTGAAGTGATCAGCTATTTTCAGGTGGACAATCCGCTGGTGTCGCCGGCTGACCCGCTGTTCATTGGATTGCACGCGAACAGCCAATCGCAAATGTCGAGCATCGCGGTTCCAAAAGCCGACGATCTTGAGAAGGTCGGCAATTTCGTCAGCCTTGACGGTAAAGTTCAGGTGATCGAGTACTCGGATTTACCCGACGAACTTGCCCATGCCCGCAATCCTGACGGATCGCGCAAGCTCAACGCGGGGAGTGTTGCGATCCACTTGATCGACCGCGCCTACGTTGAGAGTTTGACCGGAGATGGTGAACTGAGTTTGCCATGGCACCGTGCTCGCAAGAAGGTGGAATACTTCGATTTGGCTACGTCATCGACGGTCGAACCCGTTGCGCCCAACGCGACCAAGTTTGAAATGTTTATTTTTGACGCGATTCCGTTGGCGACGCAATCAATCGTTCTGGAACAACCGCGCGAGGAATGCTTCAGTCCGGTGAAGAATGCGGAGGGCGTCGATAGTGCAGCCACCGCCCGTCGTGACATGGTCCGCCGTGCAGCATCATGGTTGGAACAATGCAGCGTCGAAGTTCCGCGAGATACAGTCGGCGAACCTCAGGCGATTATTGAGATTTCACCGTTGCGGGCGATTAGCGCAGGGCAACTGAAACAGTCGATGACAGGCGCGCTTAAGATCAATCCTGAAGAGAAGCTGTATTTGGAATAGCAATGTAGGGTCCGCTTTTCGGACCGTTTTTTCGCGAATGGTCCGCACAGCGGACCCTACTTAATTCTCGCGAAACTTTGCGGCGGTGATTTTTTTTAGTTGGTCGATGGTCATGTCGCCCATGACTTCGCGGAGGATCATCTCTCCATTTTCAAAATCGAACACGGCGTGTTCGGTGATGAGTCGATGAACGCAGCGCACCCCGGTGAGCGGTAAGTTGCACTTTTCGAGAATCTTGGGTTCGCCAGCTTTGTTGCAATGGCTCATGATGATCACGACTTTTTTGGCGCTGGCAACCAAATCCATTCCACCGCCCGGACCTTTGACCATCTTCCCGGGAATCATCCAGTTGGCGAGGTCGCCTTCCTGCGAGACTTCCATTCCGCCCATGATCGTAAGATCAATGTGTCCGCCGCGAATCATTTCAAAACTCTCGCTGCTCGAAAAGTACGCGGCGCCCTTGGCGGCAGTGATGGTTTGTTTGCCGGCATTGATCAGGTCGGCATCTTCGTCGCCTTCATAGGGAAATGGCCCAATACCGAGTAAGCCATTTTCAGATTCCAACACAATGTTGACGCCTTCAGGAAGGTGGTTGGCGACCAGCGTGGGCATGCCGATTCCGAGGTTGACGTACATTCCGTCGCGAAGTTCCTGAGCCGCCCGCAAGACGATGCGTTCGCGTGGCGAAATTGTTTCGGCAGACATGGGCGAATCCTTTCGGCGATGTTGCAAACCACCGAGTTGAGAGCGTTCAGTTTCGGGCGCGATTGAGTTCCGGGGCATTTTAGAGGTAATCGCCAGGTGTGTCACTGCTTGACCCATTTTGCTGTGTCTGAGAATCGCCGACGGGGGCGAAATTGTGAAAGTGCGGCTTTTTTGAGTTGTCTATTCAAAAAAGATTGCCTTCACTTGGGCCAAATCTGGTATTTGCACTAGAATCTCTGGCGGCTGCAACATGTGCCGGGCCCGTGTTGCAGAGGGCAATGGGCTGTTTTAATTGAATTCATTCAAATACCGCTGGGCGACATTGTCGCGACACAGACGTTGCGAAGAAGTGCGTTTTGAATCGATGGCGACGCGATTTCTGAAGTCGGAAATCTGAGTGGCTACTTGACGATTTGATATATTGTCCCGGATATTCCGATAACTTTGTTTGAGGAAATAGGGTACATGTGCGCAGAACTTGTACGCCGTCAAAGGGTATCGTTCCGTTACGATTGTTCGTGACCAACTGATCCATAATCCTTACAACTTAGAGCCAGAGCGCTTTCTGGCAGAATATTGCGCGCGTCGCGCAGGTTGAGTTCCATGGTTGAACGTGTTGAATCCAACCCGATCTTTCTGGAGCGAATCCTGCTCTTGCAGAGTTCGCTTCATGCTGCTCCCGATGTCGAACGACTGAAGGAAATGGTGTCGCATGAATTGTCGGCATTCCCGGGTGTTTCGGATTGCCGGATGAGTATTGAGCGGCGCGCAGTCGATCGCGTTAATGCCAAATCAACCGAGAAGCGAAATTCATCCGGGAAAGCGGTGCGCCGACTAAAGGCGACAAAAGTTGGTGCGAACGGCTCTAACAAACTTGTTACCGGTCCGAATTGGCATGTGCTTGAATTGTGCACTTCGCGACGCAAGTACGGATCCATCCATTTGCGCATGGACGATCCTGAGGCATTTGCACCGTATGCTGCGATTGTCAACAACACCGTAAACCTGATTGCGTTGCATATCGAAAACTCGCGGACGGCCGCCGAATTAAACGCTCTGAACTGCGATCTGGACGAACAGGTCAAGATTCGCACACAACAGTTGCGCGAGAGTCAGATTCATTTGAGCGAAGCACAGCGAGTCGCGCGTTTGGGCAGCTTTGAGAGCGACTTGAGCGGTGAAAACGTTTGGTGGTCCGATCAACTGTATTACCTGTTTGGCCTCAAGCCAGCCCAGTATACGCCCACGCGCGCCGGGTATCTGGCGATGGTGCATCCGGACGATCGGAAGGAATACGAAGCGGCAATCGAGCGCTGTTTGACGACTGGTGCTCGATTGCAAATGGAGTTTCGAGCGCGTCACAGCAGCGGTAAGTGGCGGCAGTTTGAATCCAAAGCCAACGTGATGCACGACGACGAGAGTCGCGTTAGTGGCATATATGGTATTGTTCAAGACATTACCGACCGAAAGAAAGCTGAGTCTCGACTAACGGATCAGGGACTCTTCCTTCGATTGCTCATCGACAACATGCCGAACCTGATTTTCTGGAAGGACCGCAATTCGGTTTATCTGGGTTGTAACCAGGCATTCGCAGATGTGGTGGGACTTGAGAATCCGCAGGCGGTCATCGGGTTGACAGAGTATGACCTGCAACTCGATTCAAAGCACGCCGAAGGTTACCTAAGGGACGACGCCAAAGTGATCGTCACGGGTGAACCGTTGCTGAATCGCGAGGAATCTTACGCCATTGCCAACGGGAAGGAAGGCGCCCTTGTGACGAGCAAGATTCCCATCCGCAACGCTCAGAACAAGATCATTGCGCTGCTCGGCATTTGCGTGGATATTACTGCCCAGAAAGAAGCCGAAGCCGCGATTCGCGAAAGCAATGCCCGATTCTCTCAGATATCTGAGTACATCGACGATATTTTTTGGCTTATCGATGTCGAAGACCCGCAAAACCCCAAGTTTCTCTACATCAGTACAGCATACGAGCGCATTTTTCAGAGGCCAGTCGCAGACCTCTTTGAAAATCCTAGTATTTGGTATGAGTACGTTCATGCCGACGATAAAGAGCGTGTTGTTAGCGCTTTTGAGAAATTCCTAACGGGCGAGGGTGACTTAAATCACGAGTTGAGGAGTATCCGGGCCAACGGCACACTCCGCGTTGTAAACACGCAAGGTACATTGATTCGCGACGACAACGGAAAGGTGATCCGAGCGGCGGGTATCACGCGCGATATTACAGATCGCAAGTTGCAGGATGCGCTTCGTGCCGGTCAAAACCAAGTCCTTGAGCAAATGATTTCCGGCGTTCCGCTGCAATCGGTTCTTGAGACGCTCGTTCTGACCCTTGAACAGCAAACGGACGGCATGGTCGGGTCTATTCTCCTTCTTAGAGAAGATGACGGGCAGCGACTCTTTACCGGGGCTGCGCCAAATCTGCCCAAGGAATATTGCGACGCAATTGATGGGGCACCCATCGGGGCGTCGTCAGGATCGTGTGGAACAGCCGCCTTTCTTAACGAACGGGTCATCGTTGAAGACATCCAGACGGATCCGTTGTGGGACGATTATCGTGCTGCGGCAACGGAATTCGGCTTGCGGGCGTGTTGGTCACAACCATTTTGCAACTCGGATGGCGACGTACTTGGAACTTTCGCTCTCTACTATCATGAGCCAAAGCGGCCGACGGTACGCGAATTGATGCTGATTGAATCCTTCGCGCACCTTGCCGCGCTCGCATTCGAGCGCGAGCAAGCCGAAGAAGCATTGCGCAAGGGCGAAAAAGAGAACCGGGCACTCGTCGAGAACGCACCGTATTGCATTCATCAAGTAGATACATCCGGGCGGATCATCTCGATGAATTCCGCAGGTATCAAGATGATGACTGCGACGTGCGAGAAAGATGTTGTGGGTATTGCGTATCTGGATGTGATAGCCGAAGCAGATCGGCCAAGAATTGGCGGTTACCTGGATGCAGCCCAAAAGGGTGAGTCGTCGGAGTTCGAATTTGAGTCGGTCAATGGGCTGATTCTGGCCTCATCGTTCGTTCCGATTCTTGACGACGACGGCAGCGTTGTCCGCATCATGGGCATCACCCAAGATGTCACGGAGCGCAAGCGGGCTGAAAAGAAACGCATTGAATTGGAAGCCCAGCTTCGCCAGTCGCACAAGATGGAAGCTGTTGGGCAACTTGCAGGCGGAGTTGCCCACGACTTTAACAACCTCTTGACTGCAATCCTCGGCAACTCCGAAGCAATGATCCAACTCTTAGGCGATTCACCCAAGAGTGAATTGGTCGATCGCATACAAGCCGGTATTGGCGAAATTCAGTTGGCGGGCAATCATGCGGCGACGTTGACGCGGCAGTTGCTCGCGTTTAGCCGGCGGGAGATTCTGCGTCCTGAAGTGATCGATCCGCGAGTTACGTTGACAGAGATGAATGCACTGCTGCGGCGATTGATCGGCGAGCATATCGACCTGAAAGTCCAGACCGATTCCGATGTCAGCATGATCCATGCCGATTCCGGACAGTTGGAACAAATCGTGATGAATCTCGTGGTCAACGCGGTCGATTCCATGCCGGACGGAGGCCCACTCACGATCGAACTCGGAAATGTCGAATTGCAGGGTATGCCCGTGCCCGGATTTGACGACGCATTACCGGGGCGCTATGTGCAGCTCTCAGTGACAGACAATGGCACTGGTATGTCACCGGAAACGCTGGAGCATGTGTTCGAACCCTTCTTTACGACGAAGCCCGTCGGTAAGGGAACCGGGCTCGGTTTGTCGATGGTGTACGGCATCGTCAAACAGTCGAATGGATTCTTGAGAGTTGATACATCCCCAGGTGCCGGGACGACATTCAGGGTATGTTTTCCTGCGATCGATCACGCAGAATTGTCCGCACGTCGCCATCCTGCAAGAATCACAGAGCGATCAGACGCGTGCATCCTCTTATGCGAAGATGAGCCAATGGTTCGAAGCGTGATGTGCAAGGCGCTCAAAGCGGCTGGTTTCACTGTGATCGAATCGGACAGTGGCGACGCTGCGCTGGAGGTGGCTGCCCGTCATGATGGCCCGATCGACCTGCTCATTACCGATGTGGTCATGCCTGGAATGAGCGGAAGCGAACTTGCCGAGAAGCTCGTGGAGAATCATCCGAATGCCCGCGTACTGTTCGTCTCGGGTTACTCTGCCGACCATCTCGACACGAAGGGTGTCGAAGGCGGTGTGACCCAACTCCTGCAAAAACCGTTCGGACCTTCCACCTTGGTTGAACGCGTACAATCACTGATAACCAGTGAAGGCGATTGACCCAACCTTTAAGTCAAACACGACCAACGCATACTTACGGCGCGATGTTTGCGATAAACGCTTCGTAGTCTGCAAGATCGATGTCGCCATCGACATCGGTGTCGAACACATCCAAACAGGTCGGAGCGCAGGTCAATGTCGTGGGTATGGGTTGCTGCTGCGGTCCCGCGAAACAATCAGCAAACCAAGGATAGTCCAACGCATTGACAACGCCATCTGCATTGAAATCACCATCAGCAATCGACTCACAGCCGTCGCTGACGCCATTGGCGTTGCAGTCGCTGTCGGGAGGTAGCAATACACGGACGTTGTCGAAAATGATGAAGTTGTCTTCTGCGGGGTTGGCGATTGATGAAAACGGATCCATGTATCCGAGCATCGGTGAACCGCTGATGGCTGAGGGTAGCACGATTGATGCGATAACCGTGTCATTCATCGACCACTTAAGCACGTCGCCCATCTGTGAGATTTCAACTTCGACCCACCCTTTTCCCGGTGCGCCCACAGACTCAAACGGCGGGCTTGGAAACAGTGATTGATAGTAGCTGGCAGCGTTGTTCAAACTGCCTGCGACGTAAATACCCGATCCGGAAGTGTACAATGTTATACCGGAGTAAACGCGATAATCCAACGATGATCCACCATCACCGGAGACGGCCATCATGTATCCGTCGCTGGCTGCGTTGCCCGTCCAGTTTACTTGGCCTCCGCCATGACCCAAGCCAGCAGTCATGAATTCAGTCGAGCCTATTCCTCCGCCCAGACCACCGTTGTAGTTGATCCACATGTCGAACTTGAGCACATGATCACCCACAACATTTACGCCTGTGGGAAATGCGCTGAGAGCCGCCTCTTGGGCGACTGCATCGTTGTTGTTCACCGTGAATCTTAATCCGGTCGTCGAACCGCCCGACGAATTCGGCGCGGTCGGAATGCTCGCAGTTGAATAGTCGAAAGCGAATTCGGCGGTGTAGTCAGCCGAGGATGTGAACAGATCCCAAAGCCCCGACGACGTACCTGCATCGAAGTCGTCGGCGAATAGCGTCACCTCGAATTCGTTTACAGGTTGCGAGCAACAGGGTTCAACAGCATACGCGCGGATGGCATCCCAAAGTTCCGGGCGCGTCCCGTCGTAGTTCAACGCCCACATGCCAATGCCCTGCAAATCATTGTCTTCAGCAAGGTCATACTTGATACCGAGGCTTTCCGCGTCATCGTACCAAACCTGATGCCAGTTGGCTCCGTCGTGCCAGCGATACCACGGCGATTGCGAAGAGGCGTCCCAGAGGCGGCCATAAGTTTGCGCGTTGGGCTCGTCATTGAAGAAACGTGTCGATCCCTGCCAGGCGATAACCGGTGCGCGAGCAGCTGACGTGGTCGTGGTCCAATGTCCGCCATAATACGGAATACCAAGGATCAATTTCTCGGGTGTGGTTTGCGTGACGGCGCCGTATTCGTCGAGCACCGTGTCGGTGATGTTGATGCTGCCACCGTTGAGCGGAGAGTTCGGACCCGAGTTGTTGCTCCAGCTTCCGGCGAACGCATAGCCCATGATGAAAATGCCGTCGCAACTTGCAGCCAGTGCGGGCATGTCCATGTTGCTCCAGTTGACGGCTGGTCCTGCAAAGGTCACTTCACTGCCCGGAACTTCCGCGTGCATGTATGCGGTCAGCTCGGCCATGAATGCCGGGGCGTGCGCCTGCCAACTTCCACCGCCTTCAAAATCCATGTTGACGCCGTCCATCGTTCCTTCGAGCATCTTGTTCTTGATGTTCACGAAGAACGCCTGCTTGTATGCCGGGGTGGTCATCAGCGTCAGCAGGTTGCTCGTGTTAAACAACGTTGCCGATAGAACGACTTTGACGCCGTTGGCATGGGCAGTGTTGACCAGCGCGGTCCAGGGCCAGCCATGATCGTTACCGAGCGTACCGTTGGCGTTGACCTCGACGGAGAACGCAGCCAGATGGGTGAGGGCGTCCCATTGAATGTTCGCGGAACTTTCCCAGTATGGAAGATAGCCGAACACCGTTCTGCACGGACCGGTAACGCCGCGAGCAATCGGTTGCGGTGTCCCTTGATGGGATGGGTCGCCAATCAAATCGGGCGAAGTCGGGTCGTTTATGTGTTCGAGAAGGGCAGCGTGGTGGAGGCCGACCGGTTCGAACGATTCATCGACGAGCGTTGCTTTGGAAGCTGAGTCCGCTGTCGGTACGTTGTCGGCATAGGCTGCCGGCGCGCCAAGAAACGGTGCCATCAAAACGTGCGCAGCCAACAACACAGCCGATGCGGTGGAAACTTTCTTCATTATGGGTGGTCCTCTCCCCTGCCAATCAACCGGGAATTCGATCTCGTAGCGATCGCCCGAAGGTTTAATTCGATGCCTGCAATTAAAGTATCATAGCGATTCAAGAACACCGATTCCACGCGATTCTGTGGGTTATTGGCACTTGGACCAAAATGCTCGCGGCGGCGATACGCTATCGACCGAATGGCCGTTATCAGTGTCCCAAAGGGCGATTACCCGGCTGATTGTTGCTTGGGGATTTTGGGTGTTGCGTGGCGCTTTCGATTCCGATGATACTGGATGTCTGCACATCGATCATTGACAATCTACTCCGTGGGCCGTAGCATTCTCACAGCCCCGGAGGATGTATTGGGGGCAGATGTATGATGTAGAGGGGTTTATTCACCCCGGCCAACTTTGGCTTTGGAAGATTCACCTCACGTTTGGCGCGTTCCGCCAGTTATTACCTACGAAAGTATTTCTTGATGAAATTTGATGAATTGCGGTTATCCAAACCGCTTCTGGATGCGGTCCATGCATCCGGTTATGAAACACCCACACCGATTCAAGAGCGGGTCATTCCGCTCGTCTTGAAACGAAAAGATGTTCTGGCGTGTGCCCAGACAGGTACCGGAAAGACAGCCGCCTTTGCCCTGCCGATCCTTCAAAGATTAGCCGGTGATGTTCCGGCGATTCGCAAACACGGTAACCGAAACCGACCTCGCCAAAATCAAGCGCGACGTATTCGTTCGCTCGTCCTCGCGCCGACGCGCGAGTTGGCCCAGCAGATCAGCGACAGCTTTTCGACTTACGGGCGCAACCTCGAACTGAAACACACAGCCGTCTATGGCGGCGTCAACAAGAATCCGCAAACGCGCACGCTGCGTGGTGGCGTGGATATTCTGGTCGCGACACCGGGGCGCTTGCTCGACCATATTTCCGACGGAACCATCGCGCTCGATACTGTTGAAATACTCGTGCTCGATGAAGCCGACCGAATGTTGGACATGGGTTTCATGCCCGACATCCGCCGCATTCTCAAGCACATTCCCAAGTCGCGTCAGACGCTGTTCCTGTCAGCCACCATGCCGCCACCCATTCGCGAACTGGCCAATGAAATTTTGTCGGACCCGGTTTCGGTCGAAGTGGCTCGCGTGTCGTCGCCTGCAGAAAGCGTCGAACATTGGGCGTACCACGTTGAGAAAGCCAGCAAGCGATCGCTGCTTTCCAATTTGCTCAACCACATTGCGTTTTCTCGGGCGCTGGTCTTTACGCGTACCAAGCACGGTGCCGACAAAGTCGTGCAACATCTGACGCGCGGCAAGATTCAGGCGGCTGCCATTCATGGAAACAAGAGTCAAAACGCGCGCACCAGAGCGCTCGATGATTTCAAGTCGGGCAAGGTTGGCGTGTTGGTGGCGACGGACATTGCAGCCCGCGGGTTGGATGTCGATGGCGTGTCGCATGTGATCAACTTTGACCTGACCGACGAACCTGAAACGTACATCCACCGCATCGGTCGGACCGGAAGGGCGGGTGCGTCAGGTATTGCCATGTCGTTTATCAGCAGCGAAGAACACGATAATCTTCGTGGCATCCAAAGACTGCTGGGCACAACCCTGCAGTTGGCCAGCGACATGCCCGGATACACAGCCCCGACCGAACCCGTCGTGCTCCAAGGCGACAACCGACGCAACGGTGGCGGCAGCAAAGGCAATTCGCGTCGAAGCAACGCTGCCCCCAAGCAGGCACCGTACTTTCCCAAGAAGAAAGGCACGCGTCGCCCACCAAAGCCGGGTCGTAACAGAACCGGTGGGAAGAAGCGTTCCGTGCAGTCCGCAGCCAGGTAGCCCGACTCAATTCCCCAACATGGGTTGAACTGGAATAACAGTGATTGCTGGCCCGATTCAAGGCTGGCAGGCACGATCGAAAATCATCAAACGCGTCCGCGAAAAAGTTTCATTCGCGGACGCGTTTTCGTTATGATTCCCCCCATGCAAAGCAAAGCCAAGACAGTCAAAGAGTATCTCGACGCCTTGCCCGAGGATCGCCGCAAAGCCCTGCAAGCCGTACGCAAAGTCATTAAAGCCAACCTCGACAAGGGGTACAAGGAAGGCATGCAGTACGGGATGATCGGTTACTTCGTCCCGCACAGTATTTTTCCAGACGGCTACCATTGCGACCCAAACGAGCCGCTGCCCTTCGCCAGCATCGCGTCACAAAAGAACCACATGGCCATCTACATGATGTGCGTCTACAGCGACCCAAAGCTGCAAGAGTGGTTCAAGAAAGCCTGGGCCAAAACCGGCAAGAAATTAGACATGGGTAAGTCGTGCGTTAGGTTCAAAAAAATCGAAGACCTACCGCTGGAAGTCATAGGCGAAGTCCTCCGCCGAGTGCCGGTCAAGAAATACATCGACCACTACGAGTCGGTCTTAAAAACGACGGGCAGGCGGTCGAAGAAACAGTCCGCAGCAAAACCCAAAGACAGCAAGACTGAATCCAAAAAGCAGTCAGCCAAGAGTAAATCCGCCGCAAAGAAAAAATGACCAGAATTCCCAGCGATTCGAATCAGGCAGTAGCGCGAATGGACTGTCGAAAAGTGGCTGTCACGAATAGGTCTGCAATTCATACTACCGAGGATCAAAACTTTCCTCGTCGCTTGAATCACTTTCATCTGAACGGGAAGGGCCTCGTCTCATGTCCCAAGCGACCAGTCGTACAAATCGAATAAAACAATCAAGAAAGCCCCAAAGCAACGCGATTAGAAGCACGCAAAAGTATAATGATGTCTTACGACGAAACGGGCCGACGCTCTTGGACGGCCACTCCAGATTGTCCAGCACATCAGTGCCCAGTATTAATAAACTTAAAGGAATTGCCGCCAGCGCCGCACCGATTATTGCCGCCCACGCTGCGGCCTCATGACGCTTTTTTCGAACCAGCCTCTTGGCAAGTCGACCACAGCCGACGGGTATCAAGGCGACAACCATCAACGCAATAGCATGATTAGTCAGGTCAAGCTTCACGGACTTATGCCTTTCGACGAGCACGCTAGCTACCAAGATTGTTAATCCATGCCTGGCCACGTCCAACACATGCGCCAAACTTCTCCATAGTGACGTAGGTCGGGTTCTCGACCCGACCTACCGATGCGATTGTTGCTCGATACCTACTTTCAATCCACACAAATTATATTTGCTTGAAGTCCGCCCCAGGTTCCGCCGGTGAATGTGAAATTGCATCCCCACGGCGCGTTGATTCCGAAGTTGTTAGTAGTCGAACCAACTTCCGCTTGCTCTCCGATCAACCAGTTGCAGTTGTCCTGATCGAACGAAATGACCATCCATACGGTGTTGGGCAGTGTGATCGTGGGTTCAAATGTTGCGGAGAGTACCACCTCCTGCGATGCGGAAATGCTTGGGAACGTTCTCGTCGTTCCCGCGATTAACGTTCCGCCAGAACCTGGGCACGCCGTGTATAGGGACACGGTGGCTGTTGGAGGAGTCGCCGCCTGGCTGAAGACAGTGAGGTCGTAGTATGCAAGTTCCCGAGCGGTGCCAGCCAGTGTCATATCATCTGCGATTTGGACGTTGGCACCTTGCCCGAAGAAAAACGTTCCGAGTCGCGTGTTGGAATACTCAAACGGACACTCGGAACCGTTGCAACTGGTGCCGTTGCCTTTGTAGATACCATTAGCCGAATCGCACAGCACGCTGGATGTGATCGTGCACGACAGGTCGGTTGGGTCGCAACATGCGCCGGGGTTGGTCACCGGGCAACTGGTATCGGCGCAGGTGACGCCATCACCTTGATACGTCCCGCCGGAGATGCCGCACTCGCTGGATGTTCCTTCGGTGCAGACGCCATCACCATCGCTACAGCACGCGCCGAGTATGACGTTCGGTCCGTGTATCGCATTGATGAATGATTCAACGTCGGCGGCATCGACGACTTCGTCAATGTTTGGATCGGCGCACGAACATTCGGGCCGGCCACCGGTACCGTCGTTGTAGCATGATTGAAAAATCAAGGCGTCTTCCATGTCGCAATCGTTGTCGTCATCGAGGTCGCCGATCACACTTTCGCACGGAACGCTTTGGGTTGGGTACATGGTTTGAATCGTCAGAATATCACCGGCACTGAAATGATCGCTTTGACCGATCGCGTTTTGCCACACGACGTCATTGGGCGGCAGGACGGTAATCGTGCTGCACGCGCCGGGGTTAGCTTGGCAATTACCGCATGTTGAAAAGAAGCATTGGCCGTAGTGCATGACCGAATCGAAGTCATACGGGCCGACGATACTGGCACCGGCTTCTATATCGAAGTTACCGTCGCAAGGACCGCCGCTGCAGCAATTCTGACAGATGTTTCCGGAATTGATCTGGACGAAGGTATTGCGATCCGGGCGCGATTGTTCGTGATAGATGCCCATCGCGTGCATGATTTCGTGGACGATAACGTAGTGTACCGACCATGCGTTGATGTTGATCGTCTGTGGTCCGCCAATACGACCGATGAAGGAATTATTCCCGCCGGCATCGGTGAAGACAACGTAATCCGTTTCGGAAGTGCGGGCGACGAACGTCATCGACGAAACGCCTTCGATCAATGCCATCGCAGCCAACGCGTCGGCTTGGTTGGATGGCGAGGTGTTGGCGTGGAATGAATAGTAAACCGTATTGTCAAGCCAAAGATTATTTGCATGGAGACCGCGCAACTGCTCGTCGGTTTTCAGAACCGTGCAAGACCAGTGGTCGCCATGATCGTGCGGATGAAGCGGTTGCACGACATGGTCGGAGAATTCGTTTTGATCGAATGAAGCCGGAGCGTTCGTATCATCACCGGCTTCGCTAATCTGCTGGGCGCGAAGTGGCGTCGAAGTTATCGCGATGCTGAACAATGCAATTAGACCATACGCAACGGAATTCTGGTAGCGGGGCATGTGCGATCCTCTCCATGGAATGTGTGCGGCGAAAAACTGGATGAAGAATTCTTTCGATATGAGATTATATCAGAATGCGATGCGTCGCGTTTGTTAAAACTCGGCAACCATAGTTGGATTGACAGTTGAATCGAGGTGGATGCTGATTCTGGGTATTATGGCCTAATGCAGGCGACATCAGGTGTCGCGACGCCGATTCGCTTACTCAGATTGCGTCGCAAGGATCGCCGCCAGCACCGGCTTGTATGCGACAGCCATCCGATAGAAACCCAGGTCGGTGGGGTGAACGCCATCGACGGTTCCATTTTCGTCGCCAGCCAGTTGCGATTCCCCGGGCAAGTAATACAAACGCGTCTGGCCCTCGGCGGATAGCTGCTTGAACGCCTTGTTGAGTTCTTTGTTACCGCCACGGTTGGGAAGGTTGAGCGGACTCTCGACCATGAGGATCGGCGTGTCGGGACGGTCTTTGCGCAATATGCGGACAAACGGAATGACACGTTCAGTCACCATCTCGGTGGTCATGTTCGGTAGGCATTCCAAAACAAAGACCGCCGCGTCAATCTCGCCGAGCAGTTCGGCCATGATCGGTTCCATTTTGCCCGAACCGCTGAACCCGAGGTTGATGACTTCCCGATCGAACCACCGGCCAAGGATCGCGGCGTGGGCCATCCCGCTGCGCGATGCGCATCCACCTTGCGTGATCGATGTGCCGTAGAAGACAATCGGTTTGATACGATTCGCCGGCCGCGGTGCGGGCTTGATGAGTTTGGCGTGAGGCTCGACACCGATCAGTAGTTCAGTGACACCGTTGTATAGGGGCAGGTATAACAGGTACTCGGCTTGCTCGCCGGAAAGGTTGCCTTTTAATGTAACTGTTGTGCGTTCGGTCGTCGGTTTGCCGACCGCGACAAACTCCCATTTGCCGTCGCGCTTAGCGTAGAGGTCGAGTCCACTGTTGCCCGTGGCGGCCATGTGGTTCATCGCGCTGCCCCCGTCCCAGATCGCCCCGATGGTTTTGGAGTCGGTTTCGAAGCGGATGGCGATGCCCGCCGTTCGTTTGCTGAGTGTGCGGACCATGTCGGTGACGTCGGGCAGAGCGCGCTTTGGCAGGCGTTCGTAGAATACTTCGGTATCGGTGAAGGCTTTGCCCTCGACGTCAAGAAGCTTGGCATCGTACCAGAGCAATTCGGAATCCGGTTCTGACTTTGCCGAGTCGGCTGACAGCGCGACACCTTCCGGTTTAGATACCTTGGCGATCGCCGCGTCAACGTGCTTCGCCCAAATGGCGTAACCCGATTCAGTGAGGTGCAAACCATCGCGCGAATGCTCCCTGGCCAGCAAGCCGTCGTCGTCAGTCAATTCGTCATAAACATCGACAAATTCGCAACCGTTGTCGCCGGCGATGGTCGCAAGCCGCGCGTTAAACTCTTTGAGATGCGGGACCAGACCAGCATATTTGTCGCGCGTTGGTTTCATACCTGCGATAATGAACGGCACATCCGGCAGCCGGGTGCGAATCGTCTTGACGACCTTGCGATAGCAGGTTTCGATCTCGTCGACAGACGGCGTACCGTTGCGCCAAAGTTCGCCCAAATCGTTCGCTCCGTTTTGCAAGACGATCACGCTGGGGGCGCAATCAAACACCGAGCAATCGAGTCGATGCAAAATACCGCGCTCGCCAATGCCGATTCGATCCGACGAGATGCCACGGTTGATAATCGTCCAACGAGGCAGCCACCGCTTCGCGTCGAGTCCTTCGATATGCGACGAACCGACAAGCACAATACTGCCGCGCGCAACTGTTTCGCTCTTGAACTGCGCGACGCGGTCGTGATAGTGCTTGGCCCATTTGTCGGTTGTTTTAGGTTCATCTGCGAAAGACGGTAGGGCGAAAACAATGGCTAATGCGCAGATGGCAATCGGACTGAGGATTCGATTCAGATGTTTCATCGGGAAAGCTTCGCGTTACCGCGACTCCGGTATAGGGGTTTGGGAAGATCGGCCGCGCGCCACATCATGCATTCGGGCGCCGTTTTGCCAACATGCTAACACGAGGTGGATTGAAATCGAACAACTTTCGCTGGCATGCTAGATCTGGCTATTTCCTGCCGATGGTGTCTCGACGTGTTCCTGCACGAAGCCCAGCCCGATCCACTTCGCAGCTCTTGGCCGGAGGATCGGCGCGAGCAATCGGACGGCAAATCGAACATACCACGGAGGTGAAAATGGTCTATCGATTCGTTGGCCGCTGCTGAAAAGTGCGCGATGGGCGAGTCGTTGCAAACGCTGCATCTTGCGGGTGGGCGGTCCTCGACGGGCTTGAACCTTGGCGAGATCGGAATCGGTTAGGGATTTTTCGAGCAGCGGTTTGGCCAGCAAGTTGGCGGCTGCCACCGCGTCCTGCACGGCAAGGTTAATACCCACACCACCGACGGGTGACATCGCGTGGGCCGCATCACCGATAAACAGCACCCCGTGCTTTTGCCAGGTTCGCATGAAGTTGATCTGCACGGACAGCAGTTTGACGTCGTCCCACGAATCGATCGAACCGCAAACGTGACTTAATGGGGGGCACACCTTCGCAACCGTATCGCGGAACTTTTCGATGCCGGCTTTGCGGATATCATCGAAACCGCCTTTGCGTATGACCATGGCGATCTGGTAGTGACTGCGCCTGGGGATGGTCACCAACATGTGCCCTTCGCGTAGCCAGCCCTGCGTGTGTCCGTCGTCACCTTGGGGTCGATCAAGTCGAAACCACAACGCATCAATCGGAATGCCGACATCGTCGACGCGATGATCGTCGCTGCTTGCATTTCCCAGCGACGTCATGGCGTTTCGAAGGGTTGACCCGCGCCCGTCGCATGCGACGACAAGATCGGCGCGGATTTCATACGTCTCGCCTTCGTGTTCACAGATCACACCGACAACCCGCCCGCTGCCACTGTGCCCATTACCATTTTGTTGATCGTCGCGAACGACATCCACCGCTCGCGTGCTCATCCGCAGGTCGAACGTTGGGAATGCCTTCGCTTTGGTCGCCAGAAAGTTCAGCAAGTCCCACTGCGGCACGAAACCGACAAACGGGCACTTCGTATCCAGGTGCGAAAAGTCCGGTCCGTCGAAGCTGACGCCGTTGATGTTGACCTTTAACGTGCCAGTATGAAAGTCGATAAGCGGCATAAACTCGTCGAGCAGGCCAAGTTCGTGCATGATCTGCATGGTAGAAGGGTGAATCGTGTCGCCGCGAAAGTCGCGAAGAAAGTCCGCATGCTTCTCAACAACAATCACCTCAACGCCAGCGCGAGCCAACAAAAAGCCAAGAAAAACACCAGCCGGCCCGCCGCCAACGATCAGACATGTGGTTTGGTTGGTCATCTTTTTTCGCGCGTCTGATTTCGCAACGGTTCAAGCTGATAAGTAGGCCGTCTCACTTTACCCCTTTATCATATTGTGGTCTTATAAATTCGGTGTTAACCCGGAAGGTTTCCTCTCTGTGAATTTGCCACACTCTGGGCAAACGCCACTCATATTTCCCGTTAGATCATAGCCACAGAAACCACACTTGCCTATTTGCCATTTACGATGCCGTCGGGCAGCCAGTATGGTGAAAATACCAGTCGCTAAGGGAGCAATCCACAAAGGCAGGTAAACATTTTGTCGCAAGCCAACTCTGCGCGAATTCGGAATAATGACCATTCCCAACTCATTCCATGCAAAGCCAATACATGGTGTAGGTCCGATTCCATTCCATTTCTCGCTCACAATTGAAGAGTGCACGATACAGCCCGATTCAACACTAATAATCACGCGCGGCGACACTACCCAAAAAGCACCGAGCTTCAGTGTACATATGTAGAACAGAAGCAAGAGCAGTGTTATTGTTCTCCCTATCTTCACGATGCGATAGAGTGGAGGTACATAGCGTTTCATGATTTAGTTGTGTCCGTCTGCTGCTACTGGCATGTTTTCAATAAAGAGAAGAAAATAAAGAGGGGCATTCACCTAGTGTTCCCATTCCATGTGTAATTACACGTTCCTTACGGTACTCCCGCATTCCGGGCATACGCCACTTTCGTTGCCTTTTAAGTTGTAACCACACTCGGAGCAAAATGTGGCGTCGGCAACCTCTTGCGGGCTGCGAGATCGCGTTCTTGCGATTCCTGTGTTCCAAGTTAATGCCGCAACGAGAACAATAAGGCCAAGAACCAAACAAGCGGTAGCGAATAACGTAAGCTCAAGCCACATACCACCTCGATCTGAAGGGAAGCTTGAGAATCCAACGATCACCAAGAAAAGGCCAAGCACCGGTTCGCGCAAAAGTGCCCGCTGACGCCGTTTGAATTTGAAACTACGCCATCGCATTGTCTGCTCCAAACGAAAAGAAACCAGCTATCAACGGTGGCGGCTAGGGAATCAGCTTCGCTGCTTCGTCGGTAGTCTTTCGCGTTAGGGCCAATCCCGTATACGGCGTTTCGGAGGAGCGGCCGCCTACTGCGTAGGTTGTGTTTGCGCCGTCGTGCCATATTGCGTGGATGGTTCTTGCGGTTGGGGTTGTTTCGGTTTCGTATTCGTCGGTGTTGACGTTGTAGACGGCTGCACTTCCTATTAAGCCGCCTATTAGGTATTCGCCTTCTTTCAGCGGGAACATGCCGTTGAGTCCGGGTAGCGGGGCGGCGGAGCGGCTTGTCCATTGCGTTCCGTTGTAGGTTGCTATGACGCCGTTGGAGCGGCCGCCTACGGCTACGATTTCGTTGGGACCGGTTCCCCACAATGACACTAGATCGTCGGCTGTTCCGGCATCTATTTGTTGCCAATCGTTTCCGTTGTATTCGAGTATCACGCCGGTTTGCCCGACTGCGAAAATGTAATCGCTGGACGTACCCCAGATTTTGAGCAGTGCGGTTGAGTTTCGGTCGAGCGGCGGAACGGTTTGTTGTGTCCACATTTCGCCGTCGAAGTGTAGTAGTACCGGCGGGCCTGTATCGATCTCGCCGCCTACTGCCCACAGGTCATCCGGCGATGCGCCCCATATCCCCCACAGATCATCTTCAATGCCAGTGGTCATTTCCGTCCACGTTGCACCATCGTAGTGCAGTGCCGTTCCCTGCTCGCCGACGGCGTATACATCGTCAGCACCAAAGCCGAATACCCAAATCAGAATCGGCGTTTCGGGTGTGCTCATGGTTTCCCATGTGTTCCCGTCGAAGTGAAAAACCACCGAGCGTTGCGGTTGGCCGCCCACGATGAACACGTCGTCCGGTCCGGAGCCCCACACGCCTGATAGAAACCCATCGTCGGTCGTCGAGAACGCTTCGCGCCATTCGGGTTCACTCGGTGTGTCATTTCCATTGCCTGATCCATCATCAGGAACCATCGGATTACAGCCAGCTACGCATGCGAGCAGAGCAACACAAATCGTGCGGGCCAATCGGTGCGAATGATAGTTTTGTAACATGGAATAGATCACAGTGATTCGAGGAATCGGATCAAGTCGGCGCGTTCTTCGTCGGTCAGCGTGATGTAACCGTCGCGAGCGTCTTGTGCTTCGCCAGCATGGGTTCGGATGGCTTCGTGGATGGTTTCTGCCCGTCCGTCGTGCAGGTAGGGGGCGGTTTGCGATAGGCCCCAAAGCGGCGCGGTGCGGAATTCCGTACCGGAGGCTGCACCCTGAAACACCGCGTCGGAAAGTTCTTCGCCCATGTTGTGAATCAGCAAGTTGGTGTACGGGTAGATCAACTCACCGGTATCGAGCGGCAGGCTGGGAACGTGGCAATCGGTGCAGCCGATCATTGCAAACAACGCATCGCCGCGCTGGACAGCTAAGTCGATGGTCCCGCGAAGCGGAGCGGCTAACAATTCCTGAAAGGCGATGAGATTGCCAAGGTCGGCTGCATTGATTTCCGGGTCATCGACATCGTCGTCACCACTGCCGCTTCCACCGCCGCCTGTTGGTGGGGCCACCTGTGCGAGGTATTCGGGTCGTGCGATCTTGGGCTTGGCGATTTTGGCGCGCGGGTCGCTGGTGATGCCCATTTGATTGACGAGCATGCCGCGGGAGATCGATTCAAGCGTAGCCGCTTGCGCTTTGAGGCCGAAGCGTCCGATGCGATCGCCGTCAATGTTGGGACGACCTGAAATTCCGTCTTCGTCCACGTCGGTTGGGTCCTGCATCGAAATGATTGTTTCATCGGTGACGCGCTCGAACAAACCGGTACCAAATAATGCGGGTGCATCGTGATCGACGATCATCGCAGTACCGACGCTGAAAACGCGAACGAATGTGCCAGTTCCCGAGCCACCCGCGACGGGTGTACTGTGGCATCCAACGCAGCTAATGCCCAGTTGATTGGGACCGACGCCCTCCAACTGATTGAACATTTTTGAAAACACCACGCGTCCGAGTTCAAACGCGTCGTTCTGATCACCGGTGAGATTGGGGGCTGACTCGCCCGTATCGCCGCCGAATGGATTATCAGGTGGGTCGATCGTGGTGACTTCGGCATCGAGCGGGTCGGGATCGTCGGCATCGGTTAAACCGTCGTCATCGTCATCGGTGTCGGCGACGTTGCCCTCACCGTCGCCATCGGTGTCGACGGATTCATTGGGATCATCGGGGAAGGCGTCCTCTGAATCGACGACGCCATCATTGTCGGAATCGGTTTCGACGACGACGGGGGCTGTGCATCCGCAGAATGAAAACGTGAATGCGATTCCAAGCGTCAGAAATAGAAATTGTGCGTTGGCGATGAATTTTCGCGTCATGTTGATGTAGCTCCTTCGGTTCCATCGTATCGAAAGGCAGTTTCCAGGCAAAGGGTGGCTGCGATCGATGGGTGTTGGCGCATAGGATAACCGCAATCGGGGTGGTCCCGCGAATGTATAGGCCGATTGCATGAAGGCGCTGACAGGACGCTTGTCATTTTGTAGAATCGGGAGTGCTATTCGTTTGGTGGAGGGGCGATCCAAGAGATACCGCCGCATCCGGGCCGAATTTCAATCTACTTGGCTATTTGACAATCTGGAGTTAAATCCATGCAACATTTCGGGATGCTTCGGGCAGTATTCCTTTTCGCAGCGCTAATCGGGATCAACGGATGTATGGAACCGTCACCGGCGGATGACACTGGTGATGGTCCGGTTGCGGAAGGGATTTCCGCGAAGCTTGGTGAGCCGCTTCCCAGTGCGTCGGCTGAACAGCTTGATACGTTTGAGCGTGGGCGCGCGGTCGCTCAGAGACGCTTTGATCTTGCCGATGGTCTTGGTCCGGAATTCAACGTGACGTTCTGCGGTGCGTGTCATGAGCGCCCTGTCGTGGGCGGTAGTTCCGGTCTTTATCGCAACTTTTTTCTCGCCGGTCAGCGCACGTCCAACGGCTCGTTCATCATCGGTGACGTTGGTGGCGTGGTGAGAATGCTAAGCCACGAGGAGGGGAGTCCTGCCCGTCCGCTCATCGCTCTGGAAAAGAACGTATTTGCGCAGCGCAATGCCATTCCATTTTTTGGCGTCGGTTTGATCGCCGAAATGGATGGTGCCACGATTCTTGCCAATGCCGATCCGGACGACCTTGATGGCGATGGGATTAGTGGCCGGGCGAATTTCGAGAATTCGTTCGTCGGGCGGTTCGGTCGCAAGTCGCAGACCGCATCGATCGAAGGCTTCGTGCGCGGACCATTGTTCAATCATGCTGGGATTACCACCGATCCGCTAACGGAAGCAGCCCGCGCTCAGCTTCCCGTGGACAGTTCGATGGGTGCCCGCTTAAAACGCTCAGCAAGAACGCGGCAAGCGGCAGCCACCGACGAATCGAATAGCGACGACGATGGCGTGCCCGATCCGGAAATGTCGAGCGAGGATCTGTTCGACATTGTCAGTTTTGCGATGCTGCTCGCCGCGCCGCAATTGGACGAACCCACGGCGCAAAGTGAACGCGGGCGAGTACTATTTCACGAGTCCGGTTGTTCCGACTGCCACATTCCACGACTCGATGGCCCGCGCGGTCCGCTTCATTTGTATTCCGATCTGTTGATTCACGACATGGGTGAAGAACTCGCTGACGGCATAGAGCAGGGCGTCGCCCGGGGGAATGAATTCCGTACGCACCCGCTGTGGGGGATTGCATCTGTCGGACCGTACCTCCATGACGGCAGGGCCGATACACTCACGGATGCAATCTTGATGCATGGTGGCGAAGGACAATCCGCCCGCGACGCGTTTGAAGCCCTTGGCGAATCAGAGCAAGCCGATGTGATAGAGTTTTTAATGTCATTGGGCGGTCGCGATCAGTTGTCGTCTGGTTTGATGGAGCCCGATTCTCCGGTTCCCGCGGTTGGCGAGTATGGCGGGCCATTCCGCGATCTTGATACCGACGAGGTGGCTCGCTTCATGCGCGGACGCGAACTGTTCGATCATGACTTCGGGCACAATGCCGGAATCGGAGGCATGGTTGGTCCTGACAATGGGGGCCGCTTCAATGGGGATAGCTGTCGCGCGTGCCACTTCGATCCGGTGATTGGTGGGTCGGGTCCGCGCGACGTCAATGTGATGCGTCATGGATCGATGGATCAAGACGGTGTGTTTGCCAATCCGGTGACGACGACCAATACGATTCTGCACAAAGAGATTGTCATCGGGTTCAATCCCCCGGAACCGGAAATTGAAGCCAACGTATTCGAGCATCGGCAAACGCCTGCACTGTTCGGATTGGGTTTAATGGAGGCCATCGACGACGCAACGATCATCGCCAACGAAGATCCACTGGATGCCAACAGTGATGGCATCAGCGGGCGGGCGCATATCCTTGCCGACAATCGCCTTGGCCGCTTTGGCTGGAAGGCTCAAGTGCCCAGTGTTGCCGAGTTTGTGCGCGACGCGATGGCCGCAGAATTGGGTTTGACGGTCGAACCGCAGGACGGACTCATTTTCGGCATGACCGAAGATATCGACTTCATCGCCGATCCGGAGTTGACCCGAACCGAAGCGGAAGACATGGCATTTTTCATGGGGATGTTAGCCGGTCCGCCCCGCCAAACGATCGAACCCGATCGGGTCGCACAGGTTGACGCGGGCCGTGCGGTCTTTGATACGGTTGGTTGCTCCAAGTGCCACATACCGACACTTCAAAGTGCCCTTGGGGAAGTCCCATTGTTTTCGGATCTCTTGCTGCACGACATCCTTGCAGAAGGTTCGCTTGGGATTCAAGACGGTGATGCAAGCACGACCGAGTTCCGGACGGCACCGCTTTGGGGTTTGAGTCAGACGGCACCGTATCTTCATTCCGGGTTGGCTGACACGATTGAAGAAGCCATCGAGATGCATGACGGTGAAGCCGTTTTGATTCGCGGCGCTTTTCTTGCGTTATCAGAAGAAGATCGTGCGGCTCTGCTGGCATTTTTGCAGACGTTGTAGGCTGCTGATGATATTCCATCGTGCGGCGATATCGTTCATCGTTAGTGAATGATGTCGCGGCAGATGGTCTGGCAATCTCTCCGTTGTCATCGCCCATCCGATAACATCGCACCGCGATCACCCGAGATGCCGGGCAACATCCCCAATCTATTCATTCGCTCCCAACCCACCGAATGCGCGACGCTCAGACGCGCATTCCTATTCCGCCCGTGTTGCGAGGCCAAAGGGCTGTCAAATCGGATTTATCTAAAATCTCATCCTGCATGAGACGATTCCCCTTTTGGCTGATTATGTCTGGAATGGGTTGAATTCATCAGTGCGTGCGGACGCATGTATTCCAGTTAGTACGTCCACAATGAACATTTAAGTGGATGATTAGCCGGGCATCTGCCCAAAGCGAAACGTGTCGCAGACGGTGATAGACTCGACGTGTTCGCCTAGGGAGCAGAGGGAGATCGCATCTCATGAGCGAAAACGGTACCGACTCAGCGAAATCATACCTGAGCGAACTGGGCAACCTTGCAACGACGGTCGATCAGGACGACTTGCCAGGTTTGGCAAAGATGCACGAATTATTTTCGTCGCTCGCCAACGCTGAAACTGGCGGACTGTCGCCGGAAGGTCTTAAGGTCGCGTCGAAAATGGTCGCGACGCTAGAGTCCATGATCCTAGGCGAGATTGCAGATGCTGCTTCTGCGATTGCCGGCGTTCAGGATGCAGTCACGACATTGAGCGCAGAGTCGTTAGGTGCAGAGTCGCAGAGCGCAGATACCGGCACTGCAATTGAAGATGTCGATTCTGAAGAGTCTCGTGCTCAAGCAGCCAATGATTTGGAAGTTGTCAGCGAGCAGCTTGATCGTGTCTTTGATGAAGAATCCCCCGAGCCTCAAGTAACTGATGCAGTTGAGGTTCAGGAGCAACCGATTCAAGAGTCTGTCGAATACACGCAAGATAACGAAGTATCGCAATCCGAAGAGCCTGAATCGTTATACGTTTCTGAACCGCTCTTCATCAGCAAGGATGAAATCGATATGGTGGCTGGCTTTGTCGAAGAAGCGAGCGAGCACCTCGACGCGATAGAAGCCGCCGTGTTGGAAGTTGAGCGGTCGCCCAGTGACCCGGAAGCAATCGATTCGTTGTTCAGACCCTTCCATACAATTAAGGGTGCGGCTGGCTTTCTCAATCTGCGCGACATCGTCGGTTTGACTCATGAAGCCGAAACCCTGCTCGACCAAGCCCGCAAGGGAACCCGACAAATCACGTCCGGTTTGATCGACCTGGTCTTTGAAGTTGTGGACATTCTCAAGGTTCAGTTTGCCGGCATTCGAGATCACTTGGCCAATCCAAATAGTGAAGCCATTCCCCAGCCGCCGATCGAATTGATGATCGCCAACCTTCGCGGTGTCGTCGCTGGACGAATCGAAGCGGCAGGCAGTTCCCCCGTTTCTGGCGATCCGGACAAGCAACTTGATCAAAACGCGGTCGAACAAGGTTCCGCTCCCCAGGATGCTGGCAACAACGCAATTGAAGGTCAAAGTCGAAGCGCCGATTCACCCAACGTGACTGAGGCATCCGCGAGAACGGGCGTAGCCAACGCCACGCAGAGCAGTCAGGGGCCTCGTTCGCAAGCGGACGCCAAGGGTGCTCAAGCGAAACCCGGTGCCGGCGCTGGTGAACAATCGGTACGAATCGACACCGCAAAACTCGATGCGCTCGTCGATATGGTTGGTGAATTGGTCATCGCGCAAACGCAGGTCAGCGCGAGTCCGCTGGTCGCCAACGATCCGCGATTGGCCAAGGACGTTACGCGGTCGACCAAGATCGTGCGCGACGTGCAAGATGCCGCAATGGCGATGCGAATGATTCCGATCGGTCCGACGTTTCAAAAGATGGCCCGTCTCGTGCGTGATGTCGCCCGAAAAGTTGGCAAGAATGTTGACCTGACCATTTCAGGTGAAGACACAGAACTCGACAAGAACGTGATTCAGCAGATTGGCGATCCGCTTGTACACATGGTCCGCAATGCAGTCGATCATGGCATTGAAGCTGCGGACGTGCGGATGGAGGCTGGCAAGCCTGCATCAGGAAACGTGTCGCTTTCCGCATACCATAGCGGTGGCAACATCGTTATCGAAATCACTGATGACGGTAAGGGCTTGAATGCTGAAGCTTTGATTCGAAAAGGCATCGAAAAAGGCATCATCAGCGAAGACGATCAGTTGACTGAGGAGCAGGCTTACGACTTGGTCTTCGCGCCGGGATTCTCGACGGCTGAGCAGATCACTGGTGTGTCGGGTCGTGGCGTCGGCATGGATGTGGTCCGCCGCAACATCGAAAACCTCAGGGGCAAGTGCGAAATCAATTCGACCGCGGGCAAAGGGAGCACCTTCTCGATTCGACTTCCGCTAACGCTCGCCATCATTGATGGAATGGTCCTTCGCGTCGGAACCGAACGTTTCATCATTCAAACAGTTACCGTTGAAAACGCCCTTCGTCCAACCAAAGATCAGATTTCCAGCGTCCAACACAAGGGGGCAGTCCTAAATGCCCGCGGACGTTTGATCCCGATCGTTCCGCTCGGTCCGCTATTCGGATCCAGCCAGCATGTCGATCCGTGTGATGCCATTGTCGTCATCGCGCAATACGAAGGCGGCGAGATCGGAATAGTCGTTGATGAACTGATTGGGCAGCAACAAGTCGTGATCAAACCCCTCGGTGAACGATTTCAGAAGCTGCGCGGTATTTCGGGCGCTGCGATTCTTGGAGACGGGAAGGTGGGTCTGATCCTAGATGTACCCGGTATTGTCGCTGCACAGCAATTGAGAAAACCAGCAAGCGATTCTGCAAAGAATGGTCAACTGGTTCCGGTGCTGGCTGACTGAGCGTGTGTCCGGTTGTGTCAAAATCGAACGAAACCGAGACAGTCGCAGCGATGACTGAAATGGAGAGACAAGTATGCAGGCATCATTAGATTCCATTAACAATCAACTCGGAAGCAACGACGCAGGTGGAGGCGATACTATCGGTAACAAGTACCTCACGTTCCTGCTGGCTGGCGAAGACTACGGTTTGGATATACTCAAAGTGCGCGAAATCATTGGTGTGTTGGATATCACCAAGGTACCGCAAACGTCAGACTTCGTGGGTGGTTTGATTAATTTGCGAGGTCGCGTCATTCCTGTGATCGACCTGCGCTCACGGTTTTCAATGCCAGAGGCAGAATACAACGAAGAGACCTGCATTATTGTGGTCGATGTCGGTGAGCTCATTGGTGTCATTGTAGATACGGTTCACGAGGTACACGAGATTCCCAAAGCTGAAATTGAAAGCCCGCCTGTGTTTGGGGGAACGGTTGATACGTCGTATATCCTTGGAATGGGAATGATCAACGGCAAACTCAAAATCCTGCTCGACATCGACAAGGTATTGAACTCACAAGAACTCGTAAAGGACTACGCAGTGGAAGCGCGTTCCGTTGTTGAGTGCGTTTGATTGCGCAATTTGAGAGTGTTGGAACCTTGGGGTCCATGATTCTTCCGGGCCGAGACCGCAAGACTGAGAGTCTTACCAAACCAAGTTTGCGCTCGACACGGTTGAGCGAGCCTATCGAGTGAAGGCCGGGAATCGAAATGGATCGGGTTGTTGATATCGCGGATTTAAAGGTCGTGAAGGACCCAGGCGCGACGCTGGTAACCTACTCTCTAGGGAGTTGCATCGGCGTGGCGATTTGGGATCCGGTCAATCTTGTCGGGGGAATGCTTCATTACATGTTACCCGAGTCATCGATTTCACCGGAAAAGGCAAAAGCGAACCCGGCGATGTTCGCAGACACGGGAATTCCGACCTTATTTCGCTCCGTATACAAGATCGGAGCCCAGAAAAGCAACTTGGTTGTGAAGATCGCGGGCGGTGCACATTTGTTGGATGACAATGGAACGTTCAACATCGGAAAGCGAAACTACGTCACGCTCCGCAAGCTGTTCTGGAAGAACAAGGTCATGATCGATGCCGAACAAGTCGGGGGATCGATCAGCCGTACCGTTCGATTGAATGTCGGTACCGGGAGATTCACGATTCATTCCCGTGGTAAGGAGACCGAACTGTGAATGCTGCGAAAGACATAATCGAATGCGTAGGCTCGATTCAGCCGCTGCCCGATACGGCGCTGAAACTCATGAACGTCATGAGTGATCCGAAGAGCAAGCTCGAGGACATCGTCAGCGCCATCAAATACGATCAGGCTGTGACGAGCGAAGTTCTCAAGCTTTGCAACTCGGCGTTCTTTGGTTTGTCGCGCGAAGTGACATCGCTGGAAGACGCGCTGAAGTGTCTCGGAACGGCCAAGGTGTTGCAGATGGTCATGTCGATACACACGAACAACATGCTGGCGCGCGAGCAAAAAGGGTATGGGCTCGACCCGGGCATCTTGTGGAAGCATTCCGTTGCCGTCGCACTGGCATCATCTCAATTCGCTCAGAAGCTGCGCCTGGCAGATACGAATCTGGCGTTTACGGCTGGGCTTCTGCATGACATCGGCAAGGTGATTTTGAACGAACACGTTGCCGAGGAATTCGTCGAGATCGTCCGATTGGTGACTGACGAACAGATGGCGTTTGTCGAAGCTGAACGTCAAGTGCTGGGCTTTTCGCACGAAGAAGTCGGCGCCATGATTGCAGAAAAATGGAAGCTGCCGGTACCGATTGTTCAGTGCATTCGCTACCACCATACACCGTCTGAATTAGAACCACTTAGCCCGCTGGTTGACGCAATTTACCTGGCGAACACGGTCTGTCTCTTGCTTGGTATTGGGATCGGGGCGGATGGGCTCTGCAGTCGTGCCGATCCGTCTGTCTTGGAGCGCCACGGATTGCGTGAATCCGACCTGGAAATCATTGGAGTTCAAGTCGTCGTTGAGCTTCGACGGGTGCAAAGCATGTTCGGCGATACGTCCGCGACTGACCACGAAGATGAATAGGAATGAAACGATGGGAAGCAACGTACTGATAGTAGACGATTCGGCGACCATTCGCTCGATGGTCAAGCGAACCATCCGAATGATCGGGTTGGAAGTCGATGAATTCCTTGAGGCGTCTGACGGCATTTCTGCTCTCGCCCAGTTGGCCGAGAACGAGGTGGCAGTGATGCTTGTCGACATCAACATGCCCAGGATGGGTGGGGTCGAACTCTTGACGCGCATGAAAGAGAGCGAACGACTCCGCGACATTCCGATCGTCATTGCGTCGACCGAGGGAAGCAAGACGCGCATTGATCAACTCATGGAACTGGGGGCCTCTGGGTATGTCCGGAAACCCTTTCAGCCCGAACAACTACGTGAAGCCTTACTACCCATGCTAAAGGTGACTGAAAATGCAACAGCAATTGACGGCGACTCTGACGACAGTTCTTTCTGATGTGCTTGCAGACCTCGCGTTTATGTTCACAGACGGCGAGGAGTTCAGCGAACAGTCAGGCGAATCATGGATTGAAACTTCCATTGGATACAAGGGAAGTGTAGGCGGCGAACTTCGCTTGGTTTGCACGCGAACTTTTGCGAATCAGTTGGCTGAGAACCTTCTCGGTGTCGATCCCGGTGACGGTATTTCTGAACAGGAGTCATCAGATGCCGTACGCGAATTCATGAACGTGGTTTGCGGTCAGTTTGTCACGGCTGCCCATGGTGTTGTGGATGTTTTCAATCTTACGATTCCCACGGTGACCGAATTGGAAGAGCAACCATTTGTTGAAGACTGCGGGGACGAAGTGACTCAGTTGTCCGTCGATGGACAATGGCTGCAGTTGCGACATTTGCAGTCGTAAGAAGCGTGATGATCTGGGCAGTGATAAATTCTGTGAATTCAACTAGGTAAGTGAGTCAATCATCATGCTCAAATCTCTTGACCCAGGCACACTGACGCAAAGCGACTACGATCGATTTCGCAAGCTTATCTACGACAAAAGCGGGATTAATCTCGGTACAGAGAAAATGCAGCTATTGCGGTCGAGGCTGGCCAAGCTGCTTCGTGGCAAAGAGTGTGAGTCATTCAAAGCCTACTATGACATCGTTGTTGCAGACAGCAGTGGTGTCGAGTTGAGCAAATTGCTCGATGCCGTTTCGACCAACACCACCCACCTTTTTCGCGAAATAAGCCATTTCGAATTCCTCAAAAAATTAATCGACGGGTGGACTTCAGACAGTCAGTGGAGAGCGGCGAATAACGAGCTTCGAATTTGGAGCGCAGGGTGTTCGAGCGGTGAGGAGCCCTATTCGCTCGCGATGGTTGTTCACGATGCCCTTCAGAAGCATCCCGGCATCAAGCCACGTATTCTTGCAACGGACATTTCGACGCAGGTGCTTGGCCAGGCGATGCGCGGGCAGTTCGTTGCCGAACGAGCAAAATCAGTACCTCCCGCATTCCGCGCCAAATACCTAAAAAAAGTGCAAGCCGAACAAAGCGAAGCGTTTCGGGCGACAGCAGACATTCGCAACTTGATCAAGTTCTCGCGATTCAACCTGATGACGCCGACGTTTCCGTTCAAACTTGGATTTCACGTTATCTTCTGTCGCAACGTCATGATTTACTTTGACCAAACAACACAAGAAGGTCTTGTAAATCGATACGCAAAGAGCCTGGTGTCAGGTGGGCACTTGATGATCGGTCACTCCGAAAGCCTCAATGGCATCGATCACCCGTTGGACTACGTTGAACCGACCATCTATCGACGAGATTGAGTAATTACTTGGCCGTGATTGTGATTGGGAAAGAAACAAGAGTTGCATGCAGTATGAGAGACTGGTTCTAACATGAGCAAAGCCATTCGCGTACTAATCGTCGACGATTCTCCAACGGTCCGCACGATGCTGGCCAAGTCGATATCCAATGCGCCGGACATTGTCGTCGTCGGTGAGGCAGCCGACCCATATCAAGCGCGCGACCTGATCGCCGAGCAGCGCCCCGACGTCATTATCCTCGACATCGAAATGCCACGCATGGACGGTTTGACTTTCCTCAAGAAATTACAGACACACTATCCGGTTCCTGTGATTATGTGCAGCGGCATGGCAGTGGACAGCAGTTATGCGGCGCTAAAGGCGGTCGAAGCAGGTGCCGTCGATTTTGTCGCGAAACCCTCGAGCGGAGGCAAGGAGGCTCTGATGCGGTTGGGTGAAGATTTGGCGTTCAAAATCAGAGCAGCCACCGTCGCGGTAAGGGTCACGTCGGTCAAACCGTCGACACCACCGGGGATCAAGCGCACATGTCAATCTGCGGGCATCGACCCAAGTCGCTACCTCGTGGCGATTGGTTCGTCCACTGGTGGCACCGAAGCGCTGAAGGAATTGCTTTCAAATGTTCCAGCCGACTTTCCACCGGTCGCTATTGTTCAGCACATGCCACCGGGATTCACGAAATCATTCGCCGATCGACTCAACGACTACAGCGACATGACCGTCACCGAAGCAGTTGATGGCGATGTGTTGGAACCGGGACGTGCGTTTGTCGCCCGAGGTGGAGTCCAGATGCACGTCGAGCGCGTGGGTGGGCGGCTGCGACTTAAGACGGGAACGGAAGAACTCGTCAATCGGCATTGTCCGGCTGCTGATGTTCTGTTTGATTCGGTTTCCGACCTCGTTGGTAAGAAAGCCGTCGGCGTCATTCTGACAGGCATGGGTGCCGACGGTGCCAAGGGTCTGCTCAAGTTGAGACAAGCCGGCGCGATCACGATTGGGCAGAGCGAAGAGTCGTGCGTGGTGTACGGAATGCCAAAAGTCGCCGCTGAGATTGGCGCTGTGCAGCATGTGACCACGCCGGCGAATGTCCCGAACGTAGCGATCTCAGCCCTCAAGAAGAAGTTCGCGGCGTCGGCAGCCGTGCGGTAGTTCAATCCTTTGTGCCAATCTCATCCGTAAACACGGAAATGACGATCAGGTTTTCATCCTGTTCGTGATGTTCAATGAAGTCGACGAGATTCTCAAGGCGCCGGCAACAATCCTGAATGAGCAGCGGATCGTTTTCGTTTAGGCTGTGTAAGTCACGACGAATGCCATCCATGATCTTGATCAACTCGTCATGTTCATGTTGAAGGCGATCCACCTCCCCACCCAAGGTTGGTCGCCGCGTTGCGACGATTGGTAAGTAGCCATCCTGTTCCTCAAGTGCCATGTGCTTGTGCAAGTGCGCACGAAGATGCTCAAAGCGTTCCCTTAATTGGCTAAGCCAATCACTTCGATCGGTGCGCGGGACTTTGGCGATTTCTTCTCGTAGTTTCGTGACAAGATCATGTACGCGGTCGTGCTCTTCACGCATCCAGCTGGCCAAGGCTTGTGGGTTCACGGTTTTCTCCTTTGCTCTGTCGAGAGGAGTAAGTTGCATGTGGTGTGCCAAAGGACGCACTTTTTGGGTTACGCCGCCTGCGAGGCGGGTTTTCGGCCCTGAGAGCGCCGGGGAAGGCGAGACTTGACGACGCAACTGGCGATGCCGGGTTGATGATTGTGGCAATTCGCGCAGGCGGGAGTTGATTTCGCGCGCCACGATTGTGATTCAGCCTCATCCGACTCCATCCGCGCTCACAGAATTCTGCACTGCAAGTACGGCAAGGGCGGCATAGTAATGCACAGGAACTTCGCAGACTTCATCATGTGTTCTTCCAAGACCGGGTTGGCGAATTAAGTGCGGAGCGGATTGTCTTGCTACAATGTTCAGTGTATCACAGGGGTCAAGTTAGAAAGTCTCAATCTGGTTCAGAACGTCGAGGTGGTCTGATAGATGGCCGAAAACGGCTTTATTCAAAGCAGCCATTGCAAGAAGGGGGGTGCTTTATTCCTCTACGTACTTTCAGCAATACTCGCGTCGATTCTCTGTGGCTGCGGTGCGGCTGCTAACTGTGATAACGAGACACCTGAGCAAGTGGCCGTGGTATTGACGTTTGATGACGGACCGCTGGCGGCTGATCAATCACTCGAAGGCGCATCAGCCAACTCCGTCGAATTGCTCCAGCCATTGGGTGAAATATTAGCCACGCTAGATCGTCGCCAAGTACGGGCTGCATTCTTTGTCGAAGGATCGGGGAACGCCGAAATCGGTGAGCAGGTTGAAGGCATATTCGGCGATGGTTTGCGGATGATTCACGAAGGCAATCATGTGTTGGGCTACCACGCTTTCGATCATGATCCGGCTATTTGGTCGCAAACGTTCGGTCCGCCACTCTACGGTCGGGTGCCCATTCGCGAAGATCTGGATCGTCTGGTTGACTACATCGACCTAGCGTTGGAGTCGGTTGACGCTGAGCGAGAAGATTGGTTCACGCCGATATTTCGGCAACCATTCGGCGGAAGCGGTATCAGCCGCTCAGAAGCGCAAACTGTCGTACAAGAACGTGGCTGGGTCTATCATGGTTTTATGATCGACAGCGTCGACTGGACCGACAACACTGAATCCGATCCTGCATTGGCCGACGGGCTTCCATTTGAAACCGAAGCCGAGCGTGTTGAATTTGTACGCCGCCGCATCCGAAGCGGGATTTTTCGGAACTGGGATCGCGAAGTCATCGACGTACTGCTTCATGTCAACGCGTTTACTGCCGCAAACCTCGACAACTGGATTGACGAAATCGAAACCGCTTACTCGCAAAAAGCCAACGCGACGATCCTGTTTGACGTGCCCGAGTGCTATATTACGACACCGGATGCGAGAGTTGATCGAACGTTGATAGAAGACCTGATCCGGGGACTGTAAGTGCGTGCCACTGCTTGCATTCTATCCATCGCTTTGGCTCGGCGCGGTAGATGAGACGGACGCCTGCAACGTCTTGACCGCTTCTGCGAGCACTGTATTCGCCCCAGATTCGGACAGTTTCATCGCTGTGCGTGTCAACATCTCATCGGCAGACTTGGCTCCGTCGATTCGCAGGACAGCCACGGTGGTAATCTGTATTTGATCGGCAACCAATTTGGGATAGTCCGGATAGCAACTGGCCAGCGTTACGAGTAAATCGCTGAACAATTCGACGCGTTTGTTGGCATCGCGTGATTGCAAACGCTTCACCAATCCATCGAAGAGATCACCATCTGAATGCGTTTGTCGCAGCAACTTGCATTCTAGCGTCATGGCGTCGTAGAGCGTTTCCATCCCGCGCTTGGATTGCACAAGATGCAATTGAACGGATGCCAGTTTCCAAACCACATTCTTAGTCGATTCCAGGATCACGCCATCCGGCGTCTTGGCGCGGTACTGCTCCAGAGCCTTCGCTGCCGATTCCGGTTGATCGGTTCGTATCAAAAATGCGGCGTATTTGTCAAGTGCATCGAGCGAGAATTGATCGCTTCCTTCCGGCAGAGCGTTGTAGACGCGCAAGGCATCCGTGTACATCTGCTCTGCTGCGCCGAATTCGTTGCGAGCTGCGTGTGCGTTGGCCAGATCAACTCGACACAACGCAGCGTCAGCCGACTGCGACATGCCCAGCGATTCGTACATGCCCAGCGCGTCTTTGAACAACACAACGATGCGTTCGTCCGGTATCGCGGGATGTCGTTCCGCCCAAATCGCAATCGCAAGTTTCCGGGAATTGTCGGCGACGAGCGGATGATTCGGGCCATAAAGCTTGCGCCGAATGGCCAGCGCTTCTTCCTGCATTTTAACGACGCCGACGCTGCTCTGCTTTCCAGAAAACGATTGTTCTGCAAGTGATTGCGCCAACGCGCTGAGGCATTCTGCGATAGCGGGATCGTCAGGATCGCGCGTCTCGCGAAAATAAGCCAACGACTTTCGCAGATGTGGTATCGTTTCGGCGTACATCATCAAGCTGCGAAGTGTACGTGCGAGCGCCATGCGCACATTCGCTTCCACGCCTGGTCGATTGGAGAGCTGCGACTCGATCAGCCCTTCGGCATCGCTTAGAAGTTCGGTTACAGTCACACCGTCACCGCGCTTAAACGGGCTCGCCGACGCGAGAAGTGTCTCCAAGAAATCCACGACCCCTTGCGATTCACCGTGTGCAGCTTGTGCAATACTGCTTTGGCGCTTGGCTATTTGCTCGGACTCGTTTGCGCGGGAAAGACTCAGCACTGTGCTGATTAGGGCAACGATGACTGCCGCGCCAGCAAACGTGGCGACAGCCACCTGGGCTTTGTTGCGTCGAATGAACTTGCCAGCGCGATAACCCAGCGTGTCCTTACGGGCAGTAATGGGTTGACCATCGAGGTATCGTCGGATGTCGTCCGCGAACTGCTCGACCGAACCGTAGCGGCGATCAGGGTCTTTGCGCAGCGCGGTTGTCACGATCTTGTCAAGGTCGCCCCGTAATTGATGGCGCAAGCGCTTGTTGCCTACGCGTCCATTGCGGCTGATGGCTGCACTTGGCGCGGGCGGGATCGACTCGCAAATGATGCGCTCAGCTTCGTAGCGCGGCATGTCGCTTAATTGGTAAGGCCGCTCCCCTGAAAGCATTTCATAGAGAACCACACCAAGCGAATACACATCCGTTGCAGTGGTGACGGCGTCTCCGCGAATTTGTTCCGGGCTGGAGTACTCGGGCGTGAGTGCAGATGATCGAGTGATCGTGGTAAGAAATCGGTCCTCCCGTCCGTCATCATCAAGCAACCGCGAAATACCAAAGTCGAGCAACTTCACTTCACCATTCCCGTTGACGAGAACGTTGTTGGGTTTGATGTCGCGGTGCACGACGAGGCGTTGGTGGGCATATTGAACAGCTCGGCAAGTGGTAAGGAACAATTCGAGACGCTTGCGAACGTCGAGCTTTAAGCCATCGCAATACGTCGTGATCGGTTGGCCGGCAATGTACTCCATGACCAGATACGGCAGCCCGTTGTCTGTTGTTCCGCCATCGTGCAGACACGAAATATTCGGATGCTCCAGACTCGCGAGCACCTGTCGCTCGCGATGAAACCGCTGCATCATTCCGGCTGTTGCGATGCTTTGGCGAATGATCTTGATCGCCACATGTTTTTCAAATGACTCATCTGCGCGGCGGGCGAGGTAGACTTCGCCCATTCCACCGGTCGCAATTAATCGAACGATTTCGTACGGACCGATCTGAGTTCCCTCTACCGGAGTAGCGCGGGCAATGCCGCTGGCGGCTTCCAATTCTTCTGCATCAAGCGGTGTGAGAAAACCATCGTCGCAGTCATGGGCATCGAGCATTGCCTCCAACTCATTGCGCATACTCGGGTCATCTGCACAGTGCGAATTGACGTATCGCGTTCGACGTGCGGGTTGCAATTCGCGAGCTTCGGCGAACAATTCTTTTAGACGGCCCCACTGCTGAGCGTTCATAAGACGGTCATCTCCTTTCGCAGCCAAGCCCTAGCCATCGTCCATTCGGATACGACCGTTCGCGGTGAGACACCCAGTTTTTCTGCCGTTTCCTCGACCGTCATACCGCCAAAGAATCGAAGCTCAACGACTTCAGCTTGGCGCGAGTCGATCTTGGCAAGACGAGACAGCGCCTCGTCAAAGGTTACGAGATCGATCGCCCGTTCTTCGAGCAAATCCACCGCCGCACCGATTGGGACGCGCTTCCAACCATTACCGCGCCGATCGGTCTTTCGCGCCACTGCATGGTTCACCAGAATCTGCCGCATCAATCGCGCCGCGACGCCAAGCAGATGCGCTCGGTTGCTAATGTCTGGAGTTTTTTCACCAACCAGTCGCATGTAAGCTTCGTGGACGAGCGCTGTTGGTTGAAGTGTGTGTCCGCTGCGTTCCTGATTCAGATACCCCTGAGCCAGTCCGCGCAGTTCGTCGTAAACGAGTGAGACGACCAGCTGCTGCGCTTCGGTATCACCATCGCGCCAGCGCGTCAGCAATTCCGTTACGCTCGCAGAGTTGTCACGCATGGATACCACTCAGATTCGTTCCGTTCTTGAAAAGTTCTGATTGCGACATCTGAACCAAGCCATCGTACCGTCGCACTTGTCGCAGCATCAATGCCAAGGTTCGTATGAAGTCGTCAGATGGGCGAAGTCGAAACCAATCAAAGCCCGGTAAAGTGTCGTTGCATGACTCCAAAATCCCCCAAATCGACCGTTCCGTCGTGGTTCAGGTCGGCGTCTTTGCACAGCGGAAAAAAGCTGGCATCTGGCCCATCGAGTTCCGGCGAGAACAGCATCCAGTAGTCGAAGATGCCGACACTACCGTCGCGATTCAAGTCGCCCGGTGCAACCTGATGATCTTGTCCCGCAATCAGATAAACTGTGCCCGTGTTTCCGCTCGTACCGTTGGCTCCCAGAATAAAATCAGTGAACCCATCGCCATCCGCATCACCCACGCCCGACCGACTGCCCGCGAGAAAAACGTTGGCTTGGTTTGACGTGACGCTGCGAAGCAGTGCGCCCGAGCACCCGCTGATAATTTCGGCGCGACCTCCGTTGGTGGCTCCCACCGGGCTGCGCCACGCGCCGGCTAGCAAATCGGAAATGCCATCGCCATCGACATCACCGATGTGGGTGTCCGGGTTGGGTGTGATCCCGCCGAAGCCCGAGAAACCCGTCGATGGCAAAAGCGTGTAGAGCAGCGCTCCCGTGGGACCATCGTAGATGTAGATGCGGCCGGTTTCCGATCCGAGTGCCAGATCGCCAATGTCGGCGATCGCGAAGTCCAACCTACCGTCACCATTGAAGTCGAATTGCCCACCTGCTGGTTCCCACGAACCGTAGTTCAATCCTGTCCCGATCGGTGTCAGATGCGGATAGACCTCTGCGCCTGTTGCACCCGAATATATAAACGCTTGGCCGCGAAAGCTCAGGCTCGTTACGCCCGGCGCGCCAACGTAGTAATCCGAAACACCGTCGCCGTCGATGTCGCCAAGTTCGTTGACGGTGTGCCCAAACCAGGAGTTTGCGAATTGACCGGTGTGCGTGCGAATGGTCGAACCATCTTCGCCGGAAATGACGTAGACTCTCCCGGCATTGTTGCCACCCGCATCGTTGTTCCACGCCCCGACGATGATGTCGTCGTGTCCGTCGTTGTTGATGTCTTCGATCCCTGCCGACCGAAACCCGAATCCCTCGCCGTTCTGAACAGCCGTCAATTCGTGGATTTCTGAGCCGTCAAGACCGGAGTACACATAAACGGATTCATCGCCAGAACCGACGATGTAGTCTCGAAATCCGTCGCTGTTGACGTCGCCGGAGGGCATGACGTTGCGAAGCGCTTCGTTGGCGCGCGTCCCCACATGGGAACGAATCAAGGCCTGAGTGGCACCATCGTAAAGATATACCTTGCCTGCATTAAATGCGCCTTCGTCGTTTCCCGGTGCGGAGACGAGAAACTCCATCGCGCCGTCGGAATTGAAGTCGCCGACGGCCATCACTTCGAGGCCGAAGCTGTCACCGGCGCTTTCTCCTTGAAGTGCGTTAATGACGGTCACATCAGACTCAGCAAATTGAGCGTAGGCGGTCGTGACTGCTCCTACCAATGTCAGCAAAACTGTTGCGAAAATGGTCATGCCGGGTTTCTGGATATGCATTCGATTCCTCCTCAAATGGATTCAATACTGACGCGCAGCCGCGCACCGAATCCGCCCCGGATTTAAAACCGGAGAGACTCGTCGGGAGGGAATGCAAGAAAACGCAAGAATTCGCGCAGAAATTCTCGACCCAGCCGCCAGGTGGGCTGGTTAACACGGCACGCGATCCATCGTGATTGGACAAAACGTCCTATTTATTTGGCGTTATTGAGATATTCCAGGAGGGCGACGGCATTGTTCTGTTCGACATTCTTAGCCGCAAACAGAAGCGTGACGGTTTTTCGCTTAGCCATCTTGCGGATCGATTCGACGGCTTCGGTGTGTTCGCGCAGGTCATCGAAGTATTTCAGTTTAAACTCGGCCCAGCGGCTGAAATCTTCGTGAACCCATTTACGCAGTTCGTTTGAAGGAGCGATGTCGCGCATCCATTCGTCAACCTTGGCCCGCTCTTTGGAAATACCGCGGGGCCAAAGTCGATCGACGAGTATCCGCACGCCATCGTCTTTCGAGACATCGTCATAAATTCGCTTTAGTTTGATGGGCATGAGCGCGTGTACCTTTCTTGCCGGCAGGCAACATTGTACACGCGCCGCGTCAATTCGTCCCATCGGCCAATGCATCGCGATGTTAGCCGCCGGTATTCTCCAGCGTGTTCAGCGCATCGACAACCTTGGGCATATAGACGTAGCCCGGTCCGCCCTGCATCATCACGACGACGCCTGCCGCTTCCAGGACTTGGTCGCGGGTTGCGCCTGATTTCAACGCTTTCTCGATGTGGCTATAGATGCAGCTTTCACACCGAAGCGCCATTCCGAGGCTCATCGCGATCAACTCTTTCTCGCGCACCGACAGTGCCCCTTCACCCATCAGCTTTTGAAACATGCCGCCAAAGGCCCGGGCGATGTCGGGTGCGGCTTCTCGCATGGTGCTGATCGCCTGCGGCCAACTTTCGTAATGTTCTTTCGCGTTTGTACTCATGACGAATCTCCTTTATCGAATGTTTCTGTTTCGGTATCTCTCATCCAACTAACGCCACTGATTCTCTGGCCAGGATGAACACCGCCATCAAGATCAGAAACAGGGCGAATCCGCGTTTCAATCGACGTTGTTCAAGGCGCGTATTCAACCATCGCCCGCCTTGTGCTCCGATCACGCCAATGACGATGAATACCCCCATCGTTTGCCAATGCAAGCTAAGGTCTTGATCGCGAAGGACGTCAAGGTATTTCACGAATCCGGTCGATGAATTCAGGGCGATGATCACCAGGCTGGTCGCTACGGCGATGCGCATGTTCAGTCCGCGCAGCAATACCAATGCTGGGACAATCAAGAATCCACCGCCCACGCCCACGAATCCGGTCAGGACACCTACGGCCAAGCCTTCCAAAGCAGCCAACACATTTGCATTGCGACGACTACCTGTTTCCTCTGGCTGCCCTTGCTGTCGCCAGATGAAGAATGCAGCAGCAAGCATCACTGTGGAAAAAACGAGGAGTTGAATAGCCGCATTTACAAATGACGCAATCCATGCCCCGCCATACGCGCCAGCCATTCCGGGCGGGCCGAACAGCAGCGCTGTGCGCCAGTCGAGCAAACGCGCCTTGGCATATGGGATCGCGCTGATCAGGGCAATGACGCCGACAATTCCGAGCGATTCGGCGATGGCGACTTTTCCGTCGTGTTTCAGCAGATATCGCAGAATTGGAACCATCAGGATCGAGCCCCCTGAGCCGAACAAGCCCAGCGACAATCCCACGACCAATGCTCCCACCCAAGTGTAAATCAAGGCTACTCCCGTACAGTGGGTGCCACTTTATGGCACTCACGGATTGCACTCTCGACGGCACATCGACTTATTCCACGGCATTCGCGCCAATAGTTTTGCCATCCCGCACCATCCGGAAAGTCCGGCAAATATCAGTCCGGCACCGACAAATCCACTCAGCAACAGGAACCACTTCGATGCAAACACGCCAAGTATCACGCCGGTCAGGACCAGCGATCCGGCGGTTATTTGCACTTGCCGCATGATGTCGATACGCGGGCCGGCTTCGCTTCGCACAGTCTTCAATCCAGCCGATTTCCAGGCCTCAATACCACCTGCCAGGTGAAATACTTGCTGCTTTCCGTCGTGAAAACGAAGTGCGGCTTGTTTCGAGCGCTTGCCCGATCGACAGTGAAAAACCACTCGTTTACCCGGATGCTCCTCTTCGATTGCTTTTGGGTCGAGCTTTGAGAGCGGATGATGTTTCGAGTTGGCAATGCGTTCGACTGCGTGTTCAAAGTCCTCGCGAACATCGACCAGCACCGTGTCATCCTGCCCGAGCCATTCTTTAAGCATGCCCGGAGACACATCAACGAGAACGCTTTGTGCATTTGTTGTTTCCATAACATCTCTCCGCATGAGTCCTGTTTTTCACTGCTCAGCCGTCGATGAACCCATTAAGCCTTGGCTTGTTCCCACGCGAGCATTCCACCGCGCAGGTTGACGACCTTGAATCCACGTCGTTGCAGAAACGCACTTGCCCGCGCAGAACGTCCGCCACTGCGACAATTCACCAATAAAGTTTTGTCGCGCGGGATGTCGCTCAAGTGTTCTGCCAATCGCGTGTGGGCGAAGTTGATCGCTCCGGGAAGATGGCCTTCGGCGAACTCTGTCGCTCGGCGTACGTCGATCACCTGTGTGTCGCCTTGAGTCATTAGAGAACGGGCATGGCCAATGTCGACTTCTTCCAAGCCGACCAGATTGGCTTGATTGTCAGCCTCATCGAAGTCGGCTGCCTCTACCCAGCCCTTGATATGATCGAGACCGACGCGGATCAGGTCGCGGACTGCCTCTTCGCGATCATCGCTGCTGATCACAAGATAAATGTCCTCTTCGTCACTGATCATTGAGCCTGCATCTGTATTGAACGCGTTCGTCAGCGGAAAGGACATTGATCCGGGGATATGCCCATTGCGGAAAGCGTCCCACGGGCGAGTGTCGATGATGGCGACCTGCGATGCATCCAATTCCAAAAGGTCAGCGACGGTTTGCTTGGCCGGTTCCGGTAGTCCCCCCAGAACCCGAGGTCCGTTCTTGTTGTCCCGCTTCATGTTTGCGAAGTAGAGGGGCGGTTCCGGTTGTCCTGAGAGAATAAAATCGACGAACGACTGTTCCGATTTTGCCTCCCGCACTGCGACGTTGAAGCGTTTTTCATAACCGATCGTGCTGGTGGGAACGGCTCCCAGCGATTTTCCGCAGGCGCTGCCAGCGCCGTGCGCCGGCCAAACCTGCGTGAAATCAGGTAGCGCCCCGAGCTTGCCAACAGTATCAAACAACGTTCTCGCTGCCGGTTCCATCGCCCCCGCATGGCCCGCTGCAGATTCCAGCAGGTCCGGTCGGCCCAGGTCGCCGACGAACAGAAAATCGCCGGTGGCAATTCCAATCGGTTCAGTTGCGCCACCACCCCGATCTGTCACGAGAAACGCAAGGTGTTCCGGCGTATGGCCCGGCGTATGCATGGCCCGAAAGTCGATCATCCCGATCGAAAAAATATCGCCATCGTTTAGAAGCTGATGGTCGTAACTACCGCCGCCAATCTTCTTGGTCAGCCATTGATACTTCCAATCAGCATCCCCTTCGTCGGACAGATAAACACGAGCACCAATCCGTTCGGCCAACTCGCGGGCACCGGAAACAAAATCGGCATGAATGTGGGTTTCGGCGACCGCAGAGATGCGCAACCCATGCTCAGACGCCAGGTCAATGTATCGGTCTACATCCCGCTCGGGATCAATCACAATTGCTTCGCCTGACTTCTGGCACCCGATCAGGTAAGCGGCTTGGGCGAGCTTCTCGTCGTAGATTATCCGCATGAACATGAGGCGTTTCTCCTATCTGCGCGGGATCATTTGGCCCCGCAATTCGTTAGAGACACGGTTTTGACAATCGTTCCCCAAAACTCAAAAAGTCCGGTGAAAACGCAATTGCATGCTGGCAGGTTATTTTGTGATTGTCGCCAGAAGACGTTCCCGAAGGTCGGTTGGTATCTCGCCGTGTCCCAGATCGCGGCAAATATCGGACGCGAGATCGAGTGTGGCGAATACCGACTGGCAGCGGCGACAGATGATATCGGTGTCGAAGGCCACGCCGCGATCGAGGGCCTCCTGTTTGGCGTCAAGAAGATCGAGGCATGTTTGCTTGGAGTATGCGGGTGGTGGCGCATCTTCGCGGCGGGCAATGGTTCGATCGATCGCGGCGCGAAGTTTCAAGCGGGCGCGGTGGATGCGACTCTTCACCGTGCCCTCTTCGATGCCAAGTATCTGGGCCACCTGAGGGACGGTGAATCCCACAATCTCTTTAAGAATCAGCGGCATGCGAAAATCTTGCGGCAACGACGCGATTGCGGATTCGATCTGCTCACGGGATTCATTGCGTATCTGAATATACAAAGGGTCACTTTCGTCGGACGGAATCGTTGCGACGAGCGGTTCACCGAATGGTAAAAGTGCATCGAGCGATGGCATCGTTTCCGGTTCGCCGGAACGCTTGCGGTGCATCCGTTGACACACGCGAGACGCGATCGTGTAGAGCCACGTCTTGACACTCGAACGCCCGTCAAACGTAGACCACCCACGATAAGCCTGCAAGAAAACTTCCTGCGCCAGGTCTTCAGCTTCGTGCCGGTTTCCGCAGAAACGCAGTCCGAGTGAGAACAACAACCCACCATGGTCGTCCACCAGTCGAATGATGGCCGCCTCGTTATCGAGCTTCAGTCCGGTTTGGTTGGCGTCATTCATTGTAAGTATGGGTCATCTTGGACGATGCGTTTCTAGTTATTGAGGTACCAACACAATTCTATCCTGAAGGTTGATTTATTGCCCGCATGGTTGAAAATGCCATCAGGTCAAGGAAAACAAGGGTCTAAACTTAATCGGGCTACTCATCAATTCAAGGTTCGTCGGTATTGCAACAGCCAGCCGTTCGGCGAATACCGACAAAGGAGCGTCACCATGTCCAAACGATTTGGAATTGTCGCAACATTGTTCGCGATTGCACTCGCAACCGGCTGCTCTTCAAGCAAAGCGCCGGAGTTTATCGTCGATACCCCGGCGCAGATTTTTTCCGACATGGGCCCGCACCGACGTGTGGTGACAACAGGCTCGGCTGAGGCGCAGGCGTATTTCAATCAGGGATTGAATTGGATGTACTCGTTTAATCACGACGAGGCGATTCGGTCGTTCAAGAAAGCGGCAGAGGTCGATCCGACTTGCGCGATGGCGTGGTGGGGCGTGGCGTATAGTGAGGGCCCCAACTACAACGATCCGATCATGACCGACGCGCGTTCGCAAGCCGCGTGGGATGCGATGCACAAAGCGCTGGCGATTGTCGAACATCTGACACCTGTCGAGCGCGGCCTGATCGAAGCACTTCAATCGCGTTACGCCAGTCCCGAGCCTAAAGACCGCACAGCGCTGAACGAAGCTTTCGGTGATGCGATGGCCAAGCTTTGGGTGAAGTACCCGAGCGATTCTGACGTGGGGACACTCTACGCCGATTCGCTGATGGTGCAGCGGCCTTGGATGCTCTACGACCTCGACTATAACCCGGCAGAAGACACGCTTGAAATCGAAAGCGTCCTCGAGCGGGTGATGGCGATGGACCCGGGCAATCCGGGAGCGAAGCACCTTTACATTCATACGGTCGAACCGAGCGCAGACCCGGACCGTGGTATTCTCGCTGGCGATCAACTCGGTGATATGGTGCCAGCCAGCGGCCACTTGCGACACATGCCAGCGCATATTTATGTGAAGACTGGAATGTGGAATCGGGCGATCGAACAAAGCGTCAAAGCGATGGCCGCCGACGATGCCTATCAAAAACTATCGCCCAAGCAGACGGTTCAATGGTTATACATGGTCCACAACTCCCACATGATGGCGTTCGCCGCGATGATGACCGGGCGCGAACAGGAGGCGTTGGCCGCTGCCCGCGACATGTGGAACGATATTCCCGAAGAAGACCTCGGACGCGTCGGACCGATCTTTGATTTTTGGATGTGTTCGGTGTTCGACGTGCAGAAGCGTTTTGGCCGATGGGATGACATCATCGCAGAACCCGCGCCGCCGAAGTACCTACCAATCACCCGCGCAACATGGCGGGCAAGCCGCGCGGTGGCGTATGCGGCTAAGAAAGATTTCAAGAACGCCGAGCGCGAATACCGCAAGTTCAAATCGTGCAAAACGAAAGTCCCGAAGGATGCGTATTGGGGCGGCCCAGATCTGGCGACGCGCGTGCTCGAAGTAGGCGATCATTTTATTGCCGGCGAGATTGCGCTGCAGAAGGGCGACTGGGATGAGGCGGCGAAGCATTTGGAAGAAGGTGCCAAAATTGAAGATGCGCTCTCATACGGCGAACCACCGCAATGGCTCCAACCGATTCGCCACACGCTCGGCGCGGTGTACATGAAAGCCGGTAAGTACGCCGAAGCAGAGCGCGTCTATCGTGAAGATCTAAACAACTGGCGCGAAAACGGTTGGTCGCTCTATGGCTTGGCCAAAGCCTTAAAGGCCCAAGGCAAAACCGCAGAAGCAACACAGGTCGAACAACGCTTCAACACAATCTGGAAAAACGCCGACGCGCCGATTGATTCAAGCTGCAAGTGTATTCCGAACACATAGGGCTGCTCCTCTTGGATGTCGCAATGCTGGACCACCGAGAATCAGTCCTACATTGAACCAATGATTTGCGGCTGCAACGCTCGATGAGAGGTCAGCTGTATATAGTTGGCCACGCCATTCTTGGGAAATGATGCCTAATGAAATAAATCCGAATCTCGGTTGAACTATCTTCATGCCAGGTCGTAGAGAATTCAACGCCGCATGACCTCATGCATGACGCAGTCGAATGGGTTTGGATTGAATTTCCTGTCAATGTTCGGCGATTCATTTATAAACGCCCTAACTTTCTTTGGAAGCAAAACATATGGGCACTTGGTTTAAACAACTCGACGAATTGTTGCGCGGCAAGCGGACCGAACCAGGGCAGCTTTCTGAAGATCGCGTTAATTTGCCCCTGCGAACATTCGTGTCGCTCGCCGTTATCCTAGGCGCGCTGTATGGATTCTTCATGGGTTGGTACGCGATGCTCAATCGCGATCCTGCCGACTACATGCAGTTGCTGGCCGCGGTGATCAAGCTTCCAGCACTGTTTTTGTTGACGCTCATCGTCACGTTTCCTTCGCTTTATGTATTCAATGCGCTCGTTGGATGTCGCATGACGATGACATCGACGCTGCGCCTGTTGGTGGGTGCGGTTGTGGTCAACGTCACCGTCGCGGCGTCTCTGGGGCCGATCCTCGGGTTTTTCACGCTGAGCACGACCAGTTATCCATTCATGATCGTGCTCAACATCATCCTGCTCGCCGTCGCCGGGTTTGTCGCGCTTGGCTTCTTGTTGCATACGTTGCGTCGCGTTTCTCAACGGCCGTTTAAGTGGACCGAATTGCCCAATACTCCTTCGACCGAAGGCGAAACAGAGGAAGGCACATCGCGCTTGCCCGGTCCGCTTGAACAAATTGAAGGCGAGCCATCCGGTCTTGGGCCAGCCAACAGCGTCTTTAAGATCTGGGTTTTGCTCTATGGATTGGTCGGAGCGCAGATGGGTTGGTTGCTTCGGCCATTTATCGGTTCGCCCGATTTGCCGTTCGAGTGGTTTCGCCAACGTGACGGCAACTTCTTCTCGGCCGCCGTCGAACATCTGTCGCACCTGATCGGCGCCAACTAAGCCAAGGCAGGGTGAACCCATGACTGACGCACTTCTGCGAGTCGATCAATTCCTACGGGGTGCGGGCGACTTTCATCCAGTCGCTCCCGCACGCCGGCCCTGGTGGTGGTTGCCGCTGATGATTCTGTGCTTCGCGGCGCTCTATGGCGGATTCATGGGAAGCTTTCACTTTGTCACCACCGCGCGAATCTGGCAGGTCCTCTACTCAGCAATCAAAGTGCCACTGCTGCTGTTGTCTACCACGCTGCTTTGCCTTCCTGGCTTCTTCGTTATCAACACGCTGCTTGGTTTGCGCGACGACTTTCGCGAATCACTACAAGCCATCTTCGCGGGCCAGGCGGGTCTGAGCATCGTGTTAGCCGCCCTCGCCCCGATGACTCGCTTCTGGTACTTTTCGTCTGAAAGCTACCGCGGTGCGCTGCTCTTTAACGCGGCTATGTTCACTGTTGCAACGTTGGCTGGCCACCTGATATCCTCGCGCTATTATCGCGTTCTGATCACTCGCCACCGCTTCCACCGTGTCGCCCATTACGCCTGGCTGGTCACCTATTCGCTGGTGGGCATTCAGATGGGTTGGACGCTCCGCCCATTTGTAGGATCACCCGACGTCCCAACATCGTTCTTCCGCGACGAACCTTTCAGCAACGCATACATCGTGATTGTTGAGCTTATTATCGGTTGAGTACAGATCCCATTCATCAAATGATTGCGTTCGTTGAAGTATGCTGATGCTCATCTACGTTCCCGAAATTTTTCTGAAATTCTTTGAGCCAATTTACGTCCAAACGGATACGCGATTGAACCTACATGGCAAGTCGCAAGTTGTAGTTACCGCATTGAATTAAGGGACTGCTCTCGCTATTATTGTCATTGAGGTCGAGAGGAAGGAACCTGTCTTTTGGAACCATTGAATGGTTCGATCCACCTCAAATTTGCTGCTTTGATTAAGTCGAATGAAGTAGTCTTGCGGGGCGATTCAAACGCCGACACGCCATGGCCGGTCTGACCATGATTACCGGTCGGTGTGCGCTTGGTTTCCCATCATGCGCAGCACCGAATTTGTTGCACATGGAAATCTATCGTGTAGGTCGGGCGATCCAGTTGAAGAGTGAACTCTTGCTGGAAGAATCGGAGTGCGTAAGGAGCGAATGATGAGAAGTATTCTAGTCATGATGGGTATTGGCCTGGTCACGTTAGGGTTTACTGCGAGTAGGGCAAGTGCAGCACTCGACTTGAGTGCGGCGGGTCACATCAACATTGGCCTGCTCGGTTTCAACGGAGTGGGAGGCGCCGCATTTGATGATTCCACCGGGAATCTTTGGATCAGCGACAGCGGTCCCGCGACGAACAACGTGATCGAACTCAACCCATTGGGGCCGGGTCTGGATATTGGCGCATTCTTTGATGCGTCAGTCGTTCCTGGATTGGGACAGGGTCCCGACGCGATGGCGCTGCACCCGGTGACGGGCAATCTTTTTCTGTTCTCGGCGTTTCAGGAAACGGATCAATCCGGAGAGGTCACGCAGGCCGGTGTCTATGTGCCCGGGTTCGATGGTCCGTCGAACGTCGGTGGCGCGTCGTTCAATTCTGCCGGAGAGCTTTTCGCCTTTGATCAAGGGACCGGAACCATTGGCAAACTCGACCCTGTGACGGGAGCGATCCTTCAGGTGATTCCACTAATTGGGTTTAGCGATCGAATCGGTGCGGCTGACTTCGACCCGGTCACCGGCAATCTCATCGCGTATTCGACAAATACGAAAGAGCTTCTGGAAATTGTACCGACCACAGGAGAGATTCTAAGTTTCACCGATGTCAGTTCATTTCTGGTCTTGCCGAGTTTTCCGACGGGTATGGCCTTCAATGGTTCGGGCGATGTGCTGTATATCGCAAGCGGTCAGAATGCCGGTGGCGACAGGATTGAAATTCTCAACCGCGTAATACCTGAACCCTCGACCTTGTTGCTGACTGCAGTGTCTTCGATGCTAATCGTAAGACAACGACGCCGGCAAGGTTAGCCGGCAAACTCGCGTCTCAAGCAAGTTTGGTTCATCGCAAAGCCGAGGCTTGGCTTGGTGTATGTGCTTTTCGAAGCGCATCCATCAAGGCAATTACCAGCGGTGATGCAATCGATACAAACACAAGACGGTGTATCGTATCCAAATGCCGCAATGCGCCTCTCGGGGTGCGGAATTTGACCGCAAACAAACCAGCCCAGAACCGTTTCACCGCTCCCAACCTTTGGCTCACCACGTGCGCACTGATTGGCATTCAAATGGGCTGGACGCTCCGCCCATTCGTATGCTTGCCCGGCGTTCCCCCGTCATTTTTCCGCGAAGAATCCTTCAGCAACGCCTAAATTGTGATCGTCCGGTTCATTTTCAGTAATTGATTAGTGCAAACGTTGCCCGGTTCGCACTGCGTGCGATCCAAGCATAGACTGCCACCGAATTCTTAACCTCGAACAAAACGAACAGATGGCAAACGACCAACGATCCCCCAACCCGTTGAACTTCCGCAAAGTCATCCTTGCGGAATCCGATGCACATGATTGGCGAGTTGGAGCCATTCAGGCGTTGCTGATTATTCTCTGGCATTGGATCGTGCCACCGTTGACGCTGTCGCTGGTTGCTTGGGATTGGCAGATCAACAAGCCAATCGGTGAATTTGCATATCTGAACCCTGACTTAACACCGAGCATATTCTTCAGATTCTTTCGTGAGGCATTGGCTGCCAAAGGGATGGTGTGCTTCATTCTCGCTGAAAGCGCAATCGGATACATGGTGTATCGTTTCTCCACGGTCAAGCAAAAACCGCCAGTCGGTGCGTTGCTACAATGTTGGTGGCTGACGTGTTTATGGGGAACCATTGCGATTCCAGTCGGAGCGTTCATTCTTGTCGACGCGCTCACAACACAACCAGCGATTGCTCTCACGCACGTTTTCTGGTTTTTGATTGCGGTCATCGTTCCAACTCTCGTTATTAAATCGGACAAACGAAGAGGGCTATACCGAAACTGTGCAGACTGTGGAATGCAGTACGATCGTTCGGGTTCGATTTGTTGTTTGCGTTGCAACCAAGAGCTGGAAATCCCTCGTTCCCGCATCATTCGATGGCGACCGGTTTGTCCGGATTGCGGATACTCGCTCAGGAAACTTGCCGGGATTCGATGCCCAGAATGCGGTAGCGAGTTTCCAACGAATCGCAAGAGCTTCCGACGTTGGGCGTTTCATCGATTGCCCTGGGATCGATTGGATCGCGGTTATTTTCCAACGGCTTATTTGAAAACGGTCACCGCCATTTTGCTAACGCCAAGACGAGCCGCACGTTCGCTGACCATTCCCGATCGATGGAAACGATGTCGGCGTTGGGCCTTCGTTCACATCGCAATTGCAATTCTGATAGGCGTGCTGGTATTCAATAATCAACATTACGTTCGGTACGTTTTGTTTCACCATTTCAATTCCTTCGTATATCGATTATGGCCAACTCGAAACTGGGAGCCCGTTGGTTACATGAGTAATGAGGTGGGATCCAGTCAAACACTTGTTTGGGCCACCCAGACTCTAGTCGCATGGACGATTTCCTTGTGTACCATGGTTGGAGTGGCTGCAGCGGTCAGCTATTACGCGCCAGGCCGACACCGGGCCGCTAAGCGGGCGGGCGTGAAGTGGGCGCTTTACTTGTCGGCCATGATCGCGGTAATCATTGCGACATGGAGCATGTTGTTTGCCGCGATCAGTGCGTACGGCTTGTGGGCAATCTATTTCCCCAAGTTTTTGCTCGATTACATTCCTCGAATTCCGGTAACCTTAGTCCTGATTTTCTATGGTACGTGGTGGGCGATTGGAGTCAGTGCGAATCCATTCAATCGTCGGCGAGGATGTGCTGAGGCCGTTCGATATGGGTTGGCGTATTTCGCGGTGTGGATCGTGATTTCGCGCCTGATCGTTTCTGTCGGACCGCTGAGCGCGCTGCTATGAAGAAACTATTGGATCGAAACAGCTTCGACGCTCGTTCATCGGAACGTCGTCAACTCCGGCGCATCGCATTCATCAGTTTCGTTTTTGCGATCGGTTGGTACACGCAGCGCAGCAACGTGATCCGGGCGGCTGCCAGGTCAAGCGTGGGGTGCTCGTGGCGCTCAGGGCTTGTTGTCGCGGCGCTGCCCAATGCGGGGTGTTGGGCTGAGTCGATCGATATCATGGACATGAGACGCACGCCCGAACCGTGCTGGATCGTTTGGTCGTCTTTTGAAATACAGGACTATGACGTCAATTTCTTCCAAGACGGATTTCGACGCCGCCTTGGTGTGGCGGACGGAAACCTGCAAATGATGGGCTCGTTCCTCACCGTTCTCGAAGAGAACTTGGTAAGCGAGGTTGGTTTGCCGCTCGTTTATCCCGGCGGAGACGGTGCGCCTTTAATTTGCGCTAGCTCGGTGTCGTATGTAAGCGGATCCGGGGAGAGACGAGTCTACCTAAGTGTCTTGCGGCCGCGTAATGGAGGGAACGAACTGATCTGGTTGGGGCAGTACCAACTGGTAAAGCCGAGTACGGCTTGGACGAATGTTTTGCAGGATTGGCAAGACCTCGACAAAGACGGAATCAAGGAGATGGTATTGACCAAAGTAGTCTTAAAGCCTAGTCCCGGCGGCGTCTTGAGTGAAGAAACGAGAAACGTCGTCGCGACCTTCGAGTTGGATAAGCCCGATGGCATCCTTCGCACACGAAAGCTCGTTGAGAACTGCGGTGTAATACCTTGGACCCCACCGCACGACGCGCCCGTATGGATCGATTCAGAAACGCCTCTCGAAGAAATTCTTCGGCGCTTCATTCCCCTTGCGAACTGAGGCGAGAATCGATTGAATCGTCATGGCAATGCGAATGCGTCGTCGGCAGTTAGTTGCGCGGCTGCGTCGTGCGTTGTTCGATTCTTTTTTCGTAGTTCTTGCCTTCGAAAATGTAATTGACGTACACGCCGGGGGTGTGGACATGGTCGGGGTCGATCTCGCCTGTGGGAACGAGCTTCTCGACCTCGGCGATGGTGATCTTTCCGGCTTGGGCCATCATGGGGTTGAAGTTGCGGGCTGTCTTGTTGAAAACCAGGTTGCCGCTTTCGTCGCCGATGTGGGCTTTGACGATTGCGAAGTCGGCTTGCAGGGCGTGTTCCATTAAATACGTTCGCCCGTTGAACTCGCGGGTCTCTTTGCCTTCGCCCATTTTCGTACCGACAGCCGTTGGCGTGAAGAACGCCGGGATGCCCGCACCTGCCGCCCGGATGCGTTCGGCTAACGTGCCCTGCGGGACAAGGTCCACCTCAAGTTCACCGCCCAGGAACTGTCTTTCAAACTCTGCATTCTCGCCGACGTAGCTTGATATCATTTTCTTAATCTGTTTGGTTTGCAGCATCAGTCCCAAGCCGAAGTCATCGACGCCGCAGTTGTTGCTGATGATGGTCAGACCGGTCACGCCCGAATCGCGGATCGCGGCGATGCAGTGTTCGGGGATACCGCAAAGCCCAAACCCACCGGCCATGATGATGGCATTGTCGCAGATTCCAGCACGTTTCACGGCTTCGGCTGCGTCTTGAACGACCTTGCTCATGCGATAACTCCCGCTAGTGTGACCCATGACTCATTGATGGCGACCGCTGACGCAATTATTGTGTCGAGCCGCCAGCGAACCGTCAACGTGCTTCGCGATAATGTGTGAACTTGTCCCGATTGGCCGTACGGACGGGTTGTTTTGTTGACGCCGGGAAGCCCGGCCTGTTTACATGAGACGATTGTTCGGCGTTACAAACATCAATCATGTCTGGTTGGCATGAATCTTAGAATATTGGCGGCGACTTCGCGAATAGACTTTCGGTTGTGCGTCTGTACAAATACAGAAATTGATTAGCTGTCCAGCTTTGCTGACGACGGAAATTCAAATCGAAACATTGGAGACACCAACAATGCACGTCAAACATTTTACGAAGGCACTCGTCGCATGCACTCTGCTTGGAATATTTGTTGCCGGCTGCGATCAGATGCGGGCGAAGGTCTGGGTTGAACAAGCCGACGAGCTTTCCTTTGACGCCAACGGTCTAACAAGACTCGCGGTCACCACACACAACGGACCGATCACAGTCAACGGTGACACCGATCGCAACGATGTGCATGTTCTGGTGACGCGAAAAGGCGGTGGCAAAAATCAAGAGTCAGCCGCCGCGGCACTCGAAGCAATCGAAATCGTTTCCGAATCGTCAGCCGACGGCACGCACAGTCTGGGCTATCGTTGGAACGTCGAAAAGCGTTTCGACTGGCAGGCACAGGTATCGTTTGAAGTATCCATGCCGGCGCGTTTGGTCGCTCATGCCAAATCGCACAACGGTGCAATCAGCATCAGCAACATCGACGGCGACTGCGATTTGGTCACGCACAATGGAGCCGTCACTGCCACCAATGTGCGAGCGGCTTGCCACATCGAAACGCACAACGGACGGGTCGGTATCAATGCTCCCGAAGCCACTGTCAGCGCAGAAACGCACAACGGGGCAATCGACGCGAAGTGTGGCGGCGAGAGCGTTCAGCTTTCGAGTCACAATGGCCCGATCACCTTGGATGCTGCGACCGCCACAGCGCTAAACGGTGCAGCAACCACGCACAACGGTGCGATCAAAGTAATGGTCCCGGTGACTGCCAACGCAGAACTGGTCTGCAAAACGGGCAACGGTTTGATTCGTTGCGACGCACCCTGGAAGGAAATCAAAGTGACCAAGCGAATGGCGTCCGGCGTCTTGGGCGATGGGTCCGGCCACTTCAAAGCTGAAACTTACAACGGATCGATTCGGATTCAGGAAGCCAAGCAGTAGGGTGCGTGGTGCACTGAGGGTGCTTACTAAGGAGTTGTATCGAAAACGGCGTTTAGGTAACGATCCGGATCCTGAATGATCGTGGTCAACACTTCGCTGACGATGCCCCCGTTGGCCGGCCGATCGAATTGCACCTGCCCACGGACCAGATCGAGTTCACGCTGAAATGCCAGCGTGGCTGATCGGTTCATGATGTCGATCTGCTCGACGTGACGCAGGCCGAGCAGGTGCCCGATCTCATGGGCAGCCGTCTGCGACAACGTCAGCACAACATTATTCAGCGAGTTGATCACCGACGTCTGGCACTCTTCACCGCGACCCGTCAGGCTACCGACGTACACGCTCGCATCATCCTCTGCCACTTGGTTACCAGTGTCCTGCGATGCACCGCGTGGCAGCACTTCACCGAAGATCACGCGCACCTGGCACTGCGGGCGCGTCGGATCGGGGGCGGGCAGCGCCGCATCGATAACGTCCTGATTCTCAGCCAGCACCCGCTCACCGTTAAATGTCACCGTAGACATCGGGCCTTCAGGTAATGCCTCGCCTTCTTCAAAGATCATCACTGGCGTGTCGGCATAAATCGCCCGCACACGGTCGACGATCTGCCCGCGAACGATTTCGCCGATGCTTTCCAAGAATTCTAACTGATCCGGCGTGCCATCTTCGGTATCGAACAAACCGGGATCGGAAAGAAAGCCGTCCTCAAAAACGAGCAGTACATTTTGCTCGCTGGGCGGTCGAAACGCTTCATCGCCGAACTCGGCGGTAATCGTTGCACGTCGCGCCGAAGCGCTCACCAACGGATCGAACTGGGCAAACGCAAAATACCGCCCGTCTTCGGGAATGCGATATTGAAACGGTTCGTTGGCGGGCCCACCGCCGACGAGTACGCCCGCCTCTTCAAAGAGATCGTCTGTCGTAAGGATCAAGACTTCCGTAACGCTGTCGCCGTCGATCGAAATGCGCAGTACATCGCCCGCGCCGAAGTCGCCCAGGGGAACGATTTCCGTTTCCAGATCCCGTTCGACACCGTCGAGTTCGATCGGTTCGAGATCGACAAATGGGTTCAGTGGTTCGTCTGCCGGTGGAAAAACCGACGTGCAGCCAAGCATCGTCGTGGCAACGCACGCCATCGCGCACATGAGCCACTGCCGGTGTGTACGCAGCTTAAATTGTTTCGATTGCGTGCCCATTAGATCGGTTCCGCCACCACCAACACCGATTGAATCGGTGGTTCCACGTCGATGATCGCAGGACGAAACGCGACATCGTCAGAGAAAAATTCGAGTCGATAACCGCCGGGTGGCCGTTCGAATGAAAACACGCCGTCGGTATCGGTAAAGGTAAACGTGATCGGATCGCCAAAGTCCGCATCGGGATCGTTGGTCGGGTTGGCATCGTTGAGGCGAACCCGAAAACGCGTCCGCAACATCACACCGACACCTTCCACGCCGTCGCCATTTGCGAGAAGCACTTGTCCTGCGATGGGTTCAAACGGTGCGTGCTCAGGCGGTGCATCGCTGGCGAACTTCGGATCGACACCATCGACGTCCCAGGTTGAATCAGCGTTGTCGAAGAGGTTGATCGCTCGAATCACCGCATCGACCGGGGTGTCCTGCGCAAGCTTCACGCGCGACTGCCCAGATTCGGTGTCCCAACTGACGATGGTGTACGTTTCAAGCGGCTGAACTCCGCACGCGGGAACATCGAGGATTTCGCCGGCAACGGTCGGCGTCGCACCAACGACTTCTCCATCATCAAGACCGATGGGAATGTCGCTGTTGGCGCGTTCGTAAATCAAGACCTGCATGTCGAGCGTATTGGGACAGCCCTCACCCAGCGCATCCACAAATCGCTGCCGCTGTGTTGCACCGGGAGCCAATAGTTCCGTCGGGAAATAAGGGGCAGTATCGGTGTCATCGTGCGCACGAATCCGAAGCGCTGCATACGTCGTCTTCGAAAAATTCGTAAACGCAAAGCTCGTTTCAATCGGCAGGTTCGCGATGTTGTCCACCGCATTGCAGCCACCTGCCAACGCAACTAGAGCTGCCACACCACAGATGGTGGCAACACCGCTGCTCTTGAGCGACCGTGTCATTAGTTGGCCAAACCTACATCGACGCATTGCCCAACTCCATGATTAAACGGAATCCCCAATACACCGGTCCCTGTGCCGGGTCGGTGAAGTTGCGCTGAGCGGTTCGACAACGAATCTCGGGTGAATAGGTTGCCCCTCCCTTAACTACGAAAGGAGATTCATCCGGTGCGTATCTGGTCGTCGTCCATTCCCATGTGCCACCGTGCATATCAAACATTCCGTAGAAATTCGGCATGTGCTTACCAACCACATTCCAGCCAGGTCGTCGGCCCGCACAATGCGCAACGTATCGTGCGTACTTCGGATCGTCGCCAAAGCAGAATCGTTTGTCGCTGCCACCGCCTGCCGCGTTTTCCCACTCGTCTTCGGTGGGCAAACGATATGAACGTGGTGGATTCATTTCGGCACCCTTGGTGTTGAGCCAATCGCAGTAAGCCTGCGCAGCAATCATGCTGATGTGGCCGGCTGCCGCTTGGGTTTTTTGCTCGACCGACAATCCCTGCAACAGCGGAAGCATATCGACGACGGGATAGTTTTCGGCGATTGCGGCACCCGCCGGATCACTCAGGAATGCCTCAAAAGCAGGCCAGGTGACTTCGGTTTCGGCGAACCAAAGCTCATCAATCGCAACACCTTCTGCCGGTCGATCTTCGTCGTCGAATCGATCCGGATCGGTTTCGTCGCTTCCTCGGAAGAAATCATCTTGCCCCGGGATGCGAACAAACGTCTGACCACTGACCTCATCCATAAAGACACTGTCGGAATTATTCGTATTCACCAACTGTCCCAAGCGCATCGCAGCCCATGCTGCTGCCGCACGAACACCGGGATGCTCGGCATTTTCAGCCCACTCGACACAGTTTGCCGCCAACGCTTCATCTTCTGGTGCAATCTGCCCGATCAAACACAGGCTCACATAACGCTGGCGATCTGTACCGGCTTCAGCTTTTTCAACCAATTGCGGCAAAATCGCCGCCGACATTTTTTCCGGCAGGTTGGCAAGTTCCAGCCATTCGCCGTCTTTCCACAGCGCACCGCCATCGATCGATGCCCAGAAATCATCGGGCGCGATCAGCATGCCTCCTCGGGCACCCATGATGCGCTCGGTGTAGGCACTCGACGACAGGCTGCGAATCATCGCTTCCTGCAAAATCTCGGCCATGCGCGGTTCGGCGGTTGCGCTTTGAGCCATCGCGTCGGCAGGGTCATCGACGAATTGCGCCATGATCTGCGCCGCGCCGGCATGGGCGAGTTGCACACTCTGATTCCACCAGGTCCAACCGCTAAACGCAACGATCGCCAGGAATGCAGCCGCAACGGTGACCGGCACGCGGTGGCGGCTTATCATCTTGCGCACCATGTAAGTGGTGCTGTCGCGCTTCGCTTCGATCGGCTGACCTTTGAGGTAGCGATTCAAGTCATCTGCAAAAGCGTTAGCCGACTGGTACCGGCGCTCTTTCTCTTTGGCGAGCGCCTTGAGGACAATCGTTTCCACTTCATCGTTGATGCGGCGTCCGACCAATGACGGTTTCTTCGGATCGACTTCCGCGATGTTCTTCAAAACGTCGGCGATATTCCCGATGACTTTGTAGGGAAACTGCCCGGTGAGCATTTCGTACAGGATCACGCCCAGCGAATAGATGTCGGTACGCACGTCCACGCTATCATGCTCGCCTGAAGCCTGCTCCGGCGACATATATGGAAGCGTACCCATCAGTTGCCCGGTGACCGAAATCGTTTTGGCCCGTTCAAGCTCCGACGCCTGATCGTCCACCGATTTCGCCAAACCAAAGTCCAGCACGAATGGCTCGCCGTTTTCATCGACGATGATATTCGAGGGTTTCAAGTCGCGGTGAATGATTCCGCGTTGGTGCGCATACGCGACTGCACCGCAGACCTTTTGAAAGATCGTCAGCATTCGCTCGCGCGGGACGTTGTTGTCGATGATGTATTTGTCGAGACGCTGTCCCTCGACGTAGCGCATGGCGAAGTAATAACGCCCGCTGTCTACCCCGCTCTCCAGAATCGTAACAATGTTGGAATGGTCGAGCTGGGCGACGAGTTCAACCTCGCGCTCGAAACGCCTCCGCGCTTTTTCCGTCGCGAAGGGACCGTCCAACAAGACTTTCAAAGCGACCTTGCGCTTCGTGGATTGCTGAACCGCGAGATAGACCAAGCCCATCCCACCGCGACCCAGTTCCTTGAGGATCGTATAACCTTCGATCTGGGTGATCGCGTTGGCCGGAGCTTTGACATCCAGTTGAAAAGACGACCCTTCGATCGTCGATTGGTCTGCGAGATCAACGTCGATGCGATTGGCATCTTCGTCCATCACCCGCCGCAGTCCGGACAGAATGTCCTGGTCACTGCTGAGTTTCTCGCAGTGTGTGCGGCAAACGCGACATCGGAGCAAGTGCTCTTCAATCGAGACAGCCAGCTCAATTTCGCACGTTCCCGATTGGAACAGCGAGAGCATTTCAGATGATGGGCAATCGGACATCGTCTTGGAACCCAATCTACAAGATCAACGAGCCAAACGCTCGAACGGAATTATGACAAACACGCGCCGTTGAAACCCTCTACTCTACCGTCCAGACTATCCATCTCCTCGAAACGCCAGCGCCGCGACCTGCGGCGCACCGTTGTCATCGAGCGAGAAGCAAAGCGCTCGGATGTCTTCCGACTGGCGAAACAACCGTGCGACTTTCGCAGGTTGGCCATGCAGCGACGTAGCCAGCACGCGACAATTCAACCGTCGCGACAGGTTAATCAACATCGCAAAGTGAACACCCCACGGTCCGGTGAACTCTTCAACCTGACCGAAGTCAAACGCTACATACTTAAGCTCCGACATTGCGGCTTCATCAAGCGCCGCGATCATGTCAAGCATATCGCGCAATCCCAGCGTGCGAACCCTCGGCGCAATGGTGACCCCACCGGGCTCCGGGCAGGCAACCTCGCAAAGCTCAAGCAATCGAGCCGTACGATTGAGCATCCGCCTGTTGAACATGCCTTTGAACATGGTTCGCCTCCCGGACCATCATTGGTCATCAGGTATTGGCGATTCGGAGGGGTCGATCTTTCGCGGGGATTCCGAAGGTGTGATTTTTTGGCCTAAATCGACGCTGGTGCCCTCAAAACGGGGTTTTACCTAGAAGATGTCTTCCATCTTGGGCATCAACTCGCGGATCCGCTTCATGATTCGGTGCTTGGCGATAAAAATGGCGTTGGCGGTCATGTCCAGTTGGTCTGCAACTTCCTGTGCCGGCTTGCCCTTCCAGGCGAAGAGCTCAAATGCGTTGATAGACTTTTCATCGAATTCGCGGCGGACCTCTTCCAGGCATTGCCGCAACACGGACGTACGCCACTCGTCTTCCCAGATTTCGTCAAACTCATTGCCATTGTCTAACCGGGCGAAAAAGTCCGTTTCACCAGAGTCATTGGCGATCTGCATTTCTTTGCGGCGGGCGTCCTTCTTATAGAAGTTGCGCATCTGATTTTTGGCAATACCGAAGAGCCAATGGCGCAAGCGGCCTTTCTCGCGGTCGTATTTGCCCTCTTGATATGCGGTGCAAAACGCCACGACGGCTTGCTGGGCTGCGTCTTGGGCGTCGGATTCACCGAAACCGAAGCGCCGCGCCGATGCGATGATGGTCGGCCGATAACGTTCGACGAACTTCCGCCACACTTCCTGATTGCCCGGATCTTTAAGTCCGTCCAGCAGGATCGTGTTGGTGATCGTGTTTAAGTTTGGACCGGCTGAGTCTGACATGCGTTTCCCGAATCGCTTGAGTCTTGTTCGCCTCTGCTGCAACGGTGGGCGGCTACCTTCTGTAGATTATCCCCACATGCGGTGTCGCGCCAAGCCAAACCCCGCTTGTCGCTGCCTTGAACGCCAAAATCAACTTTTTTTCGATTTCCTGAAAGATCGGCGAGTTTCCACGCCAATGTCATGCAGGGTTAGTTGCTGGTGGGGTGCAGGGCAGGCGGATGGGGCCGCCCTGCGACTCTGCGAGGGTGGACGAAAGTTGATTTTCTTGAGTCGGATGTGCAGCCATGAGGAGCACAGCCCGTCCGGCTCGCCAAGTTTCTCGCGGGGGTGACGATCGCGCCGTCGGTGCAATCCACGCGCCAACCACACCGATGTGCGATCGTGCAGCCAAGCGTCTGAACGGCGCTTGGCTGCATCTTTTTTTACTTATCTCTTTAAGTAAGTGCCGCCAATTCGTCACTCCCGCGCACGCGGGACTCCAGAATGAAAGATGGGTATCGTGTACGCTCTGGATTCCCGCGTGCGCGGGAATGACGGCGGTGGGTGACTCCAGAAAGTAGTAACTGTCCTGACTTAACTCGCTTGTGGGTTTTGTCATTCAATTCAACCACCGCAACGATGCCACAATGGTCAGGATCGACCAAAACAAAGTCAACGTGTTTTTGGCTGATCCTGGCACCATACCCGGCGTGCCAGGAGTCCGCAGGGCAGGTGATGATGTCAGCAAACCGCAACTTAATTGCAATGGTGTATTGGTCACCAACGGCTCTTAGTGCAACCGGAAACCGAGCAGTGTATCGATCTTGCCCACGTCGTTTCCGCTCTTAGAATGTTTGAAATAGACTATTGTCAAACTGCCCTTGGATTCAATCAGGTAATAACTAAGGATGAGGTCGGCGATGTCCTCTTTGACATCGTAATCAAGGTTCATAAAGAGCGGCGTAACCCACACCTCGGGGAAACGCACAGGTGCCTCGATCTTTTGGATTACCCCCTTTTCTTGCCATTGCTTTATCATTCTCAAACGTGCAGGTTGTTGGTCGATGTTGGAGTGAATCTCCCAAGGTTCCGGCTTTGGACTGTTGCTTTTCTGCGCGGGCGGGCTGATGTACGGGTCGTCTTTGGTTGCGTGTAGAGCCCAAAGTACAATGCCCACTCCGCCACCCAAAAGCAAAAGAAGGATTCCAATTGCCTTGAACAAGTCTACAAGAATTTTCTCAAGCCATTTCATCTACTCGACCTTGTGGTGCGTCTTGCAAATCGGGCATTTGTATTTTCCAAACGCAGTTGCGAAGTGGCGTGCTTGCTCAACAAGAGGACTGAGGGACTGATTCTGGCTGTAGCATGTTGGGCAGTATGGCCCTTTGGTCTGGTCGGGGCTTGGATCGCTTAGATAACAAAGTTGGTCGTCCCCGATAGTCACTCTTGTTCGATTGCTGTCCCGTCGCCCTGCCTCGTCGAGTTCAGCCCGTAGACTGTCATTTTCTTCGGTGAGTCTTGCACACTCCATCTTCAAGTCTACGATCATGGACATCAAATCAGCAATCTGCATCCTTAGTTCGGCGTTCCTTATTTTCTTAGACGCCTCATTCAGTTTCTGGATAGCAGTTAGTGCAGATGTTGCCAACGTCAATGGGTCAGCCATGGCTAGTTAATCTCCTTTGCCGCATATGGATCAATGGCATGGGCAATGATACCCGGCTTGAGAATTGCCTGCCAAATTGGATAGCGGTGATTAGAACCAATAAGTCGGGACAGTCACCTATTTCCGGAAGTAAATGGGTGGCTGTCCCGTTTTTCCCGTCCCGTTTTTCCCTTCAAAGGAAAGCCTCTACAGCCAACCATCAACACCTCAAAATGGCCGGTTTTGACCGCCCCCTGACACCTGGTGAATGCTCCGCTTAGGAGTCTACCACCAGCGATTTGCGCCAGGATGTTTCCACCTCATGGCATGGATCGAATTCTAATCTTGAGGAGGTGACTGTGTATGTGCATATGCTAGTCTGAGTTGTCGTCTCAGGCTACGACTATACAAACTTCCTTCACTTTTCCGGCAGTAGCCTGTGCATCTCCGAGAAATTCACTTACTTGGGCAAGACAATGGAGTGCTATTTCGAAGTCTTGACAGCTCTCTTGAGCCATGGTTTCGGAATTCCTCCAAACGATGGCGACTCGACCTACCGTCAATTCGTAGAGTCCACCAAAGATCGAGTCAGACAACCCATCCCAGTTATCGTCGCCGTACAATGGAGGATCGAGCGGCAGGACCCTTCGAACTGCTTGGCACAATGTGCTGCGATCAACAATTTCAGAGCCCTCAAGAACGAAGAGCTTCCATTCACTTTCATCAAGTTGTTCCAGAAAATTCTCAGCAGCAACGCCATCAACTCTATGTAATCCTGGTCCCATGTGCTTGGCCCTTCAGCGAATTTGTACGAGAATAAGTCAGGACAGTTACTACTTGAGAATAAGTCAGAGAATAAGTCAGGACAGTTACTACTTGTGACGCCGTGCCCTGATTGTTTTCTCCTTATTCGTGGTCGTCCGAAGGGCGTGGGTCTCAATCGTCGCTCAACGACGGTTTCCATCTATAGACCCGGACAGTCGCCTATTTCTGTGCCCATAATGATCGATGAAGCGAACCCGCGACTCGGCCAACAGCGGATTCACTTCCGTCGTCGCCTTTGTCAGCCGATCGTTGTCGTCGTACTCGTACGCCTCACCGACTCGGTCACACACGCCCTGGATTCCCGCGTGCGCGGGAATGACGGCGGTGGGGACTCAAGCAATGACGCTGGGCGTTACGTTACCACGACCACTCCAACTGTATGCCATACACGAACTTGTCGTATGTGAATGGCGACGACCGATCGCTCAGCACGACATTTGATTCGGCATCGGTCCAGCGAATCAATCCTCGCAGGACTACCTTGCCATCGTTGGGATCGTCGAGCAGCGTCTGCGATAAGGTGAACCCGTAATCGGTGATTAAATCATCGCGCACATTGCGGCGGCGGTCGAACGAACTCTTGTTCTGGTACTCGGCGATCTGCCAGCGGGCATCGAATCGAAAGCGAAGCTCGCGGTCGGGAATGATGAGGAATTGGTCTGGTGATTTCGGATTCAGCAATGGCATGTCGAGTGCGACTAGAAAGTCGTGCGTCTTGCGGTCGAACTCGTCGCCTTCGGTGGAGATGCTGCCGTATTGATAGCCGGTTGAAACATCCCACACCCACGGGAAGTCGGCGATCGGTTGAAGCTTGAAGCTTTGCTCGACACCGACGTAATGGGCAAGTCCGTCGCGATCCAAATCCGGGTCAGTTTCAAACAAAAAATCCCGCGATTCAAGGCGATAGAAAATCTGTGTCGCGTCGGGCACGATGACTTCGCCCGGCAAAAGCCAACGGTATCGCAGCGAAGTCGTGAGCGCATGATTCGACAGGAACGATTCGTTGTTCAACAAGGTCACGTCGTAGTCGTATCGCAGCGTTGCTTCCCAATGATCGCCGAATCGCCGCGAGTAGCGCAAGTACGCGCCATACACTTGAAGATCGAACTGCTCGATTTCAAAGTTCCGCGTTTGCAGCGTTCGGAAACCGCCAGCCAGTGTGTGCTCTTTCGTGGCGATGGGGGCGAAGTCAAACTGGGCGGCTGCGTCGAAAACTCCGTTACCCAAGCCGGCAATCGCCCCTAGGTCGCTGGACCCGCCGCCCAGGAAGCTGACGTTGCTGTCGTAGGCCAGGCCCATCGTCAGCGAAGCATTGAACACGTTGCGCCGAGCCTTCGCGCGATCGGTGCGAATCAATTGGCGAAGTTCGGGATCGTCGCCCAACGAATCGAGTGATGTGGCGGCATGGTCGTAGGCGGCAAGGGCGTCGTAAAAGTCGCCGCGTCCCGTCAGCGCGCTACCGCGATAATAAAGCATCCACGGGTTGTCGGGCTCTGCCGCTTCAACTTCGTCCAAACGAGCGAGGGCTTCGTCAAATTGCCCCATGCGTACATGAATAGCAGCCGCTTCAAGCGCCTGAAGCGTTGGGTCCGGATCGTTTGCGTAAGCCGCGACGCCGGAAAACAAGATCAGCGCAGCGGCAAGTGGCAGTCGGAATTGACAAAGCCCGTTGAGCATAGGTGAGCAGTATAGCGTCGCGTGCCTTACCACCAAGCGCTTGTTTGACGACGAAATTTTGGGGCGCCCAGATCAACGATTTCAGAGAAATGAACTGCAAAGAACGGTGTGGCGACTGACTCACACGTTCTTGTTGATGACATAGAGCATGTCACCGCCGCGGCCCATCAGGAGGGTGAGCTTCCAGCGGAGTTCAACGTTGCGGCGTGTCAGGCTTTCGGTTTCGACGCTGATGGTTCCGTCATTGGCGTGACGGTGGATCATTTCCGAAATCTCTTTGGGCGTCAGGAAACTGATCACAACGTTACCGGCTTCGAAGTATTTCCAGTTGAATTTCGCGCGGTTGGCGAGTTTCGATAGATGGTACACGGCGCGGGAGAACGGTTTCACCAGATTGACTTGTTCTTCAAAAATCAGATAACCGCCAGGCTTCGTGATGCGGATCAGTTCGGCGATCGCCTTGCGTTGCAATCGCAGCGTATCGGGGATGTTGTCAGCCACCAGGTGATGGATGATGTGGCGACAGGTGACGATGTCGAACGAACCTGTCGGCAGATCGTTGTCGATGATGGACCCGTGTTGAAACTGAATGCTCGGGTGGGCCATCTTGTTGGCGTAGGCTTCGTTGACTTCAAACACGGTGGCGTCGATCGGGTACGAACTGTGCTCGCGCAGTTTCTGCAACAGCACACCCGTCGCACCTCCGACATCGCAGATGCTCATGTTGGGATGGTCGATGACCGAGAGAATGGAATCGACAAGTCGGGAACGAAGCACCGATCGTTCATAGTCCATGAAACGATCGGCATCGAGCGTTTCAGTGGGGTCAAGTTGTACGGCATGCTGGGTGTGTCCCACGCGATTTCTCCCATGCTGAACTCGGTAGGATTCCCAGCCCACCGTTCAGCACAACAAAGTCATACGACGCTTCGATTTTCACACACCCTAGGCAAATACTAACGCAACTCGGCGATGTGATTCAAACATCAATTGATTGCACATGTTCGCGTGAATTTGGCGGACAAGATTTGGACGCAATCGAATTATCGGATGCTATCGTGTCGCACATGTTTGCGCACTTCGCACGAGTCAATTGCGACGCGACCACGCCAATCGAGAACGCGATGAATAGCACCAAGACCCGGTGCAATGGTCCGTATCTGCACGGAATGGCGATTCTGCACTTTGGCTCCAGAACCCTTGAATTGTAGACTCAAAGCTACTTCAATGAATTGAGAGGTCGTCAGGAATTGGAAGGCAACCACTGTGTACAAACACATCGTTCTTAATCGTTTTCGACGCCGATCAGTGGGCCTGCGGTGCGTCATCTTGATGGCGCTTCTTGTCGCAACTGGATGCGTCAATTCGAACGACGACAATGGAAACTCGACAGCATTTAGCGACTTGTTCGACGGTTTTGTGCCCGGTTCTCCGACAACTTCAGACAACAATAGCGATGAACCGACAGGCGGAAATGACGGAGATGCGGGCGGATCAGATACCAATGATCCAACCGACTCGAATACATCCGGGAGCGACTCTGCGAGTAACGCTGTGACAGCTAAGGTTCTCGAACTGGTTAATGAGAATCGCGCTGACGGGGCAAACTGCGGAAGTCAGGGAAGTTTCGAGCCAGCCGGCGCGCTTGCGGCCAATGACGTGCTGGCTGAAATTGCACAAGCCCACTCCGTTGACATGTCGCAACGCAACTTCTTCGACCACGTCAATCCAGACGGTGATGGGCCGGGAGAGCGAATCGAAGCGTCAACTTACGAATGGTCAACGTGGGGTGAGAACATCGCGGCTGGCTACCGTACGCCTGAAGCTGTGGTTGAGGGCTGGATGAGCAGCGACGGACACTGCTCGAACATCATGAATCCAGCATTTACCGAAATCGGTGTGGGGTATGAGCCAGACGGGTTCAACTGGACGCAGGTATTCGGCGCGCCACGCTAGTGGTTCGTCACTCCCGCGCATGCGGGAGTTCAGAACGAGCAATGTGTAACGCGCTGGGCTTGGATTCCCGCTTTCGCGGGAATGACGGCGGAGCGCAACCCGCAAGATTGACGCGTGGGCCTACACTAGCGCTCTGGTTGGCGTTTGTAAAAATTTTGTCAATTCGAGACGTGTGATTTATCTTCCCAATAGGCAAGCGACCAAACGCTCGCCTGGGAAGGTGGATCGGTGCGGTTTCGCATACTCACATACAACATTCACAAAGCGATCGGTGTTGATGGCGTATTCGCGCCCGAGCGCATCCTGGAAATCCTCCGCCATCACAATGCCGACATCGTGATGCTGCAGGAAGTGGACCGCGCGGCACCGCGATCCAACCACATCGACTTGGGTTCGTATTTGTCGCGAGAATTGAGTTATCGGCACCGCGCAGTCAGCATGAACGTCCACATGAAAAAGGGCAAATATGGCAACGCGACGTTGTCGCGGTATTCGATCGGCAGGCAGCGAAACATCAATCTGACGATCGGCCGCCACAAACGTCGCGGAGCGCAGCACACCCGAATTCTGGTTCAAAATAGTGCCAGCAGCGCCGTCGTCGATGTGTTCAACGTCCATCTTTCGTTGCGGGCTCGACTCCGTCGCATGCAAATCCAAGCACTTTTGGAAAGCGGTGATCTCGCCAATTTGCCAACCCGTCAACCTTGTATCATCGCAGGCGACATGAACGATTGGCACGGGTCGCTGAAGCGTCAGCGTTTCGGTCCGGCAGATTTCGTTTGTGCAAGCGGCCGCCGACCCGGTTCGCGCTGGGCGATCAAAACGTTTCCCAGCTACGCCCCGACGGCAGGCCTCGACAAGGTGTTTTATCGGGGCGATGTGAAGCTGCTGCAGATTTTTCGAAGCCGCCTGAAGATCGCCCGCGTTGCCAGCGATCACTTACCTGTCATCGCCGACTTTGAAGTCACACCAAACGGCGGGTGACTTTCACTGCAATTTACATTATCGGAATCGCGCTCGGGGCGTCATGCCCATTGCGAGGTCGCGCACCGTATCTTAGCCTTTTGTGACTGAGGTCTTCTGCCACACTGGGCGATTCGATCCTCAGTCTTCTGCGCAATAACAAGGGGGAAGGGAGCATTGCTCGTGGTTCATCGTCACGGTCGACGGCTGAGGAATTGGCGCATCTTGACTTGCATCTGCGCGATCGGTCTGTTCGGGCTTGCATCGCAATTTGGATGTACGACCGAATCGGCGATCACGCCCAACGGTAGCTCCCCTTCATCACAACAAGACGACTCGGACAATGGCGGTGACGATTCATCGCAGAACTCAACCGGCGACAATGGGCAGGATTCAAACGGAGATGTGCTCGGGCTGAACCTCGACGACGAGAATTCGCAGGATGCCACCGGTGGTGATGATGTCACTGGTGGTGGTGCGGGCAGCAACGCTGCACCGATCGCGGATGCGGGCGAAGACATTCAAGTTCAGTCGGGCGATTCGATCGTTTTAAGCGGTTCGGGTTCGACTGATCCCGATGGTGACGACTTGACGTTCGAATGGTCGCAGGACCCGGACACCCTCAGCGCGGACATTGCGGATTTCAATGTGGTCGACACGGAGTTTGTCGCTCCGACGGTCAACGCGGAAACGGTATTGATCTTTATGCTGAGCGTTAGCGATGGTGAAGTTGAATCCACCGACAGCGTCAGCGTGACGGTTGCTCCCGTCGAAATCGTGCCCGCCTGCCCGCCAGAGTTTAACGTGGTAGCCGCAAACACCAGCGGTGTCGCTCCTTTTAATACCAGTTTTGAAGTTGCACCTGTCGTTGCCGGAACGATCCTGGAAGGTGAATGGGAGTGGCTCATCGACGGTGATGTGTTCGGTCACGCGGGGACTATGAACACGACGTTCACGACGGGTGGCGAGATTGTCGTCGAAGCGTGTCTGACCATGACTTGTGAGGATGAGCCTGAAACGCACTGCGAATCGGTGGTCATCAGTTCGGAGGCAACAGGCGGTTTCGGTGGAGGAGTTGGAGGTGGAGGTGGAGGCGGTCCTCCTCCGCCATCTAATGTCGCACCCATCGCATCGGCGTCGGCGGCATCGAGCGTGACGGAAGGCAATGTTTTGACGCTCAGTGGTACGGGCTCATCCGACCCTGACAGCGGCCCGAATGCGTTGACTTATTCGTGGACGCAGGCCGGGGGGACGGACATTACCGGTGACCATCTCTACAACGCGACCGCAGCTCAGCCGCAGTTCACCGCGCCGGCATTTGCCAACAATGCCACACTCGACACATTGGTATTCAAGCTTGTGGTGTCCGATGGGGCTGACCCGTCACCGGCGGATACGGTTTCGATCAGCGTGACGTCTGCCGTCATCACCGCCGCGAACCGGACTGCCGACCTGCCTGACAGTTGGCTCGTTCTCTACAACCTCAACAGCGCCGACAGCATCGCATGGAAAGATTGGTACATCGCCCAGTGGAGTATTCCATCTGCAAATACGCTGGGACTCAACTGCGACGCAGCCAACGAGCGCATCACCAAGACCGACATGATCAACACGATCTTCACGCCGGTCGTCGATCACCTCAATGCCAACGCCACGCTCAAAGCCAAGATCATGGGCATTCTCGTGGGCTATCGTGTGCCCGGTAATTTCTACGTCGATTCCAGCACACCAGTGCTTCAAGGTGGCGGGGGTTGGTCGGTGTCGAGTCGCCTTCAAAAGCTCGACGCCACGTTGCTGAATGTTCCAAGATTCCCGGGCAACTCCTACGACTTTACCGCGTATCTTGCGCCCGACACCGATCGTCTCAACAAATCTGAATTGGCATCTGACGAGTTTATCACCGCGCGAATCGACGCGCCAACGCTTGCAGAAGCTAAAGCGCTGACGACCCGCGCCCGAGCAATCAGCACGAACGCGTCGGCGCTGCCCGACACCGATTGGGTTTATCTCGACTATGACGATGTCGGCGAGCCGGGCGGTGACGAGTGGTCCGGATTGCGGTTGGCGTATCAGGATTCCGATTTCAATACGCCATCATATAAGTTTCCGTGGAAGTTTTTTGAATCCGATGGCGGCGGCGAAGAACCCACGCCCAACGCTGCGTTCCAATTCAGCTATTACCGTCTGACCGGTTGGCACAATGCCGATTGGAGCGGGTCAGCATCGGGAACGAAGATTCTCGGATACGCGATGAACAGTTGGGGCGCAACCACGGTCCGCAGCACGACCGGCCACAGTGGTCGATATGTGCCGAACCTGCTGTTCAACGGCGGGTACGCCTGTGCAATCGGCTCAACGGGCGAGCCATTTCTAAGCAGTATTCCAAAAATCGACACTGTTCTGTGGTGTCTCGCCGATGGCAGAACGGCGGCAGAAGCGGTATTCCAAGCCACGCCAGAACACGCATGGATGTGGGAGTTGGTGGGCGATCCGCTCCTTCAAGTTCCAGCATGGTTTGACAAACCGTGATCGTGTGTTGCCCGTCTTATGCTTGAATAGCAGTGCAGAATTCGCATGCGCTCCCACCTTTTGGAGAATGCGGAAACGTTTCAGACCGCCCAGTTTCCGTCGCTTCTAAAACATGCAGTAGCCACCACGCCTTTTTCAAATCGCTTTTACGCGGGCTTGGAAGGGACTATACTGAGCAATTCACAGTTTGAACCAATCTAATGGCCATCCTCGCGCGATCAGGCAAAAGCATATGGGAACACAGGATCTCAAAGCCGATTCAGACGGCGAACATCTTCGCGCTTTCATGAAGCATCTGTTAGCCGATGTGCGCGCTCTCGAACAGATGATCGAAAACGACGAGATCGAAACTGACATCCGTCGCATTGGCGGCGAACAGGAAATGGTGTTGATCGATCCCGATGGTCAGCCCGCCCCCAAGAGCATGGAAGTGCTCGAAGCCTTGTCAGACGATCACTTCACCACCGAGCTGGCTAAGTTCAACATTGAGTGCAACCTCGACCCGTTTGTTTTCGGCGGTGATTGTCTTCGGCAGATGGAAAAGCAGCTCAACGAAATGGTCCTCAAAGCCCGCATAGCGGCTCAGTCCTGCGGTGCCGATGTACTGCTCACCGGAATCCTGCCGACCCTTTCGCAAACGCATACCGGGCTCGACTGGATGGCCCCCATGCCGCGCTATTACGCGCTCAATGAAGCGCTGAATCGCCTGCGCGGTGGTGATTACGAATTTCGTTTGACCGGTGTTGACGAACTCATCCTCAAACAGAATTCGGTGATGCTCGAAGCCTGCAACACCAGCTTCCAGGTTCACTTTCAGGTATCACCGAAAGAATTCGCACGTCGTTACAACATCGCCCAAGCCGTCGCCGGACCCGCACTTGCGGTGGCGACAAATTCACCGCTTCTTTTCGGCAAGCGTCTGTGGCGCGAAACCCGCATCGGATTGTTTCAGCAAGCCGTGGACACCCGCACGACCACGCAGGTCGCCGATGAGCGAAAAGCCCGCGTGAGTTTCGGTCAGCAGTGGATCAAAGAGTCTGTGTTGGAAATCTTCCGTGAAGACATCGCCCGCTTCCGCGTTCTGTTTGGTGCCGATTCACACGAAGATCCATTCGATGCATTGGCTGAGGGTCGCATTCCGCAGTTGCAATCGTTGCGGTTGCACAACAGCACGGTCTACCGTTGGAATCGCCCGTGCTACGGCATTTCTGACAACAAACCGCACATTCGAATCGAGAACCGCGTACTGCCGGCTGGTCCAACGGTAATTGATTCAATCGCCAACGCCGCATTCTGGTTCGGGCTGATGATTGGTGTCGACGAAAAGTACGACGACATTACCCAGGTGATGGATTTCGACGACGCCAAGTCGAACTTCTTAGCCGCCGCCCGTTTGGGAATGCACGCCCAATTTAACTGGATTGGTCAGGAGCAACCGGTTCCCGCGCAAGAAGTGCTGACCAATCAGTTGCTTCCGCTCGCCCATCAGGGTTTGAAGTCGGCCAAGATTGATTCGCGCGATATCAAGCGATACCTCACCGTAATCGAAGGACGCCTCAGCACTGGTAGAACCGGTTCACAGTGGTTGATTCAATCGCTCGCAAAAATGAAAGGCGAGGCGACGGCGGCTGTCCGTTTGGGATCGGTCACCCGCACCGCGCTCGATCGACAGTGGCAGGGCGATCCCGTCCACACCTGGCCACTCGCCAGCCTGGATCGATCGGATTCGGTCAAGCGCGGTTATCGTCGTGTTGAACAATACATGACCACCGATTTGTTCACGGTCAACGAGGATGATTCGGTGGACCTCGTTGCCAACATGATGGTCTGGCAAGATGTCCGCCATGTTCCCGTCGAAGACAGCCAGCACCAACTTGTCGGACTGGTGACGTACCGTCAAATACTTCGTCTCATCGGTAATGAACCCAAGAACGCAGACTCGCAATCCGTCGCGGTCAGCACGGTGATGAAGCGTGACCCGATCACCGTCTCACCGGAAACGGAAACGCTTGAAGCCATCCGCATGATGCTTGAGAAAAAAGTCTCATGCCTGCCAGTGGTGAAAGAAGGCAAACTCGTCGGTATCGTCTCGGATCACGACTTCCTCGAAGTGGCGGCTGAGCTGTTTGTGAAGGAACTCTCTGATTAGACCAAAACGAAGATGATTCGCGACAATAGCCCGGTGGGGGCAACAAACCAAAGATTGATTGGCGTCTACGATCAAGGACGACAAGGACCGACACTCGTGTGTCTTGGTGGTGTTCATGGCAACGAGCCGGCCGGCATCCATGCGGCTCGGCGCGTGTTGGATACGTTAAGCGAGCGACGGATTCCGATTCGCGGTCGAATGGTTGGCGTCATTGGAAACATCGAGGCGCTCAAGCAGGGGGTGCGCCATGTCGATGTCGATTTTAATCGCATCTGGTTAGCCGACCGAATAACCCGTCTCAATGGAACTCACGCCGCATCACCGCAATCCGCCGAAGATCGCGAGCAAATCGACCTGCTCTCAACGTTGCATAAGGTTTTTGACGAAGCCAATGATGAAGTGTTTGTGCTCGACATGCACACCATGTCTGCCGACGGTTCACCGTTTGCGCTCTTTGGCGACACCTTACCGAATCGGCGGTTTGCGGCTGGATTAAGCGCACCGTTGATTCTGGGTTTGGAAGAACACATTGATGGGGTTGTGCTGGATTATGTGAATTCGCTGGGGCATGTCACCGTTGGGGTAGAAGGCGGCCGGCACGACGACCCGCGCTCGATTGATTTTATTGAGGCGATTGTCTGGTTGGCATTGTTGTCAGCGCAGATGATTCGTGAGGAGGACGCCCCCGAAGTCGCAAAAGCTAGGGCAATCCTAGCCGAGTCGTCGCGTGAACTTCCGCCCGTCGTGGAAGTGCGCTACCGTCACCCGATCGTCGAAGGCGACGGGTTCCAAATGAAACCCGGTTATCGAAACTTTCAAGCCGTTCGCGCGGGCGAAGTCCTCGCCCACGACAACAATGGTCCCATCCGTTGTCCGGAAGACGGATTTATCCTTCTTCCGTTTTATCAGGGACTTGGCAATGACGGATTCTTTATAGGGCGCGAGGTCAAGGTTGGTTGGCTAAGGGTGTCGAGCGTGCTTCGGCGAATGCGCCTGGATGCATTGGTGCATTGGCTCCCGGGTGTGAGTCGCCACCCGACGATGAAGGACAATCTGGTGATCAATCAATCAAGGGCCAAATGGTACGCACTGGAGATTTTTCACCTTCTGGGGTTTCGCAAACGGCGCGTTGAAGGTGACCGTCTCATCGTCGGACGTCGCAAGCCACATCTTGCCAGCGGACGTCGTTCTTAGACCGCGCAAGTGCTATCACATTTTATATTCAGCCACTCGTCCTTTGCCATTTCGCTTGGCTTCATAAAGCGCTGCGTCGGCTTGGGCGAGCAATTCTTTTGCCGAATGTGCACCGGTTGCCGATCGTGAAGCAAACCCCGAACTGAGGGTGACTTTCGTCTTAATGCCCATCAGCGACATCTGGCGGTTAAACATTTTGACGATACGGTTGCAAATGTCGTGGGCCTGCTCGTCGGTAATACCCATCAAGACAGCCGCGAATTCATCACCTCCGTATCGCACTCCGACGTCGTCAGCGCGCAGCGACCCGCGAAGCAGTTCGCCAAAGAATCGCAGGATTTGATCGCCGGCGGCATGGCCCTCGGTGTCATTGAGCGGTTTGAAGTTATCCACGTCAAACATCGCGATGACCACGTTGACATGCTGGCTAATCTGCTCTTGAAAAATAGGCTCCAAACGCTCCTCTATGAATCGCCGATTGGTTAGACCCGTCAGTGAATCGTGTTCAGCATCCTTGCGAGCTCGGGTCAGGAGTCGCTGGATTTTCTTGGTTTCTTCGGCGGCATTGGACTCAGCCCGCCGCTCCAGCGCCACGGTCTGACGCTGCGAATCGTGGAGTTCATTTTTGAGCGTACCAAATGAGCGGGCGATTTGTTCGAGTTCAAGCGATGCATATTGTTCAAGTTCTATTCGTCCGGCAGGATTGAGAACACTTGCTTGGAGTGCGATTGATCTTAACGGTGCGGATACGTTACTGGTGATGCTTCGCTGAATGACGGTTATCGTGATAACTGCGCTCAACGACAGCAACAGAAACAACGGAACGATTTGTTTAACCGTGGTCGCCACCACGTTGGGCGAAGCGAATGCGACGCAGACGTATGCGATCGGTGCAAGTTCGGGGCCACGATCAACGGGCGTGAGGGTCATGCTGATTGCGACGTCGGGCAATGCGCTTGCTGATGGAGATGATTCCAGTGAATACACATTCGGTACGGATTCGGCGTTGATGTCCGGATGCGCGAAATCGATTCCAAGTTCTGTTGGCCATTTGTATATGACGCTGCCATGTGCGTTTAGCAGTGCGACCCCAATCGCGTCGGACGTTCTCATGAAGGTTGTGGACCACGCGCGAATGGACTCGATCGCGGCACCGTCCTGGCTCTCGAGTGCGACAAACAGGTCGGTAATGTTTTCAAACGTGTGGTTCGGTCCGGATGGTTCAAGTAGCGACGTACCGGTGTCAGCCCGCGCCATCAACCCGTCGTTTGCGCTCTTCGACTCACGGTCGAAGACCAGCCACGTGTGGATCGCGCATATCACGAACAGCGGCAACGCGAATGCGACGAACATCGCAAATTGAATCCGGCGTTGCACGCTTTGATGCGGTGGTTGATGAGTCGCGTCTTGTTTCAAGTTGGTTACACCCGGGTAATCGAATCCAAAAGAAGCATGAAGGCGGTCAGAAATTTCTATCTGCGCCTAGCCACCTTGGATATCGGCTTGCAATGTTGCCGACGATAGGATCGGCGAGAAACGTTCTGTGTTTGTAACTGGCTTATGTATAAAATGTTATGGCGTGTTGATCGTGGCCGATCTTTAGGATTCAGGCAGTGACCGTCATGTGCGGATAGACGCCGGGCTTCGCGCTTCTCGAATGCAGTCGGGCATTGAGACTTGATCGATGGGTGTGGATGAATCAACGCAACTTCGCTTGAATCGAAACTGCGATAGAATCCTTCATCCAATGGTGACAGGTATTCGGTCAAGTAGTGGTAGCACTAAACGGTGATCAAATGAATCTTTCGTATTCTCAAATCTGCGTGTTGAAGGCAGCGATTGTCGGGATTTCCGCATTGCCAACGTTTGGGCAAGGTTTCAAACATTCCCACGACGAAGTGCGCAGCATCCAAACGGGACCGCAAGCTTACTTTGAAAACAAAGTCATTGACTTGGGCGACGTGCATCAACACGAGCGCATCGCTGGCAGAGTGTTTATTGAGAATCGCGGTGACGAAGATTTGGTGATTGAAAACTTGGCGTCAACGTGTGGATGTACAGTCCTACAACTTGAAGAATCGCAGCGCATCGTACCGCCCAATGAACAGCAGGAAATCACCGTGTTCTTCAGCACCGACGATCGGCAGGGCCAGCAGCGCAAACTGGTCACCGTTTTCACCAATGATCCGGAATTCCCGATCACCGAATTGATCGTCAGGTCCAATGTACTCGCCAGTTTTCAGGTTCTTCCAGCCCCGTTTATCCCCCTCGTCGATGTGCGGCCAGGTGACACTCTCGGTTCATACTCGGTCTTTCCAACGGTTGAAGGATCAAAACTTGAGAGTTTGGAAATTGAAGTTCCCGGAAACATACTTGAGTACGCGATGGAGTCGATCGTCAATGACGATGGCGTCGAGGGAATCGGCGTAACGTTTTCCGTAGCAGAAGCGGTGGAACTCGGCGCGGTTGACACCGAATTGGAATTCAAGGGAACCGTCAGCGGGAAGTCGCAATCCATACGGGTAGGGTCGAAGGGATCGTTGGTCGGTCCGATCGAAGTCCGGCCAACCTTGATCGAATCCACCCACCGCACGTCCAGGGGAAGGATATTCGCACCGGTTACCTTGCGACCCACGGCCGAGAAGGCATTTGAAGTCCTATCGATCGATGGCGGCAAATACCTCGATGCCTCGCAAGCGACCGGTCAAAAACCAGGCGACATCGACATCACGCTGAAGCTCAACGATAGTGCACCCGACGGGCCATTGGCGACGACGGTTCACGTACGAACGGATCATCCAGACATGCCCATCGTGGAAATCCCTGTATTTGTAGACGTTTTGCCGAGGTGCCGCGTGCAACCCCAAGCCGCAGTCTTTGATGCGGCGACGATGAATCAGGCAAGGCGCATTCGGCTGCAATCGGATATCGTTTCAAAACTGGAAATCCGAAGCGCTTCATGTGACAATCCCGGTTTCGAGGTCATGGTCTTGGAACCGTCGCCCGACCACCCAAGAGTTCGGTTTGTCGAATTGCGATGGAGTGGTGACAAGGCACCGCCCGAGAACGTGACTTCGGTTTTGAAGTTGGAAACCAATGTAACCGGTAGCGAGAACGTCGTGGTTCCGGTCGAATATCGCTTGAAGGGTTAGTGCGATTCGATGGACCTGACCGTTAAGCACCCATGTTGAGTCAAGCTGCCAGCTACACGAACGAGAGGACCCATCGCAACAATGGATCAAGAGCAAGCGCAAGTTGAAGCGTCAGAGTCCGTAGAACAGGCACCGCGCATTGATTGGGACAACCCCGATACACCGGCAGGCGACGCTCCGGCGATGTCGCGTTGGCCGCTGATCGCAAGCATCGTTGTCTATTCCGGATGGATCGTGTTCCTTGTGGCCATGGCGTACATGCGCGTCAGCACGACCTCTCAATAAACCTGTTCGGTAATTGAATAGCCATTGTCGAGATGGCCAACCCTGGCACTCAAGAACGTATCTGCATGTTGCAACTCGAACGCATTTCGCAGTCATCACCCGTTTTCAAACAAAACATTTCTGCACTTCGCCAGCGGCAAGCGCGATTGGCTGATCGGTTGACGGTTGTTGAATTGTCGGATTCGTTTCAGTGCGCTACCGGGCGCGACGGTTCACCCGTCGTCATTCTGTCGAACAGTGAAGAACAGATCGGTTGGATGGGCGGGTCTTCAATGCCGTCGGTCAGTGCGCCGGCAGTGTTGGCCAACTTCGTCGATCAAGGCGTGAATGTGGCCATTCCGTCCATCGGTACGGGCTACGAATGCATGCGTTTGCTAAAGCGGGTGCAGCGTCATTGCGCGGTTTTTGTCTGCGAGGAAAGCACCGAACGGCTGGCGGCTGCGCTTTGCGTGATCGATCTTTCAAAGCAGATCGCGGATGGTCGATTGATTCTGCTCGATGGCAACGTCGAAAAAACGCTACCAGAATTTATCAACGAGCATCCGGGATATGATTTTCCGTCGCAGCTCATAACGCTTCCAGAATTTGACACGGCGCGATTCAAATCACGGACTGATGCGATACACCGCGCCTGCCATCTTGCGGCTAACTGTCATCAAAAACTTGCCGACGCACTAAAGGAAAGCATCAGAGCAAGAGAGCGAACGCCTGCAGGCAAACTGCATGTGGCGGTTGTTTCAGTAGATGCGGTGGGCGGTGCGATTGATCACGCCCGTCGAGTCAAACGGGCGGCTGACGTTTTGGGCTGGACCGTTTCGATAAGTGTGCCGGACCATCCGCAAAGCTGCTCCTTGGTTTCAAGACTACATGCTGTTGCAAGCGCTCCTGTGGATTTTGTCTTAATAATCAATGGACCGCCAAGCCGTCTTTCCGAATATTTGCCGGGCAATGTTCCGGTGGTGAGTTGGTTTCTTGATGATTCGAGAATCCCGCCCGTTGCGTTTGATGGTATTGGTGAACTGTCTTATCTGGTTGCGGCATCGGGCGAAGTGCAGAAACAGTTGATTGCGCAGGGCGGACGGGCTGAACGCATTCGACTGATCGAAAAAGGCGTAGATCACATTCTGTTTTGCAATCCCGCCGAATCGAAAGCGCGCGGCGAGTCAGTTGTGGTGATCGCAGATGCCGAAAACCTAAGTCCGAAAGCAGTGCAAATCGGATTGGAAAGCCACGAGAAACTGTGGAATGAAATGCAGCGGCTGGTCGCCCAAGCCGCCGATCGCAAGAAATCCATGAACATTCCCGATTTGCTCAAGAAGGCGGAACGCTCGACGGGGATCAAGCTCAACGATGACGATCTGCGAAAGCAATTTCTCAGTATGGTAGCCGCTCGAATTCCCAAGACGATTGTGACGCGGGCGGCAGTTGAAGCGATGGGCGCATCCGGAGTATCCGTTGATCTGTATGGTCGCCAATGGCATTCGTACGAATCGGTTGGGTCATTTTCGCGTGGGGATATCCCGGCGGAAATCGGGCGGGCGAAACGATTACAGCAAGCGAATTGTGCTGTGTTTGCTTACATCGACGCTGCTGCCATCGGGCATAGCCTGGAGGCGATCGCTGCGGGATGCCTGCCGTTGATGCGTGACGACCACGAAGATTTCCTGGTTGGTTATCCTGCCGTAAGGAAGGTTCTTTCCAAAGTGCCATCATTTGGCACTCATACCGAGTTGCAAGGTTTGATTCGCAGATTCAACGCGCAAAACAATGAACGCGAACAACTCGTCAAAACGCTTCAAGCCGATTTGCTCGATCACCAAAAAACGGTTGATCGCCTTGCTGATGTTGCGGAATGGGTTTGCCCCTAGTTTGCGGGCGGTACTTATTTCATCTGCCCCGCGAAGAAATCGATCGTGTGTTTGAGGCCTTCTTCGAACGATACCACCGGTTCATATCCCAGAACTTTTTTTGCCGCAGAGATGTCAGCCGTCGAGTGTCGAACGTCGCCAGCCCTTGGTGCGTCAAACTTCGGTTGAATGTTTTTGCCAAGGCACTTGTTGATCTTGTCAACGATGCCCAGCAGATCGATGCTGTTTCCACACGCCACGTTAATGGTTTGGCCGGAAGTCTTCTCGACATCGATCGCGAGCATGTATGCGTGGAGAATATTTTCAATGTAGGTGAAGTCGCGACTCTGCTTGCCATCGCCGTAAATGATCGGCTGCTCGTCGTTCAGGATTGAAGTTACGAATGCGGGTACCACGGCGGCGTATTGACTCTTGGGATCCTGCCGAGGACCGAACACGTTGAAGTATCGCGTGGTCAACGTCTCCAGACCGTAGCAGTGATAAAAGACGCTCATGTAGTATTCGCTGGCGAGCTTCTGGACGGCATAGGGGCTGATCGGTTCGGGGCATAGTCCTTCATGCTTGGGCGATACTTCAATTTCGCCATAGCAGGAACTGCTGCCCGAATAGATCACGCGCCTGCACTTGTTGCTTAGGGCGGCCATCAACAGGTTGATGGTGCCGGTGATGTTGCTGTGATGCGTGTCGAGCGGTCTTTCGACGGAAACGGGAACGCTGGGAAGCGCGGCAACATGAAACACAAAATCGATACCGTGGCAGGCCCGCTCACATTCTTCGAGATGAATCAGATCGCCTTCGAATACTTCTACCTTGCCCTCAAGGTGGGCGAGGTTTTCGCGCTTGCCGGTCGAGAAGTTGTCGAAGACCCGGACACTATGGCCCAGTTCGACAAAGCGGGTGGCTAAGTGCGAACCAATGAAACCCGAACCGCCGGTGATGAGAATGTTCGATCTGGCCATTCGCTGCTTTCCTTTGAAACAATTGTTTTGTGTTTTGCCTAATGTCAAAGCTGTTCTGAATAGAATCGACTATTCGATTCCGATCCATTGGTCAATTTGCGATGCCACGCATCCCGGATGCGCCGTCCGATAATACGCCCTTCATGTGCCAAGACGAGTCAGAACAGTTCGTACAGCGCCGCATCGCCCGGCGCAAGTTTGACGGGAATGACGAGTCGATCGCTTCGAGCCCGTATCACATCACCCAAAACGGTTTCCGATTCGGCGGGCACCACCACCGCTCGTACGACTGGCGCCGCGTTCAGTTCGACGGGCAGTGAAACGTCCCCCCGAGCAAAATCGCTCGTCGAAGGATTGGTGATCAGCACACATCGGCGCGGTCCGTTGGCCAGCATCGCCACTTCAACCGACTTGAGCGATTCTTCCAATGGCACAAGATTAACGGGTTTTAAACCGGTCAGTACTTTTTGCCATCGCTTCGCCCGATTCGCGATGCGCTGCACCATGGTGATGCGCTCTGGCGACAGAGGTGCGTTCCGGCTTACGAAACCGACTCCATCACCAGGAAGAGATCGAAAGCCTTCGATCATCAGGCCAGCCGCCTGGCCCTTGGCAAGTCCGCGATGGTACGCGAGCAGCCACGCACGAATTGTGGAGTCATCGTTGGCACCGTTTCCGCCAAATCGAATCGTCTGAAAAGCGCCCGCCGCTTGCGAGGGTGGGTCATCTTGCGATCCATGTGGCGAATGGGCGATCACATGATCAAACGCCTTGACCCGCTGCGTCGAAATCATCGATGAATCCATGCGCACAAACGTCTTCGCATTTGAATGCGATGTGCGAATTCGATTGGCTTCTTTTTGCGCATGCACATAAGACGGGTGGTCAACGACATGGCCCAGAAAGTACCCGACGATCGACGGTGACTTGGGAAGGCGGACCGACTGTTGGGATGCCAACGCCAAACCGCGCACCCGATTGATGGCTTCCCGATCCGGTACGATGAGTTTCAATTCATTCTCCGCTGCATATTCGAGAACACCATCAAGATCGTCGGTGTTGATGTCTTCGATTAGAACCACGTCAATCTTCATTTTCTTGATGTTTGCAAAATCGCGTTTGACGAGGTCAAGGTTGCGCTCTGGTGAGCATAGTCGAGCAACCCGCGCCGAATAGTGAACACCAACGTGGATTTGGCCATCATCGAACGCGGAGGATCGTGATGAGGATTGGCACCCGGCAACGGACAGAAGTGCGATCATTTCCAACAGGCACAGGGTATTCGCGCTGCGAACCGAGCAGGCGCGATCGAATCGACGGTTGACACGAGCGCAGAACGCAAGATACACTTCGCGTACCCAGGAAAGCTTCGGCCAATTCTTGCTGCTTAAAGGTGCCAGATTGATGCGATTGCTCCGTCACAGTTTGTGTTTAATCGTCGCGATATTGCTTTGCATCGCAGATGCCGCCTGCACGTCTCGCCGCGTCGATCTGGAGGACGACGACACACGCAGCATGGTTGAACTACTTATGCCACAGCAGTTCAGGATTGTCGAGGCGTTTACCGGGTTTCGCAGCTTTGATGACGACGACCTGCCCGATGGCATCGAACTGATTTTTCAACCCTTAGATGCCTATGGCGATCCAGTCAAAATTGCCGGATCGGTCCGGGTTGAGCTTTTCGCACATGAAGCCGCCTCTGGTTTCGACAAAGGTCGGCGTATCTGCGAGCCGTGGCATATTGATCTGCTGACTTCAGAAGATCAGGAACGCTATTGGAATGTCATCACCGGGATGTACGAAGTGCCTCTGGAATTTCCAGCCGGAGCCCGTCCTGAGGGGGCAAGATATGTTTTGGCGCTGACCTACAATTCTCCGTTGGGCGAGCACCTCACAAGCGATTGTGAACTGGCGATCCGCTAGCGCTTGGGAATTGGCGATCCGCTAGTGCTCGGGAATTGGCGATCCGCTGACGTTGTCCGATAATCCCCAGATTACCGATAAGAATGCATTTATCTGATGCCGACGGTGAATCCGGGATTTTTCCCTTTCAGACGTTTTCAGGATGCGTTTTGACCCCTCCGATTCATGTCCGTCCATCGTCGTTAAGTTATTGTCAAATCAAAAAATAGTGCCCCGCAATGTTGCTTTTCAACGGTGGTTTGATACAGTTCGCCGCCTACCAGCGGGAGGGGTGTATTCCCAAAAACTCACTCATTGAAGCTGACGTCGGCAGATTGCCGATTCTGAGCTTCATACCGCTTCGTGTACAAGGTTTAAGTTGGCGATATGCCGTTTGCTTGTGAAATGGCACGATCGCTTGGATTTCGTCGCCTTGGCGACAATAGACTAACTAGGCGGTTTACGGCGTAACGTAGACTAGGTGTTTTGGGTTACTACAGGCAGAAGCAGTCATGGATCGTTTAAGCAACATTCGCAACATCGGGGTCAGTGCTCACATCGACTCAGGGAAAACCACCCTCACCGAACGGATTCTCTTTTATGCGGGAAAGATTCACCGCATCCAGGAAGTCAAAGGTAAGGATGGCGGCGCCACCATGGATCACATGGAACTCGAGAAGGAGCGCGGTATCACCATTACGTCAGCCGCGACCACGGTGCATTGGGGCGGTAAGCAAGTCAACATTATTGACACTCCCGGCCACGTTGACTTCACGATCGAAGTTGAACGATCCCTGCGCGTGCTTGACGGTGCGGTTCTGGTGCTTTGTGCGGTCGGTGGTGTGCAGTCGCAGTCAATCACTGTAGACCGACAGATGAAGCGCTACCGTGTTCCGCGAATCGCGTTCATCAATAAGATGGACCGCGTTGGTGCCGACCCTGCTCAGGTCGTGTCTGAACTCGAGTCGAAACTTGGGTTGGTAGCCGTTCCGCTGCAACTACCCGTCGGTGCTGGCGACACCTTTGAAGCGATCATCGACTTGATCGACATGAAGATGATGACGTTCGATGGCGCCAACGGTGAAACCGTAGTTCGCAGTGACATACCCGCCGACCACAAGGAAGAAGCCGACCGCGCTCGCAGCGGTATGCTCGACGCGCTAAGTCTTTATGACGATGAACTGATGGAGTTGATGCTCGAAGATAAGGAACCGACTCCGGAGATGATTCACGATGCGCTTCGTCGTGCGACATTGTCGCGCGAAATCGTACCCGTGCTTTTGGGTACCGCGTATCGCAACAAGGGCGTTCAGCCGTTGCTTGATGCCGTGAGTCGTTACCTGCCAAGCCCGCTCGATCGTGTTGCCTACGCGGCAGACAATCAAAACGAAGGTGCCGAAATCGCTGTGACGGCTGACCCAGATGGCCCGCTGATTGCGATGGGTTTCAAGATCGTCGACGAACAGTTCGGACAGGTGACCTATACTCGCGTGTACCAGGGCTCGCTCAAAAAAGGCAGTAAGTACCTCAACACTCGCTCAGGAAAGACTGAGCGCATTGGACGCATTTTGCGCATGCACGCGGATGATCGTGAGGATTTGGAAGAAGCCCATACGGGCGATATTGTGGCAGTGATGGGTGTGGACAGCGCATCGGGCGACACCTTTTGCGACAGTAGTGTCAACGTTTCGTTGGAAAGCATCCACGCAGCCGAACCAGTGATCTCGCTGGCGATTCGTCCCGCGAAGAATGCCGATCGAGACAAGATGTCGAAAGCACTCAACCGTTTTCTCAAAGAAGATCCCACGTTCCACGTGCGGTTCGATGAAGAAAGCGGCGATACGGTTATTTCCGGGATGGGTGAGCTTCACTTGGAAGTGTACGTCGAGCGCGTCAAACGCGAATATGGTTGCACGCTCGATGTGGACCGTCCGAAGGTTAGTTATCGCGAAGCGCCGACCAAGACTGTTGACTTCAACTACAAGCACAAAAAGCAGACGGGTGGTTCCGGTCAATTTGCACACATCGTCGGTCAACTCATTCCGCTGGACGACACCGAGACGGAAGATTACCTGTTTGAGAACAAGGTGACGGGCGGCCGCATTCCTACCGAATACATTCCTTCGGTGGACAAGGGCTTCCAGATGGCCCGAGCCAAAGGCCCGCTGGCTGGCTTTGAGATCGTCAAGGTGAAGATGCTGCTCCAGGACGGAAGTTCGCACGCAGTAGACTCATCGGACATGGCGTTTCAGGTCTGTGCCCGTGACGCCTTCCGCGAAACGTTCATGAAAGCCAAACCGGTACTGCTCGAGCCGATCATGAAGGTCGAAATCGAAACGCCCAACGACTTCCAGGGAAGTGTGTCTGGCGATGTTTCATCGCGACGGGGTTATATTGTCGGTACCGAAGTGAAACCGCAGATGGCCATCATTACGGCTGAGGTTCCGCTGTCGAGCATGTTCGGATATTCGACCGACCTGCGCTCGATGAGTCAGGGGCAGGCGACGTTCAGCATGGAATTCCTGACTTATCGTCCGGTGCCTGCTAACATTCAGGAAGATATTTTGACCAACATCCGCAAGGAAAAAGCCAACGAAGCCAAGTAGGCTATCGCATCAGAGGACTGGGGTCGCAAACCGTGGACACGCAACAGATGGAGGTCGAATCATCCGCTCCGGCTGATTTGCCGGCATCAGCCTTGGATTTCTGGGCTGACCAGGACGATCTCGCGGAGTTGGCCCGCACCAAGTCGATTTCGACCGATGACGTTCTGGGAACGCTGGGCCCACCGCCATTTCCAAAGACGGGTTTCCCCTTCATTGGGTTTCTCGCGACGGTTTACGACCATGTGGCGACGCAGGTCGGCGAGCATGAATGCTCGGGCGACTGAGCCGGATGACTGGGCTCGGCTGATCGGCCCCTGCTGACTGGCTGGGCACGTCGCTCTCATGTTGGAAACAGCTCTAAGTTGCATCGCGTATCTGCATTGTAAAGTGGCGCATCGCTATTTTCAGTGGTGCTAAGGGGCTCTTGAGGCCTCTGGAACTGCCGACCAAGCCACCTCGTTCTTGCTTGCTTTTTTGGTCATTTTCGCTAACTTGCAACCTCATGGATGTCCGACGGTGTGGTTACGCAAGGAGGCGGACCGATGCCCAAATCGAAAACAGGCCCCGCGTTGTTTGAGTTGTACAACAAGGGACAGGGTGAAAAACCAGAACCGGAGCGTGTCACGTCGAAGCGGTCTCCCATTGCGGAGTCGGCATCGGCATTTCGCGCCACACTGGCGAACCTGGCCAAGACGATTAATCGTGATGGCCAGGGCGAGAAGGTGGAGAAGTCGCCCGACAGGGTTGCTGCTGGCTCGTCGGTCATGATCGACCGGGGACGCCTTCATGTGATTCTGACCAGTCGCGTGTCTGGGGTTGTGCTGGCTGTACTCTTGGTGGGGACGATTGGTGTATTCCTCATGGGTCAGTGGGTCGGTGATCGCCAAGGCGTCGCCAAGGGGCAGGCTCAGGCTCGCGAGAGTATTCAGGGTGTGGTCGATGACGAAATCGCCACTGCCCGAAAGGGTCAGCCGGTTAAGGATTTGTTCGCTGGCATTGGTAAGTCTCCGGTTTCAACGGCAAAGACTGACCAAGCCGCAAGAGGTAGCGTTGCCGGAACAAGACGTGTCGCGGGCAAGGATCGTGCTTCCAACTCGCGAAATTCCGGCACGACGAAGCGACGCGGTAATTCGCAGCCAGCAGGTAGCAAATTGGCTGGGCGGTCGGACGATTCGGCGAAGTCGAATGAATCGAAACACCGCACGAGTCGCAGCGAATCGCGCCGTGATCTTCCGGTAACTCTGATGGCGCAACCGCCGTCATCGTTGCCCGAGAATTCAGCAGTTGCGAATCATCAAACCACCTGGGTCAAGGGTTTGACTTATGTGGTTGTTCAGAGTTTTAGAAGTGATGCTCTGGCAGATGCCAAAAAGGCCCAAGCGTTTTTAGATGGGCAGGGCATTGAAGCAGAGGTCATCGCGAAGTCGAATAAGCCGATCACGTTGGTCGCGACAAAGGGCTTTGACCTGAAGAACGATACGCAGAGAGATCTTGCGGGTCGGTTCTTAAAGCGAATCAGGGCGATTGGCAAAACGTATCCGAAAGTCGGCGGCCGGTATAAGCTGGAAGGTTACCTGGCGACGCTGACAAAAGAATCTTGGTAAGTGTTGTTGCCTAAGTGAAATACTGGGTTATTGGCTAAGTGAAGTACTGGCACTGACTAAAAAGTCGATGCCGGATTTTAGGAGTCTCATCAAATGTCCTTGGACAAATCATTGAAGACCAGCGCAAGCCTGTCGCGTCATCGCAATGTCTTGCGCCGAAATGAACGGATCGAAGTTCTCAAGGAAGAGGATCGATGGGACGAAACCCAAAAGCCCGTTGGCCTGCCGAAAGTTGCCCATCGCAAGGTGGTCGTCGGCGGTAAGGAAAAGAAGGGGGCCAAGAAGGAAGAAGATGAAGCAACAGCAGCCACCAAGGAAGTTAAGAAGTAGCTGCTGATTCACTGAATCGGTCCCTCTTTAATTCCAGCTTAATTCAGACTACAACTGCCGCCTCGATCGATTGATCGGGGCGGTGTTTTTCATGATAGACCCGGTCATGCCCGACCGGGCTGTGCTATCGGGAGATGTTCGAATGAAAGCAATCGATTCGTTTGTTGCAGACCGCATCGCAAGTATTTCCACGTCGGGGATTCGGCGGATTTTCGACTTGGCTGCGACGATGGACAATCCGATCGATTTCTCCATGGGGCAGCCCGACTTCCCCGTACCTGATGCGACCAAAGTGGCTGCCCACGCTGCGATTGACGCCGATCAAAACGGTTACACCGTGACCCATGGTTTGGTCGAACTGCGCGACAAGATCAAGGTAGCGCTGGCCAAAGAGTTTGACTGGAACCCAGCCGTCCTTGCGACGTGCGGTGTGTCGGGCGGTTTGAATCTCGCGATGACCGCGATCTGCAATCCCGGTGACGAAGTGCTCATCCCCGACCCATACTTCGTGTCTTATCCGATGCACGTCGAACTATCCGGCGGGAAGGCTGTGCCGGTTGATACGGCGCCCGGTTTTGAAATGACAGCCGACTTGGTTGAACGGGCTCTGACCCCAAGATCGAAAGCCATTCTGCTCAACTCGCCGAGCAATCCGACCGGGGTGATCTACTCCGACGAAAACGTCAAAGCCATTTGTGAACTCGCCCGCCGCAAAGACCTGCTCATCATCAGCGATGAGATTTACAATCTGTTGAGTTTCGATTCAAAGCCAGCCAGTCCTGTGAGCTACGCGCCGGAGCGCACGATTCTTTTGCGCGGGTTCGGTAAGAGTTATGGCATGACCGGTTGGCGGATGGGATTCGCAGCCGGTCCGGAAGCAATCATTTCGCAGATGGCCAAGGTGCAGCAGTACACGTTTGTCTGCGCACCGCAACCGTTTCAACGGGCATGCATCACAGCGCTCGATGAAGACATGTCACAAGTGATCGCCGACTACCGCATCAAGCGCGACGTCAGTTTGAAGATCATGAGCGAACGCTTCGAGTGCGCTCGACCGGGTGGTGGGTTCTTCCTATATTGCAAACCGCCGAGCAATTTCAAAACGGGTGGCGAGTTTGTAGAAGCGGCGATCAAGAAAAATGTGCTGGTCGTTCCCGGCTACGCGTTCAGCAAGAACGACACGCACTTTAGAATCAGCTACGCCGTCCCCGATGCGAAGTTGGTCGAAGGCTGCCAGATCCTCCACGGGTTAGCCGGCTAGCTACGACCAATCAAGAGAGTACGTTCAAGAATGAAAACAGCGAACAGTGCGAGCAATCGCGCTGTTCGCTGTGATAGATTCAATTGATTCCAATCGCCCATTCGGCGAGTCTGATTTAGTCGTCAAATTCGATTTCAATTTTGTCGTCACCGAATTCGATTTCGATCTCGTCGTCGTCGAACTCAATATCAAAATCGCGAAAGAACGGCGCCGTCAAAATGTAAAGCCCCGAAGGCGTGTCCAGCGAGCAGGTTGTGTGCGAAAACAAAGGAAAGGAAGCCACAGCCAAACCAGCCGCCACCTTCTTAGTGAATCGATTCTTCATCAGTCCCATCCCCCAAAAAGAGATACCCATTTACAAACCCCTATCGCAGTCAATATAGTTCACACCACGAAAATGTCAAGCGGTCTATTCTGATGTTGTTGTGTAATGCATTGCCATATAATGGTTTACAGTTTTTAGGCTAGGCACATCCGCGGCCTGTAGGGCAAAGAATTGGGAACTCGCGAGCCAACAAAGTTTTGTCTAGGTTGTTTCTACGTTTTGGACAATCTTCCAGGTGAACGCTGTCCTGAATGCGGTCGCCAATTCAACGCACTAGATTCCTCAACATTTGGATCGACTTCAAAACGCGCCGATTGGCTTCGTTGGCGCCGCCGGGTTGCGATCCTTGCGGCGATATTGGTCCCACTCGATATCTTCTTTGCGCTTCTCGCCTATGAAACAGTCGGCGAAGTGAACATGGTTCTACTACTTTTTCTGGCTGTCGTCGGAAACTTCGTCGCCTGTTTCTTGCTTTTGATACGTCTGCCAAAGGTTTCATTGATCGCACTTGTGATTGTTGCAGTTCTCATTATCCCCCATCAGTTTGTACTCGGAATCAAATACTGCATGATCACTCACGAGGCTAAGCGGATCGTCAATCACCTGGATCAATGCTTGATACGCGACGGAAATGCTCCGCCTGATTTATCTGGATACACTTTCTGTTTTTCAAGCATTCAAGAGCATTTCAAATATGGTCCAAACAAGCAACATGGTGGCTTTTTTGTGAGTTGGTACGTCGGGACGCGAGGAACATCGCATCGGTATTCACCGCGCGAGGGGTGGCGATATTATCCCGACTGAGAGGCGATTCGTGAATGCTGAACAACGGATTTGAAGCGAGTAATTCGGTTGGAGTACGCCAATGCTGAGGCGTTCCGGCAACAGTTACTATATGGATACAAGGTTCCTGCGCGTCTACAAGTGTTTCGTTATGCCGCACTTAGGTTTAGCATGCGCTTCCTTATCAGATTTGCCGGTCGGTTGAATCGGGCTGATTATTTGGATAGTGTTGCAGCGCGTTACTGTTCACTTGCCACATACTGACACTGAGGGATTTGCGATGAGCGTTCGACTTCACACGGTTTTGCTTCTTGGTTGTTTGCTTTCGCGTTGTGCGTTTGGTGCTGAGGACTCGGCGGCTAACGAGTGGCGACAATGGCGCGGGCCGGACTTCAACGGTGTGGCTGCTCATGGCAAGCCGCCCATTGAGTGGAGTGAATCTAAGAACGTTCGTTGGAAAGTCGAGCTTCCTGGCGATGGGCTTTCGGTTCCGCTCGTTTGGGACAATCTGGTCATCGTTCAGACGGCGATTCCTACGGGTAAACAATCCGAAGATAAATCAACCAAGGCAGATGAATCTGAGGACGATGCGGCTGAGCAAAAGGCGACTCCGGATAGCCCCGATGGAGAAGGTCGCCGCGCAGGGCAGGGTGATGCTCCGCCAGAAGAGCGTCGCGGTGGACGTGGTCGCGGACGTGGCAGGGGACGCGGACGTCGAGCGGCTCCTTCGGAAGAATACAAATTTAGCGTGATGGCCCTTGATCGAAGTACCGGAAAAACGGTTTGGGATCGCACCGTCTGCGAGTTGGTTCCGCATGAAGGCAACCACGGAGATGGCAGCCTTGCACCGGCATCACCCGTTACCGACGGAAAGCACATCTATGCCTACTTCGGATCGCGCGGTTTGTATTGTCTCGACATGAAGGGCAACGTTGTCTGGCAAAAAGACCTCGGCGACATGTCCACCCGCAACGGTTTCGGTGAAGGCACCTCGCCCGCGCTCGTTGACGATACGCTGGTGATTACCTGGGACCACGAAGGCGATTCGTTCATCGTTGCCCTTGATGCCAAAAGCGGAAATGAACGTTGGCGCAAGGATCGCGACGAAGCCACTTCATGGGCCACACCGCTTATCGTCCGCGATGGCGACACGCAACTTGCTATTGTCCCCGGGTCAAATCGCATTCGCGCGTATCAACTGACAAACGGAAATGTCCGATGGGAGTGCAGCGGACTCGGGTCAAACTGCGTGCCGTGTCCGGTCGAATACAAAGGTAAGATCATCACGATGAGTGGTCACCGCGAACCCGCGCTCGTGGCCATCGACTACGTTGGTGCGACAGGCGACCTGACCGGTACGCCGCGTGTCAGTTGGACGCTCGGCGGTGGCACGCCCTACGTTCCTTCGCCGCTGCTTTATGGCGACATGCTTTACTTCATTCAAAAGAACACCGGCATGCTCTCGTGTTACGACCCCGACACTGGCCAGCCCCATTTTGAAAAACAGCGGCTCGACAAGATCAAGGGTGTCTACGCGTCTCCAGTCGGCGCGGATGGCCGCGTCTACATCGTCGGACGTGACGGTATCACCGAAGTTCTAAAGCACGGGCCGGAATTCAAAGTGTTAGCCACCAATGAACTTGACGACCGATTCGATACGTCGCCAGCCATAGCGGGGAACGAGTTGTTTCTTCGTGGTCGCAAACATCTGTATTGTATTGCAGAGAAATAGGGCTTTTTGGTCGCTGATGCTGGTCGCCCGCTTGTGATCTGATGATGTATTGAGGGTTCAAACGATTGCGCGAGCCCGGAGTCGAACCGGGACGGGTTACCCCACAGGATCCTAAATCCTGCGCGTCTGCCAATTCCGCCACACGCGCGCTTGGTGATGAATCGTTCTTCTCTACTTAAATTCCCATCTGTCAGTCCCCCACCCTGAAGGGCGGGACACCCTAACTGTTGAACATCTACTTAGATTTCGTCGATCTCTTTATTCTTGGCTGCGATCATATTGTCGATTTCTTGTTCGTTCTTCTTGATGAGTTTTTGGATAGCGTCCTTGCCGCTATCGGCTTCGTCTTCGGAGATGGTTGACGCCTTCTTGTCGGCGTCGATTTTTTTGATGACGTCGCGGCGGACGTTTCGCAGGGCAATTTTTTGTTCCTCTCCCATGCTCTTAACCTGGCCCGTCAGTTGTTTGCGACGCTCGCCCGACAGCGGCGGAATCGGCAGGCGAATCATCTTGCCATCCGATGCCGGGGTGATTCCCAGGTTCGACGTTTGAATGCCCTTTTCGATATCTTTGATGGTGGTCGGGTCGAACGGTTTGACCACGAGCGTCGCAGGTTCCGGCGCGGTGATGCTGGCCAACTCACGCAATTCCATCGTGCTGCCGTACGACGCGACATCGATGCGCACATGTTCGACCAACCCCGGGGTCGCTCGGCCGGTGCGTACACCGCGAAGTTCATCTCTTAGATAATCGATGACCTTGCTCATCTGATCGTTACAGGTTCTTTCGTATTGGCTCATATCCTATTCTTTCCATCGTAAAGCGGCTGACTTGCAATCAAGCGTTCGAGTCGATCAGTGTACCAATCGATTTTCCGCAAACAACATCGCACATCCCATTGGGCGTTCGCAAGTTGAAGACGATAATCGGAATGTTGTTGCGCTGGCACAGGTCAATCGCCGAAACATCCATGACTTCCAACCGCGAATTGATCACTTCGTTGTACGAAAGGTGCTCATATCGCTTGGCCTCCGGATTCTTGACCGGATCGCTGTCATAAACACCGTCCACCTTGGTGGCTTTGAGGACGGCGTCGGCGTTGATTTCAGAAGCCCGAAGTGCCGCACCAGTATCGGTCGTGACAAACGGGTTGCCCGTCCCGGCTGCGAAGATGACGACGCGACCTTTCTCAAGGTGGCGCATCGCCCGCCGGCGGATGAACTTTTCGCACACGCGATCGACGTTGACGGCGCTCTGCACCCGCGTCGGGACACCGATCGACTCCAGCGTGTCCTGAATCGCCAGGGCGTTGATGATGGTCGCGAGCATGCCCATGTAATGGCCGGTGGCTTCTTCGATTTGGGCGTGAACGGCGATTTGCGACCCGCGAACGATGTTGCCCCCGCCCACCACGACGGCCACCTCGCCGCCAAGGTCGTGGACGGATTTGATTTCCGATCCGACGCGTTTGAGTTCGTCGGCATCAATTCCGAAACCGTTGTCGCGCCGCAGTCCTTCACCACTGATCTTGAGTACCACGCGTTTGTATTTGAGTTTGGCCATGAATTCGTCCGGTTTGTGGATCGCACTAAGGTGATTCGGTCCAGCCAAAAAAAAGGAGCCTTTCGGCTCCTGAAGGTTACTTCACGTTGATTAGGCCCCAACGACAACGAGGACCATGTCGGTGACGTCGGTGACGCCGTGTTCTTTGAGGACGTCTTTGACTTTCTTTTTGCCATAGACGTCGCTGCGGGCGTGCTCTTGTTCGAGCATCACAATCTCGGAGCAAAACGACTCGACCTTACCGTCGGCGATCTTGTCGATCACACCTTCGGGCTTACCGGATGCTTTGGCTTCGGCGACGGCTGCATCGCGAATCTCTTTGAGCTTGTCAGCCGAAACACCTTTGCGATTGACCGCAGCCGGTTTGTGGAAGGTCGCGTGCATCGCGGTGTGCTTACCGACTTCCTCGTTGGTCGGCTTGCCAGCCATCGCGATGATTGCGGCGCTCTTGCCGTCGTGGTGGACATAAGCAGCGAGGGCATCACCGGTAAGCTTGCGGCAAACACCGATGTTCATCGTCTCGCGCAATTTGCCATACACATCAGTCATCGCAGCTTCATTGGCGGCATGGACCGATTCGGCGCTTGGAGAATCCTCTGAACCTTTTGCGATGTACTCGGCCAACGAGTTGGCGAGATTGATAAACATTTCATTCTTGCCAACAGGTGCAGTTTCGCAGCGCACCTCGCAGATGCCACCGGTGGCTCCGTCGTCGGAAATGTATACACCGATGCGGCCTTCACCTGTCTCGCGATCCGAACGCGTTTCCATCTTGCCTTTGTGTTTTTCTTTCAGCCACTCGATCGCCGCCGTTTCGTCTCCGGCACTGGCGGTGAGGGCTTGCTTGCACTCCATCATGGGCAGCCCGGTTTTCTTGCGTAGGGCCATCACCTGGGAGGCGCTGAGTTCTGCCATGACTACTGTTCTCCTTGCAATCGGCGTCACCAAACTCGCCGAGGTTTACTGCGTTTATGCTAGACCGATAGGCAAAGGGCGTGTTGCCCTTGAACTTAAGGAGTCTGCGCCCAGCCGCCCGAAGGCAGTCGGAATCGGTCTACAATTCTAGATTCAAGCAATCATCTGCCACCAGCAATACGAGCACATGGCAAGCGATGATCGCAACCGGTGCTAGTTGGACGCGTCCGGTGCAGCGCCAGATTCGGGAAGTCCAGCAATATCCGAAGGACCGGCTGCTTCTTTCAGACCAGCCGCCCCTGCCGCTTTGTCTGCTTCGGCATTATCGCTTCCAGAACTGCCGCCCTCAGTGGCCTCACCTTTGGCGCGGGCCGTCACTCGCTTCGAGCGGCGCTTCGGTCCGGCTGAATCGTCTTTGGATTCGGATTTGACCGGGCGCGACTTCTTGCCCAACTCGACCGCGCTGGCCAGATGTTTCAACACGGCGTCGATCGAACGGATCGCGTCGTCATTACCGGGAATCGGAATGTCGGCATAGTCCGGATCGGAATCGGTATCGATCAAACAGACCGTCGGGATGCCGAGCTTACGTGCTTCGCGCACCGCGATGTGCTCGCGACTGACGTCGATGATTACCAGCGCTTTGGGAAGGCGATTCATTTCGCGGATGCCGCAAAGGTTACGGAAAATCTTCTTCCGTTCGCGCGTGCGGGTCGCGATCGCTTTCTTGCTGTATTCCTGAAGGGCTCCGCTTTCTTCTTCGACTTCGAGTTCTTCAAGCCGTCCCAAACGGGACCGAACCGTGCCGAAGTTGGTCAGCGTACCCCCGAGCCATCGCTCAGTAACGTATGGCATGCCGCAACTTTTGGCGTGGTCTTCGACCCCACCGCGTGCCTGCCTTTTCGTCCCAACAAACAACACATCACCACCTTCGGACACCACTTGTGCGATGAACTTCTTCGCCCGCAACAACCCTTTCACAGTTTCGCGTAAATCGATAATGTGAATAAGGTTGCGCTTACCAAAGATGTAAGGATTCATCTTTGGATTCCAGCGGCTCGCACGGTGGCCGAAGTGTATTCCACATTCAACCAATTCGTTTACCAATGCCGACGCCAAGGAACATCCTCCGCAAGAATTTGATCGGAACTACCAATTTGCCCAGATGGGCACAGAACCGCGAAGATTATCAGGTTTCACAGTTGAATCAAGGGAAGCGAGACACAGTCAGCCACAGCGGAAACCGGCTACTCGATGCTGGCCCAACATCGAAAAACAGGGTTTTCCTGAGTTTGCAGGGGGGTTTTGCGGGTCAACCTGCGATACTTGAGGGCTGGGGTTCATCTGTATTGGGCAATCCATCACCTTCAGCGAATTGCGGGAAATTGAGGCGATAGCTAGATTGCGACAGATCAGCCGCTGCGACCGGCTGAAACGGAGGCGGACTTTGCGAGCGGGTTTCAAATCAAATGGGTGAGGGGCTGGCATCATCGAATGGCGAGCGGCTGATTTTTGTCAGTGCGGCTGAGCAGAGCGCCGATCTGCACGGTGCCAATCTCATCCGGGCAACCCAAGCCGCCGACCCGGGCGTCCGTTTCATCGGTGTTGCTGGCCCGATGATGCGGGAGGCTGGCTGCGAGGCGATCGACGACATGACCGCCCATGCTGCGATGGCTGGCGGTATTATTAGAGTCGTTCCCAAAGCGCTTTCCGTGTTGCGCAATTGCAAACGGTGCATGCAGCAGCAACCGATCGACCTCTGCCTCGTGATCGATTCACCGACATTGAACCTGCCCGTTGCCAAGCACGCCAAAGCAGCGGGCATCCCCGTGTTCTACTTCATCGCGCCGCAGGTTTGGGCATGGGCTGAAAGTCGCGTGAAGCGCGTGCGTGCCCGCGTCGACAAGATGGCCGTCATCCTCCCGTTCGAAGAAAAGTTCTTTCGCGACTACGGGCTAGACGCCGACTATGTCGGGCATCCGCTGTTTGACGTTTTGGAAAATCGAACGGTCGATCAAAGCAAGCTGGCTGCGATCAAATCAAAAGGAACACCGATCGTCGCGATCCTTCCCGGTTCCCGCGCTCACGTGACGCAGGAAGTTTTTCCCGGACAGGTCGAAGTGGCCAAGGTGATTACCGAGCGATTCCCCCGCGCGCACTTCTGCATCTCGGTTGCCAACGAACGCACGCGTCCGATCATCGAGAATGCGCTGGCAGGCAGCGACTTGTCATACACGCTTCACGAAGGAGAAAACGGTGAGATACTGTCAGCCGCCGACTTGGCTCTAGTAGCCAGCGGAACGTCAACGCTCGAAACGGCGTACTACCATACGCCGATGATCGTGATGTACAACGGAAGTCGCCTGGGATACCACCTCGTCGCCCGCTGGCTAATAAGCACCAAGCAGCTAGCCCTAATCAACATCATCGCCGGCAGAGAAATGGTCCCAGAATTCATGCCATACTACCGCTCAACCAAACCCATCGCCCAAAAAGCGCTAGAGCTACTGTCAGACGACAAACTTCGAGCGAACATGCGCGAAGACATCGCCCAAACCATCTCGCCACTGATCAAAACCGGCGCGGTTAAGAATGCTGCAAATGTTCTGCTGAATACGCTGAATGCATCTTGCGCCGCCCACTGAGTCGGTCGGCTCAACGGAGTCGAATCTGCTATGGGTCGGCAATTATGTCTGATACGTCCAATTCGCCAAATGCGTATGCATTCACGTCTCTGTAGCAGTTAAGGTATTTAGCAACCAATCCGTTGCGAACGTTTGCCGCCATGCAAACGAACGCCAAGTACAAAACGAATACGAAGATTGTAATTGCAAAGAGCGGCTTTTTGTCCTCAGGCTTGAGAAACCACCGCGACACAAACAACATGATGACAACCGACATGAGGCCGGCTGCGAGCAGCTTGATGTGTCTTCTATTCTGCTCTTGAAATTCGACAGAAAGGCTGGAGGTTCGGAGCGTGATATCGCATGCTCGATAACTCAACATTGCACTGACAGCCAGTGCGATCAATGCAACTATCCAAAAGGATGCTTTACGAGAGGGTGAGGTGCGTATGAAACCGCGGTCCTTGGCAAGAAAGTCAGGCACTTCTATTGCAACTAGTGAATTGGAGAGGGCGAGCAGGACGAGAGCGAATATTCCGCAAGCACGTGCGGCAATCCACGATCTCTCGAACCCGTTTTGATTCCCCAAGTTCCGCTCGCGCCATCGGCTCAGCCGCAACTCTCGAATGTGATGCAATTCCATCAATTCGAACGCCGCGTTTTCGCCCACAAACGTAATTGCAAAATCGTAGGTGATTCTTCGCCCCACCATTCGCCAGTCATTTGCTGTTTCCCTCTGATTCGATGGGGTCTCCTGATTCATTCGCAACGTCATTGCTGTTAGCAACTCGTCAGAATCGGGTGGGGAAATTATTGGCCAGGGGTAGGTCATGTCGTCCCAACGGCATTGCTGCAATCGGTAGAGAAGATTCAAGAGCGAATCGAATCGATCGTCCTCAAGATCCTGCACAGCCTTGGTCATCAATCGCTCAACGTCCCTTACTCCACGCCCTAACCGTTGTTGACATCTCGTGGCGGCTTCGCTTTCTGACGCCGATTCAAAAGCTGGCAGTCCCTCGCGTTGAAGGAGTGCGTTCAAGTGTTGATAGGCTGCGTTCTCCCGAGAACGCCAATTCGGTTTTTCGGCCGCGACGTTGAGTGCCGCGATGGCGTTGTCATCATCGTCGTTTGAAAAATGCACGACCGCTTCGGCCAGCCAAAGAGCCCCATTATCCGGATGCTCACTCTGCGCGATTTGGATAATGTCGAGTGCCTTTGGGCATTTGCTTCTTGATGGGGGAACATTGTAATGCGCCGCATCATAAGCATCCTCGGTAGCCGCAATTGCGCCCCATTCAATCAATGGGTGTCCACGCCAGAAGTCTCCGCTGGGGATGTCCCGCTCAGCCCAGCGGTAAGATACAGACAGCATAAATGCGTCAATGGAATCGCCCGATTGGGCCGCCCAATTCTCTGCGGCGGATTGATTGAAACTTGAGAGCGGAACATTGATTGGTCCGCTGTACACTTGGCCGACTACTTCTGTCTTTCCGTATTGAATGTTGAACAGGGCGCGAATGATATTCCAGTGCAACGTGAGCGCGCCGGGGATGGCAATCGTAGCCAACAAGAGCAAACTCGTGAATATCCAGAAGGACAAGGACCAAACAGATATTTGTTTATTGGGCATAATTCCAACTCCGCGCGCACCTTCCCCGCGATTTGTCCCTTAGATTCAGGCAGTTCGGATGTGGTGCGCCAAAAGTCTGTCAGAAGAGTCGTTGAAGCTGGACTCATTCTTGTAACAGCCAAGTGTCCGGCAAGTTGGATTGCGGTGTGGCCGCCTGTGCTTTGCCTAACAAATAAAAAGCGGGGGCCTCGTGAATGAGACCCCCGCTTGGGTTTACTTTGATACTACGGTTTACTACTTACGGACCGGTGAACACTTGGATGAATCCGGCGAAGTCTACCAGGTCGATGTCGCTGTCCGGGTCGAATTTGAACGTGTTGCATTCTGGGCCGACGGGGCCATTCTCTGGTCCGGTGAAGCATTTGTTGAATTCGAAGTAGTCGGCACCATCGACATCGCCGTCGTTGTCGAAGTCGCCCGGGTTATTCGGGAGCACGCCTTGCAATTCAATGTCGTCGATGTTCCAACCGCAATACGTTACTGACCCGTCCGTCAGGCCCATGCCCCAGCGCAGGTACACCGTTGCTTCGTTGTCTGCGTAGGCTGATATGTCGTAACTGGCCAACTGCCACGCGCCGTCATTGTTTGAGCTGCCGATGTGCGTCCAGACAGTATGCCAGTTGATGTTATTGTTTGACACTTGAATGTGGGCATGGTCATAGGTCGCTGACTCCACACCCAACCAACGGCGGAAGCTGACCCGTGAATTGTTCACGCCGGTCATATCGATCGCCGTCGTCGTGAGATAACGAATCGGTGAAAGATTACTGGTGTAGTCACCGTTCAAATTGTAGCCGTACACATTGTTGCCGGTGTATCCGCTCGTCGGATCTGGCGAACCAGAGCTTCCGCCACCGCCGGTGGGTTGGCCAAACCCCCATCCTGTATCCATCGTCCAGCCCGGGTCGTTGTTTAGGTCAAAGCTGTGTACGACTTGAGGTACGGGGCACGATCCCTCGATCGGTACGATCCGGAGCGACCACGCATTAAGCGAGCCAGTGTCGGTACCGGCATTGTCGCTGACGGTTAGCGTCCAATCGCCAGCACCATTGGTCAGGTTGAAATCACCCAGCGAACCCGGGCCGTCCGGAAGCGTTCCGCCTTGTTCATCATACGTCGTGACGATGCCCTCAGTCGTTCCGCCCGAACGATCGTGCAACCGAACCACGACGCCGCCCGGTGACGTGAGTTCAACGATGAGGTCTCCGATGTACGTGTGGTTGATGTCGAGATCGACGTTGACATCACCGATGCAGAATTCGTCCTTCACCCCGATGATGCTGGTGATGGTACTGTTGTCGTTGATGGATTGGGGTACGTCGATCGCGCTGTATACGACTCGACCGACTTCCAGCATAACGTCGCGGGTCGTGCTTCCGCCTCCGCCGGCGAGGTTCGTAAACGTAACAGTTCCGTTGTAAATGCCCGCAGTCAAGCTGTTGGCGGCGGACGAAATCCCCACGGTCATATTGTCGGAATCGCCGGTACCGCCGAGGTTAAGCGTCACTGGTCCTGCGCTGCCGTTGAGCGAAATCCATGCTGCGTCGGCGCTAACTTCGACATCGACGGGTGTGGGCCGCTCGCTGGTGACGGTGTAATCGATCGTACCGGTGAAGGGGCCATTGAGCGGACCGCCGGTTTCCAATTCGACTTCGGGAGTAACCGAGACCAGTGTTTGGCCGATTTCGACGGTATGCGTCACGATGGTGCTGCGGACATTGGTGACGTCTTCAAAGATGATGTCTTCGATATAAACGCCAGCCGCCAACGCGTCGACTGCTGCGCCGAGCGTGACGGTGACGTTGGTCGTACCACCGCTGGCTGCTAGCGTGCCGGTTAGCGGTGAGGTCTGCCCGTCGAGCAGCACACCAAACGATGAAGTTAACGAAACGGAATAATCAACCGGATCGGGACTGGGATTTGAAAGTGTGTACACGACGCTCGAATTCGTAAATGGTCCGCCGGCCAACCCGATGTGCAGGACGCTTCCGCTTGGCGACACGGATAACCCTGCGCCGCTGATAGAATCGACGGTTAACGCGCCGGTGTTACCGGGATCTAGGTGTGTACTTAGACCGGCGCTCCACGATTCGCTGAAGCGGCCATACCAGTCTGACGTTTGGCTACTGCACGAAGCAAACCCGCCGTGAAGTTGGCCAATAACGCGATGGTCTTGGTCAAACAATGGTGAACCAGACGAGCCCGGTTCAGTTGTGCCAACGTCCCAGTCTTCGACGCGTACGTGAGAACCATTGCCTGGCACTGGGTTTTGAAGGTATGTCGTGACTGTTGTCGGTTGGTATTCAAAGCTGATGCGCTTTTCATCGGTGTCGGGATGGTGGATCGCGATGGCCTGCGTTGCGTCTACACCTGAGTTATCCCAGCCGGCAAAACCAACTTCCCAAGTGGGGTCCGGGTCGCTGCTGAGTTGGACCAGCGTAAAGTCGTTGGTTGATCCGCCAGCGAGAAACGTTGAACCCGTGTTGAATTGTGTCTGGCTGCCGTCCCCTGCGCCGCCGCTTGCACCGCTTCCGGGAGGGCGGCAGGTTGAATTCTCATAGTTCCAAATCGCCACCAAGGACGCCGCGTTTCCCGCACCAATTCCGCAGTGGTCGGCGGTCATGAAAAACGGTGTCAAGTCACCAGCGGTGTTGTTGACCATGAATCCCGTGCAGAACGTGCTTCCGCCGGTTGAGATGACCGCGACCGAAGCGATTTCGAGCGGCCAATCGTCACCCTCGGGGCAGACCACGTCCACGTTACAAGAGCCGCTACGGGAGATGGCTACTTCAGGAATGTTGTCTGCGCCGAATCCGCGATAACCGGGATTGATCGAACCGAGTTCGAGATCGACGTTTTCGATTTCTTTGGCATCGACGGTTAGTTCGACCACGATTGAGTCAGACAGCACCGGGGGCGTCCAAAGCTGGCCATGTGCTTGATTGTCTTTTGACGTGAACGGTCGCAACACATGCTTGAAGTCGGTGGAGTAAACGGAAAGACGTGCGCTATCGGGCAGCGCGTATCGTGTGAAGCCAAGGTTGATCGATGCAGCTTTCGGGGATGCGATGCGCAAACGCCAGAGGCGCGTGTCGCGATCGATTTGTTCCCAGGTGCCATGCGTGTCGGTGGCGATCAGGGTTGGCTGCGGGACTGCAAAACGCGGTGGCAACCCGTCGCGTTCGCGGATTTCGTCTTCGGCGATCAGAACGTCAATGTCGTCAAGATCGGCGTAGGTAATGTCAACGCTATCGATCGGGCCGACTGATAGCAGCTCAGCCGTCGGGCGATTGGTCAATCCCGCTTTGATGCGCGAGAGCTGAGTTGTAAATAGTGCGCTGTCGGGTTTTGCCGGTGGCGTCTGGGCCAGCGTGCTTGACGCGACGAACATGGCGACGGCAAGGGACAGGGCGTGATGTTGAATTCTCATGGACGTAATGCCTCCGGTTTTTGCAGGTTCGATCCAAGGATCGACGGTTTTGCCATGTGTGAATTGGCAATCAGAAAAAACGAGCGGTGCTTCCACTCGTTTGAAAACTCATTCGATTCGGTTTGATTGGAGAGTGCGCAATAAGGCAACCCCGATCGAAGCAAGCAGACCCCATCATTTGAAGTCGTGTTTGTTGATCAGGTGTTTGGGATGGAACTAGATTGACCCCGGCACACACACACCTACCACCACCTTGATTAGATTAACGATCTGGCCAATCAGGTTCAATCAAGAGCTTCGGTGATTAGGCGAACGCATCTTGGGTCCGAATACGCAAGGTTGTTTCCTGCGTGCATCCTAATTGCATCCGATTGGTGGCTGGGTAGACTTGATCGCCCGGCAACGTCGATCCGCATAGATTCATTGGACCGGTAGCATGTCTTGGCACCGTGTTGCATCAGCGGCGGCGCGTTGAAAGAATAGCCGAAACATGTACCGGAACATGTGCCGGAACATGTGGTTGTGTATCGATTTCGATCGAAGCGGTATGCTGCCTGTTACTTTTAGTGATTTGGGAGCCTGGAAAAGCGATGGCCAGTTTGGGAGTCAATATCGATCATGTCGCGACGGTGCGGCAGGCGCGGAAGACCGATGAGCCCGACCCGGTTTGGGCGGCGGTCGAAGCCGAATTGGGCGGTGCCGCGTGTATAACGTTTCACCTGCGCGAAGATCGGCGACACATTAACGATCGCGACGCGCGGTTGTTGAAGGAAACGGTCGCCACAAAGCTGAACATGGAGATGGCGATCGCTCCAGAGATTGTCGATCTCGCGTGCGAACTGAGGCCCGATCAATGCACCATCGTACCGGAGCGGCGGGAGGAATTGACAACGGAAGGCGGTCTTGACGTCGTCCGTCATGCCAAGGCGATCGAAAAAGTAGTGGACAAGTTGACCCAAAGCGGAATCGTGGTCAGCGCATTTATTGAACCCGACAACGCGCAGATTGCGGCATCGGCGGAATGTGGGTTTCATGCAATTGAAATCTGGACGGGTGGATATGCCCACGCGAAAACATCGCAAGAAGCGCAGGCAGTCATCGGAAAACTCAAGGCTTCGATCGGGTCGGCAAAGTCGCACGGTTTGGAAGTCCATGCGGGCCACGGTTTGACTTATCGAAACGTCGCGCCGATTGCGGCGGTTGCAGGTTTCAGCGAGTTTAACATCGGACACTCGATCGTGTCGCGGGCGATGTTTGTTGGCATGAGATCTGCCGTCGCCGAAATGGCCCGACTCTTAAAAGAAAACGAACCCAAAGAATAGGCGTAAGCTTAGGAGAAAATCGTATGAAGCTCAGGCGTATGAAGTTCAGGATTCGACTGATGTTGGCTGTGGCGGCGCTGGTATTCTGTTGGGCCCCCACAAGCAGAGCCGAGTTTCTATTGACTGACAATGACCGCGTTGTGCTCTTCGGCGACGTTTCGTTCGGCCACTCGTTTGCGCCAGAATGGTTCTGCCAATTCGTGCGAACGCGCTACCCCGACCTGAAGCTCGAATTCTATTGCCTCGCGAAATCCAGAAGCAATGCGGCTGAAGGAAATCAGCGCTTCGCACCCGAAGTCCTGCCATTGAAACCGACTTGGGTGATTTTGAGTTTCGGACTGGACTCGGCTGAGCGGCAGGCATTTAACCAGGCTCGACTTGATTCGTATGTGAAGGAAATGTCGACGATGATCGACAAAGTCAAGGCGTCGGGCGCAAAGTTGTTGGTCTTAACGCCACCACCATCACAAGAAAGCAAGCACAAAGCATTGCAAGCCGCACAGTTTGATTCGGTGATTGGCAAGTATGCCGATGCGCTGCGGGAACTGGCCAAGTCGAAGGATGCCGAAGTTCTCGATTGGCACAAAGCCGGCAGCGAATACAAAGCTACGCTCGCCGACAATCCCGATTTGAACTGGACCAAGCGCGGTGTTCAACCCTTAGGCCAAAGTCTTTCGGTCGCGATCGATTTAATCCTGACGCGATTTGGCGCAGAACCGGTGGAATACACGATCGAAACCGACTGGGATTCCGACAAAGCCACCGCGTCATTTGGAACCGTCAAAGTCGCCCATCACGACAAGAACAGCATGACATTTGACCTGACCGATGTTCCCGTCACGCTCGATATGAACGCCCGAGGTCAGATTCAATCGCGAAGTTGGCCGCTGTCCAAGTGGTGCAAGCTCGTCTTCAAGATCAACAGTATGCCGCCCGGTGGCGTCTTGGTGTCTACGCCTGACGGCAAGAATGGCAAACCGTTTCTACAACAACAATTCGAGGTCGGGGCTGACATGTCACAGATTGGCCCATTGGCGAAGAACCTTTCGATTGCAACATTGCACAATGCGATCCGCACAAAACTGGGCCAATGTTCCAAATACCGCGATACGATGATGCGACCTGTACCCGAGCCGGAACTCGAAAAAGGGTACGAACTCTATCGCCAAGCCGACCTGGAATTGATGATCGCCGCACAAAAAATCGAAAATCGGACGCCATCTCGTTACAATGCATCCATCAAGATCGCGAAGGCTCCCAGGCAGACGATGCCTGCTCCGCGACGAACCCCAAAATCCAGGAAGCCTTCGAAACCAGCCAACGAAAAAGGTGACGGCAAATAAGACCGGTCACAGATTCATCGACTGGCGAAACCAACGGATCATCCGAATCAATGCATAGTGTTGAACACATGAGCATCAGGCGTCATCTGCGACTGGTAGACAAGTTGATCTTGCTAGCCGCTTTCGCGGTGGCTGCGTCGCTTTTCTTGTCGGTCGGTTGGATGGCCGTCGCTCCGTCCGATCCCCAAGGCGCGGTCAGTTTGCTGTCGCACCAGAACCCTGCATTGATGGTCATAGAAGCGCTGGCATTGGCGGCTGTTACGGCGTCACTGGCTACGCTGATAGCAGGTTCAAGACTTCCGGATGTCGGAATTTTTGCGGTTGCACTGGGGCTTGCACTAACTTCGATCCGCGGTGGAACGGCGACGTATTTGTTGATCACGATGGCCAATGGCGACCGTGGCGCCGAGCGTTTGCTTGCGGGTCAGCTCGCAGGGGAGGCGTTGATCTGGACGGGGGTTTTGTTTTTGAGCATGGTGATCAGCGGCTGGATTACACGACACTTTCAACTGTCGAGTTCAGCAGATTCGGATTCGGCGCTTCGTCAATGGCAACGGTCAGGTGGTATTCACCCTGTTCAACTCGCGGAACTGTCGGCGACGGAATGTCCAGGTGTCAGTCGGCGTCTCGGAGTGTTTTCCGATGCGGGCCAACCGCTTAAAGCGCGCTTTGCCGGTCTCAAGACCACGATCGTTACGGGTCTGGTGGCGATGTTTGCATTCAATGTCTTGGTGTCAGGACGATTGCCACAATCCATCAAGCATGGCCAAGTGATATTCGCGGTGTGCGCGTCGTTCTATCTGGGGGTTTGGATTTCCAAAATGTGGTTCGCCTGCCGGACAGCGTTTTGGAGTTTGCTTTCGGTTCCGATTGTAGCTGTCCTCGGGTACTCATGGGCGGTGTCCGCAAATGCTTCTGGCGGCAGGTACGCCGATCTCGCGAGCGTTCCGATGAGCGATTTTCTCAGGGCGACGCCCATTGCATTCATGGCCGCCGGAGCGATGGGTGTGTTGGCTGGCCGATGGACGATTTCTGATCCTGATCATTCAGCGAAGAAGCGAGTCGCCGTTAAGAAATCAAAGAAAAGGGCATCATGATTTTGATGCCTGCTTGGTCATTTGAATCCATAGCCTAAGCGAGGCACAAGCCAGATGATTTGGGAGCGCAAGCCAATCGATCCACGTCGCACGGCCGCCTTGCGCGCAATTCATGAGACCGAAATGTACCTGGCTGAGTGCTTACGCCATCCGGAGCGCGTTCGTCGGATACCGATCGTTCGCGTGGGGTTCGGAAAGTTTCCAAAGGGGTTGGCTGACGAATTCTGGTATGGCGTGCTGGCCACAACTTAGCAATTCGCCGTGCTTGCCCCGTGTTGGCTCAGTTGCATCTCGAGGTTGCTACCCTCTTCGCTCAACCATTCTAGGACCACATCAACGATCACCGGGTCGAACTGAGTTCCCCGGTGTTTGCTGAATTCCAGACGAACCTCTGACATGGACAGTGCATTTCGATAGGCTCGGCGCGACAGCATCGCGTCCAACGCGTCAGCGGCGGCAAGAACCCTCGCACCGATGGGGATTTGTTCACCCGCCAACCCATCGGGATATCCGTTTCCGTCAAAGCGCTCGTGGTGGTGCAGAATAATGGGAAGCTCGCGACGCAAGTACGTCGTGTGCCCAAGTATCTTCACGCCGATGGTTGGATGACAACGCACCACGTCGAATTCTTCTGGAAGCAAGCGTTCAGTCTTCTGAAGGATGTTGTCGGGTATTCCAATTTTTCCAATGTCATGCAGAATCGCTGCCGTCTCAATACGCGAAATCTCACGATGACCGAGGTTCATTCGGGTCGCGATGGTCTTGGCGTGTTGGCTGACGCGCTGCGAATGATCATGGGTGTATGGATCGCGCGCCTCGACGGCGGCTACCAACGCCCGCGTAGATTCGAGATACGAACGTCGAAGCTGCTCGCCGAGCATTTGTAAAGAATCGTTAAGGTGCGTTCGATCGTCGAATGAATCCGGTTGCCGCCTCGACGATGCCGATCGAGCCGACAACAACGAGCCAGCTATGTTCTTGGCGTGGGTTGCCGGGTCGTTGGGGCTGTTCGGTATCTGGTCCCCGGAGGCACATTGCGAAATTCGGTTTGGTGCGTTGTTCATCAAGACTCTCTTTGCGAATGGTTCCGCACGACTTTTGATTACGTTCCAAGGTCGCTATCGGTAGTCGCCGAAGGGGCCTTGATAGCAAGATTCATGTTGGGAGACGCAGACTTATCGGAACGCGATGGCCCGAGAAAATTGCGAACGGCAGTTGGTCCAACCCCGTAAATCGAGGTCTCAAAAGCGCTGATCCAATAAGGGGGCGGACTTCGTCAAAACGGACTCAGAATTAGCGGTGCGCAAAGAGAATTCGGCGTTGCTGTCGATTCGCAATTGCACACTCGCGACGCTTCTTTGCGAGCATGGTGGGAATCAAATGGATGAACGTGTCTTAGCTGTTGGAGATGTCGTTCGGCACGCCGTTTGTCGATGCGCTGGGGATCGCAGACGATTCTAGATGGGTCCGAAGCTTGGGGTACGGGTCCAATGGCATATCGCGAAGAAGTTTGGAAAACGCCTGCAGTTCGTCAAATCGTTTGGCGCTGCCAAGGTCCACGAGGTACTTGATCGTTTCTTCCTGGACTGATTCGACCTTATTTGCAGGTGCGGTGGCAAGCAGCGCGAAGAGTTCCTGCAATCCTTCTGTCTTGTCACATCGCAATGAACATTTCAAAAGTTCAAACGCAATGACCATCCGCTCGTTCTCATCACGGTCGGCAGCACTTGCATAATACTTTCGCCAATAGGGCAGCGCCTCGACGTTGCGCTTGAGTCCGACGTAGGTCTTGGCAAGCTGGCCTTGAATCTCAGAGAGTTTGGGATGTGGCGGCGTGGCATTGGACAGATCGGCTTCAAGTTTGGCGAGGTACTCGGCCAACAAATTTGGATAATCCTCGAGCTTGGTTGCGACTTCGACGCGTTCGCTGACCTTGCATTTTGCGCTGATCGTTTCAAACGCCAGCCACGCCTGCTGGCGCGGGCCATCCACTTTTTCTACGCTGGGGTTCAATCGGGCGGCGACGGTGTCGAGATCTTTGAGTGTTCCCAAGGTGCCCAGTGCGGCGATCGCCCTTTGACGGACGCGGGCGTCGGTGTGCGAAGTCAGTTCGCTGACTCGATTTAGCTGGCCATCATGACCGACGATCGCCACCCCACGAATGGCTTGCAAAAGCAGTTCCGGGTCGGTGGCGCTCAAGTTGGATTCAAACTCCGGCGTGAATTCGGGCGATCCGATGGCGGCCATCGCTTTCAAAAGCGACACCTTTAGCCGATTCGATGATCCATTTACGAGGGCATATCGCTTGCGCAGCGGCTCGATGCTGCGCGCGACATGACTGGCATCAAGGATATTCCGATTCGCCAGTGTGCTGATAGACTCAGCGGCTGCCGCGACGCACTCTTCGGGAGCATTGGCGTTGGTGATTTCGTCGAGCAAGGGGACGATGGCCACCGGGTTGCGCAGTTTTCCAAGCATGCTCAATATCGTCTCGCGAACGCTCGAATCGATTTCGGTTTCCAGGTGGGCCAACATCGGGGCTGCATCTTCAGGGTCGTTGAGTGCGCCGACGATTTCGACCGATGATTTGCGGACTGCCGGTGACGGGTCATCGTAGCATTTGCGCAAGGCCTGGCGGACCTCGTCAACAGGCGGGTTGCCTTCGGAAATCTGCTCGGCTACCAACCCGGCAGCGACAAGGCGCGTCGCAGCAGTGGCATCTTCAAGCCAACCCAGGATCAAACCATTCTTGGCGTCGGCAGCCGTCAAGCGATACTGCGCTGAAAGGGCTTCGCCCAGGCGACTTGCAAGTTCGGCATTGCTCGCCTGGGACGCTTCCCGCACGCTGCGAAGTTCTCGTTCGCGATCGCTCAGCCGCTGCGACTTCAGGGCGAGTTGATTGCGTAGCCACTGTGATTCGTTCAGCGATTCCTGCTTTGACCACCACGCCTTCCAAGAATCGATTGATCCATCGCCGGCTGACGCAACGCCACTCAATGCTGCGAGTACCTGTGGGCGAAAATCGGTTTCGGTTGAGTCCAGCAGGCGAACAAGAATCGCGACCACCTCGCGTCGATCTGTATTAAGGGCGAGCGCCGAAAGGGCGGCGCGGCGTTTTGAAAGTGGGGCGTCTTGTTGACTCGCGATGATCTGCAGCGATTCAAAGACGTTTGGCTTGTTGAAACGAGATAGTGCGATCGAGGCTGAATCCAAGACCTCCTCGGATGGGTGATCCAACAATGCCAACAGCGGATCAACAAGCCGCACATTGGGCGAGACGGCTTCTGCCGGTGCCCCCGGTTGATCTTGCGACCACAGCACCATGGCGCGGCACATGACGATTTTAGTCGAGGGTTCGCTTCCCGTACTCAACAGGTTGATCGCGTTGTCGATGGCTTGTTTGGAATTGACCGAGAGCATCGCGACGGCTTGGCCGATGCGGGTATCCAGCGAATCCTCCAGATTCTGGATGATTGCCCGTTGTGAATCGATTTGACCATCAAGCGGCGCGGGCGTTTGCAAAGGTGCGGGCTGGGCGCTGGCTGATAGCGGCAGTGCCAGCACGAGAACCAAAGCTATTCGCGCCATTGCACACAGGGCATCAACGTTGAGATGACCAACTAGATGTGGGACTTCCTCAATCATGAAGACTCGAACCGAAGACAGGAGGGCGAACGTTTCAGTTTCAAAGTGTGTTCGGTACCAATATGTAGCCAATGAATCGCGCGAATGCAAACCTCGGAATGCCAAAACCAAGAAGAACCCAATCTGATCGATGGTAACATATTTCCTATCATGTATATCGGCGCGATGATGTTCGTATCGTCAATGATTTGGTGTGATACGAAGATCCGACTTGCGCCACCGATTCTATTTGCACCACCGATTCCGCTTGCGATCGTCCATCGAATCGAGGACAACAGTGGCCAACGAGCAGACGGCGCAGTCGTCGAGAGCATGCGAAGTGGCCTCATGGAGTCGGACCGATGGATCGAAAAGTCCCGATGAAGGCGTATTCAAATCGAGAATCCTCAGGTGGCAGCCCACCTTTGGTCAGAAAGCAGCCCACGAACATATCGTGGTTGGGGACCAAAGTGGTGGCAACGCTTGGCCCCGGTTCTTCCCATCCGGATGTCCTCGAATTGCTTCTGCTGTCGGGCGTTCACGTCGTTCGAATTAACTTTTCGCACGGAACGCTTGAGGAACATAAGCAAGTTGTCGAGCGCGTCCGCGCGATCTCCGATCGGTATCAGTTAGCCGTCGCGATCATGGGTGACTTGTGCGGTCCCAAAATCCGCCTCGGTCCCGTTGAAAACGATGAAGCGGAAATCGAATCGGGAAGCACCCTGCGCATTGTTACCGAAGACATCATCGGTAATGCGACGCGCGTGTCTACCAATCAACCAGACGTGCTGGGTGACATCAAAGTCGGTCATCGCGTGTTGGTTGACGACGGAATGATCCGATTTGTCGTGACCGAATCCAACGACGAGGGGTTGGTCTGTAAGTGCGAAGTTGGCGGAATCGTTCGCAGTCGCAAGGGCGTGAATTTGCCGGATAGCGATTTGAAGATCGATGCCCTCACCGACAAAGATCGACGCGATCTGAAATGGGCGATCACCAATGACCTCGACTACTTGGCGATCTCGTTCGTCCGAACGGCTGACGATGTTCGACAATTGCGCGATCTGATCCGATCCGAATGCGTGGACATTCACGTTGTCTCCAAAATTGAAACGCCGCAAGCCGTCCGAGACATCGACAACATCATCGAGGCCTCGGATGCGATTCTGGTCGCCCGTGGTGATCTCGGCGTCGAGATGGATATCGTGCAAGTGCCACGCGTGCAAAAAGAAATTTGCGCACGGTGTCGTCGCTATGGCACACCGGTGATCATCGCAACGCAAATGCTACAGACGATGGTCACCGAAGCCATCCCCACGCGGGCCGAGGTCAGCGATGTCGCCAACGCCATCGTCGACGGTGCAGATGCGGTGATGCTGTCAGCCGAAACAGCCGTGGGGAAGCATCCGGTGGCGGCTGTCCAAATCATGAACCGAATCGCCGCAGAAGCCGATCGTTATGGCGATCATTTGAGTCGGGCAGTACCCGCCAACGAATTTTGCCGGGGTGTGACAGCCGCTGTCGCCCACAGCATCCAAACGGTGGCTGAGCATGTGGAATCGGTTGCGGTCGCAATCTGGACGGAAAAGGGCGTTCTGGCTCGACTTCTGAGTCGGCATCGGGTTGATCAACCGATCTTGGCCCTGACCCCGAGCGACGCGATCCGCCGACGGTTGGCGTTGTATTACGGGGTGACGTCTGCCACGGTGACCAAACCCAGCGAAACGCACCAGTGTTTGCAGAAAGCCGATGAAGTGCTTTCCCGTGAGGGCTGGGCGAAGGATGGCGATCCGATCGTCATGGGATTCGGGCCGGCAAGCATGGAGTGGGGCGATACCGGTTCGATTACGATTCACCGCCTAGGAGCCCGCCGCCCCTGATTCGTGTTTCACTTGGGCAAGACGCAGACTTGCAGATGCATTCTTGACCGCAACCCATCCCGTTCTAAGATTGCGACCATGAATACGCTCAAACACATATCATGTTTCACTGCCATGTGTGGCATCGGAATCATCGTCGGCTGCACACCGGTTCAGCGCGACGGCGACCCGATGATGCAGGACTTCGCAGTCGCTGATCAATCCGAATTGAATGAATTGCTGGAGACGTGCGAAAACGTACTCCGCGATCAGGGATTTCGGATCGACCGCGTAGATCGCCGGGCTGGTGTGCTGACCACGCACCCAGAAACGTCGAAGCATTTCTTCGAGGTGTGGCGTAAGGATGTGGCGACGGGCTACGATCTTTGGGAGTCGAGTCTGAATACGATTCGGCGGACGGTTGAAATCCAAACCGAACCCGACCTTGTTAAGGGTGAAACGCACATGACAGTGACCGTGAAGCGCGAACGTTTGTCTGCGCCGGACCGTCAGTTCAACAACTCAATCGCTGCGTTTCAGTTCTATGGTGATACGTTACCGTCTGCAACGACGGGCGAACGCGTTACCAGTGCCGATGTGGAATGGATTGAAGATGGGCGCGATCTGGTGATGGAAGAATTGTTGATCAATAAAATCAGCGCTCGTGCAGGCTGATCAAGGCAGCCGGGCTAGCGAATTGCCCGTGGCTCCGTTCTACCAATTCCCAACGTCGTCAGCCGTTCCGGTCAGACCGTCTGCCCCATTGCTCCAAAAATCATAACCAAGCGGATTGTGCAGCCCGGGGGCCATGTACTGAAATGGCTGCCCCCACGGATCGACCAAGAGATCGGGGTTGTTAATGTAAGGCCCGCTCCAGCGTTCCCCATCGAGTAAGTACGTGGGTTCTTCCTTCAATTCGTCTAGTGAATTTGGATAGCGATTCATTCCCGTCAGAAACCGTTCGATGCTGAGGTCAAAGATTCCGCCGGACTGGACGACCCGGCTTGCGACTTCGTCGTTGCGTGTGTTGTCTTCGTCGAACTGCTGCTTCAAATCGATCAAAGCGTTGTCACCTTGTGGTGACGCCCTGAAACTGTCGCCATAGTACAACCAAAGCGACAAGCCGATTGCGATCAGGCAGAGCGCCGCGAAAGTAATAAACAGAGGGACGAGAGAACCGCTTTTCATGGCATCTGCCTTGACATCAACGTCACGATCGGGGACGTACAAACGCATCCGGTTGCGCTTGCATTGATCGTATTCATCGGTCCGAAGATTGCAATTTATTGAGTGGTGGCTGTTGGATTGTTGTGCCGCTTACAGGCGAGTTGGGCACCCTAGCCCACCCAACGTGACCCAGCCGGAATTAGACGATACAATGATTCAATCGGGAATATGAGCACGCACACATCTGACGCCACAGCCGACGAATTGAAGAGTTGCCAATGGACCTTCATGACCCCGCCAACCCAAAGTCGCGAGCAAATCACCTTGGATACATTTCGACGCGTCGGTTCGTCGCATGCGGGCTGGCTGGCTTGGTCGTGTTGCTTCTTGCCGATCAGCCAAGCCTGGCATCGGGTTTCGCCTCTCAGCGAATTGTAGCCACCAAGACTGTCGAAGCCCTTCCTGAACCACTCTCAGATTACTTCGCAACGATGCAGGAGGCGCTGCTTGAGCGAGCGGTCGAACCGTCTGGCTTGTGGCAACGCGATCCGAAGTTCAAGAGTCGGGCGCAATGGTTCTACGTTTACCTGGATGCGGCGGCTGACTCGACTGAACAGTCGTCGCGCATAGTAGCCGCGACCGTGTTCCCAACCGAGCAAGTGGCTGCTGGCCGACTGATGCGCAATCTTAGTATAAAACGCGGTGGCGAGCTTCCCTGGGCGATCGAGAACCTGACCAAAGAATTAACCCAAGCTTTCAAATCCGGAAGGCGCGACGACATTGCTTTGCGTGCAGGCCACCTAATTGCGTTTTGCACCTATGCTGCCGATCCGTTTCGCGTGACTCGCAACAGTCGCGGTGAAGAGTCAGGCAACATCAATTTTGGGCAGATGGAAATGGGCGACGAGATGTTCGCCCATCAAGACGTCGCCCAACGATCGGGTTGGGAATTGATACGTCGTTACCAGCATCGCTACACGGGCGAAATCGATGTTAGCCGCTTCAACTACCCGCTGGGGCAGAATGCGCTCCAGTTGGTTTTCAACACGATGCTGACGTCACTCGATGACCTCGATGATTATTGCGATGCCGATCGATCTATTCTGAACAAGATGAGGATGAAGGAAGCGACAGCTTTCAACGACCGCAAGGATGAATACTACGAATTACTTGATGGCGAAATGGGGGAAGCCACCGTCGAAATGTTGCGGCGAGGGACGCGGTTGGCTGTCGCGTTGATCTACTCCGCTTACACGCAAGCCGGTTCCCCGGATCTATCGCCAACCAAATCGGTGACGCCGACGATGTTGGTTACGACATCTGAAACGGAGCCTGCTCAACACGAAAACGGTGATTCAAAGGGTAACGGGGCAACGTCAACCGAATCGGATGCCCTGTCGACCGTTCGCATCGCCAGCAAAAATTCAAAGGTCTTTCACTTGCCCACCTGTACGCACGTCAAACGGATCAGCGCTAAGAATCGCGTCGAGTATGAGAACGAAGAGGCTGCTGTTCAGTCGGGAAAGCGTCGCTGCGGCTCGTGTTTTCGCAAGTCGGATGGCTAAAGGCTTACTCAAGTTTACGCAGCGTGCGGTCCCACCGCGGCCAATACCAGCAGTCCGGGTCGAACGACAATGCGATTCGACTCGACCGTCCGAGGATTTGACTGCGCTCCACGAAGCCAAATGATCGCGAGTCGGCACTGTTGTCGCGGTTGTCGCCCATCATAAAGTACTGTCCATCAGGGACGACGATCGGTTCAAACGAACGCGGGGCACGAACGTTCAGCGTGGCCATCGTGGCATGCTTGTGTTCCCCCAACGATTCGGCTGCAAAGCGGTGTCTGGGCAATTCCTCTGGTTCGATTTGATTAACAAGTTCCTCATCAAGACGATCGTATTCAAGAATTTTCCCATTGATCGTTAGAACGTTGTTGCGCATCTCGATACGATCACCCGGAACGCCAATGACGCGTTTGACCAATCGATCACCGTTGGCGGGTGAATAGCAAACCACGATTTCGCCGGGTGTTGGCTCGGACCATCGAAGAAGATGCCATGTTGTGTAAGGTACTTTCAAACCAAACGCGAGCCGATTCACGAGAATGCGATCGCCTTCGAGGATCGTCGGTTTCATCGACCCGGTGGGGACATCGTTCCAATCCGCGATCGCCGAACGAAAACTCGTACACACGATGATGATGATCGCAAGCGGTTTGACCCATTCGCGCCAGAGTTTAATTGCTCTGTCTTTCGGTGTTCGCTTTCGATTTTCGGAAGCATCGGGTCGTGTGGATTCTTCAGCTTTCATGATCGTCTCACTGGTCGCAGATATTCATTCACCTGTTGGTCATTCTAGTCTCTAATTTCTACTGTCCATTACAGCAATCGGTTCAATCGCTCTGGCGACTCTCCCGATTCTGGCGTTTTCGCCCTGTTTATGCCAGAATCGCTACGAAAATCGACACATCGATGGCAGCTTGAGTGCGTAAGGGAGTCGTGATGGCCGACAGTCAAACCACATTATCGGAGATGAAAACGCTGATGAGCGAGTTCGTCGCGGAGCGCAATTGGGAGCAATTCCACGATGCCAAGAACCTCAGTGCCTGCATCGCGATCGAAGCGGCGGAACTGATGGAACACTTTCAGTGGACCCATTCCGACGCCCTTGGAGAACTCAAGAAGGACGCAGCCAAGATGGGGGAAGTCACCGAAGAGGTCGCCGATGTATTTGCCTACCTGCTCTCATTCGCCACAATCATGAACATCGATTTGTCAGATGCACTGCGCGACAAGATGGTCAAGAACGCCAGGAAATACCCCGCCGACCAATACTACGGAAAGTTCAGTTTATGAAATCAACGACAACGCGCTTTCGCCGTCGAAATAACATCGCGCCGCTCGTCCTCGTCGCAACAATTTTGTTCATGGGTGCGGTTGCTGTTCGGGCAGAGTTTCCCGTCGTCAAAGAGGCTCCGCAGACGTGTACCGGCGCGCTCAGCCAGGAGCAGGGTGTCAGCGTCTTGCGACTTTGGGGATCGCCGCGCGAGCAAGGACACGCCCAGGGCAAACTCTTTGGCCGCCAGATTGTCGAAGTCATGCGAATGTTGTTTGACGGACCGATGCTTTTTAACGATCCGCAGCAATATGAAGGCGGCGTGCGCCAGGGCTTGCTCAAGACTTTCGAATTGACCAATGCCGAGCAATCCGAAATTACCGGAATGTTAGCCGGCATACGCGAAACTGTTGGCGACGATGGGATGACGTTCAAACGCCTTGGACGGGAAATGGATGAAACCGACCTCATCGCGCTAAACACGTTGGCCGATTGGATTCCCGGTGGGTGTTCGAGCTTCGCAGCATGGGGCAAAATGACGGCAGACGGTGGAACCGTGGTCGGTCGCAATCTCGACTACTTCGATCTTCCGGGCTTGAAGGAATTGCACCTTATCATCGTGCGACAGGCAGCAGGTGAAGATGCCAGCGGATGGGTGTCTATCGCTTGGCCGGGACTCATCGGCGCGTATACAGCGATGAACGAACACGGTGTTGTTGTGGCGATGCACGATGTGGATGTGCCGCCTACTCAGCCAACGTCGCGACGCCGACCCCGAAGTCTGGTCCTTCGGCAAATCATCGAAACCACCGATGCGTCCAACGCGATTCAGGTGGCTGAAAAAATCCTGCTGTCCAGTACGGCAGCTCGCGGGAACAATTTTCTCGTGGCAACAGCCGCCTCCAAAGGCAACAAGCCGGCGGTCGTATTTGAATACGACGGACATACCGGTGAGTCGAGCGGCGTGACTATTCGCTACCCGGCCAACGTTTCAGAGAAGACGCCGGAGTTTATCGCGTGCACCAATCACTATCGCGCTCGGGCAAAGTCCGATGATTCATGCCAGCGCTACAAAGGCATCTCAGAAAAACTAGGCGCACCGAATGACAAGATCGATTCCGATGCCGCATGGAGCATCATGAAGGGGGCGGCGGTAAAGGGCACTATTCATTCGATGGTGGCGTTTCCAAATTCGGCAAAGCTCGAACTGCGTTTCGCCACGCCAGAGGATCACGCATGCAATCAACCTCCAAAGCAGTTTTCAATCGACAAGCTTCTTGAGCGGTAGACACTCCGCAATCGAAGAAGCCGCAATGTCATGACAACGCAAGTCAAAGGGAGCACGCGCCACAGCGCGCGCTCCCCAATAACACACCCCACCAATCAAAAGGCAAATGGAGTAGAACGTTAAGTGGTTTTCTTGCGGCGACGCAAGGCGACGACACATCCGAGGCCGAGGAGCATGATGCTGGCCGGCTCAGGTGTGATAGTGATGCGGGCGATCAATTCACTGGGGCCGAACCCGCTGCCAATGGTCGCGCCGTTTCCTGTTTGTGAACCGATGAAACTATCGAGATAGGCGGCATCCCCTGCGTCGCTGAACAAACTTCGAATCGCGATGGCTTCACTTGTCGCACTTCCGCCGTTGGCTGAGAACGCGGCTCCGCCAAAAGCATCGTTGACTTCCGTGCCGTTGTCGTTGACGTTTTGTCCAAAGATTTCGATCACCATCGGGCCGGCAAAGTCACCGTTGTTATCGAAGACCTCGTGGGCTGTCGGGTTTCCGTTCGCAACAAACAAATCATTGCTGGGTACGATCATTGATGCGTAACTGAAGTAGCGGTTCTGCGACGGGTTTGAAACATCCAGATCAAAAGTTGTCGATTCGCCAGGGCTGAAGACGGGAGCGTCACCAACGCCCGAGACCGCCGCCACGGTGGCTTGCGCGCCTCCAGATGCCGGACTCATCGAGAATGCATCGCTAATGTCACCGGTGATACCGTCCTCAGCCAACGGTGTCAGAAAAGACGGAGCCATCGCTCCAGAATCGTAAGAATCGAACTGCCCATTGTGCGCCGCGATCCAAAAAGGCGTCAGGAAGAATTGCCCAGTGGATTGCGTGTTTTCGATTTGGACTTGTAGAATGTCGGCGTTTGCACTTGTGTTCGCGGTTGTCGCAGCGAATAAGGCGGCTAGCACGGGCAAAAAGCGCGCGGATTTCTCTCTCATCTTAATCTCCTCCCAGGGTAAGCTTGCGGATTCGTCGAACTCTCTTTAGTAAGCGGGACGTTCCCGATCACTTTCGACTGACTCTGTTTGCAAGCTTGGTCGTCCGATCGAAAAAATCCTTACAACCGAATTCGCCAATCGACTATATTTTTTCGTAGCGGGTTGGTTTAATGGATTTGATGACAACGCCAGTAATGAAAACCGCAACGCAAGACGATTTGAATAGTACGCTCGACCCTGCGCAATGGGTAAAGCTTCATGGCGATGCTTTGTTTGGCTTTGCGGTTCTTCGGGTGCGCAATCGCGAGGTGGCGGAAGATTTGGTGCAGGAATGTTTGATCGGTGCGTATGAGTCGCGGCATCGTTTCACCGGAGAGGCGGCTGAACGCACTTGGTTGGTGGGCATTCTCAAACACAAGGTCATCGATCATTTCCGAAGGCAGTCTCGTCGCAAGGCGGCTGAGAGCCCCGCCGGGCAATCGGTGACCGAAGAGCATTTTGATCGGCGTGGACACTGGTTGGGTAAGTCTTCCAGCTGCAATCAAGATCCGCAGGTGCTCTTGGAGGATCGTGAGTTTCAGGCGACTTTGGCATCATGCATCGAGGCACTGCCCGATAAGCTCGCGACCACGTTCATCCTCCGCGAGATTGATGGCATCGAAAGTGAAGAAGTTTGTACGATATTGGGAATTACATCGACCAACATGTGGGCGAGAATCCACCGTGCGCGGCTAAGTTTGCGGCGCTGCCTCGAATCGAAATGGTTTCGTGATGTTTGAATTTTTCAAACTACTCAATGCCAGTTGTGAGGACAACGCGCGGTTAATCTCGCGATCGATGGATGATTCGTTGACGTTTTCTCAGCGAAGTGCGGTTAAGTTGCACCTCGTTTATTGTCGAGCGTGTCGCCGATTCAAACGCGATGCACAGTTGATGCGTGATGCGATCCGGCTTGGCAAAGACAGGTCAGGAGAGTTCCCGCAATCGAAAGACGCCGCTCTAACTCCAGAGGCTGCAGAGTCGATGGCAGCTTCGTTGAAGGCCCGCATTTCAAACGATCAATAACAAGTGTATTCTTCGGGCGTCCTGATTCGCAGAGACTATTTTAGCCGGAGTTGCCAATGGATGATTCGATCGAGCAAGCGGTCGGACAGGTGAGAGACGAGGTGCGGGACAAACTTCGCCGGTGCGGTGATGCGGTATCGCGTTTTTGGACGTTTGGCTTCTACAGCTTTCTGAATGGCTCGAGCCACCGCAATCGGTTTGGCTGCCGTTTTACCGAAGCTGCGATTCCAATACTTATCCATCGCTTTCGCCAAGCGCGTGTACGGACCGTCTTGTTCCGCACTTGATTCGAGATTCTCATCCACATTGGGGCGAAACTCGGTTTCGACCGGGCCCGGTTCAATCAACACAACATCAACACCGAACGGGGCAAGTTCAACCCGAAGAGCCACCGACATCGCATCCAGAGCGTGTTTGCTCGCGCAGTAAGGCCCCATCATCGGAAGCGACAAATGGGCGACGACGCTGGAGACGTTGATAACCCTTCCGAACTTCTGATTACGCATCATCGGTAGGATTTGTTGGTTGACGGCTGCCACACCGAATACGTTCGTTTCGAATTGGCGCCTCCAAGCGTCGAGCGAGACTTCTTCAATCGGACCGGCCTGACCGTAGCCAGCATTGTTGACCACGCAATCAATTCGATTTTGTTCACTCTTGATGCGCCCGACGACATTCTGGATCGTGGCAGGATCGGTGACGTCCAATCGATCGGCGATGGCCCGCCCTGAGAAAGAATTTGACCAATCGCTGAGTTTGGCCACCGATTCTTCGCGGCGGGCAGTTGCGTAAACCGTGTGCCCGGATTGGGCGAGCAGGTCGGCAGTGGCGAACCCTATACCGCTGCTACAGCCGGTGATCAGGATGACTTTTGAAGTTGGTTGGGATGAGCTGGCCATCACCGCATCGTACGGGCGTACATGCCCAGTGTCGACAACGTTGTTACTGGCTATGGGGCGTTATCGCCGGCAAGGTTGTCGCCGGTAACAATGAAGTTGGCCGGATTGAGCAGCGTGTTCAAAACGAAGTTCTGCGTACCAAATACGAAAGCGTCGCGCACCCGAACTTCGCACGTTCCGGCGAAACAGGTACCGACAATCATCATCGCCGTCCAGATAGAGCGTCGTTTATTTCGTTGGGAATTGATCATAAGTTCAAGGCATCGCAAGTAAGGAGTTGGTTATTCTCCGGTGAGGCGCTGCTCTTCAAGCAGTGCCCGGGCATTACCGAAGGTATCAAGACCGATGATGTCGCCGCTGAAACCTTCATCATCAAGAACGAACGATGCGGCAACAACGCCTCCAGCAGTATTCGGTGCCTGTCGCGCTTGAAACACCACGGTATCACCGCAATCAAAGTTTCCTGTATCGCTGTTGAGCGGGTTGACGTTCGACGGAACACCAAATCCGCCAGCACCCACTGCCGTCGCTCCGACAAATAAGCCAGGTTCTGAACCGGGTCGGTCGAGATCTTCACCCAATCCAAGCCGGAAAACGGGACACTCGATCAATACGCCCAAATCATTGGCGGCTTGCTGTGGTTGTGTCAGGACGCGAAACGTTTGCTCTTCAATGGTGAACCCAGAGGGGTCGTCCTCAGACGGAATTCGCCTCTCGGCGGTGATGACAAACTCGATCGTCGCCGACGAAGAGTTGTTCGCCCGCACGAGGATGAAACCGGTGCGGTCGCCAGGAACCAATGGGAAGACCTCGCCAGTCTGCTGGTTTAAGAATGAGGGGTTTAGCAGCAGTGCTGCATTGCAGCCGACCATTGTCGACGCCAAGAACATCAGCACGGGCAACCCGAAATAAAACAATCGCTTCATCATAAGCATTCCCGCTATCGCACTGCCGTTTGAAACTCGAAGCGGCCCGGATTGGACGCCTGAGCCGCATCGTCGAAGTCAAGGTAACCGGGCGCAGTTTGTCCCAACTCATCCACAACAAAGGGCACCCTGAGCGTTCCAGAAAGAATGAACGCAACGACACTTCCGCACTGCACACTGCTGGCTGGCACCGGCACGTCGCGAATGTCGAAATTGCGCTGCAACGTTACGTTAAAGTTGTCATCCACTTCATCGCGCTGCAAGACCGTAAACCGTGGCGGAATCGTTTCGTTCAGCGAGCGGACGTTAAACAGAATGTTGGTGCTTTCAAATCCAATGACCTTCAAGAACACCGGGACGAATACTTCGATGCTGGCGTCGGGCTGAACCGTCCCAACGTTGCACACTGCGACAACGCTGGTGAGCGAGTTTTCCGTCAACTGCCTGGGGACCAGCGGATTCTCTTGAATGCCTTCGTCGGTCAGAACCGTCCCCTGCACAATATCCGAACCGTCAAGAAATTCGATCGTGTTCGTGTTGCCATTGACATAGTTGATCGTTGTCCGAACACGAACGCGAGGCCGCAAGTCAGTGTCGGTCGTATCGATTCCGAGGCTCTCCATGTAATCAATCAGTGCGGTATCGAAGCGCGTGTTGTTGATCAGGAAAACTGGCACGTGGCCAGGGGCATTCGACAGAGTGACGTCATTGACGACACCGGCTGAATCGGGCGTCGGCGTTGTCACCAAACTCAGGAAGGACGGATTGAATAGGCTCGCGCAACCGGTCAGCGCCGAAATACTGACGCAGAAAGCAAACAGGCACAGCATTTTTTGAATCTGCGAGAATCGAATCTGCGAGAATCGAATCGGTGACGGGCCATATTGAACAGCTAGCCGCCCGCGATCCAACTCACAATCGTGCTGGGGGGTTCCGGGTTCGTTAATCTCAAGTGAATGCAAGGATTAGCCTCCCATGCAACGCATTAAGAGCGGGCAATGAATTCGATCGCGACTGTTAATTATCGCTTTCGCCGAAACTTAGCGAGTCGGATGATGATCGGGCAATTGATTATTGCGGAATCAACTGACCGGTCAAGACCCAAAGCATGGTAACACTCCTCGAAGATCGGGCCTGACGGGGTCAAAATCGACGAGAACTTCACCGTGGCTGAAATTGATCACGCCTGTGTAATGTCGTCAAAACCGAGCGGTGCGCAGCAGCCCGATTGCGGCGAGTTTGACTCGAGTGCACTGAATCGACTGCCTTCAGCCACATCGGTTCGCTACCTTGACGCTTTGACGGGCAAGAGTAAGCTTTGGCACGCGATTCAAAACAAACGCGGGTGTGGCGGAATTGGCAGACGCGCTGGCTTCAGGTGCCAGTTGGGGCAACCCAGTGGAGGTTCGAATCCTCTCATCCGCAAGTCAAGCGGCCAAAGGCGGTTAGGGTGATCCTGGCCGCCTTTCTTCGTTTTGCAGCCAATCGGGTGTGTCATCCGATTATTGCGAACTTGCTACTCCCGCAGACTGATTGTTTCGAACCTTTTGAATCCATGCCGCCTGACGAAACGTCGTTGGTGTTTGCTGAATGCTTATGTTTCGGAGTGGCTAGGGTTGCGATGGTTTTGCGATAGGAATCCACCTGGTGGAACGATAGGTGTCCATCGCCGAACAGGATGTTTCCTCCCCGACCTTGATGATTCTCGATTGGTTCGTAAGCAACGACGGCGTTTGGAGGGATTGATCCCAAGCTCGAATTGAATGGGGCGAAGATAAAGGGCATTCCATTGATCGGGCAAGTAAGCGATTCCACTGCGATCTCACCCTTTGCGATCAAAAAGTCACTGGCATCTACAACAGCAAGACCATTTTCATCCGCATAGAACTTAACCTCGGTGCACAGTGACTTCATCCGCGTCCCGCAGATCAATTGCTGACTCAGTTGATGGTTGTGGCGAATCAGCGTAATAACACCAAACAACCCAGCCAAGACCACCAGCCCAATGGTGACCAATCAATATCTGCCGCCTCTTATTCGTGTTTTCGCCCATGACCCGCATCACCAATCAAACAAAGAAATCAGCCAGCGCACCGATTGGTACGCTGGCTGATTTTGATTCGTTCGATCTGATTATTCGGCCTGAAGCCACGTTGAATCATCGCCGGATCGTGTACTGATTGTTGACGAAGAGTGCTTTGTAGGCCCCAAGGTTATTTCCGACGCTTTCGAGTAGGGCGCTTACCGTCCGTTGATTGACGTCGCCAAACCCAATCTTACTGCCCTTTGGCCACCATCGATCGGGGAGGCGTGATTGGGCTGCAGTCATCCATTCTCCATGGCCATCCCAATACGAAACTACTAGGCCATTGGACTTATCGCCCTTGCTCTGCGTTGCCGCTCCGGTCTTGCGACCTTTTCTGTGTCGATAGGCGAAGAATTTTGATGGCTCGTTGAGCCTGAATGAGCGCGTATATTTTGACTGTACGGTCGGGCCGCCGTCTGCGAATCCGCCGCCAAAGTCGGCTTTCCAGTTGGCATCGTAGTCGAGGATCACCTTGCTATTGAGGTTATTTTCATTCTCGAGCTTTGTAAATCGTGATCCATCAGAGATAAACACCTTTTCGCTAGGTGTCCCCAATCGTGTCAATTTAGGCGCATAGCCTGTTGGAAGTTGTGAGAGGTCGGAAATCGTGCGATGAGAATTCACTTCGGGATTGGCACTGAATGAGGGCGCATCATCTTTGTCTTGCCACCACAACATGTTTCGCATCATGTTGTAGCTGATCAGCTTTTGGTTCGGGAAAGTTTGCTCCGGATCAGTGACTTCCCACGAAGGCGCACTGAATCTGTTGGACGGGCATTCAAAGGACCCCTCGACCAAGTTCTTCCATCTTTCGACACGATTGGTTGGCAACTTCATAGACATTTGCACGCCTGCCAACGCGCCCATCCAATCCCACGCCTGAACTGCGTTTCGCGGAAGGTCGACAACATTCGCCGCTCCCCAGTTCCTTCTGAGAATTTGAGAACCTGAGGTTCCTGGAGAACCGGGTATCCAATCATTTTCCTCGGTCGTGTATGAAATCGCTGCCTTCGCCAACCCGCTCTGATGTGCGAGGCACTTCACCTGCTTGGCTTGGTCGCGCGCCCGTTGCAGTGAGGGAAGCAAGATTGAAATCAGCAGCGCGATGATCGAAACAACCACCAACAACTCTACGAGCGTGAACGCGATTTCTCTCTTTCGATACATGTCTTTGATCCCGTCAAGTAGACTTTTTGGACACATTACGTTCCAAAAAGATTATACAGATTTCAGGGCGGTAACGCCAAGAGTTCTTGTATTGCCCTGGTTCATAACGCTCTGACCCAAAGACCATTGGAGTACCCCGTGATCTAAAAAGCCCTTTTTGGATAGAAAAACGACAGATCCTAGCTCGTACACTCTGTTTCTTACGAATTGCCCCGAAAAATCCGGAAATGCGCTAGAATATTAATGAGACGAAACAAATGCCCCACATTTCGAACAAACCGTCGGCCCTGGTTTTTTCAGCAACGAATTGAGAATGACCCGCGTACCACCTGCATCTCCGCATTCATTCTTGAAACAGACTTCGGTTGGGTAAAGCGTCATTTCGCCAGTCTTGGGGTTCTCGGCAGGAAAATATTTGGCACCCGGCTTGATCTCGATCTTGAAAAGCTCGCCCGAGTCCTTGTCCATGAATGTGCGGGTATTGACAGTTTCCACGAGCTCATCGCTAAACGATCCGCGAATAGCGAACACCGCGATTATCAACAACAACGCTGCGGCACCTATCTTAATTCCTTGTTTTGTTGTGTCGCTCATAATGGATCCTGGCACCGCCCAAATGGACTTGAGCAATTGAGCATTCAAACCAACTTACCGGACCAAATGCCGTGGAGCTTTTCTTTGAAAACTGCACTCGATCAGCCATGCAACTTGGGTACTGATCCGAGACGAATTTTCATCCCAAACAATTTCAGGCAACCTCAATCCGTTGCCGGCAATTCGAGAGTCGTTTGATTCCAAGTTGCAGGCCATAGTCTAAGCTGCAAAATAGTATCGTAAACCGGGGCAAACGTAAAAGTTTTGTTATGAATTCAAAGAATCAGTCAATCAAGCTTCGTAGGGCTTGATGTCGGGGCGGGTCATGCAAGATTACACAACTTCGGATCGCGTCCCAATTCGGGGAATTGAGTGCCATCTTGTGTCTCATTTCCTCGATCTCGCACACTATTTCACAGGTGTAGCGTCCAAGCTCCGCCACAAATACCATGCCGCATAGCTTCTAAACGGGCGCCAGGGTTCGCCCGCTTGTTCCAGATCGTCCAGGCTCGCGTCGAGCGAAACGGCGAACGTTCGCTCCAATGCCCGCCGGATACCCAGATCACCGGTCGGCCAGACATCCGGGCGGGCCAGCACGAAAATCAGAAACATTTGCGCCGTCCATACCCCGATGCCTTTGACTTCCGTCAGAGTCGCAATCACTTCTTCATCCGACATGCTCTTCAAACGGCGATGGGGAATCGTGCGGTTCGTGTAATGGGTGGCTAGATCGATTAGGTACGCCGTCTTTTGATTCGACAGCCCGACGCCCCGAAGTCGTGCTTTGGAAACCCGCAGAAGTTCATCGGGATTGGGCCGACCATTGGCAAATAGTGTTCGGAATCGTTCATAAATCGTAGCAGCCGCCGCCACCGCCAACTGCTGTCCGACGATCGCCCGGCAGAGTGCTGCGAAGTAACCGCGCTTCGGGACCAATGTGAATGGACCGCATTCGTCGATGATGCCCCGCATCCGTTTGTCTTTCTTACGAAGTGCGGTGATGACCCGTTCATGAGAAGCACCGACATTTGGCGAATTGTCTCTGCCGCACCAGTAGGTGTTCGTCGATGATTTAGGCGTTTTGGTTCTTTTCGTTGCCATCAATTGCGCCAGAGTGTCTTGAGATAATTGTCAACGCTCTCGACCGAAGCCTTTATTTTAACCGGGTCGTCGTGCGTTTGCGGAATTTCGATCGTGCGTTGTTCAAACGTGGGCAGCACATCTTTGGAAATGAAACGCGACAGTTGCGCGTACGAATGGGCGTCGCTCGAACTGTTCGGGCGGTGATAATAGCGTAACGGGAAGTACGCGTACAAGTGATCCTTCGCCCGCGTCATCGCCACATACAATAGTCGTCGTTCCTCTTCGATGCCCTCGTCATCACCGACGGCCATGTCGGATGGAATCATCCCATCGGCGCAATGAAGAATGTGAACCGCGTCCCACTCGCACCCCTTCGCCGAATGAATCGTGCTGAGAATCAAATAGTCCTCTTCGAGAAACGGCGGCCCAGCAAGGTCGGATGTTGATGCTGGCGGGTCAAGCGTCAGGTCGCTTATGAAACTGCGCCGCGATCGATAGCCAGTACCGATATGCTCCAACTGCTCCAGATCGCGGGTCCGCATCGCCGCATTGTCGAAACGTCGCTCAAGCAGCGGTTCGTAGAACTCGCGAATAAGCTCAATTTGCTGGGAAATTGGCGGGGCATCTATCGGTGCGTCATGTGATCCGCTGTCAGTGTTTTGACCTATACCGCTGCAGGTCAGCAGCAGATCGCGGAGTTTGTCGAAAGCGTCGCGGGCGCTGGCTGGCACTTGTGGCGGGCTATTGGCCAGACGCTTGAGGGCAAGATGGCTCGCCGATTCAGTCGCTTCTTCAACGGTTGAATTTCTGCCTACTGCATGCTCTGAATCGGACGGTTCAGCCAACAACGAATCGACAATATTGCGGGCTGTCGCCGAACCGATCCCGTTGAGCATCAACAGAATTCGAAACCAGCTGATCTCGTCGCGCGGGTTTTCTAGCACCCGCAGCAATGCCAACACATCTTTGATGTGTGACGATTCAATGAATTTCAATCCGCCGAATTTGTGGAACGGGATGTTGCGCTTAGCCAGTTCCACTTCGAGCATGTCGCTGTGGTGCCCCGTGCGAAACAGCACGGCTTGCTTCATGAGCGGGATGCCCTCTTCGAGGTGCTTGAGGATGCGGCTACACACTTCGTTGCATTGGCCCTGTTCGTCGACGCAGTGAATCAGCAGCGGTTTCTGCTCGCCCTCGAGATTCGACCATAATTCCTTTGTGTACCGTTCGCTTGCTTCGGCCATCACCGCGTTTGACGCTTCAAGAATCGGTTTGCGCGATCGGTAATTTTGCTCTAATTTGACGACGGTTGTGTCGTCGTATTGATCCGGGAAGTCGAGAATGTTGCGAACGGTCGCGGCGCGAAACGAATAAATCGATTGTGCATCATCGCCCACGACGCATAGGTTCTTGTTGCGTTTGCGCAGGTGCCACAATATGTCACTTTGCAGGGCGTTGGTGTCTTGGTATTCATCGACCAGTACATGGTCAAATCGGTCAGCCACCGTGTCCGCTGCCGGCGAAACGTCACACAGCACATTCCAAAAAAGGAGCAAATCGTCGTAATCGAGAAGCCCATGCTTGCGCTTGCGATCGACAAACGCCTCAAACAATTCAGCGATGCCATCGGTGTCGTCGGCGCACCACGGATAGAATCGTTTGACCACGTCGCGCAGGCCCTCTTGGGCGGCGATGGTGCGCGAGTAGATCTTGACCAGCGTTTCCTTACGCGGGAAGCGGCGGTCGCCCTTGCCAAAACCCATGTCCGTCCGCAGCACGTTCATCAGGTCGGCACCGTCGGATTGATCCATGATCGTGAAGTCATCCGGCAAACCGACAGCCGAGTGATATATCCGCAAAATGCGGTTGGCCATCGCGTGAAACGTTCCGCCCCAAACCGATGCGGCATCGGGTCGGTCGCTCAGGTTCCGGGCCCGGCTGATCATCTCAGCCGCCGCCCGGCGGGTAAACGTTAGCAGCAGGATCCGCTCTGCCGCCACGCCTTGGGCCATCAGGTAAGCCACCCGGCACGCAAGCGTCTTGGTCTTACCTGTGCCCGCCCCCGCAATCACTAACAGCGGCCCGTCACCATGCGTCGCCGCCCTTCGCTGCTGCTCGTTGAGTTCTTCAAGCCATTGGTTTTGAGGCATGATGAGGCGATTCCAAGGAGTGATTGCGTTTCCAGTGAATGACTTTGCTTTCAAAGAATCAGCATGGCGTCGCCATAACTGAAGAATCGATATTCTCTTGCAACGGCGTGTTCGTAAGCGCGGTGGATCAGATCGATGCCGCCAAACGCCATCACCAGTGCCATCAGCGTACTCTTGGGCAGATGGAAATTCGTCATCAGCGCGTCAAATCCGCCAAACGAGTACGGCGGATAGCAGAAAAGGTCGGTCGAACCGCGTGCCTCAGCCGACAATCGGTTGACCTGCCACGCCGATTCGAGCACGCGTGCAGATGTCGTGCCCACCGCAATTACCCGGCCACCCCGCTCGCGCGCTTGTGCGATGGCGTCGCATGTGTCTTGGCTGATGGCATAGTGTTCGTGGTGCATCTTGTGCTCGGCAAGGTTGGTCACCTCGACGGGGGCGAAGGTTCCGTATCCAACGTGCAGCGTTACAAATTGTGTTGCGATGCTCGCGTCTCGAATTCGGGCAAGGAGCGGTTCGGTAAAGTGCAGCCCGGCTGTTGGCGCTGCGACCGCGCCCGGTTTGTTGGCGTAGATCGTTTGGTATCGCTGCATGTCTTCCGCGTCATTTTCGTCGGTGCCTTTTGCACGCTTGATATACGGTGGTAATGGCATGCGGCCAACTCGTTCGAGAATTTCCGCAGCGGGGATAGATTGACCTCCTTGAAATTCTAACTGCCACCTGCCGCGTCCGCCTTGCGACATCGCAACAAGCGAGAAAAGGGCATCACCGTTATCGCTTGAAGGGTCATCAAGAAACAGCGTCTCGCCTATCGAAACACGCTGCGCACCTTTCAGCAAGACATCCCATACGCAAGGCTCAGGTTCGTCCAGGAACAACGCGTCGATGATACCGCCCGTCGATCGCTTCAAACGGAACTTTGCCGGCACCACCCGTGTGTCATTCATCACCAAGGCATCGCCCGCGCGTAGATAATCGGTCAGGTTCTCGACTGAATCGTCGGCGATAGTTTGAGCGCTGCGATCGACAACCATAAGCCGCGAACTTCCGCGGTCCTTGGGCGGATGCTGGGCGATCAACTCCTCCGGCAATGCATAGTCCAACTCTGCGATGTCGAAAGCGGGCCGGTGAATGGACTGGGCGTCGGTCGAACTCATGGTTGCCTACAAGAATCAAAATGTCGCACAGAATCAACGCAGCCAAACGTGCTGGATCGGCATCATCGGGCAGCAACGATTCGTAATGACTGCCCTAACATAGAGTTATCGCAGCGTCAGCCACCAGCGATCGTCCATTTTTCCAAGTGGTTTGCAATGTGCAGGTTTCTGAATGAACCGGTGCGCAGTGACCGAAACCGCCGCAGGAATATCCGCGAGCAAGACATACGGTCAGTGCAAGCCCGATGGAGTTTGGTCTTGGATTCGCTGCGCATAAACCCGATCGCGTTACAGTCGGCGCAATTCTCTTATCGGTCCATGCGCACCAACCCAAACGTTGTCCGCATACTCGGCGCGCCGGCATTCTTGCATTACATCCTCATGCGTCGCGCCAAACTCCAGCCCCTCCTCGTTTCTTCATCCATGGTTTCCATCTGCGCCGACGGAGCGATCGAGTCTTGCACGCACCGTAATTCAATCGACCCAATCAATGCACCATCGAACGCGGCGATTGGCCGAGCGATTCAATCCGCAACACCGCAACCGCTGGCAATAATGCGTGACCTTCCCGAACTCGAATTGGATTGGCCGCACAAAGTTCCAGTGAAAGAAGTCACTGTCTACATTCAAGAAATACAACGCGCCAACGATCCAAGCCTAACCGGTACCGTCATCGATCTACTGTTCTAGATCCGATTCCGAAAACGTTGCTGCTTTGCGCGAGGTGTAGGGTGGGCCGTGCCCACCAAGGAATGCCAACCGCTTCCAATGGTGGGCACGGCCCACCCTACTCTGAGCCTTGTGCCGAAACAAAGCCGAACTCGCGTAGCCGCACGATAGAGACGTACCCAACGCTACAACCTCCGCAGTACGCCGATCACCACGCCCTGGATGTTGACGTTTTCAACGTAGATCGGTTCGAACTCGGCGTTGGCTGGCTGTAATCGGATTCGGTCCTTTTCTTTGTAAAACTTCTTGAGCGTTGCTTCGCCGTCATCGATCAATGCCACGACCGTTTCGCCATCGCGGGCGGTGTCGCGCTTTTCGACGATGACATAATCGCCATCGCGAATCTGCTCGTCGATCATGCTGTTGCCCGTGACGCGCAAAACGAACGTATCCGCACGCGACGTGAAGATGCTCTCCAAGTCCAGTGCTTCGGCGTTTTCGATGGCTTCGATCGGCAGGCCGGCTGCGATTCGCCCCATCAAAGGCAGCAGCGTGGGCCTTTCGTCAGGCAGCTGAGCCTGCGACGTCAGTTCCAAAGAGCGTGCCTTGTGCGGATTCCGATACAGTTGGCCCTTTGCGACGAGCGTGTCGACGTGCTCGAATACGGTGACCTTTGATATCTGCAGGTCGTCGGCCAACTCCTGCATCGACGGGGAATAGCCATGACTGCGCCGATAGTCCCGTATGCGGGTCAGAATCTGCAACTGCCGTGGTGTCAGCCGCTTCTTGTCCCTTACCTTGTTGTTGTTGACCCTGCTGCCAGGACTCTTCACGCCTGGGTTTTTCTTGCCGGGAGTTTTCTTTCCGGGGGCCATCGGTTACCTCCAGTTCCACCAAGCCAACAGTCGCACCCGCGCCGTTTGAACCCAGTGGCAATGAACATCCGTTTTCGTCGTAAAGATTGCTTTCATACGCAATACCTGCGTTGGTTAAGTTTTCGCGATCTGCTGAATAAAAATGTGCGGAATGGTGATGTGCTGAATCGCGAAGCAGCACATCCTTGGGCAAACCAGCCGGTCCAAGCACAACCGGCGGAAGGTTGGCTTGACTGCGACGGTGACCGATCGGCAAGCAGTCCAGTTGTTCGGAACGTGTCGCGTCTTTGTCAATGCAAGCCGCATCACTTGAAGGCAATGGCCCAACGTCAGCAATCGGGACGGCAACCAACCGTGTCGAAATAGAATTGCCGCAATCGTCCCGCGCGACATGCGGAAGCAGTGCACCCGCACACGCCATGAATCGATCACACGCATCAGCCACCCAATGGGCGACAGATGACGTCGACATGCGAAAATCTTCAGCGCACTGATGCAGCCACCATTGCAGGGAAAGCGACAGACCGACAGAGCTAGACCCCATCGCATAAGGCGGCGCAACCGCACCGCCCAGCTGGGACACTTCAACAGAATCAGCCGGTCCAAGAGTATCAAGACCAAGAGAATCAAAGCGCGTGGCCACATGCACAAGCCCACGCCCGGGATAAGCCACCATCCGAGCCCGCCCTGAAGTACGCCTGCACTTATGCTCGCCGCCCGTATTCAAGCTATTCGTGTTCACACGGGTTGCATTGACGCTAGGTTGGTCACCTGCGGCTTCCGCGCAAGAAGCTTCTCTGCCAACGCCACCCATTAATTCGTTCGACGAAGCCGCCGCAGAATGAGTTGCCCCAGCCGAAGACATCAACCCAACGCGATAAGACCCACCCGGCCCGAACAAACAAAGAGGCGACCGCAAAGCACCATCGCAACTATAATCATTCCCAAAAACACCCATCAGCCGACCTCCCTGTCGTTAGGCGAATCCGTCAATAGGCCAACATTCCGAAGAACCGCAGCCAAGAGAAAGTTCGCTTCCTGTTCGGGTCAAGTGTACCCTAACAGAAAACGAAAATCAAGCAAGTTGTGAATTAAGAATCGAGGGCCGCTACCAGTATTCGCAATGCGGTTGAGGTGTGAAACTGGGCGAATTGGAATGGCAGGCTCTTGGCAGTGGCCTGAGCATTGCGCTGAACAAATTGACTGGACACGGGCTCGATCCGTATTACTTTGCACGCTCCCTTCGATTCATTCCTTAACGGAGCCTAATCATGAGAGCACTTGAATTCATGTCTGTCGCTGTCGGTATCGGGTTGGTATTGACGCAGGCCGGCTGTATCGACAGCATTCTGACTTGCCAGCCTGATTCGAGTGATCCAATACAAGGAAGATGGACCGAGCAATCGTCGATCGCTTGCGATGATGGGGCGCTGACAACCGGGCAGATTCAAGAAATTATTTTCTGCCAAGGCAGATTCAGCGTGACGTGGGAGCCATTTGAATCATTCCAGGACTATTGGGGAACGTACAACTTTAACTCAAACACAAACACCCTCACGATGACGGTCGACGGGGGTAACTTTATACCCGATGACACCGATCTCACCGGAACGGTCGAGTTTCCAGAAAATGCAACGATCATCCTTCGCGACATTTTCCTCGGCACGCGCGATTTGGACGCCAACACAAACGGAATAGCCACGACGATTTGCGGCCACGTTCTTGAATAGGCTTGATTGGAAAGCCGGTGACGAGCCTGTGTTTTTCCTAGGTTACTTGTCGAGGTTATTTACTTTTTGTTCGTGATTTGGCACACGCCGCCGTAACGAGTGAACCAGTTAAGCGCCCACGAATGAAACCGTTCGTCAAGGTTGAGACGTACGGGCGCGACATGATAAACATTCGCCCAAGTGCTCTTCTTCCAGTCACGGTGCCAGTATTGCAGCACGAGCATCACATAAGGCGCTTCGTTCCACGCGTCCATGCAGCCATAACACCACAACTGGCACAAATGGTTCGCGTAACCACTTTGCGGAATGCGCTCGGGATTTCCCTGTGTGACCTTACGTTCGAGAATGATGACAGCCTTGGTTACCTCATTTTGTAAGACAACATCCGGCCGTCCCTTCAAGGATTGGCCGTTCACCGTCAACCGCGATGCGATGAAGTTTCTCTGTTCGGGCCTATCGGGTGAGTCCACATAAATCGGGCACCATGCCCCCGGCCTTTCGAAGTGCATCCCGACACGCCTGTCCCTTTGGAGCCACAGTCGCAGCCGCTCGATCTGTTCGTGGCCATATTCGCCAGACCACTTCATTTTCTGCGATGAATCTCCTCGGGCGGTTGGGCGGTGCGTTGGATTCAATTGCCAGAAAATCCAGTCGGCGAATGCCGTTGGGGACGACCGTTTGACAACGGCATCGCTCCTGAGATTGGGGGGCTTACGATCTGTGCCCGAGAGACTTGCTTTGTGGGAGCGTTTCCAATGCTCCTTAGCCAAGTCCCTGAGCACGCGCAGTTCGTCTCTGGAAACCGTGCCCGCCGGAGGAGATGCGTTTCCAACCCATCTAGCGCTCCGTCGTCTGCTCATCAGGTTCTCCAGTTGCCATTTTTCGACTTGGCAAAACACCATCGAACGGTCACCACGCCGCAGAACTTGCACCCAAAACATTCTTCCGAGACAAGAATAGGTTGCAAACCGATCAGGAGGGGATCAATCAAAAGTTCGCTTCCTGTTTGGGTCATTCATACCCTAACAGAAATCGAAAATCAAGTGGGGTTGTGATTTTCTCTGGATGGTCCCGAGCTGGTACTGGCATATAGGGCATATAAGTTATTGTTCAGGGAATGGAGCGATTCCGACTTTTCATCCTTGCCCAAATCTCCAACTATGACGTTGACGATCCACGCGAATTAGGTCGTAAAGTTTCTCTTCTTCCTCCATTCTTCGAGCCACATTCGTTCACCCAATGCAGTCGCTCCATCGAGGCACTTATCAGCGGTTTCAATCATCTCCTCGACTTTGCTAAAGCACTTGCGGATATCCGCAGAGTTTAGGTTTGCCATTTCAACTAGATGATGTGCGATCCACCCAGAGGCAACATCATTGTCATCACTGTCGAGCAAGGCTAATAGATCTGAAAGCAAGGGAGAGTCAGTACTTGTGATCTCGTCGACGATCGCACGCATGCGGTCTACTGCCTTGTTGTTGTTCCTAACCGATACTCTATCAGCGTAATCAACATTGGCGCACACTGTCGCACAGTTGATATACTCGCGAATCAATTCATTGGCCATGACTTAACTCTAGCCGCGCTGTCGATTCAAGTCCCGCTTACTCGACTGTTTCGACAAAATGATATTTACCGTCAATCACGCCTGAGACTTCACCTGCCTTTGCGGATTCGAGTCAACTAATGAACGACTTGGCCCGCTCCATGTCGGTGACTTCAAAATTGAAGAACACATTATTCGGGTCTTCCAAATCCCGCAAAAGGTTAAGCAGACTAAGCCCGGAATGCTGGTGGTCCTCTGCATGCGAGTCAAAGACTTCGCGCCACTTCACATAGTTAGTGACGCGATTTCGGCAAATCATGCAGATCATGGCAACTTTCTCTTGGTTTCATAGAAGGCAACAAGAACTCGTTTGAAACCGTTGGCTATCCCCCCGCCAACCGCAGTACTTCATCCACGCACTTCTTGATGCCTTGGTAAACCTCGGCCGGTGACGCTTCGTACATGTATGCTGGCGTGCTTACTATCTTGTTTTCTTCGTCTACTACCATTTCGGTTACTGGGCATTCGGTGTGGGTTGCGCCCATTTTGGTGATGGCTTCTGCTGTTCCGGCGTCGTTGCCTATGGTTAGCTTGGCTTCGATGTTTCGTTTGCCGACCAGTCTTGCGAGCATGGCCGGGGCGATGCAGATGGCGCCGATTGGTTTTTTCATTTCGAGCATGTCTGAAACGAGCGTTTCGACTTCGTAGTTGACGGCGCACTCTGGGCCATCTACCGCGAAGGTGCAGAGGTTTTGGGCGGCACCATATCCGCCGGGGAAGATGATCGCGTCGATGCTGCGGGCGTCCATGCGGGCCAGCGGGATGATGTTGCCTCGGGCGATGCGAGCGGCTTCTACTAACACGTCGCGCTGTTCACCGACACGGTCTTGGGTGGCGTGGTTGACGACCTGGGCCTGGGGCATTTCGGGTGCGCAGCAGATGGCTGTTGCGCCGGCTTGGTCGAGAGCGAGCAGGGTAAATACGGCTTCCTGAATTTCGGAACCGTCGAGAAAACCGCAGCCGGAAAGACAAACGCCTACCTTGGACATAGTGATTGATCCTCGTTGGTTGATGGCGATGTATGGGTTCTTGCTTCTGGTCTAAGGATACAGCGCTTCGGTTGGTTGTGCCAAATGGGATTACGCAAATGCACTGCTCACAGAGCAGTGGCACGGATTTGGGATTTGAATTTGTAGGGTGCGGTTTACCGCACCTGTTAATCCGTCGGCGTCAATTTAAACCGTCGGCGTTTGGCGCATTCATTTAGCAGGTGCGGCGAGCCACACCCTACATTTGCGTCCGGCGTTATCCGTATAGCTTTGCGACTTGTTTTTCGTAACCGTTGTATAGCTGCGTAGGTCTTGAGTCGCTGCGGTCGGGGATGAGCCACTCGTCGGCTTGCGACCAGCGTGGGTGGGGGACGGTTGGTTCGACGTTGGCGTGGAAGGAATATTCGAGTGGCTGAAGATCATTCCAAAACGTGCCCGGTTGGTTCTCAACGAATTCGATGCGTTCAATCGATTTGATGCTTTTGAAACCGTACTTCCACGGGACGATCAGGCGAATCGGAGCGCCGTGCTGCGTGGGCAGTTCGTGCCCATAGATGCCCGTCACGAGCATTGCCAGATCGTTGTTCGCTTCCTTCATGCTCAGCCCTTCGTAGTACGGCCACCTGAACGAGCCGAAGCGCTGGGTCGTCACTTCGTCGGGTCGGTTAAACGATGTGAAGCGGATGTACTTGGCGTTTGATTTGGGGTCGACGAGTTTGATCAACTCGCGCAACGGAAAGCCGGTCCACGGTACGGCCATCGCCCACGTTTCGACGCAGCGGAATCGATAGAGGCGTTCTTCCAGCGGCATCTTGCGAATCAGGTCGTCAACGTCGAAGCGCTGCGGTTTATTAACCAACCCCGCCACATCCACCGTCCACGGGCGAATCTTCAAACTCGATACCAACTCCCACACGCGATCCTTCGCCGTCGTGAATTCGTAAAAGTTGTTATGCGTTGCGGCGACAACTTCATCCGTCAGCGGGCGATCGAGCGAGAACGCCTCAGTGCGTTTGGCTGGGTAAAGGTCTGACGTCGGCGTTTTGGGCAGGTCGATTTCCTTCGGCTGCTTCGGGGGAATTTCATTTGTGGGAGCCGGGGATTCCGTCGGATCTTCTTTTGCCTCTTCGGCGGGTTTGCATCCCAGTCCATTGATGGCCACCGCGCCGCCGATCGCGCCGACCGATTTGAGGAATCGGCGACGGTTGAGGTAGATCGATTCGGGTGTCGCTTCGTTGCGATCGACATCCCAGATCTTGCTTCGACGTTTGGCGGCCATTGGTTGCTCCGTTTACCCGAGCGATACCGATGCTCGAGCGGTTCTGGCTTATGGGTCTTCGCATGATTGGATCGATTGGATTCATTTGATCAATCGGCACATGTATTTTTTCATTCACGATCGGCGGTTGATTCATGCACTTTTATTGTGTGCCCCGCATTTGTTAGAACGATATGCTGCTTCCCGTTATCCTTCGAGCGGTATTTCAATTCCTGACAACCAATCCAGAAAGGATTTATGTGAATTCGTCAATTATTGTCCGCAATGCTGAGGCACCTGATCTCAAAGTATTGGTCGAAGGCAACAGGATGATGGCCGCTGAGTCTGAAGGCAAGCAACTGGATTTAGCGGTGCTGACAAGCGGGGTGCGGCGGGCGTTGGAGGATCCGCTGCGCGGGCGATACCTCGTCGCCGAATGTGAGAACAGCGTCGTCGGGCAACTGATGGTGACGCAGGAATGGAGCGATTGGCGCGACGGTTGGTTTTGGTGGATTCAAAGTGTTTATGTGGCGAAAGACTTTCGGCGCAAGGGCGTGTATCGGCGGTTGTATGAACATTTGCGCGAAGAAGCCGAATGCACTGATGGGGTGTGCGGTTTGCGGTTATACGTCGAGCGCGAGAACACGCCAGCGATTGCGACCTACGAATCGCTCGGGATGGTCGATGCAGGTTATCATTTGTACGAAGTCGTTTGGCCGAGCGAAGCGATAGTTTAATAAGAGCACTTTGGGTGAATGGGTTGCGCGTAGGGTGGGCCGTGCCCACCATGTCTGTTGAAGGTCGCGTTGCATTCGAACAGCCGGTGGGCACGGCCCACCCTACTAATCGAAGCGCACGACGATCGTTTTTTGATACGCCCGGTCGGCAGCAAAATCGACGGGCAGCTTCGATTTTGAGACGATTTGAAATGATCGAGGTCCGCGCTTGTGGTTCATGGCATCGCGATCGACGGCATCTTCAACCTGCTCGATGAGCCATGCAATCGGCAGGGCTCGGTTATTGGTTGCAAGCAGCATGTGTCCGCCACCGCTGACCAGCGGCATCGCGCCGACGATCAGGTCAACCATGTTCTTCTTCACCTCGAACGTGCGCTTGGGCTTCTTGGTCCGCGCGAAGCTCGGCGGGTCGATCACGATAACGTCGTACGATTTCTTCTGGCGCTCAGCCCGCTTGAAATAGTCGAAGGCGTCGCTCTTGATGAAGATGTGGTCGTCGAGTTTGAGACCGTTGGCTTCAAAGTTTCGCTTGCCCCATTCCAAGCTTGCGACCGACAGATCGACGTTCGTCGTCTTAGCCCCTTCGCGAGCGGCTGCTACGCTGAACCCGCAGGTGTAGGCGAACAAATTCAGCAGCGTCTTATTCTGAGCGAGTTTGGCGACGTATGCGCGGTTCTCGCGATGATCGAGAAACAGTCCACTCGACAACCCCTGCCCCGGTTTGACGATAAAACTTGTCCCTTTGGACAGCACCGTCACTTCATCGACTTCGACTCCGCGAAGCAGTTCGATCGGATATTTTTGGGTCGAACCGGTTCGTGCCGTCCGTTTGAGGTAGACGGTCTTGGCCTTCAACTGGGCCATGTACCAATCGGCGATCTCGCCAAGTTCATCATCATCGCCTTGAAACTTGCCTTGCTGCATTTCCATCTCAATGACGTTCTTGTACCGATCGACAATCAATCCACTGATGCCCTCAAACTTTCCGCAGAATAATCGCAGACAGTCGGTTTCCTTTTCAAGCAGCACCGACAGTCGGATCGAAAGCGCCGAGTTCAAGTGAACGTTGCGAAGGCTCCCCGAGCGAACCACTTCCAAGAACGGGCCCGGAATCGACGCCCGCAGGTTGACCTCGCGGTTCTGCTCAAACGGATGCGGAAAGATCACCTGTTCCAGATGCGCCAGGGGCCGGGGTTGCAGTTGCTTAGGTTTTTCCGCTTGCTTTGGTGTGATGAACTGATCGCCTTCGATCGACAGCCCGCCGAGACGAAACGCCTTGCGGACTTCTTCAAAGGAGGAAGCGGCTGTGTTGCAACGGGCGACGTGGCGTTCCTTGGTCGAATCGAGCATTTCGATTTTGGCGGATTGTTGCAGCGGCTTTGCCGTTTTGTTTTTGGTTTGCGATTTGTTGGGTTTGACGGCGATACGGGTGCGGGGCGGTTTGCCGTTGGCCACCACGACATGGGCGAATCGAAGTTTGCCGGTGCGGGCCATCCCTGCAAATCGACGCTGTGCTTCGGCTGTTCGGGCAAACAGCGCGACACCGGTGGCATAGCGTTCGGGTAGAATCAACGGGGTCAGCGTCCCGTCGGAATCGCCGCTCGATCGCATTGACTTGGCCCCCGTCGTCTCGTCGATCAGATCGATGAACCGGGGCCCACGCCGCCATGCCGTCGATTCGAGATCGATGCGGGGCGGTTTGGCGACGGCAAGGTAGTGTTCGTCGGTGAAAATGACCGGGACGAACTGCTTCATTATTTTCTTGTTGGGCTCAGGTTTAGGCTTCATCGCGCACATCGTCGTTTAGTCGCCGTAAGAGTCAATAGCCCAAGGAGGGTGGATATGGGGATTCACATGTTCTGACCGACAAAAGATGGAAAGACCACTTGGCGACCGATAAAGTCTATTGGCGAAGGCGTTCGATTCAGCAGATGTCGCGTTGCCGTTTGGCTGGGGCGACAAGATCGCTCTGGTATACGGACGCAGAACCAAACGCTACGCCGAATTGTCCAATCGTATACTTCCGAATCAGGGGGACACAGACGACATGGATTGGGAAGCTGTCCGCGAAGAGTTTCCGATTACGCGGAATTACAATTTTCAAAACCACGCAGCCGTCGCACCGATGTGCAGACGTTCGGTGGCGGCTGCGCAGACGTTTCTTGAGCAGACCCGCGATTCGGCGTATCTGGAAGGGCGATTCTTCAAGCACGCCGATGAGGTCCGCCGCATCGCCGCGAAGTTTATCAATGCCAACCCGGACGAAATCTGCTTCATCAAAAACACCAGCGAAGGTTTGAACTTCGTCGCCAACGGCATCAACTGGCAGACCGGTGACAACATCGTCACCACCAACGTCGAGTTTCCGTCGAATGTGTTCTGCTGGCAGGCGCTGCGCAGCCGCGGTGTCGAAGTGCAGATGGTTCTGGAAGAAGACGGCGCGATTCCGATTGATAGCATTCTTTCGGCCATCAACAGTCGCACGCGTTTGGTGGCGATATCAGCCGTTCAGTATGCCAGTGGGTTTCGCGTGGACCTTGCAGCCCTGGGTGAGTACTGCCAATCGAAAGGCGTGCTGCTTTGCGTCGATGCGATTCAAGCGGTGGGGGCGGTTCCGATCGATGTGCGTTCGATGAAGATCGACTTTTTGGCGGCTGACGGTCACAAGTGGATGTGCGGGCCGGAAGGGCAGGGCTTCTTCTATGTGCGCAAAGAAGTGCAGGGATTCTTAAAGCCATCATGTGTGGGTTGGCTTTCGATGAAAAACCCGCTCGACTTCGACCATGCCAAGTTTGAGTTTCAGGATTCGGCGAAGCGTTACGACAGCGGTTCATACAACTTGATGGGCATCTACGCGCTGGGTGCGGCGTTGGAACTTCTTTCGGAAATCGGCATCGAAGCGATCGCATCGCGCCTGTCGCACCTGACGCACATCATCGCGGAAGGCGCACAGTCCAAGGGTTATCACATTGTAAGCCCAAGGGGACGCGGCGAAACCAGCGGCATCATTTCGTTCACGTCGGATTTTCAAAATCTAGGTAAGATTCAAAAACACCTGCAAAACGAGCATCGATTGGTCGTCGCCCATCGTAGCGGGCGACTGCGCTCATCGCCCCATTTCTACACCACCGAAGACGAAGTGCAGCAACTCGTCGAATTGCTACCCCGCCACTAGCGTCGCCGTCCGCGATCTGTAGCATTAAAAGTAGGGTCCGCTGTGCGGACCAGTGTATCGCGGTCTGGGGGATTCGGTCCGCACAGCGGACCCTACATCGTTCGCAAACGCTTAGGTGACTCAATGCGTTACTTCGTAACAGGTGGAACCGGTTTCATCGGCGGCCATGTCGTCCGGCAGTTGCTTGCCGGTGGGCACGAAGTTGTCGCACTCGTGCGCTCCAAGGGCCGAGCGCGTGAACTTGCAAATGCCGGTGCGCAGTTGGCCGCAGGTGATATCACCGACCGTGAAAGCATGCGCGAACCGATGCGCGGCGTGGACGGGGTGTTTCACATCGCAGCGTGGTACAAAGTCGGTGCGAAGGATGCCAAGATTGCAGAGCGTATCAACGTCGAAGGCACGCGCAACGTCTTGGATTTGATGCGCGAATTGGAGATTCCCAAGGGCGTATACACCAGTACGGTGGCCGTCTTCTCGGATACGAACGGTAAGCTCGTTGACGAGTCATATCGATTCGATGGAAAACACCTAAGCGAATACGACCGCACCAAATGGCTCGCCCATTACGAAGTCGCGCTGCCGATGATCGAAAAGGGCTTGCCACTTGTCATAGTTCAACCCGGATTGGTCTATGGACCGGGCGACCACAGTTCAGTCCGCCGCTCGCTCGTCCAGTATTTGCAGAGGAAACTCCCCGTCGTGCCAAAAGGATCGGCATACTGCTGGGCCCACGTCGAAGACACCGCCCGCGGCCATGTGCAAGCGATGGAAAAAGGCAAGCCGGGCGAGACATACATCATCGCCGGCGAGCGCCATTCGTTTGAAGAAGCCCTCGCCCTCGCCGAATCCATCACCGGCATCCCCGCCCCCAAGCGCCGTGTATCACCCGGAGTAATGCGAATCATGTCAAAGATCATGGGCATCATCGGCACCGTCATAACGCCACCAGAAGATTACCACCCCGAAACCCTAAGAGTCATCGCCGGCGCAACCTACCTCGGCGACAACAGCAAAGCCAAACGTGAACTCGGCGTCGATCCGAGACCCTTAGCGCAAGGCTTCAAAGAAACATTGCATCACGAGATGAAACTGTTGAACATGCCAGTAGATGATCGCCCGAAGGGTGGGCTAAGTTGCTTCCGCTGACTTGCGGCGGAAAGGCGTTCACGAACGGAGTGTCGAATCGTGACAAGAAGGTTCCTCTTCTTTTCTTCACACGAAGTGTATATGAAGAGTTTCAAGGAACTTGACTTGGTTGAGAACAAAGAAACCCGCATGAAGATATGGAACAATGCATATCATGAAAGCAGGCGTTCCGCATGGGGGTTGGTGATCTACTTATGCTGTTGGGGAGGACTGTATTTCGGGGCGAAACCACTGCTTATTGCCTTGTTCACTTGGTTAGGTCCCAACGTACCGAAGTCCAACACAATTTTCCTGTTCGTTACGTTCACGGCAATTCCATTCTACTATTTGTTCTTTGAACTCCCGCCTGCAATCTTCTTACGGAGCCGCATTCGCGAGGGCATCCGGCGAGGGATGGCCGACGCCGGATACCCAGTCTGCGGCGCGTGCGGCTATTTGGTTAAGGGTCAAAAGGGGCACAAGTGCTCCGAATGCGGCGAGTGGTTCAGCGTTGAACAGGTGGAGAATTGGATTGGCGAACCAATCAAAGTCCCCACCGTGTCCGACGCTTCGCATTCGTAGGGTGGGCCGTGCCCACCAAGTCGTAAAACTTTCAAACGGCGGAGGGCATGGCCCACCCTACGCGCTGTTTGAAATCCTTGTTCTTACTTACGACCATGACATTGTTTGTACTTTTTGCCGCTGCCGCAGGGGCATGGGTCGTTTCTTCCTACCTTTGGTTCTTCGCGTCGGATGGTTTCGGCTTTTCCGTCGCTTCCTTGCGCTTTCATTGCGGCCCGTTGATCGGCGTCGGCACCGGCGAACGCTGTGTTGGTGGCGTCGGCGTGCGTCGTGGTCATGGTCGAATCCGATGGACCCGGGCCGGTGGTTGTGGTGGCTGGCGCGGCGGCTTGTGGTTGTTGCGGGCCACCACCCATGCGGACTTTCAAGACCACATCGACGACGCGTTCACGAATGCGCGACCACATCTCGTCGAAGTATTCGCGACCTTCGATGGCATACTGCGATTGCGGGTGCGTCTGGTCGCCACCCATTGGCCGCTGCATGATCGCCGTCTTTAAGTGGTCCATCTCCAGTAGATGATCCTTCCAACACTGGTCGTGAATGCGCAGCAAGACGACCTGCTCCATCCGCGACAGTTCGTAGCGGAGCATTTCCTGACCCTGCTCGATTAATCGTTCGCGCAAGTCGTCTTCACTTGCGTTGAAGCGCTCTTCATTCCAACCCGGCCCGAAGCGTTCCTTGGCCCACGCAACCACCTCATCTTCGTTCTTGCCGGAAATCGCCTCGTCGATTTGGGCGTCAAGCTTGCCGTTGGTCATGAACTCGCGATTGACCGCGACGAGATCGTCGTAGATGGCTTTCGGCGATTTCCCCTGAAAGTCGGTAGGCGTGCGGTTGAGTCGGAATTTCGCGTTCGACCAATTCGCAAGGGCCTGCGCCGCATACGCGCTGTCTGCGCCCTCGACGCCTATGCCGCTGCGCTCCATCGCAATCTCGACCGGGTAGGTCACTTCGCGCTCTTCGTACGTTTCGACCAATCGATCCATGATGGCTTCGACCATCTCGTCGGCTGACTTGTCCTTGAGTTCGTCGCTGTCGAGTTCGATGCCAAAGGTCGAACGACTCCACTCAGCCAGCATCCGCCTGGGATAAGAGTCTTCAAGGTACGGAGCGATGCCTTCAAGATCGACCGACTCAAAATGCTTCTGCGCCGATTCGGTCAGCCACTCGGCGATATCGTCGGCTTCCATCTTGCGCAGTTGGTTCTGTGTCACGTTGACATTGAACGTCCGCTGTGCCCACTCAGCCAACCCGCGCACATCCCACTCGGACGGGGGGGCGTCTTCGATGATGTATTCACCGAGCGACGTTTGAATCTGCTCGCGCGACTCGGTGATCGCCCGATTGCGAATGGAATCCTGTATTTCTTCAAGATCGTCACCGCGAATGCGATCTGGTTCGATCGGAATATCCAGCTCAGACCGGCACCATTCGCTGACGCATTTGGTGGTGTATTGGTCGGATGCGAAGCGCTCGACATTGGCTTCGACCGAATCGCGCAACACGCGCACCACCGCTTCGCGAATCTCGATGCCCTCAAGGACTTTCTGGCGCTCGGCGTAGAAAAGTTTGCGCTGATAGTCCATCGGTTCGTCCCATTCAATGAGACTTTTGCGCCGACCGAAGTTGATTTCTTCGACCTTCTTTTGAGCCCGTTCGATTCCCTTGCTGAGGCGCTTGTCTTCGAGGCTGGTGCCTTCGGTGAACCCGAAGCGCTCCATCATCTTGATCATCCAATCGGGCATGAAGTGCTTGAGCAGCACGTCGTCGAGCGACAGGAAGAATCGACTAGACCCCGGGTCACCCTGGCGACCAGCCCGTCCGCGAAGCTGATTATCGATGCGGCGCGATTCGTGTCGTTCGGTTCCGATGATGTGCAAACCGCACGGTGAATTCAGCGAGCAGACCTTGCGGCCAATCTCGGGAAAGCGCGGATCGAGTTTGGGTTTATAGCAATGGGCGCAGTTTGTGGATGGGTCGTATTCATCGCAACTGATGCAGCACTTGGTCGTTCCAGGCGGATACAGCGGCAAGCCGGTGCTTTCTCGATCGCTGCTGCCGGATTCCGGAACCTTGCATTTTGGGTATACGACGTTGAGTTCGAGTTTGATGTCGGTGCCGCGACCGGCCATGTTGGTGGCGATGGTGACGTTTCCGTGCGGATTTTTTTCTGCACCGCGCGACGGAATCGTTCGGTGACCTGCCTTCGCGACGATGTCGGCTTCGCGGGAGTGGTTCTTGGCGTTGAGCACTTCATGTTCGACGCCGTAGGTTTGATCGAGCAGTTTGGAGATTTTCTCGGAGTTTTCGACACTGGTGGTCCCGACGAGGACGGGCCTACCGGTGGCGAGGTCGCCCATCGATTCGTCATATACGTCGGTCATGAACTGAATGACTTTTTTGTCGCCGTATTCGGCGTTGTTGAACTGCTGCATCGCCTCATCGATGCGCGACGTGTCTTCGCCGAGTTTCTGCTTAATGGGTTTGAGGGCTTTGAACACATCGGCGAGTACGAACGGATCGGCGGGCCGGCCTTTGGTGTGAACGTCGTGAATTTCTTCGATGATGGATTTGTATTTCTCGCCGGAATGACGAAACATTTTGTCGTTGTGGTCGAGACGGTTAATCGGGCGGTTGGTCGGGATGCTGATCACGTCGAGTTTGTAAATCTTCATAAACTCGTCGGCTTCGGTGAGGGCGGTTCCGGTCATGCCCGCCCGTGTTTTGTAGAGCTTAAAGAAGTTCTGAATCGTAATGGTGGCCATCGTCTGCGTCTCTTCCTTGACGGGGACGTTTTCCTTGGCTTCGACGGCTTGGTGGAGACCGTCCGACCATTGGCGACCGATCATCAGGCGGCCTGTAAACTCATCGACAATGATCACTTCGCGTTCCTGCACGACGTAGTCTTTGTCGCGCTCGTAGATCACATGGGCGCGGAGCGACTGCTCGATGATGTGCGGACGATCCATGTTAGCCCCGACATAGAAGCTACCGATCTTGGCCTCGTCCTGAGCAGTTTGTACACCGTCGTGGGTGAGGCCGACGTTCTTGCGCTCGAGTTGAGTGACGTATAGAATTTTATGACCGAGTGCTTCTGATTCTTCTTCGGTGAGCATGCGCGGATCGATTTTGAAGCGACCCATCGCATCATCGAATTTCGGGTTGAGTTTGTATTGTTCCGGTGGGTTGTCGCCCCAACTTTTGATGCGTTCAGCCGATTCGCGGGTAATTTGTTCTTGGGCGCGAACGAGGACGCGGGCGATGTTGTCGGCCCATTTGTATTTGCTGACGTCATCGTGGGCGGGTCCGGAGATGATGAGCGGGGTTCGGGCTTCGTCGATGAGGATTGAGTCCACCTCGTCGATGATGACGTAGTCGAGCGGACCCTGCACCTGCGCCCGCAGGTTCATCTTCATGTTGTCGCGCAGGTAGTCGAACCCGAATTCGCTGTTCGTACCGTAGGTGATGTCGCAGTTGTAAGCGTTTTGGCGAATGCCCTGCTGCCCACCCGGATCAACCTGCGACTGAATGAAACCAACGGTGACGCCAAGCATCTCGAAGATCGGCTGGGCAAATCCGGCATCGCGTTCGACGAGATAGTCGTTGACCGTGACGATGTGTACCTTCAGCCCTTCACAAATGCGCATGTAAGCAGCCAGGTGGCAGACGATCGTCTTGCCTTCACCGGTACGCATTTCCGCGACGTTGCCTTCATAGAGCACGCGACCACCGATTAGCTGGCAATGAAAGTGGCGGTGATTCTTTGCGCGGCGCGAGGCTTCGCGGATGATAGAAAACACCTCGGGCATGATCGCTTCTTTGCTTTCGCCACCGGCGATGCGCTCGCGGAATTCTTGCGTCTTGGCTTTGAGCGCTTCGTCGGATAGTTCGAGCGCCTGCGGTTCCATCAATTCAACGCTGTCTGCAAATCGCGATAGCTTTTTCAGAAAGCGATCGTTGCGCGAACCGAATATTTTTGCGAATCCTTTGGATAACTTTTCTTGCATGCCCACAGCCGTACTCCTTGTGTCGGTGAGCGTTGTGTTTGACCAAGCCGATGAATGTGTTACCGGCCTACGATTTGCATGGATTTGTCGTCGCCGAGTCGGCGGACATCATCAAAAGGGCCTAAAGCACTTATGGTCCATACAAACCGCCAACACGCGTGCGTGCGGCGAGAAGCGAGGTCTTGATAGAGGGGGGCGAAGTCCTTGTGACGGAGACGGTCGGCAATGCCTTGGCCAGTCCTTCGCGCTGAAGGTTTGATGCCGGTGGTGTTGTGCAGTCGGCCAGCGTGCTGGGGGCGGCAGCCAGTCGCGTCAGGACAGCGCCTTCGGAAAGGTCGCCTTGCGAACGTCCGAGCGCCGTGGCAGCCGGTGTCGCGCAGAGCATCGCCACCACCACCGTCGTAGAGGCGCAGGCCAGGTTCCAACGCGCCACCCCGTGTCTCAAGTGACGGGGGTTTTGGTGATTGTTTCCCGAGTGACTCAGGGGATGATTTGCTCTCGTGCTTTTATGAGCCATTGCAGTCGGAGTATACCCACCGGCCTCGATTCCTGCACGCGGTAGGTGGTCAGTTTGTGCAAGCACAAAAAAAAGCAACCGCCGGGGTAGTCCCAACGGTTGCTCGAATGATTCTTGAATGGCGAATCAGGCGGGTTATGGCGTAAATCCGTACAGGATATAGGCCTCACCACCGTTCTTCGCTCCCTGGCCCGTGACCGAGTTGATTCGTGGGTCGGCAAGTTGTGACCCAACCGCAAAATCGCCGAGTCCATCGCCATCGATATCGCCCAGGCGCCCCAATCCAAAGCCGCGACCACGGGGCCGTTCAAGCATGACACCGCCAGGACCCATGAATTGCTCCGGGGCCTTACCTGGATTTCCACCGAAGTTGATTTCAACACCGTGAATCATCACCGGTGTGTCCTGGCCTGCGTCGCCTCCGCCCAGGAAGTCGCCCTCAAAGAGCAATGTTCCGTTTGAAGCGAAGCGATCGCCACGATGACCGACGATGACCGAGCCTGCCAACTTGTCGGACCCAAGCTCCGAGATAGAGATGTCCATCACCCCGCCAAAAACGTCTGGGAAATTCGCCGTGTTGTTTGAGCTTAGGATGATGTAGACCAAACCGGCATGGGCCAGTTCGTCGTTGGCGTCAATCACAAAATCACGAACGCCCGTCGGGCCAGTGATGTCATCACGGATTCCGTCGAGGTTGCCATCCAACCCGGGCGTATCCAAGACGTCAACGGAGTCATTGGGATTGCCATCAAACATCGGTGTGGCATTGGGGGCTGCGATGGCCAAGTCATTTCCACCGTCACCGTCGATGTCGCCAATGTTCAAAATGTTGAATCCGAATTCGCTTCCAATTTGAACGCCGCGGATACGTGCGCCTTCTCGACGATCCAACAGCCCGAGGTTACCGCCTTCGGTTTCAACGGGGATACCGTTCTCAGGGCTGATCAGGTCGGAGTCGCCAAAGACGATGACGACCTCGCCCGTTCCACCGTTGCCGTCGGGATTACCGATAACGACGTCAGCGACATTGTCGCCATTAAAATCGAAATCTCCGGCAATCGATTCGCCAAAGCGCTGTTCACTGTCAAACGCTTCGCGGATCAACGTTCCCGAAAGTCGTTCCGGGTCTATCGTGGAACGCTTGAGATCGGATACTGAAATGTCCTCTTCCAGAGATTCGGCGCGACTGAATACAATGTACACAGCCCCATCTGGTGTACCGTTGTCGTCGATGTCGGCAAATGGGGCCCCAATAGCCACGTCGGCCCGCCCATCCTGGTTGAAATCGGGGATGCCTTTTAGATTTTGAATGCGTTCGTTGGTATCGCCGAAAATATCGAAACCGCTGACATCGGTGAACCCTCCGCTGCCGGGGATAGCGCCAGGACGTATCGCACCACCAGAGTGACTAAAACCATTCGCGAGGAACATATGAGGCTGAGGAGGTGGGGCTGCGTTCTGGTATTCGCGCGGATTGAATCCATCAGGCAATTGCCAGAGGCTTGGTAGCCGAGTTGATCCAGTCCCGAACGTTTCGAAGTCGTTGACTGAAAATGCAATCCCACCGTCAAGTGCGACGTCGCTGCTGAACGGGGCTGAAATGATCAAGTTGTCGTCACGCTGGGCGATGGATGTTCCGAACCCATCGTAAACCTGTTCGCCAATAATGCGGCATCCGATGAGCGATTGCTCAACAGAGAAAGTCGCATTGCCCGGCGAGCGCCTGATGTCGTTCCAGTTTGGGTTCAAGTCTGTAGCGACCCCGTCGAGGCGTTGTGGATGAAACCCGCTCAAGAACTCAAACAGGGGTGGTTCCAATAGCGCCAATTCCTGAAAACCTGCTTCAAGGATGGGTCGGACCGCATCCTTGCCGGCTTCGCAAGTCGGATCGGCGAGCGGATCGCCAGGAGGAACTGCAATATCAATATCGATCGTTTGACTACAGAGTGTCGCACCAAAAATCAATGCCTGAAACGGATCGCAGTCAGATTGAGTAAAGTCGAATGTAGGACAACCCATCGTGAGATTGCCGCTGGTGTCCTGCGCACTGCAAGGCCAAGGAACACCATTATTAATAAAGCTGCAAGGAAACGGGTCCGCGAGTCTCGGATCAAAGCCGAACTTCGGGTGAACAAGGGTTTCTCTTTCACCGTCACCGCCTAGGTCATCGGAACAGCCAATGAAAGTGGGCGGCCCGCCAGGCGGGTCGTCGCTGGGGCAATTGCCTTCAGAGTCGATAAACGACAACTGATCTTCCATCCAGTTTCCGGTACAGAGAGTACCCTCGCCTGGTTCGGGTCGAATCCGTGTGTTGAAAGCCGTGCCATCATTGGATTCAAAAAGCTGACCAACACGACCTAGCGGGCACTGACGGTTCGCAAAATCGTCTTCTTGTGACATGAGCTGAGTATTGCGGCTGCTGACAATCACGACGCCGCCTCGAGTAAACTGAGGCCAGTTTACACCAAGTGGGCATCGGTTTTCGACGAATCCGCTCGTGCCGATCATCAAGGCAGGTCCACCCAATGGGTCTTGTACAAACTCCGAAAGGCCAGAAAACACGTACGGGAAACCGAATACCAATTCGCCAACCTGGTCGTCGTCCGCATCGCCCGAGATGAATACGCTGGCGATACCGTCGGTTTCTGTCGGGAAAAGGTCCGGATCTGGAGCAATACCTGTAAATACGAAACCGGGGATCGTATTGGCAGCCGAGTTAAGATTGAGGCGGCCTGCAAATCGCTGCTGCCGTCCGCGAATCATGTAGGCTTCGCCTGCTCCAACGCCATTCGGGTTTACAAATTCCGGCTTGCCGTAGCGACTGACAATAATCGTCTCGTCCAACCCGTCGCCATCAAAGTCTTCTCCACCTTCAAACGCAGAACCGGCATTGTCTTCAAACTGTACGCCTTCAAAAATCGCGCCCTTGATTTGTGGGTTGGGACCATTGAGTGAGCCCAGCCAGAAGATCGTGGGTAGCGTTGAGATTTGAATATCCACCGGTGCATCATCAACAAGATCATCCGCCGAATTGTCCGTAAAAGTCAGCCGCGCCGTGATGCGGAATTTACCTGGCAAGGGTGCGACAAAGCTGGCTGACGTTTGCGTCAATGGAATGGGCGCGTCGTTGCTCTTGTCAGCGGCGACCAGGGTTGCGTTGATGGGATTACCGTCTGCGCCGATGCGCCGTACGAAGATGTCAACTTCGGCGTTGGCGGTCGTAGGCAGGTTGTCGATCTGCCATGCAACATTGATCGTGCTGTTTGGCTTTTGTGCCAACGCGTTGGTCGGTTGTGTAACGGTCAGCCGCGCCGCATCTGGATCGAGACGCGTAATCGTTCCCGCCGCATACGCCGTTACCGCTTCGCCAATGCCATCTTCAGCGCGAACGCCGATGTGGACCGTTTCGCCGAGATCAATCATGTCGCCGGCGAAAACGACGTTGGACGTTTCAAGTGGAAACGGTTCAAACGGTTGGCCGATCGGAACCTCGTTACCGTTGGTGGCGATGTCGTCCGGGTCATAGAACGGAGTCACTTTTTCGAACTGAGTCGCGGCTTCGAAGCGGGTGACTTCAAATTGAATCAGCGTGGTTTCCGATCCGAGAATCTCGATGTCGGTGGACGGCTGATTGACAACGACTGTGGGCGGTGTTCGCGTCGGGATTTCATCGACAATACTGACCGAGAACGCGTTGAACGTTGGCGCGGGAATCGTCTCGTTGTTGTTGACGGCAGCGTCAATCGATTGTCCGCTATCGGTCACCGAGATTCCAATGCGATACGTTCCATTGGACAGTCCGGTTGTATTCCAAACGGTAATGATTTGACTGGCAGCCCCAGTGGCAATCGGATCACCGATCTGATTTGCAGGCAAGCCTTCAACAGACGTGCTGGCTTCTACGAAGAAAAGACGCCACTGCACGGCGTTCTCGTCATCGCCAACCTCGATGCGAATATCCACCGGCGTACCCGCAACAATCTGAAGGTCGCTGTTGGGTAATTCGAAGACCGGTGTCGGAATTTCAGTGATCTCAAAAGTCCCTTGACTCAACACTTTGATCGAACTGTTCCCGTCCGAAACATTCAAACCGATCCGGTACAACCCGGTGGCAATATTGAGTGTGTTCAGCGTCGTGGTTTGATTGGTACCCGCCGTCAGGTTGTTTGCGAAAATGACTTCGGCACCTGTTGCTTGGGCACCGACCGCGGTATTCGCGACCGGAACGTAATACGCAGAAATTGTCGAAGCCGACGTGCTGGTAGAATAAACGACCGTGACATTCTGCTCGCCCGAAAGGCGGATGTTGCTGAAGAATGCGATCGAGGCAGTCAGGTTTCCATTATTGCCGGAACTGCCGTCATCTGCCATCGGGCAACCCGCGCAAATCATTGCCAAAGCTGCAGTTAATACAGATGCACCCCATCGTCGAACTTGCGTGCGGTCAATCCGCGATCGTGTCACGGTCCCCTTCATTGTCATCTGCAAAACTCCGGTTTGGTTTTCATGGAGGGTGGCATGCCGGCTTACTGTTAGCCCAGGGCGTGCCGAAATCACTGCCTTACCGTTTGGATCCCAACATCAAGGCTGCCCAAATACCAATGCAACAGAGAATCGAAAATGCGATTCGAATGAGGCGTATCTGCTATACCGCCCCGCCTGGCAAAACCATGCCAACCACTGTTGGGAACTGCCCTTAAGATAAGGAATGACCGACTTCTTTGACGCCGAATTCAACACGTTCACCTGCGCAAGAAGCGGCCGATCGCATTTATAAGGACGCCCTAAGAGGTCGTCAACCATATGGGACCTGCCGGAACGGTGACGTCCGACGAGCCTGCCAATGTGGGTAGGATGGTGCGAGAGGGGCAAAAGAAAGATTGGCGATAGATTCTGTGAATGACGTGCTGGTTGCGGGGGCTTGCGTTGGTGGTTAGGGGCCGTACCCGCTGCCAATGAAACGGTGCCATCCAGATTCGCGGTAGCCCTAGGTCCGGTAACTCGAATTGACGGGGGAAAGTGGCTTTTCTACCCCTTAGAAACCAAGTATGGCCGTCTGTGGACCGACAAGTTAAGGAGTGGTCGGCATGTCTGTATTTGATTCAGAAACGTGAATTTGTATCGGAAATGTAACCCAGCGTTGGGGTTGATTTACAAAAGTGTGACAGGTTAGAATGGAATCTGCAAATGAACGTGAAATAGGGGTGTGTGCGCAATTCAGGAATCCGCATCAACGGTTCCAGCAGCGCGTGGTGTTATCGCAATCGACGGGTTTCATCGAAATGATGCAATTTGCTTCGATGCACTTTTGGGAATCCGTTGAACGTGTCCGTTGAACGTGGTTGACGGCGGCATGTGTGGTTGCCACGTCTTTGATTCGTTCACACCTTCAGGTTCGAGCGCAAGTTGGTTGCCGCGCGTTGTTGGCTTGAGTGGAAGTATTTGCTTGAGCGGACGATCTCGCTTGAACAGGTAGTAGTTGGTCATGGCAATCGGCTTGGTGTAGCGACTGATCGACAGGAATCAGTTGGGCAGCTCGAAGCGCAATGTTATAACGATTCGTTGGCGGTAATGCACTTACCTTGGGCGATTGGCGAGAATCGCCCGCGAACGGATCATACAGGCGAACAATGTCGTTTGCGTCGAACGGCGTTGCCTGGTCAGAAAGAAGCGGGAAGGAAAAGGAGCCTCAAGCCTCAATCAGACCGGACGTTCTTCTCGCCAATCCTGTTTCGAGAACTGACAGTTTTTTTGAAGACAGTTATTCTTTCGAGAACAAGGTCAGATTCGAGAACAGCCAGCAACAACAGAGCCGGTATCAGCAGGAACAAGCAGGGCAAGTCTATTAATTGGTTTTAAGTTTATGACGCTCCCCGCACGTTGTGTGAGGGAGGCAGAAGTCTAATCACATTAGGAGGAACACAAGTGGTAAGATTAAGAACGGGTTTGATGAGGACAGCCGCAGCTATTGCTGTTGGTGCGCTCCTCGGCATGCCTTCTTTTGCGAATGCGGAAGATCAGGCAGCGGCAGGGATGACCAATGGCTCGACGCCAGTGTCACCCCAGCGCGATGCGACAAAGACAGTCAACTTTAAGGATCTGAAGTGGACTGACGCAAAAGTGATCCAGAATGACGGCAAAGTCGTCATGATGCAGTTTGAAGTGCCGGGCGAAGAAGAAATCGCAGTTCAAATGAAGGGTCGTGTTGTCGATCAGCCAGGCTCAAACATGCAGCATCCTGTTCACCAGTTTGGCTTGGATACCAATCGTGCATTGGGTGATAACAACCTCGAACTCTACGATGGTTCAGGTTTCAATGCGATCGCTAGTTTCACGAACAACTTCGTGGCAGACGATATGATTTCGATCCCTTTCGGCAACAAGGGCCAAGCCTTTGTGATCGAAGAATTTGAAATCATCACGCTTCTGATCGCGACCAATCCCGGTGTGGATACGTGGGCTGAAGTTACTTTCTTCGACCTTGATGAACAGGTTGTCAACGATTGCGTGGGCATTCCCGACGACGTTGCTGTCGAAGGCGATATTTACGGTCGTGTGATTGTGAATCTCGGTCGTGACGCCGCTTCGCCGGCTTGCAACCTTTCGATTGCAGGTAGCGCCGTTCGTCGCGTTAATCTCAATACGGGTGTCGTCACCGGTTTCGGTGATGCTGCCGAACGCGTGATTGATTCAAACGGTGTCAAGGTCAACACCGTAGGTGCCAGTGCGTTCAACAACTTGGGACGCGGAATCCCGTTTGGTGTCGGTGACTTGAGTGCGGGCAGTTCAGCGACCGGTTTGGCGCTTCGACAGTTGCAGCACCAGACTTTGGTCTCGGTCCGTCTCGGTGTGGCCAATGGAACCAACGACGGTATCGTAACCGCTCCGGTTGATGCCTGTAGCGATGCGTTGCTCGGTGCTGGCAGCGGCTTCCCCGGTGGTTGGTTGACGCTGGGTAACGACACGCCTATCAGTTTCGGCAACACGTTTGCGTGGGGCGACTTCGATTCACAAAACGGCGTGTTTAACTGCAACGAAGCTTTCCAGTTCACAACGACAGTTACTCAGGTTTCGATGAACTTCTTGGCCCGAGGTTCGCGCGATACCGACTGCGATACCAACGGTATTGTTGACGATATCCAGCTCGATATTTCGCCGAACGATGACGACGGTACGCTTTGTTCAGCCGCCGTCGCATTGAACGGAATTATCGATGCTTGCGAATGTCTCGACTGTAACTTCAACGGTTTCTTCGACGTCGAGGAGATCGCGGCTGGTACAGCTTTGGACTGCAACCTCGACAATATTCCCGACGATTGCCAAGTCAACTTCAATGACTGTAACTCGAACGGTATTCCGGACGATTGCGACATTGATTCAGGATTCGCTACGGACTGCCAAGGCAACGGTATTCCCGACGTTTGCGATCTTGATCCGTCAGATCCCGACGGAAACGGCTTCTTCTCGGTTGACTGTGACGCCAATGCCGTCATCGACATTTGCGAACGCGTCATTCGTGACTGCAACGCCAACGGTGAAGATGACTTCTGCGACATCCTCTTCAACAATGCCAACGACTTCGATGCCAACGGTATTCCGGACGCATGTGCTGGTCTTTGCTCGATCATGGACTTCGAGGACACTGGCGACGCCGATCGCGATTACAACCTTGCTCCGGTTCACGATCAACCGTTTGACGGCGACGATACACCGACGCCGGATCCAACCGGAGTTGTCAATGCCGACTGGGCTACAATCGACTTTGACGCGGCTGCATTCACCGATGAAACAGGTGTCGCCGACGTGACAGCGGGTGGCATTGGTTGTGGTGGTGCAAAAAATCTTGTGGTCACGGCTGACTTTGCCCGATCACTCGGTTATCAGTCACCGGCGATTCCGTTCTCGGATCCGGATGTAGGAACTGTTACTGTTCATGTTCCGCAGGTCCACTCGATTTCGTTTGATATTGCCTTCTCGGACGGCGACTATCAGGTCGACTGGGACTTCTTCTTTGACAACATCTTTGATACGGCCACCAACTCTTGGAGAGCTTTCCTCCAGTTTGAAACCCGTGCAGATGGCCTTCGTGAGATCAACCTTTTCCACGGTACTGGGACTGAAAACACTGGTGTCGACTGGTTTACAGGTATCGGCGTGTCACACAACGTTAGGTTGGAAATCGACTACGGAGCCACTAATTTTGATCTTGATGACGCCGGTACGTTGTACTGGGATGGGGCACCGATCGCGACGTTCTCGCCGCGAGATCAGGACGGTCCCGGAACCGGTGCGTTCCCATTCATGCATCGTTTCACGTTGCAGAATGACGCCAACACCAGCGGTTTGGGTGCGGCGGCAGGCGACACCATTACTCTCGACTGCATTACATACAAGTCGAGTGATGAGCAAGTGCCTTGCAGTGCGTACAAGCTTGCTGATGGTTCAAGAGACGCCGACTGCGACTTAGACGGCGTTTGTGACAGTCTTCAGATCGGATTTGATCCAACTGAAGACTTGAACACCAACGGCCAATTGGATCACTGTGAAGGTTATGCCATTGACTGTAACCATAACGGTCTGCCAGACTCGTTTGAGGTCATCAACAGCAACGGCCTGGACCTCAACGGCAACGGTATTCTTGACGTTTGTGAAAATGCTGATCATGACAATGGCTTCGAGGTCGCTGACGGATTTGCGGCTGGACTCATCGAAGGCCAGGCCGGATGGCGAGCATTCAGTGATGCCGATGGTGTCATTTCAACTGACGCAGCCGCAGGCTTCAAGACGGGTTCGCAGTTCCTGATCGTTCAGGATCGTCCTGGTGCAGTTGGTCCTGACGGTCTCATCGTTGGACCGCGTCAGCTTGCGATTCCCAATTCGGACATCGAATTGTGGGGTTGGGATTGGCGTACGACGGCGACCGGTGGCGACATTGGATTCGTTGCGGTTGAAATCCTCGACCTCGCGCTCGACGGTCCTGCCGTTGTGGGTACGAGTACTGGAATTCTTTCAGCACCGTATCTCGAAACCGGTAATGGAAACGTTGGTCTCCGTGTCCGTCCTGACGTTACAGCGGACGGTTCGATTGACGTTGAAATGCTCGGTATCACTTCGGGTGCCCGTCAGTACAGTGCAACGACGGCTGTCAACATTCAGGGTCAGTATCAAGGTGTGACCGGCTACTCAGCCGGTATCGAGATCCTTAACAAGACCGGTCGTGTCCGTGGTTACTGGGAATCTGACCAGTCCGGATTTGACTTCCTCGTGAATCCGAGCATCCACAGTGAGGGTGAGCATGCTGAAACGCAAACCGTCACCTCGATTGCTCAGGTCGGAACCAACCAGCGCACCAGCGGTGGCGATTCACAGGTTCTGATCCGTGTTTCGGATGACGACGTTGTCAACGGTCAGTTCGGTACGGGCAACGACGCTCAGTACTGGTTCGACAACTTCAACTACTCGACGTTCCCGGATTGTGACTTCGACGGTCTGAACGACCTTCTATGGGTCGAGAATACCGCTGCAGTTCCGGGTGCCAGCACTGACAACGACATGAACGGCGATGATATCCCCGACCGTTGTCAGGACTGCGACGAAGACTGTACATTCGCAACCGTCGGAACTGTGTTGGGCAACATTGCTCGCTTGAGCAGCCCGACCGCGTGTCTCGATCCGTGCGAAATCGACAGTGCATCCGGTGGTTGTTCCGGTGGTGACACCGAATCCGACTGCAATGCCAACGGCATTCCGGACAATTGCGACACCGCATTTGGTCTGGTTGACAACGGCGATGCAAACGACGGTTACCTGCACATCGGTTGGTACGATTCCGGCGCGACTTGCATCGCGTTTGGTGATCCGTCCAACGGATTCGGCTGCCAGTTCTACCGCTCAGGTGGTGGAAGCGGCGACGCCGATGCCGATGGCGTACCGGACGAGTGTCAGATCGCTGGCGGTGCAGACGACTGCAACGAGAACGGACTTGTTGACCTTGGTGAAATCGTTGGTGGTACCGCTGCCGACGATAACAACAACAGCATTCCGGACGAGTGTGAAGCCGACTGCAACAACAACGGCCGGTTGGATGTCGATGACGTCCAAAGCGCCGGTGGTAACAGTATTGACCTGTTCCCGACCGACGGTATTCCGGACGAGTGCTGCCCAGCCGGTCAGCTCGCTGGTGACCTTGACGGTGACGGTGATGTCGATGCCGCTGACTACCTCCTGATGCAGGAATGTGGTAGCCAGGTTTCGACTGACATTACCGACTGCCCAGGTTTCTGCAGTGGTCTGCCAGGTGCGAATGGCACCGGTGCGGGTATCGTGGCTGGTTCGTTCGGTGGAACCCCGCCGAACAACTACGCTTGCGGTTGTGGTGACATCAATGGAGACGGCATCATCGACGAGTGCGATATGCAGAGCTTCCAGTTCCTCGTCACTGGCCCGTAACTGTCATTCTTCGTGATCTCCCGCAAGGGAAGTCATTGAGTTGACATCAGTTTGACTTATTCCGCCCGTCCCGGCTTCGGCTGGGGCGGGCGGTCTTTTTTTGGATTGACCGCGGCGGGCTCCAGAGCGGACGTTTGCTGCGTTTGACCCAGCGACGCCCACATATCAACAAACTGAACCGCGTTCAGTTGAAAATCGTACAGGCAACGGCTATACGTCTCTTATCAAAACCGTCGATACAGATTGAGCCAGTCGATGCAGATCGGGCGATGGGTCATCGATGGGAATCAGTCAATCAAACAAACAGGCAAGCGACAAGGAACACTTCATGGCCACATCAACCGATTCAGCTTCATCGTGCATAGCGGCTATCGATTCAGAGGCGATGCAAATTCTGGAACAGGAAGAGTCGCGGCAGCACAGCACAATCGAATTGATTGCCTCAGAGAATCATGTTTCGCCGGCTGTCCGCGAAGCAGTTGGTTCGGTGTTTACCAATAAGTATGCAGAAGGGTATCCCGGTAAGCGTTACTACGGTGGCTGTCAGAATATGGACGCAGCCGAAAACCTCGCCCGCGACCGCGTGAAGAAACTATTCGGTTGCGATCATGCAAACGTGCAACCGCACTCCGGAAGTCAGGCCAACTTTGCGGTCTTCCTCGCACATCTGTCGCCGGGCGATACGGTTCTGTCACTAGACTTGTCACATGGTGGCCATCTGTCGCACGGGATGAAAGTCAACGTCAGCGGGATGCTCTACAACATCGTCTCTTACGGCGTGAATCCCGAGACGGAGCAATTCGACTTCGATGAAATCCATCGGTTGGCCAAGGAGCACAAACCAAAGCTGCTCATTTCGGGTGCCTCGGCGTATTCGCGCACCATCGACTTTGCACGTTTCTCGGAAATCGCCCGCGAAGTTGGGGCGCTGCACCTTGCAGATATTGCGCACATCGCCGGGTTGGTTGCGACAGACCTGCATCCGTCACCTGTTCCGACAGCAGAGTTCGTTACAACGACGACCCACAAGACGCTGCGAGGACCGCGCGGTGGATTGATCATGTGCAAGCAAGACTATGCCAAGAAGGTCGACTCGCGCATCTTCCCCGGTATTCAGGGCGGACCATTGATGCACGCGGTTTTGGGCAAGGCCATCGCATTTAAGGAAGCCCTTCAGCCGGCATTTGCATCGTATCAGCAGCAAGTTCTCGATAACGCCAAGCATCTCGCCCAGGCGCTCGCGTCGTTGGGCAATCGCATCGTTTCGGGCGGAACCGATAACCATCTGATGCTGCTCGATCTAAGAAACAACTATCCCGACGTGACGGGCAGCGACGCGGAGGGTTGGCTCGAACAAGCCGGCATCATCGTCAACAAGAACATGATCCCCTTCGACGAGCGCAAACCGATGCATACCAGTGGTTTGCGCATCGGTACCCCTGCAACCACGACGCGGGGGATGGGTTCAAATGAAATGGACGCCATCGCGTCAATGCTCGATCGCGTGTTGCGAAGCGGCGGCGATCAGAAGGTTCTTGATGCGGTCGCGTCAGAAGTTCGGTCGCTTTGTGGCCAGTTTCCGCTGCCATAGCATCGATTGTCGCGCGGGCTACTCTCGCCACTTCGATATGCATTCCAGCGGACGTGGTCACAGCCCACCCCGCCCAACGACTGGTCAAAAAAGGATCGTACGATGGATGTCATTCGGAGCGGTCGACCAACCAGTCCGCGACTTTGCGTCATGGTCTTGATACTGAGTGTGCATCTGATCACTTGTGGATGTTCGACCAGCGCGTCCTTGCAATTTACCGACTTGAATTACAAACGGCTGGATCCCGGTACTCCGCTATCAGTAGAAGTGACCCCGACATCCAGCACCTGGTCGATCGATGAGGATAAGATTCAAATCGCTCTTGCTGATGGGGCGGTTGAAGCAGATGCCGGTGATCGCATGGCAATGTCGATCATCCTCGACGGGACTCCGACGGGAAACGAACTCGAATATCGCGTTGGGCAGCGGGCGCTGCGGTGCTACTGGCACCACAATCGTCAACACGAACGATTTGCATCGCTTGGCGGTGTCGTCAGCGTTAGACTTCTGCCAAACGAAAACCTATTCGGTCGGTTTAAGATTCTTGCCCGAAAGCAGGTTTTTCACATTCTGACCAACTGGACGACTGTGGGGCAAACCCTTTTGACGGGTACATTTACCGCACACCGCGATGCCGATAAAGTTTCGTCGATACTTGTCTTGACTGAAAAAGGTGGCATGGAACGAACGGTAAATCAGAATACCATTGGTAGTGGCGTGCCCCTACCACGCGAAGTGGTTGGGCCAACTGTCAACTAGAGCATTCTCGCGGTTGGATTTGCGGGTGCCCGAACGTCACTCCCGCGGACGCGGGAGTCCAGAACAGGCGATGAGCAACTTGCGGGACCTGGATTCCCGCTTTCGCGGGAATGACAGTGGATCGCAATCCACAAAATAAATGCGCAGGCCTACACTGGTTTGCACCTTTGGGACTTGCCGGTCGATCAAGCACTGGCAGGCGAGGTTGTGCAAATGACACATTAGAAGGGAAACATCCGTGAGTACGACAAAACGAACAAGTCTGAGTCTTGCAGCATTCTGCGGAACACTCTTAATCGCAACGCAGGTCCAAGCCGCCGGCGCGTTCCAGTCGCTATCGTTCAACGATGCCGTTGCGAAAGCCACCAGCCAAAAGAAATTCATCTTCATCGACTTCTACACCACATGGTGCGCCCCGTGCAAGATGATGGACCAGGGAACCTTCCCCGACGCCGATGTCAGCAAGTGGCTTTCCGAGAAAGCGGTCGCGGTCAAGTACGACGCCGAGCGCGAAATTGCCCTCGCAGATAAATTTCGCATCGATTCATATCCGACGCTGCTCTTTCTCAATCCCGATGGAACCGAGTTCGACCGAATCAGCGGATACGTCACGCCTGAAGAATTCATGAAGTTTGCGCGCGGTGTCGAAAAGGGCGAGACTTCGATCGACAGAATGCGCGAGGAAATGGGTACTAAAGCGGACGACCCGCTTGTGCGATTGCAGTTTGCCTCGGCGCTTGGGGGACGTGGTGAACAAGCCGAAGCGCTTAAAGAGTTTCTATGGTGCTTTGATCATGGCGTTGCAAAGAGTCGCGACTTTGCAGGGATTCGCAATTCGTATGTGGTCATGGAATTAATGCGCCTGTCGCGCACTTATAAACCCGCAAGCGAAGCGTTGTCCGATCGCGCAGGGGCGGCAGAGTCTCGCCTTCGCACCGGAACGGGTACAGAGGCTGACGTAAGTGACCTGGTCATGTTGAATGACGCGATTGGTGAGCCTGCACGTTCGATGGCCACCTATGACGCCCTCGTGAAAAAAGATCCCAAAGCCAACGTGCTCAGTGCGTTTGAACCGCATCTGTTCGCGATGCGCATTGCGTCGAAACGGTATGCCGACATCGCAGCTTCAGACGATACAGAAAAAGATATTGCCCAACGCCTGAAAGACCTTTCGGGAAAGTCGTCGGGATTGACGGCGATCTTTTCTGCAGACGATCCGCAGCAGATGGCCATGCGAAAAGCCGAAGCGTTCGAACGACTGATGGGCTACTATCAGGCCTTTATTGGGTTGCCGGATGAGTCTCGCGCGAACGAACTCGCCCGGAATATTTTGAAGGTCAGCAATAACCCGAATACTTTGAACGGATTGGCATGGTCGGGTTATCTTTCGGGAAAGGCGACGCAAGCCAACGTCGATCAAGCCGAAGAAGCACTGAAGGCTTCAAACGGTGCGTCGATCGACGTGTTGGATACGCTCGTGCGTGTTCTCGATCAGATGGGGCGAACCGATGAAGCCGTCAGACGCTGCAAAACCGCGATGTCCAAAACGGAAGATGAAATGGAAAAACGCATCTTGGGTGAGTGCCTGAAAGAATTCGGCGCTGCAGATGCGACCTAATCGCGTAGGGTGGGCCGTGCCCACCATCTGTTCGTATGCAAAACGGCGGTGGGCACGGCCCACCCTACACGCTCGATACATGTCTTAAACCAACGGTTGCGCCATATTGGCCCGTCAGCCTTTCAATCCCGATCAGGCAGTAGGAGGAGCCGGTCCGACGCCTGCCAAGGTATCGGGCCGAACCGACCTGACTGTCTCGCAAGTGACGCGTTCAATCAAGGACGCCATCGAGATTGCGTTCCCGGCGACGGTGTACGTAGTGGGCCAACTCAGCAACGTTAAACTCCACTCCAGCGGGCATCTTTACTTCACGCTCAAAGACGAGGACAGCGAACTCGGCTGCGTGATGTGGCGCTCGCAAGCCGACAAGCTCACCTTCAAACCAGAAGACGGTGCCGACGTTCGAGTCAGCGGATCGATCAGCGTGTACGAACGCAGCGGGCGCTATCAACTCTACGCCCGCAAGATTGAACCGCTCGGTCTGGGGGCGATGGAACTCGCGTTCCGTCAGCTTTGCGAAAAACTCAAACGCGAGGGATTGTTTGAACTGGCTCGCAAGAAAAAACTGCCCCGATTTCCCCAGCGGATCGGTGTGGTGACGAGTCCGACCGGCGCTGCGATCGAAGACATCACCGATACGCTCAAGCGCCGGTTCCCGTCAGCCACCGTCTATCTGTATCCGGCGATGGTGCAGGGACCTGGCGCTTCGAAATCCATCGTCGAGGCGTGCAGGGCGATGAATGAGCGGTCGGCAGAGCTTGGCGGCTTGGATGTGCTGATCGTCGGGCGCGGGGGCGGATCGGCAGAAGACCTCGCCGCCTTCAATAACGAAGCCGTCGCTCGGGCGATCTTTGCCAGCAAAATCCCTGTTATCAGTGCTGTCGGGCACGAATCAGACATCAGCGTTGCCGACCTCGTAGCCGACGTTCGAGCAGCGACGCCAACCGCAGCTGCGGAACTCGCCGTCCCAAACACGCAGGATGTTCTCGATGAATTGAGGCATCGCGGCGACCTGCTCGGGCGGCAGATCCGACATCGCGTGCAGTTGTGGCAATCGACACTGGCCGCCGAGTCCCGCAGGAAGGCGTATACGGAACCCTTGGCTGGCATCAACGAACGACGGATGCGAGTCAACGAACTGGCCCGCGACGTCGATGCGCATCTGGCCGCTCGGCTGCATCAAGCGCAGAAATCCGTGGCTGGGTTGGAAGCACACATTCGTCGGATCAGCCCGGAAGTCTTGTTTGAAACCCAAAGGGGTCGGCTACTCAGAATCGCTCAGCGACTTGAGCATTTGGCCAACCATCGGTATCAGACGTCGCAACACCAAACCAACCGATTGGCTGGGCGGGTTACATATGTTTCTCCGGAAGGAGCCGTCGAACGGCATCGCGTCGCACTAGAGTCGCTAAGTCGCCGAATTGCCCTTGGGCTGGACAGCAAGCTCAGTGGTAGTCGTCAGCGATACAGCGCAGTCAAAGGCCGCCTGGAAGCCTTGAGCCACAAGACGACCCTTGCCCGGGGTTTTTCGATCACACGTCTCAAAAAGGGCGGAGAGCTAGTCCGTCATCGCGGCGACCTTACGGGCGGCGAGCGAATCGTGACCGAATTGGTCGATGGGACGATTGACTCTCGGGTTCTGGACGCGGATCAGCCGGAGCTGTTTGATTGACACGAGTTGATTGACACGATGCGTCATTGACGGCGCACCCGAGAAGCTGCAACATATCGGTCATGAGCAAGAAGAAACTCTCATTTGAAGAAGCGATCGCCCAGCTTTCGGCCATTGCCGACGACATCGAAAAAGGCGAGATCGGTCTGGAAGATTCCATCACCAAGTACGAAGAGGGCATGAAACTTCTCGCCCAGTGTCAGAGCATCCTGACGTCAGCCGAACAGCGCATTGTTAAGCTACGCCCCGAAGACGGGAAATCGAAAGGCACGACCTGAGCACCTTGGCCATGCCCGACGTGAAATCGATATCGCTCTGCTAGCCATCCTTCTGAATTATTTCCGCCCTGACTGAACGTTCACTCCGACTGTACAACCGCGCAGCTTCTGCGCGTTTTCGAGTCGTCGAACTTGTGGAAGGCATCGAATTTGCGTACCCGATTGGTTGCCCATTCCGCCCGCATTGTGGGGTCGCGGCAGGTCCCTTATTGGCTCGATTTAGCCCCTTGCACCCGGTTCATCCAGACTGGAACGGATGGGCAATATGTGGGCCCAAGGGGATTAGCCTCTGCCCACATGTGGTATAATTTTGTAGATTTTCGACGTTTTCAGGTCTAATAAGTAAAGGTCCCTTTCCGCAGCAGCCGATATAAATCTTGACAGGGACGTCAGGCAGGGCGTGATTCACGGACGAATCGTTTAGACCCGCTGCACCAAAGTTTGCTGATGGTCAGTAAACCGATTTCAGTCCGACGCTCAAGTTGTGGGATGTTGAGTGTGGTCATGCGATCGCCTGAAAACCTTGTTCTGTTGCGACCGGAAGTGGGGCCATGAACGAAATTAACCAAGCACATAGCAACAACACATTATCGCTTCTCAAAACGGATCAGGTTGCAAAGCCCTCCGAGATTTTGAAGCCCTCATCGACAGAAGCGAAGGCACACGAGCTCACGCTTCTCGAAAGTGACAAGGCTTCAGTGGAACGCGGATCGGATCGTGTCGAAGTGTCAGCGGCTGGTGCAGCACTTGCGGAAGCAAGCGCGCGGGAAGCGGCAGCGTTGGAAGCCACGATCCGCATCGAAAAGGTCGCCAAGATTCGCAGCGATATTCAAAACGGAATCTACGACATCGACGGGCGTCTCGGGTATATCGTTGACGATCTGATCGATGACATCACCAACTCATAACCAAACACAACAACCCAACGATTGAATCGTTTACAATATTCGACCGCGCCGAACGCGGAATCGACGGTGCCGGTGTCTGCGTCATGCAGACATCGGCATTTTTTTTTCGGGGGGGCGTCCTATTGCGCGTTGGCTTTTGGGGACTGGCGAGTCGCGTTCTTGTAGGGTGGGCCGTGCCCACCAATCCGTGAAACATTCAATCAGAGGTGGGCACGGCCCACCCTACGCGATGAAATAACCGTTGTTCAATTCAGACTACTTTGAAAGCAGTTTGATCGCGGCATCGAGTTGTTTGTCGTTGGTATCGGGTGTGTCGTTGGTGACAGTGACGTCGGGCACGATGCCCCATTGGGTGTGATCTTTTTCGTGAAGCGCTCGATGAACGATGCGTCCCTTGGGCAAACGATAATACGCCGCGGTAAATCGAATAGCACCACCACCGCCGCTAAGTTTTCGCAAGTATTGCACGCTGCCCTTGCCAAACGATTGTTCACCGACAACGGTCGCCCGTCCGTGGTCTTGCAATGATCCGGAGACGATCTCGGCTGCGCTGGCGCTGTATCGATTGATGAGCACGACGATCGCGATCTTAGAATTCGTGCCTTCGGTATTTGCTCTGTATTTGGTCAGCGCGCCTTGTTGCGCTTGGATGGTTAGTATCGGCAGCGGTGACTCGCCGACGAATCGATCGATCAACTGGATGGCCTGCTCGACCAGCCCGCCAGGGTTGTTGCGAAGGTCGAGAATCAAACCGGTTGCACCGTTCTGAACGCACTCGTCAAACGCCTTGTCGAATTGGTCGATCATTGATTTGCCAAAGTCTGCCACTCGGATATGGGCGATGCGTTTGTCGCTTTCCACAAACCAGCCCCACCCGTCGCTACCTCGCACATGCCCGCGCACCGATTCGCTTTCAAACGGAACGCGTTGGACGCTGAATTCGAGCGGCTCCGGTTCGCCGTTTCGCTCGATCGTGAGAGACACGAGGCTGTGAGGCTTGCCAGCCAACATGGCGTTGATCGCGAAAATGGATTGCTCACGTGAGCTGATTCCATCGATCGACGTCAATCGATCGCCCGTGAGGATGCCAGCACTCTCGGCGGGGCTCCCGGGAATGGGCGACAGTATGAGTTGTCCGTTGGTTGTGACGGCGACCTCGACGCCGATCCCTACGAGCTTACCGTCCAAATGATCTTCGTAGGTCTTCATCTGCCCGGCAGTCAAATACGCACTGTACGGATCCAAGGTGCTCATCAATCCGCGCAATGCACCGTCGGCTAGCCGCTGTGGGTCTATGGTGTTGACGTAGTGATTTTCGATAAGCGTGTTGGCGTGAAGAAGCGGGCGGTAGCGTTCGACCAGCGTTTGATGCCATGCTGCACGAGGGGCGAGCGCGCAAAACATGGCGGCGATCAGACTGATCGTCAGCAACCAAACGATGTGACGTACTTGCATGAGATTCTTCCAAATGAGAATTCTTACCGAATGCATTTAGACGGTGGAGCAGACTAACTTCATCGCAACGGTGCCGCAACGCGCCGGCGGCGATGAAGTGAAGGCGTTGCGAGGGGAATCGTTCATGGGGCTGTGATGATTGTACGAACGTTGGGTACTCTACTACAATACGTGAATCAACCTCGATTGCAGTGACGAGACATTATGGCCAGAGAACAAAAGAACAAATGGTACGCAGGCGGACTTGCGTTTGAGTGCCAGCAGAGCGGCAACTGTTGCAGCGGTGAACCGGGGCACGTCTGGGTGACCAAGAAGGAAATCGCGACGATCGCTAAGTATCTGGGGATCGATGGCGAATGGTTGCCCAAGAAATATCTGCGACGCGTTGGTTTTCGATACAGCCTGACCGAACACGCCGGTGGCGACTGCGTTTTTCTGGAGCGGTCGGAAGAGGGTTGTGCGAGTTGCCGGATTCACAAAGTCAAACCCACGCAGTGTCGAACCTGGCCGTTCTGGAGCAGCAACCTCAAATCTGCCGAGCATTGGAATGAAGCGGCGCAAGGTTGCCCCGGAATCAATCGCGGCCCGACGCACACGCTTGTTCAAATCGACGAGATACGGTTGATGAAAGCGCCGTCATGATTTCGGCTGACCTGCCCATTTCAGACATCCGCCGATGTAGTCGCGATGCAGCGTTCATGTCAGAGGTGGCGAAGTATTTTGAATCTCTCGACAAAACCGTCGCGTCGCACACGCCCGTTTGCAACAATAGTGGGGCGTGCTGCAAGTTCGAGACGTATGGCCACGATCTGTTCGTCACGTCGGTTGAATTGGCTTACTTTCTGGGGCATACGGAAGGCGAGTTGCTCGCACCGGTGGATCGAAGTTTTTGCCCATATCAGCAGGGCGGTTCGTGCGTCACCCGCGTTCAGCGGCCGGTGGGTTGCCGCATTTATTTTTGCGAGGAGCGATCGCAGCACTGGCAGGGCGACCTGACGGAATCGGCGCTTGGCGAGTTGGCGAAGATCGGAGAAAAATTCAAGCTTCAATATGCGTACCTGGAGTGGACGACGGCGCTGCGAAAACTGGCTGACCGCGTCATCGACACCCCCATCGCCCATCCTGCTTCGGGGCCTGTGACTCTTTCGATTGACAGCCTTCCGAAGCGTTCGTAACATCGGGACCAACTGGATTTTGGAACGTCTCGCCAACGAGCGATATCAGTCAATAGAACTGTTTCCGATTGGCGAAATGGGAGGTCATCGATGAACAAGCGCTGGACAGGATTAACGTTTGGGGTTGCTCTCCTTTTGGTGACGTGCGCTACGGGTTGTTTCCAGATTCCGACTGAACGTGCCTATTGGGACTTCACCGGCAATCGCGCGATCTTCCAGGTGACGAACTCTACCCAGACGGCGGCTGACCGTATGCACACGCATCGGCAGGTGATCAATCAGGATGCTCGTTCGCTGATCGACGACATCGATTTTATTCTGCTCCGCGAACGTCCCAGCCGCTTGTCGCGATGGCACAATCGCTAGGCGATGCATAGCTGCTTGCGGCTGACAGAATTAATTTGAACGCTCAAGCCTTCGGGATTTTTCTCGGAGGCTTTTTCATTTGAAGGGAACCCAGTGCCAAGCGGAGACACCAACGTAGAGAAGCGCGACCGCGTCCAAGCCGATTGGGATGAGGCGGCTGATCATTGGGCGCAGTGGGAACCGAACATTCATAATCTGCTCTGGCCGGTATCGGTGCGGTTGGCGGCGGGGGCTCGGTTGCGCGCCGGCATGAAGGTGCTCGACGTGGGAACAGGCACGGGCGACATGGCCCTGTTTGCGGCGGAGGTTGTCGAGGAATCGGGGTCAGTTGTGGGGATCGACCTGTCGGAGGACATGCTGCAAACCGCACGCGATCGGGCGCGGGTCTTGGGACTGGCGAATGTCTCGTTCGAGCAGGCATCCGGCGATAGCTTCGCAGCGGAAGGGCAAAGCTTCGATGCGATTGTCGGCCGCTTCAGCGCATTCTTTTTTCCCGATGTGGTCGCCGGTTTGTCGCATCTGCGGACGCTCTTGAAACCCGGCGGACGGGCGAGCTTTTCGCTCTGGACACCGCCCGAAGTGAACCCGGTATTCGGAATTCCCCGCGACGCTCTGGCACCTTTCACCGAAGGGCAACAGGAGGCCGATGCTTTCAACCCGTTTCGCCTGTCAGGTCCGGGCCTGTTCGCGACGGCAATGAAAGATGCCGGCTACGCGGATGTGACCGACGAGGAAGTGGGCCTGTACCAGTTCGCCCCGGGCTGCGATGCGTACTGGGACATCCTCGTCAAAGTGTCGACCTCGTTTCGCAAGCAGTACGATCCGCTGAGCGAGCAGAACCAAAAGGCCCTCAAACAATCGGTATTGGAACAAGTAAGCAAGCACGAAACGAACGGCATCGTCCGAGTGCCGGCGCGAGCGAGAATCGTGACTGGAATCTAATGATAGCGGGCTATATAGGATCTCAAGTCGGTCATTCTTGCTAGCCGGAGTCAAACAGTGGAAATCACTACGAGTGTTGAAGAAGCCTTGGAGCTTATCAATGCGCATCCAGGCGGGCCGGAATCATTTCAACTCTGTCAATCGGACTCGTTACTTGATCCTGTTGGCATCAATATGGCAATAATTACAGATCGGATTCTGGGAAGGGGTTGGCAGCCTGCTGGCTTCGCTCAGAAAGATGGATGTCGAATCTTTTCTTACCAGGAATTGGATTGAATCTCTAACATTGTCATTCGTCACACTCCGACGGGAATCGAGTGTGGTAGGTCGGGTCATCGACCCGACGAGACAATGCTCCGTATTTCATTTTGTTCTAAGGTCTATGTCTGCCCAAGTGATGCGATGATCACTTGAATTGCTTCGGTCTCGAATCAGTCGGTGCAATTCTTGTCTTTCGTCCGGTGCGAAAACGCCGCTTTCCTTAACCGTTAAATCAATCGATGGCAGAACGTAGTCGATTCTTCCGAAGTCGCAGGTGTTGTCTTTCGCCAGCTTTGGCGTGTTGGCTTTGATGCGTTCGTGGCTTAGGAGTTGCTCGATTGCCGGTTGGCCGTAGGGGGCTGGGTCTTTGGTTGGGTCGGCGTTTAGGTCTCCGAGGATGATGAATGATGCGGCTGGGGCTAGCGTGGTTTTTTGGCCTTGATCGTCTTTGATGTACTCGCTTTGTTTGCCGCCTGTTATGTAATCCTTCCACAGTCTGATTTCGTCGAAGTTGCGGCGGCCATTGCGGTCTTCGGTTCCATCGAATACTGGCGGTGTGGGGTGCGAGCAGAGCAGGTGCAGCGTTTTGCCTTCTATGGTGATGGGGATGTCCCAATGACTCTTACTGGAGAGCGGCATCTGTTTGGCTTCTTCTTCGGAGTACCATTCGGGTTTGCCGTTGGTGCCGTCGGGGATGAGTGCGCCGGGCATGTCGCGCCACTTCAAATGTCGAAAAGTTCGGATTGATTTGCGATCGATCGGGTAGCGACTTAGGACGGCCATCCCGTATTGACCGACGTAATTGCCGTAACCCCACGCATCGCCCGGGCCGTTCGATTTGCCGTCATTGTCGAGGTCGAAACCACTTGGCGAACCGGTGTTGACTTCATCGACGAAGATGTGTTGGTATTCAATCGGTGCTTGGTCGTTTTGCGAAACGTTGAGATACGCTTCACAGAATCGCCGCGCATTGGTCGCGTCACCATTGCCGACGTCGATTTCATTGATGAGCAAAATGTCGGGCCGGACGCGCTGAATGATTTCAGCTGCCCCTTTGAGTTGCCGATTGACGCCCTGGCCCGCTTTATCGGTTTGCGCGACTTTCTGTTCGGTCAGTTCCCAGATGTTATACGTCGCGACGCGCACCGCTTCTGCAAACGTAGATGCCGTCGCGATCAGAAACAGCAATAGCGCACATCGTTTCATGTTTGACCTATCAAACTTTCGTTTTAATACCGTCTAGTGTATGCCCCCGCGTCATCTTTCGGGTTGCGCTCCACAGTCATGCCCGCGAAAGCGGGAATCCAAGCCCCGCGCGTTATTCATCGCTCGTTCTGGACTCCCGCGTGCGCGGGAGTGACGATCCACTAGAGTATCGGTCGGCTGGTCGCTTGCATCGCCAAGTGATACAATCCACATTAGCAATTATCGTAACCATGACTTTAGCAGACTGCGAGGCCGACACCCATGATGATTCCCCAACCCGTTGTCGATAAGCTCAATCAACAGATAGCCAACGAATTCGGAGCCGCCCACAATTACCTGGCGATGGCTTGCCGCTTTGACGAATTGGGCCTCAAGAAACTTTCGGAGTTTTTCTTCCGTCAGAGCGATGAAGAGCGCGAACACGGGCGCAAGATTCTCGACTACGTTCTGGAAGTCGGCGCCCTGGTTAAACTTCAGTCGACCCCCGAACCGAGCGGTGACATGAGTTCGCCCAAGTCGATCGTGAGTTCCGCCCTTGAACAGGAAAAAGAAGTCACCCGGCAGATCAATGAAATTGCAGCCACGGCTGAGGCCAACAAAGACTTTGCGACGCGCAGCTTTATCAACTGGTTCATCGATGAGCAGGTCGAAGAAGTCTCCACGATGTCCGAATTGCTGAACCTCGTCGAACTGGCTGGCGACAGTCACCTGTTGCAGGTCGAAATGCGGGTGGCGAAGATGTTAGCGGTTCCGCACAGCAGCTAATCTTAAGCCATCGCGTCGATGTCGCTGCAGTAGCACGCTCATTTCAGCGTTGTTATCGGCGAATGTGTAGCCAATGCGCGTCCGCATCAACGTCTGGTTTGAACGTCTACAAACCATTAGAATGAACCCCTCAAACAGCAGCGTTCAAATAACAACGTTCGCGGGTTACGACTTGCAGATTTTCGCATTATCCGCAGACACGAATTAAGACTGGGAGGGGGAAGAAGCGCTTTTTCCCAGTCAACATGAAAGCGAGGGGTGCATTGTTCGGGCATCGATTGATGGGCCGTACTGCGGCGATGGTGTGTTTGCTTCTTGCGTGCTCGGTGTCGGCTGACGTTTTACGCGTGGTCGAATGGAACGTATCCACCTATACGAGCGGGCGCGTTAGTGAATTTCAAACCGCGATCTACGGGAGTTTTGAAGGCCGATCTATGTCGCCCGACATGATCATCGGTCAGGAGTTTCTTTCGGCGACCGGTGTCACCAACTTTGTGAGCCTGCTGAACGCTGCCGCTGGGAGTCCCGGCGATTGGGCAGCCGCTCCTTTCTTCAACGGTCCCGATACCGACAACGCGTTCTTCTATCGCACCAGCAAAGTCGCGCTTGCAACGGAGCTTTCAGCCACCGGTATGACAATTGTGGCGACTGGCGGTGGTGCACCGAATCATCCGCGCGACGTCAACCGTTACGACATCAAGTTGGTCAACGACAGCACAGATACATTCCGTATGGCGCTGTACAGTTCACACATGAAAGCGAGTACGGGTGGAGCGAATCAGGCGCGGCGCTTGTTGGAAGCGCAGCGCATTCGCGACGACGCTCAGAGTCTGCCAGCCGGCTGGCATTTTATTCTGGGTGGTGACTTCAACATTCGTAATTCTACCGAAGGTGCCTACGTCGAGATGGTGGGCTCGCAAGCCAACAACAACGGCCGGTTCTTCGATCCGATCAAAACGCCTGGAAGCTGGAATAACTCGTCGACGTACCGAATCGTGCATACGCAAGACCCGACGGGGGCGGGTGGCATGGACGATCGATTCGATCAGTTGTTGGTTTCGGGCGAATTGGTTGATGGTGCGGGGCCCGACTACATCGGTAATCCGAACCTTGCGTATTCGACTTCAACCTGGAACGATCCCAATCACAGTTATCGTTCATGGGGCAATGACGGAACGACGTTTAACGCGGCGATCAAGACGGCTGGCAATACGATGGTGGGTCCGACGATTGCTCAGGCGCTAAAGGACTCCGCGTTAAACGGTGGACACCTGCCAGTGTTTCTCGATCTTCGCGTACCGCCATGCATCGGTGACATTGATTGCGACGGTGAAATCGACGAAACGGATATTGCTGGTTTTGCCGATTGCCTCGACGGGCCCGAAGTGACACCAGATGCATCACCGTCCTATCTTGTTGGTGAGTGTCTTGATGCCTTCGATGCCGATGACGATGGCGACGTTGACCTGCGCGACTTCGACATCTTCGCCAGCCTGCTTGCGGACTAGATTGGATTGTATTTGTAGGGTGGGCCGTGCCCACCGCCATTTGTTGGTTTAACGGCTTGGTGGGCACGGCCCACCCTACAGCAGCGGCGACACCAACCTTGCAATGCCCAGCACCAGCGTTTCGCGAAACGACCATTTCCGGATGGCACCGGGTTGGATGCGTTCGGCGATGGTCAAGAGGCGGTCGAAATCTTCGCGCAGGTTCATCGCGAGTTTGTCGTCGTAGAGAACAGTCGTCACTTCCAGATTGATCCGAAAACTACGCTGGTCCATGTTCGCCGAACCAACCATCCCCCACGAATCGTCGATGATCACGACTTTGGAATGCAGCAGCGCCTTGTGGTACTCGTAAATCTCCACGCCCGATTCGATCAACTCTTCATAGAAGCTGCGACCAGCCCACAGCGTCAGCCAATGGTTTGAAAACGACGGGATCAACAGTTGCACGCGCAGTCCGCGATAGGCTGCAGACTGAAGGGCAACTATCATCGTCGTGTCGGGCGCGAAATATGGCGTGATGATCGAGATGCTATTCTCTGCACCGCTCACCGTAGACAAGAGCAGATGGTGCATGGTGCGGGCGTTGCTGTCCGGTCCGGATGCAATGACCTGCACGATCTGGTCGCCGTCGGCTTGCACCTTGGGGAAGCATTCGGAACTGACGAGTTTCTGCTTGGTGGCGTAGTGCCAGTCTTCGACGAAGATCTCCTGCAAATGGTGTACGGCTGGCCCTTCGATGCGCATGTGTGTGTCGCGCCACGGGCCAAACTTTGCGAGACGACCGCGATATTCGTCACCGATGTTCTGACTTCCGGTGAATCCGACCCTGCCATCGACGACTACGATCTTGCGATGGTTCCGCAGGTTCATGCGCCATCGCCCGCGCCACGGCACGACCGGGTCGAACAATGAAAGTTCGACGCCGCCTTCAATGAACGACCGTCGAAACGCTCTTGGCCAATTCCAGCAACCGATATAATCCACCAATAGGCGAACCTTGACGCCTTCCTTCGCCTTTCGGATCAGCAAATCGCGAAGGGACTTTCCGGTTTCGTCGGGTTGAAAAATGTAATACTCGAGGTGGACGTGATGCTTGGCATGTTCGACGGCTTCCATGATTGCGACGAAATTCTCTTCGTCTTCATGGTAAATCGCGACATCGTTTCCGGTCGTCGGCAAGTGACCGCTTAACCGCGTGGCGATTCGGATGAGTGATTCGGCGCTGTGCTTGGTGCCTTTTTGACCGTGGACTGATTCCAGCGTTTCAATTGACTTGGCGAGCATGGGTTGAAGGCGTTTGCGGTGACGTCGCAGCTTCTGCCGCTTGCGCTCGACCCGTAATTCGCCCGCGATCAGAAAGAAAACCAACCCCAGCACCGGCAGAAGCAACAGCGTCAAGATCCACACGAGCATCGCCCTCGGTTCACGCTGGCGTTGCAAGATCACCACGATCGCAGCCGCGACCAAGATGAAGTCTATGACCGACAGAATTGTGAGGAACGCGGTCCAGGACATTTGAGGCGATTATCTCCGAATGGTTGATCTTCGGCCATTATATGGACGTGCATCAAAAGATCGATTGGCGCATTGGAATGCATTAACTTAGTCGTGCAACTGCTCTAGACGTGGTGACCGGCATCGCTACCATCACGAGATATGCCCTTGGTCGTGCGTAACATCGTCCTCAAACTTGATGAGCCCGAAGAGATACTTCTCGAGCGGGTAGCCGCACGCCTGGGCTTGTCCACCTCTGAGATTCTGCATCATGCCGTTTTGAAACGATCGCTCGACGCGCGAAAACGAGACGACATTAACTTTGTCTATACGGTGGAACTTTCGCTCGACGGAGGAGCCGCCAACGAGGATCGTTGCATCCACCGGCGTCATGGTCGCGGCATCGAGCGGATCATTCCGAAATCCACGAACTTGCCCGACCCCGGAAACATCCCGCTTACCGAACGTCCTCTGATCGTCGGATTCGGGCCAGCCGGGATGTTCGCAGCATTGCGATTGGTTGAGATGGGTTACTGTCCGATTGTGCTCGAGCGCGGCAAACCCGTGCGCTCGCGCCATAAGGACATCATGCAAACGTTCTATCGCGAGCGCCAGTTCAACCCGGAATCGAACCTGTTGTATGGTGAAGGGGGGGCTGGCACCTATAGCGATGGCAAGGTTTACACACGGGTGACCGACCCTGCCGTCCGCGAAGTGCTGGCGATGTTTGTCCGTTTCGGGGCGAGTCCGGATTTGCTGGTCGACGCCAAGCCACACATCGGTAGCGATCGTTTGCCGACCATTTGTAGATTCATTCGCGAACACATCGAACGGTGCGGCGGTGAAATCCGTTTTGAAAGTCGCCTTGATGAACTGGGGATTGATGATGGCCGCGTAAACTCCGTCACGATCAACGGTGCGAAGGAATCATGCGGTCCGGTGCTGTTGGGCATCGGGCACTCCGCGCGGGACACGTTTGAAATGTTGCAACGCGTGGGGGTTTCGCTGGAGTCGCGGCCATTTCAATTCGGCGTGCGCATCGAGCATCCGCAGTCGATGGTGAATCGATGGCAGTATGGAGAGAGCGCCGAGCATTCGCGCTTACCGACCGCCGACTATCAGTTGGTTGCCAAGGGGGCGGCTGGTGCTTGCGGAGATGTCTATAGCTTTTGCATGTGCCCCGGTGGAATGATATTGCCGACAAATGAATGCGCCGGTTTGGTTGCGACCAACGGTGCGAGTCGTGCGTCGCGTGGGGGAGAGTTTGCCAACAGCGGATTCGTGATGACGCTTGACCCGGCGACGTTTGGCAACGACCCACTTGCGGGGTTGGCGTTCCAACGGAAATGGGAACGCGTTGCGTTTGAGGCGACGGGCGGTTCGTACGAAGTGCCGGCGCAGCGCTGCGAGGATTTTCTAAAGGGCAGTTCATCCGATGGCGAATTGCGCACCAGCTATCCGCTGGGTGGAAAATGGTGTTCGATGACGGACGTGTTGCCTGACATGATCATCGAAGCGCTTAAAAAGGCGCTACCCATTTTGAATCGAAAAATGCCTGGATTTGCAGGGGTAGAAGGCCTGATCACAGCTCCCGAAAGTCGGGCCAGCGCTCCTGTGCGAATCGCTCGCGATCATTTGACGCGTCAATCGGTAGCCGTGCAGAATCTATATCCAATTGGCGAGGGAGCTGGCTATGCTGGCGGAATCGTCAGTGCAGCGATCGACGGGATTCGCTCTGCCGACGCCATCATCAAACGCTTTCAGCCGCTTCAATCATAATTGCATGCCGCACTCCAAGATGCGGCTAACCCAGCACGTCCTTTACCACGTTGACTACCTGCTCGTGAATGGCCCCACTGGTGGCGATGACGCCGGAGTTTTCGCTTAGCGTTGACCCTTTTGAAAAATCGAGCGGCTTGCCGTTGACGTCGGTAACCACACCGCCGGCTTCGGTGACGACGATCATGCCAGCCGCGTGATCCCAGATGCGTTCCTGGTAACCGGGACGTGTGGGGAGTCGCAAGTAAATGTCCGCGTCACCGCGAGCGACGACTGCGTATTTGCATTGGCTGTCGATGCGAACAGGGTCGGATGTGACACCCAATCGATTGCCAACCTGTGCGCTGGACGAATGATCGCTATGCCCGGATTCGACTGATTCGCAAACGATTGCTTCGGCAACGTTCTTGATCTTGCGAGTGTGGATGACTCTTAAATCGCCGCCTTCGAGTGAACGAATCTGTGCGCCGCAACCTTTCGATGCGGCAAGGAGGCATCCGGATGCTGTTGAATTGTTGCTTGCTGGCAGGTTCGGACAACCCAGTACACCGGCAACGACTTTACCGTCTTCAATGAGCGCGAGGGCGATGGCATATTGTTCGCGTCGTAGAAACCCTTTGGTACCGTCAATCGGGTCGAGCGTCCAAAAGCGCTGCGCGCGACCACCAACGTGCGACGCGCGATCGATCAGAGGCATCACTTCGTTCGCGTTGATTTTCGTTTCGACCGATGTCACCCGTTCGATAACTTTTTCGACAACCGATTTGCCTGCATCCGAATGAAGCTCGTCGGAACTTTCTTCGCCCATGAGCGGGTCGTTGGGGAACGCGTTCTTCAGGGAGTAACTGATGAGCGCTTGTACGCCGTAATCAGCAACCGTCACGGGCGAGCGGTCCTGCTTGGCCAGCGCGTCATGGGGAGCGAGGTCGTGTTGGACAGCCACCGCCAAGCGCGCGGCTTGGGCGACGGCTGACATGGCGAATTCGAGTTCTTGCTGTCGGTCCATCAAACGATTCCTTGAAACCTTGGCGGTGGCCACTGGTTGACGAAGTGAGGCATCATCGGGGGTTCGGTCATCAATTCAAGGGCACGCCAGCCGGTATCGACGATTGTATGTAAAATCATTTATGGTAATGGGTTACGGCATTGACATTGTGCAATGGTTCGGTTCGATGAGATTATCGCCCTCAGAATCTCAGGGGTGAATTCGGTTCGGCGTCCCGCTATACTGGGGGTGCCGCTGTTCATGGGCAGCCTGTGCAATGCGGGCGAATCCGGCACTGCCGTGTCAGGGTCGGATAGGGAGAGGATGTTAGGAGAAGAGAGAGGCAAATTCCATGCGCAGAAAATCTACCTTGAGCGCTGCGGTTGCGCTGTTGGCGTGTGCGCCGATGGCCCATGCCGGTGCGGTCTTCAGCGAGTTTGTCGTATTTGGCGACAGCTTGTCGGATAATGGAAATCTGTTCGCCGAGAACGGCGGAACGTTTCCAGCCAGTCCGCCATATTTTGAAGGGCGTTTTTCCAACGGACCGGTGTGGGCAGAAAACCTCGCGCCGCTTCTTGGGCTCGGCGGTGCTTTTGAAGACTTTGCAAAAGGGGCTGCAACCACTCAAGATGTTCTCGACGATCAAGTGACACCGTTTGTCACTGGTGGTGGTGTCGATGCGACGGGGTTGTACGCACTGTGGGCTGGCCCGGACGACTTTCTTGAGCTGCAGGGTGGTGGTGATCCACAGGTTTTGATTGATGAGGCAGTGGCGAATATTTCGTCGTCGATCACTGCGCTGGCTGGCGCAGGGGCGCAGAATATCCTCGTCGGAAATATGCCCAATCTTGGCAGTACGCCGCTGGCCATCAGTGGTGGTCCGTTGGTTATTGTCGGAGCGACGGCACTGGCGACCGCATTCAACACGGCGCTCGATACTGAACTAGCTTTGTTGGAATCGAATCTCGGACTCGAGCTGATGCTCCTCGATGCCTTCGCGTTTGGCGAACAACAGATCGCAGGTTCACCCGGTAATGGACTGACCAATGTCGATACCGCATTCTTGGATGCGACGCCGCTCGGCCCACTCAATCCGGACGAGTTTCTATTCTTCGACGATGTTCACCCAACGGCAGAAGCGCACCGTCGCCTCGCTGATTTTGCGTTGAACGTTGTCCCCGAACCGGCATCGATCACCCTGTTGGCTGGCGGGATGGTTATGGCGCTGCGACGTGGACGAAAGCGTGCCACTGCTCTGTGAGCAGTGCAGATTGGTAGGTCGGGTCATCGACCCGACAGAACAGTAAAAATCTCGACGGCACTGTCGGGTCGATGACCCGACCTACTCTTGGACGCGGGCAGCGGGCCTATCCTTTAATTTTGCGGATGACCAGCGTGTCGTTTTGGCCGCCGAAACCGAAGCTGTTGGAGAGGGCGGTTTTGATGGCGGCTTTTCTGGGCTCGTTGGGAATGTAATCCAGATCGCAATTTGGATCGGGGGTTTGGTAATTCATTGTCGGTGGTAGGATGCCGTCGCGAAGGGCCAGCACGCAGGTGATCAATTCAGTTGCACCGGCGGCTGCGATGAGATGGCCCATCATGCTTTTGATGCTGCTGACTGGCGGGGCTGACTTGGTACCGCCGAATAGTGAGCGGATGGCCAGCGTTTCGATCTTATCGTTTTCTTCCGTGCTCGTGCCGTGGGCGTTGATGTATTCGATGTCGGTTGGCTGCAATCCGGCGTCTTCGATGGCAAGCCTCATCGCAGCGACCGCACCGCGACCTTGATCGTGGATGTCGGTGATGCGGAATGCGTCGGCTGTCGAACCATATCCGGCGACTTCTGCGAGAATTTTGGCACCGCGCGCTTTCGCGTGTTCGTATTCTTCGAGGATCACGATCGCGGCACCTTCACCCAAAACGAACCCATCGCGGGTGCGGTCGAAAGGCCGCGATGCAGATTCGACCGAATCGTTGCGCGTCGAAAGCGCCGTCAGTCGATTGAACCCGGTGACGCCCAGCGGGTGAATCATGCTGTGGGCCCCGCCGGAAATCATCACGTCGGCATCGCCACGACGGATGATGCTCGTCGCTTCACCGATGGCCTGCGTGCTGGCTGCACATGCGGTGAGCGTGTTGAAGCTCGGCCCTTCTGCACCAAGCAATACTGCAACGTGACTGGCTGCGAGGTTCGGGTCTTGCTCTAGCTCCATCATGTGGGTGAGACGCTCGCGAGCGACCTCCGCCCATTTAACTGAATTGAGGCTGCCGCCGTCATTCGAGTCCCAACCGCCGATGGCCGCGGCTGCGACACTTTCAAAATCGAGCGGTCCTTCACCACCACCGAGGTATACCCCGACGCGCGTTTTGTCGAGTGCCAGAGCACCATCCATTTCAGCGCATTGCCAAGCGTTCTTAGCAGCGACCAGTGCGAACTTGGAATTCAAGCTGGCCGTTTCGTGGCGCTTGGCCAACTCATCGCCGAGCAGCGCAGCAAAGTCGAAGTCTTTGACCTGCGAAGAAAACTGCGAAGGAAACGTAGACGCATCAAAGTGCGTCGTCTTTCGCACGCCGCTTTCGCCCGCAAGCAGTCGCTTCCAAACGGTTTCGATTTCGTGACCCAGCGGGGTTACCCAGCCAATACCGGTGATGACCGTGCGTCGTTTGGAAAGAGGTCGATTGCTCATGCTTCATACCTCCGTAACACGACGGCAGCAGTTTGTGCTCCGCTGAGTGAATAGGCTTGGCTGACGGCGACATCAATGCGGGCATCGACCGGATCGTTCTCGGCAAACTGAAGCAGCCCGTCGGTTTGGCTCGATGCTGCGTTCTTCGACGACGGGATCGTGTTGTGGTGCATTGCCATCGTTGTGGATGCAAGGTCGATCGAACCGCAGCCGGCACCACCCATTCCGACCGAACCCTTGATGGCCATCGCCGGGATGTTCTTGCGATCGCCAAATGCGGTGCGAATGCCAGCCAGTTCGCTGTCATCAAAACCGCAGATTCCCGAACCCATCGCACAAAGCAGATCGACTTTTTCGGGAGAGATTTTTGCGTCGGCGAGCGCATTTTTGAGGGCCAACGAAACAGCCCGCCCCGACGGATCGGGTGCATGCCAACTGGTAATTTTCGAGGCGGCACCAAACCCGACGACTTCGCAGTAAATGCGCGCCCCGCGTGCCTTGGCCGACTCAAGTTCTTCGAGAATCAAAAGGCCACCGCCCTCGCCGGCAACCATTCCATCGGAATCGTGCGAGAATGGCTTGCACGCCGCTTCGGGCGTGTCGTCGTGACCGCTGACAATTCGCCCCATGACCTGCTGACGCATCACGCTCATGGGGTTCATTTTGCTTTCTGCTCCGCCGCAAATGCAAACGTCGGCTGCCCCGCGGGCGATCGTGCGAAAACCTTCGCCGACAGCAAGGTGGCTGCTGGCTTCACCGCAGGTGATGGTGTTCGATGGGGCTTGGGCGTCGTGAACGATGGTCACATGGCAGCCCAGCATATTCGGCAAAAACTTAAGGAGCCAAAGCGGTGTCAGGGTGGTCATGCCTTCCTGACCCCACTGTTTGAAATCGAATTCCAGCGTTTCGTGATTACCGCTGGTTTGCAGTGAACCCGCGAGTTCTTGAATGTCGGCACAGATCAAGCCCGCACCGATGTTTGCACCGAAGCGCGTCGGGCAGATTGTGACGGGGCCATCCGATTCGTCGCGGTCGACGATGCACTTCGTGACAAGGGCCGCATCTTTGACGGCTTCGTAAGCGCAAGCCACCGCGAGTTCGATGTCGCGGGCCATCACCTTGACGCTTTTTCGATAATTCTTGGGGATGTAATCGCGGGACTTGAATTCGGGTACTTCGGCACCGAGGACAGAATCGAAACCACCCGGGTCGTAGGCTTCGATCTTGCGGATTCCGCTCTTGCCGCTGATCAAGCCATCCCAAAGCGACTCGACGCCGATGCCAAATGGCGTGGCGACGCCGCAACCTGTGATGACAACTCGTCTTTCGTTGGTCATGAACCGGTCCCTATTTTCCACCGGCCCCTATTTCCCACCGACGTGTTCGTTGGCTGAATGGATGCGGTAGTTGTTTAGAAGGCTCATAAACTGATCGTTAAATACGAAGTTATGTTCAGGAAGATTCAGGTCTTTGGAGGCCTGATCCGCGTGCGAAAACATGAGAGATATGTTACCGATTTCGTTTCCGTTTCGATAGACCGTCCCCTGGATGGTGGCGGCTGCCTGCTCGATGATTTCGACCTCTGCGTCGTAGGCGACTTGATCGCCGGGCACGCAATAGTCGGAAAACCGGGCTTTTCGGATTTTGGCGAGAATGACTTTTTCGCGGAAATCGCAGGCCTCACCCACGAGGATGCCAGCCGTCTGGGCCATCCCTTCGATCATCAGGCTGGGCGGGAGGACCGGATACCCGGGAAAGTGGTCGTGGAGATGCTCTTCGGCGAGGGTGACGTTCTTGACAGCCCGGGCGCGCTTCTTCGATTCAAAATGTGTAAACGCGTCAATCCAAATCCAGCGCATCGCCGATTCACCGCATCTTCGAGTTTAAGGTCGGAATAAGACTACTTGTCGGATTGTAGCACGCGACACATGAAAAGCACGCGCTGGCCCAACAACAGGTGGGGCGCGACGATTCACGCGCCCTGCACACCGTCTGACATTGGTTTCATGCAGCCAGCTTCAATTCAACATATTTGACGATGGTGCCAACGGTGAAAAGGTCGGGCATGCGCGAAACGTCGGGGTTGTCGTCGAGACTGCTGAGGTCGGCGTGGGGCATGGCCTCTTTGAGTTTGGTGATGCCCAGCTTGGTCAGGTTGCCGCCTTCGACGTACTCTGGGTTTTGCAGCAAGTCCACCTGGAACAATTCACCACTGGGGATCTTGATGGAGAAATCCTTCTCAAGGCGAAAGACGATATCCAGAAAGTCGATGCTCTCGGCCCCCAAGTCGTTGGTCAGGGTGGCTGTCTCGCTGACTTCGTCATCGTCCACACCCAGCGCTTCAACCAATACATCTTTGACTCGGTTGAATATCTCGTCACGGCTCAAAGCCATCGTCGATTACCTCCTGCTGCCTACTGCACTTGCATCATCTGTGTTGGCAACTCGTTCCCTGAGATGCCCGTCAATTTCAATTGCCAAAACCATCGCCGCGGTTGCGCATGGCAACAACTCTTAGGCCTGCTGCAAAGTCGCGTTGATGGGTGCATCATACAGAATCTTAAAATGCTCACGAGCCTTCTGAATCATTTTGGAATCCAGTTCCGCGAACTCGGAATTCTTGTCGGAAAGATTGTAGTGACGTAGCGAAAAACGGCCCTTGACCACTTCAGTGCCGTCGCAAAATCCTACACCCGCAAAATCACTTTCGCCCTGCGCCAATCGACGACAAGTCACCTGGGTATTAAGTAGATGCCCAGGCTTCAGGAAGCTCTTGTATGTAACGTTTTTTACCTCAGCCAGCAAGATCATGCTGTGGGCAAAGTCTTCGCTGGAGCGGACCAGCCATGCTGCGGCTTCCGTCAACGATTCCAACATGAACACGCCGGGCAGGATCGGAAACGAAGGAAAATGGTCGGCAAGATATTCTTCCGCCAATGATACGGCTTTGATGGCATGTATGTGCTTGCCAGCTTCAATCTCGGTTATTCGATCAACGAGGCAAAATTTCACAGCGAGTTCGTAACCTCAAGAGACGCATGGAGTTGCAGAGTCTGCCGGCCAATGACACAACGTTTCAAACGACGGATGGTCAGTCTAACGCAGGAATTCTGCAAACGCCAGCACGCGAGAGCCTATCCCGATTCGTCACTCCCGCGCACGCGGGAGTCCAGAACGAGCGAGGGGTAACGCGAGGGGCGTGGATTCCCGTTCCCGCTTTCGCGGGAATGACGTTCTTTCGCGGGAATGACGGTGGTAGGTAACCCGCAAGAAGACGCGTGGGCCTACCTAGGCGTCCAAATTCTCGAAGCCCGTGCCTGCCCAATCCCAGCCACCCGACAATCCGCCGCGCAGTTTCTTGTTCTTCTTCTTGGGCGGGCCTGATTTTCCGGTGTCCAAGGACAATGGGGCGGACGCTGCTTCGGCTGGTTTCAACGACAGCCCGATGCGACGCGTCTTTTCGTCCACCCGAAGCACCCTGGCTTTGACCTCCTGGCCGACCTTGAGCACTTCACCGCAATTCTTGATGCGTTTCTCAGATAGTTCGGAAATGTGGGCCATCCCCTCGATGCCGGGGGCGATTTCGATAAACGCACCGAAATCGGCGAGGCGGGTGACTTTGCCATTGACTTCAGTTTCGGGTGTATAGCTTTCGATGACGCCCGCCCATGGGTCGGGTTGGGCGTGCTTCATGCTGAGTGAAATGCGCTGACGCTTGGGTTCGACCTTGAGCACTGAAACGTCAACCAACTGTCCAACCTCGACGACTTCCTTCGGGCTGCCAATTCGGTTCCAGGCCATCTCGCTGACGGGAATTAAACCATCAATGCCTTCTTCAAGCTGGGCAAACGCGCCAAAATCGGCGAGTCGCACGACGCGGACTTTATGGGTCGAATCGACTGGGAAGCGCTCGGCGACGCCTTCCCACGGATCGGGCTGGGTCTGCTTGAGACCGAGTGAGATTCGCTGCTTGTCGCCCTCGCCCTGAATTTTGAGAACTTTGACTTCGACGACATCGCCCGGGTTGACGACTTCGGACGGTTTCTTGATTTGCTTGTAACTCATCTCGCTGATGTGGATCAGCCCATCGACACCGCCGAGGTCTACAAATGCACCAAAATCGGTAAGGTTGCCGACGACGCCTTTGCGAACCTGTCCGACCTCAAGTTCTTTGACGAGTTCCTCGCGATTGGCTTTGCGTTCTTTTTCGAGCACCTTGCGGCGGCTTACGGTGAGGTTCTTGCCGCGGCGATCGATTTCGACGACTTCACAGCGAACGTTTTCGCCGAGGAAAATGGAGATATCTTTGACGTGCATCACGTCCACCTGTGATGCCGGCATGAACGCGGTGACGCCCTTGAGCTTGACCTCTAACCCGCCGCGGTTCAGGCCAATGATGCGGCCTTCAACCACGTCACCGGGCTTGAGCAGTTCCCATTCGACGCTTCGCGGGGCTCCCTTGCGGGAAAGGATAATCAGATCGGATTCGCGATCGTGGCGGTCGATGTAGATTTCGATCGGTTCGCCAACGGCGATGACTTCGTCGGGCTTGAAGAGCGACTTGCTGAGGACGCCCTGCGTTTTTCCGCCGAGGTCCACGAAGACGTCGTCGCCACGAACCGAGACGATGCGGCCCATCTGCAATCCGGACGGTGCACCAGAATCAGGGCTTGCAGCTTCGGCGCTGGCTCCGCCACCGGTGAGGGCGGCTAGCTCTTCCGCCGACATCCCCGACATCGCAGCTTCTACCTCGCGATTGATGGCATCATCTGCATTCGACTTGTTGGCGTGTTTATCCGATTCGTTCATGACTGCCCCTTCGCAGCATAGGCGGGAAATCTCGATACACCGATTGTATCACGGGAATCGATGTTGGCTCCAAACAACGTCAACGATTGACGTGCCTCTGCAGCATTTTTGCAAACCTCGTTCTAAGTCAAAGTGTTATTAGATTAGCGGTTTCAGTTCACCGCATTGTATTCGATAGGGTTGTTCTCGATATGGGTGCATCGGTACAACGTGGATGAAGGTTGAAAGATCCATGCCCGCAATTTCGGTCAGCGGTTCCACATTGACTGCCTCGTCCCTGAGACGGCCTCGACTCTGAGCAATCGCAACGAATTATCCTGTCCATGGAATCCATCACAATGTACGAAGCACCCCCAGAATGTCAACTGTCGCGAGCACCTTCCCTGCGGCATATCGCCATATCGCAAATTGAATCAATTCTGAACGTTCGCCAGTCGATTTTTGAGTGTCGCCGACAGGCATGCCGTGCCAAATTTGCAATACGATCGAGCCGGAATCCCGGATTTGGTTGGCTCAAGTGGAACCGGTGCTTCATCCGGAGGATACAATTCATCGTCGATCTTGGCCTGAAATGATTCAGAAGGCCCAACATTCTGGAACAGCGTTGCGACCGAATCCTGATAGCCGACCGCGAAGGTTCCTTCGTGAAGCGGAGCGCGGTGAAACGATTGAGCCTCCAGCATTTCCAGCAGGTTGGCTGACGTGTCCATGATCTCGGTCGGGTCGGCGGTGTGGTGCAATCCGAGCAGGTGCCCAATCTCATGGCTGGCGACGTTGGCTAGCACATCGATCCACTGCTGCGTCGTTGGAGACGCGACCGTAAACAGGTCAAACGATTCGACGAAGATGATCGCGTCCTGCCCGTCGTATTGGTTAAAGGTGTCGATGTTGTCCGAGAGGCCCAGCAGCCCGGGGTTTTCGCTGCCGAAGTAAATCGTCGTGTGGGCGGTGAGCGGTCGATCATGCCAATGTGACGAAAGCACCGTGACATTGAACCAGGCGAGATCCTGTTGCACGCGAGTGCTGACGCCTTCGATCATGGTTTGTGTTGCAAATTCCATTTGCGGATCGAACGCCGATGCGTGAAACGTTGGCACGTTGACCGGGGCGCTGCGGCCGATGACGACGTTATTGCGTCCGCCGAATTCGAGGTAAATGATCTGCGGAGTGGATGGTTTCGGAAGCGCTTCGATGGCCCGCGATACATAGAGGTCCATGTCGCCGACCGATTCCGCCCGCGGACTTGCGGCAATTGCGACGAAGCACTCTTCGCTATACGTTCGCACCTTGAAATCCAGCATCGAATCGATCTGGCGTTCGTAGTAGTGGCGGTCGTCGTTGTAATTGATCCAGTTCATGTCGGCGTCGAACACCGCGACCACCGGGTCGAGGCGACTGGATGCAATGGGAATGGCCTGAATGGCGATGCGCTCGCCGGGGACCACTTCGCCGATGCTGTAGATCAAGACGTCGTCGGGTGACTCAACTGACATGGCGACGCGAACGCCATCGTGGTCTTCGACGTCGAGCAGGGCGGTGGGACCAAACGGGCCAGTATCCATTGGGAGTTCAGACTTTGCGGCTTCATACCAGTTGGCAACATCGATGGGCTTGTTCGCGGGATTGTCCTGACCGACCAGCCGCGCGATGACATCGTAACCGCACCCGGCGACGATTAAGGTCATCGCCAAGCCGGTCCATCGGACCGCCATCGTTGCCAGTTGCGTATTGGGTCGCAAGAATTCGCCCTCGAATCGATCTTCACCGCGCCGGTGATTGCTGCTTCAGCACGGTTAGGTCAGTCTGCGATTCGAGTTTCAAATTCGGCGTGAAGATGGGCAACCATTGTGGCGACTGCTATGAGTGCCTGATAAACAGCGATCGCCGAACGCGAATTACGCATGGCTTATCGGGCAAGCGATGGCGCGTTCGGTGGGGTTGAATTCGTGACCTGACAGTTGATGGGCCCGTTTCATGCACCCATGTGCGGGTCGTGTTTACTTGTTCTTTTGATTGATGGGGATGCGCACCCAAACGCACGCTCCGCCTTGCTCTCGATTTTCGCCTCCGAGTTCACCCCCGTGGGCATCTGCGACTCGGCGTACCACGACCAATCCCAACCCAGCCGAATCGGGACGACGCGGGTGCGATTCGGTCAGTTCAAGCAGCACCTTCCCGTCCTTTTCCGGAAACCCTGGACCGTCGTCGAGTACGAGTAGTTTGATGTGTTCGCCATCGAGTTGGGCAGACAGGATGACTTCGCTGTTGGCAAAGTGAATGGCGTTTCGGGTGAGGTTTTCGAGTGCGCGCATCAGGCGACGCCCGTCGGCGCGAACCGTGGGAAGTCCCGGGCCAACGTCTGATTTCAATTCGATTCCAGATTCGTTGGCCATCGCCCCCATGCCCTTGGTCGTTTGGCGAATGAGTTCGCCCGGTGGAACGGGTTCGAGGTTGAGCGTGTCGTTGGCATCAAGACGTGCCAACTCGAACAAGTCTTCGACAAGCATCTGCATGCGTTGCCGGTCGTGGCGGGCAGCATTGATCATTTCCAACACGGCTTCGCGGGAGATGGGCTGCTCGGTCACGATCAAGCGATCGCGGGCCCGCTCCAAACATGCCGAAAGGGCGGTCAGCGGTGTGCGCAGATCGTGCGAGACCTGAGCGATCCAGTCGCGTCGTTGGCGGTCGCGCTCAGCCAGGCTCGCGACCAACTCCTCGATCCGCCCACGCATGGTGTTTAGCGCTATCGCGAGCAGGGAGATTTCGTCACCACCCGACACATCAAACGGTCCGGGCAGGTCAACCAGTTCGGCTTGGCTGCGAAGCGGAACGGTTGCGTCAGTCGCCAACTGGGACAACCGGCGCGTCACGAAGTTGACCAGCAGCACCGACGTCAAGCCGGCAATGAGGCTGGCGGCTAACAACCTGAGCATGATGTCGACGGGAATGCCCCAGAACTTCGATCCGACATTGGCATCGCGTAATTCAAAAAAAATAAGAACGAACGTGCCGATGTGCCGGCCCTCAATCGCTAGCCGCGTCCAGGTCGAGCCAGCCGGAGGTGCGCTCGGTCCCAGATCCACACTGCAATAAGCAGCCGAACTGCATAGTGGCCAGTCGTCACCCAGCTCGACGTATCTTCGGGCGGCAGTGCCCGTCATCAAGACGCGATCATCCGGGTCAAGCCAGACGTACGTTTCGGCGATACCGAGAAAGGTTTCAAGCACAACCTTCGCGTTATCGGTGGGTTCGTATTGCCGATTTTTGTTGAGGGTTAAGTTGTCTGTCAGGTAACGGGCAAAGGGTGTCGATGCGGATAGTGTTGATGGATCGGATTGTTCGATGTCGGCAATGTCGGCGAAGTTCACCAGGATCGAAGTGAGAAACATCAGTGAAAACATCGACAGCCCCAACACCAGGGCAAGCCGAACACTGATGCGGCGCGTTAGCGGAACGCGACTTGCTTTTCGGACTTGGGCAGGGGCGAGTTCAGGTGATGTCGGTTTCGCTGGTTGCTGGCCACTAGTCACGATTCTTCCTGGAATCGGTACCCCACGCCCCATACGGTTTCAACGTAACGCGGGTCGGATGGGTCCTTTTCGATCTTGCTTCGAAGGCGGGCAATGTGCAGATCGACGGTGCGGGCGTCGCCGTCGAAAGATTTGCCCCATACGCGCTCGATGAGTTGATCGCGCGTCCACGCTCTTCCGGGATTGCTCATCATAAAATGGAGCAGGTCGAATTCGCGCGGTTTGAGTTCGAGGCGTTGTTCGTCGCGGCCGACGGTGCGGGCCTGCGGGTCGAGCCAAAGCGAATCTGTCCGCAACATACCTGTCGACGATTTGCCACCGCTGCGTCGGAACAACCCGCGAATGCGTGCGACAAGTTCTGGCATGTGGAAGGGTTTGACAACATAGTCATCGGCACCGACGTCGAGCCCGCGCACGCGCTGTTCCGGTGCGTCTCGCGCGGTCAGTAATATGATAGGTATGTCGCTTCCGCTGGCTCGAAGTGAACGGCATAGATCCAAACCGTCACCATCAGGCAGACCCAGGTCCAAGAGTATTAAATCCATATCGGATTGGACCTTCTCTTGCGATTCGGCCAAGGTGGCAGCGACGCTGACTGTAAAGCCAGCCGCCTGAAGCGAATCGAGAACCTCGAGGCGAATTCGTTCGTCATCTTCAACGAGCAAGATTTTTCTGGATTCAGTCGATGCGTTCATGGTGTTGGACTCTTTGCCTACTGTTTCCCAGATCGATGCGTTTGCCAAATTGAAGCGCTTTGCCTTCAAAAACCGGCACCATGTTGTGGCTTCATATTTCTGTGGCTTCGCACCGTATGATTAGGGCGAATGCCCCTCACGTCAACGCATTCTGTTGATTCTGTGAATTATATCAGACCGCTTGATGTTTTGATATTGGATTCATGAAGCAGGCGAGCCCTGCCGGTTGGGCGGATTTCTATGCCGATGATTTCCAGTTGGGCAGCGGAATTTCTACCTGCTCGGCGTCGGCGAAACTGGTTTCGTTCAGCGTCACGCGGAGTGCCTGGGCTTCGTCGGCCAGCGCCGTCTTGATATACCCGAGAGCGAAAATCGAATTCAGTGCAACGGAGTGGCACGCCGAGGTGACGCGACCAACCGGCTTGCTGTCGGCGAATACCCATGAATCCTTGGTCGGGATCTGATCACCGGAAATCTTCATGCCCACCAATCGCCGGGCCATGCTGTTGCGGCTGCGCATCCGTTCGATGACTTCCTGACCCAGATAGCACCCTTTGACGTAGCTGATGCCGCGTTCGATCTGCATCGTCTCTGGCGGAATGACCTCGGAGTCGATGTCATCGACTGATTTTGGGATGCCAGCTTCGATGCGGATCGTTTTGAGGAGTTGGTCGTCCAACTCCACCATGCCCAGATCAGCGGTTGCCGTTTGAATTTTGGTTTGAAATTCGATCGCCGCAACCGCCGGCACATACAGAGTGGCCAACATGACCGGGCCAAGGTTGCCTTTAACGAGTCGAATGTCGTGTCCATCAATCTGCGTCACCGAATGTTGGAGGTCGGCGTACGCGGCGAAGTTGTTTCCGAACCCGAGTGACTCGACGCAGCGCGCGGTGGATGGACCGAGGATGTCGAAGCGTGCCCATGACTCGGTTATGTTTTCCAATTCAACATCTTCGATCACGCGATACTTCGTCAGGTGCGCGACCGACTCGTCAGCCCAGCGTTCGTCCAGATCGATCCACAGCCGATCGTCAAGAACGAGGCAGTTGAGGTCGCAGACGGTTCGACCTTGCACGGTAATGGCGAACGCGTAATTTCCATCGCCCGGTTGAAGCGTGCTGATCGTGTTCGTCGTGAGGTTGTGTAGCCACGACGCCCGGTCTGCACCGGTGGCTTCTACGAGTCGGCGATGGGCGTTTTCAAAATACCCGCCGTGCTTTTGAACTTGTTCGTACGCTTGATTGTTTGCATTCATAGGGAAGATTGTACGTCGTACGGAGAATTTCTGCGACCGTGTAGGGTGGGCCGTGCCCACCGCTGTTCGACCGCATATTGACTTGGTGGGCACGGCCCACCCTACTGATTATCTGGCATGCATTACGTCGCAGAATGTTTCGACAAGAATCCGACGCTCGATGTGAAGAGGTTTTGTGAGAGTTGCGGTTGATCCTGCTCCAACTCTTCGGCTTCGATGTCGCCGAGGTTGGCCAGGCACATCGGGCAGTTGACCAGGTCCAGATGAAACTGCGTGTAGGAAAGCCACGGATCTTCGAGCACACCCAGCGAATACGATCCGAGTGTGCTGCGCTTCAGGCACGTCAGTCGATGCTGACGCCACACCCGTGCGACGGTGATTTCCGCGTGTTCGTCGGTGAATTGTTCGGTGCTGCCTACACCATCATCATCGAGAAATGATTTGAGCTTGGCGATCGCTCGAAACTTGACGCCAGCCACCTGCTTCTGGTCCATCTCCAGCGCTTCGGATACGTCGAGGTTTCTCTTGCCAGCAAAAAAAATCAACTCGATGACCTGCAGGTCAGTAAACGCCGAGCGGTCGCGGTATTCGTGAATCAAACGACGCAAAAGTTCCGCGAGTTGCTGCGACATCACCGCGTTTTCTTCAATAGCAGCCGCCGCCTGCGATGGCGTTTCTTCGTTGGACGGCAGGATTCGATCCCACCAATCTTCATCTTCAGAGTCCAGGTTGAGCGGAGTGATCTTCCGACTTCGCAACCGATCGACGAGTTTGTATCGCAAGATCGTGAAGAGGTACGTTTCAAGCGATCGCGATGCGTCGAAGTTGGGCAGCGAATTGAGAAAACCGATGAACGTTTCCTGAACGAGGTCTTCCGAATCGGAAAGGCTGGCAGTGCGCGATCGCGCGAATGCCAAGAGGCGGCCATGAAACCGATCGATCAATTGCCGCCACGACGCTTCATTCCCGTCGCGGATTTCGTCGATGAGGTAACGATCTGCCTGGCCCGGGTCCACGAAATAGTCTCTTTCATCAGAATCATTGGCCAACACGCGTTGCTGAAATTGCACAGCCCCATCCTACTGCCTATATCGCATTCCTGCCAAGGCAGGATTCGTCGATCATCGTGCGTTATTGTCTGGATTTGGCGATGTTTTTGTGGAAGTGCGCGTCATCGGGCGACACATTTACGATTCTATCGAAATCGCCGTTCGCCAAGCTGTTTGTTGGCCGCTTCGATGGCGCTTTGCAGCAACACAGCCACCGTCACCGGGCCGACGCCGCCGGGAACAGGCGTAATCAGCGAAGCTTTCTGCGATACGTCGTCAAAGCGAACGTCACCGACGACACGGGCGGGCAGTCCCTTCGTCTCATCTGCCGGAACCGAATTAATTCCGACATCGATAACCACCGCTCCCTCTTTGACATGGGCGGCTGTTATCATTTCGGGCACGCCAGCCGCAGCGATGAGGATGTCGGCAGCTTTTGTATGAGCTATCAGGTCGTCGGTGTATATGTTACAGGTCACGACTGTTGCTTCTTCTGCGATCAATCCGAGTGCGATAGGCTTTCCGACGATGTTGCCCTGCCCGACAACGGTGACGTGCTTGCCCCGCAGGTCGATGTTGGCTTCCTTCAGAATGGTCAGAACGGCCAGGGCTGTACATGGCGCGTTGATCGGTGTTCCATAGAACATCAAACCGATGTTCGACGGGTTGACGCCTTCAATGTCTTTGTATGGGTCGATCGCATACTGGGCCGCTGGTGCGTCGAGATGATCGGGTAGCGGTAAGTTGAGAAGGATACCGGTGACTTTCGGGTCGCGGTTCAGGGTGTCGATTTGGGTCAGGACGTCGTCGTCGGTTGCATTGTCGGGCAGGGTGTGCAGCAGATAATCGATCCCGATGCGCTTGCACTGCTTCTCTTGCGAACGCGCGTACAGGATTCCTGATTCGGGTTCACCGACGATGACCGCGTCAAGCCGCACTGTCACACCCATCGCCGCCAATTCGCAGACCCGGGATTCATTACGCTGGCGGATTTTCGCCGAAAGCTCTTTACCTTGAATGACCTTAGCGGGCATTGTTGTCCTTTGTCCGATCGACGGGCGGTCCTGCAATCAAATTATACTATCGGTTAAAAAGACGTCCGATGGGTTTGAAAACGCTGCGAATGACGTCCTGTCGATATCGCGGTTGGTTCCAAATGTAGATAGCCGCGACGACAAGTCCAATCGAACAGCACATCAAGAGCGTTCGCTTGATCGCGCGAATGGTACCCGAGAAACGTTGGGCCATGATCGGATCACCCGATTGTGCTGTCAAAAACGTCATGCGCGACGCGATGCTGGAGTGCCGCCAACTGGGTTCTTCCGGTGGGATTCCGTTAAGAATCGCCACCTTGCGCAGCGCCCCGACGAAGACATGAGCCCCAGTAGAACACACTCCGCTATCGCTGGCATTGGCGGACTGGGTTTCAAAATCGCAGTGTACAGCGCACGGAGTCGCACAATCGATGTCGCGTTCAAATGGCGAAGCGCACCAGGCACCGTAGACATCTGCCTGTCTTTCAAACCGTCGCGAAATCCAGCCAAAGCAGACTCCCCAAAGCGGGACGAGCGCGCCCATACCTATAAACTGAATCGTATCTTGATCCAGATTCCATATCGGGTTCATCCCTGTGGACATGCGGGTGAGGAACTCCATCACCGCCGAGACGATCAACATGCTGGAGAATGCAAAGAGCAGGAAGAACGGGATGTGGTGGTGATAGATATGACCGGCTTCGTGCCCGAAGACGGATTCAATCTCATCGTCGTTCATCTTCTCGATCAGCGTGTCTGAAAGGAGGATGTAGCGCAATTGCGGGAAGAGGCCCATGACTGCCGCATTAACCATTTGCCCGTCGCTGTGCCAGACGAGAATGTCGCGGACCCGCAGGTTGATGCGTTCGCAGAGGCGTTCCAGCTTGTCGCGCAACTCGCCCTGCGGAAGCGATGTCGTTGACCAGATATATCGCAGCAGCAGCGGTGAGAGGATGAACAGAATTGTTGCCGTCAGTCCCAGGATGGCCTCCGGTGCCCACGGCGAACCGGTATGCTTGACGAACCATTCGCGGTTTTCGTGGGTGGCTGCGTATGCGAAAACGATGAGCGTCAACGGGATAGCCACGATCAGGAGCTGATGTCTCACATTAAAAATGACGTACTCAAGGCGGGTCGAGTTGCTACCCAGGAATCCGGCTTCCCGACTTGCATTTTCAACCGGATGAATCACCCACCATAGCCCGATCAATCCGAACATATACGGGATAAGCAGGCACATTTGAGGCAACCCGGAGAGGACCGAGATATACGGTTGATTCATAAGCTGCTGGGGACACGCAGTGAAAAACAACGACACTGCCAGACCGACCAGCATGACCAGACGGAGCAGTCCGGTTTGTCGATGAAAGGCATTCAAAGTGGCTGTCACACGGTTGGACCGGGTCTTGAGGCGGTTTCGCGTGCGTTTGGCGAGCAGGTGACCTAGAAACACACATGTTACAGGAACCGCCCAAGCGAAAACGGGGCACCAAAACGGGTCGGATAACCAAAGATTCCGCGCGGGGCCATCGGGCCACCAAAGCAACATAGCAAATGCGACGATGATCTGTAGATGCATGATAGGAAAGGGGTTAAGCCCTGTAGAATTCGTGGGTCATTTAAGTATCTTGTGCAGCGGTGCTGCGAATCTTTTCTTTGGGGGCAGGTGCTTTACCGCCCTCGTGGCCTGTTGGTATCATGCTCAACCATCCATCTGTAGATGGGTATTTATCTTACGTTGAGGGATTGAACAAGACGTTTAAGTTGCGGTAACGCAAGAAGAGGAAGAATCGGCCATGATACGCGAAAACTTAAGACTCACGATTTTGAGCGTGCTGCTTATCACGTTTTCCGCCCAGGCTCAGGTTGAGAATGAAGGCGAAGCACCGCCAGCGGTGGAAGTTCCGGAAAAACCCATCGTACCCGCAGGGGTCGCAGAAGCGGCTGGGTTGAAGCCCACCGCCAGACCATCGCCCAACCGCGCCCGTCAGATCAGCATGATCAAACAATTTGAGGGTGAGATCACGCGCGCTTTGAAGATGGATGAAGACCAAGCCACCGAAGTCAATGAAATCTTTCGGGACTTCGTTGAAGGCTTGAGTGAAGACGGTGAGGACCGTCGCGAGGCGCGGCGCGAAAACGCCGAGCTCATTCGTGAGTTGGTTGAGGAGATGCGCGACGCTCAACGAGACCGCGACATGGAAGCCGTGCGTGAGATTCGTGAAGAAATCAGCGAGTTGCGCGGCGAACATGCGGAAGCTGATGACGCGATTGAACTGGATGATCTCTATGACCAGCTTCGCGAAGTCCTGACGGATGATCAAATCGAAACGTTCGACCCGTTGGCAGATCGTTTGACCAAGCGGCTTGCCGGTCCGGCGAAGCATGAAAAATCGAAGATCAGGATTTATCAAAAAGCATCGAACTCGATTAACCTTCCCGAGGAGCAACTGACGGCGATCCGGCGCATCTTTGTCGAATTCTCGAAGGAGAATCGCGGTGCCAAAGGACAAGCCGGTGAAGACGCCGAAGCCGAGTTGCTCGATTCAATTCTTGACGAACTCGACGAAGATCAAGCCCGCGACTTCATGCAGAAGGTCGATGAACTTGAGATCAGAATGAATGGCGGAAGCGGTGACCGCCGCGCCGAACGTGAACGCCGAGTCGGCTTGCGCGATAAAGTCGCACCCGTCGAAGATGATGTCGAAGAGGCTGGCGGAGCGGACGTCGAAGAAGTACAGGACGCACCAGCCGAGGAAGACGTTGAATCCGACGAATATTAGCAGCACCTGTCGGTATCAAATTCAAAAGCAAACAGGGCGCAGCCGGAATGACAATTCCTGGTTTGCGCCCTTTTTTCTTGCGGCGCAGTTTCTATGAAAGAGCTGCACCTCTGCACATGTCTGCCAATTCGCGCACCTGCTTGGCGAGATTGCTGGATGGTGAGGACTTGTCGTCTGTGGCGGAATCGTCGTTGGGTTCGCTCTTGCGGGCGCTTTCGATCATCGAACGAATCTCATCGAGTGATCGCCGATTGCGCATCAAAGCCTGATCGAACGATTTGGAATTGGACTGGCGTCGAGTCGGTTCGCCCGTTGAAACTGCGTTGGTGCTTGAGGCCTCGCGGCCACTTCGTTGGGCAAGTCGTTGCGCTCGGTTTTCCAAATTGTCAAAGACATTTCGCAGCGAAATCGTCAGGCGTCCGGTGCGGGCTGTCTGTTCGCTAAGGCGCGAGAGTGTTTTCTCCGCCGCCTGTCGCGCTGATCTGGATTCACCTACTACGCTGCGTACATCTTCGGTGGCAGCCTTTGTTTCCGCGAGTAGCCTGCGCACCAGAACGGCTAGTCTTCGCATTTGGGCGGTATCACCCGAACCCGCTGTCGTATTCGACTCCGTCGAAACTGAATCAGGCCCGACAACCGATTCGACTTCTGATCGGCTTACCGGTGCATGAATGCGTTCCTCAAACTCGATCGATTCGGTTTGGGCATTGGTCCGTCGGACGCTCGAAGTTGCCGGTGGAATTTCCGGTCGCGATGCGGTAGAGCGCGACAACCAGTTGGCTGGCGGTTTGACTTTTGGTGACGCGTACTTTGAACCACCTTGGGCGACGGTCATCATCTGGGCGATTACATTCTTGATGAATGGTCCATCGATTTCGGAGGTGTCGGCTGCGTATGAACTGAGCATGGCGTTGTCGCAAAGCGTGTTGATCAGGCGGGGCAGCCCTTGCGAGTATTCAAAGATGGCGTCGATCGCCGAAGCGCTGAGAATTTTTTCCGGAAACGATGCGCCGGCAACGCTGAGACGGTGAAAGATGTAGCCCTCGGTTTGTGAACGCGTCAATGCGCCCAGATGAAAACTGCGGAAGATGCGTTGTCGCAGTTGACGCATGTCATTGGCTTCAAACATTTCCTGCAATTCGGGCTGACCGACAATGACGATTTGCAAGAGCTTGGCGTCGTCGGCTTCCAGGTTTCCGATCATGCGAATTTGTTCAAACGCTTCGCGCGTGAGTGCCTGGGCTTCGTCGAGCATTAGCACTACGGGTTTGTTCATGGCGAAACTGGACAGCAGGAAGTCCTGAAGCAGTCGCGTCAGTTCAACCGTGGATGCATTGGACGGTGCGTCGATGTTGAATTCGGTGCAGACTGAGTGAAGCAATTCGTTGGCGTTGACCTGCGAATTGTTGACGCACGCGAATTCGATGCCCGTTCCAAAATGCCGCAGCATCAAACGGGTGACGAGCGTTTTTCCCGCGCCCACTTCACCGGTGAGCACGACAAACCCTTTACCCTCGGCGATGGCGTAAATCAATGATGCCAGCGCTTCTTCGTGATCGGGTGTCGAAAAGAAAAACCTCGGATCTGGCGTGTTGTTAAACGGCAGTTCGCGGAGTCCGAAGAATGATGCGTACATTGGCTGTGCCTCATGGTTACGGGCAAAAGCAATCGCGGTATTTCGCTGCGATTACACACCCTCATCCTGGCCTTTGGCAGGCCTATATTAGGTCCTAGGAATATCGGTCGTAGCGGTTTTCCCCTGAAGATAAGCACGCCCAATAATGTCTGGTGTTCAGCGAAACATGACACAAAGGGGCCAAGGTCCGAAATCATCGCGAATATTCGCAAGTCCGGGTTCAGCGCAAAGCGCCTTCACCCGATAATTCGAGCGGACGACCGATATCCAGCGCCGCTTTCTGCATGGAGATCGGACGCGTTATCCAAAGGATTCATACGCGCCGTGGGTTAGACCAATAACCTGGTGCGTGCAACTTCGGTGGAGATACCATCCGTGAAGTTACTTCGTCGAAAAACAGTGCTGCGAAATTCGTCGCTGATCGTGTTGGGGTTGGTTTGCCTTGCCAGCGCGACAGGATGTCAATCAAAGCACCACGACATCGTTTCGTTTCTCAAAGCCCACGAGCACGAAGTGTCTGCGATTGAATATCGCGTCGGGATTCCCGATGCGGTTGAAATTTCTGCGCCGCAGGTGTTGGAGATTGATCGCGTTCGTCAGACCATTCGACCCGACGGCAAGATTTCATTGCGATTGCTCGGACCGGTAAAGGTCGTGGGCATGACCGAAAAGGAAATCGCCGCCAAGATCGCTCGCTTGCTTGAACCGTATTACGAAGACCCCAAGGTGCAGGTCAGGGTCGTCAACCATCGGTCCAAAGTGATCTACCTCGCGGGTCAGGTGCGCGGTGGCGGAGGAAGCAATCAGGGCGGGGTGGTCTCCGATTCGTGGACGGCGATGCCATATACCGGTCGCGACACGGTTCTCGATGTGTTGGCCAAGGGAAGCATGTCGTTCATCGCGTGGCGGACCAAGGTGCAGGTGATTCGCAGCAGTCCGAACGAAGACGAACGGCGCAAGATCGTGGTCGATATCGACAACATGATTCACTCAGGTGATACGAGTCAGAACGTGCTCTTGCAACCGAACGATATTGTTCTCGTACCACCGACGCCCCTGGGTTGGCTGGGATTGCGTGTGCAGGAAGTCCTGTTCCCGTTCCAACCGGTGATCCAGGCGTACAACACCCCGGCGAATCTGATTGACTCGACGGAAGAGTATCAGAACCAGGACGACTAATCTGTTTAACGATATGCCTTTGACGATTGATTCGATTCACAATCATCGTCGCCAGTGAGAGATGCGAGTATGGGAAGAATCGCTGAAGCTTTGAAGCGAGCAGAAGACGAACGTCGCCGCCGGTTGACCGAGCAAGGCGGGACGGCTACGGCTGTCCTCGATCCGCCCGATGGTGAGATCGGTCAACTCGACGAACAGGTGAGCGATTTTCGGGTCATCGATCCGAAGGTGCCTGAGCTTTCGCTCGAACAGGGCATTCATGAATCGGTCGTCGCGTATTACAGCCGCTCGTCGGCGATCTCCGAACAATACCGTTCGTTGCGCACCCGACTCTTGACGCAGAATCCGCAGAACGATCATCGCGTCTTGGCGATTACGAGCGCCATTCCCCGTGAAGGCAAGAGCGTCACGACGGCCAACATGGGAATGATCATGGCCGAAATTCGTCACTTCAAAATTCTGATCGTCGATTGCGATTTCCGGCGGAGTCGGCTGGGCATGTTGTTTGATTCTGAAAAACGCCCCGGACTGGCTGACCTGCTGCGTGGGGCAGCGACCTATGAAGACGTCGTTCAGCCGACCTGTATCCCGAATCTTTATCTGGCCAATGCTGGCCAAACGAACGGGCGATCTGCGGCTGAGCTGCTCGCAACACCGCAGTCGGCTGCGACGTTGCGGAGGTTCCAATCGGAATTCCACTACACGTTCATTGATACGCCACCGGCAACGACGGTGACCGACGTTGGTATCATCGGGCAGATGTGCAACGGTGTGATCCTGCTCGTGCGTCTAAAGTTTACACCTGAGGCATATGCCCGTCGTGCGGTGCGGTTGCTGCGCGTCAATAAGATTCCGATTCTCGGGTGTTTGTTGATCGGTCAAGACGAACGGCCCTCCGGTGGATACGGTTATCGTTACGCTTACGATTACTACCGCTATGGTTATTCGCGCAGTGGTCCTGGCAAATCCAGAAACCCGCGCTAGTGCCGATTCTTTTTTGGTTGTTGAGCATTGGTGCAATGTTCCGGGTAGGGTGGGCCGTGCCCACCGCCGTTTGGATTATTTACGGATTGGTGGGCACGGCCCACCCTACACCTCGCGAATAACAAATACCTTTATGGAAACGGCACTTGAAGCCAATGTCGAATTCCGGGGCAGCGATGCCCGCCATGCCACTTCGCGATCGACTCATCATCTGCATCGCCAGTTCGTGGGACATTGACCCCACAAGCAAGCATCAGGTGATGCGCATCCTCTCGCAACACAACGATGTCTTATGGGTGAACTATCACGGTTCGCGGCGACCATCGCTGAATCGCAAGGACGCGTTCTCGGCGTTGGGGGCGCTGCGGCGCGTTGCCAGCGGTTTGAAACCCATTCACGAACGCATGTCGCAACTCACGCCTTTGGTAATACCCGGTGCCCGCGACGCCCGCGTGCGTCGTCTCAATGAACGAATCGTCGTTTCGCAGATCAAGAGGGCGGTTCGGTCCATGAAAAGGCCGAATCAGCCGGTGCAGCTATGGACCTTCGCGCCCGATGTGGATTTTCTCGCCGGGCGATTTGATGAAGAGCGTTTGGTTTATTATTGCGTGGACGACTTCGCGGCGTTTGAAGGTTTCGATGCAAAGGCGATCGATGCGGCTGAGACGCGCTTGATGAAACGTGCGGATGTCGTGCTGGCTACTTCAAAACCGTTGCAACAAAAGTGTGAACGATTGCACTCGAATGTTCATTTGGTGCGCCACGGGGTGGACCACGATCACTTTGCATCGGCGCTCGAGTGCGAGTCGGTTCCTGACGAACTGCGAAGCATTCCCGAACCGATCGCAGGTTTCGTCGGGCTGATCGATCACTGGTTTGATTCGCAGCTTGTGTGCGACGTAGCCTCCAAAATGCCTGACGTTTCGTTTGTATTGATTGGCGATGTCCGCGTCGAGTTGGGGGCGTTGGCTAACCTTCCGAATGTTTACCTGCTGGGTCGCAAACCCTACGCCGAGTTGCCGAAGTTCCTGGCCAATTTTGACGTGGGCTTGATCCCGTTCGTGCGCAATCAACTGACCGAAAGCGTCAATCCGATCAAGCTGCGCGAATACTTAGCCGCTGGCGTGCCGGTGGTCTCGACGGATTTGCCCGAAGTCAGGCGATACAGTCAATTCGTCAAACTCACTGACACGCCCGACGCATTTGCAGAATTCTGCCGATCAGCCATCGCCGAGAATTGCCCAAGCTCTCGCCATCAACGCAGCCAATCGGTGGCCAGCGAATCGTGGCATTCAGTGACTCGCCGCATTTGTGATATTGTACTAGCCGATCAGCATGCCACACCGACCACACCCGACGCCTCGCAGATTTGTCTCGCCCACCCATAGCCGCTAACCTCCGCCCCGAACGACGCCATCACGGGCGTCGCAGATTCTTCGAGGCGGACCATGTGGAACATCCTCAACGGAACGATCATCAACGCCTTGGCTGTGGCTGGCGGCTGTTGTGTGGGACTGTTAGCCGGTCATCGCCTGCCCGAGAAAATGCAACGGATCATCCTCGACGCATTGGGGCTGATCACGATCACCCTCGGTGTTGATGCGAGTGTCATCGGCATGAATCGAGTCGTTGCGGCCAACCTGCCACCTGGCGATGCCGGCAAGACGTATGGGGCGATGCTTGGCCTCGTGATGGTGGCGTCACTAATCATCGGATCGATCGCGGGAACGCTGATGCGGTGGCATGAGGGCATCGAAGGCCTTGGCGGCAAAATCCACAAACGGTTTGCCAAGGGCGACGCCAAAAGTTTCGCCGAAGGATTCCTGACAGCCAGCGTGATCTTCTGCGTTGGCCCGCTGACGATGCTCGGTTGCCTCAAGAACGGTGCCGACGGCGATCCGAGTTACCTGTACATCAAATCGCTGCTCGATGGATTCTGTTCGATCGCCCTGACCGCATCTTTGGGTGTGGGGGTAGCATTCAGTATCGTGACGGTGGTTGTGTTCCAGGGAGGGTTGGCGGTGGCGGCTTACTATTTTGCAGATCGCCTCCCGCAATTGTCGGTGGATATGATGAACGTGGTGGGGGGCGTCTTGCTGCTGGCGACGGCACTGATGATTCTGGACATCAAGCGGATTCCGGTGGCCAACATGCTGCCAGCCCTCTTTGTCGTGCCGCTCTTGATCTGGATCGTCGAGCAGTTTTCCCCGGGATTGTTGATCACGCACCCGTAGTGTAGGCCCACGCGTCTTCTTGCGGGTTGCGACCACCGTCATTCCCGCGGAAGCGGGAATCCATGCCCATCGCTCGTTCTGGACTCCCGCATGCGCGGGAGTGACGAATCCACTAGATTAACGTCGAAACCCGGCGTCAGGGCGACAAACTACATTCCCGCCGGTGAGGCTGATATGATGCTGAGATGAGGCCATTTCAACCCAACGAATCCGATGCCATTGTTAAAGGCTTCCTCGCCGAGTCATCGCTGCCGGTCAGCGGTACCGAGCAGTGCCCGTATCTTCCCGATCAGCAAGCCAGCAGCGAGGGTTTCTTCGTCGATACGGAAATGGACGGCGATTTGTACCGGGCGTTTATGGATCGCGGTTTCCGTCGAAGCGGTCGGGTGTTCTATCGGCCGGCATGTGCGACTTGCGAAAGCTGCATCCCCTTGCGCATCCCGGTGGATCGTTTTGCAATGAGCAGTTCGATGCGGAGAATCTGGCGGAAGAATTGCGACGTCACCGTCGTTGAGGGCGACTACAAACCGACCAAGGCCAAACACGATTTGTTCGTTCGATACCTGGATGGTCAGCACGATGACACCATGTCGCGTACGAAAGATTCGTTCAAGGACTTTCTCTACAGCGCACCGGTGCCCGCAAAGGAGTTCTGCTACAAGCTGGGCGAACGGTTGATTGGCGTGAGCATCGCCGACAACCTGCCAAACGCGCTGAGTTCGGTCTACATGTATTTCGATCCGGATGAATCAACTCGATCGCTCGGCACGTTTTCCATCCTGTCCGAAATCGAACATTGCCGGCGCGAAGAGATCGCTTATTATTACTTGGGATACTATGTTCCCGGTTCTAAAACCATGTCGTACAAGGCGCGTTTTGCCCCGGCTGAGATATTGAACCGGCAGGGTGAATGGGTCGCATTCAATCGAAACGAGAGTGAATGAACGTGGCCCCAGTTGATCCCGCCCAGGCCAAATCCCGCGCTGCTGATTTCTCCAAGGTTGACGCCAAGCGAATCCTGCTGATCAAACCCAGTTCGCTTGGCGATGTTGTCCATGCATTACCGGTGCTGCACGGTTTGCGAAAGCGATTTCCTGAAGCACACATCGCGTGGATGGTCGCGACGCCGTTTATTCCGCTGGTTGCCAACCATCCCGACGTTGATGAAATCGTTGAATTCAATCGCAAGAAACTCGCCCGATGGTTCATTCAACCGGCGTCGTTGTTGGCGTTTCGGAATTTTTCGCGGGCGTTGAAATCGGCGCGATACGATTTGGTGATTGACCTTCAAGGACTTTTTCGCAGCGGTTACTTCACTTGGGTGACCGGAGCGAAATGGCGCGTTGGTTTTGCGGATGCCCGCGAAATGGCTCCGATGTTTTACAACAAGCGGCTTCCCAAGCGGTCGGCTGACGAACACGCGGTGGAGCATAACTATCGCGTTGCCGAAGCATTGGGCTTTACCCGGGTCAAACCGACAATTGATCTGGCGATCACCGATGACGAGCGCTTGCGTGCGAAGTCAATCCTCGAAGGCGTAGGCGTTGCGGAGGGTGCAGAGTATGCGGCGGTCCTTCCGTCGGCACGTTGGGAGACGAAGCAGTGGCTGCCCGAGCGGTTTTCCGAGTTGATCGATCGAATTGCAAATGAACGCGGCTTGCGCAGTGTGATCATGGGCGCACCCGACGAGCGTGAATTGTGTGCTAAGATTGCGAACCGATGCACGTCGTCACCGGTAGACATATCCGGGACGACGAATTTGCGAGAGTTGGCTGCGATCATCGAAAAAGCGGCTGTCGTGGTTTGTCATGATTCGGGTCCGATGCACCTTGCGGCTGCTCTTGATCGGCCAATGGTGAGCATCCTGGGCCCGACGAATCCGCTGCGAACGGGCCCCTGGGGGCATCAGGATTCGGTGGTGAGGCGTGATCTCGACTGTTCGCCGTGCTATCTGAAGCGTCTATCCCAGTGTCGATATGACCATTCCTGCATGAAGGAACTGCCCGTCGAACCGGTGTACGCCCGCCTCGGGGTGATGCTCGACCGGAAAGTCGGATCCGTCGATAAACAGATACGCAAGGATTTGTAGTCGAATTGTAAATCAGCACGATCAAGGCTGACGACTGGCATTTTGAATGCTAGAATAGAGAATGTCGTCCTTAATTCGGGAGAATTCAGCTCCCGGATCACGTTGCAAAATGTGGTTAGCGATCGATTTTAGAGGTGCCACTGCCCGTTGAGCAGTGTTTGCCGGTGGATGCGGAGTCGTATGCACTGCTCGCAGAGCGGTGGCACACCAAAAAAGGGAGAACTCCAGGCGTGAGCAGTATGTGGCGATCAGCACGATCCTTCGTGATCAAGCGCGTACTCCACGCGAATGATACGCCTCACCGGATCGCCCTGGGCGTCGGACTGGCCACCTTCGTCGGGTTCACACCGACGATGGGTTTGCAAACCGCGATTGCGTTGGGGTTGGCTGCCCTTTTCCGCGCCAACAAAGCCGTCTGCATCCCGATCGTGTGGGTCACCAATCCATTAACATTCGTACCGATTTACGGGGCTTGCTGGTGGCTTGGTGCGATGATTCTGCCCGGTTCAAATGCCTTAGCGGGCCAGGCTGCGGTGATCGAAAAACTCAAATCATTCGGCGATGGTGGCGGATTCCTGGCCAACTTCTTCAGTGCAGATTTTTGGTATAGCATCCTCCAGTTGATGCTGGAACTCGGCGGTGAGTTGTGGTTGGGCTGCATTATTGTGGGCTTGGTCGGTGGTTTGATCATGTATTTTTTGACGCGGTGGGGGGTTACCACTTATCGTGATAAGCACGAAGCCCACTTGAAGCGCAAACAAGAACGCCGCGAACAACGACGCGCTGACCGAAAAGCGAATCCCAGACGCAAGATGATTGCTCCTGCCGGTGAACCGACCTCCCTCTAGTTTTGCATTCCATATCCAACCGAGTCACGTTACGCGCCTGGCCACCGTTGTGGTTCTGACGCTTTTTGCATCCGGTGGTGCGGTCGCGGGCGAATGTGTCATCGTTGGTCGCGTGGCTGCCGTCTCCCCGCGAAGACCTGTCGCCGCGATCGATGTTGGTGCTAATAGTGGCGTTCAGTCAAACGATCGAGCGGTGATTCTTCGCGATGAGAAAATTGTGGCGACTGGGACGGTGGTTCATACGGAAGCTGGCCGTTGCGGAATAAGCTTTGCGCACTTTGAAGACCGTTCGCCGCAAGTCGATGATCGCGTCATCGTTGTTCAAACGGAATGTTCACCCGAGACATCCGAATCCTGCGAATTAACTTTCTATAAGTCAGCCGCTGTGGATCGGGAGATGCCAGTTGGCGATCGACTCTGGATTTCTGGCGGTAGTCGCGAGGGTTGGCGAACTGGTGAATCGGTTCTTGTGCGGCGCAGAAATGCCGTGCTGGGTTGGGGGACGATCAGCAGGTGCTATGAGAAAAGCGCTTTGGTACTGTTGGATCGATCGCGCGAGGATGGCATTCTGCCGATTCGCGGGGATATCGTCGAGTCCATCGGCCGTGTTGGACGCACCGGTCAAGTGCGGAGTCGTGTCGCGGCGATGATCGCCGGCGGGCGGTCGCCGCAGATGATTATCGCGGGTGACGCGCAGGTTGGTTTTGCAGTGGACGATCGTGTCGAGATTATTCGGGACGGCGAATATGTGTCGCATGGCAAGGTCATCAGCGTTGAGCCGTTCATCCGGGTCGAAGCCAGTGAAGCATTTCAGAAATCGAGTCCGCGCGAGGGCGATGCAGTCGTGCTTCGCGATGACCCCGACAGAAGCGGATTGGCTGTCGGACGCATTTTTCGCATTGAAGAAGATTACGCGCTGGTTACGCTCGGACAAGTGGATCAGATTGAAAAAGGGCAGCGACTATTCTTGTTGAACGCGGACGGTTCGACGACATCGCTGAAGGTTCGTACGACGTACGACGAACATTGCGGTGCGCAGCTTGATTCCCCCTCAAACCATATTCGGGAATGGCAGCCCGTCGCGACGTTTGCAGGGGCAGCGGCCCGGCGCGTGGTGCCTTGTGCCATGCCACTTGCGGAAGCCCGAAGTGCGCTTCCCGATGGGTTGGCTATGTTTAATCCTGAAGGGTATTGCCTGCCCAAAGTCGGTGAGATCATCGGCCGTTCGCGCAAGGGATTTGCGTGGATGGTGATCGCCATTGGACCGGACGGTATTCTCGCGGCTGAAATTGCATCGGACGAATCATGAATACAAGACACGCCGAATCCTCGCGCAATCGATTCATCCTAGCGTCAGCCAGCCCGAGGCGGCGCGGTTTGCTTTTGGAATGGGGGTTCGAGTTTGACGTGGTGCCATCACCAGTGGATGAACCAGATGCGTCCCAAATTGATGGATCGCCGGCGGAAGTGGCGAAGGCACTCAGCACTTTCAAAGCCGAGCAGGTCGCGCGAATGCATCCGGAGGCGATCGTTCTGGGAGCAGATACCGTCGTCGCCCTGGACGGCGTGCTTTATGGCAAACCCGAAGATGCAGAGGGCGCCCGGCGAATCTTGTCGGCGTTGATGCCGCATACGCACAAGGTAGTGACCGGTGTGACGGTTATCGATGGAATGACTAAGCGGCGCGAAGAGTCTGCCGATGTAAGTCGAATCACCATGACACCGATGACGCCCGTGCAACTCGACGCCTATATCGAAAGCGGTCTATGGCAGGGCAAAGCCGGTGCGTACGGCGTGCAGGATCACAACGATCAATTCGTCAAACGATTGGACGGAAGTTTTACGAATGTCGTCGGGCTGCCCGAAGATCTGGTCACATCGATGCTCGCGCGATTTGGAATTGAATGTCAAAAGTGACTTGAAGATCGAAGGCAGTAGGGTGGGCCGTGGCCACCGCCGTTCGAAAGTCAACGACAAAGTGGGCACGGCCCACCCTACACTTTGCGTGAAGCAACAACTTGTTGGGAATGTCTTTAGAAGTTGGGGCGTTCGAAGCTGCTGTTGCGGTCGTCGATCTGGCGGATGGCTAGCGGTGGGGCTAACACTTCGCTGAGGATTACTGCATCGCGAAGACTGCGAACTGGGACGCCTGCGATTTCTATCGTTGGTTCATCTGGAACAATTTCGGCGACGACTTGGCGCTTGCGGGTAGCTGCTGGCTGGCGTTTCTTGCTGGCTGTACTGGTGCGTCGCTGTTGTGATGGTTGACGCGTTTGCACGGGTTGGGCGACGATTGGGCGAGGTGCGACTGGTTGTTGGATCGGGCGCGCGACTGGTTGTGCGGGCTGACTTGGGCGAGCGGGTTTTCGGGCAAGAGGCGGCGCACTCGACTTGCGCGGACTAAGTACGATGTCATCATCGTCGTCGAGGGTCACATCATAAACAATGTCGCCGTCTGAAGTGTCGCCCTCTACGTCGCTGGCGGTTTTGTCACCGGTCCATTCCTTATATTTATTGACGACCCAATTCAAAACACCTGCCAGGGCCAGTGCACCAAGGTAGATCAAGTTGCCGTAGTCCCAGTCGCCATCCTGTGCGAGTAGTAACACCGCGGTTGCAATTGAATTGTCGATCGTGGCCAATAGCATAAGTCGATGGACATCCCGAAGGGTGGGCCGTGCCCACCGCCGTTCGAATGCGGAACAGATTGGTGGGCACGGCCCACCCTACATGATTTCAGTCATCCATTAGGTGCTTGGTTTATTTCCCGAATCACCACCGCCGATTGAGTTTCGCATGCTGGTGTCTGACTCGATGTTCCTCATGCGGTAGTGGTCCATGATTCCAAGGTTGCCGCTTCTAAATGAATCCGCGATGGCTTTTGGTACATCGGCTTCTGCCAATACGACGAGTGCGCGATTTTCCTGAATCTTGGCTTTGTTTTCCTGTTCGAGGGCGACGGCCATCGCTCGGCGTTTCTCTGCTTCTGCCTTGAAGCGTTTGGTATCGGCTTCGGCTTGGTCGGCTTGCAAGCGCGACCCGATGTTTGCCCCGACATCTATATCGGCGATGTCGATCGAAAGAATTTCGTATGCGGTTCCGGAGTCGAGGGCACGGGCGAGAACGGCTTTACTGATTCGATCGGGGTTGGCCAACACTTCCGCGTGCGTCTTGGAGGAACCAATAGCGCTGACGATACCCTCGCCAACGCGGGCGATAATGGTTTCTTCGGTCGCACCACCGACTAGTTGTGCGATGTTCGTTCGCACGGTGACCCGAGCGCGGGCCCGCAGCTGAATGCCATCCATCGCGACGGCATCGATGGTCGTTTTCCCTGACGCCGGATTGGGGCAGTCGATGACTTTGGGATTCACGCTCGTATGAACGGCATCGAGAATGTCGCGCCCTGCGAGATCGATCGCGGTACACGTCCGCCAATCGAGTTGGATCTTGGCGCGGTCGGCAGCGATCATCGCCTTGCATACATTGGGCAACCGTCCACCGGCGAGATAATGACTTTCCAACTGATCGGTCGTTGTGCTGGTTAACCCGGCTTTTACCAACATAATCTTATTGTTGACGATCGTCGATGGATTGACTTTTCGAAATCGCATGGTGGCTAAGTCGAGGAGTCCAACGCGAGCACGGGTAAGTTGCGCCTGAATCCACAGGCTCAGTACACTGAACACGAAGAAGAATACGAACAATGCGACGAGGACTGAAACGACAGCCACAATCCACCAGATTTTACTATCTGCGAGGAGCGACGAATGAACTGAACTTAGAATCATGTTTGATCCCTTCGATTTGCTTCGATTATGGCTTGATCATGCCGGCTGAGATTCGTCCAGCCGCACCTCAAGCGTATTCATTTGAAGACCGACACCGCTGACAGTTTGCCCGACGTCGATCATTCCTGATTCAGAAATGCATTGTATGCGTCGCCCGTTGAACTCACAAACACCGATGGGTCGCAGTGTCGTCACAGCGCGGCCTTTCACACCGACGAGTTGGGCGCACTCCGATTGATCGAACGCTGCACCGGCTTCCTCACGCGTGGGATTGGGTGGTGCGAACTGATTGCCCATCGGAAGGTGGGTGACATACTTGATTCCCAGAAACAGCATCGTCGGTACGAATATCACGCAGCCGAGCGCTGCGAATGCACCCAGCGTGCGATTGTGACCAAACGTTTCGAAGACAGCCAACCCAAAACAAACGAGCGACCCGATCGTCAGCAACCCGTGCGATGGCAAGACCAATTCGGCGGCGATCAAGACGACGCCAGCGATGTACAGCAACAAGATGACGCCTACTGAGTCCATCGTTTGCTCGCTACGACGATTGAATGGGGCGAACCACAACGCGATTACCCTGTCTTTCGCAGACTTCAACTTCGGTACCCGGATCGACGAACATGCCCTGGGTCACGACATCGACCAGCATGTTACCGAATCGAACTTTACCTGCTGGCCGCAGCGTTGATTCGACCATGCCCACATCACCTTCGCGGGCGTATCCGTCATACACATCGACGATGCCGACTTCTGCCGGAGACGGGTTCAAAGGCATCGCGCCTTGCAACCAGGAGATGCGGGGCAACAGGCGGCTGATCATGATCATGCCGAAGATCGATGCCCCCAGCGCCGACCCGAGCGTGGTGACGCCGACCTTCAAACCTTGCAATCCGGGCTCGAATTGCGGCCAATAGATCGGTAGCGTGCGTCCCGGTTCTTCGGGGATAAACGTCGCCAGCAAGCCGACGACCACGCAGACCATTCCGCTGATTCCCGCGACGCCGAACCCGGGGATGACGAACACTTCCAACGCGATCAATCCGAAACCGATGAACACGATCACGATTTCCCAGACGTTGGCCAGCCCGGTCATGTAGGGGGCACCTACAAAGATCGCCAGACAAATCAGCGATACCAGCCCCGCAATGCCTACGCCAGGCGTGTGGAATTCGACATACGCCCCCAGCAATAGCAACGCCAGCAGGAAGATGCGAACGGGCATCGACGTAAGCCAACTGGTGAATCGTTCTGACCAATTCGACGAAAGCACGACCAGTGGTTCATCAACGTTGTAGCGAATCTTCAGGTCGGTTGGACTTGAGCAGATGGCTTTGCAGAATCCGAATGCGGCGGCTTTGCTCTGCCGCATGGTCAACAGTTCGGTTGCAGGAACCACCGGCTGCGTGATCTTGATGTCTTTACCGGTGACGATGTCAGTGTATGACTTGACGAGTTTCCACTCGTATTCTTTTTCATCTTCGTCGGTTGCAGCAAATGAATTTTCGTCGACCTTTCCGCCAGTCAGTTGGATCTTGTTTTCTTCATTGACGAACCTGCGCTCGCCCGTGTCGATGTTTTCGATCCAGTAGACAACCCGTTCTTTGACGACCATCGATTCGCAGAGCAGCAGGTCATAGTCGCGGCGGCTGGCCGAATCGCGAAACTCTTCGATCACCGGGCTTTCAGCTTTGGCACGCAGTCCTTCGGGCACCTCTGAAGCACCAGTGGGCCCACCGAGGATGACGCCGCAGTCGCCGATGGTGGAGGCTGTGCTCATCACGATTTCGTCACACGCCAGCGAAATCATCGAGCCAGCCGAGTACGCTTCGGTATGAACCCACGCGATGGTCTTGATGTCGGTGAGTGATTTGATCAGGTCGCAGATATCCAGAGCGCTGTGAACCGCTCCGCCAGGTGTGTCCAATTCAAAAATGATGAGCTTGGCTTCGGCTTTGCGGGCATCTTCAATGCGACGCTCGATGCTTTCGAACATGATGTCGTTGATTTCGCCACGGATGGGGATAATGACGCCGTTCTTGAAGCGTTCAGCCGGTAACGAGTCTTTCAAGGCCTGTTCATTCTTGATGAGCACGGCGGACGCGTCATCCGGTGTGGAACCCTGGACCGGTGTTGGGAACATGCTTAGGCAAATCGCCAACACCAAGCAAGTCGAGCCAATGAATCTCAAGTTTCTGAAACCGTTCATGATTGTCCTCTTCGGCAAGTCTTGGGTGGCATCGATGATCTGATCGTTCATCATTTCGTGTGTCCATCCCCGCTGGATCGCCGGTCACGACTCGGCCCATGTGTATGACGTGCGCAGGACTATGGAGTGGAACCACAGGCCCCAAGACAAATCAGCCCATAATAATTCTAAGACGCGCCAGAATGTGCGGCAAGTTGAAAGACCGGTTCAGATTATAGTCAAGACGATATGATATGCGGTTTCCGCGATCATGGCGTCGGATTCACCGCTCGCCCACAATTCGCTACAATAATCCAAACGGTGCGAGCTGGCATAACCGTTTCGGGCTCAACCGTTTGTGTTATGACCCTAGGATCACAACCCTCAGGAGTATCTGTCAATGTTTCTCTCCAAAGTGACCGCCTCCAAACTGACCTCCGGATTGGTTTTCTCGATCGTATTTCTGGCATCTACCGGTGCATATGGCGATGACAAAGAAATTGCCCGTTTTGAGGAGCGACTACGCCTTTCAAAACTTTCGGATCACATGATATGTGGCGGTGCTCCCACGCGGGCTGACCTTGCGTTTCTGGCACGGACGCGCGGTGTGAAGAGGGTAATCTGTTTGCTGGATGAATCGCCGGATGTCGAAAAGGAAGCGTCGGACGCCAAAGATCTGGGCGTCGTGTTCGATCACAAGCCGCTGGCCATCGGTCTCGACGGTCCCCTTGAAGAAGCCCGCGTCGATCGGGCAGTGGCGCGAAATATCATCGACGAAATCCGCGCGACGACGGATGGCACCGTTTATGTGCATTGTCAGTCGGGTCGCGATCGCGCCGGGTTCATGCGCTTCGCCCATCGCATGATTGTTGACGGGTGGAGTTTTGTGGATGCCTTAAAGGAGGCGATGGATGGCGGGTTTTCGCCAGCAAAGCTGCCCGGATTCTTTGAAGACATGAAATTGCTGGCGTCAGAATTGGACCAACTACCAGCGCTGACGCCGATGCCGATTAGCAACGAGGACTTAAGCGCCAAAGAGTTTACCGCGGGGATCGGTTCGCAGTCGTTGAACGTCAAGATCAGAGGTGAAGGTTCGCCCGTGTACACGCTTCATGGCGGTCCAGGTGAATCGCACAAGCTTTTTAGACCGTACCTCGATGAACTCTCCAAATCGCACAAGCTTGTGTATTACGATCAGGTCGGGTGCGGTGGTTCAACCAAGCCGCAGTTCGCCGAAGCCTATACGTTGGATCGGCAGGTTGAGGAATTGGAAGCACTGCGTTCGGTGGCAGAAGATGAAAAAATTTCGCTCATTGCCCAGTCGAGCGGATGTCTGCTCGCGATCAAGTATGCGCTCAAGCATCCGCAGCGCGTTGACAAGATGGTGCTTGTTTCGGGTTGGGCGAGTGCGGAAGAGTTTCGCAAGTATCTGGAACTGGTCGGATCGGTCATGCCTGAATCCGAACACTTGAAGTATGAATATCTGGTGGGTCAGTTGCGCAAAGCCATGCGTCGGCCCAACGATAAGGAACTCGCCATTTTGGTTGGTCTGCAGCTAAAAGGGATTTTCTTTGGAAAATTAACCGACGCGTTTGGCAATGATTGGCTGCGGCGGTTGGAGATTAGTGCATTCGTCAATGCAGCGATGGAGAAAGAAGTCTTTCGCGAAATCGATGTGCGTCCGGAATTACCTAAGATTACAGGGATTCCGACGTTGGTCATCACCGGGAAATTCGATCTGGTGACACCGCCCGTCGTCGTCGAATCCATCGCCAAAGGTATTCCCGGGGCAACGTTCAAAGTTTTCGAGCAAAGCGGTCACTACCCCTATGTGGAAGAAAACCGTTTGTTTCTCGATACGGTCAACAGCTTTCTGGCAACCGGTAAATCAGACGGATAGTGTTTGATTCAATTTAATTTGAGTGGGTTCAGGACTGGGCATTTTGCCGGTTGTGATCAGCGTTCGCGTGGTTGTTTTCATTTCGATGGGAATCGGCCAATGTTTCGACCCGCTTGCGAATGGCTTGAAAATCTGACGACATGCGACTTTGCGGAAACAGTTCTGTAATTCGCCTGCCGGTTTCCAGCGCGGTTTCGTATTCGTGGTTGCGCAGTTGCAGGGCGAATGCTTCGCGCAGTGTTTCAGCTGATTCGTTTTCTTGATGCGCCGAGGCTTCAACCGACTTGGTTTGAAATCCTTGGATGCCATCCGCGCCGGCATCGAGTTCCAATTCCAACTCGTCAACGCGCTGCTTTAACCGCTCGAGTCGAAACGCATTTGAAGCGGTTTTTCTAATCAGTCGAAAGACCAGCCAGCAAAGTGCGATCAACCCCGCCCCGGTGATCGTGGCGACGAATCCGACAAACGCGGCACCGAACTCGGCGACGAGGCATTTGGCAATTACCAAACCAACCCCTGCCAACGTCAGCAGGCAGCCGTATATCCACAAAATGGTTTCTCCGACCCGCAGCTTGTCTTCCAGCGCGTCGTCTACATGGTCATACCGCTTGGTCATGGTGCAGCCCTGGGTGGTCGTGGGTGGTGGCTTGGCGCTCTCCAAGCCAACCAAATGCCCCATACTAACGAAATGCCATCCTAACGATTTTGTGGGTGTTGGCTCAATGGGGGCGGAGATATTCGTGAATATTCCCCATCGAATGCGAGCGGCGAGGACCAGCGAACGTCAGTTGCAAGGTATCGTCACTTCGATCCAAACGCAGTCGGTCTCGGTTTGGAGCCGGCATTTGTTTGCACCGGCGGGTATGAGCACGGTGTCGCCCATGCCCACTTTAAGGTGCGATCTGCCGTCATCCCAAGAGATCGTGGCGCGACCTTCCAGCACCATCCACACAACGAGCTGCTCGTAGGGAATGTCCTGATCGAGTCCTTCAACCATGCGGACGCGCTCGATCATGAATGAGTCGCAGGTGACCAATCGCGTGATCGTCGTCCACACGCTGGCAACGTGGGAACGCTCTTCGCCCTCGATGGTCTGATCGCCAAAGTTGATGCACTGCATCGCTCGTTCGATATGAAGTTCGCGCGGTTGGCCGGTGGATACGTCCACGCGATCCCAATCGTAAACACGATAGGTTGTGTCGGATGGCGTTTGCACTTCGGCGACAAGCACGCCACCGCCCAACGCGTGTACTGTTCCGCTCGGTAGGTAGTACGCATCGCCGGCTCGAACGGGAATGCGTTTCAAAAGCTTTTCGACTCCGCCTTCCAATAACGCCTGCGAGAATTGTTCAGGCGTTACCCCATCGACCAATCCGCGATAAATGCAGCCGTCAGCTTCTGCCTCAACGATGTACCACGCTTCGTTCTTGACCCGCACGGAGCCGCCAAGCTGCGCCGCGAGCGCCGCATCCGGATGCACCTGCACGCTGAGGTGTTCGCGGGCATCGAGGTATTTAAGAAGCAGCGGAAAGCGACCTTCAAAGAGCGGGATACCACCGAGCAAATCGTCGCCCCATTTTGTGAACAAATCGCGCAAGGTTCGACCTTGCATGGGACCAGCGGCTACCACTGACTGATCATTTTCAAGGTCAGCCAATTCCCACGACTCGCCAATACTGATGTCGGCAGGAAGCGGTTTCTCAAAACGGGTCTGGATTTTGCGCCCGCCCCAGATTCTGGGTTTGAAGATCGGTTTGAATATCAAAGGACATGGTTTCATGCTGGCAAGCATTGTAGCGGGTGATTTGCGACGAACTACCCGCGACATCGCCGGATATGAGCCGAATATTGGCGAATTTCGCACGGATCGATAAACTCTCGCGCCAAGGAGAAATGCACCATGAGTGAAAACGAAACAGCCGCAAATGAATCAGCCGCAACACCATCGGCGGCGAACGAAACGACTGCAGAAGAATCGAATCTGATCAACATCGACGACTTCTTCAAGGTCAAGTTAAGAGTCGCCCGAGTGACGGAATCCTACGATCATCCCAATGCCGACAAACTCATCGTGCTCAAGGTCGATCTGGGAACCGAGCAACGGCAAATCTGTGCGGGCTTGCGCGGACACTACGAAGCCGCTTCTTTGGTTGGAAAGAATGTCGTTGTGGTTGCCAACCTTGCACCCCGCAAGATGCGCGGTGAGGTGAGTCAGGGCATGCTGCTTGCGGCTTCCTCGGAAGATCGATCGCAGGTGATTCTTGTGACGACGGACGACAATATCGCACCCGGTAGTTCTGTTGGTTAGATCAATTTGTGTTGGCTGCTTTGCCGGGCGTAATTATTGAGCGTGTTGATTTCACAAATCAAAATCGTTGACCGCGTCCGCTCATCACAGTAAGCTGGGCAAAATCGCGAAGATCGGGTATTTGTCCCGGTGAGAGATCTTCGTTCGCGCAGTCTGTTTGGAAATCAATTTCTTACTCTGTACGAATTCTTAGTCTGTCGAAGTTTGAAATGAATCTGGCTGACAGCAACTTGGAATCCGAAACGAACGCTGAATCCAAAGAAGTCATCATGTGTGTCGATATCGAGGCAGCCGACCTGCCGAATTCGATTCACGCTTTGATGACTGACCACGCGTTTGAGTTGGTTCACTCCGATTCGGTGTATGAGGCGCTCGCCCGGATCAGCGCTGTTAAGCCGGTTATCGCGCTCGTTCGGGTGGATTGGCTGACGGCGGCTGAATTTGATTTCTTTTCGATTTGCACCCGCTCCTATCCTGAACTTTGCATTTTCGTGGTGGGAGACGATCGTTCGCAGGAGAAGATTGAGCGGGCGATTGGTTTGGGCGCATCAGCGCGACTTTCAGCCGACGCGGTGGCGGGAATGTTGGCTGAACAGTGCTTCGACGAATCAGCGCTAGCCGCCGATGAGACCGAATTTGACGATTGGGGCGATCCTTCTGCTTTATCAACCGATCCCAAAACCCCTCAAAATAATTCGGAAACATTTGCCTCTCCCGATAATGAATTCGATGCTGAATCAGAGGCATCCGTTTCCGGGCATGTGCCAGGAGCCTGTGAAAAAACGGACCTGTCAGCCGCTGGCGACTTGAATGCCGAATCGGCGATTGACCCCAGTGTTCTGGGGGGCATAGAAACAAGTGGGGCTGAGTCGTCTGGGGCTGAGTCGTCTTTTGGGTTTGGGGGCACTCCGGACACCATCGCAGATAATTCACCCAAAGATTCGCACGAATCACCGGATGGGGTGGAACATCAGCAAGAACCCGCGGCTGACTGTGGCGTAGAAGCTACTGAGGATGAAGCGGAAAACGCAGCTTTTGGCGACGATTTGGATGACGATAATCGCCCGGTGCTGGTTCCTTGGTCGCAGTCGGGTCGCGGGACGATTCGGGTTCCTCCGAAACGGGTTGGGCCGGGTTCAACTGAGTCGCCCGTTGATGACGCTGCAACTGCCCCCGAAGTAATCAGGACGCCGGCAGAAGAATCGTTCGACGATCCACCGCTTCTTTCGCCGGAAGAATTAAGTCTGCTGCTCGGCGATTAGTGGCGGCTATTGAAAAAAACTTTGAAGCAACCTATCTGATCACAGAGATCAGCAAAAGTGAAAGCAGGATTCATTGATTTCATCGACGCCGAACATTCTGGAACGAGACCGCCTGCTGCTTATTTCGTCGACCGACGAGTTGGCTGGCATTTTGAAAGAGCGATATCAGAATTGCACGTTGGTGAAGACGTCGAGTTTGCTGGAAGGCATCGACGAGTTAGCGCATGGCAACAGTTCGGACAGCGATCGCGGTAGCATTCGCGCGGTCGTGGTTCATGTGACCGACGACGATCCACAATTACAACCGGCGCTACGCGGATTGCGCGAGGCTGCCGGCGAGCAAACCAAAGTCATCTTGTGTTGTGCGGTGGAATTGGAGCCGCATGTGCGCTCGATCGCACCATCAGGGGCAGACGATTATTTACTGCTTCCATTTGATGATGCGGAGTTCGATGCGGCGCTTGGGTTTGTCTCCCGCTCGGAGTTGACCAAAAACGCCTGCCAACCTGCTACGGCCTCAATGGAAGAGTTGGCTGCACTTAGCGATTTACTTGCCCAAATCGGACAAGATGATTTTTCCAGTTTGGCCAAGATGGCCGATCTGGTTCGGTTGGCCATGCAGAGCGAGTCGGTCACGATTGTGGCGGACGGTTCAACGGCATCGAGCGGAGGCACGGTGGCTGACCCCGTACTGGTCGAGCAGATCAAACGCGGCACCAAGACCATCGGACAGATCAGCGTTGGTCCGCGCCGATTGCCATACCGACCCGCCGACATCGAGAAGCTCAGTCATTATGGTCGCCTTGCGTCACATCTCTTGGACGCAGCCGCAACCCATCGATCTTGGCGCAAAGAAGCACTGACCGACGAATTGAGCGGGTTGTACAATCGACGCTATGCGATGCGTCTTTTGAATGACTTGTTGACGCGGGCGCGTCGCGAACGATTCCGAGTCACGGTTCTACTTTTCGACATCGATAATTTCAAAAGCTACAACGACGCCTACGGACATGCGGCTGGTGATGAAATCATCCGCTGCATTGGAAAGATGTTTCAATCGCATTGTCGCGACCACGATATAGTGACGCGTTATGGCGGCGATGAGTTTTGCGTGATTTTCTGGGATGCGGATCAGCCCCGGGTGGCAGGCAGCACCCATCCCCTCGATGCGATGAGTGTGTTAGAGCGCTTCAAGAAGGACTTGCTCGGTTGGCAGTGCGAATCTTTGGTCAATCATGCAGCCGGTTCAATCACAATTAGCGGGGGGCTCGCCAGTTTCCCGTGGGACGCATCGACATCGGAGGAACTCGTCGCCCAAGCCGACGAAGCGTTGCTGCGGGCCAAGAGCGCCGGTAAGAATCGCGTCCTCGTTTTCGGTGAACATACCGACGCGCCTTCCAAGTCCTAATCATACCGGTTTAATTTCACTTAACATTTCAAGAAACGCTCGCACCAAATGCGACCCTGGTGTTTCAACAGACACTACTTTTTTGAATTATAATGGGTTCGGGTTTATGGTGTCTAAAGAGATGCGCGGGAAGGCGAATTGCGATGACTGGAGTCGATCGCATCTTCGCGCAGGGATCAATCACTTAGATTAAGGAGCGACGCCGATGTCCAAGAATCCGAAGCTGACGACTTCTGCAGGCGCACCTGTCGCCGACAATCAGAATTCAATCACGGCTGGTCCGCGCGGACCGTTGCTGATGGAGGACTACAAGCTCATTGAGAAACTTGCCCATCAGAATCGCGAGCGGATACCCGAGCGGCCGGTCCATGCGAAAGGTTGGGGGGCGTTTGGTACCCTCAAGATCACCCACGACATCACGAAGTATTCAAAGGCCAAAGTGTTTTCAGAGGTTGGCAAGGAGACCGAGATGCTCGCGCGGTTTTCAACCGTCGCAGGCGAGTTGGGGGCGGCAGATGCTGAGCGCGACGTGCGCGGATTTGCTTTGAAGTTCTATACCGAGGAAGGTAATTGGGATCTGGTGGGCAACAACACGCCGGTGTTCTTCGTTCGCGATCCATACAAGTTTCCTGACTTCATTCACACACAGAAACGTCATCCGAGAACAAACTTGCGATCGACAACGGCGATGTGGGACTTCTGGTCGCTTTCACCGGAGTCGTTACACCAGGTCACGATTCTCTTTTCCGATCGCGGTTTGCCCATTGGCGTGCGCCACATCAACGGATACGGCAGCCACACTTTCAGCTTTATCAACGCGAAGAACGAGCGGTTCTGGGTCAAGTTCCATTTCAAAACCATGCAGGGTCACAAGCACTGGACCAACGCAGAAGCGGCGCAAGTTGTCGGGAAAACGCGCGAATCGACTCAGGAAGATTTGTATTCGGCGATCGAAAAAGGCGACTTTCCCAAGTGGCGATTCTGCGTACAGATCATGCCCGAAACTGACGCTGACAGAACCTCGTACAACCCGTTCGATCTCACGAAAGTTTGGCCGCACGGTGACTATCCGTTGATCGATGTGGGTGTGATGGAATTGAATCGCAACCCTGAGAATTACTTTACCGATATTGAGCAGGCTGCATTCGCCCCGTCAAACATTGTACCCGGCATCAGCTTCTCGCCAGACAAGATGCTTCAGGCGCGGGTCTTTTCGTATGCGGACGCCCATCGTTATCGCCTTGGCACGCACTACGAGGCCCTTCCGGTCAACGCGCCAAAATGCCCCGTGCATCACTATCACAAAGACGGGGCAATGCGTTTCTTTGGAAGCAACGAGAACGCCGACGCCTATTACGAACCGAATTCATTCAACGGTCCCGTCGAGCAGCCGGAAGCGGCTGAACCACCCTTGGCGATTTCGGGCGATGCAGATCGTTATAACCATCGCGAAGGCAACGACGATTACAGTCAGCCGCGGGCATTGTTCAATCTATTTGACGCCGGCCAAAAGAAGCGGTTGTTTTCAAACATCGCAGCAACGATGGCTGGCGTGCCCGACGAGATTGTCGAAAGGCAGTTGGGGCACTTTGAGAAGATCGATCCGGAGTATGCAAACGGTGTCCGTCAGGCCCTGGGGATGGTCAACGCGGCGGGTTGAGTCGGCGCGCATCAACGTTTGGTGATGTGATCGGGATAGCGGCGGGCATAGTCGGCGATGTTGTCGGCATACGTCTGCATCACCTTGCCCAGCAGTTCGGGAGATTCATCACCGGCGTCGGGATCGGTGAGCGGCCCAAGGAATTCGACGCGGTACTTGAATCCGGGTGAGCTTAGCGTAAACGATTGAAGAACGGCGGCTTTGCATCGAATAGCGATCAAGAGCGGACCCAGCAAGAACTCGAGCTCATGGCCAAAAAGTTTTACCGGGATGGTGCGCATTTTTTCATCGGGGATTTTCGAGACGTCTGATGAACTGCCGAGGATGAAGTTGTCTTTGAACAATCGGTAAATCGGTCGCGGGAAGTGGCCGGTATAGAGCATGACAATCGGAGGATGGTCGGGATATTTTTCCGCCCATTTACTTTGCATGTAGCGCCTGACCGCGCCTTCTTTCGGGCTGCGAACGCCGGAGACGCGGTATCCCAAAAACGACATGAGCATTCCGATGACGTGTCCCGAGCCGATGTGTGACGTCATTGCGCACACACCATTGCCCCGTGCCAGCGCCGCGTCGAGGATTTCACGATTGACGATTTCGAAGCAGCCTGCCAACTTTTCTTCGGGGAGCAGATCGAAAATCAGATAGAACACTTTGTCGCAGCGGATGCGCATGAAATTCTCGCAGACCCATTTGCGGCGGACGCGCGGGGGTGTGTTCTCGTCCAGAGCGATCGACTGCATCTTTCGCACCTTGTTTCGGCGCTTGTAGTTGATGAGGTATTCGAGGCCTCCGAACGCGCGCGTCAAACGATACAGCCCGCCCAGTCCGGCGATTCGAAGCAGCCCGCCCAGAAAGAAGCGCATCGAAGTCAGCGAAAATGCTTCCCATCGCGTTACTTCGGATTGCGGATGGGCATCAGCAGCGGGTGCATTGGTGGTGACGGCTTGGATGGTGCTCTCAGTCATGGTGCAAAATATAATCGCGGTGAGCGTGGCATTCCAGTCTGGGATACATCGGATGCAAATTGCGGAAAGAACGGGCGGTCTAAACCTATCTGAATTGCAGGCGGCGCCGGCGGTCGCGTTTGGGTTGTGCGGTCAGCCCGACGGTGATGGCTGTGATGGCCACCGATACGAATGAGATGATTGCCAGCAGCAGCGTTGTAAATCCCAGCGATGACTGACCTTTCCAAAGATACAGCACAAACGTCACGCACGAGCCCAGCAGCATCGCCGTTGCAAATCCGAGCGAGGCAAAGACGATCGGCGGGGAGGGCAACCCACGACGCCCGTCGATCGATAGCAGGCAGTCGCGACAATATCGATTGCGATCGAGTCCGGTGTGTAGTTCGGCGACGTTGTTGCATTTGTGGCAGACGAATTCGGTTTCATTGAGGGAGCTGTGTTCGTCGTCGATCTTGTATTTGGTCAGGAAGCGATAGGCCTGCGAGATGCGTTTGAACAAAGTGGCATCGGGCTGAGTTTTGTTGCGATCGGGATGATAGAGAAATGCCAAGCGCCGAAACCTTCGGCGAATGCGCTCCGGATTGGCATCGGGTCTTAACCCCAATGCTTCAAAAGCTTGAGCGCGAGAACGGATCGTCGCGCTTGGGTGAGTTCTTCCACTCGATGCGTCATTTGCATTCATAAGCAATCGTCCGGTGCCATTTTATAGCCCTCGAATACAGCGTCCAAGACTTTTGCAAAAGCATCGATTCTCGTCCGAAAACGGTGGGGTGTGGGTCGAAATCGATGGGACATTGAACATTCGACTCGGCGATTCCAGGATTCGATTGACCGACGTGAGTGCATTCAAAAAGTGAATCTCGCTCGACATTTTGGACGATGATTCCGATCGCGATTTGTCCGCGTTCTATCGTGTGTGTTTCCAAGTTATAACCGTTCAGGTTATTGGCTGCCCAAACGTGCGCTGACGCTTGTATCGCCTGTTGCTGATCGCTAATGTGAAGTATTCGTAAGGTGGGGATTGTTGCCGGGCAAATGCATCAAATGGCGGTTTCGCTAGCGAGCTTTCGTTCGTGCGATCTTGCTCAAACTGCTGCAACACTCCGAAGCGCTACAGTCTAATTAAATTCCGAACTCGGGTCGATGCGGTTCGAGTGACAGTACGTGTCACTCGAAGGCGGTCGATTTTCCCGAAACGATTGAGGTTCATGAAGGAGACACGATGAATTCGAGGGGCTTAGTGAAGTCGGTCGTATTGACGCTGGCAGGTTTTCTGCTGGTTGGTTCGGGCACGGTTCAGACAGCGCAGGCCGATGTCGAGTGGACGGTCACACACGGAGCCACCAAGCTTTCGTTTGACGCTACGGCGCTTGCAGATCTCGGGCTGGCGGTTGAAGGGACGGATCGCAACGGCGCGATCGTGCAAGGCCGTGACGTGTGGCTCGACGTAGACGCCCGTTCGACTTTGACTGTCATCGAGTCGCGCTCGGGGTTGTCAGATATCGATGCCGGGCAGATTCGCCACAGCGGTGGCCTGCGGGTTTATTCCAAACAAAACAATGTGGCGCTTTCGGATTTGACGATCGCGCTTCCCGATGGATTGTTCGGATCGTCGCTGGTTTCAACCGATGCAGCCGGTCGGCGCACCGGGTTGATTCTCTCAGCCACCAAGGTGGGATTCGATCAGGATGGTGAGCGGGTATTGTTTGAAGGGGCCCAGATCAGCATTGGTCGCGAACTGGCTGGCGCGCTGAATGACGCAACGTTGGCTGGGAAGGTCATAGGATCGTTTACCATCGAAGCCGCTCTGTCGTGGTCGGGCGGTGAAGCACCCGATGAGTTCCGCCAGGACATGGATGATGCGGTGGCGCGTGGCGGAAATGGCGGAACCGTGTGCGGTGTGGCGGGCGTGGACGTGATCGTGGGCGATCTGCTCGACGTTTCCAATTACAGCAGCCTAAACGGCATCGAAGCGTTTGCCGTGGGCACGACTTCTTGCAACGTGGGCGATCAAAACCTCTTGTGGATTTCGAACACGAATCAGCACCCGGTCATCGGACAAAACATGTTCCGCCTTAAGGATGGCAGGCTCGAACAAATCGGACAGAGCTGGCTGAAGCATGGATTCACCGCGCTGACAGAGAACATCTGCGGATGCGGCTGCAATGGTCAGGGTGGAAGCGTTCTGGGAGTGGGATGTTCCGATCCGTATTGCTGCGGACTCAACGGACAACAGTCGGGGCTGGGACCGCGTTCAGAAGTCAACGCACACACTGGTCTTTTCAATTATCCATTCACGCATGGTGATCAGGGATCGACCGGCGATTCAACGTACAAACGTTTGCAGGTGCCGATCACTGACCTTGACCCGGCGCAGGACGGCGGGGGTACTTACTTCGTCGAAGGTCATTATGTGACGCAGGACGATTCAGCCGGTGGTAATCAGGACAACAACGCGTCGTATCGCGAGGTGAACATCTCGGGCAGCGGTAGCAGTTGGTCCATCTCTTTGACGTCATCGACACAGCGCGAGCAACCGGGTATCCGCGCCTGGCAAGATAACGACCCTACCGTCGTCGAAACAGATGTTCGCATTCCCGGTGAAGGCTTGGTTATTCTTGCAGCGAAAGCCACTGACTTGGGCGGAGGCATTTGGCATTACGAATACGCGGTTCAAAACCTCAACTCCGATCGTTCCATCGGATCGTTTGTCGTACCGATCGATTCGAGTGCCATCGTTACGAACATCGGTTTCCGCGATGTCGATTATCACAGCGGCGAACCCTACAGCGACGTCGATTGGCCGGGATCAAAAGTTGGCGGCAGCATCATCTGGTCAACCGATGACTTCGCGACCGACGCCGATGCGAACGCGATTCGCTGGGGTACCATGTATAACTTCCGCTTCGATGCCAACGTTTCACCGCAAGCGACGAACGTCACGCTGGGAATCTTCAAGCCCGGAACGCCCAACAGCGTGACGGCTGCGACGACTGGTCCCGCGACGGGCCCGCAAGATTGCAACACCAATGGCGTCGAAGATTCAACCGACATCGCCAACGGTGACAGCTTGGATTGCAACAACAACAATATTCCAGACGAGTGCGAAGCGTTTGCAGAAGTTCCGATCACGACGATTGAAATCGCGTCGGGACTGTCCACACCGGTTGGTGCATTTGGTGATCCCACCGATGCGAATCGAATGTTCATCATCGAGCAGAATTCCGGACTGATCAAAATTTATGACAGTGGGTCGGTTCTGGGCACACCATTCCTTAATATTAGCGGGTTGCTCAGTATTGGTGGCGAGCGCGGATTGCTGGGGATGGCCTTTCATCCGGATTATGCCAGCAACGGGCACTTCTTCTTGAACTATACCAATACGGGTGGCAACACCGTGATCGCGCGTTACACCGTTTCGGGTGATCCGAACGTCGCCAACGCCGGCAGTGCGGTCATCATCAAAACGATCAATCAAGACTTTTCGAATCACAACGGTGGGGGTATCGCCTTTGGTCCTGACGGCATGCTTTATGTCGGTATGGGTGACGGCGGATCGGGCGACGATCCGAACAACCGCGCCCAGAACCTTGGTTCACTGCTGGGTAAGATGCTGCGTCTGGATGTTGATGCGGGTGCGCCTTACATCCCGATTGACAATCCCTTCGCCGACGAAATCTGGTCATATGGTCTCCGCAATCCGTGGCGATTTACGTTCGACCGTCAAACCGGTGACATGTTCATTGCAGATGTCGGTCAGGACGCCCGCGAAGAGATCAACTTCGAGCCAGCCGGTTCGACTGGTGGCGTCAACTACGGTTGGGACTGTCGCGAAGGTTTGATCGCCACACCGTCCAACAACGGAGGTTATGGCTGTGTGGCCAGCGATTCGACGTTGACCGATCCAATCTTTGACGTGCGACACAGCGGTGATCCGATTCACCCCGGATTCATTTGCAGCATTATTGGTGGATATGTCTATCGCGGTTGCGAGATGCCTGGCCTTCAAGGCACATACTTCTACGGCGATTTTTGCGGTAACTGGATCTTCAGCCTTCGATACGACGGTTCAACGATCAGTGATCAGTTAAACCGAACTACCGCGTTGGGTTCAATCAGTTCGCCGGTTGCGTTTGGTGAAGATGCCGACGGCGAATTGTATATCGTCAGCACCGGTGGCAGCGTTTACAAGATCGTGCCCGATACGGGCATCGTTTGCGGTAACAACATCGTCGAAACCGGCGAAGAGTGTGACGACGGCAACACGACCCCGGGTGACGGTTGCGATCAGAACTGCCAGTTCGAAGGCGTCTGCGGTGACGGGAACCTCGACGGTGGTGAGGGTTGTGATGATGGCAATACGACACCGGGCGACGGCTGCGACGAGAATTGCCAGGTTGAGACGGCTGACGATTGCTTCAATGCCGCTCCGATTTCAGACGGCGTTCACCAATACAGCACGGTGGGGGCAACGACGGACGGGCCTGCTCATCCTTCGTGCGAGGTGTCGAACGACGGCGGTCAGACCTATCACGACATCTGGTACCTATACACCGCTGAATGCTCAGGCACGCTGACGGTCAGCACATGCGACACCGTCAATTACGACAGCGATCTGGTGATTTACGACAATACCGATTGCGGTAGCCTCAGTTTCCTCGCGTGCAATGATGATGGCACCGGTTGCGGCAACTTCTCGTCAGAGTTGACGGCATCAGTGGTTGCGGGGAATTCATACTTGATTCGCGTCGGTGGTTGGAACGATGGTGACCAGGGTTCGGGTACGGTTAGCATTTCCAACGATGGTGCGCCATGCAGCGTTTGCGGTAATGGCGTGCTCGAAGGCAACGAAGAGTGCGACCCGCCTGATGGCGAAACGTGTGACGCGAACTGTCAGGAAATCGTCTGCGAAGACATTCTCTTTGAAGACGATTTTGAAAATGGCAATGCGGCTGGCTGGAATCTGTTTGGCCCCGGTTCGACGGCATCGACGGGTGATGGTGTGATCGGTGATCCGGTCGGTACGTCGAATGGCGGCGACCCTGCTCAGCCGGAAGACGCCTTCGCCGGCAGCGGATGTATGTTCACCGGCCAGAATCCGGGCAACTCGCTCGGTACGGACGACATCGACGGTGGCGTGGTGTATCTCGAATCGCCGACGATCGACCTATCCGGAGAAACTGAGGCAGAATTATCATTTGTTCGCTGGTACTACTTGCGTGATCTTGGTGCCGATGCTGGCGACTTCTATGTTGCTGAAGTTTCGGACAACAATGGTTCATCGTGGGTTGAACTGGAGTCGATTGACAATCAGTCTGACGCCAACAGTTGGACAGCCCGTTCGTTTGACCTCGAAAGCTTCATCAGTTTGACATCGACAGTGAAGTTCCGCTTCGGTGCGGCTGATGGTACAGGTGCTGGCAGCATCGTTGAACTCGCGATCGATAACGTCGTGGTGGCCACGCCATGCGGACTTGATGCCGACTGCAATTCGAACGGTATCGAAGACGCCGACGAGATCGCTGGCGGGTCGGCTGAGGATTGCAACGCGAACAATGTTCCCGACGAGTGCGACATTGAAGGCCCGACCAGCAGCGACTGCGACGGTGGACCGGTGGGCATACCAGCCGAAGGACAACTCATCCTTGCCAACACGTGTGCAGGTTGTCACGGACCAACGGGCGTGGGTGGTGGACAGTTGCCCGGTCCGAACATTCGCAACCGTCCGCGTGACTTCATCTGGAACAAGTTGCTACCGCCAACGAACCATCCCGGTGGGGCGCATCCGGAATACACGCAGCAGGATTTTGCGAATATTGAAGCGTTTCTCTCAGATACCGGCAGCAGGGGTCGGCCCGACCTGATCCCCGACGAATGTCAGACGCTGGAAGATTGCGATGGGCAAAATGGTAGCGACGGTTGCGACCTTGCCGATGGTCTTCAGGATGACTTCGATTTTGATGGCATTCCGGACGATTGCGAAGGTTGCTCAACGACGTTCGGTGATGGTGACGAAGATTGCGACATCGACCTGGCTGACTACATGTTGATGCAGCAGTGCTACACGGGCGACGTCGGAACAGGCACGCCGGTTTACGCGATTGGCTGCGTGTGCTTCGATACCGATGCCGATGGCGACGTAGATGTCGATGACTACGCGTCGTACGAAGCAATGGTCGGCCCCGACGGTCAGATCGCCGGTTGCCAGACGCCATAAGCAGCGAGTTCTTGCACAAGAGCTAAACCAAAGAACCCAATCGCCGCCGTCCGCGTAAAAGCGAGACGGCGGCTTTTTTCATTGCCAGCAGAATGCAGGCGGTATCATAGGTAGGGTGCGCTGTGCGCACCAGCGAATTCAGCAAGACCTGCGAATGAACCGTCGATGGGAATTGAATCCAAAATCCAAAAGGAAGCACCGCTCGACGAATCATCTGCGCAAGCGACCTACAAAGAGGAGCGTTGGCCAGTCGTTGCGAGTTTCATTGCGGCGATCATCGCTTTGATGCCGCTTTCCTATCCAATACTCATGCTTTCGTGGGCGGGTGTCATCGCAATCGTTTATCCGATTAGCAAATGGGTCTTGGGCATCACGCAGCCCCAGTATGGAATCGTTCTGATGGGCACAATGTTGGTTTCGATTCCATTCGCGTACTTAGTGGGTAAACGAATCTTCCTCGTGTGCCGTTGGAAGACGGTCGTTTTCGACGGGAGGTATTGTCGTCACTGTCGATACGACTTAACCGGAAACGAGAGCGGTGTTTGCCCCGAATGCGGAACGCCGATCGTTGTAAGCAGTTCGTAGGGTGGGTCGTGTCCATTATCAGCGGGTTACAATTGCTGATTGAGCGAAAAGGCGTGCGAACGAGATCGCAATGCAAGAACCGCAACTCATCAGAACAATACGCTGGCCCGTGGTCGCGGCCCTTATGGGCGCGTTCGGCATCTTTGCGATGTGCCTCTTGCCGATACTTATGTTGTTTTGGTGGATCTTGTTTATGACTGTCGAGATCAACACGCCAATGGAAGGCAAGCCGCGGCCGGTTCTGGATGCGATTATTTTCTGTGCCTTCGCGGCTTTCATGGTCGGTGATTTCATGGTCGCATGGTACGGTTACAAAGGGCTGCGTTGGAAATATGTTTTTCGTGAGAGCAAGAAATGCCTTGGGTGTCAATATGATCTAACAGGAAACGTCAGCGGTGTTTGCCCCGAATGCGGAACGCCGATTGTGACACGCGCTTCGTAGGGTGGGCTGTGCGCACCACGTCGATTGGAAATCGAGCGGCGGTGCGCACAGCGCACCCTACGCGACTTGAATAATATTCGACATGCCAAGAACCAACGTCATCGTACGCCAGTCGAGAGCGATTTCGATCCTGGTTGTGATCGTTCTCTTCCCTTTTTTCTGGCTGCTACTGAGGGCGGCGACGCTCATCGTGATGATATCTGCGGTCGCGCTCTTGTCGTTGTTATGGCCAAACCTGCCCAACGCACCCTATCCGTATTTTGAGGCGATCGGATTGGTCGTCCCGTCGCTGATCGCGATCGTGTGTTCAGTCATCTTCTATCGTGACAGCCGTCGCCAACCGATCTCGCCCGATGGCAGATATTGCGCAGCATTCGGGTACGATCTTACAGGCAACACAAGCGGCACCTGCCCGGAATGTGGGGACGTGGTTTGATTTGCGCATTGGTGATCACGCTGCTGGCCACAGCAAACTGACCTTGTGGTTTCAGGTTGCTTCCAACTTGCGTCCACACGTCCGTGATTATTGGGCATTGATCAAGTGTGTGCCAGATTCTTCGCCTGGACACGCGATTACTTCATCCTTTGATTTAAATCGATGACACAAGCCACTACAATGTATTTCGGATCGCAGGCGCAAGGGGAAATGGGTTCTGCTACGAATATTCAGTTTGGGAAGGGAATGAAGTTATGGCGTATGGTTTGTCTCATGGTCGTCTGCGCATGCGTGTTGCATGGTGCGTGACGTTTGTCGTTTGCGCGTTTACGGTCAGCGCTTTCGCTTTTGATCCACTCTCGGGCGACTACTCAAAAGATGACGCCCTCGACGTGCGAATCGTGGCCTACAACCACGCTCGCAATTTCATCGACAACTCCAGTACCGATGCGGAGTTCAACCGCATCCTGATCGCTCTCAACCCGGACATCGTCAGCTTTGAAGAATTTACCGACGCGGTTTCAGTTGGCGATGTTGCGAATCGCATGGACAGCATCCTGCCGACACCGGGCGGATGGCAGGTTCATTTCGGACTGCTCGGCGGCATCCGAACGGTGCTGGTGTCGCGGTTTCCCTTGACCATGACGCGGATCGACACCATTCCAGCTTCCGCGTCGCGCGGTGTGACCATCGCGTTGGCCGATCTCCCCGACGCAACCTACGCGGACGATATTTACCTGCTTGGTGTTCACCTGAAATGCTGCGGCAACGCCGGTGGGTCAGAAGACGCCAGCCGGCAGGACAGCGCAGATGCTATCGCCAACTGGTTGGGCGACGCTCGCGGAGTCGCCCGGTTATCTGGCGACAACGTCGTCTTGCCCAACAACACACCGATGATCGTGTTGGGTGACTTCAACATGGTCGGTGGGCCACAACCGGAAAACACGTTCATCACCGGTGACATTCAAGACGAAGGAACCTACGGTGCGGATGTCTCTGGCGATTGGGACGTCAGCGATATGACAAACCTCATGCCGCAAGATCCCTTCACGGGTGACACTTTCACCTGGCAGGGCAATCAAAGTTTCCCTCCATCTGCGCTCGATCGGATGTTCTACACCGACAGCGTGGTGACAGTCGCCAACAGTTTCGTATTGAACACCGACACCATGTCTGCACCGGCGCTAGCCGCGGCTGGATTGCAAGCCGGAGATACGTTGCCGGGCAATACTTCCGACCATCTCCCCATCGTGCTGGATTTGCGAATGGGCAGCGCGACCTGTTCAGGGGATCCGGACTGCGATGACGGTGCGTTCTGCAACGGTGCGGAAACCTGCGATGGCAATGAGACCTGCCAACCCGGAACGGATCCATGTCCCGGTGATTTATGCAACGAACTGCTGAACGAATGTGGGACCTGCTCAGCCGACGGTGAATGCGACGACGGAAATGCCTGCACGACCGACACATGTGCCGGTGGTACATGCCAGAACGAATGCCCCGTGTTGATAGATACATTCCCGTACAGCGAAGCTTTCGAGTCAGGACTTGGGTTGTGGAACAACGCCAGCGGTGATGATATCGACTGGACGCGCCTCAGCGGAGCCACGGCATCCAGCGGAACCGGGCCGTCGGGCGACCACACAACTGGGGCAGGTTTCTATGTGTACACCGAAGCGTCAACCGCTGACAACGGGAGTCCCGACAAGACCGCAATCCTGCAAAGCCCCTGCATCAATTTGACCGGTGCCAGCACTGCCACACTTACGTTTTGGTATCACATGTTCGGGACCAGTCTGGGATCACTAGACGTTGAAATCTCAGGTGACTGTTCCACATGGAGCAGCGTGTTCAGTGTTTCGGGTAATCAAGGGGATCAGTGGATTCAGGCGAATATCGACCTCACCGCTCACGTGGGTGCTATCAAGACGATTCGATTCAGAGGTGTCACCGGTTCAAGCTGGAGCAGCGACATCGCCATTGACGACATCGAGATAACCGTTGTACCCGGCTGCTCGATTGACGACGACTGTGACGACGGCGTGTTCTGCAACGGACCCGAAACGTGCGATCCGATATTAGATTGCATAACCGGAAGCGCTCCGTGCAGCGTCGAAACGTGGTGCAGGGAATCTGATGATATGTGCGTTCCACTGGGCGACGGCGACTTCGAATCAGATGGCGATGTGGACCTGGTGGACTACGCCATGTTCATGACATGCTTTGGCCAGCCAGCCACCGGCGGATGCGAACCAGCCAACCTATCCGGAGATGAATTCATCGACCTGACCGACCTGCAGATGTTTGTAGCCGAACTCGCCGGCCCCGGGTAAAGAAGAGCCAGAGCAAACCCCGGCCTACATGTTCGCTCTGCGCAGAAATATAAGGACAACAAAGCGGGATCTGCCCGGAATGCGGGGATGATTCATGGCTATGTAGGGCGGGTCATCGACCCACCATTTGTTGCGTCTACGACGGGCTTGTCGGGTCGATGACCCGACCTACCAAGATCGTACCTATGTACCCATGCAATTGGGGTTGCGGTAGGCGTCGTTGCGGAGCATGGGTTCGCTCCCCGGGGCGGTTCAGTTTGAGTTGAGGCGAACGGGGTTGCGATGACCAAGAATCACAAGCGAGTTCGTCGCTTGAAATGGGTGTTCTTGCTGATGACAATTGCGATTGCGTTAGCTTTTTTACCATTGCGCGTAGAATACTACGGCCGAGTGATCTTTTTCTCGGCAGGAAATTCCATGTTTGTTGTCATCTTGAAGACCGCGGACTTTCCGGAGAACTCGGAGAAGGAAATTTCGTATGGATGGCGGTCGTCAATCGGAATGCGGTCTGAAGCACGCACGACGGTTGAGCGGAATCCCAACCTGTTCACTCGCCACATCGCGTATATCTCGATATTGAAAAACTATCGCTATCTCGATGTCAGAGTCCTGCTCTGGGCACCACTTCTCTTGATGATATTCGCTACAGTTTTTCTTTGGCGGTGGGAGCGGCGTATTTACTTGCCGGGGCATTGCCAACACTGTAGCTACAACCTTACCGGTAACGTCAGCGGCATCTGCCCAGAGTGCGGTTACGACACATGAGAAGGCCTTATTTCATCCGGCGAGTGTTCATGCGGATTGGCGTTGCTTTGTGCATCGTGCTGGCCTCGTGTTGGATTGTCGCGAGTTTCTCTCGGGTCATGTATGGCGCGAGTCGATTCCATGTGTTTCTGCGGTTTGGCGGGTTGGAGTTTTATACGCATGGGTGGACCAAGCCTTCAGGTCTCAAGGTTGATACAAAGTACCATGGCATATGGACCCATTGGCCGTCGTATAAGCAGAACAGCGGATACACGACGATTCCGTTTTGGATGCTCTTTTTGCCGGTGCTTCTCGTTACGATTTGGCTATGGCGGACCAGCCGAGTGCGACCGGGGACGTGTTGGGCATGTGGTTATGACCTTACCGGGAATGAAAGCGGTGTTTGTCCGGAATGTGGTACGGCAGCTTTGCCAAGCGAACGGTGAGTCGTTCTTGTCGGGTCGATGACCCGACCTACGAATGTTGCTCTATGTGCTCATGCACTTGGGGTTGCTGTAGGCGTCGTTGCGTAGCATGGGTTCGTTGCCGGGGCGATTTAGGGTGACTGTGCGGCGTAGTAGTGACTGGGCCCAGTGGACGACTGACGTAGCGCTATGGCGGGCTTGCATGGCTTCGCGAAAGTAGCCCATTGCCGGACCGTATTCTGCGGCTTTGTAACTTTCGTAGCCGAGTTGGCTACACGCGTTGGCCAATTGCTGACTCACTTCTTTAGTTTGCGATACGGTCAGGTTTGGGAACCGGTCGAGTATCGTCTTCAAGAGGCGGCGATGGTAGATTGTGTTGCGCGTTTTCGATGTGCGCGAGAGGCTACCATCGACGTAGTGATGCAGGCATAGCGGCTCGTCGACAAAACCGGTGCGGCAGCGATTGGCGATTTCCAGATAGAACATCCACTCGCAGCCGTACAGGTCGTGTTCGAGAAAGCGAATGTCGTTTGCTAACACTTCGTGGCGAACCACGCCCACGATCGTGGCGACGAAGTATTCCTTGAGCAGATACGAAAAGAAATCCGGCGTGCAGACGTGCAGGTTCGGGGCGATTTCGTTTTTTGGAACGGTTCGAAGAACCTTCGACTTGGTGTCGAACATGCTCGACTCGAAATTGCCTTCCAGATCGACGTACGAATAATCGCCGAATACGAAACCTAAAGACGGCTCGCGATTGAATAATTCCATCTGGCGCTCAAGCTTGGTCGGCAGAAACTCATCGTCCGAATCGAGCAGGGCGACGAACTCCCCTCGGGCGGCATCGATGCCGGTGTTTCGCGCGATGCAGCAGCCAGCATTGTCCTGTTCGATGAAAACGAGTTGATCGCCAAGCCGCTCGCGGTAGCTTCCGACCAGTTCAGCCGTTCCGTCGTCTGACTTCCCATCAACGATGATGAGTTCCCAGTCAGAGTAAGTCTGCGCCACCACGGAATCGATCATACGGCCAAGATACTGCACGCGCTTGTAGGTTGGGACTACAATCGAAACGGTAGGCACGGTAAGTCTCCAGTAGGGTCCGCTGTGCGGACCTTCGGTCTCGGAACGCATCGGTCCGCACAGCGGACCCTACAGCGCCAATACGTCGTTATACGCGATATTCCAAGGGTGCGAACATTTCGGTATGTTCCCGCATGAACTCGATTGTCTCGGTGAGGCCTTCGGTCAGCGAAACCTGTGGCGACCATCCCAAGATTGTTCGCGCCAACGTGCTGTCGCACCGAAGCTCGTTGACTTCGCTTTTTTCGGGCCGGATGCGTTGCGACTCGCTGGCGTAGCTACCACCACCGGTCAGTTCGCAGATGGCTTCGGCCAATTCGCCGATGGAAATCGACTTACCGTTTCCGATATTAAACGTTTGCCCGATGGCGGCGTCGCATTGGGCGGCTGCGATGAATCCGCGAGCCGTGTCGGTCACAAACGTAAAGTCGCGGCGGGGTGATGGGTCGCCGATGCGCACCGGGTCTTTACCGGCGATGCGTTGGGCAATGATCGTCGGGATGATGGCCCGATCCGACTGACGCGGTCCGAATACATTGAAGGGCCGAACGGTGACGATGGGCATTTCAAAACTGCACGCAAAACTCTCGGCTAGTTTGTCGGCACCCAGCTTGGTTGCAGAATACGGTGATTGCCCAACGAGCGGATGCTTTTCGTCCATCGGCGTATACTGTGCAGATCCGAATGTTTCCGACGTCGATGTATGAACCATGCGCTCGACATCGAGCGATCGACAGGCTTGCAGTACGTTTAGCGTGCCAACGATGTTGGTCTGAACGTACGACAGCGGCGCAATGTATGAATATGGTATGCCAATCAGCGCCGACAGGTGGAATACGACCGACGTACCCTCGACAACGTTCATTACCGAGTCGCGATCGGTCACGTCGCCCCAGACGATTTCGATTTCGTCGCGGATGCTCGGGTCGATATGTTCGAGATTTCCACAACTGGGCATGCTCTTGTAGTTGGCCAGCACTCGGACATGGCTGCCGCTTTCGACAAGCAACTCTGCGAGGTGCGAGCCGATGAAACCGGTCCCGCCGGTGATCAATATACGTTTGCCCGCGAGCTTCATACGCTGACTCCTTCTGTTGATTCGGTGCTTGCGGTTGAGTTGGTTGTAACATTCGGTGAAAGCAAGGCGGTTGGGTCGATGCCGAGAAACGATTTTCGCTTCGATGCGAACAATTCGTTGGCCCGTTCGAGGTCGCTCGGTGTGCCGATGTCGAGCCACATGCCGTCGTGGTGGTAGGTGTTGACACTCAGGTTGCGTTCGAGCATCGCCAGCACCAACTCATCCATGCCAAACGGTACGCCAGCTGGAATCATGTCGAGCACGCTGCGGTCCATCGCGTATGCGCCGAGGGAAATCGTGAGGGGTATGGTCGGTTTTTCGCGAAACGCGGACACGCGTCCCGTGTCATCAACGTCAAGCACGCCGTCGCCGATTTTCACCTTTCGTCGAAAGGTACCCAGCGTCAAAAGTTCGCCGGATTGTTTGTGATCTTCCAGCAGTGCCCGGTAGTTCAGGTCCGTAAGGATGTCGCCATTCATGACCAGAAACGATTGCGGCAGTTCGTTGGCAACGAGATGCAGCGGGCCAACCGTTCCCATCGGGCGGTTTTCTTTGCAGTAGGAAATGTCAACGCCGAGCGTTCTTCCCGACCCGAAGTACGACCGCAGCAAACCGTCGCGATAATTCGTCGCAAAGATGAGCCGCTTCAATCCCAATGAACGAAGCTGCTTGACGAGCAATTCGAGGATGGGCACATCGCCAACCGGCATGAGCGGTTTGGGCAGAACGGTGGTGTAAGGTCGAAGGCGGCTTCCTTGCCCGCCCGCCAGGATGACGACGCAATCGTTCATTGAGAGGAAAATCCGTTTTCCCAAGTGCAAAATTCGAGCCGCCTCAGCGAAAGACGAAGCCCGGTATCGGCACTTTCGGATGTTTTGGAGGGCGTCTGAAGGTATGTACAACAAGGGATTTGTGGAATGCGGCTGGTTCAATCAGAATTGACGCCGGTAAGCAAGAGTTATGCCGAGAATTATCTTGATTCAACTTGCGAGCGCTCCCATCAGGGTTGGCGGGCTGGTAATACATGACGCGTTGTGTGGACGGGTGGCCCCGGATCATTGATCCTGGGGGAGGCAATTTGCGATGCAGAGTTGCCAGATGAGCAAGTGGATCTGAGGAGCCGGGAAATCGAGACGCCAAATCTGAAGACTTGGGCCACCCGTCAGGCGACCCACAGAGTCAGCGCTGCGCTGGAAGTCGCATGAAGTAATCGATCAAGACGACTGTTGTGGAATGGACTGCGTCGCCTGCTTCTCGTTCTGGCCGGCCAACCGTGCGAGGCTCTTGGCCATCGACTCAAAAGCGGTGACGAATCTACTGGCGAGAATGGCCAGAAAGATCATGACCCCAAAACTCACAATCGAGCTGGCAATCGACATGCACATGATCGTGTTAAACGTCGACTCGGTTTCCATCGTACGGGCTCCAAAGTTGCGAGTGTTTTTAGTTTTTAGGAGACTGAGACATTACACAACGCTCAATTGACATGGCGGTATCATACAAAGGCTGCATCTTTGACTCAAATGTCGCGGCGTTTTGATCAAACGATTGCATCCATGGTTTCAAACGCAGTGCCGCCCAACCGAATTGCGACAGACCGACATGATTCGCAGCATTCGATTCAAGATTGTTATCACGATGCTTGCGATATTCGGAGCGGCGTGGATGGCCAGTTATTGGCGCATCCTTTACCTGACACCGAAAGATAACATGGTGTTCTTCAATCGTGGATATGTATCTTGGACCGAACCGTCAGCTCGATCGAGAGCGCAATCGGCGATGTTAGACGCAATGAATGAGCAGTATGGAATTCAGAATTTCCGCCAACCGCGACTTACGGTTCTCGGGCTTGATGGGTTTGTAACCTACTGGATTCCGGATCATTTCTATGGAATAAATCGGTCAGGGCTGTTTCAAGTCAGGGTTCCACTTTGGCCGCCAACGATATTGTTATTGATCTTCGTGGTTTGGAAATCGCTACTGCGCAAAGTGTGGTTGGCGTGGCGTTTCCCCAATTCGTGTACGAGTTGCGGCTATAATTTGACCGGTAACGTCAGTGGGGTTTGCCCTGAATGCGGGACCGATTGCTGATGCGAAGCCTTCAAGAACAACGCGTGTTCAAATGGCTTGGAATATTTGCGTGCGTTGGTCTTGCTGTTGTGTGGGTTGGAACAAATTATGCGCAGACGTACTTTCGGCTGGGATACTTCAATTTGTCCGTCGATCATGGGGCGATTTGCACATGGATCAGCGACCATTCTGCGCCTCCTAAGACGCGCCTAACCCGTGAGCGTTGCAACATGCGCAAGTGGTGGCCGGACGTCAGCATTCGCAAGGGTGACGTCGGGTTCGATGCGCCGATTTGGTTGGTTATGGTCCCCGTATTACTCTGGACGATGCGAAAGTGGCGCATCGTTAAGTACGCGCCAGAGCGATGCTCAAGGTGTCGCGCTGGTTTGGAGGGTCCAAACGCATATCTTTGCGGAAGTTGCAGGCGCATTGTCAGCCACAAAAAGCTCCGTCGGCTAACTGTTATTCGATGGACGGGTGTTTCGATCAGCGTGCTGCTCGGCGGCGCTTGGTGGGTTTCGAGCGAGAACCGTTTTACATATTCGACCAGGCATCACACGTATTCGGCCAATCGTTGGGTCTGGGAACTGGAAGCCGGAAGAATCAAAGCAACGTGCAAATACCGTGGAACCAATGTCTCAGTCCGCCCAAGTCCGCCTCTGCCGACCAAGATGGCGTGGTGGCCGGATGTCGAATTCGAATTCTCCGGAAGCCACATTTACATGCCAATCTGGATGCTGCTCCTGCCGCTTGCCGCGATGACGTTCCTGCTTTGGCGCTACAACCCCCGCAGCACCGGCCAATGTGTCAGTTGCGGATACGACCTCACCGGAAATGTCAGCGGCACTTGTCCTGAATGCGGTACGGAAGTTTAAGTGAGCAACCACAATTCGATGTGCATCGGATTGCAAGGTGCGGGTGTGCTCTTGTCTCAATGTTCTTGATTGCTGGTCACTGATTGAACCGACCATCGAGCCGAGTCAACCGGAGCCCGATTTATGGGACGACCGTTTAGGGGTGCGGAAACGGCAATCAGGTTTTCCTTTTCGTTCGCACTCTCGCGGGATCATCACGAGAGCGACCAAGTCAACGGTCCAACGTTTCTTCGACTCTGATTGCTATGCCCCAAAGCGGTTTGTCCGCGCTCTGGAAATTGCGGTGGATTCATTTCATAATGAGGAGACTAAAGTTCCGTTGCGAACATTGAGAGCAAATGGCGGGCGTCGCAAGAAATCAGCCGGGCTTAGCTCAAAACACTACTGGACTGGGCTAAACGCATGAGTGAAACGTCACAGACTGAAAACAAGAATAGCTCCGCCCAGAAGATACCGCTGCGATGGCGTGAGCGGGCGTTGCAATGGCTCGATTTTCCACTAGGGCGGTTCTTGGATTATGGATGCGGTCCTTGCGGCTTGTTGGATGCGGTGAGCGATCATTGCGACGAGTGTCATGGCGTTGACGTTGACATCGATAAGATCGAACAGGCCCAAGCAAAACATCCAGAGTTCAAGTTGGGCGTGATCGGATTGGATGGCAAGACGGATTTCCCCGATGAATACTTTGACACGATCGCCATTGTCGAAGTGATCGAACACGTTCCTGACGAAGCGGCAACGCTCGCCGAGTTGATCCGGATTCTCAAGCCGGGCGGTAAACTGCTTCTGACTACTCCGCACCGTGGTTGGTTCGCGTTCTTGGATACTGGCAATTTCAAATTCGTGTTTCCCCGGCTGCATCGCTTCATTCATTTGCGACTCAGCGGCGGCAAAAAACACTACGAGCAGCGATTTATCCGAGGGGCTGACAAGGGGATGGTCGGCGACATATCGATGTCGGACGGCAGAAAACCCTGGCATCGCCATTACAAACCCGCGCAGATCGTAGACGCCTGTCCGCCGTCACTAACCTTGGAGAAGCACGCCGTCTATTTTCCCGGGCTTCGCGGGATGATGGCGATGCAAGTGTCGCTGCGGGTAGTAAGCTTTGGTCTAATCAAGAAGTTGCCCTTCCCCCTCGCAGCAATCGAGCGCCGCCTAAGCCACATCAAATCGCGAACGGGCGATCAATTGGTCATGCTTTTTACCAAGTGAATGCGTTTCGACAGGTGGCCCATGATCTCTTGATCGTGGGGGAGTCGATTCGCGACATCAGGCTGGCCAAGAAGCAGGTGGATCTCAATAACCCAGATAGCGAAAGCCCCAAGTCTGAAGATTTCTGCCACCCGTCCAAGCCCACACGAGTTGCTAGTAGCGATGGTGTTGGCAGTCGTGTGCGGGGACAGATAATATGGGAGCATGCAGCGACGAACCCGAATGCGGCGCATACTCGCATGGCTTGTAGTTGCGGTATGCGTTGTGCTTGGAGCGATGTGGGTAGATAAGCACTTGTTTCCCATCGGCTCCGTTCTCCGTTCGGCGGTGCCAGCCGATTACCACACGCTGAAAGCGATCTTTGTGCCAATCCTGATGATGTGCATACCGGTATCGATAGCGGCATACTGGCTATGGCGAATGGATCGCCAGCCCGACGGCAAGTGTTTGAATTGTAGGTATGACCTGACCGGCAACGTAAGCGGTGTATGTCCTGAATGCGGGACGGTGACATGATTCGCAAATGGATCAAGCGTTTCCTGTTTGTTCTGGCCGTCTTTACGTTGGTCGTCTGGTTGGCCGCCGAGCGCACCTTCAAGCATTATGGTAGCGCTTCACCAACCCGAATCATCATGCTCGATTTTCGAGGCGGAGGATTCATACTGCAATGGGTTGAGAATCGAAGCGCTCGCATTCCAGACTGGCACGATGCCAACCGTTGGCAGGGGAGCTACAAGGACTATGTATTCCTAAGTTGGCACTCGGGAGAATCTGGATATACGCACATTGTATTGAAGGCTAAATTCTTGTTTCTCTGTACATTGCTGGCGGTTTACCCGTGCCTGTCATTTTGTTTCGCGCGATTTCGCAGACATCGTCGTCGCAAACGCAATCAATGCATCCGCTGCGGTTATAACCTGACGGGGCTGCTCAAGCCGAGATGCCCCGAATGTGGCGAGGCATCATGAAAGTGTGCATCCGAAAACGATGGCTTTTCAAATGGTTCGGAGTTGGGGCGTGTTCTATTCTTGGGGTGGCATGGATACTCAATGTTTTCAGGAATGCATACTGGGCTGGAAACCGGTGGGCGTTCGGATGCGGAAACGGCCTTCTCGGTGGTGGTCGTTTTTCCTATGACGATGCGTACAGGCCAGTTGGATGGCATGTTTGGAGGTCGGACGATCATTTTAGTTGGTGGCCCGAGTTATTTCACGACAGTCGACTTACCTTTGTCCACATGCCAATCTGGATGCTCTTGACGGCAACGACTCTTGGGACAATTTGGCTTTGGCGGTCGGACGGACGCATCAAAACAGGCTGCGCAAAATGCGGTTACGATCTAACTGGCAACGTCAGTGGTGTCTGCCCCGAATGTGGTCTAGCCGTTGGATGCGAGCAATCCCATCCATATCCCCGACAGGACTTGAACCTGTAACCTCCGGCTTCGGAAACCGACGTTCTATCCAATTGAACTACGGGGACTTTGCGCTTTTTGGCCGCGGCACTTTGGCGCTGCTGCATCTTTGTCATGCGGGGTACGCCTTTGGTGCTGGCGGACTATGCTGCCGTTTGGGTTGCGAATCGTCAAGCTGTGCGGGATTGCTGGTGTGGATTTTCCGATGTGAATTTGATTGCTTGGGTTCGACTAGTTGGGGTCGAGCGTGACTTCGGCGACGGGGCGTTCTAGCGGATCGCCTGGTTTGATAGACCGAGTGATCTTGACGGCCCGGTTCTGGCGATGGCGGCCGACCGTTGCTGCGAATTTGTTTTTGCCCTCGACACGAATCAGCAATTCTTCTTTGGACGGTTTGGTGGTTTGAATGATGTCACCGGGCTGAAGGGCCAGCAGTTCTTCGACCGTCATCGTCGTCTCAGCCAGGTCTGCACAGAGTTCGATCTTAGCCGAGTCGATGCGACTCATGATCGCGTCGGATTGGGATTCTTGGCTGGCGCTTCGGCTGTACGACAACCAACCCTGCGTCGCGAGCTTGGACATCGCCGGCTCGATGACGTTGAACGGAATACAAAGGCTCATCGTGCCAGCCCGCGGGCCCATGCGAAGTTCAAAACCGATGACCACGACCACTTCGTTCGGAGCGACGATCTGAACCAAGTGCGGGTTGCTTTCGGTTTCGCTCAATCCGAATTTAACTTCAAACAAGTTGGACCAGACATCGGTCAATTCGGTCAGCGCCCGGTCAGTCATCTTTTGAATCAAGCGCAGTTCAATAGACGTGAGTGGCCGCTGCGGTACGAAGATTTCGTTGCTCGATCCGCCCAGCAGCCGATCGATGATCGGATAGATAATCAGCGGGCTGATCTCCAGGCACATTTGCCCTTCAAGCGGTTCGCATGAAAGCAGGTTGAAATTCGTCGGGTTGGGCAGCGAATGAATGAACTCGCTATAGGTCAACTGTTCGATGGTCGAAACGCGGACTTCGACGATGGTTCGAAGAAAGCTCGAGAGCGACGCGCCGAGGTTTCTTGAAAAACTATCGTGGAGACTTTCCAACGAACGCATCTGATCTTTGCTGACGCGCTCGGGGCGTTTGAAGTCGTAGGTGCGCGATTCCTTCTGCGGTTTCACCGGGCCCGAGTTTGCATAACCCGAACGCGGCGAAGGAGTCCCCTCGTCGGCTCCACCGGTATCGACGGCCGCCAACAGGGCATCGACTTCATTTTGATCAAGAACGTCAGCCATCAGATGTCTTTCGAGACAACATGTTCCCAATGATTAACTGTATAATCCATGAGCGCTGGAACGCCGCATTCAAGGTCGTCGGTGACGGTTTCAAAGCGTGCGCCAACTGCCTTATTATCGGAATCTAGCCGGAGCGTCTTGAGGCAGACGGGCCGCAGAGTATCGGCATTTTCTGCATTTTCAGAGGCGTGCGGGGCGATCGGCGCAAATGGCGTTTGCCGGTCGGTTGTCCGCCCCGGGGAAAAACTCATAAAAACCCATCTGCATCGTGCAGGTGAATCGGCCAAAAGGAGCAGCGGATATGAATCGATGGAAACGGGTTTGCGTGATGGGGTTGGCGGTGGCGGCAGCCGTTGGTTTGAATCGGCTGGTTGCGGAAGAATCGAAAGAGGGTGCCGGCGCAGATGCCCCCAAAGTCGCGATCGAGCAGTTGTCATTCCTCGCCGGCAACTGGAGCGGCACGTTTCCCGGCGGCAGGTGGGAGTCGGCATACACCACGCCCGACGGCGGAATGATCCTCAGCTCCAGCAAAGAGTTTCGCGGCGATCGGGTGGTGATGATCGAATTCGAACACTTCCAAACCATAGAAGGCGAAGTCGTGCTGACACCGTATCCCTTCGGCAAGAAAAGCAGCACATCGTTTAAGCTATCCGAATTCGAGGAAGCCAAGAAGCGGGTTGTATTCGCCAACCCCGAACACGACTTTCCAAACACGATCATCTACGAACGCACCAAGCCCGACGAACTGGTAATTCAAGTCATAGGAACCATGCGCGAAAAAGAAGTGAATCAAACCATGACGCTCGCACGGGTTGGCGACAACGGTTAGCCATAGAACATCTCGACGAATGAATCGCCTTCGTGGAAGAGGTATGCCGCTCCGACGATGCCTAGCCATAGGCCTAAGTTTGTTACGATGATCCTTCTTAGTCCCAACCACTCCCAGCCGGAAACATCGAGGCCATCTACTTTGACGTCAAATGCGGCGATGGCGATCTGGCGGGCGAGGATCATCAACAGGGCGATGACGACTACGCCGACCGTGCATGGGCGGCTTACCATTCGTGATGCCTTGTGCATGCAAACGAACAAAATCCATGTCATTACGAACCCGGTGACAATTCCAAGGAAAGCGAGAAACAACGTTGGCTTTGCGTCGTCGCACACGTGAAAGATCATCGATAGCGGTGATACGCGCGTGAGGGCTGTCCAACCAATGGTCAGGACGATGGCAGCAATCGCAGTGGCGATTAAACCGTTGATGAGTCCGCGCTGCGGCGTCCATTCTTTAGAATCTAATTCTTTGGGATCGGTGACAGCAGTTTCGATGACGGGTTCAAAGTCGGGTGAACGTGGATCGAGCATGACTTGGCCCCTGAACTTGAAGAATGGTGAACCTGCAAGCTAATGCTTCAGCATGGAAGGATGCGCACAAGCAGCAAACCTTTGTTGGCTACTATCATGCCAATTGGTAGCGACAGATTCCAGTCCGGTTTTGTAATGTAGCTATTTCGCGGTTTGCAGGCCGCAGGCTTCGCGGATTTTGGCCATGAGTGGTTCGGCAGTAGCGCGGGCTCGTTTGGCTCCCTCGACGAGAACACCTTCTACGTAGGCTTCATCCTTTTCGAGTTCGGCGCGTTTTTCGCGGGCGGGTCCAAACGTTTCTTCAAATCGTTCGGCTAACCTTTTCTTGACGTCGCCATACCCCATGCCACCGGCGCGATAGCGTTGCTCCCATTCGGCAAGTTCATCGGGTTCGACCATCAGGCTGAGAATCGCGAACACGTTGCACGTCGCTGGGTCTTTGGGGTCTTCGACCGGTGTGCTGTCGGTGAGGATGCTCATGATGCGTTTCTTGCTGTTCTTGGGCGTGTCGAAAAGGTCGATGGCGTTGCCGTAACTCTTGGACATTTTGTGACCGTCGATGCCGGGCACCGTGAACGCCTGGTTGAGGCGGGCTTCGGGCGCTCTTAGAATTTCTTCACCGTTACCGAAGGTGCCGTTGAAGTAACCGGCCATGTCTGCGGTCATTTCAATGTGCTGAACCTGATCCTTACCAACGGGCACCCAATCGGATTCTACGATTAAGATGTCAGCCGCTTGCAGCACCGGATAGCAGAACAATCCCATCGACGATGTCAGACCTTTGGACAGTTTGTCTTTATAGCTGACGGCGCGTTCGAGCAGGCCCTTACCGGTGACGCAGCTTAGAATCCATTGCAACTCGCAGACTTCGGGCAGATCGGTTTGTCGATAGAGGGCGGCTTTTGTGGGGTCGAGCCCGAGTGCCAGGTAGTCGAGGGCGACGTCGCGGGTGAGGCTGCGGGCGAGGTCGGGGTCGTGAATGGTGGTCAGCGCGTGATAGTTGGCGATGAAATAGAAGCACTCGTTGTCTTGTTGCAACTCGATGTGCTGCTTGAGTGCTCCGAGGTAATTGCCAAGGTGGAGTTTTCCGCTGGATTGTATGCCGGACAGTACGCGCATGTTCGCCTCCAAAAATTGAATCGGTAGGCTACCAATCGAGCGATCAAATGCAAGATGGATGTAAGCGGTTTTGTAGGGTGGGCCGTGCCCACCAATCCGTATGACACGCGAACGGCGGTGGGCACGGCCCACCCTACGCGCTGACGTTGATCCTTTGGTCGGATGTTCTAGATGCGGGGTTGCTCGTCGGAGGCGCGATCGATCGCCCGACGGATGCGCTCGTGGACCTCTTCGACTTTGTTGATTTGAAACCAGTGGAAATCGTCGCAGGGGACTTCATCGGACGCAAACAGAATAGTGCCAAGACGTGTCACTTTTTCATGCGGACCGATCATGATTTCGGTTCGGCTGATAGACAGAAGCGGGCATGACAAAATGTCAACCTTGAACACGCCGCGCACCCGCATGACCCGCCGGTTGGTTAAAATGTAAAACCTCGAAACCCAGCGCAAGAACGCCATGCCCAAACCGGTGATGATGATCGCCGCCCCCAACTGCCCGATGGTCTGAGGCGATATCCAGTTGACCTGCAACGTTGAAAACGCGGAGATCAGAAGCAGCATACCACCGAGAAACATCCAGCGGGCTGCATCGAACAACACGAACCAAAGTGATGGCTTGATGGCAAGCAGAACGGTTTCGCCGCCGTCGAGAATTTCATCGGCGATGGAGAGTTGTTCTTCAACCGTTGCCGTTGTGCTCTTGACGGCAGCCGCACTGAATCGCCGAGGTGCTGTTGCGATTCGACTCGGAACCGGTTCAATAACAATCCGGTTTGAGGACGGCAATGTGCGGGAAATTTCGATAGTGGTCGTCATAGTCGAGGCCATACCCCACGACAAATTCATCCGCGATTTCAAATCCGACGAAGTCAGCCGTTACGTCGGGCGGCGCTTTTTCCGGTTTGCGGAGCAAGACGGCTGTCCGAATCGATCGCGGGTTTCGTTCACTCAATTTGCTTCGAACGAATCGCAGCGTCTTTCCCGTATCGAGGATGTCATCGACGACCAGAACGTGCTGATCGTGGATATCTTCCTCGAGGTCCATCTCCAACTTTGGGCCTTGCGATTCGGTCGTCGCGCCAGAATAGCTGGACACCGTCATGAGTCCGAGCTTCATTTTTATCGGCATGTGGCGAATCAGATCCGCCAGGAAAATGATCGAACCCGACAAAATGGGCACCAAAATCAGTCCGGTGTCCTCATCCGGATAGCACGCAGCGATCTGGGTGGCCAGTTCCTTGACGCGCTGGGCCAATTCGCGATCCGTGATCAAAATCCGATCAATGTCCGTTTCCATTGAGGCATTATAGCCGTCATCAGATTTGTGGCGAGGGTTTTTCAGCGGGCTGGATTCGGTGGCGGGCGTCTAGTCAACGAGTCGTAAAATCGCTTTCGGCGCGGATGACACATTGGTGAGCATCCGTTCGAGCGCGACGTTGGCCCAGTGCTTGATGTCGGGCGCGACGCTGATCTGATTGGTGACCCGGCCGTCCGCCAACTCGTCGAGACTCCACAATAGCTGCGTCGGGCTGATGCGATACATCGTGGTGCAGAGGCATTGAATTGTCGCGAGCGAGCGGACGTCTTTGTCTTTGTGCGTGTTCGTTAATCGATTGACGAGATGAACCTCGGTTCCAATCGCCCACTTGCTTCCAGCCGGCGCATCCTGAATCGTGTTGATGATGAATTCCGTGCTGCCCGACAGGTCGGCTTTCTGGACGACTTCCCAACTGCATTCGGGATGGACGAGGATTCTTCGATCGGGATCATCCGCGCGGATGGCGTCGCATTGCGCTGCGTTGAACAACTGATGGACGCTGCAATGTCCCTTCCAGAGGAGCACTTTCGCAGCCCTCGCCTGATCGACAGACAACCCGCCGTCAGGTTCCTTCGGATCGTAGACCACCATGTCGTCGAGCGGGATGCCCATCGCGTAGGCAGTGTTGCGACCGAGATGTTGATCGGGCAGGAAGATGACTTTGTCGCCTTGCTTAAACGCCCATTCGAGAACCATCGCGGCGTTGCTGCTGGTGCAACATGCTCCACCGTGTTCACCGCAAAAGGCCTTGATATTCGCTGCGGAGTTGACGTAGGTAATGGGGACGACTTTCGCGCCGGCTGACTCGGTGAGAAAAGCCCAAGCGTCTTCGAGTTGATCGAGGGCGGCCATGTCTGCCATCGAGCAACCAGCCGACAAATCGGGCAGAATCACTTTGACGGAGTCGTCGGTCAAGATGTCAGCCGACTCGGCCATAAAATGCACGCCGCAGAACACGACGAATTCGGCTGCGTTTTGATTGGCTGCGATCTGCGAAAGCTTCAAACTGTCACCGTCAAAGTCGGCGAATTCGAGTACGTCGTCTTGCTGATAGTGATGACCGAGGATGACGAGACGACCGGCGAAGTTTCGTTTGTGATCGGTGATCCGCTCTGCGATTTGTTCGGGCGAGAGCTTGGAATAACTCGGCGCGATGGGTGGCTGAAATAACATGAGGTGTTGTGTCTCCTGCAAATTATAACTTCTGGGCCACCGCGGGTCCTTCGGTCGGTATTTTAGAGGGTCGGTACGCCAATGACAATTACGACGCAAAGTGACGGGTGGTTCAGGCGTCACCGATGGGGCGGCTGGCAACAACGTTGAGCGACATGCCCGATGGCGGATCGAGTTCGCTCGCCAACTCGCGGATGACGGTGTCGGCCATCAATAGTCCGCGCCGCGTCATACGCAGTTTGGATTCATCGCAAACGATCAATTCCGAGTCGGTTAGACGGGCGATCGCGTTTCGGCAGTTTTCGATCAGATTGATGCCGGTACATCGGAGGAAATCAGCCAGGTCCAATCCATCTATCAGGCGCATTCGCATCATCAGGCCTTCCAATGCTCGTTCAGTTTCACCAATGATTTCGCGATCGGCGATGGCGTGGCCGTTGGAATTGATGAGGCGGATATATTCGTTGATGTCGGAGACGTTCTTGAATCGAATATTCCCAAGGCAGCCAGCCGCCGATGGTCCGACGGCTTGGTACGAGCCGTTCTTCCAATAGATCAGATTGTGCAGGCATTGGTGGCCTGGTTTGGCGTAGTTGGAAAGTTCGTATTGCTCGTATCCGCAACGTTCCAAATAGTCTTTGCAAGCGAGGAACATGTCGGCTTCGAGTTGTTCGTCGCAGGCTTCGATGTGGCCGAGTTTGAGTTGCTTGGTCAGCGACGTACCGTGTTCGTAGGTCAGCCCGTAGCAAGCAAGGTGAGGCGGTTCGAGTTCGACCGCGCGGGCAAGCGATTCCTGCCAACTGGCCAGCGTTTGGCCGCCGATTCCGAAAATCAGATCGATGTTGTAATGGGTGATGCCAGCGGCTCGAATGATTCGGATGGCTTCCGGAACATCGCGCGGTGTGTGCAGCCGTTCAAGGGCGCTCAGTTCATTTTGATGAAACGATTGGGCTCCGAGTGACACGCGAGTGACACCAAGATCGACCAGCGTGGCTGCTTTGCGTTCGTCCACGGTGGCGGGGTTGGCTTCGATGGTGAATTCGCGAATCGGATGATTCGATGTGGCATTTTGAATATGACCCAGGGCGATCGAGAGGTTGTCGTCTTCGAGCGTAGTCGGTGTGCCCCCACCCCAGAAGATGGTGTCGATCTGCTTGTCGCATTCAGCCACCCGCGATCGGAGGTCTATGGCGAACGCGTCAAGAAGCGGTGCAACGTCTCGGCCTTTCAGCGGTACTGAATAGAAGTCGCAGTATCCGCATTTTGATTCGCAGAAGGGCCAATGAAGATAAAGGCCCAGATTGTGATCGGAAATCTCTTTATTCACAGCGAACCCATCGCGCGATGTTGGGGTAAATGAGGGCTGCCTTGTTCACCCCTGCCAAGTCGATTGCACCTTGCCCTGCAATGGGTTATAGTCGATTTGAGGGGTCGGCGGCTAGTTCTTAGAGTGAGCAAACTTAAGGACATGGCTTGTGAAACCGGCGGGCTTCTGAAATAAACGAACTTGAGAAAGCAGTCTCATAGGATTGGTCAGTATCGAGGATCCACCACATGATCGATGCCAAGCTGGTCATGTTTCGTTCCAATGGTGAACGGCGCGACTTCCCACTGAATTCGGACCTTACTTGCGTAGGGCGAAAAAACGATTGCGACATTCGCATTCCGGTGACGGAAGTCTCACGTCGCCATGCCGAGTTTCGGATCAATGATGAGGAAGTATCCGTCAAAGACCTCGGAAGTTCCAACGGTACCTACGTCAACAACAAACGCGTCAAACAGTCGGCATTGAGTGCTGGCGATCATGTGGTGATTGGTCCGGTTGTCTTTACGCTCCAGATTGACGGCGAGCCGACAGAGCTCCGCCCGGTCAAGACCAAGCTTAAACGCCATGATTCAACCGGCATTCAGCCGGAACAAGATCCGCTTCCTGGTGAGGCGGCGATTGATGACGAACTCGATCCGATCAGCGCGCTTGAAGCGTTGGCATCGAGCGCGGACCAAACCGCGATTGATCCGTTTGACGACGACGATTTATAACCTGAATAAGCTGAATCACTTCCCGGATCGGATGGCTGGTTCGGTCTGAGAGAGCACTACCAAATAGATTTGGAATGCCGTTCACCGGTCGGGGGTTACGGCATTCTAGTTCTGCATCGCCATTGAAGGACTTTGATCCTTCGTGGGCGCTGAAGCGTTACCGGGCAAATTTTAAAAGTGGGTAACTGATTTTGAAGGAGTCGCTTCGCGCGGTCTTCGATATTGGGGTATCAATTCAATGACGTCGACGTCTGTTCTTCCCGATGACAACCACAATAAACCGGTCCGCGAGACGCGACCTCGGAAGCTCGGTCAAAGCATTCGATTGACTGCGCTCTTCCTCATTGTCTCAGCAATCGTGTTTTGCCTGATCGTCGTGCGCCAGCGTGATGCCCGAAGCAGAGACTCAAGCATGCAATGGGCTCAGCGCGTGGAAGCCAGTTTGCAGAAGATTCTCGACGAACGGACATTCCTACCGCAGAAACTGCCCGAGGGGCTGAAAATCGAGAAAGGGGTTGCCTTGGCTCCGTATCCCCAGCCTAACGAGGTCAGTCGCCTCGAATCCAGCGAACAGCCATTTCTAGTGATCGCCGGCCCTCGAAAAGGGCTTATCATGCCAAATCAGGATGGGTGTGCCTGCGTAATGTTTGATGACGGGAAGGTTAAGGCGGCTTGGCTGAGCATCGCCGAATTCGTTGCGGCCCAAAAGCGTCGCGATCAGTTACTCGGTACAAATCCTGAGAACGGCTGATTTTGGTCGATTGGCTCGATAAATTGGGCAATCCGCCTGGGTTTGAGCGTTCTCGGTGGTCACTTTGGCTGCCGCTCGACGGGGTTGCTGTGTAATCTTCAGTTGTTAGAATGCCCGGCTCGCATGTTTTTGTATCAAGAAGGGTCTTTTTGGGTTTGGAGGCGTACCGATGCGCAACAAAATGAAGTCGCACAAGGGTGCTCGAAAGCGGCTTAAGGTGACGGCGTCGGGTAAAGTTCGTTATCGCCGTTCGTTTGGCGGACACCTGATGAGTTCCAAGTCGGGTGATCGCAAACGCAGATTGCACAAGCCCGCGTACCTTTCAAAGGGCGACGTGAAGAGGGTCATTGAACTGCTTTAAGTTTGGCCTACTTGCCAGATCAATTGCTAAGTTGAAACAAGACGCAGGAATTTTGAGTTTTTTTCGGGTCATTAATATGAGTGACCCAGTTGTTGGAGATTGGTGAACCATGCCACGAGCAAGAACCGGCGCTGCCCGACATCGCAGAAAACACAGATTGCTTCGCGAAGCCAGAGGTTTCCGCGGTGGGCGCAGCAAACTTTACCGCACAGCCGTCACGGCGGTCACCCGCGCTGGTGTTTCAGCGTATCGCGATCGCAAGCGCCGCAAGCGTGAATTCCGATCGCTATGGATCACGCGTCTTTCGGCGGCCTGCAAGATGCGCGACATGGCCTACAGTCGCTTCATCTTCGGTCTCAACGAAGCCCAGGTCATCATCAATCGCAAGATGCTCAGCGAATTGGCCATCGACGATCCGGCAGCATTCGACAAACTGGTCGAAATCGCCAAGGAACACGCCCAAAAAATTGCCGCATAGTTGTGGTTCCGGGTAAGACTGCCTGATCGATTTCAGAAAAGCCTGATCCGGCAAAAACGTTCTGGCACAAAAAAATGTGGAAATTCAAACCGGTCGAAAACCTGCGGGTTTCTGGCCGGTTTTTTTGTGGGTTGCCCATTGAAGTGACTGTTTCTCAGCAGCGACCGCCGATAAAAACTCGTCCTGTCACGAGGATGACTTACATCGCCTCCACAAGTCGGTGCTGTTTCGCGTCGTCACATCGGCTGCGACACCTGCAGGCTCTTACCCACGGTGCGTTCCCATAACCGTGTCAATCGAGATCAAAGTGACAAATCAGCCACACGCTTCATAAACAGAGGCCTCCAAGTGCCCGATATAGAACCTGTAACGAAGGATAAATGCGATATTCTTTTCGCGCAGGGTGAGGGTAACAGCGATGCCGCACGATCAATTTGACTTCCAACCAACCGCAAGCCGCAACCGCGTACGTCTGCTCCGAACAAATGACGGACGCGTGATGCTGCAGTATCAAGAGTCGCTTTCTGTCGTGCAGGTGATGCTCGTAGGCCGCCCGGATGGTGTGCGGCCAGGAGGCCGCGACTCGTCGCTGCAATTCCTGTCATCGCGATTCGATTCGGATTCGGACGTACCCGCGGGCAATCCGATTTCTCCGCAGGAATGGATGGAATTGGACAGAGAATTCACGCAGTTTCAGCAGCGTCGAAAAGCTGCAACACAAGGGGCGGTCGAAGCGCAGTCGCAAGGTGATGTTGAAACGGCATCAACGTTGTTTCGTGCTGCCTGCGATGACGCCATTCATGCTCTGGCGATTATCGCATTCGCCAGACGCCGGCATCCTTCGCAGCAGTTGTCAGCCGCTTGCCAGGAACTCATTCCCAATCTGACAGCACAGAAATGGGTCGCCCAGGCCAATCGCCGTTGCGTCATGGGCAACCAGCAGGATGCACTTGAAAATATTCAGCGTGGAATCACCGAAGTATCAACACTGCTTCGTCAGAACGGTGAAACCGATCCTGACTCAAACGCCAACATCCGCGACATGAAAATTGTGGAGCGGTCAATCGAGCAAGCCAGCAGCACCAGCAGTCAATCACCCGGCACGGTTCCAGTTACCGGGTAGTATTGCGTAGGCGTTATCGAGAACAAGACCATCAGAAGAGCGCTGCCTGTCGGGCAGGGCTCTTTTTTTTAACCCCGAGATCCGCGCTTTGACCCGATTGAATGCTTCAATCTGAAGCAGCGGTGACAACAGGAATGGACACGCCTGGGAACGCGGGGGGCTGTACCATTGGCACACCTGCTGCGAGGTCCGAATCCAACGCAACGATGAGTTGATCGGCGTACATCACAGCGCTCTGTGCGGTGGACCACATCGTCGTCTTGGTCGTGTTCTTGTTCGCGAGAATGCCTTGAAGGCACATCGCCGCGATCCAGTCTCGCTTGGTCATATTGGACACCGACTCGTTGCCTGTGCTTGTCTTAAAAAACCCGCCCAAATCCTGATGGCTCTTCTGGCTTTGCATACGCTTGCTCCCATTCCCGCTATTGATAATGAAAATGATGAAAAAAGTGCCAGGCGGTTCTCTAAATAGATGCACGCGCCGGCCCATGACCCGCAGGGTGGATTTTGTTCAACCTTACAATACGATCCCGAAAGCAAGCCAATCGGAATGAATCCAATCAACTAAACATCGCGAATAACATTGCGAACGCGTGGCCCGATAATACTCTTTGGAAACCGAAGACCTTGGCGCGACACTTCAACGGACATCCGGAGCGAATCGAATGAACATCCTCGTGACAGGCGCAAGCGGAATGGTCGGGAGCGAACTATCGCGTTTACTCAGAACCAAAGGACACGTTGTGACACCGCTGCGACGGGGTACTTCGACATCTGCAGGACAACCTTCATGGGATCCGGCGAACAATCAAATCGACCTGACTTGCGGTGGTCCCTGGGACGCTGTTGTACACCTCGCCGGTGAGAACATCGCAGCTGGCCGATGGACCGAAAAACTCAAACAATCAATTCGCGACAGCCGCGTCATCGGAACGCAGTTATTGTGTGACGCCCTGGCAAAACTGGATCAGAAACCGTCGGCGGTGGTGTGCGCTTCGGCGGTTGGTTTCTATGGTGATCGAGGTGACGAAACGCTGACCGAAGACAGTTCCTGCGGAGATGGTTTTTTGCCGACGGTTTGTCGCGAATGGGAAACGGCAGCCGATTCGGCGCGCGATGCCGGCATGCGGGTTGTGCATATGCGGATCGGTGTGGTTCTTGGGCGCGAAGGCGGAGCATTGGCGAAAATGCTGACCCCGTTCAAGCTGGGGGCTGGCGGAGTACTGGGCGATGGAAAGCAATACATGAGTTGGATATCGCTCACCGACGTTGCCCGGGCGATTTTTCACGCGATCAAGGCGGATTCGCTTTCAGGCGCCGTCAATACCGTCGCCCCGGAACCTGTCACCAACCGCACATTTACCAAGACCCTCGGCCGCGTACTAAAGCGACCGACCATTTTCCCAATGCCCGCATTTGCAGCACGACTCGCGTTTGGTGAGATGGCTGACGCGTTGCTGTTGTCGAGCACGCGGGCCGTACCCAGCCGCCTCGAAGACTCCGGGTTTGTGTTCGATCATCCGAACCTTGAAACCGCACTCCAATCAATTCTCAAATAATCACTGGTCAATTCTCAAATAATCGCTGGATTGAGTCTTCAAAGAGGCGTCAATTCTGATTTGACATTGGTCGAACTCGCATAGCTTGGTCCGCCTCGATTCACCCGCGCCCGCACGTTCGATAAGTCTCGCCCGAGTACTGCTGCAAATTGGGGAATCTGCAGTCCATTATGTGGCCTGTAATTCTTCAACCCACTGCGTCATTTCTACGATGCATATTGGATGATGTAGTGGGTGAATTGGCCAATGTCTACCATTGGCCAGCCGCCGGGCCGGTCGTTATGAAGTTGAAGCAATGTCGCGTTTCTCGACAGGAGTAAGTATGACGACCCAATCAGCAGATCTCAAAGCCGTTGTCGCCGAATGGATCAGTGAAGCCGCCGCCACCGGACATTCCGATGCGTACGACGCCAAACGCGCCAACAAACGATACGAGTGGTATCAGCAAATGGAACTGCTTATTGATGGTGAGACTTCCTATGTCACATGTCGTGATATTGGAACGGGTGGTATCGGCGTAGGCCTGCGCTCGAAAATAAGCGAACGAAGTAACGTATCAATTCGGCGCGACAGTCGCGACCCATGGATTCCCTGTCGGGTGGCGCACTGCACGCAGTCAATCGGTAAGAGTTCGGTCGGGTTGCAACTCGATTTTGACTTCTAGCAACCGGCTGCCGTTGTAGCCCTGTCTATGAGCCCGTGAAACAAGTCGTTCGATCGACGAAGCAAAGCTTGTTCCCAAACGGGTCTTTCACGTAGAACGAGCGCTCGCCCCAAGGCCGTGTGGCGATGGTGTGCGCGGGTTCTCCGTGGATGTCATCTACGGAGAAGTCTGCACCAGCGCGCCGGCATCGATGATGCGTGGCTTCAAGATCATCGACTGCAAAGTAGATGAATTCGGATAGTGGCTTCGCTTCGTATCCGTCGCCGTCTGCACCCGGGTCGAAGCAGGCGAGTATGGTCCCGCCGCAATTGAAGTAATGCCTGCCCGGCGAAACCCTGTCGCCAGTCACAGCCAAGGCAACTTCATAAAACTTCGCGGCAGCTTCGATATCGCTGACCGGGATCAGAATGCGAAAGAGCGTCGGATTCAAGGCACCTTCCCTATAGGGCGTGGCCCGAACAATGTGTGGCATCTGAGTTGGAATTGAATTGAATCACTGAGTTTTCAACCCAAGAGCTGAGGGTACATCCGGCACCAAATCCCATCAACAGTTTTGTGACGCGACCCCTTGCGGCACAAGAGCGTATCGCCGATCAACTGGGGAATAGGTAGTTTGGGTTAATTGTGGCGAAAGCGAGGGTCTTGCCAATTGTCCGGTGATCTCTATTTTTCCTGTACCGCCCACATGACCACCTGAGCTGTGATCGATAAGGGACGGCTTTAATTGACACCCCTAGGACGTGTTTTATAATGGCGGGATGCCAAAAGGGGCGGTGTCCTGTTGAAACCGGAAAACCACCCTTATCGGCAGGGGTTTGCGCGTATATGGCGGTGGTTGCTCTGGACTGTTTGTCGAAGGTTTACCCAGGCAAGCCGCCCGTTCGGGCTGTTGAGAACGTTACACTGACCGTCGCTGACGAGGAGCTTTTGGTGCTCGTTGGCCCATCGGGTTGCGGAAAGACGACGACGCTGCGGATGATTGCGGGGTTGGAGTCGCCGACGGGCGGGACGGTTTCGATCGCTGATCGGGTCGTCAACGATGTGGCTCCCAAAGATCGCGACATCGCGATGGTGTTTCAGAATTACGCACTGTATCCGCATATGACAGTGTTCAAGAATATGGCGTTCGGCTTAAAGATGCGCCGAGTGCCGCGGGCTGAGATTCGCGAGAAAGTGACGGAAACCGCCCGAATGCTCGGGATCGAGCATTTGTTGGATCGAAAACCCAGGTCCCTTTCCGGTGGAGAACGGCAGCGGGTGGCGGTGGGCCGGGCGATTGTCCGAACGCCTCGGGCGTTTCTTTTCGACGAGCCATTGTCGAATCTTGATGCCCGACTTCGCGTGAAGATGCGGTCGGAATTAAAGAAGCTGCATCGGGATTTGCGGGCGACGTCGATTTACGTCACGCACGATCAGGAAGAGGCAATGGCCCTCGGCGACAAGATCGCCGTGATGGACCGTGGGACGTTGCACCAATGTGCGCCGCCTCGCGAAGTCTATGAGCAACCGATCAATCGGTTTGTTGCTGGGTTTGTCGGTGTTCCGCCGATGAACTTTCTCGACGGCAGAATCGTCGAGCAGGGCGGCAAGTTGGTTTTCGACACCGGTTTCGGACTGTTGGGATTGCCCCAGCGAGCCCTATCGCGTTTAGAGGATTATCGAGATGACGCGATGGTTTACGGTGTCAGGCCGCAGGACATCAAGATTAAGTCGGGCAAGATTAAGTCGGGCGGTCATCAAGGGTCAGGCGACGAACTGCGGCTGACCGTTTCGATGGTTGAAGTGTTGGGAAGAGAAGCTGACGTTTATTTGCAGTGCCCAGAAAGTCGCGCTGTCGGGCAATCGCCGATTGGTTCGGCCTTGGTCGCTCGAGTTGCCTCGACTGCAGTTGTGTCAGACGGTCATGAAGTGACAGAAGGTGGCACTGTTGGTGTTTCGTTTGATATTGACAACGTCCACGTATTTGAACCGGGCGAGCATGGCATGAATGTGACGTACGCAGGACAAAACCACGGGTCTCAGTTGGCTAATCTGAGCCGATTGGACTCGGCTATTGGAGTTGACGCCAGTGCGAACTGATCCGTCAAAACTCCGAGTGATGTTTGGAATGTCCCGTTTGATGCAGGTTCGGGTTGGATGTGTTCCAGCGATTTCGCAGGTCGCAGGATATGGTGGATGTTGGTCGCCCTTGCGTGGAGCCGAGCTGATGCGATAAGGCAGAAACTTGCCAAGTTGGGTTCGTGTCGGTTTGAAAGTGGGTTTGCCTCTAGCGCCCGCTTTTTTGTATTTGTTGCAGTGCATGCGATTTGAATGCCGTGCAATTTCAGTTTAACGGCAGTGCATTTTAAGATTCGGACAATTTGGTAATTTGGGCGCGCTCGGACGCCGGTATTCCGTGCAACGAAATGAAAGCCAGGGTGCTATTGCCATGATCAATCAGGATTTGCTCAAAGTCGTCGAGCACATTAGTCGCGAAAAGAATATCGACAAGCAGATGGTTTTCGAGGACCTCGAGATGGCCATGCTGTCCGCCGCCCGAAAAGCCTACGGCGCTGCGAATGATGTGGTGGTGCGAATTGATCGGACGACGGGTGAAATCAACGCAACGCGCGACGACGAACCTATCAGCATGAAAGAACTCGGTCGAATCGCTGCGCAGACGGCGAAGCAGGTCATGATTCAGAAGTTTCGAGAAGCCGAGCGCGACAGTCTGTTTGAAGAATTCTCTGAGCGCGTCGGGCAGATCATTACCGGAACGGTCGCCCGTTACGAAGGCGGGGCATTGGTCTTGCACCTCGGAAGGACCGAAGGGTTCTTGCCCCGAACCGAACAGATTCCTGGCGAGACGCATCATCCGGGCGAACGTGTTCGCGGCATGATTCTCGACGTACGCGAGCAACCCCATGAAGTGCGTATTGTCTTGACACGTACGCATCCAGATTACATCCGTCGTTTGTTTGATCTTGAAGTACCGGAAGTTGGCGAACGCATCATCGAAATCAAAGCGCTCGCAAGAGAAGCCGGATACCGCACGAAGGTTGCCGTCGCGTCCATCGATTCAAAAGTCGATGCCGTCGGGGCGTGCGTTGGTGTTCGCGGTAGTCGTATTCGCAACATCGTCGACGAACTCAATGGCGAGAAGATCGACATCGTGCGTTGGAACGAATCATCGCAAGTGTTGATCGCCAACGCACTCAAGCCGGCAGAGGTGCAGGAAACGGCGCTCTGTTTCGAAATGGGGCGGGCGTCGGTGGTGGTGGCTGAGGATCAGCTTTCGCTGGCGATTGGTAAGCGCGGTCAGAACGTAAGGTTAGCCGCCCGCTTGACCGGTTGGGATATCGACATTGTCACACCGGCTGACTACGACAAGGGCATCGATCAAATGAGCACCGCGCTCCGCGAAGTCGAAGGCGTTGACGACATTCTCATTGAGAAGTTTCTGGCGATGGGCATCATCAACCTTGCGGACATTGAGGAAGTCGGTGTCGAGCCATTGGTGACTGAATTGGAGTTGGATGAAGCACTCGCCAAACTGCTGATCGAGTCGGCTAAGGCCGCTGCCGAGAGGTTTGCTACTGAGGAACAAGCTGCCAAGGAGTTGGCTGCTGCCGAAGAAGCAGAGCGGGCAGAGGCAGCAGCGTCCAACCCTGAAGCTTCGGATTCAGAAGAAACGGGCGCTGAAAAAATCAGCGCCGAAGAAACAGGCGAAGTGGCTGAGGTTGGCGGGACGGCAGAAGCTAGTGCCATCGAAGGTCTGGCTGCGGGCGAAGTTGCGACTGCAAATGCTGCAGTGGGTGACGAATCTGCTGGTGAGGTATCCGGTAGCGAAGAAGTCGCTACTGACGAAAAATCAGTGGCTGAAAGAGCGGAATAAAAAGAGATAAGCTAGTAGCAGTGGGTCGAGAGAGATTTGCAGAAAGCAGTGCCCGGCGGGTCGTCGTATTGAGCAGTCGCCGGTTGATCATTGGTCTGATGGAGAAGTGTTTTGGCTGAAAAAATGCGCGTTCACATTCTTGCTAAAGAGTTGAACGTCACAAGTAAAGATATCCTTGCGAAGTGTCGTGCCGAGGAGATCGAACTAAAGAATCACATGTCGACACTCGGTCCGGGGTTGGAGGCCACGGTGCGCGAATGGTTCAGCGAAGGCGCGCACATCCATGTCGTCGAAAAGACGAGTCGCGTGGATCTCGAAAAGGCCCGCAGCAAGGCCAAGAGAAAGAGCAAAGCGAAAGCCAAAGCAAAGGCCAATTCTTCCCAAACGACTGCGGGCGGCGATTCGGAATCAGCGACGGCTGTCGCCGAACTCGATGCACCGGAAACAACCGCCGAAGCTGAAACCGAAACGGAAGAATCAGCCGCCTTAACAGAGACGACGGTAGTCAAGAAGAAGGCGGAGACAACTGCGGCGGTAGAGTCCGAAACCGCGCCGTCGGCCGGCGATCAGTCAACCGCTGCCACGGAAACAACTGAAATTACAGACACCACTGAGAATGTGGATACGGTCTCTGTTTCAGAGGCTGTCGAGTCTTCATCGCAGGGTACGCTGGATGCGGCGGCTGAGGTGCAGACGTCTGAGCCAGATGGCGTGGCTGAGCCCGTTCAAGAATCGCCGAAAGTGCCAGACGAAATTCAACCGGCAGGTCCGCAGAACGTCCCCGCCCCGGCGAAGTTGTCCGGCCCGCGCGTGGTGCGTTATGAGGCACCTGAAGAATACGCGATTCCTCGACGCGGTCCGCGTCGTCCCAAACGGGCTGAGGGTGGTGAGGACGTTGCAGCTCGCGGACCGGCCCCGACGCCGGGCGATACCGCAGGTCCAGCCGATCGTGGTGGAAAGCGACGTGGCGGTAAAGTGGTCGAACCGAAGTCGGCTGGCCGCAAGATGTCGGGACGCCGTGAAAGCCAGACCGTTCGCGAAGTCGGCGAGCGGTTGAGCGAATGGAACAATCAAGATCTTGCAGAACGTCGCGCGAGACTGCGCGGCGCCACCGGTCGGAGGCTTGTGTCTCGCCGTGCCCGCGGCAGAAGTGGTGGCGGGGGTGGCCGTGTTCAAGCCGCACCGATCACTGAGGCTCGGTTGGAAGAACCGATTACCGTGAAGCAATTCTGTGCGGGGCTCGGTGTTCCGTTCCAGCGATTGTTCCCGATCTTCCAGAAGGAACATGGGCTGATGCTGTCGGTGACGAGTGTCATTCCGACAGATGTGGCCGAAGCACTGGCGACCGATCTCGGGGTCGATCTGACGATCGTTAAGGCCAAGACTGGTATGGACAAAGTCAAAGAAGAACACAAGGGGCTTGAGCGCAAGAAGCTTGAACGCCGGCCGCCGATTGTGACGATCCTTGGGCATGTCGACCACGGTAAGACGAGCCTGCTAGATCGCATTCGAAAAGCCCGCGTGGCTGATGGTGAGGACGGCGGAATTACGCAGCACATTAGTTCGTATCACTACAAGGTTGGTGATACAGCCGTCACGTTCCTCGACACACCCGGGCACGAAGCGTTCACAGCGATGCGGGCGCGTGGTGCTCAGGTCACAGACGTCGTCGTTCTGGTGGTGGCGGCTGACGACGGACTCATGCCGCAAACCGTCGAGGCGATCAACCACGCGAAAGCTGCGGAAGTACCAATCGTTGTGGCGCTCAACAAAATTGACCTCGGTACGCAGAACGTTACCAAGATCTACTCCCAACTGACCGAGCATGGCCTCACGCCAGCAGGTGACTGGGGTGGCGATATCGACGTCGTGCATACGTCTGCGACGACCGGTGAAGGCGTCGATGAATTGCTCGATCACCTTTCGACGTTGGCAGATCTTCACGAATACCAAGCCGACAAAACGATCCCGGCAATGGGCGTGGTCATCGAAGCCGAGAATCGCCAGGGGGCTGGTCCGGTCATGCAGGTGATCGTGCGTGACGGAACCATCAGTGTCGGTGACGTGGTGGTGTGCGGGAATGCCTATGGCAAGGTTCGTTCGATTCGCAACGATCGCGGGAAGTCGATCAAATCGGCAGGCCCATCGATGCCCGCAGAGCTTTGGGGCATGAGCGAAGTTCCGTCTGCAGGCGACGAATTCTACGTTGTTGAGAACATGCAGCGGGCTAAGCAGGTGGGCGAAGAGGTCAAGGACCAGCGGGTCACCGACGCGCGTTCGTCCGTCAAGAAAGCCCGCAGCCTCGAAGATCTGGTCAAAATGCGCAGCGGTGCCGATGTTCAGGAACTACCGGTTATCGTCAAAGCCGACGTGGACGGATCGGTTGATGTACTGGTACAGACGCTTCAGCAATTCCCGGACAACGAAGTGCGGCTAAACGTTCTACATGCCGGAATCGGTTCGATCACCGACAGTGATGTTCACTTGGCCGACGCGTCAAACGCCATCATCATTGCGTATCGCGTGTCGGTACCTACGAGCACCCGCAAGTTGGCTGAGCAGAAAAATGTCGACGTCCGGAACTACAAGGTTATCTATGACGTCACAGATGACATCAAGAAAGCCTTGGAGGGCTTGCTTGCTCCCGACGAAAAAATCGAATCTCGTGGTTCGGCAGAGGTTCGCGAACTGTTCCGTATTTCCAAGCTTGGTCTGGTGGCTGGTAGCTACGTTCGCGAAGGTACGATTTCAAGCAAGCACCGCGCCCGCGTGATTCGAGACGGTGTGTTGATTCGTGACAACTGTAAGTTTGATTCGCTCCGCCGCTTTAAGGATGACGCGAAGGAAGTTCGCAACGGTATGGAGTGCGGTATTCGTCTTGAAGGGTTTGACGATATAAAGGCAGGCGACACAATCGAGACGTATGAAGTGATCAAGACTGCCCGTACACTAGAAGAAGCGGCGGCCAGTGCTGCAGATAATTCGTAGTTAACTGTGAGCAGTCATAGTAAAGCATGAGTGATTTAAGGCTTGTCATTGTACCAAGCCACGTTGCGAAACATAGTGAATCTAAATCTATACGGACTATAATGATCGTATGATCGAATTCAAAGGCGAGTGTGGTCATACCATTCGGGCTCGGGATGAAGATTCCGGAAAGATCGTCCGGTGTTCATACTGTGGCAAGGAAGCACTGGTGACGCGCCAGGCCCAGGATGATCTTGACGTGTTGTTCGACCAGGTCGAACAAACCGGGTCGTACGATGCGCAAGCGACCCGAGTGGGGCAGAAATCGCACAAGGCTCAAGCCCGTCAAAAAAAGCGATTGGCAGCGGGCAAACCTGCGCAGGCTTTTGATCCATTCGACATCGCGATGAAGATGACTTATGTGGCTGTCGTCATCATTCTCATTGTTGTGGGTATGAAATATGTCCCGGGGTTGTATCAGAATCTGACGGGCGAACCCGAGACACCCAAGCAAACGCACAAGGCAAACGCCGCGCCGACGAATAACAACCCCGCGCACAGCCGGCGAAAGGGTCTGCTTACTGAGACGCTCAATTCGCAGCAGGAAGGTGTTTACGTCAGTAGCGTTCCGTCGGGAGCGGGGATCTATCACTTGCCAAAAACATCGGTGCACGGGTCGATCCTCGAAGACCCGATGGCCAACAAGAATATCCGAACGAACCGGGCGCTGCGGCTTAACCCCGGAAAGCACACCATCGCCGTCGCGATTCGCATCAACGACGCCGAGTTGATGGGACTGACGGGTTACAAGGACCTGCGGACGAAGATCGAAGAGAATGCATCTGACAGAGACCAGGCGATTCGGAACTATTTTATGCCCGACGGGAGCATTCACACACGGGTCGAAAAACTGCGCGGAACGCTGCACCTCGTGCGTGTTTTTGAGTGTGAGGTGGACAGCCAGACTTGGGAATCCACGACAGCAATTTTCCTGCCAAAAGAAACGTCACCCGAAAAAATGATGACGCTTCTGCGGGGCGAGAATCAATTTGGAATTGAAGATGTTGAGGTGGATCGCGAACTCAGGTTCTATGGTGTAACTGGGGCCGATTTGTCGTATGTTGAGGATGTACTTAAACGCATTGGTGTGGCTCCTTATCGGGGCGAAGACGGGACGTACCGGCTGTTTCGAATTGATCCGGCGACTGGGACGATTATCTCGCGAAAGATCAATCCTAGTAGTTGAGCGTGCGAACGTGCTGCGACGGAATTAAGTTGTACCGTACGAATGAAATATGGTTTTAGGCGTCTTAACGTTGGAGTTGGTCATTTATGAAGCGCAGTCGCTTAAGGACAAGCGGCGCGTCGTAAAAAGTTTGAAGGAGCGCATTCGCAATCGTTTCAACGTCTCGGTGTCTGAAGTGGAACATCAAGAGCTTCGTCAGCGGGCGGGGTTGGCTGTCGCGATGGTGTCGAACGATGCCAAGCTGGTTCACGGATGTTTTGATCAGATCGTCGGGATGGCCCAAAAGGACTCGGTTGCATCACTACTGTCGTTTGAAAAGGAAATTCTCTAGCCGGTTTGGCGTTATGTCTCGATGCACGTTCAAAGTAGCATCGACCAATTGGTAGAGATCAACACGTTACCTTCATTCATGAAATCATTTCGAACAAATAAGATGGCCAGCCTCATTCGGTCGATCACCAGTGACATGATCGCGAACAAGGTTCACGATCCACGAATTGGCAAGTTCGTCAGCGTGACCAAGGTTGAAGTGGCGGCTGACATGCAACTTGCAAAGGTGTATATCAGCGTGATGGGTACTGAAGAGGAGCAGCGCAGTACGATGCGCGGGCTCAAGAGTGCCCAGGGGTTGATTCAAAGAGCGGTGGCCAAGGGCGTGACCGCCCGCATTTGCCCGCACCTGACTTTCGTGAGCGATCATTCGATCAAGAAAGCAGCGGAGATCATGGAGATCATCAATAACAATGCAGCCGAGATGGGCCCGCCCCAAGATGATCCAACAGACTCTTTGGACCCGACAGATGTTGAAGATGATGTGGCGGAGAACATGATCGCCGATACCGACGAAAATTCGGATAACGAACCAAGCAAGCCCAACCCAGATGAAGGAGTCCGACCATGAAGAATGGGACTCTCTATGCCAAAAAAATTAAGCAGGCGTACAACAAATTTCGCGGGACACGAACGAGCGAACCGCCAGAGATGCGGCCCCCCGTTGAGCAACTGATTCTCGCCGTTTTAAGTCAGGAAGCCTCGCTCGATCGCGCCGAGAAAGCGTTTTCGCAGATTCTCGACGACATGGTCGATTACAACGAACTGCGCGTTTCGACTCCGGCAGAAGTGTCATCTTCGATTGGGAAGTTCATTCCCAAAAGCGTGCAACGTGCAAAGACGTTGCTTACGGTACTCAATGCGGTGTATCAGTTGGAGTATACGATTACGCTGGATCATCTTGCTTCAAAAGGTGTTCGCGAGGTCAAGTCGTACCTGTCCGAACTTGATGGCATTACGCCGTACAGCATGGCGTCGGTCATGTTGTGGAGCCTCGGTGGACACGCTATTCCCGTTAATGACGTCGCGCTTGAGTTCTTGAAAGAGAACGACTTGGTCGATGCCAACGCCACCAGCGCCGAAGTGCAATCGTTTCTCGAACGGCATGTCAGTTCAACCGACGCGAAGGATTTTTGCATGGACCTGGATGCAGTGATCGGGTCCAAGAGTTTCGCGATGAACGGTAAAGCCAAGAGCGCAAAAGCAGCGGATAAGAAATCCGGTTCCACCAAGACAAAGTCAACCAAGAAAGCTGCGGTGGGCACGCGGTCCAAGAGCGGCACCAAGAAGAAGACGACGGCTAAGAAGACTGGCACCAAGACAAAAACAAAGAAGAAAAAGTCCGCCAAGAAGTAGATTCCAACCGATACACTGCTGTAACCCTCCTCGGGCTGGTCTTTTTGCCGCCAGCAGCCGATGTTTATGATGTGCGATTCTCGTCGCCTGTCGGTCTGCGCATACTATCATTTAGAGGTTGATGCCCATCATTGAACGTCGATACCAGTCGCGGGCTCGCCAAATGTTTGATGTCGTCGAGGAGTACAGTCATGTTGATTCATTCTAGAAGTCGTGCCCATTGGGTCGCGTTGTCGCTGCTTGTCGTTGCTGTTGGTTCGCATGGCATAGGTTTGGCGGATGAACCTTCGCAATCGAACGACATCTTTGGTGAATCACCAACAGCCATAGACACAGAGAAGGCGCAGCTGGCCTTCGTTGATTTGACGCCGCCCATCGAGATCAAGCGCGATGACAGCTCGGTGGAAACTCCTCTGTCTGATCGGGTGAAGCGCGCACTGGACCGAGCCGCAACCCTTCGCGATGACGAGCGATTTACAGAAGCAATGATCGAGCTTGAGAAGGCTCAGCGAATCGCGGATCAAGGGGATCGGCGAATTCATCGCGAGCTGGCGTTAACTGCTTGGCTCTCCGGTGACCAGCAACGGGCCCGCACCCATATCAAAAGCGTTCTGGATTCAGGCGAAGATGACATAACGTGTCATTATATTCTTGGTCGCTTGGCGGCTAGCCGATTTGAATCTGAGACCGCGACGGTTGAATACCGCAAAGCACTTCAATGCTCGACTGTAGAAGGCACCGAATATTTCAAGCGGTTGGCGACGCTGGAACTCTTCGAGGCATTGCTGGCGGGCGGCTATGTGTCGGCGGCACTCGACTTGCACAAGACGATGGACGAGGCGGCCGATGCAACGGGTGCCGAAAGTTCTCAGTTTCCGCGATGGGCGCAGAAAGCCATCCGCGCTTATCCTCCGATGGCAGAAAGAGCGGCATGGGCACATGCTCGACTTGGCGATTACGAACAAGCGGCCAATATGCTTCGCAAGGCGTATGACAAATCCAGCCCACCTGAAGATCAAGTCCTGAATTACGCCAAGTTGCTCGCCCGAGCGGGCGATATGGACGGGGCTATTGATCAAGCAAGAAGGGCGTTGGCAACTCAGCCGGAAGCCATTGACGTGTTGATGGCGATCTACAAGCACCAGGACCGACCCGACGCCATTGTCGAGGAGTTTGAATCCGCAATTCAGTCCGGTGATGCCAGTCCCAAAGTCGCCATGGCATATGCACAAGCGTTGATCAAGTTTGATCGCCGCGACGAAGCCGTTCGATTGATCGAGGAGCAACTGGCGAATTCGCCGTCGTCGCGCGAAACCATTCAGGCAGCCGTCGAGGTTCTTCTTGCGGCAGAGTCTTGGAATTCCGCTGTTGACGTGTGCGGTGACGCGGTTCGCAAGCATCCCGAATTGGCGACCGACGTTGTTGGCTGGATTCAAGCACATGCGGCGGCTCACCCGGATTCCGATTTGGCGAAATTGGCGGACGTCGAGACGAAGGACGATTTCGCGAGTGCTTTTGTGAAGGGCAACATTGCCCTGGCGTTTGATCTGGAGGAACCCGGACGGGCTTGGTTGGAGCGTTCGCTAGACGATCGTCCATCGTTTATAGCGGCACGGGTCGGGTTGGCTCGGATTCATTTGAATCGCTGGCAGTGGGAGGAGGCGATTGAAATCGCCACACCCGAGAAGTTCAAGTTGGACCGTGACAGCCAACTTGAAATGATCGCCGGTGAGGCCTATCGGGGCTTGGACGATCGAACGAATGCTATCGGGCATTTTGAAGCAGCCGTTCGACTCCATCGGGGCAACATCAATGCCATGTTGGCGCTGGCTGAGTTGTATTCCGCCTCAGGTAATTCGACGGCAGCGCGAAGGCAACTGGAAAGAATCATTCGCATCGACGCCTTCAACGAGAAAGCCCGAACGCAGTTGTGCTTGAACCATCTCGGAAATGGCGATCGCCGGGCGGCGGCTGAGCAGATTCAGAAGCTGAGAATCCATCGGGCATCACCGACGCGGGTGGCGCAGTGCGTTGCGGCGCTGGAATTCGACGCTCGTTCGCCCGATTACGACCGGTTCCGCAAGACGCTTCAGGAAGCGATCGATGTCTCAGTACCAGACGCCGAGACGCTTCAGCTCATCGCCATGTCGTACATGCAGCAATCCAACTGGGATGAAGCGATCAAGGCGGTTGAGTCAGCGCTGGAGTTGAATCCCAATCATCTCGAATCGATCAGCATGCTGATGGACTGTCGGCAGCGAAACTTGGAATTCGACAAAGCTTTGGCGCTTCAAGAAACCCTATTAAAACGTCATCCGCAGCGTCAGTTGTGGAAACAGAACCGACTCGAATTGCTTTTAACGACGCAGCAATACGATGAAGCCATTGAATATGCGCAACTACTTGTCGCCGATCCGGGCGTCAGTAGAGCATTCGTCGCGCAGGTTCGATTTGAAGTCATCACCGCCTATCGAACCCTCAACAGAAACACTGAGGCGCTCAAAGAAATGGAAAAGTGGCGGCACAAGGAGAGCGATAATCCGGTCATATTGCGATATGTGATCCGTGCCTGTCAGGATTTTGGCAAACACGAGCGGGCGATGGAATTGATTCGGCGATGGAACACCGACATTCCCGGAGGGTACGGTCGCGGCGAACTTACGGACATCTGGCAGAATTTACTTCCCGAGCAACGTAGCCAGGTTTTGGAATTGCTGGTCGATGCGATTGCTGTCAATCCGCAGGACGATCAGTTGCACACCTGTTTGATTGCTTTTTTGAGGGAGACCAAGCAATACGACGACGCATTGGCGCTCGCGAGTAACAGCGCGGTTGACGGTGTGTTTAAGGAGTTGTTCCTGCACGAACTTTATCTGACGTTTCAGGCAAGCGGGCGGATTGATGATGCCATCGGGGTGATTGAAGACATGATGGCCGTCAATGCCGACGAAGCGGCGAACAATCCAGAAATGAATAGGTTTTTGCAGCGTTTGCTGGTAGACGTTTTAATCAATGCTGGCCGTGCGAACGATGCGGTTGATCAGCTGAACGGTTGGCTCAAGCAGGCGCGCGATGCGGGGTTGCGCGAATCGGAGTTCTATTATCTGGGCTTGCTGTCGATCGCCCATCAGGAATCTGGTGATCTCGACGGTGCCCGTCAGGCGCTAGAGACGTACTTGAAGCTTGACCCTGTGAACGTTGGTCTGCACAACGATCTTGGATACACGTTAGCCGACGCTGGCGTCGAATTGGATCGTGCGGAAAAAATGATTCGCGTTGCCGTCGGCGAATCGCCGCGAAACAGCGCGTATCTGGACAGCCTCGGATGGGTCCTTTACAAGAAGGGCAAATTCGAAGAATCAAAGCACTGGCTCGAATTGGCGCGGGGTGGCCCGGACGGTGAGGACCCGGTGATTTACGAACATCTGGGTGACACGTTGTGGCGGCTTGGCGAGAAGGAAGCGGCTATCCAGTCATGGAAAGACGGACTTGAAATAGCCCGTAAGAGAATCAAGAACCCGCCAGCGAGCGCTGGGGACCGTCGTGCCGCCGAAAAAGCGGAAGCCCGGATAAGTGCGGCAGAGGGTGGTCTTGAGCCGGAATTGGCAGTTGTTGTCGGCGATAGCGGTCGCAATGTCGTCCAGAAAACAGGTGTCGTCGAAGAGTCGAATTCAGAGTAAACTGTCCAATCATTAAGTCATCTATCATCGAAGTTTGAACAATGGTGCAAGGTTAGAAGAAGGAATCAAGTCGATGTCAGGTCACTCAAAGTGGTCCACAATCAAGCACAAGAAAGCCGCCACCGACGCCAAACGCAGCAAGGCTTGGAGCAAGGTTTCGCGGGATATTACCGTCGCGGCAAAAATGGGCGGGGGCGATCCCGAAGCCAATCCCAGGTTGCGGCTCGCGGTGGATAAAGCCAAGTCTGCGAACATGCCCCGTGACACGATCGAACGCGCGATCAAAAAGGGTACGGGCGGATTGGATGGCGTCAGCTACGAAGAGTGCGTGTACGAAGGTTACGCACCGGGTGGGGTCGCGGTCATGTGTTCGGCGCTGACAGACAATCGCGCCCGCACTGCTCCGGAAATAAAGAAAATCTTTGAACGCTCCGGTGGGAATCTTGGTGCGGTGGGCAGTGTGGCATGGATGTTCAAGCAGCGCGGTGTGATCGTTATTTCTGCGGACGCCGTTGCAGAAGACAAGATCATGGAACTCGCACTGGAAGCTGGTGCGGAAGACATCGATTCTGGTCCGATCTGCCACGAAGTTAGCTGCTCGCCCGACGATTACCTTGCGGTCAAAGGTGCGATAGAAGCAGCCAACATTCCGATTGAGTCGGCGGAGATTTCAATGGTCGCAGACACGACGGTCGCGGTCGATCTCGATGCGGCAAAAAGGATCGTGAAACTCATGGACGCCTTGGAAGATCACGACGATTCGCAAAGCGTTTCTTCAAACGTCGATATCCCCGATGACATCTTTGCGCAAATGAACGACGACTAATCGATTTGCCACCTTCGCAATTACTTCCCGGTAGCCCATCGTCATGGCGATGAATGATTCTGCACATTGTGACGATGAACTTGGCGGTGCCGACGCGCTCGTTCCAGTCGCTACGCCGATTGACGCTCCGATCGAATTCCAAGTTTCCCCCAACCCGATGCTGCTGGAGTCCATACCTCGATCAAAGGCAGCCGGTCACCTCTTACTGCTGGTCGGCGCGTATTTTTTGATTGTCCTTAGTGTATCGGTCGGTGTAAGGATGATGTACCCCACCGATGCAGATATGGAGTTGTTCTCGTCGTCGGCTGGTCCAATGGTCATTACCGTTTGCGTTGGAATGGCATTGGTATCTTTGGCAGTCGGTCAAATGTGGCTGTCATCCTGCTCCGTTGAATCGATCGGGATGTCTTTTTCACAATGGAAGATTGACATTCCGTTAGGCATTCTTGTCGCGGGGGCCAGCTACGTCGGTTACTTCATAACCATGGTGATCGTAGCTTCGATTTGGCCGGAATCGATTAAGCAAATGATTTCGAATCCGAGGCGCGTTGAAGCGATGTTGCCTCCCATCAACCCTGTGCTGTTGACATTGATGATTGTGGTTGTTGCTTTTTGGGAAGAGGCGATTTTTCGAGGGGTGCTGGTTACCCACCTCCGCCGGATCATCGGGGGGTGGACGCTGGCTGTTCTGATTCCAGCCTGCCTCTTTGGCGTGCTGCACATTGGCGCTCAGGAACCGATTGTGGCGATTCCGCTCGCCGTTTTGGGGGTTATCTGGGCGCTGTTCACGCTTTGGCGGCGATCAATCCTTGCCAGCGTGGTTGGCCATACCCTATTTAATCTCGGTCAGATTTATTACATCAAGCACTCAGCCAACGGGGCCTGAATTGGTGGCGTGATGGGTTCCACTCTGCTATGATCTTGGTTCGTCTATAAGCGTATTGGAGCCACATGCAGAAGCATCCTAACCTTCCCCAAGCATTCGCCGATCTCGGTGTCGAAACCCCTATTCTCAAAGCCCTTGCGAAAATCGGCTATGAGGAACCTTCGCCCATTCAAAGCGAGATGATCCCGAAAATCCTTTCCGGTCACGATGTGCTCGGGCAGGCCAAGACCGGTACGGGTAAGACTGCCGCCTTCGGTATCCCCACCTTGCAACGGATGGATCGTAATAAGGGGTTGCAGGCGTTGTGCCTCGTGCCGACTCGTGAACTGGCAGTTCAGGTGACGGGCGAACTTCGCCGCATTGCCGAATTCAGCAAGCTGCGATGTGTGGCCGTCTATGGCGGTCAGAAGATCCAGACCCAGGTGCATCAGTTGGGTAAGAAGCCTCACTTCTGTGTGGGTACGCCGGGCCGCGTGATGGACATGATGGGGCGCGGGTACCTCAAGATTCAAGATGTCGAATTCGCACTTCTGGATGAAGTCGATCGCATGCTCGACATCGGTTTCCGCGACGACATCAAGAAGATTCTCGGCCAGATCCGTGCGGCCCATCAGACGGTGTTTGTATCGGCGACGATCGACGGTGAGATTCGCAAGCTCTCCAAGCAGTACATGAAAGACCCGATCGAAATCAACGTGTCGCGCGACAGCCTGACCGTTGAAATGATCGATCAGTATTTTATTACGGCTGAGCGGCGCGACAAAGATCGGGCGATCAATGCGATTCTCAAGATCGATAAACCGGAGCGCGTCATCGTATTCACCAATACGAAAGCCGCCGCCCGTAAAGTTGCCGCCCGGCTTCATAAGGAAGGCTTCGGCGCGATGGAGATCCATGGCGACCTGATCCAAAGCAAGCGCGAAGCCGTCCTCGATAAGTTTCGTAAGAATCGTTTGAAGGTACTCGTTGCCACAGACTTGGCGGCAAGAGGCATCGACGTTCACGACGTGACGCACATCATCAACTATGACCTTCCGCCCGAAATTCAGGTCTATGTGCATCGCATCGGGCGCACCGGTCGCATGGGCAAACGCGGAAAAGCCATCAGCCTCGTCACGCGCGACGAGGGCAAACTGCTGACCGATATCGAAATGCTCATCAACGCCCAGATTGAAGAGATTCATTACGACGGATTCAAACCGACGCCAGCCCAGATTGAGAAGCCCACAGGGCCGGTACAATCTCCCGGCGAGGTGCTTGCAGGTCGCATGCAGTCCTCCACCAAAGCTGAAGGTGATCCGGATACAAAAGTACGCCGAACCCTCGGTGGACGATTCAAACCCTCTCGTCGCCGCCGCTAACTCGCTTGCCAAGGTCGTCGGCTCTCCCACAATTCAACCCGCACATCAACGCGATTTGCCGATACAATTGGTAGATGAATCCGGTTGTTGGCGGCGCTTTTCGATGATCGACGGCGAACCGGGCTTGATGAACACACGAGAGATCCGATGGTTAAGAAAGGCAAGAAGCACCCGAAGCTCGAACGATCGATGCCGCGGCTGGCGCGTTTCCTCAGCCTGCCACCGATGGCAGTAGACTGGAAGGGCATCGACGAAATCATGCCGATCCTCGAGAAGCTTCGCGCCGACGGTGCGGTGGTGATGATGAAACTCGACGGCGAGTACACAGCCGGCAGCGACCAAGGTCCATACACCGCACTCATCACCGGGCAAGTGTTAGCCGGCGAATTCTTCCGAAGCGATCAACCCAAGATCGAACAGGCCCTAGCCGAAGTCATCATCGAATACGCCAAGGCACGCTGGGGTTTTGATCCGGATGGCAGTAAGTAGTTTCGAGAACACTACTCTCCTCGAGTCTGTTCCACTTTCTGCCACTGTTGCGACATTCCGAATACCTCCAATAGATTTTCTTCGTAATCGTCCGATTTGATCAGGCGCACAAGAACCGCCAAGATTGCCATGGCCGCGCCAAAGGTGAAGCCGGCCAAGTGCGCGTGTACGCCGATGTTGCCAGCCAAGTCCAGTTTCAGCATGACCACATCGCAAAGTACCCAATAGAGTACGATCCAGATCGACGCAATTTCGAACGAGCCGAGATGTTCAGTTAGGCGATAGAATGCGAACCATGCGCAGCTAATCTCGTTGCGCGGGTATAACACGATAAACATTCCCATGATGCCATAAATCGCGCCCGACGCTCCGCAAATGGGTAGCACTACCTCCATCATTCTCACCTGAACGGCACCAGACGCTGCGAGTAAAGCCGCAAAAAGCAGTAAGTATCGAAGGTGGCCAATCTTGGCGTTGACTGCATTTCCGAACACGAAAAGAAAAATCATGTTCCCGACCAGATGCATTATTCCTCCATGCACGAATCCATAAGTTAGATACCCAGCCGCCTTGTAGGTGACGGGATAGTCTCTCGGATGGTCGGGAAGGGTTTTGAGAATTGGAAAGTCCTTGACGAATTGAGGAACTTGCAATTGCCCGAGCGTCAGCTCATTGAAAATGTTTCGGTCGGCGATGGCGATGAGCGACACGATCGTCGTGATGGCGATCAACGTGATATTTGCCCAAGGGTATCGTCGCATAGGGACAGCGGCTTCGTAGGGAATCAACATAGTGACCCAACGATACGCGACTTGTACGCTCGGATGCCTCTATAAACGTTGAGGAATCTTGGAACGCAGAGGTAGGGTGAGCCGTGCCCACCGCTGATCATGTTGTCGTCGCGGACGATTGGCGGGCACGGCCCACCCTACCTGGCGCATGTGTGTAGTGATGTTGTAGGGGACTTTTGTGCGGCGGTTGTGTCAAACAATTGGCCGAGATCCTCCGATAGTGAAATCCGACTGATGGAACCTAGGGCTTTGGCGTTTGTTTCGGCGATGGAGGATGGGGCGTTCCTTGTTTTGTACATGGTTTGTAGTGCACTGGCGATTTGAATGGGTTTCCATGGCGTGGTGATACCTGCATTGAATGATTCGATCAGGCGTTGGCCCTCCCAGCCGCTTGGACCTATCGTCAGGATTGGGCGCTTGCTGGCGAGGTACTCGAAGATTTTGCCGCAGATGACGGTTGATGCGTTTGGTCCGCTGCGATCGGTGGTTAGCAGTAGGGCGTCGGCTGAGCACATTTCCTGAATTGCTTTTTGGTGTGATACATATCCGGTTGTTTCAAATGGGATGCCCGCCTCCTGCAACTTGCGGCTGGTCGATGAATCGAACTCGCCTACGATGCGAAACACGAAGCGATGGTGGTGTTCGCCAAGGCCGTCAACGAATCGCCGCAGCGCGATGAACAAGTCATCGTCGGCGCGCTGGCGGTCGAAGCGGCCTACGAATGACAGCGTGAACGGCCGGTCGGGATTGTGTTCGTATTGCCGGACTTCTTCAAAATCGGCAGGGTCGTACCCGTTGGTGATGGTCGTAAACTTTTCACGCTGCTCGGGAACGTGACCGGCAAGCACTTGGGTCTGCGATGGCGAAACGCCTACGACTGAGTCGGCGGTTTCGAGAATCGTCTGTTCAAGCTCTACGTTGGCTTGGTGCCGCTTCAGGTCAGTTTCACTATACCGCAAGTCGTCGGTCCACAGGTCGCGAAAGTCGGCGATCCAGGGGAGTCCTGTTGCTTGTTTGAGTTTCAATGCCAACAAGTGGTTGGCTGACGGGCTATAGGTTGAGTAGATCGCCTCGACGTTGCGTTCGCGGATGAGCGTTTGCAATGGAGCCACGCTTTCTTCGACCCATTTTGCGAATTCGTCGGGCCAGGCGCGATTGCGATTCCATTTTTCGATACGCCATTTTGCAGCGTTGGCCAATCGCGAACCTAACGGACCGGCTTGTTGTAATGCGTCGGTGATGCGTCCGGCTGGCCCTTTGCCGAAGCGATGCGGTCGTCTATGGACTTCGACTTCTGCAGGAATCTCATCGCAGAGAGATTCGTCGGTCGGTAACGCGTCGATGTGGTCCACTGTCCAGACGATGGGTAGCCAGCCGAATTGCGGTAGGTACTTGGTGAATTTAAGTGTCCGCTGCACGCCCGAACCACCAGACGGCGGGTAGGCTGCGGCGATCATCAAGACGCGGCGTGGTTCGGAGATCATGGGAGTCTTTCGATCCAACGCATTCGGTCAACAGCGAATTCAACACTGGTTGGCATGTCGCTGCCGGTCCCTTGCACATCGAAATCACATATGCGCTATTCGCCGCTTTCGATCGATGCCAGTGCGGTGCCGCTTTTTTTGACCGGTTTCGGGCGAACGATTGGCTTCTTGTCTTGCGTTGGTTCGGGTTTCACCTTGCTATCCGTGGCGCCGTTGGAATCCGAAACCTGCGTTGCAGTTGCAACGGACTTGTCGTTCCATACAGACTGCCAAAGCGCTCGCGGCTTGGTCATGTATCGTTCGTAGGAATCCGGTTTTTCAATGCTCAGGAACGCCGCCGCGCATGAAACGCCCACTGCGCTAAGCAGCACAAACACCACCGCCGGTGCATAAATAACCCGACGTCGAAACATGCGTGCCCGCTCCACGGAAGTGATGAATTCCTCGACCGATTCGAGCACTGCCAGTCCGAGACTTCGCGTCACTTGCTTGGTCGTGTGGTACGTCTGGTCGAAAAGTTCTTTGCGAAGCACGCCAACAGCGCCCGCACCCAAGCCAGCCAGGATCGACAGGGCGAGCACGGTCGTGCTGCGCGGGCTGATTGGTCTGATGCATGCCGTCGGTGGTGTCAATTCGGTAAACGAGATGCCGCGTTCCGATTCGTCGGCGCTTAGGATGCCGGCGATTTCAACCACGCGTCGCGAGTTCAAGGTGTGTTCCGAACGTGCCTGATCGAGCAGATCCTGCTTCACTTGGTAATCCTTGCGATACCGGAAGATGTTATCTTCGAGTCGCTTGTGCTTGGTAATGTCGGATTCGATCACCCGCAATCGCTGCTGCATCGCCGCGATACGATTCTCGCGGTCCTGTAGATCGAGTTGAAGGTCCGCAAGCTCCATGTCCCAGATCGCAGGACTTCCGCCGGCTGCGATGTGTTCGCTTTCAGACGACGCTGGTCCCGAGTGCGCAACGGAATACTGCGATTCGAGTTGCCCTTTGACCCGACCGATGCGTTTCTTCAATTCGATGATGTCAGGATGGCGATCGGTCATGCGTCGTGTGGTTTTCAGGTCGTGCATTTCTCGCTGCATGCTGAGAATCTCTGCCTCCAGCGCCTGAGCAGCCGGGCTGAGGTTTCGCTTGACTGGAAACGCCGACCCGATTTGCATTGCCAGCGACTGCTGAGCGCGCAACTTGTGTTGTTCAATGCGGCGGCGGCGCGATTCTGACTCTAGCGTGAGCATGTTCAAGTCGCGCTCGAGTTCAGATTTTTCGCTGTCCAGCGAGGTTAGTTTCAGTTTAAGTGCGCCAGGATTCGTCGGATCGATTCCGATGAATTCGGCTTGAAATGCAAGGGTTTCGGACTCGAGGTCTGAAATCTGCTGACGTTGTTCGCGGGCTGTGTTCTCGAAATATGTTTTGGCATCGACGAGCATGGTGACGAGTTGGGCGCGCATGCGTTGGACATATGCGTCCTTAATCGCCCGGACAAACTGTTGCGGCATCGTCGGGCTTTGACCTTCAAACGTGATCTGAATCTGGTCAAGGTGCTCGGTCCGCTGGATCAGTCTGACATTGACCCCGTGTGAGAGTTCGGCAGCTTTGCGGCGGCAGAGTTCCCATCCTTCTTCCGTGGGCGTGCCGTCGGGATTGCGCGGTAGATCGGGGATCAAGCCGGCTTTTGCGACTGCTTCCGACATTGACTCGAGTGACTTTACGTCGCGCGACAGTGTTGGTCTGAAGAATCGAGCGAATTCACCGGTCGCGACGGTTTGCCTTAAGTTGATCAAGACCGGATGATCGCGTCGTTCGATGACCGTTGTTGATTTGTAGATGCGCGGAATGTATTGGCTGATGATCGTCGCAACGCAGACCACCAAGCAGAATGGAACAAAGAACGCCCACCGTCGCAGGATGAGAATTCGGAAAACTTCGAAGATGTTGTTCCGCAGCAGAACGAACGAAGAGTCTTCGGTCGATCGCTCTGATCGCGGGTCGAATTGAGATCCTTGTTCCGGCTTCATGTCGACTCCATATCGAGAACACGCCACCACGTCCAACCCAGTTTGCAGTCGGCGCTTCTCTGTAAATAGACTACGGTCCGAACCCGATGTGTGGTCCGGTTCATTCGCGCCTGCGACCGAAAACTTGTGCCCGCAGCGCACTGTATCCATGTGTTTATCGGATTCGACCGATATGACCTGAACCGTTCGATTGGATGGAACTGAAATGAATTGTGCGTCCAAGGACCGATAAGTCAGCCGCATGTCGCTGGCAGGTTGGCGATTTTGCCGCATTTCGAGGGCCATGACGGCCTCAAATCAGACGTCCAAACCGCCGATAATCCTAAGAAGTCCGCGCTTTTTGAGGCGGGCTGGTGAACACCCGAATGGGCTGAGTCACCGGTTAAGCCTTTGGGATTCTGACACGACAAACAGGAACGTTAGACAATGGCAACTGCTTTTGCCCCAACGATTTATGATGACTTCTATGTGTCCGGCGGATGGCGTTACAGCGCGGTACGCGAGTGGCTATGGCACCGCAAACATCTGGTGAAGCGGTTCGACTTGCCGCGTGGCCTACGCATGCTCGAGGTGGCATGTGGCAGCGGGTTCCATACGAATCTATTTTGTCGCATGGGATATGACTGCGTCGGTTTGGACATCAACGCGTCTGGCATCGAATTCGCGCAGAAAAAATATCCGAAACGCAGCTACGTTCATGCCGACGCCACCACCGACCTGCCATTTAACGAAGGTAGTTTTGACATTGTCATCACGCGCGGTTGCAGTCTTTATCATTACGACCTTGCTGGTGAAACAGCATTGGGCCTGACTAGCAACCTGATGCGCTATCTCAAACCGGGCGGGCGATTTATTCTGATCATCGCCACGGATTGCTCGGGTCGGAAACCATCCGACAACATCTGGCAGAATACGTTGACCGATTATCGAAAGCATTTCGAACGGTTTGATCCGCAGTGCAGTGTTGATTGGTATTGCGGATTGTCGATCAGTTGCGCTCGCAAGCAAGGCTGAATTGCGCACAGACGCGCGGCGCGCATTCATATTCAATTCAGTGGAGTGCCACGGATGGCCGTTCAATCGTTTCAAAACCAATCGGACGCGCCTGCAGTTGCCAGTTCACGCACGAGCCCTTCGCCAAAAATTTCGCCCAGTCGCGGAATTCTGCGAAGCCTGTTTCGATCGCGGCAAGCGCTACGCATCATCTGCTATCACGGTGTGATCGCCGATGAACTCGCAGACGCATCGTGGGTGCCGGAATATTTCGTAACCCAGAGTCAGTTTCGCGAGCAGATGCAAATTGTTCAGGCCTTCGCGCAGACGGTGCGACTCGCGGACTATTTCAAAGATTCCAAACCGCGAGGCAAGTCGTCTGGGGCGGGCATTGCGATCACGTTCGACGATGTACCCGCATGTACATTCGCATACGCCCGACCCGTTCTGAAAGAGTTGGGCATTTCGGCGACGTTTTATGTTTCGACCGGACTGGTCACGTCGCGAAGAATTCCGGCGGCTGAGATCGTTCAACTGTTGCGGGCATATCCAAAGATGCAGAAGAACGCATCGTCACCAGCCCTTGACGAGATCTGTCGTAAACCCAATGCGCACAAATCGCTGAGCATTGAAACGCTGCAACGCATCTTGTCGCGGGTGGATGGCCAAGTCCTCACCAACGCTCCGCAGGAAGCGGTCCACGCGCTCAAACCGTTGTCGTGGCTACAGTTGCGAACGCTCGCGGACGAAGGGCACGAGATCGGTGGTCACACGGTGGACCACGCGATCCTAGCGCGGCAGACAAGAACAACTCGAACACACCAAGTGGCGAAGTGTTATGACGACATTCGCGATCATCTGAAAATTGAACCGACCGGTTTCGCCTATCCGAATGGCGGCCCGACCGATTTCGATGCGAATGATGCCGACGTGCTTTGCGAGTCAGGTTTCAAATACGCCGTGACGACAGAAGCCGGTTTCTGCAATTCTACAACGCCAAAGTTTGCACTTCCTCGGGTGTGCATCGGGGTGGGGCACACACGCATGCGCTTCATGCTCGAAGTCAGCGGACTTTTGGACAAACGTCGCCGGAGACAGCACGGGTGGATCTAAACGTCACCACCTACGGCGATTTTTCCGACCCACGGCTGAAACAGGCGTGGGCGGATGCTGTGTATCTCCAACCATCGCCTTCGATTTTCTCGACATACGAATGGTGCGCCTCCTGGTTCGATGCTGTCGGGCGCAAAACCAAACCGATGGTGTTGGTTGCGAACGATGGCGGCAGAACGGTTGGACTCTTACCGCTCTGCGTTGGGCAGTCCAACGGTGCGCAATGGGCAGAGTTTCTCGGAAGCGATCGGGTCAAGGGCGACCATCTGGATATGCTCTGTGATCCTAATCTGCGCGATGATGTTGCTGACGCATTCTTCAGTTTTCTCTCGCAACCCAATGACGACTATGACGGATTGCTGCTCGATGGCATCGCGTGCGGTTCGCGAACCCATGTGGAACTGAAGGCGTGGGCTCATCAAAGCCAGTTCCGAACGGTTGATCGCGAGATTCAAACGCTTCCGTATATCAAATTACCGAATACGTTTGACGAATACCTAGCCACCCTCTCGCCCAAGAGACGGTCGGCAGTAAGGCGGAGTCATCGCAAACTCGCCGCATCGGGTGCAGAAATCCGCGTCAGCGATGGGCAAAGTGGACTCGAGGCAACCTTGGAAGACTTTTGCCGACTTCACGCCAAACGGTGGAATACCGTTGGCGTCAAAAGCAACTTTGCCGATCCACAGATGCGAACGTTTCTGAGCCAGTTCTGCCAACAGGCGGCTAGACATAACTGGATGCGGACATATTCGCTTGTGGTTGACGAGCGGACAGAGGGCGTGCTGCTTGCGTTTCACTTTGGTGCGGTGGCGAGTTTCTATCAAATCGGTCGCGACCCGGATTCGTCGGTACTCAACGCGGGCATGGTGCTGATGACAACCAGCATTGAGCAAGCAATCAAAGAATCGATGAAGCGGTTCGATTTTCTGCGAGGCGACGAGCCGTATAAGTCACGACTGGCCAAGTCGCAATCCAAACAAGCCACGGTGATGATCGGTTTTCGACGACCGGCAACCACGATGATTGCCAAAGAGCAGATGGCCCAGGGCATGAAGCGAATCTGTCAGCGGTTGCTGGGCGATCAGCGGTGGTCACAACTTAAAGAACTCACGCGCCAACGCATCGGTTCTCAATCGGCAACGGGTGGAGGTGCGGCCTGATGGATGTACAGCTGGATACGCAGCAAATCCGCGAGCGATACAACGAGGTGATCGATCGAAACGCCCCGCACGAGAAAGCCAGAAACTGGCGCGTGAGCCGGTACAATCGTGGGCTTCGATTGGCGAAGGAAATTGAGTCTCGCGTTGGCAGTTTGAGGGGGCTTCGTGTGCTGGATGTTGGCGCGGCGCATGGTGGTGATATTTGCGCGATGTACGCCAACGGAGCACGGTGCGTGGGGGCTGACATGTTCGATCATAACTATGACGAACTGGCCAATGCGATTTGCGATGTTGACTCAAACGGCAAGTGCAGTGACGCAAGCATTCGTTTTACACGCTTCAACGCCTTGGCACCTTGGCCGATCCAGTCACAAAGCTTCGATGTGGTAATCTCGCTCGGCGTTCTTGAAATCGTCGAAGACCTGGATCTGTTTTTTGCTGAGATGGCCCGCGTACTTACGCCAACTGGAATTGCGGTGGTCTATACCGGAACGGCGTTTCGCATGGTTCGCCGCGACGCTCTTTACAAACTTCCGCTGATTTCCCTCTTGCCCGTGCGTTTTCGAAAACTGGTGGCTGAGAAGGTCTTTCGACGTCGCTATCGGTTTCCGGTGTCGAACCACACATACTATTCCACATCGATGATCAGCCGGCATGCCCGCAAGCATGGCCTCAACGTCAGCGGGCAAAAGTATGCAAAGAGCGCGTTGATGAAGCGAATCGCGCGCTGGCCAATGGGGCAGCGCATGCAGGATGTCGTGCGACATTTCGCATTTGATTTTGTGGTGGTTCAACCGAAGGCAGCGACTAGTGGTTCGTCACTCCCGCGCATGCGGGAGTCTAGAACGAGCGATGTGTAACGCGCGGGGCTTGGATTTCCGCTTTCGCGGGAATGACAGAGGACCCAACGCGCAAGATGACGCATGGGCCTACACTAGTGGGCAAGGGCACGTTGCTGCGACGTCGAATCATCTGTCCAATGTTGACGTCGATTGAAACCGATTCTGATCAGACGTGCATACATTTTCTTGTAGGCTTCCGCACAGGCATCAAACGAATAGCGTTCTTCAATCAACTTACGCGCGGCTGTTCCGGCAGCGCTTCGCAGGTTGGCATTGTCGATGAGTCGCGTCATCGCATGGGCCAACTGCATGGCATCCTCGGGCGGGACGATCAATTCGGAATCGATCGGTCCAAACATGCTGCGATGATCGGATACGTCCGTGACAACGCAAGGCAAACCGGTGGCCATCGCTTCTAGAACTGCATTGCTCAGGCCTTCAGATCGACTCGGACACGCGAAGATGTCAAATGCCGGAAGCACCTCTTCGACGCATTCGACTCTACCTGCAAACGTGATGCGTTCGTCGAGTTTCAAGCGACCCACTTGCGACCGCAACTCTTTCTCCAGCGGTCCGTAACCCACCAATACCAAGTGCGTGTTTGCGTGTTGAGTCGCCACCTTGGCAAACGCGTCGATCAATACATCCAAACCTTTAACGCGCTCAAAGAAATTGGCAACGGAACCGATGACGAATGTTCCGTTCGGCAATGAAAGCTTATCTCGAGCGATATGTCTTGATTCATCCGTGCGCTGCGAGAACCTCACTCCGTCAACCCCATTGGGAATGACTTTGATGTTCGAGGCATCGAAGCCCAGCGAATTGACCAAAACGTCGCGGGCTGCATTCGAGACAGCCGTTGTTGGTAGCGAACTGAGATGCAGGAGTTTGGCCCGCACGCGCTGAAGGGCGGTAAAGGCTTTGCCGTTTTGCAATCCGTGGAATCCGAGAACGAGTTGCACACCGCCAACCGATTGACATGCCAGCCCCGCATCGGTCCAGGTGCCCCAGTTGCGGGCGTGAACAATGTTGATGTTGCGCTCACGAATCGCAGCAGCCAACCGCCGGTACAGGAAGCGATCGCGGTTGCGGGCTGAAAGCGAGAACACGCTCAGTCCGTCGCCAAGGGTACCTTCAAACGGGCGCGGATCGCGCAGGCTACAGATAGTGTGTTTGGCGCCGTCCGGATCGTTCGCATCAGTCTCGCCAAGCGCCTCGACCAAGCGGCACAGCATCCGCTCGGTTCCGCCCGGTTCAAGTGAATGCACAACGTGGAGAATCTGTGGCTGGGATGTATTGTGGCTCATCGTCATACAAGGGGTTCCACGCTGGATTCATTTCCCAATCGGTTTCTTCCTGTTCAGCCGTTTCAAACGACAACGCTCGATCGAGGCAGATGGGAAGGGCCAACACCCACCAGAACGATTCGGTATACAACCGATCGGTAAAAGCCGCCGACGTCAGATAGATCACAACCGAGAGGAAGCAGCCGTACGCAAGCAATCGTGCAGAGTGCGGATCTTCAGATTCTGCTGCGACGCGGAAGCACCTGCGCAATCGATGCAAGACGACGCAGACGATCAGGATGAACACGGTGAATCCTTGAATGCCCAGTTCGGTCACGCACAACAGGTAGCTGTTATGGGCAACACGCCCAGGTTCTTCGAAGGCGTAAAGATAATCACCGGTGTTGTAGAGGTGTGCATAGTCCTTAAAGCGTCCCACGCCGACGCCGAAGGGGTGTTCAAAAAACATCTCGCGGGCAACCGTCCAAAGTTCGATGCGCGATTGGATGGCTCCGTCCGACGCGTAGTCCGCAGGGTGCAGAATCGTCGTCATGCGTTCCCAGAAGTGATGGTCAGACAGCGACATCGCGCCGATGCAAACCACGATCAGCGATGCATAAATCTTCAACCTCCAACCCTTTGGAACCATCAGTAAGGCGATACATCCTCCAACGAGAAGTCCGACGAATGCGGACCGAGTGCGACACAAAACGATTGTGTTGATGGCGAGGATTCCGCTGATGGCGGCGACTACCCGCCACTGTTTCGCTTTGGTGATCATAAATACGACGCCGATCAACGGAACCATGGCGGCCATGTGAACTGCCAAGCCGGATGATTCGCGAAAATCCGGACCGCCGACGAAGTTTAACCGTCCGTCGGCAAAGTCGTCCTGCGGTGCGCCGAGCGCGTCGTATCCAATGACGATCGTACCGGCAACGAAGGTCCAAAGGAGTATCTTGAAATTGCCTCTGACCGAGCCCATGCGAACGAGGCAGATCAGGAAGATGGCCATCTTGACCATCTTGTCGGCGAGGATGGCACCGTAGTCGGTGGGGCCGGGATTAAGGGCGAAACTCCACAAAACGATACCGGTAAAGCACAGCACGAGCAGCAGCCATGAACCCAAGAGTGTTCGCGATTTCGGTACCCGACCACCGCTGAGCAGCATGCCCAAAATCAGACACAAGGCAGCCGTCATCGAATAGCGAATCCCTAAGTCTTCAAGCGGTTGCCCCCACCACATCTTGCCCGGGTGCAATTGATAAACCAGCATGTAATTGACGATGCCGACGATTGGAAACACGAGCGACAATCCGCACGCGCACACAAACGCCACGAAAAACAGGCAGGTTTTAAGCGGCCAAAGGAATGTGGTGATCTGTCCGAGCAAGTCATCTCCTCACCGCAAAGCGCGCACGAAAGCTCCGCGAAGTTCCTATAACTGATTCGGCAAAAACGCGGAAGGATCGGAGAAAATCGCTCTACGGCGTACAAGGAGGCGGTCATTTTCGGACGGGACAGACGACGCGTATCTCACTGGGGTTTGGTTTAATTGAACGCTATAGCGCCGCTTTGGCTTGCGACGTGAATTTGGTTCGGCGACCGCCTAACCTGCGCCAAACCCCGTGAACGCCTCCAACGCAATGCAGATGCGAATCACGGATGCATTTTCGATGACTGTTTGAGTCTTGAGGGGCGTTCGTTATTACCCGCACCCCGATGAAATCGCAACGACAGTTCCCTTGACGACGAAAATCGGGTCGATTGCTGTGGATTCTAAGTCCTCAAAAGAGGGCTCAAAGGTTACATCTTGGACGCTGGCTTCAATCGTAACTCCCGAATCTGTTTTGCACATGGCCAATTCGCTGAGAAAGCTGTCATCAAAATGGAGTGTCGATTTTATGCGCGAGTCGCCCTGGCCTTCCGCGCGATCCTCAGCTATCAGATGGTATCCTCCCTCTGGTAATCGGCCATTGGTCTTGACGAAGAGTCGCATGACGAATGTTCGCCCGGTGAAAATTTCCCGGATATTGCCGCGGGTTTTCGACCTTAGCGTATCGCGTCCTAAAGGTGCCAAGTCTTTGCAGTGTGCGCGATGACTCTCAATCTGACGCATGCCTTTTTCAATTGCTTGAGCAAGCGTGAAGGACTCCGCCTCTGGGACATCCAAATCGCCCGCAGGTTGTTCGGAATAGACAGCCCCGATCTCTTCCGCTGCGCGAACAACGGAACCAATCGCAACTTCGCGGCGACGGGCAAAGTCGTTGATTTTTCTTTCGGCATTACGTGTGGCCTTCGGAGTATCGTTCTCCAGTTTTCCAATGGCTCTGTTCAACGCCCCTTCGGCTTTCCCCAAACTCTTTTGCCGGTACTTCTTCTGGTTGCTGTCAGCCGCATCCACCTTCGATTCAGCCCGTGCTACCCGCGTTCTTGCCTTTGTAACAGCTTCCTTTAGCTTTCGCTGGTTGATCGGGATGACCTGGACCAGTTGCTGTGTTGTCTTGGCCATTTCGATCGACTCGCCTACTGCATCGAGCGCTTTCTTCAGAGCTTCAGCCTGTTGCTCGTAGCCTTTCGGAGGCCAAATTGCAAATTCGGCGAGTGAACCAGAATACTTCCGGCGCGAGGTCAACTCTTCATAAAGCAAGTCCTCATCAAGACGCTCGAAGTACGCAACGTATCGAGCCCAGTCGTCAACGAAGACGGCATCGATTCCCTTGTCGCGCAAGGTTTTCGATTCGGTCCGTTCTCTTGAGATGGCATCGGACCGCGAATTGGAAACCCTTCCGCCCTGGGTGTGGTCGAACTGATATTGTCCCGTCTTGACGCGTGCTCGATCCCTACGAAAAACTGCGCTGTTTCTTGATCGGTAACTGTATCTGCCGGCATGCTCTGTGATCGCCCGAGACCAAATATTTTGCTGAGGCTCAGGGGCAAAGAGTACCGGCTCGACCAATTCGACGAATTCTTTCATCATAGCCACCGCCTCCAATGGAGAAACTCGTGACTCGAAGATATGGCGTTTAACCTCTGATTTCTTGAATGTCTTTGTTTCGCCATCCTTTGTGACGATGGTCCAAATGTCGTTTTCCCTTTCGGCCTCACCATTGATAACTCGGCCGTCCTTTAGGATCAGCTCATCAGCCAGAGTGGGAATCGTTGCGATCGATAGCACGAGCAAACACAGATACCTCGTATTCTTACACATGGACATTATCTCCGTTGGGACATTCAATTGACTCTGCGCAACTTATGTATCGGTAGCAACAAGAGTTAAAGTTTCTGCTCTGCGAAATGACTTGCGCCGGCCACAAGATAACTCAATTGCTATTCCAAGGATTCGTAGATACTTAGGATCGATATCGATGATCGCAAGGCTACAGTGGCTTCGTGCGAGCGTCAAACCGCTATCACAATAGCGGGTTTGCTCGCCCCAGCTCAAACTGCCTTGGAGTTTGCGAAGAGATTAGAATCAAACTTTCTGGATAAGTCGGAGCTGCATTGACTCGGCGAGAAGCAAGCCCATTATCCCGATGCCAGGCTTTGAATCGATTGTAGAATTATATAGAGACGCTACCGGTATTCGCAATTCGGGATGAGGAGCAATTGTTGGAGACAACGAAGCGTAATAGTATTTGCGTTGACGCTGGGAAGAACGCATCATTATCGATGTTCTCTTGGCGGCCCATACGCCTAAAGCAGGAACCGTACGGACTGCCTCAGAAAATGGTCAGCGTATAGGTGCAGTTCTTCGTACGGTCATCAAATCCCCAATGAAGAGTTTCATCTCTTCAGTTCAGCACAACTCACTAGAGGAAGCTAACTTGAGTCGATCGGCGTTAATCGTGAACTTTAAGCAGCGTCACGTCGAAGATCATCGTTTCTTGGCCCTTGTCGTTTGCCGGGATGACGATTCGTCGCCGGCCCGCTTCTCGCATGGTTCGGATGCCTTGGGACAGTTCGGGCATGATTGATTTGAGTTCGATGCGTTCATGGTGTGCCGAGTCGAATACCACGCCACTGCTCAGTTGGCCTTGATAGCTGACGGTGACTGCATCCGCTCGAGCCGCCCAATGACCCACGCCCTCTTCCAGATCGAACAGACGCGTCTTACCGGCACCGTTCCCGAGTAGCGATTCGATCGCCGCGCTCATCGTGTCGGTGGATTCGCCGTGACGTGTCACTGGGGTTGGTGCGTTGCCCGCAAACAGATTCTCGTCAACGCGTTTTTTCTGGCGGGTCGGTCTTTTTGTCATTTCCGAAAATGATGAATTGGACACTCTTACCGTTGCGCTCCGGTCACGATAGGGCGCGTCGTGCAGCGGGTGCAAATGGCGAATGGATCCGTGCAGCGATCGTTTGGGAATCGGTGTCCAACAGTTTTCGCGTGGCATATCATCCGCGTCGTCATCTTCCAACGAATCGATGGGTTCTGGTTGTTCGACTTCCGCATCGTCATTCGCGACAAAATGTTCGGCATATCGTCGGGCCGCAGCACGCTCGAGGCACACCGGCAGGGCGAGCACCCACCAGAAGGATTCCGTATACAAACGGTCGGTAAAAGCGGCTGCCACCGAGTAGATCACGATCGAAACCAAACTCCCGTAGGCATAAAGTCTAATAGGAGACGAGTCGCTCTCGATGCGTGACCAGTGCCAACACATTCTCAATTTCCAAAACGTCAGCGCAAACAATGCAAAGAGAACGCTGATGCCCTGGATGCCCAGTTCCGTCATACAAAGCAGATAGCTGTTGTGGGTCACGCGGCGCGGGATCGTGAACGCGTACATTTCTGCACCGGTGTTGTATTGCTCGACGGCTTGTTTGAATTGGCCGATGCCAACGCCAAATGGATGGTCAAGGAACATGCGCCAACCCGCACCCCAAAGTTCGATGCGAGCCTGGATGGCTCCCTCTTCGGCGTAGGTTTCATGTCCGACGATCGTATTCATGCGGTTCCAAAAGTGTTCGTCGGCGAGGGCATACATGCCAAACGACATGGCCACAATCGAGATACCGACTTTAAGCCGGCGTTTTCGAGGCAGCAGCAGAATCGCGATGATCGCACCGATGATCAGACCGACAAATGCGGAACGCGTTCGGCATTGAATGATCGTATTCATTGCCAATACGCCCGCCACAATCAATAGCGCTTTCCATCGCCATTTCTTTGCAGACAGGAACAGGACGCCAAGAAGGGGTAGCATGGCGGCCATATGAACTGCGAGGCCCGATGATTCACGAAAATCAGGCCCACCGATAAAGTTAAGCCGTCCGTCAGCGAAGTCGGATGAATTGGCGTTGTATGCTTCGTAGCCAATGTAGAGGGTGCCGATTGCAAATGTCCACAGCACCATTCGAAAGTTGCGCGTGGTTCCGCCCATGCGCACCAGACAGAACAAGAAGATCGTCATCTTGACCATCTTGTCGGCGAGCATGTCGCCATATTCAGTGGTGCCCGTTCCGATCCAGAGACTGCTCAGCACGACGATCGTGAATGTGATTAACACCAGGAGCCAATCGCCGACGACCTGCCGCGACTTTGGTACGCGCGCCGAACTGAGCAACATACCGAGGATCATGCAGATGGCAGCCGTCAGCGACAGCCGAATGTCCATGTCTTCAAGGGGTTTGCCCCACCACGTGTCGTCGGGGTTGAGCTGGTAAATCATCATGTAGGTGATGATGCCGAGGATCGGGAAGACGAGAGAGAATCCGCACGAACTGATGAACCCGGCGAAAAAGATGCATGTCTTGATGGGCCACATATGCTGCAGAACTCCCCAACGCTATTGCGGTGCGATTGCGTCCGGAAAAAACAGGTCGACGCTGATGTAGAATTCGGCAGTGTGGCATGGGTCAATAAGTTATCGCCCGCAGCAATCACTGGTTTTCGGACATTGATTCTAAGCCCGAAAATAAGGGGTTTGAGCGGTTCCGAGGATGGGTTATTTTCGGACCCGCAACACGTCTACACACTCATTTTTGCGAATAGATCGCGCCGACCGATTCGTCCTGCATTTCAAATCCGCAGTGTCCGATAATCAGAATACGTGGAACTCTTGCAATCGACATTGAGATTGGCCCGCGATGTGAAAGCCACGGCGCTGCTGAAGCAGATTCAGCGGCGACGTTGGTTGGCGCTGCTGGAATCCAAACGCGCGGCGTATTGGCCAGGCATCGATCCCGGCGCCGACATTGTGCTGGATCGGCGCGTGCGCTCTGGGGCAGGCGGTTACATGGTGCGCGGTCAGGTTTCCGACGAGGGGCAGCCGACATCGTTCTGGATCAAGTGGTGTCCTGATGCAGACCCCCGCGCTCTCGAGCAGTCCATCCGTCACATGCACTGGTGGCGGTCGCACTATCCGCAATTGGGGCGCTCGGTCCCGAAACTCATCGACCATTGGCCGCAAGAAAACGCCCTGATTATTGAAGGGGTCGAAGGCGTTCCGGTCGGGCAACTACTTAATCAAGGCGCCCCGCAACTGCACAACGCGATTCAGGCGGTAGCCCGTTGGCACTGTGAATATAGCGGTATCGGCAACATTGATGTGACCGAGCTTGACACGCTCATTGGTGGCGAAGTGTATCGTACGGAGGGCGGGCATCTACACGTTCGTGCAGACCGATTGATTGAAACGCGAATCGCACTAGCGTCAGAGTCGGCGTATCGAATGATGCTGACTGGTTGTAAAGCCGCCCGACAATGGTCAGATCGGTATGACCTCTCGCGCGTGGTCGCGCATTTTTCGTCGGACGTGCCTGCAGGTTTTGTGCATGGCGATTTCAAACCTGATAACGTTCTAATCGATGGCGACTCGTTCTCCGTAATCGATTGGTGGACGGCTCCGCGCATCAGTTGGCCATTAAGCGATGTAGCCGTCTTCGCGGCGAATCTCTGGATGGATCCCAGGCGCGACGCCGCCAACGCCGTATGGCATTCGTTTGTGCAAGCGCGGTATCCAGATGGCGTCAACAGCTACGATCAACTCGCGATTGACATTCTCGCCACGATGACCTGCCTGCAATACCTGGCAAGCCGCTGCAAGACGGCTCGACCGATTGATCGCGTCTATTGCCGCAAAGCCCTGGATCGCCTGCTGACCCGCCGCTATCCCATTGGCAGCGTTGTTTCGGCTGATTGAAACGCTGTGCGGATGGCGTAAGTGGGGGGCGGTGTCGGTTCATCCGATATATCACGGGGATACTAAGGACAGTTCCACGGACAAATCATAGCCCGTCGATCTGAAAGGAATCAGACCCGTGCCGACGCTATCGAAAAACGAACCGTCAACTCAAATTGAACCCGATGCACAAGCCGAGATTCCGGACCTTCCCGGTGATCGTTCGCTTGAAGATTTGAAGCATCGCCTCGTTAAGACCTACGACGATAAAGCCAAGCATTACGACACCGATCGCGCGGTCAACGATGCCACGCGGTACTACTTTGCGAATTCGTACCGAACGATCGAGTCCGTCATGGATCAACCGCGGCGCGATTCCGTTCACGTTGACATGCCGGTGGGGACTGGAAAATTTCTGCTCCATCTTCGACAGCGCGGTTACACCCACCGCATGATCGGCGTCGATATTGCAGCCGGCATGCTGGGCGTCTGTGCCGATGAGTCGGAGGAATCGGGCGCGGAGCTGAATCTTTCGATGGGTGATGCTTATCGACTGCCGTTGCCGGATAACTGCGTTGATATCTTCACCTGCCTACGTTTGACGCACCTGCTTCCCAAATCGACCTGGCCCCAGATCATCGCCGAAATTCGCCGTGTCCTGCGACCGGGCGGTCAGTTGATTATCGAAATGCGAAACATGATGCGCGGTGTGACCTGCCAGATGCTCGTCAGTGCATTTCGATCACGCCGTGAAACGCACCCGCACACGTTCGTATCACCGCCCGAAGCGAGCAAACTCTTCGCTGCGTGGAGCGACGTGCGCATGCAGGGCATGGGTCTTGATGGAACTTCGACGTTGTCACGCATTCTACCGCCAGTCTCGAAAGGGCTGCATTTGTTGGAGGCCCTTTCGCCGGTTCGCTATCTGAGCAAGACCCTGTTGGTGCAGGCCAGGAAACCAAAGTCGTCATGTTGATAGTCACGTTCTCCGGTATCGATGGTGCAGGTAAGTCTACGCAACTCGCGCAGGCCGCCGCCTTCTTGCGCAAGCAGGGGGCGAGCGTGAAGGTGCTGGTGACGTTGTATTGCTCGATGACGGGAATGTACGCATTGCTCAAAGAGCGCCGGGCTGCGCGCAAACGTATTGCAGCCCCTGCGCCATGCACACCGCCAAGTCGAATCAGAACGTATCCGGGCGGGCGATCGTTCGACGAAGACCGCAACACCGTTGGCGTTCGGCTCCGTCGCTACGTCGTTTATCCGATCGACTGCTTCGTGTGTTCGTGCGTGTTAATGGCACTGCGATTGCAGCGGTACGATGTCGTGCTGTGCGATCGCTACATCTACGACAAGCTCGTTTGCCTCGCCAACCCAACGGGATGGTTCGCGCGGTTGCTGGTTCGACTTGTTCCCAAGCCCGACGTTGCGATTTTGTTAGCAGCAGACCCCATCGAAGCCGAGCATCGCAAACCCGAACACGAGATGGACTATTTCGAAACCAAAGCCCAAGCCTACCGAGACGTGCAGCAAGCCGGACTGGGAATGACCCTGGTCCCATCCGAAAGCATCGAACAAACCCAACACCGCGTACGCTCGCTGATCAACGACCAAATGAATGAAATCCCCGTAGGGTCCGCTGTGCGGACCGATCTAGTCGAACCGAATTAAAGATCCATTTGCTGACACGTCCCCGCGCCGTCATTCCCGCGCACGCGGGAATCCAGACGCATGCATCACCCATCCAAGGAAGCGACGAGCCATAGAACATCCATCGCGACCACATGCGGTAAGAAAAAGTGCGGCCCTCTCCTCCAATTCTGGATTCCCGCGTGCGCGGGTATGACGGAAATGGGGGTCGCTCAGCCACCATCATCATCCGCCTGTACGATTGCGCTCACGCTGATACAATCCATCAATCATTTAACGTCAGGCGTCCCGCGTTTGGCACATCGATTGCATGATTGAATTTTGATGATCACGACACTGATAACGATTTTGACCGGGCTGGCAGCCGGGGCGGCGCATGTCTTTGCCGGTCCGGACCACTTAGCCGCCGTTGCCCCCCTCGCGGTCGATCAAAAGCGCACGCCTGTCCGCACCGGCTTGTTCTGGGGAATCGGGCATTCCGGCGGGGTGTGGATTTTGGCCCTGGCTGCGATCATTATGCGCGATGCGTTGCCGCTGGATTGGTTGTCATCGTGGAGCGAGCGGATCGTCGGCATCGTGTTGATCGCCGTCGGGTTGTGGGCCATTCGCAAAGCCATGTCGGTGAAAATCCACAGTCACGTCCACGAACACGACGGCGAGGTTCATGCCCACATCCACGTCCACGGAGATGGCGTACACGAACATGACCAAGTCGAACACAAGCACGAACATCGGGCGCTGGGCATCGGCCTGCTCCACGGTTTCGCCGGCACGTCGCACCTGATCGGCGTGCTGCCAGCACTAGCACTCCCAACACGATGGGCCGCCGTCACCTACGTCATAGCATTCGGCATCGGTTCAATCGCCGGCATGACCGTCTTCAGTTGGACGGTAGGACGAATAGCAGGGCGTATCGGCGGAACCAACGAACGAGGCTCAAAGTATCTCTTCTACACAAGCGGACTAGCCGCTATTGCGGTGGGGTGTTTTTGGCTCACCCTGTAACCGCCGAGCCGCTATCGTTCAGGCCGAGGGGGGCAGCAGAATTCTGTAATGAGTAGAAGAAAATAGTAGCTGTGGGGCTGTTGAAATAGCCGATAGCTCGCCATCATTCCGGTGACGCAATGCGGATTACGCCGCACCAGAACGTTCGTTGCGCTCCGCTTCCCGGTGCGCAAGGAGTTTTTCAACAGCCCCGCAGTCACCTATTTTTCTGCCACTTTTCCCGTCATTCCCGCATGCATGGGAATGACGACGGCACCTCGCCAATTCGGATGCCTATAGTCAACGACAAGTGAATTCAGGACCGTACTATTTTCTGAGCGTCACGGGACCGCGAGGTCATTGAGTTCCCAAACCATTTGCACCATTGATCAACGCATTTCGTCGAACGCAATTCAAACATTTCGCTCGGTTTTTTTCGGGCATCAATTCAGGCGGTGGCTCTATGGTTTGTTGTGTTTTTGCTATTGGACTTGGATGCAATCCCACGATCACTTCCAGCAGTGCGGCCGAGTTGTGGTTGCCTAGTGGGAAGATCGATGTTGATAGGGGGGCTGAGATGAATTCTTGGTCGGCTAGTAGGGTGAACGATGGCGATGCTTCGTCCATGATGGCGTCGGCGTCGCGGACGTGGTGTAGGCCGAGGAGGTGACCGGCTTCATGGGCGGTGACGTTGGCGATGGCGACGGACATGCTTGCGGGCGATGGCGGCTGACCGAATAGATCGACCTCGAACGATTCGGTGAAGATGATCGCCGTATCGGTGTGGTTCTGGTTGTACAGATCGACGTCTTGAGCCGCACCAAATGCCAGATCGTTGAACCCACCGAATACAATTTCTGAAGCGTCTACCGGCATTGGTCCGTCGTTGATGCTGTCGAGAATGGTTACGTTGAATCGTTCGTAGTTCTGCTCCGTCGTCGCCCGGATGGCCTGAATCATGAATTCGGTCTGCCCTTCGTAAATGGGGTCGATGTCGCCGGCGTCAAACGGGCCAACGTCAAAGCGGCCAAACACCGGGTCGTCAACTTCGCCACCGCTGAAATTCAGGTATAGGATTTGCTCTGACGGTTCAGGCGTGGCTGCCGCCCGTTCAACGGAGACATCCAACTCGTATTGACCGGATGTGAAACCGGCAACGTTGTGCGACGTCGCCAAATAAAACGGATCGGAGTCAGCCCGCACGACGTGGTCGATCTCGACGATGCCCGAGCGCGACGGCAAGCTCGAAAGCGTGTCCTCATTGATCAACTCGTTGACCTGATTGTAGATTGCAAATGCCGGCTGAAGCGAACCGGATAGGTCGGACACGCGAACATGAACGACATCGCCCACACTCATCGGCCCGAGATCAAAAACGTCGATATCCCCGCGACGATCGATCGCCCCACTGATGATTCGGGCACCATCGGTCAGTGACATGTTCGTCGCCACGGCAAACGTGTTGTTCGGTTCGACTTCGGCGTCGTCGCAATTGGTCGTGCAAACCGGTGTCGGTGGTGGAGCCTGACAACCACCTGCCAGAAAGAGCCCTAACGCAATGACGACCCTAAAATCGCCCCTACCAAATCGAATGCTCATATCTCTCAACCCCAATCCCAATTCGGCGCCGCCTTGGTATTCGGCTACCAAACCTCTCCTGTTATGCTCAATGTCGCTTCAGTTCTGGTTGTTCATCCATACCACGTTCGCTGAGTAGGGTGGGCCGTGCCCACCAATCTGTTTGACTTTTAAACGGAGGTGGGCACGGCCCACCCTACACGTGGCGAACAGAAACTACGTATCTGGAAACAATACCGTCCTAAAATCCCGAAACCCTGAATATCAGTTCGCGTGCCCAACCGACGATTTCGATCGCTGGAATCAGAAAGTAAAAGATCAGATCCGGGAAACCGTAAATCATCGCCAGGAAAATGAACATCCCATACGGTCGAATCGCCGCGTAAAACCGGCCCATCGAATTGGGAAGCATATGTTCGGCGATCCATGATCCATCGAGCGGGGGAAGGGGGATCATGTTGAAGAAAGCGAGAAACAGATTGCCCAAGAAACCTAGTTTGAGCATCAGTGCCAGCCCGCCGATGACCTTGGCGCCGGCAATCCCGCGAACCTCTACGAAGGGCTGAAAGTCGCAGAGATGGAACACTTCAACGCCCGGAACCAGCGAAAGCAACGCGCCGATCAGCGTCATCAGCCCGAGGCAACAGGCGGCTTGCAGAATATTTGAAAACGGGCCAGCCGCCGCGACGAGAATTTGCGATCGGCGATAGTTGGGGACGTTGCCCAGTTGCACGGGGACGGGACGGGCGTATCCGAACACCGGTAGCCCAGCGTATGCCAGCACGATCGGCAGCAGAACGGTTCCGAACGGATCGATGTGCGACATGGGGTTGAGCGTCACCCGGCCCAGCGATTTGGCGTAGCCGTCACCACACCACCATGCGGTAATCGCGTGGGCGGCTTCGTGAAAACTGAGCGCGATGATAATCATAACGATCGCCGCAATGACCGCCCCCACGTTCCATTCGAGTTCGCGGTAGGCTTCAGCTTTGAGGAACGACAGATTCGGCGGGCGGTTGAACATCGCGTAAGTGGCAATCGCCGAGATGAGCAAACCAACCACCGCGATGTATATGCTGATCGTCGCGATGGTGCGCACGTGCAGGTGGGCTGGGTTGTCGCGCGACTTTCGTTTGACCATCACCGCCAGCACGATCGCAGCCGCTCCAATCAAAAACCCGACGATCGGCACGAACGAAAACGACGCCAAGCCGATTGCAACGATGGGCAGCGCCGTCATCTTCGGCCACGCAGGGGTGGCGCGCTTTGAACGGGTTTGCGATGTGGCGGCTGGCGCGGCATGTTCCAAAGTTGAATGCACCGGTGGGGCAGATGCGCCCAAAGCGTCGCGTTGTTTCATCGCCGCAAAGAGTGACTTAGCCTCCTCCATCGGAACCATGAATCCGATTTCCTGATGTCCGGTATCAAAGTGAATGACCACCCGCGAACCGGACGGGGCAAACGTGATCGTCTGTCGCCATTCGGATTGGGGGATTTCGATCGATTCGGTTTCAACCTGTGCGTCGGCGGGTGACAGGACGATTGCATTGGGGTCGGCATCGATCTGCCATGATCGGCCTTGCCCGTCGGTCCAGGTTGGCGGCTGGAATGCTTGAGTTGGTTCGTCCATGAAGGTTCCGCGATGAAACATGTTCGCGTGCGACTTTTGGCAGGCGATGTTTCCAAGTATAGGCCAGCCCACCATTCAAGCCAATGTCGTATAGAAGAATCGTCGCACGGCAGAATAGCAGCGTGGCGGACGAATGGGTGACTGCGTGCTATCATTCGCATGAATTGGGCAAGCAAATAATCGAGCACGACTCAAAAGACTGAGGGCATCTGATGCGAATTGCAGTGACCGGGGCGAGTGGATTTCTGGGGCGGTACATCGTCAATCATTTGATCGACGAGGGACACTCATGCAGGTGCTGGTGTCGGCCAACGAGTTCGCGCGAGGGTGTGCGAAGTGACGGTTGCGAGTGGATTGATGGCGAGTTGGGTGCGGCTGCCGATTGCAAGAAACTGGTGGATGGTGTGGATGCGGTGGTGCATTCAGCGCTGCATCATCCCGGTGGCGGGTTTCGCGGGGGCGAGGGCGACCTCGTCGAATTCTGCGAGAAGAATATCGTCGGGACGATTCAACTGATCGAAGCCGCAAGGGCTGCCGGCGCAGAACGATTCGTGTTCATCTCGACATGCGCGGTGCATGAAGTGATTCTAGAAGATCGCCCGCTAGACGAAGCCCACCCACTCTGGCCGCAAAGCCATTACGGCGCCCACAAAGCCGCTCTCGAAAAATTCATCCACAGCTACGGACTCGGCCACAACTACAACATCTGCTCGCTGCGCCCAACAGGCATCTACGGATTAGCCACGCCAGCCAATCAAAGCAAGTGGTACAACCTCGTGCAAAAAGTCGCCCAAGGCGAGAACATTTCATCCAGTCGAGGAGGCAAAGAAGTCCACGCCCACGACGTCGCCCGCGCCGTAGGCATTCTGCTAAAAGCCGAAGGCACCACCGGCCAAGCATACAACTGCTACGACATGTACATCTCAGAACAAAAAGTAGCCGAGATCGCCAAACACCTGACCGGAAGCCAAAGCAAGATCGAACAAATGCAGAAAACCCCAAAGCATCAGATCGAAACCAAAAAGCTAAGAGATTTAGGAATGAATTTCGGCGGCGAAGAAATGCTCGAAAAAACAGTAGCACAGATGTTAAACACGTAGGGTCCGCTGTGCGGACCGTTCTTTTGGAATTGTATAAGCTTCAAACGGTACGCACAGCAGACCCTGGATAGCTTGTCTGAAGTCGTTAGGTTGCGTCGCCTAGTTCCTTTTTCAGCCAAGGAGGAATCACCAATTGGTTATCGCCGTCGAGCAAGCCGTGCTTGACGGCGGATGGATACTCTTTGTTGTTATTCCAATGGTCGAGTACTCGTTTGGTATGAGTGAGGTAGGTTGCGTAATCCCAAAAGTACCGGTCATTCAAGTCAGGCAATCCGCACTGAATGTCTTCAAGTACACAACTCGTGAAGCAAGCGAATCCAATTACGGGAATCAACAGTTGAATGGCGTATGCGAGTTCAGGATTACCGGATACGTCTTCGATTGAGATAGACCACTTTCGACCATTAACTCGATCATCAAGCACGTCAAAATCCGCGGTTGCGTACAAATCAATGTAGATGACGACATCTAATTCCCAGTCAAAACTTTCATCTTCAAGGTCTTGTTGATCTTCAAGTGTGTAACTCTCTCGCCTGAATTTGTATTCGAATTCGGTTCTCTTGTGACGGATCATCTTCAGCCCCGGCCAAACGCAGGGGCAAAGGCTCAGAAATCGTTGATATTGTTTTTCAGGAAATTCTCCCTGACCAAAATACAAATCTATGTCGTAACTCACGTCGAATTCTCTAAAGACTACAATGGCAGAACTTGATGATTCAAATGAGATTGCGAAGTCCAAAACTTCAATGCATTATCCGAAGTGTTGCATCCGTCGGTCCTACATTATACCTCGTCCTCAGTGGTTGATTCGACTTTTTGTCTATCCGGATCCCAGTTATACAACAGCTCGCAGGCTTCGTTTTGTAGTTTGTTGAACGGTTGGACGCTGCCGGGGATTTTGTTGTAGATGAATGAGAATGCTAGCCAGCGGTCGTTTTGGGTGTGGACGTAGCCGCTTAGTGCGCGGACGCCTCTTATGTATCCCGTCTTGGCGAATACGTTTCCGTTCAGACTCTTCATGCGGCTGCCGAGCGTTCCGGTTTCGCCCGGTTCGGCTAGGCTTGCTCGGAAGACCTCAAAGTCTTTGTGCTTGTGCATGGCGATCAGGATGTCGCTGATGAGGCGGGCGGTGACGTTGTTGCCGCGACTCAAGCCGGACCCGTCGGCTACCTTGAGCTTTGAATCATCGATGCCGTTCTTTGCGAGAAACGCGCGAATCGCCCGCTCCCCGCCGGCCCATGAGCCGGGATGATCGTTGCCCTGTTTCTTGTCGTAGACCTGCCCGCTCAACTTGCACATGCACTCGGCGAATAGGTTCTGGCTGCTCTTATTGATCCGCCAGAGGACTTCCGGCATGGTTGTTGTGTGGGTGGCGATGAGTTCTTTATTTGGCTTAGCGCCACCGGTATTTCCCATGCAAGGATATATTTCAAGCGGCGTCGGCGACGATCGAACTTCGCCGTCCACGCTGATGCCGTTGTTGGCCAGGTGCCTTCGGAATGCGCCTGCGAAGAACTCGCCCGGATCGGTCACCGGTTTGCTCTTGAGCGTTTTCTTCTTATCGCACCCGCCACCGATGACGATCACATTTGCGTGGGGCATTCGGTTGATCGTGGGTTTTTCGTCCTTGCCAGTGACGCACTCGTTGACCACGACCAGGTCGTCATACGGCGGAGTGACAGTAAATGACACCGGTTGGCCGTCGTTCGTCGGTTCAATCGTAATGTCCACGCAGTTGTCGTTAAAGTTCAATCCCGAAACCGGTGCGGCGTACCAATGGACGAGGTCATCATGGTCCCAGGTTTCGTGGAATTTATAGGCGTCGAATGCGCTTTCGTAATAAACCAGATCGCCCACGATGTGGTTGATGCCCTTCTGTTTGAGGGCGTTGACCCAATCGTCGAACACCGTCATCGTCGTGTCGCCGCGGCGCTTGGCCAGCGCGTTGTCACCGACGGCTGGGTCGCCCGTGCCGATAATCCAGATGTCGTCGTTGTCGCGTGCGAGGTATGTATTAAACCCGTAGTCCGCGCCCAAAAGGTCCAAGCCAGCCGAACTGATGACCAGCTTCATGTTGCTGGCTGGCATCACGGCTGTGTTTTCGTTGGAAGCGAATAGCTCTGTGCCGCTTTCCAGATCGACGACCCGCGCGGTGATCATCGCGCCTGTGTCGGCATGACGATTGAGGATGTCGTCAAGCTGCGAGCATAGAACCGGATCGTGAGCGAGTTTCGTCGAGCTGCAACCGGCAAGCCCAATCAGCAAGCAGGCTGCAAGCATGTGTCTTATTGTGTGCGTCGGTCGTTTGAATCGTGCAAAATTCACGGCGTATCTCCGCGTGGGTTGTGTTCGTTGAGGCAATGCCAGCCGGCGGGTCTTCGGACGAACCGCACGGCAAATATGGGCCTATTCGCAAAATCGGCTTCAGTGTACCATGCACCCGCGCCGAATGAAGCGCGAACATGTTTTGAAATCGGCAGCATGGATTGACTTGAGGAATCGAAGGCGCATCGCCGGATGAAAGGAATCAACGAATGTTTTTTACAGGACTGGGATCGGGAATAGGGTTTCTGCTGACGCTTTTTGGCGGGTTGCTTAGTGCGATCTTCGGAGTGTTTCTTGGTAGCGGGGTTGCTTGAAACAGGCTGCGTTTCGTAGGGTGGGCCGTGCCCACCGCCGTTGGATTGATTTACGGATTGGTGGGCACGGCCCACCCTACATCTGATCGGCGGGACCCTTAAGTTCGACGAGCGGTGTGACTTTGAGTTTCGGCGACTTGGAATCTTCGTGGTCGTCGGTTGAACACGCACCGTGACCACAGCCGCATCCTTCGTTATCGCTGAAGATGTTTCGTGCGAAGGCGATGGCATACCCGACTGCCAGCGCCAACCCACCAACGACAATCACATATTCCCACCACATACCGTCACCTGCCGTTTCCTACGAAATCCTTGTGCCGACCTGATACACCACCAGCGCGCCGATATATGCCAGCACCGTCATGTACGAAAACGCAATCGCCGCCCATTTCCACGAGTTCGTCTCGCGTTTGATCACAGCCACCGTCCCGCCGCATTGGCAGCACAGCGCGAAAAACACCATGATCGATAGCACCACGGGGATCGTATAGACCTTTCGCCCGTCGGGCCACTTTGCGGCTTGAAGCTTTTCGCGAAGGGCGGGGGACTCTTCGTCCGCACCGTCGCCCAGGTTATAGATGATGCCCAACGTCGAGACGACGACTTCGCGAGCAGGGAAAGATGCCATCGCAGCCATCCCGATTTTCCAGTCCCATCCGAGCGGTTTGACGACGGGTTCGATCGCTTTGCCGGTTCGGCCCATGGCGCTGTTGCGGAGGTATTCGCCCGCGACTGCGTTGTCGATTTTCTCGGGGTCGGTGATACCGGCTTGCTGCATGTCGCTGCGCACTTGTGTTTCGAGGGATGCGGGTCGTGGGAAGTACAACGTCGCCCAGATGATGATGCTCATGGCCAGGATGATTGTGCCAGCCGACTGCAGGAACACTTTCGCGCGATCGAGCGTTCGCCAGAGGATCAGTTTGATCGAAGGAACTTTATAGCTCGGGAGTTCCAGGATAAACGGCGTTGGCGTTCGGCGGGCGAGAATGCTCTTAAAGACCAGCGCTGCGACGGCGGCTGCGATAATGCCGAAGAAATACATCCCTGCGAACACCAATCCTTGTAGCGGTAAAAACCCAAGGACGATTTTTTGCGGAATGAACGCTGCGACGAAAATGGTGTACACCGGAATGCGGGCGCTGCATGCCATCAGCGGGGCGATTAGGATTGTGATCAAACGTTCTTTGGGGCATTCGATGGTACGGGTGGCCATCACGCCGGGAATGGCGCACGCGAACGAAGATAACAGAGGAACGAACCCGCGTCCGCCCAAACCGAATAGGCGCAGCACACGATCCATCAAAAATGCTGCCCGTGCGAGGTATCCGCAATCCTCAAGCAGCGTGATCAGCGCGATGAGGATCATGATCTGCGGTAGAAAAACCAGCACTCCTCCGACGCCGGCAATCACGCCATCTGTCAGGAATGTTGCGAGGAGGCCCTTACCCAACGACGATTTTACCCAACCGGAAAGCGCCCCGAAGACGCCTTCGATCGCGTCCATTAACGGTGCCGCCCAACTGAATACACTGCTGAAAACGACCGTCATCACCACCACGAAGATCATCGTTCCGAGGATTCGATGGGTTAAAAGGTTGTCCAAACGTTCGCTGCGTCTGGCGCGGGCGGCTGGGTTGCGATGGATGCAGCCGTCCACGATTTTGGCGATGCAGGCGTAGCGTATTTCGGCTTCGAGGTTGGCGGGCGAGTGTCCTGCAGCTTCGATTTTCTTGCGCAATTCGTAGATGAAATCGGCGAGTGCGTTTCCATTTGTATCGTGAGTGACAAGCCGCCGTTCCACTTCACCGTTCGCGTCGAGAATGCAGCGGCGGATTTCGTAAGGTGTCATGGGGCCGATGCTGCCATTGAGTCGGGCTATCTCCGACGTCAGTGCATCGACTGATTCATTAACGGCATCGGGCCACTGGCATATCGGTTTGGGTTGGCGTCCGCCGATGACATTGGCGATGGCGTTTAGGAGCGCTTCGCGCCCGGTACCCGTTGATGCCACGATAGGAATAACCGGTACGCCAAGCCGCTGAGTAAGTTTGTCGCTATCAATGGTAATCCCACGACGTTTGGCGATGTCGGTCATGTTCAACGCGATGACGGTGGGAAGGTTGGCTTCGAGTACCTGTGTGGCGAGGAATAAATTGCGCTCAAGATTGGTCGCATCGATGACGACGACGGCGACTTGCAACGATGCCACATCGTCGCGATGACCAAGCAGAACTTCGGTGACGACAAATTCGTCGGGAGATCGCGCGGTGAGGCTGTATGTTCCGGGAAGGTCGATCAGTTCATAGCGGCGCGATTGATAACGGATGATGCCAGAAGCTTTCTCAACGGTTACGCCGGGGTAGTTGGCGACCTGCCTGCGCGCACCGGTCAGCATGTTGAAGACGGAAGTTTTACCGGCATTTGGATTTCCCAATAGTGCGATGACAGGAATGGATTCAGTCGTCGCTTGCGTTGATGCCATCGGGATTCCGGAATTTGGGAAGCGGTGCGCGTATCATCGATTGAATGCGAGCGCTTATGCCGAGTCGGTCGCAAGCAGAACGCATTCGCATTCACGGCGACGAAGCGAAAGGTGATAGTCGAGCACCTCGATTTGGTAGGGATCGCCCAGCGGCGCGACGCGCACCATGCGAACCGCACGCCCAGACGTCAGGCCCATCTCAGCCAAACGCTGCTGAATGATGGGATCACCGGTCAGCGATTGCACCTTCGCAATGGTTGAGGTTCTAAGGTCCGCTAATGTTCTAGGTTTCTGAGCGATCATGGGTCGCAGCTCACCAACGCCAATCGGCGTTCATTCAATGTCAGGCCCAGTTTGGGCCATAAAGTTGGGTCAACCAAAAAGTGTTTGACGCATAAAACTATTATCTCATTTCGGCAGAAATGCAAGCCCCAAAAACCTGAAAATCGTGTTTTCGTTGGGAATTCCGCTAAGGCCGGCGGGGGACGCCGTTTGTGCCATTGAGCCGTTTGTGCCATTGAGTTGGCCAGTGGCGATCGAGTGTGCCGAATTTTGGGCATTCCACGCCCATCGCGTTACCCATCGCCCGTTCTGGACTCCCGCTTCCGCGGGAGTGACGAACCACTGGGGCAATTCTGGGCGGACGGGGGACGTTACAGGTGGGTTACTGCCAAAAGCTTGGGCGGAATCGGGGGACTTCGATATACTAAGAGCGTTAAGCGTCTCGCCTGTGCGAGGCGTATTGGGAGGCCGGGACTAACCTCTTTTCTTCAGAATCAACAGGAGCTAATTATGGTGCGCTTGTTTGGAGCAGTGACAACCTTTGTATGTGCGTTTGGCCTGGCGTCTGGCGCGGTAGCCAACGACAAGATTGAACGTGTGGAGATGGTGGCTGTTCAGCCCGCTTCGACCGACATCGTAGAAGCCGGTGTAGAGCGCGTCATGAGCCAACTCCCGCAGATGACCTACAAAGTCGGCGAAGTTGAAACCAAGTGCGGATATTCCGCGGCGTCGGAGGCCAAGTCTTCCGGTAATTCGATGTCGTACTTGGTTGCAGGTAGCTCGTACAACTGCAAAGTCACTGCGATGAACAAGTTGGCTGAGGCCATGAAAGCTGAACTCGCCAGCGCCGCAAACGTGACACCTTCAGTTGCAGGTTCGTGCTATCACTGCCCGATGGCTGCTGCTGCTATGGCCAAGCAGAAGAACACCGAAGTCAAGTACATGGTCGCTGGCATCGAGTTTGATTGCGCAGACAAAGCCCGTGCGGTTTCAGACAAGTTGGCCGCCAAGATGAAGGATTGCGGTGCGGCCACCGCATCGGCTACACCTTGCAGCAAGACAGCGGGTAGTTCACCGTGCAGCAAGTCGGCCAAGGTCGCCAGTGCAAAAGCTGATGGCAAAGGTTGCTGCAAGACAGGATGTGCGAAAGCAGCCTCAGGCGGAGCGCCTTGTGCAAAATCAGCAGAGGCTGCCGTCGCAAGTGCCAAGGGTGGATGCAGCAAGTCGAAGGACGCCCAAACCGCATCGGTCAAGAGTTCTGGATGTTCAAAGGCCAAAGCAGCTGCAACTGCTCAGGCCGCATCAACCAAGGGTTGCTGCAAGGATAAAGCCAAGGCAGCGGCTGTTGTTGCGGCGGCTGAATCAACCGAACCAACCACGCTGAAGCTCGGATGCTGCAAGAAGAAAGCCGGCGAAGATACCAAGGCGAAGGTAGCAGCTCAGGTGGCAAGCACTGAAACCGAAACAGCATCGGAAGACACGCCCGAACTCGCTCGCGCCAAGCAGATGGTTCGCGAGATCGTCGAATTCGTGGCGGCTGCCAAGAATTCGTAGATTTTGAATATTCGCGGTCGCCAGGGCAGCTTCACGCCTGACTGACCGCAACAGGCTTCATTGCAAGCTTAACCCGGCTGATCGGCTCTGATGGGGCTGTCAGCCGGGTTTTTTGCGCGATTGCTGGTGAAGGGCGTTCAAGCCTTGCATGCCGATAAGCCGATCTTCATGGTAGACGATGCGCGTCGGATATTGCTTATTGAATGCCGCTGAACTTGCAAGGTCGGATCGCGTTTTCGGACCAGGCCAATTTCTTGATTGCGGTTTGGACGGCACATTCAACCAGCGTAGAATCACTTGCCGAACGCAATGGCAACAATCAGAATCGCAACATTCCTCCGAAGGAATCTTAGATGCCTAAGAGTCAGACCTATCGCCGTCAGTCAATGAAGTCTTATCGATGGTTGCTCCTCGTCGTGATGGCGGCTGCGATGTCCGGTTGCGGTTTGGATGGCTTATTGAGTTTGACCGCGTCCCTCGGTGGTGGCACTGCTGGTCAGCGTGGAAACGCCGAAGTGCTGTTCGTCAACAACACACCGTTTCGAGCGATCTTCGTTTTCGGGGCATACGACAATCTCGATCGCGATACCGAACCAACGCTCTTGTCATTCAGTTCTGACACGGCGACGCTTAACCTTGAGGGAAATACAGAATCGACCATTCAGCAGGTGCAGTGTTCCCGCGTGTTTTCGATCGGTGGCGAAGGACTTCTGACCCGCGCCGAAGCCAACCTCGACGAGGATGCTTTGGAAAACGTGCCGCTGATTGAAGGCGTGCATTTTTCGTCGGGGGCTATTGGTGACGATGATGCCGATGCTCCGACCGAAGGGATGGCCCCTCCGCTGGACGCCAATATCGGACCTGACTTCGAATGCGGATCGCTGTTGATCTATCGACTGGAATTCGACGACGACGGTCCCGAGCGGTTTCGCATCGATCTATCTGTCATTCCGGCTGAAAGCACCCGCGGCGTGTAAACGGCGCACCGTTGGCGTTGCCGACACCTTTGTCATTCGACCGATAATCCAAAACGATTTTATAGGGGCATTTCGCGTTTGCTCTGCGCGGATGCGTTTCGTAGGCTTTTGCTGCACGGTTCTGCGGCGCTTCAGTCGCGGGTCCCAAGCAATCGCGTCGAGCAACTAGACCTATCACGGAGGAGGGATGTCCATGTTAAGGGCAGTCGTCAAGCAGGTGCGTCGGTTTGTTCACGAAGAAGATGGCCCCACTGCCACTGAGTATGCGGTGATGTTTGCCATGATCCTTCTGGTGTGCATCGCAGCCGTCAAGACACTTGGCACCAAGGTCACGGCCAACTTCGTCGTCGCCGAACAGGGTTGGTAATCGAACAGTGCTGGTAATCGAATTGGGCAGGTCAGAGTTTTGAGCTGGAAGGATAATCCCTCGATCTTCTATTGCTCTCGTTCACCGACCGTGACCCGTAATAGCACGCGCTCCCCATCTCGCATCACCACGACCAGAATGGTTTCGTCTGCGCTAAGCGTATCCAAAGCGTCGGCATAGGCTTGCACGTTCTTGATTGACGAATCGCCGATTTGCACAATTACATCCCCCGCCCGCATTCCGCCAAGGTGTGCAGGACCGTTTTCTTTGACGCCCTTAAGCAAAACGCCTTCAACCTTCGCACGATAGTCTGGTTCAGTGCCCAAGTAAGGCCGGCCTTTCGCGGCGTCGGCGCGCTGAGTGATGGGCGTGAACCTCGGCGCATCGGGAATAGTTATTAGTGATTCAATCAACCGGGCGGTAAGGCGAGTTGCTCGTGTGTCGATATTTACATCTTCGTTATTTGCAGTGCTTGAGTCCTGCTTGCCTTGGACTGGGTAAATCGATATTGCAGGAATTTGTTTTTCGTGCATTGAATACGCAATTGAATTGAGTTTGGGTTCCGTACTGATCTCTATTGGTATTCCGATCGGTACGTTTAACCTCTCAATTATTTGCGACCATATATCGCTCGTACCAACACCGTCTATGGCGAACCTTCCGCTGCTGGATTCAAATCCTCGAGTCACAATCGCAGCAACGTGTCCGGAACCTATCGATTCAAACGCTTGCTTGACTGTTTTGTCTTCGTCTGTGTCTTGCGGCACGATGATGAGATGAAACGTGAGCGGTCGTGCTTTGCCTTGATCATTGGCATGAAGCTTCGTAGAAAGGTACTCGGCAACCTCAATCAGTGTTGCGCATTCCGAGGCAAACTTGTTTCTGGCCGACACTTCGTTCGACCATTGCATCAGATGAACCCAATAAACGGTTTCATTCTCAATGGCATGTGCTGGTCGCAATTCAAACGGGAAGACTGCCTGCCCATCCACACCTTCAGGTGTTTTAGTGACCTTGAATCCATATCGTGCAAGATCAGAAAAAATCCAACTGCCCTCGCTGGCGCTTTCAAAGTTCTTGAGCGCATTCTTGCGGCGGAACGCAAGGTCGTTTTCCGTTATTAACGGGGAAGTGGTATTGCTGGAATCGCTGTCAGTCGCGCTCACCGCGATCTTTCTTTGAATCGGCGCCGCTGAAAGCGCTTGGCGGGCTTGGGCATCGTCGAAGTCCGCAAAATAGATCTGCCCCTTTTTGTTTTGCGTTCGGTTGGCTGTCCATGCGAGGCGTTTGCCGTCGGGGAAGAACACCGGTAAGCCATCGAAGCCGGGCAGGTTGCTTACTCTTACGGGTTCGTGTTTGCCTTCGGCGTCTACGATGTAGAGTTCGAAGTTGCTGCGGCCATTGATGTCAGTGGTGAAAATTAGATAGTCGCCTGACGGGTGGTAGTAGGGGGCCCACGACATGCCGCCGAGTTTGGTGATTTGTTTCTGATCGCTGCCGTCGATGTTCATCGTCCATATTTCGGCGATGTTGCCCTCGGGCGTGAAGCGTCGCCAGCAGATGCGCTTGCTGTCGGGACTGAAGAACGGGCCACCATCGTATCCCGGTACGTCCGTCAGGCGTTTCACGTCGCTACCGTCCGCGCGCATGACGTAAATCTCTAAAAAATATTTCGAGTCGTTGGCAAGTAACTGCTGCTCTTCAGCTGGCAGCTTGTCGGTGTACGCGTGGCGGTTGGATGAAAACGCAATCCACTTGCCATCGGGTGAATACGATCCTTCCGCATCGTAACCGCGTGCATGGGTCAGATTCGTGAACTCATTCGAGCCAAGCTTAGTTGTATAGATTTCAAAGTGTTCGTCGTAGTCCCATTCATAGCGTTTGATCGTGCCAGCCGCCCGGCGTTCCGACTCCGCTTTTTGCAGAGCGAGTGATTGCGGATCGTCATGCGTCGAAGCGAAGAGCGCCCGCTTTCCGTTTGGGTGAATCCAGGCGCAAGTTGTTTTGCCATGTCCGGGTGACACGAGCTGCGTGTCACCGGTATTCAGGTCGAGCACGAAGATTTGATAGAAGGGGTTGGCCGGGTCGCGCTCGGATTGGAAGATCATCTTCGATCCGTCAGCACTAAAATACCCCTCGCCGCTGCGCCGACCCTCGAAAGTGACTTGCCGAATGTTGCTGAGAAAATTCAGTTTAGAATCACTCGAATCCGAGTCTTCAGCCAACCCAACTGATATTGGCGCGCACAGGAATGCGGTCAACGCCAGAAACATCACCCGAGCCTTTCGCGATCCTGGCACACTACAATTCATCGCTGAATTCCTTTAACAAAAAGAAAGCCTCGCACGAGTTAAACGCGCGAGGCTGAATCGTGTCGGACTCAAGTTTTGCGGTTGGGCATCAGAGAGTCAAGGCCGCAACGTGTTTCTGCCATAGCAAAACCGACCTACAGGAAGAACATCAATAGCATCACAAAAAGGAGCGCAAAGTTCAGCGCCCAAAATGTGATGCGAATTTCGGACCACGGACGGTAGTAAGGCCGATCCGGGTCGTCTGCATAAATCTGATTCATCAGCCGCGTCTGCCTGCGAGCACATTTGTAAACGAAACCAGAAATCGCCATCACCGAAATGAACAGCACGAGGCTGACAACCTGCGGATAGACTTCGCGTATATCGACGGCACCCTTATTTTCGATTGGCGGAAACGTACCGGTGTTCACGAGTGTGTTCTCGGTGACCCATTCCTGCTCCATCTCAACCCAGACGTAGCGCTGGGGCTGCAGCAACTTCGCTCCGATCTTAAACGGTGCAAACTTCGGACCGACCGTCAAAGAAAGGATGGCCATGATCCCAACCAGTACGATCATACCCGTGATTTGGGCGTCGATTCTCGAACGGTGATAGATGTGGTCGAGTTGCTTGTCGATTTTAGTCACGCCATGCCTCCGCGGGTTTTCACCGAGTTTGCCGATAGCAGAAATTTGAAATCAGGTTGCTCAAAACGTGACGCACAGTGTACTGGTTGGACGCCAATTCACCAAGAATTCATTCTGAGCAGGTGGTATTCCAAGTAAGACCCTGTGACAATGGCGAAGCCCGGGCATCTGTACCGTTCACATTTGCCTTGATCCAGACCGGCTGGCGTCACGGAGGGTCAGCCCATATTCTTTTGTGCCAATTCCACCAACTCTTTGACGTGTGATACGCTCGTGTCGAATTGCTTGCGTTCGGTCGCGTCGAGTTCGACTTCGATCACTTTTTCGACACCGTTCGCCCCGAGCATGCAGGGCACACCGACGAAGTATCCGCCGACGCCATATTCCTTGTCGCAGTACGCAGCGCATGGGAAGATGCGGCGCTTGTCTCGGACGATGGCTTCAGCCATGTCTACCGACCCCGCGGCTGGTGCGTAGTATGCGCTGGTGCCCATCAGTTTGACGAGTTCGCCACCACCGACTTTGGCGCGATCGATGATTTCATTCAAGCGCGCTTCCGGTATGAGTTGGCTGACGGGAATGCCCGCGACCGACGTGTAGCGCGGAAGCGGAACCATATCGTCGCCATGTCCGCCCATTAGCAAAGCGCTGATATCTTCTACGCTGCAATCGAGTTCCATTGCGATAAAGGTGCGATAGCGGGCGATGTCTAGGCAGCCAGCTTGTCCGACGACGCGCTGCGTGGGGAATCCGCTCTGCTTCCACGCGGTGTAAACCATCGCATCAAGCGGGTTGGAGACGATGATCAAAACAGCTTCGGGGGCGACTTCGGCGATCTTCTTGCTGACGCTGCCAACGATCTTGACGTTGGTCGCAATCAGATCGTCGCGACTCATGCCCGGTTTGCGCGGGATCCCAGCAGTGATAATCACCACGTCGCTGCCAGCGGCTGCATCGTAGTCGCTGCCTCCGGTGATTCTGCAATCGAAGCGATGCACCGGACCGCATTGGGCGAGGTCGAGCGCTTTGCCTGCAGTCTTGTCAGCCGCTTCTGGAATATCGATCAGAACCACATCGCCGAGTTCCTTCACCGCGATCCAAAATGCGCAGCTTGCTCCGACGTTTCCGGCACCGATGACAGATATCTTGGGACGCCTCATGGCACAATTCTCCTGCTGCTAAGAAGGTGACTTTGAATAGGTATTGAATGACCGGTCCGTTCTAAGGACGTTCCGGGAAATTTCAAGTGGCCAACCGCCGATTCGCTTCCGGTGCCGACAAACCATTGGCGTGGGCCCGGGGGAAATCTCGATCCGCGTCCAGTTCGCTGAACAAAAATCGATGCTTGAACTGTTCGTTGGCGGGGCGATTGCGACGCGACAATACGCGGTCGTACTCCGCGAGCCAGCGATGGGGCAGCAGATTCGCCCGAACCGGACCGAGTCGCCCGGACGATCGCTTGGAGTCATACTCGATGTTGATCGCACAGAGTCGTTCGTCGAGAGCGTCCGCAAGCATTTGAGCACGCGCAGCATCGAAGCCCTGATCCGACTCCAGATGCAACAAGTAATAAGGAACTTCGCCCCACTTCGGTGCCAGCACAAAATTCCGGTACTCATGATCAAAACGCTCGGCGATGTTTTCAAATGCCATCACCACTTGTTTTTCGCTCAGTTTTTCACCAGTCAGCGACGACGTATGTTGGCCTTTGTGCAGAAATTCGATGAGCGGTGCGTCGCGATAGAAACCGGTGACGCGCACCAGATCGCCAATGTCGTAACGATAAAAACCCGCCGACGTTGTCAGCAATATGAAATACTCTTGACCCTCTTCAAGTTCGTTTGCACCAAGCACGGTCGGTTGGTTCGTGCCATATTCTTCTTTGGGAATGAACTCGAAGTAATTGTCGGCTACGTCGAGAATGCCCGAGGGCGAACCATCTTCGATCGGAATCGACATGCGACCTTCGCTCGCCAACAGTCCGATGTCTCGAACCGGAACGTCGCCGAAATATTTCTTGAAGTCGCGAAGATACAACCCCATCGTTCCACCGGTCCAGTTGGCCAGGAACCCAAGATTCCAATAGTGCTTGGGCAAAAGCCTCCCGGTCGAATTCAATATCGATTCAAGACGATTGGCTTCTGTTGGGTTGGCAGCGAGTTGCGCTTCAAGTTTGGATCGTACTTCGCCTGGAATGTCGAATTCGCGCCCGATGGTTCCGTCGCGAACATCGCGGATGAGTTGCTGGGCGTGTTCATCGCCAACGCGGGCCAATCGAAGCTGGGTGGCTGGGCTGGCTGTGACGACGAACGCGGCGTTGGTGGCGATCGAGAAACGCAGCACGCAGTAATACCGCGCCATTGCATCGGCGACGTACGCCACCTCCGACGGCACGACATAATACCTGCGCACCAGACGTTTCTGCGTGGCGGCCATCAATCCGGAGATTGCGCCGCATGGGAATCCACCCGACGTAAACTCTTCGTCCATGCGACTCGCGACTTGGACGATCGGTCGCAGGAAGCATCCGGGGTGATCCATCAGAACCTTGACCCCAAACGCATTCCAGCCGCGTCGATATTCCGCAAGAAAGTGATCGGTCACCGGAATGTATTTCGGACTGTCGCACGTTCCGCTCGTCTTGGCGAACATGTGGACCGTTTGACCCGGACCAAACATAGCCCCCAGATCACCGGCTTTGACTTTTTCGATATAGGGTTTGAGGTCTTCGTACGACGTGATCGGAATCTGTCGACGGAAGTCGGCGACGCTCTTGATTTGATCGAAGCGGTGAGCCCAGCCGTATTCGCTGGTTGAATTGCGTTGAATTTTTTCGAGAAGCGTAGCGGTTTGTTTTTCGCGAAGGTTTTCCGTCGCCCGAAGCATACGCGTCAACATCCGACGGGCATGCGATTTGGCGATGGCCAATCGGAATCGATCAGCCAGCGCGAGTCGCGTGCCATGCGAACGGTAGACAGGTTGTGCGACCAGCTCGCCACTCATTGCGATCTCATGAATCCAAAGATTCAACCATCGGGACGCGGAGGGACCGGTGGCGGATCCTTCCGCACCTCGTCATCCCACTGCGACAGAGGCAGTATATAGTCAGCCGGGGATGCTGTCTGCATTTGATCGAGGGTCCAGGCGTCGTCGATGCGAAATGGGCCGACCTGCAATCGACTCAATCCGGTCAGACATCCGCCGCAATGCAGTTTCTCACCGAGGTCGCGGATTACAGAACGTACATATGTTCCGCGTCCACACGCCATTTCGAAGGAAACGGTCGGCCAATCGTACGCCAGAAGCCTCGTCCAGTAGATTGTGATTTTCCGCGGTTTCATCGCTGGCTGCTCTCCGCGACGGGCGAGTTTGTACGCTGGCACCCCGCCGATTTTCAAGGCGCTGACGATCGGCGGAATTTGTTCCTGTGTGCCTTCGAACGCGGATAGGGCGATTGCGACGTCTGACGGCGCAGGGATGTTCACGGTTTCGACTGGAATGTGCTTCGAATCGCTGTCGAGACTTTCGCTGGTGACGTCGAGTCGTGCGGTGGCGCGATAGACCTTCGGATGGTTCATCAGGCATTCGACGGTTTTGGTGGCTTTGCCAATGCAGAGAACCAGCACACCGGTGGCGGCTGGGTCGAGTGTTCCGGAATGGCCGCTCTTGCGCATACCACTTGCCGATCGCACCTTGTAAAGCGCTTTCGCCGACGTGATGCCCGTTGGTTTGTTCAGGTTGATGAATCCGTCAATGACGGTCTGCGACTTCATGCCTATGTGCTACTCTGCAACGCGTTCGAGCACGCCGGTCATCGAATGTTCTTCGTCTTTGTGATGCAGTTTCAACGTTTTGCCCAACCAAAGTTCGCCGCGATACGATCGTTCATCGCCGTCGCGCGGGTTGATCTTCAGCGTGAAGCCGTCCCACTTGTATTTGCCCGAAGTCGTACGCGATTTGCCGTCGTATTTGACAACTGCGGAGTATCTGCCGTCGCTGTCGAAATCAACCGACGAGAATGCGAACGAGTCAGCCGCGTCTGCGGGATCGATCCGCACCGTCTTCCAGTGGCCGGTGATGCTGCAACCGCTCAGCACCATCAGGCATGTGATCGTCAACGCGCATTGAGTTTTTCTGGACATGATCGGTTCCCTCTTTAAGTCATTGCTTGTCATGTTCAATCGTGCGGACCAGATGTGCTTTCAGTATCCGACTGGACCGCGGATTGTCAACGTCGATCGTCTTGCGGCTATATGAACCGTGCCCGCTTGGCGCGTTTCGGCACGCACATTGCAGATTTGTTGCGGAGCCTGTGAGTGGTTCATATACTGCCTCAACCGATTGACGGTAAGGACGATTGCAATGCCGATTTACGAATACCAATGCCAATCATGCGATCGCGGTTTTGAAGAACTCGTTCAGCAGAATCGCAATGCGAAGATGGCCTGCCCGCACTGCGGATCGAAGGATACCGAGCGAACGGTCAGCACGTTTGCAGCGGGCCAGTCTGGTGCAGCGGGCCAGTCCAATACAACGGGCCAGTCCGGTGCGGATCATGCGTCGTCGGGCGACATGCCCATGTGCGGTCGCTGTGGCGATTTTGGCCCATGTGGTGGCGGGTGAGTCGAGCGTGAATAGACGGATTTGAGTCGAGCCAATATGAGTGCAGCGACAAAAAAGCGAATCGAACCGAGTTTTGAACGCATCGCCACTGCGGGTTTGCTAGCGTGGTTGGTGCCGGGGTTGGGGCATGTGTACCTCGGTGAAAAGAAACGCGGATTGATCTTGATGATCGTGATTGCCGCCACGTTTTGGGGCGGGGTCGCGGTGGCTGGCGTGCAATCGTCGGTGCAACCGAACACTCGCCGGGCGTGGTTTGTCGGTCAAATCTGCGCGGGCAGCCACACGCTCGCCGCGCTCGGTTGGGGAAAGCTTCGAGCCAAGAGTCATCCCGACGAACGAGCCGGTTTCGCTGAAGAAGACACGGCCATCATTTTTACCGGGGTGGCCGGCATGTTGAACGTGCTGATCATTCTGGATGTGCTAGCCCTAAGCGATCCGAATTACGTTCGCCGCAGCGGTGCCCCGCCACCTCAAACGCAGTCGCCAACCTCACAGGGGTCGCCATGATGGAGTGGATACCCCAAACAAGCCCAATCCTAGCATGGCTGACCACACCCTTCGTGCTAGCCGGCTGGCAGCGGATGCTCATGCTCATCCCGCTATGCCTAAGCATCAGCATCGTCTACAAAACCATCAAGTGCGAAGACCTAAAAGAAGTCCCCGCCGCCTCAGTCGTCCTGTGCGCAGCGATAGTAGGAAGCATGTACGCCGTAGGCGTCGGCATCTGGGTGCTATACGTTTTGATGGCCTAGCAGGTCGCTAAATAACTCCCTTGAGTGGTTTTTCAGTTCTCACGAAACGGCTGATACACATCCGAGACCTACCCATTGAAAGCAAATGAGCCGTTCCGTGAGGTCGCAAAATGGTGCGCTCGAGTTTTTTAGCAGCCTGCTAGGCAACCGTTCCCAGTCATCCAAGGCGCTCAAGAAACCGACCGTCGCGAACAAGGATCGGGGCCGACCGGCTAATATTCACATATTGCACGCCCCCCAATAGTACGGGACAATGAGGTTTCTCCACCGGATGATGCACAAGTCTGTTGGGGCAGTTGTAAGAATGGGGTGGCGGCACTCGTTTTCGATAGGCTGAGATGTTGAGGTTGAGAAATGGCACTTCCGAATAGTTACTCCATGAAGGCTGGTTCTATGGCGGCCTATTTCACTGCTATCCTTAAAGCAGAGGCGCCTGAGCGATTCACTCACAAGTTCCTCGAGAATCTCGGATTCAGTAGTACGAACGACCGCACATTGATTGGAATCCTGAAGGAACTGGGGTTTCTCGATTCCGATGGTGTGCCTTTGGATCGATATCATGCATTCCTTGACCGCACTCAGTCCAAGCGCGTTCTTGCCGAGGGTATCCGCGAAGCATATTCAGATCTCTTTAATGTCAATAAGGAATCACATAAACTTTCCGTTGACGACGTGAAGAACAAACTCCGCACTCTTTACAAGGGCTCCAAGAAGGATAATCTCATCGCACGAATCGCGAGCACGTTTACCGCGCTATGTGCAGAAGCGGAATTTGACAAGCTTGGTGCGCCGCCCAAACCTAAAGATGGAAAGCAACCTGAGAAGATACAGCCAAAGAAAGACACTGGTATTGAACATCCCGCAGAAACACGCATTGCTATGGAGTCTCTTCAATATCACATCAACATAATCCTTCCCGAGAGTCGGGACCAAGCTGTGTATGACGCGATATTTAAGAGCCTGAGGGAGCATTTGGGATAATGGATGCGCTTTACTCGTTTGTTTACCGCGGTCAACTAACCGAGGCGAGCCTTGACAAGGTTGGTCGTCAGCGGCGGCGGCATTTTGGCCCAAAGGATGCAGACGAACTCAGGCGGACGCTCTCATACGACCTTCTCGACGCCGACTTGCTTGCCTCCGGACTTCACATGGCGGTTGTTTATGCGGCTATTCATGCTTTCGAGAATACAGTTCGCCAATTAGTTACAAAAGCGATGGCTGAACAGCATGGTGAAGATTGGTGGTCACAAGTGCCCCCTAAGATTCGCACTCGCGTTGATACTCGGATGAAAGAGGATGCAAAGTTTCGGTGGCATGGTGAGCGCGGTGCGACCCAAATAATCTACTGTGACTTTGGCGACTTGTCATCGATAGTTGTCACGAATTGGACGGTATTCGAATCGGTGCTTGCCAACCTCGAATGGGCAAAGGCAATCTTAAATACGCTTGAAAAATCTCGCAATATCGTAATGCACGGCGGAATCTTGGCGAAGGAAGACATTGAGCGCATCGGGCTAAATATTCGCGACTGGATTCGCCAGACAGGTTGACGGCACACGTCAATCATTGAATGAATTCGCATTCGACCTATCGCATTCATGATTCAGGACGGTGGGGCAGTTGAAAAAGCCGATAGCTCACCACTATTCCGGTGATGCAATGTGGATTACACCTCACCAGGACGTTCGTTGTGCTCCGCTTCCCGGTGCCTAAGGAGTTTTTCAACAGCCCCACAGTTACTAATTTCTGGCTTGCCGTGCGGACTTTTTCCGTTGAACGACCGGTCCGCACCGCGGACCCTACGAAAGTTCAACAGAATGTGCGCGCAAAAGAACGGTCGCCGAATTTGGCGACCGTTTTATTTTTTTGGGTAGATCGGTCTTGCTTACGAGCGGGGGTGGGCGGCGTCGTAGGCTGATTTTAGTCTTGCTGATGTCAGGTGCGTGTAGACCTGCGTGGTTGAGATCGACTGGTGGCCGAGTAGTTCCTGCACACCTCGAAGATCGGCACCGTTGTTTAGCATGTGCGTTGCGAAGCTGTGGCGTAGCGTGTGCGGGCTGACGCTGGTATCCAAGCCGGCTTGGGCTAGGTACTTGTCTAGCTTTCGGCGTACGCTTCTGGTGCTGAGTCTCTTACCGTGCTTGTTGACGAAGAGGGCTTCCTTGTCGAAGTCGGCTGACCTGGGGTCGGCATTTCGCAGCTGCATGTAGTGATCGATGGCACCCAAGGCCGTTGGACCGACGGGTGCGGTGCGCTGCTTTTTGCCTTTACCGCGAACGCGAATGCACTGGGTGGTTTCGTCGATATCGATCAGGTTCAGATCGACCAACTCACTGACGCGGATACCAGTCGAGTACAGCACTTCAAACATCGCCTTGTCGCGCGAACCCAGCACGGTGGTTTCATCCGGCGTATTGAGCAGGCGGTTGATCTGATCGATTTCCAGAAACTTCGGCAACCGCTTTTCCTGCTTCGGTGTACGGATCGAAACCAGCGGGTTAGATTCAATGTAGCTGCGACGAAGGCAGAACTTGTAGAAGCTTCGCAGCGTGGCGAGCTTCCGTGCGGTCGTCGACTTCGAGTAGTCCTGCTTGGCCAGGTACGCAAGGAAGCGACGCACATCGTCCACGTCGATCTCGAGCAACTTGCGCCGCAGATCGGTGGCATCCAGTACGGTCGTTGCGGTCTGACCGTTGGCACCGTTGGCCGACTGCTGCCCTTCGAACGCAGGGTTCCCACCATCGAACCGGGCGGCAGTGTGGTCGGCAGAGTCGCTCGTTAAGAACTGACAGAACTGAGCGAGGTCCGCCGAATAACACTTCGCCGTATGCGGAGAGAAGTGGCGCTCGTAGTTCAGATAGTTCAGAAACTCGTCTATCAATGAATGATCATTCATAAGAAATTACGCATCGGCGAAATCCAAACAACATGAGGCAGGCAGGGTCAGTGCCTGAGCCGGTCAATACCAGTTTTCCGTTTACAACTACAACGATCCGGCAAGCTTATGGTCGAGCTCCGTCTCGAGACGGCGTCCCATCTGGTAGCTCAGTACAGCCGCATCAAACCAGTCGAATTCATTCTTGCGGTTTGATGCCAATGCAGCAAAACGATCGATGACGTCGGCTTCCTGTCCCGCAGGATAGCGAAAGATGTATCGCTGCGATCCCTTCACTAAAGATAATTGTCTGATCGTCTTCATCTTCAATAACTCTCTTGGTTGCCAGATGCGGTCAATGATTCGGGACCGTATCCGGTTTGCACTAGTTCTTTTATCGTGGCCTGACAGCAGAACCTTAGATAATGTTCCTGACTTACCAGGTATTTTTCCCAACCGAAGGCACTGTCATCAGCACTGCGCAATCGGGCAAACGTTTTTACAGCCCTAATTACGGGTTCGTGTGCGGCATTGAACACTTGTGACGATTGTGCGACTGGTTCGTTGGGGGCTGCCACGTTGTACACTCCCACGGGCGTAGCCGAGCGTGACGCTTGTACTGGATCGACGCGGGCGAACCGGTTGTCGTAGGAGCTTCCATAGATCTGCGCTGTGATACCAACGATTGGCGGTTCATATGGGTTATACTCCGTCACTGCAAAAACCAGAATAGCCTCAGCCCCCAGCGCCTGCATGACTTCAATAGCCTGGTCGGGCGATTGAATTCGATCTCGACCTTGTTGGGCGAGAACACTAAGGGAACGACTGACAGGAATCACCACGAGTCCGTCAACGTGGCTTAATTCGCTGGCCATCAGGTCGGCGACGATCTCAGCATCGAAGTCGCGCGACCCGCTGAAGTTCAGCGCCGGTGCCACCGCGATTCGCATCGAACCCATCCATGGGTTCTGAATCTGCGTGGTCTGTGCCGCCCTTCGGCTGCAGCCGCATAGCATCGTTCCAGAAGTAACAATACATGTCACCAGAGCGACGAATACTCGGCTGCCATAGCGTCGATGGGTCTTGATCATCCATGATCGAGCTGCGTTCATGCGTCGTGCATCTCTTATGAACATCGTCAAAGTTTCGGTAGCGCTTAATCTACAAGCCTTTAGGCTCGAATCCGCTCAACCCTCGTTGAACACGCGCTGTCTGTACGCCTAGTTTCTAAGTTGAGCTACGCATCCTTGGCCAGCCCCACGTCCGATATCTCCGGTGGATCCTGTATGATCGGCGCGTCTGCTGTCGAACCTGCATCGTGCGAATCCATCGCCGCATCATTGGGGTTGACCGACCATATGGTTTCCGGCCCACCGCGTGTCGTTGAAAAGTACACGCGCCCATCACCAGACCAGACCGGCGCAAAATTTGCCGAGTGTCCGTCTGTCAATTTTTGCTTGTTGCTGCCATTTATATTGACCACGAAGATGTCCGATTGCGGTGCGGCGAGCGATGCAGGGTCAGAACCTACGAGGCTCGGTCCGACCGATGCGAACACCAAGCGGGTTCCGTCTGGGCTCCATGCCGGTGTGATCAGTGCAGCTTCGGAACTGGCAGCTACCTCGGTTGGGTATCCAGGTTCGCCCCCTTCGAGTTGAACGGTCCAGATGCTGAACCACTGGCTGCCCCGACTTCGGGCCCGCTGAAAGGCGATGGTGTCACCCATCGGCGACCACGTCGGAAACAAGCCATACCCGATGAATCGCCGGGTGGCTGACGTTGATGTTTCGGTGACCCACAATTCCCATTGACCACGTGGGGGCAGGCGCGAGTACACGATGCGCTTACCATCTGGTGACCATGACGGATGCACTTCGTCACCTGGATCGTCGGTAATTTGAATGGGGGTTCGACCCTTAAGGTCGATGACCCAGATGTCCCAGTTGCCGCCGCGATTGCTGCTGAAAGCAATCTGCATGCCATCGGGACTGTACACCGGTTGAACGTCCCATGCCGGGTCGGCTGTCAACTGGGTGACAGCCACACCATCGACGGACTTGGTATAGATGTCCGGGGCGTTGTTATGACGGGTGGACGCGAAGACCATCGTGTCGCCATGTGGGCTGATGCTGGCGTCGGAGTCGGAGCCTTCGGAAGTAAACGAATGCTGCCGCAACGAGCGGATGGTGCGCGGTTCAAAAGGGACGTCTTCCTGCAAGGGCGTGGCGCTGAATTCACTGAGCCCGTGCGGTGTAGAAGATGCGAGCATCGGTTCGCGATCGGGGTCAGCCGGTACGAACGGAGCATCCTGAGAGTTGTCATTCTGGACCGGGTGCGTTGAATTTTGTAACAACGAACATCCCCCGGAACCAGCGATCAAAATCGCAAATGTCGTCAGCAACCAGCCGCGCAGGCTTACGATGTGTTTCTGCGGTTTGGTCATCGGTCGTGTCAATCTCTTCATCTCTCTGTGCCTCGTAGGGACATCATGCATGCCCACGCATCTTGCGATGGGGAATCGGCGGGTGGTCGTCCGGATCAGCGCCGCGATATCGCAGACCCTGCTTGCAAGGCTGCAACACCGTCATCTGATTCATCGGAGGGCGATCCCCTATTGCGTAGTTAAGGAATCCGCTTCCGATTCGCTTCCCGACCAAAAGTCAGGCCCCAATCCGTTCGACCTTCGCGGCGACGCACTCGAGCGTAACTGTCCGATAACCACTATTGTTATCGTCACCTGACGGCACCCCTCTTAATTGCGGCAAAAATCGCGTTTCGATCGTCGCATCGTTCGGTCGCACATGACGGCCTGTTCGATCTTCCCATAACGCGTTTGTTTACAAGAGATTACATCTTCGCGGCCCTCTTTCGATTGGCGTCCGCACCGATCGCGGCTAACCTCTGCAACACTGAGAACCACACAGGCAAATTTGAAAATCAAAGGGCCGATTCAAGGGGCCGATTCAGGAAAGGGTGTCACCAATGACTCTCGGATATGCAAACGGTCGTCGTGTATGGACGTTGGCCATGTCGCTGACGCTGGCTGTCGGAACAATCATCATGAACACAGAACGTTGCAGCGGAGCCGATCAATCTGTGAGCATGGCGCAATTCATCAAAATCAGCGCTCCAAGTTCGGGTGACCTCGCGCCCGATGGCACGTTCTATTTCATTGATGATCCCGACGGTGTCTATCAACTCTTTTGCAAGAAGTCGCCAACGGGCGCGGCCAAGGCGCTGACGGATCTTGAGGATGGAATTAGCGGGTATTCGCTTTCGGACGATGGCGCGTGGATTGTGTTTGGCGCTTCGATCGGCGGGAATGAACAGGACGACTTGTACCTGCTCAATACGAAGACCGAGAAAATCGAGCCAGCGCTTGTCGATCGAGAGACGGTTTTTGGATCGGTGGTTTGGCAGCCGGACTCAAAGGCGTTCGCCTATCGAGCCAACCGCGAATCCAAGAATGACTTCTATGTCTATGTGTACGATCTTGAAACGCGTGAATCCAAACGCGTTTGCGACAAGAGCGGTTACTTTTTTCCGGCTGACTTCAGTCCGGATCAATCACGCCTGATGGTGGGTAAGTACAATTCTTCGACCTATTCGCAGTTGTTTGAAATTGATCTTAAATCGGGCGCCATCCGCGAAGTGACACCGACGGACGAAGAGAGTTCATTCGGTGCGGAAGGTTACCTAGCCGACGGAAAATCAATTCTGGTTAGTACGAATTATCGCGGAGACCTTCGAACGCTTCGCAAGCTCGATCTGACGACTGGTGCAATTTCGCCTGTCGCAACTGACTTGGGCGAACATGAAATTGACGGTGTGGCGATGAGTCACGAGCGGACGCTGGCTGCGATCATGCTCAACGAAGACGGTTATCGCACGATGCATCTGAGAACGCTGCCCGATTTCAAACCGGTCGATGGCCCACCATGCAAAAAAGGAATCATCGGCAACGTGCGCTTGCGCGGTAACGATATTCTCTACCGCGTGGAAAGCTCGAACGATCCGGGCGTGATGTTCAAATGGTCGCGGACGAATCCGAAGGACGCTCCGGTGGCCATGACCGAAGCTGAGCTTCAGGGTATCGATCTCGCAAGTTTCAGCCTGCCCGAATTGATCCGCTACAAATCGTTCGACGGATTGGAAGTGCCGGCATTTCTCTACACGCCCAAGGATTTCAAAAAGGGCACGCCGATACCGTTCATCGTAAGTTTTCACGGTGGTCCTGAATCGCAATTTCGCCCGGGACTGGTGCGCAGCTTCCAGTATTTTCTGTCGCGCGGATTCGGTGTGATCGCTCCGAATGTGCGGGGCAGCAGCGGATACGGCAAGCGTTATCTGGAGATGGACAATTACAAGAAACGCATGGACAGCGTCCGCGACGGCGTGCAAGCCGCCCAGTGGCTTGTTGACAATGGTTACAGCAAACAGCGCATGATCGGGGCATATGGCGGCAGCTATGGTGGATTCATGGTGGTCGCGACCATCACCCAAGCGCCGAAGTTGTTTGGCGCGGCGTGCGACGTGGTCGGCATCGTCAACTTCAAGACCTTCCTCGAACGCACGAAAGCATATCGCCGAAAACTGCGCGAAGTCGAATACGGCCCGCTATCCGATCCGGAATTCCTGGAATCGATCAGCCCGATCCGATTGGTCGACCGCATCGAAACACCTATCCTAATCGCCCACGGAAGAAACGACCCGCGCGTCCCAGTCCAGGAAGCCGAGCAACTTCACGAAGCACTCAAAAAACGAAACCACGATTCGGAATTGCTGATCTTCGAAGATGAAGGCCACGGTTTCCGCAAAGAAGAAAACCGAGTCGAATTCTACCAAAGACTCGCCGACTTCTTTGAAAGCAAGTTGAAACGGGAAGAAACCGAGGCATCAACGACCAGCAGTTAGTCGTTGCGAAGTGATGAGATTATCGCGTTTCTGATCGCGCGCCGCTTTTTTCTAAATTCCGGTGGATAGGTCCAAGCCAACAGGCTCACTGCTGTCATCGTCAAGAATGGTCCACCAACCATGGCGCCTTCTACTGTCACGTTGTAGAGCCTCAAGGAGTCCAATTGCCCAGGAGTTACGGATGGAGGACTCGGTTGCATCAAGATAGATGAGGTTAGGGATGCGACCACGCTCGTGCAGAACAATACGATACCAGTTGCCGCAAGCCTGCGCGACCATCTACCAGCTTTCGAATCGCGCCAATACGGACCTCTCAAGCCGCGTACATATTGAATGACGAGTAACCGGCCGCGCGCGAAGGGCGTACCGCATTCGGGGCAATTCCCGTCGCTAAGACCGCGCAACAGATATCCGCACTTGGCGCAACTGACGGGATATTCGTCTTCTGAGAATTGCGCTGCATCAACCGCAGCATCTTTCGCAATGACGCGCGTGCCGAACAGGGGTTTGTTCATCCATCGCTTGAGTGTGCGGGCGATTGTCAAAAATCAAGCTCCGAGCCTTGTTTTCAAATTCAACAGCGTGCTATCGCTTGATCTTGCTGCCACATTTCCCGCAGAATTTGGCGATGCCTCGGTTCTTGAAGCCGCAGGACCGGCAGCAGTTGCGCGGTTGACGTGCGAAGATCAGGGCGAAGACCGAGGCTACGATGATCCAAAATAGGGTTCCATCCACGGGGGCACCTGTCGGAGTCGGGCGTTGATGTTTGGTCCGGCAAGCTGGGGGCGAACTCAGGACATTTCTCATGCCCGGCCCAGCGATGCTCTGTCGATTGTATGTTCAGGTTTCGCATTAGGGCAAGCCACTTGCGCCTTAAACACAACCGCGTACAAGTTCCTGCGGATGCAATCGCCTGGAAATAGCATCATCGTCGAAATGTGGCGGCGGTTTCAGAATCAAAAAAGAGCCCGCCGGGTTTCCCCGACGGACTCTTCGATTATGAACACTGCTGGTTTAAGGGATTTTGGTTTATGACGACGTTGCGGCGGCTGTCTTGGCCGCTTCCTTGGCTTCGGCGTCGGTTCCCGACGGGACAGCCGTTACGCGGAACTGGCGACTTGGCTTGTAATACTTGCCAAATACTTTGACCAATTCCTGGGTAGTAAACGTGTCAAAGACATCGGGCAGGGCTTTTTCATCGGCGAGTTTCATGTCGTGATAATCAAGCTTCTGCAAGACGCTGAACCAGTAGCCCGGTTCCTTCATGTCTTCGTCGAGGTTGTTCTTAACCTGCTTCTTGGCGTTGGACAGTTCTTCTTCAGAGGGTCCCGTTTTGGCGAACGCAGCGAAGATCTTGTTCGCTTCTTCAACAACTTGCTGTGCCTTGGTCGGTTCGCACGGGGCTTGCGACATGAACATGCCCGAATCCCGGAAGGTGCTCGACGGCTGATTCATTGCGCTCAATGAGTAAACGATCGCCAGTTCTTCGCGAATACGCTTGATCAGGCGGCTGGTGAGGATTTCGGAACTCAATTCCAACGCCCGGCTATCATGGACGTTTTGGGCTTCGCAGCCGACGAAACCAGCGATGGCCATTCCCTTTTCGGTCATGGTGTTGACTTCAACATTGCGGACGAGCGGGCCTTCACCGCGCTTCAGCGTGCGCAGGGCGTCAATGTGTGATGCATTGCGTTCACGCTTGGGCAGCGAACCGACATATTGACTGGCCAACTCCATCGCACGATCTAGGGGAATCTCGCCGACGATAGCCACTTCGATCGGTGCCTTGGCCACGAAGCTGTTCCATCGTTTTTGGGCGGCTTCTGCGGTTAAGGCTTCAACCCGATTTTCCGGAAGCAGGGGCGTCATGCGAATGTCACCACCGGAGATGGCGTCCATGAGCGATTCGTACGCTTTAAATTGTGGTAGTGCCTGCGCAAAGATGCGCTGCTGCTTTTGCTGCTGACGCCAGACGTTGACGGCACTGTCTTCGATCTTGCCATCGGTCAACAGCGCGTGGGCCAACTGCAAGCCGGTATCGAGTTCCTTTGGCGAACCGATCACGCTCAGCATGACGGTGTCTGTCGTTGGAGAAACACCAACGCCGATGGTGTGTCCGGTCATGATGTCGCGAACGTTGGTCGAAGTCAGGCGATTGGTGGCGGGCTGAGCTGAAAGGGCGTAAGCAGCCAACTCAATTTCACCGCGATTGGTTTCGGTTTCCTCGATGCGTCCACCTGCGAGGTGGATGCTCATCATCACCTGATCCTTCTTGTAATCCATGAAGCGGTGATGCACGCGGACGCCATTGTCGAGCCAGGCGCTGGTGATTTTCAAGTCTTCGTCCGTGGTTTTCTCGGCGACGGAACCGGACTTGGGAGCGGCTGCCAACAGATCCGTCGGAGTCGTCTCTTCCCTGATCGGTTCGGTCTTGATGTTCCATGCGGCTTTGGCAGCGGTCAAAACATCTTCACTGGACGGCATGGCAACGCCATCTTTTTTGGGCAAGGTGACCACATAGCCAAAAGTCTTTGCGCCGAAGTGGGTCGAGAACGCCTTTGCCAGTTCATCGGTCGTGATCGTTTGCAGAAGTTTCTCCGTCAGTTCGAGTTGTTGCTTGGCCGAGAGAACCGGTTCCTTGTTGGTCACGGCGCTGTTCATCTCAAACAGATGGCCTTTGGCATTGCGCGTGGGTTCCCGCTCAACATCGCGCTTGGCGTCGGCGAGGATTTCCTTCTTCGCCATTTCGAGTTCGCGTTCGGTGAATCCGTGTGCGTTGGCTCGCGTTAGCTCGACGATCAATTCGTCGAGCATCTTGTTCCAGGTTCCCGGTTCACCGCTCGCCGAGGCATTAATCAGCATGGCTTCATTGAAGAAATTGCCGACGCTGCAGTTGGCTCTTTGATACGTGGCGGTTCCTTTTTGAACGCGCTCACTGAGACGACGGTTCACGATCCACGATGCGACATTTTCCACCATTTCGACACGGGCCTGTTCGACGGTCGTCACTGGTGGGCGGGCAGCGCTGATGTTGTAAAGATCGACGTTGCAGTCCGACAACTCCGGATCGCTGAAGACGAAGGCCCGCTCTGTGGAAAAAGGCTGAAAGCCAGCCGACTCTTGCTTGCGTGCTGGTTCGGTGGCTTTGTATTGTCCGAACCATTTTTCCATGCTTGGTTTGACGTCTTCCAGCGGGGCGTCGCCGACGACCATGAGCGTCATCAGTTCGGGGCGATACCAGGTGCGGTAGTAATCTTCGAATGCGTCGCGGTTGGCCGTGTTGAGGATGTCGGGCAGTCCGATGGGAAGACGTTCGGCAAACCGTGTTCCGCCAAATACGCTCTCCAACATCTGATCGAAAATGCGCTGTTGGGCACCGCGGCCGGAGCGCCATTCCGACATGACGACGCCGCGCTCCTTGTCGATCTCATCCTGCAAGAGCAACGCCCGGAAGACATAATCGCTAAGAGCCATCATTCCTTCATCAATTTGCGATGTCTTGTTCGTAGGCGTGAAAAGCATGTACGATGTTTGATTGAAGCTGGTGAACGCGTTGAGATCGGCACCGAATTCCATGCCGATGCTCTCGAAAAACTTGATGAGTTCACCGGGCGCGAAATTCTCCGTTCCGTTAAAGGCCATGTGCTCGAGGAAGTGTGCCAAGCCGCGCTGGTTTTCCTTTTCATTGAGCGAGCCGCTGGACACATGGATCATCATGGCCATCTTTTCCGGCGGGTTGTCGTGCTGGCGATACATCCAGGTCAGTCCGTTGTCGAACTTACCGGTTTGAATGCTTTGGTCACTTGGAAGGTTTTCGGCGCTGACGGGAATCGCGCTGGCGGCAGCGACGACGACTGCCAACGTTGACAATATTTGCCTGTTCATGTTCGGGCGTCTCCAAAGAGTTGTATGAACCGCGTGCTTTGCGGTTTAAGATTTTCCGCGATCGTCGACGGCGACCCACACGCCTACCGTCGGGCTGGATGAACGAAATTTCGCGAGAATTTGTAGCATATCGGTAGCTGACGGCGAGCGGAATCTGACCAAACGATATATCCCGTAAGAAGTTGTGTAACCCTGTCTGCGAACGTTGTGGCGGCAGCGTTAGGTGCGGTTTTTGGCCTGTTTGGCCCGATCGTTCTCGATCGCTTATGATCTCGCCGACCGTCCGCTGATACAGCGATGCCGGAATCCCTAGCCTTAGGAAATCTGAGAGCAATGACGCATTCCAACGCAGCTACTAAAGTCGTCTTGATCCAGGTGCGAGATCAACCGCACATCGCCGAGCACGAGCGAAGCTGCTTCGCAGAGCGACTCGGATGCGATCGGGTTGAACTTCAGACAATCAACGTCACCGAGAATCCGAACATCAAGTTGAGCGACGTCGATCCGTATGCGGCTGTCATTCTCGGAGGGGCTGGTGCGCATACGGTGACCGAAGACTACGACTTCACGGGTCCGATGACCGATCTGGTCTTGAAACTTGTCGAGACCGATCGTCCGATCTTCGGATCATGCTGGGGCCATCAGTTCATCGCGAAGGTCTTGGGTGGATCGGTTATCACCGACATCGCCCACGAAGAAGTGGGAACGTTTAATCTGTGGCTGAGCGAAGACGGGTCCAAGGATCCGATGTTTGAAGGATTGCCCAAGTCGTTTTTCGGCCACATGGGCCATCACGATTATGTCGTGCGCCTGCCCGAGCTAGCCGTCGAGTTGGCGTACAGTCAGCGATGTCGCAATCAGGTGTTTCGCCTGCGCGATAAGCTGGTCTACGGAACCCAGTTCCACGCTGAGATGGATGCCGCCCGGCTGATCGAACGACTCGGGTTCTATCGCGACAGCTACGTCCCGGACGATTCCGTTTTTGAAACGCTCACCAGCAACCCCGTGCCCACGCCAGAATCGGATCAACTTCTTCGGCGGTTCATGGACATGGTTGATTGACCATGGATTCGCAAGAGGATCAAAATACAGAATGGTTTGATCCGAATGTACGAGTTCCGGACGAATTCGATCTTCCACGCGGTTCTGAGTACTATGATACGCCCCGTTTCTTAATGTTGCTGGGCGTCTTGCATATTCTGGGCGCAGTTCTGGCCGCAATCATGTTTGGACATGCCCTCTTGTCCAAAGGCATCACCGATCCGATTCCCTGATTCTCACCTTGGCTTGCTCCGGCATTCGCCATCTTTATCGTGCTGGTCGCATTGGTGTCGGGTGTCGGGATATTTGCGAGAATTCGATTTGGCTGGTGGGCGACATCGTATTATTACTTGTACACGATTACGCGACTGTCGTTCACCATCATCCTTCGATTGCAGTTCGCGCCCGATGAGCAGTTCTCGCAGTCGAACACGCGGCTGAGTATTCGCATCGCAATCAACCTGCTTGTTCTGATGTACCTGTTTCGGCCTGGCGTGTTGTGCTATTTTGAAATGCAGCCGTTCAATAGATGGAAGGCGCTCTGCAAGATAATTGGTGCTGTAGGCACGACTGGCGCAGTCTTTGCATTGATCAATTCATTCCTATAGTCCTAAACTCGTGGCTTGCTTCTGAACAAGCAGCACCAATTCCAGCAATACATCCCAGACCATTTCTGAATGTGGACTCCGCTTCCTCTCAAGTTGGATGCCCAGTGATTTCTCGTTGGGTAATGCGTGTTCTTGGGGGAGGCCTGCTTAGCCTGTTCTGGGTAAATGCGGGAGCCACGCAACCGCATATTTATGAATATATGCGATCGCAATGCGGCTTCCTGGGGATTTATGCGTCACTCTTGCTTATGAATGCTGGTTATTCCGAAAAATTTCCAAATAATATGTTGCATGTTTTGGCATATGATGTACGATGATAAGCATGATGATGGATAAACAGCAACGACAGCAGGTGATCTCTGGGTTGGTGGCCGATGGGCTGGTTGGCTCGCAGAAGGAGATTCTTGATGTGCTCTCGAAGGACGGGTTGACGGTCGATCAATCGACGCTGAGTCGCGACCTTAACGAGTTGGGCATCAAGAAGGTGGCCGGTCGCTATCGATCCGTGGCGATGGACAACGGTCATGCCGATGTCGCCCATTACTTTGATGGCGTTCGGCGATTCACTGTTTGTGGCCCGCATCAGATTGTGGTGTTCACCGAATCCGGATTGGCTCAGCCGGTATCGGTGGCGATCGAAAAGAAAAAGGATCCGTCGATCCTCGCGACGTTGGCGGGTGACGATGTGCTCTTCATCGCGACTAAATCACGCAACACACAAACCGTTGCCCTCAGACGATTGAGGCAATGGATGGGAGATGACAAATATGAAAAGTAAGAAGAGCATGGCCGACCTGGCGGCTAACATCTCGAACAAGCTGGCGGATTCGCAAGGATCAGTGTCATCCGGTGGCACTGCGCCGAAGTGCGTGCTGGCATATTCGGGTGGGTTGGATACTTCGGCGATTGTCATTTGGCTTAAGGAACTCGGATACGAGATCCACGCGATCCTCGTCGATGTTGGACAAGACGAGGATTTGGAGGCCCTATGCGACAAAGCGCTGCGTTACGGCGCAAAGACAGCGGTGATTCGTGATGCGAAACCGGCGATGCTTGAGACCGTCGTCTCCAAAGCGATCGGGCTGTCGGCTGTTTACGAAGGCACGTATCGACTGGGTACGGCGCTGGCGCGGCCTTTCATTGCACTGGAGCAAGTCAAGCGAGCCAAGGAACTCGGTGGGGCGACGCTTGTTCATGGAGCGACGGGTAAGGGGAACGATCAAATTCGTTTCGAGTTTGCGTATAAAACTTTGGCGCCGGAGTGTCCGGTGTTGGCCCCATGGAGAGCATGGGAATTTGAAGGTCGAAAAGACCTCATTGCGTATTTGAAGTCGAAGGGCTGCCAGGACGAATTCGACGAAAAGAAAGATTACAGTCTCGACGAAAATCTTTGGCATATCAGCGTCGAAGGCAGCGAACTGGAAGACCCGACAGCCGACGTTGGAATCGAATCGGTCCTGGATTTTGTCAAAGACAAGTTCGCAACGGGTGGTCCCGCTGAGTCGCCAAAGTCTGTAACGGTTGAATTCAAGCAGGGCGAAGTCGTGGCGGTAGATGGGGTCAAAAAATCGCTCGGCGCAATTGTCGATCAGCTCAATAAAGACCACCGCCACGCGCATTGGGCGTGGGATCTGGTCATCGAGAATCGTACGACGGGCGTGAAGTCTCGCGGGATATATGTGAATCCGGCTGCCAAACTGTTGCAAACGGCGGCTGACGCGTTGGCGCGGTGCTGTTTGAACAAGCCGACCTATGATCGCTACGCATCGATCGCGCAGGACTATGCGACGCTGCTCTATAAGGGCGAATACTTTTCGATGCAGCGAAAGGTATTGGAGGCATCCGCGAAACCGCTGCTCGATTGTCTGACCGGAACGGTGACGTTTGCGTTTGCACCGGCGATGTATGTGTCGAAGATCAATGCTGCGCAGTCTCTCTTCTGCAAAGAGATGTCAACGTTTGAAGCCAGCGAATACTCGCACGCCGATGCCGGTGGATTCATCAACCTAAGCTGGCTCGCCAATGTCGGCCAATCGTTTAAAGAAACGGATGTCAGTTATGAAAACGCTTTGGAAACAACAGGGAACGCTGCATCCGACGTTTGCGAAAACCAATCGATCTCTGGAGGAGGACTGGTTTCTGCTGCCGTTTGAGATTCGGTTGCAACTTGCCCACTCCGCAACGCTGAAGCAAGCCGGAATCTTCAGCGAAGAAGAATGCGTCGGCGTGCAAGATGCGCTCAAGCAGATTGCGGCGGATGTTCTGATTGACGGTTTACCGGGTGCAGCGCCATCGGATTCCCCAGCAGAAGACATTCATACATGGGTTGAGTCGGAATTGGTCGCCCGGGTAGGTGATGCAGGTAAGAAAATCCACACCGCCCGTTCTCGCAACGATCAAGTGGCGACATTATTGATGATGTATGCCATTGATGCGGGCGCGAAGGCTGCCCAAGCCGCGCAGGGTTTGAGTCTGCAACTCTGCGAGAAGGCGATTGATTGGGCACCGCTTGTTTTTCCTTTGCAGACTCATTGTCAGTTCGCCGCGCCGGGCAGCGCAGGGTTTTGGGCGCTGAAGTATGCGGCTGCCTTCGAGCGGTCAGCAAACCGTCTGGCGATTTCGGTGGCTACTTGGAAGCAGGCTTGTCCATTGGGCAGTGGGGCGGTGGCTGGTTCGTCGATACCGATCGACAGAAACTTGCAGGCAACGCTCCTTGGATTTCAGGGGCCAAGTGACAACGCGCTTGATTCGACATCGACGCGCGACGCCTGTCTGGAACTGTTGGCCGATGCCGCCCATGTCGCGCTACACTTGCAATCCTTTGCAACTGATGTGATCGCATTCGCGCAGACTTCGCTGTCATGGGTTGCATACCCAGCCGCCTTCGGGACCGGGTCATCGATGATGCCGAACAAGACGAACCCCGACGCGATGGAATTGCTGCGTGGCGAGTGCAATGCGATTGTCGCGGCACACAATCATGCGCTGCTCATCATGAAGGGTTTGCCCAGCGGATACAACCGAGACTTGCAGTGCATCAAACCCGTCGTGCAATCATCGACAGAGTCGCTTGTCGGATTGCTGGAGATGACGACGTGCTTTGCCGAAGCGTTGGCGTTTCGACCGGAGAATCTGAAGGCATCGCTGCAATTAGGGCATATCGATGCGACGATGCGCATGGAACAAAAAGTTCAGGAAGGCATGGCCATGCGCGACGCACATCATGCTGTGGCAGGCGATTTGGAATCTGTAGAAGCCGGGCGCGATGTCGCTGTGCTTGCGCATCAGTATCAAACAACAGGCAGCGCCAGTCCGAATGAAACATTGCGCATCGCCCATGCGATGATCGAACGAATCAACAATGCCAAAATCAATCAGTAATCAAAAGGCAGCGTCTCAATCCAAAACCATTGCAAATCGACGCGATGTCGTGGGCCGCGTGAAGCGAATCGTCGTCAAGGTCGGTAGCGCTGTGATCGCGAGCAACGGCAAACTTCGCCCGAAGGTGATCGCCGATTTGGCGTACGATGTGTCGGTGCTGCTGCATCAGGGTTTTGAAGTGGTCATGGTCGTCTCGGGCGCGGTGGCGGCTGGCTATGCGGGGCTGCGGTATCCGTCTCCACCGAAGTCGGTAGTTAAACGGCAGGCGTCGGCAAGCGTAGGTCAATACAAGTTGATGACGTTGTTTGCGAAGGCTTTTTGTCGGCACCGCGTTGAGGTCGCCCAGCTTCTGATGATGGAGGATGATTTCTCCAATCCGCGCCGATTTCTGAGCGCGCGATACACATTGCAGGAGTTAATCCGGAGCGGGGTTGTTCCAATCATCAATGAGAACGACGCACTTGCGGAAGATGAAAAGCAGATCGGTGACAACGACCATCTCGCCGCGTGGGTGACCAATGTTGCGTCGGCGGATTTGCTCGTGTTGCTTAGCAGTGTGCAAGGGGTTTATCGAAACGGTTGCGATGGCGCGGTCATTGACGAGGTGCATGGTGATGCGTCGCTCGATGGTTGCGTGACTGCGGAGCTCAGCGCGACGGGTGTCGGTGGTATGAAGGTCAAAGTGTCGGCTGCACGATTGGCGAACAGTTGGGGCGTGCCTGCAATCATTGCGTGCGGTAAGACGCAGGGGATGTTGACTACTGTGGTTAAAGGCGAGTCGGTTGGGACGTTATTTCGCCCATCGTCAGCCGAGCAGCTATTGGAAGCCCGCTGGTTGGCTGTCCAGAAGGGAGCATGCGGTGTGCTGTCTGTCACCCGTCAAGGGCGGGTGGCTATCGGTGAAGGTCGCGGGCTCAAGCCGGATAACGTAGTGTCAGTGCATGGCACTTTCGGAATCGGCGCCCGCATCGACCTAGCCGACGAACATGATCGCGTGTTCGCGACCGGGCTTGTTTCGTACGATTCAAACGGTGTCGCGAAGATGTGTGGCAAGTCGAGCGATGAATTTCTGGAAACGCTTGGTTACGTGTACATTGATGACGTTGTGCACAGCGATGACATCGTTCTGCAGACACCGGTGGGGTCCGCTGAGGCTGCTGCTGTTTGAATGCGTGCTGACTGAACTACCCGCGTAAATATCGGACGCCTACCGCGTATTAACCTGGATAATCTCAAAGTGCATTGGCGGCGTTTTCAGTATTGCCAGCATTGTTCTTGCCTGTAGGCGATTATTGAAATCTGCGTTGCAAAAAAACACTTGACCCGATAAGCGCGCGTGTCCTAGACTTACGGTGTAAGACAAGTGATCTGCTTCTGTGACGGCCTCAAAAACTAGGGGCGAGGCGACTTGGGCAGACGCACCTTACCGTGGGTTGATCGATTTTTTTTCGAGGTGCTCACGCGTGCTCGCCAGGCGACGGCCGGCGCGATGATCAGTGCCCGCGATACGCTTTGTTTCAACGTGTATGTTGAAACAGAAAACGGTTTCGGGATGGCTGCCCTTGAATAGGAGGTGATCTGTGACGATTGGTGAACAAACGAGGTGGCTGCGATAGCGTAGCAGACGTAGCTGCGACCGCAGCAACCTTTCAGGTTTCTGAAACCATGATAGGTTTCTAGACCCGTCGATGGCCCAACCATCGGCGGGTTATTTTTTGCGCAGATAACGCCTCAGACTACTATTCGATGATTTCGCGCCACATTTCCGGTAGAATGGCCTCATGATTGGGCCGAACACCACACATGTGACTCTGCTTGAGCGCGTCGCCAATGCCGACGACGAAGCCGCCTGGACCGAATTCTGCGAGCGGTATGGCCCCCTCATCCGCAGTTTTGCCCGCCGCCGCCACGTCAACGCGGCTGAGATCGACGACATCATGCAGGATGTTCTGATGATCCTGACCAAGTCGATGCCCAAGTTTGAATACGACCCAGCCAAGGGAAAATTCCGTTCCTACCTCAAAACGCTGGTCATCCGAGCCGTCTATCGAAAAACGTTTCAGAAGAAGACGCCCGTCCTGCTAGAAGATATTGAGGCGGCGGTCGATTCGACGAGGGACGATCCTGAGACGGAGGCCATCTGGGAGGAAGAGTGGCGACAGCACCATGTCCGCCAGGCGATGCGGATCATCGCGATCGAATTCAACGAGCAGGATCAGCAGGCGTTTGAGTTTTATGGCGTACAGGGTCGAAGCGTGCAGGAGACTGCCGACGATTTGGAAATCAATGTGGATCAGGTTTACAAAGCCAAGTCGCGCATTCTCAAACGCCTCGGCGAATTGATTCGCCTGCAGGTTGACGACGAAGGTTAGCCGCCAAGAGGGTTCGCTTTCGAAAAAATTGTTACACATACGCGGAGATCGATCCGTGCCACCGGGCATGCAATCTACCCCATCACAATGGTTTGACGATCCGTCCACGCTGCTCGATGAAGTGCAGCGCGAGGCGCGGCGGACGCGTCTGCCTATTGAGATTGACGGATATGAACGGCTCGTCGAAGTGCGGCGGGGTGGGCAAGGCGTCGTCTATCGAAGTGTTCAAGAGTCCACCGGGCGCGATGTGGCGATCAAGGTTTTGCTCGACGGTGCACTGGCATCAACAGCAAGCGTGCGGCGATTTGAACGCGAAGTGGATCTGGTTGCGTCGCTGCGGCACCCCAACATCGTCAGCATTTACGACAGCGGCACAACGAGTGAAGGCCGCCAGTATCTCGTCATGGAATACGTCGACGGCGAGCCGCTCGATCAAGCCGTTTCACTGAAGCCCAAGAACAAGAATGAGATAGCCAACATCAACCAATTGATTGCGAAGGTTTGCGACGCGATCCAGTTCGCCCATCAACACGGGATCATGCATCGCGATCTGAAACCGAGCAACGTGCGCGTCGATCGAAGTGGCGAACCGCGCATTCTCGATTTCGGGTTGGCCAAGGGATTTGGCGAACCGGAGGGTGTTTCCCGTGGACCTGACGCCATCAGCCGTTCGGGCAATTTCTTCGGATCGCTCGCCTGGGCCAGTCCCGAACAAGCCGAGGGGAATCTGCATCGGATCGATGTGCGAACCGATGTCTATTCGCTCGGCATGATGCTCTATCACCTGTTGACCGGAGCGTTTCCCTACGAGGTGCAGGGACGCATTCGCGAAGTTCTCGATCACATCGTCATGAGCGAACCGGCAGCGCTGCGCACGCACAATTCCAGCATTGACGCCGATCTGGAGACGATCGTCCTCAAAGCGCTCGCCAAGGATCCCGACCGCAGGTATCAGTCAGTGCGGGAGTTGGCTGACGATCTGCGAAGATACGACGATGGTGAACCGATCGCGGCCCGGCGCGACAGCACTTGGTATGTACTCAAGCGCAATCTCAAGCGCTACCGCATGTTGGCTGGCGCGTCAGTTGTGGTCTTGATGTTGACGATCGCGTATGGCGCGACGATGTCGGTTTTGTATCAAGACGCAACTGAAGCGCAGCAAATCGCTCAAACCGAAGCCAAGCGTGCCGAATCGATCAACGCGTTTCTCAGAACCATGCTGGCTTCGGTTGATGCAGAGAATGAAGGTTACCAAGTGCGCGTCGCCGATGTATTAACCATCGCCGCACGGCAACTCAACAGCGACAATGAATCACCGGCGACGGTCCGGGCGTCCTTGTATCAAACGCTGGGCAGCAGCCTCCAAAGTCTCGGACGTTATGCCGACGCGGAGCCACTGCTGCAAAAATCGGTCGATCTGTTCAATGAGTCGGATGGTGATGTTCGAGTCGATCTGCTTTCGTCGAAGTCGATGTTAGCGCGGGTCCTGCTTGAACTGGATCGACTTGACGAGTCGTGCGAGATGTTTGAAGAAGTGATCGATGAATCGGGCGTCAAAGGCGTTTCGGACGAACCGGTGTCATTTGATGTTACTGATTCAAACAGTAGAGCAGACGTAGCCCATGCCGAAATCACGCGTATGGGTTTGTCGGCAACGACAGAATTGGCTCGAAATTACTACATGCAGGGTAAGCGTGATGAGGCAATCGCGCTGGCCAATTCGAACATTGTGCGTCAATCGACGATCTTGGGGGCCAATCACTACGACACGCTCGGCACGATGAACATGCTGGGCGGATATTTTCAGGAAATCGGGCGGTTTGATGAAGCCCGACAATTGCTCACCGACGTACGCAAGGCCTACCTTGAGAAGTTCGGGCCGCGCCATCCGAAAACCCTCGCAGCCAAGTCAAACATCGGTTCGTTGCACATGCAGTTGGGTGAGCGTGAAGAGGCAGAGAAAATCTTCAGAAGCGTTCTCGCCGTTCAGCTTGAGGAAATGGGCGAAGAGCATGACGCGACGCTGACCTCGATGAACAACCTCGCTGACGTCATGTTTGAGCGTGGTAATGTCAAGGAAGCTGAGGCGATTAATCGCCGCGTCTTGAAGATCAGTCGAAAAACCATGGGGCCCGAAAATCAAAGTACTTTGATCACACAGAACAACTTGGCCCGCACGCTTCATGCTCAGGGCAAACTCGCAGAAGCCGAGCGACACTTTCGCGAAGTATTGGAGACCTACCAGCGAATTCGCGGAGACGATCATGCGGCAACTCTCCTGGCGATGGGGAATCTTGCAGGAGTTCTTGAGGATCAGGGTAATACAGAAGAATCAGCATTGCTCGCCCGGAAAGTTGTTGAAGGGACGCGAAAGAATTTGGGCGATGAAAGTCCGCAAACGATGATCGCCATGAACAATTTTGCCAGCCAGCTGCGTGATCAGGGCAAACACGATGAAGCCGTCGAGCAATATGAGGAAGTCCTGGCGATCGCAGGGCGGGCACTGCCGGAAGGGCACTGGCTACCCTGTGTGTTTGAAGGCGGGATGGCCGAGTCATTGATTGCACAGGAAGAATTCGATCGGGCAGAGCAGCACTTGGTTCATGCGTTTGAATGCTTACGCGAGACGATGGGCGTCGAATACATCCATACGCAGAAAATGGTCAAGCGATTGGTTGGGCTTTACGAATTGCGGAATAACCCAGAGCGTGCAGAAGAATACCGACAGCAACTGATTGATAGCGCCGAGGACGAATAGCGCGGGTGCGGGTGCCCCGCCCTTCAGGGTGGGGGACTGACGAGCGCTGAAAAAGAGTAACTAGCTTCGCGCTGGGCATTTCGGAATAGAGGACCCCATCTATGGCGCGTCTGACAGCAAGCTCTCGATTGTATCGACGATGGAATCGCGCATCTTCTTATTTGCCTCGCCCGTTGCAGGCCCATAGTACCCGCTGTACACGGCGCGAACCTTGTCGTTCTTGTCCAGAAAGATCATCGTTGGATACGAGCGAAGTTTGTCGATAAGCGGTACGTCTTGGGCGACGGTGTCCTTGTCGGCGATCCCGCCCAACAGAATCGGATACTTCACGTCGTTACGCCTCATGAACCGGCGAATCTGCTCGGTGTCGCGCCCAACGTCGCCGGAAACCTCAAACGCCAAGCCGACGACTTGCAGGCCGAGCAGTGCGTACTCTTCCTGCAATTCGCTCAGATGACGAGCAGCATCATGACAGTTGGGGCACCATGTCCCAAAGATTTCGATGATGCGGGCATTGCCACGGAGTTTCGGATCGCCGAGCGAAACCATCTTGCCGTAGAGGTTGCGGTACTTTAGCGCCGACAGGTCTACGTTCTTCTTTGAATCGACCTGCTCAAACCCATCGGGTAACGTCACCGATTCATCGCGCTTAGCCGTCCAGGTTTCGTGCCATGAATCGCGCGACCAGAAGTCACCCTTGAGTGTGCCGTCCGGCTGCATCTTCGCATCGAACAAAAACGCATGACCACCATCAAATACTGACATGCGCAACCGACCAAATTCGTAACTGCCGGCAAGATATCGAAAGTCGCCGGTCGTCGTCAGGAACGTACCGTGAACCGTCCCGTCGGGCAGTTGTTTGAATTCGCCGATCGCAGGTGTTTTGTCATCACCGAACGATGCCGACCAGCGGCCATCCACAGTTTCGGGCAACCTGTCATCAGCGGCAGCATCTGCAAGCGGATTGAATCGATAGCCCGGTGAAGCGGTGATCGAACAATCGAGCCTTGCCGATTTCTTATGACCAGTGACCTTACGCCAACGCCCCTTCGCCGGGACAGGCAGCAACCCGTCATGGGGATTCACCGATCGATCGGCAGACAGTTCAATCCGCGAATCGTAATGATCGATGGAAAGAATAATCCGCCGCCCCTCAACACGAAGTTCGGAAACTTCAATCCGCTCACCGCCGTTGTCGATATACCCAACCAAATCCCCCGGCTCACCACCCGCCCGCTCGCCAACATAAAGCAGAAAAGGAAGTTCCCCGCCCGGTGATTCCAACACGACGCGGTAGGGGGTGAGATTGTCGTTGGCCCCGGCTACGTTTGCGAGCAGGAGCATGGCGGCTGCGGCTAGTATTGATTTAATATTGATGTTCATGTCGGTATGCTAATATCAGGCGGCACAGCGGGCAAACGCAAATCAGCCGGAATTGATCGACGGAGCAACCGCGACGATGCAGCTAAGATTCACGAATAACGCCATTCGGTTTGAGACCGACTTGCCAACGGACGTGGTTGAAGCGATGGAAAAGGTCGGCGACGTATTCGAAGCCGCCGGCGCGAGACCCTGGCCTGATGAGGACGACGATTGGGATTGCGTTGTCGATGTTGAACGCCTGCGCGAGGCGTTGGCCGACTTCCGAACCAGAGTTCGCAAGCAGAACAAAGAACCTGCATATGTGTACATGCTGAGTCGCCGAAAGCGTATCGTTGAAGGAGAAGGATATACGCATCCTACCTATGGTGGAGTCGGCGGGTTTACTATCAATGGCGATTACCACTGCCTGGACTGTAGATACGAGAAGTGTCAACTTACAAACTTGAGCGCGCTAAACCGCATTAGTGCAAATAGAGACGAGTATCGCGCAAACCGGGATGCACATACTGAGGACGTTCGCCATCTGTCGGTGATCGAAACCGAAAACTGGGGCCCGATCTACATCACCAAAAAGAAAGCCCAAAGCTCGGTGCAGAAATGGGTCGCGAAGGTGCTGCGGAAACTGAAGCCGATGGAAGGCGATGTCGTCGTCGAATTCGCGTAGCTTTGCGCGAAGGGTGGCCCATCTCCTCCGGAGGTGGGGGAGGCGATGATCGTCGTGGTTAGAGCTTCCAACGATTCATCGAGAACTCGAGCACCGCAATCGTATTCATCATCGAGTCCCCCATGTTCGGAGAACATGGGCCACCCTTGTCGTGGAATGCACGCGATCATTTTCGGTTTTTTCTTTGTCGAAGCGTTTGTCAGTCCCCCACGTTAGAAACGTGGGGCACCCGTTCGGGTCAAACTATGTTGGCAGAATTGGCAGTAGGGCGTCGTCTTGTTTTGGTCTTGGCGGTGGTGCATCTCGGTGGACTTCGTTGTATAGCGTGTCGCGTTCTACGGGTTGGCAGTTGGCTTCTGCTATCATTCTTTGGATTTTGTCGATGGTTAGTTCTTGATGTGTGCCGGTGCCTTCGCGCTTGGTGATGTCGTAGTAGACGACGGTTCCGTCGAGATCGTCCACGCCCCAATTTAGTGACACTTGGGCTAGCTTTGGCGTCTGCATGATCCAGAAGGCTTTGACATGATCGAAGTTGTCTAGCATTAGTCGTGCGATGGCCAGCGTCCGCAGGTTGGTTAAACCCGTTGGTCCCGGCAGGTGGGCTAGCTCGCTGTTGTCTGGGATGAATGGCAGCGGGATGATGGCGTTGAAGCGGGCGGGGCGACTTGCTATCGATTCGTCCTGATGCTCGCGCAGTTTGATCAGATGCTTGATCCGCTCGGCTGGCGTTTCGATGTGGCCGTAGAGCATGGTGGCGTTGGTGTACATGCCGATCGAGTGGGCTGCACGATGTACCTCAAACCAGCCAGCTTCCCCGACCTTATTCTTATACGCCTCTTCGTGGACCCGATCGTCGAAAATCTCGGCACCGCCACCGGGTAGCGAACCCAACCCCGCGTCGCGCAATTGCGTAAGCACTCCTTCGATCGAGAGCTTCGGCTTGGTGATGCGCGTGAAGTGAATGATCTCGATCGCGGTGAAGGCTTTGATGTGGATGTCCGGAGAGGCGGCTTTGATCGCCCGACACATATCGAGGTAATAATCGAACTCGAGCTTCGGGTGCAGCCCACCCACGATGTGCACTTCGGTTGCGCCGTAGTCAGCGGCTTGCTTGGCCCGCTGAGCAACTTCATCGACCGACAGCGCATAACCGTCGTCGGCACCATCTTTAGTCCAGGGGCGATAAAACGAACAAAACTTGCAACGCAGCACGCAGTAGTTCGAATAATTGATGTGGCGATTGATGTTGTAATAGGCTTTGCGGCCGTTCTTCCGCTCGCGAACGTGGTTGGCTAGCTCGCCGAGAAGGTGAACGTCGCAGTCGGTGTAGAGAGTCAACCCCTCGTCAAAGCTGAGTCGCTCGCCCGCGCGAACGCGATTGGCGATCTGGCTCATGTCGTACGATGGGTTGGCGGTGGTGCTCAATGTCCGGTTACTTTCAAAATATTTGGTTCTCAATCGGGATCGCCGCAGATCCAACCGCACGGCGCGTCACGATTATAGAAGCTGCCGAGCGACAAACCAGCCATTCAAAATTTTTGAAATCGTAGGTTTAGACATTGGGATCGCGAATGCGGTGAAGATTGCGATTTGACGCGGATGACATCTGAGCCGGTGGAGCGTATGAATCTTGGGATAGGCTGAATTCCCGGTGAAATGGGCCCGATCTTGCCGATGGATTATCGGGAAGCAGTTGCAGGAGATTTGGCGTTGGATTCAGACGGCAAACGATACAAAAGAGCGAAGTTTCGGCGGATGCGCTGGTTTGCGTCGGGGGCGGTGTTAGCCGCCTTGGCGATCTCCGGGGGAACGCTGTACCTGCAGGTCAAACAGCAGCGGGCGATCGAATTGGAACTTGAGAACAAGCGACTTGTTCACGAGCAGGAAGAACTGGCTCGCAAGAATCGGGCGCTGGCACTTCAAACCGAACGCCTCAAACGCGAGAAAGCCCAACTCGATGAAGTCATCGAACGGTTGGATGTCGAAGAGCGTGTGGCTGAAATTGAGGTGCTGCAGCAACATCAAAACGATCAGGGCAATCTGCAAACCGTGGTGCGTTTCACCGAATTCGGTCGCGGCGGAGAACCGTTGGAACCGCTCGTGTTTGGCATCCCCAGCGACACGCCGCACTTCGACGCGTTGGTGATCAAGTTCGAGCGCGACTACGTCAAACGCGGCGACAGTTTGCGCGGCCATAGCCTCGCACTTTTTCGACGGGTTTATGGTGACACCCAATCGCCCAACAGCGGATACTGGATCGGTGAGCGCAGCGGTGTACCGGACTTGTATCGCATCTCTGACGAACCGAGCGAATTTGAACTTAAACTTTGGGCCGAATTTTGGGAGTACGCCTCCAACCCGGACAGAGCCGCCACGGCAGGCGTGCGCGTCGCGCAAGGAGAGTCGGTGTATGCACCGATGAAACCGGGTGAAATCTGGCGACTGTCGCTCGATGCGGGTGGCGGACTCAACCTCAAAAAGCAATCGCCCGAAACGGATGCCTCGCAATTCAGTTCAGCCGACGCGGCGCAATTATCCGCCCCGTCGCCACTAAACGACATCGAGTGAAACGTGGCTATGCCTCGACGACCCGTTTGACCGTGCGCGATCCCCTCTCATATGATGCGTCTATGGCATTGGCTGACGGTTCATTCTTCAGACCCACCTCGAAGGTCTACGACAAACCCGACTTATACGGGATTTATCCTGAAGACGTTTTGATTCCGAGTCGCGATGGCGTCGCTTTGCACGGTTGGCTCTTTCATGCTGATCGACCAGTTGGCACGATCGTGCATTGTCATGGCAATGCCGGCAACATCACCGCTCACTTTCGATTCATTCATTGGCTGCCGGCGTGCGGTTGGAACGTTTTGTGTTTCGACTATCGTGGGTATGGGCGATCGACCGGGCGGATTACGCGCGACGGGTTGATCAACGACACAGCCGCCGGAATCGACTATGCGCTGAATCATCCTGACATCGATCGACTTCGCGTGGCTGTACTTGGCCAATCGATCGGGGCGTCGGCTGCCATTGTGGCGATTGCTCGCGAGCAGTTTCCGTTGGCTGGCTTGGTGTTGGATGGGCCGTTTTCTTCGTATCGGCGTGAGGCCCATTTTGTCACGCAGCAGGTTTGGTACTTGCGGTTGGTGTCGCGCTGGATTGCCAAGTGTTTGATCAGCGATGATCATTCGGCGATTGATTCGGTGGCTGACCTGCCGTACGTTCCGAAGTTATTCATTTGCGGCACCGACGATCACATCGTTGAAGCGCAGCAGACCATCGACCTTCACGAAGCCGCACCGGACCCGAAAGACCTTTGGGTGATTCAAGACAGTCGGCATACCGAAGCCATTACGGGCGAAATTCCTGGCGGGCAAAAGCGGGTGTTGGAATTCCTTAACGGTTGCGTGCCGAATCGGGAGGTGACGCGGCGGTACGAGCAAGGTCGGGGTGCGGCAGCGGGGCGCGACCGTCGATAAGCATCGCGATGGCTTTGGGATAAGCGATGCATTCCATTTCAAAAACCTTTGATGCCAGTGATTCAATGTTGTCGGTTTTTTCGACGGTGACTGACTCCTGAAGTAACGTGGGGCCATGGTCGTATTCGTTGTCGGCATAGTGAACCGTGCAGCCACTCGAAGTTTCACCCGCGGTAAGCACAGCCCGATGAACGTGATCGCCGAAATATCCCTTGCCTCCGTATGCCGGTAGGAGGGCTGGGTGGATGTTGATGACTCGTCCTGCGAACTCCGGCGGAATCGTCCACAGCGAATAGAACCCGCACATGCAGACGAGGTCGCATTTGTTGGCATCAAGAATGTCGGCGATTTGTTGGTCGAATGCCTGCTGCGGTTGGCCGGCGCGTGGAACGACTTCAACGGTAAGCCCGACATTGCGGCATCGCTCGATCGTCGGAGCATCCAATCGCGAACTGATAACCACTTCGATCGATGCGTTGAACTGTCCGGTGCGAATTTTCTCGGTGATGTTCAAAACCGTACGCCCGCCGCCCGACACGAGCGCGCCGATCCGCAGTGGTGATCGCAGTTGTTCCACAAGGTTGTCGGTCATCTGACCCTTTCCCGCAGGAATTCGAGTGCGCGTTGCCACGTCGGATCATTCTTCGCGTAAATGTCCGATGCGACCTCGACGGGAATGTCCGGGACGATGCCCTTGCCTTCGAACGGTTTCAGATCGGGCGTGAGCGCCACCCAGCGTGAATACGAAACGGTAATATCGACGCCGGGAAGTTTGAACGGTTTCGGGTTACCGGAAGATCCGCGCGTTGTCTCGCCGATGGTGGTGACCTGCGGCTGACATGCGAACATCAGCACCAACGCTTCGCCACTGCTCATGCACTTATGACCGATCAAACAAACGACCGGGCAGGTGATGGGGTTCTTACCGGCTTGGATCGACCGGGTCAGTACCGGACCCAGCGCACGGCCAGCAAGATTGATGCGATAGCGGTTGGCTGCGTACACGCGTTCGGCATCGTTGAAAGTTTCGGCGATCGGGCGGGCGAGCAATTCATTTCCGCCGGAACAACCGGGCCGCAGATCGACGATGAATCCGGGTACGTCTGCAATACGCTTCATCGCCGCGACAGTCGTTTGAACATTTTCGTCGGTGGCTTTGCCTTGATCGATGATGCTTACGTATCCGAAACCATCGGTGCGGGTCCTACCGACGATGGCAAATTCGCCGCACTCGACGACTTGCGTCAACTCCTGCCGAACCACCATCGAATTCCAGTTGCGCCGCCAGGGGATCGAGTGCGTGCCGACGCGACCACCAGGCCCATCGATCCAGATGTGCATGTCCTCAAGACTGGTGAGGCACTCGCGCAGCACGCCAACAAACTCGTCAGTTGACTTCGCCGCGCCGCACTTGGGCAGGTAAGTGGCCCTGTATTCGTTCCAATCGACATTGGGCTTCAAAGTGAAGTAGCTGTAGTTGCGGTCCATGTCCTGCCAGAGTGCGTCGAACGCATGGGTGAATGCGTTCGATGTTGCGTCTGGATTCGCATGCGACGGTGTCGGTGTGAAGATGCCGAATGCAAGCGAGATGCACAAATGAGCGCGTAGGGTGGGCCGTGCCCACCGCCGTTTGAACGCATTTACATGTTGGTGGGCACGGCCCACTCTACTTTTTGCGATCATGACCATTGGCATTCGATTGCACCGTTTGACAATTTGCGTTTCAATGATTCTCCGATCACTTAACGACTCTACAAATTGCAGGATGAACAATCATCATGTTGACCCTTCGACTCACTGCGTTGGCATTCTCGATTTCTTGTTTGGTCTCTGGCTTGCTCTTCGCTGAAGAATCAGCCAAACGCCCGAACCTAATTTTCATCATGGCCGACGATCATGCGTCGCACGCCATGAGTTGCTACGGCAGTAAAGTTAACAAGACGCCCAATCTCGACCGCATCGCCGAGCAGGGCGTTCGCTTTACCAACGCATTTTGCACAAACAGTATTTGTGCTCCCTGCCGCGCTGTTGTTCTTACCGGAAAGTATAGCCACGTCAACGGCGTACTCGACAATCGCGACGTTTTCGACGGATCGCAGCCGACCTTTCCATCGATGTTGCAGAAGGCTGGCTATGAGACGGCGATTATCGGCAAGTGGCACCTTCACAGCGACCCGATCGGTTTCGACTATTGGAAGATTCTGAAGGGGCAAGGCAAGTATTTTGATCCGATTTTTATTGAGATGGGCAAACGCTTCACGCAATCCGGATACGTCACCGACATCATCGGTCAGGAAACCATCGACTGGATTCGCAATCGCAAGTCAGACAAGCCGTTCTGTTTGATCAGCCATCACAAAGCCCCACACCGCAACTGGCAGTCGGACGAGCGACACGCTCAGATGTACGACGGTGGAAACATCCCCGAACCGGAAACGTTCAACGACGACTACAAAACGCGGAGCCTCGCTGCCACCGAGCAGGAAATGACCATCGAACGTCACCTGACACCGAATGATTTGAAAATCGATCCACCTGATGGACTCACCGGCGAGGCGCTCAAAAAGTGGAAGTATCAGCGGTATATGCAGGACTATCTCGGTTGCGTGGCTTCCATCGATGACAACGTTGGGAAGTTGCTGGATTTCCTAGATGAGTCGGGGTTGGCTGAGAACACCGTTGTTATTTACACGTCAGATCAAGGATTCTTCTTGGGTGATCACGGTTGGTATGACAAACGGTTCATGTATGAAGAAGCGTTTCGCATGCCGTTGGTGGTGCGGTTTCCGCGCGAGTTGAAGCCAGGAACCGTCAGCAGCGAGATGGTTTTGAACCTCGACATCGCACCGACGCTTCTGGATTTTGCGGGCGTGACGATACCGTCTGCGATTCAAGGGCGTTCGTTTCGGCCGATCATGAAGGGCGAAACCGCGAGCGACTGGCGCAAGTCGGCGTATTATCATTACTACGAATATCCGGCATGGCACATGGTCAAGCGTCACTATGGCGTTCGGACCGAGCGCTACAAACTGATTCACTTCTACTTCGATATCGACGCGTGGGAACTATACGACCTCAAAACCGATCCGAACGAATTGAACAATCTGTACAACGACCCAGCCCATCAGGACACGGTCAAAGAACTCAAAGCCGAAATCGTCCGCTTGCAAAAACAGTACGGCGATTCGTTCGAACTTGCCCAGAAGATTTTGAAGGAAGATCTCAAGAACGATGCGATCAGAGAGCGTGTCCGCAAGAAAGCGGCTGAACGCGACGCCCCGAAGCGGAGTGCGGATGATATCGAAGTGAGACCGATGACGCCGGTTGATGCAGCCCCATAAGCGCCGGTGCATGTATGGAGTGAATTCATGAGCACGCCGAAATTGATCGCCAGGCACTTTCGCGAAATGCACGAAGGCAGCAGCATGACCGGTGTGCATCTATACAGTTTGTTGGAGGGCGTCACTTTCGAGCAAGCCGCGACCAAGGTCCACGACTTCCACACGATTGCCGAATTCGTCTTTCACATCAATTACTACGTCGCCGCCGTGCTAAAGGTTCTGCAAGGCGGTCCGCTCGACGCCCACGACAAATTCAGTTGGGATTGTCCGCCGATCAACTCGGAAGAGGATTGGCAGCAGCTACTCGAAAAGTGTCGCACCGACGCATACGCCTTCGCCGCGCAGTTGGAAAAGATGCCCGAAAATCAAATGCAACAAGACTTCGCCAACGCCAAGTACGGCAACTGGCATCGAAACCTGTTGTGCATCCTCGAACACACCCACTACCACCTCGGCCAAATCGCGCTAACCAAAAAGCTCGTCGCAAAGTAGGTCGGGTCATCGACCCGACATGGAAGATTCACACGGTGTGTCGGGTCGATGACCCGGCCTACGAGCTTGCCGATTTGGCTTTTCGGGGCGCGAGGGCTGTATGGCAGACTTTGAGCGATCCGTGAAAAAATCGAACTAGATGAGTCCAAACACCACCGGGCTGCGTATTGCCTCAACGAAGGGGCCAGACTCTCGAATTCCCGTGAAGTGCGGGGAATGACGCGGATCACGGGCACAGGAGGTAGAAATGAAGCCAAGCAGGAAGCCAATAGGGAGGTTTCTTACAATAGTGGGTGTGTGTGCGGCAGTAGTGTCGTCAGGTGGAATCGCAGCCGGCTCCGAGTTGAACCCATTCTTGGGCGCAACGATCACATTGGAAGCTGAAGGGGACACGTTCAATGTGTCGGTGCCGGCTGCGACTGACGGCTCATCGACAGCTACTGTGCCGGATGACGGCGCGTCGGGGGCAGGTTGGGCGATGGACTGGACGGGCGTTTCATTCGATGCTGATCCGTTTATTGCAGGAAACTTTGCCGTCACCAATGCGATGGCCGGGCCGCAGACGTTTATCCTGACGGTCACCATGCCGACGAACTTCCTCACTGGTGGTTCGACAACCATCGACGGTGGTTCGGCGCTTACGATTGCAGATGCCAATTTCGATTCATCAGCGTCAATGTCAACATTAGCACCAGAATCGATTTACTCAGCCGAGATCAATGGTGGAACGGTAGCGCGTACGCTCTTTGATGATGTGTACAATCTGTCATCGCCAGCATCACCTGGTGCTGTCAATGGCGACTTTGGAAACTACTTTGGTGAGGCGGGACCGGCTGTCGGTTTGATCACCGATGTGACAATCGTCCACACCTTCATTGTATCCGGCAATGACAAGGCAACGGTCAACAGCACGTTCAACATCGTGCCGGAACCGACAACGTTGGCGGTATTGAGCTTGGGGTCGATCTTCGTCATTCGACGTCGAAACAACTAGGCGCAAGCAAACAAAATCAGAATTCCAAAACGGGCCGATTCGTCAAACGACGAGTCGGCCCGTTTTTTTAGCGAGCGTCTTACAGTGATTGCCCCGTAGGCACTTAACACAAGATCAAAAAACATTTGTTGCGAGAATGCCGCCGGGCCTGTTGAATGGTATTGAGTCATACAATTTGACTCGTGCTGCGATTGCATCCTATCTAATCGCGAGGCGACTGTTCATGACTTCGGACGAAGTTCCCCAACGCGACGTTCATCCTGAGTTGCCAATGCCAAGTGGGTGCTATCGTTTTGGAATCTACGGTGCAATCTGCGGTCCGTTTGTTCTCCTGCCAATCGGAGCTGAAATCGTGTTTTGGTTAATCGGAATTGCTGTCGCGCCCATAGCCATTGGTTGGCTCAATCCAAAGAAGCGATTGTTGTGTGCGTGGATGTTTAACTTTGCGTTCACTTTGGCACCCACTCTTTGTATTGCCCTTCGACATAGGACTTCCCCGACGATCGGTGATTCGCGAGACCTGATTTCCGTCTTGATAGTTGCATTTGTGCTTGCATCGGTTGCGTCACTAATTTCGACAAGAGTGGATGGCAGATTGAATTCGGATTGATACTTGCCGATTTCTACAATTCCGTAGATCTCAATCAATGCTGAGCCCATAAAGTGGCAAGTTGCTTTCCTACATGTATACTCCAAAAAATCCTTACCCTTAACCAAAACAAAACATTTTGATTATCAAGCCCAAATAATTCGGCGGTAGGATTCCGCTCGTCGTCGTCGAGATGGTCGCGTCGGTTGCAATGGTTTTGGCGAGGGATAGAACTTGAAATTGACTTAGCTGCTTTTGACGGAAGCTGAGCCGAGTTTTTTGAAACTGTTTTTGGAGGGGTTTGGTCGCGGGGAAAGTAGTCATCCTTCGATGAGTCGGTGCTGAGTGTTGCGGTTTTCACACCCAATTGCTCACAACGCTTACCAGCAAAGCGCTCGCCATACTACACGAATCGCACGCTGGCACCGGCTCTGCTTTTCCCCTACGGCTTTCATTCCGCAGCACTTTGGTTTTGTTTGTACTATTCATGATTTGAGAGTGTTCGTAGGGTCCGCTGTGCGGACCTTTGGTTTGAACAAATGGTCCGCACAGCGGACCCTACAGTGACTTACGCTGTCACTTTCGGTTCGTCTTCTCCGGAAAAAATGTTGATCTTCTGCCAGGCTCCGCTGCTCCAGCGCCACCATAGGGCTACGCTTAGGAATATCAGCAGGAACGTCGCAGCTGACCATGGTCCGATGCTGCCCCAATCGGGCTTGAGGGTGGCGATGGTCCATCCGCCTCCGATCACGATGACCCAGTGGCTGACGACGAACAGCATTGCCGGCCAAAAGGTGTCGCCCGCGCCGCGCAATGCTGCGTTATAGGTGATGCCCAGCGCGTCGGAAACTTGGAAGATCACCGCACAGATCATGATGTTCGATGCGATGCGAACGATTTTGGGATCGGTGTTGAACAATTCGATCAACTCAACGCGATAGAATAGATAAAACAAGCTCAGCACGCCGAGATACCCGAGCAGAATCATCACAGCCCAGCGTGCAAAGCGCATGGCCATCTTCGGATCGCCCTGCCCGACGGCTTTGCCCACAAGCGATGATAGGGCGATACCGACACCGATCGCCGGCATGAACGCGATGCGCATGAATTGCCATGCGACGTTACTCGCGATCAGATGGGCGTCATCGAACATGCGTCCGACCAGAAAGTTGATGAACAGCATCCACACGACGACATCGCTAAGCCACTGCAAGCCTTGCGGAAAACCGACGCGGATTATGGATTGCACCTTTTCGCCGTCGAATTTCCAAGTCGTACGCGTTGAAAACCTTGCATGGTTTTCGCTCGACAAGAACGCCAAGAGCAATCGAACGAATCGATAGCTGACCCCCGCGACCGTGCCCCAAGCCACACCGGCAATTCCCATCGCAGGAATTGGTCCGACGCCGTACATCAGCGCGAGGCTGAGTCCGACGTTTAAGAGGTTCGCCTCGATCGCCGTCCACATGGTGACCTTGGGCTTTTGGATGCCGTTGAAGAAACCAGCCAACGCTTCACCGGCGATGGACGGACCGATGGATAGCACCATGACGTTGCAATAGATCAATTCGAGTTCAGCGATCTGAGGGCTATGGCCAGTCCATCGGATGGCATGCGGCAGGAACGCATACAGTCCCAGACACGCGGTGCCATAACCCAGCGACATATAAATGCCTTGCCACGCGTATGCACTGGTTTCCTTGGGTCGCCCGCGACCCAGCGACTGCGCGACAAACGTGTTGACGATGCTGGTCGTTCCCATGCCAAGGACGATGAACGTCCACATCACCAGTTGGGCTGGCATAATGGCGCCCTGTGCGGCGTTTCCCAACGTGGTGATCATGGTGAAGTCGGCAAGATCCATGACCAGGCGCGAACAGGTGGTGATGACGATCGGGATGGACATCGCCAGCACGTTGCGAATCTCTTCGCGTCGCTGCACGTCGGTGAGTTTTGATTCCAGTTTAGGTTGCGACGTATTCACGTTTAGCTCAATCCACCAAAGGCATCGCGACAATTTCCGCGCATCGCACCCAAGGGATCACCCTGCGAATTCGCCTGCAATTTCGATCTTGAAAAGAATGGCCCGTTGGTTGAAAAGCGCATCGACCGGATGTGGCCAGTCGGATGCGAACAGTACCCTTGGGTTGGGCCGACCGAGAACTAGTTGAACAAGGGTACTGTGATCATAGTCCGTGCATCCTACGCTTTGCCAAACGAACTTCAAGGGTAAATGTACGAGTTTCGGCGGCAAGCGGTTTATCCGGACTCCGTCTGATCGTCGAGGAATCGCCCTTTACGCTTTGGCAACATCCGGGTCGGGTTGACTATCCAACCGGTCAGGATATGCTCCGGTCAGACGTGACGACACGCCTCCTACACACGCTATTTTAAGGGTTTTCCAATGAACGACGTGCTGAAGCAACTGGGGATTTCCGACGTTTCGCCGGGCGGATTTTGCGGTGAATGGCTGGGCTCGGGCGACAAGCTCGATTCGAAGTCGCCGATCAATGGTGAAACCATCGCGTCGGTGACGCAGGTCACTCCCGATGAATACGAGCGGGTTGTGTCGCGGGCGCATGAGGCGTTTCTAAAGTGGCGCACGGTGCCTGCTCCCAAGCGTGGTGAGGTGGTGCGACTGTTGGGCAATGCACTTCGCGAGAAGAAAGCCGCCCTCGGAGCGCTCGTCACGATGGAGATGGGCAAGATTCGCGCCGAAGGTGAAGGCGAAGTTCAGGAGATGATCGACATTTGCGACTTTGCGGTCGGGTTGTCGCGTCAGCTATATGGCTTAACGATGCACTCGGAGCGGCCCGGTCACCGGATGTACGAGCAGTGGCATCCGCTGGGTGTGGTTGGCGTGATCAGTGCGTTTAACTTCCCCGTGGCGGTGTGGGCGTGGAACTCGGCGCTGGCGGCTGCTTGTGGTGATTCGACTTTGTGGAAACCGTCGTCCAAAACCCCGTTGACTGCGATCGCATGCACGAAGATCGCCGAGCAGGTTTGTAAAGATGCGGGTGTTGATCCGGCGATCTTCAGCTTGGTCATAGGTCGAGGTTCGTCCATTGGTGAGAAACTGCTGCACGACAAACGCATCCCGCTGGTGTCAGCCACCGGTAGCTGCAAGATGGGCTACCACGTCGGCGAGGTCGTGCATAAGCGACTGGGCCGGACGATTCTGGAACTCGGTGGCAACAACGCCATCGTAGCGTCACAGCATGCCAACATGGATTTGCTCGTGCCGGCGATTCTGTTCGGTGCGGTAGGGACTGCCGGCCAGCGCTGCACTTCGACGCGCCGCATCATCGCCCACAAGTCGATCAAGGATTCGCTCGTTAAGCGGCTGGTCAAGGGATACGCACAGGTCAACATCGGCAATCCGCTGGAAGAGGGCGTGCTGATGGGCCCCATGATCGACACCGGTGCGGTTGACGATTTGATGAACGCCATCGAAAAAGTCAAAGGCGAGGGCGGCGAAATCCTATGCGGCGGCGAGCGACTGTCTGGGGATAAGTATCCGGGCGGGTGCTATGTGTCACCGGCGATCGCGACGGCTAAGAACGAATGGCAGATCGTGCAGGACGAAACGTTCGCACCGCTGCTGTACATCATGGAATACGAAACGCTCGACGAAGCCATCGCGATCCACAACGGCGTGCCGCAAGGTTTGAGTTCCGCGATCTTCACTGAGAACCTGCTGGAAGCCGAGCAATTCCTAAGCTGCGCCGGAAGCGACTGCGGCATCGCCAATGCCAACATCGGAACCAGCGGCGCAGAAATCGGCGGAGCCTTCGGCGGCGAAAAGGAAACCGGTGGTGGCCGCGAATCCGGAAGTGACGCCTGGAAAGCCTACATGCGCCGCCAGACCAACACGATCAACTGGAGCAAGGACCTACCGCTCGCGCAAGGCATCAAGTTCGGATAAGCACAAGTAGGGTGGGCCGTGCCCACCAAGTTGATTGATCCGTAGCGTTGATCTTATTCCCAACATGTGTGCCACGACACTGTGATGCGCGCAGGCAGCGCGAGGGATTTGCGAGGAATGAAATTTCGATTCAAAGTCCCGCGGATCTACAAGAAGCTCTTTCCTGAGATCGATCATATCAAGGACGATGAACAGCAGTTTCGCGCTTTTGCAGAGGCATGGCAGAACGTCTGGCCAACTGCAATCGTGCTCATGGTATTGATCGCCTACGTATCAAGCACGATCAATAATTGGGGTCTCGAAATCGTTAAGTCGGTTGGTGAGCACGTCGCACAGTTCATATTCATTCTCTTTTGCTTGCCGCTATTCATAGTGATCGATAGCGCTATTCATGGCGGGCAGATACGCCGTACAATTCGCATAAAGATCAACGAAGCAGGCACATCAATGTGCATCGAATGCGGATACTTATTGGAAGGTATAGAAGGACCCGCCTGCCCAGAATGTGGCAACGTGCCTGAATAAAATCGCCGTTGCTTCACATATTCGAATTGCCTTCTCGGAGTTGCTCCCTCTCAATTTGGCAAAACCACTCACCCGATGTATCGTTCGGCCCGATGTATACAAGACGCGGGATGCGTGTTCGCATGCGCCGAAACCTTTAGGAGACTAACCAACGGTGAAGCAGATTTTGCAACATCTTCGTACCGGCCAGATTGAGGTGGCTGACGTGCCTTGTCCCGCCGTTCGGCCCGGGCATCTTCTTATTCAGACTTCTTGCACATTGATTTCGTCGGGAACGGAGCGCGGGCTGGTCGAGTTCGGGAAAGCCGGACTCATCGCCAAGGCTCGGTCGCAACCCGACAAGGTCAAACAGGTTCTCGAAAAAATCAAAACCGATGGCCTCATGCCAACGCTTGAGACGGTGTTTGGCCGCCTCGATGAACCGTTGCCTTTGGGGTACTGCAATGTCGGCCGCGTGGTTGAAGTTGGCGCGGGTGTCGAAGGCTTCGCCGTGGGCGATCGGGTGGCTAGCAACGGTGCGCATGCTGAGATGGTCTGCGTACCGACGACCTTGGCTGCGAAGGTGCCGGATGATGTCGATGATGAATCGGCATCGTTCACCGTGCTTGGTTCGATCGCGCTTCATGGCGTACGTTTGCTCGAACCGACTTTGGGCGAACGCTTCGTTGTGGTCGGGCTTGGCCTCGTTGGGTTGATGGCCGTGCAGTTCTTGCGGGCGAATGGTTGCAGCGTTCTTGGTGTCGATACGAACGCTGACCGGTGTCGAATGGCTGAGACGTTCGGGTGCCAGACCGCGTCACCGGCAGAAGGTGCAGACCCGGTCAAAGCCGCGATGGCGTTTTCGCAGAGCGAAGGTGCAGACGGCGTGCTGATCACCGCATCGGCAAAGACCAACGCCATCATCAAGCAAGCCGCAGACATGTGTCGCAAGCGCGGGCGGATTGTGCTGGTTGGCGTGGTCGGGCTCGACATTCAACGCAGCGATTTTTATGAGAAGGAACTGAGTTTCCAGGTGTCGTGCTCGTATGGACCGGGGCGATACGACCCGACGTACGAGCAGATGACCAGAGATTATCCGCTGCCATACGTCCGCTGGACCGTCGCGCGAAACTTTGAAGCCGTCCTCGCAACCGCGTCTTCCGGAGCGCTGAACCTGGCACCATTGGTTTCCAAGTCCATCGCCCAAGCCGACGCCGAAACCGCTTACGACGCAGTGCTGAACGACGCCAGCGCGCTCGGCGTGGTGATGACCTATCCCGATCAGCCAGCCCCCACGAAGCGGGCGGTGAAGTTGTCTGCCACAGTCAAAACCACCGCGCCATCCCAACCGCGAGTCGGTGTGATCGGTGCGGGTAACTTTACGAAACTCGTACTGTTGCCAGCGATCAAAGCTGCGGGTGGTCATGTTCAAACGGTTGTCAGCGCCGGCGGAGTCACAAGTCTGCACTCCGGTCGAAAGTTCGACGCCGCAGAAGCCAGCACCGACTACAAAGAAATGCTCGCATCCGATTCGGTCAACACCGTGTTCATCACCACGCGTCACAATGCCCATGCCGGAATGGCGATCGAAGCATTGAATGCGGGCAAGCACGTCTTCGTTGAGAAGCCGCTGGCACTAAACGCCGAGGAGCTTAAAGAAGTCAGCGCCGCATTCGCCTCGACCAACGGTTTGCAACTGATGGTCGGTTTCAATCGCCGCTTCGCACCGCATGCCGTTGAAATCAAGAAACGCCTCGGCGGAAGAAGCGAACCGATCGCCGTACAAATCATGGCCAACGCTGGCGACATCCCAGCCGACCATTGGATACAAGATTCAAACGTTGGTGGGGGGCGGATTGTTGGCGAGGGTTGCCACTACATCGACACGGCAATGTTCCTCGTAGGCAGCCCGATCACAACCGTGCAAGCCGTTTGCTTCGGCGACGGAACCACCAGCATCACCGAAGACAAGATGAGCATCAACCTAGGGTTCGCCGATGGTTCAATCGCGTCGATTCAATATTGGTCGAACGGACCAAAGACGTATCCAAAAGAGCGCGTCGAAGTCTTCAGCCAGGGGCGAGTGGTTGTCATCGACAACTGGCGAAAACTGCAGTCATTCAACTGGAACATCCCCAAGATGAAAATCAGGATGGACAAAGGCCACAAAGCCGAAATCGCCGCATTCCTAAAACGAATCACCGACGGCGGACCAGCACTGATACCCTACGAAGAAATCAAAAACGTAACCAAAGCAAGCTTCGCAGCCGTCACCAGCGCCAAAGAACGCCGCACCATCGGGTTGTGATGATGTCCTTTGCGGCAGAGCGACATTCTTCGATCATCGCGCCTTCATTTAAGAATTAGGGCTAAAATGGCAGTCTATAACGCACCATCCGACGCAGCGAATACAGCAGTACGAGCGTTTCTGACTAAGGTGGGTGAGTTCTACCTCAAACGGACTTTCAACACTGGCTCGGGCAAGGGGCGAGATGATTGGGGGCGCATCCGAGACATTGTTTTTGAAGGTAGGTGTGCTTACTGCGGGGAAATCAGTCAACCATTGCAAATTGAACATTTGTTGATGTTCAACAGAACCGAGTATGGGCTCCATCACCCCGGGAACATTGTTCCTTGCTGCAAGCCATGTAACAAACGCGCCAAGAAGAAAAAGGACTGCTATTCAAATTGGATTGAGCATCTTGAAAAAATCTGCGCTCAAAAAGGCGAGGAGGATCAATATCCTCCAAGAAAAGCAAAAATCGAAAAAAGCATTGCCGACGAAGGATACCCGCAACTCGAGGAAAAAGAACGCCACGCAATCAGGGTAATAGCAAATAGTTTGTACGAAAACATAAAGAACGAATCGAACAAATCACTTGAACTCTACAAGCAGTTGCATGAGGCGTTTGTGAAATCTAATAAGTAATGCAACTTGTCAAAGTCAAAGAGTCTCGACTTCCGCGTACATCAAACCCGGTGCTGCCTCAGTTGTAGAGAGAATCGCCTCACCAGGACTGAATTTTCTGGGGCACCCGGCCAAGATTCGTTGTCCCGAATATGGCTACGAATTTAGGATAAAGCTAGATGAGTAGCCCGAACGACAAGAAACCATCCGACGAAAAGCTCAAACGCTTTACAAAAAGTTGGATAAGGCGTTTGCCAGAACTCGCCGCCTTGGAGCATAACTGGCAACGAAATCAAGCTGTCAAGGCTGGTGTAAAGCCGTCTACTTGGACTATCTGCCTACTGGCGCTTGCAATTGTTATTTTTGCCATGATAACGCTTAGTGATTGGCTAAGGATGGTCGGAATCAAGGACGAAGGGACAGCGCGCGCCGTTTGTATAGGTCTGGCCTCCGGTTGGAGTACGCATTTGTACTTCTTCATTTATCGAAAGAGATTTGCCCGATCTATCCGCCAAAAGATCAACGAATTCGGCACGCCAGTTTGCATGGAATGCGGGTATCTGTTGACGGCTCTCACAACGCCGCGCTGTCCCGAGTGTGGAACGCCTTACAGCGGGGGTTGTCCCGATGACCCGGAATGAGTCATGAGTCTGCATACTTGCATGCGCATAAAAAAAGAACCCGCCGAAGCGGGTTCTTTTAAAAAAAATGCGGCAATCACCTAATCTCGCCTTGCGACTACCCTCGGCCGTATGGGCTTAACTGCCGTGTTCGGAATGGGAACGGGTGTGGCCCCACACGTAATGTCACCGCGACGGAGATAATACCAATCCTCAATGGATCGTCAAGGCAAGGTCTGCGAATTTTTGTTTGCTTGTAACTTACTGTTGATGCTTTGTTTATGGCGATTCTGTTTGGACGGCTGGTTTGTCATTTTTGCGGGAAACGAGCCGGAATTCGATTAATTCGGGTTCACCGACCAGTGTGACGCCGGTGGGCAGGCTGAAGCGGGGCGTGACGAAGCGGAATTCGTCTGGGTTAGTTTTGTCGTCTGCACCAAGGGAGATCACGCCGTGGACTTTGCTTTCGCCAGCGCGGATGCGTTCGATGATTTCGGCTGGGGCTTTGATGTTGATGGTTTGCGTCAGGATCGCTCCGGCATCGCGAACTTCGACATCGAATGCGTTGAAGATGTCCATGCTGGCTTCGATGCGAATGGGTACGGCAGGGAGCGTTTCCACGCGAAACTGCTCTTTGATTTGGGCGCGTAAGGTGACGTATTCCGGATCGAGATGAACGCTGAAGCCTTCGACCACCGGGCGCAATGGGACGACCTTTTCAAGCAGTTTTCCGCGCTCGGCTGTTCGGAGGTGTTCGTCGGCATCGAGGAAGATGCGGCGCGATTCAGGATCGATGGCTTCAAGGTCGATTTCCGAAAGTGTGACGGAGACTTCGCTTGGTTCGACGATCGGTTCAGTATCGTACTCTAGTTCCGAATGTACGACCTCGATGGGCATGGTCATCGTTTTGTCGCGGATGACTCGATACTCCATCGTGGGCGGCTTGACTTCTTGGATGATGACGTCGGGAAAGCGATTGGGATCAGAAGATAATTCCGAATCGAGCTTGAGTGTATAGACGCCCGAAGCCCTCGGAGTGATAGGGATCTCGACGCGCAATGGCGCGCTCTGTCGCAGTTTCGCAATAGCCGACTTCGGTCCAGTGAAGTCCACTTCAAAGGTCGATTGGTTGGATTCCGTTTTCTCGACGTGCATATCGTCGGCGCCAGCAGCTTTGACGGAAATCCAAACCTTGATCGTTTCCTTTTCAGACATGGATACGTCGGCGACGATCCAGATCAGCAGGGAGATGAACGACGACATTCCGATGAGTCGAAGTTGCTGCACGGTTACGATCCCGTCTCAGTCTTGGCCAGCGAATCGGCAATGATTCCCAAATCATCCGTGTCTGATGATAGCGCCGACGTGCTTGTAGTGCCTTTTTTTTCAGCGGATTTGAGTTCTTTTGGCTCGGAGTGCGCCGAATCGGTTTCGGTGGATGGTGTTGAGTCGTCCGACGACAATTCTTGCGGTGCTTCGGTTCCGAGTAGGTTTGCGGCCAACGATTCGCGGAGCATCTCTGGCGTTTCTTGTACGGTCAGGCGGCCCCGATTGGCGATTGAGATTGTTCCAGTTTCTTCGCTGACCACGACGACGAGGGCGTCGGTTTCCATGCTGACGCCGATCGCTGCGCGGTGGCGACTACCGATGATGTGGTTACCGGGATCAGCTTCCGAAGTCGGGAACTCGCAGCCGGCTGCTGCGATGCGACCGTGGCTGATGATGACGCCGAGATCGTGAAGCGCCGATCCGGGCCAGAAGATGGTTTCAAGGAGTTCGGAGGTGGTGTCGGAGTCAATGGAAATACCGGACTCGACAAACGCACCCATCGGTACGCGTCGTTCAATCGCGATGATTGCACCGATTTTTCGACGCGACATGTTGGAGCAGGCCTTGACGATCGGTTCGATGACGCGACTGGTTTCGGCGGATCGCGAAAGGCGGGTCAGCGATTCGCCAATGCGCATCAAGCCGCGGCGCAGTTCCGGTTGAAACACCACCAACGTGACAAGAAACGAACCACCGACAAAGAATGGATAGAGAACCAGGATATGAGTCAGCCCGAGCACATGGGCGATGAGTGCCAACCCAAGGAAGGCGACAAGGATCACAAGGACGGCTTGTAGCAATCGCGCACCGCGCGTTCCTTCCAGAAAACGAAGGATGAAGTAGATCACCACGCCGATGAGAAACAGTTCGGTCATTGCACGCCATGACCACCATTCGCCATTGCGAAAACGCTGGGCGTACATGTCGATCATTGGGAATTGCGTGGCTTGCGAAATGAGGGAAAGCGCCAGCATCGATCGATTCCGATAAGGATGGTGCGATACTCAAACTGCGGTAGCTGTCATGCAGGAATGACGTTTCAAGTCCGTCCGAGCGCGACGAATCCGACCAACAGGGGTTTCGCAGTTTTGATTCGCGGGTCAGCACTCTAAGTCTATTTTCAATATAGACCTGCGCCAAGTGGACGTCGATCGCTATTGTCGAAAATAACAGGTTGCCTTCGGTTGTGGGATCGTTGCCAGTGTTGGGGTGCGCTTCTTGACTGGCGGTGACCGATCAGGCTAGTCGCGAAGGTCCATCAGGAAGATCATCGCCGAATTGTTCGCCCATTCGCAGCGACCCGTGCTTCGCCAGTCACCACTGACACCTCGATCGAGGATTGCGTCGATCTGACTACCCACTGTTTCGTTGATTTCGGTGATAAGAAGGAATTGGCCTGCACCCGTTGCGGTGTCTGAACCGCGGCCGACCAGATCGAAACCGACAGGGTGGGCAGGGCCATCATCGAAGCGGTCGTAAATGCGCACGACACCGCCGAAAGGGTTTTCCGTATTAGATAGTGGCCGGTCGAGGTAGGGGCCATTCCAGTTGTGATACGTCTGCTCGATGGAGAGCTGATGTTCGTGCGTCGCGGTTGAGTTTGAAAATTCGCGGGCCAACTTTCCGGTGTCGGCGTGGTGGGCTTGGGCCGCCGTTCGTATGGCATCGACGAGTTGAATCAGACGACTGACCTTGGCATCACCAGCCGCTTCCGAGAGTTGCGGAATGATCAGGGCGGCTAATATCCCGATCACGATGACCACAATGAGTATTTCCAAGAGTGTGAATGCGGTAGATTGAAAGCGTCGGCCCATGAGATCGACTCCAGAGTCAATAATCGACTTTCCTGATTTTCCATGCGCGCGTTCGGTGCGATGGACGCACCATATTCATCGCCTAACCTGCTTTTGATCTGGACTTGGTATGGATACGAAAAGGGGGCAAGGGTGCCGATTGGCATGACCCTTGCCCTCTGGATTTGAATTCAATATCGGACGCAGCGGTTTAGATGTTGGCTGCTATCGCAATTCTCGCGATGCGTTACTCAAACACGACACCGATGATGTATCCGCCCAGCGCGGTTGACGAGTGGGCCACGACGCCGGTAACGCTTTCCGGACCTGAGTCGAGATGAATTTCCAACCGCGAATGCAGCGGAATCGAATGTCTGGAGAGGAAACTCATACCGGATTCGCAGACGTTTCGGGTGCGGACGAAGAACGTTTCGTTCTTGCTGCCCCGTGATACATCGGTAGCGATAGCGGATTCATTCCATGTGATCCGCGCCGAATGGCGTTTGGAGAGATACGCGTCTCGCTCGCCATACTGTTCGGCGGCAGTCACCCATTCTCGGACGATCGTTGACTGTTTTTCTGCTGTGTTGCTTAGCGGGGCCATTGTTCGGACTTTCACGAAGAGCTGCGAAATCCATCATTCCTTTCTAAGAAGATGTTCCGTTCACTTGATGATTCCGCTGGGGAATGACAACGTCCAGTTATGCATAATCTGAATGTGTGATTCGGCGGATTGGGTTTGGGCGTGCGATCCTGGAAGCGCAACTGCTGGACCGCGTCATAAGAAATTATCGGCCAGTCGGTCAAAGTAATCGTGAATCGTTTGGGAGCGAAAGTCGACGCCCCCGCGATTTGATCGGACGCTATTGGTGTTTTTTCAAATTCGGGTTTGGCGGTACCGGATCGTACCCGCCCTTGCTAAATGGATGACATCGAAGAATGCGTTTGAATGTCAGCCAAATACCCTTGATTGCGCCGTGAGATTCCACGCAGGCGACGCCATACTCGCTGCAGGTCGGACAATAGCGACAACGTCCGAATAGATGGAGACGCAGATACGACTGGTAGAAGCGAATCAGGAAAACAGCCAGCCACTGGATCTTGTTCGGCTGCGTTTGGATGGAAGCCTTACTCACGCACACCGACTCACCATCACAGTGACCGCTCGATTGATCATGGGCGGCGTCCACGGCGGGTCTTCTCCAAAACGTTGATCGTCTTGCTGGCGCGGTACTCGGTTCCGTTGGCGGTGGTCATCAACACTTCAAGCTCGTGCTTGCCGGGTGCGAGCAGGTACTTCTGGCCATTGATACCGTTGGAAATTGGTTCGCCGTTGTCGGTCCAAAGAAAATAGGCACTGCGGCGAAGCGGACCCGGAGCGACCGCGCTGAAACTGACCATCAACGGTGACACGCCAATTGTCGAACTCACCCGAACCTGAAGGGGATTTGATGTTTGCGGGTCTTGCGATGGTTGGGGGCGCGAGTCGACACGGGGTCGTGGCTGTCTCTGCCGTGGTTGCCTCTGCCGTGGCTGCGACGGTTGCTGCTGAATCGCCGGTTGCTTTTGATTTTCCGCCGGTGATCGGGCGACATTGTTGGGATCGTATGCCGTGCCGAAGTCGTTACGCGGACGGGGAATGCCCTGCTGACCGGAGACCGCGACTGAACGCTCGGGCGATTGCTGGGGAGCGGAACTTGCGGAAGATTGATTGGGGGCGCTGGTCGCGACCCGCTGTTTGTTTGCATTGTTAGGAAGGTTCGCGTTCGACGCTGCGTTTGTGCTTGGCGGTGGCAGTGGCTGACTCGATACCGTGCGAGGTCTCGCGGCTGCTCGTTGCCCGTTGCCCTGGATGGGCATGTTCTTGATCTTGAGTCGTGCGAGTTCTGTCGGCGGCGTCTTAGCCGATGCGTTGCAGGTCCGTGCGAAAAAGTCGGCGGCCACACTTGGGCGGCGGACGTGGCCAAGATTCTGGAAGACTGCAAACGTGACGTCGAAGCCGTGCTTGGCGTACCAGTTGGCACCCGCCTGCGATTCGCGCTTGCAAACCTCGAAGTCGTTCTCGGTGTAGAAGATGCCCACCTTCATATCCCGGTACTTGGGAACCTGTTTTGGGTCGAGCACCGATGATGAAAAGTTCGACTGCCGCGGTGCGACGCAACTGAATAGATTGGGATGACGGTTGACCATGTAGTGGGCAATGTATCCGCCGGAAGACCAACTCGTCGAAAGCACCGACGACAAGTCCACATCAACGCGACGGGCGACATCGTTTAGCGCTCCGACGGTGAGTTGCTCATCGAAGCGAACCCCGCTGTGGACGGTCTTGAGAGGGAATTCGGAAAGAAGATCGGGCGATCGCAACTGTGGGGCGATCACGACGAAACCGTATCGGTCGGCTTCCTGCTGCCATTCACGGATTTGGGCGCCCGAATCGTCGAACGGTTTCATGCCATGAAAGGTGACCACGACTGGCCAGCGTTTGGACTGGGCCAACGGTGGTTGGCTGGTTGATGCGTCCTTAGAGACATAGTCCTCAGGCAGATACAGGTAATACCATCCCTTGGTGCTCTGCTCTTGAAGGTGCATGACGCGACCCTTGCCGGGTGCCTGGCCGACCGCGCACCCCCACGCGCCGGACAAAAGCGAAATGAGCCCCAACATCACGCATTTAGAAATTCGATTGTTCATAACTCTCTCGGATGGTTTGTCGCCGAAACCGTTGGTTGGGGCGACGTTTGTTCATTGTCTTGACTACACCGGAATTCTGCCCATACCCCATTGCGCCTAATTGTCGCATATTTCTACGCATTCGACCATCCTGGGTTCCCGACACACCAAAACGGCACATGCGAATCACGGCGTGGGTTTGTCTCTCTGGTTTCGGAATGATGTCGGGATTTCCTGCAAGGTTTTACACAAGCAATCATGCGTCGCATCTAAAGCGGCTGACAACGCGGTTTGAAATATCACAGGTGTCGCGAGATTACTCATTATTCGTCACGCGATTGTCGCATTGAGAGTTCGCGGGGCGGTATTATGATAACCATGAACGACCGAATTGATGCAGCCGCATTGATGGAATTCGGTTGGCCATTCCGGAAGCGTAAGCACCAGAATCGAAAGGATTCGTAGCTCCCATGCCATCAGCAGAGTCGGGACAGGCCACCGCCCCAAAGTTTGCACATCTGCATCTGCACACGCATTACAGTCTGCTCGATGGGGCGACGCGGATCGGTCCGCTGATGGAGCGCTGCAAAGAACTGAACATGCCAGCTGTCGCGATGACGGACCATGGCAATATGTTCGCGGCTGTCGAATTCTACCAAGCCGCAAAGAAAGCCGGCATCAAACCGATCATCGGCAGCGAGTTCTACATCGCCCCGGACAGCCGCTTTAACAAAGACTACCCGGGTCGAAGGGCATCGAGCTTTCACTTACTGCTCCTGGCGATGAACCGCACCGGTTATGAAAACCTCCTGAAGCTCAGCAGCATCGGTTACCTCGAAGGTTTTTACTACAAGCCACGCATCGACAAGGAAATCCTGCGCGAATTCAGCGAGGGGTTGATCTGTACGAGTACCTGTCTGGGCGGTGAAATTCCGCAGGCGTTCATCGGAAAAAATCGGGCAGCGGCGGAGACGTTGGCGAAGGATTATTTGGGCATCTTTGGACCGGATCGATTCTTCGTCGAGTTGCAGGACCACGGGATTCCTGAACAGCGCATCCTCAATCCCGAACTAACTGAGATGGCCACCCGTCTTGGCGTGGCAACGATCGCGTCAAACGATGTTCACTACCTCGACGAAGGCGATGTAGAAGCCCACGACATTCTCTGCTGCATCAACACGGGCAAGCTCGTGTCCGATGAGAACCGTTTCAAATTCGAAACCGGTGAGTTCTACCTCAAATCGCCCGAGCAGATGGCCGAGTTGTTCCCCGGTCAACCCGAAGCGTTGAGCAACACGCTGATGTTGGCTGACATGTGCGACCTGGAATTTAATTTCAATCAGCGGTTCGCGCCGGTTTACAGCGTTCCTGAAACAACCACGCCTGAAAAAGAACTGCGTCGAATTGTTTATGAAGCGGCGGAGCGCAAGTACGAAGACCTAAATGATGAGGTCCGCGAGCGCATCGACTACGAACTCGAAGTGATTTCCAGCAAGGGGTTTTCGAGCTACTTCTTGATCGTGTGGGACCTCGTGCAGTACGCCCGCAATAATCACATCCCATGCGGGGCGCGCGGTAGCGGTTGCAGTTCTGTCGTGGCGTATTGTCTGGATATTTCTGCGCCCGATCCGCTGACTTATGGCCTGTACTTCGAGCGGTTCATGGACCCCGATCGCGACGAAATGCCAGACATCGACGTCGATATCTGCCAGAACGGTCGAGCGCGGGTGATTGAATATGTACGCGAGAAGTACGGTCACGTCGCACAGATTATCACCTTTGGAACGCTCAAAGCCAAAGCTGCGGTTAAAGACGTTTCGCGCGTGATGGGTTTGGGGTTCGAGGAAGCCAACAAGTTGACCTCGTTGATTCCGGCTGAGTTGAAGATGACGATCGACAAAGCGATCGCGCAAGAGCCTGAACTCAAAAGCCTGTACGAAACGAATGAGCAGGTCAAGAAAATCATCGACATCAGTCGCAAGTTGGAAGGGCTCGCACGGCATGCGGGAATTCATGCGGCTGGCGTGGTTGTCGCCGACAAATCGCTCGATCAATTCCTGCCGCTGTATCGCGGGTCTGATGCCGATGCAGTGGTGACGCAGTTCGACGGTCCGACGGTCGAGGCGGTCGGTCTGCTGAAGATGGATTTTCTGGGTCTGCGGACGCTGAGCATCTTGCAGCGTTCGATTGATCTGGTGAAAGAATTGCGGGGGATCGAGGTTGATATTGAGAATGTCGATCTGACCGATCAAGGCGTCTATACGCTTTTCGCTGCGGGGCATACCAAGGGTGTGTTTCAGTTTGAATCGGGCGGGATGCGCGACGTGATCATGCGGATGCGTCCGAACCGGATTCAGGACTTGATCGCAGCCAACGCGCTGTATCGTCCCGGCCCGATGAAGTACATCGACGATTACGTTTCCCGCAAACACGGGGCTAATTGGACGACGCCGCACCCTGAGATGACAGCCGTCCTGGAAGAAACCTACGGCATCATGGTTTATCAGGAGCAGGTTTCGCGGATGGTCAATCGGTTGGGCGGCGTCGAATTGAAGCAGGCGTTTCGGTTGGCCAAGCTCATCAGCAAGAAAAAGACCGACAAGATCGAAGCCAATCGCGGTCCGTTCGTAAAGGGCTGCATCGCGAATGGTTTGGATGATGCCACTGCGCAGAAAATCTACGACGATATTCTTGAATTCGGTGGATACGCATTCAACAAAGCCCACTCCACCGGGTACGCAATCGTTGCGTTTCAAACGGCGTTCATGAAGCACTTCTATCCGGTTGAATTCATGGCGGCGTTGCTGACGTTTGAAATGGGGACGGCGGCTAAGGTTCAGGAATACATCGACGAGTGCAAGCGACTCGGTATCGAGATCGCACCGCCGGATGTGAACGCGAGCGGTAATGATTTCACGCCAGACGTGCGTGACCCGGATCGCAAAGTGATTCGCTTCGGATTGGGTGCGATCAAAGGCGTTGGTAGCAAAGCCGTCGATGCCATCGTTCGCGCTCGTGAAGAAGGTGGGGCGTTCACCTCGATCTTTGACTTTTGCGAACGCGTCGATTTGTCGGCAGTCAATCGTGGGGTGGTTGAAGCGTTGACGTGCTGCGGGGCGTTCGATGATACCGGGGCGATGCGCAAGGCGCTGATGAACGTTGTGGACGATGCCATTCAAGGTGGTATTCGCGCACAGCAAGACAAGAAAGCTGGCCAATTCAGTTTGTTTGGTGGTGGGGATGACGCTGGCGATTCAGAGCAGACGGCGCACCAACTTCCGCAGGATGAATGGAGCGAAGCGGAAATGCTCGCCCGCGAGAAAGCGGTGCTGGGTTTTTTCGTGACGCGGCATCCGCTGACGAGTTGCAGCGATCTGGTAGAGTCGTGTTCGACGGCAGCTACGGTTGATCTTGTGACCCATGAAGATGGGTCCAGTGTGATTCTTGGCGGGTTGATCACAGACATTCGCTACATCCTCTTGCGCAACGGTCGCAAGCAAGGCCAGCGGATGGCGATCGTGACGCTGGAAGACCTTAAGGGCAAGGTCGAAGTGACGATCTCTCCGCAGGAGTTGGATACTTATCGCAGCCTGCTCAAACCCGACGCAATCATATTTGTGAAGGGTGCGGTCAATCGAAAACGCGAAGAACCTTCGGTGCGGGTGAGCGAAGTCATTGCAGCCGAAAAAGCACCGTCGCAATTGTGCGAAAGCGTGATCGTTCGTGTCGACGAATTGCGAGACAGCGACGAAGTGATTCAAAAACTGTTCGAAATCACCGGCGCCCATCGGGGCTCATGCCCGCTTTATATCGAGATTAGAACCAACGAACACGAAGTGGCGACGATCAAATGTAGCAATGATATGTCGGTGCAAGCGTCACCGCACTGCCTGCATGAATTGGCGTCGCTGATCGGCGAAACCCGTGTCATCTGCACCGGTCCAAAGCGCCAGCCCATACCTTGGCCAACTATCATGCCCAAGCCATCGCAAACCCAAGAGGTTCAGACGATTATCGAAACGACTTCACCGAGTCCCCTCAACCCAACTGCGCAAAAACCCGCGACAATGCTGCAACAGGAATTCGCGTAAGCCGAATAACGTAGGGGCCGCCGTTAGTGGGCGCAAATCTGAAGCCCCGCACCCCAAGCTCCGTGTCTTTAGTTCTTTCATTAAGGCCCCTCTCAATCTTTCGGGTTTGTCCTAATAGGACTGCCTTACGAGAACATCATCACGGACCTTGACCGCGAGGCTTCCATTTCGGAGTTCCGACTCACTCGTCGAAACAAGGTTCAATGACCTGACGTGTTGCACGCCTGTTGTCGTATTCAATTGTCTACACCCAATGTCAGTATGAAACACGTTTTGCATTTGGGCAAATGAATCGCGTTGCAAATTGCGCGCGAATTAAATCGACTTAATTGATATCCGGAAGTGACATGATGTTGCGCGAAGTGTTGCGCTTCGAAAAAATCCTGTGCGCATTCGTTCTTGTGTTGTGACTTTCTCGCAGCGGTAAAGTGCGAGTCGAATGTCGTTAGTGGTTCGTCACTCCCGCGCATGCGGGAGTCCAGAACGGGCGATAAGCAACGTGCGGGGCTTGGATTCCCGCTTCCGCGGGAATGACAGTGGATCGCTGGGACTAACAGTGGAGCGCAACCCGCAAGATGACGCGTGGGCCTACACTAGCTTTCCTGCGTCGAGCAAATCGCTGCATAGATGTCGCAGCGACCGATGAGTTCTTCGTGCGTCCCTTGGTCGACGAGGCGGCCTTGATCTAGCACGATGATTCTTTGGGCGAATCGAATCGTGCTTAGGCGATGAGCGATCAGAATGGTTGTGCGTCCGGTGGCGTATTCTCGGACGGCGTCCTGAATTTGCTGTTCGGATTCACTGTCGATCTGGCTGGTGGCTTCGTCGAAAATTAGGATCGGCGCGTCGCGGAGCATCGCACGGGCGATACACAAGCGCTGCCGTTGTCCACCGGAAAGGGTGCTGCCACGTTCACCCACGAGTTCGTTGTAGGCGTCGTTCTTGGAATTGATGAATTCTTCGGCATGGGCGCGGCGGGCGGCATCTTTGATTGAATCTTCGTCGGCGCGGCGCGTCCCATAAGCGATGTTTTCAGCGATGGTCATGGCGAAGACGACCGGGTCCTGGGTCACCATGCTGATTTGCCGGCGCAGGCTGGCGAGCTTGGCGCTGCGGATATCGATGCCGTCGATGAATACGGCTCCATGTTCGGGGTCGTAGAAGCGTACGAGCAATTTGGTGAGCGTCGTCTTACCGCTGCCGTTTGCACCGACCAATGCGACGGTCTCGCCTTTGTTGATGGTCAAGTTGATTTCGGAAAGCGCGGCGGTGTCCGATTCCGGATAAGTAAACGTGACGTTCTTGAATTCGATGCGTTCCTTAATGGGTAGCAGTTCAAGGGCACCTTCGAGAAGTTCGGCTTCTTCCGGTGTGTCGATGACTTCGAAGATGCGTTGGGCGCCAGCCGCCGACCGCATGACCCGCGGATAGACGTCGGCCATCTTTCGCAGTGGGTCGATCAATGCACCAAGTACCAAAACCAGCGTGCCGAATTCATCCAGTCTGATGTGTTCCTGCAGGACTCGTGATCCGAGCCATCCGAACACGACCGCGATACCGACGATTCCCATCATCTCGAGTGCCGGCCTGAGGAATGCTTCGAGCTTGGCAATGCGGAGTTGCTGCTTGAACATCTTGCGGTCGATCGTCCATAGGTGTCTGCGTTCCTGGTTTTCGGCATTGTAAGTCTTAACAACACCGATCGCCGCGAGCGCCGTGCCCAATGCGCCGATCATTAAACCATAAGTTTGCAGCAGGCGGTTGTTGGCTTTTCGAATCTTTCGCCCGACGGTCCAGAACAGAAAAATCGCCACCGGTGAAATCAATAGCATGGTCAGCGTCATGCGTGCGTCGAGGAAAAGTGCCCATCCGAACAGGAACATGGCTTTGATCGGTTCTCGAAGCATCTTGCCGAAAATGCTCATCAAGCCGCGCTGCATTTCCTGCGCGTCTTGAACGAATCGTGAAACCAAGTCCGACGTGTCCCGCGTGAAGTACGCCATCGGCAGGCGCAGAATCTTGCGATAAAGCGTCCGTCGCATGTCCATGACAGAACGCAGCACACCTGCGGCGACGAAGTATTGAGCAATAAATCGCGCCACATTACTGAGCAAGTTGACGACCACAACGAATCCCAGCACCCAATACAAAGCGCTGACGCGACCGCTCGGGTGGCTCGCCCGAGGAACGAAACTCGTTGCCCATCTCCCGATGCCCCAGTTGGTTGAAGGGGGCCTGAGTGTGATGGTGACCGGCGCAGCGATTGACTCTCCGTCGGGATGGGTCGTGCTGATCGTCAACTTTGCATCCGGGCCAGCCGCTGAGATTACTTCAAGGAACTTTGATGGCACAACGGGTTGCATTTGCGCCGATGATTGATCGACATCCGCTCCCGATTCAAGCATGTACGCGTCAATCGAATCGAGTGACAGCACGCCATTGCTTGCCAGGTCAGAGGACCGCGACACGTCAACGATCATCAGTTGTCGTTTGGGCGTGTCGGTCCCATCGATCTGCGTGCGAATGTCCAATTCCGCACCGAGTCGGTCTTCAGTGATGGAACGATCGACCCATCCGTGCAGGCCTTCGTCGGAAAGCATCACCTTGAGAACTGGCAAGACGCTGACGATGCCAGCCGAATTCAGGAATCCATAGATGATCGATGCGAAGAGTCCGATCGCCACCAAACGGCGGTGCGGCCAAACCAGTCGAAGCATCCGGCGAAAATGCGGCGTGCGGATGCTCGAGCGTTTGGCTCGGTTCTTGTCGTCAGCAGTGATGAGTTCGGTTTGCATGTTGAGGCGACGATGGGGTGAATTCCCGGTCCCGGGATAGGTCTATTAATTCGCTTTGTAGCGTAAATTCGTTTTTCAGGGTTAGTAGGTGGCAGAAGCGACAACAAACGACAATCTCGCCGCCATCCGATCTAGTTCCGAAAATCCGTTTCCGATAATATCGTAGGCATCAGGCATCTTATCCGGCGGTTTGTTGCAGGGCAACGATGGCGATCTGTAGAGCTTTGGCCGTTTCTTGTCGATCGGCTGACTTCCCTAGTCTCAGCATTGTCTCTAGACCGTGCATCGTCGGATGGTGTCAACCCTAACTAAACATCGATTGACCTTTGGACCAACGCGTAGCGTCTTCGGTCATCAGAACAACAACCCGCGGGATACATTTAGAAACAATAGGAGATGATCGAACATGATCGCGAAATCTGAATCAAAGTGGATTCGTGGAGGTTGGGGCAAAATGCTCCTGATCCTTCTGGCAATCGGAGTGGTGACGCCGTCGGTTTCGTTCGCTGACGACGATGCGAAAGACGCCAAAGAAGAAAAGAAGAAAGAGGACAAACCCGACTACAAACCCTTCGACGAAGTCACCAAAGACTACGAACTCATCGAAGGTTTCTTCCCACTCTATTACAATAAGAAGACCGACGATCTTCTCGCCGTGATCCCCAGTGGCATGGTCGGTACAGATTTCCTCATGGCCCAAAGCATGACGTCCGGTGGCGGGATCACCGGCTTCCCTCTGGGGCATAAGCTCGTCCGCTGGGAAGAATACAACAAGAAGTTGATCCTGGTTCAGCCGGAGATGCGGCACCTCAAGGGCAAGGGCACCGACGTGCAGGATGTGATCGATCGCACCTACACCGACTCGGTTCTGCTCGCGACACCGATCGTCACCAAACGCGGTGGTGATGCCGTGATCAATCTCGATTCGATCCTCAAGACAGACTTCCTCGGACTCGGTCGCTACTTCGGCGGCAACATGGATTCGTCCATCAGCAAATGGGTGAAGCGCAAGGGATTCAAAGACAATCTCGAACTCTCCGTCGAAGCTGTGTTCATGGCCGGTGGATCAGGCGGAACCAAAGCGGTGATCCACTACAGCATCTCGCGCCTTCCCGAGACCGACTACAAATCGCGCGATGCCGATGATCGCGTTGGTTACTTCATGACCGCTCGCAAGAACTGGGCGGCAGACCATGACGATCGCACCATCTTCAAACGCAATATCCACCGTTGGCACTTGCGCAAGAGCGATCCGAAGCAAGCCGTCTCCGACGTTCACCCCGACGATCAGATCGTTTTCTACATCGAAAAAACCGTCCCGGTGAAGTATCGCCGATACATCCGCGAAGGCATCGAAATGTGGAATGTCGCCTTCAAGAAAGCCGGTATCCGCAACGCTGTCCAAGTTCGTCAGCAAACCGACACCAACGAATTCGCCGATATCGATCCCGAAGACGTCAACTACAACTTCTTCCGCTGGATCGTCAGCGGTCGGGCGTTTGCGATGGGACCGAGTCGTGCCAACCCGCTGACCGGCGAAATTCTCGACGCCGATATCATCATGGACGATTCGATGGCCCGCACCTGGAGTTCACGCTACGACCGCATGTTGGGGCAAGGTCCGACGGCATCGGAAGATCCGAAGTTGCACGCGTTCTGGGATGCCCATCCAGAGTGGCGCCCGACGTCGGCGATGACCCGGTTGATTCCGGATTCAGACAATGACGACAATGTAGACGACTGGGAACCTCGGGCGATGAAAATGCTTGAAGAGTTCCATCCTGATGGGTTGTGTGCGTATGCAACCGGCGCCATGCACGAGATGGCCCTCGGTGGTGCGTTCCTCGCAGCCACCTCCGGTGAGTTGACGTCGCGCGATGACTACGTTGGACAGTGGATCAAGCTGGTCGCATGTCACGAAGTCGGACACACCCTCGGGTTGCGTCATAACTTCAAAGCCAGTTCGTGGAAGTCGCTCGAAGAGATCATGGCCAACACCGATCCGAACGTCCCGACCACCGCTTCAGTTATGGATTACAATCCTGCCGTCTACAATATCGACGGATCGAAGCGAAACCTCTACATGAGCCAAGCCGTCGGTCCTTACGACGAGATCGCGATCGCGTACGGTTACAGTGTTCCGGCTCCCGATCAGAAGGAAGATGAAATGCTGGGCCAGATCGCCGGCCGCGTTTCCGAGCAGGGTCTCGACTTTGCGACCGATGAAGATTCCGGGTTCCTCGCACCCGACCCTTTGGTCAATACTTACGACAACGGTCAAGACCCCATCGCGTGGGCCAAGTACCGCATGGATCTGGTGAACAACCTCAGCAAGAAGATGACCGAATGGGGCATGAAAGAAGGCGAAAGCTATAACCAGCTTCGTCAATTGTTTGACATGTTCCTTTACGAATCGAGTCGGGTCACCCGCTTTGCGGCCCGTCAAATCGGTGGGCAGTACCTGCACCGCGATCACAAGGGCGACCCCAATGCACGTCCGCCAGTCGAATTGGTCGATGCCAAGACGCAGCGCGACACACTGGCATTCTTGAACGAGCGTGTGTTTGGACCGGACGCGTTTTCGTTCGATCCGCAGCTTCTGTTGAAATTGGCACCCGGACGCTGGAATCACTGGGACACCGATTCGTACGATTATTACCAGGAGTATCCAATCCACGACAAGATTTCGAGCGTTCAGTCGTGGGCGTTGTTCCATGTGATGAGTCCGATGACGATCCGCCGGATCTACGATGCCAGTTTGAAAGTACCTGCTGGCGAAGAATTCCTGAGCGTACCGGAACTGATGAACTCGGTGACGGATGCGATCTGGTCGGAAGTGGATCACGAAGGTGCCAGCAAGTTGAATGGCGACGGCAAACCGCTGATTTCTAGCGTTCGTCGCACGTTGCAGCGAAATCAGTTGATGATGCTGGAGCGCACCGTGATGTCGGACCCGGGATATTCCTTCCCTGCCGACGCCGTGGCTGTGGCACGCATGACCCTTCGCAAGTTGCAAGGACGCATCGAAAAGCGTTTGGAAGCGGGCGGGCTTGATGACTTCGCTGAAGCGCACTTGGTCGATTCCAAGACGCGGATCGAACGAGCGTTAGAAGCTGGCTACGAGTTGTAAGAACGACAATTCCAACTGGCGTATAAACTAGTGAGGCGGGCCCGAAATCGATCGGACCCGCCTCTTTTGCGTTTTATCGTCATTCCCGCGCAAGCGGGAATCCAGAATTGCACGAGAGACTCCAATGTTCTTTGCACCGCACATGGCCGCAATCGGCCTTCAAGAGCCTTCAGTGCTTCATGGGCTGGGTTCCCGCTTGCGCGGGAATGACGGCGGACCTAACGAATCGTATTGAGTTCGCTTATTCGCCGTTTGAGTTGGCGTCGGAATCGTTGGAGTTGTCCGATTCACCCTTCATCATTTTGATGAGTTTTTTGGGGGCTCTGCGGAGGCGCCAGTTGTCGTTTTCATTGACGATGAGCAGGACGACATCGCGATCCGGCTCGGGCACTTCGTTCGGGTCGAGCGATACATGGGCACGGACGGCATATACAATTTCGCCTTCAGGCGTCTGCATTCGGCGCATTTCGGTCAGCGCGAATCGCGGGTTGGCTTGCCACGCTCGGATGAATTCTTTCTCGCTGATCGGTTCATCGCGGGCGCTCCACATCGATCGAAATTTGTCATAGTCCTGATCGACACAGGCTTTCACCGCACTCTTGAGAAACTCGGGCACTTCCGGATCGTCGCAGGTGAAGTCCGGCGGAAAGCTGACCAACTCTTTTTGCGGTGTGTCATCCGCTGGCGTGGTCAGTTGGCTTGAGGTGTCGCCATCCGCTTCACCTTTCTTGCATCCGCCGATTGCCAACGTCATCAAGCCGACCATTGCAAGCCGCTGCACGCTGGGCTTGATCCAGATTAGTTTGCGGATCGTCACAACAATTCCTCCAATTCGACGTGTGTGTTGATCGGGCATCCTAATCGTCGCGACAGTTCGGGGCAATGAGTGATTCGACCGCGCGTGTCGGCGATGGATCGGCAATGGCGCAGCGCTGCGGATCAAGTGTTGCTCCGTTCGGTCTTGCGATTAAGCTAAGCCCCATGCAGACAAACCGATCCATCTCGGACCGCGATCAAATCGAATTGTTTCGGCGGCTTATCTCGTTCGACACGACCAGCGCCTATTCAAATGTGCCAGCGGCTGATGATCTCGCGAATTTTTTGACCGACCACGGTTGCCTGGTCGATCGGTTTGAATCCGACGACGGGCAAAAGGTGAATCTTCTCGCCCACAAGGGACCGAAGTGCGAGGGCGGCTTGCTGCTGTCCGGCCACCTCGATGTGGTACCGGCGACTGAAGACGGATGGGAGAGCGATCCGTATACGCTGACCGAACTTGACGATCGCTATGTCGCCCGAGGAGCCGCCGACATGAAGGGCTTCGTCGCCCTTGCGGCATGCCTGTTAGGCGACATCGACGCATCCACAATGAGCAAACCGCTGGTCGCATTGTTCACGCACGATGAAGAGATCGGCACCCTCGGCGCTCAACAATTCTGCAAGCAATGGGACAATCGGTATCCGCTACCGCGTGCCGGTATCATCGGCGAACCAACCGAACTGCGCGTCGTTCGCATGCACAAAGGGCACACCAAACTGCGCATTGATGTACGCGGTACGCCAGCCCACAGTGGCTACCCGCATCTTGGTTCCAACGCCATCGAAAAACTAGGCCGCGTGATTGTCGCGCTGACGGCGCTGCGGTTGGAATTCAAATCGCAGCGCTGCGACACGAGCAAGTACTATCCCGAGACGCCTTTTGTCATTCTCAACCAAGCCGTCGTCGAAGGCGGTGCAGCCGTCAACATCGTACCCGGCGCGTGTAGTTTAACGGTGGGTATTCGCATGTTGCCCGGGCAAAAATCAGTCGAAGCGATTGAAGCCGTTCGACGCGCGATTCGATCGATACATGATCTCGCAGACGATGTTTCAGTGACCTTGATTGGAGATACGCCGCCGCTGTTGACCAGTGTGTCGACGGAGATCAACGAGCGGCTATGTGCGCACGTCGGGCAGACCGAGACAGCCGCCGTCTCCTATGCGAGCGATGCCGGACCATTGGCGACGATGGGCATTGAGTGCGTACTCTACGGACCGGGCAGCATCGAAGTCGCCCATAAACCCAACGAGTATGTGCCCAAAGATCAATTTCAAATGGCATGGGAATCGTTATCGAAGTTTACGAACGAATGGTGCGGGCTATAGGATTGGAAGCACCGCGTTAAGGAATCATCCCAATGGCGAAAGCGAACGTCGTCGAAGCCGACCTGACCTGGTTCAATGGTTCGTTTGAACCGCGCATTCAAGTCGTTATCGATGCAACCGGCCAAATCGAGCAGGTGGGTTATCTTGACCTTCAGCCCACGATCCGCCTGGAAGGCAGCGCCCTTCTGCCCGGTATGGTCAATGCCCACAGTCACGCGTTTCAACGCGGATTGCGAGGTTTCGGCGAAACGTTTCCCAAGGGTGCGGGCAGTTTCTGGACCTGGCGCGAGGCGATGTACGAATTGGTCGAATGCCTCGAAGCCGAGGAGTTTCAAAACATCTGCCGCATGGCGTTTGAAGAGATGCTGCGACAGGGCATCACCACGGTGGGCGAGTTTCATTACTTTCATCACGGGCCCACCGCGCCCGATCTTTCATTTGACGATCTGGTGTTAGCGGCTGCGGCTGACGCGGGCATTCGGATTGTGCTGCTGGAAACGTTCTACGCGCATGGCGGTTTTGGTGAGCCGCTGTCGGGCGGGCAGCAACGCTTCGCCACGCCTGATGTCGAAAGTTTCTTGAAGCATGTTGACGGCCTGCGCGAGAAGCACGAGTCGAACATGTGTCGCATCGGGCTTGCGGCCCACAGCCTCCGAGCGGCAGAACCGGACGAAATTGCGGCGCTATTGGCCTATGCACAAGAGCATAAGATGGTCCTGCACATGCACGTCGAAGAGCAGCGGCAGGAAATCGACGCATGCGTCAAAGCGTATGGCATGACTCCGATTGAATTGCTATTGGATCGGGGCATGCTAAATCCGTCAGTCACGCTCGTACACTGCACGCATACGTCGGCTGACGTGATCAAACGCGTCGCTGAAACGGGTGCTTCGATTTGCATCTGCCCGACGACGGAGGGTAATCTCGCCGACGGTATCGCCGATGTGCCCGCGATGGTCGAAGCCAAGGCATCGATGTGTCTAGGCACCGATTCCAACGCCCGTATCAGCATGAATGAAGAGATGCGCTGGTTGGAATATGTGCAAAGGGTCCGCCATGAAACACGCGGCGTAGTCGTCAACGATTCCGGTCAAAACGCAGCGGCGCTCTTCAACACAGCCACCACCAACGGCGCAAAGTCGCTGGGCATAAGGGCCGGCAAAATAGCATCAGGCACCAGCGCCGACCTGATCGTCATCGACACCCAGGGCATCTCGCTACTGGGCGCCACCGCCGAAACACTGCTACCCGCATTCGTGCTGGGTGCCGACCGAGGAAGCATCACCCAAACTTGCATCGCCGGCCAATGGCACGAATGGCGCTGATATGACGTGGCAAAGTGTAGGGTGCGTCCCGGACGCACCTGTTAAACTATTGCCCGGCACGAACCATGAACAATTGCCCAAGATGCAACTATTCGCTTAAGGGTCTTCCGGAGATACACGTCTGTCCGGAGTGTGGGCTGCAGTATCACGGCGACACGACCTATGTCGAACTCAAGCCGAGCAAGACATCGTGGAAAATGATTGCGATCGTTGCTGTGTTGACGTCTTGGATTGCATTCGATCCAAGCGTGCGGCCCAAATGGTATGGAATGCTGATGATATGCTTTTGGTCGGTCATGCTGATTGCTACGATTGGTATTCATGCCTATCGGCTCAGACAGGCTCAGAAAGGGCAGATCATTCTTGACTGGCTGGGGATTCGGTTTGTCCGTCCAAGCGGCGGAATGGATACGGTCCTGGTTTCAGACATCAAACAAGCAAAGTATAGCTGGATGAGCGGTCAGCTTAACGTGATCGGTTGGGACAATGAGAAGCTACTGACGATCCCGCAATGGCAAGTGGGCAGGGAGTGGAGCGTAATCGATCTGGCACGCAAGATCAATCAGTTGACCGTGTCAAGAAGGGATTTGTAGCGCGCCCGGGGCGTACTCTACATACCAAGGAGAGCCTTATGCAAGAATGTCCCCAATGCGGCCGCAAGGAGGAAAGCGAACTTGTTGAGCACATATGCTCCAAGTGTGACTTGGCGTTTGACGCGAGTACGTTTGTCGCTCGATTGCATTTGCGCCGATGGAACATTTGGCTATACATGGTCGTTGTTGGCTTTGTAGTTCTGTACATTTCCGAATGGGTTTTCGAACAGGACTCTTCAGCGTTCAAGCCCCCTGTTGAAGCCCTCTTAGTTTTTTTGGCTGTTCTTCAATTTATTTTGTCTTGGTTTTGCAGAAAGAGCGTGATCGTGATTGCTCATGATTATATGAGGATCGTTCACCCAGATTTTGGAGGGATGGACATTCGATACGAACGAATCGGTCGAGTGGAGGTTAGTGAGAGGCCCAATAATGCGGGTCAGATGACGATTTACGGAACCGATGGAGAGCAACTCTTGCGCTTGGATGGTGATCAGTTGCGCGGGCTCACGTTTACAATTGAGTGCGCAATTGAAATCGAACGTCGGTTGGATGCTTGGCGCGATAGGAACGATTCGTCTCGATAGCTCAATCGTTTAGCAGGTGCGTTCGGGACGCACCTTACGCTCCGATACAATCCTAGGCCTACCTCGGTTGACTCAGCGTGGCCATGGATTCTGCTTCTCTTGCTGCTGCTGCTGCTCGGTCGCAGGCGGCTTGTGCGTCCAGGGCGGCGCTGTCGGCTCTTTGACGGGCTCGGTTGGCGTCGTCGCGTTGGTTTTGGATTTGCGACTGGACGCTGCGGATGTCGTGCTTTGCAGACAGGACCGAATCGCGCATGGTGCTGATTTCCTGGTGCATGCGGCTGACTTCGGCGCGGACGGCTTGTATTTCGTCGCGCACCGTGCAGATGTCGTCCAGCCCTTGTCGCGCTTCAGCCCACATGCCGTTGACTTGGTTGAGCAGAAAATCGGCGAAGTGTCCGATCGAATGCTCGACATCGCTCGAATGCGACCGAGTGGAACTCGATCGATTTGAACTGCTGCGAGCCATCGAGGGACGCCGCGACGTACCCACGCCCTGCATGCCGATGCTACTCGATACTGCCACGGGATCGGAAGGTGTTTCCGAAGTTGAAGATTCCGAGGTTGCGGGCGGTTCGTCTTGTGCGATTTCTGCGATCGCTTCGTTGAATTCGGCCAGCGATTCGGCCAATGCGGATTCGTCGAGATCGTCGCCTGCTTCCATCGATCCCGTTTCCTCTGACGAAGTTTCCATTGAGCCTGATTCCAATGCCCCAGAATCCATCGCCGCGGAATCCATCGCCGCGGAATCCATCGTCGCAGAATCCATAGTCGCTGAATCCATAGACACAGACGCATCGTCCGATTTCGCTGCCATTACCGAATTGGAATCTTCCGAACTGGCGTCAAGATTGCCTGCGTCCTGTGGCAATTCTTTAATTTCTGTGGCTGCGTCAATCACGCTCGTGTCAGCCGTCATTTCAGCTTCTGCTGAATCGGTTGAAGGAGCATCGTCTTGCGCGATCATTTCCTCGACGACATCACTGTTGGCGGCTGCACTGGAAGTTGCGTCGATTGGAGCTGCGTCGGTGTTGGCGGTTTCGAGATCAACTGATTCGTCAGGTAGCGTTGCGTCGGCCGCTTCGAGGTCAGCCACCTCGTGCGGCACCAAAGCACCATCCTCAACTTGTGCCACATCTTCGACGGCATCGGTCGATCCATCGGCGTCATCATCAGCCATCGCCTGCAACTCTTGCAGGTCTGACTCCATCGCACTAAGCGCTTCTTCGACGTCGTCGAACTCCTGCATTGGTTCTGCCGCCAATTCATCGTTCGAACTTTCCGCAAGCAGTTGTTCGTCGGGCGTATCGACCAATTCGGTTGGTACGCTGGCGTTGGTTTCGTCTTTGATTGCAGAACTCGGAACGTTTGATTGCTCAGTCATTGCGGTCTCGCTTTCGTCGAGGTTTACGGTGTCCTCGAATGGGCTGGGCGGGGTCAGACCCACCGATAGTGCGTATGTGTTGGAAAGTTTCTGAACTCTTTTTGACGTGCTTTTTTCAAGACACGCGACAACGTCTTTCTGAAATGTCGCCGCTTCCTCTGCGATTACGTCCTGGCAGACTTCACCGATGATGCCGGGAAAGTCGCGATCGATTGCTTCAATGGTCTTAGCCAACTGTGGATGAAGGGCATCAATGAGAATGTTGTGGAATTCATCGGGCGTTTTCGGGTCGTCGAAGGCGGCTGCGTTGGAGAGCGCGATGCAGGCAAGACGAGCCTGGCCCGCGCGACTCTGCAAGAGCAATTCCAGTTCGCTCCGCAGTGCGATCAATGCATCGCGGTCGGGAATGTCGCGCGCAACGACATTGCCTTGGTTGACGACTTGGAATGTCAGCGGAAAGTCATTCATCGTGTTTCCCGGGCGCGCGGTCCGGGTCGACCGCTGCAATTTGGCAACGGCACCACCCAATAGCTGCAGACCTTTTCTGACCCATGACTTCATCTCGATCTCGACCCCAGTGAGCGGGTGTTTTTTCGGACAGACACCAACGCTCATAGATTTCTCGGTCGGCTACGATGCGTACTTTTCTTTTGAATTCGGACGTTGCGCCTGTGGCTTGGCGACGTGTTGGGTTTGGGGCGATAATATCGCCGAAAGGGTCGGTCTTGCACGGACCGATTCCGCAGGATGTACGTTCAAGGCGGTGTTTGGGCGGTAAGTGTGGTATTATCAGACTTGGAATTTTCGCGGAGAATTCCGCTGACGACGACACAAATTCGACAGGGTCAAAAGGCGAATCATGGATCCAACTGTTGCACGCATTATGGACGCCAACTTGAACCGAGCCCGCGAAGCGCTTCGGGTGATGGAAGAGTATGCGCGATTCGTGCTCGATCATGCGATGTTGGCCAAACGCGTTAAAGACTTGCGGCATGGTCTGGCAGATGCGGTCGCAGCCAGCAATTCAGATGCGTTGATGGTCGCAAGAGATACGGCCGGTGATGTCGGTACGGTCACCGAAGCTGAAGGCGAATACCAACGAAGCGATGCGGAGTCGGTGGTGCGGGCTGCGGGCAAGCGTCTGAGCGAAGCGCTGCGGGTGATTGAAGAATACGCCAAGACGTTCGACGAGACGCTGGCTCGCCATGTCGAGAAGCTTCGCTACACCGCCTACGATGTCGAGCGGGACTTGTATCTGCAAATGCATACATCGCAGCGATTGGCGGGCGTGGGGCTGTATGTGTTGATCACCGAGTCGATTTGTTTAGTGCCGTGGCGCGACATCATTCGCAGCGTCACCGATTCGGTGGGGCGATGCATTATTCAATTGCGCGAAAAGGGCTTGAGCGACGCGGAATTGCTTGACCGTGCAAGTGCGTTCGTCGAATGCTGCCAAAGCGCCGGGGCGATTTCGATCATTAACGATCGGTGCGACATCGCAGTAGCCAGTGGCGCAGACGGGGTTCATGTCGGTCAGGATGACGTGAGCATCACCGCTGCACGCAAGATTGTTGGCCCGCGTAAGATCGTCGGTATCAGTACGCATTCGCTTGAACAAGCGCGGTATGCAGCGCACATGAACCCGGATTACATTGCCGTCGGACCGATGTTTGCCACGTCGCTCAAACCGGACAGCGAGGTGGCTGGTGCCGGATGCATGCGTGAGGTGGCTGACCTAACGGACATCCCGAAAGTCGGAATCGGCGGGATCAATGCGGAGAATGTCGGCGACGTTTTCGATGCCGGTGCCAACTGCGTGGCAGTCTGCTCGGCGATTGTCGGAAGTGACGATCCCGGTGCGGTTAGCCGCGCGATTCTTGATGCGCGGCGACGATCGACTCAGCCCGTCGTTTGATGGATGCGAAATCCTTCGCGGCAATGTCGTCGGGCGTGAACAATGAGCTGACGAATCCGACGCCGAATGCCCCCGCTTTGAGAACGGCTTGAAAGTTTGACGGAGCAACGCCGGCAGTCGGCACGATTTTCAAGTGAGGCAGCGGGCCAACCAACTGACGCACATATTGGGCGATGTCTGCCGGGGCTGGGAAAAGCTTGATAATGTCCGCGCCAGATTCGTGGGCGTGCATCATTTCGGAGGGTGAGAAGGCCCCAGGCACGCTGACCGCGCACAGATCACGGGTGGCTGCGATGATGCGGGCGTCGGTATGCGGCGACACTACGAAGCGAGCCCCGGCATCGACAGCCCGCCGTGCATGTTCGACCGAAAGCACCGTTCCTGCCCCGACAACAACGCGGGAATCTAGGGCGAATTTGCCGATCAATTCCAGCGCACCGGGGGTATTCAAGGTGAATTCGACCAAACGGAATCCGCCATCGATCGCTGCAGTGGCTGCGTCTTCAGCACACTGCTGATCGGTTGTTCGCAAAATGGCGAGCAGTTTCGATTGGGCGATCTCCGCCAAAGTTTCATCATGCAGCATGTTCATTTTTCCCCTGACCCGAATGAGCCGCCCATTGAGTTTTCACAACCAAGCATACACGGCAGCCAGCTTATGTCGCGAGGCAATGCAGCGTAACGAATGTTGCAAGCATTTCAAAGATGCTCGAAGATACGACGCAGAATTGCTTACACAGAAAAGATGCGTGGATTGAGCCAATCGCAAAAACGAGGACGATCGGTATTGGGACCGTTTCTGATACAAACCGGATGGATCGGATTGGGCGGTGCGCTGGGCAGCATGTTGCGGTTCGCGATGGCGGCTGGCGTGCAGCGGTTCGTCGGTGCAGAGAAGTTCCCCGTCGGAACGATGCTGGTCAATGTTCTGGGCTGCGTGTTGATCGGGTTTCTCAGCGTGCGATTTGAAGGGTCATCGGTTTCGCAGGTCCATCGGATGGCGTTGACGGTCGGTGTGCTGGGCGGGTTTACGACGTTCAGTTCGTTTTCGCTCAATACGATTCAGCTTATTTTCGAGCGGCAGTACATGCTCGCGGTTGCGAACGTCATCGGAAGCGTCGTGCTATGCCTGCTGGGTTGTTGGTTGGGATTCAGATTGGCTCGGGGATTTTCAGCCGGTCCGATCTAGTGAACGTCGTCAGCCAAGTGCCAAGTCTTTCGAGATACCCATGCTTTCGACATATTCAGCACAAAGGAAAAGGGTTTGAATTCTGCCGCAAAAGATTCCGGGGCGTTGCCAAAAGGGAGCATTGTCGTTCCGACGATTGTAGGGCTGGTCGTGGCGTGCGTTTTAGGGTTAACGCTGTTGTCGTACGCGTTGTCGTTGATTGCGATGCTTGGTCTGTTTTTCTTCATGCTCTTTGGACTGATCATCGGTGCGTCGATGTACCGGGCAGCCGACAAGACCAAGATTGTTCCGCGATCCCATGCCATTCTTGCGACGGTGATGGTTTCACTCGTTTGTTGGTCACTGGCTGTGACGAAAGAAGCGATCGACTATCCGCAGGATTTCGTCGACGCGGCGATTGAGAATCCGAGAGTACGCAAACCGAAGGGCAAGAGTCGTCAAGAAGTGGCGACTGAGCTTAGGGCTTTTATTGGTGAGTACATGGAAACGGAGTATCCCCCGGGTGGCATCGTGGGTTATTTCAAGATGGTGGGAACTGGCGGGGCGGTTGAGTTGGAGTACTCGGCGCAGTTGACGCCGGTTACGATCAAGCCAAGAGTCAGCCCGGTGGTGTGGTGGATTCGGGTTTTGGTTTCGGTGGTGCTGCTTTACGTTTCGATTTGGTCGCAGGTGTCGCTATTGACCAAACCACGCAAGTCGCGAGCCAAGAGCAGCGACGGCAGTCCATCCGATGCAGATGAAGCCGGGGCGAATTAGACGTTTGAAAGATCGCAGATCGCGGTCAATGCTTTGAGCTTTGAAGGCATGAAGTCGGCAGGGATGATGACGACGCCAGGTTTACCATTGCTGGTGACCATCACCGGGCGCTGGTTCGCTTGAATATCGCGAATCAGGTTTTCCGAATCGACAACAAAATCCTGCAACGAGCAAACATCATTCTGAATGTCCATCATCCATCTCCGAACGAACAGGGTTTCCCCAAAATCGTTTGCAAACGCAACTGGTTATCTCTCGGTTGAAAGCGGGAAGTGAATATTCTTAGGCGAGCCTAGCATACTGTTAGAATCGGCGTCAAGACTGTTTTGATTGAGTCAAAATCGGATTCACTCAAGATATACGCCTACGGTCTTTACCGAGTCAGCCCACGTTTACAATTTGCGATGACAATTTGACGGTGTGATAACTGCGATATGTCGGCTGATTATTCCCATTCGATCGTGGCTGGCGGTTTGCCCGAAATGTCGTAGACCACCCGATTTATGCCCGACACCTCGTTCATGATTCGCGATGAAATGCGCTCCAAAACGGTGTAATCCACACGCACCCAGTCGGCGGTCATGAAGTCGGTCGTCTCCACAAATCGGATGGCCACCACCTGCTGGCCGGAAAAACTGCGTGCGTCACCCATGACCCCGACCGTGCTGATCGGTAGCAGCACCGCAAACGCCTGACCGATTTTGTCATACCAGCCAGCCGCCCGAATTTCTTCGATGGTGATGGCGTCGGCCTGCTGCAAGACGGCGACGCGCTCGGACGTGATTTCGCCGATGATGCGCACAGCCAACCCGGGCCCGGGGAACGGATGTCGCCAGATGATTTCTGGCGGAAGATCAAGATGCTCGCCCATGCGGCGGACTTCATCTTTGAACAAATCGCGAAGTGGTTCAATCAGCTCGAACCCCAATTCGGCTGGCAATCCGCCGACGTTGTGATGCAGTTTGATGCTCGCAGACTTACCGTGCGGACCTGCGCCGGATTCGATGACGTCTGGATACAACGTGCCCTGGGCGAGAAACTTCGCGTTTTCGATTTCGGCGGATGCGGCTTTGAACACATCGACGAATGTCTTGCCGATGATGCGACGTTTCTGATCGGGGTTGGTCACACCCTTGAGCGCATCGAGGAAGCGTTTGCTTTCATGGGCGACGCGCAGATCGATTGCGAAATGTTCGCGGAAGGTCGATTCGACCAATTCCAATTCGCCCTTGCGCAAGACGCCATTGTCAACAAAGACGCAGACCAGCTTGTCGCCGATGGCTTCGTGCAATAGGGCAGCAGTCACACTGCTGTCGACGCCGCCGGAAAGCCCGCATATCACTCGATCGTTCTCTCCGACCTGCTCTTTGATCTTGGCGATCGAGTCACGGACCACATGACCCATGACCCAATCCATGGGCGCTTTGCACACTTCGCTGAGGAAGTTCCGAATGATCTGCGTACCATGCTGCGTGTGTGAAACTTCCGGATGAAATTGAAGACCGTATATGGCGCGGGTCTTGTGGCGGACGGCAGCGATGGGGCAATTGCCAGTCTTGGCGATGGTTTCGAATTGGTCGGGAACGCGCTCGACCATGTCACCATGACTCATCCAAACCGTAAACGGTGATGGCAGGTGCCCGAGCAGTTTGTCGTCTTTGACGACTTCGAGTTGCGTCCGGCCGTACTCACGCCGACTCGTCGCCGCGACATCGCCCTTTAGTGCGCGGACGAGCGCCTGCATCCCGTAACAAATGCCGAGCACCGGGACGTTCATTTCCAGCAGGCTTGGGTCGCAAAATGGCGCGCCCTCGTCGTAGATGCTCGACGGTCCACCGGACAGAATGATTCCGACGATATTGTGCTTGGCGAGTTTCGCAGCAGTGGTATCGGGCGCGAAGATGAGGCTGTGCGTCTGATGTTCGCGAACCCGGCGGGCGATCAACTGGGTGTACTGACTGCCATAGTCGAGAACGGCGATGGTGGCGTTGGACATGCGGCGGATTCTACCAGTTTAGTCCCAAACGTTGCGGGATTTCATTCGAAAGAAAATACATTCCGCTGGCGATGCTGCCCACAAGGATGACCATGCAGAGCGGGCCCCAGAATACGAAAAATCGGCCAGCAGACTGACGCGATGCTTTCGGAACCGTTCCGCCAAGGCGAATCAGCCAAAACCATCCAAGCATCAATCCGAGGATCGCCAGAAGCAGGGCGCAGGCATCGACAAAAAGCGTGCCGGGGACCATCGGCCATCCGGCAACTTTTCCGAGGATCGCCAGCGGTCGCAGGCAGAAAATAAATATCGCAGCAATCAGAAACAACAGCCAACTTGTGCCATAGTGAATGGCGCAGCTAAGCCGCGATTCGATGCGATGTTCCGGCAAGAGGCTTCGATTGGCAAGCGACGCAAACAGACCCACGAAAAGGAATCCGAAAACCAGCGTGATGAACAACCCGATTCCGGCAGCGAAGGACGCCCACGTCGCGTTGAACCACACGCTGGATACGACCACCGAATCTGCAAACGTTGTTGGCGTCGGAAACGGGCGGGTGACAAACTCCGACCAGCCCTTCCCGGAAGGTGTCGTGGAAACGTTTTCCATTCCGGGTCCGACCCGCACAGCGTGCCACCCCGCATTCGCGAAAATGCAAAGCGTAGCAGCGATCGAAAACATGAGAATGTGAATGCGGGCGAATCGGCGGGAGTATCGCGACGGGCGCGACAGGCACAGGTGTGTCAGTCGGTACTTGCCTGCCGACCAGACCCAGCGGCACATTTTCATGTATCCGCGCTGACCCGCTTCCCGCGCGAGGGCGTACGGTGTTCGATCGTCAAAGCTGACGTCTTCGATCAGTTCCGTTTTGAGTTCTTCGTCCGGTGGATATGGCGGCTGATCGACTGGGTGGGAGTGAGGGTCCGTCATTATGCAATTCGCTGTGACCTTGATTTGACCCTTTACTCAACTGACGCCACTGTCGTTCTGATTATTTGAGCGTTGCGTCTTGCTACTCGATTGGCTCGCCGCTCTCCATCTCAATTTCACTTGTGGGAATCGTACCGATTTCGAGAACGTCCGGTGGTGTTGCCGATCGACCGGCGGGCAGCCATTCGGCGTCGTGGTCGTAACCCAGAAACTGGCGACTGGTGATCCCGTCGCTACCCATCAGCGGGACCGGTGGTTGAATGATCACGCTGGCTGGCACACCGATGGTGTTGACGATGAATCGACCGAGGCCATAGGGCATGGCGAAATAATCCTCAGCCGTCCATGCGAATTGACCGTCGTCGCTACCGCGATCTTCAAACGGATCTTCCCATCCGAGCGGGAAGTGCCCGACCGTACCGTCCTGCGGGCTGATGAGCGTAGGTTGAAATGATCGCGTGACTGGTTCAACAGGATGGGCGGCTGAACGGACGCCTTCTGCAGAAGCAGTGGTGACGTACTCATAGGACACCATCTCGTCGGTCCATGGATTGATATACTCGCTGCAACCGCACGCCGCGACAAGCAGTGCCAAGGTCAACATTCGACCCAGGTCAGTGCGCCAGGTGCTATAAGCTGGATGGTGGTTCGATGGCATAGTTGGGCGATTCTCTTGTGATGGTGACGTCATGCGTGTGCGACTCTGCCACGCCAGCAGAAGACACGCTACAGAATCTGGCTCTGGTCCGCAAATCGTCAATCGTGGGCGTTCCGCAATAGCCCATTCCAGATTTTAGTCCGCCGACAAGTTGATACACGAAATCGGTGAGTGGACCGCGATAGGGCACGCGACCTTCGACGCCTTCGGGTACGAGTTTCTGCGTCGCGGCATTGGCCGATTGTCCGTAGCGGGCAGCCGATCCCTTGACCATCGCGCCGAGGCTGCCCATCCCGCGGTATTCCTTGAAGCGCCGTCCGCGCCATGTGACCGACTCACCGGGCGATTCTTCCAATCCGGCGAACAGCGACCCGAGCATCACGCTGTGAGCGCCAGCCGCGATGGCTTTGGTGATTTCGCCGCTATGACGAATACCGCCATCCGCGATCACCGGGATACCGTGCGGTTCGGCGGCAGAGGTGACGTCCATGATCGCGGTGAGTTGCGGAACACCGACACCGCTGACGATTCGTGTGGTGCAGATGCTTCCCGGGCCCACACCGACCTTGAGGCCATCGACGCCGGCGTCGATCAAGTCGCGGGCAGCTTCTGCGGTGACGATGTTGCCTGCGATCAATTCTATGTCATAGCGCTGACGAACGGTCTTGATGGTCTCAATGACGTTCTTGCTGTGACCGTGGGCGGTGTCAACGACGACGAGATCGACATCGTGGGCAATGAGTCCTTCGATCCGATCAAAATCGTGAACCCCGACAGCTGCTCCCACGCGCAATCGGCCCCTCTCGTCTTTGCAACTGTGACCGAATTCGCGACTGCGCTCAATGTCGCGCATCGTGATCAGACCGGTCAGGTGAAAATCTTTATCAACGAGCAGCAGTTTCTCGACCTTCGCCGACTTGAGTATGCGCTCCGATTCGTCGAGAGACATTTGGTTATGGCCCACGACAAGATTATCGCGGGTCATCACTTCGGAGACTTTCAGGTCGGGCGATTCCAGAAACTTCAAGTCGCGGCGGGTGAGGATACCGACGAGTTTTCCATCGGGTTTGGTGATGGGAATTCCGGAGACGTTGTGCATCCGCATCTGGTCTTGTGCCTCACGAACGGATTGTTCGGGTCGAAGCGTGACCGGGTCGATGATGATACCGCTTTCGTTGCGCTTCACCTTGCGCACTTCGCGACATTGATCTTCGACGCTCATGTTGCGATGGATGATGCCCATGCCGCCTTCTTGCGCGAGGGCGATTGCCAGACGCGATTCGGTCACTGTGTCCATCGGCGCAGAGAGCAGCGGAATGTTCATGGTGATGTTGCGGGTGACGCGGGTTTGCACGTCTGCTTCGTTCGGGGCGACATCGGATAGCTGCGGAACGAGCAGCACATCGGCGAAGGTGATTGCGTGCCCCAGAATGCGATCGTGCCCGGCGTTGCTGGCCAAGTTGAGTTGCGGTGATGAAGTGGTCATGGCAAATCCTATACCGAAGGTACGGTTTTGTGTTGCCTTTTTCGACAGCCCTATTTCGGCGGAGCGCTGCGTTTGCTTCGGGCGCTGATCTCGATGCGCAGGTTGCTGACGCTCATCTTGGCTTCAACCGGTTTGCCGTCTTCCTCGGCCTCGGCTGCCAACCTGCCAGCCAGCACCAGATTGTATGCAAGTCGCGGTTGTAGGGTTATGTTGAACCAAGGCGACTCGCGTCCTGCGTCCTTCCATGCCGTCAAACCGTCACCTTGTTCGAGAATCGTGCGACGGTGCTGCACGATTTGATCGGAATCCTGCACATAAACCTTCAATCCGATCGACTCGGGGGCGCGACTTTCCGGCATGCCGTCGAGAACTTCGAAGGCATATTCAAACTCGAATTGTACAGAAACATCGAGCGGTCTGTCGGTATCGTTGTAGATGACGTGACCCAACTGAAATTCGCCCGACGCGGCACTGTTGCCGGCTGCCTTGATCTGGCACTTTGCTGAACCGTCGTCAGTTGCGCTTGCTGTCGCGATGCCGTCACCGGTCGAAGTGCGAGCGCTGTCCGCAATGACAAATGGCTTGTCGGAGGGAAATGAAACGCGGTCGCCTGGACTGAGCCCACCCGGAATAACGGTTCGTCTTTCCTGAGGCACGGCGAGCGATTCACCAAACCCACTTCCGCCGCAACCCGTCAATGTCAAAACGAATGCAACGAAAAATCCGAAAACGATTCGCGTGGTAGCCAACTTCATTGTTGCAAGACTCATTCAATTCTCCGGCCAGTATGCTGCGATATTTGAATATTGGGCTTTATGGATAAACAGCACCCATCATGCGCGGATACGGAATCGTTTCTCGGATATGCCGCAATCCGCAAAGCCATGAAACAGTTCGTTCCAATCCCAGACCGAACCCACCGTGCGGCACGCTGCCGTAGCGGCGCAAATCGAGATACCACTCGTAGTCTGCTTGCGGAAGTTTTTCTTCGCTGATGCGTTTAAGCAAGCGGTCGTAATCTTCTTCGCGGGCCGATCCTCCGATGACTTCACCGAATCCTTCGGTGGCCAGCATGTCGAAATTTTCGACCAGGTCGGGATTCTCGCGATCGCGCCGCATGTAAAACGCTTTGACGCTGGCAGGGTAGTGCGTGACGAACACCGGCTTGTCGTGCAAGCGCGAGATAATCGTTTCGTCGGAACCGCCAAGGTCGCTGCCGATTTTAAAATTCGCGGCCAGTTCCATGTGGTGCGGGATGTTGGCGACCTGTTCCTTTAACTCGGATGATTCTTCGCGGGCAGCGACGATTTCTTGAGCGGCCTTGTCCTTTTGCCACTGTTTTTTCGCCGTTTCGCCCTGTGCTTCCAAGTCGATGATCAGTTGATCCAACTCGGTGATGCGCGCGTTTTTCTCTTCAAGATCGCGTTCGAGCAGTGCTTTGGCTTTGGGGCCACGAAGCAGTTCCGCAGCTTCGTGATAGCGAACTCGGTAGAACGGTTTCTTGATTTTTTCGAGTTCGGTTATGTCGCGCCCGAGTTCGATCAGGTCGTCGCGGTGGTCGTTGAGCATTCGTTCGACAATGCTGCAAACGAAATCCTCAGCCACATCGATCACTTCATCGAGCGAGGCGTATGCAATTTCAGGTTCGACCATCCAGAACTCGGTGAGATGGCGGCGCGTTTTTGACTTCTCGGCGCGGAACGTCGGGCCAAAGCAGTACACCTTCCCATGGGACATGCACGCCGCTTCGAGATAAAGCTGGCCGGTCTGCGCGAGATAAACAGGATCGCCGAAGTAATCGACCTCGAAAAGCGTCTGCGCCCCTTCGCCCGCCGACGGAGCAAAGATCGGCGTGTCGATGCAGGTGAACCCATTCGTATTGAAGAACGATCGAATCGCGTCGATCAACGTATGTCGCAAGCGCATGATCAAGAACTGGCGCTGCGAGCGGAACCAAAGATGGCGATGCTTGAACAAAAATTCGACGCCATGCGACTTGGGTGTGATCGGATAATCGGTGGATGCGTGGACAATGTCGAGACCCGTCACCCGCAGTTCGTAACCACCCACCGAACGCTCGTCGGCATTGACGGTTCCGCGAATGACGACCGACGCTTCCTGCGACAACCGCTTGGCATCGTCGAAATAGTCCGCAGACGCGTCACCTTTTTCGATGACGCATTGGCACAAACCGGTACCGTCGCGAACGACGAGAAAAACCAGTTTTCCGCTAGGTCGATTCTTGTACACCCAGCCAGCGAGCGTGACCTCTTCGCCGTCGTGGTGTTTGAGATTGGATATGGTTGTTGAGGCTTTCATATGACAGTTATAAAACGACAACCCGGGGTCTGCAACCCGTCAGGAGTGCTGGAACCCGTCAGGACTGCTAGGACTTGGGCATTTTCAATGTTGACTTGCGAAGTGCCAACTTGCGGTATATCTCTGCGGTCTGGTCGGCCATCGCGGACATGGTATGCCGCTTCTTCATGTAACCGATGGCGTTGGTCGCGATTTGCCGGGCAAAATCTCGATCGATGAGCAATCGCTCGATGGCCCCCGCAAGGTCTGGGGCGGTTGAAGCACGCGCGACGACGGCTGTCTCGTCTGGCAGATAGGCATCCGACGCTCCGCCTTCGACGGCAACGACGGCCATCCCCTGGGCCATCGCCTGCAAGCTTCGTGCGGAGATCGACCTTTCCGCCGCGGGTGTGACAAAAATGTCCGCACCGACCATCGCTTGGAGAATGTCCCCTTCCGGTTGGGCGAATATAACGGTTGAATTCAAGTTGAGCTTTGCAGCAATGTGCCTGAGCTGATCTTCGTCGGGTCCGTCACCGAGCAGAAACGCGAGCAACTCATGGTGTTTGCTCTTGACCATTGCGATGGCCCGAATCAACTGATCGACACCCGTCTCTGGCGAGAAAGATGCCGTCGCGAGAATCGTGGGCACTCGGCCTTCAACGCGGTAACAGGTCGGTTCCTTCGCACAGACGACTCCGGGCCGCACCAGCGAAACATCGGCATCGGGCAATTTGGCGTGCGAAAGACAGGCTTCGTACAGCGGTTCGCTCGCAGCGATGACGTGCTTCATTCCGGTGAAGCGTGACTCGGTCAGTGCAAAGACATCTTCGTATGCAGTGACCTGATAAATGATGTCTACATCAAACGACTCAGCCAACGCTTCAGAAGTGGCATACGAGCCCGCCGACATCGCATGAATGACTGTCGGGGGTTTCGCCGAAAGTTTTGAAATAACGTCCTTGGTGCGCTGCTTGCGAAAGGGCCAGCGGATTTCATTGTGAATGACGGCTTTGACCGGCCCGAGACTCAGCGCTTTGGCTTCCTTGGTCGGTGTGACGATTCGGATGCTTGCGACCTCATCACTAAGTCCGACGCACAAGTGCCGCAGGACGGCTCGGTATCTGGAATAGACCGACGAATCGATGCAGATGGCGACGTGGATCGGTTTTTGATTGGATTCGGAATCCATATCTTCCAGTATCGTAGCGATGGGCGGGGGATTCCAGTCTGTTCGATGCCGGAACAAGAATTCAATCGAGGCGGCTACGTTGCCAAGTCCAAGTTGGATGCCTATCCTGCCAATTCCGAAGCTTTCTGGACACCAAAAGCCCCCTTGGATTAAAGCCCTTGCATGTCGTCAGAGGATTGGACAACGCAGACCTGAGCGAATCCCGGTGCGTTTTGACCATCGGAAACTTCGATGGCGTTCATTGCGGGCACCAGCGAATCCTCGCCAATGGGCGGCAGCGTGCGGACAAGTACAACGTTCCGCTGGCGGTCATGACGTTTGAACCGCATCCGCTGGCCATCCTCCGCCCGAGCGACCCACCCAAGCGAATCTCGAGTACGGCTGGCAAGTTGAAGCAACTCGAACGGTGCGGCGTCGATCAAGTCGTCATCGCCGAAAGCACGCCATCGCTGCTACAGATCGAAGCCGAAGCGTTCATCGAATCGATCATTGTCGCCCGGTTTCGACCGATTGCCATCGTCGAGGGTTTCAATTTTGGATTCGGCAAAGGGCGAAAGGGCAGCAGCGAAACGCTCAAGACTTTTGCCGGGCAATGGGACTATGACGTTGAACTGGTCGAACCGTTCAATCAAACGCTCGAAGATGGCAGCGAAGTTCGAACGTCGAGTTCGTTGATTCGCGGTCTGATCTGCGAAGGTAACATGCGCGGAGCCGCCGACGGTTTGGGTCGACCTTTTTCGCTGGAAGGAACCGTAGTCGAAGGCTCCAAACGTGGGCGGCAGATCGGGTTTCCGACCGCCAACCTCCAAGTGACCGACCTGATCGTTCCAGCCGACGGCGTCTATGCCGGGCGGGTTGTGATCGACGGCACACCAAAGAAGTGCGCGATCAGTATCGGCAGTACGCCGACGTTTGACGGCCAACTTCGGCAGGTCGAAGCCCATGTGCTCGATTTCAAGGGCGACTTGTATGGCCAGTCGCTCGAAGTTGAATTTGTTGAACATGTGCGCGGGCAGACCAAGTTTGACTCGATCGATGCGCTGGTCGCGCAAATTACCGACGATGTCAATCATGTTCGTAGCCTCCAGTATTGATCGCGCATAAGCGGTCGCAACGTGTCACTCGAATCCATGCGCGAAAGGGACGCTTAATTACCGATGAAAAATGCCGACAACAAAATCGATCGCGCAGAAGACTACTCAGCCGCGACGAAACTACTCATGTCATGGAACTGCCCGCTGCTCATTACGCACGCCAATCCCGATGGTGATGCACTGGGCTGCATTGTCGGACTCAAGACGATGCTAAAGTCAGCCGGTCGCGATAGCATTGCGGCTGTGTACGAAGACCCATCGCAGCATCAACGCAGCCTCACCGGTGTGGATGAGGTATATGTGATCAAGGGTAAGGAAGATCCGGTTTTCTCCAAAGTCGATGGAGTCGTTGTGATGGATACCTGCGCCATCGCGCAACTGTTTCCCGTCGCCGATTGGCTAAAAGCTGAGAGTGTTCCACGCATCGTCCTCGATCATCACAGTACCCGCGACCTGCCAGCCGACCTTCATCTGATTGATACCACAGCTTCCTCGGCCACGCTGATGTTGTACCGATGGGCCAAGAGTGCAGGTTGGGATATTTCTGGGCAAGCTGCCTTGTCTATCTTTGAAGGTATGGCCACCGATACAGGCTGGTTTCGATTCAGTAATACGAGTCCCGAAGCGTTGCGAGCGGCGGCTGACCTGATCGAGCTGGGTGTGAATCTCGATGAGACCAACCAGCGAATCTACAACCAGGACCCGGCGTCACTACTAAGATTCTCTGCGATGGCCCTTTCGGGCCTGGAGCTACATGACAATGATAGTATCGCACTACTATGCGTGACCGAGCAGATGACCAAGGATGCCAAAGTGACTCCGGACGATACGGGCTACGTCGTTAATTCCCCGCTCTCGGTAGCTTCGGTAGGAGTGTCAGCTTTGTTGGTAGACTGGGGCAAGAGTGTTATTAAGTGCAGCTTTCGTAGTAAAGGCGGCATAGACGTAGCAAAATTAGCCGCCACTTTCGGTGGTGGAGGGCATGCCCGAGCCGCCGGTGCTCGCATCGAAGCCCCGCTAGAGGAGGCCAAGGCGATGATCTTAAAATGCATTCAAGAGCAAAAGGACACAACTCCAAAGTGTAGCGAGTAAAGTGAGTCGATTTGATCGCGGATGGTTGTCAGGCTCGTAGGTGCGGAGACGGCTGACGTTGCTTCTGTCGTGCCAAAGAAAAAAATCCCGCAGAAATGCATCTGCGGGATTCATACCCAATCTGACGTTTATATCCAATCTAGCACCGTGACGCGCCGGAGTTCAATACGCTAGCGGCGTTTGGCTTTCTTTCGCTTAGCCGCTTTTTTCTTTGGTGACTTCTTTGGTGACTTCTTCTTAGCGGCTTTTTTCTTGGTCGCCTTTTTCTTTGCTACTTTCTTTTTGGCGGCCTTCTTCTTGGTTGCAGCCTTTTTGGTTTTCTTCTTGCTGCTTGCCTTGGTTGTCTTTGCCGCCGCTTTCTTGCGTGGTTTCTTTCCTGCCGATTCTTCTTCGATCACTACCTGGGCAGCCGCCAATCTTGCTACCGGTACTCGGTAGGGGCTACACGATACGTAGTCCATTCCGGCGCGATGGCAGAAGTAGACTGATTCTGGGTCGCCACCGTGTTCGCCGCAGATACCGATCTTGAGTTTCGGTTTGGTGCTGCGGCCTTTCTCGATGCCCCACTTCACCAGCATGCCGACGCCGTCCTGGTCGAGCGATTGGAACGGGTCGTCCTTGAAAATGCCCGTCTTTTCGACGTCGATGTAATCGGGCAGGAATCGCCCGGCATCGTCGCGGCTTAGCCCCATCGTCGTTTGCGTCAGGTCGTTCGTACCGAAACTGATAAAGTCAGCCACCTCGGCGATGCGGTCGGCTAGCAGCGCTGCTCTTGGCGTTTCGACCATCGTGCCCACCAGATAGTTGAGCGAAACACCCTCAGCCGCCAGAATTGCGTCGGCGGTTGCTTTGGTGCGATCGGTCAAAATACGCAGCTCGACCGGATCGATGGTGAGCGGAATCATGATTTCGGGGAAAACTTTAATCCCGCGACGTTTGCAGTTGATGGCGGCTTCGATGATCGCACGCACCTGCATTTCGAGAATCTCAGGATAGGTGATCGCCAATCGACACCCGCGATGTCCGAGCATCGGGTTCGATTCGTGCAGTTGCTCGGTGCGTTTCTCGATGAAGTCTTTTGAAACGCCGGTGTGCGACGCAAGCTTGTCGATGTCGGCTTCGGTGCTGGGTAGGAATTCGTGCAGCGGTGGATCGACCAGCCGAATCGTGACCGGCAAACCGTTCATCTCTTTGAAGATGCCTTCGAAGTCGCCGCGTTGAAACGGGAGCAGCTTATCCAGCGCGGTCCGGCGTGACTCTTCATCGTCAGCGACGATCATTTCTTGAATGGCAAGTCGGCGCTCTTCGGTTTCAAAGAACATGTGCTCGGTGCGACAAAGTCCGATACCCTCTGCGCCCAGAGAAATGGCCTTGTGCGAATCTTCAGGCGTGTCGGCATTGGTGCGGACGCCGAGCGTGCGACGTTGGTCGCACCACTTCATCAGTTCGTCGTATTCCTTCGGCGCTGACGGTGGCACGAGTTTGAACTGGTCGCGATAGATCGTGCCCGTCGAGCCATCGAGCGTGATGAAATCGCCCGCAGACAATGTAGTGCCATTCATTGACATTTTCTTAGCCGCATAATCGATTTGCAGTTTGTCGCAGCCGACGATGCAGCACTTGCCCCAACCGCGGGCGACGACCGCCGCGTGCGAAGTCTTGCCACCGGTTGCGGTCAAGATGCCCTGCGAGGCGTGCATACCGCCAACGTCTTCGGGCGAGGTTTCCTTGCGAACAAGAATCACCTTGCTGCCACCGGCTGCGTATTCCTCGGCTTCTGCTGCCGTAAAACAGATGCGTCCACATGCCGCACCGGGAACAGCGTTGATGCCCGTTCCCATTTCATTGGCAGTCAATTCGGCGCTACTGATATCCGGATCGATCACCGGGTAGAACAGGCGTTCGATGTCTGCATCGGTGATCCGAGCGATGGCTTCGTCTTTGGTAATGACCGGTTTGGCCGCAAGCTTTGCGTACCGCTTGGACAGGTATTTCTTGCGGACGAGGCGATTGACGTCGCGGCGATCAAGCGTTGGTTTCGTGGCTTGCTCCACTGCGATTCTAAATGCCGCACCCGGGCTACGCTTTCCGGTGCGACACTGCAGCATGTAGAGTTTGTTGCGCTCGATGGTGAACTCAATGTCCTGCATTTCCTTGTAATGAAGTTCGAGCATGACACGAACGGCTTCGAGTTGCTCGTAGGATTCGGGCATCACGTTGCGCAGTTCGCTGAGCCGAACCGGAGTCCGCACGCCAGCCACCACGTCTTCGCCTTGAGCGTTGATCAAGAGGTCGCCATAGAACGTGTTCTCACCGGTGCTGGGGTCGCGGGTAAAGCAGACGCCCGTTCCGCAGTCGTCGCCCATGTTCCCGAAGACCATCTGGCAGATGTTGACCGCCGTTCCCTTTAGACCGGTGATGCGTTCAACACTGCGATACTTGATGGCTTTCTCGGCCATCCAACTGTCGAAGACCGCGTTGATCGCACCCTTGAGTTGTTCGAACGGATTCTGCGGGAAAGATTCGCCGGCTGCGTTCTTGTAGATTGTCTTGAATTCGGCGATGACCTTTTCAAGTTCAGATTCATTCATCTCGGTATCGAGAACGAGATCGTGGTCGGGCTTGCCGATGCGCCGGCGGGTTTGGTTGTCTTTGACGCCGTCGAACGCTTCGTCAAAAATTTCTCGGTTGATTCCCTTGGCTGTGCTGCCAAACATCATAATGAAGCGGCGATATGCATCGAGGGCGAAACGCCGGTTGGACGACGCCTTGGCCAGCCCTTCGACCGACTCATCGTTGAGTCCAAGGTTAAGGATCGTCTCCATCATGCCGGGCATGGAGGCTGCCGCTCCGGATCGAACTGAAACGAGCAGTGGATTCTTCTTGTCACCGAGTTTCTTTTTGCAAGCGCGCTCAAGCTTGCGGAGGTTGTCTTTGACTTGTTGTTCCAGACCGACGGGCCAACGGTTGCCGCGCTTGGTGAATTCAGCGCAGGCTTCGGTTGTAATTGTATAACCAGCCGGAACGGGCAGGCCGATGCGCGTCATTTCCGCGAGTCCAGCACCCTTTCCGCCCAGGAGTTGTTTTTGCGATCCGTCACCTTCGGTCTTGTTCGCACCGAAGAAATATACCCACTTTGTCTTCTTGGCCATGGCCGTGTTCTCCAAAATAACAGCCTCACTTGCAATCGCGCGCCACTATAGATGCCGGGTATTCAGTGTCAACGTGGATTCCACGATCGTCGGTGTGTGCGACATGTATGCGGCGCACCTTGGCGCTGTCATGCGGGCAGATTAGACTGCGGATGCCTGTTCAACCAACGGCTTGTGATTTTAGAGATCGTTGCCAAGCGCGCGGCATGAAACTGTTTCCACATTAACCACTAAGAATGAAGCGATTGAATGGCACGCAAGAAAAAGAAACTCGGTGAAATCCTTCTCGGGTGGGGCATCGTCGATGAAGACGCCATCGCCCAGGCGCTCGAGTATGGCATGCAGAACGGTAAGCGCATCGGCGAAGCGCTCATTGAACTCGAACTGTGCGAAGAAGAACCAGTCGTCAAGGCGCTGGCTTCGCAACTGGGACTTGAGTTCATCGACCTTGATAAGTTTGTCATTCCCAAAGAATCATTCCAACTCATTCCGCCAAAGATCGTTCGCAAGCACTTGGTCTTACCCATTGGGATGGAGGGTGACAAACTCAAAGTTATCATCACCGATCCGCTCGATCTCGATACATTTGATTTGCTGAAGTTTCATCTTGGTAAAGACTTGATTCCGCACCTTGCCCCTGAAGCTCGGGTTCGTAAGTTCATCGACGAAATGCTGAGTAAGATGACGGATGACTTGTCGCAGTCGATGGCCAGTATCGACGCGAGCATCAACCAAGCCAGTATCGACCTGGCGGAAGCCGAAGGGTCGAAATCCAAAAAGAAAAAAGACGGTGAGGAAGACGGCGACGCACCGATCATTCGTCTGCTAAACCACATTATCGGCGAAGCAGTCCGGGCGCGGGCGAGCGATATTCACATTGAACCAATGTCTGACCGTGTTCGCGTGCGCTATCGCATCGACGGTGTCTGCCACATTCGCGACGACGTTCCCAAGAATATCCAAAGCGCGGTGATGACCCGCATGAAGATCATTTCGGGCATGGACATCGCCGAGAAGCGCATTCCGCAGGACGGCCGAATCAAGATGAAGTTCGCGGGCAAGCGCATCGACTTCCGCGTGAGTTGCTGCCCGACGTATCACGGTGAAAGCACGGTGCTTCGTATTTTGCGTCCTGAATCAGCGAGCGTGGGTGTTTCGGCGCTCGGGTTTGGCGAGGAGGACTACGAAGCGTTTCTACGCATTATTCGCAGGCCCAACGGTATTTTCCTGGTGACCGGTCCGACCGGTTCTGGAAAGACCACCACGTTGTATTCTGCCCTTCAGGAACTCAACCGACCGGACAAGAAGATTATCACCGCAGAGGATCCGGTCGAATACAACTTCGCGGGGATGAACCAATGCCAGGTGCGCGAAGACATCGGCATGACGTTTGGAATTATCCTTCGTGCGATGCTTCGTCAGGCACCGAATATTATTCTCGTCGGTGAGATTCGAGACCGCGAGGTGGGCGATGTCGCGATTCAGGCGGCGCTCACCGGCCACTTGGTGTTCAGTACGCTGCATACCAACGATGCCCCGTCGGCGATCACGCGACTGATCGACATGGGCATCAAGCCATTTTTGGTCGCAAGTTCGATTCAAGCCATTCTCGCGCAGCGCTTGATCCGGACCATTTGCAAAGAGTGCAGAACGGAAGACACCAAGCCCGACAAGTTCAAACTCAAGCTGCTCGGGTTTACCGATGAAGAACTGACCGGGGCGACCATTTCCAAGGGCGCCGGTTGTAGCCGTTGCGGTGGTACCGGTTATCACGGTCGCCTGGGGATCTTCGAACTCTTGCAACTCAACAACGAGATTCGTGAGTTGGCGTTCAATCGCGCGCCGTCTGGTCAGTTGCGAAAAGCTGCGCTGGCAACGGGAATGCGCTCGCTCCGCGATGATGGAAAACAAAAAATCCTCAAGGGGATCACAACACCCGAAGAGGTGTTGCGCGTCGCAGAGTCCGATACGATCACGCAGTCGGACATGGAAGACGAGGAAGCCGCCTAGACAAAACCCCATGTGCGCATTCGCGCGCGGAAGTTTAGCCTAGCAAGATAAGGTCATTAATTATGTCGGATCGCAAGATACCTCCGATTGAACAGCTTCGCGGACGTCAGCTTGGCCGAATCCTCATTAAAATGGGGAAAATTCGCCGCGCCGAAGTCCACGAAGCACTGGAACTGCAGAAGGAGCGTCGTCGTCCGATCGGGTCGATTCTAGTCGAGTTGGCCCACATCACGGAAGAAGACCTCAACATCGCACTCGCCGCCCAGGTTGGCATGGAATTGACCAACGTCGCGGGGATGGATATCCCGGGCGAGATCATCGCGCTGGTGCCGCAGCAAATGGCAGCCACCTATCGCGTGATTCCTTTTGACTTCGATCCCAATACAAACCGCCTGTCCGTCGCGATGGCTTCACCGGATAACTTCCACGCCACCGACGACATGCAGACGCTTCTCGGTTTCAAGATCAAAGCATTCATCTGCACCGAAGGCGAAGTTCAAACGGCGCTTGATCGTTATTACCCGGAAGGTGGCGGGGAATCGATGAGCGGGTTGATCGATGAAATCTCAGGCGACGAAGACTTATCGAAGTTTGAAGGACGCGGCGAGAGCATCGACCTTGAAGACCTCAAGGAGATGGCTGACTCCAACCCCGTCAAGCGTTTGCTCAACCTCGTGTTGCTGCAGGCCATTCGTGACAAGGCATCCGACATTCACTTTGAACCGTTTGAAGATGAATTCAAGATGCGCTATCGAATCGACGGCGTGCTGTATGACATGGTCCCACCGCCAAAGCACATTGCGGCTGCGATTGCGTCGCGCGTGAAAGTGCTGGCCAATCTGGACATCGCCGAACGTCGAGTTCCGCAAGACGGGCGTATTGAATTGCAGATGCATGGCAATCCGATCGACCTTCGTGTTTCGATTTTGCCGACGATGTTTGGCGAAAGCGTCGTCATGCGTGTTCTCGATCGCAGCAACGTTCAACTCGACCTCGACCGTATTGGCCTCCGCGACGACGATTTGCTGGTATTCAACCAACTGATTCGCAAACCCAACGGAATCGTTGTGAACACAGGCCCGACGGGTTCCGGTAAAACGACCACGCTGTATGCAGCGCTCAATACCCTCAACGATCCGGAAACGAAAATCCTGACGGCAGAGGATCCGGTGGAATATGATATTGATGGGCTATGCCAGGTTCAGGTTCGCCCTGAAGTAGGATTGACGTTCGGTAAGGCGCTGCGAAGCTTCCTGCGACAGGACCCGGATGTGATCCTGGTGGGTGAGGTTCGAGACCTCGAAACCGCTCAAATCAGCGTTCAGGCTTCATTGACGGGACACCTAGTATTTACCACGCTTCACACGAACGACGCTCCGTCTTCGATCGCTCGACTGTTAGACCTCGGTTTAGACAGCTTCTTGATTACAGCCACACTTGAAGCAGTCGTGGCTCAGCGTCTCTGTCGTAAGATTTGTGCCAACTGTAAGACGGAGTTTACACCGTCGGAAGAGATGCTGATGGAATTGGGGATTACGCCTGACGACGTCGGCGATCAGCCGTTTTATTACGGCCGCGGGTGTGACTACTGTAATAATACCGGTTATCGCGGACGACTGGGGATCTTCGAGATCATGGTCATGGACGATCACCTCCGCGAGTTAATCATGCGTCATGCTTCGTCGAATCTGCTTCGTCAGGAAGCGATCAAGCGAGGCATGCGGACCCTCCGGGAGAGCGGGTTGAAGGCGATCTTTGACGGTGCGACGACGATCGAAGAAGTGGTGAAGGAAACCCTCTTCGACGAGAACTAGCGGTTGGGTAATCTCTTCCGCTCCCGTGTTTGACCGTTCTTTTCCGTAGTCGTCTTGCGTGCAGAGTCTGCCTTGCCAGGCATGCATGTCTTGCCGGGTCATCCTTTGAATTTGTTGATGACCGAATTCATACTTTGAGGTGAACGCGATGGCAGTATTTCAATACGAAGCAATGAACCAAGCCGGTCAGGAGGTCAAAGACAACATTGACGCCTCCAGCGCCGAAGATGCCCTCGAAAAGATTCGCAATCTGGGTCTCTTTCCCACGCGCATCCGCGAGAAGGGTGGACGCAAGAAAGGCGGGGCAACGACCAAGAAGAAAAAAGGCGGATCAATCACCTTTGGTAAAGCCAAGGTCAAACACGTCACGCAGTTTACCCGACAGTTGGCCACCCTTCAGGACGCAGGCCTGCCGATTCTTCGAAGCCTCGGTATTCTCGCCGAACAGCAAAAACCTGGCCCGCTTAAGAACGCACTCTCCGAAGTGGCCGAAGATGTCGAAGGTGGTGCGACACTGTCCGAGGCGATGGCCAAGCACCCCAAAGCCTTCAACCGATTGTACGTCAACATGGTGGCAGCCGGTGAAACGGGTGGTGTGCTCGACGTCATCTTAGTTCGATTGGCTGAGTTTATGGAAAAGGCCCAGCGCCTTAAAGCCAAGATCAAGGGTGCGATGATTTACCCTTCGGTGGTCATCACCTTTGCTGTCGGTATCGTGACCATGATCATGATCGTGGTGGTCCCGAAGTTTGAAGAAATCTTCAAGGACTTCGACACGGCACTACCCAAGGTGACCGTATTGCTGATTAATACGAGCAATTGGTTTGTGAATGGCATGCCGCCTGGATGGATGGTTGTACTCTTCTCGCCGATCGCAGTCATTATTTTCATGAAGCTGCTCAATCAATCGAAGGGTGGGCGATTCGCCAAAGACTCGGTGATTGTGCGACTGCCTATTGCAGGGGGTATTTCGAGCAAGTCGTCGATCGCTCGATTCTGCCGAACGTTGGGTACGTTGGTGACGGCTGGTGTTCCGATTTTGGAAGCGATCACCATCACCAAAGAGACGGCTGGCAACGAGGTGTATGCCCGTGCCCTCGAAAAAGTACACGACTCGATTCGCGAGGGTGATACTTTTGCAGACCCGCTCAGGGCGGCCAAGGTGTGCGACGGCATTGTGGTGAATATGATATCTGTCGGTGAAGAAACCGGTGAGCTCGACAAGATGTTGCTGCGAATCGCGGACAACTACGACGATGAAGTTGAAGTCGCGGTGACCGCACTGATTTCGCTGCTCGAACCGATTATGGTGGCCGTCCTCGGTGTGATCGTCGGTTTCATCGTTATTGCACTATTTTTGCCGTTGGTTTCGCTGATTCAATCGATGTCGGGCGGCTAGAATAAACTGAATAGGAATTAAACACTAAGCCTCGGGAAATTCCCAACAAGCCGGTAAGTGAGGTATGACATGAAGATCATGGCGCGTCGAAACAGGAAAGCATTTACGTTGATCGAACTTTTGGTTGTGGTGTCGATCATTGCACTGCTGATCAGTATCTCAGTACCGGCGTTTCGGAAAGTACGCGTGCAGGCCAAGAAGGTCGCAAGCAAGCAGTTAATCAGCAATTTGGAAGCTGGCTTGGAATCGTTTCGATCGGAAAAGGCACTGGGAAGTCGCTTGCCTCCGTCATCGAGTGATGCGGGTGACGGGTTTATCTCTGATCCTTTTGGTCCCCTTAACAGTTCCCGGGTGCCCAGCACAGGCGCTTCGCTCTTGGCCTACGCGATGGCCGGAACGGACAAACGAGGAACGGCTGGTTTTCGGCAAGTGTCACCAGAAGCGAGTTGGGCTGACTCGTTGGACAACATCTATCTCGATCTCAATGCGACGCGCTACAAACCGTTTGTCGGCGACACCGCGATGAAGCAGCTTAAGACCATCGCCGAAACCCGCAGCGCAGGTTTTCAATTGCTGCCGAGCAACCTCATCGAGAACCAGCTTGTATTCACTGACTTGTTCAACAGTCCGGTCCTTTACTACCGCGCCCGAAAAGCCGCCCGTCGAATGATCACAAACGGTGCGGCGGTTGGCGTATACGACCACAATGACAATGTGACTCTGACAAGTGCGGTCAATGGCCCGCGCCGTCATCTCCTTCTGAACCCGGGTTATGACAATGGCGTCGGTGTGGCGACACAGTATCCCAAGACCCCCGGGGCCTTGCCCTCAACTCCAGCGCCTGACGCGTATTCGTTTGGGTCGTTCATCATCGATCGCGATGCATCAAGTTGCACCGAACTGCCACCGCCAAATTCCGATGTCGAAAATTGCCTCAAGGCGATTCCCAACCGCGCTCAGGATTACCTGCTGATTTCGGCTGGCTCTGATGGAATCTGGGGAACGACTGACGATGTGACCAACTGGAACTAACCATGATGACTCCGAACCCAATCAATCGCCACCGGCCAGCGAATCGCGCAAGCGCCTTTTCGCTGGTGGAGTTGTTGGTGGTTCTCGCAGTGTTGAGCCTTCTCATCGGCATGGCCTTCAAGGGGGCTAGCTCGATGACCGAATCGGCAAAGGTTCGAGAGACCGAGGGTCTGTTCGCTGCGCTCAATCAAGCGGTTGATGCGTATGAACTAGAGGCCAAACAATCGCGCGCGGGTGGGGGCGTCGCCCAGCGTTATCAAAAACTTCCGCCAGACGACATGACCCTGTTTGTAAACGGTGTCATGGCCAGCGGAACCGTGATTGATCCCGAAGGTGATTATCTCTTTTATGATCTGCGTGATCCCTCGACCGGGATACTGACGTCGTTTGCCCATAATCACAGCGATGTTCGGGCAATGGTTTTGGCGATGCGTCTTAGATCGCCTAGGGCGAGCGAAATCCTGGACGGTATCAACAAGAAGTATGTGGTGAATGAAGGCAAGTTGGAATTCAACCCGGGCGATGGAACTGAATCGATTCCGCTCGTGCATTATGTAGATGGGTGGGGTACGGAGATTGAGTATTTTGCCAACGGTTTCAATTATGACGGTGCCGGCGTGCGCGACTTGGCGTCAACAGCATTAGTACACAAGAATAACGGTGAGCCGCTGTTTGTTTCGTACGGCCCGAATGGTTCGGAACAACTTTCCGAGGACTTTCTTTTTGACCCAAGTTATGGCGATACGAGCATCATCGCCGATTTCATAGGTGCCGACGTGGGTGGCAATATTTTGACTCCGGAAGGTTTGATCAACCACGAGTTGAATCAGGACAACGTGTATTCGTCAGATACGTTTAAGGAAAGAATGAATCCACGATAGTCGTGCCGTTTCCAATAAGGCACATGCGAGAGGCGACGCGTAGGGTGGGCCGTGCCCACCATTGATCGCTTCGATGTGACTTGGTGGGCACGGCCCACCCTACTTGGGCGGTGTCACCAAGTACTGCAGTTTTGCCATGCGGGTGTGTTGTAGCGACAAAATACACCGTCGATTCACCGGGAGAGTTAAGATGTCAAGCAGAAGGATTGACAACCAAACGATTCGCCGCAGGCCGCGGGTGAATCTGAGTTCGGGGAATCTGCGATCCTTCACCCTCATCGAATTGATTGTTGTGATTTCGATCATCGGTATTCTTTCGGCGCTGGTGGTGCCTGGGGCATCGAGTCTCTGGTCGCAGCGCAACGAAGCCGCGTCAGCCAACCTCGTTCGAGGCTTGCTGCAAAGCGTTCGAACGCAGGCCATTCGTTTCGGCGAACGCGGGCTATTCTTCTATGTCGATCGTGACGGGACCCAGCGGGTCGCTTTCATCGAGTCCGATCCGTCGCATGGTGGAACGAGTGCGCGTGATCAAGTGGATTGTGATGACAACAATGAACCCACCAACTGCGTGACCCCGGCGGATGCCGTCAATCGTTTTCGCGTGATGGATCAACAGGTGTATTCGGTTCCCGCACCGTACCGCATCGCGCCGAGTTGGGCGTTGAAGCCCGACTCACCTCCGGGGCCCGTACCCTTTCCGGACAATTCAGATTCCAGCGCTGCCTGGCCCATGCAGTTGGCTTATGAACGGTTTTTCGTTCAGGCGCGGGGTCGCGAAACACCGCAGTACCACCGCAATTTCTTCGCAATCGTGTTTGATTCTGCGGGACAGTTGATCGTGGATCGTGATGTATTGATTCACGATGTTGACGTCGAAGGCGACGGCTTGGGGGATCGGACAACACTCAATGTCGGCAACCCGGGCAAGTGGTGGGACCGGACCGGCGACGATCCGTCCGTTGCTGGGAATCTGTTTGATATTGTGATTCTGGACGATGGCAGTGCAGCCAACTTTATCAGCGTTGACGGACTCGTGGTGTACGACGATTCTGACGTTGAGGACCTTGACGGAGCTTCCGTGCGTGCTGTTGTCCAGCGCGACGGGCAATCGCTCTTTGTGAGTCGATACACCGGCGAGGTCATTTTCGGACCCAAGGGTGGCTGATGCAGAGTCAGACGAATGACATTCAAAGGCAGAGACCCTTTTTGACGAGACGCACTGGCTCGACGATTCGCCCTGCATTCTCAATGACCGAAATGGTCTTTGCGATTTTCATTCTTGGGCTGGGGTTGTTGTTTACGTCGAGCATGTTCCCGATCGCGTGGTTCAAAGCCCGCACCGTGTTTGAAACCACAAACACGCGTTCGAGTACGGCGGCTGGCATCGACGCGTTTCATCGCGTGTCGAAGGTCAATGGCCCGAATGACTTACGATACCCCGTTTCAAAATTCTTCCCTGATGAATGGGTTCAGGACGGTGTCGGCGATGTGGGTCGGCCCGTCGTGTTTCCCAATACCCGCGTTCATGTGATGACTCTGGGGAATTATCTGGCGAGCCCCAATCGATTTGAAACGGATGAACCCGACAATTTGAATGCAGGCGGAGAACTTGTTCCCGTCGCGAGTTCCAGTTGGCAGTTGTCTGATCAATTGGCGCTGAAGATGGGCGATTCCGCCTACGTTGGAAACCTGACTTCTGTGCTTCCGGTTTCCAAACGGTTGTACACGCCCGATGTGTATGCCCGCGATCGATTGTTGCCGCCGATGGCGGAGCGTCCGGATCCAGCCGACCCAAATAACGCGACCGCAATTGCACTTTGGGATGAGCAGTTTTCCGGCAGACGATACTGCTGGGCGGTGCTCTATCGATTTAGCCGCCTATTTGGTCCGGATGTTTCGACAGACCCGATCGACCCCTTCAACGTGATGCCCAACTGTGGTGGGTTTTCTCCGCCAGCCGAATGCGAACAGATGCGTGCAGAAGTTCGCGAAACGCTTGCCAAGCCGCGCGAGATGACTGTCTATTATGTCACGCTTAAACGGCCCGAAGGCGCGCGGTATGTCAGACAGGAAGGAATTCAAGGAAGCGGTGGGGCTGCGAACTGGCAAGCCTCGCGACAACTGGATCATCCGCGGGCGCTACCAGATACGACTGATGTGCTATTGCCATCGCCATGGCGCTTTGAGGCGACGCTTACGGCGACACCTGCACTCGAAGCCGCGCCGACTGGCATCCCATCAGAAATTCGTGTCACCGATCAGGTTCTCGCCGACATGCTGGTCCCCAAGACCTTCCTCATCGATGAACGAAACGGGCAGATCTATCGGATCACCCAGCGCCGCAATGATTTGAGTGATGCAACATCGGTGGTGTTGGCGCTCGACAAGGAATACACCGCTCTTGATGTTCACCGACCAAACTACACGCTCTTCCCGAAGGACTATCTGGGCAACGATAGTTTGCACCAGAATTGGAAGAACCAATGGGAATGGATTGAGCGCAACTGCGACAATCTCGATTTGACCGATGGGTCTATTACGAACGTCAACGAATGCATTGACATCATCGAAGACGAACCTGCGAAGCGATACTACTGGGTGTTTCCGCCTCCGGTTGAAGTGGAACGGGCGGGCGATGGCATCCCGATTTTTGCGGGTTCGCCACCGGTCGTTGATATTGAAACACGTCAGGTTGTGTTGCGACCGCGCTTGTAGCGCTTCGCTTGGTTAATGTCGTTCGATTGGTTGGCACGGCCCACCCTACATTGGTTTACCGTTGGCTGGGTGCTGGATTCATTCTCTATCCTGAAGTGTAATTATGAGTGTCTTGGCTACGACATCTAGAAATCATCAACCGTCGCAATTTGCTCGTCATTGCCGGGCGGCGTTTACGATGGTGGAGTTGGTCGTATCGGTCGGCATCCTCGCTATTATGCTTGTGATGGTCGGGGCGATCTTCACACTCACGTTGAAATCATCCGGTGAGGCCAACGCGATCATCGAAATCAGCCAGGCGGTTCGCGTCTTTGAAGACACGTTGACCGATGATTTGCGAAACACCGGTCCGTCTAAAACCATCCTGGTGATTCAAGGCAATCCCATACCCGTGTACATGACCATCGACGACCTTGAAGTTGATGGCGACAACGTTCCAAGAACTGTTCTTTCCCGCGACCCTGCCCGTGAATACGCCGTGGGCACCAATATCTTTCGTGAGATGCCTCGGGCTGACATGTTGATGTTCTTCACCATCAAGCCGGGTAAGAGTTATCGCGATCCGTCGATTTCCGGGCGGTTGCAACAGGTCGTCTATGGTCATGCAGAATTGGGGGCTTGGGATCCGCTGACTGGTAGCTGGGCACAACCGCCAATCGCGTTCCCGAAAATGGGACCATTCGATTCCAACGATCCCATGGATCCTCCGTTACCGGATGCACCGTTCGATCCGAAAAGTTTTCCACCCGCCCACGATTTGCACTTGGGGCGTCGAAGCGTTTTGATCCTCGACCAAACCGGTCCATTCAACAACGTACCCCCGGCGATCTCATTGGATGATTCTGCTGCAGTACTCGGTGGAAGCGACGATGAGGCTTCTTATACAGCGGCACCTGCAGCCAACCGGATTCGCGATGGGCGTCGTGAGTACGTCGTGAATTCCGTGGTCGACACGCTCAACAGCGTGAACAATCCGACCGAAGATTTTCGTTATGCCGATTATGTTTTGAACATGACTCCGCGCGATGCCTTCAGCATCGGGCATGAAGTCGCGCTGGACCCGAATGACTGCTGCGGCGCAGCGGGCACATATCCGAACTTTACGGCCAACCAGTTTGAGGTTCCTTCCAATTTTCGGCATTGGATTGTCCCATGGTTTGCCCGTTCGCAGTTGGACCCGAATCCGCCGGCGAATCAGTCGCAGCGGTTGGGACATTACTTCCTGCCGAATTGTGCGGGGTTCAAAGTTGAATGGGCGCTGACCTGGACGTCTGAGACCGATCCCGTGGTCAAGGAATGCCTCGATCTGTTTGATGATACGATCTGGGTAGACCCAGCCGACATCGGCGCAACCGCCGAATTGATTGATGACAAGATTACGGAGTTGAACACCGATCCCGCGCTGGCTGACGAGTTGGCATTGTGTGGTGTGGCCGATGCGCCGCTTGATCAGTTGTATGACTTGTTTACCGATCCGCTGGGGCGGTTCAATTCGCAGATCATGGGAACGACGCACATGTTCTACGCGAAGAACCCTGACCCGGCATCGAGCAGTAGTCTGACCGACCCGTTTTTTCCCTCAGCGCTGCGCATTTCGATTGACGTGTACGATACGTCGAATCGCCTCGATCGTCCGATCCGCCACGTCATGATCATTCCGATCGACGGCTGACATCCGTTTGCCCGTTCTAAAATTCAATTCATCCGGCCGAACTCCATTTCATCCGGGCGTTGATTCCAAGTCGCGTTCTATTGCCGTTGCGTTTAAGATGCGTCGGTGTGTGGTTGGGTATCATTCGCTTTAACAGAGGAAAGGTCTTAGGAGATCAGGGGCGGTGTATGCCCGCTATCTTGTGACTTCTCTGCAGTTGTGTCTGAATCGTTGATTTTTGGGCTAATCTGGAGACATTATCGCCTCATAGATTCGGTTTTTGGGGCCGATAACTTATTCGTTGCCGACGTTTTCAGGGCTGCAAACACGGGACTAGACATTTGCAGGATGCGATAATGAAGGTGGCTGACGTGAGGTTTGCGTTGGTGGTCCTTGAGATTCGGATTATTGAGGATCGTGAAACCCTGGGGGGATAGAAAGGGCAGACCGCAGAAGATCGCGGAGAAGTAAGTCAGCATGTGCAGTATTCAGCATGTGCAGTTTTCAGCACCGGGGAAAGAGAACTCGATCCGCAGAACTCCGGTTGACCGAATACCGAGTGGTGAATCGCCAGCGAGGCTGGTCGATTGCGAGAACATTGCTCTGTAAGGCGGGCTCTGTAAAGCGGATCGAACTTGGCGCTAGTTTCAATCCGGCAATGACTGTTTCAACGCCATGGTCCAACAGTGGCGTGCGTAAGCGTGGCTGGCAATTCCCGGCGATGGGTTGATGTCGTTGCAGGCGTTGTCGAAGTGGTACGTGTCGCCGACGGCGATGGCCTCTGAGGACGAGAGAAGCCCTGAACCAAAAAGAATTGGGAATGGGGAGATTTGATTTAGAGTACGCGTGATGAGAAACGAATTTAACAACATGATTAACGCAGCCCCAAAGAATGCCGCGCATGCATGGGCAATGCCGACGGCTTCAAAGTGCTGGGACACGCATCCGGTTCGCCCGGCGCGTCGGCCTGCAGTGGTGCTGATCATGGTTGTTGCGGTGCTCGCAATTCTGTTTGTGTCAGGTGCCGCGCTTTTGACGACGGTGACGTTTGAAACCAAGACGCTCGACGTGGTTCGCGAGACCAATGAAAACAAGGTGATGGTGGGGTCGATCGAGCAGTTCGTTTTTGAACTCTTGGCCAATGGTTTCCTCGGTCCAGATGGGCTTCCCTACAACGCCGAGTCGCGCGAAGTGATTGATCTTGCCGGTCGTGCGGTGCTTCCGTCATACAGCGAAACGCCTGGCATTCATACTTACATCGACATGACCGAGCCGCAGGAAGACGGCGTCACCGCTAAGATTGAATTTTATTCAGATATGCAGCGTGCGTTGAATCGACGGACGGGGTTGGCAGTGGCTTCCGGACCGGATGTCCCGGACATTAGACGCCGCCAAACGCCAATCGTGTTTGATCAGTCATTCGTAAATCTCGACGTCGTCGATTACAAGACGAACATTGGCTACGATCCGCTCGACCCGGTTGTTGCCGAGCCGAATCTGGTGCGGATGCAGGATGCCGATGGCGATGGGATTCCCGATTCGATTGCGATCAACCTGAGCGACAGCGTGCTTCCGCCGAACATCAAGACAGCCGTATCGGAGCGTCTTCGCGATCCGGCATGGTTGAATCAGAACGATCCGGATGCGTTGTGGCTGACGATTAAAATCATTCCGCACGGTTCGATGGTGAATCTCAACACGCACATTCCGTATTGTGATGTATTGAGCATTCCCGGCAATGAGTATTACGCCGATACGCTGGTCGAAAACGCGCTCGGATACTCCGATTTCATCTGGCAGAACCGCTTGACCAATGGCGAGATCAGCACGCGTTATTTGCCGGAGTCGCAGGAATGGGCGCTGCGCAATCGCGGGTTAATGCTTCCGCGACAATTTCCGCAAACGCGCATGTTTGTCGAGTTGGCCGACCGGTTGCTCTATCCGCATTCGACGCTTAATCAGACGCATACGCCGACCAGCGACTTTTTCACCAGTAGCAATCGTCGTTGGTGGCAGTTCGATGATGCTACGTTGGATGACTACGACGCGAGCACCTGGCGCCAAATGGTTGATCCGATTGGTGCGGGCGGTGCAGCCCCATACGATCGTACGCACCTCGTGACCACGGTTGGCCATGACGACAATCTGATTCGTTCATCCTCGTTTGGCGGAATGGACCTGATTGCCGATATCAGCACCAACGGAAATTATGCGTGGGGCGGTTATCCTGATTTTCTACCGCAGGGCGATCCGCGTAAGGGTCGGTTGAAATTCTCGTTCCCGTATTTCAGCAAGACGCAATCCGAAGGTGGCTGGCTGCCAGATGGCACGACCTTGGACACGCTCACACCGGCGAAGAAAACCGAACTGGCTGCGTTGATTCAGGATGCGTTCTTCCTGCAACTGCGTAACTATGCCGGTGCGATCGACTTTGATTCCAACGGTGGGGCGACGATGATCGATCCGCCATCCGGTCCGTTTGTCGGTGACAACAAACGCATTTCGATTTTGGCAGCCGCCCTGGCTGCGAACTTAATCGACTTTGCGGACAACGATCAGATCGTAGGAGCGATTCCCGACGAACCAACCATGGTGCCAGTGCGCGATTGGCGTACCGGCATGGTCGATCCCGCCGAACCGAACTTGAAGGTCTACGGTTTGGAACGTCAGCCGTATATCACGGAAGTGTTTGTAGATGTGCCCCAGTCTACGGGGGCATTTCCAGGGCTGATCATCGATGAGTCTTCAAGTGTCTTTGCAGTTGAGTTATATAACCCATTCGACGTACCAATCGATTTGTCCGTGTTTGAGTTGACGGATTTGTTCGACGATCCGGGTTTAGCGACCGATGATGTTTTGGCGACAAAACTAGATGGTACGCAACTTGAACGATTTGTGAATCTGCCTCTCGGCGGCATACTTGCTCCGCGATCGTATGCGGTATTTCATGGTTATGGAACCGCACTCGGAACGCCAGGTGCCACTCAACTCGGCGACGCAATCGTTTTTGATAACAGCAGTATGATCGCGCTGCAGCGAGTCATTGGTTCAGGGCCCGGAACGGTTTATGTGACGGTCGATCAAGTCAATCTTGCCGACTCGCGTTTTGTTCTCGAAGAAATCAGCGATACGCCAATCAATCCGGCGGGTGATCTGCCTGATCTAATCAATATGCCGGTGCCGACCAGGATTACGGCATCGATTCAACGAGACACCACTGCTAATGTGTGGCGGTTCCCAGTGCCCAAGTATCGATACAGCGATCAGCCCAACTATCATACGTTGGGTATCGACAACTCAATTCGGGCAACTACGGTCGATGCGAGCATTCGCTCGGTACATATTGACTTTGCAGATACCGGTGTGTTGCGGACGGCATTTCCGACGACGGGGTCGATGTTGTTGTTGATGCGTCATGCCCATCTTGATGATCCGTCTGTGGGTGCAGAGGTCGTTCCGTTCAATCATGTGCATGAAACGTTGATGGCCCAGCAGAGTACGTTTATCGACAACGGTCGGATGCCGGTCTTTGACGAGGCGATGGCGTATCACCAGTCGCCATCTGCCAACGACGATGTCGCGCAGGGCGTTACCGCGCTACCTTGGGGGCAACTGGTTTTTGACTATTTCACGGCGCTGCCGCTCCGCACCGAGAACACCGCTTGCAACGATCCCAACCTGCAGGCACTTCAAGGTTATCCACCGGTGGACATGGACGGCCTGCGGGTCTCAGGACGCATCAACCTGAACACCGCGCCATGGTCGGTGCTGTCCGGTCTGCCGCTGATGGACATGGACAAGTTCAACTTGCCGGACTCTGCAGGCAGTATGAAGGACAGACTTCGCAGTGCCTTATATCCGGCTGCCCTGCCCAAAGCCAAGCGCGCTCATGATGGTTCGGACATCGATCAACCAATTTCCGATCAACCCGGAGAGATTGGGCGCGAATTCGCCCAGGCGATTGTGGCGTATCGGGAAGCACGCTTTGTTCCCAGTGTCGATCCGGTGATTGCAGCCACTGTGGACTTTGCTCCGCAACGTGGACCGCTGACCGGGGGATCGCGTACAAACCGCGCGGGGTATGGTTTCCTGTCCGTCGGTGAATTGCTGAACGTGCGCCACGTCGATACGGCTGGCCCGGGTGAATGGTCCTACAATGTCGATGGTGGAGCGGTGGCCAACGGTGGCGATTACGTTTCAGCCGTCGCCCGAGTGGTGGCGCTGGGCGATTGGGTGACCACAAAGTCGCACGTGTTTACGATTTACGGAACAATTCGCGGGCAGTCGGCTGAAGATTATACCGACGTCCCAGCGACGCGGGCGAGCATGCATACGGTCGATCAAAAAGCGATTCGTTTCCAGACCACCGTCGATCGATTGCCGATGCTGTTCGGTCAATCCAAGCCGATGCGCATCGGTTCGCGAACGATCAGCCAATACTCGGATGTTCGCTCTGAGTAGCACGCGCATTATGCACCCGCGTTTGGTTCGCCACTGTATCGGTTACCGTTTCGCTTGATTGATGCCGGCGAACGTCCGCAAATCTGTGCGCGTCGTTCGACTCGCGATCACATTTCAGACATGAATTGCTTCCTATCATCGTGCGTATCTGGTCGCCGGTTGGCGATGGCGATCGCAAGGTCCGAAAAGCATTGCAACTTGGCCGCAAGATATGGATGAATTGCCGAATTTGTGGCGGCGCTTTAGGCGATGTGCGGTAGCTTCGTGATATCCGGCTTGCTATAATGGGAAACGAATCACTATCGGCGCGGACGAATCGACACAGGAGGTTTCGGCGTCGAATCAGCGGTTTTTCGGAAGGGGATGGGGTTCCCAGGGGAAGGAAGCTCCACCCGAAAACTTGAGTCAATCAGTCAATTAGGCCAATCAGTCGGTCAGACCATTTTGGGAAAGTCAAAATGCGCACAGGTTGTGATGGTATGTGGACCTCTCGGGTGAATCCGTCAGTTCAAATGTGTTTAGCGGTTGTGGCGTCGGCGCTCTTGTTACCGGCGCTTTCGGCACGCGCGGTGAATCCCGACGGTGGCCAGCAGGATCGACAAGGGATCGCGGCTACGCCGGAGGGTGCGGGCGCGGTTGGCAACCAATCATTCAGTGGCGACTTAGTGTCAGAGTATGGCACTGATCCGCTGATTGGCTTGACCGATCTGCGCGATGTTGAGCCTCGGCCCTACGATTTTCCGCTCGACCTTGCAGGCTTGCGCGCTGCAGAAGAATGCTGCCCGAGTGGTGTGACCAGTCAGCAGCCCGCCCTCACGCGGTTCTTTCACGGAAACGTGATCGAAATCGAAGAGGAAGCGATTCTTACAGAGATCAAGGTCGAACTGGATTTCAACTTTCAAGCCGACCTGACGTTTGTCGTCTATCGTCGCGACTCGGGAGCAACGGCATACACGCCCCTACTCGTTCAACCTGTGACGCGCAATGGAACGGGACTAACTCTCTACAAATACGATTTACCCACGCCTTTGACGCTCACCCCCAACATGAGCATGGGTATGCCTGAGCCGACGCGATTCATCGTCGGAATCGGTTGGGACGAAGGGCAGTCGATTGCGTTTTCACGCGATACCGTCAATGGCGCTCAGCCGTTTTGTCGCGGGGAATCTTTGGGTTATTGGGGAATCAGTCAATCGCCTCCGTCACCGCCACTGGGTACAGTTCCAAACTTATCCGTGTCGATTTTCTCGGGTGCGGTGCTTGTGATGGACCTGTGTTTTGAAATCCCACCGGGAGCATGCTGCAATGGCAGCTCGTGCAGTGTTGTCGAGGAAGCCAACTGCACCGGCGTCTTTTCCGAACCGGGAACCACCTGCGACGATGTGGAATGTCCATTGCCTCAGGGTGCGTGCTGCGTCATTCCGGATACTTGTATCTTCACCAACGAGTTCGCTTGCGCAAATGAATTCGGCGGAACGTTTGATCCGACCGAGACCTGCGCCATTCCAAATCCATGTGCCGAGCCATTTGGAGCGTGTTGTTTCTTTGACGGAACTTGTGGTGACGACCTGACCGTTTCGGAATGTACGGCATTGGGTGGTGAGTACAACGGAGACTATTCGGTTTGTTCGGCGACGATGTGCCCTGAAACCGGTGCATGCTGCTTGCTCGAGTCTGGTTGTTTGCAGGAGGAAAGCGCCCAAGATTGCACGTCGATCGGTGGCGTCAGCTTCCAGGGATTGGGAACGCACTGCCAGGACGCACCGCTGTTCCCGCTGAATCCGTGCAACGACACCATTCTTGGGGCGTGCTGTCGCTACGACGGAGCGTGCGAAGACGGCGTTGAAAAATTCGATTGTGAAACATCGCAGCTTGGCCAGACGCCCGGCATCTGGAAAGGGCAGGGAACGTCATGCGATGTGCAGACCTGCGACGTGCTTGGTGCGTGCTGTGAAAATTCCGAAACTTGCAACGATGTAGCGATTGAAGACTGCAATACCAATTTCTTCACCTGGACTGAAGCTCAACCGTGTTTGTACGATCCGTGTGGTGCGACCGTCGGCGCTTGCTGCGTGTTCGGTGAATGCAAGATCTTAAATTCGTTCGACTGTCAGCAAGCCGGCGGTGTTTTTGAGAACGTTGGCGATGATGCTTGGCGTGCATGTGACGTGGCTTCACCGTGCAGCAATGGCCAGCAAGGTGCCTGTTGCCTACCCGGTGGCGAATGCAAGATTCAATCACCGAACGAATGCGCCAATTCAAACGGATTATATGATGGCGACGGCGTGTCGTGTGCGTCTCTGTCTTGTGTCACCGGTGTCTGCTGCGATGGTTCTGACGTTTGCAGTGAAGAGCGGCAGATCGATTGCATCGGGTTGGGGTCTGACCCAAGCGACCCGGGAACATCCTGCTCCGATACCCAAGCCAACCCCTGTATCGCGAGCGGAGCATGCTGCTTCGATGACAGTAGCTGCCAGATTCTGAACGAAACCGTACTGGTCCCGCAGTGCACGTCGATGGGCGGTACTTATCAGGGCAACAACACTCTATGTGATGCAGCCGCCTGTCCCGAAGTTGGGGCGTGCTGCTCCGAGTTGATGCCGGGCTCTGGGTTCTTCGGATGTGAGAACAACGTCTCCGAACCGGATTGCCTCTTGCGATCGCTCGGATCGTTCGGTGGATTCGGTAGTGATTGTACGGGCAGCCCATGCGACCAGGGTGCGTGTTGCGCGATCGACGCAACGTGCAGTGAGACTTCGCGGCTGGCATGTGAGACGAATGAATTGGCCGAGTTCCAAGGCAACGGCAGCCAATGCGGGCCCGATGTTTGCGAACCGCGCGGGGCCTGCTGCAACAATGGATCGTGTTCGATCGAAACGCTGGACATCTGCACGAACGGTGGCGGAATATACTTGGGTGATGCGACGCTTTGCGGTGCGAATACTTGTGACACGGCTCCTTGTTGTGTGAGCGGTGAGTGCAAAGACCTGTTCCCGGATGAATGTGCGTCATCCAACGGTGTTCAGGGGACGCTCGGCGAATTGTGTGCAAGCGGCGATTTTTGCACCGATGGCGCGTGCTGTTTGGGAACCAGTTGTTTCGTCAGTGGCGGGCTTCACCAACTACAATGCGAATCCCTTGACGGATCGTTCGTCGGTCCGGGAACCGATTGCAGCGGTGACCCGTGTGCTCCGGAAACCGTGGCGTGTTGCGTGCCTGGTGGAACCTGTCAGGACTTGACCGAATCCGGTTGCTCCGGAGTCAACGGAGTTTCGCTGGGAACCGATTCGGATTGTGCAACGAGCAACGCCTTCTGTTTGGCTGAGTTCGGGGCTTGCTGTCGTCCCGGTGACACCTGCGTCGTCAACGACACGCCGGCAAACTGCGCGGCACAGGGTGGTTCGTTTCTCGGTACGGGGACTGATTGCGCCGGTAACCCATGTGCCGCGACCGGTGCGTGCTGCGAACTTGATGGCGGTTGTATTGATGGTGGAACACAAGGCGAATGTGACGCGATCGCTGGCTCGACGTTTACGGCTGGCCTACCGTGTGCGTCGGTCAATTGCCCGGATGTATGCGGTGGCAACTTACCTGCCGACTTCGACAACGATGGTAATGCGGACCTCGAAGATTATGCGGCGTTGCAAATCTGCATGGGCGGACCGACGCCCGCGAATCCGACGGTAGACAATCGCTGCTATTGTGCGTTTGACATCGATACCAATGGGTTGTTTGAACAGAGCGACCTCGATGTGATTCTGCCGATCATGAACGGATGTCTGTCGTTCGCGTTGCAAGATGCGGGAGATTTTGATAACGACGGCGATGTTGATCTGATCGACTTCGGATCGATGCAGGCGTGTGTAGCGTCGGACTTAAATGCGCCCGACCCTTTGGCTTGTCGATGCATTTTTGACGCAGATGCGAACGGGACGGTAGACGACGCGGATATGGATGAGTTTGACGGCGTGTTGTTAGGTCCCTAGCAAACTTGAGAATTCGAATTATATCAAGAGGCCATGTTCGGTTAATTCCGAACATGGCCTCTCTTCTTTTCCGCCAGAAGGCGGCGTGTGCGGTTTGTTTGCGAGGCTACTTCTTGGATTCCTTTTCGTTGGGTTGGTCGCTATCCGAGTCGGACTGCTCGACGTTGAAACCGTTGTCGAGTGCTTGTTGTCGAAGTGCAGCGAGCATGGCGTCGCCCAGTCCTTGTTGTTTGCCCTTCTTGGATTCCTCACGCTTTTTGTCGATGTATCGTTGCCGATCGGCGTTGATCGTTTGAATTTGAGATTGCACTTCGGCGCGTTTTGTGGCCTTGTTCTTCACGAAAGCGACTTGCTCTTCGGGACTCATCGTTTGCATGGGTGCGGGAAGATCTTTCTCCTCGACACTTTCGAGATCAAAATCTTCATCCTTCGATGCATCCACCAGATCCCAAATGCTGTTTTCATAGAGACCGGTAGACTTTGCGGCGAAGCGGCTGGCCTCTGCTTCCGCGCCCATCCGTGCTGCGTTGGAGTCTTGCTGGAATTGACGCTCTTTGAAGTCTCTCCCGCGACGACCATAGGCAATGTAAGTGTCGTTCAATTCGGAGTTCAAGTTCGAAAGCTGTAAGTCGTATGGCGTCTCAATTTGAATCGTGCCCTGGGCCATGTCGATTGCAGAAAATGAACCCTTGCCGCACCGCGCGACTTCGTGCCACATTTCGCCGATGCCTTGCTTGCGATTTCCGGCATAGATCGAATTGACGATGATGCGTTTGGCTTGGGCGGTTTCGGCGACGTAGCGAAAATCGAAACTGCTTCGGGCTTGGTCGGCAGACTCGTTACCGGCGACGAAAATAATCTTCAGCGCTCGCGGATCATTCGACCACGATATGGTTTCGACCGCATCGTTGAGTACCCACCCGACATACTCGTCACCGCCCGAGGTCTTCATCGCCATCATCTTGGCGTAGACTTCGTCGAGGTCATTGGTCAGATCGAGTTGCCGAACCACCCAGCCGTCTTTCGCAGACGAGTTTCCCGGCGTGCCATAGGTCAGCAGCCCAACGCGAAGTACCGGCGTCGGTTTGATCGTCGCCAATTCATTGACTACGTCCCAAAGGCGCGAACGGGCAGAGTCGATGAGTTGCGTCATGCTGCCTGACGTATCAAGGCAGATCACCAGATCGACCGGTCGGCGACATTGGCAGCAGCGGCAAACGTGGTGAGGGCAATGGCATGAACACGTTCCGCATTTGACGATTTCCGGGTGCGGTGTGCGGATTCGGTCGGCTGATGCGGGTACAGCAATGCCGCAGACCAGCGCGAACATCGACACCAGAATTCCGGACAGCGGCAGGCGGCGCATTTGGCCGAAGCCATTTGCAAGATTGGTTGCGAGTGGTTTTGAAGACATGAGCGATTCTCCGTAAACGTGACAAGTAGTGGGCTGGGTCAACAATCGTTTTGGTTGCATCACATTGGACACGCCGGAATTCGTCGGGTTCCCGAATGACGGGCGAAATTTCAATGGGTGTTTGGGAATGTTTGAAATGTGCGTTTGAGAGTGCGGTGGGGCGGTTGTTCGATTGTCACGTTTGGGTCACAGGGACTTGGCGATAGTGGTGGGCGTCCGAAATGGTGTGGCGACGCTTTCGCTCTTAACAATGCTCACAGAGCAGTGGCACGGTTTGATAGATTAGTGACGCGGTGAATGACTGGGGAATCGGTTAGTGTAGGCCCACGCGTCATCTTGCGGGTTCGCTCTACTGTCATTCCCGCGAAAGCGGGAATCCAAGTCCCGCACGTTGCTTATCGCCAGTTCTGGACTCCCGCATGCGCGGGAGTGACGAACCACTAGCCTCCGATGACATTGAGCGGGATGCTGCCGTCGGCTCGGGGCAGCGGATCGGGCGGGATGATACTGACCTGGCCCGACGACAGTTGCGCCTCGCCGCGTTCGACTTTTTCGGCGAAGGCTTTCGCTTCTTCATACAATGCTTCGAGCATTTCGGATTCGGTCACCGTGCGGGTTTGCTTGCCTTGCACATAGATGATGCCGCGACCCTTGCCTGCAAAGACTGCGACGTCGGCCCCTTCGGCTTCTCCGGGTCCGTTGACGACGCAACCCATGACAGCCACTTTCACTGGCGTCTTGATGTCTGCCAGCTTATGGCGAACTTCGGAGACGAGTTTGATCAAGTCGATTTCGATGCGGCCACACGTTGGGCAGGCGATGAGTTCGGGTTCTTCGCGGTTGCGCATACCGAGTACGCATAGAAGTTCTTTGGCATCGTCAACTTCGTAGACGGGGTCGGCAGCGTACGAGATGCGGAGCGTATCGCCGATGCCATCTGCGAGCAGTGCCGAAAGCGCCGACACGCTGCGGATGCGTCCGGTTTCGGGTGGGCCCGCATGGGTGACGCCGAGGTGCAGCGGATAGTCGAAGCGTTCGCTGATCGCGCGGTAGGCGTCAATGCAGATGCGCGGGTCGATGCTCTTGGCGCTGATGACCACGTCGCCGAAATCGTTCTCGTCGAAGATGCGCAGGTACTCTTCGAGCTTTTGAACCATGATGCGAATCATGTGACCGTGGCGGTCGCTGGCGATGGCCCCCATTTCTTCGGCGCGTTTGGATTGGTCTTTTCGTTCGACGATTCCGCCTTCATTCACACCGATGCGAATGGGGATGCCGCGTTCTTTGCACGCCGCGATGACGCGATCAACTTGCTTGCGGTCGTTGATGTTCCCGGGGTTCAAACGGATCTTGTGCACGCCGGCTTCGACGGCTTCCAAGGCCCGTTCAAAATGAAAATGCACGTCGGCGACGATCGGAACAGGCGATTGTTCGAGAATCGACGGAAGGGCGGCAGTGTCGATTTTGTTGGGTGTGGCGACGCGCACAATATCGCACCCGGCTTCTGCGAGCTTGCGAATTTCGGCAATGGTTTTGTCGATTTCGTAAGTATAGGTGCTGGTCATCGACTGGATGGCGACGGGGTTGTCACCGCCGATGGGGATCGAACTGACATGGACCGTTCTGGTTTTTCGTCGAGGCTTCATGGCGATTTCCGATTACAATTCCCTGCATCGCAGCGGTTGTACGAATCATATCGTGGCCCGCGAATTGAGCCACCTTTGGAAGCATCGAAATTGGACAAACGTACGATTCAGCCAAAATGTTCGCAGCTCCCAGCCTTGCTTGTCGCTGTCATTGCGCTGGCTGGTAACATCGCAAATGCAAGCCAGCCAGCAACGGTGGCGCTGGCCGATGGCGTCCGGCAACTCACCGATCAACTTTACGACTGTCGATTGGACGAAGGCGTTAGCCTGCGCCAGTCGATCAAATCGTCGGGCATCGACCTGCGCCTTCGACAGTTAGTTCGGGTGCATGTGGTAACCGTACCAGCCGCCGGACAATCACACGCGATCGTACAGTTGGCGGTCAGCGATATGTTCAACGCGCTGACTGACACTACGCTCGATGCAGATCTCAAGGCGCTGCTCAAACCGATCGAGGGTCGGCGGTTTGTCGCATTGGGCATTGCCATGTCCGTCGATACAGACGGCACCGTCCATCCGCAGGGTTGGGAGACCGTGTCACCCGTCGGAATGACAATGGCCATCGACATCGCTCGCGACGATGCGCGCCGCCAGATCGATGCTGCGTTCGCCAAACATGTTGCGACGCCTGACGCCGAATCAAATAAGCAACTCGACGCATACCGATCCACCGTCGCGTCAATCCTGCCGACGATGCATCCTTGTCAGGTTTGTACGATCAGCGTGCCGTTTGAGATCGGTGGAATTCAATACGAAGCGGTGGGGTACGGACTGCCACCTTGGAGCGAGGTACGGTCATGGTTAGATTCGAGCGAGCCGGAAGCGCCGGGATGGGTTACGCAGACATTGGTCGCAACCGGTAAAGGCGCGACGAATACCGATGGCAGCAACGAGCAGGAACTGGCCATCGCCCGCAGCACGGCGCAAGCAGATGCACTCATCAAGATCGCGACCAAAGTAGACGAGTTGGCCCTGCCAATAGAGGGGGGTATGACGGTTGGGAAGTGGCTCAAGCGAGCGCGAAAATACGACGCATTGTGGTCGGCGTTCTTGCACACTGCCCACCAGACTCGCATCGAAGTTGCGAGCGGAATCTGCACCGTTGAATTGACGCTCGAACTCGATCGGTTGTGGTCGTTGATTCTCGCCATTGATCATGCTGAAAACACCGATTCAAAACTCGCCAGTCCGGATGTCCGATAATTCTATCAGGGCTAAACGTGCGCCCTGACGGAATCGGTATTCGTAAATGGCGAGCCCGCATTGAACACCGCATCAGCCAAATGGCAGAATGAAAGTCACGACGCTCAGATAGAGTGCGCGCGGGACGTGCCGCGTTTCTTAGCAGGCTTCCGTCGGTCGGTTGCGTGGGCGATTGCACTGATCGCAGCTGTCACTGGCTTGTGGTTGATGCCCGGACGATCGAGTATCCCACCGCGCATTGAGCAGGACAACGCATACACATTCTTAGCCGTCGATCGCCTTTGCGATGGGCAAGGCCTGACCGCGATTCCGCCGAAAGCGCCGTTTCAAGATTGGACTTGGCGCAGCGACTGGGCAGTCTTAACGCAGTGGCCGGCAGGCTATCCTCTGCTGATTGCGACCGTGCGAACGGTATTGGGCACAACGACTGCCGAAGCGGCGACCGCTTTGAACATTTTGTTTTGCGGCATAGCGATGGTGGCGTGGTTTGCATTGGCGCGAGCGATGCTTCCGCGAGGCGTGGCGGCTTGGATGCTTGCGATCGTTGTGGCGGTGTCTTCGGTATCGATGGAGCATCTGATTCACCCCAGTTCCGATACGATTCTCGTGGCGATGCTGCCGGTCGTGCTGCTGCTTTCGATTCGATTGTTGGGGCTTGGGCGGGTTGGTGGCGAAGCCTCTGAAGTTGCGAGCGTGGCAGGTGCTAGAGACGTCATCGTCCTTGGCGTGGTTGCTGGTTCATTGGTTTGGATACGTTATGCATCCGTTTTTGTGCCGATTGCGATTGGCGCGTTTCTGCTGTTTGACTGGTTGGCCATGCGCCGGCGAACGATGCGCGATGCATTGATCTTTGCGTTGGCCGCTGGGTTTCCGATGGTCGCGCTGATCGCGTTCAATCGTGTGATGGGTGATGGTGCTTCGGCGCAGGAACAATTCAATCTTGGCAATCGACTGGGGTTCGATTTCTCATTTTCGATGATCGGGGCGGCGTGGCAGCATTGGACCGCGCAAACGCTCTATGCGTATCGACCTGAAGCTAAATTGATTTTCGGTGTCGGGCTTCCTTTGTTTGCACTCGCGGTGCCAATGTTGTTTGCCAGTTCAAGACATCGCTTTGCAGCACTATTCGCCAATCAACGAACGCAGTTGCTCATCGCGTCCGCCGCTGCGCTGGTGACAGTGCTTGTCACTGCGAGCACGCTTTTCAAAGGCAAGTTCGATTACGTTGGGTTGGCCCGCTATTACGATCCGATTCGACCGATCTACTTATTGCTGTTCCTGGCGCCGTTCGTCATTTGGAACCGCTGGTTCGTTCGGGGGGCGGCGGGTCTCGTTTGCGTTTTTGCAATCTCATGGTTTGTGCAGCAGGACGCCATGCGAACGCGTGATCGTTGGCTGGCAGCTGACCGATCGTTCACCGAGTATGGCCGCTGGGACCACCGCTTCGGAGCGAACAGTTGCGAACTCTACTCGTGGGTTGGCAAGCAAGCTGGCCCGGGCACCATCGTTTTCAGCAACTTCCACGACGACATCGCCCTCGAAACCGGGATGCCGGTCAGCCCAATGCCGGAGAGTCGCGGTGAGCTGGGCTCTTGGTTGGTCGAAATCCGTAAGACCCGTCAGGTTAATGACTTACGTGTCATGTTCGTTTTAGAGTTTGAAGACGATTCCCGGGACTACTTCCAAAAAAGGCCCGAAAACCTGATCGCGGATCTTGGGTTAGTCCAAGCCGAAAACACTCCTGACGACATTAAGAAGTACGTTTTCGTGCCGGATTCGCCGGTCTTCGTCGAAAATCACAACCCATTCTGAAAGATTCCGCCCGTTATGCGGCCAATACCGATCAGAGACGCTTGCTATGGGGCAGGCGAAACACTGAATCGGAGACGCCGCCATGTCAGCCAGACTCGTCCGAGCCATCCGCCGCCGCTGCCAACGCAACAGCCAGGACCGCAACGGCATGGGCATCAGCGAGTTGTTTCTCGCTCCGGCTGACGATGCTGCGGCGATCCTTGCCGTTGCCGACCTGCGTCTCAAGCGATACCTGCTGGGTTACACGCCCGCACCAGTAGCAGTTACGAATGAATCGTAGGATCGCCAACGTTCACTTTCCATCGTCGCGCTTCATTACCACGAATAGTGTGCTTTGTACTTGATCGTCTTCACTTCGTTCGGTGCAAGGGCCACGTCAAACTCAATCGTGTCGCTGTCTTTCTTCTTGAAGTCGTGATTGTTTTCGCTGATCTCCCAATTGCGCCAGCGGTATAGATGCTCGACGACCGTGATCGTGACGGGTTCCTCTTTGCGGTTGCGCAACTCGATTTCAAACCATTCGTCTGTATACCGCTTGCTGCTGTCGGTTTGGAAGTTCGTTCTCGTGCGTTCGCCGACTAGGTCGAATGCATTGCCGGTGTTGACGCGGACGACTTCATCTTTCGGCGTATGGTCAATTACGTTTTCGCCGGTGAATTCAAGTTGGCCATCGTCGTCGCGGCGATAGAAACGTAGCTTGCCCGATGGCAAAGGCATGCCCAGGTTATTCGATTCGCAGTTGGTGAATTCGCGAACGACGTGGACTTTGCTCGTGTTTCCCGATCCAAAATCTGAATGCGAGCGAAGGGTTTCGTAACCCCAGCCGCGGTATTGTGGCCAGTTGATATCTGCTCCATCGTAGACGTATTTGCGGGTGGCTTTGATTTGATCGGCGCGGATGAATTCGATCTGTTTGGTTTCGCGATCGCGGATCGTGGAAGGGCGGGCGACGGTGTAAAGATGGTAATCCTCGAAGGATTTCTCGGTGACGCCGGGTTCGTTGCCGGCCATCCCCAACGAGCGACTTGATCTCTCATAAAGGTACATGTTGGACGGTGCAGAAGGTGATATTCGATTCACATCACCAGCCATCAGTTTGATGCGGGCGTTTTCAAAGGTAGCGCCGCATTGGTTTTCAATCGTGACCCAACCCAATATCGAAACGATGTCGTCATCTGATTCGGCGACGACATTGTAATCCGCCCGCCAACTTATGCCACCAGTCAGGTACGCAAGCTCGGCGTTCACATCATTGTTTGCGTCGGATTGAATGTGCCAGTTGAGCGTGGGCTTTAGAATGTTGTCGTCGGAAAGACTTGGAAAGAGCGGCGTACCCGGCAGTCCAAAGCGCAGCTTTCCGTTCACTTCAATGAGCGGTTGACTCTGTATGTTGTAACTCATTTGCATTTGGCGTTGACGGTACTCGGCACCGAAGCTGCTAAAGGCGCTGTAGTGCGGAACGTAACCGCTGCGGATGATTTTCCCAGAAACGATCTCCGGTTCGGTCGCGGTACCTCCGACGACAAAGTCGATGGCCTGTCCTTCGTATTGACTCAATAGCAGTAATTGCGAAACCGGGTCGGCGCGGTAATTCTGTTCGAGGATTCGCAGTTGCGTCTTGCCGGACGGGTCGCGCAGAATCACCGAGTGCGGTTCAACGTGCGCGGAAATGTCAGTGATTGACACTTCGTTAACGCCAGCTAGAAGTCTCAATGGAATCTGACTTCGGATGACGCCGAAATCCTGGTTGTAGATGGTCAGCGACGGGCTCTTCGATCCGGATAGTTCAGTCGCGGAAAAGGCCAGTGGTCCAGTGGTCAGCATCAACAGAACGTATGTCTTGAGAATCAGACGCATGGCAATCCTCCGGGAGGTTTTGTGGGGTTTGGGGCAAATCCGCAACGAGCGGACACATTGATCTTAATCACTTTGACACGCATAGACTCATTGGGTTCCATCGACTTGACTTTGACAACATCCCGTTACCCGTAATCGTGAGAACGGCGAAAGTTGGCGGGCCACACTTCATGGTTTCAGCTGCTAGACAGCCTGTGAATTATTGAGAACTGCACCCTTTTGGCGGGGGTACATCTGTTCATACTCCAAACAACTCACCGTTAGGGCGTTTTACCGATGGAAATGTGAAGGTCCGATATGCATAATGGTTCTTAGCGCTGAAATCGTTTTCGGTCCGGAATAGCCCGCACAACCCATACAGAGTGAATCGGATGGGTGTGTGCTTGGGTGAGTCTCGGCTGAGATCATGTTGATCGGGCAAGTGTGGGTCCGCAGTCAATAACGCTTGGGAATGGATTCCCAACGGTCGGGTTTCAAATCTTGGATGCCCCCGATCGGATCAGCGCTCAAAGCGCTTACCTGCTAGGGAAGGGTCTACTGTGCAACGATTGGCCGCTTCAACCGGGTGCCCGACCATCGACGCCGAACGGGCGACGTACAAAGACATCGTGCTGCGGGCCGACAAAGACGAATTGTTGATGCTTCGATATTCGAGTTACTTCCGGTTGTGGTACGCGTGCGGTTGCATGTCGGTCGATGCGGCGTCGAACGGTGTGATTCGCGGTGCTGATATTTATTGGTTGGGGATCGGATATCTGGAAAACGCAACCTTTGGTTATGCCATCTTCGAGCAAAAGCCGTTGATTCAATCCAAGCGCTGGAACACATTTTACAACCGCGTCAATGAAACTGATTCCATCAAGTTGCTGCGCGAAGAGGATTGCGGGATCAAAAAACATCTGCCTTGAGGTCGTGTACCGCCTACCTGACAAACTTCGTTGATCAGTTCGCTTCTTCGGCTCTCGCCGCTTGCCTTGCTTCCCATTTTTCTTCTGCGTCTGGTTTGCGGATGTAGATCGGGATCAGGTCGTTAAGAGCGGTGAACTCATTTCGAGCGGCCATTTGTGTGCCAAGTTGCAGCACCCACTCTGCGCGGCCAAAATTAAATTCACTACCTGCTACGCTGATGCCTGACGCTTCGTCGATGACTTCGCGATGTCGTTCGACACCTGCACCGAGAATCGTTGCCGGAGAATGCTTCGCCAGGTAATCGGAAGGTGCCCGTTCCTTTGGATCGTCGATCGGTTCGTAGTGGTCATCGCGAAGTTCGAATGTGCGGCCAAACACGTTGCCGCGTTTCGCATCGAAGATCGATATCACCCGGTCGGGTCGAGGGTTTAAGTCGAGGGCATTTTGGGCAAGTACGTCCAGACTCGGTACGCGCACGACTTTGCAATCCAATGCGAAGGCCATCGCCTTGGCAAAGGTGATCCCGATGCGCAGTCCGGTGAAACTGCCGGGTCCACCGGAGACATGGACCACTTCAAAATCTGTCGGAGACAGACCGGCTTTCTTGGTGAGCGCATCAACAGTGGGAAGCAGCTGAACACCGTGTTGCTGTTCGACCTTGAAAGTGTTGCTGGCGAGCACTTGTGTGCCACGGGCGACGAGTACGCTGCCTCGTCCGCCGGATGTTTCGACGGCTAGTGCGACCATTGATTTCGAGGGACTGTTCATGGGGTGCGATTGTAGGAAACTTAGAACTTGTGACACGGTATTGGTTGTGATCGGAGGGTAAAAATGCAGCGGGGCGGCATCAATTCGCCGCCCCGGCATTGCATTCGGTCATGAAGGAGGAGGAAGGAAAAGTAACTTTCCTTGCTTTATTTACGCCAGGCCTGCGAGAAGGTTCGCCTCGTTCAGAAAAAAATAGCGATATTTCGTAAATTCATAATTTACAGATATTTAGGGCTATCCTTGCTCGTCGAGAGCCTGCTGATAGACGTCCATCACGGCGTGGCGTGTGATCATTGAACGGATCACATCATCCTGTCCGGTTACCGGAAGGGCGTTGACCCTTAGTCGGGCGAATTTGTCGAGGACGCTGTCGAGCGTGTCGGACGGGTGGATGCATGGGACTGCCGGTCGGGCGAGTTCGGCCACCACCAGGAGCGGAACGGCTTCTGGTTGCAGAAGTGCCGTCTTAATATCCTCCGCCACGACAATCCCTGTATATTTTCCGTCTTCGTCCACAACCACGAAATCGGGTGACTGATAATCTTCGGCCATCCGCAGTAGCTGTTGCAAGGGCGCGTCGGGCCGAACAAGCGGTGCCGGAACGGTGGGCACCTGATCGGCGTGGAGGCGTCTGAGTATCGTCGCGTCGGCAACTCGACCGATGCGGATTCCACGACGCACGAGTTTGAGGGTGTAGATACTTTCGCGAAGCAGGTATTGGGCCATCGACGTGGTGACGATCGCTGCAAACATGATAGGCAGAATCACGCGCGGTTGGCGGGTAAGTTCGTATAGCATGACGATTGCGGTGAGCGGTGCGTGTGTCGTACCAGCGACAAGGGCGGCCATCCCGACGATGGCGTACGCAGATGCGCTGGTTTCTTCGATCAACCCGAGTTTGTGCATGGCGATACCGAATGCACCCCCCAGGCACGCGCCCATAAAGAGTGATGGCGCGAAGATGCCTCCCGAACCACCGCTTCCGAGCGTGAAGGTGGTGGCCAACCCTTTTAGAAATCCGAGTCCGACGAGCGTCCAGAGTCCAACGCTGATCAAGTCCGGTCCGATGGCCTGTCGAATGAGCGGGTAACCGTTGCTGTAGAATTCGGGGACGAGATCGGGATGACGAATGCTGACATATGCAATGCCCAATAGGCCGAGAAGTGCGCCACCGACTGCGGGCTTGAGCGTATTGGGGATTTTCACTTTGTCGGCGACATCTTCTGCGAAATAGAGGATGCGGATGAATGCCACCGACGCAATGGCGCAAAACACTCCCAGCACCAAGTAGTAAGGCAATTCCGCGCCGCGGAAGGTGTATAGTTCGGGATTGACCACTTCAAAAATACCGCCTTCGTCCGGGCGAAGGGCGTGGGTCAGCGATGTGCTGATGACGCTCGCAAAGACAATGGGCGAGAAAGTGCGGAATGAAAAATCGCGGAGGAAGATTTCGAGCGCAAACAGCACGCCAGCAATGGGCGCGTTAAAAATTGCGGCAATTCCGCCGGCCACTCCGCATGCGACGAGCGTGTTCATTTGGTGGCGTTTGATGCCCAGCACTTGTCCGACGCTGCTGCCGATCGCTGCGCCAATCTGAACAATCGGGCCTTCGGTTCCGGCTGACCCGCCTGAGCTGATGGTCAGTGCGCTGGAGATGGCCTTGGCAAAAGCGACACGGGGTCGGATTTTGCCGCCTTTGCGACAGAGTGCGTCCATGACCTCGGGCACGCCGTGACCCTTGGCTTCGCTCGCAAAGGTTGACGTTATGATTCCAACAAGGATCGCCCCAATGGTTGGAAGCAGAATGAGCATGTAGGTTCCACGGGCAAATAAGCCGTCACTGGCCGATGCGTGGTCGTAAGCTAATTCGAGTAGTTCATAAAAGAGGTGAGCGCCCAGTCCGGTGGCTCCACCGACCATGATACTGAGCAGGATCAGCATCCGATCCTCGTTAATGCCGACGTTTTCTAGCGCACGGGTGAATTGGATTCGCCATAAACTGATGCGGCGGATGAGACGACCCATGCGTACCTCCTACAAAACTTTGATAACTTGGCAAAACTCTGGATTCTCGACCATTCCTCTAAACATCGGGTATTTCGATGTTTGAAGAAAAGAGCGATGGCGATCGTGACGATTCGGACCCGGACCGTACAATCATACCAATGTCAGAAAAATGCAAAACACCCCGTATCGGCAAAGACGTGTACATTTCGCCGACTGCATACGTTTGTGGCGATCTGGAGATCGGTGACGGCTGCTCGATCATGCATCATGTGTGCATCCGCGCTGATATTGCCCCGATCCGGATCGGACCGCATACGAATGTTCAGGATGGCACCGTATTGCATACGCGCTATGGCGTCCCGCTCGATATTGAAGAGCGGGTGGTCATTGGTCATCGCGCGGTGGTGCATTGTCGACGCGTCGGGGCGAATTCGCTGATCGGGATCGGAGCGATCGTGCTCGATGAGGCGAAAGTTGGCAATGGGGCAATGGTGGCCGCTGGCGCGGTGGTTCGCCCAAGGGCGGAGGTCGCACCCGGTACGTTGGTCGGTGGCGTACCTGCAAAGTATTTGCGCGATTTGAACGAAGACGATCATAGAGAAATCGCGCGCATTGTGGAGAGTTATGTCGAGATGGGGCGGCGCTATGCCGCAGGTGAATTTCCACCGGCAATGCTCACGCAATCGGATCATCCGGACCGAATTAGATAGAAGAGCACATGGTCGGGTCGAGGGATTTGGAAGGCACTCAGACGGTCTTTGAACAACCGAATCAGCCCAAACAAGCCGGAAACGTTGTCATTATAAAACCGGGCGATTTTTCACATTGACCCCTGCATCTGAAGGTTGCAGAGTACTATTGTAGAAATTTGCCCACGCCAGGACGGGTCGCAATCTGCGGTGGCTGGGGGCCCGAATAATCGACTTACCGAAACGTTTAGGAATATATGTCTGCACAAGAGCACAATCCGAATTCTGACAACCGTTCAACCATGAACGGCATGACCATCGGGGATTACGAAATCCTCGATGAGATTGGCCGTGGTGGAATGGGCGTGGTCTATCGTGCGCGGCAGCTTTCGCTCGATCGGATTGTGGCATTGAAGATTTTGGCCTATGGGCGGGGTCTCAGCGAGCAAGCCGTCACCCGATTCCGCCGTGAAGCCCAGGCGACGGCCAAACTGCATCATCCCAATATTGTCCCCGTTTATGATCAGGGGCAGCAGGACAATACCTATTACTACGCGATGGAACTGGTGTCGGGTACGAGCCTTTATGACGAAATTTGCCACCTTCGGCGCGGCGAAGGTCCGGGTACCAGCCGATCACGCGACAAGAGTCCGTCGTCGAGCGATCCGAGAATGCCCGGCGGATCATCAGATATTTTAGCCGAGACGGAGTTGCTCGCACGACCAGATCCTGACGAAACGTTCGATGCGCCCGGGCACATTGTCGTTGATGACGGAGGTGCTCAAGGCCGATCGCCGCGCGCAGGTTCCGGGCTGGGCGGCTCGATTGGCGCAGACGGGTTTTCCAGTCATACGCCGGATTACTTCGATTCCATCGCCCGCCAGACGAAGAGTGTGGCCGACGCGTTGGGCTACGCCCATCAAAACGGTGTGATCCATCGCGATATTAAACCGCACAATCTATTGTTCGGTAGTGGTGATCGATTGTGCTTGTCAGACTTTGGACTCGCACGCATTGCTGAACAGCCGGGCGTGACACAGACGGGTGACTTTGTTGGTTCGCCTTTGTACATGTCGCCTGAACAGATTACGGGCAAGGGTGGTGACGTCGGTGTTCGCAGTGACATCTATTCGCTCGGAGCAACCTTGTATGAGTGGTTGACGCTTCGCCCGCCGTTTCCCGGTACGACTCGCGAGCAAGTCATAAGCCGCGTCATTACCGAAGACCCATCGTCGCCACGCAGTATCAACCGGCGCATTCCGGTCGATTTGGAAACGATCTGTTTGAAGGCGCTATCACGCGATCCATCGAAACGCTATGCAACAGCGTGGGACTTCCGCGACGATCTCGAGCGCTTTATCAATCGCGGGGCGATCAAGGCCAAGCGTGTGAGTTTTTTGGAGTCGATCGGGAAAACCATTTCGCGATACCGTGTTGCCAGCGTGGCGATTGTGGCTGCGATCTTGATTGTCGTGCTTACGTTTGCACTCGTTAAACAGAAATCAGACAAGAAAACGGCTGAAAATACGATTGCCGAAAAAGAACAGATTGTTGAATCGGTCACCAAGAAAAACGAACAGTTGGAACAGCAGTTGCGCGAGGGGGAAAGCGCCGATCCGATTTCTGAATCGATGCAGCGGGGCGAGCAGTTGGCGTCGATGTTTAGAGGGCCGCTGGCGAGTTTGATGTCGTCGGGCGAAAAGGAATCGGATGCGCCGCTGACCGATGGTCAACGAATTGGTGCGCTTTTTGTGGCTCGGATGCGCGAAACTGAATCGCAGCGGTTGTCCGACGTTGAACCGGGAACGATCGCGCCGGAATCGGCAGACGGGTTGTATGTTGCCGCGTTGGCGGAAGATAGCGCGAAAGCAGCGGTGGCCAAACTCGATGAATGCCTGACCCTCGATCCGAAACATATTCAGGCGCACCTGCTTCGTGCGTGGCATAAGTGTCGATTAAACGAGATTGTGGCGATGCGTTCAGACGTGGACGCAGTACTCGAAATCGCCGCCGATTCTGCCGAAGGGTTGTTGGCGCGGGCGGCGGTTCGCCTTCTTAGAAATAGACACAAACTGGCGATTGACGATGTCGAAAAAGCGTCGCTATACCTACGCGAGGATGTTCGTGCGGACTTGTTGGGAGGATTGGCACTTGGAGGAATGGAGCGCTGGCCAGCGGCGCTCAACGCTATGAATTTGGTTTTGATCATTGAACCTGACAACGGGTTGGCGCTGATGGTGCGAGCAAAGGCACTTTATGATCTTGGCCGGTACAGCCATGCAGTCGTCGATTTGAACCGCGTGATCGAGCAAGAGCCGAATCGGGCTGACGCGTTTGAACTTCGCGGCGATTGTTACGAAAAACTCGGCGAGTACGAACTGGCGCAGATAGACTTTGGAAGTGCGATCGTTGCAGCAGAGGACTTCACTCAGCGAATCGAACTAACGGGTAAGTTGGCGGTTTTGTCGGAAAAGCTTGAAGACATGGAAGGCAATAATCATTCAAACGTAGCCGAGTCAAACCGTAGCAAGAAGGATGCTGAGTCGGGGCGCCCGTCTGTTCCCGCCCCGTCGAGCGATGGAACCGTAAAAAGCATTTTGGAAAAACTCCTCGGCGGTTCAAAAGAAAAGAAGAACGAACTTCGCGGTCTGCGTATGGAACCTCCATTCGATCGGTAACACCCATTCGGCAGTTGACCACCTTCATGAATTCGCCCGCACATGACGATGAGCCGCAGGACGTTGATGGGTTTCGCGTCGCAGCGCGGACGTTGATTCCGGCGTACGAAGTGTGGTTCACGTTCGATCGAAGCAGCGGACCCGGCGGCCAAAATGTCAACAAACGCAGTAGCCGCGCGACGCTTTGGTTTGATGTGTCGGCAAGTCCGTCACTTACGGATCGGCAAAAATACTTGATGCGGCTTCGACTGAAGACCCGGATCAACAAGGACGGGCTTTTGCGGATGGTCGCATCCAAACACCGCACCCAAATAGCCAATCGCCGCACGCTCGAAGCGAGGTTTGAAGAAGTCGTCAGTGAAGCCCTCATCGAGACAGTAAAGCGAAAAACGACGAAGATGCCAAGAGCCGCGAAGCGAAAGAGAATCGGCGACAAGCGACATAGAAGCCGAGTCAAGGATTCCCGACGCTCACCACCCCCTGATGATGATTAGACCAAGAGGGGCCGATCAGCGCAATGCCGAAGATTACGGCATATTGGCAAGCCCAAGTTGTCGCCACATAACCAATTTGCTAGACTCTCCATTCGCACGGGGCGTAGCTCAGACTGGCAGAGCGCTGCGTTTGGGACGCAGAGGTCGGAGGTTCAAATCCTCTCGCCCCGATATTCCAAACCAAGACACAATAAGGACTTGCGTCAACGATTGGCGTGAGTCCTTCGTTGTTTGCACACTTCCTGCGCCACTACCCGCATTCACGTTGGTCATTTCATCCGAGTGCTTGGCGATGTCCGGGTGATGAGCCTATCCGATGCGGGCATGACTGCTTTTCAAGAAGTGCGGGTAAGGGAAGGGTCCACAGGAAGAAAAACGAACAAGACAAGAGCGACGAATGCGCGAGTGTGTCTGGAATTGAGATCGTAGCTACTGGCGATCATCGGTTTGTGGCGTCGAGGCATATTTCCGGGCGAGAACCGGTTTGTGCCAATCGGCATAAAGGCGTGAGATTTCCGACCGAAGAATGCGGTGCGATTCCACTTGAGTTGGCGCGTCTTCCGACGAAACCTGATATGCGGCTATCAGCACTTTCTCGGCATCTTCAAATTCTTTAAGGTCAATGAGGCATGCCCCCAAAGTCGTATCGCACTGCAGAATCCGCGGATGGTGCTCCGGAAATGACTTCCGCAGCAGAAGGGCACCTTGTCGCAATAGCGGTTCCGCCGTCGCTGAATCTCCCAGTTCACGCGTCACGGTGCCCAAGCCAACAAGTGGTCCGCCGAAGTGAGGATGATTTTCCGGGAGCTTTAGTCCGAAAATGCGGAGGGCCTCCTCATAGTGTTCGCGGGCGGCTTCAAGTTGCATGCGCTTCTTGCTCAGCGATGCCAGGTTGTTGTGCATGACGCCAATCCTCGGATGATCGGGGCCGACGATGTCGAGGTAGATTTTTAAAGATTCCTGATAAAGAGGGTCCGCTTCGTCAAGTCGGTCCTGTGCATAGAGCGAAGCCGCCAGATCGTTCAGGTTCTGGGCTACATCGGGATGACTGGCCTGTAGGACCGTGCGGCGTATTTTGAGGGCATCTCTCAGGAACTCTTCGGCGCGTTGGAACTCCCCCTTCGCGTAATACAACCCGCCGAGGTTGTTCATGGTTTGGGCCAAGTCCGGATGATCGGGCGCAAGCGCGGCCGTTTGAATATCGAGAGCTTCATTGAGCAAGCGCAGGGCATCGTCGAATTGGTGCTGTGCTTTCCGAAGAAGGCCGAGGTTGTTTAGCGACGCTGCCACCAATGGGTGCTGGTCGTCGAAGAGGGACCGTTGCAACTGTGTCACCTTGTCGAGCATTGCGGCGGCACCATCGTAGTCACCCCGTTCCCACCGCAGCAGACCGAGGTTGTTGAGCGTCGTAACATACTCTGGATGTGTCTCACCGAAGTTTTCGAACTGGATTTTCAGCGCACCTTGATAGAGCGACTCTGCTTCTTCATAATTTGCGCGGGCGTGGGCGACTGATGCGAGGTTGTTTAGGGCTGTACCCAGTTCTGGATCCTTTCCGGATCCGATCATCTTCCGCAATTCGACAACTTTGGAAAATGTATCGCTGGCCTCATCGAGTTTTCCCTGCGCACGCAGAAGACTGGCAAGAACCGTCATGCTGGCCGCGTACTCAAACGAGTCGGTCGTTGAACTCGGTGTCGAGAGAATCAGGGCTTGTTCGCACAATTCTTGCGCCTCGTTGTATTTGCCTTGATCGATCCGCAGCATGGCGAAACTTCGCAATGTTTGCAGCGATTCCGGATCTCGGTCGCCGAGGACGTCTGTCGCTAACTCAAGTGCCTTTGACAAATGGAGTTCGGCCTTCTCGTGCAGTCCGAGGCTATGATAGGTACGCCCAATGGTTGAGTGAAGAGCAGAGGCGATCCTGGGTTGATTGGCAAATTCTGCTGCCACGCGAGCGGCAGAGACGTCTACTGCTTCTCGCACGGTCAATTCCCTTCCACGGGCGATTTCGGGGCTGGCTGAAGAGATCATGTTGTCCATGAATCCGGCGATCTGCTCTGAAACGCGGCGAGCAGCCGCTTCATTTGCACCTGCGTTGACAGCGATTTTTTTCTGAACAGACAATCGGTTGGCCATGATTGTCGAGGTAATACCAAACCCGACAACCAGGACAGCCAATGCGGTGGTCACACCAAATACAGCTTTGTGCCGAGCTACGAGTTTGCGCAATTGGTACAGACTGCTCGGTGGGTGGGCCAGTATCGGTTGGTTCGTGCAGAAGCGTTCAACATCTTCGGAGAGCATGGCAACGCTTTGGTATCGATGCTCGGGTGATTTTTCCAGCGACTTGAGAATGATCGTTTCCAGATCACCTCGGAGCTCGTGACGAATCGTCGAAGGTTTTGCGGGGACCGACTCGCAGATTCTTCGGGTAGCCTCATGCGGCGCACCGGGGTCGATGTCGTATGGAAGCGTTCCCGTCAACATCTGATAGAGGATAACACCGAGCGAATAAATATCGGCTCGCGTATCGATTTCGTCGTTCTTGCCCTGCGCCTGTTCCGGACTCATGTACCGTAGGGTGCCCATGATTTGTCCAGCGCTGGTAATCGTGTGGTCGTTATCCGTTCCCGACTCAACGATGCGAGCGATTCCGAAATCCAGAATCTTGACGTTGGTGCCATGATGGTGGGAACTTCCAGTGTTGCTCGTATATTGTGCTTCACCGACCAAGATGTTGGACGGTTTCAAGTCACGATGAATGATCCCGCGTTGATGGGCGTATCCTACGGCGTCGCATACCTGTGCGAACAGTTCGAGTTTTTGGCGAACTGTTAAACCACGGTCTTCCACAAACTGGATGATGGATTTTCCTTGCACCAGCTCCATAGCCAGAAAATGCTGACCTGAGGGTGTGCACCCGGCTTCATGAATCGCGGCGATCCCAGGGTGCTTTAAGCGGGCCAGCGATTCGGCTTCCCGCTTGAACAGACGCACTCGTTGCTCGTCATCGTATCCACCGCGTCGAATGACCTTCAAAGCGATAGAGCGGCGCGGGTTCTTCTGTTCGGCTTGATAGACGGTGCCCATCCCGCCGGAAGCGATCACCTTGACCAATTGGTAGGGTCCGATGGCACCACCCGCAGCCGGCTCCTCCATGAAGAGGTCAGCTTCGTCTGCATGTTGAACAAGAGATTGAAGTTCGGTTCGGAGTGATTCGTCATCTGCACAAACCGTGGTGACGAACTGATCCCGCGCTTCTCCCTCAAGCTCCAGCGCAGAGAGGAACAACTCCTGCAGTTGGTCCCATCGATCGTTCATGGCGGTTGGGTTGCCTATGGTCCATGGAAGATGACTAAGAAACGCAACAGTATTTCAAAATACGAACCGCTATTCGGAGTCCTTGATCTCTCGCAAGAGCCACGTTTTGGCAAACAGCCAATCTCTTTTGACCGTTGCGGGAGATGATTCAAGGATGTCGGCGACTTCGCTAATCGTGAGCCCGGCGAAGTATCGCAATTCGACGATGCTGGCTTTCCGCGCGTCAATTTTTGCGAGGCGTCCGATTGCACTATCAAGGGCCAACAACTCCGGCGGTTGCAATGGAGTAGAGGTTTCAGGGAATTGATCCAAGGGCACCCGTGCAAGGTTTCCACCGCGTTTGATTCGACTATGACTCTTGGCGTGATTGACCAGAATTCGCCGCATGAATGTTGCCGCAATCGCAAAGAACTGTTGGCGGTTCTTGGGTTCGCTTCGATCTTCCCGGGCGAGCCGTAAATATGCCTCGTGAACCAATGCGGTGGGTTGAAGGGTGTGGTCCCGTCGTTCGCCCTGGAAATAATGCCCCGCCAAGGCACGAAGCTCGTCATAGACCAATGGGAAATAGTCCACCATTTGTCCATCTTTTGGCGGCGTCAACGGTCTTTCCGCAGCGAATTGCTTATACGGGATGTTGGCCAAAGCAAGTTTCTCAGAAAATCCACGTTTAAATGAGCCGTTCCTGGGCGAAACCTTGCGTACTAATACAGTGGATTCTACCCATCTTTCCAGCCTCTAAGTGTAGGGAGGCGGAAGGCCCGGATCAACCCGGTGCCTGATCGCGATGAGGGCACCGGTAGGCCTGTTTTGGAGGCCGGTTGATGTCGAAACGCTTCATTATCGGAACCGAATTCGATACCCGCTAAACACCGCATTTGTTGATGGGCATTTGTTGATGGCTCTGCGTTGAACAGCGGGCATATAGTTGAATACGGATATCTCTCGCGTTGCCTCTGCGATCGTTTATCGCCGCGACGCATGTCTCATTTAGAATGGAAGTTTCTCTCTCAACCGAATTGGAGGTGGACGGATGTACAATCGTAAATTGCAAGCGCTGGTTGCCAGCGCGATGGTCCTGGGGATGGCTCAAGTCACGCTCGCGGCCATCCATGTCGAGGACTTTGAAGACGATATCGGGTTCACGACCAGTGATGGGCAGTTCAATGATGGATTGGGTGATTTCTTTACGCGCAGTGACGGGTCGGACCTCGATCTAGATACTGCAGTGACTGGCGTCATCGATAGTTTCTTTTTCGCGGCACAAGATATTGATGACAACAACACCCGCCCCACCGTGCAAACTGTCACGCTTGATCCGATCGATATCACTGGCCAGGTGGGTCTGTCATTCAGTGGTTTCTTTGCTGAAACCGATGACTCCAATCCGGCTGCTGAAGATTGGGATTCGACAGACTTCGTCCACGTGAATGCGTCGATTGACGGAAGCCCATTTTTTCCAGTGCTGTGGTTCGAAAATAACGAAGCCGAAGGCGCGTTTAACCAAATCGCCTTGTTGGATTCGGACTTCGATGGGATCGGTGATAGCACTGAATTGCTCAACGAGCTGACGGAATTCACTGCCCCAATCGCAGGGGCCGGAAGCAGCCTGGTGATTCAGGTCGAAATACACCTCGACGCAGGAGATGAAGACATTGCCTTCGATCAGTTTCAGGTCACGCCCGAACCGTCGACGCTTTGTATGCTGAGCCTGTTCGGAATCGCCGTGGTACGCCGCTGCTCGAATCGCTCCTAGTTTTTTTGAAGCATTCTAGTTTTGGGGCAACCCTGTGCCGCAAACAAACTCCTGAGGCGTCGGGCGCAAATCGACGTCTAATGATCGGGCTGCGGATTCAAGCGCATCGCATTTGTACATGTCGGATCCCAGCCGGGCCGGTGGGACCGATCGTGAGGCGCTATCCGCGCCCGATTTCTAATGGCTTCGCTGGTCAATGGCGAGGTATTGATCGTACTTGCAACTGGAATCAGGTAAGCAAGGCTACAGTCTGTTTGGAGGGGTATCATGTTCACTGATCGTATTTCTTGTGGTGTCGTTGTCACGCTTGCCTTCATCTCGACTACCGCGCTGGCCCAGTGTCCCAATCCCAAACCAGGACATCCGCAAGAGCTTAACCGTGGTGAGGCGCCCATTATTTTCTCGCAAGGTCACAGCGGTTCCAGCCTGCGCGATGGTACGATCACGAATACCGATGACATCATCCTTTGGGTTCCGGCTGTCGACACCATTTTTGCGTGCGACTCGAATCTGGTACGTCTGGATTTGACCGGGCAGTTCTTTGTCATCTGGGATAGCGGGGCCGTCGGGGGTAATGGCAACGACGACAACAACAACGAAATGCGCACGCTTGATTTTGACGAATCGACCGGCACCTTCCTCGTTGGCTATGACGATTCCCAAACAGAAGGATTCACTGACATCGATCCGATCTCGGATGGCGATCTCATTCGAATGACGCCGACTTCCACCGACAATGGGTTCATCGACGGTTTTGCCCTGACTCGGGAGTTCTCGGAAGGAGTCAACGGGACAGCGGGAAATCTGAGTTCGGCTGATCTATATGGTTTCGCGATCGCTGCTGACGGATCCTTTTATTGGGGCTCAGGCTCCCAAACTGTAGAAACGATTAACGGAAACTTCCTTGCGCAAGCCTCCAATGACTTTGTGCATACCGAAGGATTCGTTTTTGGCGGCGATGCCCCTCGCAGTCTGACCGAAGACTTGTTCTTTGATGGGAGCCCGGTGCCCGGTCCCGGATCCGTTAACCCAACATTCATCAACGGTCAAAGTCGCGGTATCGAAGAACTCAATACCGGCGAAATTTTGATCTCAGTGAGCGATACGCTGAGCCAGCCCAATGCCGGCGATACTGGTATTGAGGTTGTGCTGGATCGTTGGGATATCGGCGCGATCGATACCAACGGTCGAACGGCAGAAGTGATTTATCCCGGGGAATTGTTCTTCCAGACGATTGATACTACCAACGCCGAAATGTTGGACTTCGATGTCTTGGACACGCCCGAAGAAGTCAATGCGATGATAAGCGTGTTGGGAGCCAATTCGCCTGCCGGCCTTGCACTTCGACAATTTGCCGATCCGTTGCAGGTTTCGCTGGGTGATTCGGCATTGTTGACAGTGGCGCAGTTCGATGGACAACCGACCACCGTGCGAGTGCTTGACCAATCCACGGGCGCTGTCATCGGTACATTCGTCAGTCGCGACTTTGACAACAACGGAAATCTGTTCTCGGTTTCAGACATCAAAGCTGGCCCCAACCGCAGTGTACTGGTTTCGCAACCGACAGGCGACAAGGTCGGCCGCTATGACGCTGACGGTCAATTCATAGAAAACTATTTGGCTGGCGAGACTGTCAACAACATTCGCGGCATGGTTCGGACACAGGAGGGCGAGCATCTTATCACTTCGGATTGGGCGCATGACAACATCCACCGTTATCTTTTCTTCGACGGCTCGCCCGCGCCGAGCGCCGGCGATCCCCTCGGCGAATTCATCGAAGGCGAACTCGCGCCGCCGAATCTTGATCAGCCACAAGCCTTGGCGATTCTTCCCAACGGTGACCTATTGGTTGGAGACGTCGGTGAGCACAAACTCAAACGCTACGACGCGAAAACCGGTGGGCTCATAGGCGAATTCTCGACTCTAACCTTTATTGGCAACATGCCTGATATTGACGTCCTTGCCAACGGGAACGTCGTCGTCGTTCATGGTGCCAACATAACGACGTTAAACTCGTCTGGCATACAGATCGGATCATCAATCAGCTTTTCTCAACCCGAAGGAGTCCATGTCTTACCCGGTGGCGATCTGCTGGTCAGCAGCGGCGCTACGTTTGGGCAGGGCAAAGGACTATTCCTCGTGTCGCCGGCAGGTGTCATTCTTGAGACCATCGACAACACCCGTTCCTACGGCACGATCGAGTTGATTGATATGGTTCCTCTCTCCGGCGACTGTGAGTTGGACGACGATCTCGACTTATTGGATTGGCCGGGATTGTCGGTGTGCATCGACGGAGCGGATGTTCCGCTAGGTGTCGGTTGTGAGTGTGCCGACTTTGACTTTGATGGCGATTCAGACCTTGTTGACTTTGGTCTGCTTCAAATTTCGTTTGGATCATAATGGGTAGGGTGAGAGAAGCGATGATGGTAGTGTCAATTGGCGCAGGGCGGGTAGCGTATTTGCGAGCCCATATCGAGATAGCGAGAATCACTGGGAAGCTTTGCAGTTTCATGTGCTTGGTTCTGTTCGCATGTTCACATGCTTATGCTGGCGAACCTTGTGTCGTGCAGAGCAATGAATCGTGTGAGACGTCAGCCCCAATCACATTCGAGGAATTACCCCTAACCATCAACGGTGTTTTGGGTTGCACCAACGATCTGGTTGATCGTCCGTACTTTGATTTGTTCTACCAATACGACTGTACGGTTTCGGGCGAATATGCCATCGAACTGTGTGGGAGTGTTGGCGACACATACCTGCGAGTCTATGAAACCGCATGCAGCTTCTTATCCTCCACCGCCACTTTTGAAGACGATGACGGATGCGGCGGATTCCCAAGCAGCGACGCCCGGTTGGAGATTCCGCTAACCGCAGGGAAATCCTATTGGATTGAAATCGGGGCTTGGCGCGAGGCTGAGGCATTTCCTCCCAACGCAAACGATGACTTCGTGTTGAGCGTGGGGATGGCGTGCGGTCCGACGATACTGAGCGTCTCAGGTGATCAACACGCCTGCGTTGGGGATGAAGTCATTCTCAGCGTCGATTCTACCGGAGCCAGCACCAACGGGTACCAATGGAAAAAAAACGGTGACGACATTCCGTTCGCGATATTGCCCACCTACACCATTCCATCAGCTACTGCAGCGAACGACGGAGTCTATTCGGTCTTCGTTTCCGACAGCTGCGGGGCAATCAACGTCGAAGTCGGCTCGCTAAACGTCACTTCGCTCCCTGAAATCACGGATCAGCCGGTTGGACAATCTCTCTGTGCGGGCGAGGCGCTGAACGTTGACGTGCAGGCATCGGGTGTCGGCGCACTTTCTTATCAATGGCTTAAGAATGGAACGCCGCTGATCGGGCAAGACAGCGCGACTTTGGCAATTGGGACGGTAGAATTGACCGACGCGGGCAGCTACGAGGTGGAGATTACCGACGACTGCGGAATCGCAACCAGTGACAGCGCGACGGTGATCGTCGCCTCCTGCGCCCCTTCAGGGCTTCGATTCGCTTACACGAAGATTGCGATCACTGGTGATCCTGTTCCGGATCGACCGGGCGATGTGTTCGATGACTTTGCCACTAGCGACCCTACCTTGAACAACCGCAGCGAAGTGGCATTCAAAGCCAACTTCTCGGGACCAGCCTCGGGAAACGAAGGCATCTACAAGTTTGGCAATGGGCAATTGGTGCGTCTGGTGGATGACAGTTTCGATTTCAATCCTCCAGGACAAAGTGGAGCGACCACTTGGTCATCGTTCGGCCCCACCAGCTTGAACAACAAAGGTGAAGTCGCGTTTCGCGGTAGCTTCTCCTTCGGTGACAACAGTCAGGGCTTGTATCTTCACGACATGACGCAGACGTTGCTGAAGTTCGATGACAATCCGCTCCAACCGGTTCCTCAGCAACCAGCCGCCATCGGATTTACGGTCTTTCCATTTCTCGCCGGCATCTTGCCACTGGTAAATGAGAACAGTCAATGCACAACCATCGCCTCGTTTTTTGATGCCGGGTTCGTCGAGCGCGAAGGACTCTACTTCGCAGATGTGGGGACTGCCTTGGAGCGAATTGTTGATGAGACAATTGCTCCGCCCAATCAACCCCCGACGGCAAGATATGTGATCAACGACCCGTTCATGTCGCTAAACAACTTGGGCGATGTCGCCTTTCGCGCAGGTGTCGAAAATGGCACCGTCACCAATGGTCTCTATCGCTATGTGCGTGACGAGGAAGATGTATTCGTCATCGCGGATGCGACCGGAATTCCCCCTGGGCAACCAGGAACAGCCCGCTTCGATATCATCCAGGCCTTCTCGAACATCAACGATAATGGCGTGGTTGTCTTTCGCAGTTCATACGCAAACGGGTCGGGAACGGAGGGCATCTATCTGGGCGACGGGGATTCGGTCGACCAGTTGATTGTCGACAATTCCGGTGTATTTCCTGTTCCGGGGCAACCGGGTCGTGACTTCGTCGATTTCGGGAGTCCGGTGATCAGCAAAAATGGCACGGTGTTCTTCTCGGCACGGTTCGGTACGCTCGTACAACAGCAGCAAGGTTTGTACGCCAGTTCAAATGGCGTCATCACAAAGATCTTCGACTTCTTCGATCCCGTTCCCGGACAACCCGATGGCACGTTTTTTGCGATGGGAAGCTATGTCGTCAATGTTCACGATCACGTCGTCGTCGCCGCCCGGTTCAGCGGAGGAAAAGGGAACGAAGGCATTTACATTCATGATGGAAACCATTTCTCGCGGGTCATCGACGAAGCCGACAAGATTGATGGCGTCGAATTCGATAACTTTCACATGGTGCTTGGGACCGGGGGTTCGGGCGGAGAAGATGGCAAACCACGCACACTCAATGATGCGGATCAAGTTGCTTTTCGCGCCAGCCTGGTCGGTGGAGGCGAAGGAATCTTTCTGGCAACGCCACTCTTCCAATCGGACGATCTAATCGAAACAACGATCGTTGGTGCCCCCGGTAATCCGGCTGACTCTACCGGTTATGGTTCAGTCGATCGCGCCTTTCGTATCAGTACATTTGAAATCACCAACGATCAGTACGTTGAATTCCTCAACGCAGTGGCGTCGGACGACGTCAATAGCCTCTACGAAACGGTCATGACAACCAGCCTCCGCGGAGGCATTCTCCAAAGTGGTACCTCAGGGAGCTACACCTATTCAGCGAAACCCAAGTTTGGCGACAAACCGGCGAACGGTTTTCGTTGGGTTTCTGCAGCTCGATTCTGCAACTGGCTGCACAATGGCAAACCCAGCGGATCTCAGAATGCTTCGACAACCGAATCCGGCGCGTACGACATGTCTGGTGACCCGGCTGCCATCGTTCGCAATGCCCAAGCGCGTTGGTTCCTCCCGTCCGCGGACGAATGGCACAAAGCGGCGTACTACGATCCATTCAGTAGTGGCGCAGACGCTGGAGGTACGACCGATTATTGGGATTACCCCACACGGTCCGACTTTACGCCTACGCTCGCAACGACGGACGAATGCGGCGTGGTCGACAACCCAGGTCCGAATGTGGCTGTGATGGAAAAGGGGGCTGATTGGAACGGAACCTGCGAGAACAATCAGCCACCGTGCGGAAATCTGGCGACGATTGGAACGGCTGGCCCCGTCAGTCCGTGGGGTTCGTTCGACATGGCTGGCAACGTTTTCGAATGGACCGACACGATCGGAACGCCTGCGGCTGGGAACCCGACACGACAAGCGCGCGGAGGCGATTTTTCCAATGCAGCTGTGTTGGCTCGCAATTCGTTTGACTTGGATTTTACACAAGACAGCGGTGCCGCCAATTTTGGTATGCGTGTCGCATCGGTGATAGGCGATGTGACCGGAACGGCAGATTTCGATTTCGATGCCGACCGTGATCTGGTCGATAGCGCCGCTTTCCAGCGGTGTTTCTCGGGGTCGGGAGTCTTCACCTGCGTGGTTGGATGCGAAGTCTTTGATCTTGATGGCGACCGAGATGTTGATACCGATGACTGGAATGCGTTCGAGGCGGTGTTTAATGGTCCATAACAAGCGCAATCATTTGCTCAACTGCTGGACGTGCGTCGATTGTCTTAACCGCGCTGTGGTTTTGCTTGTCGTGGCTTTAACTCTCGCGCATTGCGAGCAGTCATTTGCACAGGCATTCACCGTTGCGACGGTGACTGTTCCAGCCTCCGATGTGCAGATTGGTGGTCCTGTTTACGATTATGATGTTGGAATCACCGAGGTCACCAACGCCCAGTTCGCCGCTTTCCTCAATGACGCTGAGTTTCACAACGAAGTACAGCATCCAGGATTCGGAAACGAACGCGGTGACAATATGAAATGGAGACCGCCTCCGATTGAGCCGGGTGATGTCGGATTGGTTGTTGGTGATTCGAGTGACGTAGATGCGGTCTATGACATGTCTCGCGGGTCGCTTGTTTACAACCCTATCGCGTCCGTCGGGACTCGCTATTCACCCATCAGCGGGAAGGAAGACCATCCTGCCATCGGAATGAGTTGGATAGGGTCGGTCAAGTTCTGCAACTGGTTGACCATCGACCAGGGTTTGGGGCTTGATGAGCGCTGCTACGCAGAGGGAAGCGCTGAGACGGATTGGTTTCCGATCACGACAGGAGTTGAAATTGACGGGACGCAGCCAACCAACAATCTGGCAAGAGACTTGAATACATCCGAGCGGGCGGCTTGGGTCAGGCAATACCGAGGATACCGACTCTTGATGGACGAGGGCGGAACCAGTGTTGGTGCGAGCAACGCAGTCCCCCGTCGGTTCAACGAGTGGTACAAAGCCGCTGCGTTCGATCCCCTCGCACCGGACAACATCAGGACGTTTTTCGTGGGATTTCCCTTCGAAGAACACAGCGTTCCGGCGGATCATTGGTTGCATGCCTTCGGGCGCGATCCATTGACCAATCTCGATGCAAATTTTAGAGACAGCAGTGACCCATTCGACAATCCGAACCCAGCCGTCTATGCCACGACCCCGGTCTGTTATTACGACGGAACCAATCACGGTGACGTGTTTCAAACAACGGCGAACAATAACCGCTATGGCATCTGCGATATGTCCGGGAATGTTTGGGAGTTCTTGAGTGATCAGGTGACCATTTCAGCCAGCATCGCACCGGATCGATCAATCGCTGGGGGAAGTTATCGCTCTAACATCCGCCAAGTTACCTGTGCCAATCGTGGTGACGTCGGGCCGGGATCGACGCGCCCGGTGATTGGGTTGCGCGTCATGCAAGTAGCGAGTGATCCGTGCAGCGGTGGTGGAGACTCTGATCTGGATGGTGATATAGATCTGGACGACTACGCCGAAATGGCGTCATGCCTGCTCGGACCTGAGGGGGGCGCCACCACTTCGTGTGCCTGTTTCGACAATGACAGCGACGGTGATGTGGATCTGAACGATTTTTCATTGCTTCAGGATAGCCTGTCCAACTAACGAATGGCATCCAGCGGGGAGAGACTTGTGAACAGTTCTGCACGTTCATCCGAATTGAGAATGCGGCTTGCCCTCGCCGTCTGCCTCACTACTTCAATTTGTGCTGCAGGCGAAAAAGCAAACGATATACGCAACCTTCAATTCAGCAAGATCGATTCCTCACACTTTGGTAGTTGGCAGGGTTCGGCGACGGATTCAAACATTGAAATTACCGCAGGCGGATCAGGTTCATTTTGTTCACTACCGCAAGAAAACTGCCAACCATTTCTGACTACCAATGCTCGCAATTCCAACAGCACGCGATTCACTTCCGCAGACGATTTCACGCCTGAAGTGAACGGGCAGTTGACCAACTTGTGCTGGTGGGGGGCGTATCAACCGATTCCTGGCCCGTTTCCGGATGCGTTTACGATCACTTACTACGACGACAACGGTGGAATCCCCGGAAACATTGTGGGCGGCCCGTTTGTCCAGTCGGGTGGGACGCTGATTGTCATGGGGCCATTGGATACAGGTGAGCTGGTCTTGGGCGTCGCGCCAATATTTGAATACACCGCCAGCCATGCAGCCGTGAATGTAGTAGGTGGAAATTGCTATTGGATAGAAATCAAGAACGATTTGAGCGGCGGCGCAAATTGGTTTTGGGAAGACGGCGCCGACGGGAACGGCAGTAACCTTGACGATGGAAACGGGATTGGCCCGCCCGACGGCTACGATCAAACGGACTTCGAACCCGACGATCGCGCATTTTGTGTGAGTGTGGAGACTGGAGATCCAATCGCGTGCCTTCCTCCCGGGGCATGCTGTCATCCTGATGGATCGTGTACAGCTGTCAACGTTTTGGAATGCACTGCGTCCGGTGGCGAATACCGTGGTCCTCTGAGCAGTTGCTTCTTGGAGAACTGTCCGGTCGTTCCACCGAACGATGACTGTGGTGATGCGATTGTCATTGATGCGGTTCCGTATGTTGATACGGTCGATACGGGTGGGGCGTCGGCTGACGGCCCGGTCGGATTGTGCGACAGTTTCGGTGCGACAGGATTGATGCAAAACGATGTGTGGTACGAATGGACTGCCGATCGAGACTGCAACTTGCTCATTCGTGCCACGCCCATTGCGACCTACGACACGATCATCGTGGTCCGAGATACTTGTGTCGAATTAAATGAACTTGCATGCGTAGACAAAAACGGAAATGAGTTGGGTGATTCGGTTGAATCGCTGATCTTCCAGGTTGCTGAGGGTGAATCGTATCTGATTCAAATCGGTGACAATGGAAACGTGGCAGGCGGTGATTCGACGCTTGTTGAAGCGGAATGTCTGCCCCCGATGGGTGCATGCTGCGACGGAAAGTCCTGCAGTGAGCGCACGGTCGAAGACTGCGATGGATCGGGCGGTGTGTATCTTGGGGATGGAACAACGTGTAATGTTCCACCATTGGGCGAGCCTGTCCAAAACTCGTCAATAGTCAACAAGCCGATACCGGATGGCCTGCCGGCACCAGGAGGTGTGGGGGCGCCCGTTTCCGACACGATTACCGTAGGGGAGTCCTTTATTGTTGGCGACGTTAATGTTCGAGTACGAATTGACCATCCATTCTTGTCCGATGTGCTTGTCACACTCAAACACGAGAGCGAAACGCCCATCACCCTTATGAGCAACACATGTGGTGGTAACGATAACTTCGACATCACTTTCGATGACGATGGGGGAACGCTGGCATGCGGTTCCCCAACAATTGGGACATTCCAACCGACTTCGACGGGCGGTTCGCTACTGTCAGCGTTCAATGGGAAAGACAGTGCCGGCACGTGGACTTTGGAGGTGTTCGACGATTTTGATGGTGATGTCGGCTCACTGCTGGAGTGGTCCATCGAAATCGATGCGTCCGGAACTCCACCTTGCGAAGCAGTATGCGCCGATGGCCAGATTCCCGGAGACACAGGTGACGCAGATGTCGATCTCGAAGACTTTGCAGCCCTCCAGGAATGCATGGGTAACAGCGTGCTCGCAGAATGTCTCTGCCCATTCGACGCTGACGCAAACGGGACCGTGGACGTAAATGATTTTGCACTGTTCGCAGAAATGCTGTCAGGACCGTCCTAGTCAGTCGACGGGGTCGCAACTGCTCTGGTTAGTCGCGTCGGGCTAGGGCGCTCCGCCCAGATCGTTCGTGCTCCTTTCCGCAGTTTGCTAAGGATTTCAGGGACTTTCGGGCTCCGGGGGGAGTCGTTGTTCGAGCAGGCGGTCGAGTAGCTCTGGTCGCTGCCATACTTCGTATTGTTCTTTAAGCGAAACACAACAACGTACGGCGCAGGACTTTGTCCGAAGCGACAACAATTGTGCGCATCATGGCGAGCCATTCGTCGAATGGGTCGCGGGGGCGATGGAATGGGCTCTTGACTCTTCCTTCTTGACTGGGCCATGGTAGTGGTCAGTTTGCAATTCCCACTTACGCTCGCCAATCAATTGAAAGTCAACTCTCTTGGACTCGGGCCGAATCATGTCGACCGCGGTCGTGACCTAGAACATTTCACGCTGAATTTCCTGGACCTGCCGACTCCTCTTACACAGAGCATTTGCTGCGGATGAAGTTGGGCCGCCTTGCGGTTTCGGGCTGTACAAACTTAGGCTGTCAACCGCACTTTCCGGCAAACGCCTTAGATCCTGTACCTGCCCGGTGGGGGCTTGAGTAGTCCCTGCGTTGATTACAAAATTTCTTGGTTGACTCTGTAGTATAGTACGGAGTTTATAATTCCAAATCGTGGAGGACGTTGGCTTCGGCTGGCGGTATTGAATTTTATGAAAATCGGCGAACTTGCAAAAAAGTCGGGTGCGGGAATTGAGACCATTCGATTCTACGAGCGGAAAGGGTTGTTGGCTGAACCGGATCGAATGCCGTCTGGCTATCGACAATACGATGCGTCGGTGGTTGCGCGATTGCAATTCATTCGACGTGCCAAAGAGCTTGGGTTCACACTGGCCGAGATCAAAGAAATTCTTGCCCTGTGGTTCGATGCCAACACGAGATGCGAGCACGTTCGGCAACGTGCCGAGCAGAAGATCGCCGACATCGAGGACAAGGTTCGATCGTTGCACAGGATGAAGCGGTCGCTCAAGAAAGTCATCAGCGAATGTGAATCGCAAGATTCCATTGATGATTGCCCACTGATGAAGGGCGTTGGAAATGCCAGTATGCATGGCGGATAGGTCAACCGTCAGCGAATCTCAGTTTTCCAGACGAGGATGAAGATGAAAAAGCTTTGGTTGAGTTTTGCTTTGGTGATGTTTCTATCGTTCCTGGTGCTCGGGTGGATTGGCACACGCATCTATCAGGAAGTGCCACCCATTCCTGATCGAGTGATCACGACCGATGGTGCTGTCTTGATCGAAGACGGAGGGATCACGGCTGGTCAAAATGTTTGGCAAGCGCTGGGCGGGATGGAAGTCGGGTCGATATGGGGTCACGGGAGTTACGTTGCCCCTGACTGGACGGCTGACTGGCTTCATCGAGAAGCTGTTTTTATCCTCAACAATTGGGCAAACGCAGAGTTTGGATCTGATTTCGAAAAACTTGGCGAAGAGAAACGCGCCCAGTTGACTGGCCGACTGTCTAAGTTGATGCGGGCCAACACTTACGACGAAGCAACCAAAACGGTTACGATTGATCCAATCCGCGCCGCCGCATTTGAATCAAATCTTGAGCACTATTCCGATGTGTTTGCAAATGGAAACATCGACTACGCGATTCCTGCGGATGCTGTTTCTGACCCTACCCGTCTGCGAAATTTGTCTGCGTTTTTCTTTTGGACTTCGTGGGCGGCTTCTACGAACCGCGTCGACGACACCGTCACGTACACAAACAATTGGCCATATGAACCGTTGGTGGGGAATCGGGCTACGGGCGATTCGGTAGTCTGGACAGGCGTGAGCATCATCATGCTGCTGGCAGGCATTTCGGCGATGGCATGGTGGTATGCGTCGCGTCGAAGTGACGAAGAAGAGCCGGTCGCGCCCGAGATCGATCCGCTCGGACACTGGGAAGCGACGCCATCGCAGCGCGCGACGATTAAGTATTTCTGGATCGTGTCGGCATTGATCCTCGTCCAAATGCTCCTCGGCGTGATCACCGCGCATTATGGCGTCGAGGGAGATGGATTCTACGGTATTCCACTCTCCGATTGGTTGCCGTATAGCGTAACACGAACGTGGCACATTCAGATTGGATTGTTCTGGATTGCGACTGCTTGGTTGGCGGCCGGGCTGTTCATCGGTCCTCTTGTCAGCGAAAAGGAACCGAAAGGGCAACGTCTGGGCGTCAACATCTTATTTGGTGCGCTGCTTCTGGTTGTGGTGGGTTCATTGATTGGCGAGTGGATGAGTACTCAGAACATGATGTCGGACACCGTCTCGTTCTACTTCGGACATCAAGGGTACGAATACGTTGACCTGGGCCGCGCGTGGCAACTTGCTCTGTTTGGCGGATTGTTGCTCTGGTTCTTCCTCATGATGCGCGTCTTGCGCCCGGCACTTCGGAAGCAAGGTGAGCAAAAACAACTCGTTGCACTGTTGGCGGTTTCGACGGCTGCGATCGCGCTGTTCTACGGCGCCGGGCTTACCTGGGGGCATCACACGCATCTTACGATCGTCGAATACTGGCGCTGGTGGGTTGTTCACTTGTGGGTCGAGGGTTTCTTCGAGGTGTTCGCGACCACGGTGATCGCCTTCATCTTCATGCGCTTGAATCTGATCCGCCCCGGACTCGCCGCAGCGGCGGCGCTGCTGTCTGCGACCATTTTCTTGGCGGGCGGCATCATCGGAACGTGCCACCATTTGTACTTTTCGGGCACACCGACCGTGGCCCTTGCGTGGGGTTCGGTGTTCAGTGCATTGGAGGTCGTTCCGCTTTGTTTGATTGGGTTCGACGCCACGGAAGATCTCCGACGGTCGCGAAGTTCCCCCTGGGTTCAGCGTTACAAGTGGCCGATTTACTTCTTCATCTCGGTCGCGTTCTGGAACATGGTGGGAGCAGGTCTGTTTGGTTTCATGATCAATCCGCCTATCGCCCTGTACTACATGCAAGGGCTCAACACGACTCCACTTCATGGGCATGCTGCGCTGTTCGGCGTGTACGGAATGCTCGGAATTGGCCTGATGTTGGTCTGCTTGCGTGTCTTGATTCCCGGGCGTGACTGGAAAGATGGATTGCTTCGATTCGCGTTCTGGTCTTTGAACGGCGGATTGATGGCGATGTGCGTGCTGAGTCTGTTGCCTGTCGGCTTGATGCAGACATGGGCATCGGTTGAACACGGATATTGGTATGCGCGAAGTGCGGAATTCATGCAGACTCCGATTATGCAAAATCTGCGATGGATGCGGGTACCGGGCGACACGGTGTTCTTTCTCGGTGCCGTTGCGCTGGTCGTATTTGTAGCCGGCTTGAAGACAGGGCATTCGTTTAAGAAGGGGCGATAGTCTCTTGAACTGATCAGACGACACCAGAGATTTGGCACGCAAAGTGCCTGTGGATATAATGCAGGGATGAGGCCACGGTTTTGAAATCGCTGGCCTCATCCTGCTTGTTTGGAACGCCTCCGAGTCATTGGTAGGCGTTTAATTCACGCTGACTCCGGTTTCGATTGGAGCACCACCATGACTGCTCAACCATTCAACGCCTTTACAATGGCCCGATCGCAATTCGACAAGATCGCAGAAAGTCTGGGGCTGGATCAAGCCACCAAGGACCTGCTTCGCAACCCGCTCCGCGAATACCACTTTAGCTTGCCGGTGAGGATGGATGACGGTTCGTTCAAGGTCTTTCAAGGGTATCGCGTGCAGCATAACGACGCCCGCGGGCCGGCAAAAGGCGGTATCCGATTCCACCCTCAGGAGACGGCTGACACCGTGCGGGCGCTGGCGATGTGGATGACGTGGAAATGCGCCGTTGCCAAACTCCCACTCGGTGGCGGAAAGGGTGGCGTCATCTGCGAACCCCATAACTTGAGTATGACTGAACAGCAGAACATTTGTCGGGCCTATGTGCGGCAAATCGCGCGCAACATCGGCCCGGTCAGCGACGTGCCAGCCCCGGACGTGATGACCAACGGGCAGCACATGCTCTGGATGGTTGATGAATATGAGCAGATGAATGGCGGACGTTTTCCCGGAGCGATCACCGGTAAGCCTGTTGGCATGGGCGGTTCCCAAGGTCGTACTGAGGCCACCGGGTTTGGGGTTGTGTTTGCGCTTCGTGAAGCCCTCAAAGAGTTGGATATTCGGCCCCAGGATACGGTGGCTTCCGTTCAGGGATTCGGCAACGTGGCCCAGTATGCCATTGAATTGTATCAGCAAATTGGCGGCACGGTTGTGGCTGTTTCCTGTTGGGATCAGAAGGCGCAGCAACCGTACACCTTCCGCAAGAAGTCTGGTATTGACATCGCAGAGTTGCGCGGGATTACCGATCGATTCGGAGGAATCGACCAGCAAAAGGCAGTCGGATTGGGATACGAGTGTCTGCCGGGTGAAGCCTGGATTGAGCAGGATGTGGATATTCTCATGCCGTGTGCGCTGGAGAATGCGATTACGGCTGACACCGTTTTGAAGATCGGAAAGCGAGTCAGGATTATCGCCGAAGGGGCGAACGGTCCCACGACCCCGGACGCAGATCATGTCCTTCAAGAGCGCAAGATTTTCGTGATCCCGGACTTCCTGGCCAACGCCGGTGGTGTCACTTGTAGTTACCTGGAGCAGGTGCAAAGCAACATGAACTACTTCTGGGAAAAAGACGAAGTGCTCGGGAAACTCGACGTGATGATGACGTCGGCGTTCGTTAGTGTCAGCGACATGGCCCGCAGGCAAAAACTATACATGCGCGATGCGGCATACACCATCGCCATCGCCCGCGTGGCCCAGGCCTGTAAGGATCGCGGGTGGGTCTAACCGGAAGTGTCGATGAATGAGAAAACAGGTGCCAGCATGTACCCTGCATTCGACCGCCAATTCTTTGAATCGGACGAAGACTTTACGGTCATCGGTGGAGGCGAGATCGGTGGTAAAGCACTGGGGCTGGCCACCGCAAAACGCATTATCCAAGATGCGGGCCTTAAGGATTCGTTTCCGGACGTTGTTGTCGGCATACCGCGATTGACTGTCCTAGGCACCGACGTCTTCCACCACTTCATGGTACAAAACAAGCTGTATGATGTCGTCAAAGATGACTTGTCCGATGAGCGAATCGCCCACGCGTTTATCAAAGCCGAGCTACCACCACTCATCGTTGGCGACTTGCACGCGCTGATTTCCCAGATCGCCACCCCGCTGGCTGTTCGATCCTCCAGCCTGTTGGAAGACGCCCTGCAACATCCATTCGCCGGTGTCTACGGAACCAAGATGGTACCGAACAACCAAGCCGCAGTGGGCGATCGATTCAAAAAACTCACCGAAGCGATCAAGTTCGTCTGGGCATCGACGTTTTTTCAGGACGCCCGGCGATACATGCGCACCATCGATCACTGCGTCGAAGAAGAACGGATGGGCGTCATTATTCAGGAGGTCGTCGGTGAGCGATTCAACGATCGCTTCTACCCGATCGTTTCCGGAGTGATCCGCACGCACAACTATTATCCGACTGGTCCTGCCAAACACGAGGACGGTGTGGTGACCTTGGCGCTCGGCCTGGGCAAGACGATTGTCGATGGTGGAATTGCCTGGAATTACAGCCCGCGCTATCCCCGCCATGCACCTCCCTATGGTTCGGTTCGGGATTTGCTCCGAAACTCCCAGACAAAACTCTGGGCGGTCAACATGGCCCCGAGTCGATACGACCCCATCAACGAAGCAGAGTACCTTGTCGAGGCTGGGTTGGACGATGCCGAGCGCGACGATGTGCTGCGTTTTACCGCTTCGACCTACGACGCAAGCTCAGATCGGCTAGCACCGGGTACGCGCCGAACTGGCCCGCGGGCAATCACTTTCGCACGGATTCTTGAGTTCGACGATATTCCGCTGAACGACCTCGTGTTGCATTTGGGCGAACACTGCAAGCAGACGCTTGGTTGCGATGTGGAAATCGAGTTTGCCTTGACGTTGGATCGCCAAAAAGGCCTGCCTGCCCGTTTCGGTTTTCTGCAAGTCCGACCCATGATGACGGCCACCGAAGGGACCGAACTCGCTGAATCCGACTTGCACGGAGACCGCGTCCTGTTGAGTACGGATAGCGCCCTGGGTAACGGTACCAACGATTCGATTGTGGACGTGGTTTACGTTCGACCCACAACCTTCGACGCGAAACACACGCGCGAGATTGCGGTAGAGATCGAGAAGCTCAACAGCGTACTTGTTTCTCAGCGGCGACCATACGTGTTGATCGGGTTCGGGCGGTGGGGGAGCAGCGACCCGTGGCTCGGTATTCCGGTAACTTGGCCGCAAATCTCTGGGGCTCGCGCCATCGTTGAAGCCACGCTACCAGAGATGCACGTGGACGCGAGTCAGGGATCGCACTTCTTCCACAACCTGCTCAGCTTTCATGTGCAATACTTCACCGAACGTCACACGGGCGACTACGCGATCGATTGGGACTGGCTTGATCGACAACCGGGTTTGGCGGAGACTGGTTTTCTACGGCACGTGCGACTCGCGGAGCCATTGCAAATCCGTGTCGATGGCCGGTGTGGGCGGGGCGTGATTCTACGCGACTAGCATTCGCTCGGTATGAAGGTGACCTATGCCCGAACAAGACAAACGCGTCTCCGACATTCTAAAGTCGCTGCAGGAGCGCGCGAAGGAGTTGAACTGCCTCTACCAGGTTGAAGAGCTGACCAACAATGAAGCGGCGTCACTCGACGAAGTGTTTCAGGGAACGATCGAGGTCATTCCCCCGGGTTGGCAATTCCCCGACGTGTGCGCTGCGCGGATATCTGTGGATGGTGTGGAATGCGAAGCCGCAAATTTCCAAGAGACGCCATGGAAACAGCAGGCACCAATCAAGGCTTACGGCGAGCCAATCGGGACCATTGAAGTGGTCTACACCGAGCAGATGCCCCAAGCCGACGAAGGCCCGTTTCTCAAAGAAGAGCGCAAGTTGCTGGAGACGATTGCCGACCGCATCGGTAATTGTATCAGTCACCGGCGCCTCACCGAAACCATGCAGCGCATGCACGACACAGAGCAATCGAAACCGCGCAATGGGCACGAATGGTTGGCGATTCTCGACCTATTGCGGCGCACCGATCAGAGCCTGCTGATGCGGGTGGCCCGCAAGATGGTCAACCACCTCTGCTGGAGCGGGATTCGCGAAGCCGGGCAACTCTTGCAGCACTTCAGCCCTCATGAATTGACGGATGAAGCGGACGTATTCTTCGAATCGAACCACCCGCGCGAAAAAAACTCGGGGCCATCCGCGATTGCCTTGTCCGAACAGGTATTTGACCTTGCCGCAGAACATCTCAGCGACGAGGAGATCATCTCGTGTATTCATGCGTGGATCAAACAGGACCGCGCCAGCTTTCTGGTCAACACGCTCGAGAATCATCACACCGCGATTTCGGAAGTGGCCGATGCCATCCAGCGCTATCAGCACGCGGGGCATGGCGAGGTAGAGCTTTCGCACTCGACGCGCAAGGGTTTGCTGGTTGCGTTGGTTCGGCGTTTTCTGTCGGACCAGCTTGAGTACATCAACGTGGCTAAGAATTACGTTGAAATCAAGGACTTTCACCAGCTCATTCGACGCTTGATCTACCCCGCGCGTGGCCATGGCAAGACTGGCGGTAAAGGGGCGGGGCTGTTTCTCGCCTATCAGATCATCCGTAAGCACATCGACGACAGCGAGCTGCTCGCAGATATCAAAACGCCAAAGACCTGGTACCTCACCTCCGATGGCATGCATGATTTTGTTTATTGCAACCACCTCGAGGATGTCTTCTCGCAGAAGTACAAAGAGGTTGACGAGGTTCGACAGGAATACCCCGACATCGTTCAGGTGTTCAAGAACTCGCAATTCTCTTCGGCGATTGTGAAAGGCCTGTCACTCGCCCTCGACGACCTCGGGGAAAAACCGTTGATCGTGCGCAGTTCCAGTCTGCTGGAAGATCGCTTTGGGGCGGCATTTTCCGGCAAGTACAAGAGCCTGTTCCTGGCGAATCGCGGGACCAAACAGCAACGCCTCGATGCCCTGATGGACGCCATCGCCGAAGTCTACGCTTCAACCTTCGGACCCGATCCGATCGAGTATCGCGCGGAACGCAACCTGCTCGATTTCCAAGAGGGGATGGGCGTGCTCATTCAGGAAGTGGTGGGCACGCAAGTGGGGGATTATTTCCTGCCAGCGTTCGCCGGAGTCGCCTTCAGCCACAACGAATTTCGCTGGTCACCGCGCATCCAACGTGAAGATGGACTGGTGCGTTTGGTTCCCGGTCTGGGCACCCGAGCGGTCGATCGGTTGGGGGACGACTATCCCGTGCTGGTATCACCCGGTCAGCCTGGGTTGCGGGCAAACGCCACACCCGAAGAGGTCATGCGCTATGCCCCCCGCTACATGGACGTCATCAACCTGAACTCAAACAAGTTCGAAACCGTTGAAGCCACCGATTTCCTGCGAAAGGTAGGCGACGCTCTCCCCGCGGCAGAGTTGCTGGTTTCGGTGTACGAGGACAATCACCTGCGCCAACCAATGGTAGGTAGAATCGATTTCGAGAACGACGATTTGGTGGTCACCTTTGAAGGACTGCTCAATCGAACCCCATTCATAAAACAGATTCACGCTCTGCTGAAATTGCTCGAACGCGAAGTCGCCCACCCCATCGATATCGAATTCGCTTCGGACGGTAAGGATTTGTATCTGCTGCAGTGTCGGGCTCAGGCACCCGCGAAACTTACGCGGCCTGCGCCCATTCCGCGAGACATCCCTTACCAACAGCTTGTTTTCTCTGCAAATCGATACATATCGAACGGCATCGTTTCGAACATCACCCACATCGTCTATGTCGATCCCGAACAATACGGTCGGTTGGGGACGCGCGACGAACTCATTGCCGTCGGGCGGGCGGTCGGTGAACTCAATAAGTTGCTGCCCAAGCGCCAGTTCATACTGATGGGGCCGGGTCGCTGGGGAAGTCGAGGCGACATTCGCCTGGGTGTACCGATCACCTATTCCGACATCAACAACACGGCGATGCTGATCGAAATCGCTCGAAAATCGGGTGACTACACGCCCGATGTCTCGTTTGGAACCCATTTCTTCCAGGACTTGGTAGAAGCCGAGATTCGATATCTTCCGCTGTATCCCGACGAAGATGGCACCGAGTTCAACGAATTGTTCCTCACGCGTTCCCACAATCTGCTCGCGGAGTTGGCTCCAAAATATGCCTCGCTCGACGCAACCGTTCGCGTCATCGATGTACCGCAAGCGGCTGACAACAAGGTGCTTCATGTTCTGATGAACGCTGAGCTTGATGAAGCCGTGGGCATCCTGGGTGAGCCGACCGCAGATGCAGGATACACTGCGGAATTCGATGCGAACGTGGCCTTGGCGAATGGCCTGGATTGGCGCTGGCGAACCCGCATGGCCGAAAGCATCGCTGCCCAACTGGACCCTGCCCGATTCGGTGTCAAAGCCATCTACTTGTTCGGCAGCACGAAGAACGCCACGGCTGGACCGGCGAGCGATATCGATTTGCTCGTTCACTTCGTGGGTACGGATGAGCAGCGCCGAGATCTGGAACGCTGGTTCGAGGGTTGGAGTCTTTCGCTCAGCGAAATCAACTACCTGCGCACGGGGTACCGGACTCAAGGCCTGCTCGATGTTCACATGGTTACCGACGAAGACATCGCCAAACGCTCAAGCTACGCCATGAAAATTGGCGCGGTGACCGACGCCGCCCGCGAATTATCATTGGCCACACCGGAATCTTCGGCTACATAAGTTCGCGTGTAGCGACACTCGGGTTCGCAGGATCGAAGCGCACCAACGCCAGTTCCGGACCGTCGTGGGCGGCAGAAAGGCAGATCGTGTTTCCGATTGCGTCCTGCCACGAACCCGTCAACCGCGCGGATTCATGAATGTGACCGTGCAGCGTCAGAAGCGGTTGACGTGATTCGATGCACCGCCGGATCGCAATACTCCCAACATGCACATCCACCGGGGCATGGTCCACAAGCTTCCCGTCGAGCGCCGCCCGGTCGAGCTTCGTTTCATACGGTGGCGAATGAAAAAGTAGAATCGCGCGGTTCAACTCTGCATCCCCGACCAACCGATCGAGATCCGCTTGGATGGTGGCATTGCGCGATTCGCGCCTGGATACCGGTACTGTCCGCATTCCCTCTTCAGGCGAAACGCATCCCGGATCGACGAAGCGCCCAACATCATAGCGCTCCCAGTCTTTCAACAGAAACGGCGTGGGTGGGACATAGTTGTAGCCGAATAACTCGAACTGACCGAACGTCGCTCGACACCCGTGTATGTATTCCCAGATACCGCCAGTCGCCGCCCGCACAATCGCCTCCTCTTCCGCGCGTGGATCGTCGTTACCCAGAATCAAGAATATTCGGGGATACGAATCGGCGAGCTTCTCCTTCATTTGGCGCAGATGAGGCACCAAATACGCTTGCAGAAAATCTTCAGCGATTTCGCCAGCGGCCAATACCGAAGCGGCGGAGGGCAGCAAATCGCCCCCCAAGAACACCGCCTTCGGTCGTTCTGTCTCGATCGCGTAGAACAGTTTTTCATACCGATCAACGTGGCCGTGCAAATCAGTTGCAAAGAAACAAGTTGCCAAAGTTCGCCTCGCTGTTTGGTTTGTACGTCAGCCACGCGATGGTGGCGGCAAGCCGGTTTCGGCGCAGTTGAGATTGTACTCATATGGAGGGGTTCGCCCAATATTCAGCGAATGAAATCAATGACTGACTTCCATCTCGAAACGATAATTGAGCCCCTTGGCGTCCGTGAGTCTGAAGAACCGTTCGGCGCTATTGATGAAATAGAAACCGTACTACACATTGTCGGCGCGTAGATTTCAGAATTGAATGGACTGGCCGACGCAAGCATTGCAACGCGCATGTGTCGTATTTGTCGTTCTTCATTGCCAATTCAGTCTCTGCGAATTGGAACGTGACATCAGACAGCCGCCGGCCCAGAACGTAAGGGACCGGCAGCTGTCGATGGCCAAGGCACGAACTCCCTTTAAGCCTTCAGGGCGGAAAGGTCGGCGCCATGATTGATGTGAAAAACGGTGCCGTCGAGCACAAGCGCAGGAACGGACTTGACTCCCACGGATTCAGCCTCGCCGAGCCGGCCTCCATCTTTGCCCAGATGGACGAATTCGACCTTGTACTTCGCCGGATCAATGGACTGTGCAACCTGCTGCTCGGCTTCGACACATACGGGGCATCCTGCATGATAGAAAATCGCTTTCGACATTGTCATTCTCCTTAGATTCTTAAATGTGGCCACTCATGTTTACTGTTTGCCACGGCCAGTGGCAGCAGCATGAACTACGGCAAGTAGGACTCCTATCTATTCATTTGTGCAAAATTTTATCTGCCAGAAGAGCAGGCTGCAAAAGATTCCCAGTTCTGTGCGGCAAGGTGCTCATCGGCGACTTCATGTTCCGGGCAGTCGGAACGCAGCGTCCGATCGCCAAACGCAACATCGACCAAGGCGCAATGATGCGGTCGTTTGGAATCCTTATGAACGTTCGGACGAAAATAGCGACAGGTTACACACATTCTGCCCATGGGAATCTTTCCGGTTACCTGGAGTTCCCGGACCATTCGCAACATCGTTCGATAGAGTTGAATCTGTTCGGATTCCGGGAGGGAGGAAAGAACGGATTGGATGGTACCACCCACTGAATCAAGCTGTTCGACCAGCCTCTTACCTGCTGAAGTCAGTCGCACGGCGACCGCGCGAGCGTCATCCTTCGCTTTGGATTTCTTGACATACCCTTTTTCGATCAGCGTCGCGACGGAATCACTCACGGTTGGCGAGGATACTGCCAGTTCGTTCGCAATTTCATTCAGCCTTTGGCCTACTGCGCGCTGGCTGAGCAAAATCAAAATCTGTCCCTGCGTCGGATTGAGCCCGCGTTGCCCGAATGATTCCCAGCTATCCGCTCGCATGGCCACCTGCACACGATTCATCGCGTGGCCTAGTTTCTGCGAGAGCGGTAGATCAGTTTTTTCAAGTGCATTTGCCATTGCGTTGTAATAATACTTCGGAGTCCTATGTTTGTCAAGCGATCTCTTGGGGCGGCTGGTTATCCGGTGGGGCGTGTTCGTCGCATTTTCGACAATCGAGTAAGTGCCCAAGCATTTGCGTGCGTCCCTCCAACGTTGTAACCCATTCGCGAACCGCCCACGGTGGATCATGGCGGACATGTTGATTGTGACCGCATGCGAGTTGGGCGACCCAGTGGTCTTCGTCGTCCTTGTGATACCCGGCGATTGGCTGTTTCATAGAGGAACTTCGCGCAACGGTACGATGGGATTGGTGGATTCCAGGAGTTGGCGGATCGTCACAGCCGCAAGCGCAGATTCAGTGGCAGCAAAGGCTCGGTCGAGTTCCGCGTGCAGCGGGCACAATGACGTGTGCGATTTTAGTCCAAGTGGGCAGGCCGTGATTCGTTCCAACGGAGCGACCGCATTGATGACGTCCAGAATGGTTATTTTCTCTGTGGGTTTGACCAGAATATATCCGCCCCCCGGCCCACTGCGCGACGCGAGCAGTCCGGACGAAGCCAAGTCCTGCAACACACGCGTCAGATAGCGACGCGGCACCTTAGTCTTTTCCGCAAGTATATCCGCCGACACGGAACTCTGAGTGTCATTCGCCAAACATGTCACGGCCCGCAGTGCGTATTCGGCTGTTTTTGAAATCATGGTTCTTCCCAAGTCTCGACCGCTTAATAATTCTACACCTTGACGGGTAGAATTATAACCTATACCTTGAGGTGATTGATACAGTCTATTCGGCTGCTACATAGACAGCAACCTCTTATTTAACAGGAACATACATGCTCAGCGACAAAACAATCAAAATCGTCAAGAAGATCACGCCAGCAGTGGCCGCCAACGCGGAAACCATTACACGGCGGTTCTATGAACGCATGTTTCAGGGCAATCCAGAAGTGCAGGCGTTTTTCAATCAGGCCCACCAGCATTCCGGAGGTCAGCAGAAAGCACTGGCTGGAGCAATCTGTGCATATTTTACCCATATCGACAACCCGGCAGTGCTCATGCCGGCCGTCGAGTTGATCGCTCAGAAGCACTGCTCGCTTGGCATTCAAGCCGAGCATTACCCGATTGTCGGCAAGCATCTTCTCGATGCGATCAAGGATGTCATGGGCGATGCAGCCACGGACGAAATCGTTGACGCCGTGGCCGAAGCCTACGGGTTTCTTGCGGAACTATTCATCGGGCGCGAAGGAGCGATTTATGACGAGCAACAATCCACACCGGGTGGCTGGAATGGTTACCGCTCCTTCGTTGTCGATCGGAAAGTACCGGAAAGCGATGTGGTAACATCGTTTTATCTGAAGCCCGAAGACGAAGGTGTGTTGCCGCCCTTCAAGCCTGGGCAATATATCACCGTCCATATCGATCATCCGCACACGCCGACGTCTCCGCGAATTTACAGTTTATCTGATCGCACCGGTGAGCAGCATTACCGCATCAGCGTCAAGCGCGAAGAACGACTCACGCCTGATGCGCCGGACGGATTGATCTCCAGTCACCTGCACGATGAGATCGACGTGGGACATTGCATTAAGGTTGGTCCACCATGCGGAGAATTTACGATCGACCCCGAGGCGGTGAGCAACAGACCCATTGTATTGATCGCAGGTGGTATTGGCGTAACGCCGTTGTTGTCGATGGCCAAGTCGATCATTCATGTAAATTCCGAAGCCTCGATCTACTTCATTCAGGCCGCTCGCAACAGCAAGACGCATGCGTTTGCAGAAGAACTTCGCAATCTTTTGCTGGCGACATCGAACGTTCAAACGAGGGTTCTGTACGACGCTCCGTTGCCGGGCGACCTCGAAGCTGGCAAGTGCGACGGTACTGGATTCGTGACGTCCGAGTTTCTGCGTGAATGGACACCCTACAGCGATGCGAACTTCTACTTCTGTGGTCCGCCACCGTTCATGTCGAAAATTCAGGCGAGCTTGCAAGAACTCGGCGTAGACGAACATCGCATCCGATACGAATTCTTCGGTCCATTGCAAGAACTGGAGCAAGAAATGGAAGCAGCAACAACGTCTGCCTGATTGTTCTCATGCCTGCGCACAAAAACACATTGGTTGTTCGCGAAAGGAAAATGAAATGACAACGACACTAAGCTTGGCTCACTCGGTCAGCCAGTGGGTTATTGAACATCCGGCGACCTCGCGCGTGTTCGAACAATACAAGATTAGTTACTGCTGTGGTGGTGGGCAACCGCTAGAAGAAGCATGCGTGTCAGGGAAGGTGGATACCCAAGCGGTTCTCATGGACTTACTTGAAGCGATTTCATGTCGTGCAGCCGGCGACACAGCCGAAGATGAATTCGAATCAAAGTCACTTGCCGACATGTGCGATTCAATTACCTCGACGCACCACGAGTATCTTAAACGCGAGTTGCCACGACTGACGCTGCTTGTCGATAGGGTTGTTTCTGTTCATGGCAATCACCACATGTGGCTACTTCGACTTGGGGCATCGTTCCAAAAGCTTCGCGACGAGTTGGTGCCACATATGTCCAAGGAAGAGCAGATGCTATTCCCGGCTATTCGTATGATTGAGCAGTCGCAAGCCGTACCACAATTTCCGTTCGGATCTGTCGACAGTCCGATTCGGATGATGGAACATGAACACGATGTCGCCAATCAGGCTTTGAAGAGTATTCGGACGGCATCATCCGATTTCACTCTTCCGGAAGGTGGATGCAACACGTTTCGAGCGATGCTTGATGGTTTACAGGAACTCGAAGCCGACCTATTTCGCCATATCCACAAAGAGAACAATGTGCTGTTCCCGCGCGCATCACAACTTGCCGCCAAACTGAGCGGAACTTCGAGAGCAGGGACCGTATCGCAATGAGCGTTTTCAGAAGTAACAGTTCTGAGTCGTCACCTGAGGCAAGGCTGCACACCACAGCTTGTCACGATGTTCATTGCCAGCGTAAAGATTGACACTCCATGTGTTTACAAGAGTCGAGGTGAATGATGACGGAAGCAAAGTCCACGAACCCCGGCTTCACGCCGGAAACTGTAAGCGAACTTGCAAACTTGGCGGCGCACAGCGACGACTCCATCGTGAGCCGCACGTTAATGAAATCCCCGGCGGGTTCGTTGACGCTCTTCGCATTCGACGCGGGGCAGCATCTCAGCGAACACACGTGTCCGTATGACGCGATCGCCCATGTGATCGATGGCACAGGCGAAATTGTCATCAACGGAACGCTGCATGAAGTTGCTGCAGGCCAGGTCGTTCTGATGCCTGCAAACATACCTCACGCAGTCAACGCCAAGCAGTGCTTCAAGATGATCCTCACGATGTTCAAGCACGAAAAAGTCGCGGACTAAGTAAGGTTCAGAATATGGCACGACTCGATATTGAGAAACCAAACATGGCGAATCACGCAAGCGACATTGTGATGGGCCAGCCAGGCAATTTGACCAAGGCGCCCGGTCACTGGGTGCTTGCCCGGCTTGGGAAAAAAGTTCTGCGGCCCGGCGGCATCGAACTAACGAAACGGATGTTGCAGTCGTTGGCAATCGACAAAGATGATGATGTTGTAGAATTCGCCCCGGGCTTGGGGGCGACTGCGCGCATGACACTCAGCCGAAGACCGCGCAGCTACTTTGCAATCGAGCGCGACAAGCGGGATGCAGAATCTGTTTGCCGATGATGTTTGGACGTTGGAAGAATTGATTGGGCTACTAGATTGAAACTTTAGCAGTACCCAGCAATCCATGTATGATTGACATTTGAATATCCTGAACCATTGCAAATATATATCTTGCTTTCGGTCCAGTCGCATCGCATCAAAGAAACTGACCTTACTCCATCATCATTCGATCCATCTATTGAATTAGTTTGGTGAGAATCGCTCAGTTTGGCGCGATTGGTAGAGTTTAACTTTCTCAGAGTCTCCTAGAAGACCGTAAAGGCTGATGATGCGATCGAGCGCTTCGTTGATGGGACGATCCGGCGTCTCGGTATTCTCTTCTAGTGCTTTAAGGCTCTCCAAAAGGTTTTGTTCCGCTTCTTCAAATTCTTTCAGGTTTGTTTGGCAACCACCCAATTTGCTGCGCAACTCAGCCGCCTGCCAGTGCTTTGCCATCTGGCCTGCCTCAAGAATTTTTAGGCACTGAACCATAATGGGTTGTGCATCATCGAACTTTTCTTGGGCCAACAGCACATCGGACAACTTATTGAGCGGCTTCGCGAGGCCCGGATCGTGTTCACCCAGTTTCTGTTGATTGGTATCTACGATTGTTCGATATATGGACTCTGCGTCTTCAAGTTTTTCCAATTCGACAAGGCATTCGGCCAAGCCGCCCATCACAGTAATTGTGTCACGATGCGACTCGCCAAACTTTGAACGAAAACCCACGACGACCTCGCGAAATAGCGGCTCTGCGATTTCAGGCTCTCCGAGGTTTTGATGAAGCCATGCAAGGTTGTATGTTGCGCTTAACGTATCCGTATGATCAGCCCCGAGTGTCTTCTTGGATATCTCGATGACTTTGGCGTAGATGGGGGCGGCTTCGTCGATGCGGTCGGTTCGATGAAGCAGTAGCGCGAGTGTATTCAGTGCGATAAGCGTGTCTGGATGCTCAGTTCCGATCGTTCGTTCACTTACTTCGACGACTTCGCGCAGTAGTTTTTCGGCTTCTTCGAGATCGCCTTGCTTGCGAAGGGCGTCGGCTAGGTTGCGCTTGACTCCGAGGGTGCGATGGTTTTCTGCGCCAAGGTGCATTGCGTACATAGCCATTGATTCTCGATACAGTTCGACCGCTTCTTCGGACCGCCCCAGTTTGATAACGACCGCGGCGAGGTCACTGATGCAACTGGCCGTCGCCGGATGGTCTGGCGAAATTTTCATGCAAATTTCGTAGGCCTCGCGCATCAAGGGCTCGGCTTCTTCATTGCGATCTATGTCGTGCAGCAATGCGCCCAGTTGGTTCGCGCCACGGGCGATTAGTTTCGAGTCATCGGCGAAATACTTCCTACGATTTTCAAGCGCTTCACGAAGAATCGGCTCGGCGGACTTGTAGTCTCCTGTTCTCATCAAAATTTGTCCGAGCGCTGTCTTGCACTCGACCACTGGTAGATCCCAATCGTCATGTAATTGTTGGCGGATTTGTAGCGCTTCGCGGCAAATCGGGACCGCTTCGTCGAAGCGACCCATCGTGTTGACCGTGAATGCAAGTTGCAGCAAACTCTCCGCCAGGTCATCGTGCCCATCCGGATGTAGTTGGCGACGAATTTCAGTCGCAATTTCTAGTTGCTCTATCGCTTTCTTTAAATCGCCCAACCCGTGGTAAGTCACGCCAAGTGTGTGACGACTCTCTGCTTCTTGCGCAGGTTGGTCAGCGAAAGTTTCCCCCGCCGATCCCGCGAGGCTGTCGAGGACGTCCACCATCGACACGTCGCGGCTATGCGTTTTCCATGGGTTGGAGGATTCGAGCAACCCCGTCAAAATAAAGTCATTGATCGCGGTGGCCTTGTCCGCTTCCTGTTCTGCAATCACTCGCTGCTCGCTCTCGGCATCCCGCGCCTGCTTCGCCTTCTCCGTTTCCTGTTGAGCGATGGTACGTTGTTCGCTTTCTGAAGCACGTGCGCGTTCTGCATCCAGATACATACTGATACTTACCACCAAACCGATAACGAGTGCCAAAAATGTCGTTGCGATTCCAGACACCAACGTCCGATGACGTTTTGCAAATTTTTGCACTTGATAGAAGGTGCTCGCAGGGCGTGCAACGATCGGCTCGTCTTTTAGAAAGTGACGAATGTCTGCGGCGAATTCTCCTGCAGACTGATAGCGGCGCACTTTGTCCTTTTCGAGTGCTTTAAGCAGTATCGTTTCTACATCGCCGCGCAGCGTTCGGTCGATCGTCCCGATGCTCGTGGGTTCATCCTCGCGAATGACGCGGGCGGCTTCGTGAATCATTCTGTTACCTATGTCGTATGGCAGGCGGCTTACAAGAACTTCATATGCCAAAACACCCAACGCATAAACATCGCTGCGGGTGTCGAGCGCCAACGGGTCGGCTGCAACCTGTTCGGGCGACATGTAAGCAAGCGTTCCGATGAGTTGCCCCACATCGGTTTGCATCGTGGTCAATTGCACGTCGGAGTCGGTGGCGCGAGCGACGCCGAAGTCCAACACTTTGGGTTGTCCGGAACTGTTGACGAGAATATTGGCGGGCTTTAGATCGCGGTGAATTACGCCTTTTTGATGGGCGTGTTCGACGGCATCGCAAATGCTCGCAAGAAGTGCAAATCGCTTTCGCGCGTCCAAATGATTGTGTTTGATATAGTCGAGGAGCGGTCGGCCTTCGATCAACTCCATCGCGAAAAACGGCTGCATGCCTTGACCGGTATCGGCCACGCCAGCTTCGTAAATGTGGGCGACACCAGGATGCTGTAGTCGCCCAAGTATTTGTGCTTCGTGCTGAAACCGGCGAAGCAGTTTCGGTGTGGCGACGCCCGGCCGAATGACTTTCAACGCGACACGGCGATCCGGGTTTTCTTGTTGGGCTTCGTACACGACACCCATTCCGCCCTCGCCGATCTTGCGGACGATACGGTACATCCCGATGGATTGGGGAATTGCGTCATCACCGACGATTGCTTCGGCGACGAATTCATTGAACTTTTCGCCGAGTGCCTGGGTGGCAAGGGCGTCACCACCTTCGTCATCTACCGAAAGAAACATCTCGACATCGCGCCGCAATGTCTCGTCAGAACCGCAGGCTTCATCTAAGTAAGCATCGCGCAAATCGGGAGCCAATCGCCGTACCGCGACGAAGATCGCGCAAACTTTTTCGTGATGGGTTTGTTCCGGATTAGTCATGATCTCCCAACCGAATCGCCAGCCAGGCACGCGCTGCTGCCCAGTCGTCCGCGACCGTCGTAGTGCTCACATCCAACGTCCATGCCGTTTCCTTCACAGTCAGCCCACCAAAGAAACGCAGTTCGACAATGCGACATTGACGTGGACTCAGCGTCGCCAATTGTTGCAGCGCTTCGTTCAGTGAGCGAATGTCCCAATCGCGATTGCCGTCGGGCGAAACCGCGTGGCTGAGTGTCACACGCTGCCATCCTCCACCGCGCTTGGCGGCACCTCCGCGCTTGGCATGCTTGATAAGTATCTGCCGCATCGCCGTCGCAGCCACGGCCATGAAGTGGGCACGATTCTGCCAAGTCGTATTCTTGCTGCCAAGCAGTTGCACGATCACTTCATTGACGAGCGCCGTCGGTTGTAACGTATGGCCAGGATTTTGACCGCGCATCCGCACACCGGCGATCGCGCGCAACTCATCGTGAACCAGCGGCAGGAGTTCGTCCGCTGCAGCAGAATCGCCACCGCTAAGCCTGTCCAGGATTTCAGTCGCGCTCTGCTCAAACGCCATGACCGGTGCCTTCTTGTAGTTTCGACCCTCTTCAAGATTTGAGCCTCCATTGTATCCACAACCGCAGCCATTCTCAATTCATTGCCACAAAAGCACTTATGACGCGTGCATGGGATCATCGGCCCGCAAAATTCTGATTGGATCGGCACGTTCCTTCCCGTTTGGGCTTTAGCCATATGGAAGGCCGATTCGCCTTGGGGAAGGCGAAGCGTCGAAGGCCCAATGCTTTCAAGGAGAAGATTCATGTCCAAGCGCGCCATTGCCATTGTTGCCATGCTCTGTGGCTTTTGTCTACCGACAAACCTCACCGCATCTACCCTGTCGGCCAGTCTCGTCGATTCGCTCGGCGACCCACACGCCGTCGCAGTGTCACCGGGTGACACTTTTGACATCACAGTGGAGCTTTCCGTGGCTGAAAGTTTGGTCAACGGTGAGTTCCGCATTAAGGAGTTGTCGCAGTCAGGAATATTCACACTAGACAGCGTGGCGTTCACCGACACGGATTGGAACTTGGGCATTGTCCTTGATCCGACGACTGAAACGTTGGCGGCTGGCAATGGTTATACGTCTGGTGTCTTTGGCAGCATCGCTGACGATCTCGTTGGTGGTATCGGCGTCGGTACATTCGAATTCGCGACGATTAGTGTTGCAGTCGATCCGCTTGCTGCGACTGGCGATTATTTTCTCAACTTGAGCAACCTTGTTTTTGGCGACTTGAATTTTATCCAGATACCGTCGGTCGATACGGGACAGGACTATAGGGTCACTGTACCCGAACCAGCATCCTTGCTGCTTCTTGCCGCCGGGCTGGGTTGCATGTTGCGCTCGCGCCGATTGCGCGGTCGCAAACTCGCACTCATCGTCGGTCTTGTGTCAGTCGCCTCGGCATCTTCGGTCTATGCCGATCATGACGAACTGCCCCAATACTACATGGACAACGATACCGTCGTCACATGCGAAGGGCAGTTTTACGATTCCGGTGGTCCACCGCGACCGGGCTTCTTCGGTAATTACGGCGACTCGGAGAATTTCGTCAAAACGTTCATTCCGGTGAACCCGACCAACGAGAAGCTCAGATTTGAATTCGTCATGTTTGAACTCGAAGAGACGCCGCCGCTTCCCGCCAACCCATATGATCGATTGGAGATTTACGATGGCAATAGCACGAATGCTCCGCTCATTGGCGTTTATTTTCCACGATCCGACGGAACAGGCACTGCGCCCGGCACGATTACATCGAACGCACCCGACGGCAGCGTGACGTTCAAATTCGTATCCGACAACATTAGCAACAGAGCCGGTTGGGAAGCGAAAATATCATGCGTACCGGCGTACAGCGTCTCGTTTCAAAATGCCGGCCAAAGCATGTGGGGACCGGGCACACAGGCGAAACCGCGCAACTCCGATCGCATTGAATTCCTCACCATCAACAGCAATGACTTTCGCCATGATCGCAACGTGGTCAGCCTGGCTGGCAAGAGCTTTGGTGCGGGCATGTTGGCTGGTGTGACCGGTGATTTTGGATTTCAAATTAAATTCGAAGACATTGGTGCGGGGCAAGTTGGCGTTAAGTATCCCGTCGATGTGACGTTGGCTGGACCTGCGCAAGACGATTTTCGGGCTGGCGACTTGGTGACCATCAACACGTCAGTTCGCGTCGAAACGGAAAGCGGACCTTTTGTAAATGTAACGAGTCCGCAATTGAAGATGGACCTCGACGCCCGCGCCAACGTTACAGCCAACGTAACGGCAGAGGCCTGTGTGTTCGATTGCCAGTCATTTAGTCTCTTTCCGGCGGTGAATTTGGGCGGCACTGCGACCATCGTCGGACTGGACACTGCGGGCGGCAACGTATCGGTGGTGAACGAACAACTTCCGCTGGTCTCGACGCCGTTCGATATTCCCGTACCAATCGAAGCGTTGACCGGAATCGGTGGCAACTTGGACACGCCTGATATGTCGATGCCGCCGAATCCTGCGCTGACGACCGTTGCCGATGGAAAGACCCTGGTCGCATCGGGTTCGGATCAGTTTACCACGCTGAGCATGGACATGGATAAGTGGATTCTCAAAGCGCTTGGAGCGCCTCCAGGCGTTCAACTCGAGGTTCCGGAAATTCCTATTTGGACGCTTTTCGGTCAGTACACGATTTATGGCAGCTACCTGCTCCTGGACTTAAAGGTTGACACCGACCTGCATCAGCAATTCACCTACAGCTTTACGCCAACCGTACACATCTTATTGCAATTCGCTCAGCCAGTATCGCACACTGTGCGACGCAACGGTGCGATCATCCATGTTGGAACGTCCACAGTCGTTGAGATGAATGCGGGTGACTCAGTCAACTTCATCGCACCAGACGATGTCCTTGACATTACGCCAACATTTACCCTGATCAATCCTACATTCACAACTGATACGTCAACGAGATTCGTTCGCTCGTATCGTGAAAAAATGTTGCAAGCCAGCTTGCGCGTTCCCAGCAAGCATATTGGTTGCTTCCCCAGCATTGGCGCTTGCCCGGTCTGCACGCCGTCGTTTTGCCTGGATTTCCCCGGCTTGAATTTCAACGTCGGTCCGCTGATAGATCTGGATGTTCCGTTCGATGAATTCACCGATACGCGGTTATTCGAACACCCGCGACATCAGTTTCCAATGCAGGGATTTTCTCCGATCGCCGGTGCAAACTTTACCGTCGATCCAGAGTTTCCGCCGGTTGCCCATATTGATGGTCCAACCGATCCAGTCTTGGAAGGTTCACCAATTCCGTTCAGTGCGGCGCAATCCACCGATCGTGATGGCGACGAACTTACGTTCATCTGGAATTTTGGTGATGGTGGTACGGGGCAAGGTCCTTCGGTTGGCGAAAATGTGACTCATGCCTACGGCGACAATGGCGTGTACAACGTCTCGGTCATCGTTGATGACGGTCATGGCATTCCCGACATCGCGCATTTCCAAGTAACCGTCTTGAACGTCGATCCGGACTTCACTTCCAACGGTGGGCATACCATTCAAATTGATGAAGGTGAAGGTGCTCGCGTGAATACGACAGCAACCGATCCTGGATATCTCGATCGATTCTTGACAGTTGGTGACTTTGGCGAGGGTGCAGAAGTTGTTTCGCGAGCGTCGAATCACGATCCGATTCCGAGACTGCACTACGCGTATGCCGACGAGGGAACCTACAGGTGCGACTACTGCGTCACTGACGACGACGCCGGGCAGAGTTGCGATTTTGTGATCTTCGATGTCAGCAACGCGCCGCCAACGGTCGATGCCAACGCAGAAATGACGACCCAAGTCTTGAGTGCGGGTTCCGCGATCCAAGCCGACCTCCGACTCGTGGCGCTCTTCAATGATCCGGGCACACTCGATACGCACACTGCCCGAGTGCTGTGGGGAGATGGCACGTCCGATCAAGTTCTTGTCGATGAAGCCCCCTTTGGCCCTCCAGGCAGCACCAGTGGCGCCAACGGACAAGCTGCAGGCGAGTTCACCCACGTTTATGCGACCGCCGGCATGTATGATGTCGAAGTTTGTGTTCTCGATAACGACGGGGCAGAAGGTTGCGACGATATTGGCGTCGTTGATGTTCAATTGGTTGATCTTGCAATCACCAAAGCAGTGGAACCAGTGTCCGCAACACCGGTCGCTGTCGGATCGGAATTAACCTACACGCTAGAAGTCACGAACAACGGTCCCGGTTATGCCCCGGACACCCGAGTGGTGGACGTGCTTCCTGATGGCATGGAATTGGTATCGGCGCTGCGAAGTGGTGAAGGCCGCATCGAGTCGAAACTCGTTTCCGATGATGCAGGATTTGAGGATGGTCAAGGCGCAAGTGTGGCCATCAGTGGTGATTACCTGATGGTTGGGGCACCGGGCCACGAGCCTGGTGGCGCTGTCTATGTTTATCGAGCAAATGGTGCCGTTTGGGAGGAACATCAAAAACTCATCGATGAAGACATCGTATTCTTCTCTCTTGGATTCGGTGGAGATGTTGCGATCGACGGCAATCATGCCGTGGTCGGCTCGACGAGCGCCAACAATGCCAGTGGTGCAGCCTTTGTATTCCAAAACTCGAATGGCGTCTGGACCGAAAAAACCGTGCTGACTGCATCGGAAGGCGCGCAGGGCGACGTGTTCGGTGGGAGTGTGTCGATCAGTGGTAACACGATCGCAATTGGTTCTCCCGGCAAAAGCGTCGTTCATGTTGCGGAATTCGACGGGGCTGACTGGTCAGTTGTCGATGTATTGTCGAACGAACTTACTGGGAATTTCGGTTCCGATGTTTCGCTTAGTGGTGAAACGCTAGCCGTCGCGTCGCGCAGCTTGTTTTCTTCTGCTGGTGTCGTGACGGTTTTCAAGCGCGAAAATGGAAATTGGAACGTCGAAGCCATCATCACTGAATCGGACGTGACCGGTCTTCCAACGATAGAATCATTCGCTCATTCAATTGCACTTGATGGCGACGTTCTCGTGGTTGGTAATCGAGACGTGTTTGGTGACGGCATACCGAGTACCGCGTTGGTCTTTGAGCGCAACGGTAGTACTTGGACGCAACAAGCAACACTTTCCGCAAGCGACGGAGACGGTAACGATGTGTTCGGTCAATCTGTTGATGTGGACGGTGACGCGATCGCTGTTGGTTCCAGAAACCGTGACGGAGGAAAAGGCGCGGTCTATCTGTTCAATCGCGCGGGCAACAGTTGGCTGCAAAACGCCCGACTAACCGTTAGTGACAGCGGGTTCGGCGACAACCTTGGCGGAAGCGTTGCTGTCGATGGCGCGACCATTGTCGGCGGAGCCCCGAACGCAGACGACTTTGACTCCAACGGAGCTTTCATTACACCAGGTGCAGCCTACGTATTTGCGACCTGCCCACAATCACCGCAAGGAACCGTGACGTGTGGTCTGGGTACCATTGCAAACGGCGAAAGCGCCGAGGTTGTGATCGTCGCCCGTGTGGGTTGCAGCTTGCAGGACGATCCCTTTGTTTCGACCGATCTAGTCAACAATGCCGACACACTGGCCCACGCCCTCGAAGCCAATATCGCAGACAATCACGATTCAGTGACATCCACCACGGCAACTGCTCCGCAAGGCGTGTGTGGCGCAGACTTCACGCCACCAATCGTTTCACCAATTCTGACCGGAACGCTCGGGGACAACGGTTGGTACACGTCGGACGTTGTCGTCACTTGGTCAACCACCGACCCCGACTCGCCAATTTCCAACCTGACCGGTTGTGATGCCAGCACTGTCGGCTTCGACACCGGCGGTTTAACGTTTACTTGCTCCGCGGAATCTGTCGGTGGCGTCACTTCCAACAGCGTCACCGTCAAGCGAGACGCAACGCCGCCGAGCATCGCGAATGTGATCGTTGGATCGAATGGACTCAACGGTTGGCATACCTCTGATGTGGAAGTCAGTTTCGCTTGTAGCGATACGTTGTCAGACATTGCGAGTTGCACTGGCATCACAGCGTTGACCAATGAAGGGCAAAATCCGTGCGTCTTCGGAGAGGCCAAAGACCGCGCCGGTAACACCCGCACTACGATGGCCGACGGCATCATGATCGACAAGACACCACCGATTATCACCGCGTCGCGGACCGCACCGAATGGCAACGGTTGGAACAACAATGATGTGACCGTTTCGTTCGAGTGCATCGATGATATTTCCGGTATCGCAAATTGTCCTGTTGACTCGGTTCTGACAACGGAAGGTGCCAGCCAAAGCGTCGACGGAGTGGCCGTGGACGCTGCAGGCAATCAAGCCACAGCAACTGTCGAAGACATTCGAATCGACAAGACGGCACCGATCATCGCAACCAGTTTATTGCCAGCAGCCAACGCAGCCGGTTGGCGTAACTCCATCGTCAATGTGGATTACATCTGTACCGATGGATTATCCGGCGTTCAAAGTTGCACACCGCCAGATGTGATTGATGTCGAAGGTGCAAACTTGGAATCAACCGGTACGGTAATCGACTTAGCCGGTAACATGGCGTCTGCCACAGAGTCTGGGATCAACATCGACTGGACCCCACCAACCATTGCAGCAAACGCCACGCCACCAGCCAATGCCGTCGGTGACAATGACACATCGGTCACCATCGAATTTATATGCGGTGACGATCGATCCGGTGTCGCCGACTGTCCGGCTGCTATCGTCTTGGATCAATTCGGATTCGGTCAAAGTGCAACTGGCGAAGTCGTTGACGTGGCTGGCAACACTGCCCAAGCGGCGGTTACCGACATCAACATCGGAGTCCCGCTTCTTACGGTGATTGAAGATTCAACAGTGATGGAAGGCGATCAGATCGATGCAGTGATTGCAGCAGTCACGCCATACCCAGCCACCACTGGCGACGTCACGATTAACTGGGGCGATGATACACCGCTCGATTTTGCATCGGTTACGACAACCGGGTTCGACGCCGAGTTGATGGGCGCTCATGTGTTCGCGGACGACGGTTTCTACAACGTTGAAGTCTGCACGAGCGATCTCATCGGACGACCGGTTTGCGAGACTGTGGTCATCACCGTCTTCAATCAGCCGCCAACGATCACGTCGATCCAAGAGCCATCCGGACAAGTTGAATTCGCAAAAGCGGCGCACATCAACGCGTTATTCAACGATCTCGGTACTCGCGACGCACACACCGCAACCATCAATTGGGGCGAAGGTGCAGGCCACGAAGCGATCGATGTCGTCGAAGCACCATTCGGAGCCCCGGGTGACACAGCGGGTATGGATGGCGAAATTCCGGCAGACCATTTCTATGCTTCTCCTGGCGACTACACCGGCGAAGTATGCGTGACGGATGACGAGAACGAAACTGCATGTGCAAGCTTCAACGTCACCATCGCCCCACCGTCGATCCCATCATGCAGCATCACCGTCAGCACGATGCCATGCACGAACGGTTTTGTAACCGTCGGACTCGATGTTCAAGTTGCCAATGGACACGGCCTCCCGACGGCGTTCGTCTGGAACAGTGACAACCCGGATGGTACGAATAATGATATCGACGACAACGACTTTGATGACGCCACGATTCAGTCACCGACGTTGACGACTTTGGCATCAACGCAATTCAACGTCAGTAGAAAGATCGCGTTCCCAGACGATAGCGGACTCGACCCGATCACCTGCGAAGTGACGATTCAGCCATGTATCTCTGGTGCAATCACATCGTGGTCCAGCGTCCGGGAGCACGGAGCAGCCGGCGAAGTCGCCATCCCGCTGAATGCAAGCAAGACGGTGAATGATCTGGGAAGCGATGGACCAAGTTCCGAACCGCGGCGCGGTGGTATTCAATACATCGTCGTCAAGTTCGACGAGAACATGGAAGCCGCCAACGCGACATTGGAACCGGGCGATATTTCGGTCGTCGATCAGTCGCAAGTCAGCTACACGCCGTTAGCAGCAGAACTCGATGGCGGTACAAGCGGCACGATTCTTACCATCGAATTCGCAGAAGGAGACTTACCAGATGCTGCAACGTATACGATAGATTTGGCAGGAGCGCTGCGATCGCAAGACGGCGGGACGCCACTCGACGGCGACACGGACTGCGTGATTCGAAGCGTCGTCGGTGATGCCAAACCCAACGGCCAAACGAATACAGCCGACATCGACTTGATTCTAGATCATCAAGGCGAAGGAGTGACAGGTGCCACGAGCGCCCGATTGGACATCAACGTCGACGGAACAATCAATACGATCGATGTTGCCGTCACACAAGCCAACTTGGGCAACGCGGTTCCGTCGGGTACTTTGACGGGTCCGGACATCGACTTCGATTTCGACGGGGATGTCGACCTAGAAGACTTCGACACGTTCAGCGCTTGCACCACCGGTCCCGACAATCAGACAGACGGGACACCACCACTCGGATGTTTCAATGATGAATTCAATGCAACTGACCTTGACGGTGACAACGACGTCGATCTGAGAGATTTCGCGAACTTTCAATTGGGATTCGGTGAATAAATTTGCCCTTGATTCGCGATAGGAATTGACTTCACACATTGACAAGACTTGTCTCTGTACACTGTGTTCAATTGCAAGGAGGTACTCGCCAACGCCACATAGGAGCGTAGGCGAGTACCTCTTATTTTTATGCATGTCGATCGAAGTCGCGATTATTCGGTCATGCTGGAACCGCAATGCGGGGGTATTGGATCACGAACGAAGGGCAAATCAGATCGGCGGTGTGCTGCCCAAACGCACACAAGGATACCCAGCGAACTGGCTTCAAACGGTAAATCATTAGCAAATCTTGGCTGAAATTTACTTCATCTGAAATTTAGGTTGCGTTGTGTACAATCGAATACCGTTTCAGGCGATCACAATCGCTCAATCTAGTCCTGAGGCCGATTTCTCAAATTGGATTGAAAAACGGATTTGAGAGGTACCATCCAACTCTTCGGAGCAGCGCCTGAATCATGACTACACTTGTTAGTTGCAGTCAGCTCCCTTGAATATCGGCACTTGCAAGGAAGGAAAAAGCGGTGACCAATTCAAATGTCCGTGTGATGATCTTGATTGTATTCGGTTGTCTGTTCATGCCGTTTGCGGCGCAATCGCAGACCCCTTCCGAACCGAATTCCGAAGTCATCGAAGCAGAGATCTCGCCGCCGGAACAAACTGTCGACGTTGAGGCTCCAGTTCGTGATACGGAGATCGCAGCACGTTTGCAACGAATCCTTGAATCGACCGAGCGATTCGAGCGACCTTTGGTCCGGGTGGACAACGGGGTTGTGTTTCTATCAGGTGCAACAAAACGAAAAGAGCACAAGCAGTGGGCTGGGGACTTGGCCAGTAAGACGCAAGACGTTGTCGCCGTCGTGAACAAGATCGAAGTTGACGAGGGCCCCATTTGGAACTTCCAGCCAGCGAAGCGCGAATTGGTGGAACTCTGGCGCCAGATGATTCAGGCGGCTCCTCTATTCTTGGTCGGGTTGGCGGTGCTCGCAATAACTGTACTCATCTCGCGCGGTGCTTCGAGGCTGGCGAGCCACTTTCTCTTGCGCGGTTCCAAGAGTGATATTCTGCGCGGCGTCATTCAAAAGACCGTATTCGTGCTAACGATTCTCTTGGGCATCTATTTGTTCCTGAGAATATCTGGACTGACGCGGATCGCAGTCAGCGTCGTTGGTGGAACGGGCGTTGCAGGTCTGGTTTTGGGTATTGCGTTTCGTGATATCGCCGAAAACTTCCTTGCCAGCATTCTGATTAGTATCCAACGGCCTTTCCGATTGGGTGATACCATCGACGTCGATGGCAATCTGGGAGTCGTACAGAAAGTCACGACGCGGGGCACAGTTCTCATGGACTTCGAGGGGAACTTCATTCAACTGGCGAACGCAACTGTTTACAAGAATACAATCCGCAACTATACAGCGAACCCAAACATTCGAATCGACTATGCAGTTGGTATTGGATATGACGCGGCAATTACCGAAGCGCAACGGATTGCCAGAAATGTTCTAGAGACGCATGCCGCGGTTCTAAATGACCCGGAACCGCTGGTGCTTGTCGAGGCGCTCGGGGCGTCGACGATTAACCTGCGCGTTTATTTTTGGGTCAATGGTCGGGAGCACAGTAAATTGAAGGTCAAGTCGGCCATCATGCGGTTGACCGTTCGTGCTCTTGAGGCTGGTGGCGTTTCGCTGCCCGACGAGGCGCGCGAGGTCGTCTTCCCACAACCCGTACCAGTGCAAATGTTGGAGTCCGGATCACAGGAGAACCAACATGAACCTTCAGCGGTTCAACAACCGCGACACCTGCTTGAAGACGACACCCAGGTCAGTGAGTCCGAGGGCGGGTTGCGCAACGAAGCCGAAGACATTCGCAAGCAAGCAAGAGCATCAAGGCTTCCAGAAGAAGGAGAGGATATCTTGGAGGCCGACCCAAACACCGACGCGGATGGTCTCGAATCATGAGAGCCCGATTAATTCAGTTTTGGTTTAACATCCAGTCCAGCTATTGGTTCATCCCGTTCACGATGGGCGTTCTCGCCTGTGTCCTTGCATTGATCATAATCGCACTTGATCGAAGCTGGGGGACAGCGCTGATTTCCAGTCAGCCGTGGCTTTATGCAAACACTCCGGAGGCGGCAAGATCAATACTTGCTTGTGTTGCAGGATCAATGATCACTGTCGGTGGAGTTGTATTCGCCATCACAATCTCGTCTGTTTCACAATCGGCGTCTCAATACGGTCCGCGGCTATTGACCAATTTTATGCGCGACCGGGGCAATCAATTCGCGTTGGCAACTTTCACATCGACGTTCTTGTATTGCATTATTGTGCTAAGAAGTGTCGAGACAGAAAGTGAGACGATTAGAAATGTTTCGGGATTCGTTCCTCATCTTGCAATATTTGTCGCCCTGATTCTTACATTCGCCAGCGTGGGCATCTTGATTTATTTTGTTCATCATGTGCCCCAGTCCATTCACATTTCAAACGTGATCGCTCAAATTGGTAACGAACTTAACGCAAAGCTTGACGTGATCTTTCCCGAGCGCATCGGAAATGAAGACTCAAGCCAAGGCAAGAACGACGCCGAGCAGTTCGGCGAGGATTCTGTGGGCGACGATGAGAGGCTCATTCATGTGGATGGGACGGGGTATGTGCAAACTTTGGATGCTGAGTCGGTTTTCGAAGTCGCAATAAAAGCCGACGTTCTGATTAAACTAACCTGTCGTCCTGGTGATTTTGTCTTCCCAGGAAGGATAGTCGCACGGGTTTCGCCAAAACAGAATGCCTCAGACGATGTGGCCCAACAAATAGCTTCGGCATATGCGTGGGGCACTCAACGCACTCCGTCGCAAGATATCATGTTCCTGGTTAATGAGCTGATCGAAATTGCAGCACGAGCCCTATCACCGGGAATGAATGATCCGTATTCTGCGATGGGAGCGACCGATTGGCTGTCAGCCGCTCTTGTTCATTGCATGGAACGTGAAACACCGGAAGGGCAACGGTTCGATGAAGAGGGGGTTCTGCGTGTGGTGGCTGAGCCAATCAACTTTGAAGAATTGATTGACCATTCGATTGGTGCATTGTGCCCATATGTCTGCCAGGATCGTAACGCCGCCACTCATTTGGTCAGGTGCCTGGTTCGACTGACTGACGCGGCAAATACCAAATATCATAGAGAGGTCATTCAGCGCAGTGCGACTCTGCTGCACAAAAGCTGCCAGAATCAATCGTGGTATGAGAATGACAAGAGTCTTTTTGACAATCTCGCAAATCAAATAAAGGCGGCGATGCATGGTCAGTCCGGATGATCCGAAACAACCTCGAAGTGATGACAAATGTCAGCCCGGAGCAGCCGCTGCACATGGCACTGAAGGAAGCGGCCCGCAACAAGTGCGACCTGCGCGTTCTATTCCGTTGACGGTGCTCATGATTATTGCCGTGTTTTCTACGCTCTACTTAGCCAGAGCCATAGTGATACCTTTGGTTCTCGCGATCCTGGCTAGCGTCATGTTGAAACCAATTGTCGATTGGTTCGGTAGACTTCGCGTCCCAAAGTCTCTTGCTGCAATCATTGTGCTGGCTGGCATCGCTGGCATAATCTCGTACGGCGTGTATGCGGCGGGACAACCTGTATTCGAGTGGGTTGCTGAATTTCCTTCCTGGTTGCGAGAAGCTGAGCACAAGATTCGCGATGTGCAAGGCTCGGTGCAGAAACTTTCAGACGCCACTGAATCGATGGACAAGTTGGCAGATCAAGTCATGGAACGACGTGAGAACGTGCCCAACGTTGTGATCAAGCGGGCTTCACTGACTTCGTTTCTGCTGGGCTGGACACATGAAATGCTCGCGGGGCTGGGGATCACTTGCATTCTGGTGTATTTCTTGCTTACCAATGGTGATACATTTCTTAGAAAACTGGTCAAAGTCATCCCCAAATTTCGAGACAAAAAACAGGCCGTCGAGATTGTCCGCCAGGTTGAATCTGAAATCTGCCACTATGTCTTGACGATCACAATTTGCAATGTCGTTCTGGGAGTGACAGTCGGCATAGCAATGATGCTTTGGGGAATGCCCAGTCCGTTGATTATTGGATTGATGGCCGCCTTCGTCAACTTCGTTCCTTACATTGGCCCGTTGGTTGGCGCGGGCATTGTGGGCGTCATTGCATTCGTTGAATTCGGAACACTTGCGTCGACAGGGATGATCACTGCAACCTATTTTGCGTTGACCGCAGTGGAAGGAACCATCGTTACACCAACGGTGTTGGGTAGTCGCTTCTCAATAAATCCGGTCGTGCTCTTGGTCGGACTGATGATACTGACATCCATTTGGGGGATTTCTGGTGCCGTTCTAGCCGTTCCTATTCTTGTAGCGATCAAGATTATATTCGACCGAATTGAACACTTCGCCTCCATTGGCGAACTGCTGGGAAGATAAAAATGCGCCACAAACGCTAGAAAAACTCACGAAGGGATTTTGAGATCGCAGTGCGCAGACCAAACGCGCCACCGATTCGTGCAACCGCTCCCACCGTCGAATTCTTGCCAATCAAGACACCGGCTGCAAAAGCAACGCCGATGCTGAGAATCGGCCGCTTGCGAACAATTGCAAAGGAATTCTGTTCCGGCCTTTTGAGTTGAAGAAGTGCTGCCTTCGCGACAGCGACCTCGTCAACTTTAGACTTAGGAATCCGTCTCAGCGCAAGCCGGCCGATGCCCCTTCGGTTTTGATCAGGCTGGTTTTTCTGCATCGGATGGCTCCTTCAAACACTGTTCACCGCACGACCAAATCCTCACCGCAAGAGCACAAAGCACGATGCCAACGATTGCCCCTGCAAGGGGATTGGGCATGATCCAGGTCAGCGCAAAATACAACGACGCCGAAACCACTGCGACTCCGGCCAATGCCAGTCCTGTCGCAGCCGCCCAGAAACACGCGACAGTCAGAAGTTCAATCGCGCAATGCTTGAATGCTCTTCCTTCAGCCTCCAAGAGGCCAAAGACCTTCAGGATTAGGTCAACGATTCGATTCACAGTTTATTTGCTCAGCAATTTGGAAACGAGAACGCCAACACCAAACGCAACCAGTACAGACGTTAAGGGTCGATCTCGCACACATGTTTCTGCGCTTGAGATCGAATTTTGTACCGAGTCCTGGACGGTGTCTCGTACTGCCGTCGCGCGCTCCTTGGCTTGAGTTCCAAGAGTCGAAGCGATACCCGCAAAATCATCTCTAAGACTCGCCAAATCACCCTTAAGCGCGTCGATATCTGATGATAGGTCGTTTCGGTGCACGCCTGTTGTCATTGCTTCTGACATTACATTCTCCTTGTAGTGAATTCTTGTGAACTATTTCTGAGGGCGGTCCGCAAGACCCCTCGTCCCGGCGGAAACTATATTTCGATATCCTTAAATAATGATTGCCCAGGTCGCCATGGAGTACGCCCTCAAGGCATAGTTTGGTGGCACTGCTTTGGCAATCATCGAATCACTGGCTGTCCCCTTCTAGTCGGTAGCGTCTTCAATGGCATCGCCGACATCTTCCACCTTGTCTTCAATGCTTTCGTCAACGTCGCTGTCAGCATTACAGCTTAGTTTGCAACCGCTGATCGGGGCGATGCACATTAACAACAGAAGTAAAACTGGTATTTGAAATCGCATGATGGTCTCCTTGTAATAGTGTTGACCTGAGAACTCGACCTGTCGCATCTTCTGCGCGACCCTCTATGTCGTAGTCTTTATGTCATTACAGAATCGATCAATCTCGCGTTCTGCAGCGTCTTTCGCGATCCCATATCGTTCCTGGATTTTTCCTGTCAGTTGCTCGCGCTTCCCGTTGATTTGGGTAAGATCATCATCCGTCAACTTGCCCCAACGTTCCTTGGCGGCTCCTGAAAGCTGCTTCCATTGACCTTCAACTTGATCCCAATTCATCATCTTGATCCTTTCTGTACGAGCACTTGCGTTCAAAGACAGCCAATTCCATTCGCAGGAAGTGAGTTGGCTTGTCGCCCGTCCAACGGCTTTGATATTAGCACGCATAAACACTCTTTCGCTGAAAACCGCCTAAGGGATCTCTTAGCTGCATCGTCCGCGAAATGAAGATCGATTGATCGCCATTAATGCAAGATGCTTCAATGTGGCGTCTGCTTTAACCTTTGCCCGGCGTATAGACGCCGATCTTGTGCCCGTCTGGGTCGTACATGAAGAATTGCCATTCGCCATCGACGCCTTGCGGCGAAGTGACAGCGGCACCTAGGTTTATTGCACGACCATGGAGCGCTCGTAACGCAAGTTTCGAATCGGTGCGGAAGCAGAAATGTTCAATGGAAGGCCGACTTGCTATTGCAAGCCCTTCTCTTAGTCGGAGTCCAAATGTTGAGCGACAATCCTCGATACTACACAACCCGCGACGCTCGCGAATGACGTCTGTGCGCGTCGGCCGATCGGTCGACAGTAGACCTTCATAAAACTCACGGCTGCGATCAAGATCACGCACACCAAGAATGATGCGTCCGATTCCTTTGATTCCTAAATTTTCAGCGTACTCATTCTTCATGAGGGAAGAGTCGCACAGTGGGCTATCAAGTTCCTAAGTTCGATCTGAAGGTATGTTTAGGTCAAGACTCTTGGGGATGTGATGGGCCATCAATATGCAGTGGGAATTTAATCACGAACTCGGCACCGACTACCTTGCGATTATCGACCCTTCTTTCGCCATGATGTAGCTTGACGACACTCTTCACAATTGCCAACCCGATATGTCCCGAGTACCAGCCCGTGCCTTTGCCAACATGAGCAGGCTGTCAACAACTTTGGCAAGGCGCAGAAATTCCTGCTCCATGTCCAACAAGTTGCTTTCGTAGTTTTCAGTTTTGCGCGGAGCACGTCGCAGTCGCTGTGTCTCACCCACCATGACTGCAAGAAGAGTTTTCAATTCATGCGCGGCGTGATCTAAGAAATCATTTTGCGCGTCCAATTGACCGCAAGGCCCGAACTTGTTTAAGCGAATCCTTAACCGCACTTTATCTTAATTCGATAGTTGGCTCCTAAGCTGATCTTGCAACGGCACATGAGGACTCAAGCGTAGAAAGTATGCATCGGGCAAGGGACTGTAGGAAAAGCCAACTCTCGACCTTGTAGACTCTAAACAGAGAGACCGGCGTTGCCCATGTATCCTCTACTTGCTGTTCGCTTCTGAGTCCTGAATATCGCGGCGATTGCAGTTGTTCCCCAACGTGACGCAGCGACAGAGCGGAGAATATTGTGGATCTTGCTCATGCTGCATTTGCCGCTGCTCGGCATGATCCTTTACTTTTCCATGGGCACCGAGGAGTCGGCAGCCTAAATGGTTCGCGGCAACATCAAAGGAGCTTACGATATGAAGCGATTGAATTGGATGCAATGCACTGGATTAAGCCTGATGATTCCGACTTGCATGGGTTTTGTCGGTTGTGGAGTTGGTGATGCAGACGGTGACGGGATTGGCGATACAATCGACAACTGTCCGACCACACCAAATTTTGATCAAGATGATGATGACCAGGATGGCTTCGGCGATGTCTGCGATAATTGCCCGCAAGTGTCGAATCCGGGACAGGAAAACAGCGACCTCGATGACGATGGCGACGCCTGCGATGATTCGATATTAGATTTGTAGCGTTCCGGTTGATTTCTCGATTAGAATCCTCAGCCCTCCCAAAACTCCGATGCTGCAATCAGCAGCTCGGATAAATGGGAGGGCTTTTTTGGGCGCGCGAGAGGAGACGCAGTGCTGATTACAATTCTTATTGTCGGCCACTTCGTGGTGACGACCGTTCTGGTTGGACATGTTTTGCTGAGACGCAAAGAGCCAACGTCGATGATGGCATGGACGTTGACCCTATGTCTGCTTCCGATCTTAGGGCCTTTGATCTACTTTGTTTTTGGCGAATCGCGCGTTCTCCGAAAAGCCCATCGAAGACGGAAACGCATCGATCACCACATGCATTCGCGCTCGCCGATAAGTGTCAACGATCAAGAAAATCCAACTTGTCCAGCCAACATGCTCATTGCGGAAACCGCCAGAAACAGCTGCGGCATGCCACTCTCATCAGGCAACAGCATTGAAGTGCTTGATGATGCTGAGGGGATTTACTCTTCGTTAGAGGATGCAATCCGCCGGGCGAATCAATTCGTCCATCTCCAATTCTACATATGGCAAAATGATCAAATCGGAACGAAACTCCGAGACTTACTTGTCGAAAAGGCAAGAGATGGTGTTGAGGTGCGCTTGTTGCTGGATTCCTACGGTTCGAGCAAGACTCCAAACGCATTTCTTCAACCGCTGAAAGATGCGGGAGGACAGGTGGCTTGGTTCTTATCCACTATACCGATCAAACTACGGTGGAGTTTGCACCTGCGAAATCATAGAAAGTTGACCATCGTTGATGGCGATTGCGCATTTGTCGGAAGTCAAAACGTCGGAGACGAATATCTGGGCCGAACTCAGAAAGACGGCACTTGGTACGATTGCCAACTGAAGCTTTGCGGTCCAGTGATTGAACACCTCCAAACTGCATTCGCCGAAGACTGGTCATTCGCCCACGATGAACACCTGACGCATGAACGATATTACGCGAACTCGAAAGAAGCGGGGTCCGACCTTGTGCAGGTTCTGGCCACCGGACCCGACACAGCCGTGAGGCAGGTTGAAAGCGTTTTGTTTGATGCGTTTATCAATGCCGAGAAATCCATCACGATTGTCACACCGTACTTTGTACCGTCCACCGTCATCATCGAAAGCCTCAAATATGCATGCCGCAGAGGCGTTCACGTCCGAATCGTTCATCCTCTAAAAACCGATCGCAAGATCATCCTCTGGGCAGGTCGGAGTTTCTATGAGAACCTCTTTGCATCAGGAGCAGAAATCTTCGAGTTGCCAGTTGGCATGTTGCACTCCAAGATTGCCGTCGTTGACGATCGCTGGGCATGCGTTGGTTCGACCAACATGGACATCCGGAGCTTTCGCTTAAACTTTGAACTGTCCACGCTGCTGTTTGACTCGACTGCGATCCATAAACTTCAGGCACTGTGCGAACATTACTTCAAGGAAGCCGACAAGAAATGTCCGCAGGAATGGGCCAAACGTGGGAATCGCGTAAAAATAATCGAGGGCGCTGCCCGTATGGCAGCGCCCCTACTTTGATCGTCAATCATTGAATCAAACTATAGCGCGGCTGAATCACTGGGAACCCCACATCCCAATTGCAAGGCAACTCGCGCTAAGGGGCTCTCTCTACCTGCCATCTCTAATCGCCAACCGAATCCGACGCTCATGCGATTGATTAGGGTGACTTGCCTTTCATGGCGCGGCTTATCGCTGCGATGATGAAAAGTACGAGGAATACGAAGAAAAAAATCTTCGCGATACCAGCTGCAGTTCCTGCAATACCACCAAAACCAAGAACGGCTGCCACGATTGCAATCACGAAAAACGTAAGTGCCCAAGAAAGCATGATGTTCTCCTTCTAGAGAAATTGAGCTAGCAAGTTGACGCGTGTGTAATCGCGCAGTTCCAGTCAGCCAACAGCGTGCCGCTCATGTCGCCGCGCCCAATAACAACATTAGCAACACGATTGAACACGCCCTGAAAACCAACTAAGGCAAAACTTAATTGGCGACCGAACATGTGATCAGTGGTTCGGAAAAGCTTAATTCTTGATCATATGGCGACCTTTGTGGTGGGTCAAAACCAGGATTCTGGCACAGTGTGCTGACGTGATTCAAGAATCAAGATCCGGCGACAATCGCCCGAACCTTCTGTTTGATCTCGCTGTCAAGGTCGACAACGCTTTCGATGAGAAATTCTACCCGTGTTCCGTTTCCCCGATTGGCGAGGCATCAGTTGTTGTGCGGCAGCTCCAGGACTGAAGTTGCGAATTCTACGATCAGTCGCAGTTTGTTGCCAAGCGTTTCGTACTCCAGGGGCTTGGCGATGCAGAACGTCGCACCGTTCGCATAGCAAAGGTCATAGAGTTTTTGCTGCGTTGATGTGCTGTAGATACACACGGGCAGAGCTTGGCTCGATTTGTTCTTGCGTATCTCAATCAGCGCTTCACAACCGTCCATCTGTCGCATGCGCTGATCCAGCAGAACGAAGTCGGGCACCGGGAATTGAATTCGATCGGCGTAGTTTCCGCGCCCCAGTACGTAGTCGACGGCTTCCGTACCGTCGCTCACACAATGCAATTCGCACAGTGATGCGACGTCGGGCTGGTCCTGCACGGCTCGCTCGACGAGCAGCGTAAACGCTTCGTCATCATCAGCCAGCAAGATTCTTAGCAGTCGATTCATTACTTTACCTCGCAATTTTTGATTCGGAATAATATTTGGCGTCGCATATTCCGATATTGCGTTCTTATGTTGCGGCCCCAACGAACGCCCGGGTTTCATTTGATTCGCTAATTGCCCTGCCTACAGTCTCAAGTAGCGATTCCTTTTTCAGGTCGATCTTGGACAAGAAGCCTGCGATCGTCGCGCTGATCGACTTGGGTGTAATTCCGTCTCCTTGGCCCGTCACTACAATGATGGGGATCTGGGAGCCCAGAACAGTCCGCATGCGTTGGACAAGTTGAAGTCCATGGCCGTCTGGCAGCGACAAATCGAGGATGACCAAGTCATAGAATTCGGTGCTCAGTCGCGATTCGGCTTCTGCAAGGTCGTTGACGCGTGTGGTTGTGTAAATGTCGCCGAGATGACGCTGAACCTTTTTGGCGTCCAGCGTATCGTCTTCAACCAATAAGACCCGAGGCTTGTTTGGCATCGTCAGCTTTTTAGACTTGCTGCGGTCAATCGGGATGTGGGCGACAAACCTTGCCCCCTCTCCTGTGGCAGATTGGAGTGAAAGGGAACCGCCATCGCGCGTGATGAGCCGACGGGCTGCGACCAGACCTATCCCAGACCCTTCGGTAGAGTCCGGATCCAACCTTCTAAATGGCTCGAATACTTTCTGATGGTTTTCCGGGGCGATACCTTTTCCATTGTCTCGTACGGAGATTTCGAGAGTGCCTTCGTTGATCAGGCAAGTGATGTCGATGCGCGGGTTCTTGTTGGAGGTGCCATATTTGAGTGCGTTTTCCATCAAATTGACAAAAGCTTCCTCAATAAATGCCCGACCAATCTCGACGCGGCCGTCATCGCAGATGCAGTTGATTCGGACGCCTTTGGATTCGGCATCCGCGCGGAACCGATCAACCAATTCGTCCAGCCATTCTTGGAGTTCCACTACTTCGCGTGTTGCTTCACGACGCGTGAGGCCTGAGACATACGCAAGGTCAACCAGCATGCGCTTCATTCTTCCGCATTCGTTTAGGGCCTTGGACAGAAACTCGTCTTCGGAACTGGCATCTTGTTCATTTGGCGCGACGTTAACGAGTTTCAACAATCCGTCGAGGGCGGCTACCGGGCGTTTCAAATCGTGGGCGACGATTGAGAACAGGTCTTCCAATTCCTCACGCTGTCTGGTTAGTTCAAGGTTCGCAAATGACAGTTGGTCGTTGGCCATCCTGGTCATTTCTTGAGCGTTCTTAATCGGTGTGACTTCAACAAACGTAACCACCGCTCCGTCTTGTTTTCCGGAATGGGCCAAGTAGGGCAGGATGCGTACCATGAGCCAATTTCCGCGGTGTCCTCGCAAATCCCGTTCGACGGTCTTGCCGGACTTGATGACCTCTTTGACGTCTGACAGAAACTCTGTACCGAGGCTATGCGCAAAATCTTCAATGGATCGGCCGACATCGTGTTCCAGAAGTTTGATGACCTGATCAGTGGCAGGGGTGAATTTGCGAATTCGAAGGTCACTATCAATAAACAATGTTCCAAGATCGATATTGCGAAGGAGGTTGTCGAGGTCGGCGGCTAGCACGGCGAGTTCTTGTATCTTGTTCTGATACTCGACGTTGATCGTATACAACTCTTCGTTGACGGATTGAAGTTCCTCGTTGGTGCTCTGAAATTCTTCGTTTGAGGCTACCAATTCTTCATTGGTCGATTGCTGTTCTTCGTTGGAAGACTGCAATTCTTCGATCGTCGCCTGCAGGCTTTCGCGCGTTTGTTGAAGTTCGAGATGCAATTCCTTCATGCGGAGCGATGTGTCTTTGTCGATCGACGCTCGATCAGGTAATTGGGCAGCATCGTGAGTGGGGCTGGGCTCCACGACGATGATGATTCGTTCTGCAATGTTGTTGATCGCAGGCAATCGCGACATCTTGATGGTGACGCGCTTGGACGGTTGGCTCTTGAGGCGGATCACATACTGCACTTTGTTGTCGTCCCGTCGAAGTTTCTGCATCCCGGTTGTGAGGGCGGCAGTCACTTCGTCGCTGACCATTCGCATGATGTCAGTCGTGAGTTTTCCTTTGGGTAGCTGGAAGATCTCCAACGGATCACCGAGGATTTCTATCACGTTGCCATCAATACCTACTACCGCAGCCGACTTGCCGTCTTTTTCAATGATGGAATCGATGATCTGGCGGAGCGACGCATCACGATTGCGGTCGGTTGGCGACAGCGTTGCGCGCGATGCTGCGATGATCGGATCGCGCATTCCTGCGCGCCTTCGCATCGCGGGTAGCGTGACGTTTCGGGACTTTCGAAACAGCTTGTGTTTGCTGTCGATATCTTCAAATTCGTTGCCCAATCGCCCCATTGCTTCGGCGGAGCCAAGAAAGACGGTTCCCCCTGGTTTCAGGGAAAAATGAAGCGCTGACAGCACGTTTTCCTGAGCTGGTTGTTCGAGATAAATCAAAAAGTTTCTGCAACTGACGAGATCGATCTTGGTAAAGGGCGGGTCTTTAACCAGATTGTGCTGAGCGCAGATGACCAATTCGCGAATCGATGGTCTTATGGTGATGGTGTCGCCGTTGTGAATGAAGTATTTCGCCAACCGCACCGGACCGATTTCGGATATTCCAGACGTTGGATAAACGGCTTTGCTGGCACGGGCAAGTGATTCTTCATCGATGTCGGTGGCAAAGATCTTGAGTTCTCGTTTGACGTTTGAGGCTTCCATGGCCTCAAGGGTAGTGATCGCCAAGGAATAGACTTCTTCGCCTGTGGCGCATGCCGGAACCCATATCCGAAACTGTCCATCAGATGTATTGGAAAGCAGCTCGGAAGCCAAGTGTCGCTGCAGACGCTCGAATGATTCCTTGTCTCGAAAGAAACTGGTGACGCCAATAAATGTGTCCTGACGAAGCGAACGGGCTTCAGCGACGTCTTCTTCCAACCGCTTCACATACTTGTAGACGCTGGTTATTCCCAGAAGTGCCATTCGGCGTCGCACGCGGCGACGCAACATTGTCGGGCGCAAATAACCAAGGTCGAGTTTGAAATGGGCGCGCAACGTTTCGAGAACACCGGACAAGTCGTCGGACGCGATCTGTTCGTTATCGACTTCGCAATCTATTTCGACTTGTGGCGTCTTGTCTAATAGGCGTACTACTTTGGCGGCAAGTTCTTGAGGATTGTCGCTTGAGTCGACGATGCCTGAATCCAACGCGCTGCGCGGCATTCCATCGAATTTTGAAGACTCCGGACTCTGCACAAGAACAATACCGCCAGCGTCTTTCAGGTCGCGAATACCATGTGAACCGTCACTTCCTGTTCCCGAGAGAATGACCGCAATCATCCGATGGGCCGGTCCGGTTGCCAGCGACTTTAGGAAGATGTCAATTGGCAAATTCAGTGCGTGTCCGGGCGTTCGATCCTGGTCTTTCAGAGTCAGTTCGCCCTTGTAATAGGCCATGTTCTTGCCAGGCGGAATGATGTATATCCTATTGGATCTGAGTACGGTGCCTTCGCGTGCGACCTCGATTTCCATTGACGTATGTCGCTGCAGCAACTCTGGCATCTGGCTCTTGAAGTCCGGAGAAAAGTGTACGACCGTGATAAATGCTGCTCCTGTGTCGGTGGGCAATGCAGAAAAGAACGCTTCCAGTGCTTCCAATCCACCGGCAGACGCGCCGAGGCACACCAGATAGGGGGCTTCGATATTCTCTTCGGGTGATGATTCACTTGATGCCGCTGCTGGGCCGGTTTGTTTATTCACTTGATTGTCAGAATCCCGTTTGACAGGAGGGACTCGCTTGACCTTTGATCGATCGTTGAATTCTTGATTTGCGTTTAGTAAGTCTTCGCACGTCTGGATGCCCGCGTCTCGTTCGCGAATGTTGGCCGCCGTATGTATCTTGCGTTTTGAATTTGTCGCGTTTTGTCTCTTTGGCGTTTCGCCAGCAGAATCGGTTTTGGATTCACGCTTCGATTTCTTTGATCGCTCGTTGTTGTTCATTTGAAATTTTACCTGCCCTGGTTAATCAGAGTGCTGTCGAATCTCCGCAACGCCTATCCGGCATTGGGAAGTTCGCAGAGCGACCAATAGAGATCGATCTTCTTGACGGCATCGACGAACTGCGAAAAGTCCACTGGTTTGACGATGTATCCGGCAACTCCGATCGAATATGAATTCACACGGTCGAGCTCTTCATCTGAAGTGGTCAAGACAACCGATGGAATGGACTGCAGTATTGGGTCTTTCCTGTAGTTCTCAAGAAATGTCAGACCGCCCATCACAGGCAGGTTCAAATCCAAAAGAATCATTCCTGGTCTGGGAAACTTCAGAGCGTCCTCATACGGCGCTTCATTTTTCAGAAACTTCAAGGCTTCTTCGCCGTTTGACACAACAAATAGCGGGTTGACGACACCGCTTTCCTTGAATGCGCGTTTGACAATCTTGACGTCAACAAGATCATCCTCAATCAGTAAAATGGCTATGTCTTTTGTCACGATTTTACATGCTCCGAGTTCTTTTCATGGGTTGCGATGTACTTCTTCGGAACGCTGAATGTGAACTTCGTTCCCCTGCCCACATTCGAAGTGACTTGTACTTCCCCTTCGTTGCGTTCCACGATGCGTTTGACGATGGCGAGCCCGGCACCTGCCGACTTGCATACGTCTTTGGGCGTTAGCGTTTGAAACAATCCAAAGATTCGATCAAAGTGTTGTTCAGGGATCCCGGGCCCATTGTCTTCCACGCTGAATTGATGACCGGACTCACCTTTCCGACAGGAAATCACGACTTTTCCCGCGGGCTTGTCCATGTGCTGAATGGCGTTGACGAGGAGATTCTGGAAAACCTGTTGTAGTTGTGTCTCGTCGAAGAGGACGATCGGAAGCGAACCTTCAATCCGAATGTCGAAATCATCCGGTGGTGCTATCGAATCCACGATGCCGAGGATCAGTTCCTCCGTATCGATGGCGATGCGCTCCATGGATTTCTGTCCGGCACGCGAATAACTCAGGATGCCTGCGATCAACCGATCGAGGCGATGAATTCGCTCCAACATGAGGTCGATGTTTTCTCGAGCGTCATCATCAACGACATCGCCGAAGTCTTTGGCAAGCCAATCTGCGACCGACGCAATTCCCCGAAGCGGGGCTTTGAGGTCGTGGGATACGACGTATGCGAATTGCTGCAAATCACCGTTGCTGCGTTCCAGTTGCGATGCATATTCTGATAGCGTTCGGTGTGCGCGCTTGCGTTCGGTAACGTCTACGATCGAACAGAGAATTTGGACACCGCTGCCGCCTCGAATCGGACTCAACCCGACTTCCACATCGAACTCAGTCCCATCTTTGCGAAGCGCCTGTAAGTCGCGACCTTCACCCATCGGTCGAGTTTCCGGCGAGTGCGTATACCCGGCGCGGAGGGCAATGTGGCCGGACTGATAACGTGCCGGAATCAGCTTTTCGATGGGCTGGCCAAGTAATTCGCCGCCATGATAACCAAATAGATGAGCTACCGCAGGATTGACCAGACGGATGTTTCCTTGCTCATCAACGACGCAAATTCCTGTTGGGGCTGAACTGATGACCTGCCGGAAGTTTTCCTCCGCACGCTTATGCGCGGAAATGTCGTGGATGATTTTTGAAATTCCAATGACGTCTCCGTTTGTTGAAAGCAGGGGTGAGACTTGAACGGAGACATCGAGAGTCGTGCCGGACTTGTGAAGTCGAACTGTTTCGTATTGATTGACTGGTTCACCGTCAAGGATTGACGCGAAAACTTCGTCCAACTCTTCCAAGCGGGCAGGTGGAGTCAGCATACTAAGGTTTTGACCGATGGCCTCCTCAGCCGAATAACCGAACGTATTTTCGGCGGCTGGGTTCCAGGCTGTGATCGTTCCATCCAACTTCGATGTCATGATCGGATCGATGGATGATTGGACCACCGCAAGGAACATGCGTTCCCTCTCGGTCTTGGCTTGCAGTTCGGCTTCTGTTTTCCGTCGCGCTTGAATTTCGTTGCGAAGCGAATCCGTTTGGCTGCGGAGGGTTTTCGCCATTTGTGAAAATGCTTGAGCCAAGACGCCTATTTCACCCTTTGCATCTTCCGGAAGTTCAAAGTCTTTGTCTGCTGCGAACGCATCAACAGCATGCGTGACTTGAGTCAGCGGTCGCGTTAGTGATCGCGCGAGTACGACGGCTGCAACGATGGCCATTCCTACAGCCAAGATGGCACCGAACATACTTGAACGAAATGCTGATGTGGCAGCATCAACGATTCGCGCATGAGGGATGATGTCAATCACGACGATTTTCGGCCCGCCCGCCAGTTGGGTGGTCGCAATGGCAGCTCCGAAAGCGATGCCATCTTTGTTTTGGAGTACCCGTGCATGTGGCGCTTTGTCTTGGACCGTCGGAACCAGATTCGGAAAATCGTCACGCCAGGAAGCGGGTTGTCCGAATTCCGAAGCGAAGACTGCGCGCGGATTCAAAGTGTTGACAATGTAGTCGCCATTCATGTTGGCGACGAATCGCTGGCAACCGTCATGCAACATGGCCTGAAACGACTCCAGCGCCGGGGCCATGTTGACGTTGATCACCACGACACCGATGGGCTTGCTCGCCTCAGGCTTGCCTGTTGATTCGGCGGGATTGATTGCATGATATACGGGAGCGGCCACCCTTAACACGGGAACATGCGGTACTTCAATCTCGCCATGTTCTCTGTTTAGCTCTATGGGGGAGACAAATGCGTCGCCTGCGCGTGTTGACATACCTTCAACAAAGTAGGCGCGCATGCTCTTATTCTGCAGTTCTTCATCGACGACTATGCGGATCGCGCCTTCTGGCCCGGACCGATCCACTCTGACGATTTCTTGACCGTCGCTTCCGTTGATAAAACGAAATTGCAGGTAGGTCGGTTTGGCGGACATTTGGGAAGCGAAGAATTGCGCGATGCGGTCGCGCCATACTCTTTTTGTCGATCCTCCGGATGAGTCCGACGACTTTGCGTGCGCTTCAGCCAACTCTGTGATGGCCGGCAGATTGACAGTGGCCAGCGTATCTGCGCGTGTGCCTCTGACATATGCATCGAGATCTTTGGCACGCTGATCGGCATGCATTTGAAGACGATTCAGTTCAAGCGGAATCGTGGTATCGGTGATCGAACGGTACGCAAGCGCTCCGACACCAACGGCAGTCGCCAAAACCAATACAACCATTGCCAAAGATAGTCGATTCGACAGCATTAAATTGTCCGAACACATACGACCCCATTCCCGCCGACCGATTGTTGGCGGGTTATCGAATCACAGTGAAATGTATTCAACTCGCACGCCGCCCCGACTGGGCTGATCGATAATAGACATCCAACCCGCGGCGCAAGAATACGAATTCGATATACGTTTTGGGCATGACACTGGCCAGCAACGCACATGTCAGTCTATCTTCATTCTGCCTTGAGCAAAACCACTGCAAGACATCCTGACGAGCTGTTGACGCATTTGCTTACGAAACCCAAAGTTGCAAACCACACACGTTGAAGAGCCAGCCAAGCTAGAGATTAATGGTTAATCGACAATCTGAAAACAGCAAAACGCAGGGCTTTCTTAAATTTGATTCAACAATGCACTGTTCACAGCGCGACTTTTGCGCACAACGTTTCAGTTCAAATACCGTACACCGTTGGTCTATGTAGAATGTCGTTCCGATCGAGCGTTTGATAGCGTTTTTCCTTTACCCGCATACAAATCATCGTCGTCCCAACGCGCACTTTATGAATCTGAATTAATTCACGATGTGCGGAGCCAACTACTGATTGCGCTTTTGCATTGGGGGTACTTTACCCACAACCAGTCCCTCAGTATGTAGAACTCGGGGCTCGGCGTTGCTCGTATTCACGAGAGGAATGCTCTCGAAGAGAAAATGGCGAATCAAAATTGGAATCGTTTTCTATTGGGTTGTTCATGCAACTGAGACAGAAATATTATTGCGAAATACGAGTTCATTTTTGGCCCGTCGATTCGTCTTGAACAGTTTCATTTCGCATGGACTATCGTCTCAAGTCGTCTCATAAAGCAACCTGCCGTTGCCCGACACCAATGATTGGATGGTGCAAATCAAGTGAAGCCCCAGGGCTCGCTAACTGTCGGTGGTCCACGCACCAAAGATCGACTCTCACCAATCCCGATAGAACAGACATCATTGTTAAGAGTCTTGGGTGTAGATGATACTTGATCCCTATGTAGCTTCGCCCGCACTCGAAACTGGTTTGTCAGCTTGGAATCGGGATTCTTGAATAGACCGTGATTTAGAGTTCGGGACGGTACAGTTTTGTTTGCTGGAGCAGCCAAGTCGATGTGTGCGCAAGCCAATAAAAGCAATTCGAAGCGCTGTGAAGTCGATGCTCCGAAGGGCGACTCGTCAAACGGTATGTCCGAAGGGCGAACAAGCACCACAGCCGCGTCAGTAACAGCCGCGGGAAATCCGGGTGTGCGATTTACCGATGCTCTCGGGCGATTGCCTGACATGATCGAAGCGCGGGCTGACTCTTCGAGGAAAGAAGTTGAGACGAGCATCGAAGTCGTCCTCGGATTATTCTGCAACCATTTTGAAATCGGTTTTGATTGTTACCGGCGAGACGTACTCCGCAACAGAGTCGCAAATTGGCTTGCTTATCAATCGTTGGCGGTAACGCCGGGTGATGAAACGTGGGCGGCACGTCTGTCCAATGACGATGCGGCGATGGAATCACTTCATCGTGCGGTGATGATTGGGACTCCGCGGTTTGTAGCTCCGAAAAGCGCGGCTGCAATCCTGCCCGACCACCTGGTTGCAGAGTTGTTCCATAAGCGACCAAGAAATCAACCCGTCCGCGTTTGGGTGGTTGGCTGTGCATCGGGCGAAGAAGCGTATTCGATAGCGATGTGCCTGAGTGATGCCGCAAAGGAAAACAAGTTTGATGGCGAACTGAAAATTATTGCGACTGATCGACATTCTCAGTCGGTACGCGACGCGGTCGTTGCGACGTATTCAGAACGCGCCTTAGTCGATCTGGAACCCGAAACGATTGATCGGTATTTCGACAGTGACGGAAACGGGATGCGGCGCGTCGCCGGTGATCGGCGCAAGATGATGGTGATCTCGCACCAGGACGTTTTGTACGAGGCACCGTTTTTGCGACTGGATCTCGTGCTATGCCGCGGATTGCTTTCGATGTTGGCGCCTGCCGCCTGCGAGTTGGTGCTCCAAAAATTTCATTACGCACTGAGTTCCGGCGGGCACCTTGTCGTGGGTGAAGGCGAAAGCACGATCCCCCCTGAGGCTCTGTTTGAATCGGAACCGCAGACACCAACGATCTGTCGCCGAATCGAAGCTGAGGGGATTTCGATGGCCAGCCAGGTCCCCGGATTCGCTGCCCGCATGCCGTCGAGGACGCAGAAGCATTCTGGTATAGAGACAACTCATTTCCGCAACCTCCTCGGAATCTACGATGAACTTCTTGGAGCATACGTTGAATCCGGATTTCTGATCAACAGGCGTTCAGAATTGGTCCATTCGATTGGCGACTCATCACAGTACCTAGCCACTCTGAATGGTCGGATCTCTCTGAATTTGGTTGATCTTGTTCATCCCGGATTGTGTGGGCTTATCTCGTCTGCGATTGATTGCAGAGATTCAGATGAGCAAGCAAATCTTCAAAAGACCGCCGTGTGCGATATTGACGGTAAGCGTGAATGGTTCCGAGTGACAGTCAGGCGGCTTGGTGGGCAAATTGGTGCCGATTCCTACTACTTCCTTGGTTTGGCTTCGGCGACGCAGGTCGACCCTTCCATGGAATTTGATGCGGCTGCATCTTGCGATGACGCGAGCAACTCGCCCAATCGCCGTCTCGATGAAGTTGAGAGCGAATTGCGCAGGGCTTCAGGAGAACGCGATGCTACTCTGGAAAGTCTGGAATTTGAGGTCCAGAAACGAATTTCGGTGGAACATGAGTTACAGCGTCACTCCGACGAATTGATTCATGTCCAACAGGAATTGCAGGCGGTGAGTGAGGAACTTTCCAGTGTTGAGTCTGAGCACCGGGCGAAATCATCGCAGCTCATGCAGTTGTCACATGATTTTGATGAGTTGGTGACAAGCACGGGCATCGCCGTGATGTTCCTGGACGAGCAGCAACGCGTACGCAGTTTCACGCCAGCGATAACCAATTTATTCAGCATTCGCGAGTTGGACATTGGACGGCCCGTCGAAGAGATACCCAAGCGATTTTCCTGGCCCAAGGCTTTCAAAGATGTTCAATCTGTCCTCAACACACAGCGCCCCGTTGAACATGAAGTGTTTGGGTCCGACGGCGCGGCGTATGTCTTGCAACTGTGTCCTTGCCAGACGACACACGACGGTTCCAACGGCGTGAGCCTGCGGCTTGAGAGCATAGACACGATCAAGCGAATGGAGGCGGCTTTTCAGATCGGTGCGGAAAACCAGTGGCAGTTGTTGGATTCGATTTCAGATGCCGTTTGGATCACGTCTTCAGGTGATGAGCAACCCGATGGCACACGGGTACTCGAGCATGTCAATCCGTCATTCAATCGGATTTGGGGGATTTCGCGTAAGGATCTGGAGCAAGATCCCGGCCTATGGCGAAGTATTGTTCACGAGGAAGACCGGGAACGCACTTGGCAGTCTGGCCAAAACGCATTTTCTGGCGGGCAAACAAGCATGCGATATCGAATCGTACGCAGCGATGGCGACATTAGGTGGATCGAACATCGCATTCATGCGTTTAGCGGTGGTGACGGCCTTCCAGATCGCGTTTGCAACGTTGCTCGTGATCTGACTGAGCAGAAGCGGTCCGACAAGCAATTTTCTGAGTTTGTGAAGAACGCCCAGATTGCAGCGGCCTTCGTGCATCAAGGCGCAATCGTGCTGGCCAACGGCGAACTTTCAAAACTGATGGAACGTTCGATTGACGAATTGGAAGGTTCTCGAATTGAAGAATTGATTCGTTGCGGCGATGACATGCATGATATGGAAAACCCATTGGCGGTCCTCAAACCGGGTGACCAACGTCGAACAAGAAGTGATGCTCTTGTGGTCAAAGCCGACGGAAGCACCGTCCCTGTAGAAGCCCACATCAGCGCCCTCGATACCACGGACGGTCCGATTGTTTTAATGACGTTCCATGACTTGACCGCGCTGCGTCGCAGTGAGGCACAGGTCGAGCGAACTCAATTGCGGTTGCGACGTGCGATCGAAGACCTTGACGAGTTTACCTATGCCGCCAGTCATGACTTGCGCGAACCTTTGAGAAAGATTTCTGCGTTCAGTCAGCTCTTACCCAAAGACATTCCCGGCGAACTTCCCGAGAGGGCGCAGCTTGATCTTGAGTACGTCATCGATGGTGCCATGAGGATGCAGAAGCTGATCGAAGGCTTACTGATCTTGGCGAGATGCGGACGAAATCAACGCCTCGACGAGCGCGTGAATTTGAGCGAATGTGTCGTTCGTGCTCAAGAAATACTCAAGGACAAGATTGATGCGAAAAACGCTGTCATCACTTCAGACGAGTTGCCCCATGTGAACGGCAACGCGCAGATGATAGCCTGCCTGTTCATGAATCTGATCGACAATGCCCTGAAATTCTCAAGTCCCGGTGTCCAGCCGCAGATTCACGTTACAGCGCATCAAGCTGACGGCTGGGTGTTTGGCGTTCGCGATAACGGGGTCGGGATCAATCCGCGATATAACCGGCGGATTTTCGGGCCCTTTAAGCGGCTTGCGAGTCAAAAGTCTGCTCCCGGGGCAGGAATCGGACTGGCAATTTGCCGAAAAATAGTTCAACGACATTGTGGCAATATTTGGGTTGAATCGTCGCCTGGGGCAGGAGCCCATTTCAAGTTCACCTTAGGGGACGAGTTGGAAAGGTAAGAATTGAATTGGTCGGAGAATCGAAGAGAAGTTGTCCTGCTGGTTGAGGACGATGCTGGTGATCAAGAACTCATTCGCCGGGGGCTTGAGGAACGATGTGAGTTTTTTGAACTCATCATCCTTTCCGATGGTGATGCTGCATTCCACTATCTCAAGATGGCCGGCAGTGGTTCAGAGCCTGAAGTGTATCCACCGCCGAGTCTGATCATCGTCGATCTGAATCTATCCAAATGCGACGGACGCGAGATTATCCAATTCGTTCGTCGCCAGAAAGGCCTGAAGTTGACGCCAATCGTGGTGCTGACGACTTCGTCAATGGAGTCGGATGTTTGCGAGTGCTATGAACTTGGCTGCAATACGTTCATCTCCAAACCCGACGGTGTCGCCGATTTTATGGACACCATCCAACAGGTCGGTGACTATTGGCTCAACATCGCATCGGTTCCTTTCACGTGCGGCGCCATGAATAGCCATGTGAGTCCGAATTGAATCGGTCGTCTTGAACGACGTGGTTTGGACGATTGATTCTCACTGTGTCCGCGTCCTGTTCTTCGACTTGTATAAACGATCAATTCCGGACCAACAGTCGACGTTTCGTTTGCACTAATACCAACATGATTTCCGTTTGTACGTTAATCACGATCACTTCTTCGCCGATGTTTATCAATGAGTGAGAGTGACTCTCGTCTGACATAAGAGCAAATGGCTTATGCAAGCAATCCGAATCCTATTGGTTGAAGACGATCCAGGGCATCAGCACTTGTTGACGCGCATCTTGTGCGACGGTCGGCCGAACGTTCAACTGGTCACGGCAAGCTGCAAATCCGAGTTTGCAGCTGCGATCAACCAGAACGAATTCGACTGCGTGTTGATAGACTTTCACCTCTCCGACTGCCAAGCAGATGAACTGATTGAATTGCAGCGAAGTCTGAATCGCAACTTTCCCGCGATTGTTATATCGGGATGCGACGAACAGGAAATTGTGATTCAAAGCATGCGAAGTGGCAGCGTCGATTTCATCCACAAGGACGATGCAATCAGTGGCGAACACCTGTGGAATCGAATTGAGATCGTTCTTGAGAAACACAATCAACAAAATCGTGAACGCCGACGGGCCCGGCGGCGCGAAAAGCGCCTGGTTGAAATGGCCCAGCGCGATCATCTGACCGGATTGGCCAACCGTCGCGCCCTAGATCATCTGATCAAAGGCAATGGTCGCGGAACATTTGATCGGCGAGGTGAAACGTCGCTGGTGATGATGGACATCGACCACTTCAAGCAGATCAACGATCGATATGGTCACGCCTGTGGAGATCGGGCGATTTGTGCGGTCGCCAATCTGATACGATCGAGTCTATCAAGACCCGATGCAGGGATCCGTTATGGCGGCGAAGAGTTTCTGGTCATTCGTCCCGGCAAGATGCTGGAGAACTCGGTACGGTGGGCAGAAAAACTTCGTGTTGACATTGCTGGTATTTCGCTCGATGAGAACGGAGAAACGGTAGCAATTAAGGCAAGTTTTGGCGTTGCTTCGGTGCGTTCAAAGTATCTGGGAAGTGACACGATCACGCAGGCGGACGAGGCCTTATATCTTGCCAAGCGCCGAGGACGTAATCAAGTCTGCACATCCGAGATGGTTTGGTTCGACCTGATTGCAGCGGGCATCCAATCGGGAAATCCGACTCATCGGCTTGATACCGCGCTTGGACAGATTGATTCTCGCTTGGGGCCGACTCAACGAGATCACTTGACCGACCATTCTGAGAGAGTTAGCCAAATGGCCTCACAGATTGGCGAGAGGTTGGGAATGCTCGACGAGGATGTCGAGCGCTTGCGGTTCTCCGGTTTGTGTCATGACCTGGGGAAGATGTACATACCCGAGCGAATTCTCGCCAAACCGTCGCGACTGAGCGACGATGAAACATTTCTTGTGTCCCGCCACGCAATGGATGGTGCCGAGATTACGAAACATCTTTGCGATGACGCCATAGCAGCCAAGTTTGTTCAACACCACCATGACCGGTTCGACGAAACCTGCGAAGAAACGTTTGACGACATTCCGTTGGGGGCACGAATTCTGAACGTCGCCGACGCGTTTGTTACGATGACTTCTGGACGACCTTACCAATCGGCGTGTTCGCCGGAATCTGCCCTTCGAGAACTCAAACGCCATCGTGGAAAGCAATTCGATCCGATGGTTGTTGACGCCGTGGTCAACGAGTCCGCCGCCGTTCTCTGCTGATCAGTTTTCTGCCAATCCAACTGTTAGTCATGCCGAGGTCGCTTCGATTCAGCGGGCGATAACCGTGTGTCCTCCGCGACGCGCTCTGCGCCGTGCAATTTAGTGCCATGAACTGGCACTACACGCCTATACGTCTCAAAAGCCACGGGCAGATAAGACGCACCATTGAAACGGGAGAATCCAATCATTTTTGGGACAGAGTTCAGGGAGGGTCCGCGCTGAGTTATTCGTGAATTGTCCTTTGCGTACGTGTCGAAAAACTGTGACTAGAGTTAACTATGCAGACATGTCGGAGCGCTTCAAAACGTGCCTGAAGATAGAAGAAAAATGTATCGCGGTGATTTGGATCGTCGCACATCAGCCCGATGGTCAACCAACAAGTTGATTCATTGGCGATTCAACCGAGGCCAGAGCACGCACAAAGGATTGGTCAAGCAGCGTTCGCTTGATGGGCTTCTCATCTATGTCGAGAAATGCAGTAAACCGAAACCGGGGTCACGGATTCGTGTTTCGCCCGAAATGAGTGAAAAACTGGGTTGCAGAACGGCAATCGTGCGGCGAATCGAAAGCGAAACTGCGAGTGCGTTTAAATTTGTCGCCGAGATCGAATCTTAGGAGAGTCAGCATGCCAATTGAACGACGGTCACAACGGCGCGGAGGACCAGGCCGCCGCCAGGGACTGCGCAGTTTCATCAAATCGTGGGTGACATGGGTTGGCGACGACAATGGTGAGACGGGTCGCTGCCGGATTGTTGAGTTCTCCGATAGCGGTGCCGCACTGATGACGTACCGTGACACGGCCCCGAAACTTGGATCATTCCTGAATCTTAGAATTCATGGACGCCCGTGGTCGCGTGAACTTGAAGTTGTTCGTATAGATGAAATCTCCAGTCGCGATGTGATCGTAGCCGGTGAATTCAAGGGCGGAATTGAAGCAGGGGAAGCAGAATGAATCGGGAAAACGTTCGCGAGAAGCGCGGTGCAAATCGTGATTCTCGTCGTGCATCCATCTACTGGAATTCTCCGTTGGTTTCCGAAACACATCGCGGATTGATGGTCGAATCGTCCTCGTGCGGATTGGCGTTTCTGGCGCGCAGCGGACATGCGCCCATGGAGGGAATGGACATCGAAACGTTGATTCCCAATCGAGATGCCAGGCCACCGTCCAAACAAAGTGCGACTGTGCGAAGAGTCAATCGCATTCACGCCGATCTATTTATTATTGGGGCAGAATACGTCGGTGCGACTTCGTGAATGCGGTGCGGCGATCGCATCACGATTCTGACCTACGGCCAATCCCCATCCATTCAATATAGATTTGGATCTTGGAAGGCGCAAGGATCCATCAGGCGTCTCCGCATGCTATCCGCAAATGAATGACTGTTCGTACTGCTATTCACCATCGCTTGCTTTCAAACAAAAGGCCGACGAAACTCCTGCCCAGGAAACGCTGGATTCATTTCAGGGAATGGGGTTGAACTATGTTCGTGAGATTGCAGGTGTCACTGCCGATTGTCGTCCTTTTGCTCTTACTGCCAGCCGCACCAACGCTCGCACAGTGCGCATTCTTCGACGACTTCCAGCGACCAGACAGTACGACCGTGGGCTTTGGGTGGGTTGAAGTGGAATCGCTCGCGCCAGAGATTCTAATCACTTCTTTTGATGTGTTCAGCTTTGTTGATGTGGTGGGCACAGGTGTTGCCCCCGCGAGCTTGACGCAATCGAACATTGATACTTCGAGCCTCACCGATCCGGCTCTTACATTCGTATGGCAAGCTCGAAATGGTAATGCCGAAGCGACGGATGTGCTCCAAGTGGACTGGCGTTTGAGTGGTGGTGTTTGGGAACAACTCGGCGAATTCGATTTGACGAACACCATCACAACCGTTGAAGAATTACCGCTTCCGCCTGCCGCAATAAACACCGTCATCGACATTCGATTTGTGATTATCGTCGATGAGTTTCAGGAAGGCATATTGCTTGACGATGTCGGTGTCTGCGAAGTTGCCGGCCCGCCCGATTGCAACAGCAATGGTGTTGATGATGCTGACGACTTGACGGGAGGCA
>JAJDEB010000022.1 GCA_029260015.1 Phycisphaerae bacterium | reverse complement strand
GTCGCTGCTCGGCATGGCGGTCGAAGTAGGACCATGCGTACTTGCGCAACTCTCTTCGAATCTCGGGTTCCATCGCAACACTCCACGAGCCTAGCCTCGTAACTTACAGCCGGCGCGGGGCGGGGCCAAGCGACCGCAAGTCCGCAAGCTGCCCTGCTCACGCGCGCTCGGATCCGCGGCTCTGGACTTGCCCGGGGCCACTGGTAAGGTCGATACGATGTTCATAGAACGCAAGATCAACAGCGCAGGCGAAATCGAACTTTGGGCATGTGAATGGGAGAATGTCGCGGGCCAAGACGCCAGAAAGGTCTTCATAAGGAAGATCGGAATCGAAGAGCCCGTAACGCATGAAGCTGGAAACGAGATGAGTGAGGCCAGCGCGATCTGCTGGTCATACGGGCGGACCGTCGGGAACATCGCGGTGTTTACGCAGTCCATTTTGGGGAGTTTTCCGGCACGCTCCGGTAGCGATGCGCGCGTGCCGTGCAACATTGTTGCAGCAGGGAAGTTCCGACACGGTGCGGAACGCTGGTGGTGCAGAACTCATCAGGCGCACTGGGGCACAAAGGCAGATTTCCAAGCCTTCGAACAGTCGGGCAGCTTCGTTTGCGCTAGCCACGATCAGTTGCTGAACTATGTCCTGGAACCGTTTGAAATCCGCCTCGCCGACTTCTCGTCAGTGGGAGTCTGGTGCTCCATGCCAGCCGCAATCTCGACGAGGCCGATCTCAGAGAGCCGACCCAAGATCCATGTTCATGTTCGCCAAGGCGAGGGGAAGAAAAAGGTCGTTGACGGAGACTATGACGCAATCGCTATCCTCTACAGCGATAATGAGAATCTGTATGGCGCTCAAGACATCACGCGCGTCAATATCACGCCGCCGGCGGCGTTTGAGTTCGTTCAGGCACTCGAAGATGGGCGCAAGATGGAGTGCATCAGTTGTTCCTACTGCAAGTATCCGCATTTGGACCTCGGCGACTTCGCGCGAGTCCCGCACAGAAAGCACTTTTGTGGAAACTGCGGTCGTGATAGCACGTGGAGTCGAGAGAAAATCATCTCGAATCCGCTGATGCCGGTTCACGACCAGTATTCGTACGCCGGCAAGTTCATTGAGCCAAGGCGTAGCCTGAATCTCGACGACCATGCCGGGTGCGACTACACCGTCTGGGCTTCCACACCGGCAATCGTGTGGACGGCCGAGCGGCCGCAAGAGCGAGGAATTCATGTGCATATAGACGACGGCGAAGAGCGAGTCGTTGATGAAACGTATTCGTCGGTGACGCTCAATGGCGTTGAACTGTCGCGATCAGATCTGCTCGCGGAAAGTACGCGTCCTGTGAACCCAGGTCCTGTCTTTCAGCGTAGCGCGTCCCGTACGGGTCAGGAGAGGGCGTTTGTCGCGGCCCAGTGCCTGGGCGTCAGTTCGTGCATCCGTTCGGCCGGGTGATCGCCAACGCGCTCGAGCACGTCGCGCAGCCAAGCGAAGGGGTCGATGCCTTGCAGCTTGCACGTGTTCAGCAGCCCATAGAAGCGCGCCGCCCAGGCGCCGCCGGCCTCGCTTCCGCAGAATGTCCAGTTGTTGCGGCCCACGGCAACGGTGCGTAGTTGTCGTTCGGCGGCGTTGTTGTCGATCGGGATCTCGCCGTCTTCGAGGAAGCGCGTGAGTTCGCTCCATTGTGCGAGCGCGTAACGCACGGCTCTGCCCATCGGACTCTTCGGCAGCGCCTGGCCCTGGTCCTGCAGCAGCCGGTCGTGAATGCGCCCTACGATGGCCTTGCTCAGTTCCTGGCGCTTCACGTACGCGAAGGCTGCGCGTTGGCCGGGTGAACTCGTGGCGTCGGTCACGGTACGCTCCACGTCATACAGCTGGCCGATCAGTGCCAACACTGGAAGCGCATGACTCGGGTCGTGCTCCTTCGCATCGAAGAAGTACCGCCGGGCATGCGCCCAGCACGCGGCGCGCGCCACGTGGGAACTCTCACGCACCAAGCGGTTGTAGCCCGCGTACGCGTCGGCCATCAGCACGCCGTGATCGAAGCCGGACAGGGCCTTGATCGGCACCTCGCTGCCCCGACCCATGGAGAAGTCGAATACCACTTCGTTCCGATCGCCCACATACGCCCAGAGGTAGCCGCGCTTGGCTTGCTTTCTTCCCGGAACCAGAACCTTCACCGGCGTCTCGTCGGCCAACAGCACATTTGATGCAAGCACCGAGTCCCACATAGCACGCTCTACGGGCTCCAAGATCCCGCTCACTTGCCGAATCCATCCGCAAAGCGTCTGCTTGCTCAATGACACGCCTTGCCGTCCCAGGATCCACACCTGCCGGTTCAACGGCAGGTGGTCGGCGTACTTAGATACGGCCACATGCGCCAAGGTGCTGGCTAAGGCCTTGCCCTTGGCAATCGGTCCTGCCGGCGCGGGCGCTACATGTACGCCTTCCTTGCACGCGCCGCAGGCGTACTTGGGTCGTACCGTCTCGATCACGCGAAGCGTGGCCGGCTGGTAGTCCAACTGCTCCGAGGTCTCTTCGCCAATGCGTTTCATCGGCTTGTGGCAACAGGGGCAGTCGGTGTCCTCCAGATCGACTTCCCGGCGCTCGCGCGGGATCTTGTCGGAGAACTTCGCGCGGCCGTGGCCCTTGCGGCGCCGGCGCGTGTGCGCGGGCACCTGCGTCTCATCGCCCGCGTCGCTCTCCGGGCTCTCCGCCTCCAGGGCCTCGAACGCCAGTTGCAGTTGCGCATCGTCTAGATGCTCACTGCTCTTGCCGAACAGCCGCTTGCTGTGCAGATCCAGGCGGTGCTTGAGTTCGGCGTTCTCGCTTCGCAGTTCCTCGATGAATGCGGCCTGCTCACGCTTGATCGCGTCAAGCTCGTCGATGAATGCCACCTGTTCCTTGTTTGTGGCATCAAGCTCAAGGATCAGCGCGTGCGCTTCTTCCAGACTCTTGGGGAGTTCGACTGCGCGCGCCATGAATGAATTGTCCACGACGTTCCGACATAGGAAAGCAAACAATCCTCACGCGGGAACGCGCGACATGCGCTTGCGCGCTCTCGTGTCCCGAAGGTCAATGCCTTCGAGGATGCACAGCAGTTCCTTCATCGTGATGCGGTCCACCTGGCCGACTCGCTCCGGCCACGCGAAGGTCCCTTGCTCCAGGCGCTTGGCAAACACCCAGAACCCGCTTCGATCCCAGAGCAGCAGCTTGATTCG
>JAJDEB010000021.1 GCA_029260015.1 Phycisphaerae bacterium | reverse complement strand
CGGCCAGGTGATCGGCTCCTACCAGGCGGTCGCGCACCACTGCTCGAACATCTATCTGCTGGTCGAGAACGCTCGTTCGCTGGCCCGGATGGCCGCCTGGATGGTCGCCTGGGACGCCCCGGAAGCGCTGATGGCGGCCGCACAGGCGAAGGCTTCCGCGACCGAGAACGCGGTCGAGGCGGGCCGGTTGGCCATCCAGGTGCACGGCGGGATCGGCATGACCTGGGCCCGGCCCACACACGTCTACTACAAGCGGGCCTGGGTCAGCCGGGCGGCGTTGGGGTCGGCGCGCTACCAACGCGAAGTGATCACCGCAGTGCTGGCCGCCGTCGAACCGACGAATCTGCCGCCGATGTACCGGACGGCCTTCTGACCGTCCGCCGCGGCCTGGGTTCCGCGCTGATCGCTCAGCCGGGCTCCGGGGTGCAGGGGAGGGCCTTGACGATGTGCAGCAGGTTGCTGGGAGTCATCGTCGGCTCTCCGGACCGGATCCGCGGTGCCCGGGTGAGCAGCTCGGTGAGCAGCGCCCGAAGTTGGGTGCGGGCCAGCTGGTTGCCCAGGCAGTGGTGGATGCCGCCGCCGCCGAAGGTGATGTGTGGGTTGGGGTTGCGCGACAGGTCGAGCTGGTTGGGCCGCTCGATCCGGCGGCCGTCACGGTTGGCCGAGGCGTAGAACATCACCACCTTGTCGCCCTTGGTTATCCGCTGGCCGCGGAAGTCGAGGTCGCGGGCCGCGGTGCGGCGGAAGGTGGTGACCGGGGTGGCCCAGCGGACGAACTCCTCGACCGCGCCGGGCATCCTTGCCTCGAGGTCTTCCAACAGCCAGGCCCGCTGTTCGGGATGATCGGTCAGGGCCTTCAGCGCGTGGCTGGTGGACTGGCGGGTGGTGTCGTTACCCGCCACGGTGAGCAGGGTGAAGAACGACCCGATCTCGTGCTCGGTCAGCCGCTGGCCGTCGACCTCGGCCGCGGCGAGTGTGGAGATCAGGTCCTTCCCGGGGCGCTCGCGCCGCTCCGCGGCCAACGTGCTGGCCAGGCCGTGACAGTAGGTGATGGCCTGGAACAGTGCGCCGAAGACCTGTTCCTTGGTGTCGCCGACGACGTCGGGGTCGTTCCAGGACACCGCGACCTTCATCTCGTGGGCCGCGCGCCTCCGTTCGGTCTCGGGCACGTCCATCATGTCGTTGATGTTGTTCATGGGCATCAGCCCCGCGCACTCCTCGACGAAGTCCGTCTCGCCGCCGTTGGCCTCGGCCTTGGCCAGCAGGTTGTCCACCGCGCCCTTGGCGTTGGTGCGGATCATGTCGTTGATCCGGGTCATCTGTTTCGGGGTGAACGCCGCCGCGACGAGTCGGCGCATCAACGTATGCCGGGGCGGATCCATACCCAACAGCGACTGGCCCGACTCGACGAACTCGGGCGGCAGGTTCTCCATGAGCACGCCCGGCGCGGACACGAAGTCGTCGTGGCGCCTGGTGACCTCGACCAGGTCGTCATAGGTGGTGATCGCCCAGAAACCGTAGTCGTGCGGGTCCTCGATGAGCTGCTCCTCGAAGGGGGGGTGCCAGCTGATCGTCCCTCGCTCGCGCAGGATGGCGAAGCTCTTCTCCCGCTCGTCGCTGTTGTATGAGCAGAACGCCCGCGAGGACAGGTCCACCTCGTCGTAGGGTCGGTCAGGATTGCCGCTGGCGGTCGTCGTCACACCGGGAACGTGGATGTCGGATGTGGTGGCCATCAGGATCTCCCTCACTGAGGGCCTTCCGAAGCCTCCGGAGAGGCGTCGGGCCGCTGCGTCGAACCGTCGTTGGTTCGCCGTCAATGCGGTGGCCCATGTCACAACTTTGTACGCACTCATTTAGAGTGTCAAGAGGGTGAACGGAAGTTTCTCACTCGTCCACAGCGGCTCCACCTGGCACGATGCTGGTTGGGGCACCGAATTCGAGGTGCCGAGAGGTCGGCAGCGGACACTTTTTACAGGTGGGTCTCTTAGTAAAAGTACGCTGTCCGCCACCCCAGTTCAGGCCCGTTGCCCTGCGCCCGCGGCCGCAGGGCAGCCGTCCGGGCCTGGGCGAGGCCGGTGCCGAGCGCCGTGACCATCGCGAACTCGGTCGGCGGGTGGGGCGACGTGATCATGAGTGGAGGTTCTGGCACATGGGCGTGTTCAAGGACGAGAACGAGGTCGACGCCTACCTGGGAGGAATCTTCCGATTGGCGGCGGCGAAGGACGACCTGGCCGTGAAGTTCGTCAACTCCGGTGTGGTCCTGCGGATCCACTACACCGACCCGACGGCCCTGCTCACCGTGGACATGCCGAACAAGACGGTGGAGCTGGGTACGGCGAGCACGGCCCGTCCGAATGTGCAGCTTTACATGACGGCGGACACCGGTAACCAGTTCTTGCTGGGCAAGGTCAACCTGGCGGCGGCGATGGCGCGGGGCGCCGTCCGGGCCAAGGGGCCCGTGCCCAAGCTGCTCAAGCTCATTCCGCTGGCCCGTCAGCTCTTCCCCGAGTACGAGAAAATGCTCACCGAGGGTGGCCGGACCGACCTGATCGAAGCCTGAGTCATCCCGCTGTCCAGCGCCAGGTCGACCTGGACCCACCGGGTCCCGGTGAGGTGCTGGTCAAACTGACCGCGAGCGGCTTGTGCCACTCCGACGAGCACCTGGTGACCGGGGATCTGCCCTTCCCGTTGCCGGTGGTCGGCGGGCACGAAGGGGCCGGCACGGTGGTGGAGGTCGGGTCCGGCGTCGTCGAACTCG
>JAJDEB010000003.1 GCA_029260015.1 Phycisphaerae bacterium | reverse complement strand
CTAGATGTTGGGTCCAAGGACGTTAGACACCGCGATCCCTCCGAAGCCGGCTCAAGGGTGCCTGACCTTTGAGTGCGCTGTGGGGTCGTTGTTCGTTGTAGGAGCGTAGCCACTTGGGCAGGGCTTTGGCTCGCTGGTTGGAGGTCCGGTAGGACCTGGCGTAGGCCCACTCGCGGAGCATGGTCTGGATGAAGCGTTCGGCCTTGCCGTTGGTCTGGGGCCGATAGGCGCGCGTGTATCGATGCTTGATGCCGAGCTCGTGGAGCGCGTCGTTGAAGCGGTGCGAGACGTAGCAGGGGCCGTTGTCGGTGAGGAGCTCGTCGACCCGGATCCCACGCCTCCGGAACCAGCGAACGGCACGGTGCAGGAAGGCGATGGCTGACTCGCTGCGCTCGTCGGGCAGGATCTCGGCATAGCTCGCACGACTCGCGTCATCGACGCAGACGTGAACGAACTCCCAGCCGATGCCCCGGCTGCGCGTTCGTCGATCCCCGTGGATGCGATGGCCTATCCCCTTGATCTTGCCCAGCCTTTTGGTGTCGAAGTGGAGCAGCTCTCCCGAGCGCTCCCGTTCGTACCGGACCACTTCCGGCTTCGGGTCGAGCTTCGACAGCCGCTCGAGGCCCAGCCGCTTGAGCACCGCGGCCACCGTGGACCGAGCCATCCCGAGTCGATTCGCGATCCAGGCTGCCGTCCGGCGACGACGGCGCAGCCGTTCGATCTTCCGTTCTCGCGCCGCCGAAGTGCGGTGCGGAGTCCGATGGGGACGGCAGCTGCGATCCTGAAGATCGCGGTCCCCGTCGCGAAAGCGGCGTAGCCAGCGGTAGCCGGTCCGTTGGCTGATGCCCGCCGCCTGACAGGCGTCGGCCATCGCCCAACGGAGCTTCAGAACGCGCTCCACCAGGAGCTGGCGCTGATAAGGTGTCGTCTTGGCGTTAGGATGCAGTGTCACCCGGGATCCCCCTCTGGGCTTTGGAGTTGCGTAGACAACAACCCCTGTAGCCTCAGAGGGCCTGGGTGACCAATGTTCCTGGAAGTGACATCTAGCCCGCAATGAACGCTTGAAGAAGCTCAAGGCGGCTGATGTGCGGCCCTGCGGCTATGACGGAGCCGCCCGCGCCAACTACATGGACGAGGACGGGATTGCCGCCGAGGTGATCTACGCGTCAGTCGGGATGGCCCTGTGCCTGCATCGAGACAACGAGTACAAGAGTGCCTGCATGCAGGCATACAACCGCTGGCTCGAGGGGTTCTGCGCACAGCTACCCGACCGACTCTTCGGCCTTGCACAGACAGCGGTGCTGTCGGTCGACAGCGCAATCGAGGACTTTCGGAGAGCCAAGGAGATGGGCTTCGTCGGCATGATGATGCCCGGTCACCCGGTGCACGAAGACTATGATCACTCGGACTACGACGCGCTATGGGAGTGCGCGACCGATCTCGATCTGCCGATCTGTTTCCACATCCTCACGTCACGCGAAGGGAGCTTGTTCGCAAAGCGTCGCGGCCACCCCCTCAACGGCTTCCTGGGCATCATCCGCGCCGTCCAGGACATTCTCGGCCTGACCGTGCTCGGGGGAGTCTTCGAGCGTCACCCGGCGTTGAAACTGGTTGCCGCGGAGGGCGACGCCGGCTGGCTGCCCCACTACATGTATCGAATGGATCATGCGGCGCACGTCAACGCCGAAGACGGCATCATCGGAGGATTGTCGAAGCTCCCCAGTGAGTATGTGCGCAGCAACATCTTCACGACCTTCCAGGACGATTGGACGGCCTTCCGTTCGGTAGACATGCTGGACCCGGGCCAACTCTTGTGGGCAAATGATTTTCCGCATACCGACTCCACCTGGCCACGCTCTCAGCAACTCTTGGCCGAGCACACGGGCCACCTCACGGAAGCCCAACGCCAAGCGATCATGCGCGACAACACGGCACGAGTCTTCAGTCTGCCCGCCGGCAAGCTTTCTTGGAGAATGGACGCCAAGGCCGCATGACTCCAGGACGATCGATCCCTCGGAGACGATGCCAGAGGGTGACATGGGCGCGTGCGGCGGATCGTATTCTGAGCCCGGAGTCAGGAAGCCAGGTTTTTGGGAACGTCCCGGTAGGCCTTTCCAACATCGATCGCCGGCTCTTTCGGAAGCCCCAGAACGCGCTCGCCGATGATGTTGCGCTGGATCTCGTCCGTGCCTCCCGCGATGGAGACGGCGGGCACAGAGAGGAGAACTTCGGCGATCAGCCCGTTCAGCGGCCCGTCTACACCCGAGAGCATCGCGTCACTGCCCGCGATCGAGGCATGTGCGTCCGCAGCGGCCCGCGCCAGTTCGCTGGCTGCGAGCTTTCCGAGCGACCCCTCCGGCCCCGGCGGCCGACCGAGCACACGAGCCGCCTTGGCACGCCGTGCCGTCCACGCCGATGTGCGCATCATGGTCAGCAGCTTCGCGACGGCCTGTCGCACGACGGGATCCTCGATGCGACCCGTCTCGCGTGCCCTCTCCAGAACGAGGTCGGCGCGACCCGCACGCTGCGGATACCACCTGTAGGGCTCCATCACCGAGGCGACTTCCTCGCGGTACTCGTCGAAAGCCCGTCCCTTTCCCTGAGAGCCTCGCACCATCGATCGCATTCCATCCGCGAGCCGCCTCTCGTGGGCGAGTGTGGTGAGTGCCACGCCCCAGCCCTTGCCGACCTCGCCAAGCACGTTCGCCCGCGGTATCCGAGCGTCGGTGAAGAACACCTCGTTGAACGAGGCATGCCCGTTCATCTGGCGGAGCCCCCGCGCCTCTACGCCGGGTTGATTCATCTCGACGACGAAGTAGGTGATGCCCTGGTGCTTGGGAACATCCCAGTTCGTACGTGCCAGGAGCATCCCGAAGCGTGCGTGGTGCGCGCTGGTGGTCCAGACCTTCTGGCCGTTGACGATCCATTCGTCGCCGTCGAGATCGGCGCGGGTCGTCAGACCCGCAAGATCGGAGCCGCTTCCGGGTTCGCTGAAGAGCTGACACCAAGTGTCTTCGCCGGTCAAGATCGGCCGCAGCAGCTCGCTCTTCTGGTCGTCCGTGCCGTGTTCGAGGATCGTGACGGCGGCCAAGACGGTCCCGCCACCTTGCGCGACACCGATCGCGCCGGCGCGCTGGAACGCATCACTGACGACGTCGCCGAGTGACTCGGGCAAACCTCGGCCCCACCACGCCCGAGGCCAGGTCGGACATCCCCAGCCCGAGTCGGCGAGCTTTCGGCGCCACTCGAGCAAGCTCAGCTCGGGGCTCCAGTTCTCTTCTAGCCAGGTCGTGACTTCTGCGCGGACTGACTTTTCGGTGGGCTCGCTCATGGATCAGATACCCCAGTGCCGCAAGAGCTGTTCTCGGTGGTGGTCCGGAGTGCCAAGAAAGGCCTCCGAACTGCGCGCTCGCTTGAAGTAGAGGTGGGTGTCGTTCTCCCAGGTGAAGCCAACACCCCCGTGGATCTGGATGCTCGCGGTCGCCGCCCGGCAATACGCGTCCGAGCACGTTGCCTTGGCCAGGCAGGCGAGCGCCGAGATGTCTTCGTCGCCCTCGAATTCGGCAGCCGCTGCGTAGTAGGCGGCCGACTTCGCGTTCTCGACCTCGAGCAACAGATCCGCACAGCGATGCTTGATCGCCTGGAAGGACCCGATTGGACGACCGAACTGGATACGCGTCTTCGCGTACTCGACCGCGGTCTCGAGCACCTTCTGCGCACCACCGATCATCTCGTTCGCAAGCCCGATCGCCGCCTGATCCAGCGTTCGCGACAGCGGCTCGGCTCCCGCACCGTGCTCGCCGAGCAGATCCGCCGACACGCCCTCGAAGCTCAGCTCCGCGAGCTTCCGCGTCGGGTCGAGACTCGTGAGCAATCGCCGCCGCAACCCATCCGCCTCACCCGTGACGACGAAGAACGACAGACCGTCCGAACCGCGCGAACCGGGCTCGCGGGCAACGACCACGACGCAATCCGCCGCGTGACCGTCGACGACGAAGCTCTTGACGCCGTCGAGCCGGAACGAGTCACCGACTCGCTTTGCAGTGGTCGACACCGCGTCCGCGTTCCAGGCGCCCGACGCTTCCGCGACGGCGAGCGTGCCGATCGTTTCGCCGGAAGCGATTCCCGGCAACAGCCTCTTCTTCTGGGCTTCGGTCCCGGCGTTCAGAATCGCGTTCGCCGCGCAGAGGGTCGAGGCGAAATACGGCGCACAGAGAAGAGATCGACCCATCTCCTCCAGCGTGAGCGCAAGCTCGATGAATCCGAACCCCTGTCCTCCGTATTCCTCGGGTATGGCAATCCCACTCAATCCCATGGTTCCGCAGAGCTTCGCCCAGATGCTCGGGTCGAAACCCACGTCCGTCTCCATCAGGCGCCGCACCTCGCTGGGCGGCGACGTGTCTTCGAGAAAGCGACGAATCGTCCGCCGAAACTCGTCCTGTTCGTCCGTAAAGTTGAACTGCAACGCGGTCTCCTTGGATCCAGCCGACCTACTGCGCGGGGGGGAGGTCGATGTTGTACAGGGCCGCCGCATTGTCCTGCAGGATCTTCCGCCGAGTCGGCTCGCTCCACTCGGCAGTCACCTCGACGAGATGATCCTGCACATCCGGATAGAGACAGGTCGGGTGGGGAAAGTCCGTCTCGAAGAGCAGATTCTCCTCGCCGATCTGCTCGATCAAGTCCTTGGGACCCGTGCGCTCGAACCAGAAGCATCCATAGACCTGTCGCCGAAAGTAGTCAGAGGGCTTCATTGAAAGGTATTGTTCTACCTGAGAGCCCGTCTCGGACCATTCGTAGTCGAGTGCCTCGAGGATGAATGGGATCCATCCGACGCCGCTCTCGACCGATACGGCCTTCACCCGGGGGAAGCGCTCGAAGATGCCGCTGTAGATCAGGTTGCCCAGCACCCTCGCATTCTCCATGAAGAGGTTCATCGAACCCAGAGCGAGCCTGCGGTGCATTCCCATTGTCGGCCAGGCAGCCCGACCAAACATGTTGAACGTGGTCTCGCTGGCGCCGATGTGGAAGTTGACCGGCACGCCTCGATCGTTGCAGATCTCCCAGAAGGGTCCCCAGGCATCATCCCCGAGGTCGGGCATACCAATGCTGTCGGGATCGCTGCACATGACGATGCCGCGTAGCCCGAGCTCCGAGGACCGTTCGACCTCCTCGACGCAGTGGTCGATGTTCCACCAGGGCATCAGCGCCATCGGGAGAATGCGACCACCGCTGTCTTGCTGGATTTCCGCCATGGCGTCGTTGTAGACGATCGCGCACTGCCGCCGGAGTTCGTCGTCCTTTACCTTCATGAAGTTCTGATTTCCGAATCCCGCAAGGTTCGGGTAGATGACCTGCGCGTGAATACCGTGCTGATCGAGCAGCTTGACACGCTCCTTCATGTCGTAGCTCGCGGGGTGCACGTCCTCATGGGTCCATGTGAAGAACTCGGTTCCTCTGGCCTTTTCACCGTTCCGGGCGACGACACTCGAGGCCATCACCGGTCCCAGCACGACATCCTCGTCGACGACCCATTTCCTCGCGCCATCCACTTCCTCGACCCGGGGAAGCCGGGCTCGCCAGGAAGCGGGCGCGCGTGAGGACCAGAGATCAAGCGGTTCCGTAATGTGCGCATCGGTATCGATGATGTGGAGAGACGACAGGGACTCGCGGACCTCTGCTTCACTTGCCATGAAAGGCTCCTCGCCGGTCTGGTCGGAAATCCGGAATTTTTCGGATCGGAATGACGTGCATACTATAGTAGAATAATGCCGTCGCCCATTCTCCAAATCTGGAGCCTTCTCTCGGCGACGACCCCAACCAAGGAGATGTCATGGCAGGAATCTGTGAGGGCCGCAGCGTAATCGTGACGGGAGCCGGCCGAGGCATCGGTCGCGAACATGCGCTCGAGTTCGCGCGCCAGGGGGCGCAGGTGGTCGTGAACGATCTGGGCGGCGACGTGGACGGCAGTGGCTCGTCACAGACACCCGCTCAGGAGGTCGTGGACCAGATCCGCAAAGCGGGCGGCGAGGCGATCGTCAACGACGACAACGTCTGCGATTTCGAAGGTGCCGGGCGCATGGTCGAGTCCGCGATCGACACGTTCGGAGGACTCGACGTCCTCGTCTGCAACGCAGGAATCCTGCGAGACCGGATGCTCGTCAACATGAGCGAGGCCGAGTGGGATTCCGTCATGGCGGTTCATCTGAAAGGCACCTTTGCGCCCGCCCGACACGCCGCCGGGTATTGGCGCCAACGCTCGAAGGACGGCAAGGCGGTCGATGGGCGGATCATCACGACGAGTTCCGCCTCTGGGCTGTTCGGCAATTCAGGGCAGACGAACTACGCCGCTGCCAAGGCGGGCATCGCCGCGTTCACGATCGTCGCGGCCAAGGAACTCGAGCGCTATGGCGTGTCCGTGAACGGAATCGCACCGGGTGCTCGCACACGCATGACAGCTCCTCTCGGCTTTGGTGGAGAAGAGCGTGAAGCGGGCAGCTTCGACGCTGCGGCTCCGGACAACATCGCACCCCTCGTCGTGTGGCTCGGCAGTGCCGAAGCGCGCACGGTCACGGGCCGGATCTTCGAAGTGATGGGAGGGCGGATCGGCGTCGCGAACGGGTGGACGCGGGGTCCGGATGCCAACCAGGAGGGTCGATGGGACCCTGCTGAGCTGGGGCCTGTCGTCGAGGAGCTCGTGCGTCAGGCGGCGGAACCCGAGACCATCTTCGCACCGCGGTAGCGCGTCAGCAGGTTGAGAGGGAGGGAGTCGCATGAGTGATTGGCGAGGCACGTATCAAGCCCGCAAGACCACCGCAGAAGAAGCTGTGCATCGAATCGGGGCCGGGGACATCGTCAACATCCCGATCTTCCCGCCGCGCGAGCTACTCGACGCACTCTGGGCAAGACGAGCGGAGCTGTCCAACGTAAGGCTACAGCTCAACGCCACGACCCATGACCCGGGCTGGCTAGCGGATGAGAAGCTGGAGTCGCCCTTCGAACTCGACTTCGAGATCTTCATTGGCGACTTCGCGCGGCCGGCCCACGACGAGAACCGCGGCTTCTATCTGCCGAATCTCTTCTCGACGAGCTTCAAGCCGGGTGACGAGGCTCGTCCGGACCACCGTGGGCCCAATGTTGCGCTCGTCGTCTGCTCCCAGCCGAACGAGGCGGGATACGTCCACTTCGGGGCTCATCACTGGACCAAGCGTAGCCTGGTTCGACGCGCTGACACGGTGATCGCGGAAGTCCATCCGAACCTCGTTCCCGTCCACGGGGACGTCTACGTCCACGTGGACGAGTTCGACGCCTTCGTCGAGGTCGAGCCGGCCGAGATCGGTGCCGCCGACATCGAGGCTCTTCTTGCCAAGCTGCCCGAGGACCGGCGCGAGGCAATGGCAGAACTGATCCCCCGGATTCCCCGAGATCGACTCACTCTGGTCTTTCCCCTGCTGCCCGCCCTCGCACCCGACACGGTCGAGCGGGCTCTCGGCCTCGGTGAAGCGCCCGAGAGCTATCACGCCATCGCGCGCCATCTCTCTGAGGTGATCCAGGACGGCGACTGCATCCAGATCGGGGTAGGCGAGCCATCGAGCACGATGGTGCGCCTGGGCGCCTTCAACGAGAAGCACGATCTCGGCGTTCACACGGAACTCATCGCACCGGGAACGGCGCAACTCGTCGAAGCCGGCATCGTCACAGGTCGGCGGAAGAATCAGTTTCCCGGGATCGTCGTGGCAGCGGCCTGGACGGGCGGAAGCAACGAAGACATGGAGATCATCCGGGACAACCCGACCTTCCAGCTCTTCGATCCCGAGTTCATCCTACACATCCCGCGGATCGCCGCGAACGACAACCAGGTGTCGATCAACAACGCCCTCTCCATCGACTTGATCGGGCAGATCAACGCAGAGACCGTATTCGGACAGCGGCTCATCAATGGCACGGGCGGCCAACCCGAAACCCACATCGGTGCCTTCCTGTCGAAGGGTGGCCGAGCCATCACTCTCTTGCCCTCGACAGCGCTGGACGGGGCGGTCTCCAGGATCGTTCCCGAACTCGAGAGTGGCTCGATCGTGACGATCCCGCGCTTCTTTGCCGACATCGTCATCACCGAGTTCGGAATCGCCCGACTGCTGGGGAAGAACCATCGCGAGCGGGCCGCCGCGCTGATCGCTGTCGCGCATCCAGACTTCCGCGAAGAGCTTCGGAAGGAGGCGGAGACCCGCTTCGGCGGCTCTTGAACCGATCGGAGAGGCAACCGGAGAGAGGAGAGTGATGGGTACCGCCAGCTCGAACGTGTCTCGCAAGCCAGTCATCGTCGGGATCGGGCGAACGGACTACAGCCGCGACTCGGGTCGTACGCCTCTCGCATTGGCCGCGGAAGCGGCTCGCGCAGCGCTCTCGGACGCCGGTGTTCCTGCGTCGGATCTCGATGGCGGAGCGACCTTCCAGATCGCGGACTCGGCCTCCCCGATGCAGGTCGCGCACGCAGTGGGCTCTTCGGGGCTCCGCTGGAATATCGATCTGATGGGCGGTGGAAACTATGCGACGAGCGTGGTCGCCAACTCTGCTCTTGCGGTGCAAGCCGGCGCGTGCGATGTCGCGGTTGCGTACCGCTCGCTCAACGGCCGATCGGGACGCCGATTCGGCCGTGCGGACGGTGCCCTCCGCGTCGGAGGCGAGCGCCAGTTCTCGGCGCCCCACGGCTACCTGACTCCGCCCCAGTGGATGGCTATGTGGACCCGGGAGCACCAGCGCGTCTACGGCACGACCTGCGAGGATCTCGGGAGGATTGCGATCACGCAACGCGAGCATGCCGGCCCGAACGAACACGCCGTCAAGCGTGATCGCATCACGATGGACGACTACATGGACGGGCGCTTCATCAACGAGCCGCTGCGGATCTACGATTGCGCGCTCGAGGTAGACGGTGCGGTGGCGGTTGTCGTGACCACAATGGAACGAGCGCGCGATCTGCGCCGCAAGCCGATCCATATCCTGGGTCACGCCGAGTTCACGGGAGAAGGCGGATCATGGGATCAGTGGCCCGATCTCACGTCCATGTACTCGCATCGCGCGGGGCCAGAGCTGTGGGCGCGCGCAGGCGTGTCTCCAAAGGACGTCGACGTCGCTTGTATGTATGACTGCTTTACCTACACCGTTCTCGTGACGATGGAAGAATTTGGTCTCTGTGAGCGAGGTGGGGTAGGGGCCTTCTTCGCGGAAGGCCGCGCGACGTATGGAGGCGATGTCGTGGTCAATCCACACGGAGGTCTTCTGTCGGAAGGCTACATCCACGGGCTGAACCACACCTACGAAGCCGTTCTTCAGCTACGCGGAGAGGCGGAAGAGCGGCAGGTGTCGACGGCGAGGCTCGCCCTCGTAACGGCGGGCGCTGGGCCTTACGGTGGCGGGATGCTGCTGGCGGAGGACGCCTGATGGACGTGAGCGTTCCCCCGCAGCCCCATCCCGACCTGGATTCCGCTTCCTTCTGGACGGCGACCGCCGAGGGACGCCTCGAGCTCTGCCGCTGCACCGCTTGCGAACGCTGGCATCAGCCCCCACTCGAGCGGTGCCGCGAATGCGACGCGGCAACGTCATTCATTCCCATCTCGGGAACGGGTACACTGCGAAGCTTCATCGTCGTGCGCCACCCCGCAGTACCCGGCTACCTGGAAGAGCTGCCCTACGTGGTGGGGCTGGTCGATCTCGATGAACAGGAGGGCCTGCGGTTGCCCGGTCGACTGCTGGACGTGGACTTGGAGAAGCTCAGCGGTGGCGAGCGAGTGTCCGCCGAGATCGTGCCACTTCCGGGGGGTGACTTCCACGTCGCAGCCTTCCGAATACTGCCGGCCTGACAGCAGATTCCCTCAGCGCCCCCGGAACACGGGATCTCGCTTCTCGATGAAAGCTCGGGGGCCCTCGCGCGCGTCTTCCGTCTGCATCACCATCGCAGCGCATGCGCTCTCGATCTTGAACGCCTCCTCAGTCGGAAGTCCGCTCGTCCGGAGCAACGCTTCCTTGATCTTCTGCACCGCAATAGGACCGTTCGCGGCGATCCGGCTGGCGATGGCTTCGGCGCGTGGCAGCAACTCACTCGTCGACACGATCTCGTTGATGAGTCCTATGCGATGAGCTTCTTCCGCGGACATCGCCTCCCCGGTGAGGAGGATCTGCATCGCCTTGCAGTAGGGAATTTGTCGCTGGAGTCGCACGAGCGAACCGCCGGCGGGGATGATGCCCCGTTGCGCCTCCGACAGGCCGAAGGTCGCGTTCGGTGAGGCGACACGAATGTCTGTGGCTTGCAGAATCTCGGTGCCGCCAGCAAGCGCGAAGCCGTTCACGGCGGAGATCACCGGCTTGTGGAGCTCGAAGCGCCGCAGGAGGCCCGTGTCGAGGGCATCGCGTTCCTTCAGCAGCCGCTCATCCCACTCGTCCTCGGGTTGGCGCGCTCCGGTGAAGAGAGGAATCAGCAGCTTGAGGTCGGCGCCTGCGCAGAACGCCTGTTCACCGGCCCCCACCAAGATCGCGACCCTCGCCGAGTCATCGTCTCGAAAGTCCCGCCAGGCATCGGCGAGCTGCAAGAGCATCTGCGGGCTGATGGCGTTGCGCTTGTCAGGGCGATTCATCGTCAGGCGGACGATTTCGCCCTTCTTTTCGTAGATCAGATCCGGCATCGGTTCGGTATCCTCTGCTCGCCGCGAAGAGCGGCCCCGGTTGATCCTCGCGGCGAGTCGCGCTCGTGGCTTTTCGATCTGTGCACGATATACTACAAACGATTCGGATCCGAAATGGCGATCTCGGGTGATGGTGCATTCCACTTTGCCTAACGGTAGTGAACAGCGAATTCGAGGAGACAGTCGATGGAAGATGCACTAACGGCAGTAAGCCACCGGGTCAGGGCGTGGCGGGAGGAACTGAGTCTGTCGCTGCACGAGTTGGCCGAGCGTAGCGACGTGGCCGCCAGCACGATCCAGAAGGTCGAAACGGGTCAGATGGTTCCGTCCGTAGCGGTGCTGATGAAGATTGCCCGCGGGCTCGACCGCCGCCCGGCGGAGCTGGTTAGCGACGAAGCAGAAGAGGCCGAGATCGTACTCATGCGCTCGAAGGAGCATGCCGTGATGAGCTCAGGCTCGAAGATGCGGATCGAGCGGCTCTCCGGGGATCTCTTCGATCCAGCCGTCGAGGTGTGGCGCGCCTACCTGCGTCCGGGCGTTGGGAGCGGAAAATCCCAGCACGCCTACGAGGGGGAGGAGGTCGTCATCTGTGAGGAAGGAGAGGTGACCTTCCGCTTCGGCGACGAAGAA
>JAJDEB010000020.1 GCA_029260015.1 Phycisphaerae bacterium | reverse complement strand
AGGCAATTCGCCATGATCATGACCACTCAACTCGTCGTGGTGATCACCGTTTGAGTCCGATTGGGAATGATCGCCATGCCCGGTATGGCTGTGCAAGTGCGAATGCTCATCTCCGTCGTGGTGATGCGTATGGGCGTGGTGAATATGATCCGATCGCAGATCATCTGGCCCGCCACTGGCGACCCCGGGAACCCCATTCGCAAGAACGACCCCAATGGTCGCGGACAAGATGACGATCAATCGCTGCATCATTCGTACTTTATCGGCCAGAATCAGCCCGTACAACCTCTTCGTCGAAGAATTACATGGGATTGATACGTCGGGGCTACAAGAATCGATAAACAGACACCGAGAAGTGGCTTAATCGCAGCTCCCGACTAGAACCAAATCAACAAGTAGAGAGGATTGCATTGTCGCGGTCCAAGACTCGCTTGATCGCCGCATGACGCCAACTACCACTGCGGCAGGCTATTCCTGCTCCGGCTAGTTCGCGGCCGTTTGCTCGTAGAATATTGCCTGACTTGTACAGTTTCTGAGTCAACTCAATTGCGAGGGACTTGGAATCAGATTGTTAGAGTCATTCGGATCAATCATCCAGCCAAAGGGTACCCGTTCACCAAATCGCGGGTGTCTGGTCGCTGCGCGGAGTCGTGTTCGAATCCGCCATCTGAAATCTGAACCCGCGAGTATCGAAGTCTTTGCGATGTGTGTACGTGCGATCCCCAACTGTTAACTGAGAATCTGGAAACGTGACGAGAGTGGGAGAGTTTCGGCGATAAAGAGGGCCCCAGCACGCCGAGCCGTTAACAACTCGCCGGGAGAGTGACGCACGTCACGTGCAACCTGCGGCCACAACTAGCGTTACGTCACGCCGTTTGTCGCACGGCGCTCGCGCACGAAAAAGGCCCGTGGCGTTTTGCCCTGGGCTTCGATCTCCCCGAGTGTAACAGTATTCGAACCGCCCTGGCGAGCCCCCTGGGCCGTTTTTCCCACCCCGGGTGGGACGAACCCGAGGTTGTCTTCCGGATCGTTCACGTCGTCGTCGAGGGCGACCCAATGGCTACGGACGCCTCGCCGTCGTCGTGTTACCGCGAGCAGGCCGTCGACGTTGGCCTGGGGCCGACCCCGGCCTTTGCTGCCAATGGTGTGGGCATGTTGACGCGAACAGTCTCTGATGACGAGATCATAACGGCGGTTCCCGCATCCCGCCGCAAGAGGCGCAAACAGCCGAAGCCCAAACTGCCGGGTCCGCCCCCGATCGTCAAGACGCTCCGAAAAGCCGCCGAATGGCGTCGCCAACTCGACGCCGGCGAGCTGCCAAGTCAAGCAGCTATCGCCCGTCGCGAAGGTATCACACGTGCCCGAGTAACCCAGATTCTTGGTCTCCTGCGACTCGCTCCCTCGATCCGGGAGTCCATCGCTGCGCTGCCAGCGACGTGCTGCCGAGGGACCGTGACCGAGAGAATGCTGCGACGCATCGTGCAGATGAATGACCTTGAAGAGCAGGTACATGCGTTCGCAACGAGGTCCGGCAAATCTGATGTCATTGGACTCGCTTGGGAATGACTCGCCGTCGGACCGACCGGAATCCAATTCGTTGAGAACGATTCCTCGGCGGATTGCTGCGACATTGTTATCGCGCGTCTGCGTAACAATCGATCGCTCGGGCCCGCCATGTTGCCACATCTTTCGGCCTCTCCACTCAATGGCGGCTCTGTTATCCTGCGCGGAGTTGCCTGCGCTCCATGATATCGACTCTTCTGTCGCGCGTGACCACACCTTTTCATCAAGACCGAATCATTCCCGAAGTTGAATCGGTGGGGCGTCTACAGTTTGGACCCGCTCTGGATGGACCTGCGCGGGGCGTGCGACACGCGAGCTTCCGGACAGACCACGCGGCACGGCGCCGATGGTCCACGCCCGTCTTTCCAGAAACCAAGGCTCGCTGGGGGCTTTGGGCGCCGTGAATGTCGTCATGCCGCGCCTTTCGAGGGGAGGGGGACTTGGCGTTCGGATCGAAGATCGCGGCTCGTGAAGGCCAATCACTACGGCGACTTTGCGTCTTTTGAGAATGCAGTTCCTGACGCCGGCACGTTCGCGCGGGTCTGGGCGGTGACTTCTTCAATGACATCGTCGATACGAAGACCATTCTCGAAGGCATACTTGGCGACCTCATCGATCGCAGCGCCGAGCTTGCCGAAATTCCAGAACTTGGATTGTTCGGCCGCGGGGTCTTCGTCTCCGCCGCCGGCAGGCAGGTACATCTGAAGATCGCTGCCCGTGATCTTGACTGTCTCAGGCCATCCAATGCAGATGCGAGAGCGCCCCACGTTTTCAAACGAGGCGCCGACAGATGGAAGCTCGCGTATGAGTTGCGCCAGCGAGCCCAGGCAGCGGAGCTGGCCGGTCGAATTAGACCCATACACCTGCCGCGGCACGGCCTCTCGCGAGGTTGCGACGCAGGCCTCGTGCAGCGCTTTGCGGATCTCTACGAGGTCTCGGCCGGACAGCTCGTGGTTGCCGCAGAGTCCGTCCGCGATCTGAGCCGCGGCCCAAACGACGTTGCCGGACGGATTGGAGAGCAGCCCGCGCATTGCATCGGCAGCGTCCCTGTCTACTCGACAGAACAGCTTGAGTGAGCCGGAAGCGCGGTCAAACACTCTCTTTGATTCGACAAAGACGCAGGCAATCGCCCGGGCCGCGGCGCCGGAGAATACACCGATCACCGCGAGAAGCCCGACGGCGCTTGCACGAGCGACAAACCTCGGGCATTGCGTCGCGGCGTTGACGAGGGTCTCGACCATCCGCGGCCCCCGTTTGCGCAACGCATCCCGAACATAGTCAATCCACGCCGGTTCAATGGCAATAGACTCGAGCACGGACATTGCAACGTACGACCGAATGAACTCCGGTGCCCGCCAGATCGGAGCGGGGTCAGGTGTGATGGGGAACTGCTCACAATGCCAAATGAGCTGCTCGATCCACTTACTGGGGCGGTTGATATCGGCATCGAGCTCCGCTTTTGCGGCAGTCTGGATATGCTCTGCGAGTCGGCTGATTTCTCGATCGAATTCATTGTCAATCCACAGCCAGTCAAGGCTGTCCAGAAGGCCTGCGAGCGAATCCTCTATATCGAGCTCGGATATTCTGGATAAGTCCGGGAGAATCCCGCCCCGCGCAAGTCCCTGCCACGCGGCGCGGCGGAGAGCGCCCGGTTGATCAAGCAAGGACTTGAGGTAAGTTTGTTTCTTGCTTCCACAGAACGGAATGATCGCCAGAGCTGTTTCGTCACTGGCCCCTTGAGGTTGAGGAAGATTAATGCCCTCGGAATCACCGGACTCGCTCGCGCAGATGGTTTTCGCCGCGGCTACGGATAATCCCGGGACACCCTCGTCGATAAGTCGGAGACAGGCGTCCCGCGCAGCGTCACTCCAAAGCTTGCCCTCACGGATCGAGAGTCTCATGTACATCAAGGAGCAGAGCGCGGCATCTCGGCAGGGAGATGGCTTCCCTAGAGCTCCGACAAGTTCATCGAATACCTCCTGAGACATCCTGATTATCTGGGCAATTTGGTGGAACGAAGACATCGAATGTTCGTGTTCCACCGCTTCGATATGTTTCCGAACATCGTCCAACCTTGTGTTGTTCACGTACATAAAGAACCACATGATCGCGGTTCTGCACGCGGAAGAAATGTTCTGGATCATCGCTTCGGCGATTGCGCTCAACACCTCCGGCATAAACTGAAGATCGGGGTAGAATCGATTCGCACAGTTGTCACCGTGCATCCAAAGGTGCGTTTGGATGCGCAATCGATCGTTTGGGACAGCCCTGTCAATGAGCGAGAGAATCGCTCGTGCTTCCTCCACTGTGGGGGAAGCGCCCGACTCCACACACAGTAGACCTGCCGCGCCACGTTCCCATTCGGTATTCCAAGGGATGCTTCTGAGCCAAGGCACATCGCTATTGAAGGAAAGCCCCCAGCCATCGATCTCAGCAAGCAGCATCACCACCAGGTCCGATCGACCTGCGCGGTGTGCCTCCTCAATGAGGGGGCGATAGCGCTTGAGTAGAGTTGACGCGGCGACCTGTTGGACGTTCATCCGCTTCCGCCGCACCTCATGTTCAACTACGCGCTGGATATCTCTTTGCACTCTGGCGTCAACGATGCCAAACCGTTCGATCGCGGCCCTTCCGCTAAATGCAGAGAAAACCATCGCCATCGCAATTGACTGTGAGTCTACTTCTTCAACCTGCGAGAACGAATATTGGAACGCGGAGCCTGCAGAGAGTTCCTCTTTTTGACTAGGATGATTGTGCGAGTATTCAATCCCCCGCCCCGGGTCTGGTCGATCCGCCGACCGCCAACCCTGCTGGAGGCCGGAACGAATCACAGCGCTATCTAGCGCCTTAAAAAACCTATCCGCGTCGCTTTGATCGCGGAACCGCGTGTTGCCCGCGCCGATGAGGAGCTCGAGCAGTAGCTCTTCGGTCAATTGAAGGCCCGCATCTAGAAGATGCACCATGACCTCCGTGCTGACGTATTGAACGCCCTCCTCTCCGAGGGGAATGCGCTGCCACGCGTGAATCGCCCTGAGGGCACGATTCTCCATGGGCGGAGTGGATGCCATGCCTGCCATTGGGTGGGTGGGCGCCGCCAGTGCGCTCGATTTCGCAATGAGGGGCAAAACGTCCATTATGGCATCCGCCGTGGGGAAGTGCTTCTTCCAGGCCGTGTCGAGAAAGATAGCGAAATTGTAAAGCATGTCGTCCTGGTCAGGCCGCATCGACCACGCGATAGCTTCGGCACGCAAAGTAGGAAGATGCGTACTATCCTCCGCTGCCCGCCACCAATCCGTTTTGGCGATGCAGTGAAATGCGGCTGGACCAAACGAAGCCACAAGTGTCGAGAGCGACCGCTGCCACAACACCCCTTCCTCCTGAGTTCGCGGCAGTTGCAGAACTTTGGAAAGGTCGATCGGATTTCGCGCAAGAACGTTCATGGCGCTGTATGAGCAAAACGCCAAGACCCGCCCGGCGACCTCGATTGCCCCGGGGGAGAAGTTAGATAGCAGCTCTTCGTTTCCTCCGCACAGTAGGCAGCCTGCAAGAAGCTCGCCGGCGCACGCGGGATCCTGCTCTGCCTGGCTGAGCCGCTCCAATTCCGCCGCCAGCTGATTATCCGCGGTGCGACGCTCCAGCAATTCGCGGATCCGCGGCCACGCCGGGGATTCGCGCGTCATGAGTTCCGGACGAAGTCCCTTCCCAAGAAGCTCGCGCGGCGCGGGCCCGCGCCGGAACTGCACGTCATTGAAACAGGCCATGCGCCGTGCGTTGGCAAGGTCCCTGTCCCCCAGTTCTTTTGCCTCGACGAGCTCGTTGGCCTCGTGAGTGTCGCGACGGGAATCCAGCGCTCCGTCATCTCCAAGCCCCCCGAACAGTCCGACGATAACGGTGCTCCAACGAATGTTCGAGGTGACGAATCGCATCGCATCGGCCCGCTCACGCAAGTACGCCGCGGCTCTGCATCCGACTACCGCAACGTTGTAAGCGGCGCGATTGCCAAGCTTTTTGACCGATACCTTGGATAATGCCGCAAGGTGCTCCTCGGAAAGTGTTGGAGCGTCAAATCCCGCGGCATGCGGGCGTGCGAGAACGGAATCAACAAAACGGCATGTCATCAGGCGCGAGAGGCACTCGAAGACCTCGTGCCCGGTCTCAACTCCTTCGCGTGCCCGCGCTCGAAGCAAAGCATCCACCATCGCTGAATCTAGAACCCGAACCCTTGAAATCATCCTCGCGGCGACGGCCGTTAGCCCGAGATCATCGGTCTGGAGAGACTCGAGGACCGCCTCTTTATAACTGCCGCGCCACTCCACACTCTTGCCAAACAACGCAAAGGTGGGTAGGAGGCTCTCGACCCTTGTGGCCCTCCGTTTCTTGTTTTCGTCGCGAGCGCAACGCAGCAGAAACAGCCCGAGCACTTTTCTGAGCTTGTCCGAAGGGATTACCCGCTCTTCATTGACGCTGGCGAGCTCGAAGATCAACTCCGCGGCACGTGCGTCCGCGCCGTCGCTGGAGGCACTAGATGCTGCCACGGTGAGTCCCTCGGCCATCGTGTCAAAGTCGTCCGGGCCCCGCTCATCCATCGCCAGCGACGCGTGCCTGAGCCCTAACTCAATCGCGACTACCCAGCGGTCGTCACCGATGAATGAGGCCAGCTCGTCCCACACCTCGAGTCCGGATGCTGAAGATGTGTGGCGGCAAAGGTACCGTCCAGCCAAGTACTCCTGAAATGTCCGGTGGATCCCGAAAAACCCAGAGCCGCGCTGCAAGAGCAAAACATTCTTGGAGCTGAGACGCTCGAGCGTCGCCTCCGTTTCCTGGTTGGTGCATTTCCACTTCGCGCTAAGCATCCTCACCATGTCCGGGCGCTTCACCAGACCCAAGCTGGACGTATCCTGGATCATGAACGCCAGTTCGGCCAGGCCGTCGAGCACGGCTTTCTCATCGAGTGGAGCTTCCGCCCGGCCCTTCAAAAGGCCGCGCGTCTGCTTGACGAATTCCTCGATCGCTCCATCCACCATGATGCGGTACAATTCAGACTTGCGAGGTGGCAATCGGCGTTCGCGCACAAACACCGCAGCAAGGATGCTCAAGAGGAGCGGGTTTGACTTGAGATTTTCGTCGATTGGGCCCAACTCCTGCCGGAACCGTGCCTGCACGGCTGCGGCCTCGGATCGGGCCCCTTCGCTGGCCGCATAACACGCCGCCACCCACGCGCATCCCATTCGCTCGACCGCAACCTCCTCGAGCCGCTCGATCATGTAGTGCGGTATCGAGGTCGGCAGGGCCGCCAGGTCATACCCGAACACCCGCGAGGTGACGAGGCATCGGTTGAGGTTGAGTGCGTTGGGGGCGCTGTGCGCTTGCCTCGGTCCAGCGTGCTGCTCGATGAAGCGATTGACTGCGGCTGCGACATCTCGCCGAGCGCCCGTTCCCGCCACCTCGTCCAAGCCGTCAACGACAACCAGGAGTCTGCCCTCCAACGCCAGATCAAGGAACAACTGCGCCCATTCCGTCTCTTCGGCACAGCCTACGCCGCGAACCGGGAGCTTGCATTTGGCCATCTCGGCCGCAGCCGCGAGTAGCAAAGTTTGCGCCAGGATCCCCGGTCCGCCGAGTCGGGCAAGGAAATCTCGCACGCCTTCAGCACGAATGAAGATCGGAACCAACGGGGGACCGAGGCTTATCTCCTGATGTGAGTGTTCGGCTTCTGGGTCCACCTGCGACTGCAAGACCCTCACAGTGCACTGGCCGCTGCGCAAGCTCATCGCGTGCTGAAAGGCAAGCCAGTGTGCGATCGTGGACTTTCCCGATCCAGGGTCACCCCGCAATACCCACGAACCGTGATTGGCATCGATGCAGAAATCCACGACGCGGTGCGTTCTGCCGACCTCCGCGAGCAGCTCGGACCGCGCCTCATCGTCGCGCTTGCGCTGCGCCTCCAAGTCGGAGATCGTTGTTGAAGAACCGTACGTCAGCGCACGCGCCCGCTCGCGATCACCCCAGGTCGCAGCAACCTCGTCGATGCTGAACGGATCCTCAAAGTCCGAGCCATCGTCCAACCATTTCGAACGCGATTGCCCGATTTTCGCCTCCGCTTCTGATCGTTGGCTGACCAGCAGCGGCACAAAAACGTCACGCAGTTTCAGCACGGGGGCCGCGGCCTCGCCCCAAGTGTGACCAAGAATTTGGCCATGTGTCTGTTCAATAAAGTCGAGATAGCATGAAAGCATCGCGTGCCGGACGCGGCTCCCCGCGAAATTGCGGGACTGCCGCACCGTAGCACGTTCCTCACCCGACTCCACGACCTGGATCGCGTGCAAAATGCCGTCGATCAGCGATTCCAAATCTCGGCGCTCCCGCGGGGCGGGGGAAAGGAGCGCCTCGATCGCCGGGACGAGTATCGGCCCCCAGGGCATCGCCTGGCGCATCCTGGCCCAGGCCCGCTCGACACTGTTCCGCTCAGTCCGAGCCAAGACGTGTCGGCACGCAAACTCGACGATCGCTGCAAGACTCCACCGATCGGACTCGGCGGTAGGAGATCCGCCCTCAATGATCTCCGGCGCGGCAAAGTCCGGATTCCGGGCCTCAACCCGTCCGCTGTTGTGTGCCAAGCTGGGGCACCGAGCCTGCTCGAAGTCAACTAGACCGACATCGAATGCATCACTGGTCGTTAGCACGAGCACGTTGGTGGGTGATAGGTCGCCGTGCACGACCGAGCCCCCGACCTCCGCCCCGGCTCTTGTCGAGTGTAACTCGCGAACGAGCATCGCCAACTGCCTGCACACTTCCAGCACGTCGAGTTGTGAGCGGCAGGCCTCTGCAAGCCACTGGTCCAGCGGCGTACCCCGCACGAGAGTCGTGACAAGATATGGCCCCCACACCGCGTCCTCGCCGATTCCATCCTTTACGCCACGCGGCAGCCAAGGCCCCTTATTGTCCAGATAGGTTGTCAGCACGGCGTGAGTGTGCTCGATGCTCGCACGGTTGCGTTCGCGAACCTGCGGGTCGCTGGATCTGTGATAGATCTTGAGCACGAAGTCGTCTATGACTCTTGGCGTGTCGCCCTTGGCGGGTGACATGTCGCGGTCGGATGTGACCAGAAGTGCCGTTCCGAAGCCTCCGTATGAGAGGATCTTGCGCACGGTGAACCCGCCGAGACGGGCCAATCCAAACCGGTCCGCACATCCGCCGTCATAAAACAAGAGCGTGTTGAGCGTCTCCACGATTTCGCGCTTGCGCGCCAGCGCGTGTTCCCCGAGGCAATCGTCAAACCAAGGCAGGTGGCCGGCCTCAATCTCGCCAGCGAAGAGTTCATCCAATTTCGCAATCAAGCCCGTCTCATCCCGGGCGTTGAAGTCCGCCGCACGCGAACACAGAATCTCCAATCGGTCGCCGAACCCGGCCCGTGCGCCAACTTTCCAATCCTGGGGTCGGTCGCCCCCATTCTGGCTCTTGACTTTGTTGACTCGCTTTTTTCGTGCGTTTTTCATGCCCTTCAATCATCCCGCGCAATTTGCTTGTCGAGCCACGCTCGAGCTACCGTTCGATTTGCGGTAATGGCGGTTCTGACTTTGGTCGTCGCAACTCCGAGGGCCTCTGCCATCTCGTCCGCAGTCCCGGAAAACCCAGCGACCATGAGTATAAACACATCCTCTCGAACTGGATGGCCCTTGAATAGACCCAGCAGTGGGTCCAGCGAGTACTCCTCCAAGGCAGAGTCCGGAGCGGCCTCCTGACCGAACGTGCCGGGTGTATTGTCCATCGGTCGGCGGCCCGTCGCATGGTTCATCTTGTGATTCAGGGCGTCCACTCCTCCAGCGCTTGATGCGCCGCGTACTCGGTCTCTCCGAGCAATATTCAGAAATTGATTGCGACAATACTTGACCAGCAACCCCATCATCCGTTCCGACGAGGTTGGAAAATCGTCGAGGTAATGCTGACCGCGCACGGAGGCGTTCCAGAACTTAACAAAGACAGATTGCAGCAGGTCTTCTGCATCCAGACGACGCGCAACCAATTCCTTCTTGACCCCTTCACGCGCGAGCAAGGCTGCCAGCAACCTGTTTTGAAGAGCCTGCCAGACGTTCGTGACCCCCTTTTCGGTCCACTTCTTTTCTCGCTCCATCGCGCACAGCTCAGCTGTGACGCTGACTTTGAGTGTTCCGCTCCGGGAGGCTTTCCGCCGCCCAGTCTTTGAGGCTTTTCTTGGCATGCGTTCTCCCTTCGTCCCCTGCAGTGTGCGGGGGTTCCCGCCCGGCTGTTTTGGCGGTTTCAAAAAAAAAACTACACAGGCCCCAAAATCCACGATCTCGGGTGTTCTTGTATGCGGACCCGGATTGTACGGGAGCGTCCCGTGCACGTCACAGTCCAGCCCCTCACGCCGATTCCCCGCCGATCCGACCGACGGGGACCGAGCGCATGCAAGTCCACACAGGAAGGAAGTGAGTCGTGAGAAGGACCATCCAACCGACAATCGCCAGACGAGCGATCTTAGCCACGCGCCGCGAAACAGCAGCATCACGTAAGCCACAAAGGCCGGGGCGAACGCCACACGGGGACAATATCCAAGTGTGGGACCGAAACATCGACCGCTACCGAGCAGTCGACTTGCATGATCGTACCGATCCCTTGTGGGCTAACGCAAGAGCCATTTATGAGCAACAGCAAGATCTCAATGCGATGTACGAGCCGGAAATTGCTGAGGCAATAAGGGAGATACTCCCATAAACCGCGAGCCTGACTCCTCGCTGGCTATGTCCCTCGTCGCGCTGGTGTAGCCCGACCGCTGCACTGGCCGACGATTTGCCTTGGTCATGCCGGATGGAAGCTGCATCACGTTTGCCCGCGCACGCCTGCGCGGCGCACCCGAGTTTATTTCTGAAAGGAAACTAATATGAAGAATTCGAAGTTACCACCCAGCCATCGCGACAGGGATGTGGCCCGCAAAGACGAGTTTTTCGCCGATGCACCATTCCTGGGGTACAACATCAACGAAGACAAGAGATTTGGGTTTCAGCCCGGACTGCGGGACAATCGCCGCGACGTTCATACGCCGCGTCCGAGTTGCCATCATGGTGGGGCGCACTTACTGACCATCGGAATCACAGGCTCGGGAAAGACAAACTTGGCCAACGCCAATGCGCTGTCGTACCGGGGCTCCATGATCATCATCGACGTTCGAGGCGATATCGCGCGCTCCACAGCGCGTTTTCGGCGCGACGTCCTTGGGCAGGAAACACACGTGCTCGATCCGTTCGGTGTCACAGGCTTGCCTCGCGCCCGGCTCGACCCGCTGGATGTCATCCAGTTGCCGGGGACCTCGCCAGACACCGAGGCGCAGTCCATCGCAGCGACACTGGCATCGCGCGTTCGCTTTGAGCGCGATCCTTTTTGGCACGAGCAGGGTTCAAGCCTGTTCGGTAGCTTGATTGCCCACCTGCTGTCGCAAGTGGACCCGGACAAGCGGTCATTCCCTCGCCTTCTCGAAATTTTGTTCAGCGATGATGCCGTTTATCAGCTCGCCGTCTTGATGGACGCGGAGATTAAGAAACAGTCCTTTGCCTACGAGGGAATTGGAGCCTTTCTACAACTGCCAGACGGCCAGGGCAACACGCGCGGCTGCGTCCTGGCGACAGTTCATGCCATGATGCACGCCTTCAGGTGCCAAGTGGTTCGCGAGTCCATGCAAAGTTCCACGGTTGATTTGCTCAGCCTTCTGGACGGAAAGCCGACGACGATCTATCTCGTTCTACCCGTCGAGCGGATGGAGTCTCACGGCGTGGTCCTGCGACTGTGGCTCGACACACTTTTGCAGGTGCTCATCCGGCGCGTGCGTGCGCCGGAAGTGCCCACCATGGTCATCGTTGACGAGGCCGCGCAACTTGGACCGTGTCCGGCATTAAAAACCGTCGCCACATATCTTCGCGCTTCGGGCGTGCGACTTTGGACATTCTGGCAGGATTTATCGCAGATCAAGACGCTCTACCCGGACTGGCAGACGTTGGTGAACAACACGAGCGCCATAACGTTTATGCCCGGGACGGGATTGGCGGCGCGCGAGTTGGCCGAGATGGTCGGTGTCTCGTCGAACTTAGCCGAGAACCTCGCAATCGACGAGCAGTTGGTGTGCGAAGTCGGGCTGCCAGCGCGCGTCATCCGCATGGCGCAATATTGGAAGGACCTAATATTCGAGGGACGGTATGATCCCATTCCCCGCTTCGCGAGTCCGATGGTATTGCCATCGCGTTGATTCTTGCATCGAGCGGTGGATTTCAATAGGCATGGCGGCAAGCCGGTGCAATTGGCGCTTTCTGTACCGCGCGCGAACGCACTTGCTGAGCGCGGGCGAAATGGCATTCTACCGCGTGTTGCTTGAAGCGGTGGGGGAGCGGCACACGATCGCCATGAAGGTGCGGCTGGCCGAAGTGATTACCTGCCTTGCCGATTCCTGGTACGCAGGGTATTTAAGTTCTGTACTCTTTGCTCTCACTGTTGTTGCCGGGAAGGAAAGGACCTTGACCATTTCAAGTTGCGACGCTTTCCCGCGTCCATCATCGCCGCATCAATCTTAGCGGCCACATTTTCTAGTTGTGGGCGTATCGAATTGCGAAGTGAGGCGATCGTCGTTGCTTTTTCAAACGGACACGGCCACCTCGCCTTCTGAAGCCATGAGTTTGTGGGCTGCCAACCGGTGCCGTCCAAGCTGCCATGTAATGAGTCGCGAAAGCAATCCGCAAATGCCAGAAACCCATCAGCGCAATTACCAAGTCCCTTGACTTCGGACTGTGATAAGTACGGGTTTGCTTCACAATGCAAATGAAGAGTCGCGATAGATCTATTAAACGGAATGGGCACGTCGAGCTCAAAGTGAACAGATACGCACTCTTCCAGCGGGACGTCTCCGTTTTCAATCCACACTCCGGTCGCCCATCTGGGCAGCCACAACTGGATCAGCAGTTGTTCACGCCCTTGCTTCGTCATGATTCTTGAGAATCCGGCGAAATCACCTAATGCTGTTACCAAGGTTGAACCAAGCATGCGAGCTCGTTCGTTGCGAGTAACAAAGTACTGATCCTCGGTTTGCAACAGCCAGTCTAGAATGCTTGCATTCTCGTTTACGCCGCAATGGCCTTCGTAATGCGTCAATCGAGCAACAAATGTGCTCCACGCTAAAGACAGCGCGGGTTTAGATTGGAGAACTCGTTCAACGTCGCATTTCCCAATGAGTTGAGCTAATTCGAAGTGACTTACTGAAATCCAACCCGGTGCGTTTGGCGATTGACCGCTGAGTGTGAGATACACCAACGTAAATCCCGCCAATTCGCCTCCCGCAACAGCCAGGCGACATTCGTCGGTGTATCGCGCACATTGATATTCCCCTTCGGATGACTGTATCTTACTTTCAATCAACAGCCGCCAAAGACCTGAATCTGATTGCGCGTCAATTACAACATCGGGAATGTCGTTTGAACGCTTCCCGGCGAATTGCTTTCGGAATTGCGCAATGCCGCCTGAGAATACGCGCTTTCCGGTGAGTTGGGCGAACACATGCTCCAGTATTGCTGGCGAAGAATTGAGTACTTCGACAATGAGCCGCGTGTAGCTGTCTTCACGCTGCGAAACGTCGAGAATGTCGAACAAGTCAGGCTGCATTATCTATGTGACTATCGCTCTCTTCGAGTGAACACCGCAAGTGAAAGAACGCAGAGCGTCACAAATGTTGCAGGCTCCGGAATGACGTTGACGGTGAGCGAGTCGCCGGCGACAGCGTCAACGAACGATGCGCCATCTGTAAATGTGTCGGGTGCAGGGCTGATCATGTAACTGGATCCGGGAAGTGCGCTGGCAGGCACCGTCAACTCGAACGTAATCAACGTTCCGGTCGTGAAGAAATCGCCAAAGTTGTCCGTGAGATTCTCAAAGCGGATGTCAATGTCGGTTGGTGCCGAATTGTCAAAGAAAGTATTGACATCGATCATACCATTTTCAGTCGAGCTTGGCACGCTGAAATCGTCGATACCTCCCGTCGTATACGGAGAACTCCACTCAAACCAATTTGCATCGAAGGTCAGCCCGGAATTGTCAAAGACCAGTCGAATAACTGTGGAGTCCGACTGCGTGGCGCTCGCCGCCGATAGATTAACAAAACCGCTGAAGCTATCGCCGGGTGAAACTTCAATCAGCGAAGACATGCCGCCGCCGTTTGATTCTCCCAGAATGTCGACGATGTAGCTGGCTGACGCCTGAATTGATGAAACTAGTACAATTGCAACCGCAAGTAAGTGTGCGCGCACTCGCATTCTCTCTCTCCTCTAAGTTTCCCTTCCAAATTCTCCCAACTATAAAATATCAGCTATCGAATCAGATTTCTACCCTCCTTCTGTCTAAATCCAGAAAGAATATGCCTGTTCGTCTCGAATTAATCCTAACAGCGGATTTATCCTCGCTGCATGAGACTGCGCGGGCCCGCGGAACTGAACGTTCGTGCCGGCTACCGTCGCGCAGGAGACATTTGCAGCTGATCTGACCAAATCTGCTCAGCCTCCTGTTTCGTCGGAATCTGTTTAGTCGGAATCTGTTTCGTCGGAATGATGCAGGGATCGGCGATTCCACGCGCGTCAATTCCATTTGCCGCCCTGGTGAAGGCAAGATCGGACGCATTCACCCGCCCATCTCCCGTAAAATCGGCCCGAATGTGAATCGGATCAGCCGGGTCAATGAGGTCCGCACCGAGCGCTGCACGAACGCTCCGGACAAACGCAATATCGGTTGCGTTGACACGTCCATCACCCGTCACATCGCCGGTGAGGGCCGTCACCTTGATACGGTTGCCCTCCGATACGATGTTGCCGGCATCATCCTTGACACTGTTGAGGTTAATGCAATATCTGGCTTGGTTGGGCAATCTCGGTGAAAAACGGACAATACCCGTTGCGTTGTCATCAAGAAGTTCTGTTTCGATTACGATCCCGGTTAGATCTAATTGAATTCCGTTGAGGTCCAGTCCGTTGACGACGATGTTGATCGGCTGGAATGTCGCCGGATCAATTGCCTCGTCGAATTTCACTTCCAGTTCTGTCAGACCATTAGCCCGGGATTCGGTGACATAGTCAGTCGCCGGTATCGGCACAGCCAATGATCCGACCGGGCCGTGAACCACGTTGGAATTCCACGATGTTGCAACCGGGGCAGTGGAATCGGAACTGAATCTCAGCGTGTAGGCGCCCGATCCGCCTCGATCGAAAATGTGAACATAGCGTTCCGGCTGACCTTCGTTCGGACCACGTCTTGCGATGCGATTCGTCTGCCAGGTATTGAGTCCCAACAACAATACCTCGCCGTCCGAACGCTCGACCTCTTCAAGCGGGAGCATGCCGTCAAATGGATCTTCGACGCGGATATACGTCCAACTTGGCCCCATCGGCACGCTGACGTTCGCCGTAATGCCGTCTGGCTGGCTGGTCGCTATGACTGCATCCAGAGCGATCACCGAATCCACCGCTCCAGAACTCAAGTGCAGCTTGTCCGGGAGGTTTGATAGGTCCGGAACTTGATTGGCTAGGAAATCAAACAAGCCGTCATCGATGGGTTCGGATGCGCCTTCGTACGCGCCGGCTTGAACCACGTGATCGAGTTGAAAGATTTCAACGCTATCGATGAGAGAGAATTCGGGTGTATCAAAACCATTGAGGCTTACGAATTCCGCCTCATACTCGACGAATTCGCCTTGCAGGCTTGACAGGAATAACCACCGAGCGACTGTCGTGGAACCGCCCGGTAGATCACCCAGCGTGATTTGAAGCGATGGAGACACTTCCTGGTTGCCCACTTGGGTGCCAATCAGATCGAAGTCGATGAATAGACCATTCTCATTCTCAATGATCTCGGGTTCGCTTGATGTGATTTGTACATCGCGGGCTTCACCTGCACCGGTGTTTTCCATCAGCAACCCAAGATTGTAGGGAATCGCCGGCTCAATCTCAGGAGTGAACGGGTCATCTGAATACACGTCTCGCTCGATGAAGTACTTGAGATCGAGGTTGGCATTGGGCCGGACCGTGATCTGCAAAGGTGCAAGCGGAACCACGATCAGGCTTCCACCAACCGCATACTGGAATTCACCGGAGATAAAGTAAGGTTTGTCCTCGGTCGGTGCCGCAAGATCCGAAGGGATGATACGCCAATTGGCCCTACCGCTTTGGCCCTCAGCCAATGAACCACCGCCGGATATATCACTCAATCCCTCAATTTCGGGCGGCTCGATCAGAAATAGATCCGTCGCATCGTTGCCTTCTTCATCTTGGATCAAAAGTGTCACGCCAATAGACTCAACCGGTCCTTGATCGCCAGGGTTATCAAGAACGAGCGAAGCCCGGAATGCAGACCTTGTAATCGCGATCTGCTGCTCGATCTGAATCGTGACCCGCGCGCAAACACCTTGGCCATCGTCGACGGATTCGATGACGATTTCAACTGCATCAATGACGGCTTCGAATGGATGATCGTATCCCGCGTCAATAAGCTCCTGCATCGCGACAGCTGCTGTTTGAGTCCTTTGTAATAGCACTTCCTGATCGATGAAATCCAAGCTCTGCCCAACAGGTACGTCATCAGAAGTTAAGATTCCCGCAGCCCAATACTCTACTGTTCGATTCCAGCGTTCGATTACGGAAGATACCATACTTTGCGAGATATTTGCTGGCCTTGTTAACAACAACATGGCGGCACGCTCATTATCAGATACATGCTCGCCGCCGTCGCTCGTTTCACTTCCCGCCTGCTGCAATTCTTGAATGATATCATCGACAAGACTAGCCTCGTCAAATCTCACATCCATCCAGGCCACATCGCCAAGGAGCGCTAGGGGAACCGCGTAAATCGCCGCAGCGCCTTCAAGTTGCTGCAATAGGTATTGCCCCTCAGGTGAAACAAGTGGAGTTCCGTTTGCATCAGTGGCCAAGCGTGCTGATTCGAGTTCACCACTCAAGCCCAGATTGATCAAATCACCGAATGAGCATGGGAGTTCTGAAATATCGGTACATGCAATCACGCAATCGTTCAAAATTGGACACGCTTGACCCCAGAGATCCGCTCCAGTCAGTGCTCCAGCAACTACAAGGCCAAGAGCTGGATGGGCTGCTGTAGCCAATGCAATAATTGCCGGTTTTGCGCAGGAGACCAGTGAATCGAATCCGATTCCGAGATACTTTCCAAGCGTAACTCCACCCAAAATCTGTTCAAGACCGCTGGCTAGAGATTGGGCGCATCCCGTCACTCCAAACGCGTCGAGTAGTTTGCCGAACCCCCAATCATCAATAGCTGCAGGGCAATCAGGCCTGCACGGGTCGCAAATAATCGGAATGAAAAAGTCAAAAACTGGTTGAACAAATCCCCCCGGAACATCGCCTCCTGCTCCGCCAACGCCACCAAAACCTCCGCCACCTCCGCCAAAACCTCCGCCTGATGAGACGCCGCCGACAAATCCGCCTCCGGGTGAACATCCATCACGGGGTTGTTTGGCGTTGACCGGTGTCATATACGTTCGACGTTGCCCACAAACGAGATCATGTTGGCCAGCGATCTGAACAGGCTCACAACCGGTCCCGCCAGATGTTCCGGCGCCGCGACCTTCCGAGGCGAACGTGTCAATGAAACGAACCGGAATGTTGAAGTTGCTCTGTGCAGGAAGATTGCCAAAATCAGTCGTCAGTACTTCGATTGCAAAGCGTGAGTGATCGCCGATCTGAAGGCGGAAGTTCTCAGCCTCGATCAATCCGTGATTCGTCACCGTGAGTTCGACTTGTTTGACGCCATTTGAATCGAACCCGGTGGTGAGGTCGATCAGTGGCGGGTCAATCGTAATGACCGGAGCGGGAACATTTGTTTCAAAAACGGTCGTAATCGTAACGGTGTACTCGTCGATGAAGTCGATCGGGGTCACCGACCAGTCGTATGTGAGCACCTGGCGCGGGATGAATGTTTCAACTGAATTTTCATTGGAATCAGCAATATAGTGATTGTTGCGATAGCTGTTGTGGTCGGGGGCCCGGGTCTCGATTTCATACCAGCCTTCTGGTAAGCCATCAAAACTGATGAGTCCGTTCGCGTCGGCGATTCCGCTTGCAACTACGTCTCCGCGGGCGGCATCCAATGACGAGCGTGCTCCTTCGCCGAGAGATCGAACCGTAACGAGTGCGTCATCCGGATAGGCAGGTGGGTCTCCGTAGTAAGAAAACTCGTTGGTGACTTGAATGTCTAAGTCGCCCGTGCGATCTGATTTTGCCGTGAAGAGCGTGTCGAGTGAAAGCGATACGGATGGCGAAACGGCGTCGCGAATAACAACACCGGGGTTGGCTGCATATGGCCCCAGTGGGAGATCCTCATCGGGAAACAACTGCAAGGATACAACCGCCGAATCACCAGAATGCAGTGCAGGCAGCGTCGATGGCGACAACAAGCGCAACCATGGCGCGTCCGCAATGAGTACTCCCAACGGTCCTGTCGATTCGGCGCCGATGTTGCGGACTGAGAATTCAACAAAATCACGCTGGCCGGGCGTCATTGGTTCGCGGATGCCGGAACGACTGGCAACAATTGTAGGCGTGTCAGGGGAAACGGTGATTCGGAGTCGAGCGGCGGTCTCCGCGCCTTGCGACGTTGTAGCACGCAACTTGACATCAACGGGATCAGGTAGCGTTTCCGACGCCAGCACTCGATACTCGATGGTTCGACGTTCGGAAGGCGCGATGGCCGAGCCGCCGTCGAACGCAACATCGATGGCTATCTCCGGAGGTGCGTTCTCGACCAGAATTTCAAAGCCTTCAAGAGGAATGTCGCTTACGTTCAATATTGTAAATGTTCCCACTGATTCACGATTGGGTGTAATTTGAACATTGACAGGAACGCTGCTCGTGAACAAGCCATACCGAGCTCCTGAGTCCTGCGCGGCAAATCCACTTAAGAACGGCGGTCTTGCGTCAAACGTGTAATGGCCACCCTCGTTGGGAGCGAGATTGAGGATGGTTGTAAATTCACCATTGGCGTCGGTCACCACCGTGGCAGTTCGCTCAAACCCGCGAACGCGGGCGCGAATCATGACCGGGACATCAGCGGCCAACTCGCCCGATCCGTCGATCGTCGCCAAGCCGGTCAGTTCGAACGGAGTCCCTGCGAGCCCTGATTCTGGTGAGGCTGAGACCGTTGCCGAGTATCCGGAGACTGGGAAGGACGCAACAGATACCCTTGCATTGTCGGACTCGCCGCCGTCAACGACCTCCGGCTCTGTGTCGTTCGCATCCGTGACGACAACGATTCTGTAATCGCCAGTCGGCAGAGCGAACGGCAAACTGGCTGATTGGAGATAGCTTTCGCCGACTGCAAGGCCAGATGGCGATGGCACCTGGGCAAGCAATTGGTCGTCACCTGAGAATTGATCATCGCTGGACACATAGACGCTATCCAGCCAATTGTTCACCGTGCTTGTGGTTCCGACATTCTCGACGGTCCAACTGACCATCGCAGTTTGGCCGCTGACCACGCCATCGGGCGGTTCGATGCTGGAGACGATCAGATTCGGGCGGCTTGGCGGAGTGATCGATATTGCGTTCGTCGAGATCATGCGGTTTGACGCATCGGGATCGGATTCGATCAACGTGTTGCCGGCGTCCGCGTCGATGACGACGTAGAAATCGCCGTCTAATTGCTCGTCAAGCTGAACCGTGGCTGCACGGACGTAACTCGCGCCCACGGCTACTGGATCGGACACAGTAGCTGTCGCAAGGATACGAGCATTCTCTCCAAGTGGGTTTAGCGTGATGCCCACACGATCAGTCCAATTGCCGACGGCTGTGCCTTCTCCAACGTTGGAAATCTCCCACACAATATTGATAGGATCGCCTGCGACGGCAGCCGATGGGGCAATGATTGAGACACCGGTAAGATCGGGTCGGGGCAACAATTGTCCCACAGATGCCGCGCAGTTGTTCTGCTCGTCTCCCTTGACGATGGCGGACTGGGGATCGAAACAAGCGATAAAATAGCCGGTGCTGAAACCGGGGTCGGGTAGAACGAATGTCTCGGAGACGATTTCGGAAGTGCCGCCACTGATTTCATTTGCGACCGTACCGGAAGAGAGGTCGAGATCATCCTCTGAATCCGTGCCATCGATCGAAAACACAATTGAATATTGAGCACCGGCAGGAACAGGCAGCAGAGTTGGATTATCGATAGAGAACGTAATCGTTACTGGTTGACCGACTCCAACGAGCCCATCGACTTCGACATTTGAAATCGATGCGTCGGGGAGTTCGGGGTACTCCAGCTGTATCGGGTCGCTGGCAAGGACGTTGTTGAGTTCATTGGATTCGGCGATTTCATCCCTGGCGTCGGACATCGCCAATACCTGATAGACTCCTGGAGCGAGCGTATTCGTCAACGGAACGGCGAAAGTCCCACCGGATTCGTAGGTTCCATTGCTGTTGACGGACCTGATTTCAGCAATACCCAGGCTTATGTCATCTGAATCCAGGTTTCCGTCCATGGATAGGAAGACTTCATCAGCCCACAAACGGATGGTCTCCGCGTTACCAATATTGCGCCCCGTCCAACTGAGGTCCAACGACTCGCCAAAAACTCCGGCCGAGGGGGCTGCGATTGTGTTGAGCATCAAGTCGGGTGCCGGAACCGCAATGATTTCGATCGCCTGGCCGATGGATGAATTGTTGGATTCGATCTCTTCGACAAGCGAATCGTTCGCGTCTGCAACCGCAATCAGATAGCTGCTTGCGTCCTGCAACCGCGCGGGAATTGTGACGGCGACGTTAAGTTCAACTAGATTACCTCCACTGGCAATCGGGTCACCTGAATAGAACTCACTTCGGAGCAATGTGTCCGAGCCATCAAATGAATCATCAGCGGATTCATAAATCGCAAGCACCCATCCGTTTTCAGTTGCGAGAGATCCGATATTGGAAACCTCGGTCACTATCGTTGCGCTGCTGCCCGATTCCACTGAAGAGGGCGACTCAGTAATTGTTGCGATGAGGTCAGGCAATCCCGCCAATTCAACTGCAATCGGGCCGGTCGACGCGGTGATGTTGTTGTCCTCTCTGATGCCTTCATTTACGACGTTGTCCGCATCTGCTTTGATGATGATCCACTGATCGCCATTCCGTTCGGGGACGACGACATTGATGTCACCCGCAAATAGGTCGCGGGGATCAAGTGGTCCGAATTGATATTCGGTCGAGAGAAGAACGTCATCTCCGGAAAGGGTTTGATCCGACGACATGTAGATACGATCTGTCCAAATGCCATTGGCCGGAGCATTCCCAGCGTTTTCGATGGCCCAGGAGATGGTGATTTGGTCGCCAGTTGTCGCAGATGCAGGGACGGACATCGATTCGACGACAAGGTCGGGCGCGATCAGCTGTTCAATCTCAATTGAACTGCTGCTGACGGTTTCATTGTTCGATTCGCCGATGTCCTCCACGACCGTATTTTCGGTATCGGTGCGGATGACGATCCAATGTGTGCCGGTGACGTTATCGGGAAGACGCACTTGTGCGATCACCAATTCTGATTCGCCGTCACCCAGCGGGCCAACGCGGACCACGCTTCCGAGCAAAACGTCGTTTCCAACCTGGGAATCGGTCGAGAGCAGAATCTCGTCGCGCCAAAAGCCCTCGGCAGCGTGTGCACTGGCATTCGTTTCGGTCCACGAAACAGAAATCAATTCTCCGGCCTGACCTGTTGAAGGTATTGTTGTGTTTGAGGCGACCAAATCCGCCACCTCAATGCTTGAGGAGCCTGCAGTAATTGCCGCGTTGTTATCCTCGCCATTGTATTCACTGATTGTGTTGTTGGCGTCGGTGGCCACCACGAACCAACGATTGCCGATCGCATCTGGCGGTAGCTCAACCTGCTGTGATGCCGAGTATTGCGCTCCAGGCATCAAGGTGATGCTGTTTGAACGACGCCCCAATTCGGTGTCGCCACCGATGGCAAGATCGGGTGAATAACGCACTGAGTCGACCCAGGTCCCTTGCGTTGCGACCGTCCCCATGTTCTCTACCGTCCAGCTGATTTCGGCAATCCCGCCCGCGGCAACTTCCGACGGTGCGATAACTTCAACGACCACAAGGTCGGGTGTTTGAGGTTCTGACAACGTGATCGCAACTGGTGCCGATCTGTTGTTCGCTTCATCCGTCTCGACAACATTCCCGTCGTCATCAATCATTACGAATACGAAGTAGCCACCGGCTGCAACAGAACCATCCGTTGGCAACGCGACATCAACGGATCGGGCTGCTTCCCCTTGTGCCGAAAGAGAAGTATCTTCGTTGACTTCTGCAAGGATCAAGTCGTCCAGGCTGAACGTATCGTCAATCGACAGGTAAGCCCGCTCGGTCCAAGGCGCGGTAGCCACGCCGTCTCCATCGTTGCGGGCCGTCCAACTGACCGTAAATCCTCGATCGATTTGTATAGTGGAAGGCAAGTCAAGGGAATTGGCCACCAGGTCAGGGCCGACGGCATTGACCTCATCGCCAATGACCAAGTTGTTAGTTTCATCAAGTTCGTCAACGGCATTGGTCGCGTCTGTAATCGCCAATAAGAAATTCGTGCCCGCGCCCTCCGACGGTATTATTACTGTTTCCCCACGCGTGACTTCACTTCCAACGGGAATTGTTCCATTGAAAGTGAATACGCCGATCGACACGTCGTTTCCAATGCTCGTGTCGTCAGAGAGCAGAAACTCATCATCCCAAGGGCCGACCGCTGGATCAGTCCCATTGTTGCTAAGCGTCCAGGAAATCTGCACCGGCTCCCCGACGAGCACACCAGTCGGAATCACGACTTCAATAATCAATAGGTCAGGTAGAGGCGGGCGCGTCACTGATGTGTTATTGCTTTCGCCATTTGAGTTGACGTTTTCATCGACACGGTCATCGCTGTCGACTTCAAGGACCAGGAAGTAGTCACCTTCCGGAACGCTGGCTGGCACCGAGAAGTTGAATGAGTTGTTGCGCGTATCGCCGGATTGAAGCGT
>JAJDEB010000019.1 GCA_029260015.1 Phycisphaerae bacterium | reverse complement strand
TAGTAGGTGTTCTTGGCGTGCTTGAGCGAGTCGGCCGCCTCATTGCGATCGATCGTCATCCCGCAGACCGGGTCGACAACCTTGGAGTCCGACGGCGTATCGGACCGCCTGTGTTGATCATGCTCTTCCTTCGTCATTTCGTTCCTTCATTTTCGTGACGTCATGTCCGACGTCATCTCCAACGCGCTCGGAGCCGACGACGACGGCATCAATCGGCAAACCTCTAGAGCCATGGGAATTTCTCTCCTTCGTCGACTCGGTCGAATTTGCCCCAGCGTGCCTTCACTCTAGCAATCGAGGTCCGCGCGGCAGGTGTGGGAACAGCGGAGGTGTAATTGATCCAGCCTCCGGGGCCCATCAGTTATGGACCGCTGCGCCTTTGTTCGTTTATCGACTCGCTTGCTCCTACTGAACGCCTCTGACGGAGCGAGCGCAAGAACCGCGGGGCCCTTGCGCTCCCCACTTGTAGTCGGAGCGGTGGCAGTTACACGATCGGCGCTGAGAAACCGCCAAACAAAAAGACCATCGCCATTATCAACGCCATGAGAATTCCAAAACCACTCATTTTTGTGCTCCCTATATGAGTAGAACAACCTAACGGATGGGGAAACCGCCACCGGAGAAATGCGGTCCCATCATTCCAGAACGTGAGCCGTGCATGTGGCCTTCGACGCCGCCGTTCGTCATGTGCGTTTGCATCCCGTCACTGATGATGACCAGTTCTTCGGTGTCGCCGTCGCCGTCCAAGTCATCGACGTCGGGCGTGAGCGTACAGCCATAGGTACCGCCGCAAACGAAATCCTGGCCGAGAAAACCTGGTACCATCATCGTGTTGGGTACTGGGGTCTCATCGTCGAGGTGACAGCCCGCTGCATCGGGGTCTTCCAGTGAACCCATGCCAACAATCTCGGCGCATGGCAATTCAATAACAACAACCTCGCCTGCAGGGACAGTCGCATCCATCATGTTCTCGTCCAAGCCCATATGGCTCGCGATGTAGGCGGCATGAAACTCTGCGTCCTGAACTGATTCGTTGCTCATTTGCAGCATCATGGTTCCATTGGGTGAGGCGAGATCAGCGTCGTCGTGGAAGCCCATCTGCTCCTCAGCGTGATCCGAATACCCCGCCATCATCATGCCACCGAAGCCGGTGGCCCCTCCTATTCTCTCTGCAACGTTGAGCGCCCGTGCGCCCATGTTCGTTGCTGCATTACCCTGGAAATGCGGTCCCATCATGCCCATGCCGCCACCGTGCCTGTGGCCACCGGGTCCACCGTTTTGGAGGTGAAATTGCATGCCCTGACTCTGAATGATGAGTTCGTCGGTATCGCCGTCGCCATCGAGATCGTCCACGTCCGGCATCAGGAAATGTTCATACTCACCGCCGCACTCGAAATCCAGCCCCAGAAAACCGGGCACGGCCATCGTGTTTGGCACGGTATCACCACTTTCAAGAACGCACCCAACTTCCCCAGGCATTTCCAGCGGCCCCATGCCCACCATTTCCGCGCACGGGATATTGACGGTCATTTCGCCGCCTGAGTTCACGTCGACGTTCATCATTTGTTCGCCAAGCCCTTCGTGGCGCGCGAAGTAACTCAGTCTGAACTGGCAGTCTTCGTCTGATTCATTGTGCAGGCTTACTGTCATCTGGCCGTTTGAGGAAGCGAGATCCGCCGTACTATTGAATCCCATCTGATTGGGGGCATGGTCGCGGTAACCAGTCATACCCATGCCACCGAATCCATTCGCCCCGCCGACACTCGCTGCGACACGTTCCGCTTTGGCTGCTGTATCGTCGACATTAGTATCGTTCGGTCCAAGTACCGTTGTGCAACCCCCGATCAAAAAGAGGGAAGTAACGAAACCAGCCGTTCCGATCGTTCTGAAAAACATTGAGAATCTCCAAAGAAGCTAGTTCGTCTGAAGCTCACGAAATCCGACGCGGAAATCGCAACCCAGACAACCCCTGAATCAAGAATCTACTGAACGTTTCAACTCTCGTTCAAAACGTGTTTTGATGCACGACATGATTCCCTCCAAGCCCGGTTCGGCAATCTCGTAGAATGCGCATCGTCCTTCGCGCCTGCTTGTCAGCAATCCCCGGTCTTTCATCAAACAGATGTGTTCGGAGGCCATGTGACTGGGGATTCCACACGCTTCTGCGAGTTCACCAACTGTGTACTGTCCATTGAGAAGCATCTGTACGATGCGAAGCCGATGCGGGTGGGCGAGTGTTCGTAGGCAGTGGGCCGCTTGGCTTAGCACACTAACGTCGATGAGTCCGTTTGTTTTGGCGTTAGCCATAGTATCGATATGTCGCCACATCTAGACATTAAGGAGAAATAAAGGGAGCGGCTTGGTTACCGCCGCCACGCATGAACGCATCAGTGTGCTTCTTATTATTTGATGCAGATGGTGTCGGCTTTCTTCCCATGAAATTCATTCTTTCTTGGCGGTCGGTCATGGCCGCGCATTTGCCACAACGGTTGCCGGGCAAGAAACGTGTGGGACCGATTGATCGCGCTTAGCGCGAGTTTCTCTCGAGCCGCTGCATTATGAGTACAATGCCCCATATCGAGTAGGGTTGTTCGTCATGAGAACGAAATCGATGGACTTGGTGAGTGGGTCTCTGAATTGCCCTTACCTGATCTTGATGTGTTTTGACGCCGCCGTTTAGACGATGCGTTTCGACGCGCAACTGTCCCCTGAATCGCGCACGCTATTGTCGTGAATTGTGCTACGGACTGAGTATGCTGTCAGTGAAATCAGTTAGAAACGTTGAGCAATCATCAAGGTCGACATCACCATCATCGTCAACGTCGGCAGCAAAGAAATCAAGAGTATCGCAACCAACTGGTGGCTGCGAGATTCCTGGTCCATTGAGGCAAATGGAAAAGCCATTCCAATCGGCGATGTCAACATCACCGTCATAGTCCAGATCGCCTGCAGGCCCGAATCGAAATTTCTGCACGCGACCGTTGCTTGAATCAGCCACCAGTACATCGCCGTTGTGGCCCGCGCGAACCGCATATGGAAGATTGAATTCTCCGATTCCAGGACCGAACGATCCCCAATTGGTTAGAAATACGCCGTCGCCCGTGAAGATTTGCATACGATGGAGGTTGCGATCAGCAACATACACGTTGCCTTGGGAATCTGTCGACAATCCTCGCGGAAAGTCGAATTGACCATCTCCGATTCCGGCCGAACCCCATGATAGAACAAAGACCCCGTCGTTTGTAAACTTCTGGATCCGCGGGCTGCTGTCCGCCACAAAGACATTGTCATCTCCATCGATAGCGACGCCATTGGCCCCACTGAATTGACCGTCGCCCACTCCTGGCGTTCCAAATGCCACGATGAATTCCCCGGAACTTGTGAATTTCTGAACGCGGTTCTGATCCCTATCTGCCACGAATACGTTCCCCATTGAATCGACGGCGAGACCATGATTGTGTCGAAACTGGCCGTCTCCATCACCGAAGGAGCCCCAAGTCGTCAAGAACACGCCATCATTGGTGAATTCTTGCACTCTGTTATTGCCTGTTTCAGCAACGTACAGATTTCCCAATGGGCCAATACCGATACCGTGCGGGTGTATGAACTGCCCGGGTGCGATACCGGCCGATCCCCATGCCGTGATGAATCCGCCATTGTTGTCGAATTTTTGGATACGGTTGTTGAACGTGTCTGCCACGTATACGTGGCCGTTCGAATCGACTTCGATTCCGTGCATCCCAGAAAACTCACCGAAAGCGCTGCCAGGCATGCCCCATTCGAAAATAAATGTGGGTGCGTCCTGAGCATCTACTTGGCTACTCGCAACACAAAGCAAGAAAACGGTGACAAGTGTGTACAGCGACATCGAAGAGTGATGGATCATCGAGAACTCCTGCGAATTCCGACACTTCACGAATTATCCTCCGTTCTAAAACGGAGATTCAATGACAGTCACTCCGTGATAGCTTAGTGACCGTGGTCGTCAGAGGGTATGGATCGAGGCGCGATGGCGCTCATCACACTGGCTAGTTGATCCTCGTCAGTAATGCGACTTAGAACACAATGGCACGTTGACGGGTCAGTCAAGTGCACCATTCGCCACTCGCCAATCTGGACGGAGTGTCCCCGGTGCTTTCCAACGACGCATGGATAGTCCTTGTGCGTGCCGAAATTTTCTTTCTTTACTGGAGCATGAAAGATCGTGGCCAGAAACTCCCCATCGTTGCGCATGTAGGAGGCCGCGATCCCCCGCGATCCCCCGAACTCGAGGCGGTATGTCCTTGCACGCCGCCAACCTCCCGGTAGGTCGGCTGGCACCTCAAAATCCAAATCGGGAGCGCTACGCTGGGCGTTGGCTGGGTCAATAGACTGGCCGCTGTGGTGTGTGATGAAGCGATCGAAAGCCTCAACAGCACCCTCTGAGATTGAATCGAGTAATACGGCGAAGTCGACGGCGGCGGCTTGCGCGGGCTCGCCTCGACCGATCCAGAATGCCGTGAGGCCAATGATTCCTACGGCGGCCGCGATGCTAGCGGCTGCACGGAATCTCCTGAATCTGCTCGGTCCTGGAAACCGCTGGAGTTGCACCATGTGTTCTGCCGATGCTGCGGAATCGAGCGAGGCCTCGATGGATTCCCAATGTCCGGTTGGGGGATCGGCAGTTTGGGCGGCGGCAATTTGGTCGCGCATCGATGAAAGGTCTGCGAGCTCAGACGCGCAGCGCGAGCATTGCCTGATGTGGCTTTCGATTTCGGTACGCTCCGTTTCGGAGACTTCCCCATCGAAGAATCGGCCTAGTTTTTCGGGTTCGATGCACGACATGACAAGGTCTACCTAAGAAATTCGGTTTTGCCTCTACTATGTTTGATGCGCGGAAGGGGCATCTTCTTCCGACGAATAGCTAATTTTTAGTACAGCTCGAAGCCGTCCGCGTGCACGGTTGAGCCGCGACGATACCGTCCCCTCGGCGCAATCCAGTGTCTCTGCAATCGTCCTGTAATCTTGCCCCACATCGTAACGGAGCAGGAGCATGGTCCGATCAATGGGAGCCAGCTGGGCTAAAGCCTCTTCAATGTCCATTCGCACGTCTGCGGCCGGATTGTTAGATATTGGGTCGATTACCTCAATTGATGTGATGGGCACGCCCGCGTCACGGCTTCGCTTGCGAAGGTATTGCAGCGCCTCTGTAACGGCAATTCGATGAAGCCAAGTGGCGACGTCTGCCCGTCCATCAAATTGACTGAATCGAGCGAAGGCTTTCAGATACGTCGATTGAACGAGGTCGAGTGCTGTTTCATGATCGCGCGTGATGCGCACCAGGACCCGATGGATACGAGACGACGTTTGCATGTACAACTCGT
>JAJDEB010000018.1 GCA_029260015.1 Phycisphaerae bacterium | reverse complement strand
TAGTAGGTGTTCTTGGCGTGCTTGAGCGAGTCGGCCGCCTCATTGCGATCGATCGTCATCCCGCAGACCGGGTCGACAACCTTGGAGTCCGACGGCGTATCGGACCGCCTGTGTTGATCATGCTCTTCCTTCGTCATTTCGCTCCTTCATTTCCGTGACGTCATGTCCGCCGTCATCTCCAACGCGCTCGGAGCCTGGCAGAGCTATTAAAAAACAGCGGAGTCGCTGCTACACATTCGCCATGCGCTACCGTGTGTTTTTCCTGCACCCTAGTTTCTAGGCGTAGCCGATCTCACTGCACATCTGGTCGATCTTTGCGGTCGACAGTAACGTTGTAGAAGAGGGCGATGACCGCACCGATCAGCCAGCCGAGGATGAAGATCTCCATCACGCCCACGACCGCCTCCCACCACGGCATGTCCCAGCGCATGATCGGCTCAACGTTCCAACCGTGCATGATGCTGTTGAAAAAAGCGACGACGGTCGCCTTTGACGCCGTCATCATGACAAACACGCAGCCGACGTACAGCAGGGCCGAGGTCGCCCCGAGGGCGAATCCAAGCCGCCGAATGCTGACGGTACTCACGGGCTTATGAGCGTTCATCGTCGGTCTCCATTTGATGGCGTAGATGGCCGCTGTTGCCCTCGTGGCCACCGCTCCCACCACTTGGGCCGGCGTGTCCGTGGGAACCATCATGATCGTGTCCACCCATCATGACCAGGTGGCACATGAACATGAGGCCCATGAATACCAAGAGCGTCGCGCCCGACCCCACGCCGAATGATGGCAGGATGAAGATCAGAGCCAGCGGCATGATGCAGCCGATCATCATGCGGATCGTGTGGCTCATGACTTGCGTGACCCGTGCTGCCGATGGCGGTGCTTGAACTTCTCCGGCTCGGCCTCGAACGCTTTGCGGCAGACCTCCGCGCAGAAATAATAAACTTTGCCATCAAACTCCAATTGATCGGCAGCGGTTCTGCGGCTGACCTTCATGCCGCAGACGGGATCGGTGAATGTCGGTTCGTTTGGATGAGGTTTCATGGTCACTCCTGATCATTCATTGCTTCCGTAACAGCTATTCCTTCGCCCTTTGCGATCCACGCTGGGGCGCGTATTTTCTTGTCCTTATTTCAAGTCCGTGCGGCTCAGTGATGGGCTGTCCGCAAATTTCGCGCTCGCACAGGAGCCGACGACGACGGCATCAATCAGCAAACCTATACCCCCATGGAGATTCTCTCCTGCGACGACTCGGACGAATTTGACCCGCCGCGCGGATTCACTGTAGACGTCCGCGCAACAGCGTTCCTGGCCTTTGTCGATTGCGTGTTTTTGCCGTCATCTGCCGCGTTGAACATCATAGGTGATGTCTCCTGAACGGCTGGGTCGATGTCGACCGCTCCACCCTTCAGTATTTGGCGGTAGACTCCTTCCGTTTCGGCCGCGATCGTGTTCCACGAGAATCGCGTCTCAGCCTGGTGGCGCCCTTCCAAACCCATCTGCGTCGCGCTAGCCATATGCCCAAGCACCTCGCGCACGCCGCGGCTGATATCTTCTTGATCCACCGAGACGATAATACCCGTATCACGGTGACGCACGAACTCGGCCGGCCCACCGCTGCGCGTGACGATAACCGGCTTGCCCGCACACCAGGCTTCCAGGATGACAATACCGAACGGCTCGTTTCGACTGGGGACACAGACTGCATCCGCACACTTGAACAGGCTGATGAGTTCGAGTCCAGTGCGATATCCGACGAAGCGTACCGCCGGGGCTGCGCCCAAGGTAAGTGTGCGGTCTTCGAGACCTTGGCGCATGTCGCCATCGCCCGCGAAGATGAATTTCGTGCGGGGGTGCTCGCGCAGGATCTCCGGGATTGCCTCGACCAGCAGGTCGGGGCCCTTTTGCCACGTTATGCGTCCCGCGAAAAGCACAGTCGGATCGTCGGGACCGATGTCAAGTCGGCGTCGAACCGATTCGAGATTGAAGCTCACATCGAACCTATTCGCATCGACGCCGTTGTATATCGCCATCATCTTGTTCAGCGGGACACCGTAAAGTCCTTGTACCTCCCGAAGCAGCGCCTTGGATACACAGATGACACTGTTCGAGACGTAGGCCCCTTCCCATTCCAAGTGACGAATGCGTGCGGAGTCGCCGTCGTGGAGTTGGTTCCCGCAGCGGCCATATTCGGTCGAGTGGATCGTAAAGGCGATCGGCCGATCGAGTTCGTTCTTGACCCTGCGCAGCGCATGGGTACTCAGCCAGTCGTGACCGTGGATGACGTCGAACGGCCCAACCAGCTGTTCGACCTCATTGAGATCGCGCACAAAGCTGTCCCCCATGCGCTCCGCGTATTCCACGAAGTCACGCGTGTTCGGATCGAACGGGCAGCGATGATATTGAACGCCACCGATGCAATCGTAGCGCGGTTGGCCGGGACCCATTCGGGTGAACACATGAACCTCATGGCCCCTGCGGTCCAGCGCGGCGGCGAGTTCCGTCACATGCATGGCGAGGCCACCCACCGGGATCGAGTATGCGCTTTCCCACGATAGCAGCGCAATCGATAGTGGATCTGTTGGTTCTTTCCTCTTGGGCATCTTGGTTAGCACGTAGGCGTTCTCCTGGCCATCAGCTCCTCAGGCGTCCGTCGGGCGTGCTACGAAACCGTCGCCCTCTACCAACTAAACGAGATCCTGACCACGAAAGGTTCCATTGGCAGAAAATCAACTCGTTCATTGAACTTTGGCTCTGTCCGGACTCGTTTTGGAAAACAGAGGCGGCATGTGTCGCCCGCTTGCAGGCTTTCAAATACGGAGACAGCCCCATGCAGCCGCATCCATCGCGACGAGGCACCAAAGTCGCATTACTTTTCCTAACACTCGGCCTTTCTTCCGTTGCTCTTGCGCAGGATCGGCACGCAGCAATGAAGCCGAAAATGGCGGAAAACGGCGCGTCGGACGCGAATGACGCTTCGTTGGTGGACCAGCTTGCCGAACTTCGCGCAAAGGTCGCCCGATTTGAAGCCGCGCTGGAGCAGAGTCACCTGGGCGCGTCACCCGTTGGTGATGCTTCGTCAGCCCAGCGCGGTATGGCCATGGATAGTATGACTAAGATGGGCGGCTCCGGGATGAAGAGCGGGATGGGCATGAAGAAAATGGACACGATGGGGGGCGGAGGAATGGGCGGCATGTCCGGCATGAATATGAGCGGCATGAGCATGATGGGGATGATGAAGGGCATGGGCGAAACCCAGGGCATGGTTACGCAGTCTGCCCTGCCCGGTTTTCCTGGTGCATCCCACCTCTATCACATTGGTGCCACCGGATTTTTTCTTGACCATGCAGACCACGTTCAGTTGACCACCGCGCAGCAATCCAAGCTCAACCAGATCAAGGAAAGGATTTCTCTGGAGCAGGCCACGGCCGATCGAACGATCGACGAAGCTGAACAACAACTTTGGCAGGCCACCGCCAAAGATCAGCCAGACGTCAAAGCAATCGAGGCGAAGATCCGCGAGATCGAGAATCTGCGAGGCGATCAACGGATAGCCTTCATCCGCGCCGTGGGCGAAGCAGCGAAAGAACTGACTCATGAGCAGCACCAGACTTTGACTGGCGCACACTCCGATCCCGCGTCACCCGATGATCACACAAGCCACAATCCCTAAGGAGAACTGAATGAAAGCCAAAACTCAAGAAAAGCGGAAAGCAGCCACCATTTCCTGTACAGCGCCAGACGCCAAGTCTGTCTTCGTAGCGGGAACCTTTAATGACTGGAATCCCGAGTGTGCGCCGATGAAGCGGTCGGAGGATGGGCAATGGAGCGCGAATTTCGACTTGATCCCTGGCCGTTACGAGTTCAAATTCATCGTTGACGGCGAGTGGTGCTGCGCGCCGGGTTGCGAGGGTGATCACGTCTGTGCCAAGTGTGTCTCGAACGATTGCGGAACGATGAACCGCGTGTTGGAGGTGCAATGATCTACTTCAATGCTCAGAGCCACCAATCGAACTATCGAAGTTATTTCAGTCGCTGGCGCCTATGGTTGCGTCTCTGGAGGCGCTCCCGCCGACTTCGCCTACGCCACGATCGAGGAACCTGGCAAGAATCATCTTCTCGGCGCGTCGTCGCAAAGCGGCGGTGCCAATTGCGAGGCGGCAATAGGCCGCACATCAAATGAACCATCCGCGCGAAATCGTCGCCTATTTCTCGATGGAAATTGCGTTGGATCCCGGTATTCCGACCTACAGCGGTGGCCTCGGGATGCTCGCGGGCGACACAGTCCGCTCGGCCGCCGACCTAAAGGTGCCGATGGTGGCGGTCACGCTGCTGTATCGACATGGCTATTTCCGCCAGAAGCTCGACTCGAGCGGCTGGCAGACGGAAGAGGCTATGTCGTGGGACGCGCAATCGTTTTGCCACGAACTGCCGCCGCGCGTGGAGGTGAGCATTGAAGGTCGAACGGTTCAACTGCGTGCCTGGCGATATACCGTCAAGGGCAACAGCGGCCACGAAGTGCCTGCGATTCTGCTCGATGTAGACTTGCCCGAAAACTCCGAATGGGATCGAAGGCTTACACATTATTTGTACGGAGGCGATTCTCACTACCGTCTCTGCCAGGAGATCATTCTTGGCATCGGCGGAGTGCGAATGCTTCGAGCTCTTGGCTACCATGAAGTGTGCCGCTTCCATATGAACGAAGGGCATGCAGCGCTGCTCGCTTTGGAATTGCTTGACGAACGGGCGCACTGGCTGCACCGCGAGTCGTTCAACGAAGAAGATGTGCTCGCCGTTAAGCGTCGATGCGTATTCACCACACATACGCCTGTTCCGGCCGGCCACGACCGGTTTCCCCTTGAGCACGTGTCCCAGGTGTTGGGCCGTTCCGACGTCTTCACGATGCACCAAGTCTTTTGTTGTGAGGGCGAATTGAACATGACCTACCTGGCGCTTAACCTCAGTCACTATGTTAATGGCGTGGCCAAGAAGCACGGCGAGGTGTCGCGTCAAATGCTCACGCCGCGCGATACGGAGCACCATTATCAGATTGATTCCATTACCAACGGCATTCATCTCGCGACGTGGGCAGCGCCATCGTTTGTGGATTTATTCAACCGCTACATCCCCGGCTGGCGAGAGGACAATTCGAGCATGCGCTACGCGCTTCGCATCCCGTTGGAGGAAGTAGGTCGAGCGCACGAGGCGGCGAAGGTCCGAGCCGTAGAGGAAGTCAACCGCAGGGCCAACGCAGACTTGGACACCGAAACGCTCACCGTCGGATTTGCCCGCAGGGCTGCGACTTACAAGCGTGCGGACTTACTACTCAGTGACCCGCAGCGATTGAAGGGGATCGCATCCGGCACGGGGCGGCTTCAGGTCATTTTTGGTGGCAAGGCGCACCCAAGGGATGACGCGGGCAAGAGAGTCATTCAGCAAATCGTTCAGATGCGCGCCTTGCTCGGTCCCGATGTTCGCATTGTCTACTTGGAAAACTATGATTGGGAAATGGCGTGTTTGCTGACAGCCGGGGTAGACGTGTGGCTCAACACGCCTCAGCCACCGCTGGAAGCAAGTGGCACGAGCGGCATGAAGGCCGCGCTCAACGGCATTCCGAGCCTGAGCGTTTTGGACGGCTGGTGGATCGAAGGCTGTATCGAAGAGGTAACCGGTTGGGCGATCGGCGAGACGTGTCCGGTGGACGCCACGCCAGAGCATCGCGCCAATTGTGACGCCCAATCACTCTACCAGAAGTTGGAACGCGTGGTCATCCCGACGTTCTACCAGCGCCGGGACGACTTCCTGCGCATCATGCGGAACACCATCGCATTAAATGCGTCGCATTTCAACACCCAGCGGATGGTGCAAGAGTATATCGCGAAAGCGTATTTTGAGTGACGGCGCGGCATGGGCGAATTCCGCTCCATCAAAATCGAACATCCGACATCGCTGATCCATTGGATACCGTGATTCGCATAATTGAGGTCATTTAATGCTTCCATGGACTCCTCACCCCAAGGTGCCCGCTGGCCTGCCTCCCAGGTTCTGGATTGTGCTGGTCCTCATCACCGTCCGGCCCCCTCTGGTTGCGGCACAGGTGTCGCCCGAGGAGCACGCCAGCCATCATCCTGAACAAGCACAACAAGAAGATCCTGCGTCGAATCCAGCCGGCGGTGATGACCAGAAACAATCCGGCGGAATGATGAGTGGTATGGGAAAAATGATGGAGAAAATGGGCGCGCCCAAGCCCAAGGAGCTTTACCCGTCGCTCATGGCACTTCCCGACTTGCCATTGGAAGAACGTCAGGAGATTCAGCGACAAGCACATGACCGCATGAAGGCTGGGGCAGCGTTGATGTCAGAGGGTCTCGAAGCGCTCTCGCGCGCCGCGCCCTCGGACGACTTCAATTCCATGCAGGAGGCGACGGCAAAACTGCAACAAGGGTTATCCGAATTCGAGAGCGGTCTCGCAGGACATCGCGCCATTGCCGAGGGAAAAGCACCACGGAACCTAGCTCTCCAATGGTTCAAGCGAGAGATGAACCTGCTTCCCGCGACCAACGTGGAGTCTGGCTTCAGGATCTGGGGGATGTCGACGTTTCACACTTCGGTGATGGTTATTCTGGTTGTTTTCGCCGCGGCGATGCTCTGGATGTATTACTTCAAAATGCGCCGCGCGTCGGCGCTGCTGCAGAGTCTCGCTGGATCGAGTAACGCGGCTGCGCCTGCCGCCACCATTCCAGCGGCCAAGCCTGCATCAGTTCCCGAATCGTCCCCGCCGCCCGCGCCGCAACCAGCATCCGTCGATACCAAAGCCGCATCGAAGCCGGTCGAACCGCCGAAGTTTCCGGCAATGAAATCACGGACGGTGCCAACACAGAATTGGAGCGGCAAGCTCCGCGTCTGCCGCATATTCGAGGAAACTCCGGACGTTAAGACTTATCGCTTGGCAGCCGAGCACGACGTGGCTCTTCCCTTCACCTACTATCCCGGGCAGTTTTTGACGCTTTCATTGAACATCGACGGTAAGTTAGTCAAGCGCAGCTACACTATCGCCTCCACGCCCACACAAATGCACTACTGCGCAGTCACCGTCAAACGCGAGGACCAGGGCCTTGTCTCGCGATTTCTCCACGACCAGGTCAACGAAGGAGACCTGCTTGAGGCCGCAGCGCCGAATGGAAAGTTCACCTTCACTGGCGAAACGGCCGAAACCATCGTACTGATTGGTGGAGGTGTTGGCATCACTCCACTCATGAGCGTGGTGCGCTACCTTACGGACATCGGGTGGCGGGGCGATATCTTTCTGCTCTACTGCTGCCGCACGACGAACGATTTCATCTTTCGCGAAGAGTTGGAGCAGCTTCAAGAGCGGCACTCGAATCTCCACGTATTCGCCACCATGACGCGGGCGGCCGGCACGGTATGGATGGGGCTGAAGGGCCGTTTCACGGCGGAGCTCATTGGCCACCTCATCCCAGACGTTGCCAAGTGTCGGGTACATGTCTGCGGTCCTCCCGCAATGATGAGCGCCGTGCTTGACATGCTCAAGACGCTCAACGTGCCAGAAGACCAAGTGGAGACCGAAGCGTTCGGCCCGGCAAAGCGCCCACCCGCTGCAAGATCAGTCGCTTCGACGGCAACGGAGCCTCAATCCACAGCAGCTCCGCCATTGGTGGACACGAACACCGCCGTTAGCACGACCGTTGCGTTCAAGCGATCCGACAAATCTGCACCGCTGGCCACCGACGAAACGGTGCTCGACGCCGCCGACGCATTTGGCGTTGAAATCGACAACTCCTGCCGTTCGGGCCAGTGTGGCCTGTGCAAGGTCGAGCTACTCGCCGGCAACGTGACAATGGATTGCGACGATGCGTTGGCCGAAGACGACAAGCAACAACGGCTCATTCTCGCGTGCCAAGCCAAAGCCACCGAGAACATCGAGGTAGATGCCTGATGAAGGAGCGCGAGCGCATCGTGGTGACCGGCCTGGTGGTGCTGATGCTGCTCACTTGGCTGGGCTTTACGGTTCACCGCTCTCCTCGATTCGCAGGTAGCCTATGGGGCGGGATTCTGGGGGTCAGCGGCGCGATGCTCATGCTCGTGCCCCTAGCGTACATGGTCGTCAAGCGAAACGGGCGACTCCGCAATCGACTCACGAAATTCATCTCGATGCGGACTCTGCTGGCCTGGCACATTTATGCCGGCATCGTCGGTCCGATCATGGTGCTGTTGCACACGGGGCACAAGTTTGAAAGTCCATTGGGCATTGTGCTGACCGCAATGACACTCGTGGTCGTTCTCAGCGGCTTCGTCGGCCGGTACCTGATGAAGCAGTTCACCACGGAAATCCGCGAGAAGAAGACAACGCTGAACCAGCTCCAAGAGATCTATCAGCGCGCCCTCGTGCAGCTGGGCGACAACCCTGACAAAGCCCATCTGCTTTGGCATTTCTCCGGATTCTTTCGCCGTGTAGCAGCCGGACTATTCGTTCGTGAGGTTGCCGCGGGAGCGGCCACATCTCCGACCTCGGAAATAACCAGCACGGCGACGGCGCTCCGTTTATCCGAATCGATTGCCGACTTGGAATACGCCATCAAGACTCACGAGACATTCAAGACGTGGTTCGCCAAGTGGCTCAAGATTCACATTGTGATCTCCTTCATTCTGTACGCGCTGATGGGTCTGCACATCTGGGCCGCTGTACACTTCGGAGTGAGGTGGTTCAAGCCGTCGAGTTTCTCAAAGATCAACAAGGCCGGTTACTTTACCGCGTACGCCCCCATCATTACGCCGACGGTTGCAAACTCCATTCGGGCGCCGGCGAATGCGCCCGACCAGTTTTCGCTCCATTATGGTCGGCTGTTTCGGTACTACTGGCGATCGACTGCCATTATCCATGGCATTGAAACGACCGTCTTCGACTACGCTGGGATCGCCCGCGAGGTTGGACAACAGAATTCCGATTACACGAGGACAGTACGCGCGTTAGAGGAAGTTGATCCAGATCAGCTCGGCGGAGATGACCGTGAGAAGGCGTTCTGGATCAATGCTTACAATTTCGCAGCTATGAAACTGGCGGCGGAGAATTATCCGATTCCGTCCATCATTGACCCTAAGATCAGCTCGGATGACCCGTGGAGCAAGAACGCGGTGCAAGTCGGCAACGCGTGGTACACGCTGAAAGAGATTGAAAACGCGATCCTGCTTCGAAAGTTCAATGACCCGCGGATCGTTTTCGCCATCAGTTGTGCTGCCGTGAGTTGTCCGGACCGCCCCCGCGAGATATTTTTCGCCGACAAACTCGACGAACAACTTAATTCACTCGTCCACGGTTTGTTCGCCAATCCCAGCAAGGGACTGCGCATCGATCGTGACCGAAAGATCCTGAAGCTCTCCTGGATTCTCAAAGCGGACCAACGGTTATTCGAGGGCAGCGGAGATAACGGTGTGGTGAATTTCGTCTTACGTTACGTTTCCTCTGGCGTAAGCGGCTGGATCGACACTCATCGGTCCGAGATTACGATTGAGTACTTCGAACATGACTGGGGGCTGAATGACGTTGCTTTGGCAGACACGAAACCCGAGACGGCGACTCAATCGTGACAGTGACCAGCAAGAAGAAAAAATCCAGAACATGGTTTCTTCTGCCAACGGTTGCCGTGGGCGTCATCGGCCTTTGGGCACTGACCCCCAGTCAGTCGAGCTTCAAGCAGGCTTCAACGTGGCAAAGGATGACCCAACCGGGCACACTTTCCTCGGCACATGCCTCGTTGGAGAGCAACTGCGCCTCGTGCCACACATCGGTCAAAGGGATCGATTCCAGCAAGTGCATCGTCTGCCATGCAAACAACGAGTCTCTATTGCAACGACAACCGACGTCTTTTCATGCGAACATCGGAAGTTGTAAAGAATGTCACATTGAGCACCAAGGCCGGGCGCACCGGCCTACTGCTATGGATCATGCGGCGTTGGCTTACATCGGGCTGCAACAATTGAGCGATGGCGAAGTCGACAGTGAAAACGCTGCACTTCGCTCGCTACTGCTCAATCGGCTCGGTCGTGGCGCGGCACCTCATTCACAGATTTCGCCGACGGAAGCGATTCTGAATTGTTCGACATGTCACGCCAACGATGATCGCCACTTCACGCTATTCGGCGAAGACTGCGCCCAATGCCACATGACTATAAAGTGGACAATTCCGGAGTTTCGGCACCCATCGTCGCAATCCAGAGACTGTGCCCAATGCCATCAGGCACCGCCAAGTCACTACATGATGCATTTTAAGATGATTTCACAGAAAGTCGCCGATCGTCCCCACGCACAGGTAGAACAGTGCAATGAATGTCATCAGACGACATCATGGCCTGACATCAGGGGCGTTGGATGGTACAAGCATCATTGAATATGTGTAGCCATGTATCTGGGGCCCTCAAGCTCACCTGCGAAGCATTACCGAGCAAGGCGGCGCACAACCCAGAATGTAGAAAAGCATTGCCCCAATGATGGCGCAATAAGAATCAGGTCGTCTCGCTCGCTCCGCCTGGCACTGGCAATCCTGCAAGCGTCGTTTGTGAGCACTTAAAGAGCAAGTTTCAGACAGTCCCAAACTACAAGCGCAGCTGCGCCGAGATGGACGAGCCGTCACCATCTTTGGCCGAAGACGCTCGGTGCCGACGCGGGCTATCGGGATGGTGCCTACCTCGGCGGGCTTGAGCGTCGAGTAACCACGCCACATGCACCGATGGTCGCCCCGGTTGCCTGCAGTGATTGTCGAACCGTCGGCGATGATCCCGGAACCCAAGCATGTCGTCGCGTGGGCTTACGACAACAGACCAAGGAATATGCGATCAGTCAGCGGGTGCGAACGCGTGGAGGATATCTTTGGCTGGTGTAGGTTGATCGGTGGCCCAGCGCGATAACGCTTCGTGGGTCGATGGAAATTCAAACAACACAGCGAAGTGACAGTCGCTGCCTATAATTTCCTGCGAATTGCAAGACTCACACCGGCCAACTAATCCGGAACAGGTCCATGGCGGCTTCGGGGAGCCCCCAATACACCGCACCACTGCCGGAAGTGGGTTTGATTCGGTCTTCGGGGGCGCATCAGTTATGGACCGCAGCGCCTTTGTTTGCTCAGCGACTCGTTTGCTCCTGTTGAACGCCTTTAACGGAGCGAGCGCAAGAACTGCTGGGTTCTTGCGCTCCCCACGTGTAGTCGGAGCGGTCGCTGTTACACGGTCGGTACTGAGAAACCGCCGAACAATAAGACCATCGCCATCATCAACGCCATGAGAATTCCAAAGCCGTTCATCTTCGTACTCCTTCTGTGAATAAAGAAACCTATCGGATGGGGAAGCCGCCCCCGGAGAAATGCGGTCCCATCATGCTCATACCGCCACCGTGCCTGTGGCCACCGGGTCCACCGTTTTGGAGGTGAAATTGCATGCCTTGACTCTGAATGATCAGTTCGTCGGTATCACCGTCGCCATCGAGATCGTCCACATCCGGCGTCAGGAAATGTTCGTACTCACCGCCGCACTCGAAATCCAGCCCCAGAAAACCGGGCACCGCCATCGTGTTTGGCACGGTATCACCACTTTCAAGAACGCACCCAACTTCCCCAGGCATTTCCAGCGGCCCCATGCCAACCATTTCCGCGCAGGGGATATTGACGGTCATCTCGCCGCCTGAGTTCACGTCGACGTTCATCATCTGTTCGCCAAGCCCTTCGTGGCGTGCGAAGTAACTCAGTCTGAATTGGCAGTCTTCGTCTGATTCATTGTGCAGGCGTACTGTCATCTGGCCGTTTGAGGAGGCGAGATCCGCCGTACTATTGAAACCCATCTGATTGGGGGCATGGTCGCGGTAACCAGTCATACCCATGCCACCGAATCCATTCGCACCGCCGACGCTCGCTGCAACACGTTCCGCTTTGGCTGCTGTATCGTCGACATTGGTATCGTTCGGTCCAGGTATCGTTGCGCAACCCCCGATCAACAAGAGGGAAGTAACGAAACCAGTCGTTCCGATCGTTCTGGAAAACATTGAGAATCTCCAATGAAGCTATTTCGTCTGAAGCTCGCGAATTCCGACGCGGAAACCGCAACCCAAACAACCCATGAATCAAAAATCTAATGAACGTTTCAACTCTCGTTCAAAACGTGTTTCGATGCACGTCATGATTCCCTCCAAACCCGGCTCGGCAATCTCGTAGAATGTGCAGCGTCCTTCGCGCCTGCTTGTCAGCAGTCCCCGATCTTTCATCAAACAGAGGTGTTCAGAGGCCATGTGACTGGGAATCCCGCACGCCTCGGCGAGTTCACCGACGGTATATTGTCCATGGAGAAGCATCTGCACAATGCGAAGCCGATGAGGATGAGCAAGCGTTCGCAGGCAATGGGCCGCTTGGTCCAGCGTACGAAGGTCGATGAGTCTGTTTGTTTCGGCGCGGGCCATAGTATCGATGTGTAGCCACATCTCGACATACCGGGCAAAATAAGGGCGGCGATTAAGTTACCGCCGCAACGCTTGCAGCCATCCGTGTCCTTCTACTGATTCGATGCAGGGGGCGGTTCATTTCTTCCCGGTGATTCCGTTTTTTTTTTTTGGCCGGTGGGTCTCGGCCGCGTATTCAACGCAGAAGGAAACGACTGCATTACGGATATGCGGCAAGAAGCGATTGAGACAGATGGTGCGTCGATCATGTGTGTCTCTCGCCTGGGTCGAGCAAGAGCGCAGCGCACTATGTCGAGCATGGCAGCTCGCCATAGAAGCGAATTCGATGGACTTGGGGTCAGATGCGGCGCCAGGCGTGCTGGGATTCGATGTGCCCGCAACGATTTCGTCTTGCGAACGTGCATTGACACGCAACGGTTCTTCTCATCGAATCGCGCGGGCCGCCGGACTGAATTTGACTACGGTGCCAAGACGCTGCCGGTGAAGTTCGCCAAGAACGCCGCAGCGTCGCCGAGGTCGACGTCACCGTCATCGTCAACATCTGCGCCAGCAAAATTGATGGCGTCACAACCAACCGGGGGAAACGCGACGCCTGGACCGTTAAGGCAATCGGCAACAATAGCCCAATCAGCGACGTCCACATCGCCGTCGTAATCCAGATCGCCTGCGGGCCCGAGTCGGAATTTCTGCACGCGAAAGTTACTCGAATCCGCCACAAATATGTCGCCGTTGTGGCCGGCGCGTATCGCATAAGGGAAGTTGAACTCGCCGATCCCGGAGCCAAGCGAACCCCACTTGGTCACAAAGACACCGTCGCCCGTGAAGACTTGCATTCTATGAAGGTTGCGATCGGCGACATATACATTGCCTTGCTGATCTGTCGACAAGCCGCGCGGAAAGTTGAACTGACCATCTCCGATTCCAGCGGATCCCCAAGATAGAACAAACACGCCATCGTTTGTGAACTTCTGAATGCGCGGGCTGCTGTCAGCCACAAGTACGTTGTCATCTCCGTCTACCGCTACGCCGTTGGCTCCACTAAATTGACCATCGCCCACACCGAGCGTTCCGAACGCCAGAATGAATGTACCGAGACACGTGAATTTCTGAACGCGATTCTGATCTCGGTCTGCCACGAACACATTGCCCATTGAATCGACGGCTAGACCGTGATTATGTCTGAACTGGCCGTTTCCATCGCCGAAAGAACCCCAAGTCGTTAGAAACACCCCATCCTTCGAGAATTTCTGGACTCGGTTGTTGCCCGTTTCTGCAACGTAAACATTGCCCAATGGCCCGATGCCGATCCCGTGCGGATGTATGAACTGTCCAGGTTCGGCGCCAAAGGAGCCCCAAGCCATAATGAATTCACCGTTGTTGTCAAATTTCTGGATGCGGTTGTTGAACGTGTCAGCCACGAATATAAGGCCGTTGGAATCGACTTCGATCCCGTGCATCCCAGCAAACTGACCATTTGCGGCGCCGGCGATTCCCCACTCAAGAATGAAAGTGGGCGGTTCTTGACCAACAACCCAGTTGCTCCCAACGTGGAGCACGAGAACAATGATTGGTGTACACGCCCACTTTCGAGAAAGGCAGGCCATAAGAGAACTCCTACGAATTCCTACACTTCACAAACCGCTCCCCGCATTGAAACATCGAATTCACGACTGTTTCTTCCGCGAAGTCAATGGCCGTGGCCGTCAGAGGGCTTGGATCGCGGCGCGATGGCGCTCATCACACTGGCCAATTGATCATCGTTAGTGATGCGACTTAGAACACAATGGCACGTTGACGGGTCAGTCAAGTGTACCATGCTCCACTCGCCGATTTGAACTGAGTGTCCCCGGTGTTTACCGACGACACACGGATAGTCCTTGTGCGTGCCAATATTCTCCTTCTTCACTGGCGCGTGAAAAATCGTGGCCAGAAATTCACCATCGCCTCGCGTATAGGAAGCAGCAATCCCTTGCGATCCACCGAAATTCAGGCAGTAGGTTCGGGCCCGCCGCCATTCGCCCGGCAGTGCGGCAGGTACTTCGAAATCCAATTCCGGCGCACTGCGACGCGCGTCAGCTGGGTCAATAGAGAGGCCGCTGTGGTGCGTGATGAAGCGATCGAAAGCCTCGACGGCACCCTCAGAGATTGAATCGAGCAAGACCGCGAAGTCGACGCCAGCCGCTTGCGCAGGTTCGCCCCGGCCGATCCATAGTGCTGCGAATCCGATGATACCTATGGCGGCGGCGATGCCTGCGGCTGCGCGGAATCTCCGAAAATTACTCGGTCCTGAAAGTTGTTGGAGTTGCACCGCGTGTGCGACCGAGGCTGCGGAATCGAGCGTGGCCTCGATGGATTCCCAAAGTCCGGTCGGCGGATCGGCAGTTTGGGCCGCAGCAATTTGGTCGCGCATCGATGAAAGGTCTGCGAGATCAGAAGCGCAGAATGAGCATTGCCTGATGTGGCTTTCGATTTCGGTACGCTCCGTTTCGGAGACTTCCCCATCGAAGAACCGGCCTAGTTTTTCGGGTTCGATGCACGACATGACAAGGTCTACCTTAGAAATTCGGTTTTGCCTCTACTATGTTTGATGCGCGGAAGGGGCATCTTCTTCCGACGAATAGCTATTTTTTAATACATTTCGAAGCCGCCCGCGTGCACGGTTGAGCCGCGACGATACCGTTCCCTCGGCGCAGTCCAGAGCCTCTGCAATCGCCCGGTAATCATGCCCCACATCGTAACGGAGCAGGAGCATGGTCCGATCAAGGGGGTCAAGCAAGGCCAATGCGTCCTCAATGTCCATACGCACGTCTGCGGCCTGATTGTCAGGAATTGAGGCGATTGCCTCACTCGATGTGCTGGGCACGCCTGCGTCACGGCTTCGCTTGCGAAGGTATTGCAGCGCCTCTGTAACGGCAATTCGATGAAGCCAAGTGGCGACGGCTGCCCGTCCATCAAATTGACTGAATCGAGCGAAGGCTTTCAGATACGTCGATTGAACGAGGTCGAGTGCTGTTTCATGATCGCGCGTGATGCGCACCAGGACCCGATGGATACGAGACGACGTTTGCATGTACAACTCGT
>JAJDEB010000017.1 GCA_029260015.1 Phycisphaerae bacterium | reverse complement strand
ACCGTGCCACCCCGGGCGTCAACGCTGCGCATAGAAAATCAACACCAATGACTCATTGAACCTAAAAAAACACCACACAAAACGCCAACCACCCCAATCAAATCCATGCAGGCAATCAACGTGCCGAACACTATTGGGGTGCCCCATCCTTTAGGATGGGGGACTGACGGATTGCCAACAGTCTTGAATCCTGAACAAGCGCGTAATGAAGTTTCAACCTGATCGTGCGTTTTCCGAATTCGGTCAGTCCCCCACCCTAAAGGGCGGGGCACCCGATCGTAGCGATCTAATGATTCACTGCGCGTTTGACTTCGTCTAGGTTGGGCGTGATATCGATCGGTGCGCCGGCTGCGCTGATCGCGGCGGGCGTGTCTTTTAAGCCGTTGCCACTTATATACGCGACAACCGACGCCTTGGCATCGATGACGCCTTCCCGGGCAGCTTTAGCCACCCCGGCGACAGCCGCGGCGGCGGCGGGTTCTGCGAAGATGCCGGCTAGTCGCCCGACTTCGCGCATCGCCCAGCGAATTTCATCATCCGTCACCGAGTTGTAAGCCCCTTCGGATTCGCGAACGGCAGTCACTGCTTTCTTGATGTTCCGCGGAACCGGACAGTTGATGCTGTCGGCGAAGGTATCGCCCGAAGCATTGCCAAGCTTACCGGTTTCAAAGACGGCTTGTATCGGCGCGACGCCGTCGGCTTGCACACCGAGAAGCTTGGTTGACCAATCGATCAAATCGAGTTCGGCCATCTGCTTCAGCCCTTTAGCGACCCCAGCGATCGAGCAACCATCACCCACGCTCATCGCCACCCAATCGGGCGGATCGGTCATGCATTGTTCGGCGATTTCCAACCCGCCAGTTTTCTTACCTTCGACGAGGTACGGGTTGTACGCACAGTTGCGGTTGTACCAGCCGAACGCTTCGCACGCCGACGCGCAAAGTCGATACGCATCGTCATAACTACCATTCACGCGAAACACCGTCGCACCATAAATCAAAAGTTGCGCGAGTTTGCCTTCGGGGATGCGCTGCGACACGAAGATATATGCCGGCATCGAAGCCATCGCCGAACATGCCGCAAGGCTGACGGCCGCATTACCAGTGGATGCACAAGCAATGGCCTTCGCACCAGACTCTGCCGCTCGCACCACACCAATGCTCGAAGCCCGATCCTTAAACGAACCCGAGGCGTTGCGTGAATCGTCCTTAAGACGAAGTCGTTTGACACCGCAGAGCTTGGCAAGAAGCGGTGCATCGACCATCGGCGTCCAACCGATCGGCCAATGAACGCCGATGTGATGGGCTGTCACCGGAAGCAATGGTCCATAGCGCCAATGGTTCTGCGGCCCATCGAGCAAGTCCGAAATCACCAGATCGCGTGCAACCGCATCCATGTCATACTCGACGTCGAGGATGCCATCATCAGGCCCGCACGATGGGCAGGTGTATGACACCTTCTCCGGCGAATACGTCGCGCCGCAATTGACACATCGCAACTGCCGAACGTATGACACGAATTGCGCTGACATGGACGTTGGACTCATGTGACAAACCTTACTTTAATTCGTCAGTCCCCCACCCTAAAGGGCGGGGCACCCGTACGATTACTTGCCATTTTTTTCCGTAAAATACGTCCCCCGTTCGCCCGCCACCACGAAACTCTCTGCCATTAGCTTCAGCGTTTCCCACGCCTGGCGAATTTGGTTGGCTTCGTTCGGTTCTATCATGCCGTCATCTTCGATGGATTTGGTCACGGTGGCTAGCAGCTTGCTGAATTCGGTCACGAGTTGATGCGTGTGCTTTAGCAATTCGGTGTCGATGGAGTCGTTGAGTGGTTTCGGATTGCTCACGAAGAAACCGTCGGCTTCATGGCATAACCAATTGATGACTTCGACTGATTCGGTGGCCCGGTAGACTTCGGCGATGCGGTCGAGCGGATTCCGCGCACCGCTGGCGTCCGGGTCGGCTTTGCCTGATTCCTGGCACCATTTGTAGACCATCGCCGGCGACAATCGCAGCTTCGCAGCCAACGCCTTCACACCGATGGGCTCTGCCGCCCGACGTAACACTTCGTAGGAATTCATCGGGCGTGGTACTCCTTTTTCAAAATGGCAGCAGATTCAACCGACTGGTCGCGACCCGAACGCGAAATGCCATTATAGTGGTTTACCGCTTAACAGGTAGCCAAAGCAACTGACCGTGAATGCAAACCCGGAGCATCGATGGAATCCGTACCATTTCAAACCCAAAGCGTCATACAGCAAACGCTAAGCGAGCACGGGTTGGCTCCCAATCGCCGCCTCGGCCAGAATTTTCTGATAGACCGCAACCTGATGATGAAGCTGGTTGAGTCAGCCGACCTTGGCCCGGGCACGCTCGTTCTGGAAGTCGGTGGAGGTACGGGCGGATTGACCGACCAGCTAGCCACCCTCGCCGATCAACTCGTTGTCGCAGAAGCCGATGCCGGTTTGGCTCGTTTGCTCAAGGATCGATTCAAAGATCAACCCAACGTTGAGATCATTCACACCGATATTCTCGAACGCAAGCACGACATCGCCCCCAGCGTCGTCGAAAGGATTCGCAGCCACGCCAACCTGAACCGCTTTGTCCTCGTTGCCAATCTGCCTTACAGCATCGCCTCGCCCCTTTTGATCAATCTGCTCATGCTCAAGCCGACCGTCGAGCGGATGGTCTTTACGATCCAAAGGGAGGTGGCTGACCGGATCGTCGCCAATGCCGGATCGAAAAATTTCGGGCCGCTCTCGATCGCCCTGCAAATCGCCTGCGACATGCAGATCCTCGCGAAGCTTCCCCCATCGGTCTTCTGGCCGCCACCCAAGATCGACTCATCGATGCTGCGCCTCGACGTCAAACAGAACATCACCGAATCGCCCGACGCTTTCAAGGAATTTCTCACCGTCGTTCGTACCGCATTCGCACACCGACGTAAGACACTGCGCTCCAACATCGCATCGCTTCCCGAAAATCTCACCGATGTCGTCAACGACCAATTCGATGTCACCCAACGTGCCGAACAGATTCCGCTCGAACAGTGGCAAGCACTCCACGCCACGATGAAGGATGCGCACCAGCAAACACGATTTCCGTAGGGTGGGCCGTGCCCACCACTTCTTGAATGGTTTACAGATTGGTGGGCCCGGCCCACCCTACCGAGCAATCCAATTCGCGCAGCGCTACGTTACATATGCACGCGCGCATCACAAAACATTTTGACTAAGCGCGCACGCGCCGAAACGCCGAATTAATTCTGTAGAGGCATCTATCTCAGCCGGCCTCGAAATCACTTTTCAATCAAAGACACTTTCATACAAATCTCAAGCCACTGGAGAGCATTGATGAAGAAGACGCAGCGCGCATTTACATTGGTGGAATTATTGGTTGTCATCTCAATTATTGCGCTGCTTGTCGCGATACTCTTGCCAAGCTTGCGACGCGCCCGAAGCCAGGCCAAGCAAGTCCTTTGTGCTTCAAACCTTAAACAAATCGGAATGGCGAAAGCCATGTACGCCGATGTCGAGTCCGACTGGACGCCCAGATGGTCGAAGTGGCACATCTGGGGCTACTACGGCACCGAAAAAGACGGCACGAACGGTGACGAAGAAGGCCCGGCGTGGACGGAGTTGTTGCGGGATGATGGATCATTACCAGCGATCGATATTTTGCGATGCCCCGCCTACCCGCAAGATGTCGTGGTAAGTTATTTTGAATCCGCGTATGCAGTGTGGACGCGGCAGGCGATTCAAAGCACCCGTCGCGCACTGATCCGTTACCCTTCCGAGTTTGTATTCTCAGGCGACTGCACGAATCAGGATTTTTTCGCACCGCCGTTCGGGACGAACGTGGGTTTGAATATCAACGATGCCGACATGGACGACGCCACGCAACTTGGTCTAAACTGGGACCGTAAGATTCATGCCAAAACCAAGAACAACGTGCTCTTTGCCGACGGGCATGTGTCGCCATTCGCCAAGTTCATGCCCGCGGAAATGACCCATGACTACCAGAAACGCGGCGTCGATTGGGGTGAAATTGAAATAGAAAATGAAGACGATTAGCCGTGCATAAACCCACGTTTCACCCAGACCCACCGGACGATAATGACGGTGGCGTGGGCGAATCAACGTGCGTTTGCGGCCGCATATGCAGTGTCAAATGATCCAGGCGAGCCAAACCCATTGAAGATGGGGGCTTGACTTGCCGAATTTGAGATTGTAAAGATAAGACAATCATGCAAAGCGGAACCAAAACAATCTATTCGGCCATCGTCCCTTCGGATGAGGCTCACCTGAGCATGATCATGCCCAGCCCGAGTACGGGGGTCTACGACCTTTGTGCCGGGTTTCGCGGTGCCTAATATCCAAACGCAATAGCTGATTTCGTGGTTTCAGGTTGATCTGCATGGTCGATCTGTAAGTCCGATTCGGCTGACACTGCTGACTGCACCGCTGCTTTACGAATCCCGCCACAAATGTCGCCTCCCGTGCTTGGGCAATACCTGCTCGAACTACGACCCATTACCCAACAAATATCGAATTAACGAGAATTACCCAAGCACGGAGATACAACATCATGGCCACTGCATTCAGCACCCGAGCCATTCATGCCGGACAGGAACACGACCAGACGAGCGGTGCAATTATCCCGCCGATCTACCAGACTTCGACTTACGGCCAACACGAGGTCGGCGGGAACCCTGCATACTGTTATAGCCGCACCGGAAACCCCTCGCGCGACGCCCTCGAGCGCAACATCGCCGCACTCGAAGACGCCGTTTACGCCCTCTGCTTTTCCAGCGGAATGTCCGCGATCAACAATGTTTTGAACCTTCTAAGCGCTGGCGATCATGTTATCGCCTGCAACGATTTGTACGGTGGAGCCTACCGAATCTTCACGAAGCTCTACGCCAAACTGGGCATCGAATTCACTTTCGTCGATGCAACCGACGCAGATAACATCACAGCCGCCATTCAACCGAACACCCGCATCGTCTGGTTGGAAACGCCGTCGAATCCGCTGCTGCGTATCACCGACATCCGCGCCGGAGCAGCCGTCGCGCGACGAGCGGGCGCGCTCTGCGTAGTGGATAACACCTTCGCCACGCCCTACCTGCAAAACCCGCTCAAGCTGGGGGCGGACATCGTCGTTCACTCGACGACGAAGTATCTCAACGGGCACAGCGACGTGTTGGGTGGGGCTGTCGTTACGAATTCAGATGAGTTGTATGAAGACTTACGGTTCTTTCAAAATACGGTCGGAGCAGTTCCCGGTCCGCAGGATTGCTTCCTGATTCAACGCGGTATCAAGACGCTCGAATTGCGCATGAAACGCCACTGTGATAGCGCCCGACGCATTGCCGAAAAGCTCACCTCGCACCCGAACGTCGAGCGCGTTTACTTCCCCGGACTTGCCGACCATCCGCAGCACGCTGTCGCTGCCGACCAGATGAATGATTTCGGAGGCATCATTTCATTCGACCTTCGCGGCGGACTGGACGCTGTCAAAGAATTCGCCGCCAGCGCCGGCATCTGGACGCTGGCTGAAAGCCTCGGTGGCGTATGTTCGCTCTGGTGCCATCCGCCGACGATGACGCATGCGGCAGTCGAACCGGAAGTGCGCCGCAAGAATGGCCTGGGTGATGGCCTGATTCGCTTGTCCGTCGGCCTGGAAGACGTCGACGACTTGCTCGCTGACCTGACCACGGCGCTCGATGCAGTCACGAAGACTAAGGCAACCGCTCCGGTGGCTGAGGAGGTGTTGGCATGAGCACAATCGCACCACTTCTTTGCGACATTGAAACCGAACCGGCTGGCTTTCGGGCCCGCTTCACCGTGGAACCCTCCGACGATTTTCCAAGTCGCTGCTTTGACGCATTGGCCCGGCATCGGATCGAACCGAGATCGCTGTCGATATTCCGTGGGGCGAGCGGGGGCAACCGGATTTCGGTGACCTTGGCGTCGGGCCTGTGCGCAAGGTCCAAATTACAGGAAGTTCTCGACGAATTAACTCGGTCGAATCATGGAGAATCGCCTGATCCACACAGTGTGCCATGACGCAGCGAAAAATGATTGCGGAAAATTCGCGGCGGCGATGTTAGTATTTGCGGGTATGAGACACTGCACCAGAACAACAACGACGATTTGCCTGCTCACCTGCGTGCTTCTTGCTGGTGGGTGTAGCGGCTTTGACAAGAAATGGAAAGAATCCGGCCAACAGGATTTTCCGGAGTCTGAACTTGCGGGAAGGTGGCTGGGCACCTGGACCAGTGAAGCCGACGGGCACAATGGCGAACTGCGCTGCTTGATCACCGACCTTAATGGCGGGGCATACCGCGCGGCATTCCGCTCGAAGTTCGGTGGCATCTTCCGCTTCGATCACACAGTCACGCTGTACGCGGTGAACCTTCGCGGCATGTGGACATTTGAAGGTTCCGAAGACCTCGGGATGTTTGCCGGCGGTGTGTACAACTACAAAGGGAAAGCCGGCGCCAACAAATGCTTCGCCACCTACAAATCGCGTAGCGACGAAGGGTCGTTTGAAATGTACCGCGTCAAGAAAGACGACCCACCGAAAGAAAAGAAGAAAAAGGACTTCAAACTTTGGTAGTGCGGGACTACGAATCGATCACAAAAGTTCTTTCTGACGTGGGAACGGTTGAAGAACGCATGCGCCAGGTGGCCGACGTTCTATGGGACAGACTCGCACCGACCGGTGTGTCGTGGGTGGGGTTTTATCTGCCGAACGACTCGAACGAACTTGTCCTCGGCCCGTCGCGCAACAAACCTGCATGTTCGCCGATCGGTCTGCACGGCGCGTGCGGCCAAGTGTTCACGTCGGGAAAACCGCTGGTCGTCCGCGACGTGCGTGAACTCGGCGAATCATATGTGGCTTGCGATCCGCGTGACCAAAGCGAAGTGGTTTTGCCATTGATCGATGCAGATAGACGATCGTATGCGGTTTTGGATCTGGATAGCTTTGACATCGGGGCGTTTGACGATCGGGATGTGAATGGCCTGACCGATGTGCTCAAAGCTGCTGGTTTGATTTGGGAGCAGTAAACGCCTTACATCCAGACATACAGCATCAGGTAGACGACTACACCGGATACGGAAACGAACAGCCACATCGGAAGAGTGATGCGGGCGATTTTCTTGTGCCGCTCGAAGTCTCCCTTAAGCGCACGCTTGGCGGTCACAATCACCATCGGTAAGTTGACAGCGGCTAACACCACATGCGGGATTAGGATTGTGAAGTAGACTGTGCGCAGAAACCCGTCACCAGTATATTTCTTGCCGCCACCGATCGCCGTGTGATAGATCACATAACTGATCAGGAACGCTCCCGCAACGACCATCGCGGCGATCATGCAACCTTTGTGAAGCGAGATCCGGCGGGTCTTGATCGCCCAATATCCAACCGACAACAACACGGCTGATAGCGCGTTGAGCGACACGTTTAGATGAGGTAAATCGGAAATCTGCATCGGGAATCCTGGAATCTTTGGATTTGTACTGTACCGAATTATTCTTTGAGAAGTTCCTTCACATCGGCAACGAGAAGGTCGAGGTCATCCTTGTCGTCGCCATCGTAATACCCACGAATGCGCGACTGGCGATCGAGCAGAACAAACTTGCTGCTGTGTAGCACGTCCTCGACTTCCGGCCCGCGTTTGTCGGGCGGGGTTTCTTCGACGCTCAAACGAAAACTATCCTGCGACAGTTGATAGATCACGCGCTTGTCACCAGTCAAAAACCACCAACCGTTTTCGTCGGCATTGTAGCGCTTTGCGTACTGTTGCAACCGCTGGGGCGTGTCGCGCTCCGGGTCCACGCTGATCGACACGAGCGTGACTTCGTCAACACCTTCTAGCCGCGACTGAATCCGCTCCATCGCGCTACTCATGATGGGGCAGATCCCGGCGCACGAAGTGAAAAAGAAATCTGCGATCCACACCCGACCCATCAGATCGTCACCGGAAACTTCATCGCCGTTACGCTCGGTCAGTTTGAAATTCGAAATCTCGCCATACACCTGTAGCGGTCCGGTACGCTTTGCGACGATGGTACGCGTCGGCTGAATTGCGCTCATCAGACCGGCACCCAACACACCACCGATCAGCAGCAGAATCAATCCCCACCAGAAGGCGTACTGCGGCGACGACACGGTCACATGATCGCCGGCAGGTATGGATTCAATTTGTGAATCTGATTCGATGCGGTTCATGACTATCGACCGTTGCGACTTGTTCGGTTCGCCAACCGGATGGACCCCATCACCATCGCCAACGCAAATAACGCCGTCACCAAGATGCACGCAGTGATTGGAGCCGCAGGTGTCGGTGGCGTTTCGGCATTGTGATACAGCCCGAATCGAAACGCGCTGACACCATAGGTCAGCGGATTGGCATACATCAACACTTTGATGATTGGGTGGGCTTCACTGATCGGAAAAACGGCCCCCGACAACAACCACATGGGCATCAGCAGCAGATTCATAATCGCATGAAAACCCGACGTCGAGTCCATTGTCCAGGCAATCATCAACCCCAGACCGGAAAGCCCAAACGCCACACCGAAAAGAGCCAACAGCGCATACGCAAGTGACAAGGGTGAACACGGTATGCCCAGAATCGGCGCCACCAACAGCATCAAGATGCCCTGGGCAATCGCAAGGGTCGTCGCGCCGAGCATCTTGCCAGCAACAATGCCACCTCGTGACACTGGTGCAACCATCACCCCTTGAAGGAATCCTTCCTGCCGATCTTCGATCACCGAAATCGTCGAATAGATCGCCGTGAACAATACGGCCAACACGACTGTTCCGGGAAAGAAATACTCAAGATAACTCGTGTCCGTCGTGGCTACGGACGAACTGAACGATCGCCCGAAACCAGCCCCCAGCACCAACCAGAAGATCAGCGGCGTCGCCACCGCGCCGAACAGACGACTCTTCTGCCGCCAAAAACGGGTCAATTCCCGCCGCCACATCGAGTAGACAGCCAATGACACCGGCGCTCGCTGAAGGGCTACTGTTGCGTTCATTGCTCGCTCTCCCGATCGAAACTCCGTCCCGTTTTTTGAATAAAAACATCCTCCAACGTCGGGTGCCCTAAGGTAATCGTTTGCACCTGATCGCTCAGCACCGCGGCTAACTTCGGGATCAACTCCGCCCCTTGCGGCGATTCGATCCGAACCGTTCGACCCACCACGTCAGCCGACAAGTTCAACTCCTGGCGAACCCGATCAACGATCGCTTGCGGCTCGTCGGTATCGATGCGAATGACCTCACCACCGACCTGTCCCTTCAGCGCCGACGGTGTATCCGCAGCGACGACGCGACCTGCATCCAGAATCGTGACGCGGTCGCAGCGCTCGGCTTCGTCGAGAATATGCGTCGTCATCAGAACAGCCACCCCTTCGGACTTTCTGACATCGTCGAGTTGTCGCCAAAGGTCCAACCGCGCGACCGGGTCGAGCCCGGTACTCGGTTCATCGAGCAAGAGCACATTCGGGCCCGGTAGCATCCCCTTGGCGATTTCCACCCGCCGCGCAAGTCCGCCCGAAAGTGTCTCGACACAATCGTTGGCCCGATCGTCGATGTTGAAGCGCTCCAGCATCACACCGATACGGCGCTCCAGGCTTCGCCCGCGCATGCCGAACAGGTGGCCATGGTGTCGGAGGTTCTCAGCCGCAGTAAGCTTCTTATCCAGACTTGGCGATTGAAACACCACACCGACCACCCGCCGAACGCGATCGGGTGCTGTGACTGGATCGAAACCGCAAATGCGCACGCTCCCCGAATCCGGTGATAGCAGCGTGGCCAATATGCGAAAGAGTGTCGTCTTACCGCCACCGTTGGGCCCCAGCAGCGCCGCGATGTGTTTCGACTCGACATCGAGGTCCACGCGATCGAGCGCGCGGCGATCACCGAACGATTTGGTGAGGTCAGAAACTTCGATGGCCCAATCGCTCATGCGCGTACCGCTCCGTGGTCAAACGCAGAAAACAACTCCAACCGCCTGGCGGTTAAAGCTTATCGACCATGTAGAGAGTCAACAACGTTGGCAGGTAAATGACGGATGCAAGAAATGCCCGCCGAGCGGCAGACAGTCCGTTGTTTTGATAATCGACCGAAGGCCTGCGCCACAGGCAAAATGCCAGATACGCGATTCCGATGAAGAAGGCTGCGTTAAAATAAAACCGTCCCGTCAAACCCCAAACAGAGGGCATCAGACTGACGGGGATCAACAGCATCGCCAGGAGTCCAATTTGGATGCGGGTCATCAAACCCGTCCCGTCGGCAACGCTGAGCATTCGGAACCCACCGCTTCGGTAATCGTCGCGATAAATCCAGGCGATCGAAAAGAAATGTGGCAGTTGCCATACGAACAGAATCGCCGCGAGCAACCATCCGCCGACACCCACTTCGCCACGGGCAGCCACCCATCCCATCATCGGTGGAATTGCCCCGACGACAGCGCCCACCAGCGTGTTGTGAATCGTGATGCGCTTGAGCGGAGTATACACGAAGACGTACAGACCCAATGCCAACGCGCCAAAACACGCCGCAATCAGATTAACGCCAACGAGGAGTTCAGTCGTACCGATGATCGAAATCACCACGGCAAAACGAAGCGCTTCAACCGGATTCAACCGTCCCGAGGGAAGTGGCCGATTGCGAGTGCGGACCATCTGGGCGTCGAACTCACGTTCGACGACTTGATTTAATGCGTTGGCACCACCGGCGACGAGCGTCGTCCCAAGCAGCAAATGAAGCACCACCGAAATATCAATCGCGCGATCCGCACCCGCAATGAATCCGACGAGCGCGGTAAACAGCACAAGCGAACTGAGTCGTGGTTTGGTTAGTTCGAGATACGCCGACCACGTTCGCGTCGGGACGCAGATTTCACGAGGTGCGGTACTCATGCGGTCACCACACTTCCAGGAATCGCGCCGGCAGGAATTGTCGGTCCGCCATTGGAACCCTTTGCCACGCGGCGTCCTTCAACAATAAGCAGAACGCAGCCAGCCAGCATGATCGCACCAATAGCCACATGGGCACTGATCAAAGCACTGGCCCACTCCGTACTACCGATGATGTTCGGCGCCCCACCCGATTCAATCGCAGCACTCGTCAAAAGCCACGACCCCAATCCGAGTCCCAACTGAATCGCGAGCGCCGCAAGCAACACGACAGCCAACCGAACCATCATGCGACACTGGGAACAATGAACCAGGATTTTGCGCGATAGTGCGATCACATGAACCGCAACCACAAACGCGCCGACCGCATGAAGGATGATGGTGCCATCGGTATGACGACGTAGCGCACCGAGCAAGAGTTGAATCACAACAGTAATTGCCGTAACCAAGGCAAGCTTGGGCACCTTGGCGATCGCTTTGGGGACGAGGCTATGTGTGCCAGACAGTCCGCATTCCGGGCAAGGTGGATCGCTTCCGTCATTGCGAACGGTTGCGCCGCGCAAGTCGTAACCACATGCGCGGCAGAAGTTGCCCATCGTCGCATAGATCCAATGCCGCGATGTGACGAGCGCAATCACAGCAAACAAACACAGCACACATTGCGCCAACGTCGTATGCACCATCGCCACGACAACGCGAAATTTTTCGACATCTGCACCGGTCGGATCAGTGAAAATCTTTTCTTGAACCCACGGACTTGAAACCAGCTTGACGCGAAATCCGCCGAGAAGCCCCTGCAGACAGACGGCAATCAACGCGAGGTAACCCAGCTTGCGAACCCATTTGCGCGGTTCGGAACGGGCGAACGTCAACGCCATAACGATCGTCGCGAGCCCGAGGGCCATCCCGACCAGACGGTGACCATGTTCCCAAAAAACGTTGCCCACCATTTTGGGCATCAGCGAACCGTAGGACAGCGGCCAATCCGGTACGGAATCGCCGGCATCCATGCTCGTGACCATTCCGCCGGCAGTGATCATGAGCAGACACATCAAAGTCACGACGACGGTCAACCAGAACAGCCAGGGGCGATAGGTCAGTGAATCGTTGGAGGGCAATTTGTTTGTTTGCGAATCATTCACAGGAAGGTTTTCAACAGTCGATTGGTGTCGATTGATTAGCGGATTAGAGCATTTGATTGATCGACCGACAAGGCGCAGCGGCGAGAATGTGCGATGGCGCACTGCAGTTGGATAGCTGGTTTAGCGCGAATTCGCCGGATCGGTATCTGGCTGATCGGTATCGTCGATTGAGGCCAACCGACGGGCTTTTCGCGACCAGTGAAATGCCGTACCGGCGATGCCCAGCAGCACGCAGAAAATTACACAACCGAGCAGTACGACGCCCGCGACCGCACCCTTGGCGAGGCTGGAATCCGGATCGCCAAAACAGACCGCACAAGCCAAAGCATTGCCGAAAGTCAGATCACTCATCACAGCGGAGAATCCTTGAGCTTTTGCAGGAACCAGCGGCCATAGACGACTAATGCGACCATCAACGCAAGGCAGCCGACCATCATGATCAACATCGCATTGGTGTGTTCACTGCGATACTGAACCAGCGACCAGATGCCCACGCCCAGTGCCAGCAGCGTCGAGACGACCACGAAAATAATGTGAAACGTTCTTAGTGACATAACACTATCTATTTTAGTCCATGAATCGAATGACGGCCAACCCGTGGCAAACAAATCGCGAGAATTCAAGAAAACCGCTACTGGGTCACTTGGTCGATCAGGTGGGCTGTCTCGTAACTCTGCATCACCGGAATGAGAATCAGCAGCAGAAAGAAGAACGCCGAAATTATCAGCACCCAAAACAGCGTGGCTTTCTCGTGGAGCAGGTGCATAAACACCGACGCCACCAGCGAACCCTTCACCGAGGCGATGACCAGGGCGATGAAAATCCCCAGGGCGACCGAAACCTTAAGCCACGAAGCAGCCACCGTAACGATGGTCAGAACCCCAAGGGCCCCGAACACCATCAGGTAACTGCGAATACTTTTTCTGACATCATCAGCGCTGGAGGCCATCAACGTCGCTCCGTACGGTAGTGGTTAGAGCAGATAGAAAACCGGAAACAGAAAGATCCAAACCAGATCCACAAAGTGCCAATACAACCCGGTGCATTCGATGCGGTTGGTAAATTGCTGAGGGTTCTTATGCCAAAGCCCAAACCCAGGCAGCAAAAAATAGAGCATGACGACGACACCGCCGAGAATGTGCAACCCGTGCAAACCGGTCATGCAATAATAGATTGCGTAGAACGTGTGGGAATCGGGAGTGTGCCCGTCATGGATCTTGTGGAGGTATTCAAACTTGATTTTGATAAAGAGAAACGCACACGACAGCAAGACTGTCGCCATCAGATAGAACTTGCCCTTGCCGGGATCATTCAGCTTGAAAGACGCCCAAGCCATCACCATCGTCACACTGGAGGTGATCAGAATGAACGTGTTGATCGCACCGATCGGCACACTCAGCGAGTGCTCGCCATGTGCAGGAAAGTCGCCATGGGTCCGCAGCAGAATGTATGCACTGAAAAGCGCGCCAAACAGCATCACTTCGGATGCAAGAAACAACCACAAGCCGAACTTGCCGTTGTACATCCCGGTAACCGGATGCGGTTCCAGCGTGTGGGGTAGCAGTTCACTCGACACGGATCAACATCTCCCAAAAGCACTATCAAGAAACATCTGAAAATACGGCCAATCAATACCCGCCCAGTTCAGCGACCACAGACAATCTGCGGCTCTATACAACCTGCGAATCGGGAACGTGCTGCGGATGGAAGTCTTCCTTGGCATCCGGAACGCTGTATTCGTACGGTCCGCGATACGCCACCGGTACTTCGGCGAAGTTGCCATGCGGCGGTGGCGAGGGGGCTGCCCATTCGAGCGTTGTCGCATTCCACGGATTCGCGCCCACTTTCTTGCCTGCGAACGCGCTGTAGAAGAAATTGATGATAAACGGTAGCTGCGCCAACCCGAGGCCCCATGCCCCCCATGATGACATTCGCACCCAACTCTGCACATCGACGCCCTGAACGTATTCGGTCTGGTCCCAGAGTCGTCGCGAAACGCCTGCCAACCCGACCATGAACATCGGGAAGAAAATTGTGTTCATGAAAATAAAGCTCGGCCAAAAGTGGAGATGCCCGAGCATCGTACTCATCTTGCGACCCGTGACTTTGGGGAACCAGAAGTAAATCCCGCCCAAAAGGGCCATGATCGTTCCCGGGGCGACCACATAATGGAAGTGGCCGATGACGTAGTATGTATCGTGCAACTGAATGTCAGCGGCAGATAGTCCGAGTGGCAACCCGGTCAAACCACCGATCGCGAACATCGGCAGGAACGACAACGCAAACAACATCGGCACGGTAAATCGAATCGACGCCTGCCACAGACTCAGCAGCATCGCGGTCAGAATCACCACCGAAGGAATCGAAATGATCATCGTCGTGGTCTGGAAGAACGTGCTCATCTTCGTGCCCATACCGGTCAGGAACATGTGATGCGCCCAAACCACAAACGACATGAATCCGAGGAAGATCACCGAGTACACCAGCGTCTTGTAACCCCACAGCGGGCGACGGGTGTTGTTGGCGATAATTTCACCGACGATTCCAATCGCCGGTAGAATCAACACATACACCTCTGGATGGGCCAAGAACCAGAACAGGTGCTGCCATAAGAGCGGACTACCACCGCCTGAATACTGATCCTGAACCACACCGCTAACAACCAAACCCGATGGAATGAAGAAACTCGTGTCAAACACGCGATCCATCAACTGCAACACGCCAGCCGCTTCCAACGGCGGAAACGCGAGCAGCAGCAGGAAGCTCGTCACAAACTGCGCCCAAACGAAAAACGGCAGGCGAAACATCGTCAGACCCTTCACCCGCAGATGCACGATCGTGACGATGAAGTTGACGCTACCCAAGAGCGACGACGTGATCAGCAGCACCATCGCCAACAGCCAAATGGTTTGGCCGTTCCAGAATGGGTGCGTTCCTACAGTATTGGCAATATCAGAAAGCGGTGGGTAAGCAGTCCAGCCGGAATTGGCCGCTCCGCCAGGGACAAAGAAACTCGAAAGCATCGTGACACCACCGAGGAAGTACACCCAGTAGCTGGCCATGTTCAGCTTCGGAAAGGCCATATCGGGGGCGCCAATCTGTAGCGGCATCACATAGTTACCGAAGCCACCGACTGCGAGCGGAACCACACCGAGAAACACCATGATCGTACCGTGCATCGCTCCCAAAGCGTTGTAGCCTTCGGGCAGCAGTACACCGTTGTTGTCCACCAGATACTGGCCCAGCCAGCCACCCACCAACGGGATAGACTCACCCGGATAGGCCAACTGCCACCGCATGATCATCATCAGCGTGAAGCCGAAGAACAGAAAGAGCAACGACGTAATCGTGTACTGCACGCCAATGACCTTGTGGTCCACGGAGAACACATACTTGCTGATGAAACCCGGGTTGTGGGCGTGATGATCAGAACTCATATTCGGGTCAATCCATGTTTAGACAATCGAGAAAAACGAATCGGTTTCTGCGTTGAACCGTTCGATCTTCTATTCGTCGTCGAATTCATCTTCGTCAAAGAACTCGTCATCGTCTCTCGTCGATACCCATTCTTCATAATCTGCCGGCTCGTAAATCTTCATTTGCCCTTTCATGCGGTAGTGACCCAAACCGCATAACTGAGCGCACTGAATGTTGACCGGATAACCGGGGGCCATCTCGATTGATGTCACGTTGGCATCACTGAGCGTTTTCAGATCTTCCATCGAAATGGTTGAACCTGTTTCGATCGAACCATACTTGGCCATCGTGACCCGCAGGCGGTTTTCTTTCACGAAAGTTTCGGCGTCATCACCTTCTGGCGAAGCGGGCAAATCAAACGAACGCTTCATGATCTCCTGCGCGTCCTCATTGGTTTTTTCGGCTTTGAACCAAATCGGAATTTCCATGCCAGGGATGGCGTCCTGCTTGACCCGCAGCAGCGGTACAGCGAACGAGTGGATCACATCCTTGGAACTTAACCGCACAAGAACGTCGCGATCCTTGGGCATGTGGAAGATGTTGACGCTGACATAATCGTCCGCCGCGTTGGCGTCTTCTTCTCCATCAACCAACCCGATCGGATTCAGCGATTCGTCTACCAATTCCGGCTTGGATTTGCCAAACTTTCCGTCAGGGCCGGGGTAGTGAATGTTCCATGCGAATTGTTGCGCAACCACCCTCACGACCAGCGGATTCTTGTCAGCGCCCGGCGGTTCAGATCGGTAATACGCCCAGACGGGAATCGAAAACCCGACCAGAAGGATGGCCTCAACGATAATGACCACGACCTCAGCCACCTTGGACGGTTTGGCCTTTGTGTCGCGATAAGTGGCTTGGGGATTGGCACCCTCCCGAAACCGCACGAGGCAGTACAGGAAGTACGCGCCCCAAACGACAAACAAGGCGGCCATAAACCAATGCACATACTCGATGATCAGGTCAATCGTCGAACCGTGAGTCGAGATGTCCGGAGGAAGCCAAAAGGAAGACGCAATCATGTGTCGTATTACCTTCAGTTGTACCGCGTGGGCTTGGCGGCAGACCTTTAGAGTAGGTCCGCCCCCACCATTGCCTTAAGCATGCCTTAAGCAACACCTGTGTTGGAATCCAAAGACCAGTAGACCCGCCGAACGCGACTTGGCTTGGCGTGTCGATGAATCAAGAACCTTGCAGACGCGACACCCACAAAAGCGGATGTCACTGACGCCCGACCGCGAAGAGGACGCCCCAACTCGGCGAATCGCACAAAGCTATCGCCGCGAAGACCGTTGATTCAAGCCTAAAACCCTGATCCGTCAGGGGTGAGAGTTTAGACTCTGCTGAAATAGTCGTCAATGTATATCGTTTCACATGATTCCAAACGTTTTGAACACTGCGAATCACCGCGAAAAACTTTCAAAAAACAAGCCCCTGGCGCTTTCGCGCCAAGGGCTTGGATTGGGTTGCAACATGGTGTCGGGCCATTCGACCCGATTGAAAACGCCTTCGAGCAGAACGCTTACTTTGCTTTGAACACGAATTCGACTTCAGCCGCTTCACCTTCAGCGACCGTGACTTTCTGCTCAACTTCGCCGAATGTTTCGTGCCAGGCGACTACCGTGTACTCACCGGCGGGCAGATCGGACAATTCGCAGCCACCTTCCTTGCCTGTCACCGAATGGAACGGATGGGGAAATACCCCCACATACGCGCTCATCCACGGGTGAACATCGCACTTGACCTTGACGATTTCCTCGCGGGTAAATGTGACTTCTTTTTCATCACCTTTTTGGGGTTGAGCAAAATTAAATGCCCTCTGCTTTTCCGCGAAGCTGTGAATGTTGTGTAGCGTGGAATCGCTGTTCTTGACCATCATGGGCTGCTTGGTCTGGAGGGATTGAACATGCGGCTTGTACATGCAACCTTCCTGATTGAGTAGTGCTTTGTCAGTGGGTGCCTCAAATTCGGCATCGCCCAAACCATCTTTGACATACACAATCACATTCCTGACCGTGCCGTCTTTGTTGACGATGGCTTCCTGGCTACCGACTTTTTTGTCATTCGCCTTTGCACAATACTGATCGGCATCCATTTTGACGACCGTACGCTTAGGGCGTTCGCCGTCATATTTTGTAGTGGCTTTCACGCCGCCACCTGCCAACACCGGCTGGGCAATCGCTGCAACCAATGTCAAAGCTCCGAGTCTTACTGCAAGTGCTCGATTGTTCATTGAATCAATCTCCTTTTGTTTTGCATGCTGCTTGATACTTTTCACACAAGCCTCGCCCCGGCGCTTTGCCTGAACCGCTTGCGGTTTGTTCGCATGTTTCGCGTGTTGACCTGGTACCTCAAGTTTCGCTGAGTACCGCAACAACCCCTTGCTGCATTAGACACCTAAGTTCGCAACAAGGTTAGCCGCACAGGGCCACATCTTCGGTCAGTCTAGGAACGGACTGCCCAAAGTCAATCGACGCAATTCCGCGTTTAATTGAACAATTCAGCCTAAATGAAACCCTTGCAGCGAGTTAACGGGGCACCGTCCACATCGCCTGTGGGAAATCACACACCAGTCGGCAAATCACAATACTGTTACATTGCAGAATGTCGGACCTGGATTCGCGTTCGGACACTTCGCCCGTACAATAACCCGTCGAACCCATCTATCAGCCAGAACATCAGAACAGCCCAAACGCCAGAAGGTTTATCGATGATCATCGTTGGAATAGATGAAGCGGGGTATGGCCCCCTGCTCGGCCCGCTGGTCGTGTCAGCCACCGCATTCGAAGTCCCCGACGATTTCGTCAAGTGCGATCTGTGGTCGATTCTCTCCGAAGGCATCTGCCACGAACCCGCACGACACGAAACACGACTCGCCATCGCCGACAGCAAAAAACTATTCAACCGCAAGAAGGGTATCGACACGCTCGAGCGCACCGCACTCGTCATGTTGAAAGCTGCTGGCAGATCGCCGGGGAGCCTGCGCGAATTGGTGAAGGTCCTTGCGCCTCAAAAACTCGAACCCCTTGCGCAGCATCCGTGGTATGCCGAATACGACTGCCCTGTTCCAACCGTCATCTCAGAGTCAGACATCGCCACCCGAGCCAACGCCATCAAGCGATGCTTCTCTGCACAAGGAGTGTCATTGCGTGGCATTTACTGTGAAGTTGTCCCCGAAGGCGACTTCAACAAACGCGTCAAGATCACACGCAACAAAGCCACCGTCCTGATGCAAGCCGGTCTCCGCCTCATCCAGCGCATCCAAACGCGGATGGATACGCCCATGATCGTTCATGTTGATCGACAAGGCGGGCGGGCAAAGTATCGCGAATCGTTGATGACGTTCTTTGAAGGCCAACCACTGAAGGTCACCTCCGAAACGCCAACATGCAGCGCTTATGTACTCGGCGAAGGTGATCGCTCTTGGTCGATCGACTTTACGACCAAGGGCGAATCGTCGCATCTGCCCATCGCGCTGGCCAGCGTCTTTAGCAAATACCTCCGCGAACTGTTGATGGGGGCTGTCAATTCATATTTCAAGAGTCGCATCGACGATCTAAAGCCGACAGCTGGCTATTACACAGATGCCAAGCGATTCCTCGCCGACATCGCCCCGGCTGTCGAACGCGAAAACATCGATCGATCGCTGCTGGTCCGCTCACGATAGAGTCGATTTCCAAAATACTGCTGCCTGCACGGCCCTCACACCAGTTTGCGTTGACATACCCCCGCGCCGGCGATAGTGTCACGGCGTATTCGTAGTCGATTTCGTTCGTCCATCAAGGCCTCAAAAATTGATTGAAACGCTGAGGCCCGACGATCACCGCGTGTGGAGATGCCAGCAATGTCCGTTGAGAATTGGTCTGAAACCGTTCTACTTGCCGAGTTGGCTGACGATCCCGGATTCAGCGACGACCTGGGTTCTGTCATTGACCAAGTGCAGGCAAATAACCAACTGGATGTGGTGCTGAACTTCACCGGCGTCAACTACCTCAACTCGTCGAACATCGCCAAGTTGCTCCGCCTGCGCAAGATTCAGATATCGCACGGTCGCCAACTCAGACTCTGCGCCGTTAATACCCATGTCTGGGGCTTGTTTCTGGTCACGGGATTGGACAAAGTGTTTACGTTTTTCGATGACGTGTCCATCGGGCTGGCCAGCATTCAACTCGACCAGAAGTAATCGCAATCATTTGTAGCATTGGCTTTCCAGGTACCGTTTCCAAATGCGTCGTTGCTTTTCGCGCGGTGTAGGGTGGGCCGTGCCCACCACCGGAAGCTTCGACTTAACTTGGTGGGCACGGCCCACCCTACCGAGACCATTGCGCAGACTTGCGCGCAAAAAAACACGAACGATTCAAATGAATCGATCGTGTTGTTATGTACTATTGCGATTCGGGTCGCGCCTAAGTCGTGGCTGGCGCGCGACGTGCCGACTTGCGTGATTGGCGGCGTTTGCGCTCTGACGGTTTCTCGTAGTAGCTGGTGCGCTTGATGTCGCGCGTAAGACCTTCGCGCTGACAAAGGCGTTTGAAACGTCGGAGCAATTGCTGAACAGATTCGTTACCGCGTGGTTTGACCTTAATCACGTTTGTCGTTCTTCCTTCAAAAATGGCACCACCGCGTCAGGCAGCACCGTATCCCAAAATGCCAGTCTTCCAAACTCGAAGAACCAAGCCTACCATTCAATCGGAAGGGCGGTTATACCGCATCACCCGGAGATTTACCATACCACCGGAATCCGCATGGCTTCTTGATACACAAGTTCAATAATAACAAACACTTACATTCTACAAACACAGCACCTAATGGCACCGTTTTCTTGCCCGGGATCAGCGAAAACCTGCTATTCAGCCCCCTCTTTGAGGCTGTGAAATCCGAATCGACCCAATTCGGCGTTGCGGACAATCGCTTCAAGCCGCTCTCGAACGTACTTGGCATCAATGTCGACTGACTCGCCAGACCGCTTGGGGGCGTCAAACGAAAGCTCCTCCATCAAGCGCTCGCAAACCGTGTGCAGGCGTCGGGCACCGATGTTCTGCCCGCTGGTGTTCATGCGAATGGCGATGTCGGCCATCTCGGTGATGGCATCATCTGCGAACGATATCGTCACGCCCTCCGTGCTCATCAGCGCCACCTGCTGTTTGACCAGCGCCGATTCCGGTTCCGTCAGAATGCGGACGAAGTCGTCGCGATTCAGGTCCATCAACTCGACGCGGATCGGAAACCGTCCTTGCATCTCCGGCAGCAAATCGTTCGGGCTGGTCATATGGAACGCGCCGGCTGCGATGAACAAGATGTGATCGGTCTTAACCTGCCCGTGTCGCGTGCTGATCGTGCAACCTTCGACGATCGGCAGAAGGTCGCGCTGCACACCCATCCGCGAAACATCCGGGCCATATCCGGCGCTTCCGACTTTATCGATCTCGTCAATGAACACGATACCGTTGGATTCCGTCCGACGAAGTGCCAGCTCGACCAGCTTGTCTTTATCGATCAATTTTTCGCATTGCTGCTCGAAGACAATGGTGCGGGCGTCGCGCACGGGCAGGCGCCGCGTCGTTGACTTCGACGGCATGATCCGTTCCATGATGCCCTGCATTTCCGATTCGAGTTGATCGCCGCCCATGGTGGCCATCATTCCGACGGGCATCATTTTCTGTTCGACCGTCAGATCGACGTTGCGATCGTCGAGCTTGCCATCGCGCAGTTGGGCGCGGAGTTTTTCGCGGCTTCGATGACGCCGATCGTTCGCATCGTCTGGCCCACCTGAGTCATCGAGAATTTCACCAGCCCCCGGCATCAGGGCATCGAGCAGTTGTTCTTCGGTCATGCGTTCGGCTTCGGCGCGGACGACTTCGGTCTGCTCGGCTTGGACCATGTGGATGGCGTTTTCAACCAAGTCGCGAATCATGCTTTCGACGTCGCGGCCATGATATCCGACTTCGGTGTATTTGGTGGCTTCAACCTTGACCCAGGGTGCATTGACCAACCCAGCCAGGCGTCGAGCGATCTCCGTCTTACCGACACCCGTGGGTCCAATGAGGATGATATTTTTCGGGCCGATCTCTTCGCGCAGTTTCTCGGGCAGTTGCTGGCGTCGCCAACGGTTGCGAATCGCCACGGCCACGGCGCGCTTGGCGTCTTGCTGCCCGACGATATAACGATCGAGGCTTTCAACGATTTCTTGAGGCGTCAGTGTGCTGCTCATAGGGTGTGCTTCTTTATCAAATCAGAAAATTTTGAATGCCAGTGCGAAGCGAGAATCGCCATCCGACGGGCACCTTCGATTTTCGTCTCAAATGGGCCAATATTTCGTGCAACGGTTGCGTCGGGCCTACGGTACAACATGGCAGGAGCGGCTGCAAATACCGGCATCTGCGGTATGAAATGCGTGTTTGCGATTCAGATTGCGTATCGGATCGGTCGGATTAAACTCACTTGACCGCAATTTCGACGCATCTGAATCTGGACGACTCATGAACGGACAACCCGAAGTCTCAGGCAAGAAGCTTACCGCCCTTCGCATCGTCGTTGGCGCATTGGCGATCGGCATGATTTCGCTGGTTGTGATCATGCAGGTTCTGCCAACCGACACCGAACCGATCGAACCGAAAATCATGGCGATCGCGATCGCGGGCATCGCAGTGATGGAACTTGGTGCTTATTTTGCATTGCGTATGGCCATGTATTCCGCCGCCCGAAAGCGACATGAGGACAGTAACGGCAAACCGATCGCGATTGTCACTCAGTTGTATGTGAGCTTTACCATTCTGTCAGCCGCAATGGCTGAAGGCGTCGGCTTGTTCGGCGCGGTTGCATCTTACGTTTGTGCAGAAAGGCTATTCTTGATTGCACCGGGCGCAGCGCTTGTCTCGCTTGTCTTGATTTTTCCCACTGCGGGTCGATTCGCCCAGTGCTATGAATCGGTCACGGGAAATCCGCTTCCAACCACGGAATGGCCAACATGAAAACGCACCTGCGAAAAGCCAATTTGGTGGCTGTGTTTGCAATTCTGATTGCGTCCTGCCGCGATTCCGGGCAGGCGACAGCCACACCGGTGACCTCCGATGACGCTGCGGCTGACGTGATCAAGGAATCACCCGTCGTCGAGCCCGACAATGCACCCGACGATGCACCCGACAATGCAATCGGCAAAACGACCGACGACATTTCGACCAATGCAGTGTCATATAATGGCACTAAAACAGAAGAGCTTGCGCCACCGCCCGCGCTCGATTTCAGTCCGCCCAGCGCGAAAGGTTTGCAGCAAGGTTGGGCATCTATCGAAGAACGGGCTGACCCGGCGATGCGGGCCTGGCTTGAAGGGACAACGCAGCGCCCGGATGTGATCGTGATCGCAACGGAAAACATCAGCCAATTCAAGCTGAACCTGCCGCACCTCGGCGTCGATTGGAGCAAACGCATCGCCCTTCGCATCGACGGATCGACCAGCGAATTGACCAAGAAGCGTTGGCCCAGCATGACGCTGATGCGCACGCCCGCCGGTGCGTGGGTCGTCGTGGACTAGCAGAAAACCCGAGTACAGAACTCAAATGGCATACGTTCCGATCCCTTATTCCATCGAACCGCAAGACCCGGGAACCATGCTCGCGGGTACGCAGAAACTGCTCGCCCAAATGCGAACGCGCCGAAGCTGTCGTGAATTCTCCGACAAACCGATACCGAAGGATTTGATCGAATCACTGATCGCCGTAGCCCACACAGCCCCCAGCGGTGCCAATCGTCAGCCGTGGCACTTCGTCGCCGTCGATGATCCGACGATCAAAAAGGAAATCCGCGTGGCGGCGGAGAAAGAAGAACGCGAAAGCTACACCAATCGGATGCCCCCGGCATGGCTCGAAGCCTTGGAACCACTAGGCACCGACGAGCACAAACCGTTCCTCGAAATCGCACCGTGGTTGGTGGTGATCTTCCAGGAAAACTGGGTGATGATCGACGGGCAAAAGCAGCCAAACTACTACCCAGTCGAATCAGTCGGATTAGCCGCCGGCATGTTCCTAACTGCCTGCCACCTCGCCGGCCTAGCCACTCTAACCCACACTCCAAGCCCAATGAAATTCCTGCGCGAAATTCTCCACCGCCCGGAAAACGAAAAACCATTCCTACTAATCCCAGTCGGCTACCCAACCGCCAACTGCAAAGTCCCCAAGATCGAAAAGAAACCGATCGAAGAAGTTCTGCAATGGAATCGGTAAGTTCAACACGACATCCGTTCGACTAATTAGATGGCCGGCGAAGAACTACGCGAACGATTCGGCTGATGAGGTCGTTTAGCGTTATGGTTGGATGGTTTCGTTGCGCGGCGACCATTAGATTGGCGTTGACTTTGATTAAGTCTTCGGTGCGGGTGCGCGGGATGACTGCGAGTGTCTCGAAACCTGTCGATGTTGCGTGTTTCTTCAGGTCGGCTAGCGTCATTCGGTTTAGGCAGTTGTCGAAGTAATTCAATGCCCGATTCGATTCCTTCGGGCGAAACTGCTTTAGGTATTCGGCAATGTCATCTCGGTCGAAACGCACATGACTCCACGGAACATCCAACGTGACGAGCGAATGGCCACCATCAATGGCGAAGAATGGATTGTACTCGTGGTAAGCGAATCCGCCGGGTCGCAGGACGCGATGCATTTCGGCGAAAGCGTCGCGCGGGTTGGTGATGTGTTCTAACGTTCGCCAACTGCATACGAGATCGAATGACTTGTCGGGCAGGCTCGATTTCGCAATGTCGTCCTGACATAATTTGATTGCGCCCATCGACGGGATGGGTTGTTGATATTCTGAGAGTTGCTGCTTTGCGATCTGAGTTGTGCGCTTGCATTCTCCGGCGATCGCGCGATCGGCTCCGACGACGGACGCTGCACCCGCAGACGCTACGAACATCGGTTCGACAAGGTCGCCGCAACCAACGATCAGGGCATCTTTCACATCGAAACTTGCGTTGAAGGCACCCATCACACGACGGGCCAGCTTCATTCGGTCGGAAACACCCTCCAATTCACGGGCGATTTCTGCATCGCTTGCTGGCGGCGTATCGTCTAAGAGCATGCGCTGCCACCCGGGCTTGAGTTTGTCCCGATGACCTGACACCAGTTTGTGCTCTTTACCAAAACGGTCGCAAAAGCACTCGCGTTGAACTTGCTCAATCACTGGGTTGGCCATCGTTGCTCTCCGAAGTTATCGCTTACTTCATCCATATCGGCAGAATTGCAATATTCGGGATAGCCGTCATGGTCCGATTCGTGTTACATAGTGAATCTCGCGGTGCGACCCACAGTCTTTGGCTCAATCGAATGAGATTCCACATAAAAACCGGCACTTGAAATCATGGACAAAAACGAATGCCCCTGGAAACTGGCCCATCTCAACTACGCGGATGTCAAAGATAGGCGGATTGACGTAGCGGTGTTGCCGCTGGGTTGCACCGAACCACACAACCTGCACCTGCCCTATTCAACCGACACGCTTGAAGGCGACGCCATCGGTGACGCGCTCTGTCATGTTGCCCATAACAAAGGCGCGAACGTCGTCCTTCTTCCGACGATTCCATATGGCACAACGAGTAACCAGCGGGGCTTGCCGCTTTCGATGAATGTCAATCCGTCAACGCTGCACGCGGTCGTCACCGATTTGGTTCGATCGCTTGAAGCTTGCGGTGTTTACAAACTATTGCTGCTCAATAGTCACGGTGGCAACGAATTGAAACCGCTCATGCGCGAACTGTATGGCCAAACAGAAGTACGCATCTTCTTGTGTGATTGGTTCCGGGCATTGGGCGATGTCTATGATCAAATTTTCGACGCGAAGGACGATCATGCTGGCGAGATGGAGACGTCGATCATGCTGGCTGAGTATCCGGAACTGGTCGAACGCAATTCAGACGGAACACTAACCGCAGACGCCGGCGCAACCCGCCCCACACGATTTGACGCGGTCAACCAGGGGTGGGTTTCCATCACCCGCCCGTGGAAGGGCCTAACCACCAACACAGGTGCCGGCAATCCGCATGCAGCCTCAGCAGAGAAGGGCCGGCAAGCAATTGACCTATTGGCTCAACGCATCGGCGAATTCGTCGCCCAACTCGCGGATAGCAAAATTGACGACGAGTTCCCGTTTTAGTGCCGCTTCCAATATGGCTGTTGAAATTCCGTGTAGGGTGGGCCGTGCCCACCAAAGAACCCGAAACGCCAAGGCTGGTGGGCACGGCCCACCCTACACGTTGCGAAAAGCAAATACCTCTCTGGAAACGGCACTAACTCACGCGAACGCTTCTGGGTGTTTTGCAAAACGACGTGCGACTTCTTTGGAGATGCGGCCAGTGGACACCAAACCCTGAAGGCTGTCGTCGAGGCGGATCATGCCATCGGCGCGCCCAGTTTGAATTGCCGATTCGATCGCTTCGAGTTTACCGAGTCGGATGCCGGCGCGAACCGGATTGTTGACGATCATGGTTTCCAGCGCCAGCGCCCGGCGACGCGTCGGGTCAGAATCGGGCAATAAGTGTTGGGCGATCACAAATCGCAAGTTGTATGAAAGTTGCACGCGTATGTCATCCTGCGCCGAATGCGGGAACAAATCGACGAAGCGGCTGACCGCACCTTTGGCGTCTTTGGTGTGCATCGTAGTCAAGATCAAATGCCCCGTCTCAGCCGCCGACAGCGCCATCCGCGCGGTATCGCGATCGCGAATCTCGCCGACGAGAATCACATCGGGGTCCTGTCGCAAACCGTATTTCAAACCGTCGTAGAATGAATCGCAATCGACGCCGACTTCGCGCTGGGTGATGATCGAATGATCGGTTCGTTCGTAACGGTACTCGATTGGATCTTCTGCCGTGATGATGCGATACCCACCGCATTCGTTCAGCAGGTTCACCATCGCAGCCAGGGTCGTCGACTTACCCGATCCGGTTACGCCGGTGACGATCACAAGCCCATTGGTCAATTCCACAATGCTGCGGGCAATGTGCTGTGGGAAGCCCATCCACTCGAACGTCGGAACACGTTTCGGGATGAACCGAAAGCAACCACAGATATTGCCATCCGCGCGAAATGCGTTGGCACGAAAGCGATGTTCTTCACCGGGTTCGCCGGCTGGGATGCCGATGGAAAAGTCCAGGTTGGTCGCTTCGGCGAATCGCTGAATCTTCGGGGTGGGAATGACCGAAGCGATCATCTGGTTTGCTGCTTCCGGGGATACGACGTCCCAGGTCGTGGGGATCAGGCGGCCATTGAGGCGGAATATGGGTCGATACCCGGGAACCAGATGCAAGTCAGATGCTTCGAGCTTGACCATCTCGGCTAGCAGTGTCCGCATGTTCTCTTGCGATTCGGTAGAAAATTCATATGAATTCATGTTGCTTCTCCGACGAGGTTGGCGTCGCCATCATCGTATCTGAAGTTGCAACTGCTGGCCAAGTGAGACACGCCCCGGTAAAGAATCCCCGTTTGCAAAGTCCGTCATCTGTCATTGTACAAAAAAAGGCCCGCCTCGAAGTTGATCTTCGAGACGGGCCAAAAAGGTTCTAGGAATTCAACTACCGGTTACGGCGTGTGCGGTGTAATGTCCGCAGGCGTCCTCGGTTTGAGGTTGAAGTTGCCTGAGAACGTCGTGATTATACCGACGATGTCAACCGGACCAGCCGGGATCGGCGTACCGACCAGCGTGTTATCGCCCGACAAACGCACGTCGCCAAACGTCTCACCCGCGTCCGCACCAACACCGTTAACAACCGTGCTGCCTGCGAACCAGTTGGCTGTCCCGCCTCCGGTAATCGTGACGTTCTTCAAGACGACCAATGTATTGATGATGTCGTCGTTCTCGTCAATGATGATTCCCTGGTTCAGATCGGTGATCTGTTTCGGGAACGGAGCCGGAATACCAATTTGGTCAATCACCGTGATCTGGAACGGAGCAACAAGTTCCTGAGCATCAAAGAAATCCTGCAGTGTTGCGCGAATTTCGATCTGATCGCCTGCAGAAGCAACTGCCAATAGAGCGTCAATGTCTTCGTTGGAGCCAAAGAGAGTCAACCCATTCGTTCCAACGATGTCTTGAATAAAGATTTCGCGTTCATTGGCATTCGAACGAGCATCGACATCGCTTGAGATGACAACATCGACGACACAGACGGGCAACTGATCGGGGAACTCAACGACGGGCTTCGATGCGATGTTTCCGCAGTTGCACGGATTGTCTTCCGGCAGCACACCGCAATCGGTGCCTGGTCCGTTGAACGTTCCGTTGGTGTTGATACACACAGCTTCGGTCACCACAATGCACTCTTGATCGCCAGCACCCTGACAACATGATCCCGCAATCAGACTTTGTGACGAGTTCGCCGACTTCGGAGTCGACGGGTCAGCCGGATCATTCAACTCGAATCCGAACTGGGTTTCCCAGTCGCTCGCACCGTCAGTGTCGGTACCGTTCGGGATGCGGTGACCATGATCGATTGCAAATCCACCATCCTGAACCAGTGGTGCCGCTCCAACGAGGTAGCGATGATCGCCAACCGTTGCGTCAAGCGTTGCAACCGCGTCGTATGCACTTGCCGTCAAGGCGGCGGCTGACGCTGCCGTCAACTGCGTGCCGTCGCTGTTGCAACTGGCGTCAGGCAATCCAACCGAAGTGCAGTAAGCGATGTCCGCAGTCGGAACGAGAGCATAAGTCTGCGAACCGTTTTGCAGTTCGTCGGCGAACGTGTTGGCGTTGCCTCCGACGGCATCAAGATCGATATCGACAGCACCGATTCCAGCACCAGTTCCGATGAGGAAGAAACCGCTACCGTTAAGGGCATCTGCACCGGTGAAGTCAATTTGCACCGTCACGCGACGATACTGGAACGCAGATGCGTCACCTGCAGTGTCACCATCGATCACGATCAGGCTTCGACCGTTGAGACTTGCACTCGGAGCACCGAAAAGTTCGATGAATTCAACATCGTCCTGACCTGGATCGTCAGCCCAAATCTCGTTGATGAGGATGTCGCCAGCCACCGGTGCGTCGCATTCGGGATCCAAACCGGCACACAAGACGCCATCACCGCGATAGATACCACCGTCAGCTTCACAGTCGAACTGATTGATCTCGACGCAAACGCCATTGGGCGGACAGCAAGCACCGGTCGGTGCCGGCGAACAGGTGTTCTGCTGGAACAATGCAAAGTCTGCCAAGTCAACGTCAGCAGGTGATGCTCCGTCAATATCTTGAGCCTCACAACCAAATCCGAGCGCAACACCCGGACCGTCGTGACAAGCTGCAAACGCATCGTAGTCATTGCAAACGGTGTCGTCACCGTTCCAAACACCACCGAGCACAGTTTCGCAGATGCCTTCTTCAACGTTGTCCGTGCAACTTCCGTCAGGATTGCAGCACGCACCACGCGGAACACATGGGTTGAAGTCGCAGTTGGTACCGTCGCCTTCGTAGACGAATCCGCTAAGGTTGCAATTCTCTTCGGTATCAAGCGAGCAGCTCAAACCGTCACAGCATGCACCGAAGTCACCAGCATCAAAGTTGGTTTCGCCAGGCGTGTTGTTCAACGTTTCTGTCCAGGTGCTGGCATCCGGAATCTTCTGGAGGCTCGTGTCTGCAGAGTCGGCCACGCCAATGTCGGCCAGGAAGGTTCCATCGCCATCTCCACCGACCGCGACGAATCCGGAAGTTCCGGAGTCTTGACCGTACGAGAGGGCTTCGACCACAAAACCGTTGAATGAAAGCACCACGCCGTCACCGCGGCCACCACCATTTTGGAATGAACCGGCTTTGATGATGTCGACGTTGGCCACGTTGGCATCACCAGCGACCAGATAACCGTCGACTGGGATCACGCCACTTGCGATCGTGGACAGGTCGATCGTGTTGTAGAGGTTGGTTCCGGTCGTATCGTTACCGTTGTAGAATTCAATCTTCCATCCGGCTGCCGGCTCACCGCCACCAATAGGTGAAAACAATTCGATGAATTCCAATTCGTCATCGGTGTCACTTCCGGGTGTGTTGTACTCAAGCTCGTTGATGACCAACGAAACTTCGACCGGACATTCTTCTGGAGCGCCGGTGCAGGTGTCACCACCATCGAAATCGCCATTGGCTTGCAGGCACTCGCATTCGGTCAAGTCTGCACAGGTTCCAATCGGCAGACAGCACTTGTTGGTCGCGACAGCACTACAGGAAACCGCGCCGCACAAGTCGCCTTGATTGAATGAAATACCACAGTTATCAACAAGACATTCAGTTTCGGTCACACCGTCAATGCAACTTCCATCTGACAGACAGCAAGCACCGAAGCAAGCCGGCTCGTATACATAGGGTGACGGCGGATAGGTGTGGCCGACGATGTATCCGGGGTTGGCCGAATCGCCGGACGAATCGCCATCCTGAAGGCCACCGGTAATCGCGAGCGGGCCAACGCATCCCCAAGCCAAGTCGCTGTCATTCAGGTCAGCGTCCGGGACGATTGGGAAGAAAGGAAAGAGCGACGGGTTCAAGCCATAGCTTTCGCCCGCACAAGCCGCTGCGCCACTGTTTGCGCGACCAAGGTCAATGGCATCCAGCAGTGCGCCAGCGGCGTTAAAAATAAAGATACGCGAACCGGCGGCTGTATCGCAGGTCGCACCGGAAGTCGCGAATGTTGTTTCAAACTGTGAAAGCGGAACCCGCAGCACATCGGCTTCATCGACATTCCAGTCGCAACGAAATTCTTCAAAGTCAAAACCGATCGTCGTCGCGTCGGGGGCAATAAAGGCAATCGAATTCGCCGGAATCGTCAGGCCCAACAGGTTATCCGCTGTTGGCTTGTTGAATCCGTCATTGTTCGTCGCATCTACGCTTCCAAGCGAGACCGGCGAGCCCGAAGCGTTGTAGATTTCGATGAACTCAAAGATGTTGTCGTTGCCCGATGGGGAGTGCATCACTTCGGAGATAAACACGCTGCCGACCGTCTGGACAGCCACCTCGTGGGTCGCGGGGTCGGAAGTGAGGCCTGCACCATTGTCATCGGTGACCGTAAAGTCAAACGTATCCACACCGCTGAAATTCGGGCCGGTATCGGGATCGTACCGCAGGACGCCAGTGACATCGTGTGGCACACCAAACGGCGCTCCACCGTCAGTCAGCGTTCCATCCGTCGGAAGCGTGGTGATCGTGAACTCGTAGTTGCCGTCACCGAATTGGCCACAAAGCTCAATCGGATCCGACAGCGTGGCCGTGTTTGTGATTGTCAATTTGCCAAGCGCCGCGGGAGGAGCAGCACCGTTGGCCGCGCTCGGGGTCAGTGCTGAACCCGGTGTAAACGGACCCGTGCCATCCGGAATTCGCGAGACCCCTGTCGTCAGAGCATTGCCGAATTCCCCGCCATCGACCAAATCACCAGGGTTCAATCCCAATGCCGTCGACAGCGATGCACCATCGCCGCCACCGCTGCCTGCATCGGTGTAAACGACAGCGTCAACTAAATTTGTCGTGGTCGCAGCCCCACCGGGGAACGTGCCTGTGTAAACCGCAATGCCGTCTTCACCATTCTGCAGAGTATTGCCGCAACCGGCTGTTCCGCACAGAAAGATATCCGGGGCAGGGGTGACGTCGTTGTTGCCAATCAGAAGATACTCGCCAGGGGCAAGCGTTCCCGAATTGAGGGCAACCACGGTGTACGACACATCACCATTCCCATTGAACAACACGAGAGAATGCGGTGTGGCGCCAAAGTCGATCGTCGCACCGCCGTCGTTCGTGAGTTCGACAAACTCGGTCGTATCCGTGCCAGTTTGATTGGCGTCAAACTCGTTAATTACCAGCGCCGCTTGTGTGGGCGCGGTAATCGCCAATCCAACTGCCAGGGCCATCCCTGTCACACAATTGAATTTTTCTATTCCCGTTTTCCTCATTACCTGTCTTCTCCAAAGAATGCTGAGTAAGAGAAGATGGCTTTTGCGAAAGCCATCATGTCATGCCTAATTGGAATTCTGCCTGCTTTGCGAAAGGGCGCGCACGACCAGGTGCCCGCGCTACGGACCCTTTTCCAAACCCATACCAGTCTTGATCGGGAGACCTTTTCGATTATTGCACAAGATGATCCGTGCCGCCCGAAGGCAATCGATGAGTCGCTTCTTTCTCCCGTTTGCTTCTTCTTTCGACGCCCTTGCGAGCGGACTTCTTAACGGAATTCCAGTGGACACTGGGAATTCCACAGGGTCACTGAGTATAATGAATCGCTGGAGGAATTGTCTACCTAAACCGCGTTTGAATTGTGTTAACTATCCGCAAATTACCGCACATTTTGTGGGTTTGAGGGCGGCACATTCCCTATCGTGGAGCGGTAAAGTAAGCGTATCGCACGACCGGCGCGCGCGATAACTCGTGTGTGCCTTGGGAGTTGCGGTCAATAATTCGGAGAAATAACAGATGTTGAGAATTCGAGTGTTATCGGGCCTGTTGGTCCTTTTTCTGTGCGCCACCGATTCGCGGGCAGACGTTCGCGTCCGCATTGCCACATTCAATATTGAGAATTTCGATGGCGATTCCGCTCAGGAAGATGCCGCCGTCGATATTCTTCTACGCGTCGGTGCCGATGTCGTCTGCTTACAAGAAATCAATAACTCGCCCGCAAATGCTTTCACCGACCTGGCAGACGCAGCCGGTTACCCGTTTCGTTACCTCGCCACCGGAACCAACACTTTTGACGGCAGCAACCATGCTGGCATCATGAGCAAATTCCCGTTTGCGATAGCCCCTGTCACTTTAGATGCCACCGATCTCTCCGGCGACGGTAGCGCCAAGGACATCACCCGAAACTTCGTCCGCGCTGAATTCGACATTCCTGGCGCAGCAGAAGATTTGATCATCGTCGGCAACCACTGGAAATCGGGAACCGCCAACGTGGACGAATTCCGACGTTCGGTCGAAGGCCTCCGCACCATGCAAACGACGATTCCCTATGATTCATCGACGATCCCTTATCTCGTCATGGGCGACATGAACGACGACATCAACGACAGCCCTGACTCCCCATCAAGTTTCAACTCATTGCCCTCAGGACTGCCGGGTGGCTGGACATTGGGAAGCGACCTTTCGTTTCCAATCGCCAATGGCGTGTTCAAACCGATGCAAGCCAGCAGCGGATCGCAGCGCCTCAACCTGATCCCCGCGTTTCAACTGGATGGATCCGACGCCACCCGCAACGCGTCGGGCCGGCGACTCGATTACATCTGGCGAAGCAATGCCGTCACCTTTGTCGGGTCCGAAGTCTACGACTCTGCCGACGAAGGACTCGGCGGAGGATTGGCCCTGTTCGGTGCGCCCCTATCGGCTGGCACCAGTGCGGCTGCCAGCGATCACTTGCTGGTCTTTGCTGATGTTGATATCCCCGACGATCAGTCCGGCGCATGCTGCACAGCCTGCGGCTGCGATGACACGGTCAATGCGGCACAATGCCTGGGCCTGGGTGGTGAGTTCCGCGGCGCGGGTGTGGAATGCGGCATGGAAATTCCCGCATGCGACGCCCTTCCCAGCAATTTGATAATCAACGAATTCGTTGTGTCACACGATGGCACTCAGGATCAGGAGTTCGTCGAAATCAAAGGTGACCCGCTCGAACTGCTTTGTGGTTTGTCCATCGTAGTGATCGAAGGAGAAACGCTCTCCAAAGGAAACGTCGACCTGCTCGTTCCGCTGGACGACTGTGGTGGCAGCCCGTGCGCCCTCGACTCGGAAGGATACTTCGTCGCAGGTGGCAGTGGCGTCGGTGCAGATTTGGTCATTGGCACAGGCATTTCCCGCTTTGAAAATGGAACGCAAACGATCGCCCTTGTGCGCGATGCGACCGTTTCACCCAACGATGACATCGATACAGAAGCTGGCGGTGGTGATGGCGTTGAAGATGTCAGCGTCGGAACCGTCCTCGACGCGGTGGCCGTCATCGACGACGACTACCCCGTCAGCGATGCTGTGTACTTCGGCGCAATCCCGATCGGTCCTGACGGTACAACCGTTCCTGCGGGTGGCGCGCGGTGCCCCAACGGTGTCGATACCGACACGTTCGATGACTGGGTCACCCTCAGCAAAGCCCTCGACGGTAGTGACGGCTGCGTACCGGTGACGCCGGGCGTCGATAATCCTGCCGCCTGCGGTGGCGACTTCAACGGGAACGGTACATTCGATCTTGAAGACTATGCCGGCATCCAAGGTTGCATGGGAGAAACGTCAGCCGCCTGTTCCGCATTGGAACTCGACGGTGTCTGCGGTATCACCATCGAAGATTACGACATCTTCGTGACGCGGTTGGCTGGTCCGTAGTGGCACTCGACAAGCGGCGGTAAATAGAATTCGCTTCGGCAGGTCAGAACTAACTAACTTGAATGTTCCATTGGTTCTTGGTATGAAGAATCAAGGGAAGTTCCCCTTGTACGAACACCAGCATTGATCAGGGCGATGGAAAAACTGCGGTCATACATTCTTGTTGGATTTCTTGCGACCACGTTGGCACTTCCTGCCAGCGCATGGCACGTCCACGATGAGCACGATGCCGATCATGAATCGCAGTCCGATTCGTGCCCCGCGTGCTTTGCCGTCAAGAACGCTGCTTCTGCAATTCAAGCGTCTGAGTCGATTTGCCTGACAACCGACGTTTGTTGGATTCAACCGCTTGAGTCCGAAGTCATATCAAAACGCACTGCGCTAACCAGCGCCAATCCTCGAGCCCCTCCTGCCCTTTCCTAGAACGAAACACACTTAATCCATTTTGCAAAACCCAATAGTCGATGTGCGCCTGCGCGCGCTCATCGGAATGCCAATGTCCTAGCGCGGAGTCCACTTGCGCTGGGCAGCTATATCCAATAGGAGAGAATCCGATGGACCGGAGCATATCTGCGTCTTTTCGGCGCGGGTCTCGCGGCTTTACGCTCGTCGAGCTTTTGGTTGTCGTATCCATCATCGCGCTACTGGTCGCCATTTTGCTTCCGAGCTTATCAAAAGCTCGCCAGCAGGCTCGGCGAACCGTTTGTGCCAGCAACCTTCGCAGCATGGGCCTCGCCGTTCACGCATATGCGACAGCCAACGATGGGCGACTGGTAACGGTCGGGCTCGCCCACGGCGGGTCAGTGGATGAAGAGTCGGCATGGATCAACACGCTTAAAGTCGAGTATGGCAACGCATTGGTAGCCCGCTGCCCGTCTGACAAAAGTTCGCATTGGCAGGTTCCGCTACCCGGTACGACCGAAGTGCGACGGGTCAGTTACGCAACCAACTATTACACGGTCAAACCGATCGCCGGAACCGGCCCTTACGATCGACTCAGTCTCTTCAAAAAGCCATCGCAAACCGCGTACATGGTCGAGCTGGCTGAGGAAGGCGAGTACGCCGTCGCCGACCATGTTCACCCGGAGAGCTGGCTGATCGATCCGGATCGCAAGTCGCGCGAAGAGATGGAAATCGAGCAGCACATCGACCGAGCCAACTATCTCTTCATCGACACGCACGTTGAGTCGCTCGTGTTTAAGAAGACGTACGCCATCGACTACGACAACAGCACGCTGATCGACATCGCCTGGGAACACAACCTCTATGACCCGAAGATCGCCTATTAGATCGCGCGTAGGGTGGGCCGTGCCCACCATGTCCAAAGCGCTCGAACTGGGGTGGGCACGGCCCACCCTACAACTGCCGGAAAGGAGGCATAACCGAAGCAACGATCGTGCTGTTTTGGAGTTTCAATACAAGAACTGTTCACAAACAACGGATACGTAACCTATGAAAAAAAGAAGCAAGATACTTGTCATGGGCGTTGCCATTGCGACGTCTTTCTCAACGATAGCCCATGCCGGTGACGATCATGGTCACGAAGGCGATTTCATCGTCGGACGAACCGGTTCAGGTCAACTCGCCGTCGAATTCGATAGCGACAAGGCGTTCGAATTACCCGAAGTTGCATTCATTCCAAGTGATGGCTTCGGACTCGACGATCCCGGATTCATGGCCCTCGATACCGACGAACCCGGCGAAGACTTTTTCACGCTCGCCGGTTCCGCTGAGATCACCGTCGAACTTGTCAGTAGAGATGCGGATCTTCAGGTGCTTGATGACACCGTGTTCACGACGCTCTTGGCCAATCCATCCGACCAGTGGGCGTTGCCTTTAGGCAATTCGTTCGACGTGCATCCGTTCTGGTTCGTTGACGATCCGGATTTTTCTGAACTGGGCCAGACGAATTCGTTCAGTTTCAAACTCGTGGACCTCGGCGGTACATACACCGATTCGCCCACATACACAGCCGACTTCATCAACGTGCCCGAACCACATAGTCTCGCGCTGGTTCTGGTCGGGGCGGCTGCTTTGATTCGTCGTCGCTCGTAGGCGAGTCGCTTGAATTGGAAGGGAAGAAGTAAAGGGGCAGCGCCGGAGCGGGTTGGCAGACAAACGCCTGCCGCTCGCCCGGCGCCGCCAGCGTGAATCGTAATTTACCAGCGCCAGACCCATGATGCGATGCAACCATGCAAGATTCGCGTCGCTTTTCGGAGATATGCCATGAATTCAAGCACGAAACGCATCACCTGTAAGGATTTATTTTCGGTGATTGCATTGGGGATTTGCCTGACTGCCACCACTGCAAAGGCCCAGCACACCGGAGACGTGATCATCGCCGTTACCAGTAACGGCCAACTGACCGCCGATCCAGACGGGTTCGTACCCGAACTCAATTACTTCGACTTACCAGTTGGCGGCGTGTTTTTTCCCGGGTGGGCTGACTCCAGCCCAGGATTCGATCACCTCGTCGTCGCAAGGCCAATCGACAATGTCTTCCCGATGCAATCAGGCGCGATCATCGACCTCGAAGTCATAAGCGTCGATCCGGCATTTCAAGTCGTGGTCCTAGGTAACCCGCCGCTGTTTCTCGATGAACCGGGCGAATCAACCTTTCTCGGCGATCACACCTTGCATGAACATATCACGTTTCACATCAATGCCGACGCGCCAGAGTTCGATCCCAACCAATGCGTCTGGCACGCCACGTTCGTACTGCGCGACACGGGATCGACCGCATACACAGACTCGTTACCACTTGCGTTTCGATTCACCAACGTCGAACTCGAATTCAAAGGCGGCGACTTTGACGACGACCTCGACGTTGACGCCGACGACTGGGAAGCAATGGCCACCTGCCTCAACGGTCCAAGCCAAACCCCGCAGCCAACAAACCCGGCAATAACAATCTGCGAAGTCGAGTGCCTCAATGCTTTCGATTTCGACGGTGACCTTGATGTCGATCTTCAGGACGTTGCGCTCTTTGCGGGTGCGTATTCGGGTTGATGAGTTAGAACAAAATCAAAAATTACCGAATCACATACCCGTTTTCATAGGTTGCGTATTCGGTTGAGCCGTCTTCGGGGCGGTCGTAATCGACGATGCTGCCTTTGGGATACCAATATTCGACGCGGCGGGATTGCTTTTCGGTGAGGCGTTCGACGTGGGAATCGAAGAACATCGCGTTGATGCCGCCACGATGGCGATAGCTGATCGGGATGTTGGCACCACCGCTTGGGCTTCGGCGGCCATAGGCGCGCGATTCGGTCCACCATGCGCCGGCGCTCGTAAACGAACCAAACCAGTGCGGTTTGAAATCGTGATCGAAATCGAGAATCAACCTCGGCGGCAGGTAGCGCGTGCCATCCGCCACCGAAATCTTCTCTGCCGGCGTACCGACTTGACTGAGGCGACTCTTGTAGCGTTTGACTGCCACCTCCCAATCGGGCGGATTGCGTTTGATCCAGTACACCACACCTGAACCCGGCGGGGCCTTGGGGTGCTCACCGATGTATTCGCCCTGCGCCGTGTCCTGGCCCCACTGCTGAAAATGCACGGGCATCAAATAACTGATCCCGTTGAACGCACCGCGTTTGTCAACTTCATCGACGAACGAAGCGTGATCGACCGGCTGCTCTTCCTGATTGGCGGGATCAACATAGAGAATGGATTTGAAATTGACGCTCGTACATTTGTAATGATCGAGGAGGAACCGAAAGCGTTTCGCTCGGCCCACCGGTAGCGCGGTGGAGGTCGAAAGGATCGGCGTCATCCAATCGTAGAGTTGCACCGGAATCGTCGGCTTGGCCATCGGCGATCCGTCACCCGGATAACCCGCGACCCAAGTCTCCATCCCGGTGGTGTTGCGCCCGGGAATCCACTCGTCATTTTCGACGAAGTACCCCTGCATCGCGTTGCCAAACCCGCGCTGCATTCCCATGCAGACGACGCCCTTGGCCTGATCGCGGGCAGTCTTGAGGCTGGGCAGCAGGATGCTGATCAGCAGTGCGATGATCGAAATGACGACGAGCAATTCAACCAGAGTGAACCCAGCCGCACAATTCGCCGCGTACATTCTGGACGATCGCCCGTGTGATTTGATCTTACTCGTCAAGACAAGGCCCCCGCCCGTAAATCCCTGTGCCCATGAGAAAATGAATCTCGTGGCCTGAATTGTAGCATGACTGTAGGATCCAGTGAAAGGTACAAGGGCCTCTGCTCGGCTAGATTCCTCGGCATTTGGGAATACTGTCCCTTGAACCTCGACAGGTAGAAGGCTAGCATCCCACCTCATGCTTGATTAGGCCGGTTTCGTCGCCGATATGGAGGTCGGAACCTGACCTGAATCTCCCGATGACGAGAACCCGAAAGCAATGTCCCAATCCTGCCCAATGACCGGTACTGACCCAATAACCGGAACTGACTTAGAATCACCCGGAGCCGATGGTGGCGATTCCGGTGCAACCCTAGATCGATTGCGCCAATCACTTTCCGGGGGCGCGTTGGAGCGGATTTCTCGCAGGCCTTCGACGGTGCATTCCATCCTGCTCGCGGTATTGGGAATCCTCCTAACGGTTTTCCTGGTCCGTCGGGCTGGCGATGTCGCCACCCTGGGCGAAGTGCTTCGCTCCAACAGTGATCGCATTTTCGGATTCTTTTTGTTCACCCACGCATACATCGCTTTTAAGGGAATCGCTCTTCGCCGTGCTGCGATCGGTTGCAACGTGAAGACTTCTTTTTGGCGGACGACGCGGACATTCTGCGAGTCATCCATGGTTGGCTTGGTCGTCGCCAAGATCGCCTCAGATGTGTACAAGTACACCCGCGTCGGTGACGGTTCGCGAGGCGACAAAATTCGCACGATTCTCGTGTATCGCGTTGCATCAATCATTGCCGTTCTGTTGCTCTCCGGTGCAGTATCGATCATCTGGGCCGGGACCGTCTCCTGGCGATCCGGTGTCGCATGGTTGGTGCCAATCGTTGTGCTCACTTTGATCACGGTTTGTTTTCGCAACCGCGTGACCCAGTGGATACGCGAACATGGCCGACTGCTGCTTCAAACATTGCCGTACAATATCGCGGCGCTTCTGGCGAAGATCGGCGGATTGGCAATGCTCTTGGGCGTGTCAATCGATGGAGAATTGGTCCATGTTGCAGCCGCATTCCTTCTGATCGGTTCACTGGCATCAATGACCCAGGTGCCAGCCGGTGTCGGGCTCCTCGACGCGGGCTATGCGGTTTTTCTGACCAAGTACGTCGGAGCGAGCGGTGCGGAAGCGGCAGCATTTCTCATCAGTTTCAGACTGCTCGGGCCCATCTACGTCGCAGCGCTCGGCGGAATCAGCATTGTCGCAACCAGTGCTGCACGCATCTGCTGGCGCGATGCCATGCAGCAGAAGCGGTCTGCTCAGCAAGCCTGAGCGCGCGTTCGCAATCAAGCACTTTCGTTCGATTCGTTCCACACCATTGCAGGCGGCCTTTGCGCGTAGTATTGTCGGGTGATGAAAGCCAAACGCATTCAACCCGCGTCCCAACCACTCGACGCAACGGTTTCGATTCCCGGTTCAAAATCACTGACCAATCGGGCGTTGACCATCGCCGCCCTGGCAGACGGCACCTCGACGCTGACCGGTGCGCTCTTTTCAGACGACACCGAATTGATGATTGCCTGTCTGCAAATACTGGGCATTCGCGTGGAATCCGACATCGATGCCGAGCGCATTGTGGTTAGCGGCTGCGGTGGGAATATCCCTGCCACTGACGGCGAACTGTTCTGCGGCAACAGCGGAACGACGATTCGATTCTGCACGGCGCTTTGCGCTTTGGGCAAGGGCCATTACACGCTCGACGGCAATGACAGGATGCGTCAGCGGCCCATCGCCAATCTCGTCGATGCCCTTCGGGCAACGGGCACCTTGGTCGGTTATGAAGATAAGGAAGGGTTTCCACCAGTCACCGTGCGCGGTGGTGGCATGCGTACCGCCAAGATTACGCTGGACGCCCCACCGTCAAGTCAATACGTCAGCGCCCTATTGATGGCCGCACCATACGCGTCGGGCGACATTTTCCTTGAAGTCAACGAAACCATCAGCGCTCCGTATCTTGCGATGACCACCAAGACGATGGATGCGTTCGGAGCAGCGGTGATCGCACGACAAAGCGACAAGACCATCCGCTTCGTCGTCCCAGCCCCCCAGCGTTACGTCGCCCGAGAATTTGCAATCGAACCGGACGCCTCAAACGCATCGTATTTCTTAGCCGCACCAGCAATCGCCGGTGGTCAAGTCACCGTCAAAAACCTGGGGACACAAAGCATTCAAGGCGACGTTGCCTTCGCCAATATTCTCGAACAAATGGGATGCCAAGTGACCCGCGAAGCCTATTCCACAACGGTGCGCGCCCCGCAATCGCCAAATGGTTTGACCGGTATCGACATCGATCTAAACGACATGCCGGACACCGCACAAACGCTGGCCGTCGTCGCCCTGTTTGCAGAAGGCCCGACGATCATTCGCAATGTCGCCAGCCTGCGCGTCAAAGAGACCGACCGACTCTCGGCGCTGTCGAATGAATTGAAGAAGTTGGGTGCCGACGTCTATACCACCGAGGATTCGATTGAAATCACGCCGCCCGCAGCGCTTCAACCAGCCAGCATTCGCACATACGACGATCATCGAATGGCGATGAGTTTTTCGTTGGCTGGCCTGCGGTGCGAAGGGATCGACATCGAAGACCCAACGTGCGTCAACAAAACGTTTCCGGACTTCTTCAAACGGTTTGAGGCGATGTACGTCTAACTCTGCACGCCTAACTCAAACGCATTCGGACCAAATCGGGCTGCGTTTATTTTGCGACGAGGTTCTGATCGCGCAGATCGATGGTACGTTTGTTTCCGCCAGTTGAGAATTTGACGGCTTGACGCCCGCTGTCGAGGAGAAAAAGATAAACCAGTTGATAGTCTTTCTTGAAGTGCTGGCTCTTAATCTTTGAAAATCCTTTGAACCGGCCACCGCCTGATTCAAACGTGGGGTAATAGGTCAGTTCAAAGAACGTTTCACCACCGACATCGGCAATCGCGTATTTTCCGCACGCCAGTATCTGATTGCCCTGGTCATCTTCGACCGTGTAGTTTTCGAGCGTTTTCACGCTGAAGTTCAGCGCCCGCCCCAATGTGCTGCCGGCTTTCAAGCTTTCGACGTTGAGTTGAAGCAGCGACTTTCCGCTCGGTACTTTGAGCGCTTCGACTGGTCCACTTGATTTGACACTACCCTGATCGGCAATCTTACCTGTAATCAATCCTTGCGCAAGAACGCCCGATTGAATCTCGGTATCCGATTCTTGAAAAGCAGTAAACGTCATCGGCAGATCGTCGCCGAATCGCGACGACTTAAACTTTACACCCGAAACACGTCCTCCGCCCGATGAACCGGACTGGCTATCCGAGTTGTTCGATGCCGAAGCTGTTTGCGTTGATTGTTCCTGCCCAGTGGCAGACGCCTGAGGCATCGCGGTCGGGTCTTCTCCGGTGAGGACAGCCCGCTGCGACTTCGTAAATGGCACAATACCGCCAACCTTGTAGCGGACTTCGATCGGATCGAAATCTTCCGGCACTTCAAACGCGACTTCGATCTTGTTCGTTGACGGAACCATGAACATCTCGCTGGCAATCAAGTAGGGCTCTTGGTTCCCCCTCTTCATCTGCACGAGGTAGCGGCTCGGATCGTCCGGGTCGATGACCGCTTTGGCCGGTATGGACATCATGGTGCCGCGCGACTCGCCGAAGATGCGAACAGATGTGGTGTTGTACCGCTGCTTATCGTCAACGTCTTTATGTTTGTCCGAGATTTCAAACGAGACGTATACGAACATGTTGCCGCCCTTCGGATCAACCGGGTTGGCAAAATCTGGACCGTTGCGTTGATCGATGCCGATGTCGAATAGATACGTGAGTTGTCCGACGTCGATCACTTTGACATCGTCGGGGGCAATGTTTCGCGAAACGCCCAGTGGAAGCGAGTGCGCCCACGCCAGATCCTTAATCATGTCGGCGTGCTGACGTCCAAACGAGTCGTTCTTGTCTGCGTCGCTAAAGGTGTTAACGCTCAATGTGCTGACGCAAGCCACCGCGAACTGATCGGGGTTCAGCCAAAGTGCCGATTGTTCGTCGTTGGGCTTGGTTGGATTAAACGGCAGGTAACCGAAAAATCCGCCCGACACTTCACCCTCCTGGCTAACAGCGGGCCCCCACGGGACCATCTGAATCGCGCAGGCGATCACACCGGTGGTCAGAATCGCGCTGAAGAATCCGAACACACCGCCAGCCAACCGATCGATGATTTGCGGTAATAGATTCGACCGGGGAATCCACATGTCGAGCAACACCCGCATGATGATGAGCGGTACGGCGAACATCGCAGCCAACGCCAAGGCGTGGGCGTATTCAGGGGCAAATCCCGCAAACACCGACTCGGCGATGGCTTCGTAGGTACCGAAGGAAACGACTGTCGAAATGACAACGAGAATGCAGGTGATTGCGGCGCTGGTCAGACCCTGGATGGCCTGCATGTAGGTGACCGCCCCGAGAAACCCGATCAAGATCAACGAGAATAACATCACACAACCTCCTGCCCAACAGTACTGCTATACAAAACTACACATTGCGAAAACGATTGTACGCCCCGCCTTACTTACTATCCACGCGCAAACCGCGCATCACTTCGGCCATGCTGGTTTGACCGGCGATCACCTTCAGCAAGCCCTCTTCCTGTAAGTAACGCATTTTCTCGGTTCGGGCTTGGGACTTGATATCCTTAGCCGACGCACCATTGGCGATCAGTTTGCGGAGGGCATCGCTGATGACCAACAATTCAAACACACCGGTCCGGCCAACGTAGCGACTGTTCTGACACGTCTGGCAGATAATTTCCCGCCCCTTCTTATCGAGGATCGGTTGACTCGGCGGGCGATAGAAGTGTTCGATCTTATCGACTGGCAGATTGGCTTTGCGTAGGAGTTGCTCGTCTGGCTGATAGGCCTCACGACAAGCATTGCAAAGCACGCGGAGGAGCCGTTGACCAACGACTGCGACCAACACTTTGGCAACAACCTTGGGATCTTCAACCAGCGCGATCAAACGAGCGATGGCATCAAACGTGCTGGACGCCCGCATGGTCATGTAGATTTTCTTATCGCTGGCCGCCCGCGCCGCAATTTGGGCAGTCTCGCGGTCCTCGCACTGATCGACCATGACGATGTCCGGTTCACGGCGAAGCACCGTTTGCAGCGATCGGGCATAGCTGACATCGTCCGACGCACCCTTGTGGGCCTGCTGCGTGATGTTGTCCAGCTTCATCATCGCGTTGGTTTCGAGCGAATAGATGTTTTGCAGATAAGCGTCGTGCGATCGGAGTGTGGCGTACTGCGTTGTGGAAATACCGGCTTCTGCGGGCCCGGCAAAAATGACCAAGCCTGAATCGAGCGCGAGTATTTCTTTGAATTTTTCCAGACGCTTGTCGTCGAATCCCAGTTCTTCGGGTTTGAGCAGCGTCCCGGTTCGACTCAGCTTCAAACGCAGGCGTTCACCCTTGATCGACCCTGACGTTCTGACTTCGAGACCGCTCGGCTTCTGCCCCCCTCCCAGCAAGCCCGCCGAAATCGATCCGGATTGAGGTCGGCGTTTTTCATCGGCATTCAACCCGCAGGCCCGTTTGAGAAACGCCATCGCCTGATCGGCTGTCTCTCGCGTGAGCACACCTTCCTGCTCGAACACGACGCCGTCGATCTTGTAGATCACACGCACTTCTTCTTCATTACCGATGACAATGTCGGCGTCGGTTGCACGTTTCCACAAAATGTCAAAAAGTAAATCCTGTGTGGCATCGAACTCGTCGGCTTCGACTGGGTCAGCCGGTTTTTCTATCGGCTTCTTCCCTGCACCAACCAGCTTGACACGAATGCCCTTGTCCGCTTTTTTGTCTTTGTCACCCTTCAGGCTTGCGATAACTCGCTTGAAGTGACCGGTGGTCATCACTTGAACATTGGAGGAAACCCGGCCGTTGCGGTGAACGACATACGCAACGAGAGTGCCGGCGGCTAAGATAATCCAGAACGCCAGTCCCAACCAATAGGCGCTGAGCTTCCATGGCGCGACGAGCATGATGACCACACCGCCCAATCCGCCGGCAAGCACGACGCTGTTCCACATCTCCCGTTTGGTCTTGACGCGATCGGCATCACGATCGACCCATTGCGCGGCAAATGCCCACGCGACAAACACCAATAGGAAAACCACGATTTTATGGATGCTGAAGTAGGGGCTGATCGCCGCCAACGTGATTACTGCTGACGTAGGTTCAAGAGGCATTGAATGCATGGCACCTGATTTAGGGTGGGAAGGAAACGGCCCGGCGTTCGCACCGACGCCAGCCCTACGCGAATTCAACTATATAGACGCCGAAGATTAACCGCATCTAACCGATGATGCCACTACCAGCGATATTGATTCCCTTGAGCTTCATTTTGAGTTCCTCGGCGTTGGGGGCGGCGGCGTAGGCGATTTCCTGGCTGATGTATTCTTCCTCAACCAACTGTCTTAACGACTCGTTGAAGTCGAGCATCCCTTCGCCATAAGAACTCTTGACCACGCCAAGGATATCCGAATCGCGACCGTCAGCGATCAACTTTCGGATCGTTGCATTGACAACGCAAACCTCAACACAGGGGACGCGAGGCACATCTGGGCGAATCGTCTTGAGCAGCTTCTGGCAGACGATGCCCTGAAGATTGAACACCAGCGAACTGCGAATCAGCGCCCGAGCGTTTTCCGGGAACAATTCCAAGACGCGGGTAATGGTTCCGGCGGTCCCGTTGGCGTGAACCGTTCCGAACACCAGGTGGCCCGATTCAGCCGCATGAAGAGCCGCAGCAAACGTTTCCTGATCGCGCATCTCACCGATCAACACCACATCGGGATCCTGACGCATCAAGTATTTCAGCGCGGCATGGAAGTCAAGGACGTCGATCCCGACTTCACGTTGATTGATAAACGACTTCTTATCGTTGTATTGAAACTCGATCGGATCTTCGAGTGTCACGATGTGGCACGAACGGGTCTTGTTGATCTGTTCCATCATCGCGGCGATGGTTGTACTCTTACCACTACCCGTGATCCCGGAAACCAGAACCAAACCCTGATGATGCTGGGCAAGCTTTTCCAATGTGGGCGGAAGGTGAAGCTGCGAGTAGTCGAGAATCTCGGTCGAAATCCGGCGGGCAGCCATCGACATCAAACCGCGCTGCAAGAACACATTGATTCGAAAACGCGAACCACCCAGCGCCTGATGCGCAAAGTCCATCGCGCCGTTTTCGTGGAACTTGCGCTGCTGATCTTCATTCATGATGTCGAAAATCAGACCACGGATTTTCTCATCGCTCATCGGACCCGTCGACATCGACTTGAGACCGCCACGTACGCGCACCTTTGCTGGCGAATCGGCTTTGAAGTGCAGGTCCGACGCACCCATTTTTTCCATGGCGCGGAACAGCTTGTCGATCTTCTTTTCCTTTGCCGGTTTGGGTTCGCTGGAATCGTCGCCGCCAAGGTCAGCCGCTTCTATTTCGTTCTTGATTTCTTCGGTTTCAGACACGTTCTCTCCAACCATTTAAGAAAGCATTTTCAAACGTCGATGCGGGTAGGTCGAACTCGCTCGTGCAAGTTCCATGTCGCGGCAAGTTCCGATCGCGAGATGCCAGTCATTTTAGAGGTTCGATAGCGCCGTTCAAGTACGCCTTAATCTGACCGGCAAATCATTCGACCCGAATCGTCCCTAGAAGCGGATGCGGACAACATTATACACAACAGGGGCTTGCCTGGTCACTCCCCCCAGCTTAGACCCTTTAGCCGTCCCCGCTTGCGAACGGAAGATTGTATGCAATCGCCAATACGATGAGGTGAATATAAACTTCGTCTAAATAAGGGCCCACGATTATTCCGCATACACTTAGGAATTCGCCATCTTTCAGGAATCCACTATGAGCGAGACGAACCTTAGGAAAGTAAACCGCGATGGTTTCACACTCGTCGAATTGCTCGTCGTCGTGTCGATCATCGCCTTATTAATCAGCATCCTGTTGCCGTCACTAAAACGCGCCCGCGCACAAAGCAAGCTCGTCGTCTGCAAGAGCAACCTGCATCAAATCGGAACCGGTATTCAACTGTACGCTCAGGACAACCTGGGGCTGATTCCGCGCGGACCCGACCCGGTTATTCCCATCGATCTCGGCGGCAATCACCTAGCCACCAACCAACTTTGGCTCGGAAACAATGCCAGCTTCGTGTCGATGTTCTCGCAGTGTCAATTCACCGGACTCGGTATGCTGTACAAAACGACGGTGCCCGATTTGAATCTTTTTTTCTGCCCATCGGACGACAGCTTCAACCGTACCGAAGAATCCCCCAAGATTCCCATGACTGGTGCCAATGAAGTGGCGTGTGAATCGAACACGGATTTCGCCGACGATGGGTTCGGGTCATACCAATATCGCCAACTCGACCATCTGCCGGAAAACGCTGCGACGGGGAACCTCGATCGATTGGGATTTCACATCGTCGATGGTGTGAAAGTACGGGTGACAGCCCTTGCGATGGATACCAACGCCCTTGGTCTTGATGAGGATTCATTCCACACCAATCACAAAGGCGAGTTTAGCAATGTGTTATTCAAGGATGCCTCGGTCACAACCTACCGCAACCGCGACAACGTGCTCGGTCTAGGCCGCGAAGTCTTCGAACAAGCCGGCCAAGGCAATCTGCAAGCCATCTTCGATGCAATGGATCAACTGCTAATCAACGCAGACTTCGCCTACGGCAGTTCACCATTCGACGCGCCGACCATTCAAACAACCAGGTAGTCAAGCTGCCCAAGGGCGTCGAAAGGGTTGGCGATGCGTCACGAATCAGTGGCTGTCCTGAACTATAGTACAGGGGGACGCATTGGTACCAACACGAGCATAGGGGAGAATCGTTGCGCCAAGCGACCACGACAGCGCCTGGCAGGACAGCGATCAAGGCATCGGCCATCCCTTCGTGATTCCCTCGATTTGGATTTTCTGAAGTTCCTCTTCGGTCAGACCGAATTTGCGCCTGAGTTCACGCTCCCCGCTTGCCGTGATGCGGTCGGATTCTGCCGCCCCTTCGACTCTTTTCCCAGCCAGCAGCGCCGCTTCCAAAACCGCCATTGCCAGGTCTTCAATCAAAACGGACTCCCAAAAAACCTGTTTGCGTTGCGCTTCGGTCAACCCTGCCTTGACTGAGGCTTTATCAAACGCCGCTTCCAATCGTGAATCCGAAATGCGAATCTCAGGCTTGGAGTCCCCGTTGTTTTCATTATAGCTCGCCATGCCGATCCATACTGCCCCGCTGGGTTCTGCATTCGGGCCATACGCATAGATGTAAACAGCATTGGGATGCTGACTGAACTTGAAACCTCGCCGCTGCCGAGCTTTGTCGAACAGCGACTTCAAGAGCGATTGCAACTTAGATCTTCCCAATGCTGTTTGAACAACAACCTTGAGCATGACTTGCGTTTTGCCCGGGGTGTCTTGCTTTTCGTCCGCTACAACTTCGTATTCGTGGGCAGGTTGTCGAAGTTGCTCGGCCTTGCGTTGCTCCTCACGTCTTTGCCACTCGGCAAATTCCTTTTGCCTGCGTTCATCCGCTAATTGCCGCTCACGTTCGGCTCGTTGAGTTTCTTCCTGCTTTCTCCGCTCCCTGTCGGTGAGTATCTTCTGTTTCTCGATGGGTGAAATAAACTTGCGCTCGAATAGTGACCAGCCGTCATTGACTTTCGCCGTATGGTCTCGTTCTGCGACGGTAACCCTGCTCATCGCCTGATCGTATTGTTCCCGAAGTGAGTAATCACCGATGTTGACGATGCTTGTTTCAATTGCCTGGAGCGTCGATGCTGCTCGATCAAAGTCCCGGTCTCGAATGTAGCCGTCAGAATTGGATACTGACTCGCCTAGTTTCGCCGCAAGGGCTGCGATTTCTTGCTCGCGGGCTGCGGCTGTGGCATTTTTGGACAGGACAACCCCTACAATTGCGATCAACGCAATTCCGCAACCCGCCGCAACGATGATACCGATTGTCTTGTTTTCGCTCATGAAGTGGTCTCCCGCGGTAGTTTATCACAGGTTGAAGCCGGCGAGAATCCTAATATGGGTGTCTATGCCGGTTTGACGGGATGCTGCCGGGGCTGGTTGAGACCGGAGTTAATTCAGGAAAGCTACTAATTCTCTGTGGCACTTTGGCAGAAAACAGTGGCTGTTCCGAACTCTTTTGCTTGCGGCCCGCGTCTCGATCATTTCATTCCTGACAAGCCATCTTCGATGCGATGGATCAACTGATCATCAACGCTGACTTCGCCTAAGTCAATTCACCACTTGACGCACCACAAAACAACTTTGCCCGCCAAACCGTTGAAACCATTATTCCACAAAAAAGTGGATGCGAATTCGCGCAATACGAATGCCGCATCCACTCTAATTTGTTCAACAATCTTAGCTGGAAATCTTGCGCCCTGAAAAACCTACGGACATTCAATATCCGTCAGCGCTTCGTCCCAACAGCGGTATTCGTCATCACCAAAAAACGAAGCGTCCTTTACTCTGCCGTCTTTCGTGTCACGCGACCATTCAATATCCGTGGTTTCGTCAGCGGCTTTCCGATAGATCTGATAATTGGCGTCGAACGGTTCCTCGTTGGAAATGCCAAAGAAAACAAATCCCCCGTTATCAGCATCGCCTGGAACAACATTGGTGTATTGGATATCACCGGTGCCATCATCTTCGTTCAGATTGTAGGTGATTTCGATATAAGGCGCAGGGTTGTCAGGATTTCGATTCAGCATCCACGAACCTTCGGTCGCCAGAATGTTCGACGTACCCGTGAACCAATTAAAATCGGTGTAATCGCCTTCTCTGGAAATAAACATGTTCCAGGTCACATTCGCTCCATTAATCTGACCTTGCAGTTCGGCTGAGTGGAGCAGACCTGCCGCCGTAAAATCATAAGTCCACGACCAAACACCGTCAGGACCAAGCGTCGGTTCGTTGTTAAACGATGCCGCGAATGATGCGACTGGGATTGCAAGATTGATACTAATAATCACATTCCAAATGGTCGCGCTCGTCGCCGCAAAACCCCAATTCGCCCTTGGCAAAACACCGCGCGTCCGAAGCACTGGCCCGTCGTCTTCCTCTTCGAAATCGCTGAAGTCAATGATGAATGTTGACGACGGTGGAATCTTAGGCGCTTCATCAGTATTACCGCCGCCATCATCTGGAGGGGTCGTACAACCGGTGCCGTTCACCAAGAGTCCGACAACAATCATGGACGCAATCATTCGTCTACACTGAACCATCGTGGCTTTCTCCTTTGTCTCTATAATCGTAACATTCGATGCGGGGCTATGCGTTCCACTCCGATTCGAAATGGGGGAATCGGCTGGGCAAACCGTGAACGTCAAATCCGCGCGATTTGGCGACCTAATCTTTGCAAGCAAATAAAGCAGAACCTTTGAAGTTCAAAGCCGACTCAGTTTCGAGCAAGTCTAGTATTTGGCCAAGTGTCGGGCTTGCCGGCCAAACTGTTTAGGCGTGCTCCCGAATAATGGGGTGTTGGCTCACGCTCCATCTTTCTTGACGATCAAGGTTTCCATATCGACCACATGGTTGTATTTACTCAACTCGCCCTCCAACAATGCGCGGAAACCCTCTTCTACCGCCACGGATCCATCATCGTTGCGAATGCAGGGGATCAATGTCGCCACCCCTGTTTGCGGGTGACGGGCGGGGATCATCGCGGCTTCTTCGTTGGAAAGATAAAACAGTTCACCGGTCGAGACACAGACATAGTCAAACCGATCGGGAATCGGTGGAAAAGGTGAAGATGACCGCGTCAGCAGATACCCCGCCAACGCAAGCATCAGAATAGCCGCGATCAATTTCCAATGTCGAGCCAATCCACCCATTCGTCCGATTATGTGATGCAGGTTCGAACGGTGCAAATAAACACTTCATCGGCGTCCGTGGAAATCATATTAACGATCACGCTTGCAGGCATTTACAGCCCCACCGCGATTCGTCATCATGCACATATATGCGGTAAGGATGACCGACTTGGAGGTTTGGGTTGCAGACGCAATATGAAATCGCAGTGATCGGTAGCGGCAATGCAGCCGAAGGGGTCGTGCATGGCCTGCTGCGCAAAATGATTCTGCTCGATGATCGCATCATTGCCACCGACCCCAATGCCGAGCGAAGGACGGCATTCGCCGATCGGTTCAAGATCACCACCACCGACGACAACCGCCAAGCCGTCAACGACAGCTACCTGATCCTGCTCGCAGTCAAACCGCAGGTGTTCAAAGAAGTCTGCGCCGGTTTCGCCGACCTTGTCCGCGATGATCACGTTCTCGTCTCCATCATGGCTGGCGTGCCCACGCAGCTGATCGAAGCGCAGTTCCCAAACATCAAAGCCCGCGTCGTTCGCGTCATGCCCAACCTCGCCATGCACGTCGATGAAGGGATGGCTGGCATCTTCGCAGGGCAGCACGCCACTGAAGCTGACGTCCTACGCGCCCAGCGCGTTTTTGAAGCCGGTGGGCGCGCCGTTGTACTCAACGATGAATCCATGATGGATGCGGTGACGGCTGTTTCTGGCACCGGGCCTGCGTATTTCTATTTCTTCTGCGAAGCCATCATCGATGCCGGGCAGAAAGCGGGCTTGTCACCGCAAGAAGCAAAACTACTCGCGACGCAAACATGCCTCGGCGCAGCTCGCATGATGATCGAGTCATCAGACCCGCCCGATGTCTTGCGCAAGAAAGTCATGTCGCCCGGCGGAACCACCGAAGCCGCTATTCAATCGTTGGACAACGACAAAGTCAGAGAATGCCTGGAACGCGCCGTATTGGCCGCATGGAATCGATCAAAGGAACTTGGTCACTGACCAAGTGAATAACAACAAAACGTGCCATTATGTGGCACCAACAATCATCGGGTTTAGACCCTTGCGTCGCTGAGGAGATTTGCATGTTACCCCCCTATCGTCCGGAACCATATGTTGAATTCACGCAGGAAGGCCCGCGGTCCAAAATGCTCGACGCCATCGGGTACGTCAGCAAACAACTTGGACGCACGTATCCCTTGCGGATTGGCGGTAAAGAAATCACGACCGATCAAAAGATCACCTCCATCTGCCCTGCCGCCCGCGATCAGGTGGTCGGATCTGTTTGCAAGGCCAGCGCCGACCAAGCTGGAGAAGCCGTCGCCACCGCTTACGAAACCTTCAAGATGTGGTCGCACTTCGATCCGGAAGGACGGGCTCGTATCCTCGTTCGGGCGGCAGCGATCATGCGCCGGAGGGTCTACGAACTTTCGGCTTGGATGTGCTTCGAAGTCAGCAAGAGCTGGATTGAAGCATATGCAGACGTGTGCGAGACGATCGACTTTCTCGACTTCTATGGCCGCGAAATGATGCGGCTTGCCGGCGGCCACCCGACGACACCGTTTGAAGGTGAAGAGAACGAAGTGCGCTACATTCCGCTTGGCGTGGTGGTGGTCATTCCGCCGTGGAATTTCCCGCTCGCGATTTGCGCGGGCATGACGACGGCTGCTATTGTGGCAGGCAACACCGTCGTCCTCAAGCCAGCCAGCGCGTCACCGGTGATTGCGGCGAAGTTCGCCGAGATCATGATGGAAGCTGGCCTGCCTGACGGAGTCTTGAACTTCCTGCCAGGCAGCGGTGCCGAAGTCGGCGACGTTTTGGTGAATCATCCAAAGACGCGTTTGATTGCGTTCACCGGTTCAAAGGATGTCGGACTCGAAGTCTTCAAGAAAGCCGCCATCGTTCATCCCGGACAAATTTGGTTGAAGCGCACCATTCTCGAAATGGGTGGTAAGGACTGCATCGTTGTCGATCAGACAGCCAACCTCGACGACGCCGCCAAGGGAATCGTTGCGGCTGCCTTTGGTTTCCAGGGGCAGAAGTGTTCTGCTTGTTCGCGACTCATCGCCCACACGTCGATTTATGAAGAGTTGCTGGAGAAGGTGGCAGAGGGTGCGAAGACACTCTCGATCGGCCACACTGCCAGCGCCGAGAACGTGTTTATGGGCGCGGTCGTCGACGAATCCGCCTATGGAAAAATCAACGAATACATCGACATTGGCAAGAAGGAAGGCCGAACCGTACTCGCGGACACCCCCGTGCCCGACAACGGGTTTTTCATTCCGCCGACGATCATCGCCGACGTCGATCGCAACGCCCGCATTGCTCAGGAAGAAATTTTCGGACCGGTGCTGGCTGTCATTCGTGGACGCAACTTCACCGAAATGCTCGAGATCGCCAACGACACCGAATACGGGCTGACCGGAGCGCTCTATTCCAACAATAGAAGCCGACTCGAACTGGCCCGCCACGATTTCCATGTGGGCAATTTGTATTTGAACCGAAAATGCACCGGAGCATTGGTCGACGTTCAGCCGTTCGGCGGGTTCAACATGTCGGGAACCGATTCAAAAGCCGGTGGGCGAGACTATCTGCAACTGTTCATGCAGGCCAAAACGATCTGCGAACAGTTCTGACCCTTTGGGCAGCGAAATGACGATCGGACGTACTCAGCGATAGTTCGTTTTTGGGGTCGTTCGTTGCCAAGGGCTCCTTAAGCCCTTTCTGCGGACTGCCGGAATCGCCCCGAAATCCCGCGATTTTCACAGCCCCCGTTGACGAAAAAGGCGGTAATGGTAGGATCATCGCCCGCATGCTGGCAAAGCAGGTAAAATTGCAACCGGCGGGTGCCTCATCAGCGAACGTAATCAGGCAGCAAAGATTGTTAGAAAGGTGCAGGTGTTTGTGGCCAATCAGGAAAGCATTCAACTCGAAGCCGTCGTCGTCAAGGCATTGCCCAACGCGATGTTTTTGGTCGAAGCTGAAATGGAGGGCGACGACAAGACCAAACACGAAGCCCTCTGCACCATCGCCGGTAAGATGCGAAAGTACTACATCCGCATCCTACCAGGCGACCGAGTAACCATAGAGCTATCCCCCTACGACCTAACCCGCGGCCGCATCACTTACCGGCATCGCAACTAGCACTCCTTTTTACGAAGAATCCAGCGTGCGATTGCTTGGTTACACTTGACTGACTCGCTACTTTCGTTGGATTGTAAATGCAGCTGGTGAATACCAAAGACAATCGCAACTTGACGCAATCATCGCGATTCCGCTTGGGTTCGACTTTGTGCCCGTTGCGCGATTCTCAACTAGGAACTCGCATGATCTTCAACGCAGGTTCCTATATGCGAGAATGTTTCAAACACTTCTTTTCGCCAAGTTCCTTATCTACCCACTTGCTCAACACTGAGCCGCTTCGACAGTCTGAGACTACAGACGCCATATCTGGCATTTGGCTTCGATGTGTGACCGCACGCAATGGACATTTTTCGAGGCTTATGGGCTGCTAACGCACGCGCATCGCTCCTGCACACACTTTGGAAACAGCCCTATAATCAGGACAAACGGGCTGGCGATCGGCTGAGCAATTCTGCTACCATTGAAATCGCTATTATCAATCAATGGTCGGTCATCACGCACTCAGTCGCGTATGCAATGTATAGCACTCTGTCGTCGGGTCTTGCGCGCACTTTTTTACTCAAAAGTCTGGGGGCTGGTACAATGAACGGGCACAACCACACCGACATCCGCACAAGTTCATTCCGCGCACTTTCGAAATGGTTCGATATTCGACTCGCGGTACTGGCTGCGACGTGTGTCGTTCATCTTGCAGTAGCGGGTTCTGCCCATGCAGCCGACTGCAACAACAACGGCATCGATGACGCAACCGAGATCGCCGGCGGCACCACGCTCGACTGCAACGAAGACGGCGTGCCCGACGAATGTCAGACATATGTCATCAGCGAAGACTTTAACGACTACTCTCCCGACGATGAGCCCACCGACTGGTTCGATACCGACACCGAAAGCAGCACTCAAGAACTCGTCGTTACTCAAGGCTTTCGCGTCAGGCAAGTGGGACCTGACCTCGCATTTGGAACAACTTACTTTCATCCCAATATACACTCCCATTACGTCGGACCTGGGGCGGCTGACCTTTCAGATATGACCTACACCGGCCGCATGCGAATCGATAATCCCGATGGCGGTGTTGGGGTGACATTCCTTTCGCAATTCAGCGATCAGCCGTCATCGACTTACGAGTACGTTCGCATCCGACGAGCCAACTATGCTCCGTCCGCAAGAACATTTCATCTAGCCCCGCCCAACTTCGACAACTTCGTCGGTACCAAAGACTCCGGCGTGAATCCAAGCATCAACACCTGGTACCGATTCCGCGTTGTTATTGACACGACTGGCCCACAGTTGCATGTGCAAGCCAACTTCTGGGAAGACGGTCAACCTGAACCTGCCGGATTTCAGATCGACGCAGTTGACCCGAGCGGCCAGCATCCGACATCCGGAACGGTGGGCGTTTGGAGTATGGGAAGCGGCGGGAAGTTCTGGGACGATATTGCAGTCTATAACTTTGATCCCAATCTAGGTGTTCCCTGTGACGATGGCGATCTGTGTACAACCTGCGACTCAACAGATGGAGGACCGTGCGTCGGCATTCCGGTCGACTGCTCGCACCTCGATGACGATTGCAATGTCGGAACATGCAACGCTACGACCGGTGAGTGCGAAACAGTCCATGCGAATGAAGGCGGGGGCTGTGACGACTCTGATGTATGCACGACCGGCGACGAATGCGCCTCTGGAGTTTGCACAGGCACGCCCGTCGATTGCTCGTCGCTGGATGACACTTGCGTCGTAGGCGCGTGCAACCCATCAACAGGTTCGTGCGAAGCCTCTCCGAACAATGAGCGTGGCGGTTGCGACGACTTGAATACTTGCACCACCAACGACGAATGCGCCGGCGGCGTTTGCGCCGGCAATCCGATCGATTGCTCACATCTGAATGACGGCTGCACTGTTGGCGTGTGCAATCAAAGCAATGGCCAGTGCGAAAGCGCACCGGCTGGTGAGGGCGGCGCGTGTGACGATCTGGATGCCTGCACCGAGAACGACACATGCACGGGCGGAGTCTGTGCGGGAACACCGCTTGATTGCTCGGCCCAAGACTCCGATTGCTTATCGGCAAGTTGTAATCCCGATTCGGGACTGTGTGAATTACCGTCGTACTTTGATTGTAACCTAAACAACGTACCTGATAGCTGCGACTTGGGCCTTGCATCGCAGACCAACAAGTTCCACGGCGGCTATCATTCCAACTTGGCTCTTGAGGGTTTTGGAAGCAGCGTTGCGATTCACGGAGATCGTGCTGTTGTCGGAAGCCCATTGGACGACTTTGAGATTTGGCCGCCAGGCGGGGATCTGTTCGTTTCAACCGACAATGGCGCGGCTTACAAGTTCCGTAGAACAAATGACACTTGGGAAGTAGATGGCCCAGTAACATTCTATCCAGTCGACAATGCTCATATTGGGAGCAGTGTTGCCACCGATGGAGAATCGGTTTTTGTCGGTGCGCCGGGAATGGACGAATCCAATCCCAATCAAGGCGAAGTGTATATTCTTTGGGGACGAAATTCAGAGGGGCATTTAACCAATGGCCAAGGCGTGGTCGCTAGCGACAGGGCATCAGGCGACGAGTTTGGAAACAGTGTCTCGCTAAGTGGAGATACTGGAATCATCGGTGCTTGGCGAAACGACGATGGGGGCCAAGACAGTGGGTCGGCATACATTTTCCAACTAATTAACCTTAGTTGGCAGCAAGTTATCAAACTTACTGCGGATGACGCTGCGGCTGGCGACCAGTTCGGCTGCAGCGTTTCGATCAGCGCGAGTACCGCCATCGTAGGAGCGTATGGGGACGATGATGACGGATCAGAAAGTGGCTCTGCGTATGTTTTTGAGAGGATTGGGGGAGCATGGCAGCAGGTTGCCAAACTGAAAGCAGCTGACGCATCTGCGGAAGATCGTTTCGGGTGGAGCGTCTCTGTTGACGGTATTACTGCGATTATCGGGGCATACCAAGATGACGATCGTGGCTCCGATAGCGGGTCATCATACATATTCCGTAGGATCGATGGGGTCTGGCAACAAGTCGCCAAGCTCAAAGCCATCGACACGACTGCCGGTGATCAATTCGGCTGGAGCGTCGCGATTAGCGGACAATCGGTGGTCGCAGGCGCGGTTACGGATGACGACGATGGATCAGACAGTGGCTCGGCGTACCTTTTCCGCGAGATCAGCGGAGTCTGGCAACAGATTCTTAAAATCACAGCAAATGATGCGATGGCAGGGGACCAGTTTGGTTTCAGTGTTGCGACCGACGGAGAATCCGCACTAGTCGGGGCGATACGGGAAGCCAATGGCGGTGCTTCATACGTTTTCGATTTGCCCAACTTTGATTGTAATAGCAATGGTGTGCCAGACGAATGCGATGTCGAAGCACAAACGGTTGATGACTGCAATCTAAACGGGATTCCAGATGAGTGCGAATTCAATGGTGAGAATAGTCAAGACTGTTCGTTCTTGGACAGCGCGTGCCTAAGAGGCATCTGCAATTTAGAATACGGAACATGTGAGATTGTACCTGCCAATCCCGGTGCTACGTGCGACGATCTTGATTTATGCACAGAAAACGACAGGTGTTCTGATGGAATCTGCTCCGGGACAGCTATCGATTGTTCACATTTGGACAATTCGTGTTTGCTAGCAGCGTGCGATCCCGGCACCGGGCAGTGTGAAGCCCCCTCCTCGACAATCGATTGCAATTCAAATGGTGTACCCGACGAATGCGATTTTTCAATCGCCTCTCAGTTGGACAAACTTATCGCAGACGATGCCGCAGCAGATGACGAATTTGGATTCAGCGTTACTGCCAGCGGCAAGACTGCCATCATCGGTGCCCCGTATGAAAGCGCAGGCGGTCATACGCGGAGTGGATCGGCGTATGTCATTCGTGAGACAAACGGGGAATGGCAGCAAGTCGCGAAGCTCAGCCCAAACGATGCATCGGGTCATGACAATTTCGGGACGAGTGTATCCATCAGCGGAGAGACGGCAGTCATAGGTTCAATCCACGATGACGACATTGCGCATGACAACGGTTCGGCGTACATTTTTCGAGTCATCAACGGTGTGTGGACGCAAATCGCAAAACTCTCGGCTGACGATGCCGCAACCAATGATTACTTTGGAACCAGCGTGGCGACGAGCGGAGATCTCGCCTTAATCGGAGCTCCGGAAAACGATGACGCCGGATCGAAGAGTGGTTCTGCGTACATTTTCGGCGAAGTCGACGGAATATGGCGACAAATAAGCAAGCTTACGGCGGATGACGCCGCCGAAGACGACCGTTTTGGTCATAGCGTTGCAATCAGCGGAGAGACGGCAGTCATAGGCGCGTATCGTGGAAGCAAAGATGGCGTTAACCAAAGCGGATCGGCGTATGTCTTCCGAAGAACCGATGGCGAATGGATTCAGATTGCTGAGCTAACTGCCGACGACGCAGCGCCTCTAGACCGATTCGGGTTTAGTGTTGCAATTAGTGAAGCAACCATTGTCATAGGTTCACCTCGCCACAGCGCGGGACAACTTGAGAGCGGGTCGGTATACATATTTAGCGAGATCGACGGAGCTTGGGAGCAAATCTCAAAACTGAGTCCTGACGACCCCGCCTTAGCAGCTGAATTTGGCTACCGTGTTTCGATCCTCAAGAATTACGTCGTTATTGGGGTGCCACATGACAACGAATTCGGAGGGCGAAGCGGTTCCGTTTATGTGTTTGGCAAATCCGACGTTGCTTGGCAGCAGATTGTCAAACTCACCCCAAACGATATTGCGCCAGATGATCGATTCGGAAGCGGCGCTGCAATCAGCGGTACTCAAATCATTGCGGGTTCACGATTCGACAATGATGCCGGCAACGACAGCGGCTCTGTTTATGTATTTGCCCTTGAATCCGAAGATTGCAACGACAACGGCACTCTCGATGAATGCGACATTTTCGGGTCTACCAGCAACGACTGCAACGCCAACGGCATTCCGGACGATTGCGAAGCGACATCTGGTCTATTCCATCTGGACATTAGCGCTGTCCCCGCTACGCAGGTATGCCCGAGCGAAGTCATTACGCTTAGCACAACTTCCGGCTATTTCGATTACGAATGGGAACCGGGAAGCGAGTCAGGTCAATCGATTCAGGTAACCACGCCGGGCGTCTATCGAGTCAATGCGACCAACGGGCCAGGACAATGTTCAGCAACGGGTACGATTGCCGTTTCGTTCGGCGGTCCTGACACGGGTGTCCCTGCATTGTTGGTTTCGAGCAAAGAGACTGACACCGTTATGGCCTATGACGCGACGACCGGCCAGTTGATCTTTGAGTTTGCTTCGTTTGCGACCAGCGGGCTTGACTACCCCAATGGCATTGCTGTCGATGCTGCCGGCAACGTATACGTCGCGAGCGTGGGGTCGGCGAGCGCAAAGATGTACGCTGCATTCACCGGCGAATTGATTCGTGAATACACCGGTACACTCACCAGCCCCGTTGGCGTGGCGTTCGCAGGCTCCAACAGACTCCTCGTGTCGAATTGGTCTGACGACAGTGTACATGCATTCGACGTTGTCACCGGGCAACACCTCGGGCAATTGGTGACGACGGGGGCAGGTGGCCTCGACGGACCTGCCGGATTGTTGCTTGCGCCATCTGGCGAGCTGTTCGTTTCCAGCCAGTCCGGCGACCAGGTGCTGGCGTTCGATGCGGAAAGCGGAGCGTTTAATCGCGTGGTGGCTGAGGGCGGCGGTCTGGATCTACCGGCAGGCCTGCTTCTGAATAACGAAGACAACCTGGTTGTAGCCAGCCTCGGCAGCGATCAGGTTCTACTATTCGATCCGAGTACCGGCAGCGTGATCGAAGTGCTGGTTGAGGACGATCCCAGTACCCTTGAATCAGACGAAAGCGCAGGATTGGACGGACCGGAAGGCCTCGCATGGGGCGCGGACGGCCAACTACTGGTAAGCAATCGATTCGGTGAAAGCGTATTAGAATTTGACGGAGTCTCCGGCACCTTCCTGCGCTCGCTTGGAACATCGGTCCTGGATGAGCCAACCTACATCGCCTTAACAACGATGGACCCCGATTGCAACGCCAACAGGGTCGCCGATGTGTGCGATGAGCTGGCCGCGGGCGATTTCGATGCCAATGGCAATGTGAATATTCTTGACTATGAATACCTCGCCGATTGCCAATCCGGCCCGAATAGCTCCCCCGACCCGGCAAACGGTTCCTGTGAAGTAATGTGCCTGCAAGTGTTTGATGCGGATTCGGATGGCGACATTGACCTGATGGACTTTGCGAGTTTCACGCTGACGCCATAGCGTGGCTTGTCGATTCGGGGCTAATCCCCCGACCCGGCGTCGCCGAGTAGGACGGCGTCGGGTGGTTTGGTGGTTTGTTTGTATTTTGCGATTAGGCGTCGGACGATCGGTTGATCGGTGTCGAGTTCCAATGAGCGATGCCAGTATTCCATCGCCAACTCGCGGCGGGCGTTGGGCACGTTGTCGATCGCGCGAAACATTTCCAGGCAACCCAATCCTGTCAACGCCTTGGGCATTCGAGGGTTGATCGACAGCGCTTTTTGATACGCCTCACGAGCGGCTTCGTATTCGCGCATGCGAAACTGGCACAAGCCCATCGCTTCGTGACTGGCAGCCAGCGATGGGTCCATCACGATCGCCTGCTCGAGCGCCATCTTCGCGATCTTATAACGGTCCTGATTCATGTACGTCTGCGCAAGGTTCACCATGACGTGCGGCTGATGACTGTCACGCTCCAGCGCTTTCTTATAGGCATCAATCGCTTCGTAGTATTTACCCAGCCGATCATATGCCACACCAAGGTTCACATAAGCGTGCATGCGGTCCGGGTCGATGGTGATGGCTTTTTGAAAACGCTCGACGGCTTGCACTGAATCGTCAACCTGCTGATAGCACACACCGAGATTCAAGTTGGCGTCGAAGTCTTCGGGCTTGAGATCACAAGCGTGCAGGTACGCTTCGATGGCGTCGAACATCCGATTGGTAAACTGATACAACTGGGCAAGGTTGATGGTATCGAAGAACGAATTCGGTTCGAGGCGAACGGCTTCTGCGAATGAATCGATCGCATGATCGTAGTCGCCCATCCGGCGATACACGACCCCCTTGCGCGAGTGAGCGACGGCAAGCTGCGGTGTCAGTTGCGATGCCGCGTCGAACTCTGCCAGCGCCGATTGAAGATCGCTCTCTTCCATCAGCGTGTCGCCTTTTTGGATCAGTTGCTCCGACTGCGCTTTCTTGATATCCGCGCAGCCGCCAGTCAACACGATCGCTCCGAACAGCCAAAGCATCGCAGCAATTCGAACGCGAGCAGTCATAAGTTGTTTATTCATCATCGATTGTGCAAGAACCATGATTTACCCCTCTTCGCACATTATCGGGCCAACACCCCGAAAAAGTTTCGCCGAATCGCCAACCCATTCAGCGACCGTCTTCCGAATCTCCCCCAGCCATCTTGCGCCTGCCGCATGTGCATTTGATTTTTGAGGCATCGTTACTACGATCACGGGGCTGGGGCATCCAAAACTCTATGGAGCGGTGCGAGCCGTAAGATATTGTCAATCAAATATTTAGTCGCGATACCGGTCTATAACGAAAGCACCCATGTGGTGGATGTCTTGCGCCGCACGCGCGAGTTTGCCGAGCACATCCTCGCGATTGACGACGGTTCTACCGACGATACGCCGAAATTGCTACAAAAGTTTCCCGGTATAGCGACCATCCGCCACGAAACCAACCTCGGTTACGGGCAAAGTTTGATTGACGCGTTCCAGTATTCGATCGATCACGGCTTCGATTGGATGATCACGATGGACTGCGACGACCAGCACGAGCCAGCCGCCATCCCCGATTTTGTCAAAGCGATGGCCGACGACGATGCCGACATCATCAGCGGCTCGCGTTACCTCGAGGTCATGAATGACAACGACGCCCCACCAGAAGATCGCCGGTCGATCAACCTGCGCATCACCAACATGCTAAACGATCGCCTGGGGTTGTCGATCACCGATGCGTTCTGCGGGTTCAAAGCCCACCGCGTTTCCGCTTTGACGAAGCTCGAACTGACCGAACCAGGTTACGCGATGCCGATGCAGTTCTGGCCACAGGTCGTCCATGCCGGTTTGAATGTCAGCGAGCTGCCGATCCGGTTGGTCTACAACGATCCGAACCGCCACTTCGGCGGGGAACTCGATGATCCAACCATCCGCCATGAGCACTATCTGAGCGTGTTTGAAAAAGAGATGACGCGCCTCAAAAAGTCGCAAGCGTCAAGCTGCAACAAGCATTCTGAAAGCACCTCGAAACAGGCGGATCGAAACAAGCAAGGGTGTTGCCCCTGTTAGTCGTCTTGAGATTTGTATGCATCGATCAAAATGAAATGCAAACCCATTACGAACCTAGCACCGATCGCGCGTCCGCACATATCTGACGTTTTGGAATTGCCCACTGAGCAGGGCCAATGCCTCGTATCACCGCCGGCACATCAACTGGCACACGCAGTCAAGTACAACCGCCAACTTTTCGCACAATACCAATTCAAAATCGCCGGACTGCCATACGCAGAAGTCAGAGCGCTAGTCCGCCAACAAATTGCTGGCGATGATGCCTCGACAAATGCGCCTTTTATCGCAACGGGTCATCAACCGGATTTCTTCCATGCCGGCGTATGGGCGAAGCATGTTGTCGCACAGCGTCTCGCCGATGCGGTGCGTGGAACAGCGTTCGATTTAATCGTTGATCACGACGTTCCCAAGCATACGTCGATAGCTGTACCGACGGCGCAAGACGGCCTGACGGAATGTGTGCAAGTCGCTTATGCAGAAGATTCGCCTTATCGTTCATTCGAGTTTATGCCACAAAGCAGTGCTGGTCAGTCGCAGTCCGTTGTCCAGCAAGTTCGAGTTGCGATGGGTGATCGCTATGAACGCTCGCTCCTGCCCGATTTCTTAGACGCTTATCAAATGCAATGTGAGGGCGACTGGGTTGACCAAGCCCTAGCCGCTAGAAAAGCCGTTGAAACTGGATTGGGAATTCGTTTGATACAGCGACGAACCAGTTGCAGATGGTACGGACCGTTTCTGGCTGAGCTGCTTCTTTCGGCTGATCGGTTTTCAACGGCATACAATCGCATTCTGACAGACTGGCATCCGGCAGGCGCTTCGCGCGGTCCCGATGAATCGGTTGCGACGTTGGAGCGACTCAACGGTTCGATTGAATTGCCCTTGTGGATCAACCATCCCGGGCAACCGCGCCATCGATTGTTTGTTGCCAAGGAAAGTGGGACGACACATCTCTTCGCCGACACTCAAAGGGTCGCTACGTTCGACGATGCCGTACTTGAGGATTGGTCAGCTTTCAAGGATAGGCTCGCAAAACTCGAGCCTTGGGTCATTCGACCGAAAGCATTGATCCTGACGATGTGGGCGCGACTCTTCTGGGCGGATCTGTTTATTCATGGCATCGGCGGCGCGGGTTACGACCGACTGACCGATCGACTCATTCGCGATTTCTTCGATGTCGAACCGCCGGTGATGGCGTGCGTGTCGGCGACGCTGCGCATGCCCCTGCCCAAGACCGGCGCAACGTCAAAACTGGTCTACGAAGCGACCCGCAGCCTGCGCGACGTTCGGTTCAATCCCCATCGCTACATCACCCACGAACAAATGCCCACGATCCAGTCGCAAAAAGAAAAACTCATCGCCGAATCGCAGCGCCTTCGACGCGATGAGCCATCCAACCGCCGCGAAAGGGCGCGCGTATTCAATCAAATCCACGAACTGAACCAACAGGCGATCAGCTTGGAACCGAACCGGGAATCCGAACTTCGCAAGCACCGCGATCGAATCGAACGCGCGATCGCTGCCGACGAAAATGCGGACCGCCGCGACTATTTCTTCGCCATGCACGATCGATCCGACCTTGAACGGTTGCTCGAAAACCTGCCAAGTGTGCAACAATTGCGATCGTCGGATATAGTCTGAACCACAGGCACGCGACCAATACGCAGGTGCCAGAACACGAATCCGCGGATAGGAGCGTATCGATGACCGACGATAAATCAGAACCGAAAATCATCATTGATTCGGACTGGAAAGAAGAAGCTCAGCAGGAAAAAGAACGTCTCGCTGAAATGGAAAATGAAGCACCAGGTGCCGGTGGTCCGGAGCAAGTCGGGTTTCCACACCTGATCAACCTGCTCGCGATGCAGGCGATTGTCGGGATGGGCGGTATGCAGGACCCCAACACCGGAAAACCGATTCCGGCTGACCCGATGATGGCCCGCTTCCACATCGATCTGCTGGGACTGCTGGAAGAAAAAACCAAGGGCAACCTGAGCGAAGATGAAAAGAGTCTGCTCTCGCAATCGCTGCACGAACTTCGGAATATGTTTGTGCAAGTCACGAGCGCCCCACCGCCCCAAGCCGCTCCGCCGACAGAGTCCTGAATGGCCTAAACTGATTGGCCAACCCCATTTGGGCGTCGTCAATTTCATTAGCGATTAGGTACTTCCCCTATGCTGCTGCCCATCCGAACAGAAATGGATACCCGACACACGCCGCTCACCAACCTCGCGTTGCTGAGTGTCAACGTGATTGTGTTTCTATGGTTCGACCTGAGTGCGACGGATCAAAGTCAGGCGATCAAAGAGAACTATTTCGTACTGCATAGCGATTGGCCGAAGTTCTTTGAATTCATCACCTATCAGTTTGCCCATGGAGATGTGTGGCACCTCGTGGGCAACATGCTGTTTCTCTGGGTCTTTGGTGGCCCGGTGAATGCGAAACTTGGCGACATTCCTTACTTGCTTTTCTATATCGCCGGTGGCATGTTTGCGGGTCTTGTTTTCACGCAGCAATCGTCACACGATCTCATCGGCGCAAGCGGTTCTATCGCGGCGGTCACGACCGCGTACCTCGTGTTGTTTCCGCGAAGTCGCGTGACGGTGCTATACGCTTTGTTCTTCGTGGGATTCATCACCGTCCCCGCGATGTGGATCATTCTGTTGAAGGTTATCCTTTGGGACAACGTCATCGCACCGAAGATTCACGGTGCAGGCCAAGTCGCCCACACCGCACACATCGCTGGATATGGTTTTGGATTCGTCGCTGCGATGCTGATGCTGCTGTTCAAGTCCGTCGCCCGCGATCAATTCGATATGCTGGCCCTCATCAAACGCTGGAACCAGCGCAGACAATTCGCGTCAACCATGACGAATCCGGAGGCACAGGCGCAGGCTCGCTATGGTCGTGTCGCCAAGCCAAGCTCGGTCAAGGAGATGCGGGACCCGTTGGCCGAACAAAAGACCGACCTGCGAACCGAACTGTCCACGCTGATCGAACAAGGCAAGACAGACGAAGCCCTTGTCGTTTATGAAAAACTGGTCGGAATGGATACCGAACAATGCCTACCTGCCGATCAGCAACTTGCGATCGCACGGGGCTTCTTTGAGAGTAGCCGACTCGGCCAAGCCGCTCAGGCGTTTGAAAAATTCCTGACGCGTTATACCCATCACAGCGACGCCAACGAAGTGCGGTTGCTCTTGGGCATTATCAACGTGCGCGACTTGAAACAGACCGAAACAGGCGTCACCTATCTCGAGCAAGCCGTCCAACGTGCAACCTCAGACGCTCGCCGGGCGCTCGCCCAGCAGTGGCTCGATCATGCCAGGCAGGCACCCGGTCAACCTACTTAGGGCCAACCCACTTAGGGCCAATCCACTAAGGGTCAGCCAACCTTATCGCACGTTTCCAACCAAATCGAACGCATTGCCAATCGGGACTGCAGTTACCCCATCAACCTGTACTCCGACATTACACGATTGGTGCAACGCAATACGTTGACGATTTGCACTTGTCGATAAGTATGCAAGGCAAGGCTACGTCGGGTGAAACCTTCATCTTTGCGGGCTTGCCAACCGAACTTCAACGCCAACTCCAGGAACGATTCGCATGAGCAAGAGAAAGAAACGCGTGGTCATTGTCGACGACTCGGTCTTCATGCGCACCATGCTGAAACTCGCCGTCAACAAACGACCAGATTTTGAGGTGGTCGGAGTGGGCGAAAACGGGGAGCAGGGTCTTGAACTCATCCGGAGTCTGCGCCCTGATGCCGTCACGCTCGACATCGAAATGCCCGGACTGACGGGGTTAGAAGTCCTCGAACGCGTCGGAAAAAATAACAAGACGCCGATCGTTGTGGTTTCGACAAAAACCAAAAAGGGTGCTGACATCACCATGCAAGCGCTCGAACGCGGTGCGTTTACCTGCGTGGCCAAACCCGTCGCTGCCGTCGGCGGAACAAGCATGCAGGCTTTTCAATCGGAGGTCATCACCGCGATTGAAAGTGCGCTGGCCAGCAACTCTGGCGCGTTGCAAACCATCGGACCGGTCGCGAACACGGGAAGCACCCAAACAAATAATGCGATGATCGGAGCCATCGGTATCAGTGCCGGCGGTCCGGCAACACTCCACAAGATCATCCATGCCTTGCCAGCCACCTTCCCTGCAATGGTGTTGACCCAACACATGCCAGCCGACTTTATCCCGGCGTACGTCACGCGTCTGGATGACCTGTGCCCGATGAAAGTCAAACTCGCCTGCGATCGCGACATGTTAAAGCCGGGCCAACTACTGATCGCCCCTGGAACGCATCACCTGCGTGTGGTCAAAATCGGAAACCACTTCAGAATCGCGCTGGACGATGGGCCAAAAGTTTCAGGGTTTAAGCCTTCGGTAGACGTGATGTTTTCGTCGTTGGCTGAATGTGCCGGAGCGAATGTCGTAAGTCTGGTGATGACCGGGATGGGCTTCGACGGTGCTGATGGCACCAAACGACTCAAGGAGGCAGGTGCATTTTGCATGGCCCAAGACAAGAAGACCAGCATCGTATTCGGCATGCCGAAAGCTGCTATCAGCACCAACTGCGTCGATCGTGTCGTCGCGCTGCCCAACATTCCTTCAGCCCTTGAACTGGCGTTTGCCCAACAACCTGCGAAAGTCTAACGCTGTTTACAAGACCACTCTTTCAAACCGCGTTGGTAGGTCGTTCGCGGCCTTTGCCACGAGCGATCTCTAACTCAGCCTGCCGAGTTGGACGGATGTTAGCTTGGCCTTATCATCAAATCGATGACCGATTCACCCAACAAGCGGCGCGATGATTTACCGAAGACTGTTCGGATCATGGGGATACTCAATGTCACCCCGGATTCGTTCAGTGACGGAGGAAAGTTCGCGGGCGTCGAAGAGGCCGTTCAACATGCGCTGCAGATGATTGACGACGGTGCAGACATCATCGACGTGGGCCCGGAATCAACACGCCCCGGATCTCAGCCGGTTCCCGCAGAAGAGCAAATCCGTCGAGCGATTCCTGCGATCAAGGCGATCCGCACAGCCAATCAATCGATTGCGATTTCCATAGACACACAATCAGCCCAAGTCGCAAAAGCAGCGCTCGATGCCGGCGCAAGTGTCGTCAATGATATCAGCGCACTAAACCATGACCCACGAATGGCTCACCTCGTAGCGGAACGCAAATGCGATGTCATTCTCATGCACATGCAAGGGACACCGGGAACCATGCAGCGCGAGCCCACCTATACTGACGTCGTTGCAGAATCCATCACATTCCTAAAACAGCGATGCATACTCGCAATCGATTCCGGAATTGATACAAAGCGAATCATCGTGGACCCCGGTATCGGTTTCGGTAAGACGACTCAGCACAATCTCGAAATCATGCGCCGACTGCATGAGTACCAAACGCTCGGCGTTGATGTGTTACTCGGTGCGTCGCGGAAGCGATTTTTGGGCGAGTTCATTCGCGGTGAATCGAATCCGAATGATCACCTTGCGGGGTCACTGGCGTGCGTCGCGCGGGCGATTGGTGCGGGCGTTTCCATTGTGCGAGTCCACGATGTCGCCGAGACGCGGCAATTCATCGACGCATTCCAAGAGATAACTCCTTAAGGCCAAATCGTTTAGAACTTTTCGAATCGTGTCCATTGCATTCACCGACCAATCATGTTACTCTTTGGTCACATATGGTATCAGCCGCTCAAAACACATGGCAGGCACTTTCAGACCCGACTCGGCGCGAGCTGCTCGATTTGCTTCGCGGTGGTCCTCGGACCACAGGGCAACTGTGCGAACCGTTTGAGGTTTCGCGCTACGCCATCATGAAGCACCTATCCGTTCTCGAACGTGCGGAACTGATTCGCGTATATCGCAAGGGACGACAGCGCTTCAACGAACTCAATGCCGCCCCGCTGAAGTCGGCTGTCGATTCGTGGATTCAACATTACAAATCGTATTGGGGCACCCAGTTGCAGCAGCTCAAAAAACACGTCGAAAGCGAACTTGCTCCAACGCAGCAAACCCAATCAACCTTCGGAGACAAACCCATGGCACAAGACACCTCCACCAATTGCGGCTTCATCAACACTGAAATGGAAATCAAAATCAAAGCCGCACCAGATCGCGTGTTCGACGCCATCACTTCCGAAATCGACAAGTGGTGGGCGTATCGCGTTTGCAAGGGCGGACCACCGATGAAACTCGAGGCTTGGCCCGGTGGATTATTTGTCGAGAAAGACCGTGAAGGCAACGGTTTGGTTTGGGGGCGCGTGCTGCAAATTGAACGCCCCAAGATCATCCGCATCGAAGAACCGATGGGCAACATGCCGCTCCCTCGTTCTGGCGCGCACATCTACAAACTCACTGCCGACGGCGAACACACGATCGTGAAACTAACTTGCCAGCAAATGGGCCTACTCAGCGAAAAAGACAAAGCGTGTCTCGAATCCGGTTGGAAAGAACTGATCGATACCCATCTGCGTAAGTGGGTCGAGGACGGTGTGGCGTGCGAGAAAATGGTATCCTAGTATGCACCTCACGTTCGTACATGTCGCCTAAATCATGATCTCGGTTCGGAATTCACCGAATCGGCCTTATCGAATAATTAACTTGTAAACGACGAGGTATCCTGCTAGTTTTCTATTCCAATTCCGAATCGGGCTAATTGAACCATTAGAGCAAACGGTTGCGGCGCATTAATCCTTGCACAAAGTCAAAAGCTCGCAATCCGTTCAATCACTTATTTTATTGCTCCTGGAGGTACAAGAATGAACGGAAATCAACACCGATTAATCTTAGTAGTATCGATTGCTGTCATTGTCGCTCCAATTGCCCGTGCGCAAACGTCCCCACAAATTGTGAGTGTGGAGAGTATGGCGTCGCATCAAGGTGTAAGCAACGATCTGGGAATTGAATTAGATCTAGTTGATGGGCAAGACAACATCGAACCTCGAATCCAGGATGTCGGTACTTTAGGACTGACATACTTAAAGGTTACGTTTGACAAGGCTATGTCTCTCGATTCAAACGGAGTTGATGTGACGCCCTGTGGAGGTTTGGGAGGGGCGACGGCAACAGCGACCATCGCTGCAGGCGATTCTACAACGGTCCTCATTGTGTACGACCAATCTGTGGCTAATAGCCTATGTTATCGATTTAACCTAGAAGGCCTTACCGCAGCCGATGACGGCGTGCTTGGCAGTGATGGAGAAGACTCTGATTTCTGGGTTTGCTATCTCGAAGCCGACATGGATCAAAATGGATTTGTGAACCTTGGCGATCGCAACTTAGTCGCACAACCAGGCAATCTCTGGAAGCCTGTCGAGGAAGCTGCGAACAGTCCCGAGGTTGACTGCAATCGTGACGGCAATGTGAATTTGGGAGACCGAAGTGTCGTCGCTTACCCTGCTAATCTTTGGAATTATCTCGCCAATTCGACAGAGTGCGTGGCGCCTTGTTGCTCTGCTGGCCCCGCACGCACATGGCATTCCAGTATTCCGGCCGGGCCATTTAGCACGGTGACGTCTTGGAGTGGAAGCTTATCTACAACAGTACCGATCGTCGGGTTTGTTGGGCGAGGTCCATCATTGGACATTATGCTCTTCCACGATTCGGCGAATGTTTATCGTACGAACAACACGGGGTTTGGAGTCGACATGGGGCCAGGGTGGTCAGTGTCATTTTCGGGGCACATCGAGGAGGGAATTCCGGGCCTATTTGCGACGGTGGTAGAAGATGATGGATCTCGCAACGTATTCAGTAACGGTAGCGGAGAATATGTCGCGCCGCCAGGAGTCTATGACTCACTCGCGTATGACTATATGTCTGACGAGTGGACGTTAACGCGGAAGGATCAAACCAAGCGTATCTTTGATGGTGACGGCAAGCTTATTCGAATCGTCGATTCTTCCGGCAATACGCTGACTGTAAACTGGGTATCAGGTATCGCGCTGACGAGAATTTCCGACGTTGTCGACGACGGCGGTCGCCGGATTGAATACAAGTACACCTCAGGAACTGACCGACTTGATGAAATCTATGATCCTGCAAACAAGGCAGCATCAACGGATTTCTCGCGCGCCCCACGATCATGGAACATTCATTACTTCAATAGCAATGGCACAGACAGCAATGGCTGGGTACTTGCCGAAGTTCGAGACCCTGTTTACGACGACACTGCCCCAATCGTATTTGAATACGATGACGACGGCCGCATTACGGGCATAACCGACAAGTACGTCGCTGAGAATAGGTCTGGCAAGACGTTTGGGTACGGGTACGACGATGACGGTCGCATCAATCTTCTAAGCGATCCCAGCGAATTGGGCAACGACGATCAGACTATCGCCTACAGCGTCGATTCAGGCAATGGTGATCTGGTTACAGAGTATTATGATCGGAGGGGCAACAAATGGACTTATCGTGCGTTCCCTGACTCATCGCTGAAATCTATCACCGATCCACTCACGCACGCAACGTCTTTCGAGCGGGATAGCAATTTCAACATGACCAAAGTCATAGATGCTTTGAGCAATGGCTGGTCATATTCATTCGATGATCGCGGCAATCTTGCCACCGCAACCGATCCATTGGCGAATGTCACGTCAAATTCCTTTGATGACTACAACAATCTTACAAGTACCGTCGACGCGGAGGGTGAAGTTTGGCAGTACTTCTACGACGACACCCAGGATCCAACTTTGTTGACTTCCATTGTGGAACCGGATGATGGTGTCAATGGGCAGGGTGTCACGGAGTTGGCTTATTATGATACGAATGGCGCTTCGGAGGGCGAATCCAACGGAGCTTTGGCAGCCGTGATCGATCCCAATGGCGTGATTACTTCATTTCAATACGATCAGTTTGGCCATCAACAGTTTATGTTTGAAGGTGCGGAATTGGCTGGCGGTGGTGGAACACCCGGGACATCGACGTTTAATCCGGGAAACGTGGCAATCCTTCCGCGACCGGTTGTGGTTGGCACCGAACGAAATGACGCTGGGAATGCGCGTGGATCCCTCGACTCAGGTGGGTTTGGCGGTCAAATCGAGTTTGACGCCATCGATCGTCATTTGTCCACGACATGTAATTTACAACTTAAACTTCCCGAAATCGCTATTTGTAGCCCCGGCGAAGCATTCAAATTTGACGACTCCTTCAATATTGAAGGTTCGCCCTCACCCGGACCGCCATGGCCTGATAAGGTATCTGATTTAACGGGAACGGCCTCGGGTTTCTTTCAGTCGGGTGACATTGCGTACTCGCCACGAAATCAAATCGAGAGTCTCGAAAATACTTTGACTTACCCACCAAGTTCCGCGATCAGTCGAGACTGGTCGCAAGGATTTGACGCGCTCGGTCGCAAGGTTATGCGAAACGTTGATAGCGGCCTCGGAACAGCTCGCCAGCGTTCTCAGACATACTCGTTTGATGATTCCAACGGGCAGTCGACGCTGACGCTCAAAGGTGATACAGAGTCGGCGCAAGAAACCTATACATATTCATTCGATGATTCTGGGCGAGTAACGAATGCCACGATGGCTGATTCTGGTGGACCGGTTTCGACTGCGACTTATACGTACTTTGACAACAATCAGCTTGCGACGGTCACGTACGGCAATGGCACATCAAGCGAGTATGCTTATCTGGGCAACGGCTGGATAGAATCAATCACGCACAACGCAGGCAGTGCCGGAACCAAAGTGCTACTTTTCTCGTATGATGCCAGGGGACGTATTAACGCGGTCGATGAGCGTGGATTCGCTGAACCATTTTCGGCCGATACGACGATTTATGTCTACGATTCCAGAGGTCGGTTGATCCGGGAGTTGCGTTACGGCACTACCAGTTCGACCGTCGCATACAACGTCGCATACACTTATGACAATGGAGGAAATCGGATTTCAAAACGGACTCGGAATCCGGGGAGCGATGACGTTTTCGTAGATTATCACTACGACACTGACCCTGACGTTGATGGCAAGGATGTCTACGGTACGTTTAACAACCGTCTGATGTACTACATGACCAGCAATGGTGCGGAGCCGGTCGAAACAACCTCGCACATTTACGGTTGTGCAGGAAATGTCTCAAGGATCATAACCAGAAAGGAAAACGAGGGTCCATTTTACGGGACACGATTGGAGTACGATCAGAGCGGTCGGTTGTGGCGGGCCAGCGGTGACCAATGGGAGAACGACTGGCATTTCTTCCAGCCGGAAAACGGTTTTCCTTGGGGATTCCTGCTAACAGATGACGAGATGACACTTGATGACGCGCGGACTTATGCAGAATCGATTGGAGGCGACCTCGCTCATGCCGTCACTCCCAACTTCTTGGCTTATATAATCCAAGAATTCGCACCAAAAGATGGAAGCGAGGTGACATATTGGATGGGTGGCCATCAGTCGTACGAAGTAAACCCGGGTACTGGAACTTGCTCGTCATCAGTGGCAGACTGCGACGCGGACAGCACATGGTGTCATTGGGAATGGGATAGTCATGATGACGACCTTCTTACAAACGTGGATGGGCAATGGGGACAATGGGGAACTCTGGTTTCTTGGATCCCTGCTGAGCAAGAATGCCCTACTGGTAGTTCATGCTATATTGATACATTCTTGGAAAACAACATGTTTTTCGAACGTTTCAGTGGAGGTTGGCTTACCGGTGAGCCAGACGACAACGGGGTAAGTGAATGCGCGGAAGATGGTGAAGAAAACAATATGGTGATTACATTCAATGTAAACGGCAATGTAACCAGCCATGGTTTCGCAGACGTGGACTCCAACGGAATGCGCCGCGCGTTGATCGCCCGAAAGTTTCCAAGCCACACTAGCGATGATGCTGAGGAAGATGATGCAACATATGAGCGCTTATGGGCGCGTCAGTTTCGATATGACGGACCTCGTGAACGCTATTTGGTTCGGGAGTTAAGTCCGGCGACAATGGGTTCAAGTCTGGAAGATCACTGGACTGAATATGTAGGTGACGTGCCTCTGGCGGACTATAGTGCCGGTAGTCTCGCCGATACCGAGGTGAAGCACTACAACCCGGGTGTTTCCGAGACCGACATTTCGGCTGACGAGACAACCTATATTCACGCAGACCAATTGAATTCAACGTGGTTTGCATCCGGATCCTCGACGGTTTCGCGACGGGCGGTGCGAACTGCCTTTGGAGAAACCGTATATCTAGACGACCCGCTAGACAGTCGATATGGGTATGCTGGGGGGTGGGGTTATCAATCCCACGACATTGATACCAATGGTGCAGGGAATGGAACGCCGGACAACACACTAAACGCGTTTCCTTCAACAGGATTTCCACTCATGCATGTGGGACAACGTTATTACGACCCAGGCAGTGGGCGTTTTGTTCAACGAAACCCGATCGGAATTCGTGGCGGACTAAATGCGTACTCGTACGCAGGCGGTAACCCGGCATCTGAAGTTGATCCCATTGGAACCATTAACCCGTCTTCAAAGGTGATTTTTCCTTCGCAAGGCGAGAGCAGTGCGTTCGCTCAGCTTGAAAGCCAACTACTTAGCTCGCCACTCTCTAGCGCCGCGAGCTACCAGGCATGGCGTGGCCGTACATACGGAGCGCATATCCGTCGTGCAATGTACTGTCGTACGGCTGAGCTCCGAGCATCGCTGTCTAACCCGGTAGTCTTGAGAGGGGGGACTCTGGAGCGTACGATTCATAGTGGAATAAGTCGTAGAAGCACCGGGATTCCATTTAGTGAAGGTGCGGACTAGAGTCAAAGTTCACCGTTCGTTCCCTTACGCTGCGTTTTGGTGTCTCAAAATATTGTGACCTCCCGACTTCAAATCTGATCCAGCTGTTGGATTGGGAATTTGGACTTGATTAAAAAAGGTTGCTCACGAATACGGTCGAGATTCGACTAAACAGGCTAGTGGAGATGAGGTTTTGATCTCACGAGCAGGACTGTTTCAGGAGGGTTCAAGCAGTCACTTTGCAAAGTACAAGAACCCCAGCGTATCGACAGCTAAATACCCGATCGGAAGCTGTACGGGGTGCGTTGAGACATCCTGAGGCTTCATCAACATCGGACGAGGTAAGCTTGGGGCAACTCTTGAGTCAATGACGCCGGCATTATACGAGGCGGCTGCATATCGATTGTCATTGTGCAGATAGCAGATAAACGACAGTTGCGGTTAGTCAGATGTCCAACTCAATGTCATTTGTTGGAACGGGTCATTGGTTGGAACGGGCGGAGCGACCGGGCCTAACCCATTCCGACTGATTGTCCGAGGACGATCATCACGACGACGCCTATGACGAACGCGGTGGCTGTCGCGGTCTTACCGGATTGAGAAGTGCCCACAGGGAGCAGTTCGCTGACCACGAGGTGCAGCATCGCGCCCGCAGAGAAGCCCATCAACCCTGGAAGCAGTGGACTAAAAAGCCAAACAGCCCAGGCGGCTGGCACTGCGGCTAGCGGTTGAGGCACGCTGCTGAATAGAGCCCATCCCATGCACCCCCACGTCGAAACGCCTCGCGGGCGAAGGGCGAGTGCGATCGCCAGACCTTCCGGAATATTGTGAATCCCAATCGCCAGGGCGACAGCAAGCCCGAACGAACTCTCACCGCTTCCGTATCCGACGCCGATGGCAATCCCTTCGGGCAGCGAATGAATCGTCATGGCCAGCACAATCAGCAACGATGCGGCTCCGCCTTTTTTGCGAAGCGCGAGCAGATCAAGTTCGTCGTTGTGTTCAACCCACCGCGCGGCGATCAGAAAAAACAGTGAACCGCACGCCACGCCTATACCCACGTCCCAGGCCATGAACTGCTGCGAGCGATCCAACCCTTCACCAACAAGTTGCACGAGGCTTGCTGCGGCCATCATCCCAGCTGCCATCGCCGTGAAAACGCCAGCCGACTTGTCGGAGATTTGCCGAACGAAAAAGAACGGAATGCAACCGAGGCATGTCGCCACATCGGTGAGAGCGGCTGCCACGAACGTGGTCAGAAGTAGTGTGTAAAGCTCCATCCGCGCCTCTCAGGTTTAGGAGATTCGGGTGAAGCTTACGCGTTTGCGAACAACATTCCAATCGACTGCGCAGATTCTGAATGTTCGCACCGCCGATAGGCTGCTGTGAATTGAAGTTATCCGCGAATGGCCCAACGCATCAGGTCGGTGATCTTTGCTGGTTTACCCTGCATGAGTAGGCCTACACGGAAGATTCGCCCGGCAGCCCAGACGCAGAAAATCGTAAATACAATGACACCAGCAAGCCCCACCCACGGCTGCCATGCGGGGATGGATGCAGGTGTCGCCTGTCGCAAAAGCATTAAGAGCGGAGTACAAGTAGGGACAAGTGAGATCCAAGTTGAAAACGCGCTAAGCGGTTCCTTGACGACGTTGATCCAGACAAACAACGGGACCATCACCATAACCATTACCGGCATGGTCATCGATTGGGCTTCCTTCAGGTCGCTGCAAGCTGCACCGACCGCGATGAACATCGCCCCGAACATGAAAATCGCCATGACCTGAAACACGATAAACCACGGTAGGAGATGATACGGCACATACTCGGAAGCGTTGATTTTTTCAGCCAGCAATATTCCGCCGCCAACATAAAGGACGACCATCGTCAGCGATACACCAACGGTGCCCAGCAGCTTGCCGAACATGATCTGAAATGGCGTCACCGACCCAAGCAGCACTTCGGCGATGCGTTGCATCTTTTCTTCCAGCACCGAGTTAATCAATGGCGGTGCACCAATCATAATCATCATAAACATCAGGAACATCATCATGAGCGGTGTGGCGATCAATTGCCCTTCGCTTCGTTTGCCTTCTGACTTGACTTTGCCAGCCTCCATGCTCATCAACCCGTGTGGTTCGACCTGCACATAGCGTGTGAGTCGCTCCATCACGTCGGCATCCATGTCGATCTTGGCGAGCCGAAGCGCTTTGATTTGTCGGTTGAGCGGAGCGCGCAACCAATTGCGCATCTCGTCCATCGCAGCGCTTTCGCCGTGGTAGATCACCCGTTCCGACATCGGAAGGATGTCAGACTTGAGGCTGGGCTTGGATTGTGGCTCGATGACGTCACTGCCGATTTCTACAAACGCGAACAGTTTCTTCGCCCGGATTTGATCGGACAGTTCGATGCGCTGCGCATCTGGATCTTCCTTGTTCGGTTCAATGCGCTCAATGACGTACGTCGGCTTAATTTTCTTGCCAGTTTCTGGATCGAGTACTTCTGTCTCGTTGTGTGCCTTCGCTGCAAACTCGATCGATTCCACCAATTGATTGGTATGATCAACAATCGCCAGCCTCTTGTCAGATGTATCGACCTGATTCTTGAGAAGTTTCTGCGCGACGATACCGCCCACCATGAACACCGGCATGAGCACGACGCTGACGATAAACGCTTTGGTGCGGACGGCAGCGTTGTATTCGCGAACCGCGATGAACCAGATCTTACGCATGGGTGGCTTCCTCCGCTTCGGGTCCGGCGATGCGGACGAAAATGTCGTGCAGTGACGGTTTGGATATTTCAAAATGTTTGACGCGGGCTTTTGACATGATCGCCGTCAGTAACTCCTGCGAATCGGTTCCATTGCGCATGCGTAATTCCTGCACCTGTCCGTAGTCGTTGACTTTATCGACGCCTTGAATCGTCCTTAGAACGTCGGCATTTTCATCGATACGCACGCGGATCGTATCGACCCCGTACTTGTCCTGAATCTCAGTCAGCGACCCATCCAGAACCTTGTTGCCCTTGAAGATCATAAAAATAAAGTTGCACATCTTTTCGGCGACGGCCATATCGTGCGTGCTGAAGATCACCGTCGTGCCATCCCTTTGAAGCTGCAATACGGCATCTTTAAGCACTTCGGCATTGACCGGGTCGAGCCCGCTGAATGGTTCGTCGAGGATCACCATTTCGGGTTTGGTTATGACTGTGGCGATGAATTGAACTTTCTGACTCATGCCCTTGCTGAGCGTTTCGACTTTTTTGTTGGCCCATGGGGTCAATTCAAAGCGTTCCAGCCAATCGGTGATCTTCTGATTCAGATCGGTACCGTTTTTGAGATTGCCATAGAATTTCAAGATGTCGCGGACGGACATTTTCTTATACAGACCGCGCTCCTCGGGCAGGTATCCAATACGATCGGTCCACGAACCGTGCAGCGATTCGCCAAAGACGCGGATCGCCCCACTGTCCGGATAGTAAATATTCATGATCATCCGCAGCGTCGTCGTCTTGCCCGAACCATTCGGACCGATGAAACCGTACACCGAACCCGACGGTACGTTGAGGGAAAGTTGATTGACTGCAGTATGAGATCCGAACGTCTTTGTGACTTGATTCAACTCGACCGCATTTTCCAAGACCCAGCCTCCAAAGAAATGAATTGACGCGAGACCAGTGTATCACACGCATTGAAGCGCGGCTATCAATAGGAGTCGAAAGTTGTGGCGTTTGGAAATCGATGCGGCGACGAACACCGACACAATGTGACATCTATCTCCGACAATCTTTAGTCGAGCAGGCTTCGCACGTTTGAGTTGGGGTCGAGTTCAACCGCCCGCCGCGCAAAGGCAGCAGCCTCTTCGCCCTTGCCGGATTTCAACAACGCCAGCGCACACGCCGCATGAAACTCGGCTTCCTCCGGTTTGATCTTGCAGAGCAGGCGATACTGCTCGATGGCACGATCCGTGTCGCCCATCTGCATCAACATTTCGGCGTAACGCTTGCCAATGTCAGTTGACAAGGGTGCGATCCGCAGCGCCCGAACGTACCACTCACGCGCCTCCGGAAGTCGACCAGCCCGATGATGAATCCTCGCGATGGCAGCCGGAACCTGCGAATCGTGTTCGTAGTCAATTTGACAAGCCATCCAACGCGGTAGCGCTTTGGCGTCATCGCCCAGCTTGTCGAAAATCTTCGCCAGTTCAAGGTGAACGCGAGGGTCAACCGGTTTGAGCTCGAGCAGGTCGAGCAAGTGAGGCATTGCGGCTTCGACGTCGTCACTGCTCAAATGATGATAGGCCAAGACCGTTCGCGCCCGGCGATGTCTTGGCTCGAGTACCAAAACCTGCCGGGCATGTTCGACAATGCGCTCCTGCTGCTCTTTCGCTTCTTCCGCGTCGTCTAAATTTTGCAGGTCGCCCGCCAGCGCACGCATCATCACTTCATGGGCGAGGGCGTTTGAATTAACGTCGAGTCTCAGACTGGCTTCGGCAGCGTCGATCGCTTCTTTGACTTTGCCGGTTTCCAATAACGCCATTGCCAAACGTGCATGTAGCGCCGCATCTTCCGGTTGACTTTCGACGAGCAGTCTTATTTCTTTGGGGTCGGCAGGCTTCTCCAAATCGAAGCCCCAAGTGGATGCATCTTTGCGCGCCCAAACCCGAAACACTGCATCGAACTTTTCCGTCGTCATCTGCGTGTGCTTGCCGAATACGTCTGCTTGCGTTTTACCTTCGCGGAAATCCTTCAACATGGCGTTGATGATCCCGTCGCCAAAGCGCTCGTACAGAAACGCGCACATCCATTCGCCCTGAGCGTAGGCCATCGCACGATCATCCTGTCGTCGGGGCCGAGCGAATCCCCAATCAATCGTTTCCAACGTAAACAACTCGTCGCGTCGCAGGCGATTGGCCAACCCCTTCGCCCATTCGTAGCTGCGCGGCAGGTCTTCGTGATAGACAGCCAACCCCTCCGTCATCCAATGGGGAATTCGATTGTTCGTCGCCGCCAGCGTCACCGTATGAACAAATTCGTGCCGCAAAACACCGTGCAAGTTAAATGGCCCGTGGGCATCGCTACCGGTCCGGGGAATGTCCACCGCGATGACCCAACCGGTACACGCGCCGACCGTGTGAATCCACGGCTTGGCTGTCACCCGCACGCCAAACGCACTGTGCGTAGGAAAAATCTCAACGATGGTCCTGCGCTCAAGGTCAAGGTCAAAGCGTTTGCAGATTTCATCGTAGATCGATTCGAGATAGTCCGCAGCCCGCCGCGCGATGACTTCATCAAGTCCGGTGTCGCAGCGCACGTCGAAGTGGTCTGTCAGGATGCGCGGGAACGCGTCGAGATCGTCAAGCAAGTCAAGCGTGTACTTCGTTCGGGCGTCGAAAGGGTCTAGCTTCCACGCTTTCTCCAATGGCTCCCGCGCCTTCTGCTCATCGCCCCACTGCATGTACATCAAACCCAAATCGGCGCGGACGATGGCATTGCTCGGTTCGAGTTCAATCGCTTTGAGAAAATGACTTTCACTCATCGGGAATTGTCGCCGAGTACTCAGATTGCGAGCGACGATTTGATGCAGCGCTGCCGATTTGTTGTTAATCTTTTTGGCCAGTTCAATCAACTTTTCAGCGCCCGCATCATCGAACTGCGCGAAGCGGGCCGATGCGTGCAGCGCCAATCCTTCGATGCAGTTCGGATTTACCGCCAGCATCTGCCGGGCCAACTGCTCGGCATCTTCGTAGCGACGCTCCATCATCCGTGACGTCGCCAGCAGCCCTAATGCTTCCACGCTGTTGGTGTTGACGTCCAGCGCCTGCGTGACATGTTGATCAACGTATTCAAAATTCCATTCATCAAGGGCGATCCAACCGAGTCCGACGTGGGCGAGAACCGCATTCGTATTGATGTCCAAGACCGCGCGATAGTCAGCCGCCGCTTCTTCGTAGCTGAATTTCTCGCGCAGCAAGTCCGCCACCGCAAGCCGCGCCGGCCAATAGTCGGCATCTAGAATTTGATACGCCTTTTGATAAACCTTCTGCAAGACGTGCCGAGTTCGATCAACCAGATTCGGATGCTGCGTCAGCACGCTGTATCGATAAAACCCGGTGCCGGCGGCTGTCAGATTCGCAGGGTCAATGGGAAGTCGCTGCCTGACCAACCGATCGAACCACTCGTATTCGGCGAGGGCTTCGTCCGATCGCCCGGTGGTTTCAAGAAACTCTGCGATCAACAAGCGGGCGACGCATGAATTGCGATCGATGTCGCGCCCACGCCGGGCGTATTCGATCGCGCTTTCGTAGTCGCCTTGAGCGCCGGAAACTCGGGCGGCTAGTATATTCCAATCGGCACTGGTATCTGCCGCTTGCTTAGCCGAATCAAGAATCGCCGTCGCCTCGTCGTAGCGACCGGTTTCGAAATAACATTCGCCCAGACCGATCGCTGCATTGACGTTCGACTCATCGGCAAGTGACGTGCGGAATTGATTTTCTGCAGCATCGTATTCACCGACGCGCAGCAACTGATCCGCAGATTGCGGATTCTCGGATGCATCGCCCTCAGCCATCGAAGGAGCAGCAATGAAGAAAAGCATCGCACAGAATGTTGCAAGCCGTCGCGCCTTCATGTCGCTCCTTTGATTCGAGGCTGCAATCGTAGGGTGGGCCGTGCCCACCACGTCGTTGTCATTCAAACGGCGGTGGGCACGGCCCACCCTACGCGTAACGTTTGCGATTGCCATCGTCCGTATTGCAAATAAGTATAGGGGCCGCCTCAGTTGAGACGACCCCCGGGGAGCTGATCTTTTGATTTGATCGCTTTGAAAGCGACCGTCCGAACCAACGAACTAGCACATCTCTCGACGACGTCTTACTCGAGTTCCGCTCAAGCCCAGCATCGTCAATGTCAACATCCCAATGCTGCCCGCACCACAGAATCCAGTGCTTTTCTCTTCGCGGTCCTCGTCGCGATCGTCGTTCTGGTCGTTGTTATTTCCAATGTCGTCATTGTCATTGCCCTGATCAACCTCATCGTCGATGTTGTCAACAACATCCTGATCGCCATCGTTGTTATCATCGACGTTGTCATTTCCAACACCGTCGTTGTTGTCGATGCCGTCGTCAATACCGCCGTTATCCTGATCGCCATCAACGATCGGATCTTCGTCATCGACCGGCGGCGTCACGATTTCGCAGTCATCGATCACACCATTGCCATCGCTGTCGAGTTCGGTTTCATCGTCAATACCATTGCTGTTGCAATCGTCGAACAGTTCCACAGCAACAACGCTGTAGCTGAAGATCACGTCGTAAGGCGACTGCACACCATTGTTAAATATCCGCAGCGTCGTATTCTTTTCACCTTCCGATGACGGCGTCACCAGTAGGACGATTTCGCCAGCCGCACCGGTATCCAGAGCCAGCGGTAAGTCCGTCAAACGTTCAAAGTCAGCCGTATCGTCATTGAGAAACGTCGTATTGAACACGCTCATGTTGGCGTTGCCGACGTTCTCAAGGTCAACGAAGACTTCATACTCACTGCCCAATTCAAGTTCGCCAAGGTCTACAGTCCCACCATTGGCAACGGTGATCCCATCGACGCTGGCCGTAAGCGCTCCGACCTGCGGTTCAGTTGCCGTTGCACGCAACGTCAATTCGTAGTCACCGGCTGGTTCATTCGTCGAGATGGTCAACTGTGCCGCCCGAAAGCCTGCTGCCGTCGGTGAGAAACCAATCGAGAGTATGCCAAATCCGCCCGGCTGAATCGACTGTGACGGTAGCTGCGCCGTGAAGTCAGAAGCCGCCGGACCTTCTAGCGAAAATCCGTCAATCTCCAAGACGCCTTCACCGTTGTTGCTGATGGTCAACGACAATCCGCCGTTCTGACCGACTTCGGTTGTTGGAATGTCGAGAATGCTGCCCGACGGCACCGGCTGAATTCCATTGGCGAGCGACATAGACGGTGCAGCTTGCGGCGCGGTAATCTCTTCGTTGCTCACCGTCAAACGATAGCGCTGGACATCGTCGATACCATCCTCAGAAAATACGCGTATGTAAAAGAGTCCTCCCAGTGAGTACGTGGCTGGCGGACGATACTCTGCTTCACCGGCTGCGTTGAAGTCGATGGTGCTGATGAGTTGCATCGTCAGCGGGCTGGCAGTCACGCGTCGGTACAACTCAAGCTTTAGATCGCGGGCAGCCGCCGCATCTATGGTCTGCATCTGGGCGCCTTCTTCGTCAGCACTGTACTGATACTCGGTACCGATCGGTTCGACGCGAATCGCCATACCGGGCAGACCGTTGATGCTGCCTGCCACCGTTACGCCATACCAGTCTTCACTGTCTTCACGTTCGATCGCCAGATCTTCAACCACAACTGTCTGCGTGCCAGCCACACTCGGGTGCTCAAGCTGCAAGTCCAGGAACTTGTATTCGGTTTCGTCGTCGTTGGACTCGTAGCGGTCGCCATATAGAAAGTGGATCGCACGCAAGTCGTCTTCCTGCGGACCGTCGAAATCGGTGTTGAGCACCGGTTCCATCAACTTCGTGGCATTCTGCGGGAGAACATGGTTAAGGCCCAAACCGTGACCGATTTCGTGAAACAAAACGTTACGCATCGCACGAAAGTTGTTGACCGGATTGGCAAACGTATCGACATCGATGCTGTCCATGATCATGTCGCCACCGAACGTCGGGGCCCAGTTGGATGCCAAGGGACCGTCGCCGATCGGACGCATCGAAATACGCATATCACCACGAGCGCCAATTGCACCGGGTTCGCCCTGTCCGGGAATACCGAACGGAAACGAAATTCCAAATGCTGCACCGTCATCGGGCACATGCACAAACGAGATGTTGGTCATTTCGCCGTAGCGGGCGAACACCTGGTGGAAAACGCTTTGCCATGCATTGCGCCCACCGGGAAAGTTTGCGTCAAAGGTTGCGAAAAGATTCGAAGGAGCCGGTTCCTGATCACCACGCCCGGGAATCATCGTTCCGTCGGTCACGAAGCTGTAGGTGATGGTGAACGGTTCACCGGGTTCGACGACGCCACTGTAAGCCGTCTCGGGCCAGGGTCCGCTGAGCAGCACGAAGTTTGGTTGAATCAAACCATTGTCTTCGATAACGGGCGGTTCAAAACCGGGCTCGAACATCACGCTGAATCCCTTGTGGGATTGACACTTGCTGTGATCCTGAGCGCGGGCAGCACTGACACTTGCCAGCACAAGCGCAATCGCCAGTGTCAGCGTGTGACGCTTCGTGAGAATTCGAATGTGTAGATAGAACGGGGACAGGGAGCGAAACGACAGGGGGAGCGTATTCATTTTTGTCTCTCCGACAGTTGGGGGAACTCGTTTTCAGGTGGCTGGCCCATCGCCTCGCCACGAGAGAACATTGGCCCCAAATGAGAGAAACCTTTCAGCAGGAACTTATCTTTTCGCACGCCCACCTCTCCAAAGAGTCGCGCAGAATCCTGTGCGAACCGACGGGTCCGGATACAAAAAAGCCCTCAAGAATAGCGTTGAGGGCGGGTTTGCGGCTTGGTTTTTGATAAGTATTTAATTCAATCTGACATGACAGTGTTGGGCGGTGGTCTTACTCGCCGTCGTCTTCATCGTCGATTCCGGCATCACCGTCATCTTCAGATGGCGCGTCGTCGTTTTCCTTCGATTCCTTGTCGTCAGAATCACCCGCACCCGGGGCTTTCAAGACTTCCGCCCGTTCGACCCGAACCTTGACAGCTGTGATGATTCTCTGGTCCTTGTCCTTCTCGACGATGCGGACGCTACCGGAGGCGGCTTCTCCGATTTTCAAATCGCTGATCGATGCCAAACTGCCGTTGATGAGAATCTCAGTTTCAGAATCAACCTGAACGTCGTAGGTCAATTCCTTGTTGTGCTTCTTGCTGAACGAGCGAACGGTAACCGTCTTGGCCCCGATATTCTCAATCGTTCCGGTCACTTCATCCATACGCGGTTCATTTTTTTCCTTCGAACAACCGGTGAGCAAACAAAACGCACTCGCCAGGGCAACTGCGAAACCGATTCGGGGGTGGGTCTTCATAACAACGTTCTCCGCAAGAGTTCAACGTAGCCGCCCAATCTGCCCGCAATAGTCGAGCAGAATGATGGCTGCGTTTGATTCGCCAATACCAATCGCGCAGCTTAGCACCAGATTCGACGCGGGCAAGCGTTCAATCCAGGCGGATGACTTTTGCACAATCGACACTTGTGCGGTTCCGTCTGCCGCCAAGACGCACAATTTCTGCCATTCTGACACAGCCGAAAACGCGTCCAATGCGTGCAAATGCGGGTTTGGAGCGCGTCATAGCCACTGTGAATTCTGGCACGCCAATTGCACGATAGCCAAGTGGATACGTTCGCAAGTATGCCGGCATGACCGGTGTTGGAGACCATCGTGACACAGCATAACTTTACCATCAAAGCACAGGAATCGTTGGCGGCAGGACAGCAGTTAGCCACCTCCAGTGAGCACGGTTCATTCACGTCGCTGCATTTGTTGTCGGCGCTGCTGTCCGAAGGTGACGGCGGAATCGTAGCCCCGCTTCTGCAAAAGACCGGCATCCGTGTGGATCATCTGCGCAATCTCGTCGATTCCGAATTGAATCGGCTTCCTCGTGTCACGGGTGGTTCGCTGCAATCCCATCCGGAACTCGCTCAGATTCTCGAGCACGCCCGCATCGAAGCCGACCGTCTCAAAGATCAATACATCAGCACCGAGCATTTGCTGCTTGCCCTCATCGATACAAAATCGCAAGCCAAAGAAGTGCTCTCGCTCGTCGGTGCCGATCGCAAAGCGCTGATGTCGGCGCTGCAAACGCTGCGCGGCGGACAATCGGTCAATACCGAAAACCCCGAAGCCACCTATCAGTCATTGGAACGTTATGGCCGCGACCTCGTCGCCCTCGCACGCAAAGGCAAGATCGACCCCGTCATCGGCCGCGACGAAGAAATCCGCCGCTGTATGCAAATTCTGTCGCGCCGCACCAAGAACAACCCGGTCCTTATCGGCGAACCTGGTGTCGGCAAGACCGCAATCGTCGAAGGGATGGCACTTCGCATTCTATCTGGCGACGTGCCCAATGTGCTCAAAAACAAACGCCTTGTCGGACTCGACATGGGCGCGCTCATCGCCGGGGCAAAGTATCGCGGCGAATTTGAGGATCGCCTAAAAGCCGTCGTCCGCGAAGTGACCGAAAGCAACGGTGAAGTCATCCTGTTCATCGACGAACTGCATACCGTCGTCGGCGCCGGCAAAGCCGAAGGTGCGATGGATGCGAGCAACCTGCTCAAACCCGCCCTCGCACGCGGCGAACTCCGCTGCATCGGCGCAACCACCTTGGACGAATACCGCCAGCACATCGAAAAAGACCCGGCGCTGGAGCGCCGCTTCCAACCGCTGCGCATCGGCGAACCGGGCGTGGAAGATACCGTGGCGATCCTGCGCGGATTGAAACCGCGCTACGACGCCCATCATGGCCTGCGCATCCAAGACTCGGCACTGGTCGCTGCTGCGACGCTTTCGGATCGATATATCTCCGATCGCTTCATGCCCGACAAAGCCATCGACCTCGTTGACGAAGCGGCTGCCCGCGTGCGCATCGAGAACGATTCTCTACCAACCGAACTCGACGAGATTCGCCGGCAGCTCATGCAGTTGGAAATCGAAAGTGAAGCCCTCAAGTTTGAAAAAGATGACGGGTCCAAGGGTCGGCTCAAAGACATCGAAAAACAAATCGCCGACCTGCGCGAAAAGAACAGCGCCCTGACTGCCCAGTGGGAAAACGAGACAGCCGCTCTGAAGAAGACCAAGGACATTCGCGAGCACATCGAAGCCAAACACTTGGAACTCGACGACGCCCAGCGACGCGGCGACCTCGAAGCCGCTGCCCGAATTCGCTATGGCGAAATCAAAGACCTCGAAGAAACGCTTGCTGCGGCTGAGGAAAAGATCAACCAAATGCAAACCGGATCCAAGACACTCGTCCACGAAGAAGTGACAGCCGAGCATATCGCCGAAGTGCTTTCAAGTTGGACCGGTATCCCCGTTTCGCGGATGCTCGAAAGCGAGAAGGCCAAACTTCTGCGAATGGAGGAAGTGCTTTCGCAGCGGGTCGTCGGCCAGTTCGATGCCGTTCAAGCCGTTTGCGAAGCGGTCCGCCGATCGCGTAGTGGTTTGGGCGATCCGCAGCGACCACTGGGATCGTTCCTGTTCCTCGGTCCGACCGGTGTGGGTAAGACCGAGCTCTGCAAGACGCTGGCCGAGTTTCTTTTTGAATCGCCCGATGCGATGGTACGCATCGACATGAGCGAGTTCATGGAGCAGCACTCCGTCGCCCGATTGATCGGTGCGCCTCCCGGATACGTCGGATACGAACAAGGCGGTGTGTTGACCGAAGCGATCCATCGCCGACCGTACTCCGTCATCCTGCTCGATGAAATCGAAAAAGCCCATCGCGACGTGTTCAACGTCTTGCTGCAGGTGCTCGACGATGGACGCCTGACCGACGGGCATGGCCGCGTCGTAAACTTTAAGAACACCATCGTCGTGATGACCAGCAACATCGGTAGCGAACTGTTGCAACAGGCCTACGATGCCGGTACATCGCAAGCAGAGATCGACGCGATGATCCAATCGACGCTGAAGCAACACTTCCGCCCTGAGTTCCTAAACCGAATCGATGAGACGCAGATCTTCCATCGCCTCGGGCGCGAAGACATGGTACACATCGCAAAGATTCAGTTGGGCCTGCTCAACAAACGGTTGGCCGACCGCAACATGAAACTGATGCTGGACGATGAGGTTGTCCAGAAGCTGGCCAATGAAGGCTTCGATCCCGTGTATGGGGCACGCCCGCTGAAGCGCGTGATCCAGAAGCAGATTGAAAACCCGCTGGCGCGACGCATACTGTCGGGCGACTTTCAGAACGGTGATTCGATTCGCGGAGTCGTTAGAGATGCGAGCGTGTCGTTCGAGCTGATCGAACGATCACCGTCATCCAGCGAAGGACCGACGCTCGAACCGACTGCACTGTAGGGTGGGCCGTGCCCACCAGCCGTTTGAATGCGGCACAACATTCGTCAAACTTGGTGGGCACGGCCCACCCTACGCAGATGTCACTTTAGTACGGAGCGCAATTGGCAGCCATCACTTGTGGCGTGTGGTGATTCGCTGATCTCGACTGAGTTGAACTTGCGCCATTCAGGTTTGAATTGTTCGACGTTGTTTCGCTCGCACTGCCAAGCTTCTTGAGTGCCGTTCGGTAGTGCTCTTCAACCGTCTTGCGATCCTTCTTGAGCGCTCGGGCAGCGGCTGCGAAGTTGCCGTGATGTTGTCCGACGACCTGCAGGGCTTCGAGTTGTTTGTCGGTCAGTGACGCTTTGGGTGCAGCGTTCTTTCGGCTGTGTTGATCCTGCGAACCGTACTCTGCTACAAGATCAGCAATGGCCTCAGCTACGGCTACATCAATGCGGTCGTGATGTTCACCGCGAGCGGGCCAACGCAAATGGGCAATGGTTCGCACTTCAATATCGTACATCTCTTTGGACCAGGATTGATGCTGCTTTTGCCATTGGGCAAATTTCTGAACCATCGCGCAGTGGTCTTCAGAAGTAATCGGCATCTTGCGCCGGCCCAACACTTCACCAAGGGCCAAACTCGTGGATTGGATCTGCTGTCGGGCGAACTGGCACATGAAGACGCACATGTTCTCTGCAAGCGTCTCATGGCTGGTGCCATTGTCGTGTTGGCGCACCATCCGCTCGGTCTCGCGGCGATACTCGTCGGACATCTTCGATTGCTGGGCCATCTGCAACCAGTAAAGCGATTTGTTTTCAGCCCGTGTAAAGATTGGCAATGAAGTCATGTCTGGTGCCCCGATTGTGGTCTACAAGCCCGAAGACAACCGCATCGCATTTGAAACGATCGTCTACTTCGCCCATGGCGCGCGGTCCAATGTCGCACCGGACTGTTATCTCAAGGAAAAGATACGATTCGGGAGGGGCTAGGAATGGCAGGAAACAAAGTCCGAGAATCAAACTTGCCATATCAGTGCAGATACAAGAAACCCGTCCCTAATTGCTGGACGGGTGGTCGCTTCGGTTGGATGTACTCATTGGATATCTTCAATCCGCGAGGGTTGGTTATCGGCTACAAGATATAAGGGGCGACCAGAAACAGAATGTCATCAAGACATCCCGCGACCTGAAACGTGCAGCCACCGGCTGACATCAACGCCAGCCACTTGTAAGCCCGATTTGCATCAAATGGTTTTTTCTTGCGCATGGTTGTTATCGTCCGTTCATCGCCCTATCGAAAATGGGCCAGGTTGTTATTCAGTTATTCAGTCCGCTCAAACACGTTTGTCATTATGACAACAGGAACGGTGTCACTGTTCGCAGAATTCTCGTTTCCAGACATCCAGGAAGAATTCCAAATACCGTTCCGGCTAAGAGTGACGCGGTGAATAGTGCGGTCTTGATGCGAAGTAATCGTTGTGCTCTCATTTTATTGGTGCTCCCAAGTGTGGCTGACCGATCTTCGGTTTAAAGCCCGATGATCAGATTGAAGTTTGCCCGCGACGACTGAAGATTCGAACTGCTCGATTCAATAGGAATTTCCCACGACATACCGAGTTGGGCGTTGTCGCAAAGATTCCAGCGGAAACCAAGCCCGGCTGAAAAGAAGTCTCGACCAGATACATTCGACGATCCAACATTACCGACATCCAGATACTCGACCGAAAGCGGTAGACGGCCAGCGTCGGAAAGCCAATGAATCCCGTGTACTTCGACGAGTGGATAAAAGTCGGGAAACAATTCGTAATCGAGGTGCAGGTTCCACACGACCGATTGCGTGCCCTGGTTGCTGTTGGTGGGAATGCGGTAACTCACCGCACCGATCAAATTGAACTTGTCCCAACTTTTTGCAAAACTGACAAACGGGCTGATCTCGTGCTCGTTACCCTGCAATGCGTACGCGGTCCCGTTGTCCCATTCCCATCGAAAACCGGTCGAAAGGATAAAGTCATTCGCATGATCAACGATTAGGGCATACTTCAAACCGATCGCAAAGTCGTTCCAGCCGTCAACATCAGGCGTGATGCCCGAATGCATCTTTGTATATCCGTCCTTGGTTGCGATGAACTGCAAGCGCTCCGTCAGTGCCAAACGTATTTGCGCCGCAAACACCTGTATCTCACCGCCACGCAATTCCGATCGATTGGGAATTCCGTGCCAAATATAAATCAACCGTAGGTCAGAGTTGATGAATGGATCTTCAAAATACATCGGCATACCGACGGGCCGGGGGGTCTTTCGGAAGTGGCGGTCTCCCCACAGGAATCCTTCCCAAAGAAATGTTTCATGTTGGTCAGCCGCGTCATCGGCATAGCTGGATTCTTCATCTGCGACTTGCTCGTCTTCGGCTTGATACGCCAGCGCAAAATCGTATTGATTGTCGGCTGCGACAAATCCACCCGAATTGTCACCTCCGGTAGGTTGCGTATCGCTGCGCGGGGACTGCGCGAGGGCAGTCGACACCCATGCGAAGGACAATGCCAATCCTGCACATGCAAAGTAACCGTGAACTCTGGTCATGACGCATCTCCGATTTGGATTTTCTTGTCTAGTTCAGAGTCAGGACACTTGAAGCCAGAGCTTCATCAGACGTGAACGATACTTCGCAGCCGCCCAGCCGTTTCCGCACCCTGATAAAAATCGCGACACACCCGACGTGCCGAAGACCGAGAATTGAAATAGTCACAAACCGCGGTTTCGGGATCTGCCGGTATATCGTCCCGCAACGTTTGATTTCTCGAATCAAAAATTTCGGGGCAATCACTGCAGGAGACTAGCGGCGCGATCTGAACAGACTGGCGACTGAAGCATTTCTTCATCGATCTGCGCAGTGTTCACCGATCGGCAACATCCAGTCGCGACTGAATTTCGTCGATAGCAACTTTGGGAAGGTAGATTTTGAGGTAACCGCAAAAAAACCGCCCGGGCCTGCGCGACTCGGGCGGTCTGATGATTTGTGTCAATTGAGAATCAATTCGTCATTGAGGATCGGCCCACCGAAAAGTCGGCGGTTATGTCGAATGGATGCTTTGAATCTTCTTGATCAGCGGTCCGTGTTCTGGGAATTCGCCGGTTTGATGCTTGCTGTAAACCAAATCGCCGTTGACCTTCACGTCGAAGATGCCGCCCTTACCGGCGATCATCTCGCAATCAACACCGAAGTCCTTCTTAATCTCTGCCGCCAAACTGGTGGCTTTGGGTTCGTAGTTTCACTGCATGCAGTATTCAATTGAAATGTGCATTGGCTGATCTCCTCGTTATGTCTTCAAATTAAGTACCAATTCCAACAACCGAAAGTGTAGCAACCAGGACCGCATGTGTCACCCGGGAAGATCGCTAAGCCGAGTGAACTTCTGCGGACCGATTTGGATGGGTTTCACGGAAATCATCCGCCACTCGTCGCCTTCCTGCTCAAACGTCAACTCCCAAGAGCTGGGGAGCGGTCCTTGATAGGAGTTGGAATCGACCGTGCAATCAACGCGTATCACGACAACAGCATTCAAGCCGTTGATCTCGATGCTTCTGATCGTCAACTTGGCGTCTTCGATTTCGTGGCGTTCGAGACGCCTGCCGACAAACGCCATGAACGATTCCTTGTCGTGTTCTTCGGTTGAAAACTTCGCCGACAAGTGCGCATCGATAGTGGGGAGATCGCCGACGTCGACGGCTTGCACCATCGCTTCGCAAGCCGTGACGATTCGCTCTCGATCGGTCGTGACAAATTGCTGAAGCAGTGGCACCGCAATACAAATCGCCAGCCCGATGACCACGGCAAGACGAAGGCGCGATGTCCGCCGGCGAAGCCACGCCACGAGCAGGAAGTACTCGATCAACACGAGCAATCCGATAAACCAATATGTTCGTTCAAACAAGAGCGATTGTAAGATGGCGTTATCCTCCGAATCAGTCGCGATCAAAACAGAATCGCGCATCGACGTGCCACTGCACAGTGAGCAGTGCGGTCAGCCGGCACCGCCACGAGAAATTCACTTCTCACAGAGCCGCGGCACGAAAACGTATCCCACTCGACCGCAGATGATA
>JAJDEB010000016.1 GCA_029260015.1 Phycisphaerae bacterium | reverse complement strand
ACCGTGCCACCCCGGGCGTCAACGCTGCGCATAGAAAATCAACACCAATGACTCATTGAACCTAAAAAAACACCACACAAAACGCCAACCACCCCAATCAAATCCATGCAGGCAATCAACGTGCCGAACACTATTGGGGTGGCCCGTGGTAGGGTGGCCTGACATCTGCTTGACCTAAGTACACCGTAGGATCAAGATGCAGTGGGCAGGATTTGAATCTTAACAGTCAAAGTTTTCGTTCTACCTCGAAACACGGTAACAGCACCATGAACCCAATGCCGACTCTTCCAGAAGAAAATCCGATCGATGATGCGTTCATCGATGAGATTCTTGAATATGAAGAGAGCAAGCAGATTGAAATCAAGCGGATTGTCGGTGACAAGCTAAATAAGGCGATTCAGACGATCGTTGCGTTTGCAAACACAGGCGGTGGATACCTGATTCTAGGGCTTGAGGACGCAAGAAAAGCGAAAGGTCGCGACCGTGTTTTCGGAATTCAAGAGAAGCCTGAAAACATCGACGAACTGAAACGAATGATCGCGTCAATGATCACGCCAGCGATTCAGCCGCCTTCAATCGTTTGCATCGGCTGTACACTCAGAGATGGTTCCCGGGGAAGTATTGCAATTGTGCATATCGAAAAAGGGGTAGATGTACATTCCATTGTGTTCGGAGGAACATGGCGGCGATTAGACACGGGCAATTGTCAAATGACGGCGGAAGAAATAACGCGGCTTCGTTTTGAGCGAGGTAGCATAACCGCGGAAGGCCAGTTGGCTGATGTACCGATCGCTCTCTTGCAAACCGATTATTGGCGGGGATATGCAACCCGTCGGAAACTGACTCGCAGTATGCCGGAGGCGCTACAACATCTCGGTCTTGCGAAGCAATCGAAGGAAGGTGAACTTCGACCTACTTATGCTGCGGTCTTGCTCTTCGCTGAGAACCCTGGCGGACTATTGGGAACGAAGGCGGCAGTCCGGGTTTTTCACTATAAGGGCGACAGAGTTGAGCATGGTGCCGAACCAAATCTTCTCAAGCCACCAATTAGCTTTTCGGGGCCGCTGATTACGCAGATCAACGAGGCATATCTTTGCGTACTCAATGAGCTTGCAACCGGTGTCCAAATGGGGCCGCTGGGTTTTGAAGTAATTCAGCAATATCCAGCACGGGTCATCAGAGAAGCTATTACCAATGCCGTTATTCATCGCGACTACAGCATTCAAACGGATATCCAAATCCGGTTGTTTGCAAACCGTATCGAAATAGAAAGTCCTGGCACGCTTCCTGGCAAAGTGACTGCACAGAATATTCATGCGTCGGGCTCGGTCAGCCGAAACCCATTGATCGTTTCGAATCTACGCGAGTTTCCGGATCCGCCAAATCTTGATGCGGGCGAAGGGGTTCGCATGATGTTCCAGACAATGAATTCGGCTGGGCTGTACCCACCTCTTTATTTGACCCGCGCTTCAACGGGGCAGGACACCGTCAAAGTTTTCTTGTTGAATGAGGCAAGGCCGACCGTCTGGGATCAAGTTTGCAAGTGGCTCGATGAACACGGCACTATTGGCAATGCGGAAGTACGCAGAATAATGAATACGGACGATGTATTGACCGCAACCAAGGCATTGAGGGGTTGGGTGGACCGAAAACTATTGGTGGTGGCCAATCCTCAAGAAGGCAAAAGAAGCAGGAGATACAAGCGGCCCGAAGATGAGTCGTTAAGCTCTTTGTTTTCTAATCGCCAAAGAAAATGAAATTGGTCTCGGCCTTAAGTGGTTTATCTATAGGCAGTTATGATTTTGGTTGTTTTCAGGTTTGGCCAAATGACAGGCGGATGGCCCTGATTGGTGGTCAGTCGCTCACTATTCAAAGACGTTTGAAGGCCGGGGCCTCAGTGGTCCAATAACTCGACACTTAGTTGCAAACTAAAGCCCCATGCAACTGCGGTGAGTTCCATGGGGTAAATTGGTTGGATCAGCTTTCCTAAACAGGCAATGTGCCCGCAGTTTCGCGCGCCTTACTTACTCTCCTTCACCTCAAACTCCGCGTCGATGACGTCTTCGTTTTTGGCTGTGTCGGAGTCTGGGGCTGCTTCTGCTCCTGAGGCGTCCGCTGCTCCGCCGGCTGCTTGCTCTGCGGCTTGTTGCTTGGCCATTTCTTCGTAGATGATTTTTCCGATCTCCTGGGCTTCTTGCATCAGGTTTTCGGATGACTTCTTGATGGCGTCGGCATCGTCGCCTTTGGCTGTTTCGCGTAGGGCTGTGACTGCGCTTTCTACCTTGCCTCTGATCTCAGCCGACACCTTGTCACCGTGTTCCTTCAACTGCTTTTCGGTTTCGAAGGCGAGTTGTTCGGCTTGGTTGCGGGCTTCGACGAGTTCCTTTTTCTTGATGTCGTCGGCTGCGTGCTCTTTGGCTTCGTTCTTCATCTTTTCGATTTCGGCATCGCTCAAACCGGACGAACCTTCGATGCGGATCGACTGCTCTTTGTTGGTGGCTTTGTCCTTGGCTGATACCGAGATGATCCCGTTCGCGTCGATGTCGAACGTGACTTCGATCTGCGGCATACCGCGGGGGGCTGGCGCTACGCCCGACAGGTTGAACTGGCCCATCGAACGGTTGTCAACCGCCATCGGTCGATTGCCTTGCAGCACATGAATGGTGACTTCCGTCTGGTTGTCAGCCGCAGTGCTGTAGACCTGGCTCTTGGATGTCGGGATGGTCGTGTTGGCTTCGATCATCGGGGTCAGCACACCGCCCATGGTTTCAACACCGAGGGTCAGCGGAGTGACGTCGAGCAGAACGATGTCGTCCTTGTCACCCGAAAGAATCGAACCTTGGATCGCCGCACCGATACCGACCACTTCGTCAGGGTTGATGCTCTTGTTTGGTTCTTTGCCGAAGATGTCGCTGACGAGCTTTTGCACGGATGGAATGCGCGTCGAACCACCGACGAGGACGATCTCGTCAACGTCGGATGCCGTCAGCTTGGAACTCTTGAGGCATTCCATCACCGGGCCACGCGTGCGCTCGGTGAGTGTGTGGGTCAGTTGTTCAAACTTCGTCCGCGTCACGGTCATCTGCAAGTGCTTCGGACCGGACTGGTCAGCCGTGATGAACGGGAGGTTGATGTTGGATTCCATCGTGGTCGAGAGTTCGCACTTGGCTTTCTCGCACGCTTCTTTGAGGCGCTGGAGGGCCATCGCGTCTTTGCGAAGATCGATGCCTTCGGTCTTGCGAAACTCTTCGGCGACGTGGTCGATGAGCGCTTCGTCGTAGTCGTCACCACCGAGGTGTCCGTCACCGTTTGAGGCGAGCACTTCAAATACATTATCGCCGATGTCGAGGATGGAGATGTCAAACGTACCACCACCCAGGTCGAACACCGCGACTTTACCGCTCTTGCCACTGTCAAGACCGTAGGCGAGGGCGGCGGCTGTCGGCTCGTTGATGATGCGTTCGACCTTAAGGCCAGCAATTTCACCGGCATCTTTGGTGGCTTTACTCTGCGAATCGTTGAAGTATGCCGGGACGGTGATAACGGCGCTTTCGACTTTTGCGCCGAGGTAGTCTTCTGCGGTTTTCTTGAGATCCTGCAAAATCATCGCGCTGATCTCTGGCGGTGTGTACGACTTGTCGCGGATCTTCACCGAGACGAGTTCGTCGGCACCACCGGTGACTTCGTAGGGCACGATTTTTTCTTCCGAGCCAACTTCCGCGTGGCGACGGCCCATGAACCGCTTGATCGAAAAGACGGTGTTCTTAGGGTTGGTCACCTGCTGGTGACGGGCGACCTGGCCGACCAACCGCTCACCCTTGTCGGTGAAAGCGACGACGGACGGAGTGGTCCGAGCGCCCTGAGCGTTGGTGAGGACTTTGGGCTGATCGCCTTCCATAACGGCGACAACCGAGTTGGTGGTTCCGAGGTCGATTCCGATGATCTTTGACATAACTGCTTTCTCCATTTCCGGTGCCGCTCACGCCGCAAGCCTGCGGTCGATTGATGCGGGCGGTGATTGATTCAATTTCGCTGGACGCCATTTACCCGTAAGTCGATGGGCACAAAGGTCCACTGGGGTTTATTGCAAGTCGGATACCAGCTAAGACGTTTTACCAGGAAATATATAACTTATGTATTTGCAGTGGTTTACCGATATTCCCTGAAGAGTATCGATTGTGGAATTGCAATGATGTGCCAATATGGCAGGCTAGGCCTGTGCGGACTTGGCACTCTTGAGGGGAGCTGAGCGGCTGTCCTGGAATTTTCTTGGAACGCGTCGCGGGGGCATTAAACTCACAGCCATGGACACTGAGCCTTTTAGTCTAGCCTATGCCAGCGGTTTTCCGGCGGCTCGTCAGCTTTCGATTTTCCTGGAAAACGGGATCGGGCAGCTCTTGCGGGTGACGCGGTTATTCGACAAAACGGACATTCACATTCTGGCCCTTTCGGTGGTCAATTCGGTCGATTGCGCGATCATTCGGCTGATCGTGGACGATCCGGATGCGGCGTTCGATCTCTTGAAGGAATCAGGATTTGCGGTCAATCAGACGGAGATTCTGGTGGTGGCGCTCCCTCCGGGTAAGCAGGCATTGCTGCACACATGGGTCGCGTTTCTGTCGGCTGAGGTCGATGTGGCGTATGCCTATGCGCTGATGACCCATCCGAACGGTAACCCTGCATTAGCCGTCCAAGCCGACCAACTCGAACAAGCCGCCGAAGCGCTCGGCAAGAAGGGTTTTGAAGTTTTGGATCAATCCGATCTCGCGCATTTGTATTGAACGCACTCCAAACTTGTAATCTGTTGTCTGCGTTTGGATACCATTCTGGCGTGCTGCGTGTCTTGTGGCATGGACCTTGCTACAGTCTTGTGTAACGGTGGTTTGGGCTGCCGATCTGACACAAGAATCGTGGAGACGATGCGATGATTTTTGATCCCCTGTATTTCATCTTGCTTGGACCGGTGATGTTGCTTGCAGCCTTCGCGCAGTATCGCGTGAAGTCTACGTTTGCGGCGGCGAGCAAGTATCGGCCAATGAGCGGTTTGAGCGGCGCGGAGACAGCCCAGCGCATTCTAGATGTCAACGACATGCGCGAGGTCAAGATCGAACAGGTGCAAGGTACGCTTACCGATCATTACGATCCGCGCAGTAAGACGCTTCGCTTGAGTCCGCAAGTCTATTCCGGCAGATCGCTGGCGGCTGTCGGGATTGCCGCGCACGAGGTGGGCCATGCGCTTCAGGATAAGAAGGGTTACGCCCCGTTGAAGTTGCGCAACGGCCTCGTGCCCATGGCGTCCATCGGTACCAATTCCTCAATTGCAATTTTCATGGTCGGTATGCTGCTGGCGGCATTCATGGGTCCCGCGATCGGTCAACCGGTGATGATAGTGGCCATCGGTCTGTTTTCGATTGGCGTGTTGTTCCAACTGATCAACCTGCCAGTAGAATTCAACGCCAGCAGCCGCGCCAAGCGCATCGTTGTCGAAGAAGGCATCGCGACGATCGAAGAACGCCAAGCCATAGACAAAGTCCTAAACGCCGCCGCCATGACTTATGTCGCGGCAACGATAAGCGCAATCATGACGTTGGTCTATCTAGTGATTCGTTCTCGCGACTAGAGTGCTACGGCAGGGTCCGGTGCGCGGATAACACGGCTAGTTGTAGGTCGGGTCATCGACCCGACGCTGCTGGATTTGAGTCGACAATTCGAATGCGTATGCCGAACAAGCAATCAAACCATGTCATGCTATCGAGTTTGTTGCATAAAATTATTGCGCATTGGCCACGTGAGAGATGGCACAATAGAGATCCAAGTCTAGGTCCGCTTGCAAAATACCTCGCCGACGATTTTGAAACGGCTGATCTCCGTCATCAAATTGACAGTGTAGCAGAAATTGATTCGATTGAAGTCGGGGAGCAAGTTTCGCACGTTTATTTCGATAGCGAATCGTTTGGTCCTTATCGCGCCGTTTTTGTGAACTAGAATAGTAAAGAATGGAAGCTTAGATCAGTCAAGTTTCAGTGCCCCGCATGTTTTGGTGATGGAGTGAACATGGGGACCGAGTGTGGGTTGTGCGGCGGAGTTGGTTGGGGCGCAGTGTGACAACGCAGGTGAGGCTATTGCTTGTGAGCGATTCGATGACGTAGTGGAATCATCTAAAGAATTTTGTCGGGTCGATGACCCGACCTACTGAGCTTATTTGGTGTGCCGAGGTCACCATCCGTGATCACCTCTTGGATCGACGTTTTCAGGAACGTGACTTTCGTGTTGTTGGACTCGTCTACTTTTAGGGCGACTTCCTGATCGCGGATGGTTACGACTGCGCCGAGCATGCCGCCGATGGTCATGACGCGGTCGTTCTTGGCTAGGTTGTTAGGCAGGTTGGAATACCCTGCTTGTGGTTTCGAGGCAGATCCATGAAGCAGCAAGCAACGAAGCAGTGGTATCAGAACAGACAACGCTTCGCAGATATTTCAATGCAACAAGGTGCGCGCCTGCCACCGGAATCAGACCGGTGAATTGCGGCGGCGAGTTATGGCCAAGATTCCAAGAGCGGTTATTGCGAGCGTCGAGGGCTCAGGGACAGCATATGCGGTGAATGTCCCAGCCGGTCCTCCTCCGCCCAACGACCCTTCGAGCGTATCGCCGGATGCCATCGTCCAGTCGGCCCCAATATATGAAAGGTCGAACGCGACATTTGTTGGAAGTGGCAGCGTAGACAGGTCGTTAGAATCGCCCATGAAATCATCTGGGTTATTGGTATCGTTCCACCCGATTCCGCCACCCCCGAAGATGTTACCAGGTGTGCGCATTGCAATTCCGCCTGTGCCGCCGTTATTGAAGGTCAAGATTTCAAACGGGCCCACGATCGGTTCGTTGCTCAGGCCCAACGCGGGCGCAGTCACCGACGCTGACGTGATCGCGAACGCACCACGGGTTATGTCGACGGGCAAAAGATCGGGGGCCGTATTGTCGATCATGACCGTCAATGTGATCGCGCCACTTGGTGCATCGGGGGCTCCGTTGAACGAAACGTCATAGCCATCCGGTACTGAAAACTCCATGATGATTGGAGCGGCGAAGGTTGCCACCGGAAAGGCTGAACTGAGAATGTGTCCTGCCACTATTGCAAAAGACTTGACCATTCTCATGTGGTGGTTTCCTTGATCCATTGTGTTCACCTTTCATTGGCGATTTAGCAATTTGAATTGCCCGATACCTCAAATTCGTTGAGCGAGCATTCTAACATCAGCCGCCCGTCATGTTCAACGTAATGTCGCAATTGATAATGTGCCCCGAGCCCTTGTCCGCCAGCACTTGAATTAAAAGTCCGATAAGTTTCCAGTGGTTCGTCACTCCCGTGCATGCGGGAGTCCAGAATGTGCGATGGGTAACGCGATGGGCGTGGCTTCCCGCTTCCGCGGGGAATGACAGTGGAGCGCAACCCGCAAGATGACGTATGGGCCTACACCAGTGCTCGGGCAGCTCTTTACTTTTCTGCTACGCCAAGTTCGCCGTCATTGATGACTTTTTGAATCGACGACTTCAGGAAAGTTACCTTCGTGTTGTTGGATTCGTCTACTTTTAGGACGACTTCTTGATCGCGGATGGTTACGACTGTGCCGAGCATGCCGCCGATGGTCATGACGCGGTCGTTCTTAGCGAGGTTGTCGAGGAGGTTGGCGCGTTCGTTTTTTTGCTTGCGGTTGCCTCGCATCATCATGAAGTAAAAGATCACGAAGAAGATGCCCAGTCCGATGATCATCGTTGGAAAGCCTTGCGGTTGTCCTTTGGCGGGGGCGGTGCCTTGTGCTAAGAGGGATGCGAACGTTTGAAACATGATTCATTTCCTTTGATCTGGCGAGTTGTTGCTTCCTGCCATCCCGTCATTCCCGCGCACGCGGGAATCCAGTTTATGTTGGGTCCGTTTGTGCGGACCGACGAATTTTCATTGCGGCATATTGGTCCGCGCATCGGACTTTACGATTTTGGGTTGACGCATTCGCCTGGATTCCCGCTTTCGCGGGAATGACGACCGTACGCGTCTTTCACGCCACCCGTCCGTCATTCATCTTTACTGCTTTGCCGCGTTACCGGGTATTCGTCGTGGATTGTCGCTATTTTTCCCTGCGGAATCAATTCTCGGATTCGGTTCATTAACCGCTGAAAAAACCGGATGTTGTGAATTGATGTCAGCGTCGGGCCCAGCATTTCACCGGCAAGGAACAAGTGCCTGATATACCCGCGCGAGAAGTTGTTGCAAGTGTAGCAGTCGCACGCCTCGTCGAGCGGTGATTCATCGAGCTTGTGGCAGGCGTTTCGCATTTTCAGGAATCCGTCCGGCGTGAAGACGTAGGCGTTGCGGCCATTGCGGGTGGGAAGCACGCAATCGAACATATCGATACCGCTGCGAACGGCTGACACTAGGTCGCGCGGCATGCCGACACCCATGAGGTACCGCGGGCGATCTGTCGGCATTTTGTGGGCAACGCCTTCGAGACATTCACTCATCTCATCAAACGATTCACCGACGGAAAGTCCGCCCAGCGCATAACCGTCGAAACCAATTTCGACGATCGCTTCCAGACAGCGCAGTCGCAGGTCCACATCGAGTCCACCTTGCACGATTCCGAACAGCGCCTGATTCTCGCTGTGGTGTGCGTCCTTGCCGCGACGGGCCCAGCGGATGGTGCGATCGGTGGCTTCTGCGACGAACTCGGGCGTCGAAGGCAGCGGGGGGCATTGATCGAACGCCATGATGATGTCTGCGCCGAGTTTGTTTTGGATGTCGATCGATTGTTCGGGGTTCAGCGTCAGCACCGCGCCATCAATGTGCGATTTGAATTCGACACCGTCATCATCGATGCGGTTAAGCTGGGCGAGTGAGAACACTTGGAACCCACCGCTGTCGGTGAGGATCGGACCTTTCCAGCCGATGAATTTGTGCAACCCGCCAAACTCAGCCACCACGTCAGCCGTCGGGCGAAGGGCGAGATGATACGTGTTGCACAGCATGATATCGGTGTCGGTAGTGCCCAGTTGCTCGGGCGTGACGCCTTTGATGCTGCCGCATGTGCCGACGGGCATAAATGCCGGTGTGCGCACGGGGCCATGCGGTGTGATCAGTTTGCCCGTTCTGGCGTGCGACGCGGGATCGTTATGGTGGACCTCAAAAGGGAACATTCCGGGATGATATTGACCGCAGCAGTTGACCGCCAGCCCAGGGGGTTGCTAGGATTCTTTCGCACTTGCTGCGATCGTGTTTGAGCAGGGTTGGCGACACCGCTCAAATATAAATGGCGATCGGATAAAATAATAGAGCCCGTGGTGCCTGGCTGGTCGGGGTTGAACAGGAACCAAGGCGGCCACGGACTCAATTAAAAGGAAGCGTGTGGTATTTAGATCTACGTCATACGCGAGATGAACCCGCAAGTGCAACGGGTCATTTGGCAGAATGCCGACAGCATGGCACTCTAAAGCATGCGACAGCGACGCGCTGTATGGGCGATATTGACGTTGCCCTATTTGCAATCAAGACTGTTTGACATCATGGTGGTGTCGAGCCGGTTGAATCGAAAGAGACGTTTCCATGCCTTATCAAAACATGACCCTGGAAGATTTCGCCAAGCATGTCGGCTTGGATGCCCGCGACGTGCGCAAGATGGCCGACCGTGGCAAACTTCCCGCGCAAAAGGTAGCAGGCAAGTGGCGGTTTAATCGTGCGGAAGTCACCGAGTGGCTGCAGCAAGATATGATTTCGCTCGACCTGGAAGAAAATCGGCTACGCGAAATCGAAAAGGCGATGAGTGAAGCCGGTTCTCGCGACGCTGACGAGCATCTTCTGACGGCATTTATGAGCGTCAAAGGGATCGACTTGTTGCTTCCGGCGAAGACCAAGTCGTCGGTGCTGCTCGAGCTTTGCGGGTTGGCTGACCGCACGGGGTTGCTCTACGATCAACCGGGTCTGCTCACGGCCGTCCAGCAGCGTGAATCGATGTGTTCGACAGCCCTGCCCAACGGCATCGCCATCCCTCACCCACGTCAACCGATGCCGTACGTCAGTGCAGAACCGTTCGTTTGCTTCGCGCGATTGCCAAGAGGCATCGGTTTCGGTTCGCCCTATGGCGGGCTGACGAGTTTGTTCTTCTTGATCTGCTGTCACGATGACCGCCAGCACTTGCACGTCCTCGCAAGGTTGATGCGTGTGCTCGACGACGAAACCATCGGCAAACTCCGCGAAGCCGAAGAACCCGAAGAAGCCCTAGCCGCCATGATCGAACGCGAAGAACTGGTCGCGGCGAAGCTTAATGCATAGGGCCTAGGCGCATGTTGCGGCATTTACGGATCGTATCGCTGTTGCCAATAGCCAGATACTGACAGCCAACAATACGACATCTTTGATCAGGAACTGTCCGGGCATCGTTGAGATTGCAGGGAATCCGCCGGCAGTAGCTTCTGCAACACCCGGTGTCGTGAACATGAAACTTAGCGTCGTTGCGAACATCGTGATCGCGCCGATTGAGCCGATGATTCCGAGCTTCGGCAGATAAGTTCCGACTGCAATCAGGAGCGCAATAGTCAGCTCCACAAGACCCAGCCCCGCCGAAAATTGCCTTGGGCTGACCATTCCGTACATCCATCGCAGAAGCGGACTGTTGGTGACGAATCCAGAGATTCCTTCCGCTTCGTATGTGGTGAACTTCATCGAACCGATCCATGCAATCACGATGACAAGACCATATCGCAGCCCTAAGCGACTGACGCGCTCCAGTTCGTTTTGCAGTTCCGATGAAGTGCGCATTAAGTGTGCATCGTGTTCGTTGCTATCACCATCAAACGTGACACCACAAGTTGCAACAGCGTCACATGCGGTGTTTGTCGATTGGGGTTTGCGGGCGGTCATAATACACATCCTCCCTGTTTCACGTTTTGGACTGGATGACAATGCCCAAAACTGCCAATGATTAATTCAACCGGCTGGGCCCGAACTGCGGTGGACTGGGGCCATCCCAATCCACCGCTCAGGGCCGGGTCATTCAAGGTAGAGTTTCTGAGGTGCAGCCTTTTCTACTTTGACACTTTCTTCCAATGTGCGTCTGCTTTTGCGATGAGTTCGGACTTGCTGCCATCGTTCCAAAGCTTCAGGGCATCGACATTTTGATTCTTGAGAAAGAGCATCAGGCGGCCATCAACGATTTTGAAATTGGTCGGATCAACCGGGAACTTATCGTTGACTGCCATCCCGAATGCGCACCATCCGCCAAAAGCAGGTAGAAATTTTTGCGGCGTCTTCTCAAACATTGACTTGGCGTCGGCTGACACGAAGTAGTAGGTCACGCCGTTGTGTGTCGAGGCGAACTCAGGTTTGCCCTTGACGGGTTTGTTCACCGCGAAGTATGCCACGGGGCAGTAGCCTTCGAGGGCGACGCCGGTGCTGGGCAAGTTGTAGTTGTGTAGATACGCCCGAGAAGTTGATTGGTCAGTCGGTTTGTCGGCAAGTGCTGAGACCGCAAAGACCGCACTCAAAACAGTAAGGATGCTCGTAGCCACGATACGCTGCTTCATTGTTTTTGCTCCCTAAAACTAGTTTCTTCCATCCGATTCATTTGACGGCATCGCCAACGTGGCGACGCCCGTTCACTCGTTAAGACGCGGTGGGTCGTGATTGTCTTACCTCGTCAAAAAATAAAAATTTGGAGGGTGGCGAAAGCGCCGTTTGACCGGTCATAATCGACACTTCGCGAGTGGGATCGTAAGGTCTTGCGTGTTGAACGCGTCTAAGGAATGTCGAGATCAGGAGTCGTCGGCGTTGGCTGTTGAATCGGACTGGATCGAAAGGCTTTCGGGTGAACTCTCCACCCGCGGTGCGGCGCTGGCCGACTTGCGCGAGCTCCTTCTCGCGAAATTGCGGCACGCCTTTGCATCGTCAGGAGACGACTTCATTGAAGATGTCACGCAAGAGGCGCTCTTGAAAATCCACGGTAGTATTGACGCGTTTGAGGGTCGCAGCCAGTTTACGACCTGGGCGCTGACCATCGCGGTCCGCGTAGGATATACGGAACTTCGGCGCCTTCGTTGGAAGGATGTTTCACTGGAACAGGTCACGGGCAATACCGACGCAATCGATGCTGGGCGAGTCGATTCGCAAAACGAGCCGGCTGCCTCGGCCATTCGCAGGCAACTCGTGGAAGACATCCATGCGATCATCGAAGAGAAGCTGACAGAGAAGCAGCGCGACGTGTTACAGGCAGAGTTGGCGGGTATGCCTCAGGAGGAAATCGGTCGTCGCCTGGGCACCAACCGCAACGCGATATACAAACTGACTTACGATGCCCGCAAGAAGCTCAAGAACGAATTGGAACGACGCGGTTATTCGAAGGAAGACCTAAGCCCGGCCTAAGAGCAAACATGGATCTTTCAAAAGAAAAAGTAGATGCACTGCTAAGCTTCCTCAGGCAGACCAAGGATCGCGAAGCGACCTGCGAAGACTGCCTGTCGGCGATGGCTGAGTTCGCCGAAACTCACCTCGAAGGCAAGTCCATCCCCGAAAGCCTCAAAGCCATCGAAGATCACCTCGAAATCTGCGGAGAGTGCAAAGAGGAATTCGAAGCACTTCTGAAGACGCTGCGCGAATTGTAGCAACGATCGTGCAGTTGTTTGAGCGTTACGTCAATTCGGCATCGTACACCGGTTCTTCCAGCGTGATCTGTCCTGCGTTGTGCTGAACTTCAATGGACTTGTTGGCCAGTTTTGATTTGCGGATCAGGTACCAGTAGACGGCTTTGATATACCAACCGCGAATCGAGCGGACGTATAACATCTGTCTTCGGATCGCCCGCAGGAACGACTGCTCAAAGTCACTGGATATCGAAGAACGCATTGCTCCAAGTTCCCTGCCAAGATACGCCTCGGCTTCGAGGTGCTTCTGCCATCGCTGATCCATCGATCGCTTTGAAAAAGCCTGTGTGTAAGACCCGGGTGGAAACGGTAGGAACAAGCCGTCTTTGGTGCTGGCTGTGGTCAGTCCGCCTTCGGGTTCAAAGAATGTGACAAGATCGTAAGTGATCTTACCCTGAGGCAAGACGTACGCAGCGAAGAACCGTGACGAGTCGTCGTTGCACCAAGCGCACATGAACAAATTGGAATTCGCCCCAATCATATAGAAGCCGACGAAACCAAAGCCGTGGGCCTTGGCCCATTCTTCTTGCTTCATGCCGCGTGCGAGGGCTTTCTTGTATTTCTTGGAGGGAACAGACAAGCGTTTCAATTTCGTCTTGCTGAAGGTGAAGACGGTGATGACTGAAATCATAACGATGACGCCAACAACGACTCCGAGAAAAATTCCGAGGGCAACAAAGATGTCCCACACATCGGTTATTTCTGGCGAAGTACCTGGCAAGTAGTCCATTGAAATCCTCTCTTCGAGGTTTATTCAATGAATTGGCTGGGCAGATTGCAAGACTATTCCGATTGCGTCACACCGTAATCTTTGAGTTTTCTATAGAGCGTTCTTGCGCCGATCTTCAAAATTTTCGCTGCTTTTTCGCGGTTTCCGCCGGTTAGCTTGAGCGTGTTTAAGATGTGGAGGCGTTCGACGTCGGCCATGCTCATGCCTAGCAGGCTGGGGTTGTTGACCGGGACGATATCCGTTGTGGTTCGCAAGGATTCCGGCAGATCGCCGGTTTCCAGCATTTCACCTTCCGACTCGATCACCATCTGTTCGACCACGCTGCGCAGCTCGCGGACGTTGCCGCGCCACGAGTGATTCGTAAGACGGCGCATCACTTCCGTCGAGATTTCTTTGACGTCAAAATCACTCTCGCGGCAAAATTCCTCGACGAAGTGGTTGGCCAATATCGGAATGTCCTCGCGCCGCTGTCGAAGTGGTGGCAGGCGAATCGCACCCTGGGCGTGCAATCGATAAAACAAGTCTTCGCGAAACGTTTGTTCCTCGACCATCTCGCGCAGGTTGCGATGGGTGGCGGCTACGAATCGCACATCGACGAAAAGCGTGTCGGTACTGCCCACCGGTTGCACTTCGCCGGATTCAAGAGTGCGCAAAAGTTTGGCCTGCATCCCCAGCGGCATGTCGCCGATCTCATCGAGAAACAGCGTTCCACCGTCTGCGGCTTCGAGGATGCCCTTTTTGTCGGAAATGGCGCCGGTAAACGCACCCTTGACGTGTCCGAACAGTTCACTTTCCAGCAGCGATTCGGTGAGCGCCGCACAGTTGATCACCTTAAAAGTTTTGCCCGAACGTTTGGAATTGGCGTGCAGAGCCTGTGCGACGAGTTCCTTGCCCGTCCCCGATTCGCCGAAAATCAAGACCGTGCTCTTGCTCTTGGCCAGTTTCTGAATCCGACGGATTTCCTTCGCGAGCGCCGCGCTCGTTCCGATGATGCCCTCGTAGTTAAACGCCTTTTCGATTTGATCGCGCATCGTCTTTGAGTCGCGCGACGCAATCGCATGCTCTGCCGCCTTGTTGACCTTCGCGCGTACGACATCGATGTCGATCGGTTTGATCAAATAGTCGTATGCTGGCGTGGGGTTCTCCGGACCGAGGGCATCGCGGACCAACTGTTCGCTGCCGAACGCGGTGATTAGGATGACCTGCGTGTGGGGGGAGATTTCCTTGGTCTGTTTAAGGACATCCATCCCATTGAGCGCTCCGCCGAGTTTGTAGTCGGTGATGATGACATCGGGCGGACGGGCGCTAACGCTGGCGATCGCATCGGCACCGCTGGAGACGACCTTGCAGGCGTGTCCTTCGCGCTTCAAGCCTTCTGCGATGGCCTCGCCGTGGGCGGTATCATCTTCAACGATTAGTACGAATGCGGTGGCGGCCATGATGGATACTATTCTATCGCACCGGGCGCGATCGTCACCCCATTGGTCCGAGCTTCTCGGCGGGGTTGAGCTTCTCGGCGACGAGCGGCAAACGAATAACGAATGTCGTCCCGGAACCGGACTTCGATTTGACGCGGATAACACCGCCATGTGCCGCGACGATTCGACTCGTTGTGGACAGGCCCAGTCCGCTGCCCATCGGTTTCGTCGAGTAGAACGCCTGCATGGCATTGGCCAACACTTCCTCGCTCATGCCTTCCCCGTCGTCGCTTACTTCGACGGTTGCCCAGGTGCCATCGCGACCGAGTTCTTCGACCGTCAGGTGAATTGAGATTTCGCCATCCATCGGTGTGGCTTGGCGGGCGTTGATCAGAAGGTTTAAGAGGGCTTGTCTGAAGATTTCCGCATCGACCGAAACGAGCAAAGGTTGAGGATGTTCGTAGGCGACGAGGCGGATGCCATCGCGTTCGGTTTCTGGTTTGTAGAATTCAACCAATCGCGAGACGATTCCGTTGAGGTCGGCGACGGTGCGTTTCAAGGTGACCGGTTTGACGAGAAGCAGGAACTCATCGAGCATTCGTTGTAAGCGTTCAGCTTCGCCCCGGGTGATCGCGATGCGCTGGCGCGCCCGACGCATCGTGTCTGACGTCGGCGCTGCGTCTTCGGAAAGATCCTCTTCCAACAGCTTCAAGTTAAGCAGCAATGTGGACAGCGGGTTACGAATCTCGTGGGCGAGTCCGCCGGCAATCATCGAGATTTCAATGACACGATCGTCAGGCATGGCGACTGCTTCCAATTCCAAGTTGCGATTGGCGTGCCACTGCTCTGTGAGCAGTGTATTTTGCGACTGTCGCCAATGGCCCAGCACTGCTCACAGAGCAGTGGCACAGCTTCCAAACGATACGGGTTATCAAAAAAACGGTGGCCCTACGATTCAAGGTAGGACCACCGTTTTAATTTTGCAATCTATCTGTCGTTCTCGTGCTTACGACGCGCTTTCTGCTGTCTCTTGTTTTTCTTCAAGCTGAACGGCTTTTGCTGACAGCTTGACGCGACCTTGATTATCGACCGCGATGACCTTCACTTTCAGCGGATCGCCGACCTTGCATATGTCAGCAACGTTGCGGACGTAATCGGTGGACAACTCGCTTACATGGCACAAGCCATCTTGACCGGGCGCGATTTCGACAAACGCACCGAAGTCTTTCACGCTGGTCACCGTGCCCGAATACACCGTACCAACCTTGATGCTTTCGGTGACGGCTTCGATCATGCTGCGTGCCGTCTCAGCACCAGCAAGGTCCATGCACGAAATCGTGATGGTTCCGTCGTCGTCGATTTCGACCTTCGCACCGGTACCGCCTTCGATGGCTTTGATCCCTTTACCGCCCGGTCCAATGACCTTTCCGATGCGGTCCGGATTGATCTTGATTGAAAGAATTCGTGGTGCGTACTTGCTGGTTTCCTTGCGCGGTTCCGGAAGCGTCGCCAGCATTTTCTCCAAGATTTCCAGTCGAGCGCTTTTTGCGATCTCCAACGCTTCTTTGACAATGTCGATGCTTAGCGAGCGATCCTTCAAGTCCACCTGAATCGCGGTGATGCCGCGCTGCGTACCTGCAACTTTGAAGTCCATGTCACCGAAGTGATCTTCTTCACCGAGGATATCGACGATTAACTTGCGGCGATCGCCATCGTGGAAACCACCGACCGAAATTCCCGCAACGGGTTGGGTCAAGGGCACACCGGCGTCCATCAGTGCTAACGTTCCACCGCAGATCGACGCCATCGAACTCGAACCGTTGGATTCGAGAATTTCCGACACGATGCGAACGGTATAGGGGAAGTCTTCCGGTGAGGGCAGGACCATTTCGATCGCCTTCTCAGCCAAGTTTCCGTGACCGATCTCGCGACGCGACACCGCACCGAGGCGACGTACTTCACCGACGCAGAACGGCGGGAAGTTATAGTGCAGCATGAACTTTTTGCTGTATTCCGGCATCAACCCGTCGATGAATTGCTCATCGCGCACCGTGCCAAGCGTGACGACAGCCATCGATTGTGTTTCGCCACGGGTGAAAACTGCCGACCCGTGCGTTCGCGGCAATACGCCAACTTCGCAGGTCAGTTCGCGAAGGTCGGTCAGGCCTCGGCCGTCGGAACGAATACCGGTATCCAGCACCATCGCAGCCACCACTTCGCCTTCGATCTCATCGATGACGCTGCGGACGGTGTTGCGATCAAATTCCGGATTCTCTGCGTCGGCAGGACATTCCTGATCGAGCGTTTCGGAATAAACAGCTTTCACGGCTTCGTAGCGATCCTGCTTCGACGAAATTTCCTTCGCCTTGCGGAGCGGGCCAGCCACCTTTTCACGCAACCGATCTTTGAGCGCGTCGGTTGATGGCGGGGGCGTCCATTGTTTTTCTTTGCCGCACTGCTTGACCAGATCGCTGACGCAGGCGCAGATGGTCTTGATTTCTTTGTGGGCGACATCGACGGCTTCTACAACGTCGGGCTCGGCAATTTCAAACCCGCCAAGCTCGATCATGTTGACGGCTTCGGAGTGACCGGAAACGACCAACTCCAAATCGCTTTGATCCATCTGCTCGAGTGTTGGCATCACAACGAATTTGCCATCAACGCGACCGACGCGAACGGCACCGGTCGGACCTTCAAACGGAATCTCCGAAATCGAAAGGGCGGCTGACGCACCGATCATGGCCAGCATGTCCGGATCATGTTCCTGATCGGTGGAAAGCACCATCGCCTGGATCATGACTTCGTTGATAAAACCCTTGGGAAACAGCGGACGGATCGGACGATCCATCAGACGCATAGTGAGAATTTCTTTGGTCGATGGGCGGGCTTCACGCTTGAAGAAACCGCCGGGGAATTTACCGGCTGCGTATGCTTTTTCGCGATAGTCGCAGGTCAGTGGGAAGAAATCGATTCCTGGCCTGGGGTCGGATGTCACCACTGCCACCATCACCACGGTTTCGCCGTAGGTTACCATCACGGTGCCTGCGGCTTGTTTGGCCAACCAGCCCGTTTCCAACGTCAACTTCTTGCCGCCAATCGTGCACTCTGAAGTGTATTTCTTCATTACCGTCACTCTTTTCCGTTACCGTCACAATTTTCTTAGTCAAAACTCTCTTAGTTTGACACAATTCTTAACTTGTCGATTTCTGCTGGTTTGCGTGTTTCGCAACCGAGCAAGATATTTACGAAAAAAGGATGGGTCGCGCAAACGCAACTCACCCTCGCCATTTCTCAAATTTTTCCGAACAACGATCCAATCCACCAACCCAACACAACCGCCGCCTCGCTATGATAGTGACACAATGTGGCACTTTACAACTTGCGACGGATTCCGGGCTGAACTTGCACCGCCAGCCCCATTGTCGTCAACTTCAAAAAGGCCCACCTACAAGTCAATGGGGCCGATTCCGCGTGCTACTCTTCTAACTGCGCACTAACCTAATTTTTTCGCTTTGAGGCTACTTCCTCAAGCCGAGGCGCTGGATCACACTGACGTAGCGACTGTGATCCTTATTGTTCAAATATCGCAGCAACCGCGTGCGGCGACCCACCAGCTTTAGAAGGCCACGACGCGACGCAAAGTCCTTCTTGTGCGTCTTGAGGTGTTCGGTCAACTCGACGATTCTACCGGTAAGGATAGCCACCTGAACTTCCGGCGAACCGGTGTCTTTGTCATGGGTGCGATAGGAGGTTAGCGTTTCCTGCTTTACTTGTGCGTCCAATGAAAATACTCCTTGGCGTGGGCTTTGATTTCACATCTTTAAACAATCGCGCGTCCGTGGTGCCGGCATCAGATCAAAGCCGCTCGCGACATGTGAGGATCAGTCGCCAGACGCCGCACCCGGGGCGTTCCAAGTGGTAAACTTTACTGACTTTCGCCCCACTTGCAAACGGCTGAGCGACCTCTGAGAACGCCTTATGGCCATCGTTATTGACCATGTGGATGAACCCCGCTGCTGGGGAATGATCCCCCTTTTTAGGCGAATGCCTGACATTTTCGAAGTTCAAGTCTTTAATTGTCACCCGGTTGCGCGCGGTTATGATGATCCTCAAACGAATCCGGATTCTCGATAACCAGAAGTGACGCGGACGTAACGGGTATGAACATTATTATTTGCGGTGCCGGTGAAGTGGGGCTTCATGCAGCCGAAGTCATGGAGATGAACGGCCAAAACGTAACCGTCATCGACAAGAGCGCCGCCCGAATTCGGAAAATCGAGGACAGCCTCGACGTCCGCACCCTTCGCGGAAACTGTGCGTCGGCGGAAATCCTAATCGAAGCCGGCTGCAAATCGGCTGACCTCCTGGTGGCAGCGACCAGCAGCGACGAAATCAACCTGCTCACTGCTGCTGTGGGGAAAGCAGTCGGGGCGAAGCAAACAGTCGTCCGCGTGCATCACAGCACGTATTTTGGCCAGCGTGGCCTCGACTACAAGCACCACCTGGGCATCGATCAGCTCATCTGTCCGGAGTATTCGACGGCACAGGCCATCGCCCAAACGATTCGCAACCCGGGGGCCCACGCCATCGAAAATTTCGCCCGTGGTCAGGTCGAAATGCACGAAATCCCGGTTTCCGAGAAAGCGTCGTCTGCTGGTTTGGCGCTTGCGAATCTCGGACTGCCTCGCGGGTCGCGGTTGGCGGCGATCGGTCGTGACGGTGAAATGTTCATTCCCGACGGTGCCAGCGTGATCCAACCGGGCGATCGGGTTGTTCTTGTTGGCAACGCGAATGTCTTTCAGCAAGCGAAGCGGTTATTTCACGACGACCATGTGCGCAAGCGCAAGGTTGCGATCATGGGTGGCCCACCGATGGCTGTCTGGTTGTGCAGAGCCCTGAAGACGAGCGATTTCTCCATCCGTCTTTTTGAACTCAACCATGAGCGGGCTGAGGAACTTGCCCAGAAGTTAGATTGGATCACAGTGATTGCGGCTGACCCTTCTGACTTGGCGACGTTTGACGAAGAAAACCTCGAAAACATCAACGCGTTTGTTTCTTTGCTCGATGACGACGAACACAACATCCTGGGCAGCGCCTGGGCTAAGAGCAAAGGCGTCAAGCAATCGATTGCGGTGGTTCAGCGGGCAGATTATCTACACCTGCTCGCCAGCGTCGGAATCGATCGTGCGTTCAGCCCCCGGCGCGTAGCCGTTCGAGAATTGGAACGATTCATCGCGGGTGATTCACTTCAGCGGATCGCATCGCTGGCACAAGGCATCATCGATGTCTACCGATTTCGCGTCGGTCCCAAAGCGCACGCCCTGGGCAAGACGCTTCGCGATATCACGCTGACTCCAAAGGGTGGAGTCGCGGCTGTCCAGCATGGAGATCATGTCGAAGTCCCCAGCGCCGATTATGTTTTGAAGCAAGATGATACGTTGCTTGTGATTGGACCTCCCGGTATGGAAAGTCGTCTCCGCAAAATGTTTGGCACGAAGTAGCACAACGTGAACTATCGATTTGTCGTCAAACAACTTGGCATGCTGTTTATCGTCCTCAGCGCGATCCTCTTATCCATCGCGGGCTGGTCGGCGATCCAGCTCGCGTTCGGTGAGGTCACCGAGAAACATCCGTTCAGGGCATTTTTGATCGCTGGTAGTTACGGGATGGCCGCCGGCATCTTGATGTGGCTTTTTACGCGTAATACGAGCACTCGATTCGGGCGCAAAGAAGCCCTGCTCCTTGTTGCTGCCAGTTGGTTTGGCGGGGCAATTCTGTCGGCGATCCCTTACCTGATCTATGCCCATATCGGTGAAGTGCCAGGCACCGAGCACCCTTTTCGAGAGCCCGTAAACTGCGTTTTTGAGTCGATGAGCGGGCTTACCACCACTGGGGCCACGGTCTTGACGAGGATCGATCGGATGCCCCGCAGCATCCTTTTGTGGCGGGCATTGACCCATTGGCTTGGGGGACTTGGGATTGTCGTCCTGTTCGTTGCAGTGCTCCCTTCGATGGGCGTGGAAGGAAAACGGCTATTCCGAGTTGAGGCTCCGGGGCCTGATCCGGAAGGCGTCCACCCTCACATTCGCGAAACCGCACGGACGCTTTGGCTGATCTACGTCGGGATAACCGTGCTGCAAATTCTGGCGCTTCGCATCGCGGGGATGGACATTTTCAATTCCGTCTGCCACACATTTGCGACACTCGCGACTGGAGGGTTCAGCACCCACAATGCCAGCCTCGGTGGGTTTCACAACAACGTCGCCATCGACATCATCGTCCTCGTCTTCATGGTGGCTGCGGGTGTCAACTTTGGGCTCTACTATCAATTGATTCGCGGGCGCTTCAAAGCCGTGTATCAAGATTCGGAACTTCGCCTCTATCTAACAATCATGTTCCTGGTGACAGCAGTCATCACCTTCACGATCGCGAATCAACCCATTACATTGACGACGGGCGAAACGCTCGACCCGTCGTGGTTTGAGGCAGCGCGGCAAAGCGCTTTGACGACTGTGTCTGTGCAAACGACTACCGGTTTCTGCACGGCAGATTTCAACCTTTGGCCCTTCGCCGCGAAGGCACTGCTCTTGATGGTGATGTTCGTTGGTGGGTGCGCAGGATCGACGGGAGGCGGTATCAAAGTAATCCGGATTCTGATCGCTTTCAAAGTCATGGTCGCCGAACTCGAACGTGTATTTCGTCCCAACGTTGTGCGGCCACTTAAAGTTGGCAAGACCACAATCGCACCGGAACTGAGACTTGCGACACTTGCTTATGTATTCGGATTGATTCTGCTATTCGGCGCTGGCACTGGGATGCTAAAGTTATTCGAACCGAGTGGTACGATAGACATGACGACGGCTGCGAGTGCCAGTGTGGCGACGCTCTGCAACATCGGACCAGGCCTAGCCAAGGTGGGGGCGGTCGAAAATTATGCGTGGTTTTCTACACCCAGCAAATGCGTCATGATCGTTTTAATGGCCCTCGGCCGCCTCGAAGTATTCGCGATTCTGGTTCTGTTTTCACCTCGATTCTGGCGGAGCGCATAGTGTGAAATTCCACCGCGCCACTCGGAATTCCTGTCATTTCTATGTAATGATCGTCGAGAAAGAACAGCCTGAGATCGGGAATTCACATCGGAGCAAAGATGGTGGACACATTTTGATAAACCGACTTTGCAGTATAACAAACAGCAGTTTGTGTTATCCATTCAGCACAAATACCCCAGATACACTTTGGGCCCATCGATTGGCAATGAAACCAGCATGGATTGTCGAAAATTACGCTAAACGCTAATGCTCTGTAGGGTTGCATACCGATACCTTGCTTTCATGTGGCGGGCTCAATAGCCTTTGAGACGTATTAGGCATGGGTCAAAAAAATCTCGGCTCCAGGCGATTTTTGGGGTTGCAGCGTAAAACGGGATTGCCATAATGATCGCCCGAGTCGACCGAAGAGTAACGGTCGCTTTCAGATGGGTCTGCGGCGCGGTAGCCCAACTGATTTTGTCCAAGGGCAATTGGACGGATATTCACGGAACCAAACGAATTGACACGCGGTCAAATTCAGTCGGTTGCATCCCGTGGGTAAGGGCTATTCGGCTTATAAATCGTAGCAAGTTGAAAAGTAAGCCGTTGCTCAAGTTCGATCAATGAAGTCGCGAGAATACAAAACGCGAAATTGAAACTGCCCGGTTGGAATTACTTCGGACTTCGGCTGCAAGCAAGTATGTTTGAGCAATGCAGCAAAATGTCCGCAGTACTCGGGGCACATCGAAAAGCAGTTTTTTTCGACGAGGCTTTGCAAAATGAAAAAGAATATCAAGCGGTCTGTGATCGCGGTGACATTGTTGGGATCGACGTTGACTTTTAATGGTTGTTTGAGCGTCGATTTTTTCAAGAGAACTCTCGAGGCGGCGGTGACGCATACTGCTATTGAGTTCTTGGTCGATAACGATACTGTCTTCGATCTGTTTGAGGACGGGGCGACGACGATCAACCCATAGATGCCCATGGATCTTAGTTTACCCATGGAACTCAGTTGGCACTGAACCCACAGTCTTGTTGGAAGTATTTGCCGGCATCATCCTGTTAATAAGTAAACCGCAACAGGGACGAGGGTCGGCAGCGGCTGTGGCGTATTGAGATAGAGTTTTTTGACAGGCTGTTTATTGGTTGGTTATTGCCTTGAACAAAAGATTCATGAATGAATCGCGGGCAGTGACCTGGTTTAAAAGAATCAAAACGTTTTGATGTTGTTTCTTGAATTGGAGACTATGGACATGAAGAAGACAAACAAAGCCATGAAATGTGCGGCAATGGTCGCCGTACTCGGCACCTGCTTTCACTCAGCTGGTTGCAGCTTTGGCAACCTCGGTGGACTCGGCAAGTGGGTTGGTAGCTTCGTTGGTGGACTCGTTCCCTACGTTGCCGGTGAATTCCTGACCGACAACGACGGAATCTTCGACCTCTTCGAAGACGGCGCCACTGCAGCCAATCCGTAAGCCGTAACCAAGAAGTAAATTAAAGAGTGGGTAGAGACGTTCGCGTCTTTGCCCACTCTTTTCGTTTTACAATTGCCGAGCTCATTTTCGATCGCGCGTAGCGCTTGCGTTGAATTTGGTGCAAGACCTTTGGGGCATTGCTTCCTGGGTGCTTGGGGGGATGGCGGTTTATTGATTGAGTTTGGCGGCTTGGACCATTCCGCGAAGCCGCCCTTCTTCAACGAATCCCTGAAGGATACGCAGCACGCGTCCATCCGGTCCGAGCACGACGAACGATGGCACCTTGGTGATTCCGTAGCTTTCAGCGAACTTCTGATTCGACCAGGACGCGATGCGAACCGGGATCGTGTCAGCCAACGTTTCGCGCACCTCTGGAACCGAGAAAACATCGCGCTCCATCTCCTGGCATTGTGAATCAAACGTGGACCAGTACGCCACGAAAACCAGTCGATTGGTTCGCGACGCCTGACGCAGCGCTCCGCCCAAGTCGGGCCGCCAGGGTATCTGGCTACATCCGCTCAGCAGCAACAAACCGCATGCCATCAACATTCGAATCATGGGCACAACACCTCGCCAATTCGGGGTTTCTTTCCTGAGACGTCCAATCGCACGATGCCACGTTTGACATCATGTGGGAACGCAACAATCGTACCGCGTTCTTTGCAGCGATTCGCAAGCGCCACCCGTTCATCCACGGATTTAAGTGGAAAAAGGTCATAGGCCATGACCCAGGCAGGAAGAATGTGAGCCCCGGTTGGCGCCATATCACCAACGAAGAATAACTCTGACCCGTTTCCCAATTCGAAAACCGGTAGCAGTTGATACGGCGTGTGTCCGTGTGACAGCTCAAACGTCAGGTCGGGAATGTCGCTGGTCGGCTGATCTCCCTCGACGAATTCAGCACGCGGGTCCTCATCCAGCCATTTGAAATCAACCGGCAGAAATGACGCCCGGTCGCGCAAGGTCGGTGCGCAAGCGTGCTGGAAATGTTCACGATGAACCCAATGTCGCGCGTTGGCGAACCGAACACTCAGTTGTCCACCGGGAGCCTTGTCCCATTCGGACATTCCCCCGCAATGGTCGAAGTGCAGGTGCGTCGCTATGACGTCGGTGACAGCGTCGGCGTCCGTACCCATGGCCGCAAGTGCCTGATCGATCGCCTCCGGATTCGACTCGATCCCATATCGCTCGGCGTCATCATCGCTCCATTTTGAGCCCGTACCCGTATCCACCAGAACGATACGCTGACTGGGGATGTGGCGGGCGATCAATGTTCGCGTAGCCAGCAAGATACGATTCTTCAAATCGATGTTTTGCGAGTTGGACCAAAGCACCTTCGGAACCACGCCGAACATCGCCCCGCCGTCCAGGCGAATCGTACCATTGATGACAGACTCGAATTGCCAATGGCCAAGCTGTAACATACTTCGGTTGTACGCGCGATCGGCGTTGCCGTAAAGTCGCGACCGTGAGCATAGAATCCTGCCCGAAATCCGAATCCGACCATGCAGCAAGACGCCACCCAAAAACCCAAGGTCAATGACGATGTCGTCACCGCTTCTGCAAAGCCTGCGGTTCGATTTATTCTTGCGCTTGGCAACTTGCATCGGAGGTGTCTGGGGATTGCATTTGCCGTTTTGGGGCCGAAGATTTCCTACTGGATCACCGGCGTCGGTGCGCGGATCATGTATGGGTTGTTGTTGCCTCTAAAGGAACGCAGTGAAGCGCAGTGTGCCGTCGCCCTCGCAGGCACGGTAGACGAAAGCGCAATCCCATCGATCGCCCGGGAGTCCTTCATCCACCGCTCACGTAATCTGACCGACTTGATGCTTGCTGCACACAGCTTGAATCAAAACAACTTTGAACGCTGCGGTGGCAAGTTGCCCGAACCATTTCTGAGTCGGATGTTAGCCGCCCAGGAGCAGTGTCGTCCGGTTATTCTGGTCACCGGTTATTATGGATCATTCGACATGCTGCCGATTTTCCTGGGTTACAATGGCGTCAAATCCACTGCCGTGTATCTGCCGCACGCGAATGCCGGCTTTGATGCGTACCGCAAACGCGTTCGATCGCAGAGTGGATGCGATTTGATACCCGTGCAACTTGCTGCCACTCGATTGGAAAGTGTTCTCGAATGTGGTGGATCGGTCGCTTTGGTCGCGGATCATCACGCATCCAAACGCGGTATCGAAGTTGAATTCTTAGGGATTCCCACGCGGGCATTGTCGTCGGTGGGATTGCTGGCATGCCGGCACAACGCTGAAGTTGTGGTGGCTGGCCTGCGCCGGGTGGGCGCGGACTTTCGATTCGAGTTTGATGTCGAAGATACGATCGTACCGGATGATTGGAAGGATGAACCGAACCCAGTCGAATGGGTGACCCGTCGATACATGATCGGCATCGAGCGGTTAATCCTGCGTGACCCCACGCAGTATTTATGGGGGTACGCACGCTGGGGTGAAGATCATGCCCGCCAAGTTACCGAAGATGCTCAGTCTACGTCTGATACGGACGAGAATTAGTTGTATGCAAGTCTAGCTGTCACCGGCAGAGTCCGCGATCGCCAGTCCCAAGCCAATCGACCCATCGACCACGTTAAAAAAACCGGCGAACGCTTTTTCGCTCAGCGGAAAACCAAACGCAAACGCGACGACACCTGCAATCCAAAGTCGGGTTCTTCTAAAACGCATGCTTCACTGCTCCTGTTTCGTTTTCCAAATGCCCAACTGCAACGCCACGATTGTACGCGAAACCAAGTGGACGTCACGTCTTCGCTGTAACGTTTGCGGTTAATTCCCCACGCTGTTGAGCGCCCTATCGAGAATGGGAAAGTCGCGCCAATCCGGTGCGTCGAAATGCCACCACTCCGTATCCAGCGCCAAAAAACCCTCGGCTTCCATCGCCTGTTTCAATAGATTGCGATTGCGGCGAGATGTTGGCGTTCCGCCCTGATAATCCTGGTGGGCCGCTTCGGAAAAGTCGTCGTATCCGGTGGGCATTTCCAATTCATTTCCGTCGGCGTCCACCAGCGTCACATCGACAGCACACCCTCGATTGTGTCGCGATCCTTCATTCGGGTCGGCGACATACCGCGGATCGGGCACCAGTTCCCACATTTTTTTCTGCACGGACAGCGGTCGATACCCGTCATAGATCTTCAAACCCAATCCGCGTTCCTCAAGACTCTTTTGAACGCGTGCCAACCGAGCCGCAGCGCTCGATCGCAGCAGGCAAATTGCTTTCGGATACAACTGCTCGCCCGTGAAGTTATTCTCCGTTGCGTATCGCAGATCGAGGACGACGCCCGGAACAGCATCTGCGACGTTGACCAACTCGGAATCAGAAGCGCTCGCAACCTTAGCTGTTTGATTGCCGCAAACCAAAGCATCGACGCGGGCGGCCATCTCGGAAAGATACTCTGCCCCTTTCGGGTGATGGGTCATTCCAGCGATGAGATAGAATTGATCGCCATGTCGAACGCGGGCGGTGTCCAGATGCCAATCGCGCCAAGTTCCGCTCTTGCGCAGAATCGAGTCCGCGCGTTCTGACAAACCTTTGACGAACTTTGATTGACCATGCTTCAACTGATCGGACGCGAAGATCTCCATCATCGTGACTGACGCCTTACCGCTTACTAGTTTCTTTTGTTCCATGAGCAAATAGAAACGCAGTGCCTGCCGCACCGTTGCGCCGTGCGAATGATCATGGATGGGATCGCCCATCCGAGGTGACGGCTGACCATAGTGTTTGCCGTACCACAAACCGGCGCTGCGTTTTTTGTCGTAGAATTGGTATCGTTTCGACTGAAGAACCTCTTGTATCTTTTCGATGCCGATCAGCTTTCCGTACTTCGCAGCCAATTCGTTATCCGAAAGTTTGATCATCCGGCCCAGCTCGTCGCGAACGTCGTCGGGGAGGTCCGTCGCGGCATCTGGGTTTGTTTCAAAGTACGCCAGCAGGATGGCTATCTTCGGGACGCTGGCTGCGTAGTACATGCGATCCGGATCGAGCATCGCAAGCCGCTGGTCGTTGAGCGTCAGCAGGCCGAATGACCGATCTTCAGCCTTGATCTGAAGGGAATTTCGCACATCGCGGTCGATGCGTTCGAGTTCAATCTGAAGCGTTTGATTGGATTCTGAATCAACTTCCAACCGAAAGCCTTGAAGACGCTGCGCTTGAATCCAGGTCAGCGATGGTTGGCGTATTGAGGAGATCAGTTTCGACTGCTCGAGGTCGCGGGCGGCTTGTAGTGCCGATGCGGTGACGTCTGTGACACCGTCATCTTTCAGCAGCTTATTGATGAGTGATTCCGCATCACCGCGCAATCGCATGAAACGAATGCCGACGCATTCTTTGTCGCCGCTAAGATAATCGACCAACTCTTGCTCGCGAACAGCCGGTCTGGCTGAGTGCAGGAAATTCACCGTGGCATCGTCACCAATCGCAACCAATCCGGTGTGTCCAACCCATTGCGACTTTTCGCTGCCGCGCACGATGTTGACGAAATCGCCATTGCGCAACTCTGTCAAAATTTCGGGAACGCGCTCCCTGGGAATGTATGCGTCAGTGATTGGTTCGTCGGCGATGTCTTGACCGATGCCGAATTTCTTGAGGAAGGGCGCTCGACGACACACCTGAGTCAGCGGCACATGGACTTTGCCTTCGCCAAGCGTGGTGGTCAGGTCAACAAACAAACCGACGTTGTTACGATTCCAATCAGCAACGGTGTAGTGATTACGCGTGATCATTCCGATGCGTCCGTCTTTATAGCGAAGGCGTTGCAACGTCTGCACGAACGACGGGAAATCTCTTGCAATCGCCATCGCGTAGATGTGTTCGCAAAACGTCAAGCAATCGCTGCGAGTGAGGCAATACATCGGGTCGGGATCAAACGTTTCAAAGGGGTACTCGCCCAACAGGTAGAGATCGTACGGCTGACCGATGTTTTTTCGGGCGAGATGGATCACGCGATCGGTCAATCCCGGGTGCGTTGACTTCACGTCTTTGATGTAGCGACCAACCTCGTTTTCTGAGAACGTGTAGAGAGGCCGGCTCTTTGCCCATTCGAGATCGATACATGACAAGGATTTTTCAACATCGCCGACAATGGGGGCGTCTGGGGCAGATTCCCTATGACAGCCGGCTTGGCATAGCCATACAGCGCCCATCATCAATTTGAGGACCATTCCCGGTTGCCGAATTGAGTTAAGTGCAAGGTTCACAGTCGGTTCCCCATCTACTACGGGTGCATTTTGTGCTAGAATACGGCCTGCAAATACTGATTAGGGCCGAAATGACAATATATTCTGGCTTTGGCGGTGCCAATGAACGGCTCCCAGACAATTCTCCAAGCCGTCACCCACCGATCAAGCCAAAACACCGCGAACGTGAATTTAATACTTTGACTGAATTTAATTGTATCTCTACCGTTGAATCTCCGCTAGTACATTACTAGGATGGACTTTGTGGAGATCGGAAATAGATACGGATTCCGATCTTATGAATTTTGCGACGATTAGACCCATGGATTGGCAGGTTCTTCAAGTGGTTCATCGCCTTGGACCGTTACCACAACACAAGCTCGCCGACCATCTTGGACGGCAGCGGTCCACCGTCAATGGTGCGACGCAGCGGTTGATGGCTTCCGGCTGGCTTCAAAAAGTTGGCCAATCGGGTCAGGGGCGCGGGCGACCGGCGATTCTCCTCGCAGTCAACCGTTCGATCGGTTGCTTTGCTGGTATCGACATCGCAGCCGACGAGTTGCATCTTGCGCTCGTTGCGGCTGACGGTCATCCGATGGGTCGCGCGACGGTTGTTCTTGGTGAGGACCGCACGCTCGAAATGCTTCTTGAGCAAATCGATCTTGCGCTGCGCGGGTTGCTTTCGCAAATTGATCTTGGCCTAAAGAACATCCTCGGTTTGTGGGCGGGCATCAACGGTGCCGTTGATCGTCACGGTAACGTCGTGACCTGTGCGTCACTGCGGTGGCACAACGAACCGCTCGGCAAACTTCTCACTGAAAAATATGAAACCAATGTGCTCATTCAAGGGGCAGCCACTGCGATGAATGCGGCGGCTGAGTCATTGATGGGCGCCGGTCGCGATGCTGCAAGTCTGGCGTACTACCGCGCGGGTCAAGGCATCAGCGCACGGTTTGTGCAGCTCGGTCATCCGTTGGCGGGTGCAACGCAGCGTGCAGGCGAGTTGGGGCACGTTGTGGTCGATCCGGAGGGTCGTCAGTGCCCATGTGGGAACAAGGGCTGCCTCGAAGCCGTGGCATCCGGGCCGGGTATCGTTGCGTCGGTCAAAGCTCTCGACCGTAAGGACATTCCCAAGAGCGTTCAAAAAGCCATCGATGAACATTCGCCTTCGCAGGAAATCGTCCAAGCGTGCTTCGCAAATTACAAAGAGGGCGACTCAAAACCGCTCTCGACTCTGCTGCATAAAAAGATGAATTACATCGCGCTCGGTGCGGCGATGGTGGTCGCAGCTTACGACCCGGAAGTGTTGGTGCTGGGCGGATATTTGTTTGAAGACAACCATGCGTTGCGTGACGGCGTGTGCAAGCAGCTTCGGGCGATGGTTCTGGATTGGGATCTTCGGAATCTGAAAGTCGTCGAGGGTGAAGTGATCACGCAGGATCGGGCGGTTGGCGGAGCCGCAGAAGTCTGCCAGCGATTTTGGGCGAACCCACGCGGAGTGGTCGCCCACGACTGATGCCAAAAGCGTTTCGCCGCTTCGATTCGCCATTGGTTGTCGAGATGGAGTGGGTCATGAGATGGCCCGCAAACAGTCGATAGACTGTTGAAGTTGTTCGAATTGAAGCGATGTGTTTGACCAAGGGTGCGAATCTTAATTGTTCGCAGTGCACCTTGGCTGGCACTGAAAGGAATGTCTTATGGCAAGTCAGGCGACGGCAAAGACTGTTGCGAGCGACCGTCCGAAATCTGTTGCAAAGAAATCGTGCGAGTCGCAAACGTCAAGCCCCGTCGAACAGGCGGCGATAGCGGCAAGTGGCTATGAGCTTCGCTACGGTCCACAGGAACGCATTGGCACGGTCATCGTCGATAATTTTCCTCGTCTCGGTCGACTGACCGCCGTTCGTTTTCTTGAATGGGTCTTGCAGAATCCAGCCGGTTCGGTGGCATTGCCGACGGGTAAGACGCCCGAATACTTCATCAAGTATGTGATGCATTACCTGCGCAACTGGAACCGCAAGGATGTGCGCGCCGAGTTGGAGTCGATGGGACTGCCGACCGATCGAAAACCGGTCATGGGCGACTTGCGTTTCGTGCAGATCGACGAGTTCTATCCGATCGACACGCGTCAGCACAACAGCTTTCGATATTACGTCAACAAATATTACCTCGGTGAATTTGGACTCGATCCGGGCAAGGCCATGCTCATCGATCCAAGCCAGATCGGTTTGCCGCGCGGTTTGCGCATCAACGATATTTTTCCGAAAATGACGGTCGATCTCACCCTTCGCGTTCGCAAAGCCAAGACGCTTCTCGAAAAACGGCAGCAGAGTGTTCTCGAACAGGTCGATCAGTTTTGCACCGAATACGAACGAAAAATCCGTGAAATGGGCGGGATCGGTTTCTTCCTGGGTGGGATTGGCCCGGACGGGCACATTGCATTCAACGTGCGCGGGGCGGACTTCTACTCGACGACGCGCCTGTTTGAGCCCAACTACGAAACCAGGGCGGCGGCGGCCAGCGATCTGGGCGGGATGGAAGTCGCGCGGTCCAAGCACGTCATCACCATCGGATTACAAACGATCACCTACAACAAAGACGCCGTCGCGATCATCATTGCGGCTGGCGAGGCCAAGGCGAAAATGGTGGCAAGTACCATTGAATCGGACGCGACCAATCGTTTTCCAGGTTCGGCGCTTTCGGTGCTGCCCAACGCACGGTTCTATCTGACCAAGGGTGCGGCAAAGCGACTTACGAATCGGGCGTTTATTGACCTGCAACGCAGCGACGAGTTGTCCGACCGGCAGATTCACAAGATCGTCATGGACCTGTCGTTTAACAATGACAAGACCATCGAGCAACTGACCGAAGCCGACTTTAAAGCCAACCGCTTCGGCGCAGAGTTGCTCCTTAAAACAAAGCGAAATCCGCAAGAGCTCAAGGAGCAGACCCGCAAGCAGATTCTCGACAATCTGGTTAAGGGCAATCAGCCGATCGAGCAGAAAAGCTTCCTGCACACCGCGCCTCACCACGACGACATCATCCTGGCCTACCTGCCCTATGTAACGAATCTGGTCCGGCGCAGCAGTACCGAGCATCACTTTGCGTACATGACGTCCGGGTTCAATGCGGTCACCAACAGCTACATGCACAACGCCATTGAGGATGTGCTTAGGCGGATGAAACGTGGCGAGTTCGCCAAGTTAGTCGCGTCTCGCTATTTCGACCCGAACAACACGCAGGCCCGTAAGATTGACGTTTCATATTATCACGAAGGCGCAGCGCGCAATCACGAAGACAAGAAAACAGAAGCCGTCTCGCGCCGCTTACTGCGCAACTTGTTTGAAGTGTACGAAGAAGATCGAGCAGACAACATCAAAGAACGCTGCTCGGAACTGCTTAACTACTTCGCGACGCAGTACCCCGGTAAAAAAGACATCGCCATCGTGCAGCAGCTTAAAGGTCGCGTTCGTGAATACGAATCTGAATTGAAGTGGGCGTACTACGGTTTCCTCGGGGAAGCTGTCCGCCACTTGCGACTCGGGTTTTATAAGGGCGACCTCTTCACCGAACCGCCGCGCATCGATCGCGACGTTCCGCCGATCTTCGACCTGCTGCGCGAAGTGCATCCCGACATCGTCACCGTAGCATTCGACCCCGAAGGCAGCGGCCCGGATACGCATTACAAAGTGTTGCAAGCCGTCTCGCAGGCGCTCAAGGAATACGAAAAAGAATCGGGCCGGCACGATATTCGCGTGCTGGGTTATCGCAACGTCTGGTTCAAGTTCCACCCGTCCGAGTCGAATCTGTTCGTGCCCACATCGCTGACACACCTGACCGACATGGACAACTGCTTCGACAGTTGCTTCAACACGCAGAAGACAGCCTCCTTCCCAAGCTACGAGATGGATGGCCCGTTCTCACGCCTCGCCCGAAAGATTCAGGTCAAACAGTTCGACCAGATCAAAACCATGCTGGGTGAAGATTTCTTCGTCAACAGCAAGGATCACGGCATGAGAGCGTGCCGTGGCATCGTCTACCTGAGCGACATGGCCCTACCAGAATTCTACGCAGCCTCAGAAGAACTCAAAAACGTCGCAGAGGCCATGTAAGCGAATCACGCGGCATTAAATGTAGGGCGGGTCATCGACCCGCCAGCCGTTAGGGGAATAGTCGGGTCGAGGCTCCGGGTCGCCCGTCTGACGATTAGGCACAACCGCATGCAACGGGCTGCTATCTGTTGCGTTCCTCTTCGAATAGCATTTCATTTATGAAACTGCTCGGGCGACATAAGACTCAGGTGTTGCTTTTGTTGGGTGTCGTATGCGCTTCCCTTTTTGTCCCCCGGTATGAAGCCCACCTCAAGAACATCCCCAATCAAGCGAGGAACCGTACCGAGGCGGCGCATTTATTCGCAACAACTGTACTTAAGGGTGAAAAACACAAATTGAATCCTGGTTTTCCAGAACCTGGAGAGAAGATTATTGGATGTTCGAGCTTTAGTAGTGATTATGGTTATAATCAGGGAGGTGGTGCCGACATTCACCTGATTGAGACGGATGCTGCTCGTCCTGCATACGACCCGGAACGCGACAATTGGATCGAACGCCCAGCCGGATGCGTGAAGGTGGTTGTCGGGCTGAGACGCGATCCGATGATCGAAACCTACTACTCTAATTCGCCCAGCGCAAGGGCATTCGCAGAACGACTCGTGGCTCGTATGCGCGCAGAAGATGCTCCAAGCAGAGTCGATTCTCCAGTAGAAGGATTGAAGAATGCAACGCTCGGCGTTGATCTTGGATATTCCCCCTTCGAAACCCTCGTCATGCGCGGTGCCAAATACTCGCCGCTCGTCGTCATCGCCAGCATCTTGGGCATTTTGGTTCTGCTGGTTCGAGTCTGGATAGAGCGCCGGCGGCTTGCGGCTGGGATTTATTGTGACCATTGTGGATACGACTTGCGCGGTGCGGTTGAGAACCGTTGCTCGGAATGTGGAGCGAAATTCGATCTGACGCGTGGGTGAGCAAAAGCTGTCGGGTCGATGACCCGACCTACTTCAGGACGAAATTTTTCCGTTGAAAGCGCGAATCCGAGTCATCGCATGCAAGAACACCACGTCGCACTATGTCGGGGGCGAACTTGCAGCCCAGCCGACTCTCCTTGAAATAAACCAAGACGGCAATTTGTTCTTTCTTTTTCGACTGAATGAAAACGAGGAAAGCATCGCAGACACTTGCCACACTTCCCTGGACGAAGCAAAGTCGCAAGCAGAGTTTGAATATATCCTTTCGCCCGATGGCTGGGAGGTTATCATCGATCAGCGGTAGGTCGGGTCCTCGACCCGACAAAAGCGACGGCAAGTGGACGGTCGAACGCGTCGTGTGGCAGTCGCATCCGAGGTAGATCATGTATACGATGTGGCGAATGCGGTCAGTAGATATCTATAACCAGCTGCAATCTTAGAGGCATCCGAACGGTGCAACTTACAACATGGGAAATGGTCGGCGTTGTATTGGGGTGCATACCGTTGGGTTACCTGATTCTTTCTTGTTTCTTTGCGTTGAATTTACTGACTGTTAGCCGAATCAAATTGACCCGCGAGGAAGAAGACGAAATCGAGCAGATGATTGAAAATGACTACACTGCCCAGATTTCAAGTGACAAGAAGACTAACGTCGAGAGAGTGAGTGAAACTTACAAGATTCATGAGTTTGCCTTCATCATTGTCAAACGTGAAGAGGGGGACTGCCGCGCTCTCTTGATCATTGGTTCGCTTGGGGGGGCTACGACGAACATTGTCACTCGGTTTACAGAAGGCGTTTTGCTAATCACTTCAGATAAGCGCGGTCTGCACGAGTCACCTTCGCCGCCCGGCCAATTCTTTCAGACATATCAAGGAGCCGATTATTTTGAATGCCTGAAGCAACATCACGAGACTGAAGAATGCATCCAGCGATATTTGGGAATCGAAACGCTAGCGTTTGACGGACCTGACGACGTGTGGATATTGGAGATGATCAAGTCCCGGGTGCACTATGTACGCTCGATTCCGTTTTGGTATTTCAAAATCGCATATTGGTACTTTTTCAGGCGGGGGCGTATGAATGGACTTTCGGTTGAAGAGCAGCATCGGCGCGGAATTATTGATCTCGTCAATGCGAAACAAGAATTGGGTATCAATGCGGTGGATTCTTAGCTTGCTTGCGATCTGGATTTCCACACTTCTGCTCCGTTCAAATACAAAATAATGCGTCCCGAATGCGCCAATGCAATCGGCGATTCGGGACGCGATGTGCATTCTTGAGTTTTCGCAAATGTGGGCGGCTACTTAAACGCGCTTCCGGCGCACTGTAGGACTACACCAAGCGGGCCGTCATATGTGATCTGGCCCGCAAACGGGTTCTCGGAATCGAATTCTTCATCGACGAAGGGGCATTCCTTAAAAAGATCTTCGCCCAAGTTGTTTTGGGCTTCAACAAAAAGTACTCCATTTTGTGTGAAACGCGTCGTGACGATTCTGGCACCGCCGGGTTGAATCTGGTTGCTTGGCGCTCGAGCCTCACTTTCGAGGAGAATGTGGATCGGCACATCCGAATCGTTGAACAGTTCCAGTTCGATCGTGTCCTGGTCGAGCCCGGCGATGTCGCAGCCAATGTTGATGATCAAGCACGCAGAGAGCGCAGCAAACAAATGAATCGATTGACGAATACGCATGACAACTCCTTTGTCCGTTTTTCGTGATCGCAGTTTGTTAAATGGTTCCGAAGAGAGTTGTTACTGAAGTCTCAGTCGGAAATTGTACTTCCCGAATCCTAATCGACCGGATACGCACTCGTCCAGCCGGGGACTTGCATTTCGGGGTTGGCGAAGGGTGGAGGTTTGGGTTGGACGGCTGCACTGCACGCCTTTTTTGAGCCAAGTTGACAGGCTTTCTGGATGAATTGCTGGGCGCGGGCTATGTCTTGTGGGACGCCATTGGCAGTTTGGTTTATATACGCGAGGTACCAGCAGCTTTCTGCATCGCCGAGTTTACACGCCAGTTCGAGGACCGGTGCGACTTCGCCGAGATCGTAGTTGGAGTTTTCGCTAAGGGTGATGCGGGCGATGCCTTTGACGGCATAGAGGTTGTCGGTTCCGCTGCGTTCGTAGAGTTCGATCGCGTGCTGTGTATCTTCCGGGCGGCCTCGACCTGTTTCGTATGCATTGCCCAGTAAGTAGCACGACGGTGAGCCGACCATCGCGTCGCAGGATTCTTGCAGTTGATCAAATGCGTATGATACGTCTTCGTCGGACAGGCGTTGACGAAGGTACAGGAATTGAATCGCTACGTTGGCGCAGCCGTCGATACTACCCAGTTCGCAGGCTTGGTCGAAATATTTGAGGGCTTTGGCGTCGTTGCGTTTGACGTCAGGGACGCTGCCATCGACGCAGATCAACCCGAGTTCGTTGTAGGCGTCGGCTGACCCGCTGCCTTTCGCGAGTGCGCCGACGGCCATCACCAAGCTATGGCCAGCATTGGGTTTGCCCTCGGATAATGCCCGCTTCCAGAACCGAATTGTGTTGCCGGGATGGGGGGCTTGGATGAATCCGGATTTCCACATGCCAGCGAAAAGCAGCACCCACACTGTCATGTGCATCAGGTTCATGCGACGCGCGGATAGCCACGTTTCCCATTTAAGGTTTAATCGGCCCACGATGCCGGCGCGACAGATGCGATCGATCATCGGTACGCAGAGGTTGAGGATGGGGACGGGTAGTAGCTTGTCCCAGAAGACGGCTGTTTGGTATGTGTCGAGTAGTCGGAATAGTAGGCAGAAGCCCAGGCCATACAGCGAACCAAACAGCACTCGGCCGAGGTTCGTTCGCGGCGAGGTGGCCGGGTCGGTGACGAGCAGGTGCAAACCGAGAAAGATCGGCGCGACGATGTTGGCCGTGACGAAGAAATAAACGCCGGTGGCTTCGGTGTAGACGACGTTGAATAGCAGAAGCGTCGCGGTGGCTGCGAGCGTCATTAAGGTGACGTGAAACAGGTATTGCACGACGAGCCCGCCGAGGAAGATGACGAGCAGCATGTAGGGCGTTTCGAACGACGCGGCGATCTCGCGCCCCCAGGTCAGATCGTTCGATGTGCCGGTAGCGATCAGCACGATGGCGAACATCGATTGCGCAAATGCCGACGGGTTGAAAATGTGGCGGCGCTGCCCTTCGCGGTTCCAGGTGATGAATTGCTTGGCCAGCGCACCGGTGGTCAGCAGCAGGAATTGATAGATGTACCAATCGTGTTTGAACCAAAGCAGCAGGTTGGTGCTGACGACGATGGGCAGCGGGCCAAAGCCAAGTCGCCACGTTCGTCCGCGCGACCATGCGAGCAAGGCGTCGAGGGCGTAGAAGAATACGAGCTGTGCGGCAATCAGGGGTAATTCGGCAAAGGCACGCGGCCAATACCAACCCCAATAAAACAGAATGACGAGTTGGACAGCCGCTTGAACATAATGCGGTTTGGCGATAGCGATTTCGACGTTGAAGGTTCGTGCCGATCGACGCTTGAGCACGAGAAGGATCGCCCCCCAAAGGGACAAGCCAGCACCGGCACCAATGATCGAATAGAACAAACGCGCGTTCGCGCGTGCGGCCGGGATGAACGCGAAAGCAAACAACGCTGCGATCAGCAGTAACGGCGGCCAGGAAAGACGTTTGCCGGGACCGTTTGCAGAGTTGTCCGCAGCCGTCATTGATTTGTCTTGAGCTGAACCCGCCATTCGCGACTTCTCATCTCTTCTTGGTCACCGATCTGCGATGCCCATTCTCAGCCAAAACGCCAACTTCATCATCCAACTGATTTGAGCTATCGCAACAATTGATACGGGGCGTTGGTGTTGTCCAAACGTCGATTCCGAATCAATATCGGGCATTTCCGAGCCTGGGTATCACTCTTTGCCGTGACCCACATTGTGTAATTGTTGACAAAATGTGGGTAGCGACGTAAGGTTAGGAGGCTGGCACGTTAGCCGTCACCCGAACCCCCAAGGAGCATATCGTGAGCCGCATCTCGATTGACGTTACTCCGGACGAGCATAAAAAGCTTAAAGCATTAGCCGCCTTGAAGGGAAAGTCCATCAAGGAATTCGTGCTTTCGGCTACGCTCGGTTCTCAAGAGGGCAGTGTACAAGAAGACTTGGCAGAACTCGAAGCGGTTTTGGATCAGCGCATCCGGGAAGCCGAAGTGACCGGCGCGAGCAAGCAAACCGTGGAGTCCATTTTCCGGCAAGCGCGCGACGAGGCGGAATCCGGCGCAGATGCCTGAGTACGAAATCTCGCCCGGTGCCCAACGCGATCTCCTCGACATCGCTTGCTACACCATCAAAACATGGGGACTCAAGCAGGCCGATCGATATGAATCGGCATTGCGCAAGCACTTCAACGCCATCGGCGATGGCACTGCACGCGCTCGGCACCCTTTGAGCCATCGGCCGGAACTTTTGGTAAGCCGATGCGAACACCACTACACGTTCTATCAAAAGCGAGAAAACTTATGCCCGCTGATCCTCGCGGTGTTTCATGAGAAGATGGATCTGATGACGCGGTTGCAAAGTAGGTTGGTGGAGGGTGGCGATTAGTTGGTGAGCTGATCCGATCAACTGCGTCTCAAGATTGTCCTATACCCGTACTCGTCCACATTGCAGCCGAGCTTTCCGGGAATGCACGCAATGAGCATCGCGTTGCCTGACACGTACTCGTTGAACACGGTTTCGAGGGGGAGTTCATTTCCGTCGTGAGTGGCGTCGGTTGAAATGACGTAGCACGAATCCGGCGCGCCCATCGATTTCAATTCTTCTATGATCGAAATATTCGTCTGCGGTTCGACCATTACCTCGGGATCAATGTCTTTGCAATGGTATAGCTGTTTGAGTAGTCGTTGGCGACGCTTTGTGTCTGGCAGCATGAACAGGTATCGTTCGCGGCGATTCGGCGCGATGAATGTGTTTACAAAGCTCGTTTCTTGTTGAGCGCCCATCGATATACCACAGTTTCAAGAGGTGAGACAAGCCACCCTCTACGCGCCGGCGGTCATGCCGACTTGGGCGTTCATGAAGGACTCTAGGTCTTCTTCGTTGACGGCTGGTTCGCCTGGGCTTACGTTGCCTAGTTTCCCTATTGGCATCCAGCGTTCTAGTTCGTCGATGAGTTCGAATAGGTGGTCGAACGAATCGACGATGAAGAGTAGCGGTTGATAGTGGTCGATCTCGAAGTATTGGTTGACGACCCATTCGAGTTGGAAGGGGAAGCGCTGCACGCGTGGCGATTCGAGGCAGTACTCGAGTTCGCCGTGCGAGCTTAGCAGGCCGCTGCCGTAGACGCACAGGTCGTTCTTGCCACCGCCCGGTCGGCGCATCAAACCGAACTCTACGGTGAACCAGAAAAAGCGGGCCATCGCTTTGATGACGCTTTCTAGTTTTTGGATGCGCACGTCGTGGTCTTTGATTTCGGCTGCGAATCCGGCGGCTGACCTTGCGACTTCACCGAAACGCACCAACACATCGGCGAACTGCTTATCCGTATGCATGGGCACATGGCCAGCCACATCGTGGAAGATGTCGGGCTCGGGCAGGTAGTCGAGTTTGCTGCCGTCGCGGATGGTGATGGTCGTCGGAAATGCCCGCATGCGCAACGAATCGAAAAAGTAGTACGCTGGGATATACCCCGAAACCGCCCGCGCGCTAAATCCGCTTAGTGGTTCGAGGAAGCGGTTGATTTCGTCGAGGTGCGGAATGTGATCGGGCGGAAGTGCGAGCTTTTGCACGCCTTCCAGAAATTTCGGATGCGAGTACTTGTCCCACGTCGGTCGAATTTGTTTGTAGAGTTTTCGCCAGGTTTCCTGATTCGCTTCACTGTACAAATCGTACGGTTGGTCAATGAACTTTTTGCCGGCGCTTCGCGCTTCTTCGATAAACGGCGCTTGCGTGGTGGTTAATCCTTCACCAGGTTGAGACATGAAGCGTTTCCTTTCGGAATGTTGATCGAGCATGACGATCGATCTGGCGGACGCGTTTGGACGCTTGTTCAAGTGCGCCCAAGCATAGCTATAAAATCATATCCGCATTTGGGGTCGCGGCAAATCGAAGCGGTCGGTTGTTGTTGCATACGAGTTACGACCGAGGCGGCCTATGGTCTGTAGCTTTTCCGGGTCCATACCACCGTCGTCGGCCATAAATTCATCCTTCGCATGAATAGCCACGATGCGTCCGAAGATGACAGCCCCCGCACCGGGTTGGTCGCCGAACTCGATAATGCGGTCGAGCTTGCACTCGCAATTCACAGGTGACTCGGCGACGAGGGACGGTTTGACGATGCTGGCTGGCGTGGGGGTTAGGGCGCATTTTTCGAATTCATCGACCTCGGGAGCGTAGGGTGCGCTGCTGTCGTTCATCGCGTCGGCGATCGATCGGGTGACGGTCGCGACGACGAATTCGCCGGTGGCTTCGATGTTGGTATGGGTGTCTTTCCTGCCGTGGTCGCGTTTACGCGATGGGCAAACCATCATCACCGGCGGCTTGGCAGACACCATGTTGAAGAAGCTAAATGGCGCGAGGTTGCGCACGCCGTCGGCAGATATTGAAGACACCAATGCTATGGGGCGCGGGTTCACAAACGTGACGATCAGTTTGTAAATGTCTTGCCAGGATTTTTCTGTATCGCCGAGGTCGATAAACATTGGGCACGTTGTCTCGCAGGTTTGTTGTCGTGCCACTGCTCTGTGAGCAGTGCATTTCGCCTAAACGGTTCTCGCATTCGGCACTGCTCACAGAGCAGTGGCACCTCGATGTTGGAATTCGTAAGGATGTCGCGCTAGTGTTTCACCCAAGTCAGGTGATAATCCTTGTCTTCGAGCGTGTCCGCGAATTTGGTTTTGATGAGCGGTTTGTACGCGTCGCACATGACGGCTAGCTCGTTGGTTCGCTTGACGCCGATGGATGCTTCGTACGTTCCGGGATGCGGTCCGTGGGGAATGCCCATCGGGTGGAGGCTGATCGATTCGGATTCGATGCCTTTGCGCGACGTGAAGTTCCCTTCGACGTAGTAAAGGATTTCGTCCATGTCCACGCTGGCATGTCCATACGGGCACGGGATGGCTTTCTCGTGGAAATCGACAGCCCGCGGGACGAACGAACACACCACGAAGTTGTTGCCGGTAAACGTAATGTGGATCGTTGGCGGCAGATGGATCAAACCGGTCTTCGGTTGATAGTCGAGGATGTTGAACGCGACCGGGTAGAGGAACCCGTCCCACCCCTCCAACTCGTAGGGCCAATGCTCGAACATGTGGGCTGAGAGTTTATTGCTCAGTTTGGTAATGAGCGGGTACGGCGCTTTGCCGTGCTTGGCTTCGTCGAACTTTAGGAGTTCGGTCGGCAAGCGAAAATCACGATGCGTATACGGGGCATACATGGTGATCTGCCCGACTTCGTTGCGGTATTCTTTGGGGATGCCGAGGTATGGGTTGCCCTCGAAAATTAACATCGTCCCTTCGTTGCCTTCGAGGTGGATGCGATAGGGCGTGCCCTTCGGGATCATCAGGTAGTCGTATTTGCGAAACGGCAAAATGCCGTAAACGCTCTCGACGTACCCACTGCCCTTTTTGACGAAGTATAACTCGTCACCGTCGCCATTGGAGAAGAAGTTTTTCGGCGGTTCGGTTGGTTTGCAGATCCCGATTTGCAGATCCGCATTGACCATCATGGTTCGCCGTCCGGTGAGGAAATCGCCGCCGGCTGGCATGTCCTGAGACTTGATGTGACGGCGATGCAGCGGTTGATCGTCGACCAATTCAAACGGGCAGAAGCCATTGACGTTGACGGATTCGACGGCATTCTCGTCTGTGGGCGGAATCTTGTAGTACAGAATCGAGTACGCCCCTTCAAACCCGCGACGGGTGACGCACTGTTCCATCAGCAACTTGCCTGAATCATCATAGAACGCCGTATGCGGTTTCGGAGGGACTTTGCCGAGTTGGTGACGTTGTATCATGACGGATTCCTTTTTTTCAATCCTGAGCGAATCGGCGGTTGGCCGATGACGTCATGTCAGAATCATATCGAAGTCAATCGATATCGACGATGGGCGTAGTGCGATTTTTCTAGCCAACCCATCCCATTCTTGCGAATTGGCCAGCCTTCGAGAAGATACTGCAAATGTCGAACCCATTGACGAAACCTTTGCTCGATGCCAACAACAGTGGCAGCCGCTCAATGCAGATTGGCCACTGGATTCTGGTGGTGCTTACATTCGCAGCCGCCATTGCGCTGAGTTTGGAATACGGGTTCGACGAACCGCCCGTCCCCAAGGCAGCACTGCTTGTCGTTCAACTGATCGCGATCGCGATGTACGTATTCTCGATCATCCACGCATTTTGGACGGCATCTTCGTGGCGTGCAACTTTGCGACGCCGCTGCTTCGACCTCCTGTTTCTCGTGGCGGCTGGCTTGCTGCTTTGCTTCGAGTTCGGTCGAACGGGTCAGCCCCTGCTGCGACTCGGAACCATTTACGTGGTCACGATACAGGTTTTGCTGATTGCGCGGATTTTGATTGGCGTGGTTCGGTGGAATCTCGAACTGTCGCAGCGGCAATTGCATCCCGCGCGTTGGGTTGTGGTGACGTTTGCGAGCGTTATTTTCGCGGGTGGCTGCCTGCTGGCGCTGCCGAAAGCGATGACGCCCGATGCCCGGGCAAAAGCGTCGGAAGATATCCCGCGTCATCTGGTTGTGTCGCTGTTCACGTCAACGAGCGCAACGTGTGTAACGGGGCTTGCTATCTACGACACCGCTACGGATTACTCGCGGTTCGGGCAGTCTATCATCTTGGGGCTGATCCAACTGGGTGGTCTCGGCATCATGATTTCCTCGACGATGCTCGGATTGCTTATTGGGCGCAACCTCTCGCTCAAGCAGTCGCTCGTTTTGCAAAGCGACCTTCACCGCGAAACAGTCGGAAGTCTTCGTAGTGTCGGGCGTTTCGTCATCATCACGACGGTTGTCCTCGAGTGCATTGGGGCGATTCTGTGTTATCCGATGTTTGCTGCCGAACTCGACGGTGTTGGGGATCGAATATTCTTTTCAGTATTCCATGCGGTCAGTGCGTTTTGCAATGCCGGGTTCGCCTTGCAATCGGACAGTTTCGTTTCGATGGACGGTTCGTGGGGCGTATATGTTTCGATCATGCCGCTTATCGTGCTGGGTGGATTGGGCTTTCCGGTGCTTCAGGATCTTTGGAATCGGTGGGTGTCGCGCTTCGCGCCGGCGCGAGTGGCTGACGGGAACAACTCGGTTTTTAAATGGGCCAAGCCAGCCCGACGTCGTCTGCCGCGTTTGCGGTTGCATTCTCGCATCGTGCTTTGGTCGTCGCTGTTTCTGGTCGTGGTCCCGGCGATCATGTTCATTGTGTTTGAATCGCTCGACTGGAAAGCCGCATCCCTGGGGCCAGACGCATCCCGCGCTACGGTTGGGGTGATGAAGGACATGGGTTGGTTCGAGAGGGCGCGCGGGGCGTTGTTTCAGTCGGTGACGGCGCGCACGGCTGGCTTTAATACGGTGGCGATCGATGCAGAGTCGCTTTCGCCCGGTAGTCGTTTCCTGTTGATGCTCTTGATGTTTGTGGGTGGGTCGCCCGCATCGACGGCTGGCGGAGTTAAGACGGTGACCGTGGGTATTTTGGTTTTGGGTTTGCTTTCGACGCTTCGCAAGCGCGAGCGGATCGAATTGTTTGGGCGAACGATACCGCGCGATTTGGTTGAGCGCGCCGGGGTGTTGGTCGTATTGATGTTTGCGTTGATTTCGACCGTTGTCTTGGCCCTTTCGCTAACCGAGTCAGCTCCGCTGCGAGACATAATGTTTGAGGCAGTGTCAGCATGTGGCACTGTTGGATTGTCGTGCGGGTTGTCGCAAAAGTTGACGGTTCCAGGGCAGTTCATCATCATGTTAGGGATGTTTGCCGGGCGGCTTGGGCCATTGACGTTGATGGTGGCGCTGGCCGACAAGACAAACCCAATGCCGTACGAATATCCGGAAGAACGCGTGACGATAGGTTGATTGATGCGGGTGATTCATTGATGTTGGCGGTTAATTGACGCTGGGATGCTAGATTGAAACAGTTGCTGATGGGAATCACATGAGACGGTTTGCGGTTATTGGATTGGGGCGATTTGGCGAAAGTCTTGCTCGAGCGCTGGCACAAGCCGGTGACGAAGTCATCGCCATTGATCGCAACGCGGCGGACGTTGATCGCGTGCGCGATGATGTGACGCTGGCTGTTCGCATGGACTCTACGGATAGTGCCGCTCTGGTCGCCCAAGGCATTGCCGAAGTAGACGCAGCGATTGTGACCATTGGCGAAGCGTTTGAATCGTCGGTGTTGACGGTGGTAACGCTGAAGGAACTCGGTGTCCCGCGGATCATTGCCCGGGCGATGACTGATCTGCAAGGGAAGATTCTTCGCAAGGTCGGTGCCGACGAAATCGCGTCAGCGGAGCAGGAGTCGGCGATGCGCTGGGCCCACAGGTTGGCGCTTCCAAATCTTTCGCAATACATCGAACTCGAAGCCGACCACAGTCTCATCTATACCGCTGCCCCATCTGCATTCGTCGGAAAGTCGCTGATAGAATTGAACCTACGGGCGGAGTATCAGGTCAACCTCGTCGCCATCCGCCGCGAGCGTTTCACCAAGTCTGCCGGCGATGAGACAACGGCGCAAAGAAGCATCATCGTCCCAACTGCTGAAACAAAAATCGAAACCGGAGATGTACTCATCGTCGTCGGCCACAATGACGCTCTGTCGAAACTGCCACAGGACTGATGGGTCTTGTAACCATTCGACTCACCGATGGGTGGTTAAGTGCCGATCGATTCGAGAATAATCTTCGCAGCGTGATCGATGTCAGCGTTGGTGATGTGCAGATGCGTTACTGCCCGAAGGCGTTGAGGGCCGAGAGCTAGCATTCTGACATTGTTTTGCAGCAGCTTGGCTTCCAACTCTGGTGCCGTTCCTGCGCTTTCATTCAGATCGAAATACACAATATTGGTTTCGCATGGATCGACTTTGATTTTGGGGTTTTTTGACAATCGTTTAGCTAGCGTCGCCGCGTTTTCGTGATCTTCTTTGAGGCGATCGACGTGGTGGTCGAGGGCGTGGTTGGCCGCAGCGGCTAGTATGCCTGACTGGCGCATCGCTCCGCCGAACATTTTTCTGAATCGCCTTGCTCTGTTGATAAACGTTTTGTTGCCCGCGACGGCTGACCCTACCGGTGCGCCGAGACCTTTTGAAAAACAGATTGTAGTTGAATCGAAGTGTTGGGCGTAGTCCTTTACGTTTGTTCCTGACGCGACGCAGGCGTTCATGATTCGTGCGCCGTCGAGGTGCATTTTCAATCCGAGTTCGCGTGACGCTTCGCTGATCTTCGCGATTTGGTCGACGGACCAAACGGAACCCCCGCCTCGGTTTTGCGTGTTTTCGATGACGCACAGGCGGCTGACGGGAAAGTGTTGATCGACAGGGCGGATAGCAGCACGCAAATCATCGGGTGTGAACATGCCACGATCACCGTTGAGCAATCGCAATGAGCATCCGCTAATCGCTGCGGGGGCGCCGGCTTCGTAGAGGTAGATGTGGCTCAGCTGATGGCAGATGATTTCGTCGCCTGGTTCGGTGTGGCTGCGGATGGCGATTTGGTTGGCCATCGTTCCGGACGGTACGAAGAGTGCCGCATCCATGCCGAACATTTTTGCCACCCGATCTTGCAACGCGTTGACGGTCGGATCGTCACTGAAAATATCGTCACCAAGCGGTGCGCTCATCATCGCTTCGCGCATGGCGTCGGTTGGCTGGGTTACGGTGTCGCTGCGAAGGTCGATTACCGGGCGGTCTGAATCGGGTGGGTGGGGCATCGAATGAAATCCGTCGGTCAAGATACGTCAGTAATCGCCGCGTCCGAATGCGGCGTAAGAGTGGCTATGCTAACGCAATGGCAACAAAGAAGTTAGGACGTGTGCGGTCTTATCGGCCGATGGAGTGAAGTTCGTGTAACTATCTGTCCGATAAGAGGTTGTGGCTTGTAGTGGTGTTTCGGAGATTCCGGAAATGCCATGAAACCACCCTGTGCGGATTTGGTATAAATCGATGTGCCCAACGTGCGCTAGTTGTAGTCAACTGGCATATGATGGTTGGGTCGAATCGGGCAATGAAAGATGATGGCTACCAGCTTTGGTTGGCTGGCTTGTTTGAATAGGCAGGATTAAGGCGTGACGATCGCATCGATACTCATTAAGCACGGAAAGATCACGGACGAACAGCGCGCCGAAGCGGAGAAAGCTGGCGCGACCGAAAGCGTTCCCGTTGAAAAGAAACTCGTCGATATGGGGTTCGCCACTGAACTCGAAGTGATCGAAGCCCGCGGCGAACAACTTTCCATTCCGTTCGTTGACCTCACCAAGATCAAAGTCGATCGCGAGTTGTTGAAGGTCGTCCCGTCGCGAACGGTTCACCGCTACAACCTGTTTCCGATCGATCGCAAGAATGGCGCGATTCGTTTGGCGACGTCGAATCCATTTGACCTTTATGCGTTTGACGAACTGCGCATGCTCACAGGTTGTAAAGTCGAACCGGTACTCGCATCCGAAGCTGACATCCTCCGCGTGATTCGCGAACACTACGGTGTTGGTGGTCAAACTGTTGAAGAAATGATCGGTATCGACGAGGTGGAAGTCGTTACCGATGTCGATGATGAATCTGGAGATATCTTAGAAGCCGCGCAGGAAGCGACGGTGGTGAAACTGGTCAACGAAATCCTCGTCGAAGCGATCCGCGACCGGGCGAGCGATATTCACATCGAACCGTTTGAAAATGACTTGCGCATTCGTTATCGCATCGACGGCGTGCTGCACACCACGCACGTTCCCCCTGAAATACGGCGTTTTCAGAACGCGATCATCAGTCGCATCAAGATTCTCTCGAACTTAAATATCGCCGAAAAACGCTTGCCGCAGGACGGTGGTTTTCGCATTCGCGCGCAGAATCGCGATATCGATTTGCGTGTCAGTATTATCCCCGCCGCCCACGGTGAGGGCGTGGTCATGCGTATCCTCGACAAGCAGTCGGTGCTGCTCAGCATGGCCGACCTGGGGATGGGTGAAGAGGTTTATGACTCTTGGAAAAAAATCATCACCATGCCGCACGGGATCATTCTCGTCACCGGTCCAACGGGTAGCGGTAAGACGACGTCGCTTTATGCGGCGCTCAACAGCATCAAGAGCGACGCGGTTAAAATTCTGACGGTTGAAGATCCGGTTGAGTATTACATTGACGGCATCAATCAGGTGCAGATGAAACCGTCGATTGGTCTGACGTTTGCATTCGGCTTGCGCGCGTTCTTGCGACACGACCCCGACGTGATTCTGGTTGGTGAAATTCGTGACAAGGAAACAGCCGAGGTGGCGATTAACGCATCGCTCACCGGTCACTTGGTTTTCAGTACGCTGCACACCAACGACTCAGCCAGCGCTGCAACGCGACTTCTCGACATGGGCGTTGAAGCGTTCCTGGTCAGCAGTTCGGTTGAAGGTGTGTTGGCTCAGCGACTGGTCCGCCGCATCTGTCCGAAGTGCGCCGAAGAGTTCGCGCCCGAACCTTCCGAGGTGCCAGACGATTTTGAATTGCCTACGAATGGAAAAATCTTCCGAGGAGTCGGTTGCAAGGAATGCCGCGACACCGGATTCAAAGGCCGCGTGGGAATCTACGAGTTTCTGCGGATCACCGACGACATTCGCGAGGTGATTATTCAGCGCGGGACGTCTGGCGATCTGCTGAAGGTCGCTCGGGCGGGCGGATTCCGAGCCATGCGCGAAGACGGCTGGGATAAGGTTCGCGAAGGCAAGACCACCATCAGCGAAGTCCTCCGCGTCGCCAAGGCCTAAGTTCATATCCCATAGGAAGTTAAAGTAGGAGGTTCAGGTTGCCCAAGCAGCCTGGAATGGTTGAACCACCCGAGGTGTCCCCAAATCCCTGCCCACTATCAAACTCTTCCCAAATTAACTGCAATCGGCTGATCCTCGCGGTGTAGAAACTGCACAAGGAGGATTCGGAGAGATTGCAGAACCAACGAATGGATATGCAATTATCTGATTGACGTAAGTGCTTGCGGCGAAGTAAGGTACACGCGATCGCTTCATTTGGCGAAGCGTGCTCGACAGGACCAAGGACGGTCAAGAGCATGCGAGCAGTTGTACACTTCTCGTGCGCCTATCTTGGCCGCCATGCCCGTAACACTTAAATTGGGTGTTCGCGGAGATTTGGGGCGGACCGCTCTTTTGCGCAGACTGGGTTCTTGCGCAGCGTCGATCCGCCGCCAAGCAGATATCACGATGCCGACTTTTCGATACAAGGCCATTGCCAATGACGGGCAGGCTGTGACCGGTGCGTTGCAAGCCGACAACCAGTCAGCCGCCTTGCGCCTACTCGATGAGCAGTCACTTTTCCCAGTTTCCGTCGAGGAAGGCGGTGGCGCAACGGCATCGGTGATATCCGGCAGGAAGAAGAAGGTCAAGCTCAAGCATCAGACGTCGTTCTACACACAGCTTGCCGACCTGTTGCGAGCCGGGGTTCCCTTGCTTCGTAGTTTGGAAGTGCTGGGTCGGCAAAATACGAGTCCGGTGTTGTCGGCGGTCCTGCGCGACGTACGCGAAGATGTTTCAACAGGTGAAACGCTGGGCGATGCGATGGCCAAGCATCCCAACGCCTTCGCCGATTTGCACGTCACGATGGTGCGGGCGGGCGAGAGCGGCGGATTCTTAGAGGATGTGCTGTCGCGAATCGCGATGTTTGCAGAACGGCAGGACGAGCTTCGCAACAAGCTGATTGGATCGATGATTTATCCGTGCGTTTTGATGTTTGCGGGTACGACGATCGTGACGTTTCTGATGATTTTCGTCGTCCCGGAATTGCGTAAACACTTGCGGGAAGAGTCGTTTAACGCGCTGAGCCATCTTGTGTTTGGCATCACCGATTTGCTGCTTAATTATTACCACGTGATTCTCATCACGATTGCATTGGTGGTTGTGGGGGCTTATGCGTATTTGAAGACTGAAAACGGCCAAATCGCCTGGGATCGACTTAAGCTGAAAGGTCCGATGCTTGGGAAGATTATTACCATGGTGGCGGTGTGCCGATTTTGCAGGATTTTAGGCACACTTTTGGGCAATGGCGTGCCCATTTTGCAGGCTTTGGATATCGCAAAGGGTTCCACGGGAAACCGTATTCTATCGGAACGCATCGGCGAAGCTGCAACGAGTGTACAAAAGGGAGAGTCGCTTTCGACGCCGCTGGGTAAGAGCGGTCTGTTTCCGGAAGACGTGATCGACATGATGGCCGTCGCCGAGGAAAGCAACAACCTCGACAACGTTCTCGTGCAGATCGCAGATACGAACGAAACCAGAACGGCCCGTTCGATTGATGTGGCTGTGCGGTTGTTGGAACCGATTCTGCTTCTGGTGATGGCGGTGATGGTGTTGTGTATCGCCATGGCGCTGTTGCTGCCGATTTTGACGATGTCACAAGGCGGTGGAATGTAGTTGCCGTCTGGTACGAAACATTTACGAGATTTTGGATCCATCTAGCAAAAGGATTGGAATGATGATTGGGCAAGTGCAAAGAAAAAGAAAACAGATTCGTCGTGGGTTTTCGCTTCTGGAAATCCTCATCGTGGTTGGCATTCTCGCGCTGCTCGCAGCGTTCGTGGTGCCGGCGCTGATGTCGGGAAGCAATGATGCCAAGAATGGTCTTGCTGCAACTGCGGTTGGACGCAGCGGTCCGATTGCCGGTGCGCTCAAGCGTTATCGCTTCGACGTCGGAACCTATCCGGATACGAGCGAAGGTCTTGCGGCGCTCCATTCGATTCCCAGCAGCATCGACGAGGAAGATAAGATCTGGAAGGGGCCGTACATCGAAACACCACCCGAAGAAATGGTTGATCCGTGGAGCCAGGAATTCGTTTACGAGTCGCCCGGTAAATTCAACGAAGACGGCTACGACCTTTACAGCAAGGGTCCGGATCGCAAAGAAGGCACCGAAGACGACATCAAGAACTGGAAAGAAAAATAGTCGATTCGGGTTCGCTACCTGAATCGAATTGAGACTTGCACCAGTCACAGCGCCGAAGTTCGAGATGATTGACGATCCGTCGATCGTCTCGGGCTTCGGGCTGCATCTTTAGGCAACATGAAAAGTAGCTCACAACATCGCGGGTTTTCGCTGCTTGAGATTCTGTTGGTTACAGGATTGCTGGCGATTGTCATGGCGATGGTGATGCCGAGTCTGACCAACGATTTCTTTCGGGCGCAACTGCCCGAATCAGCCCGGCAGATGCGAGCGCTGATTCAACTGACGCGGGCCAACGCGATGATCGACGGATGTCGATACCGCATTCGCTTCCCGCGCGATGACGAGCTCGACGGGCGGGGCAGTCAACGTCAGCCGGTGGTCGAAGTCGAAGATCGTCCGCTTGAGTTTCCGGAGCAGTTTCGACCGGTGTTAGCGGCTTGGGCGCAGGACAAAACGTTGCTGCGTGACATCCGATGCGTGAAGGTGCGGTTGGGCAAACCCACCGTTGATCAGTTGCTTGGCCAAGATGAGTTGGCGCTGGAGTTGGAAGACGAACGACTCGAAGACATTGAAGATACGGCTGGCGAGTCTTACGAGGAAGAGTTTCCGCCGCTGGTATTTGATACCGATGGCACCAGCGAGTGGGCGACGTTCTTGCTGACCGATGCGCCGGTGGAAGTATCGCTTGAGGATTTAGACGACGAGACCAAGTTTGGCCGGTTGGAGGTAATCCTCGACGGGCTGACGGGTTTGGCGTGGTTGCAACGTACGCTTTACATCGAAGAGTTGGAAATGATGCAGGAGCATGGTTGGCCGCCGGTGTTGCGCAAGGACTTTTTGCAGGCGCAAAAGCTGACTGAAGACAACGTGCTGGAGATCCGCGAGGCGAGTGTGAGACGATGATCCGAAGATCGCCAGAATTTAATGCCGCAAAGCTGCCAGCGTTCTTGTTGCTGGAAGTGGTGGTGGCGGTTGGTCTGCTCGTGATGGGGATGGCGGTCATCGGGGCGCAGCTTCAGTCGGCGACGGATCAAACGTATCAAACCAATCATATGGCCCGCGTGGTGTTTCTCGCCGAATCGAAGTTGGCGGAAATGGACACGGGTCTGTTGGAATTGGAACTCGAACAGGAAGACGAGTTCGGCGGATTGTTTCCGTTCTACGGGTGGCGTCTGTTGGCGCTGCCACTTCCGGAAGATCCGAACCCAACCGCGCCGAGGCATCCGCTGGATACGCCAATGGTGGCGGTGACGTTGCAGATTCTCTATGACCCGGATCGCGATCTGGAAGTCGATGAGGATTTTGACTTTGAGGAAGCAGTGGTGATCAAGACGTATCACACGCTGCGCACGCTTCCCAGGGCGCTCGATCTGACGACGGACTTTGGTCTGGATGAGGAGCGGGCGGCAGAGATCAACGATCAGTTGTCGGTGGTTGGCGGTGGGTCGGTGAATGTCAACGAATTGAATCCGGCGATGTTTCGCGACATGAGCATGGAAGAACTGTTGGAAGTTCTGCCCGTGTTGATGCCGGCATTGGGTGTCGGTGAAGACAGTATTCTGAATATGGTGCCTGCCGAGATTCGCCCTTTGCTGGAAGCGATTTTTGCCGAGCAGCGTAACGAAGCCGACGGTAATTCCGGTGATGGCGATTCTGGCGATGGAACTTCTGGAGACGGTAGTTCTGGCGACGGTAGTTCTGGCGACGGTGGATCAAACGACACTGGTTTAGGAGATGAAGTGCCGGATGACGGCGTCGAGGACGGCAGCGGAGGAGAAGGCGGTGCGGCTGGCGGTGGTAATTCTGGCGGCGGCAATGCTGACGGCGGTAATGCTGACGACGATGGTTCGGGCGATGGCGGTTCCGACGACGGTGCCAATGGAGTCGACGGTGAAGAAGACGGATCCCGGCGCGGTGGACGCAACCCGCGCGGTGGTGGTCGGCGCGGTGGGCGTCGAGGCGGACGTTAATGTTACGGTACATGCACAAACAAACGCGACGCGGATTCACGCTGCTTGAAGTGGTCATCGCCATCAGTCTGCTGATCATGCTGATGACGATGCTGATGTTGTTTTACAACAACGCTCTGGTCCAACGTGAGGAAGGAACCAAGCGCAGCCGCGACGCGCAGCTTGCCCGGGTGATTCTCGAAAGGATGGCCCGCGAGGTTCGCCAATCCGTCGGCAATGTTCCCGGTTATGGCATTGGCGTGTTTGGGTACAAGGATCGAATCGAAGTCAACACATTGGTGATGCCCGACCGCAAGCTCAGCGAAGTGCGATCGGTCCGGCAGCAACGTATCCCACCGCAGTTCGATTTGCAGCAGATTCGTTACTACATCGCGTGGGACGAAGACAACTTGACGGAAGACGGAGATCCAAGGGCGCTCGGTCTGGTGCGGCGCGAAAGCAAGACGTACCTGCGCGATGCCATCATCACGAGCGAGGAGGCTGAGGAATCGGCTGAGGAAGTCGACGAAGTGCAGATGGCGTTTAAGGAAGAACTCTACGCTCCGGAAATTCGATTTCTGGAATTGAAGTATTTTGACGGAGCCAACTGGTGGGATGATTGGGAACTGACCCAGGGTAATTCGCTGCCGCAGTTGGTGCGGATCACCATTGGATTTGTTCCGGAGATTCCCGAGTCCGAAGACATGGACATCGTCGAGGACGATTTTCTTGAAGACGATGATGAAATCGACCCGCTTCCCGGTGATCGGTACACGATTCTGGTGCGGCCTGAGCAGGCGGATGTGTTTTTTGGATCGCGCATGTCGCGCGAGGTCTCCGCGTTTTCGGAAGGCATTTGAGCGAACGCATGACGGTGTTCAAACCAGCAAGTGGTCAGACGATTCTGCCTGATGAAATGGCGCATCGTACTTGTGCGCGCGGTCGCTCGCGCGGCTTGATCCTTCCAGTCGTGCTGGTGGTGCTGCTGCTCCTTTCGCTCTTGACGGCGAGTTACGCCTTTCATGTGCAAGCCGACCATTCGGCTGGCATGGCGATGTCGCAGCGGTTGCAGTGTCGGTTGGCGGCTGAAGCAGGCGTGCAAGCCGTTCGCCACATGCTGCGAACCGAGCGCGACAATCCGCAGGTTTGGTATCACAACCCGGTGCGGTTCGACCAAGCCCTGGTGTGGAGCCCGAATGCAACGGATCAGAACCTTGGCAAGGGCGAGTTGAACGAAGATTCGGAAGATCGCGTCGGCTACCGCTTCAGCATCGTCGCCGACAACCCGATCGACGATGAAACACTGGTGCGTTATGGCGTGACCGATGAGTCGGCGAAGGTCAACATTAACTTTGCCAGCGAAGAGCAGCTCTTGAGCCTGATCGCTCCGCTCATTACCGACGGCAGAGAGCCGTTGGAGTTGGTGCATGCGATCATGGACTGGCGCGACAGTGATGACGAGCAGCGTGAGTTCGGTGCGGAGGGTCTGTATTACGGTACGCTTCCGACACCGCACCGGGCGAAGAACGCCCCGTTTGAAACGGTTGAAGAATTGCTGATGGTCAAAGGCATGACTGGGCAGTTGCTCTATGGTGAAGACTACGATCGCAACGGTTTGCTGACCCCCAATGAAGATGACGGTGAAACGTCGTTTCCCATGGACAATGGCGACGGGTTCCTCGAGCGCGGGTTGCTGCCGTATATCACGGTGTACTCGCATGATTTTAATGTCAGCAACGACAACAAACCGCGCATCTACATGTTCACTGATGAGGCAAAGATTCGCCCGCGTCTGGAAGAAGTGTTTAACGATCAGCAGGTGGTGGACTTTTTGATTGGTGCGACGCGGGATCGTGGCACGGCTAAGACGTACACGCTGGCGCTTTATCTGGAAGATCGCACCATTGATAACATTCTGCAATCGTCGCCGCTGCGCGGTGATGCGGTGGCAAAATTGTTCGACAATTGCACATTGAACCAAGCCCCCGAGCAGTACGGCTTGATTAATATCAACACCGCGCCGCCAAGGGTGCTGGCGACGATCAAAGGACTTCCGCCCGAAGCGATTCCGATGATCATGCAGAAGCGAGCGACGGTGACCGGTCCGATCAAGTCGACGATTGGCTGGCTGTTGACGGAGCAGATACTCGATTTTCACACGTTTTCGTTCGTCGAAAATCAGATCACTGCTCGCGGGCGGCAGTTCTCGATCGAGTCGATTGGGTTCGCCGATCATGTCGGTGTGTTTTCCCGATTGCAAGTGGTCGTCGATATGCGCGGACCGTTGGCCCAGATCGTTTATCACCGTGATTTAACGCGGTTGGGATTGGCATATCCGGTTAGAGGCCGCGAAGGAGAACGACGCCTTGTCATTGCGGAAAACTGATCGAAGCATATTGGCCGTCGATTGGGACGCGCGGTACATCCGCTTTGTGCACGCCAAGGTGCGCAAGGGCAAGGTGCGCATCGATCGATTGTTCAGCGTGGACGTTCCCGAGCATGTCGATGTCGATAATGCTGCGCAGCTTGGCGGGATGATTCGCGAAGTCCTCAAGCAGCAGAAAATCCGCACCGATCGCGTGATCCTCGACGTGCCTCGCGACAAAGCGCTGTTAACGACATTAAAGCTCCCGATGACCAATCCGAACGAACTGCCCGCGATGGTGGAGTTCCAGATTGGTAAGGAAATTCCCTTTCCGTTGAGTCAGGCGGTGGCCGATTTCGCGATGCCCGAAGGTTCTGCCGATGGACCGGCTGACGTACTTGTCGGAACCGTTCGGCGCGATGTCGTTGCGTATTACCAGGAGACTTGCGAGCAAGCCGGTCTGAAACTCGCCCGCCTCGGACTGCGACCTTATGCCAACAAAGAAGCGATCCACGGTTTGTTTGGCGCGGGCAGGTATCAGTGCGTGGTGATGGTGGACATTGGTCCACGGCTTACCGAGATCGACGTGGTGATGAACGGCAAGCTGTCGTTTTCGCGCGCGGGTTCGGTGTCGATTCCGAAACCGGTCACCCCCGGTAGCGATCAGTTGCAAGCCGACTCGGCGATCATGTCAACGGACGAATCGACGGACTCGGCGATCATTCAGTTTCCCAAGGCGCCATCATTGAGTGGGGCGTCAGATGTTGATCGAGTGGTTAGTGCCCTCGTTGTCGAAGTGACTCGAACGATCGAAGCGTTTCGATCATCCACCCCGGGCGTCGATGTCGAGATGATTGTCGTCGGTGGCAGCGTGGGGTTGGAAGAGCAGGTGGTTCGGGCGTTGGGCGAGCGCTATTCGGCGACGGTGGAAGTGTACAACCCGGCTGCTCAGTTCGGTTGGCCCGAAGAAAAAGGTGCGGAAGCGCGGGCGTTTTCGGCTGCGTTGGGTTTGGTCAGCGCCCATGCGGGCGATTCAAAATTCGATTTTGACTTCCTGCATCCAAAGCGCACGGTGACTGCGGCTGAGCGCCGCTTGAAGAAAGCCCCGGTATTTGCAATTGCGGCGCTGGTTGTCGTGTCGGTGCTGGCTGGCGTGTACTGGAAAGTGATCATGCCAAAGAATCGAGCACTGGATGAGCTTCACGCGCAGATCGACGATTACGAGGAGCGCATCAGCGACCTTGAGAAGATTAGGGAGAAGCGCATTTCGATCGCGGATTCATTCGACAAGGACCAGGTGGTTTGGTTGGATGAATTGAATCGATTGGTCGAGTTGTTGCCAACCAATGAGCAGATGTTGTTGAAGTTGATCGACATGGACCGAAAGGATGCGGAGATCAGCATTCGATTGGAGGCCAAGAATCGTCAGACGGTGCTGGACTCGGTGACGAAGATCGATGGGTTTCGGATGCGCGGAGATGACGAGTCGTATTTCAACGCGTTGGCCGGCAGGATGACCGAATCGAGCGGGAAAGATCAGTACCCGACGTCGGGACTGATCAACGTTGTGATTGAGCGCAAAGTCGAAGAGAAGTGATTGAGTGTAAAGCAGCGGTCAGAACGCTGCTTCTGGTATAGCTTGAGGACTCATGAACCAACGCGAAAAAAATCTACTGATCGCATTCATCTCGGTGGGAGTCATTGGCCTAGCAATACGCTATGCCAAGCCGGTGTTCATCGATCCGCTGTTCAACGATCAGCAGGTTCGTATCGCCCAGGACCAACTGGACCAAACCATCGAGGATCACGACAAACTCGAAGCCGAGCTGCGCGAAAAGTATGCCAGCTATATTCAGCGTACCAAGACCACCAAGCCCGACGACGCACGCGACGATCTTTATGATTGCATCAGCGGTTTGGTGCGCGACGCCAAGTTGCGTCAGCCGGTGATCACGCCGAAGGAACCTCGACCCATCGAGAAGCGTTCGAACGTGGTCACCATTCAGATTTCGATGTCGGCGATCGGGTCGTTTCGACAGAGCATCGATTTTATCCGGCGATTCTACCGCATTCCGTACATCGCCCGGTTCAATTCGTTGAAGATGGAACCGACCTCGGCACGACAGCGGAAGGGCCATGATGAGGTCAAGCTGACCGGTGAGATTGAAGTACTGGTGTTGCCAGACGAAAAGCTGCTTGATTTGAAAGTTGGCAAGCAACCCGACTTTATTCTCAAGTACGCCAAGAAGAACCTCACCAGCCTCAAGAATTGGAAACCGTTTACGCCGTATGAGCCGCCTGCAACTCCGAAGCCGGCAACTCCTACAACCAAACCCGAACACCGAACTCCAACGCCGCCGCCTCCCGGCCCGAAGGGACCGCCAGAGTGGGACGATGGTTCCGATTGGCTGCTCAAGATGGTGATGCGCTACGGCGTGGACGAAGTGCGGTTGTCCAATCTCGTTGACGAATCCACGATTCACGTCGCCCTTGGCGAAGAATTCGATGGAGGGACGTTGGTATTGGTCAGTGCCCTTGGTGTGGTGAGCTTCAAAGAAGATTTTGGCTACTTCGTGTACCCGCTGGGTCGGTACGTTTCCGACGCTATTGCATTGCAGGATGCCGACGATTGGCCGGAAATCCAGGTGGCGATGTTGCAGTACTTCGACGCAGAAGATCGCCGCATCGCGATTGAAGACGCCGAACGAAAAGCCCGCGAAGCATATGAGAAAATCATGGGCGCCGTTGATGAAGAAATTGATGAGGATGACGCCGCCGATGACGAATTAGCCGGTCCACCCGCGGAAGTTGCGGTTGAGGATGTGGATGCGAATTCAGATGGGCTCGTCACGGCGAAGTCGCTCCTCGAACAATTCGGTATCGGTGGAGATCACGGTGATGCTGGAACAGATAGTGATGCTGGAACGAACAGTGATGCTGGAACCAACGGTACTGACGCTTCGTCAAACGGTATTGAGACGGCAGCAGATGCGGCTGATTCCGATTTACTCGACGCGACAAGTACAGGTTTGAATGAACAAACCGGCAATAAAACGCAGCCGCGACCCGGCAGCGGGGTAGAATCAGAAGCCGGCAGCGAACGATCGAATCAGAACAAGGGACGAAGAACAACCCCGCGTTCGTTTCGATCGAGAAGACCCCCGAAAATCAAGGCAACGACCAACCGAAAACCGATTCCGAAATCGGAACAGACTCGCCAGGATCAACCCAAGGGCGAATCGGTCGGTGAAGATCGTACCGATGACGGGGAAGCGAACCAGGACGAAAACTAACCCGCAATAATGTGATGGAAAAAATGCGATGCTAATGCGAAACAAACAAACCCGTACGCCCTTCGATGCCAACGCCAACTCGATTTCGTTTTACGAGGGGATGGCTTGTTCGATGGGCCGGCGAACAATCAGCCGTTGGGCGATCTGCGCCATTTTGCTGGGCACGATGGCGATGCCGCTGATGTCTCATGCAGCCAACGAAGAAACGGCAGATGAGATATTCGCCAAAATTCAAAAACTCGCCGATCAAGAAGCCTCCGAGGCGCAAATCCGTGAGATGGATGCGCTCTGGATTGAATGGGATAAGGCGATGGAGCGCGAAGGCCGAGGCAAGAAGAAAGCGGCGAAAGCGAATGAAGCGCTAAAGGAAGATATCCAAAAAGATCAAGCCAAGACTCCAAAGGTTGATCCCAAGACCCAGGAGCCGAAGACGCGAGCACCACGCAGGCCCACGCGGAAGCCGTCGACGACCAAGCCAGACGACAAAAAGGATGACCCCAAAGCATCTTCAAACCGCGCAAAGACGGCGAGAGAAAGAAGTGCAGCTCGCAGACGCGCCAAAAGCAACAAGAAGGACGATGACGACAAGTCGAACAATGCCAGAAAGTCAACGCGGCAAGGACGTCGAGCGGGAAGGTCCAATGCGCGGAATTCAAAGAAAAACGAACCGGAATCGACCGGTGTCGATTTGCGACCCGAACTCAACGTGGACGCCGAGAATTATCTCAAACCGTACGATCAACGAAAGTACCAATTCAGCATTGACGGAACTTACGCAGAGTTGATGGAATCGTTTTCGCGGATGTCAGGTCTACCGGTCATGGGTCAGGCACCAGGAGGCGATGTGAAGTTCGTCAGCTCGGAAGTGATGAACTTCAAAGAGGCATTGGGACGCATCAAGATGCTGCTGTTTCGCCATCCGGATGACATGTATTGGGTATGGCTAGACAAATCTGGGTCGTCACCTGTGCTGACGTTGGTTTCAGTTAAAGATGGCGTGCGTCCGCTTCCATTGGAGCGAATCTACCCAACGGTCGAAGAGTACCTCGCTGCCGGTTTGGGCGACAACGAAATGGCGATGCTCGTCTACACGCCTGAGTCAGGATCGGTAGCCGACCTGGAACCCTATCGTGATTTCATGCCCGACTACGTTCGAATCGCGCAGGTCCCCGACAAGAACCAGATGAACGTGTTTGGTCTGGTGCGCGACATCAATAAGTACTTGGAGTTAATCGACAAGTTCGAAGGCGACACGGCGGACCCGCGCGAAGTCCGCATTCTTGAAATCGAACATACGCTTCCGACCGAGGCATTGGATTCGTTGAAGCAGTTGGTGGATGGATTTGACGCACCGAAAGGAGCGCGGTCAACCAAGCGCCGCGGTAATCAGCCCAGTGTCGCTGAAGCCGAAGCTCGTGGAATCGTGGCCATTCCCAACGATGACATGGGTACGCTTTTGATTTACGCGATGCCCAAGAAAATCGAAGAGGTCCAAAAATTCCTGGCATTCGTTGATGTGCCATCGGACGATCCGGAGTATTCCCCGGTCATCGTCGAGATCAAGCATGCCAAGTCGGCTGACGTGTTGACACTGGTGCAGACCATGATGTCCACGGAGGTCGGCAACAGGCCCGCACCCAAGAAAAAAACAAAGTCAAAACGTGGCCGCAAAACACCGGCAAGAAACCGTCGCTCTGCAACGGGTTCGGCGGCTTCTCTCGAAGAGTTGACCATGATCGATTGGCCGGCGATGAACAGCATCATCCTCAAGGGCGAAGATGAAGCGATCGAAGAAGCCAAGGCGTTGATCGCAAGGTTCGATGTGCCTGACGACACCGAGACCGTCTTCGTTGAGCTTGAGCATCGCGACCCGACCGAGTTGGTCGCTCTTGTCAATGAACTGTTCAGCGCTCAGCAAGTCGATGACATCACCTGTACGGTAGACAACGCAGGTGATTCGGTTGTTCTGATCGGCTCGCCGGATACCGTTTCCAAAGCTCGTGATCTGATCGCTCAGCTTGATGTGGAATCTGAGGAAGATGCCAACGACGTTTACAGTTATCGACTTCAGAACACCAAACCGTCATCGTTGATTGCGATCCTGACGCAGTGGGATACAGAATCACCTGCTGCCGCAAGATCGACAGCGAAGAACGCCAAGAAGCGGCCCCGGAGGCGCAGCACGGCCAAGAGCAATCGGTTCCAAGCCGACGACGTGACCAACACGCTTTATGTTTTCTGCAACGAAGCCGATTGGAACGAAAAATACAAGCCGATGATCGTCAAGCTCGACAATGAGCTGAACGTTCAAACCGAGTACGACATCCTCTCATTGAACTATCTTGAAATTGCAGACGCCATTAACATCCTGCAGTCCAAGTTCGACGGGACGCAGGGTGGCGGAACACCTTCGTTTCTCGAATCGCCGCAAGGGTTGATGGTTTTCGACGCGACCGATACGCAGCTCGCGATGATGAAGCACATCTTGACGGCGGTCGATGTCGATCCGATCAAGTCGGGGGCGGTCGTTCGCAGGACGTTTGTGCTCGAATTCATCGAGGCAAGTGAAGTCATCCCGATTTTGGAATCGATGGTCAGTGCACCCGGTTCTGCTCCCGCGCCCGCGACCAAGAAACGACGAGGCAAGAAGACGGCCACCGTTTCGTCATCTTCGTCGTCGGTTCAATTTGTTGACTTTGGCAATCGGTTGTATGTGACGGCTCCTCCGCAGAAGATGAAAGTGATTGCTGAACTCATTGAAGAGTTCGACAGCAACGAGGACGAAACTGCGATCCGATCGTATGACTTCGAAGCCGGTACCAATGTCGTCGAGTTGTCGCAGACGTTGGCGCAGTTTTTCCCGAGCAACAGTCGCATTGTCAGTTCGTTAAGCCCCAGCAAGCCAACCAAAGGCAAACGCCGCGGAACCAAACCGGTGACCAAGGTCGCCTCACGCGGTGACGCCGAAATCATGTTTGTACCGCAGGCTACGACGCGCAAGATTTTCATCTCTGCCCCGGTGGTCATGTTCGATGAAATCGAAGATGCCATTGAACTGCTGCGCCCCGAGGTCGAAGGTCCGAGCTTCACCCACGAATTCATCTCCGTCGATCAGTGTGATCCGCAGGTCATCGTCGATATCGTCGAACCGATCATCCAACTGCGAAAACTGTCGTACATCCGCAGCGGGGAATTGCCGGAAACGTCGGAGAAGGAAGCCGACATCACTTTGACAGCTGACACAGCCACCAATCGCATTATCTATGCCGGTCCGCGATTGCTGATCGACGACCTCAAGACGCTCATTACCGAAGTCCAAAGCGGAAATTGCAGTGAAGATGTGGTTCGTCGCGTTCCGCTGGTCAAATCGCCAGCCGACCAGATGGCATTGGCGATCAACGCCATGATTACCGGCTCACCTTCGCCCAGTGCGGTGGCACCAAAGAAACGCGGTGGTAAGAACGCGAAGCGCGGTGGTGCTGACACGTCGTCAGTACTAAGGACCACGGGCGTGATCACGGTGGTGGCTGCCCCTGGTGGTGATGCTCTGGTCATCAAGGGTCCGGAAGACGATGTGGACAAAGTCGAGAAGTGGATTCGCGATCTTGATGGCGATGCCAGCATGGGTCAGCAGATGAAGGTCTACAAGATGACCTCCAAAGATGTTGAGGAATTTGCTGACGAGATCATGACGGTGATCGACGTGGGCAGTCCGGCGAAGAAAGCCAGCAGCGATGATGATTTCTTTAGCGACATCAGTTTTGGCGGCCCGCGTCGTGGCGGGAACATCAGCCTGATTACGAATTACTATACCAATGAGATGATCGTGTGGGCGTCGGCGCAAGACCTGGCGAGGATCGATGCGCTTTATGACATTTACGAGTCGGGAACGGTGGAGATTTACACCGATCTACCCAGCGATATCATCACGCTCAAGTATGCCGATCCGTTTGACGCGATGTACACGCTCGAAGAAATCATCGATCCGCTCTGGTCCAAGGACAAGCCCAAGATCGACTACGTTCCCTATCAGCAAATTCTCATCGTCAAGAGTCGCAACCTTGCAGAGGACTTGCCCAAGATCAAGAAGCTCGTCGAGGAATACATCGATCTGCCGGGCAAGGAAGGCGAGACCAAACGGTCGTTGACCTCGGTCAAAGGCAAGCCAGCCAGTCTGGTCACGGCGATGCTGCTCGAACGACTCGGCAATCTGGACGTTGAAGTGGTTGGCTTGGATACGCAGAAGAATGGATCCAAACTGAAAGTGCTGACGGCAGACAGTGACGATAGTCAGTGTGTTTTGCCGTCGTCGATGTTTCGCCAGATCGATGCGCTGGGATTAACGGCCATCGGACAAACGCCTCCCGACGAAGATAACGATGCAGACTCGACAGACGATGCCGAATCGACAGACGATGGCGCACCCACTGCCGCGCAGATCGAAGCGGTCAATCGCATGCTCAAGGAGCGAATGGAATCAGATCGCGCCGAAGAAGAAGATACCGAAGCTGAAAAGAAAGAAGCCACCAGTACGAAGGCAGCCAACGATGATTCGTCAAAAGGCAAGAGTAAACCGAAGGTGCGGATCATTGTAGATCCCATCACGAATTCGATTCAGGTCGAGGGCGTCGCGAAGGACGTCAGCGAAGTCGAGTATGCGATCAAGGAGATCGAGAAGGAACTCGAAAAACTTCCGCAGCTTCCTGATATTCGCGTGTGGCAATTGCAGCACGTTGATCCGAACGTTGCGGCGCAGGTGCTTGAATCAATGTTCAACGCGAGCAACCGGGCGCAGCAGCAAGCCCGAGCCAATCCGCAAGCGCGAGGAAACAACAACGCTCAACGCCAAATGCAGCAAATGCAGCAGCAGATGCAAAAACAGATGCAGCAGCAATTGCAGCAGATGCAAAAGCAGAATGAAGCCAGCGGTGGAGAAAGCGACGGCAAGGATGATCGCCGTCGCGGTCGTGGCGAAGAAGAGGATGATGACGACGAGAGCAGCGAAAAGGGCACGACACCAAGCGGTATCAATGTCTTTCCATATCCCGCACTCAACGCGATCATCATCAAAGCCCCCACCGAACTCTATCCAGCCATCGAAGAACTGGTCGCGACGATCGACCGGAAGGGCGATTCCGACAGTGGGTACAAGTTCTTCAAGATTACCAACCAGCTTGCGTCCGACGTTGAGACCCAGCTAAAGCAGATATTCGGTCTTGATCAGCAGCAACAAACGCGGAGACCCAACCGTCAGCCGCAGCGCGGTCGCAATCAAAACAATAACAACGCCGCGGCTGCGGCAGCCGATCAAATGCGCGAAGCGATGGCCCTTCAAAGCCTGATGGGGGCTGACGGTGGAATGATTAGTTCCACCGAAACCATCACCATCGCCAGCAACGACGTGACCAATACGATCATGGTGCGGGCACCCAAGCGCATCTTGGAGGTGGCTGAAGAAATCATCCAGAAGATCGAAGAGCAAGCCCCCGAACCGATCGAAACGTGGGAGTTCCGATTGGCCCATGCCGACGCGGAAGCGGTGGTCACATTGCTGGATAAGCTATTCGATTCGGGAAGTGGTCGCGGGAACCAGGGAAGCGGAAACTTAAGCGACTATCACCCCGACAACATCGAGGCGATCTTTACAGCCGACGTCGCCAACAACACGGTATTCGCCCGGGCAAAGGCCAGTGCGTATGACAAAATCAGTGAGGCAATTGCGAAGCTCGACATCAAACAGGACGTTGGCAACCTGTTGACCATCGATGTACTCAATGGCGATGCTGAAACCGTCGCCGCAACGCTTGAGGCGATTTACGGAGTCGGTAAGGGCAAAGGTCGATCCAAATCTGCCAACGCTCAGATCGAATTCATCGCCGACTCCAGCAGCGGAAAGATTTTCGTTCGCGCCCCGGAAAGCCTGCACGTCGAAATTCAAGCCCAGGTTGCAGAAATCGACGTACCGCAAACCGGTTTGGATATCAAAGTCTTCAAGCTCCAGTACGCCAAAGCGCCGCAGGTGCTGGAACAAATGAACAACATGGTCAACAAGTTGCTTCAGCAGCTTCGAGCCACCAATACCAAAATGAAACTCGATCCGTTCAGCGCAGAAGCCGACCAGCGCTCCAATTCGCTGGTGGTCATGGGCGGACCGATCACGTTCGCGTTCGTGTCGCGGGTGCTGGCAGAGATCGACGTCGAAGCTGCTGCTCCGATGGAGATTCAGACGAAGGTCGTCGCCCTCAACGACTCGAGCGCCGGCGAAATCGCTCAGACAATCAATCGGCTTTACGGCGGTCAGCAATCCGACGGATTGGAACCTCCCAAAGCAGAGGCGAACGCTTCGACGAATACCGTGATTATTCGCGGTACGGTCAGCCAACTCGACAAGATCGACGCGGAAGTCATCAAGAAGTTGGATGAATTTGCCGGTGGTCCTTCGGCGCCGGTCCAGAAGATTTACGCGATGAAAGAAGCGCGGGCCTCAAACATCGCCGAGATCATCAACAAGTCGCTGCGTGGTAGGAAAGCCGGACCCAGTGGAACCATCAACGTGGTCGCGGACGATGAACAAAACGTGTTGCTCATCGCTTCGTCACAAAAGGACTACGAAGAACTGGTACCGCTGATTCAGGAACTCGACAAAAAGCCGGACACGCAAACGGGAATCGACGTTCGGGTCTATGCGCTGAAATTCGTTGAACCGAACTCGGCAGTCCGGGCTGTCCAGGACACCTTCAAAGCGCCGCGCGGAGCCAAGCCGCAGGACGAGATAAAAGCCAACTATATTTCGGGGACGAGCAGCTTGGTCGTCAGCGCCTCTGCGGAGAATCATGAACGGGTCGCCGAGATGATCGCGATGGTGGACACCGAGTCTACGGTTCAGCGTGTTACGCACGTCATCAGTCTCAAGGAAGCCAACGCGGAGGAACTCGCCGACAAGCTTTCGCAAATCATGGATCGCACGCGTCGTCGTCGCCGCGATGATCAGGGTTTGGCGATTGTGCCCGATCCGGGGACGAATTCACTGCTGGTCTTCGCCAATGAGTCGGAGTTGGCTGCGGTGAAGGATTTGGTCGAAACGCTGGACGTCCCACAGAAATATGAGCGGGAGGTTAAGTCATTCAATCTCGAATTTGCCGACGCGGGTTCTACTTCGCAGGCGTTGACGCAACTGTTCGGGCAAGGGCGATCGACACGACGGGCCAATCCGCGCGATGAAATCAAAGTGGTTCCGGCATGGGGTTCCAATGCCGTGGTGGTGGCTGGCTCGCCGCAGCATATCAGCGAAATAGAAAAGTTCCTGGAAGACTATGATCAAAAAGGAACCGGTTCGCGCGACGTGAAGGTTGTGCAGATCAAGTATGCCGACGCCGGTGAAGTCGCCCGAGGGCTTAAAGAAATCTTCGTGCAGCGCGGGCGTAACGTGCGCGGGCAGGAGACGATCAGCGTCACCGCACCTTCCGGTTCGGATGCCATCCTGATCAAAGCCAGCCCGGAAGAATTCGCCGAAATCAACGCGGTCATCGAACAGCTTGACGTGCTGCCGGACGATTCCGATCGATCGGTGCGGATATTCACGCTCGAATACACCAATGCCGACGAGATGCAGGCGATCATCGAGGATTACCTGCGCAAGCCGGGCAACAATCGCGGGCGGCGTGGCGGTGGTGACGAACTGCTTGGCAACATTCGCGTCAGCATCGTTGATTCAAACAACACGTTGGTGGTCACCGGTGATGAAGACGGACTTGGCCGAGTGGCTACCTTGATCGAAAAGATCGATGTTGAAACCGAAGCCGAGTCGGGCCCGCAGATCATCAAACTTGAACGGGCGGTGGCCAGCGAAGTCGAACCGACCCTTTCACAGCTTTTTGTCGAAAACGCCAATCGCGGTGGCAATCGAAATCGGCGCGGCAGCAGCGGGTCGGCTATGACGCCGGTGATCGTCGCCAACGATGTGACCAACTCGCTGATCGTGCGGGCTAACCCAGGCGACTTTGCCCAGATTGAACGACTGGCCCACCAGCTTGACTCTGAAGAAGCCGATGGCGAGCGCGTCAAATTGATCCAGCTTTCGTCGGCATTTCGGGCAGACGACATCGCTTCAACCCTCGAGACAACACTGGCAGCCGCGATGCAGCCTCGTGGCCAGTCCGGTCAGGGAGGCCGTGGACGCGGTCGAGGCGGGCGCGGTGGCGGCAGTCTTTCGGTCGAACCGATCACGTCGAGCAATTCGCTGTTGATCGCCGGTGACGCCAAGGAGTTGGAGTTGGCAGAAGTCATCATCGCTCAGATTCAGCAGCAAGGACCGGCAGGCGGGAAGAAGACGCTGATCCTGACGCCGGACAAAATGGATCCTGAAGATTTTAAGCGTGTCATTGAAGGCATGATCGAGCAGAATAACTCACAAGGTTCAGGGCGTTCGCAGAGGCGTGGACGGCGACGCTAAGTATTTGTCAGACATTCGGATAATCAATTCGCACCTGCGAGGGGGCTGGGGTTGTGTTGCAACCTTAGCCGGCGAAGATGGTTTGAAATCACAAGTCAGTATCGCATGTGAGTTTGGCGACACGGAGGTTGCCGGATCGCGCTGCGGTGCAGATTCATAGAGGGTTGAAACGATGTTGAAGCAATCGATTTTGGGGTGGGTTCTTGCCGGGATGGTTCTGATGCCTCCATCAGTGTCGGCTCAGCAGGTTGACGACGATGCGGACCGTGGGCGGCGTACAACGACGCGCCGACAAGCCGACGACAGTGAGCGCAATGAAAACGATGCGCGCGATGAGAATGCCAATCCCAACGAAGCCGATGACGACCGCGCGAGTGATCGTGCGCCGATGGAACCGGTCGATCTCAACTTGAGCGGTGCGGATATTAAAGTCGAAGTCGTTGGTGACAACGTGGTTATTACGGCAGTCGAAGGCGACCTGGAGATCGTCGAAGAGTTGATGAACCGACTCGATGGCGAGTATCAACCGCAGGGATATCGCGTCATCAAGTTGCAGAGCAAGAACGCACAAAACATCGCATCTGTCGTGCAGCAAGCTGCCTCAAAATTACTCGGCCCGTCGCCCCGACCTGACGAAGATATTTCCGTTCAGACCATCGCGAGCAATATCCTGCTGGTCACCGGTCCGGAATCATCGCTCGAGCAGATTGAAATAATGGTCAAGCAGTTGGATGAGCAGGACTCCGGCTTGCCTGACTTCGATTCGGAAACGTACGCCCTCAAGCACATCAAGGCGATAGAAGCCGCTCCGAAGTTGGAGGAACTCGTTAATGCCTTGCGTCAACGACAGGGCGAAGACCCGGCAAGCAAAATCACGATCACGCCGCTGGATGCCAGCAATTCGCTTTTTGTGATCGCACCGAAGACCGAACACGACAAGATTCAGGAGTTGATCAATCGGCTTGACGTCGAACCGATGAAGGGTTTTGGCGATCTGACGCTAGTTCACTTCCCCCTTCTCAACAGCAAAGCCGCCGGCATGGTCGATGTGCTCGACAGCCTGCTCAAGACGGCAGAAACTTCCGACACGTTGAAGGAAACCATTCGCCGGTTGCGGATGATCAAAGCTTCTCCCGACGGTACGCAGGTCGAACTTCCGGTGCTCAATCTTGAGCGTCAGATCAAACTGATCGCCGACGAAGAATCGCAGGCCATCATCTGCGCGACGGCCGAGGAAAACATCGAGCCGTTGGGTGAATTGATCAGATTGCTTGACAGTGTACCGCTTGCAGAAGAGCAGAACATTCGCGTGTATCCGTTGGCCCATGCCGACGCGACCGGTGCGAAGGAATTGCTTGAAGAGATGTTTGAATCGGGCAAGGACCTGCCCAAGCCAGCCCCTGGCAGCGAATCAACCGATGCCGTCCCGACCAATCCGGTTGGGCGCTCGCTGGTCTACAACATTGCGATATCAGCCGACGCGCGAACGAACACGCTGGTGGTGGCGGGTCGCACCGAACAACTCGTGTTGGTCGATGGCTTGATTCAGAAACTCGACGTTCCCATGTCGGAAATCAAATACCCGATCCGCTTGATCACCATGACAAATACTGACGCGACCCGCATCGGCAAAATCGTCGAAGACTTATGGGAAAAGCGCATCGAGAACATGGAGAAACTCGAACTCGGAGAAGCCGCCCTGGCCAAGGAAAAGATTTTCCTTTCGACCGACATCCGCTCGAACTCGCTGATCCTTTCGGCGACCGAACCCAACTTCAACGAGATCAAAGCGATCGTCGAAACGCTCGATGGCGCACCCGAACGATTCAGCGATCAAATCCGCATTCTGAATTGCACGGTGGCGTCGGCTGGTGATTTGAAAACCAAGATCGACGAACTCTGGCAACGAAAAGCCGAGCTTCGCGGAGAGGCTGATATCCCGCAGGATTCGCCCGTGGTGGTGGCTGACCAGCGCAGCAACTCGCTGGTGATCGCGTCGGGTCCAGACGACTTCGACGAGATCAAGCGACTCGTCGAGCAGTTGGAATCGCAGCCGCTCGCACCGATCGCAGAAATTCGCCTGCTGGAATTGGCCAACAACGACGCCACGCAGATCGGCGACATGCTTCAGCAGTTGTTCGAGGAACGTTCACAACAGCGGCTGGCTGAAGGGCAGAATGAAAACCCGTCGGACCGAGTGGCCATCGCCACCGAACCGGTGACCAACACGATTTTGGTTGCGTCGTCGAAGGACAACTTCGATGAGATGGTCAAGTTGATCAAGAAGCTCGACGTCGAGCTCGATCCGGAAGGCGTCATCCGCGTGTTTGCGTTGGAAAACGCTCAAGCCGAAAATGTCGCAGAAAAGATCACCGAGTTATTCGAGGAAGGTTTGTATCTTGGCGCGGTCGGTGCGGAGAACGACATTGTCGAGCAGCGGCAAAAGGTGTCGCTGGTGGCTGACTCGCGTTCCAATGCGGTCATCGCGAGTGCATCCAAGACCAACCTGAGCATCATCGACAAGCTCATTTCGCAAATGGACACCGATCGTGCACCACTGGTCAATGCCGACACGCGCATCTTCAAACTTAAAAATGCCGATCCCGTCAAATTGGGCGGGATGATGGACACGTTATTTGAAGGCATGGAAGCAAATTCTGACGGCGACTTCAAAGCGCCGACGATCGTGCCCGACTCTATGAGCAGCACGCTGATCATGACCGGGTCGCGCGATGCGATTAAGCGTTCGACCGAAATGCTTGAATCATTGGACGTGCCGGTGTCGGCGAAGTCAGCGATCAAAGTTTATCAATTGAACGAGGCGTCGGCCGTCAAGCTAGCAGCAAAAATCAAGAACATCTTCGAAGGCCGTGAAGAAGGTGCCGATGGCGAACGGACTCCCGTATTCGTGATGGCCGACGAATCCACCAACAGCATCGTGTGCAGTGCATCGTCGGAAGATCACAGCACTGTGTCGCATCTGCTTTCGTTGCTCGATGTTCGATCATCCATCAGCCGCCAGGTGCAAATCTTCCCGCTCAAGCAAGCCAAAGCTGAACCGACCGCAGAGTCATTGGATGCGTTGTTCAAGTCGCAGGGTGATAACAGCGAAGGCCGCGCCGACGTCATCGCCATTGAGCCAGATACCCGCACGAATTCGTTGATCGTTTGGGCGTCCAGTTCGGAAATGGCCAACATCGCCGACGTCATCACAAAGATGGACACGTCCATTCCCGGTCCTGAGATGATGCTTCGGGTCATCACCCTAAAGCGGGCTTATGCTACCGAACTGGCTGAGACGTTGACCAGCACGATCTACGGCGGCGATCAAGCCCAGGGCAACGATGAGAAAGCCGTCATTCTCAAATTCATCGAAACCTTCCCCGACGGTCAACAGAAACTCCGCACGCTCATGCGGCAGGATATTACGATTGAACCGGATGAGCGGACCAACTCGCTGTTCGTGATGGCCCCAGCAGCCAGCATGGAAATGCTCGAAAGTATGATTCAGTCGATCGATCGGATCAATCCGATTCTAAACGAGATTCGAATGTTTCCGCTGGCCAACGCCGATGCCGAAGAAGTCGTCGATGTATTGACGACGCTGTTTGAGGAAGATTCGTCGGGCGACGGTCCAGAAACGCGCCTGGAGGTCGGCGGGGCTACAGCAACAGCCGCATCAGGTACAGGCGAAGCTCGCGTGCCCGGCCAACGTTTGAAATTCACAGCCAACCGCCGAACGAATTCGGTGATTGCAGCCGGCGCAGAGACCGACCTGAACATGGTCGAAGATTTGATTCGCCAACTCGACGGTCAGGATGTCGACGAACGCATTCGCCACGTTTACGAAGCCAAGTATGTGCCGGCGACGGATATCGTCACGGCGCTGAAGGAATACTTTGACGCAGAGAATGAACTGCTTGGCGATCTCGATGACGAGACGGCAGTCTTGCGTCGTGCCGAGCGGCATGTGACGGTTGTCGCAGATGAAGACAGCAACACGGTACTGCTCGGTGTCAGCCCGCGATACTATCAGCGGACGATGGAAATGTTGTATTCGGTTGATAGGCCGCCACCCCAGGTGGTCATCGAAGTACTCATCGCCGAAGTTGCCCTCGATGATTCGCTCGAGTTCGGCATGGAGTTTGCGCTGCAGGACTTGTCTTTCAGCAAGAATGCGACGATCGGTGCCAATGGCATCGTCAATGGCAGGAATTTCGACTTCGTGGGCGGAACGGATGTCGGAGCGGCTGGCTCGGCGGGTTCGTTCGGCGGATTTACGTTTGCGATTACGGGGGCTGACTTTAACTTCCTGCTGCGTGCGTTGCAGTCTGACGGCAGCCTGGAAGTGCTCAGCGCTCCGACGATTGTCGTGTCGAACAATCAGGAAGGAAACATCACCATCGGTGACCAGGTGCCATTTCTTCGCGGGTCGCAGGTGACAGACAATGGACAGGTCAACTCTCAGGTTGACTATGAAGATGTCGGTATCATTGTTGACGTGACCCCGCATATTAATCCGGACGGTTATGTGAACATGGAGATCAAGCCGGAAATTTCGTCCCTTAATACCGGTAGCAACGTGCAGATTTCCGAAGGCCTCAGCGCTCCGACGTTTACCAATCGTTCCGCAGAAACAACCGTGACCGTCAAGGACGGCGAGACCATCGTCATCGGTGGTTTGATCCAGACGCAGGAAGACGAACGCGAGACGAAAGTTCCTATATTGGGTGACCTTCCGGGCGTGGGCAATCTGTTCCGCGCGACGAGCAGCACGCGACGACGTACGGAATTGCTGATCTTGTTGACAGTCAATGTCGTTCGCAATGAAATGGAAGCGTTTGAGCAGTCACAACGTCTCCGCGATCAGAGCGGGTTCATGCCCAAACGCATCACCCGCAACAAGTTGATGCAGGGTTTGCGAATTCTGCCCGATGACGAAACGCTTCAGGATGTTCCGCCGTATCGCGAAATCGAATCGCCCGATGCGTTTTCGCCAGATTCGATGCCGATTCAAAATTCCAGACCGACACCGGTCATTCGGCCACGACCGAACACATATGGCCCCACGCGTCCGGTGACGCCGAAGAACATCAATCAGAAAACGGCAGCCGTTTATGGCCCACCGCGCCCAGGCATGACGGCATCGATGTCAACAAGGCAAGCATCGTACATGCCGGCAGCCTCAACCGCGTCGATGCAGGATGCGTCTTATGATGGAGGCCAGTATGTCGGGGGACAAATTCTCGGGAACCAGAGTAACCCAAGCATGACTCCGGCGATGCAGTTGATGTCGCCGGTTACCTCTTCGAACCAAACGGTGCCGCTGAATCGAAACGTACCGACGCATCATGCCACACATCAGGCGCGAACGTCGGCGGCGAAGCCGTCGAATCCGCATGAACCGCTGGTCCTTGAAATGGTGGAGGTTCAATAGTTTGTCCAAGTTGCGGAGCGTGGTAAGGGGGTGTTTTAGTCTTGGTGCGGCACTGTGTGCGGGAGCGGGGCTGAGTGTTTGCGCAGGCCTGGGTCTATGCATAAGTTTGAGCGGCTGCAATGATCCGGTATGGTCGTTTAATCAATCCGGTGCAAACGCCAAGACGACCGACATCTACAAGGTTGTGTGCTTCTATCCCCCCAACATGTGGCGCAGCTATGACGAAGCCGGCGATCGCAACATCGAGGGATTCACGTTTATCCTGTATTTGATATCGTCATCCACCGAGCGCGGTGCCCTCGCGGCTGGTCACATCGAAGTGCAGATTTTCACGATAGAAACGGTCGATGGGTTGCAGACCAGCCGTGTGCTGGCCTACGAATGGCGCGAGAACACTTCCGACCTCGCCGAGCGCAACCCAACCAAACTCGGTCACGGATATCAGCCGTCCATCAACTGGGAAAATACCGACCTGTTCAACCGTGACATCGAAGTGCTGGTGCGCTACGTCGCCCCAGATGGTTCCGTCGTCCCAAGCCGCACCGCTTCGCTGAAAGTTCCACCCCGCAAATTATAACGCAGCAATCCCGCGATTGAAGATATCGATAGTCGTGCCACTGTTCTGTGAGCAGTGCGTCCCTGCGTCGGAAAAAGTTCAAAGCAAGCGCAAGAAAAACACGCTTCGCCGCGATTGCAGGAAGCGTGTCGGTTGTTCGATTGGTTGGACGCAAATCACATCCGATTGGATCGGCTACGGCGTGAAGCTGCTGCCGCAACCGCATGTGCTCGTCGCGTTTGGATTGGTGAAGACGAAACCGCGACCCATCATTTCATCTCGAAAGTCGATGGCGACGCCGTTGAGGTACAGATAGCTGCGCGGGTCGCAGACGATCTTGATGCCTTCGTATTCAAAGACTTCATCTTCTGAGTTGCTTTGATCCGTCAGGTCGAGCGTATAGTTGAAACCGCTGCACCCTCCACCCTTTACACCGACGCGCAAAAACAACTCTTCGACCGGTTTTTCGGATTCTGTGTTTTCGGTCTTGAGGCGATCCAACTGCTGCGAGACGATCGTGTTGACTTCCCGTGCGGCAGATGAACTTAATGAGATACCCATAGTTAAACCTTTCAATTCACTTGGATGAACTGCATGGTCGATCCAAGGCAATAAACGTCGCAATTCCTACAGTGGATATTAGTCGTCTCCGCCCAAGTCTTCAACGGATAGTTTGCCCTTCTCAATCAATCGTAATCACATGGCAACCGCATATTCTGAGGCAATACCTGGTTCTGCCTCGAAAGAACGTGCGGCCATAGAGCGAAAAAATTAGGCCCGGCGGGGTGGGCCGGGCCTTGGGGGTTACCGATCCATGGGGGTTGGACCAGTAAAGTGGGTCAAAATAAGTCTGAAATCACGCAGAATCCCGCTTTTTCGGGTCGAGTCAGCTTCGGTTCGAGGGCAGAATTCGACGCTCTCTGTTCAGTTTCGCTTCAAACGACAGTCGGAATACCAACCACACTTGATTCACACGGTCCGCCGCCCAAATCACCTGGCGATTCTTCTTCGTCCTACCGACACTTTCAAGTGCGAATCCAGCGATTTTTTCGGGCGAAACCAGCTTGTCGTCATGGGTGGCCCACTTGGTATTGCATGCAGCTTTGATCGCCGTTCCAAATGGATCTGGGGTTCGCCCGACTGCCCACCGATTCTGGCCAGTCTGACTCGGCATGTCAAGACGAGATCCACTCGCCAGCCAGCCGCCATCGGGTGAATGTTGCCGCCCGACTGCATCGATTAGTTGCCTCAATACTGAAAACGTCGTGGGCCCACCCGGAATTGTTAAGTAGCCGACTCCTTATTAAGTGTCTCTGAAATGTCGAGTCGGTATTTTTAATTCATGTGGGATTTCAGGATTCAATTGTTGCCCGCCAATCGCCGATGAATTACTATGATCTATAGTAGCAATGGTCTCTCTCGATTCAAAAGCCCGCGCAGGATAGATGTGGTTCGGTCCGTCGCGCATACAATGAATGTCCTTCGTCTCATTTGGAGAAAATGACATGCGTCGATCTATGAAGATCACCTCAGTAACGACGATGGCGGTTTCGATGATGTTAGCCGGCTCGAATCCTGCGGTCGCGCAGACAGGTTCCTCGACTTCTGGAAAGTCAGACGATGGTGGGGCCAAAGCTGGACAGAAAGCTGCGACGCCGAATCGCTATTCGGTGAACAATCCGATGCTCCCGGGTGCGCGAAGAAACATGGATGGTACGCGGTCAACATCGCGTCGTGTCGCTCCTGCCGTCGCAACATTGAACAAGCGCGTCGAGTCTATCGATTGGGATGACGTGCCGTTGGACTCGGTGATTGAATGGTTGCGAGAAGAGGGGCCGCGTACCAATGTCATCGTGGTGTGGCGGGCGCTCGAAGCGCAGGGTATCGATGCGGACACACCAGTCACGTTGAAGTTTCGCGATGCTCGCGTCGGGCAGATTCTCGGTGAGGTATTGAATCAGGTCTCCTACGACAGCGAACTAAGCTTTCGTGGCGAAGGCAACACGATCAAGATTTCGACTCGTTCCGATTTTAACCGCAAGTTGTATGTGCGCGCTTACGATGTGAGCGACTTGATCTTCCAGGTGCCAGACTTTAAGGGGCCACGCATTGACGTCACCGGTGGTGGCGGAGGCGGCGGTGCTGGAGGTGGTGGCGGTGGCGGAATCGGCGGGGGTGGTGGTGGCATCGGTGGCGGTGGCGGCGGAATCGGTGGTGGTGGAGGTGCCAGTGGCGGAATCGGTGGCGGAGGTGGCGGTATTGGCGGTGGTGGTGGATTCGGATCTCAACCCCCGTTTAGCGATAGCGGCGACTCGGAAGGCGAAGACGAAGAGGGCAAGTCACTGGAAGAACGCATGGACGATATCGTCGAGTTGATTCGCAACACCGTAGAACCGGACGACTGGGCAAAAACCGGTGGCGGCAAGAATACGATTCGCGCCTGGAACCGCATGATCGTGGTCCGGGCTCCGATCGAAGTGCATGAGTTGATTGGTGGCCCGTTTGTGACCGGTGATTAGCAAACCAACTGTAATGCTCACGGTGCGATTTTCCGCATCGATCTTGATCCTCAGTATTTCAACACGGTCACGTCGGTCGTAACATATACGACGACGTGACCGCTTTCGATTCCATTCAAAACGACTACAACCCGCCGCGCTTCAAATGGACGAAGCGCGTAGCGTGGTGTTCGCTCGGGCTGATGGTTTTGATCCTCGCGCTGTGGGGCACCGCCACGATCTTCGCCCAGCGCCGCCTCGATCATCTCATAGCGTCGTACCGAGCAGCAGGCGAGCCGGTGTTCGCAGAAGACCTCGAAGTATTCAAGGGCATTCCCGACGATGAAAACGCCGCGACGTATTACGGGCAAGCGGAAGAAGCATACATTTGGCCAGCGTCATTTCCGATAGACCTTTCAGTCCATGATCTGATTCGCGCAGCAGATTCTCAAGAACCGGGAAAATACGCTGCCGAAATCGAACGTTTCATTAACACAAACGCGCTAACCATTGAGCTTCTCAAGAAGGGGGCAAATTGTGATCGTGTGGCGTGGCAAGACACGTTCACCAACCCGCTTGCGCCAACTGGTATGGGAGATCCATTGGCCGCACGCCGTCTCGGCCAACTGCTTAGCACGGCAATGGGAGCCTTTCATTCCAAGCGACGCGATTGCGACATGCTCGACTTGCTTTATGCGCAGGTTCGCATTGCTAAGCAACGAACTTCGATGTCGGGCAGCTTGCTTGACCATTTGGTTACCACATCTATCTCGGGGTTAGGTTGTGTTTGGGTCGAGAATATCGGATCAAAGATGCTAGTAGGCGGTTGGGTTGACGATGGTTTGCACTGTCGAAATCGAATGCGACAAATCATTCTTGAACTATCAAATGAAGTCGCGTTTAGAGACTCATTTCATGCGGCACTGATAGGTGAACGGGTTATTTTCCTGGACATCTACCAGGCCTTGCGCGATGGGAAGCCGATGAATCCAATCTTCTCAACGGCACCGAGGTCCTACGCATTGATGATACGACCTATTATCGTTTCGCACTGCAGGCGAATCTTGCAATATGTTGATCAGGTGATTGAAGTATCTCGTTGCACTCAATATCCGAGAGTCTCGTCAGAACTTAATAAGAAAACGGGGCCAAGGGATTGGGTGGGTTTGAGCGGCTTCTTAGCCGACTTTATTACCAGCCCAAGCTACAATGCAACGATGACAGTGGAATACACGCGAATTGCAAAGCGTCGTATGGCTGCGCTCGCGCTCGCGATTCGTATGTTTGAACTGGACCATGGCCATCGTCCCGAGACGCTAGAGGAGCTGGTTCCCAGCTACTTTGGCGTTATTCCGAGCGACCCATTTGCCGAAGGAGGCAATCCCGTTCAATTTAATCCAAGGGCAGCGTCACCCGTCCTTTATTGTGTCGGCCCGGACGGTGTCGACGATGGTGGCCGATACGGTCCGCGTGAAAGCGATAATGCGAGCCATAGTGGATTTGATTTACTTTTCTTCCTAGACGGTGATCGGCCGCGTTCAAATCCGTAGTTGTTTATGGGTGAGGGAGCGTTTGGGATTGACGTTGGTTCTTGGCAGTTGTGCGTCGGAGAGTCGATTTTGAATCGGGGCAGAACACTCATGACCGGTTACAACCCGCCAAGATTCTGGTGGACGAAGCGGATCGCTATTGGGTCGGTGGGGTTGGTGTTGCTTGTTGTGGGGTTGGTGGCGGGTGCGACGGCGGCTGCTCGGGAGCGGTTGGATTCGTTGGTTGAAACGTACCGTGCGGCTGGCGAGCCGGTGTACGCCAAGGACTTTGACTTCAGCGAGCAAATTCCTGACGATGTCAATGGGGCGACCTATTACGTCAAAGCCGAGAACGCATTCGTTTGGCCCGCATTCAAGAATTCCAGACTCGACATTAACAAACTGAATCAAGCAATCGCAAATGGTGCGTATGATGATTACGCCGCTCAGATTGATCGGTTGATTTCGACGAATGGCGCGGCGATTGATTTGGTTAAGCAAGGCGCTCAGTGCAGCGAGGTTGATTGGGGGTATACGGTGGCGAGCCCCATTCTTGGAGGTATCTGGCCTAATCTCGGCGTTGCCCGAAAACTCGCAACTCTATTGTCTATCGCGGCGCACCGAAGCCACATTGAAAGGCGCGACCGCGATGCCATAGAGACACTGTTACTGTTGCAGAAAATGAGTCGCGACCGCGCGACCGGTCACGCCTTTATCCAAGTCCATCTAGCCACAACTTCATGGGCTGCACAGGCATGCAACGCGATTGAACACGTTTCGCATGACTTGCAGATTGTGAATGAATCGAACGTCACCAAATCAAATCATGCAGATCGCAGCCAAGTGCAATCGCTTGTTAACGATCTTCTAGATGAATCCAGATCATCTCAATCGATTGAATTAGCTATCGCGGGCGAAAGGGCTGCGTTCCTCGGCACGATCGATTTCATTAACAAAAGAGGGGCTGGAGGAATCCTACGCGTGGTTTCCAAACCAATGATTTGGCTTTATCGGCCGTCACTTCTTAACAACGGTCGAATTGGTGTTGAGCATCTCAGCGCGTTCAAGTCTGCTGCATCGATGGCCACATATCCACAAACCGTCGCAAGGCTTCCAGCCGCACTGGAAACCGAGACTAGTCCATTTTCTGGATCAATGATATATTTCATGCCCTACCTCGACACTTCGATTGAATTGGAATTCCGTTCCCGTGCCCTGCGTCGAATGGCTGCGACCGCACTTGCGATTCGGTTATTCGAAAGTGATAGAGGGCACCGCCCCAAGACGCTTGCGGAATTAGTCCCGGAGTACCTCGATGCCGTCCCGCGCGATCCATTTGCCGAGGGGGATGTTGCTATTCGTTATCTACCAAGAGATGAATCACCGATTCTATACAGCATTGGTAGTGACGGTGTGGACGATGGCGGGGATTTTTCTGTGAGAGTACATAGGAGTCCCATTGAACATGACTTTATCGACGTTGTGTTCTTCTTGGACGGAGATCGACCCGGTCGTACGAAGTGATTGCTGCGACTTGTATTAAGACAGGACGTCAATTAGCACCCAAGTGTAGAATACTGCCAACGGAATCAAAACCAAGACCAATACGCCTGCCAGCATCCAGAGAATTGGGATGCCCATCATCAGCCACGCCTTGCGACCCGTTTGATTGCGCAGCACTCGTCTTGCAATTCGAAAGATCTGAAAGCACCAGAGAATAGCCGGTGTTGCTGGCGCAATGACGGCTATCGTTGTTAGCGGAATCGCTATCCATCTGTTTCTAATGTCAATCGGAGCCTCTCTAAAAATGAGAATTGAGACGACAACCGGGAGAGGCCACCATGTCAGTGGTGCGATGCAGTAGTAACTCAGTGCTATTGCGTTGTTGCGAAGATTGACCGGTATGTCGCGATAGTCGAAGAACAGGCTCGGCACGCCGGTTGCGAGAATCATGTACAGCAGGATCAGTATATTCGCGACGACGCATGGCCAAACCATCTGATAAAGATCGTTGACTATGTGGCCGAGGTAAAGGTCATATGGGCCCGCAGCGAAGAAAAGAACTGTGGATGTGACCACCCAAAACATCGCCACGCCAATTGTCCACCAGCGAAACCTTTGTGCGTCGCGAAAATCGATTTGCAGGTAAACGTCTTCGGAGAGTTTGCGCGGGCTGAAGGTTGCGAACAGCACCGTCTTTAAGAATGCGCGAACGCTGCCGATGCTTTTACGATGAATCCAGGGGATGCGCGGGTCGGCGTTTTGGAGGGCTGGCGATTCTTTTCCGCATTCTGGGCAGCGGGTGGTTTCTATGCCTCGCAGGTTGTAGCCGCATTCGTGGCAGTAGACATCGAAGCCGGCGTATGATTGGCTGGCGTCGGTGTCGTTCTGCGTGGGGTCTGATGAGGCGTCGGCCACTTGCTTGCTCCGAGTTCGATGGGCGCAGGCTCACTGTGTATGACTACTTCATGCGGAGTGGATTGTAGCAGGATTTTGTGTGGGTGGGGCTTGATTAGCGCACCCTACGATTTGCTTTCGCGCTTTCCAGTCATTCCTGCGTGCGCGGGAATGACAGCCAGGACCTACGATTCTTGTTTACGCGATTCTTGTTTACGCGGATACGAGGGAATGCAAAGCAGCTCTTCTTATTTGAACCCGGATTTCCCAGATGACATTTACCACGGCCTAAAATGAAGTGCGGATTACCACTATGAATATAGGTGCAAACGAACCTCATGCCGCTGAAATCCGGAGAATCCAATGGGTGAAGCACGCAAGGAGGCGTTGCGGGTCGATTTTGACCGCCAGATCAAGCTGGAATTTCATGGCGCAGCTATCACTTCTGATGCGGGATTGATCGCGTATCGCGAACTCGATGAAGCGCTGGGACTGACGGAGACGGCGGACGACATGTTCCGTGATTCTCGGCACGGCAAGAACACTCAGCATGAGTTGGCAGGGTTGCTGCGGCAATCGGTATACGGCCGTCTGGCAGGCTACGAAGATACGAATGATGCGGAACGACTCGCTGTTGATCCAGCCATGCGTTACGTAGTCGGGGGTCGGGCCAAGCAACGACAAGCCGCATCGACAAGTCAGATGGGCCGCTTCGAGACGGAGATTCTGACAGCCCAAGAAAACCGCCAGGCGCTGATGAACTTGCCGGGTGTGTGGATTGATCGAGTTCACCACCGACGCACCCTGAACAAGTTGATTCTCGACCTGGACAGTTCGGTGAGCGAGACCCACGGAAGACAGGAAGGCTCGGCGTACAACGGACACTTTGAATGCACCTGCTACCGCCCGCTGTTCCTGTTCAACCACATGGGCGACATGGAGCGGGCGTTGCTACGGAACGGGAACGTGTCCAGCGCAGATGATTGGCGTTCGATGTTGGAGCCGGTGGTGGCCCGATACCGCGATCAGGACATCCGCAAGTTCTTCCGGGGCGATGCGGCGTTCGCTATCCCGGAGTTGTACTCTTTCCTTGAAGGCGAGAACTATGGGTATGCGATTCGGTTGAAATCGAATGCAGTGCTGGGGCGGCAGATCGAGCACTTGTTGACCCGCCCGGTGGGCCGCCCGCCGAAGAAGCCCGTGGTGCGCTATCACGACTTTATGTATCAGGCCGCCAGTTGGGACCAACCCCGTCGCGTGGTGGGCAAGGTCGAGTGGCACCAGGGTGAGCTGTTCCCCCGCGTTGGCTTCATCGTCACCAATATGGGCGGCGGGGCAGCCAGCGTGGTCTGGTTCTACAACCAGCGTGGTACGGCGGAGCAGTGGATCAAGGAGGGTAAGAACGCGATCAAGTGGACGAAGCTATCTTGCCACGACTTCGTGGACAACCAAGTGCGATTACAGTTGTTCGCTTTGGCGTACAACATCGGAAACTTCCTGCGGCGGCTGGCGCTGCCGCCGCGCGTAGGGCACTGGACACTGACGACCCTGCGGGAAAAGCTGATCAAGATCGGGGCGAAGGTGGTGCGTCACTCGAAGTACGTGACGTTTCAACTGGCGGAGGTGGCGGTTCCGCGAAAGCTGTTCGTCGCTATCCTGAAACGTATCCAACGTTTGCGTACCGTGCCATGCATGGTGCCGTCATGATGACCCGACAAGCCCCACAAAATGGCTCCCGTCGTGATACCACAGGGAGATGCCATGCGCCCCTCACGAAAAACGGGGCCGAAAAGCCCCATTGGCACACAAGGAAAGAACAGATTCAGCCCGAAAGATCAGAAAGCATTCGAAAATGGGTAGGCGCAACGGACAGGGACACCATAGGATCAACGAACACGGCCCGGCGGCGTATCCGAGCAAGGCCAAATGGGAAATGTCGGCCTAATCTTGATCGCGATAAGCGGCGACGAGCGACGAGTTGGGGGTAGATCACCGCATCGGCTTTCGCTAGCATGGAGTTGAGCCATTCATCTACTCTACATTTCGTTTTGGGGCCCACAATTGAACCGAGCACGATTCTTCGTTCACGGACTATTCATCAGCACCTGGCTTGGGTTGGTTGTGCCGACATCGGCGCAAGTTACTTGGTACGTTGATCCGGATGCACCGGGGACTGGAACAGGGGCGTCTTGGGAGAATGCCTTCACTGACCTGCAGCCAGCACTGATTGCGGCGCTAAGCAATCTTGACGTGACTGAGATTCGCGTGGCTGAAGGGCATTATGTTCCAACGACTGATCCGTTGAATCACTTCGCGACGTTTTCCCTGCGATCGGAGCTTTCGGTGTTGGGCGGCCATGCGGGTTTTGGTGAGCCGGACCCAGATCTGCGATCTCCGAACTCTCTGGAGTCAGTTCTTAGCGGGGACGCGTTGGGCAACGACGGATCTTATGAACTCAGTGACTGTTGCTTTGACAGAGTAAACGAGGCTGGATGCGACGACTCGACGTGTTCAGCCGCGGTGTGCGCGGCAGATCCAAGCTGCTGTAGCAACGGCCTCCAATATCCAGAGGGCTGGAGGGGATGGTGTACGGATTTGGCGGAGAGTCTTTGCGGTGAGTTGTGTACGTTTAATGAGGACAACGTGCGACATGTCGTAACCGCTCGGAATGTTGACGCGACGGCCGTACTCGACGGTTTTACGATTCAAGGTGGGAACGCGAGGGGGTCTTCAACGAATGACCGGCGTGGCGGCGGGATGTTTGTGCGCACCGCAGATCCGACGGTTTCGTTCTGCACATTCCAAAAAAACTCCGGACAACATGGAGCGGGCGTGTTTCTACTCCTGAGCGAGTCGGCTACTTACTTAAGTTGCCAGTTTCGCAAAAATGTATCAGAGGGTTGGGGAGGTGCGGCACTCATTCAGCTTAGCCACCCGCATTTTAATACATGTCAATTTCAAGAAAACTATGCAGTGAACTCCGGTGGAGCAATCGCAAATGACTCGAGCAGCGAGCCCTTATTTCGAGAATGCTTGTTCATTTCCAACCGGGCGTCGCTGTACGGCTATGGCGGTGCGATGCAAAGCACTGGAGGCAGCCGACCAAGCGTGGTCAGATCTGCGTTCGTTGATAATCAGGCTCATTATGGCGGAGCCATCTCGATTTATGCGTGGAGTGGCAACAGAGGTGAATTTGTGCAATGTGTCTTCGCCTTGAATCGTGCGAATGAGTTTGGTGGTGCCATATTTGACTTCGGCAACACGATATTGGTCGGGGCAATCATCGCCGGGAATAAGGCTTCTCGCGGTGCAGGAATTTATAGTGGAGAATTAGGGGCACCGCATCAGCTAACCGCCACCCAATGTACGGTGGTCGGCAATCTCGCGGCTGAATTGGGCGGCGGCATCTATGACGAATCAACTCAGGCGATGCGGTTTCACAACAGTATCTTGTGGTCAAACTCAGCCGGGGAATCTCTGTCAACCGAGTCCGCGCAAATGTACACTACGAAAACAGGGCCGGAAGTGTTGTATTCGATAGTAGAAGGATGGACAGGTGGATTTGGTGGGCGCGGCAACAGCGGATTGAATCCGCTGTTTCGAGATCCCCTCGGCATCGACGGAATCGCAGTCAGTGGTGATGAGGACTTGCGCTTATCGTTGGGTTCACCGGCGATTGACAACGGAAGCAATGGTCTGATTCCAAGCGATACGCTGGATGTGGACGGCAACTTTGATACGGGTGAGACATTACCCTGGGATTATTTTGGTCACGCACGGATACGCGATGGCGACGGCATTGGAGGGGCGGCGGTTGACATCGGAATCTTCGAGTATCAGGGAACAGAACTCGGCGACTGCAATCACGATAATGCAATCGATGCTGGCGACTTGTTTTATCTATCGGCATGCTTTGGAGGTCCACGAATTTCGCTCGATGGTGATTTGAATGATTCGAGGTATGTCGGAGCTGACGATTTCGCCTTGATGGAACCGTGTGTGGGCGGACCGGAGGCAGATTTTGACCAAGGCTGTGAGGCGTCTGACAGGGACGCCGACGGCGATGTTGATCTTGCTGACTACGCAGAATGGTCACGACTCGTCGGAGATCGCTGGGCGGTGGGCTTCGTGTGCGAGTGCCTCGATATGGATGGCGACTTTGACATCGATCTGCACGATTTTGCGATATGGACACGTGTGTACGATGTCGCGCCGCTACTGATCGCGCCCACAAGCTTGGAGAGTTCATCCGAGCCAATGTTGCACATGCCTCAACTTTGGGGTTGGCAATCCGCGATTTCAGTCAGGAGTACAAACGATTGAAGCTTCGCGCAACAACGCTTTCATCACCGAGTGAAGTTTGCTGATAGATATTGCATCCAACCATCTGACGTCATTCTATGGAATGCAGGTTAGTGATGTGATCGCGCTTTCGCCCGCGCGTGAAAAACGCTTGGCCCGCCCATCCCTATTCACCACATTCAATCCTTGATTCCTTCCGGGCGAGATGACTTACGAGTGCCCGCGTATTCGACTTTAGGATGTATTGGGTTCTTGTCTTCGCTATGGTTAATATGCGATATAAATGTTTCGGTTTGAAGAGCCGCTTGGGATCGATAGGTTGCGCGTTTTGCTTGTGTTTATTCGATCCGGTTGATGCGCGGTATTCAAAAACCCGTTTGCTCGTTGCTTGGACTAACTCATCTATTCGACGCAGAATGGCTCAGATGGAATGGAACGCAGTTGTTCGAGATAGGCGGTTAACTCTTCGGTGGAAAAGTGTTGAAGAAAATCGACCTGTGCGGATTGATTGAGAATATTGATCGTGCGGATGATGTCGGTTCTGCTCATGTTCGTTGAATCCTTATTGCGGTTCGGTTTTTTCTGTAGCGTGACGCATGAATCACGAAACGAGATGCACTTTTTCTTTCCAGATAGCCGGGTAAATCTTGACGACATGTTTGGCACAGCAGAGATCGGTTCGAAAACCATCCGGACTTGAGCAATCATTTTGATTTGCTGGGTGCGATGTGGTTGGGCGATCGTTGCGCAGTTGCGAAAGCGGGCAACGACTACAAGATGAGGGCGAACACCCGACCGACGCACTAGCGGATGGTGAATTCGGGGAACTTCTGGCGCATTGAGCTGGGCGGATTTTCTCGCGGCAGTTTGGCGAAGTCGTCGCGATTGCACAGAATGGGTTGCAGCGATAGGCTTATAATATGGCGATTCAATTCAACTGCATCTCATGCCTGAAGGCCATCGAGGTCGCCGACGAGTGGCGCAATCGGCTGGTGGAATGTCCGTATTGTGGCGACACGATTACGGCTCCGGGGATATCGCAACTGCGGCCACCGGTGACCGAACCTGTCGACGCCAACGCTGGCGGATTTGCGACGGGTGGGCATGAATCTGGCGAGCTTGAGACTGGCAATTTCGGGTCAATCGGTCACGGACTCGGTCAGTCGGAAACCTCCAGGCGATCAGCCGCGGGTCAATTCGAGAGTGCCGATTTTGAATTGGTACAATCCCCAAGAAGATCGATCGACGTCCTTGCTGCGATTGGTTTAGCCCTTGGAATTGGGGCACTTGCTGTGTTTGCCTGGATCGCAATTCGCTTTGCAACGGTGCTTGCCAACCAGGTTGGGACGGATGCGACTCCGGAAGAATTGAACCGTTTTCTTCAGGATGCGATGAAGAGTCAGGCACCGTGGCTCGTCGAAATGTCGGGTCCGGCGTTCGGGTTTTTGGCATTGTGGTTTGCAGGAGCGTTGATTTCCTTGATTGCCTGCATAAGAACCCGTCGGGAGCATCGCGGAAAGCTGGCGTATTGGGCGATGGGGGTGAGCATGATCCTGCCCTTTTTCATGATTTTGAGCCTGTTTATAAGGCCCTAGTTCGCCCAATTTGGGCTGCGATATTTTCATCATTTAGTTGGCTTGACATTGAATCTCGATCTGCTATTTTTCCCCTCCCGCACGTCGGAAACCATGAATCGATGCTAAATCGAGTCGGGTTGACAACGTCGCTGGCTCGGTTAAATTACTGGGCTCGCGAAATGCGGGATTTTTGTCGCGCAACCGCGTGGCAAACTGCTCTTTGACAAGTGAACAGGTTGATTTAGGTTCGTCGTGAGAATGTGGAACCTTCTCGCCGGAAACACCCTTTTGGCTTCGTGCCAGAGTGGGTGGGCACCATTGAATTTTCATGCTTTCGGGCATGTGATTTTGATGCGGTGGGGTCAGGTTCGTAATCATGAAACATCTTGTCGTTCGCTCGCCAGCGAGTGGCGGCAAGGATGATAGCAATGGTTTTAATCAGGAGCCATTGCGACTTACATTTTCACGAGTGCCAGAGAAAGTGTAAGCCTTCAATTTGTCATTTATGTCACCTTCGGGTGGCGTTTATGAAATAAGTGAAGAGTTTGATCCTGGCTCAGAACGAACGCTGGCGGCGTGGCTAAAGCATGCAAGTCGAACGGACCCCTTGATGAGTAATCTGATTGGGAGTTAGTGGCGAACGGGTGAGGAATAAATGGATAACGTGCCCCGAACTCTGGGATAGCGGCGGAACTTCGGTTCCTTTGCGAAAGTGCCGGTAATACCAGATGATCTCGTGTGATCTCATGATTGTGCGAGCAAAGTTCAGGCGGTTCGGGAGCGGTCCATTTCCTATCAGCTTGTTGGTGGGGTAAAGGCCTACCAAGGCAACGACGGGTATCGGGTGTGAGAGCACGACCCGACACATCGGGACTGAGACACTGCCCGGACACCTACGGGTGGCTGCAGCAACGAATATTCCGCAATGGGCGCAAGCCTGACGGAGCGACGCCGCGTGCAGGACGAAGTCTTTCGGGATGTAAACTGCTGTCAGGGGCTAGAAATACATTGATCAGCCCCAAAGGAAGCATCGGCTAACTCCGTGCCAGCAGCCGCGGTAATACGGAGGATGCGAGCGTTGTTCGGAATCACTGGGCTTAAAGCGCATGTAGGCGGAATGTAAGGTGTCATGTGAAAGCCCCCGGCTCAACCGGGGAATTGCTAGGCAAACCGACATTCTTGAGGCAAGTAGAGGCGACTGGAACCTTTGGTGGAGAGGTGAAATTCGTAGATATCAAAGGGAACGCCGGTGGCGAAAGCGGGTCGCTGGGCTTGTCCTGACGCTGAGATGCGAAAGCGTAGGTAGCGAACGGGATTAGATACCCCGGTAGTCTACGCCGTAAACGATGCGCACTAGATACGAGGATCTCTGACGGTTTTCGTGTCGAAGCAAAAGTGTTAAGTGCGCCGCCTGGGGAGTACGGCCGCAAGGCTAAAACTCAAAGGAATTGACGGGGGCTCACACAAGCGGTGGAGCATGTGGATTAATTCGAAGCAACGCGAAGAACCTTACCTGGGTTTGACATGTACGGATGCCCTTTTGGAAACAAGAGTAAGCTGCCTTCGGGTGAAACGTACACAGGTGCTGCATGGCTGTCGTCAGCTCGTGCTGTGAAGTGTCGGGTTAAGTCCCTTAACGAGCGAAACCCCTATCGCTAGTTGCCAGCGAGTCATGTCGGGGACTCTAGCGAGACCGCCGGCGTCAAGCCGGAGGAAGGTGGGGACGACGTCAAGTCATCATGGCCTTTATGCCCAGGGTGTCACACGTGCTACAATGGTCGGTACAGAGCGAGGCGAGACCGTAAGGTGGAGCAAACCGCAGAAAGCCGGCCTCAGTTCGGATTGGAGTCTGCAACCCGACTCCATGAAGTTGGAATCGCTAGTAATCGCGTATCAGCCATGACGCGGTGAATGTGTTCCTGAGCCTTGTACACACCGCCCGTCAAGTCATGGAAGCCGGGAGTACCCGAAGTCCGTTTCGCCAACCGTAAGGGGGCGGCGGCCGACGGTAAGACTGGTGACTGGGACTAAGTCGTAACAAGGTAGCCGTAGGGGAACCTGCGGCTGGATCACCTCCTTTCTAGAGGATTATCTAGACGCGATCCGCCTTTGGGCAGATCGTAGATAGTCAGCACATTTTCAATCCGCCTTCGGGTGGATTCGCGGTCGGGTAGAACCGACCGCCGACGACAAACCTGTCCTTGATATACGAAACGCCCGGCGCGCGTCTTATGACCACGCCGGGCGTTTTGCGTTGCACAACGGGGTTTTCCTCCTACCTCGTCCTGCCTAGACTTTGTCCCCATGGCCTGGTCATCGGATGTCGTGGTCTCTCGAGATCGAAAGCCAGTGTTTCCGGATCGATGCGTGGTCTGCGCTGCTGGCACGCCCGGTGACACGGTCCGGCTCAAAGAGTCGGCGATCCGATTCTGGGCCTTTCTGGGAGTGTGGCTCTGGTTCTGGGCCGCCATGGATCGAGTCGTGATCGAGGCTCCCGCCTGCCCGCCGTGCTCACGAGACTTTCGCCGAGAGCGGAGGTGGCGGAGCATTGTCGAAACCCTCTATTTCATTGTCGCATTTGCCTGCGCCGCTTTTCTCCTGACGAGCTACGAGGGGGTCATGAAAAAGACGCTGATCTACTGGCTAGCTATTGTGCTGGTCCTTCCTGCGATCGTGTGGCACATGCGAAATCCACTGCCGTTCGACATCACCGTGACCAGGCGAAATGTTACGTACGAGTTTGCTGACCCCGCATATGTCAGTGAATTCGAAAAGCTGAACGATACACCAGGTGATTGAACGCCCGGCGCGATCACCAGACCACGCCGGGCGTTTTCTCTTTGCTGCCTCACCAACACGGCCCGCGGGTCCGATCGCTCCGCAACCTCTCGCGCCTTCCCATCATCCCTACCGCGAACAGACCAACTCCTCACAAGAGACCGACTTGATCTTCCCGGCCTGCCCCGCCTGGCCGAACGCCGTCATCCGGCTGATGCAGATCTGCTTCATCGCGTCGCGGGCCTGCGTCATGTATTTGCGCGGATCGAACTCGCCCTTGTCGGTGGCGAAGACCTTGCGAATCGCGCCGGTCATGGCCAGGCGATTGTCGGTGTCGACGTTGACCTTGCGGACGCCGTTCTTGATCCCGCGCTGAATCTCCTCGACCGGAACGCCGTACGTCTGTTTCATCTCGCCGCCGTGCTGACGAATAATGTCGAGCAGCTCCTGATCCACACTCGATGAGCCGTGCATCACCAGGTGCGTGTTCGGCAAACGCCGGTGAATCTCCTCGATCAGACTCATCTTCAAGACATCCCCGGTAGGCTTCTGCGTGAATTTGTAGGCCCCGTGACTCGTGCCAATCGCCACCGCCAGCGCATCCACCTCCGTCGCAGCCACAAACTCCTCGGCCTGATCCGGATCGGTCAGATGCTCCTGGGCGTCACTACCGGAAAGGCCCGCGCCGTGACCATCCTCGACACCGCCCAGGCAGCCGATTTCACCCTCGACCGTTACGCCGCGAGGATGGGCCATATCTACGACTTGCCGCGTCACGTCGACGTTGTATTCAAAGGTGGAGGGCGTCTTGCCGTCGGCGTCCAGCGACCCGTCCATCATGACCGACGTGAACCCCTCCGTCATCGCACTGAAGCAGGTCTCCGGCGAGTTGCCGTGATCCTGGTGAAGCGCCACCGGAATGTTCGGATGAAGCTCCACCACGGCGTGCATCATGTGCCGCAGGTAGGCATCCTGCGTGTACGATCGCGCGCCGCGCGAAGCCTGGATGATGACCGGCGAGTTGGTCTCCACCGCCGCAGCCATCACCGCCTGAATCTGCTCCATGTTGTTGACGTTGAACGCCGCCAGGCCGTAGTCGTTCTCCGCCGCGTGATCCAGCAGCATGCGCATGGGTACAAGTGCCATTTTCGTTATTCTCCAAAATAGATGCCGCACAGGGCTTTCACCCGTCTCCCGTGCGGCGGTCCGCAGAGCAGACGGAGACATTGACTCGTCAAAACCTCTCAGGAATCTCCTCGCACGAGCTCCTGCTCGTGAGCCTGATGCTTCAACATCCGGGTCCTATTCGTGCCGACCTCGGTGTTTGACCGCCTCGAGCAACCGCGCACCGTCCAGCACACTGACATACGGAAGCAGATCGTCCACGTGCTCGATGACGTAGTCGGTTAGCTGACGCGTCACGACCTCCTGAAGACTCTCCTTGGTCCAGGGCTTGGCGACGTAATGATCCAGCCCGGCGTCATTGACGGCCTTGACGGTATCCTCCAGGCCGGCTTGTCCGGTCACGAGTACCTTCCGGGTCGATCGCGTCTTTGGGTCTTCGTTGAGACTCACCAGGAAGCTGACGCCCGTCTCTCCCGGCAGAAGGTGGTCACACAGCACGAGCGCCAACTTTCTGTCCGCTTGCAGGCACTGGGTAACGGCATCACGCGCGTCAGCGGCGTCCTCCGCTTCGTCGATCTTGAAGGCCTGCGCAAACGGCTGAATGTCGCGCAAAAGTGCGTCTCGAACTTCCACCTCGTCCTCAACGCAGAGAATGACCGGTTTGCTCATGACGAGCTCCCTTCCGACGTCGCCATTGGGTATCGAACCGGCAAGATGACCGTAAAGCACGTCTCGCCCGGACGGGACTCCGCCGCGATCGTTCCGCCGTGTCGCGTGATGATCTGCCGACAGATCGGTAGCCCCAGCCCCAGACCGAATTCGACCCGCCCCTGCTTTGTGGTGAAGTGCGGTTCGAACAGCCGCTCCAGCACTTCCGGAGCGATCCCCTCGCCACTGTCGATGATCCGTACACGTGCCAGACCGGTGTCCGTCGTGTCCGTCTCGATGCGCAGCGAGCCTTGTCCCTTCATCGCGTGAACCGCGTTCGATACCAGATTCGTCCAGACCTGGTTGAGCTGCCCGATCCGGCACTCGATGCGCGGTACATCGCCGAAGTTGCGGTCGACTTGGATATCGCCAAGCGTGTGGTCCATCAGCCGGAGTGTGTCTTCCAGGCCTTCGTGAACGTCGACGTCACCGATCACTTCCTGATCGCTGCGCGAGTACGATCGCAACCCCTCGACGATCCCCGCGATTCGAGTCGCACAAGACCGCACGTTGCGAAGCGCCGTACCCACCTCGTGGTATCGTTCGAGGCTTCCGAGGAGCCCCGTTCGTTTCCTGCCGGCTGCCCTTCCGAACATCCGGCGATAGGCCTCCAGTGTCGTCACGCCCACCTTGACGAGTCGGCGCGTGTCTTCATCATCTCCGACCACCTCCGCGAGTGCCGCGCTGCAACGGCGAAGCTCGCGCGTCGACATCGGCGCGCTCTCGAGCGCGGATTGGACCGTGGACTGAAACGCCTTGCCGTCCGGCAACTCCGCCAACAGCGCGATGAAATCCTCGGAGAGGAAGTCGGCCGCACGCCGAATCGCCGCGACGGGGTTATTCAATTCGTGCGCGACCCCGGCAGTCATCTGGCCCAGCGTCGCCATCTTCTCCGATTCGACCAGGCGGGCCTGCGCCTGCTCGAGTTGAGCGAGCGTGTCTGCCAGTTGATCCCGCTCCACCCTCAGATGGCGGGCGAGGCTGTCGACCTCCATCTTGAGTTCCGCCGTCCTCATGCTCCGTGTCGCCATCGACCGAATCAGCGCCGTGACGAAATAACCACTCAGTGACGGATCCGCTTGCATCGCCTGGTCGAGTTGCTCCAGCGTGAGTGGCAGAACGCTGATCTCCGTCTCCGCGTGACAGGTGTGAAACGATCGTCCCCGATGAGCCAGCGACAAGAGCCCGATGATCCTACCCGCGGAGTGCATGTGCAGGGCGACTTCGTCTTCGCCGGCGCCGCGCGACAATCGAACCTGACCGGACAGTAATAGAAAGATCGACTCCACAGGCTCATCTTGGCGAAGAAGAACCTCACCCGCGGGGACCGTCACACGCGCCGGACTGTTCAGTGCCTCGTCGATCGCGTGAACCGTCGCCTGCTCGACCTGCTCGTTGCTCAGGTCCATCGTGGCCAGGAAGCTTCGCTTGAGTGTCTTCATCTGGACATCGAGCACGCGTCGCTGCTCCTTGGCGGCCTTGTACGCCCGCGGAAGCTGATCGGCGTCCAGAACATTGGCCAGCTCTTCAATCTCCCAGGGCGCATGGTGCGTAAAGAAACTGGTCAGCAGCGACCGAACGCACTCGCTCAATTCCTCGGTCGAGTACGGCTTCATCAACGATCGATGCAAGGCGCCTCGATTCAATGCGCGAGATAGATCCGAAGCCTTGGTGTCAGCAGACGTCAGGACCTTGCGCGTGGCTCGGAAATCCGGTTTCTCCTGCAGCGCCAGCAAGAAGTCGACGCCGGATAAACCTGTTAAGACTTGTTCCGTGATCACGAGCGCAACACGAACATCAGGCGAATGAAACTCGTCGACCCGCTCCAGCGCCAGCTCAGCCGAAGCGAAGCCTTCGACCGCCAGACGCGAATCACAGACAGACTGAAGAGTCGCCTCCAGCGCGGAAAGCGCCTGCGGGTCACCGTCAACGCAGAGGATGACATAGCGGCATTCACGACCCACAGGATTGACCATCAACGCAGCACTCCAACAAGCGCCCAGTACCACTGACCGGCGAAAAGAAAGAGCCCCAGTCCCATCGACCCAGCCACGATGCCGACCAAAGCCATGTCTCTGGTGCGAACCGCACCCGTCGCCACCGCAACCGCGTTCGGCGGCGTACTGATCGGCAACGCCATCGCCAGCGAGCATCCGATCGCGACAAAGACCGCAGCCACCATCGGGTCTACGGCGATGCCGTCGGATGCCGCCAGTGTCATCGCCAAAGGGACAATCAGGTTGGCCGTGGCACTGTTCGATATGACGGTACTCAAAACCAGTGCCGTCAATGCGAGCGCAGCGACGATCATGGTAGAAGAAAGGCTGTTCCACTCCACCAGGCCGATCAGCCATGCGTCAAGACCGCAACGTCCGACGCCGACACCCAGTGCGATTCCACCGGCCACCAACCACAAGACATGCCATTGCAGGGATTGGAGGTCCTTGGGCGAGAACACGCGCGTCGACAACAGCACGACCACAGGTACGAATCCGACGATACTCGAACTCATCCCGTGCATCTTCGTCGTCAACCACAACACGATCGTAGCCGCGAAGGTCACATAGAACACCTTGGCAGGAATCGAAGTGTCGAACGTCGACTCGATGCTCAGTTCGATCCGCTTTCCGTTGAACCGGTAGAGTTGACGCATGATGACCCAGGTGAAGGCGAGGATGACCAACACGAACGGGACAGCCATCAACATCCACTGAAGGAAGTCGATGCTGATGCCATCACGAGCCAAAGCGCCGATCGCGATCGCGTTCGGTGGGGTCCCGATTGGAGTCCCCATACCTCCGATGTTTGCGGCGATGGGTATGCACAACGCCAGCCCCGTCCGCATCCGATCGCCCGGCGGAAGCGTGCTCATGACCGGTAGCACCACCGCCATCATCGTCGCCGTCGTCGCCGTGTTGCTCATGAACATCGAAAAGACGGCCGTGATGATGATCAACCCGAGAAGAATCATCGGCGCCGACGTCCCGAACGGACGTAGCAGAACACGGGCTAGATTGCGATCCAGCGCGAACTTGGCCGCACCATGCGCGAGAAAGAAGCCTCCTAGAAATAGCATCAGTACAGGGTCAGCCAGCGTCCCGAAGAACAGGCGGAACGACGGAGGTTCGAATCCCTCCGGTGCGGACAGGATACCCTTGTCACTGACGAGGAGAATCTCCGCCAGAATGATGATGACCGCCGTCGCGTGAAGCGGAACCGCCTCCGTGATCCACAGCGCGATCGCGGCGAGGAAGATCCCGAGTACGCGGTGACCCTCCACGGGCAATCCTGGGAACTCCACGAACCAAGGCAGGAAGAACAGGACGATCGCCGACGCGAGTCCGATGTATCGCCCCTTGGTCATCGTTGTCTCAACGGTCGGTCGACCGGCTCCTTCGCACGTAGAATCGCGCGCTCTGCGGAACCACTCAAAGGCGGCAATTCGACGCTCGCATCTTCATCGCGAACGCGACGCCCGGTGCTGCGCAAGCCACCGCCCGATTCATCACGCCGATGCGCAAGACGCCACCAAAACCTCTTCCGGCGAGTCACACAGGCCGACGGCCTCGTTGGTCATCCGGTGCGGTTGCCCCGTGCATTCAATCACGCTCTGCCAGAAGTTCCCTTCGAGGTTGAGTCGCTTCGGCTTGGCGACAGCCGCCGCAATCGGAACGTGCGTGAACTGATGATTCCAAAAGCCAACGAACATCGACGTCTTGCCCGCCATCGCCGCATGAGCCGCCATCTGCCCGAGAATCCCCGCAAACAGCGAATCACTCGCCGTCGCAGGCGCAGAGCGAATGAGATAGCTGGGGTCGATGTACTTCAGCGAATGTGGAACCTCCATCAATCGAAGGTACTGCGTGATCCGTTCTTTCAGCAGCAGACCGATATCTCGGAGCCGGACATTTCCGGAGGCATCCGTTGACGACCCTTCGTCTTCGTCGAAGAACTGCTGACCCGCGCCCTCCGCCACAACGACGACCGCGTTCTTCCGCTCCCGCAACCGGCGATACAGGTTGGCCAAGAGCCCGTTCTCCCCGCCGAGTTCAAAGTCGACCTCGGGAACCAGAACGAAGTTGGCGTCGCGGCTGGCCAACGCAGCGTACGCGGCAATGAATCCCGCATGACGCCCCATCAGCTTCACCAGGCCGATCCCATTGAACGCGCCGGTTGCTTCCACCGCCGCACCGCGAATGACGTCCGCCGCCGCCGAAAAGGCCGTCTCGAACCCGAACGTCCGTCCCGTGAACGAGATGTCGTTGTCGATCGTCTTCGGAATCCCGATGATGCTGATCTTGAGGTTCCGGCGGCGAATCTCCTCCGCAAGATTCTCGGCGCCGCGAAACGTTCCGTCGCCGCCGATGCAAAACAGAACCTGAATGTTCAGACGCTCGAGTGCGTCCACCATCTCTTCTGTCGGTTGCGGACCGCGCGACGAAGCCAGCATCGAACCACCACGCTGGTGAATATGTGCCACCGCCTTGGGGTCCAGCATGATCGCCTCGTGAGCATAGCGAGGGATCAGACCCTCAAAGCCGTATTGAAAACCGTAGATATTCCTCACACCATAGTGGTGGAAAAGCTGCATCACGATCGCGCGTACGACGTCGTTCAGTCCCGGGCACAACCCTCCGCACGTGACGATCCCGCAACGGATCTTCGTGGGATCGAAGTAGATCTTCTCTCGAGGGCCGGCAAGCTCGAAACTGGAACGCAGCGAGGATGTCCCGCGATCAGCCCGGTCGCCCTGACTGGAAATAGCCGTTTCATGAACGGTTCGTTCATCGTCCCGTACGAAACGATGAGCCTTGTACGGAGACGACACCGTACGCGACCCGAGATCTTCAACCTGAAAACCGTAGGAGTCATTGGGGGACACGGTCTGCACTCACCTTCCTATGCGTCAGCCGTCATCTTCTTCTTCACCGTGATGCTGACCTCCACGGAAAAGCGACCCAGCGGCGAATCACAAGGAAGCGCAAGCCTCGGTGCCGTCTTGGAACGAGAGATGACAATGTCCTTCCCGACGATCACGCTCGGATGAGACGTGCTGCAGCTCAGTCCTTTCAGCTTGGACTTGGCGTGTTCCGCCACGAGGTTGGCCAGATCACCCAGCGTGTCGGCGAAGTCTTCGTGGTTCTCCGTCATCTTCACGCCGGCGAACTTGCTCGAGATCGCCACGGCGGACTTCATCGGGAAGCACAGCGCTACACTTCCCACCGCGTCACCCGATACACCGATGACGGCCGAAACGTCGATCGTATGATCTAGTTCCGTACGGACAAACGGTTTGCTGATGAAAATGTCCGTCTCCATCCTTGCCGCAAAAACATCCGTGAGCCCTTGGATGAATGGGTTGAAGTAGCGAACATCCATTCGACAATCGCTCCGTCAGCGTGACGCCGAATCTCGAGGGGCCGCACCATGCGGGCCCCTTCGACCGGGCGTTACGTTCAGCAGGCGCCGACCACCGTCGCAGCCTCGATGCAGGGGCCCGCGGCGACGACGTCCGGGGATGCGCCTTCACGGAATTGCTCGAAGTTCTTCTGGAACATCCCGGCCAGTTTTCTCGCCTGCAGGTCATACGCGTTCCCATCATTCCACGTCGAACGCGGATTCAGAACGCCGCTGTCCACGCCCGGAGCTTCGCAGGGTACCTGAAAACCGAAGATGGGATCCGTCTGCATGGGGACGTTGGAGAGCGAGCCGTCCAAGGCGGCGTTGAGCAGCGCGCGCGTGAGGTCGATCTTCATCCGGGTCCCGACGCCGTAAGGTCCGCCGGTCCAACCCGTGTTGACCAACCAGCAGTCGGCATCGTGTTGGGTCAACTTCTCAGCCAGCAACTCGGCGTAGGCGAAAGGATGACGCACCATGAACGGAGCACCGAAACACGCGCTGAACGTCGCCGACGGCTCCGTCACACCGGCTTCGGTTCCCGCCACCTTGGCCGTGTATCCGCTGATGAAATGATACATCGCCTGCTCGGGCGTCAACTTGGCGATCGGAGGAAGGACGCCGAACGCATCCGCCGTCAACATCACCACGTTGCGCGGATGACCCGCCATCCCCGACGGAACGATGTTCGGAAGGTGCGTCAGAGGGTACGCCGCGCGCGTATTCTCCGTGATCGACGCGTCATCGAGATCGACGTGACGCAACGCCGGGTCCATCGAGACGTTCTCGAGAATCGTCCCGAACCGGCGCGTGCAGTCGTGGATCTCCGGCTCCGACGCCTTGTTCAATCGGATGACCTTCGCATAGCAGCCGCCCTCGAAATTGAAAACGCCGTTGTCCGACCAACCGTGCTCGTCATCGCCGATCAAGAGCCGGTTCGGGTCCGCGGACAGTGTCGTCTTTCCCGTACCGGAGAGGCCGAAGAAGATGGCCACGTTGTTCGGATCGCTCTTGCTCACATTGGCCGAGCAGTGCATCGGCAACACGCCCCGCGCCGGCAGGAGATAATTCAAAACGCTGAAGATCGATTTCTTCACTTCCCCGGCATAAGCCGTCCCGCCGATGATGATCAACTTACGTTCCAGATCCGCAGCAACGAACGTCCCGCTACGTGTCTGATCGATGTCCGGGTCGGCATGGAAGTTCGGGCAGTGCAGAACCGTGAAGTCGGGCCGAAATGTGCCCAGCGACTTGGCGTCACGCGGCTGACGAATGAACATCGTACGGGCGAACAGGTTGTGCCAGGCAAACTCGTCAATCACGCGCACGCCGAGACGATAACGCTCATCCGCACCGGCATGGCAATCCTGAACAAACACCTTCTTGCCGCGCAGATACGAACACATGCGACGGTGCAACGCGTCGAAACGCTCGGATGAGTACTTGACGTTGATCTTTCCCCACCAGATGTCGCCGGTGTGGACCGGCTCGTCCACAATGTACTTGTCGCGCGCCGCCCGACCCGTGTGTTGGCCCATTCGAACCACCATCGGCCCCAAATGCGCGATCTGAGCTTCACCTTGACGAATCGCGCTCTCATAAAGAGCGGGCGTCGATCGGTTCCAGTAAATGCTCCCAAGATCGGTCAAGCCGACGTTCTCGAGCCCGTGGCTGCACGACAGTTCCGACATTTCCATGGCAAGCTCCTTTGATCAGATTCGATTGCGCCGTCGCAGTAGCCGGCGCGTAGCATTCTGAAGGGCGCAACAGAGCGCGCATGCGTCCTCTTCCCCCATCCCGGCATACTCGGTTCGTCGGATGCAAACGAAAGCAACGTGAGTACGCGATCCACCTCGTGAGAGGCACGCGGGCGGCGCCCGATAACCGAATCACACGGCGCGAAACCGGACCGAAATGTGTCCCATCGACTGGACGGTCGGTGGGTTTCTATCGGACCCGGCTAGAGAGAATGTGCGGCGATTTCGGTACGTGCGCCGGTCTCTGCGTCAACGCGGAACCACGCCGATCGAATGTGAAGATTCACACAACGCCAAGCAAGGTCAACGCGCTAGACCGTCGATGCATAATTGGGTAGCCGATAAACCACCGACCTTTCGATGTTCTTTGAACCGACGCAGGAGTCTCACAGTGTCCACCATGATCGAAGAGTGCGCAACGCGTAACCGAAGCAGACTCACCGGGAGAGATGTCATCCACCGATGGGAAGGCAATCCGATCGTTTCCCTGGAAGACATCCCCTTCGGGTGCAACACCGTGTTCAACGCCGCCGCTGTGAAACGCCAGGGAGAATACCTCCTCCTCATCCGAATCGAGGACAAGATGGGGCGATCCATCTTCACGCTGGCACACAGTGAAGACGGATACCGATTCGTCGTCGATCCGCAGCCCGTCATGACCCCATCCGAGACCGAACCGTTCGCAACGTACGAGGCCTGCGGTATCGAGGACCCGCGGATCACTCTCCTGGACGGCACCTACTACGTCATGTACACGGCCTTCAGCCACTACGGCCCAAGGCTCGCGCTCGCCAAAACCGAAAACTTCCGCGAGTTCGAACGCATCGCCCTCATCTCCGAGCCCGTCAACAAGGACGGGGCACTCTTCCCCAGGAAAATCAACGGACGCTATGCGCGATTCGACCGGCCCAACGTCGGCTCCACCGGAAACGTGTGGATCTCCTACTCCGAAGACCTCGTTCATTGGGGCCAATCCGAGGTCGTCATGACCACCCGACCCGACCACTGGGATTGCTCGCGCATCGGCGCCTCCGCGCCCCCGATCGAAACCGAAAAGGGCTGGCTTGAAATCTACCACGGCGTCAAAGAGGCCGCCGCAGGTCCCATCTACCGGCTCGGGGCCGTCATGCTCGACCTGGAAAACCCCGCGCGCGTGCTCGGCCGCGCCGCCATCCCGATCCTCACGCCCAGGGAGTACTACGAACGTGTCGGCGACATCGGAAACGTCGTCTTCTCCTGCGGCGCGATCCTCGAAGAGCAAACCAGAGAAGTGAAAATGTACTACGGTGCAGCCGACACCTGCATCTGCGTAGGAACCGCAAAGCTCGACGCGCTGATCGAGCGTTGCTTCGACCAGGAGGACTCCGCGTGAACCGTCCAGAACGTCGATCCCAGCCGCGCCGCCCTGCGCCTGCCAAACGCGTGTCGTGGGCTCGGCCCGATGCCCCAAAGACATGTACCGGATGGATCAGTGACGTCGCAGAATCCAGCGTCGCCTTTGTCACCCCCAGGCGAGACACGCCCACCGTCGGCGAAGCGATCGATCTGACACTCGATACCGGCCGGCGATCACAGCGTCATCGTGTGGCTCAGGTCGCCCGAACGGCACCGCACGACCGTTACTTCAACCTCGTTGCGTGTCGTACGGATTCCGAGGTAGGCCTCCCGGGAAACGACGCCTGAGGTCTCCGAGCGTCCGAGATTGAAGGTGCCGTCAGAACCGCGTGACCGCACCTAGACGTGCTACTTCATCGCGCCGGCTTTACGCTTGTCCTTGTCCTCGTCCTTGCGAAGCCGAAGGATGATCTCCTCCTGGACCATTCGCGGTGTCGGTCGGTAGCACGCAAACTCCATCGAGAAGCTCGCCTGACCTTTCGTCAGTGATCGAAGATCCGTCGAATACCCGAACATGTTCGCCAGGGGTACTTCCGCGTGAATGATCGCCGCGTTACCTTTCGTCTCGCTGTTCGTGATGATTCCGCGGCGTGACGACAGGTCACCCATCACCGAGCCCTGAAAGTCCGTCGGAACCTCCGCCTCGAGCTTCATGATCGGTTCCAGAAGCACCGGCTTCGCGCTGCGCACCGCTTGGCGAAACGCCGTCCGAGCACAAACCTGAAACGCCAGGTCCGACGAGTCAACCGCATGCGCAGAACCGTCCTCCAGCACCATGCGCGTCCGAACCACCTCGAACCCGCCCACAGGACCCCGCGCCCGGCCCATCTGAAAACCCTTGTTCACCGACGAGATATATTCCGTCGGAATGCGACCGCCCGTCACCTTGTTCTCGAACTCGTACTCTTCCTCAGCGTCGTCATCCAGAGGTATCAGCCGACCGACCACATGGGCGTACTGACCCGAACCGCCCGTCTGCTTCTTGTGTTTGTAGTTGAACGGCGTCTCCACCGTCGGAGCCTCGCGATACTGCACCTTCGGCTGACCGACAACGACGTTCGCTTTGAATTCGCGACGCATGCGCTCGATATAAACCTCCAGGTGAAGCTCACCCATCCCGGAAATCAGCGTGTCGCCCGAATCCTCGTCATGCTGCGTGTGGAACGTCGGGTCCTCCTTCGTGAAACGGCCAAGCGCCTTCGACATCGGCTCCCGATCGGCACTACGCTCCGGTCGGATCGCCACCGCGATCACCGGCTCCGGACAGTGCATGCTTTCCAGCGAGACGTTGATCTGCGGATCGCACAGCGTGTCGCCCGAGTTGCAGTCGATACCCATCAACCCGACGATATCCCCGGCGCGTGCAACGCTCAGATCCTCACGCTTGTCCGCGTGAATCCGAAACATCCGACCCACACGCTGCGACTTGCCCGTCCGCGCATTCTTGTACAGCTTCCCCTTCTCGATCTGACCCTGATAGAGGCGGACGTACGTCACCTGCCCAAACGGCTCGTCGCAGATCTTGAACGCCATAGACACAGCCGGACCCTCCGGGTCAGCCGTGATCGTCACTTCCGCACCGTCGTTGGCGTTGTCACACGCAAACGCCACACGATCCAGCGGAGAGGGAAGGTAGCGATTCACGGCGTCCAGAAGCTCCTGGACCCCTTTGTTCTTGAACGCCGTCCCCAGAAAAACCGGCGTGATGTCGCGATTCAACGTCGCCCGTCGAAGTGCGTTGTGAATGGTCTCTTCCGGCGGATTCTCGCCCTCGAGCATGATCTCCAGAAGCTCATCATCGTAGAGGCTCAGCGTATCGAGAAGCCCGTGTCGGGCACGGTCCGCTTCCTCACGATGAGATTCCGGAATGTCATCCACACGCACGTTCTCACCGGTAGGCCCTTCATAATAGACCGCTTTCATCCGAATGAGATCGACAATGCCGATGAAACTCTGCTCCAGACCGATCGGAAGCTGCATCGGAACCGCCAGATGACCGAGCTTCGTCTCCAGCTCCGACACCACACGCATCGGATCCGCGCCGGTTCGATCCATCTTGTTGATGAACGCAATCCGCGGAACGCGATACCGCCGCATCTGCCGGTCCACCGTCAACGTCTGAGATTGCACCCCGCCGACCGCGCAAAGAACCAGCACCGCGCCGTCCAGCACCCGAAGCGATCGCTCCACCTCCACCGTGAAGTCCACATGCCCCGGCGTATCGATCAGGTTGATCTGTTTGCCCGACCACTCCAGCGTCGTCGCCGCCGAGGTGATCGTGATCCCACGCTCCCGCTCCAGCTCCATGAAGTCCATGGTCGCACCGCCGTCACCGCCCTTGACCTCGTGCATGCGATGAATGCGCCCCGCGTAGAACAAGATCCGCTCCGTCAGCGTCGTCTTGCCCGAGTCGATATGCGCCGAAATCCCGATGTTCCGTACGGTTCCTAACTGTTCCATCCTGTTCGTCCTGACTCTATCTGCCTACAGGTCCGAGAACCCGGACCGTTTCGTTCCGCAGTCTGTCTGCGTACACACACTCCATCCGCTTCTCTTCCGCCGAGGATCAATGATCGATCCTCTATGTTAACCATAACTCCTTATGCGGGAAATGGTTACGAGAGAATATGCCCCGGTTCCAGCGAGTGTGACTTCCACGGGGGACGGAGAAGATTAGCAGACCCGCCGCCCAAAATCAAGCCCCGTTTCTTCCGATTCACCCTCGACGGACGACAAGCCTCCAGTATCGGCCGTTTCAGCCGACACCTTGACCCCAGGGATCGAAGGGAATCACTCTCCCCACACCGCGATCCGGCAGGCCGTCGACTTCCGGGTGGACGTCGGGAGCGTCGCCGACCCACCGGAACCAGCATCCACCGACCGCTACTTCAGCGTCAGCACGATGCTCGTGTAGTACGTGTTGTCCAAACGGTCCAAACCGGCCTGCGGCCGAGAGTTGTAGTCGTTCTTCAACCCGATCTTCCAGGCAAGACGTTCGTCCTTGAACGGCATCAACAGCGCCCAATCCAGCTTCAAACGGTAGTCGTCGAACTCGAGAAAGTCCGGACTGTAGACCGTCGAATGCGTGAACTGAGCCCACGGCGCCACGTCGATCCGGTAGTTGATCCCAAGATCAATCACCGCATCGTCATCCGACCGGCCGTCATCGTAAGACTCATGCCGATAACCAACGCCCACGCTCGTCTTGAACTCATGGTCCGGTTTCTTCAGCCAATAGTATCCCCCGCCCGCGGCCGCCGTCGCGCGAAGATCAATACCCTCGAACTCGTCGAACTCGAGTTCCGTCCGGACATACCAGTACATCCGATCGGTAACGGTGTTCTCATACCGAACGCCACCGAGATACTCGTTCGTCGAGCGGCTGTCGTTCTGCTCGTAGTATTTCCCCGCAAGGTAGAACTCGAGCAGGTCGTTCGCCGTCGAGCGTTTGACATCAATACGACCGTGCCCCTCGAGCGTGTCCGTGTTCCCCTCCGTGCGCGTCACGCCCGCCTCAAACACCGTCGTCCACTTCGGCTTCGCCGCCTCGATGGCCTTCTCCGCCTCGGCGCGAACCGCCACCATCTCAGGATTCTCCGCCCCTTCAGGCCAAAGCGCCGTGATATTCGACGCCGGAATCGAGATGTCGCCGAGACTTGATCGAACCACACTGCTGCTACCGTCGGGCGCGGCATCGAGCGCACCAACCAACTTGTCGCCGCTGCTCACTTTCACGTTCACGGGCTGATCCGTATCAACGCTCGTAACCATCGAAGCGTCGATTTCCAGGCGCCCCGCGATCTCCGTGACGATGACCAGCGTCCCACCAGCCACCTGCTCGACAGTACCGACAAGCCGACTTCCGTCCGACGTCGTGACGACATCGGCCTTCGCCCCGGCGAACGCCAACAGCGCCAGGCCGACATTCGCCGCTATCAATTGCGATCGTTTCATGGATCTAAGCTGCCTTCTTACTAGCGTTGATTTGTGACGAAACGAACCGAAACAACGCAACCGGATGAACCGAAAGAGGCCCACCCAAGTGCCAAGCACATCAGTCGTCCGCACCGAGCAACTGAGTGATGCCCGTGGTAATGTACGCGTCGATCGGCGGCAGGATCGCACCACGAACAATCTGGATGATCGCATCGCGACCATCCAGCGTCGTCGACGTCGTAATGTTCCCGATGTCGCATCCGCCGACCGCAGCCAGCGCCCCCAACCCACAAAGCAGGCCGGCCGACTTCGCTCGAATTCTACTCAGTCCAGTACGCATGATCCTCTCGCTCCTTTGCTCGGGTTTCTCATGACCTGAGTACAACCGCGCAAAAGGTAGCCTCTCGCTGCACAATCGACAAGAGCCAACCGCGCCCTTCTTGCCGACATCGCCGCTGAAGTTCTCCAGATTCTCATTCCTGAAAGCCACGCGACGAGACCGTCGTGAAGACGCTACACGGGGTCGCTCGTTGACGGAATATCTCTCGATTCGGCCTGTCCCTTCTGACGCGCGCCGTTCGACACAGCGGTCGAAATGGGCATTCACTCCTCGATCCGATGTTGGGAAGATCGCCGTTTCGAATTATGATGCCACCCATGAAACCGCCGCCGGCGGTCCCGGCGCCATCGTGGGCACTTCCCAAGGAGAACCTGAGAATGGAACAACTCATCGAACAGATCAAGACCTGGGCCGACACCTACGGGCCGGTCGCCGTCAAGGCGCTCGTAACACTCATCGCCGGATGGATCGCCGCCAAGATCCTCACCGCCATCCTCCGCCGGGTCATGAACAAGGCCCGCATCGAACCCACATTGGTCGGCTTCGCAACCAACCTCTCCTTCGCCCTTCTGATGACACTCTTCGTCCTCTCAGCCATCCAAACACTGAAGATCCCCACTGCCTCCTTCGTCGCCGTCATCGGAGCCGCCGGACTCGCCGTCGGATTCGCCCTGCAGAACTCACTCGCCAACTTCGCCTCCGGCGTCATGCTGATCATCTTCCGCCCGTTCAAGGCCGGCGACTACGTCGAAGCCGGCGGAGTGAGCGGATCCGTCGAAGAGGTCCAGATCTTCGCCACCGTCCTCAAGACACCCGACAACAAACGTGTCATCGTTCCGAACTCCGCCATCACCGACGGGTCGATCACGAACTACTCCGCCAATGACACACGCCGCATCGATCTCGTCTTCGGCATCGGTTACGGCGACGACATCAACAGAGCCAGGCAAGTCCTCCAGGCCATCCTCGACGGCGAACAGCGCGTACTCAAAGACCCCGCCCCGACCGTCGCCGTCGCCGAGCTCGCCGACAACAGCGTCAACTTCGTCGTGCGACCGTGGGTAAAGACCTCAGACTACTGGGGCGCACTCTTCGACATCACCGAAGCCGTGAAGAAGCAGTTCGACGAGCAAAACATCAGCATCCCGTTCCCACAGCGCGACGTCCACCTGCACCAGGTCGCCTGAGGATCTTACCGACGTGCGGGTGCCCCATTCTTGCACAGCAAGGGTGGGGCATGGACTAAACGCCAAGACGATGGCACTCCCAACGTGGGCAGGTCGTTCGCTAGCCGCGGCGAACGGCGGCCCCGCCGCCACCATTTGGTCCCAGAAAAACGCACACAGCACAATCGGCGTGACTAGGCAATGTGGCGTTTCGTTGCACTCCGCCGATTCCACCCCTACTCGCAATCGAGATATCGCTTCCACTTGAGTTGACCATCCCAATTCGGTACAATCAATGATTGAAGTTCGAGAACTGAAACAATCCAAACCGTAGGGGGTGAGGTGGAAAAATGCTGATTCCCGCGACAAGCACAAGCCCGTTGTTGATCGTACGCCGCCATTCCTTGGCCGCGATCGCCGTCATCACCGTAGTGTCCGCGCTGGGCTTCACTTCCGATGCCCAGGCAAACCTCGTGACCAACCCGAGCTTCGAGACGCCGGAGTCCACGCACATCTACGGCCACCCGGGACTGCCAACGACAACAGGCGACTGGGGAGGCGACCTTTCCGCGATTACGTTGGCCGAGAACGGGATCGCCCCGTTGGATGGCGTACAGATGCTACGCTTCGACGCGACCGGAAACTCGGCCAACCCTTCGCTCAGCACCTCCGAAATCTGGCAAACGATCGATCTCTCCGCCTACGCCGCCCAAATCGCTCAGGGCAATGCGACCATGAACGCTTCCGCGTACTTCAACCGCGTGCTCGGTGATGGGCAAACTGATACAAGTTTCTCCGTTTCGCTCTACGCCTTCGCCGGCACCCCCGATACCTTCCTGGCGCAGCTCGTCGCCGCGTCCTACCTCGGTGTCGTAGGAAACGGCATCGGCACCGACGGTGATCCCTCGACCTGGGAGAGAGTCGACACCACCATGCTTCTGCCGGCCACCACCGATTTCCTTGCCATCAGACTCAACGCGTCGGAAAACATCTTCAACGACGGGAGTCATCCCGAGTTTGACGGCCACTACGCCGACATGGCTTCCGCCCAGGTCGTTCCCGAACCCACCACACTGCTGCTGCTCTGTGCAGGCACCGTGGGGCTGATGCGCCGTCGCCGTTCGATCGCCTGGAGCTTGCAGTCAAACGCGTAGGACCCGCTGTGCGGACCATCACCGGCGCAGCTTCCGTCAACTCGCTCGCGTGTCGGGTAACTCAACGTGTAAGAAGAACCGGCGTTTCCGTCGGTCAACAACCTGACGGAAACGCCGGTCCAAAGTCTACCACTCGTTCTTGAATCTCGAGCCTACTCCGTTTCCTCCTCATCGCCTCCTGTGAACATCGCCAGCGCCTTCTCGATCTCGTCCGTCCCGGAGCAACCGTCGCACAGTTGAAGAGCCTTCTTCTCCAGTTCGATCGCTTCCTCCGCATCGCCCGTCTTGAACTTCGCCAGCGCGAGCGTGTCGACGTACATCCAGTTCTTCAGCTCAGAGAGTTTGTTCGACCGCGCGGAACACTTGAGTGCCAGCGCGTCATACTTGCCGTCATACCGATCCTCGGTAAGAAGCCGCCACGCAATCGTGTTGAGTGTGTCGGCATCGTCGTACGCAGCCGTCAAGATGCGCTTCCCGCACGCCATCGCCGCGTCACGGTCCTTCTTCTTCACCGCCAGAATCTCGAACTTCGCTCGAAGACTGCCCAGATTCTCCGGTTCGTCCTCGAGCTGGGCGTCGATCGCCTTGACCGCCTTGTCATAATCGCCGGACTTTATCGCTCGCTGAACATGCGTGTGACGCTGTCCCCGCGCAACCTCGCGCGTCAACTGCGCAGCCACCAGATCACCTACATCCGGAATGCCCGACACCATCGTCGAGATGCGGAACTGCTGATCCGAATGCTCCACAACGAGCGACGCCGTCGTGTCCGTGAGCAACGCCATCACGGGTGCAGCCTCCTTCAACTCGCTCGGCGGGATGAACTTCTTGGCCACAGCCGCCGCCCGCCCGGCGTGTACGAAGAAGGCTTTCGTCGTCCCCGGTCCGACACGCTCGAGGCTCGACGCAAACGCCTTGTCGTTCACGATCGATCGCCCGCGTCGCTTGGCTTGCATCGTGCGCGTCAACGCATATCGGCTCGGCGAGATCAAAACGTCACTGCCGGACATGGCGAAGTAGATGCCCATTCGGTTCGGCAACAGGAACCGCTGCGCACTGAGCCCAGCCACTTCGACCTCCTCACCCTCCATGCTACCTTGCCCTGAAGCCAGGCTCGCAATACCGAGCATCTGCGTCCACAACGCCTTGGACTTGGCCGCATCGTTCACGGTCAGCGCGAGTGCCACATCCGGAATCGGACCGCCCGAAGTGTCCTCGCCCGGCGGCAGCGCAAACAGCGCAAAGCTCGTGACATTCGCGAAGATCTCTCGGCCGATGTCCAGCGCCGTCACGATCGGCGCTTCATCACCCGACGATCCACGGTATCGCGACTCCGCGTCGTTGAGCGCGCCGACGATTACCGCGGCCACACCCTCCGGAACGCACGCCAGCGTCTCCGGATTGATCGCCGGCGTCCGAAGGAAATTGTAGACGAGGTTGTGGTGACCCTCGTCCAACCGCAACCCGACATCTAGTGTCAACCCGTTGTCATCAATGGCCACCCGACCCATTACATAATCCAGACTCGCTGGATCCAGTAGTGCTTGAACCTTGTCGATATCGTTGCCGTAACCCGCCTGGGCCGCCAAAACGCCGGTGAGCAGCGGCATGATGGGTTTGGCGTTGACAAAGAATGTCAGGAGCGTGTCACTGTTGGCAGAGAGGTCCTGAAGCGCCCGATTTCCCGCCAGCGATTCCTGTTCGTCGCCGGTTAATCGGTTGACGACGCCTTGGATGCCGGGGCGGTCGGTGCCGACGATGACAAGGCGCGACGTCAGTGTCACGAGGGCTTCGCCTTCGACGTCGTAGGTTTCGAATCCACCGATGGCGTCAACGGCCGAGGCGCCGGCGGGGAGGGCGGTTTCGATCAGGCCACGAATGATCTTGAGGTTGCCGGGGTGTAAGACGAGGACGCCGGTGGGTTTTTGGGTGGCGGGGTTGAATCCGGTGACGGCAGCGGCGACGCCTCCGACGCCGAGGACCTCTTGGATCAGCGCGGGGCTAATGGCGACTCTGCGCTGACCTTCCTCGATCACGCGCTGCGCACTCGAGAGAAGCCCGAGTTGGTTAAGAAGTTTTTCGAGTTGGTCTGCGGGTCGGTTCAGCTCGATGTAGACGAGGGCGTCGGGGGGCATGAGTCGGGCGAGCTGCCGACTCGCGAGTTCTTCGCGGCAGGCTGCGAGTTTGGCGCCGGCTTTGGCGCGAAGCGACTTGGGGGCGTGCCGATCGGCGGCGATCTCTTCGTAGAGATCGGCTGCGGCGGCCCAATCTCCTTTGGCCTGCTGAAGGTAATAGGCCTGGTAGAACTTGCCTTCCGAGGATTCGGCGCGAGCGACATTGAATGAACCTGCGACCAGGACAAGCAGCGCGGGCAGTACCCGCGTCAGCGGCGCGATGGACGACATCGATCGATCTCCTTCTTGTGGTGTGTGCGGCGCGGCCACGGCGCCTTGACTGTTCACGCTATCCCTTCGCCATTCCGCGCTGCGGTCGTTTTCCTGGTGTCGGCGGCGCGATCCGCCCGGTTGCCGGACCATCGGCAGACGGCTCTTGGCGTATCGTCTATTTCGCATTCCGCGTCAGAATATTGCGGTGCCGATGGAAAAGACAAGGTCGTAAAGGCTCGGTTAGGATGTAAAAGAATGTCGTGTGCCGGAGTGGGTTGGTTAGGGCCTAGCGCCCGGCACTTCTCGGCCATGGCGGCGTTTCGCGTGGCGGTGTCCGCGAATTCGTAGGGTCCTGGGATCTTCTGGACGTCACCGTGTGTATCGCCACTTCGAGGATCTGCCGAAACGGGAAGTCGTTTCTGTACAGTCCACGGCATACCCCTTCGACCCTTACAGGGTCGGGTGGAACGTAAGGAGGCGATGTCCGTGGGCGTCGCTTCGCTCTGCCCACGGCTAGGATCTTGCAGCCCTTCGGGCTGCAGGAGGTGCGTCGAGATGCGCCCTGCCGGTCTGATCATCGTGCCCCCACCTCGGGAGGAGATGGGGCACCCAGCCTCACCGGTTGAAGGCCGGTGCCACACCGCATGCCCGCCACACTTGGGATTATCGGGCGTCGGTGGGTTCGTTTGGAAATACACGTTTTTCACCAAGGTGTCACGGGTTTGGCACTTTTTGAAGGAAGGCGTGGAGAATGCGACGAATCGTTCTTGTTTCAAAGCGTCTTGCGTGATTGAGGTCTCTTGAGGCGCACTTGGGGGCCGGGGGGGGGCGCATTTTGTGATGCGAGACAAGCATGGGTGGCGAGCTCCTATAGAAAGAACGTCGCTGGTGATCGGTTCGGGGGGCGTTTGGAGCGATCAGTTCCTAGCCGTCAGCGAAGAACTAGAAGAAGAAACGGACCCCCCTGAATCCCCCCTTCAAAGACAGGGGGGAGCTGTTGGTCCGCAAGAGCGGACCCTACGTGCTGGTGGTCGCTTGAACAGAGGGAGAATGGATGGTCCGCACGGCGGATCCTACGCTCTTCGATTTGCGCGTGGCATCCGTCGCACATCATCGTCTCCCCCATGTCCAGAGGACATGGGCCACCCGGCCTACGTGCTGGTCCAGCATGATGGGCGGCGCTGCAGCCGTTCCTCCACGGTCGTCAGTTCCTCCGCCCCCTTCGGGGCGGACACATTTGGGTCGCCGAGACCACGAGTTTCGTCCGCCTTCGGCGGACTTGACTCGTGGCTACAACCGTTGGCCCCTCCGAGGCCAGGCGTGATCCGTGCGTTGGGAGGATGATCGAGTTACCTGGCTGGCGGACCGCAGCGGCTGTCGAGTAGGGGGCCCGGCGTGGTTTCGGACCATGAGGTCAGCGGGCGATTCGGGTCAGCACCCGGGAGGTCTCTTTCCACACAGATGACGGTGGCGTTGAATTCGAGCCAAGATTGCAGTGCATCCCAGAGGGGGACGCTTTGCCAGGCGCAGGTTCCGGTGCCGTCGTCGTCGCAGATCTGGTAGTCCATCTTTTCGGGTTTGATCCAGGCATCGTGTGAACTCCACTCAGGTGCGAAGACGGCATGACCGGCGGGGGCCTGGTCATCTGCGGGGCTTTCCTCTGGAACGCCGGTGGATCGGTTGACGGCGCCTCGCGCAACGGCACGGACGCGCAGGGCGAAGTCGGTGGCGTGGTATTCGGCGGGTTTTGTATGCCGCAGGTCACAGGGTGTGACGTCGGGCGGGCAGAGCGCGGCGTCGGTGCATACGAAGTTCTCGTCGTGCGAGCCGCAGGTGCTTCCGGGATGAGCGACGTAACCAAGGTCGAAGAAAGAGTCGGTGATCTTGGTGTAGTTGAGGAGGCCGGTGTCTTTGACGGCGCGGTCGTGCAGTTGCGGCGACAGGAAGATCGGCGTGGTCACGTGGTTCATGAGAACGTGCATGCTGTCGAGGCAGGCTTCTGGATTGTCTCCGGCGCCTCCGTAGAGCCCGTGCGCGCGAAAGCAACTTTCGTCCAGTGTGACGACACCGACGATGTCGTCGATGGATGTGGGGATGGCTGTGTTGGACTGCAGCGCGCCCCAGTTGCGATGGAGTCTAAACTCGCCTCCATCTTGGTAGATGAGTGACGAGTACCACAAGCTGTCAGCGGCGTTTGGGGTGGTGGTGCTGAAGGGCGCGTTGATGTGGTCATCGAATGCGAGTGTGTCGTAGGCATTCCATGCGAAGATGTTTTGTAGTGGATGGTTGACGAGGTTTTCCGCCTCGACGGAGGAGCGCACGTAGGCGGAGGCGAGGCCTCGGACGTCGGCGCCGGTGAGTCCCAGTCCCGGCTGGCCGTCGGAGGGGTCGTGGCGGATAAACTCAGCCATTCGATCGATGTACATGTAGAGCCCGTTCGAGCCGTTGGAGTGGGTCGCGAATGCGATTTGGCTGTTGGCGGTGAGCCGACTGCCTTCGTCCCAGCGGGTCAGGTAGGCGAGCAGCGCCTGTACTTCGCGGAAGCCGTGGAAGTAGGCGTCGCCTTGGCCTTTGGGCGTGCCGTCGTCGGCGACGAAGTTCAGGTCTGGAATGGTATTGGATCCGCAGTTTCGGTCGCCGACGCATTTGTCGATGTGGATGCGGTGGTACGACGCGAACGGGGACTCGAGGAAAGGCTTATAGAGTCCCGTGACCAACTTGGTGGCGCGATTCTCGGCCCATGCGGAGGAGAAGGCAGCTTGATCCTCCATGGTCCAGCAATCGGCACCTGAGCAGGTGACTCCACCGTTTTGGACTTTGATGATCCAGCGATCGGTTGTGCCGGCGTCGTAGTGGAAGACGGGTCGTGTGCCGTCGGTACACTGAATGATGGGTTCACCGTCCGGGCAGACGATCGTTCCTTTGCGTGGCGTAGATCCGTCGGTACACATGGGGATGAAGTGTCTGGTGAAGTGTTTGTCGGTCGGGGTCGGCGGGTAGTGTTCTCTGGCCAGTTGATTGCAGGGGTCGTCGGGTTTCCAGAGGAAATCGTTCCACTCGGCGAGTGTGTCGAGGCGGGTGGTGCGATCTCGCTTGGCATCGGCGTTTGCATCGCAGAACTGGATCCACTGGTTTTGGGGCAGGTCGCATGTTGTTTCGGGCGGTCCGATCTGTGTTTGGCAGCATGGATCGCCGATGTGACAGATGTTGTCACCGCCGTCGCCGGTGGTGCATCGGCCGTGGTATTCGGCGAGTTGGAGAACGAAGAGGTTGCTGGGCGGCGGTCCGGAGGTGTCCATCGCCGTGCCGAACGCGACCTGAAAGGCTGCGAAGTCTCTCAGGTCAACGCACGGACGACGGCCGAGGTCAAAGCACTGACACCGGCCCGGTGCGGCGCATGCGGGGCCGTCGATGATGAGCGCGAAGTCCGCGAAGTCGGTAAGATCGGTGAGACCGCTGTTGTTGCAGTCACCCGGGATGGACTCGATGGGCAGCGGCTGGGCGGTGGCGATCGGGATTTGCGCCGCGAGCCAGAGGAGCCACATTGCTGCTGTTGTCTTGTTTTTCATCATTTCTTCCTGTCATCGGACGTTGATCGTTGCACCGGCTATCCGCAAGGCGGTCGGCCGAACTTCCGGGTCGGTGTCTCAATATGCCTAGGGCGTCGCCGGCCCGCATCGACTATCGAGGAGCGGTCCGGAAGTCGTTTGGGACCACGGGGTCAAGGGGCGATTCAGGTCGGTGCCCGCTTGATCCTGTTCGACGCAAATGACGGTGGCGTCAAGTTCAAGCCATGATCTGAGTGCAGCCCAGAGCGGGGCGCTTTGCCAGTGGCAGGTTCCGGCGTCGGAATCGTCACAGATCTGATAGGCCATTTTGTTCGGGTCCGCCCAGCCGGAGTGGGTGTCCCATTCGGGGGCAAAGACGGCGTGGCCTACGGGGGCTCCCACGTCTGCCGGGCTTTCCTCGGGTCTACCGGCGGCGCGGTCGACGGCTCCTTGGGCTGTGGTTCGGACGCGCTGGGCGAAATCGATGGCGTCGTACTCAGCGGTTTTTGTGTCTTGGGTATCGCAGGCGGTGAAATCGTCGATGCACGAGGCCTGTTCGACACAGGCGAAGTTTTCGTCGTGCGAACCGCAGACGCTTCCGGGATCGGGCAAGTAGGCGAGGTTGAAGAAGGAGTCCGTCATCTTGGTGAAGTTGTTGAGCCCGGTCTTCTTGAGTTTGAAGTCGTAGAGCTGCGGTGCCAGGAAGACGGGCGTCGTCACGTGGTTCATCAGGACGTGCATACTGTCGAGGCAGGCTTCCACGTTGTCTCCGCTGCCGCCGTGGAGTCCGTGTGCGTGGAAGCAGCTTTCATCGAGCGTGGCGACGTCGGAGATGTCGTCTACCGTCGTTGGTGTGTCTGTGTCGAACAGGACGGCTCCCCAGTTTCGGGCGAGTCTGGATTCATTCCCGTCGTAGTAGACGAGTGACGAGTACCACAGGCCGTTGGCCGCCAGGTCTCCGGTCGTGCTGAGCGGCGCTTTGATGTGGTCGTCAAAGTACAGCGGGTCGAAGTCGTTCCAGGCGAAGATATTCAGCGCGGGGTTGTTGACGAGGTTTTCCGCTTCGACCGAAGGGTGAACGTAGCCCGAAGCAAGCCCGCGAACGTCGGCGTCGGAGAGTCCGATTCCTGGTTGTCCATCGGAGGGATCGTGCCGGATGAATTCGGCCAGACGATCGAGGTACATGTAGATTCCGTTTGAGCCGTTGGATTGCGTTGAGATCAGGATCTGGCTGGTGGTGGTGAGCGTGTTGACCTCGTTCCAATCCGTCAGATGGGCGAGAAGTGCTTGGGTCTCACGGTAGCCGTGGAAGTAGACGGGTCCTTGGCCTTTGGGTGTTCCGTTATCCGCGAAGAAATTCTGGAGCGGGATTGTGTTGGAGCCGAGGTTTCGGTCGCCGACGCACTTGTCGATGATGACGAGGTTGTAGTCGGCGAAGTGCGAGTTGTTGGCGTTGTACATCCCGCGGAATGCATTGGTGGCGGGGTTTCCGCCCCAGGCGCTGGAGTAGTGGGATCGCCCGGCGTCCTCCCAGCAGTCGCCAGCAGGGTTGTCCGGATTTCCAGAGCATGTCATCCCTCCGCCCTGAATCTTGATGATCCAGCGATCGACTGTTCCGGGATGGTAGAAGAACACCGGGCGCGAGCCGTCGGTACACTGGATGATGGGCTGACCATCCGGACAGACCGTCGTTCCCTTCGGCGGGGTCGATCCGTCGGTACACATCGGGATGAAGTGTCTGGTGAAAGGCTTGTCGGTCTGATTGTGGGAGTAGTGTTCTCTCGCCAGGAGGTTGCAGGTGTCGTCCGGCTCCCAGAAGGCGTCGTTCCACTCGGCGAGCGTGTCGAGGTCGGCCAGTCGATCGCGGAATCCGTCGGCGTTTGCGTCGCAGGCTTTCACCCAAAGGTTTTCGAGCTGAGCGCACGGTGTGTTGGGTGCGCCGGTCTGCACTTGACAGCATGCGTCTCCGACGTGACAGCGCCGGTCACCGCCGTCGCCTGCGGCGCAGCGGTCATGGTAGTCGGCGAGTTGCAGAACGAACAGGTTGCTCGGCGGAGGTTCCGGAGACTGTGGCGACGTGCCGAAGGACCGTTGCAGCTCTGCGAAATCGCGCAGGTCGACGCTGTCGCTCCGGTCGATATCGAAGCAGTGGCAGCCGTTCGAGCTTCCTTCGATCGGGCCGTTGAAGAACGGCGTAAATATCTTGAAGTCCATAGCGTTGACGATGCCGTTATTGTCGCAGTCGGTTGGAAGGGACTCGGCGAGCGCCACGCCATCGGCACGGAAGGCTATAAAGCCGAGCATCAGAGCGGCCGCGCATCTTGCGGGACAGGGCCATCTTCTTCGTTCCTTTCGGCGTCGAGAGGCCGTGCGTATGGGCGCGGAGTCCACGCTGTGCGGTTCCTGATGGTGAAGACCTGTTCCGGCGATGGAACGGATCAAAACAGGTTTTTCGTGTCGTGTTGTCGGTGATGTCATCGTGATACGAGCCTCCTTCGATTCCAGAGCGCCGCCGAAACCGTGATCCAGACCGTCCGATACCTCACGCGTCGATGCCGGGTCGGTTGGTCTCTGCAGATATCGCGAAGAGCGAGTCCGATAGAGACAATCCGCGTGCGTTTTTCTTTGAGATTCGTCCGGCGTTCCGGTTTTCGGGCATCGCATCCTCGTTCGTGCCATTGGGCGGTCGGTTCCGCTATAATGCGTGAGGCACTGGTTCCAACTCACGATCAGGGGGACAGACCGCGAACATGGCTCGAGAACCTTCAAAGGATGTTACGCGATGCCTGGAGCGGCTGGGTGAAGGTCACTCCTCGGCCGTCGCAGAGTTGATGCCGCTGGTCTACGAAGAGCTTCGCGGCTTGGCGGCGGCGCGCCTGGCGGTGGAGCGCTGCGATCACACGCTTCAGCCGACGGCCCTGGTCCACGAGGTCTACCTGAAGCTTGTTGGCCAGCGGGATGCCAACTGGAAGGGGCGTGCTCATTTCTTCGCGGTTGCGGCACAAGCTATCCGGCGCATCCTGATCGACCACGCTCGCAAGCAGGGTGCGATCAAGCGCGGTGCAGGCCGGCGCGTGACGTTGTCGGGCGTCGATGATCTGCCTGATCGATCCGAGGTTGATCTTGTTGCTCTTGATGATGCGCTCCGCCGATTGGTTCTGAAGAGTGAGCGCCAGGCGCGTGTTGTAGAGCTTCGGTTCTTCGGTGGGCTCAGCGTGGAGCAGTCGGCTGAGGTGTTGGAGGTTTCACCCGGGACCATCAAAGGCGACTGGCGGTTTGCCCGCGCCTGGTTGGCGCAGGATTTGGATGAGAACGCGCCATGACCCAGGATCGCCATGCTCGACTTGCCGAGTTGTTTCTGGCGGCTGTCGACTTGCCCGACGGGGAGCGCGAGGCTTTCCTCACCGAAGAATGTGCGGACGATCCTGGGATGCACATTGAGGTGCAGAAGCTGCTCGATGCCGACGGGAAACGGGTCATTCTAGATACGCCCGCGCTTGGACACGGCGTTGCGGACGTGATCGATCAGGCTGTTTCTACCGTCGAATCGGTTCCGTCTCAGGTCGGGCAATACGAAGTTCTCGACGTCATTGGCCGCGGTGGGATGGGTACGGTCTACAGGGCACGGCAAGCCAGTCCGAACCGAGTTGTCGCGCTCAAGCTGATCCGTTCGGACTTGATGTCCGACTCGATGGCGCACCGGTTTCGTTTTGAGGGCGAGGTTCTGGGGCGCCTGCAGCATCCGGGGATCGCGCAGATTTTCGAGGCGGGTGACGCGGCCGTACCGTGTGGTCGCCAGCCGTTCCTGGCCATGGAATGGGTCGATGGTCTTCCGCTATTGGAGTATGCCCGCACTCATCAGTTGGGCATCGCGGATCGCATGGCGCTCATGTCACGGATCTGCTTGGCTGTTCATCATGCGCACCAGCACGGTGTGATTCATCGCGACTTGAAGCCGGGGAATATTCTCGTCACGGCGAGTGCCCAGCCCAAGGTGCTCGATTTCGGCGTTGCGCGGGCGACGGATTCCGTCGAACGAATGACGGTGATGCTCTCGGGTGCCGTACAGCTCGTGGGCACGCTCGCTTACATGAGCCCGGAACAGGTTGCGGGCGATGGGACTCAGGTTGATGCCCGCTCGGACATTTACACCCTCGGCGTGGTCGCGCACGAGCTTCTGGCCGGAAGGCTGCCGTATGAAATCGAGGGAGCATCCATTCCTCAGGCGGCACAGATCATTCAGGACGTGGAGCCGGTGTGGCCTCGCGCGACAGGGATCGAGTCGCGAGATGATGTTCGGGTCATCATTGGGAAGGCCTTGGACAAGGACAAGTCGCGCCGATATCACTCCGCGGCGGCCATGGCGGACGACATTGATCGCTACCTGCGCGATGAGCCCATTCTCGCACGTCCCACCAGTGCGGTTTATCAGCTTCGGAAGTTCACGAGGCGTCACAAGGGGCTTGTCGGTGGAGGTGTCGTTGCGGTCCTGCTGTTGCTTCTGGGGATCGCCGGGACCAGTGTTGGTTTGGTACGGGCGAGGAATGAGGCTTTCAAATCTAATGCGGTCAACGCGTTTTTCACGGAAGTTCTTTCTTCCGCCGACCCGTTCAGTACTTCGGGTGGGGGGGAGACGAGTTTGGTCGAGATTCTGGATGGCGCCGCGGAGAGGATTGACGGAGCATTTCCAGATCAGCCTCACGTTGAGGCGGCCGTGCGGATGACGATCGGGAAGACGTACGGAAGTCTGGCGCGCTACGAAGAAGCAGCGGATCAACTGCAGTCGGCATTCGAGTTGAATCGGGCGTACTACGGCGAGCAACACGCGCTCGTGGCTGAGGGGCTGAGGATGCTTGCGACGAACAGGGTACACTGGAAGGCGGACTACGAAACCGCAGAGGAATGGCTCGAGCAAGCGCTAGCGATTCAAAGAGGTCTGGCCGGTTCCGACGATGCCAAGGCGGTTGAGATCCTCAGAGATCTTGCCTGGACGTTAAAGGAATCGAAGGCGTACGAGCGCGCCACGGCGTTGTACTCGGAGGCGTTGGCGAGGCAGCGCAAAGCCGTCGGCGACGACAACGAGTTGACCGCGGGCATTCTCAATGATCTGGGCGGGATCGCAAGGGCTCAGGGGAGGCTCGACGAGGCTGACCGTTTGTACGAGGCGTCGCTCGCGTTGTTTCGACGATTCGTTGATGAGACCCATCCGTACATTGGGACCGTCGAGAGCAACCTCGCTGTCGTGCTCAGCGCCAAAGGCGATCATGCCGGTGCGGAGAAGCGCTACCGGGCCGCCATCCGAGCGCTCTCGACGGCGATCGGCGAGAATCACCCGCGCGTGGGTCGCATTGTGAACAACCTGGCTTCGCTGCTTCATGAGCAGAACAAACTGGTCGAGGCGGATGTCGAGTATCGCCGTTCGCTGGACATTTTTCGGGAGTCCGTGGGCGAGGACCATGCCGACTTCGCGAGTACGCTCAACAACTATGCCTTGGTGCTTTGGTCGCTTGGCAAGTTCGAGGAATGTGCCGATGCCTACAGGCGTTTCGCCGTCTATCTTGTCAAGGCGCATGGCAGAGACTATTGGCACGTCCACCTGACCAACTTCTACCTTGGAGAGACGCTCAATAAGCTCGATCGCGTCGAGGAGGCCAAGCGGCTCATGGTTGAGGCACGCCGTGAGCTGACCGATCAGTTTGGTCCGGAGGACGAACGCTCACAATATGCCACCCGAGGCCTGACGAGTTTCTTGAAAAAACATGGCGAATCAGAGTCGGCCTTGCGGCTCGATGCATCGCGGGGGGGCGATCCTGACGGTCGGCCGGGTCAGGAAGCTGGCACGCGACACGACTGATGAGGTAGTCAGCGGCTTCACTTCTTGTTGGATGGCCCCGTCGGGTCGGAGATATGCCATTGCAGCGGCACTCGCGAAATGCGGCGGGTGGAGTTCGCCCGGGGCTCGATACAGCATATCATGATGCCGAGCGATGTACGATGGTGCGTCGAGATGCGCCGTGCCGGTCTGATCATCGTGTTCCCCACCTCCCGAGGAGATTGGGCACCCAGCCTCACCGGTTGGAAACCGGTGCCACACCGCATGCCCGCGCCCTTGGCTTGGGCATGGCACCCATTGAGGATTGCCGGACAGCCTCGCGCCTTGAGCGTGGGCATGGTTCACGGGGAGGAGCATGGCGGCGACCGCACTGCGGTATTGCCGTCGCTTGGCCATGGCACCCGGCGGGATCATCGTGTTCCTCACCTCATCGCTTCGCGAATGAGGCGGGCCACCCGGGCGCTTTGCCCACGGCTGTGGTCCTGTAGCCTACCAGGCTGTGTTTGGTGCATCAAGATGCACCCTACGTCTGGGGCGGGCCACCCGGACATTCAGACGGTGTGCGGTGCATCAAGATGCAGCCTTGGGGTCTTCCACCGGTTGAAAACCGGTGCCACACAGTACAGAAGATACTGGCAGCAAGATGCCCGTGGCATGTGGCGAACGGGAGTGGTCAGGGTGTTGTTGATCGGGTTAGCAGCCTGTTGAAGAAGTCGCTTTCGGTTGCCCAGGTGTATCGCCACCCCTTGTGGGTGGCGTCTTACTGTGGTTTTCGTCGCCCACAAGGGGCGACGCTACATTTTTCCACGGCCGGTTAGGTGTTGTTCGGCGTCGATGGCGGCGCCGAGGGCGGGGGCTGCCGTGAGCCTCGAGGTTGTGATTGTTCTGGAGTGGAGTGTTTTGTTGTTCAGGTATCGTGTGTGGAGTGCGGTGTCGTGGTCGGCGCGGATTCGGTCGGCGAGGAAGCGGTCGAGCTTGTGGCTGAAGACGGCGGCGAATTGTGGATCGGCGTAGATCCGTCCGATCTGCTGGCCTAGGACGATGCGCTCGAGGCGTAGTCCTCGGAATTCGTGGTGGGGGTCGAGATTTGCGTAGTCGGGTCCTCGGTGGTCTCGGACCTGTCGGCCTCGATAGACACAGACGATGCGTTCGTAGATGAGCTCGGAGAGTGCATCGGCGGCGGACTCGAGGATGTGGACGGCGGCGGAATCGCCTTCTTTGGCGCGTTGTTCGGGGAATTGCCCTTCCGGGGGGTTGTGTGGTTCACTGTTTGATGGGGCTGGTTCGCTGAGCGTCTGAACGTTTCGCCGGTGGTAGTGGTTGTATCGGCGGTTGATGGCGGACGCAGAGGCCAGTTGTTCGAACGTCGAGCCCTGGATGGACCGTATCTCCCACGCCTTGGCGATCCATGTGCGTACAGAGTCGAATGGGAGAAGTTCGCCGTTGAGCAGGAGTGCTTCGGCGAGTCCTGTTCCGCCGCCGAGGTAGTAGGCGTGATCGATGTTGCGGAAGGAACCGTCCGCGGCGAAACGTTCTCCCAGTCCCGCGTAGTCGGCGTCGCTACCGACTCGGCGGATGGGGTAGAACAGTTTTACGCCCTTTTCTCGCAGTGCGACTTCGAGTTGGTCGAGAAGGTTTGGTATGCGGGGGCCATTATTCATGACGGCGATTCCTCGGTGGTCGGCGGTTTTAAGGCCTGGCATGCCGAGTCCGAGGCAGAGCGGGCCGGGCGAGCGTTGGGCGGCGTTTCGTGCCACGTCGGCGATACAATCCACCATGGTTTCAGCGATGGTCTTTCCGCGGTCTCTTTCTTGTGGTGTTGGGTCGATTCTTGCGGCGGCGTGTTGTTCGTGCTGCGTCTTTGTCGGAATCGGGTCGAACGAGGATGGTGGGTAGTCGCGGTGCGCGCTCGCGGGGCCGAGAGAGAAGCGTGGGCCGTCCGGGTCGTGCTCGACAATGACCTCGTGGGCGCGAACGCTGGTGGCGCCGCCGTCGACACCGATGAGGAGTGTGTCATCCGTACGGGTCGTCATGGTTGAAGGGCTTTCGTGTTCTCGGTTTGGTGTTGTGGCTGTACGGCGCGGCGCCGGAAGAGCGCGTCGAGGCGCATCGCGTCTTTTGCGTTGTCGTTTCGGTCGATGGTGGGCTGGTCGATGGTATGGTCGGTGCCGCCGGGGTGTCGGATGACCTCGTAGATCGGTTCCCAGACGCGTCCGATGTGGTAGTGTTCGCTCATGCGCAGGACGAGATCGTAATCCTCGCCGTAGTTTCGGCAATGGGGTGCGTCGTTGACGCCGAATCCACCGAGTTCGTTGATGGCTTTGATATGCGCGCTGCGTGGCGCGCCGGCACCGTTGACGCGGAGCAGATTGTTGTGGCCGTTGTCGGAAGTCCATTCATCGTGGGTGACCACGGGGATTTCCGTGCAGCGTTTCCGATCGCCGGACGTTGGGTCTAGCTGCCATACTTCGTAGGAGCCGATGACCATGGCGGGGAACGGATGCGTTTCGAATACGTCGATGAGTTTTTCGACGGCGTAGGGTTTGAGACGGTCGTCGGAATCGAGCTGGACGTAGTACTTACCGCGGGCGAGTTCCAATCCGGCGTTTAGAGACAGTCCGATGTTGTTGATGTCGAGGATGAGAAGTCGGACGTCCGGGGATGCGGGGTCGTGGCGGTCGCCGCCGGGCATGTAGCGACGGACCTGCTGGACAGTCGGGTCATTCTCGCCACCATTGACGACGACGATCACTTCGATATTGCGGCAGGTTTGCGCGATGACGCTGTCGAGGGCGATCGAAATGAACTGAGGGCGCTGATTGACCGGGATGATCACGCTGGCGACGCAGTCGTCGAATGCACGCTGCTCGTCGGCGGTGTATCGAATGGGGCGTATCGAGCGAGTGGCGGGAAGGAAGGCGCCGACGCGCATGAGGTGTTCGGTCAATGCGCGTTCGAGGTCGAGTTGCGCGTTGCGGTCGGAGAGAAGGTAGTCGAATACGTTGTGTGGTTTGGATGGTGTTTCGACGGTGTAGAGTGTGCCGTCCGATCGGTTGGCGATGTGTACGATTTCGAATTGCTCACTGATGCGCAAGCGGAGGCTGTAGAGATCGCCGGCGCCGTCGGCGGGGTCGATTCCGCCGGATTGTTCGAGGGCTTCGGCGCCGAGGAGCCAGACGTTTCCGAGGTCAAACGTCTCGCGCAGGCGGCCGGGGTGGAAGTCGAGAAGGTGCGTTTCGGCGCGATTGCCGTCGAGGTCGAGGATCTCATAGTCGGCATACACGAGTCCCACACCGGGGCGGCGTCGGGCGGCCATCAGCATGGTGCGCAGGGCGGAGCGTCGAAGATGTACGGGGGCGGTGTCGTTGATGATGAGTAGGACGTTGGCGCCGGCGGCGGATTCGATGGCGGTGCGTAGTGCGGTTGCGCGCGGCTGGGTGGAGTTTGACGATTCAACCGGTTCAATGACTCTGATCGGTAGGTCGGTGGGGCGTCGAAGGGTTTCTAGTTCCGGCCAATCGGTCGAATCCGGCGGGTTTTCCGTACCGGGATTCGTTCCAGCTGCGTGGGGCCACGGGGCGATGATGAGTTCGCGGATTGGTACGTCCTGATTCAGAACCGATTGGGCGCTTTGTATCCAGGATTCTTCGGTGCAGGGCAGGGGCGAGGGACGGAGCATGACGACGGAGACGGATCGATCTTCCCAAGGCGTGCGCGTCACTCTTTGACTTCTCCTGCGGGTGCGGGTCCATGCCTGAGGATTCGTTGGTCCCAGGCTAGCTGCGATGCTACAATCGCGCTGCGGTCAACGTCAATGAACCCTGAGTCGGCACAACGAGGAATCGATGGATCTTCCCAAGCGACGCGGTCATCTGTCTACGGAACAGCGGAATCCGCGATCGCGGGGGCTTGACCGGATGTCCTCTGATCAGATGTTTGACGTGATCAACGGGGAGGATGCGACGCTCGCGGGTCTGGTGGCGGTGGCGAAGGTCGAGATTTGCCGGGCTGTGGAGCTTGTTGCCGGTGCGTTTCGGTCGGGTGGGCGTCTGGTGTATGTGGGCGCGGGGACGAGTGGTCGGCTCGGTGTGCTGGATGCGGCGGAGTGTCCGCCGACGTTTCTGAGCGATCCTTCGATGGTTCTTGGGGTCATCGCGGGAGGGGAGGATGCGCTTCGGTGCAGTGTCGAGGGCGCGGAGGATTCCGTCGAGGCGGGCGCGGCGGCGGTTGACGACGTTGGCGTGGGCGAGCGGGATGTCGTGTTCGGGATCGCGACGGGTGGAACGACGCCGTACGTTCACGGAGCGTTAGATCGGGCATCGCGGCGCGGTGCGCGGACGGTCTTTCTGGCGTGCGTGACGCGCGACGAGGTTCCGGACGAAGCCGACGTGTCGATTCGGATCGTCACGGGGCCTGAGGTGGTTACGGGCAGCACGCGCATGAAGGCGGGGACGGTAACGAAGATGGTGCTGAACATGGTGACGACGATGTCCATGGTCGGTATCGGGAAGGTGTATGACCATCTCATGGTCGACGTGAATGCGTCGGCCAATGCGAAGCTGATCGATCGGGGGACGCGTCTGGTCGCGGCGCTGACGGGTTGCGAGTACGCGGGGGCGGGGGTGCTTCTTTCTCAGGCCGGTGGACGGGTCAAGACGGCGGCGGTGATGCACGCGCACGGGGTGGATCGAGATTCGGCCGAGTCGATGCTCGAGCGAACGTCGGGTGATCTTCGGGCGGCGTTGGAGCGGCGCGCGTGATGATCGGGGGTCTTCATTTTCTGATGAGACCACGTCTGGGCAGGTCGGGTCCGTGACTGGCGCTGCATCGATCCTGGCTTCGACGTTCACCGGGCTCGACTGGTCGATCGTAGGTGGCTACCTGGTTTTGACCACGGTGATCGGCGGGGCGCTGGCGGGGAAGCAGTCGTCGATACGTGATTTCTTTTTGGGCGGGCGGAAGCTTCCCTGGTATGCCGTCAGCGGTTCGATTATCGCGACGGAGATCAGCGCGCTGACGTTTGTGGGTCTGCCGTATGTCGTTTTTCGGCCCGGCGGGAACTTCACGTATTTGCAGCTGGGGTTGATCGGGTCGCTGCTGGCCCGGGTCATTGTGGGGTATGTGCTGGTTCCGGCGTATTACCGGCGCGAGATTTACAGCCCTTACGATTACATCGGCGATCGGCTTGGGGAGCCGGCGCGGCGGGTCACCACGGTTCTCTTTGCGCTGAGCGGGATGCTGGCGCAGTCGGCGCGGGTGTTTCTGACGGCGGTAGTGTTGGAGCTGATCCTTGGGGATTCGCTATTCGGTCGACTTCAGGAAGCCACGGGTGTGTCGACGATGACGTGGGCGATCTGGACGATCGGGCTGGTGGCGGTGGCGTGGACGCTGATGGGCGGGATCACGACGGTGATCTGGACGGATGTGCTGCTGTTCCTGGTGTTTCTGGTTGGGGCGGCGGTCTCGGTGGTTTTCATTGTGAGGTCGTTGGATGGGGGTTGGTCGGAGCTGGTGACGGCGGCGCAGCGCGCGGGGAAGTTCCGGTTGCTGGATTTCGATACGAGTCCTGCGGCGCAATACACGATCTGGACGGCGGTCATTGCGAGCACCTGGCACAACATCGGCGCGTACGGTACGGATCAACTGATTGCGCAGCGGATGTTTTGCTGTAAGGGTCCTCGAGAGGCGCGCTGGGCGATTCTGTCGAGCTATGCCGGGTTGGCTGTGACGGTGACGGTCATGCTGGTGGGGGCGGGGCTGTATGCGTACTACGAGGCGCGTCCGCTGACGGGGTCGTCGCTACGTGCTTACGAGGACAATGGGAATCGTATCTTCCCACTGTTCATCATCGAGGTTCTTCCGCCGGGGCTGACGGGTCTGCTGATTGCGGGGGTGTTCGCGGCGGCGATTTCGAGTTTGGATTCGATTCTGGCGGCGTTGAGTCAGACCTGTGTATCGGCGTTTTACCTGCCGTGGCGGGCGCGTCGCCGAGTGACAGGGGCGCGGCACGATATGGCGGACGGGATAGATGAGCTTGAACGACACGCGCTTGTTGCGTCTCGGGTGATGGTGGTGTTTTGGGGGGTGGCGCTTTGCTTTCTGGCGCAGTTGGCGGCGGTGGCCGCGGACTATTATCCGTCGGTGCTCGATCTGGGGTTGGCGATGGCCGGGTACGCGGGTGGTGCGTTGATTGCCGGTTTCTTTTTGGCGTTCCTGCCGCTGAAGGTAGACGGGCGAGGGCTTTGTTGGTCGGCGCCGATTTCGCTGGTCACGGTCTTCGCGGTGGCGTGGCATCAAGCGTGGGCACAGAGCGTTTGCGTGGTCTTCGCGGTTGCGTTCTCTGTCTTATGGATGTTGATCGAATGGCGCAGCGGGGGCGAGACTCGGGTACGTCGAACGGGGTGGCTGGTTCTCGCGCTGGGTCTGATGCTGGCGGCGAGCCGCTGGGCGTATGCTGAGGATGCAGTCGGTTTTGTCACGGTGGCGTGGCCTTGGTATTCGCCGATCGGGTGCACGGTGGCGTTTGTTTTTGGGATTCTTTTGGCGAGGCGGCGAGAGGAAGTATAACGGCGGTGACGAATCGGTGCTCCGGGGTCGGAGAGGTCCTGTGCGGAACCTGAGAGGCAAGCTATGCGTGTGATGAAGGCAAGAGGTATTGGCATCTTGGTTGCGTTGGGGGCAGTCGGATGGAGCGGCGTGGCGCACGGCCTCGACGGTGACGATCTGAAATCGCCGTCGGGTCGCGTTCCCGACAAGTGGTTGACGAAGGCTGAGCGGACGGACTTTCGAGAGACGGCCCGCTATGACGAGACGATCGAGTATTGTCGTCGATTGGCGGCGTCCTCGCCGTGGATCGAGTATCGCAGTTTCGGTCGTAGCGGCGAGGGTCGCGAGCTGCCGCTTCTGATCGTCTCGAGGCGTCGGACCTTTACGCCGGAGGCGGCTGTGTCTTCGCACAAGGTTCTTGTGCAGAATTGTATCCACGCGGGCGAGTGTGCGGGCAAGGACGCGTCGCTGATGTTGGTGCGCGACATTGCGATCACGGCGACACAGCGGGATTTGCTCGATCACGTGGTTCTGCTCGTCATTCCGATTTTCAACGTCGATGGACATGAGCGATTCGGCGCGTATTCACGTGTCAATCAAAACGGCCCGGCCGAGACGGGCTGGCGCACGACCTCGAGGAACTACAACCTCAACCGCGATTTCATCAAGGCGGATGCGGTCGAGACGCGTGCGTGGCTTGCGCTGTGGAACCGGTGGCGACCGGACTTTCATTTTGACAACCACACGACGGACGGGGGTGATTGGCAGTACGACGTGATCTTCGATGCCAACACGCACGCGACGGGAACGAAGTCGGTCACGGGATGGATATCGGAGGTGTTGTATTCGTCGTTGTTTGCCTCGCTTCGAGCGGATGGTCATACGCCGGCGATCTATTTCAACCTGGTCGATCGGCACGATCCGTCGAAGGGCATCACATCGGGCGGGTTTGGCCCACGATTCGCGACGGGTTACGTGTCGATCCGGAATCGGCCTTCCTTGCTGGTGGAGATGCACGCGCTCAAGCCGTATCGAACGCGGGTGATCGGCAACTACAACATCATGCGGGATACGCTGGCGCTTTTGAATCGCGACCCGGATTCGCTGCGTTCGGCGAATCAGGAGGCGGATGCCGAAACCGTGAAGCGTGGGCGGAGCTATGACGCGGATGCACAGCTGACGGTTTCGGTTCGGCGGACGGACGAGGAAACGCCATTTCTCTTCAAGGGATTTGCCCATCGTCGCGAAGCGAGTGACATCTCGGGAACGGATCGGGTGATCTACGACAACACACAACCGGTCGAGTTCGAGACAGTCTGGAAAAAGAAGACCGAGCCGGCCAAGAAGGTATCGCCGCCGCTCGGGTATGTGATTCCGCCGCAGTGGACGGAGGCGATCGATCTGGTGCGGCTTCACGGTTTGGAAGCGTCACGTCTTGTCGAGGCCGCTTCGGTGGACGTCCAGTCGTACAGGTTCGAGAACGTTTCATGGGCGAAGCGGTCGTACGAGGGTCGGCTCATGCCGAAGTACGAAACGGTTACGTTCACGGAGCGGCGGGAGCTTGCGGCGGGCAGCGTTGTGGTGCGGTTGGATCAGGTCGATGCGAAAGCGGCGATCCACATGCTGGAGCCTGAGGCGCCGGATTCGCTCGTGCGGTGGGGTTTCTTCAACACGATCTTCGAGCAGAAGGAATACGGGGAGATGTATGTGCTGGAGAAACTCGCGCGCGAGATGTTGCGGGAGAATCCGTCGCTTCGCGAGGCGTTCGACGCGCAGGTCAAGTCGGACGAGGCGTTCGCTTCGAACCCTTGGGCGCGGTTGTACTTCTTCTATCGGCGGTCGCCATACTGGGATAGGGCGCTGAATGTCTATCCGGTCTCGCGTCTTACGAAGCCGCTCACCGCGAAGACGGAGCCGCTGGGCGGGTGACACGGCCGGGGGTGTCTAAGAACACTCCTAGTGTTCTGTCAGGCCTCAACTGATGGGTGCCGTTGGCAAACAGCAGCCTGCCCAGGTCCCGGGAAAACCAACGTGCACGGGCAAACGAGTTTGCCCATGCCACCCGAATCCTCAGACATGACCAAGCACTAGCGTTGTTGTCCGGCGTTATCGATGGCTGCGGTGATGAACTTGAAGATTAAGAGTGCGACGAACGCCGCGACGCCGATTCCCGCGTAGTAGAACCAGATGTAGTTGGCGTGAGCATAGGCTTCGGGCATCGCGGAGGCGGTCTCGATGGCTGCCTGCCACTGGGCGTGGACCTCGGGTGTAAGTGTCTTCGGATCGGGGCAGTATCGGTCGAGCAGGTGTCCTGACAGAAAGAACCCGAAGAACCACGCGATACAGGTGTGCAGGTGCGAGTAGCCCATGTAGAGGCCGACTTCGCCTTCCGGCGCTTGTTTGGATGCGAACTCCAGGAACTTCGGCGACAGGAAGCACTCGGCAAAGCCCTGTAGCGCGATCCCGATGACAACCATCAGCGTGATCGGGTGCATCGCGACGCTGCCGATGATCGAGATGGACGCACCTGTGGTGGACTCCAACGCCGGCGCCAACGCCACGCACAGCGCGGAAATCGGAATGATGAACAGCGCGATAGCGATTGCACTGACGGCCTTGATGTTTCGGATCAGGTGCGTAATCGGAACGACCAGAACGACGACGACGAAGGGGTTGATGTTGGCGAGCCATTCCGGTTTGGCGCCTTCGCCCAACAGGCGAACCATGTACTTGGGCATCGTCGCGTAGAGCTGCCCCTGGATCAGCCAGAAGCCGGCGACGATGAGGATCAGCGCCATGAAGCGGACGTTTTGAATCACCTTGAAGAGACCGGCCGCCACTTCCCGGGCCGACTTGGCTTTGCCTTTGACGTCCGGGTTCTTGTAGAAGAGAACCACGAACAGGAAGGCTGCCAGTGCCATCACGGCCGCGTAGTAGTTGATGTACTGCAGCCCCAGGTTTACGCGAAGGGGCGCGGCGGCACTCTTACCCGTGAATGCGCCGATGTTGACGATGCCGTAGAAGATGGAAAACGCGCGGGCGCGATGTCGCTCGTCGGAGCACTTGGCAACGGTTCCCGAGATGACGGGTTTGACCATGGCTCCACCGCACACGATCAATGAAAGGGAGATGATGGCCATACCTTTGACGGCGAATGCGCCCGAGAGATACCCTCCGGCCTCGGGCGCCGCGCCGAGAAGTGCATATCCCACGGTGAGCAGTGCAAACGCGAGCATCAGCGCGCGGCGAAAGCCGATCTTATCCGCCCAGGCCCCAAGGAACGTCGACAGCAGGTACAGAACCGACGAGAAGCAGGCGGCGACAAAGCCGGCTTCGATATCCGTGAATCCGATTTCGCGTGTGAGGTAGAGCACCAGCGCGATGAACATGCCGTAGAAAGCGGCTCGCTCGAAGAGTTCGGCCGTGTTGGCGACCCAGAACACTTTCGGAAAGCGCCAGTTCAGCTTGTCGTCGGGCTGCACGAAGGATTCGGTCATTGCAGGTCTCGTTGTCTCGCCAGGGGGAAACAGCTACGTCGCGGTCGCGGAGATGGTAGCGAAAAGCGGGGTGGTTGCCAAGAAGTGTGGTCAACTCGGTCTTTCGCATGCTTTGCGTCGGTTGGGAAGCCGTTCGGCGTTGTGGTGCAAGGCGGACTCTCTTTCCTTGCGGACCCGTGCCTTTCCACGATAGAGTAACGGGTATTGAAAGGAAACCGTGTGAAGTACGAACAAAGAGTGCAGGTGAGGGCCGGCGCGCTGGCGCTTCTCGTTGTCGCCTTTCTAGGTGGCTGCGAGCGGTTCGGCGGCGCTCGTGTGGTGGGCAGCGGGGATTCGAAGACTGAAGCGCGGGAGGTCGCGACCTTTCACGAACTGAAGCTCAGCGGAGCCTATACCGTCGAGTTGACGACCGGATCGCTGACACCTGTGTCGATCACGGCTGATGACAATATTCTCCCACTGATTTCGACGGAGGTTCGCGGCGGGCGTCTGGTCATTGATCTGATGGAGAAGGTCCGCCCCAAGACGGGTATCGTCGTTACGGCGAGCGTGCCGGACATTCGGCGCATCGTGGGCGAGGGTGCCGGTCGGATCAAGGTCACCGGTGTCAAGAACGACAAGTTGGTCGTCGAGTTGGCCGGTGGGTATGAACTTCGCGCGACGGGTGAGACAGGAGATTTGAGTCTCTCCGTTACGGGGGCGGGAGATATTGACACGACGGAACTCTCGGCAAATACGGCCAAAGTGTCGATCACAGGCGCGGGGTCGATCGACGTTCAGGCCCGTGACTCGTTGGACGCTCAGATTACCGGCGCCGGTTCCATTCGATATACGGGCGATCCGAAGGTCACCAAGCAGATTCTCGGTGCGGGGACGGTTCGCAAGAAGTAGACGCGCGCTGTCATGGCGCGGTGCGGCGACTACTCGATCGTGAATCGGATCGGAATTCGGATGGTGCTGCGGACAGGTCTTATGCCGCGCATCGCCGGACGGAATGTAGCGCGTCGAACAGCGTCGATGGCCGCGCTGAGCAGGCGTGGAAACCCCGGGTCCTCGAGCACACGGATCTTGCCCGCACGCCCACTCGGCAAGACTTCGACGCGTAACAGAACGAGCCCTTCCTCGCCTCGTCGTTTTGACACAACCGGATACCTCGGGCGTGGAAGCTCGAGCAACTCGACGCCGGTTCGAACGCCGACATTCTCGTTGGCCGCGGTTTCGGTCGCCGAGGGCGCGGAGAGCGAAGTGACTCGGATCGGTGACACCGATTGCCGTGCTTGACGGGGCTCCTGTTTTACCGAACGTTGTCCGGCCGAGTTGTGCGGTTCTCTCGGGGCGAGGACTCCCACCAACGGCAAAGCCGGTGTCGCGTCGCGATCGGACAACTTAGACTCGTCCGCCTTCTCCGTGGTTCGTGGGGGCGGTCGCTCCAACGGAGCGGTCTGCCCCAAGGCAAAGTCTGGCTTCGTCGTTTTCTCCGACGTGGCGAGCAGCGGTTCTGATGATGGTTCTTCCCTGCGTGTCTCGCATTGTGGGCTTGGTGTTTCCGCCACGATGGGGTGAGGCAAGGCCTCGACGATCATGGGCTGCACGAGGTCATGCTCATCGTGGTCGAGGTCTTCCCTGGCGGATGGTTCTTGATCGTCAGGCGTCGGACAAGCGCTGCTGATGATGCGCACGCGAATCGCCTGATCGCCTTTGGCGAGCTGGATTTCAGGTCTGGTTTCCGTCGACGTTGGCCAGGGAAGAAGACAGGCTGCGGCGAGAAGCAGGCCGTGCGTCGCGACGGAAACGCCTGTCGCGACGACGGGGACCGGAAGTCGCAACGGACCGACGTGCACTCGTTGCGCGGTAGAGAGCACCCTGTCGACACCAAGAAATATCAGGGCTGAGTGTGTTCGCCGCATCGTTCTCGGTTTCTCGCGCGGGCGGCACTTTCAGAACGAGATACTGAGCCCGACGTTGAGGCTTCGCCCCGGCTCGTTCTGGCCCGATCCGTGAACCCGGTAATCCTCGTCGGTCAGATTCTCCAACGCGACGGACAGGTGGACATTATCCCTGATCTGCCACCCGCTGCGAAGCGAAAAAACCGTGTAACTTGGTGTGCCGCCGGGCGGAATGCGCCCGGTGTCGGCTCGATCGCGAGACGAAAGATCGTTCTGGTTATCCGCGACGAGCGATAGCCCTTCAACCCAAAGCCGACCGGAGGGGTGATCCCATCGCAGGCCGAGCTGCCCGGATAACGGCATCAGGCGCGAGATCGGCTCGCGGACGAGCCGCGCACTTGACGTGGGGAAGGTGTCGACCTCACCGTCGATCCAGGTGAAATTCCCGAAGAGGGTCCACTCCGGATGAAAGCGGTAGCTTGACGTGAGTTCGATGCCGTGGATGAATCCATCACCGCCGTTGCGCTTGGTGACCTCGAATTCACCGTCTACGACCCGACCCGTCGGGACGCGGATGATCATCTCATCGATCAGGGTATGGAAGTAGGCGGCTTGCATCGACCATGATTCGTATTCGGACTTGATCCCCGCTTCGAACGAGATGTAGGTTTCCGGATCCAACCCCAGCGCCGGCGTTTCGATTTCGTCTGTCCGCGCGGAGTCGAACCGTGTGAGGTCGGAAAGGTTGGGTGAGCGGAAGCCCTGAGCAACACCGCCGAACACGTTGATGTGTTCGGGAATGAGGTGATAAACAAGTCGCACGTTGCCGACCAGTGAGCACCATTCATCCGCCACCGAGGTCCGACGCCCGGTCAGCGGATCGCGAACGCGGCTCGCATCGGCTCGAGCGAAGTTGACTCGGCCACCCAGGGTCAGATCCCAGCGCTGCGAGAGACTCAGCTCATCCTGCAGGTAGACGCCCAGGAGATCGTAGCTCGCGTTGTCAGCCACGGAACCCTGGATGCGATTTCGAGAGGAAAACGAGTTCACGTGGTCGTGGTAATACTCGATGCCGTAGGTGAGATAACCGATGGCGGTGGGACTCTCGAACTGGGCGCCGGCGCCGAAGGTTCCGACGTCGAAGCCCTGGAACTCACGGCGTCCGTTGCGTCGAATCCGGTCGCGCGTTTCGTGTTGTTCCTGCCACGACAGTGACAGCCGCATGGTTTCCACGAAGGAATCCATGTTCTCGGCGTGGAGCTGGACGTAGGTCAACCGGCGGTCCTGGTCGAGGTCTCTCCGGCGATCCGTCCCAACGGTGGTTCCCTTGAAGCTCTTGGCGAAGTGCGTTCTGTGTGTTCGTGGTACGTTGTTCAGGCTGACTTCCTGGTGGGCGATGACCAGGCGCGTGTCCGGATTGAAGAAGTATTCGAGCTTCAGGTCGGCGTCCCACTCGTCATAGCCGGTGTTGGGCTGGGTGCCCGTGCCGCGGCCCGCGCGAAGCGAACCGAAGTCCTTGAGTGTGGCGCCCAGGAGGAGACCCAGTTTGTCGTCGACCGCCCAGTCTAACTCCAATCGCGTCGTGTGTGATCGCTCTGCGCTGGAGAATCGATAGTACAATCGTTTCTCCATGTTCGTTCCCTCGCCATACGTCGACGGGCTCTTGGTGATGGCGTTGACCGTTCCGCCGATGGCATCCGAGCCGTAGAGGACCGAAGTCGGTCCTTTGACAACCTCGAGTCGGCTCAGGCTCAGAGGGTCGACCGTGTTCCAGTATTGATTGGGTCCGGGGCGGAAGACGGAGTTGTTCAGCCGAATTCCGTCGATCATCAGCAGGTTGTGGAAACCGGTGAATCCACGAATGTAGGGGGAGCCCTGGCCATGCGAGGTCTTCTGCACCATGACGCCCGGCAGCTCGCGCAATGCTTCGGGTGTCGTGCGAAAAGACGCATCGCGCAGATCGTTGGACGTGACGGCGTGCGTCGTGAAGGAGAGGTTGAAGGGGCGCTGTGATCGCCGCGTGGCGGTGACGACGACCTCGTCGAGCGTCGGCTCGTCGATCTGTCGCCCGCTTGGGGTCGGCGGATCCGGTGGACGCGGATCTTGTGCGAACACACCCGAAGCGCAAATCAAGACGACAGCGATCTGAAGTGTGGGACGGTACGGTGCGCAGCTATGGTGCATTGCGTGGCTCCGCGTATGGCGAGGGCAGGTGTTGTCCCGCCGACTTCCTCGCTATCGAAACGACACGATTCCAGCAGCTCATCGGGCTCAGTTTGCCGCTGAGAACCGCGTTACGAGTTCGCTTACGAGTTGCGCGACTCCATCGCTAAGTCCGTCGGTCACGCCGATGGATACGCCGTCTTTCAGTGCGCGAGTGCACCCGGTGGATGCCATCAAGGACAGAAGAATCATGCACAGGCCGACAGAGACCCTCATTCGCTTCATCTTGGCGCTCCAGGAAATTGTGTGAGTGTCTTTCGACCACCGCACCGGTGTGTGGCGAGTGTAGCGGGCCGGCAACGTACGTTCAACTGGGGCGATCGTAACGCCAAGGCGGCGGTGACGGCGGCGCACCTTGAGGCCGGAGTTTCCATTCTCCAACGCCCGTGTTCAGAGAGACTGACAAGTCGATTCTCCTCGGCGTGAAGTTGCCGCGCCAGTAGAACTGTACTTTCTCGTGGTAGTGGTAGGTGAAGTTCATCGGATCGGGAGGCGTACCCATGCGGGCGCATGGCTGACTTGATGCGGGGCGATCGCCTCAGGGTCAGCGAGCCATTCCAGTACCCGGTTCCAAGGGGAAGGCGCGCTTGCGGCGGTGTTCTTCTCTTCCGTCTAGCTCGCAACATTTCCTGGAATCCGGAGAGGGGGGGGCGGTTCACGGACAACTAGCGTCCTGCTGCAGCCGGATGGGCGAACCCGTTGGCGGAGCGTTGAGCTGGGGAAGCGATTCCTTCTCTTGATGCATCGGTACAAACGCGGCAAGCATCCGACGGCAAGATCTTCCGCCAATACCGCCACTCTCCCTACGGCAGGCTCACCGACGCCGGGCACCGGTTTGAAGAGACACATAATCAAAGCGCAAGACGGGGTGACGCACCGCCTGGATCTTGCGCGCGACAAAGCTTTGAGAGAGGGCATGAATATCGGAGTCGACAACTCCGATCAAGTAGATAAGCCATCCTCCAGCGTTCTCACGGACCAATACGGGCTTAATGATGACGGCGTCGTCCATCACGTGGATACGCTGATCACATCGGAGTCGACAACCGCTACAAAGGGGCCGGAACCCGCCGGCCGAAGTAAACGCGTCCCGCTACGAGCAACAACATCGTCAAAACGACGAGACCCCACTGAGAGACCGCAGGAATGACGCCGCAGTCCTGGTCGGCGCCGTCGGTCAACGAATCGCAGTCGTTATCGATGTTGTCGGCGCAGGTCGATCCATGCACTTCGTTCGGCGGCGGCGCTCCGCAATCGGCTGGGCAGTCGCATTGATTCTCGTTCGCGGCGCAGTTGCCGTCTCCGCAGAATGGACCGCAGGCCGCGTCCGTGGCGCAGTCGGGGTCGGCACAATCGGTCAGGGAATCACAATCGTTGTCGCTAACGTCGGTACAGGTGAGGCCCGACGTTTCGCTCGACGGCGGGGCACCGCAGTCGGCGGGACAAATGCACTGAACCTCGCCTGCGTCACAGGTGCCGTCGCCGCAGAACGGCCCATCGCAGTCGTCGGGAACGTTGTTGCCGTTGACGTCGCTACTCGTGCCGCTGTTGATGTCACAATCGTCCGGCACCGCATTTCCGTTACAGTCCTGACTTGTCATCGACTCAACATCGCATTTGTCACGTACCAGGTTGGTGTTGCAATCGCAGTCCGTCGTGGTCGCGCCGTCCAGAAGCCCCGCGTGAAACGAGGAGCAAGGATCACCTGTCAGCCCGAGGTTGGGATCGACGTCGTGGGACCACGGAGCGGGAACGTCTTGAATCAGCATGACCGGGGGGAGGCCCGAATCACCGGTGTCGAACACGACCTGAGTGGGGCTCGCCACGCTGTGGAAAGTGAATCTTGGCTGCACGTGCAGGACCGATGTGTAGGTGCCGCCGTTGCAGTGCTCCTTGAGGGCGGTGAGTGTTCCCGCCGGCGGCGTTACGACCGCTGACAAGTCGACGGCCACGTCCCACGGTTCAGGGTTCTGTCCACCGTTGTAGGTCACGGTGATCGGACTTGTGCTGACGAGGCTGAGCTCTACGATCTTGATGTCGACCGCCGCGCTCTGCCCCGCAGGGAGTTCGCATCGGTCGTGCGGATCCGCCAATCTCTCGATAATCGTATCGGCATCGCCGAAATCACCGAAGGACGTAGGACCAAGCGGTTCACCCTCGAGACAAACGGGTTGGTCAAACGGATCAGAGCCGGGGCCGAAGAAATCGGCCGGTATCGGTCCACCACCGACCGCCCCGAAGTTATGGCACATGGACCCGTCGGCCGGTGAAGCCCAGGGATCGTAGAATGGTCCCGACGTGCAGGAGCTGGCCATCCGCCCCAGCGCGAAAGGGGGAGGGCACGTGGTGGGAGGGCCGATGATATGAACAAAGATAGTGCCCCCTGGCTCGTTGATGACAGCCGCACTTTGTGTCGGGCAGGCACGGCAAGGACCTCGATAGATCCCGGGTAGCGTCGCGCAGTTGTCCGGCGTCGTCTCCGTGCACTGCTGCTCACCCAGCTGGACGAAGCAGCAAGCCCCTGTTTCGCATTCGTCGGGAATCCCGTTGGGACCACAATCCGCGCTGGTCATCGTAGCGATATCACACTCGTCCGGTAGGGTGTTCCCGTTGCAGTCTTTGCTGACAGAGAGGCTCAAATCACATCCATCGGGCACCCCGTTACCGTTGCAGTCGGCACATGCGGTGTTCCCCGGTGTGCAGCTCGCTATGTCGAGACCGTTGCAGGTGCCGTCCAGGTCACAGTCCTTGTCGGCGACACCGGCTTCGGCAGCGTCGGTGATGCCGTCGCCGTCACAGTCAGCCTCGCAAGCGTCGTCCACGCCGTTGCTCGGATTGGTGTCACCGGAACAGCCCGCGGCCGCGGTTCCACCGGCCGAGCTGCATGCGCTCGCACTGAGCCACGCACAGCTTCCGCCGGGAAGGCAGCAGGGATCCCCGATCGTAATCCTTGCAGGTGTCAGCGTCAGGGGTGTGATGGGAAGGTTATTCTCCGCTATCAGGACCGAAGTCTCCAAGAGACCGACCGTGAATGTACCGCGGGCGTCGATCGACACGACCAGGATCGCCGTCGCGGCATAGCGCGGCGTACCGGGATCGGCGACGGGAACGGCTCCCGACCCTATCGCGGCGGCTACGCGGAAGGCGGGGCTTGAAGGGTCAACCCCCGGAAGATGAGGAACATCGTAAAACACAAAATCCTGGCGGTTTGAGTCGATGAACAGCCCCGCGAGCGGGTCCGGAATACTCAGGAGGCTCAGCGAACCGCCTCCACCGCTTGTTACGCTCAAGGGATCGACGTCCGCCTCCCATGCCTTGAGGAGCTGGGGATCCCACCCGGAGATCCTTACTTCCAGAGTCACCTGAGCACCCGGCGCGACGAAGATTTCATTCCCGCTAATGCTGTAGCCGCCGGTCGCGGAAACGGGTTTCCACGCCATTTCCGCTCCCATGGCCGATGCGCCAAGCATTGTGATCGTGACGATCGCTGTCAGCCGAACTCCTGCAATCGACTTCATGACTTGCTCCTTTCAAGAAGGGATGTGCCGTCTTCCTCCGGAGATCGCACTCTATGCTCCAGCAACACAGTTGTCAGACGTGGAGAAAGGTCCGTCCGTTCGCGGAGAACCTCCCTCTTTGGGTCACCCGAGTTTTCCCAGATGGCCCTGTCCGGCTGCACGGTCGCCCCAGATTCGACCACTATACAACGCTCCCCCCCGTTACACCTACCACTTTTCGATTTTTCTTCCGCGCATCCGGGGCGACAGGATCGTTCTTGCGGCGGCTTGCGGTACGAAAGGCATCAGTTCCCCTTCACGGTCTCCGACACGATTGCATCCTTACGGCGTCGCCGGGCGCCGGCCTGAGGGGACCCCGGGTCAATGCGTTAGAGCGGGTAACACATCGATCGCGCCGGCGACGTCGGGCAGTCTGGGATCGGGTAGATGTTCGCTGTCAGCTCCGGCTTGGGGGTGCGATGCCTAAAGCGTGGGAGCCCTGAAACCGTTAATGGATTTTTTTGTGTAAGGGCTTGACAGTTGCGGGAGGAATTCAGTAGTATACGGACATCTTCTGGCGCAGTAGTTTTGGCGGCTACGATGACCAGTGAGAGGGGCTAGGCGCAACGTCGAGCTGGGCCGCAAATCGCCGCACTTCGCCGGACCTACGACAACAGACGAACGCAGACTGTCTAGGTGTTCGGTGGGCGCTGTTCGGGCGCCATTGGTTGCGTATTGAGAAGGGTTGATCCCGTGGCGCAGGAGGTGTGCGCGGAGAGTGCCGCGTGCGCACTGACGGCCTAGAAGGGCATTCCCCTGTCAGGGAAGGAGCCCTCTTTCACGCGCGATGGCAGGGCAGCAGTTTTTATCGCGTGCCGGCACGCACGCTTACATCGAGAGCGGGAAGGCGACTCCGAAGTCGGGCTCCCTGGTTTTGGCGTCGGGGGCAGCGGTCAAGCACGGACGGCGGCGCGAACGGCGACCGTGTGCATTCGCTCAGTTTCGATCGTGGCGAGCAGACATGCCGACGGTGTGTCGGGCTCGTCAGCGCGGGATGAAGCGAGGCGGCCGGCGCGGTCCTCCTCAGCAAGCACAGCGAGGTAGCATAAAGATGTCTAGACGAACGGTCATTACGGCGGTGATCGCCACGGCGTGGCTGGCTACAGGGGCCGGCGCAGTCACAAACCCGGGATTTGAAACGGGCGATGCGACCGGATGGACATTGACGATCCCGCCTGGCGGGTCGGCCGGCGTCGTGACGCAACATCAAGGAGATCTCGGGACGTGGTATGCGCCGCCTGAAGGAAGCTACTTCCTGCTGCTGAAAACCAACGGATCGGGTAGTTACACACGGGCAGAGCAGATCGTAACGTTAGCGGCGGGTGGCGCGTTGTCGGGTCGGGCAGCGTTCGATGCTCGAGATTACGTCCCCTACAACGACAATGCCAGCGTACGTGTCTTGGACTCCGCCGGGGCGCTGGTGGCCATGCCGTGGTATTCGGATGTGGCCACAATCGGCAACTATGGCGACGGCCCTTGGACGCTCTGGAACTGGACGGCTCCCAGCGCAGGGACCTATGTCCTACGTTACGAAGTCGCCAACTATGGTGACGATGTTCTTGACGCATTTGCACTGTTCGACGGCGCCTTCTCCGACACCGACCAGGACGGCATCGACGACGGCGCGGACAACTGTCCCGATACCCCAAACCCAGACCAGGCTGACCTCGACGGCGACGGCGTCGGCGAGGTCTGCGACAACTGTCCCCAGGACGCGAATTCGGGTCAGGAGGATGGCGATGGTGACGGGCTGGGCGACTGCTGCGATCCCGACGAGCCCGACTGCAACGGTAACGGCGATCCGGACGTCTGCGACATCCGAAGCGCCACGTCGAAGGACTGCAACGGAAACGGCATCCCGGATGAGTGCGACATCGCTTCCGGAACCAGTGGCGACTGCAACGGCAATGGAATCCCGGACGACTGCGAAACCGACTGCAACAGCAACGGCGTCCCCGACGATTGCGATCTCAGCAGCGGGGCCAGCGCGGACTGCAATGGAAACGACATTCCGGACGAATGCGACGTGGCGAACGGTCTGAGCAGCGACTGCCAGACAAATGGCACGCTCGATAGTTGCGACATCGACCTTGGGACAAGCCAGGACTGTAACGCCAATGGCGTGCCCGACGAGTGCGATACGTCCAGCGGCGCCAGCAGCGACTGCCAGCCCAACGCCATTCCCGACGAATGCGAGTGGGCCGCGCTGCAATCAAAAGTCCCGGCGGGAAGCGGTGGAGCCGGTGGCGTGGCGGCTGCTACAACAACGTCCGTGTGCCAGCTTCCCGATCAGCAGATGCACGGGGGTGCATTCGCGGTTTCGCTGGCGGTGGATCTTGGGGTGGGGGCGGCCGAGAGCTTCACGTTTACGGATTCGACCGTGGTCACCAGCCTGCAATGGTGGGGAACCTACGGCGATGAGTGCGGCGATCCCTGCGCGGCGACCGATGACTTCGTAGCCACTATCTACGTTACCGAGCAGGGTCCGGCGAGCACGGTGGTCGGCACCTACGCCCTTGGCGGGGCCGTGGCGCGAACGGCGACCGGGCTGACGATTCCGCAGGGTCCCGGCCTCCCGGAGTACGAATACTGGGCCGATCTGTTTCCGCCCCTTGTCGTGGAGGCAGGTCAGCGATACTGGGTCGACCTGCACAACGCCACGGGCACGTCATGCGCGTGGTGGTGGGAGACGGCCCCGGAAGGCTTCAGCGGAAACGGCACATCGCTGTATGACGCGAACGGGGACGGATACGACGTGGCTGACCTGGTTCCGCATGACCTGGCGATCTGCGGTTGGGGGATACCGGCCTCGCAGGACTGCAACACCAACGGCATTCACGACACGCAGGATATCCTGGACGGGACAAGCAAAGACTGCCAGCCGAATGGCATCCCCGATGAGTGCGAGGACGACCGCGACTACAACGGCGTTCCGGACAACTGTGACATCGTGGCTGGTTCGTGCAAAGATCTGAACTTCAACGGCGTGCCTGACAACGCCGATTGCCTCACCACACCGGGTGATCTGGATGGCGACTGCGACGTCGATCGGGATGACCTGACGCTGCTCTCGGCCTGCATGGGAGCGAGCGGAGCGAGCATCCTCTCGGGCTGCGTCTGTGCGGACTTCGAACGCAACGGTACCGTGGACATGAAGGACTATCTGGCGTACTCGGCCATCGTCGGCCAGCCCGTCGTGGGGTGCAAGGTGCCGATACCGGGGTCATGCCCGGATTCGTGGTCGACCTCGGGCGGCGCTGGAGGCGTGGCGGCCGGTTTGACCGCTTCGCAAACGTTCTATGATTTCGGCACGCACGGTCCGATTCCCGCCGGTTTCTTCGGCGCGGGTTCGGATCCGTTCGGGGATATCGTCTCCTTCGTCGGTCAGGCGGCCGACCCGAGCGGTGTCCAGGGCGCAACCGATACGCAGATAGACCACGGACCGGTGGTCTTCGATGCGGTCACCGGCGTGGCGCAATCGACGCTGAACATCATCACATTGGATTTGATCTCCGAGAATCCGATCTCGGTGATGTACGGCGGCGCGAACCCGGAGCAATGGCTCGTCATCGCCGGCCTCTCGCCGCATGATCCTGGATCCGGGCTACTCACGGCCACGCTGGATGATCCGTCCGGCAACGCCGGGACTTATGACGCGACGGTCTACGTCCAGCCGGTCTTCCTGTTCGTCAAACGGCAGGACTTGATCGACCGGAAACTGCCGGAATGCGTCACCGCTCGTGTTCTCGATACCGGAGGCTCGCCAGCCCCGCCTGTTACCAGCGGCGAGTATGACGGTATAGATGAGGATACGAGAGACGGAGGGTTGAAAGGACGGAGGACCGGCCGACGAGGATCACGTTCCGGATCCGAGTGGGATTCGGACGGTTCCGTGAGTGCCGTCAGTACAGCGATGCCGCCGATCACGCTGAGTTTCACGGGGCAGCCGTTCGTGCGCGTGGCCGACCCGACCATCGTAGGCCAGGTAAGCGTGCCCGACTGCGCGCAGGGCAACTTCGTTCCCGGCGTGTTCGAGCCGCCGGGCGGCGCGCCCGGGGGTGTCGCCTCCGCCGCGGGCCAGCAACTCACGTGTACGAGCCATATCACGCCGGGCGAGGCGCATTACTTCTGCCCAAAGGAGTGCGAGGGAAAGGTCTGCCATTACTATTCGAAGGTCGGTGGCCCGTCGTTTGTGGGCAAGTGTTCCACGTTTCCCGTCTTCCCGTCGGAAGCCCGTGGGAGCAAGTGCCCCAGCGGCAATTGCTCGGCGGACCGCCTGATTCACAGGAAATGCGCAGACGGCGGAATGGCGTTCCAGACGTACGGCTCCCCAACGTGCGAGAAGGCGGACTCGCTCTGCAAGGGCGCCTGCTGTGACGATGGGGGCGCCTGCACGCTCAGCACGAGCGCTCTGTGTGCCGGGACCTACATGGGAGACGGAACGGACTGCGGATCGGTTACGTGCCCCCAGTCCGGCGCGTGCTGTCACGGTGACGGTACGTGCACTGAACTGGATCCTGCAGACTGCAACGCGCCCAACGATACGCACCAGGGCGGCGGGACGAGCTGCGCTACCGCCACGTGTCCCTGCGCGAATCTCGTCTCCATCTCCCCACTCATTCCTTGCGTAGATGTAGGTGGCAGCCTGTCGTCATCCGATTTCGATATCGTCACTGACCCACCGGGGTACGAAGCGTCCGTTGCGATCACGCCGGCCTCGTTCACAACGCCTGGCGATACGGTCACTGTCACTGGTACCATATGCAATTCTAGCCTCGACACGACGATCGCAGTTATCGACAATGCGAAGTTCAACGAGGTTTCTTGGTCAGACATCCAGACACTACTCGACACGATTGACGCAGCGCTTTCGGTGATTGAAAACGTTGCGGACGCCGGGGGGCCGCCAGTCTGTTCTTTCACGGGGCCGGACTTCAGCGGGGACGTTTCGCTCTTCAAACGACAACGCTGCTGCAGCGACGGCGTTCAGACGCACAATGGGGCGACAGGTCAGATGTCACTGGGCGCAGGGCTCGCCTGCGTGCCGCCAGGACTCGGATTCAAATGGAAAGAATGGTTTGAGGCTGGCGTCACGCTCGGTGCAGATCTTAGCGGACAGGCATCGCTGACATTGGCGGAAGACTGCGTACAACCCCTGAGTGTCTGCCTTGGCGCGTCCATAACCGGGAAGCTGATTGCTACAGTCGGTGTGACCGTAGTCCTGGCCGAGGACCTTCTTAACTTCATCGTAACGGGCACTGCAGAAACGGCAGCAAACGTAACGGCCGGCTGTTGTCTAAATCAAGCAGGTTCAGCTATAGCGACCCTGAACCCGTTGTCTGTATCGGGCAAAGTCGACATAAAGATACTCGGGTTTTGGGAAGTGACGAAGGATTGGGGCCCGGTTGCCTTGCTGCAGCCGATTACATCGAATCCAATCGGATTCACTTGCACGTTGCCGCAGTTCTGAGGTTGTGGGACACCCGAGGTTGTTAGGAGGCTGTAGACAATGGGAATCGACCGTCTTGTACCTGGTATTGCGACACAAATTGGAATGAAGGAGGCTGGTGTGCAGAGCAGCCGCGCTTTGGTTATCGCGCTTGTGTTCCTGGCTCCCAGTGCGCCTTCCGTAGAGGGTGTGGCCCCTGCGTCACACGCACTGTCTATACGGCTGTTTCCGGACTCGGAGCGTACAGGACATCCGGTTGTCCTCACGCTTCCAGGTGAACTCTACTCTCAACCACAAAGGATCACGTTTCAGCTCCCCAGCGATCCCGAGGCCTACGCGACACCTGAGCAGGTCGTTCAACTGGTAATGGCTGCCGATCGTGCTGGAGACGTTGAGGCGGCAGCCAAGGCCTATGCTCCGGAGCTTCGAGAGCGCGTTCGAAACGCAGAGCGCAAACGAGCGGAGCGACAGTCGCGCGCCGTCCAAGCGGGGCCACCACCGATAGTTGACATCGTTGGTCGTGTCCACCTCGGCTCATATGTCGGTGTCCTGCGCCGGCTCGACAGGGGGCAGGGACGGACAATCACCCATCTCACTCCACCTCTGAGGTCGCATGAAGGAACCTGGATGATCTGCAATGATCTGAACGATAATGCCTATTGGACCTTGTTGCGGGACGTCATTCGCGAGGGCTGGATGCCCGAAGTGACGACCGCCGATCGGACAGCCACATTGTCCACAATGGTGCCACTAGGCAGGCCTCTTCGGACCACTGCAAGCGATGGCCCCGACCTCGCGATTCTACACGAAGGCCGAAACTACTTCCCAGGACTCCAACTATCACGAGAAGCCCCACGGAGTGCGGGCGGTGACCACTTCGTTCAGGCACTCGAACTCGTGCTTGCAGAATACGCGACGGGGGAGTCCAAGAGGATCGCCAGTATCATACACCCAAGCGAGAGAGGCGAAGTGATGGAGTTCGTTCAGCAATCAGCTGCTGCTATCGCCACTACTATGGCAACAATCAAGAAAGCGTCCTTGAAGGAAAGTGTATTGTACGGTGAGTACGCTCTCGCCGTACTTGTATACACGACCGCCCTTGGGGACCAGGAGGACTGCCTTGTTTTGAAACGAGACAAGGATCGATGGTTTGTTACAGACGCGCTGCGGGATGATCCGCTCGTGACTTTCTTAAGGGGTCGACACTATACCTTTCCAAAGATTGCGCCAATTATCTGGGATTAGTATGACAGCGCTATGAACCACGGTTGCGGCACAGAATCGGTGATGGGTCGAATTCGACAATGGCGTTGTCGACAGCGCCAAGAGTCATTCGAAGCGAATCCACGCTGTCATATTAGGATGACCTGACCAGAGAGCAGGAATCGTGCGTGGTGGATCTTTGCTAAATATGTGTCAATGCGTGGGTGAGCAGCGTCAGAGATCTGCAGGGCCAGCTCTGCTTTGGAGTCGCAGGTGAACTATGAGAAATGGTTCGGTGGATGAAGGTGAGAACGATGATTGACTGCACAAGACGATCCGTGGTACTCCTGTGGGCTAGCCTGGTGATAGCAGAATCGACAGTCGTCGCTACCGACCTCAACATCAGCGTTACCAGCGGTGGGAGTGGTGTGGTTACCGTTGTGCCGTGTGGTGGGACGCTTGCGTACGAGGTGCGCGGAACGCTGGGCGACAGTGCGAATCTCGGGCTTGCGGGGTTCGTGTGTGACATCGAGTTCGCCGGCGGGCCTATGGTCCCTGCGGATGCGCCCAGCGCCGATCCCATGCTCAACTTCGCGCAGCCGGCGGGCATGACCGGCGCCGGTGGGTTCGGGGGGACGGTTGTCGCCGGCGGGCTGGTGCATGTCGGCGGTGTGCAGAACACGATGAACAACACGCCGGCCGACGCGCCCGTGCCGATCGGAACCGTGATCACCGGCGTCGCCCACACCGAGCAAGTGCTTGTTACGGGTACGGTCCTCGCACCGGTCGAGCCGGGCACGTATCTACTGACGCTTTCCAGTCTGGTGGCCACCGTGATCGTCGCAGACGATCAAGCAACGGGTTACTGGCAGGTCGAAGCGGCTGGCGCCGGATCGGTCAGCCACCTGACCGTTGTGGTTCTTCCCGCTTCTCCGCCCGCTACCGCCTCCAACGACGGGCCGGCATGCCTGGGGCAGAACGCGATGCTCCTGGGCGGTTCGGACGGTATGGCCACTTATTCCTGGGCGGGACCTGGAGGGTACGCGTCATCCGAGCAGAGCCCGACCCTCTCACCTGTCGTACCGGGCGTCTACACGCTGACGGTGACCGACTCCAACAACTGTATCGGCGTGGCCAAAACCGAGGTAGGGCTGGTTCCCGGCGCGTGCGATCCCGTCATCGACTGCAACTTCAATGGGGTTCACGATGCGTGCGACATCTCCGTAGGCACCAGCAACGACTGCAACGTCAACGACGTCCCGGACGATTGCGATCTGGCGGGCGGCTTGAGCACGGACTGTCAGCCGAATGGCGTGCTCGACATTTGTGACATCGGCGCCGGTTCCAGCCAGGACTGCAACGGAAACGCCCTCCCGGATGAATGCGATCTGGCGTCTGCGACAAGCGTAGACTGCAACGGCAACAACATCCCCGACGATTGTGAGGCAGACTCGGATGCCGACGGCCTCATCGACGGATGTGACAACTGCGCACAGCTTCCCAATCCCGGGCAGGTAGACGACGACGGGAACGGAATCGGCGACGCTTGCCAGTCATGCTTCGCCCAGCTTCTGGCTGATCCCGGATTCGAGCTGGATGGGGATGGATGGAATCGGGCCCATTTCGGCGGCCGATCGGTCACCGATTCCCAGGCGCACAGTGGCGTCAACGCGCTGCAAATGATTGGCAGTCACGAGTATCCACGCATGGTCGCACAGGCCACGTTCGTGGCCGGCGGCAAGATGTATCAGGCGGGCGTTTGGGTGAAAACACAGTCGCTCAGCGATGCGGGAGTGACGGTCTCTTTGGTTTGGCTCGATAAGTACGAGAAAGTCTTGAGCACGGATCTCGTAGATGGTATCGCCGGCACGAACGAATGGACGTTCCTGGTCGGGCAGATTCATGCACCTTCCGATGCCGCTTTCGTGCGATTCGTGCTGTTCATGGAGGTTGAACCCGTGGGCAACGCGGCTGGAGCGTGGTTTGATGGTGCCGAGCTCATCGAAATCACGCCGGGCTGCGATGATCAAGACCCCTGTACCGACGATCACTGCGAGGCGTTTGTCGGCTGCGTCAACGCGGCTGACGACACGGATACCGATAGTGACGGCGTGCCTGACTGTCAGGACGTATGCGCGGGGTACGATGATTTGGTGGATGTGGATGCCGATGGGATTGTCGACGGGTGCGACAGTTGCGTTGGACAGTTGTTGGTGACACCGGGCTTCGAGACGGAGGATGAGAGCTGGTGGCGACTTGGTCTTCGCGGGCGATCGGTCGATTCGGTGGTGTCGAATCGTGGCAGCAGGTCGCTACGCATGGATGTGCACGACGTGTGGGACAGAGTGGTCTATCAGAACGTGGCCGTCGTTGCGGGTACGACCTACGAGGCAGGCGTTTGGGTGCGGACTGAGAACGTCGGCGGCACGGGTGCGACGGCGAAGTTCATTTGGATGGACACCGACGGCGAGACCGGCGAGGACATCTCCATGCACGTTCTAAAAACAGACGTCCTTGGCAACCTCTTGGATACTCATGATTGGACACTGCTGACCGGCCATCTGACAGCCCCCCCCGGCGCACTCGCGGCACGGATTCTGCTCTACACCGGCGTGGATCCGGACGGTGAGGGGTCCGCGTGGTTTGACGATACGGGACTCTGTGCCGGCCCGTCCAATCCAAAGACCGTGCCACTTGACGCAAAACAAGCGGAGGGGCCGAGCGAACACGCTCCGAATCGGCGTTTAGGCGATAGCGACGTGCAAGCGACGAAGCTACGGACTCCTGTTCGTCGCCGAGTCCGGGCACGCGATCGTGTGCGGCGCCCGTGACGATCTGCGCTGCTCCTTTAATTCGTTCGTCGCAGGCGCGGCAAGCGCTGGGATCGTCTGCAGCATCCGTGGAATACGGGTCGTACGCGCCGGACTCACGGAGCACGGTCCCGCTGTAAACACCATCTCCCTCTTGAGAACCCGACACTCTGGCCAGTTCTTCGTCCCGTGGACGCCGCGGTTCCAGAGACAACGTAAGTCCTTACGATTCCTGTTCCCCGGGGCCTCAAGGCGCGTGCGGGCTGGGGTCTCCATCAAGTGATCGTCGAGCGGGACTTCGAATCCAGTCGTTCGACGCTCCAATGACTGGAATTGAACTGACGAATCGGCTATCATAACGCTCAAGCCTTCGAGCTTCTGGAGCCCATCATGCAATCAGCATGGCGACTGGCGCTCTTCATGGGCGCCGTGACGCTGCCCGCGACGGTCAGTTCGGCGCAGCATATCTATTGGTCCCGGTCGCGTTGCAGCGACATGATCAATCGTTCAGATCTAGATTTCAACCATGTGGAGCGGTTGGTGATGCAACCGGGGTCGCCGGCCGGCCTCGCGGTCGCGCCGGACGGCTCGAAGACCTTCTGGTCGGAGTCGTTTTGGTGCCCGCGCATCGCATGGATGGCATTGAACGAACCGATGGGGCACGGCTTTATTGAGGCAACCGGTCAACCCGGAGATGTTGAGATCGACTGGGCCGGAGGGGTGGCGTACTGGGTCGACGCTTATGCTGAACGTATTTTCCGCGCCAGATTGGATGGTGCGCAGTTGGAGCCTTTGGTCATTACGGGCCAACCTCGACGCATCGCGTTGGATGCTTCCCAAACCAGCCTCTATTGGATCGCGTCACAGTGGAATGTCATCATTCGATCCGACTTCTCGGGAACCGTTCTCGAGTCCGTCGTCAACGTCAATGGCGCTCGGGACCTTGCGATTGGCGGCGGGAGGATCTTCTGGTCCGAGGACAACTCGATCTGGCGCGCCAATCTCGATGGATCCAATGTGACCCTGATCCAGTCGGGAGAACCGGGCGCCTTCAGACCGAACCTGCTGGCTTTGGACTCGAACCGAGGGCGAATCTATTGGACCGACAGAACGAGTGGTGCGATCCAAGTTGCATCGCTCGAGGGCACAGAAGTCGCCGATTTCGTCCAACCGCAAGCGTCGGTGGGCGGCATCACGATCGATTCAAACGCTGGGTACTTGTACTGGATTGACTCGGGAGAAAGAGGTCGAGCGATATTTCGCGCGGCTTTGGGATCTGCGATCCCTGCACAGATAACGCCCAGCCTGAGTGATGCAACGACGTTGGCCGTGGACGTCCTTGACTCGAAGCTCTATTGGGCGGATGTGGACTGGCAGAATCCGGACGACAGCCGTGTTGTCCGATCGAATCTCGACGGCACCGGTTTCAACGAAATTGCGAATCCTACCCCCGGCCCCGTTGTGATTGCACTTGATCCGGTCGGTCGCAAGATCTACTGGAATACGCACGGGTCGCAGTCGCACATCCAGCGCGCCAATCTGGACGGGTCCGACATGGAGATGTTGGTCCGAGACCTCGACGAACATGATCCCGTGAGAATCGCCCTGGATCTGAAAGCCGGGCACGTGTACTGGACCACTTGGTCACAGCGACTCAGACGGTCACGGCTCGACGGCTCGGTCGTGGAGGACCTGATCGTCGATCTGCCGTTACGGCCCGACCGGGGGCTCGCGGTTGATCCTCTCGGCGGAAAAGTCTACTGGGGTGATGCGAGTCATACGATCTTCAGGTCTGATCTTGACGGCAGTAACATGGAGACCGTCTTTGAAGTGCCCGATGCATGGCAACTGCTGAGTTTCTCGCTGGATCTGGTTCATCGGCGAATCTATCGGGTCTACCTCGCAGACTACTCGTACCATGTCGGATTTCGTGACCATCTGGATGACGCTTCATCCGAGCAGTTGCCCGCCGCCGGTCTGGATATTCGGGGGATGGCGTTTCAATACGGCCCATCTGCGGAGCCCATGGGATGCCGATACGTTCACGTCCTGCCGCCACACTCTTCGCTCCCTCTGGCGATCCAAATCCGTTCGCCGGATTTTCCCTGCTTGGTCGGCTACGTGCAGGCTGACGGTTCGGTAGGCACCTCGCCCTACTACTTCGTGCCGACTCGACTGGCGGATCTGCCTCTGACAGGAGGAGCGTTCGTGCCGGGTGTACGGTACGATCTGCAGCTCGAGCATGCCGATGGGCAGGTCTTTGCGATCGCACCATTCAGTATGGCGATATGGGGTGATACCGTCGGTGAATTCCAGGAAGGAACATGGACGGCACCGAACGGTATCGTCGACATTGTCGATGTTCTTGCCGTCGTGGATCGATTCAAGGGGCTTCCGGCAGCGCCCCCGATGGCTCAGGTGGACCTGTATCCACAGTCGCCGAACGGGGTCATTGACATCCTTGACATCGTGTCCTGTCTGAATGCGTTTCGCGGAATACCCTATCCGTTCGGCGGTCCGTGCAACTAGAGCGGTTTCACTTAATTCGTAGCGCGTTCGGCGCCTGTTAGGGTTGCGCCCTGCGCGTGTTGTCCGTAGATTCGTTCCGGGCCCCCGGAGTGGGGCAGGAAGGAGTCACGGATGGCAACGCCGTATTCGCAGGATCTT
>JAJDEB010000015.1 GCA_029260015.1 Phycisphaerae bacterium | reverse complement strand
CCTGCGGGATGTCGTTGCGGCGAGAGCCGGTCTGGACGTGCATTGGGATCAAGGAACGCCGGCGGATGCGCAGGTCGCGGTACGGATCCGAGAACTACTTGCCCAGCCGCTCGCCGCCGATGACGCAGTCCAAATAGCGTTACTGAACAACCGTCGAATGCAGGCGACGTATGAGCGGCTGGGAGTTGCACAGGCAGATGTCGTCGAAGCCGGCCTGCTGGAGAATCCGATCTTTCACGGGCGGCCTCGATGGCCGGATCGCCCCCCGACGAGTACCAACCTCGAGCTCGGGATCGAGTGGGACTTTCTGCAAGCGCTGATGATTCCAGCTCGCAAGCAGCTCGCGGGTATTCGTTTTGAGGGAGTGCGGCTGGATGTGACCAATGAGGTGCTCACGTTTGTCGGCGATGTGCGCGAAGCGTATTACACTCTGGTCGCCGCGGAGCAACTCTACAACGTAATGCGAGTCATCGCCGAGGCCGCCGAAGCATCGTTCGAGCTTGCCGAACGGATGTCGGCGGCGGGAAACGTCCCGGACCTTGATCTCGAAAACCAACGGGCGCTATACGAAGAAGCCAAACTGGAGTACGCCCGCGCCCAACTGGAATCATTCGACGCTCGCGAGCACCTCAATGCGCTGATGGGGATTTGGGGCGAACAAACCACGTGGTCGGCCTCGGCGCAATTGCCTGAGATGCCTGCAATTGAGGCGTCGGTCAACCACTTGGAATCAATCGCCATCGCGAACCGGCTCGATCTGGCTGAGGCCGGCCGCGAAGTGGAGGCCCTGTCGGCGGCATTGGGCATCACGCGCAATTGGAGGTTCTTTCTATTCGCCCGGATCGGGATCGATTCCGAGCGCGACACGAGCGGGCAATGGGTCACCGGGCCGGAGGTACAAATCGAGTTACCTTTGTTCAATCAGCGGCAGGCTGACATTGCCCGACTTGAGGCGGAGTTGCGCGCCAGCGAAGACCGGCTCACCTCGCTGGCGATTGAGATTCGGTCCGAAGTTCGCGCATTGAGAACGCGGCTATTACTCACGCGACAGGTTGTGGACCGGTACCAGGCGGTCATAGTCCCGACCTATCAACGAATCGTTCAGCTATCGCAAGAACAATACAACTTCATGCTCATCGGCATCTTTCAGGTTCTTGAGGCCCGAAAGGAAGAGATGCGCACGTATCGTGATTATATCGACTACGTGCGTGATTACTGGATCACCCGGGCGCGGTTGGAACGCGCGATTGGTACCCGTTTAGCCGTCGCGGCCGAATCTTCTGGCATGAACACTCCGGAAACTACCAAAGCGGATCAGAGACCCACCGCAATGCATAGGCAATCCAGCAAAGGAGCGCTAACTCATGATCACACGCCGTGAATTTGTGACAACCGGGCTCGCAGTAGGCGGAGCGACACTGATTGGTTTGCAACGGATCAACGCACAGGATGCGCCGCCCATTGTCCGGCCTAAGGCCGATGGAAAGCCCGCGTCCGGCGTCGCGCCTTTCACGCGAGTGGTCACCCCGAACGGGGCCAACCTCCCGTACGTTATGCGCGACGGTGCCAAGGAATTCCACATTGTCGCCGAGCCATGTGTCCGTGAATTCGCGCCGGGAATGGAAGTAAAATGCTGGGGTTACAACGGCCAGACGCCCGGACCGACGATCGAATGCGTCGAGGGCGATCACGTTCGATTGTTCGTGACCAATCATTTGCCGGAGCACACAACGATTCACTGGCACGGCATATTCTTGCCAAGCGGGATGGACGGCGTTGGGGGCCTGAATCAGCCACAAATCAAGCCCGGCGAAACGTACGTGTACGAGTTCACGCTGCGGCAACACGGGACGTTCATGTACCATCCCCATGCCGACGAAATGGTGCAAATGGCCGTGGGGATGATGGGCATGTTCATAGTACATCCCAAGGAGGCGCGCAAGAACCCGATTCAACGCGACTTCGCTATCATGTTGCATAACTGGCAAGTCAACCCCGGCACATATCGGCCTGATCCGAGCATCATGGTGGAATTTAATATGTGGACTTTTAACAGCCGCGTGTTTCCCGGGACGGATTCACTTGTTGTCCGTACCGGAGATCGTGTTCGCGTGCGCTTCGGAAACCTGAGCATGTGGAATCACCCGATTCACGTTCACGGCCATGCCTGGAAGATTGTCGCCACGGATGGTGGTGACATTCCTGAAGCCGGACAATGGCCGGAAACAACGGTACTCGTGCCAGTGGGCAGCACGCGTGACGTGGAATTCATTGCCGACGCGCCGGGCGACTGGGCGCTGCATTGCCACATGTCCCACCACACGATGAATGCCATGGGGCATGCGATTCCGAATACGCTTGGCGTGGATCAGCGCGGTGTTGCCGAGAAAATTCGCTCACTGCTGCCGGGGTATATGGCCATGGGCGAAAGTGGTATGGCCGAACACCAGGATCATGCCATGCACATGCCCGGACCCAAGAACACGCTTCCGATGATGATGGGAAAAGGACAGTTTGGGAATATCGAGATGGGTGGAATGTTCACGGTGCTCAAGGTGCGGGACGGAATCACAAGCTACGAGGATCCGGGCTGGTATGAATTCCCGTCGGGAACGGTGGCAAGGCGTGTGAGCTAATCACGTTGGCCAGTATCTGGATCAGCATATGTACATGTTTAAGATTGCGCTTTGTTTGCTGTCACCAAAATGCAGTCGACGAGCTAACGATCAATAGGGTCAGGGTTTCAAACTTATCAATGGAAGGACGCGCTCGCAAGGGTTTGATGGAAGTTGCGAACGGGGGTACCATTTTTGTTTCGATGAGATCGGGCATATGAAACCAGCGCTTCAATCGAAGCTGCTTACCGCGATCGAGCACAAACGAATCCGCTCCGTTGGTGCCTCTACCGAGCGCAAGGTCGATGCTCACATCATCTCCGCGACCAACCGCGATCTCGAGAGTGCGCTCGCGAACGGCGAGTTTCGCGACGACCTACACCGTATGCGACAGCCAGGGGTAGTACCCCAGAGTACAAGTCAATTTTACACAACGCGCATAACGGCACACGACTGACCCCACTCGTGAAGAGGCTGTTCGGAGAAAGGTTCGGCTGAAGCATCCCTGAATCTTGGGCGAGATCGCTCTCGGCGTAGTATCGGCAACAGTGACGTTGCTAGAAGCTGTTTCATAACCTCTGTTTTTGTTTTTGCTTATAAATTTGCGCCATAGCAGGAGTTACGGTTGATTACCCGGCGACGAAGGGAGTCGCCGATGTCACGAGACCGATCGCTGCTCACGGATGAGCAATGGGAAATCATCAAGCCGCTACTGCCGGAGGCGCATGCGTCACCGCGCGGCGGACCGAAGCACAAGCCGAACCGCGTTTGCTTTGAAGGCATCCTATGGGTACTGCGCAGCGGAGCGCGGTGGAAAGATTTACCGAGCGAGTATCCATTACCGTCAACATGTTGGCGGCGGCTTCGCGACTGGATGGAAGCCGGAGTGTGGCAAGACGCATGGCGAGCACTGCTTGCTGAACTAGACGATCGCCAGCACCTCGGCTGGGAAGCGTGTTTCACGGACGGCACGTTTGCCCCTGCAAAAAAAGGGGCGCAGCCGTCGGCAAGACCAAACGTGGAAAAGGTACGAAGCTTATGGTGGTGGCAGACGGCGCGGGTGTACCTCTCGGCGTGCGAATCACCTCTGCGTCGCCAGCCGAAGTCAAACTCTGCGAAGCGACGCTCGACACGGTGAGCGTTCCGAGAAAACGTGGCGGTGCGCCGAGGCGAAAACCAAGACGATTGATTGCCGACAAAGCCTATGATGCCGACTGGTTGCGTTGGCGTTTGAAGCATCGAGGGATCGAGTTGATTTGTCCGCACCGCTCGAATCGCAAGAAGAAGCCCATGCAGGATGGCCGCTCGCTACGAAGATACAAACACCGCTGGATCGTCGAGCGAACCATCGCATGGCTGCAGAACTTCCGACGGCTGGTGGTCAGATACGAGCGTTATCCGCACATTACCTTGCTTTCGTTCAAGTCGCGTGCCTCATGATCACACTGAAGAAGTTATGAAACAACTTCTAGACAGTCTTTCCTGGGGAAGCGCAACATTCTTCGCATCCCGACGCAAACATGACAATATATGCGTCGGGATACGCAATTGTTTCACCACCTTGTGGACCTGAATGTGAAATTCCGCCCATTTCCCCAGAATAGCCGACGGATGTCCGCGTCAGCATTGAACTTGGCGTCTACCGGGAGTCGCGAGTTCACATGCCCGGAATGCAAAGGGGGAGCGCGAAATCGGTTAGAGCGGTTGGCGGTAACCACAGATGCCTTATACCAGCCGTCGTGCCTCGGCCGAACGACGTCCAGCCCGGATGGCTGGCAGTCGTCGCTCCGTGCCGAGGCTCGTCGGGCAGGGAACCCGGAGGTCGAGCGGACCGGTATGGAACAGGTCCATCCTCCGCGCGGTAGTTACTTGGCCAAGTTGATTGAACGAGATCTTTCTCGCGGACATCCTGACGTCCGGCGTTGATCAACGTTGACGTTCGGAGCTGATCGGTGCTGGCGAAGAAGCTGATCCGGCTCGGTGCGGCGCCTCTGATGCTGGTGGGCGCGTACGGATCGCCCAAGAACGCAGTCGTACGCTTAGGAATCACGGCTGAATCGGCACTATTCGGCAAGAATCAGTTGACAACAGCAGATCAACTACGATTATGGGTTCTGCGAATACGCCCCATTGCAAGGCAATGAGAACCCATCGCGATCGCCATTGTCGCCACAGCGGCCTGGGGAATCACGAACCCGCGCGGGAGAGTCGCCATGGACGATCGATGGCTGTCCGTTGACGAGATCTGTGCCCATCTGGGCATTGGCCGAGACACGATCTACAAGTGGATTGACAAGAAGGACATGCCAGCCCATCGCGTCGGCAGGCTTTGGAAGTTCAAGAAAGCCGAGGTGGACGCTTGGGTGCGCGCTGGTGGCGGCAGCGAAGGTGGCCAAGCCTCCAGCCTAGAAAGGAACGGGCATCGATAGGCGATGATCGGTCGAACGCCAGGAGTGCGGCAGTGAACGTATTCGAAGTCCATGCCAGCATCGTTGAAGACTACGCGAGCTATATCAGTAGCTTCATCAAGATTGCCGATAACGAGATCGCCCAGAAAGTCAAAGAGTCGCTCGATGAGGGCAAGCTCTGGCCCCAACCTCTACTGCAATTCAATCCCGCCTACGAGATGGCGGGCACCATTGATGAGATCACGGCGTCAGGCGTCATGCACGGCGATGTCCGTCAAATCTTCAAAGACTACTCACTATACCGCCATCAACACGAAGCCATCAAACTTGGAACATCCGGCTCCGATTTTGTCGTCACATCGGGAACGGGGTCAGGGAAGTCACTGACGTACATCGGTTCGATCTTCGACCGCCTGCTAGCGCAGCCGCAGTCTGATGGAGTGGTTGCGGTCATTGTCTACCCGATGAATGCCCTGATTAACTCCCAGACAAATGAATTCAATACTTACAAGAGCAACTACGAACGTGCTACGGGTAAGGCGTTTCCGATTTCCTTCGGCCAATACACTGGCCAGGAAAACGAGGAACGCCGGGCGCAGATGCGCGAGAATCCTCCACAAATCCTGCTGACCAATTACATGATGCTCGAGCTTCTGCTCACACGCGTGCAGGAGCGTTCAATCCGCGATGCGATCTACGAGAACATCAGTTTCCTGGTCTTCGATGAGCTGCACACTTACCGAGGGCGACAAGGAGCGGACGTGTCCATGCTCATTCGTCGCATACATGCGAAGAGCCAGCGGAAGATCTGTTGCATCGGAACTTCGGCAACCATGGTGTCCGTAGGCAGTTTGGCCTCACAGCGAGAGGAGGTTGCCCAAGTCGCAAGCACCATGTTTGGCCGCCCATTTAGTGGCGATCAAATAATTACTGAGACCTTGGCACGGTCTCTGGCGCATCCTGCGACGCTACCGTCACGTGCAGAACTCGCGGCAGCAATTTCTGCCGGCATTGACACAGATGCCGAAGAAGAGCAACTCCGCTCCCATCCCGTCGCGGTGTGGATCGAGAATCGCATCGCCCTGGAAGAGCGGGAAGGGCAGCTGGTTCGCAAGACGCCGTCAGGCATCGACCGTGTTGTCGACGCGCTTGCCGAAGACTCGGGCCTTCCCGTTGAGCAATGCACTTCGGGCTTGCAACAAATGCTCCTCTGGGTGAGCACCGTCAACGAGCGAATCCAGAACCGAGGATCACGTTATACGATCTTGCCTTTTAAGCTGCACCAATTCATCGCGCAAACAGGTTCAGTCTACACGACCCTGGACCAGGGAGACGATCGCTTCATCACCTTAGAGCCAGGGATCTACAAGCAAGACGACCACAAGAAGCCGATTTTCCCGAACGTCTTCAGTCGCGCGACTGGGCACGCCTTCATCTGTGTGTCACGTGATGGAGGTCAGTTGAAACCAAGGGAATTCCGAACCACCGGCGATGACGACGAGGACGCAACGGACGGCTACCTGATTGTCGGGAACGATGTCTGGGATCCCGTGGACGATATTGACTACCTTCCCGACGCATGGACACGGACCAGAGCAGACGGGACGAGAGTGCCTCAGAAGAAGAAAGTCGATCACTTCCCCTTAAGGCTGTTCTTCGACGAGCACGGAAATTGCTCCGAAACGGAGCCGCTCAAGTACTGTGGCTGGTTCATGCGTGAACGCCTACTTTTCGATCCGACCGGTGGCGTCTTCTTTGATCCCAAGACCAACGAGGGCACAAAGCTCACGAAGCTGGGCAGCGAGGGACGGAGTACGTCGACAACCATCACAAGTTTTTCGATCCTCAACCGACTGCACGATGCAGGGTTTACCCTCCGCGACCAGAAGGTCCTGAGTTTCACCGACAATCGTCAAGACGCCGCCCTTCAGGCAGGCCATTTCAACGACTTCGTCCGCGTCGTACAACTTCGGTCGGGTATTTGCAAAGCGCTGGCGGCTTCCCCAGACAAGACTCTCGACTACGTGAGACTTGGAGAAGCCGTGTTCAATGCGCTCTCGCTTCCTTTCCGCGACTACGCGAATCGTGATGACGAGTCCTCGCTTGCCAGAGTCAGGAAGAAATATGAGGGCGCCTTCCAGGATTACCTATTCTATCGAGCGATCGCGGATCTACGTCGCAGCTGGCGAATCGTTCTTCCAAACCTCGAGCAGTGCGCCCTGCTCAGCGTTGACTACAAGGACCTTGACGAAACCGTTGCAGAGGATGACTTCTGGGCAGATGTCCCCCTCGTCGCGAGCCTAAATCACGAAGCCCGTCGCGAATTCCTTGCAAATATCCTCGATTTCTATCGCTTGGAATATGCCATCCACAGCGAAAACTACCTTACGCCCGCACAGCTGAAAGCGCAAGAAAAGCAATTCCGCGAATTGCTCAAAGCCCCCTGGACGCTCGACAGCAATGAAGAGCTTCAGTCACCTTGCGTGATACGTATCGACCCATTGCATCGATCAGCAAAATTGATCTCAAAGAGCATGGGGCCGGCAAGCACACTTGGGAAATACGTAAAACTCGTCGCCAAGAAAGCGGACGTCGTCGCAGAGGATCTTCGAGGTGAACAGTATCGCGATCTCTTGCTTCAGATCATGCGTAAACTGAAAGATGCGGACTACCTCTTCGAGGAGATTGTACGTGGCGCAAATAACCAGGACGTCCCTGTCTTCCGACTCCGTATAGATACAATCCTCTGGAAGCTTGGGGATGGTGAGACCGTCAAGCCGGACTCTATCAAGCGCCGCTCTTACAAAGAGCAGAACCCCGAGCCGAACTTTTTCTTTCGTGACCTCTATCGGCGAGATTTCACGCAGCGCAAACGCCTGATTGCCGAGGACCATACCGGCCAACTCAACGTCGCTGCCCGCCAGGATCGTGAAGATCGATTCCGCGCGGACTGGTATCAAGATGATGCGAAGAAACAACTGGATGAGAGTCGGATCAGCAGCGAGTCCATCAGCGTTCTGTTCTGTTCGCCTACGATGGAACTCGGCGTCGACATTGGCGGCCTGAGCGTTGTACATCTTCGCAATGCGCCGCCCAATGCGGCCAACTACGCGCAACGATCCGGGCGGGCTGGACGAAGCGGCCAGGGCGCGCTTGTCTTCACGTACTGCTCCGGGTTCTCGCCCCATGACCGTCACTACTTCCAGGAGCAGGCCGAGTTGGTGGCCGGTGCTGTACAAGCGCCGCGCATCGATTTGTGCAACCGAGAACTGCTTCTCACACACGCCAACGCCCTCGCCATAAGCGAGATCGGTTTGCCTGGTCTGGAGGCCAACAACGGGGAGCGCCCCTCCCTGATGCGCCTGATCGCCGATGGCGATCCTGAAATGCCGCTGTCTCCCGGCGTTGTGGAAGGCCTGAAAATTGGCTCGAAAACATTTGAGTCGCTAAAAGCCACGTTCCGACGTGTGGTTGCCGACTTCGCCTGCGATCTCGAAGGTACTGCAAACGCATGGTACACAGACGACTGGGTCGACCAGAATCTCAGTCGACTCGGAAAGCACCTCGACGCGGCCATGAATCGATGGCGCAAAATTTATCAGTCGGCACGTTCACTCCTGACCAGGGCAACTCAGCCCATCGAGAGTGGCCGATTGAAGGTCGGAAGTGATGAGTATCGCAAGTGGAAGAGGCTGCAAGACCAGGCAAACCGCCAACTCAATCTTCTTCGAAACGATCAGGTCGGGTTTGGCGAGTTGTCGGAGTTTTACCCGTATCGATACCTCGCTTCAGAGGGTTTCCTGCCAGGCTATAACTTCACCCGCCTTCCGCTACGAATCTTCGTGCCGTCTGGCGACACCGCGGGCGAGTTCATCTCTCGGCCGAGGTCGGTCGCACTCCGGGAATTTGGACCTCTGAATATACTTTACCACAGCGGTCGCAAGTACCGCGTCTCGCAAATTGTTGTTCAGGATGCAGAGTCGTCATTGACGGAAGCCAAGATAAGCACTCGCGCCGGGTACTTCCTCACCGGGGAGGAGAGCGACCTGGAGATATGTCCATTCTCGGGCGTTAACTTGTCTGACAATGCCAACAAGGAACACCTTCACGACCTTATTGAGATGGCGGAATCGCGTGCAGAGGAGGTCGAGCGTATCACCTGCGAAGAGGAAGAACGGGTTTCACGCGGTTTCGAGCTCAAATCTTACTTTTCGATCGACGGAGGACAGTTCGAGCGAGTGCAGAAGGCTGTCGCTCGATCTGGTGATACGCACTTGCTCAATCTGCGATTCATGCCAGCCGCCAGACTCGTTCACATAAACACGCAGTGGCGTTTTCAGAAGACCGAGGGGTTCCCCATGGGGATGACGTCCGGCAACTGGCGTAGCTCCTTGCCTGACCCCGATCCTAAACTTCGTGAAGAATACAGACTTGTTAAACTTTGGACGTCGAGCGTAGCCGATGCCCTTTACATTGAACCGATTCAGGCCTTAGGGCTCGATCCCGATGGCGTGGTCTCATTGCAGCATGCCCTGAAGCGTGCGATGGAATCGGTGTTCCAGGTCGAGCCCAACGAAATCGGCGTGGACACGATAGGCATTCCCGAGAGCCCGAACATTCTTCTTTATGAAGCCGCCGAGGGTAGCCTGGGCATCCTCTCTCAGTTCGTCGAGGAAGTCGCAACCTTCCGAAAGGTCGTAGAACGCGCAGAAGAAATCTGCCGATTCGACGATGAAGAGTATCTTGCGCCGGCGTCCTACGACGATTTGCTGAGTTACTACAACCAGCGCGACCACTCACGCATCGACCGTTTCTTGATCCGAGATGCGCTCGAAAAACTGAAACTTGCCGAAATCGAGATTCAGGCCAGTTCAAACTTTCAGGATTACGAATCGCAGTACCAGCACATGCTTCGTCACCTTGATCCCAACTCGTCGACGGAGCGCACGTTTATCAAATATCTCTTTGAGAATGGGCTTCGCCTTCCAGACGCTGCGCAAAAAAGAGTTACCGGAATCTATTGTCAACCCGATTTCTACTACGAGCCGCGCATCTGGATCTTTTGCGATGGTTCGCCGCACGATGAAGCGGAAGTCAAGGAGAAAGACGAGCAGCAACGCCAACTCATTATTGCAAAAGGCGACGAGGTCTGGTCATGGCACTATCGTGAAGACCTCGCGGCTAAAGTCACCGGGCGCCCAGACATTTTCAGGAAGGTTCGATGAGCAAACTATTGCAACCTGGTAAACTGGTCTCTCTGCGCGGTCGCGACTGGGTTGTTCTGCCCTCCGACGACACGGACCTTCTGGTCGTCAAACCCCTCGGAGGATCCGACGATGAGATCGCCGGCATCTACCTGCCTCTGGGGATTTCGAGCGACAAACCCAAGGATGCCCGCTTTGATCCGCCCTGCGCCGAGGATCTCGGCGACATCAGCACAGCACGCATCATCTATGACGCCGCCCGCCTCGCCTTCCGCAATGGCGCCGGTCCTTTTCGTGCCTTGGCCAAGCTCTCTTTTCGCCCGCGAGCCTACCAGATTGTCCCTCTCGTCATGGCGTTGCGCCAAGATGTGGTGCGCCTGCTCATCGCCGATGACGTGGGCGTTGGAAAAACGATCGAAGCGCTGCTCATCGTTCGTGAGCTGATGGAACGCGGCAAGATAAAACGCTTCGCAGTCGTTTGCCTGCCACACCTTTGCGACCAATGGCAGGAAGAGCTGAGCGCCAAACTTGGAATTGAGGCGGTTATCATCCGCTCAAATACGCAGGCGCGGCTGGACCGCCAGATCCAGGGTGATACCAGCGTCTACGATTACTATCCGTATCAGATCATCAGCATCGACTACATCAAATCGGATGTTCGCCGTGACGTGTTTGTCGAGCAATGTCCCGAGCTGGTAATCGTCGATGAGGCTCACACGTGTACGCGGCCTGCCGGCGCCTCCGCAGGCCAGCAGCAGCGATACCTTCTCCTCAGCAAGCTCGCCGCCAAAGCGGGTCAACATCTGACGCTGCTTACCGCTACACCCCACAGTGGTAAGCCCGGGGAGTTTCATTCGCTCTTGGGTTTGCTCAAGCCCGAATTCGAAAGTCTCGATCTACCCAACTCCACTCAGGCCCAGCGGCGAAGTCTTGCCGGGCACTTCGTCCAGCGTAAGCGCGCTGACGTCGAAAAGTGGATGGGCGAGGATACTCCATTTCCCCAACGGGAAACAATCGAGTGGTCGTACGATCTATCCGCCGAGTACGCAGAATTCTTCAACGACATCGTCGAATTTGCCCGTAAGCTCGTCGTCCCTGACGCCTCAGGCAAGAAGAAGCGCGTTCAATACTGGACCGCGCTCGGCCTCCTGCGTGGTGTAATGTCAAGCCCGGGGGCAGGCGTGAAGATGCTCGCAACCCGACTCGATAAGCTCGCCGCCGCAGTAGACGACGACACGGCATCCAAAGAAACGACCGAGTCTGAGGGAGAGAACCCGATCGGCGATGCCGACTTCGGTTTCGAGGGCGATAACGCTCCGACCCATGTCATGGAACAAGCAGACTGGTCTGACCACCAGCGCCGCCAACTTCGCAAGTTCGGCGAACGCCTCGAAGGACTCGCCGGCACCGAGTACGACCAGAAGCTCTACGCAGCCTCCATTGTACTCGAAGATTGGATCTCCAAAGGCTTCAGGCCTGTTGTCTTCTGCCGGTACATACCGACCGCAAACTATCTCGGTGAGCATCTCGCCCCGGTGCTTTCTCGAAAGATCTCGAAACTCGACCTGCGGGTGGTGACCAGTGAACAGCCCGATGATCTCCGCAAGCAGATCATTGCCGACATGGCCGGCGACCACCCCCGCATATTGATCGCAACCGACTGCCTGAGCGAAGGCATCAACCTGCAGGACCATTTCACCGCTGTCTTACATTACGATCTGCCTTGGAACCCGAACCGCCTTGAGCAGCGCGAAGGCCGCGTAGACCGCTTCGGACAAAAGGCCCCCGAGGTTAAAGCATGTCTGCTCTACGGGGCCGACAACCCCATCGACGGCATTGTCCTCGATGTGTTGTTGCGCAAGGTGCGGGAGATCAAACGAGCCACGGGCATCAACGTACCCTTCCCGGAAGACTCGCAGAGCATCATTGACACAATTACCCAAGCACTTCTTTTGAATCCCGATCGCCGAATCGAGACTCGGCGCGACGACAAGCAGGGAATACTCTTCGACTACGGTGATTTTCATGAGGCCGCTGAAGCAAAGGAGAAAGTCACCCGCCAGATCGACGAAGCCGCCGAACGAGAGAAGGTCTCTCGCAGTATTTTCGCGCAGAATGCCATCAAGGCCCAGGACATCGAGCAGGACTTGCACATCGTCGACGAAGCGATCGGCGACCCATGTGCCGTCGAAGAGTTCGTCACTGGTGCCCTTGCAGGCGTCTTTGGGGTGCAAATCACCAAAGAGAAAGAAGGCTTTGGCATCGTCACGGGCAATCTGCCGCCGCAGATTGTCGAACTCTTGCCTGCAGGAGATCTCGTCAAGATCAGTTTCGAGTCACCCACGCCGGAAGGCTACCTTTACCTGGGTCGAAATCACTGTTTTGTCGAGCAGCTCTGCCAGCTGGTCATGGCCAACACCCTTGCCCGACAAGGAAAACGGGCAGCCCGCGCCGCCGTTATTCGCACGACCCAGGTAAACACCAAGACCACGCTGCTGCTCTTTCGCTGCCGCAATGTCATCGAACAGGCCAAGGGCGGCCGTCAGATCGTAGCCGAGGAGATGCTGCTTTGGGGTTGGCGAGGCCCGCCGACGGATCGGGAGTTCCTCAACCACGAGCAATCTCGGGAACTGCTACGGGTAGCCCGCGCCAGTACCGATCTCAGTCGCGAGGCCCGCGCGAGCTTCCTCAAGAATGAGATCGGTTTGTTGGATGGTCTCGAGGCGGAGTTCGCCGTCCTGGCCGAAGAGCAATCCAAGCGGCTGGTCGCCGCCCACGAGCGGTTCAGCGCATTGATGGAAAAACATCGATTCCAGGTCGTCTACCCGGTGCTGCCCATGGACCTGATGGGCGTCTACCTCCTCCTGCCGGAGGTGGCCTCTTGAATTATCCGAGCATCCGAATAGAGGGCGCTATCCTGTCACCGGACATCCTTGGCCGCATCGAGGAACTGCCCGGTCAGCGCCCCGTTGATTTCGGTCTTGATACCGGCATCAAGGTTAAGGACGAAATCGCCCGTGCGTGGGCTGATGCCCAGGACTACTGGCGGATTTTCCAGCGCAAGCTCGGAACCCTGAAGCCCAGCAGCAACGCCACTACCGAGACCCGCAACGCTTGGATGGTGCCGCTCTTGGCTTTGCTGCGCTACGACGTTGAGTACCAGCCACGCGGCACCGAGCTCAACGGTCGGATCTACGCGATCTCGCATCGCATCACCAACCGCGCAGAAGCGTCGCTGTATATCATTGGCTATCGCGACCCGGCCGGACTGGACAAGAAGCCCGCCAACGCTACACGCCGTATGTCTGCCCACGCTCTCGTACAGGAATTCCTGAACCTCCACGAACAACTCTACGGCGTTGTCACTGACGGCCGCGTGCTGCGCCTCTTGCGCGACAGCTCGCGTCTAATCAAGCAGAGCTATCTTGAGTTCGACCTTGACCGCATCTTCACCGACGGGCTCTTCGCCGACTTTGCAGTCCTGTTTCGATTGCTGCACTCATCGCGCCTGCCGTTGACGAACGACACCGCAGCCGAAAGCTTCATCGAACGCTATCACCAAGACTCCCTCGACTCCGGAGCGCGCATACGCGATGGGCTCAGCGTCGCCGTCGAAGACGCTATCCGCGATCTTGGAAACGGCTTCCTCGCGCATCCGACAAACGAGGCGCTCCGCACCACTGTTGTCGATGGCGATCTCGCGCCGAAAGATTACTACAAGCATCTGCTGCGCCTGATCTATCGCCTGCTCTTCTTGATGGTGATCGAAGAACGCGACCTCATTTTTCCGCCAAAAACGCCAAGAACCAGGCGGGAGATTTACCAGCGCTACTACAGCGTGCAGCGCCTGCGGTTGCTCTCTGAGAAGCGATATCTGGCCGACCCTCGTTGCCACGACCTGTGGCTCGCCCTCGTCGCCAACTTTCGTCTGTTCGAGGCCCATGGCCCTGGCGAGAAGCTCGGCATCGCGCCACTCGCCGGCGATCTTTTCGACTGCGACGGGATCGGGCCGATTGCGGAATGCAACCTGAGTAATGACGTGCTGCTGGGTTGTCTTCGCTCACTCAGCATCTACGAACATCCCGACACCCGCCAGGCCATCCGCGTGAACTACGGTTCGCTCAATGTTGAGGAGTTTGGTTCGGTCTACGAGGGCCTGCTTGAATACGATCCTGAGTTCGTGGAGGACGGCAACCGCGTCGCATTCGGCTTCAAGAAGGGCGATGAACGTGCTGCCACTGGATCCCACTACACGCCCGATGACCTCGTCCAGCCACTCATCAAGCACTCTCTCGACTACCTGATCGAGGAACGTCTCAAGGCTGATGATCCCGAGGTTGCCCTGCTCGACCTGCGTGTGGCCGACATCACCTGCGGTTCAGGACACATACTGCTCGCCGCCGCCCGCCGCATCGCCACCGAGCTTGCCGTTGTTCGTACCGACGAAGAACAGCCCTCGCCCACGGCCTATCGAGCCGCACTCCGAGACGTAATCCGCACCTGTATCTACGGCGTGGACCTGAACCCGCTCGCCGTCGAGCTGTGCAAGGTTGCACTATGGCTCGAAGCGCACAATCCAGGCCAGCCGCTCAACTTCCTCGACCATCACATCAAGTGGGGCAACGCCATCGTCGGCTACGCCCACCGCGAGGACGTCGACAAGGGCGTGCCAACCGAGGCGTTCAAGACACTGCCGGGCGACGACAAAGAGGTTGCGGCCGCATTGCGCAAGCGGAACAAGGAGGAGCTTAAAGAAAAGACCCAGTTGATGATGGAACTTTCGCCTGAAACGCGCCGGCGTCTCGATGGCATCCTTGCAAAATGGAAAACGCTATCCGCGCTTCCGGAGAAAACGCCCGCCGAGATCAACGATAAGAAGAAGCAGTTCACCGATTTCGTCGCCGGACAGGATGCGTGGCTGCTGAATCAGATCGCCGCCATCCCCATCGCGCAGTTCTACATCCCCAAGACGCAGGACAACAAAGCCAAGTTGATTACCGACGCCGAGTTTCGCCGCTACTGGCGCGGCGAGCAGACGCCGCAGGGACAGGCCATCGCGGCCGCCGGGGGGACAGCGGCGAAGAAACGCATCTTCCACTGGTTCCTAGAGTTTCCAGAGATTATGGCGCGAGGCGGGTTCGACTGCATTCTGGGGAATCCACCGTATTTGGGCGATAAGAAACAGAAGCGAACGCACGGCGATGCGTTTCAAAGCGTAACGAAATGGCAGTTCTCGCTGAGAAGCGCTTGCGACCTTGTTGCCTTCTTCTACCGACGCTGCTACGAGCTCCTTCATTCAAGAGGAATCACGGCTCTCATCTCAACAAACACGATAGCACAGGGTGCGACACGTGAGCAGGGCTTGGACAGAATTGTCGCAACGGGGGGGACCATCAACTTCGCGATTCCATCGACTCGATGGCCGGGGCGCGCAAACGTTGTTGTATCGCTTGTTGGAATTGCCAAGTCGGAATGGAAAGCAGGCTGTTTCCTCAACGGGAGATGCGTTCGAGCCATCACCGGCGGACTTCGCGAGCCGGTAGATGGCGGTATTCAAGTAAATCCGAGCAAACTCGATTCCAACAAGGGCATCGCATTCATCGGCACGTACGTGAATGGTACTGGTTTCTTTGTTGATCCGTCGGCTGCACGCGAGATGATTACCAAGGACCCGCGGCTATCCGACGTACTCCGTCGTCACACGAATGGCGATGACTTGTACGACGATGTTAGACAGAGGGGGAGTCGATACGTAATTGACTTTGGTGAAAGATCGATTGAGGAAGCGCGGAGATATGCGGAGTGTTTCGAGATCGTCGAAGAAACTGTGTACGAGGTTCGGGCGAAGCAAACAGACAAGAGGAACAGTGAGAAGTGGTGGCTTCACGCACGTCCACGCGCCGAGCTGTACGAGACAATTCGAGGATACGACCGGGTGCTCGCTGTCGCGAAAGTGAGTCGCACATGCGCAGTTGATTATGTGCCAGCAGACGAAGTCCTGGACGAGAAGCTAGTTGTCTTCGCGGTGGACAGGCTCGATGCCTTTGCCGTTCTCCAGTCCTGTTTCCATTGGGAATGGGCATGGTTTCGCTGTACGACGATGAAGCATGATATCAGCTACGGAGTCCAACGCATTTTCGCCACGTTGCCGACACCTCTCGATTTCCGCACGGAAGCCGATCCGGCCTTGCGGCAGATTGGCGAGAAGTACCACGGGCATCGCAAGGCGCTGATGCTCTCGCTGTGGCTCGGCCTGACAAAAATCTACAACCTCTTCCACGCCAGCGACCTATCTCCCGAGATGGTGGCCAAGGTCTCGAAGAAAGACGCCGACACCGCCGCCGCGGGTTACGAGGGCCTGCTTGAACTCCGCCGACTGCACCTCGAGCTCGACACCGCCGTCCGCGACGCCTACGGCTGGCAGGACCTCGACCTCGGCCACGACTTCCACGAGGTCGAGACCCTCCCCGAAAACGACCGCGTCCGCTACACCATAAGCCCCGCCGCCCGCAAGGAAATCCTCAAACGCCTCCTAACCGAAAACCACAAACGCGCCGCTGCGGAAGCCGATGTCGCTGCCAAGACTTCAAGACCCAAGAGCCGCGCAAAGAAGGAGACGCTGGCCGCCAAGAACACAGGGAGCCTCTTCAAGGAGAAGAAGTGACATGGACCAGACAGCATGTGCCATCAATCGGTCGGTATCGATGCTCGAACACAAGAACCCCCCAGCCGAATCCGTCGGGACACCGCTTGAGGAGATCGCTACATGACCACGCCAGACGATCTTGCAGTATTGCGCGAAAAGGACTTCGCGGATGCGATCACGAAACTCGAAGAGTTGCTGCTTCAAGGCGGACGCGCGTTCTTGATGGGTGCGGGCTGCAGCAAGTGTGCCGGACTCCCATTGACTGCCGAACTCACTGAGCAATCTCTCGCTAGCGATAAGCTCGACGGAAGCAGTAAGGAGATCTTGTCCGCGATTCAGCAGCTCTTCGCCGGCGCAACCGCGTCGAATATCGAGGACTATCTTAGCGAGTTGATCGACCTCCTTGCCATTGCTGAACGTAGAGATTCGCGGGGCGCAACAATCAAGGAAGTATCTCTCGGCGATACTTCCTACAGCCTTGAGCAATTACGTACGGCGACCGATCAGATCAAGCGAAGCCTCGCCCACATCATCGAGAAGAAAGCAGCAATCTCCATCCATCGTGATTTCGTGCAAGCAGTCCATCGACCGCTGCGCGTGGGTAAGTCCATTCCCGGTCAGATTGTCGACTACCTTGTGTTGAATTACGACACCGTACTTGAGGACGCCCTTGCTTTGGAATGCGTCCCCTTTGCGGATGGGATGGACGGAGGCGCTACAGGTTGGTGGGATCCTCAAACCTTCGATCGCGATGGATTGGCAGCTCGCGTGTTCAAGCTCCACGGGTCCATCGACTGGTGCGAGTTTCCAGACGATTCATTGCCTCGACGCGTTGGATCTCGTTTCCAGCTCGACGCTATCGATGAGCGAAAGATTCTTATCTGGCCCGCATCGACGAAGTATCGGGAGACTCAGTTTGATCCCTTCGCGCAACTGATGAATCGCGCTCGAAGCGTACTTCGGCCACACGGCGGTGCGCAGCGTGTGCTCGTGATATGCGGATATGGGTTTGGTGACACTCATATAAACATCGAAGTCGAGCGAGGTCTGCGCGAATCCTCGGGGAATTTGACCGTCATCGCGTTCACGCACGAAAATGAGCCCAGCGGTTGCTTGGCGACTTGGCACACGGATCCTACGCTTTCTAAGCAGGTACTCATCTTCGCCAACCGCGGGTTCTTCCACGGCGCCGATTCGGCGTGCTCGACGGCAGATTTGTTGTGGTGGAAATTCGAAAACATCACCCGTTTGCTTGGAGGGGAGCGATGAACGCAAGAAAACCCAATCCGGGCGACCCAATCGAAAACTTGGCTATCGGTAAGATAATCGAAGTGAACGGCTCTCGCATCATCGCTGAGCTTGACCCGGCGCTAACGGAGCTGTCTCGCGTTTACGCTGGCGAGACCTACCCCATTGGGCAGTTTGGCTCAATCGTGCGAGTTCATTTTGGTCGCCGCCTGATTTACGCGCTTGTGGGCCGGCTGAGGATGAGGGCGGAATACGAGGCCGAGCGCGGCGTAACGCAGCATTTGTCGTCGGATGAAAGGGTTGTCGAGGCTGATCTATTCGGGGAGGGCGAATGGACGTGCAAAGATTCCGGCGACGCCAACCTACACTTCGAGCGCGGCGTAGCGACTTACCCTTTGCCACAACAGACGGTGTACCTTACACCGAAGTCGGAATTACGATTCATCTACGGCCAGAAGAGAGGGCCTGTCATCCGGCTCGGAGAGCATGTGGGATCGGGCGGAGCTCCATGCTATGCGAACATGAACGAATTGCTCGGAAAACACACTGCGGTGCTTGGTTCAACAGGCGCAGGCAAGTCAGGCGCTGTTGCGGCTATCCTCCACAGCCTTCTGGCCCGGGGAGCCGAGACGGAATGTGCGACCTGGCACCCGCAGATCGTGATCCTCGATCCGCACAATGAATACGGCAGGGCCTTTCCCGGACATAAACGGTTGTCCACCGATGAGGGTAGTCTGTCGCTTCCCTATTGGCTGTTGGACTTGGATGAGACTATTGGGCTTCTCGTTGGCAAGACCGAACATGCAGCAACCTCCCAGGCAAATATCGTCAAGAACGCTTTGCTCAAGGCCCGGACCGCTGCTGCAGACAATGCTGTGCTTGGTCTCGACTCGAATAGGCTCACTGTAGACGCGCCGATTCCCTACGAACTGGGCGACCCATTAGGATTGGACGAATTCGGAAAGGTGGATGGAAACCTCTACACAACCGGTTTCGTCGGCGCCGTCAATACCCAGCGACCGACGAATAGCAACAAGAAGGATCACCAGGACTACAACAAGGTTTTGCGAAAACTGGACTCCCTTCTGAAGGATAGCAGATTATCTTTCATGATGAAGCCATGGGATGCCGTGGGTGACCCCGTTGTCGATGTGTTATCCCAGTTTGTTGGCGCCGGTGAGTCTGTACGAATCGTGGATCTGTCTGGTGTGCCGAATGAAGTCGCTGGCACAGCAAGTGCGGCTATCGCTCGCGCGCTCTTCTCTTTGAAGGTTTGGCAAACAGCCACGGAGCGGGAGGCAAGCCCGATCCTTCTCGTTTGTGAAGAGGCTCATCGGTATGTTCCGAACCGCGGCGAGGCGCAGTACGAAGCAGCAAAAGGTGCAATCAGACGAATCGCGAAGGAGGGTCGGAAATACGGCATCGGGTTGATGCTCGTATCTCAGCGTCCGAGCGAAGTGGAAGCGACAGTGTTGTCGCAATGCAATTCGTGGATCGTTCTGCGCATCACGAACGAAGCCGATAGAGAGCATGTACGGGGAGTGCTTCCTGATTCGATGGCCGGACTAACGAAAATGCTCTCGGGATTGCGACGCCAGGAGGCAATCTTTGTCGGTGAGGCGGCCATGCTGCCTTCTAGGATCATGATTAGAGATTTGACGGAGAAGCAGCTGCCTAAGTCGAACGACATTGACTTTGACAAAGGATGGCAAGGCGACCCCGCGTCGGTAGAGCAACTGGGGCAGGTTGCGAATCGATGGCGATACCAGCAGAGGTGACCTCCGGGGTGCCAACCCGACGAGCGGGCCGGTGCCGCGCCTACCGAAGACCCGTATCCACCTCCGGGTACAGGCCCCGACGGTATTACCGACTTCCCGCACAATTCAGCGATGAAAGCGGACGTGCTACGCCACGTTGCAGTCAGAGATGAATGCCAGCTCATGCAGCTGAACTTCGTTGATCTCATGAACTTTTTGGGGACCTCGATCACAATAATCTTCTGGTATAGGCCGCGAGGATTGCAAAGTTTCCGTTGAGCCATACGACGATCGACCTGCTAAACGGTCCGCCGCAAGACGTAGCGACCCGCGAAGCGGGCCGCTACGAGAGTGTGTATGGGAGAAATACAACGGATTAGTGACCGTTAGAATCGGCGGCGTTTTTCAGGGCCTTTCTGATCGTGGGAATGCTCTTGTTGAAGCGTTCAGCAAGCTTCGCCAGACTCAGATTCTCTTCGCTACGAACGCGAGCAACCTCGCCCGCGTGCGTTTTGGACCAGCATCGCTTCCAAGGAATTTCAAATTCATCACGCCAGAACCAATTTTCCGGAAGTCCAGCGAACCGATCTGGGTCGTGCACATCTTGGGATTTCCTGTAGACATGTCCGTTGCCACCGAGATCACCATCAAGGCGGAGCTTTGCGCGGCGCCGCGGACGAATGCGATGTCCATTTTCCATTGGCGTGGCGTTGGTCACTGATTCGTCAGCACTTGTTGCAACATCATTACCAATCAGAATCTCGACAAGTCCGTCGAACGCACCCAGGCGACATGTGTGCATGACCACACGGCGATCTGGGTGAACGAGAATGCGATCGATGTGCAATGCAAGCTCTGCGTTCATCGCGTTTGGATTTGCACAAGCAAGAACTTCGGTAAGCCGATGCAGCGCATCTTGTACTCGTTCAGGTTTGATCGTGTCTGCCAGGTTCTGATCGCTGATATCGAGCTGATCGAGTTCATGCTTGATCTCAGTCTGCCGTGCAGTTGCGTCAGCAACTTGTGACTCGATCAGTCGACGTACATCTGGGTTCAGATCGGGCCGAGAAAGGGACTGTATCCAGCCGTCGATCTTCTTTTGAAGATCGTCACATTCCGTTTCCAGACGTGGCGACGGATCAATTTGGGCGCACCGCGATTCGATCCACGCCGCCTGGACTTCTTCGAACACTTCGGAAAACCACGTAGGAATTGCTGCTGTTTCTGACCCGTCGGGAGGTGGTGGTAATAAACGTTTCCGAATCGTAGAGATAACCACTTTGCGTAGCCAATCTTCCGGCACGCGAACAGTATTCATGCAGGAACCGGAGGGGTGACCAGGACACATGTAATACACATAGCGACGCCCCGACTTGCTGACGGAACCGGATGAATTGGGTCGCATTGAGGCACCACAACTCTCGCAGCGAACCAATCCAGTGAGTGGATATCGCAGCACAAAGCCAGGTGCGGTGGGCTGTAACAATTTTCCGTTGGATGCGCTTTTGCGCCGCCGCGCTTCGCTGATTTTGCGACCCGCTTCCCTGCGCAGGCGATTAACTTCTTCCCAAATCTCGGAGGGGATCAGGGGTTCGCAGAAGTTCTCCACCCGAATAATCTCATCCTCAGGATTTTTGCGAATCACCTTTCTGTCATCCACCACATCCGTCGAGACTCGTCCGAAGACAAGTATTCCTTTGTAAATTTCGTTGTCCAAGATACGACAGATGGTCGATGCATCAATGTGGCCGACCTTACGGATGAACTCCGGATCACTGTTGAAATGCTTTGCGGATCGCGATGATCCCCACCCCAGTTCGTGCTTGTGCCGATACATCTCAACAACGAATCCGGCTGTTTCGGGATTGTGTTCAAGCACGCGATGGTCTATCTCGGCAGGCTCAGCGCCGTGTTTCATGATCGTTTTCAGCCGCAAACCCAACGGGGCTGGACCGCCGGGCCAACGACCAAGTCGGGCGGCGTCTCGCTTTCCCCGAAGCACGTTGTGCGCCTTGGTCCGGCCCTCAGCTGTCGCCTGAAAATTGTGTACAAGTCGCATCGCACGCCCGGCTTCGCTGCTGGGATCGGCAAAATTGGTGTCTGCGGCCAAAACCAGAATGCCGTGTTTGTTGAGCAATTCGCGTTGGATCGCTTCCATCTCGTCGCAGCGTCCAAACCGCATAATGGTGTCCACCAGAATAAGGTCTGGCTTGTGCTTGCCGGTGCGAATGTCGGTGAGCATTTGCTGAAAGCCCTTACGCTTGCGCAGGTAGCGACCAGAAACGCCATCGTCGCGATAGCTTTCCAAGTGTCGCCAAGGATAGCCACATCTTTTCTTGGTTTCCTCGATGGTGATGAATTGTTGATCGGGGCTCCGGGGATTTTGCCCCGGATCCGACATGCGCGCGCAACTCACGTAGGTGTAAGGTTTTTGCGGATCGAAATCTGATTTTATCATTTGTATTCCTTGCTTGGTTTGGCCGACGCATTCTCGCGCTGCAAATACCGCGCGATCTCGCGGGCCAGCCATTGAATCAACCGCCGCCGGCGTCGGAGCTGCACCTTGTTGACCAAATCCGCGACCTGCGACTCATGTAGATCTGGCGGAAATTCCACTTCGCCGTCGGCAAGGAGATGGGCCCATCGCTCTATTTGCTCGTCGGTAAGTCGAAGTTCCTCGCCATTTGCAGGCGGGGTATCGGTCGGACATGAAGCAGCTTTCTCCGAATCCGGGGCGTGAACGAACCGTTCGTTCGTTTCTCTAGGCATTCGCGCACCTCGCTTTCTGTGTCTTGGGGGTAGGGCGTCGCGATGAATCGCGGCCGCCGGTGAATTGAATTATGGGGTCGTTGGAGAATGGACTCAGACGCGGGATCTGGCTGGATTCTTGGCAAACCCGATCAAATGGCTAATTGGATGGGGTGTTCGCGCGGGGATCGCGCGGTATAGCAGGCACAAATGCGTCGCGCTTAGGTTTGATGTGCCAGGCGAAGTTGGCGGAGGGGACGAGCGGTTGTTCGACTGAAGATGCTTAAGAAACAGCTATGCGGCTTCGTCGGACTCGATTTCTTTTTCGTCAACCTGATCACAATTCGTGCATGCATAAGCGATTCGAATGAATTTAGCTGAAGCGTTCAACGAGTGGCCAACATAGCGGACAGGCGACCGACAACTAGCGCAAGTAACAAGATGTTCTTTCAAATATGCTGCGCACGCTATTTCGGTTGAATCACTCTGCGGTTCTGAATTCATGGTTGGTTGTTTCGCGTTGAGTTTTTGCACGGCTGACTTGATGCGTGAACCATTTTTTTGTGACCGGGCCCACATATATTGGCGCGCGGCCGCCATGATTGTTGCGACCAAGTCCCAATATTCAGCGTTGTCAGGGCTGATGCAATCAATCGTGTCTCCAGCCGCTTCCGCGCTGGCCAGCCATTTCCCCAACGTTTGCAGGTGCACATCGCTTCGTAGGATGATCGTGATGACTGGGTGCAGCGCAAGGACTTGGCCCCAGAAGATGTTCACCTCGTTGACACTGTCCGACTGACCGTGCGCCAGGGACAAGAATCGCAGGCTCGAATTGTTGAGTTGGAATTGTTGTTGCAGTTCGGGTGTGATGAAACTCCATGCGTTTGCATACATTGTGTAAAAGGCGACTTTCGCCTCATATGCGATCATGTTTGCGAATAAGCGAGGCCGGTCATTGTTACCTCGCTTTATGTATTTGTTCATAAAATCGGCGACATCGGTTTTCAGAAAATCATGCAGTCCAGGGCGGCCACTACGACTCAGTGCTTCAAACGCCTTGGCCATCCAGATTTCATAGGCTTTCTGAAAGTTTGGACGCAACTTTTCTTCCAACAGTTCGCCGACAAAAATCTCGTTTAGTTCATTGCGAATCGCCTCGACGTCGCGTTGAAGTGTCATGCTCCGCAGTCTCTGCCATTCAGAGTGCGGCAATTCGTTGATCAATTTTCCCGTGCGACCCACGCACGCGTCAGAAAAGAGCTTCTGCTGGCCACGGTTTGCATTGATGATGGGATACAACTCGGCGAGAACCAACCACTCCATCGATTCCCGATCATAACCCAATCTTCGACCACAGGTCTGGTGCCACCAAAGGTCGATGCACATGCGCATATTGGAGTCACCTTGCCGGCTCCGAAGCGACGACCGGTCCATCCAGAAGTACTCGATGTCGCACGCCCCCGGCAGTCGTTTCGTTTCGCGGCACAGGTTGAACGAACAAGCTTTTCCCTCTACTCCAAAACCAAGTCTGAATTGTCTGGCCATTTTGTGACTCCTCTCTCTGCAACGCTGTGATGGCTGCGACCGTTGTAGATTGTTCGAAACCGCTTTAATGCGCGAATGCCTTGAAGTTGACCGCCAGGTGCTTCCCCAAGGAGATGGGACGCGAAACGGCAGGCAAGGTTGTCGCTATGCCCAATTATCGCACATCGCACCCCAACCCCCCAAAAATAACTCATAACGCTTCTGATCGAAGTTGGTCCAAAAGGTATGGTGAGCGACATCGACTCCAGCGAATCACGGCGTTCCCCGCCGGCATCACACCACCGTCAAGAGTGCGAATCTATGCACGAAACGGCCATTTCGTACTCCAATGGTGGGATCCGGGAGCCAAGGGCAACCTCTGCGAACGGGTTGATGGCGACTTGATCGACGCCCTGGCGACCGCCCGACGGGTGGAACAGCGGCTCGCGGGTCTGCGAACATCGAACCAGCCACGCCGACGGATCGGCCACGATGAACTAGTCGAAGGATTCCTTGGCGACGTACAGAAAAGGGCGGACGGGGGCGAGTTATCGCCGTCCACAGCCCACCGGTATCGAAGCGCCCTTGGTCATTACAGAATCTTCCTGCATTCGTTGGAAACTTCGGGCCAATACAAACAGGCTGGTCATGTCGACCGCAATTTTGCCCTCGACTTTGCGGCCTTCCTCAGCAACTTGATGGTTTCGCCCAATGGTCATCCCAACACAACCAAACGTCGTCTGCGTGGACAAGCATTCATCATTGATACGGTGCGGGCGATGTATGAATGGGCGGCCGATCACGATCGAGGCAATTGCCTTCCAGACGGATTTCGAAATCCGTTTCGCAAGAAACTGCTGGAGCGACCATCCGTTCCGGTCGATCCGCTGGCGGCGCTCGACATCACGATGGATATGGCGGTTGAGTTCATTACATCATGTGATAGATATCAACGCAGCCTGTTTGCGCCGATGTTACTTTATGGTTTGCGGGCAAGAGAACCTGTCTATCTGTTTCGGGAGCACGTCGACCCGGAGTGGCTGCGAGTCGTGTGCGTTCCCGAATTGGATTATTTGACGAAGGGACGCCGGGACAAACGGTTTCCGATGATGCATGTCATGACCGACCTATGGAAACTGGACGCAACCTCGCCCGGCGTCGGCTTGTTGTATAAGCGTCGCCGAATTGCCGAAGGGCGAGAGTCGCCGCCGCTACAGGGTTGGTCGCTCGACAAACTGACAAAAGAATTCGAGCGGCGTTGCGCTGATAAGAAAGCAACCACCGCTGCGGCCAAGCAGCGTATCCGGGACACTATCATTAGAGACGCCGGTGGTCTGACATACGATCTCATCAACGGTGAATTCCATCGTGTCGCCAGGCGACTCGGCTGGCCGAAGGCTGCGAGCCTTAAGGACTTTCGCCATTTGTTTGCAAGCGTTTTATCCGACGCCGGAATTCCCGAACCGGAGCGCCGATATTTGATGGGGCACGCCCCGAGCCGCGATGCAATTACAAAATACACGCACCTGCTTAATCTCTCAAAACATTTTAGTGACATGGTCGAGTCCCATTGGTCGAAAGTTATCGAAGTCTTGCGTGAATCGAAAAATAGCAACTGATGCGAAAGCAAACAGCGCACCACGAATAGCACACGGCGATCCAAACAACTTCCCAAGATCATCATTCGCCGCGCAAACATCATCAGGTATAGCTCCGTTTCGCCACCCACTCGCGAGCGCACGCCACGGCCGGTCGGCGGCGCAGAGCTTCTTCCAATTGTCGCCGTACAGTTTCCGGGCGGCTGTGCGTGTACACCGATGTCGTGGCCAATCCACCTCCGCGTGAATCGTTGGCAGACACATGACCCATCAGTTGGTTCCGAATCAATGGATCGACATTGGCGTCCTGGAGTGCAGTTGCGAAAAGATGTCGCAGCGTCTTTGGTGCCGTCAAAAAGGGCAATCCGATTGACTTGGTTAATCGCATATACTCAGTTCGCATTCGATCGGTTCTGACAGCCCCCATGTCCGACCAGAGTCTGTCCGCTGTTCGTTGGATTTGTTCGCGCGAAAGAGATTCACCCAAGGCGATGGAATGCTGGTGGATCCGTGCTTCCAGTTCAGCCTGCAACTCATCGAATCCCATACCGGAAAGAATCGGAAGACTAGCATTCGAGAATCTGCGACGCATGAAAACCGGACCAGTACGTCTTTCACCGGCAACCACCCGAAGAACTTCAACCAACTCGGACACCAACGGAATGGTCCGCTCGTTTCGGGTTTTGACCTGCCACCCCAGGTCGGCTTTGTTTCGGATAAACAGGTATCCTTCGTCTAGATCCAAGTCTTCCGGAATCAACAAATGCCGCAGTTCGCCGGGGCGAACGCCGGTGAGAAACATGGTCAGGAAAACTGGGAACTGCCAATCATCGCATTGCGAGAGAAAGGCGCGTTCCTGGTCGGGAGTGATATCCTGAAAGGGTTTGGCATCGTCGACAGGAATGCGGTCAATTTGAATCGCGCTGAAGGGATTGTCGGTGTAGGGGGGCAAGTGGCGGCGCTTTGCCGCGTAGCTGAACAGGGCGCGGCAGGCTTCCAGTATGAATCTAACCCCTTTGTCGCGAAGCGGTCGCTTCGTGGAATTGCGGTGTCCATTTGGAGCAACTTTGATGTGTCGCAAATACGCGGCGAAGACTTCCACGTGTGCTGCTGAGAAACTGGCCACGTGTTTGGGAGCACCGGTTTCATGCACAAAGGTCACAAAGTGCGCTGTCGCCGCTCGATACCGCTTGACCGTTGCAACGGATGACCTCAACACGTGTTCGTGGTAATGGAGCCAGCGGTTCCGCAGTTCTAGGATTGTGATCGGCTCAAAACTCAGCGGGGCGGGTGCGCCGACTTCGAGTTGGGCATTGGTTTGAGCGGCCATCCTTCGAGCCACTTCCTTGTCCGATCCAACCCGCGGTCGTTTCCGTTTTCCACCCTCGAAATAGTACAAGTACCAGATGTTCCCGCGAAGGTATGCGTGATCTCTGCAGCATGAAGTGGCAAAAAAAACGCGATTTTCGATTTCGCCGTAACTGCTTATTTGATAGGTAGCTAAGTGCTGTTTTGGGACTCTGCTCGCGCAGGGTTTTGAAATGGGAAAAACGGCGGATTGCAGTATGAAATGGGAATTGCAGCATGAAATGGGAATTGCGTTTTGTGCTTGGTCTGTAGTGGTTTGAGGGCCGTTCGATGGTCGATCGAACGCGGACATGAAAGCGGACAAACGGACATGGCTGTATTCGGCCAATCGCCTCGTTTGGTAAGGTGGGCAATGTTTGGGCGGCTGTTCACTTCGATGCCTCCGACATGATTTTGGACATGGTGTGGGCGTTGCCGACCGGTTTGATTCTGCTGGCCTGCTGCTGGGCGACCTTGATCAGGGCACGCAGGTGATTGTTCGACGGGCGGCTCGACTGCTGGGGGAATGAGCCGGTTCGGCGGTAGACCTCGCACTGCACGAGCGAATTCACCTGGCTGCGGAGGGCGTCGGTGAGCTTCGGCCAGATCAGACGGGTGGTCTCTTCGAGCATCGCCTGGGCCTTGCTTCGGACGTCGGCTTTGGTGCGGTTGCTGACCAGCACGGGAATCACCCAGCGATGCGACTTGGGGAGGAGCTCGTTCGCGTCCCATATCGTCTTGATCCGATTGGCCTTGGGCGATTCATTCTTGTCCGCTTGCTTTTTTGCTTGGTCCGCACAGCGGACCCTACTGAGCTTCTTGCGACGGGCGATTTCCGTCGCGTGGTCGCGCTGATACTTGAGTCGAGCGCGTTCGTTCTTTTGATGACGCTGCTCGGCTTCGATGCGTTTGGCTTCGAGTTCGAGCTCGCGTTCGCGGTGCAGATCGTCGCTCTTGTCGATCCACTGGCTGACCATGTCACTGACGAAGAATCGCGTCATCGCAACCCATGACTTCTTCTCAACGTGCCAGGGCGACGTGGCATACGCCTTGATCGCGAAGTGCATTTCGCGTTCGGAAATCTCCTCCTTTAGTCGCGCGACGATGTGGCATACGTGGCGCTTGCAGACGGTCTGAAATCCTCCGATGTCTCGGAACCAATGCGCCGCCAACCGAAGGGCGGCTTCGTTCTCGTCGTCGGTCCACGATTTCGGAATCGTGTAATCCACTTTGCAGCGCGACCGACGAACTCGGTTCGGCGCGTCGAGTGCGATCAAGCCTTCGACTTTGCGACCGACCTGAGTGATCTCTGCGCGTACACCGGCCAGCGTCTTTTCGAGCAACGTAAGGATTGGTTTCGGTTGGCCGTTGGTCATTGTTGTTAGTCTGGAGAATTCCAACGGACTGGATCGACGCGCTGAATTCTTCGCGTCGCGATGATTCGCTGGCACTCGTTGATCGATCTACAGAAATCAACCCTGTCGCAACCTTCTGATCCGAGCTTGACGAAGTTGTTCCAAGCATTCCGCAGGGCGTCGAGTACGCAGTCTTCAACCAAGTGGTCCTTGGCGTCTTGGACTTCATTCGACTGTTCAGTGGGCATATGTGTTCTCCTTATCGATGAACAACGTGTTTGCGTTTGTCGGTGTAGACGAGCGTCGTCGGTAGATCGGATTCGTCGGACGTTTCGACGATGCGTTGGGTGAAGAGTTGATCACGCAACTGATTGCCCCATTGCCACCAACCAGCACGCGGGTGACGCGCGAACAATTCGAGACGCGGACCGGGACTGCACTTCTCGATGAGCCGATAGAATTCGTCGGGCTTGCGTGAATGCTCGCGTCGAACAGAACGAACGACGGAATGCTGACGTCTGGCGAAACTGCGCGTTGCCAGTGAGCCGCGAACGCCGAAGATGCAAATCTCGTGCGAGTGCCGAAAGAAGTTGCCCATGCCAAGCAGCAGCCCACCGTCGCGTTTGGTCTTTGCCCAGACGAGGTTTGTCTTGGGCGCAAAACCCCAGGCACGCATGACGTCGCATCCCCAATCGAGGTGGGCGTTGACCACCCACAGATAGATGTGGGCGTTGGCCTTGGCCATTTCCGCGACGGGCATCTCTTTGATGCGATCGAGGGTGAGCGTCGAATACCGGTAGCATTCTCCGTGCTCAGGGGCACCCTTGCCCCGGCGACTTCCGTATCGCCAAGGTGGGTCTGCGTAAATGGTTGCGAACTTTGGTGCATCGGTCCGCATGATTTCTTGACCAATCCGTTGGTCATTGTTGTTGCTCACTTCGTTGATCGATTCTTCGGCGCTTCATATGCTCTGCAATTCAACTTGCCTTCTCGGTCGGTGTGTAAAGACCGTCGATGTTCGAGCATCGACGGCGCTCCGGGTTGCTCGGCGCTTCCCGGCGCACCGGCCACTTGTTACAGAACTTTCCATTTGATGAGCTTTTCCGCCATCTTCGCGCCCACTAAAATTCCGCCCAGGAAGAAACCTGTGTAGAAGATTGCGAGTGCGATCAGCATCCACCAATACCATGCCATCATTTGAACTCCTGCACGAAGAACACGCGTCGATCGAGACCGACGAACGCGATCGTGCGACCGTTTGCGTCAACGAAAACGCCCAGCCAACCAACGGCGTCCGGACAACTATATCTCTTGAACATCCGATGCTCCTTAGTACCGTTTGCCATGTCGGTGCTCGCGATTCTCGTTGGCCAACATCTTCTTCTCGATCTCAGCCTCCAAGTCGATGCACTCGGCTGCGCACAAGTCGAAGAGGCGAATCGCGACGTCGGCCAACTCTTCTTTGAAGTTCTCTCGATCGCCTTTGCGGTCTGCCTCGCACGCCTCAGCCAACTCGGTTACGATCAGCATCAAGTGACTGCCGATTGATCCGCCAACGTGCGGGCACGGTAAACCTCGATCGGCTTTACACGACGCGCCGTAGAATCCCTTGCGGTGTGCCCACTCGTGAATCTGTTTGCCGATTTCTTTGATCGTCATTCGCTACTCCTTGTTGATTGCTCCGGCCACAGCGCCTTCATGGCTTCGATGATGCGAAGTGACTCTTCGCGACTCTTGTCGTGCGCACCGGCGACGTATGCGCCAAACTTCTCGGGGAAACCTTCGATCTCGAACGGTGACGGATACAGAACCATCACCTCAATGCGCTGCCACGGACCGAATCGCTCGATGCGATCCGGCGTCGCGGTGTACCAATCGTTATTGACCCGCGCACCGAGTTGCCACGCGATCTCCCACGGGTACTCCATCTTCGGCACCCACTCGCGACCGAAGCCGGTGAGCGGGCGATAGCCACCGGGCATCGACAACCACGGAATCAGCGGGCGTCCATCATCGATCTGACGACGAACGAGTTCAGTGGTGCCTTCGAGCGATTGCGGCGAAAACAGAATCGGCGTCCAACACCGGTACGACTTCTCATCCATCGTGTGTCCGGTGTAGTTTCCCCAACCGTTGCCCTCGAAGATCGGTCCAGTTCCGAATGCGTACCATGACACCCGCGCATCAGGGAAGATCGATTTGGCGATGTCGTACGAAGTGTTGTACAGCTTCGTGATCGCGTCGGAGTGCAACTGCGGATCGACACCCGCCGGAGGCTTGGTTGGCCAGAACGCCTCACCGTCCAGCAACACATGGCGCACGCGATACTGGCCGGGAATCATGTCGTTTCCGACATTGATATAGTCGCGGATGCGACCGAGATGCTTTTCCATCCAAGCGACTTCAAACGCGTGATCGGCAGCGCTCATTGTCGCAGGGTTGGCGCGATCGCTCACATGCACCCAGGGCGAATAGTTGACAGCCAACCAGGGCGTTTGACCGGACGCGCGATGGGCATCGACGACAGTGCGCAAGACGCGGACCACTTCGTCGGGCTGATGCCAGATCGCGAAACTTGCGCCACCAGTGAGGCGGATGGTTTCGCGAAGGGCGTGGCGGTCCGGCTGGGCGATCAACTCAGGTGATAGCCCCCATGAGAAGTGACGCACTTGCAGAGGCGGGACACCGGCCAGGACGTCGAGCGCTTCGCTGATCGACATCTTTGCGTTGCTCATGCCCGAACCGAGAATCAGCTTGGGTTCGGTTGCGCTGATGTCTGGTGTTTGAGCGTTGGAGTTGATCGCATGGAACAACACCTGTGCGGCGACGACTGACGTTGCTGCAATCAAGAAATATTGAATGGGTCGCGTTCGTTTGATCATGGTTCGTTCCTGTTGCTGGATTCCCGCGTTCGCGGGAATGACGGCAAATGAGTTTATTCCACGGGAAAAGGTTCAATGGTGCACGTTCCGTCGGCCAGGCATTCGCGATCGATGCACAGCGCATCGGTCACCGCACGGTCCGACGGATCAACCATGCCATCCTGATTCCAATCTTCAAAATCAACGCACCGCGTCGCGGCGGCGTGAAGCTGCTGGCAGTCATCGATGAATGACTCGCTTGCACACAACTGACGAACGTGCTCACCGCATGCCTTGCTCGCAGGATCGTCGATGCAATGCTGGACGGTGTAACGCCCGTACCTGCCAGACAGCGGGATCATCAACGCATAGTGGCGACATGCCTGCGATTCGGGATCGACCTGGCACGGTCCATGTGGACGCTCGTAGGGACGGTCGATCTGCCAATCATTCTGCGACTGGTCATTTTGATTGAGGGATTGGTCCCGCGCTCGAAGCGATTGATCGTCTGCGACGTTGCACGCGAGCAATAACATCAACGGGATTGCACGTTTGATTTTCATGGCAGCATCCTTGCTTACTGGATTCCCGCGTTCGCGAGAATGACGACTGTTAGTTATCCGCCGATCATCCTGATCGGCGTTTGAGCTCGACGCCCCGCGTGCCGCTCTTCGGCCGCACTACTCTTGACTGTGGTGGCGGATACGTCGCTGGCTCTTTACCGTTGCCCCTTAACCAATCGATCAACTGACCGGCTTGGCCGATCGTGAGCTTGCGCAATGAATGACTGGGCGAATACGCACGCAAGTCGGCAAGGCTCAAACGCCGCCTCCGACCGAGATAGTTGATGTAGTTGATCTGCTTGGTCGTTGCAGTCGCGTTGCGGCGACTCGGAGCGCTGCTTCTCGAACGCCCCTGGTACCGACGACGCTCGTTGTCCTCGTTGATGTCGTCGGCACCGGGCGATGCAAAACCGCCACGATGCAACGCATCGAAACGCTGCTCAAACAGTTCGCCCCTCACGTCGCGAAACAATCCGACGTCGTTGGTGACATAGTCCACGAACCAAAGCTGCACACTCCAGTTGCCATCCTCGTCGAGCTCGAAGAAGAGATCGCCCTCTGCGTGGCCGCGTGTTTTGGGTTGTGGTTGCGTTCGATTCATTGCTTCCCTACGCCAAGCGGCCAATGGCCTTTTTGCTCTTGTCATCAAGCACCTTCTTGATGATGACGGTCTCTTCACCGCCGATGGTGTGCCTTTCGACTTGCTCCAACACCTTCTTCGTCACCGAGTCGTAGTTCTTGCTGACGGCAATCTTGACGGCCAGATACAAGTGCATCACTGCAATACCGAGACCGCCCATTCCAAGGCGACTGGCACGCTCTTGAAGCCAATCGACCGCGTCATTATCAACAGCAATACCGATATTCGAGACGTCGATGATTTTCAGGATGTCCTCTTTACTGAAGAGCATCTCCGGTTTCTTGTTGGGATTCTTGGGGTCAATGGTTCGTGTGCGCTCGGTGAGGTCGCGGCGAATGACGACGCGGCTGGCAAGTTGATCGGTGACCTCTGTGTACGATCCGATTTCGCGATAGCCGAATTTCTGGTAGATGACCGGCTTCCCAGCCAGCAACACACCGCAACCCGTCGCGTCGTGAAAATCTCGGATGAACTCCAGCGCGTCGTAGCTCAAGCGGTCGGCTTCGTCGAACATGAACAGTCGGCCCGTTTCGTTGAATCGCGAAAACAATCGTCGTGCGAGTCGGTCAAAAGTCGATTGGAGTTTCTTCTCACCGACCGTTTCAAGGATCAGCCTACAAACGGTCACAGGTGTGCGGTGTGCGCGATTGATGCGGATGTAAATGGGCTGTCCCAATCGGTCGCTGCCGTCCAACGATTGGAGCGTGAAGGTCTTGCCGATGTGCGACGGACCGTAAATGAGTCCCATCGCACACGTTTCGGCGACGGTTTGGACCACCGTCTTGATTTCTTGGGCGACGGACGTCATCACGCATTTGCGATTGCTGACGATGTTCTGCCGACGGGCGTGCAGTTCCATCCAGTTATTGAAGCGACGGGCGTACTCACTGCTTGTGCAGACGCCGCCCTTGCCACGCTTCCCGTACACGCCTCGCAATACGTCAGAAACCGTGCCCTTCGAGACGTTGGTCTCGCGGGCGAGAACACTCTGGGTGATCTCATGCTTTTTGAGATATGTGTTGACGCGGTCGATGATGTCCGCTTCACGCGATTTGGAAATCTTCTCGTCTTTGTCGATCATCCGTGACGTCCTCGCGACTCGGGCATCCTGCCCGATCAAGTCAAAAGTGTCGTCGCCTTTGGAAGGCGGCTTATCAGGCGTGTTTCCGTTCATGGAGCTTGGCGATCTCTTCAAAGGCGTCGATGGTCGAAGCTCCGTCGCCATCGTCGCTGTCACCTTCCAGAGGTTCGTCCATAAAACCTCCGCCCAGAATCTCGTCTACTTCGGATTCGTCGATCGTGTCTTCGTCGTGCGTTTCGTCCGACAAGTACTCGTCGTCCGATCCACATATTGCCTCGGTAAAATCCTCGAAGAGGATCGATTCCGAACTGTCTTCAAAGCCTGTTTGAACGGGCTTCGATTGCTGTTCGATCGCTCGTTGAAGGTCGGGTCGTACCGCCTTGATCGAATCCGGAGGATCGGGTGGACGAACGTCTTGCTGCTGAGCTTTGTACCGATCGCGCATGGCGACAATGGCTGCCGATTCATTGGAGTACTTCGTCGCGAAGGGAGCCGTTTCGCGTGCCTTGCGGGCGTAGTGCTTGGCTTGTTTACGATTGCGAGCGCCGTCGCGGATGTCTTCCTGGGTCAAACCGGTGAGCTTGTTGCTTCCCACCGTAGCGATCGGTTGTTTCTTGAGGTCCGTGACATGAACGATGTCGCCGCGTTCTGGATCGATGCGCAGCCAGACCTTTTCGCCCTGATGCCCGTACAACGCAGGATCACCGAGTCCGTAGCGAAAACCATTGTGTCGCACGCCGTCTTTGGTGACCTTGACCGGTCCCACGAACTTCGAGCAGATGTAGTCAAGCAACTCGCCCGAAACGGCCTGGCGTGGATTCTTGGATCGGAACTGCTCCATCGCCTGGACCGACGACAGGTTGTACATGCCCTCGCCCTCACGCGGCTTGAGATGGTGGGCCTCAAGCCACTCGGCAAAACGCTCGTTGATATCTTCCAAGGTGGGCAGTTCGTCGGGGCGGAACTTGCTGGCGACGTCGGGGCGATTCTCCGGCTTGTTGCCACAGTAGCTATCGAAGAGCTTGCAGAAATCGTTGCACACCGCCCGGAAGTGCGACTCGATCATCTTTGATTGTGGGGCGTAGGGCGTTGCCCAGGTCTGCTTGATCTCAAGTTCAGTCCACACACTCGCGACGTGTTTGTCATCGAACTTGTCCCACTTGCTTTTCTTCTTCTTGCGACCCGCAGCAGCTTTGTAATCCTTCCCGTTGTCGCAGATCACTTCACGCGGTGGACCGAATTCGCGAACGCCTTTCTTAAAAGAGGCGAGAATCGTGTCGCTGTTGGCGCTCTTGGCGATGTGCCAGCCCACGAACATGCGGCTGCGCACATCGAGCCAGGCGGTGAGCTTTGGGCGACCGCCCTTCCAGCCACCGCGACCGTCGGGAAGCTTGGCATACAGGTCCATGTAATTCTCGTCGCCACACCACACATCACCGGCGGCGACGTGATCATAGGTCCGACGGATGCGTGGCAGGCAATCGGATTTGAAGCGATCCTCGCTTTCGCGGTAATAAGTGCGCGAGATGTTCGTGATGTCGCGCTCAACGCGGTGGGCGATCGTGCGATAGCTTGGCCATTCCCACCCCTGCTGATCTGACTCCGTGTGAGTGAGATCGTAGCAAAGCCGAATCGAGCGTTTGCGATCGTCAAGATAGAGCGCCTTGAAATGCGCCCATGCCTCAGCCGAACAGTTACGTTGTCCCGGTTCACGGCCACGCGTGTCGATGAATGCCAGCACCTTGAATTCGCCCGCGTTGGAATACGTCTTGTCCCAACGCCGAAAGGTATTGACAGCAAGCGTTCCGAAACCAAGCTGATCAGACCGGACCTTGCAGAACCATTCGACCGCCACCGTGCGACCGGAATGGCAATCATTGATGCGACGCTCGATCTCGCGACGACCCGCCTCGACAATCTTAACCTTCAGCCGTGCATCTTCGATCTGCTTATGCGTGTACGCCGACAAATCCTCAAAACTGCGATCGATGCGGGCCTGCTTGAGCAACTTGGCGACGTCGGGATTATCCTTCTTGAAATACCACGTTCGACCCGACTTGCGAGCAGCACCCAACGGCTGAAGCGTCTTGGACATGCGACGTACATGGCGGTCGCTCTTGCCCAATTCACTCCCCGCAACCCAGCCATCATTGATGGCGTTTAATGCGCTGACTGCGATTGGGATGTTTTGGGCTTGCGACATTGGTTCGTCCAGTTATGCAGCGACGCTGTTGGCCATCCGTAGGTTCAACAAAAAATGATCGAGCTTGCGCTGGTTGGCACTGCTGTATTCGACGTCGAACAGAAACACGGGGAACCCGCGATCAAGTACCTGCCAGATCGCCTCCCAGCCCATGTTGCAATCTTCACAATACAGATAGGTGATCAGCCGAGCGCGGGTGGACGGCTGCTGGGCAAAGTGCTCTCGGTTGCAACTGCGTCCGCACTTCTTGCACGGTTGAATGTCGTTCATGAGCCCCTCCCTGGATTCCCGCGTTCGCGGGAATGACGGCTATAGGTGTGCTTGCGTTGAGCGTCGGCGATCGCGCACATGTCCGCGAAGATGCAAATCCCCCACATGACGGCAAACAGAATCGCGATGGCAATCAGGTCGCTTAGCATTGGGCGTATCCCTTCCGAAACGTCTTGATGACTTTGACGATTGCTTGTGTTGGCGAGTCGGCAGTTGCGTTACAAAGTGGCAAGCCGCTCTGGCTGGTGACCACTGACGCGAAAAACTTCCCGCCACGAAACCCAAGCCTCATGCGAATTTTTGGGTGTGAACGCAAGAACGCACCAACGATGAAATCGGGCGTCTCTTTGATGGATTTAGTGCGAGCGCTCACGTTTGCACCCCCATAGATTGCTCGCGTGCTTCGGATTCATTGAATCGACGAATCGCGCAATAGCATCCTTCGAGATGTGACGCGGAGATGGCACTCGACAGAATCACGTTTGGGCGATCTTCACGCGCGACGCAAACGAGCAGTTTGCCAGTCGCGTCGGCACGCATGACGATGGCCTTCGTCGGATTGTGTTTGAGGAAGTGCTCGATCGTCATGAGCGACCTCCCTGTTTGCTGGATGCGAGGGTGTCGTCGAGCGAACGAATGAAGGCGAGGTTCTGGGCGAAGAGTTCACGCGACGCGCGTTTGTAGTCGCGGATGAACTCCTCATCGCTGTGATCGATCTTGCCGTCGCACAGAATGTCCGCCGCGCGTTTCTGCATGTTGTGCCATTTGCTCGACATCGCGTGCAGTGTCTCGAAGGCAGCCGGGGCATCGGTCAGGTCGGGGAGCGTGTCTCTGCGAATGACATCGCACAGGCCGTCAAGAATCAGGTCGGCAATGCGCTGGTCGGGAAGGTGACGATAGATCGCCTTCCAAAAATGGACGGGGATGTTCTTGATGACGCCGAGCTTGTAGTTGCTGATCGTCTGAAGAGCCAAGCCGGTCCAGTTGCTGATCGCCTTGGTCGTCAACGGAAAACCGTCCAAGCAACGCGGCGCTTCACTTAGCAAGTCAGAGAGTAGGTCGGCGTCTGCGTTCATTTCGCGGGGACCATAGGTGGTGGTGGTTTTCCATTCGTACATGTTGTGGCATCCATGCCCCGGACGTGTCCGGCATTAATTAGTTCGACGAACCGGATAGCGTTGGTGCATCCGGTGGCAGAATTCCAAGTTCAATCCCTTCTGCACGGTGAACCTCTAACTTAAGACTCGCCTCCTTCATCTTCATCAACTGCTGGAAGGCGACCGTATAGAGATATTTACGCTTGCCCTTGTTTTGCGGGCCGTATAGGCGAGCGACCAACGCATCAAACGCATTCCACTCATGCTCAGGAACCAACACCCCGACCTTTTTCCATTTCCATGCCATGCTTGAAAACAACCTGTGTTTCCGCGTTCGCGGGAATGACTGCTCCCGGATAAGTAACGCCCGAAATCCGTTGATCAGGCGATGGTGGTTTACGACAATTCGGACCGTCGTTTGTTCCTCCACACTTCTCCACTTGGTGGCGAAGGCGTGTCGTGACCCACGTCCTCGCCACCGTGGAAGAAACGTCAGTCGCGGGAGGAACGCGCGACTGTTGCAAGAACTATTTGTTCAGGTAGCTGCCCGGCGACGAGCAGACGAAGTTGCGCCACTTTGACCGATTCAAGAAACAAGCGATCCGAAGCGGACATGCGAACTGAACCGCAATCGAGCCCGACCGATTCGTCGAAAAGCCAGTCAGTCGTGACGTTCAATGCGCGAGCCAGATTTATGCAAGTCTTTACGGCGGGCATGCCCCGACGAGACATCGAAACAGAAAGCACGTTGGTGCTTAGTCCTATTAGGCGTTCGATGCCGCGAACGCTTAAGCCGCGCTCTTGCTTGATCAGTTTGAATTTGTCTACCCAGTGCATGGTGCTACCTGCGGTTTCTGTAGCCCGACAGGGAAGCGCGACGTTCTGTTGATGAAACCAGACTCGGTTCCGACATCACGCTTCCCCGCCCTTGTGGGCTAACGAGAAAACAACAATCGTCCGGGCCATTCCCGGACGTTCACTGCAAAACAATCAACGTCGCCGGGGGCGACGGACGCGGGCTCTGCGTGGCCTGGATACGCGTGCCTTTTGCACACGCGGGCGACGCGGGGACGCGGGGTACAACGACGGCGGCTGCGGATGAAACGGGAAGTCAAGGACGCCGCGACCAACGAAGAACTCTTTGAGGGCAACGTACACACGGGCTTCGGTCGAATCGTATTCAGGGAATGTGCGTTCGAGCCGTTCGGCGAACACGGCAGGGATGCGGGTACTGATGTGATCTTTGCTTGCCATTACCCTGCCTTTCGCTTTTGCTTGGATGGTTTTGACGGTGCGCCCAAACCTAGACGCTTGGAGTATTCGCGAAAAATGACGGAGACTTGGTCTGTAATAGAACGAGTCTCCGCATCGCAAATGGCGACTAGGAGTTCATAGTCGGCGGACCGAATTGAAATCTGACTGCGATTCTGCTGTTTCTTGGGTCGCGACATATTCATCTCCGTACCACTTGATTCTTATGAAATCTATAAGAATTACTAGCGTTGTCAAGTAATTCGTGAAAAAAATCTTCCAAGATTGCCGGGAGTCGACCGAGTGCTAGATTCTGGCCTGATGGCCTTCTATGGAGTCACAAAAGAATCATGCATTGGGTTGACAAGGCGAAGTTGCTAATGAGTGAGCGGGGCATCTCGACGCGTGGATTGGAAAAGGTGATCGGCTGCAAGAAGAACAAACTATCGTCGCTGATGTCACAAAGGTCTGTGCCAGCTTCAGACTTTGGCATTCAAATTTCCAAGGCGATGCAAGTCACTGCGGAGTGGCTTTTTGACGAATCACTAGGGATAGACGACCTTGAGGTCGAAGACCTTCATAAATCTTATTTGCACGTAAAACAGGCTTTGTTGCAGGCATTCGAGGCGCTTGAGCGAGAGGAAAAGGAGAAGATAGCCGCCGCACGCGCAGCAAAGGAACTGGACGAGGCGGCTCAGCGTGTGAAACAACGACAGGCAGGTAAGCGATCAAAAAAGAAGTCGGGGTGAGATCGAGATATTTGTGAAGCTCAGCAAGGGCGGTCTCACGTTCAGGCGGCAATGGCAGCGGCAACTGGAAATCGGACATGGCGGACCCTTCGCATCAATGTGCCGCCCCAGCCCCGACCTTGGGCATGGATCACCTCCTTGCGACGAGGCGGCACGGTTTGATTGACCCGAGGAAATTCGCGGCACAGCAGGAAGCTGCGGCCCCTCACCGAATTGAATTCCCACCCTTGAAAAGGATGGGGCACCCGCTGACTCAAGAACGTGCCAGCCGATCTGTGGATTGTACGGTATTTGTTAGGGAGATATCAAGTGCATCGTTTGGATCGTTGTGCAAGTGGCATGGTGCGGTCAATTCCCCTGATTATCGTGGTCTGCTTGATCGGCTGGGGCTGCGAGAAGGGGGATCGATCGACAGCGACATCCGGGCAGGTCACCGACGCGGAAGGGGCGGCGATCGGGGCGAAGACGCAGGGGTCGGATTCGATACCCAACTACACGGTGTTCGTAAGGTGGCTGAACGATATCCATTTCGACATATGGGAAGAGAAGATCGACGAGCATGATGGAAGCCAAATTAAGACGTCATACAAAGAGGAGTTTCGTGACGGGTGGCTCTTTCTGTCCAGGCGGTGCAACGATGTGCTTTCGATCCAATTTTCGCACGGACCAAGTGAGTTGGAATCTGGTCTGGCGGCATTGCTTGCTGACGATTGGACAGCAATCAAACGTCTGCCCGGAAGCAAAGAAAATTTCAACGCGTCGCTCAAAACTCCGCACAAAGTCGGCGATCTTTACGTGAGCGTTCACTGGGCTGCGGACTCTAGCGGCGGTAAGTACTTGGAAGAATTGATCGTGTATCCTGCGACTTATTATGAACAAGTGATCGCACCAAGAAAGCAAGACTGAAGCATTCCCCCACAGCATGCTGCATGACGGCGGTTATGCAGCATCTGGGTTCCCGCGTTCGCGGGAATGACGACGAAAAAAACTTTGAAAAATAGATTGACAACCGCACGTGATTCGGTTTAACGTCCCCGCGTGCCCGTCCGTGGCCGGAGGGTTGCGACAATTCAGGGGTGATTCACTGCACCCCGTCGAGAAAACAACAGCGAACCAACCTGGCAAAACTAACGCGCCGGGTCTGACGCCCAACTTGTGGGAACAGTCAGACCCGGTGTTTTTTTACGCGCGAAGCGAGTCTCGAACGGAATCGGGGCGAACGCGCAAAGGCCAAGGATGGCAATGCTGGAAGCGCAATCTATCAAGCTCTCAGTCCCCCACCCTGAAAGGGCGGGGCACCCCGCGCATGGTACGCGCGTCGAATTCGCATCCCCAAGAAATAACAGGTGCGGCAAGCCACACCCTACAAGTGTTAAAACGGTTTTGGATGTTCGATTGACTCAGGCTTTTGGTCTGACCGATTGCGACAACCCGGCTCACAGCCACACACCAAACCGATTTGGCGGGCGCTCGCCGCTTAGGGGGCTATGCGGCGACGCCACTTTTTCCCCCACCTCTGAAGATATGGGCCACCCGACGAACAATGCCAACCCCACCGGCTCGGGCGGGCGCGACCACCGCCATCCCCAACGCCCGAGCCGCAATCCATTTGATGACACCATGCACGCGATAGGCGTCCCGTCGGCAACCGACACGGATGGTGACGCGCGGGGAGGCACGGACGCCGCCACGACCCCCGCGCGTCTGGATTCCCGCGTTCGCGGGAATGACGAAGGTGCAAAAACACATAGTGACACAGCGTGTCACTTTCCAGAAACGTCTATTTTGAAAGGTTCAAACGTGAAAAGGAAAAATGTCAGTGCTTGGCACTCTTGCGGAATTCTTGGTGTTATTTTGCTCGCTGCGGGCGTCTCGGTTTTTGGGTGCGCCCAATCGACCGATGTGCCACTCGACCAACAATCGGCCCAGCAATCGCAAACCAACGCGACCAGCGCCGACGATGCCGCGACCCAAGGCTCGAACGTGCACATCAACGTGATCAACGCTCCGGGCGATTCGCGACTGCCCAACTCCGGTGACCCGGAACTGGGTGACGGGACCGTCGGGTTTCCCGGTCTCATCGACGGACTGGCCAGCGGGCAAAACACCACCGACCTTACGAAATCCAACGCTGGATACGCCCAAGCAGGAATCAACATCAGCGTCACCACCGGAGGCACCACCCCATCGCTCGGAGGGGCCACCGCAGGCAACGCTACCGGCACGCAAACGGCGTCGGCGACGCAAGCCGCGAACCCGTCGCAAACGGTCACACCGGAGTTCACAACGGCCATCTCGGCACCCGTGGCGCTGCCGGGCGGCATCGCCGACGGTGCGAGTTCGGCAGGCGGTTCGGGCGGTACGTCGACGCTCGACAAACAATCGACGAACGAGCAGCGACAAGCGTTCTTGAGGCAACTTGCGGCTGATCCAAACACGCCGGAAAGCGTGGCGATTGCGGCGCTCGAAGCACTGTTTCCGAGTGCGTCGGGTGACGCTGGATCGAACGGTTTATAGCACGCAATCAGTGGATTGCGGGCTACCTGGATTCCCGCTTTTGCGGGAATGACGGAGTTTTGGGCAGTCGAAGAGTTAGGACCTTGGGCAAGAAGTAAGCATATGAAATCCAACCTACTAAACGTCGTTGTTGCGAGTGTATTTCTGCTCGTTGTACTTCTAAAGCTTTCGGGTTGTGGCGATACGGAGCATGTTCCTAATCCGTTCGAGCTTGCTCCAGATGAGATGCCAACCGAGAAAATATTCGTTGCGGGTTCTGGTCCTTCGTCATCGAATCCCGATGAGGTTGTGGGGTTGGTCACTGTCATTACGCATGGTGGCCGGGATGATCTTGCCGTTACTACTCCCCTTGAAACGGCATTGCTCGGGGAGGCGACGGTAGCCACAGGCGGCCATGTCTATGTCAGCAATCCAGAAGCTGGATCGGTGACGGCTCTGTTTGCGGCAACGGATGCGCTGGAAGGTGTCGTTCGCGTTGGAATTCGACCAGGAAGTATCGCAGTCGATCCTTCTGGTCAGTTCATCTTTGTGACGAATCAAGGTGCAACGGGTGACGCGAGACCTGATTCGGTTTCGGTTATTGATGCCAATCCGTCGACGACGACCTTCTTGCAAGAAATCGCCCAGATTCAAGTCGAAGATGGTGCGAGTGATTTGGCATTCAGCACACGGCGCAATCGTGCATTTGTGAGTAATCGGCTCGCTGGGACCGTATCTGTGATTGATACCGATTCTGCCAACGTCACCTCCTTTCTCTCGACAACAGCATCGATTCCCGTTGGACCTTCTCCAGGAGTGATGGCTTATTCACCCGATAGCGGTCATGTCTACGTGATTATCAGTTTTCCAACCGCTGGCGACAGTATCGCGATTGTGGATGCCGATAGCCTTGGGGCACCCAATCTCGTGTCGGGAGTTCCGAGGGGCAATGCAGCGGGCGAACTGCCGCAAGCTGATTTTCTGAAAGCCAGCAGAAACGGAGATTTTATATGGGTGTCATTTTCTAGCCAAACATCAAGTGGCGGCGGGATTGCGGTCATTGATACTGCGACTGATACGGTCGTATCTCGCCTGGACCTGGCTGGATTTTCACCGAGTCGTTTCGTTGAAGGTGATGACTCCATGTTGTTTGTTTCCGGCGGGGAGGGAACCAACAGCATCGTCCTTATTGACGCATCTACTCCTTTCGCGCTTCGAGAAGTCTCGCGTATTGCTGTTGGAACAGCAGCGGTAAACCGAAGTCTGACGCTTAGTTTGGATCGGACAAGAGTCTATGTTCCAAACTCTGGTGAAGAATCTGGAACAGTCTCCGTCATTGATACTGCAACGACCTCCGTCATTGCCACGATCCCAACAGAGAGCGCGCATCCCAATGCGATTGTGTCGATAGATGCCGCCGGTCTTGATGCGCCTGCGGGCGATACTAGTGCAGATCAGGGACACGATCACGGCTAACTCCTCGTCTCAAATCGTCTGCGCGTGCCCATTCTGCAGACCTAATCCCTCCCATCACCACGTGTACCAGAATCCTCAAGCCTAATGCCTTCAGTCTTCCTTGCGTCCCTATTCTTTGCATCAGGGGTTGCAGGACTCATTTACGAGATTCTCTGGTTTCGTCATTTCGGGCTCTTGTTCGGAAATGTGGTACACGCGACCGCGCTTGTGTTGGTGGCGTTCTTTGCCGGTCTAGCCATAGGCAATCATTGGGTTGGGAGCTATGCCGATCGCGTTGCGTCTCCTCTTCGCCTCTATGGGTTCCTGGAGCTAGGGGTTGCGATGACGGCCCTTCCTGTCCCAATGCTTCTGGGCGTGCTTGAACGTCTACCGGTTTCACGTG
>JAJDEB010000014.1 GCA_029260015.1 Phycisphaerae bacterium | reverse complement strand
TTCGCTGTTTTTTTGTGTGGGTTCTTTGCCCCTACATAATTTTTTGGGGTGTTTTAATTGGGTTGGTCGGTTCATCGCCCCGACATTCGTTCTATGGCCGCAAAAAATTTCAATCGCTCAAGGGCGGGTACAAAGCCAATTACTTCGACGTCGAAACCGAAGAAGAGTATTGGATTTCCGGCTGCATGACGAAGGGCGACGATACGCTGTATCCCGGCATCATCGAGATCGACGACGATGTTCGCAAAGAGTACTGGACGGAAATCAGTGGGCTCCCGGACCGCGTGAGTCAAGCATCATTTCGCTCGGAAGGCAAATATTCGAAGCGACAACCAAAATAGCGATGAGTATTATTCTGAAAAGCGACATACGCAACTAGCGAGTCCACCCGATGGGGGGGCATTCGTATCCAGGCCACCTGAAGACCTTGCGTTTGGCCAAAGGTCCAACTGGTTGGCCAAGCCTTTTAGTTTCCATGCCGTAGGGGAGTTCATACATGTAACACGAAACATCGCCAGCATGCCCAATTCTACTGAGGTTACAATTCAATTTGCGTTCGTCGATCGCAAACTCGACAATTACCGGATACCAATAATTAACAATTATAGCATCGTTATTTACATCCAATACTTCGCCTCTCGCGAAGTCCGTATTCATGGGCTTGACAGATGTTGGTCCAACTATCCAACGGCCAAGGAGCGTACCTGTGCATGTCAAAGTTTTTTCCACAAATCGCGAAAGCCATCTGACTTCATAAATACCATCGTATCTGTCCTTGCGCGGCCTTCCAAGGAAATCAAAAAAAACTCTTGGTTTATGCTTGTAGGCCAGCTCGTCTGACTTCAGATTTGAGCGAACATATGAGACGACAAACGTCGGGCAAGTTCGCGTATTGATGAAATGCGCCATCATTGGCCCCGCAGTGTTATTCAACTCTTAGTTGGAACGACTAGCCCGATCCGGTTGAAGTAGATCGGATAGCGGCACTTCCATTTCTACTTGGCCGGCTGCTATTACTGCGGTTTGTTTTTGAAGTTGCAGGCGGACCAGAGTGGCTGAGCGTTCGAATTTCTTGACGTAGATGGTGTCGCCGGAGCGTAGTGTGCCCAGCCACTTGTGCCATTCGTCTTTGACTTGGCGGGCTTCTTCCATTTGTTTGGCTTGGTTTTGGTAGTGGATGCGTTGTTGTTCGGCGTCGAGCATGGTTTTGTTGGCTTCGATGCGGGCGCGTTCGGCTTGGCGGCGGGAATCTACCGTGGCTTCGATGGCTTTCTTGAACGCGCGGTGGCGGCCACTGAGGTAGGACTTGGCTTTCTTGACGAGTCGCTTCGACATGCCCAGGCGCGAGGCGATGATCATGGCGTTGCTGTTGCCTGGTTCGCCGATGCGCAGGCGGTAGGTTGGCTTTAATGTTTGCACGTCGAATTCTACTGACGCGTTATCAACGCGGTTGGATGAAAACGCTACGGCTTTTAGTGCGGACAGGTGCGTGTTGAGTACGGCGTGACACTTGATTCGGCACAGTTCGTCGATGATCGCCTGGCCGATCGCGGCCCCCTCATCGGGGTCGGTGCCTGCGCCGAGTTCGTCGAGCAGCACCAGCGACTGGGCGTTGATCTGATTGAGCATCCGTAGCATGTTCGACAGGTGAGAGCTGAACGTGCTGAGCGATTGCTCGATGCTCTGCTCGTCGCCCACGTCGATATGAATCTGTCGATACACCGGCACGCTCGAACCCTTGCCAGCCGGAATCGGGATTCCGCACTGGGCCATGATCGCGATGAGGCCGATCGTCTTGAGGGTGACGGTCTTCCCGCCGGTGTTCGGGCCAGTGATGACGAGAATATCAAAATCGTCGCCAAGACGGGCGTCGATGGGAACCACGTCAGTAGTGGGGCGGCCTTGCTGATGGAATAGGTCAACGAGCAACGGATGCCGAGCCTGATATAGCAGGAGCTTTTGATCTTTCGCAATGATCGGGCAAACGCATTCGCGCTGCTTGGCGTATCGAACCTTGCCGCTGATGAGATCGAGGATTGCCAACGCTTCGATGGTGGCGCGGATCGCCGGTTCGTTCTGATGCACCACAAACGAAAGCTGCGACAGGATGCGGATGACTTCCTTGTGCTCCTCATCGATGAGCCGGACGATTTGATTGTTCGTCTGCACGACTTCGGTCGGTTCGATGAAAAGCGTCGAACCGGTGTCGCTGCTGGTGTGGACGATTCCGCGAAGCTGGCTGCGGTATTCGGTCTTTAGCGGCAAAACGGTTCGTTCGCCGCGCTGCGTGGTGTTGGGGAATTGCAGAATGCGGGTGACATCGGGATTGCGCAACATCCGCGCATAGATCTGTCCGATTTCCGACCGCAACGTTTCGATGGACCGGCGTTGTTCGAGCAGACGCTTACTCGCATCGTCGCGCACTTGGCCGCGTTCGTCGATCGTACGATCGATCTGTTCTGCGAGTGGACTGAAATCGCCCACGCGCTCACCGGTTTTTGAGATGAGCGGGTACGCGTCGCCAATCGATTCAAGCCACCGCGTGATCGCCGAAGTCGCCTTCAGCGTTTCGCCAACTTCATGAAGTTCGCCCGCATCGAGGCCAGCCGGCGTACCCGAAGCAGCCAGCGCGGGCCGAATATCGTGGACACCCCCCAAAGGTATCGCACCTCGCGTTTCAAACGCATCCTGCATCTGGCGCACTTGATCGAACCAGCGCGTGATAGCGTCCCCCTGTTTGCTGGGTGTGAGTTTGCGCGCTAGATTCTTCCCAAGCGTGCAGGCGCAGCAGTCCGCAAGTGATTCTCGGACGTGATCGAATTTCAACTTGTCGAGTGTGTGTTGGTCCACTTCAAAACCGCAACGTTACAATGCCAGAGATTCCTATTTTTCCCATTCAACAACCGCGTTGACCTAAACCGCCATTTTTGAATTCGCCGACGTCCCGGTTTTTTCGAGACTGGGCGCGACGGGCAGTTATAATACAAATAACAGGACCATTGGATAGTCACGCACGCGATGCCAGAGAGGTTCGCCCATGCAACAGATCATTTCAGCATGCACGTCATGTTTCACTCGCCGATTCAGCATTAATCCGTTCGTCAAACTTGCGATAGTTTGTGGGTTGTTCATACCAGCCGCCATCGCAAATGCTGACGACCTCTACAGCATACCCGATATGCAAAAACTAGAGCGGACGTTCGAACGAGTCGCCGAAAATGTGCGGCCTTCGGTGGTCAGCATCAGTACGCGGCGATTGTTTGAAATGCGAAGCGGTGGCGAGCGGATGGTCCCGCATAGCCAGGGCTCTGGTCTGGTCTATCGCTCCAATGGATTTATCATTACAAACCACCATGTCGTCGAAGGGGCAGACGAAATCACCGTCGTCGTTTCCGATGGGTCGCGCCGTGGTTATGACGCGCGGGTAATTCAATTCGATCCGCGCGCCGATTTAGCCGTTCTGAAAATCGACGCCCAGAATCTTCGTGTCGCTCCGCTCAGCGATCTTGCGGATGTGCGGCGCGGGCAGTGGGTCTTTACGATGGGCAATCCGTTCGGACTGGCCAACGATGACGGCAATACGTCGGTGTCGTTTGGCACGGTGGGGACGATTGGCCGATCGTTGACTGGTTTGATTTCGTCGGCGAACAATGACCGATATTATGGCAACCTCATTCAGACGGATGCCAGCATCAATCCCGGAAACAGCGGTGGTCCTTTGTTTGATTTGAATGGCCGCGTTGTAGGCGTGAACACTGCGATGGTGTCGGGGTCGGGTGTCGATGAGGGGCTCGGTTTTGCGATTCCGATTTCAGCGCGCACGCGGCGGATTATTTCGCAGTTGGCCGACGGACAGGTGGTGCGCTACGGATACCTTGGCGTGACCATTACCGACCCAGACGTGAACGACGTACGCAACCGCAGCGTCCTTACCGGTCGCGGTGCGCTCATCAAAGACCTTACCGGTGACGCATCCGCCAGCCCGGCTGCCCGCGCGGGTCTGCAAGTTGGCGATGTGGTGACGGAGTTTGACGGTCAAATCGTTCTCGATTCCGACCATCTGATTCGATTGGTTGGCGAGACGCCCATCGGCCGCGAGATCGATGTCGCTTACATCCGCAATCAGCAACACAAGATCGCCAAGGTTCAGTTGGCTGAGCGTGTTGAAACGGTTCTTGCCCGACGCTCGCATGGCGTCTGGTCCGAAGGCGATGGCCTCCCGCAAATCGATTGGTATGGTGCAACGCTCGTCGAGCCGACGCATTCGTTTATCCAGGCGAAGGGCCTTTCTCAGAGTGATGCCGGAATCTACGTACTCGAATGCACGCGCGGTTCAAAATTGCATCGCCGCGGTCTTCGCAATGGCGACATGATCGATCGCATCGACGGTAAGCGCGTTCAGTCGTTCCGCGAATTGAAAATGTTTGAATCGGAATTCGGAAAACAGTTCACGCTGGAACTGCGCACCGGTAAGAAAATCACTGTACGAAAATAGTCTTAACTGCAGGCGATCGCCTTCGATTTACCCCTCGCAGCCTAAAATACGAACACTTCGCAACCATATGCCAACTCATTCGTATGCGCTATCGGCGGGGCGACATGTTCCAGTGTCGCCGCGCCCAGAATCCAGTCGAGAAGAACCCCCGATATCAGTGTTGTCGCCCAATGTGATGCCGCACCGTTTGAAATACTGATTCAAGTCTATAAGGTTTGGGCTTGGATCGATTGGCAGGACGGTCGATCTTATGACTGGAAGCGCGCCGACTGAATCGGCGAACTGGGCCGATCGATTCTTAGATGGCGTTTGGGAACACGGATGGATACGAGCCAGCAATTCGTAATCAACACGATCTACGTTGGAGGGGATGACGACGTCAAACCCTCAGGCGGACTTCGTACGGTCGCGGTGCTGACAGTGCTCGCGTCATTTGCGTGGTTGTTTATCACATGGGGGCCGATGTATCGTTGGACACAGAAGACGCTGATGTTTGGCGAACTGCACATCGCCAGCGGGATGATGAACCTTAATAAATCCGATCCTGTCTCAAGCATACCGAGTACCGGTACCAAGAACAGAAAAGACGAGACACCAGAAGAGCGAACGGAGCGTCGATCCGAAATGCGTCGCGCCCGTGCAGAGAAAAAGGAACTCGCCAATCAACGCGTTAAGGAAGCCCGAGATGCGCAGGTCGTCCTCGCAGCGACTGCATATGGTTGGTTGATCGTCTCATCGCTGGCGGGCTTTGGCCTGACGATCGCCGGATTCGCAGGTCTGAGTTCAAAGGGTGGGCTGCGAAAAATCGGCATGCTCTTACTGCCGGTGAGCATCATCGCGTGCGCTGCGATTGGCTGGTACGTCTGGAAGAAGTATTCATGGTATGAAACGCTGCTGCCCGAGTGGGTCAAACCTTGGAGCGTCGGGCTGGGCGTAGCCGCCTTTGGCTCGATTGGATTCATGCTCAATCGACACGGTCGGGGTGTGCATCTGCTGGCTGCCTTGGGCGTGATTACGTCCGCTCTTCTAAGCATGGCCGCCATCTGGGTGGCGGTGCGTTGGGGCCAAATGCCTGCAGAGGCTGTCAACGCGGCGCTCTACACGAAGATTTTTGCGGTACAATCCGCATACGGTTGGTTGCTGTTGCTGGCCGTCCGGTTCACCTGACTTTAACGAGAGCGTCATGGGGCAAGATCCCGAACAACCTAATTCCGGCGAAGCGCAGTCTCGGCCGCTATCGGTCCTGCGGGCGATCATTGATTCGATCGATCACGATCTCTTGCAACTCCTCGCCAAGCGCAACGCCTTAGTTGGTGAAATCGCCGATTTCAAGCGGCATCACCGTCGCCGTATTCGCGACCTTGCGCGCGAGCGTGAATTGCTGACGGATCGGCGCGATCGTGCGACTCCGTTGGGACTGTCTCCCGAGATGATCGAGAGCATGTTTCGATTGATCCTGTGGGCCAGTCGCGATCGACAAGCTGCGCTCAAGGCGGAAATACCCGTTGACATCGAACCGCGCACCGTGGCCATCATCGGCGGCAAGGGCGGGATGGGAAAGTGCCTCGCGAATCTCTTCGGCGACCTTGGACATGCAGTGATGATCGCTGACGTCGATACGCAGTTGTCGTCGAAAGAAGCGGCGTCGGTCGCGGATGTCGTGGTGATCAGCGTGCCGATCGAAGCAACGCCAGACGTGATTCGGGAATTGGGTCCGCTCGTCAAGCAGGACAGCCTGCTGATCGACGTGTGCTCGGTGAAGTCCGAACCGCTTAGCGTCATGCTTGAGAGTTGTCGGGGAAGCGTCATCGGGACCCATCCGCTGTTTGGCCCGAGTGTGCACTCACTTCAGGGGCAGCGATTGGTCATCACGCCGGGGCGCGGGGATGACTGGCTGGTCTGGCTTAAGACGATGTTTGAGGCCCGCGGTCTGGAACTTTTGGAAACGACGGCAGAGCGTCATGATAAAGCGATGGCGATCGTGCAGGTTCTCACGCATTTTTCGACTGAGGTCATGGGCAAGACGATGGCGCGGTTGGGCGTGCCGATTGATGAAACGCTCTTGTTTACGTCGCCGATTTACCTGATGGAAATGTTCATGACGGCGCGGCACTTTGCGCAATCGCCGCGGTTGTACGGTTCCATACAGATGGCCAACCCGGAAACCCCGGCAGTGACGCAGGCGTACATCGAAGCGGCCAATGAACTTCGCAAGATCGCAATCGAGGAAGATCGTGACGCCTTCAAGAAAACGTTCGACGAAGTGCGGGCGTATTTTGGTGAGTTCACCGAACGGGCGATGGCCCAGTCTGATTTCCTGATCGATCGCATCGTGGAACGAACGTAATACCGTGGAACGAATTTAACTTTGGAACTGGCATGATTATGGATGTGGCCAAACAGTCGGGAGCGATCGATACCTCGCTCAAATCCAATCGAACGCGTTTGATCGTGATGCGATCGGTCATCGTGCTGACGATCGCGGTGTTCGTGACGTTGTTCTGTTTGTTCGTCTATGGAACACTAAAGACCAATCGAATCGTAGCTGCAATGCGCGACTTTGAACTGGGCACGGATTTGTCGGCTGTCGTCGCCGAGTTTGGCGAACCTGACAAAATCGACACGGTGGATGGAACATGGCAGTGGGGAAGGCGACTCGTTCATACACCCGAGTCGGTCAAGTTCGTCGCCGCATACACCCGCAACATCAGTCCGCAAGTCTGCACCTATCAACTCGATGCCGACAACCACATCGTAAAAATAGAAGTGTTCGCATCGTACTGATGCGAACACTTGAATTAGCGAATTGATTGAGTTGCAACAGCTTCTAACTTGCCGTGCCCTTGGGGAAGAGCGCGCTGAACATGGCGTCGTAGCGGTTCATCCAACTCGACCAGCCGGTCCCGTCGTGGACTTCACCGCCTTGAATTTTGAAGCCCTTCTTTTGAAGCGTGCTTGCGAACTCAGCCGCCGTCTCGCCGATGTCCCAGGCTTCGTGCGGATTGCGGAAGTCATACTTGCCCCATTCCATGTAAATCGTCGGCGGCAGCGAATCGTGATCTTCGACAAGCTTGTCGAGCGTTCCCTTGGCAAAATCAAAGATAAACGGTGATTGCGTGCCGATCTTGCCGACAACTTCGGGACTCTTCAACGCCCAAACGAATGCGGTGACGCCAGCGAAACCGATGCCGACACTGGCCCGCCCTTCGGGAGACTTTTCAGTACGATACGTTTCATCAACCATTGGAATGAGTTCTTTGGCCAGCATATCCGCGTATGGTTCCACAGGTCCGCGATGCGTGTACTTGATGAATACGACGATCGTCGGACGGATGCTGGAACCGCATAGGCGATCGAGCGATTGGGCCATTTTCCCGTGGTCCTCGGCGGCTTGGCCGGAGTGAACGTATGCAACCGGATAACGCGTTTCGCTGGTGTCGTGTTCATAAGGCACATAGACGTCATACGCCACTTTGGTTCCGAGTATTTCGCTATCGAAGCCATTGGTATCGACGCGTCCCTTGTGCGCCACCTCGGTTTCGGCAAGGTGGGCGGGCGCTTTCCACTTGGGCATGGAGAACCACGACATTTCAAACGGCTCGCCGCTAAACGACATCTCCATGTCTTTGGTTAGCATCATGGAGTACGTCTTGCGTTCGTTGCGCGGGTCGAGCGTCTCCTCAAAGTCACGCATGAAGATGTAGTTCAGCCGGGCGTCAGGTTCGAGCGGCATGGAGTAATAGAAGATGTCGGTATCGGCGAGGCGCTTCATCGGTTGTTCCTGCCGGGCACCAAACATATCGCCCGCGACAGCGAGGTCTGTCCCTTCGCCCTTATAGATGAAGTGAACCCATCCGGATTCTTCGACGATCGGGAATTCCTTCTGTGTCGCGACGAACTTATTGACGACGGCTTGCTTGTCGTCAGCCGAATTGACTTCCGCGAGGAAGGCATGAAACTTCGATTTGCTGATGGCATCTTTGGATGCGGTCTTCATGTCTGATCCGGGTTCGGTCGGCGCGTTGGGGACGATGTCTATCCGCGCAATGGCGTCGAGGCTGCGCACATAAATTGCACCGTCGGAATAGCTGGGATGACACCACGCGAGATCGTCAAAGACGTCCACACGGGCGATTTCTTCGTACTTCTCAGGCGTGGCTTTGACGATGTGCAGACTGCCTTCTTTGGTGATAATCACCAGATGACCATCCACTAGAATCAAAAAGCCATCGCCGGGTTTTCGAGCTTTCCATTTCGGTTTACCGGTTTCGACATCGACACAAGTGAGGAAGCGACTGCTGAATGCATAGACGTGTCCGTCGAGGTAAACCGGAACGTTGTAACTGTTGCGAATGCTCTTGTCTTCCCAGACATGATTGGACGACACGCCCTGTTCTTCACGGATTAACTGCAGCAATGATGACGAATCGTCCTTGTATGCGAGGAATAATCGATCCGCACCGGCAGGGACGGCTGTCAGGCTCATTAAACCGCGAGCGCCTTCGCCAGCGTGTTCCTGTTCCCAGATGATATCTCCATTTGAGGCGTCGATGGCGAAGAGGGATTTGTTGCAAGCCGCAAGAATTCGAGTCGCTCCGTTCCAGGCGTATTGAATGGGCGACTGATAATTGGTGCCATCGGCACCGCTGCTCCAAAGCAATTTGCCTGTTTTGGGATCGAATCCTGAAACCGCTGCTTTTTCGGAATTCATTTGAACAACGACGACGCCGTCGAGGAAGATCGGTGACGTACCGAAACCATAGTGTGGTTTGGCGCATGCGTGATCTTCAACCAAGTGGGTCTTCCAGACTTCTTTGCCGGTTTTGAGATCGATCGCTGCAAACCGACCGCGTGCGTCGAGCGCGAACACTTTGCCGTCAGCGATCAGCGGAGTGGAGATCGGGCCATCATGCGATCCGTCGTGACCTTTGTAGTATTCCGCAAGATCGTATCGCCACGCTTCCTTACCGGACTTCGTGTCGAATGCCGCCACCACATCGTTCTTACCATCAGAGAACATCGTCACCGCGTATCCACCTGCGACAGCGATCCCGGAATACCCACTTGCGATCTTTTTGTTCCATGCGATCTTCAAACCGCAACGATCGGATTCTGTCAATTTGGTTTTGCCGATGAAGGTGCCATCGCCGGTCGATCCGCGAAAACCAGCCCAGTCGTGATTCTCGCCTGCCATCGCAGTGTTGAACGATGAACTGACGGCGATGCACGTCGCAATGAGTCCGACTGCCAACCGTTTTGCGCAGAAACACTGGTTCTTGGGATATTTGTTTTTCGAAACGGCCATCACGGTTTCTCCTGCTGCGATTCAGAAATGCTCAGAAAAGATGAATAGGGACCGGCCCATCGCGAACTGCGAAGTGAGACACTGACATGCGCCGAATAGACGAATGTTCAAGAACTGCGCGACAAAAGTCAACGAAGGTGTCGAGCGGTGACAACTTCACACATTCACGACTCAATGATGGACGGATAGGTGGGCACAAAAAAAGACGCCCCGAAGGGCGTCTGTGGGTATTGTTTGTCTTGTGTAGCCTAACGCTTGCGACGGACGATGAACGGAATCGCCATTGCAACCAACGAAAGCGTCGCCGGCTCGGGAATCACGTTGAAGACGCCAGAGCCAATGCCAAATTCTGCACTTGTCAGGCTGCCGTATGTCCCCGCATTGATTGAGGGGAAGCTGGGAAGCAGTGCATCAAGATCTGAAATCGTTCCGACGCCAGCGACCTTTGCAAGAGCGTCATTCGTCAAAGCGGCTTGGGTCTCGGTGGCCAACAGGCTTTCCAACTGTGCGGCACCGCTGAACTGGGCAAAGAAGTTCTCCGTTCCCAAGAGGTCGAAGATCGGTGCGGTAATCGTCGCGAGCAAATCGGCGTAGAGATTGCCACGCAGGTTGATCGGTCCAAGGTCGAAATCTTCTTCACGCGTCGAGCTATCGAACGATCCGTCTTGGACAATCGTTTGACGACTCGACACATCCAACTGCAGGTCGTAGAAACCGAATGAGTTGACCGATGCTGTCGCGTCAAGGAAGAAGCTGCCGGTCACCGTTGTCAATTGGTTACCGGTGTCCGTCGTCATGATGTAGTTGAGCGGGTTGTTGTTGGTGTTCAGCGAAATGTCGAGCACTTCCAACCCACGGCCACCCGTGGTCAGAGAGAACACTGGCGCCCCGGAAAGGGTCAGTTCGGTAGCACCAAAGTCGAGCGTCTCACCGGTGAAGTTTCGGCTGACGACAAGGTCTGCACCACCGCTGAGAAGATTCTCATTGCCGACAAAGTTGAACCCAGCTTCGCTCAGACCAATGACGACGCTCTTAAATAAATCTGCACGGGCGATCGAAGGTGCAACCAGCACACCCGAGAACACCAAGGCAACAAGCTTCATTTTGTTTTGACGCATCTTGAGACTCCCAGGTTCTTTCCAACCTCAAAACCAACTGCACCACTTGCGATGCATGACTTTTTTGTAATTGCGGGGACACGCGACAGGAATGCGTATCTCTCTCATCCTATGCACCCAAATTCTTTAACTCCAAGCATACCCGTTTTCGACGGTTCAAAAAAGGAGCCGGTTCGGATATTTCCGCCGTCGTCACCATGGTGGATTCGGCGATCGGGTTATATCGTATATCGGCGACCCACAGGGGCGATATGGAATTACGAATCCAGATTCAACCTGGGGCGAAGGTGGCTGAGGTTGCGATCGTTATCGGACAGGCCTGCGATTTAAAGCATTCCTGTCTTACCTGTCTTAACGCTCGACCGGTCGCGTTGACGGGTTGCAGTGCTGACGTTACGGTTATCGCCTGAAATACAGTTTTCGAGGCTATTCTTGCGCATTTGCGACAAACCTCCTCAATTCACATTCATGATTGAAACGGAGTGACGTTCAATGAAATCGAACATGATTCGATTGATCGCTGTGGCCATGATCTCAGCCACTTTTTCGACGGTAGTGTTCGCCGGTGACCCGGAGCAAAGAAGCTTCGACGGGGTGACACCGGTGACGACGGAATCGGGATTGAAGTATTACGACATCAAGGTTGGCGACGGACCGATCCCGAAACCCGGTTCAACGGTCAAGGTGCATTACAGTGGATGGCTTAAGAACGGTAAGCTGTTCGACAGTTCCGCGAAGCGCGATACACCGTTTACGTTCAATACGTCCGGAGGTGTGATCAAAGGTTGGATCGAAGGAATTTCGACGATGAAGGTTGGCGGAATCCGCCGGTTGGAAATCCCCAGCGCGCTCGCGTATGGCACTCGCGGTGCTGGTGCAGTCATCCCGCCGAACTCCGATCTGATTTTTGAGATCGAATTCCTTTCGATTGAGAAGGAACCAGGAGGTGCCAAGCAGGCGACTCCCAAGCCAGTTGCTCCATCTTCTACAGACGATCCAACGCAGCGCTCCATCGAAGGCGTGACTCCGGTTACGACCGCTTCGGGCCTCAAGTATTACGACATCAAAGTCGGGGAGGGTGAAGAACCCGAAAGCGGTGCGAAGATCAGCGTCCATTACAGTGGCTGGGACACCAGTGGCAAACTCTTTGACAGCTCGGTCAAACGGGGAACGCCATTTGTATTCAACTCCGACCGTGGCGTCATCAAAGGTTGGATCGAAGGTGTCAAGGGCATGAAGATCGGCGGAATCCGTCGTCTGGAAATCCCCGCCGACCTTGCGTACGGCAAAAACGATTTGATCTTTGAAGTCGAGTTGCTTGGAATTGAATCGGCCCCAACCAGCCCGAAGGAACAAGACAAGCCGAAGGAAGACGATACACCTGATCCCGTTCAAATCTCGATCGAAGGCTTGAAACCAGAGACGACCGAATCGGGATTAAAGTACTACATCTTGAAAGAAGGCGAAGGTGAGACACCGGTTTCAGGTGCTGAAGTTTCGGTACATTACAGCGGATGGCTTACAGACGGAACACTCTTTGACAGTTCCGTGAAGCGCGATCAACCGTTCAAGTTTCGCACCAATGGTGGCGTCATCGACGGTTGGATCGAGACGGTTAATTCGATGAAGGTTGGCGAGAAACGTCGCGTTGAAATCCCGCCGAATCTTGGTTACGGCGAACGCGACTCTGGCAAGATCCCTCCAAATTCAACGCTGATCTTCGAGATCGATTTGCTCTCAATCGACAAGCAAGGACCAAAGCAGCCGTCACTCGATGGTCTCAAAGAAGTCAAAACCGATTCCGGTTTGAAGTATTGGATTGTCAAAGAAGGAACCGGCGATCCCGCAGGACCCGACGGGCGCGTGGTCATGCACGGTACGGCTTGGCTTGAAGATGGTCGCATGATCGGTTCGACGCGCGATCGAGGAATGGCCCTCACGAGTCCCGTCAGCAAGTTGCTCAAGGGTTGGTCAGAAGCGGCAGCCGACATGAAAAAGGGCGAGGTTCGTTATCTCGAGCTTCCGCCGGCACTGGCTTATGGTGAAGAAGGCAACCGCATGGTGCCTCCAAATTCAGTGTTGATTCTTGAAGTTGAAATGACCGACATTCTTCCGGTCTATAAGCAAACGTCAACCAATGGCATTGAAGAAGTTAAGCTTGAGTCGGGGACAAAGTATTGGGACTTAAAGGTTGGTGATGGACCGGAAATCAAAGCCGACTCAGAATGTGTTGTCCAATACGCCGGTTGGTTGCTCGACGGCACAATGTTCGATGCCAGCTATGAAAAAGACGAACCGTATACGCTCCAGATGAATTCGCGGATTATCGATGGCTGGAAGACTGGCTTGATTGGAATGAAGGTCGGCGGTAAGCGCAGACTTCGTGTTCCACCGGAGCAGGCTTATCGCGATCGCGGTAAGGGCCAACTGATTCCGCCAAACTCGACGCTGATCTTTGAAATCGAACTGCTTGAAATCAAGAATCCGTAGGTCGGAACCACTTGAAATCCAGTGGGTCAAAACATCGACAAACCGATGGCGACCGGTTGCAGGGTAACCTTTCCAAACCAGCGTCTCGCAATAAGACATGGGCGTGCGTGATTCTCGCGATGCTCCTGCCTTTTTGCGGGTCGCTTTTTTACTTTGTCATCCTCAAAGAATCGCTCATCGCCAAAGGGCTGTATGCCTCGGTCAAGGTCTTTACGATCGTTTGGCCGCTCATTGCAGTATATTGGATCGGTGTGCGGAGACGGTCGCCTTCAACCCGATCATCCAACCGTCATATCAAAGCGCTGCCGCTTGGGGCGCTAAGTGGGTTGGTCATCGGCGGATTCATCGTAGCGCTTTTTAACCTGACGCCAGCAAAAGAATATGCGATGGAGATGGCCCCCCGGCTGCGCGAACGCATTGAATTCTTTGGCATTGACTCGATCGGTACTTACATCGCTTGGTGCGTTTTTCTCGCCGGTCTGCATTCGTTGATCGAAGAGTACTTCTGGCGATGGTTTGTTTTTGAAACGCTCTTGACGATCGTCTCGAAACCGCTGGCCTACGGTCTTGCGGCGCTGGGTTTTGCACTGCACCATTATGTGATCTGCTGGCAATATGTGTCGCCGAGTGGCGCGATTATCTTCGGGACGGGCGTTGGCGTCGGTGGTCTCATCTGGTGTTGGATGGTGAATCGGCAAAGCACGCTCGCGGGGACATGGCTGTCGCACGCGTTGGCCGATGCTGCGATTTTCATCGTTGGGTATCAACTGCTATTCGCATGACTCATGCGGGCTGGAACATCTTCCAATGAGCAACGATCGTCCGGCCATCACATTCATCATCGGTTGCACAGGATGCGGTAAGGGAGCGGTGGGTCGCGCTCTGGCCAAGCGCATCGGCGCGGAAATCATCAGCATCGATTCAATGAAGATCTATCGCGGGATGGACATCGGAACGGCTAAACCGTCAGCCGAAGCGCGCGCTGCCGTACCGCATCACTTCATCGATATCGTCGATCCATGTGACGATTACTCCGTCGCGCAATTCGTCAGCGATGCAGATCGGGTTATCGCCGAAATCGTCACCCGCAACCGACCGATTCTCTGCGTCGGCGGAACGGCGCTTTACATCAAAGCATTGAGCGATGGATTGTTTGAAGGTCCGTCTGCCAACCCCGAAATACGTGAACGCCTCAGCAATGAAGCAAACGCTGTAGGGAATCAGGTGCTACACGATCGATTGCAACAGATCGACCCAGCCGCGGCAGACCGCATTCACGTCAACGACCTTCGTCGGATCGTCCGCGCGCTGGAAGTGTATGAAATCAGCGGTCAACCCATCACCAGCCTGCAAACCCAATGGGACAGCGAACGCACGGTCTATGACTGCACGTTCATCGGTCTCGCTCGTGAGAAGGAAGCTCAAAGCCGCCGAATCAACGCCCGAGTCCACAAAATGATGGACCTGGGGTTGCTCGCCGAAGTCAGACAACTTCTTGCAACCCGCGAACCATTGTCGACGACCGCGAAGAAAGCTGTCGGGTACGCGGAACTATTCGATTACCTTGATGAAAAGGTTTCGCTTGATGCGGCGGTGGAAAAGATCAAAATCAACAGTCGCCATCTGGCCAAAGGGCAGCGGACCTGGTTCAGACGCAACCGCAAGGTCCGTTGGATTGAGTTGGATGAATCTTCAGTTGTCGATGGCGTCGTAGAATCGATCTGCAACGAGCAAGGAATGCCATGGTCGAAATGACCGAAATGACCAACTGGGCGGTGGACCTCATCGGGGTTCGCAAACGCTATCGCGGCGGAGTCGATGCCCTGCGCGGCGTGAATATCCAGGTGGGCCAGGGTGAAATCTTCGGGCTGCTCGGTCCAAACGGTGCCGGCAAGACCACGCTCGTCAAAATTATGATGACGGTGATTCGCCCGTCGAACGCACTCGGCACCATTCTCGGCCGACCTATTGGCAACAGCCGCAAACTTGCCCGCATCGGATACCTTCCAGAGAGTCATCGGTTTCCACCGTACTTGACGGGCGCTCAACTGCTCAATTATTACGCCGCCCTGGCTAGGGTGCCCCGCAAGCTTCGCAAGTCGCGTAGTGGTGATCTGCTCGAACGGATGGGCATGAGCAAGTGGGCGAACACAACGATCAGCAAATATTCAAAGGGCATGATGCAGCGACTTGGATTGGCTCAGGCTTTGATGAACGATCCGGATTTGATTGTGCTCGATGAACCAACCGATGGCGTCGATCCGATGGGTCGGCGCGATATTCGCGAATTGTTGCTCGATCTTAAGAAGCAGGGCAAAACGGTTCTGATCAACTCGCACCTGTTGGGCGAACTCGAAATGGTTTGCGATCGGGTCAGCATTCTGGTCGATGGACTGGTCGCGCGACAGGGCACGTTGAAAGAACTGACGGAGCAGTCCAAGGAATATCGCATCGTCGTGGACGGCGACCTCGCACCGCTCGACGCGCAGGTCAAATCGATCGGCGGACGGGTGATGACGGGGGCGGTCATGCTTCGTGGTCATGATTCGGAAAAGGTCAACGCCGTTATTGACCTGCTGCGACAGAACGGACACCTGATCGAATCGGTCGAAAAAAGGCGCTTCAGCCTTGAAGACGTCTTCGTCAAAGCGATGGCCAGTGCAGCAACGGCGCCCAACAGTGCTGCACAGGGTCAGACGTCGCGGGCAGGAAGCAAGGTGAATCGATGATGCAGGTGTGGGCGATCATTGTCGATTCGTTTCGCGAGGCGAAGGCCAAGAAACTCTTCTGGGTGCTGCTCGGTATTTCCACACTCGTGGCTGCCGCTATGTCTTGCATCGGATTCGATGAGAACGGATTTTCGTTTTTCTTCGGGGCGATCAAAGTTCCACATCCGTTGTTTCAAGCCGGAACAGACGCTGCGGCTAGCTTCATCGGTGCGATCGTTTCAAACTTCCTTGTTGGAACCTATATCGGTTGGGTCGGTATTGTCATCTGCCTGGTCGGAACTGCGGGCATGTTTCCGAGCCTGATTGAAACGGGGGCAGTCGATGTCGTGGTCAGTAAACCGCTGCCCCGAAGCTTGCTGTTTTTAGCACGGTACATCGGAAGCCTTGCGTTTGTGTTGGTCCAGGCGACGTACTTTGTGTTGGTGACGCTGTTGGTGTTGCGCTGGCAAACGAATCGATGGCTTTGGGGATACCTTTGGGCGATTCCGCTGTTGGTGCTGAGTTTTAGTTACATCTATTGCGTGTGCGTGTTAGCCGCCGTCTGGACGCGGCGAACGTTGGCATCGTTGGTTTATGGGCTATTGTTTTGGGTGGCTGTCTTCGGGATGGCCAGTTTGGAAAAATTCGTCGGTGCAGACATGCGATCCAATTCGGAAGACGCCGTGCTCAAGTTTTCCGAGCGTGGATCGGTGGGCAAAGTGAGCCATGCCATCCATCAGATCAGCCCCAAACCCGGAGACATTCCGATTATTCTCGGGCGGCAAATCAACGCATTGGATTCCAAAGACTTTGTCATGGCGATTACAGCCGGCGACGCCGAACTGGTTTCTGCTGGCGACCTTTCCAATATCGAGGTCGAGCAGCGCATCGCCGATTCGATATCGCCCTTTCAATCAATCGGTAGCTCACTTGCCTTTGAATTGGTGATCCTGTTGTCCGCTTGCATCATCTTTTCGCGCAGAGATTTTTAGGCCTTCCACCCAACGGCAGGCTTATTCCGGAGTGGCTGTTCTTGCCTTCAAACAAGCGTATTCTGTTTGCAATCACCGATCTTAACGTAGGAGGTGTACCGCTTCACTTGCTTCGTCTTGTCCGATTCTTAAAGCAACAGGGATGGCATATTAATGTTGTCAGTCTGATTGCGGGTGGCGACATTGGCGAGCGGTTACTTGCTGAAGGTATATCGGTTCATTCGTGCGACGCGGGCCATGCTCTTGACTGGCGCGTGTTTGAGCGACTGACGCAGTTGATTGATTCCTGCAGTCCTACAGTTGTGCACTCGCTGCTGTTTCATGCCAACCTTGCCTGCCGGTTGGCGTGTTTGCTCAGTGGTTTTCCGCGAAGTCGATTGATTTGCGAGATTCAAACCGTTGAAATCGAACGGCGCTGGCATTTGTGGGTGGATCGTTTTCTGTATCGTTTGGGTCGCACTACTGTGTGCAATTCCGGATCCGTTCGAGATCACTTGCATCGATGCGCCGCGATTCCACTTGATCGGCTTTGCGTCATCACCGGCGGAGTGGATGTTAAATCCTTTGCAGAAGCCAAACCGCTTTCAACCGACTCTTGGCGATCGCACGATGATGAGGCGCTGCTCCTATGGGTGGGGCGGATGGATCCCGTCAAAGGACTTGATACGCTGGTCGATGCCGTCGCGCTCGTGGCGAAGAAACGCGCAGTGCAATTGCTGCTGGTAGGCGATGGGCCGCAGCGTCAGAGCATTGGGGTAAGAGTTTCCGAGCGGTCGCTGCAAGGTTCGGTTCACTTTCTCGGATTGCGCAACGATGTCGATCGATTGATCCAAACCGCTGACTTGTTCGTGTTCCCATCTCGTACGGAAGGCATGCCCAATGCCTTGCTCGAAGCGATGGCCGGTCGTTTGCCAATCATTACGACCGATGTGCCCGGGTGTCGAGACCTTGTTACCGATGGGCAAACGGGGCGACTGGTCAGAGTCAATGATCCGCAAGCCCTTGCGAATGCCATCGACGTCGCGTTGACCGATCGCGATGCGACCCAAAAGATGAGTGACAAGGCATGGCACTACGTCGCAGATCACCACAGTGCCAACAGGTGTCACTCGGCGTACGAAGTCCTTTACAATTCTGCCATCGGCATTGAAAATCCAGCCAAGACAATTTGATAGGCGTTTGTTAGGGTGTTTGTGAGTTCGGGCCAGTACCGCGCGCCGAGTGCGCGCGCTTAACCATCATCTGGTGTTTTTCGCTTGCGTCCATACATGATGTCGTTAGCATCTTGGCGCATAAAGTTTTGTCCATTTTAGGTTTGCATAAAGTGGTTCGCTGGGGTAGATTTTCCCACTGTTAGGCCTGTTTGTGGTGATGACGGCCACGAACACCCTGCATCAGCCCAAATCGACTTGGGCGCGACGCAGGATTGGCAAAACCGGGACTATCGAGAGACCCAATGGCGTTTACCGATGCCTTCGAGCGCACCCTTGATTCTAAGAATCGCACCCAGATCCCGGCAGATATTCGTAATGCCATGGATCCCGCGATTCACGGTGAGACATTTTACCTCTGCCCGGGTGAGCAGCCCAACACTTTATCGCTGCTCCCTGAGAAATATTTCGACGAGTTGTCAGAGTACCTTCGGACCGACCTGCTGGATGGTGAGGACGCGGAGAATTACGAAACCGTCTTCTATTCGATGAGCAAGCGGCTGGATATGGACAAGCAGGGGCGGGTGGTGTTCCCCGACCGTCAGTTGGGCATGGTTGATATTGGTAAAGACATCACGTTCGCTGGCGTCAACAAGCGGATCGATATCTGGGCCACCGAAGAATACAAAGCCTATATCAAGGCACGCATGAAAGACGAGTGGCGTCGCCTCGGAAAATATGCCCGGACCGCAAGGTCGAAGCAGCCAAGAAACACGGGCGATTGAAAAATTCGGACGGTTAGTTGATTCGTCCAATCAAGTATGCATGACCTTGTGGTTCAGGAATTCATGCAGGGGCATCAAGGATGATGCGTTGCTGGTCGGTTGTGCGGGGGCCCTTCCGCATAGTCGAACTCGCCACTAGAGGCGAAATTGCCAAGAGCGGGGCCGTACTTTTTGAATCCAACTCCGTGGCGCGGTCGGTTGGATTTGGGGTTGGCGGGGCCAGAGCAGGATGCTCGGTCGCAAAAGCCCGGCGGCATTAGATTGCCGCACAAGATTTGTGTTGTCTGCCTTCGAAGTGCCAGGATGGCACCGTGGCGGGCACTGTTGATTGATTTGGTGGAAGCAAGCTTGGAATCATGGTGGGTTGCATAGGCATTCATTTGCTGGGGTAACTGCATCACTTGGACAACAACGTTCGGCGCGGTCCAAGATTTCGATTTCAGCACACCTTCCGTCCCTTTGATCGGCAGTCTGGGATGGTGTGTCGTCATGGATGACGGCGGCACCCCTGGGCACGCTCTTTTTAGGGCGGCAGGACGTATGCCGCCAGACGATGGAGCCAGTGGTTGATGAAGTAGAACAACATCTTGCGGTCCTACCGGGTGAAGTGGGTTCCAAACTCGCGATTGAACCTGGGGCGTGCGTGGTTGATTGCACGCTGGGGCTGGCAGGTCACGCGCTGATGTTGGCGAAAGCGGCAGGCCCGGATGGATTGGTCGTCGGTCTCGATGTCGATCCGAACAATCTGGCGATTGCGTCGCAGCGAATGGAAGATGGCGGCTGCCCACATCGGTTGGTGCGGTCTAATTTTGATCAGCTGGATGTTGTCTTAGAGGAATTGGGGATTGATGGGGTTGATGCAATCCTTGCGGATCTTGGCGTCAGTTCCAATCAAATCAGCGAGCCACGTTTTGGATTGAGTTTTCAGGTTGATGCTCCGCTGGACATGCGCCTGGACGATCGGTTGGAAGACTCTGCGTCCGATCTTGTGAATCGGCTGGGCGAAACCGACCTGGCCAACTTGATATACGAGTTTGGGCAGGAGCGGTTAAGCCGTCGGATCGCGAAGACCATTTGCAAAGAGCGTCGATCTTCGCGAATCGTCACAACGGGGCAACTTGTCGAGGTGATCGGGCGGGCGCTTCGGGTTGATCCGAATTCACGTCGATCCAAGATTCACCCCGCCACCCGAACTTTTCAGGCGCTTCGCATTGCCGTCAACGATGAACTCGGCGCGCTCAAGCGTTTGCTTGAAATCGCCCCAACCGTTTTGAAGGAAGGCGGACGTGTCGCGATCATCTCGTTTCACAGTTTGGAAGATGGAATCGTTAAACGGAATTTCCGCGCCCATCGCACTGATGGAATCTACGATATATTGACGAAAAAGCCTTTGGTTGCAGGTGAGGAAGAACGTCTCGCAAACCCACGTTCGCGCAGTGCAAAACTTCGGGTGGCTCGGCGAACTGTAGAGCCGCTCGAAATCGGCAGCCAAGGGTGCTAGAAGTAACCACCAAGGCGAAATGCAAGTGCTTCAACCTGTCGGATTTAGCGACAGCGGGGCGCGTGCCAACGAAACAATCAACTCTGCGGCGGCGGTCACGAAAGGCTGACGCATGAATGACGGGAGTCGAAGTATGGGTAAGGAGACTAAGGTTGGCCTCCTTGTAGGAATGTGCTTCATCGTCTGTTGCGCAATCGTCCTATCGCATCATGGTCGGCGCCGGGCTGAAGCCCAGAACCTCTCGGCCACCAGCGCAGAACAATCGCGTGAAGCACCGCTCCTGCTCGATCGCAACGCCAGCGCCGAGAAGGTGACCAAGCGCATCGCCCCTAAGCGAACGCCCAGGCGCACATCACGTCAAATGCAGCGCAGCGATCGAAACGCCGAAGAAGGAGATACCCAACTCGTCGATGCTGGTTACTCCGACGATGCTCCGTCCAATGAAAGTGCGCAAGACTCCGGTTTCGAGCGATTTGGCTTACGTCGCAACGAAGCTGAAGATTCCAACTCACGCATCGCCGGCCAGACGGCTGAGCCATTTATTCATCGTGGCCCGCCCATTCCAGATGTGGTTTCCCCGAAAAGATCGTCGAATCGACGGGACGAGGAATTCGTCGTCCTTGGCGACGATGTGGGCGATTCTGGTCCGTTGGTAGCCAACCTCCCTTCGCGCAATCGAAACGGGGATATGTCGAACGCGTCGCAGTCGGATGAATCGGCGAGTGGACACCGGCGCACTTTGACTTCGACACCAAGTCCCACACCGACACGGCAGCGGGAGGCCATTCCCAGCGATTCGTATGAGAATCGGGCGAACACGTCACGCCAAGAGCATGAGACGAAATCGCCAGCGTCCGATGAGCCAACCCGGACGGCGATGGATCGTCACGTCGTGCAGGATGGCGAGAATCTTTCCCGAATCGCCGAGCGATACTATGGCTCAAGCGCACCGGGAATTCTCGATGCCATTGTCAAAGCCAACCACGAAACCATGTCTGGCCCGAACCATATTGTTTCAGGGCAGGAATTGTTGATTCCGGAAATTGATGGAATCGATGCCATCCGATTTGAAGATTCCGATTCCGTTGCGACTTCTGAACTCCGCAACAATGATGAGCCGAAACATCGTGAACGCATCGAAGACGAGGTCAATCACAACGATGACGCTTCAATGCCCAAAGCTCTAACCGAATACGAGGTTCGTCCCGGCGACCTGCTTTCGCGCATTGTTTCACGACACTACGGCAGCGCGTCAAAAGAGCTCATCGATGTTGTCTTCGCAGCAAATCGCGATCGAATGAGGAGTCCCGACCGGTTGGAAGCGGGCACGGTTATCGTCCTGCCTGAAATCGATGGCACCCATCCAAAACAGCATGACGCGAAACCCAAACGTCAAGACGATGCCGTCGCCAAGAACACGAAGTCCGAAGAATCGTTTCGATGGTATGAGGTGAAAAAGGGCGACACGTACTCGACGATCGCGTCGGCACAGATGGGTACGTCCAGGCGATGGAAGGAATTGGCTGAGTTCAACAAAGATATTTTTAACGATGCCAAGCAAATCCGTCACGGTGCCAAAATTCGAATCCCGAAGGCCAAGTCGCAGGACCATCTTTCGCGCAACAATCACAGGAGCCAATAATGACGCCGACGCGCGCCGGAGTCGCTTTGCTACTGGTGGGCTTTGTTTGCCTTACCGTTGTGGCATTGCGTGCCGAAAAAGTTCGCGTCGAAACTCGGATTCAGGAACACACGGCTGAGCTGGTTCACTGTCGGCGTCAGGTCTGGTCGCTACAGATGGAAATTGCCCGCTTGCGTTCGCCGGAAAAAATCCAGCAGCGCATCCAACGTTTCAGCCTCACCGTCGGTGCCGATTTTGATCGCTGGCTTTCACCTGATACCGAAGAAACTTTTGCCTCCCTGGAAGAGTAAGTCGTGAAATCCAACTGCCCAACTGAACCGGAATCCCGAGGTTGGCAGTTGGTGTCCGCAAGGTTCGTCTTCGTCGTCGCACTTCTATTATTTGTCGGGCTCGCGGTCCGATTGGCATACATCAATACGATCATGTCCGAGCGTTTGCTCGATATCGCAGATTCGCAGCAGCGTAGCCGCATGGTGATCGACGCACGGCGCGGAACGATTCTCGACGTTCGTGGGCGGTTAATGGCTGGTAGCAGACCGCGATACAGTGTGTATGCCGATCCGGCTATCATCGAAAATCCAGACGAAGTTGCGCGACAGTTGGGGATGGTTCTCGAAGTCGATCCGGGCCGGCTCGAAAACGAAATGCGAAGCAGCTCGTCACCGCGATTCTGCTGGCTCAAACGTTTGATCGACGACGCCCAAGCCGACGCCATCCGTTCGATGCACATTTACGGAATCGGATTCATCAGTGAATTTGAGCGCTATTGGCCGATGGATTTCACTGCCGCCCACGTGTTGGGGTTCGTCGGCTCTGACGGACATGGACTCGGTGGCATGGAAATGCGCCACGACGCCCACCTTTCCGGCAAACCCGGGTACCGCACAACTCTGCGTGATGCAAGACGCAGGGCAATTGGCGGAAAAGTCAGTCGCATTGTTGCGCCGAAGGATGGTAGCCACCTTGTTCTCACAATCGACAGTGTCATTCAGCACATCGTTGAGAAACGGTTGGCTGAGCAAGTAGAGCACTACGACGCAGAATGTGGTATCGCCATCGTGATGGACCCCAAGTCTGGAGACATCCTGGCGATGTCGTGCGTGCCGACGTTTGATCCGAATCGCTATAAGGACTTTTCTGTAGCGTCACGTCGCAATCGCGCGGTGACCGACCCAATCGAACCAGGAAGTGTGTTCAAACCATTCATTGCCGCCGCTGCACTTGAGCAAGGGTTCGTTGGCCCGCGCGAACTGATCGATTGCCAAAATGGTCTTTACAATTTCGACGGCCGGCTGATGCGAGACACCAGTCCACACGGCGAGATGAATATCAAAGACATCATCGCGTACAGCAGCAACATTGGGATGGGCATCATCGGAACTCGGATGGGCGACGAAGTCCTGTATGACGCCGTCACGCGATACGGGTTTGGCTCGAGGACGCAGGTCGGTCTTGCCGGCGAAAGTAGCGGGATTGTTTACGATACAAAGCGATGGTCGAGTTATTCAAAAACGTCAGTCCCGATGGGCCAGGAACTCGCGATCACGCCAATTCAACTGGTCACGGCGTTTTCCTCGTTCTTCAACGGCGGATTCTTGCTTCGTCCCAAACTCATCCGGTCACGATTGCGGGCAGACTTTACCATCGAGGAATCCTTCGTCGAACCGGACATCATTTGCCGCGTCGTGCCTGAAGATATCGCCCACTACATGCTCACGCAGGCACTTCCAGCCGTCGTGGCAAGGCATCGACCGGAGCTTGACGTCGCTGAGTACCCGACGGCTGGCAAAACGGGAACCGCTCAGGTGCCCGACCCGGTCAAAGGTGGGTATGAGAACAACGCCTATCTCAGTTCGTTCATCGCTGGTGCACCGTATACCGATCCTCAGATCGTTGTTCTCGTGATGATTCGCAAACCTGAATCTTCGCGCGGGTATCTTGGCTATGCGGTGGCAGGACCGGTCGTTCGCGACATCACCCGATCAACACTGCAGTATCTTCAGGTGCCACCGGTCAACACACAGGCAAGTGCGCGGCCTTAGTGGTTTGAATCGCGTGGGCGCATGTGAGAAAACTTTCAATCACAACCGCCCCATGTTCGCTCATTAGCACTTGGTTGCGCTGGTCGTTTGGCGTACACTATTTGCAGAAGGATCGTCTCATGCGATGTCTTGCACCAGGTTACCATTCTCGGTGATGGTGCGGATTCTAAAGACACAGCATTGGTTCACGGAAGGACCAAGATGGCTTCCAGCCAACCCCATCCGAATTCAGGCGCGCGCGCCGACGACACGAACAATGAATGGGCGCTTGCGACTCTGCTCGAATTCGCTGGCGTTCGTTCACTCAGGCATCTTCCAAATACAAGCTATCAAACAATTATCAATCGACTAACCGTTGATTCACGAGATGTCGCTACCGGATCGTGTTTTGTGGCGATCGAAGGAACGCGAACCGATGGGCATCGATTCGTTCAACGGGCTCTCGATCAGGGGGCGGCGGCGGTCATCGTCCAAGCCGACCGATGCGATTTGCATGATGATCGTGTCATTGCGGTCGATGACACGCACGACGCCATTGCGCGATTGGCTGCGACGTTCTACGGTATCAACAATCTGCAGCAGACCGGGAAGCTTGCACTTGTAGGCGTCACGGGAACGAACGGTAAAACGACTGTCGTGTCACTGATCACTTCGATCCTGCGGGCTGCGGGGCTTTCGGCCAGTTCGCTTGGGACGATTGGCTTGGATGTATCAGGACGTAAAGCCGGTGCGACAACGGACGTCAGTTCAGGCATGACCACTCCGCCGCCGATTGAGCTTTGCGCGGCGCTTGCACAAGCCGCCCGAGCAGGAGCTCGCCTCGTTGCGATGGAAGTGTCGAGTCATGCCCTTGACCAGCGTCGCACCGACGGTTTGCGATTCGACGTCGGTGTGTTCACGAATCTCACGCAAGATCATCTCGACTATCACATTGATATGGAACACTACGCGCAGGCAAAACGCCGCATGTTTGATCAACTTGATTCGTGTGCGGTTGCGGTCGTCAATGCAGACGATCCACGCGGGCGGTTCATGTCTTCAGATTGTGCTGGACCGGTTGTTACCTTTTCAAACACACATGAAAAATCTGATGTCTACGCGGGCAACATTCGATTGGGGGCAGGTGGAACATCCTTTGATTTGCACCTGGATGGCGACAGCACGACGGTACACAGCAAGCTTATCGGTATGCACAACGTCAGCAATATGCTAGCAGCCGTTTCGGCTGCCCACGCGTTGGGAGTCAGTCTCGACGCGATTTGCGCTGGCATTGCATCGATCGATTGCGTCCCAGGACGATTGGAAAGGGTTGAATGCAGTGGGCGGTGCGATGTGTTTGTCGATTATGCCCACACACCAGACGCACTGGAGAATGTGCTGCGAGTTTTGCGCGACCTGACGCGGGGCCGGCTGATATGCGTATTCGGTTGTGGCGGTGATCGCGACAAAACGAAGCGGGCACCGATGGGACGCTCTGTCGCAACGCTGACTGACGTCGGCATTCTCACGAGCGACAATCCACGCAACGAAGATCCGGATGCGATTATCAAAGATGTGCTGGTCGGATTCGGAAGCCACGGTGGCTGCGAGCGTTTGGTTCACATCGATCGGCGCACAGCGATTTACGAAGCGATCACGATGGCCGAACCGAATGACACGGTGCTTATCGCCGGTAAAGGCCACGAAGACTACCAAATCATCGGTGACAAGCGGCTTCCGTTTGACGATCGGCAGGTCGCTCGCGAAGCCGCTCTCCAAGCAATCGAGGTGCCCGCATGATTTCGATGTCTGTCGCACAGATCGCATGGTCGGCCAACGCCACTCCGTCTTCGGCGATTAAAGATGGCATGATCACCGGTGTCTCCACGGACTCGCGGGCGGTGAATCCGGGCGACTTGTTTGTCGCAATCAAGGGTGATCGGTTTGACGGGCACGACTACGTCGAACAGGCGATCGAACGTGGGGCGATGGCCTGTCTGGTGACGTCGGGTTTTCGATTGAAATCACCGGCGTCGCTGCTTCATGTCGGAGATGTGGTTGATGCCCTCGGTAAGATCGCAGCCCACCATCGTCGTATCGGGAATGCGAAAGTCATTGCCATTACCGGTAGCGCCGGAAAGACCACGACCAAAGCGATGATCGCCCATGTGCTCGGTGAACATTTTCCGATCGCATACGCGCCGAAGAGCTTTAACAATCAAATTGGCGTCCCGTTGACGCTGCTGTCGGCCAATCGTGACGATCGCTTCGTTATCGTCGAAATCGGTACAAGCCGGCCCGGTGAAGTTTCAGCGCTGTCCGCAATGACCAGGCCCGACGTTGGTGTGGTGACGTCGGTCGGGGCAGCTCACCTTGCCGGGTTCGGCTCGATCGACGCGATTCGACGCGAGAAAATGTCGCTGTTCGATCATGTGGTCAATGGCGGACGTGCATATGTCAATGCTCGGGCTGTCGATGGCATCAGCATATTGCCGCGTTCCGCAGAGATCGGTTGGCAAACGTTTGGCGATCATCCAGAAGCCGACCTGTGTGTTACGAACATCGAAAGCAATCTGAAGCAGACCACTGCGCAGATCGACGGGCGGTTTGCATTGGAGCTATCCGTTGCAGGTTCGCACAACGCGGTGAATGCGTGCGCTGCATTTGGTATTTGTCTGGCATGTGGTGTGTCTGCTCAGCAGATTCTGGCATCACTCAAGACATTCGAAATGCCGCCGATGCGACTCAATGTCAACGCGTCGGATCGTTGGACGATCATAGACGATTGCTATAACGCCAATCCGCTTAGTGTTGCGGCGTCGCTCGATGTGTTGAAAACGGAAACCAAGAATCGCCGCGTATTTGTCGCCGGCACGATGGCCGAACTGGGCGAAGCGGCTGGCGACTTTCATCGCGAGTTGGGTTTAAACGCTTCGACATCGGGCGTGGATGTGTTGATCGCGGTGGGTGAGTTTGCGAGAAATGTTGCCAGCGGTGCCCAGGGTGGACCGAGCGGCACAAAGGTGTTTGAGTTTGAAACCATCGATGACGCCTGTGCCAAACTGCCGGGTTTGCTGATGGAAGGCGATACGATTCTGGTCAAGGGCTCGCGGTCTGCTGGTCTTGAGCGAATCGTCAGCCAGCTTACCTCCAAACAAGTTCCGTCGATGCTGCGAGCCACATAAACGCGCAAGGCGAATTCGAAAGATAAAACGAAACAGTGCTTTACTACCTCTTCAGGTCGATCCTTCAGGGCGAACATTACGCCTACGAAAACCCTCTCTTTCGCGGTGGGTTGGCAGCGCTCTTCTGTTTTCTGCTCATCGCGCTGGCAGGGCAAGCCGGGATTCGTCAGCTCATGCGTTACAAGCTTGGCGATCGACCGGAATTCGATCACGACACGCTCAACAAACTGATGAAGGACAAAGAAAACGTCCCGACGATGGGCGGTGTAATGATTGTTGGGGCGATACTGCTTGCCACGCTTTTGTTTGCCGACTTCAAGAATTTTTATGTGCTCATGGGCATGTTTGGGCTCATGTGGTTGTCGGTGTTGGGCGCAGTAGACGACTGGATCAAATTGACATTGGCCCGGCGCAACGGTGGCCGTGATGGTTTGAAGAGTTACGAGAAGCTCTTGTTTCAATTCGGGTTGGGCGTACTGCTCGGGTATTTTGTGTACAGCTTTGGTCGAGACAACCTGGCTGTCGTCGCCGAAACCGGAGAGCCGATCGAAGCGTTTCGCGTTTTGACTGTACCATTTTATAAGCAAGGTCTTTTTCTAACGCCGATACTTTTCATGATCGTGACCGTATTGGTCACAGCCTTCACATCAAACGCGGTCAACCTGACCGACGGAATGGATGGACTTGCGTCGGGATGTGTGGCGTTAACAGCACTGGTATTTATGGTGCTCAGTTACGTTGCCGGCGATTCAGACCTTGCGGGCAAATTGCTCATGCCGCACATCCCCAAGAGCGGCGAACTTGCAGTGATCTGCGGTGCGATTATGGGTGCGACGCTGGGGTTTTTGTGGTATAATTGTCATCCGGCTCAGGTGTTCATGGGTGACACCGGATCGCTGCCATTGGGCGGTTTGATCGGTTACGTCGCCATCGTGATTCGCCAGGAGTTGATGCTGTTCATCGTTGGGGGCGTGTTTGTGATAGAAGCCCTTTCAGTCATGATCCAGGTGGGATATTTCAAATATTCTGGTGGCAAGCGCGTGTTTCGATGCGCCCCGATTCACCATCACTTTCACTTGGCCGGCTGGACCGAAACGCAAACGGTCATTCGCTTTTGGTTGATGGCCGCCTTGTTTGCGGGCGCTGCATTGGCGACGATCAAATTGCGCTAGCGATCGACCAAATTAATTCGGTTGAAGGCAAGGATGCCAAGACCGAGCGGGTTCCTCACAAAATGCGTCCGTTGACAGTTTCATGTGTCAATGGGCTCGGCTCACGGATGAGTACGAATGTCTCAGTTCATTTCCAACCAGACATTTAATCTCGAGCGTCGACACGAATCGAACGCCACAGGCATTGTTGTCGCAGCCGCCTGTTTGCTGACGATTGGCGTGGTGATGGTTGCGTCGGCGGGTGCGAATCTCGACGAACCGGTCATCACATGGCAGTTTTGGAAGAGTCTCTTTGGTCGCCAAGCCATTTTCAGCGGTTCCAGTCTCGTCGCCATACTGATTGTCGCACATGGTTTTCATCGACTATTCGTGTGGCGACCCGGTGGGTGGGTTCAGCCGGCATTTGCGTTCTATCTGGCCACCGTCGGAATCCTGGCAGCAGTCTTGATTCCCGGTATCGGCGTGATGCGGAAAGGCGCTCGCCGCTGGATGCAGCTCGGACCTGATTCGCTGGGGCTTTCATTTCAACCGTCCGAACTCGCCAAACTTGCGCTCGTGGTATTTCTGGCTGCGTTCCTTTCAAGTTCGGCGAATCGGATTCGATCGTTTTGGAAAGGTCTGCTCCCGGCATGTCTGGCGATTGGCATCATCGTGTCGCTGGTGGGTAAAGAAGACTTTGGCACCGGTGCGCTTCTCGCTCTGGTTGGCGGGATGATGGTTGTCGTCGCTGGGGCGAAGTGGCGACACCTATTGATATTTGCGGTTCCTGCCATTTCCGGTCTCGTTTTTTTGGTGGTGTCACGACCATACCGGGTCGAGCGCTTGATGGTATTTCGCAACATATGGGCCGATCCGCAAGGGGCGGGCTATCATCCGGTTCAATCGCTGGTGACGATCGCATCCGGCGGATTGTTTGGCCGCGGTCTGGGCAGCGGGGTGCAGAAGTATGGCTACCTACCCGAATCCCGCAGCGATTTTATTTTTTCCGTGATTTGCGAAGAATCGGGAATGATCGGTGCGCTGGTTGTGATTTCGTTATTCCTGCTGCTGATGTGGTTCGGATGGCGAACCGTTCGCCTGAGCCATTCGACTTACGGTCGTTTGCTTGCATTCGGTGTAACATCGATGTTCGTGTTTCAAGCGCTTATCAACATTGCGGTGGTTACGGTTTGTGCACCGACGAAGGGAATTTCACTACCGCTGATCTCAGCCGGTGGATCGGGCGTATTGTTTCTCGGAGTCGCGCTGGGACTGTTGGTATCGGTAGCGCGAGACTATCCCGATACTGCAAACGAGTTTTCGGGTGATGAGGTCGCCGGATGACCACACTTGCGGAAGACATTGAAGTGACCGATCGCGAACCGTTGAGCACACGGTCAGCAAGGATTGTTTTTGCTGGCGGTGGAACGGGCGGGCATCTGTATCCATCGTTGGCCGTCGCATCGGCGATGCGCGAGATGCTGCCCAATGTGCGCTTTTCGTTTTATGCCACGAACCGCAAGGTCGATCAGGAGATTCTGTCCGCAGCGGGTGAGACGTTACAGCCGCAGTCAGTCACACCGCTGACCATGAAGCCATGGCGCTGGCCCGGGTTCTACTCGGCATGGCGTAAGTCAACCAAAGCCGCTTCGATTGATTTCAAGAGCGATCGTCCCGATCTCGTGGTGGGCAGTGGGGCGTTCGCAAGCGCCCCAGCCATCTGCACGGCGTCGAAAATGGGCATTCCGACAGCCCTGTTGAATCCGGATGTCATCCCTGGCAGAGCCAACCGAATGCTCGCCAACCGGGTCGATTGTGTGCTGGCTCAATTCGAATCGACGTGCCAGCATCTGCCCGACGATGTTCGGGTCGAAGTGGTCGGCTGTCCGGTGCGAAGCGGTTTTGGCAAGCCCTCAGCCAATCGCCGGAAGATTTGCGATGAATACGGTCTGGATCAGAATAAGAATACGCTGCTGGTAACGGGAGCGTCGCTGGCCGCCCGGTCGATCAACGATGCGATGTGCCGATTGGCTTCGGACTTGGGAGCGCATGGCAAATGGCAAGTGGTACATCTAACCGGCAAAGACGATCTCGATAAGGTGCAAACCAAGTACGCTGCGCATCGAGTCCACGCCGTGTGCTTGGCTTATACCGAAGCGATGTCGGACTTTATGTCGATCGCCGATCTGGTCATCTCGAGGGCAGGCGCATCGACGTTGGCAGAACTTCGAGCCGTTGGCGTACCAGCGATCTTTTTGCCATATCCGCACCATCGAGATCAACATCAGACTGTCAACGCGATGGAGTTGGTGACGCTCGGTGCAGGTCGAATCTGTGAAGATTCAGACGATCCATTGAAGACGGCTGCCCGACTTCGCGGTTTGCTGTTGGATCTAATATCAAACGATCGCGCGCTCGCAACGTTCAAAGCGTCAGCCCACAAACACAAAATCACAGACGCAGCGCAGCGGGCAAGCAAGATCATGCTGGAGTTGGCCGGCCTCTGTGAGTTTTGATGCGAGCGAAATTGTCAGAAAGACTGGACAACTCAGTTGTTCCATTTTGACACAAATGGCCTTAAAACGTTCAAAGTCAGCGATGATGAAAATAGCGTCGCTATGTCGATACCTGATAAGTTGCATCCGTGTGAACACAAGCGAATTTGATGAACTCAAACGAAACCGAACCGCAAACGACGCGGCCTATTCACGATCGGAATAACAACGTGCAGATTCAATCCAGGATAGAACCGCTGGACCGACTGGAAGAGCCAATGGCCAAAGGGCGGCTGAAGGGCAAGCGATTTCACCTCGTTGGAATCGGGGGATGCGGGATGTCAGCCGTCGCGCGTCTGCTGCTTGATTCCGGTGCGACGGTCAGCGGCTCGGATATGAATGCGTTCACCGGGTCGGGTTTGCTGGTGCAATCGGGTGCGACGGTACACATCTCGCACGACGCCAGCCACCTTCGCGATGATGTTGATTTGGTCGTGCGAAGTGCAGCGGTCCCCGATAGCAATCCGGAAATCGTCGCAGCCACCTGCAAAGGCATGCGGGTGATGACCTACGCAGAGTTGCTGGGTGAATTGACGCTGTCGCACAAGGGCGTCTGCATCGCCGGAACGCACGGCAAGAGTACGACTTCGGCGCTGACGGCATACATGCTCAAGCACGGTGGAATGGATCCTTCGTTTGTCGTCGGGGCGATATCAGACCAACTTGGTGGAAGCAGCGGTGTCGGGTCGGGCGACCGATTGGTCGTCGAAGCTTGCGAGTATGACCGGTCATTTCTGCATCTGCATCCGCACAGCGCGGCGATCCTAAACATCGAAGCCGACCACCTCGATTGTTTTAAGGATATCGATGACATCTGCGCGACGTTTCAATCGTTTGCCGAAAGCGTCGCCGATGACGGTCTGCTCATGGTCAACTTTGAAGATGACTTATCGCTTCGGTTGGCGATGGGGGCGAAGTGTCAGGTTCAAACATTCGGGTTTACAGCCGGCGCCGATTGGCGTGCGGTCGATCTTCGCGCTGAGCGCGGTTCGTATACGTTTTCGTTGATGCATGATGGGCACGTTTATGAGGACTGCCGCGTGAGTATGGCCGGTGAGTACAACGTCAGCAATGCGCTGGCGGCGGCTGCACTGGCGCATCATGCCGGTGCTTCGATTGAATCGATCGCCGAAGCGATGGCCACCTTTGAAGGCGTGCATCGAAGAATGACATGCCGTGGCACTTGGAAAGGTGCGACGATCGTCGATGATTATGCCCATCACCCGACAGAGATACGAGTCACGCTAAACGCGTTGCGCCATCGCTATGCCCCGAAGCGCATGTGGGTTGTGTTTCAGCCCCATCAGGCGTCGCGCACGCATCAGTTGATGGAAGGGTTCGGACGAGCGTTTGCCGATGCCGACGTGGTATTGATACCCGATATTTACAGCGTTCGCGATTCCCAGGAAGACTTGCAGCGCACCGATTCGTCGCACTTGGTCGAACGTCTGACCCATGCCGGTGTCGAGTCGCGATACCTGCCGACGTTTGACGATGTGTGGGCCCATCTCGACGGGCACGTTTCCGACGGTGATTGCGTGGTGACCATGGGGGCTGGCGACGTATGGAAGGTGGCAGACAACCTTGTCGGTCGCGTGTAAACAACTTTTGCAGCAAGACGTTTCGCTTTCCGACCGAACCTGGTTCAAGCTGGGCGGGTCGGCGCAGAACTTCTGCGCACCGAACGATGTCGAGGAACTTCGCGCCGTTTTGAAATGGGCGAAAGAATCCGCTGCGCCCATTCGCGTTCTGGGCGGTGGGGCCAACTTGCTGGTTCGCGATGGCAGCGTTGACGGGTTGGTGCTATCGCTTTCGCGACCGGATTTCTGCCGCGTCGAAATAGAAGACACCCGCGCCAAGGTTGGTGCGGGCGTCGATTTGATGCAGCTTTCGCGCGATTGTTCGCATCACGGGTTGGCTGGGCTGGAGTGCTTGGCCGGCATCCCCGGAACCATCGGCGGGGCGATCGCGATGAATGCGGGCGGGCGATTCGGTTGCATTGGCGACGTTGTTCAGCGCGTGCGCTTGATCGATGCCGACGGCATCATCGTCGATTGTGATGCGCGGGAATTGAAATTTGCATATCGCCATTCGGCGCTGGGCGCTCGATTGGTGATTGGAGCAGAACTAAAGCTGCGGCAGGAGGCTGCAGCCGACGTGAAGAAACGCTTTCAGGATAATTGGCGTTTCAAAAAAGAGTCGCAACCGCTGGCGGCACACAGCGCGGGATGTGTGTTCAAAAACCCCGAAGGTCACTCAGCCGGTCAGTTGATCGACGCGGCTGGCTTGAAAGGGTTTGGGCGCGGGAAAGCCCGTGTGTCTGAAGTGCATGGCAATTTCATCGTCGCCGATGAAGGGGCGTGTGCTTCGGAAGTATTGGAAGTCATCGAGCATGTGCGAGGCGCGGTTAAGGCGCACTGCGGCATTCAGCTCGATACCGAAATTGCAATCTGGTAGAGACGCCTCTGATGAGCGGAGGCGAACAAAACGCTGAAAGGGATGTCAGCAATGAGAAGGGAAACACGGCCAGTCCGTATTGGCCCGCACAATCAGTCCACACGCGTTAATCACCTCGATATCACGCTGCTTTCCGGGGGGCCAAGCGACGAGCGCGAAGTCAGCCTCGCGAGTGGCCGTTGCATTGGTGCGGCGCTGTCGCGTTTGGGGCATCGCGTGTCCATTTGCGATATTTCACCAGACAAAATGTCACCGCTGGATAGGGCGGCAGACTTGGTTTTTGTCGCCCTGCACGGTGAATTCGGGGAAGACGGCAAACTGCAAGCCGAATTGGAACGCCGAGGTCTGCGTTATACTGGAACGGGTTCGGCGGCAAGTGCATTGGTGATGGATAAGGTCCGGACCAAAGGCGCACTAATTGGTGCAGGTCTGCCAACACCTCGCTTCGACATTGCCCGCAAAGGGACCATCAGCGAAGTTGTCAGACGTTGGCGCTTGCCCGTGGTCGTCAAGCCAGTGTCATCAGGCAGCAGCATCGACGTGTTTATCGTGCATGAAGGCGATCGTTTTGAAGACGCCCTAAGCAGCGTCGTGCGCAAATATGGCACCGCGTTGGTTGAAGAATTGGTAGATGGGCCCGAATTGACCGTTGGCATCCTCGGTCAAGAGGCGCTGCCGCCCATTCAGATCAGCACATCGCGCGAATTTTATGACTACGAAGCAAAATACATCGACGATGCCACCGAATACAACCTTGAAATCGATCTGCCTGCGGACTTGCTTTCGCGCATGCAAGCGATGAGTGTCAAAGCTGCGAATGCGTTGGGTTGTCGCGACTTCTGCCGCGTGGATTGGATGGTCGACGAAGTCACGCATGAGCCATACATCCTCGAACTGAACACCATTCCAGGCTTTACGTCGCACTCGCTGCTGCCCAAAGCCGCCGCACACTCTGGAATGGCATTTGACGATCTGTGCCAGTCGATTGTCGAATTGGCGATGCAGCGAACGAGTCACTGATTCGCAACGAGCGACACTGGTAATCAACATGGCCAAACGCAAGAAGAAAAAAACATCCCCCGTGCGTCGATGGATCGAATCGTTTCAGGAGAACGAATTCATTCACCGTTGGCGTCGGCCTGTGGTCGGATGCGTGCTGATGGTCTTGCTCCTCAGCGCGATCGCGATGGGCATGCGTCAACTGGAGCGTTACGTCTATTCGCACATCAACAATCAAAAACCGGCGCGAATAGAATTCGCCGCTTTGCCCGATCATTTGCAGGGTGTTTTCGCAAACGTTGTCGCCGAATTTGAACATGAACCGTGGATGGGCGACAAACTCTGCGGAGAGTTGGCACAGCGCCTGGGCGATGTCGCGTGGGTTAAGAATGTCAATCGAGTGCATCGGTTCAGCGACGGTCGTGTCGAAATCGATTGCAGCTATCGCAGCCCCGTTGCAATGGTGCGAACCACCGGTGGCATGCTGCTCGTTGACGAGGAAGGCGTGCTTCTTCCCGGTCGTTATGCCCGAGACATGGACCTGTTGGCGATCGAAGGCGTGGGCACGCCACCTCCCGACCCGGGGCAGCGATGGGACGCACCAGAGCTTCGTGCAGGTCTGGACCTTGTCCACATCTTTGAAAACGAACGATTCGCCAGTCAGATCACAGGCGTTTCCGTCAGCAACTATCACGGTCGTCAGGATCGCCGCGCTGCACATATTGAATTGGCCACCGATCGCGTTGGCAGCCGAATCATCTGGGGCTCTGCACCGGGTGAAGAAATCGAAGAAAACACGTTGGAGCAAAAAGTCAAACTGCTTCGCAGAAACTTCCACCAATATGGTCGTGTGGATGCCAATCGCGGTGTGATCGACGTGTCCGTCTATCCCGATCGCATTCTCGCAAGGCCCAGCGAGAGTTGAACTTAGAAGTTCAAAACGTTGTGATGTATAATAGATCGCATAGACCGAATCGCGGTAGTTGATGAATACGCAAGATAGCGCCGCTCAGTTTGAGTTGCACCGGCTACATTCTCGGAACGAAACGCCATGAACCAATACGCCGACTACGCCGCAAAGCTGTTTGACGTTTTCAGACAGCATCTTCCCAGTGAAGTGATGGCCACCCAGTTCCCGGCTGCGATCGTTGCCATCGTCTTCGGAGTGGGCGTGTGCGTGCTCGGCGCGAAGCTGGCACGATGGGGCATCACGATTATTTTCGCTTCTGCAGGCATGGTTTTCGGATTGAGTCTCGGTAAGGCCCTCGGATTTTCGTCACCCATCTCCGCGCTCGGTGGCGGGTTGGCTCTGGGCGGTGTTGGTTTTTCGTTGTATCGATTCTGGGTTGGGCTGCTTGCCGGTGCGTTCCTGTCGTCGGTGGCGCTGGGAGTGGTATCGTCGCAGTTGGCGTTCCCGCATCTTTCCGATTTCGATGATCTGCAACGCAAATCACATTCGGTTGAAGAAGTCCATGACTTTCAACCCGGCCCATCAGCCAATGCGCTAGAATCAGGTTGGGACAAACTCGACGCCTATGGCCACCAGTTCTGGAAATACCTGTCGGACCAGGAACCTTCGCTTCGGCTTAATACTGTCGGATGGGGCGTCGGTGCCGGATTGGTTGGTCTGCTCCTCGGACTCTTGTTAAGCCGGCTCACGTTGATTCTATTCACGGCTGCCTTCGGAACGCTTTTGATCTCGGGCGGCATCTATGTGCTGGGCAATGGCATGGGGATGGACATGCTGCAAGCCACGCGCGACCGACCAGGCATGTCGGGTTTGGCGATCCTGTCGTTCTTCGTCGTTTCGATTGCATTGCAAACCGCCCTGACCCGCAAGGAAACTGCGGCGTCCGAATAACGCGCGTCACTTCAAATTGCGATCGAGTTTGTTGTGGTGTTACATCTCCACAATTACACGAATTGGCTCTCTTAACGCACTGATTTCATCGATGCGATGGGCCAAGAAATCGTCCGATAATTGATCACGGGCCGACCATGCGCCGGCATTTTGCTCCTGCAAACTCCGCATCGTACGCTGGTAGCGCTGAGTTTCTCGATCACAACAAGGGGACCAAATCGTGTTCTATATGGCTCAAGAATGGATGACGTTGCTGCGCAGTCTCGACGCCGTGGTAGGTGTTCCGCTTTGTTTAGCCGGCGGTGCGCTTGTGTATGCGGGTTGGAGACTTTGGCCAGCAGTTGCGCTGTTGAGCTTCGGCGTTGTGGGCGGACTGATTGGCCAAACGGTATCGGGCGAGATGGCATTCAACCTGACGTGGTTTGGAGGTGGTGCAGTCGTTTTGATGATTGCCGGATACCTGCTGTCGCAATTTGCGTCGGTGGCGCTGGCGGGGATCATTGGCGGGGCGATCACCATGATGATCCTCGAGGTTTTCCGAATGACCGGTCCGTTCATGTGGTTGGGAGCGTTCCTGGGATTCGCGGGATGCGGTTCATGGGCATTTGCCAATCGCAACCGGGTCATCGCCATCGTTACTTCGTTTGAGGGCGGGGTGTTGTTCATCTCCGGTGCGTCGATCATGGTGCGCGAGGTGACCTGGCTGCACTCATTCTTCAGATCCATGACGGCAGAAAGTCCGTTCATGATTGGATTCTTCTTGCTCGTTCCAACCGCGATTGGCGTGTTGGTGCAAGCCGCCGATGCCAACCGCAGTTCGGCGAAGTCGGCTCAATAACACAGAGCAGTTTTTACATCCGCAAATGATTCAGTACGATGACCAACCGGTTCGTCCATGTGGGCAGCCGGTTTTTCTTTTGGCAAAGGGTCGAACGTGTCTGAACCATCGCGTCAAGCAATCGGTGTACGTGTCGATGATTTGAAAGCGGGCGTTAAGTCTGGAATACAACGCGCCGCCAAGATGGGCTTCGCAGCCGCCGAAATCGCCGCAGACTCGCAGGAGGTAAATCCGAGCGAATTGGGCGAAACCGGGCGGCGTCATCTTGCGCGACTCGTGCGCAGCGGGAACATGGCTTTTTCTGCACTGTCGCACAATTCCAAATTCGCCGACTTGACCAACGTGTCCACGTTGGAACGCGCGATTGAATCCACCAAAGATGCCATCCGACTGGCGGCAGACATGCGCGTGCCGATGCTTTCGAAGGGACTCGGTCCATTGGGGTCGATCAATGAAGGCGACCGAGCGTCCGTGCTGGCAGCGCTTAAAGAAGTATCGCAATTCGCCGAGCGCTTCGGTACAACGCTGGCCATCCATTCACGATTCGGCGGTGCGGATGCATTACCTACACTGGTCGGGGAAATCGCAAATCCCGGATTGCAAATCGCCATCGACCCGGGCGAGTTGATATCAGCTGGCATCGATCCTGTGGCCGCGATGAGCGCGACCGGAGACCGGTTGGCATTGGCATATGTTCGCGACTCACAAGTCGGTACGCCTGAGCACGCAGGTATGGAAGTACCGCTCGGACAGGGCGCACTGGATGTTCACGCTTATCTGGCCCACCTATCGCTATATGGCGAGTTGGCCGCGCCGATTCTGCGCAGAAATGATTCCGCCAACGCGACGAACGCCATCGCAGCCGACAAACAAACGTTATTGGACGCAATGCAATTCTGACGAAACGACCCAATGGGTTGATCGATTCGTAGGGTGGGCCGTGCCCACCGCCGATTGAATGGCAAAGACATGGTGGGCACGGCCCACCCTACGCGCCGAAGGTTTTACCACGTCCGAAAAATCGCCGACTCAGAAACGGTTATGACACCCCGCAAAACTTGGCATTCGTGTCATTCATATTGCACACTTCGTTCGCGTCGTTTATCGCCAAAAGAGATCGCGATCAGGCGACGATATCCGAATTAGCAGAAGCTGTTTGTCGGGGCACTTTTTGTCCGGACACTGTGTCGATCGGGCCATATTAGTCCACGGAAAACAGCGCCACTCGATCGACAACGATCTGAATTGGGAGACGACATATGCAAGTGGCAAGTCCACCGGTAAGACCTTCGCAGCCGACGGTTGAATCCACACGGGAACCATCAAGCGTTCAGCGCTTTTACCCACCGGCGATTGAAGAATGGCGCGAGACTGGTCTGCCTCAAACGCTGCTCGAAGCGTTGATCGTTAAATACCTGTTTACGGCAGGTGAACAAACAGGTCGCAACGTTGCCAAAGCGCTCGCGCTTCCTCCCAAGCCGGTGCTCGATGTGCTCCAGTCGCTTAAGAACGGGCAACAGGCGTACTACAAAGACAGCGCGACGATGGGCGACTTTCAATACGCCCTGTCAGAAGGCGGTCGCGACCGGGCGCGCAAACTGCTCGATGAAAGCATGTACGTCGGTGCCGCTCCGGTGCCCTTCGAGTACTACGTCGAATCCGTTTCGGCTCAATCCATCAATTCGGAAAAGCCCGGTATCAAAGAAGTAAGAACCGCGTTCTCCGACGTGGTGGTTCCAGAATCAATGCAGCGGCGATTGGGGCCGGCGATCAACTCGGGTCGCGGTTTGTTCTTGTATGGTGCGCCCGGTAACGGCAAGACCACGATGGCGGAACGCATCACCCGTTGCTTCGGAACGCATATCTGGATTCCGCACGCGATCTACATCGATGGCGAAATCATCAAATTCTACGACCCGCAAAGTCACATTGCCGTCAACTCGAATGGCCCGTCGGTTCTAAAGGGTGAGGTCTACGATCCGCGCTGGATCAAGATCGAACGGCCAACCATTATCGTCGGTGGTGAATTGACGATGGAATCGCTCGAACTGCAATTCAACCCGTTTACAAAAATCACCGAACCGTCGGTGCAACTCAAGAGCAACTGTGGAACGTTGGTGATCGACGACTTTGGCCGCCAGCGCATGCCTCCGGTGGACCTGCTCAACCGCTGGATCGTTCCGCTCGAAAAACGATTCGATTACCTGTCGCTTTCGACGGGTACGAAGATTCAGGTGCCGTTCGATCAGCTCATTATTTTCTCGACGAACCTCGAACCACGCGAACTCGTTGACGATGCGTTCTTGCGGCGAATTCCGTACAAAGTCAATGTCATGGACCCGCCCGTCGAGCAATATGTCGAACTCATGAAGTATACGGCTGACCTGTTCAACATCGAATATGTACAGGAGGTCATCGATGACTTGATCGAGCGGCACTACGTCCAGTGCAATCGGCCACTACGCTGCTGCCATCCGCGTGACCTGCTGTTGCAGATCATCAACATCGCGGCGTACAACGAGTGCGAAGTGAAGATGACCAAGGAGGCCTTTGAAGCGGCGGTCGACAACTACTTCGCCGTCATGTAACGTCGGGGGATGAAACCAGAAGTGAACCGAAGTCCGATCTTGTGCGTAGTTAGGATCATGAAGCGCACTCGATTCGAACATATTCTTTGTGTTGTGGCATTTTGCGTGTTTGGGGCTTCACCGACATGGGGTCAATCCGAAAACGGATCGACGCCGGCGGATTCTGACGTCACCAGAAGCGAACCCAACGCGCCGCGCAAGTGGATTCCCAATGCCACTGCCGATGCCACGCGTCTTCACGAAACATCGGGCATTGTCGCGAGTCGCCAATATCCCGGCGTATTCTGGACGCACGGTGATTCTGGCAACGATCCCAAACTCATCGCGATCGATGTCGAGGGTCGCGTGCTCGCCGAGGTCATGGTGAGCAAAGCGCCCAACACAGATTGGGAAGACATCTGCATCGACGACCAGGGAAACCTCTACGTCGGTGACATTGGCAACAACCACGCCATGTTTCCCGCGAGATACGTCTATAAGATTCCCGAACCCGACCCGCACAACCCTCCGACTGAAGCAATCACCGCGTCCAAACGCTGGCGTTTCAAGTACCTCGACAAAGAGCGATTCGACTGCGAGGCGTTGTTCTGGGACGGGCAATCCCTTTATGTGATGGCCAACCTTATTCCAACTAAAGCGGTGGTCTATCGATTGACCGAATTTCGTGATGGGCAGATGCGGCTTGATCAAGTGGCGGACCCGCGATTGGCGTTTCCGACGGGTGCGGATGTTTCAAGTGACGGGAAGCATCTGGTGGTGAGTAGTTATTCTGCGATAAACGTCTTGGAGTTTGAGCGGGGCGACGATAGCTTGATCACGCTTTCAAACAAACGAACAGTGCGCTATCCGCTGAAGAAGGGTGCGATAGAGTCCGTTTGTTTCTTCGGTAACGATGTGATCGCCATGTCAGAGAAGGGCGATTTGTATCGGCTGACACCGGAGGATTTTAGCGAGCAGGTTCAATTTTCAGAACCGTAACGATCGACGGCGAACTAACTTATCTCCAAGGCTTCAGCGTGATAAGCAGCGTCGCAATCGCGATGATGACCCCCAACGCCGCAAACCACACACGATAGGATTGGAGTCGAACCTGACGCTCTGCTGCGGCGGCTGAACGTTCTGCCGGGGTGGGTGAGGTTGATGACGGTGCCACGTTGACGGGTTTCGCAGTGTGTGGCTGGCTTGCCTTGGCGCGCGCTTTTTCTTCTTTGACTACCGCCTTGGCCAACTTCTTTTCGATCTTCGCTTGCTCTTTATCACTCATGGTCCGTTTCCAATCGACCAATGGTCTTCAAATGATGTCGATATTTGAACATCTATACAGACTAGCCGGACGACTTTCGCGACCTTGGCGGTGGCCGCTTTCCGCTCTTGATGTCTTCATCAAACGTCTTCTTGCGCCGCAGAATATGATGATAATGCTGGGCAAACCGATGCGCTTCATCGCGAACGCTTTGCAACAACCGGAGCGCATCATTGTTTCGGGCCATCCGTATCGGAGCGCTCTGCGCCTGCACATAAACGAGTTCTTCCTTCTTCGCAAGCGACAGCACCATCGCCGGTTTGAGGTCCAACTCGCCGAACGCTTCCTGCGCCGAATGAAGTTGGCCAAGTCCGCCGTCGATCAAAATGATATCGGGATACAATTCCTCGCCCGCCGACGCGTATCGATAACGCCTTAAAATGACTTCGCGGATCATCGCATAGTCATCTTGGCCCTGCACGGTCTTGATCTGAAACCGCTTGTATCCAGCTTTGAATGGCTTGCCATCGATAAAACACACCAGCGACCCTACAGATTGCTCGCCTTGAAGATTGGCGATGTCGATGCCTTCGATACTTCGCGGCCGTTGTTCGAGATTAAGCAGGTCCGCAAGCTTGTCGAGACCCTTCGCCGGATCGACATAAAAAGCTTCGATCTGCCGGTCGCGATCGGTATCGCCCGAGTCGGAAAGCGCCTGGATGGATTTGATGCGATCGCGAATGACGGCCGCTTCTTCGTAGCGCGTTTCAGAAGACGCCGTTTCCATCTCCTTGGTCATCTGGCGAATCAGCACCGAGCGTTTCGATTTCAATAAATTCTTTAACCGATCGATGTCTTTGCGGTAGGCATCGCGACTTATCAAATCGGCGCAGGGTGCGGTGCATTGATTGATCGCGTGCAGCAAGCATGGCCGAAAGAATCGGCGCGATTCGTCATCGGCGCGAATGTCGAGTTCGCAGGTTCGGAATTTGAAAACTTTTTGAAGCGTGTTGACCGCATCGCGAATCGCGCTCGAACTGGTAAACGGACCGTATAGTTTGCTGCCCTTGGCCCGCGGGGTTCTCGTCACAAACACGCCAGGAAAATCATCGCCCGTGGTAATCTCCAAATAAGGGAACGTTTTGTCATCTTTGAGTTGTGCATTGTGGGGCGGCTGAATGTCCTTGATGAGCCGCGCTTCCTTCAGGATGGCATCCACTTCCGTCTCGCAGTCGAGAAAGTCGATGTCGGCGACGCGGGTGGCCATGTTGGCAATATCCGGGCCACGGGTTGAAAGCAGGTCAGCCGACGGCTGAAAATAGCTCATGACCCGGGACCGCAGATCCTTGGCTTTTCCGATATATAGGACCTTGCCTTCGGTGTCCTTCATCAGGTACACGCCGGGCGTCGTCGGAAACCTTCCGATCAGTTCTCTAAGGGCTGTCACGCGATCCTGATCGTTCATCGTCGGGATTGTAGCAATTAGGGGATTCTTAGGCGATGATCAAGCGGTATTGACGCCCATTTGATCGTTCATGTCCAGCATTTGCAGCGTCAGCGAATTTGACGATCCATATCGAATGAAACAGATTCATTTCGTTTCTACTTTGACTCCGACTCATCGAATTGGTCATTAGACGGGTCCACTAAACATTTGTAGAATGGGCGGAATTGTCTGTACAATTTACAGTTGCGTGCTTGTCCCTTTTTGGCATCGCCATATTGCGAGTATTCACAGCGCCTTCGTGGCGACCCGTTGTAATCAGAGTCTATTATGTCGAATCAGATCGCCGTCGGAATTGACCTCGGTGGCACCAATATTGTGACGGCACTGATTACCGATGACGGTGCCGTTGTCGGCATGGCCAGTCGGCGAACAGACGCCCAGCGTGGCGCTGAAAATGTCGTCAGTGAAATGGCCGAATCAGTCAGGCAACTCATCGAGAAGCATTCGGTGCCTATCAATGATGTTGTCGGTCTGGGCATTGGTGCACCCGGCCCGCTCCGACTTCGTGAAGGCATGATCCATCGGTCAGCCAACCTGCCGGGCTGGCAGGATGTCCCGATCCGTCAGTGGCTTCAAGAGAAATCCGAACTTCCCGTCCAGCTTGAAAACGATGCCAACGCTGCTGCCTACGCGGAGCATTGGGTTGGGGCGGGCAAGGGGGCAGGCGACCTGGTGACCTTGACGTTGGGCACGGGCATTGGCGCGGGTTCGATAATCGATGGCGAAATTCTGCGAGGGCATTTTCAAAATGCCGCCGAGTTTGGACACACCATTGTCGAACTCGACGGACGCCCGTGCACTTGTGGCCAACGCGGCTGCCTTGAGCAATACGCATCGCCCGGCAACATTGCCAAGTACGCGATCGAGCAGATTCGCAAAGGTTCCAAAAGTTCGCTCGGACCCGTGCTCAAAGCCAATGGTGCGTTCGATTCGCAGGCCATAGCGGAAGCGGCACTCGCGGGTGACTCGTTAGCCGACACCATCTGGGACGAAGCCTGCCGCTACATCGCCCTCGCGTGCGTCAACATTCAACACACCGTCAACCCCGAAATCCTGGTGCTCGCAGGTGGCATGAGCAAGTCGGGCGATTTCTTGTTGGGACGGGTTCGGCAGCACTTCGCGGCGCAATCGTGGAAGATTTTCGACGACGCACCCCGCATCGTTCTATCAGAACTGGGCGGAAATGCCGGTGTGATTGGGGCGGCGGGACTTGCATGGAAAGCCCACCACAACGGAACAGCATCCATAAACTTCGCCAGCGGCGTACGATCTGCTGAATAGCGCGGCCAACCCGAGGACTTAAGCGCCTACTGTTCGTCGAATAGCGATCGCTCTCGAAACTCTGATGCTCGTTCGAGCAGCTCACTTCGATCGGGTGTCACTGCCGGCTCTAATGCAAAATCGACCGACCGCTGGTCGTGAATCTTTCCTGGGTACAGAATCTCTGAGAAGAAGTCGATGCCTGGTTTTTGATACCAGGGGGATTTGATGAAATGGTGGGTCTTTAGGGTTTCGTATCCGTCGAGGCGGGCGACCACGTCGTAATCGCCGTACCAGACAAAATCTGTCGATACTGGCGAGCGGCCAACCTCTTCATCGTTTAGCCAGACCAACGCACCTTGCGGCTCGGTGTTGATGGTCAGGGTCCTTCGTACGCAGCCCGAATTCAACATCGCAGCAAAACCGCAGCCGAGGATCGCGGCGCGAATGGCGAAGGACGATAGCGGAGTTCTGTTCCGGCTCGGATTTTTCGTTTGCATCATGCCGGAATAATGCCCGCAAATCGGCGCGGCGTCCAGTCCATTTCGATCGTTGGGGAATCGGGCACGCGTTCGATTGGCATCGTGACTGTTATTTCAGTCGCAATCGGCGACGCGACGCTGCTCCAAGTGATCCGAGGCCCAGCATCATCAGCGGAATCATCCCGACGGCACCTGCCCCGCAGCCAACACCACCAGCTGATCCGCCGTTGCTGCTTCCGTTGCCATTGCTGCCGGCTGGGCATGCATCATCGTCGCAATCGTCCGGGATGCCGTCACCGTCACAATCGCCAAAGCGCGATTGCTCGGCATCGCCGATGCCATCGCCGTCGCAATCGGGTGATAGTGCAAACGGCAGGACGTATACGTCCTCGTCGTCACCCGCACTCTTGGCTTGATTGCCTGAGTACCACACTGCCAACCAGCTTCCTTCTCCGTCGGTGGCTAATTGAACGCCCAGATCTTCTGCGGTGTCTTCGTTGGCATCATCGTTGAGCGGTTCGGGTTCGTCCCATGAAACTCCGCCGTTGCGACTCTGGGCAGCTAGAATGTCGATGTCGTCACCGAGGATTCCCGTCTGTTCAAATCCCACGATCCACGAGTTGTTCATGCCGGCAGCGATGTACGGATTAACGCCGACGTCGATGCGGGTTGGCGTTGACCAACTGCGCAAGGATTCTTCATCTAATGAAGCGTTTCCCGAGTGAGCGACGTAAACTTCGCCCGCGTCGGCATAGGTGACCATCCACAGGCCATCGAGCGTCGCATCGCCGTGCGTTTTTGCCGTCGATGAACCGAGCGGCGAACCGAATGCGATCATGGGGTTGGATGCTCCGGAGCCATCGGAGATTTCGGCAGATTCTGAAAACGTCAATCCGCCGTCAATGCTTTCTGCGAAAACGATTTTGCCAGCCGCCGACCAACTGACAATCCACTGACCGTCGCGATTGGCGGCAAGCGCGGGCGTGATGTCGCCCGTGCCATCATAGCGCGTGAACGAACCTGCCGCCGTCCAAGTGGCACCACCATCCAGACTTTGCGACGTCAAGATAACCGAGTCATTGACCGCATGCGATCCGCCACCACCACCGATGTCGCGCGTCGAGGTCCAGACGAGCATCCAAACGTCGCCATCAGTCGCAAGGGCGATGTCCTGATCCGTTGGCGGGACTGCACCTTCGGCGATGTCTTGCGGCGGCGTGGCGATGCGAACCGGTTCGCTCCACGTTTGACCGTTGTTTCTACTTCGCACTGCGAGGACGTCGCTTTCGACACCGCCATGAACCAACGAACCGCTGAGTGGTGAAACCCATGCAACGACCCAGTTCCCCTTACCGTCCGTGGCAAGAACGGGCGACACATCGTCGTCACCCGAATTGCGTCCTGCGGTCAGCAGGGTGGCGGGCGTACTCCAGGTGCGACCTCCGTTTGAACTGATCGCCCATCGAATTTCGACGCGTGGGTCGCCTTCGGTGCTGCTGGCGCCGTCGGTCTGCCAGACAGCCACCCAGTGGCCATTGCGGTCGGTGGCGATGCAGGGTTGTTGATCGTTTCCGTCGTCGCTGGTGGCGTCGATGTTCAGAAATTCAAGCGATCCGCGCGAGGCGTCGGTTCCGAATTGGGCGAACGCACTTGGGCTGGTAACGGTGATACTCAGCGCAAACGCTACGAGCACCATGACGCTATTTTCCCGGACTCGTTTAAGCATGGGGTATTTCCCTTCGCGATGTTCTGCGCGCACATTGACGCGAAGATGCCATCGACCGATTTGGTTTTCTTGTCCAAGGTTTTTGCGGGGGGCGACGAGTGCTGGTGCGCGACCCGGCGTCTGATTAGAAGTTTACAATTAAGACTGAACCGAATGTGGCCAGTCGAACGCGCGAATTTCAATTCTGCGTCCGAGAATATGGCTCCGGATAGTCACGAATTGCGATTTCAACGATTGCTCGAAGCACGCTGAAGATTGTTCAGCCACACGTCAAGCGCACCGCTATCGATGCGGCGTGAATAGAACACGCGCAGCGGACTTTGAATTTTTCGCTGTTTGAATCGGGATTATTGTAGGCCCACGCATCATGTTGCAGGTTGCGCTCCACTGTCATTCCAGCGAAAACACCGTCATTCCCGCGAAAGCGGGAATCCAAGTCCCGCACGTTGCTCATCGCCCGTTCTGGACTCCCGCGTTCGCGGGAGTGACGATCTGGCACTCGCAAAGCTAGCCGTGAGAATGCACTATTCGACCGTCACGCTCTTGGCAAGGTTACGCGGCTTGTCCACATTGCAACCGCGCAGGACGGCAGCGTGATACGCGAGTAGTTGCAACGGGATCACAGTCAACAGCGGTTGCAGTGGTTCCGGCGTATCTGGCACGAAGATGACGTGTTGGGCGAGCAATGGAACCTGCGTGTCGCCTTCGGTGGCGACTGCGATGACGTGTCCGCCGCGCGAGCGAACCTCCTCGATGTTGCTGAGAATCTTGCTGTACTGCGAGCCCTTGGTTGCGATGAAGACGACGGGCATGCCATCTGAAATCAGCGCGATGGGGCCATGTTTCATTTCTGCGGCGGGCAAGCCTTCGGCATGAATGTAGCTGATTTCCTTAAGCTTCAGTGCGCCTTCGAGCGCGACGGGATAGTTGTAACCGCGGCCGAGATACAACCAGTTCTCTTTATCAATGTTTGCCTGGGCCACCTCTTTGATCGTGTCGTTCTGTGCCAAGATCGTTTCAATGTGACCGGGAATCTTGGTCAGTTCGTCTAGGAAGTGATCCAGCGCCCGCTGCGACATATGACGACGTCGAGCGAGGAACAAAGTCAATAGCGTCATCACCATCACCTGACCCGTGAAAGCCTTGGTGCTGGCGACTCCGGTTTCGGGCCCGACGTGGAGATAGATGCCCGCATCTGTTTCACGGGCGATCGAAGATCCAACGACATTGACGATGCCCAACGAGGTGGCGCCGCGCTGTTTGGCTTCCGAAAGCGCTGCCAACGTATCACTCGTTTCGCCGCTCTGAGAAACGACCAGCACCATCGTTCCATCGTTGATGATGGGATTGCGATATCGAAACTCGCTGGCATATTCGGTTTCTGCAGGTGTGCGGACGAGGTCTTCAAGAAGGTATTCACCGACCAGGGCTGCATGCCAAGCTGTACCGCAACCGACCAGGATGAAGCGTTTGGCGCGGACGAGTTCGCGCGCAAAGTCGCTGATACCTCCGAGGTAAACAGCGCCTTCGCGAATATCGACGCGGCCTTTCATGCAGAGTTCGAGCATTCGGGGCTGCTCGAAGATTTCCTTCTCCATGAAGTATTCGTGTCCGCCCAATTCGATCTGATCGAGCGTCCATTCGACTTCTTCAACGTCTTTGGTGATCGGAATGTCGTCGAGCGTCGTTGTGCGGAAACCTTCCGGAGAAATGCGGGCCATCTCGTTGTCGTCGAGGTAAATCACCTGCGACGTATGTTCCAGAACAGCCGCAGCATCAGACGCAATAACATATTCGTCCTTACCCACGCCGACGATCAGCGGGCTGCCCTTACGGGCTGCAACCAGCACACCGGGTTCCTTCGACGACATCGCCACCATGCCATAGGTTCCCTGGACATCGAGAAGGGCGGTGCGAACAGCCTTCTGCAGATCGTCTTTGTAATGATAATCAATGAGGTGCGCGATGGTTTCGGTGTCGGTTTCAGATTTGAAAATGACGCCCTTTTGTTCGAGGAAGGTTCGAAGCGAGCGATAGTTTTCGATGATGCCATTGTGGACGACAGCAAGTGAGCCGTCGGCGCTGCAGTGCGGGTGGGCATTGGTGTCGTTTGGCGCACCGTGCGTGGCCCAGCGCGTGTGAGCGATACCGCTGTGTCCAACCATCGACTCGCCATCGGACTCGGCGATGATGTGTTCCAGCGCAGAGACTCGACCCGCAGATTTTCGCGTGATGATTTTACCGTGTCGGTGAATGGCGACGCCGGCTGAGTCGTATCCGCGGTATTCGAGCCGTTTGAGACCTTCCAGCAAAACCGGGAGCGCTTCCTTGCCGCCGACGTATCCGATAATCCCGCACATATTGGCCATCCTGAAAAAAGTAGATTTGCCGCAAATTAGCGTGGGGTTTTTTAATCATTACCCCTCACACTTGCCTTATTATTCGAGACTCACCAACGTGTTGCAATCGATTGGCTGGTCTCTTTAACGTTCTTCGACCATCGAAGGTTCGGCATGCTGCTAAGATCAAAAAGCGTATCAAATCGGCTGGTCGGCGAACGGTGTTATGGGGCCTTGGCAAACGAATTGCACGCTCCGATAATCTTTAGAGAAGTTTGAGTCAGCAATTGAATTAATGGCCCATTTCGATTCTTATTGGGAATTCTGGAATGTCGGTGGTCGATTCGGATCGAGATCCGCGATTGCAGTCCGGTGGCCTGATAGACTGACGTTACCGGCAAGTGGCGGCTGAAGCGACGCGAACGCGGTTGTCATGGCCAGGAACTCACGCGATCGATGCGGTCGCGCCGATAGGAAACATCGCGTGTCTTAGATGCGATGCAGTCTTGATTCATGGGATAAGAAGGAGCGGATTGGACGTGAAGAAAGAGCTTCGGCAACAGGTACGTCGAATGCTGGATTCCATGCCCCATGCTGAAATGGCGGAAAAATCAGCGCTCGCGATGGATCACCTGACGGGGTGTTCTGAGTACAATCGCGCGCAGATCATCATGGTTTTTCTTTCTCTCCCGACAGAGATCGACACGACCGGCGTTGTCCTTCGCGCCTGGCAAGATCATAAACGGGTGCTGGCTCCGCGCATCAGTTGGGAGCAGCGACGGATGATGCCCACCGAAATCCGATCGCTCACCAGCGATCTGGTTGAAACGTCGATGGGTCTGCGCGAACCTGTGTCGGGTCCGCCGATTCCCATCTCGCTGATTGACCTGGTGATCGTTCCGGGACTTGCGTTTGACAAGAAGGGCGATCGGCTCGGACGCGGACGCGGTTTCTATGACCGATTCCTCGCCCATCCAGAGTTCAACGGCGTGACTTGCGGATTCGCATTTGAGGAACAGGTGCTTGAGGAAGTTCCTGCCGAACCGTTGGATCGTCCCGTTTCGATGGTGGTCACTGACAAACGCGTCAGAAGATTCTCCCGAAAGTCCAAACCAGCCCGATGAATTAATTCGACTCTGCCAACCAGAGGGGGCCAACCAGACGGAGCCAACCAATGGGGACTTTGGTGGACCTTGGTCTTTTGGGTTTCCCAGGCGCGTAATCTCTTTTGCCAAATGACCTAACCGCAATCGGCAAACACCAGATTTTTGGCTGGTAACGGTGTGATTCAATCAACTAGAATGGCCAAGTCAGATCCAGTGGTCGGGTAAAGAGCGAGCCCATATCCTGCAGGGTGGCAAAAAATTGGCAAAGCGGCGATTGAATTGGCTGCGTTTGAATAGCCTGTACTTTGAATAGATGGTTGCGTTCTGCGAAAATGTCGAAGGCGAGCGTTTTGCGCCTTTAAAATGGATTGAATATATTCAAAATCTCATACTCCATCCGTTCCCCCCAATGGATGGAACCCCAAGGCCCGGTCACCCCACCGGGCCTACTTTTTTGCGCCTGCCCCGGTTGAGTGAAACAGAATTTTGAGTGAAACAAAATAGTGTGAATGAAACGGCGCGGCAGTAACGAACCTTCGACAGACGTCAGATGTGCTTGCGTCGCAGCGGCATGGTCATGCAGCGGGGGCCACCCAGCCCGCGCACCAATTCCGAACCCTGAATGTTCAGACACTCGATGCCGGCTTTGTTAAGGGCGGCGATGGTGCGCTCATTGCGATCGTAACCGATCACCTTGCGCGGTCCAACGGCGAACACATTGGTACCGTCGGTGCGCTGCTCCCGCGATGCATAGTGCTCATCACCACCGGCTGTCTCAATAATTGTGACTTCCTTTCCGAATTCGTCGCTGAGAATTTTGGGAAGGTTGCGCGGTTCGGTTTTGCGAACGACTTCGCCGGGCGACCCGCTCTCAAATTTCATGATCGACTTGATGCCTTCCATGACGCCGGGGTACCACACGACCGTTGCATGATCGACAATTGTAAACACCGTGTCGAGATGCATGAACAATCGTTCGGAGGGAATCGGTATTTCATAGAAGCGTTTGACTTTTCCGACGTCAAACGCTTTTTGCGCGAGGACTTCGATCGTTTCAGATCGCGTACGCTCGCTGACGCCAACCAGCACCGCCTCTTCGTTGAGAATGATGATATCGCCGCCTTCGATCGTGAACGGTCGGTCTTCGGTTGGCGAGTTTGACCCGCCGTAAGTGATGTTGTGCCCAGCGAATTTTGGATGATGTTCAAGGATCGAACGGGTGACGATCGTCTCGCGAAGCCGCCGCACATAATGCATCTTGCAGGAGATGACCGATTCGCGCACAACGACGGCCGGGTCGCGCGTGAAATACGAGTTGGGCGTCGGTCCAAACAACATGCCGCCATTGGGCGATGTTTGCGGGACGCGCTTGCCCGAAAAATCCTGGAATTCCTGAACGGTCAAACCGGTAAACAAAATGTCGAGAAGCGCGTCGTTGGATACCTTGCTTTCGTCGAGCAAGTCCGGGGCGATCGCCGGGACATTCTCAGCCGTACAGATCGTTTCGACGAGATTCTTCTTGGCTTCGGGCTGGTCTTTGAGAAGTTCGGCGAGCAGGTGCTCGAGATACACGACTTCGATGCCCTGATTGCGCATGGTTTCGCAGAATGCGTCGTGCTCCTCCTGCATCCGCTTGAGATAGGGAATATCCTCAAAGAGGTATTCGACCATGTTGTCGTGGGTGAGGCGGTCAATCTCCGGGCCCGGACGATGGACCAGGACGGCTTCAAGTGGGTCGTACTCGTTCTGGATGTTAAGTTGCACAGTCTAGCCCCTGGGGACAATTGGATCCTTCCTTCTGCATATCCTATGCAGTTTTCGATCCCATACAATCCGCGACTTTGCGCGGGGCTAAACCACGGGACATTCGTCCAATCGGCTGCCAACCCGGTGTTCTCAAAAAAACCAGAATATTACAAATCTGTCTGAAAGATTTTGGTTGGTCGCCTCCAATAATCCGGTAGAAGCCGGTCGGCGCGACCGGTCACGAGGAGTCTGATTGTATTTTGGGGTGCGAACGATGAAGGTTAAATCACTCGTTCTAGCGTTGGTTCTGATGAATGGGGCGGTGGCGACGTTTGCCGACCAACTGATATTGGAAGATGGGCGCGTTTTGTCGGGGACCGTTTCTCGTTCGCGGGGAGTCTATCAACTGGTCAACTCGAACGGGGCGTCTACGGAATTTCCCAAAGACGACGTCGATCGCTGGGTTGACTTCTCCGAGGTGACGCCTACCGACGCTATCGCAATGTCTGAAGAACTTACCGACTTAGTGATGCCGATCCTGACTGCACCTGAGCCGGATCAGTTTACGTTCCTGACTGAATCGTCATCATTTTCGAGCGACCGTGAATTCGATTCCGAATCGTTCGGTGGATTTGCCGACGGTGGTTTTCGATCGCGCCGGCGGCGTTTCGGCGTAGCCGTCAATGCCGGTGTCCGTGCAGACCGATTCTCTTCGCGTGATTCGTTCGATTCCGATTCATCCGCGACGGTTCGTCGAGACAAGGGAATCGATAACGTTTACATCGACGAGTGGGCGCGCTATTCCGCCCCGTTTGCGGCGCTGAAAGAAAACCCACGTTTTCAAATTCTGACGGACCGTCGGAGAAACAGCGATTCGCTGGCCGATTTTTCCCGTCGCCCTCGTGAGGCGTTTGATGATTCGGCTGACGCGATGCGCGAAGCGTTGTTGAGTTTGCGCGATTGCATCGATTCAGCCACCGAAACACAGGAGCGTATACGGGCGATTCCGGTGCAAGCCGTCAACGACGAGCGCGACATTCAAGAATTGGAAATCAAACTTGCCGACGCTCGCGCCGATCTTGATCGCGCCCCGTTTTCAAAGCGTCTTGAGCGAAGGGTTCACAATCTAGAGAACCGCTTGCGCAAGCGTATCAGCAAAGTCGAACTCGATGCCCGGCGTAATGCCCGCGTCATCGAGCGGAAGATCAACGATTTTGCACGAAAGCGACGATTGGCGATCACCCAGTTGCAAGCCGCCGAAACGCTGCTGGTCAATGATGTGCATCAGTTGAAGGCACCCTAAGCACCGAAGAGCATGGCCCCCGATTTAGCCCCGGCATCGGTTGACGGATACCCTGCAAAGCGGTTAAATGCGTGACCGAATTCGGCAAGGATTCGGCCAACTTCCCGGGGCCATAGCTCAGTTGGGAGAGCGCTTGCATGGCATGCAAGAGGTCGCGAGTTCGAGTCTCGCTGGCTCCAGTTTCATTTCGGGCGTCTCTGATGCGGTTCTAGTATGTCATCCGCGGACCCGTCTCTTACTTGACCCATCCAAACGCGCTTATTGACGGATGCATAGATTCATTGAAAATCACATGCATCTATCATGAACGATTCGACACTGTGCAATGATGAGTGTTCAGCATTTCTTGAACACGCGTGTTTGACCTATGGCTCGAACGATGGCCCGGAGTGTGTGCAATCCGCGCGAGACATGCTTGGCGGCGATCCCAGATTGGCTCGACAGAATGTTTGGGCGGCGGCTTGTGTTGGTGATGTCCAAGCACTCAGTGGTTTTCTTGATTCCGATTCAGATCTTGCTAACAGAAAAGGCGGACCCTTCAACTGGGAACCGCTTTTGTATACTTCATACTCACGCTTGAACATACCAGATTGCTCAACACTTGATGCGGCGAAGTTGTTGCTTGATCGCGGAGCGGACCCGAATGCCCATTATATGTGGGGCGGGCAGTACAAGTTTACGGCGCTGACCGGTGCATTCGGTGAAGGTGAACGGGGCCCAAGATGTCAGCCACCCCATCAAGACTGCGAAGCGCTCGCACGTTTACTGTTGGAAGCGGGGGCAGACCCCAATGACAGTCAGGCGTTATACAACACGATGTTTACACCTGGGCATCGCTGTTTGGAGTTGCTATTGAAGTTTGGGCTGGGGCAGAATGCAAAGTGCAATTGGCTCGTTGGATGCAAACCGTCGGGACTTCGGCCCAACACGCAAGGCACGCTTCAATACCAGTTGATGTGGGCGATTCGTAAATGTCATACTCTACGGGCGCGGTTGCTTCTCGAAAGCGGAGCCGATGCAACGGAACCAGACGAATCCAACTCGCCGTGGAAGTCCGCAGTGTTGGCGGGGCACATGGAAATTATTGATGACCTCTTGCGACACGGCGCGAAAGCTGAGCCGTTAAGCAAAGTTGAAGAATTTGTTGCCGCCTGCATGGCAGGGAATCGCGAACTGGCCAATCAACTAATTGCTGACCAACCGTCTCTACCGCAAGATGCGATGAAAACGATGCCCGAGCTTCTGCACAACGCTGCGTCAACCAATCGCACGTTGGCTGTACGCTGCCTGATTGAAATGGGTTGGGATTTGAATGCCAAGGTCAACGGAAATTCAGCGCTGCATCAAGCCGGATGGAGCGGTCATCTTGATTCCGTGAAACTGCTGGTCGAATCGGGCGCGAACCCGAATATGAATGATGATGCCCACAATGCAACACCTGCAGAATGGGCAGCATTTGCGGGGCAGCGTGAAGTGATATTGTTTCTGTCATCCCTCTAGCGTTTAAGTTTGTGCGAACAAGTCTCAAACGCGCCTGAACTTAGAACCTGCTTCAGGAGAATTACAACGTGCCTGCTGGTTACTCGAATACCCCCTTGATCAAGAAGCTTGGTATCAAGGATGGTTTCAGCGTTCTGATTCTTGATGAGCCTTCCGATTATCCTAAGGCTTTGGGTCGCCTGCCCGAAGGCGTGAAGTTGCTGGGACGGGTCGGTAAGGCGATTGACTTTGTTCAATTCTTTGTGACGCGGCGGGCTCAGCTTGAGAAACGTTTTGAAAGGCTTGCTGCGTCTCTTGTGCCGGCTGGCATTTTTTGGGTTTGTTGGCCGAAGAAAACCGCAGGTGTCGAATCAGATTTGACGCGCGACGTCATCCGCGAGATCGGTTTGTCTCATGGGTTGGTTGACGTGAAGATTTGTGCGGTTGACGAAACGTGGTCCGGGCTGAAGTTCGTTAGACGCCTTCGTGATCGATAGCTTCGATCGGTCAAGGGATTCAAGGTGATGGACGGGGGGTCCGTCGGACGATAAAACGGAAGGTTCACTGTGATCGTTCAATCCACTGTGATCGTTCAACCCCCTGTGATCGTTCAACGGAGACAAACGAATGGCCGTCAAGCGGATTGGAGTTCTTACCGGTGGTGGTGACTGCCCCGGACTAAATGCGGTGATTCGGGCCGTGGCGAAGACGGCGATCAACGATCACGGTTGGGAGGTCATCGGTATTGAGGACGGCTTCCTTGGGATCATCCGCAATCGCATGCATCCGCTTACGATGACCGACGTGTCGAACATTTTGACGCAGGGTGGGACGATCCTCGGTACCAGCAACAAAGCCGACCCGTCCAACTTCAAAGTTGGTATCAATGAAGACGGGAAGCCCGTCTTTGAAGATGTCACTCCACGATGTGTTGAACATATTTCAGCGCGCGAGCTCGATGTCATTGTCTGTATCGGTGGTGATGGCACGATGAGCGGAGCGTCGCATCTGGTCACGACAGGGATTCGCTGCATCGGCGTGCCCAAAACGATTGACAATGATCTGATGCACACGGAAGTCACGTTCGGATTTCAAACTGCAGTTGAAACCGCGACGGAAGCACTTGATCGGATCCATACCACCGCGTCGAGTCATCATCGGGTGATGCTCGTTGAAATGATGGGGCGAAACGCGGGTTGGCTGACACTTCACGCAGGCGCGGCGAGTGGTGCGGATATCATCCTGCTTCCCGAGATACCCTTTGACCTCGATGTCGTGTGCAACTACTGCAAGACGCGCAGCAAACGCGGTAAAGCGTTCACGATCATTGCGGTGGCTGAAGGGGCGAAGCCGATTGGTGGTGACGTCGTGATTGATCAGATTGTCGTCGATTCGCCCGACCCGATTCGATTGGGCGGTGTGAGTACGCAACTTGCCCGTCAGATTGAGGAGAAGACGCGTCTCGAATGCCGCGCGACGGTGTTGGGCCATGTGCAGCGGGGTGGTACGCCATGCGCTTATGACCGTGTGCTGGCCACCCAATTCGGATTCCATGCAACCGAGTTGATCGCGTCGGAACAGTTTGATCGATTGGTGGTGATGCAGAAATCCGAACTTTCGAGCGTTCCTATCACCGACGTCGCGGACCAGCAGCGCACCGTCCCGCTTAACGATCCGCTGATTCGCGCGAGTAAGGCCATCGGGGTTAGTTTCGGCACGAGCGATCTTTAAGATCGCGTAAACACCCGCGTTAGCGGAATCACTTGTCCAGAGACTCGTCCGCGTTATTGGCCCCAAGTCAAGTTCAATTCTCACCATTCTTGCAATAGCACCGATCGCTATCTTGTTACTAGACAGAAACTTACATGCCTCAGATGATTGACTGGTGGGCTGTGCTGCGCTAGGATCGAAATGGGGTAGCCCATTGGAATTGAGTGACAGACCGGGACCAATTCGATGCCGTCAGATTGAAAGTTTCTGGTGCCAGCTATGCTGGAATTGTGTAGACGTAGGCCTTGCCGGGCCTAATTATCGTGATGGGTCGAAATTGCTCCGCGTAACACTTTATGCATTGAGGGTGTCATGCCGATGCGAGGGTATGGGCCGATGCAGGGATATGGGGCTTTGCATTTGAAAAGGGCGATGCTGAATTCGGAGGTATTGAACGATGGCGAGCAAAACTGAACTGATCGACCTTATCAATAATAAGATCGACGTGAAGCGCTTCCACGATCAGCACTGGAAGGGCACCATCTGGGATTATTTGGATTTGGTCGCGAAGAATCCATCCATCGCCCGAAACGCATTCCAACGTCTATACGACATGATCCTCCACTATGGCACCGAGCGCTACAAGGTTAATCGGGAGGACATGATTCGTTACAACTTCTTTTCCGACACGATCAACAACGGGGCCGACGGCATCTTCGGTCTTGACAAGACGTTGATGAATCTGGTCGACGTATTTCGGTCGGCTGCTTATGGCTATGGCACGGAGCGCCGGATTCTGTTGTTGCACGGTCCGGTGGGTTCGTCGAAGAGCACGATCGTGCGTCTGCTGAAGCGCGGGATCGAACAGTACTCGAAGCTGGAAGAGGGGGCTGCGTATACGTTTTCGTGGAAGATTCCCAATGCGGACGGGACCGAGCAACTCTATCCGTGCCCGATGCATGAAGAACCGCTGAAACTAATTCCGCTCGAAGCCCGAGCCGAAGTGCTTGATCGCATCAATGGCGACTTGCCTGAGAATCGTCGCATCCGCATGGAAGGGCATCTCGATCCGTTCTGTCGAAAGATGTTCGATGATTTGCAGGTAAAGTACGACGGCGATTGGACGAAGGTGATGGACCACATCGTGGTGCAGCGATTGATTCTGTCGGAGAAGGACCGTCGCGGAATTGGCACGTTCCAACCGAAGGATGAGAAGAACCAGGATTCGACCGAACTGACTGGTGACATCAATTATCGCAAGATCGCAGAGTATGGCAGTGACAGCGATCCGCGGGCGTTTAACTTTGACGGAGAATTGAACGTTGCCAATCGCGGCATAGTTGAGTTTATCGAAGTGTTGAAGCTGGACGTGGCATTTCTCTATGACTTACTTGGCGCGTCGCAGGAGCATTCGATCAAGCCTAAGAAATTCGCCCAGACCGACATCGACGAAGTCATCATCGGTCACACCAATGAGCCGGAATACAAGAAGCTGCAAGCCAATGAGCTTATGGAAGCGTTCCGCGACCGCACGATTCGCATCGACGTTCCGTACAACATCAAGCTGGCTGACGAGATCAAGATTTACGACAAGGATTTCAATAAGGACAAGATTCGAGGCGTTCATATCGCTCCGCATACCTTGGAGACAGCCGCGATGTGGGCGGTTTTGACGCGTTTGGAGGAGCCTAAGAAAGCCGGTTTGTCGTTGATGCAGAAGCTCAAACTCTATAACGGCCGCACCATTCCGAACTTTACGGAAGACTCCGTTCGCGAACTGCGTGATGAAGCCCCGCGCGAAGGCATGCAGGGCATCTCGCCGCGTTACATTCAAGACAAGATTTCAAATGCCCTGGTATCCGATCAGGCCCAGGAAGAGCGCTGCGTCAATCCGTTCATGGTGATGAACGAACTGGAGAGCGGCTTATCGCATCACAGTCTGATTAACGATGAGGAACTCAAGAAGCGCTACCGCGAGCTATTGGGCATGGTGAAGGAAGAATACGAGGACATCTTAAAGAGCGAAGTGCAGCGTGCGATCAGCGCCGACGAGGACGCCATCAAGCGGTTGTGCTCAAACTACATCGAAAACGTCCGAGCCTACACGCAACACGAAAAAGTCCGCAACAAATACACCGGTAAGGATGAGGAACCGGATGAGCGGCTGATGCGTTCGATCGAAGAGAAGATCGATATCCCCGAATCGCGCAAGGACGACTTCCGTCAGGAAATCATGAACTACATCGGGGCGTTGTCGCTCGACGGCAAGCGGTTTGAGTATCAAACCAATGCCCGTTTGCACAAGGCGCTTGAACTGAAGCTCTTTGAAGATCAACGCGACACGATCAAACTCAAGAACGTGGTGTCGGGCGTCGTCGATGACGAAACGCAGGCCAAGATCGATGTCGTCAAGCAGCGTCTTATTAAGTATTTCGGCTACAACGAAACGAGCGCGACGGATGTGCTCAACTATGTCGCCAGCATTTTTGCACGGGGCGATGCCGAAGGCAACGAATAAACCTACGCGTCGAACCGACGGGGGCGAAGCATCGGCAACGGATTGCGAATCGCCGCGTGGTTGAGGCCAGGGGGATATGAATAAGCGCCATGAAGATCGCCAAGGACCACCAACGATTTCGACAGATCGTCAAAGGGAAAATCCGCAAAGATTTGCGGAAGTTTCTTTCCCAGGGTGAGCTTCTGGGCCGCGAGGGGAAGCGCTCCATCAGCATTCCCGTGGGCAACATCGACACGCCTCGATTCCGTTACGGCGACAACAGCGATGCCGGTGTCGGCAGTGGAGACGGTCAACCCGGTGATGAAGTCGGCAGCGGTGAAGGAATGGGGCCGGGCGGTACGCAGGAAGGTCGCCACATCCTTGAAGTCGAAGTCGGGCTTGACGAGTTAGCCGACATTCTCGGCGAAGAGTTGCTACTGCCCCGCATTCAACCACGCGGCCGCAAGAACATCACTTCCCAGCGCGATCGCTATACGGGCATCCGCCAATCCGGACCCGAATCGCTCAGGCACTTCAAACGAACGTTTCGCAAAGCGTTGCGCCGTCAGATCATGAGCGGAGCCTATGACCCCGCCCGTCCGCGAATCATTTTTGAACGCGGTGACAAGGTTTATCGAAGCTGGAAAACCGTCAGAAGTCCGCAATCCAACGCGGTCATTATTTACATGATGGACGTATCCGGTTCGATGGGCAGCGAGCAGAAAGAACTGGTGCGGTTGGAAGCATTCTGGATCGATGCGTGGTTGCGGCGGAACTATCAGGGCATCGAAAGTCGCTACATCGTACACGACGTTCGGGCTGGCGAGGTGGACCGCGAGACGTTCTTTAGGTTGCGCGAAGACGGAGGAACGCGTATTTCAAGTGCGTTTCGGTTGGCGAAGGACTTGCTGGAAACGACGTACGACGCCAACGAGTGGAACGTTTACCTGTTTCACTTCTCCGATGGTGACAACAGCAGCGAATCGGACAGTCGCGAATGCTGTCGGATGCTTTCAGAAGTTCTGCTGCCACAGATCAATCTGTTCGGATATTGCCAGGTGGCCAGTGCGTATGGCAGCGGTAACTTCATCAACGTCCTGCATGAGCATTTGCCTGACATCGACAACCTGGTCACGTCGAGAGTCAACACGAAAGACGATATTTACGACAGCATCAAGACATTTTTCATGAGCGGCCAATAGTCCAAGGATGATTCTTCGATTGAGCGATTGAGATGAGACGGGTTCTTCCGAAAATCCTGGCCGAGTATGCCGAATCCATCGCGGAGTACGCGCGCCTGGAAGGCCTGGATTTCTACCCGACGATCTTCGAGATGCTCGAAAGCGACGAGATGAGTCAGGTGGCTGCGTATGGTGGATTTCCGCAGCGCTATCCGCACTGGCGATTCGGGATGGAGTACGACCGCCTTCGCAAGCAACACACTTACGGGCTCGGCAAGATTTACGAAATGGTCATCAACAATGACCCGTGCTACGCGTACCTCCTTCGCGACAACGCCCTCGTCGATCAAAAGACCGTCATCGCACACGTCTATGGTCACTGCGATTTCTTCAAGAACAACCAATGGTTTTCCAAGACGAACCGCCGGATGATGGACGACATGGCCAACCATGCCACGCGCGTCCGTCGATACATTTCGCGCCACGGGCTGGACCCGGTTGAGGAGTTCATCGACACCTGCCTGTCCGTCGAAAACCTGATCGATCCGCATTCGGTATTCATGCAGCGGCGCGACAGTCGATCGGCGGTCAAGCAGCGGGCAGCCAAGCACGAACGCGGTGAAAAGGAATCCATAGACGGTGATAAGTATCCGGCGAAATCGTACATGGATCGTTATATCAATCCGCCGGTGACTGTCGACGAAGAATTGCGCCTCAGACAAGCGGAAGATGGGCGCAGCGCGTCGTCGGTGCCAAGTCATCCGATGCGCGACGTGCTCTTGTTTATACTCGAGAATGCGCCGCTGAAGGATTGGGAAGCCGACATTCTCTCGATCGTCCGCCAAGAGGCATATTACTTTGCACCGCAGGGACAGACCAAGATTCTTAACGAAGGTTGGGCAAGCTATTGGCACTCGACCATCATGACGCGCTACTGCCTGCAAGCCGAAGAGTTGATCACCTATTGCGATCACCATTCGGGTACGCTGGCGACCAGCCCGGGTCGATTGAATCCGTACAAACTTGGCATCGAGTTGCTGAGAGATGTCGAAAAACGCTGGAACACCGGGCGCTACGGACCGGAGTACGACGCCTGCGACGACATGCACACACGTCGAAATTGGGGCAAGAGCAAAGCGCCAGCTGGTCGCGTGGTCGGACGCGGATCGCCGGGGCGCGAGAAAATTTATCAGGTGCGCTCGATCTACAACGACGTCACTTTCTTAGATGAATTCTTAACGCCCGAGTTCGTCGAAGAGCAGAAGTTGTTTCACTATCGCTACGACCCAGCCACTGGGCGAATGGTTGTCGTCAATCGCGACTTTGACCGCATCAAGCACCAGATGTTGTTCATGCTGACCAACCACGCCCGGCCGTATATCTACGTTCTCGACGGCAACTATCGCAATCGCGGCGAGCTGTACCTCGGGCATCGGCATGGCGAGATCGACCTCGATATCAAGTACGCCAAGGAAACGCTCAAAGCGCTCTACCGTTTGTGGCGCCGGCCCGTCCACATCGAAACGATCATCGACGACGACCCGATCCTCTTCAGCTTCGACGGTGAGCAATCCACGCAGCACAGCATTGATGAAGAGACACCATTGCCAAGCAACTCTTTCGTTACCGTTGGTTGATTCAATGTAGGGTCCGCTTGGCGGACCGTTGTTCATTGATACAAGTATGAATCAACTCGTCGCATTTCGGTCCGCACAGCGGACCCTACTCGTATGTCATATCACATTGAACGTCAGCAAACGGTAGCGAACAACGCCGTTGATTTGGCGTTGCTGATGAAGGTTCAGCCGAGTATCGGACACGCGCGAATCTCGCTTGTTTTGCTGTGCGCGTCGGGGAATCGTAAATATTGGTTTGTCGGGTGGTATTGGAGAACGATAAACCCGCACTGCGAAACTTTGGGGCCGGCACATGTCAGACCAACCAAACTTTGCGAAGTTGCCGACGTCGGCGGTCCGCGCACTAGCGAACGAAGACGGTAGTAACATCGAAGTCTACCTGCCGTCGGCGGATGGCAAGGGGCCGGTGTTCTACTCCGATTCTGCGCACGGTGGCAAGGGTCCGGATCTGAGTCGCCTGCTTGAGAGTGGCGTCTCGACGATCCTTGTCCGCAGTGACGAGTTGCTTGAGTTCGAAAAATCGATCGAGAGTCGGATCGATACGATTCTCAAGAATCCAAGCCTTCCGGCTGTCGACAAAGCCGAAATCGTCCATACCGCCGGAACATCGGCGGCGAAGAGCCTACTGGAATCATCCGCATCCAAGGAAAGTCTCACGCGGGCCAGCAATCTGGTTGAGAGCATTCTTGCAAGTGTGACCGGTGACGCTCGCATTGCGGGGCATCTATTTCAGATGGCCGGCCACGAACGTTCGACGGCAGCCCACATGCAGATGGTTTCGACGTTGGCGATTCTGTTTGGATATGAACTCTTCGGAAGCGATGAGAAATTGCTTCGGGCGCTGGGCCTTGCCGGCATGCTGCACGATATCGGCAAGCTTTCGATTCCGGTCGAGATTTTGAACCGCCCCGGTCCGCTTTCGCAAGAAGAAGTGCTCCTGTTGCAGCAGCATCCGATTGAAAGTGTGCGACTGATCGGTGACGACGAGAGCATCCCGGCTGTCTCGCGGCAGTTTATCTTGCAGCACCACGAGCGGATTGATGGACGCGGTTATCCGTTGGGTATTTCTGGGAACGAGATTCTCGCAGGTTCGCGCGCTCTGAGCATCGTCGATACGTTTCATGCGATGATCGGTCCGCGGGCTTATCGATCGCAACTCGGTATCGCAGAAGCCAACCGTGTCATGGGCTATCAAGCCAATCGCCAGTTCGACGCCGACATGCTCAAATGTTGGACGAGTCTTTGCGAGAAGAAGGAAGCCGCCGTTCGATCAAGCGAACGAACCCCTGACGGTACGGATGAGGGCGAAGAAGATTTGTCCGCGCGCCACGAAAATGCCCTCAAACGTGCTGGGCGACTATCGGTAAATCAACGTCGCCCGCGCCATCGCTGTCGGGGCACGTCGGTGGTTCGTTGTCTTCACGCCGGTTCGCTGAGCAAAGCCGAATCAGGCATCGGGGAATTCGGGGCATGCGTTTTTGATATATCGCGTGGCGGCATGTGCATCCTGAGCGCCCACCCCTTGTATCGTGGTGAAATATTAAACGTTCGTGTCAAAGTCGCAGGTCATTTCGAGTGGCTCAAGACGATGGTGTCATGGTCGCGCCGCCACGAGGAAAACGTTTACAAAGTTGGCCTTCGATTTCTCGGACGCATCAGCGAGCAATCCATTCACGAGCAAACCGATGTGATTCCGATGGGTGGATATGTTCCAGTCTGCACAACGGAGGGTGACGACGCTGCGAAAACTTCAGCTGTAGAAGGGGCAACCGCGAGCGAATCCGACCGCCGCAGCGATATCACGTCGGCGATTGCGCAACTTGAGACCATTGCTCAGAAGCACGATCAGTCGATCTCAGCTCAACAAGTCGTGATCGCGCTTTCGATGTCAAACGACAAACCCGTTCGGATCAAGGCGATCGACATCATGCCCGCGATGGGCGGGCGGGCGACGCGCGGCGCGTTGGTTGATTTGCTACACGATGCGGATGCCGACATTCGCGAGCGGGCGATCTTCGCTGTTGGTATCGGCAAGATCTACGAAGCCGCCTCGGCGCTTCGAACTCTGCTCAACGATCCGGAAGAAAAGATTGCAATCAATGCGGCTGGTGCTCTGGGGCAGATGAACGATTGGAGCGGTTTCAACTACGTCTCGAAGGCTGTGGAAGGAAACGGCAAGCATGTGCGGTTGGCTGTCCGGGCCTTTAGCGACATCACGCAGCATCGCTTTAGTTCCAATCGCGAAGGCATCGCATCTGCACGACGTTATCTCAAAGCCAAGCGAAAAGAGTTGGAAACCAAAGCCAAAGGCGCAGTGGCAGGCAGCTAGTGATTCGTCATTCCCGCGCGTGGTAAAAAATAGAGAAGCCACGCTTCGTTCTGAAATCTCGATGAAATCAACGAGACCTTGAAACGTTGCGCGGCTTCCCTTTCGCATCCTTGCGATGTCGTCCAGTCGTCCCTGACCTGTAAGCCAATGTGCCTTGCACCTAGGTCTGACACATGGATCTGGGTTCCAGACGTGTGACCGCCCGCTTTCTCCAAACAAGCCGCCACAGCATTCTTATCGGATGAACCATTATTGGTAATTTAGGTATTTTGCCGCGAGTTCAATTTGAGTGAACGCATGATTCGCGAATGCGCGTTCTCAGGATTGGGAACGCGGTTGTGCCACTATTTGTCACGTTCGCCGCGCTGCAGTTCGTCGAGCAGAGCCATCGGGTGATTCGCCCATTTTTCGGCTTCCATCGGTGTGATCTCTCCATTGCGCACGAGGTTGGCCAGCGACCGTTCGAGCGTGATCATGCGTTCGTCGGGCGTGTCTTTCGTGCGCGTTTGGATCAATTCGGCGTAGTGCCTCGGGCAAAAGCGCGTGCCGTCTGGCAAGTGGTATACCTCCGGATGAACCGTCTCACAAACCGAGCACAACCCGCGCGATGCCGGTGGGAAAGGTTGGCAGGTGTCGTTGATGCGATCCTTGCGTCGCTGGGCGTCGGCACGCTTGACGCTGCGCCGCCATGTCCAAAAGTTGAGACCCGTCCAAAGCGCGATCAGAAACCCAAACGCGACGATCGCCAGAATGATCGCCCCGATGATCAGAAAGATATTCGCCCCGAGCATATTCAAATGCGACGCAAGCATGGATTGCGTTATGGCCTCCGGTAAAAACTCGCAAACGGTCAGACCGCACGCAGTGAACTACGGCGAATTGATTACAAGCTTGCAGGAGGGGGTCTATACGGATGATGGGCGTGCGGAGTTGAACAGCCGGATGGCCCATATGCACAGCGCCAACAGTAGCTCGGGGTGCGGCAGAGGCATTCGCCCCCGATCGCGACCCCGAGCAGGCTGGCGGATCGACCGCACGATCGATCCAACAACCCATAGCCGTCCGGGGGCTCGGTTTGACATCAGCGCAAGGGAAAGGGTGTAAATCGCCCGCCAATGGACACCGGTCGGTGATTCGGGCGTCTGGCAGGGTTGTCGTCTGGCGGGGTTGTCATCATCCGACTTGGGCGTTATAAACGCCGCGTTCGAATTCGCGATTCGCACCAGAAGTTCACCGATAAAGCGCCAGAAACGGCCAACGAGCACGAACCGGTCAAGGGCAGATCGCGAAAGTCCGAAGAGCATGAGACAGGCGTCAAGAGCAGGATATCACAAGCCGGTCGACAAAAGCGGCCAGTTTGAAAAACGACGCCAAGGCCCATGAAACAGACCCTTCGGGCGGGTAGCTCAGTTGGTAGAGCAATGGACTGAAAATCCATGTGTCGGCGGTTCAAGTCCGCCCCCGCCCAGTCGGCAATGACCCTCGCAAATTTAGGTTTGCGGGGGTATTTTTGTGCGCATGAGTACGCCGAGATTCGAATCCCGGTGTATTGTGCTTCAAAAGGTCGAAAGGCAAGAATGTCAGAGCAGGCCATTGTAACTATGTACGTTGACTGTGCGCTGGCCGGATTGCGGCGCAGCGACACGATGAGGGTGCCCGATCCTCGGATGCCGGTTGAGATGCGCAGCGTCGACCGCCCGCAGCGAGACGATTGGATTCCGTGGAATGCCATCGACAGCACAGTTTCAAAGAGTGACATTGAAGAACTTGAACTGCATTTCGGCGGCCCATTACCCAAACTTTACGCGGCGTTACTGGAATACAAGCACTTCTACGAATTGACGGAATCATGTCTGCGTTTTGAACAACATTTAGTCGGCCGATGGAAAGATGACTTGCTTAGCAAATATGACTGGCTTCGTGAGCATGTTCGTTGTGGTTCACACTTGGTTCCAATTGGGGAGGAATCATTTATGGATGCAGGTCCTGTCTGTCTCGATTTCGGGCAGCGGCGTTCAGACGGTGACTGTGCAATCGTTTTTTGGGATCACGAATGGGTAGGCACTGATAAGGAAATCAACCCAATGTTTTCGTCTTCCACAAAGATGTTTGAGTGCTTGCTCTTTGAAGCAGAATCTTTGGTAGATTTTCTACATCTTGATTCAGAGACCGACACACAAGAATCCGTAGAACTCAAACGAAAACATCTTTTCGATTTCCTGGCGATAGATCCCGAAGGCGCAGGCGGCAACGCACGAGAATACTGGGCCAGCCGCCTTGGGTAACCACAACTGAATAGGTTTAATCATTCTCCCCAACATCCGTGGATTTCAGTATCGATCTGAGGTTTCGACTTCATTAAATCGGAGTTGCCAATGTCAATGGAGCTTCACGCATTTCTTCGCTCATCGAACATGCCTACAAGGGATGATTGGCAAGAGCGAATCGGCGAATTGGGTTTTCCAATTGAGCTCGATCGCGAAATGGACATTGGCAATGACATGGGATTCTCGCCATGCAATGTCAACGGCAAGGTCAGCGGTTTTGAGATTTACTTTGAAGACGCAAAGGACGTACTCAAACACTATCCGGAATGCGCGAAATCTGTAGGTGACAGAAACCGGTGTATTACATTTCGGTGGGGCGGCGATTTGATTGAGTGCGGATGTACATTGGTCGCGTCGGCTGCGCTTGCGGGTTCTTATGACGCAGTCGTCTATAGTCCTTATGAAAAAGCAGTGTTGTCCGCAGATAAGCTTGCGTCAGACGCGATCCCCTGTTTTGAATGTTAAATGTGTTGGTTGTGCGATCGTCCAAACACTCGTACCTCTGTCGGTTCGATGACCGGACCCACGTCATTTTTAGAAGTTTTGGGCCAGCCACATCGTTGGTGTTAGAATTGTTCTGAAGCCTACGTTTTGCGAACTGGTGTCTGTTGGGCAGGCCATTCTTGCGCTGGGGCGGTAGCTTGCGCAGTAGCTGTCGTGGCATAGGAATGAGCCGCCTCTTTGCACTCGGGATTCGGGGGCTATTGGGTTGCGCGGGTCGAAGCTGCGCGGTGGGCCTTTCGGGTTGATCGTGATTCTTGATGGGTCGGCGAGGCCGACGCGCCTTGCGTATTCATCGGGTCGATACAAATCGCTGCACCATTCCCATACGTTTCCGGCAGTATCGTATAAACCGTAACCATTCGGCGGAAAGCTCCTGACCGGTGCGGTTTGTGCGTATCCGTCGGCGGCTGAGTTTTCGTAGGGGAATCGGCCCTGCCAGATGTTGGCCCGTTCTTCATCGACCGGCTCATCGCCCCAGACATTCACCTTCTCCGCCAACCCGCCGCGGGCTGCGAACTCCCACTGCGATTCGGTCGGTAAGGATCGGCCAGCCCACTTGCAATATGCCAGGGCGTCTTCGTAGGCAATGTGAACCACCGGCAGATCGTCGCGGTTTTCGATGGAACTGTCCGGGCCGGCAGGGTGTCGCCAGTTGGCACCGTGCGTCCATTGCCACCATTGCAGATAGTCGGCAACGCGCACCGGATGATCGGGCGCGACGAACACCAGTGAGCCGGGTTCCAGCGCGTCGTCAGGCGGTTTCGGTGTGCCCGGTGGGAGTTGACGTTTGAGTTCGTCCCAGTCGATTGGTTTCTCGGCGACGGTGACGTAACCTGTTGCGTTGACGAACTTGCGGAACTGGGCGTTGGTGACTTCGGTCGCGTCCATCCAGATTCCGTCCACGCGGACGCGGTGTTTGGGGGCTTCGTCCACGCGGGCGAGTGGGTCGGTGCTGCCCATGACGAATACGCCGCCGGGAATCCAGACCATGCCATCGGGGCAGTCGAGTGATACGACGGCTCCGTGGCCGATGCTACGATAATGTGTTGGCGCTCGGGATTGCGATGGGGCTGCCGACGCCTGCGCATGCGTGAATAAACCCAACACGGCTAACACGGCAATCAAGTATTGCGGCAGCGAACATTGCATAACACGGGGGGCGTGATGATAAGTCCTAATCATGGCGGATCGAATCATAACAGATCAATTCAAGCGTGTTGCCTTCCGGGTCGTTGAAGAAGATCGCCTTCGCATTCATCGCCGGAAATGCAGAGTAGGTTGGATCGAGTCCGAGTTCGATGAGTCGGGTGTTATGATCGTCGTAACTATCCGGGGGAATCTCAAAGGCAAGGTGGTTCAAAGTCGAGCGCCGCACATCGTGGCCATCGAAGCGCGGTTTCGCAAAGACGTGGCGTCGATGGTCGATCAGCGCGAGAAGTTGCGGGTGTCCATGTCGCCCCAACGGCGTGTCCAGGTCGCGAATGGTCAGGAAGCAAATCGTCGGGTTGCCGCCCTCGGTCGGCCCCGATTCGGTTTCGTAGCACCCTTGGCTGAACAACTTGAACCCAAGTACCGAGCGATAAAACTCACGCATCGTCGGCAAATCTCGCACACTGAGCACGATTTCCGCGACACCGGTGACGGGCGGAGTGGGAATTAGCAGGGCGTCTTGTGCAATTCGAACGTATCTTGATCTCATGCGACCAGGATATTCATTTTGAATCGGTTGATCCATCCTCGCCTGGATCAAGCACATCTTAGACCGATTCGCACTCAAGGGCATCTGTTAGTAGGTACGTTTCAAAACATGCGCCGAGCTTGCGTCTAGGTTGCTTTCATTTCTTGATCACGTCGGAGTCTGCCGATCGTCTTACTTCTGAAATTTCCGTTTGTGAGGATTGGTTATTGCCCGTCTTTGCACGCCGGGTTTGTCGAAAAACAAAACTTCGGAAACACTCGCGACACATCGCGTTGCTATAATTGCTCTTTGCGTTTCAGTTAAGAATGGTGGTCAAAAATTATCAGACGTTGCGCAGACTCAGTGCGCAATCGGGAAGGGAAAGCATGCAAGCAATGCAGTGTGGTGGTCGTTTTGTTGCCGGGTGGGGGATGGTGATTGTTGCGTTCTGGGGTGGGTTGGCAAACGCGCAACTGCCGGAGCAGAAGTCAGCAGATTTGGTTTGGTCCACGGCGCAGCCAGCATTGATCGAAGGCAATGTGTCCGACGCCTGGGTGCGTCCTCAAGTTTATCAAGCCGTCACTCTGGAACCACGGCAACTCGACGCGATACTCGAAAACGTCGCGATGGAAGCTGATGTCTCGGTTCGTGATACGCAGTCGATTATCGAACTGCCGATGCCCGATGGTTCGTTCGCCCGGTTTAAATTCGTCGAGGCGCCGGTGATGGCTCCGGAACTTGCAGCGCGCTATCCGGAGATTCGCACATTCTACGGGCAGGGCATCGACGATCCGCACGCTACAGTTCGCTTCGATTCGACGCCTGCAGGATTTCATGCGCAGATCCTAAGTCCGAATGGTGCGGTGTATATCGATCCCATCAACCGAGGCGACACGCTGAATTATGCCAGTTACTTCAAGCGCGACTTGGCCCGACCCGACGCGCTTCCCAAATGCCAGCTTTTTTCGAACCCCGACGCCGAGCCTGCTGGCGATTCCGCTGGCAATGGACGTGGCGTTGAGCGGACGGCTGAGACGTTGCGGACGTATCGACTGGCGTGTGCGGCGACGGCTGAATACACGCAGTTTCATGGCGGGACCGTGCCATCGGGATTGGCGGCGGTGGTCACCGCGATCAACCGAGTCACCGGTGTGTATGAAACGGAAGTGGCTGTCCGGTTGGAACTGGTGGCCAACAATGATTCGCTCATTTACACAGCCAACCCCGATCCATATTCCAACAACGACGGCGTAGCGATGCTCACGCAGAATCAAAACAACGTCAATAGCGAGATCGGAAGTTCAAATTATGATGTCGGTCATGTGTTCAGCACGGGTGGCGGCGGTGTTGCAAGCTTGGGCGTGATTTGCTCGGGGTCGAAAGCAAGGGGCGTGACAGGTCAGGGAAGCCCGATCGGTGATCCGTTTTACATCGACTACGTCGCCCATGAGATGGGCCATCAATTCGGCGCCAACCACACGTTCAATGGCGTCACGAATAATTGTTCGGGAGGTAACCGCAATGGATCGACGGCTTACGAACCGGGTAGCGGCTCGACGATCATGGCCTACGCGGGAATATGCGGTGGCGATGATTTGCAATCGAATAGCGATCCGTATTTTCACCACGACAGTTTCCGCGAGATTCGCAATCACATCACCGGAGGTTCGGGCAACAACTGTCCGGTGACGACAGCGACAGGGAACAGCGATCCGACTGTCGATGCCGGGTCGAACCATACGATACCGCAAGACACGCCGTTTGAGTTGACAGCGAGCGGTTCAGACCCGGATTTCGATCCAATCACCTATTGTTGGGAAGAACGTGACCTCGGACCGGCACAGGCGGTGTCTGGTTCGGACAACGGGAGCAGCCCCTTGTTTCGCACCTACAATCCGACAGTCGATCCGACGCGGACTTTTCCGCGCCTAAATGATCTGTTGAACAACACAACCGCAACGGGTGAGCAATTACCCACGACCAATCGCACGATGAACTTCCGTTGCACTGTTCGCGACAACCAAGCCGGCGGTGGGGGAGTCGAGTTTGATGATATGCAAGTGACTGTCACCACGGCAGCTGGTCCGTTTGAAATGACGGCTCCCAATGGTGGTGAGGTTTGGTCTGGAGTCGCGACAGTGACATGGAATGTCGCGGGGACCAACAGCGCTCCGGTGTCGGCGGCCAACGTGGACATTCTGCTTTCGACCGACGGTGGGCTAACCTATCCGATCGTGTTGGCTGGTGGTACGCCCAATGACGGGACCGAGTCAATCGTGGTGCCAAACGCACCGTCAAGCACCGCACGGGTGAAGATTAAGGGCAGCGACAACGTGTTCTTTGACATTTCGAACGCTGATTTCACGGTGGATGAACCGGGGGCGCTGGCGATTACGTTCCCATCCGGAACGCCCAATGAAGTCGCGCCAGGCGTCACGACGAACTTCGACGTCCAAGTGATTTCTTTGGGTGAGAACGTGGTCGGTGGAACTCCCACCCTTCACTACCGTCCCAACATCTTCGTTTCATACCAAACAGTCGCATTGAATCCGTTGGGTGGCGATCTCTATGAAGCACCGCTGCCGCCATTTACGTGTGCAGACGCCGCTCAGTTTTACGTCAGCGCCGAGGGCGACGGTGGGACGACAGTGACGTTTCCATTTGATGCGCCATCATCGTTCATATCTGCAGTCGTAGGGCAGAATCAACAAATCTTTGCCGACAATTTCGAATCCGATTTGGGTTGGACGACATCAGGCAGTCCCGCTGAGGGCCAGTGGGAATTGGGTGTCCCGGTGAATTTTGATCGCGGTGACCCAGTGACCGACTCAGATGGTTCGGGGCAATGTTACCTGACTGAGAATGATCCCGTGGACAGCAACTCGGATGTGGACGACGGTACAGCCACTCTGACGTCTCCCGTGTTTGATCTCTCCGGCGGTGGTACTGTTGGCTACGCGTATTGGCTCAACGATATTGCGTCGGGTCCACTCGGTTCGGAAGATTCAATGGAGGTCGAGTACGCCACCAATGCAGCCGGTACGAACTGGCAAACGATCCGCAGTTACACGACCGCACTAGACAGTTGGCGAACCGACAGCATCGAAGTGGGTGTAGAAACCGCCGCAAGTTCGACCTATCGACTCCGATTTTCAGTAAGCGATTTATCGCCGGGAGATGTCGTCGAGGGTGGGCTTGATGCATTCAATATCTCTGCGTTCGTTTGCAACGATATCGGGGATGGCGATTTCGACGATGATGGCGATGTGGACCTGGCAGACTTTGCTGAATTCCAAGCATGTTGGGGATCGACGAGTCCATTGGGACTCTGTACACCGGGTGACATGGATGGTAATTCGTCGGTCGGCTCGGGCGACTTGTCGGAGTTCGCTACGCAACTGGGCGGGCCGAATCCATAAGATGACGCATATTACTAACAGAGATTTCGTAGAGATTGGTGAATGTGATTTGAAGACGGACAACGGGCGACAAGCTATGTGTGAAACGACAAGCATAAAACAGGAATACAAGACATGCATCACCAATGTCGACCGTAATTTCAATTGCAGGCGTCTTGCAAAATACGTGGTGCTTGCGGTCTCTGTGGTTTGGATTCCTGTTGCGGACGTGCGCGCCGATGTTGTTGCGGTCAGAGCCGCCAAAGACAATACTATTTTTGGCGAATCCAATTCGCTCAGCAACGGCGACGGTGACCACTTTTTTTCGGGCACCACTGGGGTTGGAAACGTTCGACGTGGTCTGATTGCATTCGACGTCGCAGCCAATGTACCGGCTGGTTCGATCATCAATTCGGTGACGATGACGCTGTCGATGTCCCGCACTTCAGGTTCACCCGAATTCGTTTCCCTGCATCGGTTGCTGACCGACTGGGGGGAAGGCACGTCGCACGCTTCAGGCAACGAGGGGGGCGGGGCGTTGGTTACGAACAACGACGCCACCTGGTTGTATGCTCGCTACAACAGTTCCAGCCCGGGATCATCTGACTTTTGGACGACGTTGGGCGGCGATTTTGAAGCCTTCCCCAGCGGTACTCAAACGATCATCGATGTGGCGGTTTATACTTGGAACAGTTCAACGGGAATGGTCTCCGACGTTCAGGGTTGGCTCGACAGCCCGGCGACGAACTTCGGATGGGCGTTGATTGGCAACGAAAAAAACGGTGGCTCATCAAAGCGCTTTGATTCCAAGGATAACACCAACCCAGGCGTCCGGCCTGAATTGACGATCGATTACACACCACCGTCAGCGTTAGGGGCGTGTTGCGAGACCGGCGGAAACTGCTACGTCACCAGCATGTCCATCTGTGATCTGGCGGGGGATACCTATGACGGCGATGGTACGAGTTGTTCTCCGAACCCATGTACGACAGTGATGGGAGCGTGCTGTCATAACGATGGGTCTTGTACATCTGAAAGCGAGAGCAATTGTGCGCTGGCTGGCGGAACATACCAAGGCGATCTCAGTGTTTGCACCAACGGTTTGTGTCCAGTCATACTGACGCCGTATCTCGATCCATTGCCCATTCCTCCCATCGCGGCGCCGACCACTGGGTCTGCCGGTGCGGAGGCGACCTATGACATCGAAATCGTACAAGTTGAGCAGCAACTTCATCGTCATTTACCACCCACCACCCTTTGGACGTACGACGGCGTTTATCCCGGACCGACGATCTTAGCCACGCGCGATCAGCCGGTCACGGTGAACTGGATCAACAACCTCCAAAATTCCAACGGTTCACCACGCACGGATCACTATCTCGATGTAAATCTCTGTCCGCACGGTGCAGAGGATGTGCCCAAGACGGTCGTTCATTTGCATGGTGGTCATGTGCCTGCCGATGTGGATGGATACCCTGAAGATGCGTTTTTGCCTGGCGCAATGTTGAGCTACGAGTACCCCAACAAACAGTTGCCCGGGTTGCTTTGGTATCACGACCATGCCTTGGGAATCACGCGCCTCAATGTGTACATGGGGCTTGCAGGTGCTTACATCATCAGCGATGCATTTGAAGAGTCGTTGGGTTTGCCTACGGGCGAATTCGAAGTGCCGCTTATCTTGCAGGATCGTAGTTTTAATCCAGACGGATCGCTCAAGTATCCGGCTGATCTACCGGACCATTTCTTCGGCGACACGATGGTGGTCAATGGGATGGCGATGCCCTTTATGGAAGTCAAGCAAGGCAAGTATCGTTTCCGGGCGCTGAACGGTTGCAACTCACGCACGTTGACGCTTTCGCTATCGAATGGGCAGAGCTTCCAGCAGATTGGTACCGATGGCGGTTTGTTGCCCGCTCCCGTTACCCTTTCGGAAGTCACCTTGGGGCCGGCAGAACGCGCCGATTTAATCATCGATTTCTCTGCCAGTCCGAACGGTGCCGAGATCGAGCTGAACAACTCCGCACCCGCGCCGTTCCCGGGTACACCCGGTATTGGCGTGATTCCCGATGTGATGAAGTTTGTGGTGACGGCTGCGGCAGGTTCGACCGATCCGATTCCAACATCGCTGCGGACCTTGGAAGTCTTGGATCCTGATGATGCTTTGATCAATCGCGATTTCGTTTTGCAAAAACTTCCGCATGCTTGTTCGGGAACCGCGTGGAAGATCAACGGTTTGCATTGGGGCGACATTGTTGAGTTTCCGCGCCTCGGCACGACGGAGACGTGGACGTTCATTAACCGGTCGGGCATGTCGCACCCGATGCACGTGCATCTCGATTTCTTCCAGGTGCTCTATTCGCAGAGTTTCACCGTGGACGGCGAGAACATCACGACCAACGGTCCACGAATACCAGCCGCCCCCAATGAAGGTGGTTGGAAAGACACAGTCATGGTGCCACCATTCAAACTCGTCAAGATGGTCACGCGATTCGAAGACTACCCCGGACTGTTTCCGTACCACTGCCACATCCTCGAGCACGAAGACCACGACATGATGCGCCAGTTCCGCGCCGTCCAGTTCGGTGATGCCGACGTTGACGGTGATGTCGATTTAGCCGACTACGGGGTCATGTTCGATTGCCTCAATGGGCCCGACATTGCCCCGAACCCGGCGTCGCCACCACCGACAACGGCAGATTGCCTGGAAGCCTTTGATGCAGATCAGGATGGCGACGTAGACCTCAAAGACTTCAAGGCTATACAAGAGAATTTCACTGGTTGACCGCAGATCGATGGCCCGTGATACGATTTCAGCGGATTGAGCCTTTCGGTATTCGGGTGAATGGCGGCGTTTTCTTTGAAATTCAGGGCTTTGGGCGGATATTTGAATCCGTTCCGGGCCTAAGACCAAATGTAACCAAATTGCTACCAGAATAATTGCGTATTGACTTGGAAAGGCCGAATTAGGTAATCTCAAGTAGTCATTAGAATGGGGATAGCTGCGCGGGCGGTTTCAGCAAGACTGTTGTAGCGGGAATCGACAGCACGGTTATTCCAAAGCTCTCTCAAATCACTCGGTTATGTGCCGATTGAATGCTCTCTCAAAGGAGGAACAACTCATGAAGAAGATTCTCGCGTTGTGCGCGTTGGTGGGGATGGTGACTGCCCCAGCGATGGCGGACTTGATCACCAACAGCACTGACATGCAGGTGAGCACTGAAGCTTACACCGGCGATGTTAGCCGACTGCTGCAAGATCGGGTGCCGGTTGGAACCAACCGCGCTTTGACCGGTAATGCCTATGATGCTCGTTATCTCGGTCAATCGACCGGGGGTGGGGCCGGATTCCTGGAAGATGGATCAGGACTTGGCACAACTTTCTATGATGGCGCGTCATCGACTGTGGGAACCAGTCTTCTCCCCGGTGCCGATACCCTTTCCGTTCAGGAATTTGAGGTCGTAAATCCTGCTTCGCAGCCCTTGGCCTCATTACAGGTTCAAATTCAGCTTTCGACTACTGGCGCTGATATTTTACCGAGCGGCTTCCAGTTTAGCGCAACCCAGCCAATTGACCTCGTGCGTTTCGACTCAGGAGCTTTTGCAGCTGGCGTAAATGCGATCGATCCAGCCAATGGCACATTCGATGTTATTGATGCGTTCGCGGTCGGATTGGATTCGGGAGGAAACGTTGTTTCCGGTCCGTTTAACATGGTCAATGGTGTAGTCGCCGGAACACTTGGCGTCAGCACTCTCTTTGACGCCTCGATTTTCCCGGGCGATGGACTTGGCATCACCAGCATCCTTCAGGTTTGGAACATCACGCCTGAACCAGCCACGCTCGCACTATTGGGCATGGGTGGACTGGCGATCCTGCGTCGTCGACGCGCCTAGTTGATTCAAGAGGCCAAACGACTTACCTGATATTCGATAAGCAGTGGCGGGTGTCGGATTTTTCCGGCGCCCGCCTTTTTTGTTTTATTCGCATTCGCATTTCGTCAAATGTGTCTGATGATTGACCCGACCCACGCAACTATGTCGCGGTCTTGGGTACCTTGATGGTCATCACCGGGCAGGGCGACCTTCGCAGCACATGTTCTGCAACACTCCCCATCAGCGTTCGCAAGAGTCCGGTGTGGCCATGCGTGGCCATGACAATTAGATCGACCCCGTCGTCGGCTGCCACGCGCAGGATTTCCTGCCCAGCGTCACCGCTCAAGAGTCGATGCTCCACCGAGACGTCATCCTTCTTCGGCTTAACTGACTCCAGTTTCCGAGTGATGGATTCGCGATCCTCCATTACCACGCCGCTGTGCAGCATGCCCTCACCCGCGTCGGCTCTCGGACCGGCGTGTATATGGACGATCAACAGTTGGGCGTCCATCAGCCGAGCATAATCCGCCGCATACTCCAGTGCCCGCGTGCTGGCTTCAGAAAAGTCGATCGGAACAAGAATCGTTTTGCGGTTCGGCACTTCAGTGTCTCCATCAAGAATCAAATCTGTGTGGCACCGTCACCACATCTGCTACAAGATTCTATGATGCAGGTGTGACAACGCCCACCTCGACATCTTCATATACGCCAACCCGAAACTCGGTTCCGACGCCATCGATGCGGCCGGTAAAGAAGACCGTGTAGGTCGTGCCTTCTTTGATTTCAAAATCTTCGGAGATCTTACTCATGCTCTCATCGGCAGAAGGGATGAGTATCAAGTTGTATGTTCCAGCATCAATGTCGATGTATCCAAAGGTCCCCGCGTCGTTGAACCCCACATCGCTGAACAACTCGTCACCGTTTTCGATCACCACGGAGACAGACCCGGAATCTTCGCTCATGTTGATCACGCGAATCCTGCCTTGACCGGCAGACAGCATCGTCGTGTCGTCAATGATTTGAATCGCCGACACACCGTCCGGCAGAATCACGACCGTGCTGAAGACATCCGCGGTAAGTTGAATGTTCTCCAACCCAGTGATTGGGGTTGTCTCATCGCAAGGCGTTCCAGTCGCCCCCGTCGCCATGTCAAATTTCTGCGGATCGGCTTCAACGTGATCGGTGCGTGCCCCCGTACCAATGTCTTCGATCGAAAGCTCATCATTAACGCAAACGTCAAGCGGTGAATTTACAATCGCAGCACTGAGCGTGCGAATCATGGGATTGTTTTCGGAAACAACTGGCTCCGTCTGACAACCGGCCAAAAGAACAATCACAAACATGCCCGACAAGTTCAGCAATCGTTTCATAAACGCAATCTCCAAAAAAGATTCAGAATCAAGTGATGCAAAAACAAACGAAGTGTGCGTTCGTGACGCACCTGCAATTCCTCCGACCTCAAGAGGTTGTACGCCTCGTCTCGATTTCTGAAAAATTTCGCACCAAAAATTGAGTTTGATGGAAGGCGTCCTAGAACTCGTCGTCTGCATAGGAATTCGAATTGGCATCCGAATCAACAACGTGCCCGCCGTCTAATCCCGCGCACTGCCGTCATTCCCGCGAAAGCGGGAATCCAGTCGAGTGCGTCCCCCTTAATCAAACAGCAGCACCACCTGAGGGAGATCCATCGCGCCCACGTGTACTGAAGTGAACAGTGGAGTCGTCATGCCCGATCCTGGATTCCCGCGTGTGCGGGAATGACGGGCGCCACCTTCTACCTCACAGACCTCGCTACCCAATCAGCGTCACGACATTGCAGTCCTCAAACCCCAAAGCATTCACAGCGAGGAATCGGTCAAGCATGCCGCAGGTCAAGGCGTCCCAATCGGTATCGTCGTGGGGGCTAGGCTTGGAGGGATTCTTGAATTCAATGCCGGAATCGCGAATTCGCTGAATCAAAGTCAAAGCGCACTCGGTCTCGCCGGCTGTCCAACGACCGGGCGAAAGATCAGGATCGTCCTCCGGTGATACGGGAAAACCGTCAAAGCCGACGCCGGGGTTCTCTGTTGGTGTTCGAGCATCGCAGTTCCATCCGCGAAGCACTTTTTTGAACAGCCGACCGATGGAATCAAATTCCGCCGCGCTCAACACTTGCTCGCCCACGTTAAGCGCACTACCAATCCACCATCGGCGGTAGCAGCTGGTGATTTCATGAATGAATTCAACGCCCTCGCAGTAGCTAAACGCGCGAAGGAGCCACGAGAAGTTGTAGATGGAAGCGGTGTTGATGAACTGACGCGCCGACTGTTGAAGATCAGGACAAGGTTCGAGCGTATCAACCCAGCCGGAATCCTTAAGGCTAATAAATCCCTTATCAGGGGCGGCAGTGTAGCAGTAATGCCGCCGTTCAAGGTTGGCATTGTAGAAAGTGAAACGAAGGACGTTTTCACTTGAGTCGGTGAGAGTTCCCCTTTCTGCATACAGATGTAGCAGGTCAAACAGACTCTTTTCAAGGAATCTATCGAAGCGAGTAACGTCTATCGCATAGGCCTGAATTCGTATGCCCATAGAGCAATCCAAACTGTCACTTGCAAGCGACGCATTTGAATTCGAAGGGTGGCCCAAGTTTTCAAACTTGGGGTCTTGATTCAAGAACAGTCACTGTTTTTCGAGCCGTTATGGGATTTCAAGACAACATCGACAACGCACACCAGGTACCAAGAACAAGTAAACCAAAAACAAACATCCCGATTAGTAAATCTTTCTCGTTGTCCAATAGAAGCCTATTGTTTTCTTTAGTCATCAATACTTTCATGTCGTCGGGGTCCGCCTTCTTGTGGGTTCCGCGCAACCCTCCTTTCTTGCCGGTTACTACGTTTCCGCAAGTAGCACAATACTTTGGGTTGTCACGTTGCGATTGAGTAAACTCGCAACACAGACGCATTGGGCCGCGATAGGGTTGAGCGTAGACCATTTCACCTTCTGCCACGACTTGTCTCCAGGGCCTCACATTCAAATGAGTAATCCAGCATGATTATCAACAATTTTTGAAAAGCATGAAAAGCGGGGAAAAGCGGAAAAAGAGGGACAGTAGAAAAGCGTAGAAAAGCGGGACAGTCCCACTGTCACTCTTTATTCCTTTATTACTATCCTTAAAGAGCGAGATCTCCAAACTCAATGAAGCTCCTGAATGACTCTGGATTTGACCTCACAGATTTCAAAAGGGAGGCCTGCTTCTGCAACAAAGACTTGTTTGCTCCGTCGCTGGAGGGTGACATCCCATAAGCTTCAAACGCCGCTTGTTGAGCCAATACGATCCAATCCGTTGCTCGAAGTCGATCATCTTCAAATCGGGGTAGCCAATCAATACTCTCGCTCTTAGGGTATGGTTTGGGTTCACCTCTCATACTTGAATAAACATTGCATCGTCCATTTGACCGGTTCAGGCCCAAAGATCGACACCAAGGCGTATCATATAATTCTTGAGCCCTTGGATCATCATTTTGCACCAGCAGGTGGGCAATTGGTTGACCAATCCATGTTCCCATTGCGACCATCGGGATCGGTGCCCATGGGACAGAAAACGTATTTGTGCCTGAATTAACACTGCACTCAGTTTGTCCATCGCTTCTATACTGACAGTCATGAGGACTACTCGGCAAACCAAAATAGTATGAAATCAGAAAATCGCACGATGCACTCGTAAATATCAATCCGTTTATGCGAATCGCAAAAACAGCAGGATGCATTTGAAAAACTGGAGTATCCACTCCGTACACAGTCAGATTCTGTTCGCTTCGCGACAACAACTGCACGTGTAAAGCTCTGTCCTTAGTGCCAATTCGTTGATCAATAAAGAACTTGGGTTCAATTTTAGCGACGTTTCGATTTATGATTCTCATGCCCAACCACATGCCAATCCGAACCTTGTCCATCCAGTCCAAGATTGTTTCGAGTTCATGTGCAGAAACGGGCTGATGCGAAATCAGCTTTTACATGATCGGCTTCGCATGTGACTCTAACTCGACGCCATAGCGATCGTTGCATTTCGTGCATGAAGGGAACTGGAGGGCCGAAAATGGGAATCTGCGTACGCGGAGGCCAGCCGCGCTCCAGTCAACGCCAAGTGATGCATTGCGCGACTTGTGCCCAGTCATTTTCAACAACCACTTGGGTATAACGTGTTCCTTGTTTGTCTTCGCAGCCATTCGGCCGCAAATGATGCATGTCTTCATGGCGGTGAAGGTAGTGCAGTGTCGAGGAATTGGTCAAATAGTTCGCTCGAAATGGTCGTTCTACCACAAGAATCTCAATAGTCTGGGAGGCGGTATCGATAGCTCAGGTATTCGAATTCTCACTTGACGTTCATGTCGCCACCTGCTAATGTTCGGGTTCGGTTAGGGTTTCAGGCTCTTGGCTTCTGCCGCTTTTGGTTGGGGATTATTGGTGAGTGCTTCTGGGTGTCGAGTTCGGTTTGCCCCTTCTCCTACGGGGTATTTGCATGTTGGCGGGGCGCGGACGGCTCTTTTTAATTGGCTGTTGGCCCGGCGATCGGGCGGGCGGTTTGTGCTTCGGATCGAGGATACTGATCGGTCGCGGCATGTGTCCGACTCGTTGGAGAAAATCCTTGCTGATATGCGGTGGCTGGGGCTCGAATGGGATGAGGGGCCTGAAGCTGATGGCGGTGCAGATGATGCAGCCGGGGAGGGCGATTTTGGTCCTTACTGCCAGAGCGAGCGATTGGCTATTTACCAGGAGCATGTGCAGCGGTTGATCGATTCCGGCCATGCTTACTATGCGTTGGAGACGCCGGAAGAGTTAGCCGCCATGCGCGAGCAAGCCCGGGCGGCTAAGACCGACTACAAATATCGTCGGCCCGATCCGCTTCCGACGGCTGAGCAGGCACAAGCCGCTCGCGATGCCGGGCGTGCGGTGGTCGTGCGACTCAAGATGGGCGACACGGCAATCACCGTGATGGACGACATCCTCGGCGAGGTGACGTTGGCTGCGGATCAGTTGGAAGACTTCGTCATTCAAAAGGGCGACGGTTGGCCGACGTATCACCTGGCCTGCGTCGTCGATGACGCCCTGATGAAAATCACCCATGTGCTTCGCGGCCAAGAGCACTTGATGAACACGCCCAAGCACATCGCGATTCAGCGGGCGCTGGGGTTCGACACACCGCACTACGCCCACCTGCCGATCATCTTCAACATGAGCGGGTCGAAGATGAGCAAGCGCGACAAAGAAAAGGCACTTAAGCGGGGCGAGGTTCCGCCGGAAATCGACGTGCATGACTTCCGTGTGTCCGGGTACTTGCCCGAAGCATTGTTGAATTTCATTTCGCTGCTGGGTTGGTCCACCGGCGACGACACCGAACAGATTACGCTGGATGAAACGACAGAACGTTTTTCAGTCGAGGGGGTCGGGAAGGGTAGCGCCAAGTTCGATCGTGACAAGCTGCTATCGTTTAATACCGACTGGGCGGCGAAGGTCAGCGAAGACCGCTTGCTCGAGTGCTTCGTTGATTACTTGCAGGTCAATGGTTCACCGCTCGCGGAATTGCCTGAAGCGACGCTTCGACGGATGCTTGAATTGTGCAAGGGATTCCGCACATTCCCCGACGTGATCACGAAGATCGGGTTTGCATTCGTGGATGATTCGGCGATCGAGTATCAGGAGAAAGCCGTTCGCAAGGTTCTCGAAAAGAACGATGGTGCCGGTTACGCGGCCCTTCGCAATGTGGTAATTTGCCTTGAATCGTTGGAACCGTGGACGGCGTCGGCGATCGAGGCGGAACTCACGAAGTTCTGCGAGGCGAACGATCTCAAGCTTGGTGGCGTGGCTCAGCCGCTCAGGGTTGCGCTAAGCGGTGGGACGGTCAGCCCGGCGATCTTCGACACGTTGGAACTGGTTGGCCGTGAGCGCACGATCAACCGAATCAAGCAAACCATGATGCAAGGAAGCGAGCAACAATAGCTATGTCACTTTTGGTTACGGGCAGTTTGGGAATTGATACGGTTGAAACGCCGCATGGCAAAGCGCCTGAAGTATTGGGTGGGTCGGCGGTTTACTTTGCAGTCGCGGCGACGCACTTTACGAAAGTGCGGCTGGTCGGTGTGGTGGGGGAAGACTTCCCCGAATCGTTCAGCAAGCTGATGAAAGATGCGGGCATCGACTTGGCTGGCTTGGAAATTCGCGAAGGCAGCAAGACATTTCGTTGGAGCGGTAAGTATTCGCAAGACATGAACGATCGCGACACGCTCGACGTTCAACTCAATGTCCTCGAAGAAAAAGGCCCAACAGTGCCAGCCGCCTTTGCAGATAGCGAAATTCTATTCCTGGCCAACACCCATCCAGCGTTGCAACGCGAGATGCAGAGCCAGGTGAAGAACCCGCGATTGACCGTGTGCGACACGATGGATTTGTGGATTGATTCGGCGCGGGATGATTTGCTGGCGACGCTGAAGGTGGTGGACGGCCTCATCATCAATGACGGTGAAGCGCGGCAACTCACCGGTAAAAGCGACAACATCGCAGCCGCAGCGGCGCTTCTGCAACTGGGTCCGAAGTTTGCGGTGGTCAAGAAGGGTGAGCATGGCGCAATCCTGGTGACGGAAAAGGGCATCTCAGTGATTCCCGCGTATCCGACAATGGATGTGGTTGACCCGACGGGTGCGGGCGACAGCTTCGCCGGTGGGATGCTCGGATATCTATGCACGCAGTCGGAGATCGACGACGCGGCGCTGAAGCGCTCGCTGATTCGGGGTACGGTAACGGCATCGATCACCATTGAAGACTTTTCGCTGACGCGCATCAAGGATACGTCGCGCGACGAAATTGAAAAACGCGTGCGGGCATTTTCAGAAATGCTGAGAATTGACTAACGCACATTATAAATCGAACACAGATAGGTAGCACAAGACGCAACATCGATTGAAACGGTAATCAGACACGCCAGCGGGAGATTGTCATGGATGCACAACAGCAAGCCAAACGCGAACAGTCGTTGGAAAGAACCCTTCAGCAGATTGAAAAGTCGTACGGTAAGGGCGCGATCATGCAACTCGACCGCATGCCGCCTGTCGTCGATGGCGTTTCGACCGGATCGCTGGCCCTCGACTTTGCGTTGGGAGGCACCGGTTTGCCGCGTGGCCGCATCATTGAAATGTATGGTCCCGAATCGTCCGGTAAGACGACGTTGGCCCTGCATGTGATTGCCAGCGCGCAAAGAGAGGGCGGGGTTTGTGCGGTGGTGGACGCCGAGCATGCCCTTGACTCGACTTGGGCGAAGAAGTGCGGCATCAGCCTTGAGAATCTCCTGGTCAGTCAGCCGGATTCGGGTGAAGAGGCGCTGGAGATTACGGAGATGCTGGTGCGAAGTGCTTCGGTCGATGTCATTGTGATCGACTCGGTGGCAGCGCTGATCCCCAAAGCTGAGATCGAAGGTTCGATGGGTGATACGCATGTGGCGCTTCAGGCGCGTTTGATGAGTCAAGCACTGCGAAAGCTGACGGCTGCGATCAGCAAGACCAGTACGATTTTGATTTTCATCAACCAGATTCGGATGAAGATCGGCGTGATGTTTGGTAGCCCGGAAACCACACCCGGTGGTCGGGCACTAAAATTCTACAGTTCTGTACGCCTGGATATTCGCCGGATCGGTAGCATCAAAGATGGCGACGCGGTGACTGGCAACCATGTTCGTGCGAAGGTCGTGAAGAACAAGGTGGCGGCTCCGTTTAGAGACGCCGAATTCGACATCATGTTTTCGGGTGGGATCAGCAAAGAAGGCGATCTGCTCGACTTGGCGATCAAGGGCGACATCATCGATAAGAGCGGTGCGTGGTTCAGCTACAAAGATGTGCGGCTGGGTCAGGGACGCGAGAACGTCAAAATATTCCTGCGCGACAACGCCGACCTGTTTGAAGAGATTCGGGCAGCAGTGGTTGCCTTGCATGTCAGCCAGGAACAAGAGGCAGAGGCCAAAGCTCAACCAGCTCTGAAAGCAGCTACACCTGATGCAACTTTGGGAGATGATGAAAAGCCGAAGGGGGCTAAGAAATCCAAGAAGGCTGGGGCGAAGCGGAAGGCATCGTAACGTCGAGATCGGTGTAGCGTGAAGAGCGGCAGCACTGGGTGGCAGGCACACTGTGACACACGGGGAGCCTTGGTGTAGGCCCACGTGTTATCTTGCGGGTTGTGCTCCACTGTCATTCCCTGCGATCTGACGTCATTCCCGCGGAAGCGGGAATCCAGGCTCCGCGCGTTTCACATCGCTCGCTCTGGACTCCCGCATGCGCGGGAGTGACGGACCAGCAGTTGAGTGTTTGTCGCACCGGCACTGGCTGCTACTGAAACTCAGAAAGCTTCGTCTGGAATCCCAGAAAAGTGGGGTTCGCTAGTCGGCTGTGACTGCGGCGCTATAGGACAACACGCGGTAATCTCCCGGCGGTTCAAAGAAGTCAACCGTGGTGTGATCGCCTTCCTGGTGTCCGAGGATCGCTTGAGCGACTGGCGTCTTGTAGTTGTAGATCTGTCGCGACGGATCGGCTTCCCATTGGCTGAGGATTATGACTTGCTGCTTGGCACCGGTGTCGACGTGCTCGAGAATGACCTTGGACCCAATTCCGACGTGATCTGATGGGACATCTTCGGGCCGAAGAACCGTGGCGATGGACATTTCGCTTTGCATCTGGGCCAAGCGGGCTCGCAACAAGTCCCGTTCTTCCAGAGCAAACTTGTACTCGGAGTTTTCGGAAAGATCGCCGTGGGCAGCGGCAGTCCCGATGGCCTCTGCGTTTTGCTTCATCTTGACGTTGAGCAGTTCGTCGATTTCGGCTTGTTTGCCCTTGTAGCCCATTGCCGTGACAAACATGATGTCTTCGCGTTCCCATTTGCGCAGCGACGGTGTCACCTTGGTCAGTTGCGGGAACTGTTTGCGAATCATGCTGAGCATGTCATCGCCCGCACGACCGAGATTGTCGAGGCGTTCAATTTGCGTGCGAAGTGCGGAAGCGACACCGGGTTCGATTTCCTGAATCATGCTTTGGAAGCGTTCAAACTTTTTGGAACGCAGTACGTCGCGCGTGTTCTGAACGATCTGCCGAGCGTGTTCTTTGGAAATGCTTTCGCCGCGTTGGATCGAAGCGAGGGCTTGAAACATTTTCGTCGCAATGCTGACGAGCGGAATGTCGAGTTTGGCCGCTTCGACGGACGAGCCCTTCCAAAGCCATAGCAACCCTTCGTTCATGTCTACAGGCTCGCGCAGTATCGCGTCGGCAAGTTTCTCGAAGTGTTCCTTCGTGTGTCCGAGTTCGACGAGGTGCTTGGCCAGCGTTTCAGCGACATCGAGTGGGGCGTGCGGTAACAATCGCTCAAGGGCGACGGTCAGGTTTTCGGGATGGCTTTGTTCAAGTGCGACGCAGGCAGCGGGCCAAAGTGACGGCACTTCAACGCTAAGAATTGAGTCCACCGGATCGTCAATCTTTTTCATGACCTCGATCAGGCGGCTGTCTGCAGATTCGTCGCCAAGGATACCGTCTAGTCTGTGGGCAGCCAGATAGGGAAGGAGCTCGAACTTGCCGGTCTGATTGTTGTATCGAACTGCGCGGTCAAGAATTCGATCACGTATCGTGGCGATGAGCTCCGGATCGTGCGTTTCCTTGCGGTTGACGCTTGATTTAATGTACGCCTCGACGATCTTAAGTTCCTGCAGTGGCTCGTGCGATGATGCGATTTGCTCGCGAACTTCTTCTTCAAGCGATGTGCCAATCGGGTCGTACGTCAAGAAATATGGCGAGCGTCCTTCAATCGTTACATGCGATGAGTTACGCAAGCCCTGGCGCGCTTTTGTCCACCACTTTGTCCAACCCGACGCAGTAACATGTTCGGGCGCGAGGATTTTCTTTAATTCGTTGCTGTCCATCGTTTGCGAGTTGCTCGCCAAAATACTTTGTACGATCTTCGCCGGATCCTCTTTGAGCAACTTCTGCAATCGTTCCTGATCGAATTGAGCCATGACATAAAAGTCATCTTCGATTGCAGGTTTGAAATTGTCAGCAAGTTCGACAGCCCCAAACGTTTCGCTGCCTTGGTCCGACGTAATTTCATATTCCCATTCGTCGCAATCGATGCTGTCAACTTTCGCAGCGCCTTCCTCATTTCGGCGTGCGAGGTACGAACCCTCTTCAAGTTGCAAGCAAACGTCGAGTGTGCGAATGGCGCGACGAACCGGTCGGCCGCCTTCGATGCCCGATTCTGTCATGAGCGCTTCGAGACCCTCGGCGTCGCCATGAACTTGTCGATACAAATCGGCGACGGTCTTGCGAAGCGGGTCGCTCTTCTTGATTTTCAAAAGGAGTTGGCTGGCGGTTGCAAGAACGTCAGTCGGTTCGACGGAACTGGTCAGAGCCTCGATGGTCATGTTGGCCATCGATTCAGCTTCAGCCGCGTGGCCTGTCTTGCTCAGGCGTTCAAGTACCTCAGCGTGCTGCTGCCATTGGGCTGGATTGACTTCGGAATCAACAAGTGAGAGCCATGCTTCTTCAACGCCCCGGATGTTTCCGGTGGAAGCCAATTTCACCAAAGTTGCGGTATCCATTCGTTCCTCTCTGAATCTAACCAGCCGGGTCGAAAACGCGGCTTACCCCAATTTTCTGCGACGCGAATCTCCCATTGTGACAGATGAATGACGATCTGTCGAGAACGACTTTGTGAGGTATGCCCCGGAATTCAGTAGCCGCTGTCGGAACTGTTGCAGCAATTCTCCAAGTTGCCATCGCCGGTAACCGTTCAGTTTTGAAAACGGGGTTGCGAATGCTGAGATTGCGATTGCGAGTTACGCCGAGATGGTCGCCGGGTCCGAGATATTATGGGATGGCGAGGTATTTGCGAGGATGTTGTCATAAAGCTGGCGGTGCTGGTCCACCGATCGCCGAACGCTGAAAACTTCAAAGGCCTGCCCCCGGGCGACTTCGCGGAGCTTGGCCGCATGGCGAGCATTTTCGAGTCGGACGCAGATTTGGCGCCCGCGGCGGGTCCAGGAATCCTCGGCTTTGAACAGGATACCGTTGAGATCGTTCGATACCAGTTCGGCGACACAATAGATTGCTGGCGAGACGACAGTCACGTTGGCGGCCATCGCCCATCCGACGGCAGTGGTCGAAACGTCGTCTGTTCCGCCGCAAATAAGAACGTCGGCAATCGGTAGAAGTTCCTCGAATCGAAAGCGTGATTGAGTGAAGCTGATCGACTCGGGAAAATTAGTGGACGCTGTCAACCGTTGCAGATCGGCGATGGCCTCCGATTGGCCGGGAACCAAGAGGCGGATGTTTCGATCGAGATGGGCATACATCGAGATTGCCCAAACGGCTGACCGGTGACCTCCACGTTCGGACGGCGGGTCGGGCGTGATCGCTACGAAGCTGTCTTGAGCGATCCCCATTTGATCGCGAAGGTCGCGTTTGTTCACTTCTCGAATGGTCTTGAAATCGACACCCGGTCGAATCACCGCGCAAGATTCAAACGCGATGCCTTGTTCGACCATACGCCGGCGGGCGTGTTCGGCTGCACATGAGAAGACGCATTTTCCTGAAGCCTGCACGGTTAGAAGTATCCGCATCTCGGATGTTGAAAGTCCGGGATCGAAAATCGAAATAACCAGCGGTGACGAAACGGGTTGTGCAGCGCGCGCCGCCGCCGCCGCAGGTGCGCCCCAAGCATGAACAATGTCAAACGGTTGCGATTGATTGAGCGATCGGATTGCAGGAGCGGCGAGTACAGGCAGCGTGAGACGCCTCGGAACGGGGATTACATCCGTCTCTGGCATGAGTTCGTCGGCATGCGACGGGTCGATGCTAGCGACGACGCAATCGACAATCTTCGGATCGAAGCGGTCGAGCAATTGCGTGATGGCAAGGCGTTGTTCCCACCCGCATGTGGAATCAAGAAGATGCAAGACGCGCATCACTGCTTTACACCCCGTCATCCTCGATGTCACCCAGCGTGTGTTCGTAGAACAGGCGGGCGACCAAGATGGATGAACGCCGGGCCAGTTCCTTGGCGACGGCATTCTCGCCCTTCGTTTTGTTGACGGCGATGGCGTTCAGCGACGATTCGACGAGATGCCCGGAACCGACGGTCGGCCACAATCGCACACGATGCGGGTTGACTTCTTCTTCGGTTGTCAGGACTTTGATGCCCAGCGTGAGTTTTGCGGCGGTTGAGACTTCTTCGATTTCTTCGGGTGCTTCAAAATCGCGAACTTCGATCCACAAAACGGTCTTGGCGCCGAGTTTTCGACCGATTTCGTCGGCGGCGTAATTCTCGAATTTCGTATCGCTCTGGCGGAATTTGGCCAATGAACGGGGGCTGATGACCGTGCTGATTGCCTCGCGGGCGAGTAGTTCTTCACCGACGTATTTGGCAAGCAGGGTGCGAGCGCGGGGCCAGGTGACTTTTTCTTTGGGATCGTCAACGAGGATGAGCAATTTGCCCGGTGGCAATTCGTATTCGGCGGGGAGTTTTTGACCGCGTCCGCCACCCAGTGCGTATGCAAGAGCGCCCCAACGAGCGCAACCGGCTGTCGGGAGCAGTAGCAAACCTGCAAGAGCAACAACAAGAATGGATTTGCGTAGGCGAGTCAAAATCATACGAGGCGTTCTTTAGACAAAACACTTTGGGTAGGGTGGGCCGTGCCCACCATCGTTTGCACGTTCAACGGATTGGTGGGCAAGGCCCACCCTACAACAGCGTTCCTTTTGGAAGCGACGACTAGAGTTCGACTTCGTGCTTGTAGAACTTGCGCGCCACGGTTTCTGCGAATTTTTCGTACGTCTCTTTTCGCACGACAATCGCGTTCGTTTCATTGAATAGCATCGACTGCATTTCAGGATAGACGGTTTCGACTTCATCGAGTTCGTAACGTCGGGCTGATTCGACGTCGGCTTTGATGTCATACACGGATACGGATGCATCGATCCTGCCGCGAACAAAGTCTGGTGCCTCGCGGTCGCGAATCTGGAAGTCCAGCAATTCAATATAGACAACCATGTCGCAGTCAAATGCTTGGCCGACTTTTTCTGGATCGATCGACATTTCGATATTCTTTTGGACGTAGTCTTCGATCTGACGACTATCGACCAGTTTCACGTTCTTCATCGACGACCACATTTTGTCGCTGATGTGCATGGACAATTCCATGCGAACGTGCGGATAGTCGAAGAGCGTTTCCTGGTCGGCCCAGACGACGACAGCCGTCTTCATACCGTCGAGCTTGTCGAACTCGGCGGGTATCTTTTCCTTGTGCTCTCCGATGAAGATTAAAGGAACAAGCCAGCTGCAACCGCTGACAGCAATGGTCAAGGGCAAGAGCAGCAGTGCGGTGATGCCACATCGTTGGAATCGTGAATGTGTGATGGGCGAGGCGACGCGTTTTATTTTCATGGTGTTTGTGGGATCCAAAATCGTTATTATTGTTTTATTGGCACTTCTGTTCCATTGGCAACGATTGAGAGTAACGCCGTTGTGGCACATTGCCAAGGTGTCAGAGACAAGACGTCAGAGACGAACGCGATGTCGATGGCCTCCCCGAAATAACCCCTTGGGTGTTCAGTTCTCTCAAACCGCCGTAGTACAGACACTCGCGTAATTTTTCGGGGTATGTGCAGCCGTCATTCCCGAGAAAGCGGGAATCCAAGTCCCGCACGTTGTTCATCGCCCGTTCTGGACTCCCGCGTTCGCGGGAGTGACGACCGGGCCCCCGCGTATCTAACCGTGAGAATGCACTAGCGCGTGGTCAGAATCTTATATCCCCACGCTGCAAGCGTGATTAAAACGCCACCGAAAATAATCCGCCCGGGTTTGCATCGATAGATGTTAATCCGCCAACTGCGTCCCGTGATCAGAGCACGAACCCCAAGCAATAGGGCGGTGATGGTCGTAAGTGCCAATAGCGCACCGAGCGGTTGATCCGTAAACGCACTGATCACCCGCCCGCGAACGAGCAGCGCGAAGGATGTCGTCATGCCGCAAGTCGGACAGGGAATCCCATAAGCCCCGGGCCATCCGCAGCGAGGCAGACCCAATTGCGAATGGGTGTCCATCCCGCTGGGGTCGGGGCGTAGCCATGCCGCGACGATGAGCAAAGCGGCTGACAGAATGATGACGGGAAGTGACCGAAGGCGAACGCTGCGTTGCTCGTTTTCCGGACTTTGATAAACAAGGGGTCCCAGCGAATGACGGTTGGACGAATGAGCCGATAATGGGTTGGGGTCTTGCTGTGACATTCAACAGTCTTCGATTGATCCAAGAGTTGGCATGATCAAAGTTTTAGCAACGATCTGCAGAGTTTCGCTACACAACGATACCATGATTTGTGGTTATGGTGTGCGATACCGCGCAGATGGCTTTGAAGATCGTATCGCATTAATTCTTGCTGGATCGCGATTGGCATCTATAATTCGACCCGGATGTTGAACCCACAAGCTGTTGGCCAGAGGCAGGCGCGGCGTCATTTCAACGAACCGACATCTCGGAGATTCAGGCATTGTCCTCCCAAAATGCGACTGCGGCGCTTAGCCCTCGTGAAAAGTATTACTTCCTCGCCCGACGGTTGCACTCATTGACGGGCCTGATGTTTTCTGGCTTCGTTTGCTTTCACCTGCTGGTGAATTCGACGGTTCTCGTCAGTGGCGAGAGCTTCCAGTACTGCGTCGAGAAAATTCACACGCTCGAACACATGGGGCTGCTCGTACCGGTGGAGATGGCCACGATCTTCTTCCCGATCGCCTTTCATACCTTGTTTGGCATCGTCATTCTGCTCACTTCCGAGCCCAATATGACGGACTATGCCTATGGCGGCAACATTCGCTATACGATGCAGCGGTGGTCGGCGGTTGTCATTCTGGTGTTTTTGGCGCTCCACATTTGGCACATGCATTGGCTGGGCAAGCCGTTTGGCGGCGCGAAATTTGACCCGGAAAATGCGACGACAACGGCGGCGGCTGCGATGCAGTCGTGGTCGCTTTGGGCTCCGATATATGTGTTGGGTGTCATGGCGACGGCATTTCACTTGGCCAACGGGGTTTGGACGGCGTTGATTACCTGGGGTGTGACCATTGGTCCGCGTTCGCAGAAGGTTTCTGGTTACGTCTGTGCGGGTCTGGGGGCGTTTTTGTTGGTGGCAGGCCTTGGCGCGGTGCGTGGGTTCATGACTTATTCGGTTGCACGTGACGGTGGTGAAACGGCCATTGTTGAGCATGTTGAAGATGGCGGGCACTAGTGGCTCACCAGTCGTTGTAATGTTGTGTTGGTCGAATCGTGAAAGTTTGGTGAGCGGTACTTATGGCTGAAAAAGATGTCATTGTTGTGGGTGGGGGGCTTGCCGGTTTGGCGTGCGCGATGAACCTTGCGGCAGACGGAACGCATGTTCATCTGGTAAGTCTCGTACCGGTCAAGCGGTCGCACAGCGTCTGTGCCCAGGGTGGCATTAATGCGGTCAACGACGTGACCCGTGCGCAGGGTGACAGTGAGTACTTGCATCTCGACGACACGGTGTATGGTGGCGACTTTCTGCAACATCAGCCGCCCGTCAAGGAAATGTGCGACCGTGCTCCGGGCATCATCGATTTAATGGATCGCCTAGGGGTGACGTTCAACCGCACTCCCGAAGGGTTTCGCGATCAGCGGCGCTTCGGTGGCACGATGTATAAGCGCACCGCATTTGCGGGGGCGACCACCGGTCAACAGCTTATTTACGCACTCGACGAACAAGCCCGCCGCTGGGAAGCGGAAGGCAACATCACCAAGTATGAATACCATGACTTCCTGTCGCCGATTCTAAATGACAACGGCGTCTGCCGTGGGGCGGTGATCCAAGATCTGTTCACGATGGATATCAAAGCCATCCCAGCCGGTGCGGTCGTGCTTGCAACCGGTGGTAATGGCCTCGTCTTCGGACGCAGCACGATGTCTACGATCTGTACTGGCAGTGCATCGGCACGGGCGTTTCGTCATGGCGTGAAATATGCCAATGGCGAATTCATGCAGGTGCATCCGACGGCGATTCCCGGGACCGACAAGCTTCGATTGATGAGTGAATCGGCGCGCGGCGAGGGTGGCCGGGTCTGGGTGCCGAAAACGCCCCAAGACCAGCGCGATGCGAACGACATTCCAGCCGGGGAGCGGTACTACTTCCTCGAAGAGCGCTATCCGAAGTATGGCAATCTCGTCCCTCGCGATATTGCAACGCGCGAAATCTTTGACGTGTGCGTCAATCAAGGGCTCAGCGTCGAGCAGGGTCGCTTGTGTGTGTACCTCGACGTGACTGAGTTGCCGCCTGACACGCAGCAAAAACTCGATGGCATCTTGGAGATTTACGAAAAGTTTCAGGGGGTGAATCCGCGCGTTGTTCCGATGAAGATTTTCCCGGCGATTCATTATTCGATGGGCGGTCTTTGGGCGGATTACGTCAAGGACACCAAAACCGGCGGACTCGTTGAGAACGAACCGAAAAACCAATTGACGAATGTGCCCGGACTCTACGCGATTGGAGAAGCCGACTATCAGTATCACGGTGCCAACCGCCTCGGGGCGAACTCCCTGCTGAGCTGCATCTTTACGGGACTGTTCGTCGCCCCATGCATAGCCAACCATGTGTCTCAAAGCGCCGCGGAGATACCGTCGTCATTGATCGACGCAGCACAAAAGAAAGAAACCGAGCGTCACAAAGCCGTCGCGAAGATGAACGGTTCGGAAAACCCGCGCGTGTTGCACGATGAACTGGGTGACACGATGACGCGAAACGTGACCGTGGTTCGCAACAATAAGGCGCTGGCTGAGACGGTGTCGAAGATTGCCGAATTACGCGAGCGATACAAAAACGTGGGGTCGCCAGACAGTGGTGGCTGGACGAATCAATCGGTGACGTTTGTGCGGGCGCTGGAAGACATGATCACGATGGCCGAGGTCATCGCTCAAGGGGCATTGATGCGGGATGAGTGTCGAGGGGCTCACTTCAAACCAGATTTCCTCATTCCGTCACCCGACGCTGACGACGCAGATACCTTGCGGCAACAGGCTGTCGAGTGGTGTACGAAATTCAAAGCCAAAAATGACAAATGGCTGAAGTCCACTGTCGCCGATTACAATGGTGGCGATGTGCAGTATTCGTATGAAGATGTTGATACAACGCTGGTTCCGCCCCGACCTCGGACCTATGGTCTTAAGGGCGCAGAGATTATCGAAGAAGTCTGGCGTGAACAGTTTAGCGCGAAAGCTGCCGTCGGCGCGGCATGATCAGTGAACCAAAAAAGGCTTAAAGACGCACATGTCCAAAAAAGTCAAAGTCAACATCAAGCGGCAAGACAGTCCCGACAGCGGTTCCTATTGGCAGTCATTCGAGATGCCGGTGGAAGTCGGAATGAACGTCACGACGATTCTGCTGCGAATTGCGGCGACACCGACCACGGTTGAGGGTGAGAAGGTTGCCCCGGTGGCGTACGACGCGTGTTGTCTTGAGGAAGTGTGCGGCGCGTGTTCGATGCGGATCAATGGCAAAGTGCGCCAGGCGTGTTCGGCGTTGGTGGAAAACCTTCTTCAGGAACAGCCCGAAATCACCCTCGAACCGATGACCAAGTTTCCCCGCGTGCGCGATCTGCTTGTGGATCGCCGGCGATTGTTCGAAAGTCTCAAGCGAGTCAAAGCCTGGGTTCCCGTGGATGGATATGGTGAGCGCGGTACGCCCGAGCGCATGTCGCAATCAGATCAGGAAGAATCCTATCCGCTGTCGCGCTGCATGAGTTGCGGTTGTTGCATGGAAGCCTGCCCGCAATTTAATGACAAGGATGATTTCATCGGTCCGCATGCCGTCAGCCAGGCGATTCTGTTCAATACGTTGCCGGCTGGCAAACCGCTGGAGAAGGAACGCCTCGATGCGTTGGCGGATGCCGGTGGAATTGCTGCGTGCGGTAACGCGCAGAACTGTGTCAAAGTCTGTCCGAAAGATATCCCCCTGACGATTTCCCTTGCGAAGGCAGGGCGGGCGACGACGATCCACACGATCAAACGTTTTCTTACCCGGTAATCGCCTCCAATCATTTCTCTCTACGCGCCATCCTTGCTATCGTTACGACGTAGCGTAACCGGGTTTGGTTCAATGGCAGCCGCCATGTTGTCGATGCCATAGATGCCAAGGTATATACCCTCAAGTTGAAATCGGGAGATTCAGTATGAATTGTGCGCGTCGCCAGATCAGGTACGGGTTGGTCATTGCCTTCGTCGTAATCGTTGGTTCGGATGCATTTTGGGGTTCGAAGGCATTTGCACTCGACCCTGCGAATCCGCAGCAGGGTGTTTTCGTCGATGAGTGGTTGATCATGGAGATGGGGGGCCATCGTGTCGGGTATCTGCATTCCGAACTGTCGCGCACCGGCGATGTGATCTTTACGAACAACCTCATGTCGATGTCGCTCAAACGCATGGGCAGCCCGGTGACCATCACGCAACTGCAAACAGCCAAAGAAACGCTGGACGGTAAACCTCTGGAATTCTCCTCGCAGATGGACGCGTCGATGCAGAAGCTGACGATCTCGGGGTATGTCGATGAAGGCAAGGTCCATGTAACGTCGAAGCAATTCGGTAATCCGACCACCGCGACCTACGACTATCCTGCCGGCGCGGTGATGACCTGGGGCACATTCCTCGCGCAACATCGCCAGGGTTTCAAACCGGGTACGACCTATTCCGTCACCGTCTACGAACCCAGCATGGCCGCCGACATTCCCGTCAACATGATCATCAGAATCGGCGACAAGGAATCCATCGAGATCGACGGCAAAACCATTGATGCGATCAAGACAACGCAAAGCATGAAGCTTCCCAACATGCCCACCGAATTGGAAACGACCGCGTGGATTGATGACGAAGGGACGGTGCTGCGAACGAAGCTACCGATGATGGGCCTCGTGACGGAGATGACGCGGACCACCAAGGAAAAAGCTCTGGCTGAGTTTTCTGCGCCGGAGTTTTTCATGCCGACGACGATTCCGGCGAACAAAACGATTAATCGCGGCAAGGCGCAGCAGGTTGAGTACGTCCTCAAGATCAAGAACGGCGTCGGTACTTTGCCGCCCATCCCAACGACCGGCATGCAGACCCCGACACCTCAGGATAATGGTTCAGTCAGGCTGGTGGTTTCGCGGACCAATCACGAAGCACTGGGGAAGGCGACGGCAGACTACGACGCCAAGAAGTACGCCGACTATTTGGGGGCCAACCCCATGATCAATTCCGACGATGCCGAAGTGAAAAAGATGGCTGCAAAGGCTCGCGGTACGGCGACGACACCCTACGCCATCGCCGACAACCTGCGGCGCTACGTCAGCGACGTGATCGACGACAAGAATCTCGATGTCGGTTTCGCTTCGGCGAGTGAGGTCTGTCGCAACAAGCAGGGTGATTGCTCGGAGCACGGGGTGCTGCTGGCGGCGTTGGGCCGGGCTTGCGGGATCCCTTCGCGGGTGGTGGTCGGAGTCGTGTATGTGCCGGTGTTTGGTGGTTCGGAGAATATTTTCGGGTTCCACATGTGGACCCAGTTTCTCATCGGGGACAAGTGGGTTGACTTCGATGCCGCACAGAATGAGACCGACTGCAATCCGACCCACATTGCCTTCAGCGTGGCGTCTTTGCAGGATGCGGGGCTGGGGCAACTGGTATTCGGTCTGATGAATGTGATTGGCAATCTTGATATCGAGATTGAACGAATTGAAGCAGCGCCTTAGATTTGGCGGTGGGATGAGGATTAGAATCGGCGATTGGAGCGATTTGGACTTTCGCTGAAGCCCGTTACGGCTAGAATCAGGCGGTGTTTGCTTAAAGCGCCGATGGAATACCGTCGCGTTTCACAGGTCTGACTGGGGCTGTCGAAGTCTCGGTATCGACGAATCTGATTTTGATTGGAATCAACAGGTGAAACCAGTCGCACAAATTTTATTGACGGGCGCCCTTGTTGGCGGCGCGGGATTTGCTGCTTGGGTGTTCCTACCGAAAATGCAGGCGCCGTCTCTTTTGGTCGCCACAGAAGCCGGTGAAAGCAGCGAGGTCGCGCGGCGACTCATCGATCAGTATGACCCAACAGCCGACGTCGCTCGAACGGTTGCGGATCGTTCCGGTATCACCGCAGACTTGACCAATGAGCGCATCGGCACATTGGTTGAAGGTGACAGTCGTCGGGCTCAGGATATTCTGGATCAGGAAGCGACCCGCATCAACGACATGACCAAAGATACGGTGAGCCGCCTACGCCAGCACGATCAGCGATTCAGCGACTTTACCGGCGACACCACTTCAACGACTCAGGGCTCGGTTAATTTTGGCAACAACACCGGCACCATGACGCGGCACATGACCGACGGTCTGTCGCAAAGCCAAAGCGTTGCCCAGTCGAACACTGCACTTCTAAAGTCGGCAACGGATGTTTCTGCCAAAGCGTTGCAGTCGTCTCATGGTGACGCCAGCGGGCGCGACAGCCTCATCGGAAATCGCATGCATGGTGTGGCGCTATATCACCAGGGCTTGGCGCAAGATCGTACGGCGCGACTGGTTCGTACCGAAGTTGAAGCCACCATGTTTGAATTATCGCAATTGCTGGTCGATCAGAATCTCCGCATAGCCGAAGCCGACATCGTCAACAACAGCGGTATAGACGGTGCCATCAAAAAGCAGAGTGAACGACTCGCCGAAGCCGAGAAAGCCCACGACGCGATTGTCGAATCCGTCAAAGATCTCGAAACTAAAATCGCCTCCGTCAAAGGAGAAATCAAGTCGCAGTCGGCGATGGCGTCGACTCTGCGGATGCAGTTGGACGACTTGGAATCTCGGGGCGTTAATTTTTCGGCTCAGAACGCCGGCGACACTTTTGAGCGGGAATATCAGTCCATTTCTTCGAGCTATCGAAATGTCTTAAGTCGCATTCACACTTTGCAGCACGGTTCGATTCAGGGAGCCCATCTTGAACTTGGCGGCGATCTGATCTCCGGAGAGTACGTCGCCGAAACCGAGGGCGGCGAAATTGAATACGAACTGGGCCTTGATGAACTCGAACGTCGTCTCGTCAAACTTGGTTGGGAAGAAACTGGTGCCAAACAGGTGCTAGATGATGAGACGGCTGAGCTGAATCGACTGGACGGTCTTAAGCGTTCCTATGAAGATCGGGCGCAGGCAGCTCGAACGGCGATTCAAGAAGGCAACGAGCAAGCTGCAACCATGTACGCCAAGTTTCAGGAGTTGCAAGCCGAGACGACTTCGCTTGAAGACAGCGCCATCGATTCATTAAAGAAGTCGAGTCAGGCATTTGACTCAGCGCGCAGTGCGGCACGATCACGCATGAGTGATCTTCCGCAGCTTTCACCTGAAAAAGAAGAGCAGTCGCCTTCAAAATTAATCAAAGAAGATCAATTGCTCGTCAGCCAGATGGCGAGTCTGTCTGCTGACTCGCTGACGCGCGCTTCGATGGTTCTTTACGATCGTTATTCGCAACTCGGTAAGGCGATCCCTATGTGCGAATCGCTGGGTTCCACTTTTGCAGACTTGGAATTGAACCTCACAGAAATGTCGGATGCACTCGCCGCAACGAAAGCCGATGCAGAAAAAATCCTCGACGACGCCATTGATGGGTTTGAAGGGGCAAGCCAGGGCTTCAAGCAACATTGGTCGGTGGCAGCATCCGCTGCTGCGGCTGACTATATGCTGGCGCTTTTCGACAACCCCGAACTTGTCAATGTGGCGATTGCCAACTATCAGTCGGTGGTCAAAGACCGCGAAACCGAGCCGCGCCTCCGCCCGTTTGTCGATCGCCTCGAGCAACTTCGCAGCCGCTAGATCATCAATTCAAGTGTCGGGTTTCGAGTCACTGCTGTGCAGTCGATCGGATCACGCAATGCCTACCAACAAACCGCCGTATGAGAACGAGCCGACCAAAAAGAACAAGCCCCCAAAGAAAGAACCGCCCCAAAAAAAACAGCAGAAAGATATTGCATGGATCGCCATGCCGATCATGCTGACCATTCTTTTCTTGCTGCTGAGTATTATGGTTGGCGGAAAGTTGCTGAAATGCTTTCTCATACTGTTGGGGGCGCAATTCGATAATTGAATTCCGCACGGGTGTTTGAAGTGCGCTTATCGTGAATACAGTCTAATTGTCCTTTCCGAACCAAGATGCCCGGAATGTGGTGAAGTCACATGATCCGCAATGCGATCGTTGCCATCCTTTCGATTCTCACGCTTGCGACGCTGGTCGTGTATGTGTTGAGCTATACGGTTCATAGCAGGCTGGAATGTTTCGTTAGCGGTGAAGAATACGTCAGGGGAATTGTTACGAAGGACTTGGCACTCCTTCAGGTCTTAGGAGATTTTAGTTCCGTGATGGTCAAGGAACCTCGTACCGATGGGCTATTGATTCGACTGTGGAAACTCGAAGATGGTTCGCGAGCTTACTTGCGTTCGCATCGCGGATCGATTGAGTTTATTGGCCTACATCTGATATGGCCACCAAGTCTCCTCGTGCCAAAGAAGAAAGGCTGGGCGGGTTTCAAATTCTTAGAACACGCTACGACTGGGCCGTCGATATCGGGAGGACATTACGACGAAATGTCGCCAGAGGGACAACAGTGGTGCAAAGAATGCTTTTGCAAGGCCGGTACGACGACGGTTCCACTTTGGGCTTTATTCTTGGTATTCGGCGCGTATCCATTCGCGGTCCTCGTCATTGCCCCCATTCGCCGCCATCGCCGGCGCATACGCAACGAGTGTGTTTATTGTGGTTACAACCTTACGGGGCTACCTGAGCCGCGATGTCCTGAGTGCGGGGCGCGGTCATGAAGCGGTTGCTTGCTCGTCAGTGGGGGGTGCGATTCCTTTGGTGCGCGGTTTTCTTCTTAATCACCTATCCGTTAACTGTCTATTTCTATTTTGGATATGAACGCGAGGGCTTGTCGGTCGCTGCTTGGAACGGTCAGTTTCATGTGATGGTGACTCGAAATCAACTTTACATTGACGGACGCCGGCCGTACCAAAAAGGTTGGGATGTCCATCGATCCGACCATGCCAAATGGAACCTTACGCCAAAACTCTCAATTGGCCCGGTTGGATTTCAGATTGGAATGCCGCAATGGATAGCGATCCTGATATTCGGATCGCTGGCGATCGGCTGTTCGTGGCGGCGATGGTCGTACGCGAAACGGGGCTGTAAGCAGTGTGGTTACGATTTAACGGGCAATGTCAGCGGTGTTTGTCCGGAATGTGGCGTGCCGCTCGACGATTAGGTGGGGCCGTCTTTGAGAGGGGCGAATCGTTCTTCGTGATTCACTGCCTACTTTCCTGTCATTCCCGCGCACGCGGGAATCCAGAAGCGTACAACGAAACACAACTGTTTTCTTCATCAAGCGTAGTCGCGACGGATCTTACACGGCCGTTGGGGATATTGGGCAGGTGGCACGTTTGCGCCTGGATTCCCGCGTGCGCGGGAATGACGGCGAACCTTACGTCCAGAATGGCTGGACGGCTTGGGCGGTGGCGATGCAGGCTATGGTGGCTGCTATCATGACTTTGAACATGCTGCCGAGGGTGCGACCAACGGCGGTGTATACGCCTGATTTGGTGCCTTCGTCCCAGCGTTTGCCTACTTGCAGTTCGGCGATTAGGGCACCTGCGAAACATCCGACGGCTGCCCCTATGATGGTTCCGAACACCGGGACGGGGATCGACAGGAAGATCGCGCCGATCATCCCGCCGGCTAACCCGTACCATGCGGCGCGCTTGCTTGCCCCGCTGCGTTTGGCCAGCACCGCTCCGCCGAGCGTTTCGACGATCTCACCAACGATAGCCAGCCCGAGCATGACACCCAAGCCGATCAACCCGATGCGCGACCAGCCGTAATACCACGCGTACAAAGTCGCCGCACAAAGTATCATCCACGTTCCCGGTAATTGCAGCAGCGACAGCGCCACGCCCGCAAAGCAGATGGCTGCAAGTACGACGACCAGTGCGATGTCGATGATCGTATCCAGCACGAATTCCGCCAGTTCCGGTTGGGCCGATCCTTTGTCGGCATGAATTTTTACGGTGCTGACATGTAGGGTCCGCTGTGCGGACCAGCAATTTGGAATCGCGGCAAATGGTCCGCACAGCGGACCCTACATTCACCCACAGATTCTTGCGAACACCCAGCGTTACCGTCTATTCGTTCTTGCCGCGATTATATTCACACAGCTACGAGGCGGCTACGAGTTTTTCTGCGGCTTCGGCGCTGGCGGCGCTGAACGCGTTGGCAAAGTGGTCGAGGGCGTGCTGAAACTGTTGAGTGGCCCACGATCGGTTGGCATCGGCGAGCGGTGTATTCGTTTTGAGCGGTGCCACTTCATCCGGTCCAGGTACGTGTACCTCGGTTGTGACTTCAACCGCATCCATCCCCGCCATGCGAAACGCGATGATGGCGTAACCGTTTTCGGTCAGGGCGAACTTGAAGAAGTAAGTACCCGGTTCGGATGCGGGCGATGTGCAGTTGAAACCGTTCTTTGTCGCGAATTCGGAAAAGTCTTCGTTGACCGGTTCGATGTGTTCGGTGGCCATCTCATCGAACGTTTTGCGCCAGTGTTTGCGTGCGGATTCGAGTTTGGTGACGAACGATCGCTGCCAGTTGTTCATGGGTCGTGACGCTCCTTTTCAGTTTGGATATGGGCGACATCATCGGGCGGTATCGATCCGCCAGTGAACGCACCATGCAACGTACAATACGTTTCTGGAAAGGGGCGGATTGATTTCTGCGAACCACTGGCTGGCTTTCCCCCCGATTGCGTGGCGACGATAATACCACGACTCACATTTGTGACGGTGGGCAGGTTGGCTGCAGATTGAATGCGTCAACGTGTGGGCAGGAATACCGCCAGCACGATCAGCGCGAGTCCGATCGCAATGTTGATGACGGCTTTGATGAATTTGGGTTCGACGTCGACGAGGTCGCGGGCCCATTCGGGTACGCGTTTGCTTCGAAGAATTTGCAACCCGCTGCAGATCGTCAGGAATGCAAGCAATACCCCGACGACCCGTCCAGGTCCGTCGGCCCAGCGAACGAGCCAGAAAAACAATATGCAGAATGCGCCGGCACCACCCACATAGGGGCCGACATCGACGAGGTCGTTGAGGTCTTCGGTTTGATTGAGGGAATGGTAGACCTTCCTGGCGTTGCGCTGCACGTCGAACCAATAAACGTTCGTTCCGCATTCCGGGCATTTGTCACTGCTGATGCCCGTTAAGTTATACCCGCATTTGGTGCAGATGGGCGGAAGCTTCTCGTTCCAGTCTCGACCGATGTATCCCCGACTCATCTGAACATGACCCTGTACGCAAACAGTTGAAGCAAATCGAATCGAACCGCGGCTGACGTTATGCCCACGACCACGCAAAGCGATCCTTGAAATGGTGATAGTACAGTCCGATGCACTGCATCGCCACGATCAGGCAATTCGCGCCATCAATGGAAGCCATCATAGTTTGACAATGTTAAAAATCACCTTCAGCCAACGTGAATCTTTCATCGATTGAATCGAAGTTGGGTCAGATACAATCGAGGCGTCAGTTTGGAATCGGCGGAGAGGATTTTGGCGTGGGCTGGCGGTCGGATTAGAATTTAGCATCGCAAAAAAAGGGAACGTGGCCTGATTGGCTAAGGTCGGGGTTCACCAACCAGGCCACGCGACAACACTAGTGAAAAATCCGGTTCCGCTTCTCGAGTTGCGGATGTCGGACTGGTTCCGGAAGAATCTCAACTACTTCTTAAACATGTAGGCCTTCATCTGAGTTGACGGGCACCTGATTTGACGGGGAGTGGCCAGCGCGGACATCGCGTTGGAATCGCTCGGCCCTGCGATAATTCCAACGGTTGTGGTTTAGAATTTAAGAGCGATGGATTTTCGCCCCGACCAGTTTCTCGTCTGGTTTAATTATCGACGGGTTGATACGAGTTGGGCTAATCGAGAATGCGCGCAGAGTGCCAACAGTATGGCACTTTCACTGGAGATTTTTGAGATGAATTAGATTGCGACTGCGGAGTTAGGTAATCGGCATAGGATGCGTAAATCCGTTAGCCCTTTTTAACCTTCAAATGTTTGAGGGCAGCCGCTTCGGAATCTTTGAATACAAACAACTTTTCAAGCCGCGTGATCTTGAAAATCTTACGGACTTCCGGCTGGGCACCGGTGAGGATGAGCTTGCCCTTGATCTTCTTGATATTCTCGTTGACCGGAATAAGGACACCAAGCGCAGCGGAACTGAGTTGGCGGACCTTGGTCATGTCGAGGATCATGCGTCGACAGGCTTTCTTGTCGACCATGTTGAAGAGTTCTTCGCGGATGCTGTCGATCTGCTGGGTATTGACAATCGACGATTCGGTGAAGGTGACAACGGCAACATCTTCGATATGTTCCACGAGCAGACGGGATGCTTGCGGCATGGCGGCTCCCTATCACAATGGCCAAAATTGAAAAACTGACCGAGGTGACCCCCGATCCGACGCGCCGTGCAGCGTAGCCAAAAGTCGTGATTTCGGCGAGGGGCAATGTGCATAAAAACCGACCAGCGGCGACTTTAGGTGCGGTTTTAGTAGGCGGGGCCATGACGTTGTCGGATGCAAATTCTCGACCGATGGCCGTCATCGGAGGTCCATTGCGTTTGGTTTCCGCCTCGGCGGGGCTGCACATTGTCGGTTTGCACGATTGCTGGCCTTGACGATATTCGGGCGTTTTGTACGATGCGGGGCTCTGCAGCAGTAGATCGATTGAGATTTGGTTTTTGTTTGGATTGATGCAGTTATGCCTATAGGACGCACTCCTTCATATATGGCCCGCAAGGAAACCTTTCACCCGGAGTGGCATCATGTCGATGCCACGGATCAGGTGATGGGACGCCTCGCGGTTAAGATCGCAACGGTGTTGATGGGAAAGCACAAGCCGACCTATACCCCGCATGTGGATACCGGTGATTTTGTCGTGGTGACCAACTGCGAGAAAGTGAAGCTGACCGGTAACAAGCTGGCTGCGATGCACTACGATCGATACACCTATCATATCGGTGGTTTCAAAACCGAATCGGGTGAAGATCTCATGGAACGTCACCCGGACCGCATCTTGCGATTTGCGGTTAAGCGGATGCTTCCGAAGAACGCACTTGGTCGGCACATGCTCAACAAGCTTAAGATCTACGCGGAAGAGAACCATCCGCACACCGCCCAGCAGCCGAAAGAGTGGGCATTTTAAGAATTTTGCATGTAAACGCTTTTGCACGGTCGCATCGGCCGTGATGAATATGTATCTGATTGGAGACGACGTTCGTGGCTGATTCACCTAAACCTAAGGATGCCCCCGCCTCATCGGAAGAATCCGTTGCGGTGGTAGTTGCACAAAAACCCACTGTCACTTCGCTGACCCATGAGTGGACGGCACCCAAGCCCAAAGCAGGGGGGTATCACTGGGGAACCGGTCGTCGCAAGAGTTCGATTGCCCGCGTGCGAATCAAGCAGGGCAGTGGAAAGTTTGTCATCAACGGCCGCGACGTCGAAAAGTATTTTCATCTGGAGCGCGATCGCAACACGATCGTTGCGCCGCTGAATGCGACGGACACCGGGAAACGGGTCGATGTGTTTGTGAACGCCACCGGTGGTGGAACGACCGGCCAAGCCGGAGCCATCGTGTTGGGTATCGCACGTGCGCTTAAAGAAGCCAGCGCGGAATACGAAGCCATCCTTCGCGACGGCAAATTCCTGACGCGTGATGGTCGTCGAGTCGAGCGTAAGAAATACGGTCGTCGTGGCGCCCGCCGCAGCTTCCAGTTCTCGAAGCGTTAAACCCGAACTCATCGATCTGCGCAACAATGGCGAGCCGTGTTCGCCGACAAATTCTGACACATACAGCCCGTCAATCGACGGGCTTTTTTTGTTTTTACATTGCGTCGGGCGAGTCGATGGACAAAACTTGAAGTCGCGTGCTGATTGATGATTTTTTGTCTTCCGGAGGACTCGCCTTGCATACCCAACGACCGATCGCCGTTCTATTAGGAAGGAAATCTGAGACTCGCCGCACCGGGTTCACTCTGGTGGAGTTACTCGTCGTCGTTTCAATTATTGCAATTCTCATCTCGGTCTTGTTGCCATCGTTGTCACGAGCCCGCAAGCAGGCGAAGAGTCTGCTCTGTCTTTCCAACCAGCGGCAACTCGCTCAAGGGTGGCACATGTACGCGAGCGATAACAACGACATTGCGCTGCCGGGTCGATTTGCAAAACTCTCGGGCGGGACGAGCAATCCGGCCAACTGGTTCGATGTCGGCAATGGTAAGAAGTACCGGCCTCGGTGGGTCGCGACGATGGGCAAACAGGTCGGGGTATTCGCGTTCAATCAACCAAGCACCACCGACGACCGGCAGGACTATGACAGCAAGGTCTACGCGTGCCCAGCCGTTCCAACTTGGATCGACGAGCGCAATTATGCCTATGGGTACAATCATCAATTTCTGGGCAACGGTCGCATGACTGAGGATCAGTTTCACAATTTTCCGGTGAATTTGACGAAGATACGCAGCCTCGCTGGTACGGTTTTAGGAGCGGATTGTCTCGGAACGGCGGCGGGTGTCGCACAGCACGAACGCAAATCCTACAACAATTCCGGAACCGATTTCGCAGAGATGGGCAACCACGGCTGGACGCTCGACCCACCGCGACTGACATCAGTATCCGATAGAGGAACAGGAGATGACGGCAGCCCAAGGACAGGCGTCGATCCGCGTCACCAAAAGCGAGCCAACGTCGTATTCTGTGACGGCCATGCAGAAACGATGACGCCAGAGCGTCTCGGATATCGCTACCGAGAAGACGGTGCCGCGATCGACCTGGAAACCGTCGACGATATGCCCAACAATAGTCTGTTCAGCGGAAACGCCCGCAACGACGATCCGCCGGTCCTGCCGCAATTTAGAAATCCTGGCGATCCGACATGAATGAGACCAAGCTTCATGCGAACCAGGGCCTGACCAGTCGGCGCAATCGAGTCCCTAAATCACTGATTATTCTACGATAATGAATCGCGACTTAGACTCAAAACGCATGCCGGTCGCGGTTCGGGTGGGTGTTGTCTCTTCAGTTGCCGATCCAGATTCGATGTCTTCAAAGATTTTGATATCACCAGAAGTACTGACGTGCATGTAGACCGTTCCCTGCGTGTCGATTTGAATGGATTTTGGAAACCCGGCGTACGAGATCAAAACATTCACATCGGTATCGACGAAGTCCTCGTCGACCCGAAGGATATTTCCGGTGAAAGGATCAAAGCCGGTCTGGGGGTTTTCGCGAAGCAACCACAGCCGATTCTGGCTGTCCACGGCGATATCCTGAATGAGCCCGAGACTCAACGTCGCAATGTCGTCGTTGGTTAGCTCACCATCTCGCGTGCTGGCATCGGTGATGCGCGACACGCCTCCTCCAAGCACATAAAGCGTATCATCCGTACCTAGTTCAAGTGCAAACACATTGGTGATGTCGGGTAGAATGATCGTCCTGACCGGAGGTACGACGCCATCGAAGCTGGGATCGGACGTGCCTTCGTAGACGTAAATGCGATCCGGGCCAGGCCCTCGTTCTGGAGGCGTGCTTGAGACATACATCAAGTCACGCTCTCGATCGATAGCCACCTGAAGAAACTCGCCGAATCCGTCCAACGGATCTTCGAGAATCGCGGTGCGCACAGGTTGCTGGACGCCATCGAGTTGTGTTGCATCTGCATAGACGTTGACGAAATATGATTCGGGATCATCGCAGTTGCCTGCGAATCGCGCAAAGGCCAGCAACTCTCCTGCGGAATTGATCCCCAGCCTGGCCTGCCCGTCCACCGTGGTCAGGCAGGACGGTTTTCCATCCAGAAACATTCCAGGCGACTGCTCGCCGCTCAGTGATTCACCAAGTGGGAATGTCGAAATTCCACCCACCCCAATTCCGCCCCGGTTGATGAAAGCGGGCGCGATGATTCGCGGCCCCGTGATCTGACTGGAGTTACCTCCCTGTCCCGTATCGCCGCCGCCAATTGAGTCTCCATTGCCCTGGGCTGTGCCGCCACCGGGCACGACGGCCATATCGCAACCGACCGAAATTGAAACCAGCAACATGCTGCTCAAGAGAATGCGTAACATCGAATAGTCCTTTTCGTTCAATATAGTTTCGCATTGAAAGATGAAACCGCTTGGACTGCAGAGCGGGCTAAGTTACTGGGGGCTGTACCGCCGATTGACTTTGAATCCACCGAGACCGAGCAAGATCATTGTGAGTGAGGCCATCGCGGCGGCCCCACACCCAGTCGGTGCCGGTGTCGAGGTGTTGCTACCACCGCCGCTCGAACCATTATCACCGTTGGTACTGGTGCCTCCGTCCCCTCCGTTTGAACTTGATCCACCCATATTGGCTCCGTCATCAGGAACGCCGGCACTTGCTATAAACGATGCAGGAAGCCTGACGATCCATCCTTCTTTAGGATCCTCAAAGTCGTACGTGTCTCCCACGTTTGCAGGTTTGAAGGCGTCACCCACGATGGTTCGGCCATCAGTGGAAATACCGTTGGCTTGCTCCAAGTGCCACCCCGTTAGGTCGAGGCCGAATTCGTTCTCCAGTAGTTCCTGGAGCGATTGCGCTCCGCCATTGGCCGTCCAAATGACGGCGATCGGGGCATTGCTTTCTGAAGGATCGTCCGATCGTTCAAAGGCGCCTCCAACAACGATCGCGCCATCTCCCGATACACCAGTGGCAAAGCTGTTGAATGCTTCGTCAGAGGGTTCACCTAGTGCAACCGTTCCGCCTTGTTCCGTCCAGCGAAACGCATGGAGGCCAGTCGAACTGCCCGCCTCGCCCACGACGACCGCACCGTCATCCGACACGTCAGTCGCTTCGCTCGCTCTGTTGTTTACGTCGCTACCTCCCGGGAGTCTCTCAAGACCGACCATGCCCCCGTCCTCGGTCCAGCGAAAAGCGTTCAGGTTAGGTGAGTCATTATCTGATGTGCACCCGACGATGACTCTGCCGTCTAAGGAGATCGCGGTGGCGCTGCTGAACCCACCGCCCGTAAGGGTGCCCAAGTTGAGGAAACCGTCTTGTTCCGTCCAGCGGAACGCATTTTCTAACGACGGATCCGTCGACTCTCCGACAACGACCGCACCATTCCCTGATACACCAAACGCTTGGCTATGAAAACGCGCCTGAGCAGGCGGGTCAGGGTCGTCGTCACCGAAGGAGCCCAGACCGACCATCCCGCTTTCTTCCGTCCAACGCCAACCTTCAACTCCGGGGCTGGATCGGAAGGACGTCCCGTAACCCGCAACGACTGAACCGTCATCTGATACGCCTTTTGCTGTGCTGTATCCGCCCAAAGTGCCGAGGTCGACGAATCCGTCGGACGATGTCCACTTGAATGCTCTACCATTGTCTCCGAAGCGGAAATCGGGAGCTGACCCTTTGCGGCCCACGACGACCAAACCATCGCCAGATACGGCGCTTACCTCGCTTTGTTCGTCTGTTGGATTGCCCAGGCCTTGGAAACTCGCTCCCTCATCTCCGGCCAAAGCATGTGGGGTTGCGGGAACGAAACCCAGCATAAGCATTAACAAACCCAATCTGCATCTTGAGATTTTGACAGTTTTAATTTGGTGATTCATGGTCTTGTTCATTTTTATGTTCCTCATTATCCCAAGTTTGCATCATCAAGAATCACACCGATCTAAGTGTGATCGTTAGGCAGTTGGCATTTCAATAATCCATTCGCTTGAGCGAGCGTGTTGCTGGCCAGCCCTCAATCCACCGAAACCGAGCATGTTCATCGTCGGTGATGCGGTAGCAGCAGCCGCGCCGCCAATCGGTTCGGGCGGGCTTTCACCGCTAGTTCCTATGTCTGTTCCTTCGTTATCAGAAAGGCCTCCGCCGTCGTGACGGCAACCAATCCCAATTGCGAACGGTTGACGAGGATTCGGAATCGGCTTCTGTACATTCTTCTGCTCTGCCGCTACGGCTCCACTCGATACTTGCAGAGTCTGCTTGGAATCCTGAAAAATGTTTCTCAAAAGACGTTGGATGGGCGCGAAAAAAAAGCTGCAAGAGCCTCATTACGGCCTTTGCAGCTTTTTTATTGAGCTTTGATGGTTGGTATGAATTAGGTTGGAAATTTGGTTCGGCGACGATTGAACTTGAGTCCGCCGAATCCAAGCATCATGAGCATAAGCGTGGCAGTTCCTCCAGCACCACAACCCACGCCAGCAGCGCAGCCGTCCTGTTCGTCGTCATCATTGGGCTCAGGATCGAGCAGGGCGCATCCGACCGAGTTGACCTCGTAGCCTTCCGGGGTGAACGAGCACTCATCCCGCGAATCGGGAACACCGTCGCCATCGCTGTCGGGGTCATCCGGTGTATCGCCGTCACCGTTGTCTCCGTCGCCACCATCACCGTCCCCGCCACCATTGTCCGGGGTCTCGCCGTTGGTGTCGACGTCATCGCCGGGACCGGGCTGAGGATCAGGGTCGGGGTCGCCGTCATCAAGTTGCGAATCTGAACAACCGTCGGCATCCGCCGATTCATCGGTTGGCGTGTTCGGGCAAGTATCGACGTCATTGCTGACACCGTCACCATCGCTATCGAGCTGCGAACCGGAGCAACCAGCCCCGTTGACGGTTTCGCCGGTTGGCGTGTCAGCACAAATGTCTACGTCGTTAAAGACGCCATCTTCGTCATCGTCAAGTTGTGACTCGGCGCAACCGTCGCTATCCACGCCAACACCAATCGGTGTGTCGGGGCAAGCGTCGGAACCATCTGCAACGCCATCGCTGTCGCCATCGGCTGGCCCGCCACCGCCACCACCGCCTCCACCACCGTTCGAATCGCAAGTGTCGCTGGCTTCGTTGCAACTCTGGCCAGGGGCACATGTGTTACCCGGTGATTCGCAGAATCCGGCATTGCAAATTTCGGCACCGTTGCAGAACAATCCGTCGTCGCATTCGGCGTTGCTTGTGCAGCCGCATTCGTCGGGCACGCCGTTGAAGTCAGTGTCGGCTGACGTCCCGCCCGCGATATCGTCAAGGTCGCCGATTCCGTTGGTGTTGCAGTCGGGTTGCTCGCAGGTGTCGGTGCCTTCGTCGCACACTTCGCCGAGCAGGCACGGGTTGGTGCCAGCAACGCAAGTGGCGGCTTCGCAGGTTTCGGCTCCATTGCAGAACAGGCCGTCGTCGCAGTCGCCATCGACGACGCACGCATCGCATTCGTCGGGAATGTTGTTGGCGTTGTCGTCATCGCTGAATCCGCCGGCGATGTCGGCGTCGTCGCCGATGCCGTTGGAATTGCAATCGTTGCCGATCGGCAGACATGTGTCGGTCGGTTCATCGCAGGATTGTCCGACGACGCACGGAAGCACTCCGGCGTCGCAGCGGTCCACATCGCAGGTTTCTTCACCGTTGCAATAGTCGCCATCATTGCAGTCGCCATCGACGAGGCATTCATCGCATTCGTCGGGAACGCTGTTGGCGTTGACGTCGTCGCTGGTCGGTCCGGCGATGTCGAGGCTGTCATCGACGCCGTTGGAATTGCAGTCGGTGTTGATGACGCAGACATCGCCAATCTCGTCGCAGATTTCGCCACCCGAGCAGGGGTTCATACCGTCGACGCAGGTGTCGACTGGGCAGGTTTCGTCGCCATTGCAGAAGAGTCCATCGTCGCAATCGCCATCGGCGACGCATTCATCGCACTCGTCGGGAACGCTGTTGGCGTTTACGTCGTCGCTGGTCGCGCCGGCAATGTCGGTCGCGTCGCCGATGCCGTTGTTGTTGCAGTCGGCTCCATCCGGATCGCATGCGTCCGCACCTTCGTTGCAGATTTGTCCAGGTGCGCAAGGATCTCCGCTTGCGACGCACGTGTCGGTGTCGCACGTTTCAACGCCCGTACAGAACAAGCCATCGTCGCAATCGGCGTCGAATACGCATTCGTCGCACTCGTCGGGGATGCTGTTGGCGTTCAAGTCATCGCTGAAACCGCCAGAGATGTCCGTCGCGTCGCCGATGCCATTGGTGTTGCAATCGGGGCCATCTGGGTCGCAGGCGTCGGTGCCTTCGTCGCAAGTCTGACCGGCAGCACAAGGACTCACGCCAGCAACACACGCATCCGTGGCACACGTTTCGACACCGGTGCAGAACAAACCGTCATCGCAGTCGCCGTCGGTCACGCATTCATCGCATTCGTCCGGAATGTTGTTGGCATTAGAGTCGGTGCTGGTTGCTCCGGCGATGTCTGTGGAGTCTCCGATACCATTGGTGTTGCAGTCTGCACCGTCGGCAATGCACTCGTCGTTGCCCTCATCACAGTTTTGGCCCGCACCACAGGGTGGCGAATTGAACTGACAAACGTCGACGAGGCAGATTTCGAATCCATCGCAGAACATGCCATTGCTGCAATCGATATCGTCAACGCATTCGTCGCACTCGTCGGGAATGTTGTTAGTATTGTTGTCGTTGCTGGTGCCTCCCGTCAAGTCGTCAGCATCATCAACACCATTGCTGTTGCAATCGGGCGGGCCGGCAACTTCGCAGACACCGACATCGTCAAGCAATATGCCTTCCTGAAACTCATCGACGATAATCACAAATCGAATGTC
>JAJDEB010000013.1 GCA_029260015.1 Phycisphaerae bacterium | reverse complement strand
TTATCCTCCGAATCAGTCGCGATCAAAACAGAATCGCGCATCGACGTGGCACGGCTCTGTGAGCACTGCGGTCAGCCGGCACCGCCACCAGAATTGCACTGCTCACAGAGCAGCGGCACGACTTCGTAGCCCACTCGACGGCAGATGATAGCCTTAACGACCGGCGATTTCCGCCCAATATCGCAGGCATTCGAGCGAATCAGCCGCTTCGCCGATGATAACCTTGGCCGGATTGCGATTCGATTGATACAATGGCACAAGTATTGAGAGGCTTCCAAACAAGAGAGCCAAACGCGCTAATCAGCCAGGGAACCGTATTCCATATGTCCGATGATTCAAACAATAAGAAAAACGCCGACGACGTATCCACCGAGAATAGCGATTCTTCGACAGCAATTCTCGAAAAGCCGGCCCCCTCGAAGGCCCCCGGCAAAGTCAAACCCAAGCTGCTTCCACCTTACAAGGTGCTTCTCCACAACGACGACGTCAACGACATGGAGCACGTTATCATGGCCCTGCTCAAGGTGACGCCACTGCGCATGGACGACGCCATCCAGAAGATGATCGAGGCCCACAATGCCGGCTTGGCCCTGCTGCTCGTCACCCATCAAGAACTGGCAGAAATGTATCAAGAGCAACTCACCTCGCTGAGCCTCACCGTCACCATCGAACCCGACGCCTAGGGCAAATTTCAAAACAGTTCGTCATCAAAGTTGGTCGATTGATTGACGATCGCTTAGCATGCGCGCATGAACGATTCCGCCGAACAAGGTGCTCCGCAGACGTGGCTGGACCGGCAAGTCCACGCCCGGCCCGAATTGCCGTACATTGCACCGTTCATGACCTTCCTCGCATTGATGGCCGTCGGGCAATTCTTTGAAGGACCGCAACATGTCCCGTGGCTCTATACGTTGCGAACCGTCGGAGCCCTCGTCGTTTCGCTGATGTTCTGGAAGTACTTCCCACCGCTGGGTAAGCCGCACATTCTGCTGTCAGTCGTTCTCGCGGTCGTGTCTGCGGCCATGTGGATCTACGTTCACAAATGGTTCGCCGCACAAAGCTGGTATCCCAAAACGCAGATCATGGGCCAAGATGCCGAACCCGACAAATTCTACAACTGCTACGAACAGTTGGGCCGCGGCTGGGCACTGTGGTTGTTCCTCATCGTGCGGATCGGCGGCGCGTCGATCGTCGTACCCATCGTCGAAGAAATCTTCTGGCGCGGTTTCGTCCTCCGCGTGCTCATCGATTCGCGCCGCTTCGAAACCGTACCGCTGGGCATGTACACGTTCCGCTCATTCATCATCTGCTCGATCGCATCAGCACTAGAACACCCCATGTGGGAAGTCGGCATCCTCTGCTGGCTCTTCTGGAACCTGCTGTTCTATTGGAAAAAGAGCCTGCTCTTTATGATGGTGATGCACGGCCTAACGAACTTCCTGCTCTACGCCTACGTAGTCTGGAAAGAGGACTGGGTGTTCTGGTCGTAGAAAAACTTCTTGGACGGCTCGCTGATGACGGAAGGCAACAAAGGTATCAAACCGCCTTCATCCCTTCTACCCGATGATGCCCAATGCTTTCGATGCGGGTATCTTTTGCGCGGTCTGTCGGAGAACATCTGCCCGGAATGTGGCTTCGCCTTCGACCCGACGAACCCTGAAAGCTACGTAAGCGCATCTCGTCCGAGCAAGCTCAATGCATTTGGCCGAACGCCTAAACCATTCCCGCCAGGAAAAATCGCGACGTGCATTTTCTTGGTCATCGTCATCGCCTTGTTGTTCGACTTCAGCAATCCCGGTCACTCTTCACTGGATGGGTGTATCTGGATGGTGGCGGCCATCTTCGCGGTGGTTTACTTTCTTATCTCGTGGGCGACGCGATTTGTGTCCTGGCTCATCGTCAAAGACACGCCCCAAACGCCACCGCGCGAATCCATACGCAAGTGGGCGGTCATTCCAATGCTCTTGTGCCTCCTCATGACCAACTGGTTGTATCCTTGGCCGGCGTATATTCGATTTCACTTGAGCAAGTCCGCCTTCGATACGGCCGTCAAGCAATCGACTACGATTTCTTCTCAGGCACCGCAAAAAATCGGTTTGTTCCTTGTGCGATGGTCTCGGATCGAACCGAATGGCGATGTGTTTTTTGAAGTGGGCACAAGAATGATTGATTCCTACGGGTTCTGGTACATTGCAAAAGAACCGCCGAGTCTCGTTGGAGATTCGTACACCGAACACAAACTCGCCGATCATTGGTATACCGGAGGTGAGAGATTCTAAAACTGTGACGTCAAACTCCAATCAACATGCAACCAAGCACCTCATCCTCGGCACTGCTGGTCATATCGATCATGGCAAGACTTCCTTGATCGAGGTGCTGACCGGGACGAATGCCGACCGTTTGCCTGAAGAAAAGCGGCGGGGGATGACCATTGAGCTTGGGTTTGCTCAGCTTCGGCTGAACGATTCAGATTGTTTGGGTGATTTTAGTTTTGGCGTGGTGGATGTTCCGGGCCATGAGCGGTTTGTTCGCACGATGGTGGCTGGTGCGACGGGGATCGACGTGGCGCTGATTGTCGTTGCGGCTGACGATTCGGTGATGCCGCAGACGGTTGAACACATCGAAATTTTGCAATTGCTCGGCGTCTCGCGGGCGGTTGTTGCGATCAACAAATGCGATCTCGTTGATGACAGTCTCGCCGAATTCGTAGAAGCCGAGATGGCTGAAATGCTCGACGGTACTCCGCTGGCCAATGCTCCGATGGTTCGTGTTTCCGCGATCAAACAGACCGGTATGGAAGAATTGCGGGCTGCGATTATTGCCCAAGCGGAGCAGGTCGAACGCGTGCAAACCGATCTGCCTTTTCGCATGCCCATCGACCGTGTGTTTTCGGTCGCTGGGCGCGGCACCGTCGTCACTGGCTCGATCATCAGCGGCAGCGTGCAATCCGGCGACACGCTCGAACTTTGGCCGCACGGCGAAACCGTCCGCGTGCGCGAAGTGCAATCGCACGGTCAAACCAGCGACCAATCGCACGCCGGCCAGCGCACCGCGATTAATCTGCAAATCACCGGCAAGACTGCTCCGCAGCGCGGCGACGAGTTAGCCGCCGTCGGTGCGGTTCGACCCACGCGCCTGCTCGACGTTCGACTCGAATGCCTATCGAGCCATCGCGAGCCGATCAAGAACCACTCGCGCATGCGGGTGTGCATCGCCGCGACGGAAGTCATGTGCCGCTGCGTCTGCCTGACCGGTGATCGAATCGATGCGGGCCATAGCGAATATGTGCAACTCCGACTCGCTGAACCGATCGTCGCAAGCTACGGACAGCGTTTCATCGTCCGCGACGAGAACGCAGCCCGAACGGCTGGCGGTGGCGTAATATTGCGAGCCGCCCCACGCCGCAGCAGCCGCAACATGTCCGCGAGTATCGAAGGGCTGAAATCGCTCGACACCGGCGACGCCCGCCAACGCATCGAAGAACGCATCCGCAGCGCCCGATTTGAATTACCAACGCCCAAGCAACTCTCGCTCGATACGGCAGTGCCACAAGGTGACATCACCGATCACATCGAAGCCCTTCGCAAAGAGAAACGCTTACTGCCGCTGACGGGCGATCGGCTAATCAGCGCTGCGTACCTTGATGAATTCGTGCAGCGGGCGACCGCATGGATCAAGCGCTATCACCAAATCCACCCGCAAGAGCCGGGCATCCTCGAAGAAACGCTGATCGGCTGGCTGGCCCGTAAGAGCGGAGCGGTGACTCTGGGCAAGCCCCTGCTCGAAAAGCTCATCGCCACGCGGGATGTTCGCCGAATAGGCCGCTACGCCTGCCATGTCGATTTCGCCCCGCAGCTATCCAGGCAAGACGAAAAGCTGCTCGAACAGATTCTGTCGATTCTAGAAACCAACAAATTCGCCCCACCGCTGCTCGACGCCCTCATCAAACAAGTCGAATCGAACAAGGCCCGCGTCGATAAACTCCTCAAAATCGCCGGTTCCGTCGGGCAAGTTGTTAGAATCGACCCGTCGCTTTATCTTCACGCCGACACCGAGGCGCGACTCCGCGAACGCGTGCAGCAGCTATTCGAACAGTCCGGGCCATTTACCGTTTCGAGCCTGCGCGAGGCGATCGATTCAAGTCGCAAGTACGTCGTCCCGTTCGTCGAACATCTGGATCGGGTCGGGTTCACCAAACGCGACGGCGATGTGCGAACCGTTTTGAAGTAGTGGTAGTTGAAATTGATATGGAACCAACCCAACAACAACGCGAACAGCTTCGACAGTTGCCGTCGATGACGAATCTGCTCGATGATGCGACTGTCAAGTCGTGGCTGGTCGATAACCCGCGAACGTTGGTCGTTAGCGCGCTGGACCGCGCCATCGAAAACGCTCGACAAAATGTCATCGACAGCGGCATGCCGGCAGACCTTGCGGCGATCATCGATGACGCGCGGACGATCCTGCAGACGCGAGCCGCTTCGTCGATTCGCAGAGTCATCAATGCCACCGGCGTCGTGTTGCACACGGGTTTGGGCCGAGCGCCGCTGTCCGATGCTGCGGTCAAGGCTGTGACCGAGTGCGCCAGCGGATACTGCAATCTTGAATTCGACCTCGAATCCGGCGCGAGGGGCCGGCGCGTCAACCATGTCGCCAGCTTGCTTTGCGAACTCACCGGTGCGGAGGCCGCTACCGTCGTTAATAACAACGCTGCGGCTACCTTGATGATTCTTAACACCGTAGCGCAGGGCAAGGGCGTGATCGTATCGCGCGGCGAACTCGTGGAGATCGGCGGCTCGTATCGCCTACCGGACATGATGCGGGCCAGCGGGGCGCAACTCTGCGAAGTGGGCACGACCAACCGCACACGCATCACCGACTACGAGAATGCCATCGACGACAACATCGCTGCACTTATGCGGGTGCATACCAGTAACTACCGTGTGGTTGGATTTACGCAAGCCGTCGAAATCGAAGAACTCGCGGCGTTGGGGCGAAAACACAAACTGCCAGTGATCGACGATTTGGGCAGCGGGGCTCTGTTTGATTTGACAAGCATCGGCATGGGTGAAGAACCCAACGTGCGCGCGTCGATCAACGCCGGTGCCGACCTCGTATGCTTCTCCGGCGATAAAATCCTCGGCGGACCACAAGCCGGCATCATCGTCGGAAGCAAGAATTGGATCGACCACATCGAGCGCAACCCGCTCATGCGCACCTACCGCGTAGGAAAAATGACCCTCGCGGCCCTGGAAGCCACACTGCAAAATTACCGCGACGAAACGCAAGCCATCGAATCAATCCCCTCGCTAGCAATAATGTCCGCACCGCTTGAAGCTCTGCAGCAGCGGGCCGAAACACTCCACCGAATGCTCATCAAAAAATTACCCGACGAAGATTTCCAAGTCACCAAAGCAAAGTCAGCCGTAGGCGGCGGATCATACCCGGGCCGCGAACTCGAAACGTTCTGCGTAACCTGGCAGCCCAAAAACAAAACCATCGACGAAACGCTGAAACAACTGCGAACCGGCACGCCAGCCGTAGTCGCCCGTGCCCAGCGCGAACGAATCCTATTCGACATTCGCACGATCTCAGAAAAAGACCATCGATCGCTGGCCGATTGCATAACTAGTGTTAACAACGAATGTTCAATGTAATCTAGCAATGGAAGAACCAGATGAGCGTTCTCGTAACCCGACTAATATTGGCGATGTTGATCTTCCCAATCAGTGTGGGATTGTGGGTGGCCATGATGTCTGCTTTCTTTTACTCGCATGATCCAACCATCATCACCTCAACCTTAACTTGGTTCGTTGAATACACTTTCATTGCAACCTACTGGTTATTCTTGTGGCGGAAGACCGTTCGCTGGACGCCGGAACGAGTCAAGCTCACTTGGCTAGTCACAGGAGCGTCAATATTCTGTGGGGCGATCGCTTCGGCATTCATTGAAACGGCACGACTCGCGCCACCAGGTCTTGGGACACTCGCAGGTGGCGCTGTAGTCCCTATTCTGTGGGTGTTTGGAACCGTACTTGCTTGGAAGGAGACCTCCGAAGAGCGACTCGAACGGCTGAAGACTTACGGCACAGATGCGGTATGCTGCCCGACTTGCGGTTACAATATGACCGGATTGCGCGAGGCGCGTTGTCCGGAGTGCGGCGGGCAGTTTACCATTGACGAACTGCTTACCGCTCAGCACGAACGCGAACAGGAACTCGAACAATCGTGACCACCAAGCCAGCCAGCGAAACACTCGATGCGGTCAAATCGTTTGCCCTACGGTTTTCGCGCTTGCTCGACGAACGCATCACCTTCGACGGGCAAACACCGCAAACGCTGGCGGATTCAATTCGTTATTCGCTGCTGGCACCGGGAAAGCGCCTACGTCCATTTTTGGTTTATCAGTGCGGCGCACTTTGCGGCGCTGATGATGACGTGTGCTTTGCGCCGGCGGCTGCCATCGAAATGATCCATGCGTTTTCGCTGATCCACGACGACCTTCCTGCAATGGACGACGACGACTTGCGCAGAGGCCGCCCAACCAATCACAAGGTCTACGGCGAAGCGGTAGCCATCCTCGCTGGCGATGCGTTGGTCACGCTCGCATTTGAAACGCTGGCGACGAAGACGCTTGATCGCGCGCACATCGCCCCTTTGGTGGCTGATCTCGCCCGGGCAACTGGTGGCGAAGGGATGATCGGCGGACAGACGCTCGACATCGAAGGGCAACGATCCGAAACCGACGAGCGATCCGCGCTGACTCTAGAATCAGTTCGCCGGATTCACTCGACCAAAACCGGGTCGCTTTTTGAATGCGCCTGCAAGATGGGCGGAATCGTCGCCGGGGCAGATGCCGAAACCCTCGAACGATTGGGGGCGTTTGGGTTGAACCTCGGTTTGGCGTTTCAAATCGCCGACGATTTATTGGACGTGACGGCCACGTCAGACGATCTGGGCAAGAAGTCTGGCAAAGATGCGGAATCCGGCAAACAAACCTATCCGGCGAGCGTAGGAATTGATCGGAGTCGCGGGTTGGCTCAGGAAGCGGTAGCGGGTGCCATCGAGGCGATTCGAGGCGTTTCGGGTGATACGGCTGGATTGGAAGCGATGGCTGAGTTTGCTATTCGACGGGATCGGTAGGGTCCGCTGTGCGGACCGGCCGTTGGTGTTCGAGCGTATTCGGTCCGCACAGCAGACCCTACATGCTGTTCAATGCTTTCAGAAGTTTTGGCATGAATAGTTTTTGGTCCCTGCTACAATCCCACGCTTGTTTATTTGTGAGCAGACGTATACGAATCGATCAAATCCCAAACATGTCCTTTGAGGACTTTTGAATGAGCTTGCTTTCAACCATCCATTCGCCGGCTGACGTTCGGGCACTTGCTGCCAACGATCTTCCAGAACTCGCCGAAGAAATCCGCGAACGGATCATCAGTGTCGTCAGCAATGGTGGCGGGCACCTGGCCAGCAACCTGGGCGTCACTGAATTGACCATCGCCCTTCATCGCGTGTTCGATTTTTCAAACGATCGCCTGCTTTGGGATGTGGGACACCAATGCTATCCGCATAAACTTTTGACAGGTCGGCAAGATCGTTTCGAGACGATTCGCAAAGGTGGCGGGCTCAGCGGATTCCCGAGCATCACCGAAAGCGAATACGATTTGTTCAATGTCGGCCACGCTGGTACCGCGATCGCGACCGCTGTCGGCATGGCACGCGGCGACAGCATGATGAACAGAGACACGCGGGTCGTCGCGTTGGTCGGTGACGCGAGCATCGTCAACGGCGTCGCCTTCGAAGGCCTTAACCAAGCCGGTACGCTCAAACGGCAATTCCTGACGATCCTCAACGACAACAGTTGGGGCATCGCGCCGACGCAAGGCGGATTCGCTGAACACCTCGCGCGGTTCCGCAGCAGCCAACGCTACGACGATCTCAAGCAACGCGCGAAAACGCTGCTGCCCAATATTCCGCTCGTCGGCAAGGCGCTTTTTGAAGCCATCGATCATCTGAAAGAAGGCATCAAAGCCACGATGGCCCCCGATCAAATCTTCGAGCAACTTGGGTTTCAATACATCGGACCGGTGGACGGGCACGACATCGCCCACCTCGAAGAATTGCTGGGTCTGCTCAAAGATGTTTCGCATCCGGTTCTGCTCCATGTGCATACGGAAAAAGGCAAGGGTTGCCAATGGGCAGCCGACGACCCTGGCACGTTCCATAGCCCATCTGCATTTGATGTGCGGGCTGGCAAAGTGGTGATCAAAAAGAACGGTCAGAAGAGTTGGACCAAGGCCTTCGCCGAATCATTGATCGAACTCGCCAACGAGAATGAAAAGATCGTCGCGCTCACCGCAGCGATGCCAGCCGGCACGGGTTTGAACGAATTTGAAAAAGCCCATCCCGACCGCTACTTCGATTGCGGAATTGCCGAAAGCTGCACGGTGGACATTGCGGCGGGGATGGCCAAGTCGGGCATGCGTCCGTTCGTCGCTATTTACTCGACGTTTTTGCAACGGGCGATTGATCAGGTTTTTCAGGAAGTTGCCCTGCAGGAATTGCCAGTGGTGTTCTGCCTCGACCGGGCCGGCCTGGTGGGTGGCGACGGTGCCGTGCATCACGGATTCCTCGATATTACCTACCTGCGGGGCTTCCCGGGCATGACTTTGATGGCGCCGATCGACGAAGCCGAACTGAAAGCCGCGCTGAACTTTGCGCTGACGCATGACGGTGCGTGTGCTCTTCGTTATCCACGTGACAACGTGCCCGAAACGAGCATCGCCAACTGTCCACCGTTTGAGCATGGCCTGTCGAGACGCCTGCGCAGCGGTACCGATGCGACGATTCTGTCATACGGAACAGTCACCAACGAAGCGCTGGCAGCAGCTGACTTACTCGAAGAGAACGAGATCAACGTCACGGTGGTCAACGCCCGCTTCGCCAAGCCGATCGACCGGCGTATGGTGCGCGAAGCGCTGGAAGGCAATCGCCCGGTCGTTACGGTTGAAGACCATGCCTTGCAAGGCGGATTCGGTTCGATCGTTTTGGAAACAGCGCAGGATATGGGCATCGACTCATCCAACGTCGCGCGCCTGGGTCTGCCTGATCGATTTATCGAACACGGTTCGCGGGCAAGCCAACTCGCAGAAGCCGGTATCGACGCGACGAGTATTGCGTCAACGGTTCTCGCGATGATCGAAGGCACCTCTGCGCCGGGCACCGATCGCCATCCCGACGCCATGCCCAGCGCACGCAAGCTCGAAGTTGACAGTTAAACCCCACGCGAAGTGAATCGATCCACATGTCATCACCGGTTCAAAACCGAAACGTCTTCATCCTCGGAAATCCCGACAAGGACGAAGTGCCTTCTGCGATGAAGCAGTTGGAGGCGCTGGTGTCGCAGCGCGCTCGGTTGGCTGGCAGCGGTTTTGAGTTTTCCGAAGATGCAAAAAAAGCCGATGTCGTCGTTGTGCTTGGCGGAGATGGGACGCTGATATCGGTCGCCCGAGCGATGGGCACAAATCAGATTCCACTGGTCGGCGTTAATTTCGGAAAGCTCGGCTTCCTGACGCCGTTCTCTCTGGAAGAGTTTGTCGAGAACTTCGACGAAGTGATTGCAGCGGATGCCCCAACAACGCGACGGATGATGCTGCTTGCCAAGGTCACAAAGGCATCAGGCGACTTTGCGTTTGAAAGCGTTTGCCTGAACGATTGCGTAATCCACGCAGGCCCGCCGTTTCGCATGATTTCACTGGCTGTCGAATTGGACGGGCGGCAGTTGACGCAGTTGGATGGCGACGGATTGATCGTTTGTACACCGACCGGATCGACCGCCCACAACATGTCTGCTGGCGGCCCCATCTTGATGGCCGAGGTCGATGGCATGGTTCTAACGCCGATCAATCCCCATTCATTGACGCATCGCCCGATTGTGATCAACGCGGAGGGCCAGCTTGCCGTCGAAATCACCGAGTGCAATCCGGGCACGACAGCCATCATCGACGGGCAGGTTCCATGCCCGCTTGCAAAGGGCGATCGCGTCGTACTGCGGGCGGCTGATTTACGCGCGTCAATCGTATTAAATCCCCGCAGCGCCAAGTGGCAGCATCTGGTCAGCAAGCTGCATTGGGGCGTTCGCGATTGATCCCCCCAAAGTTCAAGTCACGCCATACAGTTCTGCATACGTGCATATTTACGCAAACCGCAGCTAACCTCATTCGTGTCAAAATCTTAACCCGAAAACTCCAATCGTTGTAAGGAACTGTCGTTACGAGCGGCTGTGGTGGACCTTCGGACACGTTTCGGTACAATGCAAATCTGAAGTGTCTATGGTACAGACGTCGATCGCACCGATGCGGGGTTCCTTCATTATGGTTCCCTTTATTTTTTGGGTGCATCTATTTTTGGGTGCATCAATGGCAAATGTGAATCGCCCATTTGCACAAACGCTACCCGGCGTGGTACCAATTCAAAACAAGACTGAACTGATTCAAGAACTGTCTTAGAACCCTGATGGAATGACGGCATCGCGGAGGAATTCTCGCGATCGTATGCGAAGAATCCGAGACCGTCATATCCGTTTTTGAGTGCTACAGGTGCCCAAGAAAACAATCGACATCCAACCCAATCTGACCCATCTGGCCATCCTCAATGAGCATGGCGAAGTTGACGAAAGTCTCGCCCCCAAGCTCGATGGCGACACCCTTGTCACAATGTTTCGCCACATGCTGGCCACCCGCCGTCTCGACGAACGCATGATCAACATGCAGCGGCAGGGGCGCATCGGAACTTATGGCCCCTCGCGCGGACAGGAAGCATCGCAAGTCGGAACGGCGATGGCCCTTCGCCCCGACGACTGGACGGCACAGGCGTTTCGCGAAATGGGCATGACCCTGACGCGCGGTTGGCTCATGGATTTGACGCTCTATTTTTGGGGCGGATACGAAGAGGGTAATGCCGTCGCGGAGGGTCACAACGACCTGCCGATCGCGGTTCCCGTTGCGAGTCAGAATCTTCACGGTGTGGGCATCGCCTGGGCTATGAAGATCAAAAAGAAAGACAGTGTCTGCATCACCTATGTCGGTGACGGCGGAACGAGCGAAGGCGATTTCCACGAGGCGATGAACTTCGCCGGTGTGTATGAGTTGCCGCTGATTTTCATCGTACAGAATAACCAGTTCGCCATCAGCCATCCGCGTCGCAAGCAGACCAAGTCTCGCACGCTCGCGCAGAAAGCGCTGGCGTATGGTTTTGACGGTGTGCAGGTTGATGGCAACGATGTCCTCGCGGTATATTCCGCGACGCGCGATGCCGTTGAAAAAGCGCGCAAGGGCGGCGGACCGACGTTGATCGAATGTGTCACGTATCGTTTGAGCATGCACACGACGGCTGACGACCCGACGCGCTACCGCGAAGACGAAGAAGTTAAAGAGTGGGAGAAGCGCGATCCCTTGATTCGTTTCGCCAAGTATCTGCGCAACAAGGGCGTACTTGACGATGCGTCGATCGAAGGCATCGAGAACGATATCAAGGAAGAGATCGCTGCGGCTATCACCCGTTATGAAAACTACGAAGGCCTGGACCCGCTTGATTCGTTCAAGTACATCCTTGCCGACCTGCCGGCTGACCTCCGGGCGCAACAGGAAGAATTCATCACGGCGCTTCGCAATGAAGGACAGATGAGCCACTAGTGGTTCGTCACTCCCGCGCATGCGGGAGTCCAGAACGAGCGATGGGTAACGTGCGGGACTTGGATTCCCGCTTTCGCGGGAATGACGGTGCTAGGCAACCCGCAAGATGACGCGTGGGCTTACACCAGTGTCGGATTCGTTTTGGTTGTTGAACTTTGGCGCGATGCTTTGGGCAGGGTGGGCCTTGCCCACCAATAAATATCAAACGTTTGCAGTGGTGGGCACAGCCCACCCTACATTCTACGTGTAGCAACAAAGCATTTGGAGAATGGCGTCTTATGGCATCCGTGAACATGGTGAAAGCATTGAATCTCGCGCTGACAGAATTGATGCGCGAAGATGAAAATGTGACCCTGCTTGGGGAAGACATCGGACTGGACGGCGGCGTATTCCGCGTCACCGAAGGCCTACTCGAAGAATTCGGCGGTGACCGCGTGATCGACACGCCTGTCGCTGAAGCCGGAATCATCGGCGCGGCGATCGGCATGTCCATCTACGGACTGCGCCCCGTTTGCGAAATGCAGTTCTCCGGTTTCGCATATCAAGCGTTTCACCAGATTGAGGGCCATCTGAGTCGTTACCGCGCTCGCTCCCGGGGACGCTTCAGCGTGCCGATGGTGGTGCGCATGCCTTATGGCGGTGGCATCCGCGCCATCGAACATCACAGCGAATCGCGCGAAGCAATTTACGCCCACACACCGGGTTTACAGGTGGTGGTACCATCGACACCGCGCAATGCCCGCTCGCTGCTTCGGGCGTCGATGCTCAGTCCCGACCCGGTCATTTTCTACGAACCCAAAGCCCTCTACCGTGCATTCCGCGAAGAAGTTCCCGACGAACCCGAGGTTCATCCGTTGGGCAAAGCCCAGGTGGTCCGCGAAGGCAGCGATATCACCCTGATCGGATACGGGGCGATGGTTCGCGTTTTGCAGGAAGCGGCTGAGGACTTGCACGATCAGGACGGCGTCAATGCGGAAGTCATTGACCTCATCAGCCTCGCACCGATGGACACCGAAACGCTGGTCAATTCGGTGGCCAAGTCGGGCCGGGCGATCGTCGTTCACGAAGGCCCAAGGCGCTGCGGAATCGGCGCAGAAGTGGCTGCCCGCCTTGCCGAAAGCGCCCTCGACCACCTCGAGGCACCCGTTAGACGAATAACTGGATTTGACGTACAATTCCCCTACTTCGCACGGGAACGGGCGTACATGCCCAATAGCGACCGGGTGGTTCATGCAGCACGCGAACTGCTCGAATATTAGTCGCTCCGTTCGAAATTTATTTCACTTGGTTTAATCACGCGGGACCGGATAACGCTTCCGATCCCGAGTTCTACGTCTGCTATCGGTGTGGAGACGATTCGACATGGCGCAGGAATTTCGACTACCGGATTTGGGGGAAGGGATCACCGAAGGGCAAATTGTTCGCATCATGTGCCAACCGGGTGACACCATCGCCGAAGATCAGACCATCATGGAGGTCGAGACGGATAAAGCCGCCGTCGAAATCCCGTCGCCTTTCGCGGGCGTGGCCTCCGAAATTCTCGTTTCTGAGGGGCAGACCGTCGCAGTTGGCGAAGTGCTGCTGAAGATCGAAGGGACCAACGGGAGCAGTTCTGCAGGCAAGTCCTCCGCATCCAGCAACGACGAACCAAAGAAGGAATCCGCACCGGCAAAAGAGCAGCCTGCGAAGGCGGAATCTAAGTCGCCGAGTCCAGCCGCTTCCGCACCCTCATCAGGGATGCCAGCCACCCGCACGCGAGCGTCGGCTGCCCCTGCCATCCGCAAGTTGGCCCGCGAGATGGGCGTCGATATTGATTCGCTGACCGGATCGGGACCGGGCGGACGGGTGCTTCGCGAAGATGTCGAGTCGGCAGCCGCCGGCGGATCGCAATCTGCGCCGGCAATGGGTGGACGCGCGTCCCAACCGATGCCAGCATCTCCGCCCCCGCCAGCCGCCCTCGCAATCGCTGAACCACCCAAGATCGAAGGCACGCCGGGGCAGGATAACTGGGGCGCAGTGATCAAGTCACCACTGACCCAAATCCGCAAAACCATCGCGCGGCAGATGACCAAGAGTGCCTCCACGATTCCGCACGTCACGCAAACCGACGAGATCGACATCACTTTGCTCGACGCAATGCGTCATGACCTGCGCGGTGAAGACGAATCAGGCCCGCGCGTGACCATGATGGCGTTTATCCTGCGCACACTTTCGCACTGCCTGCGAACGCATCCGATCTTCAATGCTAGCTTCGACGACGAGCGCGAAGAAATCATCTACAAGCAGTACATCAATATTGGTATAGCTGTGGACAGCCCGCGCGGCTTGGTCGTTCCGGTGATTCGTGATGCTGACAGACTTAGCGCCTTGGGACTATCGCACGAACTTCGCAAGATCGGCCAAAAGGTACGCGATACGCAGTTCGGAATCGAAGACTTGCGCGGTGGAACCTTTACTGTCACGAATTATGGCGCGATCGGTGGCATCTATGGAACGCCGATTATCAATCATCCGGAAGTTGCGATCTTAGGTGTGGGCCGCACGCAGGAACGTCTGCAAATGGAAGACGATGAAATTCAATCGCGACTGATGATGCCGATCAGCTTGTCGTACGATCATCGAGCCGCCGACGGCGCGCAAGCCGCACGCTTCATGAACGACATCGTTGCCCACCTGTCCAATCCAGCACTGTTGATGATCAAGTAAGTCGCGCCGATGGACCAGCGGCGCAAACCGAATGGCACTTCTCTTGAACAGGGAATAACAATAAATGGTTGTCGGTGAATTCACGCACGAAACAGATTTGTTGGTCATCGGTGGCGGGCCCGGTGGATACTCTGTCGCATTCAAAGCCGCCGCCCACGGTATCTCGACCACCATCGTCGAATCGGACAAAGCGTTGGGCGGCGTGTGCCTGCATCGTGGATGCATTCCTTCAAAAACGCTCTTGGCCATCGGTGAACTCATATCAGCCGCCGACCATGCTGGCCAAATGGGGATCACCTTTTCCAAACCCAAGGTCGATCTTAACGGCGTCAACGATTGGAAATCCAAAGTCATTACCAAACTTTCGCGCGGACTCGGCGCGGTCGCCAAAAAGCTCAACGTCGAGATCATCAATGGCACAGCAAGATTTGAAGACCAGCGACATGTGGTGCTTTCAGACAGTGACGTCGCCCGCATCAAATTCAAACGTGCGGTGGTCGCAGTCGGTTCGCGACCCGTGCGACTCGGAAAGATTGAAGCCGACGACCCTCGCGTGGTCGATTCAACCGGCGCACTGAAGTTGGAATCGATCCCCAAGCACACGCTGGTGGTTGGCGGAGGTTACATCGGCCTTGAAATGGGCAGCGTCCTCGCCTCTTTGGGCAGCGAAGTGACTGTCGTCGAAATGCTACCGACGCTGCTTACCGGTTGCGATCCCGATCTGGTCAAACCCCTGGCCAAACGACTTGGCAAAGACTTCGCCGAAATCTGCATGGACACCCGCGTCACCGGCATGAAAGCGGCGAAGAACGGCATCGTCGTTTCGTTCGACGGCAAGCAGCCACCCAAGCGAAAAACGTTCGACCAAGTGCTGATCGCCGTCGGTCGTCGCCCGAACTCCGACATGATCGCCACAGAGGCAGCCGGCATCGAACTGACAGATCGCGGTTTCATCAAAGTCGATGCTCAGTTCAAGACATCGAACCCGCGCATCTTCGCCATTGGCGATATCATTGGCGACCCCATGCTCGCTCACAAAGCCATCGCCGAGGGAAAAGTTCTCGCCGATGTGCTAGCCGGTCAGGATGTCGTGTTCGACCCGCGATGCATACCGGCTGTCGTGTTCACCGATCCGGAAATCGCCTGGGCAGGCATCACCGAATCCGAAGCCAAGCGCGACGGTGTGGCGATCGAAGTCAAAAAATCGCAATGGGTCGCCTCCGGACGGGCGACGGCGATCGGACGCACCGACGGTCTGACCAAAATTCTGTTCGATCCCGAAACGCAGCGAGTACTGGGTGTCGGAATCGTCGGGCCGCACGCGGGCGAGATGATTTCAGAAGCGGTGCTGGCCATCGAAATGGGCGCAGTCGCTGCCGACTTGGCGCTGTCGATTCATCCACATCCGACGCTTTCCGAATTGATGTGCGAAGTTGCCGATCAGATGATGCCTGCCGGCGTTTCGGCACACTGACGCACCGGCAACACCCGGTAGCCACTTGTGAACAACCTCGACTTTCTCGAACGCCTGCGATCGCAAATCAAACGCGACGGACTCCTCACGCCCGATGCTAAGGTGGTGGTCGGAGTATCCGGCGGAGCTGATTCGACGGTGCTGCTGCACGCCTTGTCGCAAGTTTGCACAGAAGCTAACGCCGAATACCAATTACACGTCGCACATCTAAACCATCAGCTCAGAGGCGATGAGTCGGACGGTGATGCGGAATTCGTCGCAGCGTTGGCCGACCAACTGAATCTACCCATTGTGATCGAACGCTGCGATTTGAACCTCGATGCCACGACAGAGCGCACATCGCCCGAAGACCTTGCCCGTCGCGCCCGGTTTGGTTTCTTTGAAAGAGTTTGCCAATCCGTCGGCGCGACGCACGTGGCGCTGGCCCACCATGCCGATGACCAAGTCGAAACCGTGCTTCATCGATTCATGCGCGGCACAGGCATTCGCGGCTTGTCCGGGATGGCCAGCAAGCGACACCTGACGAAAACGTCGAACGTCCTGTTGATCAAACCACTGCTCGGGCTTTCGAGACAGGAAATCATCGAGTACGCAGCCGCCCAAGGTTTGCAATACCGAAGCGACTCAAGCAACGCATCGCCCGATCACACCCGCAACCGCATTCGCCACGAGTTGATCCCGTTGCTTGAGAAATCATTCAACCCGCAGATTCGAGATGCGATACTGCGACTGGCTGAGCAGTGTCGATGGACGAATGAATTTTTGCAAACCACCACGCTCACCGAGCTTCAGCGATTAACCGTCGAACAGGACGCAACGTCAATCTCATTGAAACGCGAGCAACTCGCAGCATTGCCAACGATCGTCCAAACCGGCGTCTTGCGACAAGCCCTCGAATCGATCGGCATGCGCGAACGACGCCTGACCTTTCGCCATGTCAGCGAGTTAGCCGACGCCATCCGCGACAAGAATCCACAAAGTCGATTCACGCTTCCTGACAATGTCGATGTCCGGATTGATCGCCATCAGATCACGCTGTCGCGAGCCAGCCGCAAAACGAAAGTCAAAAGAGCCTCCGCCCGAAGGGAACCCATCTAGTGAATTTTCCCCACACGCTGCGAATCCAATCGCGCCGAACAGCACTTATTGGCCCGATGAATCCGGTACTTTCGATTTCAGCCACGCATGCATATTTGTCGTTAGCGCGTTGTAGTGTCTCGTTGCGGTCACAAAACCGGACAAGCTATCCACGACGGATTTGCAGGTTTTGATGAGATGGCGAAAATCGATGGCAACGCTGAAGGGTTCACAGGAAGGAAGGGGCCAGAGGAAACCGCGTGACTGATAGCGCCCCCAGTATTCACGAACGACGGCTGGCTAAAAGCCGCCTCAAACCCAAGCGCAAATGGCTCCGATGGCTTGCGCTGGTCGTGATCGTGTGCGCGGTCGCTGGCGTGTGGACATATCGATCGATGACGGAACCGGCAAAGCTGCGCCGCATCGCTCAGGAATACATGCAATCGTTCTTCACCACCGATCTTTCAATCGATCGGGTTCAATTCTCGCTGTTTGGCGGAATCAAAATGTCGGGCGTGACGCTGTCAGATCCATGTGGCATCCCCGGCGACGAACCGTTGGCAACATGCCGCGAAATGACCCTGCATCACAAACCGCTTCAACTTCTGCTGGGCCGTCTGCGATTCGACTCGGTCGATGTGTCCGGGACGCGCTGCCGAGCCGTCTTTGACGACGCGACCGGGCACTTCAATGTTCAGGACCTTCTCTCACAGAACCATTTCGGCGAGATGGAAATGGTGGACCTGCCTCGCGTCAGCACCGGTAACATCGATGTCGAAGTCTTCCGTCGCGGACCGAAATTTGATTCACTCGTTGAGCGTTTGACGCTGAACATCCTGGCACTGCCCAACCCGGACGGGAAAGCCGCCTACGATGTCGTCTGGGACGCCACGACCGACCGCTCTTCCAGTGGAACGCTTCAAATCGATTTCGACAAAAAAACCATTCGTGATATCGATGGCGGTACGCCCTGGCTATCCGTTCGGGCAGCCGCCCTAGCCACCGAAGCCGCCACACCCGGAGCCCGCTATTGGATGGATCTTCTGGGACTGCAGGGACAATTTCATGCCGTCGACTTCGCTATTCCCATGCTACCGGTTGTCGACAAACGGCATCACATCGCCATCGAAATTGAGCAAGCTGCAATCTCGGTTCCGATCGATGAACTCGAAACCAAGTTGCCCCCGACCCAGCGCTACCTGACCTGGACCGATGTAGCCGGCACACTGCAAGTCGGTAACAACTATGCATATCTCGACTTCATCGGATATTGGAATAACAGCTTGTGTCGGGCCAAACTGCAACTGAGTGGGTCGATCAACGAAAGCACCTTGCCGGCAGACATCGGGTTCGTTCTGGAACTCGATGCGAAGGAGTTCACCCTACCGCGTAACGATCCTAACGTTGCCCCGTCAGAATCGCGTTTGATCGCAAGCCTTCCCAAGCTAGCGAAGTTCTACCGTCACTACGACCCACATGGAAAAATCGATCTGTCGTTTGCAATTTCGAAAGCCGAAGGTCGCGATGCCCCTATCGTGCTTGATCGGGCGTTGATTGAAGCGCTCGGTCCTGATATTTCACATCACAAGTTTCCGTATCGCATCACCGACGTGCGCGGCACCGTTGAGATCGGACCAAACGGTTTGAACGTCATCGGTATCAATGGCCAACACGGTGACGGATGGGTGATCGCCAACGGATGGACGGGTGGACCTGCGGGACCGGTACCAGCCGACATTGACATCTACGGATACAACATCGCATTGGATAACGACCTGTGCGGCGGCATGGGCCCGCACCATCGAAAAATGTGGGACGCATTCTCACCGGAAGGAATCACTGATCTTCACGTCAACATGCAGCGCGGACCGGAGATCGACGGAGAACCCGCCCCATGGTCGATCAGGACACTCGCCAATGTGCAGTCGGCTGATGCCGTGTTCACGCAGTTTCCCTATCCGGTTCACAACTTCGACGGAACGGTCTTGATTGAGGACAACAAAATCACGATCGACAGCGTGAAGGGGTCTGGCGAGACTGGTGATGTGGCTGTCAGCGGAAGCGCCCGAACGACCCCGGACGGTTTGGAGCAACTCGATTTAAATATCGTCGCCAGCGATGTCTCGCTCGATGAGCGATTGTTTTCGTGTTTTGAACCTAAAACGCAGCAGCAACTCCGGCAACTTCGCCCGGAAGGCACCGTCGATGTCGAGGTGGTTCTTTCCAAGACTGCGCTAGCAAAGCCAATTGACTACGTCGTCAATGTCGAATTGAACCAGACGCCGATCAGGCACGCCAATCTGCTGATACCGATTCACGAGTCTACCGGCCACCTGCGGATCGATCGGAAGCGGATTGACATTGATCATTTGACCGGACGGTTGGCAGACGGGCGTATCGAACTCGACGGATTCATCGAACGCGCCGCCATCAATCCATGCCTCGACATCCGCGCCAAGTGCCATGATATGACACTCAGTCACGACGTCATTGAATCGTTCCCATTACATTTAAGAAAGCCACTGCAAGACCTTGGTGTCAGTGGAACTTTGAATGCCGACGCGGTTTGGAAACGCGAGGCGACAGACCCCGCTCGCGCTCTGGACACCATGATTTATGTTGATTTGAAGGGGATCAATCTGAAGCATCCGCGTTTTCCGATTCCGATTGAAGTGAGTTCGGGAAGTGCCGTGATCAATGAGTCAGGTCTGACACTCACCAACGTGGTCGCAATCGGGCACGGTATCGATTTTGAAATCGGCGGTACGATTAGTGTCACCAACAATGAAGCCACAAGTAGCACCGACATTGCCTCCGACGTACACATTGATGTCGCCGTTGGCGAATTCAGCCAATCCCTGTACGATGCCGCACCTTGGCGAATCAGAAAACTGTTGGGAAATCTTAAGCCGACCGGGGCTGTGCGATTGCGCAATGGAAGATTGGTGATTGACCAGAATTCTCGCCAATCGACACCGGATTGGAAACTGACCGGTACGTTGGAAACGGACGGCCTCGGTCTTGAAACGGGACTATCGTTCCAGAACCTTCATGCCCGCTTACCGTTTACCGCGTCATCCAGGCAAGGCGTCTTCGATTTTGACGGAACGCTCAGTGCGCCAAGTGTTTCCGTCGCCAAACTGAATATTAAAGATGTTCAAGGTTCGGTTGGCTATGACGCCCAACGGAGCCAGTGGTCGATCAGACAACTCAGCGCCAGGATTGGCGATTCAACCGTAGGCGGTGAAATGCAGTCGTGGATCGAATCAGGCGAAACGCACTACAACGGCGCGTTTTCGTTTGATCATGTTCCCTTGCAGGCGCTGGCAGCCGCATTCTCATCGCAAGATGATCCGGCCAGCCAAAAGGAAATTGCCGGTACGGTAATCGGACAGGTTTCCATCGGCGGGTTGCTTTCAGATTCAAGTCACCGGCGTGCTGGCGGTTCGTTTCAGGTCACCGAAGCCGAGCTCTACAAACTCCCCGCCCTATTGGCGATTCTCAACGTCATCAACCTGACACTGCCCCGCGAATCCGCATTTCAAGAAGTCGATTCAGAGTTCTACCTCGCCGACGACAAGCTTCAGTTTCGCAATCTTCACCTCAAGGGCAACGCTTTGGCCATGGTTGGGGAAGGCGAGATGGAATGGTCAAGCAAGTCCCTCGATCTCCGGTTGACGGCAGTCAGTCCCAAGCAGGATTCAAAAATTCCGGTGGTGACGGAGTTGCTTGAGGGAGCGTCGCGCGAAGTCATCGAAGTGCGCGTGACCGGGACGATGAATGATCCGGTGGCAACAGGAAGACCCTTCCGCACCGTCAGCAATGCGTTGGAGACCCTGCTGAAACCCAAAGAAAAAGATCAAAGAAGGAAGAATTGAACGCCAGAATTAAACACCAGTCGGCAAGCTGCATCGAAAAAGCGTTTTGAAGATTACGCTGATGCGTTTGCGTGGGCTTGGAAGAGGATGCGACCGCAGGTGTGGCAAAGGACCAATTCGTCGACGCTGCGCAGTTTGTTGACAACTTCGAGTGTGACCGACATGTTGCACCCTTCGCAGATGTGATCATCACCGCGGCTACCCGCACGGAGGATTTCGGCCATCGCTTCGCCCTCGTGTTTTGCCGCCACACGCTCAAACGCAGCCAATGCCGATGGCGCGATCTCGCTGGCGGCATCTGCCCGGGCCTTTTCAAGTTTCTCCGAATCTTCCCGGGTTTTTTCGAGAAAGTCTTTCAGGTCTTTTTCGCGCTTGGCCAAACGCTTCTCGAGTTTTTCGTTTTCTTCTTCAAATACTTTCGACTGCTCGATGAGTTCGTCTTTTTCCGCCATCAACTCAAGGATTCTGCTCTCGAACTTTGACGTGTCTGCTTTTTCGGTGTTGAGAGCTGTGAGGATGGCGGCGTAGTCTTTGTTTGTTTTGGTTGCGTTGAGGGCCAGACGGTGCTTGGTCATCGAATCCTCACGCGTCTTGATGTCGAGGTCGGCTGAATCAATACCGACTTGGCACCGGCGAACAGATTCGAGATGGGCTTCGTAGGCAACTTGGTTTGCGTCGATGAGTTGCTGCCCTTGGGTAATCTTCCGGCGGTAGGTGTCCGCCTTGGATCGAAGGCGGTTCAGATCTCTCTCGATTTCCTGCAACCGATGCAAAGCATCAAGGATGACTCCCATCAATCACCTACCCAAAAATAAGTTGTGTCGAACTGCAATAACCCGTAAACACCAACGACTGACAATTATGGACAGAATATCTGCAATTTGCAAGGGCTTCAACGCTGCTGGAATCTCTGGAATACAAGCCTGAAAACGACTTGGACGAATGTTTCACGCACTCAAACGCGGACGGCGCAACGTGATACGAACTCCACCAACTAAGGCGCAACATCAAATGCACAGCCCCACAGCAACGATTTTGCATCGGCTATTTGGATCCGATGGGTCTGTTTCATATATCGGCAGAATAATCACTTGGATCAGAAACTTCGCGCTACTTGCCATATTCGCAGCGCTGACTTCGATTCTTGTCGGCTGCGATGAAACCCGCAAAATCTCGACAAAACCTTCCGAGCAGGGTTTTATCGCCTTTGTCGGAAATGAAAAATCCGACCCCGTCTGGCGCGTTCTCGCTGCCACCGCAGAGCGCTATCGCGAAGGGCTCGGCGATTTTGACCTCAAAGTCGTCGCACCCGAAGCCAACGCACCGAGCGCACAGACGCGACTTCTTCGTCAGATCCACAGCCCGAGGATGCGCGGGCTATGCATTTGGCCGACCGACACCACCGTCATGCGGGAAATCCTTCTCGATCTTAGAACCAAAGGCGTGCCCATCGTCACGATGATGATGCCCGTTCCCAATCCCGAACCGTTCGTTTACTCAGGTATCGACGAGATCAAGGTGGGCGAAGCGATGGCGAAAGCTGCTTACGAAGCGATCGATGGCAATGGCACGATCGCCCTTTTGAAACACGGCGGCGACTCCGTCCAACACGGCGATCGCTATCTGGGCTTTTCGGAATCTGCCAACGAAACCGTCGGCATGACCATCCTCAGCGAAATGGCGTGCATGGGCAACGCCTTCGTCGGGCAACGGTTGGTGCGCGATTACGTCGAACGGTTTCCGAGGCTCAACGCAATCGTAGCCCTGGACGATTGGCCCCTTCGGGAATTGAAGTCCGGTGAAACGTTGCTGCCAAGGGGTTGCCGGCTCATAACATTCGGGCCATATCCTGACTATTGGCCGCTCGTCAACGGTGGGAGTTGCTACGCGCTCGTCGGCGGTGAGTACGACCGCATCGCCGAAAATGCGTTGCAGAAGTGCGTGACGCTCGCCCGCGGTGAAGTGCTTGATATCGGTGAATTCTTCGCCGAACCGATCACGATCAAACAATCAAATCTCAAAGATTTCCGCATCGAATGGTTCAAGTGGCTCGATACGGATTAATGGTTCGTCACTCCCGCGCATGCGGGAGTCCAGAACGAGCGATGTGAAACGCGCGGGGCTTGGATTCCCACTTTCGCGGGAATGACAGTGGAACGCTGGGAATGGCGGTGGAGCGCAACCCGCAAGTTGACACGTGGGCCTACACCAATTCGACCCGGTGGATCCGAACTTGATACAAACGCCTTGCGCTTCCAAGGTGGTGCGGGGTTTATGTGATCGCCATCCTCGGCTATCTTGCCTGTTTATAATTGAATCTGTTCTGCAAGCTGACAACGCGGCTGCCCTTGAATGTTCGAGGCGACCGCTTCACGGAGGAACCCAATGACCCGCTCTGCCATATTGGTCATCATGCTGCTGATTTTGTCATTTAGCGGCTGCTACATCAATCAAGAACTGACGGGGATGCACCTGAGCGACAGTTCGAAGTCGGAGGTGTCGGGTTGGCTGTCGAGCGTCTGTCATTCGGAAGGCGATGAGGCATTCGACTGCGGCGCGGTGATTCAATCCAAATGGGGTTCGTTTCCGTTCAAAGAACCCGATCCAAAGACCGGTCAACGAAGTGGTGTCATACCTGTGGCGGTGCTTGGCTGGGCTTACTTCGCAACGGTGTTCTTTTGGATGATGATCGTCGGGCATGTTGATTACGTCCGTCGGTTCTGGCACTGGGTTCCGACGCTCTTGATCATCGCGGGTTGCGCAAGCTCGATTTTCTTCTTGTACGTCATGTTTGCCGACCTTGAGCACAAGTGTCGACTGTGCCTTATTTCGCACGGAATCAATTTCGCGATGTTGATCCTGATCTTCCAGTTGAGACCGAAGAAACCCGAAGCAGAATCACCAAGCGCAACAGCGGAGGACACTGTCGCCGATCATGTTGTCGCCGAACGCACTGCCACTGAACCGCATCCGAATGGTCGCTTGATTTTTGCAGCCGTGGCTGGTTGCGTTCTCCTCTGGGGCGCCGTCCTAATGAGCTTTGGCCACAAGAAAGCGCTCGCCTACAGCGACTTGATGAAGGATGCCTACGAGCAAGAAATCAAAAGAATGGGTGCGGACACGAAAACGCAACTCGCCCAATTCGACGGGATTGAATCCGTCAAGATTCCGACGCGCAATGACGACCCCCAACTCTTGCTTGCCGAGGGGCCCTCAACGAAACTCGTGATCTTCAGTGATTTTCAGTGCCCCGGCTGCCGAAAATTCTCCAAGGAAATCGCCGAAAACATTCTGCCAGCCTTTGATGGCCACCTGCGCATCATCTGGAAACACTACCCCCTTTGCACCGATTGCAACGAACACGCCGTGCGCAACATTCACCCAAACGCATGCAACCTCGCCCATGCCGCAGAAGCCGCCCGCATGCAAAAAGGAAACGAAGGCTTCTGGGAATATCACGATTTGCTGTTTGGCAATCAGCCGTTTCTCGCACGACTAAAACCCGAGCCACTCGACGATGCCCTCCGCGGTTACGCCGAAAAGCTCGAACTCGACCTGCTCAAGTTCGATCGCGATCGCAATTCAGAAGAAGTCGCCGCACGCGTCAAGCAGGACATCATGCTCGGAAAATCGATCGGCGTGCAAGGCACACCCGCCGCCTTCTTTGGCAACAAGATGATCAAGAGATACATGCTCAACAACCCCGACTTCATGGCCACCATGAAGAAACGCTTCGACCAACTCGTCCGCAGGCGAATGGGCATACGGAAAGCCCGCCCCCTCAAGACGAACGATGCTCAAAACGAACCGGACGAAGATGCAGAATTGGATGAAGTAGAGGAATAAGCAAATCGCAGTGTAGGGTGGGCCGTGCCCACCAAATCGTTAACGTTTGAACAGCGGTGGGCATGGCCCACCCTACAAGCAGAACCGATGTCCTACTCAAGGTAGCCCAAGTCCGCCAACCGGGCAGTCAGCTTCTGCAAGTCTTCCTGCGAGTACGCGCTCGCGCCAGCCGACATCGATTCCGACGCCTCGACCGACGACGAATCGTCAATGCGTTTCTGAAGCGCGGGATTGAACGCATCGGTAATCACCTTGCCGCCCATGTCACCGGGATAGGCCAACCCCAACATTGAAAGAATCGTCGGCGTCGCATCAATCAGATTCACGTCAAGCTTCTTGCCCGCGACCACACCGGGACCATGCACCGCGAACACTCCTTCGGGCCGATGCGTTCCTTCCATTTTGTGCAATGGCACCCACGACACGAAGCGATTGCCGCGAATCTTCCGCACGACGGCTAGGCTCGGTTTCGGCGACAGCATCAGGTCGGGCAACCAATCGCGTTTTTCGCGCGAGCAGCCATAAAGCTCCTCCGGTTTGTGAACCGCGTCGAAAATCTTGATCTCGTTTCCGTTAGGATCTTTGCAGGCTGCCGCTTCGAATCGCGCTTTTAGTTCGTCGCGCAGGTTTTCATAGTCTTCCGGTTCGACAATACCGGTTTCCTGCCGCCCCTTGAGATTGATATACAAGAACCCAGCCATCCCCGCGTGAACGACAGCCGCCCTTGTCTTTGAAAAGTCCACCGCAAGGTCGTCCTCGAGGCTGAAGCTACCGGCTGCAAACTTTCCCTTTTTGCGAAAGAGCTTAGCCAGTCGTTGCCGGATACGGTTGCGCGACTGTGCCCCACCGCCACGAATACTCAGATAACCCCACTGCTCAAGCATCAAGTTCGGCTGGACTTTGCCTTCGAGGCTGCCATGCCCGTGATCGGACATCATGAAGATATGGGCGTTGTGCTGCTCGGCGTAGGCCATGATCTTACCGATCGCGACATCAAGCTCGGTAAAACAGTCGAGGGCCATCCGGCTGCGTTTGCCAAAGCGATCGCGAGTGCGCGGGTCGAGATAGCGCCACACCTTGTGTTGAAGATTGTCCACCATTTTGTAGACAATCATCATCACATCCCACCCATACTTCTCGCCGCAATGTTCCAGCACCTCAGCGCCCTGATGAAACGTCCGCGTGATGTCTTTGAGGTTTTCGGCGAACAGCGCGTCACCACCGAAGGTCTTCCGCTTCCATTTATTCTTGAACGAATAGTCCGGCCAACGATCGAGTATCTCAGATTTAAGTTCGGGCGGATGGGTGAACTCAGTCTGGGTGCTAACGGCTTCAAATCCGCTGATGAGAAACCCATTGACCGGAACCGGCGGAAACGTCATGGGCACATTCACACTGCCGACGCGATAACCCTTATGCGAAAGAATCTGCCAGATGCTGCGAACGTGCGACAGTGCATTGGTCGAATTGAAACCCAAGGCATTCGTCCGCACGTCGTAACGCTCGAAATCGATGATGCCATGAATGCCCGGATTGATACCGGTCATGAACGTCGTCCAAGCCGCCGGCGTGATCGGTGGAACGGTCGAATGCATGATCCCCGACGTACCGCCATCGACAAGCCGCTTGAGGTTCGGCATCTTCCCGGCATCCATCAGCGGACCCATCACGTCAAACGTCGCACCGTCCAGACCAAGGATCAAAACCTTGTTCGCGACAGGTGGAAAATCGGTGTGTTTTTTTGCAGCGGATTCAGTCAAACTTTTTTCCAGTCGATGGGCAGCCTTGTGAAAACCTGAGCAGGTCGAACGGTAAATCCTTCATGGTCACAGGTTAGATCGAGACGCCAAGAACAACGCTCTTGCTGCGATAATATTGACCCGCCCGAGGTTTGCAATCGAATCGTGAAATGCCATACTCCGAGGATCATTTGCCATGCGTTCAATCAATATTTGACCACCTAGCAGGGATGCGACCCATGAACATTATCCGCGAACCGTCCGTCTATCTTGTTGGCAAGCAGATCGCCGACGACGCTGAAATCGAGCGTTTTCTTGGTGATCATGAGATCAACTCGTGGACGACCGACGCCTCCGTTGCGGGCGAAAAAATGGTCGAAGTCGCCGGCCGCGTCTGCTACATGAGCTTCGCCAAACCGCGACCCGGTGGCAACAAAGCCTACATAGAGCGGTTGCTTTCGGTCGGGCACGGCAGCGTCCTCGAGCACAGCGTCTGGAACTTCATCATCACCGGCGTGTCGCGATCGTTCACCCACGAACTCGTCCGCCATCGAGCGGGGTTCGGATACTCGCAACTCTCACAGCGATACGTCGATGAATCGACGGCTGACTTCGTGGAACCGGACTGTATCGGCGACGATGGCGAGCTTCACGAAATCTGGCGGGCAGCGGCGCAGCATTGCCAGGAAGCATACGTCAAACTCGTCAGCGGGTTGGAACACAAATTCGAAAACGTCTCCGACAAAACCCTCCGCCGCAAGATGGCTCGACAAGCCGCTCGGTCCATTTTGCCCAACGCGACCGAAACGAAAATCTTCATCACCGGTAATGGCCGCGCCCTTCGCCACTTCATCGAGATGCGAGCCAACGAACACGCCGAAACCGAAATCCGCATCGTCGCATCAAAGGTCTGCGAAATTCTACAGAAAGACGCACCCAACCTGTTCGGCGATTACAAACTGACGGAACTCGATGACGGAACGAAGGCGGCGGATACACCCTGGCGCAAAGTGTAGGGTCCGCTGTGCGGACCATCGTATTGCAAATATGAATCTCGGTCCGCACAGCGGACCCTACATCGCTGCCCTTCAGGCGGCGCCAGCCGACAACTTCCGACAAACGAAACTGTCGAATCACCCATTCGCGCAGTCGCAATACTTGCGACCCCCATCCCAAAAAAGCACAATACCACAGTCACAATTCACGCGGGCAGGCGAACCCGCAAAATTGAAAACACATTCCCTCACCGACTTTGGAGACGCACATGAAACGCGTATTGGGTTTACTCACTTTGGTTTTCGTGTTGGCGGCTGGCTGTGTAGAGAAGCGTAACTTCGACTACCCGCAAGCCCGCAAAGGCGACGTCGTCGATACTTACCACGGCGTGAAGGTACCCGATCCGTATCGCTGGCTGGAAGACCCCGACGCACCCGAATCGCGCGAATGGATCGAAGCCGAAAACAAACTCACCTTCAGTTACCTCGAAGGCATTCCGCAGCGCGAGAAAATTCTAAAACGCCTCACCGAGCTTTGGAACTATGAAAAGTACGGCACGCCCTACAAGAAGGGTGGCCGTTACTTCTTCTTTAAGAACGACGGCTTGCAAAACCATTCCGTCTTGTACACCACCCGCGACCTTGACGAACAACCGACCGTCCTCATCGACCCGAACAAGTTCTCGGAGGATGGCACCGTCGCGATGTCTGACTATGCCGTCAGCGACGATGGCAAGAATGTCGCATACTCGGTTTCGGAAGGTGGGTCCGATTGGATCGAATGGCGCGTCCGCGAAATCGAGAGCGGTAAAGACCTGCCCGACCTCATTGAGTGGAGTAAGTTCTCCGGTGCATCGTGGACCAAAGACGGGGCTGGTTTCTACTACTCGCGCTACGACGCGCCTTCAGGCGACTCAGCCCTCCGCAGCGTCAACGAATACAACAAGCTTTACTACCATCGACTCGGCACGCCGCAGTCAGCCGACGAGTTGGTCTACGAACGTCCCGACCATAAAGACTGGGGCTTCTCTGGCGGGGTCACAGATGATGGCCGTTACCTGATCATTTCCGTCAGCCTAGGCACCGAGCGCAAGAATCGCCTTTACTACAAGGACTTGAGCGTCCCTGGCTCGGAAGTCGTCAAGCTGATCGACGTACTCGAAGCCCAGTACGCCTTCATCGATAACGAAGGTTCGGTGTTCTGGTTCCGCACCGATCTCGACGCACCGAAAGGTCGCGTCATCGCCATCGACACCAACAATCCAGACCGCAACAACTGGCGCGAAGTCATCGGCGAAACTGAAGAAACGCTTCGCGGCGTCAACCTGATCAACGACACGTTCGTCGCAACGTATCTCAAAGACGCCCGCACGCAGGTTCGCCTTTACAACATCGACGGAACCGATGCCGGCGAAGTGGAGTTGCCGGGCATCGGAAGCGCTGGTGGTTTCAGCGGTAAACGAAGCGACACCGAAACGTTCTATTCGTTCTCCAGCTTTAGCACACCCAGTTCAATCTACCGCTACGATTTTGAAACGAACACCAGTTCTCTTTATCGCAAGCCCAAAGTCGATATCGATCCGTCGCGTTATGTTACCAAGCAGATTTTCTACACCAGCAAGGACGGAACCCGCGTGCCGATGTTCATCACGCACAAGAAGGGACTTTGGAAAACCGGTAACAACCCGACGCTGTTGTACGGCTACGGCGGTTTCAACATTCCGATTACGCCCGGATTCAGTGTCACGAACCTCGTGTGGATGGAAATGGGCGGTGTGTATGCGGTGGCAAATATTCGCGGTGGTGGTGAGTACGGCCGTGAGTGGCACCAAGCCGGAACCAAACTCACCAAGCAGAACGTCTTCGACGACTTCATCGCGGCTGGCGAATGGTTGATCGAAAACAACTACACGCGCCCGGAAAAACTTTCGATCGCAGGCGGTAGCAACGGCGGATTGCTCGTCGGGGCATGCATCACCCAGCGCCCGGACCTGTTCGGTGCGGCGCTGCCAGCCGTCGGCGTGCTGGACATGCTAAGATTCAAGGACTTTACGATCGGCTGGGCATGGATGTCGGATTATGGGTCCGTGGATAACAAAGACGAGTTCGACGCGCTGTACGCCTACTCACCGCTGCACAATGTAAAGGAAGGCTCCAGCTACCCAGCCACCATGATTACAACGGGTGATCACGACGATCGCGTAGTCCCAGCCCACAGCTTCAAATTCGCAGCAGCCATCCAAGCCGCCCAAGCCGGCGAAGCCCCAACCCTGATCCGCATCGAAACAAGAGCCGGCCACGGCGCAGGCAAACCAACCACCATGCGAATAGAAGAAAGCACCGACAAACTAGCGTTCCTATGCAGGGAATTGAGGATGTAATCGGCGATTTTCCAACAATCCAAACCAAAGCAGCAATACAATAAAACGACCGGGGAACCCAATCGGCTCCCCGGTCGTCCTATTTGATAATGTCGAACAGTCCCCAAAACAATTCATCGCCGCGAAACTGGTATCAAACCATCGGCTGCAAGGGGCGAATTGCAATTGTGGCAAGTCTATTGCTACTGACTTCGTGGTCCTTGTCGCTCGCAGCAATTCTGTCCATTCGTCTCACAGACCGTTCGCATGTTTCCCTCACTGGCGGTGCTATCTGCATTTTCATATTTTCGGACAACGGAATGATATGGCGCCCACGAAGTGTGTACTGTCCGCCACAACGAGTGTTCCGTCCACTTGAGCGACTCCAACTTAACTGGTTCTCAAGCAAGCCCATCTGGCAATTGCGGAATGGTCCGCTCATAAGACCAACCAAACGGCCAACACGTCCCATAGGCAAAGAAGTTCTTATTCCGCTTTGGCCATTCGTCTTAATTCCGTTCGTCGCATTCGCAGTCCAATTTGCTCGTCGCCCCAGACCAATTCCAGGACATTGCAAGCACTGCGGCTATAATCTGAAGGTCAACACATCGGGCGATTGCCCGGAATGCGGCTGTTGCGTCACCGAAGCCCCAACAGAAATGTTGCAGTAATCCTATTGTCGATGCGAATTCGTTCGACCTAATGGTTCCAGACGATCTATGATTGCTGGCATTCCTGACATCGTCATCGCCTTCATAGTGATCGTCCTTGACCTGATTCCGTTCTTCCTATTTTCCTGGCTAAGTTCGATTGTTTCACGAATCGGCGACCGAAACAGAATCCGGAAGTTCCTGCGCGATTCCGGCTTCACGCCACTCGGCTTTGAAAGAATTCCAGGTCACGAGAATCATGATGACTACATCGTCAGATTCCTCGCCGACGGGAAAGAATCCGAATCGACTTTCCGAACGCTCGATGGCCGCCATTTCTATATCGTTACAAACGACGACACAATCAGCCACCTTGTGTTCTTCAATAACGACGGCTCAACGAATCTTCACGAAATTCCGGATGCCGATTTGCTTGCAGATCAATATCTTTACTACCGCAGGCACAAGAAGAACAGCATCGCATATTGCATCGCCGTTGCATTTCTTGCTATGGCGGGTAGCGCGACGGTAACGATGTTTGCCGTTTATGCATCGACGGGGCTGATGCGTTCTATCCTTGCAGGGAAGGGACCGTTTCCGTCGATGGATTCGATCATGCTCACCGCCATCGCGGCATTAGTTCTACTGGTCATACTGATACCGATTTCCTGCGCAATTGCTGCCTACCGCCTCATGAGGTTTGAGGCAATAATCAGCGACACGCCCATCTGCTTAGAATGCGGTTACGACCTGAGGGGAAGTGAAACGAATATCTGCCCAGAGTGCGGCGAGTTTGCAAATGAAAACTTGAACGACTCATAAACTATTAGAATCAACTATTTCATTACGGGTCAGACGGAAGAACGCAAATGAATCAGGCGTACCTACTATCCATTGCATTTGGAATCAACGTCCTGATTCTGATTCCCGCGACTGTCTGGGCTATTAAAGACACGCGACGCAGAAGAAAGCATCTAAAGCGATATCTGCAGGCGATGCGATACCGAGTTCTTCGCATTCGGTGGGGAGATAGCAGCAAGCGTTGCAAGGTGAAGATTCGAGAGCATGGCGAGGTCAAGAAAATCTACCCTCAGTGCGCATACGGCCACCATTTCTACATTTACGATGGTAAGCCTGAACCATCTCGCCTGATCTTTTTCAGTGAAGTTAATTCAATGAAAATCTACGAACTTCCGGACTCGTCACTTAGAATCGGCTATTGCCTCTACACTTGCAGGCGCGTTAAGAACTCAAGGCTCGTGAGCGCAGCAGGAAGCATTCTTGCAGGAGGAACACTCGGGTTCTTCAACTGGATCGCAACCGATATGTTCCTAAGCTACTTGACGTCCAAGCCACCGGTGTGGTTTCGGCAAGTCATGGAGTGGCTGTGGCAAGTTGATCCCACTGGGTCTTACATTCAAATCTTAGCTTTGATTCCTACCAGTATCGCAGCTTTCGCCTTCTTTTTCCCGCCAGTGATTATTGCTGGTGCTATCTACTGGAAGCTACGGGGCCCGCTGATCATAAGCGACACAGCGATTTGCTTGAAATGCACCTACGACCTGCGGTGCAATGAATCTCAACAATGCCCCGAATGTGGCCACAAAATAGAACCAAACCCTGAAGGCCCGGTAAATGCTCTTACACGAAGCTCAGAATTGATGCGTGAATTCGTCCCACCGCCTCCAATGCGTTACAACCCAAAGAAAGCGAGTTAGGACAGGCAAGGAACTGGAGACGAGGGGACTTGAACCCCTGACCTTCGCATTGCGAACGCGACGCTCTCCCAACTGAGCTACGCCCCCGTGTGATTTGTGCTGGTTGTATCTATACCCCATTCGTTGCGGGGTTTCAATTCTGCGGCTCTGGTGACGCTATACCGCTTGCTGCCGCACAGCTTGTCCGCACCCCGCAATTGACGGAAACAAAAAACGGCACCCAACCCATAGGGCTGAGTGCCGCTTATATTGTAAACAGGTTGATTGGTTGTCGGGAATTATTCGATGCCCGAAAGCATCAAAGTTCTTCCACATGGTTTGCAAACGAAAGTTTACGCACCATGTTGATAATGTGCTGACTTTCACATTCATCTTGATTGCGAATATTCGCAGATGAACGGTCTAGATAATCCTCTAGAAAGGAGGTGATCCAGCCGCAGGTTCCCCTACGGCTACCTTGTTACGACTTAGTCCCAGTCACCGAACTCACCGTCGGCCGCCGCCTCCGTAAGGTTAGCTAAGCGGACTTCGGGTGCTCCCAGCTTCCATGACTTGACGGGCGGTGTGTACAAGGCTCAGGAACACATTCACCGCGTCATGGCTGATACGCGATTACTAGCGATTCCAACTTCATGGAGTCGAATTGCAGACTCCAATCCGAACTGAGGCCCGCTTTCTGCGATTTGCTCCACCTCGCGGTATCGCTTCGCTCTGTACGGACCATTGTAGCACGTGTGACGCCCTGGGCATAAAGGCCATGAGGACTTGACGTCATCCCCACCTTCCTCCGGCTTAACGCCGGCAGTCTCGCTAGAGTTCCCGGCATGACCCGCTGGCAACTAACGATAGGGGTTTCGCTCGTTAAGGGACTTAACCCGACACTTCACAGCACGAGCTGACGACAGCCATGCAGCACCTGTGCTAGTTTCACCCGAAGG
>JAJDEB010000012.1 GCA_029260015.1 Phycisphaerae bacterium | reverse complement strand
CCTGCGGGATGTCGTTGCGGCGAGAGCCGGTCTGGACGTGCATTGGGATCAAGGAACGCCGGCGGATGCGCAGGTCGCGGTACGGATCCGAGAACTACTTGCCCAGCCGCTCGCCGCCGATGACGCAGTCCAAATAGCGTTGCTGAACAACCGTCGAATGCAGGCTTCGCGAGTACGTTCGATTTCACAATCGGCATCGCCCTCACCAGGGGCTTGGGAATCGCACGTTGGCAGCAGCCTTCGTCAAGGATCACCCGCCACCGGACCAAACAGAATCAGCCCCGATTCGTTGCGAGCGATTCCTCGGTGGATTGCTACGCCATTATCATCGCGCTGCGTGACAATCGATCGCCCGGGGCCGTCATGTTGCAACGTCTTTGGGTCGCACCACTCAACGGTGACCTTGCTATCATGCGCGGAGTTGCCTGCGATCCGCGCTATCGTTTCATCCGTCGCGCGTAACCACGCCCTTGCACGAATCTCGAATCACTCCCGAAGCTGAAGCGGCGGGGGCGTCTACATTTTGGACCCGCTCTGAATGGACCTGTGCGGACTGGTTGCACTACGTCCTCTTGAAACGGGCGAACCGTTGATTTAGACGGAATTCGGTTAGATCTTTCACGGAGGCGTTCCCCGCTCGTCAGCTATCTCCCCTTCACCATCGCGTCAATCCACACTGGGACATAGGGGATGGTGCAACCCTTTGACACCGGCCAGTCTTCGTAGAGGCCGATCTTCTCGCCGATGGCGATCGCGCGCTTGCGGTGTTTGGCATGCTTGATGCCGATGGCGCCGAGGGTATTGTTCATCGTCCACTTCGTTTCCGGCTTGGCCCTGGGCATCTCCTTCTCGATGCGATCGAGCAGCGCTTCCACATCCACACCATCCTCGCCGTTGTTGATCTTCGATGCGGTGAGATGCCAGCCGGCCCGGGCGGCCCAACTGTCCCTTTCGTTCTTCTTCATCCATTTCTCGCGCAGTTTCTCCTTCTCGTCGTCAGGCTGGTCCTTGATGATGTACGATTGCAGCCACTCCACCACCCACGCGAAGCGGGCCTCGCGCACCATCGTGTCGAGCTGTTTCGCGGAGAGCTCCTTCGGCTTCATGATGAGGATCGCCAGCAACTGCGCATCCATGTTGCCGGTCTTCCACAGCTTCTGTCCGAGTTCGTGATCGGTCTTGAGCTTCTTCGCGAACTTGCGGATGTCGCCGGTCTTGCAGCCGAACTGCTTGTCGGGCGGTGCGCCCACTATCCCATCAGGGCCTACCTTGGCGTTGTACTGGCGGCGTTTCTCGTCGCCGAGCGCTTCGAGTACTGCGAGGATTTCTTTGAAGGCGGTAGCGCCGGCGATTGTGGATGGCATGTCAGGGTCCTCCTCATTCGAAGTTGCGTCGCGACGGTTGAACGCTCACGTGAGACTCGGCCGCCCGGCCTCAAGGGTTTTGCCAGAGACCATGCTCGATCTTGCCAAGGTAATAGATGGCAAACGTGCCCCGGTTGGGAATCTCCGTTGGCGGCATCAATACCTCAGCGCCGGCCGCCTCAGCAGCTTTGACTACGGCCTGAATGTCATCGACGAGGAAATAGGGCCGCACGACGGGCTGTTCTTCGCCCATGTTCGCATCGTGAAGACGCCGGTGCAAGCGCCCAATGCGAACGCATTTGTCGAATCGTCGATCGGCTCGCTCAAGTGTGAATGCCTGGATCACTTCGTCTGTTTCAGCTGAGGGCACCTCAATCACATCCACTACGAGTACGTTCGATTTCACAATCGGAATCGGCCTCACCAGAGGCTCGGAAATTGCACGCTATCTGCCGCGTTTGGCAACGACTCGCCGCCGCCAGACCGACCGGAATCGGATCCGATCCACTGCCAGCGATTCCTCGGCGGATTGCTGCGCCATTACCATCGCGCTGCTGCGTGAAGTTCAATTGCTTGGGCGTATGACATCTCCTCTTGCTTAGTGCTCGCCAATCCGCCGCTAGGAAGCATTGCTGCGTGTAATCGACTGCGCCGCGCGAGATCATTCTTTCTGGACACGCGATCAATCCCTTTCGACAGATCTTGAATCATCCCCGAAGCCGAATCAGAGGGACGTCTACATTTTTCACCCTCGCTGAATGGACCTGCGCGGACGTCTTCATTCTGGACCCGCGCGCGATGGCTACGCAGTCAGAGGGCACCTGTGAATCCTTGGCTGAACGAAGCGAAATCACCTAAGTCTACGTCGTCGTCGTTGTCGAAGTCGGCATCGACGCCCGCCGGACACGTGACGGCCGGTGGCACGTCGGGTCCGCCAGAGCAAAGCGCGAACTGCGCGAAATCGCCGATATCCACGTCGCCGTCAGCGTCGAAGTCGCCCTCAGATTCAACGATCTTAACGATCCGCCCAACGGATGGAATGTCGTCGACCATGGCGAACAGCATGTAGTGCCCTAACATCGCGATGTTCGGGTTGGCGGGTAATTCGGTCGTTATTGTGGTTCCATTCTGCTGGACGGGCAAGCAGATGTGGCGCGGTATTCCGCCATCCACCCAATGTGTCGTCGTCTGCATGCCTACCAATTCCAGGCTGGTGATAGACGATTCGAATGCCAGTTCGACGGTCAAGAATGAGCCTCGTGCCAGGTCTGTTTTCGATACAGAAACAATTTCCGGGCGAACGCCACGAAAGAGGTATGGAGGCGAGTAAGCCTCAATGTCCGCCGTTGTGGGGCCTACTTGAAACTTGATGCGCGTGCCTCCAGTCGTCAAAACGCGACCATCAGGTACCAGTAATGTGACGGCATGGTATTCGCGGTGCCAATTCATGTCGGCAACGCGACGCCAAGTGTTCGTGGCCACGTCATAGAGGTCGCACCACTTGACGATACCGAGCACCTGGGGCACAGGTGGCGAGGCAAACTCGGTTTCGCCTCCAGCGACGAGAACTCGACCATCGGGTAGTTGGACGACTTCCGTCTGGAATCGGACAAGTTCGGGATTTGAGGTTAGAGACCAAGTTTCCGTTGCGACGTCGTAAGTCTCGCCCATCACAGTATTGGAGTCGGGTCCGCTGATGACGCCGATCGCAAGCACCCGACCATCCTTGAGGACGATGATGGAATGATCCGAGTGCCCCGGCCAAGAGCGATTGGGCTGGACGAAGTTTTGGGTCAGTCGCCACTGGCCTGTTGCGGGACTGTAAAGTTGCGGTGGCCACCACGTCGCCAGGACATCGCCGGTAAAGAGAAGAGCAGACGGCGGAAATTCGGTAGGGTTTTCCATTGACCCGGTATAACTCCATTGCTGCGTGGCAAGGTCGAGTCGCTCGCAAGTTTCGGTGCGAACAGCACTGGGGGCGGTGCCACCACCCATGACGAGAAGGGAACCATCAGCCAATCGCGCAAGACCGGGATACCACCGGCCAGATGGATGTTGCAAGTCAGGTGGATCAAACCATGAATCAACAAGCGAATCGTATCCCTTCACCCACGGAATCGCATCAGTAAAGGAGCCTGGGTCTGAGCCGTCCTGGCCGCCAATCATCAGAATTGATCCGTCAGCCCGCAGGCTCGCGTTCATGCATCCTTGCGATGACCAGGAACCCATTGGGAACGTTTTTTGTCCGGTTGCTGGGTCAAACACAATCGGGTCGACGGTGTCGTGGCAGAAAAATATCTTGCCGTCGGTTCGGAGAATTCCAATGTCAGTTGCATCGAAAAACTCCGGCAGGGTATTTCCGACGATATTCCATTCGCCCGGATGTGTCTCAGGGCCGAGGACGAAAGAGTATTCGAAGCTGTCTCCCTTGATAATGGCTTCAACCTCGACGTATTCCCGCCCGCGGCTGGATGCGCCTAACTGCAGAATATCGATGAGTGGAACGTTCGTGAACAAGAACTGACCCTGTGCATCGGTACGAACCTCCTGGAAGAATTGAAGCGTAGGCTCGAACAATGTGACGCGGGCGTCGGGAATCGGAGCTTGCGAGCCGCTTTCAAGAACTACACCGCTCACTGTTGAAGCGCGTACCGAAAGCGATGAGAATAGAAGCGTCGCCATACCGACAATAATAATCGTACGCATCATTCGTTTGTTCCTTGGGACTTGGGTCGCGACGGTCCCAAAGTCCTTGCAATTGCTACTGCTGCGATACGTTGGCAAAACCGAACCGAATCTCTAAATCGCGCCCGTGAAGTTTTGCGCGAAGACCGCAAAGTCACCCAGATCCACATCCGTGTCACCGTCGAGGTCGGCGTCAATGCCCGGCGGGCAGGTTGCCGGAGGCGGCTGATTGGATCCCCCAAAGCACTGCAACAATCCCGCGAAGTCGCCGAGATCAACGTCGCCGTCGCTATCGAAATCGCCAGTAGGGGACAGCGTGAGTCGCAAGATGTTTGCTTCCGATGGAACGCCATCGCCATCAACGACGAATAACATATAGTAGCCGGGCGGCGCCACGTTCGCACTCATCGGCGTCGGCACCGACTCACTACGACCCGCCGAATTCAGCTCCGCCAAGAGAACATACCGCTGACCCATGTTGACGGAGTGCGTAACGCTCGACATGCGAATAAGCGCTACCGTGTTGACGGTCGCAGCGCTGGTGAACTCCATGGCAAAGCTGGTTCCGTAGGTGATCACGGCCGGAGCGCTGTCGATGATAGGCCGGGGGCCGCGATATAAGTATGGCGGTGAGAACACCTCCCCGGACGGCTGATTGTCCGCGCCGGCCAGCAGCACGCGACCGTCCGGCAAAAGTATCGCGGACGAATGGTACATTCGGGGCGTCTGATGAGGGGCAAGTTCGTCCCAGGTTCCGCTATCAGGGTCGTACACTTCCGGAATCAGCACCGCTTCTTCGACCGGGCCGCTGTTCGATTGCCCGCCAAGGACCAGCACATTGCCGTCTGGCATGATTACCGCGTTGTGCTCCATTCGTTGAAAATTCATCGACGCCGTCGCCGCCCATTGAGGCGTCGAAGCACTGAAATCGATCACTTCGACAGAGTTTGTTGGGTGCCCAGATCCGGAATAGCCACCAATGACCATCACGCGGTCAAGCGTTGGCGGCAGGAGAACCGACGGCGCTTCGTAGCGGCCGGCAAAAACCCTGGGCGCAACCGGAGTCCAAGCGCCATTGCACGGATTAAAGGTTTCGGTCTGCTGATCGGGGCCTGACCGGAAAACAAAACCAGACGGCAGCAGGTGCAGGTAGGGATAGTAGGGTATCGTCTTTTGGTCGAGCAGAGCCCAGGTGTCCGCCCCTGCATCTTCCCACGATTCGATATCCGGATTGAGTGACCCGTTGCTGTCATTAAGACCTGACATGGTTACAACGCGTCCTTCGGCTAGCGTGATATTCGTTGGATACCATCGGCCGCCGGCCATGTCTGAGATGCGCACCCATTGCTCTGTCCAAGTATCGAACAGGTACGAGCGCTTGGTTCCCAGCAGCGGGTTGAATGAAAGCGTGCCGCCGGCTACGAGCAGTCTTCCGTCAGGCAAAAAACTGTGACCGGCACAATCCGGGTTCCATCCCGCCGGCGGCGGCACATTGGTCAGGCCCAGCGCGTTGGGGTCGATCGGGACGCCTGGCGCAGGAATGGAACCGGGGTCGAGCAGCCAGCCGTGGATTCCCGGAACCCCATGCTCCGCGGAAAACAGAAGTACCTTTTCGCTTGGCAGCATGGCGGCATGGATGGCGATGAGCGGCAACGGAAACGGGTCGGTCCATTCTCCGTCCTGATCCGGACTCTGCGCCTCCGCGCGGGGCAACGCGACAAAAAGCATCAACAACAAGACCGCGCGGCGCCAAGTCACCAGGGACTCCTTGTGTCGGTTGAAAGCCAGGAGAATCTATGCACGACCGACCTGCGCATCGCGATTTTCTTCATGCGAGCCATCAGTAGTGTGATGCCGAAATCTCTTGCATCACACACATCGAAAAGGATCGCCCCCCGGCATCGGCGAGCTTTGAACGTGCTGCACAAGGCCTGACAAGTCATCATAGTTGAACCGCACCCCAAGAATCAAGAGCTTACAGGGGTGGCGAAATGTCGACGGCTGGCGAGCGACACGGGCGGCAAGATGGATTTCCAGCGGTAGCCGAAAATGTGGCATCCTAAAAGAATTTCGGACCGACCGGAAGAAACTTGCCGCAGCGCGTATCTAATTCTGTGTCGGACGGTGCGTGAATCCGGCCATAGCATCGGTGTGCGCCGTGCATTCTCAGCAAGAAAGGAGATGATTCCATGAACGCAATCCCGCAATTTATCTTACTTGTTGCCGCCGGCGCGTGGTCCTTCAGCCCCGCGCTCGCGCAGGAACATGGAGATCGCGACCATCATGATTCTGGCGATGCGGTGAACCGCGAGCATGGGCACGGAGCGCCCGCGAGACTGCCCAACTGCCCCGTGATGGGAGACCCGATTGATTTCACCGTCAAGTTCGATGACTCAAGACGGGCCGATTTACTTCTGTTGCAAGATGTGCATCGACTCGCACATTGGTTTCACTGACGTAAGCCGCACTTGGAAGCGCGATGAACTGCAACCGTTTCAAACTCTATTCCGTGCCGGGTTGACGGACGCCGTGCTTACGGGGCATGTGCTTATCGATCATCTGGACCAGCACCACCCAGCCACACTCTCGCACGCGATTTCTAGCCGCCTATTGCGCGATGAGCTGGGATTTGATGGCGTCTTGATTTCGGACGACCTCGGCATGGGCGCCATACGCTGTGAATATACATTTGAAGAAGCGATCGCGCTGGCTATTGAGGTGGGTGTGGACATTGTCCTGCACGCCAACACGGAGTTGCACCACGCCGACATGGGTCGCCGAACGTTCAACGCGATCCGCCAGCTTGTCGCCGCGGGCAGAGTCAGTGAGGAACGGCTGGAAGTATCGTATCGGCGCATCGCACGACTAAAGAACAAGTTGACAATAGAAGGTGCAAGCAAGTGATCGGAGTTTTGTCACCCTCAAATTTGCGGGCGTCGACTTTGAGAGCCTACCAATACTCACGTCAATTGTGGCTTACCGTAGCCATTTTGTGCGGAATGTTCGCGGCACCGGCGTTGGGGCAGGCTGAGAACGTCGGTCCGCCGATCAACGCATACTGCCCGGTGATGACGGAGGAGAAGGTTAGTCCTGAATTCACTACGACATTTCAGGGTCAGGTGATCGGATTTTGCTGCGACAAGTGCGTCGCCAAATTCGAGGCCAATCCGAGTCGATACGCGG
>JAJDEB010000011.1 GCA_029260015.1 Phycisphaerae bacterium | reverse complement strand
CGTAATTGTGCCGTACAGCGTCGATGCATCGGTAATCCGCACCCGCCGCCCAGCCTGGTAGGTATCTGTCTGGTCGCCCGTGACGGTAAAGGCCGTGGCGCTGACGAACGTCGGCGTATGGCCGAAGTCGAGCCATTCCGATGCTTCGTACCAGGCCCGCACGTCCGCCATAACCTGTCGGATCGTGTCGTTGACGGCCGAGGGCGCCATGTTCTCGGGGGCACCGTTGGGCGGGGCAGAGTTGTTGCTGGCGGCGGTTGACGACCAATTCTTGATGCTCATGACGCGATTCCTGCTATAATAAAGGCATGCTAGATCGTCTTGTAACTTATAGTATGGCTACCGTTGTCGTTGTCGGCGGAAGTACCATGTTTGGTGCCAAAGCCGCTGTGTCAGCGGTTTTCTGTGTCTTGGCACTTGTCATTTGCCTAGATCTTATCGTCTCATGGCGCGCGAAAAAACGCTGGAACTTCGGCACACCGCTTGAAGACGAATCGCGCCCGACACTATGGCCACTGGCTGCGCTGGTTGGTGTTTGGGGCTTGCTTGCCATTGGCGCTGTGATGGCCTAATCCTCGCCAGGCTGGCCAAGCAAGCCTGGTGTTGCCGCCATGCCCGCCGCCGGGTTAAATCTGCTCCTCCCGCCAGGTGTAAAGACCGCCCTCCCGCCTTTAGAAATCGGACTGCCCTTAACCGCCCCAGGTAGCACGCTCGCACCAGCCTTGACCCCGGCTATAGCCGGCTTCATGGCGATCTCGTATGCCTTGCCAGGGATGCCGAAAGCTAAAACATTCCCGTATTGGCCAAGAATCTTCATAATTGGGTAGCTTGAGTGCGAACGATTGACCGCCTTCGGGTCCGGGATCGTGCTGAGCCCAACCCGCTTCAATCGCTGCAACAGCTTCATATCCTCGGTGCCAAAAAGTGTTCTCATAAGAGTTGGGCTATCCAGCATGGCCGTATCTAGCGCCGTGGCGAACTTGTCGGGACTAAACGCGCCTTGCGGCTGGTTTCTAACCAACCTCAAAAACGCTTCTTCCTTCAACGCATTCCAGGAATCGCTATCGTTTCCCAGGATAGCCCTCATGCGGCGCAAAGCCGATGATGCCTTTGGTGTGGCCTTCAATGTCTTGCTGCCTCCAAATAACAGATTCAGCGTATCCTCCGGCGTAAGCCGGTCAATCGGTTCAACACCTTCCTGTGTCAGTTTCTTAACGATATCGTTGGCCTCAAAGACCCGGCCATAATTTCGCCGTTTCGCAACGGCTTTTCTCCACAGCTTTACCGCCTCCTGGTCTCCATCAACTAGCCCGCGTCGAAGGCTGTCAACGGTGAAATCGTCATAGGAGCGGACAAGATCGTTCAACGCCCTGGCCTCACTAGGCCGGGAGACCTTGAGGTTATGGGCTTCGGTTGTCACCTGCCTGCGCCACGTCTCCATATCACGCAGCACGGCAGAGCTTCGCGGGACATCACGGCCGGGGATTTCATTGAGAAACCGTTCTAATGCCGGATTCGCCGACAACGCGTGCCGCTCACCAATCTCCGCCGTGGCCTTGTTGGCAAAATGCGTGGCGCTGCCGGGGGCAAATCCAGCATTGCCGCCCCGCGCCGCAGTGTATGCCGCGTCAATTTCAGCCCGCTCCTTGGCAGCTCTATCAGCTATGGCCTCGCCAGCGTTAGCAGCTCCTTCGCTCTGACGACGAATGGCCTCACCTGGTGCACGCCCGGAGACTGTTCGTTGCACTTCCGGCACGTTGGCAAGCAACGCCTCATTCGTGCGCTGCTGGGCACGCTGCATGGTCTGTTGCGCTGCATCCCCAGACACACCATGCGCCCATTGTTGTTCAAGCTCCTGCGCCCGCAATCCGCCCTTATTAAGCCCCTGGCGCCCGCCGCGCGTCATGCCTTCGGTCAAGGGCACCGATACCGGCAGTGAAGCCGCCTCGGCCACCCGCCCGGCTTCCTCGGTGGTTTGCGCCACGCGGCCCATATTGCGCTCAACCCGCTTTACCCTGTCTCGCGAGAACAGATCAGGGTCAAGTCCGATCTCCTTGATATCTTTGGCTGCGTCGGCCGTCAATTTGCCGGACTTCTGCCAAACACCGGGCCTGCTGAGATAGCTTTTCATAAGCCGCCATGCCGGCAGGGCCGCTTCACCAAGACCGCCCAAGGCACCGGACATCGCCGCGGTTTCGACGTCGAAACCTTGTTCGGACCCAAGCATTTTCGCAAGGGCGTCAAACCCCAAACTTGTGGCCGCCTCCGCTCCGGCAACGCCGCCGATCCGACCAGCGACACCACCAGGCACCTTGACGCCGCCCCTCATCGCAGCCCAAGCCGCCAAGCCCTGCTGGCCTATGTCGATAACCTCCTGACCGCTGAAGCCGGGCCTATTAAGGTAGACCTGCGGTTGTCCGCCTTTGCTTTCCACATATGGCGCCCCGCCCTTGTCATACTTGATAACAGCGTCGGGGTTCCTGGCTTGATAGATTGCGGCCATGCCAAGTGGGTTCCCGCGCGCAACGCCCATTTGCATTGCATCGGCAATGTTGCCGGCGTCCTGTCCCACTTCGCCAATATCGAATTCCCGGCGTTCATCTCCCGTGAAAGCTTCAGATATTTGCCCAGGCAATCGCTGGGCCGCCATCGCCACGCGATTGCCAAGCGACATCGGGGGCGGTTGGTTAACAGTAATCGGCAAACCCGGCATATCACCTGTCTGCTCGTAAACGTCGTAGTTGAAATCCGGGCTATCCCACGGATCGGCGACGGTTCCGGGCTGCGTAACAGAAGCCTCTGCCGGCGCGTCATAGTTGAAATCTGGATTATCCCAGGGATCGGCGAAGGTTTCAGCCATACTTTTGCGACCACAATTCCATTAGTTCTTCATTGCCGATATCGGGATTGACCTTGCGCATATAGTCTTGGAACTGGAAAAAAAACACAGGCAACTTGCTCTTTGGGTTGACGCCCACAATAGGTGTCTTGCGGCGATACGCGCCCCACGCCTTGCTGGCACCCTTCAAGCTGCCGTCGTTGTCTTCGGCCCATTGATCGTAGAATCTTTCACGTTCGACTGCCAGCCCGGCCAAGGCCTTTTCGGAATTGATGAGGAAACGGTTTGTATCCGGCAGATTGCGCAAGCTGGGAAGGGTCTGCATCAAGCGGTCTGCATCCCGGTCTGTTTGTGGCCCGACCTGCGCCGCTAGAGCTTCAGCAAGCATCTTGCCGGCGACGGCCTGATAAGCTTGCTGGCTGGCAATACCTTCGGTTTCTCCAATCAACGCGTCAGGCAGGCCAAGCCCCTGTCCATACTCCCGCAACCACAAAAGCGCGGGCTCTACAGCGCCTGTGTCCGCATCAATACCGCGCAAGGTTTCCAACGTTGCCAAACGATTGCGGGCCTCCTCGGCTTTAGCCTGAATGCCCGTATATTGCGTTGCCCGACCACTTGCCAGGGCCTCCTGCTCCTTGGTCATCCCCTTTTGTATCGGCGTTACCCCACCAAGCGCCTTACGTTGGCGAGTGACGTAATTCATCCGCGCTTCCCTGACAGTGGCAAAGCCGTCTTGCTGCGCTGTCGCGTCGTCTGGATAGAACCGTTCAGCATCGTTGAAGAACGACGATGCTGATTCAGGCTGATGTTCTGCCGGCGCTGTCGGGTCCAGCACTTCGCCGTTATCTGTGTAAATCAGACGCCCGAAACGATCCTTTGCCGTTGGGCGATTGCGCGGCCTCGTATTCGTTGCGGCGACCTTCAACGCTTCGTCCGGGTCCATGCCGAACTGGATCAAAGACGAAGCTGTTTGTTGAAACTGCGGATTTGTTGCGATTGAAGGCGCCCCGTCCATACCGGCAGTGTTGCCATCGGCAGAGGCCATTTGCACCCCTCCGGCAAGCGAACCGCGCGGGGTTTGGCGCCGTCCGCCACCGCCGGCTCCGAAAGACTCCGCAATGCGAGCCTTGCGGTCAAGGTCCGCTTGCATGACAGCAACCTGCATATTATGTGCCTGCCGCTGCATGGCCACCTGTTCTGCCCGGCCCTGAGCCCCCTGCATGGCCGTCAAACCACGGCCAAAGCCCTGCCCTAAGCTCGTCGGCGTGAAAGAGGGTCCGCCCGCCTCCATGAGCGCCCCTGCCATGCCAAGCAGGCCTTGCTGCTGTGGGGAGAACGGCAAAAGCCCGCCCTGGTGCGCACCGGGCTGTCCGGGTGTCACGGTTTGCGGCCCGGGACTAAACATCTGCTGCCAGAAAGACTGTTGAGGATCTGCGGCGGGAGGCGCTATGCCCGGTGTAAAGGGGCTGCGTGGCACCGCCGCCTGTTGCGGGTAGAACCCCGGCAAATTGCGTCTCAAGGCCATGCTTAAACTCCTATCCGAACAAGCCCAAGAGGCCGCCAACACCAGCGCCAATCGCCCCGCCGTATCCGCCAGCCCCGCCGAACTGGCTACCGATCTGCGCCCCGCCCAAGGCCCCGCCAAGCGCGCTGGACGCCCGGTTGCGGAATACCGGCTGCGTTGTTTCCCCGCCGTAGTTTCCGCCCTGCACAAAGGCTGAATAGCGGCCCAGGCGATCCCAGGGCTCATTTTGGGCGAAGTTGAAGCGGTTGATGTCCTCGGTAATGCCGGCCTGCGTCAGATCCTCACGCGCGCCGCCGACGCCGGCCAGGGCCTGCGCATCCTGATAATCGGCCTGTGCCATACCCGGGGCCAGGGCCGACGCCTGCATTTGCCTTCCACGTTCGTCGGCATAGTTGCGGCCAACGATATCGGTGCCCTGCTCGGCAAGCGCCCGCGTCAATACGTCCTCGGATCGATCAAATTCCTGCCCCGCCGCGTGCGACCCCGTGCGCCCCGCGTTGGACATTCTGGCGGCGATGCCCGGCGCCGTGGCCTCACGATAGCCACGGGTCAACCCGCGTCCGGCGCGATCAATCTGCGCATCCAAGTAAGGGTTGGCGTTCAACATCTCACCGCTTGCCGTCTGCCGCATGGCTTCGTTTCCAGCCGCCTGCAACGGGCTCCCCGCCGTGGCGCGCTGCTCGATAGAGCCAAGCGCCTGTTCCGTCTGTGGGG
>JAJDEB010000002.1 GCA_029260015.1 Phycisphaerae bacterium | reverse complement strand
TGATTGAAGAAGGCGGACTGCATAGGTCGGCATTGACGACACCGCTCGAGATCAGCGAAATCAGCACGTCTCCACCGCCGCCGGCCGCATTAAACACGCTTGCGCTGATGACGATTTGATCTTCATCCGGGGTCGACGGGCAAGGATTCGCGCCGATGTCGAAAACTCGGCCGACATTGGTCGCATTGACAAAGACATCGACAAATTCATCCACCGCGTCAAAGTCACCGCGAATGGTTAATTCGAGCGTAACGTTGTCCAGTGCAATGGGCGAATTACGGATCAAATGTGACTGGTTGTTGTCGGCGCCGATGGGTGATAGTGTCGGCGAGGCTGACGTGAAGATACCCATCTCCGTCAATTCGCATTCATCGGGCACGCCGTTGGTGTTGCAATCGATACTTGTGCCATCGACTATGTCGCAGTCATCCGGCACGGCGTTGTCATTACAGTCATCTTCAAGCACATCGGGGATGCAGTTCGAATTGCAATCCAATCCAGCCGCACCGCAGCCGAATCCGAGAATCAGGTCAGCCGCCACCTGCAATTCCGCCGCCTCCTGTTCACTCAAACCTGCGAACACCTTCGGCAAACCAAACGTCGGCGACTGATACACCGTTCCATAAATCACCAGTGCAGCAAGGTACGTCCCGCGCGGACCGGCATGGTACATGTCGGTGGCATGAAGATTATCCCAATTCGTACTCTCCCACGCGTCGCCAACAGGCGCGACCGCCGCGACGCCCGCACCGAATGCAGCGTCAACGTCCTGCCGGGCAAGCTCGTACCCATCGCGCAATTCCTGCTGCATTTGCGCCGGACCACCAGGAAACGAGGGCGGATCGCCGGTATAAACCGAATGCCCCGGTTCTCGCGCCCATGTCTCATACAGAACGGCGCTGGCGGATGGACTGTGATTGCGGGCTTCGGTGAAAAGCGCCAATAGGTCCGCTCGAAACTGCGACAGATTCCCGATGTGCGTGGGTCGCGTTGAAAACGCCTGAAGAACTATATGGTCCCACTGAAACCCCGGCGATTCTGCGAAGTCCACCGGGTTGGTAATCACATCGGTGTTATTGGCCAAGTGCCATGTAAGTGTTTGACCGCTGACGGCTGCATTCTCGACATTCGGTTCAGGATGACCAGCCGCCACCACGAGATCTGCAAACACACCCGGCACACCGCCAAGCGACTGCGCCTCTGCCGATCCGATACCGATCGTAAAACTGTTGCCGTAAAACAGAATTGTGCGTGGCTCTTCCGTTCCCCCGAGTGCAGAGGCAACGAAACAGCACATCGAAATCGAAACGATCATGGCAATAAATGGGTTTGGGTTCATCCCATCAGTGTAACAGGTAAGTCTGGTCAATCTCAATGACGGACCTGTTGCAAATCCCTGCTAGTAATTGACGGCTTTGACGTGATTAACTCGATTGTAGAGGGCCAGCGTATCGGCGTTGTTGCCCTGCCAGGGCACGCGGGTATGGAACAAACCATTGGCTTGGTTGTACCAATAGATGATTGGCCCACCGTTGCTGTGCTTGATATCCAATTCTAATTTTCCGGCGATGTTCTGAACCGTCAGTGATGCAGCCCCATCGGTATATGGGTTGCGCGGTAAACCGGGCGGTGAGAACCAGTCATCATCGAGCGCGGTTGGCCATTCGCCAGTCCTCGCATAAGACTCACCGATCTTGCGTTGAACGATCGCCACCAATTGGCTGGCAGCGATGTGTTCGGCTCCGGTCGCCGCATTGACGAACTGCGGCACAACGATTGCCGCCAAGATTCCCAAGACGATGACAACGACAAGCACTTCAACCAAGGTAAACGCGCGAAGCGACTTCATTGCCCGAGTTCCAGTATGCGGCGATGGATAATAAATCGAGAGCATAAATCCCCCTATGCAGATCTGTTATCGAATCCATCGACTCAAAACGTAATCGCTTAAAAATATTTTCACTGTCACGCGACATTACAGTGGGCCCGATAAGTTCGGGAAGTCCGGAATATCAGCATTTGAAACCAATAGAGCCATCCTTTTCACTGAGGGATTCCGCTATACTGGTGTTCGTCTTGGGCATCCGTACCAAAGGAATCCAATGCCATGCCAAACCTCCTTGTCCATCGAAACCGCGTCGTCGCGATCACCGCTGCAATGCTTGCACTCGCAATCACCGAACCATCGCGAGCCGCCGAAGTCACGTTGTTTTCCGACAACTTCGATGCCGGCACGTCTGCAGCGCAATGGTCAACCGTCAGCCATGCGGGGGATTTCACCGCCGACTTTGCCTTCGACTATAGCACGCGGGGTATCGCTCCTGCTCCAAACACGACAGGCGGAACAACCGTCGGCATGCACCTGACGGTCAACAGCACCGACGCGACGCCCGCACTCGATGCCGTCAATGCCTACCTCAACACGATGACGTTCGATGGCGACTACACCGTTCGCTTTGACATGTGGCTCGGTTATAACGGCGGGGCTGGCGGTGGTGTGGGCTCGACGCAATTTGCCCTTGTCGGAGTTGGCCACTCCGGTTCGCAATCGGTCTGGGCGAATGGCCCATCGAGCGACGGACATTGGTTCGGCGTCACCGGTGAAGGCGGCGACAGCAACGACTATCGCGCCTACCGAGATGCTCAACTGCTTGCGGTCGATGACTCAACGCTTGCAGCCATCAGCCGCAATCACACCGACGTGTTCTATCAAACACTTTTCCCTGCCCCCACTTACGAATCGCAAGGCGCGCCGGGCAAACGCTGGGTCGAAGTCGAAGTGTCGTACATTGCTGGCGTCCTCGAATGGCACATCAACGGGCGACTCTTCGCCGTTCGCGAAGAATCCACCATTGCACCGGGTACAATCATGCTTGGACTGATGGATACGTTCTCCTCCATCGCAAGCCCAGCCGCCGACACCTTTGCGCTGTTCGACAATGTCCGCGTCGTCGCGCCCGATTGCGACAACAACACGTTAGCCGACCATTCCGAAATCGCAGCCGACCCTGACCTTGATTGCAACAGCAACGAATTCCTCGACGCCTGCGAAACGCTTTCTGACGGTGACTTCGATAATGATGGCGACGTGGACCTTGCCGACTTTGATCGGTTTGCCGGCTGTCTTGCAGGCCCGGACGTGTTGTTGGTCGATCCGTGCGATCAACTTTGCCTTCAAGTTTTCGACGATAGCGGCAACAATACCATCGACCTGCGCGACTACTCCGCATTCCAGCGGTCGCTCACCAATTCCGCGATTCCCCCGCGCCCGACGGGCGCTCCAACCGGCACGCAGTTAGCCGCAGAGATCGCCGGCTTGCCTCGCGTCAATCGCGAAGCCCGCATCCTCAGCGAGATTACATCAGGCAACGTCCCCGGTTTCCTGCGCGAGTTCGTTCCGATCAACGTCAGCGCCGTCATCAGCAGCAACGTGGTCAACGCAACGTACTTCGTATCCAACGACTATCTGTCAGCCGGTATCGAGCGCGACTTCGTACGCATGCCCATGAGCCCGCTCATCGCCCAACCGATTGCGGACGCATTCGATTGCCTGCTGCCCACGCGCAAAATGGTCAACGATATCTACACGCAAGCGACCACCAAACTCGGTCCACAACCCATCAGCCCCGCAACCACCGACATCGCCCGCATGACCACCATGCTCCGACACCATCGCATTGTCGAAGGCCAACAGGGATCACTCCCTCTCGATAATCTGATTGGCGGAATCAAGAAGGATGTGGTCATCACCACGCAACTGCCCGCCAACCCGAACCGCGTCGCGATATACGGCTGGCATCAATTAAGCGGCGTACCGATTCAACCGCTCTATCTCGGCCACGTCGATTTCTATGCCGATTATAGCCACGGCATTCGACTGGTCTATCAAACGATGCTTGTCGATGGCGTCGAAATGTCCGTCGCCGACGTACTCGCCGATCCATCGTTGCACGTTCTGGTCAGCGACGAAGGCGTGTTGACTTCACCAAGCTATTGATCTTTGCGGCAAACGGATTCAAACTTACCGACACCCATGCAACGCACAAACCCAAAACGAATGCTCTGCTTCGTGTGCCTGTTGACGCTCATCACTACGCACGCCGTCAGCGCAGCCTCACCGCACAAACTCGACGGCTTCTTGGTAAGTCCACATTACGACGAACAAGTACTCGACATCAACCTCGACCCCGAAGTGATCGTTCAGATCAACGCCCCGGCCGCAAGCTCTTTCGACCCCAAGCTGCCTGTGCGACTGGTCATCTTCGCCCTGCCCAATGGCAACACCATCGACCAAACCGTCGGCAGGCAAATGTCCGAAGGGCTCGATTGGCACTACGACATCCAGCACATCGGCGCTCAAACCCGCGCACTTCGCAGGGTCATCAATGATTGCAATCTCGTCGTCGCATACCTACAAGCCGAGAAACGCAGTTGGCCCCACTGGCGACGCACCCAGGAAAACAGCAACGCCCGAATCGTCGAAATCGTCACGGAATTACGCCAACGATTCGACGGAATGAACTGCACGGTTGAACTCACCGCTCACAGCGGAGGTGGAAGTTTTGTTTTCGGTTTCGTCGAACATAGCCATCCCATCCCCGACTGGGTTACGCGAATAGTCTGGCTCGACGCCAACTATGGTTTCGACGAAGAAAAGCACGGTAGGAAACTTGCAAACTGGCTTCAAAGCAACCCGAAACACGCATTGGGTGTGTACTCATACGACGATCGGGACGTAGAATTTAACGGCAGGCCAATCGTCAGCGCAACCGGTGGCACCTATCGCCGCACCGAAGACATGAAGTCGTTCTTCGGAAAAACGTTCCAACTCAAAGAAGACAAACAAAAGGCATTCAAACGCTTCCGCGACCCCGGCAACCGCCTCGAACTCATCCAACTCATCAACCCTGATAAGAAAATCCTGCACACTGTCATGGTCGAACGCAACGGCTTTGTCCACGCCATCGCATGGGGTACGAAATGGGAAGACCGCGTCGCGCCATTCTGGAGCGATCGTGCGTACACCGAATACATTCAACCAAACTAGTTCAAGATCGTTGCATCGGCGGTAATTGGATCAATGCCAGAAGCTCGCCCAGCGCGCGAATCACATGGTCGGCTTGACTCGCATAATCGGGCGGTTCGTCGTCGCCAATAATCAGCACCGTATGGCAGCCGGCATCTCGCCCGCACTCGATATCCATCAAGTGATCGCCAATCATCCAACTTGCCTCAGGCGAGCAATCCATCTCAGCACACATCCGCAATATCGGTTCGGGCGACGGTTTGACCGGTTCGTCTTCGCGCGCAAACAGGATGTCGACAGTAATTCTGTGAGTATCCAGAATGATGTTTGCCCACTGCCGCGCGTTTCGCGTGAGGATACCAATGGGCCAACCCTTAGACCGCAGCACTTCCAATGTTTCCTTCGCACGAAACCGAAGCACGGACCCGCGGGCCGCGCGCTCTTCATGGGCATGAACCACTTCCAATGCCCGCGCTTTCTCCGCCCCATCCAGCGCTTCCAATGACTCCAGAATCGGACCGGGCGGCAACCCGATCTCAGCGCGCATGGCGTTGAAATCCAGCACCGGAACGGTAATCGTGCCGTCCAGATCGAAAATCAGCATGCCTCTTGTCATGCAGTTTGATTCACTCATGGGTATCAAATCAGCCAAGCGATTCACGATTCTCCAAGACCAGACGCGTTGCATTGCATTTATTGTGAGGCGAGTATAACAAACCATGATCGACGATCGTGCCAATTACGAATCGCTTCCATTTGCCTCCCGTTTCGCGATCGCTCCGCTGCTACCCTGGGCAATCGGCATGATCGTTGGCATTGCGGTCGAAAGTCAAATTCCGTGCGACCCGTGGGTTTGCGCCCTGGTCATCATCGCGTGCGGGTTACTGGCGTGTTTGAAACCCGGACGCCCAAAATACTTGCTACCACTTATCGTATTAGCCGCCGCCGGCATGGGAGCGGTGCGACATCACATCGCATTCCGTATGGTGCCCACCGACGATGTATCACGACTCGCAATACCAGAGCGGCAGTTAGCCAAGGTCGTTGGTACGATTGCGTCACCGCCCAGCACCTACCGAACTGGCTATGATCCGTTTGAACCGTGGCTCCACACGACTGATCGCACAACTTTTGCACTGGATATTGACAGAGTCGATGTTGGTTCAGGATTAACACCAACCACCGGGCAGCTGCGCGTCTCCATCGCCGAACCAACCCTGAATGTCCGCGAAGGCGATCATATCGAAGCCACCGGTTGGCTTTCATCATTGTTGCCACCGCGCAACCCGGGCCAACACGATTGGTCGGTGCACAACGCGCGGCGCGGAATTCGCTCGCGACTGGCTTGCAGCCGCATCGAAAACATTTCCGTATTGCAGCCCGCGTCGAATCGCTCGAGAACCGCTGCCGGGTATTTTCGCAAGTTGCTTCTGGGGCGCGGGTCGGAAACCGGCGACGCATCCTCCTCATTGCTCGACACGATGGTCCTCGGACACCGCTCAGCTGTAGACGATCGAATCGAACGCCTCTTTCTCGAAACCGGTTGCGCCCACTACCTGGCCGTCAGCGGAATCCACATCGCCATGCTGGCTTCTATCGTTTGGTTTCCGGCCCGACTGTTCGGCGCGGACCGGCGGTTGGCCGCCGCCCTGCTCATCGCAACGGTCATTGCATATGTATTGATTGCCGACGCCCGCCCTTCAATGCTGCGCGCTGCGGTGATGGCCTGCACGTTCAGCTTTGCACTGGTACTGCGCCGGCGTGGCAACACAATCAACTCACTCTCGCTCGCGGCGCTCATTCTTCTTGCAATCAATCCGCTTTCGTTATTCGATATCGGTTTTCAGTTATCCTTCGCAGCCGTCACCGGCATTGTGCTATTAACACCGATCATCAAGACCAACCTTATGCGGGTTTTCGCAAGACAATCAGAACAACACCCAACCGACACGCTGCCAACGACCCCCGACGAGATCGCCATCGTACCCCGCCCTAGCCCTTCATGGCTTACCAGTATTCGACAATCAATTCTCCTGCTCATCCGAGTTTCTATCGCCGCGTGGATTTCAACGCTCCCGATTGTGGCGCTGCACTTTGGAAGGCTCGCACCGCTGGGCTGGCTGGGATCCATCATCGCATTCGCATTCGTTTATGTCGTAATGGTTCTAAGTTTCGTGAGACTCGCAGTCGGGTTGATCATTCCGGTGGCGGACTCATTCGTAGGCGTACCGCTTGAACTATCTACGGCATTCTTGCGCCACTTGCTGGGATGGTTGCGAGATGTGCTGGGCGGCCCGATTGACGTTACGCCACCCACCGCGATCGTCCTTTGCACTTATTACGGCTGCCTGTTGTCGATCGTGTGGGCACATCGTCAGGGTTGGACACGTCGCCGGCAGTTGTACACCGCCTCGCTCTTGCTGTTCACGGTTGTGTTCTGGAACTGGCCAACCAGACAATCGAATTCACTAACCATCACACAACTTGCGGTAGGTCGCGGAACGTCAACAATCATCGAACTTCCCGATGGCCAGGCGTGGCTATACGATGCGGGCTCTTCTTCGACGAGCGATCCGGGCGAGCACCTTATCCTGCCAATGCTGCGCGATCGCCAAATCTCGAAGTTGGCTGGCATCGTCGTCAGTCATGCAAACCTCGACCACTATGGGGGCGTGCCCTCGATCGTAGGTCGTAAGAAATGCGATTCGGTTTATATCAATACCAACGGTGCAGGCATCGCGGACAACGGACCGTTTGAGGTTTTGCAACAAGAATTGCATCAATCGCGCCAGACGATCGCCCCGCTGCATACTGGTGATTCAATCGATTGGGGAGACTCTGTCCATGTCGAAGTGCTTTGGCCGCCCTCAGGTCACCCAGCACAGCTAAGCCCAAACGATCAGTCGATCGTCATTCGCGTCGAATATCAAGACCGCAGCGTACTGTTCACGGGAGACATCGGATTCGCCGCCCAGCAATCGCTGATCGCGACAGCCAACCTAACGTCCGACGTTCTCATCCTCCCGCATCACGGAGCCGTCGAGGACAACACCGCCGCCTTCATCAGCGCCGTAAACCCAACGCACATCATACGTTCCAGCTTCGTCAAGAACGAAGAAAGTCACGCCCTAAGTCGCATCGTCGGACAAACGCCAATCCTAAACACCGCCGACCACGGTGCGATCGAAATCAGAATCGCCGACGGCAAAATCAAGGCGACAACATTTCTCCAACCACGAGAATAGCAACGCAAGTTACGGCTTTATTGTGGTCCGTCGAGGATCACCGACAGCAATCCCCAGTCGTCCAGGTCGATGTCATCGTCGGTGTTGTCCAAGTTGGCACACGCACACAGCGGGTTAGCTACGACATCTTCACCGAAGCACCGGGTAAATGCGTCAACGTCGGCGAGGTCAAAGTCGCCATCGCTGTCCATGTCGCCCGCACTCGGGCAACAATCGCCGACGGTCAACTCGGCGTCGTCGCTGAACAAGAAACAACTCGACCCCAACGTCAGCGTACGGAGGCTATACACCGCCGCGTCACCAGCACCGACCGGCGATATCAGTAGCGTATCGGTAAATGATCCGGAAATATTCCCGCTGTCGAAAAGTCCGACGCCGTCTTTGAACCATTGCAGGAATTGTCCCGCACCCATCGGCGAAACCGCGATCGCTGTAAATGACGCATCGCCTCCAACCTCGATGCAGGCACCAACGGGCTGCTGCAGGTATTCTGGACCCGTTACAGTGACCGTCGTCGTGGTGGTCGTATCTGACGCACCGCAGGCACCGTTGATCACGCATCGATAATCACCAACAGAATTCGTGGTGATATCGCTGATTGACAGAGTGTCCGTAGCCGTACCCGAAATTCCCGGGCCATCGACCAGCGGAATCGAATCTTTTTCCCACGAGTAAGTGAGTAGATCACCGTCAACATCGACAATCAGCATGGCGCTATTACCCACGCAACTAACGATTGATGAAGGTGGCTGCTGCGTGATTAGAAGGTCTTCAAACGGACTCAACGTGATCGTCGCCGTGACCGCGTCACCGCACTCGTTGGTACCCGTCAATTCGTAATCGCCAAAATCACCGGCATCAAAGTTTACAATATCCAGTGACAGTCCCGTTTCGCCGCCAAGATCAACATCATCCTGCGACCACTGCAACGAATCGAAGTTACTCGCGGTGGCTGTCAGCGTAACGTCGTCACCCGGGCAAACCTTCATGCTCGACGACTGTGCTTCGACGATTGGCGTCGCACAGGTGTTACCACCATAAACAACAAGGCCAAAGCTGGCGTCTACGCCAATGGTTTCGGGGTGCGCTTCAAGAACGATCTCATCGCCCACAACTTCAATGGTCCAAATACCGGCTTCCGGAGCATTAATGATGACGTTCTCAACCGTATCAATCGTGTTAGAAGTTCCGCCCGAAGTCGAAAGGTTGCCCGTCAAAAGCCCGTTGTTCCCCCAGTACACCACGTTTGAGGGCGACGTCACTTTCAATGACAAATCATTGACGCGGTGAACACCAGCCCCCGGTGAACCCGCCCGATCGGTGTACACCATCGTCGCCCGCAGTTCGTCGTTAAACTGCTGGCCCGTGTTGATAATCCTGGTGAACGATGCCGTCTCAAACGGTTCGATCGGTACGGTTTCATTGATGATCGTAAAGTTGTCGCGACGGTTGTAGATGTTGATGACGTTGGGCAAACCCCAACCCTGATGCGTGCGGGTCAAGTCATCGCCCAACCCCGAAAATGCATAAGAGTTGGCAGTGTTGATCAGCATTGCCTTTGCGGTTGCCGCGTGCGGACGCTCCTGAAAAATCGTTCCACCCGAAACTGGATTACCAAAAATTCCGTCCGCCCACATCTGATAGAACAACCCGAAATGACCGGCAACGATGGGGCAGGCGCCGCTGGTCCCACCGAATGAATTGGTGTAGCCACCCGATGACGACGTCGTGTGGATCGAATCCCAGAAATGGCAAAGGTCGGGTTTGATGCGGCCGTCGGTCATTGGACCGATCGAACCAGTACCGCCCCAAATGTGCGATGCCGGGTTGCTGCTGTTAAAGTGCAACACACCGCCCACGCCAACGACATTCTTCGCCCAAGCGTGCTCCACACCTGATTGTGTTCCCGAGTTTCCCGTTGAGTGCAAAACCAGGATGTCTTGATTGTAAACGATCTGATCCATCTCAGCCGACACCGATGTGTAGTTGGGTGTATCGGAAAAACCCCAACTGTTCGATTGAAACACACAGTTCCAAGGTGCTTGTGAAAGCTGTTGCATGTTGGAAGTGCGCGATCCTGCGAATCCGAATGCAGAGAACACTCCGTCGCCATCCGGCAGCATTCCGCGCCCGCTCGCGCTTCCAGTTCCGTCACCGAAAACGATGCCAAACGTCGAAGTACCGTGCGGCTGATTTCCGCCATTGTCCACAGGCGACGGGCCGTTTCGCACTGTAATACGAGAATTAAATGCCTGATGGGTCGTCAATACACCATTGTCCATAACCTCTGCGCGAACGCCCGCACCGGTGTAACCAGCGGCCCCTTCAAGCAGATTGGCACCACCGATCGTATTGGACCGGGCGATATTCATTCGCGTCTGAGGGGCTGTCCACTCCTCGACGAAATCCACCTGATCCAACTGAACCACCATCGCCAGCTGCGATTTTGAAAGCGTTGCCTCCATTAGGAAACTCACGCCATCGACAACGTCGACCGTTCCGCCAGCAGCTTCGATGGCGTCAGCCACGTCAAACTGCTGTCTGATGTTTTCATCAAAGACTTTGATACGGTAGCGTTGCATCGCATTTTCAATTTCCGTCGCATCATCACTCGTCAAACGCTGCCGAACGAACGCATCGACGCGATAGTCCGGATGATAGGCTCCCACCCACCGTACAAACGGAAGCGCTTCAACCTGCACTGCCTCATCGGCGCTCATCTCAACGACGTAGCTATGGTTGGGAAGAAATCCGCGCACGTCGCCGAACTGTTCAACCTGCTTGCGCATTTCAGGAAGCGGTGGCGTCACGAACTGAACAATGTGAACGCGACTATTCGCGCCAGCCCGCAACCCTTGCTGTACAATCGGAGCAAACGACTTGGGTTCAAATTGGGCGTTTCGCAGTTTTATCTCGTGGTTAATAGGCCGCGCTTCGATGAATGATTGGCCATCGCGGGCAACTGTAAAATAGCCCTGATCCAAACCGTCCGCGCCTGACTCATCCCAGACCACAACCTTGACGCTTGATTCATCGAACTCATAAAGGCTCTCATTGCGAATCGTCGCTTTGGTTCGACGAAGCGTTTGGGCATCATCCAGTCGAAGCACATGATCGCCAGCCAATTCGTCGACAGCCAATCGCTTTTCGTTAGACGGACCATCTGCTAAAACGAGCCGAGCGCCAGCGCCCGCAAAGGTAACAGCAAGAATCACAATGACGACGTAACGGCGGAATCCGACGAAGCGCATCTTTCCTATCTCCCGAAATGGCAGTGATTTTCAGACCTTACACACCCGACGTTCCAATGTAGCCACCCGGCATGGCCAGTTCAAGCGTGCGCGGGCGCAGACCTATGTCCGATATGCGTCGAAATCTGGCGTTTTGCCAGGCCAATTCGGGCATGTTCTCGTTTACTGCCACTTGTATCGATTACAAATCCACCTCCGCCTAAGATTGTTTGCGACACAAGAACGCAATACACTGCGGGTTATGAGTCGAGAAAAACCCAAATCCCAGCCGCGTAGCCGGTCGAGCAAGAATCGCAACGTCAAACACCATGTCGAAGAAAACAAAGCCCCACACATCGTGACCGACGCGGCTGACCTGCGTGCAATTTGTGACCAAATCAATTCTGTCCATAGCTTCGCTTTTGACACAGAATTTATCATGGAAGATCGATTCAAGCCCGAAATCGGTTTGATCCAACTCGCCACCGACGACACCGTCGTGCTGATCGACCCCTACGAAATCGAAGATCTCTCTCCCGTTTGGGAGCTCGTTGCCGATCCGTCGATCGAAGTCGTCGTCCATGCCGGCATCGAAGACCTATCGCTCTGCTACACACAGGGCGGCAAGATGCCTCAGAATGTTTTCGATTGTCAGATCGCGTGCGGAATGATCACGACCGACTATCCTCTGAGCCTCGCCCGCATGACCCGCAACTTCATCAAGGTGCGCCTTCACAAATCGCAAACGCTCACCGACTGGCGACGCCGTCCACTAACGCCGGAACAAATCCGATACGCTGCCGACGATGTCATTTACCTGCCTTCGGTCAGACGAGCGATCCAGCGGCGCTCCGAAGAACTCAATCGCATCGACTGGATCAAAGAGGAAATGTCCAAATTCAGCCGTCCGGAAACATACGAACGCAGCGACAACGCCTCGGCAGTGCGCCTCAAGGGTGCAGGCTCGCTCGACGGATTGGGTCTGGCAGTTGCGATTGAACTGATCAAAGTGCGCGAGCAACTCGCCAGCCAATACGATCGGCCGGTGCGATCTGTCGTTCGCGACCATTTGCTCGTGGAAATCGCTCGACACCGCTGGACCAAGCCAAGCGACATCAAGAAACTGCGCGGTATGAACATCAACAGTAGCGCCCTTCGCGACATTGCCTCAGGTGTCGAACGGGCGTGCGCCCTTCCGAAAGAAAGTTGGCCGCCTGTCGCGCCCGTCGATGACGAAACCGATCAAGAAGCCGCGCTCGCAATGCTCATGGGGGCAGTCCTTCGCGCACACTGCAAACAACAAAACGTATCTCATCAACTCGTCGCAGCCAAAGCCGAAATGCGCAAGTTCGTCCAATCGCGCGTGCGCAACGAACCGCCAACCGACGCCTTGGCGCTCGACACCGGATGGCGTCACGCGTTCGCGGGCAAAATCATGGACGAAGTCGTCTCAGGCAGTCGCCAAATCCGCATCAAAGATGGCGATATTAAGATCGACCCATAGGGATCGACCGATCCGCCCCAATCGCCAAAATCTGGATCGCTCGCCATGAACACCGTCAATCTCAAGGAAGGCATGCCGACGCTTGAAGAAGCACGGCAGAAACTTACCTCCGCACTAGTACTAGCACGCCAGAAGAAACATTCCGCGATCAAACTCATTCACGGTTACGGCTCGTCCGGTGTCGGCGGAACACTGCAAATCGGCATTCGTAAGTCTCTTCGCAAACGACGAAAAAAAGGCGAGCTCCGCCAATACATCTTCGGCGAGAACTGGTCGATTTTCGACGAACAAACCCGTGAAGTCCTCGACGAAAACCCATCACTGCGCAAAGATTCCGACTTGGATCGCGGCAACGAAGGCATCAGCATCGTCATCATGTGATTCCGCGCGACATGCGAAAAAAAAGACCCGCAGGAATAACCCTGCGGGTCCAATGTTCATCTTGATTAAGCAATACTTGCGACCTAATCGTTGGCAGCGTCCAACACATCGCTGTACTTGTCATACGCTTCCGGATTGCGGTCACGCAGGTCATCTGCATCGCTATACACCTTGACCACTTCCGCATCACCCTTGCGAATGGTGAGTTCAATCTCGCCGTCGGGGTTCACCTTAAACGACTGCTGCGCCTTGTCGGCATGCACGAACATCGCGTGCCCACCAGCCCCGTCCTTCAGGTTGATCAATGCATTATGAATCTTCTCGCGGGCTTCACCCGAAAGGGCAGCTTGCTCGCCGATCCGCTCCATCAAGTCCTTGTGCAAAAACTCAAGATTGTCGGAGTCGATGTCAAACGTGAAGTTGGCTCCACCCGTTCCGCCCGACTTAATCATGTAAACCGAACGGGAATTGTGCGAATCGTACAAGTCAAACGCGTCCTGGTCAGCCGCCTGTAGCGCGTCGGCATCTGCATATTCGGTTTCTTCGGCGTCGCCTTCAAAGCCTTCCTCAAATCGCTTCACGGTGATTGGTCCATCGCCATTCTGCGAAATGCTCACCACTTCACCGTTGTCGTTTGACTTGATGTTGACGACTCGCTCACCGTTATCAAAGCGAACATCGAATTCGGCGTTGAGGTTGGCCAAGTCCTGAAGCCCCTCGGGCAAATCTTGCCAATCGAAGTTGGCATCAAATGTAAGCCCTTGGGCGTCGCCGGATTTTTCAAAATGCCACACGTTGGGGCCAAAGCTGAAGCTGTCTCCAAACGCGAAATCCGGCGTGTGCATCAGTTCAACCTTACCGGTCTGCGGTTTGCCAAGCGTCGCCGTCAATTCAAGCGATCGGCCTTCACGATTCACACCAATTCGGGCCTCGCTTCCCGGACCCAGTTCGCCAATCGCCTTTGACAAGCTGACTACACCGTCAGCGATTGATTCGCCGTTGATCGATGTAACGATGTCGCCTTTTTCCAAGCCAGCCGCCTCGGCTGGACTCTCTTTGATGACGTTCAAAATACGAACACCACCTTCGATGTTGAGCTCTTCGGCATCGCTTGCTTCAACCTTGCCAAGGTAAACACCCAACCAACCGCGATCGGTATCGCCGTCACCCACCCGGGCGATCACATGAGCGCGTTTGCGGATGACCACATCTTCGTCCACGTTTCCGTCGTCCTGCATCTTGATGACAATCTGCGCTGTACCGTGTCCCGCATCGGCACTCTGCTCATCCGCAGCGACCCGGACAACTTTGACTTCAACGTTTCCCTGGTCCGCGTTTTCAACAACCAGAACGCCATCCTTCTCCGTGACAACCTGCGACTTGGACTCGTCTACCGCCCAAAGGGGCGCGGCGATCAACAACACCGTGCTGAAAATGATTGTCTTCATGTCAACTACCCTTTCAAAATAACCATCAATGATCGAATGAATTCATGTTCAATTCGTCATCCGTTTGAATGACAAACACGTCAATAACGAAACCTCAAATACGACTCTCACAAACAACTGCATTCACTAGATCGGCCGATTCCAGTGAAGCGCCTCTGCCTGGTCCTTGGGCTGACGCACCTTGCGCACATGATCCATACGCAAAAGGTAGTACCCACCGTTGTCCGTCGGAACCAGGATCAGATTCTGATCCGTCGTACGGTCCAACCGTTGCTGCGGAAGGTCAGCCACATTCCAAACGCCAATTTCATCACCCAGGATTGAATTGCGATGGGCGGCATTCAGTTGGGCTGCGTTCATCGGGTTACCGCTAAACCCACCCCAGCCGCCATCATCAACATTGCCTGCCTGCGGCCGTTGCGTGGGGCTCGGCTGATAATTTGAACCCGGTGTTTTCCAAATCAATACCAGCGCCAGACAAGCAGCCAATCCACTCGCATAAACCATCCATTTGTGATGACGGGGCTGATGGGCCACCACTTCATGGCGAACCCGAAGCACCGGAACCGACATCTCTTCACCATCACCAGCCCCACGCGCACTCGTTCGAATCACGTCAGCCGCGAGGTCGTCGATTTCGCAGTACGATTCATAAAGCGCCCTCACATCGGCACTGCGAATCAACTCGCGATCCAACTCCAACTGCTCGCCTTCGGAAATCTCGCCGTCGAGCTTGCGGACGATCAGTCTTTCAATGTGGGCCAATCTTTCAATTTTTGTGTTTTCTTTCATGATCCTGCCATCTTTTGCGAAAGTCATTCTGATGAACTCATGCATTTCTACGCGTTCAACTTGACTCCGACTCTTCATCTTGGGTGAGCGCCTTACGAAGCATTCGCCGCGCTCTCACCAATCTTGTTTCAATCGTGTCCACCGGGGCGCCCAGTACTTCGGCGATTTCCTTGTAGCTCCACCCTTCCAGATGTCGCAGCGTCAGCGGTTCGCGATACAGCGCCGGTAACGATTCAATCGCAGCCTGCACAGCTTGGCGTTTTTCACGAACGCCAAATTTCTGCTGCGGGTCGGTGTTTTCCCGATCAAGAATCTGCGCTGGCAACGCGCAAGTGCGCTCGCGATGCTTCGTGACATTCCGCCCTGCATCGACCGCCGCATTGCGCGCCAACCGATACAACCAAACCCGCCAACGACTCGTGTCGCGAAGGTCGGAAATCTTCTCCCACACCGACGTCCAAACCTGCTGGGTCACGTCGTCGATGTGGTCGCTGCATCCGAGAACGCCAAACACCACCCCCCGAACCCAGCGATCATGGCGGCGCAGAAGTTCCCGAAACGCATAGTGGTCGCCCTGTTGGATCGCCTCTATGACCGGTTGTTCAGCGTCGAAGTTAGCGTCTGCCGCTATTTCCATGATCCCCCTTATAGACGCACGCCGCCCCTAAATCCTGTCAACGGGTTTGGCTGTCCTGCCTGAATTGACACAAATCGCCACGGATCGCCACAAATCGCCCACAAGAACCCCGATCCGCTGGATTCGTCGTGACGCACGCCGCAATAATCCCACTTGTCACCCACATTGCTTCGGTAGATAGTTGCGATATCAATATGATCCGCCAAACGATCCTGCTTTCGACTCAGTGGAAGGTCTATCAATGCAAAGCACCCAAGCCCCTCGCATCAATCCTCGCACCGCATATTGCCTCAAAGGAATGCTACTGCTTGCGATCACATTCGGTTCATTGACCGGATGCACCGAGACAACTCCGCCCGACAACGGTGACGATCCCATTGAAGGCACCGAGATCAACCTCGTCATGGTCGCCGACGGGCTGACCTCACCACTGGGCCTCGAACAAGCCGACGACGGTACGGGTCGCAAATTCATCTACGATCAATCCGGAACGGTCCATATCCTGAACTCCAACGGTACGATGAATGAAACGCCCTTCCTCGATGTCACCGATCGCATGATCGACATCGGCGGCGGGTTTGGGTTCGACGAACGCGGCTTGCTGGGCTTCACCCTTCACCCGGACTTTGCCAACAATGGTCGCTTCTTCGTTCTGTACACCGCAGAAAAAGGCGAGACTGCCCCGCCAGCATTCGATTCGCAATCGCGAGTATCCGAATTTCATGTATCCGACGACGACCCCAATATTGCCGATCCCGCCAGCGAGTTGATCCTCCTGGAAATCCTGCAACCACAATCCAACCACAACGGCGGACAACTGGGATTCGGACCCGAAGGTAATCTCTACATCGCGGTCGCAGACGGTGGTGGAGGCAACGATGTTGGCGTCGGGCACACACCCAACCTGGGCAATGGCCAGGATCGCAGCAACCTGCTCGGCAGTATCTTGCGCATCGATGTCAATGGCATTCCCAACCCGGGACTCGCCTACGCCATTCCCGCCACCAACCCGTTCGCAAACGAGCCTCCATTCGGCGCGGAAATCTTCGCGTACGGTTTTCGCAATCCATTTCGATTCTCGTTCGACCAGGGCGGAGACAACGAACTCTATGTCGCCGATGTGGGCCAGGACTTGGTCGAAGAAGTCAATATCGTAACCAACGGTGGCAATTTCGGTTGGAACATTCGCGAAGGCAACAACTGCTTCAACCCAGCCAGCCCGGACGTACCGCTCGCCGACTGCCCCGACATGGGTACCGATGGCACGCCACTGGTTGAACCCATCCTGACCTATCAACACGTCGGAACGAATGGTGTTCCAATCGGCATCTCGGTCATCGGCGGCTACGTTTATCGGGGCAGTGACATTCCTGCGCTGACTGGCCATTACATCTTCGGAGACTTCAGCGCCGGTTTCGGCACGCCCGATGGCACCCTCTTCGCCGCCGTTCAGAATGCAGACGGCGTATGGACGCGCCGTGAGTTATCAGTCGCTGGCAACAATAACGGACGACTGAATCAATATCTCTTTGGCTTTGGTCAGGACAACAATGGCGAGGTGTATATCTGCGCCTCCGATAACGCGGGCCCGGTCGGAACCGGTGGGGTTGTCTATCGAATAGCGCCAACCGAGTAATCGCAAGCGCTGCCTAACAACGTCAACGCGTACACTTGCTATCAGATAGCGATCTCGCGCCAATTGGGATCATCCCATAACCGCGTGGCTGCGCGCACACCCCCATAATCACGGCGTGGATCAACTCAAAAACCCCACCAAATCGGTAGATTCGCGCACTTTTGCGCGAGACTTTCTTTGACTTCCCTGCCCACGTATTCGATGAACACTGTTGAACGCGATCCGAGTGAGAGTTGCAAGCACACCGTCGCCCACCAGCGATCGGCTGCCCTCTCCACACAAACATTCGCAAAAGTTCAATGGGGAGAATGTAAGCAATGTCATACACGACGCGCCTGCTTTGCTATGTCGCCATTACGTTGATGACGGTTACGGGTTGCAATAACTCTCAACCCGGAACAACCGGCGATGGCTCGAACAACGGTGGCGGACTCTTCGGTGGTGGAAACTCGGGCGGTAGCGCCGAAGGGCAATCGCTGGCCAAACACGGTGACCAACTGACTTCGGACGAGGCGTATCACCTGATGCGCCGCGCCGCCTTTGGCGCAACGCCCGAACAAGTTGAGCAAGTTGTCCAAATGGGACTGACGGCAGCCGTCGAAGACCTGCTCGAGAAAAAACCTGTTCCAGCCGAATGGGAAGAACTCGCCGCTCTTTACGAAGACAACATCCCGCGCCGCTGGATGATTTATCTTTTGGAAAGCCCGAACCCGCTGCACGAAAGACTCGCGATGTTCTGGCACGACCGATTCGCCACCTCACGCCGCGTCGTCAGTGGACGCGACCGCAACCTCGCGGTGATTCACTGGAACATGATTCGCGAGCAATCGCTGGGCAACTACCGCACCTTCCTCCAGGAACTGACCATCGACCCGTTGATGCTGATCTGGCTCGACGGTGCCAACAGCCCCAAAGACAGCCCCAACGAAAACTATGCACGCGAATTCTGGGAATTGTTCACGCTCGGTCGCGACGTGCTCTACAGCGAAGAGGACATCAAAGAATCAACGAAAGCCTTCACCGGTATCACGCTGCTTCGCGAATCAGAAAAAGACGCCCGCCCGATCTACGACCTGCTCAACCATGACACGACCGTCAAACGCATTCTGCCGACGCGCGTTGAACCAGACGACTACGACTATCTCGGCATGATCGACTTAACCCTCGATCAGCCAGAAGCCGCCCGATATGTCGCTCGCAATCTTTTCGTCTCATTCATCCACGACGATCCCAGCGACGCAGTTGTCAACGACCTCGCCCAATCGTTTATCGATTCTGATTTTGAAATCGAGCCGATGGTCCGCCGCTTGCTAACGTCGCAGGCCATGTTCTCATCAGACGCGGTTGGCTCACAGATCACTTCCCCCGTTGAACACATCGTTGGTGTTTTCCGAACGCTCGACATGCACGTCCACGGTGAAGATTCGCAAGGCTACATCCTCAACCAACTGTGCGACGACCTCGGACGTGCGGGCCAGGACCTTCTGAATCCGCCGGGAGTCGAAGGTTGGACCGAAGGCGAAGCGTGGCTTGAAGATCAGTGGCTGATAAGCCGCATCTCCGCACTGTCGCGCAAGATGGAATTCGGTCCCGACCGCACCAGCGAGCTGCCCTATCACTTGCTTCCGCCCGTCGAACGCTGGGCTGAACGCGAAATCCGCGAGGAAATCGTCGATACGGTTGCCGGTTGGTTCCATTTGCAACTGACTGATGAAGAAAAAGAAATCTACATCGAAGTGCTCGACCAGAACGGGTGGCGCGCTTTTCACCTGCTCGAACCGGACCAGCAACCGCGTCACGTCAGCGAGTTGATCCGATTGATCGCCGTTCACGAAAACGTCATCACCCGCTAGCAAAACGTTTCAAGAAATTAAGACGACCAAACAAACGCAGCAACATCCGAGACACGGGAGACAGAGACATGAAGGGATGCGTAGAGTGGCACAAAATGAATCGCCGCAGCTTTATCGCCAAGACCGGTATGGGTGTCGGGGCGATGGCCCTCACGGACCCGTTGCTGCAAACGGTCGCCAACACCTACGGGCAGTCTGCCGCTGGCTCGGGGGACCTTCTGGTGCTTTGCCAACTCAATGGCGGGTTCGATGTATTGAGCTTTCTTGCGCCCTTTAAGAACTCCGTCTATCAAAGCAAGCGACCGGTTCTCGCGCTGTCGCAAGACGACCTGACCGTTCTGCCCGATAATTCGGACTACGGCATTAACAATCTGTTTCCCGTTTTCAACGACTTGTATGCCGCTGGCGAACTTGCGATTATCCAGCAGGTTGGATATCCCGAAGCCAACGGCTCACACTTTGAAAGCCAGGAAGTCTTCGAGTACGGCGTACGCAATCTGAATGGAACCGTTCCCGGAAAATGGTATGAGCGCTTGCGCAAAACGTACTTCGACGAACCGTTCGGCGTGCTCGACACCCGCTCCATCGGCGACCCGTCGCGCTATGGCTACCCCGACAGAACCTATCACGGCGCTGTGCAGGATGCGTTCGCCCGCCTCTCGCTTGAAAAGCAGGGCACCAACGCAATACGCCAAGCCATCATAGACGCCTATAGTCGCATCAACGTACGCGGCGCAGAAATTCGCGAACGGACGGCTGAGTTCGAATCCACCGGTGAAGAGCGCGGAGAGTTCTATCGCGCCGCCCAACTCGCAGCCGCCGGATTGGGAACGCAAATCATCAAACTTTCTTACGGTGGATTCGACACCCACGGTTCCCAAGACCAAGCCAACCTCGACCTGTTCCCGAAGATCAACAACCACTTCGCCCAGTTCGTTGCCGACCTCAAAGCAATGGGCATGTGGGAGCGCACCTGCGTCTGTTTCTATTCAGAATTTGGCCGCCGCAATGAAGAGAACGGCAGCCCCGGCACCGATCACGGTCATGGCGGACACATGATCCTCGCAGGTCCACGCGTCAACGGTGGCCTGCACGGACAAGCCGTCTCGACGGCTGACCTCAACGAAAAGTCGCTGCCATACTACGTGGACTTCCGCGCCGTTTTCGCGTCGTGCATTCAGAACTGGCTCGGCTTCGATCCCAAACCAGTCTTCGAACTCAACGGTGAAACGTACGACTCCAACATCGGTTCGTCGCTGTTCGTGTAGGGTCCGCTGTGCGGACCGCATTACGAATTTGCAAACGGCTGGTCCGCACAGCGGACCCTACGTTGACTTACAAAAAAGCGCTCCAACGAATACGGAAGAAACACATGTTCGACCGACTCGCTTTTACAATCTTCACGTCATTGGTCTGCGCGCAATCTGTCAACGCGCAAACTGCATACGACGATGAATTCTCAGTCGAAGTCTTCGCCGAAGGTCTTGTACAACCCATCGCACTGGCGTACGCACCGGATGGCCGCCTATTCATCGCCGAGCGCGAAGGCGCAATTCGCGTCGTTGAAAACGGCGTGCTTCTTGAAGAACCATTCGCCCAACCAGAGGTTTTTACGGAAGGCGAGTGCGGACTGCTCAGCCTCGCACTTTCACCCGATTTTGAAAATGACAGCTACATCTACGGATTCGCCACCGTCTCTGACAAAGAGCAACGCATCCTCCGCTGGACCGACAACGAAAACGTCGGCGAAAACGAAACCATCATCCGCGCCAACCTGCCAACGTCAGGAACCGTTCACAATGGCGGCTGCATTAGGTTCGCTCCCGATGGCACGCTTTACTTCTCGATCGGCGACATCGGCACCCCCGCCAATAGCCAGGACATTCAATCATTAGCGGGTAAGATTTGCCGAATCAATGCAGACGGCAGCACGCCCGACGACAATCCATTTGAAACGCCAACGGGCGCAAAGCGGGCGACGTTTGCATCGGGCTTTCGCAATCCATTCCGATTCTGCTTCTCACCCGATGGCCAACTATTCGTCATGGACGTCGGATCGAGCGCCGAAGCCCAACGCGAAGAAATCAACCTCGTACGCGTCGGCGAAAACCACGGTTGGCCCGAAGTCGAAGGCATCTCCGAAACCGCAGAAGCCGACGGATTCACCAACCCCGTCCTCGCCTATCACGACGAAGGCTCATCAATTTCCGGCAGCGTTTTCTATGACGGGCGGCGCTTCGCAACCGAATACGACAACAACCTCTTCCACATCGACTATGTCACCCAAGCCATCTTTCGCGCAGTATTCGATGGCGACGAAATCGTCAGCCACGAAATATTCGTCGAACTCGAGAATGGCCCCGTCGATCTCGCCCTCGGAAACGATGGCAACCTCTACTACACCGAACTATTCTCCGGACGAATCATGCGCGTCGTCACGAATAATCCGCGTGAAGATCGCCCCACCGCCGACCTCGATCTTTCCGACAATACCGGAAATGACGTTCGTGGCATCTGCGGGGTTGGAATGATCCACAGCGGAATCACCGCCATGATGATGATGGCCGCCCTAGCCCACCGCAGACGCAAGATCAGCAACAACTAACCACCGGCAACAAACCCAAGTGTGCCACTGCTCTGTGAGCAGTGCAGTTCTGTCAAAAGCTCCCATCAAACAAACACTGCTCACGGCGCAGTGGCACGTTGCACGAAGCCAGCCCGGTCGATAAGCTGTTTCGACTAACACCCCGCATCCAAAAGCGGGCGATACTTCGGCTGACTTCTGCGCTCCTCCTAAGCTTATGACCCACAGATTCAAAACGATCCTGACCCTTCGTACATGCTTAATCCTAAGCGCATGCGCTGGCTGCCTTTCCGAACAATCCTTTGAAGTCAGCCCCGAAAAAATCCACCAGGTCAGAGTCGCCGAACCCGTCGCAAACCGACCGGAGCCAACACCGACCAATCCGTCAACGCGCGAGTGGCTTACCGAAACGCACGCGAAGCTGTCCAACCTCTTACCGTCACCGCGCAAACCGGCGCTGCTCACCGAAAAACTTAGAGACGAAACCGAAGGCACAATCAACGTCTACGATCATTTCGGGATCAAAAAAGAAGGCCTTCGCACGCTGCTTGGAAATCTCGATGGCATCACCTGCACAGCCCAGTGCGCGAGTCGCGACAGCCACATCGACACACCACCTCCGCAGTGGAAGGGTTTCGAAGATATCCTCATACCCATCGATGATCGATTTGAACTGTCCGGCAGAATGGGATTCGCCCGGCGCAATGGCAAAGTCATCAAGACCAACTGCATCGTGATTCTGCCAGGACTATTCGGCGATAACGGTGTACAGCGCACGCAGGACATGGCCGAGTACCTGCAAGCGGCTGGCTTCCATGTGCTGGCGTTGGAAGTTCGCGCCCACGGACAAACCGAAGCCCGCCACCCCGAGCTATACCACACCTGGGGCGTGCTCGAGTCCGACGATTTGATGCACGTTTCCGATTGGCTTGAAGCGATGCCCGACGTCGAACACACCGGCTTGATGGGTTACTGCTGGGGTGCCAACATCGCGATCAGTACGGGCTGGTTTGATGGGGTCGGACGACAAGACCCGCTCATTTCCGATCGGATCCGACAGGAACTCACGTCCGCACACGGTTCCGGACGCTTTCGAGCGGGCATCATCTTATTCTCGCCAATCCTCGGATGGGAACGACTTCGCGACGAATTGGAAACCCCACGCGGGCCGCTGTCCGATCCGGTCTATCACGCAATTCAGGAAACCATCAAAAGCCGCATGATCCGAAAAGGGTACGAAAACCCCAGCGGAAGCCTCCAGCAACTCATTCAGGAGGAATTTGACCATTGCGGCGTCCCCTTGCCCAATGGGGTAGAAGAAGCATTCGCCCTGGTCCGCTTTCTCCCCTACAAAAATAAGAAGTTCTACGATAAACTCTCTAAGGTTCGCACCCCCATGCTATTTTTCCACGGTGCCAATGACCCCTTGGCACCGGCTCAGGAAATCGCCGACTTGGTGGCTACGACGGACAATCCGAACGTGGCTTCGGTGATTCTGCCGGGTGGTGGGCATGTTGGATTTGCTGCGTACGCGAAGGCATACTACTTTGGTTTGGTGGCGAGGTTTTTTGACCCCGAGACGGGTCCGTCCGCCGTTGGGACGACTGCATCCCCCGCGATGCCGGCAGTCGATAATTCAGTATCAACATCAGCAAACCACGCGCCGGCTGCCACCGCGTGTCGGAGGCAATGACCATGTTTAGTGCGATCAATCGCAAGGTCAAACGATTCGTACTGCGTCAACATAAGAAGAAACCCGTCGTCTGGATCAGCGACACCACCCTGCGCGACGGCGCCCAGATGCCGGGCATTCGACTAAACCCCGAGCAAAAACTCGCCATCGCCAAAGCGCTCGCTGCGGCTGGTGTGCATTCGATCGATTGCGGATTTCCAGCCGCCAGCCCCGACGACGTCGAAGGCATTCGGCTGATCGCCAAGAACGTCAAAGGTTCGGTGCTGTCTGCATTGTCGCGCACCACGATCGCCGACATCGACCTGGCTGCCGACGCACTATCAAGCGTGTCACCGCTGAAGCGGGCGATCACCTTGTTCATCGGTACGAGTCCGCTGCATCGTGAACACAAGCACCAGATGTCCAAGTCGCAGATTATCGACACTGCGGTCAAAGCCATCGATTACGCGCAGAAGTCTTTTGAAATTATCTCGTTCGGACCGGAAGACGCCTCGCGCACCGAACCCGAATTCCTGTATGAAATCTACAAAGAAGCCATCGCAGCCGGCGCAATGTCGATCGGATTCACCGACACCGTCGGAATTCTGACGCCCGACAAATGCGCCGACACCGTCCGCCGCATTCAGGACAACGTCGCCAACATGGACGACGCCATGATGGCCGTCCACTTTCACAACGACCTTGGACTGGCTACCGCCAACTCGCTCGCCTGCATCAAGGAAGGCGTCAACGTCGTGCAAGGCACGATCAACGGCGTCGGTGAACGGGCAGGAAACGTCGCACTCGAAGAAGTCGTGATGGCCCTCCATCTGCACAAAGATGAATTCAAGAAATCAACCACAGTCGATCCGACGGCACTCTCGGAACTGTCCAAGCTTGTCGCAAAGCTCACCGGATTTGAACCCGCTTCCAACAAAGCCGTCATCGGAACCAACATTTTCCGCACAGAAGCCGGGATTCATCAGGACGGAATCCTGCAAAATCCGGACACTTACCTACCGTTCCCACCCGAAGCCATCGGCGCGGGCCCGGTCGAGTTGGTACTCGGTCAACAAAGTGGCAGCAATGCTGTCCGCCATCACCTCGAAACCAACGGCATGAGTACGTCGGAAGAACACGTCAAACTCGTGCTCGACTATCTCAAAGGCAACAAACACGAAGACGGCGACTACCCCGAGATCAACTCGTTTCTCGAAAGGCTCCGCCCGTTCCTCGCTGATGAACGGATTCCGTCCGAATTGGTCAACGGAAACCCCTCGGACGGAGAATAAACATCCATGCAGCGTTTCCATTCCGCCGCAACGATTGGCCTGTTCACAATCTTTCTCGCACTGACAGGCGGCTGCTTTGATAACCGCCTGAACATGCGGACATTTGATTGGTCCGAAGACAAAGACGAGCCATCGGTCGTCATCTTCTTCGTCGACGGCTTGGACCATTCGCGCTTCAACGCCCTGCTCGCGGAAGGCAAGCTCCCCAACATTCAAAAACAGTTTGTCGAAGGTGGCGTCAGCGTGCGAAATGCCGTCACGTCGATTCCATCGGTCACTTACCCGAACGCAGTCTCGCTGATTACCGGCTGCTTTCCGGGGCATCACGGCGTATTGGGCAATCAGTGGTTTGATCGCGAAGACTTTTTTCTGCGCGACTACTCCTCCGCTTTGACCTATCAAACCGTCAACACCGATTTCGAGAACCCGACGCTCTTTGAATTGCTCGACGACAAGCTCACCGTCAACGTTCGCTGCCACACGCGACGCGGTGTGACCAAATCGTTCGACCACGCCATCGGCACCGGCATTGATTGGATTTTCAACCGATACCACCAAGCCGACGAGCGCGTGGGACTGACCGCGCCAATCGTCGCCAAGTTCGCACAGGAAACCAATCGTTGGCCAGCCGTGTACTTGAGCTATTTCCCCGGTGTCGATGCGATGGGCCACCTGCGTGGATCGGACAGCGAAGACTACAAAAATGGCCTCATTATCGCCGACGAAGCCATCGGACGCATCACCGCGACCATCAAAGAATACCGGCCCGACGCTTCACCATATTACATCCTCGTCACCGATCACAGCCATGTGCCAGCCCACCGCGACCAGTTCACCGACCTGTACGCCTGGCTGAAAAAATCAACCAAGCTGCGCATCCACCGCGGCGCAAGCGAAGGGTCGATCCCATCCTGGCGACAGTCCCATTTCGATCGCTGTGACGCGGTATTCATCAACGGCGCATATCGTCGCGTGACGATTCACTTCAAGAGTGAAAGCGGCTGGGAAAAGCGAGCGCCGACCGAGACAGTCGAACAAATCATCCGACCGGACGAAACCGGTCTTTGTGGAGGCTTGCCGGGAATAGTACTCGCCTGCCTTCACGATAAAGACGACAAGGTGCGAGTCCTGTCAGATCACAACACGTTTGAAGTCGAACGGCGGGATTTGCTCGACGCGAAGCAATACCGCGTGATTGAAATCACTTCGCCTTACGTCAATCTCGCTTCCGCCAACGGCGATTCCGATGGCATGGATCGATTACCGCAAGATGACAGTCGTAGGGTGGGCCGTGCCCACCAAGCCGCCACGCCGATTGAACAGCGGTGGGCACGGCCCACCCTACGCTCGCTCTTCGACGCCGACGATACAGATGCGACTGATACCACCGAATCGGTCGTGGAATTACTGCGCGACTGGTCGGATGGCGAATGGCGCAGCTCGCACGATTGGCTGGAAAGATCCGCCGATTCCGAATTACCCGACTTTGTCCCGCAAATCGTCGAATTCTTCGATTCCGATCGGGCGGGTGACGTCATCCTCTTTGCCGACGGCGAATGGTCGTTTCATGAGTCAGCGGCTGGCGGACACGGATCATGCCTTGCTGCCGATATGCGCATTCCGATGTTTTTCGCTGGTCCCGGCCTGCCCGGTGGCACAGAGATACCGACCGCCCGCCTCGTCGATGTCATGCCCACCGCTCTCGACATGCTTAACGAATCGATTCGACTCAAAGGCAAACCTGCGATCGACGGTGTCAGCCTGCTTCCAAAACTGCGCGATGCCGCCCCGCGCCCATGACCGATACGCTGCTGCGACTCTTTGCGAAGCTGATGTACTACCCGTCGCTCGGTTATCACGACCTGATGTGCGTCATCGGCGGGTGGCATCGGTGGGACTGGATCGACGACAACGTCCTGCTCGGTCGCATCCCGCGAAAGCGAGAAATCAAAGACCTACGCAACGAGGGCATAAGCGCGATCATCAACATGTGCGATGAATTCCCCGGGCATACGTCTCAACTGACCGAATTCAACATCAAGCAGCTGCGCCTGCCGACCATCGATCTCGTCTGCCCGTCACAGGAAAACCTGCTGCGCGGTATTGAGTTCATCCGGCAATGCACACAGGACGGCCAAAAAATTTACATCCACTGCAAAGCCGGTCGAGGAAGGGCTGCAACGATGGCCCTCTGTTACCTCATTGCAAAGCATGGCATCAGCGCCGAAGATGCCTACCGGAAAATGAAATTATCGCGAACCCAAGTGGACCGCAATCTGTTCAAGCGGCCCACCGTTCGCAACATCGAGGAAATCGTTCACGGTGGACACCCCCATCCATAACTCAACCATCGGCGAAAGGGTGAATACGCCCGACATCGGAGCCGGGTCTAGATCGCAATCAGCGGTTTGGCTCCATCGCATCACGGCATGGGTGATCCTCGGCGCGACGGTCATCCTCGCCCACGGATGGTCTCTTCACGACGGACTCGGACTCGACGACCATTGGCATTACCGTACGTTTCGCGAGAGTGGCTGGTCGCTGCCCGAACTTCTCGATGCCACCACGATCCGCAGCAAAGATCTCTACGAACTCTGGTGGCAAGATCGCCCGGTTCAGTTTCAATATTCGCGGCCACTGTCGGTCGCCTTGATGAAAGTCGTCTACGCAGTAACCGGTGGCAGCGTTTTCGCCCAGCACGTCGTCAATCTTTCCCTGCACTGGATCGGGGCCATACTTGTTAGTGCTCTATGTTTCCGCATGACCCGCCATCGTTTCTGGGCGATCGCCGGTGGAATCCTGTTTATCGTCTACCCGCTCAGCGTCAATGCTGTCGCGTGGCTCGCGGCTCAAAACATGATCTTGCAAACGGTGCTGCTGCTCGGCGCTATGCTCGCGTACGCGAATGCGTCAAATCTCGATCTGAGTGTTTCGGCATCCACTTCACTGATTAAAGCATCGCCCACTCATCGCGGATGGCTCGCCCTCGCAGTAACACTTTGGATCGGCGCACTATTCTCGCGCGAGAACGCAATCGTGTTGCCCGCCATCCTCGTGGCGATGGATGTTGCGTTTGGCGGTTGGAAGTTCGCCTGGAGTCGCCGCGTTGCCTACGTCATTTTCGCAGTGATCGGAATTGCATTTCTCATTTGGCGACTCGGATACTTCTACGAACCGATGCCCGACGTTTATGTCCGCAAATCTACCGAGCCGGGTTTCTTTCTCTGGTGCATCGCCAAGCTCTTGCACTTCGTATGCAGCGCCGTGTGGGTCGCGCCAATGACTGTCGGACCGACCGGGAGATTCAACCCATTTACCGAAGCCCCCATCGACATCGCCCTCATGCTGGCAATCGTTACAGTCGTCGCGACCACGTATTTCATCATCGCCCGAAGAGCACGCGGATTCTGGATTTGGCCGCTGTGGATTCTGCTCACGATGGCCCCGATGATTCCAGTCCTCGCCACACCGCATTCTGGCTATATTTGCGGTGTCGCGATCGCGATCGGACTGGTCCTTGGCCCGGCATCCGCGTACCAACGCAAGTCCCGTCGCGTTTACATCGCAACCACAACACTAGCGATGGTCGCAATCGCAATCAGCGTCGGCATGCTCAAGGTCAACCGCCTCCTGTGGAAGGGCCTGCTTTACGGTGAGCATTTCGTCGCCACCAGCCTCCGCTCGCAACCGCTACCCCAAAGCACGACCGACGTGTACTTCATCAATCTCCCCTTCGCAGCCGTCTACGCCAAGGAACATGTCGTCGCGGCAAACGGGTTCGATCATGACACGCTCAAGTGCCATGTACTGACATTCGCACCAGACCTGCCGCGCATGAGTCAGCCGTCTAGCATCGTCCAACTCGACGCCCATCGGTTCTCGCTCACCGTCGATTCGCAACCATACTTCTCGCGACTCTTAGGCCGATTCCTAATCGACGGTTTCCGCGAAGGCGGACAACTCATCACCGGCGACAAACTTTCAGGCGACGGCTACGATGTCAAAGTCGCCCGCGCGACCGAAGAAGGCGTCTATCAATTGATCTTCGCATTCGACAAACCGCTCGCCGACCCCACTCGTGCGTACTTCGTCAGCTCAGAAGAATGCGGGGCGATGCAAATCAGATTCCTGGAATCAGTTGACGAAGCCAGCGCCCTCGCCGCGTTACCAGAAACGCCCGACTCGCTCGACGTCATCCACGCTGCCGCCTCCGACATTGTCAGAGGCGACCTCAAGTCGGCTGACGTTCTCTTTGCGGCGACGGATTCACCCTTAAAAGCAATCAAGCTCGCCGCCACCACCCAAATCAAGAACATCATTCAACCGCTCGCAACCGCAACAGCATCTAGCACGATTCATGCGTTCGACGATTTCAAAATCAGCGAAAAAGAAGTGCAAGAGCTAAGAAAATGGTGGCACGATTCGATCGACGCAAACACCATCGCGCAAGTATTCGATCGGCGAATTGAACTCTTGGAAATTCGTCATCGACGCGACGAACTCAAACGGGGCCGCAAACTCATCAGCCGCTTTATCCAATGCGACCTTTACTTGACCGGCACGCCGTTCCCTGGACCGCGCGTCAAACCGCGATCGGCATCTTCGCTCGATTGAACAATGCGAAGGCGATTAAGCTCGGCCATTAATTCATCCATTCGCATCGTCGCCGGCAGCGGCGCTTGTGTACTCATCACAAACGCGAAGGAATTGTTCTCGTTGAGATTTCCGTGAATGGCCTTTTCCGAAAGGAATTGCGACATGAACGGACTGCCCGAATAATATCCGTCTTCAAGCGACACCAATACTTGTGGCGTATGTATCGTCAGCCCGTTGAATGCCCGATACAACCGATACAACGCGTCGGTGTAATAACCGTCTGCCAATGCCTTGCGCAGATCGGCATCCGAAACAAATCCATCGGCATCAACTGCACCATCACTTCGAAGTTGCTCAAACACGCCACCAAGTCGAAGTGGATCACCGCGCAGAACGTCATACTGAAACGCCAATGCGCCGTCACCTCCGGGTGCCCCATCCTTGAGCGAAGCGGAAGGGTGGGGAACTGAAGAATCACCCGACACCCGAGCCATCACGATTGCTTCACCGACCCGGTCAACAACACCAACACCACCGTCAGCCCGACGAAACGCCACCAACTCCACACCCTCCACCGCAGCCATATCCCGCGCAAAACGCGCCGGCGACTTCGAATACGCCACCGCACATGACACCAATCCAAACTCAGGGATCACTACATCGCCTATGCCATCAAGCGATTTTCCAACCTCATAACCAAAATTGGCGGCAGCCTCGCGCAAACTGATCCGCCGACTCTCCCGCAAATTGTGCCCATGATCCGACACCATCGTGATCTCAATATCCCCACGAAATCGATGCATCAGCGCCTGACAAAACCGATCCAACGTCACCAGCCCAGCCACATGCCCATCGCGCCCGAAGCTCACCCCCAGCGCCGATGTCGAAACAGAATAACCGATCGTCTCGCCGCAATCCCCCTCAGCCAGCGCTTCTTCAATCAGTCCCAACTCATGATCAAACCAATTCGCCGCATCCAGGTAAACATGATTGTGCTGCGAGAAGGGAACGTACACATCGACCTTCGACAACCACTTCGAGTTATCGCTTTCGGCGTATCCGAACCAGCCATCGCGAAGGCGTTCACCGTCATAATATTCCGTCTCGACTCCCGTCGCTGGTGATGTCCCAAAGAATTCGTTGAGGCAAAGATCCGTCATCACCGGAAACGGCGCGATCACCCGACTCGGCGGAAAGAAGTGTCGAAACCGTCCGCTGTCGTAAGCTTCCTTGACGAGATGAAACGGAATGCTGTCGAGAATAATCAACACGCGACGACAACGGTTTTCCGCACCAGGATCGCGCAAGATTGCCTCGGTAATGCTGCCGTCATCAGCCAACCCAAAACCAAGTTCAACCACCCGACCAACCGGCGAAGCGATTTCTACATAATCGACTTTTGAATCGCCGTCTGTGTCGTACGCTGTGCGCCATCCCCCCTCAGTTGTCGCCTCGAAGGACATCGGTGCAACAGGAAACGGTGTCGGCTGACGCAGAATGCATCCCGCACCAAAAGCCAAAAACAAGCTCACAACAAGTAGCTGCAACAATCGAATATCTTTGACACAATTCAAAAGACTCTCCCGCATTGATCGGTATAGAATCGCTGCATGATATAGCAACGCCCCAAGTCAGCCAGCACGAACACCAATCGCGATGGAAAGTTTCTTTGACCCCGCGCCAAAGTTCAGCGACATTGCAAACGCGTCGAGACTTCAGCCCCATGACTTAGATTGCAGCAAACCAAGGCCGCAACTATGAATTTCCAACAACTGCTCCTGCGCATCATGCTGTGGTCGCTCGCCGTTGCCGGTGGACTAGGCATCGTCGCGGTCGCGCTCGTCCAATCTTCATGGACGTGGCAAGTCATCGGCATGGGAATCGCAACGGCAGTCGCTTGTGCGATCCTTATACCAATCTCAGCCCTGGCCGAGCGCCTAAGTTTTCAAGCCGTCGGCGTCGTCGGTATCGCTGTCGTCCTGCTGGAATACGTCGGCACGATGACGCTCATCTGGGAGCTTCCTCGCATCCTGGGGTGGTGGGGGCTGAACGAAGGACTCTTCTTCTCAATGTTTTTTCTGATTCCCGCCGGCCTCTTAACGATTGGCTTGCTCTGGGCATCGCGCACCCGCTTCGGCCGGGGCGCGGCATACGCGGGAATCGGAGTCGTGTTGGCTACTTTCGTTTCCTACAACTGCGCGACCTGGCGCATGTGGGGCTACCCGATGTACAACCGATTCTGGGAAACCGGAAACGTGATCTTCTGCCTGTTAGGCCTGGCTGTTCTGTGCGGCGCAGGCGATACCGAATCGCTCCCACGCCGTCTGCGTTTAGCCGGGATCGTCGCGGCAATCCCCGCATGCGTTTTCGCAGTGTTTGAAATCGTATTCCCAACCAACCGAGCGGCCGCCGGGGCGACGTTCATTGCGTTGACCGCAGTCGCCGCATGCATCGCCCATGCCAACACGGTGACGTTCTGTAGACTTAAACCCGGCCAGCTCTGGGTGCGCAAGGTCAGCATCTGCACAACTGTCGTGACCGCTATCTTCGTCTCGTGGATTCTGATCGCCGAAATCCTCGATTGGCCCGCCATCGACGGCGCTGCCTACGGCCGACTGGCCGCCGCCACCGGGATCGCGGCATCCTTCGCAACCATCGCCCAGTTCGTCCTATGGAGAATCAACGCCCGCGAGAAAAAGCTCGAATCACCAACGGCCAGCACAGCCGACCAACTCGGCCAAATCGAAATCATCTGCCCGCGCTGCCAGATCCAACAATCAATGAGCCCTGGCAAAACCCAATGCGCGCACTGCGAACTGAAATTCGAGATAAACTTCGAGCAACCCCGCTGCAAGAATTGCGAATACCTACTGGTAGGACTAACGGGCAAGACCTGCCCAGAATGCGGTCAAGCCATCGCAACCACGACGCCATAAGTATGTTTTAAGATGCCTGCGGAGATTTAAGATGTGCCACTGCTCTGTGAGCAGTGCTGGGCTGTCGGCCTACGGCTTGGGGGCTTCCACCTTCTCGGACGACAACAACACCACCTTCGCCATCTCGTCCTCGACCAGTAGCAAGCCCACCAGCGTGCCGTCCATCCGCGCGATCACCGGTGCGCCGTGCCAGAATTCGTCGAGGCCCAGTGCCGGATCAACTTGCCAGCCGCCTTCCGCTTCGGTTAAGCGCGATGCCGCTAGTGGCAGCGGCTTGGAGGTTGGGCCTGCAAAGACTAGACAATCTTCCGGTGCGGTTGCGTGTCTGCGTCTTGAGGACGGCCAAATGCTCGTATTGACTTGCTCGGGAAGCACCGCCAACCCGCCGACGTATACTTGATGATTACCCTTAAGTGCGATCGACTCACCCGCCACCACCAGTTGCACGCCGCCGTCGGCTGCCTCGCCATCCGGTTTGAACAAATCAGCCGGTCCCAGCAACCCCGACTTGGTTTGAAGCACCCATCCTTGTTGCGATCGATCCGATTTGATCCATCGCCCCTCGGTCCAGCCGATTACCGCCCGCATCGGCGTGGGCATCATCGCACCAGCAGGTAAGAGCGAGCTACCGATCGGAATCGCAGGCGCCCACGCCAACCATTCCTCTTCAGCCTTGTCCGCAAGCATGAAGCGATGCCCGTTGCGAACCACCTCGCCCGCAAACTGCGGTGTGGCCAAACCGACTCCGCCCGCCAATAGCGATTCGATCGACTCGGTTTGAATGCTCATGCCTCGAATGCCAAATGTCGCGTCGATTCCGCCAGCATTCCAAAATTGCGTCTCGGGTCTGATCAATCGCACATACGGTTTATGAATCCGCACCCGCGCTTCGACGCTCGAGCTGTCACTGGCAAGACCCACCGATAGAATCGTCCCCACCTGCATTTGCCGATACAGCACCGGCGCACCAGCCCGCAAGCTTCCGCGCCTTGGCGTGGCCAGCGTGATTTCAAGATCGCCCGGTTCGATCGACTCGACAAATGGCGGTTCGTTTAGCCCCACGAATCGATCGCTCGGCGGACCGTCACCGGGAAACACGGCAAGATAGCGCGGGCCGACAATCGTCTCCAACCCAGCCACACCGGTCACATCAAGCTGCGGACGCACCACCCAGAACCGACTGCCGCCACGCGCCAATCCGGACGCGTTGGTATGCAGAGCGGCTTGGATTTCGATGCCATCGAGTTCTTTGCTGAGCACGACCGAGCGAATCGTCCCCACGGCAATCCCGCGATATCGCACATCATCGCCCACCCGCAGGTCGTAGCCCTCATCAAGGTGAATCGTGATCACCGTTCCGCGCAAGCTCCACGCGCGATAGCCAATCCAACCGACCAGAATCAACGCGAGCAATGGCACGATCCAAATCCATGACGACCGCCCATCAGAACGCATGATCGCCTCGGGCAGGTCTGCCGGATTCTGAACCGAATCCCCGGGGTTCTCGGATGAATTGTTAACTTCGCTATTCATGCCTTATTTGCAGACGTCGTGTCCACATCGGACCAAAGACTGTGCGGATCGAAGGCGGCTGACGCCAGCAGACTTAACACCACGCAAGCCGTAAATGCCAGGGCAGCCGGTCCAGCAGACACCTCCACCATGTCGCCAAGTTTCAACACCGCGACCAGAATCGCAACCAGCAACACATCGAGCATGCCCCATCGCCCCGTAAATTCGACGATGTGATACGTCAACGCCCGATGCTCCCGCCGCATCATCATTCCCCCCGCAGACAGAAGCAAGAGCGAAAGCAGTTTCCCCAATGGAAGCACAATCGAACAAAGCAGCACCACCACACCGACCAGCACATGACCGCTGGAAAGCAGCGTCGCGGTTCCTTCAAGAATGCTCGCGTCGTTGTGATGGCCGAATTGATCGACGCGGATCATCGGCAAGCCAATCGCCACCGGATACAGAACCAGACCAGCCAGCGCGAGCGCCGTGGTTCGGCGATTGCACTGCAGCGCTCCCGTGCGACGATGAAGTCGCGAGTTGCAGCGGCTACAACACGCCCGCATGTGAGCGGGAATCGAACCGATTCGATGCACTAGTCCGCAACAAGGACATGCTGCGACGGAGTTGCTTTTGTGATGGGTTCTTGAAGACATGGATCAATCCTGCATGAAACGATCGCACCCGCTAACAATGCGATGGATACTTCAACTTGATGTCCAATAGTTCTTTAATCCGTTTGTTACGCACGCGCTTTCCAAACGAATTATTTTTCGGCGGCAGCCATTCGATCGCGGGCAATCTATTGTCAGCGATGATGCTGTCATAGAAAACTTGCCGACTGACCGGTTCATCGTCACAAAGATTCAGCACGCCATGATGTTTCGTGTGCAAGAGCGACACGAACGCCCGGCAGATATCTTCGAGATGAACGAGATTCACAAACCCTTGACCATCGCAGCGCGACGTGCCAGCCGCCCGGCGAGCAAAGTTCACCAACTCGCGCCCGGGGCCATAAATACCTCCCAGTCGAACCACCGAAATGTCCACTTCGTCCTCCCATGCGCTGCGATTCAATAGCACGCATTCGGCTTCGACCAGGACTTTCCCATTCTCAGTTGTCGGCGCGGTGACGCTTTCTTCATCAACCCATTGCCCGTCATATTGAGCATACACACCCGTCGAAGAAGAATAGATCACCCGCCGGACATTCGCCGACTTCATCGCGGCTGCGATGCTGCGGGCTGCCGGCACATAAACCTCGTCGTAAGAGCGGTTTCGACCTGCTCCCGCACACAAGAAAATCGCATCGCAATCACAAGCCGCATCACCCACCGCCGCGACATCATTAACGTCAAGAACGACCGGTTCGATCCCGAACTCGGCGATTTCATCTATGCGTGCATCGGTCGCCGTCGTACCGCGCACGGCAATTCCTTCGGCAACCAACGCCTTGCCCAGGGCAGACCCAAGGTAGCCGCACCCAACAATCAAGACACGTTTGACTTCAGCAACATTCAATTCGAGAACTCCGAGTGCCACTAATTGACACTTTTACAAACGAGTAGTCATACACGATGCCATCTTAAAACACCGCTCACAACTCCGGAGATAAGTCACTGCATTTCTGTCATTTTCCAGACTGGAAAAATGTATCCAAATTATAGCCAAAAAACACCCGTGGCGCGTCTGTGACACCTTATTACCTCGGACGCTTGTTTCGCATCGCACAGATCGTTACTTTGGAATGTATCCGCAAGATGGCAAAATATGCCCGCGACCCAAGAAATGTAACCCCGCCAATCTCTCGGGCAAAGGGCGTGCGATTTCCGAACTTCGACGAATTGTCGAATATCGACAATTCAGCGACATCGTGCCAGATCGCGCGACAGAGACTGACTATTTCGAATGTACCGAACGATCAGGATACACCCATTAAGATAAAACTTTCATCGACACGACAACATCACCGGAGCATCAACATGCGGACCCATCGTATTCCTTTAGTATGCAGTGCCATTTTGATGACGGCTTGCTTTGCAACTTCGTCACACGCGGAGGCCATCTGGACCGCCACCGAGGGAAACACGTCGATTTCGTTCGACCAGGAAACCTTAGCCGATTTCGGCTTACGGGTCGGGCGATCCAGTCAATCCAGCCCAGCCACCCCGCTTGGACGCGTCATACTGGATCTCGACTCGAATCATCCGATTCGCATCGGCACGCAAGACGGACAATTCACGACCTTCGATACCAACCGATTAAACCACACTGACGACATCTTCATCTTCAAAGGTGATACCGCGCTGGCTATTTCAACGTTGCAACTTCAACTTCCGTCGTCGATCCTGTTGACCGACGAAGGCCGCAACCTCAATTCGCCCTCAACCGGTCTCGAACTTCGACCGATGAAGGTCGGATTCGACATGGAAGGACACCGGCTGCTGGTCGAAGGCATGGAAGTTGTCATCAGTGAAGCACTGGCTCGAGAGCTCAACGATAAATCGCTGGCCGGGTTATCGATCGGATCGTTTACGGCAGAAGCCGAACTTTCATGGGTCGGTGGCGACATCCCCCAAGCCCGCCCCGACGAACCCATCGTTCAAGGTGGAAATGGCGGCACGGTGTGCGACGGTCCGGGTGTTGACGTCATCGTGGGCGATCTACTCGACGTCAGCAATTATTCGAGCCTCGCCGGTATGGAAGCGTTCGCCGTCGGCACGACTTCGTGCAACATCGGCAGCCAAAACCTGAACTGGATCTCCGGCACCAACGAACACCCGGTCATCGCCCAGAACATGTACCGCCTCAACAACGGCCGCTACGAACAAGTTGGCCAAAGCTGGCTCAAACATGGCTTCACCGCTTTAACGCAGAACATCTGCGGTTGCGGTTGCAGCGGCCAGGGCGGAAGCGTCCTCGGCGTTGGTTGCTCCGATCCGTATTGCTGCGGGCTCAACGGTTCCCAGGGACGACTCGGACCGCGCTCCGAAGTCAACGCCCACACCGGCTATTACCCGTACCCGTTCACCGAAGGTGACCAGGGTTCGACGGGCAATTCGACGTACAAACGCCTTCAGGTTCCGATTTCAGACCTTGATCCCGGGCAAGATGGCGGTGGTACTTATTTCGTCGACGGACACTACATCGCTTCAGACGACGCAGCCGACGGCAATGGAGACAACAACGCATCATACCGTCAGATCACCGTGTCGGGCGGTGGCTCGAGTTGGAACATTTCACTTGCTTCTACAACGCAGCGCGAGCAACCCGGAATTCGTGCTTGGCAAGACACCGATCCTTCAGTCGTCGAAACCGACGTGCGCATTCCGGAAGAAGGTCTCGTCATCCTCGCAGGCAAAGCCACCGACATTGGCGGAGGCATGTGGCATTACGAATACGCGGTACAAAACTTGAATTCCGACCGCTCGATCCGCTCCTTCAGCGTACCGATCGACCCGACCGCCACTGTTTCAAACATCGGCTTCCACGATGTTCACACGCATAGCGGTGAACCCTACGACAACACCGATTGGCCCGGATCATTTTCAGGCTCTTCGGTCACTTGGGAGACTGACGACTTCGGCACCAACCAAAACGCCAACGCCATCCGTTGGAGCACCATGTACAACTTCCGGTTCGACGCCAACCGCGCCCCGCAAACCACGCAGGTCGCCCTCGGCATCTTCAAACCGGGCACACCAATGACAGTGTTGGCCAGCACCACCGGACCCATTGGCATCGTCGACTGCAACAACAACGGTGAAATGGATTCAAAGGACATCAGCGACGGTGTCAGCCTCGATTGCGACAACAATGGAATCCCCGATGAATGCGAGAACTTCCTGGAGGTCCCGATCGCCAAAGTGCAGGTTGCCACCGGCTTTAGTTCACCGGTTGGAGTCGCCGCGCCTCCGGGCGATCCCGATCGACTGTTCGTCGTCGAACAGAACTCGGGCCAGATTAAGATCATCGATTCCGGCTCAGTGCTGGGCACGCCATTCTTGAATATCGGCACGTTGATTGCGAGCGGTGGCGAACGCGGCCTTCTCAGCATGGCCTTCCATCCGAACTACGCATCAAATGGATTCTTCTACGTCAATTACACCAATACTGGTGGCAACACGGTCGTGTCGCGTTACACCGTTTCGGGCAATCCGAATGTCGCCAATCCAGCCAGTGCCTTGATCATTCTGACGGTCAATCAGGATTTCTCGAATCACAACGGCGGACAAATTCAGTTCGGACCTGACGGAATGCTGTACATCGGTACAGGCGACGGCGGAAGCGGCAACGATCCATTTAACCGCGCTCAAAACCTCGGTTCGCTATTGGGCAAAATGCTGCGACTCGACGTTGATGCCGCATCGCCTTATGCCATCCCCGCCGGCAACAAGTACGGCGACGAAATCTGGGCTGTGGGTTATCGCAATCCGTGGCGCTTCAGTTTCGATCGCGTCACCGGTGATATGTACGTCGGCGATGTTGGACAGGACGCCCGCGAAGAAATCGACTTTGAAGCTGCCGGTGCCCCAAGCGGTCTGAACTATGGTTGGGATTGTCGTGAAGGATTCATCCCGACACCGACCAGTAGCGGCGGATACGGCTGCGTTGCAACCGACCCGGAACTGATCGACCCCATCCTCGACGTTCGCCACAGCGGCGACCCGACGCACCCGGGGTTCATCTGCTCAATCATCGGCGGATACGTTTATCGTGGTTGCGACATCCCCTCGCTGCACGGCACCTATTTCTATGCCGACTATTGCGGGAACTGGGTTTTCTCAATCAAGTACGACGGCGCCACCGTCACCGAACAAACCAACCGCACGTCGGAACTTGGACCGCTTTCTTCCATCGTTGCGTTTGGCGAAGACGGCCTCGGCGAAATGTACATCGTAGCCGACAGCAGCGTCTATAAAATCGTCCCCGTCGCCATAACGCCCGTCTGCGGCGATGGTAATCAGGACCCCGGCGAAGAATGCGACGACGGAAACACCACACCCGGTGATGGTTGCGATGAAAACTGCGACATCGAAACGTCCGACGACTGTGCAGACGCTTTCCCGATCTTCGACGGACCAACGGTGTTCACGACCGTCGGCGCAACAACCGATGGCCCCAACCATCCCGCATGTGCAGTCGAAGGCGATGGCGGTATCACGGTCAACGACATTTGGTATATCTACGACGCCGAATGCAGCGGAACCCTGACAGCCAGCACCTGCAACTCGGTCACCTATGACAGCGATCTGGTCATGTACGAAGGCACCGATTGCGGTAGCCTGATCGCCAACTTCCACGCATGCAATGATGATGGTGTCGGCTGTGCCAACTTCACCTCGCGCCTCGTCGCACCTGTCGTCGCAGGCCAGTCATACCTGCTTCGCGTCGGTGGATGGGCCAACAACGAGCAAGGCTCGGGAACCATCACCCTGACCAACACGGGTGCCGGTTGCGAAACTTGCTCGACAACGGAAGGCGATGGCGACGGTGACTGCGATCGCGACCTGCGGGACTACATGCTCATGCAGCAATGCTTCACCGGCGACATCGGCTCGGGGCCGCAGATATTCGGTGCCGGTTGCGCATGCTTCGATACCGATGCCGACGGCGATGTTGATGTCAACGATTACAATGCACTGGGTGCCATGACCGACCCGGGTTCGCCAGCCGCCGGCTGCTCGATTCCATAGATACCAATGCTGTCAACAATCGTTCTATCCGCGAGCCGTCACAGAAATGTGGCGGCTCGCTTTTTTGTTGCGGTTATACTTAACAATACCATGAGCAAGCGTACGAAGATTCCACTCAAAGTTGCACAACCACCGGCCATCCGGCCCATCACCCGGGCGGGAAAGTGGCGAATGATCTCATTGATCACCGTCCATGTGTTGATGCTCTTGCACATCGCCTATTGGCTCAAGTTTGGAAGCACCATTACTCCCGTAGAACCGTCCGAATCGATGGAAACCCTCAAGACCGGCGCCATCAATGCCGGGTTTATCTTCTTCGCGCTGGCGATCCTATTAACGCTAATCTTCGGCCGCTTCGTCTGCGGATGGGCCTGCCACTTTCTGGCCTATCAAGACCTGTGCGGTTGGATGCTAAAACGCATGCGCATCCAACCTAAACCGCTCCGCTCACGATTGCTCATGCTCGTCCCGCTCGGGATGGCCCTCTACATGTTCGCCTGGCCCGTGGTCTATCGCTGGTACGCCGCGTTTCAAGACCCCACCAACGTCGCGTTCGTTCCGCAGTGGTCCAGCGCATTTACAACCGAGCACTTTTGGGAAACGTTTCCCGGCTGGGTTTTTGCAATCCTCACCTTCACCGTTTCCGGGTTCAGCATCGTGTATTTCCTCGGAAACAAGGGGTTCTGCACCTATGCCTGCCCCTATGGCGGTGTGTTCGCCATCGTCGAAAAAGCCTCGCCCCTGCGCGTGCGCGTCAACGAGTCATGCGTCCAGTCGGGCGAATGCACCAAGTCCTGCGGCTCGAACGTGCGCGTCGCCGAAGAAGTGCTTGCCTATGGCATGGTTGTGGACCCCGGCTGCATGAAGTGCGCGGATTGCATCACATCATGCCCAACATCAGCCCTGAGTTTCGGATTCGGCAAGACAGCCGTTCTCGCCACACCAGACAAACCCGAACCGCAAGAATCCAAACCGAAACCGCTCCCACTCATCGAAGAGCTTATCCTTGCCGGCGGATTCGCATTCTTCCTGTATTCGTGGTGGGGGCTATATGACCACTTCCCGTTCCTGATGTCTGCCGGCATCTCGGCGATCTTCGCATTTGTGCTGCTGACGTTTGTGCGGCTGATTCGCAATCGTGATGTCGAGTTTCAAAACGTCACGCTTAAAGCCGATGGCAAGTTGCGATCCAGTGGACAATTCGCGATGGGTGCTGCCGGCCTGCTCCTCGTCGCCACCAGCCACAACGCGTACATCCAAACGCAGAACTACCTGGGCGATCATTATTACGACGCAACCGGAATCGGCGAAATCCTGTGGGAGGAAGATTTTGAACCCGAGCGCGATCTTGCCCCGGTCATCGCTGGCAACCGCGACTTGGCAATCAAACATTACGACAACGTCAAACGGTGGGCGATCGTCGATGCTGCGAAAGTGAACAACAAGTTGACGTGGCTAAACTTACTGCGCGGAGACGAGGATGCCGCCGAAGAATCAGCGCGAAAGGCGCTGGCCATCGAACCCAAAAGTGCACTCATGCACCACAACCTTGCCCGCGTACTCAAGAAACGAAAAGCCTACAGCGAAGCGATCGACGAGTTCCGCAAAGCACTCGATCTCGATCACTCCATCCACGAAGCCGAAAAGGATTTGGGCCTAACCTTGCTAGCCGCCAGAAGACTTCCCGAGGCTCTCGAACACTTCGAGCACATGCTCGAACATGCCGAAACCAACCCCCAAGCCCACTACCATGCCGGGGCCATCGCACTCGAACTGGGCGACCTGAATCGAGCCGACTCGCACTTAACAACCGCAATCGAACAAGACCCAAAACTCGCCGACGCCTACGAACAAATGGGCCTGCTGATGATGAACCGCCAGCAAACCGAAGAGGCTATCGAGCAGTTCAAAAAAGCAATCGAACTCGACCCGACCCTGGCCAAAGCCCAATACAACCTAGCCGTCGCATACTTCATCAGACGAGACATCCCAAACGCCATTCAAGAAGCCGAAAAAGCGATGCAACTGGACCCAAACGACAAGCAAATTCAGGCTTTTCTGAAAATGCTAAGACAACAACCGATTCAACCGTAAAAAGATCTGAATGGACACGCAGCCCAACTCAGAAATCCGACAGGCGGCCGGAAAAGGAATCGCACAGGACCACCAGAATATCTTGTTGAAAATTACGAACACGGGTATGAGCACTATCTGAATGCAGTCGGTCGGCCCGGCTGCTGCGCGTTGCTGTCAATAATGGAGGGTCTTACATGCTGGCTGACTCAGCCTGGTCGTCATTGTTCCAATTACCGCAAATCGCCATCGTCATGGGAAGCCTGACGGGCATCGCTGTGATCATCGGCGTGTGCTGGACCCAAGTAGAAAAAACCAAATCCAAAAACGAACTAAAACGCTCGCTAGTAGAACGAGGCATGTCAGCCGAAGAAATCGAACGCATCATGGAGGCGGGCCAAGATGAGAAGCAGCGATGAACAATTGCGCCGGCCGCACCTTCATCCGACTCAGGCAATCTCCAGGCTTTTCTCAAACCCATGGCGGACAGTAGATGACTTGCTCTCTACTGACGTTTCAAAAACGCCACGCCGCATTCCGAACACGTCCCGCTCACGGAGCCGCGAAGATCGTACCCGCAATTTTCGCACAATCCGCTCCGCCGTCGGCGTCTACGCTTTGTCATTGGTAGTACTTGGTAAATCGGAAATATCATGGCAAGTAGCATGATAAGCCAAAGCGGAATATCGAAGCTGTTGGTTATCCCAATTGAAACTTCATCTGGCGAGCCAACGACAATGGTATGCGATACTTCTATTTCATTGACGACAAACGCGCCTTTGCACAATGCGGCCGTATAACACGTTCCCGAATCGATGACGCCGATTGCTTCGGTGGCGTAGTCATCGTCCAACACAAACGTCATGCACCATCCGTCGAACACAGAGGAAGCAAAAGCCGCATTGCGGCCAACAAAGTCCGACTCAAATTGAGGTTGGCCCATCGCACTTAGAAGCCGCCGCAAATCCGAACTGACGTAGATACCCTTCTGTGAAACAAATATCGACAGCACCCACAACGAGCAACTAACAATTGCCGCCAGCAAACAAAGATAAGTCAATACTCGGCTTCGCCTATTCATATCGTTAGGTCGTTATGTAGGGTCCGCTGTGCGGACCGCTCTTGAGATTTCTCACGATAACAAACGGTCCGCACAGCGTACCCTACGTTAGCGAACCGAGTACGCGGCGTTCTGATACGCGGTCAATTTGCACATTGATCACATCACCTGGTTTGCCTTTTCCAGCCTCGAATTGAATTTCAAAATACCGATCGCCACGGCCGGTTGCTATCTGGGCTTCTCTTGATTTGCCGTTGTCGCTTGCGCCCTTTGTATTCTCGACGATGACGCGTAGCGTTTCGCCTATGAATTGGCTCGTGTACTCTTGGGCTAGCTCTTGCTCCAACTCAGCCAGCGCGTTCATTCTTTCTTTGACGGTGGCTTGGTGGACGAAGTCTTTGGGCCAGCGGGCGGCGGCTGTTCCTGGTCTTGGGCTAAAGGGGAAGGCGTGGATTTTGCAGAACTTTGCGTAGCGGGCCATGTTCATGGTTTCTTGGAACATGGCCTCCGTTTCGCCCGGGAACCCTACGATGATATCCGTCGAGATCGCCGGTCTGTCCAGTGCTTTGTTGACCCTATCGATCATGTCCACGAACGCGGCGGCTGTGTATTGCCGATTCATCTTTCGCAGGATCGTGTCGCTGCCGTGTTGCAGCGGAAGATGAAAATGGGGTACGCAGTTGGAGTGACACGCTATGACACTTAGCAGCTCATCATCGAGGTCGCCCGGTTCCAGGCTCGACAGTCGCAATCGCTCCAAACCATCGACCCCTGCGAGCGCTTCGACCAGTGCTGCCAGCGGTGATGGACCCGGTTTGAAACGTTTGCGAATTGCGGTTTCGCGGCCATAGGCTCCTAGGAATATCCCGGTCAGCACGATCTCACGATGGCCAGCCGCCACCATCATCGCCGCTTCGCTGACTGCATCGGGGATCGATTTCCACCGAAGCTGCGTCCGCAGCTTGGGGATGATGCAATAGGTACACGACGCATCGCACCCATCCTGAATCTTGAGAAACGCCCGAGTCCGCGTCGAGAACTCCCGCACCGGCGCCGAGAAATGTGACGCAGAATCCTGCGCAAAATCAGATTCAAAATGCGCTTCAGAATTGACTATGGGCAATCCATGGCTAATACTATAATTGCTAGTAGTTCGCTGTTTTGCCTGAGAGTGCTGAGATGCCGGTGGGTTTTGCTCGTTTTCAGTCGATGTGGGGGGAGCCTGCTCGATTCGGGATCGCAGGCGGAGCCCAACCGGCACTAATTCTTCAAACTCGGAATCGCCCGCGCTCTCTTTGGTCTGCGACCCGCGATCGACGTGGCGGCTTGGCAGAGGCGTCGAAACACCAAATCGATCAACCACGGCTTGACGGATTGCACTGAGAGTGTCGGCGTCATGCCCCAGCACCTGCGAAACGCCGTCAATCTTGGCGATGGCTTCCGGGTCGGAAGACGCATAACAACCGATGGCAATCGTGGGGGTCGTGCCTCGCTTGGATAATCGACGAAGTGCCTGTCGACTTCTTGCAGTCGCGCTGCATGTGACCGCACAAGTGTTGACGATTGCAAGATCTGCGTCTTCGCCCTTGGCGGCTGGCGTCATCCCGTACGATTCGAGCAGTTCGCGCACCTGCTCCGACTCGTATTGATTGACTTTACAGCCCAGCGTGCTTAACCGATACTTAGCTCCCATAGCAGGGAAAATGTAGCAGAACCGCCACGAGTATGGCAACCGAAGCGCGATCTGATGCGTATGACGGGTGGCAGAGGCCCATCCTGACCGCCCAGTTCGCCGCGAACTACAGGAGTCGAAACGATGGCAGGTCCGCAGACGGTTTGGGGAATCGACGTCGGCAAATCCGCATTCAAAGCCGTTCGACTACGCGCAGCCGGCGAAGGCGTTGAAGTCGTCAGCACCGACTACATCGAACATTCCAAGATCATGTCGCAGCAGGATGCCGACCCCGACGCCCTTTGGTCGTCCGCGTTGGAAAAGTTCCTCGCCAAAAACGACATCACCAATGACAACATCGTTATCGGTGTTCCCGGCCAACAGACTCTCGCACGGTTCAGCAAACTGCCCCCGGTCGAAAACAAGAAGAAAATCCCCGACATCGTCCGTTATGAAGCCGACCAGCAAATCCCCTTCGACATGGACGAAGTTGTCTGGGACTATCAAGTCTTCGAAGCCGAAGGTAGCCCCGATGTCGAAGTCGGTATCTTTGCCATCAAGCGAGAACTGATTCGCGACCATCTGGTGCATTTCGATTCGCAGGGCATCGAAGCCTTCGCTGTGCAAGCCGCCCCACTCGCTGCGTATAACGCGATGCATTACGACGGGCTCATCGGCGACCAAGCCACCGTCATCATCGACATCGGCACCGAAAGCACCGACTTGATCGTCGGCACCGAATCGTCGCTCTGGACGCGATCGATCCAACTCGGTGGAAACAACTTTACCGAGGCATTGGTCAAGGCATTCAAGCTGTCCTTCTCAAAAGCAGAAACCCTCAAACGGACTGCGGCTACCAGCAAGTACGCACGGCAAATCTTCCAGGCCATGCGCCCAGTGTTCGCCGACTTGGTGCAGGAATTGCAGCGCTCGGTCGGATATTACACAGCCACCCACCGCGACGTGGACCTCGGAAAAGTCTATGGCATGGGCAATGCATTCAAACTTCCGGGTTTGCAAAAATACATCAAGCAGAACCTCCAACTCGACCTGACCAAGATTGACAGTTTTAGCAAAATCAAACTGCCGTCAGCAGAAGGTGGCGCGGGTGATGCTTCCAACTACAGCGTGGCTTACGGGTTGGCGCTTCAGGGACTCGACCTGGGCAAGGTGACCAGCAACCTGCTTCCACCCGAAATTGCGATGGCGTCCGCGTGGAAAAAGAAACGACCCTTCCTCGCCGCGTCGGCAGCCTGTCTCTTGCTGACAGCCGGTGTCGTGTGGTTTAGGGGAATGACCGACCGCAACACCCTTGAAGCCAACTCGGGCGAACCGGGCCAGTCGGTAACCGACGACAATGCCTGGGGCATTATCATGAATCCCCCGGATCTGAATCCTCGGCCTTACGGAAAGTTGATATCGTTAGCCGCCAGGAATCTAAAAAGTCAACACAGCAATCTTAGCGCTCAGGGCACGGCTGAAATCGACAAAGCGACCAAGATCGAAAAGCTTCTCGCCAATCGGACGGTCTGGGTCAAAATTGTCACGGCGATTCATGAAGCGCTTCCCATACCGCCAGAAGGCATCAAGAACGCCACCAATGCAGAGGAATACGTTCAGGCGATCAAGTCAGCTGGCTTGGGTCGTGAAAAGAGGGGCGAGATCTTCATCGAGTCACTCACGTCAAAGTTCGTGCCTGACGTAGACGAGGTCGAAGTTGATCGAGGTGACTACTCAGAAGCGAGCACCAAAACCTACGAAAAGAAAGATGGCGTAACCCGCCCTGGGTTCATCGTCGAATTGCGCGGATACGCCCCGCACAAGAAAGACACCGGAGCCAACGATATTGAACGAGGCCTGTATGTGAACAGCACTTTTGTGAAGTCGCTGCGCAAGACCGGGCGCGTTTTGGGCCAGGGTTTCTTTTTCAATCGTATTGGGCTTCGGGTTGCAGAAGAGAGTAAACCCGGCGCAAAGGGAAGAGGCAGGGGTCGCGAACAGAACGACCGACAAAACCAGCCGGAAGGCCCTGGCGACGTCGATCCCATCACGGGTGAAAAATCCGACGACGATTATCACTTCCGAATCGTCATCGAAGTTGTGCTGGGTGATCTTCCAGAAGAAGAAAAGAGCACCACCCCCTGACATTTTTGAGCTTAATTGGGGTTTTAGCTTGATAGGGGTTTATTCTAAACGGGCGACGGAATAGAGACCCTGGCTGTCATCATCGTCTCGGAGAAACAGCATGAAAGCTGTGATCGAAATCATCAAACGTTTCATTTTTGAAATCGCCTGCGGTGTTGGCGCGGTGGCTGGCATCGTCCTGATTTATTTCGGAATGAGCGGCATGTCGAACATCACTCAAGACATGCAAGCCGCTCTTCAAGTTCGAAACGAACTCAAGACCGCGGCGAACGCCAACCCACTCATCAATAAGGGGGCTGTCGACCAAGCCAAGGGTCGCGTCGATAAGATCATGGCCGCAGACAAAAGCGTCCTTGGCAAAGTGCGTGACATGAACTACCACGAGCCACTGACTGACACGGCATTTCCTGCACCGACGCCAGCAGAGCGGAGCGAGTTCAAGAGTGCGTATCAGGACGAAGTGAGCACCTGGCTTCAGAGGCTGAAGGCGGGCGACGTACCCACGGCTGACGACATCGCCCAAACGCGCGACCGCATCAATGAAGACAAGAACCGAAGAAACGAACTTCAAATCGAATCCAAGATAGATGAAGACGCAATGGTCAACCGCCCAGAGGTTCGGGCATCGATCACCAAAGCCCACTCGATCTACTGTTACGCGACCAACGACTCATTTCACCAAAGCGACGTGTCGGACCGCGACCCAGCCGCTCCGATGTATGTGGGCCGTCCACCATCGCCTGTGCAAATGTGGCACGCCCAACTCGAAGTTTGGGTCCAACGGATGATCATCGACCGGATCGCAGCGATCAACGAATCCAAAGCAGCGCAACTGGGTCAAGACGGCACAAAACCCTGGGTCGGAAATCTTCCCATCAAAGAACTCGTTTCAATTCAAGCCACCAAATACTATGTCACAGAGGCGGCATCAAAAAATAATGCAGCGCAAGGGAAGGACCACAGGGTACCACCCGGTAACGCCGAATCTGTGTTCACGGGCAACAAATCAAACGAACTCTATGAGTTAATGCAGTTGTCCGTCGTGCTTGTTGTCAATGCTGAAGAGATGCCCGAGATCATGGCGGAGTTGTGCCGCGACCAATTCCTCACCATTGTCAATGTTGAATACGAAGCCGTCGACCCAAACCCCTCGATGCGCGGCAAGATATTCGGCGACCAGCCAGTGGTCCAACTTTCGTTGGACATGGAAACGCAGTTCTTTTCCGAATTCTACTTACCGCTGATGCCCGACGAGATTCTGGAACCGCTAAAGAAAACGCGTCCCGAGAAACCCAAGACCGACGACGTCTAACGCGACGTATCGAAATACCCGGAGTACATGAATCATGGCCAAGCAATCTGTCGGACCCATCGTTCGACACATCGACAAAGCAATACTCGGAATCACCGGCGCGGTACTGCTGTGGGCGATCGCCCAGTACGGCGTCGTCTCCCCCAACAAGGTTGAGTCCGATGGTGAAATGCTTGGTCCCGCCCAGGTCGACAATGCCACGCGCGAAAAAGCTGATGCATTGCGCGACCGCCTCCGACGGGCTGAAGCACCTGTCGAACCCTACGAAGACCCGATGAACCGCGTAAGCGAACTCGTCGATCCGCTGGCAGCGGCTGGCGTGGACGGCAGAATCCCGCGAATGCTGAGCTTCCCGCCGCGCGTACCCGAAGTCGAAGGCGGCACGATCACGTCAGAAGGACACGATCTGATCCAGGTCGTCCAGCTTGACCGCCCGGGCATTCAATCCGGACGCAGCGGTGCATTTGTGAATCCACCGGGAACCCTCGGCAACGCCCCGACCCGAAGCACCGATCCCACGGCACTGCGCGACGTCAACTGGGTCACTGTCTCAGCCGTATTCGATCGCCATCGGCAGGAAGCCCTCGCCGTTGACGCCGGGTACAACCCCGAGCGTGCCAAAACACTTTTTACCGGTGCCGATCTCGAGCGCCGGACACTCAACGCAAACGGTAGCTTCTCTGATTGGGAGCCCGTCAGCACAGTGGCCGACCAGGTTTTACCGGAATTGCCAGAACCCGAAGTCTATAAAGTCGAAGATGGCAAAGGGTTCAACGTGTCCGAAGACGATCGCGAGCAAATCGAGGAATTCAAGAACCTAATTGCCCAACCTGAAAGCCAACTCGCGCTGATGCGTCCTCTTTTTCTGGGCACCGACTACGGCGACGAATGGAAGTACCCGCGGGGCCGCTTCGATTATGAAGTCACCGAAATGGACGCAGAGTATCTTTCCGATGCCGAAACTTGTCGCTATCCCGAATGCAAAGCCGGCGAAGTCCAAAAAGATCTCGACTTCGACGACCTGATCGATGAATTTGAAAAGCAACTGAAAGAAGAAAACCTGGCCCGCGCCCGTAAACTTTTCGAAGAGGCAGAAAAAAAAGCCGGCACCCGTGATCAACGTAAAGTCGACAAGCTCAAGAAGCAGCTTGAAACCGCCGAACAAGCCAGCCAGATCGTCAAAGCCCGCATCGGCAAGCAGGTGCTGTGGGCACACGATGCAGCCCCCGGCAGCATTGAGAGCGGCAGAACCTATCAATACCGCATTCGCCCGCGCATCTACAACCAATACGCCGGAACACCACCGCTGCTCAACGATCCGCAAAATGCCAAGAAAATCGAACTCGTCGGCGAGTGGTCGGAACCTTCAGAACCCGTCACCATCGATCGCGACACCATTTTCTTTGTCCGGTCGGGTAACGCGAAAAAGAACGAATGTAAAGTCGATCTGTTCAAATGGGTGGCTGGCGAATGGATCCAAAAACAGTTCACCGTCAATGTTGGCTCGCCCATCGGTGAAGAGGTTGGCCGCATTAAAACACACCGCGGCGATGACGACAGCGTAGACTTCAGCACCGGAGCAACGGTTGTCGATATCGTTTACGACAAACCGTATTGGAAGAAAGGCCGGCGCAACAGTCGCAACAAGCAAGCCGTCAAGACCACGGCGTTGGTCTATGTAGATGCCTCTGGGCACGTCTATGAACAAACGGAAGAGTTCGACGAAAACAGCGATCTCTACGACATTTACAAAAACAGCGCGTGGGATCCGCCCCGCTAATCATGAAGTCGATCTACGAAAAACCCGACTCCGTTTTTGCGTTCGTCACGACGATCGCGATATATCTACTGCTGCCTGTCGTTGGCAGCCATGGCCAACTCAACACCAACCGCAACGACTCGGGTGACGGCAAATTCGACCTGATTAATCTGGGATTGGAAAACGCCCCCGACGAAGTCATCGAACCACTTCTGGAACAACTGGGCTCGCCGGATTTTTCAACCCGGGAAGCTGCGTCAAAGCTGCTCGCCGAACAGGGACCAGCCGCCTTTGCAAAACTGGCTCGACATTTCAGCGACAACGACGATTACGAAGTCCGCCTCAGAATCCAGGATATAGTCAAAGAGCAATACCTCTGGCACACACTCCTAAAACACAAGGGTTTCATGGGCGTGGTCTACGACGATTACAGCGGGCCACCGCTTGCCCGTGACCAAACGGCCTTCATCATCAGGCAGGTGGAACTCGGCTACGCGGCTCATGAATCCGGTTTGCGACCACGCGATCTCGTCGTGACGATGAATGGACAATCGACGGGCGAGCTAAACAAGGATGAGTTTGCCAAGTACATACAAGACCAGGGCGCTGGGACCACACTCGTCGTGGGCGTCCTTCGTGCCGACAATTATCAACGGTCCACCAAGATCATCGAAAAATCGCTGACGCTAGGTGCCCGCCCCATCGAACATTACAACAACGCGGAACTGCTCGAAGAGCTTAATTTTCGTATGCAGGCATTTTCAATCTGGTGGGAAAAATATTTCAGCCTACCGCGCGTCTCTCGCGATCGGCTTCCTACGTCTGAAGTGTTGCAGATTCCAAAATAGATATGCATTGATTGAAGGAAGGTTTAAACCGGTCGGTAAGTCAGGGTCTGCTCAAACTGCCTACCCCGCATCCGCAGCCAAATCGATAACTTCCTTGAGTCGCGCCCGGAAAGCTTCCGCCCATTGCTTTTCGATGGCGTCGGCTTCAGCGCTTCCAGCGCTTTGCATTCTTGCGATTGCGTCAAATGCTTCCTGCTCGCCAACGATCGGTTCACATAGCTTCGCCAGCGCCGTTTCGTTCATACCCGATTTCTGAACTGCCGCCCAAGCCTGTTGCAGCAGAATGTGATTGCCATTGCACATCGCTTCAGTCAAAGGAACCAGCGCCTCGGCCTGCTTTGCGGCTAACTTCAGGTCGATCTGAATGCCGAAGTCGGTTTCAAACGGATTGTCTTCGACGGCCAATTTACCTTTTTGCGATTCATAAAGACTTGGCTTAATCGGATAATGATAAAGCGTGTGATTGGATTCCTCGCGCCCGTCAGCATCTACACTCCAGATGGCCTGGCCCTGCTCCGACAAACAAAAACGCACAAACTGCTCAGCCAAACGCGCATCAGCTGCTGTCTTGACGACCGAAACCACATCAGGCGTAACCGCCGACGCTCCCGGGGGGTTGACGTACGCGAGCGAATCAGGATTCTCCTGCACCCGGCGCAGACCGTCGAAGTTGACCGCGAAACCGCCCAGCATCACGCCCGATTCAATTTGATCGTGCCCACGCGCACTTCCCGATTCCAGCGCCCGCGCGTTTGCCAGGATCCGCACCAGCGTACCCCAGCCGTCGTCCCAACCCTGATGCTGCAAAATCAACATCATGGACTGTCGGTAGCTACCACTCTTGGCAGGATCAGCGATCGCCAACCAACCCGCAAAACGCGGATCGGCTAAATCGCTCCATGTGGCAGGCGGTTCGATTCCGCGGGCTTTGCAGTCCGCCGCGTTGTACAAGATACCGAAACTAGACAGTCCCGTGGCCACCCAGCGATTCTCTTGATCGCGTGTCGGCAATCCGTGAATATCGGCGGGAATACCTTCAAGTGCATCACCGAGCTTGAGTTCAAAGCAGCGATCCCGTTCCGCCAGCGCTCGATGGTAGGCGATACCTCCACCGAACATCAGATCGGGTGCTTTCATTCCGCCCTCGATGTTGCGTCCCTCAAAGATATCATCGATGTATTCAACGCACTGCGGCGTGCCCAGGACAATCCAGTCGATGGCGACGCTGCGATTGAATTCAGAATCGTGCCACTCTGAGAACGCTTCGGCGAAAGTGTCACGGATGCGCTGGCTGTGCGGCGAAATGATCGTCAGTTGCAACGCTGGTACTGCCCGAATGCCGCTTGAACCCGCGTCATCTGCAGGCTTGCAACCAGCAGATATGGCCAACCCAATCGCTACGACAAGAAGTCTGCGCAGCGCACCGTTCTCAGCAGCGAAATCAGCCATGACATTGTCCGTGTTTTTAAGTGTTGATGCGCAATCCGCATGACGCTGCAAATCTGCACCGGAATCCAAGTCCCATTCATCGACGCGCAAAACGCCTTCGCGGCGAAGAGACCACCTGCAACCTCCGGTTATTCTCGCCCATCGTCGGATGAAGTGTCAAATTGCCCTGGAAAATACGGTCGCCCAGCCAAATCCGGATTCGTGCCTGTTCGCCTCAGGATGTAAACCCAACTGAACCGGAATCAGTGCGCGGAATTCAACGCCGACTCGTAGATGATCTTGAATTTTTCGGCGTCTACGGGAATGGGATTGAATTTTGCCGTCCATTGCGTCGCAGCCAAATCGGATAACACGCCAATATTAGCTCGCTCAACCCCAAGAGCGGACAACCCGTCGGGCACGTTTGCAACGTTGATAAAATGGGTGATCCGGTCGGCCAATGCGTCGGCTTCCAGCCCCAGCGAGGCGTACGCGTCCCTCTTAATACTTGAGTTAAACCGTACGACATGCGGAAGCATGATCCCGACGGCCATCCCGTGCGCGATCCCATAGCGGGCTGTCAACGGATTGGCACACGCATGCGCCGCACCCAGCATCGACTGCTCAATCGCAGCACCGGCGAGGTGCGCTCCCCAGAGCAGTTCGCGCCGCGCTTCATCATTCTCCGGATGGGTCAGCGCCGCTTCGATCGAACGATCGAGACGCTTCCAGGCCTCCTGCGAAAACTGTCGCGACAAATCCGTTCGCGCAGTCGTCGCTGCCGTCTCGACGGCATGCGATACCGCGTCGATCGCAGAAGCGGCTGCGACACTGGACGGCTGGCTGCGCGTCAACTCGTGATCCAGAATTGCCACACGCGGTCGCAGACCACCTTCGCGCGGATCGCGACGATCACCGCAGGCCATCTTCACATGGGTTACCGGATCGCTGATCAGCGCGAACGATTGTGCTTCACTACCGGTGCCTGCCGTCGTGGGCGCAACAATCATCGGAAGCATGGGCTCCGCAGCTTTGCCTTCGCCGTGGTAATCCTTGATTGAACCACCATTGGTCAAGAGCAGATTGATACCCTTGGCGCAGTCCATCGCGCTGCCACCACCGACCCCGACAATCAAATCGATCGGATGACTGCTCGCCAAAGCTAAACCGGCTGAGACGTGCTCGGTGGTTGGGTTCTCGTGAACACCATCGAATAAAACGATCTCAATACCTTGCTGCTTCAAACTCTCGATCGCCCGCGTCGCATGGCCAGCCTTCTCGATACCCGGGTCAGTGACCAACAGCACGCGCGATGCTTTGATTTCCTGCGCCAACTCACCCAATCGCGCCAACGCTCCAGCGCCAGCCACCACGCGCACAGGCGACTGCGCCAGCAGTTCCGGGCAAGGTGCATCGGTGTCATTGAGTTGGGATTTAGTCATGGTTAGAACTCGATGATAATAATGCCGCTTATGCTGCCGGCTCGAATTGAAACGCCCGTTGACGGTAAAGCAATTCAAACAGATTGCCTTCGTGCGGCTGATCCCAACTGATTCGCCAGGTCGGTACGTTGCCAATGTTCAATCGGTCGACGTTTGGGTGATTCATCAAGGCATGAACGAACGATTCATCGCGGGTGATTACCGTCGCCACCAACGTCGGTCCGATCGCATCTGCTATCTCTCCAACAGGGCACTCAACAACCGAAGCGTACGGGAACAAAAATTCTCGATTGGCCAACGTATGTTCGCGCGATTCACACCAAATCACCGACGGCTGCAAGTACGCACATCGCCCCAGATGCGCAAGTCGCGGTGTACCACGATGGGTCGCACACAGGTCCTCAGCGCCATCGTCGCTCAGTGCGTGTTCGATAACATTGTTAATCTGATCGGCGACGGCTGGGTTTGCGAATGCCGCAAGCGTAGCGTTCGGGTCATCTGCCGGCAGCGCCTTATGCCGAGCCAACGCTTTACCGACGGCTTCAGCAACCTCGCGCCCATGCCTGGGCGACCAGATCGCCGACGCATTAATACACGAACGCCCACCGTTGCGATCAATCGAGGTGGCCATTAAGTCGACGTACTGCGCCCAATCATCCGCAACATCGTCACCGAGAATCACTTTGGAATAACCGGGACCGTGCAGTTCGATGCGCGGGTCGTTTTCGTATGGACGCACCGTCGCCCCACCGCCAAACAGCATCGCGCGGTCAGCCGACCGTAGAAGTTCGCCCGCACCGCCATGATCGGTGGGATAAAAACCCATCGCCTCGCGCGGGAAACCTGCGGCTGCGAACGCTTCGATCATTCGATACGGCGTCCACGGTTCTTCGCGACCGGGTTTCAGAACGATTGGCGCTTTGAGTACCATCGCCGGCGCCCAAAGCGAATGCACACCCGGCGAATTGCTCGGCAGCACCGCGCCAAAAATCCGCCCTGCACGATAAAAACTGAGCATCTGTCCAGACGCGTTGCTGAAACCTTGATCAAGTACTTCCAAATCAAGCCCGCGCGTCAACCCCGCGAGCACCTCATCCATTTTCCCAAGCACGCCTGCGATCTTGCTGGCATTGTCGCGGCAATATGAAATCGGCATGCCCGTCGAGCACGACAACTGCTTGACATATTCGTCAAACGATTGCTTGGCGTTGCCCAATGGCAGCGTCGCCGACATGAAAATCTCGCCGGCTTTTTTGGCCATCGCAACCAAGTCAGATATCGAAAACGATTCCAGCGCATCGTCGCGCATGTTCACCATGTCGCGCCGCACCATTCCGCTGTTGGCTTGATGCACGCGGGCGAATGGCTCACCGGTGGCATGATGCAGAAGCGTCACCGTTTCGATGCTTTCGTAAGGCTCACCGCAGCGAAGGATGGGGATCTCAATCATTAGTACACCCCCTCGACGATCGGTGTTGCAAACCCGCTGAAGGGTCGCACATCGGCAACACCATCCCACGGATACTCTTCGCAAGGTCGCGTGCGCACGCCTTCGTCGCGCTCGAGGAATCGCGGCATGAAAAACTCTTTGGTCAGCGTCGTCAATCGCGCACGACCCACCTTTCCATATTCAACAACCTTGCGCGTGTCGTCGGGTTCAACAACTTCGATCATCGCCCTCGGTGAAGGCGGATGATAAATCACACTGTAGTTGTCAGCCGGGTCAAACGGTTTGTGACACGCCAAACCCATCAGCGTGTTGCCATAGGTTGGCACAAAATCGATCTTGCCTTCGAGCAATTCTTCACGGGCAAAACGATGGAACTGTGCGGTCAATTGCGTCCCACCACAGAACACTCCTTTGATACCGTATTCAACCAGCGACACCCGCTCGCACAACGCTTCGAGCAGTTTCGGCGTGGTGAATAGGCATTGAATATTCTTATGCGCCCGCAGCAGAGTCAGGCCTTGATTGATGACATGGTCCTTGTATTCGTGCATTTCCCGCAGGCGCGACGATTTAATGAGCTTCACCACCCAGCGCGGGTCCATGTCTACACAAAAGCAAATCCCACCGCGATGCTGGCACAAATGTTCGACCGCCAACCGCAATCGCCTCGGACCCGACGGCCCCAACATCAACCAATCGCCACCTCGCGGAAACGTCTCGTCGCTGAGCGTGTCGCTGAACTGTTCGTAGTCGATGCGAAAGTCTTTGATGTTGATCCGCGACTTGGGGACACCGGTGCTGCCGCCCGTTTCAAACGTGTAGATTGGATCGTTGGCGTAGGCCTTCGGCACCCAACTGCGCACCTTGCCTTGACGAAGCCACTCATCTTCAAAGAAATCAAACTTGTCGAGATCGTTGTAACACTTGACCTCGTCGCGCGGATTCCAATCCAGCTTCGACGCATAATCGAGCCAAAACGGCGTGCCCGTCTTGGGATCAAAATGCCACGAAACAATCTCGCGCGTATGTTCGTCGAGCGCCACCTTGGCTGCCGCGGCGCGCTCGTCGATGGATGAGCCGACCGATGTACCTGTTGCACTATTCATAAACTTCAACCCGTAGGGTGGGCCATGCCCACCATGTCGTTGATATTCGAACAGCGGTGGGCACGGCCCACCCTACAAATGCTACCCGTCTGTTTTGGGCTTGCTTTCCGCTTCGACAGTCGCAGGTTTCTTCTCGCCCTCTTTCGGCAATTCAATCGCAACCAACATCCGTCGATTGGTCACATAAAGCGTTCCGTTTGACGCCACCGGTGACGTGTACACCGAATTGCGCATGTCGTTCGTTGCAATCTCCTGCAACTTCGGACCGTGCTTGAGAACAACGACTTCGCCGTCCTCATCGCCCAAGTACACCTTTCCATCGACGACATAAGGCGAACCCCAGATCGCCGCATAAGTGTCGTACTTCCAATGCTCCTTACCCGTCTTGAGATCAAGGCAATACAAGAACCCGCTCAAATCCGAGATGTAAAGCAGTCCGTCCGCGATCGCCACCGTCGACATCGAGCGATTGAATTTCTCATCGCCAACGTGCCAGATGCGGCCACTCTCGGTGATGTCACCGGTCTTGGTTGCATCGATCGCATACAAATGCCCCGGCCCCTCGCCGTGTTCCGGATCCTGCCCGACGCACAGGTACACCTTGTTTTCATGAATCACCGGCGTCGCGATGATGTTGTTCTTCGTCCCGCGACCACCCAATTCCCAAACCGAACCCTTGGGGTTCAAGTCGAATTTCCAAATGAGCTTGCCAGTCTTCGGTTCAAACGAATAACACCAACCATCACCACCTGCGAAAACCACCTGCGGGTTGCCCGCCACCATACCGACGGCTGGCGATGACCAACTACCGTGAAGCACCTTGTCAGCCGGATCATTATTCTCCCAAACCAACTCACCCGTCTTCTTGTTCACCGCAATAAAGTCCGGCGCATTCGCCACCGGCAGATCAAGGTGACCTTCATCGACACCGTTAGACGTATTGATGAAAATCAGATCGCCATAGCCCACCGGAGACGACGTCGCGAGGTTGTGCGGAAACACGCCCAACTCCTCGATCATGTCGTACTTCCAGACGATATCACCGTCGTGTTTTTCCTTATAGATTTCATCCTTGAAAGGCCCGTCGTTTTCGCCGTCCAAGAAACCTTCGATGTCAGCGCACACCAATTCACATTTGTTGCTGACGTACCAAAAGCGATCGCCCTCAACATAAGGTGTCGAACAAATCCCCTGCTCCGGCCAATCGTTAACACGGCCAGTGGGAAGTTTGTCGTGCGTCATTTGCCAGAGCAGTTTTCCGGATTTGGCATCAACGCAAACGATCACACCCTTATCGCCTTCAATTCCAGGGCGCAGGTGACCGTTGTTGTTCGTACCGGCTAAGACTTTTCCATTGACAATGATCGGGTTGCCATACGTTTGCGAACCGAGTTCAACCGTCCACTTGATATTCTTCTTGGCTTCCAGGTCCCACTGGGATGCGATATTGGTTTCACCCGAAACCATGTTGCGATCACCCGAACCGCCCCACATCGGCCAATCGCCCTTCTTGGCTTTCGCCAGTGGTTCTGCACTAACTTGCGCCGCCAAACATCCAATGGCAGCGGCTGACATCATCACGCGATACGAACGCGCCTTTCGATTATTCATTGTTGGTCACCTTGAAATTGTCGTAATAGTTTTCAGGACCGTCGCTCTTGGAGGTCGTGTTCGTCGAATAGGCATAAATGCCAGGACTGCCTTCAGTATTCGGAGATGAATCGACCACATCGATCAGCCACTCACTGGGTTCAGCTTCATCGCGCGGCCAAATCTTGCCACGCAGGTGGGCTTTATCTCCGTCGGGCTTCACCTCAAACTTCAGCGTATACCACTTGTCGGGGTCATATTTGAATTTCACGTCGTGACGAATGCGAGGCAGCGGTGACCACGATTCAACCCGCAACACATCACCCATACCCATCGCAATCATGCGATAGCGCGAGTTGATCAAACCCATGTCCGGTTTGAATCGCTTCTTCTTCGCCTGACCCATCAGATCGCACTGCACCGTATACCCGCCTTCAATTGACGGACCGACGTAAGACCGCAATCGCATAAACGGTGGTGACGGGAACTTCATGCTGGTGATCTTGCGCAGCACCCTTCCGCCGTCCATTTCAAGAATATCCGTCTTCTTGGAAACACCGATCCAACCCGGGGGCACCGACCCGACCGGCATGTTCTCAAAATCCACCGAATAGGGCACCTTGGGCGAAACGCGAACGCGGGATGGCGTCATGGCATACTGTTTGTCACCAACCTTGATATTCGCCTCGACGATTCCAGCGCCGAAGCCGCCAGCCGCCGCAGTGAAAGTGCCATCTGATGACACTTCGCCATGCCCGCCTTTGACCGCCCATTCAATCTTGCCATCAATGGCATCAGGCGCAAACGCTTTGGAACCGGCAGAACTGTAGCGGCGAATCTCAAATTTGACCGACTCGCCAGGAGCCACCGTTACTTCTGCCGGTACCAATCGGAAGTCGTCATACTCGTGACCTTCGCGCGTGTCAGCCGTCTCAGTGGGTATTCCCGGAACCTCGACTTTTGTTTCCCCGCCGCCTTCGCCAAGACAATAAGTGCCATATCGTGTCATAAAATACACACGGCCATTGGCGACGACCGGCGAACCATAAATCTCATCCACAAGGTTGTCGTCGCGTTCGAACGTATCCTTATCGAGCGAAACACACTTGTCGCCCTCGTCCTTTAGAATATGGAACATGCCGGTCTGCTCGCCGTAATAAATCACGCCGTCAGCCGTCACCGTCGGCGAACTCTTACCGACGCGACCCATGTCATATTCCCAGATTTTCTTTCCGGTTTTGGCGTCGAAGCAAAGCATCGTTGCCGCGTTGTTGACGACATACAAACGCCCGTTCGCAATCGCTGGTGACGCATACCCCACCGTCAAACCATCGTGTCGCCAAACCGCGCCATCTTCGGTGATATCGCCCGTTTTGGTCGCGTCGATGCATACCACCGCACCCATTTCCGTTGTCGTGTAATTCTCTTCACTGTGGCAGACGTAAGCGTAGTCACCATCAACCACGATCGACGAATTCAACCCACGCTTGCTGAGTTTGTATGACCACACCCGCTCGCCCGATCGAGCCAACAGGCCATATATGTTTCCATCAGCAGCACCGACGATCAGCATTCGCTTCCCGCCGATCACCGCGACCACAGGCACCGCATAAGTCGTGTCCAGTGGTGCACCACCCGGTGCCGACCACCAAATCACCTCGCCCGTATTCTTATCCAGCGCCAACCAACGATGCGTCGGCTTGGCCATCGGACCCCAACTTGAATTCAGGAAACTGACGATCACCCGATCTTCATCGATAATCGGAGTGTGCAAACGCCCGCCATATCCACTGATTCGGCCAAACTCTTCGGTCATCGAACGCTTCCAGAGAACCTTGCCATCTCCGGAAAAACAGAACATCTCGCCACCGGTGCCGTGCGCGTACACATTGCCCGTTTGCGGATCGCCCACGACAGCCGTCCACCCAACGCGATTCTCCACGATGTCGGTATGAAACACGTTGAAGCGATGCTCCCAAATCTTCTTACCGGTGTTGGCGTCGAGGCAGACCACTCGCTCCTGCCGCGACTCGCCCTCACCGACCGGAGCAATTTCGTAGAGTCGGCCATTCATGACAACCGGCGTCGAGCGCCCCCCGACATCGGACCTCCATGCCAGGTTTTCACCGTCCTTCGACCATGAAGTCACCGGCGCATTCTCGCGCGAAAAACCGTTTTGTTCGGGCCCGCGCCAGTATGGCCAATCGTTGGCCAGCGACGGCGCCGCACAGCACAAAAGGGTCAACATTAAAATGTAGTTCTGGGAACGTTTCACGTGTTGGTTTCCTTAACTTAAGAAGTTGGTTGAATCCGAACGTGTGGGTCTTGAACCGATCATTCTAGCAAATAATTCATTCAGGCGAACGCGACGCCCCCGCCATGACATACCTGTTACACACCGCCCACCGAACGCCTTGCATCACCCTGCCGACCCATCACGATCCTCACGGACGATCCGGCGCGACTTCATTTCCGAACGTGGCAAACTGCCCGCCGCGACAACCGCGACTTTCGGCGCGAAATTCAAGCGGCTCCGCAAACCGTCAACTACCTGCGACACGACATCGGATTCTTCGCCAACAGCTTCCACTTCAAATTCGATCAGTAAATCGTTGAGCGGTTTGCTCGCAACCAATGTCATTCGGTACTCGCCAACCTCTTTGAATTGGCGAAGCACATCTTCGATCGCCGACGGAAACACATTGTTACCACGCACGACCATCATGTCGTCAGCCCGCCCGACCACACCACCAATCACGCGGGCAAACGCGACATCTTCCGGCCCTTGCTTGACGGTCATCCGGACAAGATCGCCCGTGCGATAACGTATCAACGGACTGCCCACGCGCCCGAGATTGGTCAGCACCAACTCGCCAAGTTCACCGTCACCGACTGGCTCAAGCGTATCGGGATCGATAACTTCAGCAATGAATTCGCTTTCGATGATGTACATGCCATCGCGATAATTCTTCGTCTGAAAGCCCCACGCCCCGATCTCGGTCATCCCGACATGGTCGAACACCTGCGTCCCCCATGCAGACTCGATGCGCTCGCGGGTCGCAGGAATGCTCCCACCCGGTTCACCCGCAACGATGATCGCCCGCACGCCAAGCCCCGCGAGATCGATTCCTTCCGCAGTGGCGACTTCTGCCAACCGCAATGCGTACGTCGGCGTGCAGCACACAACGGTTGCCGAATTGTCCGCGATGTAATTCAACCGCGCGGCGCTCGACATTCCACCTGCCGGCATGCACAAACAACCGCGATCTTGCGCCGCATCAAATGCTGACCAGAACCCGACAAACGGTCCGAACGAAAACGGAAACACCACGCGGTCAGCCGCCGACACTTCCGCACCAGAGAAAACAAACTGCCAGCACCGAATCCACCACTCCCAATTCGCACGCGTGTCGGGCCAACGAAGCGGCTCACCTGAAGTGCTCGACGTTTGATGAAACCGCACATAGGCGTCAACGTCTTGCGTGAGGATGGTTCCATATGGCGGCCGCGATTGTTGATCCTGCTGCAACTCTGCGCGCGTTGTAAGCGGCAACTTGCGCAGGTCATCACACGCCGGATCAAACGCAATACCGTCGAATTTTCTTGAATAGAATGAATCGCGCCGAGTTGCCTCACTTCGGATGGTTTCAAATAGAATTGCGAGTTTTTTGCGCTGCAGTTGGGCGAGCGTTTCGCGGTCGATGCTCATCTCTTTTGCGATGTCGGTGTGCATGTTAATCGGAGCGCTCGCAGTCGATTGGCCAAGCCCGCTAAATCGTAGTGGACCCAGCGCAAAATGCGAATCCGCAAGCGTTGACGACGACATGGCTTTGCGCCGGATATTGAGGCGACAAACCCCGTATTTGTCAGATGTTGTATGCCGAAAATGTAATGCAAATGTATCAGCAAGCTGCAACCAGACGACTTGGCACATTTCGGACGCGTGGCAGCGTTGACAAGCCCACCAATTCTTGGTCACTTGTTGCGGGTCACAACCACGTCAATCAGGCGCGCGGAGTCGCCACGAGGTGGAGAGAACTTTTCCGGGTTAATCAATCCGGGCTGAAGGAGAACACGAAACCATGAAAAACGCACGATCGATCTTAGCAGTCGCCGCGCTCGCCGGCATGTTTGCCGCATCAACCGCGTCAGCAACGCCGTATATCCTCAGCGCTGTGCAGGACCAGTCGATAGGCGCACCAGAAAGCACATTTGCGCTCGACTTTGCTGGCAACGGCGGGGTCCGCGATTCCGAAATCTCGGAAACCACGTTCGGCATGGAAATCGACTTCGACAATGAAACCGCCAAATTCACCAACTATTCGCAGCAAATCGGTTCCATCCTGCTGCCCAACAGCACCGGACCCGATGTTGAAACGGGCCCGATCACGGTCAGCATCATTCCCGGTTCCGAACCGGGCCGCCTCACCGACAATGGCGATGGCACGTTTGGTTTTGAAACCACCGACACCTACGAAATCACCTTCACCAACGACCTGAGCATGTTCGGCTTCCCCGGTCAGTCGGTGTTGCTGCCCAGCACATCGTTCGGAACACTCACCGTTGACGCCCTTCGCGACGATGTGATCGACGGCACAGCCTCAATGGTGTGGGAAGATGACAGCGTCATGCTCGACCCATCCACGACGGACTTTGAGAATCCGATTCTGCTGCCGTTCCACTATGCATGCGACGTCAACTCGGTATTCAATGCCGTCCTCGCTCCAGAACCGGCATCGGCGATGCTCCTGGCATTGGGCGCAGTGGTAGCCCTACGTCGCCGCTCGTAATTCGTTTCGGCAAGCAGCAATACAGAAACATAACAAGCGGATCACCCAATCGGGTGGTCCGCTTTTTTGATTCGATTACGAATGAAGCCGTCTGGGATCGCGCAAATTTCACGGATGCGCACCAAATCACATTTTTGATAGAAACGCCGCATCACGGCTCATTCAAAATCTGGCCCATCGCCTTTGGGATATAGTAGCGGTAGCAGAACACGCCTCCACTCAGCAATCGATGCATAGACGCCTTCGATCTCTATTCCATATGTATCGTCATAGCAAATCTGAATCTTCTCGTGACAGTCACCGCACTTGACCAAAAGACGATCCGATTCTACTCCACGCCCGATTCGCTGATAGACCCTTAGCTTCGAGCCTCCTTCGCCATCGTCAATCGCAATTTTCTTGTTGTAGCTTTTGAAATTCGTGCGTTCTGCCATGGTTCAAGTAATCTGCCTCGTGGAATCGATACTGACGCCGCGCAGAGGAAGTCGTTTGCGACACTTGAACCCGCCTTACTTATTCAGCGGTACCGCATCGGCGGCTTGGCAGGTGCCGGCTTCTACGCAATCATGGCACAACGCACTGAATGCCGGCGCGAAGTCGGTTGGCGGAGTGAAACCAGACTCTCGCAGTTGGTTGGTAACTTGTTCAAGGCGGCCGACCGAGTCTGGACTCAAAACATGTTCGGTTTCGCAGGCTTCAACTTCTGCCGTTTCTTCGTCCAGCCCCAATACATTGATGAAGAACTCGCGCAGCACCTCAAAACGCCGCACCACGCACTCGGCCAACTTCGCTCCGACATCCGTCAGCTTCACCACCCCGTAGCGATCGTGCGTGACCAACTCCATCCGATCGAGCGTCCGCACGACAGCCGACACCGTCGAGGGATGCACGCCCAAACCCTTGGCCATCTGCCCAACTCGAGCAGGATCGCCCGAAGCGCGAAGCTGATAAATAATCTTCAAGTACATCTCGTGTGTGGCTGACAACCCACCGCTCTTGTGCATGGTCACATCACCTCGCGAAAACTAATCCCACCCAGAAATCATTCAATATCCCTATTATATACCGCCATTAGCCACCGAACAAACCACGTTCATCTGGCCAAAACCGCCCTTCTTTAACCGCATCGCACAACCCTCAATCACCGTATAATGGTTCAACAAGCGCGAATCGATTCATAACATCAACCGATAACACCGCCCACATGGAGCCCTGCCCATGCCGACATTGCTTATGATAATCCTCACCGGCTTAGTTATTGCGCCTGGCGATCAAGAACCTAAACCGCCAGACGAAAACGCCAAGCGCATCGAAGCCGTCAGAACCTACTTGCAAACAGACGACTCCACAGAGCGCCGACTTGCCCTGAAGCTACTTTCGGAGGCCACCCACACCCAAGTCGCGGAAGCACTCGCCAACTGGCGAAACACATGTAAAGTCGAAGATAAGAACCAAACAATCACGATCGACATCCCCACCGAAAAACGCAACGCACCCAAGAAACTGACGGTCGAAATCAAGATTCCAGACAAGTACGGCGGAACAACCACTAGCCCACTCCTGATCGCCCTGCACGGTCAAGGCGGAAACGGAAAACAATTCATCCGAGCAGCCAGCGCTCTACTCGGCGAACACGCCAAAGAATTCATCATCGCGGCTCCGACCGATTACAACGGCATGTGGCTCGGCGCAAGCGAGACAGAGTCAGCCGAACCAGTCGCCATAATTGACGCCCTCAAACGCCGATACCCCATCGACACCGACCGCATTTACGTTTTGGGCTACTCGTTAGGTGGACACGCGTCGTTCATGTTAGCCACCCTCTACAAAGATTCCATCGCTGCCGTAGTGCCACTCTCTGGCACTTGCGCAATCCAGATGGGGGCGGAATGCCTCGATGTACTCCTGCCCAATATTCACAGCACGCAGGTACTCGCAGTATATGGTGCCGACGATCAATCCGAAGACCCCGCCACCCATCAGCCAGCCGGCATCGCCGTATGGAACCGCTACATCAAACAGCAAGCCACCAAGCTGAACCTGCCCATTACCATGATCGAATTACCGGGCGTCGGACACGGAGGCGTGATTCCACCTCATAAAGAGCTTGAAGAAATCCTCTCCACCAAACGCGCACCGCTTTCCAAAACCGCATCCCACCGTTTCCGCTACACGTCGCAAGCGCGCGACGGTTGGCTGCGACAAACACAGTTCGCTGGACAACCCTGGACCTCGCAGCAACTCATTGTCTCCCCAGCAAATGGAGAAACAATTGCCGAAGCGATGGCCGCCATGCTCAAAGAAAAACTCGGCTACATCGGCGGAACCATTGACGGCCAAACCATCAACATCGAAACCCACCTGTGTAACCGCATCGAAGTGCTGCTCAATGACAATCTCGTCGATCTCGACCAACCCATCAAAATCCTCGTCGATGGAACCATTCGATTCGAAGGCGTCGCCAAACGCAGCATCAAAACCATGCTCGACATCGCCCAAGAGGATTGGGAGTTTCAACGGGTCTTTCCCGTCCGCTTTCAAATCGGACGAAAAGGCAAAGCCATACAACGCTAGACTACTACATTTGCCGTCTCAACTTGTTTGCAGAGGCGATTTGAAGTATGTGTAGCTTTGCTGCGTCCTTAGAAGTTCGTACTTGGCGAGCACTTACAACAAGAAGCTATCCACAGGGGCTTGGTTGCCAATGCCAGAACTCCGCTATCTTGATGACTCCGGGTCGCTCAAGACCTTACTACTCGGAGCCCATCCCGCCATCATCGGCCGCGTCAACTCTTGCGACATTACATTCGTGGACGACATGATCTCGCGCGAACACACCCGTTTCGAGCGCGAGTCCGAAGGACGCTACCGCGTGCGCGATCTGGGCAGCCGCAACAAGACTTACGTCAATGGCCAACAGATCACCGAGTCGCTATTGATTCCCGGCGATGTCATTCGCGTCGGCGACCATGTGCTCGAGTACCTCGAGCCAAGCCTCAAAAGACAACCGCTCAATACCGATTTCTTAACGCCCGACACGCGCGACCCTGCCGATAGCGACTGGGTCAAGCTCAAATCACCACTGACGCTAAGCCTCGAACAAATCGAAAAGCTGGCGAGCCTCGCGAACGATTTTGGACTCACCTCGCGCGCAGAAGATATCGCCGAATCATGCCTTTCAAAAATCATCGTCGAATTGCAAGCCGAACGCGGTTTCATCGCAGTTCGCGGTGAAGAAAAACAAGCTCTGCGCCCCATCGCCCATCGCGGTCTGGAGCGCGAGGTCGCTGGCTCGCGCATGCCCGTCAGCCAATCATTTGCCCTCGCACCGGTGCTGCAAAAAGTCGCCGGGTGCTATCCGCAATCGCCCAAGAAAGTTGACCTGAAAGCCGGCTACGCAGCCGCTGGCATCATCGCCCCGCTAACTTTTCGCGGAACGCCCATCGGCGTCATTTATGCCGATCGCCCCACCGGCAACCAGGTATTCAAGCCCGCATCCGTTCAGTACCTGTTAGCTGCCGGGGCCATTGTTGGATCAGCGATGGCCGCGACCTCCAAACGCCTCAACGATACCATCGGTCAACAGGAATTGGCATGGCTGTCCTCAATCAAACGCGCCCACGAAGCGCTTCAAAGCGAGCCCCCCGTCAACGACACGTTTGACGTGTTCCAAAAATCAAATGGCGGTATGTCGCGCTGCGGTGATTTCTGCGAAGTCGTTCGCGTGGACGATCATTCGTGCCTGCTTGTGCTTGTCGATGCCGGTGGACAAGGTGCTTGCGGACTCGCCCAAGCCGTCAGCATCCGCACCGCGTTGGAAACTGCCGCCCGCGTATATCCCGAACACCTGGACCTAGCCTCAGTTTTCAACATGCTCAACGAACGAATCGCCCAAACCGTAGGCCGCCAGCTGATCGCGTGCCTCGCGGTAGTCTGCGACCTGTCAGCCGGCAGGCTCAGCTATATCAACGCGGGCATGCCTCCGCCCGTACTCATGGTCGGCCCGGGGCGCCTTGTCACGCTCGACCAACCCTCGCTCCTATTGGGAATCGACGCGACGTATCTCTACGAAACCACATCGATCGAAATGCCCAGCCAGTTTCGGTTGGTTTCATTTACCGATGGCACGATCGACGCGACGAACACATCCGCTGAACCATTCGGCGAACGGCGCATTCACGATTTGCTGCTGGAACCGGCTTCATTCGGACCGTCCAATCATGTCGGGACGCAGGCTCACGACGCCCTGCAGTCACACGCAGCCGGACAAGCACCGGAAGACGACACCACCATCTGCGTGGTCGGACACGGATAAACCATGAGCGCCCCCGTCGCCGCACAAGGCAAGATTGTCAATCGTTTGTCCGAACGAAACGAGATGGAACCCGCGCAGTTTCGCGGAATCAAGATCGAATCCGAACTCACCGGCAGGTCGATCGTCGAGATTCTCATCGAGCGCGACATCATCAGCGATTCGGAAGTCGCACAAATATACGCGGAACATTACGGCATCCGCTTCCTGGATCTGAGCCGTAGAAAGCCCGCAACCGGCTGGCTTCTCGCGCTACCGGAAAACGATTCGCGCCTTCATCGCTGCGTCATTTTCGGCGAAGTCGCGGGCGGACTCGTCGCAGCCGTCGCCGATCCCGGGGAGGCAAGCATCTACCATTTGCTAGCCGCTCGCTTCGACCGGCCAACCCGGCTCGTCGTCAGCCCTGCATATCAAATCGTGCAGGTGCAGAATGAAGTCTACGGAGCCGCCCGTCAGAAGGGCGCTCGCATTGCCCATGCGGTCCCATCGAAAAAATCGGCATCCCCCGTCGCAGCCGCAGGGCTGAACATGCCCGAACAACTCGACAGCATGATCGATGAAGCCGTCGACCGCCGCGCCAGCGACATCCACATCGAACCGGAAGACGACCGCCTCCGCGTGCGCTACCGCATCGACGGACGCATGATCGAAGCGCGGGCCTATCCGTTAGAAGCTGCGGCGTCATTGATCTCACGCATCAAAGTGCTCGCCAACCTCGACATCACCGAACACCGCAAACCGCTCGACGGACGCTTCGCCCACCTGAGCTTTGAACAGACCATCGACATCAGGACGGCCGTCATCCCAACCGTCAACGGGGAGCGCATCACCCTTCGCCTGCTCGCGATGGATCGATCAGCCGTAAATCTCGAACACCTCGGCATGGAACTCGAAACCCGGCAAGCGTTTGAGCGACTCATCCGCCGCCCGCACGGCATTATTCTGATCACCGGACCCACCGGTAGCGGAAAAAGCACGACGCTCTATGCCGCCCTCGCCCAGATCAATGCCGTCGATCGACACATCATCACCATCGAAGACCCGGTCGAGTACCACATCCCCGGCGTCAATCAGGTGCAGGTCGATTCGTCGTATGGCGTCACCTTCGCAGCCGCGCTTCGCAGCATCGTCCGCCACGACCCCGACGTGATTATGGTGGGTGAAATTCGCGACGAAGAAACCGCCCACCTCGCGCTGGAAGCTTCGCTCACCGGGCACCTCGTTTTCGCCACGTTGCACACCAACTCTGCGGTGGGTGCATTGACACGCCTGCTTGATATGGATTGCGAACCGTACCTCGTGTCCAGTGCCATCATCGGCGTGATGGCCCAGCGCCTCGTCCGCCGCATCTGCGAACATTGCCATAGCGCCTTCGAAGCCAACAGCGCCGAGCGCCAGATGATAGGCATCCCGTCGGAGCGCGAAAACGTCAAACTCTATCGCGGAACTGGCTGTGCAAGGTGTGGCCGCAGCGGATACTACGACCGTCTCGGCGTCTACGAATACGTCCCGTTCGACCCCGGCTTGTCTGAAATGGTGATGAACAAAGCCTCCACCGAAGAAATGTACGCCTACGCAATCAATCACGGCGCCGTCATGCTGCGCGACGACGCCCTCGCAAAAGTCCGCCGAGGACTAACCACCCTAGAAGAAGCCCTCCGCGTAACCACAGTAGACATAAGCCGCTAACCACATTTCACAACCGACAAGCAATCCATTCGCGCATTGAGATCAACGTGCTACAATAGATCGCAAAAGGGTGGCCCACCTTTTCAAAGGTGGGGGGAATCGATGATCAGCCAACAATAAAAGGTCGAACATGCCGTCCATCACCAAATTCAAAAACGCCATCACATGCGGTGACTGCGTCAAAGGACTATCCACCCTCCCCGCAAACAGCATCGACCTGGTCTTCGCCGACCCACCGTTCAACATCGGTTACGACTACGACAAATACAACGACAAGCAAGACGACCAAGCCTACCTCGATTGGAGCAAGAAATGGATCGCCGGTGTGCATCGCGCATTGAAACTGAACGGCACATTCTGGCTGGCAATCGGTGACGACTACGCGGCTGAACTGAAAACGATCGCCACGCGCGAAGTCGGTTTTCACTGTCGCAGTTGGGTGATTTGGTACTACACGTTCGGGGTGAATTGCACGCGGAAGTTTTCGCGCTCACACACGCACATCTTTCACTTTACGAAAGACGCGAAAGAATTCACGTTCAACTCCGAAGACATCCGTGTACCGTCCGCCCGGCAACTCGTCTACGGCGACAAACGCGCCAATTCAAAGGGCCGCCTGCCCGATGACACCTGGATCCTCCGCCCGCAAGACTTGCCAGAAGGCTTCCAACCGTCCGACGACACATGGTATTTCCCAAGGGTAGCCGGGACCTTCAAAGAACGCGCCGGTTTCCACGGCTGCCAAATGCCCGAACAGCTACTGGGCCGCATCATCAGAGTCTCATCCAACGAAGGTGACACAGTATTAGACCCCTTCACCGGAAGCGGCAGCACACTAATGGTCGCCAAAAAACTAAACCGAACCTGGATGGGTTTCGAGCTATCCAAAGACTACGCCAAAGAAGCCCGCAAGCGCCTCGACAAAACCAAAGAAGGCGACCCCCTAACCGGCCCCGCCGACCCCCTATCCAGCGCCCCAAACACAGCCAACGGCCGACGGTTGGAGGATAGACGGGCTTCCAAGAACAAAAAAGTGCCACAGGAATGCGCAGCATCGCTCTTCGAGAATCAACAATGAGACGATGATTTAGAAAGTCGCCACGTCGGAATTTACCGAAAGTGAATCGAATCTGGGCTAAATTCAGAACCTTGCACAGAGGGCCGCTGTACTTCTCGGTGCTTCTGTTCTTATTCGGCGTAGTCATTTGGTACGCTGACCACCGTGTCCGGTCGAACTTTCGTCGCACAGCCAATTGGTCACAAATCTACGGCAAGTTAACCTTTGCCGAATACGATGTGTTTTATGACACTGACGGGATCTCGCATGAGTCCATTGACGTCGAATATACATACGAAGTCGATGGCACAACATATACGAACGATCTGGTTTCATATGCAACGCCCACGAATGTCCGAAAGTACCAAGATATTTTCAATCATGGACAAATCGTCAATGTGAAGTACGACCCGGAAAACCCGGCCGATAGCGTCTTGCAGGACGGAATTCCCCCCAGCAGAAACGGAACCATCGCTTGGGTCGGGTTGGCATTTGTAGGCGCGATTTACTTCTTCATCGACAGTTTTGAAAAGGGCGACACAGACTTCGATAGCCTACTTGAATAAGGCTTAAATTCGCTATGATTCCGCAAGCTTACGCCGCAACATATTCAGCGCCGTTCGGGCTGAGCGATCGCGGATGACTTCGCGGTTCAGGCGCTCGCTGAATCGGCACTCTTTGACTTTGACGCCCGCGCTGTCAGCCAATGCGATGTAAACAAGGCCCACCGGTTTGTCTTCGGTGCCTCCGCCCGGTCCTGCGATTCCTGTGATCGATAATGCGTAGTCTGATTTGGTCAGCGCTCGGCAGCGTTCGGCCATTGCTTCTGCGCAGGGTTCGCTGACAGCACCGTGTGTTTGGATGAGTTCCATCGGAATGCCGAGCGATTCGCTTTTCTGTTCGTAGCTATAAGGTATGAACCCGCCAACATAATATGCACTGCTGCCCGGTACATCCGTCAACATCGCACCCAGCAATCCACCGCTGCACGACTCAGCCGTCGAAACCGTCTTGCGTAACTCAGCCAATCGCTTGCCAACGACCGACGCCAGTGTGTCGTCACCTTCGCCATAAACCAAAACGCCAAGCCGCTCGCGCACGGCGTCTATATCTTTCTGCGCCAAAGCGTCAGCCGCTTCATCGCTTTCGCCCCGCGCAACGATTCGCACACTAATCACGCCCTCGCTGGCTGTCGTACCCACGGCTGGGTTGCGCCCGACGGTCATCAAATCGCTGATCTGCTCGGCCAGGTTCGATTCGCCCGCCCCAAACGTCCGAATCACCCGAACCGAAACATGCTCGCGCCCGGCCATCGCCTCGACGGCTGGCACAACGTACGCCGCAAACATCGCCTTCATCTCACGCGGTACGCCCGGAAGCGAAAACACCTCCGCATCGCCAATCCGAATCCGCAAACCCGGTGCCGTCCCCCAATCATTCCTGAGCATCGTCGCACTCTCGGGCCGCATCGCCTGACGTCGATTCGTCTCGGGCATCTCCCGACCGAGCGACGCGTAGAACGCCTCGATTTCAGCCAACGCGGATTCATCAAGCACGAGCGCTTCGCCCACGGCATCAGCCAACGCGTCGCGGGTCATGTCGTCAACCGTCGGCCCAAGTCCGCCCGTCATCACCACAACCTTCGCACACCGCGCCGACTCGCGAACCTCATGCACAATCGCGGGTAAGTCATCGGCGATCGTTACATGCCGCCGCGTCGAAACGCCCAACTCCACGAACCGCGACGATAACCAGGCACTGTTGGTATCAGTGCTTGCACCCGTCGTCAGCTCCGTCCCCATCGCAATGATGTCAGCCCGAACCTGATTCGATTGTGTCGCTTCGCTCGCCATAGCGTTTCCTTGCCCTACATGCCACTTTAAGGCCTGTTATCTCCCACCAACTGATGCAACAGCGTATCGGCCCGCTCGCTACCCCTCAACGCTATGCAATAAGTTTGATCGCACATGCCTGGTTTGATACAAATACAGTACCCGATGCACGTCCCCATTCAGAGTGGCGTTTCGACAGGCCGGAAGATGACTACTCTTTTCAAAAGGATAGAACCATGAAGATCTTGGTGGGTTTGATACTGGTTGTCGGAATCGGATACGGCGCATTGCACTATGGCGGGTTGCTGTCGTTCGACCCGGCACAACAGGGGCGCGATGCAAAAGCCGCCATCAAACCCGGCATGTCGTGGAAGAAGGTCGTCTCAACCACAACGGAACCTAGCGAATGTCGATTCTATGTGATTCAAAAGAAGAACCTCGGCGGACAAGAAATTGAAATCACCAAAGCCGGCCCGTTCATGCCTTTCGACGGCAAAAATCTGGAGGACCGCTTGCTCGACGAGTCACTTCCCAAAGGTTTCGAATTTCTCTATAAGTACTCAGCCGACGTGCAGTTCCTCGTGAAGTTCGACGCGGCCGGTGATGTTGAGTACATCGGAGATGCGCCGACGATGAAAGACCTGCTCGATCTGTAGAGACTATTTCCAGGTGACGGACTATTTCCAGGTGACGGGCTATTTTCAGGCGACAGGCTCGAAGGTGTCACCCGGCTGAATGCGGCGGCCATTCACATAATCTTCAAACGACATAAGTCGCCCACCCGTCGGTTTGACTTCCAGTATCTCAATGAATTGATCTGCGGTAGCCACGTGCCGGCGAAAGTCTATGGTCCCCGGCGTTTCAGTCGGTTTGTCACTGGCACCGGGTCGAGCCATCGCCAAGATCACTGTTTCAGCTTTGCCTGTAGCCTTCGACACAAACTGGCATCGCGCCCCGGGCCAATCCCACAAACCGTTGATCCGATTCGCCAGTGCTGCTGCCGGTTGATCGAATCGCACGTGGCCATCACTCTTAGAAAGTTTGGGAGCTTTGGTCGCCAAAGTGTCATCTTGTGGCACTGGCTCAAAATCAGGATCGGTTTCCATCAACTCAATGGTCGCGTTGACCGCATCGACACCGATCGCCGCCAACCGATCGTGCAACTCGCACGCCTGTTCCTGCGGACGAAGCCCCGTCATTCGCTGGACGTAAATCGAACCGGCATCCATCCGATCCACCAGCCGAAAAGTCGTGACACCTGTTTCCTGATCGCCATTGATCACGCACCACTGAAAAGGTGCCGCACCGCGATACTTCGGAAGAAGCGACGCATGCAGGTTGATGCAATCGCGTGCAAATAACTCCCGCACTTCTGCTCCGATTTTCTGCCCGAACGCGATCACCAAGCCCAGGTCGGCATTCAATTCCCGAATGCGATCGACGACGGCTGACTCGTTGACATTGGGCGTCGCCAACACCTCCAAACCCAGTTCAAGCGCTTTCGCCTTCGTCGCGGTACATTGCGTTTTGCGACCCCGCCCGCTACCACGATCGGGCTGGGTAATAACCAGAGGTAATTCGTGTCCGCTATTGACCAACGATCGAAGCGTCGGAATCGCAAACTCGCCAGATGCCATCAAGACGATACGCACGGGCTAGCGTCTCCGGGACTTGGACGTGGAAGCCCGCTTAGAAGGATTGGCTTTCTGGTACTTCGCAGTAAGTTCTTTGAGGATCTTGCGATGGGCGATTTCTTCACCCGGTGATTGAAAGTCGAGGATTAAACGCCCGTCAAGATGGTCGGTTTCATGCTGCCAGATGCGGGCCATCAAATCCTGCCCGACGATTTCATACAGCGAACCTTCAACGTCATATGCCGTCAACTTCGCCGACACCGCCCGCCTGACTTGAACCGTCACATCCGGTATGGACAGGCAGCCCTCATCACCCTCAGCCAGCCCATCAAAATCACTCAGGATCGGATTGATCGATACGTAGTCGTCGCCAGGTCCGCCCGTCGGGTTCCAAACAAAAATGCGCAGCGGCAGCCCCACCTGCGGGCCAGCCAACCCAACTCCTTTGCGACTGTGCATCAGCTCGCACATGCGGATCGCGAGTCGCTTCACCTGATCATCAAAGTCCGAGATTGGTTCGCATTTCCTGCGAAGTACCGGACTCGGATACTCGACAATGACGAGTGACTCGATGTCGATTTGTTCCAACACTGACGAAATCCTAAGTGAGACCCCGATACCCGATCGGTGACGGCAAGCTGCACTTCCAGACAGGTTGACACGGTCGCCCAACTCGTTAGCATCCACCGGTTGCGAATCGTAACAACTGCTCTTACAAGAATTAATAGCAATTTTCGACTCTACTCGCCATTTCCCGGTGCGTCAATGATACTAGGCGTGGGTGGTGGCTTGTTGCGACCTACTAAGAGTATAATTAACCAATGGCGGCTGACCTTCCAGATACAACTTCAAACGAGCCGGTTGACCCCGAAATTGCACGTTACGACGTCACCGATGCCAAGTGCAAATCAGCCAAGCGCTGGTTTGAACAAGCCAGAAAACTGGTTGACCAACGCAACTACGACTACGCCATCAAATCCTTCGCCGAAGGGTTGTCTCTAAACCCGGAAGCCGTTGAGGAAGGGCACATGCCCCTGCGCGGGTGTGGTGTCGCCCGATGGCAAACCGGCGGAAAAAAACCGGGCATGCGCGACGGTGTTAAGTATTCGATGTCTGCGAAGGATCCGGCTAAAGCGATGGTCAATGCGGCATGGCTGCTCGCCCATGATCCACAGAGCGCAACCTACGCAGAAGGCTTACTCAAGAACGCCAACAAAGCCCACTGCGATCGGACCGCACTCTGGATCGCTCCTATCCTTTTGGAAAACCTCAAGAACGAAAAGAAGCCGTCACCCAAGAAATTCACTGCCCTAAAAGATTACTGCGAAGAAGTTGGCGATCGTTGCCAAGCCCGTGGCGAAATGGCTGAAGCACTTAAAGCCTTTGAAATAGGGCTCGAAGCGCTGGCCGCCCAGCAGTCTATCGATTCAAAAAATCGGGACATTGGCAATATCATCCGCAACCTTTCGACCAAACTGACCATACTCCGCGGGAACTATCAGTCTGCCGACTCGTTCCGCGACAGCATGCAGGATTCTGGAAGCCAATCCCGATTACACGATCAGGATCGCATCGTTCAATCCGAAGAGCGCCAATCCGAACTGGTGCAGCACGCCAAAGAAGAGATGGAAGCCAACCCCGAAGTCGAAGCCAAGGTTATTACGTATGTGAACCTGCTCATCAAGGATGAAGACGACTCCCGCGAAGCCCAGGCCATCAAACTGCTCATCGAGAAGTTCAAGGACACTGGGAATTACCGATTCAAACTACGGGCTGACGATATCGCCGTCCGTCAAATGGGCCGAAATGCCCGGAAGGCCAAGAAAGCCGGCGACGATGAAGGCTACAAGGCGCTGATCAAACGTCGCCTGGCCTTTGAAGTCGGTGCCTACAAAGAGCGGGTGTCAAAGTACCCAACCGATTTGCGGCTGAAATATGAATATGCCCGCCGCCTGTTCCAGCTCAGCAAGTTCGACGAGGCCATCCCCCTGCTCCAGCAAGCCCGATCTGACCCCAAAGCCCGCCATTCGTGCTCTCTGTATCTGGGCAGGTGCTTTTTTCAGAAGAATCTCTTCGCACAAGCCGCCAGCATTCTCAGCGACGCGATCGAGGATTATGAACTGACTGACGACGATATGGCCAAAGAATTGAACTATTGGCTGGGCCGGTCGCAGGAAGACAATAAAGACGCCGCCGAAGCCAAGAAGACCTATGGAAAGTTATTACAGGTCGATTATAATTACCGCGATGTTCGCAGTCGCATCGAAGGCTTAAGCTAGATTCCCCTTTGAAAACAGCCTGTGAACTTGAATTCACAGGTGTTAAGAGCTACATCAAATCTGTAGGCATTAATCCGGCAGGCGACAGAATCCTGCTGCTAAACAGCTAGTTTTGGAGAATATCGAAGTGGCCAACTCAGCATCCTCAAAGAAGAGAGTCCGACAGAACACCGTAAGACGCGCACAGAACGTCTCACGCAAGTCGGCGATCAGAACCCAGATTCGCAAGTTTGAAGAGGCTATCCGCGCAAACGACGCGGCAACTGCCGAATCTGAATATCAAAAGGTCACCAAGGTTCTCGATCAGGCGTCCATGACCAGCACCATGCATAAGAACACTGCCGCCCGCAAGAAATCACGGTTAGCCCGTAAGCTAAATGACGTCAAATCAGGAAGTTAAGCCTGATTCGTCCGCGGTCGTTCGGCGCATGGTTGCGAGTAGGAACGCTTCGAATTGCATCTTGCCCCTCGTTCCAAAACAGATCATCACCTGAAACCAAACGCACCTGTCATAGGGGTGCGTTTTTTTGTGCCAGTGTCCGACACGACCGACACCCAGTCAGCTTCCACAGCCACTCCAGCCGGTCTACCGGGACCAGCTTGATATGAGTTCAGACAACCAAAGCTCCTCATCCCCTGCGTATGTTTCACGGGCCGGCGCTAAGCTTCATGCCGCCCTTGCAGAGTTTGAAATTGACCCCGCAGGATACACCTGCGCAGACCTGGGCTGCAATACCGGGGGATTCACGGATTGCCTCCTAAAGTTCGGCGCCAAAAAGATTTATGCAATTGATACTGGGTATGGCGTCCTTGAATGGAAGCTGCGTAAAGACGAACGCGTAGTCGTTATGGAGCGCACCAATGCCCTCCACGTCGAATTACCCGAGTCCGTTGATCTTGTCGTGATTGATGTCGCCTGGACACGTCAACACTTGATATTGCAAGCCGCCAAACGTCTTCTCAGCTCTGGTGGCCGCATAGTCAGCCTCATCAAACCGCACTATGAAGCCGAACGATCTCAGCTCAACAAAGGCGTCCTATCACCCGAAGATGCCCCCCGCATCCTGCAATCCGTTTTCGACCGACTTGCAGAAGCCAACTTCGTTCCTACCGCGACAACTCAAAGCCCCATTGTTGGGCGAAAAGGCAACCTCGAGTACCTCGCCCTTTTCGAGCCGCACCCAACGAATGCCTAGGCAAATGTCACACACTTTCCGCAGACAGGACCCAGCATTTCTTGGCACAGTTGATTGTCAGACAATGGAGACATGGCCCAATTGCCGAACCGACAAATGCTAAGCAACTTCTATGTATGAAATGCTCCAACTGAGCGTGTGTCCGACAGCGTCACAGCATCCTTGGTGCTGAAAACGCCATTAATGTCGGACATAGCAGCAAAGTCACTGCGGAAGAAAACACCAGCCTCTTTGACCGACAAACGGCACAAATCAAAATACAGTGGGTAAAACACCCATGACGAACAACCCGCGACAATCACCGCGATAAAGTGTCGGTATCTCACCTCGCCGCAATCGCCTTCTCCGAACCTGTCCGCCAGACGCGTACATCACAGATCTCAACAGTTGCAGATAGCGGCTGCTTCTGTGACCTCACACGCATCGCATACTGCCGCGTAGAATCTGACAAGATCGGGCCTGCCCATTCTCCCTCGAGCGCGAATGGGGTGGCTAAGTATGCCGATTCCGAACGAACAAGGCGGCCTCGTTCATCTTCGATGTTGACGCGGACAGCCAGCATCGTGACGACTTCGTCGCCATTATTCTTGGCTTCGATCACAATACCCGAAGTGCCGTGACGCCTATCTGTCGGATCGATTTTTGCCGAAACCTCAATATGCTCGCGGTACTCTGGAGCCCGGCGGTCATCCAGTGCGTCTGCGAGGACCGGTGGAAGCGACTCCCGAATTTCGGGGATCGACCGCAACACCTCGGTTCCGGTCTCGACAACCCGGTCAAACTTCCGGTCGACGATGTCCATTCCGTACATCGCGACGCCCGTTGCACAGAGGATCCCGACACCAATCACACCACAAACTCCGTACACCAGCGAGCCTAAAAACCCACTCCGATTTCCAGCCATGTGTTCACCACGAGCCATCGCGAGCACTCCAATGCCAAAGATATTCCCAGACTCTTTCAGGTATCGATCAATTCGCACTGCGGTATTCGCGGCTATGGACTCAATATTTTCACAACCCAAGCGCGGGCCAGCACCAATTGGCACACCTCGGAGCCTGTAGAGTTCCGTCTGACACAAGACCCACTCTGAGAGCCTAGAACGGCGATATGTCAGTCTCTGGCATGAAGTGTCGGTCGTTATTGACTGTGATTCTGAAGCGTTTGGACGTGTTGACAGACGCTTTCAGACAGAGCTGTTAAGTCGTATCCACCCTCTAAAAGGCTAACGAGTCTCCCTTGGGCGAACTGCCGAGCAACATCCATCACGCATTCTGTCATCCATCCGAACGACTCGGTTTTCAGATTGAGCGGTGCCAGCGGATCGAGAGCGTGGGCATCGAAACCGGCTGAGATGATTACGAATTCCGGTTTGAAGTCCTCAAGCCGAGGAAGTATCTGGTTCTCAAACGCTGCGCGGTATTCTCCATCACCACTTCCCGGCAAAAGCGGAACATTCAGCGTCGCACCCTTGCCGTTTCCCTTTCCAGATTCATGCGCATATCCGGTACCGGGATAGACGTGATCTGGGTGGCCATGAACGTTGCAAACCAAGACATCGGCTGACTCTTCGAAGATATGTTGGGTACCGTTTCCGTGATGAACGTCCCAGTCGACGATCGCTACACGGGCGACGCCCTGTTGATTTAGCAAATGGGTCGCGGCGATCGCGGCATTTGCCAGCAGGCAAAACCCCATCGACTCACCCCGTTCGCAGTGGTGACCGGGCGGCCTGACCGCACAAAATGCGTTTTGAAGCTGCCCATTCTGAACCTGATCGACCGCCTCAATAGTCGACCCGGCAGCCAACATCGCCACCTGATAGCTGTCTGGGCAGATCGCGCTATCCACCGCATCAATGTATCGATCCCCACGTTCGCATGCTTGACGAAACCGCTTTAGATACTCTTGAGTGTGAACAGCCAGGACCTGATCCACCGTCGCTTTCCGCACTGGTAGCTTCGTGCAGGTTTCGCCAATTCCCGATTCAACCAGGGCTTTCGAGATCGCTCTCAGTCTTTCAGGGCGTTCGGGATGCTTTGCCCCCGTTTGATGCTTCAGGAAACAGTCATCAATCAGTAGTCCAGTGCTGCAAGACTCTGCTATCAGTCCTTCCCGTCCAGTCTTTGAGTGATCCACCGTCATAGACATGAATTTAGCCCGCAGAAGCGGATGTGTCGATGCGTGCCATTGCGTTGAGCGTCCATTCTCGTCATAGTTGCGAGGTTGTAGATCTTCCGCGTTTTGGACCGGACACCACAGTTCAAATGACCGAATTGAAGCCCAACAAGTACAAGCTCATCACGTTCGACTGCTACGGAACTTTGGTGGATTGGGAGGCGGGTTTGCGCAACTCGCTGCTGTCTATTCAAGGCGTGGCAAGAGATGATCTAGGCAATCTGGTACAGGAATATGTGCGTACAGAAGCGACCTTTGAGCAGCAGGCATGGCAACCGTACGCGAAGATTCAGCGGCTAACGCTCCAATCCCTAGCCAGTCTGCATCATTGGCCTCTGCCCGACAACGACGCCGACCTCTTTTCGCGTGATCTGGTGAATTGGGCGCCGTTTGACGACACTGTCGCCAACCTGAAACTGCTCAAATCGCAGTACATGCTGGGCATACTTTCAAACATTGACGTCGACCTCTTCGCCGAAACCAACAAACACTTGCAGGTCGATTTCGATTTGATCATCACCGCCGAAGATGTGCGCTCGTACAAGCCGTCTCACGCCCATTTCCTTCGAGCAGTTGAGCAATCGGGGATTCCAAAGGACGGAATCCTGCACGTCGCGCAAAGCCTGTTCCATGACGCAGCTCCGGCTGCTGACCTGGGATTCGACTTCATTTGGATCAATCGTTACGGGCAAGCTCGCCCGAACGACATTCCAATGCTCGGCGAATTCTCTGACTTGGCTTCATTGGCAAACAAGCTGTGTGAGTCGCCCGATCGTAACGTTTAGAATCAAAACAACCAATGGAGGAGTTGGGATGTCGCAAACACTCTCACAACTGGAACCCGGCCAGCAGATTAGGGTGGTTCAAACCATCAACCGTCGCGAAGGCCCGTGGGTACAGGAGTACAGCGGGAAGCTCGTAGAAATTCTCGACGCCCCGACGGGAAGTTGGTACGCACATGGCGAGCAAGATCGCTATTGGCTTCGCCGACTCCGCATCGAAAAATCCGACGGCGAACTCTCATTGGTCTCTCTCGATTCCGATACGAAAATCTACCTTGCTTAGGGTATGCTCCCCAATTCATAGCGCATGAAGCCATTACCAGTGGTTTTTGTGTCAGCAGCAATATATCGTCGGCAGGTTCTCATAGACCAATCTAGGAGCCTGCCGTGCGGTCCGTACTTTTGGTTATCGCCATACCAGCCGTCCTGTCTTGGCTATTTCTAGATACTGTTCGCCATTACTATCCCAGCTCTCAAGATACCTCGACGCTCCGCTTCAGTCATTTTGGTACCTACCAGGACTATCAAGTTTGGAGAGAGCTAATAGAGGCGTTTGAAGATCATCATCCCGATATAGACATCAACCAAGAGTATGTTGTTGGCTGGTATGGTTTGTACGATCGCAAACTACGCCAACAGTACCTTGCAAAAGTAGAGCCACATATCGCGTTGGTTCAAGCCAGTTCGTTTCTGGCGCTGGCCGACCAGTTCGTTCAATTGCCGGGCAACCTCGACAACGGAATTGAACTCGAAGACTTGGATCCGGTAGCCTGCAACATGTATCGAGTTGGTCAATTGCAAAAAGGCGTGCCGGTTACAGGTGGAAATCTACTTATCTATTACAACAAGAAATGCTTTCGAAAGGCATCGGTATTTCGCAACATGGAGGTTCCGTTCCCATCGCACGATTGGTCGATGGACGAATTTGCCGCGACTGCCCGGGCATTGACCTTCGATTTAGATGATGACGACCACCTCGATCAGTTCGGATTCTGGCAGCCCAGATGGGTGTACTACCTTCCGTTTCTCTGGTCGTTCGGTGCGAACGTCCTTAATGAATCGGGTGAGCACTGGGTGCTTTCCGATGATGCCGCAGTAAAGGCGCTGGAATTTTACCGCGCAATGAGATGCGGCCCCGGACGCTATGCCCCGCAACCGCACGAAACGGCACAAATCTTGCAAGATGTCGGGTTCCTCACTGGTCGCACCGCAATGTGCATTAATGGCCCCTGGTTCATTCCATTCCTCAATGCCTCCAATCTCGCCAACGACTACGGCGTAGCCAATATACCGCGTGGTAACGCCGGAAGATTCACGCGAGTGACATGGGATGGCATTGCAGCTAGCAAAAGGCTTTCGAATCAGTCGAGGGTTGACGCCATTGAGTTTGTTTCCTTTGTATGTTCGTCCGAGGGGCAGCGCATTTTGACAAGGTCTGCCCGAGCACTGCCGGCTCGGAATTCGGAGCGCGCTTCGCTTTCAAACAATCATTCGGAAGAAATGCTTCAGCGATTTGTCAAAGCCCTTGAATACAGCATGCCCGAACCACAAACAGACCGCTTTCGCCAAGTTGATCTGGCTATCAATCGAAAATTGGAAACCATCCTTAAACCGGATTCTACAGCAAGCATTCCCGACTTCCTTCAGTCGCTTCTCAAAGATCCTGCCATCGCTCCGTTCGCATCGCCGCACTCAAAGCACCCGACAACCAAAGACTAGAGAATCCGCATGCAGGTATTCCAATACCAATCCGCCGCTAGATTGACTGGCGAGCAATCTCATCTTGAAAGTGGAATAGGCAATGACTAGTCGGAAGAAGGCGCTAAGCGGCGGTTCCGGCAGCGCGCTCATCTTGCCTTGGCTCGTCGGCACCCTGATTCTCGTCTTAGTTCCACTACTCGTTTCGATTGCGCTGTCGTTTCTTCATTGGGATGGCGTTGACATCACCGATGTCGAATGGGTCAGTACTCGAAACTATAAAGAACTCTTGGGTAGTAATAGTATGACTGGCTCAAACCAATTGGAGCAAGGAAATCGGTCTCTGCGCAATAGCCCAAACGGTGACGCGCAGTTCTATCGGTCCATGGAGAACTCGCTGGTTTTTGCGGTTTTCGCTGCTCCCTTGAACATGTTGGTGGCTATGTGTCTGGCGTTACTATTGAACACTCCGCTTAAGTACGTCGGTACATACCGCGCGATGGTATATTTACCGCATGTGCTCGGAGGCGTCGCAACAATTCTCATTTGGAGTTGGATCTTTAATCCGACGTTCGGACCAGTAAATGTCACTTTGAAACATGCGTACGAGTTTCTTGATCCAGTCATAAGGCTCTTCGTCGCCGGCGGAACTGACGCCTGGAAAGTTCCCGGATGGCTTACGTCAGAAGCATGGTGCAAGCCCGCCCTTATTTGCATTCACGCTTGGACTGCTGGCGGATCGGTATTCATCTTCCTCGCAGCACTCCAGGGCGTTGACTCGGAAACGCGTCTTGCATCACTGCTTGACGGCGCGGATGCGAAACAGCGATTCCTTCACATAACGCTTCCGCAATTGACGCCCGCAATCCTCTTCACGCTCGTCACCGGATTCGTTGCGACGATGCAATCATTTAACTATTCATACCTACTGTACAATCGCGCACAAAATGACGGCTTACTGTTTGTTGTACTTTATGTTTACCGTTGCGCATTTGAGCCGCCCTATCGCCTTGGTTATGCGTCGGCGATTGCCTGCGTGCTTTTCCTAATCTTGCTTATCGGTTCGCTCAGTGCTGTAGGCACAAGCAGGAAGTGGGTGCACTATGAAAGCTAGATATTCGCGTCCGGTGGTTCGGCATATCGTACTCTTGTGTTTCTCAGCTTTGTTGGCCATCCCGTTGGCTGTTGCGATTTCCGTTGCTCTGAGCCCCGTCGAAGCAATCTATACATTTCCAGCCAACTTTCTCCCTGACCACATGGAATGGTCTAACTTCTACGATGCAATAAAGCGACTTCCCTTTCTGCGATTTATGCTGAATTCAACCGTCATCGCGATCATCGCTACGACGGGGGCAGTGCTGACCAGCGCGATGGCTGGCTACGCTTTTGCGAGATTGACCTGGAGGCGAAAGCGTTTGTGCGTTCTTCTCCTACTGGCATCACTTGTTATTCCTGCACAGATGCTTCTGATCCCGCAATTCATCCTGTTTTCATCCCTGGGCTGGGTCAATACCTACAAACCCTTGATCGTTCCGGCTTGGCTTGGCGGTGGAGCATTCAATGTGTTTTTGTTCTGGCAATTCTTCCGTACGATTTCGCGTGATTATGATGATGCTGCGAAGTTGGATGGTGCATCACATTGGGTTATTCTGACCCGAGTGATAATGCCCATGGCCAAGCCCGCAGTGGCCACCGTTGCCCTACTGAGCTTTGTTTATCACTGGCAGGATTTCCAGAAACCGCTCATCTACCTCTCGGACTTCCGGACATACACCGTTGCCCTAGGTCTTCGCATGTACCAAGCCACCGGAGGCAGCTGGATGAATCTGGTTGTCGCCGCCAGTTTAGTCGCATTGGTTCCTGTTCTTGTGGTTTTCCTGACCGTTCAACACCACATTGGCACTTGTGCCCGGACGATTACGGATAGAAACTGACCATCCTAAGTGGCACTTTGCTCATCTGTGAATCGACCAGCCGTTCGGGGCAATAGGACATGACACCGCACAGTGGCAGCTGACCTTAAAGCTTTATGTCAGAACATCTTACGCCCGTTCCAAAACCTTCAGTAGTTGACTTGACGAAAGGCTCGCTTTAGGCGACGATGCGCGGCTGGCAGTTTTTGAAGAGTCGAACCGCAGCTCACACCCTGGACTGCGCATCTTTGGAGGATTTACCGTGTACGCGATCATTGAAAATGGTGCTCATCAGTACCGTGTTGAACCAGGCACCCGTCTTGATCTTCAACTCCAGGATGTCGCAGAGGATGCAACGTCGCTTACGCTCGACAGAGTTCTGCTGGTAAGCGACGGTGGGGACGTGAAGGTCGGCGCGCCTTACGTTGAAGGCGCCAAGGTCACCGCTTCTATCGATTCCGAACTCAAAGGTGACAAGATTACGGTCGTCAAATTCCGTCGCCGAAAGAATTACCGCCGCAAACAAGGACATCGCCAAGGTTACCTTCGCGTGCGTGTCGAAAGTATCGACGCTTAAGGCAAGATCGACGCGTAAGGCAAATTGACGCTCAGGTTAGACGCACAATTTAGTTTCCAACCGCCCGAACCATCTGACCAACTAAATCAGACCGTGCATGCTCCATTGACCCGATTCTGGGGTGCGCACGTCCAAACGATGCGCACTCAATCTAAGTAACGTCCGATAACTTCCATCACTGTTGGTCATTATTGGTCGTTTTCGTGCCTTACGAGGATTGAATAGGCCTCGTCAGCCGACTGAGCCGCCAATACCTCTTTGCGAAATTTTCCCACCAGCATAAGCCGCGAAATGCGGGCAAGGGCTTGAATGTGCGGACCGGTCTTGTCGGGCGGACTCGCCAGCAAGGCTATCACTTCGACAGGTTCGCCATCGCTGCTTTCAAATTCGATGGGACTCTTCGGTAGTCCCAAAGCCATAACCAATCCGGGACATGCTTTTGATTTTCCGTGCGGGACAGCCAACCCAAAACCGATCCCTGTGGACCTCGTTTCCTCCCGATCCAAGACAGCACGCAAGACGGCATCACGATCACCAAGCTTCCCGCAATCAGCAAGCACGTCAACCAATTCACCAATAGCGTCAGTTTTCTCAGTGGACAGCATCGGCACGCGAATGCAGGCGGGCGAAAGAATCTCTGATAGCTTCATTTTGAAATGGTCCCTAGTGTTTTGACCGCAGCATTGTCCCAAGATTCTCATTGGCCGCAACCGCCAAGACCCGTGCCCCCAAACCTGCATTTGCTGACCATTCACCAATGGGTCAGTTGGTTTTGCACACGCACTAATCTGCATCAGAAACCATTCTCATCAGCCCGGGTTGTCTCAAGGTTTTGCTGAAGGCGTTTGACGCCGCCCACTCAGTATTATCGGACGTTATAGGCATGCTCTGCATTTGGGCTCAATCAACATTCAGTGCGAACGAGATAATTCCTGGGGCTGTTTCACGTGAAACAGGCGTGCTTCCATTTGCCCTAAGAATACGTTCTGAGAAGGACGCTTGGGCTGTCATTGCCCCTGGCCATGAATCAGCCCAATACACCAGCCTATCGATCACGATTATGCTTTACACATCCGGAGCCTCGCGATAGCTTAAACCGAGCGTTCCACGTGGAACGGTTTCCACGTTTTCAACCAAGGAGAGGATGGAGCCGCTCAAATGGCAAAGAAACCAAACCGATTGGGGCGGGGGTTGAACTCCCTAATCAGCTCCAGCCTCATCGAGGAACTCCCAAGCCCCGAGAAAACAAACTCGCAGTCGTCGCCTTCATCAACGCAGCCAAAGCGAATATCAATTGATGAGGATACGCAATCCCAAAAGCCAACAAGCATCGTAGGTCGCCTCGCGCAATTGGATGCGGTCCGCGCCGAGCACGAGTCTACCTCTGGCGAGCCCCGCATTCTCAATATCCCTGTAGAGTCAATCGTACCAAACAGAAATCAGCCACGACGACTGTTCAATCCAGTTTCTATCAGTGGGCTGGCCCGCTCAATCTCTGAGTCCGGCATCCTTCAACCACTTCTGGTACGACTCCGAAGTGAACCGGGCGAAGCCGCTACAGAAGAACAATATGAATTGATTGCCGGAGAAAGGCGGTTACGTGCAGCCAAAGCCGCCGGTATCGAAACCGTACCAGTCATCGTAAAATCAATCGATTCCCAGACCTCAATGGAAATTGCGCTGGTCGAGAATATTCAGCGCGAAGACCTTAACGCCATCGATCGAGCGCGGGCATATCGTGTTTATTGCGACAGAACCGGCTATTCCGCTGACGAGGCGAGCCGTCGGCTTGGGGAAGACAGGAGCACTGTTGCGAATTACCTGCGACTCTTAGACCTCTCTCAACCTGTCGCCAAATTACTGGAATCCGGCCAGCTCAGCATGGGGCACGCTCGCGCATTACTCGGTGCGAAAGATCCTGAATGCCAGATTGACTACGCAAAGCGGGCCATCACTCAGGGACTCTCTGTGCGAGCAGTTGAGGCTCTGGTCAAATCAGTGAAAGTTTCGACACCGAATACTACTATGGCAGAAGGCCCAATCCCGGACGCACTGCGTCCATCACAGCATCTGGCGGACATTGAAGGAAAATTGCAGCACACTGTAAAAACTAAAGTTACAATAAAAACAGGCCGTGGAGCGCACCGGGGCAAGATCATTATAGACTACTATTCGCTGGACGATTTTGATCGCATCGCCGCGATGCTCGGATACACTGACTCCGATGCGCAATAGAACAACCCAGAAACCTGTGCCCCTGAAGCAACTAAATGCAAATCAACCAAGAATTGGCCCGCATTGGAATGGGTGCAAACCGATAGTCGCAGCACCCTCAGTGTCAGACATCGGCATGCCAACCATGCCAGACGCTAAACTATTGACTACACAAGTTTTAAGGCCCTTCATTCCTGCAGTCGAGATATATTGCGAACGTAGACATAGGACACCCAAACCGCTGTCGGCCACCTGTCACACTGCGCACATGGGGAGTCTGGGGGGTCTGAACCACGCGACTTGGTTAAGCCTCCGTGTGTTTGAGTCATGCGCATGACGAACCTCATTTGTTCTGTTTCAGCTGAAAGCGCCGGCCATCTCATCGGCCTCGTTTCAAGCATTCCACAAACGTCGGCCGTTTGGCTCGAACTGCGGCTGGACCTCATGTCCAAGGATGCGATCGAGCTTGCCCGTAAGCTTGCCGCTGGCCAGTCGTGGCCAACAATCGCAACATGCCGCTCAAAGGATCAAGGCGGGTGCTTCGAGCAACCAGCCAGCGACCAATTAACCCTCCTGAATTCGATACCCAGCAATTTGATTGACATCGAGCACGGTCGCCAATACGAATCAGCACCCATCGATCATCGTCATAACATCCTTTCCTACCATGACTTCGATCATATCCCCAAGGATTTGTCTGATTTGATTGAGGAAATGGAGAAAAATGAATGCTGCCCTGATGTCGTCAAGATAGCGTGGCAGTGCGATGACATCTGCCAGAATTTCGACGCCCTGGAGGCGCTGGCTGCTCGTCCCGGTAAGCGAATCATGATTTGTATGGGGGAGCGAGGGCTGATGTCCCGAATACTCGCGGCTAAAGTCGGGGCGTTTGGATCGTTCTGTTCTGCCACCGAGACAACTGCCGTCGCGCCGGGGCAACTTTCCATCCGCGAAATGCTTGAGACTTACCACTGGGAACGCATCACCGCCGAAACGAAGTTCTTTGGGGTCATCGGGTCGCCTGTCGGGCATTCATTGTCACCCGCACTATTCAATGCCCAGTTTGAGCAATCCCGATTCGACGGCGTTTATATCCCCTTATTGATTGAATCTGAGGATGAGTTGCTTCGGTTCCTTGAAGGTTGCCAGCGAAAGTCATGGCTTCATGCAACCGGGTTTAGCGTGACGATACCCCACAAAGAGTCGTTGTGCCGATGGCTTGGCGATCGCGCCGACGATGCCGCGCGGCGCATTGGTGCCGTCAATACGCTTCACCTGGTCGGCGGTGAGTATCGCGGATTCAATACGGACTATTTCGGCATTCTTGAAGCGCTTCGCTTGCGTGCGGATCTAGGTCCCGCCGCACTGCGAAGTAAGTGCGTGACAGTTCTTGGTGCTGGTGGGGTGGCTCGGGCGGCTGTCGCAGCACTGGTAGACTGTAAAACGAACGTCACTATCTTTAACCGGTCGGTCGACCGAGCCGCTAAGTTGGCTGACGAATTCGATTGCAAGGCTTTGCCCTGGGAAGATCGCACCAAGGTTGGTGCTGATCTAATCATCAACTGTACCAGTGTTGGCATGACGCCCGACATCGACAGTTCGCCGATGCCTGCTGGTTCGCTCCAGCCATCCACTGTTGTGTTCGATACAGTTTATCGCCCGCAAGATACGGCGCTCATTCAGGCCGCGCGGGTGGCTGGTTGCCAAACTGTTGGCGGGTTGGAAATGTTTATTCACCAAGCCGCCGCACAATACAGAATCTGGACAGATACCGAGCCAGACATTTCGATGCTTCAGCAAGTCGCGCAACAAGCCCTCGATGTGGATGTCGCTACCAATCCGAAAGATCGCCAATGAACGTTGTGCTAATTGGATATCGCGGTTGCGGCAAGACAACGGTGGGACGCTTGCTGGCCGAGCGAAACTACTTGCCATTTATTGACACCGATGAACTCATTGTTCACCAAGCCGGCAAGTCCATCGCAGAGATCTTTGCAACTGGCGGGGAGCCAGCGTTTCGAAAGCTGGAAGAAACAGCGATCAAGCTCGCAACCAAGTCAAAGGGGCGCATTATCAGCGTTGGCGGTGGGGCGGTCGAATCAAAAGCCAACCGAAGCGCCCTTCGCAAATACGGCACCGTCGTTTGGCTGCAAGCCGACGCCGAATCGCTCTGGAAACGCATTTCATCCGACAAGAAAAGTGTCGATCAGCGACCGAATCTTGCGGCTGGCGGACTTGAAGAAGTGCGCCAAGTTCTCGAAAAGCGATCCCCAGTCTACGCCGATCTCGCCCACGTCGCGATCACCACAACAGATCGACACCCTAGCGCCATAGTCGAAGACATCGAAGCATGGCTGGATTCACAGTGATAGTATTCGCCGTCAATTCGAAACCCCGCGCGCAGAAAAAAATCACGCCCCAATAGCTTGAGGCGTGATTTTGGATTTGTAGTTTGGGTCGCGCAATACCGCTGGCCCGAACGCGTCGCGCGGTTGGTTCCCTCGTAATCTACGCTTGCTCGATGGCTTTGAACAATTCAGAGAATGGCTGATCGAGCGCGTCGGTGATTCGCTTCAGTGTCGGGAAACTTGGCCAGCTTTTGCCAAGTTCGATCTGCGACAACTGGGCTTTGGACAAGCCGATGCTGTTGGCCATCTCGGTCAACGTCAACTCTTGGCGGAGTCGCTGGGCGCGAAGCAACCGCGAGAGGCGCTTCTGCAATTCGGTTTCGCTAAGCGTGAGAAGCCCTGAACTTTGGGCAACGTCATTGACCGCTTTCAGAATAGATTCAGCCGACACCGGCTTAGCGAGATACCCCTTGCAGCCGAGTTTCATCGCCATCTGCACTGACGCAATGTCGGGTCGTTCGACAACGGCAATGCAGCGGATGCGTGGGACGGTATCGATGACATGCTCGACGAATGATTTTCCGTCGGACATCGTCGCACGCAGATCGACGACAGCAACCTCGAAACGCGACGCAACAAGCGTGCCGTTTGCACCGTCAACCGATTCAAAGCAGTGCAAGTCAAAGCGACTGTTGGCGAAGAGCGCCATGGTCTGCTGGCAAAGGGTCGGTTCATCTACAAGTAGTACTGGGATTTTTCGGGCCATTACTCGATTCCTCTGATCCAAAGATTAGTAAGCAATCCAATCAACTCGCCCTACGTTGCGCGCACACTGAACACAAGGTGGAACCTCCATGTTCCATTCTTTAAGAACCGCCGAACCGACATCCCGACCCTAAACAGTTGCCGGACTTGGCGACCCTGACTCCAGAGGACGTGCAACTGACTGATTGCCCCGACTAATCAGGCAGGGTTTACACGTAGGTGTTTTGTCGGCAGCCGTCGATTTGAAGTTGATCGATTTCTTTTGAATTGATGCTAAAGAATCGCGGAACAATCACTATTTGACTTGGCGCGCTTATGCCTACCGGGAATCCAGAACCGGCATTCTTGGTGTCGTAAGAAGCGTTCGCCATGGATAATTTACCCGCGAGAGAGAAATGCAGCGGCAATGGTCGAAACTGCTCCCACGACGCACCAAAAACCTGGATTGTGCGTTCTCGGCTTACGGTTAGTGGGAAATGTTATTCAGAAAATGCCACATTGTGTCAGTATAAAGATACTGCCGCTATCGCACTTTCGCGACGACAAGCGTGATGTCGTCTGCTTGATCTGCCAACCCTGCAAACCGGCGCACATCCCACAGCAATTGCTGCGTCATGGTCGCCACTTCCAGGTGACGGTGTTTGAAGATCGATTCGCACATGCGATCGAATCCATACAGCTCGTCATCGTAGTTGACGGATTCGGTCACACCGTCGGTATAGAATACGAGTATGTCGCCACTCTTGAGATCGACGACATCTTTGTCATAGGTGGATTCAGGCAACACGCCAATCACCAAGCCGCCAGCGTCAAGCTCCTTGACGCGATTGCCACGTACCAAAATCGGCGGGTTGTGGCCCGCGTTGCAGAACGTGAAACGCTTCCCGTCAGGCGAAAGAACGCCATAAAACAAAGTCGCGAATTCTGAAACCAGCGTATCGCGACACATGTGGCGATTGACCCTGCCAACTATGTCGTCGATGTCGAAGATGCTTTGTGCATGCGCCCGTAGCGCCGAGCGCACGGAGGCCATCATCAGCGCACCGGGCAGGCCTTTACCGACAACATCTGCAATCGCGATACCGACGTTGCCTTCTGGAAGATCGAGGAAGTCAAAAAAGTCGCCTCCGACATCGAACGACGGTTGATACACATGCCCGAATTCCACGCGCGAATGAATGGGCATGGTTCGGGGGATCATCCGGCGCTGAATTTGTCCGGCTTGGCGGATGTGCCTGGCGTACCGCTCAGCCACCCTCGCTTCTGCAGAGAGCCTGGTACTGACGATCGCACCAGCAGCCAACGACGAAATGGCCTGCAGGAGTTCAACATCGAACGTGCTGAACCGCCGGCGAATCTTGCTGTATATCCGAAGCACGCCGACGGTTTTTCCGCGGTAACTCATGGGGCAGCATAAACCGCTGACCATTCCTTCTTTCTTGGCGTGTTCGCGGAACCGAACTCGCGGATCGGTGCGGGCGTCTTCGATGTAAACCACTTGGCCGCTGAAGGCAGCTTGATCGATGGGATTCTCACCAAGTCGAATGCGTCCCTTGTTGAGATAGTCGCTACCGATGTTGTGCGATCCCGAGATGACAAGTTCGCCGGTCGCCTCATCGAGGAGACGGATCGAGGCGGCTTTAACGTGCATGAGGTTGCAAACGCGCTGGGCGGTGATATTGAGCGCCGCGTCGAAGTCCTGTGTATGGGCGAACAAGACGCCAAGTCCATAAATCGTGGACAGTTCGCCGACGCGCCGACGAATCTTCGCTTCCTGGCGACAGAATACGCTCAAAATGTTGGCAATGAGGACGGCGAAATTCTGGGTCTGCTCGTTGGGATCGGGGTCGAGAATACCGACGCTTCCAAGCTGAAACGAGCGCCAAGCAACCGGTGCATTGAAACCCACGCTTTCCGATGTGACAATGCCAGCGGATTCCTTCTTGCTGACGACATCCAGCCGTTCGCCGTCTACATCGAAGAATGCAAGCCTGGCGCCGCATAAATTTGAAAACGACTTACGCAATGACGACAAAGTCGCCGGATCGATCAGTTCGCGCAGAGTATGAACGTATTGCCCGTCAGCTTCTGACGCGAACGCCTGCTGGTTTGCGGAACCCGTCTCGATGTCCTCACTCCCAGGCAATTTGCTGATCGTCTTTTGCACTGTCTCAGTTGAAAAACGTAGGCCGATTAAAATCCTAATGCGGAATGCTTTATAGCCGTCTGCGGGTGGCCTGGCCAGTTGAATTGTTCCAGATTGGTCGAGGTGGATATACTCAATTCATGGAGTCGATCGAAAGCAGGGACATGATGTTCATCGTAACCGGCGCGTGCCTGAAAGCTGAGCGGATGGATCGCCCGCTGGCCGACCGGATCCGGCAGATTGCCTATCAAACACTGCTGAAACGCCTCGATAGCGAACCCGACATCGTTATTCTCAGCGACATCTGGTACTTAAACTCCACCGATCTGCACCAGACGCCCACCATCAGCGTCGGCGGGCCCGGGGTCAACCACCTGTCGGCTTACTGGCAATCGCGGCTGCCATTTGCACTGATGGTTGAAAATGTTTTGCAAATCCAGATGGACGTTAAGGGGGCAGATCATCGTTGCAGCGTGTGGGGGATGGACCACGAATTGACGGTGGAAGCCGTCGATACATTCATCGCCAAGGGGCATCTTGATCGCTTTCTGACTTGCTTCCCGAAAGCGATTAAATAGGGCTACTGCCCGAGCTTGCCACATTCCCGCTCGTCGATCATCGCGGCGATGCGATTTTTTCGCATGTCAATTTCCCCTTTGACTCGAGGGCTGAGTCGACGGACTTCTTCCCATTGGGGTCGTTCGTCGTCCAAATCGACGGCATGTCGGAGGTGCTCTAACGCTTCCTTCAAGGCTTCGCAGGTCGCCACTTCAGCGAGGCAGTCAGCCAGCTCGATGTAGCTCGTCGGTCGTGACGGGTAGAGGGTTATGGCTGTGCGCATCGCTTCGACGGCTTGGGTGGCTTCACTTGCAATACCAATTTGATGGCGCAACAAGTGAATCTGCGATTTCAATCGGTAGAAACTGTGCTTGGTCGGAGCTCGCTTGACGGCCTCGTTGATCGCGTCGAGAGCGTTGGCCAAATCGGTCGAAACCTGCGAAGCCGTAAGTGCGCCATTGTTAGCCGACCGGGTTAGCCATCGCGCGTGCTCCTTGGGTATTTCGGCATCGAGCGAATCGAGTCGCCGCGCTTCGAGGTATTGCTCGTTGATTGATTCCGTCGCTCGGCCAGCTGCATGAAGATTGCGGGCTTCTCGAAGAGCCTTCTCTGCAGAAATGACGGATGTGGATTCGTAAATCGACCAACCAAAGACGAAAACCAAAGGCAGCAGCACCCCCAAGCCAGCAAATTCTTGCCTGCTTTTCCCCTGTTCAACGGGGCTGTTCGACTCGTCGGCATTACTGACTCGGGCAATCGCAAGCGCGAACATGGCAGCCAACGTCGTCCGCGATCCGGGAACGAAAAACGCAAAATTGATCGTATCCTGCAGCAGAAATGCGGCCAATCCGAAACCAATTGCCGGCATCCCGCGCGACAGCGCCATGCTGCGACCCGAAGCTGCCCAAAAGCCCTCTGTCCGCGCTGCAAGCAGTACGCCTACACCATGAACGAGAATCCATGCTGGCATTGCCATGATCAGTGACCATGCCACAAATGCCGAATCCTGGCTTGGCAACATGGCGTGGCGACATACAAACATGATAAGCGTAATGAACACGAGGATAGTGACATATGGTGTCACTATCGAATGACCCTCGGCGTCATTTCGCTGAATGCCCTGTTCTTGGTCGGCGTCGATCATGGTGTTTGCGTACGCCTTCGCCCCGCCGGCCAGCAGAAGGACAAACCCGATCAAACCCAGGAAGCCATACTCCGTCGCAAACTGAACCAGTGGGCTATGGGGGTTCTTGACTTCCTCAGAGTTACCGATCGTCTTGTATTGAAGGTAGGCATCGCCAAAGTTTTCGGGCCCGACGCCGGTTTGCCAGTGGTCCTGAAACATCTGGCTCGATGCGGTCCAGTACTGCCAACGGAAATCCAGCGACATGCCCGGCAGGCTATTGGTGGTTGTGCCATACAGTGCGACTCCGATGGCCACGAACATCACCAACCACACGGAACAAAGAAAAACCCGCCCGCGATGTTTTGACCACCAATTCATGCGGGAAAGCACAACCGCCAAGAGCACGAGCATCAAAGCGCCCGAAATCAGCGGCCCCAAACCGTTCGACAAATAGACCGCAAGACCAGCCGCACAAGCGAATACCGCGTAGGTGACCATCAACCCGACGCCTCCGTCGGGCGGGCGAATCCGCAGGGCGAAAAGTGACATCCCAATCGCCGCAAACAACACCAACAACATGTATCCGCCGAAGATGTTGCTGTGCGAAAAGTAGCCGGTGGCTTCTCGGGATCGCATTCGGTTTTCGAACATCGTGACTTGCGGCGAATCCAACGCGACTCCTTTTTCGGCCCAGATGGATTCGCGATCCTGCTCGTATTGCTTCTGCGTTTCGCGCATGGTGTAGAACGACTGGTCGAATGTTTCGGCGACGTTGATCAATCCGCTTGCGAGGATCACCGAAAGCGTCAACAACCGCTGCCATTGAAACTCGAGCAGTTGAACAAGGCTCCAGGTTAGCGCTAATGCGCCCAACAGGTCGATGGCAGCCAGTCGCGCCGGTCGCTGTTCTGCCGCATTCCAGCAGGCAGTGATGGATGCGACGAGCAGCAGCAATGCGCCGGCTTCGATACCACATCGCTTGATCCGAACGCCCTTAACAAATCGGCTTCGACATGCGACCAACAATGAAACGCCAAATATTGCGATGTTGATGATGAGCGTGTGCCAGGTGACCGGATCATGGAGTTCAGCCGCAAGTTCACTGGCACCGTTCGACGTGTGAAACGATTCGGAGACAAGGGGACGCAAACCCACGGTCGCGAGCAGCACAACAAGACTGAAATTGTTGAGTAAACGCCATTTCATGGGCGACACCATATCACCGAGTGCTACGCCCGACGACCGCGACCTGTTCCTCGCTGCGAAAAACCGCTAGTTCGGACAACGTGGCTAACTAAAGTGACCTGATTTGCTAGGCGATAGCTTGGGGGTCAGGTTGTGGGTCTACGTCCTGGCGGACGGACAACCTGACGCGAGGATTCGGGTCACGGCGAGCTCGAATCCTCTTTTTTTGTAGTGGTCTTCGCGTTATCGGACGACACGGAAGGTCGCAACATTCGATCGTCGAATCACGCTGAACCGGCTCGCAGGCAATCGCTCGCTTCGAGCCGTTTGAGGATTTGCTCTGCCGCATCCTTGGCTGAACCCTGATCGTTGGCGATGGTCAATTCGGGGTCTGCCGGCGCTTCGTAAGGCGAATCGATGCCGGTGAAATCGGTGATTTCGCCAGCCCGCGCCTTCTTGTACAGGCCTTTGGGGTCGCGCTGTTCGCAAATTTCCAGCGGCGTATTGATCCAAACCTCGAAAAACTCACCGTCAGCCAGCCGATCACGGGCTTGGGCGCGGTCCTTTTGAAACGGGCTGATGAATGCGGTAATGGTGATAATCCCCGCATCGACGAAAAGTGCCCCGACTTCCGCGATGCGGCGAATGTTTTCGGCGCGATCTTCGTCGGAGAAACCAAGGTTACTGTTGAGTCCATGCCGAACGTTGTCGCCGTCGAGCACATAGGCTGCGCGGCCACGCTCGATCAGGAGTCGCTCTAACTCAAAAGCAATCGTGCTCTTGCCCGAACCACTTAAGCCCGTCAGCCACACAAGGCATCCACGTTGGCCCAACAGTTGGCTTCGATCGCTGCGGGTGGTCGCGCCGGCATGGCGGGTGATGTTGGTTGCTTTTTGTTTGCTCATATTCGCCTTGATGATAGGGGAAATTCGCTTTCCGGCGAATCATTCTCGCGTCAATTATCTGGCCCCGTCAAGCGATACACCTGGGCGTGGTCATCGGAGTAGACTTGCTCAAAATATGCGACGTTCTTGAACTGCGGCATCGGTCCAAATCTCGACGCCTCAACGGTCCCAACCAGGACATGGGTCACCCGCAATGCCAAAAGCGCCTCGCGGGCGGTCTTGGCTTCGGAAGCGCGGTATGCCGTATCGGCCAGCTCGACTGCACGATAAAGCCGCTCGGTGTCGGGCGGCCAAAACACGCGTACGTGCCAATTACCCGCATCGGAAGCGCCGATTTGGCGGCTTATGATTTGCGGCAGAGTCACGCGTTCTGCCGTCGGGGCGGCTTGCACAACTGCGTTGCGAGGCGTCTCTTCACGCAGGAATCGATATGCCCCGGCATCCTCGCGATCGACCGCCTCTTGCAGTAGGCTTCTCGCTGCCGACAACGGTGCTTCGAATAACCCGACCGGTAACGACAGCAGCGTGCCGAGAATCAGCAATGGCATGCGTGCTTTCCGAAGTGATGGCCGAATCCAATCGGTACGCAACAGGCTGCCAGCGAGTATCGCCGCGACGATCATCGTCGGCATGATCGACACACGGAATCCGTAGTCGATCGGATTGACGCTGCTGCGTACGGTGAACATCGCGACGAACCCGATCCCGCCGGCGATAATCAGAAGCCGCACGCCGGCTTGGCTCCACGCCCGCTGCCAGGCGTTTCGACTGATCAGTACAAGGGCGACGGCTGGTATTCCGAAGTCAACGATGGCAAGCCACCATGCGTCGAGGTAGTTGGCCAGCGGCCCGGACGCGAGGATTCTTCCGAATACCGCCAATGGGAATCGCTCCCAAGCAAACGTGAGTCCGCCGTCGAAGCGGCTGGCCATCTCCTGGTATCCGAACGCCTGCTGCAACATTAACACCGCACCGATCGCCGCGATCAAGATCACCGCGCCTGCATACTGGCTGCGCCCGCTGTCAGCCCGCCACCATGAATGCAGGCAGAATACTGCGGTCGCCAGGAACACGGGGATCGCGATGTAAACACTTGCGCCAAAGACCGATGCGCCCAAGCATGGCCCGACGATCAGCCACCATTTTCCTTTCGGCGCATGCGTCAACCAATACGCCGTCAACATCAACGTGCAAACCGCAGCGACGTGTTGCGGGCACCAATAGAACTGTGTCGCCACATTGTGAATCCGCCATGCGACCGGACACCATGAGTCGAGAATCACCGGCATGGATTGGCCACGAAACACGTTGATTAAAACCGGTACGATGTCCCAACCACCGAGCACGCTCACGCACGCTGCGGAAAGAAGCGCGCCACCAGTCGTCTTGGTGAAGTTAAGCGATATCCAAAACGTCAGCCGAATCACCACGACAGCCAGCACCGCGCTGACGAGCCCCAACGCGAACGCAATCGAGATGTTCAAACCAGCCATCGAACGTATCGATGCCGCCAACAGGTAGTGGTATTCGTAGTAAAAATAGGGCGTTTCGGGATCGAGATTGTTGAACACGTTGTGTAGCGGCAGGGGGTGTTCGTTGAGTGAGAAGACGATCGCGTGGTGTTTCACATAGTCGTGCGCACCGTTGGCTGCGACCCGATGAAATGCGGTCGGAATCCAGAACGACCCCAATACACAGATCGCGATCCAAACACACATGCCGGCCAGCATCCATCGCGTAAAACCGCTCGGTCCGTTCGACGCAGGCGAATCACTGGCGGGGTTTTCGGGGTTACTTGTTCTAACCAAGTATGCGACCAGCGCAAGCAGGATGTTCAGTGCGCAGACAAACGCGGTAACCTGTAGCGTCGAATTGGAAATTCGCCAGAACCAACTCAGTGGAAAGATGACCAGCGACATTGATGCCGCGACGATGACGGTCCGCCGGCCCGGAATGTCGTCGAGCCGGGCGATGGCCCGAACGATCGACGCACCGGGAAGCCAGAGCACCAAGATCGCAGCCGCGGCTGTCGATGTGGGTGCCCATTCCAACAGGCAGATACCCCCGAGGACGAGGCTGACAATACCATTTCGGACCAGTTCGCGTAAGACGTTCACGCGGCCATCATAGGCTGGGATTTGTGGTGCAACAACGATTGTATGAGGTTCAAGGTGTCGCAATGTTGCGGTCGAGAATATCATGTCGGCGGAGTGGAAATACGGTGATGCGGAATTGAACGAGGGCAGCACTTCAAACTTGGGATCAAAAGATTGACCATGTGTTTTGACAACCAATACCAAGAACGACGGCGGCGAAGCCTGTTACCGGTGCGGATGGCTTTGGCGCTGTTTATATGTGCAGCGATTCCACCATCACACGCCCAGGCAACTGATATCTCGGTCGAAGGAAAACGCTCTGAAGAGAATCGCTTTGATTACGTTTGGACGGTGACCAACCACTCGGACAAACGGATCACGTCGTTGGTGGTGGATCATTTCTATGGCAAAACCGTCACCCCGCCGAAGGGTTGGGTTCGCTCCAACATGACCGGTAACTGGGGCGAAGGCCAACCGCTCGAACCAGGGATTATTGAATTCAGCGTCGAGCAGCCGTTGAAGGCGATTGGGCGTGGGCAAACCCGAGATTTCAAGGTGAATATCGATCGGTTGTGGCGGGGGGCATGTGAACGACGCACCGTGACCGTTGGATTTGAGGACGGCACCACCTTGGAAATAGCCGGCGTGATATGCCCATCCGATGAAAGCTGGTTCAAGAAAAATGTCGCGCTTGTCGGGCTGGGGGCGATGTTTGCGGTCTTTATTCTGTGGCGAATCGTCTTTGGAAGAAAGTCGCCATCTGCCACTGCGGGCTAAACAGGCTAGTGGATTCCCGCGTTCGCGGGAATGACGGTGGTAGGCAACCCGCACAATGACGCGTGGGCCTACACTAGCCAGCCTTGCGCCAACCAAAGAATCAACGCTGTGTAGATTCCGGCGACGATATCATCGAGTACCACTCCCACTCCGTTGTGCATCTTCTTGTCGATGATGTTGGCTGGTGGAACTTTGACGATGTCGATGAATCGCTCCAGAAAAAACCCGACCACCATCGCTTTCCACGTCAAAGGCGCGTAGGCCATCGCCACAAAGAAACCGGCTAACTCGTCCCAGACCAGCTTGCGACTGTCCGATTCGCCTAAAATGCGATCGCCAACCTGATGCAGCGCCATTGAAGCAATCGCAAACACAACGGTAACCACCGCATACCACGTCGCATCCAGATAGGTCCGCATCAACCAGCAAAGCGGTATGCCTGCGACGGCAACAGCCACCGTTCCCGATGCCGGCGCGTGCCCTAAGGGACCGATCGAGCCAACAAGCAGCAACAACCGCCCGAAACCGGTTACGCGACGTGGCTTGGTTGTTTCATCCGGTATTGTGGATGAATCTGATTCACTCAAGTTTCTATTCCCGCACTACTTAAAACCGTTTTTGCATGCTACAGTCTACGGAATTGGGTTCGGCTCAGCCACCATCAAAGCCGATATCATTACTTTTCAAACTGAACCGGAAAAGCCCCCTCATGTCGCAATTTCTCGAAGCCATCCAAGATCGCATTCTCGTTTTCGACGGGGCGATGGGAACAACGCTCCACTCGCTCGATCTCACGTTGTCTGACTACAACAACCTTGAGAACTGTTGCGAGATCCTGAACCTCACCCGGCCCGACGCGATCGGTTCAATTCACGAGAAATTTCTCGCCGTCGGCAGCGACGCGGTGATGACGAACACCTTTGGCGCAAGTCGCCACGTTCTCGACGATTTCGATCTTGGTGGGCAGACGCAGGAAATCAACGAACGGGCAGCACAGATCGCGCGCCAAGCCTGCGATAAATATGCCACGCCCGATAAACCGCGATTCGTCATCGGCTCGATGGGGCCGGGCACCAAGCTGGTTACTCTCGGTCAAATCACCTGGGACGAAATGCTCTCGAGCTACACCGAGCAAGCCAAGGGGTTGATCAAGGGCAAAGTCGATGCTTTCTTGATCGAGACTTGCCAGGATATTTTGCAAACCAAATGTGTGGTGGTCGCCTGCACGGATGCGATGGAGCAAGCCGGCATCGAAGTACCGATTATTTGCACGTTCACAGTAGAGACCACCGGTACGATGCTCGTCGGCACCGAAACACTCGCCGCGATCGTAGCGCTGGATGCCTATCCGCAGGTCAAAGTCATCGGGATGAATTGCGCGACCGGACCGCAGGAAATGAGCGAGCATGTGCGCGTTCTTTCTACGCAATCGACGCGCCCCATTCTTATACAACCCAATGCAGGTTTGCCCGAATTGGTCGATAGTAAACCGCACTTCCCGTTGACGCCGAAAGAGATGGCCAAGTGGCTCGTCGAGTTCGTCGAGGATGACGGTGTCGGGTTAGTCGGTGGATGCTGCGGTACCACACCCGAGCACCTGCAAGCCGTCGTCGAGGCCATGAAAGGCCGAAAGCCTAAGGCGCGCGATGCGGTTCTTGAGCCGTCATGTTCAAGCCTTTATCAAGCCGTCAACTTCAGGCAGGACAACGCTTTACTGAGTGTCGGCGAACGAACCAACGCCAACGGTTCACGCAAATTTAAGGAGTTGCTCGCTGCCAACGACTTGGACGGAATGATCCAAGTTGGCCGCCAACAGGTGAAGCAGGGCAGCCATGTTCTCGACGTTTGCACCGCGTATGTCGGTCGCGACGAAGTGGCTGACATGACGAGCCTGCTCAAACGAACGGTCGGTGAAGTGACCGTCCCGCTGATGATCGACAGCACCGAAGTTCCCGTCATCGAAGCGGCTTTGAAATTGGCAGGCGGTAAGTGCATCATCAACTCGATCAACCTCGAAGATGGCGAAGACAAGCTCGATGACATTTGCCGGTTGGCCAAGCGTCATGGCTCGGCACTCGTTGCACTGACCATCGACGAAGAGGGAATGGCCAAGACCGCCGACCGCAAACTTGAAATCGCCCAGCGCATTCACGACCTCGTCACGAAGCGCCACGGTATTCGAGCGAGCGACCTGATCTTTGACGCCCTGACGTTCACGTTGGCAACGGGCAGCGAGGCTGATCGCAAGCTCGGTTTGGAAACGATCGAAGGCATTCGCAAAATCAAAGAAGTGATGCCCGATTGCCACGCGATCCTCGGTCTGAGTAACGTGAGTTTCGGATTAAAGCCGCCAGTACGCAGGGTGCTCAATAGTGTTTTTCTGCACCACGCCCGCGAGGTCGGGTTGGACGCGGCGATCGTTCATGCGACGGGAATTTTGCCGTATTACAAGATTGACGACCAACAAAAGAAAGCGGCAGAGGATCTGATCTACGACCGGCGAAAAGAGGGTTACGACCCGCTGATGGCATTGATCGGGATGTTCACCGATGCTGACACCATTGCGGCTGAAAAGAAGGAAAAGCCCACCACCATCGAGGAACGTTTGAAGCTGCGGATCATCGATGGCGATCGGGTTGGGTTGGAATCCGACCTGACCGCGGCGATGACGACTTATACCCCGCTCGACATCATCAACGACATTCTGCTAGATGGCATGAAAACGGTCGGCGACCTGTTCGGGGCTGGGCAGATGCAGCTACCGTTTGTCTTGCAGTCGGCAGAAACGATGAAAGCGGCTGTCGCGATTCTCGAACCGTTTATGGACAAGCTCGACAGCGAATCGAAGGGCACCGTCATTCTGGCGACGGTACGCGGCGACGTTCACGACATTGGTAAGAACCTCGTTGATATCATCCTGTCGAACAACGGCTATACCGTTGTGAACTTGGGCATCAAGCAACCGATCTCCGCGATCATCAGCGCCTGGGAAGAACACAAAGCCGACGCCATCGGCATGAGCGGCTTGCTCGTTAAGTCCACGGTCGTGATGAAAGAGAATCTGGAAGTGCTTAACGAGCGCGGAATGTCACCGGTCGTCATTCTCGGTGGTGCAGCGCTTACGCGCAAGTACGTCGAAGTTGATTTGACGCCTACATACAAAGGCTCGCTGCATTATGCGAAGGATGCGTTTGAGGGCTTGAACCTGATGAATCGCATCATGTCTGGCGAGTTGGTGGGCTCAAGTGCACCGACCCAAAAAGCGCCCGTCAAATCCGAAGAGAAACCTGCGCGCGTCTTAGATACACCAACGCCAGCCCATTCGACGATCGCCCGCGACGTGGCGATCCCCGAACCACCGTTCTGGGGGGCGAAGCTCATCGAGCAAATCCCCCTTAAAAATGTGCTGGCATACATGAATGAGAAAATGTTATTTGGCGTGCAGTGGCAGTACCAGCGCGGCAAAATGACGCGCGAGGAACACGACCAATACGTCAAGACAGAAGTTCGGGCGATCTATCGTGACCTCGTGGCGCAGTGCGAGTCGGAAAACATTCTAAGCCCCAAAGCTGTGTATGGCTTTTGGCCCTGCATGTCGGAAGGTGACTCGCTGATTGTGTTCGATCCAAATAAACACGATCGCGAACTGTGCCGATTTGACTTTCCCCGACAGCGAAAGAGTCCGTATTGGTGTTTGAGCGACTTCTTCAGGCCGACTTCCAGTGGCGAGATGGATGTGGTGGCGTTTTCGGTCGTGACCGTTGGCCCGCAAGTGACCGACGTAGCGTTGGAATGGTTCAACGACGACCGTTATCGCGACTATTTACACCTGCATGGCCTCGGTGTCGAGACAGCCGAAGCGCTGGCTGAGTACGTCCACAAACAAATTCGCGTTAAACTCGGCATCGCCGATAACGATGCCCGCGAGATTCCGCGCCTGTTGCAACAGAAATACCAGGGCAGTCGTTACAGCTTCGGGTACCCAGCCTGCCCGCGTCTCGACGATCAGCTCAAACTGTGGCCGCTGCTTAACCCGAAACAAATCGGCGTGACCATCTCCAACGAGTTCCAACTCGAACCTGAACAGACCACGACCGCACTGGTGTGCCATCATCCCGAGGCGAAGTATTTCAACGTCCGCTAACTCTCGCCAATCGCGGCGCAAGTTACAGGACACACTTTGAATTTCGGGTCGATGTCGATTCGCCCGCCCACCCTTCCGACGACGTTATCAACACTGAAACGTATGCTTGAATGCATCGTCAGGGGAAAACCCGCGCCCATTGTGACTAATGGGTGGCCCACTCTTTTAAGGGTGGGGAATTGATTAACGAACGGGTGCCCCGCCCTTTAGGGTGGGGGACTGAACAATTACAAGAAGCACACGACACGGACATCATCTTGAGCAACATAAACGCACCAGCCCTGCCAAGACTAGAGTACGACGCACCGGCAACGCCCATGCTGCGCGAACCAGCCACCCGCGCAAAAGCGTTCATTCTCGCGATCGCAGTTGCCCTAAACTTATGGGCCTTTAGCAGCCTCCCATCACGGGTCACGTTCGCCCAAGTTTGGTGGGCACCGCTCCCCACGATCATCATCCTCGCGGGCGCTGGCATGTTCTGCACATATCAAAAGTGGACGCGCGTGGGCATGTTCTTTTGCGCGCTGGCCTGGGTGGCATCGTCTGGGATAAGCGAAATTCATGCGCTTTACGCAGTCGGTACACACGGTGGGGTGTTGGTTGACGACTGGTTGGCCAATATCGACGCTAGTCTCGGATTCTGCGTTGCCGACATAAAAGCCTTTTCCGATAGCGTTCCGTTCGTTCGAAACGTCCTCGCAGTCCTGTATGACGGCATCATCGTGCAGACGTTTCTGGTGCTGCTTTTGTTGTCGATGAAGCGCGACCGGTTGTCGTTGAATCGCTTTGTGATCGGTTTTATGATCTGCGAGCCGATCCTGCTTCTCTCGTTTTTGCTCATGCCAGCCGCTGGTCCGTTTGCGCAATATGGTTACGAAATGACGCCCATGCAAGCACTCTATCTTGGTCAACTCGAAGCGCTGCGTGGTACCGACGCGCTTCATGTGGCGTTTCCGACGGGCTTGGTAACATTCCCGTCGTTTCACACGACATGGGCGATACTACTTGCCTATGCCGTGCGAAAGCATCGCGGTTGGTTTGCATTCGGTTTGGTGATCAACTCCTTGATCGTGGTAGCTACGCTGACAACTGGTTGGCACTTTCTTGCCGACGTTATCGGCGGGGGATTGTTGGCGATATTCGTCATAACGATCAGCAACCGTCTTTGCCCGCAGCAGGACGATTTGATGCTGGCGGGCTCCTGTTGAATCCATTAAGCGAACGTCCGGTTACCGAGTCAAGCGACGCCCCTCTGCGAGGGCTAGAAGAGGTCTCTGCAAAGGCCCCATGTTGCGGAGGTTCGCCGATAACTTTGGGGCGCACTGTCATTGGGTCCAATAGTTATCACGGATTTAGTGTCACAGTGCGTCACAAAAATTCTTTTGCTATTCGTTTGCGTGCAGCAATTCTGTTTCATAGGTTTAGCTTGTCGAATGCGGGTGGGCGATGGATTCGCCTGATGCATGCGACATGAGAGAGCTTTGCCGGCTACGGATGGCGGGCTATACCGAGACCCTTAGGAGGTTCGGAGGAAAATGATGCGTACTGGCGAACGGACGGGCCACTATGCGAACCATTTTTCGGTCCTGCAAGAGTCAGGATCGGGAAGCAGCAGTAAGGGAGAAATCGGTATGAAGAATGCAATTATGCGTCGTGCAAAAGACTTCCTGCGTAGCGAAGATGGCCCGACGGCCACTGAGTACGCAGTCATGTTGGCGCTCATTATCGTCGTATGTATTACGGCGGTGAAGGCCATCGGAACAAAGGCTTCGGCTGCGTTTACTGCAGTCGGCAACGCCATGTAAGCGATTTGTGCGGAGCCCCCGGCGGCGAGAGCTGTCGGGGGCGGCCGCGCGCTTCAGGGGGTACTTGGGGCATCGACTATCACGGTGGTGCTCATCCCTTGTTGACGAATGACCTCAGTTGAGGATGGAATCCGGAGGGGACAAGTTTGTACCGGATTGCATACGAACGTCGCCAGATGTTCGAGCATTTCAAAACGACAGTCTTTCATGAAAGGTCACACCATGGAACCCTTCTGGTTGGTAACATGTCTGGTTTTGGTTCCGGGCGTTCTACTTGCGTCCTGGATTGATTACGCGCAACGCAAAGTTCCGAATTGGCTGAACGTCGCGCTGATCTTGATCGGTTTTGCTGTTCAAGGATGGTTCTTTGGCTTGGCCGGTGTCGGTAGTGGCGCGCTCGGATTATTGGTTGGTTTCGGCGTCTTGATCGTTCCGTGGCTGATGCATGGTATGGGCGCTGGCGACGTGAAGTTGATGGCCGCCATTGGTGTCTGGTTCGGACCTTACATGACGTTGGTTTCGTTCGCGCTCGGCGCGATGATCGGTGGCGGTGTGGCTGTTCTGATGATCATGTCGACGGGTCGCACGCAGCATGCGTTGGCCAACATGAACGTCATTTGGACCAAGATGCAATCGCCCGACACGATGTTTGGTGAATTCGGCTCGGCTAAGAGTTTTGGTGATTCGTCTCAGCTGCTTCCGTACGGAGTGCCGCTGACGGCAGGATCGTTGATTGTACTGGCGGGTCATGTCTGTAATTGGTGGGTGATCTAATGCGACGAGTAATGGGATTGAAGCGGTCAGGCACAGGTACCCGCAGACGAGGGGCGGCGCTTGTCGAATTCGCGGTGGTCACACCGGTTTTGCTGGCGATCTTGTTTGGCATCATGGAGTTCGGACAATTGTTCCGGGTCCGCCAGACGGCGCAGCACGCGGCGAGGGAAGGTTGCCGAATGGCGGTTCTGCAATCGACGGCGAAGCCATACAGCTCGTCGAGCAGCCCGGTTTATCAGCGAATCTCTGAGATCATGACGGCTGGCGGCGTCGCCTTTACGGGCGGGATGCTCTCGGTCACCGAAGACACACCGGGCAACCCGACAGTAAGCGTCACGATTACGGTTCCGTACTCGGACGTGTCGGTGACGGGGTTCATCGGACAGGTCACAGAAAACGTATCGGGAACGTGTTCGATGCGCAAAGAAGGGGTGTAACACCTCGGACCTGTCGCCCAAATGCCTGACACATGTCAGCCACTCAGATCAATCGGCAGCATATTGCGTTTACGCAGGCGCTGCCGATTGTTTTTTGTTGCGCTTTTCAGTTTAGTATCGCAAAGAATCTAGAAATAGGAATCTTCGCAGCGACGCCAAGTCTTGCGGAGCGATTCTTCTTCAAATGGCGTGCCACACTCAGGACATCGCCCACTATTACCCAAGCCGGTCAATTCATAACCGCATTCGACACACACCATGTACCCGCACGCTTTGATGCGCGCCTTGATGCGCCGCTTGTCTAGAAAAAGAAGGATGAACACTGCCCAAACAATGATTGGTGCACCCAGATTGCCGACAAGCTCATAACGATAATGGGTGACACCAAACAGTCCTAGCACAATCGACGACAACACGATCGCCCCTAGAACAAACATGTACGGCAAAAAGCGCCTGCGACGACGCATTAGATAAGGCGGATATTTGAATTGATCCTTTTGCTCGCCCACTTCAAAACCCAGATTTGCGCCGAGGTAGAGGCCGCCCTGCAAACCGCTTGGTTAAAATGCAGAACACGAAATGGTCGCACGGCAAACCCTATTCTAGGACTATTCTCCCGCGACCCTTGGTAATCTTTCCGATCGCGATTGGTGCTTCACCCGAACGCTTCAGGCGGCGCATCACGCCTTCCGTGAATGCCTTGCGAACGATTAGTACATATCCGATGCCCATGTTGAACACCTTGTACATCTCTTTCTTACTGACCCCGTGCTTTTGCAGGAATGGGAAGATTGGCGGGGGGTTCCACTTCTTGGTTTGAATGATGGCGCTGCAATTCTTCGGGAGTATGCGCTCGATGTTTTCTTCCAATCCGCCACCGGTGATGTGGGCCATCGCGCTGACGACCCGTTTTCGTTTGTATCCACGCAGTAGCGTCTGCACCGCATTGACATAGATGCGTGTCGGCCGCAGTACTGCTTCACCCAACGTCTCACTGAGTTCGTCATACTCGCGCGAAAGTTTCAGTCGTTTGGATTTGATGACCTTGCGCACCAGCGAATAACCGTTTGAATGAATCCCCGACGACGGTAATCCAATGATCACGTCGCCGGCTTCCACGCGATCGGGTTCGACCGCACGCGGCAGTTCGACCACGCCCACCGAAAAACCGGCCAACTCAACGATCCCCGGTTCATAGACAGCCGGCAGTTCAGCCGTCTCGCCGCCCAGCAGCGAACAACTCGCCTGGCGACACCCTTCGGCGATCCCCTCCATGATCGAAACCATCTCATCCGGCTTGATTGCGTTGACACCCAGGTAATCCAAGAAAAACAGTGGCTCAGCCCCGCAGGTAATCAGATCGTTGACGTTCATCGCCACCAGATCGATCCCCACAGTTGAAAAATCGCCCATCTCTGCGGCTAGGAGCACCTTGCTGCCGACGCCATCAGCACAGCCCACAAGCACTGGCTGACGGTAGTTCCGGCGGAATAACACTTCATCGAAATCGAGACGAAACATCCCCGCAAACGCATTCGCCCGCGACATTACCCGGGGACCATACGTCGATTTCATCAGCGAACCGATGCGCTGCACCCACTGGGCGTTGGCTTCAATATCCACGCCCGAGTCTTTGTAGGTCAGTTGTGATGTTTTGGATTTCTTGGCCAAGGATTCACCCATCCGTGCTGGCGGTCAGCCTGTCGGAAGCCTGTCAGACACTCCCGAATGTCGCCCTGTCATCAACCCGACAGTGACTGTCACGGGATAATCGCCAGAAAAACACGCCGTACAGTAGTGCTGTGGATCACCCTTCACGCACCCAAGAAGCGAATCCAAGGAGAGATAGTGAAGGGAATCGACGCCAAGGAAGTCCGCAATCTGTCTGACATCGCGATTCGTCGCCACCAGCTTCGATGGATCGGGGAAATCGATGCCATGAAAGCATGCGTATCGAAGTGGTGGGCTAGCCACCCGCAGATGGATCTCGGTCGCGCCGGCTTTTCGCAAGGCGTCTAGCTTGCCACGAGTCGTCGTACCGCGCACCACCGAATCTTCAACCACCACCAATCGCTTTCCGCGAACCGCCTCCTTGATCACGTTCAGCTTCAACTTGACAGCCAAGTCGCGCTGCAACTGATCGGGCATGATAAACGACCTGCCCGCATAGTGACTCGTTGTAAACCCGCGTCCCAGCGGCAACCCGGACTCGGCTGCGTATCCAATCGCGGCACATCGGGCACAGTTCGGGATCGGAATCACAATATCGGCATCGACCGGAGCTTCTTTCGCCAGCACTCTGCCCGATTCTTCGCGAACGCGATGCACGTTTTCGCCGAAAATGTTGCTTGCGGGGTCGGCAAAGTACACATGCTCGAAAACACACGCTCCACCGCGCGAAGGCGACTCGGGCCCGAATCGCTGACTGTGCACGCCCGACGCATCGATCGTGACGATTTCGCCTGGTTCGACATCACGAATGTACTCCGCATCAAGAATATCCAAAGCACAAGTTTCTGAAGCAGCTACGATCGCACCCGATGGCGTTCGCCCCAGACACAATGGCCGAAACCCCATCGGATCGCGCACCGCCACCAACCGGTCGAGAAACAAGAACAGCAGGCTATATGCCCCTTCCAGCCGCCCCAGCACATGGGCCAATCCGTCCGGATCTTCGCGGCAGGCTTTCTCAGCCAGCATATGCACGATGACTTCCGTATCGCTGGTGGTTTGAAAGATTTGCCCGCGCTGTTCACATTCGTGACGAAGGTCGCGGGCGTTGGTCAGCGTGCCATTGTGGGCCAGCGCCACCTGCCCACCTGCGAATCGAAAGCTAAGCGGTTGAGCGTTCATCTCGCAGCTTGAACCGCTGGTCGAATAACGCACATGTCCGATGGCATTGGGGAGGTTGATTCGTTCAAGAATGGATGGCGAGAAAACTTCGTTGACGAGGCCCATCCCGACGTGGCGGCGCATCCGGATACCGTCAGACGTGCAGATGCCGGCCGACTCCTGCCCGCGATGCTGCTGGGCGTACAAACCCAGTTGCGTCACCAGCGCCGCTTGCTCGTGTCCCCAAACCCCAAACAAGCCGCAGTGATGTCTGACCTCGCGATTCGACACGAACGAAACCCCTGCCGGAAAGAGTCATTGGCTTAAAAGGTTCTGCACCGACAACGCTGCTCGGTCACGGTCAACGCTGCCATCAAACACACAAGACTGCGTTTCGACATCAGGCGCACCGCACATGTACTCTTTAGTCGTTACCGCAAGATCAATCAAGGGAAGGAATTGCTGCTTGCCGTTTATGCTACGCACAAAGCATAGAATCGAATGTGACAGGCACAGCCCCCAACGCGTCATCGCTAAAGAATTGCACGAATCGAATTGTACCGTACGCCGCGACGAAGGTGGCTAACACTTGCGTCGAGAATCCGGTCGCGCCATCAACCGGGCCAGACACGCCCACCACGGCTGCGACTGTCATCGCCAACCCAATCGATAGCGACATCGCCCATTGCGGCATCAAACGATTCCACCAGATGTATGCCGGTATAATCATTAACGCATAGACGCACCACGCGTCCATCACCTCTGCCGCGGCAGACGCAAACGGCATCGCCAATAAATCTGCAAACGGGACCCAATCACTCGATTCAAATCCCCGGCCCGCAACACCGCCGAGAAGCCTCAACCAAGCCGGAAGCAGAATCGCCAGCACCTGTCCAAGTACGACGAATGCCAGAAATGCATTATTGAAGGCATTCTCTGTATCGCCACCACGCCGCCAATCCCGAACGACGCCCAACATCACCCCAACGAAGACACCGGCTCCATGCATCGCGATGTCTGGCAGAGCAAATACATGGCCGCTGGCAAATAGCTGCAGGACTTCAAGCACGATCGCCAGCAGAAAACCAGCCCCCAGCGAACTGATAGCCGCATCACACAGCCTTGCGCCTTCGCGACGATTGCGAACAACGAGCACATATCCCAGCACCGCAAACGCGACTGCCCAACCCATGTCGCCAGCCGCGATATCCTCCCACGATCGGCTTGAACCTTCGAGCAGAAGCATGGGCCGCCCCACGACAGTAGCCGCGGCCATCGGTATCCGCGATTCATGCATCGATGCATACAGGCCCTTCGTCGTTGTCACAAAATCGAACGGTACCACCGAGATCGTCAGCAGCGCGAACACCACAACCGCCTCGGTTGCGTGCAGCGGCGCATCCTGAAACGATCGTCGAAACCTTAACAGCCCGCGTACGATTGAACGGGCAAGCAATGACATGAGGATAGCGCCAATCAGCGCGCCCACCGAATTGAAAAGCACATCCCACCAGGACGCGTAGCGCCCTTTGAGAATCAACTGACACAGCTCCAAGCCCAGACTCATCGCGGCGCTGCAAGTTGCGGTCAATACGAATGCGGCTTTACGTTTGAAGCGATGACGCATCAGCGCGAACAGGCTTGCACCGAACGGAACATAGATCAGCAGATTGACGCACGCGTCACCGAAGTTGCACTTTGACCAGAATGAAAGTCCGTTTCCGGCAAGGAGCGATCGGAGCGATTCGAAATCAACTTGAAACGGTGTGAGCGATCCAAGCACCAGAAACAAGCCCGTAATCACAAGGCACGGGAATTCCAAGCCACTGCGCGGGAACCCTGTTCGCGATGAAATGCTACTGCGATGAAGCAACGCCGACGCTCCTTGGCAATCAGGCAAGTCCGGGAAAGCCCCCGAGTGGGTGGTTCAATTAGTCATCTTGAAAACACGGACAGACCTTCCGCGCCATCCGCCCATTAAGAACCGCTGCACGTTCGAGTCCGCCAGAGGGTGTCCCAACCACCGCCGCTCGCGAAGCCGACATCGTCTGATAATATACGCCTTGGAATAGCGCCGGCAGGGATTTGAGTGAGCCCGCGTACGCCATGGCAATGGTCACCATGATGCGGATCGCGACACCTGCGTTGATTCCACGCAACATTCGACGCCCCAAACCAACACCCGCGCATCAAACAACGTGAGAGCAACGAAATGAAAGCCGCCATCATCCACGAATTCGGAGGTCCCGAAGTCCTGAAGTTCGAGGACGCTCCCGACCCTCTGCCCAAACCGAATCACGCCATCATCAAAGTGCTGGCTTGCGGGATCAATCGATACGACTTGTTCCTGCGCATGGGTGGCGTACAGAAACAAACGTCGCTTCCCCACGTCATGGGGGCTGACGTCGTAGGCGAAATCATGCAAATTGATGACAGCGACTCGCCATTCAAAATCGGCGACCGCGTCATCGTTGCGCCGGGATTTCCCATTGACCCTTCTGAATGGAACCACCAACCCGAAAACTTCGCGCCGAGTTACACCGTCACCGGCACCACCCTTTGGGGCGGATACGCGCAGTGCATGTGCGTGCCAACGTGTTTCCTGATCACCGACAAAACGAATCTGCTGGCAGAGCAGTGCGCCACGCTTCCACTCGTACTCGTTACAGCTGTCCATGCCGTCAAGACGCTCGGCGAAGTAAAGCCCAACCAGCACGTCCTCATCCAAGCCGGCGCGTCCGGCAGCGGTAGCATGTGCATTCAAATGGCCAAGGCGCTTGGCGCAAAGGTGGCTACCACCGTCGGTGACGATTCCAAAATCGAAGTCGCCACAAACTGCGGTGCCGATCTGGTCATCAACCACCGCAAAGAAAATTTCCGCGAAAAAGTATTGGAGTGGTCCGAAGGCAAGGGGGTAGACGTCGTCATCGATAACGTCGGTGGCGGTATCCTAAACGATAACCTGATGTCGATGCGCCCCGGTGGTATCCTCGTGAACTTCGGCTTGGTCGGTGGCGTCAAAGACGAAATCAACTTCGCCATGATGATCTTCAACCAATACCAGTTTCGCGGGTCGATGATGGGCAGCATGAATGAACTTCGCGAAGGTTTCGCCCTCGTCGAAGCCGGCAAGATCAAACCCGTCCTCGACCGAACCTTCCCCCTGCGCGAAGCCAGCAAAGCCCACCAATACATCGAAGACCGAAAGGTCAAAGGCAACGTAGTCCTACTGCCGTGGGAATGAGCGACGTAGGGTGTGGCTTGCCGCACCTGTTAATCCGTGCCATGTGAATCCAATCAGCCCGATCCGTGCTACAATCCCCAACGGCAACGAGGCGGGCGGTGGCAGTCGCCGGCAATTTGAATTGTCGGAGGAAAGTCCGAACTGGGCAGGGCACGGTGGTTGGTAACGCCAACCCGACGCAAGTCGAGGGAAAGTGCCACAGAAAACATACCGCCTACGTCATCACATCAGTGGTGGCCGGTAAGGTTGAAATGGTGCGGTAAGAGCGCACCGCACGGTTGGCGACAACCGTGGCAGGGTAAACCCCACCGCCAGCAAGCCCAAGCAGCGGCAATCAGGCGGCCCGTCTGTTAATGCCGCGGGTAGGGTGCTCGAGCCGACAGGCAACCGTCGGCCTAGATGAATGACTGTCCGCGAGCAATCGCGAACAAAATTCGGCTTACAAGCCCGCCTCGTCGCCGCTTGTAAATGAATCACCTCGATAGGAGGGCCACCCGTCCGGGAACGGGAGAGGGACCAATGATCAACGCTAGACTAAGTCTGATACTAAGAGCAATCGCACTGTGTTTTTTGGCAAGCGGCCCAAAATACGCGTTCGCGCAGGAGGGACGAATGCTTGAAGGGGAGGCCCGAAAGGCGCTCCTGAGTAATCTATCCAAGCACGGAAGAAGCAAGAAAGACCTGAACCAATGCTTAGTCTATGCGAAAGCGGCTGGAGAAGAGAACGATGTCAGTGGACAGGTAAAAGCTTGCCAAGCCGCAGCTAACATTGTTGGGCGCTCAAATGAGAATAGATTCTTTGATCTCTTGTTGAATGCTGCAAAGGACAGTGCAGATATTCGTCTTGGACTGGTGGGCAGTCATACTCAACTCATGAAACTTCCGCTTGATGGAAAGCAACGCGATGATTTTGCCAAGGTGATTGCACAGACTGCAATTGAGGGGGACGGAATATATGCGGATTACCTTGTTGGGTTGGCAATCGAATGCGCAGACAACGAAGAACTCAAGACGAACTTGCTGCTTGATATTCTGCTGAAAGCCAAACGCATGAACGTCCGTGATTATGCGGAAGTTAACGTAAGGCGTCGAGTCAGTATTGACGAGGTAGATGGACTTCGCCAACGTTTTTGGGAATCATGCGCGAAAGGTGAAATTGATCATCCAGTCTTTCGCACTTTGAGCTATATAGGCGATCAAACGATACTCCAAGAACTGAAGGATTGCATGGAGTTGGAATCACGATGCGGAATATCCTCTGTTGACTTGGAATGGGCGATTAAGAAAATCGAACTGCAGCATCCTCCTGAACAACTGTTAGACGCTCTCAGGGACCCTTCAAGGAGGGGGCTTGCAAGAGATCGAGTGTGGCTCATGGAGCGTGCCGTCGCAGCCGGGATGCCGCTGGAAGATATCCGCTCAGCATTACTTGTATATGTAAGCAGGCGGGCTGATGAGCAAAGTAGAGCGTGGACGAGGGAACGAAAGAAATTGGTCGAACACGGAAGGCGTCTGGGAGTTGTCTCAGATAGCGTGGAAGCGCAGATTCCCAAGGGGCCCCCAGCAGCAGTACACCGTGGGCGGGTTGATTGAATGATAATGACGGGCGCGGGTCTGGCATAAATTATTCACCCCTCGCCTGCGCCATTCAAATCCGCCGCTAATGTCGTTCCGTAAATCTGCCGAACGATTTCACCAAACGATTCCGGTAGCTCGATAGTCTCCGTATCACCGCTTTCACCGTCAGCCGACCGTGACGTCTCGCACGTCCGTTCGGTAGTCAGGTCGGCTGCCAACTGCAACTTGCGATGATTCAGTTCCGCACGGCGCTGCTCGGCGACGACCTTTGATATCTTTACCAGGTCGTCAACTTCAACCGTTTGTGACAGACCGTCAAGCACTTCAAATGCCCGGCCCATGACCTGCAAGTATGCCCCTTGCCCGAGGCGATCACCGGGCGGCTGACCCGTATCCAAGTCGGCCAGCGCCGCCCGCATCAAGCGCCCGACGGCGCCGAGACGTTGGCGATACTCGTCTATTTGCAAAGGGTTTTCCGTCACATCGCCCTGCGCGTCCGCACCCCTCGTGGTGCTCTTCTTGGGGGCGACTCTCTTCTTTGCAGACTTCTTGCGCCGCACCGGTTTCTTGGTTGCCGTTTTCTTCGTCGCGCCCACGGTCATTCATCCAGCGCCGGGTCGCCGATGACATGGTCAGCTACTTCCATGCCCGCGCTCGTCAAACGAAACCATCGCTGCCGCCACGGCGTGAACTTCGGTTCCGACTCGTTGTCCGATACCACCCGCTGCACATACCCCTTCTCGCACAGGTATGCGAGGTCGCGACGAAACGGGTCCCACTCCATCTCCGGAAACACGCTGAGCAGGCTGCGCATCAGCTGATCGGCTTGCAGTGCGGCTGGGTATAGCATGTTCAGCGCAACGAGCACTTCGTTGCGCACGAGTTTGATCTGGCGAGCCGTACGTCCATTTGCCATCAACGCGACTCCCCATCGTCGCGCCCTTGCAGGCGCGCATCACCCATTCCAATTTTCTTCGCCATCTCCGAGACCAGCCGGTGCGTGCGCTCCGACGTTGCCATCAATCCGCCCTGCGATTCCAGTTCCGTCTCAGCGCGCATCACCGCCGCACTCAACGTTTCAATTCGTCCCCGCGCCCACATCGTTTCCCGAAGCCATTCCTCTTTGGTCGCAAAATCGCGCCGAATCTGGCCGACATCTTCGACAACGCGGCGAAGCTCTTCACCGGTTGCGCTGACGCGCTCGGCCAGATCGGAGAACCGACCGGCATGTTGTTCGCGTAAACCCTTTAGATAAAACGTCATCACCGTCAGCGGCACGCCAACCAGCGGCGCAACCACCGCCAGCCCCGCGCCCATTAACTCCCACAATCCCGATGACAACGGATCACGCCCGGCCTGCGAGGACCGCGCCAACTACCTGCGACAAGAGGCGCAATGCCCTGCCGGCTGTGTCCACGCGAATCAATCCGTCCACAAGTTCCCGGCGAAACGCTTCGATGGTTTCGTCTCCCTTCAAACTTCGCACGTTCGTCGTGCGTGGTTGCGATCCCAACACCCGATCAATCGCGTCAGCCGCCGGCTTGGGGCTGTCTCCCTCTACCGCCGAGACATCCGTTCCATCCAACTGCTCAATCAATTCATCCAACGCTTCGACTGCACTCATCACAATCCCTTTCGTAAAATCAATCCGCCAAAAGCGCGATCATCGACCGCGCGCCAGCGATTTACCCAGTGCCAAAAAGAACCTTACCCTACAGTGTTGAACGGCCGTCTATGACGCCGGAGTCGCGCTTGAGGCTTGAGCGCTTTCAAGAAGTGAAAACAGATAGCGACGGGCATCATCTTCAAGCGACATGCTTTCGGCGGCCAAGCGCCGCAGACCCCGAGCCACTTCGCGCATCACATCGACATTATCCAGCGCAGCCCGGTACCGGTCGAACTCTACCGCGCGGTCGTCGCGAACCCGCTTCATCGCCAACCGAAACTTCTCGTTGTGCGCCTCCACCGCCCCATCGTCGGCAACGTCGCGCCGAATGCGATCCACATACGCATCTACCACCGCCACTTCCATCGCGTCGTCGGCTTTGTCGATTTCGGCGTGGTATTCATTGACCACCCCCTCCACCGAGCCAGCCAACCGGTCCATCGCGCCAGCCGCCGCCAAATCGACCCGCGCATCCAGGGCGCACCCCGCAAACAAGCCACCCAATACCAACAACCCACCAACATTCACTACGCTTCGTTTTCTCATCAGTCTCCAATCTCCACACAGACCGCGAACAATCCAAGTACCCGCTTCCCGTATAGCAACAACGCGCCTCGTGATTGGTGAATCTGAGAGAATTGGGCCTGAATTCATGGCACAAACCGTGCATCGCCATCGCCCATCATCTAGAATGTGTATGCGCAATGTAAATATAAAAGTGCCGGGCCCCGCTGGCTTCTTGCAAGCCGGTGTTTCTTGAAGAGCCCCGGAGTCTTGACCGCCTTGAACGAAATCAGTCATCCCATCTCAGAAAGCACTTCGCTCGCAACGCGCGAGATGATCGACCAGATCGTCGCCGTCGATCCCGAGTTGCTGCGTTGCCAGACGTGCGGGTACATCATTCACGAGGACGGCACCGATCACTGCCCGGAATGCGGCGTTGACATCGACATGCGAAACATTTGCAAGCATGCCATCGACACCAACCACGAACGGTTCAAACTTCTTTGGTACACGCAGGTGGCTGAATTGCCCGTTGAAGATTTGTGCTGTACGAATTGCGCGTACCGACTTGTCGGCTTGACGACAAACCGCTGCCCCGAATGCGGGGAGGAGTTTGATTGGGACAACGTTTGCGACGCTGCGATCAGCAAATCGTGCATGCTGTTCGAGTTTCAGTGGTTCGCCGATCCGTTGAAGTCGCTGGCCAAAACGTATTGGATCGGCGTGACGAGTCCGTTTCGACTTTGGAGAACGTATCCGCGGTCAGATACACCCAGAGTCACGCCGCTCGTCATCTTGATTTTGGTTCAATGGCTGGTCTTTGCCCGCGGATGGCATGCGATGGCTTTGGCGATCGACCCGTTGATGAACAAATTCATCGCCGTTCTGCCGGGTCTGGGCACGCCAAGAATGCGGTTTACCTATGGCCCCCGTTACGAGAACAACGATCTCATCACCTACGCTCTGTGGTCGGTAGGGACACTGCTGACCCTTCAACTGTTTGTGCAGTCCAAGCGGGAACACAGAGTTCACTGGCGACAAGTGCTACGCGTCTTCGCGCATTCGACCTTGCTTGCGAGTCTTTGCACTGCGTTGTGGTGTGTTCTGGAAGCGGTTCTGGACTCGACGCTTTACTATCTGCCCTGGCCGCAAGACTCGCGCAACAACGCAAAGATTATCGCGTTTGAGTATTACGCCGGCCTCGGAAATTGCATGATGGGTTTGGCATTGGCTTCGATTTGGGTGATGCTTTGGATTGGATATAAGAAGTATCTGCGCATCCCGCATGGTTGGGCGATCGCAGCCGTCGCGCTGTTCGTCGGCCACCTCGCCGCACAATGCGTCAATATCGCTTCGTCATGGGAATATTGAGTTGTAGGGTGGGCCGTGCCCACCAATTCGTAACTCGCGTGAACGGCGGTGGGCACGGCCCACCCTACGAACAGCTTCCCACAACGTACCGCCTACAACGTCCCGCGTTTCCGTTGCTCTTCTTCAATCGAGACAAACAGCGCTTTGAAATTGCCCACGCCAAACCCGCGCGAACCCTTCCGCTGAATAATCTCATAGAACATCGTCGGACGATCTTCTACTGGCTTGGTGAAGATCTGCAGCAGGTAACCATCCTCATCGCGATCGACCAAAATGCCCCACTTGCGAAGCTCGTCGAAGTCTTCCTTGATCTCTCCGACGCGGCTGGCGAGGGTTTCGTAGTAGGTATCGGGCACATAAAGAAACTCGATGCCAGCTCCCTGAAGTCGCTTCACCGTCTCGATGATATTCCCCGTCGCCATCGCAATGTGTTGCACGCCGGGCCCGTTGTAGAAGTCGAGGTACTCTTCAATCTGCGATTTCTTTTTTCCCTCGGCTGGCTCATTGATCGGAAACTTAATCAAACCGTTGTCGCTCTGCATCACCTTCGACATCAATGCAGTGTATTCTGTGCTGATGTCGTCATCCGAAAAGTGCGCGAGCTGCGTAAACCCAAGCACCCGGGCATAGAAGTCCGCCCAATAACGCATCGCTCCGAGTTCGACATTGCCCACCACATGATCGACAGCAAGCAAGCCGGCACTTTCCGTCTTGATCGATTCAATCGGCACATACTTGGGCGCAAAAATTCCCTTGTAATCAGAACGATCGATAAATGTATGCACCGTGTCGCCATAAGTGCGAATCGCCGCAAACCGAAGCTCGCCGAAACCATCCTGCCAGGTGGCCATCGGCTTGACCACCGTCGCGCCGTTGGCTTTGACCGCGTTGATCGTCGCTTCGACATCCTCGACGCGAAACGCCACCGAATGCACACCATCGCCATGCAGCGCGCAATGTCGCGCCACCGGACAATCGGGCGAAAGCGCCGACGTCAACAGAAATCGAATCTTGCCCTGCTCGACCAGGTAGCTCGACTGTCCCTGCCGCCCCGTCGTCAGACCGCTGTGCGCGATGATGTTGAACCCAAACATCGTGCGATAGAAGTGGGCGGCTTGAAATGCGTTGCCCACGAAGAATTCGATATGATCAATCGCCTGCAATGGAACATGTTCAGCCGCCATGCAACCTTCTCCTCAACCAAAATACTTCTCGACCAGAAATTTAATTTGACAGCAATTCAATTTGACCGCTATTAAATTTGACCAACAGTACCGGAATGATTTCGACAGGATAGCGGTGGCCCTTCGACTCAAACCGGCGGAGTATTCAAAACCACTTGTAGGTGCGGAGAGTCAATATACGCTTCCGGGCGAAAGCAAACAAGTCGCGCCGCCAGAACCGTAAATATCAAAGAATGACCGGAATCGCTGAACCGCCATTCCGAAGAAACGAACCGAAAAACGAAATATCAAGTGCCAGCCGCGTCACTACCCCGATGCCGCCACCAGAGGAAGGTCATCAGAAGCGTGCCAATAATCGCCCAAGGAAGCATCGTTGCAAACCAGACCGTCGGATTCATCTTGGTTTCATCGCCCGATACGACCGCGTAGTGGTCAAGCAGTTTTCCAAGTCCAAGCCCGGCGAAACCTGCACCAAAATACTGAAATGAGTCAATCACGCCGGACGAGAACCCGGCCATCTTTCGACCACCCAAATCCATCGCGGCTGCAGTACCCAATAGCGAATGAGTCGCATTACAACCGACATGAATACCCAATAGAATAATTGCAGACAACGTTGCCGTAGACGAAAGGCTGCCTTGTGCCATCATCATCGCCACAACAATACCGACGGCTTGCATGAGATATAAGAGTGCGGCAACCGGCGCGCGTTTTCCACCAAACATCTTGTCTGAAATGATACCCGACGCCAATGAACCAGCTGATGCCAACCATGGAATCAGCCACGTCCCCATCCAATAATAGAGTCTCGTGGTCTTATCCATTGACCAGACTTCGTCAAAGTATACGACCCACCAGGCCGAAATCGCAGTACGAACAAAACCGGTGCAAAAATACGCGCAAGCGACAATCCAAACGATTCCATTGGAGGCGATCTTTTTGAACACGTCCCAAACATGAATCGCTTCGTGAGGATCTTCGCCATCTTCTTCATCATCATGAATAATGCGATACCCCGCTTCTTCCGGGTGATTGCGCACCATGGCGTTCATCAAGCAAACGATGATGATCACCAGAACTGGCGGAATGAAGAATATGTAGCGCCAGTCCATCGCAGGGATTTTGATGGCAAAGAATATGAGCGGAATGGTGGCGCCTGCCGTCAAAACGCTACCGAGGTAATAAGCGCCACTCTGACCAAGGTTGATCATGATTCCGAAAATACCGGCGAATGTTCCACGCTCGCGCCGCCGGAACCACGCCGTGTTGATCTTGATCATTCCTGGCGCGCCGAACGCCTGCACATAACCATCCGCCAGACGTATAATCAGCAGCGTCAGGAACATGATTGAAATATCGCTCCAAGCCACCAAGCCGAACGCGACATTCAGTACAGCAGTCCCTACGGCGCCAATCGTCATCGCCAGCTTGCCGCCCAGTCGATCTGTGAACAGTCCGTTCACAAATTGCCCGACAGCATACGCCCAGTTTCGAGCGGCTTCGATCGCGCCGTATTGAGTATTGCTGAAACCCAATTCTGATTTCAGCTCAGGCGCAACGATTCCCAAGTTGTAACGACAGAAATAATACGACGCGTATGTCAGACCCAAGAAGAACCAGTTGCGCACGCGCCGCAGACGAAAGCCCGGCTCATGCTGATAGACCAGCGGTTCTTTGGATTGCGATTGCACCATAAGAAAATTCGAAGTGTCGCCTGGATCGTCCGAGTTGATCCAATCGTTGGGTTTGTGATAAACGCTCGCGCCGTCACCGCCACAGAGCAATCCCGGATTCTAATCACGCCTTGCCGCCGTGTAAACCGCCCCGATACGCCTCGTAATCATCAATACGCTGAAGCACGCCGAGCTTCCCCAAATTCGTCAACATGACTTAAAAACAACCGCAATTATCTTGATTTTAACATTAGCCCCATTGCAACTCACACCCGCTTTCGGTACAAACCCCGCGCCTGAATGGCTGGCTCCATTCAAAAGCCAATTGGCCGCGACCAAGGTTGCGTCACCACTTCGGCGACGCTTCTGAATGCGACGAGCGGGCCAAGCAAGACGAGCAGACCAAGCACCTGGAGACGCCACGTGTCGAAATTCGTAGATGCCTTTCGCCATTCTCCGTTTCAACCGCTTAAAGAACAGCTCGATGCCGTCATGCGCTGCGTTTCGTTGGTCCGGCCTCTCTTTGAAGCCGTCCGCGATGATGCGTTCGACAAGATCGAAGCCATCACCAAAGATATCTTCAAGACGGAACATCAAGCCGACATCATCAAAGATGAAATCCGCCAGACGATTCCAAAAACATTTTACCTGCCAGTCTTTCGCGGCGACTTACTCGGGCACGTCAAATTGCAAGACGATATGGCCGACGCCACCGAAGACATTGCGTATCTACTGACGGTGAAGAGACTGAAGTTGCCCGCAGCGATCAGCGACCAGACAATGGGGTATATCGATTCGGTCTTGAATGTCTGCACGCTCGCGCAAGGACTCAACGACCCCCTCGAAGAAACCGTCCATCAGGGTTTCCCGCATGACATGGTTGAGAAGGTTTCAGCACTTGTCGCCCAAGTCGAACGCGCCGAGTGGGAATCAGACCGCATGCAATACAAATTGTCCAAAGCATTGTTCGCGCTTGAAAACGAAGTCTCGAGCCTCGACATCATGCTTTGGTTCAAGGTCTTCGGAGAGCTTGGCCAACTCGCCAACTCGGCGGAAAGCCTAGCCGACCGCGTGCGAAGAATGCTGACGTCCAGGTAACCACCGCTTAACCACCGTCCGCATCCAACAACGGTGCGGCAAAGATCGCGGAGACGACGCCATCAACAACGCACCACCGACAGCCGTTCTCGCTCGGGCAAAGGACGCGGTCCCATCGTGGTGGTATGGTGCGGTCTTTTTCGCAGTCCTGTCGCTCTTCCTCGGCCAAGAATTCCTCCTTGCAGGCATCCTGATTTTCTCGATCTGCATGCTGATCTGGGATACCGTCGAGGTTGGACGAAACGACGCAGCCAACCTCATCAATGCTGTCTACGGTGCCCGACTGATGACCCGCAAACGCGCGGTGATCCTCTCTGGTATCGCTGTTATCGTCGGGGCATCGCTTTCCGGCGGCGTCATCGAGACAGCCCGCAAGGGAATATTCGACCCGACGGCTATCTCGCTCCAACAAGCTGCGGCTATCTACATCTCCGTCTACCTCGTAGACACCGTCTTGCTCTATGGCTATTCCGCTTTCGGCATGCCTGTCTCGACGACCGCCTGCCTCGTCTTTGAACTCATCGGCGCGGCGCTTGCGATGTCATTTATCACCAACACCGACAACCTCGTCGATTGGACAAAAGCAGGCAGCGTCGTCTCAGCGATCGTCGTCTCGATTTTTCTCTCGGGGTTCTCTTCGTTTCTCGTGCAGCGATTCATCCGAGGTGTCATTGGAAACAATACCGACGACCTGCGAACCATGAAGGTTCACGGCGCATGGGTGGGCGGCGGCATCGCCAGCGGCATGGTGTTCTTCATGATCATCAAGGGAATGAAAAAGGTTCCCGGGATCAAAGAACTTCACGAACTCATCCATCAAACACCGCTGGGCGCGACGTTCTGGGTCATCGGATTGTGGTTCCTGTTCGCTGGCGTCATCTCGATATTTCTTTACCGCTACAAAGATCGTGCCGCGAAGATGATCTTTCCCGTGCTTGCCGTTTGCGGGATGCTGTCCATGGCATTCGCCTTCGGTCAAAACGATCTGGCCAACTGCGCTTCACCCGGACTCGCGACCATCAGCATCGTCAAGAATTGGGACAAAGGCATCCAGGTGGCTACCGACGCCAAGATTGATCGATGGCAACTGTTCGCCTGCGGCATCTTGCTCTTCATGGGCATGCGCACCAGGAACGCCACCCGCGTCACCAAGGCAGCCGTCAACATGGGCAGCCATGCCGACCGCGTACGCCTCTACGCACCCGGGTGGTGCCTGACCATCGGCGAATGGCTCGCGAAACGCTCGAGCCGCGAACAGTCCCTCGCCCCGCAGGCCTTCGCATCGCCTCGCGCGAAACGCCAACACTATGACGCCCTCCGCGCCACCGTTATCATGGGCGTGTCAGCCAGCGTCATCGCCATCGCGTCCAGCTTCAAAATGCCCGTATCCACAACCTACGTCACCTTTGCCGCACTCGTCGGAACAGGCATGGGCGATCGCATTTTCCAAAAAGGTGATGCCGGTTTGAAACTCGCCCGCTCCATCTGGGTCGTGTTTAGTTGGTTCTTCGCCGCACTCATCGCAGCCACCTTCACGGCCCTTGTCTGCATCGCCGTTCACTACGGAAACATGGTTGGCCTTGTCGCCGTACTCGGAATCAACCTGATCCTTCGCAGCGAGTTCAAACACCGAGGCGACGAACAGTCCCGCCGCACCCGAGAAGAAATGCTCGAACGCGCCTACCCAGAACGCTACGCCGAAGAAGATTACTAACCAAGAATTTGCCCACATCCGTACCACCGTGCGATGACTTCGTAGGCCCCCCGTCATTCCCGCGCACGCGGGAATCCAGGCGCATGCGTCACCCAAGCCTAGAGAAACGCCACCCGCCGCGGAAAATCCATCGCGAACACATGCGGCACAAAGACCCGTAGAGTTTTGTTCTGCGATTCTGGATTCCCGCGTGCGCGGGAATGACAAGAAAGGGGGTAGTGAATCACGGAGAACCATGCCGCCCCGCAAAGATCCCCCGCCCGAATCCCAACCAAAACTTGCAATTCACCGTCCCCACTATTCCAATGCAATCCATGAACGCACCCGCTCAAAAAGAACGCGCCTGGGATTTCGACCGCGTATTCCGTTTGCTACTCACCATCACCACGCTCGTCGCGCTCTTTGTCCTCGTGCGCTACCTGTCTGATGTCCTGATTCCATTCGCTGTCGCGGTACTGTTGGCCTATCTCCTCAATCCCATCGTCAACGCCCTCGAATCGCGCCTCAATCGCCGCACACCCGCCGTCTTCATCACCGTCATCGGCTGCGGTATCGTCGTGTTTGCGCTGACGTCCGTACTCGTTTACGTTGGCGGTAAAGAAATCGCATCGATGCGCAGCTTGTTGCAGGAGTTCGTCCACACACCCAGCATGCAGGAAGTAGAGGGGGTCGGCCAAGCCTTCAATCAATTCGTTGAAGAACAGGAAAACCCGGTCGTCAAAAGCCTGCTCCAGGAACTGCAAGCCAGCCTCGCGACCGAAGATGTCGAAGGGCTGGACGGTGCCACCTTCATTCAAAAAGCGGTGCGCTACGTCGCCCCCGGCTTGGTCAACGTTGTCACCGGCACACTCAGTTTTCTATTGGGATTAACGGGGGTGGTGGTCGTGCTGCTGTACTTGGTCTTTCTGCTAATCGACTATCGCATGATGGCCAACACCTGGAAATCGTTCCTGCCACCCAAGTACCGCGAAGACATCATCGGGTTCGTCGATGAATTCGGCTTCGCAATGAGCCGCTACTTCCGTGGCCAATTCATCATCGCCTTCACCTGCGGCATCATCTTCGCGATCGGATTCAAAATCATCGGACTAAGGATGGCCATCCTGCTGGGCCTCGGTGTGGGTATGTTCAACATGGTTCCGTACTTGCAAATCGTCGGCTTGATTCCAGCCCTCCTGCTCGGCCTCGTCCGCGACCTGGAAGCCAACCGCGCACTATGGATTTCAGCCGTAGCAATCCTCGGCGTGTTCGCGGTCTGCCAACTGATCCAAGACGCGATCCTAACCCCAAAGATCATGGGCAAATCGGTAGGCCTGCGCCCGGTCACCCTGCTACTGGGCATTTTCATCTGGGGAAAGCTACTAGGTTTTCTAGGCCTCGTGCTAGCCATCCCCTTCACCTGCCTAGGCGTAGCCTACTACAAGCGCTTCGTACTAGGCGACAAAACCGCCCAAGCCGTCCAACCGGAATGAGATTCAGTTGCAAAATTCGCCACCTTCTTTCAGACTTTTCGAATCGTCATACGTGCGTAAAATGGGTAATATTAAGCAATTATAGCCTTCGTTCCTTTCGGCGCTAGCCATGAGCATGGAAACCAACCTACACGGTCGTCTTCGCAACACTGCGCTTCCTGTCAACGTCGCACTTCTCCCCGTTTTTGAGGCAGTCGTGAATTCAATTCACGCAATCGAAGATGCCCGTCTGCGTTCCGGAAAAGGCAGAGTCACCGTCGAGATTATTAGAGATCAACAGGAATCGCTCGATTTACACTCCGATGACGAGAGTGAAGGATTCGAGCGCCCAAGAGACATCGTCGGTTTCAAGATCAGGGACAATGGCATTGGATTCAACGAAGAAAACATGACGTCCTTCCTGACGCTCGATAGCGAATACAAAGCCTCCAAAGGAGGTCGTGGGATAGGCCGGCTCTTGTGGCTTAAAGCGTTCAAGAGAGTTTCAGTTGAAAGCGTATTTGCGGTCGGCAAGAAAGAATTATTCGTTCGAACTTTTCATTTCAACCGGTCGGAAGGCGTATGCAAGAACACCGTTAAGAAAAAGTCCTCCGGGAGAATTTCAACGACCGTCCACCTTGAGGGTTTTGAGCAAAAGTACCGCGATTACGCTCGAAAATCAGCAAAGACAATAGCGTCAAACTTGCTCGAGCACTGTTTGTGGAATTTCATCAAGGACGGAGGCGCGCCCAAAATCTCGATTAAGGATGGAGGCAAGACCGTTGGTTTGTTCTCCGTCTATGACAAACTCATGGTGTCTTCAGCAACAACAGACAAGATCGAGATTAAAGGAACGAATTTTGAGTTGATTCACATTAGGCTTCGGGCACACACTAACAGTTACCACAAAGTGGCGTTTTGCGCTGCTAACCGAGTAGTCAAGGAAGAAAGCATTAGGGGAAAGGTGGCAGGCCTGTTTGGTAATCTGGGAGACAGCAATGGTCAATTCATCTATGCGTGCTATGTCAGTTCCAAACTACTTGACGATTGAGTTCGGGCGGAGCGCACTAGCTTTGATATTGAAGAAGAGCCATTAGACTTGTTTGCCGAAACGAGGATATCCCAACGAGAAATCAGAGATGCAGTATTCGGGAGAATCGCTGAGCATCTATCTCCCTATCTCGCGGCGAACAAGAAAGCAGGCAGAGAACGTATAGACGAATACGTAAGTAAGAAAGGAGCACGTTACCGCCCCATTCTTAGAAGAATTCCAGACGAGCAACTAAGCGTAGATCCAAATATCGCGGACAGGGAACTAGAATTGATCCTCCACAAACACCTTTCTGCAATAGAGTTCCAACTCCTCGCAGACGGCCACGACGTAATGCACCCCAAACCAGATGAAGATTACTCGACCTATCGCGAGCGCCTGGCCAACTATGTGAACGACGTCGAAACAGTAAAGCAGTCAGATTTAGCGGGCTATGTCTCGCATCGAAAAACCATAATTGACCTACTGGAAATGGCGATTGAAAGACAGGGTGACGGAAAATATCAGCGCGAAGACTTGATTCACAACTTGATTATGCCAATGCGGCATGATTCATCTGAGATTTCTCCCGATAGCTGCAATCTCTGGCTTGTCGATGAGAAACTTGCATTCCATGACTACTTAGCGTCCGACAAGACGTTAAGCGCGATGCCGATAACAGAAACCATTGACAGAAAAGAACCAGACATTCTTGCGTTGAATGCATTCGATAGGCCCATTCTTGTTTCTCCAACCAAATCGCCGCCGCTCGCGTCCATTGTAGTCGTAGAAATCAAACGCCCAATGCGCAATGATGCCCAGTCCGGAACAGAGAAAGATCCGATCAGGCAGGTGCTCGACTACCTGAAACGCATACGGGCCGGAAAGGTCACAACCGCTTTGGGTCGTCCAATTCGAGAATCTGGAGGAATCCCAGGCTTCTGTTATGTGCTTTGCGATCTTACTCCAAGTATTGTCAAAGCCTGCGAGGAACGCGATGCGATCGAAACAAGGGACGGACTTGGATTCTTTTTCTACCACAAGAGATTCAAGGCTTATGTGGAAGTGATTTCATTTGACGGGCTCATAAAGGCGGCGAAGGAAAGAAACCGAGCGTTCTTCGACAAACTCGGCCTTCCCACGACATGAAAATTACAGACCCTTAACCCGCGTCTTTTGCTGTCCGTATGAGTCGGGGAACTCGGTCTCCAACTCGCGGTTATTTTGGGGGTTCCCAAGCCGCACCTGACCAAGTCGAGTAAACACTGTGGTCTCAAACGACGAATACGAAAAAATCGCAAACGATTGGTACGAGCGCAAGACGGCGATGATGGTTGCTACGCTCGGCGAGGAACATGGCATTGTCATGCATGCGATGATCCCTTTTGAGATGGGCGGTGGGCTTGATCTTTACTTTTTTCCCAATGGCATCGAAGGAACCGGGTTTGTCACCAAAGAGCTTTCCGAGCTTCCCACTGAGGGTTCAAGCAACGACGTCCACGACCGGTACGAATTGGTTATGTTCACCAAGCACCCACTCGAACTCGAGTTGTTTAGAAAAGAGGACACGGCGTTCGGCAAGACGTATTCTTCGTTCAACGCCATCCTGAACGTCATCGCACTCTATAGCCGCGACGCCAAACTAAACCCCAACGAAACCTGCGAGTTCCCCGAAGACATGGAGATCATCGGCGGCAGGTGCCTTATCTTTGACGATTACGCCAGCCACCAGGACCGCGATGCCGGCACCTTCGGGTTGCTGGCGATCATCGAAGTCTTCCGCTCAGAAATGGAGTGCGCCAGAACCAACGGCAGCGGTAAACTCATCGAACGACTCAAAGCGGCTGGCCACTACCCGTATTCAGACATGGACAGAACCCCCGTCGCATAGCCAACCCCGCCGTTCTCTGGAAAAGTCTGCAATTTTTGTCAGACATTCAAATCCGCGCCCAATAACAAGTTGAAGGGAACTGCGTGTCGAGGCATCACGATCGTTCGATCGGCCAAGTTCGCAACTCCAACGCTCGCATACGCGCCCGCAGTATCGCGAAAATGTGAGCTGCGAGGACGTTTCCTATCAAGTATCCGGGCCAGTTTCACATGGTACATGCAGGCCACCCGAAGCGACCGATCACGGATCGCGCACTGCGGTGCCTGCCTCAAGGAGTGGACCAATGCACGCCGCACTAAACGCTAAAGGTATTTATCACACACAACCCGCTGCGATACAGACCAACCCGCGCCGCGCAACTATGGCCATCGGCATGCTGGCGTGGGTCGTAATCGCTTTGCCTGCAGCCGCACAAGTCAGCTATACGTTCACATCCGGACCGGGAGGCGACGGATTCAGCTGGCCCGCCTCACCGACTGGTCTGCTCGATTCTGAAATATTCACGACTCCCGATGACGTCGATTTTTACAACGGTATCGGTAACAACCTATTTTTCGACGCCCAATTCCAAGTTGCTGGAAATGCGCCAGGGATAACCAACGATGCCATGTGGGGGAACCCGACGTCCTTTGGTAATGGCACGATAGACATCGAGCTGTTCTTCAGTGGAACGCAGGACATCTCATTTAACTTCGCATGGTCCGTCGGTGGCGCTCCCGGCAACACGCCCGAAGACGTTTTCATCTATGTGTATGACTCCGAAGGACGCGAAATGGAAGTCCCCTGGCTGCTCTCAGAAAACTTCACCGGCTTTGGTGGGTTCGAGGGTTACTCAGACAGAATTAGCCTCAACACCGCCAATCTGTTTGACGAATTCGAATTCGTCGACGGTGGGCCCTTCATCGACATTGTCTATGTATCGATCTATGTCGGCGACATCGACACCGACGGCGATCCCCCGAGCGAGTTCGCGATCGATAATTTTGATCTCGACGGCGAGGACACGGGCGGTGAAGTATTCCCTTCGATCAACGGCGGAACGATCGATGCGACCGGAATCACGCTGGGCCGCACATCCCTTCGAGGGATTGGCAACTTCAATGCAGGTCTTGAGGTCACCAACGGATCGAACAACGACACAACCTACTCGACGCAGCTGCTGCCCGGTGGCGGACTTTCGGATGGTGGCCAAGTCAACAACGCACCGATCCTTACTGGTCAAACACTCTTCACCCCCAACCTGGTGACGCTCGATCGATCCTTGCCATCAGCCACCTACGACGGCGACTTAAGGGTCATCAACAATGGAAACGGTTCGGACCCAGACAATGATGTCACCATTCGCATGCGACTGGCTGAAGCGCCGCTCATTACTGCGCCGAGTCCGGTAGATGTTTCGCTAGGCGAAAAAGTTCGACTCATCAATGCAGCCGCCCCGCTGAGCGGCCATCGCGCAGCCGCCGAAGTCACCGGCACGAGTATCACTGGTCCATTTAGTGTGTCAGGGTATGACATCGACACGCCATGCAAGCCCGGTGAATTCATCGAAGGCGACGCAACATTTGACCGCTTTGGCCGCCTGTCAGGCAACCACAACGGCACCATGACCGCATCGCTACAAATGACGTTCTTCATCAATGACTTCAAGACCTTCCTCAGCAACGCAGAACCGGTCGCGGACGAACAATGGACGTTAAACGCGACTCTCGCAGATACTCCGGCTGACAATGCTTCGTATGACTCGCTTACTCTGATAGGCCCGGGACGCGTTGGTGTGAACAGCCCAACGACGGCTACCACTATCGTTGGAGGAAGCACTTCATTGACCGGGAATGTCTCTATGACCCTGGGGACTGCACCAGGCGGCTCGACCACGGGCATCATTCGCCAAGGCGCCAACGTCGGCTTCACAACTTCCACGCCCGTTTACGCCATACAGATGACATATCGCGATGAAGATCTCTGCCAAGCCGTCACCGAATCAAACCTGCGCGTCTTGTATTTCAATAGTGGCGCTTCCGACTGGCAGCTTGCGGTCAACGGCAACAGCGACGGTGGGGCGGGCGCAACGTTTTTCGCGGGTCCGTTCGAAGCGTTCGTCGCAACACTGGGCGGGTCGCCGTTGTCATCAGCTCTCGGCACGCACGGCGTCGATGTCGCCAATAATCACGCGTGGGCGATCGTCGATCACGAAGCGACATTCGGAACCGGAGAACTTGGTCAGTCATGTGGCGTCAAGGGTGATCTCGACAACGACGGCGACGTGGACACCGTCGATTACGCGATGTGGGAAGACTGCGTTGAAGGCCCGGGCGTTTCGGTATTGCCCGCCTGCACTATTGCCGACTGCGACAACGATGGAGACGTGGACTTAGCCGACTTCGCCCCGTTTACGGTTGGATTTGGAATCTAAACGTAGTTCTGGCCTCCGCGCGTAACTGTTGTGCAAGCCGCCCCATGACAGCTTGCAGATCGGCATGCCATCTTTCCGCGACAGGCGGCTTTGTGCATCGGGCCGGTCGGTTGCTGACGATCGTCAGAAGCCGCATGTCCGAGCTTGAAAGGAAATGCAGGTGCGCCAACGATCTGAGGCAGTTTTTCTTTTGCCATTCGGTCCCCCTCTCTGATGACGCCGGCTGTTCACCCGTCCCGCTGGGTTTCAACCAGTCGTCTGATTCAAATGTACATGTCTTGAGTATGTACAATACGTTCCACTTTGTGTGCAACTGGCCCCAAAGGTTTGGCCTTCGTCGCAGAAAGGTTACGAGTCACCAAATTCCGATAACAATCGGCCGGACGCATCCAATTTCCATACGCACACAAAAAAACTGCCGAGCCCGAACGGGTCCGGCAGTCTGCCATTACTCAAAAAACTTCGGCAACACTAAGGGAATACTGCTTGGTTACATCATCGTCAGCGTACGGCCAGGATCACTAGCTAACCGAGACCCCTAATTGGCAGAGATCCCTAACTAGCCGAGTATCGACTTCCACGCTGGCCCTTGATGTTTTTCTTGACGATCTGCTTACTTCGGACAAGTTCGCCAAGCGTGTTGTATGGCTCACCGGGACGACCGGCAGCTGCCCAGCGCTTTTTGATGTCGCCGGAAGACACACCCTTGGCGCCGGCTTTCTTGACGTAATCGACGATCAAGTCATTAGCGGTTGTCCGAAATTTCTTACGCTTGCCGCTCTTAGGAGGACGACCCGCCGCCGACTTGGCCTTAAGACCGGCACTCTTCGTGCCACCGCGCGGGCGACCTGGACCGCGACGGCCCGGACTCGGACGAGCAGCACTGCCAGTCTCCAATCCCAACCGCTCGAATGCTTCATCGATCCGAGCAATTTCTTCTAGATGAGCGTTCCGTTCCGTTTGTAAACGCCCGACCAAGGACTCTAGCTCGTTGATAGTGGACTTCCCCATCGCACACGACTCCTTTACTTCAATCAAAATAGAAAATGTCAGAATACCACACTGACTAACTAGACAAATCGATCCAGAGCGTTCCCAATCCTATCGCAACAATCTTCGTGACACTGCTGGCCCACACGCCAGTGTTGGCGAAATTAAATCGCTACATTCAATCCGGGAATTCTCCAGACGACCACACATGTTAATTAATTTAGCCAATGAATCAAACGTTGTAAACTATTTCCAGCAAAATCCGACTCTACTACTCGGTTCGTAGCTACTAAATTATACTTCCCGAGTCATGCGAATCTGCAAAGGACATGTGGTGGCACTGCCTTTCATTGGGCGAGAACATGGATTATTTGCAATCTATGGGGTTTGTCCTACACAATACAGAGAATTCCCCACGGTATGATGACACAAATTCACAGGAGCCGAATTCAATGCCCTCCATTCAAGAACAAGTCACCATGATTCGGGCTTTAATAACCCTAGCTGCCGCCGATGGAAAGATATCCTCTAGCGAACGCGGTTTGCTAAGCAACTTCGCGAAACGGATAGGAATCGGAAAAGCGTCACTCGACGCCATGATTGAAAAAGCGTTGGCCGACCCCAGCGTACGCGACGAGTTGTTCGACAGGACAATGTCGAACCCGGACCTGGCTCTGGAGATGCTCGTCGCAACCGCCCGTCTCGATGGCGACATTACAAGCAAAGAGCGCGACGTTCTTGTCCACGTGCGCGAAATCCTCGACATCCCGATGGACGGTTTCGCCCAAATCTACGAGCGCGGTATCAAGCGGGCTGACTCACTGCGCGACGCCAAGTTTTCAAGCGGCACCTAATGTTGTTGGACAATTCGCGATCAAGACATTCCTCGGTATGGTCGCAAAAAGGCAAGGCGCGATCCGTCTTGCCTTTGTGCCTCGTTGGGGGTTGAAACTAGCTTTCAAACAACGATTGCTGGTCGGGAGAAGCTGTCGCTGCGTGGTCTTGCGCAAGTTGAATCTCTTCCGCAAATTCTGAGACATGATTGAATTCGCGAAAGACGCTCATGAACCTAACGTACGCAACATGATTGGCGTCTCTAAGTCTTCGGGCTACGCACTCGCCCACCTGCCGGCTGGTCACTTCCCGATCGTGATCGCGAAACAGTTCGCCTTCAATGTCATCCACCATCGCTTCGATGTCGGCATCACCGATCGGTAGTTTGTAGCAGGCGTGTTGAATGCCAGCTACGATCTTGTCGCGCCGGAACCGCACGCGCGAACCATCTTTCTTGATCACCGCGATACGCAGCTCTTCTTCCGCGCGCTCCTTGGTCGTAAACCGGCGGTTGCAAGCCTGGCACACCCGGCGCCGACGAATCGCCCCTCCCGATTCCGTCAACCGGGAATCGATCACTTTGTCTTTTCCGATTTCGTTACATGCCGGGCAGCGCATCGCTTCAGCATTCCTCGAAAGAACGATTCTCTAAAGCAACACGCCGAGCCAACACGGATATTCGCCCAACAGATCGAGATGGCATTTTCGATCTTGGCGACAACTCAATCGGTCCACCATTATTCGAGCCAATGAGAATCGTACCTGCGTGACTTTTCAACTTACCCCGCCCCCGATATGTTGGACGAATTGCAATTGGTTTGGGCATCCGGTTTGGCGACGCCGTCGCTGATTTCAGCCTAGCTATGGACACACACGCGGTCAAGCGAGAAACGAAGACTGGCTGGACCTTGCTGCCATCGGAAGAGTAACAATGCCCACTCGTGTCGTAGAAAAAACCGTTGGAGACTACCGGGTTGTCGGATACTCGCTCGCTGGTGAAGAGACCACCATTGCCCTGCCCGAGCTGAACATCTGCTTTGATGCCGGTCGATCTCCCCGCGAAATCATCGCCATCGACACCATGTGCCTCTCGCATGGCCACATGGACCACGCTGCCGGAATCCCTTACTACCTTTCGCAGCGGTCCTTCGTGGGGACCAACCCCGGGAAAGTCATCATGCATCGGGGTCTGATTGGTTCGTTTGAACGACTCATGGAATGCTGGGCCGAGATCGAACGCCACCCGTCGCCCGCAGAATTCTTCGGATTGACCGATGGAGAGCAACTCCCCCTTCGTCGCAACCTCGCGATTAGGGCTTTCGACGTGAACCATGCCGCCTATGCGCTTGGGTACTCCTTGATCGAAACGCGCCACAAACTCAAGTCCGAGTACGTTGATCGAACGGGCCCGCAACTCGTCGAACTCAAGAAGCAAGGCATCAGCATTCAAGACAGCGTCGAAGTTCCGTTGGTCGCGTACTGTGGTGACAGCGCCGACGGAGACTTCTTCGATCTCGACCACGTTCGCAACGCCAACTTGCTCATCATGGAGTGTACGTTCTTCGATGCCGATCATCTCGTCCGCGCAAAAGCCGGCAGGCATCTGCACGTTCGCGAGCTACCCGACATCCTTAAGCGGATCAATTCGCCCAACATCCTCGTCACCCATGTGACCCGACGGACCGCGCTTGGTGCGGCTAAACGCATCCTTCAGAAAACGATTTCCGAAAGCGACTTCGACCGCATCGCGTTGTTGATGGATCGCCCGCCCCGCGCCGCGCGTCGCCAGCCATAAACCCATCCCCATCCGCCCAATCTTCGTTCGCCTCCCAAGGTCAAAATACCGGCTTCTCACGTCTGAAAAACCAGAAAATCGGCAGGGTTCGGTGAGGTTCCAATAATCGATCAAGTTAGGAAAACCAGCGACCGATAACATGATTGCAATAGAAACTTTCACTCTTCCAATGGAGAAACATGATGGATTTTTCAACATTCTTTACCGACCTTTTTGATGGTGTGCTTGGCCTCGTTCGTTCACTTTTTGAGGTCTTCCTCGGAACGAGCATTTTCTAAAAACCGCACACAACCCCTAAGCAAGAAAATGGGTGCAGACTAGTTCGTTTGCACTCTTTTTTTGCGCGCACGTTTTCCGAACACGCAACAACACTTTGGCTCGTATGCGCCAAAGAGATTATTCGCCGTCTTCGGATTCCGGTTTTTCGATTTGGTACTTCTTTACGCGATAGCGCAAGTTGTCGCGACTGATGTTCAGCGATTTAGCCGCCTTGGTTTGGTTCCAACCGTTTTCCGTCAATGCCTGCACGATCATCGCTCGTTCGTAACCGCGCAATCCTGTTTCCATTGACGAGCTAATCAACTCGCGCGCTTCACCAACGATTTCGCGCGGAACATGCATCGGCAAAATTTCTCCACCATCGCACATCAGCACCATCCGCTCGACCACATTTTGCAACTCGCGAATGTTTCCCGGCCAACTGTGCGAAGTCAAGAGCGCTACCACCTCCGTCGAAACAGTCGGCACATCAACCCCGAGGTCCTTCGCGGAGACGTCCACAAAACGCTGTAACAAAAGCGAAATATCTTCGCGACGTTGACGCAGCGGTGGCAGATGAATCGGGAATACGTTCAAACGGTAGTAAAGGTCTTCGCGAAACTCACCATCGGCGATCGCCGCTTTCAAGTCGCGGTTCGTCGCAGCAATTACCCGCACATCGCAAGCCACCGTCGACGTTCCCCCAACCCGCACAAATTCTTTTTCCTGCAACACACGAAGCAGCTTTACCTGCGTGGCGGCTGATATGTCGCCAATCTCATCAAGAAACAAACTCCCACCGCTCGCGAGTTCAAAGCGCCCCAGCTTCTTTGCCACGGCGCCGGTAAACGCGCCCTTTTCATGCCCGAACAGTTCACTCTCGAGCAGCGTCTCGCTCAGCGCCGCACAGTTGATCCCGATGAAGGGTTTGTCCGCCCGAGGCGACAGATCGTGAATGTGCCTTGCGGTCAATTCCTTTCCGGTGCCCGTTTCTCCCAATAGCAGCACGGTGGCTGTGCTCTTAGCCACCCGCTCACAAAGCAGCAATACATCATGCAGCGCCTCGCTCTGCCCGATAATGCCACCTTTTGACAGTGACGATGATGTCCGCAGGCCTTCGTTTTCAATCTTCAACCGCTGATGCACGCAGGCGTTATCCAGCGCCGATGCCGCCAGCGCCGCAAATAGGCTCAGTGTCTCCAAGTCGGTGTTTGCAAAATCGCCCCCGACGCGGTTGATCACTTCGACAACGCCGATCACTTCACCGCGAAAAATCATCGGCGCCGCAATCATTTCGCGGGTGACAAATGCGCTCTTCTGGTCGATGCCCTTGAAGAATTTCGGATCGGTAGCCACATCGCGAACGATCTCGGGCACACCCCGGTCAATCACCCGCCCCGCAATACCAAGCTTGGCGTCGAATTCCTGTCCGATTAGTTCCGCCCCAACAGGGCCAGCCGCCGCAGAGAACACCAACTTCTCCCGCCGCTTGTCGAGCGCCAGAACACTGCTGGCCTCAGCCTGCATGATCTTCGTCGCCGCCTGCGCAATCCCATTAAGAACACTGCCGGGATCGAGGGAGGCCATGATCATCGAAAGAACATCGACAAGTTCGTTCCAGGACTCGCCAGCGAGGCTCGGCGAGCCATGCTTCAAAGCATCAGAAAGAGATGGGTCGGGCGTGGACATGCGCAACACTATACCGGATTCAAGTCGAACCGTGCATCATCGTTTGAAGCGGTCTTTATCGAGGGTATTTCGGGGAGGGAATTTCTGATCTCGCAGATTGGCCATGCCAACTACGGAAGTATCTCAACCGGATCGCCGAGGCGCAGCACCGCGAATAGTTCTTCGACATCTCGATCATCCATCGCGACACAGCCCGCCGTCCAATCGCTTTTTGATCCGTGTCCGTGGATGCCGATTCCACCGCCGAGTGCAGACGTCCAGATCGGGCAGCGCTGGTCCCGGTGGGCTGACAATATTCCCGAATGCTCACCCGGGCTGATTAATCCCGAATGCAGCGCACGAACAGCGGCTGGTGGGTCCGGATAATCGATGCCCATAAATCGCGAGTACGCGCTATCAGGGTTCTTCGTACAAATGCGAAACTTACCGAGCGGTGTGCGCCCGTCGCCTTCGATCATTTTTTGACCCACCGGATTGAACCCCAGCGCAATGTCATACGTTCTTATAAGATCGGAGCCGTCAAACAAGTGCAGCTTTCGCGCCGATTTGAGGATCACAACTTTGGGTTCGCCAAGCTCAAGTCGATCGGGCAAGCCAACATCTGCGCTGGCTGCATTGCCCACAACGACCGCAGCCATACTGAATACCCCAAGGACTGCAGCGAATACATGGTAATGAAATGGCTCGAAAACGCGTTTGAGTTTGATCATGGCGGGCTTGGTATTTTGCTCGACGGCGCGCGCTTTCAACAGTGTAATCTTGTCTGATTGAAATGCGGGTTGGCCGTTCGTATTTATTGATTCTGGTTTATTTTGCTCTGGTCGATTGATCGGCATAGCATGTGATCGGCACAGCATGTTTCGCAACATGACTTGTTCGAATCGTCAGCACTCACAAGTCGTTCAAAACACACACGCAACCAAAGGATAACTCGCAAGGGTGAACGCGCCAACCGACGAACAACTTCTCGCGTCACACCTTGTGGGCGACCCGCACGCCTTTCGCACGCTTGTCGAACGATATTCCACCGAACTATTCCAATTCGTCTTCCGCTTCACCAATCGTAAGTCTGCGGCTGAGGATGTCGTGCAGGACACTTTCATTCAGGTGCATCTCGCAGGACAAAGTTTTGATACCAATCGGCGTTTTAAGCCGTGGCTCTTCACCATTGCTGCCAACAAAGCCCGCGACCACTTGCGAAGTCGAACCCGAAAGCGCGAGGTGCCGCTCGATGCTCAGCTCGGTGGTGATGACGATGACGGTCAACGCTTCCTAGACCTGCTCGCCGACGAAGTCACATCGCCCACTGCCCAGCTCGAAGACGCCGAACAGGCGAAATTCGTCCAAGGCGTCGTCGAAGAGATGCCCGCCCACCTCAGCGAAATACTGATACTGGCCTACTTCCACCGCTTCCCATACCGCGACATCGCCGAAATGCTCGACATCCCTCTGGGAACGGTCAAAAGCCGCCTCCACGCAGCCGTCGCCCAGTTCGGAACGCTCTATCGCCAAAGGGCAGGCCCATCACAAGACGACCCTGGCTAACCCAAAGCTCCGGTAAAAACCCGATCCGACAGGGTGGCCCACCATTTCGATGGTGGGGGAATCGATGAGGGCAAGCGAGCAACTCCCATTGAAATAAAGCTAAAATGAAACCAGAAAAGAAAAATTCGCAAACCCGAACCACCACGCAGCCAAGCCCGTATGTACAACGTGTGTCAAGGTCTGTTCGATTGAATAATCATTGAGGGTCAAGGCCAAACATGATTGAGGACAACATCATCCCATACATCCTCGGGACGCTTTCCGATTCCGAGGTGGCGTCCTTTGAAGCCACCCTTTCGACCGACGCAGAATTGGCGAAGAAGGTCGATGCCGCCCGGCGCACCCTCGCGCCGCTCGACGCCTGGACCGCCCCTGCGCCACCGACAACCCTGGTAGACAACATCCTCATCCAAGCCGCCACCACGACCCCGCTCGAATTCGTCGCCGCATCAGCATCGATGAGCCCGACCGACGCGCAGTCGGCTGGCAGGCCGGGGCGCTTCCGACTCACCGAACTTATCGCCGCCGCTGCAGTCATCGCTCTCATGGTGAGCCTCGCGATTCCAGGCGTGCGGAATGTCAGAAGCAACCAATTACAAACTGCATGCAAAGTAAACATGGCCGGTTTCGGCGAAGGCATCCTCATGTACGCCGAAGAGAACGACGGAAGCCTGCCAAACGTCGGCCCATCACCCAACAGCAATTGGCTAAGCGATCCGAATCGCCGTCACCTCCTTCCGGCGGTTCGGCATCGCTTGGTCCTTCCCAAACATTTGATTTGCCCAGCGGCTGACGGCACCATCGACGAAAAAGCCACGATGAAAAACATCGAAGCGTTCCTTCGCCGCACCGATCTACCATTTTGGGCGGTCCCCAATGCCAACGGACCTGTCCCGAAAATCAGCATCCGCATCAATGTCCCGCTCGCTGCCGACGCCAACCCACTCTTTCAAGAAGGCCGGTTCCGCCGCGGTGCCAACGGCACGCTGACACCAAACTCACACACGCATGGCGGTAAGGGTCAAAACATCCTCTTCAATGACGGTTCAACCCGCTTCATCAAAACGCCAATCCTCGACCAAAACGACGACAACATCTGGACGGCCAACGACATCGACGAATACCAAGGCACCGAAGCGCAGCAAAGCGCCACCGACGCATTCCTGACGCCCTAAGAATCAAAATTGAGAAATGGTGTATTGAATCGGGTGCCCCGCCCTTCAGGGTGGGGGACTGACATACATCGCAAAGCAGTGGATCAACTCAACCGCGCCAACCGGGATTCCGCTTCTCCAAAAAAGCCTTCAACCCCTCCTGCCCTTCATCCGAAGCCCGGAGCTCAGCAATACGATGCGTCATCGCCTTTAGCGCTGCGTCAAAGTCACCACCGCGCACCTCGCGAACAAGCCCCTTACATGCCGCCACCGCGCACGGCCCCGTCTCTTTGATCGCCTCAACAATCCGGCCAACCTCGGCATCCAATTCGTCAACCGTTCCAACCGTCTCAGCCACCAACCCGACGCGCTTCGCCTCGTCCCCATCGAACCGTTCAGCCGTCAGAGCATAACGCTGCACCGCAGCCGGCAACATCTTCTCCGTCAAGAATGGCATGATGATCGCCGGCGCAATCCCGAGCTTTACCTCGCTCAAACAAAACACGGCTCGATCGAGCGCCACCGACACATCACACGCGGCGACCAATCCAACCCCGCCACCAAACACCGACCCATGCACGCGGGCGATTGTCGGCTTGGAGCAGCAGCGAATCACGTTGAGCATCGAAGCCAACTGCCCGGCATCGGCTACGTTTTCTTCATGCGTATAGTCCACCATCTTCTGCATCCAGTTCAAATCGGCACCGGCACAGAATGATTTGCCCTCGCCCGATAGCACAATCGCCCGCACGTCATCGCGCCCATCAAGCTCGCGATACGCATCGGTCAACTGCTTGATGACCTTTTCGTTAAACGCGTTGTGTAGATCCGGACGGCGCAATTGCACATGCCCGACATGGTCCGAAATCAGTTGTTCGACAAATGTGCTCATGCGAATCTTCGAGTGCCAAATTTCGGCGCATTGTGCTCAGTAGGGTGGTCCGTGCCCACCGCGTCATTTGCGCAAAGAACAAAGGTGGGCACGGCCCACCCTACACAGCACGAAGTTTTCACTCAGAGGCCATTCACAACTTCAGTCCCGGGCCTCGGAAACTGGTTGTGGACGACATCACCGGGACGGTCGACATTAACTTGACCAATCTTCCCGGTCCTCCGGAGGTCGATCCAACGATGCCCTTCACCAAAGAGTGAGAATCGTCTCTGCTTAATAACTTCATTAAGCATTGAGGCGTCATCCGTCGCGCCAAGGTAGTTACCCAGCCCTGAGGCATTGCGAACCCGGTTGATTGCGGCCAACGATTCATTCACATCAGACCCGATCTGCGCTTCCGCGTAGATTAGAATCAACTCTTCGTTCCTGATAATCGGAAACGGGTCGGACTGAGTGGCAATCGTCTGGACTTGCCGACTGCCTGACAATCCGTCATGAACAACCGGAACAGCAAGATCAACCGATGCGACGTAATTGCGCGTCTTGGGATTGAAACGAAGATCACCCGCATCCAAATCACTGATCCAGTCGGGGTGAACGGTAAACAGGTCCACGTCCGGCTCGTAGTACATGGGATTGGACCCGAATCCAAACCCCGGCCCGGTGGCCATTGAACCATTGATGTTAAAGAACGCCCCCGCGATTCCTGAAATGGATCCGGACTTGTCGCCCTGGTAGATTCGCACCCGCGCCGAGAGCGCCCGATTAAACTGCCGAAACGTCGCCGGCGTCGAAAATCCACTGAACCCACTGTCCAAATTGAAGATAAAACTCGCCCCGCCATTGGTCAGGTTCGATGCCGCCTCATCCAGCAGATCGGCGATAAGCTGCAGACTATCTGAATAGCTTAGGAACTCTGCCGATTTATTCTGAGCATCCAATTCTGACGGCGGAAGTACCCCCGTCGCAAACTGTTGGTTGGCTGTGAGCAGCAACGAATACGCCTGCCACGTTTTAGCATAACCGTACAAACCGTTTTCTTGCTCGGTGGTCAGGCCCGCGTCCGCATTCATCGTCGCGGTAATCAGTGACTGGCAATGGCGCACGGCTTTATAGCGGGCGATGAAGCTGCGCGTCACGAGGTCGCTGTCTTCATCCAACATCTGCCCTATTTTGCCCATCAATTCTTCAGTGTACTCCGAATCGTCGCCATTTAAATTCCAATATTCACGCCCGACGATGCTCACCGTCTGGATGTAGTACTCCAAATCGTCTCGGACAATCGACTCCAACTCCTCAGCCATGTCCTCAACTTCCTGCAAACTGGGCCCATCGCATTGAACTTCAGCACAGGTTTCTCCCTGATTAAAAGTTGCGTCCATCGCAAAGCAGTCTGCCGCTTCCACAACGATACAGGATCCGTCCAGCAAGCAGCACGCCCCAATCGGCTGCTCGCAGTCCACCTCTAAACACAGCTGCATTTCGTTAAACGTTCCATCAACCGAACCGCACACCTCGGAATTTGAATCGTCAACACACAATCCATTATCCAAGCAACACGAGCCGTTGGCTGGGCCCGGTTCAGGACAGTCAACGTCGTCGCAGGTTCCGCCCCCATCGAACGCGCCGCTGACCGTCGCGCATCCGTTGCTATCCGCATTCAGACATGAACCGTCGTCAAGACAACATGCCCCAACCTGCGGGCCCGGCTGAGGACAGTCCACATCTTCGCAGACTTCTCCCTCCTGAAAAGTGCCGCTCTTCGCTTCACAATCATCCGAATTTGAATCTTCACATGTCCCGTCAATAAGACAGCATGCGCCGGACTTGGGGCACTGAACATCATCGCAGGACGACGAATCGTTAAACGTCCCGTTGGCTGTGTCGCATTCGGCGGAAGTCACGTCAAGGCAGGAACCGTCTTCCAAACAACACGCGCTATCCGATGACGAGCATTGAAACGCGTCGCAACTCTCGCCTTCGTTAAAGACTCCGTTGCTCGTGCAATTCGCTGCCGTCGTGTCTTCGCAAGTACCATCGCCCTGGCAGCACGCACCTGTCGACTCGACAGATGGCATCGTACAACTCAGACTCGCGGTAATAAGCGCGAGTCCAAAAACGACCACAGCCCCCAATCGATTCATGTTTTTGACTCCAGTTGAAGAAAACCCCGACTCTCCTGAATCGAGGCGTCATTGGGAACACCGACAAACCTACATCCGATACACGCTCTGCTTCGGTTCGGGCCAAGGGCCATTAAGACTGGCTGCAATGCCCAGCGCCAGGACCATTCGCGTGTCTACCGGATCAATAATCCCATCATCCCACAAACGCGCCGAACTGTAATACGGGCTGCCTTCGGATTCGTACTTTTCGAGGATGGGTTTCATAAACGCGCCTTGTTGCTTCGCATCCATCAACGGCTCGCCTTTGGCTTCGAGTTGATCCTGCTTGACCGTCAACAAAACATTCGCGGCTTGCTCGCCACCCATGACACTGATCCGCGCATTGGGCCACATCCACAACTGTCTTGGTCCATACGCCCGCCCGCACATGCCGTAGTTTCCCGCACCATATGATCCACCGATTACCACCGTGAATTTCGGCACGCTCGCATTCGAGACAGCCGCCACCATCTTCGCGCCATCTTTGGCGATCCCCCCGGCTTCGAATTGCTTACCGACCATGAACCCGGTGATGTTCTGCAGGAACACGAGCGGCGTACGGCGCTGGTTGCATAGCTCGACGAAGTGTGCGGCTTTCTGCGCACTTTCAGAAAACAGCACGCCGTTGTTCGCCAAGATGCCCACAGGGAATCCCCAAATGTGCGCGAACCCCGTGACCAACGTTGATCCGTATAGTGCCTTGAATTCCTGAAACCGGCTGCCATCGACAATCCGCGCGATGATCTCGCGGACGTCATACGGCTTGCGAATGTTCTCTTGAATAATGCCGTAGATTTCGCTGGGATCGTGGCGCGGCTCTTCAACGGTAATGGTCGGTAATTCAGTTTTTTTTCTCCGGCCCAAGTGGCTTACGATCCGTCGCGTGATCGCAAGTGCGTCTTCATCATTGACAGCCAAATGATCGGCGACACCAGAAGTCCGGCAATGCACATCTGCCCCGCCGAGTTCCTCGGCTGACACGACCTCGCCGGTTGCAGCTTTGACGAGCGGCGGGCCGCCCAGAAAAATCGTCCCCTGCCCTTTCACGATGACGGCTTCATCGCTCATGGCCGGCACATACGCACCGCCAGCCGTACACGATCCCATCACGACCGCTACCTGCGGAATCCCTTCCGCCGACATCTGGGCCTGATTGAAAAAAATCCGCCCGAAATGCTCCTTGTCTGGGAAGACCTCGGCTTGCAGCGGCAAGAATGCACCGCCCGAGTCAACCAAGTATACACAGGGCAAATGATTTTCGCGGGCAATTTCCTGCGCCCGCAAATGCTTCTTGACGGTCGTTGGAAAATACGTTCCACCCTTGACCGTCGCATCGTTCGCAACAATCACGCACTCGCGACCTTCAATACATCCGATCCCTGTCACGATGCCGGCTGCCGGCGCGCCGTCGTCGTAAAGTCCATGGGCCGCGAGCGAACTGAATTCCAGAAACGGTGTATCCGAATCGGTCAGCAAGTCGATCCGATCACGTACAAACAGCTTGCCGCGACTGCGGTGCCGCGCGACCAACTTCTCGCCGCCGCCCAGCTTGATCATCGCCAGACGCGCTTTTAGATCCGATACCTTGGCTTCCAAGTCCGATTTGTTTTCGGCGAATTCCGGCGACGATGGATCGATTAATGATGAGAGTATTTCCATGCGAGAGCACTTTCCGCCTAGTCGTTACGGTCCGCTGTCAACGTTATGCGAGCGCGCGATGCCCGCCCTTTAAAATCCCAATCGAAAAACCTAATCGCTTTTGGCTCCCAGCGACAGTCCGCCGATTTCCTGCTCACCCTCAACCCGTTGCCAGCTAGCACCAACGCCCCCGGTCCTGCTATCATCAATAAATGGATGATGCACTACCAAGCCGCTGGATCGAACTTCGCGAACTTCCGGGCCACCCCGAAATGTCCGTGTTTCCTGATCGCGATCCCAAAATTAAGAATGCTGATGTACCCCAAGGGCAGGAAGAATTGCGCTGCCCCAAATGCAAATATAGCCTCACCGGTATCGCAGCCGAATACTGCCCGGAGTGCGGCATCGAGCTATCCTACGAACCCATCACCGTATTCGCAGGTGCCGACCAATCCCTCGTTTGGGCGGCGGCGATGGTCCTCGACCAAAACGAAGTCTCCAACCTGATCACAACCGGCAGCTTCGACCCGATCCTGGGCATGTTTACCCGCCGCCAGAGCCTTCCCCACATCATGGTTCCGTTCAAGTTTTATCACGAAGCCGTTCAATTGCTCGACGCCGCATTTGGTCAGCGCGAGTTCAAGACCGGCGAAAAGCCCGCCAAGCCCGATTCTGTCCCGGATTGGGCTTGTTCGAGTTGCCATGAGAGAAACCCCGAATCGTTCGAGGTCTGCTGGAATTGCGGTTTGCAGCGCCCTGAGGCGTGACTTGGCGGCCAAACGCTGGCCCCGTCCGATACACTGGACGCGATTGTCTCAAGTCGTAAACTATACCGCTCGAATAATATCTATCCCGCGTGGATTTGTTTCCCGAACGGCGGATATGTTTCCTGATGAGATATTTGGCTGCCCCCAACCCAATCGGGCGGAAACGGTGACCCCATTGTCCGATACGCAGAACCAAGAGCAACTTGAAGCCTTGGGTGAAGAAATCTTTGAGCTGACGAACATCGTCGCCAAAGCCCGCGCTCAAGCCAGCAATAAACACGTCGATACGCTGACCGAAACGGAAAATATTGCGCTCGACCTGCTCAGCAAGAACCCGATCATGACGGTCGGCGAGATTCAAAAAGCCGTCGGGGTCTTGCCCGCACAGATGTCGCGCATTGTTCGGTCGCTCGAGGACAAGAGCGGTTCGGCGTACATCGAGTGCAATATCAACCCCAACGATCGCCGGATGATCAACGTCTCGATCACCACAGCCGGTAAAAAAGCCCTCGCAAATTATCGAAAGGCCCGGCTTGGCATGATCCTCAACGTCCTGTCCGTCTTGGATCACGACGAGCGAAACGAATTCATGGGTATCATGCGCAAAATGCGTGACCACGTCTCTAACTCTTTATCCAAAAAATAGTTACAGCCAATTCGTTGGCCCCTTATCGCAGCCCACTTGCTCCGAATTTCAGAATATATTTAACGTTACAAAACTATTTTTTGACAATCATTATTTATGTTGTACGATTATTGTAGCCGATGCAAATAACGTGAAAGATTTCGCTTCGGTCTGGGACAATATGGCTTGGGCGCCTCAAGCGATGGACGTCCGGCAAGTTAGCTGTCCAACGAAAACAGGGGACGCCAAACAGACACTTTAGCCAGGGAGGACTTTAAAATGATACTGAACCATAAACTTTCAATGATCACGGCGTGCACCGTATTCGCAGGATTGGGCACATTGGCTGCTCCGTCATCTGCCAAAGCGCAATGTTACCGACCCGTTTACGCACCGGTCTCCTATGTTGACTACGCGGTCGCGCCGGTTGTCGCTCCTGCCCGCACCGTATACGTCAGTAGCCCGGTCTATGCGACTAGGCCCGTTTACGTCCAGCAGCCGGTTTACGTCGCACCGCGATACAGATCCCGCTCGTTCAGTTTCAACGTGAGCCTTGGCAACAACAGCTATCGCAGTCACGACGGATACCGCCGAAGCTTCCGCAGAAGCAATGGCCATCACTCCCGCCGTTTCAACGGGCATGGCCACTCGAGTCGACGATCGCACGGTCATCGTCGAAACTATCGTCGCTAAATCAGAATGATCAAAAACGGTTTAATTCAAAACCACTCAGTAGATAACAACTCAACGAGGCGGGGACGCGATCCCCGCCTCGTTTCGTTTGTGCATTGTCCGCACGAACGTTGGAAGTTTGCTTGACGGCTAACCCACCGATCCTATCCTTGATCCTTTGGGCATCTTTGAATTTGTCGAATCAACCAATCGGAGGGCGTCATGAGCAAGATCAGTCTCGAAAGCCACGGCATCCACGTTAAGGAAGTCAATCGCAACTTGGGCCCCGCCAGGCTATACGAAGAGGCGCTCCGGTTTGAAAAAAACACCAGCATCGCCTCCAGCGGCGCGCTCATCGCGTATTCAGGCAGCAAGACAGGACGCTCGCCCAACGACAAGCGCATCGTCAAGGACCCGGAATCTGAAAAAGATGTCTGGTGGGGCAAGATCAACATCTCGCTCGAACAAAAAGGATTCGACGCCAACCTCGAACGCGCTCGCGATTACTTCCACACCTGCGATCGTCTTTACTGCATCGACGCGTTTGCCGGGTGGGACCCCAAACACCGCATCAAGGTCCGCGTCATCTGCGCGCGTGCGTATCATGCGTTGTTCATGTACACGATGCTCATCCGCCCAACCAAGGAAGAGCTTGAATCGTTCGGCGAGCCCGACTACGTCATTTACAATGCTGGCCAATTCCCATCGAACACGCACACACCGGGCATGACTTCCAAGACCAGCGTTGATTTATGTTTTGAAACCAATTCGATTGTCATCCTCGGAACCGAGTATGCTGGCGAAATGAAAAAAGGTGTGTTCACCGTGATGAACTACCTGATGCCGAAGAAGGGTATTCTTTCGATGCATTGCTCAGCCACCACCGATGGCGAAACGGGCAAGTCGTCGGTGCTCTTTGGTTTGAGCGGTACCGGAAAAACGACCCTTTCTGCTGACCCGAAGCGCAGACTCATCGGTGACGATGAACATTGCTGGACGGAAGATGGCATCTTCAACATCGAGGGTGGGTGCTATGCGAAAGCGATTGATCTTTCGCCGGAATCAGAACCGGAAATCTTTCAAGCCCTTCGGTTCGGCGCTGTGCTCGAAAACGTCGTCTTTGACAGGCATTCGCATGAGGTCGATTTTTCCGACGTCAGCATCACACAAAACACGCGCGGTGCTTATCCGATCGAACATATTTCCAACGCCCAGATTCCCTGCATTGCCGGCCACCCTGATGATGTTATTTTCCTGACGTGCGATGCGTTCGGAGTGATACCGCCGGTCAGCAAACTCACCCCCGAACAGGCGATGTACCACTTCATCAGCGGATACACAGCCAAGGTCGCGGGGACCGAAATGGGCGTGACCGAACCGTCGGCCACCTTCTCGGCGTGCTTTGGCGCACCGTTTCTCGTCTGGCATCCCGGCAAGTACGCCGAACTGCTCGCCGAGAAGATCAAGAAGCACAATGCCAATGTGTGGCTGGTCAACACGGGCTGGAGCGGGGGGGCTTATGGCGTGGGTAAACGCATGAAACTTTCGTACACAAGGGCGATCATCGACGGCATCCACAGCGGCGCGCTGAAGAACGCGTCAACAACAACAGATCCGATCTTCGGCTTCGAGGTTGCCAACGAATGCCCGAATGTTCCAACAGAAGTGCTCATCCCCCGCAACACCTGGAGCGACAAAGAAGCCTTCGACAAAACCGCAAAGAAGCTAGCCAGCCTCTTCATCGAAAACTTCAAAAACTTCGAAGACGGCGTAACCCAACAAGTACGCGACGCCGGCCCGAGGCTTTAGCCTCTGGCATCGACAATCGATTCCGTGATAACCGACCAATGCGTAGGTCGGGTCATCGACCCGACATTGTTCCAATCAAAACCCCCAACCACTAATCATGTATAAGCACAACACCAAGGTGTTACTCGCAGCATGATATCGAAGCCCAATCTGTCGGGTCGATGACCCGACCTACAATCTTGCATTCGCGCCGTGGTCATCCGCCAACGCTTTACCACACTCCGGACACGTTCCGCTCACATTGCCTGTTAAATCATAGTCACATTGTATGCAATGTCCGGGAGGGTAGAGTGGCCAAAATCGCATCCGCACAAATGTGGCCGTATACAACAATGTGTACAGAAGAAGCCAAAGAGCCATCCCTCCCATCACCGCACCAATCGGAAAGATCCAAGGAACGAACCTTGGATCGAAACCCATTCTCATAAGCATGCCGGCGGACCCGGCGCACACAATCGTTATCGCGCCAGTCAGCGATAGCCGGGCTGCGACAGAGTAATCCGCCCACGGCCAACAAAGAGCAATTAATGCCGACAACAGAAGAATCGTTTGCACGCTTGAAACGGTCAAAATGTACGACGCGGTCATTCCTGCGGCGGGTGTATAAATGCTGTCAAAAAGGTAGCGTGCAAGTGGACTCAGCGTGCAAACCGCAACGGCAAGAGGAATGCGAAATCGCTGCACGAAGTCTTTCAGTGCGGCCAATGGCTTTGGTGAATTGCCCGCGCAGTCGTCGGGTGTGTCGTCCACGCCGATTTCAGATTCCGGATGTTCTTGTCTTGGGGGAAGTCCGGCGAATCGAGACCCGATCGGTGGCTGCGCGCTTCAAGCGCCGACCGATTCGCGGACGTGGCCTTCTAGGCAATCGACGACTTCGGCTAGCGTCATGTTGGTGGTGTCTATCTTGATGGATTGGCCCGGTTCGAGAAGTGGTGCCCATTGCTTGCAATCATTGCCGTCTCGCGTGCTTAGATTCTCGCGAACTTCTTCGAGTGAAACGTCTTCACCATCCGCGATCAATTCTTGATAGCGTCTTTGCGCGCGTTTTTCGAGATCGGCATCGACCACGAATCGTACGTCGGCAAGGTCTTTGAAAACCACACTGCCCTGGTCGCGCCCTTCGGTCACGAACGAGCCGAGCTTGCGCCCTATCGCCCGCTGCTTGCCAACGAGTATCTCACGGATATCCGGAATGCGGGCGATCGGCGACGTCACCTGGCTAACCGCCATCGAGCGGATCGCTTCGCTGATGTCGTGCCCATTGGCCTTTACCCGGGTGTGCGTAGGGCCGCAGTCTAGCCAAAGGTCGGCGTCTTTTGCCAAGCGAACCAAACCAGGATGGTCGTCGATGGCGATGCCTTTTTCCAAAGCGAGGTGGGCAATCGCGCGATACATCGCCCCCGTGTCCAGGTATGGAATCTCAAGGTGGGCTGCCAGCTTGCGGGCAGCAGTCGATTTGCCGGAACCTGCCGGTCCATCAATGGTAATTATCATTTGCTTTTCGATTGTAGGATCATTTCAGATGCGATCAAGCACCCGATAATCACCCGTCAGCCGACAGACAAACCCACTGAGCGCAACCTCCAAAGCGGTGGGCACGATCCGGTGCCAAGCGCCTCAAACCCCTGTTTCTAACCCTTAAGTGCTTGAAGGTTAATAACCTTGCGCAGACTTCTGCGTTGACTGTGATATGTGCGGACAGTAAAATTCCATATGTGTGTGTGATTTCACGTCTGGTTTTATGCGTGTGAATGTGAGCAGGCTTGTCGGCACCCTATCCCCATGCCGACTCTATTGAAAATTCAGTTGAAGGGCATCGAGAAACCATGAGTGATGCCATTGTTGCAGTTTGTCCCTCGTGCTCCCAGAAGTACCGAGTCCCCAATTCCAATATTGGTATGCGCGCACGCTGCAAGAATTGTGGCCAACCCTTCAAAATCCTCGAAGAACCGCCCATCGACGACGAAACCATCTTCGGATGGGTCACCGAAGACGACCCCTCCAGCAACAGCGTCCTTGGCGGAACCGGGTTGTTTGGTCAAACGTTCAGCGAAGCCACCCACGTTCCAGTCCGCAATCGCTGGGTTCATCCAGCCCCACCAGACGCGCCTCGGGTGGAGTTCACCGGTCTCGACGAACAAGGAGCCCACTTTACGTTCGCCCCGGAAGACCTGCGCGATCGTGACCTGCGCTGTTCGTTCCCGCATCGCTGCTCGCAATGCCTCGTGCGCGATCAGTTGGAAGTGCATCTAATCATCTGGCCCGAGAAAGTTCCCGGCCGCGATGCCGCAATGATCAATGAAGCCGAAACACGAACGCACCGAAAACTCGAAGAGCTAATGGATGAGCACAAACTCAACTGGTTTCAGTCGCTCGAGTCCATCGACACCATGCCCGCGCCGTTCAAAGAACCGTTCCCGTATTGCATCTGTCCGCATTGCAGCGTGATCGGTGCCATACGTGGCCGCGTGCATACCGACACCGGTTCGGAAATGTGCGAACTCATCATCGCCCATCCGTCAATCGCCCTCGACTTCTATCGCAACAATGGGGGACGCAACACGACAGGTTACAAAAAACTACTCGTAGCAAGCCGCCAACGCCGCGACAACCAGTGGAAGTCTTTGGCTGTCGGCGTACGCGTCAAACTTGGGCAATGGTTCAAACCAAGAAGCGGGGAACACTTCCTCGGGTATTACGCCGACCGCGACTTCACCCAGTCCGACCGAGGGGCAGCCGGCGTCGTTCTAACCGACAAGCGATTGGTTTATAAGAAGTACGCCGCCCTCCGCGAATACCGACTCGATCATCAGGGCATCCTCGAAATCGAAGCCACCCCGTCACTCGCCAATGTCGATATCCACCAGGACGATTCAAAGGTATCCACGCTCGCCACCACACCGCTGGCAGCCAGCAGCCTCGCCCGAACCCTAACGGGCATGAACAAAATCTGGAAAATCAACGTCGAAACCAGACGTTAAGATCAACAGTCTGTCGATTGATGTTGAAAGGAATGATGGGTAGGGTCCGCTGTGCGGACCGCCGGCTGGACTTATCGCTCAATGGTCCGCACAGCGGACCCTACAAACTACCAACTGCAAAGCGACTAAGCCGTTGACGCAGCGCTTTTCTTCTTCGCCGTCTTTTTCTTAGCGGTTTTCTTCTTGGTGGTTTTCTTTACCGACGCTTTTTTCTTCACGGTTTTCTTAGCCGCTTTCTTCTTGGCAACCTTCTTCGCACGTGGGTCTTTCCCCTGATCGCGCATCTTCTGCTCGCGCGCCGCGATGAGCTCCAAACCTTGTTCGAGCGTAATCGACGCCGGATCGCGACCCTTGGGAATCGTCGCGTTGACTTCACCGTCAGTCACATACGGTCCGAAGCGACCGTTCTTGACCTTAACATCCATGTCATTGTCAGGGTGTTTGCCAAGTTCGGCGATAATCGATGAACCTTGTGCGCGTCGGCGCTTCGGTTCCTTAAAGATCGCAAGGGCTTGTTCAAGCGTGACACTCGCCAAATGCTCGTGGTTTTCCAGGCTGCGGCTATCGGTTCCCATGCGCAGGTACGGGCCAAACTTTCCGTCCTGAGCCGTAATCACGTCACCGGTTTCCGGATGTGCCCCCAACTCGCGTGGATACGAAAGCAGCATCGTCGCTTCTTCAAGCGTCACCATTTCGATCGACATGTTTGGCCAAAGACTGGCCATCTTGGGCTTGGAACCTTTTTTGATGTTGCCCTTTGGTGTCAGTTCCGGATCGCCAAGCTGCACATACGGTCCGAACCGTCCGGTCTTGATGTAAATGGGTTGATCTGTTTCCGGGTGATTTCCCAGAACCCGATCGCCCAACGCAGCCTGTTCAAGCAGTTCCGTCGCCCGTGCAAGCGTCAGTTCGTCCGGCGCAATATCTTCGGGCACTGTCGCGCGCAAATCTTCATCGCCCACCTGGACATACGGACCGTAACGCCCGACCCGCGCGAAGACGCCATTACCATCTTCATTCGTTCCAAGCTGAATCGAACAAATCGACCGCGCGTCAATCTCTTCCCAACCGGAACCGATCAGTTTCTTCAATCCGATGTCGGAAACGTGGTCGCCGTTCTTCTTGCCATTGGGTTCGCCAAAATAGAAATCATGAAGCCACGGACCAGCCTCGCGTTCACCGTTGGCAATCGCATCAAGCCCATCTTCCATCTTCGCGGTGAACTCGTAATCCACCAACTCCGGAAGATGAGTCTCCAAAAGGTTGACCACTGCAAACGCAGTAAATGTCGGAACCAGCGCACTGCCTTTTTTCCAAACGTAACCGCGATCTTGAATCGTCTGAATGATGCTCGCGTAAGTTGAAGGTCGGCCAATCCCACGCTCTTCCAATTCCTTCACCAGCGACGCTTCCGTAAACCGAGCAGGTGGCTGAGTGGTGTGGCCGGAAGGCTCGATCTGCTCAACATCCAATGCCTCGCCAACCTTAAGCGGTGGCAAAATCGATTCCTGATCTTCCAGCTTTGCATCCGGATCGTCCGAGCCTTCAACATAAGCCCGCAAAAACCCGGGGAACTGAATCACTTTTCCCGAAGTCGTAAAGACAGCCCGTCCATCCTCACCGGCATCGGCAAAAATCCTGACGCTGGTGCGAACACCTTTGGCATCTTTCATCTGCGACGCGACGGTGCGCATCCAGATCAGCTCGTATAGCTTCAAGGCATCGCTATCAAGCTCGCGTTGTAGTTCTTTGGGCGTGCGGAAGGTGTCACCCGTCGGACGAATCGCCTCGTGGGCTTCCTGCGCATTTTTGCTTTTTCGCTTGTAGGTTCGCGGGGCATCTGGAAGGTACTCAGCCCCATACATTTCGCCGATTTGCTGACGCGATGCGTTCAACGCCTGACTGGATAGATGCGTCGAGTCGGTTCGCATGTAACTGATGTAACCGTTCTCATACAGACTCTGCGCCAAACGCATTGTCCGCTGCGCGCCGAACCGAAGCTTTCGCGCCGCTTCCTGTTGAAGCGAAGATGTGATGAACGGCGGATACGGTTTGTTGGTAAAGGGTTTCTCTTTGACGTCACCGACTTCAAACTTGCTCGTGCGAAGTCGGTCGGCTAGGGCGGTCGCTAACTTTTCATCGAGCAGCCGAACGCTGTCCGGTTTCTTAAGTTTGCCCGTGGTTTCATTGAAGTCTTTACCAACCGCCAACCGCGAACCATCCAATTCAATCATGCGGGCGGGTAGAGTTGTATTTTGTGCGTTGAGTTTCGCGTCAATGTCCCAGTAACCGGCGCTGACAAACGCCATCCGTGCCCGTTCTCGATTGACAATCAAACGCGTCGAAACCGACTGCACACGGCCAGCCGACAAGCGCGGCTTAACTTTGCGCCACAACACCGGCGACACTTCATATCCAAACAGTCGATCGAGAATGCGCCGCGATTCCTGCGCGCTGACCAACTTACGATCGATGTCGCGTGTTTCTCCAATCGCTCGCACGATCGCGCTCTTCGTGATTTCGTCGAAGACCATCCGCTTCACGGGAACTTTGGGATTGAGCACCTCTTGAAGATGCCACGCAATCGCCTCCCCTTCGCGGTCCTCGTCCGTCGCGAGATACAATTCATCGACCGACTTCAGCATCTTGCGAAGCTTGGTAACCTGAGCCTTCTTGGACTTGGGTACAATGTAGAGCGGTTCAAAATCGCTCTCGACATTAACGCCAAGGCGTGACCACGATTCCTTCTTATAGGCTTCGGGGATTTCTGCCGCATTGGAGGGAAGGTCGCGAATGTGTCCAATGGAGGATTCGACCTCAAACCCGCTCCCAAGGTACTTGGAGATGGTCTTGGCCTTCGCGGGCGATTCGACGATAACGAGTGCTTTGGTCATAGGGGCGAACAGGAAACCGGAAAAATGTGTCCTTTGTCAAGTTGCGATCCAGCGATAATTTACCTTCTGGACCGCCCAATTTTTATTTAAGTGTCTATAATAAATGAGTTTACAAGAGAAAAATTGCATTGTGAAATATTCTTGCTTGGGGTGCAATCTATCCCTCTTTTGGCCACTTGCGCAGGATGGCCAGCCAATCTCGCTGCCGCCAACCACCCAGATTGTATGCCGCCAGTGGGAATTGGTCTCACCAAAGCAACCAAATCCACTCTGAGCGTCGTATCGTCCACATGGCACATCCGAAATGAGGAAATATCACCAACCCGGAGTACCATCGCCCCAAATCCACAACCAGCCGCCTGAGCAGTGGTGAGTTGTTCAGATCAAAATATAATGAGGGGCTATGCCAAAATCAGTCGGACAACCAATACCCCAGGTACCCAACACAGAACGCTGTGAATTGAAAGAAGTGGTGACGACAGCATGACGGACCTTACGCACATTCGCAATTTCGCCATCGTCGCACATATCGACCACGGCAAGAGCACGCTCGCCGATCGGCTCATGGAGCATGCCGGTGCCGTCAGCAAGCGCGAACTCAAAGCACAGATGCTCGACGACATGGACCTCGAGCGCGAGATGGGCATCACCATCAAAGCCAACCGCTGCTCGATGAAATACAAATTCGAGGGCGAAGAATACCTGCTCAATCTTCTCGACACACCGGGACACGTCGACTTTCATTACGAAGTCTCGCGCGCCCTCACCGCGTGCGAAGGTGTGCTACTGCTCGTCGATGCGGCACAGGGCGTCCAAGCACAAACCGTCGCCAACGCGTACCTTGCAGTGGAAGCCGCCACCGAAATCATCCCGGTCATTAACAAGATCGACCTGCCCGGTGCCCATCCGGAAGACTGCGCCCTCGAGCTCGAACACGTCCTGGGCATCCCGGCTGACGAAGCCATCTTCACTTCGGCGAAAACGGGTCAAGGCATCGACGAACTGTTCGCAGCCATCATCAAGCGCATGCCTCCACCCGCACCCGACCCGGAAGACAAACTCCGCGCCCTGGTATACGACGCGAAAAACGACGTCCACCGCGGTGTGATTACCCATGTGCGACTCTTTGGCGGAACCATGAAACGCGGCGACAAGATGCGCTTCGTCGCAGCCGGTTCGGAACGCATCGTCACCGAAGTGGGTAAGTTCACACCCAAACCCGGCGCAGTCGATTCACTTTCTGCCGGCGACGTGGGTTACGTACTCGCTAGCATCAAAACCATCGCCGACGTCAACATCGGCGACACCATCACGCTTGCGCACAACCCGACAACGCGCCCGCTGCCCGGTTACCAAGCCCCCCAGCAAATGGTCTTTTGCGATTTCTTCCCCGGACCCGGCACCGAAACGCCCGACTTGCGCGACGCATTTGAAAAACTGTGGCTCAATGACAGTTCGTTTACTTACGAGACGACTTCATCTGACGCCTTGGGGATTGGGTTTCGCTGCGGGTTTCTCGGCCTGCTCCACATGAAAATTATTCAGGAGCGACTCGAGCGCGAAGGCGATGTCAACATCGTGCAGACTGCGCCGACGGTGACCTATGAAGTGGAACTCAAAGATGGCACGGTGATGCACATCGAATCACCCAGCGAGTTGCCCGATCTTTCGGTGGTCGCCGATATTCGTGAACCGATCTGCAAAGCGTCTGTTATTGTGCCGGCTGCGTATATTGGCGATGTGTTGAAGATTTCGCTCGAGCGCCGCGGCACGCACTCCAAGACCGAATACCTGTCGCCCACCCGCGTGATGCTGAACTTCGAGTTTCCGCTGGGCGAGATCATTTACGACTATTACGACAGGTTGAAGAGTGCCACCAAGGGATACGGCACTGCCGACTACGACGTCACCGGCTTCCGCTCCGACAATCTCGTCAAGCTCGACATCCTCGTCAACGCAATGCCAGTCGATGCCTTAAGCGTAATCGTTCACCGAGACAAAGCCGCCAACAGAGGCCGTCGCCTGATCCAAAGATTGAAAAAAGAAATCTCCCGCCACCAGTTCGAAATCCCCCTACAAGCCGCCATAGGTGGCAAGATCATCGCCCGAGAAACGATAGCCGCAATGCGAAAAGACGTCACCGCCAAGTGCTACGGCGGTGACATCAGCAGAAAAAGAAAGCTCCTAGAAAAGCAAAAAGAAGGCAAGAAAAGAATGAAGCAAGTAGGCATGGTAGCCATCCCCCAAGGAGCCTTCATGTCGATCCTTGACCCGGGGGATTAATGACGGTCATCACAATTCAATGATTCGCCAACCCAAGACGAATCAAGAGTTCTAAATCTTTGAGCCTTGCGCTTGGCAGCTGGTGCCCGACTCGATCGATTTCAGCAGCGACCCTCTTGATGTCAGCTCTTGTCCCTCTCGCCATGTAAGGTCGTCGCAACCAACCACGCATGAGCACCATCGCATGATCTGCAATTGATTTTGCGGGATGTCGACAAAAAGCAAGAACTATCGCAAGGCTCTTCCATTCGTGCGCACGCACAATCGAAGTTAGCGCGTTGGAGATGCCATGTTCGCTTTGGACAACCTGAACCGTTTCAATCAATTGATCAATGTGCGAATCCAAACCATCTTGACAAAGTATATTCATAGCAACACGCGACACGCCTGCATGCGCATCAGTAATCGCGTCCAGCAAAACGGGAATGGCGCCTTCTCTGTCCAAACCGTAAAGCGACAAGAGTGCGGCTTTGCGGTCTCTCGGAAGGCTGGCGTTGAGATATGGAATGATCCGTTCCGAATCTTTCTGCTCACCGGTTTCTCCAAGACCCGAGATAGCCGCCGTCCGCCTTACGCCGTGCTCACTTGCTAGCGCATCCCGATAGTACCTACTGAACCCGAAATTGGGATCCTTAGACTTGAGAATCGCTCGCGCCGTTGCGCGAACGATACGGTGTCTATCAAGGAGACTTTCAATTAGAACCGGCCTCGATTCGCCGCTAAAATGCGAATCGAACTCCTCTAATGCACGCCGCCTGATTGGCCCATAGGGGTCTCTAAGTCTATCGCAAAGCACCTGCTTCAACCGATCACCCCGTAGTCGAGCATGCGCCAACAGCATCGCCTTCAATCTAATCTGCTCGTCAAATGATTGCACAGCCCGATCGATAATCTGTTCAACCGAAACTTTGTCAGCTTGAACGAGTAATGCGAAACAACTCCTGCGGACATAAGAAATATCGCATTTCATTTCAGCAAACAACAAATCAATGTGGCACACCTGACACAAGAAGCCATCGATCTCGGAAGGAATAGATGTGCTTCGAGGTCTCTCAGATGCGGCAAGCCAATTCACTAACCAATAGTTTCGAATAAAAAGATACGCTTGGTCATTCTGAAGCCTCGCTCGAACCGCCTGCAATGCCTCATCACGAACTTCCGGAACCCAATCGTTGATTCTCAGAAGCAGGAATGGGATCTCAGAGCCATCGGATGCCGCCTTGGCGAGAAGTCGAATTCCTTCTTGCCTAACGTATCCATCTCGGTGGGTTGTCGCCAACGAGAGGAATTCAACTGGAATTCGTGTGGCAGCGGCAGATCGCGCCAAGTTGTGTTGCGACAATCGTGTGCGCCATAAATTCGAACCAAACCATCCAGCACGCAAACGAGAGTCTATTAATGGGAAATCCTTGGGACGGGCGCACTTAAGAATATTCACCACTGCCGACTCAGCCGCCACACGCACCGAAGCATTGCGGTCAAATAACAGCTCAAGGAGGATTGGCAGCGATGCTGAGTCACCCGATTCTTCGAGTTGATTGATCAGGCGAATACGAGTTTCCGTGTCACCCGATTCCGAAGTCTGTGACGAAAACATCCCGGACAAGTTGATCAATCTCTTTATGACCCGCCAAGTTTTCTCGGATATATCCGACACGATTCCATCACCCATTGGGACAATCGTTTCACCAATGGTAACATTCTAATCATGATCCTCTTGTTCACTCAAATTTGAAATCAAAGTATTCACTACTATGAATCCCTACGTCGAATGCCCAAGCTTCTCGATTGACCTCGATCTTCCAATGCGTGAGCGGTATGCTGATGTGCCGCAATCGGAGTTGGATCGTGGGGCTCGATTACTTGGAGCAATACAAGCCGAGTTGCCTTCTGGCGCTCACTTGCTGGCGGACGCTGTTCGACTTCGTACGCGCGGGCGGTTTCATTCTGAGTTTGTTGCGCTGGCTGAGCGAATCGGTTCGGACTGGCGTAGCGTGACGCTGGCGAATCTGACCTATGACCTGGTCATGACGATGTTTGGCTGCTCGACCGCAGCGCTTGCTACTGCCGACGGTCCCGTCCTCGCGCGGAACATGGACTTTTTTCCTGAAGATGTGCTGGCTCAAACCAGTGCGCTGATCTACATGAATCGCGGCGGCAAGCTCGACTTCGCCAGTGCCGGTTGGCCCGGTACTGTCGGTGTGGTCACAGCTATGAGTTCCAAAGGTTTCGCCGTCGCCCTCAATGCTGTGTCGTGCTCGGAAGGGTCGCGCAAAACGGGTTACCCGGTGCTGCTTTTCCTTCGCAAGGTATTCGACGAAGCAACCGGATTCGACCATGCCGTGCTTTTATTGACCAAGCAAACGCTGGCTTCTCCATGCCTGCTAACCATAATCGGCACCGAAAATCACCGGCGCGTCGTCCTCGAACGAACGCCCACCCGATGCGTCGCTCGCAAGCCCGATGGCGACGAACCACTCGTTACCACCAATGACTACCGACTGCTCAAGGACAAGCCCGCCGAAACTAAGAACGCACGCGTATCAGGCAACGTACTTAACCAAACCACATGTCGCCGATTCGACAACCTGTCAAAGTTCGTCGCAGGTCAAAATAAATCGCAAACGATCACAGACGATGCACTGCTCTATTACCTAACCGACCCCGGCGTATTCTCGGAAATCACCGCCCAGCACGTCATCATGCGCCCTCGCGAACAGAGAATCCGCATGTTTGTTCCGCGACGATTTGTACCGAATGGGTTTTAGTTAAGGGTAATTCCGATGCTTAGCTGAGACGACAGGCTGCGGTCGGATTCGAACCGACGAATAATGGATTTGCAATCCACCCCCTTAGTCCACTTGGGCACGCAGCCGCTCGGGCGATGGATCGTCGCCCGGCAGAATCGCCCAGTATATCCGTCATAAACGACGGAGCAAGACTGCGCAGACCGGTTCGAATTCCGGCTTGCGTTGCTGGATTCTGGTGGTTATTGCATTACTGGGGTGGGGGGTGGATAGCTCTTTAGATTGCCCTGCGGGTTTCCAAATACGCTTGGTGTAGGCCCACGCGTCATCTTGCGAGTTGCGTACCACCGTCATTCTCGCGGAAGCGGGAATCCACGCCAATCGCGTCACCCATCGCTCGTTCTGGACTCCCGCATGCGCGGGAGTGACGAACCACTAGCTGCGGGCGTGGCGGCTATTGGACTTTACGCTGGTGCCGTTTGACTTTGGGTTACCGTTGACCGTTTGAGAACCGATTGACCTCTGGGGACTGTTGGGCCGGGCTGAACCATTGGGATTTGATGAGCCATTTCCTTTTGGCAAAACACTTCCTTTTGACGAAACATTTCCTTTTGATGAAACATTGCCTTCAGGTGTTCCGTTGGCCTCGATAGCCGCCTCGAGTTCGGCGTCCTCTTTCACATTGGGCGGGCGAACGAGCGAGGCGTACATGCCATTGCGCAGCGAAACCTGACCGATGCGCACGCGCGGATAGCGAATCGGTCGCGGTAATTGCGAAGCGACGAATTGATCCACCGTTGTCAGTTCAATGCCCTTGGCGTCCATCAATCGCAGCGCCTGTTCCGCATCCGACTTGCACCAACTGCCACACGCATCAACCACAACCGTCACATGCTTATGCCTGGCCAGCAGTCCCAAGGCGATCGACTTAACCGACCCTTCAACGCCCAAACCGAACACCACATAATTCTTAGCCGGAAGGCTGCTGACGAATCGATCGGCTTTTGGATTGGCGAGAAAATCAGAACTGCGTTTGCGAAAGATGACCTGCTGATGATTGCGAAACAAATCGATCGGAACGACCAACGTATTATCGCCCTCAACCTTGACGTAACTTCCGAACAAGGTGAAGTCCATCTTCTGTTGACCGGGTGTGCCATCAATACAATGGGCGGGCAATCGGGTGAAGCGAACTTCGCGATCGCGATGACAATCTACCGATGAGATAACCGGTGCATGGTTCCGCTTAGCCCATGCCACCATTCGGCGCAGAGACAGTATCAATCCCTCGCGTCCTTCAACCGGACACGAACCGTCCGCACTCAGAAAGTCCTTCTGTGTATTGACGTCCACCAACACGCAAGGCAGGTGACGCACATTGCCATTCGATCCCATACCCCAGTTCCCCTACTCGCGCAGATTGCCTGAATTCGGGATGAGCCAACCGAGGTGGCTCTCAATGAGGCGGCAGAGATGCAAGAGGCTTGAAGCCCAACTTGAGCAATCGACCAATTTGAGGAATCGAATTGTGGGAGCTTCTTCCCCGCGGCTATCCCCCCGGACAACCGTCCTGACGCTTCTTCCACCCGTATGATAACCACCGAATTGGCCGAGGCAACTGGCAATCGCAAATGATTGCAAGTTTAGTGTTGGCATGTGGTTAAAGCTATTGTCACAGGTTATCTGGACGGCCCGATATCGTCGTTTGAACCTCGGCCCATCGCGCGCGAATTGGTAAGTGCTGGTTGTGAGAATGCAGTCGAAGCGGATAGTAACCCAGCGCCGGGGCCTGCCTATTTGGGGCAAGCAAGCCGGGTCAAGGCGTGTGAATTTGGCAATATGGGTTGATTTGATGACGCGGCTTACACGTCGAGGTTTTGAGCGTTGATCGCATTCTCTTCGATGAAGCGTCGGCGCTCTTCAACGCTGTCACCCATCAGCACATGGAACATGCGGTCGGCTTCCTGAGAGTCGAGTGCAAGCTGTTCGGCATCATCCGGATCGTCGGTGATGGTGACGCGGCGAAGGGTGCGCTTGGAACGATCCATCGTGGTTTCCCACAATTCTTCAGCGTTCATTTCACCCAGGCCCTTGAAGCGTTTCAAGGTGATGCCGCTGGTGCCCAACCGTCGCACACCGCCAAGCACATCGGCGAGGTTATTGAGTTCGTTGGGATTGCTCTCACCCTGCTTAAGCAAATATCTTGCGGGAGTCAGTTCACCGGTGACAAGTTGTTCGCGTGCTTTAAAGTAGTCGGCAATGTCGATTTGCATGTCGGTCAGTTTCTTGATGAGCGAATCAAGAATGCGACACTCCGAAAGTTCGTGACGAACGATGTAGGTGTCAGACAGCGCTTCGCTGTCATCATCACCATTTCCATTGTTGGATCGAGCGACTTCGATGTGACGCGCTTCGATCAGATCAACGCGTTCATGTTTTTCGGTCAGTTCATTGCGAAATGCTGTCAGGGCTGCTTCATCATGGAAGAACCTGCGCTTGGCCACTTGCGCATCGCTGCTGTGAATCTCCGCGAAAATGGTCGGAAGCGGGCCATCTTTGTCGCTTTCTTCAAGCGCAATGTGCTTAAAGTCGATACCGCGACGTTCGAGGACTTGGCGGTTCTGATCGATACCGTCGAGGATTTCCAACAGATTGCGAAGTTCCGCGCCATTGATCTCCCGCTCCGGCTTATCGTCAACCTTGCTTGCGTCGATGTTGGCCCCGTCGCCATCCGAAATGTCTCGAATGAGCAAGGTCGTGTCGTCAAGACCCAGATCGGTGAGCATGCTATTCATCACCGATTCGTTGAGGACGTATTGTTCTTTCTTGCCGCGTTTGAGAAGGTACAGCGGTGGCTGAGCGATGTAGACACGGCCCTCTTCAATCAACGGGCGCATGTGCCGGAACAAGAACGTCAGCAGCAGCGTGCGAATGTGGCTGCCGTCAACGTCGGCGTCGGTCATGATAATCAGCTTGTCGTAGCGCCGCTTGGAAACGTCGAATTCATCTTTGCCAATCCCACAACCCATCGCCTTGATGATGTGCGCAATTTCGTCGTGCGACAGCATCTTGTCGATGCGGGCTTTCTCGACGTTTAGAATTTTACCCTTGAGAGGTAAGATCGCCTGCGTTCGCGAGTCGCGCCCCTGCTTAGCGCTTCCGCCAGCCGAATCGCCCTCAACCAAATATATTTCTGTGCCTTCTGCGCTTTTGGAACTGCAGTCCCAGAGTTTACCGGGCAACCCGCCCGTACTCATCACGCTCTTGCGGGCAAGGTCACGGGCTTTGCGAGCAGCCTCCCGAGCTTGCGCTGCATTCACACCGCGCTGCACGATTTTTTTCGCGTCGGCTGGGTTCTCATCGAGGAAGTTGCGAAGCTGCTCGTTGACCGTTTGCTGCACGAACGTTTCCACTTCGGGATTGAGCAGCCGCACTTTGGTCTGCGATTCAAACTGCGGGTTGGGTACCTTCACGCTGATGATTGCCGTCAGACCTTCGCGCCAATCGTCACCCGAAGGAATCACCGATCCCTTCACCAAATTATTTTTCTTGGCATAGTTGTTCGCCACGCGTGTCAGCGCACTTTTGAACGCCGACATGTGCATGCCGCCGTCGATGTTCTTAATGTTGTTGGCAAACGCGAGAATGTTTTCGTTGTAGCTGTCCGAATACTGCAGCGCGATGTCGCATGCCAGCCCCTGCTCGGGGTCCTCAGCTTTTAGTGTGATCACATCGCGGTGAATCGGGTCCGCACCACCGGCAAGGTGTCGCACAAACTGCTTGATACCGTCATCAAAGCAAAACGACATCTCCTTGCCCGACGTTTCGTCCAAAACTTCAATGCTCAAACCTTCGTTGAGATATGCCAACTCGCGGAGTCGCACACCCAACGTATCAAGCTTGAATATGATTTCCGGAAAGATATCAGGATCCGGAGCAAACTCGATCTTCGTTCCGCTCTTCGACGTTTCACCAATGACGGACAACTCGCGGGCGACATCGCCGCGCTCAAAGCGCATGCTGTGGACCTTGCCATCGCGTTCGACGGTGACTTCCATCCACTCCGCCAAGGCATTGACAACACTGACCCCGACCCCGTGCAAACCACCCGAAACCTTGTACGCATTCTGATCGAACTTACCGCCGGAATGCAGCACGGTCATCACGACCTCAAGCGCTGGTTTGCCATTGAGCAGCGGGTTTTCATGCTTCATCGGACCGACCGGAATCCCCCGGCCATTGTCCAACACGGTGCAACTGCCATCCGCGTTGAGCTTCACGAGTATCTTCGTGCAATAGCCAGCCATCGCCTCGTCGATCGCATTGTCAACGAGTTCATAAATCAGATGGTGTAGGCCGTTTACGCCCGTACCGCCAATATACATCGCTGGGCGTTTGCGGACAGCCGCCAACCCTTCCAGCACCGTGATCTGACTTTCGTCGTAGTCACTCGCGCCAGCAGCATCCGAACCTGCGGGGGCAATGTCCTTGGATGGAACCGCGTCACTGGCTGGAACTGGTGACGCTTCGATCGGGCCTGATTGTTTGGCTGCTTCGCTCATTGTCGTTTGATATCTCTGTCTTTGATATTTCTGCCACCGTTTCCGGCTGAATTTTGGATTGGTCTTTCACTTGGAATGGTTGCCTAAGACGTCGCTCCAAATGTCGCGCCATCCGTCCCCAACTCGAATCGAATGCGCCGGATCATCGTCCCTCGGCACACCCGCTCAAGGTGCTCGCGAAGCTGCAAATGCCACCTCGTTCGCATGACGCTATGATACCGCGCATCGGCTGGATTCACCAATATCAACACGCTGCCCGACGACATTCCCCCATACCGACAAATCCGCCGGAATTCGTCGTCCACAACCGCTGAAATCGCCTCAAAAACAGCCACTTCATGGGACGCCGATAAGCCGACTTGCGATGAGACCCTCTCCGCCAGCGCACCGATCGTTTTGGTGCGGCTCCGAGCCTGCCGATTCGCATGGCACCAATGAAGTTGATTCGATGAAATGTTGTCTCTCGAATGTTCCACCGGTCGTAGAATCCCGATTCAAATGGAGAGTGCTTTACGATAAATTGACCGGCATGACGACGTACAGATTGCCTTCGTCACCGCGCAATACGCCCGGGCGATTCGATTCACTCATTTCAAATCGAACGTCGTCTGCCGATGTCGCGCGAAGGGCCTCCACCAGAAACGTCGGGTTGAATCCGATTTCCATATCCACTCCGGAATACTCAATCGGAATCTCAATCGTGGATTCACCCTGGGTGGGGGCGCGGCTGGTGAGTTTCAGATGGTCGGCAGAGAACGACATCCGCACGCCTTTGGATTCTTCGTTGGTCAAAAGCGCAGAACGCTTCACCGCGCTGAGCAGGTCTGCCGTTTTCATCGTTGCGATGCGGTCGCCCTTGGCCGGGATGACATCCTGATACTTGGGGAATTGCCCTTCAACCAGGCTGGTGCTGATCGTGGCCTTGGCTGTCTTGAATACCAACTGGTTGCCGGTTGCCTTGATCGCCACCGTCGTATCGGCTGGCCCGAGCACGCGCTGGAAGATTCCCATCGTTTTGACCGGAACGATGCTTTCCAGGTTCGCCCCGTCGCCCGATTCCAACTTGCCTTTTGCCTGCGAAAGTCGCCGCCCGTCGGTTGCGACCATCACCAGTTCCTTGCCCTTGCGATCCCAAAGGACACCATTGATCGCGTAACGCGTGTTCTCGCGGGCAGCCGCCAGCACGGTCCATTCCGACATGCGGCGCAGCAACCCGGCATCGACCGTAAAATCTGGATCGCCGGTAAGTTCGGCTGTCGGGGGGAACTCTGCCGGTGATTTGGTGTAGATCTGATAGTGGGCTCCGCTGCCCCGCACATGACAGATGCTGTCGTCCGCGCTGAACTCAAGAACTTCGTCGGTCGATTCCCGCACGATCTGGGTCAACTTGTCGGCTGCGATCACCACCGGACCGGTCTTGTCGACCTCGACCTGCGCCACGGTGTATCGGATTCCGATTTCCAGATTGGTCGCGATGAGCACACAATGATCCTTGTGTGCTTCGATCATGGTGCATTCGAGAATCTCTTTGGGCGTGCGCGATGCAGCCACCGATCCAACAGCGACCAATGCTTCGGCGAGTTCCTGCCGGTTCATTCGGACTTTCATGAACGTTGACCTTGTAAAGTTTTGTAGGTGTTTAGTGTGTAAGTCTAATCTATAAAACACTTCTTAGTATTATGCCCTGTCACAAACGCAGTGTTTGATGGTATGACATGGGCAAGCTTTTGTCGGACCATATCTTAAGCGATATTTGCACGCTCACCAACAAGTGGACAACCTGTTTGTGACGGCGTTTGCAATACTGAAACCTTTCACTGCCGGGCACGTTCTCTATACCCGGCTGTGGTTTCATGTGAATCAATCACGATTCATTCACCGCGCATCTGACAAGCTCAAGCCGCCTCCGTGATATCCCGGGACGCGTTGTACACAAGCGCGATAAACCGCGCATCTTTCGCACCGACAGCGGCTTATGCCCCACCGGGAATTCCCTACGGGGCTAACCGGCACCGTTCTGCTGAACCCGAAGCGACGCCCGAAGATTCTCGATCGATTGCCGCACCTTGGTGTCAGTATCGACCATCTTTTTGATCGTCCGCGTGGCATGCAGAACAGTCGAATGATCGCGTCCGCCGAAGTATCCACCCACCTCTTCGAGGCTATGGCTAGTCAACTCGCGGGCCAGATACATGCAGACCTGCCGCGGATGGCTGATCGATTTCGGGCGCTTCTTGCTCTGCAAATCCTTGACCCGCACCCCGAAGTGACGCGTCACCACGTCGATGATCTGCTGAATCGAAATCGCCGAAGCTTCCGACCCATCCGCCAACGCCCGTCGAGCCAGATCCATGCTGATGGTTCCGTCCGTCGCCTGACTCATCGCGTCGAGTCGCAACAGGGCACCTTCAAGATCGCGAATGTTGGTGTGAATCTGGGTGGCAACGTATTCGATCACATCCTCGGGCACTTCGATGCATCGCAGGCGCGACTTCTTTCGAATGATCGCCATCCGTGTTTCCATGCACGGAGCGTCGATCGACGTCACCAATCCGGACTTGAACCGGCTGACCAATCGGTTTTCGAGCGTCGGAATTTCCGATGGCAAACAGTCTGCCGACAAGACAATTTGTTTCTGGGCCTGGTGCAGCGTGTTAAACGTGTGGAAGAATTCTTCCTGGCTACGCTCGCGGGCACCGAGGAACTGAATGTCGTCGATCACCAGCAGATCGACATGGCGATAATGAAAACGAAATTGGTTCATCGCCCCGCGCTCGACGGCTTCGATGAAATGATTCGCAAACGTTTCGCACGATATATAAAGCGTCGTCGGGCACGTTCCCAGTCGCCTGGTTGCATGACAGATGGCTTGAAGCAAATGCGTCTTGCCCAAGCCCACGTCACCATGAATGAACAGCGGGTTATAAACTTGGCCAGGGTTCTCAGCCGCGGCGACGGCGGCTGCATGGGCCATCCGATTGCCAGCCCCCACGACGAAGTTATCAAAAACATAATCGTCGTTGAGTTGAAGCTGGTTGTTCTCCGAAATGGAAAGCGGATAGCCTTCGTCATCGGCGATGTCATTCGGTGCGTCAGTTTCAAACGCAGTCGTCACCAACTGTTCGAGTACATGTTGTGTCGATTCAACGAATGCAGGTTTGCATTCATCTTCGAGGTAACGAACCTGTTTGAGATTACCGGCTCGGATGCGCAAGACCCCACCGGCCAAATCGATCGGCTTTAAGCTGCTGAACCAACCGCGTATAAGGGCTGGATGAACAGCGCGAATTCGATCCAGAATGCTTTTCCACTCGGCTACTGCAATCGCAGACATGCAAATATCCAAAAACGAATCGTGCGGGCGTCCGCAGACTCGTCGTAATGTCGGGAAATCGAACACGATGAAACGTAAAGCTTTGTAATTATTGCATTTATGAATGATTGGCCGCGATGGCGATCAAACGGCTATTGTACTTGAACCGTGTGGAAAAACCAGTGTGAATTGTCACCAATGAACACCTTTTGCAGGCATCATCCGAAGCTTTTGTCCACAAAATGTTTACGACAAAAGTGGGCATCGGTCGCAAATGCTGCCCATGATTTTTGCATGTGCGAGCGTCCTGTTATCTTTCAAACTTCGACGTTAGGATAGCCCCCTCAATACAACACCTCATATGCGATTCTGACTGAATCGTTCGAGGCACGGAGGCATGCAGGATCATGGAAGATCAGCCGGCTGGCGCGGTGGGTTTGGTGTCAGATATCACAGGCCTGAACGACACAAATATCAAACTCGAGCCGCAACATTCGACGTCTCGCACGCAAGAGACACTTACCCGAACCAAGGCTAGCAAGGTGAGCAAAAAAAAGAGTCGCACACCCCGCGCGTCCGCGGAATCGATGGCCAAGCAGCAACGCGAGATTTCGATCTCCGAGTTCTTCGCCCGCAATCGCCATCTTCTCGGTTTTGACAACAAGCGAAAAGCGCTGCTGACCAGCGTCAAGGAAGCCGTCGATAACGCGCTTGACGCCTGCGAAGAAGGCGGCGTATTTCCGGAAATCTATCTCGAGATCAAACAACTTTCAGAAGACCGCTTCCGCATGACTTGCCGCGACAACGGACCGGGTATTGTCAAAGCGCAAATTCCCAACATCTTCGGCAAGTTGCTTTACGGTTCAAAGTTTCATCGCCTCAAAATGTCTCGCGGGCAACAGGGTATCGGCATCAGTGCAGCCGGCATGTACGGGTTGATCACCACGGGAAAACCCGTCAGCATCATCAGTCGTACCGGCAAAGGAAAACCTGCACACCACTACAAACTCGCAATCGACACCAAGAAAAACAAACCCGATATCATTGCCGACAAAACCGTCGAAGTGCCTTGGGAGCAAGGGACGGAAATCGAAATTGAAATGGTGGCCAGTTTCAATAAAGGCCGCCAAGGTGTGGCTGAGTACATCGAACTGACAGCCATCGCCAACCCGCACACCACCATCGTTTTCAAAGGTCCGGACAAAAAGGTCATTGAATTCTTGCGCAACGTCGATGAACTGCCCGAACAAACCGAGGAGATCCAACCGCATCCCCACGGGGTCGAACTCGGCGTCCTCATGAAGATGATCAAGGAAACCGACTCGAAACAGTTGGGCGCATTTCTAAGCAGCGAGTTTTCGCGCGTCAGTCCGAGGATCGCCAAGGAAGTCTGCGCGAAGGCGGGCCAGACCCAGCGAACCTGGCTCCAAAGCATCGGACCCAGCGATATCGAAAAGATTTACAACGCCCTTCAGGAAACCAAACTTCGCGCGCCTAGCACCAACTGCCTCGCACCGATCGGCGCTGAAGCGATTCTCAATGGCCTGCTCAAAGGCATCAAAGCCGAGTTCTACACCGCATCGACTCGCCCGCCAGCAGTCTATCGCGGTAACCCGTTTCAAATCGAAGTCGGGATGGCCTTCGGCGGCCAACTCGGTTCACTGGACGCTAGCAATGGCGACGACAAGTCCAAACAACCGACAACTGCGCGCGTGATTCGCTTCGCCAACCGCGTGCCTCTGCTCTATCAACAAAGTGCGTGCTGCACGTTCAAGAGCGTCGTCGATACCAAATGGAACAAGTACGGATTGTCGCAATCGCGATCAACTTTGCCGCAAGCACCATTCGTCGTACTCATCCACATGGCCAGCGTCTGGGTTCCGTTTACTTCCGAGTCTAAAGAAGCCATCGCCGACTACGATGAAATCCGCAAAGAAATCAAACTCGGCTTATCCGAGTGTGGCCGGCGCCTTGGCACCTACATCCGCCGAAAGAAAAAGCGCTCACACTTCGCCCAGCGTCGCGACGTCTTCCATCGCTACATCCACGAGATCGTCGAGTCTTGCCGGGCGATGACCGTTTGCAACAAAGATGACCTGCGCGATGCGCTGAGCGAACTGGCTGAACGAGCGACCGAAGCGGCTGACATGGAGTTCGACGATCACGGTAAGATCATCGCCAAGCGCAAAGGTGGTGATTCAGAAATGGACAACACCATTGTGCTTGACGAATCCGATCAGGCACCGCCAGGACAAATGCAGCTTTTTTCCAACGGTGATGACGCTGCTCCAAGAAAAGTAAAGCGCGCCAAAAAATCCAAGAAAACAAGCACGAAACCCAAAAAGAAGTCCGGCAAGAAAGTAAAAAAACGCAAGTAAATCAAACTCAATCGGACCCGTTCCGGACCAAAGTCGATCACAAGCAATGGCCAAAAAGAAATCAAACTCGAAAAAAGCGCCCAAGACCGTTATCAAGAAACGATCCAAGCGCGGTGCCAATGGCGTCAAGACCACGAACAAACTGGAAGGGTTGGCTGAGTCGGTGGTGGACAACGCATTTGGTCGGCGCGAACCCGCGATCGATATTCCGATCCGCGCGCTAAGCAACGTCAGCTTCAACCCCAAGACGCGCTACATCGAAATGGGCGATCGCTGTCAGCAACGCAGCCTGTTCAACTACGGCCAAGCCAAACGCTTCATGCAGACGCTTCTGGTCGCCAGCAAATGCAAAGAACTCGTCGATGCCGACAAGACAGCCAGCATTCGACAAATCTATTATCTCGCAAAGCACACCATCAAAGGCACCAAAGAGAAAACCTTCGACGGACAGGATGAATCCGATCCCGTCATCGAAGATTTGGAAGTCGCCCTCGAAGCCCTGCGCGAAGAGTTGCACGTCTTTGCCGGCAGCAAGGGGGCCCTCATCGGCGAGCTGACGTTCGTGGACAGCGGTGACACCATCGACGCCACCAAACTTGGCAGCGGTGGTTACGCCATCCCCAGCATCGTCGAACCCAGCGTCATCCAGTTCAAGAAATGCAAAGCCGAATATGTGCTCCACGTCGAAAAAGACACGGTTTGGCGACGATTCGTGGAAGATCGTTTCTGGGAGAAACACCGCTGCATTCTGACCCACGGCGGAGGTCAGCCGTCACGCGGCGTGCGCCGAATGCTCTATCGCATGCACGACGAACTCAAGCTGCCCGTCGTGTGCCTGCTCGATAATGACCCGTGGGGATACTACATCTACTCGGTCATCAAGCAGGGGTCGATCAACCTCGCGTTCGAGTCGTCAAGGATGGCCGTCCCCAACGCACAGTTCATCGGCGTGTCCAGCTTCGACTACGAACGCTTCGACCTGACCGACGACGTCAAAATCGAACTCGACGCCAACGACATCAAACGCGCCAAGCAAATTCTCAACTACCCCTGGTTCGCCGGAAAAAAACCGTGGGAAAGAGAAATCAAGCAGATGATCAAGAACGGTTTCAAAATGGAAGTCGAAGCGCTGTGCAGCAAGAACCTGACGTTTGTCACTGATGAGTACACCCCGCAACGCTTAAAGCAAAGAAAGTCCTGGCTGGACTAAGCTATGGAGTGATCGAGCCCCGTACCGATTTCGCAATGGTCCATGGGATTAGATGAAATCGCCGAAGTCGAGCGACAACGAAAGGCGGCCTTGAAATGAAAAGGCACATAAAGACCGAGAACGTTCGTTATTGTTGCGAGACATTCAAAAGGCACGCAGAGAATAAGGATGTCGTAGGATTTCATATTTGTACTTGGAAATTCGAGTCACCAGTCTTTATTCTAACGTGGACAGCCTTTGACGAAGATGAAGCGGACGCTTTCTTCGAGAATCTTCGGATGAAGCCGATGAAGGAGGGTGTGCATTTTAGGATATCACACAATAGTCAACCGATCATAGACTATTGTCCATGGTGTGGCGTCAAGCTGTTGAAGTATTATAAGCACTCGTTGAGTGAGTTCAGTCCACTGCCACACTTGATGAAAGCGTTTACCCACAAATGCATCTAATGCTGCCAATTCTTGGTGGGGGGCAGGATTTCAATACACGGTTCAAGTCATCGCGAGTCAATGTCACCGCATTCCATCGAAACCCTAACCACCAAGCGTATGCGGGCTGAACGCATCGCCGAACCGCATTTCGCGCATTTGGTTGCGCTCTATCAAGACCCCAAAGTGATGGCCACCCTTGCCGGTGTGCAGACCGAAGCACAAATCCGCGTGGGTTTCGAGCAGAACGTCGCCCATTGGAACGAACATGGATTCGGCCTGTGGTGCTATTTCGATTTGGAAACCAACGAATTCGCGGGCAGGGGCGGGCTTCGCAAACTCATCCAAGACGGCGAGACAGAAATCGAAATCGCCTACGCCATTCCAGCGGCATATTGGGGACAAGCCCGCGCCACCGAAATCGCCGCACATGCAGCAAGCGTCGCGTTCAAGACGCTCAACATGCCCAATGTCGTTGCCTTCACCCAGCCCGACAATAAAGCGTCGCGCCGGGTCATGGAAAAATTGCACATGACCTACGAGCGCGACATTGTTCATGCCAATCTGCCACACGTTCTCTATCGAATCACACGCGAGCGGTATCTGGCAAACGCTTAGTTTTTCACTGCGGGCGCGCTAGTCGCGCTTGTAGTGAATCTCGAAACTCAAATACTCCACGCCCTGCGTGTCTGGCTCAAACATTTGCTCGGTCATTGCGTCCTTGTGATGGATGGTCAGTGTGCTGCGAAAGTGCCTGTTCCTGCCCGTTTCAAAATCCGGAACTGTTCCATGAAAAGTGAACGTCCTGCTTGCCGGGTCGTAACTCCCCTCAGACCGGTTGATCATCGTGGTCATGTTGTCCAACCAGGTGGCTACATACTTGTTGTGGTATGTGTCATACCCAAGGTACGCGACGGCGTTGTATTTCATTCCGTCGTCTTTTGATTCGATTTCCTGACGAAGGAATCTACCATCAAACACCATCTCATTTTCGCATTCGCTCACTGACGTCGTCCACGGTTTGTCCGGGCCCATCCGCCATTTGACCTGCTGCTCCCAATCGCCTTCCAATTGGCGCAGCACGCCATGTTCCGGAACGGGTTTGGAGTACTTCATCATGGCGGCCATCTTTGGATCGCTGGAAGGATCGTAACCCACTCTATTGTCATCGTCGTCCGCCAACGCGACCATGCCAGCGCCCAGCGCAATACCGCTCATTGCCACCAACGCATGTCGTAACGTGCCTCGAGTCATTTGTTGTTCCTTTCTGCAATGGCCTTCATGTTGTCGATCAAGGTGATTCGACCCGTTCAGAATCGTAGCAGAGTGCTGCGCCCCATCCAAGTCGCTATGGTGATTCAGTCGAGCTTTCCAATTCCGACCGAGCGCGTTCGTGCTGTGGATCGAGTTCAAGTGCCCGCTTGAAACAAGCGATAGCTGCGTTTTTGCTTTGCAACCGAAGATGCAATTTGCCCATCGTGTACTGAACGTTGGCATCATCGGGAATCAGGCGAACCACATTGGCATAAATGTCAGCCGCTTCTGAGATGCGATCGTGCCATCGCAGAATCGTCGCAAGGTTGTTGTAAGGTGCGGGCGCGTTGGGGTGACTTTCAATCGCCTTGCGCAGTTGCACTTCGGCTTCGTCAAAACGCTGCAATCCCGCGAGAATGTTGGCTAGGTTGAGCCTGGCGTCGAGAAAATCCGGCTCATATTGGAGGGCCAACTCATGGTGTTGGATCGCTTCATCCGTGCGTTTTAGTTGAGTGAGCAGGACGGCTAGGTTGTGGTGTGCGGTTGAGTAATTCGGCTGGGTTGCGACAGCCCGTTGGTAATGCGCGACGGCTTGCTCAAATTCCTGCTTCTTCAGATAGGCATTTGCCAGGCTGTTATGAACCTCGGCATTATTCGGGTCGGTTTCGAGGCACGTCAGAAATTCCCGAATGGACGCATCCACCTCGCCCGTCTCTGCAAGCACCACACCCAAACCGTTTCGCGCAATCACAAACGCAGGATCAAGTTCCAGCGCCCACCGGAATCCTGCGATTGCTGCCGATAAATCACCGCGCCCATACATCACCTTGGCCAAGTCAGAATGGGCATGTGCGTTTTCCGGATCGAGTTCAATCGCTTTGCGAAGTGATTCCGTCGCCGCTGCAACGTCCCCCGACGCTTCCAACGCAATCCCCAGCGAGCGATGAAACTCACTCATTTCCGATTTTGATTCAAGTGCTTGGCGGTATTGGGCAATGGCCCTATCGACATAGCCCTGCTCAAACAAACACACGCCCAGGTCGTGATGGACCTCTGCATAGTCCGGCGCAACTCTTAGAACCAATTCATACTGATTTGCCGCTTCGGAGAATCGCTTCTTTTCGTGTAACGTTTGTCCGAGACCGTAGTGGGCCATCGGATGCCCGGGAGCCTCTTGCGCAAGGTATCGAAAGTGCGACTCGGTATCGCTCCAGTGCGCAATTGCGATTCGCGCGCCGACGAATTCAAGGGCAAAAACTGATACAAGGACCGTAAAAATCGCCGCGCGGTTGTTTGAATTTGCCTTGTTCCAAACCAAACTCAACACCCAAGCCGCCAGCATCGCCAACCCAAATGCCGGAAGATACACATACTTATCCGATGCCGTGACCCAGCTATATCGCACCACGCCCATCGTCGGAGCAAGCGCCAGTCCAAAAAACAAAACTCCCGCAGTGATTGCGCGAGAGCGTTTGGACAGTTTCCACACAACAGCCACAAGACCCAATAGCACAAGAAACCCAACCAGTACCATCGGATGTGTAATTGTCAGAGGGTTTGGAAGTGCATATATAGGCGTCAAATCAATCGGCCAAATAATTTTTCCCGCGTAGAACGCACACAGATAAAGGGCCAACAGAATGGGGTTGGCTGATGTAGGTGACGCATCGGACAGATAGCCAGCCGTCCGCCCGTGCGACATCCATGCAACCAACGAAAAGAGAATCATGATGCCAAACAGTGGCACTTTCTCAATGATCGCACGCTTGTTGAGTCGTCCGAGTGGCCACCAGTCCATCACGAGTAGCAATAGCGGCAGCATCACGGCTGTCGGTTTCGACATCATCGCAAGGGTAAACGCGATCGTTGCGGCGGTTACCCATCTCCAACCACCAACCTTTGCATGTCGCACATGGGCCAACATTGCGAGTAGTACAAAGAATGCGGCTAACAGCGTTTTGCGCTCGCCCACCCACGCCATCGGTTCAACGACGAGCGGGTGCAATCCGAACAAAAGCCCAGCCGCAAACACCGGAACGCCCCAGCCGAATAGCAAACCCAGCAGCAAGGTAAGCAGCACGCAGTTCAGCACATGAAGCATCAAACTCGTTCGATGAAACGGGCGCAGATGGCCTGGCCGACCACCCATCGCGTAATCGCCCATCAGCGAAATCATCGAAAGCGGCATGTAATAGCCACGCACCGTCGAGGGTTCGAGTACCTCCGTCAGAAAGGTTTTCGCCGATTCCCGACCCGGATTTTTCACCAAGCGATTGCGTGTCAGGAACTCCGAATCGTCCAGCGAAAGCGCCCCAGCCGACAACACCGGCCAATGCGCGGCCAATATCACAACGATCAGCAGCACAAATCCACCAAAAATCCACGAGCGGGGTGGCGATTGATTGACTTGGTCGTGAGCCATTCGCACATTGTACGTCGAAGCGCAGCCCATAACAGGTATGTTTACGAAGTTGCAGAGGCGACGACCGGAGCATTCAGCCGATTTACTTGAAATATCTGAAATGTATTCTTGAATACATTGTCAGCAACAAGACTTCAGGAGCGAATGATGCAGAATCTAATGGCGATCGGTTCGTCGCTGGTCGCGGTGGCTGGCGCGACGATGCGATGCAGCTTCGGCTGAGGCGGACCATATAGCTTGCTCAGTTTGGGCATGATAGTTGGCGGGGTCTGGTTTGGATTGACCCTAGCCGGCAAGACGTTGGCAGGCACGACAGGACATTTCGGCGCGCGTGTTGCACAGATCATCAGCTTTGTCGCGATGGCGTTGGTGATTTTTCCTTACCTGGTTCCGAGCGTTTTTGGTCAGTAAGCAAACACAATCGCTTGTTGCATGGGGAAGCCGCAGGTAGGCTCTTATTGAACGAGTCACTTAGAAAGTCCGCCCACAATGAAAGCGAAATCAATCCAATGAAACGAAACCTAACCCGCACCGTTTGGACCGCTTGTGTCGCATGCCTGCTCATTCTCGGCGCATGCAGCAAGGACAAAGCCCCCAAGGAAATCCCCGCCGAATTGGAGGGTGATATCAAAGCGAGACTCGCCGCGGCTGACGCTGCCGATGGTGCAACTGACAATGTGGTTAGCAAATGCGCAACCTGCGCCCTGCGGATGGACGGCAGCGCCGAAAATGAGCTGAAGCTGGAAGGGTATACCCTGCATTTCTGCTCCGCGCATTGCAAAGAAACCTGCGCGAAAGATCCGCTGAAAGTGCTGCCGAAGATTTAGTCATTGTCACCGGTGGCCTTTGGCGCTTCCTGCTTCGAGTCTGACTCTGGCTTGGCTTTCCCGTCCTTATCCACCATGTCATCGAGTACGTTGCGGAGGGCAGTCGGCCCCCACCATGGATGCAGTTCCACGCGCAGGCGGCCGGCTTTGACGGCTGGGTCGGAATTGACGAGCGCTTCAGCCTCTTCCATCGTCTTTACGTCGAAAAAGAACAGACCGCGCATCTCGCCGTTGTCGCCAAACGGACCGGCTAACACCATTTTTCCGTCCTCAGCCAACCGGCCAATATTAGCGAGATGGGCTTTCTGCAATTCCGTGACTTCCTCGGTTAGCTGTGGCGACCACTTCTCACCTCGGTAGATGACGCCAACAAAGTATTGGGCCATGTCTCTGGGTATGCCGGGTGTTTTTTCTTCACCGGTTGAGACCAACGTGGCACCGAATACCACCGCACACAGAACGGCGGCCATTAAGAATCGTCGCATCGCAAAACTCCCGTGATATTTACAATCTTTACTATCCACAATTCACCGGGATTCAGTCTAGCCGTGGCATCAGCCCATCACAAGTTGGGCTTGATTCGCAGAGTTCTTAAGGAGTTGGACGGAATTTATGACGCTTGTGAGGCCAGTGCGGGCGCGTTTGACACTCGCTTGGCTGTCGGTCCGTCGTGGATCAGCCGCAGCGCATCCTTTGCCAATGTGGCCTGCCGACGTGTAAACCAAAAGCATAGCGTGCGCCCAGAATCAGATGGCGCGGTAGGGCCGATGGCCTTGCTATCATCATCGCCCAACTGTTGAATCAACGCAGCCGCATCAAACGCAAAGCCTTGCGGTATCATCAGTGCCTTGATGATCGGTTCTTCAATAACCGGTTCAGCCGTCTGCAAAATTGGTGAACCGTCACGATGGCACGACGTCAATTCGCATCGAAGTTGCCCATCTGCAAAGCGCAGATGAATGATTTCTTGCGCTCTTGGGTCGTCCCAAAACGAGCAAAGCAGCGGGATGCCAGCCAGCAAATCATTGCGGATGATCGTGCCCCACTTCGGATTCGCGAAAATGCTCGACATTCCACCTGTCTTGCATTCGTTCAAATGAACGGCGCGATCCATCGGTGGTTCAAACTTGCTGTTGCGAACGAGTCGTACGATCGTTCCGACGCGGTCCGGGCGATCGTCAACCGTCAGATTGCCAGGCTCGACGAGGTAGCTGCAGATAAACCCGGTGCAGGTCTTGGGCATTGATTGTCCGTAAATCGAACAGCCGGTTTCACTGAGGTTCTTGCACCTCTGCCCGCGTTGCACGACAAGTTCGGGATCGTTAATCGTCAGCGCTCCAGCGCAGCACGCCTGGCAACCGTCACACGAGCGGATGATGCCATCCGTCGCTGCCGACCTTTGGATGACTGTCATCGGAACGCTCAGGCTGGGCTTGGTAATGGAACGTCCTGCTGTCGATTTCAGACAGCAGTGCTTGGCTTTCTTACCGCTGCCGCAAGCGCACGGTGCGTTTCGATTTTGCTTCATTGCCAAGCTCAATTCAATTTTCGGATTTGTTAAGCCATCATGCGGGTATAGACCCTTCTTTAATCATCGGGCGATCAGTAGGGCACCTTTTCCTGCCCGGGGTTTCATCAGTTTATGGGGCGTGGAAAGTGGGCAGTTGGCTGGGCATGACATACAAAAAGATCGACGGACCGCCCCTCCGCACGGTCCGCCGATCTATAATATTTGCCCGGAATGGATCTTAAGTCGGGCGAGTCTTTCGCTGGCTACGGCTATCCGAGGAGCGAAAGGATCTGGCTCGCCTGCTGGTTGGCTAGGCCCAAGAGCGAGATACCCGAGTTGAGCAATACGCTCTGGCGATTCAACTCTGCCGACGCTGCGGCGAAGTCGGTGTCGGCGATGGCGCTACGGGCTGCCGTTAACGCTTCTGTTCGCTGGGTCAGCGAGTTGATCGACGTTTCGACCTGGAATTTCTGGAAACCACCGATACGACCCTTGATGGCTGCGACTTGTGAGATCGCTCCGCGAACGGCTTGCAGGGTATTTGCACTCTTTGAATTGAGATCGGCTGACCCGCCTGAGCGAATCTGCGCAAGCGATGTTCCGGTTGTTCCTGTTTCACCAAGGCGGCTGGAAGTAACCGCGTCGATGCCCAATGTTGACCGCGTGTTTGATTCCGTACCCAACTGGAATGTCATACCACCGCTGGCTTTGACGGTGAATACCTCGGTGTTACCGACAGCGTCAAGCGATGTGCCAAGATTGAATCCGAGGCTGTATCCGCCTTCGCTGTAGGAGATCAATTCGCCGTCGGCTGTGATCGAGCGACCGTTGATTTCGACCACCGCATCGACACCTTCTTGACGATCCAAGTCTATGACGTTTCCACCAGAACTCATGGTTCCACCGGAAATAACGGTCAGCGAAACCGATTCGTCGGTACCCGTCGCGAGCGTTGTCCCGTCGCCCGAACTAAGAACGACGTCATTACCGACGGTGGCGGCTTGCACACCGGTGATGTCGGTGACGCTGTTGATAGCATCGCGAATATCATTGTCGATGGCGTTCTGTGCGACGCTGACGGTGGCTGTCCCCAATGTGCCTTGGATTTCGATCACTGTTTCAGCGTCGGTTGTCTTCGCACCCGATGCCAATGTGATTGTGGCTTTGGCCTCTGCTGCTGCTGTCAAGACTTCGACTGAGACATCGATGTCATTTTCGCTGGAGCCGCGCGAATAGATTTGAAGATTCTCAACGGTGTTGGCCGCAATGCCTGTCGCATCGATCGCCTGCGAACCATTCAGCAGGCTCTTGCCGTTGAATGTTGTGGTGTTGGCGATTCGGTCAATAGAGGCGAGGGCTGCGTCAATTTGTGCCTGGTTGGCTGAGCGTTCGGCGCCGCTTAACGATGCGTCATTGACAGAGGCTACCGCGAGTTTCTCAACTTCCAAAAGGAGGCTTGAGATTTCGGTTAGTCCACCTTCTGCGGTAGAGAGCATGGCATTCGAGCGTTGATTATTTTCGAGCGCAGCGTTGGCCGCGGTTAATTCTGCGTTGAAGTTTTCGACTGCGATGAGTCCGGCAGGATCGTCTGATGCTTTGTTGATTCTGAAGCCAGTGGAGAGTTGCGTGAGTGCTTTGCTTTGTGCGTTCGATGTTTTGTTGACAATGTTGAGTAGTTGTAATGTGTTTAGGTTTGTTGCTGTTAGACCCATCGTTGCGACCTTTCCCAAAAGAGGCTCGTAGCCAGAAACCAGTGGACAGTCGCAAACTCAAATATAAAAAAATGGGACGCAAACGATTTGTAAAAGAAAAAATTTAGTGACAGCACGTGGCACTTTCGCGCGACATTCTCGGTCGTTGGCGTTCTTGAAAAGGTCCGAAATCTCCCCCGAATGCGGGCGCGTCAAGAAACCCGCGCGTATTCGGACGCAGCGGTCTTCAAATAAGGAGGGTTGGCCAGTAGGGTCCGCTGTGCGGACCTGCGATTGGAATGACCTACAAAATGGTCCGCACAGCGGACCCTACCCACTGCGGTCTAGCAAGCCGACATCAACATGCGAAGCAGCGGGTTGGGTTTGCCCATCAGGTGAGAAAGGTGGTAGTCAAAGACATGAAACGCGGGCATGATTGAGTCAGTCGAACCACTGTTGGATGAATCTGGTCTGGCGCTCATACATCTTAATGTTGCGATATTAATTGCGTACTTTTCGGACCGTGCACTCTCGCAGTCGCGACACAGCACCCCGCCATCCAGCGACGAAAAGTACAGATCACGCTGTGACTGGATGGGCCGCTGGCAACCGACGCATTGATCGAGAATGGGAAACGAACCGATCTCTTGCAGCAGACACCGCTGAAATGACACAAGCGTACTTACCGGACTGCTGCCCGCCGCCAATGAACGCAGCGTTTGACTGATGCCGTCATATAGTTCCGGATGCGGGTCCCAATCTTCGGTCAGTTCGGCGGCTGCAAACACCGCGTACTGTGCCGCGAGCAACCGATCCAGCCCATCTCGCAACGCAGCCCCCGCTTGCGACTGAACCCACTCCGTCAGCGTGGCCAAGGCTTCCTGGCGAACGTTGCGCGCAGAGAAAGTCAAATGTCCGATATCCAACAGATCGATGCCAGCCGCAAACTTGGTTTTCGTCGAGCGCTTGATGCCTTTGGCGATCAGGCGCACCTTCCCGTGGTTCCGCGTAAACACGGCTAGGACTTGCGAGGTTTCAGAATAATCGAGGCGACGCAGGATCACCGCGTCGTCTTTGATCAGGGCCATGACGCGGATGATAACAGTGGAAACCACCCGCGCGTAGAAAAGCCCGCGACGCCTGAAAAATTTCTCCAAGTGCCGCGGGCTGTTGTCTGATGTCGTTACGAATTGAGCCTACAGCAAAAACAGGAACATCACGATCACGAAAATCGGAATCAGCACACCGAAGCTGTACTTCATGTAACCGAAGAACGACGGCATCTTCACACCGCTCTGCTCGGCAATGCTCTTGACCATGAAATTCGGACCGTTACCGATATACGACAATGCGCCCATGAACACTGCTCCCAGCGAGATCGCCACCAATAACGAACTTGCGATTTGACCCGATCCCAACTGCACCATCTCTGCGCCTTCTGCTGCCGGTAACACTTTCGCCGTCTCGAAGAACACCACATACGTCGGGGCATTATCCAGGAACGCCGACAAACCGCCCGTCGTCCAGAAGAAGTGCCACGGTTTGCTAAGGCCAAGCTCAGCTCCCTTGGCATTGAGGATTTCGATCGGAACCTGCATGCAGATGAAGATGCCGATAAACAGCGCCGCAACTTCCAGGATCGCGTGGTAGTTGAACTGGTTGTCCTGGTAGATTTTCTTGCTCGTCGAGAACAGCGACAAGCCAACAAATCCCATCATGCACAATTCGCGCATGAACGGGAACGGTTTGAAGCCAAGACCGAGGAATTCCTTCGAAGGATCGATCAGCGCCACGCACGCGACGATGCCAAGCAGGTACAAGAAGTTGACCTTGCCCGCGAGTTTGAGCTTGGTCACCCGCGTTTCGTCCGTCTTGATGTCTGCTGGCTTTTCTTTCTTGTAGGCGATCACGTCCCAAACAATGTACACAGCGAGGATCAAAGCACTGACCAGCAGCCACGGCATGACCAGCCCCAGCGTCCAGAAAAACTCGACACCGCGTAGATAGCCCAAGAACAAAGGTGGATCACCAATAGGAAGGAGCAACCCGCCGCAGTTACTGACGAGGAAGATAAAGAAAATCACCGTATGGCGGGTGTAGCGCCGTTCCGAGTTGGTTTGCAGGAGCGGGCGGATCAGAAGCATGCTTGCCCCCGTCGTCCCGATGAAGCTGGCCAACAATCCACCCACGCCGAGAAACGCGGCGTTGGTAGCCGGGTGGGCAGGCAAGTCACCCTTGAGCGAGATGCCCCCACTGATTACATACAAACTAAACAACAGCACAATAAACGGGATGTATTCAATCAGCACCGCGTGTTCGAGAATGTGGATGATGCTCTTTACGCCCGAATAGGTGTGCATCGTGTCGTGGTTGTAAGTCATCGGTTGAACAAGTGCATAGAAAGCAAGCGTCAGGGCGGATAACACCAACGACACACCCAGCCGATTTTTGTTGCTCTCCCACCAGTGTTCAGTCGCGGGAATTAAGGGAAGCAGTGCGATGCATAGAAGGATCGCCACGAACGGAGCGCATGCCCAAAGCGGTGGCAACGCATAACCTTCGGGTGGCCCATGTGGAACTGACGGCGCGTGTCCATCAGGATGAGCCAGCGGTGTCGCATGATGCGTCGGTGCCGCCGTTTCATGGTGCGGCGCAACATGATGATAAATCAGAAAGCCAAGAATCAGGACCGCCGCTGCAATGGCGATCCAATCAAGCAACCCCAGTCGGGTTGGCCCATGATGCGATGGCGATACTGGCACGTTTAGACTCATTCCCGTACTCATGATGTTCCTCGATGGACGAAAAGAATGCGACGCAATTGCAGACCCAGGGCAGGTAGCCACCGACCTGATCGCAAGAAGCGATTCCAGGCCAATCCGGTCTGTTACAAACAATCCGTCGTGATTTGTCCATCGAAGTCATCGGCCAATTTTGGGCGGTTAAATCGTTTCCTAAACCGCCAAACCTGTCGTGGCGAATCAAACAGGCGCTATGGTGTCCCATCATGCGTGATGCGTCTAGCCCCAAGCGCAGTCTGGCTCCGATAAAAGGAAAGATTCAAGGCGATCTTCGGACTTATGACAAGTAACAAAGTCGTATGGGGATTTTGGAGCGACTTCTATTCCCGCGATTGCGTCAGCCACTTCGTCAGTTTGGCGAGCGGTAGTGTATTAATCACGTCTTGTTTTCGGACGAAACCGCGCCGTGCAGTCCGAACCCCATAGTGCCTGCGCGACAGATCATCGGTGCTGTGAGCGTCCGTATCGATCGCAATCTTCACGCCAGCATCGACAGCCATCCTGACGTGCGTGTCTTTAAGGTCCAATCGCTGCCAAGATGAATTGACTTCCAGCGCCGTATTGTTCTTGGCAGCCGCTTCAACGATCGCGGGAATGTCGATGTCCATCGCTGGGCGTTTGTGAATCAATCGCCCGGTCGGATGTCCGATGATCGTGACGTAAGGATTTTCGATCGCGGCGATTGTTCGCTCAGTCGGGCTTGGCTTCTTGCGGGTCATCGCGAAATGAACGCTGGCAACGACAAGGTCGCAGGCGGCTAACACGTCGTCCGGATAATCGAGCGTCGCATCTGGCAGGATATCGCACTCGCATGCCGCGAATATTTTGATGCCGTCGATATTCTTGTCGGCTTCGTGGATGGTCTCGATATGTTCCCACATGCGTTCGACCGACAAGCCATTGGCGATAACGCTGCTCTTGCTGTGGTCGCTGATCGCAATGTATTTGTAGCCGAGCTTCTTCGCCGCTGCGGCCATCTCTTCAATGGAGTTCTTGCCATCAGACGCGGTGGTGTGCATGTGCAAATCACCGCGCAAGTGGTCAATCTCGATGAGCTCATCAACCTTCAAATCCGGATCGAACTCCCCGCGATTCTCCCGCAATTCCGGCGGAACGTACGCGACGCCCAGCTTTTCGTAAATGCTTGATTCTTCTGCACCTGCGACGGATTCCTCACCCGAAAATAATCCCCATTCGTTTAGCTTTAGGCTCTTCTTTTGGGCCAATCCGCGAAGATGCACGTTGTGATCCAGCGAACCCGTAAAGTATTGGAGGGCCGCACCGAACGATTCACTTGGCACGACGCGCAGGTCCACTTGTATCTCACGCTCGCTACGCACCGGAATCGTGATTGAACCTTTCGTTTCCCCTGACGCCAACACCCGCGTCACCGACGGATACGCCACAAAATGTTTGATGAGCGCTTCGCCTTCGTCATGCGCGCAGAGCAAATCGATATCGCCGATCGTTTCGCATCCGCGTCGAAGCGAACCCGCAATTTCGATTTGTTCGATGGGGCCAAATTCGCGCAGGTAGTCGGCTAACTCTTCTGCCACCGGTAGTGCCAAACCGAACGGCGTTCTGCCCGAGGATGTTTTCAAGAACGCGATACCGTCGGCGATTTTTTGAACGCTCTTTGCCCCCATGCCATCAAGCTGTGCGAGCGTTCCGTCTTCGATGGCAGCCGATAGGTCATCGAAGTTCTTAACGTCGAGTTCGCGGTAGAACATCGCAATCTTCTTTGGACCCAGACCCGGAATGCGAAGCAGGTCAGGCAACCCTGCCGGAAGCTTTTTCTTGAGATCCTCGAGCATCTTGATCTTGCCGGTTTCGAGGTACTCTTCGATTTTGGCAGCCGTACTCTTGCCGATGCCCGGAATCTCGGCGATGACGTTGGCTTCTCTGAGGGCGACGATATCGTCGGTGAGGTTCTTAAGGATGCGCGAGACGCGCCGGTATGAGTTGCTGCGAAACGTGTCGCTCCCCGAAATCTCAAGCAGATCGGCGATGCGCTCGAATGCACCGGCCAGCTCTTTGACCATCGGGACGACTCCTCCCATTTGCGCCAATCGAACGGTGGCGCCCATCGAATCTGGCAGGCCCAAACGCAAAAAAGGAGCCCCAACAAGCCAGGCCCCGTCTGAACCAATACCTCTGCAACCACCGGAATCGACCAGCCCGAGGGCGGCCAACCGGCGATTGAAGAGCGAATGAAATGACCCCTACGGGAGTCGAACCCGTGTTGCCGGCATGAAAAGCCGGTGTCCTAGGCCTCTAGACGAAGGGGCCGAAATAGCACTTCGGGCGAACTGAAACCGCCCGCCCGAAGGATGTGAAACCCTATCCAACCGCCCCGAAATCGTCAAGAGAACATAGAAGCCCACTTTGCACCCAAACAAGGCCATTTGGGAATTAGCTTGCGAGCTGAAATTGGCCCCGCGAAAATCCGGATGTTGGCCGATTTGATCCTAAGTTCTTTAACCATAAAACGGAGCATTTGAAAGCCATGACGATATTCTCAATTCTGTTCGCGATCCTTGCTGTATTCTTCGCTGGACTGTTTTCGGTGACTGGTACTGGTCTATAGCCACAGTCTCCCTTGACTGTACCCGTCGCCTCCCCACAGGTGGACGGCGGCGAATTCACTATCTGCACATCATCGGCCAGTTGCGTTATCATGCCAGCGACTTGGCGCGAGCGCTGCTTGGCCACACAAATGCGGTCATCGAAATCCTCGCGCCCTACATTGAAGTCCAATCAACCGGAGGCCCGCACCCTTGAATCCCTGGATCATGTCGCTGGTTTTGCTGCTCGGGTTTGGAGTTTTTGCGTGGTCCGCTTCCTGTCGCTGGCGACTGATGACCGTAGGCGGTGGCCCCTACCGTTTCGATCAGATTGGAAAGCGGTTGGCTGGCACATTTCGCTATGCTTTCGCCCAGGAAAAAATGCGTCGATACCCATTGGCCGGCGCGGCGCACATGCTTATTTTTTCGGGGTTTTGTGTGTTGCTGCTGCGCTCGCTGATTCTCTGGGGGCGCGGATTCGATCAGCAGTTCAACCTTTGGATTCTCGGCGTCGGTCAGCCGCTGGGCAACATCTATTCACTATTCAAAGATGTTTTTGCCATCTTGGTGATACTCGGTACGTGCGTGTTCGTTTACTTTCGCGTCATCAAGAAACTCGGGCGCATGACGCTTAGCACCGAAGCGCTGGTCATCCTCGGCATCATTCTCACGATGATGGTTTCTGACATTCTCTACGACGCCGCCGACATCCTGCGCCATAGCACTACTGCAGAAACACAGAACGCCACCCGCTTCAACATTTGGGAACCGGCTGGTTCTGTTGTCGCTTCAGCCTTGTCGCCAATGAATCTCTCAGACGGGATTCTCAACACGATACGCCACGCCGGATTCTGGACGCATGCGGTGCTTGTGCTGGTATTCTTGAATATTCTGCCATATTCCAAGCACTTTCACATTATTACCGCTATCCCCAATGTCTACCTGCGCAGCCTAGATCCGCCAGGACGGCTTGCCCCCATCGAAGATTTGGAGGGCAAGGTCGAGCGCGAAGAAACGCTTGGCGTCGCCCGCATCGATCAACTCGGCTGGAAAGCCGCGCTCGACTTATACACCTGCACAGAGTGTGGTCGTTGCACCGATTTCTGCCCTGCCGCTAACACAGGCAAATTACTTTCACCCAAACAGTTCACCGTCGATCTGCGCAACAATCTTTATGAGCGGCAGGATGAATTCGTCAAGAAAGACAAAAGCGCCCACGAACCGATCGACCTCGTCGGGCCGGTCATTAACCCCGACGTCCTTTGGGCCTGCACCACTTGCCGCGCGTGCGAGCAGGAATGCCCGGTGATGATCAGTTACGTCGACAAGTTCGTAGACCTGCGCCGCTATCTCGTTCAAGAAAAGGGTGAGTTTCCGCAAGACCTCGCCACCGCTTTTCGCGGACTCGAAAACAACGGAAACCCGTGGGGGCTTCCTGCTCAGCAGCGCACCGAATGGATGGAAGGTTTGGACGTGCCACGCCTGACCGACAAGCCCAACGCGGAATGGCTACTATGGGTAGGGTGCGGGCCCGCATTCGACGAAAAAGCCCGCAAAACAGCCCGCGCCGTCTCACAATTGCTCAACCGTGCCGGCGTTGAATTTGCGGTTCTTGGCGGCGAGGAAACCTGCACCGGCGATCCAGCCCGACGCGCCGGCAACGAATTCCTGTTTCAAATTCTTGCGCAGTCCAACGTCGAAGTATTCTCTGCACACAACGTCCGCAAGATCATCGCCATTTGCCCGCACTGTTTCAACACGTTCAAGAACGAGTACCCCGACTTTGACGGGCACTACGAAGTCGTTCACCACACCGACCTGCTCGCGCGACTGATTCGCGACGGCTTACTCAAGCCAACGCAACCAATCAATTCAAGCGTCGTTTACCACGATTCGTGTTACCTTGGGCGCTACAATGAAATCTACGACGCACCGCGCGAAGTGCTCAAGAGCATACCCGGCTTGACCGTTTTGGAACCAACAGAGACACGCGACCGCGGCATGTGTTGCGGTGCCGGCGGCGCACAATTTTTCAAAGAGGAAGAGGAAGGCACCGAGCGCGTCAACGTGGCCCGCACGCGCCAGCTCACCGAAACCGGTGCCGACAAAATCGCCAGCGCCTGCCCGTTCTGCATGCGAATGCTAACCGACGGATTAGCCGCCCATGACAACGAAAAGGTAAGCCAGCAAGACATTGCTGAGTTGCTGCTAGAATCGGTGGGAACGCCAGAAAACAAAGGATAAAATTGATATCGGGTACCCCGCCCTTCAGGGTGGGGGACTGACAAAATGTTCGAGAATCAGCCTACTCTTCAGCAACTGTATACTGCCGAATCGCCTCAATAATACTCCGCCAAGCCTCAGCCGTTTCTTCAAACTCGTAACTCAAAATATCCGAGAGTAAAACAAAATCGCGAGCGGTCACAGCCTCTTTGATATCATTCAACACCCGAATCGGTTCGCCCAGCACTTCGACGATTGGCTTACCGCCCACATCCATCGTGTTGGGATCTATCCTCAGTGCGTTCATCGCGTTGGCTACCCCGCCATGAATCTCCAGCCACGCCTGGCAACACGATGAGAGAATTGGCATCGCTTCAGCCGTGTTTCCGCAGGTCAATTGTTCAACGATCCCCTTGGCGCTGCGCGCGGTTTCGTCAAGAAGTTGCTCGGCTTGTGCGAGCGCTTCGCGCACCAGTTCCACCGGGTCGGCAGACTGAAGATCAACGCGCTGAAAATCGGACTGCGGTTTCTGAAGCGTCTCAGCCAACTCTTCATCGGCGACATTGATGCCATCGCAAATGAGTCCGACGATCATCCGACCGGCTTCATTGACTTGCTCGCGGGCAGCTTGCAGAACATCGTCGAGCACTTGTTCCGCATTAGTAGAGATGTTGGCTTCCACGTCATCGATGTACACATTCACAGATACGCCTCCGGCAGATAATGGTATATCCCGGTGTTATCGGTCTTTCGGAGGCGCAAATTGAGAACCACATCGCGCAGGAATTGCCGAAGGCGGCGATGGCGCTACTGGCGCGGCGGATTTTGCGGGTCAAATGGCGGCGGAACTTGCCAGTCGCCCAAAGTCGCGATCGGGTCAGCCACCCCTAGCGGTCGCGGTAAGTAGTACGATTCGCCGTACTTCACGCCGATCGATGCTCCTTCAACTCCGGCATAGCTGCGAATGTAATGTTCGACGCCGAGGACACGCTTTTCATCGAATTGCGATTTGTAGCATCGGACGGCTTCCATCTTCTTCTCGAAAGTCTCACTGATATCGACGACGATCTTCGTCGGAAATGACGGAGCTTCAGCAGCCGTTGGGACCACGCGATACATCAAATGGTCCATGCGGTGCGGGGCTGTACCGTCGAAACGTTCGTCCCACTTGGTAAGCTGAGAATAGAAACGCGCCGCTTCTGTGATGAGTTGCGCCTGGTAATGATCGGGTGATGCGGAGACAGTTCTGCCAGCCATCGCGACGAGAACGCGCGGTTTGTAGCGGCGCAAAACCGTCGCCAACTTGAAACGATTCTCCGGACAATCCATCAGCACACGGTTGGGCATGTCGAGCGTCTCGCAGACAGCCACTCCAAGCACGCTTGCGGCTGCTTGCGTTTCGGCGTTTCGCGTTTCAAGGGTTCCGCGCGGCGTGGGTTCGCCGGTGGTCATGTGGATCATTCCCACGCGGTAGCCGTCTTTGACGCACTTGGCGATCGTGCCCCCCATGCCAATTTCCAAATCGTCCGGGTGCGGGGCCGTAAAGATGATGTCCAGCGTATCGCTCATGGGGGTGGTTCCTTAGGTCAGTTGGGTTTACAGGCAGCCCATCGCAGGCGGCGAGGCATCTTAGAAACGGCTGGCCCGCGCGACAAGTTCCAGGATTCGCCCCCGTTTTCAGCATCGAAAGCGGCGATGGGTGGTTTCGATTGTGGTCAATTCTCGCATGTGCGGTGTATTATAGAGATATGTCGCGTCGCCCGATCCAAAACGAAGACCGCCAAGCCATCGCCGACTTCATCGAAAAGCACTGGCGAAGCAAGAAGGTGATGAGCCAGGGCAAGGCCTACTACCCGCATGAGCAAGAGGGCTTCATCGAATGGCGCGACGGGCAAATCGCCGGCTTGCTGACGATGGCCTACCAGGACGAAGCCCTCGAAGTGCTCACCCTCAATAGTATGCTGGAAGGCGAACGCATCGGATCGTCGCTGATGTTGATGGCCATCGAAGATGCTCGCAAGCGCAACATCAACCGCATCTGGCTGACGACGACCAACGATAACATCAAAGCGCTGGCGTTCTATCAAAAGCTCGGATTCCGCATGACAGCCGTCAACTTGGGCGTGGTGGACGAAGCCCGCAAAGCCAAGCCCGAAATCCCCACGGTCGGGTTCGAAGGCATCGCCGTCCGCGACGAAGTCGTCTTTGAGCTACCCATCAAGGCATATCTGGACCCCGAGTCATTGGCTTAGTCGCCAGCCATCGCCAAGTCTGTGATCTAAAGCAGCTTGAAAATCCGGCGAAATCGGCCAAGCTTTACGACATCGCCGCCGATCGACATAATGTCGCCTCGCATAAGGCGCCATCAGCGCCGGAGAGATGTCCGAGTGGCTTAAGGAGCACGCTTGGAAAGCGTGTGTGCGGGTGACCGTACCGGGGGTTCGAATCCCCCTCTCTCCGTTTCGTCCGATCATATGCCAATACGATTTCCGCAATTCAACGTCAAGAAAAACACTGTTGACCTTAACGACGAAAAGTCATGGCACGGCGGGCCATTGTGCGAAGTGGGGATCGCTACGTCCGAAGTCATATCAGCAGAAGACCTCAACAGCTTGCTTCAGATGTTGGGACTAGAAGTGTTCTGCACACGTCAAGAATGCAACGAACTGGTTCCACTTGAACCCAACAAGCGCGTACAGTTTGGTGAACATGCACGGTCTGCGTGGCGCATTTCTCGACAGCGGCTAATTGGCGCGAAGGTCTCGACCCCAACGCGGCACTTCCCACCCGTTATCTGGATCAGTGTGCCGCCAATTCAAATGACAGCAACATTTGCGGGCTTCCCGTGGGTGTTTGACGATTGGGAACCAAGTCGAGAAACATTGCAGTTTCATGCTATTGTTTTGAGGCGAATCAGAATGTTGCACAATTACTTTCCCATCAAGAGTGTTTTTATTCAGGAAGAATCAATGTGTGGAAGGCTCAGGGGTGCGTCTTCCGGGATCTACCTGCTGCCCCGCGTTGCTGAACTATTCGGCTGGGGCGGCAATAGCAAGAACACCCGCTCCAGCCTATTTGTAAATGTTCCATTTGACGAACTACTGAACACTGCAAACACGAAAAGGAACGACTCGCGTTGAACGCTTAGGAGCGCCGATCTCTTTCAAGTTGAGAATGTTTGAAGCAGGCATTGGTAATTCCGGGACAAATAGAATGTTGCTTCCATTGGTTTTCAAACCGAATTGCGACTCCAAGCGGGCTGCAACCGCTGCCGTTGCTTTATTGTTTCTCGGCGGGTGCGGAACCGTATTGGATAAACTGCTTTAGGGCGTTCAAATCCCACTTTCGCCGGTCTTGATGCACCGGATCGGTCACAACCCGAATTCATGATATTCTGCTGAGGTGTCGAGGGTTTGTGCTTAATCACTAAGCGAAATTGAATCCATTTCGTCATTGGTCATCCTTCTGATTTGGGATTGGCGATGCCAGCGGCGCCGTGTCACGTTTAGCGCCGATGATCGAAGCGAGCACACCGACGGTCAGGATTCCCAGAATGATTGCCAGCGAAGCGAACGTGGGGATTGGATGGTGGTGCATGAGAATCATCTTGACGCCCACGAACGCGAGAACGAAGACGAGGCTTGATTTGATGTACCGGAATTTCTCCATCATGCCAGCCAATGCAAAGTAGAGCGATCGCAACCCCAGGATGGCAAACACATTCGATGTAAAGATGATGAACGGATCACGCGTCACTGCAAAGATCGCAGGGATAGAATCGACCGCAAAAAGCAAGTCGGTGCTTTCGACGATGAGCAGCGAAAGAAACAACGGTGTGATCGCCCGTTTTCCATCGATGCGAGTGAAGAAATTCGGTCCGTCGAAATCGTCGGATAAAGGGTACAAGCGTTTGGCAAGGCGAATCAAAGGGTTCTTGCCTGGGTCGAGGTTGTCGTGCCGGACGATGAGCATCTTGACGGCTGTCATGATCAGCAGCGCGCCGAAAACATAAATGATCCAGTCAAACCGCTCAATCAACGCCACGCCAGCGAGGATCATCAACCCGCGCATGACCAGTGCGCCGATGATTCCCCAGAACAGCACCCGATGCTGGTAGATTGCCGGGACTGAAAAGTATGAAAAGATCATCGCAATGACGAAGATATTGTCGAGGCTCAGCGACTTTTCGATCACGTAACCGGTGAAGAATTGGAGGGCGGCTGTCCTCCCATTTAGCTCGTGCCCGATGGTTGTTCCAATGCCAAGCCAGTGCCGCTCGTACAAGAAGTAGATCGCAGCATTAAAGCCCAGCGCAAGTGCCACCCAGAGAACTGTCCATCCAGTTGCCTCTCGAATCGAAATCACATGCGCTTTGCGATTAAAAACGCCGAGATCGAGCGCGAGCATCGCCAATACAAAAAACAAGAATCCGACCCAGAGCCATATTTCCATGCGATACAAGCACCAAAAGTTTCAGCGTTATCCGGCAGCTTTTTAGTTTGCTGATGGGCCTAGAAGAATGGATGATACTCTGACGAGAGGGTTTACCGAACCGAATTTTTATCACGCATTAAACGATCTAAACCCAAGACCATCATCATGGTTGCTGTTATGACGAGAACCACTCCTGCTTTAGACCATTCACGAATTGCAAGGGGCAATGCCGATGGTTGAAATGCGCAGATATTCCTAGAAGGACAGTTCAAAAGGATCATCGTAATGTTGCGTTCGTTCGTTCCGAAGTTGATTTTTTCGTTGTGCATTTTCATGTGTGTTGCCGCCATCGGGTGCGGTACGGGACTGGATGAATTGCTTTCTGGCGTTCGGATTTTGCCTGATCCGGATATCATTTCTTTGGATGTGCGCGAGAGTTGCGACGGCGTGATGACTGAAGACGAAATCCTTACGAGCATTCTTGCGGCTCGTGTGGATCAAGCCAACGGCATCACCAAAGCCGAAGAAGAATCCACGGCTCTTCAAAACTGTGCCCTCGATGCCCTTTTTGGTGGAGCCGACATCACTGATTGCAACAATTGCAAGCTGGCTATCCTCGATCAAGTCTTTGGCGAAACGGTCCGATAAACGCGTATTGCTGATCCGGTCGTTGTGACCCATGGGTTACCGTCCGAGAGAAACAGCCCAACCAAGGCTGGTACCTGATTTTCCGGTCGAAATCGGATTCCATGCCCCCGAAAAGCGGGGTTTCTCGAATCGGTCCATGAAATCAAGTGTTGCTGATCGACCCTTGGAAATATGTTTTTTGCTTGTGAGAAACCCTTGAAACGTGCCCGGCGGGCCGTTATCGTAGTACACAGAGAGAATAACGGGAGGGAATCCACAGAGAGAGGCGGTCTAAACTGATCTCCTTTGGTTTAGCCGCAAAATAGTCGGTGCTTCGTATCCATCCGAGCGTCGGCGGATTCCCGAGACAATTAAAGCTGAGCGCGTTCGTCTACGAATATCTTCGTCTGCGAATATTCATTCGTGAATGTTTCGTTAGTGGATATTTCGTGAACGAATAGTTCGGCAACATAGATCATCAAGAAGTGCGCACGCACAGGCGCTGCGCGTATCTCTTGGGAGGGAGATGAGATGACCAATGGCGCAAGATTTGCGCGGACGGTAACGTTCGCGGTTGGCCTCGTTTGCATGTTTGGCATGCAGCAGGCAAAAGCGACCACATTTACCGTCGCGACATTTGCTGACCCCAGTCCTGGGGCTGGTACACCACTGTTCTCGTATGACGGTGCGAGCATGATGCTTTCGGGCGGATGGTCTGGCACTGGATTGACGCTTGAAACGGTCGCCGGCGACTTTCCGGATGCGACGTTTTCGATGTCGTCCATCGAGGCTCCGTTGGGTGGCGACAGTGAATTGGGGGCGATCGAGTTCTTCGACTCGTCTGCATCTCCATTGCTAACGATTACCTTTGAGGCTGCATCGCTCGCAGTGATCGGCTTTGGCGCGACCGAATTCATAGCCGTCGATCTCGATTCCGTCAGCATGTCCGGGCCGGTTATCGTTGCCGGATTTGCCGTGGCCTCGATCGACGAAGAGGAAGCATTCAGCTTTGCCTTCGCGAATCAGATTGCGACTGACGCCAGCGGCGGCTTCTCCGCGACGGCTGCTTTCACTTCATCGACGACGACTGTACCGATTCCTGAGCCTGCGAGCCTCGCTCTACTGGCATGCGGTGCAGGTTTGGTATTTCGTCGGCGGAAGTTTTCAATCAACAAGAATGCCGTCAAAATGCTCGCCGTTGTTGGCGGGATGTTGGCGTTCGCCGGACAGGCGCAAGCTGGTTCATTTACTGTCGCAACGTTTGCAGATCCGGCGGCTGACTCATCCACGCCGCTTTTTGAATTGGACGATGGCGCTTTGAGTGGTTCTTGGAATGGCGTCGGTCTGACGCTGCAAACACCAGGAATCGGTGATGTCGATTATTCAAACGCCAAGTTTTCGATGGGCTCGGTTACCGTGAACCCAGACGATACTACAGGTGCGGGCTCAGTGGATTTCTTTGCATCAAACAATGATTACCTGTTTTCGATCGCGTTTCAGAGTGGAATCTTGAACGGCAACACTGGATTTGGTGCAACCGACTTCGCGGCTCAAGGGGTAACGATCGACGGACCAATCGTCCCTTTTGCGTTGATGGACGAGGCTTTCGCATTCAGCTTCGTCAACCAGGTTGCGACGGCTAACGGCTTTACTGCGACGGCAGATTTCACTTCGTCAGCCACGCCAGAACCTGCCAGCATGTTACTGACAGCCCTCGGTGCGACATTTGTGATGCGTCGCCGCCGCTAAGCTGCGAACTTCAAGAAACCCACATCATAAACCTGATATCGAAGAAAGCCCGCGGCAAATGTCGCGGGCTTTCTTCTTATAGTCTCTGTCAGTCGCCTGTCTGACAGCAATAATCGTCGGTCACGCGTCTGCCATCGACTAGATACCCGACTCCATAAAGCTGAGTGCTGCAGGGCCAGCTAACACCACGAAGATCGCCGGGAAGATGAACAGAATCAGCGGCAGCATCAGCTTGACCGCACACTGTTGAGCCTTCTCTTCCGCCGCCTGTCGTCGTTTCATCCGCAGCGCTTCAGCTTGGTTTCGCAGGGCACGGGCGATGCTCGTTCCGAATCGCTCGGCTTGGTTGATCATCGCGACCATTCCACGCAATTCTTCCACCATCGTCCGGTTGGCAAGGTTGTCGAGCGATTCCGAACGCGGAATACCCATCTGTGTTTCGAGAACTGCGATTTGGAATTCTTCGCTCAACTCTCCATGAACGTTTTTCAATTCGTCGCCGACACGCTGAATCGCAGCGTCCAAGCCCAAGCCGGCTTCCACACCGACAACCATCAGGTCGAGCGCATCTGCCAATCCGTGCCGGACTTTTTCCTTGCGTTTGCTGGCAACCGACCCAAGCCAGAGGTTTGGTGCCAAGAACCCAATTGCGATACCCAGAACCACAACGCCAATTGCGTCAGAGAACGCATATCCCCTCATCCAAGCGAAGAGCACGCCAGCCAACAGTCCAGCCACACCGATGATGGTCTTGCTTGCAAGGAATAACTGTGCGGCGTTGTCGCGGCGCATTCCCGCGCTGCACAACTTCTGCCTCAGTTTCGACATCTCCGATGAATTCTTGGGCATCACCGGCTTAACCGCGATGGGGGCCATCTTGTTCATGACCTTCTTGGCCATCGACTCATGGGCTTGCTTGCGCAAATCGGCGGTTTGATCGCCCTGTTTGCGGCCGGTGAGGCGGCGCTTGACGCGATCGTCCTCGTCGTTACCGGAAGGCATCAGTGCGTACACCACCAATGCTACGCTGATAACCGCCAAGATGGGGATGATATAAATAGGCATATCTTCTTCCTCTACAATAACTTAGCGAGCGACATCGTGAGTATCGAAAGCTCGGTCACAAACGCTTGGTTCCAGCCCAGTCATACGTTGACATAGTCACACGTTGATCTTGTCACACTTTGATATTGACGATCCAGCGGATCATCGCGAGTCCCATGAGTTCCATACCAGCAGCGACAGCCAACATGATCTTGCCCGTTGGGTGCGTCCAAAGCATGCTCGCGTATTCGTAGTTCAACTTGATGGTGGCTGCGAACACGATGATCGGCAGGGCAAACAGCACCCATCCCGAAAGTCGCCCTTCCGACGTCAAACCTTGCACCATGCCGAACAGCTCAATTCGTCCGCGAATCACTGAACCAATCTTGTCGAGAATCTCGGCTAAGTCGCCACCCGTCGTGCGCTGAATCAGCACGGCCGTAACAAACATGCGGACGTCGAGCGAATCGACGCGATCGGCCATCGCAAGAAGCGCATCTTCGATTTTGATGCCCAGGTTTTGCTCGTGGAAGACTCGCCCGAATTCGAGGCTGATCGGGTCGGGCAACTGTTCGTGGACCAATTGAATCGCACTGGCCAACGAGTGACCGGCGCGCAGCGCCTGCGACATCATCTCGAATACGTCGGGCAACTGGTTGACGAGGCGTTTCATACGGCGCTTGCGACGGACGGAGACATAACCGATCGGTGCGAAGAATACCGAGACGCCAATACCGCACGATGCTAAGACACTGAAGTCCATCATCACCATGCCAGCCGTCAGGATTAACCCTGCGCTAAACAGGTTGGCGATCATCTTCGTCGCCGACCAATCGAGGCTGGCTTGGTCGAGCATGTTTTGAAGCTTGGGGATGAACGCGAGTTTGCCAAACGTCTTGTTGATGGCGTTTCCGGCGTCTTCGGAGAGCGTGTTTCGCTTGAGGATGGAGGCCGCCGCCGCATCTTTGACGCGTGATGACTCACCGCGCAAGCGATCGAGCACTTTCTTGCGCTCACCGTTTTTGCTTTCGATAATGACCTGAAAAATACCGTAGCTGAGCATTACCGCGCCCACCAACGGCAGGGCGATTTGCACCAGATTCAGGTCGGCTAAGAGCAAGGTCATGACAGAGTTACCTCATTTCGTTCCACATGCGACATCTAGTCCACGTCGTCTCGGACAAGCGTTCGTCGCTCAAACATCCCGGTATCTACGTTGCATCCTGCGGCTTGCAGGCGTTCCAGGCACATCGGTCGTAACCCCGTGGAAACCAGCTGGCCATAGGCCTTTCCTTTGGGGGTGGTGCCCAGTTGTTCAAACTGGAAGATGTCCTGCATGGTGACAATGTCGCCTTCCATGCCTTGAACTTCCGTTACGCCGACAATCTTTCGCAGACCTCCGGGCAGGCGCTGGGCCTGTACCAGCAGGTGAATCGCCGACGCAAACTGCTGCCGGATCGCCCTAAGGGGCAGTTCAAAACCGGCCATCATCACCATCGTTTCGACACGCTGCACGGCGTCACGCGTGCTGTTGGCGTGAATGGTTGTTAGCGAACCATCGTGGCCGGTGTTCATGGCTTGAAGCATGTCCAGCGTTTCGGGGCCACGACACTCACCCACAACGATACGATCCGGACGCATACGAAGGCTGTTGATCAGCAGGTCGCGAATCGATATTCGGCCCTTACCCTCAATGTTGGGGGGGCGTGATTCCAGTCGGACAACGTGCGGCTGACGCAATCGAAGTTCAGCCGCATCTTCCATCGTGACGATGCGGTCCGTTGGCGGAATAAACGAAGACAAGTTGTTGAGCAGTGTCGTCTTTCCGGAACCCGTACCGCCCACGATTAGAATATTCATGTGGGCAACGACGCACGCTTCGAGAAAATCACGGATTTCCGGCGTGCATGATTTGAAGCGGATGTAATCGTCCCAGGTCAACGGGTCGGCACCGAATCGACGAATCGACATGCTGGCTCCGTCGAGCGCCAACGGCGGAATCACCGCGTTTACACGAGAGCCGTCCTGCAATCGGGCATCGACCATCGGTGATGTTTCGTCGCAGCGACGACCGACCGAACTGACGATCTTGTCGATGACGTGCATCAGGTGGCCATTGTCGCGAAACTTTACTTCGGTTAGTTCAAGATTACCGCCGCGTTCGACATAGACCTGCTTGGGGCCATTGATCAAAATATCGCTGATGCTGTTGTCGGCGAGAAGCACTTCGAGTGGTCCAAGACCAAATGTTTCGTCCAGGACTTCGCCGATCAGGCGTTGACGTTCATTGTAGTTGAGCAGCGTGTTTTCCTGCTCGCACAGCCCTTCAACGATTTCGCGAACCTGACCGCGCAGTTCTTCTTCGTCGCCGATCAGTCTCGTCATGTCGATCTGATCAACGAGCTTGCGGTGCAGGCGTTGTTTCAATTCGCTGAATTGATCCTGCTTTTCAGGCGCAGCGCCAGGCCGCTTGGGAGTGGCTGGTGCCGATTCTTGAGGCCGTTCTGCCTTACTGGGTGTCGGTGGCAGTTGAACTGTATTTCGCTTACCAAACACGGGATACTCCCATCGAAGTCATGCGATGCTGTCCGATCGGACAAGGCGCTCATTTGGGTAGCCCAGTCCGCGTTTTATCCCCTGATGCGTCAGAAGATCTTGCTAAGAATTCCGCCCTTTTTTGCTTCCTTCGGTTCTTCTGTAATTTCGCCGTTCGGGTCGTGCAGGCGCATCGCCATGCCGCGAATCGCCTGTCGAACCTTGCTCTTTGGCGAGCTGGCTGACAGCGGTTCGCCCACGTTGATCGCGGCATTGACCGCGTTCCAGTCGTCTGGAACTTCGCCAAACACATCCATGTTCAGCGTGTCGCGTACGTCTTCAGGGGTGATGCCGCCACTTTCTCCACCGACGCGATTGCAAACCAATTTCATGCGATCCAGGTTGAAGCCCACTTCTGTCATCCCTTCGAGCATGCGATGAACGCTTCTGACGGTGGGGACAACCAGTTGCAAAACCAGCATGTTGAAGTCGGATATATCGAGCACCGCTTTTGTTCCAAAGTCGAAGCGTGTCGGTCCATCCACCACGACATAATCGTTCTGGGCGAGTAGGGTCGAAAGCACCCCGACGCAGTGCGCCGCAGTAATGTTGTCTGCCTGCATGAACTGATTCGGTCGGCTGAGAATCTGCACGCCCGATTGGTGCTTGACCAGTGCCCGTTCGATCATCTGATACTCGAGCTGCGTCGGGTTATCGCAAAGGTCGGCCATGGTGTAGGTCGGGTCCACGTCCAGATGCGTTGCGACCTGTCCAAACCGATGATCAAGATCCACGACAGCCACGCCGGCTGAGGTTAATTCCTTGAGTTCGACGGCGAGATTAACGGCGATCGTCGTCGCACCCACGCCTCCAGCCCCGCCAATAACCGTGACCAATTTGCCTTGAGGGTCGTCGCCCGAATGACGCTCCGCGACTTTTCCCAATGCGTTACCGAGCGCGTTGTCGTCGATCGGCTTGGTCAGAAACTCTCGAATCCCGTGGCGCATCGCCGCGAGAATCAGTTGTCCGTCGGTCGAATTTGAAACCGCAAAGACTTCGACTTTCTTGTTCGTTTGCGCTACCTCCTCCAGCATCGGAAGCACCGCTTCAGGCACCGGATCGAGATTGGCGACGAGCACGTCTGCAGGGAACTGGTTCAGCGCGTGAGCCATCACCGCCGGTTCGTCGACTTCAGCAACGATCTTCACCCCTGAAAAGGAGAGAAGCGTTGATCGCAACGTGGCTGTGTACTCTTCCTCAGCATTGAAGACCAGTACCCGAACTGCCGCCATTGATGACTCCTCACTAGTAGCGCTCGATCCGCTCGTCGCATTTTGGACCGGACTGACAATCCCCTCTGGATATACAGGGCGAGTCCGTGTTCACCGTGCCCTCGATAGCGGGATAGCCCGGGAACCCTGAAGGTCCATATGCCTACGTTGACATCGACACTTTCTCGGTGTGATTCTCTATTGTCAGGTGCAATGTTCATCGATGAAGTATGCCCGATAATCGCTGCGAAGAACTCTGCCGTAAGGCGTTTTGCGCAAGGAGACGGCCCGCACACCCGCGCGGGCCGTCGTCCGAAAACAGTTGAATAATTACACCCCTTGTGTGTCGGCGTTATCGAATCAATTCCACCGGGCGGGCACCACCGAGCTGCCGGAAGACCTCCGCCAACTGGTCGCTGTAGTTGTCAATCGAGCCTTCCGCGTGGAAGTGCGTACCACCACCGACACCAGCAAGGTAATCCATCAGATCGACATCCGAATTAGATCCAACACTTACCGTGTAGATCTTGATTCCCGCCGCTGCTGCCGCTTCGCTTCTTTCGCGCGCATAAGCAGGACCGTTGACGTAGTCGCCGGTCGATCCATCAGCCGTAACGTTGGCTCGGCCGTCGGTCAGCACGATCATGTACTTGCGCGAATTTGGGCGGGCCCGCGAACTGCTGAGTTCTTCGATACCGCGCTGGATTCCGCCGCCCATGTTCGTCCAGGTGTCATAGTGGCCAGCTTGCATCTCGGCGAGACGGTTGCTAACGAGATCGTAGTTCTCGGTCAAGTCCACTTCGTGACGGGCCGTCTCGCCGTAAATTTCCAGCGACAACCGATCATCGGTTTCCAAAGTATAGAGTTCGTCAGTCAGGAAACCGACCGCTTCCTTAACAGCCTTTAGGGGTTGCTGACGCGTATTGGCGAATTCCGGCGTTTGGTTGTGTGACGTGCGTCGTTCGAGAACGTAATTGACGAACGTTTTGACCCCAAATTGATACTTGAAGTCGCGGTTGGCCCGGTACATTTCCGTCCACGTCTTGTTCATGTAGTTGTTGATGTAGTCTTGAAAAATCGGCCTGGACTGTTCAGCCGTACGGTCACCAAAGGTTTCGGTCCAATTCAATTCGGTGGAACCTACCCACGCGTTTCCGTTGCCACCGTTTCCGGCGTTGCTCAATCCACCGCCGTTGTTCTGTTGGTTGGCGATTTCCCAGCGACCACCGGGGATTCCGCTATTCCATTCAGCCAACCCAAGGGCGACTGCGGCTCGTTCGTCCCACGCACCATTGCCGTCATATTGCGACGACATGATTGCGTCGATTTCTTCAGTGTTGTATCCGCGGCTGCCGAGCGCGCCTTCAAGAGCGGCATCGCTCCAGTTTGCATTCTTTGCCAACTCGATGAGGCCAGGGTCAGTCGTCGGTTCGTAACTCCCGTCGAGCGATTCGGTGCCCCAACCAAGGTTCTTCATGAAACCCCAAGCCGGACCGGCCATCTGCGGGCTGTGACCTTCGCCATCAAGCGGAAATTCCGTACCTTCCCACCCCGAACCAACATCACTGATTCCACCAGGGAGGTCGTCCCAAACTTGGTGCAGGTTGATGTCGGTATTCTTGTAGTTTCGGAGTTCGCTGTCCTCTTTGTGTGAACCCGAGAGGTCGGCGACAATCGCGATGTCACGCGGGATCAGCATGGCAATGGCTTCCGCGTCGATGTCGGCCTTGTCGTACCCGAAGACGCGAGCGAAGTAGAGCGAAAGCGCTCCATTTGCCGAGCCTTCTTCGAGTTTCACTCGAACGCGAACAGAGTCGGGATTCGTTTCGGTGGGTTGGAAATCAAACCCGCCCGACGTGTTGGGAATCGCCCGCCCGAATTCGATGTCGGAGTTTTCGAGCGTGACCGAGCGGCCAAAAACAGCATTCTTCTGCGTATACGACACCGCTTCGGCCCGGGCAAGGGCGGTTCCATCGCCATTGTTGCTGGCCAATTTGGACGCAGCCGCGAGGGCGGCTGAGTCTGCGGTTCGCTGTAAATCGCCCTTGGCGTTGTACATCGAACCGACATCGATACTGAGTGCGGCAAATCCAATGATTGCAGTCATGCTCACTGCAACCTGGATTGCCACGGCTGCGCGCCGGCGAGTGCGCACGCACGTCCTCTGTTTACATACGTCTTGACACATGTTTTTCCCCCCTGGCTGGAACGTCAAGAATTTGACGTCTGCTTCTTACGCTTCTTTCGGTTTACACTAAGTATAATTGCTACCCGTCATCATTGGTTGAATATCCCCAAGGCCCCTTGAGTGACGACATTTCATCGGGTTGACTCTTCAAGGGTGCAAAGTTGGGTTCGCTCGGGGTGCGGTAGACGCTTCCCGTATCATCCAACACTTCTTCATCGTCCGGGACTTCACCTTCTAGCTGTCCCAAAGCATACAATTCGTAATCGTTGGGCGGCAAATAATCATGTCCCGGAACATCGGGAACCTGCTGTGGATTCATGGGTGCGATAATTTCCGGCGTGACGAGGATCACAAGCTCGCTTTCACGTCTTCGATATTGCGTCGAACGGAACAATGCCCCCAAAATCGGGACATCGCCCAACCCCGGAACTTCACTGGCAAGACCGCGCACTTCTTCGCTGAGTAGTCCTGCGATCGCAAGCGTTTGGCCGTTGCCCACTTCGACTGTCGTATCAACCCGGCGCTGCGTCAGGCCTGGTACAACGAACCCTTGGATCTGAATCGCATTTGAAAAATCGGTTTCCGAAACTTCTGGCGACACCCGCATGCGAATGCGCTGATGGGCGAGGACCACTGGCGTGAAGTCGACCTTGACGCCAAACTCGCGGAATTCAATCGTGACCGAGCCAGCCGCAGAACCCGACTGCGGGACAGGAATCGGAAACTCGCCACCGGCTAAGAATGATGCCGTCTCACCACTGATCGCCACCAGGTTAGGTTCGGCGAGAATTTTCAAGAGCGAATTGTCGGCCATCGCTTTGAGGAACACCTGCATCTGAACACGCGGGAACCCGAACGAAAGCGTTGACGTGGGTGCAAGCGGAATACCTTCACTACCCGTCAAGAACGGAATGGTTCCGGTGACCGCGGTATCAGCAGCCGCTCCAATATTGATCGGGTTGATGCCACCGATCTGGCTGACGGTAAAGACATCCCTGAAATCGTCACCAGCAAGGAATCCGTTGATGCCCAGTTCGCGGGCAGCTGATCGGCTGACTTCAGCTACGGTGCAGCGCAAGAGAACCTGCTGCTGACCAGCCACTTGCAAGTGGTTTTGAATCATTGCTTCGGGAGCCTGCTCGTCGGGCGAAACAAACAGTGCTGCAAATCGATGCATGCGCTCCGCCGCACTGGCACCACTTACGGTTCCCGTCAACACGATGTTGCCCATCACCGAAACGGCCAACGCGTCAGACTGTGGGTCCAATGATCGCAATTTTTCATTGAGCAGGCGTACATCCAGCTCGACCTGCACATCGATCACTTTGCGGTCACCCGATTCGGCCCAGAGGATCATCTGGGTCGTACCGTACCCGACGCCGGTGATGAGGTATTGTTTTGGGCTTAGCGATTCGACCTTTGCGATCGACGACTCGACGATCTGCACTCGACTCGCCGACTCGGTGGTTTCGACCAACATGCTTCCACGAAGCGGCACCACAATGTGTGCGGCGCTCTTTTCGACCTCGCGAACCGAAACATCAAATCCATCTGCCCGGGCTACCGGTACGAATGTCGCCAAACCAAGTACACCCAGAGCACTCAGCAAGCAACCGCGCATCCAAGCGTCAGCCCGCTTTCGCCCGTTCCGTCGGGCGCCGTTACTTGAATCTTCCATGACGGTGAAGTTCATTATTCGCTGTCCTCGCTAGGGTAGAAGTTGTCCTGGCTGTCTACGTCTTCGTCAAAATCCGAAGACGTGCGTTCAATGGCTGGTCGTTGCGAACGGCGCGATCCTCTTCGGCGTCGGCGCGTGTTTCGCGGGCGGTCGCCTTCATTGACTTCCATGACTTCCATCGAGTCTTCGTCGCGGAAGGTGATATGAATCGCGGCTTCCTCGTTGTCTTTGTTGGCGCTGCTGTTGATAACCGAAACGGTCTTTGGTGCGGCGTGTACGACCGGTTCTACGACTGGCTGATTCTTCGTCTGGTCAGCGGTTTGGTTACCGGACTGGTTCGACAAGGCGTTGACTTTTGCCATCATGTCAGCCAGCGCCGAATTGGTCTGCTGATTCTGATTCTCGTTGTCATCTTCATCTTTGTTGCCAAAGACTTCCGTGCCCGTCGTTTCGGCGGGTTGGTTGAGGGCGAGATCTTCCGCACCGCGCATCGCCAACGTGATGCGTCCACGCGACTGGGCAAGGTGCAATTTGGGCACGTCTTCTTCTTTTACGATGAGCGTGACCGTCTGTGCGACGCGGTTGCCGTTCTCTTCGGTGTGGCGTTCGTTGAGAAGCTGACCGACAGCACCAACCTGCACGCGTTGTAAGATCACGCGGCTGATGGTTTCTGATTTTGAACGACGCTTCACGTCCATCACGACGATGACGTCAACCCAGTCTCCAGGATGAATCAGATAACCCACGCCCGACGATTCGGTGATCTTCACGCCAACAGCGCGGAATCCCTCTTTCACGCGGACGATCAAACCGGGGAGCGTGCCTTCCGGCGCAATCATCGACATCGTGATTGGAACGCCCTGCGGAATCGACTTGAGCGCGACGCGATTGACGATTTGATCCGCCGAACTCACGGCGTCCATCGCCAGCAGTGGCGACTTGGGTGTCTCTTGAACGATCAACACGTCCGGTGTGATCTGAACGGTTGAGGGTATGTCTGACCGGGCTATGACCACGGATACCATATCGGTGTTCTTTGCGCCCTTGGCGGCATTCACCGTATCCATGGTGTATTTAATCGCGATGACTCCGACGACCAAACCAACCACCAAAGGAACCAATGCCTTGCTTTTCATATTCAACCTTTCGCCATACCCCGTATGCTTTTTTCCTGAACGCGCGTAACCTCACGTCGCGTCTCGACGATATCCCGCGCCGGCGAAGCGATGGGATGACTTACCTGACTTATCGGATCGGAATTGCGTCGGACGAACCTAAGCACGATTTCGCGCGAATTCGTTTCGACCGGTCTGTCGTGTGTCCCTGAACGATTCGTCCACCCTGCGCTGAAGCCCTGTTTATCGGACCACATCGTCTGGCGAACCGTTGAGCGTCGTCCCCGATGACGCTCGGAGTGGGTGGCGATTTCATCACGAAGCAAAAAATATTTCCGTAGCCGCCTGGGCGGTGACTGAATGCTTCAGTCGAATCCACCAATCTTTGATGTCGCCCTGGTGTTGAACCTGGCTGGCGCCCGTTGGGCTTGCTCAAATTCCCTCTCGGTTGAATCCGTTCGGTAGAGGCGTGTCGTGTAGCTTCCGGATGCCAATATAGAATACGCCGTTCAGTGAAACCAAACGGATCACAAAAACAATCTGAGCCGGCAAGGATGACTCATTGTGAAGGATTGATGATCGGACGTTGCGCCGCTGCAGGCAGTTTCGCAGAGAATTGGTCCGCAGTTAGCGGACCCTACTTTGGGGTCGGTTTGAATTTTTTGTCCCAGATGGCTCTGGCAGCTGGGGATTCTTTCATTGGTAGTTTGAAGCGGCGGGTCTTGTCGAAGGCGTATAGGGCGCCGGCTACTGCTCCTGCGGTTGGGACTAGGCCGATTTCTCCTACGCCTTTTGCGCCGAAGGGGCACTCGGGGTCGGGGACTTCGATCAGGATGACCTCTACTTCTGGCATGTGGTGGGCGCGGAGGACGCCGCAGGAATTGATGTCTTCCATTTGGATTTCGCCTTCTTCGCAGACGAAGTCCTCGGTTAATGCGTAGCCGAGGCCCATGTGGACGGAGCCTTCTAGTTGGCCCTCCAGTAGTTTGGGATTGATGGCTTTGCCTACGTCGTGGGCGGCGATGAATTTTTTCAGCGTTCCGTCGTCGTTGAGGATCGCGACCTGCGTTGCGAAACCGTACGTCAAATGCGTGCGCGGGTTTTCGACGTCGGCACCTAATTTGGTAGTGTATTCGCAGGCGTAATTGCCGAAGTATTCCTGGCCCTTGAGGTCGGCGAGGGTTTTGCCTGCGTCGAGTTCGGATTTTAGTTTTGCACCGGCATCGATGATGGCGTTGCCCGCGAGGACGGTTCCGCGGCTTGCTGTGGTCTGTCCGCAGTCGAGTTCGCGACGGGTGTCGGTGATGACGTTAAACGTTTTCGGCGGTAAGCCCGTAACTTCGACGGCGAACTGCACGCATACCGTAAACAGCCCCTGGCCCATCTCGGTGAAGCCGGTGCGGATGGTGATGGTTTCGTCGTCTTCGATGGTCAAACAGCACTTGCCAAGATCGGGCATACCGTTACCGATGCCGACGTTCTTAATGCCGCAGGCGATTCCGGCGTACTTCGCCGCGAGGAATTGATCCTTCACTGCAAGCAGCGATTCTTCGAGTCCGAACGGTTTGTCTAGTTTCTGGCCGGTCGCGAAAGTATCGCCCAGGCGCAGGATGTTTCGCCAGCGCATCTCCCAGCCGTCAATGCCGACTTTTTCGGCGAGCATGTCCATGCAGGTTTCGATGGCGAATGACGATTGGTTCGCACCGAATCCGCGCATCGCGCCGCACGGTGGGTTGTTCGTGTAAACCGCGAGCGCTTCGATGTCGACGTGTTCAACGTTGTACGGACCGCATGCGTGACCGGCGGCGCGCTCCAAGACTTTCGCGCCGACGGATGCATACGCGCCCTTGTCGCCGATGAGTCGGGCGTGGACGGCGATCAACTTCCCATCCGCATCGCAGCCGACCTTGAAGGCCATGTCGATGGGATGGCGTTTGGGATGCAGGCGGAAACTTTCCGGCCTGGTTAGTACAATTTTGACCGGTTTTTCGCAGAGAAACGCAGCCAGTGCGGCTTGGGCTTGGATGCCCATGTCTTCCTTACCGCCGAATGCTCCACCGTTGGGGACGAGTTCCACTTCGATCGATTCAACAGGGATATTCAGCACTTTGGCGATTTGCCGGCGATCGTCAAAAACACCTTGTCCCGGTGACCAGACGCGCAATCCGTTCGGAACAGGCGCGGCAAGGCAGCTTTCGGGTTCGAGGAACAGGTGCTCGATGCGTTGGGCGCTAAATTCGTGTTTGACGACGTGGGTGCATGTCGCAAATCCCGATTCGGTGTTCCCGCGCTTGACGGCTGACTTGCTTAAGAGGTTGCCCTTGGGATGAATCTTGGGGGCGTCTGGTGCCAATGCTTCTTGCGGGCTCGTCAGTGGCTTGCGCACTTCGTAGGTGACGTCGATGAGTTCGACGGCTCGTCTGGCGATGTCGTCGGTATCGGCAACGACGATGGCCAGGATGTCGCCGACGCAGCGGGTTTCTTCACCGATGGCGACGAGGACGGGCCAATCTTGCGTGATCAAGCCGACGTAGCGATCACCGGGCGCGTCGGCGGCTGTGATAACGCGATGCACGCCGGGAACATTGGCGGCGGATGACGTGTCGATCGCCTGCACCAAAGCGCGTGGATGATCGGCAAAGTGGCAAGCACCGTGGAGCATGCCGGGAACGGTGATGTCGTCGATGAATTTGCGCTGGCCCAGGACGCTGTCATGGCCCATGTATTTCGGAAGTGAGGTGCCCACGCCGGCAGCGTTTCCATTGCAGCAAGTGGTTTCTTCACCGCGGCGCATCTTGGCGTAGAGTTCGATGGCATCGACGATTTTCGTATAGCCGGTGCAGCGACACAGGTTGGCACGCAAGCCGGAAACGATTTCGGTGCGTGTCGGCGAAGGATTCTTTTCAACAATGCTGATGCCTCGGGCGGCGAAACCGGGAATGCAGAATCCGCACTGCACCGCGCCGCAACTGACGAAGGCTTCGGAGATTTGTTCTTGCTTGTCTTTGGATAGACCTTCGAGCGTCGTGACTTCTTTGCCGGCGACCTGCGTTGATTTCATCGTGCAAGAGAGGCGCGGTTTGCCATTGACCCAGACCGTGCAGCACCCGCATTGGGCTTGTGGTTCGCAGCCGTTCTTTGGCGAGATAACCTCGAAATCTTCGCGCAGCATTTTGAGGAGGCTACGATTCGGATCGGCAACGTGGTCGGTGGTTTTACCGTTGAGCGTAAACGAGATGGCTGATGGGACGTCCTTGGATTCGCGGAGCATGGGAAGGCGGCTCGTGGGTGCGGAAAGGTGAAGCGTTCCACCTCTACCCGCACGTTCTAATTATGCCATAACGACTGTTTTCCTTCAATGATTTGATGCATTGCTGCGGTGGCGGGCCGATCCGGGGGGCCTGGGGTCTTGCGGGGGTAGGTAGTCATCGCTACGCTACTGGATTCGCCAAATTTCATGAGACAAGGAAGAGACGCAGTCATGTTGGAACATTCGGCTATCAATGCGCGGGCCAAACAATACGAAAAACCGATGGTGAAGTTCCTGCGCGAACTCATCGCGATACCCAGCGAGAGCGCAGAAGAGGGCAAAGTCATTGCCCGCATCAAGAAGGAGTTAGTCGCGACGAAGGCGTACGATTCAATTCGCGTCGATGGCATGGGCAATCTTCATGCCCGCGTTGGCAAGGGTAAGAAATTGATCGCGATCGATGCGCATGTGGATACGGTCGGTGTCGGAAAACGCAGCGAGTGGAAGCACGATCCGTACAAGGGCAAGCTGACCAAGACGCATGTGTGGGGGCGCGGTGCTGGCGATCAGGAAGGCGCTGTGCCGGCGATGGTGTATGCGGGAAAGATCATCAAAGACCTTGGGCTCAAGAGTGATGACTGGTCGCTGCTTCTGACGTTTACGACGATGGAGGAAGATTGCGACGGGCTCTGTTGGCAGTACATCGTTAAGGAAGAAGGCATCAAGCCGGACGTGGTTGTCGTGACGGATTCGACGAACTGCAACATTTTGCGTGGCCATCGCGGGCGAATGGAAATCGGCGTCTGGACCGACGGGCGTAGTTGTCATGGCAGCATGCCCGAGAAGGGCGACAATGCCATTTACAAGATGGCCCGCATCGTTTCGGAGATCGAAAAACTCAATAAACGCCTGAAAAAGAACAAGTTTCTGGGCAATGGCACGATTACGGTGTCGTATATCGATTGCGAAACGCCGAGCATGTGTGCGGTTCCGGGCGGCGCGTTTATTCATTTGGATCGGCGGCTTACGGTGGGGGATACCAAGACGTCGGCGGTTAAAGAAGTCAAAGAGGCGATCGCGAAAGCCGGCGAGAAAGCCAAGGTCAAAGTGTTACGATATGCCCGTCCCAGCCACACAGGGTTGGTGTACGAGACTGAGAAATATTTCCCGACATGGTGCTTCGACGAAGACGCCAAGCAGGTACAAGCTGCGGTTCGCACGCACAATGCTTTGTTTGACAAGCCGCCAGTAGTGGATCGTTGGACGTTCAGTACCAACGGTGTTTCGATTGCTGGGATGTACAATATCCCGTGCATCGGGTTTGGGCCGGCTCCGGAAGACGTCGCCCATACGGTTAATGACTCCGTGCCGATTGAACATCTGGTCAAATGTGCAGCGTTTTATGCGGCGTTCCCGGCGCATTATTGTGAGAATTCGAAAGACGTACCGGCGAAGCTCAAGCGAGTACGCCGGGTGAAGCGCTAACCGGTAGGGTGGGCCGTGCCCACCTTGTCATGGGCGCACGAACGGCGGTGGGCACGGCCCACCCTACGAATGCTGGCATCAAATAAATTGAAATAGACGGGCAATGGATTAGATACGTTATGAATCTCAAAGGACGTGACTACATCGAGACGCAGGACTTTACGGCAGAGGAAATTGAACATCTGCTTTCGACGGCTGACGCTTTGAAAGTTGCATTTCATCGCGGCGAGCATCGATTGGAACTGCCGCATCAGACTGTGTATATGTTGTTTTTTGATAAATCCACGCGTACCCGCAACGCATTTGAAGCCGGGGCGACGCAGCTTGGAGCCCACGCGCATTTTCTTGAGCCAGGGTCGCTGCAGATCTCGCACGGCGAAACTGCGAAGGACACCGGGATTATCCTCGGGCAGATGGGACATGGCATCGCGATTCGTCATGACCTGATTCCGGAGGTTGGCAATGCGTACATGCGCGAAGTCGCGAAGCACGCCGACGTGCCGGTGATTAACATGCAGTGCGATGTTGATCATCCGACCCAGACGCTGGCTGACTTGATGACCATTCGCGAACACTTCGGTGGTGATGTGCGCGGCAAGAAGATCGCAGTGACGTGGGCTTATGCGCCGAGTTATGCCAAACCGCTTTCGGTCCCGCAGGGGCTAATCACGCTGATGACGCGAATGGGGCTCAACGTATCGTTGGCACACCCCAAGGGGTACGACTTGATGAAGCGGCCCATGGAGCACGCCCGCGCCAACGCCAAGGAAGCTGGCGTGAAATTTGAAGTGGTCGACAGCATGGACGAAGCATTCGCCGATGCCGATATCGTCTATCCCAAGAGTTGGGGGGCGTATGATCTGATGTTGCAAAAACGCGACACCACCAGCGACGCGCAGATCAATTCGATTGAGCAGGAATGCCTGAAAATGAACGCGAATCATAAAGATTGGATTTGCGACGAGCGGCGCATGAAACTGGCAAAATCAAATGCGATTTACATGCACTGTCTGCCAGCCGACCGTGGCTCGGAAGTGACCGATGCGGTGATTGACGGGCCGCAGTCTATCGTCTTTCAGGAAGCGGAAAATCGATTGCACACGGCTAAGGCGATCATGGCCTGCACGATGCGCGAACGCCCATTCTAAAGCGATTTTTCAGATTGCTTTGCAGTTACCAATACGACAGCAATCGCAGCGAAGGCGGCGATTTGGATGACTCTTGATGCCGAAGAAAATTGTTGTGGCTTTGGGCGGTAACGCCATCTCGTCGGGAAAATTCGGTGGTGACGTCCCGAGTCAATTCGCCCAGTCGCGCATCACGGCTGTTTATATCGCTGACTTGATCGATGCGGGCCATCATGTTCTCTTGACGCATGGCAATGGTCCGCAGGTGGGAACAGTTCTACGTCGGGTCGAGCTTTCGCGCGACGAAGTGTATCCGATCGATTTGGGACTCTGCGTCGCAGACACGCAGGCTGGCATGGGGTACATGATTTGTCAGTGCATTCGCAACGAGATGGTCACGCGCAGTTCGGACGTGACAGCTACCACGCTCATCACGACCGTTCGCGTCAATCCCAACGATCCCGCATTTGAAAATCCCAGCAAACCGATCGGTCAGTATTACGACGAAGAGACGATTCGCGAGCGCGTTGAAACCGACCGTTGGGTTGTTAAAGAAATTCCATCGAAGGGGTTTCGGCGCGTCGTGCCTTCGCCCAAACCGCAGGAGATTCTGGAGATCGACCTCATCCACGAGCTATTTGATGAGGGGCGGGTCATTGTGTGCTGCGGTGGCGGCGGAATCCCTTGTTTTCAGGACCCATCCGGCGGATACGAAGGTATTGAGGCTGTGATTGATAAGGATTTGACGTCTGCTCTTTTGGCGAGTGAAGTAGATGCGGATACCTTGGCTATTCTGACCGATGTAGACAAGGTCTGCCTGAACTACGGTACGCCGAATGAGAAGCAGCTTGATCGGTTAACGGTCGATGAGGCTCGTCAATATCGAGAAGACGGACAGTTTCCAGAAGGAAGCATGGGCCCAAAGGTTGATGCGTGTGTCGATTTTCTGGCCCGCTCCAAGAACCCGGGCGCGAGGGCAATCATCACGAGTATTGCCGGTTGCCTGGATGCCCTTGACGGCAAGACTGGGACGCACGTTATTCGCAGTTAGCTGTTGGGTTCGCATCAGCGGATCGTTGGTCTGGCAGCAATCAGCGTTGTACACAATCCAAAACTCAAGAGATCGCGGAGAAACCAATGATTGGTGACACTCGGTTGCACAGTTCGACAGCGACAGCCCCCGGCAAGAAAGAAATGCGCACGCGGAGCCAGATTGAAACCAAGTATACATGGGCGACCGAAGACATCTTCGCCACGCAGGAGTTGTGGCAGCAAGAGCACGACGCGTTGGAGGCTGGTATTCCCGAGTTGGCTAAGTTGAAGGGGACGCTTTCGAAAGGTGCTGATCAACTGCTGGCGGCGCTTAAGTTGCGTGATGGAACCGAAGCGCGGATCGACAGGGTCATGGTGTACGCTTCGCTGCGGGCAGATGAAGACACGTCGATTGGTGAGACGCAAGAGATCGATCAGATCGCAACGGCGCTGGCGGTTCGATACGGAGAAGCCGTCAGTTGGATCGAACCCGAACTGACTGCGATCTCGCTTGAAACCATTGAAAAATGGATGGCTGGCAACGAAGAGTTAGCCGTCTATCGTCAGGCGTTCGATGATTTGTTCCGGCAGAAAAAGCACATTCTGTCAGCCCGCGAGGAGGAATTGATCGCGATGGCCGGCCAAGTTCGCCGCACGCCTTACAACGCGTACAACCTGTTGACCAATGCTGACCTGAAGTTTCCGGACATCAAAGACGAGGACGGTCATGACGTCGAGCTGAACGATGCCGCGTATTACCTGTTCATGCGGTCGCCTGATCGACGCGTTCGAAAGGACGCATATGAAGGTTTGGTCGGTGGGTATCACGGCGTTCGCAACACGGGGGCTGCACTGCTAAACGGAATCGTGCAAAGCCACTTGTTTTCGGTAAAAGTCCGAGGATACGAAAGTTGTTTAGCGGCTGCCCTGGATGGCGGGAATATCCCAGTATCGGTTTACAACACGCTGGTCGAAACCATCGACAAGCACCTGCCGCTGCTTCATCGGTACCTGTCCATTAAGAAGCGGGCGCTGAAACTCGATGGCGGTGTGCATGACTACGACATGTTCGTTTCGTTCGTGAACGATTCCGATACGAAGTACACGTTTGAAGAAGGCGTCGCCCTGATGCGAGATGCGCTGGAACCGCTTGGTGCGGATTATCTCAGTATGATGGACAAGGGGATTAACTCGCGGTGGGTGGATGTTTATCCGACGCGAAACAAACGCAGCGGGGCGTACTCGAGCGGAACCTACCTGACGTCTCCGTATATCTTGCTGAATTATCAGGGCAACTATGATAGCGTTTCAACGCTGGCCCACGAGATGGGTCATTCGATGCATTCCTACTATTCGCGCGGACTCCAGCCTTATGTTTATAGTAACTACGACATATTCTGCGCAGAGGTGGCCTCGACGCTGAACGAGATACTTTTGCAGCACTATGTCTTGGATCGTACTGAAGATCCCAAGGTGAGGCTATCTCTGCTTTGTGAGTTTCTTGAGACGATGCGTGGTACGGTGTTTCGCCAGACGATGTTCAGTACCTTTGAGAAGCAGATACACGAGATGGCAGAGTCGAACGAAGCGCTGACAGCCGACGCGATCAGCGAGCAGTATAGTACAATCATGCATCGCTACTATGGCAAGGACTATGCCCACGATGACTTGGTTGCGAGCTATTGGCTCCGCATTCCGCATTTCTATTACAACTTCTATGTGTACAAATATGCCACGAGTTATTGTGCGGCGAGCAATATCGCCAAGCGCATTCGGGCGAATGAATCGGGTGCGGTGGATGAATACCTCGCATTTCTAAAAGCTGGTTGCAGTCAGTATCCGGTGGATTTGTTGAAGTTGGCGCGGGTGGACATGACCACAGCAGAACCGATCGAAGATGCCATGCAAATATTTTCGAGCTTGCTGGATCAAACAGAAGAGCTGCTCGGAGAGATTGGCGGATGAAAATCGTAATTCGAGTACAAGCGGCTGGAACAGCGATTGCGATTGCGATGTCGATCTTGGCATCATCGACATTGACTGGCTGCATGACGCCAGAGAAGCGGGCTAATGCGCTCTTCGGCGAGTACTGGGAGGCGCGGCTGGCTCATTCTCCGACGTGGGCGACCGACATTGGCGACAATCGCTACAACGATCGCCTTGATGATTTGTCGAAGCAGGAGCACGAGCGATGGTGCGAGATTCGCCGGGGTCTCGTCGAACGAAGCGCCAAACTGGATCGCGCTTCGATGTCGGAGATGGCCCGCTCAAACTGCGCCATCTTTGAAAGGCAACTTCGCGACGGATTGCTCCACAGCGAGTGTCACTCCCGACTTATGCCGATCAAGCACCAGGGCAGCCCGCACCTATCGTTTCCGCTGATACTTGTTTATCACCCGTTTGAAACACAGAAGGACTATCGCGATTACATCGCACGCCTCAGGGCTTGGCCGGCGCAAGTCGATCAGGTAATCATGAATTGTCGCGAGGGCGTCGCCCAAGGATATGTACGTTCGCGCGTCATCATCGAGAAAGTTTTGCCGCAGATCCAAACGCACTTGGTCGCTGCGCCGCAAGAGAGCGAATTTTATTCGCCGGTCAACAAGTTACCCGAAAAATTCAGCGACAAAACGAAGCGAGAGCTGTGCGAGGAAATCGAATCAGCGATTGTAGAATCGGTACTGCCTGGCTACGAGCGGTTGAATGCTTATGTAGTCGATGAGTATTTGCCAGCCACCCGTGCAACGGTTGGTATATGGGATTCACCCGCTGGCGATGCGATCTATGACAAGCTGATTCGTTACCACACGACGACGGAACTGTCGGCAGACGAAATTCACCAAATCGGTTTGGATGAGATTGCGCGCATTCGCGGTGAAATGGACAAGGTCCGCGTAGAGATGGGTTATTCCGGATCAGTGGATGCGTTCATCACCTACATGACGACCGATCCGAGGTTCAAAGCTGCGTCGGGTGAGGAACTCATGTCGCTGGCTCGTTCGATTTTGGATCGTACCGAGCCGAAGCTGTCAAAGCTGTTTAACTGCCTCCCGAAAGCGCGCTGCGGGTTGAAGGAGATCGAAGCATTCCGTGCGGCGTCGGCACCCGCGGCATACGCATATCCGCCGGCAGAGGAGGGTTCGCGTTCGGGCTACTACTATGTCAATACTTACGAAGCGACCAAGCGGCCCACCTATACGATGGAGGCTTTGACGTATCACGAGGCGTATCCTGGCCATCTGTTTCAGATCCCGTTGGATTTGGAAAACGAAGATTTACCGAAGTTTCGCCGGTATAGTAGTTTCACTGCGTACATTGAAGGATGGGCGTTGTATGCGGAAGGGCTTGGGTACGAGATCGGTGGGTACCAAACGCCGGAATCGCGGTTTGGCCGATTGGCGTATGATGCGTGGCGGGCGGCGCGGTTGGTGGTGGATACGGGAGTTCATCGCAATCGCTGGACACGGCAGGAAGCGGTTGACTATATGCAAGCCAATACTGGCTTGAGTGAGTTGAATATCAATTCAGAAGTCGATCGTTACATCGCCTGGCCCGGGCAGGCATTGGCTTACAAGATTGGCGAGTTGACGATCCGCAGGTTACGCGAAAAAGCTGAGTCGCATCTGGGCGAATTGTTTGATGTGCGCGAATTTCACGACGAACTTTTGTCGCAAGGTGCTCAGCCGCTTTCGATTCTTGAGGGGCGAATGAATCGTTGGATTGCGGCGCGGGCGAGTGCTTTGACGGCGTCTTGATGTTCGGTCAGTCCCCCACCCTGAAGGGCGGGGCACCCGTCATCGTCGACATCATTGGGTGAGTGATTGCCCGGTCATTTCTTTGGGTTGGTCCAAGCCCATCATTGCTAGTGCGGTTGGCATCAGGTCGGCTAATCTTCCACCTTCGCGCAACTTTGTTCCCATGAATTCATCGTCTACGAGGATGGCTTCTACATCGTAGATGGTGTGGGACGTGTGCGGCAGGTTGGTAGCTGGGTCGATCATTTGTTCGCAGTTTCCGTGGTCTGCAGTGACGATCAGGCAGCCTCCCTGCTTGAGCGTTGCATCGACGACTTTGCCCACGCATTCATCGACGGTTTGTACGGCATCTATGGCGGCTTGCAGGTTTCCGGTGTGGCCGACCATGTCACCGTTGGCATAGTTTACAATGATGGCGTCGTAGCGTTTTGATTCGATGGCTGCGAGTACTTTTTCGGTCAGCGGGTGGGCGCTCATTTCCGGTTTCTGATCGTAGGTGGAAACGTCGCGCGGTGATGGAACGATTTGTCGGTCTTCGCCTTGGAACGGTTCGTCGCGGTAGTCGTTGAAGAAGAACGTGACGTGCGGGAATTTTTCAGTCTCGGCGCTTCGGAACTGGGTCAAGCCGAGTTCGGAGATGTATTGACCGAAGATGTTCTTCATCTTGGGGGGCTTGTTGAAGATGACGTTGACGGGCAGTCCGGTTTCGTAGGCGGTCATGGTGGCGAAGTAGACGTCGAGCTTGCGAGTGCGATCGAAGCCCATCGTGCGAGAAGTGCCGTCCTTGTCTGTGCCTTCAAAGGGAAACGTATCGAGGGTGAATGCCTTTGACAATTCGCGCGGACGATCACCTCGGTAGTTAAAGAAGATGACGCTGTCGCCGTCGCCGATGGTAGCGATTGGGTTTCCATCTGAATCGGTCATGACGCTGGGTTCGACGAATTCATCACCGCTGCGGGCGGCTTCGATGGGGTTGTCGTAATATGACTGAATAGCCTCGGCGGCTGACGCGAATGTTGTGCCCTTACCCTCGGTCAACAGGCGATAAGCCCTTTCGACGCGCTCCCAGCGGTTGTCGCGATCCATCGCATAGTAGCGGCCTATCACACTGGCCACCCTTCCGACGCCAAGTTCATTCATTTTCGCCTCGATCTGGCGGATGAATTCGATGCCCTTGGTTGGCGGGCTGTCCCTGCCGTCTGCGAAGGCGTGGAGGAATACGCGCTGTCCGTCGAAATCCAAACGCCTTGCGAGTTCGAGGATGCCATACAGATGGGCGAGTACGCTGTGTACACCGGCATCGCTGCAGAGTCCGAGGATGTGTACGTTGCCGCCCGTTTCTTTGGCACGAGCAAACGCGGCGCGCATGGTTTCGTTTTCAAAGAAGGAACCGTCGCGAATCGTATTTGATATTCGCATCAGTTCTTGATCGACGATGCGACCTGCACCGATGTTCTGGTGGCCGACCTCGCTGTTGCCCATGATGCCCGCAGGCAGGCCAACATCTTCGCCGCACGTTTTGATTTGAACGTGCGGGTAATCTTTCATTAACCGATCATCAACCGGGGTCTTGGCGAGGTAAACGGCATTGGCGTGGTTCCATTCGGGATGCGGATTTGCACCCCAGCCGTCACGGACGATCAAGACAAACGGGCGTTTCTTCGGGTGCGTAGGCATCGGTCAAACTCCCTCGGGCGTTCTAGCAAGTTGGTTTTGTGTGGCCAGTGGTTTCATCATCGCGGTTCGATGCGAATTTTCAATTCCCCGTTGGCGGTCGAAGCGCCGCGAATCTTTATGACGTGAGGGCTGTTGGGTGCCTTAAAGACGTTTCGCCAATGCAGGCCATTGGTCAGGGCTTTGGCCGGCCCGACTTCTTGTAATTCTTTGAAAACAAGCGCCGCAGGGTCGGGCATGGTCTCGATGTCGAGGTCTTCATCTTCAAGGAAATCTTCGATCGGTTTGACAAGTTGCGACAGCGGGATCGGTAGCGCGCCGGCAGTGACCTTGACGATGCGCGCAGTGATCGATTCGTTGGTGATGTCGAGTGTAAGGTGAATGCCAACGATCGCTCGCCAACCTTGATAGTCCACGCGGGCACCGATGATGGCTTTGTTGTCTTCAAACACGACGATCGGGTCGCGTAGCCATTTGGGCAACCATGCTTCCGCGTCGGGGTACAATTCAGCGCGGGCCACGAGCCACTCGGAAACGGTGCGATCGATCAGGGTGAAGTCGAACGTCTCGCCTTGCTGAATCTTGGCATTGAGCGAATCGTAAGTGTTGGGCAGACTGTTGCGAATTCGGGATAAGTCGCCCGATGCGACCCGGACAGGTTTGTACCAAGAGGGGATTTTTTGAAACGCAAACCAACCGACGACAGCAGCGATCGCCAGCATCATAACGATCGCAAAGAGCGACCAGAGGATGCGGCGTCCCCATCGGCGTTTGCGTTTCGTTGGAATCGATTCGGTGGAATTCATGCGAGTCGTGGCCAGCCCTGTTTGTGTCATTGCGGACTTTTTTCTTGTGGTGTCGAGCGCATAAACTTGTCTGATTCGCGTGCCGGTTGCGTGCATATCGCGAATCGATTGACCCGCATCTTGCAGTCACCCTACAATCTGCCGATTCAACCGTCCAGCGTCGCCCTTCTGCTTTGGATCAACGCATGATTTCGCGTCTTTCATTTTTTGCACTGTTCGTTTTCTGGCTGGCTTCGATGGCCTGGCTGGCGTGGCACGACGTTTGGCCGGCATGGACCGCGGTCGATGCACCGCGTTTCGACGGTGGCGACTGGCTGACCGAGGAGACGATGCATTCTCAGCTTCGGATTGTCGATCAGCACAAGCGTCGCGTGGGAACGGTTTGGACCGAGTACATCGAGAACAAAGCCAGGATTTCGCGAAGTGATACCGTTTGGATTGATGGGCTGGGGCCCGTGCCGACGTTGCGTATTGAGATCGATTCGGACTTTACGAAAGAGGGCTACCTCGACGAAATTCGCATGCAGCTTTTTGGGGCGGGTGAGAAATTTGAATTGATCGGAGAGCGATACAGCGGGCACCTCGCATTCAAGATGGACCTGGGCACGCGAACGCAATATTTCAAAGTCGATGCGGGTGCGGTGGGCACGGTGGACAGCATGTTCCGACCGTTTGCGACTTTGCCGCGGCTTGAAGTAGGTCAATCATGGCGGACGCACGTGTTCAATCCGCTGGCAGCGCTGACGGGCGTGGGGACGCGGTTGATTCCGATGCTCGTGAAGGTCACTGGCTGGGAGTCGATCGAAACGGACGAGGGCGAAACCAAGTGTTTTGTCATAGAAGCCGGCAAAGCCCGAGCGTGGGTCAAGACGAACGGCGTCGTGGTTCGTCAGGAAGTGAAGCTTCCGGTTGGCGGCACGCTCTACATTGAAGCCGAACCTTACGAAGAAAAACGCCTTGAACGGATTCGAATGATCGAGTTGCCGAGCGGGGAAGAGGAGTAGCACTGCGAAACTCGAAGTCGAGCGGTTCTTATTTATAAGGGCTTGATTGGTGAAACCTCATCATAAAAATTCGGTTGCAGCGCTGATTTCTTTGGGAGCAATCGTACTATGCGTTTGGTTGTACATGCAGTCCATCTATCGTTCGCAAGTTCTCTTTTATGAATATTTTGAAGTGTCCCGTGCCTATGCTCGTTACGTCAAGGATCACGAAGGAAAGTTGCCAGGATCGTTCGAAGACTTGCTTGATGAAAGATGCCTTACACTTGTTGCGGATATCTACGGTGTCGCATACCTAGGGCCACGCCCTTTTTCCGACGAGCCGATTCATGATTTCTTTCCCCGGCTGATTCGTAGGATGGATGAGTTTGAGATCATGTACGGAGGTGACGTCAGCCAATTTGCTATTGACGGAGACCAGGTCTTGTGGAAGGGGACGACAACAGAAGTTATTTTCGTGCGACCCCAAGATGCCGACCTGATGGGGTACGCCCGTAACTTTGCTGTGAAAACAATTGAGCAGGATTTTTCTTCAAACGGTGTGAATACCTCCAAATGAATCAGGCAATCGACATTCAATCGGTTCATAAGCATTTTGGGCGCAAGGTGGCAGTCCACGATCTTACGTTGACCATTCCGCGCGGTGAACTCTTTGCATTCTTGGGGCCGAACGGTGCAGGCAAGACGACGACCATCAAGATGATCTGCGGTTTGTTGCATCCGCAGCGCGGTACGATTGATGTTTGTGGGCATCGCATGGGGATCAATGGTCTTGCGGGTAAGGCCAAGCTTGCGTATGTGCCCGATCAACCGTTTCTCTATGACAAACTGACGGGGCGCGAGTTTCTGTTGTTCGTTGGCGAGATGTACCGTGTTCCAGCGGCTGAGCAAAAGCGGATTATCGGCGAGCTGACTGAGCGGTTGGTGATGGGTGACTTTCTCGACAAGCTCACCGAAAGCTATTCACATGGGATGAAGCAGAAAGTCGTGCTTTCGGCGGCGCTGATGCACGATCCGGAAGTGTTGATTATTGACGAACCGATGGTTGGTTTGGACCCGCGAACGGTGCGGGTGGTTAAGGATCTGTTTCGCGAGCGCATCAAGCTTGGCCGCACAGTGTTTATGAGCACGCATACCTTGGGTGTGGCTGAAGCTGTCGCCGATCGGATCGGTATTTTGAATCATGGGCGATTGGTTTGTCTTGGCACGATGGACCAGCTTCGCGCCCAAGCCGCTGCTCAACATTCGCTTGAGGATATCTTCCTTGATCTGACCCATCCGGAATTGCAGCCGGGGGACGGCCCCGGCGCTGAAACCATTCCTGAAGAAACACCGCGGGATAAAGGGGATTCGCATGTCGTCGAATCCTGATGCGACGGTCGCGATTCTGCATTCGCCGATCGGTGTGTATTCGCTCGTGCGCGTGAAAGTCGTTGCTCTGCGCAATCGCGTATCGCAGGCGATCGCCGATTCACCCATCAAGTTTCTGGCGACGACGGCGCTGTTGGGTGTCGTGTGGGTGGGGTTGTATTTGTTGTTCGTCGCGGTATTTGCATTTCTCAAACAGTCGCGCATGGAAGCTGCGATTGCCATACCAATGGTGTTTAGCTTTTTCTTTGTGGCGATGCTGGTGATGCTCACCGTCTCAAACGCGATCATCGCGTACACGTCGCTCTTTGCGGTGGAAGAGGCGGTGTATTTGTTGTCGACTCCGGTGCCGCCGCGCGCTTATGTTTGGCTCAAGTACATTGAGACGCTGATTTTTTCGAGCTGGTCGCTGATTCTTCTGGGGTTGCCGCTGATGTTCGCGATGGCCCGGGCGAACTCTGATGCGGCTGGCTACTATTATTTGTTTTTCATTTCATTTTTTGTGTGCTTCGTTCCGATTCCGGGGGCGGCAGGCTTGGTGCTGGCGTGGCTGATCGCGCGGTTTCTGGATCGCAATGTGCGTCGGCGATTGATTATTACTGCCGCGGTGCTTCTTGCTGGCGGACTGGTCTGGACGATTCAAACGGTGACGACGGAGGATGCCGCGTCGGATCAGTGGCTGACGACGTTCTTGCTGCGGATCAACTTTGTGCAGTCGGTGATGCTGCCCAGCAGTTGGGTCGTCAATGGCGTGGAAGCCGCTATTGAATCGCAGACGACGTTGGCGCTGTCGTACCTAGCCGTCACGATTGCGAATGCGATGTTTCTCAGTGTGGTGGCTGTGCGGGTGGTTTCGTGGAAGTTCATGTCGGCGTTTGACCGGGCGCTGTCGTCGCGTGGTGGCGAACGATCGTCCGCAGCCTCACCGGCTGTTGGGTTGGCTGGGAAGGTATTCTTTTATCTGCCAATGGGTCAGCGTCTCATCGCTGCCAAAGACTTGCGGACGTTCGTTCGCGATCCGGTTCAGTGGACACAGTTGGTGGTGTTGTTTGGTTTGATGGCGCTTTATCTGGTGAACGTGCCCAAGCTTTCCGGCGCGAAGCCGCTTGAGGGCTGGGGGATGGTGATTCCGTTTCTCAATTACGGGGCGCTGAGTTTCATTCTAGCCACATTCACAAGCCGGTTTGTGTTTCCGCTGGTGTCGTTGGAGGGGCAGCAGCGCTGGCTGGTTGGTATGCTGCCCTTAACGCCTTGGCAGATTCTGATTTCCAAGTTTGCGTTCGCGATGACAGTGTCAACGTTTGTAGCGTTTTCGACGACGGTGCTCGCGGTGATCATGTTGAAGATGCCTTTTGAGTGGGCGGTGCTTCAAGTCGTGGTGACGGTAGCGACGTGTTTTGGATTGTGCGGGTTCGCGGTGGGGATCGGGGCGAGACTTCCGATGTTCGAGCAGCGAAATGCCGCCCGCATTGCCAACGGGTTTGGTGGAACGGTGAATCTGGTCGTTTCGGTGATGCTCGTATTGACGATGCTTAGTGGGATGGGGGCGGTCGGGTATCACAATCGCACGCGCGGGTTTGATGAGTCGCTCGATCTTTCGACGTTGATGATCGTGGGTGTGATGATCGTCGTGGCTCTGTCAGGCGGAGTAGCGGCATTGATCATCGGGTCGCGATATCTTCGCCGCGCGGAGATTTAGTTGGGGGGTCACTTCCTCTTGAGTTCATTCCAATCAATCGCTTCTTCGTAGGCCAGGATCACTACCTTACATTCCGCGCAGCGATGTGCCTGCAGTGGTTCGGCTTCTTCCGAGGAAAGCCTGAATGACTTTTGCTTTGGCGTTCGCTGTAGAAAAAGCACATCCTTCGTGAAGTCTTCGTTCGTCTTGTTGCGATTAACGGTAGACCATTGAACCACGTCTTCGCCAGCGTGGACGAAGCCGAATTCCATGTCTGCGTTGCACTTTGGGCATAGTTTCGGCAGGTTTGATGCGACTTCTTCCTGTGTGGGCATTACGTTTCCTTTCAGCTATTTCGGCAGAATCGAAAGATACTCTTTCCACGGTCCGACAGCGTCGCGGTATTGGTGTGCCATGCATTTGGCGATTTGATGAATGTGGTTCATGTCGTGGACGACCCATGTGGCGAGTAGTTGGCGGAGGGTGACGTTTCCGAACGCCGGATGCTTTCCGGAAAGCTCGAATTGGGCTTCAGTGATATTCATCGCGGTTAGGTTTTTCAGCGATTCGCCGCGTACTTGTTCAAACTCGTCGAGCAGTTGGGCGATGGTTTTTCCGCGACTTGTTTCGTACATCGCGTAGCGATCGAACGGTTGAAAGGGTTCGGAATTCTGCGTTTCAAGAATTTGGCGAGCACGGACAACCCAATCCGTTTGATCGCCATGAATCAAATGACCGACAACGTCGAACGGGCTGAACGTCTTGGGGCCGTAGTTGTTGGATGTCCAACGTTCAGGCAGCGAAGTAAGCATCGTTCTAATGACGCTTGGTGTGCGCGAGAGCAGTTTTGCCGCTTCGTCCAATTTGAAATTGATGTCGCTGGGCATGTAGTTTGAACCCTCTTGCTACTGCAAAACCGTGCGCGGTCGCTTGATTGCCAGCCACACGCCGAACAGCACGACGACGATGCAGATTGATTTGATCCAGGTGGCTGGCTCGTTGAACAGCAGGTATCCCCAGATGTTCGTAGTTGGCGGGACGATGAGCAAGAACATCGCGGTTTTGCCTGCCCCTAGAATGCGGATTGACGTGTTGAACGCGACGACTCCGAAAGCGGTAGCCGCAACGCCCATGTACCAGATACATCCCCACCACGGCCACGATTGGTCGGCGAGTTCGTAGAACGTTTCTTCGCTCATAGCCCCCGGCAGGCACGCGATCACGCCAAACGCGAAGACGTAAATGCTGGCCATCACGGGGTTGTACTTGCGGTAAAGGTCGCGCCCCAAGAGCGTGTAAAGCAGCCATGCAAAAGCGCCGCACAGGATAAACGTTTCGCCCCGCCCCCAGCCAGCCAGCGTCCAGTTGCCTTTCTCGAGAGCGATCACGGTGATGCCGACGGCTGCGATCGCTCCGCCGATGAACGTATTGACCGTGATGCGTTCGCCCAAAAACAATCCGGCGAAGATGTTGATCATGATGGGCAGGGTTGCAAGGACGATGCTGGAGATTCCTGCTGGTGCGAGCGCCAGTCCGCGGAAGAACAGGTAGTGATACAGCGTGACGCAAAGAAACCCGAGTAGAAACATCCATGCATAATCGCGCGGCGGAACTTTGCGGAGGCGCTTGATAAAGAACACCATCGGCGTCAGTGCGACAAGCGCCGTGACGAATCGAAACATCGAGACGGTAAACGGGCCCGTCGGTGTGACGGTCATTACATACTTGCCGGCGAGGAACGAAAACGACCAACTGATCGGTATAAGGGTGGCGATGATGTAATGCCTAAGGCGCGGCTCGAAGCGGTTAGCTTGTGGTCGATTCTTCGATGCGTGTGCAAGCCGATTCGATTCCGCTTTTGCTGATGCTTTTGAATCGCTGGAATCGGTCGGCGCTTGGGTCATGTATGCTTTCGGTACGCGAGCGAGTAGATGGTCCGGCCCTCTTCGCGATACTTGATTTCGAAATTGGTTTGTGCGGTTGCTTCGACGATTCCAAACTCGGGATCGTCGTAGTCTGTACGAGCGATGCCGGTGGCTTGTTCCATCAATTCTGAAATCCACTCAAAGTATTCGGCGTGATCAGTTTGGATCGCCCATCGTGCCCCGGGAATCAATGCACGGATCGCCGCGTCGATGAAATCCTTCTGAAAGAGTCGCCGACGGTGGTGGCGCTTCTTGGGCCAAGGGTCAGGATGGTAGATGTGAAGGGCTGATAGACAAGCGGAGGGCAGGTGCTTAATGACGAAGTCGCGGGCGTCGGACCGCATAATGCGCACGTTCAAAGCGCCGCGGCGGGCCATCCTGTCGGCAGCGAATTTGAAATATTTGTTTGCACGCTCGATGCCCAACAGGTGCAATTCTGGATTTTCGAGTGCCCGGCGAAGGATGAATCCGCCCTTGCCACAGCCGATTTCCAGTTCAAACGGACCTTCAGCACCGAAAGTTGCCGCCGCATCGAAGAGGGTGTCCTCGGGCGGTGGATTGGCAGTGATGTCGTCGATGGTGGCCATTCGCGCCATCGTGTCGATGTCTTTGAATTTCGTCAACCGGTTTGGCTGTGATTGGCATGATTACGATTGCGAATTCGGTTCGAGCGAACTAAGGTTGTACCTTGACACAGGCAAGGAATCAGCGAGGCGACATGTCGGAATTCTCCAAACAACTTCAATCCAATCTCGAAAAGATTCACGGTGGCGTTGGTGAGGCCTGCGAAAAAGCCAACCGTAGCCCTGATGAAATCAAAATCGTTGCGGTGACCAAGTACGCGACCCTCGATGTGCTTAAGGATATCGTCGATTTGGGTTGGTCGGAATTGGGCGAAAGCAAACCACAAGAGTTAGCCGCCCGGGGCGAAGCGATTCACGAGTTTCTTTCCGAACGCGCCCGCGACATGCAAGCCGGGGCGATGCCTCGGCCGCGCTGGCACATGGTCGGGCATTTGCAACGCAACAAGGTGAAGCTGGTGCTGCCTTGGGTCGAAATGATTCATTCGGTCGATAGCCTGCGCCTTGGCGAAGAGATCAGCACTGAAGCAACAAGCCGTAGCGTTGAAGTCAATGTGCTCATGCAAGTCAACACGAGCAACGAGTCGTCGAAGTTTGGCGTTGCCGTCGGAGCCGCAACGCACCTCGCGGAGATGTTGGCGACTTTGCCCAGCGTGAACCTTTGCGGGTTGATGACGATGGCGCCGCTGACCGACGATCGCGATACGATCTACGATTGTTTCATGCGCTGCCGCGAACTTTACGATGAAATTGCCCACGAAGTCGAAGTGGGTGAACACTTCCGCCATATGTCGATGGGGATGAGTCGCGATTACGACATTGCGATCGGTTGCGGGGCGACGATTCTTAGAATTGGCAGCGCGCTGATCGAAGGCCTTCCGACGATAGCCTCCGCAACAGCTTGATGCTGCTTGACTTGCCGACTTTTTTTCAATCATCTTGACAAATCGAGTCGCGCGGGTGGATAATCCTTGCGGTTGCTGGTGGCTTGACATCGGATGTGTCAGGCAGAATCGGGAATCCGGTGAGAATCCGGAACAGACCCGCTACTGTGACCGGGAACGAACGCCGCACAACGCCATTTATCGCTTCACCGAGAAGGTGATTGCCGCTTTTTTGAGCGGTTTGCGATGGAGAAGGCGCGGCTAGTAGGACCGATTGGCGCTTGTATACAAGCCTAGACTTGTATAGCAGGGGTCAATTCGCCCGGAAGTCAGGAGACCGGCCAGCGAACCTTAACTCTTCGGTTGGCACCCATGTATCGGTTTGCTCGCAACGCGGGCGCTGGTCGTTGGGGCGGCTGAGGTTAGGGCCTTCGAGGATAAGGGCTCATGGCTGCCGGAATTCTTCACTCATTTGTATCTGCGTACTCTCCGGTCCAATTATTCTCTCGACCCCATAAGACCATTTTGCATTCGCGGAAGGCGTGCGCCGATTCACGGTGGCGCGGGATGTTCGCGAATCGGTGGTTCACCTCAATCGATGCAAACCGAAGCAGTCGCATGACGCGCCCGAAGTGCGCGCGTTAGGCGGCTGACGGTTGTGCCCGAAGCGTTCGGGTGATTGAAGGAGGTGGATCATGTTGTTGGGAAGAAAGAATTGTGGAATTGCATTGGCGGCGTTGGTGCCATTGTGTGGCACTTTGTGGAGTCATTCGGCGCAGGCAGCATTGACGTTTAGCCCGTCGGCGGGTTGGTCTTCGACCGAAGTGTGGTCGGGAACAAACGCGTCGCACTTTGCAGTCGGTGATGATGGGTTTTATCTCTACGGCGCAGAGCAGGTCGGAACAGACGGCGGTGGCAGCCCGGTGCATCAAAACGTGGTCAGGCATTTTGACGGCGTGAATACTGTAGAAGTGGCTCGCTCACCTTCATTTACCGGCAGCAATTATTCGCCGGACGCCATTACTGTCGTCAATGGTGACGTGTACTGGGCGCATGTGCAGAGTTTTTCGCTGGGCGGATCCGCCAACGTTTACAAGAGTACGTTTGACGGAACGAATTGGGCGACATCGTCGGTACTCGACGAGTCTGCCGGTGCGAATGTGTTCAGCCTCAGCACCGACGGAAACCGGGTATTCGGAAGTGGGGTCGCGCCGTCGGGCGACAATGCCGCGTTTTATTTCGACGATTCGGACAGCTACACGGTGTTCGCCGATTTGGGTGGTGCCAGTGGAGGTTCCGGATTTGATTCGAGCGGGAATTTTTATGCCGGCTTGTTTGATTTCGTGGATGGGTCAACTGTTCTCGAATACTCAGCCGCCCAAGTCGCCAACCGCGTTGGCGGGGCGCAAGCGACTCCCTACGACGGGGCGGATGCGATCGGAAGCTATCTCGTTCCCGGAACCGGTTCGCCGGTCATGGAAAGCGACGGGGCGAATTTGTTTGGAGTCGAGTTTGACGGAACGTTTACGAACTCCAATCCGTACGCGTTTGACTTGCAGACGAATACGTCGGAGCTGCTGGGCACGCTATCAGGGGCTGCGGCGAACAACCTGACGACCGATGTGTACGCCCGCGATGGCAGTGTTTTCTTCATGGGCCGCGATGGCTTCGGCCCGTTTGGTGATGCCGCAATCTTTCAAGTCATTCCCGAGCCCGCGACATTCGCCTTGCTGCTGGCTGGCGGTGGACTGGTCCTCGTCGGGCGGAGGCGATAGCGGTGCGTTGCGAAATGTTTGAGGTGTTTTCCGGAAGGGAAGGCGGAGGATGGGGCGCTGCGTTTCATGCGCAGCGCCCGTCCTTGCTGTTCTTACTTTTGGTGACGGCATTGATCGGTTCAAGCGTTGTCCGCGCGGATGGTCCATTTGCTGCAACTGTTGTGAACTACGAACCCGCGCCGGGGCAATTCGTCAACGATCCACAATTCAATGACGCCAATAGAGCACTGGGTGCGCCCAGCGGCGGTGGAAGTGGCGAAGGCAACGAGTTGGGCGTGGTGACGCTGGGCGGATTCGGTGGACGCATTACGTTGGCGTTCGATCACACGGTGTACGACGATCACGCGAATCCATTTGGGCTTGATGCGATTGTGTTTGGCAATGCGTTTTGGGCGGCATCCAATCCCAATCGGCGCTGGGCGGAGGTCGGCATCATCGAGATCAGTCGTGACATCAATAGCAACGGATCGGCAGACGACCCTTGGTTCTTGATTCCTGGCTCGCACGTTGTCGATCCCGTTGGCCAATACGCGGTGATGACCTGGGACGACAACTTTGGCGATGCGGCATTTCCGCCGGCCAATCCGATTTGGGTGCCAGTTGGCCATTCGAGGTCGTGGACGACGGAAGGATTCTTGCTTGAAGGATCGCCGTTTGATGGATTAATCGTTGAGAATCCCAATGGGCTGTCATCCGAAGTCGAAGGCGTTTTTGGTTACGCCGATTCGTCACCGGTCGCCTTGCTGCCGGAGGGTGTTTTGCCGAAAGTGTTTTATGTGCGTCCGGACGATGCGTTGAAGGTTGACATCACACCGGGATCTGCGGGCGGTGATGGTTTTGATATCGCTTGGGCGACTGATTCTGCCACCGGCGAGGCGGCTGGGTTGGATGGTTTTGATTTCGTGCGCATCACGACTGCGGTCGATTTGATCGCTGGTGCGCTTGGTGAAGTGTCTACCGAGATCGATGCCATATCGGATGTCGCCGCGACGTTTGCAGGGGATGTTGATGGTAGCGGGGCAGTTGATTTCGACGACCACGAATACTTTGTGGCTTGTCTGAATGGGCCGGACATCGCGGTGCCGTCGAGCCCGTGTCGGCCACTCGATTCTGATGATGACGGTGACGTTGATCTTTTCGATGTGCGGGCGTTTCAGCAAGTATTTGGGATGACGTCACCATGATGTCGAAGCGCAACTTTTTGGTTTGTCGAGTGGGTGCCCCACCCTTTCAGGGTGGGGGACTGAAGACGTCTCGTATGCTCGACGGGCCGTTATCATCCGATAGCGTGACTCGTTCCTCTGAACGACTTGAACATCGCTCGACTTGTTTGACGGTTTTGCGTTTTGGTCAGTCCCCCACCCTGAAGGGCGGGGCACCCTTACCCGCGTTTACTTTGGTTGAATTGCTGGTGGTGGTTTCGATTGTGGCGCTCTTGCTTTCGATCTTGTTGCCATCATTGCGGGGCGCTCGGGATGAGGCTAAAGCGACCGTTTGCGCTTCCAATATTCGCCAGATTGCGCTGGCCAACCTAGGGTATGCTGCGGAGCACAACGGACGCTTTTGCCCGGGGGCGCGTAATTTTCTGGAGAACAAGAATCGGTGGCATGGTAAGCGCGAAGCAGCCTCCGAACCCTTCGATGGGAGCGACGGTCCTTTGGTGTCATACCTTGGCACTGGTGGGGCGATTCGGTCTTGCCCTTCGTTTCGTGATCCACTAGATCAGCCAGCCGCTTTCGAGCGGGCGAGCGGTGGATACGGTTACAACCTCGCCTACCTCGGGCGTGAGCTTCGCGACGTCGGTTACGGTTTTCATGTGGTTGAAAGCGACAAGACCGGCGTGCAGAGTGAGCGGGTGCGGCGGCCGGCTGATACGGTGATGTTTGCAGACACGGGGTTTGCTGTAAATTCCGATGGGCCGGCAGAGTACAGTTTCGCCGAGCCGCGCTACCTGCCGACGAATCCGTCGTTTCGATCCGAGCCTTCCATTCACTTCCGGCATACCCAGAAGAAAGCCAATGTCGCTTGGGTGGACGGCCACGTCGATCGGCGAAAGCATGCGTTTACTTGGTCGAGCGGATTGTATCTGGGCAAACCGGAAGCGTACGACATCGGCTGGTTTGGCGATGCCGATGACAACGGTTACTTCGATCTTAAATAGTTGATGTGTTCGCCTCTGGCTCGCGCGTTACCTGATGCGGCTGGCACGGGAGATTCGAAGGAATGGAAACGCGAAAACGGTCATGACGATCGAGGCGATCGATCCGACACCGCAGATCGAGGGCAGCGGAATAAAGATGTCGCCGCCATTGTCGCCTCCATTGTTTCCGCCACCACCATTACCACCGCCGTTTCCATTGCCGATGTCGTCGCAGAGCGAGTTGTTATCGACCAAATCGCACGCGTCGCAGCCGGTGTTGATGCGTTCTTCTGGCAGGAGTCCGCTGTCGAACGGTTCGCCCGTAAACGTATCGACTTCGACGACGGTTCCGATCAGCGTGGTCCAGAAGACGGCAGGTAGTCCGTCACCATCGTCTACGAATTCAACTTGTCCCGAAGGCTCACCGCGGTACAGCACGAAGTCATCGCTGGTAACGATTAGATCAGGAAGAATCGTGTCTGCGCCCGACACGATGACCATTTCGCCGGTGTCGAACAATGAGATCAACTCCGCATTTGACGTGTTGATGATGCCGCATTCTGCACCCGAGACGAAATCCTCGAAGATGATCCAGTCTTCACTGACGACCCCGCCGAATACGGTGGCTGTCGTGATGGTTGACACGAATACGGTGATCGCGATACGCATGCTGTAGTTGGGCTTCATGGCAAAAGGTTCCTGTTGTGAATTTAGACTTCTTTGAGGTCCAAGGATCGCACAAAACCAAGTGTTTGGAAAGCCAAGTGTTTTGGAAAGCCAAGTGTTTTGGAAAAATTGGGCGATCAGACTCGTCATGGCCAGCGCGGTATCGCGGGCGTCGAATCGGGCTTTCCGGGCTTCAGTGGAATGTAGGGCGCGGGTACAGGTTCGACAATTCCTGACAATTGCAACGGCTTATTCAGCTTGTTAGGCTTCAATCCGTGTGGGCGTCACTTCAAACGATAGCTTTGATCCTATTGGTTTCATCGGGAAAATGACATGTTTTTCAGAACCTTCTTATCGTATCCGAACTTTCTGAATCGATTCGCAGCGCTGAAACTGGCTGTGCTGGTCGGGCTGATGACTCCGCAATGGGGCTTGGCGGCTGGCTTGACTGCGAAGGATGTAGCGCGGATCGAGTCCGTTTCGGAAGTGGCGATGTCGCCGGATGGTCAGCACATCGCGTACACGCTATCGGTGCCGCGCGAGTTGGGCAGCGATGACAACGGTTCGGCATGGTCGGAACTTCACGTCTGCGATCTGTCGGGCAAGTCGCGTGGTTTCATCACGGGCGAGGTGAGCATCCGCCGAGTTCAATGGAAACCGGATGGTTCGGCAATTTCGTTTGTTGCCAAGCGCGGCGACGACAAGCATGGCGCGGTCTATGCCTTACCTATTGATGGTGGAGAGGCCAAGAAGATCGTCGAGCACGACCGGGGCGTCGGTTCGTACGATTGGGATTCGGCAGGCAATCGCATCGTGTTCGTGGCGACTGAGAAGGAAGATAAGGACAAGAAAGACCTTAAAGAGAAGGGTTTCAACGCGGAGATTTACGAAGAAGATCTGCATTTCTCGCGCGTTTGGATTGCGAAGGTCGATGGCAAGTTAGACGACGAACCGCGGATGTTGGAACTCGAAGGCTCGGCGACGTCGGCCCAGTTTTCGCCCGATGGTAAGTCGTTGGCAGTCGTACTCGCGCGCACACCGCTCATTGATCATCAGTACATGTTCTCAAAGATTCACGTCGTCGATGCCGAGTCGGGAGCAGTGTCTGCCGTCATCGAAAACGTTGGAAAACTTGAAGCTGTGCGTTGGTGTCCCGATGGCAAATCGCTGGCGTTTCTCGCGGGTGAGGATTTGAATGACCCGTCAGCGGGCCGGCTGTTTACGGTGAGCGCTTCGGGCGGTGCGTTCAAACAGATTGCACCGGAATATGTGCCGAACTTTGCCAGCATCGAATGGCAGAACGCCAACACCATCATGTTCCTAGCCGACGATGGATGCCTGACTGCTTTCGGGCGGGTCAACAAGGATGGATCGGATTTCAAAATCGTCGTCGAACCAGGCGGTCCGGTCATGGGCCGGGTGTCTCTGTCGAAGGACGGTCAGTCGGCTGCTTTTGCGGGAAGCGCCCCGACGCACTCCACCGAGTTATTCGCGATGAAGCACGGTGCTACGGAACCGCGTCGACTGACGCATCACAATGAATGGCTCGCAGATGTCGAACTCTCCAAAGAAGAAATCGTTCGCTACCAAGCCCGCGACGGTGAAACCATCGAAGCGATCTTGATACGTCCGCTCAATGAGAAACCCGGTACGCGTTATCCTCTGATCCTCGATGTGCATGGCGGTCCGGAATCGCAAGTGCAGTTGGGTTGGTCCACGCGCTACTCAAGTCCGGGTCAGATGGCGGCTTCTCTGGGGATCGCGGTCATGCGACCCAACTATCGCGGTAGCACCGGCCGCGGTGTGGCGTTCGCGAAAGCCCATCAGGGTGACTATGGCGGAAAAGAATTCAACGATCTGATTGACGGCGTGGACCATCTGATTGAACAGGGCTTGGTGGATAAGGATAAGGTTGGCATCACCGGTGGATCGTATGGCGGATTTGCGACCGCTTGGTGCAGCACCAAGCACACCGATCGATTCGCAGCAGGCGTGATGTTCGTTGGCATCAGCGATCAGATTTCGAAATCGGGTACGACCGACATCGCCGAAGAAATGTATCTTGTTCACGCCCGCAAACGCATATGGGAAGACTGGCAATTCTTCCTCGAACGCAGCCCCATTTACTTCGTCGAACAAGCCCGCACGCCATTGCTGATCATGCACGGTAAGGACGATCCGCGGGTGCATCCGTCGCAGTCGATGGAACTGTATCGCAACCTGAAGATACTTGGAAACACGCCCGTGCGGTTGGTGTTGTTCCCAGGTGAAGGGCACGGTAATCGCAAAGCGGCGAGTCGCTACGACTATAGCCTGCGGATGATGCGCTGGATGAATCAGTTCCTCGTTGAAGGGGCGAAGGAAGCCCCGCCCTTCAAGATCGACTACGAACTTGAAGACGACGATGATGAGGATAGCGATGATGACGATGGCGATGAATCAGATTCGCAGGAACCCACGACCGAGTCATGACAACAGTTCGATGTCTCATCTGATGCCGACGATCGATTCTTGTTGGCGAATTGAGTGCGCCAAATACTTGTGCAGGTCCACGCGAGCAGTGCGACGGCACCGGCAGTTCTGATCCACCCGGGCACAAATGAGTCGTGCGTCGCATGAGGCGTGAGACTAAAACCCTGTACATTAAACAGCCAATCGACGCACAAACCAGCCCCGACCGACACGCAGGCGATGCTTGCCAGATATACGACAACGGTTCTTGTGCCCAGTAGCGACCGAAGCAAACCGACGGAGCCGATGTTGGTGGCTGGTCCGGCGAGTAAGAATACCAGCGCCGCTCCCGGGCTTAACCCCTGTGCAATGAGGGCGGCAGCGACGGGTGTGGACCCTTCCGCACAGACGTACATGGGAATCCCAACGACCAGCATGATCAACATGGCCAGCAGCGGCCCGCGCATGACGGCATCGATCAATGCGTTTGGCATCCAGACTTTGATCATCGCAGCCGCAATGAATCCGACGAACATCCAAAAAACGATGTCATCGAACACTTTGACGAAAGCATGGCGCAGGCCTTCCGCGATTGACACGGTCGGCGTGATTTCATCTTCCAGTGCGTTGGGCTTAATTCCGGAACAGCATGAATGATCCGGTGCAGTATCCGGCATGGACGCATCGCCGAACTTTTTCGAGAACAATATTTCAAGAACGCCCGCGACAATGGCGGTGATACACGACGCCAACGGTCGGATGATGGCCATCATGGGTCCGATGAGCGAATAAGTCAGCATCACCGACTGCGCGCTGGTCTCCGGAGTCGAGATTAAGAATGAAAGGGTGGCTCCTTTGCCGGCTCCCTGTTTGCGAAGCGCAATCGCCGCGGGCAACACGCTGCATGAGCAAAGCGGCATGGGCAGGCCGATTGCGGATGCCAGCAAGACTGGACGAACGCCTTCACCGCGAAGCAAATTTCCCCAGCGACTTCGACTCATCCAGACGTGAAGAAACGCAGCGATGAGTAACCCAAAGAGCAAAAAGATGGCGGACTCGCGGAGCATGTCCCAGGTGGCATAGATGATTGCAGTGACAGATGACGCGAGACTGGATTGTGCGGTGAGCGGAATCATAGCCTCGATTGTAGCGCGCGAACACCGTTTCGACGAATGGTTTGTCGTGAACGATTGACGGGGCGCTGTTGCGCTCTATTGCACCGTGGTTTCGACCGGCGGCGGTGGTTCGTCTTCAAGATTGGCGATGACATAGATACCGCGAACGACGACGGTGGCAAGCGCAGCGAGGAGGATGACGCCCACGATCATGCGCGACCAGCCGTGCGCGCCCATGCCAGCGGGTGACTGCGGACTCAACTGTTCAAGTGGGTCCGCTTCGGCGTCATTGGAGTGTGTTGTTGGTGCGACCATGTCGGCATTGTATTTGGTATCGGACGCGTTGACCACGTCTGACATTGCGCTTGACGAAGTCCAGAAATATCGCCGCCCTCGCTCTCATGATGGTTGTGGGGTGATAACCACGTCAGATTTGTACGGGTGGTTTTGGTCCGGCATCCCCGCAGAGCCGACACTTATATTAAGAATGTAGTAACCCCTTGCGGACTTCGTACGTTTGGAGGATGCAGCCATCGGCTGCCCTTATGTTTTCTCTCTGGTGGAATCTTAGACGGCTTCGATCGACCGAGTCATCGGTGCGCGCCCGGGGAATTGCGCGCGTATTGAAGCTCGAAAATCACCAAGCCGTCATTCCCCTTACTTACTTGCTGACAGACGAAGATCGCAGCATTCGAATCCTCGCCGCACAAGCACTCGGAAAGTTTGAAGACCGGCGGGCGGTCGAGCCCCTCATTGCGGCGCTTTTCGAGGAGAAGTTCTGGGATGTGCGTGATGAGATCGTGGAGGCCCTTCGTGTCATCGGTGACCCAGCCGCCGTCAACGAACTCATTCTGCTGCTCGAAAATGACAAGGACGATCTGAGTCTCAAGCAGTTTACCGCATGGGCGCTGAAGAAATTCGGCTGGGAGCAGCTTTCGGGCGAGCAGCAGGCTTCGGTGTGCATCCTTCGTGATGAGTGGGACGGTATTGTGCCATTGGGCGGGGCTGCGGTGAAGCCGTTGGTCAATGCGGTCAAAAACGGCACCCAACACGTTCGACGTATCGCGGCTGAGTCGCTGGGTAAGATCGGCGATCCGGCGGCGATTTCGGCGTTGTCGCAGCTCATGGATGATGACGAAGCAGCCGTCCGAATGGCCAGCGCTGCGATCATCGAGCAGTTGGCTAAAGATCGCAACGACGAGAAGCTTCAAGCCAAAGCGCTGATTGCGCAGGAGAAATGGTCGGCGATCACGACGATCGGCCCCGGTGCATTCGACATGGTGTTTGAGGCGAGCAAGTCGCGCGAACCGGCCATTCGATTTCAGGCGATTCGCGCGCTGGGTTCGATCGCGGGAAACCGGGCGATTGCCGCACTGTCGCAATATCTGCGTGATGGCGATGTCTACATTCGACGCGCGGCGGCTGAAGGTTTGGAAAGAGCGAAGGAGCCCAAGACAGCATCTGTGTTGGTTGCATTGCTGCATGACGAAGATTCCGAAGTTCGTCACTCCGTCGCTCGAGCGCTCAAGAAGATCGAATGGAAACCGTCAAATCGCGAACAGCATGTGGCGCTGGCGGTTGCGGCTGGTGACTGGATGGATGCTGCGAAGTTAGGCCAGCCGGCTGTGGCACCTTTGTTGAAAGCGTTTGAAGATGCGACGCACCGAACGAAAGTGATGGGAGCATTGGTTGAACTAGGTGAGCCGACTGTCGAACCGTTGATTGAACTTTTACAAACAGAGGGCAATTCGCCAGCCGCGGCATCTCTGCGATTTAGTGTCGTCGAAACGCTTGGCAAGATCGGACACCGAAAAGCCATCCCGGCGCTCGAAAAGATCATGTCGGACCCGGAGTTGGCGATTCGCCGGGCCGCGGTCGATGCTCTAAGAAACCTGGGCTGGGTACCGACGACTGCCCTCGCCCAAGCCGACGTGGCGATTGCGATCGAAGATTGGACGAAGCTCCTGGAAATCGGCGCGCCGGCGCTGCCTCGGTTGATGATCTTGCTTCAAGACGATGCCCGTGCGGGGCAATCGTGTCGGGTGATCGAAAAACTGCTTGCCGGCGACGAGGCCCGGAATGTCTCCCCTGACCATTTGCACGCGTTGGCTGGGATGGTGACGTCGCCGACGCGGGCGGGCGGTGTTCAGGGACGCCACGCGGGGGGCGGAAAAACACTGAACGCCACGGTGGCGAAACGGCGACTGTCGCAGTTGGCCCGCAGCGAACTCAAGCGTCGCAACGTTCCGGTTTAGCCGCTGACAACCGAACCCATCGCTGGATTTATCCCAACCCATAAACACCTGATTCCGCGCCTTTGGTGCCCCATCTGGGGGCATCGGGTATTCCCGCGTGCGCATTTGCAAATGAACCCGCAGGGGCGATACTAGCCCATTCGTCCCATCCGTTTGGGGGCGATGGATGTTGGCTTCTTCGGCGCTGCCGGCGCGGTGCGATGCAGAAAATCTTAATTGGGAACATGACGTCATGAGCATTCTTGTGGATCGCAATACGAAAGTGATTTGCCAGGGAATAACCGGACAAGCCGGCGCATTTCATACCACGCAGTGCATCGAATACGGTGCCAAGTTTGTCGGTGGAACGTCTCCCGGAAAAGGCGGCACCAAGTCGGAGCATGGTCTGCCCGTGTTCAACACGGTGGCAGAGGCTGTATCGACGACGGGTGCGGACGTGTCGATGGTGTTCGTCCCACCGCCGTTTGCGGCTGACGCAGCGATGGAGGCAGCCGACGCAGGGATTCGTCTGGTCGTGGTGATTACGGAAGGCATTCCGGCGCTCGACATGGTCAAAGCCCGCAAGTACCTCGACGATCGCGGTGTGTTGATGATTGGCCCGAACTGTCCCGGTGTGATTACGCCCGGTGAATGCAAGATCGGCATCATGCCCGGTTACATTCACACCCCTCCCAAGGGTGGCAATAAGAACGTGGGTATTATCTCGCGCAGTGGAACGCTGACGTACGAAGCCGTATGGCAGTGCAGTTCGCGCGGTATCTCGCAAACGACGTGCGTCGGTATTGGCGGTGACCCGGTGAAGGGCTTGAATTTCATTGAACTGCTTTCGATGTTTGAAGAGGACGACGACACGCATGGCATGATCATGATTGGCGAAATCGGTGGGACTGACGAAGAGAACGCTGCAGATTTCGTTAAAGCCAATATCAAGAAACCAGTCGCTGGGTTTATTGCCGGGCGGACTGCCCCTCCTGGAAAGCGAATGGGTCACGCAGGCGCGATCATCAGCGGTGGCGAAGGAACGGCTGACGGTAAGATTGATGCGATGAAGGCGGCAGGCATTTCGGTCGCGGAATCGCCCGCGCAGATCGGTGAAGCGATTGCTGCGTTGATTTAGGAATCGAAATCGCCTGAATGCTGACTGCCAAAAAAAAGAGAATCGGAGAATTCATTAATGAAGCAATTTGTGAAAGTGCTGGTATTCGGTTGTCTCGTATCGGCGATCACCATTGTCGGGTGCAAGAAAGACGAGCCGGGAACTGTTGAGGAGCCCTCGCTTCCCCCGTTAGCAAGTACCAAGCCGACCCAACCTTCACAGAATCGGTCTACTCAAAAGGCGCCGCCGATTCCGCCAGGGCATGGGGATAGCTTGCCTGCTGGCCATCCGCCCATTGGCGGAGCGATGCCCAAAGCAGAAGCCGGGAACGTTGAGATCGACAAAGCCGCAGAAGGTTCAGCCGGTTTGAAACTCACTGCGCCGGAAGGTTGGCAGCCAATGGAGCCAGCCGTCCCGTCGAATTCGGCGTTTCAAGTCGCGGGACCACTGGCCGTCTTCAAACTCGAAAAAGCAAATGACGACGATACCGATGCGGTCGTTCGATTAACGCATTTTCCGGGAATGAAGGATATTCCGATTCAAGCGCAGTTGGACCGATGGTTCGGAATGGTCAGCCAACCCGACGGAAGTTCGACCAAGGAAGCTGCGAAAGTTGAATCGTGGGAAGCGAACGGTGTGAAAGTCACGGTTGCGGACATGACCGGAACGATGACGTCGGAATCTGGAAGCGTTCGTATGATTTCTGCGGCGATCGAGCATCCGAATGGCCCGCACTTTGTAAAAGCGGTTGGTTCGGCTGACACAATCGAACGTTGGCACGATTCGATCATGGAATACTTGAAGACGGCGACGCTGGAATAGTAACGATATTGGCAGAATAGAACGTGAGGCCCATGCAATATTGGCTCTTCAAAACCGAACCGGGTGACTATTCGTACGACGACCTCGTGCGCGATAAGAAAACGGTGTGGGACGGTGTCGGAAACAACACGGCTCTGATGCACATGCGCAACGTCAAAAAGGGCGACAACGTGTTTGTTTACCATACCGGTAAGGACAAGCACATTGCCGGTGTCGCGACCGTGACGCGCGGCCCCTATCCCGATCCCGAGTTGGACGATGAGAAACGCGTCGTCGTTGATCTCAAAGCCGTCAAGGCGGTCTCAACGCCGGTGACCTTGGCACAAGTCAAAGCCGACGCGACGTTTTCAGAATTTCACCTCGTAACGATTTCGCGCCTGTCTGCAATGCCGGTCAAACCCGCATGGTGGAAAAAACTTTGCAAAATGGGCGGTATCACGGCACCTTGAAAGCCATGAAACGAACGTCGATTCATCCGATATTGCAAGCAGATAGCCTGATGATGACCAAGCACTATTGCGAGAAATTGAGGCAGGCGAAAATGATTCGCGCAGCGCTGATGGTTCTTGCATTGGCTGCGTTTTGCGGTGGATGTTTCGATGCGCCGGGTACGATCATTCAGCTTCAACAGGAAATCGATCAGCACAAACTGGACTTAGCCGCCTGCGAACAAGCCAAGTTTGAATGCGAAACGCGCTGCTCGGAATTGGAAGCGCGTATCAAGAATCAACCCCGTTTGGCAGATGTGAAACTCGATGATTTGTTTGTCGTTGACAAGATCAAGATCCCAACCCGCAGCGGTGGTATTGATCTCGATGGCAAGCCCGGTGATGACGGTGTCGTTGTATACGTTCAGCCGGTCGATGCTTCCGGTGACGTCATCAAAGCGGCTGGCGCGATTACGATTCAGTTGACCGACCTGACGGATATCGGTTCACCCAGAACCATCGCGACGAAAGAGTACACCGATCCAGTGGTGATCAAGAAAAGCTGGTACGGCGGATTCATGACGAATCACTATTCGTTCAAGATTCCGTTTTCAGAATCGGCTGGTCGCATTCCGTCAGAAGTACACGTCCGTGTCGTGTTTCTGGATTGGTTGAGTGGTCGAGAGTTGACCACATCAACGACCGTTACCGTCAAGTCAGCCGCCACGCCATCGCAGGAATAAACGCTTCAATCCTAGTGCATTCTCACGGCTAGATTTGCGGGTGCCCGATCGTCACTCCCGCGTACGCGGGAGTCCAGAACGGGCGATGGGCAACGTGCGGGACTTGGATTCCCGCTTTCGCGGGAATGACGGTGGAGCGCAACCCGCAAGGTGACGCGCGGGCCTACACTAGGCCTTCGGTGGCGGTTGGGCTTCGGTCGGTGGAGCAATGACGCTGCCGGTTGACTTGCATTTCCGCAATTCTTCGTTGGACCAGAAATCTTCCATGATCTTCTTGAGGTCTTCGGCGATGTTTTCGAGTTTGAACTCGGCTTCGTGAACGAGTTCGTGGGTGTCGTCGGAGTACCACTGAAGTTTGTCGATCATGCCTTGAGCGCGAGTCATTTCAACAACTACACCCACGGTGTTGGCTGGTCGGCGCGGACTGTGCGGAACCTTTGGAGGAAGCAGATAGATTTCACCTTCGCGGATGATGACTTCTTCGGGCTTGTTGTTTTCCGGATTGATGATGCCAAGGATGATGTCGCCTTCAATCTGATAGAAGAACTCGCTGGTCTCATTGACGTGGTAGTCTTTTCGCGCGTTGGGCCCACCCACCACCATGATGATGAAGTCTTCATTCTGCCAAACACATTTGTTGCCCACGGGTGGTTTGAGCAGGTGACGGTTTTCTTCGACCCATTGCTTTAGATTCAGCGGATTGACGAGACCCATGAGCGTACCTCCCTTAGGCGTTGAAATGTTCTGTTGCTGATGTGTGCTGCAAGCACCGCCCAATCGAAACGGCGAAACTCGAATCTAGCCGCCCGATGGAACTCCGTCAATGATAGGTCCGCGCACGCCAGGCTGCCTGCCACGGCTGTCATTTTGTCAGGATTGATTGCCACACACCCCTGTTTCTTGGCCATTCAAGGCGTTTTTCGATTGGCATGCCCATTGCATCTCATCATGCATAGCCCGCAAGAACCGGGTAGTTCAAAGCAAAACCAGCCGGCGGCAGTGGAGCCGACGGTAGGATCAAATGAGTAGGAACGTATAGAAAGGGGTGCTGTTATGTTGACTCGTCGAATCATTGGAATTGATCCGTTGTCTTCAATTCGGGACAGTGTGGACCGCGCCTTTGGCGGTCTGATCGAAGGTGGGGCTGACGGATTCCAGAAGTTGGGATTGGGCGTTCGCGGACTTGGTGCGCTGGACGTATGGGAAGACGGCGACAACCTCTTCGTCGAGGTTGATGTTCCGGGATTGGAGCTCAGCCAGATCGAAGTAACGGTCGAAGACAACACACTGACCGTCGCTGGTAAGCGGCTGGCTGTCGAACTGGAGAATGTCGTGCGCTATTGCAACGAGCGCGGCGCAAGTGAGTTCCGCCGCGTCATTCAACTGCCGACAGAAACCGATTCGGACCGCGTTGATGCGAAGCTCAAGAATGGCGTGTTGACGATTAAGCTTCCTAAAGCAGAAGCGGTCAAACCCAAGCGGATCGAGGTCAAGGGCATCGAATAACCAACGGACTTTTCCCTGCGGCGAATCGAAGTGATTCGAAAAACGGTGCCAGTCGCGACATCGCGGCTGGCATCCTTCTGCGCGCGAATGTCCAATGGATTCGTTGGGTCCGATAAACCTGATGCCGAATCGGGATTCCATTTGAAGGCTCGTTTGTTCTGAAGATAGCCTGTTCGCTTATTTCAAAGAGGTTGTCTCTTCGGGAGCATGATTGTGCGTGGTTTTCAACCAGTCGCGCTCGGTGGGGCTTTTTTGCGCGTATCCTAGATTGCCTGTAAGTTGTTTCATTTCAATAATTTACATGCGTGATGGACGTCTACGCATTTTTCGGTTATCGGGCCACATGAGTTGCGCTTCCGACTTGTATCCGATGGCTGATATTTGGTAACATCAGGGTGTGTGTAGTGGCATATGAGGTAACTGAATTCGCAATTGGGCAAGCAACATGCACCACCCGGTGATGCGGTGGCGGTTGGTGTGTACTTGGATAGTTCTTGCATGCCGTGGCCAACCAAGTTTGAGCGCTACTATTGTGACAGGCGGCTGGCCCTCCAACATTTGAATCACTTCGTGAGTTGGATTTTGTAGTTGGTGAAAGGGGAAGGGATGTCGGCGATGCGAATGGTTCGTTTGGTTCTTACGGTCGGCGTTGTTGTTTTGCCGGTTGCTGTTCTCAGTGCGGGATCGCCGGAAGCTTTTACCAGCGAAGCCGCATCGCGCGGTGTTGTCTTCCAGACGGTCGATTCGCTTTATCGCCATGGGACCGGGCTGGGTGTCATTGATCTTGATAATGATCAAGATCCCGATTTGGTGGTACTTGGCGGAACTTCCGGCATTGTTGGTCTATTTGAAAACGATGGCACCGGTCACTTCATCGATCGGTCGATCGGAAACGAAATTTTGTTGATTACTGAGGCAACAGGATTGTCAGCAGCGGACTTCGACGCTGACGGTGATCTCGACCTGATGATCACCTGCCGCCTCTTTAACGACGTACTCCTGCGAAACGATGGCAATTTTGAGTTTACGAATGTTGCTCCCACTCTCGGTCTTGGCGATGAACAGGGGCTGTCGTATGGAACAACTTGGGGTGATATCGATGGAGACGGTTGGTTGGAATTGTATGTTGCCAACCGAACATTTTTGCCGGGGTTCGCAGTACCCAATGAGCTTTACGTGAATAGCAACGGATTGGCCCTCGAGGCGACGGGCGAAACATTGGGGGTCGGATTCAGCCAATTACCAAGTTTTACATCTCGATTCTTGGACTACGATCGGGACGGTGATGCCGATTTGTATGTGTGCAACGATCGCGGTACGACTCCAAATGTCGAGAACCACCTCTTCCGCAATGATGGGGGGACGTTTGTTGATGTGACGGCAGCGAGCAATACGGCAGCCAACGTTGATTGTATGGGGATTGCAGTTGGCGATCTGGACCGAAACGGTTACGCGGATATGTATGTGACCAACACGCCGCCAGGTAATGTTCTGTTGATGAATCAAGGTGACGGGACGTTTGTGGATGCCACATTGGCCTATGACGTGGGTTCATACGAAATTGGCTGGGGCACGACGTTTCTCGATTACGACAACGATGGCAAACTTGAATTGTATGTCAACAACATGCTAGCGCCGAATCGACTTTACGATGACGACGGACCGGGCGCTTTGATCGATATCGCACCGATTGTCGGGTTGGACAATTCCGCGACGTCGTTCTGCGTGGCTAAAGGCGATCTCGACAATGACGGTGATTTGGACTTGGTTGTTCAAACGGACAACGCGCCACTTGCGATCTTCATCAATCACGAAGGTGACAACCGTAATTGGGTCAAATTCCGCGTGGTTGGCATTGGCGCAAATACCTTTGCTGTGGGGGCTCAGATCGACATTGGAACCGGCGCCATTTCGCAGATGAACGAAATCACGGCTGGCTCGAACTTCAAATCGCAGGATGACTATACCGTACACTTTGGAGTGGATACCGCGACGACATTGGATCAGATCATCGTAGCTTGGCCCGGCGGTGTCTCGCGCACTTTGACGAACTATCCCGCCAATCAGACATGGACGCTTTGGCCGCCCGAGCGGTTGGGAGACGTCGACGGAGATGGCGATAAAGACGCGGCCGACCTTGCGTCGGTTTTGCCCTGCGTGGTTGGGCCGACCGAGGGGAGCATCACCCCGGGTTGCGAGATTATTGATTTCGACGGTAATGGCGCGATTGACTTGGTTGACTACGCGCTATTCACACAAGCGGTCAACTAAGGTCGTCCCGATGATGCTTTCTTGATTTCTCCAAGAATTCGCTGAGCGGGTTTGTAGCTTGCATCCAGTGCCAGCGCTGCATTCGCCTCAATCGCGGCGCTGTCATATCGACCAGCTCTCAGCAGCGCAAATGCAACCGAGGCGCGCAATTCCGGGTCTTCTGGAGAGACATCGGCGGCGGCGCGAAACGAACTGATCGCCTCATCGAATTCTTGTTGTTCGAGGTGAATACGAGCGAGGTTGACGTGTGCCCGGATGTAGGAAGGCCGAGCGCGGACGGCTTGCTGAAGGTACCGAATCGCTTCTGGAATGTGACCCTCTTCGCGAAGGGCGATGCCAAGATCGTGGCAGGCTTCTGGATGTTCAGGATCCAACTGAATAGTAGCGATGAATTGCTTGATGGCGTCCTTGCGCCGACCCACTTTGTCGAGAAGTTTGCCGTACCCATAACGAACCCCGACTTCATCGGGATGTTCATTGCAGATCTCATCGTAGATTTGAATTGCCTCGTCGAAGCGATCCTGATTGAAGACCGCACGGGCCAGCTTCTTCTTCAGGTCGATGACGTCCGGGAACTGCTTTGCCAATCGACGGAATGAATCTTCCGCTTCACGAAACTTTCGGTCCAGCAGAAGGTGCTGAGCTTCGCTGAGGACCGAAAATTCATCGGCAAAATCCTTGGGATCGGGCCCGTCAGGTTCAAAGAGATCCAACTCACTTTCGGATGGAGGCAGGCTCTTCAAATCGCCACCGACGTAACCCAGGCTTTCCAATCGCGCAAGGTCTTGGGCGTCCAACTTGATCGTCTCGTCGCCCAGGTCTTCGATTTCCGGAGATTCTGCGATAAGCCCACGCATCGCTTCACGCATGGTCGTCACCTGTTCGGCGCGTTCTTCTGCAAGGTTGTTAATTTCGCCTGGATCGACCGCCAGATCGTACAATTCCGGGCGCGGCGCATGAATGTACTTATATTGTCCCGTACTTATCGAACGCAGAATGGAGGCACCAAGCGTTTGGTTACCGGCAATCGTTTCCGAGTACGCTGACAGTCTTAAATCTTGTTTGTTTCCTGTGGCCAGCGCTTCGAGCCCGGTTCCCTGACACACGGGAGGGAGTTTCATATCAAGCAACTCTAAAATGGTTGGCGCGATGTCTATCGTGCGAACAAGCGTTTGTATGCGGCGGTTTGATTGAACCAGATTGGGCGCCCGCAGGATGAATGGAACGTGAATTGTGGTGTTGTATATGAAATAGAGATGCGTTTTTTCGTTGTGCTGCCCCAGACCCTCTCCATGATCTGCAACCAGCACAATGATCGTGTTGTCATAACTGTTGAGTCGCTTGAGTTCCGTCGTAATCCGCCCGATTTGGGCGTCCATGTATGCGATCTCGCGAAGGTACGCATTGGGCGCTGACGAAATGAAATCAGCGGGGGCTTCGTACGGAAAGTGCGGATCATAAAAATGTACCCACGCAAAGAACCGTTCAGTTGCATGATTTCTGAGCCAACGAATTGCTCGATCGCTTGTTTGCGCTCCGATCAATTCGGTGTCGTCCCCAGAATCCTCATAAGTTTGGAAGCCCTGCCCAATTCCGCTACGGCGTTCGAGGGGGGCGGCTGACACGAATGCCCCTGTCGCATACCCTTTTTCTTGCAGTGTCTCTGCCAGCGTGACGTTGCTTTCGCTGAGTCGATATCCAATGTTGTCGCGGGCGCCGTGCACATATTGGTAGAGTCCCGTCATGATCGACGAGTGCGACGGAAACGTGCTGGGTGCTGAGGCCATGCACTGTTCAAAGACAGCGCCTTGCTGAGCAATCAAATCGATGTTCGGCGTCACATGAGATGGATGCCCGTAGCAGCCGAGGTGGTCGGCTCGGGTTGTGTCCATCGTGATCAGTAATACGTTGAGGCGTTTCGAGTCATTGTCAGTATTGGAATCAGACGCGCCGCCGCGCATCAAGAGGAAAGCCCCTGCCCCCAATACGATTACGGCAAGCAGCGCCGGTATTTTCCACCGCTGGCTCGTTTGGTTTTCGGATTTGTTTCTTGGTTGGTTTGATGCGCCGCCCGCGTTCATACGCCTTCTCCTTGTCGGTGATGATTATATCGACAGGGCGCTGAACATCACGACAGACGTTATGGCCGGCATTCTGTTGGCCATTTGTGTTCAAATGCAGAATACGTTGCGGCTTGGCTCGCGATTACGGACTTCCACCGATCGCCTGCTGCATGCTGGCAAAATCTTCGAGATCGACATCTTCGTCGTCATCCCAATCGGCGGGGCGACAACCTGAGTAAATGTGGTCCTCGGGACCCGTGATGCATCCGACCAATGGCTGAACATCGCTGCCGGACACGAGGCCATCGCCGTTAAGATCGCCTTTGATACCGCGCGACGGGATGCTGGACGGACCGCTCGTGCCACTTGCAATGGTCAGTGTCTGATTGGTCGCGACGCCTTGCAGGCCGGTGATGGTTCCGTCGGACCATTCCACTCGAATGTCGGCCGTCAATGATGATCCCATTCCAAAGTGTGCCGAGAATTCGCTTGTTGCCAGAAAATTGCTGCCTCCATCCAGATATCGAACCTGTTGAACATTGTCAGCAGTGACCACAACCCGCGTGCCCAATCCGTTCGGCGCAAGATCCAGGTCGGCAGTGGTGTCGAAGAAGAGGCGAAGCCAGTTGGAATCGCTGCCGGAAAGGTCGTTGCGGTAAAGTCGAATGGCTTCCTGATTCGGGAAGACGACAACGTCCTGATCGCCGTCGTTATCGTAATCGAAATTGGCCAACCCCCGACCTTGTCCAGTGAATGTGAATCCCGACGCAGCGGCCATATCGGTGAACGTTTCGTCGCCGTTGTTCATGTAAAGGCGATTCATTTGGTTGGTCCAAGGTGCAGGACTCCAGCCGTTGGTCTCGCCAATGTCGAGAAAACCGTCATGATTAAAGTCTACCGCTACGGTTCCCCATCCCCAAGCCCCATCCGAGGTATTCGATTGCTCGCTCAACTCGACATACCGATGAGGGCGTCGATCGACTTCTGTAGGTGGAATTTGCATGTACAACATGTTCCCACGCGTGGTTGTATTGCTTCCGTAGAATACGGCGGTTACAAACCAGTCGATGCGGCCATCACCGTTGAAATCTCCAGTTGTCGTCCCCATCCCAGAGAGATCAATTCCGGTTCCTGAACTTTCGGTACGGTCAACGAATTCTCCGTTGCGCTGATTGACGAAATAACGGCTGGTGACGTGGTCAGAAACAAAGAGAAGTTCGGGGAATCGATCGCGGTCCATGTCCGTGAACCGCGGCGAAAAACCTTGCATCAGCGTCACGTCGTAGTTCAGGGATGATGTTGCATTTGTAAACGTGCCATCACCGTTATTTCGAAAGAGTCTGTTTCCTCCGACGTTATTCGACCAGCCTGACATAGCCAGATCAAGATCGCCATCCAGATCGTAATCGCCGAACGCAGATCCGAATCCGTCAGCAATTGGGGCGGCAAGATTCACTCCGGCTTGGACGGCCACTTCGGTAAATGTTCCGTTGCCATTGTTCTTATAGAGGCGATGGTATCCCGGACCCGGTGGCATTCCAACAGGACAATAACTGGTCGTGTAGATATCCAGAAACCCGTTTCCGTCATAGTCACCCGCTGAAGCACCCGCGCCCTGGTGAATCACATCGACTCCCCAAGCGGCTGCCTGATCGGTGAAGGTGCCGTCTTGATTGTTGATATAAAGTCGATCGGCTTCCATACCCCCTGCGAGGATAAACAAGTCCTGCCAGCCGTCATTGTTAAAATCGCCCACCGCTCCGCCGCCAACCATGGGCGGATAAGGCGCACCCGGTGGAATCGCATGAACGGCCGATATCCCTGCGGTAGCAGTTTGGTCTGAAAAGCTCGGACTTGCGGCGAACGTAGATGATCCACCGAAAGCTAACAGGTTGGCGATTCCAAATACCGTGAAATGACAAGCGAATCTTGTTGGTATCATTTGTTCTTGCTCCTCGCGCTCGCAAAGAGGGGATAGGTAGGCCCGGACACATTGAATTCTGCTGCAAGATACTTGCCACCGCAATGGCTATGATTCGTACTTTCTTTCAAAAACGAAAAGCGGGCCGCCCTGGTTGTATTCAGAGACGGCCCGCCGATTGTTACAGCTTCAATTGTGATTCAAATCTGTCGAATCTAGCGACGACGACGAATCACGACTGCCGCACCCATAGCCAAGAGGCAAAGTGATGCCGGCTCGGGTGTGACGTTCAGGTCATAGCTGTTGGTCGCACCACTCCATCCATCGACGACGATGAAGTAAGTACCGGCTGCGAGTGTACCTACGATGCCTTCGTTGTCATCGACGGTTTCGCTGGATGCGAGTTCCGTAGCACCGGAATCGTCGGCATACAGGAACAAGTCGAGGTCGCCGTTTGCATTGGTGAAGAGCAGGTCGATGTTGATGTCGCCACCACCCCAGTTGAGCTGGTAGACATCATCGCCACCGTTCCAGCTTCCACCACCAGGAACGCCGTTTCCGCCGTCCACATCGTCGGTCGAGCCGGAAGTGTCGCCCGAAGCGCTGTCGACCGGACCGTTAAGGGTGCCGATTGAGAGTGCCAAGAGCGGTGAGGGTGGCGGGGCACCTTCGGTCAGGGTCACCGAAATGTTTGCCCAGTCGGCAACATAACCGGTGTATGCCTGGATTCCAATGAACCAGAGCGGATCGCCACCTGAATAATCCGTACCGAAGAATCCGTCATAGGTCAGGGTCGCAGCAACGGTGTCACCAGCGCCGTCTGGTGAAGCAATAAATCCACCGGTGTGATTGACAACCGTACCCGCAAAGTTGTTGTCGCCAAGCTGGATCCACGCTTCGTTTGACCAACCACCCAATGCGCCGTAGGGCGTTCCATCATAATCGATCGAAACCGAGAAGCCGGTGTATGTACCAGCAGGAATCGCCGCACCATTGAGATCGTACTCAATGAACGTGCCGCCATTCGGGTTTCCGACTGCGGTTGCGTTCGGCAGCAGACCGCCAGGCACATTGTAATCTGCCATCGCGACATTGGCCGAGAGAATAGCCGCAATGCCACATGCAAGACACTTCTTCATAATCATCCTCCTTCAAAGAATTACCTGATTTTAGAGAGCTCTAGAGATCGTTAATTTTTTAAAGCATTTAAATCAAAGAGAACACGATGCAAAAACGCTTTCCCACCGTGATGAGACACAATCTGAAAACTTCCTGGATACGAGAACGAGCATCGGGAGAGGATCATCTATCGCTCAAGATTAAGCGAGCAGTTTTAGCCTGCCTGTCCCCTACCTATCTGCCTACAAAAAAAGAGAACCACATCGAACAAAGCCCCCGCGCAATTCGCGCCTGGACCTTTCTCGATATCAGTTCTCTCTCTCTTACGTCTTTCTCAGCTCCGTCTTGCCAGAGTTTACCAAGACGGCCGATCCTGAGTCAAGGAGATAGAGTGGAAAAGTAGGTAAGAATTTCGCCGAATCGGCACCTGTGAATTTCTTGACGATATTCGCCAGCCGGTCATTTTAGAACGGGGTTCAAGATACCAGCTTAGCGTACTGAAAACCGGGAATTATGGCCAGTTAAGTCAATAATTCGGCCCTGTAAATAAACCATTACTTTATCGGTGCTTGCCAAGCGATACGAGTGGTTGCGGGTGCCGAACGTTTCATATCAGACGCAGTTTGTGAATTTCGGGATGGGAGTGGCTAATTCAATGGTTCTGTGACCGGCCATTCTGCCCAAAAATCAGGATTTTGAGTGGTCTGAAGCACTTTTGACAAATGACTTAATGCGCTCGGAATCGAGCGAATTCGACCAAATACCGCCGGTTTTCAATGCTGAACCCACGATGAATCCGTTTGCGCAGCCCCAGAAGTCGGCGAGGTTCGCAGGGGTTAGCCCGCTCCCGACCAGTACCGGCAGGCCTGATTTTGCGGCCAATGCGACATCGCGCGGTGTCGCGGGGTCGGCTGTTGCCCCTCCGGTGACAATGACGCCATCTGCTCCGAAGAATGCAGCAGCACATGCGGTCTCTTTGATATCGACGTCGGCAGTAATTGCGTGGCTGGAATGTTTCTTCTTTATGTCCGCCAATATGGCAACGTCTTCAGCCCCAATCTGTTTTCGATACCGCAGCAAATCGGCCGCGGACGCTTTATGCATAATGCCTTCATCTGCGACATGGGCGAAAACAAAACCTTCTGCCCGGATGAAGTCTGCGCCGGCAGCCTGTGCCACGGCGAGCGCTGAGAAGTTGGCCCCTGCTAGGATTTGAACGCCGATCGGGATGTCGATCGCTTTGCGAATTTCGTTGACCACGCGCGTCATCGAAGCGGTGATTTCCGGGCCGACGTCACGAAGCATATATGGGCGATCATGCATATTCTCGACAATGATCGCATCGAAACCGGCACCGGAAAGGAATTTGGCTTCGGAAACGGCATGATCGGTGAGTTCGTCAACGCTCATCGCCGAGCATGGCGTGCCTGGAAGTGCCTGTACATGAACCATTCCGATCAGCGCTTTGTCTTTCAATTGAAGTCTGGCGCCCAAGTCCATGGATGGATTCTCTGGTTGCAAAAGTTACTCGGTGTTTCGAATTCGGCCTGAAGCCGACTTGCAATTCAATGTGCATATTATCGGTCTTGTCGTATCCAGTCGAACATGCTTTCCGTTGCCATTCGATCCGCGATTTGGATGGACCGATAAGACCCGACGCCCTGACGCGCCAAGAAACGTTAACGCCTTGAGTGATCGTGGTTTCGCTTGAGCATTCAGGGTCGGACGAAAGTCGCAAACCTGGGGCCAATGCCTCCCCCTTTTCCGGACGATATACGAGCTAATGAGTCTTGCGTTTCAAGTTGGCGGGGGCCGTCTGCCAACTGAAAAGCGCGATTACTTTGGGAGCAGCAATGCAGGCATTATTGCGCCAATTTAGAATGTTTTGGGATGCAGAGGAAATCCCGCGCAGAATCGGTCTGCTGTTGGTGGGCGTGTTTTTTATAGCCCCGGCAGCGCTGCTTGTTCTGTCGCAGCGCCAGACTTCTGACACGATATCGCTGAATACGGAGCGATCCTATGGACAGTCTGTGGCGTTTCTTGCGCAACAGTTTTCTTTGAACCAGGCCCAAGTCGATCACAAGTCGGTCGCGATGATGAATCAATTTGCGCAATCGCATGAATGTTTGAGCGTGCGCGTCGTTGACAGCGCGCAGAGAATCGTCGCTTCGACCCTGCCCACAGAAGTGGGGCTTCCAGCGCCCGATGACGGGCATTGGCCCAAAGGCAAACCGAACGAGGTTGAAACGCTGCGCCCGAAGAATCCAGCGAAAGGCGGAGCGATTCTTTTGGCGCGAGCGCCGATCACCGTGTCTGGTGGTGTTGGCGAACACTTTGTCGAAGTGCGGTTTGGCGATGGGTCAATGGCGACTTCGGCGGCTTCGATGCAAATGCTTATCGTTGCGCTTCTTTGCACCGGTTCATTTCTACTTCTTTATGGAAGCTTGCGCAAGCACTTTCACAGTGTCAAACAGATCGCACGACAGTTGGAACACGTCGGTGGTTCAGGTGCCGCTGGTTTTGGATCGCTTCGATTGGTTCAGACGCCCGACGTCCTGGCTGAGAGTTGGAATCGATTCATTGATCAAGTTGCGGAGCAGGAAGAGGAGCTTTCCAGAAGTTTCGCGTCTTCTGAATTGTTAGATGCTCTGGATCGGTCAAATACGGGTGAACTGGCAGAGGCCATGCGATTGGTGCCCACGGGCGTTCTGCTTGTGTCGGAGTCGATGACGGTTCTTTACGCCAATGCCATGTCTTGCCGGGCCATGGGTTGGTCTGTTGACGACCAAGCGACCTGGCAACTGGGCGTTGATGCCGAGTTGAGTAACGATGCCGTTTTGATCGCGGAACAGATTCGGGCCTGCGGTGAGCGGGGCGATTCGCAGCGGGCCACTGACTGTCAACTCGAAATGGCCGACGGAAGTTTTTATTCGCTGCGGGTGAGTTCAATGCAAACGGCTCAGCATTCGCGCAGGGTCATCGCGATGGTTCAAGATGTCAGCCAGCAGGTTCGGGCAGACAAAGCCCGCGAAGAGTTCGTCTCGCAGGTTACGCACGAATTGCGTACGCCGCTGACCAACATTCGGGCGTACGCTGAGACGCTTTCGAGTGGTATGTTCGATGATCCGCAGGTCATTACCGAGTGCTACAACGTCATCACCAAAGAGACGCGAAGACTCTCGCGACTGATCGAAGACATCCTGAGTATCTCGCAGTTGGAAGTCGGGACGATGCAGCTCGTGATGGATCGGGTGGACCTTTGCGACTTGTTGGCTGAGTCCGTGCGCGACGTGCGCGGTATTGCCGAATCCAAGAAAATCGACTTACAGTTGGCACTTCCGCCAAAAGCCGAACGAGTCAGTGGTGACCGGGACAAGCTGTCTGTCGTGATCAACAACCTTCTGGGTAACGCGCTGAAATATACGCCGGAAGGTGGCCATGTGGCTGTCAGTTGCAAGTCTGAAAACGAAGCACTGACGGTGTCGGTGCGCGATTCGGGGATTGGGATTGACCCGCGTGATCATGGTCGAATTTTTGAAAAGTTTCAGCGGTCGGAAGACCCTGATGTATTGCAGGAAACTGGAACGGGTATCGGATTGACGACCGCGCAGGAAATTGTTCGTCAGCACGGCGCCGAAATCACTCTGGTCAGCAAGAAGGGCGAAGGGTCTACATTTTCGTTCACGCTGGCGCTGGACAAAAGTACCAGTGTCATGCAGGGGACGATGGCGAATTAGCGATTGGGAACAGGTGGACTCATGGCAACCATATTAGTTGCAGAAGACGACGCGCACATGATGCGGCTGATGTCGATGTGGCTCGCAAGAAACGGGCACAAGGTCCTAGAGGCGGCGAATGGCGAGAAGGCCAAAGAGCTGATTGCGGCTGGCGGTGTCGAGTTTCTGGTGACCGACATCAACATGCCCATTTGTGATGGAATGGAATTGGTGGAGTGGCTTCGTGGTGAGGTCAAGTCGGATATTCCCGTTGTCATGCTGAGTGCCCGAACGGATCAGGCTCAAATAGGAGAGAAGTTCTTGCGTCTCAACGTGACGGTGCACCCGAAACCGTTTTCGCCGTCGCGCTTAAGCAACGAAATCGAGAAGCGACTGGAAGAAACGAGGCCTGCTCAAGAAACCGCATAAGGGCGAAAGATCGCGAACGTCATTGTTTGGGATGAATAGGTATCACAAATGCAGCAGATGAAGCACATTGAAATCAACGAAGCGCTTGCCGGCTTGGGGAGTTACGCAGCCGCCGGTCCGCCCGAGTTGGGTGCCATGGTCGATCAGGTGATCGAGACGGTGCGCAGCCAGCTTGATGTCGTATTCAGCGAACACGCCGGGATGGCGGATGAGTTGATTCGCGCTTACGAACAGTTGGGCATTGTTTTTGAAGTCATTAGCCGACTGGCCGGTGCCGAGTCTCAAGATGACGTTGTTCGTTTGTTTGTTGACTCGCTTCAAATTACTTACCAGGACATGAAGCTTTACTCTGCTGAGCGTGTGAAAGGGGGCACGCTGATTTGGACCCCCAAGATGCCTCCGAGGGGTGGTGAATTTTCCGACACCATCACCGCTTGCACTGGCGGCCGGCGGGCAGTCGTCAAAGTCTTTGACGATGTCGTTGACGAAGTCGCCGAGATCATGGCCGCACCGGTTTTCGCGGGCGAAAAATTCGTTTGCGCCATCGTGTTTGTCAGTGACGGTAATGGACGCCGATTTGACGCGAGCGACATGAGTCTAATCGACGCGCTCGTATCGGTCTGTGGCGACCTATTGCGGAACTATGAGTTGGCTGATCGGCTCAGGGATTTGTCGATCGATACGGTCAGGGCGTTGGTTAGCGCGGTTGACCAAAAAGATGAATACACGTCAGGCCATTCCAACCGAGTGGGGCACTATTCAAAATTACTGGGCGAGGAGCTCGGATTGTCGGGCAGTCGTTTGCAGATGCTGGAATGGGCTGCGTTGCTGCATGACGTTGGCAAGATTGGCATTCGCGACGATGTGCTTAAGAAACCGGGCAAGTTGACGGACGAAGAGTTCGAACACATCAAAGAACATCCGGTTCGCAGCTATGACGTGGTCAAAGCGATTCCACAGATGGCTGAAGCGCTCGGCGGTGTGCGACACCACCACGAGCGATTTGACGGTCGCGGATACCCGGATGGATTGGCTGGCGAGGACATTCCGCTCGATGCGCGAATCATTTTGGTGGCGGATGTGTTCGATGCATTGACCACGACGCGGTCGTATCGAAAGGCATTCGAATTCGAGAAGGCTTTGACCATTCTGCGCGAGGAAGCCGGCACGGTTGGCGATCCTGAAATTGTTCCGTTGTTTGAGAAAATCATTCGTCGTGAGATTGCGGTGGGAAGACTCTCCATTGAATCAATCTCGAACCGGTCGATTTAGATGTGGCGTGGAATATGAGGTAGCAAGCGTATGGGCATTCAGCTTCTTATTACCTGGTTACCACTTGCGATGGTTGTTGGGCTCGGTGCGCGATTTCTGGGGCGTGGGGCATCGCGGGGGCTGGGCGGGTTGATAGTCGCCTGCTGGGTTCTTCTATCGATGTTGTCCGGCGCGATGGATTTGCAAGGACCGGCCATCGGGGTAGCGATGGCGGCTGGCGCGCTGGCGCTAATCTTGTTTGCGGTGCCTCGAAACGCATCGAAGGATGGCCGGAATTCAATAAGCACGTTGAACAGGCAGTCGGGACTCAGTTCAGCGTCGCATGCAAAACGTGATTTAGTCGCTTCAATTTCAGCGGACAAGAACGCAGAGAGTTCGGTTGATTCGATTGTCAAAGTGGCGGGCGAATTTGACCAATGGCTATCGACTCATCGTGAATTGGCTGATCCCTGGCCCGACTTTGGCGAGTTTGTTCGGGTGGCGGTACACCGATGTTTCGGAGCGACGCAAATCAAGGCGTATCGATTGCTATCCAAGGACGACAGTACGTTCTTGCCGCTTCACGAAACCGCCCCGAAGGAATTTGACTTCCCACCGCTTCGCTCAGGCATTCGCGGACATGTCGCAACCAGTGGGAGTAATTTCTACGGCGATGACCAGAACGATTCGGTTCGCGAGTTGACAGGGACGAGCGATGAATCATGCGCCTGGTGTTTTGGGATAAGAATGCACGGCGCTCCGATCGGTGTGATACAGGTGGGGCAACTCGATGATACGGTCCGGGCGGAGAGACATCACCTGCAAATGATGGAATGTGTGATTTCGCTTTGCTGGATGGCGCTGACCGAAGCGTGTCGTAGTCGCTTGGCCAGCACGATCGATTCTGTGGCGGGCGTGCTGACGTCAGAGGCGTTTCTAAGTGTGGCTGGGAGCGACATGTCAGAGCTGTATGCCAAGAGTGAGCCGGTATCTATCGCGAGTTTCAACGTTGAGGGCTTGCGCCGGCTGACGGATCAGGGCAAGTGGGAGCGGGCTAAGGACGCCATTCGTCGAGCCAGCGAAATCATTCGTGATCGCACTCGCGAAGACGATCATGCGGGGTTTTTTGATGGGTCACGATTCATCGTGATGTTGGCGCGGGTAGATTGCGAACTTGCCACCCTGATATCGCAGAAGATTCAGCGGTACATCGCAGACATGTTCAAAACTATCGGCGAACCAAACGAGCAGTTGGGCATTCGGTGCGGTCTTGCGAGCAGCGGTGAAGATCAAGCATCGCTTCATGTCTTGATCTCACAGGCGTCTGCGGTTGCGGCGGAAGCGCGCAGGCAGGGGCGCGATTTGATGGCATTTGCAGATGTGGCTGACGAGGTGGTGTCGCAATGAGCATTGAGGAGAAACGCGTCGGCACGGTAGATGTTCTTGCGCCGAGCGGACCGATTGTTGACGACGACGCAGAAGATTTGATTTCGATGATGACGAACAGACTGAGTTCGCCGAACGCTCGATTCGTATTGAGTATGGAAAAAGTGCCATACATTGACAGTCGTGGAATCGAGGGGCTGGTGGAATCGTCTGAAAGCCTGATGGGGCGCGGGGGGAGACTTCGGTTGGCTGGTGTGACAGCCACCTGTCGCGAGGCGTTGGAACTGACCGGGCAGTCTGAGAAGGTTGATTTCTTTGATACGTTGCAAGACGCAGTTCGGAGCTTTTTGTAGTCTATGATTGGACCCGAAGTCAGACTGGGAGAGCACCTGGTCGCCCAAGGCCTGATTAGTCAGGATCAGCTTGAAGAGGCGTTGGCGAAGCAGGCATCAAGTGGAAAGCGCGTCGGTGAAGCGCTGGTCGACATGGGCTCATTGTCTGCGCAAGCGTTGGTTCATTCGCTGGCCGACCGGATGGGCGTCAAAGGATGTGTGCTGCGGCACGGTTTGATCGATCCTAAGGTTGCCCGCGCCATTCCCAAAGAGGAAGCAGAGCACCTTAAGGTGCTGCCCCTGTTTCTGGTTCGCGGCGAGCTCACGGTTGCGATGGTTGATCCGCAGTCGGTACCGACGGTAGATCGGCTCCACAATAGCACCGGCCACACGATTCGCCCGGTGCTTGTCGATGAAGACAACCTCATTGAATATCAACGCAAGTATCTCGCATCGGAAGTGACTGTCGATGCGTTCTTGGCTTCGATTGAAGAGTCGGACGTTACGATTTCTGAGAGCGAGGCCATCGATGAAGGTCCGTTCACAGACCTCGACAAGATGGTCGATGGCAGTCCGGTCATCAACCTTGTAAACCTCGCGATTCTGACGGCCGTTCGAGACGGAGCGAGCGACATTCACATTGAACCTGATCGCGGTACGACGCATGTGCGCTACCGCATCGACGGTCACCTGCGCGAAATGCTGAACCCGCCCAAGGGGATGCACGCAGCGATTGTTTCTCGCATCAAAGTTGTCGGACGGATGGACATCGCCGAGAAACGCTTGCCGCAAGAGGGACGTGTTCATCTGGTGGCTGACGGACGCGAAATCGACTTGCGCGTTTCCAGCATGCCGACGGTATTGGGTGAAAAAATCGTGATGCGCGTTCTCGACAAGAGCAACCTGAGCCTCGAACTGGGCAAATTGGGGGTGGCTGACGAGGACATGAAGGCGATCGAAGCGATGATTCGCAGCCCCTATGGAATGATGCTGGTCACTGGACCGACGGGAAGTGGAAAAACCACGACGCTGTACTCGGCGCTCGATCTTTTGCGCAGCGAGTCGGTCAATATTGTAACCGTCGAAGACCCGGTTGAATATCAACTCGGGCAGATCAATCAGATTCAGGTTAATTCGGAAGTGGGTTTGACTTTCTCGCGGGCGCTGCGGTCGGTGTTGCGGCAAGATCCTGACGTGATCATGGTTGGCGAGATTCGCGACGAAGACACCGCCCGCGTCGCAGTGCAAGCCGCCCTTACCGGCCACATGGTGTTAAGTACGTTGCATACCAACGACTGTCCCGGTGGCATCATGCGGCTCGCAGACATGGGGATTGAGCCTTATCTGATCGGGTCAGCGACGCTTGGATTCATCGCTCAGCGATTGGCACGGCGCATCTGCAAGTCGTGCGCGGCGTCGTATTATCCACCACCGGAATTGCTCGAAAGTGTCGGATGGTCGCACCGTACCAACGAACTGTTCAAGCGCGGAGAAGGCTGCCGCGAATGCCACAATACAGGGTTCAAAGGGCGCGCGGGTATCTATGAAGTCATGGTGATCGACGCCGAGATGAAGCGATTGATCAACCGTCAGGCGTCGGAGTCGGACATTCGTTTGTACCTGGCTGAGACGGGTTGGCGAACGCTGCGCGAAAAGGCGCTAGATGTCGTTGAACGTGGCGAATCGACCCTTGAGGAAGTCTTGCGGGTGACGCGATCTGAAGGGGCTGTCGTGTGCGATCCGTCTGGCGCTCAGCCGGATGAGGCGGTGGTGGTATGAATCTGGTTTATGAAGCCATCGATGAGAAGGGTCGTCATGTCCAAGACACGGTGCAAGCGCCGTCGCTGAAGGAAGGCGTCGAAGCGCTACGTCGCCAAGGGTTCTTTGTGACGCATGTTGCACCTGCGAGTGTTGAAGTTTCGCAGGGGAGCAAGTCCAAGCACAAAGGCTCTGGCGAGAATCATAGGCTGCCGCTCAAGCAACTGATGATGTTCACTCGCCAGATGTCCATGTTGTTGACATCGGGCAGCGCCCTGGTCCCAGCGATCAATGCGGTGTCGGCGCAGATGAAAAGTCCTGAGAGCAAGGCGATGCTTGACGTGGTCAAGGATGATCTCGAGCAAGGCATGATGCTGACCGATGCGCTGCGCAAACATCCCAGAGCGTTTGATTCATCTTATTGTGCAGTGGTCGCTGCGGGCGAATCCAGTGCGACGTTGCCCCAGATGTTCAAACGGTTGGCCCACATCATTGGTAAGCAGCGGGCGACGCGCAACAAGATCGTCGGGTCGCTCATCTACCCGGTCTTGTTGTTATGCCTTTCTATCAAGATTCTCGCGGTGATGATGTTTTTCGTTGTCCCGCGATTTGCAGGGATGTTCTCGACGCTTGGGGTCGAGTTGCCCTGGTCTACAAAATTCATGATGACTGTCGCCAACACGTTGCGATCGCAATGGATTGTTATTGTACTCCTGGTCATTTCCGTTATTTCCGGCTTGGTGTACTTGCTGCGAACAAAAGCGGGGCGGCAGATTTTGTCGAATGCACAGACGCGCATACCCGTTCTTGGCCATTTGATGTCGCGATTGATCCAGGGTTCGACGTTTCGGATTTTGGGCATGTTGCTTGAAGCAAGGGTAGGTTTGCTTGAGTCGCTTGAGTTGGCTCGTGGAGTTACGGCCAACGATCAGTTTCAGGGTATCTACGACAGGCTTGAAGATTCGGTCACGCGTGGCGAATCGGTCAGTGGTGCCCTTGAGGGCTCAAAACTCGTCAGTCCGTCGGTGATTCAGGCGATTCGGACGGGCGAACAGAGCGGGCGCTTGGGTGAATCGATTAGTTTTGTCGCAGACATTCTTGACGAAGAGAACACAGAATTGTTGGGAACCGCGACGAAACTCGTTGAACCGTTGATTCTAATCATCATGGGGGCTGTCGTTGGTGCGGTCGCGATTTCGTTATTCATGCCGCTGTTCGACATGACATCGGCGGTCTAAGGGGGATTTTCTCAGTGGGTGCAGGCATCGCGCTAAGTGTTCGCAAGGGTCGTGTGACTCCCGTCGGTATCGACGTGGGCGGTGATGCTGTGCGCGCGGTCCAACTGCGACGAATTGGCGACGGTTATGTCGTGACCCGCATGGGTAGTTTGCACTTGCCGGGCGATTCGAACCTTCAGAGCAACACGCAAGCCGCGGCCAAACGAATCGGTAGTTGGTTGTCTCAAATGGGGTTTCGCAAACGTGACTGCGTGATGGGGCTTTCAGCGCCGGATGTTGAGCTTCATGCGATGGAGCTTCCCGATTCAATTAAACCGGCGCAGGCCAAGCAAGCCGCCCGTTGGGAAGTCGAGCGGTTGATGAGTTTTGAAGAAGGTACAGCCACCGTCGACTATTGGCCCATCCCTGAAAGTCGGCAGATGACGTCATCGGCGATCGGCGTGGCTGCGTCACCCACTGCGTTTGAAACATTGCAGCCCATCTGCGAGCGGGCGCGGTTTCGATGCTTGCGCCTCGATGCGACGCCCTGCGCTTTGGCCCGATTCGGTTCCTTGTATCGCGGACCGGTCTCGCAGTCGGACGTATGGGGCGTGCTTGATCTTGGGGCGCGGCAGACGCGACTGATTATCTGTGTTGCCCAGGTTCCGATTCTGGTTCGCAGTTTCAATAAAGGCGGGCAGAAGTGGACCGATCAACTGGCTGAGGCGCTTTCGATCAGCAGCAAAGCCGCAGAACGCCACAAAAAAGATCATGGAATCGGTGCGGCGAAACAGCAGCGGCGCAAGAACGACGGCGAAATGGCTGCCGGCGGACCGGTTGCAGAAATGATTTACAACGTGTTGCGCGAAGAGCTTGGCGGTGTGATTGCAGAACTCGAGCGCTCGTACAAATACGTCATTCGATGTTTTAGCGATCGGCCTTGCGGACCGCTTCTGCTGGCGGGCGGGGCTGCGAGCATGCCCAACCTTGCCAGCCTGTTGACCAACAAACTCGGTATCGAAGTGGTTGTACCGAGCATGCACAATACTACCGCGCATTGTCAGATCGATTTTTCGCAGGTTCGCGATCAGATTCGCGAGCCGCTTCCCGAATACGCAGCCGCCATTGGGCTGGCGATTGGTGAAGGAGCGAATCCATGATTGGGGTAAATGTACTTCCACAGAGCTACGTTCGCGCGCGCAAGCGTGCTGCGAGGATTCGCGGGTGGTTGATCGCGACGGTCGTGGTGGCTGTGGCGTTTTCGTTTCCGATGGGATTTGACGCATTCAAGACGGCGAGCGCCGCATCGCTGGAAGATGAACTGAAGCCGCTTCGGAACCGCGTGGCGAACACGAAGAATCGGTTGGGCGAGAGTCTTGCGACGGTGACCGATCTTCGCCAGCGACTGTCTCGTGCCGATGCCCTGCGTTCCAAACGGCCTTGGAAGAATCTGCTGACGACATTGACCGCAAAGATGCCCGCAGAGGTGTGGCTGACTTCGCTGGAAAGTATTGGTGGAACGGGGAAGGGTGCTTCGCGGCGGGCCCAACCAAAGCAATCGACGCCCGAGGACAAAGGGACCGTTGAGTTGGCAGGTCCTTCAGGGTTGCGGTTGACGGGGTATGCCCTGGGCCACGAGCACTTGTATTCGTTCATGGGGACGCTGAACGACGGGGTGTTGTTCAATCGTGTTGATATGGTCAAAGCCGGTCGCGTACCGGTGGCAGATGGGACGGCAGTACAGTTCGTCTTGGAGTGTGCATGGTGAGTTCGTCGCTGAAGAACAGCCCGTTTATGCTTTACGATTTGGTCGGTGGCGGTTTGGTCCTGGCGCTGATTGCGGTTGGGTTGTGGAGTACATTCATTCATCTGCCCGATTCCAGCGAGCGCTTTACTCGGGCTCAGAGTGAGTTGTTGAATTTGAACAAGTCGCTGCGATCCGTCGAGCATAGCCTGAGCAGTTCCAATGCCGAATTGGCCGAGGTAGAAGCCGACGTGAATCAGCGCGGGGCGCTTCCGACGTCTGCGCCGGTGGATGCCAACCTGCAGGCCATCACGCGATTGATCCAAACGAACAAGATTGAGTTGATCAACGTCGACCCGATCGACGAGAAGCAGTACCCGGGACTCCTGGAATTGAATTACAAGGTGCAGTGTCGTTCGGGGTTCGACGCCATCCTCGCGTTTCTCGAAGATTTCGAAGCCGAACCATTTTGGGCGGACCTGACCGAGCTGCGTATTCTTGGTGCGCCCGCTTCTATGGAACCAAAAGCGCCGTCCCATCGGGCGGAATTCGTGGTCAGTATCTTTGCGGCTCACACTGTCGCCGAAGCTGGCGTTCAACCTTAGGCCGCCCATGACGAAGAAACGCAAAACCATCTATCTGTCAGTGCTTGGAGCCGGAATGTGCGTGGTTGCGTACGACCTGCTCTCGGGTGACGATGGTCCAGCCAAAGCGAAGGCGTCCAGTGTCGTAGAACATTCGGGTGGCGGGGCGGTTGAGAATTCTGAACCCAAGGAAGGTCTTGCCACACTGACGATTCAACCTTTCCCCAGAGACATTCAGGGATTGGGTTTGAGTGAGATCGGACGCGACATTTTCGCGCCGTCTGAAGAAGTGATTCGCAAGTTGCTCGATCCTCCGGCAGAGGTCGACGGAGGGGAAGAGTCTGGCGAAGCAGCCAACGCACCACCCGTCCCTTTTCACGAGCGACACAGGCTTTCGGCGATCATGCGCCTTCAAGGATCACGCAGTGCGATTGTCGATGGTGTGATACTGCGTGATGGGCAGCAATTCGCAGACTGTACCGTCATCGAAATTGCGGAACGAAATATCCGTTTCGACTGCCCCGGCGCTGTAGAGGAGCTTTGGTTGGATAGTCCGCTTCTCGACGAGCAACGCGTGAAATGACGGTTTTATCGGTCGACAATTTTGTGTTGTGAAAACTTAAGGCAGGCATCATTGCGTCGATAAGAATTATACACAGCCGCGAGTGTCGCGTGCAAGAATTTGCAGATTAGAGGTGAACCGATGAGCATCAATTCTCGGAAAAGAGCCGGCTTCAGTCTTGTCGAGCTGGTGATTGTAATCGTGATTATTGGGATCGTCGCAGCGATCGCGGTTCCGCGAATCAGTCGTGGTGCCAAGGGTGCGGTTGAATCTGCAGTCCGCGGCGACGTCGCTGCGCTTCGTGCAGCAGTAGATCTGTACGCTGCCGAGCACAACGGCATTTTCCCTGGTAAGAACAAGAATGACGGGACGGCAGGAACTGGTGCAGCGGCTGACATGGTCGATCAGTTGACCAAGTTCAGCGACATTAGTGGCAAGACCGGTGCGTTTAATGCATCGACCGGAATCGTCTACGGTCCATACCTGCGAAACGGACTCCCACCGCTTCCGGTCGGAGCAAACGCCGGAAGTACCGACGTTTTGTTCGGAGCGGCCAGCCCGCCAGCAGTATCGGAAGGTACGGGTGAGGGTTGGGTCTACAACCAGAATACGGGCGAAATCCGGGCCAACACAACTGCGACTGACGAATCCACCGCCAACTACAGCGATTATTAGGTCGACCGGACGCATACGTCTTGACCAATTCGAGAGTTTGCGGTTTCCCATTAACGACGAACACGGGCCGGATCGGGTTTCATAAACTTGATCCGGCTCTTTTGTTTGGCACGCATGGCATGAAAACAGGCGGGTTAAAGAGATTAGTCAGACTCAGCGAGCATCGTCACGCGTTCTCGCTGGTCGAATTGGTGATGGTCATTGCCATCATCGCGATTTTGGGGGCTATTGCCGTGCCCCGTTTGACCAAAGCCAGCCAGCGCGCCCAAGCCAACGCCCTCCAGGCAACCCTCACAAATGTACGCAAAGCGATTGATCGGTACTACGCCGAGCATTCCAAGTACCCGGGGATTGATCCGGATACGGGAACCCCTGACGGTGATTTGTTTGTCGAACAACTGACGCTGTACACTTCGGCCAGTGGCGCTTCAAGTTCAACCCGCGACACCACTCACAAGTTTGGTCCCTACCTGTCAAAGCCGTTTGCGACGAACCCGGTCAATGGCCTAAACACCGTTCACGCCCGCAAGACAGAAGCCGGTGCCGTCCCGCAGGGAACAACTGGCTGGCATACCTGTGTGATGACCGGATCATTTGGACTCAATGCCACCAGCCTTGAAGTGACGGAGAAGAGTCTCGATGTCGGCGAAATCGTCGCGGACTTCAAGCTACCGGTGTTGTGAGTTGTTCCCGCCATTTCGAGAGGCATGCCTGTACTCATCGGCACCGCCTAAGCCTCACCTTCCAATCGACAAATTTCACTTGCATGATCTTGAGAATGCGATCAAACTGACACATGTCAGACGCGTGCAGCCACGAGGAAACAAGGTTCATACGTGTCCGACAGCCAGCGCATCAACACTGAAATCGCCCTTGAGGTGAGTTCAGTGTGATGATGCGATCGGTGACGAACCATGATGTGTCAGAATGTTTCGTTGGGTTGAGACAGTTTGACAGACGTATATTTAGACTACAGACATCTGTTTAGGCTACAGACATTCGACTGACAGACATATTGAATTCGAAAGACAGCGAAGACAGGAGGTCTCGGCATGGCATGGATAGCCGTCGCAGAAGCTGCCGCATCACTTGGCGTTTCCGAACGAACGATTTGGCGACGCATCAAATCAAATGCAATCGAATCGCGCGGGGAGAATGGTCGCACCCTTGTACAGTTGGGGGGCGACCTTGACGGCGCGGAATCCAATCTACCCCTTTCGCGCATGGCGTTTACCCAGGTGTCGCTGCGGAACGTCGGAAATGATTCGACCTCGGAGTTCCTGGCTGTCTTGTCAGACTTGCGAGGTTCGTTTGACGAACAGATCGCATCCACCCGGCGCAGCGTTCGGTTTCTGACGGGAGCGATTTGCGTTCTGGTCGTCGCATTTGGGGTTGGGATGTGGTTTCACTTCGACCAGCAGGCGAAATCCGATTGGAAATACGGCAAGATCGTCGGCGACTTGAAGGAACAGCACCAAAATGAGGTTGGCGAAATGGTCGCTCTGCATCAGTCGGAGTTGACCTCGCAGGCCCAAAATCTTGCCCATTCCGAAGGTCAGGCCTCCGCCCGCTTGGAAGAGTTGGTTTCACTTCGAGACACCAGTGCGAAGCTGACGAACGAGCTTTCGACGATTGAATCTTCGCGAACCACGCTGGAAGCGGCTGTGACCAAGCAAGCCGGGGTTTTTGAAGAAGCGACCTCGAAGCAGTTGGCGGGCATCACCGAGCGCGACAAGGAGATTCGCACGCTTCGAGATCAGGTCGGCGTGCTCAAAGAGGACTTGCAGGAAGCCGTTTTCCTCGGTGACGCTCGGATGACTCAAAGCGACAAAGTGACCGAATATATCCGTCGATCGGCGGCGCGTAGCATTGGTTATGCCGATGGTGTCCGACAGCATTTGGCATATCGCGCACAGAAGGAGCGTGAATTGCAGGATGAACTGGCGCAGCTTCGCGCCAATCATCGCTCACCTGTCGAGTCGCCCCATGATCGTGAAGCGATCTGGACATCGACCATTGGTGACGAGGACTCTGCCGGCAAGCACCAGGGTGAATCCAACGGTGTTTCAATTCGTACGATTTTCCTGGATTGCTTCAACGCGTGGTTCTATGGGCGCGAACATCTCGAAACGTTGGCCAGCGCCACCGACAACAGCGCGACCCGAAACAATGCCTCCAGCGAAACTACCCGTTGATGGCCCATGTGCCGTGATTCGCGGCGCGGTGTTGGAATGAGCGACTTGCCCGGTTCGAATGACGTTTCGATAGTGGCTGGCATTCTGGTTGGCGGCAAGAGTTCCAGGTTTGGTCGCCCCAAGGCGCTCGAACGTTTGCCCAATGGCAAGACGTTGCTGGAACATGTGGTTGAAACGGCGCGTTCGGTCGCCACAGAAGTTGTCTTGCTCGGTGAGGTTGGCGATCTTACCGACGCAACGTTCCACTGCCGCCAACTTCCCGATCAACCAGGTGCCGCGGGCCCGCTCGCGGGACTTTCAAGCCTGCTTGCATTTGCAGAGAGTCATTGGGCGCTGCTTCTTGCATGTGACCTTCCGCTCCTACAAACCGAACTGCTTACGCCGCTGGTTGAGGCGGTTGGCCATGATGCATCGATCGACGTGGCTGTCTACGGAACCGGATTGGCCCACCGACCCTTCTACACATGCTGCGCCCTTTATCATCCGCGGCTCATACCGGCGGTGCAGGAAGCGATGGTTCGAGGCGATTTCCGACTGCAGAACGTCTTGCATTCTGCGCGGGTGCAAACAATTGAACCCAACCCTGCACAATCCCGCATGCTTCAAGACATGAACACTCCAGAGGACAAGTCGCGGCTATTGGATTGAGATATCGCGAATTGGATTTCCTGGGGCGGTGGGGCTTGCAACGTTTGCGTGGGTCGATTCCGATATACGGATCATGAAACCACTCAATGCCGGCGGTGGCTGGCACGCTATTAAGCAGAGTTTGAAATACGCCCATCGTGCGGGCGGGATCATTCGCATGATGCGGGCGATGCTCTCGAAGAATGCCTGCAAGACGTGCGCATTGGGCATGGGCGGGCAGCGCGGGGGGATGGTCAACGAGCGCGGTAACTTCCCGTCTGTATGCAAGAAGTCGATGCAAGCGATGGCGGCAGACCTGCAAGGTGCGATTCGTGGCGGATTCTTTGAACGGTTCAGCGTGGATCAATTGCGGCGGATGACGCCGCGCGATTTGGAACTCAGCGGACGCATCGTCAAACCCTTGTATCTTGGCAAACACGCGACTCACTACCGCGAAGTGTCGTGGGAAGAAGCGCTTGATGGCCTCGTTGGCAAACTGCGCGAGACCGAACCAAATGAAAGCTTCTTTTATTTCAGCGGGCGTTCGTCCAACGAAGCCGGTTTCCTTCTGCAACTGTTCGCGCGACTCTATGGCACCAACAACGTCAACAACTGCTCATTCTATTGTCATCAAGCCAGCGGAGTCGGGCTTGCCAGTGTGACTGGTTCGGGCACAGCTACCGTGACGCTCGACGACCTCGACGATGCCGACATGGTTTTCCTGATCGGTGGGAACCCCGCATCAAACCATCCGCGGTTGATGGGCGAGTTGATGGAACTGCGTCGGCGCGGTGGGAAAGTGGTTGTCGTCAATCCGGCGAAGGAGCTTGGGTTGGTGCGATTCAAGGTGCCGTCGGACGTGCGCTCGCTTCTGTTTGGTAGTTCGATCGCCAGTACCTACATCCAACCGCACATTGGCGGAGACATTGCATTCTTAACCGGGGTGGCAAAAGCCGTCGGAGAACTGGGCCGGATCGACACTTCGTTTGTCGATCGCTTTACGGATGGCGGAGCCGCATACTTATCTTACATTGATGGCATCGCATGGAGTGACATTGTCGCAGGGTGCGGTGTCGAGGAGTCGCTGATTCGCCGGGTGGCAAAAGACTATGCGCTGGCGAAGAACGTTGTGTTCTGCTGGGCGATGGGCATCACGCACCATGCCCACGGTGTCGAAAATGTGCAGGCGATCGCGAACCTGGCGATGCTTCGCGGGATGTTGGGCCGGTCCGGTGCGGGTCTGCTGCCACTGCGCGGACACAGCAATGTGCAGGGGATCGGGTCGATGGGTGTGACGCCCAAGCTTAAAGCCGCAGTCTTCGAACGCATTCAACGAGACCTGAAAGTGTCACTTCCTGACACTTCGGGCATGGATACAATGGCGTGCATGGAAGCTGCCACGCAGGATAGAGTTCGCTTCGCGCTGTGTTTAGGTGGTAATCTTTACGCGTCCAATCCGGATCAGCAGTTTGCAGCGAAGGCGATGCAGAAAATTGATTCTGTCGTGTATCTTTCCACAACGCTGAACACAGGGCATGCGCATGGCACGGGCAAGGAAACGTGGATATTGCCCGTGCAGGCCCGCGACGAAGAGACGCAAGCCACCACGCAGGAATCAATGTTTAACTTCGTGCGATTAAGCGATGGTGGCAAGGCGCGATATGAAGGTCCACGCAGCGAGGTCGATGTGATACAGTCGCTGGCAGCCAGCTACTTTGGCGATGATTCACCGATTGATTGGTCGAAGTTCGCGGAGCATCGAAACATTCGCAAAGCCATCGCTGCGGCGATACCCGGTTACGAGAAAATTGGCGAAATCGATGAGAACAAAAAGGGCGGCGAGTTTCAAATTGCGGGCAGAACGTTTCATGAGCCGGTGTTTGCAACCGAGTCGAAGAAGGCGCAGTTTCACAACGTCAGCATCCCTCCGCTATTGGGCGAGGTGGGCGAACTTCGTTTGATGACCGTTCGCAGTGAAGGGCAATTCAACACGGTGGTGTACGAAGAGGAAGACATCTACCGCAACCAGGAACGCCGCGACGTAATCCTGATGAACCCCGAAGACATCCAAGCCCGGAACCTAGAAGCCGATCAACGCGTAACCGTTTCAAGCGCAACGGGCAAAATGTCCAACATCCTCGTCCGCCCCTTCGATATCCGATCGGGCAACGCCATCATGTACTACCCCGAAGCCAACATTCTAGTCCCCAAAACCACCGACGCCCGCTCCAAAACGCCGGCATTTAAGAATGTTGGCGTGACGGTCAAGCCGAGCGCGCATTCGAACGGGGCTCGCTTTGTGCCTGCAGAGTCGGTTGGTTACGCCAGCGAATAGATCACTCTTGCCATGTAATGCACGACCGAGCTACTTCGCCGCGTGTTGGCTTTGTTGATTAATCAATTGGCTTAAATAGCGATCGAGCGCTGGGCCTCGCAGGTCCTTGGCCATTACTTTGCCTTCCTGGTTGATTAGGAAGGTGGCTGGCACGCCCGAGACATAGTAGGCCTTGGCGATGGGGTTTACGTCGGATGGGCCGGCGGCTATTTGGGGCCAGTTGATTCCTCTTTGAGTGACAAACCGTGACACTTGGCTCGGGTCCTGGTCTACACTGATGCCGAGAACCACGAGGTCGCCGCCGTCTTTGTATTTGTCGTATGCGTTTTTGATGTTGGGCATTTCGACGATGCATGGGGCGCACCAGGTGGCCCAGAAGTCGATCAGCACGACCTTGCCCCGCAGCTTTGACAGTTGGATGTCATCTCCGGCGAGCGTCTTGCCCGTAAAGTCGGGGGCTGTCTCGCCCGGGTTGATGATGAGGAAGCGGTCGATTTTGATATCGACGGGTTTGTTGCTGGCGGCGACGAAGCTGATCTCTCTGACCAGAGAGATATCCTGGGGGCCCGGGCCTCAGCCGGGGGCTGTGCGTCGTGCCCACCGCTTGGCTTCGAGCTTGAGTGTGCCTTCCTGCAAGCCAACAATCTCGTATTTTCCCAAGGTATCGGTCATCGTACCGACCATGATGCCGTCGCTGCGAACGGTGGTGACGGTCACATCGGGGAGTGGCTCATCCTTTGGGCCGCGAATGACACCGCTGAGTTTATGACCCTTGGCCAAGTCAATGTCGATCGGGTTCTCGGTCAGATTCGAGAGCGTGACGGGAACACGCATGACGCCAGCGCTGTAGTTTCTGGCCCGGCGATCAACGGTGAGCACCCATTCGTCAATCCCGGCGGGCAGTGGTCCAACACGAAAGCGTCCATCCGGTCCGATCGAGGTCGAAGTGTTATAGCTGATGTCGTCAGCCTTTTCTGGTGCAATCGGGGTGAACCTTGCGAACGAATATTGACGGGCGGCTTGGCTCATCAGGACGCTGTGTTTCTGGTCGGGAATGCCTCGTATCGTTCCGGTGGCAAACGTCGGTTCGGCGAGTGTCAGTGTGACTTCGGTTTGATCTTTGACCGGATCGATGTTGTTTATAAACGCGACGCCATGTTGCGGATGGGCAGCCGCAACATTGACCGGGCCATCCATGATGTTTGATAGAGCGAATTGGCCATACGCGTTGGTCACTCCTTCAACGGATGCACTACCGTTTTGGGCTTTGAACATCAGCAGGATGCGCTTGCTGGGGCCATAGACGTAAAGGCGGCCATTACCGGCGTAGTTGAGATAGCCGAGTTTGCGGTTGGCAATTCCGACCTGAACGCCAGAAACGGGGTTGCCATTTTGATCGATGACCTTGCCCCTGATCTGATTGATGCTTTGAACATTGGCTGGCGCATCGGCGCTGAGGCGAGCGGGTGCTGATGCAATGGCGATGGCCATGATTGCGACAGCATACGATTTGAAAATGCCAGCGAATTGGTGGTCTATCATCGTCGTCTCCGCAAACTCAAAGGATGTGATGCGCGTAAGCGTTCCCTGGAGTATACAACAGGATACGACTTCGGTTGACAACAGATTGTGGATTATGGTCAGGGACCGTACGGACTACGAATTTTCGCCGCCATGGAGCGGGTTCTAGCAGTAGTTCGTTGCGTTGTCAGGCTCGGGCGGCTGATTTATCGAACAGCACTCGAACCACCGCTATCGGTTACCGCCAACTGCGGAAGGATTGCACGGTTGGCGTACTTTTCCGGATTCTTGTTCCAGCGGCGTTTGGCAGCCGAGTTAAAGACGTAGACGCGCTTGCCCTGGTATATGACGTATGGATCGCTTTCGGTCACCACGCGATTCGAGAACACGGGGCAGTACGTTTGTGCCAATTTGCGCCTTGGAATCTCCACGCCTTCAAGCTGCGGCAGATTTGCGATCGACGCGTACTCATCGGGATTGTCGTACCACTTGGTCAGACAGGTATCGCAGCAAACGGCAACGCGTCGCCCTTTGTACGTTGCAGTCGGACAGTCGGTGTCGATGCGTTCGTCGGTCATGATGGGGCAGTACTGTTGGCCTGCTAGTGCCGGGTGTTGAGCGTGATTCGTCGTGGGCGTTTTTTCCGTCGGTTTTGTTGCGCGAGATGTTTCGTCGCTATGTGGGTTCTTCGCCACATCCTTGGCTGGTTTGCGGTGAAACGCTGCCGCTGCAATGGTTTCTTTAAGTTGAACAGGACTGGTTACAGGTGAGGAGGTTTGTTTGATGGCGACGGCTTCGAGGAGGTCGAGGTTGTCGCCCTTGCTCGCCCCACCGAGGACCAAAACCTGCGAACCGATGGGGGCCATCCTGTGTACGATGCGCGGAGTGGTGTCAGCCACCCATTCCCATGACTTTGCTTCAGGGTTGAGGCGATAGAGTCCACCGTCACCGACGCTGACGAACAGTCGTCGATCCTGCACGCAGGAAGCCGGCGCGAAACCGTTCATCGAATCGCCGGGAAGATCCGGACCTTCCGACCATCGTCCTTTGATAGTGTCAAAGACTTCGACGCGGCGGCTTGGCTTTGCGGATTCGTTGAAACCGCCCATCACATAGATGTGTTGATCGAGGACGGCAGCGATCAAGGCGCGTCGGATAAATGGCTGCGAGTGTTCGACCCATCCTGCATTGGGGTCAGCCAGGTCGATAGAAAGCATTCGGGTGTGCCAAATGATTTTCTTGTCGGCTTGCATGTGCCACCCGCCGATCACGTATAGGTTTGTTCCGACGACGACAACATCGTGCGATGAACGCGGTTCGGGCAGCGGTGCGATGTCGGTCCAGGACATGGTGGCAGGGTCGAAGCGCTGTGCCGACGTGACGGAACGATTGTCGGAGGGTTTGTCTTCATCGTTGATAGAGGCCATCCCGCCAACGCGATAGATGCAACCGTTGTAGGAAGTCAGGTTCATGCCTTGTAGGGCGGGCCCGGATGGTAGCTGCCGCCATGCGCCGCGGCTTGCAAGGTCCATACGCCACAATTCGCCCGATGCCGACTTGGTGTGATACTCATGGGTCGGAGCGACATGGCCGCCATAAAGATAAAGCCATCCGTCGAGCACTTCTGCGCCGAAGCTTGCGGTGGCAAAAGGCAGGTCGGCCCATCGGTTGATCGTTGCGCTGGTCGGTTTGGCTGAAGTTGTCGCTGGGGCAGATGCTGTCGTATCAGTCGTTTCTGTCGGCGCAGTTGCAACCGCTTGGCTCGCAAAGTCAAAGACCAGCAATCCATAGTGACGTATTTCGTCATAGGGTTTGCCATTGTGTTCACCGGACGTGCGGTCCCAGTGTCTTGCCCAAGCGCCGTAGCGCCCCGGGTTAGTGACAGGTTGTGTCATTCCCGATCCGTCGGTGAACAATTTTTCCTGATCGCCAGATGGGTGGATGATCGTGAGTTCGGTTTCGGGTTGGACGCGCCCATTGACCCGGACTTGCAGGCGGAATTCGCTGCTGTTGCGACTGACGACGGGCACGATCTCGATGGGAGCATTTTCGCCGATGATTGTTCGTGAGTCGCCGGCGTCTCCGAGAATCGTCTTGGGATGGTAACGAAGCCAATGCGGGGTTGGCCCGCGGTTGACGATTCCCAAATCGACGAGGCCATGAATGACCCGCAAACCGGAACCGGGAACATCAATGCGCAAGCTGTTCTTGTCATTGGGAAGGGCAGTGACCGAAACGTCATTGCCTTGCTCGTCGCGAACCATGAGTTGGACGTCGTTTAGGATTTTGACTTCCAAGCCGTCTTCGGCATGAAGCGTTTCGCTCATGATCACGTTGGCGGCTAACCCGTCTTCTGTGGGGACCACAAATGCGAAATGTGCTTGCGTAATGACAGCCGTCATCGATAGGTAAGTTAGGCAAATCCCGAGGGTAAGTGAGCGAATCATAAAAGCCTTTCCAGCCGCACAGGGGCTGATTTCGGGGGTGACGGGCTGGTAGCAATGCTATCGCCGATGTTTTAAGGATGCGGGATTAAATCGATAAAAGTTGGATGTGTCAAACTCTTGGGTGTTTATCCCTTTTTTCCCGCACACCGACGCAATTGAGTCTACTTTCTGTTCCCAATCATTCGGCAAACGTGATCTCTCCAGGCTCGAGATCGATGGGCTCATTTCCTTTACAGAACAAACGAGCGGGGGAGGCGTGGAGAGTGGTTCTGTCGTTGATGACTTGGATCATGCCGCCTTCCCATAGTCCGATGACGGGTGTGTCGTTCATTTCGTGGAACTCGCGTAATCGGTCGTCGCGGGTCTCGCCGAAGTGCTGACAGTATGTGTCACTTTCTTTGACGTATGTGCTGCCGAAGAAGTAGTGGGCATTGACTTGGAATGGAACCAGCCCGAGGGCGTTGAACGATGGCGGCATGCAGATGGGCATGTCGTTGGTGGTCATCATCGTCGGGCAGGCGACGTTGGTGCCGGCACTGATGCCGAGGTATGGCATGCCTTCGCGCACGCGCTTGCGTATCACATCGAGCAGGTCGAAATCGTAGAGTGTTTTGAGCAGGCGAAAGGTGTTGCCGCCGCCGACGTAGATGCCGTCGGCTTCTTCGATGGCGCGCTTGGGGTCGTCGGTTCGATGAATGCCTTGAATTTCGTAGCCACCGTGCAGGTTGTTGTCGGTGATGAGCGCTTCATAGGCGTCGTGATCGTTAAGCGCGTAAGGCACAAACAATAGTGTCTTGATTGAACCGAAGTGCGATTGCATCATCGCAGCCAGGTTGGCTTTGCGCTCGTCGGTCCGGAACCCACCGCTGCCCAATAGAATCTTCATCGCATCGCTCCGCTATCAATAACTGCGCAAATCTATCCAGTGCATAGTTTCGTCACTCCCGCGCACGCGGGAGTCCAGAACGGGCTTTGCGGGCATGACCTTTGTCTTCTGGATTCCCGCTTTCGCGGGAATGACGGTTGCGCATCATCCTGCAACATTTGAAACCGGCAACGTAGCGCGTGAGCTTGCACCCGATTCAAGAAGTGTAGCACGAAGATTACAGGGTGTCAGATGCGGACCTTCAGGATCGGCTTGACGATGAGGGCTGCGATGATCGAGATGATCAGGAAGCTGATGACCCAGTGGATATTGAAGCCGAAGATCAGCGTTTCGTTCTTGGACAGGTTGATGAGGTCGAGTTCGATGCGTTGAATCGAGTCGCTTGAGGCGGCAGAGCCTTCCAATGGATAGATCGCTTTTTCGAGAAACGCTGCACCTGAGCGCACAGGGCTGACGCGTGCGTAGCGGTTTGCGCTGACGTGTATTTCCTTTGACGCTTCGTCGCCATCGATCGAAACGGTCACAAGGTGTCGGCCGGGTGCGTTGAATTTGAGTTGCCAGATGACTTCGTTGCGTTTCGGGCGATCTTCGAAATCGTCGAAGATGGCGTGTTGCGTCTGAATTTCGACAGCGTCGTCGGATGCGCCGGTGAACTTCAAGTTGGCATCGACATCGGTGGCGATCTTGTCATCGCCCAGTTCGGCGCGCAGCAGAATGGTCTCACCGACTTGCATGGGCCGCCATTCATAGCGGAACGACATCTGAATAACGAGCAGCGACATCGGAATCATCATAACGGCCAGCGGGATTAACGAATGCCAAAGTAATCGACATGCCGCCCAGAAAATGCGCCCCTGTGCTTTCAGCGTGACGCCCAGTTCTTCTTTGAAGAGTTTGACGGCGAGCAGGTTGGCTTTGATGTCGTCGCGGACTTGGCCGATGGCCTTTTGATTCGATGTGTATTTGTAGATGTACAACGCCACCACGCCGGTGATGCTCGACCAAACTGTAAGTGATAGCCATCCCGGCCAGCTTTCCATGATGGAAAAGCAGGCGTCGAAGATCGTCGTCAGGATGCTGTTGATCGTGTTCATTGAGAGGCCGTTGTCCTAGCCGATTGATTACTCGAGGTATCCGAGTCCTTTGAGACGTTCGGTGACTTCTTCCGGTGAGCCGGCTGACTCTAACTTGGCGAGTTCTTTTTCGATCATGTGGGTGATGAACTCTTCGGCGTTGGCGTATCCGGCGATGTCGGCGACTTTGGCGACGCGGTCGTAGAGCGACGATTCGATTTTGATTTTGGTGGCCATCGTTTGGGTTACTCCTGTTCTGCTTGTGCGACGGTTGCGGTTAAGACGTTGCCGCCATTCATGTTGTCGGGCGGTGAAATTTCAAATGCCGTAAGGATCGACGGGGCAAGGTCTTCGAGATCGGGGTTCGACAAAAGCACTTTGCGATTCGAGAAGATCACGCCCGGTACTAGGTCGGTCGCGATGCAGTGGTCGCTGCACCATGCCTCCTTGTTGTCGTGCAACATGGTCTTGGGCGATCCGCCGAGTGCGGTCGGCCACCCGCATCGATAGTCGAGGGCGTAGCCAATCTGCATGTCCGGACCGTGAATGATTTCGTCGCCTTTGTAGACCTCTTCGGCAAAGTAGACTTCTTTGATTGCCAACCGATTGGTTTCGGGGTCGCGAAAGTTCTTGAGCTTCTCGCGAAGTTCGTTCATCAGATCGTCTTTGTCGATCGGATTGACGATACCGTGTTTTTCGCGGCCCCTCATGTTCAGGTACAAGCCGTTGATCCCGACAGCATAGGCTCGTGTTGCGCTCCAGTCGAACCCGCTGGTATCGCTGCGGCTGCCGTTGGGCTTGAGTTTCGCGTAACCGTTTTCGATCAGCCACGTGTTGAGGTTCACGCCACGGTCGAAGTCGGCGAACCCGTGGTCGGACACGCAAATGATCGTCGCGTCGGGGAATGCCGCCATCACTTTGCCGAGGGCTTTATCGACTTCGACGTACACTTCGCGGACGGTGTTTTTGTACTTGGCGCTTTCTTCTGCGGTCAGCGCAGGGTGCGAGTCGGCCATCGCCGACCAGAACATATGCGCGACCTGATCGGTGCTTCCGAAGTAGAAGAACAGCAAACCGTCGCTGTAATGTTCGATAGCATAGTCGAGCAGGCGGAGGCGTTCGGCGTAGATCAGCCTTGCATGTTCGAGAAATTCGTCGCGCGTCAGGATGCCCGCCCGCAGGCCTTGGGTGTCTTCGGGTAGCCCTTGCGTGAAGTATGAACCGGTGGCTTTGGCGACGGTCGTGCAGAGGTCGCTGGGAATACTGATGGGCATTGCCGGCGCTTCGGGGTCGATCTGAACCGGCGTGACGTAAAGCTCGATGGTCGGTTGCACCTGGCGCAAATACAGGCGCACCTTGCCCGACATCGATTGGGTGGCTGTGCCCGCGACGGTTGGTCCGAACCCGAAGCTGATGGTTTGCCATTCGCTCCAGTCGCCGCTCTTGAGCAGCACGCGAGCGCCGTCCCATTCGATCAGTGCCGAGTCGGTTTTTTTGTTGCGATAGATGGTGAACGGAACCTTGAGCGGTTCATACCGTTCGACGTCGCTGGCTTTCTCCGGATTGAGCAAGGCGTCAGGTGGTCCATGAAACTCGCCCGTTGCGACGTCGCCGCCGACCGGATTCATTTCAAGGTTAAACGTTTCTGCGCCACCGACATTCTTGAATTTTCGCGTCGAACCGGTGGTGTAGAGCGATGACGTACCCGGGCTACCGGTCAGATCGGGGGTGCCCATGTCTGTGAGTGTGAGGAACTCTCCCGGGCCGGGCGAATCAGACGGCGGGTAGTTGGCTGGCATGCGGTAGATGTGGGCGTTGATACCGGCTTCGGTGAGGTATTCCCAGAACGCTCGGCCGTTGCGTGCGATGGCCAGCGTGCTTTCACCCCATACGGGTAGCTGCCAATGTCCCCACGGAATCGACCAGACTTCGCCCGAGCTGATATTCGAGGTCGAGAATTTCGGTGAATAGGTGTCCGGGTCGCGATGGATGAAGTCGAAGATGCCGTGTTCACCGGGGTTGGTACCGGTGGTGAAGGTTGTCCATGCGACGGGGCTTTGCGGTGGTGTTGAGGTGCCGAGCGGTTTGAATCCGCCGGTTTCTGCAAGCTTGGCGAAGTTTGGCAGCATGCCTTGGTTCATCATCTCTTCGGAGAGCTTGGGGTCCATCCCGTCGAAGCCGAGGACGATGACTTGTTTGCCTTTGGATTTAGGTTGCGCAGATTCGTTGCACGCGCCGGTGAACACAAGCGCAAGGACTAATGCTGCGATGCGCGCGTAGGGTGGGCCGTGACCACCATTTTGTGCGGCAACGTAACGGCGGTGGGCACGGCCCACCCTACGGATTGCGTACCAAATCATGCGGCTGCTCCTTTCGGCGGAGTGCCGTTGACTTGCACGTTTAGCGGCTTGCCGTCCATGTGCTTGGGTACGTTGACGCCGAATAGCTTCATCACCGTCGGGCCAAGGTCGAGCAGTCGCGGGTTGTCGTCATCGATCGGTTTGTTGCAGAACAATACCCCCGGCACGATTTTCGGATCGATGCAGTGGTCACCGCTCCAGGCTTTGGTGTTGTCGCAGAAGATTTCGTCGGTGACGTCGCCGACGGCTGCCTCCCATGACACGCGGTAGCCTTCGTTGTACCCGACGATGATATCCGGCGCGTGTTCGGCATAAGGCCCTTTGTATGAATGGCGAGCGCTGTACGCGCGGTTGACGGCAATTTCATTTCGCCGCGGATCGATAAGCCCGCTTAGTTTTTCGCAGAGTTCGGCGCGAAGTTCGTCGGCTTCCTTGCCCTCGGTGACGATTCCCTGACTCTCTCGCCCGGCGACATTCAGATAGATGCCCGCAAGGCCCAACGCGTACGCTTTCGTCTTGGACCAATCGACGGTCGCAAGATAGCGCTCGCCTTCGGCTGGCTTCTTAAGAACCATGTAACCGTTGTCGATCAGCCAGCGATTGATGTCGATGCCATAGCGGAACGTTTTGAAACCGTGGTCGCTGATGACCATTAGCAAGGTGTCGTCTTGTTCGCACTTGGCCATCGTTTTGCCGACGAGCTTGTCCATGCGTTCGTATAGATCGGGGATGGCATTGCGCAATCGCACTTCGCCGAACCCATCGTGGCCGGGGTGATCCTTATCAATGTAGCGCCAGAACATGTGCTGGATGCGATCGGTGCCGTCAAACACGCAGCAAACGAGCCCGCGTTTGAGTTTGCTGAGGGCGTCGTCGAGCATGACTTCGCGCTCGCTGTCGGCTTCCGTGCATTGATGGAGGAACGACGGGTCCTCGAGAATTTGTTCATTCAGCGCCCAGGTATCTTCGGCCAGCCCCAGCGTGGCAAACGAACCTTGCGACTTGGCTAAGTACGTTGAATACACCGTCGGGTGCGAGATCGGCATTGCCGGTTTTTCCGGGTCGATTTGCAGTGGGGTGACGTACAGCTCGAATTCCGGTTCGGTGCTTTTGAGAAGAAACTGACAGATCCCGTGTACCTTAATGCCTGGAGCGGCTTTGAAATGAAAGCGAATCCACGGTGTGTATTCGTCTAACTTAAGTTCGATCTTTTCGCCGCAGAGCGACAGGGTGGCTGACTCTTTGCTGGTGACCGTCACTTCGAACGGCGCTTGCATCACACTGCCATCGACGCGGAGGCTGTTCTCGGGTCCGATGAGATGCGACTTGACGCGAGTGCCATTTCGTGTCACATGGATTTGCTCGCCGCCGGTGTAGGGCAGCTCGTCGGTTTTCTGCGTCGAATAGAAGCTGAACGTCCCTTGGCTGCCGCGAAGGTCGGGCACGCACATGGCGCTGAGCAGCACCCCGCGAAACTTTTCCGGAGGGAAGGTGATCGGTACGCGGATGATGTCGGAGAAGATATTGTGCTCGCCGAGGTAGTTCCAAAACGGCTTGCCTTTGCGCAGCAAACGGATGGCTGGTTTGCCAATGGGAATCAGGTACTTGCCGAGCTTTAATGTTTTCGACGATCCACCGATGTGTACGCTCGAAAGCGTCGGCAGATAGTTGCGGCGATCGACGGTCAGAAAGTCGAAGATGTTGTGTTTGCCGGGATTGCAACCAGTCAAGAACGAGGACCACGCGACGGGGCTTAGCGGTGGCAGGGTCGTGCCGAGTTTTTTGTAACACCCCTGTTCGCGGAGTTTCTTGAGGTTGGGCATTTTTCCTTCGGCGATGTATTTTTCAACGAGGGTTGGCTCCATGCCGTCGAGCCCGACGATGACCGCCCGTTTGATCTTGGCATTGCGATAGGTCTTGCGCCCTCGGATGGATCGAAAGACCCAGCGGATGGGCCAGGTGAACAGGGTCAGGATCGCAGACAGGATCGCGACGAAGAAGACCATAAACGAGCCAAGCACCGCGAACCCTGCTCCCGGACCGATATAGCCATATGCCGGAAGGTTGGCTGACAGGAGAATAACCAAGACCAGAATAGCGATGCGACGGCGGTTTCGGGATGTCTCATTGGGGGTATTCGGTGCGGTCATTTCTTCACTACGATCGGTTTTGTTTGCAGGTTCATGTGCATACGGATTATCGTCCAGAACGAGCAAATGGGCCAGCGGATCGGCGAAGTTGAGTTCGGAACATTACCGGATTCCAAGGGATACATCCTCGCAACGTTTGAAGATGGCCGCCGCCACATTGTTTTGACGGGACTGGTGTCGCAACGGATCATGCGAAACATGACTCGCCTTAGAAAGGACATCCAGCATTGACCCAGCCCCCGAATGAATCTGCCGGCGAACTTCGTCCGTTCGATCCGCTTTATGCGCCGATCGTGGCCTCGTGGATTCAGTCGCCCACCCAACTTCGCTGGCTTGCTCCACGCACCGAATTTCCGTTGACGCCGTTTAAGGTAGTCAACTGGACGCGAAAGTCAGGTCAGCCGTTCCTGTTTTTTCAGCCCGACGAATCGAGTCCATGTGGATACGGCGAGTTGAATCCCATGAAAGACGATCCCTCGCACCAATGGATTGGGCATGTCGTCATCGATATTGAGCGGCGTCGTCAGGGGTTGGGCCTTCAACTGACCCACCTGCTGACCCGCAAGGCGTTTCTCGAATTCAGCGCCCGCAAGCTTTCACTCGTTGTGTTTCCCGATAACAAACCAGCGCTCGACTGCTATCTTCAATGCGGTTTCAGAATCATCGCCGAAGAATTTCAACGATTCGACAGCAAAACCCCACCGCAGCGGATGATTCGCCTCGGTAAAGATTCTTTCAAACCATAACTGCGTCGCGCTCAAATTCACCAATGCGCACGTTATGCCTGCTGCGCGGCGAATCCTGCGCGAATCATGAAATCATGATTCGCCTGCTTTGAAACCTGCTCCTCGGACCTATTGATCGTCCGTCACTTGATCGGGTTCAATCACGGCAAACACGCCATTGATCAGTCCGGTGACGATCGACGTGAGGCCCGACTGGACCTGGCCGGACGCGATGGCCCGAAATTCCTCGGCTTCAGCACATCCGCCCGCCAGCGACAACGCGAGTCCGCCAGTGACAGCGATCATCCATTTGCGATGTTTGGGTACTGCGTTCATGGGGTCGTCCTCCCTTTTTTCGTAGTGCAACTTCTTGTCATTGGCCCTATCGGCGAAGGGGGAAAACGTCTCCTGCGGGTGATTTGCGGGGACGGTCCGTTGGCAGCGGAGAATGGATGGGACGCGCAGGAATTGCAGCGGATATGTGTCAATTAGATTCTGGCATGGCGTGTGCTTGCAGCGTTGATTCGGTCGAGCGCATGGATTGGCTGATGATGATCATGCGGGCGGCGGCGGTCAGAAGAAGCAGCACCAGGGCGGTCCGCAGAATCTTGATCGGAAGGATGTGCGTCAAGCGGCTACCGAGCATGCTGCCGATGATCGCAGGCGGAATCAACGTGCCTGCGATCTTGAGCGAATCGGACAGTTCAAGATCGCTGTGGCCAGTCACGAGCGCGGAGTTTTTGAGGATCGCGCCGATCAAACTCAATAATAGAATGGTGGCGGCTGAGTTGGCGATCGCCTGTCGAAGCGGAACCTTTAAGAACCGCATTTGAAACGGTACGCAAATCACCCCGCCACCCACACCAAGCAAGCCGGCGACGAAACCCATCGGCGCTCCGATCAGCAGCGCTGCTCGCCACCCGCTTGGTTTGGATGCAGTTTCGGCGTCCATCGGATTCAACGGTGGCGACCAGACAGCCAGAATTTGCCGAGCGGCTACCCAAAGCAGGAACACGCCGAATAACAGGATCAACGTCGATTGGCCCGACCCTTGAAACATCGAAAGCTCGCTGGTCCACACGCCAAGCAAGACGCAGATGCCTGCCGCGGGGGCCATCGATCGGACGACGGGGAAGATAATGGCTTTGACTTTGGCATGCTGGATGAGTGCTGGCGCGACCACGAAGAAATTGACGATCATTGCTGCCGCTTGATAGAGGTGCGGGCGCGGTCCGAGGGCTTCGGTCAGGGCGGGGATCATCACAACGCTTCCGCCGATTCCAAGCAGCCCGCCCAGCAAGCCAGCCGCCAGCCCGATGATTAAGACGATCAGGGTGTCCATAAGTCGCGATGTTATCGCACATTGGAGGGAACGTAACCCCGGCGATCCGGCTGAGCCATCCATGAAGGGCGTCACCCGCAATCGGTCATGCGATAAGGAATAAGGGACTTTGACACTTGCGAGCGGGATGCGATAATTAAGTTCGTCCCGTGCAATCCACAATCCAAGAAACCGCACGCCGACAAACGCCGAGATAGCTCAACGGTAGAGCACAGCTTTCGTAAAGCTGAGGTTGAGGGTTCAAATCCCTTTCTCGGCTGTCTTCCAACAAGATTGGTATTCAGCCTTCGGCGATCTCCGATCAATATCACTCCGTCTAGATACATTTTGGACAACATTAACTGCGGTAGTTGTTTGATTCCGGCTGCGATTGGCCGGTATCATCGGGGTTTGCGCGATGCAATCTCCGGGCAGGGGGCGTTCTTTCTTGGGCGCTTGTTTGCGCGCGGTTTGAGTTCATCTCGCTGTGGTGGTCATTCAATTTCTTAATTGCATTCCTGTGAGGTCTGCCGCTTGAGCGGTTTGGAGGATGTCTTGGTTATGTTCAAACTCAAAAATGTAGGGTCGGTGCGCGCGTTGGTTCTGGCGATTGGCTTGTTGGCGGTTGTTTCGCCGGTTGATGCGCAGGTGGCTGGCCATGAGGCCTCACGCATTCGTTGGCGTTCGGGCGAAGCTGTTACGACGTTAAAGACTTCGCAGGAGGCGCTGGTTGATCTTGAGGCTTTGTCGGCAAACCGTGCTGACCAAAAGCATGTGGTGGTGCAGTTTGATGCGCCAGTTGATGACGCGATGCGGGCAAAGCTCAAGGCGGCTGGCTTGTCGCTTTTGAACTATGTCGGAGACAATGCGTTCTTCGCGGCGATCGCCGACGGCGGCGTGGATCAGGATGCGTTGCGCACGGTTACGTCGCTTCGGGCGTCGATGTCGGTGGAGCGAGACTGGAAATTGCATGCCTCGTTGCTGCGCGATGAGATTCATTCGTGGGCGGTGGTTGAAGAGGGCAAGGTTGGCGGGCGGCGCACCGTCACGTCCAAAGATGAACCTCGCATATTTGGCGCCGATGACACTACGGTGGTCGGGGTCTATGTGCTGTTTCATTCCGATATCGATTTGACGAATCATGGAGCGGCGATCGTTAAGAAGCATGGCGGCCGGGTGCGATCGCTGATGCGTTCGATCAATGGATTCGTCGTAGAGATGCCAGCCGCCAACGTTAAGGCGCTGGCTGTCGAGGATTCGGTTCAATATCTTGAGCCGCCCCTTCCGCAATTCAGCGAAATGAACGACAGCAACCGGATCATCACCGGAGCAAACACTGTGCAAGCGGCGCCCTACAATCTCGACGGTTCGGGCGTCACGGTGATGGTTTATGACGGCGGCGAAGTGCTGGCATCGCATCCTGATTTTGGCGGTCGCGCGACTGTGCGCGATACTTCGGGAATTTCCGACCACTCCACGCATGTCGCGGGTACGGTCGGTGGAAACGGGGCTGGCAGCAGTGGAAATTTACGCGGGATGGCTCCCGGTGTGACGATCGAATCGTTTGGGTTCGAGCAACCAGGCGGATTGATGGAAGGGTTTCTTTACACTGATCCGGGCGATCTCGAAGCCGACTACAACGCAGCTATCAATACATTCGGGGCAGTCATTGCCAACAACTCAATCGGAACCAACACCGCGCCCAATGGTTACCCATGTGAATGGACCGGTGACTATGGTGTGACGGGTGCGTTGATCGACGCGATCGCTCGCGGAAGTCTGGGCGAGCCGATGCGAATCGTTTGGGCGAATGGTAACGAACGGCAGACGACGCGTTGCGGCAACTTGTACAACACGACGGCGCCGCCAGCTGGCGCCAAGAACCATATCACGGTTGGGGCGCTGAACTCCAACGACGACTCGGTGACCAGTTTCACCAGTTGGGGGCCAGTCGATGACGGGCGAATCAAGCCGGATATTTCGGGGCCAGGTTGCCAATCGGATGGCGACAACGATGTGACCTCGACGAGCAGTTCCGGTGGATATACGGGTAAATGCGGCACGTCGATGTCGTCGCCAACGATCACTGGGCTAAGCGCGCTGCTGCTGCAGGATTATCGCGCCCACTATCCAGGTGACCCGGACTTTCGCAACTCGACGCTCAAGGCGATGTTGGCCAACACGGCGCAGGATGTTGAACAAACTGGACCCGACTACAAAACCGGTTACGGTTCTGTGCGAATTGAACCGGCGATCAACCTCATGCGGGCGGAGAATTTCGTAGAAGAAACAGTGTCGCAAGGTGACACTTATTCGCTGATCATCGTGGTGAGCCCGGGTGATCCGGAGTTGAGAGTGACGCTGGCGTGGGACGATGTTCCGGGTACGCCCAACGTCGATCCGGTTTTGGTTAACGACCTTGATTTGCAGGTGTTCGATCCCAATGGGGTGCGTCATTTCCCGTGGACGCTGAATCCGGCGAGTCCGGCGACGCCGGCAGTTCAGAACCAGGAAGATCACATCAATAACATTGAGCAGGTCTTCGCGGCAAGCCCGATGGCCGGTGCCTGGCGTGTCGATATTGTCGGTTTCAATGTGCCCCAGGGTCCGCAGCCGTTCTCGGTGGCGGCCAACCCGGTGCTGGTCAATTGCAGCGATGCCGGTATCGCCCGGTTCGATCGGTCCAAGTATGCGTGCGAAAGCGAAGCCCGCGTGACCGTGATCGATTGCGGGTTGAATACCGATGATCTGGTGATCGAGACGGTCAGCGTGGATGTCGCGTCCAGCACAGAAGCCGGTGGCGAGACGCTGCTACTCACCGAGACGGCGGCGGCTAGTGCTGCGTTTGTGGCGACGATCGGATTTAGCACAACCGATGCGGTCGGCGTAATTCATGTAACGGCGGGCGATTCGCTGACGGTGACGTATATCGATGCCGACGATGGCGATGGCGGGGTGAATGTGGTCGTGACGGACGACGCGGTGGTCGATTGCACGCCTCCGGTGATCAGCAATGTGCAGGTTGGTGCGGTGAATCCGCGCGATGCGGCGCTTTCGTTCGACACCGATGAGTCGAGCTTTGGGTCGGTGAGTTACGGTTTGTCGTGCGGGGCGTTGACCGAGTCAAGTTCCGGCGGGCTGGCGACTTCGCATTCGTTCGGGCTGACCGGGCTGGTCGATGACACGACGTACTTTTTCACGCTGGCGGCGACGGATGAAGCTAGCAACAGTGCGTCCGATGACAATGGCGGTTCGTGTTATAGCTTTACGACACCCGAGGTTCCTGACTTCTTCAGCGAACAGTTTACGACGGGTATTGATATTCAAAACAGCACGATCACGTTCACGCCCAATGCGTCGGTTGATTTCTACGACGTGTGCATTGAACCGATCGTGGCGCTGCCGACCGATCCTGCCGGTGGTACGAGTGTGTCGCTTACGGACGATGGCAACTCCCCGTTCACACCGACGCAGCCGGTCATGCTTTACGGAACCGCGCACGCGACGGTGTACATCAACGCCAACGGTAACCTGACGTTCGATGCTTCGGACGGCGACTACACCGAAACATTCGCCGAGCATTTTGGCGAACCGCGCGTGGCGGCAGTGTGGGACGATCTCGACCCGGGTGATGGCGGAACCGTGAGCTACAAATCGCTGGCTGATCGCGCTATCGTGACGTACGACGCGGTGCCGGAACGGTCAACAAGCAACTCCAACACCTTTCAGATCGAAATGTTTTACGACGGACGAATCACGATCAGTTATTTGCAGATCGATGTCGGCGATTGCATCACCGGGTTGTCGGGCGGAACCGGGCTTGATCCTGACTTCCTCGAAACTGACTTGTCTGGCGTGGGGTCGTGTGGGCCGCGTCCTCCGTTTGTTTCAAGTGAGTCGCTGTTGACCGAGCAGAACACGCCGCTGACGATTGACCTCGATGCCAGCGATGACGGCTTGCCCGATCCGCCGGCAACGATGACGATTCGGATTGAGACGCTTCCGACGGGTGAACTGCGCGACAGCGGCGACAACCATGTCATCGTGTTGGGCGACTTGCCTTACACGATGGTTGGTGGGGGCAATCAGGTTGAGTACACGCCCAATCCGGGCTACTCCGGTTTGGATTCGTTTACGTTTATCGCCAATGATGGCGGCGTCGCGCCCGATGGTGGCGATTCGACGGCGGCGACTGTTGAAGTTCTGGTGGGTGGACCGGCAGCGATCTACTCCTGGCCGCTCGACACCGATCCGGGTTGGACGACCGAGGACATGTGGGAACACGGCAAGCCGCTCGCGATTGATGGCGATCCCACGGGCGGGTTCACCGGTGTAAATGTCTACGGATTTAATCTAGCCGGCGAGTACGACAACAATATGTCGCAGCAGCATTTGACGACGACGTCGATCGATTGTTCAAACGTCGCCAGCGCCGAACTTCGCTTCCAAAGGTGGTTGGGTGTCGAGTCGTCGACATACGATCATGCCGAGGTGGAGATTTCCAACAACGGTTCGACGTGGGTTTCAATCTGGGAGCACAGCGGTTCGTCGCTGAACGAAAGCGCCTGGTCGCTGCAAACGTACGACATATCAGACGTCGCCGATGGTGAAGCCAACGTGCAGATTCGCTGGACGATGGGCAGCACCGACGGTTCGGTGACGTACCACGGTTGGAATATCGACGATGTAGAAATATGGGGTATCGATACGAATGCGTGCATCACCCCGGGTGATTACGACGGCGACGGCGACTGGGATCTCGTTGACATGTCCGCATTCACGGCTTGCTTCGGTACAGGCAGAGGCCAGGAAACGGGATGCAGTTGTGGCAACCTGGCCCTACCCAACGAAGACATCGACGTAGCCGACTGGGCGGTGCTGTCAACGTTCCTCGGTGGGCCGTAGTCTGCAAGCGTTTGATGAATTGAAAACGAGTGCCAATTAATCGCCCGCAATATCGGAGGACACTTCTCATGACTGGCAATAAGGCATTGGTCATGCGAAGTGTCCTTCTTGCGTTACGGGTCTGTTTTGCACCAGTATGTGCCCATTTACTTTTCGGTCAGCTTCTTCAATGCGGCATCGATCGGAATGAATAGCGTTTGTTGTTGATCTTTGAAGCGTTGAAAGCCGAAGTGTTTGTAGAATGCGACTGCGTTGTTATCCTTGGCATCGACGATTAGCGCGTATGCTGCTATGCCAGAGTTACAGGTTCGTTTGATTGCGTCGAATAGCATTGCACCACCTAGCTTTTTGCCTCGGTAGTCTTGGTCTACGGCGAGGCGGCCGACTTTGACGGCTGGTATGGTTGGGTATCGCGGCAGTTTTTTGATGACTTCGACGGGAAGGTCGGTGATTGTGACGCCGTATGCTGCGAGCGTGTAGTAACCGGCGATATGCTCGTTTGCGTTGTCGATGGCGACGTAGCAAGCCGTGACTCGGCGGCGGATGTCTTGGCCAACTCTTACTTGAAAATAGTTGTCCAAGGGTTCGACGCCGCAATCAAATCCTTTGCGATCGCGTTTGGGATCAAGCGCCTCAATGCGGAACGGTCGCGTCACGATGGTTCAATGAGATCGTCATGTGCGGCGGCTGCGCGCTTCAATGCGGGTGAGAGCGGTTGGGGTTCAAGTAGGGCAGCCGCAAAGCGATCCTGATCCTCGAATGTAAGGTCCATCAGTTCGCGCTGGGCGATGGTGAGTTCAGCCGCTTCCTTGGCTGCGGAGACCACGAAATCCGAGAGGCTTCGTCCTTCAACCTCGGCGGCTCGTTGCAAAAGCGCGTAGACGGTCCTGGGTAGTCGGGCTTCCAGTCGAGCGGTTTTGGTTTTCTTCTGCTTGATCATAACAGCCCCAATGCATAATTGATTTATTGAATCATACGGCATTTTGCCGTACATGTCAAGAAAGTGCGTGTTTCAGGCTCGATTTCGGCGATTTCAGGCTGGTTGGCGGGTTCGATTGGTTTACCGCTTCTTGCCGATTTCGACGAGGATGTCGCGGCCTTTTTGGGTGTCTGGGGCTATTTCGGATAGGGATTGCCATGCTGCGTTGGCTCGGTCTAGCAGGCCCATGTCCTGGAGGGCTAGGGCTAGGTTGGCGCGGAACTCTACGTTGTTGGGTTCGCAGCGGACGGCTTGCTCGAAGTACTCGACTGATAGCGAGAAGTTCTGGCAGTCGGAGAAAATCAGTCCGAGTTCGTAGTACACTTCGACGGCACGGGCATCGAGCGTTAGTGCTCGTTTGAATGTGTCGATCGCCGTCTCGTCCTTGCCGGCTTCTCGGTAGGCGAGTCCGAGTTTGATGTACGCCTTCACATAATTGGGGTTGAGTTGCAAGGCGCGGTGGAAGGCGTCGATCGCTTCGTCGCGCCGGCCCTGGTGGCGCAGGAGCAAGCCGAGTCGGTAATGCAGGTCGGCGTACGTCGGATGTCGTTCGATCGCTTTTTCGTAGCGCTGCACTTGATGGTTGACGAGGTCGATCGTGGCGCCGCGTTCCTCTTGTTCGGTTTCAAGTTGGGCGGCTTGCTCTGGTCCTAGGTACTTGTTGATTTGTCCACCGATGGACGCTTTGAGTTGCAGGCGGGCGATTTCTCCAAAGAGCATGGTGCTGTTGGGTTCAACACCGGAGGCCATCTCGAAGGTGGCGTTGGCTTCTTCGGGTTCGTCATTTTGCAGTTGGGCGATTCCGAGTCCAACGTACGCGGTCAGCAGGCGATCATTGAGTTCGACAGCGCTGTTGAACGCCTTTGCCGACTCCAGGTGATTGCCATCGCGCAGGTGCAGCGTGCCGATCTTGACGTGAGCTTCGAGGTAGTCGGGGTTCAGCTTGCTGGCTTGGCGATATTGAACCATCGCCCGCGCCGAGTCGCCCTTCTTCGAGTAGATGTCGCCTAGTTGAACGTGATGGTCGGCGAACCCGGGTTGTTCGGCGATGAGATTCTGCAGGTGAACGATGGCCTCGTCGAACTGTCCGGTTTGTTCGAATGCCTGCACGATTTCGTCAGCCGCTTCCCAGTTGTCGGGATCGATGGTCAAAGCGTACTGATATCGCTGAATGGCTTCGGGGTAGTTACCGGCGCTCATGTGCAGGTTGGCCAGCGCGAGTGACAGGTTGATGTCGCCCGGTTCGGCAAAGCACAGTTGTTCGTAATGATCGATGGCCTCGTCGATATTGCCCAAGCGCAGGTGGATCGCGCCGAGGCGTTCGTGAGCGTTGCGCAGTTCCGGCGCCAACTCTGCCGCTTCCAGATACAACGTTCGCGCTTCTTCAATGTCGCCGGATTTTTCAACGCAGAACCCTAGGGCGAATACGATAGATGACTCGTTGGGCTGGGTGGCGGCTGCATCGCGCAGGGCTTCGATGGCGTCGGGCAGTCGATTGACTTCGTCGTACGCGCAAGCCAATCCGAGCATTGCGGTAATGTCCGAGTGATTTTGATCGAGCGATTGTTCGAACGCGGTGCATGCTTCGACGGCGAGGTTTTCGCGCAGCAGGCGCACACCGAATCGATTTAAGTGATGGATGTCGGTGGGGTGGAGTTTCGCCAGTTGCTTTAGGGTGGCTGTTTCGATGACACCATCATCGACGAACGTACCGCGAAAGGCAGCCGCCAACTCAGCCAGCAGACCGCGACCTACGATTTCGAGCAAATAAGACATGCGTGTTCGCTTTGTCGAAGTTCGCGGACGTTATGCCGCCAGGGTGTCGAGCGCCCTGCGGGCGGCTTCGTAATCACTGTTGATGCGCAGCGCCTCATTGTACGCCCAGCGAGCGCGTTCAATTTGGCCGGAGTCGCAGTAGAGATTGCCCAGCAAGTAATAGGTGTCGGCGTATTCCGCACCAAGCAGAATAGTTTGCTCGAGGCGGCTGGCTGCATCGCGCGGGCGATCGCTGCATTCGTAAAGTTTGGCGAGCAGGATCAGCGCTTTGACGTAGCGCGGGTCGATCGAGACAGCTTGCTCGACGGCAGCAATGGCGTCGTCGGAACGATTTAGGCGAGCGAGCGCCGCTCCGCAGAGGTAGTGCAATCGCGCACGTTGGGGGCTACGCTGAACAGCTTGCATCAGGACGGCGACGAGCATCTGGTAGACCGTATCATTGACATCGTCGTCATCGATTTCGAAGAACGCTTCAGCGAATTCGGGATCGGTCTCGATAGTTTTGCTCAGGACGTCGAGGTCGGCAGCGTTGCAGTGGGCATCTTCTTCATCGGGCATCTCAGCCCACACGCCAGCGCCTTTGGTTTCGGTTGAGTTGGCTTTCGCAGCGTGGGTGAGCAGCAGCGCGATGTTTGCATCGGACGGCCGCGCTTTCTGCGCTTTTTCGAGGCTGCGAAGTGCGCCGGTCATATCTCCCGCAACACCGCGACACATGGCTTGTGACACCAAGGCATCGGCATGGTCTTTTTGAATCGAGAGTGCTTGGGTAAAGCGCAGTTCAGCCTCTTCGGTTTGGTCAACGGCGCTGAGCATGGTTCCGAGTTGGAAGTGCAATTCAGCGCTGTCGGCATTGGCGCGCACGCCGTTGCGCAATGTGCGGATTGCTTCATTGTGCTTACCAGCTTTGAATCGCACGAGCGCGAGTCGAATGATCGCATTAACATCCTTGGGATGCTGGTCGAGGTATTGCGCGGTGATCGCCGCCGCCTGCGTGAGGTTCGAGCTACCTACCAATGCGCCGACGAGGTACGCGGGCAGATTCTTGTCGTCGGGGTTTAGCTTGGAAGCGGCAGACAGTTCGGTGACAGCTTGCTCGTAAGCGCCGGCATTGAGTAAGCAAATGCCTTTTCGCAAGTGGTTCTTGCTGGCGAAATAGTCTCTAAGCAGTCCCGGAAGTCGGTTGCGTTCGATGTCGCCAAGCTGTGCGGGGCCTTGCTTTGTAGACGTATGCGGCGGGGTCTTTGCGCGCATGTGCTTCTCCTTGGGCAGTTCCGAGATCGAGTGACACGCACTCACTTAGTACTATCGGAATCGCACTCGAAAATTGTTACGCAAAGGAGTATCGGACGAGGTCGGACGGGTGTGTCACGTTGGCGAAAATTCCATAAACGCCAGCCAGTCGTCCGAGAGGTGGATAATATCGGACGTTATGCTGGTGGCTGACGGATTGCGGAATCTGACGTTCAGTCAGGGTGGTCGCGCTGGTTGCCAATATCAGCGGACGATGAACGCATCAGTGTGGTACTTGCGGACGCGGGCGAGCATGCGGCTTGCTTCGCGATAGGTGTCGTACTTGCCGACTCGAACGACATGCTTGGCTCCGGCGCCGCGCGATTCAGGAATCGCCAGGGCATTGATGCCGTTCTGTCGCAAGCGGGCGGCCGCTTGGTGGGCGTGCTCGATGCGCGCATAGGCACCGCACTGGATTTCAAAGCGCCCGTTGGGTGAAGTTTGTGGGGTGGCTGATCGACTCACGACACGGGTTGTTTGGCTGGTCGGTCTGACGTTGCTGCGATAGCGCGGTTTGGTCGTTGTCGGAGTCGTCGTGCGTCCACGGTTCTTCGCAGCGTAGGTTGAATCCGGAAATTTCTGCGCCAGCTCGCCAAGTATGCGCGTTGATTCGGAGCGATTACCGGTTCGTTCGCAGGCCATCGCCAGTTGATGCATCACCTGATCGGTCGGTGGACTGTCGGGCAAATTGGGCAACGCAGATTCGTACAGTTCACGCGCTTGTGGATAGGAACCGTCGTCGAACGCGACATTGGCAAGCTGGACTTCGATCCAGGCCTTGAGGCGTTTTTCGCGGGCAATGTTTTGGGCGGTGGTCAAGTCGCGAACGCCCATCCGTCGCCGATCCTTCATCAGGCGACACTGACCACGCATGTACAGGGCTTCTGCAATGTCATCTTTGGTTTGATGGGATGCGATGACCGGGTTGAGAATCTGTTCGCACTTCACGTAATTGCGACGTTGCAATTCGCCCCGGGCTTGTTCGATCTGTTGGATGGCCTCTGGTGGAAGCTGCTGACAGCCGGCGATACATGCGATCCATCCGGTGAGTATGAGCAAACTCATCCTTGCGTTTGCCATGATTCTTGACCTGCTTTCTGGAATGGGTTCAATTTGCTTTCACGCTGCGTAGAATCCTCTTGACGGCAGCGTGTGGATTCTCTCTTTATGATGCCGATGGACACGATGATTCGCAAGTCTTATTGTCGATCTGCATTGAATTGGCTGAATGGCAACGATCCGGTTTGACCGAGGTGAATTCCCGTGTTGATTGACATGCTCATGCAAACGGCGAAGAAGCACGGTAGCGAGCCTGCCGTCGCCGACGCATCGATTCGCCTGACATACAAGCGGTTGGTGGGTTTGTCGCGCGTGATCCGGGACTATGTTGAAAGTCATACCGATCGCGACAAGGTCGGCATCATTCTGCCAGCCAGCGCCATGTTCAGCGGCTGCATGTTTGGCGTGTGGTGGGCGAAGCGGACCATGGTACCGCTGAACTTCCTGTTGGCTGCCGATGAACTTTCGCCGCTGGCCCAGCGGGCTGATCTTGACCTGATATTGTCGGTGTCGCACTTCAAACCGCTTTGCGATGGGTTGGGGATTCGCACGCTCTATCTCGATGAACTACCGATCAAACGCAAGTTCGCAACGCTTGCCCTAAAACGCACACCGCCATTGCCGGTGGTTGAGCCTGATGATACGGCTGTCTTGTTGTTTACATCGGGAACGTCAGCCCTGCCCAAAGGCGTCGAATTGAGTTACCGCAATCTGCGGTCGAACAGTGAGGACATGGTCGCGTCGGCGGGTATTGTGCCCGGGCATCGGTTATTGAATTGTCTTCCGCCATTTCATGTGTTTGGCTTGACGGTTTCGGCGCTTTTGCCTGTCGCGGCGGGTGCGTCGTCGTATTGCATACCGAGGTTTTCACCGGTGGCGATATCCAAGGCGATTGTGGAAGAGAATATTTCCGTATTCATGGCCATCCCCAGCATGCATGGGGCGCTGCTGCGTTTGAAATCGGCTCCAAAGGATTTGTTCAAGAATGTGTTTCTTTTGGGAAGTGGCGGGGAACCCTTGGCCGAGAACATCTTTAAGGGTTTCAAAGAGCGCTTCGGTGCGCGACTCTTGCAAGGTTACGGGCTGACCGAAACGTCACCGGTCTGTACGCTTGAACTTCCCGACAAGTTGCGCGACGGGTCCATTGGTAAACCGATCCGCAATGTCCAGATTGGAATCTTTGACGAGAACGGGGCCGAAGTCGCCAAGGGGGCTGAGGGCGAAATCTGTATCAAGGGTCCGAACGTGATGAAGGGTTATCATCGCGATGCGGATTCGACATCGAAGGTACTGACGGATGACGGCTGGTTTAAGAGCGGTGATGCTGGACGAATTGATCACGACGGATTCATCTACATCACCGGGCGGATCAAAGAGATGCTTATCGTGGGCGGCGAGAATGTTCACCCGCGCGAGATTGAATCGGTCCTGGAAATGCACCCGGCGATCGCAGAAGCCGGCGTGATCGGGCAATCGGACCCCAGTCGCGGCGAGGTTCCAGTGGCGTTCGTGACTTTCGAGGAAGGCGAGTCTGCGACGGAAGTCGAGCTTCGCGATTTTGCCCGTCAGAAACTGGCCAACTTCAAGGTGCCCAAGCAAATTCACATTTTGGAAGAGTTACCGCACGGAGCCACTGGAAAGCTGCTCCGGCGGAAGCTTGGTGATTTGCTGTAAATTCTTATGATGCAGGTGTTTGTGTCACAGGAAGATCGTGCGGCTGCTTATCTTGTCACATTCGCGGCAGTGTTGTAAACTGCTGGGCTCGCTGTGAGAACCGCCACATTTGCGTGTTTGTTGAGATCATGGAATATGGGTCAAACGATCGACAAAGAATTGCTTGAGATCCTGGCATGCCCGGAGTCGCACGCATCGTTGGTTTTGCATGACGGATGGCTGTATTCGACGGATGAGAAAACCCGTCGCCGCTATCCGGTTCGCGATGGGATTCCGATCATGTTGATCGATGAGTCCGAAGTGGTTGCCGAAGGCGATTTCCGACGGGTGATGGACTCGGCCAAGAACTGAGACTGTGATTAACGGTATCTTGTGATGAATGGGGTGGCGTTGGTAAGCCCCTTGAAAATTTGGTGTATGCCGCTGAATAGCAATCGGCTGGCGCAATATTAGGTGATTGACGGATATGGCATTCAACAAGCGCAACGACAATGATGGCGGCGGTGGTGGTGGTGGAGACAAGAAGAAGTTCGGCTTTCATACAGCCCATCGGTTCCCGAATCGCCGGGGTAAGGATTGGGAAGGCCCCGTTGTTGATTACAAGGAAGTTGATCTGCTGCGCAAGTTCATGACGACCAGCGCCAAGATGATGACCCGCAAGCGTGCGGGCACCAGCGCTCAAGAACAGCGAGCGCTTAAGGAAGCGATCAAGCAAGCCCGTTTCATGGCCCTGCTTCCTTACACCAGCACCTAATCGCGTTCGTACAGTTTAACCAAGATCAATCAAGAATCGCATTCCAACCGCGCCTTCAAACGATGGTGCGGTTTTTTTGCGCACATACCCTCATGGCGAATTCAAGCCAAGCGCGGTGTTTTTCTCGTCATCCCATCGCAGTATGGGAATAGTGAATTCATCATGACCGACTTGGCTTTTCCGCTGGATTCCCGCGTGCGCGGGAAAGACGACATTGGTGCATTGTCACGTCTGAATTTAGGGCGATTTAGTACGCTTGGGATTGCGTGGCGGACGGAAAGTAATGGCTCAGGATTTCAGCCAGTTGCTTATCCGCTAGGCCCATGCCCAGCGCCCCCATCTGGCACAATCCCGCACCATGTCCCCAGCCCAAACCGTTTAGCGTAACCGACTCCAATTCGCCTGTGTCGTTGCGAATCGATTCGATGGCGAATGCGCTGCTGTATAGAAATCGTGGATGTAAGGCATGGCGGATGTTGTACTCGCGATCGATGAGTGTTTCGTGCAATTCCCCGTCATGGTCGCACCATTCGACAAGCAGCGTTTGTACTCGGCCCGACACCCCGCGAAGGGTAGCGGTCACGTCGTTTAGCTGGGCCATCGTAGAAAGTTGATCGACGCGCTTGGCCAGTCCTTGCTCGAGTTCTTGGCGCGTCTGCGTGACCGACCATCGATAATAATTATCAGGTTCGTCAACGTGGCCCAGGTATTTTGAATGAACTTCGGGCGGTACGAAGCTGGGGCTGCAATAAACGTGCGGGGCAAGTTGATCGCCTGCTCGAAGATAAGCGTCGAAACCTTGTTCGGTCGAGGGCGCTAGTGATGCGAATGATGAAAGGTCGCTCGTGTCGAAGATCGATTCGACGCACGGTTTGGCTTCGCCCCAGACGCTTTCTGGCGTTTCAGATATACCGCCGCAGTTTTTTGAATACACCGCATCGACGACGTTTCTGTCGTTGTCGAGCAGAACCATGCCGCGGCATTCCTCGACTGCCCTCCACGCTGCACCGCTTGTGTTGGCGATGCCTTGATAGCGCTGGCAGCAATCGTCGTTGCAACGGTCGAATGGATCAGCATCGTGTTTGGATTCCGACATTGCAAGCAGCCACGACCGAGCCACCACGCATTGGGCTTTGAGGAATTCCACCGGGCAAGCGCCGCTCATTTCGGCAGTGATGACCCCGGCGAGATACGTTTCGAGCGGAAGCGTGTTGATGAGAATCAGCGACGTGCGTTCAGCGAAGATTTCAGCCGCCCCGGCGAGCGACTGGTCACAGCGTTTCTGCCAATGAAACCCTCGGCCCGCAACGATGTCGTGGACAATCATGGCGTCTTCTGATGACGTGCTGGCGGTTTTCGGTTCGATCTTGACGGATTGCTCGACGGCAATGGTTTGATCGCCAGCCGTAACCGCGAGTTGCCCGCCTGACAATGCAAGGCGTATGTTGGTCTTCTCAAAATCACCGAGGCTGAATCCGTCGGCGTAGACTGTGTGTTGGTGATCCGGAATATCGATGCTGATGAATTTTTGGGCGTCTTGTTTGAGGATGATGCCAACGCGCACCGTGGGTTCGACATTGCTTTCGATCGACCAGTCGCGCACGTTGGGTGTTGATGGGTTGGCCATTTTTGGATTCCGTGAATGTTTAAGGAATTCGCTAACGAACAATGGCTTATATCAGTTGTCGGCGTGGTTGGCGACTGCGCGCCTGGCTGATTAGAATAGCCGGTTATGAGCCGCAAAAAGAAGCCAGCTGTCCAGCGTTATCACGACCGAGTCGCCCGCCGCTACGACGCATCTTATGATGATGTCTACTGGCGGTTCCACGACGCCTTAACGTGGGACTATTTTAAGCCGCATCTGCCTGCCGACCTTGCGGTGCCGGTGCTCGACTTGGGGTGTGGTACCGGTAAGTGGGCGATGAAATTGCTTTCGAGTGGATACAGCGTGGCGTGTGTGGATATCTCCGGAGCGATGATCGGTAAGGCGAAGTTGGCGATCGAGGAGCAGGGGCGATCGCAGCGGGCTGAGTTCTTCCAAGCCGACCTGTGTGATCTTGGCGACGTTCCGGACGAGGCGTATTCATTTGCCGTCGCAATGGGTGATCCGATCGGATGCGCGAGTAAACCGGGACGGGCGCTTAAGGAAATCAAAAAGAAACTGCTGCCCGGTTCGATCCTGATCGCGACGCTCGACAACAAACTCGGGGCGCTTGAGTATTACCTCAAGGAAGGTTCGCCGAAGCAGATGGCCGACTTTCTTAAATCGGGCAGGACGCACTGGCTGACCAAGGAAAAAGAAGAGCAGTTCGACATTCACACATACACCCCGCGCGAAGCCAGAACGCTTTTTGAAACGGCTGGCTATGAGGTGTTGGAGATTCGTGGCAAGACGGTTTTGAACTTCAACCAGCGACACTTTCGAGGGTTGCTGGATGACTCAAAGAATCGGATGGAGTGGATGAAGATTGAGAAAAAATTGAGTCGTGATGTCGACGCGGTGGCGCGGGCCAGTCACTTACAGATTGTTGCCAAAACGCCAACCCGCTGACATGATGTCGATAGGAAAATCGGACTCATGCGCGCCGCCATGTCGCGGTGTTTGATTTTTTTGAAACGAAGATAATTGGATTTTAGCGTAACGGCTGTGGGTGCAGCGGTGCGCCGTATTGTTAAAGGAAGACCATGCTGAATCAACTGCTGTCAAAATCATTGCGTCTGTTTGGAATGGGGATCTTGTTGTTCGGGCTGACGGGCTGCGACATGAATCCTGACAGCGACGGCAACTCTGGCGGCGGGAACGGAGGCAACGATGTTGGAAATGACGGGGGCGGCAATGACGGCGGCGACAATGGGGATAACGACAATGGTGGCAATGACGGCGGAGTAGATGGCGGTAACGACGGCGGTAACGATAACGGTGGGAATGATGGTGGAGATAACGCTGGAAGCGATGACGGTCAAAATGCCGGAGAGACCGAACTGACCACGATTACGTTTGAAGCAGCATCTGGTTTTCCGGAAGACGACACTGAATTGACGTTTGAAGTTGACGGCCGCGAGATTGGTTTTGCCGGTGGATTTGCAATTCGTCGAGGGATTCCCGCGCTTTATGGTGAAGGTTCGCGATCGTGGATGATCAATTCTTCGGTGGGCCCAGGTCGGATCGATCTGACCGGTCTCAACGTCGTCAAAGCCCGTTTCTTCTGGGGGCGTTTGGAAGGCGAAGACGCCGCTTTGGTGGTATTCACTGACAGCAACGACGACACATCGCAACCCATCGAAGCAATTGCGGTTCCGGTCAACGACGCGATGGTCGAAATTGAATCGCCGGTGGGTACGACGATTGAGCGATTGGATTTCGTCTACCTTGATGGCGTGGCTGACGACGTCGAGTGTGCGTTGGATTCGCTGACCTTAACCGTCACTGAGTAGCTTGAAATAAATTCGGGCTCCATCGAGGAGGGTTAAGCCCATGGGATGTGTCGAAGCGCTTGGCAGTGAAGGCTTAATCGCGCGAAGAATGCCCGGGTTTGAAGTTCGACCACAGCAGTTGGAAATGGTCGAAGAAGTGGCTCGGGCGTTTGACGAGCGCGAGCATTTGCTCATAGAAGCCGGTACCGGTGTCGGCAAGAGCTTTGCGTATCTGCTGCCCGCGATTGAGCGGGTCACCGAGTATGGCGACCGGGTGGTCATCTCGACGCATACGATCGCGCTTCAGGAGCAGCTCTTCGAGAAAGACATTCCGTTTCTGGCATCGGTTCTGCCCGATGAGTTTTCGGCTGTCCTGGTGAAGGGGCGGTCGAATTACATCGGACTCCGGCGATTGGCCCAAGCCAGTCGGCGACAGGACCTGCTCTTTCAATCACGCGAACACGTCGAATCGCTCTGGCAGATTGAGGACTGGGCGTATAAGACGACGGACGGTTCGCTGGCTGATCTGCCGGTGGCTCCGCCCTACCCGGTGTGGGAGAAAGTCAAGAGCGAACATGGCAACTGCATGGGCCGGCGGTGCAGTTATTACGACAAGTGTCACTATCAACAAGCCCGGCGGCGCGCGCGACATGCCAAACTGCTGATCGTCAATCACGCGCTCTTCTTTGCAGACCTCGCTTTGCGACGTGCGGGCGCAGGTGTGCTTCCCGATTACGACTTTGCCATTCTCGACGAAGCCCACACGATTGATTCAGTGGCGGGTGATCATTTCGGTATTCATTTGACGAGTTCGCAGATTCGGTTCCTGTTGGCGAGCTTGTACAACGATCGCACCAAACGCGGTTTGCTGGCGGGTTTTCATGCGGATGCTGCCGTGCGGGCAGTGCGGGCGGCGCATGATTTTATGGAGCAATTCTTCGACGAGCTGCGCAACTGGCAGCGCAATCATGGGCGCTCCAACGGGCGATTGGTGGAACCACCGCCGGTGCACAATGCATTGAGCGATGCGCTGCGCGAACTGAATCGCAGACTTCGAGCCGTTCGAAGCCAGATCGAAGAGGAGGAAGACCGCTTCGAGATCAACGCCCACATGGATCGCGTAAGCAGCTTTGCGGATCTGCTGGAAGAAGCCGTCGAGCAGCAGCATGAGGACTGGGTCTATTGGGTCGAACTTGAAGATCGGCGCGATGGCAGGGTTGCGCTGCATGGCCGGCCCATCGATGTAGCTGCATCGCTGAAGGATACGCTGTTCAGTACGGTACCGAGCGTGGTGATGACCAGCGCGACACTCACAGTCAAGCCGGGAGATGAATTCGGTTACATGCGGAGTCGCCTCGGTCTTTCCGATGTGTCGCAAGCGTCGCTGGGTTCGCCATTTAATTATGCAGAGCAGGTCAAAGTCTACGTCGAAAAGGACATGCCTGAGCCTTCGAGTGCAAACTACGCCCAGGCGGTGTGCGACGGAATCGAGAAGTATATCAAGCTAAGTGACGGTAGGGCGTTTGTGTTGTTTACGGGTTACGACCTGATGAATCGGTGCGCCGAAGCGCTGGCGGACTTCTTCAGCGACCTTGATATCGAACTGTTGGTGCAGGGTCAGGGAGCGCCGCGTTCGACACTGCTCAATCGTTTTCGCGAATCGGAGCGGAGCGTTATCTTTGGGACGGATAGCTTTTGGACGGGTGTGGATGTTCCCGGTGATGCGCTTTGCAACATCATCATGACGCGATTGCCTTTTGCGGTGCCCGATCGGCCGGCCATCGAAGCGCGGATTGAGCAAATTCGGCGACGCGGTGGGAATCCGTTCATGGAGTTCCAATTGCCCGAAGCGATTCTGAAGTTTCGTCAGGGCTTTGGCCGGCTCATCCGCGCGAACACCGATCACGGCATTGTGGTCATTCTCGATCCGCGCGTCGTGACAAAACGATATGGCCACGCGTTTCTAAAGGCGCTTCCGGAGTGCGAAGTCGTTGTTGTTTCAAGCAACGGGGATGAAGACTCACACATGCATTCAGAATGATCTATTTGTCTTGCTTCTGCAGGTAGGTTTGAATCGATTGGGCAAGGCCCGGATGGCGCATGCCAGCAGCTTGTGCCTGGGCGAGGGCCTCTTCGGTTGAGCACTTTCCGGTCGCACCAAGATACAGACCGAACATACCGCCCGAACGGTTGGCTGACGCGCATTGAAGAAGGACACGCGTGTTTTGAATGCCCTCCATAGCCTCCAGGAATTGCTTCGCCTGTTCATCCGTCATGGCATTCGACATCATCGGGATGTGGTGATAGTTCATGCCGGCGCTCTTGACGGCTGCGACGTATTGCGGGTCGATTTCTTCGCTACGGCGCAGGTCGATGATATCAGAGACGCCTTCCGACCTGATGTATTCGATGCCGCGTTCGTCGGCTGCTCCTGAAATCAAAATGTCGCCGGCGGTTTTTAAGTTGACGATTCCTGGTACGTCCATTTGTTGAACCTCTGCGGCAGGTCGATGGCAGCCGCCCACCAAAATCCCAAACGAAATCAAGACAAGCTTCGTGCGAATGATGTTCGTTTTCAAATTTGTGCTCACCGCTAAATGATAAATTGCTTTGCCTTCTGCTGTGGATGTTATGGCCAGCAGCGAATGACGCAAATTACAATCGCGAGGCGCTGCTGCAGTTCACCGGGATTCTCATTGCTGAAGGGGAATAGGGGGGAACTTCCCCTTCTGCGGCTGGGGTCAGGGTGGGGGTGTGTGGTGGTCAAGCCGCAGAAGGGTCCCCGATCAAATACGTCTCTAGGCGGGAGACGCGGTTCGTGATGGCTGGTGCCATCACTCGTGAAGGAGGAACTGGCTATGTGTTTTTTGTTTGCTCTCTCAAAGCTGTGTCGCACGGTCGTTTGCGTCGCCTTGTCCGTCACAGCTACTAAGCATACTATATAGTTTAGTATTCAAATCAAGCTTTTTTTGGGATTGAGGCAATATTTTATGTGACCCGGTCTTTTGAGAAGTTCGTTGATTGAGCGATAACTAGCCGATACTATTAAGGTTAGTAACCCCCATGGCTGAATTGGAGCGACCGTAATATGGCAAAAATGCCAAAGAATCTGACGCCACTTGAGTCTTTGATCATGGACGTGGTGTGGGACGAAGGCGAGGTCACTGTTCGGAAGGTGCAGGAGGCACTGAAAGACAAGCGCGACCTGGCATACACTTCGGTTCTCACGATGATGCAGGTTTTGGAGAGAAAGGGATTTGTGGGTTCACATCGGGTTGGCCGTGCGAATGTCTACGCGCCAACCGTAACTCGCGCGAGATTTGGATTGCGTGGGGCTGTGAACATCGTCAATGATTTTTTCTCTGGATCGGTTCCGGCGATGCTTTCGCACTTTGCGGAAACGGATCGTTTGTCGGAGCGTGACCTGCGTGAGCTTGAGTCCATCGTCGAACAAGCCCGCACGAAACGATCAGAAGGCGCGCAGGCGTAAATGGTGTCAATCTGGATTTTATTATGACGTGGATGTCTGTGTCGGAACGGAATCTAGCGCAGGGTAGAGAGTGATTGTAAACGGATAACACTTAACCATTGGGTGGGCTGTAACTCCCAGGATACCCAACAGTGCACGACTCCCTGGTTAATTACCTGATTCCGAAACTGGCAGTTGCCAGTTTGGAATTCTTGTTGGTCGGATTCCTGGTCGCGATCCTCCTCGCGATTCGGCCCCGCACGTCTCCACTTTGGCGCCGCCGTATCTGGTTGCTGGCGATGCTTAAACCGTTTGCGACCGTCATGACGGGGTTCTTCCCCGGTCTGATTCATCTTCCTGCATTTTTAACTGCCGGAAATTTCCTTGGGGATCTGTTGACGCCTCCAGGTGTGGACGACGGGCTCCTTGTCGATGGCGGCTCGGGCGCAGTATTCCTGAAAGTCGTCGCCTATCTTTGGCTTCTGGGCACTGGCGTGATGCTTTACATCCTCTGGCGTCGGGCGACAGTGAGCAATCAGCTAATTGAGGAAGCTCAGCAGCGTGGGTACATGCTCAAGCCGGCGAGTGTCAAAGTGCTCGACCCCAAACTTGAGGTGGCTGACAACGCTCGAATCATCATTACTCCGGATGGCAGTGGCCCGGCGACGTTGGGTGCGTGGCGTTCGGTGGTGGTCATTCCAGAGAGTCTGCTTCCCTGGGTCAATGAACATCGCGATCCGACGCAGCAGGAACGCGATCGATTCTTGCAAGTGCTTCGCCACGAGTTGTCTCACCTTTCGCGGCGTGATGATTTGGCAACGATGTTGGCCGCAATCACCGTCGCGTTTTTCTGGTTTCATCCAATTGCCCATTGGGCGTATAGCCGCGTTCGAATCAACAATGAACTCTGCTGCGATATGCAGGTGGTTGCGAGTGGCGTAGCGCCGTCTGACTACGTTAATACATTGATGAACGTTGTGTCTGGACAATTTGCCCGCAAGGGTTTTTCGATGGGCATCCTTGGCGACTCAAGTTCGGCTGGCCTTCTGCGTCGGCGTTTGCATTTTCTGCTTTCCGACGAAGTTGAGAACAGCACCTCCGACCGATCGGCTTGGGGATGTTTTGTGGTGGTGTTGTTGCTCGTAGCCCTTCCGCGATTGATCGCCCCGGCGCAATCGACCGTTGAGGTCATCAATGCCAGTGGCCAGATTGTTCACGTCACACTTGATGAGTTGGCACGCAACCCGCAATTTCAAATCGTTGATCATGGGCTCGTGCACCCGGCTATTCGCGTGTCCGGTGCGTTAGCTGTCGGTGAAGTTGATACCGACTCTGCGGACGCCGAAGCCGGCCAATCGAAATCAGCCGATGGGCTTGCGATGGGACAGGTCGAAATCAACGGACCGCCAGCCGACGCAACACCTGAGCAGGAATCTCCAGGTTCACGCACATCTGCGACGGGCGAAATGTTGGCGAATGCGTCTGATGACGAAGCTGAATCAGAAGAAGATACCGAGGCCGAACCAGCACAACCGCGCAAAAAATCGCGAGGTCGCGGCTGGCCTGGTGGCGGTGTGGGCGAACCATCGCACCCAGACACCCCGATTCTACCGCCGCAGTCATCTCGCTAGTTTTTCCCCCATGTAGGGTCCGCTGTGCGGATCGTATTCCGCGCACATACCAAGGTAGCCGAGACGGAGGGTCCGCACAGCGGGCCCTACTTTATTTCGCCGCTTGACTTTACTTTGAGAAAGCGTACACTGTCGTAAAGTAAAGTATGGCAAAGAAAACATCGACATCAAGAGTAGCAACAAAACCTGCTGACGCGGGCAGTGCCGAAACCGAAGCACTCTTGCGGGCGATTCTTTCGCTTCGCCATGTCGGCGAGGCGCGGCGGTTTTTTCGCGATCTTCTTACCGATGACGAACTCGACATGATGGGGCGGCGCTGGAAGGTCGTCTCCATGCTGGAAAATGGCGATTCCTATCGGAAGATCGAAGAGGCTACCGGGATGAGTTCGCGCACCGTAGCGCGGATTGCAAAGTGGCTGAAGGAGGGCCCGGGCGGATACCGTATCGTTCTGGCGCGGTCGAAGTCGCGGGATTGAAGTTTGAATGGTTGGTTCCATATGAAACGCGAAACTCAAAAAATCAGACTGGCGATTCCAAAGGGGCGGCAACAGGAGGAAATTGTTGCGCTGTTAGCCGACGCGGGTCTTTCGATTTCCGTCAACAGCAAGGGCTATCGCCCGGCATGCAGCGATGACCGGTTTGAGGTGAAACTCTTAAAAGCCGCAAATATTCCAAAGCTGATCGAATATGGCGCGCACGATCTGGGCATCACCGGACACGACTGGATTGAAGAAACCGGCGCCGATGTTGCAGAACTGCTCGATACGGGATTGTTGCCAGTCAAGCTGGTGTCGGCGGCTCCGAAAGGAAGCGACCCGTTCAGTCGCCGCGACGGACAATCGCTCATCGTGGCGTCGGAGTACGAAAGCATTACCCGCAATTACATGGAGCGCAAGGGTGGCGAATACCGCTACTTGCGAACCTACGGCGCGACCGAGGTTTTTCCGCCCGAGGATGCTGACCTGATCGTGGACAACACAGCCACCGGCTCGGCGCTGCGGTCCAATGGATTGGAAGTGATCGACGAGATTCTTCAGTCAAGCACCCGGCTGATTGCGAGCAAGGACGCGGTCAACAACCCAGCCTGCCGCGAAGTGATCGACGAAGTTGTCATGTTAATCTCAAGTGTGCTTGAAGGTCGTAGGCGTGTGCTGCTCGATATGAACGTCAGCGCCGAAGCAATTGATCGCGTGATTGAATTGCTGCCGGCGATGAAGTCGCCAACGGTCCAGCCGCTTCGGGGCAACGGCGGGTTTGCTGTGCGGGTGGCTATTCTCCGCAGCGACGTGCCCAAAGTGTTGCCCGCGGTGCTGCGGGCTGGCGCGACCGATGTCCTTCAGACAGCCGTTCAGAAAGTCGTCGCCTGACTCTCCACACTGACTCGAGAGTAATTCGCCATGGTTCGCATTCTAGACAACCGCGCGCAGGACAATGTGATTCCTGACGGTATTCGCCGGGTCGAAACGTCGGCGCGCGAAGCTGCGGACGTCTGCCGTGAAGTGATCGAGAATGTGCGCACGCGCGGTGACGATGCACTTTACGAATACACACAACGTTTTGACGGGGTTGATTTGACGAGGCGTGGGTTCGTTGTCGGTCAGGACGAGATTGAATCAGCCGACCGAAACCTTGATGCCGACATGCGCGAGGCGCTTGCCCATGCGATCCGCAATATCAACCGATTTCATACAGCCCAATTGCCTTCGGCTGAACCGATGATGGAAGTTGAACCGGGGGTTTGGTGTGGCGATCGATGGACGCCGATTGATTCGGTGTGTTTGTATGTGCCGCGCGGGCGGGGGGCGTTCTCGTCGGTGATGTGCATGCTCGGCGTGCCGGCTGTCGTGGCGGGTGTTGGGCGGATTGTGGTGTGTACGCCGCCCGGACCCGATGGGCGAGTCGATGATGCGACGCTGGTGGCTGCAAAGTTGATCGGGATAGACCGCATTTACCGAATCGGTGGTGCGCAGGCGGTGGCTGCGATTGCGTTCGGTACGGAATCGATTGAACCGTGTGTAAAAATCGTCGGACCGGGCAATGTGTATGTGTCGGCTACCCGCCATTTGTTGAGCGATCGGATCGACCCCGGTCCGCCGGCAGGTCCGAGTGAGTCGGTCGTGCTTTGCGATGCGGGGGCTGATCCGAATAATGCGGCATGGAATCTGCTCATCGAAGCCGAGCATGGTGAGAACTCGTGCGCTGTGTTAGTGACACATGATGAATCGTTTGCCCGCCGCGTTGCGGAGGCGGTCGAAGTCAACATGAGCAAAATGAGCCCGCAGCGCCAGGCGTTTGCGTCGCAAGTGCTTGGTGAAAACGGCGGGATCGTAGTCACCGAATCGCTCGATGCGTCGGTGGCGTTCGTCAACGCGTTTGCGCCAGAACACCTGGCGATCATGTCGGATCGGGGTGACGAGATCGTCATGTCGATTCGCAATGCCGGGGAAATATTAATTGGTGACTATCCGATCATCAGCCTCGGCAACTATGCGATGGGTTTGAATGCGATATTGCCAACGGGTGGGCGGGCGGTGACGCGGTCGTGCGTTTCGGTGCTTGATTTTCTCAAGCGTTCGTCAGTGGGCAAGGTGAATCGCGATGGGTTTAAGTCGATTTCTCCAGTCGTCTCGGTGATGAGTCAGGATGAAGGTTTCAGTGCGCACCATCTTGCGGTCGAGAACTGGGCATAGATTTAGAAAGTGCATCCGAACACAAGGTTGAATAGCAATGACTCAAACATTTACACCGATCGAGGTTTCGCGGCGAACGGCAGAGACGGAGTTTTCGTTGAAGCTCGCGCCGCGCACCGGTTCGACGGATTCGCTGGATATTCCCAACCGGTTGCTCTCGCACTTCGTCGATCATTTTTCGCGCGGTGCAGGAATCAGCATTGCAGCCGCGTCGACGGGTTGGCCAGGTTCGTGGCAGTTTGATCATGTGCTTTGCGAAGACATGGGTCAGTTGCTCGGTGCGGGGGTGGCGACCATCGCTCAGGAACGCACGGCGTCGGTCGGTATTGCCGGGCGATCGTCGGTTGCGGGCGTGATGGATGACGCAGCCGCATCGGTCGAAATCAGTTTGGAGTCGCGCCCGCGATGTTCGTGGAATGTAGAACCGGGCATTGATGTCGATGGCTATGTTGATTCTTGGTACGACGCGGATGGTGCACAGGTTGGCCGGTGTTACGGTACGAACTTGCGACAGTTTCTCGACGGATTCGCGTTGGGCAGCGGCGCGACGGTCGCCATTTCGGTGAGGGCTGCGACGAACCTGCACCACTTGTACGAAGTGGTTTTTCGGGCATTGGGTGATGCGGTCGGTACAGCGTTAGGGACAGCCGTTCGTCTGTCGGGCGACGGCAGCGGGTTGGCTGGCCCGCCACGATACGAAACGAAGGCGATTGGATAATGGCGGTGGAAGAAATCATGCGGCGAAACCCACTGCTCATTCTTGATGCTGACGGTGTGTTCATGGACGAGATGCCATATTGGAACACGGCGCTTGTGACCATGATGCTTCGGTTCGATCTGGAATGTGCCGATGCAGAGGAATGGGCGGAATTGAGTCAAACGTGTTTGTCTGAGTTTCGCGTGCAGGCGATCACCAAGGGGCGCGGTTGCAATTCGAATTGGGACTTGACGGCGGTGATGATACGGGCGGCGGACGATGGAGCGTGCCTGGCAGGTCTTGGCGAGGGGCTGCGTCTTGGCGATTTTGATTTGTTCGCGACGTCTCTGGCTGAGGGCATGGAACGGCAGTGGCGCGCAACCGAAGCCAGCGACCCGCTTGAGCAATTCGGAATTGAACGCGATGGCGATTTCTTCAAACAGGTCATTGCAGAGTTTCAGCAGGTTTTCGAGCGGGCTGTGGAGGTTGATTGGGATTTCACCCGACAGTTACCGGTGCTGCCAGAGGCTGAACTGCAGGCATTGTTTTCGCGACTAAAGGATTGCGGATTTATTTTGGGCGTATGTACGTCGCGGGCTGAATCTGAGATTGTTAAGCCGATGACGCAGCTTGGTGTGTTGGACTTTTTTGATCGTCAGCGCATCGCGACCTATGACCAAGTCGTTCGTGCGGAATCATGCACGGGCAAAAAAGCGATGGGAAAACCGCATTCATTTCCCCTGCTTTGTGCGGTGATGGGTTTTGATGCGGCGCTGCAGGTGTGCGAAAATGAAACGCGCCCTCCGGACGACGAGCAATGCGACGTGGTTTACGTCGGTGATGCGCCGGCAGATTTTGAAGCCGCCCACCGCGCACGCGACCTTGGACTGCGCGTGTCATACGTTCATATCGATTCGGGCTTGGCTCCTCAACTCGATCGCGATGGCATCGCAGACAGCGATATGACGAAGCTCATGGCGCCGACGCTGGCGGACTGCGAATCGTGGCTGCGAGACTGCGCCGAGTGCGTGGGAAGTTCGCTATGATCGGTGTCGTAGACTATGGAGCCGGGAACCTGCAGAGCCTCGGTAACGCACTGGATCATCTCGGTTTGGCGTGGACGCTGATCGATTCTGGCGATGCGTTTGAGCGGTGCGATCGGGTGATTCTTCCGGGCGTGGGGCACTTTCGATCGGCGATGGAAACGCTCATGCGATCCGGGCAATCCGAGCGCGTGACGTTGTTCGCTCAGTCAGGCAAACCGCTTCTAGGTATCTGCCTTGGTGCGCAACTGCTATTGGAGTCGAGCGAAGAAGCGCCGGGGTTGGCTGGGATTGGGTTGATTCCCGGTTGCGTCAAGCGGTTAACGTGCGAGACGGTTCCGCACATGGGGTGGAATCGGGTGCGGTCGGGTCAGCCGTCAGCGATGATCGGCGATTTGGGAGGAGCGCACTTCTATTTCGCCCACAGTTACGTTTGCGAACCGACGATCAGCGAACAGCGTTTGGCAGTGACAGACTGTGGCACTCTGGATGTATGTGTAGTCGTTGGTTGCGACAACGTTGTTGGCGTACAGTTTCACCCGGAAAAAAGCGGCGACGCAGGGTTGGGTTTGCTTGAAAGGTTCGCTCGATGTTAGCCAAGCGAATCATTCCATGCCTCGATGTTCGTGGCGGCCGTGTGGTCAAGGGTGTGGCGTTCAAGAATCTGCGCGATGCCGGCGATCCGGTTGAACGGGCCAAGGCGTATATGGACGGGGGTGCAGACGAGCTTTGCTTTCTCGATGTGACTGCATCGATTGAGGATCGCCCGTTGTTGATTGAGCTGGTTCGCAAATTGTCGAAGGTGCTTTTTATTCCATTCACCGTTGGCGGTGGCGTGAAGTGTGTGGACGATGCCAAGGAATTGTTGCGGGCCGGAGCTGACAAGATTGGCATCAACACTGCCGCGGTCCAGCGACCCGCTCTTATCGAAGAGTTGGCCGGTCAATTCGGCAATCAATGCGTTGTGTTGTCGATCGATGCGCTGGGGCAGGGTCGCGATGCGAAAGTTACGACGCATGGCGGGCGCGAAGTGACCGATCGCAATGTGTGCGATTGGGCGAGCGAAGCGGTCGCACTTGGCGTCGGTGAGATTTTGCTGAATTCGGTGGACTCCGATGGTGCGCGAAGTGGGTTTGCAATGGAGTTGGTCGAAAGTGTGATCGATGTCGTGCCCGTTCCGGTGATTGCGTCGGGCGGGGCTGGCAGCGCTGCAGACTTTGTCGAACTGTTTACACAAACGCGGGCCCATGCGGGGTTGGCGGCATCGATTTTTCATGATGGTTCAACGACGCCGAACTATGTGAAGAAACTGCTGCAAAACGAGGGGGTTGAGGTGCGGTTGTGATTATTCCAAGTATAGACATTGTCGGCGGAAAAGCCGTGCAGCTTCGCCAGGGACGCGAGTTGTTGCTCACTGATGAGCGCGACCCGGTCGAGTTGGCTGCGACGTTCAACCGGTATGGGCCGGTGGCGGTCGTCGATCTCGATGCGGCGATGGGCAAGGGGAGTAATGTCGATTTGATCGAGGCGTGTTGCCAGGTGGCGCAGTGCCGGGTGGGTGGTGGCATTCGCAGTGCTGAAGACGTGCGAAACTGGATCAAACGCGGTGCGCAGAGAGTGGTCGTCGGTACGATGGCGTCGGTGGAGTTTCTGCGACAGTTCCCGCGTGAGTGGATGGTGGCTGCCATCGATTCCAAGGGGGACCAAATTGTTGATTCCGGCTGGTCGCGCGACACGCAGGCGAATCTTTTTGATCGGGCAAAGGAGCTTGCCCCTTATTGCAGCGAATTCCTGTTCACGCAGGTTGAGCGCGAGGGGATGCTTGCTGGCGTTGATCTTGAACGGGCGACGCGACTTCGCGAAATTGTGGATGTGCCAATCATAGTTGCCGGCGGGATTCGCAATGCTGAAGATGTTGCGGAATTGGTGCGAGCCGGTTTTGGTGCGCAGGTGGGTCGGGCACTTTATGAAGACAAGTTAAACCTTGCGGATGCCTGGGTGCAAAGTGTCCAGTTCGATGGGGCTGGCTTGATTCCGACGATCGTGCAGGATACGCGTTCGGGCGATGTGCTGATGCTGGCCTACAGCAACGAGGAATCGCTGCGTTTGGCGCTTTCGGAAGGCGTGGGATGCTATTGGTCGCGATCGCGCAAGAGTCTTTGGCGCAAGGGGGAAACATCGGGCCACACACAGCGGTTGGTGTCGGCTCGTTTCGATTGTGACCGCGACGCGATTCTGTTTGGTGTGGAGCAGGTTGGCGCGACATGTCACACCGGATCGCCGACTTGTTTCGGACCGCGAACTTTCGATACTTGCGTCGAAGTTCATCGAACGCTTCAAGATCGCTTTGCATCGCTCACCCAAATCGACAAACTCAGCTATACGCAGAAGCTGTTGACCGATCCGGAACTTCTTGCCGGCAAGTTGCGTGAGGAAATCGAAGAAGTGATCGCCTCGCCCGACCGGGACAACCTTCGCTGGGAATGCGCCGATGTGCTGTATCATCTTTGCGTCAAGATGGTGGCTGACGGGGTGACGCCGGAGCAGGTCGTCGCCGAGCTTCGCAGCCGCATCAAGCCGGAATAACGCCTTAATCCCACTGTCGATCCACGTTTGGCTCATGTGCGAGTGGCTGGGTTGACCCTTTGATCGGCAACTCCTAGATTACCGGCCCGACGACTCGCTTTTTGCTGCGTTTTACGGGTCGAATCGGGCATGGATTCTACAGTACATACGAGTCGGCGAGCGGATTTGCTTCGCCCGTTTGAATCGACAAGGAGCGAGTTTTGGAAAAGACACTGATTATTCTCAAACCGGACTGCGTGCAGCGGCGTTTGATTGGCCGCGTCGTGCAGCGTTTTGAAGACAAGGGCCTCACGCTTTCGGGCATGAAGCTGATGCAGATTGAAAAGTCACTGGCTGAGAAGCATTATGCCCCGCACGAAGGCAAGCCGTTCTACCCCGGTTTGATCGAATACATCACCAGCGGTCCGGTGGTGGTGTTGGCGCTGGCGGGTCCGAATGCGATTACCGTTTCGCGCAAGCTGATGGGTGCGACGTTTGGTTTCGACGCCGAGCCGGGTACGATTCGCGGTGACTTTGGGATTAGCAAAACGTTTAACCTGATTCACGGTAGCGATGCGCCGGAGACGGCTGAGACGGAGATCGCGCTGTATTTTTCGCCGGGTGAACTGCTCAACTATTCGACAGCCGCAGAAGGTTGGACGAGCAAGCCGAACGAAGTTTAGATGTAGGGTGCGGTTTACCGCACCTGTTAAGGATTTTTCAAATCCGGTGCGGCAAGCCGCACCCTACGGGGCGCGTATCATGAAAGTGCAATCGATTGAATCGCATGAGCAGGGACCGGTGACGATGGAAGGTGCATCGGGCGCGCAAATGCGAATGTTGATCGGACCAGGCGAGAGGGCCCCGAACTTTCACATGCGTCATTTCGAAGTCGAGGTGGGTGGGTACACACCGCATCACCAGCACGACTACGAACATGAAATCGTGATCCTCAAGGGCAAGGGTGTGGCGAAATCAGAGCAGGGTGAACGCGAATTTAGTGCGGGCGATATCATCTACGTGCCCGCCAACGAGATGCACAATTTCAGCAACACCGGAGACGCACCGTTGGAGTTCATCTGCCTGATCCCCGCCCCGCAGGATTGTTCGAAAGATTAGTGCGCGTGAATCGCCTGCGTAGGGTCCGCTGTGCGGGCCGTCGGTATCGAATCGGCATGCGTAATTGGTTTGCACATATCGGTCCGCACAGCGGACCCTACATTCCTCAATATTCGGCGGGCGGATGATTGCATCGAATGCCAATCCGAAGTCGTCCGCCGAACCGGTTGTCGATGGCGCGTGTTCCCAATGCGGGTCGGGCGTCGCCGGTTTTCCCGGTGACTATGCCCGCTGCAATAAATGCCAACACATGCAGATGCTCGCGTCCGAACCGCCGCCAGGTTGGCGCACGGTTGCGAGGAGCGAGCGGCTGACACAGTTACCGTTCTGGTTCGTGACGTTGTTCTACGCGTCGATCGGGGCGATCGTCTGGACCGGTGGCGGCAGCGATGTTTACAGCAGCGGCATCGTGATTCTGGTGTTCGCGGCGTGGATTTTTTCAATCATGCAGTTTTCAAAAGCCGCAGAACGCCAACGCCGCTGGTGGGTACCGGTGATAGAGTATCACATCGTCGCGCTGCTGATGATCCCAGGATTCATGTGGCTGGCCGGTGCGTTCATGGCCATCGTCAACTGGACCATCGACGGGAAAGTGCTCCTATGGATGCTATTCGCAGCCGCCATTATGTTCATTTCCCTGCTGCTATACGGCGACGCGAGACGGCGTATTGCGCACCTCAAAATCGTCAAACGCTGAATCGAAGTTCGTAGGGTGCGGTTCACCGCACCTGTTACGTATTGATTGGAGCTGAGCGTTCACGACCGATCCGGAAACAACGGCATCTGAAAACCGCCGTGTGATTTTCGGTTCGCTGGCGGCGGTCCTGCAATTCCACACTCGCCAGAAGTATGGTCGGGGTTCTTACAACCGCAAACCCTTATGGCAATGCCATGTTCTTTGCCGAGCATTCGAAATCGGTCAAAGCGGCGTTCACGTTCAGCCGCATCGAGCATGATACCGCCTCCACAATCATTCTTGAATTGCTGGCGTTGCCATCTATTGGTGTCGAAGTTTGGCAGCAGCGTCGCAATCGCATCAATCGTCTTTCGAGCAAACGCTGGACGCAAAAACAAAAAGCTTGCGGCGGCAGATCGAACTCCAATTCGGTGAAGTTCTGAAAGCAATCGCGAGAACGATTCGGTTGTATCCGTGAGATTGGGAATCAAGGGGTCGATTCGGGCAGTGGTTTGGACGCCCGCATCGATGAGTCGCTTTGCAGAGGCAATGCGAGCGGCAACCGATGCGGCCTTCGGTTCTAGTGCAGTTAGAATCTCGTCGTTGAGTGACGTAATTCCGACTTGCGCGCAAACTTGCCCCGGGTATTTTTCAAAGAGTTGGATGAATCGGTCGCCAACGACTCCCTTGGTCAAGAATGAAAGCTTGACGCCGTTCGCTAGTATGATGCGCATCGTTTCAAATGAGACGTCCAACACTTCGGCACAAGACTGAAACGCGTCGCTTGAAGAGCTGAAGTAAATGTGGGACGGCTTGGTCCGCTTTCGTTTGAGTTCCCGCTTCACGAAGTCGGCGGTGTTTTGATAGACGACGATCTTGTCATCGCCTGGATAGTTTGGATATCCCTGGATGTAACAATAAACGCAGCCAAACGAACATCCGCGAGTAACGTTGATCGTCGGAAGTCGTTGCAAACAGGGGAGAGATGATGGCGTTAGTACCGGTGATCTTCGGTTTTCGCGTAGTACGTCTGTCATAGTCCGTCTCGCGCAATCAGGTGCGGCAAGCTGCACCCTACTTTTTGGTCTTGGCTTTCGATGCGCCGGTCAATTCGTAGCTTTCGGTTAGCCATTTTTGCCATGTTTTCTTGGGGATTGGTTTTTCGGCGGTGAATCTGGCTGTTACCCAGTTGTTTTTGCCTACTTCGTATTCTTCGGGGGATTTGTTGGCTAGCTTGGTGGCTTCGGGGATGGACTTGTCTAGTTTGAACATGGCTTTGTAGCGGCCGCCTTGTTCTCCTATGTATAGGAATCCCTTTTTGTTGGCTTTGAAGGATGCTTGGGTGCAGGCGGTGCCTTTGTCTACGTTGGGGAATTCGCTTGCCTTCTTGCGGATCGGTTCGGTTGGGTCTTTTTTGCTGGCGGCCATTGCTTGCTCCTTGATTGAGATTTGATCGTCGGTTGGATTGGATCGGGTCTTAACTTTCCCTTCAGTCCCCCACCCTTCCGCTTCGCTCAAGGGCGGGGCACCCGCGCGACGTTGCCCGACGACTATACGGCTCGGCCTTTCTTGATGACCGTTTTTGTGCAGTTTCTTCCTGCGAAGTAGCACATTTGTTCTATGGTTGGGACTTCGAGGATGGTCAGGTCGGCTTGGGTGCCTTCTTTGATTGCGCCGATCTTGCCGTCGCGCTTCAGGACGGCGGCTGCGTTGGTTGTTGTAGCGACTAGGGTTTGGGCTGGGGTCATGCCCATTTGTGAGCAGGCGATGCTCATGGTTAGCGGTAGCGATTCTATGACGGATGAGCCGGGGTTGAAGTCGGTCGCGATGGCGACAGGAAGTCCGGCATCGATGATGCGGCGGGCTGGCGCTTGTTCTACTCCGAGGTAGAACGAACACGCCGGCAGCAGGACGGCTATCGTTCCAGCTTTTCGCATCGCCGCGATTGATTCGTCGTCGATGCGTTCCAAGTGATCGGCTGACGATGCACCGACTTCGGCGGCTAACCTGGACGCGCCGATCTGGGTGATCTGATCGGCATGGATGCGCGGTGTCAATCCAGCATCGGCGCAGGTTGTCAGGAACCTTCGCGACTGCTCGATATTAAACGCGGTGGTTTCACAGAACACGTCGGCGAATTCGGCTAAGCCTTCATCGCGAATCTGATCCAGCACTTTGGCATCCAGTACGACATCGAGGTAACCGTCGGGGTTGCCTTCAAATTCGCGTGGTGTTGTGTGGGCGGCAAGGTACGTTCCGACCAGTTCGATCGGTTGCAATTCGCTTAGCCGCTTGACCGCGCGGAGCATTTTGAGTTCGTCCTCGACGGTCAGCCCATATCCGCTCTTGATTTCAACCGTTGTCACGCCAAGGGCCAGCATCCGCTGCAAACGCGGGAGGGCTAGCTCGACGAGTTGATCGACGCTGCACTTTCGCACTGCATCGACGGTGTTTTTAATACCGCCGCCGCGCCGGGCGATTTCGGCGTAGCTTAGGCCTTGGGCGCGCTGGACGTATTCATCCTCGCGCGTTCCGGCGAAGACGGTGTGCGTGTGGCAATCGATCAAGCCGGGGATTACGCAGCCCTGTTTCGCGTCGATGAGTTCAGCGTTGGGTGGCCAGCTGGCAGGATCGTCGTCGCGAATCCAGGCGATGGTGTCGACTTCAATGCCGATGGCCGCGTTGCGCTTTCGCGTGATGGGGAGTTCACCATTGAGCGGAGTTGCGCCGATTGGCCCGGTGCAGATTTCGGAGATGTTGTGGACGACGAGCATGGTCAGGCCATCTCGCTGCTATCGATGTGGGCTTCTTTCGGTGGTGACCAGCAGGCTTGGCAGCGGGGTTCGAAGTCTGTAGCCCCGCCGACGATGTGCGCGCCGACGATCGGCGTTTTGCGGTGCGTGTGTGTGGCGGGTTTGCCGCAGGCGGCGCAGATGGATTGCTGCACGCGTACTACGCCGGCAGACTCGCGAATTTGTTCGATGACGGCGAACTGCAATCCCCACATGTCTAAGTCGAGTGCCGCGATGATGACGCGTTTGCCGCGCTGGGCGAGCGTTTTGCAAATGTCGGGCAAGTCGTCGTCATAGAAATGGCCTTCGTCGATCACGACGACTTCGGTTTGGTTGGAAACTCGTTCGAGGATTTCTTTCGAGCAGGTGACGGAAACCGCATCGATGCCGACACCGTCGTGGGTCATGATCTTTGCGCGGTGATACCGGTCGTCCTTGTTGTGCTTAAGGACGAGGATGTTCTGCGCGGGCTCCTGCTCAAGTTCTTTGAGGACAGCCGTCGTCTTGCCGCTGAACATGCATCCGCAAATGAGTTCGATGATGCCCTTGCGATGGCCATTGGTTGAACTGTGCGTGTGGGGAGCGGCGGTCATGGACTTGATTTTGACTTAGCGGGCGACGAAGGTCAAAGATGCGTTTGCAGAAAAACGGCTAACTCTTGATGCGGTCGAGCAGGAACACGGCGATGGGTGTGAAAACCATGATGGGCAGCCATGCTGGAAGGGGGGTGCCGTTTTTTCCGAAGGTGTGGCTTACGAAGGTGAACAGGAAGCACGACCCGCAGACGAGCAGCAGCTTTAGTACGCTGCCGAGGACGTTGGCGGGGATGCGGGTCAGGACGAAGGGTAAGCCGAGGACCAGCATCAGCAGATTGACGATGGGCGTGGTGAAGCGCACATGCTTGGCGTGGCGGATGCGACCCTGACTGGCTGGGTCGAGACGTTCGCCGAGTTCGTCCAGGCGACTAGAGCTTAGAAAATTGATCCAGCCAGCCGACTGTCGCATTTCGATGGCTTGGGGGCTCAGGTCGCTGGCGACTTCATCGATGACGCGGCGGCGGATGTCTTCACTGGGGTCGAAAGCTGTGTCGGATTCGCTGGTGCGTGCGATTTCGAACCCGCGTTCGAGTTTCCAGACACCATGGTTGCTTCCAGGGTTGTCGGGCAACCAGATGGCGTGGTCGGCTTGGATGATGTCGGAAAGCGTGCCGTTTTCGTCGCGTTTGAGAATGAGTAGGCGATGCAACTCCTGCTCTTTGGGGTCGTACTGATGTGCGGACATCAGCGAGCCGTCACTGTCAAGGAGGAACCGAAGCTTGAATGTCTTAAGGCCCTGGGCGTCGTCGTGATCGCGGGCGAGTTTGTGGGCGATGGATGGGATGATGTATTCGCTGTCGATGTACCACATGGTGGTGGTGGCCAGCCCGAATCCGAGGACTGTCGCGGCGACGCGGTAGAGACTGATGCCGCCGGCGAGGATCGCGGTCATCTCATTGATGCGTCGCATGCGCGAGAGTGTCATCATGCAGGCGAACAGCGTGATGACGCCGGAAAGTTGGGCGAAGTATTGGAAGATGCGGTTGCCGTAATAGCTGAAGATGTCGGGAATTACCGAATGTGACTCGCTGGCGTTCTCGGCGAATTCGTCGAGGTTGACGAACATATCGAGCACGATGTACAGACTGATCATGACCCCGATAGCGATCAGGTAGTTGACGATCAAACTGCGCAGGATGTATCGATCAAGTGTGGTTAGCACAACACTATGCGTTCCTGTGAATCAGCGTTCTTGTGAATCACTTGAATATTAACGGCGCACCACGCGCATCATGACGTACACATCAACGATTGCCACCAAAACGATGCCCGACCATATCAGGATCAAACCGTTGGTGGGCGTGGGAAATTTTTCAATCATCTGTTTTCCCATCATAATCATGATGATCACGAACAAGCTTGGTACAAAACTGATTCCGAATGCGACGAGCACTTGTGAACCCTTAAAGACGATACCCAATGCGGCGCCGAGAATGACCAATGCAAACACGCTGAGGCTGAACGCCATCCGCGAGTGCATGACGCCGATGATGTCCCGGCTTAGCTCTTCGGCGCGGGCGAGCAGTTCGGCGCGTTCTTCGGCGATTTCTTCGCCCAGGTCCAGCGATTTAAGATCGGGGTTGAGAAGTTTGGCGTCGGTGTAATCGCGTGTGCGAACCATCACGTTTTCAGGAACTCTGATTGCGGATAAGTTGCGCCGGTCGTCGCGGACAATGCCACCTGGTGCAAGGGGATCGTGGACCTCGACGTTACCGTTGGCTTGCAGAAACACGCGGGCCCGGTTGTCTTTGTGGTCGCGTCGATCGACGAGCATCGCGACGCTGTCGGACTTGAGCGTGCGTTTTTTCTCGCCGGCTTCGTAGACTTCGATTTCAACGCCCCCGACAAAAATCGGGCGTCCTGATTTGGGGTCGCGATCCAGTTCTGGTGAGCGGATGACATAGCGCATCTCACCATCTTCCAACTCGACTCCCGGGGGTTCGGGATCGAGGAACTGCCTCTGCACATCGCGGTAGAGCATTACGAGGCTGATACTGGCCTGTAGCTTTTGGATCTTTTTTGCGACGGCGGGGAAGCTGGCCGGGTCGTTTTGATAGTCGAGCAACTCGCCAAGGTCGAGCCATTTGACCTTGATCGGGATGGTTTCGGGCAGCGTGTATGGACCGAAGCTTTCGTGTCCGCTGTCGATGTAGCGGCCGTCTTTGATGTCGTAGACGCTCAGGTCAAACATATCGCTGGTGATCGCCGGCGTGCCATCTGTAGACGAGAAGCTGACCCCGACATTGCCTGCCGTTCCGATGCGCGTCCAGTTTTCGTCGTCCATCAAGACGAATGCGACCCCGCCAAGTCGTAGCGTGACATCTTCGCCTTCAGCGGTTGGCGCTTCGATGTGGGAGGTTTCTGAGAACAGGGTGAACTTATCTACGGTGAGTCGTTCCGGTGATGATAGCCGCTCTTTAACGAGGCGCGGCAGATCGGATGCCACGTATTCGTCGATGTTGCGGATCATGCTCGGGATCATGAAGTTAAAGAAGATAAATGATACCAATGCAGAAGCGAGGCTGATGGCCATCGTCGGTAAGAATAATTCGTGAATGTTGATGCCGCTGCTGCGACAAGCCACCAGCTCGTTGTCGGCGCTGAGGCGCCCGTAAGTGACGGTGGCCGCAAAGAGCGCTGCGATGGGCAGCGTGAGTGTTCCGGCTACGGGAAAGACGAGGGCCATGACCTTGAGAAGTTGGATCGCAGAGATGCCGTCGAGCTTCAGCATGTTCATCACGCCGCTGCCTAGGCCCAGGACAGCCATCAAGCCGACGGATGTCAGGAGGAAGGACTTCCCCATCTCTCGGAAAATGTACTTCTGAAGTGTCCAGAGCATGTGGCTTGCATCTCTTCACTGTGCTGTCGATGCACAGTCGATATCATCGGAGCGACTCGCTGGAACCGATGTTGCGAAGACTTCTTAGACGGCATCTGCGCCCATTGGGATTGACGCCGTATGCATGGCTTGCGAAACGACTTATGGTAGGTGATCGATGGTCGAATGCAACAAGTTAGCGGTGATCGCCAGATCGGGATTTGCTCGACAGGATCGGCCTTTGCGACCGATAGAAATGCGGAGACGAAGTGTTTTTCAGTGTCGAATACCGCGAACAAGCTGCGTGAATAAGCGTCAGGACAAGCAACCTTGAAGACCGATCACAAACGAAAAATCGTCGAGTTGGACGAGTTGCTGGCCATTCTGGATAAGCAGCGCGAGTCCGAGGATGCGCAATCCCGTAAAGCAATCGTGCAGTGTCATGGCTGCTTTGACATCGTACACCCAGGGCACTTGCGCTATCTCGAGTTCGCGCGGCGGCAGGGTGACTTGCTGGTGGTGACGTTGACGGGCGATGCTGCGATCGAAAAGGGCGAGCAGCGACCACACATTCCGCAGGAACTGCGCGCCGAATCGCTGGCCGCTTTAGAATTTGTGGACTACGTCTACATCGACCCGTCACCGACAGCCGAGTCCGTCCTTGTGGCGCTTCAACCAGACATTTACGTGAAGGGTCGCGAGTACGAAACGTCGCGCGACGAGCGATTCCTGAGCGAAAAATCGATCGTCGAATCGCATGGCGGGAAAGTGATCTTTTCGAGCGGTGATGTTGTTTTCAGTTCGACGAAGTTGATCGACTCGATACAAGGCGACGAGGGTCTTGCCCATCAGCGGTTGGCTGCGGTTTGCGCGCGGCATGAAATTGATCAGGGTTCAACCGCGGCGATTTTAGACAAGTTTGCGGGTTTGCGAGTCGGGGTGGTGGGCGATGTGATTCTCGATCGGTATGTGTTTTGCGACGCGAAGGACGTTGCGGATGAATCGGCGATGCTGTCGCTTTCGAGGATTCAGGAGCGCCGGTTTGTCGGGGGGGCTGCCATCGTTGCGCGACATGCTGCGGCGCTTGGGGCCGAGACCTTCCTGTTGAGTTGTCTTGCAGGCGATCAGGAATCAAAGAGCGTCGCCGAGGTCCTTGCCGACGATGGGGTCGAACTTGTTGCACTCAACACGCGTCCGGACTTGGTTCAAAAGACCCGATTCCTGGTTGAAGAAAACAAGCTACTAAAAGTCGAATCGGGCGAAAGCGTACCGCTGGATTCTGTTTCGGAGCGCGAGGCGTCGCGGGTGTTGGAAGCCCGTTCGCGCGATCTGGATGCGGTGATTATTTGCGATTTCGGTTATGGCACGGTGACAGCATCTCTGCTGGCGCGGGTGCTGCCTTGTCTGCGGGCCAACGTGCCGATCATATCAGCCGACGTCAGCGGTTCGCGGGGCAGCCTATTGCAGTTTCGACATGTGGATTTGATGTGTCCGACCGAGCGGGAATTGCGGCATACGCTGCATGATTTTGATCGCGGCATGTCGAACGTGGCGTACCAGTTGATGCAGCAGACGCAGGCCCGTCATCTGATTTGTACGCTAGGCAAGCGCGGTTTGGTTGCTTTCGATCGGGCGAGTCAGGATGAATCGTCGCCGAACTGGGATCATCGATTGCTCAGCGATCATTTCGCGTCATTTGCGGATCGACCCATCGATCGATTGGGTTGTGGTGATGCGTTGCTAGCTGTCGCGACGCTCGCCTTGGCTGCGAAATCCAGTTTGATCCAAGCCGCCTACTTGGGCAACGCCGCATCGGCGATCGAGATCGAACAGTTGGGCAATCAGCCTGTTTCGAGTGACATGATGCGACACTGGTTGAGCAAGCGCAGCGAGTTGAACGTCATTCCGAAAACAAGAAAACGATTAGCGCCGTCGAAGGCGTAGGGTGCGGCTTGCCGCGGCAACACAATTTCCCGAGTTCAATTACCCCTTTTCCAGGAACTGATGCACGCGTTCGACTTCGGATTTGCTGCCGATGATGAGCGGGGTTCGTTCGTGCATTTGTTGCGGCACTTTTTCCATGATCCGCTGTTGTCCGTCCGTGGCTGATCCGCCGGCTTGTTCTGCGAGGAACGCCATCGGGTTGGCTTCGTATAGCAGACGGAGCTTTCCTTCTGGGGATTTTTGCGTCGGTGGATAAAGAAATACGCCACCGCGAAGGAGCGTACGGTGAAAATCTGCGACCAGCGATCCGATGTAGCGCTGCGAATAATTATCTGTCTTGGCCCAATCCAGATAATTCTGAATTCCCACCGGAAACGACGCTCGGTACGCTTCGTTGATGCTGTAGGTCTTGCCCACGTCGGGCATTTTCACGCTTTCCTGATGCAATACGAATGCGCCGATGTCGGGGTTGAGGGTGAACATGTGCACGCCGTCACCGGTGGTGTACGCGAGAACAGTGCTGCTTCCATAAACAACATAGCCAGCCGCCAACTGACGGATGCCCGGCTGAAGGATGTGCTTTTCAGGACCGTCGCTCGGGCTAACGTCTTCGCGCTTGTGCAAAACTGAGAAGATTGTTCCGATCGAAACGTTCACGTCGATGTTGCTGGACCCGTCAAGCGGATCGAACAGGACGATGTAATCGCCACTGCCGGACGAGTTCTTGACGATGCGGGGTTCGTCTTCTTCTTCGGAGACGAGAATGCCGATGTTGCCGCGATAACCCAGACAGCGGACGATCGTTTCGTTGGCGATCATGTCGAGTTTTTGAACGAGTTCGCCCTGCACGTTGGAGTCGCCGGTTTCGCCGAGGACGTTGGTGATGCCGGCTCGGCGGACGTATGACTCGATAATTTTGGTGGCAAGGGTTATGCCGCTGAGCAGCCAACTGAATTGGCCGGTGGCGGTCGGGTGGTTGCGCTGCTGTTCGATGATGTGCTGCGCGACGGTGACCAGACCGTGCATCGGATGGCGTTCCATTGCTTTTCGACTCCCGAGCTTGGGGACGTGTTTCGGTGAATACCTCACGGTACCGATGCCGTCGGCTGATTGCAACCGACTCGCAGCCACCATGCCGAGGTCTTATGATAAGCTGCGAACGTAATTGTTTCATTCGATGAACAAATTGAACGGTAGCGGATTGATGAACACGGACCGAAGGCAATTGATTGATAGCGCCAAGCTGATCGTGATCAAGATCGGTAGCGGTGTGCTTGCGGGTGTCGATGGTTTGAATCAACCGGCGCTTCGGCGGTTGGGCAGGCAAATTTCCGCCATTCGCGAATCGGGTCGGCAAGTGGTGGTCGTGTCGAGCGGTGCGATTGCGTCGGGGTTGCAACCGCTCGGTCTGACGCGGATGCCTAAGACAATCGTCGACAAGCAAGCAGCAGCGGCTGTCGGTCAACAGGTACTGATGAACGCTTGGGCCAACGTGTTTCGCAAGTCGCAGATCGCGGTCGGACAGGTGCTCCTCACGTCGGACGATCTCGATCATCGTTCGCGATATCTCAATGCCAGGCATACGTTGGTGTCGCTGCTGCAGCGCGGTGTGATTCCGATCATTAACGAAAACGACAGTGTTTCGTTTGAAGAAATCAAAATGGGTGACAACGATCATCTGTCAGCGCTGGTGACGACGTTGATTTCGGCCAACTTGCTGGTGATGCTGACCAATGTTGACGGGCTTCGACGGGGCGGAGCGAATGGGGATTTAATCGAAATCGTGCAGGCGGCTGACCATGTGGATGAGCACGTCAGCGGTTCGAAGAGTGCGACCGGTGTCGGGGGGATGGCCACCAAGTTACAGGCGGCTCGTTTGGTGGGGCGGTCGGGTATCCCGGCGATCATTGCCAACGGTTCACGGACCAACGTGCTGAAAGATATTCTTTCGGGCAAGAATGTCGGGACGTATTTCGAGCCCAAAGCCAGCCGCCTCGACGTGCGCCGGCGATGGATCGCGACGGCTACCCGCCCGCGCGGGAAGATTCTAGTTGACGATGGTGCGCAGGCTGCGATCGCATCGCGCCAAGCCAGTCTATTGCCGTCGGGCATCACCCAGGTCGAGGGACATTTTTCAGCCGGCGCGGTGGTTCGCATTTGCGATCGGAAGGGCGTACCATTTGCCCGTGGTTTGGTTTCGTACACCTCGGACGAAACCCGGCGCGTGATGGGTCACAACAGCAAGGAAATCCCGGAGATTCTGGGTTATCGCTACCTAGATGAAATCATCCATCGCAATGACCTGGTGTTGGATGGAGATTAAGTAGAACCGTTTGCCGACGCGTGATTGAAATGACTGAGATTGAATCCAAAGCAAAAGCCGCCCGCGATGCTTCGTTCGTGTTGGCGTCGCTTTCGACCGATGCGAAGAATCGCGTGCTCATCGACTTAGCCGATCGACTGACCAGCGAACGGGTTGCGATCCTTGAAGCCAACCGAAAGGACATGGATGCCGCCCGCGCGTCGGACCTGTCGTCTGCAAAACTCAAGCGTCTCGAACTGTCCGAAGCGTTGTTAGAGCAGATGGCCGACGGTCTGCGACAGATTGTGGCGCTGCCCGATCCGATTGGTGAAGTGGTCAAGTCGAGCAAGACTGATGCGGGATTGGAAGTGCAAAAGGTGCGCATTCCGCTGGGCGTGATCGCGATGATTTACGAATCGCGCCCCAATGTGACGGTGGACGCTTTCGGGCTATGTTTCAAAGCCGGTAACGCGTGTTTTCTCAAGGGTGGAAAGGAAGCAGCCCACTCCAATGCGGCGCTTGCGGAGTTGGCACGGGGCGCGCTGCGGGATAATAACCTTCCCGAAGCGGCTGTCGAAGTGATGACCACCAACGACCGCGACGCGATCCGCGAACTTCTGACCATGGATCAGTATCTTGACCTGGTGATTCCGCGCGGTGGTACGGCGCTGATTCAATTCGTTCACGAGCATTCGCGCATCCCGATGGTGCAGCATTTTCACGGGGTGTGCCATGTCTATGTGGATGTCGATGCCGATGCGGCGAAGGCAGTGCCAATATGTGTCACTGCCAAGACATCGTCGCCGGCGACCTGCAATACCCTTGAATGCGTGCTTGTCCATTCCGATCGTGCGGATGAACTGGTCCCCGTGCTTTGCGACGCGTATGCCGACGAGGGTGTCGAGGTGCGCGGTGATGAGCGTGTGTGCAAGCTGGCTTCGAGTGCCACGCCTGCAAATGATGACGATTGGGGCTGCGAGTATTTGGACTTGATCGTGGCGATGAAGGTGGTGGCCAACATCGATGATGCGATCGATCATATTCGCCGATTCGGTTCCAATCACACTGACGCAATTGTCAGTGAAAGCAGTGAGGCGCAACAGAATTTTATCAAAAACGTAGGGTCGTCGTGCGTGTTGACCAACGCATCGACTCGATTCAATGATGGGTATCAACTTGGCTTGGGTGCGGAAATCGGCATCAGCACGTCGCGCATCCATGCGTATGGCCCGATGGGTTTGGAAGAATTGACGACTCAGCGATACGTTGTTCGTGGAGATGGCCAGACCCGTTAAGACGCGACTTGTCGAGATAGCGTCACAGAAACCGGTTCCAAAGATCAGCGACGAAATCCATGAAATCAAAAGGCGGTATTCGTCAGCGAATCGATGCGCAACGGGAGGAATATAAGCATCTGGCCAATCACATCGATCGGCAGTTTCTCATCACTTTGCACCAACGCAACATTGTTTCCATCGATAAGATGCACGAAGAAGTGCGGGCGCTCGCTGGCAAAGCGCCGCTGCCGGCATCGATGGATCACAATCAAGCCGAAGGCGAGAAACTCAGTGCCGACGAGCATGAATGGCTGGTCAGCCGCACCTATGACTATGTCTGCAAGCACCTGTCGGAAGATGATGTTGATCAGATCATCAACCTGACGATCAAACGCGATGTGGTCCGCGAGTTGGATGACTTCGCCAAGCTCGCATCGGTGTCTACGAAGCTGCTGGCTGAAAAGGTAAGGCAGTTCACCGTATTGTCGATCGGTGAAACCAGGCTTCCGGCGTCGGAGGTCATGGGGACGCGCGTGGCATTGATTCGCCATTTCATCAGCGACCAGCTCGAATTCATCGGCATCGCCAAGAACTTTGTGACCATTCGTGATATCGATGAGATCGCAGAGAGGATGATCGGTCTGGAATTCGGCCAGGGACGCATCGGCGGAAAAGCCGGTGGTATGGTCTTGGCGTCGTGTATCTTAAAGACCTTTGAAGGCTTGCATCCGGATTGGCCGGTCGCAACGCCCGAGTCATGGTTCCTTCGTAGCGATGTGATCGATCGGTTCCTCGAACTCAACCACTTGACCGGTTATCAAAGTCTCAAGTATCGCACGACCGATGAGATTCGCCACGAGTATCCGCTCGTCAAAGGCGTGTTTCGCAATTCTGACTTTCCGGTGGATATCATTCAGCAGTTGCGCGGGATGCTTAAGGAAATCGGTACGCACCCGCTCATTGTGCGTTCGTCGAGTTTGTTGGAAGATCGCATTGGTTCGGCGTTCTCAGGCAAGTATGCCAGCGTATTCGTCGCCAATCAGGGGCCTATCGAAGTGCGATTGCAGGCGCTTTTGGTGGCGATTTCCGAAGTCTACGCCAGCACGATGGCGCCCGACCCGATCGCCTATCGTCGCGAGCGCAACCTGCTCGACTATCACGAAGACATGGGCGTGCTGATACAGAAAGTCATCGGCAAGCAGGTTGGCAAATACTTCGTGCCAGCATTTGCGGGCGTGGCATTTTCGCGAAATGAATACCGATGGTCGCCGCGCATCAAACGGGAAGATGGCTTGCTGCGGCTGGTCATGGGACTTGGCACGCGGGCGGTAGATCGCGTTGGGCATGAACACCCGCGGATGGTGGCACTCGGTGCGCCCACGTTGAAACCGACAGCGAGCGATCAAGTCGCCGCGCAGATGTCGCAGCGCACCGTCGATGTCATCAATCTCGAAATGAACCGGATGCAGTCGATCGACATCGACGAGTTGCTTTCGCTCGATGAACCCTACCCGCGTTTGGATCAGATCGTCTCGGTTTACAAGGATGGAATACTGGCGCTTCCGACGGGAACGCGGATCAGCGCTTCGCCATCAGAACTGTGCGTCACGTTTGACAAATTGCTGGAGCGGACGACGTTCGCCGACGCGATGCGGCGTATTCTGGTGCGATTGGAAGAGGCGTACGGATTTCCAGTGGACGTAGAGTTTGCCCACGATGGCGAGAAACTCTATCTGTTGCAATGTCGGGCGCTGGCATCGCAGGTTGATGTCGATGCAGTCGAGGTTCCAACTGATATTCCCGACGATCAGAAAGTTTTTAGCGCCAACAAATACGTGCGCACCGGATTGCTCGACGATATTGAATACGTTGTCTATGTAGACCCTGCGGCTTATGACGCCATCGAAACGCACGATCGCCGTATCGCCGTTGCCCGTGTGGTCGGACGAGCCAACCATGCGCTCGAAGGCAAGCGATTTATTCTCGTCGGTCCCGGCAGGTGGGGCAGCAACGACATTCGCCTTGGTGTGAAAGTTGGATACTCGGACATCAACAACACGCGGATGCTAGTCGAGGTCGCCCGCACGAAAGCAGGGTACACACCCGAGGTTTCATTCGGGACACACTTTTTTCAAGACCTCGTCGAAGCCGACATTCAATACCTGCCGCTCTACCCTGATGAGCCCGACGTGGTTTTCAGCGAGGATTTTTTCGGTCAGCCTGAGAATGCGTTGGCCGCGCTCCTTCCGAAGGATGCCGATTTCTCCGAAATTGTTCGTGTGATTCACGTCCCCGGCGCTACCGGGGGACAACATTTGCATATCGCGATGAATGGCGAAACCGACGAAGCCCTCGCATATCTGAAATGACTTAAGTGACGCTTCCCGAACAACTTGAGCCTGCTCCGGCAGTGCATCCGAAGCAATGCGATGCGGTGCGAATGGTGCGCCGCTTGAGGGCGTTGGCGTCAAAGTCGCTGATGTGTGGGCGGGCGATTGAGTTGAGTGGCATCTCGAGCATTTGATTGAAATCGCAGTCGTACAGCATACCGTCCCAGCCGACCGAAATCGTGTTGCGACACATCACCTTGGCGGCAGCGATTGGGTTGTAGGCATCGAGCAGCCGCTGCATGTAATCGACCAGATTGCCGGTCGAGACGAGCCATTCAAGGAAGCGACTGATGGGCATGTTGGTGATTGTGTACAACCGATCAAAGGTGATTCCGAAGTTGCGGTGAAGTTCGTGCTTCCATTCATCTTCAATTGACGATTGCGATGGCGGAAGAAACGCTCCGACCGGATTGGTGACCAGTGTCAGTTTCAATTCTTCATTCCCCTGCCCATACCCAAGGTCATTGAGCATGCGAAGGGCTTGGATCGATTGATCGTATGTGCCATCACCGCGCTGGGCGTCGGTGCTTGTTTTTCGATAGTGCGGCAGGGAGCAGACGATTTCGACGTGATGCTTTGCAAGAAAGGCGGCGGTGTTCTTGTGCGGGCCGGTCAGCAGAATCGTCAGGTTGCAGCGATCGATGATGTGAACACCCTGTGCGCTGAGCTGCTCGACGAACCAATAGAAATTCGGGTTTAATTCCGGAGCGCCGCCGGTGATGTCTACGGTTGTGATGCCGGATGACTGGGCGGCATGTAAACACTCTTCCATTGTTTCGCGGGTCATGATTTCGGTGCGATCCGGGCCAGCATCGACGTGGCAATGCGAACAGGTCATGTTGCACATCTTGCCGACATTGACTTGCAGGATTTGTATTTGCGTCGGCATCAGCGGAGCAAGGCCAATCGCGTCGAGCCGCTTATTAAAATCTGCATCGACTGGTGCTTTTTCGAGAATGCGAAGTTGCGCCTCTCCTGATGACAGGTCGTGTTCGCGCGAATGAAGGGTTGTCAATGAAATCGTCATGAAGGTCGGTGTCCGGTCGGGGTCACATGCCCAATCGTTCGGCGTGTCCGCGCATTTGAACGCCGTGAATCAGGCAGGCACCTCCCTTGATGGCGCTGGCGACGTGGACGGCTTCGGTCATCTGGTCGAGGTCGGAACCTTTTTCCAAGCATGCGGTGGTGTAGGCATCGATGCAATACGGGCACTGTGTTGCGTGGGCGACGGCCAGGGCGATCAGCGCTTTCTCCCGTTCGGAAAGGGCTCCGTCCTTGAAAACTTCATTGTACCAGTCGAAGAATTTTTCGGCGAGGTGCGGGACGTTCTTGCCGATTTCGCCGAATTTCTTGAGTTCGCTCTTGTCAAAGTAAGGATTCATACGCTTCTTGTATTCCTTTTGTCCGGCTGATTCATGCGTTCAATTTGGGTTCGACTTCGTCAATGGGTTTGCAGATGATGCCATGCTGCATCCGTCCGTCGATTCGGATTTCAGTCGGGTCCGTCAGCCGCAGGTGTCGTGTGTACTTTGTTTCCTTGATGGCCGATTGCTTTGCCAGCCATTTCCAATTGACGAAGCTCTCGCCCACACGTGGATCGACCGTCAGGTAGCCAACCCCCAGCGACGTTAGGTTCTGAAAAAAGTGGGTGCCCTGCGATGGGATCACGCAGAAATCCTCTAGATTCGTTTCGACGATGAGTTGGGCTGTGGATATTTGTTCCCAACTGACCGGAATACCGAGGAATCGATCGGCGCTTCCCCACCTGCCTGGACCGATCAAAATCGACACACGCTCTTCCTGTTGAAGCAGGTCGTTGATCTGCGCGACTTCGTTTGCGATCTCGCGGGTATTGGTGTTGTCGAAGCTGTCGGGTTTGACGTAGACAATATCGGTGATGCCCTCAACTCTACCATTACCCAGGGCCCGATCAGAATAGCAAATCAATGATTCGCGATCGACTTCGTCGACGGTGACGTCGGCGAATTCTTCCTGCACGATGATCGGGCGAATTTGGAGGAACCCAAATTCCATCGGCGTTGTGCTCATATCGACGGCGAACTCCATCTCGATCGGGCCAGCCATCCCTTCGCTCCCGAGTTTGAGAAGCGTCTTGAGGATGTCGGCCAGCGGAAACTTTCCGGCTTTTAGAACGTGGGCGAAGGTGACGACGCGCGGACCTTCGCGCCGCAAACCGTCATAGACGCGATCGTTTTCTGCACTGTATACCGACCCCAGTGGGGCCAGCGTTCCGTCCTTTTCTGCCACTTCCAGATCAAGCAGCATCAGGTTGGCAGCCGCGTCGTCGGTTGGATAAATTTCTGGACGACTCGTGTCGAGGGCGAAAAACTTGCGCTGCGAGTTGGAGAGCAAGTCTTTCGTGGTCGGAAACTGCGGCAACAATTCGGGGTGCGCTGGCGAAAACATCAATGTCTGCCCGCCTTCGACCACCGTCTTGCCGAGCCCCAATGCAACCGATGCGATGCCTTCGGATGCGGTGACACTTCCTTGGGGATAGAAGTTGTATGAGCGGGCGACGCCGGAAAACGTCGGGTAAAAGCGATGGGTGTGATTGCTGCCGACGAGTTCTTGCAGGATGACAGCCATCCGTTCCTGCTCGACATTTCTGCCGGTGGCTTCGAGGTAGCGTTTGGCTTTTTGGAAAAACGTCGATGCGTAAACGCGTTTGATGGCGTCGCAAAGTTGATCGAGTCGCACGGAGATATCGGGATGGTTGTTTTGCACCATGTGCGTTTCATACACACCGGCAAATGGGCGGCCTTGCGAGTCTTCGAGGAGGCTGCTGGATCGCACCGCGAGTGGATAACGCACGAATCGCAGGAACGCGGCAAGGTCCTTGTAGATTTCGCGTGGTAGTCGTGCAGCCAGAAACATCTGGGTGATTCGCGAATCGGGCACGTCTTCAGCAACGAAACCGCGTAGGCTGTTTTCGTCGAGAAAAGTTTCGAACACGTCGGTGCCGAGCGTGGCGCTGTTGGGAACGAAGACCTTGGTGTTATCGAATTTCTTCACAAGGTTGTGATGTCGAAGGAGTGCGTTGACGAACGCGAGTCCGCGGGCTTTTCCTCCAATGGAACCGCCACCGATTCGTGTGAAGCTGCTGGTGGTGTCGAACTTGCGCGGTGAGAAGTCGGTGATCACACCGGTTTGCGTTTTGGCTCGAAAGTCAGACAGTTCGCGGATCAGGTATTCGCGCATCTTGCCGACGTTTTTGAAGTCGGACACTTTCGCCGGTCGTAGGCGGGCGGCAAGCTCAAATTCTGTGCGGGCCATCAACCAGTTTGAAAAATGGTTGTGATTGGCGTGAAACGCGATGGATTCGTCTGGGACGCTGGCGATGCCTTCTTCGAGTTCCTGCAAAGTTTTAGCCCGTCCGACTTCTGTGCCTGTTCCGGTCTTGAAAATGAAGTCGCCGAAACCGAGGTTGGTCAACAGGAATTCGCGCAAACGGCGCATGAGGTTGCGCGATCGCTTTTTTACGAAGAACGCACCCAACTCGTTGGCTGACGCAGCGTAATGTTCTTCAGACGACTGGAGCAACACCGGCAGATGCGGGTTGGCCGCCCTCGCGCGGCGGGCTAACTCGAGTCCGGCATTGGGGTCCAGTTCGCCATCTCGCGGGAAGCGCACGTCGGATATCAAACCAAGCAGGTTGTCTTGGTATTTCGAGCAGAGTTCCCACGCATCCTCAAACGTTTCAGCCAGCAGGATTCTCGGTCGGGCGCGCATCCGCAGTAGGCGGTGCATCATGTTGACGCTGTCGGCGATGAGTGCCTGCGTCAGTTTCATCACTTCGGTATAAATCAGTGGCAAGAACGATGAGTAAAAGCGGATGGAGTTTTCGACGAGAACGATCACGCGGACATCGCCTTCGCGGGTGTCGTGTTCGACGTTGAGGCGGTCTTCGACAAACTTGATGATCGCGAGCAGTATTTTTGTGTCGCCATCCCAGATGAAAACCTTATCGACAGCCGTCCCGTCTTTGATGCCCGGTTGACGCATGATCGAACGCGGTTCGTCGGCGAGCACCACGATGGGCAGCGACGGGTGATGTTCGCGGATGGCCTCCGCCAACGCGACAACGCTGAGGTCACCAAGACGCGTCATGGTGATGACGAGCTCGACGCTCTGGCGTTCAATAAATTCCAACGCTTCCTGCCCGGTCGAGACTCGCGACACCCGCGGGGCGCTGCTGAGGTTCATGTCGAGGTATTCGCTGGTGATCAGCTCGCTAAGGAGCCCATCCTCTTCAAGCACAAACGATTCATAGAGGCTGCACACGAGAAGCACATGCTGCACGCGATAGGGCATAAGCGTATGAAACCCGCAGAAATAGCGGTTGAGATCGTCGCGGCTAACTTGGTTTTCGATTTGGCTCATGGGGCGACTCAACGGGCTGATTATCAGACACCGAATGGCAAATACAGTCTATCGCAGGAAGGCATTTCGCCAAGTGCGTCCGCATTGAAGGCTCACTCGGTGACTTGCAAATGTCTGTGGGTTGCAGAAAGCGGAGTAATGGTAGCCATTTTGGGTCTGGAGGGAGTCTGGGCGTTGATTGACAAGGAGTTTCCCGATAGTTTTTAGGTATGTCAGAGCAAATCAAATATGCATATCTCGCAGAAGGTAGACTATTTGTTGCTGAGTCCGACGGTGAACCACAGCCCATCGAAAGTCAGTTTGTGCAAGCGATTGAAGACCGACGCGCCGCCGATCGCGAGCGCAATCAATGGAAATCTAGCGGAATGATGTGGAATCTTAGCCAGTCACCAGAATTTGAAATACCAAATCTCAATGCAGCGGTTGGCGGCGGCAGATCGGTTCGATTTACAGGCGTGACCGGGGGAGAAAAGTCGGGCGAAATATACTACGCCCTCGTGAATGAATCGGTGGGAGGGCTATTCCATCTGGATACCACAGAAGACTACGAACGTCGGCTGGTGCATCGGAGAGAAATGATGCTGCGCGACCTAGCCCGCTGCCCAGGTGATGGTCGGTTGGCGTGCAGCCTGAAGCGGGCAGACGGCTCTGCGAATCTTGCTTTGGCAGAGGCAGACGGTGGTAGGCTCCGCGAGATCACGACTGGGGACTCCGTCGATGAAGCACCAACTTGGGTGGCTGGCTCGGATGCGAAGCTTGTGTTTCAGTCCGCCGGAGTGGGGCGCAACGAATATGGTGCCGTATTCGGTCTAGGACCGTATGCCATACACGAACTTGATCTCGCGCGCGACAAAATGTCCACGATTCTCGACCATGAAGGGTTTGACTGCCTGACCCCTCGTGTTGATACGGACGGATGTCTGTATTTCATCCGGCGACCGTATGAACTGCGTCCCAAGACATCTCCTCTCAAACTACTAAGTGACGTCGCGCTTTTCCCATTCCGTCTCGTTCGGGCCGGGGTTCATTTTCTCAATGCGTTTTCGCTGTTCTTTTCCAAGAAACCCCTGATGACGGCAGGTGGGCCGCCGCGCGAAGGACCCGATCGTCGCATGCTTATGCTTTGGGGCAGATGGGTCGAAGTCGAGCGACAACTTCGCCGAGGGCAGGAGGGGAGCGACAAACCGCTCGTTCCGCAAACGTGGCAATTGATTCGTCGCACACCCGAGGGAGACGAGGAGACGCTCGCCACAAGTGTTGTCGCTTTTGATCTCGCTGACGATGGCGCGCTGGTTTACTCCAATGGCCGAGCAATTTACCACCGCGACGGCGAAGGACGCACCGAGACAATCTCACGTGATTTCTGCATCGAACGCCTTTGCGTGTTGGCCTAGAGATAGCAACACATAGGTCGTGAGTCGATGGGGTCGTGAGTCGATCGCTAGCCTATACGACGCCCTGATCGATCATGGCATCGGCGACTTTTAGGAAGCCGGCGATGTTGGCTCCGTTGACGTAGTTGCCTGGGGTGCCGAATCGTTCGGCAGTTTCGATGCAGTTGCTGTGAATGTTCTTCATGATTTCGTGAAGCTTCTTATCCACTTTTTCGCGCGACCAGGACATTCTCGCTGCGTTTTGCGACATCTCCAAACCGCTTGTTGCGACGCCGCCCGCGTTGGCGGCTTTTCCGGGACCGTAGAGCAATTTGCTTTCGATAAAGACGTTGACCGCATCGGGTGTGCTGGGCATATTCGCGCCTTCTGACACGCATTGGCATCCGTTCTTGACGAGATGGTTGGCATCGTCGACGTTGATTTCATTCTGCGTCGCGCATGGCAGAGCCACATCGCATTTGATGTCCCATATCGGATTGGACTTGGCTCCCGATTTGGTGTCTTCGTAGTGCGCATTTGAGTGTTGGTCTTTGTATTCGCGGATGCGGCCTCGGCGTTCGTTCTTGAGTTTCATGACGAACGCCAGTTTCTTTTCGTCGATGCCTTCTTCGTCTACGATGAATCCGCTCGAATCAGAGAACGTCAGCACCTTCCCACCGAGTTGAATGACTTTTTCGGCTGCGAATTGGGCGACGTTACCCGAGCCGGAGATTACGACGCGCTTGCCCTTGAACGATTCGCCCTGGGTCTTGAGCATTTCTTCGGCAAAATAAACGCAGCCGTACCCGGTGGCTTCCGGACGGATCAGACTTCCGCCCCAGTTCAAACCTTTACCGGTCAGCACGCCCTCGAATCGGTTGGTCAGTTTCTTGTATTGGCCAAAGAGGTAACCGATCTCTCGACCGCCCACGCCAATGTCGCCGGCTGGCACGTCGGTGGAGGCTCCGATGTGACGGAACAGTTCGCTCATGAAGCTCTGGCAGAATCGCATGACTTCGTTGTCGGTTTTGCCCTTGGGGTCAAAGTCGCTGCCCCCTTTGCCACCGCCCATTGGCAGCGTGGTCAGGGCGTTTTTGAAAATCTGTTCAAAGCCGAGGAACTTGATGATGCCGAGGTTGACCGATGGGTGAAAACGCAAACCACCTTTGTATGGACCGATGGCGCTGTTGAACTCGACGCGAAAGCCGCGATTGACCTGCACGTCGCCACGGTCGTCGATCCAGGGCACGCGGAACATGAGTTGACGCTCGGGTTCGACGATGCGATCGAGGATTTTTTTCTGGCGATACATCGGGTCTTCGTCGAGTACGGGGACCAGCGATTCGACGACTTCATGAACGGCTTGATGGAACTCGCGCTGCTCCGGGTTCTTGGCTTTGACATCGGACATGAACGATTCAAGAAGATTTGCCATCGGTCTGCTCCTGGCTCGAAAGGCCGATCAGGGACGGGCGGTGTCATTTTGGGGCGATACCGCGGAGCCCGGTTCTTTGCTATGCAATCGGTTGGAAAAACTACCGTTAATCAATAATCAAGCATACACGTTTCGTGCCAAAGCGGCGCGAATGATCTTACAATCCGACAGGTTTACACCCAACCGCGCAACCGGCAGGCTTCAGCCACGCGTTCGACGGCGAGCAAATATGCAGCCAACCGCATCGGGCCTTCGACGCGTTTGTTTTCGGCGTAGACGGCTGCGAAGGCTTCCTTCATGCGCCGCTGCAATTCGCGGTTGATGTCTTCGACGGACCATCGGTAGTTGTAAGTGTTTTGAACTTGTTCCAGGTAAGAAACGGTCACACCGCCCGCGTTAGCGAGGATGTCGGGCACGACGAAAATGCCGCGTTCGTAAAGAATCTTGTCGGCGGCTGGCGTGGTGGGACCGTTGGCCATCTCGATGATGACTTTGGCCTGGATATCCATTGCGTTGCTTTCGGTGATGACGTTTTCCAAAGCGGCGGGGAATAACATTTCGCAACTGCAGGTGAGCAGTTCTTCGTTAGAAATAGCATCACCGCCGTCGAAACCTGCGATTTGTTGCATGTTGCGGTTGTAATAAGTCAGCGCTTTGGGGATGTCGATGCCGTCTTCATTGTGAATCGCACCGTCAACCGCGCTGATCGCGATGACCCTTGCGCCGCGTTCGTGCAACAAACGTGCGAGAATGCCACCGACATTTCCGAAGCCTTGGATGGCGCAGCGAGCGCCTGCGATTTGATGGCCGAGTTCGCGTTCTACTTCGCCAGCGATGACAACGCCACCCATCGACGTTGCTTCGTTGCGGCCCGCCGATCCGCCGAGTGGAATGGGTTTGCCAGTGATCACACCGCTATGGTGGTAGCCCATCATGGTTTCGTATTCGTCGAGCATCCACGCCATGATCTGCGGTGTGGTGTGAACGTCGGGTGCGGGAACATCACGATCGACACTCATGCGATGGCCCGCCGCTCGGATGTATGCGCGGGCGAGTCGTTCTTTTTCTGCTGTAGACAACGATGTCGGATTGCAGGTTACGCCGCCTTTTCCACCACCGAGTGGTAAATCGAGAACGGCGCACTTCCACGTCATCCAGCATGCCAGGGCGCGCACGGTGTCGATTGTTTCATCCGGGTGCCAGCGAAGCCCACCCTTCGTCGGTCCGCGGGCATGGTTGTATTGGACACGGTATGAATCGAATACTTGAACTTCGCCGGAGTCCATGCGGACCGGCAATCGGTATCGGTATTCGCGCATTGGTTCGCGGAGTAGTTGTCGGATGGAGGGTTCAAGCCCGAGCACTTCCATCGCGTGATCGAGTTGTGCCTGGGCTGTGCGAAATGGGTTGTAACTGGCGTCGGCCATGAGTGATTTCATTGCTCCTTGATAAACCCGCAACCCACCGGAACTGTTTCAGTGGGGGCCGATAAGTATAGCGATTCGCTTGCAGGTGTCCTAGGGCGGTTATGGCATGCAATCGCATATGACACATAAATCGTGTAGGCGCATTGCAGATGGTTTGGTATTTGCGATAGTGCCGGATCGCCCACTAAACTGTGTGATAACGGTACCGGCGAAATGGGCTGGCTGATTGGGGTGGGAGGCCAGCCGCGGCGGACGTGAACGACAAATTGTATTTGGGACATTGAGAGCATGGCTGCAAAGACTTTGGGAATCATCGTAGGAGGCGGGCCGGCACCGGGAATCAACGGCGTGATCGGCGCTGCTTCAATCAACGCGATCAATCATGGGTTCGAGGTGCGTGGGATCTACGACGGATTCCGCTGGCTGACGACGGACCAATTTGACGTCGGTAAACACAGTGTGTCGCTCAGTATTCCTGACGTCGCCCGCATTCACTTTGAAGGCGGATCGATTCTACGCACGTCGCGCACCAGCCTCCTCGACAAATCCACGGTCAGCGAATCGTCGAAAGTGATCGCCGATCCAGAGTGTGTTAAGAACGTACTGGCCAATCTTCAGAAACTTGGCATCACACATTTGATGACGATCGGAGGCGACGACACCGCCCTCAGCGCGCGGTTCTTAGCCGAAGCATCGCAAGGCAAACTTCGCGTCGCCCATGTGCCCAAGACGATCGATAACGACCTGCCACTCCCAAGCGATTTGCCCACGTTTGGTTTTAATACCGCGCGGCATTTGGGATCGATGCTCGTCGCGAATTTGATGGAAGATTCTCGCACGACGTCGCGCTGGTACTTTGTCGTGGCGATGGGTCGAAACGCGGGGTTCCTGGCGTATGAAATCGGGAAAGCAGCCGGCGCAACGCTCAGCGTTATTCCGGAAGAATTACCCGAGCATGCCACGGTTTGCGATGTGGTGGACATTTTAGAAGCCGCCATTCTAAAACGACGCGCGATGGGGCGGCCCGATGGTGTGGCTGTTATTGCTGAGGGCGTTGCGTTCAAGTTTGGCGACGTCGAAGAATTGAAGAAAATCCTCGGCCGCGACGTACCAGTCGATGCGGCGGGGCACCCGCGACTGGCCGAGTTTCCGCTGGACCAGATTTTGAAGGATGAGGTCAAGAAGCGCTTTGACGCACGCAACGACGCCATCACGATTGTTTCGGAAACGCTCGGATACGAACTGCGCTGTGCCCGACCCACCCCGTTTGACATGGCCTATTGTCGCGACCTCGGGTTTGGGGCTGTTTCGCTGCTCTTGGAAGATGAAAGGACGACTTCCGGCGTGATGGTGGCTGTCCAGGGCGGTGATCTGAAAGCCGTACCGTTTGCCGACATGATCGATCCTGTCTCGAATCGCACGCAGGTTCGTCAGGTGGATTTGACGTCAACACCCTATCGTGTCGCACGTTCGTACATGATTCGATTGGAGCAGGGGGATTTTGATTCGCCTGAATCGTTGGCAGCCATCGCCAAGCAGGCCCGCATGTCTCCGGAAGACTTCGCGAATCGGTATCGCCGCGTCGTAGACCAAGCCGTCCTAAAGCTGACGACTTCGATTGCCCACAGTCAGGTGGTCAATGTCGTCGATGAGCCGATCGAATCGCACCGGCCCGACACATCGTCGCTGCTGCCCATGTAGCCGGTCGATTCTGTCAATCCATTTGCGAAGCGTGTGCCCCGGCGCCAGTAGCAGACCAGTCCGTATGCCGGCGCAAACATCACTAAGGTGACAAACGTACTCAGCCCAAGCAAGTAAAACGGACCATTGCTGTTGCGGTTGGCCCATTCCCAGAACCAATGTTCCCATGCGATCCGCACCCCGAACGCATAGTTGATATTCAATGCAGGTGTCGTAAACGCGCGACACGCGCAAATCAGTATCAGATACGTCGCGATCGCGATGAGCAGCGCTTCGGTTGGCTTGTATGGTTTTCGTTTTACCGCAATCAGCAAGAGAGGCAGCAGAAAAAAGTGATGGGCGGTCGCAATCCATACAAGCGCATCGGCGTTGATCAGGTAATTTGCAATGCCCATCGGAAACGTGCCGCCGGTCACCCATGATAGAAAGTCGTACAGCCACAAACTGTGTAGCGCGAGCAGTTCGATCAATGCCACGGTGACGAGTATCGGCTTGCGCGCAAAAAAACCGATGGCGGCTGTCAGCAGTCCGACATGCGACATCCACAATATGTCAGCGGGTTTTCCAATTTTGATTTTGATGGCGACGACCAGGATGAATTGAACGAGCAGCAAGACCCCAAGTGCCCTCGCAGCGCGTAGAGAATGAGGATGAGCGACGGCGGCGTGCTGATTCATGACTACGAACCGCCACCTCCACCATAGTTGCCCAGAGCAGTTTCGCTTGATTCATTGACTTCGTTATAGAATGCCAAAGTCGATGCCGACGTGCCCCGATCACCGACCCGTGCCCGAAACACACCTTCGGTGGGGTTGTACCAAAAGTCGCCTGCGACCCCAATCTTGAGAACCTTATTTACCGGGTGCATTCTGCTAGCCGTCGAATCGATTTCGATGTTGCCAGTACTCACCGTGTTTTCTGGGTGCTTCGGTCCAGACTCATTTGCAAACCAAGAAGCGTCGATGCTGGAAGGGTATGCGTTCGTCGGTGATTTTTGGCACTCAAGATCGATTCGATCTTTGACCGTGTCAAGAGTGGTACGAAGCGAGGACAGAGTCGCGTCTTGCGAGGCATTGGAGAATTGCGGAACGACGATCGTGGCGAGAATTCCGATGATGATCACTACGATCAAGAGTTCGACAAGCGTGAAGGCTCTGTCTTGATGCCCTGGCCCATGGCGCATTAGATTTTCTGTTCCGTTAGATCGACTGACTATTCGTTTCGACTTATTGCACCTATCGGCATGGGGAATATACGGTTGCAGTACAAATCTTACGATTGACTCGACTTCGTTGTCTTGGATGATCAAGTACGTCTGATAACAGTGGTCGTGAAAGCATTCGTGCCGGTGCGGGTGTGGAATACTCAGACGGCCCCAAACGAAGAGTTTCAGTCGTTTGAAGCCGTCTGCTTTGAAGGAGGAATATCTTTCTTGCGGGCGTATCCAGCCTACGCAGGATTCGGGCTCCGCTTGGTTTCCATTTGCGATCGTTCGTTGACGCTGACGATCGAGTTCCACTCGCCGTACTGATTCGTTTCGATTTCTGGGTTGGATTTGTCGTGCGACCAGCGGCCATCCACGACGACGCGATAGCGATAACGACCCGGATCGAGTTTGAGAACCACTTCAAAGTCCTTGCCAACCTTTTTCATCGGCGTGGTGTGCGGCATCCAGTCGTTGAAGTCACCCGCAAGCTGCACTTCGTGGGCGTCGTCACCGTGAAGTCGAAACAACATTCCCTCCGGCGTCTGGATGATGCCATAGATGCTTTCGATTTTCCGATCGATTTCCTCGGGTGTGGATGGTCTTGGCGTAGATGGTTTGTTCGACTGTATGACCGGCATGGCTGGTGTCGCACCAGTTGCTTGTTTGGTCATTGGATTGGCCATCGGTTTAGCACTTGGCGTGGCTATTGATGGGGCCACAGACGAAGTACGTGCGGCTGATGGACCATTGTTCGTTGCCGGCGTCAAGGGTGCTGCCGATACCGGTGCGGACGGGGTGGTGCCAGCGTCGGTCGTTTGTTTCTGCGGGGCAGTTTGCTTTTGCACGGCTGACGATTCCGTCGCCGGTTGCGGCTGATTTTGGTTTTTCTTTTCGCCTTCCTTGATCAGGCTTGCGGTCGTCGCGAGCAGTTGGTCGGCTTCCTTGGCCATTCTTTCGGCTTGGGCAAGGATGGATTCCGCAGGCGTATTTGTAGATTCGGCGGCCATCATTTCGCGGGCGAGCTTGAGGAAATCGCGGGCACCCATGCTGTTCGGAGCGAATTCGGTAATGGGTTGGCCGTAACTGGCGCCCTCTTTCAACTTGGTATTGAAGTTGATGATCGTGTCGAACATGACATCGCCAAAGCGCTTGCGAAGCTCGGCGAGAATTTCGCGGGCGAGTTTCGTGCGAATGTCGTATTGGTTGGCCAGCACCCGCACGTTGCGCGATGTATTCTGTTGCCGTTCGATATCGTGAATGGTTTGAAGTTGCTGCGTCAAACCATGCAGCGCGAAGTAACCCGTATCGACCGGTATGATGATATCGTCAGCCGATTGGATCGCGTTGCGCGTCAGCAGACCGACGTGCGGCGGACAGTCGATGATGATGTAGTCGTACTTGTTGTCGACGCTCTTGAGCATGTCGCTCAGCAGCGTGTCAGGGATGTTCTTGCTCGTGAAAGAAAGCTCGATCCGCGACAGATCCAATCGCGACGGCGCAAGGTCAAAGTTGGGCGTGATCTGCCAACGGATGCGCTCGATGTCGATCGACTCGCCTTTGTGCTGACCGAGCAGACAATCGAGCACGCTCAGGTCGATTTGATCTTCGGGGACTGCAAGGCCGAGCGCGCAGTGACCTTGTGGATCCATATCGACGAGCAAAACACGCCGCCCTTCGCGGGCAAGCATAGCCGACAGGTTAATGGCGATAGTGGTCTTGCCACATCCGCCCTTCTGGTTCGCAACGGCAATGGTTCTCATAGGATGCTGAGGCTTTTGGCCATCCGTAGCGAGGCGAGTGTCGAATTCTAAGATGCCGGAAAGCTCGCCTCCTGCTGCTTGCCGATGCATCTTCGCCTAAGTCTGAGCAATACGATTTGTGTTGGTTTCTGTACTGAAACCGCAAGATCTGCCCACAGGGATATTATCGGTTCCCAGTGTTGGCAGACTACACTTTAAGCTTCAAAACGGCGTTTGCAAGCCTATTATCGGGCTTTGCCATTGTCGAATGTTTTCACAAGCTCAGCCGTTGGCCCGATCCCTGTGCGATCCTTCCTATTGGATATTCATTGGCGTCGATTCGTTGCCGATTCCACTGCGGTGGGCATGGCTCTGTATTGCTGCGCCCATCGTAGACTTGCGGAGGCGGTCTGCTGTTAAAAGGGTCGCCCGAAATCAGAACAAAATCAACGCATCTAACAGGTGTCACGATGTTCAAACGAATCTGTCGTCGCAATTTTGTCGGTCGAAGTTTGTTGGCCACCGCTTGCATTGGGTTGCTCACGTTGTCGAGCGCGTGCCTTAATTATCAGCCCAGCGCCTCAAGTCGCGCGGTGTCGGCATTTCGCATTGAGAACGCGACAGCCAGCCCCGTTCAGGTCATGGTCGAGGTGCTCGATGCGGACGGCAACATTCTCGACGTCGGTGGTGTGTTCGGACCGGTTGAGATTCCGGTCGTGACCGTGACGCCGGGAAGCGTTTCATTTTCAACCTTGCAACCCGTCGGAGCCGCGGCGGCTGCACTGGGTGGTTCGGACGGCACCGGCGTTGATGGTGAAGACGCCGTCGGGTCGCCACTGGCGATCGGGGCGCAGGCAAATGTGCGGGTGCCCGGTTTTTCGATCAGCGAAGGATTTTTGGCGTGTGGTGAGGCGATTCGGATCACGGGTCAAATTGAATCGAGCGAGGCGCAAGTGAGTTTTTCGGGTGACGGAACCGGAACGTTTGGGTTCGACGAAGGCAGCGTTGGCGATTCGGGCGAGCGCTTCCTGGTGCGCACGATTCATTTTGGTTGCGGCGACAGTGTGGTGATTCGCGTTGATTCCGATGGCGAAGGTGTAGGCGGCGATTCCAGCCAATTGGCAAGGGGCGAATTGGCGATCGTTGCGCCCGGGTTGGCGTCGCCGTTTGATCCGATCGTCGATCCTGGAAGCGGCGATGACGGCGACGATGACACCCCGCCGGTATCCACCGACATCACCATTCAAGTCGCCAACGAAGGCGGTGTGATTTCAACGTCGGTCGTCAAGCTCAATACCGGTGTCGAAGAACAAGAGTTTACAGTCACGGTGCCGCCAGGCGCGCAATCCGAAGGTGTGTTCGATTGCGGCACGCAGTTCACAATATCAGCCACCTACCCCAACCCCGAAACACCGGAAGACACCGAAACCAAAGCGCTCGTGATCCTATCAGGCGACGGCACGGGTTCACCCGGCTTCGACGAGGTCAGCGTTTCGCGAGAGGGCGAGCGCATTCTAGTAGTAGGCACCCACGTCAACTGCGGCGACACGATTCTGGTCACGTTAGACGACGATGTGGAGCCCATCGGTTTCCAAGGCATCGGGGTGCTAAGCGGAACGGTAGAAGTGATCCCCGAAGGGCAAGCGAACTAGCCATCAACCATGCAGGGCTTTTAAAGCGGGCGATCGGATTCGAACCGACGACGTCCAGCTTGGGAAGCTGGCAAAGCACACCCTTGTCGCATAACTACTTGCAAATCCAAGACTTGCGGAACCGCTGCTGGCGGTTTACTGGCGGTTCCGCCTCCAATCGCATAACCTGTGACCTTTGGCAACTCCATCGAAGGCTAATGCTTTTGCAAGGGCTATGCGTCGGATGCCCCCTACCTTTCCATCCTTGCTCGCGTTTTAGGAGGGTCTATGCGCGCCTTGTGGATGCCATATGTGAGCTTCGTGGCCAACGGCGCTCGTAATGGTCGCATGAAAATCGCACACGCTGAGTTGTGGCCAGATATAGACGAGAGCTGGAGGAACGCCCTTGATCAAGATCGCCCGACCTGGCTGTCCGGCTTTCGGTCCTTTCCACGGCGTGGGGAAACGGCGCTTGGCGAGCCATGTCGGGGTACCTTGATCGTCTCCGCAGATGAGAATTGGTTGCGAGAGCACGCGTTCCGGCTGATTGGAGTGCTCTACCTGCTCGGCGATCACGGCCCACACGGCGCACCTGCGGAACGCTTCAAGTACATCGAGATTCGAATATCAGGTACCGGCCATGATCTCGTCCAGATGTGGACTAAGAAAGGACCGTTGACCGAAGATGCGGATAGCTTGGCTGTCTCTCCGCCCATCGAGCTGCGTGGTCGATCAGATCAGTATTGCCTTGACAACAGCACGGCGGCGCATGACACGCTAATCAGCCTCCTCACGAAATCGCCTTCGCATCGACTTGTGACAGCCTGCTACCACTACTTCATGGCACAATTCGGAGACGTGTTCCATTCCCCTTGGCCGCAGGACTATTCGCATTACTGTTCGTGTCTGGAGGCGGCATTTGACATCGATCCCTTCAGCGGGAAGCTGCACAACAGCCTCGCAAACGAATTGGAAACGGTTTACGGTACAGATCCCAAGCTTCGCGAGTGGGCAGTTGGGCTATACTCAGTGCGCTCTGTCTACAATCATGGCAGTGATGGGAAAGTGGCATCTGGGGCTATGGCGCACCTTGGAGATGCCCAAGATGCGTTTCTTGCTCGCAAAGGGAATGCGACGGTTTCCCGCTCCGTGTGCAGGGACATCCTGCGCAGAGCCCTAGCGGCGTACGGCGGAGGCGAATCGAGTGCTTGGTCACTAGACCGCGCCGACGACGTTCTCCGGGCTTGTTTGCATTCAGATAACTGCTGGCAGTCTGTGAAGAAGCTCACCCATGCCAAGGGCTCTGTCGAACGCGCCGCGAAGGCAACCGGGAGTGCATTGGAGCAGCTTGATCAAATGTTGCAGGAGCTTGCAACCAGTTTCGACTGGCAGTTCACTGTAGCCCTCCCTGATTCGAGCGACGTTTGGGAGGCGATTGGCGTCTTCAGCCATGCAGCAACGAAGGTGTCTAGCAGCAACGCCGATGTGCGAGCCGAAGCACGAGAGTTGGTTGGGTTCGCAAGCGGCCAGAGAGTTGATGAGATTAAGGAATGGCTCGTTCGAAAACACCCAGTGAAGACTGAGTGCGCTGGAGGAACGAGCCTGGAGGAGCTGCTCTTGTTACTCGCAGTCGAGGTGGCTCGTTTCTTTTCCCACTATAGTTAGGCACATCCGCCATTGTGATGATCCCTTTGCCTGCTTTGAAATCAGCATGCTCCAGAAGGATCTGTGACGAGGTGTCGAAGCTTACTCGTGGTTTCGGCGTGCTTTTCGGGCGGCATTGAGGAGTCGCAGGCATTCCTGGCATAACTTTTGGCGCAGGATTGTCTCCGGCCAAACGCTGTCGAACTCGTCTCCACCGCCATCCAGAATGTGTTTCACGATGGAGGCGAACGAGCCAGATACATCAGAAGCGGAGGGCCAATCGCCGCTGGGCCCGCCGCCATGGCAGCGAATCTGGATCGCTGGCGTATCAAAATGAGACCCAGCCGCGTGTATGGGATTCTCCACCGTTCCGCTTACTGGGTTTGGTACGTAACTTCCCTGTTCTTTCTGACGACGATCCATCTTGATCGCCATGTATCGCTTGTCAATCGATAGCAACGTTCTGCAACAGAAACTCTCGTAGGAGATGCTGATGTTGCTATCGACGTTCCTCGCCTTTCTGCAAGCCGCGTTGAGTTCTCGCGCGCAGTCGTCCGGGGATAGTTGCGAGGCACCTGCCAGCACAAATCGTGCATCTCCGCATTCGCGAATCCCACACCACTGTGCCACTTCCTTGGCAGCCGAGCGGACGCTCCCACCACCGACGATCTCGTCAAGCACTATGACCGACCTCACCCCCTGCGCGTAGAGCTCATCTAATTCAGAGTGAAGCTCATTAGGATTCTTAGCTTCTCCCGGCTCACCGTGCTTGGGATCCCGCATGAACGTCGCAGCGTCTTCGCCGAGCGATAGAAGAGCATCGAAAGCAAGCGCGGTGCTCCCTGTTCTGAATCCGATTAGCCAACTTTGATTATCGCTCCGCTCCTTGCAGATGAAGGCGGAGATCTCCGCAAGCATCCGCGCGTAGTCCAGGAGGGCATGTGAGTCGAACACGATGGGCTGCTTCAGTGATTCTCTATCCGGCTCAGGTCCATCTTCCTTGAGGCCGGTTTCAACGCTGCTTAGTTTTCGTCTAACTGATCGTTCCTTCATCGCATGGAACTTCCATCGGGGCCGTTTGGCGCGGCTTGAGCCCGCCTTTGCGCCCGCGTCGGCGGCTTGTGCTCCTGACCAAGTAAGATACACTTGGAAGCCATGGCTGACCAGGGGCTTATGACACTCGACGAGGCCGCGGCCTATCTGGGGGTAGCCAAGATCACGCTGCGCCGGTGGACCCGGAAAGGCGAGTTGCCCTGCGTGCGGATTGGCAAGCGCGGCGACCGGCGATTTCGGCAAGCGGATCTGGATGCGTACATTAAGCAGAACGCTCGACCGAACCCGCCGCCGCATGGCGATAGCCGGAACCGCCGAAATCCCGCAGGCGGAGCGAGTGAAGGGTAGTACTCAGAACGACATTCGTTAGGAGGTTCGAGTGAGGATCGCAGAGCTTACTGCGCACGGGCTGCCTGAGTTCGGCGTCACTGCGCTTGAACTGCGCGGAATCACCGAACTACTCACCATTCAAGAAGCGGCGGTCGATGCGGGGTTACTCTCCGGCTCAAATCTCCTCGTGATGGCTCCAACATCATCCGGGAAGACCTTGATTGCTGAGCTGGCTGCTTTGCAGCACGCCGTATCTCGAAAGGGTGCTGTCTTCCTCACGTCGCACAAAGCACTTGCCTATGAAAAGTATGCAATGCTCCGGGAAAGCTACGAGTCCGGTGAGCAGCTTGTTCGCGTCACGGTTGCGACGGGCGATGAGGTTACGGACGAATCCGCAGCCGAAGGCGTGTCGATTACGGTTGCGACCTACGAGAAGTGGTACTACATGCTTCTGGACAATCCAACGCGGTTGCAGGCGAAATCTCTCGTCATCGTCGATGAATTGCAGACGCTTGGCGATGAATATCGTGGCGCACTCATCGAAGCGCTTCTCACTTGGACTCGCGCGAAGTTGCCTGACGCCCAAATCCTCGGTTTGTCGGCCACTGTACCCAACATCGAGCAACTCTCCGATTGGCTAGGCGCGACCGTCGTCACCATCCCTGATCGCAGTGTACCGCTCATTGAGGAGGTATGGAGCCGCACCGGGATCGTCCGTCGAGACAGAGACCAGGATGCGAATCCGCTGTGCGTAGATGCCAACCCTGCTCCAACCGAGACGCTGCCGGTTATCCAACGGCTAGGGCAGGATGACGGACTTCCCACCGTTGTATTTTGCGTAACAAAGCGAGATGCACAAGATCTTGCAATCGCAGCCGCACAGTCACGCGAGCGTCGGCCAGAATGCGAAGAGCTTGTCAATGAACTTGACGAGGCCATCGAAAGCAATCCGGTTACTCGTTCGCTCCGCGATCTTCTTCCCAAGGGAATTGCGTTCCACACGGCTGATCTTGACTTGTCTGAGCGAAGACTGATCGAGTCGGCATACCGCGAACAAAGAATTGATCTCTTGTTTGCCACTCCCACCCTGAGTGCGGGCGTCAACTTACCCATCAAGACGGTCGTATTCGATAAGTGCGAACGAAAATGGGTCAGCGAATACATAAGTGCCACCGAATACCTGAATATGGCAGGTCGGGCAGGACGGCGCGGCATGCAGGAGCAGGGGAAGAGCATTCTGATTGCGCGTAACGCTGCTGAGGTCCACCGCTATACCAAGTATCTGGCGGCTGACTCTGATCCCGTGAAGAGCCAACTCGTCGGAAGCAATCTTGAGCGGATTGTTTTGCAGGCTATCGCAGGACGAATCGCACGGTCCGAGACAGAAATCCAGCAATTCTTCGATAGGTCATACCACGCTGCCACATTGGGTGATGATGAACGAATCAACGCCGATGATATCGACCAATGCCTTACGGCACTTACGGGAAGTGAAATGATCGTGAGGCAAGGCAGAGGCAGCCTCATTGCCTCTCGCTTGGGACTTCGGGTCGCAGCGTCAGGCGTTCTGCCTCAGACTGGCCAATTTCTCTTCACTGCCCTAGACGATGCGAGCAAGGAGTTCTCATGGAGTCATCGAGATACATTTGAAAGTACCGTGCTCTTGGTAGCGGCGGGAAGCCCGGACATTGCTCCTTCAACGCAGGACGACGCACTGCTGTTCGTTCATCGAAATGACCCCATCGGGACCATTCTCTCTGTTGCTGGTGATTTCACGAGATTCGCCAATTCAAGCGAGATCGAGGATTTCCAACGCGCCTTGTTCACAGCGTTCGTTCTCTCCAAATACATCAATACAACAAATTTCGCCGACCTTGCGAAGATCGGTCGCTATGCGACCGCGGGCAATGTACGTCGGGTCGCCGGATACGCTTCATGGATGCTTCAGGCAGCCGCGTCCATCGAGGACGCCCGTAACGAAGCCGCGAATCCTGAATTCCGTCGATGGCTGAAGCACCTCGCAAGGCGACTTGAGTTTGGCGTCACAGACAATGCAGTTGAGCTATGCGTCGTCGCACGGCTCGGTGATGTACGCGGCGTAGGGCGTAACCGCGCTGAGCGGATGGCAGCCGGTGGTTACAACGATCTTGCCAAGCTACTTGGTGAGGACATCAAGGAACTGGCACGCATCCTCAGCTCCACTCGCCGAGCCGAGCTATTTCGCGAGGCTGTTGTGCGGTATCTGGATGACATCTCGCGGCATAATCAAGTCAGTCACGCCAATCGAGCCTCTGTGTGCGGTCGAGATCCGGCTTTAGTGAATGATTTCTACGAAGCCCAAGGCTTGGCATTCAATCGCGCTGCGCTCCATCTGCTCCAGACGGTCGCACCCAACGCTCGCGAACAGGACGTTGGCGGATCAGCGGAGCCCGATTTGGCCGTTCCTCTCAGCGACGGCCTCTTGGTGATCGAGTGCAAAGCCAAGCAGAGTGAGGAAGGGACAGTTGGCTTGCATGACGCATTTGAGGTCATCGCGAAGGCAGCCCATTTGAAGCCTGTTGCCCAAGCGACTCTTGGAAAGCCCAAGTTCGATCAGATTCCAATTGAGCGCGCAGCAGGCCAGCGACTTACCTTGATTACGCATGTGACGTTTTGTGAAGCCATTGTGCGGATCTGGGAGGGCACCGTGACGACCGAGTTATTTTTCAGCGCGCTTCGGGACGCCGGGTACTTCGAAAAGGTAGACCTGGACCGTTTGTTGGAGGAGCTTCAGCGTGTCTGAGTTGAAGCCGTGGGTCTACGGACCATTTGAGTTACTTCAGCATGCGGAGGATCATCTGCGGCTTGGCTCGGACTTCGACAAGCGAATGGCCCTTATCAGCTTTGACAACTCCATCGAGGTTTCGATCACGACCTTCCTTCAACTTCATCCAACCCAGCGCAACGGCAGGACGTTTCCAAGAGAGCGCGTGACGAAGTGGCTGGCTAACTACCATTCGAAAATTGACTTCTTTGGTGAGTACGCTGAGGAACACGCAGTCGAGCTTGTAGTGACAACCGACGAAATTGTCTGGTTCCATGCACTACGGAATGAGCTATATCACTCCGGTAACGGCATGGTGCCCGAGGAGCGGGCACTTGGTGGCATTCGGAGCGCAGCCTTCTCAGTCTTCGAAACCTTGTTTCAAGTTGATCCCGAATCTCACCTTTCCGCAGAGGTACTGACCCCATCGCCGGTTCCACAGCCGGAGACGCTATCGGGTTCGGCACAGATGATGTTTCTTCAAGCGTTCATTGACTTCGAGAAGACCCTTCAGGCAACTCTGCGCGCCCTTGCGATAGGAGATCCAAGCGACTCACGCCTCGTCTCAGGTGCTCACGCATGGCAAATGTTTCAATCCTCGTGCGAGAGCATCCCGCAGAATCACTCTGAAGTGTTTCACGCGGCCCGCCAGGCAAGGAACAAGATCGTCCATGGCCAACCCACTGACCTGGACGAGAGCCAGCTTGTATCCCTGTCGGCGAAACTCGACCAGCTCTCGGAATTCGTAGCGAGCTACGGCTTCTCACTCGACATTCTGGGAGAGCTGCGGCGTCGTTTCCCGCAGTGGATGCGTCCCGATATTACGGGCGTTCGGCTGGTTCAGAAGTCAGGGAACGTATTTTTGGAAATCACCGAGAAGACCGGGACGCTCGCGGACGAGAGGCTCACACGCACAGATCTCAGTTTCATTGCAGGTGGAAGCGATGAGGACGATGTGATGTTCTCGCCGCTCAGGACCGCGGAAGAGAATGCGCGTCTGTTCGTGGATCGGCTCGATCCATACTCGATCATCAACTGCACGGATCTGTTCTCCGAGGAAGGCTGCCACGAAGTGGATCAACGCTATGGACCGAAATTCGACCGCGAATCGGGCGATGATGAGGCTTGATGAGATGATGCTGACGAAAGGGCTCGGCTAAGATGGCTGACATACGCGAGATCGCCAATTTCCTCTGGGACGTTGCAGACGAGGTTCTGAGGGACGACTTCAAGCGCGGCAAGTACCCTGACATCATCTTGCCGTTTGTCGTGCTGCGCCGCCTCGACTGCGTTCTTGCTCCGACGAAAGAGAAGGTGCTGGCTAAGGCTGTCGCGCTGAAGAAGGCGGGAATCGAGAATGTTGACGGTCAGCTTAGGCGGGCGTCCAAGTACGCGTTCTACAACACGTCCAAGTACGACTTCTACAAGCTCAGCGACGATTCGAAGAACGTCGGTAAGAACCTGATCAACTACATCAACGGATTCTCCGAAAACGTCCGCGACATCCTCGACAAGTTCAATCTCCGCAACACGATCAATCTGCTCGACCAGAAAGACCTGCTGTTCCGGCTGCTGGGCAAGTTTGTCGATCCGAAGGTAGATCTGCATCCCGAATCGCTCAGCAATCACGACGTGGGCTACGTGTTCGAGGAACTGATCCGGCGATTCAACGAGCAGTCGAACGAGAACCCCGGTGAGCACTTCACGCCGCGCGAGGTGATCCGCCTCATGGTTCGTCTCGTGCTCAATGGCGACAAGGCCATTCTGAAACAGCAAGCTGTCGTGCGGACAGTCTACGATCCGGCATGCGGTACGGGTGGCATGCTTTCCATCGCGAAGGACTACGTTCACGAGAAGTTCAACGAAGACGCGGACATCCGCCTGTTTGGCCAGGAAGTCAACGACGAAACCTGCGCCGTCTGCAAGTGCGATATGCTGATCAAGGGGGATGATCGGGACGCGGGCAACATCAAGAACCGCTCCACGCTGTCCGAGGATGGCCACCCCCGCAAGACGTTTGATTACCAACTCAGCAATCCACCTTACGGTAAGGACTGGAAGAAAGACGCCAACGCGATCAAAGCTGAAATCAAGACGCAGCGCGGTGGACGCTTCGTGGCCGGTACGCCTCGGATCAGCGACGGACAGATGCTTTTTTTGCAGCACATGATCTCCAAGATGAAGCCGGTCGCCGAGGGTGGTGGGCGGCTTGCAATCGTCATGAACGGATCGCCCCTCTTCACCGGAGACGCAGGCGGCGGGGAGAGCGAGATTCGCCGCTGGATCCTTGAGAACGATTGGCTGGAGACCATGGTGGCGCTGCCCACCCAGTTGTTCTACAACACCGGCATCCATACCTACATCTGGGTCTTGAGCAATCGAAAACCGAAGAACCGCAGGGGCAAAGTTCTGCTCGTCAACGGTGCCGCGACGGAGAAGGACGGCAACGAGGATAAGAAAGAGGTCTTCGCTCAGAAGATGCGTAAGAGCCTCGGCGACAAACGCAACGAGCTTGCTAATGAGCACATCGAACAACTCGCTACCCTCGCCGCAGCCTTCAAGAATGGTCCGCATGCGAAGATCTTCGATGTGACGGACTTCGGCTATCGAAAGATCACCGTTGAACGCCCGCTGCGTCTAAGTTTTGAAACTTCCGAAGATCGGATACAACGGCTCTCCCCCTTGACCGCCTTTCAGCACCTCGCCAAGAGCAAGAAGCGTGACAAGAAAGCGAGAGAGAAGGAAGAAGCGCAAGGCCGCAAGATGCAGGAGGCAATTCTCTCGCTCCTGCGGGCGATGGATGCGAGTCGCGGGTACAAGAATCGCGACGAATTCGCCGTCGTCTTAGAAGCGGCTTTTGAGGAAGCAGGCGTGAAGCTCGCCGCACCGATCCGCAAAGCCTGCCTCGCTGCCTTGGGTGAGCGCGATGAGACTGCTGACATTTGCCGGAGCCCGGACGGCAGCCCTGAACCTGACTCTGAATTGCGTGATTATGAGAATGTTCCACTGACTGAGGACGTTCGAGAGTTCTTCGCCCGCGAAGTCGCCCCACATGTTCCTGACGCATGGATAAACGAGAATGTGCGTGACGATGCTGACGGGGACATCGGAAAGGTGGGCTACGAAATCAACGTCAGCCGCTATTTCTATATGTACGATGCCCCTCGACCATTATCTGAGATCGACGCTGACATCGAGCGACTGGAAAGCGAGATCATGACCATGCTTGCGGAGATGACCGCATGATCGCAGGCACTTTTGACAGAGACGGCGCACCGCTCCGTCCGTACCCATCGTATCGAGACTCATCCGCCGAATGGCTAGAGCGAATGCCGTCACATTGGGACACGCGCCCGCTGAAGTATTTCGCTCGGTTCATCAACGGCGCGCCGTTCAAACCCTCCGACTGGGGAGACTCCGGTACGCCAATAATCCGCATAGAGAATCTGAACAAAGGTCGGGACTTCAACTACACGACCGTAGAAGCCGACGAGCGATACCATGTGCGCGACGGCGATCTCCTGTTTGCGTGGTCGGGTAACCGAGGCACCTCATTCGGGCCATTCATTTGGTACCAGCCGGGGCTCCATTATCTCAATCAGCACATTTTTCGCTTGGCGGAATACTCGGTCAATAAGAAATGGTTCTACTGGACTCTCCGAGCTGTGACGGCGTATGTCGAGGAAAAGGCTCACGGCATCATCGGGCTTGTTCACATCACCAAGCGAGCGCTTGGTGTGATTCGGCTTCCTGTGGTGCCGACTGTCGAGCAGCAGAGGATCGCCGCTTTTCTTGACCGCGAGAGCGCGAAGATCGATGCGATGGTCGCTAAGAAAGAGCGACTCATCGAGCTGCTTGAGGAAAGACACCACGCCATCATGGCGAAGGCGGTGACGCAAGGGATCAATCCATCGGCGCGAAAAGCGGAGACCAACTGCCCGTGGTTGGGAAAGGTGCCGAGCCACTGGGAAGTCGGTAGATTCAAATACCGCTACGAAAAGATCGAACAGGGCTGGAGCCCTCAATGTGATAACCGCCTCACTGATCCCGGCGAATGGGGCGTGCTGAAAGTCGGCTGTATGAATTCGGGTGTCTATGAGGAATCGGAAAACAAGGCACTGCCGCCCAGCCTTGCCCCGCGTCCCGAATACGAGATCAAAGAAGGCGACTTACTCATGTCCCGGTCCAACACCGTCGAGCTGGTGGGATCGGTTGGGCGCGTTCACGAGACGCAGGGGCGGATCATGCTTTGTGACAAGCTGTATCGCATCGTCATCGACGAATCGCGGCTTCTCGGCAATTATGCCGTGTGTCTACTAAGGTCGCACCCAGCCCGGCAGCAGATCGAGCGAGATGCAAGCGGGGCAAGCCCGTCGATGAAGAACATCTCGAACGCCCGCGTCGGCAATCTCGTTCTCGCGTACCCAAGCATTGAGGAGCAGGCCAAGATCCTCAGCCACTTGGAAGCGCGCAGCGCGGAAATCAACGCGCTGGTTTCAAACAACCGAGACTTGATAAGCACGCTGCTGGAATTCAGGACTGCGCTAATCTCCGCAGCGGTCACTGGCGAAATAGACGTGCGAGAGGCGGTGTGATCATGGCGTTGCTCAATGAACAACAGAAACAGCGCGCGGTGGAGGTCATGCAGGAGTACCTGTCTGCGCCCACTAGCGGCGACGGCAAGACGCCGGTTGCCGAGAGTACGGAGCTGGATGAGCGGCGTGTCAGCCTCATCGAAGGCGATCTCAAGCCGTTGCATGCTGTCTACCTGAACGGCGACATTGCTCTGGCGGAATTCAAGTCCAAGGTGGACGGCTTGAACAAGCGTAACGAGCTGTGGGGTTTCAAGGGGATCAAGGGACAGATGTTCTTTAACATGGTCGTAAACGTCGCCGACGATGCCGACGAATGCGACCAAGAGCTGAAAGCCGCCTTGGCGGTGCCAGCCAATGAACAGATCGCGTCGAGCCGGATCAAGACCTTTGCCAGTTACGCCAAACGGTTGGGCGAGCAGTGGGTTGAGGCAGGCAATACTCGTCATGGAACGCCGAAGCTCGGCAGCGCCCCGTTCTTTCTGTCGTACTTCTGGCAGATCGCAGAGCGCGACGTATGGCCCGTCTACTACACCGCCAGCGTTCAGACGATGACTGATCTCAACCTGTGGCAGCCAGCCGGTGACTTGGCAGAGGACTATCTGACGTTCAAACATATCCACGAAGAACTCGCCGTCCTGTTTACCGAGGCGAGCGGTCAGCCTTTCGATCTTTACAAGGTGGAGCACGTCTTCTGGTTTCAGGGCGGCAATCCGTATGAAGCCGCTAAGGGCACCGTCAAGCCTGAGATGCCTGTGGTCGTGTCACCCAAGAGCGGCCCGGAGACCATCTCGGCGATCAAAGGACGCTTGCCGGAGAGTTACGTTCCTCCCATCGCCGCCATCCTGCCCCAACTGGCGCGGCATGATGAGGCGCTGATTGAGGTAGCAAAGCGATCCGGGACCACGGTGGAGCGGGCCTTTGAAAAGTACATCGACGCGGCGTTCACGATGCTGGGGTACGAGACGAAGCTGCTCGGGCAAGGTAAAGGGCGCGTACCGGACGGGCTGGCTGTGGCGTTGGACGATAGTTACGCGATCCTCTGGGATGCGAAAGTCCGAACAAACGGCTACAGCATGGGAACCGATGACCGGGCGATCCGTGAGTACATCACCACGCAGAGTCGCGAAATGAAGCGCCGCCGTTCGTTGCGAAACATCTACTATCTCGTCATTTCGAGCGGTTTCGCGGACGACTACGACGACACGATTCGGTCCATCAAGATGGACACCGACGTGAACGAGGTCGGTCTCGTGGAGGCTGAGGCGCTCGTGGCCATCGTGGACGCGAAGTTGCGAGCCCCGCTCCAAGTCACCTTGGGACCAGATGGCGTCCAACGGTTATTCAGCGTGAGCGGGGTGCTTTCGGCGGACGCGGTTCGGGAGTCGCTAATCTGATTGGAGTAAAGCTCATGGAATCTGAACAGCTTCAGAAACTATGGCAACACTTGGAGCGCGAACGTGGGCGGTATCGGCTCCGCGGATTGCACGACCTTTTGAGCATCGCCAAAGAACATGATCTTGCGCCGACGTTAGAGGATCTCCGTGCCCTTGCAGCGAGAATGCAGGAATTGAGCGAGGGCGTGTGCCCTGCCATCGTGGCCGAATTCATCGTCGATTGTGTGTCTGGGCGCGCCGCGCAGGCTGTCCTTGATCCGTGGTCTCATCAAGGAACATTGCTCTTGCCTGTGGTTCGATCTCTCAAGCCTGAGCGAACCCTTGCGATCTGCCCGAATGTTGATCAGGTCGAGATTGCACGGTATCTCGATGCCGATGGCATTGTGAGCTGGTGTTGTGCGGATCCCGTGAAGCGGCTCGACGAGGAGAGTGGTTCGTTTGACTTGATCGTTAGCTGTCCGCCATTTGGCTTGCGTCCTAGCAAAGAACGTTACGATACACCTGAAGCTCACGTCAGCGTCCACGACGATGCGGGTAATCATGCTCTACTGAAATCGTGTCGGCTTCTAACTGATGGCGGGAAAGCCCTCTTCGTCGTTCATCCGGGTTTTGTCTCCCCAAGCAAGACGAATGGCGTTTACGCAAACATGTCACGCTTCGGCCTGCGAGTTGAGGCTTACATTGGTATCCCCGCAGGAACATTCGTGCCGTGGACTGGGATACCCACTGGGCTCGTACTAATCGGCAGGGGTGATCGTCAGCCGATCTTCGTCGCAGCGCTAGCAGGAAACCGCGACCGCAACCGCGTGTTGATCGAGAATATGCTTGCGCGACGGGAGGGCAAAGAACTGGCGCTCGGCTCGATTGTAGACCCACAGACGTTTCGCGGCTTTGAGCCCCTTGCGGCACAGGAACGTATCACAAGGATGGCCGCGCGCAGCGGACTCGATCCCATTCCTTTCGCCGATGTCTTCAGCGAAGTGAATCTGACAGCCAGCTCCGATCCGACTGACTTCGAAAACAAACCCAACGCGGTCTATTTGCCGTTGATCGGTCGCAGCGATGCTGTTTCTTCTCTTTCGGAACTGACCCTCAAGCCGCACAACTACGCCCAGCTCATCATCGACTTTTCACGGGAGGATGAGCCAGAGTACATTGCCGCGTTCTTCAACTCGCCACTTGGGCATGTTGTTCGCGAAAGCGCTTGCTCCGGCGTGACGATTCCGAAGATTACGAAGAAGACGCTCTCGCACATTGATGTGTTTCTTCCACCGCCCGAAATACAGCGAAACGCGCTTGACGCGCATTCGCGGATACGGGGTTTGGTGGCGGAGCTTACCGAGTTGCAGCAGCGGATGTGGATGCGGCCACGCACTGTTGACCAAACCGTGCGAGAACTCAATCGGGTGAATAACGAGGAACGATTCACGGATTGGCTCGCTTCACTTCCGTTCCCATTAGCGACCATTCTCTGGGCGTATCACGCGGAGAACGTGAACTTCCACAAAAAACTCGATCACCTCGATCACTTCTTTGAGGCGCTCGCGGAGTTTCTCGCGACCCTGTTTCTGAGTGCCTTTGTGCGAGACGATGAGATCTTCAAGGCGGAACGAGACAAGCTGCGTGATGCCCTGTCTAGACATCACCTGTCTGTTGAACGCAGCACATTTGGCACGTGGGTGAAGGTTGCCGAGCGCCTTGGCAAGCGTGCAAGAACGATGCTCAATGGGGCAGAGGAGGAACGCGCTCGCTGCAAGAGGCTATTCATGTCCCATGATCATGAGCTACTTCAGTCGCTCTTGTCTTCAAAACTCGTCGGGATCATGCAGGATACAAATGCTCTCCGAAACGATTGGCGGGGGCATGGAGGAGTCGTTGGCGACAGCATCGTCATACAGCGGCTAGACAGACTCGGCGTGTACTTGACCAAGGCACGGGAGTGTTTTGGCGATATGTGGAGCCGGTATCAGCTCTATCGCCCGCGAGAGATGAAGTTCGTCGAAGGTACTTTTTCGGTGAGCGCTGACATGCTGGTCGGGCTTGCCACTCCATTTGAGACGGTCACTATCCAGACGAGTGAACCACTGGAACATGGGCATCTCTATTTCTTTGCTGATGGTGAAACTCGCGGCCTCAAGCTGCTGCCGTTAATTCGGGTGCTTCCATCGCCCGATACCGCTGAGAATGCATGTTACTTCTATAACCGCAGGCAGTCCGATGGAGTGCGCTTTGTGTCATATCATTTCGAGGGTGGCGCGGAGGTAGTGCGGCAAGATAACGAAACTGAGCAAGTACTTGGGCTGCTTCAGGCCGGACAGACGGCTGCCAATGAGGAACCGCAATGACTGTCGATACGTCCGAAAGAGATTTTGAGGTGAGCATTGAAGCCGATCTTCTCGCGAGCGGCTTTCGCAAACGGCGTCCGCAGGACTATGACCGGACGCTCTGCCTTGATCCCGAGCTGCTGTTCGACTTTATCCGCGCCACCCAGATTCAGACGTGGGAGAAACTGAAGCAGCAGCACGGGCCGGACGTGAAGGCGCGTTTCCTGAAGCGGCTGACCAAGGAGATCGAAGCTCGTGGCACGTTGGATTGTCTGCGTAAGGGCATCACTGATCTCGGCTGTCACTTCGACCTCGCCTATTTCAAGCCGGAAAGCGGGCTGAACCCCGACCATCAGAAGCTCTACGCCGCGAATCAATTCACGGTGACTAGACAACTCCATTACAGTGAGAAAAGTGAAAAGAGCATTGACGTAGGTCTTTTCCTGAACGGAATCCCCATCTTCACGGCGGAGTTGAAAAACCCTCTGAAGAGGCAGAACGTCGAGAACGCGATCTCGCAGTACCGCAAAGACCGAGATCCCAAGGAACCGCTGCTGAAGTTCGGTCGGTGCCTTGCTCACTTTGCCGTCGATCCCGACCTTGTATTCATGACGACGCGTTTACAGCGAACGGCGACACGGTTTCTGCCCTTCAATCTCGGCCACGACAACGGAGCCGGAAACCCGCCCAACCCTAAAGGCTTTCGGACAGCCTATCTGTGGAACGAAGTTTGGCAGCCGGACAGTTTGCTTGAGATCATCAATCATTTTCTGCGGGTCGTGGACATCATCGATGAGGATGGGAAGGCGACCGGCGAGAAGGCGCTCATCTTCCCACGTTACCATCAGCTTGATTCGGTGAGGCGATTGGTTGCTAACGCGAAGCAGGCGGGTCCGGGTCAGAGCTACTTAATTGAGCACTCCGCTGGGTCGGGTAAGTCGAACACGATTGCTTGGGTGGCTCATCAACTCGCCGGGCTGCACGATAAGGACGACACCCGCGTCTTCGATTCTATCATTGTTATCACGGATCGGCGTGTTTTGGACTGGCAGCTTCAGCAGACCGTCAAGAGTTTCGAGCAGACGCGCGGCTTGGTCAGCTCCATCGATACGCAGAAAGCCAAGAAGCTCGCGGAGGCGCTTGAGGCTGGCAAGGACATCATCATCACGACGCTTCAGACGTTTCCCTTCGTCACGGAGAAGATATCGGCAGTCGCGGGTAAGAAGTTCGCGGTCCTGATTGACGAAGCCCATTCCTCGCAGAGCGGTGAGACCGCGCGGAGCATGAAGAGGACGCTCGCGGCTACGACGCTGGAGGATGCGGAGAAAGAAGAGAAAGACGAGGAGACAGACGATGAGGACGCGATCAACGCCCGCGTCGAAGAACTGATCAAGAAGGGTGGGCGGATTCCGAACGTCAGCTTTTTCGCCTTCACTGCGACACCGAAGCCGAAGACGCTGGAGCTGTTCGGTACGCCGCGCCCTGACGGCATGTTTCAGTCCTTCAGCCTGTACTCGATGAGGCAGGCCATCGAGGAGGAATTCATCCTCGACGTGCTTCGCAACTACACGACGTTCAAGGTGTACTTTGGTCTGCACAAGCGGATTGAGGAAGATCCTGCGTTTCCGAAGAAGAAGTCGATTGCCCTACTGAAGTCGTATGCCGACCTGCACGACCACGCCATTCGCAGCAAGACCGAGATCATCGTGGAGCACTTCGAGACGCAGGTCGCGAAGCGTATCGACGAGCAAGCAAAAGCGATGGTTGTGACGCGTTCCCGGCTCCACGCTGTTCGCTTCAAGAAGATGTTTGACCAGGTGCTCAAAGAGAAGAACCTCCCGTACAAGGCGCTCGTCGCGTTCTCAGGGAAACGCAAAGATCCCGGCACCGGACAAGAGCATACCGAATCGGAAATGAACGGCTTCCCGGAGAGTCAAACGGCCTCCGCTTTTCGCAAGCCGGAGTACCGCTTTCTGATCGTAGCCGAGAAATTTCAAACGGGCTTCGATCAGCCGCTTTTGGACGCGATGTACGTGGACAAGAAACTGGCGGGTGTCAACGCCGTCCAGACATTGAGCCGATTGAACCGCATGTGCGTCAACAAGCCCGATACCGTCGTTCTCGACTTCGTGAACGAGTCGGAGGACATCAAGATCGCGTTTCAGCCGTACTACGAGGCCACCTTGCTGAGCGAGGCCACCGATCCCAACAAGCTCTACGATCTGAAGCGCGCGGCTGAGGAGTTCTTGATCTTCGTCAAGGCGGATGTAGATGCGTTTTCCAAAGCCTACTTTTCAAGGACGGGCACCCAAAAGCAGGTCCGAGCCGTCCTTGATCCCGTGGTTGACCGCTATCGCGGGCGGGAGAAGGAAGAACGCGAAGATTTTCGTCAAGCCGTCGTGAACTTTGTCCGCATGTACGGGTTTCTGTCGCACATCCTCTCCTTTTCCGACGTGAACCTTGAAAAGACGTACCACTTCCTGAGACTCCTACGCCCGCTCTTGCCGATTGAACGCGAACGGCTCCCTGTCGAAGTGACCGACAAGATCAACATGGAGAGCTACCGAATTCAGCAGACCTCGACCGGCGACATCGCCCTCGTGGATGAGGATGGTGAGCTGAAGCCAGCCTCCGAAGTCGGCACCGGCGCTCGGAAGGAAGACGAGAAAACTCCGCTCTCGGAGATCTTACAGTACATCAACGAGAACTTCGGAACGGACTTCACGGATTCGGACAAAGTGGAGTACTTCGCGGGCGATATGGAACGCCGCCTTGTGGATCAAGAGGGGCTGCACCGAGCGCTTGATCCTGAAATCAACAAGTCGGAAGAGAACAGGCGACTGGCCTTCAACGACTACTTCAATGAAGTCTTGGAAGACATGTTTGAATCGAACGCTGAGATCTACAAAAAGGTCGTAGACGATGAGCGTTTTGGTGACATCTTTCGCCTAGCGATCTTCAAACGGGTCGCGGACGCGCTCGGCAAGAAATCGGCGTAGAAGTTGTTCGTCGGCCAGATCCGCTATCTCGTTGAGGAATCTCATAGGGAACCCCCGGCCTGCGATAGTCCCTACGAATTCGCCCCACCCCAGGGGGCGGCCACCCCCTGACGACTCACTGCTAGATTTTCAAGCGATGAGGAAGACACCCCGGCGCGTCGATATGGCACCAAGATTCCAACCCACCGGGGGTGGCTTGTCTGCTTGTGATTTCCGTTGCTTGTTGACTTAGCGAGCATTGAGGATCGAAAGAAAATACTTGAGCGCGTCGGGAAGTAGTAGAGCGCCATTAACGGAACCGATGCGCCCCCAGCTCCAGCTTGAACTTCCGTATCCGCCATTCAGGTAAAGGAATTCATAAATGTGCTCACGCTCGCACTGCTCATCGCTGAATCTCTTCTTGAACTGAGCAGGGTTGTTTGCCTCCCTGTCGACAAACAATGTTTCCAGATGGAGAAGGATGGGCGTCCACGCTTTGTAGCTATACCCCCAAACATCCCTTAATTGGTAGAGCGACACGTTATTGTCCACCTTTGGTTTCAAGTCGATGACGATGGCGCACTCCTCAGAATCGCATTCGAGCAATCGAAGCATCTCCGCTTCCTTCATTGACCACTCAAGAGCACGTCGCATTCTCTCGTCTTCTTTGACGTCCTCGAAGCGCTCCTGATTGTGCAGGTAGAATGGCCCCTTCTTGCCAGCCAGGGGTATTTTCTTCCGACGAGAGTATCCAACGCTTCCACTAACTGGATCTCGTTCACATTGATACACATAAAAAGGCATGCTGAACTTCCTCACTCGACTGGGAGCCGTGCAGCGCGTCCACGTTGCTCTCAGGGGCCGCTGAGCTTTCAGTTCTGACCATCGCTGTGACCGTCATCTTCTCTTGATCAAGGCCAATCCACCGAGGGCGAGCAGCGACAATGTGGCTGGTTCGGGGATTATGCGGACAATTCTGTCCTCGGTTGGAATGCTGACATACACCGCCCCATCGGGACCAAACGCGAGACTGGAACTGAGGTCCGTGAATCCACAGCCGACCTGCGTGCTGATGCCTTGCGAATCGAAGCGGAGCAGTTGGCCGTTGTTGGAGTTGATGGCGTATACATCAGAACCCCAAATGGTGTTTCCAGGACCGATCTCGAATGAGGCATGCCCCAACCCTGTTGCGTACGCGTTGTTGAACAACGTTCCATCAGAGCCGTAAATGCGAATGACGCCATCCATCGTCCCAGTGTAAATGCGGTTGCTCGAATCGACGCTGAGGTACCATCGTTTCGCACGAGGTCCAGTGTATTCACCGCCACAAGCCATATCAAGGGCATGACGCCCGGTCGAACGAACTGCCGTGATCAACAAGGGAAACGTCAAGAAGGATGGCGGCCAAGGTCTTAGCGGGAGAGGGATGGAGCACGCTCATCTTGGCGGGAGTCGAGCAGGAACAGCAGCACGAAGAACGCCACCATTGTCGCGGCGAGGATGCGGAGGGGCTGGAGCAACCCAAGAAAAGTGGAAACGTTGAGGGCTTGAATGATGAGGGGCAAGACTAACCGAATCAACTTTCCGCCAGATTTTCTCATTCGTACCGCATTTCTTCCACCCGCTGCTGAAGCTCATCCTGCGACCGCTTCGTGTAAATCGCCGTCGTGTTCAGCGACTCATGCCCCAAGATCTGAGCGAGCGCCACGATGTCGTTGTTGCTGGCGGATAGAAACCGATGCGCGAATGTGTGGCGAAGAATGTGCGGGCTGAATTTCACTCCCGTTATCGCGGCATAACGGGAGCAAATGGCGCGCACACCGTCGTCCGTCAGCGGCCCGCGCTCGCCGATGAAGATTACCTGCTCCTGTACGGGTGGTCGGCACTCCAAGTAGATGGACAGCAGCCGACGTGCTTCGACAGGCAATGGAACGATGCGAAGCTTGTTCCCCTTGCCATGGCGACAGATGACCTGCCCTGATCGCGGCGTGATCGTCACGTCACCCAGATCGAGCCCGACAACATCACTGACTCGCAGTCCGCCAAATAGCATCAGCCCAATGATGGCACCGGCCCGACGATCCTGACGAAGTTCGATCTCGCGCAGGATCTTGCGAACCTGGCCGGTGGTCAGTCCCTTCGGGACGGTCGGCATTCGGCGCAACTCTCGGACGGACTCGGCAGGGTTTTCTGGAAGGGCACCAGACCTCACCAGATGCCCCAGGAAACGACGGACGGAGACGAGTGCCCTGTTGACTGTGGCGACCGACTGACGACGCACACGAGCAAGGTGTTCGCGAAAATCAGCAACGTCTCGAACGGTCACCCGCGTCAGATCGAATGGCTCGTTGTTGGCGGATTCAAACCACCCCGCGAATTTTCTGAGGTCTGAGCGGATTGCTCGGTCGGTGTGCGGGGAGTAATCGCGCGTTTCGAGAAACCCATCAACAAGGGTCGGCAGGTCAGTCATTGGAAGACTCCAAAATCATTATCCCGCGAGTTTTCGACGGCTTCTCGACAGGAATTGGACAGAAAGTAGGCGGTTTCAAGTCAGAACCGGCGTGATATTGCGTCTTATCTGGCGACATTATCATCCGAATCCTGGCGGTTGAGACGCTCGAATACGGTCCTCAGCAACTCGGCAGAATCGACACTCGACCATCCATCCGGGTACGTCTCGGCAAGCGCCGTGCGGATGCTTTCCTCGGTAGCCTGGCCGACGCCGAGTTGCGCGAGACCATGACGAAGCTCCGTGATCGTGGCATCGTTGGAGGATCGGTGGGGACGCTGAGACGCGGAGTGTCGGCGCGTTCGTCGAGTTGTAGCGGGCGGCGCAGACGGTTGAGAACGCATCGCGTAGAAGAGAATTGGTCGTCCGTCGATGCCGCAGTTCGTTCGGCGGACCGTCAAGCATTGCTCTTGCTGCTTGCGATCAAAGAACGGTCGCCCACTTTGCTCCGGCCGCGTCGGCGTAGGGAAGACTCCTTCCTTCATCAACTGATACAGCCGCGCTCGCGATAGGCCGAGCATCCGCGCCATTTCACTGACGCCCACGATCTCTTTGGTGACCTGCATTGTCTCAACTCCGTCTATGCAACTGACACCTTGGGATCGCTGATGAAACCAAGATGCCGTAGTCCTGCCTCGGTGATGGCTCGCCCCTGAGCGTGGCGCTCAACCAGTCCTGACTTGATGAGGAAAGGCTCGATGACCGACTGAATTGTCCGTTGGTGGATGCCAAGAGCTGACGCGAGCGTAAACAGCCGGACAGCTTCGCCATTTCGATCCGCGAGAAATCGCAGGTAGCGTTGCTCGTCTGGTCCAAGGCCGATTGCGTCGATGTCATCGAGCGTGACGGTCTGCTCGAATTGGATCATTGTGATGCGTTCTTCGCCCTTGCTGCGTGCAAGGCGGTGACAACTCTCCAGCAGTCGAATGGCGAGACGTGGCGTGCCCTTCGAGCGGAGCGCGATTTCGCTCCCAATCTGATCCTCGATCTCGATGCCCAGCGTGCGCGCTCGTTGAATGGTGATCGTTGCCAACGAGTCCGTGTCGTATTCGACAAAGGGCAACACGATCTTGAAGCGGTCTCGAAGTGGGCTGAGCAACCTGAACTCGTCCGTCGTCGCGCCGACAATTGTGAGATCCCTCAGAGGCATCGACATCGTGTGGTTATCGCGACCTTGAAGAGAAATCTGACCACCCTCCATAGCCCTGTACAGAACGGTCTGCGTGGCGTGGGGCAACTCGTGGATCTCATCCAAAAACACGATCTCTTTTTCGTCGGCTTGGAGGAGCAGTCCGTTCATCGCACTCATGCTGCCCACGACTTGAGCAAGGCGCTCGTGCATCGCGACGCCCATCTCCCGAGCGGCCAGATGAGCAAGTTCCGTTTTCCCCAATCCGGGGCCACCGACGAAGAGCATGTGTGGCAATCGACTGCCATCGTTCCACGCTGCTTCAAGCGCAACGCGAAAGCGCTTGATCGCCTCTTGTTGTCCGGTCCAATGATTGATCGTCGGCACCATGCTTGTTCTCCGCGACTCGACATCTTTGGCAGCACACACTGGGCCGCGATCACCGCGAAGAGTCAAGTGCGGAGAATGTGCGAGACAGGGAATGCGTTCCAAGTATCTCAGGCGAGATCGATGAGGTGACGAGACAGGCTCATTTGACGGGCCAGGAATAGACCGTACGACCACCAGTCTCCGTCAGGCGAAGGGTTGGTTGATTCACGATTTGTTGGGGATCGGCGCAGTAGTATGCCCACGCCGGTTCCTGAAGGCCGTCATCACCAACGAAGATCACTGGCGACCGGACATACAGGTTGCGGCGCGGCATCAGTGAAAAGCCCTCGATCTTGTCGGCGATTCCAAATCCCCGCGTATCAATCCTCAGCAGCACACCCTCAACAATGCCATCCCCCTGAACAAGCGCAGGGAAATTCCCCAGATCAACGAGGATGCCTCTGATCCAGCCTGGCTTGGTCGCATGGACGTGCGTCTCGATCCAACAGAAGTTTGAACAGACTGGCTTCAACGTGCCGTAGACGAAAAGCGATTCGAATTGCTCTGTCATTCGGTCAATCTCGGGTCAATACGTGTGTCTGGCGCACTGGGCGAGCAAAGCAGTCCGATGTCAATCCTGGCAAGGACGCCGAGTCTGCTCTCGTCCGTGAATTCGGACGAGCGTAGCGCCCAGGTTCCCCCAGACTCGCACAGATGCCGCGTGTGCTCCGTACTCGCACACGGTCAGCCATGGCCAATGGATCGGCTCGACGAGCCGATGCTGCGTCAGTCCAGATTCAAGCAGCGGGATTTGATGACTCGACAATTCCGCGCATGTCCTGTTAGCCGCAAAACGCGCCGTACTTAAACGCCGAATCTTATTGACAAGGAAAATGCGGCACTCGCATCGATAGAAACAAGGATCGTGGGTCTATTGCCCGTTGAAGCCGCGGGCAGCGAACAAATCGGTGTCTACTCTGGGCGATCACCTGAAGCATTGGTGTCTTCGCTGACCGTGTCACGAACATCGACATCCGGCGTGGCAGCGGTGTCCCAGTCAAGCTCATTGAGAATGACCCCACTCAAACGGTAGACGGAATTCTGGCGACTGGCGTAGGTCGCTCGATGGAGACACAGAAACATTCGGCCCAGCCTCTTGGGGCGGGCATCGAGGTTGATAATCACAGGATCAACATCTGTGTCTTCATCAATGACTGGAACTGGATCCTCTACGAGCACCTTCATGGCGCGTTGAAGTGCGTTCCATGAGACCCCCGCGAGTTGCTGCAATCTGCGGTAGCTGACTTCGAGATTGCCGCCGTGCGTCTTCGCCAGAGATGCCATGGCCAGGGCAACCTTCTTGGCTGTATGCAGTCGTTTGGTGAGGTCTTCCTTCCGCATCCTGGAGCCAACGGCCACACACACGCTTATAGAAGAGACACACTCTCTCTCCAGCACCCTGATCTCCTGCTCTGTCAGCGGGCAGGGAACGGTGTTGGGTGATCTCATGTTCTCTTCATAGATCCGTTTCACGGTGGACTGGCAGTCCCGAAGGCGTTCCTCAAGAGGCTTCTTCGAGGGAACCCGAACGGACCAATCCGCCAGCCTGCGGGTTGCTTCCTCGTTGCTGAGACGCAAGGAGTTCTTGAGATGCAGAGCCAGATGAAAGAGGGTTCGGTGTCTTCCAGCATCCAGCTTCCTGCCTTCCAACAGCAGTCGGTCATAAACGGATGGATCCAGAGTGGCTGACTGAGACGCGGCATTGGTCGAACCGTACGACTTGTCCTTCAAAGCAGGACCATGAAGAGCAGGAGGATCTTCAGGTGCTCGTTTATCGAGAGCCGCCAAGCATTGTTGGGGCAGTGGATTCTGGCGCATGGATAGGCAGTATTCGAACTGTTGAGCCAACGGTATCGGCTCGCCTTCATGATCCAGGAAGCATGCCAGCTTGTCGGTCTTTCGGTGCAGACCCAGTGGCAGTTTGACGAGACCTGCCTTGAAGGGCCAGATCTTGTGATCGGCTTCAATGTCGCCACACAGGAAATCGTGAAGGTGGATGAGTTCCGCGTTGGGCAAGACTCGATCCCAGAAGATCCAGAAGTGGAGTCCCTTCTTTCCGCTGAATTCGATGTAGAAATGCAGTCTCAGATCAATCAGGCGATCACGCAGGTCTTTCCACACGGCCGTTTGATCACCATCCAGATCAATGACGGTGAAACGGTTGTCGAGATTGGGCCAGATGCCCAGCGTCAGGTTACCCCTCAGATGTTCGCGGAAATGAGAAAACGCTTTGCGTAGCCTTGGGCCACCCCTGTCAAACATGAGCAGCGGAAGAGTCTCCGGCAGTCGGCCATGGCGTCCGCTGTACCAGTAGCGGGGCTGATCAGCGTGGATGTGAGCCCAGTTCAGGTTCCCGTAATCCATCAAGCCAAAATCGTTCGTGCTGAAGTCCGCTAGCGAGAACCACTTCGCGGCAAACTGATGAACCGGCGAATACAGCCGCGTCGAGTGCTGGCGCTCGTAGTCAGCCGTCGTCATTCCTCGTTTCCGACAGCAGTGCCCGATGTGGTTGGCGAATCCTCGGAGTGAGAGGTCATCTCGTCCGCACAGAGCGCAGGCAAAGTGATCAGAAAGCGTCACCGTTGTCCAGGGTGGAAATGTCTTGATTTTGAGCATGACCAATCGTCTCGTGTCCGAAAGAAAAATGCCGCAATCGAGGGGGACTCGACTGCGGCTGGGACACTGAGAGCGGGCAGCTCATCAACGATTTGTCGTTTTCTTCGATGCGCGCCCTGGTGTCCGTTTTACCGCCGAGTCATTGACAGATGGCAGTTCGACATGCGACAGCCCAATTCCCCCTCGGGCTGTCCCGTCCTCACATTATACCTGCATAGCATCTTCATCATTCGAGATTCATCGTAGCTTGGCTTCAACAAATTCGCGTTCCACGAAGCGGTGAACGTCGCAGTACGGGATGCCGTTGTTGGCGGCAGCGAACTGCATTCTGCCTATTTCAAGGGCGAGCCTGCGCCCCGTCATACGCATTGGCCACTCCATTAACTCGTCACGATCAGTTTCGAGCGCCATGCACAGAAAGCTGAGTCGCTGCCGCACCTTTCGTGACATCTCATGAGGCAAATACAGGTTGGAGCGGAACATCTCACCGCCATCGAGTCGGAACGTCATGCGGATCACTTCGTTGTTGTCATCATCGCCATACTTTTCGATGGTGATCCTCTCGACTGTTGCGAAATAGACGCCATCTTCGATGGCAGGATTGGCCCACGGCCCATTGGAGGCGCTGTTGATCATGATTTGCCCTTTCAGTGCATTGCCACCACCATCGGCGACAGCGACGGATCTCTTGTCCCTGAATCCGTCGCCTAGACATTCGTCGGACATCAAGGGCGTTCCTTCCCAAATCCAGAAACCGTTACGGTGACCATTTTCCTTGCATGGGCGGAGCGACCGATTGCCTCACCTCACTTAGTAATTGGTAATGATCAGCTCCGATTTGCCGCGCTCCAGCGTCCTGTGTTGGATAGATCCGGTATAGCGGCGGTGCCGAATGCGAAAGCCGCTGTACAAGCGCCGGACGAAGCGGCTATCGCCGTTCGACAACATCCATGCGTGAGGACACTGCTTAAGTTCGTGAGCGAGTTGAAGTTGATCTGCCCTAGTGAATCCGAATTCGTAAATCTGCGAGTTTCGCCTCAGCAAGTACGGCGGGTCGAGATACACCCAAACTTGCTCGCCTGATGCGCGCAAGAGGGCGCGGTAGTCGCCCTGCGTCAAGGTAACGTGGGCAGCACGCAATGAGTCGCGAAAATGGAGGAGTCGCTCGCGCCGTATTGGCGTCATTCCGTTGCGCCTCAGTGTTTGGCTTAGCGAGGCAATGTCACGACGTTTGAGGGAAACGATGGCGCTCGCTGCAAGCCTATTCAACAGCCAGTATGAGTACGGATCTCTGTATAGCATGACAGCAGCTCGTGCCTGGACAAACTCCCTTCGGATTTGTGCATCTGGGGCACAAGTCAGTCGCCGGGCAGTAGTGACCATTTTCTCCAGCGCATCCTCATCGTCGCGGAACCACTCAAGGAAACGCACTACCATTGGGCTCTTGTCGTTGATCCAAACGCAGGCCGAACGCATAGCGCCAGATAGCATCGTCCCGGATCCAAAGAAGGGTTCGCGGTATTCGCTGTAGCCCGTTGGTGCAAGTGCATGAAGCAAGCGACTGGCCTTGCCCTTCGCGCCGGGATATCGAAGCGCCACTCCATTGCGAATAATGCTCATTGATCGTTCTCTCTCACCTGGCCACGCCAGTTGCGGTGACGATCAAGGAATGCCTTGAGGTCGTCCTTGATGTCCACGAGTTCCGACTCCGACGCCATTCCGGCCAAGTGATAGAGGTTGAGCACTGACTCGTAGATGCTGCCCACCACTGCTTCGATTTCGGGAACAAATGACTTGAAGCTGGCCGCTTCACTTGATGCGGAAAAAAACAGCCCTTCCGATTTTCCAGACACGATGATCTCCCTGGCCGAGATCGTCGAAGCGAGAAGATCGTCCGCCTTCTTGGAGAGGCGGGTTACGTGGTTACCGATTGGCGTGATGACATCCGTAGCGACGGGATCTCCGACTCCGCCCGTTTCCGTATCATCGTCCCCTTCCGCACTGGCGTCATTCCCTGCCGCGTCATCATCGCCGTCATTTGCGGACTGTTTCTTCTTCCGCGACGGAAGCGAATCCACCATTGTCTGCCACTGCCAGTGAACCCGAGCAGCATCCTGTCTCGTCGGGAAGAAATCGGCGACCGCACGGCAGCGCCACGCCATCGTGTCGTCAAGACCCACGGCATCCAAGAACGCATCCCAATTACCATGCCCAATGAGCCCGCGCTTCCCGGTTTCGAGTGGTTTGAGGAGCAGCAACGCTTTTCCGATGTGCCAGCGCTGCACACCAAGGCAGCGGTCGAAAATATTGCTTCGTGGATCGTCTTTGCTGATTGCTATCGTTTCCTGGAGCGTCTCGACATACGCACGTAGTTTCGCGCCCGCCGTCTCGGCAGGAGCGTTCGAGATGTCAGGAAGATCCGGGATTCGCTCCTCGAATTCGTCCATTGCTTCTGACCAAATACTTCGGAAGTGAAGGATTTGATCAGAGTCCAGCACGCCGGAAGGGACTTGAGCGGGGACAGACTGCGAGGGAGGGTTTTCGCGCATTGCAATACTCCTCTGCCCCGTTGAGGACAGTTGGGTCGGGAGTTATTGCCTATGCGCTGTGAGGGGCGCGTTGACTGGGGCCGTGTAAATGACGACCTGATTCAGTGCGCCGATGCTGAGTCGGATAGGACTGATGACCGTTATATGAAACCGACCAATGGTGGTTTCATGCGCGGGACAATCCCACGCAACGTCAGGAATTCTACATCATATCTGCATATTTGTCAACGTATAAACTTGACATCCTGAGCAAGTCAGAGCAGGGACATTGGCGCTCGCTCCTCTAGAACGCGAGCATTTGTCGCCGCGTAACCTACGACGTATCTCAGAGCGCCGCCTAAGAATGTTTTTGAAGTTCCGCCTTGGCGGATGAGCGAATCGATTGTAACCATTAGTAGACAATCTACGTTGACCTGAGTTCCCCGGTCCCGCGCGGGCATGACCCACAGCGCGGATTATGATCAGGCAAGTTTGCGCGTCCGCACGTGCGGCATCGCGCCCTAAGAGCCTTACGGAACTCCTTGAAAAAGGAGTCCCGGTATGCGCTCGTCGCGCCATGCCCAATCCAATTCGGTTCCACTTGCCCCCGTTCTTGTTCCCGAAACGTCGTCATCGTCAAAGTCAATCGTCGCGGGGATTCACCGGCTCGCCGATAGCATTGACCGTCTCACCACCGCCGTCGAAGCCCGCAACAATGCCCGCCTTGGCGATCCTGCCGATCCGCGATACACCCGCTCGCCTGACGCATCAGGTCTTACGGATGAGCGGACAATGGCAGGCATTCTCGGCATTTCACATCGCACGCTGGCGCGCTATCGACGTGACGGTCGATTGCCCGGATGCTGGGTTCGCAACGGCAGGCCCGTGTTCTGGCACGCTGACGAGACTGTTGCCGCTTGGCGAAAGGGGGTGGCGTGATGCCTGCTCCGAAAGCGAAGCACAAGCTCGCCTACCGCCTCGGCCGGATGATCCGCACATCCACCAATGGCCCGTGGATTTGGCAACGCTGGGACAAACACGGGAAGAAATGGGTGACGATCCCAACCAACCGGCTAAACCGCAGCGAAGCCGAGCAATGGGTCTACCAGCAGGCGGCAATGCGGACTGGCGAAACGTTCGTCCAGCGCGGGGTCAAGGTGCTGTTTAGTGAAGTAGCCAATTCGTACACCGAGGCCCGTCGCACCGGCGACAACTGCAAGCGTCTAAGGGCATCAAGCATCTTGAAGATCCAGACGGCTTTGTCTGGCTTTCGTAGTTTCGTCGGGCGAGGCTACGGAACGTTGACCGTTGACCGAGTGGATGCGGGAATGCTCAAGGACTTCGTGGACAATGAGACGGCTCGCCTCTGTGGCACCGCTGCCCAGCGCAACGTGATGTACATCGGCCAGATACTCAAATTTGCGGCCGAACGCAATCTCATATCGCATGCCCCCAAGCCCCCGAAGGTTTTCAAGGCGGCTGCAACTGACGATCCGAAGAAAACCGTCAACGGTAGCGCGGTCCCCACTGCTGTCCAAGTCCGCCAGATACTCGAAGCGGCTGAGGTGAAGATGGTCCGCACTGGCCGGATGACGAGACATGGGCGTCCGATCTACAAGGGCATCAACGAGAACGATTATTCTGACTTCTTCCGCATACTCTGTATGACCGGCATGCGGATAGGCGAAGCGTGCTTCCTGACGTGGAGCGACGTTGATCTCAACAGCCAGATCATCAAGATTCAAGCAGGCGTGAAGAACGGATTGCATTGGCAGCCGAAGACCAAGGCGAGCAATCGCCGCATTCCCATTGTTCCTGAGTTGCTCTCGATCCTGGAGCAGTTGCGCTCCAACAATCGCCGCGACCAATGGGTCTTCGAGTCAAAGCGAGGCACGCAGCTTCAGCCGTGCAATGTGCAGAAACGCTTCCGCGCCATCTGCGACAGCCTCAAGTTCGAGCAACGATTCACGGTTCACAGCCTGCGAAAGTATTGGGCAAGCACCGTAGCCATGCAGGGCATGGACTCAAAGATGCTGATCAAGATGTTCGGCCACACGGACTTCGAACTGATTCTTTCGACCTACTACGCGCAGAACGACGACGAGCGGCTAATCAACGAGGCGAACAAGATCGACTTCGGTCTCGACAGCGTGCAGGACTCGACCACCGACACGGAGAGGGAGTCCGATGAGTAAGCCCAAGAGGAAGCCTGCAAAGCAACGGCGTCCCGTTCGGAAACGGCATCTTCGGCCAGATCCGTATTTCTGGGAAGATCAACTTGAGCGACGGATGAATGAGTTCGGGGCATCGACCTGAGATTTGCCTGAGATCGATCCCGAGTCTTGTCAGACGGAAAAGCAGCACGAGCATGCCATCCGGGTCCGGGCGAGATACCTGGCCCGTCAGATTCGAGCGATTCAACAGGTTGCCAAGGGTGACGCTGCTGACCGGCTATTTGCAGACGTGATGGAGCGCGCCGGGCTGATCGAGGATGGACCGGCGTGGTTCGTTATTGGAAGACGGGACCGCCGATCTCCGGCTATTCGAGAGATTGACGAATCCGAACAGCCAATGCCCATGCCTGAAGGCTGATGAACACTATCACGCCGACCGACACGTAGAGGGTCATGAATCCGAACCACCAAGTAGTCGGCTGGCCGATTCCCTCGTGATAGTAGCGGTCGATGTAGGACGGCGCGAAGCTGAACCCAAATGTTGCAATCACAAATGTAAGAATCGCCAAGCTTATTTGGAAGAGGGTCATCAGCTCGGAAATCACAAATGGCCGAGCTTCGGCATTGGGTGGATGCTCGACATACTTCGCATAGGCAAAGTCAATCAACCACCAGACGTAGAAGACTCCGACGATCAGAATGTCGAAAAACAACTTCAGCATGCTTCGACCGCAAGCTTCGTTCATAACCACGAGGATTGGCGGAACTATCACAGCCGCTAATGCCGAAACGCGCATTAGCCTGACCAGCTTCGCCCCGAATATCGCCGCAATGATGGTCCATGACGACAGCAAGAACGAGAGGCTGATCGATTGTGGCTGCCCCCAAAGTCCCGTGATGCTCACCCAGTCCTGCCTGTGGAAGCGATAAAGATGCAGGACCGAATTGAAGAGTAAGCCGAGGGCCAGGAAGGCGAAAACGAGTCCATCCGAACGGACAAATCTGTGAAGGCGGCGCAACGTCACGCGGAATAGTTCCTTGCTGCGGATCAATTCGGTACGAGGTTGGCGCGAAGGGCTACTTCAGAGCCACCAATTACCCGAAGGTCACGTTTGTACGTCTGGTGCCCTGACTTCTTTACCTCAATGATATGAATGCCATCGGAGAGTTTGAGGTTTGCCGGAGCGTTGCCAACGAAAACGCCATCCACGTACACTTCTGATCCGTCGAGGTTCGCGGACAGAATAATTGTCCCGGTCGAAGCGGCGCTTTCGCGTTCGCCTCCCGCCCCAGGCACCACAACCGTCTGCTGCTGCTGTTGCTGCTGCTGTTGTTGTTCAGGGCGGCTGGGAGAGATGTCCGAAGTTAGGCTAATTGTGATCTCACCTACCCCGTCCCAGCGTAAGCTCGGAGCACTGAACTGGCCAATGACTACGATGTCATTTCCAACGTAACGCCTGACCTTCTCAGTTCGGTACCCAGGGCTGGATACTGCGAGATTGAGAAAAACCTTGCACTGATTCGGGCGGTCAGCCACCCACTCTTGATCGGAGCATTCCATACTCCAGCACGCGTCTGATCGTGTTACATATTTAGGAGTGGGCTGAAATGTTGGATCGTACCAAACCCAAACATCAATCTCGCATGGGGTCTTTCCCAGATGGGGTCCAATGCGTCGGTCCTCGTCGAATACGCCGTAGACTTCGGCCCCGCTGGGAATAGAGTTCACACGGACTGAGCGGTATTGGGGCGATGGGGATCTGATCGGCGGAGGTGGCGGAGGCTGCTGCGTAGGCGTGTAGGTGACGCGCTGCGGTGGCTGCACGCAGCCCGTCAGGGTGACCAAGAGCGAAACTAGAGTCAAGGCAGCGCGTTGTCCGGGCATCGGCATCTCCAGGTTGCTATTCTAGGACGATTGGTGCCGCCTCGCGAGATTTCAAATTGACTGGCGGTTTGCTGGCGGTTTACTGGCATCCAAGGCGCACCAAAAGGACTTACAGCGCTCAAAAGCGCCAGTTTGTCCTCGTCTGATCAGCGCAGAGCGAGACCGTCAGATTGGCGTAAGCCTCTATCTGGAAGTGAGATAAAGCGGGCGAGCGGATTCGAACCGCCGACGTCCAGCTTGGGAAGCTGGCATTCTACCACTGAATTACGCCCGC
>JAJDEB010000001.1 GCA_029260015.1 Phycisphaerae bacterium | reverse complement strand
CCGTATCAACCAATCCTGAATCGCGTCGTCGCCCGCCTCGTCCCCTCGTAACCCAAAAACAATCCCGAAAATCAACTGGGGGAAAGGGGGCCCTGCGCGCCGAATTGAACATCAATCAACAAAACCAACCCATTCAAGCGCAAAGTATCAGAAAACTCGGCCAGACTCGCACTCATGAAATATGCAGGCTAGATTGTTGTGGCGCATCCCATCCCCGTAACATTAGGTCGGCAATTCCCTCGCCGCTTTTTGAAGGGCTGCGTATGTTGATGAATATACGAGTCGGCACAGTAGCATAGCAAATTGCTACCATTACCTCGCTCCTTCGATTGACACCATCTCCTGATACACATAGTCTACTTAAGCCTGACCATGTTCTCTAAATAGACGCGCGAGTTTGGCGATTGGAGTATTTGACGTGCACAGACACCGAGTATGGCTCACCGTCTTTGGTTTCCATTTTATTGTTCTGTCGCATGTCAGTTGCAAACAGACCGAAGATGCCACATCTGGAGTTCAGAATAAGAAAGAGTCGGTTGAATCAGTTGGAGCTCCGCAAGCACGGTCGTTCATTGCACCTTCGAATCGCGATCGTAAAAGAATGGCTCGGATAGAAAAACTTGTACAGAGTGCTGCTTTCAGGAAACATGGCACACACTTCGACATGCCTCAGATCGTACGGGACGCGATCAACGGCAGCGGACTATTCTCAGGTATGACCATTGATTTCGATTCGGGCACTCGAACAAGGGCTATCGCTTACTATCGAGATCTAGTCGAACCGCAGACTGGGTTGCGTGGCCTACACGCAGAAACCGCGACTCTCAATGGACTGATTTCCTATCTTGGTTATGCGGGTTTGAGTGACAAGGACCTCGAGCAACTTCCGTCCTCTATTCTCATGGACCCAGGCGCTTTAAAGAACAGCGTCTCTGATCCTACAAAGTTCAATGAGACAATGGCGGCAAATCCGCTGACCGACGGCGAACTCCTTTCAGTTCGATACTTTGCGCCAAAAATCATTAACGTCTCCGATCCCGAAACCGCGCCGCCTGATTTCAAAGCAGGATGGAGGAAGCTGGTAAGACTGCAGAGCAGACCTGATTCCTTGGCGAATACCAACAACATTGATTCCGCCTCGATTCTCTTCAACTTTGCCTCCGACGCGAATGACCAGACACCATTTGAAGGTAATTCCTCAAGCAACAATCAAGTTATGCTCAGTCGAAATATTATATCAGACCGTCAGGACGCAACTGCGTTCTTTCTTGTCTATGATGATGTAGACGACGGTGGCAAGATTCTTGACGCCTTGCGTGGCGTTCAGTTTGAGATGAGTGAAACGACTCCTGAAGATGGCAAGTACTATGTGCCCGCCACTTGCATGGATTGCCACGGACAGGATCGAACGAACCCAAGGCTGAACTTCTTGGATACAGATCATTGGTTCGATCGCCTTCAACCGGATGACGATTTTTCGCGAATCGACGAATCGATGGTCCTCTATGACGTTCGGGTTGCGACCAGTGCTGCGGCGGAAGAACAAGCTCGCAATGCAATCCATGCATACAACCGAGAGGTGGCAAGCCACAATACGATCATTGATAGGCGAACCAACAACAAGAAAGGCCAGTCTCGAGGCGTGCAAAAGTGGATTGAACTTCATCCAACTGACGACGATTTGCAGCGGCAACCGCCGGAGCGACGTGGTTATGAGCCCTTGAGCGAAGGCGAATTGGTCTGGGACCCCCAGGATCCGCAGGATGTTGAACTCGTCGGTCTGCTCAATCGATTTTGCTATCGGTGTCATTCATCAATCGTATACAGCGTGTTTGATAAACAAGCCGTGTACGACTACAGCGGCTTCATGCACGACGCAATTTCTGGCGAGTATATGCCCCAAGATCGAAATCTGGAAACGACAAATCGCTCCTCAAAAGAGCGCGCCGCTCTGGAGAAACTGCGAGTTTTGCTGGATTCTGTCTCGCGACAGTAGTTGTTCCAATAACGCCCCCCGAGGCTACCAGGTTTGAAAGGAATAATGAATATGAAATCTGTGATCTTTCGGTTTGCGTATGCGATGATCGTCCTTGGGGCGGGTTCAAGCAAAGTTGTGGCGGGACCAGATGTCATCGTTGGGGCCATTGATGAGATTAAGTTCTACCCTGAGTCAGGCGGTATCACTCCAATTGCCATTGGCACCGTTTCCTGCAATGTGGGGAATCGAAATTTGCAATGGGACCGCCGCACATCGAACCATCCCGTCATTGCACAGAATCTATACCGACTGAAGGATGGTCGATTTGAGCAAATGGGTATGTCGTGGCTCAAGCACGGATTCTTGGCGCTTGCTGGGGATCTGTGTAATGAGGGCGAGTGCAATCCACCCCCAAGTGACCAATGGCTAGGAGTGGGTTGTTCGGATCCTTATGCTGCGCGGTTGAATGGTACGCAGCGAAGATTGGGGCCCCGATTCGAAGTTAATCCGACAACCGGGGAGTATCCGTATCCATTTACGAGCCCAGCGTTTCAAGACGACATTGCACGTCGATTGCAGGTACTGACCGCAGAGATCGATCAGGGTAATAACTCAGGCGCTTTGTACTTTGCAGAAGGCCAATATGTAACACGCGACGATGCCGCCGCCGGGAACGGACAAAATAACGTCTCCTATCGTCAAGTTCAGATATCTCGAATCAACGGCAGGTTTGATGCACGATTCTCCGCTCCGACAGTCCGTCAGAAGCCCGCAATCCATGCATGGGCCGAACAAGACAGAGATGTCCGTCTCTTCGAGATCGACACGCCTGAGGGTGGGCGGATGGTCCTCGGGCTAAAGTCATCGCCGCATCAGAACGGATTTCACAACGAAATTGCTTTATACAACCAAACTTCTCACCGCTCAGCCCGCTCCGTCGCCATTTCAACAACCTCCGGCGACATCTCCAATCCGGGATTTCACGATGTTCATTACCACAGCGGCGACGGCGTGGGCGGACAAACGCGCGATTCGACCGATTGGCCCGCAACAGTGAGCGAGGGAAACATCAGATGGTCCTGCGATCGATTCCAGGACAATCCGAACGCCAACGCACTCAGTTGGGGAACGCTGTATAATTTTTGGTTCAACAGCTTGTCGTCACCCTCCAGTGCGACAATCCAATTATTCCGTCCCGGAGCGCCAACGGAGCCGGATGAGATTTCAATCTCGCTCGTGGGGGGAGATGTGGTTGCTGGCCGAATGATTGAATCTACCCGAGCAAGTTGGCTTACTACGCCAAGTGACTTTGGGTTCAGCACTCTCAAGAAAAATGCATGGGTCAAATCACCCGAAAACGTTTCATGCGGAACAGAAGTCGCGCAGGATCTCAAAGTCAATTCTAGTCACAGTAGCCTTCGCGCGCGGTGTACCCGCATCCCAACTATGGAAGGGACGACATGGGATGTGGAAATCATGGCTGATAGCGATTGCGAGGAGGGTTATTTCGAGGCGGTCTTGACGTTCGTTTCGTCCCGCACCTCCAAACCAGTTATGGTCAGAATCAGCGGATTCGTGCAGGATAAATGAGGGCGCCAAGGCCTGGCGAAGACTCCTTGCTCGGGCAGATCGCGTTCTATTCGCATAGTAATTCTTCAGTGCTCAAGAGCATGGGGTCAATTTCACCTTTGAGAAGTTCATCCGTGAGCTTACCGTTGAAGCTCCCCACGTATCCGTTCGCGTGCATTCCCGTGGCGCAGTTCCTCGTGGGACTAGTGGTTCATTGCAGTTGAATCGTTGGATATAGTTTTCTCAGTTTGATTCTGGCGTCCGCGGTAGTGAATTGCCAATTCACGGCTGTTTTTGCGGCATTTCGTTTCCGTTCCCATTGTGCAACTTCGCTCGTTAACGTCGCCGCGTTGGGAATGCGGCGGTCCAGGCATTGACGCGCTATTACGCTCAGTTCCATTTCGGCCACGTTCAGCCAGCTGCCGTGCTTCGGCGTATAGTGCCATTCGAATCGTTCGGCTAACCGACACGCCTCGTTCGGCTCGAACGCTTCGTAGAATGCGGCGATCGTGTGCGTGCTTAGCTTGTCGCACACCAACACGATCTTTTCTGCATCGGGATACATGGTATCGCTGACAGTGCGCATGAAGCGCGCGAAGTCGACGCTCGTCTTTCCGAATCTTTAGAAAGTGGTTTATACAGGCCAAGCGCCACAAAGATCTGCGCAGAGCTACCCTTAGGTAACTCTCAAGAACTCACCAATGAGTTCAGATGCTTCCTCCATCGCTCTCTCCGAGGTTGTTATGAAACTTGGAATGCAACTCCAAGCCTTGGAGAAAGCCTCAGACTTCTTGATCAATGGATCTACGAAACTATTGATCATACTCTCGGCGTAATCAGATAAAATCATGCATGCATGACCGCGCTCAGCAACCAGCGGTATAATGGCCCGCAAGTAGCGCAAAAATCTCTTTGTTCCGGGCCTGCCATCGTAGTGGTCCAGCACATCTAAAACCCACAGGATTTTTGCGCCGTCCCAGGCAGCCCGCAACTCCTCCTGGGTATCGGGCACCCACTCTAGAGGGCCTTCAGGAGGCAGGTCGCTTTCATTTCCAACACGTCTGAGGTCAATTACTGTTGAGGCAGGGTCCTTCTGGGCCGCCAAAATAACCAGCAGCGAATCGTTCTTCTGTAGGTGTGTTCGCAATTTGGTCAGTACAATTCCTTTGCGTTGTGGAGGAATCTGTTCTGCATCATTTTCGATTTGCTTTCCTCGTACCAACAAATCGTCGATCCACACGATAACATGTGTTGGTTCTTTTGCGCCCAGAGCCGCGAAGTTTTCAGTTTCTCGGATAACATTCGGCATAGTCTTACCTCTCCTTAACTCCAAGCGCTCAGAATTTCGAACGCCTTGTCGCCATCGCCAGTTGTGCCGTGTAATATCTCCAAGAATCTTTCGTGTGTTCCGGTGTTGGTACCACCAATGCCAAGCTTTCTGCCCCAATTTCTGTCGAGAGGTGTTCCTAGCTCCAACAGTTCGTTTCTTAACGCGTACAGGTTTCCAGGTTCAGCACCAGTGAGTAACAATACATGATGGTTGTCAAATGCACGAATCAATGAATACACGGGTGGAGCAAATGTGCGCAAGAAGTACTTGTCACGGTTCTTGGATATGCCCGCGTGATGGACGTCTAGAATCCAATAATACTTTGTTGTTGGTGTATCTTGAAGCATTGCTCCCGCCTTCCGAACATTGGCCCCCACCCACGCATTTGCCCACTGGCGGTCACCATGTTGTGTTGTGAGCTCATCAGGGGTAACCAGTTTTCGTGGCGCCGATTCACTAAAGAATGAGTGGCTCATCGGTACGTCCGGGAGTTCGGGGCACAAGATCACTTGTGATGGAGCAGTGACAAATGGGCTCGTGGGAGATAGAATCTGCAACAAGAGTTGCGGCTTCGCCTTGAGCGGCCCTCGCGGCAGTTCGTCAACGTCAGCGACGAAGTCTCGCATTTTGTCGTCAGCCCAAATCACGATATGCCTTAATTTATCTTCCGAGGTTTGACCAAACACAATCACATCATCAGTATCTTGTGACAGCTTATGCATGCCAATCTCCGTTTACGCGAACCAAATCACTTTTAATAATGTACAACAACTTCTGTCCTCCACTTACGAACCTCACCGAAAGGTTCAAAGGTTTCTTGAATAGTGACGTCGGGATACTTAGAGTATATGGATTGGTATGTATTCAATCGGCCTTCTCCGGGCTCTCCGAACGGAAACCAAGCCAAGTGATGCTCGATTGAGTCGGTTTGTTCATTTGGTATTGGATTCTCGAGACGCAAGATTACCTGGGCCGGGCTATTGGCACAAATACAGAAGCTTTCGATCCTCTTCACCGCCGCAAGCTGATCGTCTTGACTTCGAATCGCACTGATAACCGATTTTATATTCTTCAGGTAGTTATGGAACGCCAAGACGAGCGGGAGATAGCGCTTGTCTTCGATACCGTGGATGACTTGTGAGAAAGGAGGTTCATTAGGGAACAGTTTTGTACAAACGGCATTCCAAACGCGTTGTTCTTTATTGGTTGCGCTTTCCCCGAAAACCAAGCTCATCGCAATGTGCAAGATTTTCATTAGTTTCTTCACAACATTCTCGGGTGTATCGACGTTCAAGGCATGTTGGACTTGTCCTAATTCTGACTCTCGGTCCTGAATTGCGAGCGCGAATGTGAGAACGGCATGTACTCGATTCAGTTCTCCTCTTGCCTCCCCGTTACTCATTCTGCCATTTACGCCATTTTCCACCGTTCGTTCCTTGAGCTTGAAAATGGCCTTATGAGCATTCTGTGTGTCTGTCCATGGGTTGTCATGAGCGTTATGGCGACTCGGAGATGCCAGCCAAGTGCGTGCCCTCATGCGCTGTTGCAACGACAATCGCTCAACGAGTGTTCCGAATACGCGAAGTTCGCCGAGACTTCGAAACACGCTTGCCCACGGTGTCGTACGATGGAGTACAAGTACACCTGAGCAATAGTCTCGTCGCCGTTCTTGATTCTCCTCAAAGACACGATCATCCAGCCAATCATAATCAAGGACTATTGGAACAAGCAATGTTCCAACAAATCCCTCACCGATGCTTCGCAACCACTGCGCGATTTCTGTAATTCGGCTTGTGTCCCTTGCGTCTCTCAAGCGTTCCTCAATCTGTGGGTCTGGCCCGCATTCTGTGTCATAGAATCGAACAACTTGCATTTGTGTGCGAGCCAATCGATTGATATTGAGGAGTACGCGAGGACTGATTACAACACCTGCGGCGTATTCCTTTTCGGAATCACGGTAAAGCGCAATACCCGTAGTCCCGACGAGTTGGATCAATTTGACTAAAGACCAAGGCGCGTCCTCATTCGATCTATGTTCAATCCAATTAGGAGCCATCACTTTATCCACGATTCCGTGAGGGCCAGGGTCTGGGTCGGTGCTGTTTGATGATCCAGCCTGCCAAATCGGGGCCTGATTAGCACTGCTTTTTGTATTGAGATTCCAGAATGTGACCTCGGCCGAATATGCGGACGCGAGCACGTCGCAGTAATCATTTACGACTGGGTCGAGATTGCTTCCTACAGACTTCGTGCGCCCCAGGTCGGCATGAACGGTTTCAACCAGGCGGCGACCGATGAATGCGATTCGTGCGTTCTGAATTGACGTGGCGGCGATCGAGGCAACGTGCTGCGCTGCAAAAACTCGGGAGATGTGTAGCGGACGAGACAATTTCCCTTCGATGTTTATCGTGCCAAAACAGCACTCATCAAGTCTATCAACGATCGGGATTATGAGCTCAAAGTAAGTCCCGTCCTCGTCGCTAGAATCGTCCAATGCAAAAAAATCACGAACAAATTCGGTGGCTGTAGCCTCAGCCAGCTCTTCCTGACGACGCTTCATGTCACGTGGGAAATAGTAACACTCACCGAACAAGGCTGCGTGCGACGTAAGCAAATAACGACTACTAGGGTCACCTGATGTCCTATTTGCCAGCCCAGGCTTGAAGTACACTTTTTTCTCGGGGTCCACGAAACGTTGGACAATTAATGCGCTTTTCGGATCAAATTTTTCCTTGCGATTAACAGTATCCGACAGACCTCGAAGTTCCAGGCGTTCCGCAGATTTTTTATCAAGTGCTGAATGATAATCCCAAGGATGGAGTCTCTTGATCTCGAAAACCGGTTCGCTTGGGCTTCCTGACTGAGTGTCACCGGTGTCTCCGCGTAGGGGATTGTCCTGAAATAGGTGGATGCTGCTGTAAAGTTGCAGGGGCGACACAGGATCTAGTATGTTTAGTGTGCGGCTGAGAACACTACGGCAAATGCGGTCAACGAGATGCTGGTCCGTGCCAGAGGCGATTTCTGACCCCAGGTGTGCGGCCGCCTCTAGGATTTCGTGGTCGAGCGGGCCTTCAGCCCATGGCGGTCGCGACAATAAGACGGAGGCAAGAAGCGTGGTGGCTTTAACAAAGCGGCTCTTATCGTTTTCTTCTGCGGAGTTCTCATCTTTTTCCTTCTCGATGAATACGCACACGAGCCAAGGTTGATCGTTTGGACCACAAGCCGCCTTGATATATCGCGACGCCTTGGCACGCGTAAGAAGGCGAATGAAGCAGTTCGGCGAGCTTTCAGAGGCATAGGCCCCAACATCCTGCCAACCCGGTTTGTCCGGTTCAACCAGCCAGTTGTTTATGCACCTGCATGGAAGCGTATAGGCAAGTTCTGGGCAGTCGATTCCAGACGTTCCTGCCGGCATAAATATGTCGCGGTCCATTGATCGAAGTACGCTGTACTGCGTCGATTGAAAACAAATCACCGCATCGGCCTTGCTGATTAGGAGAGCATGGTCAATATCGTTTTGGGACAGCGATCTGCCCTGAAAAAATACTTCGCTCATGAGCCCCCTCCATCGCGGACAACATAACGGGGAATCATCAACTTGCCGTCAAAAAAACGATCAGGAGCTTGAGCCGCCGCATGGCTGAGCAGGTAGGACAAAAAAGCCACGCGTGAACGGCGCAGTGAACGCCGTTTGTATGATTCGATTACGATGACTCCAAAGCAGGTCGACCTATCGCTAGAGCTCAAGTGTCGTACCAAAGGAACAGCAACTGAACATCTCGCTTGCGGGTCCAATTCCACAAATGCCCGTCCATACCATGGGATTCGGTCGTTGAATCGACGAATAGAATCACCCAAGAAAAGTGGGCCGCCCCATTGGGCGGCGAGCGTGGCGATCCCGCACCTTTTTTCCCGTGGCGCGAGCAGATCACGGTCCGCAATAAATCGCCAAGGTGCGTCGTTAGTCTCCCCGGAATCAGGTCTACACGAATCGAGCATTCTCATTGTCTCGTCGAACAAGCGGTCGCCGAATGTCGATTGTCCATCTACGTCTAGCGCACGGGAAACGACCACCGGGCGAAGCGAGTAATTTGATTCTCTCCTCGAATGTTGAGAATCCACAAGGCGATCTGACAATGGTGCCAAATCTCCTGCCTCATCCTCACCCTCATCATGTTTCACGCAGCCATATGCCAGGGCAACGACGTCATCATTGCCGATTACGGTTGCAGCGGTATGAACAAGCCAAGCGAAATAGTTGGAGAATTGAGCGAACGCGGTTGTACCGTCCTCGGGAACGGCGCTATCTATCTTAACGATGCCATCTATCCTACGGTCGGATATATCCCATGAGAGACCAAAATCGCGAACGTCATCGTTGAAGTCAGGGGCGTTCGGAAAGTCGTCGACAATTCGACAGGCTGCGGCCATGATTTTTTCCGCATGGACGCTGAACAATTCAAGCTTGGCCTTTTCCTGTGGTGGGGCATTCCCTGTACGCCAGTTGAACGTTAAGCACACACGTGGTTCATCTTCAGTAGGGCCTTTGATGTGATAGACATGGGCAATGTTCTCCCTTTTCGCAAAGCAGAAATCTGACATGACGGAACTGGGATAGAATTCACTTACCTCGCTTATGGCCTTGTGGGGTAGGCTTGGATCACAAATACGAAGGCACCTGGGACGTATCGCCGCGTAGGTTCTAGGGTAATCTCGTACCCCCGCGTGGTAGAACTGCCACACCGGGTGTTGCAACAGGTTGCGTCTCTTGTTGGCTTTGAGCCAGCTGCAAGTGTTTTTCCATTTCTCAAGCAACGGGCGGAGGGCTTTGGAGTAAGCAAATGCCTGGCCTTCTATGTGGCAGGAAATCACATCAACAGGCAGATCAAGGCGGGCCGCCTCGAGCAGCAAACGCAATCGCGTTCGTGGATGTACATCGAGCGCCCCCACACTCCGATCAATAAGACTCTCAGCCATTCTCACGCCTCCGCAAAGGAAACCTCGCCAGAGATGGTGATGCCGGGTAGTTCCATACAAGAATTCCCCTCTCGCGTTGCGTGCAGCAGCACTTCGCACGCAGTGCCTTAGCTCCAATGCAATGCAATCGCTGATCCGTGACCTGATTAGCTAATCCAGACGACATAATAAGGGGCTTGCTGGAATTCCTGTGCAGGTGTACCGGTCGGTACAAAACCGTAACGCATCATTAACACTCTAGTTCACAATCCACTTATAAATCAACCAGTTGCGCAGGACCGTCCTTTTGGCACTCCCGAGAGAGCTATCTTGAAATTCGCGTCGATTAATTCGCCGACGATGTTTCCAATCATGGTAAGAACCAGAATATAGCTGAAATCAGAAGAAGTGGCCCCAACGTTTGGTTGGCTTCATATTCTTGTAGTTCTACTTAACAATAAGCGCGTTGGGTGTTTACGATCAAGCGCGGGCGGATCGGTTCCGCTGATCAACAGAATCACAATGCCCACTTAATTCGGCATTAGAATCAAACGCATGCGGCTTCTGCTGGACTCTGATAATGAGCCAGCAAAATCCGATGTCGCCCCTCTGTATCCCAGGTCATCGCGGTATTGCCTTTGATCTACCCCCAAAAATTCTGCCTTCGAGCTGAAACGGGCTCGGTGTGGCTGGTTGCAGTTATTCGGCAGTTTAGGAATCCAGAACTGGACATCATGAAAACAGTATTCGAGCCGTCAATTGTGTCTGATTGATTTTCCATTGCCGTGCGGGACGTGCTCTTTCTGCATAGAAAACCGAAATTTTGGGGGCGGTGCTTGATTTTCGGACGATTCGTTGTATGGTGTCTAAAAATCGGACATTCAATGCAAAAGAATCAATCGACAACTTGGACCAAGAAGGAAACTTTCCCGAGCCCTGAAGTCGAACGGCGATTGCGATGGGGGCTTTCGCGGCTCAATGACGACACCTCCGCAATTCGTGAGCCGTGGGAACCGGCGCTCGACTCACTAGCGGTTGTTGGGGTTTTATTGCTTGTCGAGGAATTGTTGCCGGATTTCCGAATTGCCCCTGAGAAGGTGATTCGAAAAGGGGGTTATGAAAGCGTGGACGATGCAACTAGAGACATCGTAAACCGGCTGCACAACGATTGGCGTAAGAAGCAGAAATAGGAACATGAGGATGGATACGCGGCCAGAGAAACGAAACGACAAAATAGAAGCGAAGGAACGAGCCGATCTCGTCTTGCGATTACGCGAAGAGCGAGAATACCTTGGGTTTTCCCAGGATCAAGTTGCGCAATTTCTAGGAATTTCAAGATCCGCACTCTCAAACATAGAGACAGGGCAGCGAAAAGTTGAAGTAGTGGAGTTGAAACGATTAGCATCTCTTTACAAAAAGCCAATGACATATTTCACTGGTGAAGGAGTCCCTGCTGAAAGTGCGTTACCACCAGAGATTGAGCATCTTGCCAGAGAAGCGTCAAAGATGACTACGAAGGATCGAGAAGAATTGACTCGCTTTGCCGACTATCTGCGCTCGCGCTCGCAGCCAAGCGATGGCGGAGCCGCCCAGGAGGCATGACTATGGCAGACGTGCGTCGGGCGATCATGGCCGGAACTTTGGAAGCAACTCGCGTCCACAGTGAATTGAATACGCAGGCACAATGGGACGGGAGTCGTATCGATGTTTTTGGCGCGATAGACCATTTCCGACTACCGCTGATGTTTCAGCCACTGGGAGGGTTGCTCGGTGCATACTTAGTTCAGCCAGAGCCAGGAGTGCTAGTGAACATTCTTCGTCCACTTAGCGTAAGGCGATTTACGGCAGCACATGAATTGGGTCATCACCGATTAGAGCATGCTCCCAGTTTGGACGGTGACGACCTAATTGGGCGGTCACCTTTCTTGCCCCGGGTTGACTACAACGAGAATGAAATTGCCGCGGATGCTTTTGCCACGGCATTCTTGTTGCCCATTTGGTTTGTAAAGGGACACCTGAAGAAGAAATGTTGGAATCCGGCGGACATGCACAGGCCTGAAAACGTCTATCAATTGTCGCTCCGTGCAGGGTTGAGTTATTTGGCAACTTGCTATGCGATCAAGAATCATCGTGTTATAGACTTAAAGACCTGCAATCAACTCACTGCTGTAAAACCCAAGTCGATCAAGCAATCACTCATTCCATCCGACAGTCTTCCTAATTGGTATCCCGACATTTGGCATCTAGATTGCCAAGACAACGGTTTGTTTGTTGAGGCATCGAAGGGAGACGTTTTAGTTATATCGCTAATTGAGCATTCGGGAGCCGGATTCGTGTGGGACATAGGTGGCATTGCCAATTCAGACTTTGAAGTGATCGACGACCAGCGTCAGCGAATCGATTTGGACGATATGGTAGGTGGGCATGTCGTGAGGCAAGTCACATGTCGTGCTTTGGATGTGGGATTTGGCAGTGTCCAATTGGTCGAAAGTCGTCCGTGGGAGCAGGACCAAGAACCGCTTTCGTCGTTCCAATTCTCCTATGATGTTTCGGATGGCGGTCGCCCTGGGTTGTTTGATGCACAGCTTGATCGCGCCATCAAGGGCGCTGCGTGATGTTTACTTCAATCTGTGACCTGAGGTCCAACTTTGGTTTGGCGCGTAACCAGGGAAGTCGCCCCACATGCTGCGCATTCGCGTGTAGTGACTTAAATGCAGCATGTCGCACACCATGGACTCCATTGTCATGTGAGTATGCGTTTTACCATGGTGCCCAACGCCAAGGCACGGGGCCAGGTGCGGGTGTTCGTCTGACGCATATGCTTGATACCATTCACATAGAAGGACAACCAATTGAATTAGCGTGGCCCTACGCTTTGAATACTCCTGCCAAATTGAGCGATTGGGCTCCACCATCGGAGGTTGGGGAGTTGTTCCATGGCCGCGGAATGAAATCAGGAGTCGAGGTGTCCATCATAAGAGCATCTCTTGACCAACAGCGCCCAATTCTCGTGGTCATGTCTATTTCAAATGCGTTTTACTTCGCGTCTCAGAGCGGAGGGGTGATTGACTCAATTGAGCCAGTTGACCCAACCCGTATCCATGCCTTGATAGCTGTCGGCCATGGCGTGCGAGGTACAGAGAGGTTTATTCTGATTCGCAATAGCTGGGGACGAGGGTGGTGCATGTCCGGATATGCATGGGTGTCCGATCGCTATCTTGCTCCTCGATTAATAGAAACTGCAACCATGAATTTGGTGAAATAATGATTTGCATTACACATACTGCGCCGACTTGTGCGTCTGCGTGGGTCGGGGCTGCAGAGACGCTCATTAATGAAGGCGACAGGGCATATAATCTCGTCGTTGATATAGAAAACCCTATAGTCCACCGTAAATGCGATAAGCGGGCTATCCTTACAGTCGATCAATTTCTTCGAACGGGTGGGGTGAACCCAATTGCGACTGTTGCAAACACGATCTTTCCCCAAGATCAATATCGTAGATTTGGTCCTGAGAAATTCACACAAGCATACCTTGATGCGTACGATGCAATTCGAGACAAAGGCTGGGGACGCTACTTTGAGCGAATGATACGTTGGCCGAATAACGGGGGAGGCGCGCTTGATCAGCTACACACTCTAATTGAGCGTCTCAAAAAGAATCAAAAATCAAAACAAAGCTATCGAAGTGTCTATGAAATGACACTATTCGACCCACTGCGGGACGCAAATCTATATCGCGGGCGACAATGCCTCAGTTTCCTTAGTTTTAAATTGGATCCCGAACGGGGACTCATTCTTACGGCCATGTACAGAAATCACTACTACATTACAAGAGCGCTCGGTAATTTTATCGGGCTGGGTAACTTGATGTCGTACATAGCCAGCAGTGCAGGGATAAGAGTTGGCCCACTTACATGCATCTCGACGCGAGCAAAATTAGATACGGTGCAGAGGCGAAATGGTGATGATGACAACGGAGATGCCTGTTTCGGGTGGACAATTAGGCAGGCGAGGACGCTTGTTTCAGACGCTTCCAAAATTCTCGGTCGCACATGAGTCCTTTTGTGTAACTTCAATAATTTGCTATGGGTAAGCGATGCAATAGCCTTTGGGGACAATACGATGAATATTGATCAGTATCAAGATGAAGCGATCAAGACAGAACAAAAACCGAAAGTCGAAAGTGGAGGAGAGGTTCTTCCGTTTCTTGGCCTTGCCGGTGAAACAGGCGAGTTGCTAAATGAATACAAGAAATATTTACGAGATGGATCTGGGCGGGCGCGATTTCGCGATCGGCTGAAGGAGGAGCTCGGGGATCTACTATGGTACTTAGCAGATGCTGCTGCGAAATTTGACCTCAGTCTATCCAGCGTTGCTAGTAGCAATCTTGCTAAGGTGAACGAAAGGTGGGGCGAGCGTGGGAATGACGGACAACTGACTCTCTATGGAGGCGCGCGGATCTTTGACGCAGAGTTTCCAGAAAGGGAGCGATTGCCTCGGCGATTTGTCGCCGAGTTTCATGAACGGCAAGCCGGTGCAAGAATGCACGTTAGCGTCATCGTCGATGGTAAACAAATGGGCCAGGAGCTTGATGACAACGTCCACGAAGGTGATGGTTATCGCTTTCACGATGTCTTTCACTTAGCGTGCGCAGCAATTCTTGGTTGGTCACCGGTGATCCGTCGTAACCTGGGTCACAAGCGTCGAAGCGACGACGCTATGGATCGCAACGAAGATGGGGGGCGAGCGATTGTAACTGAGGAAGGGATATCGGCACTCGTATTTGCCTACGCAGAGGCTCATGATTTGTTGGAAGGAGTCGAGTGGATTGACTACAACCTGTTGAAGGCGATAAAGATCATGGCAAGTAAGTTCGAAGTTAGTGTGTGTACCACCGGCGAATGGGAGAAAACAATTTTCATCGCGTATTCGATTTGGCGGCTCGTAGAGCAGCACACGGGAGGGAGCGTCGTTGTAGATTTAGACCGCCGGGAATTATCATTCACACCGCCACAGCCGAAGTAAGAGCCCCTCACTGTGAATGAAGTTTCCGTGGCAAGATAGCACTTTTAGTTCTTCGCGATAGAGGTAGAACTGAAAGTTTGTGTAATTAAGGGGTTTAATTTCCATTTCGGAGGAAACCAAGGTCGCGGCATTAGTTCGTCTGATGTGAAACGTTGCTTGATTCGGGTTCGACCAGAAATTCCGGTGACTTCGGGATGGCGCACTCTTGCGTATTTACTGACTTCACAGAATAGATTCTGGCAGTCGATCAAATGTAACCGCCTACCCCAAATTGTCTTGAACGCAAGGCCGAGACGGCTGAACTGCGATTCTTGCCGATCCGCGACCCAGCGAATCAAATCTGTCTCAGAATACTCGCCCGGATCAACAAAGACTTTGCGCAGCCCGTCTCGCGCTCCTGGGCCCGGCACGATGAAATCGTCTTCTGAAAAGTCCGTTAATTCGCTGTAGTTGATGTCAATCAAGAATTGAAGCGCAAGGAAATCGCCGAGCATTGGATAGGATCGAAGCATCGCAAATGCTTCAGCCATCGTTGAAGCTGTGCCAAGTTCTTGGACAAGGTTATTCCTCATCATTTTTTCTATCAAACGAAGGTGGCCTCGATGCTTGCGCCCTGACGCGAGCACACCACAGGCGGGCATGATGTATGCAGCCGAGTAGATTCGTTGACGGGCTTCCATTGCTTGCGTGAGTACGGTGTCGTAATCGCGATATGAATACGTTGACCACCGGATCTCACCAAGAGATTCGGACAGGAGTTTCCACGTATCAATTCTATTGAAGAATTTGAAAATTAGGATGCGAAATAGCGTGTCAGATTTCGAACGCGACTTTCTGGAATCGTAAATAACGTTTCGTATTAGAAATTGACTTACACGATCAGATGATCGATACACGTTTGTGAATCGGTATGATTGGATAATTGGATCGTTAGTCCAAGGTTGAGATTCCGTTTCTATTCGCTTGAAATAAACTTCTTGTCGTTCATGGGCAAATCTCCAATACGAATCGAAGACCTGCGACGTACGCGGCTTAGATCGCCGCACAAGAGATACAGCGGCGATTGATGTTTTCTTGCCTGGAGAACTGGAACGGCTTTTCTTCACCGGCGCTCGATTGGTTCTGCTACTTGCCATCTCTTTAGCGTAATCGATTTGTATGGGCGACGCGATGATAATTGATGTCAAAGAGCGTGAGCGAGTTGCGCTCCAAATGAGTACGGGATGTTTACTGCTCTTGAGCAGCGCATGCATTCACGAATAAATCAGTTTGAGGGGAAGAGGCCAAAGGCGTGGATTCCTCGTCGCTGTCCCTTTCTTGCTGGCAGATTACGACCGTTGCAATTCGCAACTGAATTGAGTGCTCGCCCCTTTACCAACGGCCGGTTCTGTCTGATCGAGGCCCATCATAAACTTCGGCAATCTGAAAAAGGTCTAAAAGCCCGTTTGTGAACTATGAAGCAGCGACTCGCGTCCTAAGTGGATCGTTTTCGCAAACGCTATCATACAGGGCTTGACGGCACTCTCTATGTGCAAACCAATTCGAAACCATGCATCTTCCGAGCTAGCGCTAAGAATGTAATGCTTTGTGATTAGTGCAACGTGATTGCCCAAATGACTTTATAGGCTATCCCAAAACCGGTTTGAGGAATAGTAGTGTGCATCCGAGGTGTAGGAATCCTTGGAATAGTTTTGTTGATTTTTCCCAGCGGATGCAGAGCCGTCGAAAGTCTTGAATCCAGGATATGGTGCGTTCAACCGTCCAACGACGTTTGTATCTTCGCATGGGTCGGCCGTCCTGGGTCTTGTGTTCGGGCTTTCGATTCTTACGGTGTGGTGCGATCATCTCAACGCCTTGCGCATCCATCCGCGCATCGAGTTCGTCGCTGTCGTAGGCTTTGTCGCCGATGAGTCGTTCGGGCGTTTTCGTGGTCATCATGAAATCGAACAACCGTTGCACGAGTTTGCTTTCGTGAGGACTGGCTGAGGTGGTGTCGATCGAAACGGGCATACCTCTGGCATCGACCAAAACCATTATTTTTACGCCCTTTCCGGCTTTGGTCGCCCCGATGCCGTCACCGCCGCCCTTGGCTTTGGCAAACGTGCCATCGACGAAACATTCGTACAACTTATACCCCTCGCGCTCTTCAACACATTGCCCGGCATCGCGCATGATCTGTTCGAAGACGCCGGCTTCTGTCCACGTTTGGAACCAACGATGAACAGTGCTCTTCGAACCAAAACGTCGCGGCAAATCTTTCCACTTCGCGCCGTTGTCGAGCATCCAAAAAATACTCTGGATCACTCGCCGCTTGTCTGCCGGTGGCCGGCCTCCTTTGGGGCTAAGCGTATGATCCGGAATCCGTTCCACCAACCAATCGAGTTGCTCTTCCGTGAGTTTCATCATCATGCGATAGTATACGAAGACACCAAATGTCCGGTTTTGGGATAAGCCTCTAGATAAGTTTGCCACGCTGGGGCTTGTCCATCGACCTATCTTAATCTACCTACGCCTAAAACGGCTCTGACATTGACTTTAGGTTGTCAAATGACTGTTCCATCCGAGAGAGAGTTGTCGCATGCTTCGTTGCCCTGCCTCTGGCTTCGTCATCTTCGGTGAAATCGTCAATCAGGGCTACGCGGTCACCTGATTTGCCGTAACGAAACATCAGAAATCCGTCACCAATTCGCTCAAGTAGGTCTGGGTCTTCCTTTTGCAGTCTAGTCTCGTCCGCAAACCAGCCATGCATATTGTTCTTTTCTTGCGAGGAGTGGGCCTTTAGTACCCGAGCTGCGTTAATATCCTCAGTATTTTCGGGTGGATTCTCTTTTGTAGCTTCTTGAAAGACTTCTCTAGTGGTCACGAAGATCCGTTCCACAATGGCTCCCGCTTCCGCGGCTGCTCTGTTCTGTGCAAAAAAGTTCTTCTCTTCAGGTGAATTTTCCCACTCAGTGGATTTCATCCGAGAAACGGCTATTATTTTTCCGCCTCGCCCTACTCTGGCGATGTTCTCGGTTATCCAAGTGTAGTAAATTGCCTTATACATCGGGCTGGACGTTTTACTACTTAGCAACTGGAATAGTTTTTCCCGCGCGTCGCCAAGTACGGCGTTCTTGTCTACGTCAAATTCACGGTCAATGCTCCAATAGAGCTCGGAAAGCTCTCCAAGCCCGACCCGATGTCCTAATTCGCTCAACCTAGCGGAAAGGTGGTCCTCGGTGTCTATTAGTCGTTCGTCTACGGTTTCCCGCAAATTGTCTACCGCGCCTTCGAGTTCTCCTATAGACTTGGTAGTTTCAAACACTGTGATGATGCGATGCAGTCCGTGTAAGGCTGCAAACGCCCCAACAATCATGCCTGCAGCATCTGCGATCGAGGCATCGCCTAGTTGCCCGTGTATCATCCATGCCAGTAGGCCACCGATAAAGACCTCCAGGGATGCAAGCTGGACTTCTTTTGAAACACGAGGCTTGTTCGGTGAAGGCTTTTCGTCGCCATGGTCAGTTGCAGAGTCCTGAGCCATCGATTATTTCTTTCCTAGCTCGGCTTCAAACTCGAACTTCGCAATGGTATCGACTCCAGAATAGCCTCCATCTACAACTAGAGTTGTACCGTTGACAAAGCTAGAAGAGTCGGAGAGTAGATACCAGCAGGCGTCGGCAACTTCCGCGGGACTGCCTAGACGCCCCAGCGGAGTTATGCTACGAGACATATTAAACACTTCATCTGTATCCATCACTCCACCGATCCAACCTGGCGCCACGGCATTCACACGAACCTTGCGAGCGCCCAGGTTGTTTGCCTGCGTCTTTACGAGATTGTGGATGGCGGCTTTGGTGGAGGCGTAACCAGACGCACCGAATGAACCGGTAAAGCCTTCAGTGCTCGTTACGATGACGATGCTGGCACCTTGTTCCATATTGCCCTTTAGCTCATGGATGAGGTAGTTCGGCATGGTGAGATTCACGGCAAGGAGTCTGTCCCAGTCATCGTGGGAGAAAGCCTCAGGTTCCTCCATAATGAAGAGCATTTGGACATTTACAAATCCGTGAATGCGCTTTTTTCCAAGGTGCTTGCAAAACGCGTTTAGACTCGAACGGTTTGCGTGATCGACTTCGATAAGCTCCAAACCATCGGTGCTAGAAAGGGACGCCGCTTTCTCGGATAGGGACGGTTCATAAGTACCAACTACCTCATGTCCCATCGCTAGGAGTTTCTTGATGACTGCGTCTCCAATGCCGTCTTCGGCGGCACCTGTGACTACATACGTGTTTTTCTCATTTGGCATTTTACGTTCACTCCATCTAGTCGGACGGAGCAGGTTTTGCCCCGGCCGAGTTATTCAATGCCCAGATGTCGATTTAAATCTGCCGGTCGAGCAGATTCGGGGCAACTAGGTGCATAAAAATTCATCGCGACAACTACCCGAATCGCGTCCGTAGCGCGAAGAGGTGCAACATAGTGCGCGTGCTTTCTTGCATCGAAAAAGACAAGATGTCCCGCAGCCGGATATATCCTGCTGCAATTGTTATCGATGGTGCTGATGCCGAATGTGTTTATGTTGTTGCTTACAACGAGTTCTCCGCCGGTGCCTTCTGGATGGGAAGTTGCATATAGCAGGCCTTCGACCGGATTTGAGTCAACGTGAGCTTCGTACCGCATCTCACTGCCACGTTGGACGTTGAGATTCACGCCATAGCGGTCGTCGCTGGCGACAAAGAGGGGTTCAGACGTACATCGCTGGGCCAAGTCCTTGAACGCAGTTTCGTAAAGGTCGAAGAGCCATGGGAGGCCTTGCCTTACCGTTTGCCCGCCAACTGTTAAGGTGATAAGGCTATCAATCTCTTCACCTTCACGGGAAGTTACCGATGTTGGCGCAATCAATCTCTGGGTGGCATTTGCTAAAGCGAATTGAACCACCGTACTTGCCCAATTAACTGGAAGCAATGATCGGGCATCAAACGAGTGCCACAGAAACATGCTAGCATTGGGAATAGACATGACTAATACGATACCAGCTCATGGGCAAGTACGGAAGGTTTGGGTGTTAGGAATTGTCGTATTGTCGCTTGTTGCGGTGCAAAATATTCGCTGTATCCACGAAGAAGCGGGATTGTAAAGTATTGTCAAGAAGAGAATTATGAAATGAGAGCATAATATCGTGGTACATTGGTCACCGCTCAATCCACTTCTTGCGGGAATCTGTTACGCGAATGTCAATGCCCAAACGTTGGTTATTGGTTAATCAATTCAAGAATCCGCTCCCGCGACACGCGCTCCGATTTATGTTCCATGATTCATAGTCGCTGCCGATCATCCTCGAATCTGATCAGTCGACGTTCCAATTTCTTGCATTTGGGAAAACGATTCGGCGAATAGGTGGGGAATTGCATCTGCATACTGTGGAGCTCACTTTAGGCGTAGCATTTCTGGCAAACGAGGATGCGGCGTAATCTTTTGTGCAATGCGTTTGTTGAATCAATCTGATTGACACTTCCCCCGCATCGCGATCTTGGTGTTGGTTTAGGATTTGAATGCAATGTGGAACGACTCCGTTTTCCGAATGTGGGATGTATTGTGGGTTGAGGGCCGCCGCTGTTGAGCTGTTGGGTCTTGCGGCAGTACCAAGGGGAACGGTTTTTTCGGCAGTTCTTGGTTCAATCCAGAATTTGTGTGAATCGCATCGCATCGGCGATGATGTTCTGTTTCGATTTCCCGCGTCGTGAGCCAGACGCAACAGAGAGTTTGCCCGATGCACGCTCCAAAGTCACTCGTCCCGACCCCAGAAGGCCCGCCGCCGTGAGTTGTTTTTTGGTTTTTTCCAGCGCCGATCCATCCGTTGCCACAATCATAATTCGATCTAAGCGCTCGAGCAGGCACCTCTTTACATTCTTTACCGTTTCAGATTTTCCGGTTTCCACTTCGATTCCGACGCGTTTCGCACCCTTGGTGGCAAGAACGTCAACGCGGCCATCGCCAAGCGGCGCTTCGAGCTCTACTCGAAATCCAAGTCGGCGGTATCGTTCAGCACAAGTGGCTTTCCAATACTCGTGGGCGAGCGACTCATTACGCAAATTGGTTGAAATCCCAAGCCTCTTCGCAGCGGTTGGCGACAAGCGCAGGACGAGTTTTCTGGATTGACCGATAGGTACCAGCAGAGAATCGAGCAAACCTTCGTCAATCAACCGTTGCTTGGTCCGCGTTCCGCGTCTTGCACTGATTCCAAGTCGATGAAATCGTTGCCTCACGCCGTCATCAGGATGGGTGAGCACATCATCTAAGAAAGCAAGCGAATGCTCATCAAGCGTACTATCTGCTTTGAGAATCCGTGGAATCCGTCCGTTCGTGTTGTCCAACGACCGATTTCGGTCGGAACGTGTCTCAGAACGTACGTAACGCCTTAGTACAGCATCAGTGACGGATCCTTTCGCAACAGAAACTAACGGAAACGAAACCAGGAACGACTTGCGCCACCGGTCCTGCATTTTCACAATACCATGACCGACTGGCAAATCACTCAGATGGTGCTTTTCTTTTTCATCGAGTTGACACAACCCGGCAGCACGATTGATGTCGGCGGGATCCTTAAGATTGAGCATGATGGTTGTGAAGGTATTGCCCAACGCCGCGCTGGAAATCAAATGTGGATGTTGATCAACCACGATCATGGCCATGCCCAGTTCACGGCATTGCCGAAGCAATCGATTCATGACGGTTTCGCTGCTGCGTTGAGTACTTCTGTACAGTACATGGTGAGCTTCCTCAACAACGATTGCAAGGCTGAGTTTCTCGCGAGTTGGTAAGGCAAGTCGGACGGCATAGAGCCACAAGCAGAGTATGGGGACGATGAACTGTTTCGCACCTTCTGAGAGTGCGTCAAGTTCGATAATTGTCTGTCCTTTTAGAAGTCCATTGGCTTGCTCTTCCTGCTTGGAAGTCGTTGTTGCTAGCTGGCTAAAGGCGATTCCAGCTAGTGCGCGTAGTGCCGATATTTTCCAACCGCGCACACGTTCTTTTCCGGGCGTGTCCTCGACGATATCGATCACTTCATGAATGGTCGGAGCGATTCTGTTATCCCCATAGGCCTTGGACAATGCTTGTTGCAGGACGCTTCGTGACCCATCGCCCAGCGTGAATGCTTCGGCAAGCACATCAACAACCTGGCTGATGTAAACATTCTGCTCTACATCCGGGGGGACGACAAACGGATTGAAGGCCAGTGGCGAAAGCGATCGACCGGGCGTGTAAATTTCGACCTTGTTACCCAACTGAGGCAACAAGTGCCGTGCGGTGCGTTTCCAATCGAGAAATAGCCAAGGAACCCGTCGCTGGGTGAGTTGTTTAAGAAGATGAAAAACCACATTGGTCTTGCCGGCACCTGATCGGCCGAAGATGGCGAGGTTTTGAAGCAATTCGCCTTCCTGAAGGCCAAACGGCCAGCGAGGCTTGCCGTATTGGACAGTACCGAGATCGAATCGTCCCTTTGAGCGGCTCTTCGGTGGAAGTGAAAGAAGGATTTCCTTATTGATGTCGCCAAAGATACGCCGTGCTTCGTACCAGACCTGCCGATCGATAAGATCCCGAAGTGAAGTATCGCCCAGTGCCCGAGCTGTCCGCCAGCGAGCGACCTGCTTGGGAATCACGGGTTCCAGCTTGCGAAGTACACGTTCCACATCCATTCAAAACAGTCGCTATTGGGCTTCTTAAGAAATAGACTGATTTGCATTGTGTTGGCGTGCAACGATTGTGCCGCCCCCGATTAGATTTCAATCTGTTGGCGATAGGAATGTTTGCTGATCCAACAATTCAAGAAGCCTATCCCGAATCTCCCTCACGGACTCATGTTCAACCATCGCCAATCTCCGGCGTTCATCTTCAATTTTGATCAGGCGGCGTTGCAGTTTTTCGCGTTCCGGAAAACGGTATGGCGAATATCTTGGTGTGCGCATTTCCATATCGTGAAGCTCGTTGTCGGCATAACACTCCTGGCGAACAAGTTGTCGCCGCAATTCCTTGTGCAGTGACCGCGTATCTTCAAGCTGCGAAACCGTCAAAGCCAACCGGCGCTCAAGCGCACCAATTGGTGCAGTCGGATCAGAACGAAATTGTGAATTCTTGAGAAGGGCGCGAGCCCGAGATTCCAATCGCTCTCCAAACGAGAGCTTGCGCTGCTTGTAGATAATTCGAATTCGAGGCTTCATTGCTAACCATTCGCCCTCGACATCTTTTTATCTTCAAGAAGCCGCTTTCGAGCCAGTTTGACGTAATCATTGTTGAGTTCAAAACCCAAGTAGCGGCGTCCGAATCGCGATGCCACGAGAGCGGTGGTGCCGGATCCCGCGAAGGGGTCGAGTACCAGTCCTGGCTGAAAACCCGCCTTGCAACGACACCCTCCAGACAACACAAGCGGTTTCCCTGATGATTCGTAAGGGCCGTCATAGCGGTAGATTTCATTTTCTGAGGCCACCCGATCGGTGTGTTTGAGCCGCTTATTCTTAACATCACGAACGCGGATGTTGAATGCCAGAGGGTTTGGTTTGCGCTTGGCGACCTCGCGTTTCGGTTTGCCACATCGATTGCAGACAAGAGCAGGGCAGCTTGCTCGAATGGGGCGTTCACACAGGGTGTCCGGGAACACCGCAAAATGCGCACCAGGACAAGGCTTGGTGGTAATCGACCAGCAGTCGCCAGGGTTCTTGCCACAAGGGTGAAACGCATTAGATTCACCCGAACGAGGAGGTAGCCGTCCAGTTCGAATGTATGGATTTGGGCGGTCATTGACTCTCGGTGAATTCAAAACACTCTGCGAGGCAGTCTTGTGCGGTATCCGCACGGCGTCGAGATTGAAATAATAACGGGGCGATTTGACGAGCATAATCAAATATTCCCAACTCGCTGAGAAGCGGTCTTTGATGCTTTCGGGCATGTGATTGGGTTTATGCCAAACGATGATGTTCCGTACCAGCCATCCTTGATCGGCCATGGCCAATGCGAAACGCATCGGGATCAAGCAAAGAGATTTCTTGCGAACGGATTGATGAAGCGAGCTTGGCGAACGTATGGATTCATCCATTGCACCGGGGCGAGAGAGCTGATGGACCTTTGATTGTGATTCTCGACTATTCGTGGATTGTCTGCCCGTACTGTAATTGCCCCAACTGCCGGCATAAGTGTCACCGAGATTGACCCAAACGGTGCCCGTGGATTTGAGCACGCGCTTGATGTCGGTGAAAATCTCGACAAGGTGAGCGATGTAAAGGTTGACAGATGGTTCCAGTCCAAAGCAGCCCTTCCATGCGTTGCACTTCGCGCAGTACTCACCCGTACGTACTCCTTGTTGTTCCGCCGACTGGCGCGATCTCCCGTTTGATCGCTGCTTCGACGCCAATGGAGTCGGGTCTTGCGTTTGTTTACTCCGCCGCGTTGCTATCACCCAATCATGCTTACATTTCGGGTTCCCGCCCCAAATCGATGGACTCAACTGATAATCCCTCTTGGCCCAGTAGGGGGGCGACGTCATCACGCAGTCCACGCTCTTATCGGGTAACTTGGCCAGGCCTGTCCGAACGTCGATCCTGTGAATTCGATTGACGGCTAACACAATGGAGCCTCCGCGCCCAAAACCAGTTGGCGGAGTTTTGCGCCTTCGTCAGTCAATTCATAACGGGCATGTGCCCTCTTGTGCATGTAGACGCGAGTAACGATTCCCTTCTTGAGAAACAACCGGATATTGTCACGGGTGTTGTTTGCCGACATCCGCAGGCTCGGGAGAATGGATCGTGCCCGCCGCTTAATTGTTGCGGGTTGAAGTGGGGCATTCAAGGCTTTGAGAATCGCAGAGCGATGCGAATAACACACCCAACCGAGAAGATCCCAATCAACCCTCGGAAAATCGTGCTCCAATATGGGGAGGTGTTGTTCGGTTCGGAGAGTCTGTTGCATCTCTCGACCCTCGGATGTAAGCCAATACAACCGGCTGCGGACGGCACCGCGATTCAAACACTGCGTCAACGAAAGAATGGTCAATTCGGAAAGCAAAGCGCTGCAGCTATCCAGCGAAATTCGTAGTCGTCTGGCCAGCTGGACGGCGGTCACCGGCTGATGCATGTACGTCAGGATTTGCCGGCGTCTTTGCCCTTGAAGCGGAGTATTGGGTCCAGGTTTCATGGTCCATCAAGGACGGACAGCTTTAATGTAGTTCAACTGATTTGCGGTTTGGCTTCTGGTAAGTGATGGCGTCGTGTCACTGCTCGCCAACCGTGGCAAAGTCATTCATGGCGACGGAATACGTACCAATCTTAAGGCTGCCATTTACGTGCTTCGGCTGCCTTGAATTCGTCCTGTGTGAGCAGGCGTTCGATGGTGCTGACGTGGACATCACCCATTTCGCCTCTCGCACATGCAATCGAATGACATTTGCAGAATCGATAATTGACATGATCAGGCTCGCGAGGTCCCTCTTCCGGAAGGACTTCTCCGTAGATTGAGAATCCGTAACCGCTTGGGCTTCTGAAATAATCGCCCGGCTGTATGGCTGCCTGCCACGGCTGAACATTGGCATCCGCTGCGTTTTGGTCTCTCCGCATCGAATCCATCATCTCTTCAAAAGAGTCAAAGCCTTCGACGGTCATTTTGGTGGGTCTGGTTATTCACCGGATGCCAGTAGTGAACATTTGAAGTTAATAAACCTTGCGGTGTTTCTTGGATATCTTCTCGGATTCACTTGCAGCCACCAGTTTGTTTAACACGTTCATGCACAACTCGGCAGATGCACCCAGTCCATCTTCGTCGAAGTAATCGACCTTTGAGGTTGCATGTCCAATGACGTGTTCCAGAGCCGAGAACTCGTCTTCGGTAATCCCGTTTGGATATTGTGTTTTTTCCATGAAGTGTTGATGCGCTGCGCCTTAATAAATGTTGCGCGAATTGGGCGTCTGCGCGTCGTAGAGTGCAACATTTTAACCTCCAACAAATTCAGTCGAGTCGCGCAAAAGAACACGAAACTATATAAGCACTGTTGTCCTGGAATTGGGATGTGGAATGAACCCACCGACAAGGAACTTGCGCGTTTGCCGAATCTCTACGAGACAGAGGAAGTTGCCGCCCGCGACAAACTGATTCACATGCATTTCTTCCTGGGCGGCTGTGACTGGTATGTAGCCGAATACGGACAGGCAGATCGTCTCTTCTTTGGTTATGCGATTCTGAACGAAGATTTACAGAACGCAGAATGGGGATACATGTCGTTTGACGAACTGCGCGACGTTCGCACACCGCGTGGTATCGAGGTCGATCGTGATTTACATTGGCGAATCCGCAAGGCCAGCGAAGTCGAGAAAATCGTCGCAGCAGAACGTGAACAAGGCCGCGAATTCTGATCACACACTTGAAAATGCGAGTGCAGTTGCATTCTTGGTGGGCCAATTCCTTCAATCGTGTATCTCATTCCTACGCCCTCGTGCTTCAAGTTTCTCGAAATCTGGGTGATTCTTGATTGGCGATTCCATCTCCATGGTGTCGGGCAGAATGTCCTTCAAATTGCCAACTTGCCCGGCGATCAATTCATTCCATTCGCAAACCGACTCAACCAGACTCTTGGCGTCGCGGTGCTCCCAGTAGTCTCCTTCGTCTTTCACCGATTTCAATACACCGATTCGGTTTGCTTCGTCGAGCATTGCGGTGACGGACAGGTGGGCTTTTAGGAAGTTCTTCGGACCTGCGATTGACGCATACTGCGTCTTGCAGAACGACGACCATTGCCATCCGGACAACCGCGTCGGCATGCGTCGGTCATCCACTTCCAGAAACTTAGGATAACGGGCAAGGCCGAAGTTGGCAGCCTCGCATCCCTCGGCGGGATGTGTCGAAAATCCGATGACTTCAAGAGGTGCAACCACGTAACTTCGCCTTCGGTCAAGAGGGTCGGTAACGTATTGACGGCTTTGGATCAGAAACCACCGCTTTTCATCCTGCGATTCAGGGACTTGTTCGAAGTCGGTAGCGGTGCCATCTATCGATTCGATCGGGCCGACGTAATTAAGATCAAGTCGTTGAGCGTATTTGTGAAGCAATTCAATTTGCTCACGAACCCTCGCCTGGCTGCGTTTTCGGCTGCGAAGTGAATAGTGGATCGTCAATCCCATGAATGTGAATGGTTTTGGATGGCACGACGGCCATTCCAGGCATGGTGCGCAAAGTTGGTGGCGAGACGTCGGTGTTTGCCGCAGCAGGCTCGCCCAATCGCTTCCCAATTGTGGACACGCACCGACTCGCGCTGGCGATTCTTCATTGAGAAGGTTTCGGCACGCATGGCTCAAGGCGTTTTGAATCCAGTCTGTTTCAGGAGAGGTTGCGAAGCCATACGACCTCTCCATTTCTGGAATTTGTCGTGGAAGCTCCGCGCCAGCTCCACTTCTTCTAACTGCTCCGCGTCTGGATTCCTTTGAAGGTTAGCGTTGGCCAAGTCAATGACGCGGCCCAGCGCTCGAAGTTCTTCCTCTGTGATAAGGTTTGATTCTATTTTTGCCATGTGATATTGAGGCACTTCATCTTTATAAATACTGCGCCGTGTCAAACGTTTCTTGTGAATTGCACGGTTATCGCCAAGTCAAACCTAACCAGTTGAACACTTAATATTGCTGCCATGTTTATTTTTCCATGGCATCAACTTGTCGTTCCTCCGAACACGAACTTGGCGCGGTAGATCCTTCAAGCAACGAGAATCGTTTCTTGCGATATCTGCCAGCCGTAGAGAAGCATGCAGCAATTCAATCTCGGCATTTGTCAGAATTGGATCGCGAGGAATACCTGGCAGAGGCGGTCGCCGCAGCTTTTGTCAACTATCATTCTGCCACTCAACGTGGTACAGAACACACAATCACACCGAGTACGCTTGCGAATTACGCTGTGCTGCATGTGAAGGGCATGCGACATGTGGGTGGTCGTGCGGACAGTACGACTGACGCGATGAGTTCGCGAGCTCAGTACACAAGAGGCTTCAAGGTTCACGGTCTCAAATGGAACGATTCTCGCGCATACAACTGCATGACTGATGGATTCGCACCAACGTGGAACCTTGCCATGGTTGAAGACTGCAGCACACCAGTCCCGGATCAAGCGGCATTTCGGATTGATTGGAGTACGTTTCTCAAACGTCAGACTGATCGTACGCGCTCGGCAATGAGTTTGCTTGCGGCTGGCCACAGTCGACGCGAAGTGAGCGAGTATCTCGGCACCACGCCGCCAGCGGTGACGCAACGAATGGCTCGCGTTGAGCGTCAATGGCGTCGATTTCAAGGTGCGGAAATGAAACAGTGAATCTCGAAATCGTTATCCAAAGCTAACTTGTTCGGATACTGTGTATTGGATTTCAGATGACGGTGAATCTTTCCTTGCACGTCGATTGCTCACATTTTGAGTGGGTTTGCAGCACGGAGCACCAATGAATCAAATCGACCTGATTTCGTTGGCATACCATCGAAGAATGCACGGGCGAATGACGTGCGGAGCTCATTTGGTGGGTTGATTTTCACCAGTATCAAAAGAATTCCAAAAATCTGCGCTCCTTATCACGAAATCCTACGTCTAATACTGCAAGGGGGCAGTCTGCGCACCCTTGATCTTGAAATGGACGTCCGTGCTTTTCCCGGACTGAATTCAGTGGTTTTCTTTTTACGGGAGAATCTCAATGGTAAGAATTCGAAATATCTGCATTTTCTTCACGATGGCCGCCCTAGTCGGTTGCGTCCAAGACGCTCGCCGACCGGCCATGTATGTCAAAACCCAACGCATCGAATCGGCCGATCCGGAACTGACTGATAAGCATTGTCCATTTGGCCAGCCAAAGGGCCTGCCAGGCTGGAATCATGGCGACGCTGAAATGGTCTCACGCGAGGGATACGTCCTCTTGCACGGCTCGCGTGACAAAATACCGTTCTGGGTTTGCGAATACCTGACCAAGTACCAGCTGACTGGTGACGTAAAACGACCCGACCCCGACGATCATCTATTTCAACCTGATCCACAACTCGACGGTCATCCCAGCGCCAAGCGGAGCGATTATCGCGGCTCCGGTTTTGATCGTGGGCATCAGGCTCCGGCAGGTGATCAAACCCGCAATCTTCAACGCAAGATCGAAACGTTCTACCTTTCCAACATTGCACCTCAGGTAGGCAATGGATTCAACCGTCGAATCTGGCGAAACCTGGAAGGATCTGCGCGTAACTGGATCAAGGCCCGCGGAAACGGATATGTCATCACTGGGCCAATGTTTTATGACCCTGAAGAAGAAGACGCAGAAACTGCCGATGGTTGGATCGATTACAAGATCATTGGAAACGGCTCAGTTGCAGTGCCGACGCACTTCTACAAGATCATTGTTGCTCCGTCGCTTTCAGATGAAAGCGAGTGGGAGGCAATCGGATTTGTGCTTGAAAACAAATACCTGGAATCGCGTAATGCGACTAAAGAGGATGTACACTCAATCGACTGGATTGAAGAGCACACAGGTTTCAATTTCATGCCCGACCTCGATCCGTTAGAAGAACGTAAGTTGGAACGCGAACCATCGGAAATGTGGTAACATCATGTCAACCCGAAATCGCAGAATGACCTATCGACCGCTGATCGGTGGCATTGGCATATTCAATCCTGCAATTCGCCGAATTGGCACGCTGGGAATGATTGTCCATGACCCTGTTTCCGACAAGCGATGGATGATTAGTGCTTCGCACGTCTTGGTTCCAGGACCGAGTGATGGGGATGCTGCAAGCTACGAGATTTTTCAGCCGATTGACGGCATGCCGCCGGTTGCGATGCAGCACCCGGAGATGGTTGACTTGAATCTGGATTGCGCCGCAGCATTGATTGAGCCGACGATTCAGTCTGAGGAATCGATTGTTGAGATTCCTTTCTTGAACTCTCTTGCCGTAGCGGTCGAGGGAGTGCGTGTGATTAAATCCGGCTATGCGACCGGTGTAACCGAAGGAATTATCCGACGAGTGAACGGCGACCAGGTCGAAATAGAATCTCCCCCTACATATCCGGTGGAATATGAATTAAGTGAACAAGGCGATTCAGGGGCGATTTGGCTGGAAAGATCAACGTGCTCGCCTGTCGCAATGCACGTTCGCGGCAATACGACTGGCGTTGAGCGCGCCTACGCGATTCGCATTCAGGCGGTTTTCAATGCCCTGGATCTACCACTTGTTTGATGCGTTCGGTGAACTGAAATGGCAAAGAAACGTACAACGCAAGCCGTGGTCGTCATCCATGGAATTGGCGAGCAGCGGCCTATGAGCACTCTACGCGGATTTGTCGAAGCCGTTCTGCCGCAACCCGAATCAGGACCGAAGTTTTTTAGCAAACCGGACAGGCTTGGGGGGGCGCTCGAGTTACGCATACTGCAAAACCGAAAGCAGCCGCGCACTCGATTTTTTGAGTATTACTGGGCATACAAAGTCGAGGGCACTTTGATGCGGTCCATCATGGATTGGGTCCGCACACTTCTATTTCGGTTTCCAACACGAGTGCCACGGCACCTGCTAATGCCATGGATTTTGAGTTGGATTATCGTTGGCGTCTTGCTAATGCTGTGCGCCAATTGTTATTTCGGCTTTTTGTCAATGCGGTCGTCCGTTGCGTCGGCTATCGGAGTAGGTCTCGCCTTATTGTCGCAACTTTTCATCGTCCCGTATCTCGGCGACGCAGCGCGATACCTTGACGCAAGCCCCCGAAATATTGCGCTCCGACGCTCGATTCGGGCGGATGGCGTCAAACTGCTAAAGCAAATTCATGAAAGCAAGGAATACGATCGTGTCATCGTGGTTGGGCATAGCCTGGGTAGTGTGATCGCCTACGACATTGTTCGGCAATACTGGTCCGAAGTGTACGAGACTTATCATCCGCCGCCTGATGCGAATGAGGATCAGCCCAACCTTGCGAAGCTCGAACAACTCGGCGCACGCATTTCTGTTGGCGACGCGTCGCCCGCTGAGATTACTGAATTTCAGCGCGCGCAGAACGCGCTTTGGCACGAACTTCGTGAACTTGGGCATCCGTGGTTGGTGACTGATCTAATTACTTTAGGAAGTCCACTTGGTCATGCGGCATTGCTCTTGGCTCGCGATGAAGCTGAGTTTCGCCGCCGCCAGTTTGAACGTGAACTTCCTTGCTGCCCACCAATTCCTGATAAACCGTCTGTGGAAGCGGTCAAGTATTCGTATCAATCATGGACGCCATTTCCGACCTCGGATGGTTCGAAAGATCTGAAGCTTAATGTCCTTCACTCAGCAGCCCCCTTTGCTTGCACCCGGTGGACGAACCTTTACTTCCCAGCCAAGTTGGGGTTGTTCGGCGACCTTGTTGCCTCGAGCCTTCGGCCATGGTTTGGGGCGGGTATCAAGGATGTTCCCGTTACGACGCGGGTCTGGAAGGGATTGGCCGGAATGCTACCCGTCGCGCATGTGCACTATTGGACAGAACGACAATCAAGAAACACGCACGATTCGCTGAAAATCTTGATTGAATCACTGAATTTCGACCCTGGGGAAGAGGAATAAAATAAAGTCTTACTCATTTCTTGCAAACGTTGTGATCGCCCGTGCGCGCACAATCAAAGGCCACAAACGTATCGATTCCGCAATACGATCTCCATTCATCGGACACGCGTTCAAGTTCGGTTGAGCAAATCAGTCCAAGCCTATTAAGCCTCGCTGCCCATCGCCTTCCAACAAACAACAGGAGGTGAGTTAATGGAATGGGAAGAAGAGCAATCTGATGAGATTCCCAAGATCCCAAGCAAGGTTCGATGCGCGAAGTGCCATAGAGCAATCGAGTATGGCAGCAACGTATTCCGCGCTGAAGAGGGATTCAATGGTGCACGCGGGTTTGTTCCGCTGTCGGACAGTTTCATTCTGTGCAGTGAAAAATGCGTGTGCGAGCAATTTGGCGGGGATGGAAGCGAAGAGGCAGTTCAGATGTCACGAAGAATTCCGTGACGATATCGAAAAGCTTATAAAGATCGACCGGCTGAAATTGGCATTGGGCGTTACGCCGAAACAAGTTTTCATCCGAAATCGAAATTGTGTTCAACTGATTTGAACCAAAATGGTCGAGTGCCGTCGGGGTCATAGAACCTTTTGGTTCCATTTTTGGGAGCACAATTTCGGTAAATCGGGCGAAGACTTAAGACGGGCAGCGCCCTAGCTTGGCCCATGATCTGGAAACAACGATACTTCACTGCAAAGGAAAAGCTTCTAACTGATCCGGAGATCTGCGCGGAAAACCGTCAGGTATTTGAAGAGTTCCTCAAGTACGAAGAATACAAGCTCAAGCGAATCAACCGGATGCCCGCGCTGGATGAGCAATCGTACAAGACGGTTTACTGGTACCTCACACGGCTTCGCACGGTCAATCGGTGGTTCGGTAACAAGCCGTGGAAAAACCTCACCAGAGAGGACATAAAGCGCGTCTACGACGATGTGGAGGATGGGAAGATCCTCACGCGATATGGCAAGCCCGTGAAGGGCAAGGACACGTATTATCGCAGGATTCTGCGCGGTAAACCGTTTGCATTGGTGGGCAAGGACGACCTTGCTCGTGAAGTTATGGAATTCTACATCCCTGAAGCCAAGGAGGAACCGCGCTTCATTCCAGAGGCGGATTTTCGGAAGATGGTGCGAATGGTCACCAAGCCAGAGCATGTGGCGTTTCTGTGGCTGGCCTGGGATGTCGGGGAGAATGTTGGAGCGCTATTGCAATTGCGAAAGTGTGATTTGCGCAGGCATACCGACCCCGAAACCAACCAAGCCGAGTACGAAGTGAGTCTCGACAGATCTATTTTGAAACGCGCCCGAATGCCGCGAATGGAAATCACCAACTACGCTGAAACGGTGGAGGCGCTCGACACCATACTGGCGCACCGCAGTGACGACGATCTCTTGTTTGGAATTGGGGCCCGCATGGCGGCCAAGATTGTCGAGCGGGCGACTGACAAGGCTGGAGTACATTGTTCGCCGCGCGGTGAAAAGGTGCGACTCAAGGATCTCCGCAGTTCAATGGCATGCGATTTGTTGAACAAGGGATGCTCGACGGACGAAGCCAACCGGCGACTCGGTCATCGCCCTGGATCACGAGAGATTCAAAAATACGCAAACTGGCTCGCAATGGACACACGAAAAGCCAAGAAACAATTCCATCAGCACCGAGCCACTTCCACGACCCATGAATTAGAGCATCTTCGAGATCAACTCACGATCGCCGATCATCGCCATCGAGAACTTCAGCACACCATCCTTGCGCTCCAGTCTAGAATCGACGCGAATAACCGAGTCATGTTTGAGGAGGTCAACGATCTGATTCAACAGAACGGTCTCGGTCGTATGAGAAAACGCCAGGAGGTGGCGAGAGAAAGCGAAATCACGTTGGTTGCGTGAGGGCTTTTCACTTGCGATCCATCGCCGCCTGTCGAATTGAATTCTATATTCTGTCGCGTCAACGATTCATAAGTCTTCGCCTGAATAGCGGAAGGCAAGGGTCGGTTCTCTTGAAGTTAAATTGAGAACTTACCTTTGAAACGCTGCGCGAGGTAAATTGGGTAATATTACCTAATTGAGTTCCGCCCATTGGCTGGAATCCGAGAAAAGAGCAATCAACAGCCAAGTCATATCGGTGAGGACGCCCAACGGCACACCACGTTTCTTGTGGGGGACAGCACCTGGGCCTCCAACACACAAATGCATTCGCGGAAAGGCATTACAGCGCGAAATGGCTCATTGTCCACGGTGTTATCGCGTGAACATGGCGCTGACATCGAAAAAAAAATGGATGAGTGCGCGCCGTGCGTCTCTCGTTCACGCTATATATGACGGAGATTGTGTTGTTTCGCTTCGCAGGCTCTGTTTTACTCACATCCATGCCAACTTGTTTGACAGTATGAAGTAACGGTCGATTCACGAAGGTACTGTCGGCTTGTTTTTCTGTAACCTGTGACGACGAGATGAACCCTATTTGAATGAATCAATCGTTCACTTAGGTAGATTCTGAGGATGCAGGAGCAACGATTCGAGCTGGCCCACGTGACCCCATGAATCTTGATCGCTGAGTACCTGTCAGTATTTGTGTTTATCTGCGATTGAATGTTTTACGATTTGCAATTCGCTGTCAGTGCTGTGTATAAATGGAGCATCGCAGGACCGCCAAGCATCTGAGCCGGACATGGCGATACTCATTGCGTTGAGCAAGATCGTGTAGTGCAAGATCGTATCCGCAGGGCTGGAGGATCGCATCGTGGCACGAACCACCTCTAAATTCCAATTCGCGACATTCCTCCAACTTGACCGTCCCGTTTTCACAAATTGTTGTGCAAGTTCTTGGCATTCGAGCCGTATCCCACAAAGCGTGCCATTTGCATGAAGGTGTCACGCAGTTGGCATGTGAAGAATGATCTGGAGATATTCAATGAGAATCTATCTTTTGGGCGTATTGACCATTTGGGTTCTTGCATCAGGTCACGCCCAGGCCCAGCAACCTGCACCCACAGGGATTGAAGCTCTCACGTCGAACGGGGTGGCGGAACTGCAGGGTCTTTCTCAACAACGAGTGCACAAGTTGGGAAACCACAGAAAACTTGCGCGATACATGGAATTGAGGCGAAACTCTCTAAACGGAGCCCTTCCAGCGCCCAACTTGGACATTGTTCACTACGCGCGTAAGAGCCTTGGCATCAGGTACAAACGCGACTCCAAATCGCAAGCGCTTTTGGAAGCGGATTGTGTCACATGGACGGAACGAGTGGTCTCACTGGCTCTGACCGACTCATGGGAAGACGCTTATCGGCTTCAGCGAAGGCTTCGTTATGAGGGTGGAAACGACACCGATTTTGCCAACGTCAATCACTATCCGATTGCCGATTGGCTGACCAACAATGGATGGCTGCTCGAAGATGTGTCGGCTCAATTGGGCGGCACCTTGGAGCCGTTGAATATTGTGACGGATCGTCAAGCCAAATTCTTGGAGATCGAAGTAAGTTCAAATACCTATGCCTCAGGAACTGGAGCCCTTGTATCGCCCGTTGGAATCGATGGATTCGGTGTGTCAATGATTACCAGTTATGTCTTTGCTGAAACGATCAAGGACACGTTCGATTCACTTCAGAGTGGGGATGTCGTCTTTTTCATTGGCAACAATCTTGACCGCAGTGAACGCGTGCGCAGGCCGCGTTGTTTCCACATGGGAGTCATTGAAAAGGACGGGCTCAGCGTCAATCTGCTTCATTGCAGACCACCTATGGCAAGTGCAACGGAACTGGCGCGTTATGTACAATATGGCATTGCCCGTGACAATTTTCTTGGCATCAAGGTGGCCCGCATTCGTTCAGGTGCCCGTCAACTCGTTCGGGATGAACTGGCTAGGGCAACCATCGAATCGCAGAGTCCCTTGAAACAGGATCTGAAGCTGGGAATCATGGGGGTTGCAGTTGACGGCACTCAGTTTGTGCCTCCTTCCCGTATACCTGATGTCGAGCTTGAAATCGACGGAATCGTGTATGGCGGAATTGATTTAAGATCTCGCGATTCATTGCACAGTCTTCTAGGTAACCGATGGGCCTACGTTTACGATCTTCCCATCAACACCCGATTCCGCATCGCGAACCCGGATCCGATGAATGTCCGCTGTTTGGGCTGCGATCCTGAAGATGTGGAAAGCAGTCGTATATTTGTGCCTTTACGCAATGCATCCGATTCTGAAAGTCTGATTCTACTTCCGTCACCCAATGTAGACTCTGAGAACGAATCAATAGGTGGTGCAGTTGGCGGTTCTGCGCCTGCAGGCGCAACTTCAACAGACGAAGTTGTAACGCCCAGTCGTGATCCGGATGTTCAAATAACTCGGGAAGGCGTCTTGTACGGCGGTATCGATATTGTCGAGGGCGATTCGCTTTACGCCCTATTCGGGGTCGATTGGCAGACCGTTTACAATCTTGACATTAACGTAAGGTTCCGAGCCGCAAATCCCAACCCGAATCGGTTGATTCAAGCTATCGCGAGTTCTGAAACAACTGATCGTCGAATCTATTATGCCATCGATGATGCGCAACCCTAAATCTTAAGCCAGCCACTATCTTGAGCCAGTCAGTGCTATGTCGTTTGTTTGAAGTGTTTGAAGTGTTTGAACTGAAACTTGCCTCAGGCAGATTGCAAGGGGAATGTCGTGAAACATCTCGTCTCGGTTAGCGAAGAAAAAAGCAATCGTGTCTGTGTTGAAAGTATCTGTGCTCAAGATGCTAAGCCGAAAAAGCTTGGCTGGGTAGCTGTACTTGCAGTTGGCGTGTGTTTGCTTTCTGTGAATTCGAGTCACGCTAAGGATGATTGCGTCGTGGATGGTGATTGTCCTTGCGATCAGACTTGTGTGAATACTTGCTGCGAAGGATTGATCTGCGAAGACACGACGTCATGTCACATCGGTGTATGTGAGAACGATGTCTGCACATATTTCGATTTGCCTGATTGTGATAATGACAGCCAGTGTACTTTGGATGATGACGGCGACGGTATAGAGGATTGCGAAGGATCAGAATCGTGTGGCAATCCATGCACAACGGGCGGGACGAGCAGTTGTTCCGACAACTGCCTTTGTTGGCCCAATCCCGGCCAGGAAGACTCCGACGGCGATGGCATTGGCGATGCGTGTGATCCCGTTGTCGTACGCTATGTCGACACGAACACGCCTGCGGCACCAGCGCAACAGGATGGTCAGGATTGGACAACTGCCTATGCGCATTTGCAAGATGCTCTTGCCGAGGCAGCTAGCCAACAGGGGCTTGTGAATCAGATTTGGGTTGCAGAAGGTGTATATCGTCCGGATGAGGGGATTGGGCAAACAACGGGCGATCGGTCAGCATCTTTTGATATACCAAGTGGCGTTGCGCTCTACGGCGGATTTGGTGGCGATGAGGAAGATCTAAGCGAACGCGACATCAACGAACATTTCGTTTCGCTCAGCGGTGACGTCGGAATTCTCAATGATCCTTCGGACAACAGTTACCATGTGGTGTCGCTCCAAGAGGCAGAAGAAATCACGCGCATCACTCGACTAGATGGGTTCAACATTCACGGTGGTAATGCGAATGGGACTGCACCCGACAATCAGGGAGGAGGCGTGCTGCTGACAGAAGGTTCTCTCGCCTTGGTGCGATGCAGACTTTCAGGCAACGCTGCCGAATTGGGCGGAGCTGTGTCCGTCAAGGGTCAAGTGGAATTCTTCTGGGCGATCAGTAGCGAGTTTATACACAACACCGCGACTTCCAAGGGCGGTGCATTGTATCTGTATGGGCCGGACGTCGATTTACACAATATCGTCATGGCGTGGAACATTTCTGGTGACCAAGGCGGCGCGATCTATGGAGAGGGTGCAGGAATTGATCTTCGAAACTCAACGATAGTAGAAAATAAGGCAGTAGGAACAACAACGCCGGGTGGGGCTGGTGTCTATGTGGCGGGAACCCTAATCGCATACAACTCTGTACTTTGGAACAATCGGGACGAGGGAGGTTCCGCCGCAACCTCTCAAATCGCAATCGTAAATCCTGTAAATGCGTTTGTTGAATATTGCTGCATCAATGGCGGCTGGGCCGGGCCGGGTAACACTGCGAATTCGCCGCAATTCCCAAACTCACGTTCGAGTATAGCCCCTGCCAACGATTCGTCATCTTTGATTGATGGTGGGCTGGTCAGTTGGATTCCGGACGACATTACAGACCTAGATAGCGACGGTGACGACACGGAGGCACTTCCATTCGACGTGCATGGCCAGCCAAGAACTTCGGAAAATGCTGTTGACATAGGTGCAGTCGCCTTGGGCGGAAGTACCGTGAACCTTAATTACAAGACTTGTGAAACAAAAGTGTGCCCCACAGGCGAGACCTGTTGCTTCGGCATCTGTGGACTAGGCCCCTGCTGTCGTGAAGCGACCTGTGGAGACAACCAGCAGTGCTGTCCTGGGCAGACGGAATGTATTCCGCTCGGCAACACTTGTTGCGGTGAAATTGTCGACGGCTGTCCGCCGGGGGCGATATGTGTCAATGGCGAGTGTTTGTCTGGGGATCCGACGCCAGCGTGCGGTGGAGGCTGCGACCCAGTCAAAGATTATTGTTGTACGGGACAGAGTCGATGTTGTCCATTGGGACAGATGTGTTGCGGCGAAGATGTTGCAGGCAAGAGGATGTGCTGTCCTGTGGGAGAATGGTGTACCGATGGATTTACCTGCGCAGCCGATGAACCTAGCGACCCTCTGGGAGCCAAGGAGCCAGATGCCCCCTACGAACTCGGTCCATGGGCTGTAGATGAACTGGGTAAGGAATTCATCCTGACGTTCCTTCCCGCAATTTCTCCGGAGATAGGCTTTGGTCACCCGTCGCTCCTTGAGTTGCATCTCTCGGGCCCCGTCCCAACGACGGTTCACATTCGATGGCCGATGGATGGTCCACCCCAGTTTCAAGCAGATGTTGCCATTATTCCAAACGAAGTTCGGGTCATAAACATCCCCGAAGCAGCTCATTACGAATGGACCGAAAACGCAGTACAAAAAAATGCCGTTCATCTTAGGGCAGATCGCGAATTTCGAGTTGTCATGTTCAACAACATGCCCAACGTCGCAGATGCCTCTCTGGTACTGCCTGTCGACGCTTGGGGGCCTACATACATGGTGAGTACTCACCAAAACCAATATGACTTTCCAAGAGTGGGAGTCGTATCTCCACACTTCCTTGTCGTGGCGTCTGAAGATGGAACGCTCGTGCGGATTAAGTCGCCTTACACCCTGGAAGGTCAGGCACCAGGAACCACAAGCATTCTTAAAACGCTCAATCGTGGAGACGCGTTCTATGGCGGAGTTGATAAGCCAAATGCAATTGACGATTATCGTCGTCTCACCGGGACCACAGTTGAGTCAGTCAAGATCGTTGGCATGGAAGAAGTTCCTGATCCCACAAAACCAATTAGTGTGATCAGCGGCAATCGCTGTGGCTACATTCCTGGGGATTTTCCGACATGTGATGCTTATTTCAACATTGAATTCCCAACGCATCGTTGGGGATCGGAATACGTTAGTCCAGCGCTGCGCTATGCCTGGGTTCAGAATTCACCCGATGACTGGATAATTGAGACTCTTCCGACCACGCCATTTCAGGTTTTCGAAAATGGAGTTGGACCTCAGTTAGTGCGGATCATGGCTATTGTTCCAGAAACGACGGTTCAGTTTTACGGCAGTGCGACGGGACATGCATGGACGCTTAGCCAACCGATGGATTTTGTTGACGTGGAATTGCCCGCCGCTGGGCCATCGGAGATTTGCTCTGACACGCCATTTGTTCTTACTTCAATCGGTGGAAAGCCATTCAGCGCGACGCAATTCGCAGTAGGTGACAATTATATGGATTCGTGTGCCAATCTGGAAGGCGGTGACTTACTTGGCGATCCTTCTATGGTTCGGCTTGTTGGCACCAGTCAGTTCAAGTCGCGCTCTATATTTCGAACATTCGGAACGGATGAGGTGCTGGCCACTGGTGAGGACAAAACTTGGTTTTATCCATTTTTCTATCCCGCAGAAGGGGGCCTGCCGCTTACATACGCGACGTGGCCGCATTGGGCGCACACCATAAGTATTATAGCGCATTCTGATGACGTCAATCTCGTGCCGGCTACTGGTTCAACCAATGTTTTTCTGGACGGGCAAGCGCTTTCTACTCAGGAATTCGTTCGTGCCTCGTTTGGTGGGGTCGACACCGATTGGTACTCGGCATGGGTACACCTCACTCCTGGCACCCACATAGTCGAATCAACTTCTCAAGAGCGGGGGCATAGTGTTACTGTTTTCGCGACTGCAGTAGATGATACGAATCTATACAACACAAATGTATTATTCGAGCATTTGGTCGACATGGAGGCACCTGAGGTTGGATGCACACCTAATGGTGACTCTGCCTTTGATTGTTGGGCGAAGGAGTTGCGTTCGGAAGATACAAATGGCAATTGGACTTTGGATGACGACGGCCAGTTAGATGAGGATGTCAACGACAGCGGGTTTCTCGATATTGACACCGGCCTCTGGTACTTCTTCAAGGCGGAGGGCTGGGTCAATCTAGAAATCTTAAATATGACTTACGTGAGTGGCAACGAGAATGACCGAACTTTTCGAATACAGCGTATTGATGATGAGTTTGGGGCCAGTGGAGATTTGTATGTCTACGACATGAAGGGGAATCGCGCGGTCATTCCGATCAATATTGCTGCCCCTATCGAGGCGTTGATCATCTTCAAGGATGGCCAAGGGGCGATTACGGAAACAAATGAGTGCACAATTGTGACCGTGACAAGTGAAGAGTCCTCTTCCGCCGCTGGTTCGGGAATACTGTTCTCAGAGTGGGATCTGACGAGCCCTGATTCGATGCCCTTCGATGCGATCGACTCGATTGGAGAATCCTTTGATTACGCGTGGGTCACCGACACGCAAGTTGATTGTGGAGGTGCGGATTGTTCAGACTTTAATGTCGCGCTAAGAATCACAGATGAAAACGAGACAAACGCCGAAGCAGTTTCCTCCATTCGAATTCTCGACCTTGCGCCAGAAGCAACATCGGTGATTGGGCCAGAAAACGTGTTGGTGGGGCAAACCGTTTGCTTTAGTGCCGGGAGCAACAGTGCATGTGATCCCATCGTCGACTTCAATTGGGACTTTGATGTTGATGTGGCAGGGGATGGTGTTACGGTCGAAGAATTTGTGGCCGAAGTCGATATCCATGGTGCGGCGCAGTGCACAAGTTGGGACACGGCCGGCGCCTATTGGGTTGGTGCTCAGGCTGTCGATAGCGATGACGACACATTAATTGGGCTCCTTCAAGTCGCAGTGAGCGCGGGGCCGGCCCTCTTCAACAAAGCCGATGTCTTGACTGCCAGCGCGGCATTGTTCTCATACGACCCAATTGAAGAAGGCAACGAAGTCACGCAACGATTTGATGTTTCTTTGGTCAACGTGGGCGAGACGACAGTCAGTGGTCCTTACTACATTCGATTTAACAACGTGGCACCTGATGGTGCGGATCTTGCTGCTGATCTTGATGTTTCCGGGCCCATACCTGATCTCGCGGGTGAACCACACATTGAAATACCTGGACCGGCGAAACTGGTTCCTGGCGCATCAACTCCAGCAGTTACTCTTGTGTGGAGTTTGGGCGAAGGCGCTATGGACGCACTTTCATTTGAGGCGGTGCCGTTCGCGCCTCAGCGTGAGCCAGTCTTTACAATTCTACCGAAGTCGATCGGCACCGAGGGCCAGCTCTACGAGAGCTTGATTCGGGCGGAAGATCCTGATGGTGATTCAGTTTACTATGAGTTGGTTGATGGTACTGCGCCAAGTGGAATGTCTATCGAGCCAACGACGGGTGTCATTCGATGGATTCCTGGTGAATCGGATGCTTCACCGGTCGGCAATCCGTACATGATCAAAATTCGAGCGCTCGATGGATACGCGGGGAGTTTCGCTGAGCATACGCTTGGGTTGACGATTCTGAAAGTGAATCAGGCACCTCGAATCGATAGTGAACCAGAAACTTTGGTTAAGAGTGGAGTGAACTTTGAGTACACAATCGTGGCCGCCGATCTCGACGGGGATGGTCTTACGATTGAAGTGACGTCAATTCCCGGTGACATAAGCATGACGCTAACACCGCAGACTCAAGTGGGCAACGAGCGCGTCGCAGAACTAGAATGGACCGATACGGGAACATTTGATCAAGCGACATTCCATGTTGTGGTGACGGACGACGATGCGGATCAGAGCCTTGTGGCCGAACAGGTGTTCACCGTTTATGTCAGTGATTGTGAATTTCCGCCTGTTATTACCCATATAGATGATAAGACGGCTTCTGAAGGCCTCCCGTTTGTTGCTGCGGCGGATGTCGAAATCGCAGAAGGAGACGAGGCATTCTATCAACTTTCCAATGCGCCAGCGGGAATGACGATCAATGGGGAAGGCCTAATTCAATGGACGCCTTCGTACACTGATCACGGATTCTATCTCGTCAAAGTTACTGTTTCGACGTCTGAAGATATAGACCCGGAGGTGACGTCTTCCGCACTGCGATGCAGCGATTCAACTGTATTTCGATTGGATGTCCAAGACCGAAACGGAAGGCCTGTGATACACTCTGGACTTTCTGCAACTGTTGAAGAAGGTGATCCGTTTGTCTATCAGATAGAAGCGTCGGATCCAGACGGCGATGAACTCCGTTATGAGATTTTCGACGAACCTGACGGGATGACCGTTGGTGCGTTGACCGGTATTGTGACATGGATTCCAAGTCAAACAGCGGCATCCGAATCAAACGACTTTGGAATTCGAGTGCGTGATACGGCCGACGCGTTTGATGAGGAAGAGGTTTTGTTGAATGTGATTGCGGTCGATGTACCTCCGGTGATTGATTCGAGCCCCGTCTATGGAACGATCGTGGGGCAGCAATATATCTACCAGGTCGTAGCGCATGATCCAGACTCTTTGGATGGCCCTGGTGTCTCATATACCGCTGAGGTTATTCCATTCGACAACGGTTTTGGAATTGACGGCGGAACGGGCAAGATAACATGGCAAGCTTCGGGCTCCGATCTGGAAGAGTCGCCTTTCCAAGTCATCGTGATCGTTACGGACGTAAATGACAATCCGGCCGTGCAAGCTTACGATTTGTATGTGAATCGAGCGCCCAATCCTCCCGGATTGGTGAGCGTACCATCGATTTCGCTGGAGGAACCGATCAAGCATTATGCGTTTGAGGGGGAGTCGTATTCGCAAAATGTCCTAGTCGATGATATTGATCATGATGCAGGCGACAATCCTGACCTTGAGTACTTTATTGACATTGAGAATCTTGACGGCAGCGCCGTCCCAACGATGACTTTGCCAGATTTTTCGGGATCGACCCAACCCAATGGCGTGATTACCTGGGTGCCCGACGCTTCGCAAATAGGCAATGGTTTCGTGATCGAAGTTCAGTTTACAGATGCAGACGGCCTCTTTGACTATCTCAGGTATCCGATATTCGTATTGGACAACATTGGCCCGGTTCCGCCGATCGTAAACATTGAGGATCCGGTTCCAGCAGCACCCGTAGGCGAATTATTCGAATTGCAAGTCACCGTGATCGACCCCGGCCTAGGCGAGTCGCCGCCCGAGTCAATGACCTACTCACTAGAGCCGCGTGATGTTGGCGGTGTGCTCATTCCGCCGCCTGTTGGCCTGATGATTGAGAATACAACAGAACCGCACCGATCAATCCTTTGGACGCCTTCTGACGCGCAGATTGGCACGCACCCGATCCAATTCAGTGTCAAGGATTCCGCATATCCCGAAGTGGTGGTTCAGTTTGATGTAACCGTGACACATGGCGGTGGGAACAGTCCACCTGTAATCAAAGCATTTCCATCCCCTCCTAAGGAAGCGGAAGTCGATGAGAATTATGCATATCAGGTGAAATTCCACGATCCAGACTACGGCGATTCCCATGAATTCACGCTGCTTGAGAGTCCTGCAAGTGCCGAACTTGACCGTTTCACTGGCTTGTTGACATGGGTTCCCCAAAAGGAACAAGAGGGAGTCGCGAGGTTTAATCTGCGCGTAACCGATAGCCATGGAGCGTATGACGAGCAGGGATATTCGGTGGCAGTGTCACCGCAAGATACTTCGCCGAGCCAATTGAACCGGCTTCCAGAGTTCACCAGTAGTCCAACGACATCGGTTATTTTTGAAGCGACTTTCGAGTATGTCGTCACCTACGAGGATGACGACGGCGACAATATTCAGTTTTCTGTGGAAGACTATCCGGTTGGCTTGGCTGCCGTGGAGACCGTGGGACAGTCAAATTCCTACACGCTCACGTGGGTGACGTCGGAAGCCGATCAAGGACGCCATCCAATTCGGATCCGCATTGAAGATGAGCACCACGCCTTCGTCGAGCAAGCATTTAATCTAGATGTTGTCGCGACCGGCAACACCCCGCCCATATTCACATCGAGTCCGACCGAGACCGCTCAGGTTGGTCAGTCATTTGGATACGCGCTTACTGCTTACGATGATGGTGACTCGAGTTGTTCGTCGTGTACGTATTCAATGGAGTACAAGCCAGCGGGTGCAGTCTTAAGTGGTAATGTCATTGCTTGGGCTCCCCGAATTGGACAATTGGGGGCCAATTGCTTCCGCGTGCGCGTGACAGATGGCTCTGGCACGGCATGGGATGAACAAGAGTTTTGTGTCACAGTATCAGACGATGGAAACAACCATGCACCTGAAATCACTTCGATGCCGATACTTCGTGCGATTCCTGATTCGGTTTACGAATATTCAGTGGGCATAGTTGATCCGGACCAAAGTGACTGGCACACATTCGAGGTCCTCGAAGGGCCTGGAAACGAAATGACCTTCAACTCGCTTGCAAGTGGATTGCTTGTCTGGAATGTTCCGTCAGGGCAAGTTCAAGGCAACGTCCCAGTCCGCATTCGAGTGACAGACAGCGCCGGTGCATCGGGTGAACAGAGTTTTGAAATAACCGTATCTGATGACTGCGCCAACAATCCGCCCCGCATCACGTCCACCCCGATTGAAACTGCTGAATTGAATGAGCCATACACCTATGAATTAGAAGCTATTGATCCAGACGGAGATACATTGACTTGGGATGCACTGGTGATCAAGCCATCTGGAATGACGCTTGACACTGCGAGCACCCCAGCAAAGCTGAGTTGGAACCCGGCAACGCCATTGGGAACTTATCTCGTCAGCGTGAATGTAAGAGACTCGGCAGATGCAACAGCCGAGCAGACTTTTACGATCACAGTATCGAACGATGGAGCAAATCACCCTCCACAATTCATTACTGAACCAATTCGGCGTGCGGTTGCAGGTCGAAAGTACACCTACCTAGCCGAGGCCCGTGATCCCGAAAACGATACACCAATTGATTTTGAGATTCTCTCGCCAATACCGGGTACTCCGGATCACGCGATGACCGTTTCACAGGAAACCGATACAGAAGGCAAAGTCGAGTGGATGACTGAAGAAGATGATGCTGGCTGGCACGATGTCGTACTGCGCGCCAGCGACGATCTTGATTATTGGGCAGATCAGAAGTTCCGGTTGGAACTTGTAGGGAACACGCCGCTTCGCATTGTTTCTCATCCTGTAGTTCGCGCCATTGAAGGAAAACCTTACACATATCAAATCGAAGTCTTCGATCCGGATGAAGACGAGTTTAACTATTCGGTGTCGATGACGCCGCAGACAACTCCCGCAGCAGACGTTGGCGATGATGGCCTTCTGACTTGGGATCCTCCAAGTGTGGGTGATTACGTCGTCGAGATTGTCGCGAGTTCACAGGGGGATGCGCAAGAAACCGATACGCAGCGATTTACGATCAAGGTTGACTCGCTGGCTGATGGAGATCATTACGCTCCAGACTTGACCGTTAATGTTGCAGAGAATCCTATTGTTGACAATACAGCCACAATTTTGATTAGCGCTCGTGACGATGTTCAGTTATTGCCTGTCATGAGCCCGGCAGTTGACCTTAAGATTATTCAGCCGGACGACACGATTCTCGTCGATACGTCAGTCGATCTAGACGCGAATGGCGATGCAACGCATAGTCAATTGTCATTGACTGCAGAAGGGCGATACATCGTAGAGGTAACCGCGAATGATGAGTCTGGCAAATCCACAACACGAAAGACGGATTTCATTCTCCAAACATCCGTCGATGCTGAAGCGCCAGAGGTCATGATCACCAGTCCAAATCCGAGTCAATCTCTTGGTGCTGGAGCGGGTTTCGAGCAAGGAACATTGACTGACGAAACCGTAATTCGTGGCTGGGCGAACGATCATGTTGCCGATGGGAATTTCTATAAATACACCCTTTCGTACAAGCCCGTTGGCACGCCAGACAGTGAATTCGATGAGTTTGTGACGTCCTATGAGCCGGCTGGCTCCAAGGGCCAAGTAGCGGCACTTGGTGTACTCGACCCGACCACCATGGCCAACGGCACCTATGTCGTTCGCCTTCAAGCGTGGGACACTTACGGCCGAACGCGTCACTTTGATCAGACCTACTCGATTGCAGGCAATCTCAAAGTCGGCAACTTCACAATGTCCTTCCAAGACATCAACGTTCCGGTTTCAGGTATCCCGATTACCGTTGTCCGCACATACGACAGCAGGATTACCACCAAGGGCGATTTCGGAGAGGGTTGGAAACTTGAACTCGCCAGCGTAACGGCGAGCGAGTCGCGCACAATGGAATCCAACTGGGTTACCAATATCGTCGGCTTTTCAAGTTGCGAAATCGAACCGGGAAGCAGTCACGCGGTTACTATCACTTGGCCGGGCGGGCGCACTGAAGTCTTTGAAATGGAGATTGAGCATGCGGCCGCGCAATTACTCCTTGGTTCCGGTGGAGTTTGTCCCTCCATACCCGTCCACGAAGTCACATTCCGTCGATCCTCTCCAGGCACGTCTGAACTCGTGTTGATCGGCACGAAGCCAGACCTGTGGTGGCCGGAGGATGAGAGAATCGGTATCGAGGATGGCCTCGAGCAGCCACCAAGAGAGTGGGAGCCCGAAGGCTATCGACTCACAGCCGCCGATGGTGCTATCTACGATTTTCAACGGGGTTTGACGTATCTTGCACCGCTGAAGCTGGTTCGAATCACTGACCGTAACGGAAACACCGTATCATTTAGTGATGACGGGATTATTCACAGTGGCGGTTTGAGTGTGCAGTTCGAGCGGGACGGAAACGGCCGCATTGCGCGTATCATAGATCCAGAACAGAATAGAATCATATACAAGTATAATGATGAAGGACAACTGACGAGCGTCATCGATCAGGAAAACAACGAAACAAGTTTCGTCTACAATCTCGAAGGCAAGCTCATCGACGTCATCGATCCTCGCGGTATCAAGGTAGCCAAGAACGTTTACGACGATGATGGCAGACTCATCAAAACAATCGACGCCGAAGGTTACGCGATAACGTACGACCGAAATCTTGATGACAACACTGAGACGATCACGAATCGGCTCGGAATCAAGTCAAAATACACTTACAACAATAAGGGAAATGTCACTGAAGAGGTTGTCGATTTCGGAGAGGATACATCTCTAACGACGCGCTACATCCACGACGGCAATGACAACGTCATTCGAACGATTCTTCCTCAATCGGTTTCGGTGGACGACTATATCCCGCCGCATGAGGACTATCCAAACAATGACAACGATGAGAATCCGGTCGTCAACATCGATGGCGAAGACATGCGGATGCTGTACACGATCACGCTGTACGACGAGTTCAACAACACGGTGTTGTCGCAAGACATTGATGGCAATGTTACCGAATACACCTACAACGAATTCCAACAACCGCGAACGATTACCGATCCCAAAAGCCGCATCACTGAGTATTATTACGACTCCACCGGCAACCTCACGAGGATCCGGTCGCCAGAGCCTGGCGCCTATACGCATTTTACTTACGATGAAAACGGCAACGTCAAATCGACTGAAAATGCGCTGAGCCAGGGAACTGAACAGACTTATGATGATTACGGCTATCTCGTTGAGCAGGAAGATATTCTTGGCAACGTCACGACTTACATAAACGACTTGCTGGGTAGGCAAACGGAGATGCACACGTCCCGTACGCCTGCGCCGTGGAATCCGAATGGCACTGCTGACGAAGAGATTGTAACGAAAACATTCTACGACGCACTTGGTCGAGTGGTGCGGTCAATCGATCCACTCGGAAACGAAACCCTGACGACTTACAACGGAATTGGAAAGCAGGAGACCGTCACATCCGTCAGCGGTACGACCCGGTATGAATACGACGCCCGCGGAAATCTGACTTACACAGAATACCCGGATGGAACTTCAACGGAATCCATCTACGACGCGGAAGCGCGAAGTATCGCCACCCGCGATCGCGACAACAACTGGACTTGGACCGAGTACGATCGTATGGGGCGTGTCGTCCGCACATACGTTCCCAGAAAAGCGGGAGGTGCCGAGTCGCCGTGTGGCGATGCATTCCCGTGTTCCTGGAGCGGCGAGGAACCGGATTGGGCCTTCTCGGAGACGGTCTATGACGAATTAGGGCGCGCTCACATTCAGCGCGACGAGCGCGAAAACGAGACGATCACGACTTACGCGCAAGATAACGACAATCCACTGAGAATTGTTAAGAACGCTGATAACAAAGAAACCAAGTACTACTACGACAATGGCGGCCAACTCAGCAAAGTCGAAGACGCGAACAATCACTTTACGTACTTCGAGTATGACGAGTCAGGTCGACAGACCAAGACCATCAAACACGACCAGACATACACTGAGGTTGAGTACGACATCGCCGGTCGAAAAGCCGCCGAGTGGGATGCGAATCGCGTTAAGACATCCTACGAGTACGATCAGGCCGGTCGGCTGACAGCCGTTGTTGACGCAAACCTGAAGAGAACGGAATACGAATACTCTCCAAGTGGCAGCCGCATCCTGCAGCGAGACGCACGCGGTCGCGAAACCAAGATGGCCTACGACCTCGCGGGGCGCTTGATCTACCGCGAGTTGCCAGCCGACGATCTTGTCGAAACGTTTGAATACGACGACATCGGCAATATGACCGCCCATACTGATTTCATCGGTCAGATCACGCGATTTGAATACGATCCGATCACGAACCGCATGACCAAGAAAATTCTGCCGTTTACCAAGTTCGGAACGGATTGGAATGGGACCACTGCCGGCGGATCTGGCGGTGGGCAAGCGGTCAGCGGCACCGTCGATTTTGTTTTCGCCGCGACGGCCCAAGGCGCGCTCGGCGACATCGCGATTTCAGGAAATCACAATCTTGCCCCGCCGTACACGATCAGCATTGAGAAACCGACTGTTCCAGAGCAGATACTTTCACAGCAAATCACCGAAACTGGCGAGTTCTCGATATCCTGGGCAGCACCCTCTGGTCATCTGGAAGCATTAGAAGCGGGTGAGTTGATGATTCGCATCGAGAAGGATGGTAATTGGCTCGATTCGTCATTCGTCGGTCGCTCTCCGATCGTGGAGTATGAGTATTCAGACGGTGGTCAGCGAACAAAGGCCGGCCGAGATGAGTTTGTTTACGACGATCGCGGTCGGTTGGTCAGAGAAAGCAAAGGTGCACGTGAAAATATCCTTTACAACTACAGCGACGATGCGCAGAACACGCGGACGTTGGAGATCCAATCCCTTGCACCCGGGCCAGGCGGAGAATCCCCCGATACCAGCACCTTCGTCAAATACCGATACGACGTGCTGAATCGCCTGTCCACCGTCTCCGACGACAACGACGCAAGCTTCACCACGTATACGTACGAAAACGTGGGTAATCGGGCCACAACGACCTATCCCAATCAGACTCAAGCCGCTTACGCTTATGACGACTTGAATCGGTTGTTGAGCCTGACGAACAAGCGCGATGCGGGTGGTTCTGCGGAACCATTTGCAGAGTATGTGTACACGGTCACTGACGCCGGTAACAGAACCAACGTGATTGACAGTCACGATGCTGCGAATCAGGACAAAGACCGCAACGTTGAGTACAAATACGACGCCTTGTATCGCCTTACCCGCGAAATCATCACCGAAGATGACGGTACGATTAGTCGCAGCATTGAGTACACCTATGACGCCGTGGGCAACCGCGAAACGATGACGGTTCGCAACACCGACCTTGATCCAGCCGGTCCGTGCATCACCAAAGCCGTCACAACCTACGTCTACGACGACAACGACCGGCTGGAGTCGTCATCAACCGTGGTCAATCCGATTTCGGTGGTGGCGCAGGCCCGGTTCAACGATTATTATGGCCGTCGTCCCAAGGGTTGGACGCGGTGGTTTGTGATGGGCTTTGCGACTGTCACGTTGTCAGCATTCTTCGCACCGCTGCTGATGCCGTACGGCCGGCGGCTGGGTCGACGGGCGCGGCGGCAGCGCATCCGCACGGCGTGTATCGCAGCGTTCTTCGTTCCGTTGATGGCCGTAGATCCGCAAACGGTCGATGCGTTCACCACAGAAGCACTGCGCGCCCAAGCAGCAATCGCAGCCGGCATCTCGCTAGACTGCACACAGGCCCAGCTAGCGGGCTCGCAAGTCACTTACGACTACGACGCCAACGGCAACCAGACCGGTCGTACCACGACTAAAGACAGCGTCGAAACGATCGAAACATTCATCTTCGACGCCGAAAACCGATTAGCCGCCTATCGCAAGTCGGTTGGCGGAACGCAGAATCACGCCGCCTCCGCCGCCTACACTTACGATGCCGACGGCATCCGCTCTAGCAAGACCACCGCCGGAAAGACGATTCTGTATACCACGGACAAGAATCGTCAATACGCTCAGGTGCTAGAAGAACGCGACGCAAGCGACGGCAGCCTGTTGGTCAGTTACACCTACGGAGATGACCTCATCAGCCAGAAAAGGCCGGACGGAAGCAGCGGATTCGATACCCGCTATTACCACTACGACGGACAAATGTCGACAAGGGTGCTGAGCGATGACAGTGCCACGCCGGCGTCAGTGGCAATAACCGATCGCTACAATTACGATGCGTTTGGGAATAACCTCAAGACCGAAAGTCTGACCGACAACGCCTATCGCTACTCGGGTGAGCAATTCGATGCGACTACAGGGCTGTATTACCTAAGGGCGAGGTACTACGATCAGGGTGTGGGGACGTTTGTGAGCCGAGACTCGTTTGGTGGCGTCGAATCGGACCCAGTCACATTGCATAAGTATCTTTATACTGGAAATAGCCCGGTCGATCGTATCGATCCATCAGGCAATACGTGGACTTTATCTGGAGCCGTGACAGTCGCGGCGATCACTGGAATAGTAGTTAATTCTGTCCTCGACGGAATCAATGGTGGGTTTCGAGGTATTGTTAAAGGCATTCTTGTAGGCATTGCACAAGCTACAATATTTGCTTTCACCGTGGGTGCCTTGGGAGTTGTTCTTGGGTTTTCGGCGATCGCAACATTTTTATACACAGTCGGCCTCACTCTTTTTGCTGCGTTTGCCATCGTTGGCGAAATCGGTTTTGGGATTGATGCGATACTTCACGCCGAATCTGCGCTAGAAGCAACGCTGCTGACTATCATTCTGGCGCTAACGTTATTTCAAACACTTGCCGCACGGGGCAAGGGTCCGAAGGGAAATATGGGCCGGTATCAAATCCGGAACGGAGTCAGGCGCTCGTTTGCTGCAAAGAAGAAAGGAAAAAGCAAAATTAGGGCAGACATAGTCGACAACAGCGATACTGTTATTCGAGAAAATGTTGAAGTCGACATTGACGATCTGCGCTCTCCAAAGCAGAAAATCCTTGTGGACACGCCGGATCGTCAGGATAGGCTCCAGCGAATATTCGATGCTGATGCTGACGTCCTTCCAAATATCAGGATATCTGAGGGGGGCAATGGAACCACGATTGCTGACATTACACTAGATTTGCAAGGTGATGGTTAATCATGATAGTCGAAGAAAAGCGTGTTAGGGCCCTGCGGGCAGTGCATCTAGGCATAATTGGGATTCGGCAGTTTGCATATGAAAGGGAGGATCACGAGCGCATAGCGCTGGCGCTCGATGAACTGGAATACTTACTCGCGCTTATTCTTGAGAAGGATGAAAAGACAGCCATTTTTGAAAGAGCGTTGCTCGAATACGGCCCAAGATACCAATGTGAAGGTATGTGGCAAATATATAGCGAAGAGGAGCCGGATTGTGACCGCCGAGATTTAGGCCATTGACGATTGATCGCTGTAGCATAAATTGCTGGCCGAAGTCAAATTGTCCAACATACAAGGTAACGGATTATTCGGTGATGCATGCCTATGCCGACGGCAACTCACGAACGCTGACGATTTAACATGTACCGTATGGCGGTGGGTCGGGCGATTCGACCGATATGACTTATCGTGACGACGCCTTGAACCGACTCAGTAGCATTTCGGACGATGGCGACACAACCTTTACTGGCTACGGTTACGATCCGGTGGGCGACCGGGCCTCGACGACGTATCCGAACAGATTGAGTCGTTTCCAGGATGGTGGCAATCTACTATCTTGGGAGTTGGATACTCGTCGTTTGTCAAGACCATAGAGCGTCTTGGAGCGTTTGCGGGGCTTTAAGTAAGAGATTGCGCACGTCGATGGCCGAGCAAAGAGGGAAGTAGTGATTGTTTTGTATGATCGGGAATTGGTTGAACGTTGGCAGAAGGTCAGGAGGCGCCGAGCTAATGCGATCGCGGTATTTAGTGCCTGTTTCTTTGCATTACTGGCGGCTCCCTTATTCATTCAAGGCGAGTTGAAAGGGCTAACGTATACACGCGAGATGGTTTTTGCATTTGCATGGATTGCGGGATTGCTACTCGTAAATGTCTATTTGGGGATTTGGAGAATTCTGAAGGTGAAGAAAAGCATTTGGTGGGAGTGTAGCAATTGCGGTTGCGTGTTGCAATATCGAGACATTGAGAGAATGTTGAGTGCCAAGAGGTCGCCATGTTGCGGTGAGACTTTTAGCGTTGATCGAGAGTGAATCAAACTTATCTTGAGCTGTTTGCTTTTGTGTTAGGAGGAGGTTGTGTACAATCGGCTGATGGTAAGTTGCGAGCATGTAATGAGATGCTTGGTGAGTGCGCGACTAGCACGTTGGCCAAGTGTGGGCAGATTTCCAGGATTGATAACACTCGCTTCTTTGAAGAAGACTCTTGTTGTCGTTAATGCCGCAGGGAATCAAGGTCTCCCATGAATCTAAAGGATACGCTAGATGTCTGCTCAATTACTTGTTCTGGAACCTGATAAACAAGAGGTTCTCTATTTGGGAAAACTCTTATGTGATGATGCGAATAACGGAGTCGGTGTTTGGTACCCCGGCAAAGAAACCGATGAAGTCGCGAGGATGGCGCTTGACTTCTTGGTCAGGAATGTTGGAGGAGCCAAATTAGAGGTGCTCCTGGATACTGTTGCCTCAACGCTATACGTATATACAGATTTCAGGCATGCTAATGAGGACTATGAAAAAGGTGATTTCTGGAAGCGTCCTAAGAAACCAGAGTGATTGACTATTTCTCTGGCCGGTGGCCCATGTGCTTTGAACATGGGGGAAATATGAGCGTGTATTAAGCAGAACTCTAGCGGGCTGGAGTGCTGGAAGGAGTCGAACATGACGAAGAGTTTGATTTGCATGCTTTCGGTCGCGTTTCTGGCCATCGCTGGCGAGAACGTTTGCGCTGATGTTGCAAACGGGACGTTTGACAGTGATCTAACGAATTGGATTGCGGACGGAACAACGCAGGTAATCTCAGCCGGTTCCAACAAGATGATCAAGCTGCATGAGCCCGGAACTGGGTCGCGAAGTCGCATTTACCAGGATGGGCTAGATGCACCAACATCGGCGACATGGTTGTCATTTCGGTATCAGCTCTTTTCCGGTAATGGGACTCGGCCGCTCTCGTTGCCACCAGATAGCTTCTCGGCATATTTAATTGACGTTGATGGCGATCGCGTGATCCTCGGTCCAACTGAAGAGCCGACTTTCAGCAAAGCATTTTTCTATATCGACAGCGACGGCCAAACACGCTTCGATGCGTCGTTGGTGAACGTCACCGAGTTTGACGACGCTGAAGGTTTGCGCACAGTAATGCTGAACGTTCCGATCGGCGTGGACGATGATTTGCGTGTCGAATTCGGTTTGGACGGTGCCGGTAACAACGTGACGTCTTTTGCATTGGTTGATGACGTGACCTTTGGTTGCGGCACCGCTTTTTGCTGCCAAACGGACGGTACAGTCACCGAAATCGACGACGGCTTGGCGTGTACGACGAACGGCTGCGACCCCGTACTGGGTGTTACGCATCCGCCGTTGGTTGATACCGAATGCTGCGGCGAGTGTCCGGACCCATCCAGCGCGACGGACATCATGGTGATGATTGATGCATCGTCTAGTACGGAAGATGGCGACTTCCGAAAATCGTTGAATGCGGTCAATGAACTGGTGAATTTTTTCGAAGGTTCGCCGATACGACCAAGGATTGGTGTTGGAACGTTCGTCGATGGAAGAGATTTTGACGCTCAGGGCAATAGAATTGAATCGGACGGCATTGGGGCGAGAGTCGATATTGGGTTGACATCCAACTACGACGAATTGAGGGCAGATCTCTACGATGACACGAAAGTGTATAACGGGGAACATCGAACACCGGTTTCTGTTGGCATCGCCGTGGCACGTGATCATCTCTTGGCATCACAGCCAAACCGCAACAAGTATTTGATCTTGATAACGGACGGATGGACGAACAAACCCGACCAAGGTGCATGTGAGGGCGGGTCGAATTGCAATGGTTCACCGTGCGCGAATGGGGCATCTAGCGCTAGCTGTATTTGTTGTTGCGGCCCCGCTCGCACTGAGGCTGAAGCAGAAGCTTTGGTCGCGAAGGAAAACAGTGTGAGAATCTTGGTCGCGCATTACATCGGGCAAAATGAAAATACATGCAGCACGTCTTCAGAGAGTGATGACGTCACAAACGCCAAGCAATGGCTTGAGAACAATATTGCTCATACGCCAGGCGATTTCTTCGAGAATCCAGGCGAGGTGGGTAATCTTGGATTGGAATGTCCATTCATTCAGATTGCTGAACTGATCAATTGCGATGATGGCGTGCCATGTACGACTGACCTATGCGTCGCGGGCGTTTGCACGCATGATCAAACAGATTGCGAAACGGGTGGACCGTGAATCGCAGATGCTGAGTGATGTGGGCGATTGAAGCGCAATGAGCAGCGCGTATTTTAGGGAGCCTCAAAGTTCGCATTAGTGGAAGTTGGAGCGTCATAGCAGTCGCAATCAAAAGAATGAGACCAAGACTTACGAACGATCTCGCGCATAATCGGCTGACGCAATTTCTCCTGTTTATTTCATAGGTGGACCGCGTGGATCCGCGAATCGTCCCAGTCGCCCGAGACTCAACGGGTTAATTTCAGCAAGTCGTTTATCTGACTGAATGGGAACGACTGCGGCACGAATATAGCCTGGCAGTTCGATAGAATTCGCAAAGTCGATTCCGGCCGTTCCGATTCTCTCCTTTAGTTGCGAAACAAGATCCAACTTTCGGTCGAACAGAGACGAGGAAAATGTCTTTTGCATCAACACCAGATCGCCGCGATCGGATTCCATCGCCGCTACTCCCAGAATTGGCCGATTCGTGCCGTACGCAGAATCGAATTCTGTCAACGCTGATTCGATGACGTCACGAGTCATCTTCGACTTCGGAATTAGATACGTGCTGATCGCGCGATAAGCGTCGTGAGGCGGTTGGCCAAATTCACGCATTTCAAAATCAAACCGCGTCCATTCCCAATTACGATCACCATGGTTTCTGGGTGATGTTTTCCAGATGGGCGTAACGACGTACTCGTTGGTTTCGCCCAATCCGTAGACTGTAAACCGAGCGTCGCCGTGCCTCTGTGCGACTTGATTGGCTTCTTGAATTGTCTTTCCGAATGCTTCGCTGCTCAGTATGTTCTTCAAGTTTTCTGCTTGGAAATTTCGCTTCTTTGATGTCATGTTGCAGGAACAACAAAACAAGGCTTAATAAAGCTTTCGGCGGTTGGGTAGATTGAGATGGAAATGTCTATTTTGTGATGAGTCGAACGACACGTATTTCGTGCCAGTATCGGTAGCCATGGGAGTTGGCGGAATTCTTGCGAAGGTGGGAGAGTCGATCGCGCAAAACATTTTGTTCGCGAGAGCAATCTTGGATTTCAGGGTGAAGTTGACTGCCACGCCCCGGACGAACGTGCTCGAGGTAATTGACAGGCAACTGATCGTTGTCCGGCGAATCCAAATCCAAGAGCCCGCGTTTAAGCAAGACGTTTTCGTAGTAGTCAACGTTGGGATCACGGGAGCCGCGTTCGGCTCTTGGTTCAAGCCATGGAATCCGAAACGGCACAAAATTCCGAGCCAGTATTTCAATGCGGGAATAATGTTCGCGCGCGTGCAGCAGAGCAGCAGCAAAATCCGGCCAAGCCAGCATCGAGAACGACATCCAGATTTCGGAGGCGAGTCTGTGGCCGGTTTTAACGACCGCCTCCAACAGGGATGTTCCGTTGGTGGCCATCTCTATTCCACCTGGGACGAGTGGGCGCTGTGGTAGGTAGGGCGGGTGGCAGATCAATAGATCGCAGCGATCATTGAACGAGACCGCTTGGAATCGAGAAGGGATCATTTCAAGGTTGCATCCCTGGTAGCGTACCAAGTTCGACTTGGCGAGAAGAGCGCTCCCGCGATCAGATTCGACCAAAACCATTTTTTTGATGGACGACCACCGACTAAGCGCAACGCCCGCCAGGAATCCGGTCCCGGTGCCGACATCGATTACCGATTTAGGCTTGATCTGATCTCCATGGGTGTCGATGGCGGCTGCAAAGAGTTGAGAGTCGATGGCAGGCGGCCAACCGCAGTGGTTCTTATCCCAGCACGCCAATGATTCGGTTCCAGTGCTCAATTTGAAACCAATTGCGCATCTTGGGCTCGAGTAACCCAGCTCGATAACTGAGGCGGTAGATTCAGGCAGTGCAAAGAATGCATCGTCATTCCGACTGAAACGGTGCCGCCGACTGAAGTCGCCGCATTGGGTGGCGCTGGAATCGAAGAGCAAGGCGGGTTCTGCCATTGTTTCGGTGATGTCACCCACGGTGAATTCAAGGTTCAGCTCATTGATTCTGGTTCCTTGTGGTTCCCCAGAACTCAAACTGAATATCATCTTCAGGAGTTGTTCATTGCGAGTTGACACGGGCTGTGTCTGCGACAATGCAGCGGCGCTCAGGCAGCGTTCGCGAAGTGCCTTCAAGGCCTGCACGCATTTGAACGTTTCGTTGGCGTCAGCGATACGGTCGATCGGATTGTTGAGACGCTCCAGCGTCTGGGCCAATTCGGTACATGCCGAGGGGGCAATTCCAATGGCTGCGGAAACAAACTCGTGGCCAATCGAAATGAGTTGTCCAATGGCCTCGATAGGCACCGCGCGCTCGGTTGAACTCACCAAATTATCAATGAGCTGAACAACAATATTCAGGGACCGCATGAATACGCCATGAGCGGCACCCAGGTAGCGATCGAAATCAATCGAAACATCAGCGCAGAGTTTGACGAGTTGTAAGGTGGCGAACACATCCGCTGCGTCACCGGGATCGACGTTCCGCAACCAATGGTTGATATCGGTTTCGACAACCGGGTCGTCGGCCGAACTCGCATCCAGCGGCCGCATCGGATCGTCGGAAATCAATGCCTTTAGCAGCTCGGGGTGGTGTTTTGGGGAAACGGCATTTCGCCAACTTTTGATTCGGTGGTGTAGATAGCCTTGAATTGAGGTCGGTACCAAATCTTGTTGTCGCAGGCCGGACAGGAATTCACCGATACCTAAAGGGAATTCATTTTCGTGTTGATTGAAGGTCGTGTGATCGAGAAGCGTCACAGCCAACGGAAGATACTCATGAGACGATGCGCGATTCCACATCGCTGGAAGATCGAAGGCCAGGTTGATCAGGTTTGCGGCACTGAGATTTTGACTCAGCGGAAGCAGTGGGCAGCAGAAACTCGGGTTGTTCGAGGCGAATTCCGTTTCAATTCGCTGGAACTCTGCCGTCTCAATTTCAAATGGGAAGTAGAGCGCGTCGTATTGCGCCTTTGCGCAGCATAGAGCCTTGGCAGTTAAACCACTGACTTGTCGCATTCGCATTAAGATAGTGGGGCGGCCGCTTGAATCCTGGGCAGGAAACGGTGCTTCAATTTCGCCCGTGTGTGCCAATCGTTCTCGCGTTGGAAGATCCAATGCAAGTGACAGCATCCCGATGGCAAATGCCAAGCCGAATGAAGATTGTTGTCTTTCTGCATGCTGATCGAATGCGATGGTAAGTCGTCCCTTGGAAAGTTCGCGCACAACAAGCGGCCCTATCCATGGATGTTGAATCGACGCGGCTACGAATTGGCGAGCCCGCAGCGCTTGATCGCCGAGTTGGCGATCCACGCCACCGATGAGTCCTTCAAATACCGTCTCATTGGGCGAATCGGCAATGTGTTCAAATCGAATGCATTCCAGAAAACCTCCCTCGGGCAAGGTGGAGGGTGCATAGACGATTCCGATCACGCATCACCTCCTCTAAAAGCGCCAATTCACCATCAGTTCGCAGCGGTCTTCGCCGGGGCTCAATTCGATGATGATTGGCGAAGAATCATTCTGGATTGCGGGGGCACCCTGTGCGGCTCGGCGGATTCTGTATTCATCTCCCAGTTTGAAGGAAGATTCCCATATGCCTGTGACATGCCTAAAGCGAACGGAGGATGAAGGTGTTCTTTCAAGGCCAAGTTCACCGAGGTTCCAGAATTGCATCATCAGCATCCAGGTGTCCTGATCAAACAGCGACATTTCAAAACGCCAATGGACTGCATTGGGGCCGACAAGTGGTGCCGCAAAGAACTTGCGATCTTCGGAGCTGCTGTGGACCGTAAGCAACGATTCCCGGTCATCTGCGTTTGCTTTCGCAATAAGTTCGGCGATGTTCACCGTATTAACGAATTGCCGGGCCTTTTCTGGATCGCTCAAGTCGGTGGCTATCTCAATGATTCGGTTTGCATCGAGGTCAATTGCCTCGTCCCCGGAATCGGAAAGAATGTCGCGCGATCGACGAAGTGCATATCGAGTTCGATGAAACGACTGAGCTTCCATCAGCCAGTCGTTGTCATCGAGCAACGATCCAAAACGTTGATTGAGTTCTTCTGGCGTGATTGTCGCTTGCCATGCTTGGTCTACAAGTTCCGCGATCTTACCTGCAGTGTCATCAGAGTCCGGCCAAAGCAGTTCGGAACTGGGAGATTCGTCGGGGCACAGATTTTCAATTAGTTTGTTCCACCGGTTCTCGATTTCCGCATCTGAATCCGAATCCGACACGCAGTCTCGAATGAACTTAGAGTGGACTTGAATGGCGGGTAGGAGTTGTTTGATGACCAACGCCAAGACGCTGATCGCATCCTCGTCATCGGGATCAACGTGCAGGCGATTTAGGACGATGGTGGCGATCCAGTACTTGTCATCGATGATGACGAATTCGATGAGGGAGGCGTCGTGGGCGATGGGTTCATCCGCGAACAGCGCTTCCAATACTCTGCGGCGGTCTTCGTTGCGAATCATGTTTGGACCCCCATGCAGTTCTTAAGTTGTACTATCGCCGTACTCTTGATCTGGCTGGCTCGACCGGGTTTTTTGCCAATAATCTTCGCAATTTCATTTAACTGGAGTTCGCATAGAAAGTGCAATTCGATGACATTTCTGGATTCGTTGGCAAGGCGTTTCATGCACTCAGCGAGTTGTGCAAAAAGTTCGTAGGAATGATGGTCGCTGGTCGATGGGGATTCTCTGGTAATTTGCAAGGCCATATCAATGGGGTTGTCGTTCAATTCGACTTTGCGTTTCTTCCACCAGTCCGCAAACAAATTGTAGGCGATTGTTTTTAGGTATGGCCACGGCGGAAGTGTGTCATCAAAGTCGTGGAGTTTTGCTAAGAATCGTGACATTGCCTCTTCGTAGATATATTGTCGAGCCCGGCTCCGAAAAACCAGTCTCCGTAAGTAACCAGCGAGGGGTTTCTCAAGGCGGGCGATCAGGGTCATTAGCGCTGGCCTACTACCAGCTTTGACCAGTCTGATTAGGTCGCCTTCGTCGAGTGACTCCAGATTTTCGCGATTGTCGCCCGGCATGCGGTCATTTCCTGAATTGAATTCATTCCTCAATGCAGTGTGAATTGGAATTCAGTCTAGCCCTTCAAATTCGAGGCGTAAACCAATGAATCAACAAATATGTGGAGATTTTGAGGATTCTGCGCGCGCAGACGAATCGAACACAGTAATCCCCTGCGGGTTAATGCAAGTTCAATTCACCGAGGAGCCGCCATGTCGTCAAATCAACCACCACCCACTAACGCCCGAGCTGAAACCCGCTTCAATCCGTGGAAGCAAAGCGTATTGGAGTGGTGCCGCAATTTCGTGCGTTTTGGACTTTGGATTGCGATCACCGTCAACGCCCTGATGCTGGCCATTTTTTCGATCAGGTTTACGTACTTGTTCTTGGTCCACCTGTGGTCATGGTGTGACCGGGTGCTTTTTCCAGGGAGTTGGTAGCCATGAAACCCATTCGCACTGATCAGCAAGCCAAGGTGGTCCAAGACGGTTGGGGCGGCAAGACGACACCCATTCAGGAATCGGGCACCGAACATCTGCTCACCGATACCGGGGCCATCCACTCACAAGGGATAGACCGGCGCACAGCCTGTGCCTGCGGATGCTTGAATGAACCTGGTGGGTTTTGTGCGGACTGCGGTGGCGGTGTGATCTGCGTCGAGTGTTTTTGCCGTTGTTCTCACTGTCAGCGACCGATCTGCGGTCGCCATTCAACAACGGTGGATGATTCCAAGTCAGGTTCGCTGCGTCTTTGTAGTACGTGTCACGGTACCCACCGGCGTCGCGGCCGTCTTGGGCGAGTCATGCGCTTCGTGTTTTCACCGTTCATCGAATTCAACGAATAGATACTCTTTATGCCACCTGACCATGACATCCCGGAGTCGATCAAGGAACTCCTCTACGCCGAACGGCATCGATTGCTGGAGGATGATCTGGGTCGCGCAGTCCGCAACCTAATCGATCATGACGTTGCAGACGGTTTCGTTCGCAACATGGTCAGCGAGCGCGTTCGCAAACACAAGACCGCCCGTGCGTTTGCAGGACCCATCGACCTCCCCAAGTTGAACACTGGGCGCTTGGTCTTGGGGCTCGATAACCACCAAGGAGACATCCGTTGTCCACTGTCTTTTCTCAATGGGCACAGTCTCACCCTCGGTGGTAGCGGTTGTGGCAAAACCCATCGATCTCGATTCATGGCCCTCCAAATTGCAACCCAGGTCGGTGGGTTGTGGTTATTCGACTTGCGCAAGAAGGAATATGCAGCGCTTCAGCCCTTGATGGCGCGGTTGGGTATCGATCTGGTGGTGGTGGACATTCGCCAATTGAAGCTCAATCCGTTGCAGTGTCCCGTTGGGGTTGAGCCGGCGGACTGGGCACCCCGAGTCGCTGACATGTTGGTGTTGGTCCTTCAACTGCCACCGCGAGCTGCGAAGCTGATTCATGCAACCATTTTCGAACTGTACAACAGCTTCGGTGTCCTCGCCGGCGGTGATCACTATCCAACGATGTTCGACTTGCGCGAAGCGATTCGCAGCAACTCGGAGGCCAACGCGCAAGCGAAGCAGGCGTTTGTCGACAGCATCGATCCCGTTCTCCTGTCGCTTCGCGAGGCGCTCTGTTTTCGAAAAGGTTGGTCCACATCAGATCTGGCAAGCCGCCACTGGGTCCTGGAAATGGCCGGGGCCTCGGAAGTGGACAAGGATTTGATGCTCAACAGCCTGGTGCTTCACGAATTCACATCGCGGGTGGCCCGTGGGGTGAGCAATCCCCAAATGGATTTGTACATTTGCTGTGATGAAGCAGCCCGCATGGTGTCGTCCTCAAATCCGCGTGGAGGCATTGCCGACCTAATCGGATTGATTCGTGGCACGGGTATTGGCCTTGATCTTTCGATTCAGTCAGCCGATTTGGCGCCGTCGATCTTGAGCAATACCGCAAACAAGTTCGTTGGGCGGTGTGGGAGTGCGTCCGACTATCAACTCATCGCCGGGTCCATGGGTCTGGATCGCGAGCAGTGCCGTTGGATGCAGCATCATCTCGCCCCCGGATGGTTTGTGGGGCAGGTCGGTGAAGGGAACTGGCGGTATCCATTTGTGGTGCGGATTCCCAAGATGAAACTGGCCGCATGTCCACCAACGGGCTTTCAATCGAGCGATCCGTTTGCCGATTTGCCTGTCGATGTTGCCGACGAATTCGTTGACTGGTCGCCCAACCGAGTTGCCCAGGTATCAACTGACGAATCCACAACCACTATGCCAACACTCGATTCGGTTGAAATCCGCTACCTGGAAGTCATCATCAAGAACCCCGGTTTACCCTCCAGCTCATATCCAAAACTTGCTGGACTTGGCCCCCAAAAAGCCCAACGCATTCGCAAGAAACTCATCGATGCTGGGTATCTCATCGTTCATCGCGTCAACACCGGCGGACGGGGACGAAACGCCATCGTGCTGGAACCGTTGGAGACAGCATTTGTGGCGGTGGGGGTCCGACACGGTCAGGTTGGTGATTGAACACAATGCGAGGCGGTTACCTGCACAATCAGATCATCCTCATTCGATTGGCGAAGGCATTCGAAGCAGTTGGTGGTCGGACACAATTCGAAGCGTCGGTCCGAATGGGAACCCAATGGGGATTCGTGGATCTCGTGGTTTTGATCGATGAGGTCTTGATTGCGGTCGAAGCAGAAAACACCGCAAGGCGAATCGATGGAGATTTGAAGAAGGCGGCGGCACTTGGTGCGGACCAACTTTGGATCGTGACGCCCAATAGAAGGGTCGCCCAATCGGTCTGTCGTCAAAGGCAGCGCCTGGCTGGGACTGCGTTTGAGGGGCAGGTATTCGTTTTGCCGTTAGGCGTTGCCCTTCAACGGGTTACCGATTGTTTTTCAAACTTTTCCGGGTCGTAATCCGGAATAGAAAACAGAAAACAAAACGCAAAAGGAAACCAACATGAAAATCAAATGGGCCAACCTGATCGCATTCGCACTACTGATTCTCGGTGGCTGGATTCTGGCCGTGGCCTACGAACCCGCCAAGAAGTTCCTCAATTCGATTCAGCACATGGGCCCAGGCCACGGCATGCGCGAACAGACCATGGGCATGGTGGTAATTGGTTTCCTGGGCCTCGTGGTGGTGGCGGTGGTCAAAATCTTGGTCAAGGACGGTGGGAATCGTCGGCGCTGATCAAGGTCCGTGTTTATCAACTGTCCAATTAAATAGGCGTGCACCAGATCTGAGTCCCTGACTTTCACCATCCTTCTTCAATCGCAATTCCGAAGTCACCAGCACTATCTCGAATTCAATTCTGATTCAGCGCGCGCAACAGCTCCGATCGCAGTAATCCCTTCTGACCGAATGGGTCAGGAATCACTACTTTGCGAAAGGACTTTGAACATGGCATACGAATTGAAGATTTCAGAACAACGTCCCGGCCTCGTCGTGCCCGTGCTTGATGACAGTGGCAGCATGGAAGAAGTTTTGCGAGGCACCAATGACGCCAAGTGTGCGTGGGTCAATGCCCTCTTCGGCTTCATCCTCAAACACTTGCTGTCGCTCTCCATGGACATGCGTGGTGATCAGATGCTCATCAAGCCGCGTTATTTCTTCCACATCATTCGTTACGGATGTCGCCCAGAGGTCTGGGGTGATCCCGAAATGGACATCGGCACCACCGTTGAAAAATTCACGGCTGCCAACAATTCGTTAGGTCTGGATGGCGGGGCAGGTGGAACAGATACCAAGGCCGCCCTGGAAATGGCGTATGACTATCTGGTTAAAGCCGTAAAGGACGAGAAGTTCAAGGATTCATTTCCACCACTTGTGTTCGTACTTTCGGATGGCGAGAGTCAGACCGACGCCACCAAAATCGCCCAAAAAATCCGCAACCTGCAGACCTCCGACGGCAACGTGCTCTTGGCCAATGCCTACATCGGTACCCAAACCAACCTGAATTATTCTGGCCCCGAAGACTTCACCGGCTACACCGACGTTTCGGAAGTGGGTAATCGCAAAGACAACATTCGGATGTTCAACATGAGCAGCGAAATGCCTGCGTGCATTCACCAGAACCTCATAGAGGAAGGGATCTTCCCCAACCTCCGTCCGAACGCACGGTTGTTTTTTGACATCAGGTGTAAGGACATGCTTGCCAAAGTTATTCAAGTTGTCAGTTCAATCGGCTCAAAAGTGGATCAGGACCTACGATGAACACACCAAACACAAACCATAAACTCATGCATGCCATTGCCCTAAATTCCCCGGGAAGTGTCGGTGGAGAACTCAAGGATCAAGATCGAGTGGTTTGGTACCCGGGTTCGCAGGTGGCGGTGGTGGCCGACGGTGTGAGCAGTTCACCGCACGCCGCAATTGCGGCGGAACATGCCGCCACTTATGGCCCGGCGTTTTTTTGCGGCGACGCCAAGACGCGTGTTCGTTTCTTTGCGGATTTGCTGGTCGCGTGCCGTCGTGAGGCCCAGGCACGCGGTGTTCAGTTGCCACCGGGCACACCCGATGCCATGCGGGCCATGCTTAAGGACGTGGCCATTGAAGGCATGAACCAAGCGTATCAAACGACGATGATCGCGGCATGTTTCACGTCCAGCGATTCCGGCGTGATCGTTGATCTAATCGGTTGTGGTGACTCAGCATTTTTTGCGTTTACACCGGATGGCGATCTGCTTCAGTCGCTTCCCACGTTCGAAAAGGAGCAATCCAAGAACAGTCACGACTCAAGCGACCTCAATTGGGGAGCAGGTGCTGTCGTCATGACCAGAAAAGTGACCAAACTCTCTGACCGTCCGGGTCTGGTCGACGCACTTGGATTGTCTCAAGGCATCGCCCACCGTTGGTGGATATGTGAACCAATCGACCAAGTTGAATTGCCGACCGTGTCCAGTGACGCTATCGCGGTTGATCGCAGCACCCAACTCATTGTCCCAAATCACCTGATGGAGACGGTCGATGACACCTATCATCGCGTCCGCTACAGCAAGACGATTAAGGTTGTTGGTCTGCCGCCTTCAATCCCTTCATTTACCCAGACCGGTGTCGTCACCGCAGTTCTACCGGATCACGCTTCAAGCAGTCGGTGCGTTTATCAACAAGACCGTTTCGACTTTGACACGCATTTCGTGCTGTGCAGCGATGGGTTCTACGAGGCATTTTATGACACGAAGGCCATGTGGGAATGGCTCAACGCCAATGCTCTTGGTCTGCAAGAATCCGAACGTGCAAACCAACTGCTTGATCAACTGCACAGCAAACTTCGTGCGACCCGCGGTGATGACGATATCTCAATGATTTGGGTCCGACCCCAATCACAAGATGAAGGAGATGAATCTGATGGCAATTGAAATGGATCGATGGCTGGCCAGCGGCCAGTACGCAATACTCGACCGTCGTCGTTTGCGCCCACGCGAGAACCCCGCGATGAAGGGCAATGCCCTTTGTATGCAACGCGGCCAAGCCGAAGCCTACATCCTGGACGACGAGATCGACAAGTCCCAGGTGCTCAAGAAATTCCTGCCCGGCAAGAATCCCGACCGAGCGTTTTTGGAATCGGTGGCTGCCGCCTTGCCAGATCACCCGGGCCTGATCGCTGGCAGTCAACGGGTGGTGATCGATGGGGGGATGCTGGTGCGGCAGGTTGGTTGTTATTTTGATGCATCTCTCGGTCATTGGATGGATGGAACCGTATTGATGCCGAGAGTTGACGGGGACGCATGGTCGGTTGTTGCCGGAGATTTACGCTCCGGCGAACTGTCGCTGGATCGCGACCAACGAATCGAATTTGTGAGGAATCTGACCCAGCTGATCGGGCTACTCGAATCGACCAACATTGCCCACCGCGATCTGTCCTGCGGCAATGTATTCGTGGACGTTCAATCAGGAAGTGTCAGCCTGATCGATTTTGATGGGGTGTACATTCAAGGTGCACCAGTGCTGACCACCACGGTCATAGGTGCCGAAGGTTACATCGCACCGTTCGTTTTTGGGAATCAAACACCTGACGTACACGCAACTTTGTGTCCTGCGGCGGATCGGTTTGCGCTTGCGGTACTCATTGCCGAGTTGCTGACCGTTCGACGGGATTCGATTAGTTCGGGCGATGGTGGATTGTTTCAGCAGAAGGATTTGATCAATCGCACGGGGCCCTCAATTGATGGAGTTCGAACAGCATTACGATCGGAATACCCAGAAGTCCTCGATCTTTTTGACACCGCTCTCAATGCGACGTGTTTTGATGACTGTCCGTCACCTGCCGATTGGCTGGGACTCAGCGAACTCCGGTCAAGAACAATTCCTCGACTGGCCGATCTCGAATCGTTCGACATGGGCGATCTCCTCGACGGTATTCAAAATCATGCGAACGTGGAATGTTCGAATTCAATTCCGCGCCTAGTTGATTTGCCTTTCGTGCAATTTGAATTGCAACTGACTCAATGGCAATTCCCACCCGAACTGCCTGAATTGGGGGACATCTAATCATGTTAATTCTACCGCTAAGCATATTCACGTTACCGATGTTTTTGGGAGTGCTCATTCTTGACACTTGGTTGCTTGCGACCGGCATCTGGTCCATCGCCCGTTTCCGATCTCCCGGCGGTCTATGTGATCGTCACTTGAACGCATTGGTCGAGGCACCCGTCATGTACATTCGCAGGTTATCTGATCGAAAACTTCGCCTGACCATTCCGTCATTTGTTGGTTGGATCACCGTTTTGGCTGCTGCATTGCTGCTTCGACATATTCTGGCGAGCGTTGTTGTTTTTATTTGGTGTGCCAATTAGATGACCAAGGGTTGAGTAATGGCCATACAATCATCGCATCCGACACCTAAACAATCGACATTGCCCGATGGTGATGGAGGGTTCGTTCCCTACGGTGCACTGCTCACCGAAGCAGAAGCGATCCGATACCTACGATTGGACATCGATGGACCGGCAAAGCCGTCATTGACGCTTCGCTATTATCGCGAAAAAGGTCTTCTCAAGGGCACCCAAGTTGGACGTCGCATTCGCTATCGACGCATTGAACTTGAACGGTTCTTAGAGCGTCTGACCGATTCCCAAGCCCAATAAATCAAGGATTTGCGCCCTCGTTTAAAGTGCGCTATTCTGAAGGTTGGAGGTGGAATTGATTGACGATTCCATCCACGAGGAAGGTACGAGATGGCAACAACCAAAGTCAGCCTACATCGCTCAGAAGGGCGCAGCAGTCCGTGGCTGGTTCGGTGGTACGGCGCATTCGATCCAATCACCGGCAAGGCCAAGCGGTATTGCAAAACATTTCGTCTCAAACGCGATGCCGAGCGTTTTCAGTCGGAAAAACGTGCGGCCCATGATCGTGGATCACTTCGCGATCGACCTGCAGATGTTTCGATCCGTGCATTCTGTCGCACCTACATGGATCGCCGAAATCACGAATGGGCGGCCAAGACGCAGTTGCATGTCGACGATCTGTGCAATCGGTTATTGGGATTCTTTGGATCGCAAACTTTGGTGCGCAGGATCACTCCAGAACGGGCTGCGGAATTCTGGTCGAAAGCGAAGGTTGTTCGGGAGGGAATGAAGGATGCCCAACTCAGTCGGGCCACACGGAATCGGATCTTACGCGACCTCAAGGCAATGTTCCGATATGCTGTTGCTTGGGGTTATCTGACTGAGAATCCGTTCGCTCCAATCAAACAACTTCGCGTTGCCAAACAGCAACGTCGATGTTGGCACTACGTCACGCCTTCGGAATATCAACGATTGCTCAGAGTCGCCCCCGATCTTCGGTGGAAAGTGCTTTACGCATTGGCGTATACGTCTGCCGCTCGTTCCGGTGAACTCTTCAATCTTACTGTGGATAACGTAGATTTTGAGCGAGGGAATCTGCGAATCGAAAGCCGCGAAGGATCGGACGTCTTACCGCCGTTTCAGGTGAAGGATCACGAAGCGCGATTGGTTCCATTGCCACGCCACACGATTCGACTCTTGCGTGGTTGGTTGACCGTTCGTTCGAGTGGGTCTCCGCTGATCTTGCTGACGCCACAACGGTATCAACGGATTATGAATCGATGGCGAGATCATCAGCACGCTGGTCGTCCGTGGCTCAACGATTACATGGTCAACAATGTTCTGCGTTCGCTTCGGCATCATGCAAAGTGGGCTGGGATTGTTCCGAAGGGTGTATTGACCATGCATGGATTCCGGAAATCGTGTGCGCAGAATTGGGCGGATCATCTGCCCATGCATGTTGTTCAGGAACTGATGGGGCATGCAAACATCACCACGACTGCTGAATTCTACACACAAGTCAGTGACGCCCACGAAGAGCAGGCTCGCCAAGTGATTCAGAAGGTGACATGCGGAGATAGTTCTCAACGCTTTGTCAGTAATTCAAGATATTGAGGTTTGGAATTCGTTCGAAGTGTTTTGTGTTTCGTGTGATCAACGGTTCACCATGCGTGATCGCAATTGCCGCAATCATGATATCTTCAACATCGAGCATGAGTCCATTGTTGACTAGCATTGCCTCGATCTCTCCGGCGAGAATCGCACTTCTTTGATCAAGACTCAGAACAACGAATGATGACAATATGTCCAGGATGTGTGAACGTTCTTGTTCTTTCACATTTTGTGCCGCCGCGTCCAGATACAGTCCCTTAACCAATTCCATGACGCTCGGTGCTGCAACCGTTATTTGCGCATGCTGTTTTGCAAGACGTTCCTCAACTTCTTTCGCTTGCTCACTTCCACGGAGCACGTCGACAAGAAACGTCGTATCCAAACACACCATTTAGGCGAACGCCTCCGCGATTGCTTTTGCCCGCCTTGAGTGTGCGAGTCTGTGATCCTGTCTGCTTTTTTTTATCGCAGACTCAAGAGCCTCGCCGGCACTCTTTGAAAGCACGCCATGAAGTTCGGCAAGTCGCGCACTGCCCGCAATTCGGGTGATCGTGTCGGAAAAGCTTTCACGCGCTGCTTTGAGGTGGGCAAGTCGCATGTATGCTTCCTCCGTGATGGTTATCGTTTTTGTGGCCATACCGTGTACGTGTATGTACATGTTTATAAATGTTTCGGCGGGTCCACGCTCCATCCGAAAGTCCACCTAACCAATCGAAGGAGCGACGGGCATCTTCACCTGCTCATGGAAAACGTGTTGCGATGTCGGGCGCCTGGACGCCAATACCACGAGCTCGGGGGGCACAATTGGCCTGTGGGAACAACTCAAAACAGAGTGAAGAGTGACGCAGAAATGACGCAGAAGGCCGATTTGGCGTGATTGAAGAGAAGAATTCGTGATCGCGATTTATCGTAAGAGCAATGGTGTAAATGGGTTAAGAAAATAGCGGCGACTGGATTCGAACCAGTGACCTGCGGGCTATGAATCCGCCGCTCTAACCAACTGAGCTACGCCGCCTTCTGGTGCTCGATTTTAGCTGCTGATTTTCGATTTACAATCGTTTGATTGGCTGGAAGTGTGCCCTGATTGCTCGCAATGCACTAAGATTTGCGGGGGTTGAATGCTGGATTGCTATCGACGTTGTTTGGCATGCTGGTTTTGCTTAGATGCAAATCACTCGGTCTTGAACAATTGATTTGGCCCGTGGATCCGAGTTCTTGGGCTCGAAACGGATTGGCGGCAAGTCGTCGGAGTCTGATCATTCGAACGATGTCACTGCTGCAATTCAGTTCCAATTGATCGACTTTTAGGTTGATGGCGTTTTTTGACAATTATCGCTGGTCCACATATCGGGTGCAGCTTGGATCGCCTTGAGAAGGGTCTTTTCAGCGTGTGAATGAGATCAATCCATGGCTCAAGAACAACGATTTTGGAGACGCTCCGAGCGCCGACCACGTCCGCAGGCGGGCTCATCGGGTCGATCCGCGTTTTGATCGCCAGATTGGCGGCCCTGTGAGATGCCAAAATGGGCTGGAAAGCGCTTGGCGAAAGTCCAAACACCACTTGTTTTATAGGTGTTTCTAAAAAAAGAAAGATTTAATCTCTGGGGCCGTTGACGATCAAAAAAAGCGTGGTATTCTTTCCCGGCTCCGGTCGAGAGCGACTGGAGCACTGCCAGCCCTTCCGGTTGGCGTTTTGCTCTTTGACATTTGAATAGGCGGATGTGGTTTTTCCAAGAAGGATCGGACGTTCCTTCTGACGGGATGGCATGTCGAAACCGATTAGCGTTGATTACCAGGTTAGCGTTGGTCGGCCGGCACTTAAGTCTCTGACGAGTTCGATTCACTTTTGCGAAAAACGTGTGTATCCAATTTTAAGACGAGTTTCGTAGCTCGATTGTTGGCTGGTTTTGTTCGGCAGGAATGGGGATTTCTCCAGGCTTGACGGGCGAGACAGGTTGATGATTGAGTTGGAAAGTTGTCTCGAGGCAAATTCAAATTATTGTTACTGATGATTTGGCCTTTTCGCTGATTTTGGTTGGTTCTCGAATCAGCGACGTTGGTGCAAGACGTTGATGGGGTTTCAAAGCTGCTCAGTGGTTTGGGCAGATTTTGGGGTCTGTCAGCTTCTCATTAATGTGGTCAAGTTACAAAGAGTGCATGGTGGATGCCTTGGCGTCGAGAGGCGATGAAGGACGTGGTAGGCTGCGATATGCTCCGGGGAGTGGTCAAACGCGCATTGATCCGGAGATCTCCGAATGGGGAAACCCAATGTCACTGGGCAACCAGATGGCATTATCCATGGATGAATTCATAGTCCATGGAGGCGAACCCAGCGAACTGAAACATCTCAGTAGCTGGAGGAAAGGAAATCAACCGAGACTCCGTAAGTAGCGGCGAGCGAAAGCGGATCTAGCCCAAACCGGGACTTGTTCCCGGGGTTGCGGGCCCTCGAGGAGTTACAAAAGCATCGTTAGAAGAACGGTCTGGAAAGGTCGGCCATAGCGGGTGACAGCCCCGTATTCGAAAGCGATTGCTCTCCATTGAGAGGTGTCCCAGAGTAGCGTAGAGCTCGTGGAATTCTGCGTGAATCCGGGGGGACCACCCTCCAAGGCTAAGTACTACTCGACGACCGATAGTGTACAAGTAGGGTGACTGAATGGTGAAAAGAACCCCTTTAAGGGGAGTTAAAAGAACCTGAAACCATGTACTTACAAGCAGTGGAAGCTCGATTGCTTCGCTTCGGCGTAGCGCGAGTGACCGCGTGCCTTTTGCATAATGAACCGGCGAGTTATCGTCTGTGGCAAGGTTAATGTGTTTCGCACAGGAGCCGTAGGGAAACCGAGTCTGAATAGGGCGAATTAGTCGCAGGTGATAGACGCGAAACCAAGTGATCTACCCATGGCCAGGTTGAAGCGACTGTAAAAGGTTGCGGAGGACCGAACGGGTTAACGTTGAAAAGTTATCCGATGAGCTGTGGGGAGGAGTAAAAGTCTAATCAAACTTGGAGATATCTCGTTCTCCCCGAAATAGCTTTAGGGCTAGCCTCAGGCCACTACTCTGCGGGGGTAGAGCTACTGATTGAAGATAGGGGGCCACCAGCCTACCTACTTCAACCAAACTCCGAATACCGTAGAGACTATCCTGGGAGTCAGACTGTGGGGGATAACCTCCATGGTCAAAAGGGAAACAACCCGGACCGTCGGCTAAGGTCCCTAATCCATGCTAAGTGCGTAAGGAAGTCTTTTTCCAGTGACAGCGGGGATGTTGGCTTAGAAGCAGCCACCATTTAAAAAGTGCGTAATAGCTTACCCGTCGAGGAATTAGGCGCCGATGATGAACGGGACTAAGCATGGTACCGAAGCCACGGGTGTTGTGAGCCACGAGTTGTGGGCTACCAATTTGACCTGATGTTGTGATTCGAAACGTATCGCGTTGCAGATCCATTGAGGCGGATTTAGTGACGCGTAGGCGTGTCGTGTTGCAGGGTTGTCGTAAACTGTTGTTAGTAAATTGGTAGTTTGTAACTCGTGGCTCCCAACGCGGTAGGGGAGCGTTGATAGGCAGATACAGGCCGTACTGAAAAGAGCGGTAACGGGCCTATCAAGTGATCATGCCGGTATGAGTAACGATAAAGAAGGTGAAAATCCTTCTCGCCGTAAACCTAAGGTTTCCTGGGGAAGGTAAATCCGCCCAGGGTTAGGCGGAACCTAAGGCGAGGCCGAAAGGCGTAGTCGATGGACAGCAGGTTAATATTCCTGCCCTCCGTCAGGAGGTTGAAATGATAGTGCGTCTCACTAGCGTACAGCCCACTATACTCGAGGGTGCGTAAGCGAGGCCGATCTGTTGCCGAAGTGTGCAACGGTGGGACCGAGAAAAGCTATCATGGACGAATGGCGGATCCGTACTAAAACTGACACAGGTAGGTGAGGCGCGTAGCCTCAGGCGCTCGAGAGAACCGTCCTTAAGGAACTAGGCAAATTCACCCCGTAACTTCGGGATAAGGGGTCCCTACCCACTTCGGTGGGAGGGCGCAGAGAATCGGCACTGGCGACTGTTTATCAAAAACACAGGTCCCTGCAAACTCGCAGAGAGGACGTATAGGGACTGACGCCTGCTCGGTGCGGGAATGTTAAGGAAGTCGGTTAGCCTTCGGGCGAAGCTGGCGACTCAAGCACCCGTAAACGGCGGCCCTAACTATGAGGGTCCTAAGGTAGCGAAATTCCTTGTCGGGTAAGTTCCGACGCGCATGAATGGCGTAACGACTTGGGCACTGTCTCAAGGACGGACTCGGTGAAATTGGACTTGTGGTGAAGATACCACATACCCGCGGCAAGACGGAAAGACCCCGTGAACCTTTACTATACCCTAGTATTGGTCACAGATATCGCATGCGTAGGATAGGTGGGAGGCGATGATTCGGCCGTTCTGGCGGTCGAGGAGCCATCCTTGAAATACCACCCTTGTGCTATTTGTTACCTCACTCCGATCCCATGAAGCTGGGCGGGGGACAGTGCTAGGCGGGTAGTTTGACTGGGGCGGTCTCCTCCTAAAGAGTAACGGAGGAGTGCAAAGGTCGGCTCAGCGCGGTTGGCAATCGCGTTTCGAGTGTAAAGGCACAAGCCGGCTTAACTGCGACATATACA